>NZ_CP150351.1:6387500-11327500 GCF_051521425.1 Sorangium sp. So ce834
TACAACCCAGTTTTCAAGGACCGAGGAGGAGAGATCAGCCCGCTTCCGCGGGTCAGTTCGCCTCGACAATCTGCAATCCGCGCCGGCCTTCGGAGGAGCCGCCTCGCAGAGGAGCTACCCTTCTAGGGTGGCACCTTTGCGCGCGTTCGCCTCGTATCAGAACCGGCCTCGATCGGACCAGAGAGTCGCAAGCTCGCGCTTGCCGATCCTCCGGATCCGTCGTTCGGGGGCGGGCTTTCTAGCGCCCTGCCTCGAATCTGTCAACCTTTTCTTTCGAGAAGGTTGAACCTGCCAACCAGTCAACCTGCCAACCAGGCGCAACCCAGCTGACAAGGCAGCCCGGAGTTGCAGCAGCCTTCGCTGCTCAGCTCTCCGGTCCGCCGTTCGGGGCGGGCTTTCTATCGGCCTGCCTCGAACCTGTCAACCTCCTTTTTGGGAGGCTGACCCGCCGACCGGGCGACCCGGAGTTGCAGCGCCTTCGCTGCTCAGCTCTCCGGTTCGCCGTTCGGGGCGGGCTTTCTATCGGCCTGCCTCGAACCTGTCAACTCTCTTTTGAACCTCTTTCGAGGGGTCGGCCCGCGCATCGTCTGCGTCGGTTGCGTCAGCGTGCCCGAGCGAGCGACCGCCCATGTGTCCGGTCGGTCACGCCGGGGCGGCGCGCGCAGCTGCGGCGGGGCGTCGCACCGCGAGGGCCGACCGGGCGGGCGCCGAGCTCGCGTACGCGACGAACGCGTCCGTCCTCGATCCATCGCCGCAGACGATCCGGCGCAGATCGTAGACGTGATGAAAAAAGCCGAAGAACCAGCTCTCGCGCAGCCAGTGGCCATCGCTCACCCGGCGCATCGTGAGCCGTGCGAGCTGCTCCGGGACGCGGACCCGCCGACCGGCCAGGCGGACGAACGGGACAATCTCGCCGAAGGTCAGCTCGGGGTTGAGCCGGAGCTCGTAGACGAGGCGCGCAGCGCGCACCAGCGCGTAGAGCCCGCGCCCCCAGAGATCGGCGTGCCAGCTCCAGACCCGCTCGCCGTAGACATGGATCCGGGTCGTGCTGGTCGCGGCGTCCCAGGTCGACCCGCCGAGCGACACCACCTCGTCGGGGAGCGGGTTCCCATCCATCCAGAAGAGACCCTGGAGCGCCTCCGGGATCCCGCTCGACGGACCGGCGACGAGCATCTCCGTGTCCACCTGATCCGAGGGTATCTCGATGAGCTCGTACGCAGAGCCCTCGATCACCCCGACTGGCACCGTCACGGAGGCATGCTCCATCTGCGATCTATAGCCCTCGGTGCCGCGCACGCCCGCAGAGCTCGACGTCGCGTCGGACGATAGCCGCCAGGACGGTCGACGTCGCCCCCTGCCCTGCCGCCCATCACGTCCGTTCGGGCCCAGGACGGACGCGTGCTCGCTCGGGCGCATCGTGCAGCGGCGGAGCGCTGCGCCGACCCGGCGCTGAGCCGCGTCGGCGAGGCGCCCGTACGCCGCGCGCGGCGCGGCCTTCCTCGGGCGCTCTCGCCCTTTCCGACCAGCACGCGCGGCGCGGCCTTCCCCTCGGGCGCTCTCGCCCTTTCCGACCAGCACGCGGCGCCATCTCCGTCAGGGGCACGCCGCGCCCTCGATGGCGAAATCGAGCGTGCGGAATCTTGTTCTCTTCTTGGTGTTCTTGGCGCCCTTGGCGGTTCATTTCTCGGTCGATCGACGTGACCGGTGCTCTGGCCGCGCGTGCATCGATTGCGCGACGCGTCCACCTCGCCGCTGGCCTGACCTCTGCAGACATCGGCGACGCAGGTGGCAGAAGGTAGGCGTCAGAGGGGGAAGCAGCCATGACAATGCGCATCGGGGCGGTGGCGGTGAGCTCGGCGGTTCTCGCGCTGGGCTGTATGGATCAAGATCGGCAAGAGCCGCTGCGCGACGGCGCGGCCGCTCTCCAGAGCGGCGCGGAGCCGGCAGCGGCGCGCTTCATCGAGGGCGGCTCGGTGCCGTACGTGCTCGGGTTCTCGCAGGAGACCGGGCAGATCCTCGGCGGCTCGCACACGCTCCTCATCCCCCTGACGGGGACGCGCGAGCCCATGGACGCCGCGAACCTCCCCACGAACCTGCACCCGGAGCTCCGGGGCACCTACGCGGCGCTGAACTCGACGCTGCTGCAAGGCCAGTCCACGGGCCCCTTCGCCTCGCAGTGGTGGCCCCAGAGCAGGAACGGCATCGCCGACCGCTGGAACTCCGCGGTCAAGGACTACGGCGATCTGACGTCGGATCCGGACAACCTCTCGCCGGCGGAGAAGTACGATCTCCTGTTCTACGCAGGGCAGGCGCGGTCGCTGGAGCCACCCGAGGGCGCCGTCGCCGGCGAGGCGGGCCTGCCGGAAGGCGCGCGCGCGGCGCCGCGGGCGGCGCGGGTGGTGGGGCCGACGACGTACTGGGAGCTGACGCACCACGGCCTGTACCAGGGCGTGACCCCGGAGTACTGGTGGGGACACTGCAACGGCTGGGCGGCCTACGTCGTCGCCGAGGGCGGCGGCCCGCCGCGGCGCGACATCCGGGTGAAGCTCTCCGGCAGCACGCTGGTCGAGTGCGCGTCGGTCGAGCGCGGGTGCGTCCTGTTCCGCACGGCGGACATCGAGGCGCTCATGACCGAGGTGTACCACAACGACTCCGCCACGATGTCGGGGCGGCGCTGCGAGACGCGGGAAGACCTCATCCAGCGCGACGTCTACGGCAGGCCGGTCGATCCGGCGTGCCGCGACCTGAACCCGGGGACGATGCACGTGGCCATGACCGGCCTGCTCGGGCTGGGCGCGAGCTCCATCAGCTCCGCGTCGAGCGGGCGAGCGCAGCGCTCGTTCATCGTCGACTACACGTGGCACCGCGAGGTGTGGAGCTACCCGGTCACCTCGTTCACCATCGACACGATGGCGGAGGTGAGCGCGCAGGAGGCGGCGCGGCTCGTCTGTAACGGCGGGTACCAGGGGGCCGACTGCTACAATTACGTGTTCAACCCGAACGCCAGGCGCTTCGTCCGCGTCGGGGCGCGCTACGGGATGATCTCGGACGAGGTGAGCGCCGCCGACCTCCTCCGGCCGCCTGCGCTGCGCAACGTCCCGCTCCTCACCTCGGAGCTCCACTACGTGCTCGAGCTCGACGATCGGCTGACGGTGCTCGGCGGCGAGTGGATCAAGAACCCCGCTCTCGCCAACGGCGTGAACGGCAAGGCCATGCACCCGGACTTCCTCTGGATGCCGGTGAGGCCGCAGGGCGCGGGCGAGGACAGCGACGATCTGGGCGGCTCCGGAGACAACCCGTACATCGCGTACTCGCGCGCGAGGGCGCTGCTCGATCTGTCGCGACGGTGATCACCGCCCGACGAGCCGCGCTCCCGCGCCCCTCTCGTCAGTTCGCTCCGGCCCCCTCGGCGTCGCCTGCCGCTCCCGCCGCCGCCTCGCCCGGCCCTGCGTGCCCTGCCCCCGGATCGGCCGGCACAGGCACGACGCCGCGGTCGGGCTCCCCGAGGACGCAGGCCTCCTTCCCCTCCACCACCTTGCAGCGGCGATCGGCGGGGCACTTCCCGCCGCACGGCAGCCGCACGCACAGCCCCGTCGCAGGATCGCACGCCGTCCCGGGCTCACAGATCGTGTAGCAGGTGTCGTACACCTCGCGGTTCACGGCCGCCGCCCCGGCCGCGGCGACGAGCACCGCCGCGGCGTCCGCATAGGAGGCGCCCCCCGACGACACGGGCCGCGCGCCCACCAGGAACTCGGGCGGACCGCGCCTCGCCTTCAAGCAACCGGACAGGCTTACAGCCATACAGCAGGACACCAGAAGGGCGGTAATTCGCATGAACCTGAGATCCTGCATACACACCGGAACGATTCGATGACAAGACAGGAGCAGACTCAGGTAGGATAGTCGCCATGAAGGGGGGAGACATACAAGGTGAGTGAGCCCGTGCACCTAGCGCCGTTGCCGACGCCGCTCCGCTGGGAGGTACCGCCCAGGAGCTGGAGCACCGGCAAGGCATCGAGCCTGACCGTCACGGCGGGCGGCAAGACCGACCTGTTCCTCGATCCGGAGCGCGCCACCGGCCTCCTGAACGCGCCGCGCCTGCTCGGGACGCCGCAGGGGGACTTCCTCGCCAGCGCGCGGGTGACCGTGGGCTTCGCGGCGGCGCACGACGCGGGGGTGCTGCTGCTCTGGGCGCACGAGCGCGCGTGGGCCAAGCTCTGCTTCGAGCTGTCGCCCGAGCGCGCGCCGACGGTCGCCTCCGTGGTGACCCGCGGCCTGTCGGACGATCGCAGATCCTTCGAGGTGGACGGCGACCACGTCTGGCTGCGCGTCTCGCGGCTCGGGCGCCTGTGCGCGTTCCACGCCTCCACCGACGCGACGAGCTGGCACCTGCTCCGCAGCTTCTCGCTCGGCAGCACGACCGAGCTCGCCGTCGGCTTCTCGGCCCAGTCGCCCGCAGGCGACGGCTGCACGGCCGTCTTCGACGACATCCGCTTCACGCGGCGCCGGCTCGGCGATCTGCGCAGCGGAGGCGCCGAGAGCGACGCGGCGCTGGCGCGCGCCGGTCAGATGCCGCCGCTCACCGGGCTCGCCTCACCGCTCACGTACGTGTCGTAAAGGGCGGGCCACGCGCCGATCGCCCGCGCGCCCTCCGGCGGCGCGCGCGGCCTCGTCATGCGTGCTGGTATGGCGACCCGACGCCGGGGAACGGCCGGCGCTCATCACGCGTCTATCTTGTATCTTGCACACCGGCGATGATGCGCTGGACGCTGCTCCGCGCACGAAGGAGCCGAGTCCTTCCAGGTTCCCAGCTGCCGAGGCCTCGAGGACGCTGCTCTCGGTCCATGCCAAAGGGGACAATGTCCTCGTCGAGAATGCTCCTCATCCTCGCCCCTCCATCATCGATGGATCCGGGGTATAGGAGGGTTCCGATGCCGATCGACGGCACGTCGCAGGGAGGCACAGCACCATGAACAGAGAGCTGCGCGCGCGCATCATGCATATCGTGGGAGCTGGCGTGTTCACCGGCCTCTCGCTGGCGCTCGGCTGCCAGGACGGCTCCGGCGGCGCTGGGACCGCGGCAGGTGGGACCGGCGGGGCGGGAGGAACCGGCGGAGCCGGCGAGCAGGGCGGCGCCGCCGGTCAGGGCGGCTCCGGCGGTCAAGGCGGCGTCGGTGAGACGAGGTGCTTCCCGCCGGAGGAGGTCCGCGCCAACGCCGGCGCTGGCGGGGCCGGCGGCGCGGGGGGAAGCGCCGCGACCTGCCCCAGCCAGTACCACCCGAACCCCGTGTCCTGCGTGGTCTACGAAAATGGCCGGCTGGAGGACGGCCAGTGCTGCTACGACACCAACAACCTGGGCGTCGGCGCCTGTGGCCGGCCGTTCTTCGTGGGCGGCGAGCCGCGCCTCGCGGGCGTCGAGGCGCGGGCCGACTGGGTGCTCGCCGACGCGACGGACGAGCCGCTCGCGCTCGACCCCACGACGCGCGCCGCCCTCGCCGAAGCGTGGCTCGCCGACGCGCGCCTCGAGCACGCGTCCGTGGCGTCCTTCGCGCGCTTCACCCTCGATCTGCTCGCCCTCGGCGCGCCGCCCGCCCTGCTCGACGCCGCGCAGCGCGCCCTCTCGGACGAGCTGCATCACGCCCGGGCCTGCTTCACCCTCGCGAGCCGCTACGCCGGCCGGTCGCTCGGCCCGGGGATGCTCGCGCTGGACGGCGCGCTCGACGCGCCCACGCTCGCCGGCGCCGCGGCCAGCGCGGTGCGCGAGGGCTGCGTGGGCGAGACGCTCGCCGCGCTCCAGGCCGGCGCGCAGCGGAGCCGCGCCCGCGACCCCGAGGTGCGCCGCGCCCTCGACAGGATCGCCGCCGACGAGGCCGCCCACGCCGAGCTCGCGTGGGCCTTCGTGCGCTGGGCCGTCGCGCGGGGCGGCGAGCCGGTGCGCGCCGCCGTGGCCCGCGCGTTCGACGAGGCGCTCGCCGGCGTGCGCGCCGCCCGGGGCCCGGAGCGCGCCGGGATCGACGCCGCCGCGTGGCACGACCACGGCCGGCTCACCGAGGCGGAGCGGGCGCGCTGCCACCTCGACGCCGCGCGCGAGGTCATCGCGCCGTGCGCAGAGGCGCTCCTGTCCGCGCCGCCCGCGCCGCCCGCGGCCCCCACGGCCATCGCCGGCCTGGACGCCCCGGCGTAGCCTCCCCCCTGGATCCCGCGCCCGGCCGCGCCTACGTCAAGACGCGGGCACGACGCCGGCGCCCGAAAAGCACTCCACGAGCCCCCTGCCCCTTCCCTACCTTCCCGTCATGACCGCGCTTCGCCAGCTCCGCCTCATCGCGATCCTCGAAGGCCTGTCGTACCTCCTCCTGCTCTTCATCGCGATGCCGCTCAAGTACCTCGCCGGCCAGCCGCTCGCCGTTCGCGTCGTCGGCAGCGCCCACGGCCTCCTCTTCGTGCTGTTCCTCGCCGCGCTCGTCCACGCCGCCGTCCGGCGCCGGTGGCCGCTCGGGCGTTCGCTGCTCGCCTTCGTGTCGTCGATCGTCCCCTTCGGGACGTTCGTCTTCGATCGCTCGCTGCAGCGCGAGATCGAGGCGACCCTGCCGTCGCCCCAAGGCTAGGGGGCGGCGGAGACGCCGCGATCCCGGGATCGCCGCGCCCGCCCCACCGCAGCCGCGCGCCGAGCTCCCGCAAAAAAATCAATAAATTCTTATATTTATCGATCATGTAAAAAAGATCGAGGGGCGTGTCGATCCTGCGTCCGCCCGTTCGTCGTGACGATAGAACCAGGGCGCGTCCGGTCGGGAACGGCCGGACGGCCTGCTTCGACCCCAAGGAGACACGACGATGCGATCCATGCACACCGAGGAACCGGCGACGAACGAGGCGAGGACGGGCGCGCAGCAGCCGGCTCATGCGACACCGTCCGATCGCTGGACGAGGAGGGGCCGCACGGTCATGGGGCGCATCTCGATGGCGGCGTGCCTGTTCGTCGCCGCGTGCGGCGGCGCGGACGACGGCGAGCCCGAGCCGGTCGCGTGGAAGGACATGACCTTCGAAGAGCGCACCGCGCACATGACCGACGTCGTCATGCCCCGGATGAAGGAGGTCTTCGTCGCGTACGACGCGAAGTACGAGGCGATGGATTGCACGACGTGCCACGGCGACGACGCGGTCGAGCGCGCCTACGCCATGCCCAGCGGGCAGATCGCCGCGCTCCCCAACGAGGAAGTGTTCCCCGAGTGGGTGCAGGATCCGGAGCACCCGGAGCGCATGGAGTGGACCGACTTCATGTTCAACCAGGTCGTGCCCGAGATGGCCGACCTGCTCCAGGTCGCCAGGTTCGACCCGACGACGATGACCGGCGAGTTCTCCTGCGCCAACTGCCACACCGTGGAGGACGTCGAGCCGTGACGCGACCCGGGGCGCGAGCGGGCCTCGCGGCTCGCGGCGCCCTCGCCCGCCAGCGCCGCTCTCTCCCTGGTTTGCGCCCCCTGCGGCTCGGCGTCGGCGTGCCGAGCCGCCTCTTTATCAGGGCTCTTGCCATCAGGGCTCTTGCCGGGCAGGCCACCTCATCTCCTCCGACGGAGCCCCGCCGCGACCGGCGGCCCGGCACCATCGCGCCGCACGCAGCGCGACAGCGGCAGCCCGATCCCCGGACACCCAGTTCCGGCTACTCTCGGCGCCGAGGAGGTTTCGCATGCCCGACGCGATCGAGATCGAAGAGTCCAACGCTCAGTTGCTGGCCGCCTGGATCTATTTCAGCCAGGGTCTCCCCGGCCATCGGATCGAGGGCACCGACGGCGTCACCGTCGTCCTCTCGGGCACGGACATGGTCCTGCTCAACATGGCCACGCTCTCCTCGCCGGCCACCGACCTCCAGGATCTCGAGCGCCGGGCGCTCAGGGCCGTCGAGCTCGCCAGAGCCGGCGGCGTGCCGTGGCTCTTCGCGCTGTCCGACAGCTGGTCGCCCGGCGGCGACGGGGGCGCGACCGCCGAGTTCCTCGGCCGGCTCGGCTTCAAGCCGGCCGTGTCGCTCGTGGGCATGGTGGCCGACGCGATCACCCCGCCGCGGCGCGCACCTTCCGGCCTCGATCTGCGGCGCGTGGCCGACGCCGAGACGCGCACCGCCATCGCGGATCTCAACGCGGCGGCCTACAGCGTCCCGATCCCCGCGGGGCGCGCCTCCGTGGCCCACGAGGCGATGTGGGGCGACCGGGCGTTCGGCCGGGTCGGCTACGTGGACGAAAAGCCCGTGTGCTCCGCGGCGACGTTCATCGTGGAGGGGATCCGCTACGTGGGCTTCGTCGTCACCGCGCCCGAGCACCGGCGCAAAGGGTACGCCGAGGCGGTGATGCGCGGCTGCCTCGACGACGCGCTGAGCGGAACGGGTATCCAGAGGACCGTCCTCCACGCGACGGACATGGGGCGGCCCGTGTACGAAGGGATGGGCTACCGCGCGGTCACGCGCTTCGCCTTCTACGCGCCGCCGCAGGCCTGAAGCCCGGGTCGGCGCGCGCGCGTCCCGCGTCGGCCGCCGCCTACCATCCGCACGTCCTGCCGCGGTTCTGCTGATCGAGCCAGCCTCTGAGCGGCGCGAAGTAGTCGAGCATCGCCGACGCATCCATCCGCCGCGATCCGGTCACGGCCTCGAGCGCCTCCGGCCACGGCCGGCTCCGCCCCATCTCCATCATCCGCCGGAGCCGCTCGCCGGCCTGCTCGCTGCCGTAGATCGTGCAGCGGTGGAGCGGCCCCTTGTGCCCCGCCTCCTCGCAGAGCGCGCGGTGGAGCTGGAACTGGAGGATATGCGCGAAGAAATACCGGAGGTACGGGACGCTCGCCGCCACATGGTATTTCGCGCCGGGATCGAAGTCCGCCTCGGAGCGGGGCACCGGCGGCGTCACGCCCTGGTATCTCCTCCGGAGATCCCACCAGGCCTTGTTGTACTCCGCCGGCGGGATGTCCCCGGAGAAGACCCCCCAGCGCCACCGGTCGACGAGGACCGCGAACGGCAGGAAAGCCACCTTGGCGAGGGCCTCGCGGAGAAGGAGCGAGACATCGCTCGACGGCGGGGGCAGCGCGTCCACGAGCCCGATCCGCTGGAGGTACGCCGGCGTGACCGACAGCCCGATGGTGTCGCCGAGGGCCTCGTGGAACGCCGGGTTCGGGCTGTCGCGGTACAGCCACGGCAGGTGGTTATACGCCCTCTGATAGAAGTTGTGGCCGAGCTCGTGGTGGATCGTCTGGAAGTCGTCCGCCGTGATGTCGATGCACATCTTGATGCGCAGATCCTCCTCGTCGTCGATGTTCCACGCGCTCGCGTGGCAGACGACGTCGCGATCGGCCGGCTTGACGAAGAGCGATCGCTCCCAGAAGGTGGCCGGGAGCGGCTCGAACCCGAGCGAGACGAAGAAGCGCTCGCCCGTCTTCACCATCTCGATCGGCGTGAACCCCTTCGCGCGGAGCGCAGCGTCGAGATCGTAGATCGGCGCGACCCCCTCGGGCGCGACGAGATCGTGGATGTTGCTCCAGTCCTGGGCCCACATGTCGCCGAGCAGATCGGCCCGGATCGGGCGCGCGCCGGGCACGACGTCCTCGCCGTAGCGCGCGGCGAGGCGGCCGCGCACGTAGCAGTGGAGGGCATCGTAGAGCGGCTTGACCTGACCGAAGAGGCGGTCGACCTCCCGGGGCAGCGCCTCTAGCGGCATCTCGTATTTCGAGCGCCAGGCGTCGCCGGTGTCCTTGAATCCGAGCTCGCGGGCGCCCTCGTTCGCCAGCGCCACGAGCCGCGTGAAGTCGCCGCGCATCGGCGCGGAGACCGTGCGCCAGCCGACCCACGCTCGCTTGAGCTCCTCGGGATCGCGGCTCTTCGCGAGGATCCTGCCGAGCTCCTCGAGATCGAGGCACTGGCCGGCCGAGGGGCAGTATTTGCCCGCGCCGTACGTGGCCTCCAGCCTCGCCGCGATGGTCGCGAGCTCCTGCGTCTTCGCCGGGTCGGCGGGCGCGTAGAGGGTGAGCGAGGTGCGCAGGAGATCGAGCCGCCGGCGGACGTCGTAGGGCAGATCGAGGTCGCGGTAGCGGGCCGCGCGCTTGGCATAGTCGGTCTGCGCGCCGAGCAGCTTCGCGCTCGCCGCGGCCGCGAGGATCTGCGTATCGCCCGTGATGTACGTCGACGCGACCCAGGCGGCCCGGTTGTTCTGAGTGCTGAGCTCGTGGAGCTCCGATTCCGCTTGTTCGATGAATCTCTGGGCCTCCTCCGCCGCAGGCTGTGAGCCGGGCCGCGGGCGCGGCGGAGGGGTGGGATCGGAGCAGGCCGCCGTGAGCGCGAGCGCGCCGCACGGCAAGGCGACGACCAACACCGGAACGATGCGCACCATTTCCCGCCGCTCCTCGATCGCGGGCAGCTCCGGCGTGCAAGGGTCCGTCCACCCCGGACGCGCAGAGGGCGCGGGGTGCGCTTCGGCGCCGCGATCCTGGTGGGGCTCTAAGGCCGCTCGGCCGCTCGAGCAATCCTCGGGGGGCCTCCTCGCGAGGGGCCGAGATGCGGCAAACTCCGCTCCTTTCGCGCCGTCACGTCAGCCTGGAGGATGGCCCCTCGCCACGACATCTCCCAAGGTCGTCCAGAGATGGGCCAGCCGCAGGGCGCCCCCTCGGCCGATCCCCAACCCCGGTCAGGTCGGGTCGCCCCAACTGGGTCGGTCGGTCGCCCCACGGTGAGGCCCACCTGGCCCACCTCACCCTGGTTCGGGCGGCCCGGCCCGGTGGCCCAGCCCACCTCAACCTGGGTCGGGCGGCCCGGGCGGCCCGGTGGCCCACCTCAACCTGGGTCGGGTCGTCTCGGCCCCTCGGCCCCTCAACCTGGGTCGGGTCGTCTCCGCTCAGGCTCACCTCAACCTGGGTCGGATCGCTGCCCGGTGGCCCACCTCAACCCGGGTCGGGTCGTCCCAACCTGGGTCGGGCGGTCCGGTGGCCCACCTCAACCTGGGTCGGGTCGTCTCGCCGCTCAGGCTCACCTCAACCTGGGTCGGATCGCTGCCAACCCGGGTCGGGTCGTCCCAACCCGACCCCCCGACCCGTCAACCCGGGTCGGGTCGTCCGAGGTCGTCCGCAAAAAATCGTCACTGCCGATGTCGAGGACGCGTCGGCGGCTCCGACATCTCCGTGTAGCGCCGAGGACGGCGTTCCATCACGCGGACGGGACCCCATGAACACCAGCGAAGCTCTTCAAGAAACGCTCATCGTCACGACAGATTCCGCCCCAGCTAAAACCGCGCTCCGCAGCGTCGGCGCGGTGCTCTGCGGTCTCATCTCGACGGCCATACTCACCACCGCCGTGGACCTGGCGTTGCATGCATCCGGCATCTTCCCGCCGCACGGTGAACGGATGGCCGACTTGCTGTTCGTGCTCGCGCTCGCCTACCGAATCCCGCTGAACGCCGCCGGCTGCTACATCGCGGCCCGGCTCGCTCCGGCTCGCCCGATGCGCCACGCGCTCGCCCTCGGCTTCGTCGGCCTCGCTCTCGCTACCCTGGGCGCCGTCATGATGTGGGAGCACGGCCCCGCCTGGTACTCTCTCGCGAACATCGCAATCGCGCTGCCGTGCGCCTGGGTCGGCGCGCGGCTTCGAGGAGCTCGCTCCTGACCCCATCTCCCACGGCCCGATAGGGCCAGATCCCGATCCCGCGGCGGAACAGCGACCGCGGATCCTCCGACCAGAACTCGCACGTCGACGGCCGACAGGGCCGGTGCTGAGCCTCGGCTACCACGAGCGCCACCACCGTATTCCCAACCGCCCCTGCAGCCGTCTCACCCTCCCCTCCCCGGACCGCACGTGAGGCGGCCGCCGCGAGCACGCGGGTGATCGCGCGATGGGCGACGACGCACGTGAGGAAGAACGCGCCCCGATCCGGCGTATCGCGAGACCATCTCGCGCGCGATCGGGCGAGGAGAGCAGCACAGGCGGGATGGCACGCCGGTCGGCGTGCCCCGGCCGGCATGGTTGCTCGCATGAGCCCACCATGGCACGCTCGCCCTGTTCCCGGGCGGCCACGCGCGGCGAGCGTCGTACAGCGGCTCTCGCTGGGCGGGGCTCGGCCGGATGGAGGGTACAGAGATGAACGACACCAGGCCGACGGGTGAAATGATGGCCACGGCCGAGCGGCCACGAGGCCGGCTCGGGCGCCGCGGAAGGGAGACGCGCGCATGACCGTCCGGCTGAACCACACCATCGTCGCCGCGAAGGACAAGAAGGTGTCCGCCACCTTCATGACGGAGATCCTGGGCCTCCCCGCCCCGGAGCCGTTCGGACATTTCCTCACGGTGCGGCTCGACAACGACGTCACGCTCGACTTCATCGACACCCCAGACGAGGTCCGCCCCCAGCACTACGCGTTCCTGGTCAGCGAGGCCGAGTTCGACGAGATCTTCGGCCGGATCCGCGAGCGGAAGCTGCCGTACTGGGCCGATCCCAGAGCGCAACGCCCCGGCGAGATCAACCATCACGACGGCGGGCGCGGCGTGTACTTCCCCGACCCCGCCGGGCACTACCTCGAGATCATCACCCGTCCTTACGGCAGCGGCGGCTGATCCCGGCGCGCCGTCCGTCCCGTGGGCCGGCGCCGATCGCGCCGAAGCTCCGAACGGCGGCGCTCGACGTCGATCAGGGCGTGCGCGGCATACGCAGGCTCTCGCCGCGCCCCCGAGCGGCCGCTCGAGGCGGCTCGAATCGTGCAGCATTCCTCGCTCGCTCTCCCTGGGCTCGGGCCGCTCGCGACGTTCGTCGGACAGCGCTCACCGCCATGGATGAACGAGGGCGTCATCGCCATGCGCAGCGTCTTGTGCAGAGAGCGCGGCGCGTGGCGAGCGCGATGGGATGGATATCGTGGAGGGGGCCGCGAAGGCGAAGCTGGAGAGCTCAACCGCGCTGCTTCACGCGGCGAGGATTGACGAGCGGGTCATGATCTGGCTCACGCCGTCCGTCTCGGGGTCGGCCACGGGGACGGCCGCGGGGTGGGCGATGGCATAGCGCAGGAGCTCATGCGTCCACGGCTCGAAGAGCGCGAACACCTCGTCCGCGAGCGCCTTGTAGCGCGCGCGCGTCTCCGCGTCGAGGGAGATGCTCGCGAGCGCCGCGTGATCGGCGTCCACCGTGTGCCCCGACTCGCGCTCGAAATGGAACGGGCCGCAGTAGCGCAGCTGCGTTCCGAGCCGCTTCTCCAGCGCCTCCGCCAGGGGAAGCATCGCCCCGAAGAGGACGTTGCCTGTCTCCTCGATCGCTTCGATGATGACCAGCCGTTCGAGGCCCGTCGTGCCCTTGATGAGCTCGGTGAGCCGCGCGGTGAGGATCCGATTCTCGATCGTCTCCTCGCCCCAGAGGAAGTGCAACAGGTCCGAGCTCCGCCCCTCGACGTCGTAGCCCAGCTTGGTCAAATCCTCCAGGTACCACGGCCAGTGATGGTCGTCCTCGCGGCTGTGGACGTTCACCATTTCCTGGTATTCGTCCGCCGCGGGCTCCTGTCTCAGTACGAATTTGTTCAGATCACCGAAGCTCATGATGAAGTAAGCCATGCACGGATAGAATGCGAGCCGCTCGCTCGGGTCGAGCCGCTCGTCACGCATCCGCTCGAACAGGGGTAGACGAGCGTATGCCTGCTTCTTCTGAAAAATGTGCCGCAAGACCTGCCGCATAAGCGATCTCCTTTCGGCTGGTGGTGTCAGTTGATCGAGCGATCCCTCTGTTTGCGTAAGTCAAGCGTCGTACGCGCTTCGTGAGGCAACAAGACAAGACCACGGCGTACCCCCAATGGACGCTGCGGCTGGATCTCACCTTGGTTAAAATCCTGCACGACCCCCCCCTCGTCGCATTCCGAGCTTGATTTTTGGAATTTCCCACGAACCACCTCAGACGTTTATGAAACGTTGGGGGGTGCTTCCACTCGGTGAGACCACTCTAGCGCAAGTTCCGCGTAAGCTGCATCCAGTATCTTCAGGGATCTCCATCGAAATCAAGCTCGGTAGCTGGGTGGTCGAATGGGCGCCAAGGTGCGACACCCATTCCGATTATCGTGATCGCCCGGCGATTTATTCGGCCGGCGTCCGACAGCGCCGGCGGGCCGACCCGCCACGCATTAAAGAAATGGGCAGAGTCGTCGCCGGGTGCGTGTCTCCATGGTCTCCACATGGGCCCATGCCGCAGCACCCATGTTCTCAGAGTGGGGCGCTGGCTGGTCCCACACGCTCGCACCTGAACGACGGCGATCCAGGTGTGGACAGCGCTCGCGGGGCGGCGGCCACGGAGGCGCAACCAAACCGCTTGAAGGTCGGCGGTCGAGGCATGTAACTTGCCGAGTTGTGCCGTGAAAGACCAACACGAATCGGCCTTGATGATGGAACCCGAAAGCCGCGAGGTCCCGAAGAGCGCACCCGTGCGGGCGGAGGTCGTGCGGCTGGTCCGTGAGAAGCGCTACGAGGAGGCGCTGGCGGTGCTTTACCGCGCGCGCTCGGAGTCCCCCGACGATCGCGAGCTGCAGACCAGCATCGAGCGGATCAAGGAGTTCCTCGCCGGCGCCTACGCCAAGCGGCTCGGCGGCCTCGATCAGGTGGCAGGGCCCATCCCTGTGTCGGCGGGTCGCTCGCCCGACGCGCTCCTGGTGGCGCGGTACATCGATGGCTCGTCGACGTTCGACGACATCGTGCAAATGTGCCCGCTCGGGCGGCTCCGCACGCTGCAGGTGCTCGTCGGCCTCTATACGGGGCGGGAGGTGGCGTCGCCGTTCAGCGAGAAGACGCCGCAGTCCTGGCGCCGGCAGATGGACACGCTGCCGTCCGCGGGCAGCGCGGATCCGGCGCCGCCGACCATGCCGGAGCGCGGGCTCGTGCGGCGAGCGCCGGAGCCGCCCGCCCCCACCAGCGCGCCGTTCACGCCGCGGGTTTACGAGACGGAGGAGGATCGGCGCTACCGCGAGGAGTTCGCCCGCGGCACCGCCGCGTTCGTGCAGCGCCGCTACGACGAGGCGATCGCGGCCTTCGAGGCCTGCGCGCGCATGCGCCCAGGCGACACGGCGTCGTCGGTCATGCTGCGCCGAGCGCGGCGCGACCTCGGAGGCTGATGCCGATCGTCGTGGTCGCGGATCCCGATCTGCGCGAACGCATGCGGTGCATCCGCGTCATCGCGGGGCAGACGCCGGTGAGCGCCATCGGCGCCGCCACGTGGGAGGAGCTGGAGCAGGCGCTCGAGGTCGCCGAGAGCGCGGAGCTCATCATCTACGCGCCGTCGCTCCCGGGCGGGCCGGAGGACGCCGTCGCGCAGCTGCTCCGCCGCACGGCGCGCCTGGTGCTCGCCGTGAACGAGGGCGTTGAGGTCCCGGGCGCGATGAACGTCACGCGCGTGACGTGGCCCATCGCCGAGGAGACGCTCGTCCTCATGGGGCACGCCGCGGGCGCGCAGTCGGCGCCGATCGGGATGAACTTCGTGCCCGTCGACTTCTTGCAGATGATCTGCATGTCCGGCGACTCGCACGTCCTCGTGGTCAGCAACGAGAGCGGCGACGTGGGCCTCATCGAGGTGCGGCGCGGCCAGCTGTGGACGGCGTTCGACGGCCTCGGCGTGGGCGAGGAGGCGTTCGCGCGGCTCATCCGGCCGGAGATGCGCGTGCGCGTCAACCCGACCGTCGGCTCGACGAAGGAGCGCACCATCTTCAAGGATCTCGCGGAGCTCGTGCTCGACTCGCTCCGCCGGATCGACGAGGGCTGCGTGGAGATGCCGCCGCCGATCTCCTCGAGGCGGATCGAGGTCGCGCTCTTCTCGCCCGAGCAGCGCGCGGCCCGCATCAAGCAGCTCAACGCCGACGCGCGGCGCCTCCTCATGGAACGCAGCTACAGCGACGCGGCCCGCGTGCTCACCGACCTCTCCACCCTCGACCCCGCATCGAGTCTCGTGCGCGCTAACCTGGAACAGCTACGCAAGCTCGGATACCCCAAATGACCCGATCCATCGCATTCGCCAGCCTGAAGGGCGGAGTCGGAAAGACCACCGTGGCGCTCAACTGCGCCTTCGCCTTCGCGCGCCGAGGCGCGCGGACCCTCCTCGTCGACACGGATCTGCAGGGCGCCATCGGCATGTCGCTCGACGGCGTCAGCGACCGCCCTGGCCTGGCCGCGAGCCTCGCGCGCGGCGGCCCCCCGCTCGAGGGGCTCGTGAAGACGCGGCTCCCGGAGCTCTGTCTCCTGCCCATGGGCCCCGTCGACGCGCTCGACGAGGATCGCTTCTCCATCAACGCGCGCGAGGCCAACCTCGTCGGGCGCATCCTGGAGCAGAGCCAGCGCGACTTCGACCTGATCCTCTTCGACACGCCGGCCGGGCTCGGCGGGATGTCGCGCCTCACGCTGGAAGAGGTGGACAACGTCATCGCCGTGGCGCAGTGCGAGCCGCTCGCGCTGCGGGCCATGCCCCGGCTGCTCGAGCTCCTGGCGCGGCTCCGCGACATCGGCTCCGCGTGCTCGCTGCTCGGCGTGGTCGGCACCATGAGCTCGTTCCGCGATCCGGTGTTGCTGGCCTCGCTGGAGGAGCTGTGGTCGCTCTACCGCGACCAGGTCTTCGACACCGCGGTCCCGCGCGACAGCACGTTCCTCCAGGCGAGCCGCGCGGGCGTGCCGCTCGGCCTGCTCAGCCGCCGCCCGCCGGCGGTCTCCGCGGTGTTCGACAAGCTGGTGGCCGAGATCGAGGAGCGCCTCGGCACCACGGCAGGAGGCGAGGATGACGGTCCGATCCGTCTCGTGGACTGACGCGCAGCGGGTGAGCTCGCTGCTCGCGCGGGTGTCAGCGACGCCTGCGCGCGAGCCCGCGGCGCTCGTGAGCGCCATGGGGTCGACGCGCGCCGGCGCGCCCGCGAAGGCGGCGCCCGCGCCGGTGAAGGCGGCGCCGAAGGCGAAGGAGGTGCCGCGCCTCGTGCAGACCTCCGACAACCCGGCCGACCGGCTCGACGCGCTCGTCGCATGGACGCTCGCCCACCACGCGTGCGCGGGCGCGTTCGTCGCCGACGACAACGGCCTCACGCTGGCGGCGCACGGCATCTCGGAGGCGCACGTGTCGCTCGTGGGCCCGCTGCTCTCGGCGCTTGTCGGCGTGCGCACCGTCCCTGGCGTCGACGCCACGGCGGGCGCGCTCTGGCTGGGCGCGCAGATGATGTCCTGGGTCGAGACGCGCACGGCGCGCGGCGGCTTCTGCCTCGGGACCGTGGGCGACGAGGCTCTCTCCACGCGGGCGCTCGAGCAGCTGAAGGAGGCGCTCGAGACGACCGTGCGCGGGCTGTGATACATCCGAATTTTCAATGCGGGCGCGCGCGCCCAGGAGCGACGGAAGCACGATGATCGACACCAAAGTCCTCGAGGCGGCAGTCCACGACCTCCGCAACATCCTTCGCGACGGGCTGCTCGCCAGCGACATCTGGGAGCGCACGGCGGGCCTGTCGCTCGCCGGCTTCAACCAGCAGCCCGTGGCGGTGGCCCTCTTCACGCGCATCACCGAGGAGCTGGACAGCTCGCTGCGCGACTCGAATTTCCCGCCCCTCGGGCGGTATTACATGCTCGACATGGCGGGCAACCACACCGTGGTGGTGGTCAACCACGGCAAGCTGCTCCAGGGCATGCTGGTGGACAACAAGCGGGCGAACCTCGGGATCCTCATCTCCGTCGCGATCCCGCGGATGATCGAGACCATCGCGCAGGCGTACGAGCCCTGAGCTGCCGGGCCCGCTCGCTCGGGCTCCGAACGCACCACCAGAAATCCGGCGCCGCATCCGGGGACACGTCGCGAAGAGGGCTCGACGCGCGCAGCCGCTCGTGCGGCGCGAGCGCGTTGCGCGCCGCGCGCAGGCCTCGCCGCCAGTGCCGCAGGCCGCCCGTGACATCGAGCAGCCGCAGCATGTCCCGGCGGGGCGCGGGCCGTAGGTCTCGAACGAAGGCATCGGCGAGCTTGGCGTCGCTGTTCATGAAGACCTCACGGATGAGCACGTCATCGGTGAAGCACCGCGCCCAGGCCGGGGCGCCGCAGTCCGCTCGCGGCGTCGTCTTGAGGAAGTTCGCGCTCGCGCAGCGCCGCGTCCGGGGGTCATCGTGCGGGACCTCGTCGCGCAGGGTCGCCGTCTTCAGCTCGCGCGCTGCGGCTGGGTTCGCCGGACGTGATTCGGTCGCGTGAGGAGATCGCGCGTCAGGTGGTGCTCGCCCCGCGGGTCGTGCCGCCCGCGGCGCCCCGGCGCGGCGGGCCGAGCCACGCCGCGAGCGCGCGATCGATCGCGAGGAAGGTGAGCGCCGCCGCGGCTGCAACGAGGGCGAAGTACAGATCGTAGCGCGGGAACAGCGCCTCCCAGCCCGCCCAGACACGGCGGGAGAGGTTGACGTTCGTCTCGGCCGGCGTGAGCGCGCGCGTGAGCCCTATCAAGGCGAGCAGCGCCGCGGTGGCCTTGAGCCAGGCGCGGTGCGGGAGCCCCAACTCCCGCACCGCGAGGACGGCGAGGATCGGGCAGAGCACGTGCGGCAGGAACGTGGTCAGGATGAGCCCGCTGCCCGTCGCGATGTCGAGCAGCCAGATGGGCGTGCCGAAGGCGAGCCACAGCGCTGCGATCGCGGCGAGATCCGGCTTGGCGAGGAAGCAGCCGACCGCGAGCAGGAGCGGCGCGACGTTGCACATCCAGAGCAGGTCGTGCGGTGAGCCCCGCCGCACGTGGTTGCCGCCGTGGACGACGAACGCCATCACGGCGAGGCCGCCCATCACCCGGAGCCGCGACGAGGACGGCGCTGCCATCAGCGCCCTCCGTCGCCCCTCGTCGTCTGGCCGGTGACGTAGGCGGGTTCGAGCGCAAGGCGCCGCGCGCGGATCACCGAGGTCGTGGTGCGCGGGCCGCTGCCGCGGTCGAGGTTGTGGTACGCGCAGCCAGACATCAGCCACCCTTCGGGGAGCGCGCAGCGGGTGCAGCGCGTCTTGATGCGGTCGACCTCGACGTCGCGCACGGCCATGAGGGCGTGGAGGAACGCGGTCGTCACGAGGCCCTCGTCGATGCGGAGGCGCTCCTCGAGCGCAAGGGCGCGCCCCTCCAGGGACAGGGGGTCGAGAGACCACTCGACGCAGGAGGCCACGAGCTCGCGGAGGGCGACGTGTCCTCGGCAAAATTTGTCGAAATGTACCGCCTCATCAGAAAACGGGATACTGGCGTCCGCGGCGTGCTCGCGGGTCCTGCTGGGGTTCGCCGTCGACGCGCAGTCGACGTGCTCCGTCGGCTGTCGCGGGTTCCCCGTTCCGCGGATCGCCACGGTCGACATGGCGACCAGGGGTACCTGGGCCGGTCGCACAAGGCAACGTTCGGGCTCCAGGCGCTCGCGGCGCGTGCGCGATGGCGACGGGCCATTTCCTCGCGCGAGATTTCGTGTCTAGCCTCCGCGCATGCTCCGTGTTGCCGCTCTTCTCCTCGTCATCCCGCTCGCCGGCTGCGGCGGGGCACCGAAGCCCCCGCCGGAGCCTCCGCGGCCCGCGCCGATCGCCGCCCAGCCCGAGCCTGAGCCCGAGCCTCCGCTGGACGACGCGCCGATGCTCGACGTGGTCTCGGCGCAGCCGACCGAGATCCTGCTGGACGGTAAGCCCATCGGGACGACGCCGATCACGGGGCGCAAGGTCGCGCCGGGGACACACGAGGTGACGTTCGTGGACCCGGAGCGCGGCAACCGGACGATGATGGTGACGCTGGAGCCCGGCGACGCGAAGACAGTCCAGTCGGACCCGCCGCCCTCCATCCAGGAGAGCGGTGGCGGCGATGCCAAGAGCGACAAGCCGGGCGAGAGGAAATAGCGCGGGACCCGGGACCGGACCCGCGCGGGACCCGACCCGGGTTGGGCGCTCCGCTCCGAGCCGGTTGGCGCTCCGACCCGGGTTGGCGCTCCGACCCGGGTTGACCTCGCGTCGGCCACTTGACCCGGGTTGGCCACGACCACCGGCGGTCCGCCCCGGGTTGACCTCGCGTTGTGGCGCTCCGCCCCGGGTCGGCCACTTGACCCGGGTTGGCCACGACCACCCAACCCAGGTTGGCAACGCCCGCCCAATTGTCGACGCGATCCAGGTTGGCGACGCCTAGCGCGTGCAGATTGCGAAACACGACGCAGCGCGGATAGGCATGGTGCCGCGCTTCAGCCCAGGGTGGCGGAAAGCGGCGGAATCCGCGGCCGCCACCCACCGCGCGATGGTAACCCCTTGAAATGATTCACAGCGACTCACGGCACCGCGCTTGCCTCTGCACTCCGACCATGAGCCAGCCTCGCGAGATCGCTGCCGGCGCAACCTACCTGGTCACCCGTCGCATCCTACGCCGTCATTTCCTGTTGCGCCCCGATGCGGCCATCAACCAGCTCTTGGTCTACGCCCTCGCAGTCTCAACCCGCCGCTACGGCGTCGAGGTTCACGCTCTTTGCGCAATGTCGACGCATCTGCACCTCGTGGTGACCGATGTACAGGGCGTACTGCCGCGCTTCTTGCAGTATTTTCACCGCCTCGTCGCTCTGGGGACGAAGGTGCTGCGCAAGTGGGAAGGTCCCGTATGGGACCACGAGGCCACGAGCGTGGTACGGCTGATGACGCCGGCGGCGGTGGTGGAAAAGATTGCTTACGTGCTCGCGAACCCAGTGGCCGCTGGTCTGGTCCGGCATGCGACGGAATGGCCGGGTGTCAAGGTGCATGTGGGTGAGCTCGGCTGTGGCGTGCTGCGCGCGACACGTCCCTCGGTGTATCTCGATCCGGCGAACCCGCAGTGGGTCGAGGAAGCGACGCTCCCGCTGGCGCTGCCGCCGGACATTGCGCCGGAGGATGCGGAGAGCCTTCGCCGTCAAGTCGCAGCTGAGCTCGAGCGCCAAGAAGAGCTGGCGCATGCGGACGTGGAGCGGAGAGGGCTCCGCTTCTTGGGCGCCGAGCAAGTCACCAAGAACTCCCCCTATGAGCGAGCCACAAGCTCCGAGGACCTGCGCGGGCGCAATCCAACGTTCGCCGTCGGCCGTGACCAGGGCGACGCCTGGCGAACCGCTGCTGCCGCCGTACGTGCGTTTCGCGCGTCGTACCGTACTGCGCTCGAACGATGGCGTGCTGGCGTGCGCAGCGTTTTATTCCCGGTGGGCACATGGTGGATGCGTACATTTCACGGCGCCTGCGTCAATGACGCGGTGCTCACGGGATAGCACCGCACGCGGAGCGAGAGAGCGAGACGGGTAGGAGGGGGACACCTCTCCGCACGGTCCTGGGAAACTGCGGGTGGCGGGGGCGGAGCGGGTGGCGGGTCCGCGATGCAGCATTCCGCGAATGGCTTCGCATGCGTCACGCCGCACCGAGCGCGCATGGCGCAGAGCCAAGCCGCCGAGTCTCTGCTTGACCGACCGCGACTGTTCCGTCGCCGGTCGAAGCACCCGGATTGATGGCTCAACCTGGGTCGATCGCGCCGGCGCCGGGAGTTTCGCCCGCGGGGTAACCCCGGTCGGGTGACGCGCACCAAGCTGGGTCGGGGCCGGATGATGGTCAACCTGGGTCGGGTGAGGGTCAACCTGGGTCGGGTGAGGGTCAACCTGGGTCGGGTGGGGTGCGGGTCAACCCGGGTCCGCGGGTTGGTCCGCGGGTTAACCCGGTGAGGCGGGTCAACCCAGGTCAGGTGACGCCCGGCGCGCCTCCGCCGTCACCCCGCGACCGCACCTCCGCCCCGCGCGACGCCTCCGCCCTCGCCCCGCACGACGCCTCCGCCCTCGCCCCGCGCGACGCCTCCGCCCTCGCCCAGGCGGGCCAGCTTGTCAGGATTGCGCACGATGTAGACGTTCGTCGCCGCGCCTTGCTCGTCGTAGGCGAACGACACGCAGGCCACGGCCGCGTCGTCCTTCCACAGGACGACGCCCCGGCCCCCGTTGATGTCCGTCGCCTCCCACGTGTAGTCGCCCCAGTACGCGTGGAGGGCGCGGCCGACGAACTCGAGCACCTCGGCCTTGCCCCGCAGGACCTCGCGCACGGTCGGCACCTTGCCCCCCCCGTCGGCGCAGAGCTCGACCTCGTCCGAGAGCAGCGCCGACAGCTGCTCCGTGCCGCCGCTCGCCACGGCCGCCTGGAAGGCGGCGAGCAGCTGCTCCTGCCGGTCCAGCGGGGTGGTGTGCCGCACCTTCGATTGCGCCACGTTCGCGCGCGCCCGCGACACCAGCTTGCGGCACGTGGTCTCCTGGAGACCGAGCGTCGCCGCGATCTCGGGATAGGACACGTCGAAGACCTCGTGGAGCAGGTACGCCGCCCGCTCCTTCGGGGTGAGGCGCTCGAGCACCAGCAGGAACGCCGTCTGGAGCGACGCCGCGAGCGACAGCCGCTCGCCGGGCTCGCCCTCGGTCGACGCGTGGATCGGCTCTGGCAGCCAGGCCCCCACGTAGTCGACACGCGCGTTTCGGGCGGCCCGCAGGAGATCGATGCACCGGCGCGTGCACAGGGTCGTGAGCCACGAGGCCGGGTTCTCGATCGCGCTCCTGTCGGCGCTCCGCCATTTCAGGTACGTGTCCTGCACCGCGTCCTCGGCCTCCGCGCGCGAGCCGAGGATGCGGTAAGCGAGGCCGAGGAGCATGGGCCTCGTGGCCTCGAACGCCGAGACGTCGTCCTCGTGCGCCATCTCAGTGCCTCGACACCTGGATGCGGTTCCACAGGTTGATCATGGCGACGGCGGAGGTCAGGACGCCGATCTCCTGCTCCGAGAAGTGCTCCCGCAGCCGCGTGCGCAAGGCCGCATAGTCGGTCCGCCGGTCGAGGACGGTCAGCGCTTCGGTCCAGGCGAGCGCGGCCCGCTCGCGCTCGCTGAAATCGCTGACGTGCTCCCACACGATCACCCGGTCCAGCCGCTCGTTCGTCTCGCCGTCCTGGCGCGCCTCCCGCGTGTGCATCTTCACGCAGAAGGCGCACTGGTTGACCTGCGACGCGCGCAGCTGCACGAGGTGGATGATCTTCCTGTCGAAGCCGTGCCTGCCCATCGCCTGGTGCACGCCGGCCAGCGCCTGCAGCACGTCCGGGATCTCCTGCTCATATTTCACAGCGGTTCTGTCGCTCACAGTGGCTCTCCTTGTCCTGGGCCCGCAAGCCCCTCCACCTGACGACGATCCAACCCCCCCGCCTGTGACGCCTGGCCGACGCCCGCGGTCATTCAGCAAATTTTGCTTTAACAGAACCAGCAAGCTTTGTGCCACATGGCGCGTCCTCTTCCGAGAACGATCCGGTCGGTGGTAGGTTCCGAGGCTCGGCGCCCTTCGCCGCGCGCCGCACACCGGGCATGAAAGACCTCATCTCCATCTCCTCGAGCGTGCTCCCCTCGTCCGCGCGCGTCGTCGGCTTCCGCGGCGTCGAGGCGATCTCGACCCCCTACGAGATCGAGATCTTCCTCGCCCTCCAGGACGCCGAGGGCGAGGGCTTCGACCTCGGCGACGCGATCGGCGGCAAGGCGGCGCTCGTCATCGATCGCGCGACGGATCTGCTCCCCCCCTTCGTGTTCGCCGGGCTCTTCGCCAGCGTGGAGCTGCTCCACGAGCTCGACGGCCGCGCGCTCGTCCGCGCCCTCCTCGTCCCGGAGATCTGGCAGCTCGGCCTCTCCAGGCACAGCCGCGTCTTCACCAAGATGACGCTGCCCGACGTCATCAAGGCGGTCCTCGAGGACAACGGGCTCAGCACGAATGAGTTCGAGCTCAGGCTCGGCAAGTACGAGGTCGAGGAGCACATCACGCAATACCGCGAGAGCGACCTCGACTTCCTCTCGCGGTGGATGGAGCGCGAAGGCATCTACTACTACTTCGAGCACCGCCCCGAAGGCGAGAAGCTCATCGTCTGCGACGGCAAGTCGTACCCGGACGACCCGGTCGGCCAGCCGGTCCGCTACCACCCGCGGATCGGCCACGACCACAGCGCGGGGGCGTCGTTCCGCAGCTTCACCTGCAGGCACAAGACCCTCCCGGCCAAGATCAAGCTCAAGGACTACGACTACGCCCGACCCAACCTCGACGTCGCCGGCGCCGCGAGCGTCGCGCCGAACGGGGTCGGCGAGGTGAGCCTCTACGGCGAGCGCTTCTTCACGCCGGCCGCCGGCGCTCGCCTCGCCAGGATCCGCGCCGAGGAGATGCTCGCGCGGCAGGTGCTCTCCCACGCCTCGGGCACCCGGACGCACCTGCGGCCGGGAACCACGTTCGAGCTCGAAGACCACCCGCGCGCCACGCTCAACGGCAAGCACCTCACCGTCGAGGCGCACCACCACGGCAACCAGGCCATGGGCGACCCGCTCTTCAAGGAGCTCGTCGACCTCGCGCACGACGAGGTCTACTTCGTCGAGATCGTCGCCATCCCGGCCAGCACGCAGCTCCGGCCCCAGAGCCGCACGCCCTGGCCACGCATCTACGGCTACGAGAACGGCGTCGTCGACGGCGAGGCGGACACCGAGTACGCGCAGATCGACGACCAGGGCCGCTACAAGGTCAAGTTCAACTTCGACGAGAGCAACCTGAAGGGCGGCAAGGCCTCCACGCTCGTGCGGATGATGCAGCCCCACGGCGGCGGCATCGAGGGCTTCCACTTCCCGCTGCGCAAGGGGACCGAGGTGGTGCTCAGCTTCCTCGGCGGCGACCCCGACCGCCCCGTCATCTCGGGCGTCGTGCCCAACGCGCTCACGCCGAGCCCGGTCACCAGCGGAAACCACACGAAGAACGTCATCCAGACCGGAGGCCGCAACCGGATCGAGCTCGAGGACATGGCCGGCCAGCAGCGCGTCACCATGTCGACGCCCTACTCGAACACGTACCTGCGCATGGGCTCGCCGAACGAGGGCCACGAGCTCATCGCCAAGACCGACGACAACGCGCTCCTCGACTCCGGCAAGACCTTCGATCTCAACGTGGGTCTGCGCGGCGGCGGCTCCTGGAACATCACCGTCAAGGACAACTGGATCACCCACGTCCAGAGCGGGATCCACGAGCTCTACGTCGAGTCCGGCTCCTCGTACACCGAGGTCAAGGGCGACACGTGGCTCCACGTGACGAGCGGCAACCTCTTCACCGACGTCGACACGGGCACCCTGCAGACCACCGTCCAGGGCGACACCACGACGACGGTCAAGGCCGGCAGCTACAAGGTCCTCGTGACCGGCGGCGACATCAAGGTGCAGACCGACGAGGGCATGGAGCTCAAGAGCGCCGGGCCGGCCGTCTTCCAGAGCGAGGCGTCGACCGTCGACGTGCTCGCCCACGGGGCGATGAACATCATCGCCGAGGGGCCGCTCACGACGCGGGGCGCGACCGAGACGGTCAACATCCTCGGCGCGTCGTTCAAGAACGTGAACGCCGACAAGACCGAGTTCACCCACGGCATCACCAAGGTCATCAACATCTCGGGCGACCTCAAGCTCAGCCTCGCCGCCTCGGCGAGCATCACCCTCGCCGCGCAGCTCGACCTCAAGGCGGGGCTCTTCATCAGCGGGGCCTTCTCGGGGAACTTCTCGTACACGAACGGCTGGAAGGCCGAGATCAACAAGGTCACCGATCTCCGGAAGGCAGCGATGAACATCCAGAAGGCCGACGTCGGCTTCATGTTCAGCGCGGGCACCACCTTCATGGTGCAGACGCCGACGATCGTCCTCATGAGCAACGCGCTCCTGTCCCGGTCCGCGATCCAGCTCATCAACTGACCCCCGGAGGCTCTCCCCGTGCGCACCCTCAAGCCCGCAGGCCTCCTGCCGATGGTCCGGGTCCAGGCGATCGGCCTCCCCGGCCGGGGCTGCCTGTCGGTGACCGCCGCCTTCCAGCTCGGCGACGGCGGCCCCAGCCTGCTCAACGACGCCGACCTCGCCAGGACGTTCGCCGAGGAAGGGTCGAGCACGTTCGACCCGGGCCTGCCCAAGGTCAGCGGCGAGGTGCTCGTCGAGGGCTACGCCTTCTCGCCCGAGCCGGTGATCGCCCGGCAGGTCCGGGTCGCGCTCGGCCCGATCGACAAGCGCCTCTACGTGATCGGCGACCGCGTCTGGCAGACCACCGGCCCGTCGGAGCCGGTCCCCTTCCGGAAGGTGCGGATCTCCTGGGCGAACGCGTTCGGCGGCGAGGGCGACCCGCGCAACCCCGCCGGCAAGGGGGCGAGGCCCGTGGCCGCGGGCGGCCAGGCGATCCACCCGCTGCCCAACGTCGAGTGGCCCGGGAAGCTCGTCACGTCGCCCGGCGACGCGCCGCCGCCGGCCGGCTTCGGGCCCGTCGACCTCACCTGGGAGCCCCGGATCGGGCGCGCCGGCACGTACGGCCAGCGCTGGCTGAAGACGCGCTACCCCGAGCTCCCGGACGACTTCGACCCGCGCTTCTTCAGCATGGCGCCCGAGGACCAGTGGCTGCCCGGGTACTTCCGCGGCGACGAGGCGTTCGTCGTCGAGCACATGCACCCGGACCAGCCGCGGCTCGAGGGGTCGCTCCCCGGCCTGGCCGCGCGCGCGTTCGTCAGGACGCGGTCCGACGACCGGCTCGCCGACGTCCCGATGCACTGCGACACGGTCTGGCTGTTCCCGCACGTCGAGCGCGTCGCCCTGGTGTGGCGCGGCGTGTTCCCGGCCGCGACCGACGACGAGCTCGAGGTGACCGAGGTCCTCGTCGGCCTCGACCGGATCGGGCGCCCCGCCCCGCGCGAGCGCTACGAGGAGGTGCGGGAGAAGCGGCTCGACAAGCAGCGCGGGCCGCTCCACGCGCTGCGCGACCGCGACCTCTTGCCCGAGGGGCTCGCGGTGCTCAAGCCGAGCAGCGGCAAGGACGTGGCGCTCCTGCTCGAGCGCGAGGGGTCGCTCGAGGCGAACCTCGAGCGGCGGATCAAGCTCGAGCTCGAGCGCGCCCGGGAGCAGGTGCGCGCGCTCGGGGTCGACCCCGACGCCTCGCTCCCCGAGGAGCCCCCGCTGGACGAGGCGATGGAGACCGGCGATCTCGCGGAGCTCATGGACGAGGTCGACCGGCGCACCGCCGCGATCCTGAAGGAGGCCGAGGCGCGGCGCGCGCAGGCGATGGACGAGCTCCGCGAGCAGTGCCGCGCCGCGGGGGTCGACGCGGACGCGGCGCTGGAGAGCGCGCGCCGGCGGTCGCTCGGGCCGCCGAAGTGGAGCGCCGAGCAGGAGCTCGCGACGCTCCGCGGCCTCCGGGAGCTGTCCGAGCGGACCGGGGTCGAGATGCCCGAGGAGGTGCACCGCAAGCTCGAGGACCCCGATCTCGCGGCGAAGCTCGCCGCCATCGAGGAGCAGCTCAAGGAGGCGTACCGGCAGTCGGTGCACCAGAACGAGCCGATGCCGCCGCTCGACGCCGAGGACGCGCGGCGCGCGCGCGAGGAGGTCGAGGCGGCGCTCCGGCGCGGCGAGAGCCTGGCCGGCCGCGATCTCTCCGGGATCGACCTGTCGGGGCTCGATTTCACGAGGGCCGATCTCTCCGAGGCGTTCCTCGAGTCGGCGCGCGTCGAGGCGTGCTGCTTCGACCGCGCGCGCCTCGACCGGGCGGTGCTCGCCCACGCGCGGGCGCGGGGCGCGCGGTTCAGGGGGGCGTCGCTCGCCGGCGCGAACCTCGGCGGCGCCGACCTCGCGGGGGCCGACTTCGCGGGCGCGGATCTCGGCCGGGCGGTGCTCGCGCGGGCGGCGCTGTCGGGCGCCGGGTTCGAGGGCGCCACGCTCGACGGGGCCGACCTCGGCGAGGCGCTCCTCGACGGGGCCGGCCTGCGCGGCTGCCGGGCCGAGCAGCTCCTCTTCTCGAAGGTCTCCCTGGCCGGCGCGGACCTCTCGGGCGCGACGCTCGTGAAGTGCGACTTCTTCGAGGTCGACTGCAGCCGGGCCGACTTCACCGGAGCGCGGCTCGACGCGTCGGCGTTCGTCGACGCGCAGGGCGACGGGGCCATCTTCCGCGGGGCGAGCCTCGTCAACCTGCGGGTCGTCAAGGCCGAGCGGGGGTCGAGCTTCGCGCGGGCCGACTTCCGCGACGCCGATCTGACGACCGCGAACCTGCGCGGCGCGAACCTCGCGGGCGCGCGCTTCGCCGGCGCCCTCCTGAGCGCCGCCGACCTCAGCGAGACCGTTCTGACCGGCGCGGAGCTCGCGGGGGTGCGCGCGGTGGGGGCGCGCTTCGAGCGGGCGAGCCTGACGGGCGCGGACGCGCGGGGCGCGGACCTGCGCGACGCGCTGCTCGGCCGGGCCGACGTGTCCGGCGCGAGCTTCGAGCAGGCGAGCCTCTTCCGCGCGGACGGCGCGAGGATGGTCGGGGACGCGCGCACGAGCTTCCGCGACGCGAACGTGAAGCACCTCCGCTACGTGCAGGAACGGGGCGACGATGGACAAAGCTGAGCTCGAGCGGCGCGTCCGCGAGGGGGAGCTGTTCGACGGCGAGGATCTCGGCGGGCTCGACCTGTCCGGGGCCGATCTCCGGGGCGCGTGCTTCGCGAACACCTCGTTCCGGAGCGCGAACCTCGCGGGCGCGACCCTGCGCGAGGCGACGCTGACCGCGTGCGACTTCGCGAACGCGGCGCTCGAGGGGGCGAAGCTGCGCCACACCGTCGCGCTGCGGAGCCGGTTCACGATGGCGAGGCTCGACCGCGCCGACCTGGGCGCGGCGACCTGGTCCGACTGCGACCTCACGGCGGCGTCGCTCGCCGGCGCGGAGCTCGTGCTCGCG
Source organism: Sorangium sp. So ce834 (assembly GCF_051521425.1). Taxonomy (NCBI): domain Bacteria; kingdom Pseudomonadati; phylum Myxococcota; order Polyangiales; family Polyangiaceae; genus Sorangium; species Sorangium sp. So ce834. Next base: position 6,416,181 of record NZ_CP150351.1, read on the forward strand.
ACGCTCACGAAGGCGTGCCTCGACGAGGCGACGCTCGCGCAGGCCGACCTCGAGCGCGCCTCGCTCCTCGAATGCACCCTGAAGGGCGCGGATCTCTCGGGCGCGAACCTCCGGCGGGCGGCGCTCTTCCGCGCCGATCTCGCGAGCGCCCGCCTCGCCGGGGCGCGCCTTCAGGCCGCGGTGCTCACCGAGGCGAACCTCGCCGGCCACGCGTTCGCGGGGGCCGACCTTTCCATGGCTCAGCTCATCGACGCGAACGTCGAGGGGTGCGATTTCGAGCGGGCGCGGCTCGTCCAGACGAACTTCAAGGGCGCGAACCTGAGGCGCGCCCGGATGGCCGGCGCCGAGGCGACGAACGCCCAGTTCGTCAAGGCGCGGCTCGACGGGGCCGATCTGCGCGCGGCGCGCCTGTTCCAGGCGCTCTTCGTGGAGGCGAGCGCGGCCGGGGCGCGCTTCGACGAGTGCGACCTCGCGCAGAGCATCTGGCACCGGGCGCAGTGCGCCGGCGCGGTGTTCCGGGGCAGCGATCTCACGTACGCCGATTTCTCGAACGCGATCCTGGACGGGGCGGATCTCTCGGGCGCGACGATGCTCCGGGCGCGCCTGCACCGGGTGAAGGACGCCGGCGCGATCTACCCCCTCCTGCGGGCCGGCGCGCTCGGCGACGACGCCGATCTCGCCGAGGCCGAGCTGTGGTGGGAGCGGCACAAGACGGTCTGGAAAGGAGACAGCGATGCATAGCGCGGCGCCCAAGCTGGAGGCGCGGGCGGTCTACCAGGAGTTCGGGGAGGTGATCTCGGCGGGCCCGGACGGCGTCCGCGTCCGCACGGCCCTGGCCGAGCTCGCGGCGCGGCGGGCCGTGGGCTGCCTGGTCGAGCCGCAGGCGGGCGATCGCGTGCTCGTCGCGACCGAGGAGGGCGGAGAGAGCTTCGTGCTGTCGGTCCTGGAGCGGCCCGCGCCGGCGCCCACGGTGCTCACGGCCGACGGGGATCTCGTCCTCCGGTCCCGCCGCGGCAAGGTCGGGATCGCCGCCCAGGAGGGGGTCGACCTCGCCTCGGGCGCCGCGGTGCGCGTGACGTCCTCCGCGCTCGAGATCGCCGCCCTGAGCGGGCGCGTCACGCTCGAGCGGATCGAGGTCTTCGGCGCCGCGGTGAAGGCGGAGCTCGGCAAGGTGAAGCTCGTCGCGTCGACCTTCGACGCGGTGCTCGACCGGCTCAGCCAGCGCGCCAAGCGCGTCTACCGCGCGGTCGAGGAGATCGACCAGGTCCGCGCGCGGCAGCTCGACTACGCGGCCGAGGGCAACGCGCAGATCCGCGGCGAGAACGCGCTCGTGACCGCGACCGACGTGGTCAAGATCAGCGCGGAGCAGGTCCACCTGAACTGAAGGAGGAGCGGCGATGTTTGTGAACACGCAGATGGGCGGCATGTCCATGGGTTTCCCGGACGTCTGCCTGACGCCGGCGCCGCCGGCGCCTGCGCCCGTGCCGGTGCCGTACCCGAACGTCGGCGTCGGTCCGATGGGCGTGTCGGCGGTCTACACGGTCCTGACGATGGGCGCGCCGACGCACAACCTCGGGACCACGATCCCGCTGTCGAACGGCGACAACGCGGGCGTCGCGACGGGCGTGGCCTCGGGGACGGTGATGGGGCCGGTCCGGCACGTGACCGGCTCGTTCTCGGTGCTGATCGGGGGCATGCCCGTCACCAAGCTGACGAGCGTGTCGCTCCAGAACAACACGAACTGCCCCGGCATGCGGATCGTCCCGAGCCAGCCGACGGTGCTGAGCCTCGGGCCCTGATCCGGCGCGCGGCGCCGCGCGATCAGGCGGCGATCACGACCGCCCGGGGCTTCGTCGGGTGCACCTTCACCGGCACGACGCGCCCGGGGGTCAGCATCATGAGCTCGGTGTGGGCGATCCATTCGATCGTGACCACGTAAGGCTCCCCGTCGCGCGGCAGGACGCGGAGGCGCAGCCGGCTGACAGGGTTGCCGTTGTACTGCTTCTTCGTGAAGTCGCGGCGCAGGACCTCCGCCTGGGCGGGGACGCCGTGGCGCATCACCCAGCGGTTCAGGAGCGAGCGCCGCAGATCGAGCGCGCCCGGGATCCCGAACAGGAGCCCCATCGGGATCAGGATCAGCTCGATGGTCAGGCGCGGCGTCTTGCCGGGGAGATAGAAGAAAAGGAGCTGGATCAGGCCCACCGCGAGCAGGACGACGCCGATCGAGGTGCTGATCACGCCGCCGAGGAGCTGCGACTGCTTGCCCTGATCCGGCGGCGTCGGGAGGTTCAGGCCGGAGGGGTCCACGCGGGCAGTGTACTGGAAAAGCGCTTCCCCGACATTCCCGCGGGCCGCGTGCAGCGATCTGCACCGCGGGAGGCCGAGTGTGGCAGCATGCGGGCCGGAGGAGACCCGCCTTGCGACTCGGGATCGATTTTGGGACCACGCGGACCGTGGTCGCGTGCTGCGACCGGGGGAACTACCCCGTCATCAGCTTCCAGGACACGGCGGGGGACCCCGTGGATTTCTACCCCTCCGTGGCGGCCGAGCGACGGGGGGAGCTCCGGTTCGGCTTCGACGCCCTCGCGGTCGCCTCGGACCCGGAGTGGACCGTGCTCCGCTCGTTCAAGCGCGTGCTCTCGGGCCCGCGCGCGTCGCCCGACTTCGAGGTCGAGATCGGCGGGACGAAGCTCCGGGTGCTCGATCTCCTCACCCTGTTCCTGCGGTCGCTCCGCGACGCGGTGCTGCACCGGTCGAACCGGCCCAAGAAGAAGGACGACGACGGGCGCCTCATCTGCGTCGTGGCGACCCCGGCGAACGCGCACGGGACGCAGCGCTTCGTGACGCTCGACGCCTTCCGCCGCGCCGGCTTCGAGGTCATCGCGCTCCTGAACGAGCCCTCGGCCGCCGGCTTCGAGTACACGCACCGCTACCGCAGCACCATCACGTCGAAGCGCGAGCACATCGTCGTGTACGACCTCGGGGGCGGCACGTTCGACGCCTCCCTGGTCCACATGACCGGGCGGAGCCACGACGCCGTGGCGACCGCGGGGCTGAACCACCTCGGCGGCGACGACTTCGACGCCGCGCTGAGCGAGATGGCGCTCGCCGCGGCCAAGATCGAGCGCGAGGCGCTGCCGGCGCGCGCGCTCGCGGCGCTCGCGGACCAGTGCCGCGAGGCGAAGGAGCGGCTCAACCCGAACTCCCGGCGGATCGTGATCGACCTGGAGGCGTGCCTCGGCGACCTCGCGCCCGCCCACGAGGTGACGATCTCGGCCTCCGACTTCTACGACCGGTGCGTGCCGCTCGTGGAGGCGACGATCACCGCGATGGATCCGGTGATCGCGCGCCTCGACGCCAGCGCGGGAGAGGCGCTCGCCGACATCGCGGGGATCTACGTCGTCGGCGGCGCGAGCTCGCTGCCCATCGTCGCGCGGACGCTGCGCGAGCGCTTCGGGCGCCGCGTCCATCGCTCCCCCTACCCCTCGGCGGCGATCGCGATGGGGCTCGCCATCGCCGTCGACGAGGACGCGGGCTTCGAGCTGTCCGACCGGCTGTCGCGCCACTTCGGGGTGTTCCGGGAGAGCAGCGGCGGGGAGGAGGTGGTGTTCGACCCGATCTTCGACCGGGAGGCGCGCGTCCCGTCGAGCCACGAGGCGCCGGTGGTCTCGCGGCGCGTGTACCGGGCGGCGCACAACGTCGGCCGCTACCGGTTCGTCGAGTGCGCCGCGCTCGACCGGCTCGGCGTGCCCCACGGCGACATCACGGCGTTCAACGAGGTCGTGTTCCCCTTCGACCGGCGGCTCCGCGAGCGCGCCGCCGAGCTCGGCGCGGTGCCCGTGCAGCGCATGAGCGACGAGGGGCCGCTGATCGAGGAGCAGTACGCGATCACCTCGCACGGCATCGTCGAGGTGACGATCACCGACGTCGAGGCGGGCTACCAGCGCGTCTATCAAGTCGGCGCGTGAGCGCGCCGGCCGCGGGCCCGGATGCCTCCGCGCCGCTCCCGGCCGCGCGCGCCGCGCCCTCGCTGGACGGCAGCGTCGCGGACGCAGTCGCGCCGCGCGCGGCCGGGCGCGGCCGGCGGAGGCAGCCCGCGCTTGCGGCATCCTTCAGCCCGACCATACTCCGCGCTGTTTCCGGCGAGCGTGGCTTGCTGCGCTTGTCCTGCTGGGGGGCAGGATCATGCACAATCCCGAGACCGCGGCGCGGCGCGCCGAGGCCCGCGTGCGCGCGATCGTCGCGCGGCTGGTGAGGGCGGAGCACCCCGAGGCCTTGCCGGCCCATGCCGATCTGTTCATGACGATGGGCATCAGCCTGCCCGCGGCGCTGGTGCTGCTCGTCTCCCTCGAGGACGAGCTCGGCGTCTCGATCCCGGACGGCGCCTTCATCGAGGCCCGCACGGTGAACGCGCTCGTCGCGCTCGTGGCGGGCTTGATGGCTCCGCGCTGGCGGGGCGGCGCCTCGCGGGCGACGCGCCCCGGGCGATGATCGCCAGGTGAAGCGGCCTCGCCCGCGCCCCTCCGGCGTCGCGCGCGTCACGCGAGGAGCCGGCGCAGCGCCTCGACCACGGCCGGCAGGGTCGCCAGCGCCCCGAGCGTCGTCACGACCGCGGTGGCCGCGGCGAACTCGCCGTCGCAGCCGTACCGCGCCGCGACGATCACGGACACCATGGAGGTCGGCATGGCCGACTGCAGCACCGCCACCTCGGACACCGGCCGCCGGAGGCCGAGCGCGACCGCGGCGCCGAGCGCGACCGCGGGGGCGACGAGCAGCTTCACCGCGGCGACGGCGACGAGCGGCCGCACGCGGCCGCGCAGCGAGCGCAGGTCGAGGCTCAGGCCGAGCGCGAGGAACACGAGCGTCGGGGTCGCGCTCCCGAGCGCGTCGAGCGCGCGCTCCACCCACGTCGGCAAGGGGATCGGCAGCGCGTAGAGCGCGAGCCCGGCGGCGATCGACAGCACGTTGGGGTGCAGGATCACCCGGAGCGAGCTCCGCGCGTCCACGTCGCCGCCCGCGCCCATGCGCGCGGCGAGCGCGACGCCGAAGGTCCAGAGCATCAGCGTCGTGACGATGCTGTCGACGAGGATCGCCGTCCCCGCCGCGTCGCCCGCCCGCCCGTAGAGGGCGAGCACGACGGGCACGCCGAGGAACCCGGTGTTGGAGAAGCTGCCGACGAGGCCCGCGGCGCCCTGCGCGGCGCGCGGGAGCCCGAGGGCGCGCGCGACCGCGATGCCCGCCAGGGCGCACGCGAAGAGCGCGATCGCCGAGGCGGCGACGGCGCCCCACGCGCCGTGGCCGATGCCGGAGCGGCGCAGCACGGAGACGATCAGCGCCGGCGTGGTCACGTCGATGACGAGCCGGTTCAGCGCGGCCGCGTCCGCCTGGCCGCCGCGGCCGAGCGCGCGCAGCAGCACACCGACCCCGAGCACCGCGAAGAGGGCCAGGAGCTGCGAGATCAGGTCGCCCGACGGCACGGGCGGCATGTAGCTCCGCGGCGCGCGGCGTCCAGCGCTCTCGTCGCCAGCGCTCTCGTCGATCGAGCGGCCCGCGTCACGGCGCGCGCCCTCCCGGCCTCCCGGCGGTCGACCGGGGCACAGCGCCGCCGTCGGCCGCGGCAGGGCAGCTCTCCGCGGTCTCGCCGCTGCAGCACTCGGCCTGGTTGGCGCCGAACATCGGGCAGCGGCCGTTCACGCACGCGGCGTGGCCATGGATATAGGCGAGCGGTGAAGCGCAGAGCCGGCAGCGCACCGCGGCGGACTATAGCCGGCCGGCGCCCGCCGGAACAGCGGAGGAAAGGGCGCCAAGGACGCCGGGGGCGCTCTGCTCCCCGACGTCCTCGGCGTCTTGACGGGCGGCTCTTCCGAGCCTCAGGGCACGAGGTCCTGCACCGCCTGCACGACGGCCTGCGGGTTCATGCCCAGCCGGTCCATCACGATGTCGCCGGGGGCGCTCGTGCCGTAGCGGTCGATGCCGAGGGCGAGCCCCTTGGAGCCCACCCACTGGTGCCAGCCGAAGGTGACGCCGGCCTCGATGGACACGCGCCGGGTGCACGCCGCGGGCAGCACGGCCTCGCGGTAGCCGCGGTCCTGGCGCGCGAACCGCTCGACGCACGGCATGGAGACGACGCGGACGCCGGGGCCGATCCGCTTGGCGGCCTCGACCGCGTGCTGCACCTCGCTGCCCGTCGCGATGATGATCGTCTCGAGCGCCGCCGTCTCCTTGACGAGGACGTAGGCGCCGCGCCGGACGCCCTCGCGCTTCAGGGCGGCGTCGCCCGGCAGCATCGGGACGGCCTGCCGCGTGAGCGCGAGGACCGTCGGCCCGTCAGTGCGCTCCAGCGCGGCGATCCAGGCGCCGGCCGTCTCCTCGGCGTCCGCCGGCCGGATGACGTCGAGATCGACGATGGCGCGCAGCCCGGCGACGGTCTCGACGGGCTGGTGCGTCGGCCCGTCCTCGCCCACGCCCACCGAGTCGTGCGTGAAGATGTAGATGACCGGCAGGTGCGACAGCGCGGCCAGGCGGATGCTCGGCCGCAGGTAGTCCGCGAACACGAGGAACGTGGCGCCGCTCGGGCGCAGGCCGCCGTGGTAGGCGATGCCGTTCAGGATCGCCCCCATGCCGTGCTCGCGGATGCCCGCGCGGATGTTCCGGCCGCCGGGGTGCTCCGGATCGAAGTCGGTGCTCGACGCGATGTAGTTGAACGTCGAGCCGTAGAGATCCGCGCTCGACCCGATGAGCGCGGGCACCGCCTCGGCGACGGCCTGCAGCACGGTCTCGCCGGCCTTGCGCGTGGCGACCTTGGTGCCGGCGGCGAAGGCGGGGACGCGCGCGTCGAGATCGGCGGGCACCTTCCCCGAGGTGCCCTCGTCGAGCTTCTGCGCGAGCTCCGGGTTCTTCGCGCGCCAGGCCTGGAAGATCGACTCCCACGCCGCGCGCACCTTGCCGAGCTCTTCCTTGCGCTTCGCGAAGAACTGCTTGACCTCCTCGCTCACGTAGAAGTGCTCCGGCGGCAGCCCCAGGTTCTTGCGCGCCTGGTCCACGAACTTGGCGCCGCCCTCGCCGTGCGCCTTCTGCGTGCCGGCGACCTCGGGGATCCCCTTGCCGATCAGGGTGTGGGCCACGACGAACTTCGGCTTGCCGCTCTTCGACGCCCGCGCCTGGCTGAGCACCCGGTGGACGCCCTGCAGATCGTTGCCGTGCTCGATGTGGAGCACCTCGAAGCCGTAGGCCTCGAAGCGCTTGGCCGTGTCCTCGCTCTGGGTCTTGACGGCCATCGCGTCGAGGGTGACGTCGTTGGCGTCGTAGATGAGGATCAGGTTGTCGAGCTTGAAGTGCCCCGCGAAGGCGGCCGCCTCGGCGGCCACGCCCTCCTGGAGGCAGCCGTCGCCCGCGAGGCACCAGACGGTGTGATCGAAGATCGTGTGCTCCTGGGTGTTGTAGCGGGCGGCCATCATCTTGGCGGCCACCGCGTGCCCCACCGCGTTGCCCACGCCCTGACCGAGCGGGCCCGTCGTCGCCTCGACGCCCTCGGTGTAGTGGTACTCCGGGTGGCCGGGCGTCTTCGACTCCCACTGCCGGAAGCGGCGGATGTCGTCGATGGACACCGGGTAGCCCGAGAGGTGCAGCCAGGCGTACAGGAACATGCTGCCGTGGCCGGCGGACAGGATGAAGCGGTCGCGGTTCAGCCAGTGCGGTTCGCTCGGGTCGTGACGGAGGAGGTCGCCATAGAGAGCGGCCCCGATCTCGGCGGCCCCGAGCGGCAGGCCGAGATGACCGGAGGAGCAGGCGTGGACGGCGTCCATGGCGAGGCCGCGGGCCATCGTGCACGCGGCGGCGAGCTTGGCGAAATCAGGCATGGGGCGCACTCTAACCCACTTCGTCAAGAAGCGCGCCCTTTCGCGCACCCTGCCCTCCCTCCCCCGGCCGAGCGGCGTCTGGTCTGCCTGGAGGGCTCCTCGGCGCGCGCTCGGAGTCCACGCTTTCTCGGGATGCGCGGGGGTCGCGGATCGCCAGCTTGGTCAGGCTGAAAGTGTGCAGCGGAGGGGTTCAGCGCGCTCCCGTGCTGCGGGCGCGACCCGACCCAGGTTGCCCGACCCGACCCAGGTTGCCCGACCCGACCCAGGTTGCCCGACCCGACCCAGGTTGCCCGACCCGACCCAGGTTGCCCGACCCGACCCAGGTTGGCAGGACGGCGCGGGGTGGGATGGCGCGGCGAGCGCCGGCTCAGGCGTCGTGGGAGCTCGCGGACACCAGGATCCGTCACCCCTGACGCAAGCGCGATCGCGTACGTCAGGGAGCTAGGACCGTCACAAAGCCGTCTCTGCCTGCGGCGGTGAGCGGGCCGGCGCCGAAGTCGACTGTACCCGTGAAGTCGCCGACGAGCACGAGTCGGTCGTCGTGATAGGTCGTCAGGCCTCGAATCGTGGCCGGCGTGCCCGTGAACGTGCGGCGCCAGAGCTCCGCGCCGGAAGCATCGAGCTTGACGATCGACCCTCCTCCCAGGACGATGACGTTCCCGGCGGAGTCCGCGAACACGGCGTCGCTCGGTGCCTCTCGGTGCCAGATGTAGTCGCCGAGCGGGCTCATCTTCACCACGAAGTGCGTCCCGGCGGGGATTGGTCCACCGCCCAGATCCAGATTTCCCAGGCTGCGGCCCACGATCAGGAGATTGTCCTCGGGATCGACGGCGATATCCTTTGCCTCGCCACCGTCGTCCCAGGCGTCCGGTCCGGACACGACCTTTCGCCAGAGCACGGTGCCCGCAGGGGCCCGCTTCTCGACGCGGAAGGCGGAGTCGCAGGGACATGTCCCCGCGCCCGACGAGTGCGCCACGGCCACCAGGACGTTGCCGGCGCTGTCCATGGCGACGCCGCCTGGAGAGCCGTTGAACGTCCGATGGGTGAACCCCCACATGTACTCGCCCGCCGCGTTGAGCGTCAAGAAGCTCATGCCGTCATCCACGGAGCTCGGGTAGGCAAGCAGTGCAGCGGAGTTGCCCGCGGCATCGACTGCGATGTCTCGTAGGTTGATCGAGAACGCGCCGGTCGGGACGGTGTACCCGCGGCTCCAGAGGTGGTTCCCGTCCGGATCGAGCTTGACCAAGAAGACGGCGCTCGAGGAGAAATCATAGTACCAGGGGAGCGGTCCGCCGCCGAAGTCGACGGGCGGCGGACCGTCGGAGAAGGCGCCGCCATAGCTCCCGCCGAGGAGGATGTTGCCGCTCGCGTCGAGCGCGATTTTGGTTCCTGATTCCCCGTAATCGCTGCTGCCGAACCGCCTGCTCCATATCGCATGGCCTGCCGGGTCGAGCTTGAGCAAGAACACGTCGTTGGCTCCTGCGCTCACGAGCGGCCCCGCGCCGAAATCGACCGTCCCCTCGAACCAGCCCGTCAGATAGAGATTGCCGGCGGCGTCGGTTGCGACGGCGTACGCGGCGTCGCTGCCAGCGCCGCCCAGACCGGCGGACCACAGCGGCGCAGGCGAGCATTGCCCGATGCCATCGCAGTCCTCGTCGGCGTTCGTGGCACAGTCTTCGGCTGATGGCGTGACCTCGCCGGTGCACGAGCCATAGCCAGAGCCGTCTGGCAGGCAGGTTTGGACGCCGGCGGTGCAGAGCCCTACCCCTTGCGTCCCCGGGCCCCCCGAGTAGCAGCTCTGCTGTGACCCCGGCATGCAAACAGCTGTGCCGCCGCCGCCGCCGCCGGTCGCCGGCTCTCCTCCTCCGCCGCCGCCACCGGTCGCCGGCTCTCCTCCGCCGCCGCCGCCGGTCGCCGGCTCTCCTCCGCCGCCGCCGCCGCCGGTCGCCGGCTCTCCTCCGCCGCCGCCGATGCCGCCCTGGCCGCCGCCGCCCGTTGCCGGCTCTCCTCCGCCGCCGCCCTGGCCGCCGCCGCCCGTTGCCGGCTCTCCTCCGCCGCCCTGGCCGCCGCCCACTTCGATCGTGCAGCCGATCGCCAGCATCATTCCCAGCATCGCGGCCCCGCTGAGCCCGTGCCACACCCCGGTGCCTTCGTATCCCATGCGCTCCATCTTTCGCTGATTGGCAACAGATATCCCGAGCGCTACCCCGCTCCTGGACGCGGGGCGGAGCTCAGGCGACGAGGTGCTAGATGCCGCGACGCGCGCGCGCATTCACCCCGGAGAACAGTACGGCCCGAGGATCCGGCGCGCGCTTCTGCCGATACCGACGAGCGCTCCAGAAGCCGCACGAACGTCGCGGATGGCTCCTGGTCGCAGCGCCGTCAGCTCGCGCCCCCAACCTGGGTCGCCGGGTGCCCCCGGCCTCAAGCTGCGCCGGGTGCCCCCGGCCTCAAGCTGCGCCGGGTGCCCCCCGGCCTCAACCTGGGGCGGCTGCTCAGGCAGGCCGGCGAGCGTCGCCGGCATGCCGCGGCGGGGCGCCCCAACCTGGGTCGGGGTCGGCTCACCCCAACCTGGGTCGGCTCACCCCAACCTGGGTCGGCTCACCCCAACCTGGGTCGGGTCGGCTCCAGCAAGATCTTCGGCGCACATCGTGGGCAGGCGTCCTATGCTCCTTGTGCCCGAAGCATCCAGACTTGCATGTCCGAACAAAAATCCGCTCGGCCCACCCCCTCCGACGGTCTGCCCGAATGCACCTCCTCGGCGCGGCGCTCCACCTGGCTCGGCGCGTCCTGGGGGCTGGCGCTCGCGCTCGGCGGGGTTGCCTGTGCGGATCAGCAGGTCGTCATCGGCGTGTTCGCGCCGGAGCGGCCGCGGTTCACGGCGCCGCAGAAGGTCGCCACGCTCAACGACGACACCGCCAGGGACGAAGACCCGACGCTGACGGGCGATCTGCTCGAGATCCACTTCATGTCCGAGCGCGGCACGAGCCAGGATATCTGGATCTCGCGCCGGGCGGACCAGGACTCGCCCTGGGAGACGCCGACCCTCGATCTCGCGGAGAACCTCGACACCGAGGACAACGACGACACGCCGGCCATCTCGAACGACGGGCTCAGGATGTGGTTCTTTCGCGGCAGCGCGGAACGAGCGGGCATCTGGATGTCCGAGCGCGCAAGCCGGGACGCCTCGGAGCGCTCCGGCGGCACCGACATCTACAAAGCACGCCGCATCGCACCATGAACGGACGCCGGCACTCAACCCCAGTCCGGTTTCACCTCACCCCATTTCCGCCACAGCGAAAGACCCAGAAGCGTTCGAAGAGAACCAGACCGAGCGGGCCCCACGAGCATGGCACTCGACCAATTCTCTATCCCTCTCGTACCCATGCTATCGTTCGCGGTCGGCCACGGGACGCGCCGATGCGGCGATCCCCTGATTCGTCGAGGCCCACCCGCTCCTCGATCGGCTCATGGGGTCGAGCGCTCTCGCACCCACCTGGACCCACGCCATCGATCAGCCGATCTTTGCGGCGGCCACACGCGCGACGGCAATGAGGCCGCGCTGGGCGTCCGAACCGCCTCGGCACGGACCACGCCGAGGTCAGCCGGCAGCAGCGCACCGACGCGTGACCGACGTGGGCGTGCGTGCATGATAGGACGCCCGGTGTGACTCAGCCTACCCCCTCTCCTCTACCGCCTACAAAAGACGTGTTAACGCCGGCCATCCCATGGTACGAACGTTACGATGCCAGAGGGACGCCTTCCGTGACAGAGATGCCAGCTCACCGCGCGTGCGCCTGCTCGCTCGCCGCCCGGCGGGACGCGCCGGCCAAGCCCAGGAGGCGCCTTCGGGCCCCCTGAGACTGGCAGACACCTATGCAAGCGCAAGAATCTCGGCCCACCGGGCTCGTCCTCATCGTGGACGACAGCGCGGACAACCTCAACGTGCTGTCGGACGCGCTCATCTCCGATGGGCTGGAGGTCGCCGTGGCGTGCGACGGCGAGGAGGCGATCGAGCTGGCCGCCCTGACTCAGCCGGATCTCATCTTGCTCGACGCGCTGATGCCCGGCCTCAGCGGGTTCGAGACGTGCCAGCGGATCAAGGCCGACCCGGCGACGCGGAGCATCCCCGTCATCTTCATGACGGCGCTCGCCGAAGCGAAGTTCAGGATCCAGGGCTTCCGCGTGGGCGCCGTGGACTACGTGACCAAGCCGTTCGAGAAGACCGAGCTCCTCGCGCGGGTGCACACGCAGATCTCCCTCCGGCGCGCGGCGCGGGCCATCGAGGAGCAGAATCGGAGGCTCTCGGAGGAGATCCGGGAGCGCGTCAGGGCCGAGGAGGCGCTGGCGGACGCCGTGCGAACGCTGCGCGACACGAACGCTCGGCTCTCCGACCAGCTGCTCCAGAGCGAGCGCGCCGAAGCGGCGAGGGCCGCGCTGCAAGATCAGATCATCGCGGCCCAGCGGGAGCGGCTCCTCGAGCTCTCCGCCCCGCTCATCCCGATCATCGATGGCATCCTCGTGATGCCCCTCGTCGGCACGGTCGACGTCGAGCGCGCCAGGCAAGCGGTCGAGACCGCGCTGCACGGCGCGAGCGAGCGCGGGGCGGACCACCTCATCATTGACATCACCGGCGTCAGATCGGTAGATGAGACGGTCGCGCGCATGCTCGTGCAGGCGGCGACGGCGCTGTCGCTGCTCGGCACGCGAACGGTCGTCACCGGCATCCGCGCCGAGGCGGCGCAGACGCTCGTGCGGCTCGACCTGCACCTCGATCACGTCGTGACGAAGGCCACCCTGCAGTCGGGCGTGGAGCACGCGCTGCGGACGCGCGGCCGTCGCCGGCGCGAGGGCGAGCTCTGACGTCCGGATGAATCGTCGTTCCCCGGCATCTCCGCCGGACCCGAAGAGGAGCTGAACCCGGATGGATCTCAGAGACTACGCCGTGGGGGAGGTGCTGCACGAAGGGACCGAGACCCGCGTGTGCCGCGCGGTCCATCGCCCCTCGGGCGACAGGGTGGTGCTCAAGCTCCCTGCGGCGCCCGAGCCGAGCTCGCGCGTGACGGGGCGCCTCCTGCACGAGCATCAGATCCTGACGCAGCTCGGGGCGGTGCCCGGGATACCGCGGGCGCGGGAGCTCCTGGAGCAGGGCGGCACGGTCGGGCTGGCGCTCGAGGACCCCGGCCTCCGGTCGCTGGATCGCGTCCTCGCCGAGCGAGGGCGCTTGCCGGTGGAGGCGGGGCTGAGGCTCGGCGCGCTCCTCGCGCGGGTCCTCGAGGCCGTGCACGCGGCGGGCGTGACGCACAAGGACGTCAAACCCCAAAACGTGCTGGTCGATGCGACGTACTCGCAGGTCAAGCTGCTCGACTTCGGAATCGCCTCGTCGCTGCCGCTGGAGGCGACGGCGGCGAGCATCCCCGAAGGGCTCGAGGGGACGCTCGCGTATATGTCGCCGGAGCAGACGGGCCGCACGGCGCGGGCGATCGACGCGCGCACCGACCTGTACTCGCTCGGCGTGACCCTCTTCGAGGCGCTCTCGGGCCGGCTGCCGTTCACCGACCGCGACCCCCTCTCGCTGGTGCACGCGCACCTGGCCAGAGAGCCGCCCGCCCTCGACGAGGTCGCCCCGGAGGTGCCCGCGGGCCTCGCGGCGATCGCGGGAAGGCTCCTGGCGAAGAACCCCGACCGGCGATACCAGACGGCCCGGGGCGCAGCGGAAGACCTGGAGCGCGCGCTCCACCTGTGGCGCGAGCGCGGCACGGTGGAGCGATTCCCGCTCGGAAGCAGGGATTTCTCGCGCAAGCTGCGGCTGCCCGACGTCCTCGTCGGACGAGAGCGCGAGCGCGAGCTCCTCGGCGCGTGCTTCGGCCGCGCCGCCGAGGGCGCGGCGGAGCTCGTGCTCATCGGCGGTCCGTCCGGCATCGGCAAGACGGCGCTGGTGCGCACCGTCTACGGGGACATCGCGGCCCGAGGGCGCGGCCTCTTGATCTCCGGCAAGCACGACCAGCTCGCGCGGTCGACGCCGTACGCGGCCATGGCGCAGGCGTTCGGGGCGCTCATGCAGCAGTGGCTGGCGAGCCCGAAGCCGGTGCTCAACGCGTGGCAGGCTCGAATCGAGGCCGACGTCGGGGAGAACGCGCGGCTCATCGCCGACGTGGTGCCGGAGCTCGACCGGATCATGGGCAAGCTCGCGCCGGTGCCGCCGGTGCAGGGCGATCAGGTGCTCGCCCGCCAGCGGATCACCTGGCTCGACTTCGTGCGGGCGGTCACGGCGCCGAACGCGCCGCTCGTGATGTTCCTCGACGACATGCAATGGGCCGACAGCGCCACGCTGGAGATCCTGAAGACGCTGCTCACCGACGCGGAGCGCAGAGATCTCCTGGTGATCGCGGCCTACCGCGACAACGAGGCGCCCCCCGAGCACCCGCTGTGGAGGCTCGTCTCGTCGGTGGAAGAGAGCGGAGCGCGGGTGTCGAGGATGTCGGTGCGCCCCCTGTCGGAAGAGCACGTGCAGGCGTGGGCGGCGCGGGCGCTCGACGGCGAGGCGACGCGGGTCGAGCCGCTCGCGCGGGTGCTATGGCACAAGACCCGAGGAAACCCGTTCTTCATGGAGCAGCTGCTGCTCTCGCTGCACAAGCAGGGCAAGGTGGTCCGTGACCCAGAGAGCGGCGCGTGGCGCTGGGATCGAAAGGAGCTGGCGCAGGCGCAGATCACCGACAACGTCGTGGCCTTCCTGACGGACAAGGTGCTCGAGATGCCCGAGGCGACCCAGCAGCTCCTCGGGCTCGCGGCGTGCGCGGGGCACACGTTCCACCTCCACGATCTGGAGCGGCTCAGCGGGTGGGAGCGCGCCCGGGTGACCGGGGCGCTGTGGCCCGCGCTGCAGGAGGAGCTCCTCGTGCCGGTCGACGGAGCCTACCGGACCGCGCAGGCGCTGGGGCAGAGCGGAGAGGGCGCGCTGGACGCGGAATACCGCTTCTTGCACGACCGCGTGCAACAGGCGAGCTACGAGCGCGCCTCGCCGGAGCAGCGCGTCCTGGCGCACCTGGAGATCGGCCGGCGGCTCTGGGCGCGGCACCGGGCGCAGGGCGGCACACCGCAGCAGCTCCTGGAGCTCGTGCGGCACCTGAACCTGGGCTCGGCGCGGATGGACGCCGCGGACGAGCGCGAGTCGCTCGCGCGCCTGAACCTCGAGGCCGCGCGCGCCGCGAAGGCGGCGAGCTCGCACCGGCTCCTCGCCAGCCTCGCCGAGGCGGGGCAGGCCTTGCTCGGCGACGACGCGTGGCGCGAGCACCCCGCGCTGTCGGCAGAGCTCGCGCTGGAGCGCCTCGAGGCCGCCTTTCTGATGCGGGAGTTCGACGACGTCGAGGCGCGGTCCGTGCGGCTGCTCGCGATGCCCTTGCCGGCGCTCGCCAGGCTCTCGGTGCACGAGCTCCGCGTCCGCTGCATCCAGGCAGCAGGCCAGTTCGCGCGCGGGGTGGAGCTGGGGCTCGCCGCGCTCGCGGAGCAGGACGTCGTGTTTCCGGACACCGACGACGCCCGCCGCGCCGCGCTCCTCGAGGAGTCCGCCGAGCTGGATCGATGGTTCGAGGGCGATGCGGAGGCGTTCGACCGGATGCCCTCCGATCCATCGCCGGCGCACGTGCTCGTCGACGCGCTGACGATGCACCTGATGGTCTGCGCGGCGATCGGCGGCCAGCCGATCCTGTCCGCGCTCGTGATCGTCCGCGCCGTGCTCCGCGTGCGGCGGCAGGGCGTGCTCACGCCGGTCTCCCCCTTCATCATCGTCTGTTTCGCCAACGTCTGGTCGCTCACCACCGGGCTCTATCGTCGCGCCGCGAGCTGGGTCGGGCCTGGCGTGCGCGCGGCCGAGCGCGTGGCGTCCCCCTTCCTGGCAGAGTGCCTGTCCTTCGAGGGCCAGTACACGGCCTACGCCCGCCCCGCGGACGAGATGGCGCCCATCTTCGAGCGGACCTGCGCGACCGGCCTGAAGGTCGGCTCGTTCCAGGGGGCGAGCTGGGGGCTCGAGGGCGACCTGTTCTATTACCGGGTGTGGCGCGGCCAGCCGCTCGGCCAGATCGAGGCGCACCGCGCGGCCCGCTGGGGGCTGATGCAGCGCGCGGGGACCGCGCTCGGGACCCACTATTTCGAGGCGGCCGCCTCGTGGTGCGGCCTCCTGTCGACCGCGGACGGCGCGGCGAGGCTCCGCTCGGAAGAGCCGTTTGCACGAGGGTCCCGCTCCCTCCTGGCCGACGGGGACGTGATGGCGGCCGAGCTCGCGCGCATCCTCGAGGCCCACCTGTTCCTCGCCGCCGGCGCGTATCCGATGGCGCTCTCGCGGGCTCGGGAGGCCGAGCAGTTCCGCATGTCCATCTTCGGCTTTCCGCCGGTGACCGACGTGCCGCTCTGGCTCGCGCTCGCGGCCGCGAGGTGCTGGCCGGAGGTCACGGACGCGGAGGAGCGGGCCAGGCTCCGCGATCACATCGAGCAAGGCCTCGCGCGCCTCCGGTATTTCGCCGAGGGGAGCGCGGACAACTTCCTGCACAAGCTGCGCCTCCTCGAGGCGGAGCACGCCCGCGTGCACGGCAAGACCGACGAGGCCATGGCCAGGTACGACGAGGCCATCGAGCTCGCGCGCGGGCAGCGCTTCCTGCACATCGAGGCCCTCGCCGCCCAGCTCTCCGCCGAGTTCCACCTGGAGGCGGGCAGGCGCCGCATCGGCGCGCTGTACCTGCGCGAGGCCCGCGACGCCTATCTCCGCTGGGGCGCGCACGCCGTGGTCGCCCACCTGGAGGCGCGGTGGCCCGCCCTGCTGCGCGCGCCGGCCCAGCCCTCGGCCGCGGAGCGCCGCCTCACGACGGGCGTCTCCACGCTGACCACCACCGGCGTCGCCGGCGGCGCGCAGCTCGACGTGAACACCGCGGTGCGCGCGGCGCGGGCGCTGTCGAGCGAGCTCGACCCCGAGCGGGTCGTCGGCCGGCTGATGGAGCTCGTGCTGGAGAGCGCCGGGGCGCAGCGCGGCGCGCTCTTGCTGGGCGAAGGCGAGGAGCTCTCGGTGGTGGCGCGGCTCTCGGTGCACGGAGGCCGGATCGAGACGGGCCTGTCCGAGCCGCTCTCGCAGAGCGCGGATGTCGCGAGGACGGTCGTGAACTACGTCGCGCGCACGAGCGAGCCGGTCGTGGCCGACGACGCCCGCGCCGACGCGCGCTTCGCGGCCGATCCGTACCTCGCCGCGCACCCCGTCCTCTCGCTCCTCTCGCTGCCGCTCTCGCATCGAGGGCGCCTCCTCGGCGTGCTCTACCTCGAGCACCGCGAGGTCCCCGCGGCGTTCCCCGAGCGGCGGGTCGAGCTCCTGTCGATGCTCGCCGCGCAGGCCGCGATCGCCGTGGAGAACGCCCTCCTCTACCGGGACCTCGAGGCCAAGATCAAGGAGCGCACCGCCGAGCTCCGCGTCGCCAAGGAGGCGGCGGAGCGCGCCAGCCAGGCCAAGAGCGACTTCCTCTCCAGCATGAGCCACGAGCTGCGCACGCCGCTCAACGGGATCATCGGCTACGCGCAGATCCTCGAGCGGACGCCCGAGCTCCCGCCGGCGTGGCGGGATGGGCTGAGCGTCATCCAGAAATCGAGCCTGCACCTGCTCTCGCTCATCAACGACCTGCTGCAGCTGGCCAAGATCGAGGCGGGCAAGATGGACGCCGTCGTGACGGTGGTCCGGTTGCCTGCGCTGGTGCAGATGGTCGTCGACCTGTGCCGGGTGCGCGCCGAGGCCAAGGGGATCGCGTTCACCCACGAGCTGCGCGGCCCAGCGCTCGAGGCCGTCCGCGCCGACGAGAAGCGGCTGACGCAGGTGCTCTTGAACCTCCTCGGCAATGCCATCAAGTTCACCGAGCGCGGCGGCGTGCTCTTCCGGGTCGAGGTGCTGGAGGAGAGCGTCCCTGCGGGGCGGATGGTGCGCTTCCGCGTCGAGGACACCGGTCCTGGGATCGCCGCGGAGCACCTGTCGCGCATCTTCGAGCCCTTCGAGCAGGTGGGCGAGCAGGGCGCGAGGAGCGAGGGCACCGGGCTCGGCCTGGCCATCACGAAGAAGCTCGTGGAGCAGCTCGGCGGGGCGATCGAGGTGCAGAGCGAGGTCGGCGCGGGCAGCGCGTTCACCGTGACGCTCCCGCTCGCCGAGGCGCGGCCGGCGGACCAGGCGGCGAGCCCGGGCGAGGCCCTGAGGTGGGACGCGATCGTCGGCTATCGGGGGGAGCGCCGCACGATCCTCATCGTCGACGACAACCCCCAGAATCGCGCGGTGGTGCGCGGGCTCCTCGGCCCGCTCGGCTTCGAGCTGTGCGAAGCCGACGGCGGCGAAGCGGCGCTGCGCATGGCCGCCCAGCGCGCGCCGGCGCTCATCCTGATGGACGTGTACATGCGGGGCATGGACGGCTGCGAGGCCACGCGCCGCCTCAAGCGCATGCCCGAGCTCCGGGGCGTCGTCATCCTGGCCTCGTCGGCGAGCGTCTCCGAGGCCGAGCAGCAGAAGTGCGCCGCTGCCGGCTGCGATGACTTCCTCCCCAAGCCCGTCCAGGCGAGCGCGCTCCTCGACAAGATATCGCGCCTCCTGGGCATCGAGTGGCTCCGCCGCGACGAGGCGCCCGCGCAGGGCTCGCCGGCCGAGCGGACCACGGACGGCGACGGCGGGCGCCTCACGCCGCCCTCGGCCGAAGACCTGGCCACGCTGTCGGCGCTCGCGAGCAAGGGGCTCGTCCACAGGATCCTGGACGAGGCGGAGCGGCTCAGGCTGCACGATCCGCGGCTCACGCCCTGGATCGAGCAGCTCACGGCGCTCGCGCGCGGCTACCAGACCCGGAAGCTGCGGGAGTTCGTCGGCGCGTACGCAGCGGGGGGCGCGGACCACGTCGACGGTCGCGCGGCTCCCCAGGAACCGGCGTAGCGCGCCGGGCGGGCCCCGCCCTCACGGCCGCGCGCCGTCCGTCGCCCCGCGGCCCCGGCCGAGCAGCCGCTGCACCGTCTCCGCCTGCAGATCGCGCGTCTGGGCCGTGAGCGAGTAGAGCATCGCCTCGCGGAAGAGGCGCTGCGCGGCGTGGTCGAGGCGGTTCGCGCTGCCGCCGGTCGCGGCGACCGCCGCGTGCGCGGCGCGGACGCCCAGCTCGACGCACCAGGCGCGGGCGCGGACCGCGTGCTCGGCGTAGCCCTCCGCCTCCGGCCGGTCCGCCCATGCGTCCACCTCGGCGCGGGCGGCCTCCCGCTCGTCCTCGAGCGCCCGCGCGGCGCCGGCCAGCTGCGCGTCGCCGCGGCGCTCGGCCAGCGACGCGAGCAGGGCGGCGGCGGCGCCGGCCGCGCCCAGGGACAGCGCCGCCGGCGTCAGCAGGCCCGCCACGTCGCGAGCGGCCTGCTGCTCGCGTGTCACGGTGGCGATCACCTGCTCGGGGCCGACGCGCAGCGCGCGCAGCGTCAGCGACACCGTGGCCGAGGCGTTCATCGCGCTGAGGCGGAGCGGCGGCGACGGCTCGATGGAGTCGCCGGCCGAGAGCGGCGTCAGCACGTACATCAGGCGGCCGTCGGGGAGCGTACCGGCGATGACCGCGTCGTCGGCGATCCCGTGGCCGGTCAACCACGGCACGGTGCCGTGGAGGCGAACGTTGTCGCCGTCGGGCTCGATCCGGACCATCGGCGGGCCCGGGCGGCGGACGTGGGAGAAGCCCACGGTGCAGAGGCGCTCGCCGGAGGCCAGGCGAGGCAGGGCGCGCTCCTTGAGCGCCTCGTTGTCGCCGCGCGCGATGAGCGCGCACGCGGCCGTGGTGTGCTGCATCTGGACGAACGCGGTCACCCCGCAGGCGCCGGCGAGGATCTCCAGGACCTCCCGCGCGACCTGCGCGGGCGCCCCGAGGCCGCCGTAGCGCGCGGGCGTCGCGATCCCGAGGAGACCGGCGTCCGCGAGCGCGCGGAGGTGCTCGCGGGGGACGCTATCGGCCTGATCCGTGGCGTTCGCCGCCGGCGCGAGCACGAGCGCCGCGAGCTCTCGGGCGCGCTCGACCAGCGCGATCGCGTCGGCCCCGGCGGGCGGCGTGGGCGATGCGGGGGACATGCGACGGCAGTGTAGGCTGCGGCTGCGCCCCCGGAACCCGACGCGGGCCGCGGTCGGCCCTGGAAGCGGCGTAAGCAATTGAAATAATTAACTTATTAGCGCTAAACGCGGGGCGCCCTCGCGCGCGTTTCGACCAGGCGGGCGGCCAGCGTCCCGCCGCGGGGCGGCGTCGGGTTTCATTTCGATTCTCCCGGCCCCTCTCGGCAGCCTACGGGCTGAATTCAATTCTCCCCGGCCCCTCTCGGCCCCATCTGCGTAGAGATGGCGAGCACGCGCTCCGACCGTTCCTCTCGCGTCGATTTCTTTCACCCGCACCACCCGCGCGCAACTCTTCGTCTGACGCGCCGCGCAGGCCGATAGCCCTGTTCGTGTCGCTGCTGATATTCAACTCCGACCGGTAGAGAAAGGGACAGCGCTCACGCCGGAGCTGTCGCGCCGGGGGGCTGGCGCGGCGGGGTCGAGGCCCCTGTTACGCCTGCGGGCCGAGGGCTTCCTTACTCTTTCAGACCTCCGACCCGTCGCGGGAATGATAGTCTGTGGATCATGACAAGACTTCGTTTCGTGACTCGCTTCTGCGCCGCGCTCGCAGCCTTCTGGTTGCCCGTCATCGCTTGTTCGGCGAGCGGCGACGGCAACGGCAACACCACGAGAAATGGCGAAGGCGGGCAGAGCGCGACCGGCGCCGGCGCCGGGAGCAGCAGCAGCAGCGGCGGCGACGACTTTGGCGGCGACATCGGGCTGACGAGCTCGGGTCCGGGCGGCGGGCCGCCGGCTGACGCCGGGCATCAGACGACCTGCGATGACGAGGGCAACTGCACCTGCATCAACATCGCGTCGATCGGCCATGAAGGCGTCTGGGGCCCGTGCAGCAGCGACAGCACCACGGCGCTTCAGAACTGGCTCAACACGCAGAGCACGGCCCAGGTCGACAACTACAACAGGGAGAAGCCCACGCTCACGCCGGAGTTCCTCGCCAAGTACGACGTGATCCTCCTCCAGTGGATGGTGACGAAGGGCGCGCAGAACGACGACGGGCAGCCCTGGCAGTTCACGCCTGACGAGGTGAAGGCGCTCGAGGACTGGGTCAACGGCGGAGGTGGTCTCATCGCGCTGAGCGGCTATCAGTGCAATGGACAGGGGTGCATGATCCACGACGTCACGGCGACCAACCAGCTGCTTTCATTCGCGGACATCCAGTTCAACGCCGACGGCGTGCTCGATCCTGCGCGGACCGGCTGCCCGAACTGCAACTGCTGGGGCGGCCCCGTGCCGCTCGGCGGCTCCCTCCCCGGGAGCGTGGGCACCTGGAACCAGGACACGCCGATCGGCAAGGACATCCGGAGCGTCGGCGCATACATCGCGCGCTCGATCAAATCGACGACAGCGACCGTCGACTGCACCGACGGCACGAACAACTTCGCGGTGCACAAGGAGGTCGGCAAGGGTCACGTCGTCGCCTATGGCGACGAGTGGGTGACCTATTCGGGCCAGTGGCTCGGGACGGCGGCGTGCCTCAATCCCCAGATGTACATGGACCCGAACAGCCCCTGCTACGAGCGATCGGCGTCGCAGGTCTTCCAGATCTCGCAGTTCTGGTACAACGCGATCAAATACGCGGCGTCGTCGGTCGAGTGTTTCACGATCGAGGATCCGGCCATCATCAATTGACGCCGAACCTGCGTCTCGAAGCGAGAGCGAGCGATTCTTCATGAAGAAGCACAAACGTCCAGGCGGCGAGCGGATCGCCGCCATGTTGCTTGGGGTCGTCCTGGGGGCCCCTGGCGCCGCCGACGCGGCGGCGGGCCCCGTCCGCGCCCACCACATCGACGTGACCGAACTCACGATCTCGAAGATTCGGAAGGCGTACAGGAGCAGGCGTTACACGGCAGAGGCGCTGACCCAGGCCTACCTCGACAGGATCGAGCAGTACGAGCCGTCCTACAACGCCTTCACCTTCTTGAACCCGGGCGCGCTCGAAGCGGCGCGCGCGATCGACAGGAAGCGGCGGAACGGCGAGCCGCTCGGCCCGCTGGCGGGGATCCCCGTGGTCATCAAGGAATCGATGGACGTCGTCGGACTGCCGTCGACGGCGGGCTGGGCGCCCATCAGCTCCGAGGCAGGCGGCGTCGATCTGTTCCCGATCGAGAACGCCGTCGTCGTCGAGCGGCTGATTCGAGCGGGCGCCATCATCCTCGGGAAGACCAACATCCCGGCCTTCAGCGACGACGGGACCCGGGCCAACAGCAGCTGGGCAGGTCCCACGTACAACGCCGTCGACAGGGACCTTTCGCCCGGCGCGAGCAGCAGCGGGACCGCCACGGCGGTGGCCGCCAGCTTCGCGGTGCTGGGCCTCGCGGAGGAGACGGGGGGCTCGATCCAGAACCCCGCGGCGGCGCAGAGCCTCGTCGGCGTCAAGCCGACGTTCGCCCTGGTCCCCACGGCGGGCATCGTGCCGCTGGCCGCCAGCACGAGGGACGTCGCAGGGCCGATCGCGAAGACGGTGCTCGACGCCGCCCTGGTGATGGACGTGCTCGCCGGCTACAGCCCGGAGGACCCCAAGACGAGCGCCTCCGATGGCCGGCTGCCCCCGCACGGGTACACGAGCGAGCTTAGCAAGACCGCCCTCTGCGGGAAGCGGATCGGGCTGTACGGCCCGGGCTTTCGCCTCAGTGCCCTGTCGCCGGAGACGCAGGATCTCTACGCGCGCGCCACCCTGGAGCTCGAGCGCCAGGGCGCGACGGTCGTCGACGATCCGTTCGCCGGCAGCGGCTTCGCCGAGCTGGCCTTGCCCGGCGAGCCCTACGACATGCGAGGAACGGAGTCGCTCGCCCATGACTTTCAGCGATATCTCGAGGGATTGACGTTCGACGGGGGCGTGGTCGGCTCGATCGACGAGCTCTCGCTCATCGCGGGGGTATCTCCGTTTCAAGAGGACGGCGGCCCGCTGTTCTGGTACGTCGAGAAGCTCCCCGTCCTCGCGGATTCGCTGCTTCACCCGGAGGCTCCGCCAGATCTATCGAGCTTCTGGGCCCTTCGGGGCCAGTACCTGAGCGTCTTCGACGCCGTGATGGCCGAGCACGATCTGGATGCCCTGGCGTTTCCGCAGACCTACGAGGTGAACCCGGAGCTCTTCAGCACGGACACCTACGCGGCGACCACGGAGTCGGCGATCAACATCGCCGGTTTGCCCGGGGTGGTCGTGCCTGCTGGCCAGTACGAGAACGGGGCCCCCTTCGGCTTGATCTTCGTCGGCCCCCTCTGGAGCGAGCCCCGCCTGCTGGGGTATGCTTATGACTACGAGCAGGCCACCCGGCACAGGGTCGAGCCCGAGCTGACGCTCTAGCACCACTGTGTCGCGACCGGGCGGGGTGAGCCGACGCTCCCCGCAGGAATCTCCCGGAAGGCTGGAGCCTTTCTGCGGACCGGAGCTTGCCGCCCTGCAGGGGCGACACAGCCTGATGTGTCGTGGAGTACACAATGAACGCCGCCGCCCAGCGGCGGCTGGACGCCTACTTCTCGGACATCGGGGACATCCTTGCCCATCCGCTGCGGCGCGAGTCGTTCGCGATCTATGCGATGGGGCTGCTCGGCGAGGCGGAACGCAAGAGCATTGAGCCGCTCGCTGCCCGAGCCTGCCCCGACCCGGCGCGCGTGCAGGCGGCGCACCAGAGCCTGCAGCATTTCATCTCGAACGCGCACTGGGACGATCACGCCGTGCGCCGGTACGCGGCCCGCTACGCCATCGCGGCGATGGCTGAGCACGCTCCGGTCTCGGCGTGGCTCATCGACGACACGGGCTTTTTGAAGAAGGGCGAGCACTCGGTGGGGGTTCAACGGCAGTACACCGGCTCCGCCGGCAAGATCACCAACTGCCAGATCGGCCTCAGCCTGAGCGTGGCGACGCGCTACCACCACGTGCCCATCGATTTCGAGCTGTACCTGCCTCGGAGCTGGGCCGAGGATCCGGCGCGACGGCGCGAAGCCCGCATACCTGCGTCCGTGCAGTACAAGAGCAAGGTCGACTTGGCGCTCGGCATGATCGAGCGCGCCGTGCGCGAAGGGATCCCCGGTGACATCGTGCTCGCCGACGCCCTCTACGGCAACGCCCATGAGTTCCGGGAGACGGTGCGCCTGCTGGGGTTCGACTACGCCGTGGGGATCGAAGCGCCCACCAAAGTCCTGCTGCTCAGCGGAAGCGACTCCGAGCGCTGCACCCCGATGAGCGTGGGCGAGCTGGGGCGACGTCTCGGCCGTCGGGGCTTTCGGCGGATTGCCTGGCGCGAAGGGACCGGACGCACGCTCTCGTCGCGCTTCGCGCTGCGGCGCGTGCGCGTAGCGAGCCGCGATGGCATTCCGGTCGCGCAGCACGAGCCGGTCTGGCTGCTGATCGAATGGCTCGACGGAGAACGTCAGCCGACGAAGTTTGCCCTCACGACACTGCCGGCCCGGATGTCCCGGAGGGAGATCGTGCGCCTCTACAAGGAGCGCTACCGTACCGAGAAGGTCTACGAGGAGCTGAAGGGCGAGCTCGGCCTGGATCACTTCGAAGGCCGGCGCTTTCCCGGCTGGCACCACCATGTGACCGTCGCCCTCAGCTGCTACGCGTTCGTTGTCGCCGAACGCGCGCGGCATTTTCCCCCCTCGGCCGAACGAACGCGTTTCCCCACGCCGTTCCCACTCGCGGCCTGAGCGCCATGTTAGCGACTCCTTCGCCACCTGCCGTCTTGCCATCGCCCGCGTGCTGACCCGCTGGCTGCCCCGGTGTCCCAGCTGCCACCGTCGACACGCCGAGGTCCCCAGGCTCCAGTCCCTCCGGCTGTGACACAGTGGTGCTAGCTCCGCCCGCCCGAAGTCCTGCCAGGGATGCAGCGGGGGCGGGCTGGGCCCTGCCGGACGAGCCTCCGGGCGGCGGCCGTCCGACAGAGCCTGGCGCTACGTCAGTTGGAGCGGGTCGGCGCGTACTTGTAGAAGTTCTGCGCCCACTCGATGGTCCAGATCGTCGGCTCCACGTACACGTTCTTGTCCGCGCCGAGGACCATCTCGCTCTTGATCTTCGCCATCGCCGCGAGGAAGACGCGGCGGTCGTCCTCCATGCGCGACCGCATGACGCTCGAGGGCGGGTACAGCTCCTTGACCTGCGACACGACCGCCGTGTCGTTGATCCACCCGTCGACCCCGTGCTCGCCCTTCGGCAGGCGCTCGCCGCCGGCGTCCAGCCAGTCGCGCAGATCGTTGTTGCCGCGGTTCATGCCGTCCGCGTGGCAGCCGATGCAGGAGCTGCCGGTGTTCAGGCGGCGATCCTGGGTGGCGAAGCCCACGTTGCTGTTGATCTGCGCGTCCGTCGCGTTCCGCTGGATGCGCGGATCACGCACGATGTTGACGAAGGCGTCCACGCGGCGCTGGTTGAAGCCGCCCCACAGCGAGTACCCCTGCAGGCCGTTCGGCAGATCCCAGATGACCTCCTCCGCCGACTGCTGCAGCCCGTCGGTCCCGGTGTAGTAGCGGCAGTTCACGTAGCCGCCGCCCGCGTAGCTCGGCTGCCCATCGCACCCCGGAGGCTCGGTGCCCTGCGGCTGAGCCAGCGTCGCGATGAAGCTCCAGTTGTTCGCCGAGCCGCCGATGCCGGTCCCGCTGATGAACTTCGGGATCGGGTGCGCCCAGAAGGGGAACCGGATCTGGCCCGTCTCCCACGCCTGCTCGATCGTGTTCACGCCGCCGTCGAGCTGCCCGGTGAAGACGTCCCAGGTCTTCCAGTAGTACCCGCCGCGCCGCGTCTTGGCCCTGAAGTACATGCGGGAGTCGACCGTGATGGCCTGCTTGGTGAGCATGTATTCGTACGACTTCATCCCCTGGTCCTTGATGACGCCGAGCTCGGTCTCGAGGTCGTGCGCATACCAGGGGATCGCCATGATCGCGTTGTAGACGTCCGGACGGGTCAGCGTGTAAACGAGCTGGCTCGCCTCGATGTAATCCGTCTTGAAGCCGTCGACGTAGGGCGGCAGCACGCCGCCGTCCGTCGCGCCCTCCACGTTGCCGGCGAGGACGCGCCCCCAGACCAGCCGCGCGAAGCTCGGATCCACCTGGACGTCCGACGTGTACCGGTACTTCTCCCGGAAGGTGACGTCGGAGCCGACCGGCTCGCCCAGGTAGTTGACGCTGGTCCTCCCGAAGAAGACATCGTCGTCCGACCCGCCGAAGTGGAGCTTCGTGACGCCCTTGTTGTAGCCCCAGTAGCTGCGGGTATCGAAGCGGTAGACGATGCCCTTTCCGTTGATGTCGACCGGGTTCACGATCCTGGGAGCCCAGCGCGCCGTCGAGTTCAGCGCCTTCGACAGGCCGACGCGGGCCACGTTCATCTCCTCCGCCGAGGCGCCCTTGTTGTGGATCTCGTGCAGCGAGGCGTACTTGATGAACTCCGCGTCCGCCGCGGGGATGGTGGCCTTGTCCGTCGCGATCCACGACTTGACCTGGGCCTCGGTGACCTGCTCGCCGGCCGCGACGGGGCGCGGGGTCGTCGGCAGGCTCGGCGCGACGGCGTTGGCCCACGCCGTGACGGCGGCGAGCATCTGCGTGTTCGCGTCCCTGCAGCTCGAGCCGAAGCAGTTGTGCCGGTCGATGCCCATCCGGACGACGAGCTTGGAGTCCGCCGGCTTCTTGAAGTTCACGCGCGTGAGCGCGTACTCGTGGGCCAGCGCCGGATCGACGTCGGAGTGGAGGGGCGCCTGGGCCTTGCCCGTCGAGCTGTGGCAGCCCGAGCAGTTGGTCTGCAGCAGCGGATAGACCGTCGTCTTGAAGGCTTCCAGCGACGCGGCCATGTTGAAGTTCATCTCTTTCGGGATGCAGACGGGCTCGACGTTGACGCCGCCCTTGCCGTTCGGGAGCTGGCTGTAGCCGAGCCCGCAGCCGGACGCCGGGGCGACGCCGAGGTCGCCCGAGCCGCCGGTGCCGCCGCCGCCGGTCCCCCCGGCACCCCCGGAGCCGCCCGCGCCGCCTGCGCCGCCTGCGCCCCCAGCGCCGCCCGCGCCGCCGGTCCCCGTGGTCGACGAGCTCGACGAGCTCGACGAGCTCGCGGAGCTGGAGGAGCTCGACGTCGTCGTCGAGCTCGAGGAGCCCCCCACCGACTTGAGCGAGAACTTCTGGTTATCTCCGTTGGCCCAGCCCCACTGCTGGAGGCTCGCGCCGTCCGACGTCGACCGCCCCATGACGTCGAGCACCTTGTTGCTGGCGCGGTTCGTGAGCCGCTGGGCGGTCGAGGAGACGTCCGAGATAGAAAATTGCTGGCTCGTGGCGTTGCCGCAGCTGGACTGGACGATGGTGGCGCCGTTCGACGTCGACGAGCCGTTGACCCCGAGGCAGAGTCCGCTCTTCACGTTGCGCAGCCGGTAGTAGTTGCTCCCCGCAGACTCCACCCGAAACTGCTGGCTCGTGTCGCCGCTGCGGCACGAGGCGATCTGCGCGGCCGCCGAGCTCGCCGTGCTCCCGCCGCGGATCTCCACGCACTTGTTGCTCTGCACGCCGACCAGCGTGTAGGCCGCGCTCGGGTCGATCGTGAGGCCCTCGTCGAGCGCGCCGCCTTCCTCGTCCTCGTAGTCCTCCGCCAGGCCGACGCAGGACACGGCGAGAAGGCCCGTCGCGGCGGCAAGCAAGAGTTGCCTGGATGCGAATCTCATGTGATTCTCCTAATTATGTTAACCAGGTAAAAAGCAAATCTGTCTGCAGCTCGACGCTGCCCTTCGTTGATCGGGTGCGCTCGCCGCGCGGTGAAGGCTGCCGAGGTACTGCCGCGGTTGCCCTCCGGTGAATCTCGCTCTCGAGGTCCACGGAGCGAGTGGGCTCGGTCCGTGTTCGGTCAGGCACTGCGACGAGGATAGTTATTGTTTCATGTTGGCTAGCCCGTCAAGCCGAACCTGCGTTTCGCGGCGTTTTGCGAGCCGACGTGACTATTCCGAAGTCACAACAACCGCATCTTTTAGGTGATGTTGGGTAGCGCAATATCCGACATCAACCGAAGCTCAAACGGGCTCTACCGCCCGTGAGATTGAACTGCTTGAGCCTCGTTCGAAATGAGAACGTTAACGCGGCCAAATGGATCCGCCAGCGACCAGGTCGTCGCGTGCCCCAGCGGCTTCAGAAATCCAGGCTAGCTGGTCCTCCGGCGCGGTGGCTGGACGGCGAGGATACGAGCCCTCCGAGGAATGCCGAGGCGATCGGGACGTCTGGAGAAGAATTTTTACGCGGCGGCGCCAGGGCGCGCAGAGCACCGCGAGACAAGAAATTTCGAAATTCGCTGGTGTTCTTGCGCCCTTGGCACCCTCGACGGATTGATCCAGGCCTTTGCGGCAGGGTCCGCCGAGCGCCGCGCCGGCGATGGCGGCGGGCGTGTAGAGGCGGCATCAGGCGATGCGTATGGGCACCGTGGATGGGCACATCGAGGCACGACTCGCCAGTGCCCATGACCGCCGCGCCGACAAGGCAGATGGCGGGCTTATCGACTCCGCGCGCCGAGAACGATGATGGCCATGCCCGCAATGGTCACGGCGCCGCCGAGGATGTCCCAGCGCGTCGGGCGCTGCCCCTCGATCACCCAGAGCCAGAGCAGCGAAACCAGCACGTAGATGCCGCCGTACGCCGCGTAGGTGCGGCCAGCGCCGGTCGGATGAAGGGTGAGCAGCCAGGCGAACGCTACGAGGCTCGCCGACGCCGGCAGGAGCAGGAGCGCGGATTTCCCCTGTCGGAGCCAGAGATAGGGCAAATAGCAGCCGACGATCTCGGCGAGCGCCGTGATGACGAACAATCCGCGGGCTCGCAGGAGAGTCACGCAACAGCCTCGCTCGTCACAGCCGCACTCTGAGCAGGACCGCGCCGACGTCGTCCCGCAGTGTTCCTTCAGGCGATCCCTCAACGCTCTTCGAGCGCGGTGCAGTCGCACCATCGCGTTGCCCGGCGTCACACCGAGGTCGGCCGCAACGTCCTTGACAGCCATGCCGTCGACGATGACGCGCTTCAAGATGAGCGCATCGTCGGGCTTCAATCGTTCCGCCTGAACGAGCACGCACCAGCAGTCGACGTCTTCCTCTTCAACGGACGCCAGCTCGAGCTCATCGACCGGGAGCACCGCGTCGTGTTTCTTGCGCAGTTCGTCGTGGAGGACGTTGCGTGCGACCCGCCCCACCCACGCCGCCGCCCGGCGGGATCACGCACCTGGTCGCTGCGGAGAAGCGCTCGCTCGAAGGCACGCTGGAGCACCTCCTCGGCGTCGACCGCTGCCTTGGCCCTGCGCCGCACGCTCTCCAACAACTCGCCGCGCTGGGTCGCGAGGGCTTCGCGCACGGCGTGAGCCGCTCGGGTCGGCTTGTCTGGGGTCATAGGCACCTCGGATTCTGCTCCCGACGGGCTCTTCTCTCAACTCTTCCGGAAAATTTTCGTCGCGACGAGAGGCGCCAGCGGTTTCAGTTGCCGTCACGGCTCAGCTCGCAGCGTCCGCGTAAGGTTGGAGGGGTCGAGCCGTCGATCCTTGCGAGGAGGCCGCGATGGGAATGATCAAGGAGGCTAGCTGCGACCACTGCACGAGCTGCTCGTCAGATACGGAGGAGCGAGGACGGCCGGCGCACGTGGAGCTGGCGCTGCGGCTCGAGTACCTGACGGTCGGGTGGAACATCGTCGAGGGCGTCGTCGCCGTGACGGCGGCCGTCCTCGCCGGGAGCGTTGCGCTCCTTGGCTTCGGCATCGACAGTTTCGTCGAGTGCGCCTCGGGCTTCGTGATGATCTGGCGCCTCCGGGCGGAACAGGCGCACCGGCTGTCAAGCCAGGCCCTCGACGCCGTCGAGCACCGAGCTCAGCGACTGGTGGCCGTGTCGTTGTTCCTGCTCGCTGCGTACGTCGCCTTCGACGCGGGTCAGGCGCTCTGGGAGGGTGAGCGGCCCGAGTTCACTCTCGTAGGCGTCGGGCTGACGGGCCTGTCGCTCCTCGTGATGCGCTGGCTGGCGCGCGCGAAGCGTCGCGTGGCTCGGCAGCTCGGCAGCCGGGCGATGGAAGCGGACGCCTTTCAGACCACCGCCTGCGTCTGGCTCTCGCTGGCAACGCTCGTCGGGATCGGGCTCAACGGGGCGCTCGGCTGGTGGTGGGCGGACCCGATCGCTGCCTTGGTTATCGCCTTGCTCGTCGTCAAGGAGGGCGCGGACGCGTGGCGCGGTGAGCACGACTGCTGCTGAAGAATCTCCTGCACGGATGGAAATGGAACTCTCGGGAGGACGAGGAACATGAAAGCGGAGCTGCTCCCCCGTGCAGGTGCCCCATCGGGATCCTTCTGGGAGTGGCGTGTCGCGCCCGTTCACCCAGCACCGGGCGCCGACCCCCGGGCGACCCCGCGATTCGTGCTCGCGCCGCTCAGTCCACATGGTAGGCTCTGCCGGCTCGTGACTCGGCAGCGAAGGCAACATCCCCGATCCATGTGGACGCGGCGGCTCGTCCGGCTGCTCTCCATGGTCGTGCTCGCCTTGTTCATGAGCCAGCTGACGGTGGCGTACGCCTTCGTGGCCGTCGACGACTGCGGCGAGTCGTGTCCCGAGGATGGCGACGAGGGGGGCTGCCCTTGTCCCCTGGATTGCGCCTCGGGGTGCTGCGCGGCGAGGATCCCGGCCGTCCCGCCCTCGCCCAGCGTTCCGGTCTTGCTCGCGCCCGCCTCCGCGGAGCTTCTGCTGCTCCTGCCCCAGCGTGCGCCCCCGTCGCCTGAGGCGCGCGAAGTGCTCCACGTCCCAAGGCACCTCGCCTAGCGCGGCGCTGATGGCCGCTCCGCGGCCCGAGCCGTCGATCGCGCTCTGGCGAGCTCCACGTGGGCCTTGTCCGCCCTCGGTGGCCTCAGGTGATCGCGGCGTGGTTCAGCGCCCTGCTAGGTCCGAGCGGAGGGCGTGATCGCCACGCGTCATGCGCCTGCTTCAGCTCGCCCGCCCAGATCTGCTCTACCCAGCCGCGCAAGACGCTCGCGGGCAGGGTCGGCGGCGGTGGTCGCGGCGCTGCGCCGAGCGGCAGCGCGCAGGTGCGCGAGAGCGACAGGCATGCCCGAGACTCGTCCTTCACGTGACATTGCGAACAGCAAGGAGAAGAGGTCCATGAAGTTTCGTTCCATCTCGCTCGTGCTCTGCGTCTTCGCCCTCGGTGCTGCGTCGTGCGCGAAGGAAGCGCCGAGCGCCGGAAAGGCCACG
Source organism: Sorangium sp. So ce834 (assembly GCF_051521425.1). Lineage (NCBI taxonomy): Bacteria > Pseudomonadati > Myxococcota > Polyangiales > Polyangiaceae > Sorangium > Sorangium sp. So ce834. Next base: position 6,447,332 of record NZ_CP150351.1, read on the forward strand.
CCCGAGCAGACGCAGGCAAAGGCGGCGCACGCGCCCGCCGACGTGAAGCCCGGCTCCCACGAGGACTGGTGCGGAGAGCACGAGGTGCCCGAGTCGCAGTGCTCCCGCTGCAACCCGGATCTGATCCCGGCGTTCAAGGCCACGGGCGACTGGTGCGCGGAGCACGGGCTGCCCGAGTCGCAGTGCCTCAAGTGCAACCCAGATCTGAAGATCGTCAGGCCGCCGAAGGGGAGCTGAGATGCCCGGCCGCGTTCACGTCGTGGTGCTCTTGGCGCTCGCCGTCCTCTCCGGGTGCGGGGCCAAAGGGACCGACAACGCTGCGCCGCAGAAGGCCGAGGCGAAGCCCAGGGCCGCGTCGGCCGTCGAGGGCGCCATGTGCAAGGAGCACGGCGTGCTGGAAGCGCTCTGCACGAAGTGCAATCCGAAGCTCGTCCCGATCTTCCAGGCGAAGGGAGACTGGTGCAAAGAGCACGAGTTCCCCGAGTCCATCTGCCCCATCTGCCACCCCGAGCGCGGGGGCAAGCCGGCGGCCGACGTGGCGAGCGACGGCGCGCCGGCGGACGGGACGAAGGTCAAGCTCAAGACCAAGGACACGGCCCGGCTCGCCGGCATCCTCACGGCGAAGGCCGTCGAGCGGCAGGGCGGCGGAGGGATCCCCGTCACCGCCCGGATCGCCTACGACGCGCTCAAGGTCGCCGAGCTCAACGCGCGCGCGCCGGGCGTCGTCCAGAAGCTCTTCGTGGACGTGGGCTCGGAGGTCAAGCGGGGCGCGCCGCTCGCCGTCATCGACAGCGCCGACGTGGGGGCGGATCGATCGCGGCTGGCCGGCGCGGTGGCGCGCCTCAAGGTCGCCGAGGAGAACCTGAAGCGCGAGGAGCAGCTCGAGAAGGAAGGGCTCGCCGCGCGCAAGAGCGTCCTCGTCGCGCAGCAGGAGCTCGACGCCGCCCGCGCCGAGCGCGCCTCGCTCGCGGCCTCCCTGGCCGTCGTGGGCGCGAGCGCGGGCGGGAGCGGGGGCTACACGCTCACGACCCCGCTCGCCGGCGTCGTGACCCAGCGCCGGGCGACCGTGGGCCGGCTCGTCGGCGTCGAGGAGACCCTGTTCGAGGTGGTCGACGTCTCGAGCATGTGGGCCGAGCTCGACGTGCCGGAGACCGAGCTCCCGGCCGTCTCGCTGAAGCAGCCGGTGGTCGTCGAGGTCGACGGCCTCGAGGGGCGCGAGCTCAAGGGGGAGATCACGTACGTGGCGCCGGCCATCGATCCGGCGACGCGCACGGCCAAGGCGCGCGTCCCGCTCGCGAATCCGGGCGGCGCGCTGCGGGCCAACATGTTCGGCCGGGCGCGCATCCTCGCCCCGGCGCGCGCCGCGGTCATGGTGCCCCGCGCCGCTGTCCAGCGCGCGAAGACGGTGAAGCTCGTGTTCGTGCGGCTCGCCGACGACCAGTTCGAGGCGCGGCGGGTCGAGATCGGGGCGATCGAGGGCGATCTCGTCGAGGTGACGAAGGGCGTGCGCCCGGGCGAGGAGGTCGCGACCGAGGGGAGCTTCCTGCTCAAGACCGAGACCCTCAAGGAGAGCATCGGCGCCGGCTGCTGCGGCGAGGACTGAGGCGCGATCATGCTGAACGCCGTCATCGCGTGGTCGCTCCGCCACCGGCTGCTCGTGATCCTGGCCTCGATCGGCCTCTCCCTGGCGGGCATCCTCGCGTTCCGCCGCCTGCCGATCGACGCCTTCCCGGACACGACGCCGGTGCAGGTGCAGATCAACACCGTCGCCCCTGCCCTCTCGCCCGTCGAGATCGAGCGCCAGATCACGGCGCCCGTCGAGCAGGCGATCTCGGGGCTGCCCAGGCTCGAGGAGGTCCGCTCGCTGTCCCGCTTCGGCCTCTCCCAGGTCACGGCCCGGTTCGAGGACGACACGGACATCTACCTGGCCCGCCAGGTCGTCATGGAACGCCTTCAGACCGTGGCGCTGCCGCCGGGCATCGACCGCCCCGAGCTCGGCCCGGTCGCCACCGGGCTCGGCGAGGTGTTCCACTACGTGGTCACCGGCAAGGGCAAGTCGCTGAGCGAGCTGCGCACGGTCCACGACTGGGTCATCGCGCCGCAGCTCCGCTCGGTGCGCGGCGTGGCCGAGGTCAACGCCTGGGGCGGCGACGAGCGGCAGATCCAGGTCCTCGTCGACCCCGCGGAGCTCACGGCGCGGGGGCTCTCGCTCCACGACCTCTCCGAGGCGCTGGAGCGCAACAACGCCAACGTGGGTGGGGGCACCCTGGACCAGGCCGGCGAGTCCAGCCTCATCCAGGGCATCGGCATCGCCACGCGCGTGAGCGACATCGAGGACATCGTGGTCGCCGCCAGGGGCGGGGCGCCCATCCGCGTGCGCGACGTCGCCCGGGTGGTCGAGGGGCGCGAGATCCGGCGGGGCGCGGTCACCGCGGACGGCCAGGGCGAGGTCGTGCTCGGCCTCGGCTTCATGCTGATGGGCGAGAACAGCCACGAGGTCACGACGCGGCTCAAGGCGCGCCTTGCGGAGGTCGAGAAGAGCCTGCCGGAAGGCGTCGACGTCGCGGTCGTCTATGATCGCACCGAGCTCATCGACAAGGTGCTCGGCACCGTAAGGAAGAACCTGCTCGAGGGCGCGCTCCTCGTCGTCGCGGTGCTCTTCGCCTTCCTCGGCAACCTCCGCGCAGGGCTGATCGTGGCCTCGGCCATCCCGCTGTCGATGCTCTTCGCGTTCGATCTGATGCTGCGCGCCGGCGTGGCCGGGAGCCTGATGAGCCTCGGCGCGATCGACTTCGGCCTCGTCGTCGACAGCTCGGTGATCATGGTCGAGAACTCGGTCCGGCGGCTCTCGGAGGACGCGAGCGACCGGAGCGCGACGGACGTGGTGCGCGACGCGTCGATCGAGGTGCGCAAGCCGACCATGTTTGGCGAGCTCATCATCATGATCGTCTACCTGCCGATCCTCGCCCTCGAGGGGGCGGAGGGGAAGCTGTTCCGGCCGATGGCGCTCACCGTCATCTTCGCGCTCGTCGGCTCGATGATCCTGTCGCTCACGCTCATGCCGGTGCTCGCGAGCCTGCTCCTGCCGCGCCGCATGAAGGAGCGCGAGAACGCGCTCGTGCGCCTCCTCAAGCGGGCCTACCGGCCCGTGCTGCAGCTCGCGCTGCGGTGGCGCTGGGCGGTGCTCGCCGGCGCCGTGCTGCTCCTCGGCAACGCGGTCCTCCTCGCGACGCGGCTCGGCGCCGAGTTCGTGCCGCGGCTCCGCGAGGGCACCATCGTCGCCAACACCGTGCGGCTCTCGGGGGTCTCGGCGGGCGAGTCGATCCGCTACGGCACCCGGCTCGAGCGGGTCCTGCTCGAGCGATTCCCGGACGAGATCGAGCGCGTCTGGACCCGCACGGGCACCGCGGAGGTGGCGACGGACCCGATGGGGCTCGAGCTGTCCGACGTGTTCATCACGCTGAAGCCGCGCGAGGCGTGGAAGCGCGCCGCGACGCAGGACGAGCTCGTCCAGGCGATGGAGTCGGAGCTCGCGGGGATGCCGGGCATGCGCGTCATCTACACGCAGCCGATCGAGATGCGGGTCAACGAGATGGTCGCCGGGATCCGGGCCGATCTGGGGGTGAAGCTGTTCGGCGACGACTTCGACACGCTGAAGCAGAAGGCGCGCGAGATCGAGGCCGTCCTCAAGAAGATCCCCGGCGCCGCGGACGTCGTGACCGAGCAGGTCACGGGGCAGCCCGTGCTCGAGATCCAGATCGACCGCGCCGCCATCGCCCGGCACGGCATCGCGGCCGCCGACGTCCTGGATGTCGTCGAGGCGCTCGGCGCGCGCGAGGTGGGGCAGCTCCAGGAGGGCGAGCGCCGCTTCCCCGTGACGCTGCGCATCGACGATCGCTACCGGGAGGACCCCGCGTCGATCGGCCGCATCCTGGTCACGTCGGCCGGCGGCGAGCGCATCCCGCTCGCGCGGCTCGCGAAGATCCGCACGACCGAGGGGCCGGCCGCGATCAACCGCGAGTGGGCGAAGCGCCGGATCGTCGTGCAGGCGAACGTCCGGGGCCGCGACGTGGGCACCTACGTCGAGGAGGCGCGCGCGCGGCTCGATCGGGAGGTCGAGCTGCCGCCCGGCTACTACGTCCGCTTCGGCGGGCAGTTCGATCACCTCGAGCGGGCGCAGGCGCGGCTGCTCGTCGTGGTGCCGGCGGCGCTGGGGCTGATCCTGCTCCTGCTCTACCTCACGTACGGGCGGCTCCTCGACGCGGTCCGCGTCTTCACGGGCGTTCCGTTCGCCGCGATCGGCGGCGTCGTCGCGCTCTGGCTCCGCGACCTGCCGTTCAGCATCTCCGCCGGCGTCGGGTTCGTGGCGCTGTCGGGCGTCGCGGTGCTCGGCGACATGGTGCTCGTCTCCACCATCCGGCAGCTCACCGCGGCCGGGATGCCGGTGCGGGCGGCCATCGAGCTCGCGGCCGAGCGGCGCCTCCGCCCGGTCCTGATGACGGCGCTCGTCGCGTCGCTCGGCTTCGTGCCGATGGCGCTGAACACGGGCGTCGGCGCCGAGGTCCAGCGCCCTCTGGCGACGGTCGTGATCGGCGGCGTGATCTCCTCCACGCTGCTCACGCTGCTCGTCCTGCCGGTGCTCTACAGCGTCGTGGGCACGGCGCGCGCGGGGGCGGCGGCCGCCCCGGGCCCTCTCGCCGCGCCGGGCGCCGCCGGCCCCCCGCCGGGCGCCGCGGCGGCCCTGCCGCCGGCCGCGGAGTAGGCCCATGGGCGCGCACCCGCACCTCCGCGCTGCCTCCCGCGCCGCCGGCGTCCTGATGCTCCTCCAGGCGCTCGCGGTGGGCCTTTACTGGGCGGTGGAGCACCGCCGCGACGCGGGGCGGCCGGGGCGCCCCTTCGCGCACGAGCAGCTCTCCGGGGCCGAGCTGGCGCCGGACGAGGTCCTCACGCGGCCGGACGGCAGCGAGCTTCGCCTGAGCGCGCTGCGCGGCCGGGCCGTGCTGCTCCACCTCTGGGCGACGTGGTGCGCGCCGTGCCGCGCCGAGCTCCCCGCCCTGCTCGATCTCGGCCGGGAGCTCCGGCGGGACGGAGGCGTCGAGCTCGTGGCCGTGAGCGTCGACGAGAGCTGGGAGGTCGTGCGCGCCTTCTTCGACGGCGAGGTGCCGCCCGAGGTCGCGCGGGCCGGCTCGCCCGCCCTCGGGCGGCGGCTCGGGGTCTCGACGCTGCCCGACACGTTCCTCGTGCGCCCGGACGGCACGCTGGCGCTCCGGTTCACGGGCGCGCGCGACTGGAGGGCGCCCGAAGCGCGGCTGCTCGTCGCCGGGCAGGCGGGGTCGTGGCCTTCGACGCCGGACGCGCCGCCGCGCTGAGCGGCGCTGCCGGGCGCGGCGCTGCCGGGCGGGCGACGCGCGGCGGCGGCGAGCGCTGCGCGCGCCCGGCAGGACGGACGCGGGGCGCCTCGCAGGACGCGGCGGGATGCCGATCTCGAAATGAACGATACCTGGATTCGTAAGCCCGCGCCGAATTGAGAAGATGCGCCGCCGACCTTGCTGCGGTGTGGATCCTCCGGCAGGCTGGAGGCATGACGTCCCTGGCCTTCTCGATGCCGGTGGAGATCGTCGACCCGAACGTCGTCGCTCCTCCGGGCGATCTGGACAGCAACGAGCCGCCCATGGAGAGCTACGTCCACCTCGTCCAGATGCTCCTGCTGCTCGAGAGCCTGGAGCTCTTCTGGAAGGAGCGGACGGATTTCTTCGCGGCCGGCAATCTGACGATCCACTTCAGCCCTCGTCAGCTCAAGTCCGAGCACTTCCGGGGTCCGGATTTCTTCGTCGTGCTCGGCACCGAGCGGAGGCCGCGCAAGAGCTGGGTCGTCTGGGAGGAGGACGGCCGGTATCCGAACGTGATCGTGGAGGTGCTCTCGGACAGCACCGAGAGCATCGATCGCGGCCTCAAGAAGCAGACGTACCAGGACGTCTTCCGGACGCCGGACTACTTCTGGTTCCATCCGGAGACGCTCGAGCTCTCGGGTTTCCACCTCGTCGACGGGCAGTACGAGCCGCTCTCTCCCGACGCCTCGGGCCGCCTCTGGAGCGCGCAGCTCGAGCTGTTCCTGGGCGTCGAGCAGGGGCAGCTCCGCTTCTTCACCCGCGAGGGCGAGCTCGTGCCGGCGGGCAAGGAGCTCGCTGAGCGGGCCAAGTCCGCCGAGCAGCGGGCGGCGCGCCTGGCGGAGAAGCTCAGGGAGCTCGGCGTCGATCCCGACACGTTGAAGTAGCGAGCGCGGCCCGCGCGCCCCGCCGCAGCGCGGGGCGCGCGCCGTCGCATCGCCTGCTCGCCCCGATCCTGGTAGAACGCCGGCCGGAGCGGGCCCGCTCTCCGGGCCGCTCTCCGCGCTCGTCATCTCGTCGCTCGGGAGGGCCCATGTCCGACATGCTCGTCAATCTGCTCAAGCTGCCGCCGCTCGAACCGGCGCTCGAGGCCATGCGGCGGGCCTCCGTGGTCGTCCGGCGGGCGGCGCCTTACGAGATCACGCGCGTCCGGCGGTTCGTCGAGCAGCACTTCACGACGTACTGGGCCGATGAGATCAGCGTCGGTTACGCGAACAAGCCCGTCAGCGTCTATCTCGCCATCCGCGGCGGCGAGGTGATCGGCTTCTCCGCCTACGAGTGCACCCGCCGCGGCTTCTTCGGCCCGACCGGCGTCGCCGACAGCGAGCGCGGCCGGGGGGTCGGCAAGGCGCTGCTCCTCGCCTCGCTGCACGGCCTCGCGCAGATGGGCTATGCGTACGGCATCATCGGCGGCGTCGGGCCCGCCGAGTTCTACGCGCGCACGGTCGGCGCGACGCTCATCCCCGACTCCACCCCCGGGGTCTACGCCGATCCGCTGACCGACCCCGCCCCGCGCGGCGGCGCGGAGCCGCCGCGCTGACGCCCCCCTCGTCACGGAGGCCCCGATGAAGCTCTATTTCAGCCCCGGCACGTGCTCGCTGTCTCCCCACATCGCGCTGCGCGAGGCTGGCCTGGAGTTCGACCTCGAGCGCGTCCACCTCGGCACGAAGAAGACGAGATCGGGCGCCGACTTCACCCTGATCAACCCCAAGGGCTACGTCCCCGCGCTCGAGATCGAGAGCGGCGAGGTGCTCACCGAGGGGCCGGCGATCGTCCAGTACATCGCCGATCGGAGGCCCGAGTCCGGGCTCGCGCCGCCTGCAGGCACCCTCGGTCGCTACCGGCTCCAGGAGTGGCTCAACTTCATCGGCACCGAGCTGCACAAGCAGTTCGCGCCCCTCTTCAAGCCGAGGCTTCCCGACGAGCAGAAGAGCGCGGCGCGGGCAACCCTGGGCCGGCGCTTCGGCTACGTGGCGCAGCGGCTCGACGGCGCCACGTACCTCCTCGGCGAGCAGTTCACGGTGGCGGACGGCTACCTCTTCACCGTGCTCACCTGGACGAAGTTCGCCGGCGTCGATCTCGGCGCCTGGCCCGTCCTCGGCCAGTTCAAGGACCGCGTCGGCGCCCGGCCCGCCGTGCAGGCCGCCATCGCGGCCGAGAAGGGCAAGTAACGCGCGCCCCCCGGGCTGCCTCGACGCGCAAGCGCGCCGCCCTCGCGCTCCTCGCCCCGTGCTCGCCCTGCCGCTCAGGCCGGCGCCTGCGCGCGGCGCAGCCCGATCGCCTGCGCCTCGGCGAAGAGCGCCACGGCGAGCGCCTGCGCCGCGACGAACGCGTAGCCGAGCGCCGTCGGCTCGAACCACCCGAGCGCGAGGAGGAGCACGCTGTCGATGACCCAGAGCGCGTTCGTGACGACGACGGCGAGGACCGCCCCGCGGGCCGGCTTCTCCCGCGTGCCGAGCCAGGCCACGAGGCCCGCGAACGGCAGCAGGCCCGCTCCGGCCCAGCGGAACAGCGCCTCGGGGAGGCCGGTGAGGCCGGCGAGCGGCGCCGCGGCCGCGACCATGAGCAGGCCAGTGGCGCCGCTGACGATGGCATCGGCGAGGAGGGCGCGGCGCAGGAAACGAGGAGAGGTCATGAACGACATGGCGAGTTCCTTTCGCTGAGAGTCGTGCTCCGACACGGCCTACGATGCGCGGCGCCGGGACCGGGGTCGATTACCTCCCAGGTAATGGGCGTCATTTTCCGGCGTGCTAGCACCACTGTGTCGCGACCGGGCGGGGTGAGCCGACGCTCCCCGCAGGAATCTCCCGGAAGGCTGGAGCCTTTCTGCGGACCGGAGCTTGCCGCCCTGCAGGGGCGACACAGCCTGATGTGTCGTGGAGTACACAATGAACGCCGCCGCCCAGCGGCGGCTGGACGCCTACTTCTCGGACATCGGGGACATCCTTGCCCATCCGCTGCGGCGCGAGTCGTTCGCGATCTATGCGATGGGGCTGCTCGGCGAGGCGGAACGCAAGAGCATTGAGCCGCTCGCTGCCCGAGCCTGCCCCGACCCGGCGCGCGTGCAGGCGGCGCACCAGAGCCTGCAGCATTTCATCTCGAACGCGCACTGGGACGATCACGCCGTGCGCCGGTACGCGGCCCGCTACGCCATCGCGGCGATGGCTGAGCACGCTCCGGTCTCGGCGTGGCTCATCGACGACACGGGCTTTTTGAAGAAGGGCGAGCACTCGGTGGGGGTTCAACGGCAGTACACCGGCTCCGCCGGCAAGATCACCAACTGCCAGATCGGCCTCAGCCTGAGCGTGGCGACGCGCTACCACCACGTGCCCATCGATTTCGAGCTGTACCTGCCTCGGAGCTGGGCCGAGGATCCGGCGCGACGGCGCGAAGCCCGCATACCTGCGTCCGTGCAGTACAAGAGCAAGGTCGACTTGGCGCTCGGCATGATCGAGCGCGCCGTGCGCGAAGGGATCCCCGGTGACATCGTGCTCGCCGACGCCCTCTACGGCAACGCCCATGAGTTCCGGGAGACGGTGCGCCTGCTGGGGTTCGACTACGCCGTGGGGATCGAAGCGCCCACCAAAGTCCTGCTGCTCAGCGGAAGCGACTCCGAGCGCTGCACCCCGATGAGCGTGGGCGAGCTGGGGCGACGTCTCGGCCGTCGGGGCTTTCGGCGGATTGCCTGGCGCGAAGGGACCGGACGCACGCTCTCGTCGCGCTTCGCGCTGCGGCGCGTGCGCGTAGCGAGCCGCGATGGCATTCCGGTCGCGCAGCACGAGCCGGTCTGGCTGCTGATCGAATGGCTCGACGGAGAACGTCAGCCGACGAAGTTTGCCCTCACGACACTGCCGGCCCGGATGTCCCGGAGGGAGATCGTGCGCCTCTACAAGGAGCGCTACCGTACCGAGAAGGTCTACGAGGAGCTGAAGGGCGAGCTCGGCCTGGATCACTTCGAAGGCCGGCGCTTTCCCGGCTGGCACCACCATGTGACCGTCGCCCTCAGCTGCTACGCGTTCGTTGTCGCCGAACGCGCGCGGCATTTTCCCCCCTCGGCCGAACGAACGCGTTTCCCCACGCCGTTCCCACTCGCGGCCTGAGCGCCATGTTAGCGACTCCTTCGCCACCTGCCGTCTTGCCATCGCCCGCGTGCTGACCCGCTGGCTGCCCCGGTGTCCCAGCTGCCACCGTCGACACGCCGAGGTCCCCAGGCTCCAGTCCCTCCGGCTGTGACACAGTGGTGCTAGGGTCGCCCTCGATGATGAGCGCCCATCCACCGGTCGGGGGTCTCTTGCGCGAGTGGCGCCAGCGCCGCCGCATGAGCCAGCTGGAGCTCGCGTGTCAGGCCGACATCTCGACGCGCCACCTGAGCTTCCTCGAGACCGGCCGCGCGCAGCCGAGCCGCGAGATGGTGCTCCACCTGGCGGAGCGCCTCGACGTGCCCCTGCGCGACCGCAACCAGCTCCTCGTGGCCGCGGGGTTCGCGCCGCTCTATCCCGAGCGCAGCCTCGACGATCCCGCGCTCGCGGCGGCCCGCAGGGCGGTCGATCTCGTGCTCGCGGGCCACGAGCCCTATCCGGCGGTCGCCATCGATCGGCACTGGACCCTCGTCGCCGCGAACGGCGCGATCGGCCCGCTGCTGGCCGGCGCCGCCCCTGCCCTGCTCCGGCCCCCGATCAACGTGCTGCACCTGAGCTTGCACCCCCAGGGCCTCGCGCCGCGCATCGAGAACGCCGCCGAGTGGCGCGCGCACCTCCTCGCCCGCCTGCGCCGCCAGATCGAGGTGAGCGCCGACCCCGTCCTGGTGAAGCTCCTCGAGGATCTCAGCCGCTATCCGCCGCCGCCCGAGGCCGCGCGGCGCCCGGAGCCCGGCCGCGAGCCGAGCCCGGTGGCCATCGCGGTCCCGCTCAGGCTCCGGACGGAGCACGGCGTCCTGAGCTTCCTCAGCACGACGATGGTCTTCGGCACGCCGGTCGACGTCACCCTGTCCGAGCTCGCGGTCGAGTCGTTCTTCCCTGCAGACCAGGCGACCGCGGACGCGCTGCGCGCGCGCTGACGGGCGATCAACGTGATCGGCGCTCTATCGGTGCATGGCGATGTCGTTGCGCGGGAAGGGCTTGATGCGCCGGTTGACCCGCCCCGTCGACGGGGCAGGCTTGGCCCGCCCCGGGGTCCGCGCGGGGCGCGCGGCGGGCTTCTTCGCGGCCGGTCGGGTCGCCTCGATCGCCGGCGCGGCGTCGGGCTGGGCTGCCGCGGCGGTGGCCGGGGCGGGCTCCGGGATCTCCGGAGCGCGCAGCTGCCGCTGCGTCTCCACGACGCTGGCGAGGAGCGTCGCCTCGGCCGGGCCGGTCAACGCGGCGCTGCGGGAGGCGACGGCGGCGAGCGCGGCGCCGTCGGCCACGGGCGCGCCGTAGCGGGCGCCGAGGAACACGCCGGCGCCGGCGAGCATCGCGCCGAGGGCGGCGGCCGTGGCGAGCCGCACCGACGGCGGCCTGAGCTTCTTGCGGCTCGAGGTCGTCATCATGACCGTCGTCGTGCGATCGGGGACGTCGGCCTCGCAGGGATCCGTCTCCGCCACCGCGAACGCGGGGGGCGCCGGCGCGGGGTGGCGCCGGGTGACCGCGGTGTCCGGCGCGCTCGGGACGCGCATCGTGATCGGGCTCTCCACGCCCGAGTCGCCGGTCGTGGCCCACGCCTCGGCGCCGCGCTTGCGCGGCGAGAGCGCCCGATCCAGCGCGTCGGCCATCTCCTTGGCGGACCCGAAGCGCGCGCTCGGGTCGAGCTGCAGCGCCTGGCGCATCCAGTCGTCGAGGGCGGGGGGCACCTCGGGCCGGAGCGCGCTCGGCGGCTTGAACTTGGCGGTGTGCACGAGCAGCGTCAGCGCCGCGAGCGAATCCCCGGCGAACGGGGCCTGCCCGGTGATCGCGTGGTAGGCGACGACGCCGAGCGACCAGAGATCCGCGCGGAAATCGAGGTCCTTCGAGCAGATGAGCTGCTCGGGGCTCATGTAGAGCGGCGTCCCAACGACGTTCCCGGTCGAGGTGACGCGCATGTCCCGGGCCCGCCGGGCGATCCCGAAGTCGAGCACCTTGACGAAGGTCTCCCCGTCCACCTCGGTCAGGAACAGGTTGTCCGGCTTGATGTCGCGGTGGATGATGCCGAGCCGGTGCGCCTGTCTCAGCGCCTTCGCCGTCTGCGTCACGATGCGCGCCACCTCGCCGAGCGGCAGCCGGCCCAGGCGGCGGATGCGGGCCCGGAGGTCCTCGCCGCGGAGCAGCTCCATCGCGATGTACGGCATGCCCTCGGCCGTGAGCCCGTGATCGAGGACCTGGGCGACGTGCGGGCTCGTGATCTGCGCGGCCGCGACCGCCTCTCGCCGGAACCGCTCCACGTAGCCCGGGTCGTCCGCGAACTCGGGCGACATGAACTTCACGGCCACCTGCGCCTTCAGCGGGAGGCGCTCGGCGACCCAGATGCTCCCCATCCCGCCCCGCCGGAGGATGCGTACGAGCCGCAGCGCAGGGGTCACCATCTGTCCGGTGTGCAGGGGCATACCTCTGCTACTCCTTCTCAAAGAAGCTAGAGCCGGTGGTTCATGTCAGCTCTAGCCCAAAACTCGCGTACCTAGATCACTACGACGCCTTCCCACGCTCCGCAAGAGAAACAAGTGCTCTCCCGCGGCGCCTCGCTCGCAGTCACCGCCGCGCTTCCAGCCCCGAGGCAACCGAGGATTCCCGCGCGATAGCGCGGGGTTAACGGCATGGACGGGCATCGGGCATGCACCGATGTCGGCGCATGGGCGCAGAGGAGCACCAATATCGCTCCTCCGGTCGAAATCATGCTTCGGCGCGGGCGACGTCGGGAGATCCCGGAGGCGCGCTCATCGCACACGGCGACGAAGAGCAAGGGAATCGCCCCCTCGCCCTCGTCCCGCGAGGTCGTCTCGTCGTGGCGGGCCGCGGCCAGGCGACGAGGGCATGGATGCAGAAACACAAAACCGAGACGCCAAGAGGAGAGAGAGTATGGAGCCCATCTCTCTCTCCGCTCGGCGGCTTCTTCTCTTGCCTTTTGCTTCGCTTGGCGCCCAGGCCGCCGCGCTCGCGCCCGGGCGGCCTATCCTCGGCTCAGCCCTTCGAAGGCTTCGGCCCGAGCGGCCCCCCGTCGCCCGGCATCCGCGCGTAGACGCCGGGGTGCGAGGCGGCGAGCCACTGGTTCACGTGGCTCATCACGTGCGGGCGCTCGGTCCTGAGCTGCAGGTAGCGCTGGCCGCGGGGGACGAGCACCTGCTCGGTCACGTTGCCGCCGAACTGCTCGGCCAGCACCCGCACGACCGGCTCCACGTCGAAGAACTTGCAGCTGAACAGATCGAAGAACGCCTCGTCGCTGTCGGGGAAGATGTGCAGCGTGATGTGCGACTCGGCGATCATCACCATCGCGCTGATCACCGGCACCCCGTCCTTCGTCGCGGTCTTCACCACGAAGGGCCGCATGATCGGCGTCATCCCGATCTTCGAGGGCAGGTGATCGAAGATGTCGAACAGCGCGTCGAGCGACGTGGGCCCGCGGTACGGGCTGAACTGCAGGAAGAGGTGGGGCCCGAAGTCGGCCTCCGGGCTCACCACCTCGTGCCCCCGGCGCTCCACGAGATCTCCGCCCTCGCCGCGATCGACCGTCTGCGTGAACACGCTGCGGCACGGGAGCGTCGTCTGGAGCATCATCTGGACGCGCTGAGGATCGAAGGCCCCCGGGTACACCAGATCCGCGAAGAAGCACTCGCGGAAGCTGAAGGTGTGGATCGTGAGGTGGCCCCCGAGCAGCAGCACGAAGGCGCTGATGCCGCAGTCCTCGGCCACGACGCCGTTGTAATACGGGAGGATGAAGGGAGGCATCACCGGCTTCAGCCGGAGCACGCCGGGCACCTCCTCCAGAAGCTCCTGCGCCAGCTTCACGTCATCAAAACGGCTCCGGAAGCCGTGGAAGCCATCCATCGTGAAATGGGTGAGGTTCTTGCGTGCCTTATGCATGTTACCCCTTCGTCGACGAGTTGAGCGATGCTACTCCACATGGCGCAGGCGCGATCGGAGAAATTTCGCGCGCCGCCTTTCGCCTGCCCGCGCGCGTGTGCGCCACCCGATGATCAGGTGGGGAAGCAGGGTACGAATATGGGTGTCGTGCAGCCATGGCCCGCGATCCGCCGCTGTTTCACGCATCGGCTCACCTCGTCGTGCACGATGAGCTCGCCGGGACGGCGCACGACACTGCAGCGCTCGCCCGCCGCCCGCGCCCCGCGGCGACGGCCCTCGCCCCCGGACGCCCAGCAGCCGCAAGCGAGGCTCGCGGGAGGACAGGAGACGCTTGACTTCAAAAAAAGTCTTTCATTTGGCTTCGAGATGTCGTGATGGATCGCGCAGAGACCACGAGGCGAATCGCCTCCAGGCCGCGCGACCGGCGGCGCTCGCGTCGGTCATGCAGCGCAGGAGTCGCGGGGAACGAGCGACTCCGATGGGGCGCTCGGCGTCCGAGACGTGCGTGTCGTCGACGTGGCGCGCGGCGCGCTCGAAGCCGCCTTTGGGCGCCGCGAGGCCACTGGCCCGGTCCCGCGGCCCGGCGCGGCGCCCGCGCCCAGGATCACGCGCTGCGACAGGCCAGTTGAGCCGGGAGGTGGCCAACACCTCTCTCGGTTTCGGGATGCCGGCTCACTGAAAGAGTTCACCAGGACAGCCCGGACGCCCTCGGAGCGCGCGCGTTGCGCCGGCGGAGGAAATCCACCCGCCGTGGATCACGGTGTCGAGGTGCGATAAAAATTGAAGCCCAGGTGTCATCCATCGTTGCCAGGACGCGCGCAGGCGTAGAATCGCCGTAGCTATGACCCGATCCCCCTCCGACAAGGACGCGAACAAAAAGGCACCGGTCAGCCCAGTGTCGTCGCGAGGGACCCCGCCGGAGACGATCCCGTCGCGCGGCAACACCAGCGGAAGCTACGTGCCGCCGGCGCCGCCCCCGGCGCGCAACAACAGCAGCTGCCTGCCGCCGGCGCCGGCGTCGAACCGGGGCGGCAGCACCCTCCCGCCCCCGCAGCACCCGGCCGCCGCCCCGGCGCGCGGCAGCCACTTCCCGACCGACGCGCGCGTGCGGCGCGATCGGCCGAGCGCCACGGGCGCGGTGCACGGCGGCCACCCCTCGCCGGACGCGCGCTGGCGCGATCGGCCGCTCGGCCCGGCCGCGGCGCGCAGCGGCCACACCTTGCAGGATCCGTTCGACCGGTGGGACCCGCCGGAGGGGCCGCCCACCATGCCCGCGACCCAGCCGCCCGAGCCGCCGAGCTCGCGCGTGCCGGAGCTGTCGCGCCACGAGGACGGGGGCCGCGGGCACGCGCCGGCCTCGTCGCCGGGCAGGCGCATCACGCCCGCCTCGCCGTCTTCGCCCCAGCCGCCTTCGCCCCAGCCGGCGGCCCGCCCGGCGGCGGCGCGCGAGCCGCAGCGGCTCCACGAGCCGCACGGCGGCGGGCACGACCCGTACACGCCCATCAACCAGATCCTCGGCTACACGCGGCTGCTCGTCGCGTCGCTGCAGGGCAAGGTCGCGCCGCAGCACATCGAGGACATCCGCAACATCGAGCTCGCCTCGCGAAAGCTGCTCGGCATCGTGCAGGCGATGGAGAACGGCGAGGAGGACGCGCCCTCGAGCGTGAACGTCAACGTCGCCTCCCCGCGCGAGGAGCCGGCGCTCCACACGGAGATCGAGGGCGGCGGGCGCGGCGCGATCCTCGTGGTCGACGACAGCCGGGGCAACCGCGACGTGCTCTGCCGCGTGCTGCAGAACAACGGCTACCGCGCCGTCGCCGCCGAGGACGGCCCGCGCGCGCTCGGGCTCGCCGCGCGCGAGCGCTTCGACGCCGTGCTCCTCGACGTGAACATGCCCGGCATCAGCGGCCTCGGCGTGCTCTCCGCCCTGCGCCAGAGCCGGTCGGCGGCGGAGCTGCCCGTGATCATGGTGACCACGCGGGGCGCGAGCGAGGACGTCGTCGAGTCGCTCAAGCTCGGCGCCAACGACCACGTGACGAAGCCCATCGACTTCGACATCCTGCTCGGGCGCCTCGACACGCAGCTCACGCTGAAGCGCTCGCGCGAGCAGCTGTCGCAGCTCGCCGCGGAGCTGTCGGTCAAGAGCGAGTTCATCCGCAAGACGTTCGGCCGCTACCTGAGCGACGACGTGGTGAACCGCCTGCTCTCCTCGCCCGAGGCCCAGCTCCTCGGCGGCGAGGAGCGCGAGGTCACCATCATGATGACCGACCTGCGCAGCTTCACCACGATGACCGAGAACATGCCGCCCGAGGTCGTGATGCGCCTCCTGAACGGCTACCTCGGCGAGATGGCGCGCATCATCATCGCGCGCGGCGGCACGGTCATCGAGTTCATCGGCGACGCGATCCTCGCGCTCTTCGGCGCGCCGTTCGCCACGGGCGACGACACCCGCCGGGCGGTCGCCTGCGCGCTCGAGATGCAGATCGCGATGGACGCGGTGAACGAGAAGAACAGCGCGGAGGGGCTGCCGACGCTCCAGATGGGCATCGCGCTCAACACCGGCCCGGTGGTCGTCGGCAACATCGGCTCCGAGGCGCGCACGAAATACGGCGTGGTCGGCTCGCAGGTGAACCTGACGTCCCGCATCGAGTCGTGCACGGTGGGCCGCCAGATCCTCATCGCGGACACCACGCGCCGGGCCGCCGGCGCCGGCCTCCTGCTCGGCCAGAGCCACGCGCTGGCCGTCAAGGGGTTCTCGAACCGCGTGCTCGTCCACGAGCTCCTCGGCCTCGACAACCCCGAGCGGCTCTACCTGCCCGAGCGGCGCGTCGAGATCCTCGCGCTCTCGTCGCCGCTGCCGGTCGTGTGCGCGCGCCTCGCGGGCAAGCGCGTCGAGGGCGAGCCGCAGTCCGCGTTCATCCTCGGGCTCTCCCCCTTCGGCGCCGTGCTGCGGCTGCACCCGCGGCCCGCGCCGTTCACGAACCTCCAGCTCCACCCGTCCGTCGCGCTCGCCGAGCAGCTCGGCGGCGAGCTGCACGCGAAGGTGATCGAGCTCGACCCGCGCGCCGACGACGTGGTGCGCATCCACTTCACGTCATCGCCGCCGGGGCTCGCCGCGCTCGTGCAGGAGCTCCACCGCGCCGAGGCCTAGACCACCGTCTCGTCGATCGACCGAGAAATGAACCGCCAAGGACGCCAAGAAGAGAACAAGATCTCGGCGTTCCCTAGGCCTGCGGCGGCGCGGGGAGGCGGCGCGCGACGAGGAAGTACCCCAAGGGGAACTTCCTGCCGCTCCAGTGCGCGACCTTCCGGCCGGGCGACGACCGGGACCACGCGCTGACCACGCCCTGCGCCAGCGCCGCGATCGGATTCCCCACCACGGGGACGGCGGAGGCGCTCTTCGCGAAGACGTCGCACGCCACCTCCACCAGCCCGCCGATGCGCTCCATCACGAGCACCTCGAACCCGGCCTGCTCTGCCAAACGACGATGCGCGAACTCGGTGTACCGGTAGTAGTCGTAGGGCTCTCCGTGCAGCCAGTAGAAGAACGGCGTGTTCACGAAGGCGACGCCGCCAGGGCGTAAGATCCGCGCCATCTCCGCCCAGAGCGATTCCGGCCGCGCGATGTGCTCGAGCACGTCGGACAGGATCAACGTATCGAGGGAGGCATCCTCCAGCGGCAGCGCGCCGTTCAGATCGCACTCGAAGTCGAGGTGCGGCGTCTCGAACGCCGAATTGCTCCAGTCCACGCAGATCACGGACGAGACATGGCTCCGGTAGGCCCCGTACAGCGGCACCGTCCCGCAACCGAGGTCCGCCGCGGCGCCGTGCGCGTACCGGGGCAGGTACTCGTCGTAGAGCCTCGCGATGCAGTCCCCGGTCAGGCGGGAGCCCATGATGACTTCCCGCAGGTCGGTCGACGCGCGCAGCCTGCCGCCCCGCCGGACGAACTTCGTCTCTCGCCATGCCGCTTCGTTCTTCATGGCCCTGCTTATCCGATGGGCCCTCCGGCGCCGTCAATCGGAAGGCACCCGGAGGGCCGCGGCGTTGCTTCGGACGAGCCCCTCGCCTACGCTCCGCCCTCGCGTCGCCGTCACGCGGCCGCACACACCGAGGTAGCCGACGCACATGCGTTCCCTGACCGTCGCGGGCCCCGCGGGCGCGCTCCACGTCGTCGATCATCCCGCCGTGGGCGCCGATTCCCCCGCGGGCGCTCGTCCCGTCGCTTTCGCGGATCCCTCGCGCGAGGCGCTGCCGCTCGTGCTCGTGCACGGGATGGTCGCCCACGCCGACTTCTGGGAGGCGCCGCTCGCGCACGCCTCCGGCCGGCGCCGCGCCGTGGCCATCGATCTCCGGGGACACGGCGCGTCCGAGCCCCCCGCCGACGCGGACTACGCTCCTTCCGCATGCGCGGCCGACGTGCTCGCGGTCCTCGACGCCCTGGCGCTCCCCCGCGTGGCGCTCGTCGGCCACAGCTACGGCGCGCTCGTGGCGCTCGCCGCCGCGGCCGCCCATCCGGAGCGGGTCGCGCGCCTCGTGCTCGCGGACCCGCCCCGCGACTTCTCGCAGGTCCCGGCGGCCGGCAAGGCGCAGCATTTCACGCCTTACATCGCCGCGCTCGAGTCGGACGGCTGGCGGGACACCGCCGTGGCCACCTTCGACGAGGCGCTCGCGGGCAGCACGCCCGCGACGCGGGAGACGATACTGGCGGGCGCCGCCGCCACGACGCAGGACCGGATGCTCGGCATGTCCCGCCACCTGCTCGAGTTCGAGGCCGCGAACGCGCTGGATCGGTACCTGGCCTCCCCGGGCGCTCGCGCCCACGCCCTCCTCGCCCCGTCGAACGCGTGGCCGCTGAGCCTGCACGTGCTGCGGCCCGCGCTGACGTCCGTCGTGCTGCCGGGGACCAGCCACTGGCTGATGCTCGACGCCCCGTCCGCGTTCGCCGCGGCGCTCGAGGCCTGGCTCGACGCCCCCTGAAGGGACGCCCCCCGCCTTTGCGGCGCGGCCCGCCCGGCGCACACTGCCGCCATGCGCGACGACGACCTCTCCCGGCTCACCGCGAGGA
The DNA here is from genome assembly GCF_051521425.1 of Sorangium sp. So ce834. Lineage (NCBI taxonomy): Bacteria > Pseudomonadati > Myxococcota > Polyangiales > Polyangiaceae > Sorangium > Sorangium sp. So ce834. Next base: position 6,465,811 of record NZ_CP150351.1, read on the forward strand.
CCCTGGGTCACTACGACGATCACGCCCTGTCGTTCTGGGAGGGCACGCGGGACCACGACGTCTCGCAGAACCGCGCGGCGCTCCTCGCGGCGCTGGAGGGGGCGGGCCCGTTCACGATCCTCGATCTCGGCTGCGGCCCCGGGCGCGACCTCGCGGCGTTCCGCGCCGCGGGGCACATCCCGGTCGGGCTCGATGGGTCGGCGCGGTTCGTCGAGATGGCGCGGCAGCACGCGGGGTGCGAGGTGCTCCACCAGGATTTTTTGCGCCTCGATCTCGGGGCCGAGCGCTTCGACGGGATCTTCGCGAACGCGTCGCTGTTCCACGTGCCGAGCCGCGAGCTGCCGCGCGTGCTCCGCGAGCTCCACGCCGCGCTCCGCCCGCGCGGCGTGCTCTTCAGCTCGAACCCGCGCGGCGACGATCGCGAGGGGTGGTCGGGCGATCGCTACGGCTGCTACTGGTCGCTGGAGCGGTGGCGGGAGCACGTGAGCGCCGCCGGGTTCGAGGAGATCGAGCATTACTACCGCCCCGCGGGCCGGCCGCGCGAGCAGCAGCCGTGGCTGGCGACGGTGTGGCGCAAGCGCTGAGCGGCGGCGCGCCGTCGAGCGCCGGCCCGGCGCTCCGGTCCGGCGCTCCGGCCCGCGGCGACGGCGCCCGCGTCAGTGCGCCCTGAGCGCGGGTCGGCACGCCGTGGGCGGGCACGCGGCCGGCGCGCCGGCGGCGGAGCCGCGGCCCACCGCCGGGGCCAGGGCGACGATCACGAGGACCAGCGCCACGACGAGGACGAGCCCGCCGCGCAGGGTGAGGAGGTCGGCGAGGAGGCCGATCGCCGGCGGCCCGACGAGGAAGCCGCCGTAGGACAGGGTGGCGAGCGTCGAAAGCGCCCTCCCCGGCGCGACGCCGGGGGCGCTCGCCCCGGCGCGGAAGACGAGCGGCACCACGACGGACAGGCCGGCGCCCACGCACCCGAAGCCCACCAGCAGGGCGATCGGGACGTTGACGAGCAGCGCCGCGCCCAGCCCGGCCGCGACGAGGAGCGCGGCCGCGCGCACGAGCCGCTCGGCGCCGAACCGCTGCGTCAGCCCGTCCCCGGAGAACCGCCCCATGAGCATCGCCAGCGAGAACACGGCGTAGCCGGTCGCGGCCACGGCCGCGGTGGTGTGGAGCTCGTCGCGGAGGTAGACCGCCGACCAGTTGGCCATCGCGCCCTCGCCGATGGAGGAGCAGAACGCGATGAGGCCGAGCACGAGGAGCCGGGTCGAGCGGCGCTCCGCGGGGGCGCCCGCGGCCGCCGCGGCCGGGGCCTCGGGGCGCGCGTCGGCCGAGAGCGCCCCGCCCGCGGCGGTGACGGCGGCGGCGAGGACGGCGGCGACCGCGAAGAGGTGCGCCGCGGGGGACAGCGCCCGGTCGGCCGCGAGCGCGCCGAGGGACGCGCCGATCAGGCCGCCGAGGCTGAACATGCCGTGGAACGAGGCGAGGATCGGCCTGCGGTGGCGCCGCTCGACCTCGACGGCCTGCGCGTTCATGGCGACGTCCATGAGGCCGTTGCTGGCGCCGAGCAGCAGGAGCGCGGCGACGAGCGCGGCGAAGGAGGGCGCGAGCGCGGGCAGGGGCAGCGCCGCGCAGAGGAGCACGGCCGAGACGCGGGTGACGCGCCGGCTGCCGAAGCGGGCGATGACCGGCCCGGCGGCGCGAAAGGCCAGCATCGCGCCGACGGCGACGCCCAGCAGGGCGAGGCCGAGCGCGCTGTCGCGCAGCGCGAGCCGCTCGCGCACCGCGGGGACGCGCGCGGCCCAGGAGGCGAAGGCGATGCCGTTCGCCACGAACATCACGGAGACGGCGCGCCGGGCGCGCGCGACGTCGCCGTCGGGTGCTGGGGGCGCGAGCATCACGGCACCCTCCGCGCCGGGCCGGACGGGGCGCCAGCGCTGCGCCGATCGAGGATGGCCGTCCAGTCGACGGCGGACAAGGCAGGAAGCGTTCCAGAATCTTCGTGCAATTTCGTGAACATCAAGGAAGAATCTTGCAGCCTGACGCGGCCTTCGCAAGCAATTACGTGCACAAATAGGAACAAACGTGCAAAACAACGCAGACAACTCCGGGCTCATGGTCGCCGAACGGCGGCGGCATATTCTCGCCGTACTGGAACGCGACGGGAAGGTGGTGGCGGCCGAGCTGAGCCGCTCGTTCGGCGTCTCGGAGGACACGATCCGGCGCGATCTGCGCGAGATGGCGAACGAGGGGCTGCTGCAGCGGGTGCACGGCGGCGGCCTGCCGCTCGCCAGGGTGAACCCGAGCTTCCCTGCGCGCGAGCGGCAGCAGCCGCGTGTGAAGGACGAGCTCGCGCGGGCGGCGGCCACGTTGATCAAGAAGGGTCAGGTGGTGTTCATCGACAGCGGCACGACGAACGTGGCCGTGGCGCGCCACCTGCCGCGCGATCTCGAGGCGACGGTCGTGACCAACAGCCCTCCTGTGGCGATCGCGCTGTCCGAGCACCCGCGCGTCGAGGTGGTGCTGCTCGGCGGGCGCATGCGGAAGGATCCGCTGGCCGCAGCGGACGCGGTGACCATCGCGGGGGTGCGGCAGATCCGGGCGGACCTCTGCTATCTCGGCGTGTGCACGCTGGATCCGACGTTCGGGATCACCACGGTGGATCTGGACGAGTCGTACGTGAAGCGGGCGATGGTCGAGGCCTCGGCGGAGGTCGTCGCGCTGGCGACCGCGGACAAGCTCGGCACGGTGTCTCCGTACGTCGTCGCCCCGCTGGGCGAGCTGACGTGGCTGTTCACCGAGCGCGGGGTGTCGAAGGAGGCGCTCGCTCCTTATCGGGAGGCGGGGGTCACCATCACGCAGGCGCTGGAGGAGGAGCCGGCGTAGCGGCGCTCGACAGGTGCGCGGGGGAGATGCCGCGCTGCTGCGGGAGCCAAAACCGAACGCTGTGTTGCCACTCGCGTTGTCTTTCCGGTGACATTCGACGAGCCACGCCCATCACCTCCCGAGGTATAACGGCCTGGCAATAATCAGCGGTGACTCATCGCCTTTGTCGGGACGCATCCGTCCACCGTCAAGAGAGCACTTCGGCGGCGGTCTTCGCACCAAGGACGTTATCGATCCAGCGGTCGAGGGTCGCGATGTCGGTGCATGCCTGGATGCGCGCGCTCTCGTTCGCGGTGAGCCCGATCCCCGCACGCGCGAGCAGCCGCAGCAGCGTATCCCTCTTGCCCTCACGGATGCCCTCGAGCTTGCCCTCACGGATGCCCTCGAGCTTGCCGCGATCGATGAGCTGCCTCACGAACGGGGGGAAAGTCGCCTCGCCTTCGATCTGTCGTTCCATGACCAACGCCTCCAGAGCCTGCCGCATCGGCTCACGCAACGCGTTCCAGATGAGCTGAAAGTAGACCATCGCGTGCTCCTGGTCGAGCTGGCCGACGGCAACGAGCGCCGCCTGGACGACGGCGAGCCCGTTCGGCCCGTTGCCGTGCGCCACCGCCGAGAGCACGGCGAGCTCGGTGTCCGCCGCCGCGTCGGCTGGATCGGTGATCTCGGGGACGACGGCCGGGCCCAGCACCAGCGGCTCGACGTGGCCGAGGCCCAGGCCGAGGTCGATGCTCTCCGCCGCCCAGGCAGCGACGCCGGCGTCCGGCGCGACCACGAGCACGACCGTGCGGCAGCGCCTCTTGGCGCGCACGACCGTGACATACGTCGGCCACGAAAACTTCTTGTTCGGATCCGTGTCGCGCTGGACCTCGATGACGATCGCCAGCACGAGCGCGCCGCTCGCGTCCCGGAGCTCGAGCACCAGGTCAGCGCGGAACTCCACGGGGATGAGCTGGTCGAGCGACGACTCGACCACGGCGGCGGAGGCGTGCGCCGGCACCTCGACGTGGAAGAGCGTCGCGAGCAAGCGGGGCGCGAGCGCCGGCTGGTCACGGAACATCTCGACGAGGGCGTTGTGCTCGAGCGTCGGCATGACGCTCGGCCTCGAGCACGCCCCATGCCGGCACGAAACGACGGGAAAACCCGTGGAGAGGGTCAGATCAGGGGGTGGCGGCGCCATGGCGGAGGCGGCGGCGACCACTCCCCGCGCCACGGCGCGACGGCCCAACGATTCGAGGCTGTGCCGCGGGCAAGGGCGCGAAGCGCATCCACCCGTCGGCCACAAGCCCCTGCTGGGCGGGCCCAGCACGGTGCTGCATCCTGCGCGCAACGGAGCAGGGTCACGCCCTCGATTGCCGCCGGGCACGTTGAACCGCGTCGAGGTATGCGCTCTGCGCGCTCGTCAGCGGCCTTCGCTCGACCAGCGCGTACCAAATCGCGTTCTCGATCCAGAAGCGATAGATGAAGGTCTCGAAGTCTGGAGCGCACAACACAAGCTGCTCGAATACGACGCCGTCGTCGTCATCGAGCGAGCCTTCAGAGGCGTCATCGAGCCATTCGGGCATTCCGGCGACGACGGCAGGCACATCGTCCGGCGGGAGGTACAGGTACCATAATACACACGCCTGCTGGTCGTTCATGAACCGAAGCAGGCGGCCCGGCTGGTTGCTCGGAGGTTCAAGGAGGCGCGTGGACAGTTCGAGATAACACGCTGTGCACGTCGGAACTCGACGATGAATCTCCGGCGTCGTCAGGAACGTGGCGAAGGCATCAGGAATCCTGATCCCTGCCTGCTGTGCCTCCCCGTACAGTTGGCTGAGATCTAGCTGTTTTTCGCAGCTCTCCTCGTGAACGCCCAAAACCGTGTCGCGTTCAGGCGGGGCAGGGAGCCACCGAAACGAGCCATCCCAATGGTGCTGCTCGAGCTCAGGAAGCTGATCGTAGGGGATCAACATGTAGGTGTTCCCGTGCCCCCAGAAGCTCTCGTGCGAGCCCGCGGTATACCAGCCCAGCGGGAAGGGAGAATCCAAGACGTTCATGGCGCTCCTATGCCTCCTCCTCGTGCGGCGAGACGGTGGTGCCCTCGAGCAACGCCACGCTGCGCGACAATTACGGTGTCACGCCGCTGGAGATGCTGCCGCCGCTCGTGCGCGACCAATCATGATGGGGAGAGACCGCAAGGGCGCAAGAGGCGCAACGGGACAGAGATAAAATTGTATTCTCCTCTTCCCCTTGCGTCCCTTGTGCCCTTGCGGTCCTCTTCCCATCGATCGATCTTCGCCGAACTTCAACGTTATCGGCGTTCCAGCAACCTATAGGAGCCCGGAGACCAGCCCCAGGACACCGCACGTCAGGCCCCCCGAGGAGAGCGCGACGAGGGGCTCCAGGCGCGAGGCGATCGACTCCGGGTAAACCCCGCTCCGGCGGGCCCAGCAGGTCGGCGCGCCCGCGCCGTCCCGGTCGCAGACCGCATTGCAATGGCCGAGGAGGGTGAGCCCGCACGTGTGCGATTGCCCGCAGACGCGCGCGAGGGTCTTCGCGCTCAGCGCCACGCCGCAGTCGTCGATCAGCGCGTTGTCGGCGCAGGCGAACGCGGTCGGATGGGCCGGCTCGAAGAGATCGCCGAACATGATCGCGTCCCGGACCGTGTACTCCGACGCCTCGCTGTCCGACGCGTCGGCGAGCCCCGGGTGGCCGCCGGTCAGGTGCACGGCGACGTGCGCGCCCAGCGCGTTCAGCGACTGCAGCAGGCACGCCGTCATCCAGCGCCGCGACGCGCCGTCCGAGAGCGGTGACGTGGCCCACGACGGCGCGAGCCCGATCGACCCGGCGAACGACCGCTCGAAGCGCGCCTCCACCGCCGCCCCCGCAGGCAGGGCGCAGGCGACCACGCGCTCCACCAGCTGCCTGCCGTGCTCGCTCGCGAGGAGCACCGCCCCAGCGCCGCCGTCCAGCCCGGCCGCGAGCGGCGCCTGCGCGAGCGCCCGCAGCGCCTGCTGCGTCGAGGGCTTCCAGAAATCGGCCGGCTCGAGGCCGTTCATCACGATGATCTCCTGCTCGGCGACAAGGACCGACTCGGCGTCGTCGGCCGGCGCCGCGCCGCACCCGACCGCAAGCACGCAGCAACCGATCACCCCGGCAGCATCGATCCTTACGCGAAGCATGACCCCATGCTCCAGTTAAGGCGCACGTGCGTGCGCATCACACCCGGTCCAGCGGCCACGCCTAAGCAATTCCTGATCCGAGGCCGCGTCCGGCCGGCCGTCCGCTCCGGCGGTCCTCGCGCCGCGGTCGCGGCAACCGGGCTCAGCCGCGACGTGCGGCGCGGTCAGCAGCGGCTCGCGGCGGCCTGCGACGCGCCGAGCCGGCGCGCGAGCCCGTCGAACCGCGAGCGCCAGGCCGGATGCTCCGAGAGCAGCGCGCCGGCCCTGCTCAAGCTCGCGACAGCGACCTCGACAGCACCGTGGCGGAATGCCGCACGGCCGCGCCAGTAGAGGACCTCGAGGAGCTCGTCGGCGAACTGGAACGGGCCGGCCTCGAGCTCCGCCTCGTCGAGGCCGCCGAGCAGGTCACGCGGCGCGACGCCGTCGCCGCCGTCCGAGAGCAGGCAGCGCAGCATCAGGTAGCAGCCGTGCGCCGCCTTCGCGGACGGCTCCGGCGGGCACGACGCGGCGATCCACGCGAGGAGGCGCCGCGCCTCGCCGAGCTCGCCCCGCGCCGCGAGGATGCGCGCGAGCAGCAGCGAGCACTCGGGCACGGGGCGATCCACGAACCGCTGCTCGAGCGTGTGCGCGCGGCGCGCCAGCGAGAGCGCCTCGTCCTGCTGATCGCTCCAGTAGAGCAGCTCGGCGACGTTGTACGTGGCGACGCGCTCCAGCCACGGGTTGCCGATCTCCCGCGCGAGCGCGATCGCGCGCCGGAGATCCGCGGTCGCGCGCGGGAGATCCTTCTTCAGCGCCCAGAGCACGACGCGGTTCATGATCGCGACGCAGAGGTGCGGCAGATCCTCGGCCCGCTCGCAGAGCGCGATCGCGTCCTCGGCCCGCCGCTCCGCCTCGGCGAAGCGGCCCGCGTGCGCGAGCTCGGTCGACAGCAGCACGAGCGCGATGATCCGGCCCTCCTCCTCGCCCGCGGACTCCGCCAGCGACGCCCCCTCCGAGAGGAGCGCGATCGCCTCCGCGACCTCGCCCCGCCTGAGGCGCGTGCGCCCCTCGGCCACGCAGAGGCGCGCCGAGAGCCGCGGCGAGCCCGCGCGCTCCACGAGCGGCCGCGCCAGCTCGACCCGCCGCGACGACGCCTCGTAGGCGCCCGTCCAGTCGAGCGCCGTGGCCTCCTCGAGCAGGACGTCCGCGCGGAGCTCGTCGTCCGCGAGCTCGAGCGCGGCGGAGAGGTCGGCCAGGGCCTCCTCGATGAGGTGGAGCCGGTAACGGATCCGGCCGCGGCCGGCCAGCGCGAGCGCGCGCCGGCGGCGATCGCCCCCGCCGGCGAGCTTGAACGCGGCGGTGTAGCAGCGCTCCGCCTCGACGTGCCGGTGCCGCGCGAACGCGAGATCCCCGAGCCGGAGGTGCGCCTCGGCCGCCTCCTCCCCCGCCCCGCACGCGCCCGCGTGCCGGGCGAGCGGCTCGAGCTCCTCCGGCCCCGGCTGCGCCGCGAGCTCCACGGGCGGCGCGGCCGGGTCGGCCCGCGGGGTCGCCGAGGACGCGGGAGGGAGCCCCCGCTCGACGCGCGCCCGCCAGAAGGCGAGCGCGTGCCGGTGGATCTGCGCGCGGTGCTCGGGATCGAGCGTCTCGTACACCGCGTCGCGGAAGAGGCCGCTCTGGAACCACCACCGCTCGCCATCACCCCGCGCGCGGCGACCGTCGCCCTCGCCGTGCGCGGCGGGCTCGCCGTCACCCCGCGCGCGGCGCCCGATGATGCCCTGCTCGACGAGCACGCCGAGCCCGTACCCGGCGTCGACCGGCGTCCCGGCGCCTCCGGCGCGATCCACGGCGTCCTGCACCCACTCCAGCTCGGCCCGCGTGAACGACTCGCCGAGCACGGCGCAGAGCCGCGCGAGCGCGGCGACCTCCTGCGGCAGCCCCCCGAGCTGCCGCATCGCCAGCCACTGCCACGCCGGAGAGACCGGCAGGCCGTCGAGCTCCGCCGCCTCGACGCAGTAGTCGCCGCCCCCGGGGCGGCGGCGCACGAGGCCGGCCTGCTTGAGCGACCGGATGATCGCGGCGAGGCAACCCGGGTTGCCGCCGGCCCAGCGGGCGAGCCCCCGGAGCACGTCGGCGGGCGGGTACGCGGCCGGCAGGAGCAGCTGCGCCGCGAGGTCCGCCGCGGCGGCCTCGTCGAGCGGGGCGAGCGTCACCCGGTCGGCGCGCTGCGTGCGCGCGCCCCACGCGGGGCGGAAGCGCTCGAAGCGCGGGTGCGCGACGACCGCCGCCCAGAGCGCCACCCCGGCGCCGTCGAGCGTCGCGACCTCGAGCGCGTCGAGCACGGGGACGTCCGCCCACTGCGCGTCGTCCACGATCACCGCGACGGGGGCGCGGCGCGCGCGGCGGCGCAGCCCCTCGGCGATCGCCCGCGCGAGGTGGTGCGGCGTCGCGGCGGGCGCGGCGCCGGGGCGCGGCCACCCGAGCGCCGCGGCCACGGACGCGAAGGTCGAGGCGCCGATCTCCGGGCCGAGCCGCGCCTCGCAGAAGGCCCGAGGATCGGCCGGCGCGGCCGCGGGCGCGGCGAGCGCGAAGCGCAGGATCGCCGCGGTGTCCTTGCTCGCCTCGCCCGGCAGGGGCTGCGCCGCGCGCACGACGAGCGCCGCGGCGCCGGGGCGGAGGCGCCGCGCCACGGCGGCCGCCTCGGCCGCGACCCGGCTCTTGCCGAGGCCGTCGTCGCCGAGCACCGTGACGAGCGCGGGGCAGACGCCGCTGAACGCCGCGGCGGCGCTCGCCTCGAGCGCCGCGATGACGTCGCCCCGCCCCACCGTGGTCGGCGGCGGCGCCTCGAGCTCCGCCGCCGGCGCGCCCTGCGGCGAGGTGGGGGTCATGGTCGCCTCGGCCTCGGCGAGGGCGCGCTCGAACTCCTCGGTGAGCGCGACGCCCGACCAGGGATCCGCAGGGATCCAGGTCTCCGGGCGATCCACGGCCGCGCCGTAGACGGCGGGCGGGGCCTTGTCGCGCGGACGGATGATGACGCCCGCGAGGTGGAGCGCGGCGCGGGCGCCGTGCCGCTCGACGAGCTCCCGCGCGGCGGCGAGCGCGAGCCGGACCGGGTCCTCGGCGTCGTGGGCCGAGAAGACGGCGGTGTAGCGGCGCCGGCGCTGGCGGACGCAGATCCCCCTGCGGCTCGCGAGCGCGGCGACCACGACCGGCGTGGCGGCGCCGGTCTCCGCGACAAGCACGACGGCCGGCTGGAGCCCCTCGGCGATGAGCCTGCCGCCTCCGCGGCCGGAGGGCGGCCCCGGCGCGATCGCGGGCCGCGAGGTCGGCTCCGCGGCAGCGGCGGCGCCGCGCTCCGCGATCGCGGCCGAGCCGGCGGCGGCGCCGTGCTCCGCGATCGCGGCCGCGCCGGGCTCCGCGGCGGCGCCGTGCTCCGCGATCGCGGCCGCGCCGGGCTCCGCCGCCGCGCCGGGCTCCGCGGCGGCGGCGCCGAGCGCGCAGGCCTCGTCGAGCGCGCGGCGGAGCGCGGCCGCGCTCGGAGGGCGGCGGCCGGGATCCTTGGCGAGGCACGAGAGCACGAGCTCCTCGAGGGCCTCGGGGACCGGCGCGAGCTCTCCCGGCCGCGGCGGGCGCAGCGTGAGGTGCCCGTGCTCCACCGCGCCCGTGTCCCCCACGAACGGCGGCCTGAGGGTGAGCAGCTCGAACAGGATCGCGCCGAAGGCGTAGAGATCCGCGCGCTCGTCGAGGTCGGCCTCCGCGCGGAGCTGCTCGGGAGCCATGTACTCGGGCGTGCCGACGACCGTGCCCCCGCGCGTGATCTCGATGTCGTCGTCGTGGGGCGCCCCGGCGGGCCGCGCCAGGCCGAGGTCGAGCAGCACCGCGGGCGCCGCGCCCGCCGCGGCGCCCGCGCGCCGCGGCGTGAGGATCACGTTCTCCGGCTTGAGGTCCCGGTGGACGACGCCCCGCGCGTGCGCGGCCGCGAGCGCGTCGAGCAGCGCGGCCGCGCGCGCCGCCGCCCAGGCCGGCTCGGGAGGCCCGGGCAGCGCCGCGAGCGCCTCGGCGAGCGTCTCGCCGGGGACGAGATCCATGGCGAACCAGGGGCGGCCGTCGTCGAGCCGCCCCTCGGCGTGGACCCGCGGGACGTGCGGCGGACCGATGAGCCGGAGCGCGCCCGCCTCGCGCCGGAACCGCGCCTGGACCGTCGGCCGGGGGGAGCGGCCGACCTTGAGGGCGACGGGGAGGCCGTCCGCCTCGCGCCGCGCGGACCACACGGCGGAGAAGCCGCCCTGCCCCAGCAAGCCGCCGACCTGGAAGCCCGGGACGCGCGGCGGCCCCGGCGCGGGCGTGCGCTCGGCCGACGGCGGCGCCGTCCCGCCGTCTCGAGGGCAAGCCCCCGCCGGGGGGAGCCGGCGGTGGCACTGTGGGCAGCGGGACACGTCGTTGCTCCCTGGGGCCGGCGGAGAGCCGTCAGCTCGCCGCAGCCGCTTATGGTACCGTCGCTCGGCCGGTCCATGGTGAGCGAAGAGCCCGACACCGTCCCCAGCGCGGGGATCCCCAGCGAGCGCACGGTCCGGACCGCGCAGCCGGCTTCGGCCGAACCCGCCGCGCCGGCCGCGCCGATCACCTTCACGCCGATGACGCCGACCGCCACGGCCACGCGCCCCCCGGCGGCGGCGCTCGCCGGCCTCGCGCTGGACGCCCTGCTGCCCGGGGAGCGGGCGGGCGACTGGGTGATCGAGGGCCCGCTCGGCGCGGGCGGCTTCAGCGTGATCTACCGCGCCCGGCACGCGGACCGCGGCACGGCGGCGGCCGTGAAGGTGCTGCACCCGGAGCTCAGCGCGCAGCCGGACGTTGTGATCCGCTTCCAGCGAGAGGTGGAGACGGTCCGGCGGCTGGAGCACCCCGGCATCGTCCGGGTCTTCGAGCAGGGGCAGCTCGAGGACGGGCGGCCTTACTACGTCATGGAGCTGCTCGCCGGGGTCAGCCTGGATCAGCACCTGCGGTCGCGCGGCCGGCTGTCGCCCGAGGAGGCCCTCGCGGTGCTGGAGCCGCTCTGCGACGCGCTCGAGGCCGCGCACGCGCAGGCCGTCGTGCACCGCGACCTCAAGGCGTCGAACGTCTTCCTCGAGGAGGACGGTGACCGCCGCCGCGTCGTCCTGCTCGACTTCGGGGTGGCCAAGCTGCTCGACGCGCCCGGGCCGTCGCTGACCTCCTCGCGCGAGGTCCTCGGGAGCCCCTCGAGCGTCGCCCCCGAGCAGCTCCTCGGCCAGCCGGTCGACATCCGGGCGGACGTCTACGCGCTCGGCGCCCTCACCTACCGCATGCTCGTCGGCGAGCCGCTCTTCAGCGGGGACATCGGCGCGCTCCTGCGCCAGCTGCACCTGTTCGCGAGCCCGCCGCGCCCGAGCGCGAAGGCGCGGCTCTCGTCGGGCTTCGACGAGGTCATCCTCCGCGCGCTCGCCAAGGATCCCGCGGCGCGCCCCCCGAGCCCCGGCGCGTTCCTCGAGGAGTTCCGCGGCGCGCTCGAGGCCTCGCGCGGCGCGAGCGACGCGCCGAGCGGGGCGCGCGCGCGCCCCGGGGTGGCGGTCTACGCCGAGGTGGGCGCCGCGCCCGAGGCGCTCGACGCGCCGGACGATCGCCTGCTCGCGGATCTGGAGGCGATCCTGCCGTTCGTGGCCGCCGAGCTCACCGAGGCCGGGCTGTCCCCCGGGGCCGAGACCGGCAGCAGCCTGCTCTTCACCGCCGAGCGCCCCGCCGACGCCGACGCCGACGCCGACGCGGAGGCGCGCCGCCGCGCCGTGGACGCCGCGCTCCGGATCTTCCGGCGGCTCGAGGGCCGCCCCGGGCGCGATCCCAGGGTGCAGGTGCGCCTGTGCCTCCACACGGGGGAGCTGCTCCTCGGCCCCTCGGGGGAGCTGCTCGGCGGCGAGCTCGCGGAGGTCGGCGCCTGGGCGCCCGAAGGGGCGCAGGCGGGCGTGTTCGCCTCGCCCGAGGTCGTCGCAGGCCTCGGGATCGTCGCCGGGCCGCTGGCGCTCGAGGGGACGATGCTCGTCCTCGCCGGGGCCGAGCCCACGGCAGCGCGGTAGCGGCGCGCTCCGACACCGCGCCGGAAAAGTCCATCTTGGGTGCTGCCTGCGAGAGCCATCAGCAGCTGCGTGCCCGCGTCTGCACCGCAGATGCGATGTCCGGGACACCGCTCGGGCCGCGTTTGACATGGTAAGGTGGTGCGTGTGATCCGCACTGCGATACCCACACCAGGCGAGGACGCGACCACCGTGCTGAAGGTCCACCCGCGCGAGGTGACGTTCGGCAGATTCAGCGTGCAGGTGGTGAGCGGCCCGGATCAGGGCGCTTCGCACGTGGCCGACGCGCCGGAGCTCGCGATCGGCACCGCGGCCGGCAATCACCTGGTGCTCACCGATCCATCGGTGTCGCGCCATCACTGCGTCATCGCCGCGACCCCCAAGGGCTATCAGCTGCGCGATCTCGGCAGCACGAACGGCATCCTGCTCGGGGGCTTCCGCGTGGAGGCGGCGTACCTGACCCCGGGCGCCACGTTCGGCGTGGGCCAGACGTCGCTGCGCTTCGATCACCTGCCCGACGAGGTCCACGAGCCGCTCGGGGACGCGGAGCTCTCCGGGCGGGTGCTGGGGCAGAGCACGGCCATGCGCCGGCTCTTCGCGATGATCCCGCGGATCGCCGCGGCGGACGCCACGGTGCTCCTCGAGGGCGAGACCGGGTCCGGCAAGGGGCTGCTCGCCGAGGTGATCCACCAGAAGAGCCCGCGCGCGGGCGGGCCGTTCGTGGTCATCGACTGCGGCGCGATCCCGCCCACGCTCATCGAGGCCGAGCTGTTCGGGTACATGAAGGGCGCGTTCACGGGGGCGCACCAGGCGCGCGCCGGCGCCTTCGAGGCGGCGCGCGGGGGCACGGTGCTGCTCGACGAGATCGGCGAGCTCCGGCTCGACCTCCAGCCGAAGCTGCTGCGCGCCCTCGAGGAGCGCTCGATCCGCCGCATCGGCAGCCTCGATACCGTCCCGCTCGACGTGCGGATCATCGCGGCCACGAACCGCGATCTCCGGCAGGAGGTGAACCGCGGCACCTTCCGCTCGGACCTGTTCTACCGGCTCAACGTGGTCCGGCTCCGGGTGCCGCCGCTGCGCGAGCGGCGGGACGACATCCCGCTGCTCGTCGCGCACTACTACCGGCAGTTCGCCGACAAGGCGGATCCGCCGGCCGACCTCGTGGAGCGGCTGCTCCACCACGACTGGCCCGGCAACGTCCGCGAGCTGCGCAGCGCGGTGGAGCGCGCCGTGCTGACCGGCGATCCCGCGATCGGAGAGGGCTGCGCCGCGGCGCGGGAGGTCGGCGACGACGATCAGGCGCTCCGGCCGGACGACCTCGAGCTCTCGTTCCGCCAGGCCAAGGAGCGCACCGTCGCGCGCTGGGAGCGGGCGTACGTGAGGGCGCTGATCCGGGCCAACGGGGGGAACCTCTCCCACGCCGCGCGCGCCGGCCGGATGGATCGGAACTACCTGCGGGAGCTCCTGCGCCGGCACGGGGTCACGGCGACCGAGTCATAGACGGCGTCGAGCGGCGGGGTGGAGCGGCTGCGGTTCGCGGTCGCCTCGTGCGCCTGAACGGGAGGCTCCGCCGGGGGCGGCGCCGCGCGTTTCGTGAACGCGCCGGCGCCGAACCGCTCCACCGCTGCCCCGAACCGCTCCACCGCTGCCCCGAACCGCTCCACCGCTGCCCCGAACCGCTCCACCGCTGCCCCGAACCGCTCCACCGTTGCCCCGAACCGCTCCACCGTTGCCCCGAACCGCTCCACCGTTGCCCCGAACCGCTCCACCGTTGCCCTTTTCGATTCAGCCCCCCGGTGGCCCCCCGGTCTGGTGCCCTTTTCGATTCAGCCCCCCGGTGGCCCCCCGGTCTGGTGCCCTTTTCGCCTCACGCAGCGGAGCGACGTGCTCATCCCGTCCATCGATGACGCGAACGCCAAGCGGGAGCTTGCTAGGGTGCACGGCCCCCCATGATCCCTGAAGAACGCGCCCCTCTCCCGCTGCCGGCCCCCGCTCCGCTCACGCCTCCGGAGGGCTTCGCGGAGCGCCTCGCGGCGCTCGGCGTCACCCTCGACGCCGCGGTGATCGCCAAGCTCGGCGATTACCTCGCGCGCCTGCTCGCGATGAACGAGCTGATGAACCTCACCGCGATCACGGATCCGGTCGAGGGCTGGGAGAAGCACATCCTCGATTCGCTCACGCTCGTGCCTCTCCTGGAGGAGCTGAGCGCGGGGGCGAGCCTCGCCGACATCGGCTCGGGCGGGGGCCTCCCCGGCCTTCCGCTCGCCATCGCTCGGCCCGATCTGAAGGTGACGCTGGTGGAGGCGACCCAGAAGAAGGCTTCGTTCCTCGTCGCGGTGGCCGCGTGCCTCGGGCTCACCAACGTGTCGGTGCGCGCCGAGCGCGCCGAGCAGCTCGGCAAGGGCGACCTCCGCGGCGCGTTCGACGCGGTGACGGCGCGCGCGGTGGCGCGCCTGGTCGTGCTGCTCCCCCTGACGGTGCCCTTCGTGCGGCCCGACGGGATGGTGCTGCTGGTCAAGGGGCAGCGCGCCGAGGAGGAGCTCGCCGAGGCGAGCCGGGTCCTCGGGCGACAGCGGGCCGCCTTCGTGAAGACGGTGGGGACGCCGACGGGGAAGATCGTGATGCTGCGGAAGTCGGGGGAGGAGCCGAAGCGCTGTCTCGGGCGGTGATCGCCGGCGGGTGTTCCTGCCGCGCGTCCGGCGTCCAGGCGTCACGAGGGGCCAGGCCGCAGCTCGGGCCCGCGCCGCCGTCGGCGATGTGGAGGTCGAAGTCGCGGTGCTCGTCAGGCAAGCGGACCCGGTGCGTATCCGCCGGCCCTGCGGGCGCTGGGCATGCGCGGCATGCGGCCGGAGATCGCCCCTGAGAAGAGTCCGGGGCGCGCGGCCGAGGGAGCCCGCGCAAGCCCGAACGGAGGAGAGAAAAGCGTGGCCCATCGCCGACGCGAGGTGTCCACGCGGCCACGACGACGTTGCCGCGGGCAGCGCGCGCCGCCCGGGGAGGGCGGCGCGCCTGGAAGGTGGGAGATGGAGGCTCAGTTGCAGGTGACGTTCTGGGCCGCCGCGAAGTTCGCGATATCGGCCCTGCACGACGCGACCTCCGCCGCGGTGAGGGTCGTCATCATGACGGGGAAGGCACCCCCGCTGCACTGACCGGGGAATTGGCTGCTCACGTTCATCACCTGCACACCACAGAAGCTGTATTCTTCTCCGTCCACGGAGTCCGTTCCGGCCATGAACTCCACGACCGACGTGCCCTCATCGGAGACTGCCCAGGAATAGGCGCCCGAAGTGCGGCAGGGAGCGGGGAAGGAGTAATTCGTGCACCGTCCGTCGTTCACGATCGTCCCGTCCAGCGCGGCCTCCCAGGCCGGGTTCCCGGCGCAGGGGCAGACGGGGCCGCAGGGCGCGCCGCAGGCGAGCGTGCCGCCGCAGCCGTCGGGGATGGTGCCGCAGGTCGCGCCCTGGGCCTCGCACGTGGTCGGGTTGCAGATCGGGAGACAGAGGCCGAGCACGCACGTCGCGCCGCTGCAACAGGGCAGCGTGGCGTCGCAGGGGCGCCCTGGGGCAGACAGCCGCCGCCCTGGCAGGTCGGGTCGCCGACGGCGATGTAGTCGTCGGAGTGCAGCGAGCGCGCGGCAATGCAGGCCGCCACGCGGGTCTTGACGACCGTCCTGGTGCTGCGCCGTCCAAACCTCGTCATGCAAAATCACGTGTTAACGAGTGCGATTCACATGTGAACGGCTCGGCCCGAAGCGGGGGTGGGAGGGCTGGCGGGTGATGGTTGGGCACCGCACATTCGACCCGACGGATCGCGACAGATCGCCCCCGCAGAACCGTCCCGCCAGGGCTCCCTGCGGCGCGCCGCTGGGCGGCCGAGCTACGCTGCGTGATGCCTCGGGCGACGGCCCCTGGGACCGTGAAGGCGCACCGGGCCGTCGCGGTCCGCTGGCGGCGAGCGCCGCGCCTGGCGCCCTGCGCGTCCGTCCTGTCGCCGGGGGAACGGTCTCCGGAAGAGGGCGGCGTCGGCGCGGGCCAGGACGTCCGCGAGGTAGTCGCTGCCCCCGGCGTTCGCGCGGAGGGAGTCCTGGATGCCGCGCCGGTGCATCTCCCAGCCGCGACCGGGGACGAAGCGGAGCGTCGTCGTGGACGCGTGCGGCCGCGCGCGCTCGCGCAGCGCGTCGCCGTCGAGCACCCACACCTCGGGGCCGAAGGCGGCGACGGCCTGCCGCAGGTCGACCGCGGGCAGCGCGCCGGCGCGGTTGGCGCTGCTCACGAAGAGCGGCGCGTGGCGCTCGAGCAGCCAGGCGATGGGCTCCCACGTGACGCCGAAGAGGAGCGCCATGCCGTAGCTCGCGGCGGGCTCGAGCCAGCTCGGCGCGGCGACGTCGCGGGCCTGCGGCACGAGGGCGGTCACGCGCTCGACCGCGAGCAGCCAGCCGAGGCGGCGGCGCTCCGCCTCGTCGAGCGCGAGGTGCGGCGCGAGCCGGTCGAGGCGCGGCTCCCACGCGGCGACGGGGTGGTTGTGAGGTCGGCCCCGCGCGCGGTTCACGGCCGCGGCCGTCGTCCCCGCGATCACGTAGGCCAGCGGCGACGGGGTGGGCAGGACGACCGCCTCGCCGCGCGCGAGCGCCTCGTCGACGGCGAGCTTGCCTGCGGCGTCAAATCGCGCGACCGGCAAGGTGGCCTCCTGTGCGCTCGCGATGGTGCGTGGTCACGGATGATTCGATTCTTGCTTGAAACATGGTGGTCACACTCGACGGCGGGCGAGGTGGACGGGGAGATGGCGCCCTGCCGCCGCCGCGCGCTCTCAAGCAGGCATCGCGCCACGCGCGGCGCGGGCCGAGGCGAGGGCGAGCGCCACCTCGGAGGGCCGTGATTTCGGCGGGGGTGCGGGGACCCCCGCGCGCGGCGGGCGGCGAGCGCGGCGGGCGGCGGCCGAGGCGCTCCCGGCGCCCGGGTGCTGGCTGCAGCAGGCGGCGGGTGCAGCCCGGCGCAGGCAACGAGCGCCCGCTCCCGCCGGCCGGTCAACCCGCTGGGCCCGCTGGGCGGGCGAGCGCGAGGGCGTCGGACAGGATCCAGAGCCCCAGGCCGATCAGGACGAACGGCAGCGCCGCGCGGCCGTAGCGCCGGATGCGGCTGCCCAGGACCGGATGGTGGACGAGGTGGTGGCCGAGCGCGCAGAAGGCGCCGGTCATGACCGCGAACACGGCCGCGTGGAGCGGGACGTGCCCCGGGGTGCTCGAGAACAGCGGGATGTAGACGCCGAGGTTGTCCCCGCCGTTCGCGAGGGTCACGCTCGCCACCGCGAGCGCCTTGAACCGCGCCGCGCCGCCGGGCGGCTTCCCGGCGCCGTCGTCGCCGGCCCCGGGGCCCCGCCGGAGCGCCCGGAGGCCCCGCAGGCCGAGCGCGAGGGGTGCCAGGCCGAGCAGGCCCATCCACCCGTCCGGCACGCGGACGGCGAGCAGCGCGCACGCGACGCTCGCCAGGACGAGCGCCGCCATGCCGAGGAACTGGCCGGCGACGACCTGGCGGGGGGTGAAGCCGGGGTCCGCGAAGAAGGCCGACAGCAGGAGGATGTCGTCGATGTTCGTCGAGATGAACACGACCACGCTCACCCCGAGCGCCGGAAGGATCTGCTCCATGGCGCCCGCGGGCGTAGCACCTCCCGCGGCCGGCCACCGCTCGGCGCGGCGCGGCCGGAGCGGCTTCGGCCCTGCGCCGCGGGAGCCGTGTCGGTCGTTCCGGGGTAGATAGCGTGGGCCGGAGCGGCTGCGCCTGAGCAGGCGGACGGGAGGCGAGCCGCGCGCTCGCGAAATGGAGAGGCCATGACGACGAACCCCCAGCTCGCGGAGCCGACCCGGGCGACGGCCGCGCCCGGAGCGAACGCCGCGACCGTGGAGCAGCGCGCGCGGACGGACCTCCCGGTGCAGGGCATGACCTGCGCGGCGTGCGTGCGCCGCGTGGAGAAGGCGCTGCGCGCGACGCCCGGCGTCGCGGAGGCGACGGTCAACCTCGTGACCCAGCGGGCGACGATCGCCTACGACGCGCAGACGACCACGCCGGCCGCGTTGGCCCACGCCATCGTGGAGGCGGGCTACGAGGTGCCCGAGGTGCCCGACGCCTCCGCCGTCGACGGCGCCCCCGCAGCGCCCGCCGTCGACGGCGACACCGCAGCATCCGCCGATACCGGCGCCCCCGCAGCATCCGCCGACGCCGGCGACACCGCAGCATCCGCCGACGCCGGCGACACCGCAGCATCCGCCGACGCCGGCGACACCGCAGCATCCGCCGACACCGCCGCCCGCGCGGCCGCCGCGGCCGCTCCGCCGCCGCGCCCGGCCCCGGCCGCATCCGAGCGCGCCGCCGCCATGGACGCGGCCGAGCAGCGGGAGCGGCGCGCGCTCCGGCGCGACGTCGCGATCGCCACCGCGTTCACGGCCCCCCTGCTCGCCGTGGCCATGTCCCACGGCGCGATCCCGGCGCTCGAAGGCGCCTTCGGGCGCTGGCTCTCGCTCGCGCTCGCCACGGTCGTGGTCCTCGGGCCGGGGCGCCGGTTCTTCCGCCTGGCCTTCGGCGCGCTCCGGCACCGCGCCGCCGACATGAACACCCTCGTGAGCCTCGGGGCCGGCGCCGCCTGGCTCTACTCGACCGCCGCGGTCGTGGCGCCCGGCCTCTTCCCGCACGCCGAGCACGGTCACCTGCCGCCCGTCTACTTCGAGGCCGCGGCCGCGATCGTCACCTTCGTGCTGATCGGCAGGCTGCTCGAGACGCGCGCGCGGAAGCGGCTCGCCGACGCCGTGCGCGGGCTCGTGGCGCTGCAGCCGAAGACCGCGCGGCGCCTCCGCGGCGACGCCGAGGACGAGGTGCCCGCCGCCACGCTCGCGCCCGGCGACCTCGTGCTGGTGCGGCCCGGCGAGCGCATCGCGACCGACGGCGAGGTGGTCCGCGGCGCGTCCGCGGTCGACGAGTCGATGCTCACCGGCGAGAGCATGCCGGTCGACAAGACCGCGGGCTCGGCCGTGCTCGGCGGGACGCTCAACCAGAGCGGCGCCCTCACCTTCCGCGTCACCAAGACCGGCGCCGACACCGCGCTCGCGCGCATCGTCGAGGCCGTGGAGCAGGCGCAGGGGTCGCGCGCGCCGATCGCCCGCCTCGCCGACGTGGTGAGCGGCGTCTTCGTCCCCGTCGTCGCCGCCGTCGCGTCGCTCGCCTTCGTCGCGTGGCTCGCGGTCGATCCGACCGCCGCGGGCCTCGCCGCGGCGATCGAGCGGTTCGTCGCGGTGCTCGTGATCGCCTGCCCGTGCGCGCTCGGCCTGGCCACGCCGGCGGCCGTGGCCGTCGGGACGGGGCGCGGCGCGGAGCTCGGCGTCCTCGTCAGGGGCGGCGCGGCGCTCGAGGCGGCGAGCCGCGTCGACACGGTGCTGCTCGACAAGACCGGGACGCTCACCTCGGGGCGGCCCGAGCTCACCGACGTCGTCGCCCTCGCGGGCCACGGCGAGGCGGAGCTCCTCGGCCTCGCCGCGGCCGCGGAGCTCGAGAGCGAGCACCCGGTGGCGCGGGCGATCGTCGAGGGCGCGCGCGGCCGCGGCGTGGGCCTCCCGGCGGCCTCGGATTTCCGCGCGGAGATCGGCCACGGCATCGAGGCGCGCGCCGCGGGACGCCTCGTGCGCGCCGGCACCGCGGCGTGGCTGCGCCGGGCGGGCATCGACACGGGCGCGCTGGAGGCCGAGGCCGAGCGGCTCGCCGCGCAGGGCCGCACGCCGTCGTTCGTGGCCATCGACGGGCGGCTCGCGGGGCTCGTGGCGGTCGCCGACCGGCCGACCGAGGGGGCGCGCCGCGCCGTCGCGGCCCTGCGGCAGCTCGGCGTCGAGGTGGCCATGGTGACGGGCGATCGGGCGGGCGCCGCGCGCGCCGTCGCCGAGGAGCTCGGCATCCGCGCGGTGTTCGCGGAGGTGAGGCCGGAGGACAAGGCGAGGATCGTCCGCGAGCAGCGGGCCGCCGGCCGCCGGGTGGCCATGGTCGGCGACGGCATCAACGACGCGCCCGCGCTCGCCGGCGCGGACGTGGGGATCGCGCTCGGCAGCGGCGCGGACGTCGCGGTGGCGTCCGCCGACGTGGCGCTGCTCCGCGGCGGGATCGCCGGCCTGCCGGTGGCGCTCGGGCTCGCGCGCGCCACGCTGCGCACGATCCGCCAGAACCTCTTCTGGGCGTTCATCTACAACGTGCTCGGCATCCCTGTCGCGGCGGGCCTCCTGTACCCGCTCACCGGGTGGCTCCTCTCGCCCGTCCTCGCGAGCGCGGCGATGTCGCTGTCGAGCGTGTCGGTGCTCACCAACTCCCTCAGATTGCGCGCGTTCGGCCGCGGCTGACGTCGAGAATGAACGCTCGATGACGGGATTCCGCGTCGTACGTCGACGTCCGCTCGCAGCGATGGCGCGCGGGCGCTCCGCCGCACGCCCACACGCACGCCGCGAAGCATCATCCGGACGCCGACGGGGGTGAATGCTAGAAACTGCGGGCGCACCAAAGTCCCAGAAATATGGAGGATCTATGAGAACTTACGACCGGCATACTGGCACAGCCGTTGCTCTTACCGTGCTCCTCGCGGCGCAGGCCGCTGACGCCGCCGTCGCGGTCAACATCGTCCACCCGAACAACACGATCATCGAGGGCGGCACGATCCCGGTGCGCGTCGAAGCGTCGTCCCTCGACGAAATCTACTACGTGGAGGCGGAGTTCGAGGGCCTCACCATCGAGCTCACGCCGACGGGAGACGGCTACTACGAGGGCGCGTTCGATCTCGGCGAGCTCGGCGGCGAGCTCCCCTACGGCCCTTATGTCGTGACGGTCAACGCGTACGACACGTTCGGCGAGGGGGCGAGCGTTGAGGGCATCGTGCACCAGTATGCGCCCCCGACCGTGGCGTGGAACGTGCTGCCGCACGACACCCTCACGGCCGGCTGGCGCTTCGAAGCGAAGTGCATCCCGACGCCGCCCTACGAGTGCAAGGAGCTCTCGGCGCGGTTCGACAGCCCGAGCGGAAGCTACCAGTTCTACAACGACGTGCGGTCGCCCTACCCGCAGCCCGTGCCGGGACGGCTCTACGTCAAGGAGGACAATGGCGGGAGTGGCTACTGGCTCCCATCGGGCAAGACGTACACGCTCACGGTCTCGGCGAACGTCGGCGTCGGCCCCGGCGTCACAAGGACGGTCGGCCCCATCCATGTCGACCGCAGCCCGAGGCTCACCGCCGTCCAGCGCGCTCCCGGCACCATCCTCGATTTCGACGCCACGCGGTTCCTCTTCCTGGATTACCTCCGGCGCATCGGGATCTTCGATCGCAACACCCACCAGATCACGTGGGTCGAGGCCATCCCGGAATGGGCGGCCCCCCAGCTCGGCGCCGTCTACGGGGCGCTCACGCCGTCGGGGTCCGTGTACCAGTCGGCGACCGGCTACATTCTCTCCTGGGTCGACGGCGTCCGGCGTCAGATCGCGAGCGCGACGATAACGCCGCGCCTCGACGCCGTGAACGGCAATACGGCCGTGTGGACATCGTACAACGACGACTGGGCGCACGAGCACTCGCTGTCGACGGGCACGAACCGGACCCTCTGGTACAACCCGGGGAGCCGATCGCCGTTCCAGGCCGACATCCCGGCTTCGGGCGGCGTCTTCTTCGGCACCTACGAGAACGCGTCGATCGTCGGGCCGGGCAACGCGCTCCTCGGGGATCACGCGGGCAACCTGCAGCGGCCGATCACCGACGGAACGAACGTCGTCGGCCGGTGGTGGGACGGAATGACGAGCTCGAGCTACCTCTACACCGCGGAGGGTGAGGAGGTGTTCCTCGGCGACTCGCTCACCAACACCTCGGCCGGGCTGCTGGCGCACGCGGGCCACGCGGCCTTCCTGAAGAGC
Source organism: Sorangium sp. So ce834 (assembly GCF_051521425.1). Lineage (NCBI taxonomy): Bacteria > Pseudomonadati > Myxococcota > Polyangiales > Polyangiaceae > Sorangium > Sorangium sp. So ce834. The sequence goes on from NZ_CP150351.1 coordinate 6,487,828, forward strand.
GATGGCGACGCCAACCAGATCTGGCTGCGGACCCCCGACGGCGAGCAGCACCAGATCAGCGATTTCCCGAAGTCGAGCCGGTTCGACCAGGCCAAGCTCCGGGTCGGCCACGACGGCATCAGCGACGCCGGCGAGGTCCTGTTCCTGTACGAAGGCAAGCGCTATATCGGCCGGCCGGGGGGAGCCCCCGAGCCGATCAGCACCGAGCTCGGGCACGGCCGCTGGCTCGACGGGAGCTGGTATGTGACCATCGGCAACACGCTGTTCCAGGTCTCGACCCCGGCCAGCGCCGCCGCGCGGCTCGCCGCGACGGGGATCGAGGAGCTCGCGCGGGGCGAGGGCCTCGGGAAGCGCGAGGTGCTGTCCACGTCGTTCGCCGAGCGAGAGGCGCTCGACGCGACGGTGTGGGCTCGGGATCTGCACGAGCCCGACGCGCTGCCGGTGTCGGCCGACGGCGCCGAGCTGCTCGGCGACGTCGATACGGACACGGGCGCCGACATCGCGCCGGCCGGGGCGGGGTGCAGCACCTCGGGCCCGGCGGGCTCTGCCGGCGGCGCCGCCGCGCTCGCCGCGGCGCTCGCGGGCCTCGCGCTCGCGCGCCGCAGCCGCGCGCGCTCGTAGCGCGCCCCGCGGCACCTCGCCGCCGACCCGGGGCCCTGGCGCCGCCGGAAACCCACCGCGACCGTAGATCCCGCCCGCGGCGTCTGTTATAACGGACGCACGTCCACGCTCCGATCGGGTCCACGCCGATGCGCGGCGCCGCCGTGTGGGACGAAGCGCATCGACCCGGCACGAACCGTCCATCACCGCCTCACGCCGCGAGCGTCGCGCGCCGGTCCCGCCGGGAACGGCGGCGGCGCCCCGGAGAACACGCGAACGCCCAGCACCCAAGGAGACGCAGCGCATGCGCTTTCGTCCGGATCCCACCTTCTACCCGTCGCCGCGCCTGGCGATGGATGCGCCGCCCGAGCGGCTGGCCTACGTGACGGCGCTCGACGCGGGCGCCGCGCTGAAGCGCCCGGGCAACCTCCGCCACGACGCGCTCACGGTCGTCGACCTCGACCCGAGATCGCCCGCGTATGGCACCCTCGTCTCGGTCAACGAGCTGCCGACCTACGGCGACGAGCTCCACCACTCGGGCTGGAACGCGTGCAGCGCCTCGCTGTGCCCGTACGCGCCGCACCCCCACGTGGAGCGCCGCTTCCTCCTGCTCCCCGCGCTCCGCTCGTCGAACATCTTCGTCTTCGACGTCAAGCCGGACCCGCGCCGCCCCGAGCTCGTCCACACGGTCCGGGCCGAGGAGATCGCGAAGCGGGCCGGCTACTCGCGCCCGCACACGCTGCACTGCGGGCCCGACGGCATCTACGTGAGCGCGCTCGGCAACCCCCAGGGCGAAGGGCCAGGGGGCATCTTCGTGCTCGACTGCGAGAGCTTCGACGTGCTCGGCCGCTGGGAGATCGACCGCGGGCCGCAGTTCCTCCACTACGACTTCTGGTGGCACCTCGGCCACGACACGCTGCTGACGAGCGAGTGGGGGACGCCGAAGATGATCGAGGACGGCGTGAATCCGGAGCTCTTGCTCGGCAAGAAATACGGCCACAAGATCCATGTCTGGGATCTCCGGAAGCGGAAGCACCTCCAGGCGCTGGATCTCGGCGACGAGCACCAGATGGCGCTGGAGCTCCGCCCCGCGCACGACCCGACCAAGGCCTATGGCTTCGTCGGCGTCGTCGTGAGCGTCAAGGACCTCTCCGCCTCGGTCTGGCTCTGGCATCGCGACGGCGACCGGTGGGCGATCCGCAAGGTCATCGAGGTGCCGGCCGAGCCGGCGGATCCCGATCTCTTGCCGCCGCTGCTCAAGGGCTTCAAGGCCGTCCCGCCCCTCATCACCGACATCAACCTCTCCCTCGACGACCGGTTCCTCTACGTGTCTTGCTGGGGCACGGGCGAGCTCCGCCAGTACGACGTGTCGGACCCGTTCCACCCGAAGCTGACCGGCTCGGTGCACCTCGGGGGCGTGGTCCGCAGGGCGGCGCACCGCCGCTCCGGGCCGCTGCGCGGCGGGCCGCAGATGGTCGAGGTGAGCCGCGACGGGCGGCGCATCTACTTCACGAACTCGCTCTACGCCTCGTGGGACGAGCAGTTCTATCCCGAAGGCGTCGGCGGCTGGATGGCCAAGGTCGACGCGGCCCAAGGCGGCGGCATCGCGCTCGACCCCGAGTTCTTCGTCGACTTCGGCCCCTTGCGCCCGCACCAGGTGCGGCTCGAGGGGGGCGACGCGTCGTCGGATTCGTTCTGCTATCCCTAGCTCGCCATGACGCCCTGGCTCACGCTGGCGCTCCTCGGCGCTTATCATGGCATCAACCCTGGCATGGGCTGGCTGTTCGCCGTCGCGCTCGGCCTGCAGGAGAAGAGCGGCCGCGCGGTGCGGCGGGCGCTCGTGCCGATCGCGATCGGCCACGCCGCCTCGATCGGGCTCACGGTCGCGCTGCTCGGGCTCGGGCTCGCGAGCGTGCCCGCCGCGGCGCTCCGCTGGATCACGGCGATCGCGCTCGTCGCGTTCGGCGCGCTCAAGCTCGTGAGGCCGCGCCACCCGAGGTGGGTCGGGATGCGCGTCGGCTTCCGCGATCTGACCTGGTGGTCCTTCCTGATGGCCACCGCGCACGGCGCCGGGCTCATGCTGCTCCCGGTCTTCCTGCTCGGCGAAGGCAACCCGGCGCCGTGCCATGGCGCCGGGTGTCACAACGCAGCTGGCCTGTCGCTGACGAGCCCCGCGGGCTACCTCGCCGCCGTCCTCGTGCACACGGCCGCCATGATGGCGGCGGCCGCGGCGGTCGCGCTCGTGGTCTATCACAGGCTCGGCGTCGCGATCCTCCGCACGGCCTGGTTCAACCTCGATCGGGCGTGGGCTGTCGCGCTCATCGGCGCCGGCGTCATCTCGATCCTGGTCTGACGCCGGTCACCCGCCCGTCGATTCGCCGTCAGTTCGCCGTCAATTCGCCACGACGAGCTGCCACCGCTGCTCCTCGCCGCCGCTGCTCCCCCGCTGCTCGATCGCGGCGGCGTCCTCGGTCGAGCCCTGGACGACCCCGACCAGCTTGCCGCTGTTCTTGTTCCTGATCTGGAAGTCGCCGCCGCCCAGATCGATGAAGAGCCACGCCTGGTTGTCGCCGTCGTGGTCCGTCCATTGCTTCAGCGCGATCCCGTCGCTCTTCGACTCGTCGGGGACGTCCAGCACCTTGCCGCTCTTGACGTTGGTCAGCCGGAAGTAGCCCGCGCCGTTGTAGTTGAGGCTCCACTTCTGGTTGTCTCCGCCGTCGTCCGCGCTCTGGACCACCGCGGCCCCGTCCTCGGACGACGCGCCCGCGACCGTCATCACCTTGCCGCTCTTCTCGTTCATGAGCTTGAAGCGGTTCGTCGCCCCGGTGACGTTCCCCGCCGCCGTGTCGATGGTCAGCGTGTTGTTCCAGCTCATGCTCATGGTCGTGTCCGAGGGGAACGAGATCGGTTGCCAGACATAGGTCGAGTCGTTGACCCGCCCGCCCCAGGCGCCCGCCCAGCGATCCCCCATGTACAGGTAGGCCGTCCCCGCGCTCCCCTGGACCGGGAGCACGTACGTCGACTGGGAGTGGTAGGTCGTGCCGTCGGCGACGTTGGTCATCGTCGACCAGCCGCGCTCGAGCGAGCGGGACGTCGCGTACTTGGCCTGGTTGGGGTCCCAGCCCGTGGCCCCGGAGGTCAGCAGGAAATAGACGCCGTTGCGCTTGAAAAGCGCCGGCGCCTCCCGGTGTCCGCCGGGGAAGAGCACGGCCGCCAGCCGGTCGACGGCCAGGTAGTCGGGGGTCAGCGCGTAGAGGTTGAGATCGTAGTTCTCGTTCGACGCCGAGATGAAGTAACCCTTGCCGTCGTCGTCGACGAAGAGGCCGCAGTCCCGGGACATGTACCCGGGCTTGCCGTGGTCGGTCACCCCGGTGCCCGCGAGCGGCCGGAAGCTGCCGTGATACGTGTAGTCGCCGTCCACGGTGCTCGAGCTCGCGACCGCGGCCCGGGCCTCGCCGTAGTTCACCCCGTTCTCCCAGTGCATCCACATCACATATTTGCCCGTGGATGCGTTGTAGACCACCTTCGGGCGCTCGATGTTGGCCGGGTCGAGGTCCTCGTCGGAGTCCATGGTGAGCACATGGTTCCTGAACTCCCAGCGCCGCAGGTCCGACGAGCGGTAAGCGGACACGGCATAGAACGTCCCGTTCGGGTTCCGGTTCTCGCCGAACCAGTAATAATAGGAGCCCACCTTGATCACCCCGCCCCCGTGCGCCTGGATGGGGTTGCCCGAGGTGTCGGCCCACTGAATGCCGTTGACCAGGGGCCCGACCGGCGGGAGCGGCTCCGGGCCACCGCCCTCGCCGGCAGACCCGCCGTCGCCGGGCGCGCCGCCGTCTCCGGGCCCACCGCCGGAAGGGGCGCCGACCCCCGAGGTGACGCCGCCGCCGGGCGCGCCGCCGCTGCCGGGCGCGCCGCCGCCGCCGGAGGCGCCGACCCCCGAGGTGACGCCGTCCCCAGGTGTCGCGCTCCCGGCGCCCTCGGCCGTGCCGGCATCGCAGGCCGCGAGGCCGACCCCCGCGACCAGCAGGCACACCATCGGAGACAAGGAATCGAGACGCATGATGCCCTCCAGAAAGAGCACCATCTCCAGGCCTTCAACCGGGCTTGTCAAGGCCCTCGCGCGCGCGGTGGCGGCGCTGGGATGTTCCGCTCTCGTGCGAACACCCTGCCTCGGCGATCTCGGCCGCTCGTGCCGGCCGATCAGCGCGCGCGCGCCGGAATCCCCGGCGCGGCGCTCGGGGCGGCGAGCTCGTACCTGTTCCGGGCCCAGGCCGCGACGTCCGCGACCTGCCGCTCCACGGGAGTCGCCGACACGCCGAAGGTCTCGCGGAATCGCGTGTCGTCGATGACATAAGGCACGTCCCACTGGTACGCCATCTCGACGGCCTCGCGCACGAACGGCGAGAACAGGCCGACCGCGCGCAGCACGAGGCGCGGGAGCCGCGCGACCTTCACCTCGACCCCGAGCGCGCGGCCGAGGCGCCGCGCGAGCGCGCGCGTGCTCTCGGCGGGCGCCGTAGGCAGGTGCCAGACGTGGCCCATGGCCTCTTCCCGCTCGCCCAGCGTCACGAGGTCGCGCGCCACGTCCTCCACGTATGTATAGGAGTGGGGCATGTCGGGATCGCCCATGCATTCCACGGCCTTTCCGGCGAGCGCGCGCGTATAGAAGCGCTCGCCCCAGGCGGACAGCGGCACGTTGGCGCCGAAGAAGTCGCTGGCGCGCCCGATGGCGACGCGCACGTCGCCGCGACGCTGGGCCCCGAGGCGCATCTCCTCGAGGTCGACGCGCAGCGCGCCCTTCTTGCTGCACGGGCGGCGCGGCGAGCCCTCGCGCATGGGCCCATCGGGCACGCCGTACATGTAGAGGCAATCGAGCGCCACGAGCTTCGCGCCCGCCTTGCTCGCGCCGTGCACGGCGCCCCGCGCGATGGGCAAGAGCTGCGTGGGCCAGAGATGGTAAGGCGGGTTCATGCAATCGTAGACCACGCTGGCGCCGCGCGTGGCCTCCTCGGCGAAGGCGAGGTCGGTGATGTCGCCGCACACCGACGTGAGCCCCGGCCGCTCCGGAGCGCGGCGGGTGCGCTGCACCAGGCGCACGCGATGGCCGCGCGCGAGCAGGAGCTCCGCGACGCGCGGGCCGATCTGGCCGGCGCCGAGCACGACATGGAGCTGAGAAGAGGGGCTGGGGGCGGGCGATGCGTTGTCCATGAGCCCAGGATGGTTCTTGCAACGGCGCAAGACAACGCCCGGAAACTGCAAGCGGTGGCGGCAAAAATGCAAGACCCGAGAGGGCGCGGCGCAGGCGAGGCACGCCCGCGACCGAGGCAGATCGCGACGCTACGGGGAGGGTATGTCCCGCCGGCGAGGCGCGGTCAGGTGAGGCCGGGGAGCGGCCCGGTGCTGAACTGGGGGTCGCCGAAGGTCGTGTCGTCGGTCCCCATCGCGTTGGCGATCGAGACCAGCAGATCGTTGTGCTGGCGGGGAGAGCCGCCGTTCGCCAGGTAATCCACGAAGCGGCCGGTGCGGAGGACCCCGCCCGCGCTGCCGGCGAGCAGGAACGGCATGTTCGTGAGCGCGTGCTGCGTCGATTCGCTGATCTCGGTGACCCACAGGACGACGGTGTTGTCGAGGAGCGTGCGATCCCCTTCCGCGTACGAGTCGAGCTTGCCGAGCAAGTAGGCGAGCTGCTCGGCGAACCACGTGTGGATCTTCGAGTACTGCGCCTTGCCCGCGGCGTCCCACTGGTGGGAGATGGCGTGGTGGTTCCCCTGGAGATCGAGGAACGGATAGAGGTGCTCGCTCTCGGCGTACGACCACTGGATCGTGCAGATCCGGGTGAGGTCGCACGCGAGCGCCGCGGCCGCCATATCCATCTGGAGCTTGCCGATGGCAGGCATGTTCGCGTCGTCCGAGAGGTCGATGCGAGCGCCGAGCGACGGGCCCTGGCAGCTCGCGGTCGGGCCGCCGCCGCTCGACGAGCTGCCGCCGGCCAGGCGCGCCTCGATGTCCTGGATCGACTGCAGGTGCGCGTCGATCTTGACGCGATCTTCCCGGCCGATGCGGGGCCGCACGTCGGCGATGTCCTCGCGCAGGATGTCGAACACGGTCCGCCGCTGCGCGCGGAGCCGATCGAGCGCGTCGGAGCTGCCCTGGCCCTGGCCCGGCACCGAGGCCCCGAAGAGCTGCTGGAACGTGTCGTAGGGATCCTCGCGCGGCGGGATCGGCTGGTCGGGCCCGGCGTAGCAGAGCCGGCCGCGCACCTCCGCGTCGCGGACCTGGACGCCGAGCTCCAGGGTGCGAAACAGCGTCGGCGGCTTCAGCTTGTTCGCGATGTGCTGGTCGAGCGAGATCCCCGACGACCAGCCGGCGTTGTTCGAGTTGAAGCTCCGGAAATTGCCCCGGAGCAGCGCCCGCCCGGTGAGCAGGCCGCCGATGCCCCGCGCGTGCTCGGAGCCGATGTTCGAGTTGACCACGACGTTCATGTTGATCCCGCGCAGCGGGAGCAGCTTCGCCTTGTACGGCGAGAGCGGCTGCAAGAGCGGACTCAGCGTGAAGTTGGTCTCGGTGCCCTGGGGCATCCATTGCGACTCGAGCGTGCCGTTCGGCGTGTAGAACACCACGAAGCGCTTGGGCGCGGTGGTCTCGTCCCCGCGGGCCAGCTCGGAGTTGAGCAGCGGGATCGTCGCCGTCGCCGCCAGCGCGCCCTGGAGCATCCGCCGCCTCGAGATCATTCGCTGTCTCATCTCACTCCTCCTCTGCCGCGATCGCGCTGCGGAACATGAACGCCTCGGTCTGCGTGGTGGCCACGATGAGCTCCACGAGATCGCCCTCGGAGGCGTCGAACCCGCCGCGCAGCTGGTCGAGCGAGCAGCCGTCGCCGTCCGTCTCGAAGCGACCCGCCGCGTAGCGGAACCACTGGGTCGCGATGCACTCGCGGACCTGCTCGCTCCCGGCGAGCCGCTCCGCCAGCTCGCGGACGCCGACGAACGGGCCATCCACGTCCGCGGACCGGAAGATCTCGCCGGAGCTGTCGATCACCTGCCCGCCCTCCTCGGTGCGGTAGGCGCCGACAGCATCGAAGTTCTCGAACGCGAAGCCGATGGGATCCATCAGCTGATGGCAGCCGGCGCACGACTGGTCGGAGGAGTGCTGCTGGAACCGCTCGCGCGCCGTGGCGCCCTCCTCGCTCGTGGGCGGCGTGAGGTCGACGTTGTCCGGGGGCGGCGGCGGATCGTAACACAGGAACTTCTGCCGGATCGCCTTGCCGCGCAGGACCGGAGACGTCTGATCCGGGTGCGCATGGACGGCCAGGAACGCAGGCTGCGTGAGCAGCCCGGCGCGCTGCTCGGGCGGGAGCTCGACGAGCTGGGGCGTGGTCGTGCCGGGCGGGACCGACACGCCGTACAGCTCGGCGACCGGCTCGGTGGCGAAGCCGACGGGCAGCGTGAGCAGGCTCGACAGCTTTCGATCCCCCGACCACAGCACGTGCTCGATGAACGCGGGCGTCTCGGCGCGCATCCCCGCGACGAGCTCATCGTCGAACCCGGGGAAGGCGCTCTTCTCCTTCACGATGGTCTGGAGCCTCCCGAGGTTGAGCCATTGCTTGTAAAATTCCGCAATGGCCAGGCGCGCCCGCGGGCTCTCGAGCATTTCGCGGGTTCGCTCGGCGAGCTGTTCGCGGGTCTCGAGCAAGCCGGCCTCGGCGGCCGCGAGCAGCTCGTCGTCGGGCCCCGACGCCCAGACGAGGTAGGAGAGGCGGGACGCCATCTCGTACGGATCGAGGCGCACCTTCGGCGCGGAGTCGTCGAGATCGTGGCGCAGCTCCAGGCGGAACAGGAACTTCGGCGACTGCAGCACGGCCCGGAGGACCACCTCGATCCCCTCGCGCAGCGACCCGCCCGTGCGCCCCGCGTCGTAGGCGCGCATCAGCCGGTCGACGTCCTGCGGCGCGAGCGGCCGGCGGAACGCGCGGCGGCCGAAGGTCTCGATGAACTTCCGCGCGCACGCCGCCTCCGCCTCGGCCTGGCCCGCGACGGCGGCCGGGTCGCACGGCAATAGCTTCGACAGATCGCCCGCCACGGCCTCGGCCGCGAGCTGCTCGGCGGCCAGCAGGTACTTCTCGGCGTGCAGCGACGATATCGTCAGCACCGAGGCGTTGTTGTTGAACCCGCCGGCGACCTCGTCCACCGGGAATTGATCGGCAGGGGTAAGCGACGTTCCGAGCAGATCTCGAACCGTGTTGTTGTATTCGAATCGCGTCAGGCGCCGCTGCGGCGCGAGGAGCCGCTCGGTCCCCGCGCACGCCTGCGGACCGCCTTGTCCGGACCCGGGGACGTCCTCCCCGTCCCCGGCGCCCGCCGCTCCGATCCTCCCGTCGCACCCGGCCGCGAGCGTCAGCGCGAGCGTCGCGGTGGCCGCGAGACAGCCTCGCCAGCGACGACACCTTAAGTCAGCCATACCGTGACCTCCTACCGTCGTTCACAACCTACGGTGAAGCTTCGGCACGCGTCAAGCGCTGTTCCGGCCAACGATGGATCCGAAAACTGGCGCCCAAGGCTCGATCGGCCCTTGTCGTAAAATCATCGATGACGGACTTCACCGCTAGCACGAGCGGCGATTCAAAGCCTGCCTCGATGCGGCCCGATCGGCTCGATTGACTGGCCGCGTCAACGCAGCAGATCGCACCGCGCCATCTCGGCGACTCGGGCCAAGAAAATTGCACTCACGCCGAAGCCATCATGTCTCTCCGCGCCACCGCGCCGAAACCAGGACCGCGATCCCCTGAATGCCCGCGCTGCGGCGCCTTGATCACGAGCGCGCCAGAAATCCGACCGCGCGCGGGCGCCGGGCTGCTCTCCGGGGGAGCGCCGGCGCGCGGCGCGACGAGCGCGCGCTCCGAAGGATTACGGGGTGTCCTCGACTCCGCTCCTGCCATCCTTCGCGGGCGCGGCCGCGCGGGAGGCAGGCAGCCGCAGCCATCCGTGCGCGGCGAGGAAGCGGCGCAGCGCCGGGTCGTCGGCGGACAGCGGCGGCAGGTACTCTCCGACGCGCTCGCGGCGCCACCACGCGCCGCTGCCGTCGCCGATGCGGGTGAAGCTGTACCGATAGAGCTCGGCGCGGATGTACCGGGGCGGCGCGCCGGGAAACGGGTTCGTCCCGAGCAGGCGCTGCGCGCCCGGGTCGCCCGTGAGGAGCTTGTAGACGAAGTGGACGAGCCACGGCTCGCTCTCGTAGCTCCCGAAGGCGGCGAACCAGATCTGCCAGTCGAGGCGATAATGATACGGTGTGATGACGCAGGGGCGCCGTCGCACGTCGCCCGGCTTGCACGGCAGCTCGTATTCGAGCCATCGCGTCCCCTCCCCGAGCGCCTCGTCGCTCGTGCCCTCCAGGATCACCTCGTAGCGCTCGCGGCCGACGCTGCCGAACGCACCGTAGGTGTTCACCAGACCGAAGCTGTCGAACGTGGCGTTCATCGCCTGCCGCGGCGAGAGCAGGTTCATGACCGGGCTCACGCTGAGGCAGAGCACCAGGACCGCGAGCACGGCGGCGGCGGCGCGGTGCGCGCGCGACGGCGAGCGATGCTCGGAGAGGGCCGCGGCGCGCTCCCTGAGCCGCGCCGGGAAGAGCCGGCCGAGGGCGCCGTCGTCGAAGCAGGCGAGCGCCGGGACGATGGTGAGCCAGTTGAGGAAGGAGAGGTTGCCGCTCGCGATGAGCAGGACCTGGAAGAGCACGAGGAGCGCGCCGGCGGCGTGCCGGGCGCGGCGGGGGCCGAACGCGAACCAGGGGACGACCAGCTCGACGAGGTGATTGAACAGCACGCCGAGCGCGTGCACCGGCCGCGGGAGCTGGTGAAGGTAATAGCTCAGCGGGTTCGGCACCGGCTGCGTCTCGTAATGATAGACAAGGCACGAGAGGTCGCGCCAGCACGGGTCGCCCCGGAGCTTGATGAGGCCGGCGCCGAGCATGATCCGGAAGATGAGCCAGCGGAAGAGCCAGATCACCACGACCGGCGGCGGCGGCGACCGGAACGGGCGGAAGCCGCGCGCGGGACAGAGGAAGATGGCCAGAAAGCCGGTCTCGGCGAGCTGGTGCTCCCAGCCGTAACCGTAGAAGACCTGCCCGATGTGCACGAACGAGAGGTAAAGCGCCCACAGCGCGAGCTGCACGATCGCGTTGGTGACGCCGGCGCACACGGCGAGCGACAGCGCGACGCCGGCCCACGCGGCGGCGAGGAGGACGCCCTCGGAGGCGCCGAGCCACAGAAAGAGCGTGGGGAGCCTGCGGAACGCGGCGCCGGGCGAGCCGGTCACGGCGAGGAGGCGCTCGAGGAACCGGTCCGCCGGCAGGAGCCCGTCCGGGCCGAGGAGCGGGCCGAGCTGCCGGGCGAGCGAGAAGAACGCGATGAAGTAGACGAAGCCGAGCAGGCGGAGCAGGACGAAGCGCGTCAGCAGGTACGTGCGCGGAGGGCCGAGGAAGCGGCGGAGCGGGTGGCTCCGGATGCGGCGGAGGAACGCGCCGTCGTCGTCGGCCGGCGCGGCTTCGTCGGCCGGCGCTGCGGCGGGGGGCGGTGCTTCGCGAGCCATCGGGCGCGAGAGGATAGCCCCCCTGCGCGCCGGTCATCCACCGCGCTTCATCGTGGCATGGATGAGCCCGTGCGGCTCGTCCACGGGGACGAAGATCTCGTTGTCGTTGCCGAGCCCGAAGCGCGAGAGATCGACGAGCAGGCAATGCTTGTTCGGCAGCGAGAGGCTCAGCTCGTCGACGGCCGGGCAGGCCGCGAGCACGGCCTCCCCGAGCGCGTGCATGGTGTGCTGCACCGAGAGGCTGTGTTGCTCGGCGAACGTCTCGAGCAGGGCGCGGCGGGCGCGCTCCCACGTCGCCGTGGGGGCCTCGTCGCGGGCCGCCGCGCGCCATCGCGCCAGGATGAGCGTGGAGAGGATGCGGTCGTCCGTCTCCTTGAGCGTCGTGTACTGGTCGCGGGGGAAGCCCGAGAACGCCGAGCCGCCGGTCTTCAGGACGAGCAGATCCGCGATGCCGGACACGATCTCGACCCCGCCGGACGCCGCCGTGATCTCGGCGGTCCGCCGCTCGGCCCCGGCGCGGAGGAAGGCGTGCCGGTGCGGCGCGCCGCCCGCGTCGATGCGCGACCAGACGTTCTCCGCGATGGCGACGCGCGCCCGCCGGGTATGGGCCTTTCCGAGGAAGTGCTCGGCGAGCAGGACGCCGAAGTCCTCGATCGGCTCGACCGGGTGGCCCTTGGCGAGGGCGTACACGGTGTTCTTCATCGTGTCCGTGGGCAGCACCTTGCTGTTGTCGCCCCGCGTGTAGGCGTCGTCGAAATCGCCCTCGAGCTCGATGTCGACGTCGATGTCGGTGAGCTCGTGCCGCCCGTCCGCGCGGCGGACCTTGACGAGCCGCACCCTCGATTTGCCGTAGCTGTTCCGCACCAAGGAGATCGACATCGTTCTTCAGCTCCCGCGCCCGCGCAACGACGCTTCGTCGCGATGCGGGAGATACCGTACCTTGAAGCGGGACGCCCGCTCAAGCCCGGCGGGCAGCCGGCGCGAGAGCGACCGCGCCCGCCGCCCGCCGGAACGCCCCGGGCGGGCTCGTGCGATACGGGGCGTGCGCCGGCGAGCGCGCGTCGCAAGATGGGTCGATATGGTGATCGCAGAGCGCGACAGGGCGGCCGATCGACTCCTCGCCTCCCGCGAAGCGCTGATGGCCGCCACGCTCGCGCGCCTGCGGGGCGCGGCGGCCGCTCAGCCCTCCCCCGGCGCCCGCGAGGCCCTCGCGCGGTGCCGCCTGGACCTCGGCGCGCACATCGACGCGCTCGCGGCGGCGCTGCGCGCTGGGGGCGGCGAGGAGCTCGGCGAACGCTGCGCCTTCGCGGCGGTGTTCCTCGAGGGGCTCGGCGTGCCCCGGAGCGCGCTCGCCGCCGCGCTGGACGCGCTCCGCGAGAGCATCGGCGAGCAGCTCGACCCGGCGCTCGCCGCGCTGGCGCAGGACGTCCTCGCCGCCGGCCGGCGGCGCCTCGACGACGCGCCCCTCGTGACGCCGGCCGCGCTGGCGGCCATCCCCCCGGCCGGCCCCGCGTCCGGCGAGGCCGCCTCGGCGGCGGAGGCGCTCCGCATGTCGGCGGCGCGCATCGCCGCGCTGAGCGTGGCGCTCAGCTACGCGCGGCGGCCGGGGGACGCGCTCGCCCACGGCGAGCGGCGCGCGCGCTGCCTGGAGGACGCCCGGCGCCACCTCGCGCAGCTCGCCGCGGCCGTCGAGGTGGAGTCGCCCGAGCTCTTCGGCGCGTACGCGGAGTGGGCGCAGACGCTGCTGCTCGGCTTCGGCCTCGACCCCGCCGAGCTCGTGGGCCACCTCGGCGCGCTCGGCGACGTCCTCGCGATCGCGCTGCCGGAGCACCTCGCCGAGGCGCCGCGGAGGTACCTGTCCGCGGCGACCCTTCGGCTCACCTCGGCGCACGTCGAGCCTCCCAGCTTCGTCCGGCCCGAGGCCCCGCTCGGCGTGCTCGCGTGCGGCTACCTCGACGCGCTCCTCCAGCGGGACCGGCGCCGGGCCGTGAAGCTCATCCGGGAGGCGGTCGAGGCGAGCACGCCCATCAGGGACATCTATGTTCACGTCCTGCAGCCGTGCCAGTACGAGGTGGGCCGGCTCTGGCAGCTCCATCAGCTCAGCATCGCCGAGGAGCACTACTGCACGGCGGTCACCCAGATGGTCATCAATCAGCTTTATCCGCTCGTCCCGAGCTCCGATCGCGCCGGCCTGCGGCTCGTGGCCACCGCGGTGGACGGCAACCTCCACGAGATCGGCGCGCGCTTCGTCGCCGATTTCTTCGAGATGGCGGGGTGGGACACCTTCTATCTCGGGGCCAGCACGCCGGCCCAGGACGTGATTGACGAGGTCGTCCGCAGCGAGGCCGACGTCCTCGCCGTCTCGGCCGCGCTCGGCGAGCACCTCGCCAGCGTCGGCGATCTCATCGCCGCCGCGCGCCGCGACGAGCGGTGCAAGGGGGTCGTCGTCCTGGTCGGCGGCCGGCCGTTCTGCGCCGCTCCCGACCTCTGGAGGCAGGTCGGCGCCGACGGCTCGGCGCCGACCGCAGAGGGGGCCGTCCGCGCGGCGGAGCAGCTCCTCGCCGCGCGCGGCGCATGACCCTGCCCGGCGCGTCCGCGCGCCGTTCCCGAAGGCGCGGGCGAGCGACGGCGCCAGCGCGGTGCGTTTCGTCTAGCGACCTTCGCGCCGGCCTGCCAAAAACAGGTCGTCCCCGCCGGAATCGAAGGTGAGGCCCGGAGTCCGATGGCACCGCGCGAGCCGCGAAGCACAGGAGATAACGAAGAAAAGCGGCGATTGGCCCTGCCGGCGACAGGGCAGCTCGACGGCAGGCTCGCAGAGCTCGCCGGCTCCTTCCTCATGGACTCCACCGCGCTGGCGGTGGGCGTGTTCGCGACGGACGGCGCGCCCCGGCTCGCGAACCGCGGCATGCGCAGGCTGCTCGGACGCGCGGGAGAGCCGGCCCGCCTCGTCAGCCCGAGCTTTGCGCAGCTCGCGGCGGCGGGGCGCGGCGGCGACGCGCCGGTCCACCGCGGTATCCTGCACTTCGGGGATCTCCGCTCGATCGCGCACAGCGTCCGCGGGGAGGTGTGGCGGCTCGGCGATGCGCTGCTGATCCTCGCCGAGTTCGACGTCGTCGAGCTCGAGCGTGTGGTCGCCGAGGTGTCCGCGCTCAACTCGCGGATCACGAGCCTCCAGCGGCGGCTCGTGTCCGAGCAGAAGGCGCTCGAGAGGTCGCTCGGGCAGCTGCGCGCCACGCAATCGATGCTCGTCCACTCGGAGAAGATGAACGCCCTCGGCAAGCTCGCCGCCGGCGTGGCCCACGAGATCAACAACCCCCTCGCCTTCGTCCGCAGCAACGTGCACACCCTGGGAGCGTCGCTCGGGCGGCTGTTCGCCGCCTACGAGGCGCTCGAGGCGGCCGCCCTCCGCGGGCGCCCGGACGACGTGGCGAGCGTCGCCGAGGCGCTCCGCGAGGACGCCGACCTCGAATTTCTCCGCGAGGACGCGGGCGATCTCGTGAAAGGCACCCTGGGCGGCCTCGCGCGCGTGCAGAAGATCGTCGAGGATCTCAGGACCTTCGCGCGGCTCGACCAGGCGGACGTGGAGCGCTCCGACCTGAGGGAGAGCCTGGAGAGCACGCTCGCGATCGCGGGCCCAGCGCTGAGGAGCGGCGGCGTCCAGGTGACGGTGGCGTGGGCCGACCTGCCGAAGGTGCGGTGCAAGCCGGCGGAGCTCAGCCAGGTGTTCCTGAACCTGCTCATCAACGCCGCCCAGGCGGTCGAATGCCGCGGCCCGGGGAACGGCCGCATCGCGATCCGCGCGCGGGACGAAGCGCGCCAGATCGCCCTCGAGTTCGAGGACAACGGCGCCGGGATGACCGATGACGTCCTCGGCAGGATCTTCGATCCGTTCTTCACGACAAAGCCTGTCGGGCAGGGCACGGGGCTCGGCCTCACGATCTCGCACAAGATCGTCGTGGATCAGCACGGGGGCACGCTCTCGGTCCGCTCGACCCCGGGGGCCGGGAGCACCTTCACGATCACGCTGCCGAAGGAGCCCGATCGATGACGAGAGCGCCCGGCGAGCGCCGCGCCCTGCTCATCGTCGACGACGAGCGCGAGACCCTGAAGGCGCTCCGCCGCGAGCTCCGGCGCGACTACGAGGTGCTCACGGCGGAGAGCGCCGAAGAGGGTCATGCGCTCCTGCGCGCTCGGGCCATCCCCGTCGTCCTGAGCGATCAGCGGATGCCGGGCATGACCGGCACGGAGCTCTACGCGGCGGTGAAGGCCGAGTTTCCGGAGACCATCCGGCTCCTCATGACGGCCTATGCGGACACGAACGCGGCGATCCAGGCCATCAACGACGGCGGCGTGTACCGGTTCATCTCCAAGCCGTGGGATCCGCCGGCGCTCGCCGCCGTCGTGCGGGACGCGTTCGCCCAGCACGATCGGCTCTGCGACCGCAATCGGCGCCTCGATCGCCTCGAGGCGAGGGCCGAGGTGCTCCGCCGGGAGAACCAGCGGCTCGCCGAGCAGAGCCAGCGGAGCCATGAGCTCGTGGGCATCGCCGCGCACGATCTGCGCAATCCGATCGCGGCGATCCAGTGGTTCTCGGCGATGCAGCTCGGGGGCGCCTCCGCCGGGCGCGAGGACGCGCGGCGCCACCTTTTGAAGATCCAGGCCAACGCCGAGTTCGCGCTGCAGCTGCTCGAGGATCTGCTCGACATCACGACGCTCGAGCACGGGAACGTCGCGCTTCGCCTGCAGGACGCCGACCTGCGCGGCCTCATCGCGGCGGCGATATCGCTGAACGAGCACGGCGCCCGCCGCAAGGGGATCGCCCTGGTCGTCGACGCGCCCGCCGATCTCCCGCCCGTCCGCTGCGACGCCGAGCGGATCGAGCAGGTCTTGAGCAACCTGCTCAGCAACGCCTTCAAGTTCTCTCATCCGGGCACGACGGTGACGGTGCGCGCGCGGCGGCTCGGCCAGGCGGTCGAGGTGGTGATCGAGGATCAGGGCCTCGGCATCCGTCCGGAGGAGATCAGCGGCCTGTTCCGCAAGTTCCGGAGGACGAGCACCCGGACGACGGGCGGCGAGAAGAGCACGGGGCTCGGCCTCTCGATCTGCAAGAACCTCGTCGAGCGCCATGGCGGCACGATCCGCGTGGAGAGCGAGCTCGGCCGGGGAACGCGGGTGTTCTTCACGCTGCCGCTTCCGGTCGAGAGGAGCTGAATCGACGCAGCTTTCTTCGAGCGCGATTCGCGGTCGCCTAGCATGCGCGCTCCTGCTCCAGGAGCGAAGACATGCGGCGCACTCCCCTCTGGTTATGGATCGTGACTTCGGCGACCCTCGCGACGACGGCGGCCTGCGGCGACGACGACGGCGCCGGCAGCGGCGGTGATGGCGGCGCTGGCGCGACGAGCAGCTCGAGCACCGCGGGCGGCGACGGCGGCTCGGGTGGCGACGGCGGTTCGGGCGGCGACGGCGGCTCGGGTGGCGACGGCGGCTCGGGTGGCGACGGCGGCGGAGCTGGCGGCTCCGGCGGCTCGGATGGCGGTTCGGGCGGCGCTGGCGGCTCCGGCGGCTCGGATGGCGGTTCGGGCGGCTCCGGCGGCGGTACTGGCGGCTCCGGCGGCGGTACTGGCGGCTCCGGCGGCGGTACTGGCGGCTCCGGCGGCGGCGCTGGCGGCTCAGACGGCTCCGGCGGCGGCCCTGCTGCCGAGGACTGGACGCGCGACATTCTCTCGACGGCCCTCGAGCTCGACCTCGCCAGCCTCGCGGGCAGGGCGACCATCGTGCTCGCCGCGTCGGACAGCACGGCCGCGTCGTTCGAGATCGGCGACCTCGACATCGTGTCGGTCGCGGCTCCATCGGGCGACCTCGACTACGCCGTGGGCGCCGGCGCGCTCCACGTCGGCGTGCCGTCGACCGGGAGCGACGCCACCGTCATCATCGATTATGCGTTCAAGCCCCACGACGGCTTCGACGGGTGGATGCCGGATGCGGGGGTGTCGTTCCTCTGGCCCTATTTCTGCGGCAACCTCTTTCCGTGCAAATCCGATCCTGCCGACGGCGTGCGGTTCACGATGCGCGTGACCGGGGTGCCGGAGGGCATGACCGCGATCTATCCGGAGACCATTCCCACCGACGCGCCCTCGTACATGCCCGCGATCGCCGTCGCCGCGTTCACCGAGCTCACGCTCGGCGCCACGACCGCCGGCACCCGGGTCAGCGTGTGGCACCTGCCCGACCAGGAGGTCGACGCCGCGATCGGCACGGAGCACCTCGTCGACGTCGTCGACTTCCTGGAGACCACCTATGGCCCCTACCCCTTCGGAGACCGCGTGGGGACCGTCTCGGCCGACTGGGGCGGCGGAGACTACGGCGGCATGGAACATCACCCCTTCTGGCACCTCTCGAGCGGCTCCCTCGACCGCGAGGAGGTCAACGCGCACGAGGCCGCCCACGGCTGGTTCGGCAACGGCGTGCGCATCGCCTGCTGGGAGGACTTCGTCCTCTCCGAAGGCACCGCCTCGTACCTGGCCGCCCGCGCGCTCGAGGAGCTCGGCGTGGAGGTCTGGCGCGCGTACGAGTGCGATCTCAAGGACGTCTGCGACCCCGCGGGCGGCAGGAACACCATCGCGCTGCCGGACACCTGCAACGAGATCGACATCCTGAACGATCCGCTCTGGTCGTCCGTGCCCTACATGAAGGGCGCGTTCTTCTTCCGCGAGGTGGCCGGCGCGATCGGCGTCGGCGCGCTCGACCAGGCCCTCGGCGACTTCTACAGGGCGAACGTGGGGACCGCAGCGCGAACGCAGGACCTCATCGACGCCATCAAGGCAGCGACGGACAGCGCCGGCGCCGCCGCGGTCGACGCGCTCGCCGCCGCGTGGCTCCGCACGCTGGAGTGCCCGATTGACGCCTCGACCCTCTGCCCCACCTAGAGCGCTGCCATGTGGACCGATACCCGCCTCACCCGACAGCTCGGCCTCCGTCTCCCGATCATCCAGGGCCCCTTCGGGGGCGGCCTGTCCACCACCGCCCTCGCGGCCGCCGTCTCGAACGCCGGCGGGCTCGGCTCCTTCGGGGCGCACGCCCTGACGCCATCGCAGATCGGCGACCTCGTCCCCGAGCTCCGGCGGCTCACGCCGCACCCGTTCGCGGTGAACCTCTGGGTGCCCCAGCCCGGCGAGCCCGCCACCATCGACGCGGCGGAGCTCGAGCGGCACGTGGCGCGCCTGCGCCCCATGCTGCGGCAGCTCGGCCTGCCCGACCCCGAGGTGCCCGGCGCGTTCGCCCCGCGCTTCGAGGAGCAGGTCGAGGCCGCGCTCGAGGCGAGGCCGCAAGCCCTGAGCTTCGTCATGGGGGTCCCGCCCGCCTCGGTCATCGAGGGGGCGAAGGCGCGGGGGATCGCCGTCATCGGCACCGCCACCACCGTCGACGAGGCGATCGCGCTCGACCAGGCCGGCGTCGACGTCATCGTCGCCTCGGGCAGCGACGCGGGCGGACATCGGGGCGCGTTCCTGCGGCCCGTGCGGGAGTCGCTGGTCGGCACGCTGTCGCTCGTCCCGCAGGTGGTGGACGCGGTGCGGGCCCCGGTGGCCGCCGCGGGCGGCATCGCCGACGGCCGCGGCGTCGCGGCGGCGCTCGCGCTCGGCGCCGGCGGGGTGCAGATCGGGACGGCGTTCCTCGCCTGCGAGGAGTCGGGGGCGAGCGCCGGCCACCGCGGCGCGCTGGCCTCGCCGCGCGCGCGCACGACCGTGCTCACCCGCGTGTTCTCCGGCCGCACCGCGCGGGGCATCCCCAACGCGTTCGTCGACGCCTTGACGCCGCACGAGCACGAGATCCCCGAGTACCCGGTCCAGAACTGGCTCACGCAGCCGATCCGCCGGGCCGCGGCGGCGGCGGGGCGCGAGGATACCCTGTCGCTCTGGGCCGGGCAGAGCGCCGCCCTCGCCAGGCCGCGGCCGGCGGCCGAGCTCGTGGCGGCGCTCGTCGAGCAGGCCGAGCAGGTGATCCGCGGGCTCATGCAGCCCTGAGGGGTATCGCCCGCACCGCCTGGCCTTACCAGCTCACGGTGTCGTTTCGCGTGAGCGTCCCGCCGGACGCCGGGGTGCTCAGCGTGCGATTGCCCCCGCCGGGTAGGTTCTCCCAGGTGACGGAGCCATTGTCGTTCTTGCGGTAGTACTTGTACTGCAGGGCGCTGCTGGCCAGCAGATTGACGCGGTTCGTCCACACCGGGTAGCTGCGCGGATCGACCGGGATGCCAAGATCGGTATTCCAGCTGCCCAGCGCCGCGGTGTTGCCGGTGACGTACATGTACTGGCCAACCACGGTGCTCGCGTTCACGTTGAACACGACGCTCGCCTGGCCGGACGCGGGCGGCACGACGCAGGCGTTGTAGCGGCTGCAGACCACCGACGGGACGTCGACGACCTTGCCCGCGCGGATCGACGCCAGCAGGCTGATGTACTCGCCCATGGCCCAGTTCAGCGGGCTCATCGACCTCGTCGGGGTGCCCGCCGTGGCGTTCGCCGGCTTGTCGACGATCCAGCCGGTGACGTTCGTCGTCTCGCTCCACACCTGCTCCGGGATGAAGCCCTGCGGCGTCGAGAACGCCTTCACCGCGGTCAGGAACGGATTGCCGTCGGCGCCGACGCCCGTGGTGGCGATCTTGAACATGCCGCGCTCGGCGGTGAAGATGGGCCACAGCCGGCCCCGGCCGCCCGTGCCGTCGAAGTTGGTGCCGTCGTTCTTCTCGCCGTATCCATCGTAGTTGTAGCGGAACCACGCGTCGCCTTTGCCGGCGATGTTTCGCTTCAGGATGCTGTCGTACTCCGGCAGCGTCGCGAGGATCGACGGATCGTCCGCGCGCTTCACCCCCATCCGCACGAGCTCGAGGAATCCGCCGTCGACGATGTAGCGCTGGTCGTGCGTGCCGCCGCCGTTGCCGTTCGTGAACGAGATCGCCGCGTCCGGCCCGGACACGGGGTTATACACCTGCGGCCCGGTTCCGGTGTTGCCCCGCGCCGACGGGTTGACGCGGATGTAATACTTGCCGTCGCCATGATAGCCGGTGTTCGTGAACGTCCAGCGGTCGACGCTCTGCTGCCAGTAATCGGCGGCGGCCAGGTAGCGAGCCGCGCTCGTCGTGTCGCCGTTGTCGCGCGCGATCGCGGCGGCGCAGACGAGGCCGGCGATCTCGGCGGCGATCGTCGACGGCGAGTACCCCGAGTTCTCCTCCCAGCGCTCCTGCTGGGTCCAGGGGCCGGTGTTGACGATGTAGTCGGCGGTCTTCTTGATCTTCGACCACAGCGGGTTGTACGCCGACGGGCCGAGGCGCCAGGCGAGGATGATCGGCATCGCCTGCTCATCCATCTGCGTGCCCTGCCAGTACTGCCACCCGCTGACCCAGGCGTTCTGCGGGAAGCGGCCGACGCGGCTGTAGCCCTGCGGGCAGCTCGGCGCGTTGTACTCGGCGATCCCGCAGTCGCTCGACTGCTGGAGCGTGTTGAACAGGTAATTGACCACCGAGGTCGCGGTCGCCGTGTCCCCGGCCGTGACAAGCGCGCTGGCGAACTTGAACAGATCGCGCGGCCAGACCAGGTGATACCCGCCGTTGTTGGCGTCGCCGTTGCTCTCGCCCCACGGCGTGCCCATCCCGGCGATCATGGCGCCGTTCGATTTGTCCTGGATCGTCTTCAGCGACATCGCCGCGAGGTAATACTGGTCGTCGGCGGTGCCGCCCTGGTTGTTGAGCCCGCTCGCGTAGCCGTTCCACCCGCTGTCGTAGGTCGTTCGCAGGGTGGTCAGGTTGCTGCCGAGCGTCGCGTTCGCGGTGGTCGTCGCCTCGGCCTCGGTGGCGCCGAAGGCGAGCACCACGTCGAACGAGACGCTGGTGACGGCGCTCGCGCCGAGGTCGACCCAGCCCATCTGCGCCACGTTGCCGCCGCTCGCGAGGTCGTTGCGCCAGCTCATCGTCTTGTCGGCGGTGCCGCCGAGCAGGTCGGTCCAGCCGTCGGTCTCGCCGACGAAGCCGCTCGACACCATCGGCAGGCCGCCGCTCGTCAGCGTCTTCCACGGTTGCGAGGCGGCGAGCGCCGAGAAGCGGCTGTTCTCCGAGGCGACCAGCATCGTGCGCCCGCCCGCCGTCACGGTCTTCGATGAGTCGCCGCCCCCGGAGTTGTCCATGGCCGGGTTGTGGAGCAGGTAGAGGTTGAACTGGGTGACGTTCCTGCCGTTCAGCGCGTCGAACTGGACGCGCTGGATCAGCGCGTTGCGCCCCGGATCGGTGAAGATGCTCTTGGTGATCCGCCAGTTGTGGGCGCTGTTGCTGGTCACCGCCTGCCACCGCATGGAACGCTTGTCCGGCTGGGTGACGGTGTAGCTCTGCTGCTTCTCCTCGTCGACGAAGGTCTTGGCCGTGTCCCCCACCATGAACTGCAGGTCGACGGTGTTGACCGTGTCGAGCACCGGATAGAACACCTCGGACACGATGCCCCGGTACCCGGTGAAGTAGACCCGCGAGGCCGAGGTCGTCGACGTGCCGAGGAACGACTTCTCGGCAGGTCCCCACACCGACGCTGCCCCTGCGCCCGCGGCGCTGAGGCCGGCGCCGGCGGCTCTCAGATCGCTCGCCGGCGCCTCGCCGCCCTGTTCGAACGGGACGGCCGACGCCTCGAACGAGGCCTCGTCCGCGCCGACCGCACAGCCCGCGAGCCCCAGCGTCAGATGAAAAATTATAGCAACACAAGAAATCCGGTTCCGCATCACGCCATCCCCTTTCCACCCGGGCAGCCGCCGCGTGAGGGCTCTCCACGGCTGCCGTAAGCCAGCGACTTGATTGATGTTTCCACGTGGTGCAGGCGATCCGCTACAGCGGCCCCCTGCGCTCTGCTCGCTCCTGCGCCGCGTGGAACGCCGGCAATTTTTCAGCTTAGCACGCAAACAACGCGCCCTCGCGCGCCGCCATGCCGGGCTCCAGGCGAGGACCGCGACGATGCCATTTACGCATCGTGTCGACGCGGCGAGGCGCGTCCCGTACCGTCCCGGGGTCGGAGCCGGCGACGTGGATCGACGCAAGGAGCATGGGCGATGCGAAAGGCGTGGTGTGGGCTCGGGGCGGCCGTGCTGGGGCTGGGCGCGTGCGCCGAGACGATCGTGGACCCGAGCGGCGGCGGCGCGGGCGCCGCGTCACCCGGCGGCGGCGGGGGCGGCGCCGCCCCGCTCGCCGCGGGCGGAGGGGGGCGCGGCGGCGGCGGGAGCGATGGCGGCGGGAGCGGCGGCGGCGGCGGCGCGGAGCTCCCCGTGGACTCGTGCCGTCCGCCGGTCGAGGCACGGCCTTTCGACAAGGGCATCTTGACGCTGGAGCTGAACTCCATCGCATTCGATCGTTCTGGCAACCTCGGCATGACGGGGATAGCGCAACAGCGTATCGATCTCGGCGGCGGCGAGCTAACGCCCGGAGGGGGCATGGATGTCGTCGTGGCGAAGTTCGATGCCGCGGGGAACCACGTTTTCAGCAAGGTCTTCGGCGACCGGAGCGACCAGCGCGGCGACAGGATCGCGTTCGATTCCCGGTGCAACATGCTCCTCGGAGGAACATTCGCTGGCGCGATGGACCTCGGCGGCGCGACGCTCACCGGAGGCAGATCCCTCTTCGTGGCGAAGCTCGACGGCGCCGGCAATCACATCTGGAGCAAGCGGCTCGGCGGCGCGTCCGGGATGGTTCCGCTCTTCCTCTACATGGCCGTCGATCCGACGACCGACGACGTGGTGCTCGCAGGCGATTTCGAGGGCACCATCGACTTCGGTGGAGTGTCGTTGACGAACACGAGCGACGGCCAGCGGCCCGCCTTCGTGGCCAAGCTGAACGCCGCGGGGCAGCACCTGTGGAGCAAGCAGTTCGTGGGCACCGTCAACATCCGTGGGCTCGGTGTCGACTCTTCCGGAGAGGTGATCATCACGGGAGGTCAAGGCGGCTCCGTCGACTTTGGAGGAGGTCCGCTCGGACCGGACGATCGACTCGCTTCCGGGCTGTTCCTCGTACGGCTCGACGCAGCGGGAAGCCACCGCTGGAGCAAACGATGGGAAGCTACCAACAACGGCACCATCAGCGAAGGGTTGGCGATCGACCCGAGCGGCGACGCCCTCATCGCGGGCTCCACCGAGTGCGGCATCGATCTGGGCGGCGGCCTGCTGGAGACCGTCGAATGTCGGCGCAGCGCGTACGTGGCCAAGTTCGATGCCGAGGGCGCCCACCAGCTCAGCCGGCTCCTCGGCAGCAGCAAGCTCTCAGGAGCGGAGAGCCTCGGGATCGGGCCTGATGGGCGGGCCTTCATTGCGGGCATGTTCGGCGGGACGATGGACGTCGACGGCGGGGAGCTCACCGCGGACGCGGACGATGGCGCCGGCTTCGTCGTGCAGCTTTCTGCGGATGGATCCATCTCGCAGAGCAGGACCGTCGTGGGTAGCCTCCAGATGCTCCATCGGCTCGCCGTCGATCCCGAAGGGCATGTCGCCGTGCTGGGAAGGACGTTCGACGACGTCGAGTTGGAGAGCGGACATCAGCTCGGTCGCGGCGACTTCGTGACGAAGTTCGACATCGAGGCGCCATGATCGGATGGCCGCGCCGGCGGCTCGCCGGCCCACGAGCTCACGAGCCAACCACCTTGCGCCGCGCCGCCGCGTAGCGCTTGGCCAGCTCGTCCGCGATGACGCCGATCAGGATGACGGCGCCGATGACCGCGAACTCGATCTGGGTCGGGACCCCCAGCATGTTGATGGAGTTGCGCAGCACCTGCATCAGCGCCGTGCCGAGGATCACGCCCATCACCGCCCCCTCGCCGCCGCGCAGGCTGAAGCCGCCCAGCACGGCCGCGGCGATGGCGTAGAGCTCGTAGAAGTTGCCGAAATCGACCGGCTGGGCCGAGTTGACCTCCAGCGCGAACAGCATGCCCCCGAAGCAGGCGAGCACCGAGCAGAGGACATAGGCGAGGATCGTCATCCTGTCGGTGTCGACCCCGCTGTAGCGGGCCGCCTGCTCGTTGCGGCCGAGCGCCATCAGATAACGGCCGTAGATGGTGCGGTTCAGGAAGATCGACGCCGCGACCGCGATCCCGAGGAACAGGAGGAACGGCATCGGGATGTCGATCCACGTGATCGGATCGAGGCGCGTCCTCGCGCCGGTGAACGGGTTCACCGCATAAGGGCTGAAGCGGCCCTCCGAGATCCACGAGAGGAACGGCACCGGGATGGCGAACGGGCTGCCGACCGACAGGTACCGCAGCGACTCGAACCCGACGCCGAACCCCTGCGTCTGATCGCCCGAGATCCCGCGCGCGGTGCCCCGGTAGAGCAAGAGCCCGCAGAGCGTCACCACGAACGGCTGGAGCCGGAGCTTCGTGATGAGCAGCCCGTGCGCGAGCCCGATGCACAGCGAGATCCCGAGCAGCACCGGCACCGCCAGCGCGGGCGACCAGTGCTGGACCGCGAGCAGCCACGGCAGCATGCAGCCGGCGAGCGCCACGACCGAGCCGATCGACAGATCGATGCCGCCCGTGATGATCACGAAGCCGGCCCCGATGCTGAGGATGCCGAACAGCGCCGTCCGCCGGATCAGGTTCTCGAGGTTGTCCGCCAGGAGGAACCTGCCGTTCAGGAGCGCGGTCCCGAGCGACACGGCGACGAGCAGCCAGAAGACGCCGAGCACCTTGCGCCGGGTGCTCGGCGCGAGCGGGGCGGGCGCGTCATCGCGCGCCCCGAGATCACGAGTCGTCGTCACAGGCATGCTCCTCTGGCCTCGATCCCGCCCGATGGCGCCGGGTCACGCCGCGGCGTCGCTGCCGGTCGCGAGCCGCATGATCGCCTCCTCGCGGAGCTCGGCGCGGCCGAGCTCCCCGGCGATGCGCCCCTCGTGCATCACCAGCGCCCGATCCGACATCCCCATCACCTCTTCCATGTCGCTGGAGACGAACAAGGTGGCCATGCCGCTCGCGGCCAATCGCTCCATCAGCTGGTATATCTCGTGCTTTGCGCCGACGTCAATGCCGCGGGTCGGCTCGTCGAGCAGGAGCACGCGCGGCGACATCGACAGCCACTTTCCGATCACCACCTTCTGCTGGTTGCCGCCGGAGAGGTGCTGCGCCGGCTGCACGTCGGTCGGCGTCCGCACCCCGAGCTCGCGCACGATCTGCGCCGACATCCGGCGCTCGCCCGCGCGATCGAGGACGCCGTAGCGGTGCGCCGCGCCGAGGCTCGGCAGGCTCACGTTCGCCCGGATCGCCATCTCCAGGATGATGCCCTGTTGCTGGCGATCCTCCGGGACCAGGCCCATCCCGGCGGCGATGGCGTCGCGCGGGGTGCGCGGGGTGAACGCCCGCCCGGCCACGCGGACGGCGCCCCCGGCCGCCGGCGTGACGCCGAACAGCGTCCGCAGCAGCGACGTGCGCCCCGCGCCGAGCAGCCCCGCCACGCCGACGATCTCGCCCGCGCGCACCGTGAAGGAGAGCGCGTGCTCGGGGTGCCGCGGCGTCCTGAGGCCCGACACCTCGAGCACCGGCTCGCCCGGCGGGTGCGGGACGTGCGGATAGAACTGGGAGAGATCGCGCCCCACCATCAGCCGCACGATGCGATCGTGGCTCATCTCGTCGCGCGGAAGCTCGCCCGCGTTCTCGCCGTCGCGCAGCACGAGGACGCGATCGCACAGCGCCGTCACCTCGCCGAGGCGGTGAGAGATGTACACGACGCCGATACCGCCCGCGCGGAGCTCCCGCACCACGTCGAACAGCGCCTCGGCCTCGGGCGGGCACAGGCACGACGTCGGCTCATCCATGATGAGCACCCGGGCGTTCGCGGAGAGCGCCTTGGCGATCTCCACGAGGTGACGCTGCCCGAGCGACAGGCCGCCGACGAGCGCGCGCGGCGAGCACGCGAGGCCGACCCGCGCCATGATCGCCCGCGCGTCCCGCTCCATCCTGCGCTCGTCGATGAAGCCGCCCCGCCGCGGCTCGCGGCCGAGGAAGATGTTGGCGGCGATATCGAGGTTCTCCGCCAGGTTGAGCTCCTGGTGGATGAGCGCGATCCCGCGGGAGAGCGCCTCTCGCACCGAGCCGAGCGCGGCCGGCCGCCCGTCGAGGCGCATCTCGCCGGCGTCGGGCGCCTCGACGCCCGCGAGGATCTTCATGAGGGTGCTCTTGCCGGCGCCGTTCTCGCCGACGATGCCGAGCACCTCGCCGCGGCCGAGCGCGAGGTGAACGTCATGGAGCGCGAGCACGCCGGGAAAGCGCTTGGTCAGGCCGCGCGCCTCGAGCAGCGGCGCCCTGTCCGGGTCGGGCGAGGAGGCTGTCATTCGCGTCAGGGGGTCGGTCCGGCGGCGCCGCGCGGCCCGCCGGGGCTCACTCGGCCTTGCCCGCCTTCTGCTTCAGATCCGCCCAGAACTCGGCCAGGTTGGTCTTGCGGATCTGCCGGGCCGGCAGGGAGATGAACTCGCCCGGGGGCACGACGGAGGTGTCGCCCCGCACGAGCGCCGCGAGCACCCGCACCGACTCCTTGCCGTACATGTACGGATTCTGCACCACCGTGCCGACCACCTCGCCGTCCTGGATCGCGCGCAGCGTCGCGTCCTGCTCGTCGAAGCCGACGACCTGGATCGAGGCCATCTTCCCGGCCTGCTTGACCGCCTCGAGCAGGGCCGGCGTGTGGTACGCGTTCAGGCCGATGAGGCCCACGAGGTCCGGGTGCGCCGACATCATGTCTTCGGCGTTGCTCTTCGCCTTGGCGGCGTCGATCTGGTCCGTCAGGGTCGCGATGATCGTGTACTTCGCCCCCTTCAGCTCCTGGTTCAGCGGGTCGTTTCCGCCGCTCGTGTCCTTCCGATCGAGCAGCTCGTCGAGCACGCCCTGGCGGCGCTTGCGGGCGTTGTCGCCCTCGAGCCGGCCGACGAGGATCGCCACCTTGCCGCCGCCGGGGATCGCCTCCTTCACGAGCTGCCCCGCCATCCGGCCAGCGACGTAGTTGTCGATCCCGATGTACACGAGCCGGTCGCTCTTCGGCGCGTCCGAGTCCTGCGTGATGAGCTTTGTCTTGGCCGCCGCCTTGTTGAGCAGCGGGACCTGGTTCTCCGCGTCGATCGGGCTGATCGCGATGCCGTCGACGCCGCGGATCAAGAGGTCCTCGACCCGGTGCATCTGGTCGTTCACGTCGCTCGGCATCACGACGCTCACCTCGGCGTTGTACTCCTTCGCCCCGTCGATGACGCCCTTCTCGGCGATGGTCCAGAACGGGGCGACCCCGTTCGTGATGTAAGCGAGCTTCGGCTTCGCGCCCTCTGCCGGCGCGCCCGGCGCGCCCGGCGCGCTGCCGGCGCCGCTGTTGTCGCAGCCCAGGGCCGCGAGCCCCGCCGCCACGCAGACCCCGACGATGAACCGTCCGATGCTCTTCATCATGCGCCTCACCCCTCCACCCGCGCGGAGCCGCCCGACTCGACGGATCCAGACGCCTCGTGCCGCCGCACGGCGCACGATGAAGCAGGCACCCCCCGGCGGACTGGCGGACTCATGATGCGCCATCCGCTCCGGACGTGTCTACACGATTCGACGGACGGACCTCCGGGCCATCCCTAGGCGCGCGTCCCCGACGTCCTCAGGGCGCCGGATCGGCCGATGGCGTAGGCGATCCCGCTCTGCAGCGTGCCGCGGATCGCGATGCGCGACATGTCGATGTCGAGCCGGATGAGCGCCTGCGCGACCTCGCCGCGGATGCCGGTCAGCACGGCCTGGGTCCCGAGCAGCCGGAGGGCGTTCGCCGCGTTGATGAGCGCGTTCGCCACGCGGTGATCGACCCCCTTGAGCCCCGTGACATCGATGATGACCACGCGGGCGCTGCTCCTCATCGCGCCGTCGAGCAAGGTCTGAAGCACGTCCTCCGCGCGCTCCTCGTCCAGCGTGCCGATGAGCGGCATGACCATCACGTCGTTCGTGATCGGCACGAGCGGCGTCGACAGCTCGGAGATCTTCTCCCGCTGGAACCGGATCACCTCCTCTTGCAGCTGGGCCCTCGCCTCCTCGGCGCGCTCGCGCTCGCCGAGCTCGTGGAGGAGGCGCAGGTTGGCGTCCCGGAGCTCCTCGCTCTGCGCCGAGAGGCGCTCGTTCGCCTGCGAGAGCTCCTCCGTGCGCTCCTCGACCTCCCGCTCCAGGCGCTCGTTGGCGGCCCGGAGCTCGGCGCTCACGGCCTCCAGATCCGCGTAGAGCAGCGCGTTCTCGACCGCCACCGCCGCCTGCGACGAGAGCAGGCGCAAGAGCTCGATGCGATCGGCGGTGAACGCGTGCTCGGCGAGGTGGTTCTCGAGGTACAGGACGCCGCTCAGCCGGCCCTGGTGGAGCAGCGGCAAGCCGAGGATCGATTTCGGCCGGCGCGCGATCACGTGCGGATCGCCGGCGAGGCGCGGGTCGTCCTCCGCCCGGCCGATCACGAGCGCCTCGCGCGAGCGCGCCACGTAGTGCACGACCGCGCGGGCCAGATCGAGGCGCGTCTCCAGGGGCATCGCGAGCCCGAGGCTCACCGTGTCGGGGTCGACCGAGATCATCGCCTCGACCGTGAGCACCTCGCCGCGCGAGAGGATCAAGAACCCCCGGCTCGCCCCGGCGCTCTTGATCACGCTGCGCAGCACCTGATCGAGCACCTTGTCCAGCACGATCTCGCTCGAGATGGCCTGAGCGGTCCTCAGCACCGTGGCGAGGTCGAAGCTCTCCCCCGCGACGAGCCCCGGCAGCGCGGTGCTCGTCGGCGAGAGCGCGACGGCCCCATCCGCGGCCGACGGGGCGGCCGGCGCGAGCTCCTCGCGCAGCGCCTCGACCTTCGCGCTCGCCCCCCAGCGCTCGTACAGGTAAACGGCCCTGCGCAGGAAGGTGCCGGCGAACTCGGCCCTGCCCTGGGCGAGCCAGAACCTGCCGTAGAGCTCGTTCCCGAGCGCCTGGTTGTTGATGTAGTCGGCCTGCCGCGCGGCCTCGATGCCCTGCTCGTAGAGGTCCATGGCCTCGGCGCGCCGCCCCTCGACGCGGGCCTGCTCGGCCAGCAAGAGCAGGTGTTTGTGACGCACGTTGTCCGGCCCGGCGTCCGCCCAGCGCTTCATCCGCCCAAGGAGCCGCCCGAGCTGCTCCTCGTGCTCCCGCCGCCCTTCGCCCTCCGCGCCCTCCAGCGCGGCGATCCGCATGAGCCCCGCATAGAACGTCGCCTCGGGCACCTTCGCGTGCGTGGGCAGCGCGCCCTCGATCACGGCGAGCTTCTGCATCAGATCGGGATAGCTCGCCCGGTCGCCGAACAGGTACGCATTCCGGATCTTGGCGTAATACAGCCACCCCATGTGGTAGGGCGAGCCGCCGTGCTTCGCCGTGTAGGACGCCTCGTCGAACGCGCCGTCGTCGAAGCTGAGCCGGCTCCTCGTGAGCCCTTGCAGGCATTTCATGGGCTGGATGACGCCCGCGAGGAGGATATCGATGATGTCGTGGCTCCGGGCGCGCCGCAGGAACGCGAGGTGCACCTCGGTCAGCTGCGAGAGCTCCGCGAGCGGCATCCCGTAGGTGAGCCGGTCCGAGCCGCTCTGGCTGATCATGTAGCCCATGGCCGTCCAGTCGCCGGCCTGGAGCCCGAGATCGTAGACGCGGTCGTAATAAGGATCCGCCCTCCGCAGGGGCTGCGTCCAGCTGTGCACGTCCGCGGAGAAGATGTGGTAGGTCTTGGCCCGGAGCACGAGGTTGTCGAGCTGGTCCGCGAGCTCGATGGCCATCCTGCCGAATCGATAAGCCGTCTCGTACTCGCCGAGCAGCGGGCCCACCACCATGCCGTACGCGACGTATCCGAAGGCGGACATGTCGCTGTTCCCGTGCTGCAGCGAGAGCGTCACCATCTTCACGATGGCGAGGTTCGCGAGCGTCTGATCGCTCGAGTTGTAGGCCCCGAAGAACAGGTTGACGAGGAGCTCCAGCGTCACCGGGAGCTCGGGGCGCGTCGTCCTCGGGGCGTGGGCGAGCTCCTCGATGCTCCGCCCTCCGAGGAGGACCGGCACCGCCTCGAGCTCCTGCGCGAGCAGCGCGGCGACCTCCTCCCGGTCCTCGGGGATCGGGCACCCGAGGAGCCGGAGGCCGGCCTTCTGGACCAGGGTCGCCTCGTGATTGCGCCACTGGAGCAGGTATTGATTCGCCTGGACGAGGTGGATCGAGACCTTGTCCATCTCGGTCCGGGCGCGCTCGAGCGCCGCGGCGCACAGCCGCTCGGCCTCCTCGAACGCGCCGCACAGCGACTCGACCTCGGCGCGCTCCCGGTGGAGCGCGAGGGCGAGCTCGTAGTGGTCGTCGAAGCCGCCGCGGGGCAGAAACGCCATGCCCGCGCGGAAATAGCCGGCCGCGGCCTCGTAGGCGGTGGCCGCCTTGGCCCGCCTGCCGGCGGCGAGGTTCAGCTCGGCGGCCGTGGCCTGCTCGGCGGGCGAGGTGACGATCGGCGCCGCGATGTTGAAGTGGTTCACGATGTCGAAGAGCGCCTCCTCCCGCGCGGCGCCCTCGCTGCTCGCGACCATGAGCCGCCCGATCCTGAGGTGGACCTCCCTCTTTCGATCCTCGCCGATGAGCGAGTAGGCCGCCTGCTGGACGCGATCGTGCAAGAAGCGGTAGGTGACGCGCCAGTCGACGCCGGCCCGCGCGTCGCCGTCGGTCGCGTGCGCGAGGCGGTAGTCGGTGTCCACGGGCGCGATCAGGCCCTCTTGGAGGATCTTCCACAGCGCGGCCACGGTCTCGTGCGGCGGTCGCTCGCTGATGACCGCGAGCGTGCGCAGGTCGAACTCGTGCCCGATGCACGCCGCGAGCCGGAGGACGCGCACGAGCTCGGGATCGAGCTCCTCGATCTTGCGCGCCATGAACTCGACGACGTTGTCGGTGACCGTGCGGCGCCGGATGCTCTCGATGTTCCACGTCCACGCGCCCGCCTCGAAGCGGAGCAGGCCCTCGGCGTGGAGCGAGGCCAGGAACTGCCGCACGAAGAACGGGTTGCTCTGGGTCCGGTCGAACACGACGCGGGCGAGCGGCTCGACCTCGTCGCGCGCCGCCGAGAGCGCGTCCGAGAGCAGCTCGACCACGTCGCCGAGGGCGAGCGGCCGCAGCCTGAGCTCGCAGAGCGGCGCGCCCGCCCTCTCGATCTCGCCGAGCGCGACCCGCAGCGGGTGCGCCGCGTACACCTCGTTGTCGCGGTAGGCGCCGATCACGAGCAGATAGCCGCGCTCCGGATCCGTGGCCAGGACCTCCAGCAGCTTGAGCGAGGCGGGGTCGGCCCACTGGAGGTCGTCCAGGAAGAGCACGAGGGGGTGCTCGGCGGTCGCGAAGACGCGGACGAACGCCTTGAAGATCGCGTGAAAGCGGCCCTGCGACTCCGCCGGCGGGAGCTTCTGGACCGGCGGCTGCGGGCCGACGATCCACTCGAGCTCCGGGATGAGGTCGACGAGGAGCTGGCCGCTCGTGCCGAGCGCGCGGGCGAGCTCCGTGCTCCAGCGCGCGAGCTGCTCCGGCCGCTCGGTGAGGATGTGCCGGATGAGCTCCCGGAAGGCCCGCGCGAGGGAGGTGTACGGCGCGCCGCGGTTCAGCTGATCGAACTTGCCGGCGGTGAAATAGCCGCCTCGCTGGGCGATGGCCTTGTGGATCTCGTTCACGAGGGCCGACTTGCCCATGCCCGAGTACCCCGACACGAGCAGGAGCTCCCCCTCCCCGCCGGCGGCGCGCTCGAAGGCGGCGAGCAGCGCGCGCTCCTCCTCGGCGCGGCCGTAGAGCTTCTGCGGGATGCGCAGCGTGTCCGGGATGTCGCGCTGGCCGAGCGCGAACGGCGCCACCGCGCCGGCGGTCGAGAGCTGGCGGAGGCACGCGTCGAGGTCGGCGAACAGGCCGAAGGCGCTCTGATACCGGTCCTCCGCGTTCTTGGCGAGGAGCTTCATCACGATCCGGGACACCGCCTCGGGCACGCCCGGGACCCGCTCGGGCGGGGGCACGGGCGTGCGCGCGATGTGGCCGTGGATGAGATCCATCGGATCGCTCTCGTTGAACGGCAGGACGCCGGTGAGCATCTGGTAGAGGGTCACGCCGAACGAGTAGAGATCGGTGCGGCGGTCGATCACGCGGTTCATCCGGCCGGTCTGCTCGGGCGACATGTACGCGAGCGTCCCCTCGAGCGCCTCGGGGCTCACCGCCTGCTGCGTCTCCTGCGGGAGGAGCGTGGCGATGCCGAAGCCGGCGAAATGGACCTTGAGCGTGTCCGGGTCGACCAGGAGGTTGTGCGGCTTGACGTCCTTGTGAATCACCTTGCGGCGGTGGATCTCGTCGAGGACCCGGGCCGCCGAGCGGGCGATCGTCAGGGCCGGCTTGAGCTCCAGCCGGCCGGCGCGCAGGATGTCGTGGAGCGTCGTCCTGCTCGGCCTCTCGAGCACGAGGGCGAGGCCGTTTTTGTGCTTCTCGAGCCCGTACGCCTTGACGACGCCCTCGACGTCGAGCTCGCAGAGGACGTTGTACTCGTGCCTGAGCGACGCGAGCTCGCGCGAGCTCGGGAACTCGCTCTTCAGGACCTTGAAGACAGCAGGCTTGCGCTCGTCGCCCCAGGTGCCTTCGAACACCTCGATGCTCGCGTCGCTATAGATCTGCTGGCTCACGGTGCAGGTTACGGAGAGCATCTCACCTCGCGAGGGCGCTTGACTGTTCGGCCTGCGCAGCGCATGGGCCGAGCAGAAAGGACGGACGGTGGCCTAGCAGAATCGCACTCTGGGCGGATTCTGTCTAGACCGCTCCCCCCGCGGATCCTGAGCGAGTCCGGGTCCGTGAATTCGCTCACGATCAACAAGTACTGCTGGCGCGCTCACGAATATCGACCGGGACGGATCTCATCCTCGCGTGCGATTCGAGCGCGCGCCGGTCGGGCTGGCACGGTGCGTCGTTGGCGCGACGCGCCGTGCGATGTGGGCCGGCTCTCTGGGACAGCGGCGGATGGATTGCGCGGCGCTCCGGGAGGGCGCGTCGCCGGCGCAGGTCAGCGCGGCTCCTCGACGGTGGGGCAACCGAACTCGACACGGACGCTCTCGACCCCCGCGGACTTCACGTGCTCGCACGTCGCGCCCTTGATCACGACGGTCGGTGGGGTCGTCGAATCGTCGTAATCCCAGCCGTCGTCGCCCGCCTTCGGCAGCACCTCACCATCGATGGTGACGTTGACCTTCGCGCGGTCCGGCGGCTCGGTCTCGAGCGCGAGCTCGCAGCTCCTCACGAGATCGCGGGTGATGCTCGTCAGCGTCTCGCCGAGGCTCGCCGCGTCCACCACCTCGAAGTAGCGCGGCGAGCTCTCCGACGTCGCCGTCCCTCCCTCGGTGGCGAGCTCGTCCAGCATATCGGCGTAGGCGGTCGTGCCGGGGATGCCGACGACGAACGTCTCGATGCCGGCCGCGCGCAGGTCTCTCACCTGCTGCACGGTGCGCGCGTCGTCCAGGCACGCGTCCGCCGCGCCCCCGGAGCAGCAGTTCTCGACGACCGCCGGACAGTCGCCATCCATGTTCGTGGTGCAGGTCGTGGCCGGGCAGGTCATCGCCGGATCCTGGTTGCAGTTCGGGCCGCCGTCGGTCGCCAGGAGCACGTACCTGTCGCCCTCGAGGGCGCTGCCGGCGCCCTCGGTGAGGTACCGCAGGGCGCGCTCCAGGGCGCCCGCGGTCGGCGTCGCGCCGCCGGGCGCGGTCGCCTCCAGCCGGGCCTTGATGGCGGGGACCGCGGTCGCGCCCGGAGCCACCGCGACGCTCAGATCCGTGCCCGGATCCATGCCGCAGTGATCGTCGGTGGGGAAGAGCTGGAGCCCGACGGACATCCTGCCCTCGATCGCGTCGAGCGCGGTGCCGAGGGCGCCCTTCACCATCGTCCAGCGGTCGCTCGCCTCCCAGCCCTTGGTCATGCTCTCCGAACGATCGAGCACGATCACGAGGTGGACCTCCCGCGGCGCTGCGTCCACCTGCTGGCCGCCGCAATCTCCGCCGCCGTCCCCTCCGCCCGGGCCGCCGTCGCCCGACCCGGAGCCGAAGACGCCGCCCCCGAGGGAGGAGTCTCCGGCCGTTCCGCCGGAGCCCGCCCCGCCGGAGGCGACTCCGCCGGAGCCGCCGCTGCCGGAGGCGTCGCCGCTCGTTCGCGTCCCGCTCGTCGATCCAGAGCAGCCCGACGCGAGCGCCCAGCCGAGGAGCCCGAGGGACGTCAGGAACAGGGAGCGAGCGCAGATCGCGCGAATCTTGCCGGTCATATCCATTCTCCTCGACACGGGTGCATCGGCACGGGTGAGCGCGTTCGCACGCCGCGTCACCCCGGAGGAATGCGGCAGATGCCGTTGTAACACTGCACCGCCCCGGCGTTGCAGCAGTCGGAGGTCGCGCTGCAGAGCTGCCCGTACTCCGCGCAAACCGGCGTGCTGCCGCCCGAGCCGCCGGCGCCGCCGGTCGCGCTCGTGCTGCCGCCGCCGGCGCCCGTGGCCGACGACGAGCTCGCGCTGTCCGCGCCGCCGGCGCCGCCGGTCGCGCTCGTGCTGCCGCCGGCGGCGCCCGTGGCCGACGACGAGCTCGGGGGCGTGCACGTGCCCGAGCCGGAGCCCGGATCGAGCTCGCAGGTCGTCCCGACGCAGCAGTCGCCGTTGTTCGTGCAGGGTCCACCCTCCGTCACGCACCGGGGCGTCGGCTCTCCAGGGGTGCCATAGCACTGCCGCCGTCCGTCGGCGTTCGGCACGCACGGCGCGCCGTCGCAGCAGTCGTCGGAAGAGGCGCAGTCGTCGCCGGCCTCGCGGCACTCCGTCAGCGCGTTGCAGCGCGGCACGCCGAGGGCGTCGAGGCGACAGTTGCTGGCGTGCCCCAGGTAGCTGCAGCAGTTGTTGGGAGCGCTGGTCGAGGTATCGGAGCAATAGCTGTCCTTGAAGTGGCAGACGCCGCCCTGGGGCGTGCACATCCTGGGGTTGCGGCAGCGGCCGATCTCCCCCGCCGGGTCGCCCGACGTGTCGCAGATCACGTTTCCGGCGCCCGGCAGATCGGCGGTGGGGTCGCCGCCGCAGCAGTCCTCGTTGCGCCTGCACAGGGCGCCGTTCACGCGGCAGCCGCTCGGCGGCTGGCAGACGGAGATCCCGGTCGGGCCGTACGGCGCGCAGACGCGGCTGCAGCAGAATCCGCAGCTGTCGCAGACGGCGCCGTCGATGCCGCCGCTGTTGCAGCGGCTCGGCGCGTCCGGCTCTTCGCCGCAGTAGCCCGCGGCGTCGGACGCGCTCCGCTTCACGCACACGCCGGTGCAGCAGTCGCTGTTGCTCGTGCACACATCGTTGCGCTGCACACAGAACGAGGCGTTGAGGACGCAGCGGCCGTCGCGCCCGCAGAGCCGGGAGCAACACTGGCTGTCCTCGGTGCACAGGTTGCCGCCGGTCTGACACGCGGCGTCGCCGTTGACGTCGCTGCACGTCCCGCCGACGCACATGCCGCTGCAGCAGGCGGGCCCGCCTTCCGTGCAGTCGGACCCGTCGACGAGGCAGGCGGCCGCGCCGCACCTGCCCGCGGTGCAGTTGAGGCTGCAGCAGTCGGAGGCCTCGTCGCAGACCGCGCCCGGCCCCAGACAGACGCTGAGGGGCGAGGCGCAGGTCCTCGTCGCGCCGTCGCAGATGCCGGAGCAGCAGTCGCCGGAGCTCGCGCACGCGGCGCCGTAGGGCTCGCAGGACGGCACCTCGACCCCCGTGTCAGGCCCGCCCGCGCCGCCCGTCCCCGCGCCTCCGGCCCCCGTGCCCGCGCCGCCCGTTCCCGCGGCCGCGCCGCCCGCGCCCGCGCCCGCGCCGCCCGTTCCCGCAGCTGCACCGTCGCCGCTGGTGCCCGCGCCGCCTTCCCCGGAGCCGGTCGCGGCGCCCGCGCCGCCCACCCCCGCGCTGCTTGCGTTGGCCCCGCCGGAGGCCCCGCTGCCCTCAGCAACGGTGCCAGTCGAGGTCCCCGACGAGGCGGAGACGCCGCCTCCCCCGCCTGAACCTGTGCCGCCCGTCGAGCCGCACGCGGCGGCGAGCCATACCATACCGACAGCCGCGAAGATTCGAGACACGCGCATACACTTTCCCCTGCTCGAACGCTGGTTGAAACCGACGCGATCGGAGAAAGATACATTCGCGCAACTGCAGCTTGTCCGTGTGGCTTTTGTTCTCTAGGGCGACCGTATCCCTAACTTTTGTCGGAGATGGTGAGCCTCGTTGTGCGCATCGCGCACAGCGGCGCGATGCGACGCTCCGCGACGCGGCGAGCTCTGCCTTGAACGGTCAGCGCGCCCGCACACGGCGCCTCGGTGAGGTTCGACGCCGAGCGCGCTCACAAAAAAAAAAAAGCGGCGATGGCGCCGCGGGGCTACGCCGACGACCTGCTCCCCTTCCAGAGCGCGGTCCAGAACCGTCCCGTCTTCACGGCGGCCTCCCGAGCAGGCGCTTGCGCGCTGTCCGTGGCTGGCTCGTCCTTGTGCGCCTGTCCCTCCAGGAACGCGATCAGCCGCTCTCGGAGCGGATAGTACATGGGGTCGTCGAGCACCGCCTGACGGTCCCGGGGGTGGGGGAACGGCACCTCCAGGATCTCGCCCACCCGCGCCCCCGGGCCGTTCGTCATCATCGCGATGCGGTCCGACAGAAACAGGGCCTCATCCACGTCGTGGGTGACCATCAGCGCGGTCTTCTGGTCCTCGGCCCACAGGTTCATGAGCACCTCCTGGAGCTCGAACCGGGTCAGCGAGTCGAGCATGCCAAAGGGCTCGTCGAGCAAGAGCATCTTGGGCGACAGGGCGAAGGCGCGCGCCAGCCCGACGCGCTGCTGCATCCCGGAGGACAGCTCGCGCGGCTTCTTGTGCATCGACTCCTCGAGCCCGACGAGCTCCAGGTAGTGCGTCGCGATCTCGAGGCAGTCCTGCTTGCTCTTCTGCCGGTGGACCTGCTCCACCCCGAGCAGGACGTTCTCGAGCGCGGTCATCCAGTGGAGCAGGCACGGCGACTGGAACACGACCCCGCGGTCCGGGCCGGGCCCGTGGATCTGCCGGCCCGCGAGGACGATGCCGCCGCTCGTGATCTCGCTGAGGCCCGCGACCATCGACAGCACCGTGGATTTACCGCAGCCGGAGTGGCCGATGAGGGACAGAAACTCGCCCTTCCTCAGGTTCAGGTCGAAGTTGCGGACGACGACCGCAGGGCCGTTCGGGGTGGGAAAGGTCTTGGTGACGTTCCAGATCTCGAGATACTTCTTCATGCGACCGCCTCCGCGCTCCGCGCTGCGTCGGACACGCCCTTGCCCGCGCTCGGCCCGGCGCCCGGGCCGAGCAGGTAATTGATGACCGCGCCGCGGATCTCCTTGAAGCGCGGATCGTGGTTGAGGGCCTTGCGATCCCGCGGTCGATCGAGATCGACGATCACGCTGGGGCCCAGCGTCGCGCCCGGGCCCTTGCTGAGCGGGACGATCCGGTCGGCGAGGAGGATGCCCTCGTCCACGTCGTTGGTGATGAGGAGCACGGTCTTCTGGGTAGCCCGCCAGATCCGCGCGATCTCGTCCTGCAGCGTGGCGCGCGTGAGCGCGTCGAGCGCGCCGAGCGGCTCGTCCATCAGGAGGATCTCCGGATCCATGGCGAGCGCACGCGCCACCGAGACGCGCTGGCGCATGCCGCCGGAGAGCTGCGCCGGCCTCTTGTCGCGGGCCGGGGTGAGCTTCACCATGGCGATGTAGCGCTCGGCGTGCTCGCGCTTCTTCTCCGCGGGCCAGGCCGAGAAGATCTGGTCCACGGCGAGATAGACGTTCTCGTAGACCGTGAGCCATGGCAAGAGGGAGTAGTTCTGGAAGATGACGCCGCGGTCGGGCCCCGGCCCCTCGATCGGCCTCCCGCTCAGCGTCACCACGCCGGCGTCCGGCCGCTCCAGCCCGGCGATGAGCGACATGAGCGTCGTCTTCCCCGCCCCCGAGTAGCCGACGACGGCGACGAGCTCGCCCTTCTCGATCTCCAGGTTGATGTCCCGGAGCACCTCGGTGCGGGCGGCCCCGGCGCCATAGCTCTTGTCGACGTTGCGCAGCTTGACGAGCGCCATCGCCGTCACCCTCCCGCCAGCTTGAGCCTGCGCTCGACGAGGCTCATGAGCGCGTCGAGGAGGAAGCCCACGACCCCGATGGTGATGATGCACAGGATGATGTGCTCGTAGATGAGGCTGTTGTACTCCTGCCAGAGGAAGCCGCCGACGCCGGGCGAGCCTGTCAGCATCTCCACGGCCACGATCACCAGCCAGGCGATGCCGAGGCTGAGCCGGAAGCCGGTGAACATGTACGGCAGCGCGGCGGGCAGCTGCACCTTGAGCAGCGTCTTCATGCGGGAGAGCCGGAGCACCCGGGCGACGTTGATATAGTCCTGCGGGATCGACCGCACCCCGAGCGCGGTGTTCAGGACCGTCGGCCACATCGAGCACATCGCGATGGTGAAGACGCCGGCCGGGTCCGGCTTCTGGAAGAGCACGAGGCCGAGCGGGAGCCACGCGAGCGGGGAGACGGGGCGGAGGATCTGGATGATCGGATCGAAGCTCGACTTGAACAGCCTCGAGGCGCCGAGGAAGAAGCCGATCGGCGTCCCGAGCAGGATCGCCAGCGTGTATCCCTTCGCGACCCGCTGGAGCGAGTACCACGTGAAGCGGAGGATGCCCTGGTCGAGCTCTCCCCGCTTCTCGAACGGCTCGAAGATGTAAGGCCTGCTCACCTCCCACGTCTTGAGCGGAGAGGGCAGTGTCTGGGCCCACAGGCTGCTCGCGGCGGCCCATAGCCCGATCACGCACGCCACCCCGAAGAGGGGCAGGATCATGTGGTCGACTCGAATCTTGGGAGAGATCGCCTTCGCCTCGCTCATGCAGCACTCCTCCGCCGCCGCCGCGCTTCCCGTCGGCTCCCGGCGATGTTGGGGCTCACCCCTTCAGGGCGTTGACCGGGAACGACATCGCGTATTTCTCGGGGTCCTTGGGATCGAACGTCACGCCGTCGAACAGCGTCTCGGGCTGGTCGTCTGGGCCGCCGTGCGCGACCCCGAGCTCCTTCATCGCCTCCTCGTAGAGGTCGGGGCGCATGACCTGCTTGACGACGCCCTCGTAGTCCGGCTTCCCCTCCACCATGCCCCAGCGCCGGAACTGGCTGAGCCACCAGAGCGCGTACTTCGGCTGCGGGTAGTTGCAGCTCCGGTCACTGAAGATCATGTAATCCTTGTCCTCCTTCCTGCGGCCGTCGCCGTAGTCGTACTGCCCCTTCAGCCGGCCGAGGATGAGCTCCGGAGGACAGTTGATGTACGTGGGCCTCGACACGATGTCCGCCTGCTCCGGGCGGTTGTCGAGCTTGTCGAGCCAGACGCTCGCCTCGTGGAGGGCCTTGAGCACCGCCTTCACCGTCTTCGGGTTCTTGTCGGCGAACTCCGCGGTGAACGCGCACACCTTCTCGGGGTGGTCCTTCCAGAGCTCCTGCGTGGTGACGGCGGTGTATCCGATCTGATCGGCGATGGCCCTCGCGCCCCACGGCTCGCCGACGCAGAACCCGTCCATCTTCCCCACCTTCATGTTGGCGACCATCTGCGCGGGCGGGATGGTCACGAGCGCGACGTCCTTGTCCGGGTGGACGCCGCCCGCGCCGAGGAAATAACGGGTCCACATGGCGTGCGTCCCCGGCGGGAACGTCATGGCGAAGGTCATGGGCGCGCCCTTCGCCTTCGCCTCATCGACGAACGGCCGGAGCGCCTTGGGATCCCCGGCCACCTTGCCCCTGAGGTCGCTCTTCATGGTGATCGCCTGGCCGTTGCGGTTGAGCAGCCACGGGATGATCATGGGCTTCTTCGGCGACCCGAGGAGCCCCATCGTCGAGGCGAGCGGCATGCCGAAGAGCATGTGCGTCGCCTGGAGGTCCCCGTTCGACAGCGCGTCGCGGATCGCCGCCCAGCTCGCGCTCTTCACGATGGTCGCGTTGATGCCGTACCTCTTGAAGAACCCCTTCTCGTGGGCGATCACGAGCGGCGAGCAGTCGGTCAGCGCGATGATGCCGAAGCGCAGATCGGACACCTCCGGCTTGTCGGCGGTCGCGACGAGCGGCGCGGCGTTCGCGGCCGGCGGCCCCGGCTCGTCGGAGCGCGAGCCGCAGGCGGGGAGGAGCGCCGCTCCCCCGAGCCCGAGGGCGCCGCCGAGGAAGCGCCGGCGGCGGAGGGGCGCCTCGCTCGGTTCCTCACGCGAAGGTTCTCGTCTCTTCATTCCATCGTCCTTTGCTGGGAATGACCCCATGATGCGCTAAGGACGATGCATGGGTGCGTGTTTCATTCAAGTTTCTGTGGGATATTTTTTCTGCATTCGAGTCGAGCATGTCGATTGCCGGGCGGCAGCGAGCCGGCGCCGGGACGGACCACCCTCGCTGGGCCGGCGGTCGAGGGTCGATTTGCAGTCTTCGCGTCTCTGGCGCTCTTGGCGCCTTGTCGGTTTGTCTTCGTCTCTTCCGAGATCCTTTGCAGAGGTCATGGCCGCGTCCCGAGCGACGCGGGACACGCGGCGTCCGCCCGGCGCCGCGCCGGGGCCGGCCGGCCGAGCAGGCCGCCGCGGCGTGGGCGCCGGCGGCCTTCGCGGGCGTCTCCCCCGCACCGGGCTCGCTCGCGCACTCTCGGGCGGCCGGCGGATCCGCGTGCGCTGCTTGCAAGGCCGCAGGTGAGACGGTAGCGTCCGCGCCGCGCGGCGCACCGCCTGCAGGGCGTGACGGCATGATGCGGTAGGGAGAGGAAGGGAGATGACGAGCGGGTCCGCTACATGGGTGTGGGCGGCGGCGTGCCTCATGGCCTGCGGGTGCACGGCCGTGGCCGGGCTCGACAAGCCGTTTCACCTGATGGACGGCGGTGGCGCGGGCGGGGAGAGCTCCGGCGGAGGCGGCGGAGCCCCCGTGGGGTGCGAGGACGAGGTGAGCGATGGGTGCGTCTACGCGCGGTGCGGCGCCGTCCCGGCCAGCGCGCCGGGCGGCGTCTACACGCTCGACCCCGACGGATCCGGCCCGCAGGAGCAGTTTCAGGCCTACTGCGGTGAGGCGGCTGACGGCGATCGGTGGGCGCTCGTTTACAACAGCGTCGGCGCGGCGGACGGCGCCACGCTCGCGTTCTGGAAGATCCTGTATGCCGACCGGCTCAGCGCCAAGGGGGAGCCGTCGATCGACGGCAACCATTACCAGCCTTCCCTGTACGTCGTTGGCCGGGAATACCGCGACGAGCTCGAGGACATCGCCGGGACGGTGGCCGAGGTCATGCGCGCCACGGCCGAGGGCATCGATACGGCGGACATGCACTTTCTCACGCCGATCCGCGTCTCCGGGGAGGAGGAGCTCTTTACGTGGCAGTTCGCCACCGGGTGGTCGTCGCCGGACTTCGACGCTGACACCAAGGGCGACGGCAACTGCGCGAGCTCCTACGTGGGGGTCACGCAGCACTACGGGCACTGCTTCGTCTACAACCTCGGCGCGGACGACGACGCGCCGATCGAGGACGATGGCTGGGGGCCGCACGTGAGGACCCTGAGCGCGACGTCGTTCGGGCTCTCGGACGACGGCAGCCCCTACACGCGGGTGAAGCGGATCTCGCGCTGGACCCGCTGGTGAGCGCGCCCGGCGCGCTCAGGCCGGGTGCGCCACGAGCGGCAGCGACGTCACCCCGCGCATGGAGAGGGCGCGCCGCCACTCCGGCGACCCGGCCGGGGAGAGGCGGCGGACGCGCGGCAAGAGCGCCGTGAACAGGAGGCGGGCCTCGAGCCGCGCGAGCGGCGCGCCCAGGCAGAAGTGGATGCCGTGCCCGAACGGCAGGTGCGTGACCCCACCCCGGTCGATGTCGAACCGGTGCGCGTCCGGGAAGTGCGCCTCGTCCCGGCTGGCGGCTCCGATCATCACGAGCACCTTGGCGCCCTTCGGGAGGCGCACGCCGCCGATCTCGGCGTCGGCCATGGCGAGCCGGTACACCGATCGCACCGGCGGCTCGTACCGCAGGACCTCGTCGATGAACCTCGGGATCAGCGCCGGATCCGCGCGCAGGCGATCGAGCACCTCCGGGTGCGCGATGAGCTGCAGCGCGCTGTGGCTCAGGAGGTGCACCGTGGTCTCCAGGCCGCCGACGAGGAGCAGGAAGAGGAAGCTCATCAGCTCGGCGTCGGTGAGGGACTGGCCGTCGACCTGAGCGCGGAGGAGGTCCGTCACCATGTCGTCGGCGGGCGCGCGGCGGCGGCTGGCCAGCACCTCGGTCAGGTATTGCTCCGCCTCGCGCACGGTGGTGCGGATCTCTTCCATGCGCGCGGTCATGTCCGGCGTGACCGGGCTGATGCTGGTGAGGTCGTCGGTCCAGCGCTTGAAGCGCGCGTGGAGGGAGGGATCGAGGCCGAGGAGCTCGCCGATGACGCTCGCGGGGAGCGGCATGGCGAGCGACTCCACCCAGTCGACCGGCTGGCCGAGCGGCAAGCGCGCCGCGATGTCCTCGGCGAACGCGCGCACGCGCGCCTCCAGGCGGGCCATGGCCGCCGGCGTGAAGGCGCGGTTCACGAGCGACCGCAGGCGGCCATGCGCCGGCGGATCCAGGACGAGCATGGAGTCGCCGAACGGGTTGTGCCCGAGCCACGCGGGCTTTGTGGCGGCGCGGAACCCCTCCGACGAGAACAGCGCGGGGTCCTTGAGGACGGCGATGACGTCGTCGTGACGGGTCACCGCCCAGAAGCCGCCCGGGTCGACCTGACACACGGGGGCCTCGCGCCGCAGCCGGGCGTACGTGGGGTACGGGTCGGCGAGCATCGCGGGGGACATCAGGTTCAGCCGTTCGCTCATGGATCGAGGACCTCCCGGGCGGGTCAGGGATGGAGCGGGCATGGTCGCCTGACGCGAGGGCGCGCCGCAAGCGACGTCGGAGCCGAGCCGGCGGCCGATCAGCGATCCCGGAGGAGGTCCATGACCGCGGCGCAGAACGCCGGCGCGTCCTCCTCGGGCCACATGTGGGTGGCCCCGCGGGCCACCAGGTGCTGCCCGGGGATGCAGCGGGCCGCCGCGCGGGAGACCACGCTGAACGCTGGCCGCGACAGCTCGCCATGAGCGACGGTCACCGGCACCTTCAGGCTCGCCAGCTGTTCGCGGGTGATGGCTGGCGGCTGAGGCTGCGAGAGGAGGAGCGGCATGGTCCGCGCATTGTCCAGGTTGACGGCCTGTCGCTCCGCGGGCTGAGCGTCGAAGTATCCCTGGCGCTGGCCCGACCCGTCGAGCAGGAGCCTCAAGGCCTCTCGGCTGTCGCCGCGCTGGACCGCCCCGAAGACGGGGCCGAACATGGCGTTCAGGTCGTCCCCCAGCGCGCGCAGCTCGGCGGGATCGGTGACGTACGAGGGGACCCCGGGCTCGTAGATGAAAGCGCTCCTCAGCAGCTCGGGGTGGCTCAGCGCCGCGGTCAAGGCCACGTGACCGGCATAGGACCACGCGACCAGATGGACGGGCCCCGCGTCGAGGCCGCGGAGGAACGCGGCCAGATCGTCCGCGTGCGTCTGCACGCCGAACGGGGGCCAGCTCGTGTCCCACGCGCCGGTCCCGAAATAGCGCTGGCTGTAAGCGATGGCCCGGTGCCGCTGGCCCACGATGGCGCGGTGACGGTCCCACATCCGATGATCCGAGGCCGCCCCGTGCAAAAACACCACCGGAGCGCCCTGCCCCTGCTCTGCATAGGCGAGGCGGGCGCCGTTCACCTCCATCAACCGAGGTGCGTCGGCGCCGTCCGAGCCGCCATGTTCCGACAGAGATGCTGATTCCATACCCAGCGGCGATAGCTCGCTCGAGCTCACGGATCAAAC
The DNA here is from genome assembly GCF_051521425.1 of Sorangium sp. So ce834. Lineage (NCBI taxonomy): Bacteria > Pseudomonadati > Myxococcota > Polyangiales > Polyangiaceae > Sorangium > Sorangium sp. So ce834. The sequence continues at coordinate 6,531,879 of NZ_CP150351.1, forward strand.
GCCGCGTGGAGCTCGTCTCGGTCGCGGCGCTCGAGCGCTGCACGTCGCTCGTCTGGGCCGGACGGCGCTCCCCGGCGCCCTGGGGAAGCGGCGCGCGCTCGATGCCGCGCATCGGCCCGCCGCCGGCGTGCTGCGGCCCGCCGCCGCGCCGTTGACCCGGGACGCGAGGGCGGGCGAAGATCCGGCGATCCCTTTGCGCCGCCCCGCGACACGCTCTCTCGCCGCACTCCTCGCGCTCGCAGCGAGCGCCTGTTCCCGCGACCCCTCCCCTGGCGCGGACGCGGGCGCTGCCCCGGCCGGCAGCGCGGGCGCCCCGGCCGGCAGCGCGGGCGCGCCGGCCGATCCCCCGGCGCCGCCCGGCGCCGAGCCCGCCCGCGCGCCGGTCCGCGAGGGGGGCGCCCTCGCCCGCGCGGCGCGCGAGGACGCGCTCTACGTGGCCGACGAGGATCACGGCGTCGTTCGCGTCGTGCCGCTGCCGCTCGATCCCGCGCGCCCCGGCGCAGGCGTGCCCGCGCCGGGGCGGCCCGCGCAGGTGCTCGCGCTCGGCGGGCGCGGCGGGCACGAGGCGCGCGTGCTCGCCACGGTCCGCGACCCGGGGCTCCTGCTCATCTTCCGGCCGGACGCGTCGGCCGGTCTCGTCGAGGTCGGCCGCGTCCCGCTGCCGGCCGACGCGTGGGGTATCGCGGTGACGCCGGACGAGAAGACCGCGATCGTGACGTCGGCGTGGACGCACAAGGTCTCGGCCGTGGACCTCGAGGCCGGAAAGGCGAGGTGGACGGTCGACGTGGCGCGCGAGCCGCGGGGCGTCGCCGTGCTGCCCGACGGCAGCGCCGCGTACGTGAGCCACCTCGTCGGCGCGGATCTCACGCGGATCGACGACCTCGGCGGGGCGCCGAGGGTCCGGCGCGTCGCGTTGCCCGCGTCGCCGCTGCGCGCCCCGTCGGGCGAGCGGCTCGCGGCGTCGCTCGGCTATGCGCTGGCGCTCTCCGAGGACGGGCGGCGGCTGTTCGCGGCGCGGCACGCGCTCGGCGCCATGGGCCACGCCGCGTGGTTCGGCGCGGCGACCGTGGACGTGCTGATCACCGGCCGGGACGAGCCGCTCGCCCCGCCGCACCACGGCAACCTGCCGGTGCTCCGGTCGGCGTTCGCCGAGCAGGTGATCACGCCGGAGAGCGTCATCACCCTGCCGGGCGCGAGCGTCACGCCCGTCACCCAGCCGCGCGCCGCGGTCTACCGCGAGCGCGCGCGCACGCTGCTCGTCGCGGGCGAGGGCGACGACCTCGTGCTCGAGGTGGACGCGACCGCCGTGGATCCGACGCTCGCGATCGTGAAGAGCTACCCGGTCGGCGGCCGCTACGACCCGCACATCCGCGTGGCCGGCACGTGCGGCGCGCCGACCGGCCTCGCGCTGTCCGCGGACGAGGCGACGGCGTGGGTGTTCTGCCGCTCGACCGGCGACGTGGCGGCGCTCCGGCTGCACGATCCGGCGGCGGGCTCGATCGCGGCGCCGGCGGGCTCGGCCGCGGCCCCGGCGGGCGCGGGCGCGACGGGAGCGCCCGGCGCGGCGCCCGCGGCGGAGGGGCCGGCGGCGCTCGTGCACCTCGCCGACGATCCGCTCGGCCCCGAGGTCGCGAAGGGGCGCCGGCTCTTCTACAACGCGCTCGACGGCACCGTGAGCGGCAATCTCGGCTGCGCGGGGTGCCACCCCGACGGGCGCGACGACGGGTACGTCTGGCGCGAGGCGACCTTCAGCACGGCCGACGGCGAGCACGCGAACTTCGTCGGCCGGCCGGAGAACATCCCGGAGGTCGCCAAGAGGAAGGGGTTTCCGCGGCGCACGCCGATGCTCGCCGGCAACGTCGGCGCGGCCGGGCCGTACGGCTGGCACGGCGAGAGCGAGGATCTGGTCGGCAGGCTCCAGACGGGCATGGGGCTGCACCGCTGGGGCGGGCTGCCGATCGACCACACGCCGGCCGGCCTCGCGGCCAGGGCCACGTACCTCGCGATGTTCCTCCGCCGGGGCCTGGTGACGCCGCCGCGCGGCGAGGGGGCGCCCGACGAGCGGGTGAAGCGCGGCCGGGAGATCTTCCACAGCGACGAGGCGAAGTGCTCGCGCTGCCACGTGCCCGCGAGCGATTACACCGATCGCATGGCGTACCCGATGCCGAAGCGGCCGCCGCTGCGGGGCTACGACGAGGATCCGCGCCCCGAGTACAAGACGCCGTCGCTGCGCTTCGTGGGCGGGCGGCCGCCCTACCTGCACGACGGGCGGGCCGGCACGCTGGCGGAGCTGATCGAGCAGAACGCCGACTGGATGGGCAAGACGAGCCACCTGTCGCCCGAGGATCGGGCGGCGCTCGTGGCGTTCCTGGAGACGTTATGAGGCTGCGCTTCGCGTGGATCGCCTGGACGGCCGCCGGCATGGCCGGCGTCCTGGCCGCGGCAGCCGGCACCTCCGGCGCGCAGCAGGACGGCGCGCGCTCGGCCGCCGCCCCGGCGAGCGCGCAGCAGGACGGCGCGCGCTCGGCCGCCGCCCCGGCGAGCGCGCAGCAGGACGGCGCGCGCTCGGCCGCCGCCCCGGCGAGCGCGCAGCAGGACGGCGCGCGCTCGGCCGCAGCGACCGACGCCGGCGAGGAGCGGCCCCTCGACGCCGAGCCGTTCCCCGCCGAGCCGTCGAAGCAGCCCACGGCCGCCGAGTGGAAGGCCGCGCCGCGCGTCCGCCTCTCCCGCACCGGCCCCGCGGCCGCGGGCTGCCGCGCCTACCGGATGAGGGAGTGGCTGCGCATCCGCTGCCCCGAGCTCACCGTCTCGGCCATCTCGCTGCTCGGCGGGAAGACCGAGGGCGTGGCCTTCTGGATCGATCCGCCCCGCGGCGGCAGCGAGCTCCCCCGCGGCGGCGAGGTGATGTTCCCGATCCGCCGCGGCGATCGGCGCGTGATCCAGATCCTGACCTTCGGCCCTGGCTACGATGGGCCGTTCACCTTGTTGCCGGCGATCGTCGTCCAGGAGCAATGGCTCGACGACGAGCCGGCGCCGACCGTGACCGCCTCCTGAGACACCATGCGATCCGACAGCACGCCCCTCGCCCTCTCCGCGCTGCTCTTCCCTGCCGTCGCGTGCGGCGTCCTCGCCGCCGCGTGCGGCGCCTCCCCGGCCGCGCCCCCGCCCGCCGGGCCTTCGCCTGCCGCGCAGGCGGCGCCGGCGAGCGCCTCCGGCGGCGCGGCGACGGCCCCGGTGTCGCCCCAGCCCGGATCCGACGCGGCCCCGGCGCCGGCCGGCGCCAGCGCGACCGCCGCGCAGGCCGGCGGCGACCCGGCCGCTGCGCAGGCCGGCAGCGGGCAGGCCTCCGCCCCGGCGGTGCCCCCCTCGGACGGATGTCCGGACGGCATGGCCCGGGTCCCAGGCGGCAGCTTCGTGATGGGCCCGCTGAAGGTGAAGGCCACCGTGGCGGACCTCTGCATGGACAGGACCGAGGTGACCGCCGAGGCCTACGCCGCGTGTGTCAAGGCGGGTAAGTGCACGGATACGTTGGCGAATTGCGCCAAGGAGGCGTCGACGTACGGCGTCGCCGGGAAGGAGAAGCAGCCGATGGTCTGCGTCGACTTCGCGCAAGCCGAGGCTTACTGCGCGGCCCAGGGCAAGCGGCTGCCGCGCGACGACGAGTGGGAGTGGGCGGCCCGCGGCGGCGAGGAGGCGCGGCCGTACCCGTGGGGCGGCGAGGCCCCGAAGGATCAGCTCTGCTGGTCCGGCGGCGGCGCCGTGCGCAAGACCGCATGCGACGTGGGGAGCTTCCCCGCCGGCGCCAGCCCGCAGGGCATCCAGGACCTGGCCGGCAACGTCTTCGAGTGGACGACGAGCGCCAACGACGGCAGGGGCAAGATGCGCGTCGCCCGCGGCGGCAGCTGGCGCGACGGCATCCCGCCGCTCGTCAGGACGGCGCGGCCCGGCGGCTTCGAGGCGACGTACCGCTGCGGGTTCCTCGGCATCCGCTGCGTCGTCGAGCCGGCGGCGCAGGCGGCCCAGCCGGCCCAGTAGCTCGCGCCGCGTCAGCCGGCGTCCATCCGGGTCCGGCGGATCTGTCGCCCGGCGCCGTTGCGCTACGTCGCGTTCGGATCGGCGAGCCAGGTCGCCAGCGCTTCCGCCGAGAACGAGAGCATCACCTCCGCCACCCGGGTCTCTTGCAGCCGGGCGAGCCGCTCCCCGAGGGCCGCGGTCTCCGCCTCGGCGAGCGGCCTGCCGAGCCGGAGCTCGCACATCGGCGCCGTCAACCGAAGCCGCGCGCGCTGCTCCGCCTCCCGCTTCGCCTCCTCCGCGCGCAGCTCCGCCTCCCTCTTCGCCTCCTCCGCGCGCAGCTCCGCCTCCCGCTTCGCCTCCTCCGCGCGCAGCTCCGCCTCCCTCTTCGCCTCCTCCGCGCGCAGCTCCGCCTCCCTCTCCGCCTCCTTCTTCGCCTCCTTCAGCGCCTCCTTCAGCGCCTCCTTCAGCGCCGCTTCCACCCCCGCTTCGACCTTCCGCGCGGTGAACTGTTCAAACCATTCCCGGGTTTCCATGATGAAATCCCTCTCCTCGGAGGACAGCCCTGGAAGGAGCTGCTCCGGCATCTCGAAGCTTAACCGAACGAGCCACGGCATCGCCACCCGGCGCTCCCACGCGTCCCCGGGGAGCGCCGCGAGATCCCGCAGCGCCGCTCGGCGCACCCGGGGCGCGCCGAGCAAGCGCAGCAGCACCGTCCCCCGCACGCGCGGCAGCTCCGCGATCACCACCGCATGGATCCGCCACCCCGGCGCCGGCCCCGCATAGAGGCCCTCCAGCCCGGAGGCGTCCTGCACGAAACCGAAGTCGCGCAGCACCCCGTCCGGGCGCCCGGCGCTCACGATCCACGCCGACGGCAGCTGGAGCGCGCGCTCCGCTCGCAACTCGAGCGTGTGGTGCCACTGGTAGCGCTTGCGCATGCAGCCGTGGAGCTCGGCCGCGCCCGGCGCGGCGCTGAACACCTCCACCATCCCCGCCTCGGCCGCCATCGAGCGGAGCAGGCCCGGCTCGATCTCGGGGTGCGCGCGCAATAACGCCGGATCGGGCACGTGCCACACGTCGATCCGCTGGGCGTCCCCGGCCGGCACCTCCACCTCGGTCTCGGCTGCGCCCACGAGCACGAAGAAGTCCCGGAGGATGTTCTTGGCGAGCTGATCAAGCCGGAAATACATGACTGCCGCCGATACCACACCAGGGCTCGAACGGACACTTTGCGACATCGCGCGCGTCGTCACGAGCGGTGTCGAGGGGGCATTACGGAGACCACACAATTTCATTCACACATTCGATCGACACCGATGCTCGGCCGCGTCTGGCGCGCCGGCCCGGGCCGGGGGACCATCTGCCGCCGGGGCCTCCGAAGGCGCGCCCCGCGGACGCCTGCGCCGCCCGAGGCGCGCGGCTTGCGTTCCGGCCCGGCGCGGCGCACCTTCGCGCCCAGCCACCATGCACAGCGACGATCCCTACGTGATGCCCGCCTACGTCAAGCTCCTCGTGGTCGACGCGGAGCGCTCCGCCTCGTTCTTCGAGCTCCTCGGCTTCACCCGCGTTCACCAGGATCCGGTGTTCGTTCACCTGCGCTGGGCGCGCTATGCCGATCTCTTCCTCGTGGCGACGCCGCCGGGGGTCTCGCTGGCCGGCCAGCGCGGCCTCGGCGTCATCGTCTGCTTCAGCGCGACCGGCGACCTCGGCATCGAGACCATCGCCGCGCGCGCCGCGGCCGCCGGCGCCGCCGTCGACGGTCCGCGCGACCAGCCGTGGCATACCCGGGAGGTCGTCGTCACCGACCCGGACGGCTACCGCCTCTGCTTCGTCGAGCCGAGCACATCGCTGCGAGGCTGACGTCCCCGCCCGCGCGCGAGCGCGGCGAGCCGCCCGGACAGCGCCGGCCGGGCATACAGCACCATCCCCTCGAGCGGATCAGCTGTTCTCCGATCGCATCGTCGCCGCCAGTCCGCACCAGCCGTTCGACGCCGAGCGCGCCGATGAGCTCGATATCGACGTCTCGCCGACAGGCGTCCTCCACATCCGGTATTTCCCCTGGAGGTTCGACACATCCTGGGACATGGCCTGCGAGGGCCCGGTCATGACCAGGTACATCCCCGGCATCGGCGTCGTGACGCTCACGTTTCACCAGAACATCACCACTCCCTTTTGATCCGAGCTGCCCTGCTCGCGGCGCCGCCGAGCGCGCCCATGGCCTCCTCGCGCCGTGGGTCCGCGGGGCCGAACCGTGTTGTTCGTCACGGCGCTTCGCGCGCGCAGGCTCCTGCTCGCTGCGCGCCTCCGGGGCCCGCCTCGGCGGGCTCCGGAGCGCGCTCACCGCCCCCTCCTCCCCCACCCGCTCGACCCTCGCGGCGAGCGCCGCGGGCGAGAGCGCTCGATCCAGGAGATCGGATCCGCAGGGCTCGCGGGCGCATCGGCGGGCGAGGCCGTCCTGGCGAGCGGCGGCGCCGTGCGCGCTCGTGTATCATCGCCCCGGCATGTGGTCGGAGCCGTCGCATCCGAGGCGAATCGGGCGGTATCTGCTCTACAGCCCGATTGCGTCCGGCGGGATGGCGTCCGTGCACCTCGGCCGGCTGGTCGGCGAGGCGGGGTTCGCGCGCACCGTGGCCGTCAAGCGGCTGCACCCCCAGCTCGCCGCGGCGCCCGAGATCGCCGAGAGCCTGCGCGACGAGGCCCGCATCGTCGCGCGCATCCAGCACCCCAACGTGGTCGCCACGCTCGACCTCCTCATCGCCGAGGACGAGGCGTTCCTGGTCATGGACTACGTGCGGGGCGAGTCGCTGGCGCGCCTGCTCCGGGCGGCGCGCGACCGCGGCGCGCCGGCGCCGATCCCCGTCGTCGCGAGCATCGCGTGCGGAGCGCTCCACGGGCTGCACGCGGCCCACGAGGCGCGCAGCGAGTCCGGCGAGCCGCTCGGCATCGTGCACAGGGACGTCTCGCCCGAGAACGTGCTCGTCGGCGTCGACGGGACGGCGCGGCTGCTCGACTTCGGCATCGCCAAGGCGCGCGGGCGGCTCAGCACCACCCGCGGCGGGCAGATCAAAGGCAAGCTGGCTTACATATCGCCCGAGCAGCTCCTCTGCGGCGAGGTGACGCGGAGGACCGACGTGTTCGCGGCGGGCGTGGTCCTCTGGGAGGCGCTCGCGGGCCAGCGGCTGTTCGACGGCGTCGACGAGGCCGCGATCCTCGGGGCCGTGCTCGAGCGGCCGATCCCGCCCCCGAGCGCGCTCGCGGCCCACGTGCCGCCGGCCCTCGACGCGATCGTCCTCCGGGCGCTCGAGCGGAACGCCGAGGGCCGCTACCCGACCGCCCGCGAGCTCGCGATCGCCGTCGAGGACGCGGTCCCGCTCGCGTCGCCGCGCGCGGTGGGCGAGTGGGTGGAAGAGCTCGCGGGCGACGCGCTCGCACGGCGGGCGGCCCGCGTCGCGGAGATCGAGGGCGCCTCGGCGGCGGCCCCCGGCAGCGCGGCGATGGCCGGCGCGGGGGCGCCAGCGCGCGGCGGGTCGAGCGAGCCCGGGATGCAGAGCGGGCGCGAGCCCGGCAGCGAGCGCGGGCGCGACCTCCAGAGCGGGCGCGACCTCCAGGACGGGCGCGACGAACGCAGGTCGACGGGCCCGCGCGCAGGCGGGCTGGCCGAGACCGCGCCCGCGATCCCGACCAGCGCCCTCGATGAGGTCGCGCTCGCGGCGGTGCCCCCGCCGGGGTCCGCCACGTCCAGCGGGCTCTCCGTGGCGCTCTCCCCGGGAGACGGCGCGCCGCGCGACGCTCCGCCCGCCGCGACGTCGAGGCGCGCGCGGCCGGTCCTCGCGCTGCTGGGCGCGGTGCTCCTCGGCAGCGCGGCGGCGCTCGCCGTACAGTGGGCGCGCCGCGGCCCGCCCGGGCCGGAAAACGCGGCGAGCGCGGCCCACGCGCCCGCGATGCAGCCCGCCGGCGCCGGTGCGTCGGGCGCGCCGTCGGCCGCGGCCCCGCCGGCGCCCGGCGCGCCGGACATCACGAGCGCCGCGCCCGCCGCTCCGGGCCCGCCGCCGGCGTCGAGCCCGGGCAGCGCGCCGAGCACGCCGTCGGCGTCGGGCGCCGCCGCGACCGCGCCCGCCCGCAAGCCGGCGCGCACCGCCGCGGGCGCGCGCGCCCCTGCGCCCACGCCGCGGCCGGCCGGCGCCGACGCCCAGCGCTGCTCTCCGCCCTACACCGTGGACAAGGCCGGCATACGCCGGCTCAAGCCCGAGTGCATGTGACCCGATGAACGCCTCCTCTCCCGCCCACGCGCGGCCCGCGCGCCCGCTCGCCGTCGCCGTCGCCATCGCCGCGGCGCTCGCCCTCACCGGCGCCCGCGCCCACGCCCAGCCTCACAAGCGGGCGTGCGCCGCCGCCTACGAGCGCGCGCAGGGCCTCCGCCGCGACGGCAAGCTCCTCGCCGCGCGGGAGGCGCTCATCGCGTGCTCGCAGCCCACCTGCCCGGCGGCCGCCGTGGCCGATTGCGGGCCATGGCTCGCCGAGGTCGAGAAGAGCCTGCCCACCGTGGTCATCGCCGCGAGGGACGCGCACGGGCGGGAGCGGCTCGACGTGCGCGTGCTCGTGGACGGGCGCCCCCTCGCCGCGGCGCTCGACGGCAAGGCGCTGCCGGTCGATCCCGGCCCGCACACCTTCCGGTACGAGCCCGCGTCGGGGCCCGCGGTCGAGGAGCGCGTGCTGATCCGCGAGGGCGAGAAGAACCGCGCCATCACCGTGATCCTGGGCGCCTCCTCGGCCGGCGCGCCGCCTGCCACACCGACGCCCGCCTCGACGGCCGCATCGCCCGCGTCACCCGCCTCGCCGGCCGCATCGCCCGCGTCACCCGCCTCGCCGGCCGCATCGCCCGCGTCACCCACCCTGCCGGCCGCATCGTCGGCGCCGCCAGCCGCGCCGTCCGCCCCGCCGCCCGACCCGCCCGAGGAGCCCGCGGTCCCCGGGCTCGTGTGGGCTTCCGGCGCCCTCGGCGCCGCGGGGCTCGCCGTGTTCGCCGTCGCCGGCGCGCTCTCGCTGAGCGCCGAGGCCGACCTGCGCGCCACGTGCGCCCCGCGCTGCCCCGGCGACGACGTGCGCGCCATCCGCGTCCAGCACGCGATCGCCGACGTCGGCCTCGGCGTGGGCGTCGTCGCCCTCGGCGCCGCAGCGTGGCTCTACCTGACGCGGCCGGCCGCGGCGAGGCCGCCGAACGCCGGCGCCGCCGCGCCCGGACCGGCGCTGCGGCCGTTCGTCGCCGGCGCCGCCGCGGGCATCGAGGGGGCCTTCTGATGCGCCTCCGGCCGGCCCACGCCGCCGCGGCCGCGCTCGCGGCCGCCCTCGCCTCCGCGTGCACGCTCGTGCGCCCGCTGCACGGCCTCACCTGCGAGCCGGGCGCCGGGAACGCCTCGTGCCTGTACGGCCAGCCCTGCGAGGCCGACGCCGACTGCGCGACGGCCTCGTGCGTCGCCGAGGTCTGCCAGTGCCCCGTCGGCATGGTGACGATCGAGAGCTCGTTCTGCATCGACCAGACCGAGGTGTCGAACGCGGCCTACCGCGCCTTCCTCGCCACGCAGCCGGACGTCGCCGCGCAGGAGCCGTTCTGCCTGTTCAACGACAGCTTCGCGTTCGACACCGGGCCCGGCGCGCCCGACGTGTGCAAGACGCGCAGCGAGGACGATGGGCACCCCGCCACCTGCGTCGACTGGTGCGACGCCCGCGCGTACTGCAAGAGCCTGGGCAAGCGCCTCTGCGGCGAGATCCACGGCGGCCCGCTGCCCTACGGCGGCGACACGGCGCAGGGCGAGTGGTTCGAGGCGTGCAGCCACCGAGGCACGCTCCCTCACTCGACCGGCGAGCTCGACACGGAGCATTGCAACGGTGACGGGGTGGCGACCGTGCCGGTCGGCGACGACGACAGCATGGCGTGCGAGGGCGGCTATTTCGGCCTGCAGCACATGAGCGGCAACGTCCGCGAGTGGGAAGACGCGTGCTCGGACGACACCGGCCCGGGCGATCTCTGCAGGACGCGGGGCGGGGCGTTCGACAGCGGGGGCTCGCTCGACGAGCTCCGGTGCGACGCGCGCGACGTGCGGGAGCGCGCCGACACGGATCACACGATCGGGTTCCGCTGCTGCAGCGGGTAGCTCCCATCCGGACGCGATCGCCCGGTATGCGACAGCCGTATCCAGCTCGAGGCGAGCGCCGTATCGCCGCGAGCGAATTCGGCGTGAGCGCGGCCGCCACGACGGGCGGAGGACCTGTCGAGCTGGCGTCGCTCTTCCAGGAGGCAGCTCCTCGAAATGATATCCTGTCCGCCCGGGTCTATGCGAGGCCCAGCTCGCGGATCCTCCGCAGCAGCGCGCGCTTCGAGACCTCGAGGCGATCGACCATCGCGTCGATGCGCCCGTCGCACTCCCTGTAGCAGCTGGCGATCTCGTCGTGCGGAAGCTGGCTGGCCCGGCGGACGCGCGGGCAACTCTCCACGAGCGCGTAGAGCGATGTCCGCGAGACCCCGAGCAGCTCTGCTGCCGCCTTGAGATCCCACCGGCTGCGGCGGAGCGCGTCGAGCAGCTCCTCCTCGCGCACGTCGGACGGCTTGCGCCACCCCGCGCCCTTGCCCCTGCCGCGGGGCTCTGCGCCGCGGACGGCAGGCTCCGCCTGCGCCCGGTCCGAGGGAGACCGCACCGGCGCGGCCTCGCCGTTCCTGTCGGCGCCCGCCCGCGGCTCGGGGAGCGGCCGCTCGAGCAGGCGCTCGACGACCGGCATCGCTTCCAGGCTCGCCGACCCGTGGCTCCCCATGACCATCTGTCGGACCGCGTTCCGCAGCTGGCGGACGTTGCCGGGCCAGTCGAGCCGCGCGAGCCTCGCCACGACGGGCGCCGGCAGCCACGGCGGCTCGCCCGGCGCCGAGGAGCCGAGCCGGCGCGCCTCGCCCGCGGCCTCGATCTCCTCGCGCAGGAAATGAACGACCAGCCGGCCGATATCGTCCCGGCGGCGGCGGAGCGGGGGGAGCGCGATCTCGTAGCCGGCCAGGCGGTGAAGCAAGGGGGCGCGGAAGGCCCCCTCGGCGACCCGGGCCTCGAGATCCGCGTCGGTGGCGGCGATGAGGCGCGCGCGCGCCTTCCTCGGCTGCTGCGCGCCCACCGCCTGGATCTCGCCCGTCTCGAGCGCCCGCAGGAGCATCGCCTGCACGTCCGGCGGCGCCTCGCCGATCTCGTCGAGGAAGAGCGTCCCGTCCTGGGCGAGGCTGAAATACCCGGGTCGGCTCTGCACGGCGCCGGTGTACGCCCCCCGCTCGGCGCCGAACATCTCTGCGGCCGCGAGCGAGGGGGGGATCGCCGCCATGTTGACCGCGACGAACGGCCGGCCGCGGCGCTCGCTGGCCTCATGGATGGCCCGCGCGACGAGCTCCTTCCCCGTGCCTGTCTCCCCGCGGAGGAGGACGGCGATCTCGAGGTTGGCGACGCGGCGGATATCCCAGCGGACGCGCTCCACCGCGTCGTTGTCGCCGACGAGACCGAGGCGATCCCCCGGCTCGGGCGGGCTCGGATCCGCCATGTGGAGCAGCAGGACGACCCGGTCCGCGAGCTCGATGATGACGCCCTGCTCCACGTCGCCCTCGGAAAGATCGCAGACCGCCTGGAGCGGAGCGCCCTGCACCGCGACGCGCATGCGGCTCCCGGGCGCCTCCAGCCGGATTCGGCGGCCGGGTAGCGCGAGCAAGCGCAGGGGCCTGCGGCTGAGGTAGACGTCCTCGAGCGGCGCGCCGCGGACCGAGCCCGGCGGAGCGAAGCACGGCGCCATCCGCGACAGCTCGACCGCGTCCCGAACGGCGATGTCCCGCAGGACGGCGCGCTCGCCGACGCGCTCGAGGCGAGGGTGATAGAGAATGGTGAGGGCAGGGACGAGGCGCGCGCCTGCCTTCGGCAACGCCGCTGAGCTCGGGTGTTGCGTCGTCATCGCCCCGAGCGTCGTCACCCCTGGCTGCGCCACCACCATCGTGTGCGAGGATACGCGCTCACCGAAAATGTTTGCAAGGCGGGTGGGTGACTGTCGGCGCGAATGGCTCTACACCCGTTACGCCCAAGGCGCGCACATCAGACCACCTCGATCGCGCCTGGCGCGCGGCGCGGCGCGGGGGATCTGCGCGCTGAAGCGGTCGATCTCTGCGGCTGTGTCGGGGCGGCCCTGGCGGCCGCGCTGCCCGTTGACCGGCGGTCCCCAGGCGCGTAGGTGTTCTGACTTGTTATGCAGGACCACATGATCGGGGGCAGGTACGCGCTTCGGCGCGAGATCGGCCACGGCGGCATGGGCGTCGTGTGGGAGGCCTTCGATCAGATGCTCCGCCGGACGGTGGCGATCAAGCTGATGGCCGCCGGGGATGTCGCCTCCGACGAGGCGCAGCGTCGCTTCGCGAAGGAAGCGATGACGATCGCCCGGGTCCGTCATGAGCACATCGTCCAAGTACACGATTACGGCATCGATCAAGGGTCGCCGTACATCGTCATGGAGCTGCTCGAGGGCGAGGACCTCGAGTCGCGGCTCGCGCGGGTGCACCAGCTCCCGCCCGCGGCCGTGCTGTCCCTGCTCCGGCAGATCAGCGCGGGGCTCGACGCCGCGAGCGCGGCGGGCATCGTCCATTGCGATCTCAAGCCCGCGAACATCTTCCTTGCCCGGAGCGCGTACGGCGAGTCCGTGAAGATCCTCGATTTCGGGATCGGGTGGACCCTCCACGAGGGGAGCGACGATCCGTCCGTCGACCGGTACAGCACCCGATTCGGAACCCCGGCGTACATGAGCCCCGAGCAGGTCCGCGGCGCCGTCCCCCACCCTCTGACCGATCTCTGGTCGCTCGGCGTCATCGTCTACCGCGCGCTCACCGGCCAGCTCCCGTTTCCGACAGGGGACGTCCGGAAGGTCATCGTCAGCATCTGCACCGATCCATTCCCGACGCCGTCGTCCCTCGACGTCGCCCACCCCCCGGAGCTCGACCGCTTCTTCGAGCGCGCCCTGGCGAAGGATCGCTCTCGTAGGTTCCAGTCGGCCCGCGAGCTCGCCTCGGCCTTCGCCGCGATCTGCGACGCCGAGACCCGGCCCGCCAAGATCCTCATCGTGGACGACGAGCCCGACGTCCAGCTCCTGCTCCAGCTGCATTTCCGCAAGAGGACCGGCCGCGCCGCCTACGAGCTCGTCTTCGCCAACAACGGCCAGCTCGCCCTCGACGCGCTGGAGCGGCATCCGGACATCGACGTCGTCGTCACCGATCTCAACATGCCGGTGATGGACGGTCTCGCCCTGCTCGAGCGCATCCCCGAGGTGAACCCGCTGGCGAGGACGGTGATCGTGTCCGCGTACGGCGACATGACCAACATCCGCCGCGCCATGAACCGGGGCGCCTTCGATTTCCTGTTCAAGCCGATCAATTTCGAGGATCTCGAGGCGACGCTGGCGAAGACCCTCCGCCACGTCGAGGAGCACCGGCGCAAGGCCCGCTCGAACGAGGAGAACGACCTCTTGCGAAAGTTCACGAGCGCGGCCCTGATCGAGCGACTCCGGTCGCTCGGGCCCGCGGGCGCGGCGGCGAGCGAGGCGCTCGAGGCGACCGTGGCGGTCGTCGACGTGAATCGGTTCACCCGCGTCGCGAAGGAACGGCCGCCCGCCGAGGCCACGCGGGTGCTCAACGCCAACTTCGAGGTGATCGTCCCGGAGCTCCTGGCGCAGGGCGGGGTCATCGACAAGTTCATCGGCGACGCCGTGATGGCGGTGTTCCATGGGCCGGATCACCTCGACCGCGCGCTCCACGCGTGCCTCTCCGTGCGCGCCCAGATGGAGACGATCGCGAAGCGCGCGGGCGACGACTCGCCGTATGCGCACGGGGTGTGCATCGGCCTCTCCACGGGCAACGTCCTCGCGGCGGGCGTCGGCTCGCACGCGTGCGGCCAGCTCGGCTACACGGTGCTGGGGGAGGCGGTGAACGCCGCGGCGCACCTCGCGAGGGCGGCGCTCCCCGGGGAGATCCTCGTCGACGACGCGGTCTGCGCGGGGGCCAGGCGCGAGATCAAGCTCGAGCCCGCCGGCGCGCGGGGCGTCTGGCCGAGGGCGGAGCCGACGGCGGTCTACCGGGTCGTGCGGAGCGAGCCGGCGCCGCGTTCGCTCGCGGAGCTGCCGACCGTCGAGGTGTAGCGCCGGCGCCCGACGGCAACGATCCATCGCCGCCGACATGTCGGCCGACACGGCGACGACATGTCGGACCGGCGCGGATCGACGCACGCCCGCGTCGAGGGGCACGTCGGGCCTCCGGAGAGGCGGCGTTCGCGCGCCTCGGTCAGCGGCGGCCCCGCGCTCGCCGCGCGCCGGGGGGGCGCGCCGGGGTGGTACGTCGCGTGCAAAGCCGCGTCGACGACCGGATCACTCCGTCCACCACGCCGCGAGGTCACTCCCTTGGCACAACCCGCAGACAGCACGAAACCCATCGCCGAACGGCACGGCAAAGGCTCGCTCGTCGTCGTCGGCACAGGCATCCAGTGGGCGGGGCAAACCACGCTCGCCGCCCGCCGCGCCATCGAGGCCGCAGATCGCGTGCTGTTCGCGGTGGCCGACGGGGGGACCGCGCGCTGGTTACGCTCGCTGCGCGTCGACGCGGAGTCGCTGCGCTACGGCGCGAGCGACGGCCCGCCGCGCCGCGAGATCTACCGCCGGATCGTCGACGACATCCTCGAGGAGGTGCGCCGCGGCCTGCGCGTCTGCGCGATCTTCTATGGCCACCCCGGCGTCTTCTCCACGCCGGCGCACGACGTCATCCGGCGCGCGCGGAGCGAGGGGCACAGCGCGCGCATGCTGCCCGGCGTGTCGTTCCTCGACTGCCTCTTCGCCGATCTGGGCCTGGATCCCGGCCACGAGGGCTGCGCGGCCTACGAGGCGACCGACTTCCTGCTCCGGAGACGCCCCTTCGACGTCCACACGCCGCTCGTGCTGTCGCAGATCGCGCTCATCGGCAATCCGCACGTCTTCGACCCCGCGGCCACGGACCGTATCCGGCGGGGGCTCGGCGTGCTCGCGGAGGTGCTGTGCGAGCGGTACCCTCGCTCGCACGAGGCGATCGTTTACGACGCGTCGACGCACCCGATCGAGCCGCCGAAGATGGTGGGCCAGCGGCTCGACGAGCTCGCGAGCGCGCCGGTGACCGACGTGTCGACCCTCTATGTGCCCCCGGTCGCGGCGGCGCCGGTCGACCGAGCGATGTGGGAGCGGGTGGCGGCCGGCGGCGACGCGGCCGTGCCACCTCTGCGAGAGATGACGTTCCAGCAGCTGGCAGGAGGCGCAGCATGAGCGGCGACGCGAGAAGGACCGCACTCCTCGGGGAGACCCTGCGGCAGGAAGGCAACTACTCGGGAGCGATCGCGTGCTTCACGGAGGCCATCAACGCGAAGCACAACTACTGGTGGGCGTACGCGCACCGGGCGTCGGCCCGCGCCGCGCTCGGTGACTTCAAGGGGGCGACAGAGGATTTCTACAACAAGGGCGTGGAAGACCATTACAAGACGAACAACTGGGCGTGGTTTCTGGCCCAGAAGGGCGAGCTCTACCGCCTGTGGGCGATGGCCGCCACGTCGTCGAGCGACGCGCAGGCCGCGGAGGACAACGCCCACCTGAGGAGCGAGCTCAAGCATCGGGCGAACAGCAATGTCCAGCTCGAGCCCGAGCTCAAGCGCAGGAGCATCTGGTGGAACGTTCTATGCGAGCTCGCGCTCGCCCTGTTCACAGAGGCTCTCGGCAGCGGTGGGCCCAGGAATCCCTGGGTCCTCGCGCATCGCGGCGCTACCTACACGACACATTACTGGATCAGAACGGACATTGTCCGCACGCTCCCGAAGATCGAGCGCGATGAGCTCGACGAGAGACTCAGCCTCAGGCTCGAAGGCGAGGACATCAAGAACAAGGAGTACCACCGCGCCGACAAGGACTTCAGCGAGGCGCTCCTGCTGAACCCGAACTATGGCTGGGTGTACCTGTTCCGCGCGATCCTGCGCGCGACGCGCGCGCACGACGAGATGCCCGGGCCCGACGAACGATCGAAAGGCCCGGACGGGTACAGAAGCGAGTCCATGTGCGACATCGGCATGGCGCAGATGAGCGGGCTCAATCGGGAGCTGACGATGGTCCGCGCGATGATGGAGATGTCCATCTACACGGGCGGCGAGCTGCGGGTGGCCTCGGAGAAGACCGGAACTAATGAGAAGACGAGCGAGCTGCGAGAGCGCGCGAGGCAGATACTTAACGAGGGTGTGCGATTCGCGTGGCAGACCCTGCAGATCGAGAGCGACGAGACGTTCGCGCGCTATTTCGTGGCCAATGGACTCAGGCAGATCGAGCTGCTCGACAGCGCCGGCGCCAGGGTCCGCAAGCCCGGCGATCCCGCGATCCACGATCCCACGGTGAAGGCGGCGGTCCAGCGCGCGCGCGTGGCGGTGAACGGGATGGATGCTCGGCTCCTGGCCATGAGCGGCGGGCTCGATTGCCTGGCAGGAGATCTGACCGAGGCGCGAAAGAAGCTCGCGAAGATCCTTGAGCTCAACGATCTTCAGGCGATCACGATCGTGAGCCGCGACCCTGCATGGGAGCCGCTGCGCGCCGAGCTCAGAGCCAAACCCCAGATAGGCCGCCCCTGACAGACCCGCAGAGGACCACGCGATCGATCGCGGAGCCATCGCCCCCGCAGCATCCAGCCCAGGAGAACGCCATGAACGCCGCATTCCAACTGCTGACCGAGCTCAGCACCGATCCATTCCGCCTCGACGACTTCCTGCGCGACCCGGACCCGCTGATCGCGTCGTGGGGTATCCGCCCGGAGGACGTCCCCTCGATCATGCGTCCCGCCGAGCTCGCGCCCGACGGGCCCTGGCACCTCGGCGCCGCGTTCGCCGACCCCGGCTACGATCCGCTGCCCGACCCGGACGTGCCCGACTCGCCCGAGCAGAACCTGGAGTAGATTCCGCAGCGCGCTCGCCCCCGTCTCGCGAGCGCTCGAACGAGATGGCGCACGACTCGTTCCACCTGCGCCGGGCCCCGGAGCTTTCATGTTGACCAGTATCTTTGGCTGCGACGTCCACGAGCTTCTCCACATGGGCAACCACACGGCCGTCTACCGCGCGCAGCGGCGCGCGGACGGGGCGCGGGTGGTCGTGAAGGTGCTCGAGGAGGATCACCCGCCGCCGCGGCGGCTCGCCGCGTTCCGGCACGAGCACGCGCTGCTGTCGAGCTGCGAGGGCGAGAATGTGGTGCGCGCCTACGGGCTGGAAGAGGAGCGGGGCCGCTTCGGGATCGTCATGGAGGATTTCGGCGGCGTCGCCCTCAGGGCCGCGAGGATGGCAGGGAAGCTGCCGGTCGAGGAGTTCCTCGATCTCTCGATCGCGCTCGCGAAGGCGATCGACCACATCCACCAGCGGCGCGTGGTGCACAAGGACATCAACCCGTCGAACCTCCTGATTCACCCGGAGACACGGCAGATCAAGCTCATCGACTTCGGCATCGCGACCGTCCTCGCGACCGAGCACCAGGGCTTCGGCGGCCTGAGCGCGCTGGAGGGGACGCTCGCGTACATCTCGCCCGAGCAGACCGGACGGATGAACCGCGCGATCGACGAGCGGGCGGATCTCTACTCGCTCGGCGTGACGCTCTTCGAGCTCTTGACCGGCCGGCGCCCCTTCGTGGCGGAGGATCCGCTGGAGCTCGTGCACTGCCACATCGCGCGGAGGCCGCCCTCGCCCGCGGAGCTCAACCCCTCCGTCCCGGAGGCGGTCGCGGCGGTGATCCTGAAGCTCATGGCCAAGGACGCCGACGAGCGCTACCGCTCCGCGGCCGGCCTCCGCGCGGATCTCGCTCGCTGCCTCGACGGGCTCAGGCGCGCCGGCGCGATCGATCCGTTCCCGCTCGGCACCGTAGACCGCCCGGAGCGCATCCATTTCCCCCAGCGGCTCTATGGCCGCGACGCCGAGACGAAGCAGCTCCTCCGCGCGTTCGAGCGGGCCACGCGCGGCGCCGTGCTGATGCTCGTGTCGGGCTACACCGGCATCGGCAAGACGGCGCTCATCCAGGAGGTGCACCGCCCGCTCACCGCCCGCCGCGGGTATTTCATCGCCGGCAAGTACGACCAGATCCGGAGCGCGCCCTACAGCGCTTTCTTGCAGGCGCTCGAGGGGCTCGTCCACCAAATCCTCACCGAGAGCGAGGTGCAGCTCGGCGCCTGGCGAGACCGGATCGTCGGCGCCCTCGGGTCCAACGCGGCCGTGCTCGCGGAGGTGTGCCCGTCCCTCTGCGCCGTCATCGGCCAGCAGCCGCCCCCGGCGCCGCTGCCCCCGGACGAGGCGCGCAACCGCTTCCACGAGGCGATTTACCAGCTCGTCTCGCTGTTCGCGCGGCCCGAGCACCCGCTCTGCGTCCTCATCGACGACCTCCACTGGGCGGACGTCGACTCGCTGAAGCTCCTCCACGAGCTGATCTACATGGCCCGCGATCAGTCGCTGTTCCTGCTCGGCGCCTACCGCGACAGCGAGGTCGGAGAGTCCCACCCCGTCCGCGCGACCGTGGCGCAGATCGAGGCGCAGGGATCTCACGTCGAGCGGCTGGCGCTGTCGCCGCTCACCCGGGAGGATATCGGGCGCTTCCTCGGCGACGCGCTGTGCACGGCCCCCGAGGAGATCGAGGCGCTCCCCGAGCTCGTCCTCGCGCGCACCGGCGGCAACCCGTTCTTCATGCGCGCCTTCATCATGTCTCTCCGCGCCGACGGGCTGCTGCAGCCGTCGCCCGCGGGGTGGCGCTTCGACGCGGACGCGATCCGGCGGCGCGGCGTCACGGACAACGTGGTTCACCTGCTCTCCTCGCGCCTCGGGCGGCTCCCTGGCCAGACCCAGGAGCTGCTCCGGATCTCGGCGTGCGTCGGCAGCCGCTTCGATCTCGGCACCCTCGCCAGGGTGGCCGCGCGCCGGGTCGACGAGGTCGGCCGCGCGCTCTGGGACGCGGTCGCCGAGGGCCTCGTGATCCCGCTCGACCGCGTTCACTCCCCGGTGGAAGCTGCAGCGGGGCCCGAGCTCCAGTTCCGCTTCGCGCACGACCGCGTCCAGGAGGCCGCGCTCGCCGCGCTGGACGACGCGAGCCGCGCGCGGCTGCACCGCGAGGTCGGGCGGAAGCTGCTCGACCAGCTCGGCGCCGGCGAGGAGCGGCTGTTCGAGGTCGTCGATCAGCTGAACCGGGGCGTCGGGGCGATCTCGGATCCGGTCGAGGTGGAGGAGCTGGCGCTCCTCAACCTGCGGGCCGCGAGGAAGGCGCTCGGCGCCGCGGCTACCGAGCCGGCGCTGCGCTACGCGAAGGCGGGGATCGCGCTCCTGTCGGAGCAGAGCTGGGAGCGCGGCGAGCTCGCGCGCGACCTGCACGACCGCGGCGTCGAGGCGGCGTTCTGCTGCGCCGAGTTCGAGACGTCACAGGCCCTGTCGGCCGCGCTCCTCCGCCGCGCCCGCACGCCGGTCGAGGAGGCGCGGGTGCGCCGCATCGAGGCGCAGATCCTCCTGGCTCAGGGCCGGATGGCCGAGGCGATCGACACGCTCGCGGACCTGCTCGCGCGGGTCGGCTTCCCGCTGCCGTCGCCGGCGACGCCCGAGGCGGTGGCCGACGAGATGCGGCGCACGGAAGAGGCGCTCGCCGGCCGCGCCATCGAGAGCCTCGTGGAGCTCCCGCCCTGCACGGACGAGGCGGCGCGGACCGCCCTCGAGCTGCTGAATCGGATGGTCCTCCTGGCCATCACGACGTCGCATCCCCTCGTCGCGCCGATCGTCTGCAAGGCGATCCAGATCTCGATAGCTCACGGGAACACCGCCGATTCCGCCTTTGCG
Organism: Sorangium sp. So ce834; assembly: GCF_051521425.1. Lineage (NCBI taxonomy): Bacteria > Pseudomonadati > Myxococcota > Polyangiales > Polyangiaceae > Sorangium > Sorangium sp. So ce834. The sequence goes on from NZ_CP150351.1 coordinate 6,551,783, forward strand.
TACACGTTCTACGGCGTGCTGCTCGCCAAGTCGGGCGACATCGACCGGGCCACCCGCTTCGCCCGAACGGCGGTCGCCCTCGCCGACGCGCTCGGCGACAGCGGCATGCGTGCGTTCGTTACCATCTACGCTCACTGCCAGCTCATCCACTGGACGCTGCCGCTCCACGGCGTCGTGCAGCACCTGTTCGACGCGTATCGGTACGGCCTGGAGGCCGGCAGCCCGTACAACGCCGCTTGCGCCGCCACGAGCCTGTGCATCGTACGGTTCCTCGCGGGCGATCTGCTCAGCGAGGTGGTCGCCGACCTCGAGCGCTACGCCGAGGTCGCGGTCCGGTTCCGCCAGAGCATCATCAAGAACTGGCATGATGTCGTCCATCAGGTCGCGCGCAACCTGTTCGAGGAGACGGCCGACCCGCCCCGCCTCGCAGGGCGGTTCTTTGACGAGGAGCCCCGGCTCCCGCACGTCGTCGACGACGGAGGCTTGGGGAACTACCACCTGTTCAAGGTGATGCTCTGTTACCTGTTCGGTGATTTCGAGCGCGCCGTCGAGCATGCCCGCGCGCGCGAGCCCTACGCCGCGGTCGCCGCGAACTCCTTGTGGGAGCCGGTCCTGGCGCTGTGGGACTCGCTGGCCCGGCTCGCGCTCTTCCAGCGCTCGGACGAGGCCGAGAGGGCGCAGATCCTGGAGCGGGTCGCGGGCCACGAGCGGACGCTCGAGCTCGCGCTGCTGCACTGTCCACAGACGATCGCGCACAAGTTCGCCCTCGTGCAGGCGGAGCGCGCGCGCGTCGAGGGGCGCGGCAGCGACGCGCGCACGGCCTTCGAGCGCGCCGTCGCGCTGGCGCGCTCGAGCGGTTATGTCCACGAAGAGGCGCTCGCCTGCGAGCTCTCCGCGCGGTTTCTGCTGGAGAGGCGCGAGGTGCGCGCCGCGCGCAGCCGCTTTCGCGAGGCGCACGAGGCCTACCTGCGCTGGGGCGCGGTGACCAAGGCCAAGGCCCTCGAGCGCGAGCTCCCGCACCTCGTCCCGCGCGTGGCCAGCGTCACGTTCAGCCCCGTCACGCTGACCGGCACGCGCGGCGGCGAGTGGGATCTGAACGTGCTCGACCTGGTCAGCGTCATCAACGCATCCCAGGCGATCTCGCGTGAAGTCGACCGGGACCGCCTGCTGACGCGCCTCATGGCCCTCCTCATCGAGACCGGCGGCGCGGAGTCGGGCGCGCTCCTGCGCGACCGCGGCGGGCAGTGGATCGTCGAGGCCGAGAAGAGCCTCGACGAGGAGCAGCCGAGCGTGGCGCCGCCGTCGGGGAGCGAGGCCCTGAACGCGCGGGGGCGCCGCGGGGTGCCCGAGTCGATCATCAATTACGTGGCGCGCACCGGAGAGCCGCTGGTCATCGATGACGCCATGTCGAGCCCGCAGTTCCGGCGCGACCCGTACGTCGTCCGGCACGAGGTAGTGTCGATCCTGTGCTTCCCGCTCCCGCGCCAGTCGGAGCGCAAGGGCATGGTGTACCTCGAGAACAACCTCATGAAAGGCGCGTTCACGCCGGGTCGCATCAAGATCCTGCTGCTCCTGTCGACGCAGGCGGTGATCTCGCTCGACAACGCGGTATTGTACCGGACGCTCGAGCAGCGGGTCGAGGAGCGCACGCGCGAGCTCTCGGCGAAGAACGAAGAGCTCGTGGCCGCGATGGGCCGGCTGCGCGAGGCGCAGGACCGCCTCATCGTGCAAGACCGCCTGGCGTCGCTCGGCACGCTCGCCGCCGGCGTCGCGCACGAGCTGCGCAACCCGCTCAATTTCGTGAACAATTTCGCGCGATTGGCAGACAGCATGCTCCAGGAGGCGATGGCGGAGCTCGATCGCGAGGAGGCGGCCGGCGCGGACGCGGCGTCGCGAGGCCGCCTGCGCCAGACCCTGAATGATGTCGCGCTCACCATGACCCGCGTCCAGGACAACGGCCGCCGGATGGACGGCATCATCGGCTCGATGCTGGAGCACTCCCGCGGCGGTCAGGGAGAGCGCCGGGAGACTGATCTGAACGGGCTCGTCGAGAAGTTCGCCTCCCTCGCCGCACAGGGGTTGCGCTCTCGCACGCCGCCCATCGAGGTATCGCTGGAGCTCGCGCTCGACCCGTCGATCGGGTCGCTCCTGCTCGTGCCCCAGGAGATCAGCCGCGTGCTCCTGAACCTGATCGACAACGCCGGGTACGCGGTGAACACCAAGAAGGGGGCCGGCAGCCCGGGATACGCGCCGCATATTCGGGTCTCCACCCGCGTGGCCGGCGATGCTGCGGAGATCCGCGTCTATGACAACGGGGTGGGCGTGCCGGTGGGCATCCGCGATCGACTGTTCACCCCGTTCTTCACGACGAAGCGCCCGGGCGAGGGCACCGGCCTCGGACTCTCGATCTCGTATGACATCGTCGTCAAGAGCAACCGCGGCAGCCTCCGGTTCGAGTCGATCGAGGGCGAGTTCACCGAGTTCATCGTCAGTCTGCCGCGAAAGCCGGCGTGATCGCTCGTCGCGCGAGCGCGCCTGCGCGCGTCAGCCAAGGGACACATGTCGAGCTGCGAGGGACGTCATGGATAGCCGTCGGATTGGCGTTTCACCCAACCTGATCGTCGCACTGCATCCACCGCCACACCCGAGCGAGCCGAGGAAGCTGGTCGGATGGGTGCCGGGGGCGCGCAACCGCGTCCTCTTGACTCGCACGAACGCGGTCGTCCTCGCCGAGCTCGCGTCGGGGCGGACGCGCTGGGAGCCCGCGTGCGCGGCCGTGGCGGACGCGTCGGCGTGGGACGCGGCCGTGAAGAGCCTCGTGCGATCCGGACTGTGCGTCGAGGGGGGTGAAGATCGCGGCTGGCCTCCGCCGCCGGATTCGGAGATCGAACGCCGCGACGATGACCTCGGGCCGACCTCGCGGTCCATCCCCGGCCGCCTCCATCTCCCCTGGAACTTCGCGATGCGACCAGGGCCCGACGGCCTGCTGGCCTTCAGCGTGCCGGCCCGGCGGTACGTGCGCTTACCGCCCGACGCCGTCGCCGTGCTCGCGTCGTTCGTGAACGCGGCGGATCCGGACGCGGTCCTCGCCGACGGAGCGCCCGGCGCCCGCGCCTGGCTGCAGCTGCTCGTCGAGCGCGGCCTCCTCGTCGCCGCGCAGGCGGATCACGGCGCGCGCGTCGTGCCGAGCCGGCTCGCCGACGTGAGGGTCGCGTGCGCCGAGCAGAAGATCCGGTTCGCGGACGAGCTCGAGCAGCTCTCGGCGTCCGTCAAGGCGTCCCCGTCGCGGCGCACCCCGGAGCGCACGCCGGTCTACTTCGTCTGCGCTGCCGAGAACCACGAGCCTCGGGCGTACCTTCCGCTCGCGCTGGGGCTGATCCTGGCCCATGTCCGGCGCTACGAGGGCGGCGCGCTCTCGCGATCGTATGACATCATCCCGGAGCTGCTCCTCACCCCGGCCGCCGTGCGCGACGCCGTGCTCCGGAACGGGCCGGGGGTCGTCCTCTTCTCCGATTACGCGTGGACGATCGATTCCCACCTTCGCATCTCGAAGGCGCTCAAGGCGGCGAGCCACGAGTTCGTCACGGTCCACGGCGGCCCTTCGGTGCCCGCGTACGAGGCGGAGGCGAGCCGCTTCTTCGCCCAGCACGACCACGTCGATGTGGCGGTGCGCGGAGAGGGCGAGTCGAGCGCGGCGGAGATCCTGAAGGCGCTCGCGCCCTTCCCGGGCCGGCCCGCGGCCGGGCTGCACCACCTGCGCGAGGTCGCCGGCCTCACGATCCGCGACCCGGCGTCGGGGAGCGCGCTGCGGACCGCCGATCGCGCGCGCACGGCGGACGTGAATGTCTTCCCCTCGGCTTACCTCGCGGGCTCCTTCGACGGCTTGCGCATGGACGAGTTCTTCGCCGCGTGTCTCGAGACCAACCGCGGCTGCCCTTACGGCTGCACCTTCTGCGACTGGGGCCACGCGACCCAGCAGAAGATCAAGACGTTCGATATGGAGCGCGTCCGTGCAGAGATCGAGTGGATCGCCGCCAACCGAATCCCCGTCATCATGTGCACCGACGCGAACTTCGGCATCCTCGAGCGTGACGTCGAGATCGCCCGCATGGTGGCGGACGCGCGGCGGCGGCACGGCTTTCCGCGCCAGTTCGGGGTCAACTACGCCAAGAACGCGACCGCCAGGGTCGCCGAGATCATCCGTATCCTCCGCGACGCCGACGTCGCCGCCGACGGCATCATCGCCGTGCAGACGACCGACGCGGCGACGCTCGGCATCGTCCGGCGCTCGAACATCAAGACGCGGCGGTACGAGGAGCTGATCGACGTGTTCCGCGGGCTCAAGCTGCCGATCTCGACGGATCTGCTGCTCGGCCTTCCCGGCGCCACGGTCGACTCGTTCGCGCGCGACCTCCAGCACTGCATCGATCGCGGCGTTCCGGCGCGGGCTTACATGACCCGCGTGCTCGTGAACAGCCCGATGGCCGACCCCGCGTACCGGGAGAAGTACCGCATCGAGACGGACGAGCTGGACGAGGTCGTCGCGACCTTCAGCTTCACGCGGGACGACCTCCGGACGATGAAGCGGCTGTACGAGGCGTATCGCCTCTACGAGGCGTCCGGCGTGCTGTTCTACGTGCTCCGGTACCTCCAGTGGGATCACGGGATCCAGGCGACGGACTTCCTGCTCCGCCTCCTCGAGAATCTCGCCACGTCCCCGGCCGCATATCCCGCCCTCGCCTGGGTGGACCGCTACTCCCCCTGGAACCTCAACGTCGGCGGATGGCGCCCCTTCTACGAGGACGTCGCGCGCTACGTCGAGGAGCAGCACGGGATCGCCCGGTCGCCCGCGCTCGAGACCGCGCTCCGCGTGCAGGAGGCCGTCCTCCGCGAGCCGGGGCGCGCGTTCCCGGAGGTCGTGCCGCTCGCGCACGACTTCGTGGCCTGGTGGCGAGATCACGGCGCCGGCACCTCGCGGCCACCTTCGCTCACGCGCCTCGATGGCTACCCGCCTGCAGAGCTGATCGTCGATGACCCCGACGGGCTGTGCCGCCTCGATCTGACCAGGCAGCGCCAGTACGACCACCACTTCGTCCGCTGGGAGCTGCGATCCCCCCTGCGCGCAGCGGACGCCATCGCCTTGTTCCTCGACACGGCCTGATCCGCCCGATCATCTTCAGTTCAGCTCTTTGACGATTTCAAAGGATCCGCCGCCGACAGGGCAGCTGGAGGGACCCCCCTGGTTGACTCGCCTCATGACCATCTCCCGGGGAACGTCGCCCCGCCCTCCGGGGGCCCTCGCGCTCCATCGGCGGCGCTCACCTCCGGAGGTTGTACTTGTCCAGCTTGTAGAGCAGCGCGCGCCGCGAGATGCCGAGCCGCTTCGCCGCGCGCGTCTGGTTGTTCCCCTCGGCCGCGAGCGCGTCCTCGATGCTCTTCTTCTCCAGCTCGGCGAGGCGCGCCGGCATCGGCGCGTCCTCCGCCGGCGGCCCGGCGCTCGCCGGCGGCCCCGCGCTCGCCGGCCCCCCCGCGCTCGCCGGGGCCCCCGCGCTCGCCGGCGCCGCGTCGGCTCCGGCCACGGAGGCCGGCAGGTGCTCGACCTCGATGACGCCGTCCTCGGCCAGCACCACGGCGTGCTCGACCGCGTTGCGCAGCTCGCGCAGGTTGCCGGGCCACGCGTGCGCCTCGAGCACCCGCATCGCGGCGGGCGCGAACCGCGGCGCCGGCTCCCCCATGCGCTCGGCGACCTGCCGCGCGAAGCGGTGCGCGAGCAGCGCGATCTCGGCGCGCCGCTCGCGGAGCGGCGGGACGCGGAGGACGAACGTGCTGATGCGGTAGTAGAGATCCTGCCGGAACCGCCCGGCCGCCACCTCGGCCTGGAGATCCCGGTGCGTGGCGCACACGACGCGCACGTCGAGCTCGATCTCCTGCGTGCCGCCGATGCGGGCCACGCGCCGGCTCTCGAGGACGCGCAGCAGCTTGGCCTGCATGGCGAGGGGCAGCTCGCCGACCTCGTCGAGCAGCAGCGTGCCGCCCTGCGCGGCCTCGAAATAGCCGATCTTGCGGCGATCCGCCCCGGTGAACGCGGCCTTCTCGTGGCCGAAGAGCTCGCTCTCCAGCAGCGTCTCGGGCAGCGCCGCGCAGCTGAGCCGGACGAACGGGCCGCCGGCGCGCGGGCTCGCGCGGTGGATCTGCTCGGAGACGACCTCTTTCCCCGAGCCCGTCTCGCCGAGGACGAGCACCGTCGTCTGGGCGCGCGCGAGGCGCTGCACCACCTGGAAGACCTTCACCATCGCCTCGTCCGCGACGACGAAGCCGGCGCCGGACAGCGCGTCCGCCACCCCGGCCGGCGCGGCGTCCGCCGGCGCGGGCCGCGAGGGCAGCGCTGGCGCGGCGATCGCGACGACGATCTCGGCCGGGCCGACGCGGACGACGTCGCCGCCGGCGAGGAGCCGCTCGCCCCCGCGCACGGCGGCGCCGTTCACCGACGTGCCGTTGCGGCTCCCGAGATCGACGAGCTCGAGGGCGTGGCCCCGCCGCGCGATGCGCGCGTGGTTGCGCGAGACGCGGGGGTCGTCCACGCAGACCGTCGACTCCGGCGCGCGCCCGATCGCGACCGCGTCGCCGTCGGTCAGGTCGATCACCCGCGCCGCGCCGTCGCCGGTGCGCACGATGAGCGACGCCTGCCCCTGCGGCGTCCGATCGGCGGCGCCCTCCGCGGCCTCGAGCTCGGTCGCGACCTCGGCCGCGAGGGGCGGCGGCGCCTCGCCGGACGGAGGGGCCGGCTGTCGACGAGGATCTCGCTCCGCCATGCCGTTCGAAGGATGCGCACGTGTACGAAGCTTGCGCAACCCTCAGCGACGGCGCCGCGCGGCGCGGGCGCGAGATCGCGGGGAGAGGCGCGGGCCGCGCGCTGGCCCCCGCCTTGCAATGCCGCTCCGGCGCGCACGGAGACGACGCGGGAGCCGCCGTCGCCGGGAGCCATCGCGGGGACCGGAGCGTCGCGAGACGCCCTGCGCCGACGTGCGCCGAGCTTCACGAGCCCACGAACCAGGAGAGAACCCATGACTTATTCCAGCCGTCCGGCGTCCGCCCTCGCGATCCGCAGCGCGCTTTGCCGCGCCCACGCCGTCGTGTGCTTCACCGCCACGCTCGCCGCCGCCGGGTGCGGCGCGGATCCAGCCGTCGACGCGGAGGTCGCGTCGGCGGCGAGCGGCGACGCGGTCAGCGGGGCCTTCACGATGGCGTGCTCGAAGCTGACGGTGAGCCGCGGCAGCACCGGCGCCGGGCAGACGGCCGCCGCGCTCGCGACGGCCGATCTCACGGGCGAGCAGGACGTGTGGACCAAGTACGTCGAGTTCGCGCCGAGGACGAGCGCGATGTGCGAGTACGCGCTCCCCGCCGGCACGTCGGCGGCGCAGCTCTCGTCGCTCGCGCTGGGCGTCAACTACCGCGGTCCGAAGAAGTCGGCGATGCGCTGGACCTTCGAGGCCTGGGACGCGGCCGCCGGCGCGTGGGTCCCGATCGGCGACAACGCGTTCGCGGGCGACTGGTCCTGGACGAGCGCGAGCCTGAGCCTGCCGGCGCCTCATGCGCGGTTCGTGTCGGGCGGGGCGCTCAAGATCCGGTATGCCACGACCAGCTCCGCCGACAGCTCGCAGCTCGACCAGCTCGTCCTCACGGGCGCGACCGGCGGCGGCTCGACTGGCAGCGGCGGTGCGACCGGCAGCGGCAGCGGCGGCAGCGGCGGCTCCGGCGGCAGCGGCGGCTCCGGCGGCTCCGGCGGCAGCGGCGGCTCCGGCGGCTCCGGCGGCAGCGGCGGCTCCGGCGGCAGCGGCGGCTCCGGCGGCAGCGGCGGCTCCGGCGGCTCCGGCGGCAGCGGCGGCTCCGGCGGCTCCGGCGGCTCCGGCGGCTCCGGCGGCTCCGGCGGCTCCGGCGGCGGCGGCGGCGGCGTCTGGGTGCCCGCCCCGGGGACGACGTGGCAATGGCAGCTCACGGGCACCATCGACACCAGCCTGAACGTCGCCATGTACGATATCGACCTCTTCGAGGCGCCGCAGGCGACCATCGACGCCCTGCGCGCGGCCGGGAAGAAGGTGATCTGCTACTTCAGCGCGGGGAGCTCCGAGGACTGGCGCAGCGACGCGTCGAAGTTCCCCGCCGCGGCGCTCGGCAACCCGCTCGACGGGTGGCCCGGTGAGCGGTGGCTCGACACCCGCAGCGCCGGCGTGCGCGACGTCATGAAGGCCCGGCTGGACCTGGCGGTGCAGAAGCGCTGCGACGGCGTCGAGCCCGACAACGTCGACGGCTACACCAACGGCTCCGGCTTCCCGCTCACCGCGGCGACGCAGCTCGACTACAACCGCTTCCTGGCCGCCGAGGCGCACGCGCGCGGGCTGTCCATCGGCCTGAAGAACGACCTCGATCAGGTGAGAGACCTCGTCGGGCACTTCGACTGGGCGCTCAACGAGGAGTGCCACGCGTACGGCGAGTGCGAGATGCTCACGCCGTTCATCCGCGCCGGCAAGGCGGTCTTCCACGCGGAGTACGTCGCCGCGTCGCAGGCGAACGCCGTCTGCGCCGCCACGAAGCCGCTCGGGCTCTCGACGCTGATCAAGCGGCTCGATCTCGACGCCTGGCGCGTCGCCTGCCCCTGATCCGCGCGCGAGCGCTGGCCGCCCACCGCGGCCAGCGCCTCGCCCGCTCAGCCGCTCACTCCCCCCTCACCTCCAGCACCTGCGCTCCGGCGAAGCTCTGCTGCTCCGGCTGGTAATACGGGTGCACCTCGGCGCCGCCGTCCTCCGCCCGGACAGGCATGGTCGCCTGCAGCCGGTAATCGAAGCTCGCCGCGCCGCCCGCGGGGATCTCCTTCACGTACAGGATCAGCTGCTTGCCCGTGATCTCGAACCTCGAGAGCTGGCCCGCGGCGATGTACTGCTGGAGATCCTCGGTCAGGACCTGGAAGCCCGGCGGGAGCCCGACCGTCACGAGGACCATGCTCTGCGCCGAGCTCGTCGTGTTCCGGACGTCCACCGACGCGGTCACGATGTCGTTCACGTACAGCGCGGTCTTGTCGTAGCTCACGCTGACCGAGAGCGGCCCTCCCCCGTCGCTCGGGACCGCGCTCCAGGGCAGGTGGTGACGGCTCACCAGGTTGTAGCTGAGCTTCCCCTCCCCCTCGAACGCGAGCGTGACGTCGTGCGCGCCGGTGGTCGCGAGGTGCGTGAGATCGACCGTGGTCATGACGTCGGCTTGGTCCTCGCGCAGGGCGACCGTGCTCACCGCCTCGCCGTCGACCGCGACGCTCAGCGACCCCACGGCGCCCTCGCTCCCCTTGCTCGCGGCGAGGAGCAGCGTCCGCAGGCTCCAGATCGTCGCCTGGGTGGAGCCGAAGTTGCCATTCGCGTCCTTCGACTCGGTCAGGAACTTCACGCCGCCGTCGGCGCTCGACCGGTGCGCGTCCGCGGAGAGCAGCGCGTGCGCCGCGAGCGCGGTGGTCGTGACCTTGGCGTCGTTCCCGACCTCATAGAACGCGGTCTGCGTGCCGCCGTCGTCCCAGAAGATCGCGCCCCCCTCGGCCGTCTTGCGCTCGTCGAGGGCGTCGAGCACCCGGTCGGTCAGCGCGCCGGAGGGGGCGGCCACGGCGAGCGCGTTGGCCGCGATGGCGAGCGTGTACAGGTCGTCGGTCGCCGGCTGCAACGACCTGCCCAGGACCTCGAGCCCCCGCGCGATCGCGGGCCCCTGGTACCCCGCGCTCGCGAGCGCCCAGAGCACGAAGGCGCTGTTGCGGAGCGTGCCCGTGTGGAAGCTGAAGAACTCGGTCTGATCGCCCTCCCACGTGCCGTCCGCCTTCTGCTGGCCGGCGAGCCAGGCCACGGTGCGGGCGAGCATCGCCTCGTCCACGGCGTGCACCTTGATCATGTCGGTGAACTCCATGACGCCGAACGCGGTGACCGACAGGTACGGGTGCCCGTCCTGCTCGCCGAACCACGAGAACCCGCCGCCGGCGTGCTCGAAGGTGAGCAGGCGCTGGTAGCCCGCCGAGATCAGCGACTCGGCCTTCATCTGGATCTCCGGGGTGATCTGGCCCGTCTGCTTCATGTACTGCGTCACGAGCACGTTGGGCCATGTGGTCGAGGTGGTCTGCTCGAAGCAGCCCGACGGCACCTGGAGCATGCTGTCCATGCCGCTCACGACCTGCGACAGGAACGCGGGGTAGATCTCGAGATAGAGCTGGTTCGAGCCGGCGACCGCGCCCTCGGGGAACGACAGCGCGTGGGTGACGCTGCCCGCCTCGACCATCCCGGACTTGCTCTCGGCGAACGGCTTGCCGTCCGGGACCACGCGCACGGTGCGCGCCACGGCGTCGGCGCCCTCGGTGCCCCGCGCCGTGACCGTGAGCGCGTTGACGCCCACCGTGTCCACGCGCACGGGGAACCGCACGCCGCGCACCTCGCCCGGCCCGAGCGACACCTGCGCGGTGGTCGCGCCGAGCGCGGTATACCAGCTCCCCGGCTGGAGGCTGAGATCGACCGTCTGCGGCGTCTCGAGGTAGTTGTAGACGGCGATCGGGAACTCGACCTCATCGCCGCGCGTGAGCGTGGCCGGGAAGCTCACGTCGACGAAGAAGTCCTGGAACACCTTGAAGCCGCTCTGCACGCCGCCGAGCTTGCCGTCGGCCGAGTTCGCGAGCGCGGACAGCCGCCACTCGGTGATGCTGTCCGCGAGCGGGATGCTCAGGGTCGCCGTGCCGTCGGAGCTCGTGATCACGCTCGGGTTGACATACAGGGTCTCCGGGAACTCGCGCCGGACGCGCGGCCCGCTCTCGCCGCCGCCGCCGGGGTCCCCGGCGACGCCGCCGCCCGCCCCGGCGCTGGCGCCCCCGTTGGCCCAGTCGCCGTCGCCTTCGGCGGCCTCGGGCCAATTCGGCGCGGGCACGTCCACCCCCAGATCGGCGAACTCGAACGCGATCGTCGCGTCGTCCGCGCTCTGCGCGACCTCGTCGGGCCCCGACGAGAGCACCGTGAGCCCGCTCCAGCTGGAGCTCACCCGGTACGCGTTTCCCCACACGTCGAAGGCGCGGAGGCGCTCGGCCGTCCGGCCCGCGAGCGCCGTGGCGTACTCGCCCTGCCCGTCGCAGTAGTACTGGCTGGGGTCGCAGCCGAGCGCCCGGAGGTCCTGCACGGCGCCCGCCGCGGCCTCGGCGAGCACGGGCCGGAGCGCGCCGCGCTGGCGCTCGTAGAACGGCTCGAGCTCGGCCTTCACCTTCGTCAGCACCGCCGGCCAGGTGCGCGCCTGGAGGCCGGTCACCGACGTGCCGGCGAGCGCGGCGAGCGACGCCTGGGTCGTGCGCTGCGCGGCCTCGGCCTGCGCGGGATCCTCGCTCGCGGTCGCGCTGAACAGGAGGTTCTGGAGGTTCGCCGAGGGGCCGCGGATCTGGTAGCTCGGCTTCGCGAACTCGTCCTCCAGCTCGAAATAGGTGCGGAGCAGCCCGGGCTGCGCGTCGACCAGCGCGAAGACGGCCTGATCGACGACCTGCACGCCGATCGCCGCGACCTTCGGGTTGCCGGCGTCGTCCTTGACCGAGAGCCGCAGCGTCGCCGTCTCTCCCGGCGCGTACAGGGGCTTGTCGGCGTCGATTGTGATGTTCAGCGCCGAGTCGCCGCGCGCGAAGACGGTGCGGCCCGAGCGGACCAGGTTGCCGTCGTCGTCGACCAGGTACGCCTCGACCCGGTTATTGCCGAGCAGGCTGGCATCGACCGGCATGCTGAAGCGGGCGCGCCCGCCCTCGAGCTCGAGAGAGCGCATGTCGACCGCCTGGCCGTCGTTCAGCCAGTCGACATAGACGCTGCCGGTCGCCTCGCTCGACTCGATGGCGACCTCGATCGTCTCGCCGGCCTCGTACACGGCGCGATCGGTGCGCACGATCAGGTGCTCGCCGCCCGCCTGGGCGGCGAACGAGAACTTCTGCTGCACCGCCTTCTCACCTACCGTGGCCCGGACCGAGAACTCGCCGTCCGCCGCGCCGGCCGGCGGCGTGAAGCTCACCGCGGCCTGGCCGAAGGCGTCGGTGCGCGCGGTGAGCCGAGCGCCGTCCGGCGCCGTGATGACCGCATCGATCTCGGGGATGGGCTCTCCCAGCGGATCGGTGACGAAGAGCAGCAGGGTGTTCGGGACCCCCGGGACGAGCTCGCGCGCCTCGGGCACGAGCACGAGCGAGGCCACGTCCGCGGCGACCTTCACCGGGATCGCCTTGGTGACCTCCTGCCCTGCCGTGTCGGCGACCGTGATCGTGAGCGTCACCGCCGCGTCGCCCTGCTCCAGCGGCAGGCCCGCGAGGTGCTGCGGCAGCGTCAGGCTGAACCCGTAGTGCCCCTGGGTGTCGAGCGTGCCCATGATGCGCTGGAACGTCGTCTGGCCGACGTCGAGCGACGCCGCCTCGATGGTCACGCTGCCGCCGGCGACGTCCTTGCCGAAGAAGTAGCGCGCGTCGATGGTGCCGGTCAGCGTGTCGCCCGCGCTGTACCAGGGCCGGTCGGTCTTCACGGCGACCTCGAACTTCGGCAGCGCGTACTGCCCCACGGTGACGGTCTTCTCCGTCGTGGTCTCGCCGCTCACGAGGCGCACCTTGAACTCGCCGACGTTCACGATGGAGCCGATCTGGAACGTCGTGGCGGCCACGCCGAAGGCGTCGGTCTCGATCGGCTTCTTGAAGATCTTGTTGCCCTTGCCGTCCTCCACCTCGAACGTGACCCGCTCGCGGGCGAGCGGCGCGTTGTTCCCCCGCTCGAGCGCGAGCGCGCGGAGGTGGATCGTCTGGCCGGGCTTGTAGAGCGGCTTGTCGGTGGTGAGGAGCAGCTTCGGGCCGGGGCCCTCGACGGTGACGCGCTCGTCGACGACAGCGCTCACGCCGAAGCCGAGCGCCCGCGCGGAGACGGGGAGATCGCCGATCTCGCCGGGCTCGACCTCGAACACCGCGGCGCCGAGCGCGTCGGTCGTCCCGCGGAGCTCCCGCGCCGCGGCCCCCTCGCCCACGGCGAGCTCGACCTCCACGCTCGGCACGGGCCGGTGGTCGAAGGCGTCCGTCGCGCGCACGCGGTAGCTCGCCGCGCGCCCGCGCACCACGCGCGCCGGCCCCTCGAGCTGCACGTCGTAGGGCGGGATGACGCGCAGCAGGCTCCGCGTCACGAGCAGCCCCTCCTCCGACCCGTCGTCGATGCGGACGAGGTAGCGCGCGAGCCCCGGCTGCGCGCTCACGGCCGGCGCCGGCAGGCGAGCCTCCGCGGTCGCCACGGCCGAGCTCGAGATGTCCACGTCGACCTCGGTCGTGCCTTGTTCCTTGTCCGCGCCCAGGTCGACGAGCGTCACGCGCAGGTGGCCGCGCGTGGCCCCGGCGGTCAGGTTGCGCACCGGGATCTGGAGGCGCAGGTCGCCCTCCTCGATCACGCCCCGCAGCTTCGCCTCATCGACCTCGATCGTCCCGTTCCGCGGCTGATCGGGGCGGCCGAAGGGCGGCTCTACCGGCTCATCGGAGGAGCAAGCCGCCCCCGAGCCCGCGCCCGCGAGCGCCAGCGCCAGCGCGGCCAGCAGGTGGGGTGAGCTCCAGCGTCGGCGAAATGCATCGAAGCGTGCGCGCATGAATCCAGTCCTCCCGAACGGCGCTGGCACACCCCAGCGGCCGGCGCGTAGGTTGCATGGGATGTACCAGGTTATCGAAGCAGCAATTCCGCGGGAATAGACGCGGGTCGTCGCGGGGGCTGTGCCACCTTGTGCCCCGGATCCGGATCACGGGAGGCCTCCGGCGCTGCGCTCGTGGAGGCGGCCCCGCGCTCGCGGGGGCGACGGCGGCGCGTCGCGCCCGCACGTGGCGCCGGTCGGAAGGCGCGGCGGCCGTGAAGCGCCTCGCGCCTCATCGAGGGTGGCGGCGCAGCCGCGGCCGATGGCCATGCGCAGAACAGCTGGTCTTTGGCCACCTCGCGTATCGAGATCGCGAGTTCCCACTCGCCCTATCCGTGACATCCCGCAAGCCCGGCCCATGGGATGGGGCCGCCCGCCCAGCGGCGCGCGCGATCGGCGCGGCGATGCGCGAGGCGGACGGCGCGCCGGCCGGCGCGCGCCGGCGATGTTCCGGCGCCGGGGCGGAGGCTCGCCGGCGCTCCCCTGGACATCGGCGTCGGGCCGTCCAAGGCTCTCGTTCGAGCAAGAGGCGCTTCGCTAGGAGGAACCATGCAGATCGACTTCGATATGCCCGTGATCGCGGAAGGCGGCCTCGATGCGGGCGTGCTCGACCGGGTCCTGGTCGACCGGGAACGGGGCGTGTTGACCCATGTGGTGCTCCGTTCGCCGCTCTCGAGCGAAGAGCTCCTGGTGTCGATGGATCTCGTGCAGGGCACGGCGGGGGGCCAGCTCCGCCTGCGGCGAGGGCGAGACGAGCTCCTCTCGCTGCCCCGGTACTACGAGGGGCGGACGACGGCGCAGCCGCCGGGCCGGGTCGACACCTCGCTCGTCCCGCAGCCGCCCGAGCAGAGGCAGGCGCTGGAAGAGGCGCTGGGGGTCACCGACGATACGGTCGAGCTCGGCCCGGAGACGCGGGTGATGACCGCGGATGAGGCCGAGGTGCAGCTCGTGGGCATCGGCGCGAACGACCCCGGCAATGACATCTCGCGGCTCCACGTGCGCGGCCCTGCGGGCGCAGAGGCCGACTTCCCCGCGTCGTGGATCGAGGTGATGCGCGAGGACGTCGTGGCGCTGACCGTGACCCGGGACGACGTCCTGCGGTCGCGCCCCGCGCCCAGGCGCCGCGACGGGAACCTCGCGGACCTCGAGGGGCTCTCGGGCATGGGCGGCCTCGACGGAGACACGCCCGAGGAGGTGTTCGGCGCGGATTTCGTCGATGAGCTGCGCGACAAGGGCGGAATGGTCCTCAACATCCCCGGCGCGAGCGGCCCCGGCGAGGCCGCCGACCGCCGCGCCGCAGAGCCCGCCGACGCGGGGGCGGCCGCGGGCGCGGAGCGGCAGCGCCCCTCCCGCTGAGCGCGCGCGCCGGCCGCTCACCTGAGCTCCTCTCGACCGGAGCTCCGGTCTCGGCGCGTCCTCCTCCGCGCCCTCCGGTGCGCCCGCACTCGCGCGATCGAGGGCGGCGCGGGACTGCTTGCCATGGAGCGTCCGAGTCGAGCTCGCGCCGCGGGGGCCGGCCGCCCGCGGCCTTGACATCGATGCTGGCGCGTGCTCGTCTCCGCCCCCCGATGGGTCCACACGACAAGCCGCCGAGCCGGGACACGGGCGCGGCCAGGGTTCTCGATCCGAGCGCGGTGGCCGAGACGTTCCGTCGCGAGATCCGGGCGGAGCTCGCCGCCCTGCCTGAGCCGCTGTTCCTGGTCGGTGTGCTCGCGGCGGATCACGGGCCCTCGTACACGTATGCCGAGTACACGCGCAAGGCGTGCGAGGACGTGGGGGTGCGCTTCGAGATCCGCCACGCCACGCGGCTCAGCGCGGAGTCCGCCATCCGCTCGGCGAACGAGGACGCGGGCGTGCACGGGATCATGGTCTATTACCCGATCTTCGGCACGGAGCAGGACGTCTATCTGCGGGACAGCGTCGATCCGTCCAAGGACATCGAGGGGCTCCACACGTTCTGGGCACGTTGCCTGTACGGGAACCAGCGTTTCCTGGATGAGGCGAAGACGCAGAAGGCGATCCTTCCCTGCACGCCGCTGGCGATCCTCAAGCTGATGGAGGCGGCCGGCTTCTTCGGTCAGGGCGAGCGGCCGCTCGTGGGCAGGAGCGTGTGCATCTTCAACCGCAGCGAGGTCGTCGGGAGGCCGCTCGCGAGCATGATGGCGCACGACGGAGCGCACGTGACGTCGTTCGACATCGACGGTCCCCTGCTCTTCGTCCCGAGCTCGTCCGGCGACACGCACGAGGTGCACGAGACGACGGTGGACCGGGCAAGCGCGCTGCGGCAAGCGGACATCGTGGTGACCGGCGTGCCGTCGCGGAGCTTCCCCCACGTGCAGGCCGCCGAGATCCGCGAGGGCAGCCTCTGCATCAATTTCTCCACCTTCAAGAACTTCAGCGACGATATCCAGACCAAGGCGAGCGTGTTCGTGCCGCGCGTCGGCCCCATGACCGTGACGATGGCGATCCGCAACAGCCTGCGTCTCTACAAGAACACCCACCCGACCGGGTGAGCCCGGCGCGCGCGCCCGCGTCAGCCCCCGGTCCACGCCCGCGCGTGCTCGCGCGCCCAGGCCTCGAAGGTCCTCGGCTTGCGCCCCGTCACGCGCTCGACGGTGTCGGTCTGCATGGCGCCCTTGCCCGCGCGGATGCGCTCGATGAGCTCGCCGACGGCCATGGCGAGCGACGGGGGCGCCCCGGCCTCGATCATCCTCCGCCGGGCGGCGTCGACCGGGACGTCCACCCGCCGGAGCGGCGTGCCGAGGACGCGCGCGAGGATCTCCACCTGCTCCGGCGTGCTGAGGAGCTCGGGGCCCGTCACCTCCAGCGCCCGTCCCAGGAGCTCTTCCGTGGTCATCGCGCGCGCGGCGACCGCGGCGATGTCGCGCGGCGCGATGGGCGCGGTCTTGCCGTCCCCGTGCGGGTTGTAGACCGCGCGCTCGGCCCGGATCGACCGGGCCCACTGGAAGGTGTTCGACATGAACGTGCCGGGGCGGACGAAGGTCCAGCGGAGCCCGGACGACCTGACGAGGTGCTCCCTCTCGGCGTGGCGGCGGGCGAGCTCGACCTCCGGCGCGCCGGCGCTGATGCTTGACAGGAGGACGACGCGGGGCGCGCCGCTCGCCTGCGCCGCCGCGAGGAAGCCTCGGACGTGATCGATGCCGTCGGCCTCCGCGACCGGCAGCAGGAACGCCGCCCTCACGCCCTGGAGCGCCGGCGCGATCGTGTCCTGTCGCGCGAGGTCGCCCACGGCCTTGTCGACCCTGGCCCCCCAGTGGGCCACTTTGCGCTCGTCGCGCGTGAAGACCCGGACCTTCTCGCCCGCGGCGAGGAGCTCCTCGACGAGCTCCTTGCCGACGTTCCCGGTGGCACCCGTGACCAAGTACATGCGTGTCTCCTTCCAGGTGGGCTCCTCGGATCGAGCCGTGAATCGCGGCCGATCCGCCGCATCGCGCTCTCGACCGGGCCGAGCCACCCGTTCTGGAGGGAACCTACGACTGTTCCATGGGCTTGATTAGTGTGGACCTATAGGAAAAATAGTTCCAACCATGGGACAATCGATGCTGCCCGACCTCAACGAGATCGCTGTCTTCACCCGGGTGGTCCAGGCGGGCAGCTTCACGCGGGCTGCGCGCGAGCTCGGGATGCCGAAGTCGACGGTGAGCCGGAAGGTGTCCGAGCTCGAGGCGCGGCTCGGCGCGCAGCTGCTGCGGCGGACCACGCGCAAGCTCAGCGTCACGGACGTCGGCGCGGCGTACTACGAGCGCTGCGCGCGCATCGTGGCCGATCTCGACGAGGCGGATCGGACGGTGACGCAGATGCAGGACGGGCCGCGCGGGCTCCTGCGGATCACGGCGCCGCTGCACTTCGGGTGGATCGGCGGCGTGGTCGCCGAGTACCTGCGTGATCACCCCGAGGCGAGCGTGGAGGTGGTCTGCACCGATCGCGTGGTCGATCTCGTCGCCGAGGGGTTCGACGTGGCGCTGCGGTTCGGCGCGCCCAGCGACACGTCGCTCGTCGCGCGCCGCCTCGGGGCGCTCCCGCGCTACCTCGTGGCGGCGCCCGTGTACCTCGCGCGGCGCGGCGCCCCGCGCGCGCCGGCGGACCTCGCGGGGCACGACGTCCTCGTGTCCGCGGGGGCGCGCGCGGGGGAGCCGCCCGGCGCGCGGTGGGTGCTCCACCGCGGCGCGCGGCGCGAGGAGGTGCGCGTGACGCCGCGGGCGACGGCGAACAACCTCGAGGTGCTGCACCGGATCGTGCTCGCGGGCGTGGGCATCGGGGTGCTGCCGGCCATGCGGTGCGAGCTGGACGTGCGCGAGGGGCGCCTCTCGCGCGTGCTCGACGAATGGAGCCCGGCCGACGTGCCGCTCCACGTCGTCTATCCCGGCACGCGGCACCTGTCGCCGAAGGTCAGGGTGTTCGTCGACCTCGTGCGCGAGCGCCTGGGCCCCGCGCTGCGCGGCCGGCGGGCGGGCGGAGCGGGCGCCGGTCGAAGCAGCGCGTGAGGAGCCCCTGGGAGGAGATCACATGTGATCGGTGGGATCGTCGGGAGCGCTCCTTGGCCTGGCGGGCCGCGGGGTGCCTCTCCGGGGGGCCGGTGAAGGCGGCGCGGGTGCGGAGGCGCTGGTCGCCGCGGCGGGGGTGGAAGGCGCGCTCGCCGCGGTGGGGGTGGAAGGCGCGCTCGCCGCGGCGGAGGCGGCGGGAGAGGCCGGCGGTGAGGGCTCCGTCGCGGAGGGCTCCGTCGCGGAGGGCCCTGTCGCGGAGAGCGCTGTCGCGGGCTGCGCAGCTGCGGAAGCAGGCGAGCCCGCCGGGTCGAGCCGCGACGCCGGCGCGTCGCTCGGCGCGGTGGCGCGGAGGACGGCGTAGGTGACGAGCCCGAGCGCGAGCACGCTCGCGCCGAAGGCGAGCGGGATCCAGCCGCGGCGGCCGCTCCCTGGCGGCGCGACGAGGATGCTTCCGGACGGCGCCAGCGTGCTGGCGGTCTCCTGGAAGGCCGGTGCGCCGCCCTGGTCGGCGCCGCTGCCCGGCGCGCCCCGCGGGAGGGCCCCTGGGGCGGCCGGCAGCGTGGACCGGAACGCGCCGTCCGAGTCCATCGCGCCTGGGCTCGCCCCCATCGCGCCTGGGCTCACCCCTATCGCGCCTGGGCTCACCCCTATCGCGCCTGCGCTCACCCCCATCGCGCCTGGACTCACCCCCATCGCGCCTGGACTCACCCCCATCGCACCTGGGCTCGCTTCCGGAGCGCCGACGCGGAGGTCGAGCGGCGGAGATGCGCCCCCCGCGGGCGCCGGCGGCCGTGGGGCTCCGGGCTCCGCCCCGGGCGAGGCGGCCGCTGCGCTGAACGCCTCGGCGAGCTCGCTCGCGCTCTGGAACCGGCGCTCGGGCTCGCGCATGAACGCGCGCGAGAAGAACCGGTCCACCTCGGGCCCGAGCTCCGGCGCGAGGCTGGACGCGAGGGGCACGTCCTCCGTGCAGATGGCCACGAACACCTCGCCGATCTCCTCGCCCGGGAACGGGAGCCTGCCGGTGACGCAGCGATAGGCGATCACCCCGACCGACCAGAGATCGCTGCGCCAGTCGAGGGTCTTGCTCCGGCGCACCTGCTCCGGGCTCATGTAGTAGGGCGAGCCGACGAGCGTGCCCGTCTTCGTCTCCTTGCCGGCGAGCAGCGTGCCCTGGGCCTTGGCGATCCCGAAGTCGAGGACCTTCACGGTCTCCTCGTCGTCCTGGCGCGCGAGGAACAGGTTCGCCGGCTTGAGATCGCGGTGGATGATCCCCGTCTCGTGCGCGCGGCGCAGGGCCTTGCACACCTGCGCGACGACGCTCAGCGTGGCCGAAAGCGAGAGGCGCCCCTCGCGCGCGAGCCGCGTCTCGAGGTCCTCTCCTTCGAGGAGCTCCATCACGAGAAACGGCGTTTCGCCCTCGATCCCGTAATCGTGCACGTGGACGACGTTCGGGATCTTGAGCTGCGCCGCCGCCCTCGCCTCGCGCTCGAAGCGCGCCCGCGCGGTCGACGAGGCGGCGTACTCGGGCGCCATGAGCTTGATCGCCACCGCGGCGTCGAGCTGGACGTGCCGGGCCACCCAGATCGCCCCCATGCCGCCCCGCGCGAGCATCCGCTCGAGGCGGTATCTTCCAGCGATGACACTGCCTTCTGCGAGCGAACTCATGAGCCTCGGCCTCTCGCTGGGATGACGTCTCCGACGCCTCGGGAGCCTGTGCTCCGGGGCGCCTCGCACCCAACGAAGCAAACGAACGGGCCCCTCGCAACAGGATCCGGCCGAGGAGAGGGCGAGCCGCCTACTTGCCCCTCGGCCGCGTCGTCGCGCCTGCGCCGAGCGCCGCCTTCGGGGCGGCGGATCGCCCGGCGCCCTGCGGGGCCCGGAGCTCGCTCGCCCGCGCGCGCCGTGCGGGGGCGCCGCCCTGCGACGTGAGCTGCTCCAGCGCCGCCCGCAGCTCGGCGCGCACGTGGGGGCCGAGGAGCTTCGCCGCCATGGCGCTCAGGCGCCCGGCGAACGTGGCCATGATGCAGGCGGCGCGCTGGTCGTCGCGCTCCGGGGCCCCGGAGCGCCGGTAGTACCGCGCGTAGTCGCGCGTGATCGCCCCGAGGTCGCCGCCCACGTGGACCGCCTGCCGCATGAAGAGCCGCGCGGCGCGCTCGTTGGCGATCCGCGGCATCTGGGCGAGCGTCAGGGCGACGTCGGTCCGGCCCACGGCGAGCAGCATGGAGACCACGCGCTGGCGGGCGATCTCGACGAGCCTCGGCGCGAGCGTGTGCTCGTCGAAGACGTGGACGTTCGCCGGCACGAGCGCCTCGCGCTCGGCGCCGAGCTCGTTCAGGAAGGCGTTCAGCACCGGCGAGCGCGTCGGCGCCGCGTGCAGGTACTCCCGCGCGCGCTCCGCGGCTGGCGCGCCGCCCGGCGGCGAAGGGGCGCCGGCGTCGGGCGTCGCGGGCGCCTGGCGTCGCGCGGCGCGCGCCCGCCGCGCCCGCTCGAAGTGCCGCTCCGCGATCCCCGCGCGCTCGTCCGCCGCGGCGGGATCCGTCGCGCCGAGGAGCGCGGCCAGCCCCGCCGCGCGGGCGGCGGTCACATGCGGAAAGGGTTTCTGGCTGGCCATTCGAGCAGGCTCTCTCGCGCTGAGACCTGCTCAGGCGTTTACCACGCCGCGCGAACGGTTGTACAGCGCTGGGCGCCGGTTCCGGATGCGGTGCACGCGGGCGGGCCGTGATCAGGCGGTCCGGCCGGGTGCTCGGCGGCAGAACACGCCCTCAGGGCTCGCTCAGCACGTCGGCGAGCGTGGGCGCGGTGAGCACGCGCTCGGACCACCGATCGAGCTCCCCGATGTCGGCGGCGTTGACCCGGGCGACGGCGGCGTCGGGCAGGGCGCCGAACCGCGCGCCGAGCTGCCTCAGCAACATGTGCCGGCGCCCCTGTTGCAGGCCCTCCCGCAGCCCCTCCTGCCTTCCGCGCTCCACCAGCTGATCGGCTGCCGACACGATCTCCTCCTTCCAGGATTCTCCTGCCGCGGCCAGGAGCCGCTGCAGGACCTCGTCCGCATCGTTGCGCTCGTTCGTCGCCAGAATGTACCGCCATATCGTCCGCAGCGCCTCCACCCCGTTGGGCGCGCGCCGCACGTCATTCATCAGGTCGAGCCACTTCGCCAGCTGCGCAAGCAGCTCCTCCGGCTCCCGCGCGTGCCGCAGGCACCAGAGGACCAGGCGCGAGAACGCGCTCATCGACCGCGCCTTCAGCGCCTCGTCCGCCTCCTGGCTGAGGTCGTCCAGCACGAACCGGAACCGCGGCACATGCTCGCCCACCGCGGCCCGCGCGCCCTCGTCGAGGTCGAGCAGCTCCTCGAACGACGTCCCCGAGGCCCAGCCCCTCTCGCTGTGGTGCAGCACGACCGGCACGATCGCCGGCAGGCGCTTCGACCCCGGGTGCTCGGCAAGGTGGTGCTCCCAGATCCGCACCATGTAGCGGAGCAGGCGGAACGCCATCAGCGGCTCCACCGTGCTCTGGTGCTCGAACAGGAGATACAGGAGCACGCGGGCTTCGCCCATCGAGGCCGAAAAGAGGAGATCGCTCTGCCGCTCCTTCAGCGCCTCATCCACGAAGCTGCCAGGACACAGCCGCAGATCCGCGAAGTTGATCCGCGACGACAGCTCGGGCGGCAGCGCTTGCCGAAGCTCTCCCGCCGCGTGCTCGACCTGCGAAAAAGCGGCTTTGAACAGCGCATCATGCGCGTTGGTCTGCATCGGTCGGGCGACACCATGCCTCATGGGCACGCCGCTGACACCCTTTTTGGAGATGAGTTTTTGCGCATCCATCGAGGCGCCTCTCCGTAATTCAGGCCTCGCCTGGCCATCCGCAGGGGGCCGGCGCGCCCCCAGGCACGCCTGCGTCGCGCGGGAGCATGGCGCACGGGCGACGCGCAGGGGCTGGATCATGAACAAATTCAATAACATGTGAAAATGTTAATATTTTGTTGGTAAAATGTCGCCATCCAGATCCATCCTCACGCCATGGAGAACCCCCGAGGGCGCACCGCGAAGCGCCGCAGCGCCGCATCGAAGGGCCCGGCGAACGGCCCGGAACAGGCGGGTCGTCCGAGCAGCGAGGCGCGCGGTCGCCCGGGCGCCGGGCCCACGGAGGGCCAGGCCGCCGCGCCGCACATCGTGTCGTCGGCGCACCTCGTCTCGCCGCGCAGCCCGGAGCTGAGCGAGCTCGAGTTCGGCCTGATCGTCGCGAACAGCGCGTTCTCGCGCTGGATGGTCCACTGCATGACCGCCGCCGGGCTGCCGGACCTGACGCCGCTCGACGTGCGCGTGCTGCACCACGTGAACCACCGCGAGCGCGACAAGCGGCTGTCGGACATCTGCTTCGTGATGAACGAGGACACCCACGTCATCAGCTACTCGCTGAAGAAGCTGCAGGCCCTCGGCGTGGTCGAGGTCAGCCGCAGGGGCAAGGACGTGACCTATGCGACGTCCGCGCAGGGCCGCGAGCACGTGAGGCGCTACGCCGAGCACCGCGAGGCCTTCCTCATCGGCACGCTCGAGCCCGACGAGGCGCAGAACCGGCAGATCGGCGAGCTCGCGCGGCTCCTGCGCAGGCTCTCCGGCGTGTACGACCAGGCGGCCCGCGCCGCCGCCGCGCTGTGAGCCCCAAAGCGCAGAGCTCCGAACCGCCGAGGCGCAAAGGACGCCAAGAAGAGGATCGAATCTTGGCGTCCTTTGCGCCTCGGCGGTTCATTCCTCGCTTGTTCCAACGTGATCCGTGCTCTGGCAAGGAGTGGAATCCATGACGTCGACCTCGAGCCAATGGCAGTTCTGGATCGACCGCGGCGGGACGTTCACGGACGTCGTGGCCAGGCGGCCCGACGGCTCGCTCACGACCGCCAAGCTGCTGTCGGAGAACCCCGAGCAGTACGCCGACGCGGCGGTCGAGGGCGTCCGCCGCCTGCTCGGCCTCCCGCCCGGGCGGGCCATCACCCCCGCCGAGGTCGCGTGCGTGAAGATGGGCACCACGGTGGCCACCAACGCGCTGCTCGAGCGCAAGGGCGACCGCACCGCGCTCGTGACCACGCGCGGCTTCCGCGACGCCCTGCGCATCGGGTACCAGAACCGCCCCCGCCTGTTCGATCGCCACATCGCGCTGCACGACCTGCTCTACGAGCGCGTGATCGAGGCGCGCGAGCGCGTGGACGCGCGGGGCGAGGTGGTCGAGCCGCTCGACGGCGCGGCGCTGCGCCGCGCGCTGGAGGAGGCGTTCGAGGCCGGCATCCGCGCCTGCGCCGTCGTCTTCATGCACGGCTACCGCTTCACGGCGCACGAGCGGCGGGCGGCCGAGATCGCGCGCGAGATCGGCTTCACCCAGGTCTCCGCCTCGCACGAGGTCAGCCCGCTCATGAAGCTCGTCTCGCGCGGCGACACGACGGTCGTCGACGCGTACCTCTCGCCCATCCTGCGCCGCTACGTCGAGCAGGTCGAGCGCCAGATGCCGGGCGTGCTGCTCTACTTCATGCAGTCGAGCGGCGGGCTGACGCTCGCCCACAGGTTCCAGGGCAAGGACGCGATCCTGAGCGGGCCGGCCGGCGGCATCGTCGGCATGGTGCGCACCGCGCTCGCGGGCGGGCACGAGAAGGTCATCGGCTTCGACATGGGCGGCACGTCGACCGACGTGTCGCACTACGCGGGCGAGCTCGAGCGCGCCTTCGAGACGCAGGTGGCCGGCGTGCGCATGCGCGCGCCGATGATGAGCATCCACACCGTGGCCGCGGGCGGCGGCTCGCTCCTCACGTTCGACGGCGCGCGGCTGCGCGTGGGCCCGGAGTCGGCCGGCGCGAACCCGGGCCCGGCGTGCTACCGCCGCGGCGGGCCGCTGGCCATCACCGACGCCAACGTGATGCTCGGCAAGATCCAGCCCGACCTCTTCCCGCGCGTGTTCGGGCCCGGCGCCGACGAGCCGCTCGACCGCGAGGTCGTCGAGCGGCGCTTCCAGGCCATGGCCGAGGAGGTGCGCCGCGAGACGTCGCGCCCGATCACGCCGGAGCAGCTGGCCGAGGGCTTCCTGCAGATCGCCGTCGCGAACATGGCGAACGCGGTGAAGAAGATCTCGGTGGCGCGCGGCTACGACGTCACGCAGTACACCCTCCAGTGCTTCGGCGGCGCCGGCGGCCAGCACGCCTGCGCGGTGGCCGACGCCCTCGGCATGCGCCGCGTCTTCGTGCACCCGCTCGCGGGCGTCCTGTCCGCCTACGGCATGGGCCTCTCCGACCAGAGCGCGATGCGCGAGGCCGCGGTGGAGCGGCGCCTCGACGAGGCCGGCCTGGCCGCGGCGGGCGAGGCCCTCGCGCGCATCGGCCGCGACGCCGAGGCCGAGCTCGTGGGGCAAGGGTTCTCGCCGGAGCGCGCGCGGCTGATCCAGCGCGCGCACGTGCGCTACGACGGCACCGACACCGCCCTCGTCGTGCCGTACGGCAGCGCGGAGGCGATCCGCGCCGCCTTCGAGGCGGCCTACCGCAAGCGGTTCGCCTTCCTGATGCCCGACAAGGCGCTGGTGCTGGAGAGCGTGTCGGTGGAGGCGATCGGGCCGGGCGACGCCGCGGAGGAGCGGCCCGCCGAGGCGCGCCCGCACCGCCCCGAGGCCGACGCGCGCGCGCGCATGTTCGCGGAGGGCGCCTTCCGCGACGCGGCGCTGTACCGGCGCGAGCGGCTCGGGCGGGGCGCGGTCATCGACGGCCCCGCCATCGTCGCCGAGGCCAACGCCACGACGGTCGTCGAGCCCGGCTGGCAGGCCGAGATCACCGCGCTCGGCCACATGACGCTCACCCGGGTGGCGCCGCGCCCCGAGCGCCGCGCGGTGGGCACCGAGGTCGACCCGGTGATGCTGGAGGTGTTCAACAACCTCTTCATGAACATCGCCGAGCAGATGGGGCTGCGCCTGCAGAACACCGCCCACTCGGTCAACATCAAGGAGCGGCTCGACTTCTCCTGCGCGCTGTTCGACGCGGAGGGCAACCTGATCGCGAACGCGCCGCACATGCCGGTGCACCTCGGCTCGATGGGCGAGTCGATCCGGACCGTGATCGCGCGAAACCCCGGGATGAAGCCGGGGGACGTCTACGTGCTGAACGACCCCTACCACGGCGGCACCCACCTGCCCGACGTGACGGTGGTCACGCCGATCTGGGACGACGAGGGCGCCCGCGCGCTGTTCTACGTGGCCTCGCGCGGGCATCACGCCGACATCGGCGGCATCACCCCGGGCTCCATGCCGCCGTTCTCCAGGACGATCGACGAGGAGGGCGTCCTGCTCGACAACGTGATGCTGGTCGAGGCCGGGCGGCTCCGCGAGGCCGAGATCCTCGCGGCGCTGGGCGGCGGCCCGTATCCGGCGCGCAATCCGCAGCAGAACCTGGCCGACCTGCGCGCGCAGATCGCGGCGAACGAGAAGGGCGCGCAGGAGCTCTCGGCGATGGTGGCCCAGTTCGGGCTGGAGACCGTGCACGCCTACATGAAGCACGTGCAGGACAACGCCGAGGAGAGCGTGCGCCTCGCGATCGCGCGGCTCGACCCGGCGCTGCTCCGCGACGGGCGCTTCACGCTGCCGCTCGACAACGGCGCGACGATCGCGGTGTCCGTCCGGATCGACCGCGCGCGCCGCTCGGCGGTGGTGGACTTCACCGGCACGTCGGCGCAGATGGACAACAACTTCAACGCGCCCCGCGCGGTGACGATGGCCGCCGTGCTCTACGTCTTCCGCACGCTCGTGGACGACGACATCCCGCTGAACGCCGGGTGCCTGAAGCCCATCGAGGTGATCGTCCCCGAGGGCTCGATGCTGAGCCCGCGCCCGCCCGCCGCGGTGGTGGCCGGCAACGTGGAGGTGTCGACCTGCGTCACCAACGCGCTGTACGGCGCCCTCGGCGTGCTGGCCAGCAGCCAGCCGACCATGAACAACTTCACGTTCGGCAACGACAGGGTCCAGTACTACGAGACGATCTCGGGCGGCTCGGGCGCGGGCGTCGAGCTCGGCGCCGGCGGAGCGCGCGGCTTCCCGGGCACGAGCGTCGTGCAGACGCACATGACGAACTCGCGCCTGACCGACCCCGAGGTGCTCGAGCACCGGTTCCCGGTGCGGATCGATCGTTACGAGATCCGCGCGGGCTCGGGGGGCGCCGGGCGCTTTCCGGGCGGGGACGGCGGCACGCGCGCCGTGCGCTTCCTCGAGCCGATGACGGCGTCGATCCTGTCGAACGGGCGCTCGACGGCCGCGTTCGGCCTGGCCGGCGGGGGCGCGGGCGCGCCCGGGCGCAACCTCGTGGTCCGCGCGGACGGCTCGACCGAGGTGCTGCCGCACATCGGGTCGGTCGAGATGGGGGTCGGCGACGTGTTCGTGATCGAGACGCCCGGGGGCGGCGGGTACGGAGCGCCGGCGCCGGGCTGAGCGCGCGGGAAGCGGCGGAGCGAGGCGGGAGCGCCGTCGCGTCCGAAGAGAAATTCAACGCAAAGGCGCAAAGACGCAAAGGCGTAAAGGCGTAAAGGCGCAAAACTACAAATCTTTTTTGCGTCTTTGCGTCTTTGCGCCTTTGCGTTGAACTCTCTCTCTCCGGATCCCTGGCCCGACTCCTGGTGGGTGGAACTAGAAGCCACCGACCACCTGGACGCCGAGGCCGTCGCGGCCGAGCCGGGCGGGCGAGGCGCCGAGGAGGCGCGGGCCGGAGCGCGCGACGTCCTCGCGCACGAGCGTCGTCTTCCGGACCAGGATGCCGCTCGCGATCATCGCGAGGCCCGCCGCCTGCAAGACGCCGTCGATCACGAAGATCGCCTCGTCCCCGCTGTCCGCCACCCGCGCCGCGTGGATCAGCGGACCGGCCACCGGAACGGCGAGGATCGGGTAGCCGATGAGCGTGCCCGAGACCGAGAACGGCGTATAGGCCACGCCGAGGATGGTCGCTCCCGCGGAGATGAGCCCGCCGCGCGCGTTCGTCTCGAGACGGTACCCGAGGGGGATGGGGTCGCCCTTCTTGTAGTCGAGCTCGACCGGGTCGGCCGCGGTGAGGATGGGGCGCGCCTTCACCGCCCGGAGCGGCGCGTCGACGACCTTGCCCGCCTTGACGGAGACCGTGGTCGGCGGCGTCCCGAAGCCGTCGGAGCCGAACAGCACGATCACGTGCGCGCCGGGCTCGACCTTGCCCTCCCAGGGGGTCGTGCCCACGCGCACGCCGTCGAGCGCGACGCCGAGCTGCTTGCCCGTGATCTCGGAGATGCGCAGGCGCCCGCGCGTCTCGATCGCCTTGAGGCTCGCCGCGACGCGCGCCGTCGTTCGGCCGAGGACGTCGACGCGCGCCTCGAACGGCTCGAAGCCGTCCTTCTGGATGCGCACCGCGTGGGCGCCCGCCGCGACGCGCAGCGGGGCCGGGAGCGGCAGCTCGGCGCGGCGCTCGCCGTCGACGAGCACCACCGCGCCGGGCGCGCCCCCCTCGATCGCGATCGCGCCGACGAGCTCGCGCAGCTGCTCCACCTCGGCGAGCGCCGCCTGCTTCGCGTCGGCCGGGAGCACGTCCTCGAAGTCGGCGAGGAGCGACTCGAACAGCTCGAGCGCCTCGGTGGGGCGCCCGAGCTTCTGCAAGCAGCGCGCGGCGCTGGAGGTGGCCCCCCACGTCGGGAAGAGCCGGCGCGACTCGAGGAACTCGGCCGCGGCGGCCTCCCACGCCTCGGCCCTGTACATGCGCAGGCCGCGCTGGAAGCGGGCCTCGGCGTCCGCCTTCGCGGCGGCCGCGGCGGCTGGAGCGCCGGCAGGAGGCGCGCCGGCGGCGGGCGCGGTGGCAGCGGGTGCCGTGGTGGACGGCGCGCTGGCTGCGGGCCCGCTGGCGGCGGGAGCCGCGGCCGAAGGCCTGCTGGCGGCGGGCTGCGCGCGTCCGGCGCCCTGCGCGAAGAGCGGCGCCGACCACGCGGCGAGGAGCAATGCGACGGCCGCAGCGGCGCGTCGGGGAGGACAGATCCGGATTCGCATGGTCGAGGCTGCGACGCCCGCAGCTTACAGGAACCCTGTCCCTTTCCCGCAACCTGGTTCGGGGCGACGCCGGCTACTGAAGCGTGCTCGGGACGAGCGGGTCCGCCGGCGGCTTGGGCGCCGCCGACGGCTCCTTCGCCGGCGCCGGGCGGCGCGGCGGCTGCGGTCTGCCGGGCGGCGCGCCGGTCGCTCGAGCCGCCGGGACATCGAGGGCGATCCGCGCCGGAGACGCGCCATTCTCGGTCACGGCGACCTCCTCCACCCGCTCGGCCCCCGCGCGGACGAGGCGCACACGATGCTTGCTGCCGAGCACACCGGAGATCTCGACCAGCCCGCCGCGCACCTCGGCGGGCGCCCCGTCGACCTCGACGGCGGCGTCGCCGGGCGCGACGGCCAGGACGACCCGCCTGAGGGCGACGGGCGCAGGATCGGTCGCCTCGGGCGGCGTCGCGGACGCGGCGCTGGCCGCAGGCGACGCGCTGGCCGCAGGCGACGCGCTGGGCGCCGCGACGTCGCTCGCCGCAGGCGCTGCCCTCGCCGCCTCGCTGGCCGCCGCGCTGGCGGCCACGGCGGCGTCGGCGCCCGGCTCCGCCGCGCGCGGCGCCGCCAAATACGCGATCGCGCCGGCGACGCCGAGGGCGAGCAGGACCGCCGGCGCCCGGGACCGCGCCGCGGCGCCGCTCGCCGACGCGCCGCCCGCCGCGCCGCTCGTCGTCGGAGCGCCGGACGTCGCGCTCACGGCGCGGCCGCGCCCGCCGTCCGCCGTCGAGTCGCTCGGGCGGCTCTCGCCGGCGTTCGCCAGGCCACCCTCCCGGCGCGCCGCGGGGCCGACGTCGAGCCTCGGCGCCAGCACGGCGCGCTCCTCGTCCGTGACGGCCACGAGCATCTCCTCCCGCAGCGCGTGGCCGCCGGGCAGCAGCGGGAGCATCGCGGCGAGCATCTCCTCCGCGCTCTGGAAGCGATCGCCCATCTTCAGCTCCAGCGCGCGGTGCACCACGGCGGCCATCTCGCGCGGGACCCACGGGGCGGCGTCCTGGATGGGCGGCGCCGGCTCCGTGCACAGGAGGACGAAGAGGCGCGCGATCGAGGCGATGTGATGATGAGGCGCGTTCCCCGCCAGCGCGGCGTACAGGACGACGCCGAGCGACCAGATGTCGGTGCGGTAATCGACGGTGCGGATGTCCTCGATCTGCTCCGGCGCCATGAAGAGCGGCGATCCGAGCATCTTCCCGGTCGTGGTCAGCCCGGTCGTCACGCCGCCTTCCGACGGCTTGATCTTCGCGATCCCGAAGTCGAGGAGCTTGACCACGATCTCCCCGTCGTCGGAGCGCGCCAGGAACAGGTTCGCCGGCTTGATGTCCCGGTGGATCACCCGGGCTTCGTGGGCCTTTTGCAGGCCGAGGCACGCCTGGACGACGATGCGCAACGCCACGTCGGGCCGGAGCGGCCCGAGGCGGTGCAAGAGCTGCCCGAAGTCCTCTCCGTGGAGGTACTCCATCACGAGGTACGGCGAGCCGGTCGCGGGATCCGTCCCGGCGTCGAGCAGGCGAACGATGTGCGGGGTCTCGATGCCGGCCGCGGCGCGCGCCTCGCGCTGGAAGCGGCCGAGCGCGGTGCCGCTCTCCCGGCGCTTCTGCGAGCTGATGAGCTTCACCGCGACCCGCTCGCCGGAGTCGATCTGCCGCGCGTCGTAGACGCAGCCCATCCCTCCCTCGCCGATCAAGCGGGTAAGGCGGTATTTGCGGTCGACGATCTCGCCTTCCAAGGCGGAGCAGGGTAGGTCGAAGGGCGCCCGGCTGCAAATCAGGCGCAGCTCACGCGCAGACACCGCGCGGCCGGCCGCCTCGGCCTGCGCGCCGCGGCGTCCGGGGATCTTCCGCGCGCCGCGGCGCGCGTCACCCCTGCGCGCCGGCTCCCTCGAGCCGCGCGCCGCTTTCGCCGCTCGCCGCGCCGTTCGCCGCCCTCGCGTCGGCCCTGGGCGGAGGCTTCGCCTGGGCCGCGTGGCTCGTCCGGTCGACGGGCGGCATCTCGATGCCGTGCGCGCCGAACGCCTTCGCGAGGCGCCTCCGGTACTCCCGGCCCACCCGCCACTGCTCGGCGGGCTGCGTCTTGATCCGCGCGCGGACGACCACCGCCCGCTCGTCGAACGACTCCACGCCGAGGAGCTCCAGCGGCTCGAGGAGGCTCGCCTTGTAGCGCCTGTCCTCCTGGAGCTCGCGCGCGACCTCGCGCATCACCCGCATCGCCCTGTCGACGTCCTCCGTGGTGGCGACGGCCACGTCGAACATCACGGCAGACCACTCCTTGGTCGTGTTCGAGAGCGCGTCGATCTTCCCGTTCTGGAAGACGTGTACCACCCCGGCGTCGTCGCGCAGCGAGACCGTGCGGAGGCCGATGTGCTCCACGACACCCGAGGTTCCGTTGACGATCACCACGTCGCCGGGCCGAAGGTGGTTCTCGAGGAGCAGAAAGAAGCCGGAGATGACGTCGCGCACGAGCTCCTGCGCGCCGAGGGCGATGGCCAGACCGGCGATGCCGGCGGCCACGAGGAGCGGCGCGATGTCGACCCCGAGCTGGACGAGGAGGATCATCGCCACCACGACCCCGATGACGACCCTCCCGGTCGTCCGGATGATGCCGAGCAGCGCCTCGGAGCGCTTCTCGATCTCGCGCACCGACTTGACGTCGCCGCTGCGGCTGCGCCTCATCAACGACACCTCGACGCGCCTGCACAGGAGGTGGAGCCCCTTGAGCAGCACGAGCGTGACGAAGAGGAGCAGCAGCGCGGTGGGCAAGGCGTGGATGACCCACGCGACGGCGCGCCGGAGAACGTCCCGCCAGGATGTGACGTCGAGCCAGGAGTCGAGCTGCGGCATGGGCGATGGCACCTCTTCCGCATGACGCCCGCAACCCACATGCCAGCGAGCTCGGGGGGCGCGAAGTCCGGCAGCGGGCGCGCGCGGTGACGCGGCGGACGCGCCGCGCGCGGGACGGTGCGACACGATGTCGCAGAGGAGTCGAATTGTCGCAGGGGTCGTGCACCCGGGCGTCGAGCTCGCCGAGGTGCTGGGGCCAGCGCCGCGGGCTCGCGCCGGCCCCGGGCACGGGGGATCGTGCGGCGCTCGGAGCGGCCTCAGAGATCGAAGCGACCGGACGCCTCGGGCTGGTAGACGACGCGGTCGATCCGGAGGCGGCGCGTTCGGCTCGGCGTGGGCCACTCCACCTCTTCTGCTTCTCGGCAGCCGAGCAGCGCGAGCCCCATCGGCGCGAGCACCGAGATTCGCCCGCTGTTCACCTCTGCGGCCCCGGGGAACACAACGGTCACGCAGAGCTCCTCTTGCGTGTCGAGGTCCACGAGCTGGGCCCTGGAGTTCATGGTGATGACGTTCGGCGGGATCTCGTGCGGCTTCACGACGTCGGCGCGCTCGAGCTCGATCTCGAGCGCCTCCAGGTTCGGGGATTCCGCGCCTGGCCGTTCGCGGAGCGCTTCGAGCAACCGCATGAGCCGCTGGCGGTCGAACTCGGTGATGATGATGGGGTTCGTATGAGGTGCCATGAGCAGGATCTCCTTGTGTTGTCGACTCGAGCCAGGCCGCGGCCGGCGGCCCGCGCGGGGCGAGCAGGCCGGCGGGCGCGCCCGTCCAGCTCGTCCGGACGCGGGCGTGCTCGACGACACCCGCGCTTCATCCCGGGAGCGGCCGGCGAAAAGCGCCGAAAGACCGCTCCCTTACGAGCGTGCGGGCGACCTCGGACAGAGCAGCCGGGTGCGCAGGGGAAGGAACGCGCCGCGCGCGCCGCGGCGAGGCCGCGAACACGACTCGAGGTGGAGGCGGGCGTTCATTCCGCTCAGACGGTAGCACGGTGGTCTTCCGCGAGCCATCGACCAGCGCTTCACGTCTTCCAGGCGCTGCGCGTCTCCGTGCCATCCGCCGCCGACGCGAATCGGCCGCGCCGCTGGCCGCGCCGCGCTCATGCCCGCGGCGACGGCGGACGGCGGGACAGCCACGCCGCTCGATGGCGCGACGCTTGCCCACGACGGCGGCCGCGGCCGCGCCGCCCGCCTCGGACGAGGCCGGCCGGCGCGGGCGCGCGCCGGTGCGCATCGCCGCGGGCGCTCGCGGCGACCGGGCTCGAGCCCATGACAGCATCGCTCCGCGCCAAGGCCGTCGCGGCCGCATGACCATCAACAGAGGAGGCAAACGTGAACATCCGGCCGATGGTGCCAGTTCTGTTCTTCTTCGTCGTCGCGCTCCCGAGCGCGGCGCAGGCCGAGATGCTCAGCGTCAAGGTCCCGGTCGCGAACTTCCGCGCGGGCCCGTCCACGCGCGAGCCCGTCGAGTTCACCGCGACCCGGTACTACCCTGTCAAGGTCCTGGAGCGCGAGGGCGGGTGGTGCAAGATCAAGGATTTCGAGGGCGATCTCGCGTGGGTGGCCGATCGGCTGCTGGCCCGGGTCAAGACGATCGTGATCAAGGCGACGCGGGGCAACATCCGCGAGGCGCCGACGACCTCCGCGGAGGTCGCGTTCCAGGCCGAGCGCGGCGAGGTGTTCAAGGTCCTCGATCGCAAGGGGCGCTGGCTCCAGATCATCGACGAAAAGGGCGGGAAGGGCTGGGTGCGCGAGGATCTGGCCTGGGGCATGAAGAGGCCCGACGGCGCGAGCGGCTCGTCCTGAGCCCTGGAGCGCGGCGGGTCGAGCCGACCCGGGTCGGGGCGCGACTGGCACGCGCCCGATGCCGCTGTGACAGGACGACGCACGCGCCGAGGGTGGTCGAGCAGCTCGTGGCGATCGAGGACGAGGAGCGCACTCGGTCGGCATCCGCGGGCCTCCCCTGCCCGCTCACGCTGGACCGACGCCCTCGTCGCCGCTCCCGCGCGAGAGCTTGCACGTCGCCTCCCACAGGCCATTGAGGTAGACTAGGCCCAGCGCGCGGTCGTACAGACCATAACCCGGCTTGCCGGTCTCGCCCCAGATCATGCGGCCGTGGTCCGGGCGCACATAGCCGTCGAAGCCGACGTCGTGATATGCCTTCACGATGGCGGCCATGTCGAGCGAGCCCTCGCAGGACAGGTGGGCGGACTCGAAGAACGTGCCGTCCTCCTGGACCGCCACGTTGCGCATGTGCCCGAACGGGACGCGGCCCATGCCGCCGAACTCGTGCACCAGCGACACGATGCTGTTGCACAGGTCCGCGCCCAGCGAGCCGGAGCACAGCGTGATGCCGTTCGCCGGGGAGTCGACGATCTTCACGAGGCGCATCAGGTCGTCGCGGTTCTTGACGATGCGCGGCAGACCGAAGATCGGCCGGGGCGGGTCGTCCGGGTGCATGGCCATGCGGACGCCGACCTCCTCGGCGACCGGGATGATGCGCCGGAGGAAGTGCTCGAGGTGCGCCCATAGCGCCTCTTCATCGACGTTCTTGTACTCGCCGAGGACGGCGCGGAGCTCCTCGGGCTTGTAGCTGGTGTCCCAGCCGGGCAGCGCAATGCCCTGCTCGGGGTCGATCCTCGCCGCGGCCCCGGCGTCGAAGGCCAGGGTCAGCGAGCCGTCGGAGAGCTCCTTGGCCATCTCGGTGCGCGTCCAGTCGAAGACCGGCATGAAGTTGTAACAGATCACCTTCACGCCGACGGCCGCGCAGTTGCGGATGTTCTGGCAGAAGTTGTCGATCAGACGCTCGCGCGCCGGCTTGCCGAGCTTGATGTCCTCGTGCACCGGCACGCTCTCCACCACGTCGAACTTCAGCCCGACGCCCTCGATGCGCGCCCGGAGCGCCTCCAGCTTCTCGACCGGCCACACCTCGCCCACCGGCACGTCGTAGATCGCCGAGACGATGCCGTAGATGCCCGGGATCTGGCGGATATACTCCAGCTTGACGGGATCGTTCTCTCCGTACCAGCGAAAGGTCATCTTCATCGTTGCGGTCTCCTCGGGCGGCGCGCGGGAGCGCGCGGCGCGGCCTCGATCCGGGGTAGATCCGGGGCAGAGCCGCGCGGTCTCGTCGCTGCGAGCGCCGGCATCGTACAACCAGCCGCAAGCCGGGCAAAGGGTTCGCGGGCGCCGAGAGCGGGGCGCCACAAACGGCGAGAGCCCGCCGCGCACCCCGTGCGCAGCGGGCCCTCCGAGGTCGCTTACAGCCGACGTGCGACTATTCCGTCCCGTTGCCCATCCGGTAGCTCTCGGGCGGGCCCAGGTAGCTGTCCTTCACGCCGCCCGTGTCCACCACGATCTTCTGGAGGATCACGCCAGGATGGACCATCCAGAACTTCAGGACGTGATCCCCCGGCGCGTTGATCGTGTGCTTGGTGCGCATGATGTTGACGTTGTCCGAGGTGTGCCGCTCCCAGATCTTGTTGCCATTGCCGTTGAGCTCGATGGCGTGGGTCATGTTGACCCGCTGGATCGCGCCGTTGTCGATCGACACGCCGTACTGCATCCCGTCCTTCCAGTTCTGGAAGTTGTTCCTGGGGGACACGTACACATAGACGTTCACCTGGCCGCTGCTGGTGAGGTGCATGTCGTACTCGAGCCGAGGCGAGTTGCCGCCGGGCTGCTGGGCCGCCGCCGTGACCGGGAACGGCGTGATGCCGTCTCCGGTGCGGCCGATGTCCGGGATCTGCTTCCACCAGATCTCGTCCGTCTCGATCGCGCGGCTGTAGCGCTCCGCCTGCATCGACACATAGCCGTTGGCCTCGATGTAGCGGTTGGGCTTCCAGTCGAGCTTCCTCGGGTCCTCGACGTGCGCCTTGACCACCACCGAGCTGCCGTCCGACCCGCTCACCGTGATCGGGATCTCGAGCGGGAACTGGAGCGGCAGCTGCTGCGACGGATCCTCGGGGTTGGGAAACGTCGTGGGGGCCATGGTCCAGTCGACCCGCACCGTGGCGCGCACCTCCTTGTCGACGACGCCGTGGCTCGGGTAGATGGTCAGCCAGGGCGGGCACGGGGCGCCGCCGCCCCAGCTGGCCCAGCCGGCGGGGCAGTCGACGGGCAGCTTGGCCTCGATCGTGTACTCGAGCGGTTCGCTGCCGCGGTTGAACACCTCGATGTACTGCTCGGGCGCCGTCTGGTACGGGCTGAACGCCGGCAGCACGGGCTCCTCTTCGCTGCCCCCGCCCGCCGTCCAGTAGTTGCTCGAGCCGTCGATCGCCACGCCGAGCTCCGCCGCCGCGGGGACCTCGATCGACACGAGCTCAGGCCAGATGAACTCCTGGATGTTGTTGTACTGGTACTCGGGCTGCTGCCAGGACGGGTTGCCAGGCGCGCCGTAGCCGATGTGCGGCTGCGTCTGGAAGCCCTCCCACTTGCCGCCGGTGAGATCGTGATTGTAGTAGTAGGAGAGCGCCAGGTCGTCCTGGAGCCGCGCCTCCGCGACGGCGGCCATGTCGTTGGTCGCCGCCCGCCCCTGCGCCGCGTAGAGCTTGTTCTTGAAGCCCGCCAGGCGCAGCGCGTACAGGTTGGCGGTCGCCTTCACCTGGTAGAGCACGAGCTGGAAGTAGGCGTCCTGCGCCTCGTGCGGCAGGAGCTTGGCCACGAACTCCGCCTGCGAGGCCAGCGACTCCCACTCGCCGGCGACCTGCTCGAGCTCCTGGTAGTTGGTGAGGCTGAACGGGCTGGCGCTGTCGTCGTACGTGACGGCCGCGGTGTCGGGGTCCGGCTGCTGGGTCGTCGGATCGGAGTACAGGAGGTCGTAATCGACCGTGATCTTCCGGTTCGTCAGCTCCGGCTTGCGATCCGACTGGAGCAGCGAGTAGCCGTGCAGGATGTCGGCGATGATGTCCGCGTAGTCCGGGCCGAACTGCTGCTCGGTCCACCGCTCGTACCACTCGCCGATGCGCTCGACCGGCCACCGCTCCGGGTTCCAGGCGTAGTCCAGGAAGAACTGGAGCGGGAGCTCCTCGTTCTTGAAGTCGCCGACGTTGACCACCCAGAGCCGATCCACGCCGTAGTTGTAGGCGAGGTGGAGCTGCTCCCAGACGTTGGGCAGGAGCGTCGTGTCGACCCACTTGTAGTTGCGGCCCCCGCCGACGTAATCGAAGTGGTAATACAGGCCGTATCCGCCGGCCCGCTGCTCGCCGGGCGCCGGCAGGCGCTTCATGTTGGCCCAGTTGTCGTCGGCCCAGACCACCGTGACGTCGTCCGGCACGCGGATGCCGGCGTCCCAGTACCCCTGGATCTCCTTGTAGAGCGTCCAGACCTGGGGAATGGTCTCCACGTCCTTCTTGGTGATGTCCGCGAGGATCTTCCGCTGGGAGGCGATGATCTGCTCCATCAGAGGAATGCCGTCCTCCGGGGGCAGGCTCACGTCGCCGGGGCCGCGCATGCCGAGCGTGACGACGCCCTCGATGTCCTCGTCGGCCATCCGCTGGATGCCCTTGGTCCAGTGCTTCTTCAGCGCCTCCGCGTTGACGGAGAAGCGCCAGTCGCCGGTGCCGCCGTACGGGTCCGTCTTCGGCGTGACGACGTTGCCTTGGGCGTCCTTCACCTCGGGGACGACGTGGCGATTCCACTCCTCGATGCCCTGCATCATCGGGGCCTCGTGCGAGGTGCCCATCACGATGCCGTAGCGCGTCGCCGTCTTGTGGTTCTCGGGGTCGTCCTCCGCGAACGCCCGGCCCCACACGGCCGGCCAGATGTAGTTCGCCTTCATGCGGAGCGCGGCCTCGAAGACCTTCTCCCAGTAGAGGTGGTTGAGCCCGCCCGGGAAGCCCGGCGCCTTGCCCGGCCCGAACATCTTCGCCGCCCAGTTGCCGGTCGCGGGGTTCTCGTCGTTGACGAAGAAGCCGCGGTACCTCACGGCGGGCTCACCCTGGGTGTGGGCCCCGGGCAGCACGTACAGCGCGCGCTTCTTCTGGGGCGGGACGTCGTCCCACCAGTACAGGGGCGACACGCCGATCTGCGCGGAGAGGTCGTACGCGCCGAAGATGGCGCCGCGCTGATCGCTGCCGGCGATCACGAGCGCCCGCTCCACGCCCTCCACCGGGTCCTCGACGATCTGCGTGACGAACGTCTCCCACTTCCCGGTGAGCGCCGAGGCGTCGAGCTTCCCGCTCTCCTCCAGCTGATCGATGAGGGGGCTCTTGCCCAGCGTGCCGATGATGACCACCTCGGTCGCCGACGCGGGGATCTCGTTCTCGACCTGCGCCGGGGCGTCGGTCACCCGCCGGATGTCCGCCGCGAGGTCGTCCACGACGCGGCGCACGCCCTCGTAATCGTCGGCGCTGACGACCAGCGGAGGAACCTCGCCGTTCACGGCGAGGGCGAAGCGACCCGCGCCGCCCTCGGTCGAGACGTACTTGCCCGGGTCGGCCCCTGGCCCGTCCGACGCGCCGTTCTCTCCCGGATTACCGTCCTCTCCCGGCGGCCCCTGCTCTCCCGGCGGCCCCTGCTCGCCCGGCGGGCCTTGCTCGCCCGGCTCGCCCTTCTCGGCGTCCGACCCGCAGGCGGTCAACGTGGCGAGCGACAGGGGGAGCAACAAGCAGAGTAGCGAGGGTCCGATTCGACCCTTCCTGATGGCAATGCGTGCATAGCTCATGACGGTGTTTTCCTCGTTGATGCGGCTGACCGGTGTTGGTCGGCTCGCCCGCGCCGAGCGCCGGCCGTGTCATCCGGCGCCGAGGCAGGCCGCTCCTGTGCATTGACCGATATCCCTCGAAGACGTGCGCCTGCAGTGGTCCGCTTCGTGTTGAATCAACGGAGCCGCGGACCTGTCGACCACGGCTGGAAATTTCTTCCAACAGTGTCAGCCTTCGAGCCCGTAAGTAACCCGACGAACTTGATGAGATCTAGGCGTTGTTATTATTCCCGCCAAGGTCCGTTCTGATCTCACCATCGGCGCTTCCGTGGCAGGAGGTGAGCGACACGCCCCTCATCGCGCCAGCGCCGCCTGCGGCGCGCGAAAAGGCCTCTCCGAAGCGGCAGCTCGCCAGGTTCTGCGCTGCTCGGCGCGCCGCCCGGATTCCCCGCCTTTGTCCTCTCTCACGTGCTCGTCACTCCCGAGCTCGGGAGGTGCCGGCCGCCGCGCGCGGTCGACCGGAGGCGGGCCCCTCGAGGCGTGGAGACATCATCGATGGCCCAATCCTCTTCCGGGAAGGCGAGCGGCCCGCACAAGGGATCTCCGGTCGCGCGCTGCAGGCGCGGTGATTCGACTTGACATCCTCGAATCATTCTGTCTCCCCCTCCCCTGCGCCGGCGGCGCCCGTGCCGGCACCGCCGCCGGCTGCGCCCGCGCCGCTCGGACCGGAGCCCCCGCCGGGATCGCCGCTGGAGGCGCGGCGAGCGGCGACGAGCGGGAGCTGGACAGAAGTGAGGAGAGACACGCTCCGCTATTACACCCGCTGGCCGGGCACGGGAAGCCGCGCGTGACACGCCCGGCCTGGTGGCTCCGGGCGCTCCGAGCGTAGGCGGCTGCGCCACGAGGCCTCTCATCGCTGGCGCCGCCGCGCCGCGGTCGGCCCGGCGGCGACGTCTTGCGTTGACGTGCCGCTTCGCTCCCGCCCATACTCCCGCCGATGCGGCGTTCCGTGATGTGTACCACACACGGCGCGGCTCGGCGGGCCGCTGTCGGGCCCGAGGGCGCGAGGGCGTCTCGATGAGGAAGGGCCCCGCGAAGCCGGCCAGCCAGCGCGCGCCGCGCGAGGGTGAAGGGCGCGCTGCCGACCCGGCGAGGAGCCTCGCGCTGCTCTGGGGCTCTCACGGCAAGCCCGGGAGGTCGGGGCTGACGGTGCGCGCCATCGTGACGGCGGCCATCGCGCTCGCCGACGCGCGCGGGCTGGAGGCCGTCTCCATGCGGCACCTCGCCGACCAGCTGAACGTCGGGACCATGTCGCTCTACACGCATGTTCCCAGCAAGGCCGAGCTGACCGATCTCATGATCGACACGGTCTGCGGCGAGCTCTACGACGACGTGGACGCGCCCTCGCGGCAGCCGGGCGGGTGGCGCGCGTCGCTCGGATACATCGCCGCGCGCAACTGGGAGCTCTACCAGCGGCACCCGTGGCTGCTCGAGATCGTGAGCGCGCGCCCCGTGATCGGGCCGAACGCCTCGCTCAAGTACGAGGCCGAGCTGCGGCCGCTCGACGGCCTGGGCCTCACCGACGTGGAGATGGACTCGGTGCTCACCCTCCTGCTCACGCACGTCGAGGGCACGGCGCGAGCGCAGGCGAGCGCGCGGCGCACGCGGCAGGAGAGCGGCATGACGGACGTGGAGTGGTGGGTCGCCACCGCCCCGCTGCTCGACAAGGTCGTCGACGCGAAGCGGTTCCCCGTGGCGACGCGCGTCGGACAATCCGCGGGTCAGGCCTATCAAGGGGCGTCAAGCCCGGAGCACGCATTTCACTTCGGCGTGGAGCGCATCCTCGATGCCGTCTCGCTCCTGATCGCGGCGCGGCGCGGCGGCCCGGGCGAAGGCCGGGCCTGAGGCCGAATGCGTTATTCGTACGCGTCAGCTGCGCTCTGCGTGGGGATCATGTCGTCGTGCTGCGCTTTCGAGGAGGGCGTGGGTTCTTGCGAGGACTGCGGGGAGTCCGCCTCGGCGCTCAGCGCCGCCGCGCTCGGGTTCGAGGCGCTGACCGCCTGACTACATTGTTCATCGTACAAAGCCCTGGCACTGCCTGACACATCGCCCCTGACATCCCTGCTTCCGTCTCGATTTCATCGTGGCGCCGCGCTGCGCGAGCGCCAGACAATTCGGGAAACGCACCATCTCCTGCGGCATCAAGATTGGGTACCGACCTGGGTGGTTCTAGAGCTCTCCGGGCGTCGGAGCGATCGTCAAGGACGCCGCGCCGTCAAGCTCGTGATCACGTGGGTACCGAGGGGAGGTGCGGGATGCTTCTGCGCGTCATGCCGAGAGCACGTACGTTCTGCGCGGCGACCACTATGTTGGCGATGAGCACGGCCTGTTCTTCGAAAACGCGGGGGTTCGATCGCGACGCCGGTGGCGCGGCTGGGGCGACGGGCGGCAAGGACAAAATCTGCGAGCCTGGAACGCAGGAGCTCTGCTACGGCGGACCGCCATCGACGATGGGTGCTGGCCTATGCAAGGCGGGGGCGAGGACCTGCAATGACGAGGGGACGGAGTATGGCCCATGTGAGGGTCAGATCCAACCTGCGATCGAGCTGTGCGATACGCCAGCCGACGAGAACTGCGACGGAACCGTCAACGAGGGGTGTATCTATCCGAGCTGCGCCGAGGTTCCGGCCGGCTCGCCGAGCGGCGTGTACCTTCACGATCCTGGTGCCTCCGGCGCCGCCGAAGCGCCCGCGGTCTACTGCGACATGGAGTCCGAAGGCGGCGGCTGGGCGCTCCTTTACAACAGCGTCGGCTCGGACCAGGGGACCACGATGGCCTTCTGGGACATTCCGTACCTCCGTCGATTCGGCAGCAAAGGGGAGCCATCGCTCGACACCAACGTCTATCAAGGGTGGTTATACCACCAGGGGACCGAGTACCGCGACGAGGTAGAAGACATTCAGGGGAAGGTCGCCCAGCTCTTCCACGCGAGGTCGGCCGGCATCGAGCCAGACACCCTGCACTTCAAGGCTCCGGAGCTCGTATCCGGCGAATCCGAGATCTACGCAGCTCAGTTCGCCGCTGGCTGGTCGTCCTCGGACTTCGACGGCGATACCTGGCCCGAGAACTGCTCCGTGAAATATTCGCGCGTGACGCAGCATTACAGCAGCTGTTGGAGGTACAGCCTCGGCTCTGACGCGGACAGTCCGGTGGACGACGGTGGCTGGGGTCCACACCTCCACTCAGCGTCTGCGCAGCGCTTGGGACTGCACGTCGACGGGAGCGGCTACACACGCGTCAAGCGCATATCGCGATGGGTCCGGTGGTGAACCCCCACAACTCGCTGGCTGAGCCCGCCGGCCGAGCAGAGCCTGCTCTGGGCACGGAATCTGCTTCTCGCATCCTCCACGAGACGGCCGGTGCGCCGAGCCCGGCCGCGTGGCAAGACAGCCGCCGTCGCCGCCGGGCGACGCGCCGAGGAGCACCCGCGGCGACACCGCCAAACAGAGCCTCCCGAGGAGCGTCATGCCTGATCCCCTGCCCACGACCGACCGCGCCCACGACGTGCTTCGTCAGGAATTTCAGAGCCTCGACCCGATCTTCAAGCCGCGGAACGTCGCCGTCATCGGCGCGACCGAGAACAGCGGCGCCGTCGGCCGCACCCTCCTCTGGAACCTGATCAGCAACCCGTTCGGCGGGACGGTCTTCCCGGTGAACCCCAAGCGGTCCAGCGTCCTCGGCATCAAGGCCTACCCGAGCATCGCGGCCGTCCCCGCCAAGGTGGACCTGGCGGTCCTCGTGACGCCGGCCGCGAGCGTGCCGGGCCTGCTCGGCGAGTGCGTCGACGCCGGCGTCCCCGGCGCCATCGTCATCTCCGCCGGCTTCAAGGAGATGGGCCCTCCGGGCGTCGCGCTCGAGCGGCAGATCATGGAGCGCGCCCGCGGGAAGATGCGCATCATCGGCCCCAACTGCCTCGGCGTCATGAACCCGATCGGCGGGCTCAACGCCACGTTCGCGAAGGGGCAGGCGCGGCCGGGCAAGGTGGCGTTCATCAGCCAGTCCGGCGCGCTCTGCACCGCGGTGCTCGACTGGAGCCTCCAGGAACAGGTCGGCTTCAGCGCGTTCGTCAGCGTCGGCTCGATGCTCGACGTCGGCTGGGGCGACCTCATCGACTACCTCGGCAACGACCCCAAGACGAACAGCATCCTCATCTACATGGAATCGATCGGCGACGCGCGATCGTTCCTGTCGGCCGCCCGCGAGGTGGCCCTGAACAAGCCGATCATCGTGATCAAGCCCGGCCGCAGCGAGGCGGCGGCGAAGGCGGCCGCCTCGCACACGGGCTCGCTCACCGGCTCGGACGAGGTGCTCGACGCGGCGTTCCGGCGCGTGGGCGTGCTGCGCGTGAACGACATCGCGGACCTGTTCTCGATGGCCGAGACGCTGGCCAAGCAGCCGCGGCCCCGCAATAACCGCCTGTGCGTCGTCACCAACGCCGGCGGCCCGGGCGTCCTCGCGACCGACGCGCTCGTCGCCCACGGCGGCGAGCTGGCGCCGATCTCGGCGGAGATCCTGGGCGAGCTGAACAGCTTCCTCCCCGCCGCGTGGAGCCGCAACAACCCGGTCGACGTGCTCGGCGACGCCGGCGCCGACCGCTACCAGAAGGCCCTGGAGATCTGCGCCAAGGACCCGAACAACGACGGCGTGCTCGTCATCCTCACGCCGCAGGACATGACCCAATCGACCGAGACCGCCGAGGCCCTGCGCAAGCACGCGCACGTCGAGGGCAAGCCGGTCCTGGCCAGCTGGATGGGCGGCGCCGAGGTGGAGGCGGGCAAGTCGATCCTGAACCGCGCCGGGATCCCGACCTTCGAGTACCCCGACACCGCCGCGCGCGCGTTCTGTTCCATGTACCGCTACACGTACAACCTGCGCGGCCTGTACGAGACGCCGAGCCTGGATGAGCGCGCGCAGAACATCGATCACGAGAAGGCGGCGGCGCTCGTCGCCGGCGTCCGCGCGTCGGGCCGGACGCTCATGGATGAGTTCGAGTCGAAGCAGCTCATGGCGGCGTACGGCATCCCGACGGTGCAGACCGCCGTCGCTCAGCGCGTCGAGGACGCCTCGGCCATCGCCCGGGAGATGGGGTATCCGGCCGTCCTCAAGCTGTACAGCGCGACGATCACGCACAAGACCGACGTGGGCGGCGTGAAGCTCAACCTGCGCGACGACGACGCCGTCCGCCGGGCGTTCGCGGAGATCCACGAGAGCGTCTCGCAGAAGGCGGGCGCGGAGCACTTCCAGGGCGTGACGGTGCAGCCGATGATCGCCTTGAAGGACGCCTACGAGATCATCCTCGGCAGCTCGATCGATCCGCAGTTCGGCCCGGTGCTCCTGTTCGGGGCCGGCGGGCAGCTCGTCGAGGTGTTCAAGGACCGCGCGCTCGCCCTGCCGCCGCTCAACGCGACGCTGGCCCGGCGCATGATGGAGCAGACCAAGATCTACCGCGCCCTCAAGGGCGTGCGCGGCCGCGCGCCGGTGGACCTCGCGGCCCTCGAGCACCTGCTCGTGCGGTTCTCGCAGATGGTGATCGAGCAGCCGTGGATCCGCGAGATCGACATCAACCCGCTGGCCGTGAGCGCCGAGCGGATGATCGCCCTCGACGCCCGCGTCGTCCTGCACCCGGCGGACACCCCCGCGTCGGCGCTCCCCCGGTCGGCGATCCGCGCGTATCCGACGCAGTACGTGACGGAGCTGAAGGGCCGAGACGGACAGGCGTTCACGATCCGCCCGATCCGCCCCGAGGACGAGCCGCTGCTGGTCAAGTTCCACCAGACGCTCTCCGAGCGCACCGTGCGGCTCCGGTACTTCTACCCGATGCAGCTCGACCTGCGCACCGCGCACGAGCGGCTGACGCGCGTCTGCTTCGTGGACTACGACCGCGAGATGGCGCTCGTCGTCGAGAAGCCGCCCGCGGACGGCGCCGATCGCGAGATCATCGGGGTGGGCCGGCTGAGCAAGCTGCCCGGCACCAACGACTCGGAGTTCGCCCTGCTGATCAGCGACGAGCACCAGCGAAAGGGGCTCGGGTCGCGGCTCCTCGGCCTCCTCGTGCAGATCGCCCGGGACGAGGGGCTCTCCCGCATCAGCGCCGATATCCTCGCCGAGAACGTCGAGATGCAGCGCGTCGCGCAGAAGCTCGGTTTCCGGATCACCCGCGATCTCGAGGACTCGACCTCGAGGGCGGAGCTCCTCCTGTAGGGCGGACGCAGGGCGGGCGCGCCGGCCCGGCGGGAAGCGCTTCGGCCGGCGCGCGCTGCCCCCTCTTCAGCGCAAGCTTCGCTGGACGTCCACGGGAAGTCGCCGGGCGCTGATCATGTTCCACGGATTGTGGAGCTCGCAGCGATCGTCGCGGGCCACCGCGATCATCCGGTACCGGTCGAGGAGGATCTCCAGCGCGATCTTGGCCTCGAGCCTGGCCAGCGGGGCGCCGAGGCAGAAGTGGATGCTGTGCCCGAAGCTCAGGTGCTGGTTCGGCTTGCGGTGGATATCGAACGTGTCGGGGTCCTGGAAGTGGGCGCCGTCCCGGTTGGCCGAGGCGATCCACAGCATGATCACCTGATCGGCGGGGACCGGCTCCCCGCCGATCTCGACCTCCCTCGTGGTCCGGCGGGCGAGCCGCGGGAACGGAGAGCGGTAACGGAGCACCT
This sequence comes from Sorangium sp. So ce834, assembly GCF_051521425.1. Lineage (NCBI taxonomy): Bacteria > Pseudomonadati > Myxococcota > Polyangiales > Polyangiaceae > Sorangium > Sorangium sp. So ce834. The sequence continues at coordinate 6,596,198 of NZ_CP150351.1, forward strand.
CCTCGATGGCCGCCGGGATCCGCGCCGGGTCGGCCCGCAGCTCCGCCGCGGCGGCGGGGTGCTCATCGAGGCAGAGGATCGCGTTCCCGAGGAGCGCGGTCGTCGTGATGTGCCCGGCGATCAGCAGCAGGCCGACGAAGCCGACGATCTCCTCGTCCTCCAGGCGGTGCCCGTCGACCTCCGCGCGCACCAGCTGGCCGATGAGATCGTCGGTGATGCGCGCGCGGCGCTGCTGGATGTGCGCCAGGAGGTAGCGGTTCATCTCGCCGAGCACCGACCCGAGGCGGTCCATCATGGCCTGATCCGGCAATTCGCCCGGGCCCTGGCTCTCTCGCGACAGCATCGAGTCGGCCCAGGTCCGGAAGGCCCCGCGGTCCGCGACGGGGACGCCGAGCAGCTCGGCGATGACGATCACCGGCAGCGGATGGGCCACGCTCCCGACCAGGTCGAAGCGCTCGGCGTCGCCGACGTCGGCGAGCAGCTCGCCGGTGACGGCCGCGATCCGCGGCGCGAGCCCCGCCACCACGCGCGGCGTGAACGCTTGGCTGACGAGATCGCGGAGCTTCCGGTGCTTGGGCGGGTCCATCCGGACGAAGTTGCCCCTGGAGAACAGGTCGAAGTCGGCCTGAGGCGGGATGAACTTGGACATGTCCGACGAGAACGTCGCCGGATCGGACAGCACGCGGAGGATGTCCACGTGGCGGAAGAGCTGCCAGCTGCGCTGCTTCTCGTCGTGAAGAACGGGGGTGGACTCGCGCGCGTCGCGCAGCCACGTGAGGAAGGCGTCCAGCGTGGGCTGGCTCGGCTGGGTGGTCACGTCGGTCGTGCTCATATCGGATCACTCCTCGGGGCTCTCCCGCGTTGAGGTGATGTTGCCGTGTGCGAACCGCGCGTAGTGAGCGCGTAGCTGGTCGAACTGGTCGACGATCGCGGGCGCGAGCGCGCGCACGACGCCGGGATCGGGGGGCTCGGGGGGCTCGAAGGCCCTGCGCACCATCATGGCGACCATGTCGGCCCGCTCCTCGATCGGCCGCCGCTGCTCGGCCACGAGCAGCGGATCGATCATGTAGAAGCCGAGCACGGCCGCGTTGATCGCGTAGATCTGGGCGTCCAGATCCACGTCGGTGCGCAGCAGCCCGTGCGACCGCAGGAGCCCGCAGTACTCGCGGAGGTAAGCGAACTTGTTCGCCTGGAGCGGGCGCGCCGTGCTGTCGGTGACGAGGCTGCCGAGCACCTCGGTGTCGCGGGAGAACAGCGCTTGCAGCAGCGGATACTCCTCCAGGAGGAGGAGCCTGCGCCGCATCACGCGGTGGAGCAGGATCTCCGCCGGATCCTCGCGCATGACCTCGGCGAACCTGTCGAACATGCGCAGGGCGTCGCGCGCGAGGACCGCCAGGAAGAGCGCCTCGCGGGTCTTCCAGTGCAGGTAGACCGTGCCCTTGCCGATGTTCGCCCGCTTGGCGACCTCGTCGATGGTGACGCGCTTGTACCCCCAGCGGAGCACCAGCTCCGCCGCCGCATCCAGGATCCGCTCGGCCCGCTGCCGCTGCTTCGAGAAATCTCCGTCGGCCACCCTCGCCCTCCTCGCCTTGAAAAAAATGACTGATTTCGAAATTTGGTCAAGCGTCGATCGGTCATAGTTGGCGCAAGCCAAATTCCAGGACCTTCCGACGTATATTCCTTGACAAGAATATACCGTAAATGGAATATATATCGTCGATGATGCAGACGTTCGCGGCGCTCGCCGATCCGACCCGCCTGCGCATCGTCGAGCTGCTTCGCGCCGGGCCCCTGGCGGTCGGCGAGATCTGCGACCGCCTGCCGCTCCCGCAGCCTCAGGTCTCGAAGCACCTGCGCGTACTGCGGGACGCCGGCCTCGTCGGCGTCCAGCCCCGCGCGCAGCAGCGCATCTACGGGCTGCGCGCGGCGCCGCTGCGCGAGCTCGGCGCGTGGCTCGAGCGCTTCCGGGACATCTGGGACGAGCGCTTCGAGCAGCTCGACGATTTTCTGGCCGAGATCCAACGCAACGAAGAGAAAGGGTGAAGATGGAGACGACGAACCTTGAAGTCAGGTCAGAGCGGGAGATCGTCATCACCCGCACGTTCGCGGCGCCCCGGAGCATCGTGTTCGATGCGATGACGAAGCCAGAGTACGTGAAGCGCTGGTACGGCCTCCGGGTCCTCACGATGTCGGTCTGCGAGATCGACCTGCGCGTGGGCGGAAGGTGGCGCTACGTCCTGCGCGCGCCCGACGGGAGCGAGCACGGGTTCACGGGCGTGTACCGAGAGATCGTGCGGCCCGAGCGGGTCGTGTGCACCGAGAACTACGAGCCGCTCGGTCCGGGCCACGAGATGCTCGCCACGGCGACGTACGATGAGCGCGACGGGAAGACGACGTTGACGAGCCGGATCGTCTACCAGTCCCAGGCCGATCGCGACGCGCACCTGCAGTCCGGCATGGAGGCCGGCATGCGCGAGACGTTCGATCGTCTCGCCGAGCTCCTCCCCGCGCTCGCCTCGGGTGGATTCGAACCGGCGAGCGCCTCATGACGCCTCCGCACGCTGGTGTGCGGAGGCGACGCGATGCTTCCAGCTACCACTCTGCGAGCACGCCGGCGCTGACGACGTTGGCGTTCTGCGTCTCACCGCGATGCCAGGTGTGCTTCAGATTCATGCCGTCGATCGAGAACACCACAGGGTTCATGTAGTAGGCGACCTTCCCGCCGATGCCGCGCACCTCATCGATCACGCTGATCTTGACCGGATTCGAGGCGGCCCTGTCCCAATCCGTCTCCACCACGTTGGTGGAGCCGTAGGTGACCGCGACCTCGAGATTACCCGCGCGGTAGTTCGCGGCTGCCAGGTAGCCGTAATGCGTACGCAGCTCGCCGACGCTGTCGATGGCCGTGTTGCCGAGCGCCCACGCGGTGCCGAGGCCCTCGCCGAACCAGCCCGTGGCGCCGATGCCGAAGCCGGCGTAACGACCCCAGGCGCCGCCGCCGGCGCCCCACACGTTGCGCACCGCGTCCGCTGGAATGCCAGGGTCCTGCGTGTCCGGGTTGTTCGGCGACTCCTTGGTGCGGCCGACCATCTGCGTCAGGCCATTGATCCAGGCGTTGACCTCGTCCTTCACGACGGGCTTGTCGTCCAGCACCCTGCGAAGGGTGAGCTCGCCCTCGAAGCGGGGCGCGACCGTGCGATTCCAGGAGGCGTCGATCATGGCCGGGTCGAGCGCCGCCACCGAGAGCTGCACGCCGGCGAGCTCCGGCGTGGCGTAGCCGAGCTGCGCGTGACGAGACGGGAACATCGAGCCCACGCCGGTGTGGCCGCAGGTGGCCGCCCCTGACGAGTCCACGTTGCACGGGTGACCCACGCCGTGCTGGTGGATCAGAGTCCAGTTCATCCTCATGCCGCCGCGATTGAACAGGCCGAGGCGGCGGCCGCCCCACGCTGCGCCCCAGCTGCCGGACAGGTCCACATACTGCTCGCGGAAGTCCACCGAGGCCGCGTCGTTGAACTGGCGCACGTTGTTGTTCTGGGCGTTCTGAATGCCGGCCCACAACGCCAGCTTGATGGTGAGCTTCACGTCCGGCAAAACTTGCTTGTAGACGTTGAACGCCAGGATCGTGCTGGCGAACCCGCCGCGGATGCGGAACGTGTTCAGATCCGTGTCAGTGACGGTGTTGCCGACGGCGCCAGCGGGCGTCGGGTTGCCGCGGATCGAGATCTGCGGTCCTACCAGGATGTACCGATCGGTCGAGGCAGGGTCGTCGGGGTCGACCTTGTTGCCCAGGCCATCCGCGTCGATCGTCTCGCCACCGATCCAGTTGAGGTAGGCGTCGACGCGGCCGCTCGTCGAGACCTCCCAGTCGTCCGCCTTCTCCTTCTTGAGCAGGAAGATCTCGGCTCGCGCCGGCAACGACGACAGCAGCGCGGGCACGAGGCCCGCGCAGACCACGAGGGCTCGCACGACTCTCTTTGAATGAAGCACGCTTGTCGATCTCCTCTGCCTGGATCTCGAACGAAGGCCGGCGTGGAGCGCAGCCGGCGGCGCACGCAGCGACAGGAACGAGTAGTCCAAGACGAGGAAATTTGAAATAAAAATTCTAACAAGCGCTGCTGAACGGCGTTCGGAGCGGCGGCAACGCGCTCGCCAAGCTCCTGTCGACATTGGCGCAGGGCATCAACGATTCGCCGGCGCAGGTCGAGGCTGTAGGCGGAGGGCGAGCGCATCAAAGTGCATAAAGTTGCAAACTCACTGCAGCTCAAACAGCATGAGCGCATGAAATCATGATTGTTATTGAATATTTAGAGGCGCTCACGCGCTCGCCCTGAGGCCGTCGGCGCCCATGCGAGCGCCCAGGCACATCCTGTGCCACGAGCTCTGCGGGCAAGCTCGGGGCTGTACCAGACCCCCTCTGAAAACAGCTGTGGGACCGTGTTCTAACGGTTGACAAAATAGAACAAATATTCTACGACGGAGCTCCCTGGGCCAGAGCCGCTGGCGAGAGCAAATCAGAGCGCGTGGAGGCGAAGATCCTGCGATCAGCGCCCTGGTAGGAGTCCATCATGGCAAAGAAGATCGGGTTCGTCGGAGTGGGTTTGATGGGACACGGCATGGCCAAGAACCTCCTGGCCAAGGGCTTCCCCGTCACCGTGATGGCTCACAGGAATCGCAAGCCGATCGAAGACCTGCTCGCGCAAGGCGCGAGCGAGGCCAAGACGCCGCGCGCCATCGCCGGAGCCTCCGACCTCGTCATCCTGTGCGTGACCGGCGCTCCGCAGGTCGAGCAGGTCGTGTACGGAGAGAACGGGATCCTGGGCGCCTTCAAGAGAGGCATGATCCTGCTCGACTGCTCCACGAGCGAGCCGGCCATGAGCGAGCGCGTCGCGAACGATCTGGCGGCGCTCGGCGCGTCCTACGCCGACGCACCGCTGGCGCGCAGCCCGAAGGACGCCGAGGCCGGCAAGCTGAACACCATGGTCGGCGCCGACGAGCAGACGTTCGCTGAGGTGCGGCCGGTGCTGGAAGCGTTCTGCGAGAACATCTTCTACATGGGCGACGTCGGCTCCGGCGCCCGCACCAAGCTCATCTACAACCTCATCACGATGGGGCACGCGGCGCTGATCGCGGAGGCGCTGTGCGCGTGCGCGGCCACGGGCGTCGACCTCGGCAAATTCGCCAAGGTGGTGGGCAGCGGCGGCGCCAACAGCGGCATCTTCCAGCTGATCGTGCCGAAGATCCTGGAGAGCGGCGACTTCAGCGGGCTCAACTTCACGCTCGCCAACGCCGCCAAAGATCTCCGCTACTACAACCGCATGGTGGCGGACGTTCCGCTCACGGCGCCGATGGGGCCGGCGGTGCTCAACTCGCTCGTGTCCGCGCTCAACTCCGGCTACTCGGACGGGCTGGTCGGACACATGGTCGCCTCCCACTGCAAGCAGAACGGCGTCGAGCTCGGGAAATGACCTCTCGCACCCTGAACCTGGCGGCGGTGGGCGCGCTGTGCGTGCTCGCGGCGGCGTGCAGCAAGAAGGCGGGTGCCGAGGGCGCCTCGTCCTCGCAGGCGGAATCAGGCAAGCCGCCGATCCTGATCGGCATCACGGCGGACGCCAGCGGGCAGTATGCGAACAGCGGCGACTCCGACAAGCGCGGCATCATCATGGCGATCGAAGAGGCGAACGCCAGGGGCGGCGTGCTCGGTCGGCCCGTGAAGTGGGTGCACATGGATACCGAGACGACGCCGGCGACGGGATCCCGCGTCGCCGAGCGCATGATCAAGCAGGACAAGGTCGCCTTCCTCGTCGGCGGCGTCAGCTCCGGCGTGGCCAACGCCATCTCGCAGGTGGCGCAGAAGTACGGCGTCATCTACCTCAACACGAACAGCAGCTCCGCCACGGAGGCCGGCGAGAACTGCCACCGCGTGAAGTTCGTGTGGGACGCCAACGGCAGCAACTTCACCCAGGCTTCCGCCAAGGGCGCGATCGAGGCGTTCGGCAAGAGGTGGCTCTTGCTCACCAACGACTACGTGTGGGGTCACGACACCGCCAAGGCCACCAAGAAGGTGGTGACGGAGAGCGGCGGCGAGATCATCGACGAGATCCTCGTGCCGCAAGGCACGCGTGACTTCAGCGCGATCCTGCTCAAGGTGCAGCAGAAGGCGCCGAACGTCATCGCCGCTGCCGTCGGCGGTGACGACCTGAAGGCCTTGCGCGCGCAGGTCGCGCAGATGAAGCTGGGCGACAAGTACGCCTGGATCAACAACCAGCAGGACTGGCCGGACATCTACGGCTTGCCGCGCACGGACCTGTTCGGCGTGTTCGGCACGACCTGGTACCAGGGGCTCGACTTGCCCGGGGTCAAGGAGTTCAACGCCAGGTACGCCAAGGCCAACCCCGAGTCCAAGATCAAGACGCCGGGCAACGTGTTCTACAACGGCTACTGGGCGACCCGCTCGCTGCTGGAGGCGGTCGAGCGCGCCAAGACCACCAAGAACCACGCGGTGATCAAGGAGCTGGAGGGCCTGAAAATTTCAGCCAGAGACCGCATGCAGCACCACGACGCCTACATGAACCCGGCGACGCACCAGCTGCAGCAGACCATCTACCTGGCCACCGCCGACCTCGACTCCCAGAACCCCGACGCGCTGTTCAAGATCCTCAGCCACGCCGATCCGAGCCAGGTCGTCGACAAGGACGCGGACGCCAAGTGCAAGCTGGAGCCGCTCGAGTCGACGCCCGTCTACGAGCCGTAAGCCGTGCTGCCCCACCTGATCAACGGCGTCTCGCTCGGCATTCTGTTCGGGCTGCTGGCGCTCGGCTTCATGCTCATCGTCGGCGTCATGGAGGTGATCAACCTGGCGCACGGCTCGCTGTTCGCGCTCGGCGCCTACCTGGCGGTGGAGATCATCAATCCCGGGTTCATGGGCGAGGCGGCCGGCGCGTACCTGGAGCTGCCGCTGGCGCTCAGGTACGCGCTGGCGCTGATCGTGGCGCCGCTCCTGCTCGGGGTCGTGGGCATGGGCCTGGAGCGCTGCGTCCGCCGCACGTACGGGAAGAAACCCGAGTACGGCCTCCTGCTCACCTTCGGCGCCTCCCTGGTGCTCGAAGAAGGCATTCGCATCGTGTGGGGCCCGGGCGAGAAGAAGCTGCCGGTGCCGGAGGCCGTGAACGGCGCGTTCATGGCCGGTGACCTCGTCTACTCCAGGTATCGGTTCTTCGCCGCCTCTCTGGGCGTCGTGATGATGGCGCTCGTGTGGCTGTTCCTTGAGAAGACGCCCTACGGGGCCCGCGTGAAGGCCGGCGCGCACGACGCCGAGATGGTGCGCGCGCTCGGCATCAACATCGGTCGACTGCGGCTGTTCGTGTTCGCCATGGGCGCGGGTCTGGCGGCGCTGGCCGGCATCGTCCTGACGCCGATCTGGGGCCTGCGCCCGCACGTGGGCGTGGACGCGGTGATCCCCTCGTTTCTCATCATCGTGCTCGGCGGCGTCGGTAGCTTTTGGGGCGCCGTGCTCGCCGGGCTGCTCGTCGGCATCACGGTCGGCATCACCGGTGGATACGCCGCCGAGTGGTCGGTCATGTCCATGTACCTCTTGCTCATCCTGGTGCTCAGCGTCCGCGCGCGCGGGCTGATGGGTAAGAAGAGCGCGCTCGAGGCCTGATCGATGCCGCTTTACACACCCGTCACCACCAGAGGCCGGAAGGATCGCGGGCAAGCCTGGGTCACGAGGCCCATGCTGATCACGCTGGCCTCGATGGCGAGCTTCCCGCTCTGGGCCGAGCATGTCGGGCTCTACCAGTACCTCGGCATCGAGGTCGCGATCTGGATGTTGTACGCCCTCGGCTACAACTTGCTCATGGGCTACACGGGCCTGCCCGCGTTCGGCCAGGGCGCGTTCCTGGGCGTCGGCGCCTACGCCTACGGCCTGTCTTACCTGAGCTGGTCGCAGAACCCGCTGGTTTGCCTGGCGCTCGGCGCGGCCGCGGGCGGCCTCGGCGCTGCGCTCGTCGGGGCGCTCGTGGCGCACCGGCGCGGCATCTACTTCGCCCTCCTCACCATCGCCTGCGGGCAGGTGTTCTGGTTCGTCGCCATGAAGGCGCACTCGATCACGGGCGGGGAGGACGGCTTGCTCGACATTCGCCGGCCGGCGCTGGCTGGGCTCGATCTGAAGGACAACGCCACGCTGTACTACGTGGTGCTCGCCATCCTGGCGCTCGCGATCGTGGCGCTGTGGCGCCTGGTGCACTCGCCGTTCGGCAAGGCGCTGCAAGCCATCCGTATGAACGAGTCTCGCGCGCGCTTCGTCGGCTACGACGTGTGGCTCACGAAATGGGCCGTGATCGCGCTCTCCGGCGTGTTCGCCGGGCTGGCCGGCGGGCTCCTGGCCGTGGCGCAAGAGAGCGCCTATCCGGACGTGATGAACGTGCACAGCTCCGGCTTCATCGTCATGGCGGTGCTGATCGGCGGCGGCACCGTGAGCTTCTGGGGGCCGGTGCTGGGCGCGCTGGTGTTCATCGTCGCGCGCGACCTGCTCGGCGCGGCGACCGAGACCTGGCTGCTCTGGTACGGCTTGCTCTTCATGGCGGTGGTGTTGTTCCAGCCCGAGGGCATCGCCGGCGCGTTTCAGCATTACCGCGCCAAGCTCTCGCGCGGATCTCGCGCGGCGGGATCCGAGCGGCTGCCCACGGAGGCTGAAAATGGCTCTGCTTGAGGCCATCCACCTGAGCAAGCGCTTCGGCGACCGGGTGGTCTTGGAGGACATCACGCTGTCGTTCGAACAGGGCCAGCTGGCGGGCATCATGGGCCCGAACGGCGCCGGCAAGTCGACCTGCTTCAACGTGCTCACCGGTCACTTCCCGCCGGATCGCGGGCAGGTGCTGCTGGATGGACAGGACATCACCGGCCTGTCGCCGCGGCAGATCGCGCAGAGGGGCGTGGCACGCTCGTTCCAGATCATGAGCTTGTTCGACGAGTTCACGGTGCTGGAGAACGTGCTGTTCGCCGTGCCGGAGATGCGCCGCTCCGGCATGAACCCGTTCAAGAGCGTCGCCGCCGACTCGGCCGCGATGGACAAGGCGATCCGCGTCGTCGAGCAGGTGGGGCTCGGCCAGCGCCTCGACAGCAAATCGATCGACCTGCCCTACGGCCAGCGTCGCGCGCTCGAGATCGCCGTGGCGGTCGCGGCGGAGCCGCGCGTGCTCTTCCTGGACGAGCCGACGCAAGGCATGGGCGCCGAAGGGCGCGACCGGCTGCTGGAGCTGATCCTCACGCTCAAGCGCCGCTTCACCATCGTCATGATCGAGCACGACATGGACTTCTTGTTCCGACTGGCCGATCGCGTATCGGTGATCCACTGGGGCCAGGTGATCGCGCAGGGCACGCCCGACGAGCTGCGCTCGGATCCGTGGGTGCGCCGGGCGAAGCTGGGAGCGCCGGCGGATGCTTGAAATCCAGGGTATCGAGACCTTCTACGGCGAGACGCAGGCGCTGTTCGGCGTCGATCTGAGCGTCGGCACGGGCGAGGCCGTGGCGCTCTTGGGGCCGAACGGCGCCGGCAAGACGACCGTCTTGCGCTCCATCCTCGGTCTCACGCCGGCTCGCCGCGGGGCAATCCGCTTCGGCGGCAGCGAGATCACGCGCGCGGCCACGAGCGACATCGCCTGCGCCGGCATCGGCTGGGTGCCGGATGATCGCCGCATCTTCCCCGCGCTCAAGGTGAGGACCAACCTTCAGCTGGGCAAGAAGAAGACGGCGTTCCGCAGCTGGAGCGAGAAGGAGGTGTTCGGCCTGTTCCCCGCGCTGGAGTACCTGCTCGATCGCGACAGCGAGAACCTCTCCGGCGGCGAGATGCAGATGGTCGCCATCGGCCGCGCCCTGCTGGGCGGTCCCGGCCTGGTGCTGCTGGACGAGCCGTCGCAAGGCCTGGCGCCCAAGCTGGTGCAGGACGTCATGAAGACCATCGCGCGCCTGCGCGACGAGGGCATCGGCGTGCTGGTGGTGGAACAAAACGTGCGCAGCGCGCTGGCGGTGTGCGATCGCGCGTACGTCATCCGCGGCGGCCGCGTCGTGCACCACGGGCCGGCCAAGGCGCTGCTAGAGAACGCACGCCTGCTGGGAGAGCTGTCATGACGACGCCGGTCCTCGAGGTGCGGAACCTGAAGAAGACGTACTCGCGCGGCCTGTTCGCCAGGAAGCAGACGTTCAGCCTCAGCGCCTCGTTCGCGATCGAAGGGCCGGAGATCATAGGCGTGATGGGGCCGAACGGCGCCGGCAAGACGACCCTGTTCGAGATGCTGTCGGGCAGCGACGTGCCGACCAGCGGTCAAATCTTGTGCGGCGGGCGCGACATACAGACGGTGAAGTACCGCGAGCGTGACCGCCTGGTCATTCACTATCACCAGTCGTATCAGGTGCGCTCGGTCAAGAAGACCAAGCCCGATTTCATGCTTCAGCCGGCGGGGTCCGACTACCCGCTGGTGCACATCTTCGACGAGCCGCAGTTCAGCACGCAAGACGGTTACATCGGCTTCATGCTGAGCTTCTTCAAGCAGCTCCGCGCCAGCGGCCGCGTGGTCATGCTGTGCGTCCATCCCTACGAGCCGTTTCACATCGACATCATGCGTGACCACTGCGAGCGCTTCCTGTTCGTGGCCGGTGGTCATGTCGCGGAGCTGCCGACGTACGGCAGGCTGCTGGAACATACGGGCGTGCGCGACTACCTGGGCGCGCTCGCGGATTGCTGAGCAAAGAAGATGACTCCAACTAGAATCGAAACGAAGGACAAGACAAACAACCCGAGCCGCGTCGCGATGGTGACGGGCGCCGGCGGCGCCATGGGCGCGGCGATCGCGCGCTTCTTGCTCGCCGAAGGCCACCGCGTGGTGCTGGCGGACGCGGATCGCGCGGCGCTCGATGCCGTGACGGCCTCCCTGGGCGATGGCGCCTACCCGATCCTGTTCGATCTGAGCGACTCGGCGCAGGTCAAGGCCGCGTGCGCCGACGTGCGCGAGCGCGTCGGGGCGGTGGAGATCCTGGTCAACAACGCGGGCGTGCTCTCCAATCACAAGCTGGCGGAGACCACTCCGCAGGAGTGGCGCAAGATCATGGCCGTCAACCTGGACGGGCCGTACCACCTGAGCCGCGAGTGGGCGCCCTCCATGCGCGAGCGCAGGTGGGGCCGCATCATCAACATGTGCTCGGTGGCCATGAAGACCGGCGGGCTCACGGCCGGCACCGCCTACACCACGTCCAAGGGCGCGCTCGGCGGACTCACGTTCTCGCTCGCGCGAGAGCTGGCGCCGCACGGCGTGACCGTGAACGCCATCGCGCCGGCCTACGTGAAGACCAAGATGATCACCGAGCAGCTCACGGAGGAGCAGCGGCAGCGGACGCTGGAGCAGATCCCCGTCGGTCGCTTCTGCGAGCCGGAGGAGGTCGCGCACGCCGTTGTGTTCCTGTCGTCGCCCCTGGCTGGCTTCATCACCGGGGAGCTGCTCGATATCAACGGCGGTTTACACCTGGATTGAGGCCACCATGACGACCACCGCGCACCAGTTCTCGAGGACCCTGCTCGACAAGGTCGCTTATGTACCTGGCGGCACCGGAGTGCTCGGCGCGGCGATCGCGCGCGGCCTGGGCCACGCCGGCGCCAAGGTGGTCGTGGGCGGCACCGACGAGCGCAAGCTGCGCGCGGTGACAGGCTCGGTGCTCGCTACCGGGGCGGAGGCCAGGGGAGTCGCCTTCGACGCCCGCTCGGTGAAGGACATCGGGCGCTCGGTCGACGCGGTCTGCGACTACTTCGGGCGCTGCGACATCCTGGTGAACGCCGTCGGCATCCATCGCGAGCAGCGCGTGCTCGAGGCGACCGAGGAGAGCTTCGACAGCGTGATCGACCTCAACCTGAAGGCGGCCATGTTCCTGGGGCAGGCCGTCGCGCGGCGTCAAGTGCAGCAAGGTCAGGGCGGGCGCCAGGTGCAAATCCTGTCCGTGCGCGCCTCCCTGGCCCTGCAGGGTAAAGGCTATTCGGCCTACACGTCGAGCAAGGGCGGCCTGGCCATGATCGTCCGACAGCACGCGGTGGAGCTCGCGCCGCATGGCATCAACGTGAACGGCGTGGCGCCGACCTTCGTGCAGAGCGAAATGGCGCAACATGTACTCAACACCCCTGAGCAACGAGCCAAGCTGCTCGATCGCATCCCGCTCGGACGGGTCGCGGAGCCGGAGGACGTCGTCGGACCGACGCTGTTCTTCTGCGGCCCCGGCAGCGATTTCGTGACCGGGCAGATCCTGTACGTGGACGGAGGCCTGACGGCCTGCCAATAGCGCGGCACGAGCCTCGATAGGTAATGAAGCCATGATCAAGAAACTGCAGAACTACGTAGGCGGCAAGATGACGGACAGCTCCACTCAGCGTTGGGGCGACGTCTTCAACCCAGCGCTCGGCGCCGTCTCGAGCCAGGTGCCGATGTCGACGGCCGGCGAGGTGTCGAGCGCCGTGCTGGTCGCCAAGCAGGCCTTCGCGGGCTGGTCGGCGACGCCGCCGGTGCGGCGCGCGCGCGTCATGTTCGAGCTGAAGAGCCTGATCGACCGGCACGTGGACGAGCTGGCGGCGCTCGTCACCGCCGAGCACGGCAAGGTGCTCGACGACGCGCGCGGCTCCGTGACGCGCGGCATGGAGGTCGTCGAGTTCGCCGCTGGTATTCCGCAGCTGCTCAAGGGTGAGTACTCGGAGGGCGTGGCGCGCGGCGTCGACAGCTGGTCCTTTCGCCAGCCGCTCGGTGTGTGCGCCGGCATCGGGCCGTTCAACTTCCCGGCCATGATCCCGCTGTGGATGGCGCCGATCGCCATCGCCTGCGGCAACACCTTCATCATGAAGCCGTCGGAGAAGGTGCCGTCGCTGTCGCTGCGCCTCGCGGAGCTGTGGACGCAGGCTGGGCTGCCGCCGGGCGTGTTCAACGTCGTGAGCGGCGACAAGGAGGTCGTCGACGCTCTCATCGAGCATCCGGACGTCGCGGCCATCAGCCTGGTCGGCTCCACGCCCGTGGCCGAGGACGTTTATCAGCGCGCGACGCGCGCCGGCAAGCGGGTGCAGGCGCTGGGCGGCGCCAAGAACCACATGATCGTCATGCCCGACGCCGACCTGAGCCACACGGTCGACGCGCTGATGGGCGCCGCCTACGGCTCGGCCGGCGAGCGCTGCATGGCCATCTCGGTGGCCGTCGCCGTCGGCCCCGGAACGGGCGACCGCCTGGTCGATGCGCTCATCCCCAAGATCAAGGCGCTCAAGATCGGACCCGGCGACCAGCCGGGGTTGGACATGGGGCCCCTGGTCACCAAGCAGCACCTCGAGAAGGTTTCCGGCTACGTGGACCTCGGCGTCAAGGAAGGCGCCAGGCTGGTGGTCGACGGGCGCGGCCTCAAAGTTCCCGGATCCGAGAGCGGCTTCTTCCTGGGTGGTTGCTTGTTCGACCACGTCACCTCGTCCATGAAGATCTACCAGGAAGAGATCTTCGGCCCGGTGCTCGCCGTCGTCCGCGTGCCGACGCTTGACGCCGCCATCCAGTTGGTGAATGCCCACCGCTATGGCAACGGCGGCGCCATCTTCACCAGCAGCGGCGAGGCTGCGGATGAGTTCACCAAGCGCATCCAGATCGGCATGGTGGGCGTGAACGTGCCGATCCCCGTGCCGATGGCGTTCCACAGCTTCGGCGGCTGGAAGGGCTCGCTGTTCGGCGATCACTACATGCACGGTCCGGAGGGTGTCCGATTCTTCACGCGCCTGAAGACCGTCACGTCGCGCTGGCCGCGAGGGGCCAGCGTCGGGGCGAGCTTCGCCATGCCTACGGTGAAATGAATGAAGAAGAGCGAAGCTACGCATCCGGAGACGTACGATCAGCTGGAAAAAGCGATCATCAAACAATTCCCCAGCCTGAGCAAACGTCTCCAGCAGATCGCCAGCCACGCTCTCGACAATCCCAGTGAGCTCGCGCTCGATACCATCGCGCAGGTCTCGCAGCGCGCCGGTGTGCAACCCAGCAGCCTCATCCGCTTCGCCAAGGAATTCGGCTTCTCCGGCTACAGCGACATGCAGCGCGTGTTCCGCACGCGGCTGACCGACGCCATGCCGGACTACAAAGAGCGCCTGCGCTCCCTCAACGGCACCGAGGGCGCTCCGAGCGAAGAGGCCAAGGGCGACGCCAGCGCGCTGCTCGACCAGTTCGTCGAAGCGGACATCGTCGGCCTGCGCCGGCTGCAGCAGCAGAGGCGGATGGGGCCGCTGCTGGACCAAGCCTACAAGCTGATCACGGACTCCGAGATCGTGTATGTGGTGGCGCACCGCCGCTCCTTCCCGATCGCCTGCTACCTGGCCTACGCCTTCAGCCAGATGAACGTGCGCAACGTGCTGGTGGACGGCGTGGGCGGCATGTTCATGCAGCAGGTCGGCCATGCCACGAACCGCGACGTCATCATCGCCATCAGCTCCAAGGCGTATTCGCCGGACGTGGCGCAGGTCGTGCGTGAAGCCAAGCAGCGTGGCGTCAAGATCGTCGCCTTGACGGACAGCCCGCTCAGCCCGCTCGCCGAGCACGCAGACGTGAGCCTGGAGGTACAGGAAGCCTCGGTCGGCATGTTCCGCTCGCTCGCCGTCACCATGACGCTGGCCGTCACGCTCATCGTCGGCCTCGGCCGCGCCGTGGAAGCCAAGCGCAGCCACGGTAACGGCAAGAGGTCGAAGCGATAGACCTGACGGCTCCGCGCACCGCCAGGCGTCAGGCGAGCGGTCGCGGAGGGGGACGGCGACGCGGGGGCGGCCCGCGGGGCGAGCTGCGACGCGGCAGCCCACCCGCTCCAGCTGCCGGCCGGCGCTGTCAGCTCACGTGTCTGGATTCGGAATGCGCAGGTCGCGGATGAAGCTGAGCAGCCCGTAATACGAATCGAGGAAAGTGCGCAGCGTGCGGCGGGTGGCGCCGAAGTCGTCGAACTCGCCCACCTTCATTCCCTTGGGGTCGTAGGCGCGCCGGAAGTCCTCGAGCTGCTCCGAGAGCTCGGCCATGGCTTGCTGCGGAACCGGGTTGTCGATGCGCGGGATGACCGGGATCGTGGAGGCGTTGAACTTGCGCTGCCACTCCGGCGGAATCGTGAGGATGACGTCCCCGCCCACCAGCTCCGACCAGTGGAGGTGATGACGATAGGCGGCGGCGAGCAGGCGCGTGCGGTATCCGGACTGCTTGAACGTCTTGAGCGCGTTCTTGAACACCGCGATGCCGGCCCAATCCAGCGTGCCGGGGGTCGGCACCTTGCCTTGTCGTTCGCACACGACCTTGAGCCAGTCGTCGAGGCGGCCGACCATGATGGTGCAGACCGGGACCATGTTGGCCGTGGAATGTCCGGATGCCTCACGGCGCTTGAGCCCTCGCTCGACGGCCTCGGCGACGGCGACGGCCTGCGGCGCCGTGAAGGAGACGGTGGCGTTGACGTTGACCCCCTCCGCCGTCACTTCCTCGATGGCCTGGATGCCGGCCGCCGTCGCCGGAATTTTCACCTGCAGGTTGGGGGCGAGCGACGCGAAACGGAGCGCCTGGCTCACGAGCGCGTGGGGGCTCCTGTGAAATTCCGCGTTGGTTTGAATCGACAACCAGCCCCTCTTGCCTCCCGTCTGCTCGAACACGGGCGTGAGCAGGCTGGCAGCTTTCACGGAGATCTCTTCCATCAGCTCCCAGGCGATGTGCGCCTCCGTCCACGTGGGCTGCGCTTGAATCAGCTCCTCCACGCGCGCCTTCCAGTCGCCGAACTCGGTCCTGAGCACGCTGGCGACGATGGTGGGATTGCTGGTGGCGCCGACCGCGCCGTGATCGAGGGCGTACTTGAGCTCGCCCACCGCGCACGAGTCGCACCAGAAGTCCGTGGGGGTGGTGGAGGCCATCTCGTGCAGGGGGCTGCGGAACTTGGTGGACATGTTGACATTGGAACATATTTTCTAAACATGGGCAATAACCGGAACAAAAATTCCACAAGAGGGATCCCGGCCGCTGCCTCGAGGCCTTGGCCATCGAGTGGATGGGGCTGGCCCGCGAGGGGGCTGCTCGTGTCGGTGGACTGGATCGGCCAACTGGTGGATGGGAGGGCCATCCCCTCCCCGGAGCTCACGCTGGATGGGCGCCGGGCGACGGCGCTGGTCCTCGGGCCAGCGCCGTCCCCTGTCGCGAGGACCGGCGCTGTCGTCGACGTCGACAGCCCTCGAGAAGGACGGCGCGGCTGAGAAGGTAAAGCAGCGAACATAGGAAACGAACAAAGCTCGGTAGGGGACGGCCGCCGTGAGCCACGAAGCTGGGTGACGGTGCGCTCGCGTGCGTCGATCGAATATGCGGGTCGTACGGGGTCGGAGGCGCTGCGCAGGTCGACCGCACGTACGAAGTTCACCCGCGGCGACCGTGGTTTTGGTACGCTGACGGAGAACGGCGCCGTCCGTCGGCGCTTCGAAGGGCCACTGGATCATGAACGATGGCGAAGCAAGGAGTGGCAGTACAGCGGAGGTGGAACTGGAGATGCTCCGCCGGCGCAACGCCGAGCTCGAGCGGGAGCTCGCCGAGAAACGGCTGGTGGAGGCGGCCCTGCGGGAGAGTGAGGCGCGCTACCGGGGCATCGTCGAGGACCAGACCGAGCTCATTTGCCGCTTCCGGATGGATGGCACGCTGACCTTCGTCAACGACGTGTACTGCCGGTATTTCGAGAAGACGCGGGAGGAGCTGGTCGGTCATCACTTCACGCCGCTCGTCCCCGACGAGGACCGGCCGGCCCTCGATCGCCAGTTCGCGAAGCTCGGCCCCGACAACCCGATCGTCCACACCGAGCACCGGATCGTGCGCCCCGACGGGTCGATCCGCTGGCTGCACTGGACCAACCGCGCCCCGCTCGGCGAGGGGGGCGCGAGCGCCGAGTTCCAGGCGATCGGCGTCGACGTCACCGATCGCCGGCAGGCCGAGGAGGAGGTGCGGCGGCTCAACGCCGAGCTCGAGCTGCGCGTGGCGGAGAAGACGATGAAGCTCGAGCAGATGGTCCGCGAGCTGTCGGCCCCGCTCATGCCGGTGGCGGATCAGGTCATCGCGATGCCGCTGATCGGCTTCCTCGACAGCGCCCGCGCCGCGGCGGCGCTCGAGACGCTCCTCCAGGGGGTGATCGCGCACAACGCCACCACCGTGGTCCTGGACATCACGGGCGTGGTGGTGATCGACACCCAGGTAGCGGACGCGATGATCCGGCTGGCCAAGGCGGTGCGGCTCCTCGGCGCGCAGGTGGTGCTCACCGGCATCCAGCCGCGGATCGCGCAGACGCTGGTCGAGCTGGGCGTCGGTGTAGGCGGCGTCGTGACGCTCCGGACCCTGAAGGAGGGTATCGCGTTCGCGCTGAAGCGCGGCCCCGCCGGACCTCGACCTCCGTCGCGCTAGCCCTCTATCCAGTCTCACATCGACTCGTGTAGCGTCATGGACCATGGCGCACACGACCGTCCAGCGCGACGCGCAGCCCGCTCCTCGACGCGCGAGAGAGAGCGGCGGTCCTCGGATGGAAGGGGAGGTCGACTCCCGCTACATCAACGAGGACATCGCGCCCGTGCGCCTGGACCAGCGCAAATGGGGGATGAAGGACATCGCCGCACTGTGGATATCCATGTGCGCCTGTACTCCCACGTACATGCTCGCTTCGGGTCTGATCGCCGAGGGGATGAGCTGGGGTCAGGCCGAGCTCACGATCCTCCTCGGCAACGTCATCGTGCTCCTGCCCATGATCCTGAACGCGCACGCGGGCACGAAGTACGGCATTCCGTTCCCCGTCTACTGCCGGAGCGCGTTCGGCGTCCGAGGGGCCAACGTGCCGGCGGTGCTCCGGGCCCTCGTGGCGTGCGGCTGGTTCGGAATCGGGACATGGCTCGGCGGGTGGGCCATCTACAAGATCGTCGCCGTCTTCATGCCGTCGATCGAGCAGATGCCGGCGACGCCGCTCGGCATCAACGCGGCCCAGCTCGCCTGCTTTCTGCTGTTCTGGGGCATCAACGTCTGGATCATTCACCTGGGCATCGAGTCGATCCGGATCCTGCTGAACATCAAGGCGCCCCTCCTGGTCGCCCTCGGCCTGCTCCTGCTCTTCTGGGCGCATGGCCGCGCCGGCGGGTTCGGCCCGATGCTCGAGAAGCCCTCGGCCTTCGCGGCGGGGCAGCCCAAGGACGGCCAGCTCTGGAGGTTCTTCTTCCCTGCGCTCACGGGGATGGTCGGCTTCTGGTCCACGCTGGCGCTCAACATCCCCGACTTCACCCGCTACGCGCGCTCACAGCGCGATCAGGCCCTCGGGCAGGCCGTCGGTCTGCCGCCCACCATGGCGTTCTTCTCGTTCATCGGCGTCGCCGTCACGTCGGCCACGGTCGTCATCTACGGGGAGACCATCTGGGACCCCGTTGTCCTCATCACTCGCTTCGAGAGCCCCGTCGTCCTCATCGTCTCGCTCGCGGCGCTCAGCATCGCCAACCTGGCGACGAACATCGCCGCGAACGTGGTGAGCCCCGCCAACGACTTTTCGAACCTCTGGCCGTCGCGGATCTCCTTCCGCACGGGCGGCCTCATCACCGGCGTCATCGGGATCCTGATGCAGCCCTGGCGGCTCGTCAGCGATCCGACGGGGTACATCTTCACCTGGCTCGTCGGCTACTCCGCGCTGCTCGGCCCCGTCGGCGCGATCCTGATCGCAGAGTACTACGTGATCCGCAGGACCGAGCTCGATCTCGCCCAGCTCTACAAGCGGGAGGGGCCCTATTGGTACACGAACGGGTGGAACCCCATCGCGATCGTCGCCCTCGTCGCCGGTGTCCTGCCCAATTTGCCTGGCTTCCTCGGCACCATCGATGTCTTGACGGTCTCCGCCGCATGGATGGATTTCTACCACTACGCGTGGTTCTCGGGTTTCTCGATCTCGCTCGTGGTCTACGTCGCCCTCTCGCTGATGCGCCGCCCGGCCAAGCTCGCCGCGGCTTGATCCTCGCCGCCCGAGCCGAGGCGCGCCGCGACATGCCCCCTCCCTCACCACCGCGACAGGGCGTCTTCGCGACCGCATCGTCTCGGTGGGTCAGGCCCCTACCGCAGAGGACCTGTAGCACATTGTGGAGCGATCCATCCACGAGGAGCGCTCGCCCTTGAAAGGTGTCTTGCCAAACAATCCAATCTCATTCTGACTCGGCGCTATTGCTCGGTGTCTGTGTTTCGGTGGTATCCTTGAATGTTCCCGTAACCTTCGAGGTGCCCATCATGAAGCTCCTTCTCCTGTCGCTCTCGGCGCTCGCCCTCGCCGCCTGCGGCGACACCGGCGCATCCGTGGACGAACCCCGAGCAGCCGCGAGCGCCCCGAGCGCCCTCGCCCCCGCCCGGCCCTACACCCTCTTCGAGAGCGGCCAGGTTCGCCCTCTCGCCCTCTCGCCCGACGGCTCGACGCTCTTCGCCGTCAACACGCCCGATAACCGGCTGGAGATCTTCAAGGTCAAGCGGGGCGCGCTCGTGCACCGCGGCTCGGTCGCCGTCGGCCTGGAGCCCGTCGCGGTCGCGGCCCGCAGCGACGACGAGGTCTGGGTCGTCAACCACCTCTCCGACAGCGTGAGCGTGGTCGACGTCTCGAGGCCCAGGAAGCCCCGCGTGGTGCGCACGCTGCTCGTCGGCGACGAGCCTCGCGACATCGTCTTCGCCGGCCCCGGCAAGGACCGCGCCTTCATCACCACCGCGCACCGCGGCCAGAACAGCCCTGTCGACCCGGCGCTCACCACGCCGGGCGTGGGCCGCGCCGACGTCTGGGTCTTCTCCGCGGCGAGCCAGAGCCCCGCGCCGCTGACCATCGTCACCCTGTTCAGCGACACGCCGCGCGCGCTCGCCGCCACGCCCGACGGCGCGCGCGTCTACGCGGCGGCCTTCCACTCGGGCAACCGCACCACGGTGGTCGAGACCAACGTGGTGAACCTGGGCCTCGGCCTGCCCCCGCCGACCACCAACGCCGCCGGGGCCGCGCAGCCGTCGGCGCCCCTCATCGTCAAATTCGACGGCCAGCACTGGGTGGACGAGCTGAATCGAGCCTGGGACGACAAGGTGAGCTTCGCGCTGCCCGACAAGGACGTCTTCGTCCTCGACGCCATGGCCGACCCGCCCGCGCAGGTCGCGGGCCCCGCGGGCGCCTTCCAGGGCGTGGGCACGGTCCTCTACAACATGGCCGTCAACCCGGTGAGCGGGCGCGTCTACGTGGCCAACACCGAGGCGTTCAACGAGCAGCGCTTCGAGGGCCCCGGCGTCTTCGCCGGCCACAGCGTGCGCGGCCGCTTCAACCACAACCGCATCACGGTGCTCGATCCGGCGACGGGCGGCGTGGCCCCGCGGCACCTGAACAAGCACATCGATTACAGCGCGTGCTGCGCCCCGGTCCCGAACGCCGAGAGCCGGAAGAGCCTCGCGCTGCCGCAGGGCATGGCCGTCTCGCGGAACGGAAAGAAGCTCTACGTGGCCGCGCTCGGCTCCGACAAGATCGGCGTCTTCTCGACCGCGGCGCTGGAAGCCGACACCTTCGTGCCCAGGCGCGCGCGCCAGATCCCCGTCTCCGGCGGCGGGCCGACCGGCGTGGTGCTCGACGAGGCGCGCGAGCAGCTCTACGCCCTCACGCGGTTCGACAACTCCATCGCGGTCATCGACCTCGACGCCCAGGCCGAGATCGCGCACGTGCCCATGTACAGCCCGGAGCCGGAGAGCGTGGTCCGCGGCCGCCGCTTCCTCTACGACGCCTCGTTCTCGTCGAGCCACGGCGACTCGGCCTGCGCGAGCTGCCATGTCTTCGGCGACGTCGACAGCCTCGCGTGGGACCTCGGCGACCCCGACGCGACGACCACGCCGATGCCAGGGCCCTTCGTGCTCGATCCAACGCTCTTCGGCCAGCCCGCCGAGTTCGCCGCGCTCAAGGGGCCGATGACGACGCAGAGCCTGCGCGGCATGGCCAACCACGGCCCGATGCACTGGCGGGGGGACCGCACCGGCGGGAACGACGCGCCGAGCGCGCAGCCGGACAGCGGCACCTTCGACGAGGAGGCGGCGTTCAAGAAGTTCAACGTCGCCTTCGTCGGGCTGCTCGGGCGCAGCGCGCCCATCCCTCAAGCGGACATGCAGGCGTTCACCGACTTCATCCTCCAGGTGATGTATCCGCCGAACCCCATCCGCCGGCTGGACAACACGCTCACCCCCGACCAGGAGGCGGGCAAGGCCTTCTTCATCGAGCCGGGCGGCGCGTGCAGCACGTGCCACGTGCTCGATCCAGCGGGCAACGCCGAGCATGGGGTTGCATTCCCGGGCTTCTTCGGGACCGACGGGCGCTACACGTTCGACTTCATCTTCCAGAGCTTCAAGGTCGCCCAGCTGCGCAACGTCTATCAGAAGGTGGGGATGTTCGGCATGGTGCAGAACCCCCGCTTCAACGATCGAGACACCGAGTTCCAGGGCGACCAGATCCGCGGGTTCGGCTTCGCCCACGACGGGACGGTCGACACGATCTTCCGCTTCCACGATCAGCGCGGCTTCAACGAGGCGCCCGGGGTCGCCGGGTTCCCTCCGGGCGAGGCGGGCGACGTGCTGCGCCGGCAGGTGACCTCGTATCTGCACGCGTTCGATACAAACCTGGCGCCCATCGTGGGCCAGCAGGCGACGCTCGCCGGCGCCGGCGACACGGCGGCCGAGCAGCGCGTGGACCTCTTGATCGCGCGCGCCGGCGCGGGCGAGTGCGATCTCGTGGTGAGGGGCCGCGTGAACGGCGACGAGGCGGGCTTCCTCTACCAGGGCGACGGCACGTTCCGCCGGAACCGGGCGGGGAGCGCGGCGATCGGCGCGGCGGCGCTGCGCCAGCTCGCGGCCGCGGGGAGAGCGCTGACGTACACCTGCGCGCCGCCGGGCTCGGGCGTGCGGATGGCGCTCGACCGCGACGGCGATGGAGCGCTCGACGGCGACGAGGAGGACGCGGAGACCGATCCGGCGGATCCGGCGAGCCATCCCTGAGGCTGAGCCGGGACAGCGCCCTCGCGCGCGCTCACGCCGTCGGCGCGCGCGCCGGGCCGGCCAGCGGCCCGGCGAGCGCGTCCAGACCAGAGCGCCGCGGCCCGCGCTGCCACGGCGCTCGGAGAGGCGTCCGCCTCGATGGCGTGCGGTTTGCAGTCTGCATCAACCGCTCTCGGACTGGCCTCTCCACGGCTCCGAAGAGCGCGGGAACATGAAGAGAAGCAGCGCTGGACCTTTCCTGGACCTCACCCTCGCCATGGCCCTCGTCGGCAGCTCCGTCGTGGCCGGCAAGATCATCACCCGCGAGTTCCCGGTATTCCTGGCTTCGGGCCTGCGCTTCGGGCTGGCGATGCCCGTGCTCATTCTCCTCCTGCTCGCCAAGGAAAAGCGCCTGCCGGCGCTCGTTTGGCGCGACTACCGCGTGCTCTTCCTCCAGGCGCTGACGGGGGTGTTCCTGTTCAGCCTCTTCCTCCTGTACGGACTGCGCTACACGACCTCCTCCGAGAGCGGCATCATCACCAGCACGACACCGGGCGTCACCGCCCTCCTCGCGGCCCTGATCCTCGGCGAGCGGCTCAATCGCTGGAAGTGGGCCGGCGTCGGTCTCTGCGTCGCCGGGATCGCCGCGCTCCAGCTCGGGTCCGGCGGAGAGGGCGGCGCGGAGGGCCCCCGCGGCTCGGCTCACCTGCTCGGCACGGTCCTGATCCTGGGAGCGGTCGTGTGCGAGAGCCTGTTCACGATCCTGGGAAAGGTCATGACCGCGAGGCTCAGCCCCCTCGCGGTCTCGACCATGGTGGTCGCCTTTGGCTTCGTGCTGTTCTTGCCGCAGGCGGCCTACGAGGCCCGCTCGTTCTCTTTCTCGCAGGTCTCGATGGCCGGCTGGCTGTCGATCGTGCACTACGCGCTGGCCGTCACCGTCCTCGGCTTCGTCCTGTGGTACCGGGGTGTCAGCAAGGTCTCCGCCGCCACGGCGGCGGTCTTCACGGGAGTCCTGCCCGTGAGCGCGCTGATCCTGTCCTACTTCGTGTTGCACGAGGAGCTCCGCGCCGCGCACGGGCTCGGCATCCTGCTGATCTTCGGCGGGATCGTGTGCGCGGCCCGGCAGCGCTAGAGTACCGATGAGGTAGAAAGTCACCTGAGAGGAGAGACCGCAAGGGCGCAAGAGGCGCAACGGGACAGAGATGGAATTGTATTCTTCTCTTCCCCTAGCGTCCCTTGCGCCCTCGCGGTCCTCTTTCCATGAATCGATCTTCGGATCGACGTCCTAGAGCGTGCCGTGCTGCTCGGGGCAGCCCCGAGCAGCCTACCCGCGCGTCGCGTCCTTCAGCTCGCGGACAAACCCCTCGACCGCGGCGAGCCGCGCCGGCGCCGGCGTCGCGTCGAGGAGGCGAAGGATCGCGCTGCCGACGATGGCGCCGTCGGCGCAGCGCGTGACCTGGCGGACGTGCGCCGACGTCGCGATGCCGAAGCCGACCGCCACCGGGAGCGCCGTGGCGGCCCGGATGCGGTCGATCACGGCGTCGAGCCCGTCCGCCACGCGTTCGCGCACGCCGGTGACGCCGTTCACGGAGGCGCAGTAGACGAAGCCGCTGCCCTTGGAGCCGGCCACGCGGAGGCGAACCGGGCTGGTCGTCGGCGCGGCGATGAAGGCGACGCCGAGGCCGTGGGCGGCCAGAGCCTCGAGCCAGGGGTCGGCGCAATCGGTCGGCAGATCGGGGACGATGAGGCCGTCGATGCCCGCCTGGACCGCGGTCGCGGCGAGCCTGTCCAGACCGAAGGCGAGGAACGGGTTGCTGTAACCCATCAGCACGATCGGCACCGACACGGAAGCCGCGCGGGCCCGGGCGACCTCGGCGAGCACCCAGGCGAGGCTCGCGCCGTTGGCCAGCGCCTCGTAGCTGGCCTTCTGGATCACCGGGCCATCGGCGACCGGATCCGAGAACGGTACGCCGACCTCGATGGCGTCGGCGCCGGCGCGCTGGAGCGCCACGAGCAGCGGGATGAGCGACTCCCGCGACGGGTGGCCGGCGGTCACGTACGGAATCAGCGCCCGCTCGCCGCGGCGCGAGAGCTCCGCGAACCGGGCTTCGAGCTTTCTCATCGTCAGACTCCCTCCCTGTGCATGTGCTCGATCGCCGAGGCGAGGTCCTTGTCGCCGCGGCCGGAGATGTTCACCACCAGGATCGCGTCGCGGCCGAGGCTCGGGGCGAGCTCCAGGGCGTGCGCGACCGCGTGCGAGGGCTCGAGCGCCGGGAGGATGCCCTCCATGCGGCAGAGCGTCTGGAACGCGTCGAGGGCGCGCGCGTCGTCGACGGCGACGTACCGGACGCGGCCCGTGTCGCGCAGGTGGGCGTGCTCGGGGCCGACGCCCGGGTAGTCGAGGCCCGGCGCGATGCTGTGGGTCTCGAGGATCTGGCCGTCGTCATCCTGCAGGACGTAGGTCCTGTAGCCCTGGAGGACGCCGACCTTGCCGGTGATGAGCGGCGCCGCGGGCTGACCGCTCGCGAGGCCCTCGCCGGCGGCCTGGACGCCGATGAGCTCGACCGACGGCTCGTCCAGGAACGGCGCGAAGATGCCGATCGCATTGCTGCCGCCGCCGACGCACGCGACAACGACATCGGGCAGGCGCCCCTCGCGCTCGAGCACCTGCGCCCGGCACTCGACGCCGATCACCGTTTGAAAGTGGCGAACCATGGTGGGGAACGGGTGCGGTCCCACCGCGGACCCGAGCAGGTAATGCGTCGAGTCGACATTGGAGATCCAGTCGCGCAGGGCCTCGCTGCTCGCGTCCTTCAACGTCCTCGAACCGCTGTGGACGATCCGAAGATCGGCGCCCAGCACGCGGATTCGCTGGACGTTCATCGCCTGGCGCTCCGCGTCGGCGGCCCCCATGTAGACCGTGCAATCGAGCCCGAGCAGGCTCGACGCGGTCGCGACGGCGACGCCGTGCTGGCCGGCCCCCGTCTCTGCGACGACGCGGTGCTTGCCGAGCCGGACCCCGAGCAGCGCCTGGGCGACGGCGTTGTTGATCATGTGGGTACCGGTGTGGGCGAGATCCTCGCGCTTGGCATAGATGCGCGCGCCGCCGAGGGACTCGCTGAGGCGCAGGAGGGGTGTGAGCGGCGTCGGGCGGCCAACGAAGCTCGTGAGGATGGATCCGAGCGTCCGGTTGAACTCGGCGTCGTCCTTGTAGCGGAGAAAGCCCTGCTCGATCTCCTCGAGGCTGCTCATCAGCGTCTCGGCGACGAAGCGGCCGCCGAACGCGCCGAACATCCCCGGCGCCGGCGCCGCAGCGCCGAGGAGGGACCTGAGGGCCGCGCCGGGGTCGGGCGCGCTGACCAGCGCCTCGCCGACGAGGATGCCGTCGAACCCCATGGCGGCGACGGAGGCCACGTCCGCGGCCGTCTTGAGGCCGCTCTCGCTGACCGTGAGCACGTCGGCCGGAATGAGCCGGCGGAGCGCGCGCGACCTGTCGAGGTCGACCGCGAACGTCGACAGATCGCGGTTGTTGACGCCGATGATGCGAGCGCCGGCCCGCACGGCCCGCTCGATCTCGTCGGCGTCGAAGGTCTCGACCAGAGCCTCCATGCCGAGCGAGCGCGCGAGCGAGATCAGCTCGGTGAGGAGCGCCGCGTCGACGCCGCGCGCGATGAGCAGCACGGCGTCGGCGCCGGCAGCGCGGGCCTCGATCACCTGATACGGGTGAACGACGAACTCCTTGTACATCACGGGGACATCCACCCCCGCGGCGTTCGCCACGGCCTCGACGATCTCGGGGCCGCCGCCGAAGAACTCCCGGTCGGCGAGCACGCTGATGGCGCGGGCGCCGTTCGCCGCATAGGCGCGGGCGGTGGCCACCGGGTCGAGGCCCTCGCGGAACACGCCCTTCGAGGGCGACTTCTGCTTGATCTCGGCGATGGCGGACACGCCGTCCCTGCGCAGCGCCGCCGCGAAATCCCGGGGTGGTCGGGCCGTCGTGGCCCGCTGCTCCAGCGCAGCGCGCGGAACGCTTCGCTCCCTCGCGGCGATCTCGCCGCGCTTGTGTTCGAGGATCACATCGAGAATCATCGTCGTCCTTCCGCGGCCCGGCGCGTCGCCGAGCGCGCAATGAGGTCGTCCACAAGCGAAGCCAGCGCCCCCGACCGGATGGCGCGCCGTGCAACCTCGACGCCATCGCGCAGGTCGCTCGCGAGGCCGGCGAGGTACAGCGCCGCGGCTGCATTTGCGGCGCAAAAATCGTGAAGAGGCCCGCGCTCGCCTCGGCAGAGCGCGCGGAGCAGCGCCGCGTTCTCGGCCGGACCAGCGCCGCGCAAGGCCGCGAGATCGCAGCGGGCGACGCCGAGGTCCTCCGGCGTCACCGTGAACCGGTAGAGAGCGCCGTCGCGCAGCTCGGCGATGTCCGTCGGCGCCGCGAGGCTCAGCTCGTCGAGGCCGTCGCGGGCGTGCACGATCAGCGCGCGCTGGGCGCCGATCGCCGGGAGGATCTCGGCGTAGAGATCGACGAAAGCCGGCTTGGCCACGCCGAGGACGCGGCGCGCGGGGGCGGCTGGGTTGGCCAGCGGTCCGAGGAGGTTGAGCGCGGTCCGCAGGCCGAGCTCGCGGCGCAGCGGCGCGAGCCCGCGGAGCGCCGGGTGGAAGCGCTGGCTGAAGAGGAAGGCAAAGCCGGTCTCGTCGAGCGACCGGTCGACCTCCGCAGGCCCGAGCTCGATATCGATGTCCATCGCCTCCAGCAGATCGGCGCTGCCGCAGCGGCTCGAGGCGGCGCGGTTGCCCGCCTTGGCGACGACGGCGCCTGCGGCGGCGGCGATCAGCGCGGCGGCCGTGGAGGCGTTGAAGCTGGAGTGGCGGTCGCCGCCGGTGCCGGCGGTGTCGATGGCATCGGCCCTTTGCGTGACACGGACGGCGCGCGCCATCAGCGCGGCGAAGAAGCCCTCGAGCTCGGCGACCGTCTCACCTTTGCAGGCGAGCATCGATAGCCACGCCGCGGCCTGCGCCGGCGTGAAGGCGCCGTCGAGCAGCGCGAGCATGGCGTCGCGCGCCTCGCTCGCGAGGAGGTGCTCGCGGGCGGCCGCGCGCGTCAGGACCTCGACGGGTTTCATGTCAGCGCCCTTCGATCTCGGGCGACGGCTCGCCCGGCAGGAACTTCACGGTGTCCTCGACGACGAGACCGAGCTCGCCCGCGGTGAGGGGCGCCGCGGCGGCGACGAGGACGTTGTAGTGGTTGGGGAAATGGCAGGCGTCGAAGCCGAGCACCCTGCCGATCACGGTGCCGCCGTGGACCACGAGGTCGCCGCGCTCGATGACGCCGGCGGCGCGCGCCTCGACGAAGCCGAGGAAGCCCACCCGATCGACGCGGTCGCCCGGCCCGGCGGTCGCCTGGTCGGTGGTGACGAGCTCGTGGACCTCGCCGGCGCGCACGCAGCGCGTCGCGTGTCGCTCGAGCACGAAGCCGCGATCGCTCCGCTTGTGCTGGAGGAGCTTCACCACCGTCGTCGGGACGGCGCGCTTGCGCGCCTGCGCCGCGCGGGAGGGCCCCTCCGCGGCGTAAGCGTCGCTCACGAGCCGCACGGCGTCGAGGCCGTCCTCGCCGTGGCAGCCGCCCGCCCGGATCGTGGCGACGAAGTCGCGCAGGATCTCCTCGTACTCGTGCCAGAGAGAGCCCTTGAACTCGTCGAAGCCAGCGAGCATGTCGATGGCGATGCGCTCGCCGCTCTTGAGCGAGACCTCGATGTCCTTTCGCTCGCCGCGCGGGTACGCCCAGTCGAGGCGGACGTGCACCGGGATGCCGCCTTCGTTCACGAGGTCCACGTCGGCTTCACGGTCGATGCCGGCGCCGTCGCGCTCGACGGCGGCGCGGGTGACGTCCAGCCGGCCGAGGAACGAGGCGAGCGTGTCGAAGACGTTCGGGCCGTTGTCCGCGAGGCAGCCGCCGCCGCAGCGGCGCGAATCGAGGTACCAGCGGTCGTCGCCCGCGTGCTCCTCGATCCTCTCGAGGTAGCGGGCGGTGACCGCGGCGATGCGCGACCGATCCGCGAGCTGCGGCAACGCGCGCACGACGTTGACGTTGTAGCGGCGGTGGAACGCGGTGAACAACGTCCGGCCGGCGGCGCGCGCCTGGTCGACGAGGCGCTCGGCGTCCGCGCGGTGGATGGTCAGAGGCTTCTCGCAGCAAACGTGCTTGCCGGCTGCCAGCGCGTCGCGGCAGATGGCGTAATGCTCGTCGTTGGGGACATTGATGATGACCGCGTCGATGTCGGCGCGGGCCAAGAGCTCCCGGTAATCGAGCGTCGCGTCGATGCCGCGCGCCTCGAAGGGCGCGACGCGCTCCTTCCGCAGGTCGCACACGGCGACGAGCTTCGCCTCGTCCACGCGCGGAAAGCCCGCGACATAGAACTTCGAGATGACTCCCATACCGATCATACCAATACGCATCGTCACGCTGCATCTCCTTCTTCGACGAGGGTCTCGAGGGGCTTGATCCCCAGTTCACGGGCCAGCTGGCCGAGCGCCGCGAGCAGGTCGGAGTCCACGCTCACCGCGTCGACGCGCAGGGCGCGGCGGCGCTCGTGCTCCAGATATCCAGGGTAAGTGACGCGCCGTCCCGGCCCGTTGGCGGGGCACTCGACGACGCCAGCGAGGATCCGGTCCATTCGCCGCCGGAACTCCGACAGCTCACCGAAGCGGCGGATGTCCAGGGCGAGGAAGAAGTGGCCGACGTCGCGATCGTCGCGCGAACGGGCCTCGCCCGAGGGGCCGAAGAGGTCTGGATCCGGGCCGGCCGCGGCGCCGGCGAGGGCGCCGCAAAGGATATCCACCCAAAGGGCCAGGCCCAGGCCCTTCCACGCGCCGGTCTCGGGCTGGCCGCCGAGCAGCTGGAGGTGCCCCGTGCCGGCGTCGTACGCGGCCGGATCCGTGACCGGAGCGCCGTGCTCGTCGACGAGCCAGCCTTCGGGGATGCGCTCGCCCTGGCGGGCCGCGGCGCGGACCCTGCCGGTCGAGACGACGGTCGTGCTCATATCCAGGACGAAGGCCGGCATCTCCCCGCCGGGGGCGGCGAGGCAGATCGGGTTGGTCCCGACGATCTTCACGCCGCCATGAGGCGGGCGAGCGATCGTCTGAGAGCCGAGGTTCGACATGGCGATACCGACCATGCCGCGCTCGAGCGCGAGCTCGGCGTAGTAGCCGGCCGGGCCGAAATGGGAGCTGCGGCGCACGGCGACGGCGCCGACGCCGGACGCCGACGCCTTGTCCATCGCGAGGCGCATCGCCTTGACGCCGGTCACGAGGCCGAGGCCGTCCTGACCATCGATGAGCGCCGTGGCGCCCCCCTCCTCGAGGATGCGCGGCTCGGCGTCGCCGCGGATGCGGCCGCTCTTCAGCTTGGCCACGTAGATGCGGCCGAGATTGGCGATGCCGTGGGTATCGAAGCCCTTCCTGTCCGCGTAGACGAGCGGCTCGGCCGCGATGCGGGCATGCGCCGGCGCGAGGCCGGCCCGGGTCAGGGCCTCGGCCGCGAAGCGCCGCAGCTCGTCCAGGGAGATGCTCAGCTTGTTCATATCGATTCCTCGTCGAGAAGCGCGGCGTCGCCGCGACAGTGATCGCCGAACGCCAGGACGATGGCCTCGACCTCGCGGGCGAACCGCTCGAGGTCGGCGACGGCGATGAACTCGCCGTCGGCGTGCGCGCGGTTGTGCTCCAGGCTGCCAGGGCCGTAGACGACCGTGTAGGCGTCGGGGCATTGCGCCCACAGGGCGTCGCAGGTGAACGCGCGATGCGCGAGCGCGGGCGGCGTCCGGCCGATGCCGGCTGCCGCGAGGACGCGCCTCATGGCCCCATCGCGGTTGTCGAGCGTCGGGAGGCGCCGCTTCAACCATTCGAGGCGCGTCACGGCGCGCGCGGCCGAGGCCGTCGCGCCGAGGATCTCGGAATCGGCGAAGTCGGTCGCGAGGCCCTGCAGGGCCTCCGCGAAGCGGATCTCGGTCGCCTCCTCGATCGCCGCGGCCTGGGCCATCGTGGAGTACGCGAAGTTGACGAGCAGCGCCCCCTCGCCGTAAACCCGGTTATGCATCCTGCCGGTGTGGATGCCGGCGACACAGGTCTTGCCGCCGATGCGACGGACGTCCGCGACGAGATCGCGGGCGAACCGCATGGCGACGGCGGCGAGGATGACCGTGGCGTTCTGGCCTGCGTGGGGCGCGTCGTCGGTCGAGCCGACCCCATCGACCGACACGCGGGCGGTCATCGACGTGGTCGAACGGTCGAAGAAGTAGCCCTCGCTCGGTTCGGCGAAGACGTTCAATCGGCCGACATAGCCGAGGTCCACGAGGGCCTTCGTCCCGTAAACGCCCATGGCGCCGCCTTCCTCGCCGGCCACCGACTGGACGAGCACCTGGATCTCGCCCGCGAGCCGGGGATCCTGTCGCATGGCCGCCTCGATGCCGGCGAGCACCGCGACGCCGGGGCCTTTCATGTCGACGGCGCCGCGGCCGGTGACGATCCCGCCCTCGCACGCGACGGGGACGTGCCCGGCGACCGTGTCCATGTGGAGGTTGAACATCAGGGTGCGAGCCGCCGGACGTTCGGCGCCGGCGCGGAGGACCAGGTTCGGCTGCGACGAGAGGAACGCGCCGCCCATCCTCGCGGCCACCTCACGCACGGAGACGGGGACGTGGGCGCCGGTCAGGAGCGCAGCGCAGGGAGCGCCCAGGAAAGCCTCGCTGAAGCCGCGGGAAGCCGCGAAGTCGCTGAAGGCCCGCTGCGCGTCCGGGATGGCGCTCGGCGCGCCGGTCTCCATGGGGCTGATCGTGTCGATCGCGAGCAAGCCGAGGAGGTGCTCCAGGTGCTCGGGGGTGAAACGGGTCCGCGGATCGTTCATTGGCTCTCCCCTGCTCGCCAGACCGCCCGGGCGATGCGCTCGAAGCGGCGGCCGAACTCGACGAAGCTCTCGCGCAGCGTGGCTGTGTCGGCGGTGACGCCGAGATGAGGGATGTGGGCCAGGTGCGGCTCGATGGCGATGGCGCCGGCGTAGCCCGCCGCCTGGAGCATCGAGAGGCACTCGGCGAGCCGGGCTTCACCTTCGCCCGGCCAGGTGAACTGGGCGGCTCCGTCGGCGTCCTGAACAACATCCTTGACGTGGACGTGGCGCACGTGCGGGAGAACGCGACCGAGGAACGCGACGGGGTCCTGACCCGCGAAGCGCGCGTTGCCGACGTCGAACAGGAGCCCCAGATGGGGGCTCGTTATCTCGCGCAGCATCGCGAGGGTTTGCTCCACGCCCTGGGAGGCCCAGCCCGAGCAGTTCTCGTGGAGGAGCGTGACGTCGAGCTCCGCGGCGAGCTCGACGAGCGCGGCGACCCGGCGCATGGCTTCGCGACGCCAGCCGGCGCCATCGAGCCCCTGGTTTGGATAAGACATGATGCGGATGAACCTGCAGCCGAGCGCGTGGGCGCGGTCGGCGAGGATCCTGAGCTCTCCCAGGTCGCGGCCGAAGGGCCCGGAGATCGGGCGCGCCCAGCCGCCTATCCGGCTCGCCAAGGCCACGACGTTCACCCCGTCGTCCGCGATGCGCCGCGCGGCGGCGGCGAAGCGCGCGGGGTCGACGTCGGCGACGGCGACGCCGTCCAGGCTGCGGAGCTCGATGCCCCGAAAGCCGAGGCGGCGCAGCGCCTCGAGCTGGCCGTCGAGGTCCCGAGAGGCCTCATCGCCCACGCCGGCGAGGAGCACAGCAGACGCCTCACGCATGGAAGCTCCTGACCGCGGAGATGACGTGATCCGCCTCCGCGTCGGTCATCTCCGGATAGAGGGGCAGCGCCAGCGCCTCGCGCGAGAGCGTCTCGGCACCGGGGAAGTCGCCTGCCTCGTGCCCGAGGTGGGCAAAGCACGGCTGCAGGTGCAGGGGCACCGGGTAGTAGAGCTGGGTCTCGACGCCGCGCTCGAAGAGGTGCGCGCGGAGCGCGTCACGGCGCTGGGCGCGGATCACGTAGGTATAGAACACGCGCTCGCCCGGCGCGGACGCGAGCGGCCTGATCCCGGCGCCGAGCTTTCCGAGCTCGGCGTCGTAGCGCTCGCCGATGGCGCGGCGGCGCGCGTGCAGCGCGGGCAGCCGCGCGAGCTTCGCCGTGAGGTACGCGGCCATGATTTCATCCATCCGGTGGTTCCATCCCAGGTGGTGATGCAGAAAGCGCGTGACGCCATCCTGGCCGTGGTTGCGCAGCCGCCGGCACATGTCGCCGAGCGCGGCGTCGTTGGACACGATCATGCCGGCGTCGCCGATGCCGCCGAGGGGCTTCGCGGGAAAGAAGGAATAGAGGCCGATGTCGCCCGCGAGCCCCGCGGGAACACCCGCGGTCCTCGCGCCGAGCGCGACGGCGCTGTCCTCCAGGACGCGGAGGCCGAGCGCCCTCGCGGCGGCCTGGACGTCGGCCATCGCGGCGAGCGAGGAGAAGAGATGGGCGGCGATGACGACCTTCGATTCCGGCGTGCGCCGCCGCGCGAGCTCATCGGCGGCGATGGTGCCTGTATCGGGGTTCACGTCGACGAAGACCGGGCGGGCACGCAGGAGGGCCGGGGCGCTCGCCGTGGAGATGAACGAGAAGGCGGGCGTCAGCACGTCGACGCCCGGGCCGACGCCGAGGGACGCCAGCGCGATGAGCAGCGCGTCCGTGCCGTTGGAGACGGCGACGGCGTGGGCGGCGCCGGTCTGGCCCTTGATGGCCTCCTCGAGCGCGGAGACGCGCTGTTTCAGGATGAACGCTCCCGAGTTGCCCACCTCGGCCACGAGCCGCTTGACGAGCGCCGCGTCGGCGCCGAAGCGCCTCGCGTCATCGAAGTACGCGACCTTCATCGCACCCCTCCGCGCTGGAAGAAATCGGCGATGGCGGCGCAGACGCGCTCGACGTGGGCAGCCGTCATGTCCGGATACATCGGGAGGCCGAGGGTGCGGGTGCAGGCGCGCTCCGCGACGGGCATGTCCCCGCGCGCGTAGCCGAGGCCGTGAAAACAAGGCTGCAGGTGCAGCGGCACAGGGTAGTAGGTCTCGGTCCCGATCCCCTCGTCGGCGAGGTGGCGCGCGAGCGCGTCGCGCTGCTCGCATTCGATCAGATAGACATAGTAGACAGGGCTCGCGCGCTCGGGGCGGCACCGGACGCGCGGCGTCGAGACGCTGGGCGAGAGGCCGGCGAGGCCGCGATCGTACAGGGCGGCGAGCTCGGCGCGCCTGGCGATGTCCTCGGGCAAGCGCCCGAGGCGCGCCAGGAGGATCGCCGCCTGGAGGCTGTCCATGCGGCTGTTGAAGCCGAGGCGGTGATAGACCTGGGGCTCGCCCTCCCTCTGGCCGTGGCTGCGGAGCATGCGGGCGGCCTCGGCGAGCCGGTCGTCGTTCGTGAGGACCATGCCGGCGTCGCCGAGCGCCCCCAGCGTCTTGGTCGGGAAGAACGACAGGACCCCGGCGTCGCCGATGAGGCCGGCGTGCTTGCCGCCGAGCCACATCCCGATGCCCTCCGCGCTGTCCTCGAGGACGAGCAGCCCGTGGCGACGGGCGACGTCGGCGATGACGGCCATATCGGCCATCTGCGTGAACAGGTGGACCGGCATGACGGCCCTGGTGTGCGGCGTGATGGCCGCGGAGACCTGGGCTGGATCCATCGCGTACGTGACCGGATCGATATCGACGAAGACCGGCTTGGCCCCCGCGTGCGCGATGGAAGACGCGGACGCGAAGAAGCTGAACGAAGGGACGATGACCTCGTCGCCGGCCCCGACGCCCGCGGCCATGAGCATGATGGTGAGGGCGTCGGTGGCGTTGCCGCAGGCGATCGCGTGGCGCGCCTCCGTGAAGAGGGCGATGCGTCGCTCGAGGCGACGGACGAGCGCGCCGTCGGTGAACGATCCGACGGCGAAGAGCTCGTCGATCAGGGCGTCGATCTCGCCGCGTTGCCGCTCGAGCGACGCCGCGCACGTGTAAAACGGGATAGCTGATGTCATGTACGACTCCGTTGCTTGAAACCCCGCGTCGCGGCGGGCGGTGGCATGAGCGCCCGGGCGGCGCCGGACGAGAGCTCGGCGGCGAGATCCGAGCAGGCGGCAGGTGCGCCTGCGCCCGCGCGCGGTCGCGACCTCCCCGCGCCGCGCAGGACGGCGTCCGGCGCGCCGGCCGGATGGAGGAGGCCGCTCAGGACCTTGGCGCGGGCGATGACGTCCACCACCGCCGTGTTGAACTCCACGCTGCTCAGCGGCTCCGGCCCCTGAGCGGCGAAATGACGATAGTATTCGATGAAGCAGGTGCTCAGCGGGTCGTCCTCGTACACGTCCGTCGCGACGAGGCGGCCGTCGCCGCTGAAGCGCTTGACCCAGGCGTGGTTGTCGTCGGCGCCGGTCTGGTAATATCCGATGACCGTTCCGCGCTCGAGCTCGAGGATGACGTCGCGCTTGCGCATCGGGCAGCCGAGATCGGAGTGGCAGACCGCGGCCACGCGATCGCCGTGCGTCGTGGCGATGGTCGCGCCGCCCATGTGAGGCACGGTGCCCGAGGCGGAGGAGAGATCGGTGCACTCGGCGTGGAGGACCGCGGCCTCGGTACCGCCGAGGGCGAGCGCCAGCGCGACCTGGTGAGGCATCTCGACGTCGAAGGCGGTCTGGTGGCTGCTGTTGGCCAGCGTGCGGCTGATGCGCGGCTTGCTGCTCTCGATGACCATCCGCTCGAGCGCGCCGAGCTCGCGGCTGTCGATGATCGCCTTGAGGCGCGCCGTCACCGGGCTCGAGAGCCAGTTGCTGACGACGGCGACGTCGAGGCCGGCCTCCCGCTGGAGGGCGAGGATCTCGCGCGCGTCGGAGACATGGATGGTGAACGGCTTCTCCACGACGAAGCGGCGGAAGCCGGCGGAGACGGCCGCGACGAACACCGGGTAGTGCTCCGACGGCCCCGTGCAGATGTGGACCACCGTGCGCCGCGGATCGAAGGCGCTGCGCGCGTCGGCGATCGAGGCATAGGCCGGGAGGCCGGCCGCGCCCTCGAGCGCGGCGCCCGAGGCGACGAGCGGATCGACGACGCCGATGCGATCATCGAAGAGCCCTCGCCCCTCCGGTCGGCGTCGCGCCTTGTGCAGGCAGGTCAGGTGCAGATCTCGGCCTGCCTTGCCGAACCCAACAATCAACTGCTGAAACATATTTCGCTCCTGGTCGTGCGCGCTCATGCGTTCAGCGAACACGACAGCTCGCGCGCGATCACGTCGGCGAGCTCCTTGACGTACGCCTCGAGCCGAGGCTGCTCCGGGCCTTCCGCCATGATGCGGACGACCGGCTCGGTCCCGGACGCGCGGACCACCATGCGCCCGGCGGCGCCGAGCTCACGCTCCACCCTGCCGACGACCGCGGCGATCGTCGGATTGCTCCTCAGCCCGTTCCTGTCGGCGACCATCACGTCGGCGCGAACCTGCGGGAGCCTCTCGAACGGTCGTGTCAGCTCGCTGAGCCGACGGCCCGTCCGCCTCACGACGTCGAGCAACAAGAGCCCCGACAAGATCCCGTCCCCGGTCGTCGCGTGGTCCAGCCAGACGATGTGCCCTGACGGCTCGCCGCCCAGGTTGTAGCCGCCGCGCCGCATCTCTGCGATGACGTGGCGGTCCCCCACCTCGGTCCGCTTCGTCGCGACGCCGAGCTTGCCGGCCGCCTGCGCGAGCCCCGCATTGCTCATCACCGTCGTCACGATCGTGTCGTTCGCCAGCCGGCGCTCTCGCGTCGCGGCCGACGCGCAGACATACAGGATCTCATCACCATCGACCGCCGCACCGAGCTCGTCGACGGCCACCAGCCGGTCCGCGTCGCCGTCGAAGGACAGCCCCAGCTGCGCGCCGCTCCGCAAGACCTCTCTTCGCAGCGCCTCGACGTGCAGCGAGCCACACGCGTCATTGATGTTCAATCCGTTGGGCGCCACCCCGATCGCGACCACGTCCGCGCCGAGCTCCCGGAAGACGCGGGGCGCGAGCTCGTGCGCGCCCCCGTTGGCGCAATCGAGCACGACCCGCGCCCCGTCGAGGCGCGCCGGCACGGCCGCCTTCAGGTGGCGCAGGTACGCCTCCGTCGCCTGTACGTCGACCGACGTCGCGCGGAGCTGTCCGCCGACCGGGCGTGGCAGCCTGTCCTCCGGCGCGTCGAGCAGCTGCTCGATCGCCTGTTCCATCCCGTCCGGCAGCTTGAAGCCGTCCGCGCCGAAGAATTTGACGCCGTTGTCCTCGGCTGGATTGTGAGACGCCGAGATCATGACCCCTGCCCTCGCGCCGAAGTGCCTGGTGAGGTACGCGACGGCCGGCGTCGTCACGACGCCGAGATGGATGACGGAAGCACCGATGGACGAGAGCCCAGCGACGACCGCCGCCTCCAGCATGGGGCTGGAGACGCGGGTATCGCGCCCGACGACGAAGGTCGCGCCGCTCGCCTCGCCCGCCAGCGCGTGGCCGCCGCAGCGACCGAGCCGGAAGGCGAGCTCTGGCGTCAATTCCAGGTTTGCGATACCGCGAACGCCATCGGTGCCGAAGTATTTTCCCATGTAGTTCCACCTCTCCGCGAGCCCTCCGCGCGTGCGGAGAGCTCGTTCGAAAGCAGGCGCGCCGGACGGCGAGCTTGCTCGGCGCGCGCCCGATTCCCCTGCTGGATGGCTCATCCTGCGCAGGCGCGCTGGCCTCTTGCCCCGTGGCCTCTTGCCGTGCCTTCAGCAACGGCCGTGCCGCGTGCCGATGTCGGGCGCGGCCGTCGCGAGTCCAGCTGGATCGGAGGGCCGACGCGCTCGCATTCCACGCGAGCCGCCTGACAGGAGCGCGCGGCGGCGAGCAACGGTTGGCGTGGTCGCGCAACCCCACCTTGCGCGGCGTCCGCGGTCATGTCCGCCTGTCCGTCGCGCGGCCAGGTCCAGGCACGGTCCTCGTCGAAATGCGCCGGATGGCACGACGGGTGCAAGCGCCCTCGGACGAACAGCGGTCCATCGCTTCACGGCGCGTCCTGTGATGTGAGGCGCCTCCGCGTCATCGGGTGCAAACCATGTGTGGAATCGTTGGCTACGTCGGTTATCGTGACGCAAAGGAAGTGCTCCTCGAAAAGCTCGCCCGGATCGAGTATCGCGGCCATGACGGCGCGGGCCTCGCGATTCGCACCGTGACGGGTATCGAGGTCTACAAGAAGGGCGGGCCGCTCGCGGGCCTCGCGCGAGAGCTGGAGCTGCGCTCTGTCCGCGGGATGCTCGGCCTCGGTCACACCCGGTGGGCGACGCACGGCGCGCCCGACGACCGCAACGCTCACCCTCACGCCAGTGAGGATGGAACCGTCGTCATCAGCCATAACGGGATCATCGAGAACTACCGCCCGCTCAAGGAGCGGCTCGCCGCCCAGGGCCACGCGTTCCGCTCCGAGACCGACTCCGAGGTCCTCGCGCACCTCATCAAGGATAGGTACCGGGGAGACCTCGCGGGCGCCGTCCGCGCGGCCCTCACGGAGGTGCGCGGCGCGTACGCCATCGTCGTCGCGCACGCCGAGCACGAGGAGATCGTCGCGGCCCGCAGCGTCAGCCCCCTCGTGATCGGCGTCGGAGACGGCGAGATGTTCCTCGCGTCGGATGTGCTGGCGCTGCTCCCGTACACCCGCCGCGTGGTATTCCTCGAGGACGGCGATCTCGTCGTCCTGCGCAGCCAGAGCTACGACGTCACGGATCTCGGGGGAAGGCCGCGCGCGCGCCCCCCCACCGTCGTCGACTGGAGCGCCGAGGCCGCCGAGAAGGGCGATTGCGATACGTTCATGCTCAAGGAGATCCACGAGCAGCCCCGGGTCCTCGCGCAGACCATCGCGGGCGGCCTGCGCGGCGGCGCCGGAGAGGCGCGGCTCGATCTGCGCCTCGACCCTTCCTCGATCGATCGCGTCCAGATCATCGGATGCGGCACCGCGTACCACGCTGGCCTCGTCGGTGAGCACCTCATCGAGCGGCTCGCCCGGGTGCAGGTCGAGGTCGACATCGCGAGCGAGTATCGGTATCGCCAGCCGATCGTCGACGAGCGGACGCTGGTGATCGCCATCAGCCAATCCGGCGAGACCATGGATACCCTCGAGGCCCTCCGCGAGGCGAAGCGGCTCGGCGCGAAGACGCTCGGCATCATCAATGTCCAGGGGAGCAGCATGACCCGCGAGGCGCACGAGGTCCTCTACGTCCACGCCGGGCCGGAGATCGGCGTCGCCAGCACCAAGGCGTACACCGCCCAGCTCAGCGCGCTGTTCCTGTTCGCCCTCTGGCTCGGCCAGGCGCGCGGGGTCGTGAGCGCCGCGCGCGCGGCCCAGCTCTCCGCCGAGCTCCGCGACCTGCCGCGCGTCGTCGACGAGGCGCTCGACGCGGCGCGCGTCGCGGAGATCGAGCGGATCGCCGCCAAGTACAGGGACGCCCGCGGCTGGCTGTTCCTGGGGCGCGGCGTGAACGCCCCGAGCGCGCTCGAAGGCGCCCTCAAGCTGAAGGAGCTGAGCTACGTCTACGCCGAAGCGCACGCCGCCGGGGAGATGAAGCACGGCCCGATCTCCATCGTCGACGAAGGCCTCCCCGTGGTCGTCATCGCGACCGAGTGCTCCCTCCTCGAGAAGGTCCTCAGCAACATCCAGGAGGTCAGGGCGCGCTCCGGGCGGGTCATCGCCCTCGTCAACGATGGGGACACGGAGGCCGCCTCTTATGCGGACGACCTGATCCGGCTCCCTCGCACCGACGAGCTGCTGAGCCCCGTGGTGAACGCCGTGGCTCTGCAGCTCCTCGCGTACCATGTCGCGTCCCTCCTCGGGAGGGACGTCGACAAGCCTCGCAACCTCGCCAAGAGCGTCACGGTCGAGTGAGGCGACAACCCCAACCTGATCGCGCCCGTGAGGCGAGGCGATCGCGCCGACGGGCAGCGCCGCGCCGCCCGCGCGCCAGCATCGAATGAACCAAACAGAGAGACCGAGATATGGAAAGACTCCTCAGGAAGATCGAGCGCCGCGACGCGAACGTGGTGGTGGTGGGTGTGGGCTACGTCGGCTTGCCGCTCGCGGTCGAGCTCGCCAGGGCGGGCTTCGCCGTGACGGGCTATGACAAGGATCCCGAAAAGGTGCGCCGGCTCGGCCGCGGCGAATCGTATATCGACGACATCCGCTCCGCGGAGCTCGAGCCGCTCATCGCCACCGGGAAGCTCACGGCGTCCGCCGATCTGGACGTCTTGGGCGCCGCGGACGCCGTCGTCGTCTGCGTGCCGACGCCGCTGAGCAAGAACAAGGATCCGGACATGAGCTTCGTCACCCAGGCGATGGAGGAGATCGCGGAGCGGCAGCACGCCGAGATGCTGATCGTGCTGGAGTCGACGACCTACCCGGGCACGACGCGCGAGGTGCTCGCGCCAACGCTGACGCGCGGGGTCTACGAGCTCGGCAAGGACGTGTTCGTCGCCTTCAGCCCCGAGCGCGTGGATCCGGGCAATGCGCGGTGGAAGACGCGCAACACGCCCAAGGTCATCGGCGGAATGACGCCGGCGTGCCTCGCCGTGGGGAGGGCCCTCTATGGGGCGATCATCGACACCCTCGTGCCGGTCTGCAGCACCGACACGGCCGAGATGGTCAAGCTCTTCGAAAACACGTTCCGCGCCGTGAACATCGGCCTCGTGAACGAGGTCGCGCTGATGTCGCGGCGGCTCGGCGTCGACGTGTGGGAGGTGATCCGCGCGGCGGCGACGAAGCCCTTCGGCTTCATGCCCTTCTACCCGGGGCCGGGGCTCGGCGGGCACTGCATTCCCATCGATCCGCTCTACCTGTCCTGGCGCATGCGCGGCCTCAAGTACCAGGCGCGGTTCATCGATGTCGCGGACAGCATCAACAGCGCGATGCCGGGCGAGGTCGTCTCCCTGGTGCACGAGTCGCTCAACCGGCACCGGGTGCCGGCGAACGGCGCGAAGGTGCTCGTCTCGGGCGTGGCCTACAAGAAGGACGTCGCCGATTACCGCGAGTCGCCGGCGATCGACGTGATCCACGGCCTGCGCGGCCTGGGGGCCGAGGTCGACTACGTCGATCGGCACGTGCCCGAGGTCCGCGAGCACGGGCTGGAGATGAGGAGCGTATGCCCGAGCGTCGACTACGGACGCTATGACGCGGTGGTGGTCGTCACCGACCACTCCGACACCGACTATGCCCGAATGCTCTCGGAGTCGAGGCTCATCGTCGACACGCGGGACGCGCTGCGGACGCTGGACGGCGACAAGTCCAAGGTGGTGCGCCTGTAGGCCGGGGCGAGCCTGAGCGGGTCTTCCAGGAGGTCGACGAGCGGCCCTCCCCGCGACAGCTCAGGGCCGCCGCTCCCTCCGCGCGGGGCCCTGCATGCAGCGAACCAGGGCGTCCCGGAGGTTCGCGAGGGTGACGATCCTCGAGAGATCCACGCCGAGCGACACGATGGTCTGCGCCACCTCGGGCCGGATGCCCACCACGATCCCGCGCACCCCGAGGAGCTCGACGGCGCGGACGAGCCTCACGATGTGATCGCCCGTGCGGTGGTCGAGCCCGTCGGCGCCGGTCAGGTCGATGATGGCCGAGCGGCAGCGGGTGCGCATGATCGCCTGGAGCAGCACCTCCATCATCTGCTCGGCGCGGCGCTCGTCGACGGACCCGAACACCGGCATCGTGATCACGCCCTCCCAGACCTCGATGATCGGCGTCGAGAGCTGGCGGATCGCCTCCTGCTGCCGCTCGATGATGTCGAGCTTGTCCAGGAGCACCGCCTCCGCCCGCTTGCGCGCGGTGATGTCGCTGAGCGAGCCCGCCATGCGCGTGGCCCTCCCCTGCTCGTCCCAGAGCGCCTGCCCGCGCGAGCAGAGCCAGCGCAGCTCGCCCGCGTCGGTGCGGCGCCGGAACTCCACGTCGTACGGCGCGCGCCGATCCAGGTGGCCGCGGAGCGCGGCCTCCACCAGGTCCCTGTCCTCCTCGCCGACGAGGCGCAGGAAGGACTCGATAGAATCGCCGAGCTCGCCGTCCCGACAGCCGAGGATGTCCTTGAAGCGCTCGGAGTAATAGGCGCCCCCGGCGGCCAGGTTCCAGTCCCAGAGCCCGTCGCGCGAGCCTTGCACGGCCAGGGCGAACCGCTCCTCGCTCTCCTTGAGGGCCATCTCGGCGCGCCGGCGCTCCGCCCGCTCCGCCACGTCGCGCAGCGAGCGCTCGATCGCGGTGGCGAGGCGCCTGAGCTCGCTCTTCAGGACGTAATCGTTCGCGCCGGCTCGCATGACCTCGGCGACGGTCGTCTCACCGATGCTGCCCGAGACGATGATGAAGGGCAGCTCCAGCCCGCGCTCCTTGATCATGCGCAGCGCCGCCAGCGAGTCGAACCGGGGCATGCTGTGATCGCAGAGCACGACGTCGTACGCCTGCCGCGAGAGCGCCTCGGTCATCCCCTCGGGCGTGTGCACCCGCTCGTGCGACGGATCGTAGCTCCCCCGCTTGAGCTCGCGCAGGATCAGCCGCGCGTCTTGCTCGGAGTCCTCGACC
Source organism: Sorangium sp. So ce834 (assembly GCF_051521425.1). Classification (NCBI taxonomy): domain Bacteria; kingdom Pseudomonadati; phylum Myxococcota; order Polyangiales; family Polyangiaceae; genus Sorangium; species Sorangium sp. So ce834. The sequence goes on from NZ_CP150351.1 coordinate 6,637,771, forward strand.
AGGAGGACGCGCAGCGGCGCGCCCATCTAGGACGCGCTCCCCGGCCGCGCGACCGCGTTCATCCGAGGGTGGTCGTGGCCCGCGCGAGCGGCCCGCGCGTTGTCATCGACGAGGGGGTTCGTTCCGTGGTTCATGGCGTTCCTCGCGAACAGATGAAAACCCGGCCTAGAGCGTGAAATAAAACGTCGCTCCCTGGCCGACGGCGCCCTCGGCCCAGATGCGGCCTCCATGGCGCTCGACGATGCGATGTACGGTCGCGAGGCCGACGCCGGTCCCCGCGAACTCCTCCTCGGTGTGCAGGCGCTGGAACGTGCCGAACAGCTTCGCGGCGTACTTCATGTCGAACCCGGCCCCGTTGTCGCGCACGAAATACGTCGCGCGGCCGCCCCGCTGCTCCTCCTGCCCACCCTCCATCTGCCCGAGCTCGATCCGCGCGTCCGCCCGCTTGCTCGTGAACTTCCACGCGTTGCCGAGCAGGTTCTCCAGCACGATCCTGAGCAGCTGAGGGTCGCCGTCCGCCGCCACGCCCTCCGCGACGACGCACTCCACGGCGCGCTCCGGCTCTGGACGCTGCAGCGCGGCGAGCACCTCGCGCGCGAGCGCGCTCATGTCGACGCGCTCGCGCTGCATCTCGGCGCGCGTCACGCGCGACAGCCTGAGCATGTCATCGATGAGCTCCGACATCCGCTGGCTCCCCCGGCGCACCTGCGAGAGCAAGTCGCGTGCCTCCTCGTCGAGCTTGTCGCCGTAATCCTCGATCAGCGCGAGGCTGAACCCGTCGATGACCCGGAGCGGCGCGCGCAGATCGTGCGAGACGGAGTGGCTGAACGCCTCCAGCTCCTTGTTGGCCACCCGCAGCTGCGCCGTCCGCTGCTGGATCCGGAGCTCCAGCTCGCTGTTGAGCTCCCGGAGCGCCTCCTCCGCCCGCCGGCGCTCGGCGTTCTCCCTCGACAGCGCCGCGTAGAGCCGCGCGTGCTCCAGCGAGCTCGCGGCCTGCGACGCCAGGAGATCCAGCGTCAGCGCCCGCTCCGGCGTGAACGCGCCGGCGGTCAGGTTGTTCTCCAGGTAGAGGAGACCCACGAGCGCCGCTTGCCGCAGGAGCGGGATGCACAGCACCGACTTCGGCCGGTTCAGCCGCACGTACTCGTCGTCCGCGAACCGCGGCTCGCCCGCAGCATAGTCGAGCACGACGCGCTCTCTCGCCCGCCGGACATGCCCGAGCAGGGTCATGGGCGCGGCCGACGAAGGCAGCGGCACCGCGGGGCTGCGGACGCTCACCACCATGCCGGCGGCGGACGCCTCCGCCTCGAGGAGCAGCGTCCCCGCCTGCTCCCGGAGCAGGTACCCCTTCTCGGCGCCCGCGTTCTCGATCGTGATCCTCATGAGCTTCTGGAGCAGCCGCTCCAGGTCGATCTCGTCGGAGAGCGCCTGGGACGCCTTGATGACCGCCATCAGATCGATCGCCGACGGCCCCGCCGGCAGCCCGAGCCGCTCCGACGCCGAGGGCGCGCGCGCGGCGAGGAGGGCGCCGTATCGCCCCTCGAGCTGCGCCACCTTCGCGGACGCGCCCCACGCGCGGTAGCACCGGTGGGCCTCGGTCATGTAGACGCCGGCGACCTTGTCCCGGCCGAGGCCGAGGTAGAACCTGGCCGCGAGCTCGCTCGCGAGCGCCTCGTCGTGCACGAAGCGGTTCGTCTTGGCCGCCTGGATCGACCGGTCGTAAAGGTCCATCGCCTCGACCCGGCGCCCGGCGGCGCGCGCCTCCTCCGCCTCGATCAGGAGGCGCTTGTGCTCGAAATTCTCGGGGCAGCCCGCGGCGTACGAGAAGACCTTGCCCCGGTAGCGGGCGAGCATGCCGCCGAGCGGCTCCCGGGCCGCCCGCGCCGGGGGCAGCGCCAGGATCGCGAGGCACAGGTGGAACGCCATGTCGACCGACAGGATGAGGCCCGCGCTCCCGCCGATCGTCTGGTCGGCGATGGTCCCCATCTCGATCGCGCCCGCGTAGTCCTCGGCGAGCAGCGCCAGCCGGAGCTTGGCCACGGCGTACCAGCACAGCGTGCTCACGAGCTCTGGCGCCACGATGCTGTCCACGAAGGCCGGCTCGTCCAGCGTCTCGTCCCCGATGGAGTGGAGACCCGCCGTGCGTCCCCGGAGGCAGGCGACGAGCTGCCGCCCGATCGTCACGTTCGCCGTGCTCGCCGCGTTGTAGGTCTGCCGCACAAGGAGGAGGAGCTTCTCGATCTCCTCGCCGACGGCGCCGAGCTCGTCGCCCAGGGCGATCCGCGTCCAGACGATGTTCGACAGGGTATACGACAGATAGTTCAGGTCGCCCGACTCGGGCCCTGCGCGCATGGCGCGCCGGGCATGCTCGAGCGACAGACGGAGCGACTTCTTGCAGAAGCTCACGTTGAGCGCGAACATGTAGTGGAGCCGGCACTTGATCGAGATGTTGTTGTATCTCTCGTTGAGATCCAGCGCGAGCTGGCCGAACTCGTGGGCTGCGTCGTACTCGCCGCGCGTGGCCAGCACGAAGCCGTAGGTCAGGTATCCGAAGGCGGCCTCCTCCGAGTGCCCGTGCTTGAGGGAGATGTTCGCCGGCATCACGCAGACCAGCGCGAGCAGCACGGGGTTGATGATGAACGCCACCCCCCACAGGTTCGCCAGGATCTTGAGCGCGATGAGCTGCTCGGGATCGGTCATCGACGGCGCGTCGATGAGCTCGCGGATCCGGCGCCCGCCGAGGTTCACGCGCACCGCCGCGAGCTCCGCCTCGAGCGCGGCCCGGCACTCGTCCTCCGCCTCCGGCACGCGGATGCCGAGGAGCGCGAGCGCGGCGCGCCCGACGTCCATGGCCTGGACATACCGGATCTGCATGCAGTAGAGGACGACCCGCAGGTTGAGGATCTGCGCGCGCTCGAGCGTCGATCGCGCCCGGCGCAGGATGACGTCGAAGAGCGCCTCCGCCTCCTCGTGGCGGCCGATCAGGTACTCGCCCTCGGCGAGCTCGGCGGACAGCTCGAACGTCGTCGCGTACTCGTCGCCCCACCCGGCCTCGCCGAGCAGCGCGGCGCCTGCCCGGAAATACCCGACCGCGGTCTGGAACGCGGTCGCGGCCTTCGCCCGCTTGCCGGCCGCGAGGTTCAGCCGCGCGACGTCCACCTGCTCGCCGCGCTCGGCGATCAGCGCGGCGCCCAGGTTCGTGTGGTGGACGATCTGGAACACGTCCTCCACGTGCCCCTCGTCCGCGCGAGATCTCCTGAGCAGCCTGCCGATCCGCAGGTGGACCTCCTGCCGGCGGTCCTCCTCGATCATCGAGTAAGCGGCCTGCTGGACGCGGTCGTGCAAGAACTTGTACGAGATCCGGAGCGCCTCGAGGTCGTGCTGGTCCTCGACGTCCTCTCCCCTGGGCGCGTGGAGAAAGCGGTACTCGGACGTGAGCGGCACGACGTACCCTTCGCGGAGCGCCTCCCACAGATCGGCGGCCGTCGCGGCGGGCGTCTTCTCGTGGATGATCGCCAGCGTCCTCAGCTCGAACTGGTGGCCCATGCACGCGGCGAGCTTCAGGATGCGCTGCGTGCCGGGCGCGAGCTTCCGGATCTTGCCGACCATGAGGACGACCACGTTGTCCGTGATGTCCGCCTGCTGGATGCGCGCGAGATCCCACTCCCACGCTCCGGTCCCCGCGTTGAAGCCGATCAGCTTGTCCCGGTGGAGCGCCCCGAGGAGCTGGCTCATGAAGAACGGGTTGCCCTGCGTCTTCTCGGAGACGATCGCGGCGAGGGGCGCCACCCGGTCCGCGTCGGTGGCGAAGGTGTCGGCGATGATCTGGGCGACGGTCGACGGCGCGAGCGGCTTGAGCGTGATCTCGCCGAGCTTCGCCCCCGCCTTCCTGATCTCCTCGACCGTCAGCGCGAGCGGGTGGGCCGGGCCGACCTCGTTGTCGCGGTACGCCCCGAGGACGAGGAGATACGCGTTCTCCGGGTTCGCGAGGACGGCCTGGAGCAGCCGGAGCGACGCCGAGTCGGCCCACTGCAGGTCGTCGAGGAAGAGCACCAGCGGGCGCTCCCTCGTGGCGAAGACCCGGAGGAAGCTCTGGAAGACGATGACGAACCGGTTCTGCGCTTCGGTGGGCCCGAGCTCCGGCACGCCCGGCTGCGGCCCCAGGATGGCCGAGAGCTCCGGGATGAGGTCGATCACGAGCTGCGCGTTCGGCCCGAGCGCGGCGAGCAGCCGCTCCTTGAGGCCCGCGAGCTCCTCGTCGGAGCCCTGCAGGTGCCCCCGGATGAGGTCCCCGAAGGCGTTCGCGATCGGCGCGTACGGGACGCTCCGGTTCAGGAGGTCGAACTTGCCCGAGATGAACGCGCCGCCCCGCGCCGCGATCGGCTTGTGGACCTCGTTGACGAGCACCGATTTGCCGATGCCCGAGAAGCCGGCGACCAGGAGCAGCTCGACGCCGCCCTGGCCCACGCGATCGAACGCGAGCAGGAGATCCCTTGTCTCGGCCTCGCGGCCGTAGAGCCGCTGGGGGATGTGGAGCTCGCCGGAGAGGTCGCGCTGGCCCAGCGGGAAGGGCGCGACCTCTCCGCTCGCCTCGAGCTGCGCCAGGCACTCGCGCAGATCGACCGCGAGCCCGAAGGCGCCCTGGTAGCGGTCCTCCGCGGCCTTCGCGAGGAGCTTCATCACGATGTCCGAGACCACCCTCGGGACCTCGGGCGAGACCTCGTGAGGCGGCGCGGGCCTCCTCGCGATGTGGCTGTGCACGATCTCCATCGGGTCCGACGACGGGAACGGCAGGCGGCCCGTGAGCGCCTCGTACATCACGACGCCGAGCGAGTAGAGGTCCGTCCGGTGATCGAGGGTGCGATTCATCCGGCCGGTCTGCTCCGGCGACATATAGGCGAGGCTCACCTCGATCGCGTCGGGGCTCTGGGCCGGCTGGGTCTCCTGGGACAGGCGCGTCGCGACGCTGAGGTCGCTCAGCCTCGCCGCGCCCGTGCGCACGTTGACGAGGATGTTCCTGGGGTTGATGTCCTTGTGGATGACGTGCCGGCGATGGAGCGCGTCCAGGGTCTCCGCGACGGAGGCGGCGATCCTGAGCGCCGTCCGGAGGTCGAGCCGCTGCGCCTTGAGGACGTCGTGGAGCGCCTGCCCGCCGAGGTCCTCCATGACGAGGGCGAGGCCGCTCTCGTGCCGCTCCAGGCCGTACGCCGTGACGACCCCGGGCAGCCCGAGGTCGCGCATCATCATGTATTCGTAGCGGAGCTTCGCGACTTCTCGAGGGCTCTCGTGTGAGCGCTTGAGGAGCTTCACCGAGATCGGCGCATGATCGGAATTCCGGTAACCGCGGTAGAGAGCGGTATCCAGACCCGATTGGATCTCCTCCGTGATTGTGAACCGGCTCACTCAAACCTCCCACGCCCGCGATCGAGCCCGGCTCGAAGCTGCCCGTGCGCTGGAGGCCGATGTAGCATCCCCCGAGCGAAGACATCACCCAGGCCCACAGACACTACAGGCGGCCACGAGCGCGTGGCGGCGTCCGAACCGGCAAGACCAAGGCCCCCCTGGTCAGGAGACCATACTATTCCGGTTGTCCTGGCTCAAACAAGTGGGAACGAAAACATTCCGAGCGGTGCCATCATGAGGTCGTGTCGGCGCATGAAGGCACACCGTCCGGCGGCGCCGAAGCGGCTGAGCACGCCGCGCGACGGGCCTACAGGGGCTCGAGGAAGCGCTGGTGCACGTACTTGGCGATCTTCTTGCCTGTCCTGGCCCCGACCTCGCCCGAGCCGCGGTAGTGGATGCCTCCCCAGACGCGGGCGTTGATCACCCCCTCGACGGCGTCCTTGAGGGAGTCGAACACGATGTCTCCGCACGTGTTCGTCCCGACGAGCGGCTCATCCAGGTCGCCGCCGCCGAAGAACTCCATCAGCGCGTAGAGCGTCGCGCCGCTCACCATCGGGTGGCCGGCGGGGTATTCCTGGTTCGGCGAGGTGGTCATGAGCGGCTTCCAGTCCGAGCCCGGATGGTAGTCGTTGATCGAGGTGATCGGCCGCCAGAAGTTGTAGTGATTCTTGCTGTTCACGTTGGAGATCATGGCGTCGGCCTGGGTGAGCATCGCGAGCGCGAACACCCGCGCGGCCTCGTAATTGTCCAGCTCGAAGTCCGAGACGAGCTGGCGGGTGAACGCGTACGTGCCGCTGAAGACGAACCCGTCGCAGGCCTCCCACCAGAGGGCCTCGAAGGCCTGCTGCGGGGTGCGCACGGTGCTGTCCACGGCGCCGTAGGCGCGGGTCTCCTCCAGGTCCCTGCGGAACGCGCCGTTCCTGGGGCGGGGCGGCGGCGGGGGCAGGAACTGGTCGTTGTCCCGCATCGTCCAGGGGGTCATGTCCCCCCACCAGAAGAAGAACGGCTGCGACGTGCCGGGGAACGTGTCGGCCGGGTCGAGCATGACGTACTCCCCCGGCAGGCCGGTCATCGGGTCGCCGTCGCCGTCGTTGTCGGGCCACTCGAACTCGAGATCATCCGGATTGTTCCACCCGTCGCCGAGGCGCTCGTTCCACAGGTTGATCGCCGCCGCCTCGCCGATCCGGATGCCCTCCTCCTTCTCGGGGCCGTCGGGGATCGCCGAGAGCTGCGCGTCGTAGACGGCCTCCACCATCGGCAAGAGGTCCTGGAGGCCCGGGTTCGCGAACTCCGGCGGGAGACTCTGGTTCGAGTAGAAATCGATGTACGTCGCCAGCATCGTCCGCCCTGCCGCGGCCAGGGCCGCCTCGGGGGAGGCGGGCCCCTCGGCGTCCACGGGCGGCAGGTAGGTCTCGTAGCGCGCGGCCTCGGGGATCGAGTTGAGCGCGTCGTGAATCGAGACGTGCAGGAGCGCCGAGAGCCTCGACGCCATGAAGAAGCCCGTCAGCGGCTCCATCTGCGCCATCACCGTGTTCCAGTCGCGGACCTCCTGGTTGGCTCTGGCGTCCTCGGACCCCACGAGCGCGGCGGCCGATATCGCCGCCGAGAGCAGCCCCTTCCATCTACGCCCTCCCATGCCGGTGTTGTGTGGGGTACACGCGTCCTTTTGGTCATGTCCGGACAACAGCATCGAACACCCCCTGGCAAGATCAGGTAATTCGTCGCACACGACGTGTGCGCCCCCCCCGATCCTGTGCATACGATGTCCGTCGCGACCTGCAAATTCAATCCACGACGTTTTTGAGCTCTCTTTGCGTCACCGCGGCCTCGCACGCGGTCCCCGCAATCGGGCGGTCGCGCGCACACGCGCGCACCACCTGCGCGGACGCACGCTGTATCCTGGTGGCGATCCGGCCCGGCGCGTCACTGCGCCAGGTACGCCTCCACGTCCGCGGCGCGCCCCTTGGCGTGAGCGATCAGCGTGGCGAGGCCGTTGTCGAAGTCCGCGGGCGACGCGAGGTGCGTGTGCCCCTCGATCTCGCCCTCCGGCCCCACGACGTACGGCGCGATGAGGTCGTGCGCCGCCTTGAACCACGCCTCCGCGGCGGCCGGCTCGTACTCCACCTCCGCGGCCTGCCTCACGTAGTCGCGGTAGATCTCGAGGTAGACCGGGTCGTCGAGCAGGTAACGGATGAGCGGCCATTGCTCGCTCACCTCGGACATGTCGAGGGGCAGCGCCTTCAGCCCGATGTTCGCGCCCACCGAGTCGGGGTCCGTCCACGCGAAGGTGTGGTCCCACGGGATCCACGTGAATTGCCCGCCCTTGTTCGGGTCCGAGTAGAGGTAGTAGTTGTGCGGCAGGCGGCCGTACACGTCCCAGTCCTCGATCACCGTGTTCAGCGCCAGCCAGTGGAGGAAGCCGTCGACGTCGAGGCGCGCCTCGAGCCCCGCGCGCCAGGCGGCGGCGTCGGTCCGGTCGGCGTGGAGCGCGTCGAACAGCGCGCGCGCGTCCGAGAAATCGGCCTCCTCCTCGTGGTTCTCCTTGACGAGGGTGTCGGGGTCCCACGTCTCCCACCGCGCGCCGGTGCCGTCGGGCTTGTAGACATTGCCCTTGTGGCCGCCGAAGTGCCTGTCCAGGAACGAGTTGTCCGATGGGACCTCGATACCGGTGTACAGCCCGAAGTAGATCGGTCCGTCCCCGTGATCGATGAAGACCCGGTAGAACGCGGTCGCGGGCGCGGGGATCCCCGCCTTGGCGAAGATGTCGGTGCCGAGCTTCTCGCGCAGGAGCGACGGATCCAGGTAGCTGCTGGTGAACGCCAGCCCGTCGAACCCGTAGAACCGCTGATTCTTCGTCTCGGGATACTCGTCCTCGAACCGGTCGAAGTTGAGGCGCAGCGGCAGCTTCCAGTTGCCCGCCCCCCAGGGCAGGAGCAGGCTGGCGTTGCCCCGGAGGCGGATCCCGACGTGCTGCCACTTCCGATCCTCGGTGGCGACCTCGCACTCGACGTAGACCGGCGAGCGCGGGATGAGGTCGACGCTGCTGCTGAGCCCGGGATCGCCCCCTGGCCCTCCCGGCCCGGCCGGCATGCAGGCCAGGCCCGCCTCTTCCTCGGTGCACGTCCCCGGGGTCTCGGTCCCGAAGATGTCGATCGTGCAGGGGTCGGACACCGCGAGATCGTTGCAGGCGTCGATCCAGTCCTGCGGCGGCTCGAACTCGCCGGGATCCTGCGGCTTCGGCAGGCAGGTCAGGCCGCCGGGGAGCACCGAGCACGTCCCCTCGGCGGGGGACCCGAAGAGCTCGATCGTGCACTCGTCGCCGGCCACGAGCTCGTTGCAGGCGTCGACCCACTCCTGCGGCGGCTGGAATACGCCGGGCCCCTGGACGCCGAACTCGCCGATCATCGACGCCATGTCGTCGATCATCTCCTGCCACTTCTCGGGCGCGATGGTGATGTCGATGCGGGGGACCCGGTCCTGCGGGAACGCGCGGTCGTAATCGGGCTCGTCTTTGGGGCTGCCGCCCGCGCCGCCGTCTCCGCCGGCCCCGTCCCCGCCCGTGCCGTTCCCGCCCGTGCCGACGCCGCCCGTGCCGTCACCGCCCATGCCGTTCCCGCCGGTGCCGGTAGTGCCGCTTCCACCGCCGCTCCCGCCGGCGCCGGTCCCGGACGCGCCGGGATCCTCGGATCCGCCGCAGCCCATGAGCGGAGCGGCGGCCAGCGCGGCGAAAGGCAAGAGATAACGCAGACTCCGTAAGTTCATCGATCGCTCCTCAGCTCGGCGGTCCGAGGCAATATTATGTCAATCGTGCTTCTATCGCGTGACAAATGTGTCCGCCGACGGCGCTGGGAGCCGGCCAAGGTGCGGGGGAAGTGAATATTTCCAGGCAGGGTGAGGTGGAGCTTTCTGCAGGAGCCGAGGTGGAATTTTCCACATGGGGTGAGCTGGGCGTTTCGCGTTGCAGGACGGCGGCGCGATCGCTCGCGCACAGCAGCGCAGCGCGCGCGCCGGCCGACGCGACCGGCACGCACGCCGCGTTGGCGATCTGGGGTCGACGAGGTCCATCGAGGCGAGATGCACGCGGTGCATCCCGCGCATGCCGCCTTCGCATTGGAAGGGCAGCGCCCCGCGACCTACATGGCTCGGCACGCCACGGCGCCGCGCACGAGCGCAGCGCGACACGGCGCAACCCGGAGATCACGAAGATGGCTTGGTTGGACGTCATCCATCGAAATCCCGCCTGCAGCGGGGCAGGACGGCGAGATCTTGCTATTTCAACACGGCCGGCGAGGGCGCCGCGAGGGGCGCTCTGCGCCGGCCTGCTCGGCGCGCTGCTCGGCGGCTGCGGCGGCGAGCCCGCGCCCCTCGAGTCGACGGGATCCAGCGATGTGCTGTCGGGCCAGGAGGCGCTCGTCGCCGGCGACCTCACGGGGCTGGAGCACGCGTGGGAGACGGTCCCGAGCGTGGTGCGCAGCGACGGATCCGAGGAGTTCGTGCTGGAGGTCGACCCCGTGGACGACGTGGTGAGCGTCGAGCTCACCGGGCTCGCGATCCAGCTCGAGGGCCCAAGCGACCTGACGTTGCGCGACGACGGCGTGGGCGCCGATCGCGTCGCCGGAGACGGCATCTTCTCGGTCGGGCCGTTCCGCTTCGACCCCACGCCGCCGTTTCCGCTCCCCGCTCATTACGAGTCGAGCCCGGACAGCCCGGCTGGCCTCTATGCCCTGGAGGTCGGCGACCTGGTGATGACGAAGGCGACGGGAGAGACCGTGACGTTCTTCATCCGCCCCCAGGTCGGCGCGCTCGCGCCCAGCGTGCCGGTCGCGCCGCGGCGGGTCCTGAGCCCGAAGTACCGCGCGGCGTCGCACCTCGTCGAGGTGCGGGACGCGCGCGCCGACAGCCAGCGGCTGCTGCGGGGCGCGGGCGGCGACGTCGCCGGCATGCTCTCGGACATGTACGAGGTGGTGCCGGACGTCTTCGACTTCGCGGTGCTCTCGGCGACGTCGCACCTCGAGCGGCCGGGCAGCGCGAGCAACGGCAACTCGGGCGTCCACTCCGCCGTGAAGATCGACTATACGGGGATCGGGCGCGATCCGGTCGACTACTCCCAGTCGTATTACAGCCGCCGCCTGAAGGGCGTCGCCGTGCTCGACAACCTGCGCCGGGGCTGGCTGAGCAGCAACTTCGTGCACGAGCTGCTCCACCAGTGGGGCGCTTACCTCCCCTACGATCTCGGCATGACCGACGGCTTCCATTACTTGCCGACCACCAGCGCGGCCAGCCTGCTCGGCGGGATGGAGTGGATCGACAACGGAAACGGCACCTTCACCCTCGACTGCGACAGCAACGGTCGCGGCGGGGCGAGCACCGCCTCGCCGCTCGATCTCTACATGATGGGGCTCATCCCGGGGAGCATGGTCCCCCCGCTCCGCAGGCACGGCGGCGGCCTCTTCGACTACTGCGACACGGTGATCCCCTCGGTCCAGGCCACCGTGACGATCGCGCAGATCCAGGCGCAGCTCGGCGTGCGGACCCCGGCGCCGGCGACGGCGCAGCGCGACTTCCACATCGCGTTCGTCGTGGAGGCGCACGGCCGCGATCTCACCGACAGCGAGCTCACCTACTTCAACACGCTGGCGGAGTTCGCGACCCGGCCGGTCCCGGCGGGGCAGCCGAACCCGATGCTCAGCAACAACTGGGTGCCGATCACGCGCTATTTCGGAAACGGCACGACCTGGCGCACCGACATCCCCGACGCCCCGGCCAACCCGGGGGCCGTCACGGCGAGCATCCAGCTGAACGCCGACTGGGCGACCGGCTACTGCGCCAACGTCACCGTGACCAACGGGCGCAGGTTCGGTATCTGGGGGTGGGAGACGGTCATCGACCTCGGGCAATCGACGGTCAACTCGAGCTGGAACGCCAGCTTCGGCTTCGATGGGAGCGAGATGACCGCCACGAGCACGCCGTCGAGCGGCCAGCTCGACACCGGCGGGTCGACGTCGTTCGGGTTCTGCGCCAACAAGACCGGGGCGGCGTGGCAGCCCCAGGTCGTCAGCGCCAGACACCTGTGACGCGCAGCGCGGCCGCCCCGCGCCCGCGGGCGCGCCGCCGAGGCCACCGGGTCGAGGCCATCGAGCGCTGAGCCCACCGTGGCGCCCCCCCGCCGCCGCCGCGCCCCGACCGGCGCGGCGCGGCGGGCGCGCGTCACGGTCGCCCCGCGGCGGGCGCGAGCGTCCGGTAGATCGCGTCGATCGCGAACGCGAGGTAGGCCCGGCTCTCGGCCCGGTCGAACCCCTGGTTCGAGAGGTGCTGGTGGAACGGCCGGAAGTGCAGCGCGCCGAGGAAGAGATCGGCCGCGTGCTCCGCGGAGACCGGGCGCAGGAGCCCGCGGGCGATCGCGCGCGAGAACCACGCGGCCACCTCGCGCCGCGCGCGGACCGGCGGCAGATCCTCGCGCCGGTCGGCCATCGACTCGACGCTCATGCCCGCCGATCGGAGCACCGCCAGGCACGGCACGATCCGCTCGAGGTACGCGGAGATCTCCTCGCCGAGCTCGAGGAGCTGGATCCGCGCGTCCCGGTCGTCCGGGCCCGACCGGGCGCGCGCCATCCACGGCGGCTCCATGGACGGCTGCAACGCCGCGCGCAGGAGCTGCTCCTTGGTGCCGAAGCGCTGGAACAGCACGCCGTGCGAGATGCCGAGCCGCTCCGCGATGACGGTCGTCGAGACGCCGGCGCCGTGCTCCAGGAAGCACGCGCGCGCCCCGTCGAGGATCTGTGCGTCCGTGATGTTCCGCGGCCTTGCCATTTATAAGTATCCTGATACTTATCGTGTTACAGGACAATGACTTCCTGGTGACGATTCTCACAGAACGCTGACGCTGGCGGCTCGAGCGAGGCGCTGCCCGGAGGGCGGGCGGACGCCGCGGAGCTCGGGGCGCAGGGGGAAGCGACCTTTCTTGGCCAAAGGAGGCGCCTGATGCTTGTTCATCGCTTGAGCCAGCTATCCCGAGCCGATCTTTCCACCGCGGGCGGCAAGGGAGCCAACCTGGGTGAGCTGCTCCGGCTCGGGCTCGCCGTACCGCCCGGGTTCGTGGTGAGCGCGGGCGCCTATGCCGAGCAGGCGCGCGCGTGGGGGCTCGCCGAGCGCCTCGCGGCGCACCTCGACGCGAGGCGCTGGGACGACGCGGCCTCGGCGGCGGCGGAGCTCTTCGAGGGGGGCGCGCTGCTGCCCGGGATCGAGGGCGCGGTCCGCGACGCGTACCGCGAGCTCGGCGCGCCGCCGGTCGCGGTGCGCTCCTCGGCGACGGCGGAGGACCTCGCCGACGCCTCGTTCGCGGGCCAGCACGAGACGTACCTCGACGTGGCCGGGGAGGACGCGCTGCTCGCCGCGCTGCGGCGGTGCTGGGCGTCCCTCTGGAGCCCGCGGGCCCTCGCCTACCGGGCAGCGCGCGGCGTCGATCACCTGGGCGTCCACATCGCCGTCGTGGTGCAGCGGATGGTGCCGGCCGAGTTCGCCGGCGTCCTGTTCACCGTCGACCCGGTGGCCCAGCGCGCCGACCGCATGCTCCTGGAGGTCGCCCCGGGCCTCGGCGAGGCCGTGGTCTCCGGGCACACGACCGGCGATGTGTACCGCCTGCGGCGCGCGCCGTTCGCCGGAGCCGCGGCGCACGGCTCGGACAGGGCGAACGGGGCCGCGGCGCACGGCGCGGGCACGACGAACGGGGCCGCGGCGCACGGCGCGGGCACGACGAACGGGGCCGCGGCGCACGGCGCGGGCACGACGAACGGGGCCGCGCACCCCGGGGCGGACGACCTCGCGATCGAGGACCGCGACCGCCGGGAGGCCGGCCGCCCCGCGCCGAGCGACGCCCTGGTGCTCGAGCTCGGGCGCCTCGGGCTCCGCCTCGAAGCCCACTTCGGCTGTCCGCAGGACGTGGAGTTCGCCATCGCCGGGGGCTCCCTGCACCTGCTCCAGTCGCGCCCCATCACCACGCTCGGCGAGGCCGAGATCGAGCCCCTCCCGCCGCCCCCGCAGCTGAGCCGCATGCAGCGGAGAATGCTCGAGGCCAACGACAACGACCGGTTCCCCGTCGCGCCGAAGCCGCTCGATCAATGGGGCTTCCGGATGACGCTCCCCGCGCTCGTGCGCATGGTGCGCTTCGTCGGGCTCGACGTGGACGAGGACGAGGAGCGCGCGTGGGTCGACCAGCTGTGGCGCCCGATCTTCGTCCCGCCGCGGATGCGACCCACCCTCCGGCTGCTCCGGCTGCCGCGGAAGGTCGCGGCCAGCCTGCGCGACGACGCGATGGCGTGGTGGGAAGCTGACGGGCTCAAGCGGCTCCTTCCGGCCTGCGCGCCGGTCGATCTCCGCGCGCTGGACGGCGCCGCGCTCCTCCGCCGCGCCGACCGGATCGCGGAGACCACGACCGCGGTCCTGGGCGAGCGGTTCGAGAGGAGCGCCAGCCAGCTGGCCGCGGTCGCCCTCCGCGTTCCGGTCACCCTCGCCGTGGGGCCGAAGCGCGCGGCGACCGTCATGAGCGACCTCGTCTCGGGCGTGCACACCCGGACGTCGGACGTGAACCTCGCGCTCTTCCGCCTCGCGCGCCGGGCGGCGAGCGCCGGTCCGGAGGTCGCCGGCGCGATCCGCGAGGGGCGCCCGGAGGCGCTGCGCGCCTCGGAGGCCGGCCGGGCAACGCTGGCCGAGGTCGAGGCGTTCCTGGACGAGCACGGGCACCGGGAGAGCGCGGGGCTCTACCTCTCGGCGCCGACGTGGCGCCAGGATCCCGCGCCCGTGTGGGGGCTCCTCCGCGGCCTGCTCGACGCCGCCGAGCCACCGTCCGAGGAGGCCGGGCTCGCGCGTTACCACGCGGCGCTCGAGGAGGTCACCCGCGCGCTCCGCTTCGTGCCGGGACTGGCCGACGCTTTCCGCCGCAACGTCGAGCGGCTGCGGAGCGCGATCGCCTTCCGGGAGCGCACGCACTTCGATCTCGTGCGCTCGTACTCCGCGCTCCAGGCCATCGTGGCCGAGATCGCGCGGCGCCTCGTCGAGCGCGGGCACCTGCCGAGCCCCGACGATGTCTTCTACCTGACGGAGGCCGAGGTCCGGGCGTGGCTCACGGGGGAGGCGCCGCCGCTCGAGCAGGTGAAGCGGCTCGTGCAGCGGCGGCGCGCCACGTACGGGGTGGTCAACGCGCGGTGGCAGAGGACGGCGTTCGAGGCGGGCGCGCGAGGCGCCCCGGGCGACGAGCTCCGCGGCGTCGGGGCGTCGTCCGGGGTGGTCCGCGGCAAGGCGCGCATCGTGCGCGACGCGCGCGAGTTCGAGCGGCTGAAGGCGGGGGAGATCCTGGTCTGCCGCTACACGAACCCCGCGTGGACGCCGCTCTTCACCCTCGCCGCGGGCGTCGTGACCGACACCGGCGGCGCGGTCTCCCACGCGGCCATCGTCGCGCGCGAGTACGGGATCCCGGCGGTGCTGGGGGCCGCCGGGGCGACCGAGCGCATCACGGACGGCCAGGAGATCGTCGTGGACGGGACGGAGGGCCGGGTGGCGCTCCTCCGCCAGGTCGGCCGTCAGGGCGATGCGGACGAGCGCGGCCGTGGCTGAAGCCTCGTCGCGCCTGCCGGTGCGGCTGCTCGCCGCCATCGCGCTGTCGGCGGCGCTCGCGCCGCTCAACTCGACGATGGTCGCCGTGGCGCTGCCGGAGATGGCGCGCACGCTCCGCGCCGACTCCGGCGCGCTCCGGCAGGCGCTCGTGACGAGCTACCTGCTCACGAACATCGTCCTGCAGAGCCCGGGCGGGAAGCTCGGCGACCGCCTCGGCCACCGGCGCGCGCTCGGGCTGGGCCAGCTCCTGCTCTCGGTCGGGGCCGCGCTCGCCTACCTCTGGCCGGTGCTCCCGGCGCTCGCGGTGGCGCGCGTTCTGATGGCCGCGGGCGGCGCGATCGTGGTCCCGAGCGCGACGGCCCTGCTCCGCACGGAGCTGCCGCCCGAGGTGCGCGGGCGCGCCTTCGGCACCTTCGGGGCGGTGATGGGGGTGGCGGCGGGCACCGGACCGGCGATCGGGGCCCTGCTCGTGGGGTCGTTCGGGTGGACGTCGATCTTCCTCGCGAACGTCCCGGTGCTGCTCCTCTCCGCCGCCCTCGCGCACGCCGGCGCGCCGCCGCGCCCCGCGGCCGCGGCGCCCGCCGCGCCGCGAGCGCGCTTCGACGTGGTGGGCTCGGCGCTGCTGGGCGGGTCGCTCGTCGGGCTCGCCCTCGGCCTCGAGGCCGCCGACCTCCGCTGGGCCGCGGCGCTCGGCGCGCTCGGCCTCGTGCCCTTCGTGCTCTGGGAGCGGCGCGCGGCGGATCCCGTCATCGACTTCTCGCTGTTCCGGCGGCGCGCGTTCGTCGGCGGCAGCCTGCTCATCGCGATCCAGAACTTCGCCCTGTACGCGACGATCTTCGAGCTGCCGCAGGTGGCGGGGCGGCTGTTCCACGTCGGCCCGCGCGACGTGGGCACGACGCTGCTGTCCATGATGGGGACGATGGTGGTCGTCTCGCCCTTCGCGGGGCGCGGCTCCGACCGCTTCGGGCCGCGCGCGGTGGCGCTCGCCGGCTGCTCGCTCGCCCTGGTCGGCATGCTCCTGCTCGCGGCGCGGCCCTTGAGCGCGCTCTCGGACGCGATCCCCGCGCTCGTGCTGCTCGGCGCCGGGCTGGGCCTGACGTCCGCGCCGTCGCAGTCCGCGGCGATGAGCGATGTCCCGCGGGAGAAGAGCGGCATGGCGGCGGGCCTCACCGCGACGATGCGCTACCTCGGGGGCATCGCTGGCCTCACCGTGCTCGGCCTCGTGCTCACCGACCGCCCGGCGGGCGACGTGGTGATGCGCGAGCACACGATGGCCACGTCGATCTTCGGCGCGGCGCTGCTCCTGACGCTCGGCTGCGCCTTGCTCCTCCCCGGCCGCGCCGCCGCGCCGGCGGCGGCCGCGGGCTCCCGGTAGCTCGGCCTGCCTCGCGAGGGGGCGGCGGGCCGCTGGGACCGGCGCGCCGCGCGAGCGGCGGGCCCCTGGGACCGGCGCGCCGCGCGAGCGGCGGGCCCCTGGGACCGGCGCGCCGCGCGAGCGGCGGGCCCCTGGGACCGGCGCGCCGCGCGAGCGGCGGGCCCCTGGGACCGGCGCGCCGCGTTCGTGGTAGGGAGCGCGGATGCACCGCCGCCCTCGCCTCGCCGCCACCTGCGCCGCCCTCGCCGCCCTCCTCAGCAGCTGCAGCGCCACGCCCGACGCCGCCGCGCCGGCGGGCGGCGGGCAGCGCGACGCCGCGAGCGGCGCGCAGGCCGCGCACGCGGGTCATGCCCCGTCGCAGGGCCCGCAGGGCGCGGGGCACGACGGCCACGGCCCTGGGCACGGCCATCACGCCGGCCACGGCCCTGGGCACGGCCACGGCCCTGGGCCGCTCGTGCACCGCTTCGAGCGGGCCGAGGACTGGGTGCCCGCGTTCGAGGGACCCGAGCGCGACGCCTGGCAAAAGCCGGCGGAGGTCGTCGCCGCCATGCGGATCGCCCCGGGCATGCGGGTCGCGGATCTCGGGGCCGGCACGGGCTACTTCCTGCCCCACCTCTCCCGCGCGGTCGGACCGGCCGGCGCGGTCATCGGCCTCGACATCGAGCAGGACATGGTCCGGTACATGACGGAGCGCGCCGCGCGCGAGCGCCTCGCCAACGTCACCGCGCGGCAGGTCCGCCCCGACGATCCCGGGCTCGACCCCGGCTCGGTCGACCGCATCCTCGTGGTCGACACCTGGCACCACATCCCCGATCGCCCCGCCTACGCGGCGAAGCTGAAGGCCGCGCTCCGCCCGGACGGCGCCGTGGTCGTCGTCGACTTCACCGAGGCCGCAAGCCACGGCCCCCCGAAGGACCACCGCATCCCCGCCGAGGCCGTCGCCGCCGAGCTCCGCGCCGGGGGCCTCTCGCCCGAGATCGTCGCGGAGGACCTGCCCGAGCAGTACATCGTCGTGGGCCGGCGCGCCGGCGCCGGCGCGGCGCGCTGACGCGGGCAGCGCATCGGCGCCCTGCTGGCGACGCTTCGGCTCGCGGTCCGGCCGAGCACCTCGAGCGCGCTCCGCGTCCGGAGCAGGGCGCGAAGATTTTTTTCGAGCGACCGATGACTTCTCCGCGGGCGGGGGGTCCATGGGGCAAAAGGAGCACAACCTCATGTCCCACAAGCTCTTCGTCAGCCTGCCCATCAAGAACCTCGAGCGCACCAAGGCGTTCTTCAAGGCCCTCGGCTTCACGTTCAACCCGAAGGTCACGGGCGAGGAGGCCGCCTGCATGCTCATCGGCGAGCACGCCTACGCGATGCTGCTCGTCGAGCCGTTCTTCAAGACGTTCACCAAGAAGGAGATCTGCGACACCGCGACGCACGTGGAGGGGGCCTTCGGGCTCTCGTGCGAGAGCCGCGCCGAGGTGGACGCGATGGTGGCGAAGGCGCTCGCCGGCGGCGGCAAGGAGGCGGGGCCGCCGGAGGACCACGGGTTCATGTACAGCCGGAGCTTCGAGGACCTCGA
The DNA here is from genome assembly GCF_051521425.1 of Sorangium sp. So ce834. Classification (NCBI taxonomy): domain Bacteria; kingdom Pseudomonadati; phylum Myxococcota; order Polyangiales; family Polyangiaceae; genus Sorangium; species Sorangium sp. So ce834. The sequence goes on from NZ_CP150351.1 coordinate 6,655,722, forward strand.
CGGGCACCACTGGGAGGTGGTGTGGATGGATCCAGCGGCCGCGCAGTAAGCCGCACGGATCTCGGCGGAGGAGAAGGGATTCGAACGCTCGGCGCGGGCGGCGGGTGGAAGATGCCGAGGAGCGGTATCCGGAACAAACCGCCGGCCCGCACTTGTTCTTTTGCGCCTTTGCCTTGAGCTCTCTCCCTCTCCGGATCCCTGCCGGACTCCTGGTGGGTGGAGCTAGCGATACCCGGTGACGTCGGCCGGCTTGCCGGCGTCCTGGACCTCGACGAGGTACCGCCACGCGTCGGGCTGGCTGCCGTCCAGATCCGTGAAGCCATAGACCCGCGCGAGCTGACCGCTCGACAGCGACTGCCCTGACCACCTGGCCACCTCCGGATCGGCCGCGAGCGCCGCCACCGCCCGGCCGGCGTACGCGGGGGTCTCCGAGATCGCGAAATGGGGCTGCTTCGAGAGCGCGTCTCGCCAGTTCTCCTCGGTGACCCCGTAATGCTCCAGCATGACCTCCGAGCGCAGCCACCCCGGCGTCAGCGCGACGGCCGAGCAGCCGTGGGCCCGCAGCTCCTCGGCCTGGGCGAACGCCATGCGGAGGACCGCGGCCTTGGCCAGGTCGTAGAAGAAGGCGACGCGGTAGTGCCCTGCATTGTAGTCGGCCGTACCGTCCGTGATCTCGACGACCAACCCGCCGGGCCTCTTGATGAGCAGCGGAAGGGCGCAGTGGCTCGTGATGATGTGGGTGTCGATGGCCAGCCGCAGCAGCCGCAACCCGTTGTCCAGGGACTGCTCCCAGAGCGGCGTGTTCCACGCGAACAGGAGCTCGCCGCCCCAGATGTCGTTGACCAGCACGTCGAGCCGGCCGTGCTCCCGCTCGATGCGCGCGACGAGCTCGCGGACCTGCTCGCGCTCCAGGTGATCCACCTGCGCCGCGATCCCCTTGCCCCCGGCCTGGGTGACCAGCTCGGCGGTCTCCTCGATCGTCTCGGGTCGATCCATCTCCGAGCGCCGCGCGCGCGTGGTCCGGCCCGTGGCGTACACGGTCGCCCCCGCCGCGCCCAGCGCGACCGCGATCCCCCTGCCCGCCCCGCGCGTCGCGCCCGCGACGAGCGCCACCTTGCCGTGAAGTGCTCCGCTCATGATCCGTCGTCTCCTTCCTCGCTTGCCGAGGCGAGCGACCTTCGCACGGAAATCCTGACACCTTGTGTCAGGTATTCCGGGACGCCGCGACGGTCGGCGCTGGAGGCAGCGATCGCGCCGCGGCGTCCGGGTTGCGCGGCGCCCCGGACGGCCGCTCCCCGCGTCATCCCACTCGACAGCTGATGACACGCGCGCCCAGCCGCCCTCACGACACCCGCCCATCGGTGCCACGTTTATCCACCACGTGTTACCTCGACCGATCGCGCGGTGCCGCTTGATGCAGCGCAGAGAAGCGCTCTACAAGTAATTCATGATAGGTATCCCCGGCTACACGCTCACGGGTCTCATCCACGAATCGGCCGCATCGACCGTGTACCGGGGATATCGAAACGACGACCGGGCCCCCGTCGCGGTCAAGCGCCTCAGGAACGATCGCCCCGCCCCGGCCGACGTCGCGAGGCTCCGCTACGAGTACGCCATCGCCAGGGAGCTCGCCCTGCCCGGCGTCGTGAAGGCCCTCGGCGTCGTCAAGATAGGGGCCAGCCTCGCGCTCATCATGGAAGACGCGGGCGGCTGCACGCTCCATGAGCTCATCGGCGCGCGCTCCCTGATCCTAGGAGACGCGCTCCGGATCGCGATCTCCGTCGCGAGCACGCTGGAATCCATCCATCGCGGCGGCGTCGTCCACATGGACATCAAACCGCAGAACATCATGGTCGACGCGTCCACGTGGAACGCCAAGATCATGGACTTCGGCAGCGCCACGCGCCTCTCCCAGGAGGCGCAGCGCTCGAAGAGCCCCGCCGCCTTCGAGGGCACCCTGGCGTACATGTCGCCGGAGCAGACCGGGCGGATGAACCGCGTCATCGACCTGCGCACGGACCTCTACTCGCTGGGGGTCACCCTGTACGAGATGGTCACAGGCAGGCTCCCCTTCCCGACGAAGGATCTCCTGGAGCTCGTGCACTGCCACATCGCCAGGCTCCCGCCGCCGCCGGCGCAGATCTCGCCCGACGTACCGCGCCCGGTGTCCGACATCATCATGAAGCTCCTGGCGAAGAGCCCCGATGATCGGTACCAGAGCGCCTACGGGCTCAGGATGGATCTCGCGGCGTGCCTCGCGCAGCTCGAGGCGGGGCCGCGGATCGAGCCGTTCGAGCTGGGGCGCCACGATTACGTGGACGAGCTGCGGATCCCGCAGAAGATCTACGGCCGCGAGGCGGAGCTCGCCGTCCTCGAAGGCGCGTGGCGGCGCATCCACCAGGGCGCGCGCGAGCTCCTGCTCGTGTCCGGCCACGCCGGCATCGGCAAGTCGCTCCTCGTCGGCGAGATCCAGAAATCCGTCGCGCAGGGCAAGGGATACGTCGTCGCCGGCAAGTTCGACCAGATCAACCGGACCGTGCCCTACGCGGCCGTGGCGCACGTCTTCCGGGAGCTCGTCCGCGCCCTCTTGACCGAGCCGGCGGAGGCGCTCGGGCTCTGGACGGAGAAGATCGCGACCGCCGTCGGGCAGAACGCGCCGCTCCTCGTCGACCTCATCCCCGAGCTCGAGCACATCCTCGGCCCCCAGCCCGGCGTCGAGCCGCTCGGCCCGACCGAGGCGCAGGCGCGCTTCCACCTCGCCTTCCAGAAGTTCTGCGGCGCCATCCCCGCCCAGGAGCACCCCCTCGTCGTCTTCCTCGACGACCTGCAATGGGCGGATCCGGCGTCGCTGAAGCTCCTCGAGCAGATCCTGACCGCGCCGGAGATCAAGCACCTGCTCGTGATCGGCGCGTACCGACAGAACGAGGTCGACGAGAGCCACCTCTTTTCGATCACCCTCTCGGCGCTGCGCAAGGCCGGGGCGAGCGTCGGGGGGATCGACCTCGGGCCGCTCGATCTGCCGGTGGTGACGCGGCTCCTCGCCGACGCCCTCTCCTGCGATCCGGAGCGGGCCGAGCCGCTCGCGCGCCATGTCATGAGCAAGACCCACGGCAACCCGTTCTTCATGAACCAGTTCATGAGGGCGCTCCACGCCGAGGGGCTCATCGCCTTCGACCCGGCCCGGCGCGCGTGGGCGTGGGATCTGCCGCGCATCCAAGAGAGGAAGGTCACGGACAACGTCGTCGACTTCATGGCGGGCAGGCTCCGGGAGCTCGACGCGCGCGCGCAGCGCGTTCTGACGCTGGCCGCGTGCATCGGCTACCGCTTCGACCTGAAGACGCTCGCGACCGTGGCCGGCAAGCCGCGCGGCGCGGTGGCCGACGAGCTCTCGGCGGCGCTCCGCGAGGGACTGATCCTCGCCGTCGGCGCGGACTCGAGGTTCTTCGACGCGGCCGTGAGCGACGCGATGGCCGGCGAGGCGGACGAGCCGGAGCTCTCGGTCGACGCCGCCTACCGGTTCTTGCACGACCGCGTGCAGCAGGCGGCCTACCGGCTCCTCGACGACGACCGCAAGCAGGAGGTCCACCTCCAGATCGGTCGGCTCCTGCGCGCGCAGGGCGACCCCGGAGGCGCCGAGGGCAAGGTCTTCGAGATCGCGACCCACATGAACCTCGGCATGGCGCGGATCGCCGCGCCGGAAGAGCGCGTCGCGCTCGCGCGCCTGAACCTCGAGGCGGGCAGGAAGGCCAAGGCCGGCGCGGCGTACGAGGCGGCCGCGAGCTACTTCGAGGCCGGGACCACGGCGCTCGGCCCGCGGCGCTGGGACGAGCAGCACGAGCTCACCTTCGCGCTGACCCTCGGGCTCGCGGAGTGCCTGTGCCTGACCGGCAAGTTCGACGCCGGCGAGCGGCTGTTCGGCGACCTCCTCGAGCGCGCGAGGACGCGGCTCGACAGCGCGCAGGTCCTCAACCTGCGCATGTCGTTCCACCTGATGCGCGGCGAGCTCTCCGACGTCGTGGCGCGCGGCCTCGAGGCCCTCGCGCTGCTCGGGGTCGACATCCCCAGGGCGGCCGAGGAGCAGGGCGCGCGGCTCGGCAGGGAGCTCGAGGCGATGCAGGCCCACCTCGCAGGCCGCCCGATCGCCGATCTCCTGGGGCTGCCCACCGCCGCCGATCCGGAGAAGCAGGCCGTCCTCCGCCTCCTCGCCGACCTGACGCAGCCCGCCTCCGCGCTCGGCCTGCCGGTCCTCGGCCCGCTCACGCTCATCATGCAGATCAACCTCGCGATGGAGCACGGCCACGCGAGCACCTCGGCGTACGCGTACGTGCTCTACGCGGTGCTCCTGATCGACGGCGTCTTCGCGCCGAGGACCACGGAGGATCGGTTCAAGGAAGCGTACGAGTTCGCCAAGGTCGGTATCGAGCTGAACGAGCGGATCCCGAGCCCGCGCATCGCGTGCATGCTGCTCACGACCTACGCGTCCATCCTCCACTTCTTCGAGCCGCTCCGGGACACGATCAAGCTCCTCGCCCGCTCCCGGCAGGCCGGCCTGGAGTCCGGAGACCTGGCGTACTCGTCCTATTGCTGCATTCACATGGTCTCGGCGAGCCTGGGCCTCGGCGAAGATCTCGGCGCGGTGGCCGAGGAGATCGAGCAAGATCTCGCGCTGATGCGGCGGACCAACGACAAGCTCACGACGCTCATCCTCACGTGCGCCAAGCAGGTCGTCGCGAACCTCGCGGGGCGCACCGACGGGGCGCACACGCTGGGCGACGGCGCCTTCGACGAGGCCGCGTTCGCCGGCGCCATCTCGGTCCCGGAGCTCACGTACGTGGCCGCCTGGTATCATGTGCAGAAGATCCAGCTGGCGTATCTCTACGGCGACCACGGGGCCGCGCGCTCGCTGATGGCCGCCGTGGAGAAGATGACCGCCGGCAGCGCGAACAACTTCTGGGCGACCGAGCTCGTCTTCTATTCGTGCCTGAGCCTCGCCGCCTCGTGCGACGGGGCGCCGGCCTCGGAGAAGGAGCGGATCGTCGCGGCGATCGCGGCGCAACGGGAGAAGCTCGCCCGCTGGGCCGAGCGCTGCCCCAGCACCTACGGGCACAAGCACCTCCTCGTCTCGGCGGAGCTCGCGCGCGTCTCGGGCGACGACCGGCACGCCGCGGCGCTGCTCTACGACCGGGCGATCGAGGGCGCCGAGGAGGCCGGGTTCACGCGCGACCAGGCGATCGCGAGCGAGCTCGCCGCGAGGTTCTACCGGGGGAGCGGCCTCACGCGGTGCGCCCGCGCCTACATGACCGACGCCCACCACGGCTACATGCAGTGGGGGGCCACCGCCAAGGCGGACCGCCTGACGGCCGAGGCGCCGCACCTCGTGACGAGGGTCGATCTCACGTCGGCGCCGCCCGGCATGCTGGAGCTCGCCCGGACCACGGTCCAGACCACCTCGACGACGCGGCTCAGCACCAGCGTGCTCGACGTCGAGGCGGTCATCCGGGCCGCCCAGGCCATCGCCGGCGAGGTCGTCCTCGACAGCGTGGTCCACCGGCTGCTCGACATCGCGATCCAGAACGCCGGGGCCAAGAAGGGGGTGCTCGTCCTGGAGCGGGATCAGCAGCTGGTGATCGAGGCGACCATCACGGTGGATCCGAACACGGCGCGGGTGGGTCACCCGATCCCGGTCGAGGGCAGCGCCGAGGTCCCGTCGTCGATCGTGCAGTACGTCGCGCGGACACGGCTGCCGGTGGTCCTCGCGGACGCGAGCCAGGAGCCTCGCTTCGCCGCCGACGCCTACGTGGCCGCGAACGACCCGAAATCGATCCTCTGCCTGGCGATGGTGCACCAGGGGCGCACGACCGGCGTGCTCTACCTGGAGAACAGCACGGCCACCAACGTGTTCACGTCGGCCCGGCTGGAGCTCTCGAAGCTCCTCCTGGCGCAGGCGGCGACCGCGGTGGAGAACGCGGTGCTGTACGCGCACCTGCACAAGCGCACGGAGGCGCTGCACCGCGCCGAGGAGCGGGTCCGGGTCGAGTTCTCGGAGCGGGAGCGGAGCGAGCACGCCCGCGCCGAGCTCCAGGAGGAGATCATCCGCGTGCAGAGCGCCCGCCTGGCGGAGCTCTCCACGCCCATCATCCCGATCACCGACCGGATCATGGTCATGCCGCTCATCGGGATGATGGACAGCCAGCGGGCGCAGCAGGTCCTGAGCACGGCGCTCCAGGGGGTCGAGTCGACCGGCGCCGAGGTCGTGATCATCGACATCACCGGCGTGAGGACGGTCGACACCGACGTCGCGAGCACGCTGATCAACGCCGCCGTCGCCCTCCGATTGCTCGGGGCGCAGGCGGTGATCACGGGCATCCGCCCCGACGTCGCCCAGACGCTCACCGCCCTGCAGATCGACCTCGGCTCGGTGGTCACGCAGGGGACGCTCCAGAGCGGCATCGCCTACGCCCTGCAGCGGGTGGGGAGCCGCGGCGCGCCCCTCGGGGCGCGCGCGCGGTGAGGCGCGGCCGGGGCGCGTGGCGCCGCGTCGCTCGAGGGCGGACGCGGCGGCGAGAGCGCGGCGGGGAGGCGCGCCGGCGGGCGGAGGCGGGTCATAGAGGGATGTTGAAGAACTCGTTGCAACAGCCCTGCTTCAGGTGGCACACCTCCTTCACCGCGCCTTCGCACGTCCCGACCTGCACTCCATCGACGAGGCACGCGCACCTCGTCGTGCCGTCGGCGGACGGGCCGCACTCGACCTCGTGCTTCTTGCCGAGGCACGTGGACGCACACGCGCACTCGTTACCCTCCAGGTCGTTCGGGTAGGTGCACTCCAGCTCCCAGCACCCGCTGGCCGCGATGCACGCGAACGCCGCGTCGTGCTCGTCGCTGCACTCGTCGGGCCGCCTGCACGAGGGCGCGCCGGGCAGCTCGCACGAATACATCGCGGCCATCTCGTCATCGCACTCGGAGCCGGTCAACGCGATGGTGAGGCGACAGGACCCATCGCAGTCCAGGTCCGGCGGATCGCAGCCGTACATCTTGTGCTGCTCACAGATATCCATGCATGCCTGCACACCGCTCGGATTTCCCGCTTCGCCGCCGCCGCCGCCCCCGCCGCTTCCGCCGCCCCCGCCGCTTCCGCCGTCGCCCATGATGGTGTCGGTGCTGCCGCTGCTGGTCGGCTCGTCGTCGCCGCCACCGCACGCCACCAACGTGGATAGGGCCATCATCGACAGGAGCCAACCGATCCAAATACTACTTTTCATCACCATCTCCTAGCGTATCGCCCTGCGAGCGAGACACGCAATCCAGGCGTGCCCTCGTCCAGCAAACGTGGGGCCTGGATCCGCCGCGCGACCGCATGCCCAGCGGCCCCTCCCCCGGACGTCCGCTCCTGGCCGCGAGCCCGGGATCGAGGGGGTCGTAGGGCCGCGATGTCGTCTCGTCCGCGCTGCTCGGCGGCGGACGGGCGCGGCGGCGACATGGCAATCTCTGCCGTCGCACCATGGCAAAAATTGCCAGAGCGGCAAACTTTGCCATCAGGCGCCGCCGGCATCGCTGCGGCGACCTCGACCTGGGTCGGGTCGAGGTCCGCGAGGATCGCCCTGGCCTTGGCTGGCTCGGTTCTGGCACCTAGAGGCGCATCTTCCCGCCACAGGCCACAGGCTGTGGCGTGGACGCGGCTTCTTCGATGCATCGACCGGCCCCCGACCCGACCCAGCTTGGCGCGACCCAGGCGAGGTCATGGAACCCGGGCGGCCCTCGCGAACGGATGATGAGCTCCAGGTAACCCGATCTCCGCTCTGCGCGGCCAGCGCCCCGCCCTGCCCAGGCGAGCGCGCGGCGTGTCCGGCCTGGTGAATCCACGGCCCGGGCCGGCGCGGCGATGCGCGCCGGCGTCGCCTATTTTGTGCGCCGAGCAAAGGACCTCTCGGCAGCGCGCGAGCCAGGAACAGATCAGCTCGCGACAGAATGTAATGCTTGCCCCGAGCGCGAACAGCATTCATATTCCCGTCGCGCTCGGTCGTGGCTCACCGCGTGCGCGACGGCGCGCGAGCAGGGCATCGCAGGAGCGTCGACTCCGAGGATCCGAAGCCCGGGCTGCATGCAGCCCGGGCGACGGCAGCACGCGGCGAGCCCAGGGCGAGCGTGCTTGCCCCGCTCATCAGGCCGACGTGCGGTGTTCTCCCGCGTTCGCCTGGACTCCGTCTCTCTTCGTCTTCGAGCGCGCGCCCACCGGGGGCGCGGCTCGTCATCATGGTCGTTTCCAGGAGGTCTCATGCTTTCCAAGCGTTCGAGTTCGAGCATTTCGGTGCGCTCGTGGTCTGTCCCTGGCTCCGCCGGGGCGTGGCGGAGGGCGCGGCACGCCGCGCTGGCAGCGCTCGCCCTCCTGCCCGCTGCGTGCTCGGACTTCGAGCCGGGGGACGGCGATCTGGACGACTCCAGCGCGCTGCTCGACGCGGCGGAGGCCGACCTCGGCGAGGCCGCCGAGGCGCTCACGCTGCCGTTTCCGATCGAGCGCCTGAAGTCGCTCACCGTCACCGAAGTCGACATCGTGTCCCAGTTCTCGCTGAAGGACGTCCTGCAGCAGCTGGTCACCCAGTCGGGCGTCCCGGGCCTCACGCCCCTCACGCTGTTCCGGCGGTTCATGGACACGCACCGGGAAGCCCCCGGCCTCTTCTCCTCCGTTCCGCATTGCAATGACGTGGCCGCCAACGCGAACGACGTGTTTCCTGCCCCGCAGCCCGGCGACACGCCCACGACGGGGTCCATCAACGGATGGCCGGTCCGCTGCCCCCGGACCGTGGGACAGGAGTCCGCCAGCGATCCGTTCTCCACGACCGCCGGCGACAACGCGTACATGGCGACGACGCTGGCGAACCGCTTCGATCTCGCCCCTCCGGACGGCGCCCACTGCGGGGAGTACCGGATCGTGTTCGCGCGGAAGTCGGGCCACCCCGACTTCGACCCTGCCAGGCCCGACCAGACCTCTCGGCGCAATTTCATCATCTTCGAGGGCCGGCTGCCCAACCCGAGCCCCAGCCTCGGCCGGCAAGGCTGCCGCCCCATCGTCGAGTTCTGGCTGAACCAGTCGAACCCCTCGAAGACCGTGGCGACCCGGGCGACTGAGCTGAAGTCCTTCTACTTCAACGGCCTGCCCGCGTCCGGCGTCGGGCCCGTCATCCACATCGACAATTACGGCCACACGCCGGGCCCGAACAACGGCCAGATCCGGACCAACGAGTTCCTCCTGTTCCAGGAGGCGTTCGACGCCTGGTCGCTCCGGGAGTTCAGGCTCACGCACGGCACCAGCAGCAGCCCGTCGCTCAACGTCATCCCGTCGTTCGTGAAGGACAACCCGTCCGCGAAGCTCTTCGCGCCCGGCATCTCGGGCGACTCGCGGGTCACCAGCTTCCAGAGCACCGTGCTCCCGAACATGGTGGAGAGGCTCGCCGCGGCCGACGACGTCAACCGCTTCGCGTACCCGTCGGCGCTGCCCGACTCGATGAACGCGGGCGAGAGCCTGATGATCCCCCTCCAGAACAACTACCTGAACGCGATCGGCACCGGGACGTCGACCCTGAGGACCAACATCGCGAACAAGCTGATCGCCATGGGCAGCGACCTGTCCGGCACGCCCACCAACCTGTCCGTGGATCAGATCGTCGGGCGCGCTCAGTCCCTCGCCTGCGCGGGGTGCCATGAGCCCGTGGACGCCACCAACAGCCCGACCAGCAGCCTCGACGTGGGCCTGTCGAGCGCGTTCCCCAAGACGCTGGTCTTCACCCACACCTCCGAGAAGACGGCGCCGGTCGACCCGAGCAACGTGAACGGTCCGCGGCGCTTCATCCTCTCGGACGCCGTCCTCAACACGTTCCTCCCGTATCGCGAGAAGGTGATGAAGCATTTCCTCCTCAACAACGCGACCCTCGGGTTCGAGAAGCCGGGCGCGTGGACCTCGACGCAGGCCCTGCTCGCGACCCACACGGGCCGGGTGAAGGAGGGCGTCGCGTCGCTGGAGGTCCGGACCCCGAGCTCGTTCAACGCGATCGTCAGCCCTAACTTCAGCACCTCGGGCCTCACGCCGGTGGGCAACAAGATCAAGCTCTCTCTCTTCGTGTCGAAGCAGCAGCCGAACCCGAGCTGGGTTGGCAACCTGGAGGTGCTGATCTCGATCCCGTCCGCCGGCATCAACAACCAGTGGGTCGGCAACGTCGTGCTCAACGGCCTCACCCGGGGCGCGTTCAACGAGGTCACGTTCTCGCAGCTCCCGGCGGCCACCGTCACGGCGCTCAACGCGGCGCCGAGCGACGTGAAGCTGCAGTTCAACTTCAACGTGACCGCGAACTCCGGCCCCTACTACATGGACGACATCCGGTTCGAGAACTGATCCGCGTCGCGCTCTCGTGAGCAGGACGCCGGCGCGGAGACGCCGGCGTCCTGCCTTGCGTGACCGATCTCCCGCCACCTCGCGCGATCCGCCCCGCCTCGCGGCCCCGCGTCCAGGAGGGGCTCGCCCTCAGAGAAGGCGCATGGCCCGCAGCAGCGCCTCCATGTCGCCGGACGGCACAATTGCAGCGCCATCCAAATCGGCTCTTACCCGAATCGTCCAGTCCGCCCACGGGCGCGTGACGCCTCGCATCGAGGCATAGGCGAGTATGCCTATGCCTCGATCCAGAGGACTTCGATACGAAGTCGTTGCAGTCACCTGCACCGGGTGATGCGAGGAAGGACGGCGATCGTCGAGCTGCGCCGAGCGCCGTGTCGACGAGAGCAGGATCTTCTGGACCGGAGTCGCCGCATCCGTACAGGCTGCGGGCAGCTGCAACAATCCCGGGCAATGGGACGGAAACGGAAGGTCTACCCATGGGCGCATCGCCCTCTCACGCGCCGCGCGGCGCCGTCACGCTGTCGCTCTGCTTCCTGATCACCCTGCTGGAAGGGTTCGACATCCAGGCCATCGGCGTGGCCGCCCCCCGGCTGATCCCCGCCCTGGGCCTCTCGCCCGGGCAGGCGGGCGTCGTGTTCGGGGCCGGCATGGCGGGGCTCGTCTGCGGCGCGCTGGGCGGCGGCTGGATGGCCGACCGCATGGGCCGCAAGCCGCTGCTGATGATCGCCGTCGGCGTCTTCGGCCTGTGCACGCTGGCCACCGTGGTGGCGGGCGGGCCGCTGTCGCTGGGCCTCTACCGGTTCCTGGCCGGGGTCGGCCTGGGGGCGGCGATGCCCACCCTGGTGGCCGTCGCCCTGGAGATCGCCCCGCCCGACCGGCGGACCCGCACCACCACCCTGATGTTCAGCGGCATGCCGGCCGGCGGCGCGCTGGCGGCGTTGTTCGCGGCCGGTTTCCTGGACCGGTTCGGGTGGAAAAGCATCTTCGTGGCCGGCGGCGTGCTGCCGCTCTTGCTGCTGCCCGTCATGGCGCGGCTGATGCCCGACAGCCGCGCGGCGGCGGCCAGCGACGCAGAGCGGCCGGGCGCCGTGCAGGCGCTCTTCGGTCATGGCCGGCTGCTGATCACAGTGCTGGCGTGGTTCACCTTCGGCCTGACGCTGCTCGTGCTGTACCTGCTGCTGAACTGGCTGCCGTCGCTGGTGGCGGCCAAGGGCCTCGGCGGGGTGGGAGGGGCCGGCGCCGCGTTCGCCTTCAATGTCGGCAGCGTCCTCGGCTGCTGGATCATCGGCGTGCTGGTGGACCGGCTCGGGCCGCGCCTGCCCATCATCGCGGCCTATCCTGCCCTTGGGCTGTCGCTGTTCGGGCTGGCGGGGGCCGACAGCCTGCTGCCCGTGCTGGTGCTGGCCGGCCTGGCCGGGTTCTTCCTGCTGGGCGCGCAGTATTCGCTCTATGGCGTCATCCCGCTCTATTACCCGGCGCCGGCGCGCGGGCTGGCCACCGGCGCCTCCATCGCCGTCGGCCGGATGGGTTCCATCGGCGGACCGCTGGTGGCGGGCCACCTGCTCGGCCAGGGCTGGAGCCCCGCCGGCGTGGCCATGGCCATGGTGCCGGTCGTGCTGTCGGCGGGGGTGGCGGCGGCGGTGATGACCATCCGCGGCCGCCGTGCCGGTGATTGAGGCACGGCGGCGGCTTCAACAAGGGGCGGCGTCAAGCCGCATGTCTGCGGAGGATTTCATGCAGGTGATCGTCGTGGGCGCCGGGATCGGCGGCCTGGCCGCGGCTCTTTCGCTCCACGCCTCGGGCCATGAGGTGACGGTGTTCGAGGCCGCGCCCACCCTCCTGCCGCTCGGGGTCGGCATCAACCTCCTGCCCCACGCCGGCGAGGTGCTGAACGAGCTGGGCCTGGTCGAGTCCCTCTTGGCCCAGGGGGTGGCGACCCGCGAGCTTGTCTATTTCAACCGCTTCGGCCAGCGCATCTGGGGCGAGGCGCGCGGCCGCTTCGCCGGCCACGCCGCGCCGCAGATCTCGCTGCACCGCGGCGCCCTGCAGGGCGTGCTGTTCGACGCCGCCGTCGAGCGGCTCGGCCCGGGCCGGGTGATCTGCGACCGGCGCCTCGTGGACCACGAAGAGGCCGCAGGCCGCATCGTGGCGCGCTTCGTCGACCGCGAGGGCGCGGCCTGGGAGGTTCCCGGCGATCTCCTGATCTGCGCCGACGGCATCCATTCGGCGGCGCGCGCCCGCCTCTATCCGGACGAGGGGCCGCCGGTCTACGGCGGCCGCATCCTGTGGCGGGCGACCACGCTGGCGGCGCCGTTCCTCACCGGCGCCAGCATGATCATGGCCGGGCATCAGGACCAGAAGTTCGTCGCCTATCCCATCTCCCCGCCGGGGCCGGACGGCCGCCAGCGGATCAACTGGATCGCCGAGCTCGCCGTCGCCGAGAGCCTGCGGCGGGAGGACTGGAACCGGCGGGGCGATCCCGCCGACTTCCTGCCCAGGTTCGAGGCCTGGCGCTTCGACTGGCTGGATGTGCCCGGCCTGATCCGGGGCGCCGAGGCGATCTACGAGTTCCCGCTGGTCGACCGCGACCCGCTGCCGCGCTGGAGCCACGGGCGCATGACGCTGCTGGGCGACGCCGCCCATCCCATGTATCCGATCGGCTCCAACGGGGCGAGCCAGGCCATCCTGGACGCCCGCGCCCTGGTCCGCGCGCTCGCCGCCCACGCCGATCCGGTGGAGGCGCTGGCCGCCTACGAGGCCGAGCGCCTGCCGGCCACCGCCGCCATCGTCGCGGCCAACCGCGGCAACGGTCCGGAGCAGTGCATGCAGATCGCCCAGGACCGCGCGCCCGACGGCTTCGACCGGATCGAGGACGTCTTCGCCCCCGGCGAGCTGGAGGCGATCGCCGCCCGCTACAAGGTGCTGACCGGCCTGAAGCGCGCCTCGGAGCCCCGCGCGTGACCTAGCGGCAGCGCCCCTCATCTCCTCCGGCAGCCGACATATCCAGTGATGTGCGTCGCCATATCCGATGATGTGCGCCGCCATTTCACCTGCCCTCTCCGCACGAGCCAGCGTATGCTGGATGACACTCTCGTGGTGAAAGCGAGGAAGCGCGTGGCGAGTAGCGGACGTTTTCGGGGATGGATGTGCCTCATCGCGATCACGGCGGCGGGGATGCTCGTGGGCTGCGGCGACGATGCACCGGCGCAGGACGACGGCGTGGCGTCGGCGGCTCTCCAGTGCTCCGTGAAGGAGGGCGCCGCGCCCGCCTTGCTCGCGCTCTGCGCGATCCCGGGGACGGTGGGCCAGCACCTGCCGCACATGGAGCGAGCACGTTTCGACTATGATCCGCCGGGGCTCGCGATGGATCGCATCCACGGCCGCTACACGCCGCGCCGGGGCGCGATCAGCTGGAAGGAGACGCCCGCCGCGGACAGCTATCTCCGCAAGACCAAGGCGCAGGGGAGCGTCACCCGGACCGCGAACGGGGCCGTGGCGACGTACGACCGGGAGACGATCGAGGACAGCGGCGCGGTGCACGTCACGGAGGTCGAGGAGACGTTTCAACGCGTGGAGCGCACCGAGGGCGACGAGACGTTCCAGCGCTGTCTGCTCACGCGGAGGACGCGCCCTGCGGGCGGCGGCGATCTCGACTGGCTGACGCAGCAGGGAGAGTGGGACGGCACGTCACTCTCTTACACGCAGGAGCGGATCTCGCGCACGCACGGCGGGCGGATCCAGCTCGACGGGCAGCTGCAGGCGGACGGGTCGTGGACCGAATCCTACGGGGGGCGGTACGGCTGGTCCGATGTCTCTGAGAGCTGGAGCGGCGATGCGGACGGGAACACGCTGGTCTACTGGGAGAGGAACTGGGGCGACGAGTACGTCTGGGGCACGGATGCGCGCGCTCGCGACGGCTCGCTCCACCGCTACATCCGTCATGTCTATGAGTGGTGCGTGCCCTGGGACGACCTCACGGTCCAGGCCGATGGCACGGGGTCGGGCTCCGCGAGGATCTGCGTGCCCTTCTACGACGAGGAGAGCGGGTACGAGGACGTCGTTTACGCCGCCTGCACGATCGCGGTAGCGAACGGCTCGTGCGCGAAGACCTGCGACAACGGTGTCGTGTACTCCTGCAACGATCTCTTGTGAAGCGGTCCCGTCGTCTGGGGAAGAGCTTCAGGCAGGCAGCGGGCGCGCCTTGCGCGACAGCGCGTAGGCGATGCCGCTCTGCAGGGTGCCGCAGGTGACGAGCCCCCTCATCTCGGTCCCCAGCTCGACCAGCGCCTGCGCGACGACGGGGCGTATGCCCGTCAACACCACCTCGGCGCCGAGCAGCCTCGCCGCCTGAGCGACGCGGACCAGCGCGGCGGCGACCTCCGCGTCGACGGTCTTCACGCCGGTGATGTCGAGGATCGCCACCGCCGCTTGCTTCTCGCCGAGCGCGTTCAGGAGGGTCTCCAGGATCTGCTGCGCGCGCTCCCGGTCGATCGTCCCGACGAGCGGCATGGCGATCACCCCGTCGGCGATCGGGATGAGCGGCGTGCCGAGCTCCCGGAGCGCCGCCTGCTGCGACTGGATCAGCTGCACCTGCGCGAGCGTCTCCTGCTCGTAACGGAGCTGCTCCGTGATGTCCCTGAAGAAAGCCGCGAAGCCCGTCTGCTCGCCGGTCGGGCCCACGAGCGCGAAGGCGCTGAGCTGCCCCATCCACGAGCTCCCGTCCGGGCGCAGGATCCTGAGGACGCCGCGCCAGGCGCCCTCCTTGGCGAGGGCGGGCATGGCCACGTTGGCGAGCTGGGCGAAGTCCTCCGGTGCATAGAAGTCCGCCAGCGGGCGACCGACCCCCCCGTCGGCGAAGCCGCTCATCGCCTTGAAGGCGAGGTTTGCGTACGTAACCACGCCGGTCAGGGTCGTCATGGTGATGCCATCCAGGGCATTCTCGACGAGCCTCTTCGAGACAGCGCCGTCCTCGGCCTGGCGGCGCAGCTCGGCCTCGCTCTCCATCTGCGCTGTGACGTCCTGGACCACGCTCATCACCTGACGCGCCCTTCCCGCGGCGTCGGCGTCGAGACGGATGTCACGCCGCGTGAACCAGCCCCAGGAGCCGTCGGCCCTGCGCAGGCGGTAAGCGAGCCCGGCGGTGTCGCTCGCCGGGCCCTCCTGGGCCCGGCGCTGCTGCTCGCGGGCCCGGGCCTGATCGTCCGGATGAGCCAGCTTCACGAACGCGTCGAGGCCAGAAAACGCCGCGTCGTCCGTCGCATAGCCGAGCTCGCCTGCGAGCGAGCGGTTCTCGTACAGCCTGCGCTGCTCGACGGGCTCGTCGACGGAGATCAGGTAGGGAGCCGCCTCATGCATGCGGTAGACCCGACGCAGCTCGGCGCGCAGCTCCCGCTCGATCTGCTCGAGCTCGGACAGGCGAGCGCGGAGGGCGGCAAGCTCACTCTCCTGCGCGCGGTGCGCCGAATCATGACAATCCACGGGGCTTCCTTGGGTAGATCCAGACGGTCCGGTCCGAGACATCGCCGCGAGCCTACTACCGATGGGCCGCCACGGGGAAGAGCCCATCGCCGCCCTGGAGCGGTGTTGTCATCGTTGGTGCGACAGCTGAGCTCATGTGTCGAGCCCCCACGCGCACGCGCCGATCAGGAGCCCGGATGAGCGCCTCATGCCTGCTGGCCGGCGGCGCGCAGAGCGCCGCACTGGCGTCGTCGCGGCATGCGGGTCACAAAAAGCGCTTACGAGTGCTTATGACACCACGCCCCACCTCGAGGACCCCCTCGCCGAAACGGTGAGGGTCGAGGACGCCAAACTGCTCAGTGCGACGGCGGCCCGCTCTCAGGCCCGCTCTCCGCGCCGAGCGACCTGGCCCTCGACCTCCGGAGCGCCCGCCCCTCCAGCGCGTCGGCGAGCGCTGGCCTCACCGCCGCCGCGAGGTGCTGCTGGATCGCGCGGGCGACGTGCGCGACGTGGGGCGGCTCCATCATGGTGAAATGGTTGCCGGGCACCACCTGGAGGGCAAACGCCGCCCGCGAAAGCTCCATCCAGGCGTTGACGGCCACCGCGTCCTCCGGGCTGACCTGCTCCCGCGCGCGCAGGAACAGGACGCTGGCGTCCGTCGGCTGCGGCTCGTAGCTCGCGAGCGCCTGCCACGTGCTCGTGACCTCGGCGCGGAGCCGCGCGTCGTCCTCCATGGCCGCCACGAAGCCGCGGTATCTCCGCGACGCGACCGCCTCGAGCTTCGCCATCTCATGGGCGAGGCCGCTCGCCGGTGAGCGCTCGCGCGCCCGCGGGTCGAAGCCGGTGTCCAGGAGCAGCAGCAAAGGCACCTTGCGCGCTCGCGCGAGCAGCTGCTGCGCCACCTCGTATGCGACGACGCCGCCGGCCGAATGCCCCCCCAGGAGAACCGGCCCCTCGGGCCGCACGCGCAGGATCTCGTCCACGCACCGGGCCGCGATCGCAGGAATCGACGCGAAGCCCGGCTCGCCCGGCGTGGCGCCGGTGGGCTGAATCCCGTGGACGGGCAGCTCGCCGCTCAGGCGCTGCACCAGGGGGCGATAGGCGTGCACCGTGCCGCCGAGCGGCGGGATCAGGAACAGCGGCGCCGCGTCCGGCGCCCCCGCCTGCAGCGTGACGAGGAGCTGTCCGGTCCCGCGCCCGTCGGGGAGGAGCGCGGCGGTCCCGCTCCGCTGCGTCAGCGCCGCGCTCACGGGCGCGGGCGAGTCCGGCGGCAGCGCCTCCACCGCCCGCCCGCTCGCCGGCGAGCCCGAGGGAGGGCCGGACGACTCCGGCGGACTCCAGATCTTCGGCGACACGGACCGCACCGTGGCCGGGCCCACGGTGCAGGCGGTGTCGAGCACGTGGGGGACGCGCTCGAACGGGTACGTGGGGAGCGGCACGCGCCGCCGGCGCTCGTCCCGGGAGAACGCGGCCCAGTCGACGTCGACGCCGGCGCACCAGAGCCGGCCCACCGCGCCGAGCAACGCCTCGAGATCGCCGGCGCCCTCGCCCGCGCCCGCCAGGGTTGTCGCGACCGGTCGCCCCGCGCCCGGGTGGCGCGCCGCCAGGGCGGCCAGCGAGGCGCTGGGCCCGACCTCGACGAGGGCGCGATCGGCCGAGGCGAGCAGCGCGGCGATGCGATCGTCGGCGCGCGCCGAGCCCGCGAGGAGCCGGGCCCAGGTCGACGGATCGTCGATGTCGGCCTCCGTCACCCAGTCGCCGGCGAGGCTCCCGACGAGGGGGATGCTCGGCGCCCGCCTCGCCATCGACGCGGCCCGCCGGGCGATGCGCGCGAGGAGCGGCCCCGCGGCCTCCTCCTCCGAGCGCCCGAGCAGCGCGGCCAGCGCGACCGCATCCTCGAGCGAGAGCACGCCGGCGACGCACGCGGCGACGACCTCGCCCACGCCGTGGCCGAACAGCGCCGCTGGGCGGATCCCCCACGACATCAGGAGCTGCGCCAGGGCGATCTCGGTCGAGAAGAGCGCGGCCGCGCGGAGGCGCGGCGCGCCGATCTCACCGTCGCCGGAGGCGCGCCCTGGCGCCTCGGGGAAGAGCCGGTCGCGAAGGTCGACCGACAGCTCGCGACGGAAGAGGTCGGCGCACCGGTCGATGCCCTCGCGGTAGGCGCGCTCGTGCAGGTAGAGCTCGCGCCCCATGCCGGCGCGCTCCGCGCCGACGCCAGGGAACAGGAAGGCGACCTCCGGCGGCCGCCTGCCGGCCACCTCCGTGACGACGCGGTCCGGGTCGCGCCGGCCCAGGGACGCCGCCGCCGAGGCCGGATCCGCGCACACCACCGCGCGGCGGTGCGCGAAGGGCGCCCGGCCCCGCTGCAGGGTGAAGGCGACGTCGGGGAGCGAGCCCTCCGGCGCGCGCCGCAGGTGCTCGACCAGACGATCGGTGCTCCGCTCCAGCGCGGCGGGCGTCTTCGCCGAGACGACGAGCAGCTGACAGCGCCGCGACGGGCCGGACGGCGCCGGCGCCGGCGCCTCCTCGAGCACGGCGTGCGCGTTCGTGCCGCCGATGCCGAAGGCGCTCACCCCGGCGCGGCGCGGGGCTCCGCCGCGCTTCCAGGCGATCGGCGCGGCGTTGACGAAGAACGGGCTGCGCGCGAGGTCGATCTCGGGGCTGGGGCGGCGGAAGTGGAGCGTCGGGGGGATGAGCTCGTGCTCCAGCGCCAGCGCCGCCTTGATGAGGCCGGTCACCCCGGCGGCCGCGCGGAGGTGGCCGAGGTTGCTCTTCACCGAGCCGAGCGCGCAGAACCCGACCCTGTCGGTCGCCCTCCGGAACGCGCGCGACAGCGCCGCCACCTCGATCGAGTCGCCGAGCCGCGTGCCCGCGCCGTGCGCCTCCACGTACGCGATGCCCTCCGGGCTCACGCCGGCGGCGGCGTGGGCCCGGGCGAGCGTCTCGAGCTGCCCCTCCAGGCTCGGCGCGGTGTACCCCACCTTGCGCGCGCCGTCGTTGGTGACGGCGGAGCCGCGGATCACGGCGTGGATCGTGTCGCCGTCGTCGAGGGCGTCCTTCAGGCGCTTGAGGACGACGAGGGCGACGCCGTTGCTGGCCACGATGCCGCTCGCCTCGGCGTCGAAGGGCCGGCAATGGCCGTCGGGCGAGGTGACCGCGCCGTCCTCGTGGAGATAGCCGATCCGCTTCGGCGAGAGGACGCCGACGCCTCCCGCGAGCACCATGTCGCTCTCCCCGGTGAGGAGGCTCTGGCAGCCGAGGTGCACCGCGACGAGCGACGTCGAGCACGCCGTCATGACGCTCACCGCGGGCCCCCGGAGCCCCAGCTTGTAGGCCACGCGCGTGGTCAGCGAGTCGGTCACGTTCCCGGTATAGATCCGGGCGTGCTCCGAGTTCGGCGCGGCCGGCGGCGGCCCGACGCGCTCGATCCAGTAGCTCGGGGCGTCGCTCCCGGCGAAGACGCCGATCGGCTTCGAGGTGGCGAGCGGGTCGTACCCAGCGCTCTCCATCGCTTCCCACGCGCACTCGAGGAACACCCGCTGCTGCGGGTCCATGAGCGCGGCGTCCCTCGGGCTGTACCCGAAGAACGCCGCGTCGAAGCACATGACGTCATCGAGCAGGCCGGCCGCCGGGATGAACCCGGGTGTTCGATGAAGCTCCGAGTCGACGCCGAGCGCCCGCAGCTCGTCGGACGAATAGAAGGCGATCCCCTCGATCCCGTCCTTGAGCATCGACCACAGCGCGTCGACGCTGCGCGCCTTCGGGAAGCGACCCGCCATTCCGATGATGGCGATGGCGTTCTCGGGCAGCGCCTCCCGCGCCGGGGCCTCGGCCGCCGGCGCCGCAGCGCCGGGCGCGCGCTTGGAGACGGCGCCGTCGCCCGGGGCCGCCGCCCGAGGCCCCCGCTTCAGGTGGACAGCGAGGCTGCGGATCGTCGGGAACTGGAACAGGTCCATGATGGGCACGTCCTCGCCGAGCCGCGCCCGGATGCCCGCGCGGACCCGGGCGAGGAGCAGCGAGTGACCGCCGAGATCGAAGAACGGAACGTCGAGGCCGACCTCGTCGAGGCCGAGCACCTCGCGCCAGATCTCGCCGAGGACCACCTCGAGGTTCGAGGCGGGCGCCGGCGCCGCCGCCCGCGGCGCGGGCTTCGCGCGATCGTCGGCCGGGAGGGCCGCCATGTCGACCTTCCCGTTGGCGGTGAGCGGCAGCGCGTCGAGCTTCACGAACGCGGCCGGAACCATGTAGTCGGGGAGCTTCGCCGCGGCGAGCTCGCGCAGGCCTCGAGGCATCGCGCGCGCCTTCGGCCGCCGGAGCGGGCTGTTCGCGAGCGCCCGCGCCGGCAACGCCGCCCCGGGCCGCGACTGGACCCAGGCGCGCGGCCGCGTCGCGCCCTCGGCGGGCTCGAAGAGCGCGTCCATGCAGCCCGGGCCCGCGGTGCTCGACCCGGTGATCCGGACCGAACGGCCGAGGCGCGCGGCGAGCGCCCACAGCGCCTCCGGATCGACCGCGGCCACGGCCGCCCCCGCGGCCGCGGCGGCGCCGGCCGGCTCGTCGCCGCCCGCCTCCCGCAGCCGGCGCGCCGCGATCACGTCGGCGTGCACGCGCGCGTTCGGGATCCCCAGGACCTCGATCCCGAGGGAGCCCGCGTCGCGCAGCGCCCGCTCGAGGCCATCGAGGCCCTCCGCGGCAGCCCAGTCCAGCGATCGGCCGACCGCGGCCGGCTCGGGCGCCGCGCCGACGTGCAGGACCACGTCGTAGCGGAAGCGCGTCATCTCGTCGGCGCCGGGGCCTCGCTTGAGCCAGGTCTCGACGTGCTCCACGCCCGGGATCCGGTCGCGCAGCGCGTGAAAGAGCTCGGGCGCGAGGACGAGCTCCTCCTCGCCGGAGACCGCCCGCTCCACCCGGGCCCGCAGCTCGGCCGCGGTGGCGCCCGCGGGCGCGCGGTGGAGCTGCACCGACGTGTGGAACGCCTCCAGCAAGGGCAGGCTCCGAATGTCGCCCAGGAACACGACGCCTCCGGGCGCGGTCGCGCGCACGGCGCCCTCGATCACCGCGCGCAGGTAATCGGCGCTGGGGAAGTACTGGACGATCGAGTTCAAGACCACCACGTCGAAGCTGCCCGGCTCGATGCCGCGGAAGTCGTTCGCCTCCCGGCGCTGCAGCGACACGTGCGAGAGCGTGCCGCGCTCGAGCTCGGGGCGGAGGAGCGCGATCGCCTTCTCCGAGAAATCCGTGCCGAGGTAGGCGGCGCACTGCGGGGCCAGCTGCAAGAGCAGGAGCCCCGTCCCACAGCCGATCTCCCACGCCCGGCGCGGCTGGAACGAGAGGATCCGCTCGACCGTGTGGTCCCGCCATGCGCGCATCGCGGCGGCGTCGATGGGCTCTCCGGTATAGCTGCTGTTCCAGCCCGTGATGTCGAAGGCCGGATCCACGCCGGCGCCGCCCTGCCCGTAGGTGCCGTCGTACAGCGCCTGCCACGCCGAGACGTGCTCCGCCTGGAGCGCCGGGACCTGATCCGAGGCGCCGCCGTCGTCGAGGCGCGGGATGACGTAAGCGACGAGCCGCTTGTTGCCCGGCGACTCTTCGCGCGCCACAACGACGGCCTCTTCCACCGCGGGGTGCTCGCGCAGCACGGCCTCGATCTCGCCGAGCTCGATGCGATAGCCGCGGATCTTCACCTGGTTGTCGACCCGCCCCAGAAACTCGATGTTCCCGTCGGGGAGCCACCGGGCGCGGTCGCCGGTGCGGTACATGCGCGCGCCCGGCTCGTCCGAGAGCCGATCGGGGAGGAACCGCGCTGCGTCGAGCTCGGGCCGGTTCAGGTACCCGCGGGCGATGCCGGCGCCCCCGAGGTACAGCTCGCCGGGGACGCCCACCGGGACGAGCTCCCCGCGCGGATCGAGCAGGTACACCCGCATGTTGTCGATCGGGCGGCCGATCGAGGGGTCGGCCGCCGCGGCCCCGCCGTCGGGCCGCGCCCTCGGCACGACGCACGAGGTGGCGACGACGGTCCCCTCGGTCGGACCGTAGTTGTTCACGACCTCGAAGGGGAGCCGCGCGTCGGGCCAGACGCGGAGCTTGTCTCCTCCCGTGAGCAGGTACCGGAGCGCGGCGGAAGCAGGCCAGTCGAGGCGCAGGAGCTCCTCCGCCATCGGCGTCGGCAGGAACGAGACGGTGATCCCGCGCGCGAGGAGCCACGCCTTGAGCTCGTCCGGGGAGCGGCGGAGCGGCTCCCCGGGGATGAACAGGCACGCTCCCGAGCACAGGTAAGGCCAGAGCTCCCAGACCGACGCGTCGAAGCCGGGGCTCGCGACGAGGGTCGCGCGATCGTCGCGGGAGACGGCGAACCGCCGCACGTGCCACGCCACCAGGTTCATGAGGCTCCGGTGCTCCACGAGCACGCCCTTCGGGCGGCCGGTCGAGCCCGAGGTGTAGATGGCATACGCCAGGTCCCGGGGGCCTGCGCACGCCGGCGGGCGCGAGCCGTCCCGCGCCGCCAGGGCCGGCGCGTCCGCGTCGAGGCGGATCACCGCGCCCGCGAACGGCGGGAGGCGCTCGGCGAGGTGCGCCTGCGTGAGGAGCACCGGCGCGCCGGAGTCCTCGAGGATGAACGAGAGCCGCTCGCCCGCGATCGCGGCGTCCACGGGGAGGTACGCCGCGCCCGCCTTGAGGGCGCCAAGGATCCCGACCACCATCTCCGGCGAGCGCTCCGCGCAGATCGCGACCCGCGTGTCGGGCGCGACGCCCAGCTCGATCAGGCGGCGCGCGAGCTGGTTCGCCCGGCGATCGAGCTCTCCATAGGTGAGCGAGCCGCCCTCGGACACGACCGCGGGGGCGCGCGGCGCGGCCGCCGCCTGCTCCTCGAACAGCGCGAGGACGCCCCGATCGCGCGGGAAATCGGCGCCGGTGTCGTTCCAATCGACGAGCAGCCGGCGCCGCTCGCGGTCCGGGAGCAGCGGCATCGACGCGACGGACCGCGCGGGATCCGAGGTCGCGGCGGCGAGCAGCGTGAAGAGGTGCGTGAGCGTCCGCTCCATCGTCGACCGCTCGAAGAGATCGGTGCTGTACTCCAGCATCCCGGCGACGCCGCCGGCGGTCTCCCAGGCATAGAGCGATGCGTCGAAGATCGTCTTCTTCGTGTCCGTGTCGATGGCGCGCGCCTCGACCCCGGCGAGGTGGAGCTCGCGCTCCGCGGGCGGCTGCGGCGCGAACACGATCTGCACGAGCGGGCTGGTGCTCGGGTCGCGCTCCGGCTGGAGCTCCTGGACGAGCCGCTCGAACGGGAGCCTGTCGTGCGCATACGCGTCCAGGCACACCGCCCTCACCCGGCGGAGCAGCTGCTCGAACGACGGCGCGCCGGAGACGTCGATCCGGATGGGGACCACGTTGACGAAGAAGCCGATCGCCGCCTCGAGCTCGGCGTGATCGCGGCCCGCGCTCGGCAGCCCGACCAGGAGGTCGTCGCGCTGCGTGACGCGGTGGAGCAGGACGGCGAACGCGGCCAGGAGGACCATGTTGACGGTCACGCCCTCTCGCGCGCCGAGGTCGCGGATGGCCCTCGCGACCTCCGGGTCGAGCTGGAACGGGAGCGTCGCGCCGCGGAACGTCTGGACCGGCGGCCGGACGCGATCGCTCGGCAGCTCGAGCAGGGGCGGCGCGCCGAGGAGCCGCTGCTTCCAGCCGGCGACCAGCGCCGACAGGCTCTCTTCGGTCAGCTGCTCTCGCTGCCACGCGGCGAAATCGGCGTACTGGAGCGGCGCCTCCGGCAGCGGAGGGGGAGCGCCCCGACGGAAGGCGTCGTAGAGCGCCGCGAGCTCGCGGTAGGCCACCTCGAGCGACCAGCCGTCGACGGCGATGTGGTGGATGTGCAGCCAGAGGACGTGATCCCGCGGCCCGAGCCGCAGCAGCCCCGCCCGGAAGACGGGCCCGCGCTTCAGATCGAAGATCCGCTGGGCTTCCGCGTCGAGGAGCCGCGCCGCCTGGGCCTCGCGCTCCCCCTCGGGGAGGTGCTGGAGGTCCGCGACCTCGAGCCGGAACGCGGCGTCTTCGGCGACGATCTGGACGGGCATGCCGTCGATCTCGGTATAGACCGTGCGCAGGATCTCGTGGCGGCGGAGGAGCTCACGGAGGCTCCGGTCGAGCGCCGGGGCGTGGAGCTCCCCGGTGAGGCGGAAGGGACAAAGGCAGTTGTAGGCCCTGCTCTCCGGCGCGAGCCGGTGGAGGAACCACATGCGCTCCTGGGCGAACGAGAGGGGGACGGGCCCCGTCCGGGCGCCCCTCGGAATGGCATGCTCCGCCCGGGGGGCCGCGCGGCCGCCCCCCTTCGCCAGCGCGGCGAGCCCGGCGACGGTCGGGTGCGCGAAGAGCTCCTGAAAGCCGATGTCGAGCCCGAAGGCGCCGCGGAGGCGCGAGAACAGCTGGACGGCGTGCAGCGAGCTGCCGCCCAGCTCGAAGAAGCTGTCGTGGACGCCCACGCGCTCGACGCGCAGGAGCTCCTTCCAGAGGCCGGCGAGCGCCTCCTCCAGCTCGGAGCGCGGCGCCACGAAGGCGGTCCCGAGCCCCGTCCGGGCGCCGCCGGGCGCAGGGAGCGCCCTGCGGTCGACCTTGCCGTTCGGCGAGGTGGGGAGCGCGTCGAGCGACACGAAGGCGGACGGGACCATGTAGCTCGGCAAATGGCGCTGCGCGAGGGCGCGCAGCGCGTGGACGAGCGCCTGCTCGCCCTCGGCGGAGGCGTCCTCGACCGGGCGCGGGACGACATACGCCACGAGCCGCCGGTCGCCCGGCGCGTCCTCGCGCGCCACGACCGCGACCTCGCGCACGCCGGGGTGCTGGCCCAGCGCCGCCGCGATCTCACCGAGCTCGATGCGGTGGCCGTGGATCTTCACCTGATCGTCGATCCGGCCGAGAAACTCGATCTCGCCCGACGGGAGGTACCGCGCGAGATCGCCTGTCCGGTACAGCCGTGCGCCCGGCCCGGGCCGGAAGGGGTTCTCGACGAACCGCTCCCGCGTGAGGTCGGGGCGGTTCAGGTAGCCGCGGGCCACGCCGGGGCCGCCGATGTAGATCTCGCCGGCGACGCCGACGGGGACCGGCGCGCGGCGGCGATCGAGCAGCAGCACCTGGACGTCGCCGCACGCGCGGCCGATCGAGCTCGACCATGGGTGCTCGAGGTCCGGGATGCCCATCGGGCGGCGGGTGGCGAACACGGTCGTCTCGGTGGGCCCGTAGATGTTGAGGATCGCGGGCCGCTCGTCCCCGCGGCGGTCCCACCACGGCTTGAGCGCGGCCACGTCGAGCGCCTCGCCGCCGCAGATCACGAGGCGCAGCTGCAGGCGGTCGCGCAGCGATGGATCGGCCGCGGTGTCGGCGTCGATGAGCTGGCGGAGCGCCGAGGGCGTCTGGCAGACGACGGTCACCCCCTCGCCGCCGAGGAGCCTGTAGAACGCGTCCGGCGTGCGGCTCGTGAGGAACGGCACCACGACCAGCCGCCCGCCGTGGCAGAGCGCGCCCCAGATCTCCAGGACGGAGAAATCGAAGGCATAGGAATGGAATAGGGTCCAGACGTCGCGATCGCCATAACCCACCTCGCCGGCGGTGTGGTCGAAGAGGCGGACCACGTTGGCGTGGGTGACCATCACCCCCTTGGGCTTCCCGGTCGACCCCGAGGTATAGATGATGTACGCGAGGTTCTCCGGGCCCTCGCCCGGCACGGGCGCCACCGCGTCCTCGGGCTGTCGCTCGATCACGGCCCGATCCGCGTCGAGGCACACGACCCTGGCGCTCCCGCTCCTCAGCCGTGAGGCGAAGCGCTCCTCGGTGAGGATCACGGGGACGCGGGTATCCTCCAGCAAGAAGGCGAGTCGCTCCTCGGGGTACGACGGGTCGAGCGGGACGTAGGCGGCGCCGGACTTGAGGACGCCGAGCAGCGCGACGATCATCTCGAGCGAGCGTTCCAGGCAAACGCCGATCGGGACGTCGGGCCCCGCGCCGCTCGCCCGGAGGAGGTGGGCGATCTGGTTGCTCCGTCGATCCAGCTCGGCGTAGGTGAGGCGGCGCCCCTCGAAGGCCACCGCCACGGCGGACGGGGCGCGCCGGGCGTGCGCCTCGACCCGCTCGTGCAGCCGATCGCGCGGCGGATCGAACTCCCCGCCGCTGTTCCACCCGAACAGGAGCGTGCGCCGCTCCTCCTCGGTCAGGATCGGCAGCGCCGAGACGGGTTGCGCGGGGTCGCCCGCGGCGCCGCCCAGCAGCGCCGCCCAGTGCCCGAGCAGCCGCTCCACCGTCGCTTCTTCGAAGAGATCGCGGTTATAATCGATGCGCGCGCTCACGCCCGCGCCGGTCTCCTCGACGCGGATGGCGAGCTCGAACGCCACCTCGGTCGCCTCGAGCGCCGCCGGCGTCAGCGTGAGCAGAGCGCCTCTCCTCGGCTCGATCGCGCCGCGCGCGCTGGAGAAGGTGGCCTGGACGAGCGGGGCGCGGCTCGGATCGCGCGGCAGCGCGAGCCGCTCGACCAGGGAAGCGAAGGGGAGATCGCCGTTCTCCACCGCCTCCTCGAGGGAGCGGCGCACCTGGCGCAGGAGCGCTCGAAAGCTCGGATCCGCGCCCAGCCTGCCCCGCACGACCACGAGGTTGCCGAACGGACCGATGAGGCCCTGGGTCTCCTCGTCTCGCCCGGACAGCGCCACGCCGATGAGGACGTCGTCCTGACCTGTATACCGGTGGAGCACGGCGTGCATTCCCGCGAGCAAGACCGTGGACAGCGCCGCGTCTTCCTCCCGCGCCAGGGCGCGGAGCGCGCCCACGAGCTCCGGATCGAGCGCGCGCGCCACCGAGCCTCCGGCGAAGGTCCGCGCCGCGGGCCGCGGCCGATCCGTCCGGATCTCCAGCGCTTCCGGCGCCCCCGCGAGCTCGCGACGAACGTGCGCGAGCTGCGCGTCGAGGCGCTCCGCGGTCCTGTGCTCCCGCTGTCGACGCGCGTGGTCCTGATAACCTATCGGCGGCGCCGGCCGCTCGATTCCGTGGTAGCCGTCGAACAGCTCCGCGAAAAACAGCGCTGCGCTCGGCTCGCCGTCCGAGAGGATCGGGTGCATGGCCAGCGCGAGGAGGTGACGTTGCGAATGGACGCGGATGAGGCTCACGCGCCAGAGGGGACCGCGCTCCAGATCGAGCGGCAGCGAGGTCTCCCGGCGAGCCATCGCGAGCGCCGACGCATCCGAGGCCGGCTGCCCCTCGGCGCCGAGATCCACCTCGCGAAAGGCGATCTCCGCCCGCGGCGAGACGACCTGCACCGGCTGTCCATCGCGCTCTGCGAAGGACGTCCTCAGGATCGACTGGCGCGCCGCCAGCCCCTCGATGGCGTGGACCAGCCTGGGCACGTCCAGCTCGCCGTCCAGCCACGCCGCGCCCCGCTCCACCGGGCCCGGCGCGGCGCCGCGGCCCCGGTCGAGCCGAAAGGCGCATTCTTGCTCCAGAGAGAGCGGCCAATAACCCATTTCGTTCATCGCGGATGACCTCCCTGTTGCTGGTAGGGGTCGGTAGCATCGGCGCGCGTGGACCTACGTTACGCCGCGTCGATACGTTTGACGCGCACGCACCTCCACGCACACCGTGCTTGCTGATCTGTCGTACGCTCGCCAGGCATCACGGCCGCTGGTCAGCTTCTGGCCAGAAGAAGCCGGCGCCAAGCGGACCTCAAGCTCGTAAGTCGCGCTGTCGGCCGCATCGCGGCGTGGCGCGAAGCGGACGCTGCGCAGTATGCAGTAGGGACACCGCGATGCCAGCCTGTATTTGAACCAGCCCGACCACCGGCGATTGGACGACGCGTATCCGAGCTCGAGATCACAGCCTCGACTCATGCCCTTGTGGGCGGATACACCAAGCCAGCTGCCGACGCACCCTGCCTTGGTCCCCTTCCCCACCTTCCGGGTCGATTCCAGCGCATCGCGTCCGAACCTTGCTCGCGCGGCGGCGTCGGATCGTATTCGGGACAGGGCGCGCGGGACGGTGGGGATGCATCCACCGCGGCCGCGCGCCGGGCGGGCGGGATGTCCAGGCTCAGCCCGGCGCGTGCGAGAGGCCCTCGCCGGCGATGCCGGCGCTGAGCACGAACCGGAGCCCGTCGACGCCGGTCAGCCCAGGAGCCCCCGCTCGGCCAGCCACAGCGTCGCGCCGGCGCGGCTGTAGATGCCGAGCTTGTCGTAGGCGTGGGCGACGTGGTGCTGCACGGTCTTCTCCGAGATGGCAAGGACGAAGGCGATCTCGCGGTTGGTCTTGCCGGCACCGACGAGCCGCAGGACCTCCAGCTCGCGCCCCGTGAGCGCCTTTCGCGGCCGGAGGAGCCGACCGCACCGGGCGCCGCGCTCGCTGCTCGGAGGAGCGGACGGCACAGGATCTGTGGCGAGCAGGTAGCCGTACGTCGTGCCGTGTCCCCCCGTGAGGCGATGCGTCCAGATCGGGTTGGCGCAATAGATCTCCAGCATTTCCTTCGTGTACCCGACCACAAAGTACTCGAAATACGGGTGCCATGCGGGGAGGTCACGCACTCGAAATTCGATGCCGGAGTCCCTCAGCGTCGCCTCGGAGCGGCTGTCCGTCTCGGCGAAGTACCGGTGCCAGATGTTCTGGGTGGTCGCGACCAGCGACGAGATGTCGGGATCCTGGACGAAGCGCTGCAGCGGACCGTCGACGAGCGCCCAGCGCGCCGATTCGGCCCCGAGCTCGAAGAGCGCGTCCTTGCCGTCCGCGTAGAACCGCCGGACGAGCTCGTCGTGGAACGCGA
The DNA here is from genome assembly GCF_051521425.1 of Sorangium sp. So ce834. NCBI lineage: Bacteria > Pseudomonadati > Myxococcota > Polyangiales > Polyangiaceae > Sorangium > Sorangium sp. So ce834. The sequence continues at coordinate 6,684,347 of NZ_CP150351.1, forward strand.
GGAACTCGGGCAGCGGGACGAAGCTGCTGGCGGTGATCGGCCGCTTGAACCAGGGGTTGGCCACCGCCACTTCACGAAAGAAGCCGCGCCACGCCTCCGAGCCGAACCTCCGGCTCACCAAGGTCTTCCGCGTCAGGATTGTGGTTCCGCTGACCTTCATGGAACAGCCGATCGGCTCCTGTCCCTGAGCGACGAGGCCGCGCAGGACGCAGGAAGGCAAAGGATCGCCTGCCAGTATGGCCGATCGGGGTGTCAGCGGTCAACACGCGAGCTCGCTCGCCATGTGGCGGCGCTCTCACGGTGCGACGGATATATCAGCAGAAGATTATTTCAATGACGATGCACACCAAACGCTCCGCGCGTCGGGCGACGCGCCGTCGCCCTATTCGAAGTTCTTCCGCTCGCTCTCCCAGCCTGTGCTGCAGAGGCCGCACGATGTCCCGAGGAACATAGAACGGCTGGGGTGGGCTACGGCATGACGTGCCGCTTCAGCGCGGGCCAGCCGACCGTGGCGTTGCCGGGCTCGTGGCTGCCTCCCTGCTTGGTGCAGAGCGTCACCTCGACGCCGTCCTGACAATTGGAGTAGGTCGAGCAGCCCTGGCCATTCTCGGCCGACGGCGAGCCGGTGCACCCATTGATGTCGGCCCACTTCGCGAAGGTCGACTTCGCGCCGAGGAACGTGACGGGCATGCCGCGCACCACCGAGGAGCCTCCACCGGCGTAGGGCACGACGGGATCCGACGTGCCTCGGAACGAGATCACGCTGATGGGACGCGACGGCTCGCAGCCGCCGACGTTCTCCTGCAGGAGATCGAAGGCGGCGGGCGCCACGGCCGCGAACACGTCGGCGGCGTGGCAAGCGAGGTAGTGGGACATCCCGCCGCCCATGGAGAAGCCGACCGCGTAGATGCGCTTGGGGTCGATGCAGGCGCTCTCCTGGATCTGCGCCACCAGCGCCCTGGCGAACGCCACGTCGTCGGTGTCGGCCACGCAGCAGGGCCCCACGTTCCAGGCGCCGCCCGAGGGGCCGGACAGCCCGCTCGGGAAGGCCATGATCACGCCTTCCGGGTCGGTCTGCGCCGGATAGGGCGAGCCCGACCGCTCCGACGGGCCAGAGCCGCCGAGCGGGTGGAAGTCGACCACGAGAGGCACCGGCTTGCTGCCGTCGTACGTGGCAGGGACATGCAAGACGTAGCTGCGGCTCCGGGAGCCCACCATCACCGTCTTGTTCGTGTCGCCAGCGCTCAACGCGGGCGACGGGCAGGTGATGGTTCCGCCGCCGCCCGTGCCGCTGCCGCTGCTGGTGACCGCGTCCCCGGCGCCCGCGCCGCCGGTGCCTGCGCCGCCGGTGCCCGCGTCGCCGGCGCCGCCCCCGCCGGTGCCGGTGCCGCCGGCGGAGCCCGTCGTGCCCGCAGACGACGTGGTCGTCGTGTCCCCGGACGCGGCGCTGCCGCCGCTACCGGAGGTGACGCCCGAGCTGGTCGAGCCGTTGGTGCCGCCGCCGTCGCCGCCGCCGGTGGTGGTCCCGTCGCCGTCGCTGCCGCAGCCCAAGAGGGCGATGCCGAGCGCTCCTGATAGCAGAATCAGCCGTGGTGAATTCATTCGCCGGTTCATCATTGATCAGCACCTTCGTTTGCGGTGGATACGGGGACGGTATCCGGTGTTCGGGTCGCGTCCTTGAAGGTTTGAGGCACCGGCCCAGGTCGATAGGGATCGCTGCCCATGGGTCGTCGCAGGCGGCCGGCGGGGCGCGCCCAGGCGGCTGGGCACCGGAGCTGCCGAAGGAAGCTCCGGCTTGAGGGGTCGGGGGTGCTCGGCGGCCGTGCGTCGGTCGTCACATCTCCCTGGCTGGAGCAGACCAGCGCCGCGGAGCCGCGAACGCGATGACCTCTGGGATCGGTCTTGCCGAGGGTGTGAAACGTGTCCAAGCTTCCCTGCTCCCAGATCGTCGTCCGTCGCCGCGTCACCCGATGCAGGTGCCTGCAACGAGCTCATAGCCGAGACCTCTCCAGCGAGGCATAGGCAAACTGGCCTATGCCTCGCTGCGAGACGTCGCTCCCACGCCGGTGGACTGGACGATCCGGGTCAGTATCGGACTCGATCATCCGCCCAGTTGCACGGATGGGCACCGAGCTCCGCGTGCGTTCTACAACCCGAAGCCCGCGATGTACTCGGCGCAGGTTTGACCGAAGTTGCGGCAGTCCTGCGGGGCCCGCTGGCCGGAGCAGAAGCTCTTGATCTCGTCGAGGTCCCGGCACTCCTCGCTCGCGGCCCTGGCGCAGCAGGTCGGCGGGTACGTGTCTTCGCACCGGCTGCAGGCGAAGCAGACCCGGACAGGGTAGGTCCACTCGGCGGTCTCGACCTCCTGGCCGCCAAGCGTCCTGCCTCGCAACACCACCGTCGCCAACACCTCGACGTCGCGGCCGAGACGCGCGGCTGCCCGCGTAGGCTGTCCATCGTGGCACCGTCGATCAGGAGGACGTCGGTGCAGGTGTAGCCAGCGTCACTGGACGCCCCACGGTCGACCAGGCCCGTGATCGGGACGACGTACCCATCCGTCATGGGGTTGCCCTCGATGTCGGTGACGCGAACCTCGGCCTCGTAAAGCTGGATGCGCGACGTCGTGGCGCTCAGCATTTCAGAGTCGACCCACAGCACGACCTGGTTGCACACCAGGAGCGTTGCGCTGTGGCTCCCCACGTACGCGGCGTCAACGGTATCCTCGAGCAGCTCGAGCCGCGCGTTCCTAAGCTCGTGATCGAGCTCGACCAGGGCACGCCAGCACCCTCGGAGGTACTCCTCGACGGAGCCGCGCTTCCGCAAGCCAGCCTTGGCAGCGAGCTCCCGCTCGACCCCGGAACCCACGCCGTCGTCGCGCAATGGACCGACGGCAGGCAGACCGAAGCGCCAGTGATCATCACGGAGAGCGCGCGCAAAATCTTGCGTCTCGCGCCGCCTCCAATCGAAGCCGCGCCGACTCCGGCGGTCGCCGCGCCGCGGGCGGGCTCGCGCTCAAAGCGAAGTTGGATCTCGAGGAAGAATGCCCGAATCCATCGCATTGTAACGCGGACGACATGAACGCTCAGTCTCAAGGTCAGACGCTCACCGCCACGGGCACCGTGCTCGGCGCCATTGGCTTCGCCGGCATCGGCGCTGGCCTGGTGCTCCTCCTGACGTCACCTCAGCAGGGCGCGACCGTCGCCCTCACGCCCGCGGTCCTGCCAGGCGGCGGCGGGGCGCTGCTGCGCAGTGGATTTTAGCCCTGGTTTCGCCCAGCGCGCCCGCTCACGTCGACCACGGCGCCGCGGCGGAGCTCGTGGCGACTGGCGGCGGCGCCGGCCGGGACAGAAACTTACATCCACCCAAAAGCTCGCGCGCCGCCGGTCGCTCTCGCAGCTCGGGAGCCGATGACGGTACTCGTCTCCGTCGCCCCCGCGCGCGGCGCGCACGGACAACGAACAGACGCTCGATGCCCGATTGCTGCTCCACCTCGTTCGAGCGCGGGATCCAGGTCCGAGGCGGCGTCGACGGCGTCTTCGGCGATCGCGTGGAGGAAGCCGTAAAGGCGTTCCAGGCCGAGCGCGGGCTCCTCGTGGACGGGGTCGCGGGGCAAATCACCTTGAAGGCGCTCGACGCGAGGCTCGGCGCGGTCAGGGGCTGATCAGGTCGAGAGGAGACCAGGATGGCGGCGAAGGCGGGCGAGGGAGAATACCGGTACTACACGATCCTGCCAGGCGGCGACGATGGGCCGCTCCTGCCCAATCAGCATTATCTCGGGGTCGACGCGGTGGCGTGGTTCCTGAACCGGGAGGATGGTTGGTTCTCCAAATGGACCGCCTCGGGCACGCTCGAGATCTCCCTGGTCGGGGGCCTCGAGCGCTACCAGGCGGCGCTCGGCGCGTTCGAGCTGCAAGGCAGCGCGAGGACGGCGCCCGTGTTCGATCGCCCCGTGCTGCCCGATCGCAACTACCGCGGCGGCCCGATCACCCTGTGCGTCTCGCTGTTCGCGCTCCGCCGCGACACCGCGCTCGCGGGCCTGCTCAAGGGCGCCGCGTCGGCGAGCCTCGGGATCGTGGCCGGCATGGTGGAGACGGCGAGCCTGGCCGGACCGCAGCTCGTGCTCGGCGCGGCGGGGGCCTCGCTCGTCGGCGGGGTGTCGCAGCTGCTCACGAGCGCGCCCGGCGGCGCCGAGCACCTGCTCGGCCAGGGCGGCCTCGAGGTGACGCTCTCCCCCGAGCAGGTGCGCGGCCCGATGACGTATGTGCTGTTCCATCGAGGGACCCCGCTCGACCCCGCGCGGCTCGCGGTGGGCGCCTCCGGCGCGCTCACCTACCCGCTGCACGACGGGCGGGAGCTCGCCGACGGCGCCTGGATCCTCGTCCGCCTCCGCAGGAGCGCGCGCTACGCGGGTGCGCGCGGCTGGTTCGACCGGGAGCGGGCGCTGCGGGCCGCCGCGCCGCCCGGCCCGGCGAGGGCGACGACGCGCGCCGCGCTGCCGGCGCCGGGGCGGATACTTCACCCGCGCGTTCGTGAGCCGTGGACGCGGGCAGATCCGGGGTCGCGTCGACGTCCAAGACTGCACAGCAGGTTGCGAGAGAGAACGAACGAGCTGCGTACGGCCCTGCGTGTTCATGGCGACGTCGGCGAGCCCAGTGGCCAAGTGAAGCGGCGAGAAGAGGATCGAAGACAGGGCCGCGCCGAAGCCCAGACCGACGCCCCCCGCGCCTCCTCCACCGAGGCGATCTCCGCCTCGAGGACCTCCCCCTCCGCCGTCCGAGCGTCGATCCGCGCCTCGAGCGCGGCCTCCTCCCGCGCCTCGAGCGCGGCCTCCTCGGCCAGAAGGGCCGGGCCCTCCGCCTGCGGCGCCCGCGGCCCCGCGGGTTGAAAGCCCCCCCGCCATGCACTACGCCAAGGCGAACCCAGGGGACGATCTCCCTCGCGCCAGGCTGCATCGACGTATGACCCACCTCCGCAAGCTCGGCGGGCTCCTCCCAGCCGCCCTCCTCCTCGGCCTCGGCGCGTGCCGCGCCGCGGCCGACGCCCCGCCGGCGCCGCCCCCGCCCGAGGTCAGCGTCATCGAGGTCCAGATGGAGCCCGTCACCCTCCGCGACGAGCTCCCCGGCCGCGTCGCCCCCCTCCGCCTGGCGGAGGTGCGCGCGCGCGTCGCGGGCGTCGTCCTGAAGCGCAGCTTCACCGAAGGGAGCGAGGTCAAGGAGGGGCAGACGCTCTTCGTGATCGACCCCGCGCCCCTCAAGGCCGCCGTCGACAGCGCCGCCGCCGCCCTCGCCAAGGGGCAGGCCAACCTCGGCCAGGCCGAGGCGCGCGCGAAGCGCGCCACCGCGCTCGTGCAGGAGGGGCTGGTCAGCCGCGAGGCGTACGACGACGCGCTGGCCGCCCAGGCCATGGCCCACGCCGAGATCGCCCAGGCGCGCTCGGCGCTCTCGCTCGCCCGCCTGAACCTCGGCTACGCGACCGTGACGGCCCCGATCAGCGGCAGGATCGGCGGCGCGCTCGTCACCGAAGGCGCGCTCGTCGGCCAGGCCGAGGCGACGCCGCTCGCCGTCATCCAGCAGATCGACACGGTCTACGTCGACATCAAGCAGCCCGCCTCGCAGCTCACGCGCCTGCGCCGCGCCGCGCTGGACGGCGCGCCCGGGGGCGAGGCGGGCCAGCACGCCGCGATCCTGGTGCTCGACGATGGGGTCGAGCACCCCGAGAAGGGCGAGCTGCTCTTCTCGGGCATCAGCGTCGATCCCGGCACCGGCGAGGTGACGCTGCGCGCGCGCTTCCCGAACCCGAGCCGCCTGCTCCTGCCCGGCATGTTCGTGCGCGTGAAGCTCGCCAAGCGCGTCGACCAGGCGGCCCTCACCGTGCCGCAGCAGGCGGTCGGGCGCGACGGCGGCGGCAACGCGACGGTGCTCGTCGTCCAGCCCGACGGCAAGACGGCCGTGCGCCAGGTCCAGACGGGCGGCGTCGATCACGACCGCTACATCGTCACCTCCGGCCTGAACGCCGGCGACAAGGTCGTGGTCGAGGGCCACCAGAAGGTCGCCCCGGGCGCCGAGGTCCGCGCCGTCCCCTTCACGCCGACGCCCGCGGGCTCGGCCGCCGCGCCCGCGCCCGCGGCGTCGGCGACGCGCTGACGCGCGCGGAGCAGATCGAGGCCAGCATGTCGCGCTTCTTCATCGACCGGCCCGTCTTCGCGGTCGTCATCGCGATGTTCATCGCGCTCCTCGGGGCGATCGCGCTGCCGCGGCTCCCCGTGACGCAGTACCCGTCGGTCGCGCCGCCGACCGTCTCCATCTATGCGAGCTACCCTGGCGCGACGCCGGAGACGCTCGACCAGAGCGTCGTCAGCCTCATCGAGCGCGAGCTGAGCAGCACCAAGCGCCTGCTCTACTTCCAGTCGTCGAGCGACGCCTCCGGGGGGGCCCAGATCACCGCGACCTTCCTGCCCGGCACCGACCCGGATCTCGCGCAGATCGACGTCCAGAACCGGCTCAAGGCGGTCGAGCCCCGCCTGCCCGCGGCCGTGAGGCAATCCGGCCTCTTCGTCGAGGCCTCGACGTCGAGCTTTCTGATGATCGTCAGCCTGTCGTCGCGCGACGGCAGCCTGAGCCCCACCGCGCTCGGCGACATCCTCGCCCGCTCCATCATCGACGAGGTCAAGCGCGTCCCGGGCGTCGGCCGCGTGCAGCTCTGGACCAGCGAGCGCGCGATGCGGATCTGGATCGATCCGACCAAGCTCGCGGCGCTCGCGCTCTCGCCCGCCGACGTGTCGGCCGCCATCGCCGCGCAGAACGTCCAGTTCGCGTCGGGCCGCATCGGCGACCTGCCGAGCCCGCCGACGCAGCAGATCAGCGCCACGCTCATCGCCGAGGGGCAGCTCACGACGCCCGAGGATTTCGGCGCGATCGTCCTCCGCGCGAAGCCCGACGGGTCGCGCGTGCTCCTCCGCGACGTCGCGACGATCGAGATCGGCGCGCAGAACGTGGCGTCGTCGTCGCGGAGCAACGGCAAGCCCGACGCCGCGATCGGCATCCAGCTCGCGAACGGCGCGAACGCGATGAAGACCTCCGATCTCGTGCGCGCCCGCATGGAGGAGCTCTCGCGGGGCCTGCCGCCCAACGTGACCTACAGCGTGCCTTACGACACGGCGCCCTTCGTCAGGACCTCGGTGCACAAGGTGCTCGAGACCCTGGTGGAGGCCATGGTGCTCGTGTTCGTCGTGATGTTCCTGTTCCTGCAGAACATCCGCTACACCCTCATCCCGGCGATCGTGGTGCCGCTCGCGCTGCTCGGCACGTGCGCGGTGATGCTCCTCGCCGGCGCGTCGATCAACATGCTGAGCCTGTTCGGCATGGTGCTCGCGATCGGCATCATCGTCGACGACGCGATCGTCGTGGTCGAGAACGTCGAGCGGCTGATGGCCGAGGAGGGGCTGTCCCCGCGCGAGGCGACGCGGAAGGCCATGGCGGAGATCTCGGGCGCCGTCGTCGGCATCACGCTCGTGCTCTCGGCGGTGTTCGTGCCGATGGCGTTCGCGTCGGGCTCGGTGGGCGCGATCTACCGGCAGTTCTCGATGTCGATGGCGGTCTCGATCCTGTTCTCGGCGTTCCTGGCGCTGACGCTCACGCCGGCGCTCTGCGTGGTCTTGCTGAGGCCCGTCCCCGCCGGCCACGCGCGGCGCCGCGGCCCGCTCGGCTGGTTCAACGCCGGCTTCGAGCGGCTCACCTCCGGGTACCGGCGCTGGGTCGCGGGCTCGCTCGACAGGCGCCGCCGGATGCTCCTCGGGTTCACGATCCTCGTCGCGACGCTCGGCCTGCTCTACGTCCGGCTGCCGACCGCCTTCTTGCCGGAGGAGGATCAGGGGCTCGTGATCGTCGACGTGCAGCTCCCGCCGGAGGCCACGCAGCACCGCACGCTGAAGGCGGTCGAGCAGGTGGAGGCGCACTACCTCGGCCGCCCCGCCATCCGCAGCGTCGCGGCCTTCCCGGGCTTCGGCTTCTCGGGCTCGGGACAGAACGTGGCGATGATCTTCCTGACGATGAAGGACTGGAGCGAGCGCCCGGACGGCGCGACGGCCCAGTCCGAGGCCGCGCAGGCGAACGAGAAGCTCGGCCACATCCGCGACGGCGTGGTGTACAGCCTGGTGCCGCCGCCGATCATGGAGCTCAGCAGCACCTCGGGCTTCAGCCTGAAGCTGCAGGACCGGGGCGGGCGCGGGAACGCGGCGCTCCTGGCGGCGCAGCAGCGGCTGATCGAGCTCGCCGCGGGGAGCCCCGTCCTCGCGCAGGTGCGCGCCGAGGCGCAGCCCGACGCCGCGCAGATCCGGCTGCGGATCGACCGCCAGAAGGCAAGCGCGCTCGGCGTGAGCTTCGAGCGCGCGGCCGGGGTGCTGTCGACCGCGCTGAGCCCGACCTACGTGAACGATTTCCCCAACCAGGGTCGGCTGCAGCAGGTCATCGTGCAGGCGAACGAGGCGAGCCGGATGCAGGTCGAGGACGTGCTGCGGCTGTCCGTGCCCAACGGCGCCGGTCAGATGGTGCCGCTCTCCGCGTTCGCGACGGCGGCGTGGGAGCGCGGCCCGCTCCAGCTCGCGCGCTTCAACGGGTTTCCGGCGACCGGGATCAGCGGCGCGCCGGCGCCCGGGCGGAGCAGCGGCGAGGCGATGTCGGAGATCGAGCGCCTGGCCGCGCAGCTGCCGCCGGGGTTCGGGGTGGAGTGGACGGGGCAGTCGTACCAGGAGCGGCTGTCGGGGGCCGAGGCGCCGGCGCTGCTCGCGCTGTCGCTGGTCGTTGTGTTCCTGGTGCTGGCGGCGCTCTACGAGAGCTTCGCGATCCCGCTCTCGGTGATCCTCGTGGTGCCGCTCGGGGTGCTGGGCGCGGTGCTGGCCATGACGGTGCGCGGCCTGCCGAACGACGTGTTCTTCAAGGTCGGGCTCATCACCATCATGGGGCTTTCGGCGAAGAACGCGATCCTGATCATCGAGTTCGCGAAGAGCCTGCGCGAGCAGGGCAAGAGCGTGCGAGACGCGGCGATCGAGGCGGCGCGCCTGCGCTTCCGGCCGATCCTGATGACGTCGCTGGCGTTCATCCTGGGCGTGGTGCCGCTCGTGTTCGCGCGGAACGCGGGCTCGGCCACGCAGCACGCCATCGGGACGGGCGTGTTCGGCGGCATGCTCACCGCGACGCTGTTCAGCATCTTCTTCGCGCCGCTGTTCTTCATGGTGGTCAGCCGCCGGCGGCGCGGGGGGGCGGCCGGCGACCCGCAAGCGGGGGCCGGCGAGCGCGCGGTGAGCGGCTAGCCGGCGCGGGCGGAGGGAGCGCGCTTTGCGCGCTGGCGGGCGGCGGCGGGGCCGTCGCGGTCAGCGCCAGCGCGCTCCGGCGCGCGGGCCGTCAGAACTGGTAGAGACCGCCCGCCTCGACGGCCCAGCCCACGCGGTCGGCCCCTTTATCCGCCTCGGCGGCCGGATCGAGCTTGTGGCGCGTGAGCATCAGAGAGGGCTCGAGCACGAGCGAGAGCCCCTTCATGGGCGAGAAGGCGTAGCCCGCGCGCACCGTCACGTTGCGCTCGATGCCGGGACCATTGCCGCCCACGCGCGCGGCAGGCGTGGCCGGCGCGCCTTCTGTCGCCGGTGTTCCGGGCGTGTAGCCGAGCAGCATGTCGTCGGCGCTCGGCACCATCGCGGCCCCCGCGATGAGATGCAGGGCGTGCTTGTCGAACGTCAGCTTCCCCGACACCCAGCCGCCCACCTCGGCGACATCCGTCGTGCGGTTGCCTTGCCCGAGCGTCAGGAGCCCCAGGTTGGCGAGGTTCTGGCCGCCGTAAGCCTCGGCCCGCAGGTTCAGCGGACCGGACGTGACCTCGGCGAACAGGTTGCCGCCGATCGCCAGCTTCCTCTCTTCCGTCGGCAGGTTCGCGTCGAAGGCGAGCGACGTGGCGATCACCGACGCGCCGACCCATGCGGCCTTCTCGGCGCGGTAGCCCGCGCGCAGCGCGAAGGTGGGCGTGCGCGAGTACTCGACGTTGTTGAGGATGGCCGTGACGTTCTGGCTGACCAGACCGAGCGCGGCGCCCACCTCGACGCTGCCGAGGGTGGCGACGTAGCTGAGCTGGTGACGCACGAAGCCCGAGTTGCCGGACTGGAAGAGCGCGCCCACGAGGTTGTACGTGTGCGTGTTCAGCGGCGAGAACAGGTCCCAGAGCTGACCGAGCGTGAGCTTGTGTCCTTCGGCGGGAGACCACTCCACGAACGCCTGCCGCACGCGGAGGCTCATCCCCTGAGCCGGCGACGACTTGCCGAAATCGATGAAGTCGACCTCGAACTGCCCCTTCACGGGCGTGCCCTCCCCGGCGGTCACGCCGAAGCGCGTCTGCGCCGCCTGGAAGCTCAGGCCGACGGCGTCCGGATCGGCGAGGAACACCGGGTTCGCCGCGGCCGTGGGCGCGGAGTAGTTCGGGTTTCCGAAGGACTCGAGGCCGTTCCCGACGACGACGGTGGGCTTGACGATGCCGTAGACGCGCACGAGAGGCTTGTCTTCGGGCTTCTTCGGCTCGACCGGCGGCGGAGGAGCGGGGCGAGGCTCCACCGCGGCCTCGGCCGGCGCGGGCTGCTGCGGCTCCGCCGTTTGCGCTCTGCCCGTGGCGGGCGCGGCGACTCCGGCCAGCGAGAGAGAGGCGGCGAGCGCTGCGCTAGGCGTCTTCCAAATGATCATGAGTTCTCCTCTGAATCGGGTGCGCGGGTTCGGCGCTGGTCAGGCCCCGTGGACGTCGGCGTCGATGCGGTGATCCTTGGTCTCGTGGATGAAGAGGCCGCCCACGATCAACGTCACCGCGCAGACAGCGATGGGATAAATCAGGCCCGTGTAGATGGCGCCGGCCCCGAACGTCTCCTTGGCCCAGGCCGACGCGGTGACGGCCGTGGCGATCAGGGGCAAGAAGCCGCCGAACCAGCCGTTACCCAGGTGGTAAGGGATGGACATCGAGGTGTAGCGGATCTTCGTGGGGAAGAGCTCCACGAGGAACGCCGCGATCGGCCCGTACACCATGGTCACGTAGACCATCTGGAGGCCGATGAGCAGGATCATCATGGGCACGTTGACCTCGTCCGGGTTCGCCACGGGCAGGCCGCTCGGGTTCGAGAAGTGCTTCATGGCCATGTAGATCGGGACGTAGGAGATCGCGCCGAGCGCGCAGCCGGCCATCATGACCTTCTTGCGGCCGATGCGGTCGGACAGGCCGCCGAACACCAGGAACAGCGGCGTGGTGAGCGCGAGCGCGACCGACATGATGGTGTAGGCCGTCTGCCACTGGATCTTCAGCACGCTCTGCATGAACGTGAGCGCATAGAACTGGCCCGTGTACCAGACGACGCCCTGGCCCGCGGTCACCCCGAAGAGGGCGAGGAGCACGTACTTGCGGTTGAGCGGGTGAGAGAAGGTCTCCTTGATCGGGTTCTTCGAGACCTTACCGGTCGACTTGAGCTTCGAGAAGAGCGGCGACTCCTTCATCTTCACGCGGATGTAGAGCGAGATGGCGAGGAGCAGGAAGGAGAGCAGGAACGGCACGCGCCAGCCGAACGACTTGAAGTCCGCCTCGCCGAACAGCGAGCGGGTGGACCCGATGACCGCCATGCTCACGAAGAAGCCGAGCGTGGCCGTGGTCTGGATGTAGCTCGTGTAATAGCCGCGCTTCTGGTCCGGGACGTGCTCGGCCACGTAGGTGGCGGCGCCGCCGTACTCACCGCCGAGCGCGAGGCCCTGCAAGAGGCGCAAGAGCACGAGCAGGACGGTCGAGGCGATGCCGATCTGCTCGTACGTGGGCAGGAGGCCCGTCAGCGCGGTGGAGATGCCCATGGTGGCCATGGTGACGAGGAACGTGTATTTGCGGCCGATCAGGTCGCCGATGTGCCCGAACACGACGGCGCCGAGCGGGCGCACGCCGAACCCTGCTCCGAAGGTCGCGAGGCTCGCGAGCAGCTGCGCAGTCTCGTTGCCCGAAGGAAAGAACAGCCCGCCAAAGAACACGGCGAGGCTGCCGTAAAGGTAGAAATCGTACCACTCGAACAACGTTCCGAGCGACGACGCGGTGATCACGCGACGGATCGTCCCGGCATCCTCGATGGCTGCGTCGGCGTCGCCTTGGACTACGCCACTTGTCATGTTGGTACTCATTTGGATCTCCCGAGAGGATGGTCCGCGCAGAGAGACTTCAGCACACCAAGAACTTTCCAGCGGGACCGGATGATGACGAGACCCATACTACCTATCCTTCTGACTGCCAACAAGTGCGCCCAACCTCGTTCCCTGACCTACCCGGCGGAGACGAGACCGGAACAGCGGCGCAACGTTCTCGTCCAGCGTCGAGATCCCCCGGCCGACGCGCATCGGCTCCTCCCGCGGCGAGAGCTCGGCGCGCTCGCGTGCGCGGGGCCTCGCGTGCATCTCCGACCAGACGATCGGGCGCGACCTCTCCGCGGGGCGGTCAGGGCGCGCTCGCGGCGTTCATCATGAAGGTAGTTTGCTTCTGTCTCTGCTTCCCGGCGCGCAGACACGAGCAGCCGGAGCTTCGCGCGCCGGTCGCGGCGGCCGCGAGCTTTCGCGGGCAGAACGCCGGGGCGGGAGGCCGCCGGCTCCCGCCCCGGCCTGCCGGACAGCGTCGGTGAGGCTCCCGCTCGGAGGCCTCGGCCGTTCCTCTCTATCGTCCTCTGGCCTGGGGCGTCGTCACGCGCCCCCCGTCGGGCTGGGCGCCGCGCGAGGGGTCAGTCGCCGGTCGACGCGCGGTAGCTACGAACGTCCCGCGTCAAAAAGCTGTGGAAGTTGTTCGCCGGCTCGTGCAGGATGAAGTCGTTGCAGTCCGCGTCTGTGTAAAGGTCGATCCCCTTGTCGGTGGCGTTGAAGACGGCGTGCGCCGTAAACGGCAGCGTGGTGCAGCTATCGCTCGCGTCCGGATAGGCCACGGTCTCTCCGGTGAAGTTGCCGGAGAACCGGAGAAAAAGCAGCCTCCTAAGAAAAAATTTGTGGGTGAGCCATTCGGTCTCCGGCAGGTTCCCGAGCGCGTGGTAGAGGGCGATCTCCGCGTGTTCGTAGGTCCGAAACCCATACGCTTTGAGTGCAAGGCGGCGGCCGCGTACAACAGAGTGTTCGAGGCGCAGGCCCTCACCTAGCTGCGGCTGTCCGATCTCAAGCTCGCGATTGTTATCAACTTCGGCGAAGTGAAGGTGAGGCAGGGCATCCATCGCGTCGTCAATGGACTGCAAGGATGACCTTCCTCTCTCTTGCTTTTTTGCGCCTTGGCGCCTTGGCGTTAAATTCTCCGGCCTCCCGCTACGAGTAGACACGCCCATGCACCGCCTCTGCGACCACGGTCTGCGAGCAGGCGACGCATCCCACAGATCCCGCAACGCGTCGCCCAGCCATGCGATGCGGCAGGGCGCCCCGCGGATGCCCGCAAGTCGTTCTGCCCTTGCTCGGCTCATGCGCCCACAGGTCCTGCGGAGGAGCCAAAAATGGGAGAACCCGCATCCCTGACTTCCCGCAGGGCGCGGCCCTCCGGTGCGAGCTCGACGGGCGGTGCCAGGCGGCCCTCACTCGGCGGTCTTCGTCATGACGACCTGGACTGCGGCAAGAGACTCGAACGGGCTACTTCTCGCCCGCGCACACGAACAGCTGCCGGACGATCACGTGCTCCTCGTTCTGCAGAAAGCTTCGCCACTCCTTCACCAGCTCGGCCAGGTCGTTGCTCGACAGGAATCCCTCTTTGACCAGCCTCAGCGGGATGCTCATCCCTTCGGATTCCAGGAATGCCTTGTCGCCCATCAGCGTGTTGTGGGCCACCACGACATCCAGATCCACGTTACGGTACCCAGCCTCCTTCAAGACGACCGGCAGCCTGCGACCCAGCCTCGGATGTCCGCCCTGCGACTCGCGGCACGCACAGTAGGCCTCAAAGAGCGTCTTCAGCGACTTCACCGGCGGGTAGGTCCTTGTGTATAGATCGAAGTCATTATCGACAAATATCGCCTTCCCACCAGGCTTTAGTATTCTAAGGACTTCCCTGGCGCCCATCGCCGGGCTCTCCAGGTGCTCGAGGAGCAACCGCGCAATCGAGAAATCGAATGAGCTCTCCGGGAGCCCGGTGTCCAGGATCGATCGCTCGACCATCACGGCGCGCGCCAGGCCCTGCTCCTTCCAGTACGCCGTCGCCCGCTCGGTCATCACCGGGTCCTGCTCGATCGCCGTCACGTGAGATCCCGGGAACCGGTGCAGCAGCTTCGAGGTGAAATAGCCGGGGCCGCTCCCGGCATCGACGATGGACATTCCATCCCGGAGCCCGTGCGCGATGTAACGCTGAAGCTCCTTCGCCCAGAATAGGTCGACCTGCGCGCGCAAGCGCTGAAGCTCCACGTCGACATGGACCGAAACCTGGTTGACCTGGTATGAACCCGACAGTGTCATAGGTAAGTGCTCTCTCGTTTCTCACAGCGGTCTACAGGCATGCCCCCTCTCGCCTGCCGTCTAGCCCGGCTGTCCCCCGTCCGCGCGCCGCGGCCCGGGGTCGAAGCCTCCGCGCTCCTCGACGGCGCTCAACCAGCTTGCTATTTCCCCCGCCGCAAGCTGCCACCCGTCATCGAGCATCATGTCGTGCGCGGGCCCGGAGATCACCCTGATGGCTCCCCCGTAGAAACGAGCCGTCTCGTGCGCGCTCGTCAGGCTCAGGAACTTGTCTCCTCTGGCGCACACGACCAACATGGGCAGGCTGGGCTCGCCGGGGGCGTCGATATGAAAATATTTGAAATCTGCAAAGACGCGGCGTGACTGGCGCCGGAAGCGCCCGATGCAGGCGTCTGCCTTCGCGCGATCCATGCGCTTCGAGAAGAAGAGATCCCTCGGAGCGCGGGCGCTCCACCCTGCATTGAAGGCGACCAGCCTGCCGTAGACGAGCGGATGGGCCAGCGCGCAGAGCACGGCGGCGGTCGAGGCGCCCTGCGGCGGCGGGGATGCCATGAGGACAGCGCCCCGACAGCGCCGATCCGATCTGGTCATGTACTTCTGCACGATCGCGCCCCCCAGCGAGTGCCCCACGAGGACAGGGGGCTCCTCGAGGCTCGCTGCCGCTGCACCGACATCGTCGACATAGTCCTCGAGGGCATAGGCGTCGAGGTCGCCGCTCCCTTCGCTCCCGCCATGGCCGCGCAGGCTGAGGGCGAACGTCCTGTACCCCCGCTCCGCGAAATACGGCATGAAGCGCTCGGACCAGCACCACGCCCCGTGAAACGACCCGTGTACGAAGAGCAGCGGAGGCCTCCGCTCCGGCGGCTCGGGCGACTGCGTCAAAATCTCCAGCATCGAGGCGCCGGAGCCGCTTGAGACCGACGTGATGAGTGTCCGCTGGATGCTCATTCGCTGCTCTTCGGCCCTGTGCTGCTGATCCCCGGTGAACTCGATCGCGGCGTGCTCTCCGCTCAGTCCTGCTCGACCTGGAGCGGCCCGCGTGCAGCGCGCGCAGCGGCGCCGCCCCTCGACGCGACGCGCGCCGCTGGGCTCGCGGTCACGGGATAGGTCCATGGGCCGCTCGTCGCGCCGCGCTCCGGTGCCAGCGACGCCTCCCCGCGCGCCCGCCCGACCCGCAGCCCGATCCCCTTCAGCATCACGCCGCCGGACTCGTCCATGATGGCGAAGTTGTACCCGGCGTCATCGGCCCCCTCGCTCGCTTTCCGGAGCAGATACACGTAGCAGGCTCGCCCCTCATCGCTCAAGATCTCCAGCTCGGCGAGCTCTCGAGGAAGGAACGTCCCCTCCTCGCCGAGCCACACCGCCTGGGCGGCATGGAGCACCGCCTGCAGGGCGCTCAGGCCTGCGGTAGATCCCTGTTGCGTCGTCACGGCGAGCGTTCCAACAGCCTCGTCCTCGCCCGCGGAGATCTGCTGCAGCAAGCGAGGCCGAGCTCCATGCTCCAGCGCGGCTCGCAGCCCAGCGTAGATATCGTCGCCGCTCAGCCGCCGAACGCAGCGGGCCTCGGCGAGCGAGACGTCGACGTAGGGTGTGTCGCCCTCGCCTCCGTGCCCGTGGAGCAGCTCGGCCGTCAGATGGACGGCGGACTTCCCGCCGCGCTCCGTACAGAGGGTGCAGATCGCGCCCGACGCAGACATCTCGATCTCGATCAGCTCCTTGTCCACCTCGGCGGCATCGCGCGGGGTCCACCAGGTGACGTTGCGTATCCGCTTGAGCTCGCCTCGCGCGTCGAGCTCCCTCCACGCCGAGGCGACATCGCCGAGCAGCGCCATGGAATCGACGGCCGGCGATCTCCGAGCCTGGAGCTGGCCCGCGGCGGGCTGGAGCGCCGCCTCCGCTGGTCTGGAGAGCACGACCTTGCCTGTGCCAGGAGCGGCCTCCTCGCGCGTCCAGCCACGCTCCAGGCTTCCCCCAGCAGCTTCCGTCGACGCGCTCGTCGCCGAGTACCAATGCCGCCGTCCCATGAACGGGTTGCCTGGGAGGGGCACCCGGATCCGGCGCCTGCCCGGGAAGAGCAGGCGCCAATCGACGTCCAACCCCTGCGCCCAGAGCTCGGCCACGCGTGCCAGCTCGCCGCTCCCGACCAACTCCCGGAGCGTCGACCCGTCCATCGAGCCACGGTTCGCCGGCTTGTCGCCGCCACGCCCACCGCCGAGGTAGACGCCGCTCTCGCGCTGCGCATCCACGACCAGATGCCTCAGCTTGTCGATGAGCTCGCGCCGAGAGCTCACCACCAGCGCCAAGCGGAACTCCATCGAGTCCCGACCGACCTGGTAGGTGTACGCGATGTCTCCCAGCGACGGCTGCTGCTCGCCGGACTCCTCGCGTCGCGTCAGGAACTCGAGCAGTCGGCGTGCGTATTCCAGGAGCCGATCTTGGCTCTTTGCGGACAGGATCACGGCCTCCGGACCGCTCTCGGGTCGGGGCGCGTCCCCTCGACGGGGTGCCTCCTCGACGACGGCGTGGACATTGACGCCGCCGAAGCCGAACGAGCTGATCCCCGCGCGCCGAGGCAGAGGTTCGCCTGCGTCCCCGCGGGGCGGCTGCCAGTCCGTGGTCCGGTCCACGACATAGAAGGGAGAGCCGTCGAGCTCGATGTAGGGATTCAGCTCTTCGAAGTGGATCGTCGCGGGGATCCGCTTGTTCTTCAGCGCGAGCACCACCTTCATCAGGCCTGCGATCCCGGCTGCGGGCTCCAGGTGACCGATGTTGCTCTTGACGGAGCCCAGCCCGCAGAAAGGCGCCCCCGTGCTCCATGGCGCGCTGCCGCCGGACCGCGCCGCGAGCAGCCTGAACGCCTCCTTGAGGCCGTTGATCTCGATCGGATCTCCGATCGAGGTGCCCGTCCCGTGGAGCTCGATGTAGCCGACCGTCCTCGGATCCACCTTGGCTCGCTCGTGCGCCGCGACGATGACGTCCGCCTGTGCGCCAGGGTTGGGCGCGGTGAGCTGGTTGGCCCGACCACCGTGGTTCAGCGCCGTGCTCTTGATGACGGCGTGGATGGTATCATCGTCCGCGAGGGCCTTGCGGAGCGGCTTCAGCAGGACGACGCCCGCCCCTTCCCCGCGAACGTACCCGTTGGCCTTCCTGTCGAGCACCTTGCACCTGCCGTCCGGTGACAGCATCCCCGCCTTGCTGAAGGCGACGAAGGGCATCGGTCTGAGTATGACGTTGACTCCTCCAGCGAGCGCCGCGTCACACTCGCCCAGACGGATGGCTCTGATGGCATGGTGGAGGGCTGCGAGGGAGCTGGAGCAGGCTGTATCGATCGCCTCGCTCGGCCCGCGGAGGTTGAGCATGTACGAGATTCTGTTTGCGATCATGCAGGGCGCGATGCCTGTGAGGGCATGCCCTCCGCCGTCCGCGAACTCGGCCAGCAGCTGACCGTAGTCGTTGGTCGACGTCCCCACGAACACCCCCACGCTCGAGCCAGAGAGGCTGGACGGCGCGTAGCCCGCATTCTCGATGGTCCCCCAGACCGCCTCCAGGAAGATCCGCTGCTGCGGGTCCATGAGCTCGGACTCGCGGGGCGAGATGTTGAAGAATCCGGCATCGAACCTGTCGATGTCCGACATCAGGCCCGCCCACCTCGACCAGGTGATGTTGCCCGCTGCGTCGAGATCCCCGTAGCACCTCTTCCAGTCGAAGCGGGTCGGAGGGATCTCCGTCACCAGATCCCGTCCCTTCTCCAGGTTGCTCCAGAACCTCTCGAGATCGGGCGACTGAGGGAGGACGGCGCTGAGCCCGATGATCGCGATGTCATCATCGTCCGGTGCGGATTCGGCCTGTCTACGTGAGCGCTGGCGCTCGTCCCCGCCTGTGGTCACCAGGTGTCCGGCTCGATCCTCATGAGGCGCGCTCGCGCTCCCATCCTCCCCACCCTCGCCCGGGGGCGGAGGCAGACCGAGCTCCTCGTGGTAGCTCCTGAGCCGCTCTCCGTACTCTTTCCACATATGATCGAGGACGCTCCCGAGCGACCTGTGCCCGAACAGGACAGCCGGCGTCAGCTTGACATCGTACACGTCGTTGATGCGACTCGCGAACGCCGTGAGCGAGATGGAGTCGAAGCCGTACTCGCTCATATGCTGGTCCATGGACACATCCCCTTCTCTGACCTTCAGGATGTCCTTCACGGCCACCAGCAACGTCTCCTGGACGCGCGCCCGAGCCTCGCCATCGCTCGCGCGCTCTCCATCTGCGGCTCTCAGGCTGTCGTCCGCGGGCCCCGGGGTCCTCCCCAGCTCGCGCGCGATCTTGGTCCGCTCCCCTTGGACGACGATGACCTGCGCCTCTCCCCGACGGAGCGCGTCCGCGAGGACGTCCACGCCCTCCTCCGCGGTGAGGGGCCGGATACCCCAGCTCCGCAACAGCTCCTCGGGCGGCCGCATGCCCCCGCTCTCCCAGAGCGGCCAGTTGACCGACACGGTGCTCCCGCGCCGGAGGCCCGCCGCAACCCACGCGCTCCTCGCGGCGGCGAAATGGTCCATGAAGCTGTTGCCGGCCGCATAGTCAGCCTGGCCGGTGTTCCCGATGACGGATGAGAGGGAGGAGAACATCGTGAAGAAGTCGAGCGGCTCGGCGCTGGTCACGGCGTCGAGGTTGATCGTGCCGAGGACCTTTGCCCGCAGGACTTCCTGCATGGAGCCCCACGTCTTTTCGGCCACGAGCGCGTCCTTCACGACGCCTGCCGCGTGGAGCACGCCGTTGATCTCGCCGAAGCGCCTGCGCGCCTGCGCGACGACCTCCGCCATCTGCGCGCGGACCGCGACGTCGCCCTGCAGGTAGCACGCGTCTCCCCCCAGGCGCCGCAGCGCTTCGATCTCGGCGTGCATGTCCCGGGTCGGCGCCGACCGGCCCACGAGGACCAGCCGGGCGCTGTAGGCCTCCGCGAGGTGCCTAGCGACGATCCGCCCGATCCCGCCGCCTCCGCCGCTGATCAGGTAGACGCCCCCCCGCGGCTTGAACGGCGTCTGCGTGCTGCGGGCGATGTCTTTGCCTCGCTCGTCGCGCACCTCCTCGAAGCGCCGCACCTCCCTCCGGCCAGCGCGACGGCGGATCTCGACGTCGCCGTCCTCTGGAACCATGAGCTCCTCCACGCCGATCTCCAGCGCCCCTCTCAGATCGACCCGCGCGTCGTCGACCTCGACGGCCCTGTAGGAATGCTTCGAGTTCTCCCTCTTCACGCTGCGAGCGAACCCACCCAGCATGGACAGGATAGGCACCGCGCCTCTGCCGCCTGGATAGACGCTGACCAGCCGCACCGCGTCACCGCCGAGGCGCATGAGCGCCTTGCCGAGGCCGAAGATCGCCAATATCCCGAGGCGTAGCTGCTCGTCCAGCGACTCCTCCAGGATCGCGGCATCGGCGGCGGAATGCACATCCAGGGGAGCGGCCCCCCAACCCCAGAGGTGAACGGCGCCGCGCGGCGGAGCCCCCTGCTTGCTCAGGTCTTGGACGAGTAGATCGTACTCCCGCGGCGCCCGGGGGTCGATCTCGTATACGTCCTCCCGGCAGCGCTGGAATCGGTCTCCGTGGTTCACGACGATGACCCGGCAAGAGGTCCCAAGGAGCGCTCGCGCTGCAGTCGACAGCTCGCCCGCGCCCTCCTTACCGTCCGCGAGGAGGAGCAGCGACCCAGACGGATCGAAGCGCCCTCGCTGACCGCTCCCCTCCCTCAGGAGTGACTCCGACCAGATCGGACGATAGTAGATGCGCTCCCAGCTCGCGGAGCTCGCCGCCGCCCTGGCGAGCGGCTTCGTGCTCCTCTCCCCGCCGCGGGACACCGAGCGGAGCAGGAACTCTCGCAGCTCCACCAGCAAGCGGCCTTGCTCATCGAGGATCCAGACGTCGTACCGCTGGCCGCTCCGCTGCTCCCCTCCCTCGCAGCGCTTGACGTGGGCGTAGACGCGGCGCCCCAGCGGCCCGACGAGACGGAGCTCTGCGACCGAGAAGGGCAAGTGCTGTTCGTTCACCCCGCTGCGGCGACCCAGCGCGGCGACCGTCTGCACGGCACAGTCCAGGATCGCCGGATGCAGCGCCTCCGGCGGGAAGCAGCGCCATACGTCGTCCGACAGCTCGATCCTCGAGAGCGCCTCGGCCTCGTTGCTCCACCACTCCCGGATGCCACGGAACCCTTCGCCATACGCGAAGCCCGCGCGCTTGAGCTCGGAGTAGATCCGAGCCTCCTCCTCGTGAACGTCGCAGCGAGACTTGATCGGCGCGATGTCGACGCGCGGCGATTCAGCCCTCCCGTCATGCTCGCCCGCCGTCTGATATACCACCACTCCCTGGCCGTTGGCCAGGCTGGTCCTGGGCCCATCCGCGGAGATCTGCACGTCGATCCCCGCCGCTCTCCGCTTCAGCCTGATATCGACATTGACGTTCGCGTCCTTGACGACGATGGGCCTGCTCCAGACGAAGTTCTTGATCCGGCTCACCGGCCGTCCCGGGTCCGAGGCCGCCGCGGCGGCCCTCGCCATCTCCAGGTAGGCGGCCCCCGGTAGCACCTTGTCGCCGGCCACGACGTGGTGCTCCAGGACGAGCTCGCTCCCGTCGAAGGTCTTCTTGAAGACCTGCTCCTCGAAGGTCGACTCGTTGCGGTCGAGCAGCGGGTGTAGCCCCTGTCCACCGCTCGCCGCGCCGCGTCCGCGGCCACCCCGCTCGAGGTCGCCCGGGGCCTCGTGCCAGAAGCGCTCTGCAGCGAACGGGTAGGTAGGCATCCTCACGCGGCGCCCACGTTGCCCTGCGTAGAACCGGTCCCAGTCGACGTCGTACCCCGCGACATACAGGTCGGCGAGCGCCTTCAGCTTTTCCTTGTAGGACTCCCGGTCGAGCGCGGCTCCGTGGAGCTCATCCAGGAGGCGTCGGCCGAGCGCTGCCATCGCCGGCGGAGCGAGGTCCTCCTGCGCGACCTGCGAGCCCCCGGGCGCCGGGGCTCGCTCCGCCTCGCCCCGCCGGAGCGCCTCCACCAGCTCCGTGGTGTCCTCCACGACGAACGCCCGCCTCAAGGGGAAATGGCTGCGCCCGGCGTTCAGCGTGAAGCTCACGTCGAAGACGTCTTCACCCGTGCCTGTCCCCTCGATCCACCGCCTGAGCTCCGCGCAGCGCCTGCGCAGCGCCTCTTCGCGCTTCGCGGACAGCGTGATCAGGAAGCAAGGTACCCTCTGCCGTCTCGTGGCCTCGTGCTGCATGGACGGCGCCTCCTCGACGACGAGGTGCGCGTTCGTGCCGCTGAAGCCGAAGGAGCTCACGGCGGCCCTCCGGGCGCCGCCACGCTCGACCCGCCACTCTCGGAGCTCTTGGCACACGAAGAACGGCGTGTTCGAGAGGTCGATGTTCTCGTTCGCCTCGTCGAAATGCAGGCTCGGCGGGATCTGCTTCCTGTCGAGAGCGAGCAGCACCTTCAGCACGCCAGCCACGCCGGCCGCTGCGAGCGCATGGCCGATGTTGCTCTTGACGGAGCCCAGGGCGCAAAATTGCTTCTCGTCGGTGAACTTGCGGAACGCGTCCGTGAGCGCCTCGACCTCGATCGGATCCCCGAGCCTCGTCCCCGTACCGTGAGCTTCCACATAGGTGATCGTGCTCGGATCGATGGCGCTTCGCGCGTATACCTCGCACTCCAGGGCTGACTGCGAGCGGCCGCTGGGAGCGGTGATGCCGTTGGTCCTGCCGTCTTCATTCAGCGCCGATCCCTTGATGACGCCGTAGATATGGTCGCCATCTCGGAGCGCGTCGTCCAAGCGCTTCAGCACAATCACCCCGACGCCCTCGGCAGGTACGAACCCGTCCGCCTTGCGATCGAAGACGTGGCACTTGCCGCTCGGCGAGAGCATCCCAGCGTCCACCAGGAAGGAGTGGGCCTGCGGCCTGATCAGCGTACACGAGACGCCACCGGCGATGGCCATCTTCGACTCGCCGCTCAAGATGCTCTGGCAGGCGAGATGCATCGCCACCAGGGAGGAAGAGCAGGCGGTGTCGACCGCGACGGCCGGTCCCTTGAGATCCAGAAAGTAGGAGAGCCTGGCAGGCAGGATCGCGTTGGAGCTGCCCATCACCTCCATGCTGCTCGCCGGCGCCGGCAGGTAGTAGGAGGGAGCCACTCCGACGAACACCCCGCACCGCTTATCGATCGATCTGTCGGAGTAACCGGCGTCCTCGATCGCTCTCCACGCCTCCTCGAGGAAGATCCTCTGCTGAGGATCCATCAGCTCTGCCTCGCGGGGTGAGATGTTGAAGAAGAGGGGGTCGAACATGTCCACGTCCGACAGGATCCCGCCCCAGCGTGGTCTGTCAGAGCCCCCGGCGCCGCCGCTCGGCGCCTTGCCCGTGGTCAAGGTGGAGCGAACGACCGGCACGTCCTGGATGCAGTCGACTCCCTTCGCGAGGACGTCCCAGAACTGGTCGAGATCCGCGGCGCCGGGGAACCGGCCGGAGATGCCGATGACGGCGATCCCGGCTGGCGGCGCGTCGGCCGCGGCGCCGGACGCCGCGCGCGCTGCGCCCCCGCGCCCGCTACCCGGCACCCGGTCGACGTGCCGCAGCGCGGCCCCCTCTGCGTCGGAGGCGCTCCGATCCACCGTCGGGGGAGCCGCTGGGTCTTCACTCCCCAGGCACCTCTCCAGCACCTCGTCTCGGAATTTCTCCAGAACGAGGGAGGCGAGCTCGCCGACGCTGGGGTAGCTATAGAGATCGGTCGCCCTGAGCTTCGTGGACAGCTGGGCGTTGACCTCGCTAGCGACCTGCATCGCGATGATGGAGTCCACGCCCAGCTCGGAGAATGGCCGATCGGGATCCACGTCCTCGTCGAGCCGAAGCACGTCCCTGACGATCCGCTGGAGGCGGGCTCGCGCTGCGTGCTGCGCACCCGCCGGGTCGAGCGGCGACAGCGCCCTGGAGGGCTGAGCGTCGCCTCTCCCGGACGACGCCGCCTGGCGCGGCGGCGACGAGCCTCCGCCCGGCGCGCGCTCGTCCGCGGCCTGCGATCGAAATCGCTTGATGAACGCGGCCGCCTCGCGAGGGCTGAGCTTCCCAGTCTTCACCGCGAGAAGTATGCTTTTCATGTCCATTGCTCTACGCCGCCTCGCAAAGGATGATCTTTCCGCTGAGCCACCGACAGGACGTCACGCCTCGACCTGCAGCCGACGAGCCACCTCGTCCATGGTCAGCTCGCCTTCGGCGAGCCTGCTGAGGACTTCTTCCAACGCTCCGTCACCGTCCCCGGCCCCACCCCTCGCTTCGGTGCCGCACGGCGGCTCGCTCCGCCGCTGTCCGTCGCGCGCCTTTAGACCACGCGGAGCGCCCTCACCTCGGGCTTGGATCCAGTAGCACTTTCCAGCGAACGGGTAGGCGGGCAGGGAAACCCGCCGCCTATTGCCCCTCGGATACACGGCGTCCCAGTCGAGCTCGATCCCACTGACCCAGAGCTTGGCCAGCTCCTCGAGCCTCCCCTCGTCGAGCAGGTGGCGGGCCAAGCTCGGCCGATCCTCGGCGTCGCGCGTGCCGCGCCGATTCCTCGCCTGAGCTTGTCCATAGTAGATGCCGGAGTTTTCATCGATGCCGCCCAGATATCCGATCAGCTTGCGAAGCAGGTCCGCCTTGTCGCGCGCGACGACGGCCAGGCGAAACTCCATGGCCTCCCTTCCAACGCGCAGGGTATGAGCCACGTCCCGAAGCCTCGCGGGCCTCCTCCCCGGCGGCTGCCCCGCACCCGCGGCGTCCGCGTGGCGCTCCAGGTAGTCCTTGAGCTGCGCTGCTCTCGTTTGGAGCGCCGGCCTGGTGCGCGCGGACAGGATGACGAGCTCCGGATCGCAGCGCTCCCGGATCGAGTCATCCACCGGATCCTCGTCGTCGTACTCCTCCAGGATCGCGTGGGCGTTCGCGCCACCGGCGCCGAAGGAGCTGATTCCAGCCCGCCGAGCATGGACCTCCTCCCGACCATCGACCTGCGCGCGTGGCCTCTGCCACTCCCCCAGCTCGCGCTGGAGCTTGAAGGGAGTGCTGGAGAAATCGATCCCGGCGTTGCCCCGTCCTGCATGCAACGAGGGAGCCAGCTCGCCGTACTTCATCTGCATCAAGATTTTCGACACGCCCGCGATGCCAGCGGCGGCCTCGAGGTGCCCGATGTTGGACTTCACAGAGCCGATCGCGCAAAATTGACGCTCCAGCGTGAGCTGTGCAAACGCCTTCGACAGCCCCGCGATCTCGATGGGATCTCCGAGCGCCGTCCCCGTTCCGTGCGCCTCCAGATACGTGATCGTTCTGGGATGCACGCCTGCCGACCTCAACGCCTTCGAGATCAGCCGTGCGTGAGCGTTCGGGTTGGGCACCGTGTACCCGCTCGTCTTGCCGCCGTGGTTGACCGCGGTGCCCCTGATCACGCCATAGATGTGATCGCCGTGCTGGCGCGCGAGGTCCAGCGGCCTGAGCAGTACGGCTCCGACCCCTTCGCCCGGCACGAGCCCCTGAGCATGCTCGCCGAACGACCGGCACCGTCCGTCGGGCGCCAGCATCTGCGCTCGCCGAAGGAACTCGTAGTGCTCGGATTGCATGATCAGGTTAATCCCGCCCGCGACCGCCGCGACGCACTCGCCCCTTCTGATGCTCTCGCAGGCCAGATGGATCGCCGTCAGCGACGAGGAGCAAGCCGTGTCGACGGCCATGCTCGGCCCCTGAAAGCCGAAGTGATACGAGACGCGGTTCGCGATCGACCAGTAGGCCGATCTCGCCTCGACCTCGTTGCCGCGCGCCCACTCTTTGGCCCCGAGGCACTGGTATTCGCCGTACATGACGCCGACGAACACGCCGATATCATCCCCCGCGGCGACCAGGCTCCTCCTGCTGTACCCTGCATCCTCGATCGTCCGCCACGCCGTCTCCAGAAAAATGCGCTCCTGGGGATCCATCAGCTCCGCTTCGAGGGGCGAGATGTTGAAGAATGTGGGGTCGAACGAGTCGATGCCGTCGATGAAGCCGCCCCACTCCCCGCGCTCCGCGCCTCCGAACCCGAGCGGCCTGCGCCGCGGGGGCACGTCCGTGATGCAGTCCCTTCCCCCTCTGATGTTCCTCCAGAACTCCTCGTGATCCTCGGCTCCGGGGTAGCGGCAAGCCATCCCGACGACGGCGATGTCCTGACGAGCCGGGTCCGACACGAGCCTACGCCCGCCCTCCACGGCGCTGGCGGGCGAGCGACCAGGCCTGACCTCCCGGCTACCTGATTCCTCCGACGCCGCGGCGGCGGGTGGCAGCCCGCTCGCCCCCAGGCAGGCGACGAGGTTCTCTCGACGAGTCTGGATCAGGTAATCAGCGAGCGCGTCGAGCGACAGGAACTCGAACAGGACTGTCGCAGGCAGGGGGCCGAAGTCCGCCTGCAAGCGCTCGACAACCGACATCGCCACGAGCGAGTCGACACCGTACCTCTCGAAGGGCTGCTCTGGGTCAATGTCCGAGTACTG
The DNA here is from genome assembly GCF_051521425.1 of Sorangium sp. So ce834. Classification (NCBI taxonomy): domain Bacteria; kingdom Pseudomonadati; phylum Myxococcota; order Polyangiales; family Polyangiaceae; genus Sorangium; species Sorangium sp. So ce834. The sequence goes on from NZ_CP150351.1 coordinate 6,710,313, forward strand.
CACCCGGAGCACCTCGGAGAAGACCCGCTGAAGGTACCGGCGCGCGGCGTCGTGGAGCTCCCGCCCTCGGGGTGAGCCGGTCCCTGGCTCCAGAGCCACGGGTGCAGCCGCCGCCGAGGTCGGCCGGCGCTCCGGCTCCGCAGCTCGCGGCGGGCTCGGCCTCGACGCAGCGCTCGCGTCCGGCGGCTGCGCAGGCGCCGGCGCGGCGCCCTCGCCGGAGGGGCGTCGCTCCGCGCCGCCCTGCCCCGCCGATGCGCTGTCTCCGCCGCTCGACGCGCGGCGGATCACGACGCCGTCGCTCTCGGCCAGCATCACGTGCTGCGCGTCCTCCTGTTCGCCCCTCGCGCTCGGCGTACCGAACGCGGCGAACCGCCGAAAGCCTCCTTCCTCGAGCAGCCGTCGCCACTTTTCGACGGTGATCAGCGGCCCGGATCCCGACCGTTCCTCCGCGTCTTCGTAGGCCCACCACCCCGGCGTCAGGCCGAACGTGAGCGTAGCGAAGTCCTGCTCCAGCGTCCCTTCGTTCAGCACGAGCACGCCGTTCGCCTTCATGAGCTTCTTCACCCGTTCCAGCGTGGCATCCATCCGCTGCGTGGCGTGGATCACGTTCGCGGCGACGATGACGTCGAACTCGCCCACGGCGTAGCCCTGCGCTTCGATGTCCTTCTCGATGTTCAGGGTCTTGAACTTCACGAAGTCGTAAAGACGTCCATAAACGCGCTCTCCGTGCCTCGTGAAAGCCAGGGAAATATCCGTGTAGTAGTACTGGACGAGCTCGCGGTATCGCGCCAGCTTCTTCAGGACCGGTGCGCTCGTCCCGCCGGTCCCGGAGCCAATCTCGAGGATCTTGATCCGCTCCCCGCGGGCCGGCTCCCCCTTGCTCAGCTTCGCCCGCATGAGCTGTTCGACGGCCTCTGCGGTGAGATCGTTGAAGTAATCTGCGCGTCGATTACCCTTGTACACGCTCTCCACCAGATGCAATGACGAGCCCGGGAAAAGAACATCGGTGGGCGGCTTCTCTCCTCGCAGGACGTCGCCATAGGAGCTCAGGCAGCTCGAGAGGAGCGCCAGATGAGGCACCAGCTCGCGATATCTCTCCTCGAGCTGCCTGCGTCTCTCTGGCAGGCTGTGAAGCCGTCGCACGAACGTCTCGTCGTCGAGGATGGCCGACGACCTGATCTGTCCGTCCACCCGCGAGATCACGCCGTGCCGCTCCAGCATGGCGCACAGCACGCCACAGAGCTTCTCGTGAGGCTCGACGGCGCCGATCTTCCGCGCAAAATCCCGCTCGTCATATACCTCATGCGCCCTCTTCAAGGCTCCCATCCCCTGGAGCGCGACCAAGAGGGTGTCGCGCCCCCACGCCTCCACCTCCTCGAGCCCTTCCAGGCGCCCGTCCGCCCCGCCCATCAACGAGCTCACGTGAGCCCGGAGCCGCCCGACCACGTCGCCGATGACCGACGCCGACTCCGGCAAGCAAAGCGCCGTCTCCGCGAGATTCACGCCAAGGCTCTCAAGGAGGCTTGCTGCAGCCTTGATCGGCATCACCTGATTGACCCGGCCATGGAGGACGCGGCCGAGGGCGTCCAGCCCCTCCTCGCAGGAGATCGAGCCGACGCCCATCCTCGTCATCTCCTTCGCGTACCTGGCCGACGCAACGACGCCGACCTGCCCCCAGTAGCCCCAGTTGATTACCTTCACCGGCCACCGCACCAGGTCTCTCAAGTGCTCGGCAAAGGCGTCCTGAAACGCACAACCAGCTACGTAATTGGACTGCCCAGCGCTGCAGGTGAGCGAGTTCCCGGACGAGAAGAAGGTCAACCAGTCCAGAGGCTCATGTTGCAGCAGCCGTCCCAAGATGACGCTGGCCTTCACCTTCGGATCCAACGCAGCTCGGAACGACGACTCCTCCATCCGCGCGATCGAGCTGTCCCGGAGCACGAGCGCAGAGTAGATCACTCCGTGCATGCTCCCCCATCGCTCCTTCACCTCGGCGACTGCGGCGTCCATGGAGCGGAGCTCGGTCGCGTCCGCCTGCAGGTACATCGCCTCGCCCCCTGCTTGCACGATGCGATCGAGCTGCTCCTGCCTCTCGCGGTCGAGCTCGCTCCTGCCGATGATCGCCACGCGGGCCCGAACCGTCTCTGCGAGGTACTGGCTCACGACCCGCCCGATCCCCCCGGCACCGCCGATGATCACGTAAACCCCGCGATGTCGCAGCGGCACATCCTCGAGCCTGGTCGGTCGGATCTCGATGCGCTCGATCCCTTGCCGGTAGCGACGTCCCCGCCTATAGGCGACCAGCGAGGCCGGCGCCTCCGGTCGCTCGTCGGACAGCCAGCGCACGAGCTCGCCCTTGGTTGGCGACGTGCCCTCGAGCTCGCGGGCGCACAGGTCGATCGCGCTCACGCGGGCCCTCGGGTACTCGCGCGAGACAACCCTGGCCAGAGCGAGCACGGAGCTCTGGATGGGCTGCGCCTCGTCGGACGATACGACACGGTACACGTCGTTCGTGACGACCTTCAAGGACAACCCCCGGCCCATCTCACCCCTTCCGCCCAACGCCTGCGTGAGGCGGAGCAGAGACATGACGCCGAGCTGCTGCATCGACTCCAGAGCTTCCAGGCTCATCGGGGAAGCGGACGCGTCCTGGAGTCCACCGAGGAAGTAGATCGTCGAGATCCGCCCCAGCCTCGCGAGCAGCCCTTCGTAGTCGATCCTCGCCCTGTGGTCGATCTCGAACCCCTGCCCGGCGAGCTCTCTGAACGATTTGCCCAGAAGAACACGGACGCACTCCGCTCCGCGATGGCGCTCCGCCAGCCGAGCGGGGAGCCCCAGGTCGAAGCCATGATGGCAGACGAGCACGCTGCCGTCGCTCGATCCATCCTGCTGGCCGCCCCGCAGCGCGGCCTTCCGCCATACAGGGCGATAGTACGTCAGCTCGTCCATCAGTCGCCTCTCCGGCTTCGCCTCCGAGGATTCCCGGTGGCTGCGCCCGGTGGAGAGCGCCCTTGCACACACATCATTGATCTTCAGGAGCGCGCCCCCTTCTTCGTCGAGGACCGTGACGTCGAAGCGCGCCGTCTGACTCTCTCGGCTGCCTTCTCGGCATTGCACGTAGACGTACGCGCTCGCCTCCAGCGGCGCCGCGATCTCCACCTCCTCGGCGGAGAACGGCACCATCACCCTCCCGTCCTCCCCCCAATCCACGCTCATGCCCGCGGTTTGCAACGCCCCGTCCACCATCCGAGGATCCAGGTGGTACCCGGCAGCGGTCGGCTCCACCGGCGCGAGCCTCCCCAGGGCCTCGCCATCGCCCACCCAGACGGCGTCCAGGACCTGTAGCTGCGCGCCGTACTCGACGCCACGGCTCCTGTACGCGGCGTAAATATCGACCTTTGAAAGGCTCCTCTGACACCGCGAGCGCACCTCCGACAGGTTCACTCGCTCGTGCGCCCCCGCGCCGTTCATCCCGGATACGCACAGCTCTCCGCGCGAGTGTACGGCGCGCTCACCGTTGCTCTCGCTGGAGAGCTCGTAACGATAGCCCTCCGACGCCGCGGAGATCGTGCCTCGTATCTTCAGGCCAGCTTCGCCGACCGCCATCGGGACGAGCCACGTGACGCGCCTGATTTTATAGCCCGGGGCGCTCCTCCTGACGGGTGCAGCGGCGGCCACCACCATCTCGATGGCCCCCGCCGCTGGAAGCAGACGCTGGCCCGAGACCACATGGTCCCGCACCAGATCGGTGCTCGGCAGCAGGACCGCGCTGAACTCCCCCCCGCGCTCGTTCACGGCGGTTCTCTCGAGCAGCGCGTGCCTCCCCGAGGTCGTCTCGACCGCTGCATCCGTCCGGCGGCCACCTCCGGCGACCGGCAGCCAGTAGCTCTCCCTCGCGAACGGATACGCCGGCAGCGGCACGCGTCGCCGCGCCTCTCCTCGGTAGAGCGCGCTCCACTCAACGCTGCACCCCGAGGTGTACAGCTCGGCGAGCCGCAGCAACCGATCGCGGAGCTCCGGCGCGGCGGTCGCGCCCTGCTTCAGCGCTCGTATGAGCTCGCTGGCCGACGACACCGCCGCAGGCGATGCGTCCGCCGAGATCCTCCCGGGCGACGTTCGACCGTCTGCCCTCAGAATGCCCTCCAGCTCATCGATCAGCTCCTCTCGTGTCGTCACGACAAGAGCGACCCGCCATGCGTGATGAGCACGCCCGACGGCGAGCGTGTACGCGACATCTCTGAGCGAGAGCCGGGCCCCGTCCCCTCGGCAGTGTTTCGCGAGGTCGCGGCAGCGGCTCATCAAGGCCGATCTGCTCGCAGCAGACACGACGATCAAGCACGGCGCTGGAGCCTCCGCTACTGCTGCGGGGACACCCGAGTCCGGCCACTCTTCCACGACGAGGTGGGCGTTCGTGCCGCTCCATCCGAAAGAGCTCAAGGCCGCGAGGCGGGGTCGCCTGCCGGCTGTCTCCCACGCCCTGAGCTCCGTGTTCACGAAAAACGGGCTATGTTCGAGCCCAATATGCGGATTGAGAACGTGAAAATTCAGGCTCGGCACGAGCTGCTTATGCTTCAGGCACAGGAGAACCTTGACGAGGCCGGCCATTCCAGCGGAGAACGCACCGTGTCCCACGTTCGTCTTCACGGATCCGACGGCACAGTACGAGACCTTGTCGGTGTGCGCGCGGAACGCGTTCGTGAGCGCCTCGATCTCGATGGGATCGCCGAGCTTCGTCCCCGTACCGTGAGCCTCGACATAGGTGATGTCGGCCGCGCTGATGCCTGCCTTCCGGTAGACGTCCAGCTCCAGCTCGGTCTGCGAAAGGGTGCATGGCGCGGTGATCCCGTTCGTCTTCCCGTCCTGGTTTATCCCGGAAGCTCTGATGACGCCATAGATGTGATCCCCGTCTCGCACAGCGGCATCGAGCCGCTTGAGCAGGACCACGCCCACGCCTTCGCCGAGCACGAATCCGTCGGCGCTTGCGTCAAAGGCACTGCAGCGCCCCTTGGGAGACAGCATCCCCGTCCTGCTACACATGATGTAGAATAGCGCCGTCGTGCTGACAAAAACTCCTCCCGCAAGGACGAGCTCGTTTTCGCCCGTGAGGATGCTCTGGCAACCGAGGTGGACGGCGACGAGGGATGAGGAGCACGCGGTATCGACCGTGACGCTCGGGCCCTTCAGGTTCAGGTAGTAGGCGATACGCGAAGACAGCAGAGACGCGGTATTCCCGACCGAGCTCAATGCATCCAGTCCGAGCTCACTCTCCAGGATTCTATGTATATAATCACCCGAATTCGCTCCAGCGAAGACTCCGACCCTCCTCGCCGAGAGGACCTCTGGATTGTAACCCGCGTCCTCGATGGCCTTCCAGCACTCCTCGAGGAAGAGCCTGTGCTGCGGGTCGCTGCGCTCCGCCTCTCTGCCGGACATTCTGAAGAACAGCGGGTCAAACTTGTCGACATCCGACAAGAATCCACCCCACTTGCTGCGGACCCGCTTCGCCTCATCGACATGGTCACCGAAGTGTTCATCTACACGCCAGCGGTCCGCTGGCACCTCCCCGATGGAGCTCCGTCCCTGGGCGAGGTTCTGCCAGAACTCGTTGTAGTCATTCGCCCCTGGAAACCTGCTCGACATGCCGATGATGGCGATACGATCCCCGGGGATGCCCGATGCTTCATGGGCGCCCGTCCCTTGCTCTCCTCGCCGCAACGCCTGGAGCATCGACAGCGCCTGCGCGGCGTCGATCTCACGCCTCGCCAGCTTCTCGAGTGTCTCCCTGCGCGCTTGCTCGGCGATGACGTTCCTCATGATCTCATTTCTCCTCGGCCCGGTCCGCCCCGGTTGACAACCGAAATCGCTCTCTCAGCCGGTCCGACCCCAGGCCCACGAGCCGACTGGATCGCCGCTCAGCGTGCCTGGACCCGTTGGCCGTCAGCTCAGCAACTCCAATCGCGCTATCGCGTCGTCGACGCTCAGCTCCCTCGACTCAACGCGATCGAGCAGGCTCAGCAGATCTGCGTCGGGCGAGCTCGACCTCTTGAGCGCGCAGGAGCCGGTCGCGTCGCGCGGCGTCAGCTCGGCGCCGCTCTCCGTGCGCCCTTGGTCGAGCGGGGCAGCCCGGCCCGACCTCGACGCGCTCCCTGCCGCTCGCCCCTCGGTGGCCCCGCCCCTCCCGAGGCCGCGGGAGAGCTCCACCTCGTAGGACGCCAGGATATGCCTCGCCAGATCGCCAATCTCGGAATAATCGAAGATAGAGGTCACTTTGAGCTGGATGCCCATGGCGTCATTGATCCGCTTGACGAGGTCCATCGCGACGATCGAGTCAACTCCATAGTCCGAGAACGCCTCATCGAGGTGCAGTTGCAGCGGATCGACGCCGATGCAGTCTCCGAGGTGCTTGCGGATCTCATCTTGGACCAAGACGAGCATCCGCGCGCGGGACGCGGCCTCGGGCGTCGGCGCTGCGCCGACGTCTGGATCCCGACGAGGAGGGGCCGCGAGCTGCTCGTCCTCTGCGTCGTGCGTCGCGCGCGCCGCCGGTTCCGCGGGCGGCGGCGACGACGGGGCGCTCGATCGAGCCTCGGACCGCGCCCCTGTCGCGCTCCTCGCTCTCATGCCGTTGGTGCGCGGGTCGCCGCGTTCGGCGGCGCCGACCTTCAGCGCCCGGAGCCCTGACACCCGCAACAGCGCCTTGCCGGACTCGTCGACGGCGATCACGTCGACCTTGAACCCGCGCCCATCGTCGCTCACGATCCTGGCGCAGACGTAGCGCGCGGCCTGCAAGCTCGCGCTGATCTCCACGCCGTCGACCGAGAACGGCTGGATCAGGTGCTGTTCGTGCCCGGTGTCACGCCTCATCAGCATCGCGACCTGAAGCGCCGCGTCCACGATCCTGGATTCGAGCGCCGAACTCCCGCTCCCTCGCCGCGCGTCGTGCTCGGTCGCGAGTCGCCCGAGGGCGCCCCACTCGTACAACCTGACCCACTCGACGAGCCGATAGGAGCCTCCGTACGTCAGGCCCATCCCCTCGAACGCCGCGTAGGCATCGCTCGCGCGCAGCATGGTTCCAGACTCGGAGAGCAGCCCGTTCAGATCCACAGTGTCCGCGTGTACCTCTTGCTCGCCTCCACCCAGGTACAGCTCACCTCGCGAATGCACGACCGGCGCCACTCCAGACGTGCCCCTGATCTCGTAGCGTGACCAGCCGTCGACGGCGTCGATGCTCATCTCCACCTCGACGCCGTCCCTCTCGACCACGAGCGGCGCCAAGAACGTGACGCCGCGCAGGCGCCCCACGCCTCCTCGCACACCAGGCCGCTCCCGTCGATCCGCGGCCATCGCCATCGACCAGCCGACCGAGATCGGCAGTACCATCCTGCCGCTCACGACGTGGTCCCGGGCCAACGAGTCCTGCGCACCGATCTTCTTTTTGAGGATCAGCTCCCGTCGCCGGACGGTGGCCTCATCGATCATCTGGTCGAGACGATGAGGATCGAAGCCGGCCTCCTTGACGGCCCTGCCGTCCGTCGGGATGTGATAGACGTCTCTCGCGAACGGGTAGCCGGGGAGGTGAACCCTGCGATAGCCTCGCCCTGCGTACAGTGAAAGCCAGTCGATCTCGTAGCCCTTCACGTACAGGTCGGCCAGGGCGAGCAGGCGGTCGGCGTAGTTCGGCTGCGAGGTCGCTCCGGCCGCGGCCAGGTCTGCAATCATCTGATGAGCGAGCTGCCTGAGCTCTGGATCCGCACCTCGTTGGCTCTCCGAGTCGAGGTTGGTGACGCAGCCGCCAGGGACCTGGCCCGCGCGGAGCTCCGACACCTTCGACGCCAGCTCGTCGATGTCCTTCACTACGATGCCGACCCTATAACGGAAATGGCTCCGCCCGACGCTGAGGGTGTACGCAACATCGCCCAGATCGACGCCTGGGTCCCCCTTCGTGAGCCAGCCCTTGAGCTCGGCGATCCTGCAGAGCGCCGCCGTCTTGGTCTTCCCCGACACGACGATCAGGAAGCGCCCAACATCGCGGCGCCGCACCGCCGCGGCGCGCGTAGGGACCTCCTCGACCACCACATGTGCGTTCGTTCCGCTCCATCCGAAGGAGCTCAAGGCGGCCCGCCGCGGCGAGCCTGCCGGAGCGATCCAGTCTCGCAGCTCCGTGTTGACGAAGAACGGGCTCGCGGCGAGATCAATGTGGCGGTTCAATGAATCAAAGTTGAGGCTCGGAGGGATCTGTCGGTGCTCGAACGACGAGAGGATCTTGATCAGCCCAGCCATGCCCGCGGCGGCCGTGGTATGGCCGATGTTCCCCTTCACCGAGCCGAGCGCGCAGAATTGCCTCTTGTCGGTGAACGAGCGAAACGAGTCGATCAGGGCGTTGACCTCGATTGGATCCCCGAGCCGGGTCCCGGTTCCATGCGCCTCGACGTAGCTGATGGTCTCGGGAGAGATGCCGCAGGCGCGGTAGGTCTCCAGCTCCAGCTCGACCTGGGACGCCTTACTCGGCGCAGTGATGCCGTTCGTCCTGCCGTCCTGGTTGATCGCGGAGCCCTTGATCACTCCATAGATCGAGTCACCGTCAGCCAGCGCTTGCGCCAGGTCCTTGATCAAGATCACGCCGACCCCTTCGCCTACCACGACGCCATCGGCCTGCTCGTCGAAGGGCCTGCACTTGCCGGTCGAAGACAGCAGCCCGAGCTTGCTCAAGGAGATGAAGGTCCGAGGGTCAAGGTAGAGCGTGACGCCCCCGACGAGCGCCATCTTCATCTGGCCAGAGCGGATCTGTTCCTGAGCCAGGTGGAGGGCGACCAGCGATGAAGAGCACGCCGTATCCACCGCGATCGCCGGCCCCTTGAGGTCCAGGAAGTACGAGATCCTGGACGCCAGGATCGCTGGAGAGTGACCCAGCAGCTCGTGGCCATCGCTCAGCGCGCTCTCGTTTGACTCGGACAGGGGATGATACGGATTGCCGGCCACGCCGACGAAGACCCCGCACTTGAGCCCCCTGGTCGACTCGCCGCTGTATCCGGCGTCCTCGAGCGCGTGCCAGCACTGCTGGAGCAGCAGTCTTTGTTGGGGGTCCATGAGCGTCGCTTCTTTCGGCGAGATGTTGAAGAAGAGGGAGTCGAACTCGAACGCACCGTCCAGAAAGCACCCCCACTTGCTGTAGCTCTTCCCGGGCGCATTGGGATCCGGATCATAGATGCTGTCCGGGTCCCAGCGGTCCGCGGGGACCTCCCTGGCAGCATCGACGCCGGCGGTCAGGTTCGTCCAGAACTCGCTCCTGCTCCGAGCCCCAGGAAACCGGCACGCGATCCCGATCACCGCGACTCCGCCCGACGCGCCAGCCTGGGCGCCTTCGGCGCGCGGCGGCGCTGCATGCGCCGCCGCGGTGGGCTGCTTTGCCTCGCCCACCCCGTGCGAGCTTGCCCCGGCTCGCGCTCGCTCTGACGGCGCCGGCCCCTCCTGCCGGACGTCGGACATCTCTATCTGGTGCTGAGACAGGAGGTACGCAGACAGGTCTCTGATGCTGGAGTGGTCGAAGATGACCTCCATCGGCAGGTGCAGACCGAATCTCCGGTTCACCACCTCTACGAGGCGGAGGCCGCGCAGTGAATCAACGCCATAGTCGGCGAACCGCGCCTCGGGCTCGATCTCCTGGATGCGTAGCTCGAGCACCTCCGACACGATGCTGCTGATCCGCTGCTCCAGACGCTCGCAGCGCGCCCGCTGGTTCGACCGTTCGTCGCCGCCCTCCCGCCGCTGATCGCCTCGGCGCTCCGCGGCCTCTCCATGAGGCGCGGCGTGCTGATGCGGCCGCTGGTCGGCCCCATTCGGACGACCGGCGGAGTCCGGCAGATCGGCTGCCGTGCGGGGCGCCGAGGTCGATCGCAGGTACGGCGCGCCTTTCGGGGTATCCGCATAGCGACGGGGCGCCTGGATTTTGCGGAGATTTCTCTCGTAGACCGCATCGAGATTGGACCTCGGATCCACCTTTCGCGCGCTGAGCAGCACATACGCGACCAGGCCCATCCGCAGCGCCTTCCCGTAGTTGTTCCATGCACGGTGCTCCGCAGCGCCGGCCGAGCCGCGATGAGTGTGATCGGCGCCGAGGAGCGCCAGGTTCTCCTCGAACCTGGCGTCCTCCAGGAAGTTGGCGATCTCCTCGCTCACGTCGATGCACTCGATGACCTCGAGCGCGTTCGTCGCCAGGAGCCGACTATACCGGATTTCCGTGGGTGAATAGGAGCCAACCTCCTCGCTATTGATATCCCCTGACGTGCGCGCGATGGTGTCCGCCAGGTTCAGAAGGCCGCCCAGCCTCAGGTGACTCGCGATGTTCGAGTAGAGCCCTTCCTTGTTCTTGACATGATGGCAGACCTCGATTCCGTATATCAGATCATACTGCCCCGGAAACGGATCTTGGGAGCTGTCGCGGAGATGAACATGGACACGATCCGACAACCCACGATCCCTTATGTCCTGACTGGCAAAATCGAACTGCCTTCGAGCGATCGTATAACCATCGCCTCGCACATGAACATAGCTCTCGGCGATTTCCACCAGATCTGTGCCGAGGCCGCAACCGATGTCGAGGAACGAATGCACCTTGCTGAAGTCGACGTTCCAGAACAGAGTTCGCCTCAGCTCCTCCTGTTTTTCGACGACCATCTTCAGGTACTCGGGCCGCGACTCAGGCCGAGAGAACGTCACGAGCCAGGAGAAGTCATCGATGACCGCCGGGAGCGGAGCTAGGGTGATGTATCTCAGATAGCGGTCCTGAGCTCGAAAGATGTGCGTCGCCGTATTGTAGTAATCGGCCACGACCTCCGAGCCGCCTGCCAGCGGGAGGCCCCGGTCATGCTCTCCGACCCGATCGACGAGCCAGTAGCGCTCCTTCGCGAACGGGTACGTGGGCAGCGATATCCGCTTGACGTTGCCACCGCTGATCATCGCGTCCCATTCCACCTCCCCGCCGAGACACCACCACGCCGCGAGCGGCCTCAGGTCCCCGCTCGGGCGCACCGGCGGCTCACCGTTCCGGATCCTCGCATCGGCCTTGCCGCGGACGTAATTCGACCTGTCGCTCGATCCGTGGAGGAAGGCGCGCAGCGAGTCGGCGAGCTCTCTCTTGGTGCTCGCGACGACGGCCAGGCGCTCGCTCATCGCCTCGCGCCCCACCATCAAGGTGTAGGAGATGTCGCGCAGCGTGGCGCCGTCGCCCCCGTCCCTCTCGCGAGGGAGGTCCTCCTCCAGAAACGCGGCGAGGTTCTCGGCTGCCTGCCTGAGCGCCTCTGGAGTCCGTGCAGAGAGGACGATCAGCTGCGCGCCTGCAGGCGCTCGCTCACCGCGTGAGCCGGGCTCGTCCTCACCGACCCACTCCTCGACGATGAGGTGCGCCAGCGCGCCGCCTCCTCCAAGCGAGCTTATCGCCGCCCTCCTCGGATGTCGAGGCGCGGTCCTCTCCGCATCGACGCCCGAGCTGGACCATGGGCTCAGCTTGCCCTGAACGACGAACGGCGTAGTTGCAAAGTCGATAGACGAGCTCAAGTTCGGCGGCACGATGGTCGGCGCAAGGGTGCCGTGCTTCAGTTGCAGCAGCACCTTTGCGAGCTTCGCGATGTCCGCCGCGGACTCAGCGTGTCCGATGTTCGGCTTGAGCGACCCGATCGCGCAGAAGCCGACGTCATCCGTGGAACGCCGGAACGCCGCGGTCAGACCTGCGACCTCTATCGAATCGCCCAGATCGGACCCTACGGCCTGGGCCTCGATATAGCTGATGGTCCTCGGGTCTATACCGGCCCTCGCGATTGCCTCGCTCGCCACCCTCGCATACGCCTGCGGGTCCGGCGCGGCGTACCCGTTCGTCCTGCCAGCGTAACCGACCGCCGTCGCCTTGACGACGCCATAGATGTGATCGCCGTCCGCGATCGCGTCGCGCAGCGGTTTGAGCAATACCGCTCCGACAGCCTCACCGGGGACGAAGCCGTCAGCCCCGTCGCCGAAGCTACAGCACCGGCCGCTCCTCGAGAGCAACCGCCGCTGGCTCAGCACGACGTACCGATATGGATGTAAATAGAGGTTCACACCTCCCACCACGGCCGCGCCACACTCACCGCTGCGAATCGCCTCGCAGGCGAGGTGCATCGCCACGAGGGACGACGAGCACGCCGTGTCCACGGGCATGCTCGGCCCCGTGAATCCGAGCGTATACGACACGCGGTTCGCTACGGTCCAGTACGCTCCCTCGGGGAGCACCATGCCGCCAGATTGGCTACGCCACGCGTCGAGGCCGACCAGCTGGTACGTCCCCGATGTGACTCCGATGTAGGTGCCAACGCCCTTGTGTCCATGGCTCTTGACCTTGAGATTCAGCCGCTCCCTCGTGTAGCCGGCATCCTCGAGCGCTGACCAGACCGCCTGCAGTAGCAGGCGCTCCTGTGGATCCATCGTCCGCGCCTCGGATGGCGATACGTTGAACAGCAGAGGATCGAACTCGTCGTAGCCGTCCAGAAAGCCGCCGAAGTTACAGTCGGTCCTGTCGTCGCGGGCACCCGTGGCATCGTAGACCTGCTCGCTGTCCCAGCGCTCCCTGGGAACCCTGGTGACGCAGTCCTTGCCTTCCGCCAGATTCTTCCAGAAGGCGTCGAGGTTATCGGCCATCGGGAACCGGCCGCTGATACCGACGATCGCGATCGGATATCGAGCGCCCTCGTTCGCGCCGCTCCCATCGCTATGAAGCTTCGGACAGAGGACGGACGGCGCGACGCTCCGCCCTGGATCTTGCGCCATAGCTGAAGCCTCGCTCGTCCGCTCGGGCTTATGGTCGGGCGTCCTCGCTACAGCCGGCTCCTGGATCAACAACAGCCGCTTCAGCTCCGATTCGCAATTCGTCACGAGATACGCCGACAGATCCTCAATTGTCTTGTATTCGAACAGCAAGCTCTTCGGCAGCGGCCCGAAAGCCTTCTCGAGAGCTGCGGTCAGCTTCCTGATGACGAGGGAGTCCACGCCGTAGGTCTCGAGAACCTCGCGGTGGCTCACGGTCTGCGGCGGCAGCCGGAGCTCCCCGCAGATGAGCTTCTTGACGTAATCAATGGTGCTCTCCAGCATTTTATCTCCATTGTCTGCCCCAGCGGCTCTCGGGGGACATGCGGCGTCCGTGGATCGAAGGAGGCGTTCAAACGGGGCCGCATCACCGTGAAACACAGCGACGGACTCGCGGCCGAGGCGGAGGACGTCCGCCAACGCACCAAGGCCGTCCTGACTGGGCATGGGGACCATGCCCATCTGCGTGAAGAGGAACTTCAGCTGCTCCGCGGATAGGACAGTCCCGCCCTCGGCCCACAGAGGCCAGCTCGCGGACAAGGTCTGACCGAATCTGTGCCGAGCTCGGACGAGATCCGCCCTCAGCTCGGCAAATCGATCCAGGAAGGCGTTCGCGACGCCGTGATCGCTCTGCCCCTCGTTTCCGACGATCGACGCCAGCGATGAGAACATGATGAACACATCGAGCTCGTCCCTCGCCGTGAGGGCATCCAGGAACAGCGCTCCCTTCAGCTTCGTCTCGACCACCTCTTTGAACACGTCGTCCTGCTTCATTGCGACGAGGCCGTCGCGCAGAACCCCTGCTGCATGGATGACGCCGTCGACATGACCAAAGCGACGGCGAGCCTCCTCGACGACCCCGCACAGCTCGTCGAGCCGCCTCACGTCTGCCCTCTGGTAGACCACAGTTCCCAGTCTATCGAGCTCGCTCAGCCTCCTCCGCTTATCGAGCGACAGCTGCGAGACATGCGAGCGTCCGACCAGGACGAGACGCGCCTCGAACCTCCTCATCAGGTATTCGCCCACGAGCAGGCCGAGCTCACCCGCTCCACCCGTGATTATACAGACTCCGCCCCTCTTCAGCCGGATGCCGTCAGCCGCGGCGCGGCCAGCGACGAAAGCGCGATCGATCTCCTCGAAGCTGCGCGTCCACCGCGAGCCCCTTCGGTAGATGACATCTGTCTCATCACCGGCGCCGATCTCGCTCAGGAGCACGCGAACGTCCCTGTCAGCGCTGTCCTCACCGTCGCGCTCAATGGCAACGACCTTGTGAGTCATCAAGCTTTCCTCCACACGCAGGCTCTTGGCGAACGCCGCCATGGCCGCTTCGTGCGGCCGGGAGGATGCATTATCGCACTGGTACAGGCTGATGATGTGCGTCTTGCCACGCCGTTTCTGAGCCAGCAGGGCCCTCGTCAGACGGAGTATCGTGTAAGCGCCGGTCTCCAGCTCCTCGTCCACCGCCTTGGCTATGGCAAGCGGGTCCTCAACGCGCTCCCAGCTCGTCGACTGGACGTCCGTGTTCCAGCAATGCAATACCGTGTGCACGGATGGGACATCTACCGACAGAGCACGGAGAAGCACTTCGAAATCTTGGCCTTCTCGCGGGTTGACTTCGTAAACGCCATCTCCAAGATCGCGAAATCGTTCGCCCGGGCGTATCCAGATGACTTTGACCCGCTCCTGCCCGCGCAGCTGCTTCTTCAGCAGATCGAATCGCGCGCGGGTGCGATCGAAGATCACGACCGACCCTAGACCCAGCTCGAGGTCCCGATCTGAAACAGGCGCCTCGATCCATACGGGCCTGTAGTACTTCGTCTGTGCCGCGCCCATGCCTCCGACCTCGAAGCTGTTCCTCCTTGGCGGCCGCGGGCGGGTTCGTTCGTCCCCCGCCGGCGCAGCCAGCTCGGGCCACACTGCCGGATTGCGGTCAGCAGTATTTACGTTCCGCCGCTCAGGAACCCAGTAGCTCTCCCGAGCGAATGGGTATCCGGGCAGCTGTAGCCTCCGGTGCGGGCCACCAGCATAGAGAGCCTGCCATGAGATCGAGGCGCCTGTGACATAGAGCTCGGCGAGCGCCGACAGCTGCTCTTTGCGCGCGTCCGCCGCTCCGGGGTCCATTCGCCTCAGCTCATCGACGATGCCCGCGGCCCTCTCGTCGAGCTCTCGTTCTCGCTCGTGGCCCCGGCCGGGCGCTTCGCCGCGACCTGGGCCGCGCTCCGGCAGCCTGGACGCGGACCGGAGCTGCTCAGCGAGATCCTCGAGGCTGACCGCGACGTATGCCTCGCGCCTCGAGAAGTGGCTGCGGCCTACGTTCAATGTATAGCTCACGTCCTCGATGCCGGCGATCCGGCCGTTCTCGTCCAGCCACGCGACCAGCTCGTCGCGCCGCGCCCGGAGAGCGTCATCGGTCTTCCCTGAGAGCGCGACGAGAAACCAGCCACGGCGTTCGCCGGCGCTCGTGGCCGCCGCCGGCGGCGCCTCCTCCACGACGAGATGAGCGTTGGTACCGCTGATACCGAACGAGCTAACAGCCGCCCGTCTCGGGGAGCCACCGCGCGGGGCCCAATCCGACAGTTCACGAGCCACGTAGAACGGAGACTGTGCGAAGTCGATCTCCGTGTTTTCTCGTGCAATATTGAGGCTCGGGGGGATCTTGCCGTGCCTGAGCGCCAGCAAGACCTTGATGACGCCCACGAGGCCCGCTGCGAATATCGTATGCCCCACATTGGTCTTCACGGATCCGATGCCGCAGTACCGGCTCTCCGACGTTTGCTTCCGGAAGACACTCGAGAGAGCGTCCACCTCGATCGGGTCGCCGAGCCTCGTTCCGGTGCCATGTGCCTCGATGTAGTTGATGCTGTCAGCGGCGATCGACGCTCGCTCGTAAACATCGTTGATCAGCGCTGCCTGCGACAGCCCGCTCGGCGCAGTGATGCCGTTGGTCTTGCCGTCCTGGTTCACTCCCGACGCCTTGATCACCCCGTAGATGAAGTCCCCGTCATCCACCGCCCTGGCCAGGGGCTTCAGGACGATCGCCGCTACCGCCTCGCCCGGGACGAACCCGTCCGCGCTGTCGTCGAACGCCTTGCACCGGCCGTCGCGCGCGAGCATGCCAGCCTTCGCCCAGCTGGCATGGTAGCTCAGCGTCGTCATGATGAACGCACCGCCTGCGATGGCAACCTCGCTCTCGCCCGAAGCCAGGCTCTGGCAGGCCAGGTGGACCGCGACCAGCGACGACGAACAGGCCGTATCGACGGCCAGGCACGGCCCCTTCGCGTTCAGGAAATATGCGATCCTAGACGCCAGGATCGACGCTTCATTGCCGACGAGCGCATGGGACTCGCTGTGGAGCCCATTTTCCCGCAGCCGCTCTCGGTAGTCTCCCGCACCTGCACCGACAAAGACGCCGAGCTTCCGCTCGGAGAAATCGCGCGGATTGTACCCAGCATCTTCGATCGCTTTCCAGCACTCTTCCAGGAATAGCCTGTGCTGAGGGTCCGTCAGCTCGGCCTCGACCCCGGACATATGAAAGAACAAGGGATCAAAGAGGCTCACGTCGTCCAGGTATCCACCACGGTCCGGGACTCCGCCCTCGCCATCACCGACGCAGAGGCTGCTCTTGTAGCGCCGGGCGTCTGGGAACGTGGTGATACAGCTGCGCCCAGCCGCGAGGTTGCTCCAGAGCTCTCGTACGTTGTTCGCCCCGGGGAACCTGCCTGACATGCCTATCACGGCCATGTCCAGGGCCCCTCGCGCGTCGCGCGAGCCCGGGTTCGCGTCTCTCGGGTCGGCGCGAGCGGCCCGCACGGCCGCCCCCAGCGTGGAGGCGGAGTGGCCGGCGGACTCCGGCAGGGCGCCACGCGCAAGAATCCTGTCGCTGTGCTCCGAGCTGATGTAGCGAGCCAGGTCGCCGATCGCGGGATAGTTGAACAGATCGATCGCTTTGAGCGGAACCTGAAGCTCCCTCGCGAGCCTCTCTACCATGAGGATGCCCGTCTTGGACTTCAGACCGTAGTCCGCGAACCTCCTCTGCGGATCGATGCGCTCTCTCGGCACCATCGTCGCGCTCGCGACATGCGATACGATTCGCTCCACCACGGCATCGTACAGGTCTCCGGCCGCGGCCGGCCATCGACGCGCTCCCTCCGGCTCCGCCCTCGACCTCGCGGTCAACTCCGCCGGTGCTCCCCGCCTGTCCTGGATCACGGTCGCGCTCGCTAGCATGACGGTCTGCGAGAACACGCGCTCGCCGTCACCCGGCGGACGGCCGAGCTCCGTGACCCGCCCAAATCCGCACTCACGCAGGATCGCTGCCCAGGAAGCTGCTTCAAGGAGGGGGCTATGCTCGATCCTGTGCTCACCGTCCTCGAACGACCACCAGCCGCTCGTCAAGCCGAAGATCAAGGTCAAGAAGTCGGCGCGCTTCGTGAGCTCACAGAGGGCGAGCAAGCCGCCGGGCTTCAGCAGCTCATGGACCTGGTCGAGCGTGCGGTGGATCAGCGCCGTGGCGTGCAAGACGTTCGTCGCGATCACGATATCGAAGTAATGCCGATCGAGCCCTTGTGCGGCGATGTCCCTCTCGATATCGAGCTCCCTGAAGGTCACGAACTGAAACTGATCCCCGAAGGCGCCAGCCCCCTGCCGTGTGAAGAAGGGTGAGACGTCAGTGTACCAAAATTCGACCGAATCCCGATGACGCGCCAACCTATCGAGGACGTGTCGCGATGTGGCCCCGGTCCCTGCGCCAATCTCGAGGATCCGGAGCTTCTGCGTACCGGGGCGCGACAGCAAACGCTCTTCTACCGCCGCGCCCACCTCCTCGGCGAGCTGTTCATTGGAGTAGATGGCGAGTCGGTTAGCCGCGTATGCCGCTGTGAGGAGCGCCAGAGACCCGTCCGGGAACAAGACGCTCATAACGTCGTCCTCACCTGACATGATCTCCCAGAGCCTACCCAGGCAACCGCGCAGCAGGGCGACGTAAGGGGCGGTACCCGGGCTCGATCGCAGCAGCTCAGGCGCTGCCACGGAGACGTCGCGCAACCGTCGTCTCAGCGCAGTGTCCTCCACGGCCGCCGTGGCCACGATCTCGTCCTGGCTCAGGCTGATCCACCGCTCTCGCAGCAGGATCTCCAGAAGCGCCTCATATAGCCGCTCATAGCCCGCACGAATGCGCAACACGCGCTGCAGCTCCGCCTTCGTGTGGCGCTCGCCTGCTTTTAGCAATAGGCGCTTCTGCTGAAAGGACCAGAGCAGGAGGTCACGAGCGTGACGCTCGAGCTCCATGAAGGCGGCGTGCGTCTCGACGAGCTCGCCCCCGCAGCCACCTCGGCCATCGCCAGCCTCGGCGCGCAAAGCGGCCCTGATCTCTGGCCATGCGGCGCGCCCGTGCCAGAAGCGTGACCGGATGAACGGATATGTGGGAAGAGATACTTTCTTTACCTTCTGATCTCGATAGAGGCGATGCCAGTCGACGCTCGCCCCGGCGTCGTAGGCCTCCGCGAGCGCCACGAGCTTCTGCTTGGACGCGCTGGCAGCGCCCCCGGCCGCCGCGAGGTCCTCCAGGATCCGCCGCGCGGCTTCGTCCATGGCTGCGTGACGCTCGCTCGGCGTTGGCATCGCGCCCGCTGCCGGCCCGCGATCGTCATGACCCTGCGCCAGAGCCGAGTCGACTTGGGTCAGGAGGTCGACGGCTCCATCGGCCACAAAGCTTCGGCGACATGGGAAGTGCTTGCGCCCGCAGTTCAGCGTGTACGCAACGTCTGCCAGGCAGACGTGCGCGGGCGCAATCCTCAACCAGTCCCGGAGCCGGGCCAGCGCTCGGTGAAGCGCTGGCTCGCTCCTTGCCGACACAGTGATGATGTGGTTGCCCGCAGGCTGATGCTGTGCGCTCTCTCGCGTCGGCGAATACTCCTCGAGCACCGCGTAGCAATTCGTGCCGCTGAAGCCGAACGAGTTGATTGCAGCTCTCCGCGGCACGCCGTTCGTCGTCGACCACTCTCTCGCGCTCGTGTTCACGTAGAACGGACCGCTCTCCAGGTCGATGAGCCCGTTGAGCCGGGAAAAGTTGAGGCTCGGGACGAGGCTCGCTCTCCTCATGCACAGCAGGACCTTAGCCAGGGACGCCATCCCCGCCGCACCGGACAGGTGCCCGATGTTCGCCTTCACTGAGCCGATCGCACAGGAGCCAGATCCCTTCGTATCGCCACGGAACGTCTCCGTGAGCGCCGCCAGCTCGATGGCGTCGCCGATCCTCGTCCCGCTGCCATGAGCTTCGACGTAGGAGATGGTCGCAGGGTCGATCCTCGCCGCCTCGTGTACCCGCTTCTGGAGGGCCGCCTGCGAGCGCGAGCTGGGCGCCGTGACCCCGTTCGTGCGCCCTGTCTGGCCAACTCCAATTCCTTTGATCACGGCGTAGATGTTGTCCCGGTCCGCGATCGCCGCGGTGAGCCGCTTCACCATGATCATCCCGGCGCCTTCCCCCGGGACGAACCCGTCAGCGCGGTCGTCGAACGGACGGCACTGCCCCGAGGCGGACAGCATGGCAGCTCGCTGCATGGCGAGATAAGACCGCTCGGTCAGGCAGAGCGAGACCCCGCCGACGAGGGCGAAATCGAGATCTCCGCTCCTGACAGCGGAGCATGCCTGGTGGAGCGCGACGAGCGTCGACGAGCACGCCGCGTCGATCGATAGGCTGGTTCCCTTGAGGTCGAGGAAGTCGGCGACCCTTCCAGCGATGAACGACGCCGCGTTTCCGACCAGGCTGCGCTCGGTCGCCTCCGGCCCCTGCAGCTCGCTGTAATCCTGTCCCATCACCCCTATGAAGACCCCGCCGGAGCGACCGGCGAGCGCTTCGGGCGCGTAGCCGGCGTCCTCGATCGTGCGCCACGCCTCCTCCAGCACGATCCTCTGCTGAGGATCCATGGCCGACGCCTCGTCCGGCGAAATGCCGAAGAACTCGGCGTCGAAGAGATCGATCCCCTCGAGGAGCGCCATCGCCTTCGGGAATGAGGCAGCGCCGCGGGCCAGATCCTGGGCGCGATGCTCCGCGTCCGCGACCTCGCGGACGCAGCAGCGGCCGCCGTACAGGTTGCTCCAGAACTCGTTCGCGCCCTCTGACCCGGGAAACCTCACGCTCAGGCCAACGATCGCGAGATCGTCGACCGCCTCCCCCGCGGCCGCGTCCTCGGCATCGCGCGCCAGGCCAGGTGCCTTCACGCCCTCGATGCCCTGGGACGCGGGCGGCGCGTCGTGGATCGCCCTCTCCAGCGCGCTCGCCTTCCGCCCTGACGCACCCTGGCCGCCGGCGCGTTGGCGCAGGCCGAGCACGTCGCCGCACGAGTCGACGACGTGCTCGACGAAATCCATCACTCGTATGTAGTCGAAGATCGCCTCCACGCCGAGCGAGAGACCGAACCTCTCATTGAGCGCCGCCAGGAAGTCGACGCTGAGCGACGAGTCGACGCCGAGCTCCAGGAAAGTCGTGTCTGCGCCGATGCTCAACGAATCTCGACCGAGCTTGTGCGACAGGATCTCCTGGACCCCCGAGAGGAGGAAGCCTCTCAGCTCTCCACGTGCTACACTCGATTGCTGCTGACCGACCGCGGCTTCACTGTGGCTGTTCATGATAACCCTGCGACATCAATGTAGGCGTCGATGTTCAGCCGCGCGGGACCGCCGATGAGATCGCTGCGCGCGCCAAGGCTCTTCCTAGTTGCGCTGCATCTGCTGGATGAGCTTCGTCAGGACCAGGCTTGCGCCCACCTCGCGGAACTCGGGCTTCGGCAACGCCAGGAAGTACTCGATGGTCTCTTTCCAGCGGACGGAGCTGACGACCTGCATCGCGAGGCTGCTCTTGATCTCCACGTCTCGCTCGGGATACGGTACAGCGGTCGTGTTTGCCACGACGGGGATCTGCGGGCACGAGAAGCGAAATCCGTCGAGAAACGCCTGAAACCCATCCTTGACCCGTTTCATGTATCGCGAGTGGAACGCACCGCTCACGTTCAGGATCAAGAACCGAGCAGCTCCGGCGTCGAGGAACACGCGCTCAGCGCACTCGATCTCCGAGCGTGGTCCAGCGATCACGATCTGATCCGTCGCGTTGATGTTCGCTACGTCGATGCCCTTGTATCCGGACTCCCGCAGGACCGCCTCGACCTTCGGCAGCGTCAGGCCTACGACCGCCGCCATGGATCCGCCCACGACCTGAGACATCAATTCACCGCGCTCCTTGATGAGCCGAAGCCCTGTGCGGAAGTCGAAGACGTTCGCGGCGAGCAGCGCGTTGTACTCGCCGACGCTATGCCCAGCGACATAATGTGGTCGCTCCCGCGTCTCTCTCAGCAGCTTGAAATAATGGAGGGCGTTCGCCACATATATCGCCGGCTGGGTGTACTGGGTCTTTCCGAGGCGGCGATCTGGGTTCTTCGTGCAAAGCTCCACGATGGAGTACCCAAGCTCCGTATCCGCCTCCCTGACCAGCTCTGGGAACTCCGGAAACAGGTCGGCCGCCATCCCGACCCGCTGCGAGCCTTGCCCGGGGAAAACGTAGATGGTCGTCATGCTTCCCCCCCGGTCGACGGCGCACGACCGCTTGCAGCGAGGATGGACGGCCTTGCAGGCGACCGCGCCGCGCGGCTCGCCTCGGACGCCCGACCGCCCTTGCGTGCTCTGCGGCCGGTGCCTTCGACTGCCTTCTTACTGTCGGTGAACATTGGCGACACGCCCCTCTCTCAATCTGCATCCATCGTCCGACGTGTGTTCCCACTAAAGCAGCTGTCTCTGCTTGAGCTCATGCCGCTCCAAGCTCCTTCAATGCGCTCATGAGCTCTCTGACTCGATCGCAATCTCGCCCATACATCGTCAGGGACGGAAGGACGGCCGACTCACTGGCGCTGTCGCCGAGGATGCGCTTCGCGAACGCGGCGAGCGTACCGCTGGGGCTCAGGTCAACGTAGAGGTGGGGCCCTCTCGACTCCAACCAGTCGATGGTCTTGCCGAACATCACCGGTCCCCGAGCTACCTGCCAGAAGTGCTCTCCGCCTATCCCCGGCGCTGGACCGGCGAGATTCGACGAGATCACGGAGGTCGCGGGTCGAGCGTAGCGTATCGCATCGAACAGCAGCTCGAGGTCCTCTCGCGCCGGCGTCATCATCGAGGTATGGAACGCATAATTCACCGGCAGCACCTGGGTAGAGATCGACATCGTGGCGAGGAGGTCAGCCGCCCGATGTAGCTCTCGCTTGCGTCCAGCGACCACAAAGTGGCCGTCGAAGTTGATACAGGCAAGGCTACAGCCAGAGAACACCTCGTCGTGCGCCTCGAGGAGCCGCGGTGATCCCAGCACGGCCATCATCCCGCCCACAGGACACCGCTTCGCCACCAGCTCGGCCTGGATGACGGCCGCGAAGATGGCGTCTTCCAGGGACACCGCGCCGGCGAGGCTATTCACCACGAGCTCACCCAGGCTATATCCCAGGACATGAGCCGGTCGTACGCCCCAATCTAGGATCATCCGACCGAAGCTGTGCTGCACAATGAGTATCGCCGGGTGCGTGAACTGGATATCGTCGAAGGTGTCGAGGCGACTCCTGCGCTCGTCGTAGATCACGTCCAAAATGGAGGTCCGGAGCATCCGGTGCGCGATGCGGTCGCCCTCCTGCATCGCCCTCCTGAACGTGCTGTGCTTCTGGTAGAGCTCGGCAGCCATGTGATAGTACTGGCAGCCCTGCCCGCCGGCCATGAGCACCAGCGACCTCCGCGCCTCCACGTGCGTCACTCCACCGAGCACGCGTAGAGGCGTTGCTCGAGCGCGGCGGCCGCCTGCTGCATCAGCATCTCGGCGAGATCGTCGACGTGGCGGTTGCGCCAGCTCTCATGCCGAGTTCCTCTGACCCACCTGTTGAACGAGCCGAGGGCTGGGCCACAGTGAATCTGGAAGTCCACCTTGCGCTCCGCGACGCCGCGCAGAGCCAGGTTCGAGGTGTGGGCGAAGTACCACTTGAACACCAGCGCCATCTTGTGCTTCGGGTCCCGCTCGGCCCGGTGGATCTCCTCGGGTCGCCTCTGGAGGTGGTACGCTTTCACGTCCTCGTAGACCTGCTCCAGGCTCCGCTTGAAATAGTTTTTTTCGAGCTCTGCCCTCGTCCTCTCATCCAGCTCGTCGAGGCTCTGATGATGGCGCCACAGGTCGTACAGCCGGTTCGCACGGCCCGGGAACAGCAGCCCCTTCCGGAGGACCTGCGCCCTCGCACCGAGCTCAAACATATCACCAGCAGGGATCATCGCGGTATCATGGATGTCCATATCCTGCAGCAGTTCCTTCACGAGATCGCTCGTCCCCGCCTCCACCGTACACTGATTGATCGAGCCGGTGCCGATGAAGTCTGCGCCGAGGGCGAACGCGCCGGCGGCCGCCTGCGGCGTGCCTATACCGCCCGCGAGCCCCACGCGAACCCGGCTCTGGTAGCCGTGCTTCGCGCGAGCTTCATCTCGCTGGTGCATGATCGCAGGCAGCAACACCCAGCCGACGCCCTTGTCGGTGTGCCCTCCCGAATCCGCCTCCACGCATATGTCGTCCGCCATGGGGATTCTCCTGGCCATCGACGCGTGCTGGTCGGTGATGAGCGACGCCGAGACGAGCTGGGCGAGGAGCTTCTCCGGCGGTGGGCTGAGGAAGGCCTCCGCGACCTTGGGATGGGAGAGCTTCGCGATGATCCTGTTCGGGACATGGATGCTGGAATCCGGATTCTCCGCGAGGGTTGAGACGCGGTACCGCACCAGGCCGGGCGATATCTGCGTGAATGCGGAGGCCTCGATGTTCCGTACACCGTGCTTCAGGTACAGGTTCGCCCTCGCGATCTCACGCTCCGGATCATCCGGATCTGCCAGAAAATTCATTCCATAGGGCTGGCCATCGCTCAGCTCGCTTTGTATTCTCAGTATCCCTGCCTCGGTCTCCTGGAGGCTCAGACCCCCTGTCCCGAAGAAGCTGAGGAGCATACTCTTCCCCATCCGCACGACGAGCGCGACGGACGAGATGCCCTTGTACATTGCGCCTGCCGTATAGCTATACTTCACTCGGTACGTCTTCTGGAATCCCGGATCTCCCAGCCGCTCCGGGGTAATCCGAGCCGAAGGCCTCCGATGTTCCGTCGTCATCCGGGAGCTCTCAACGTTCATGAGCGGTGACGCTAGCCATCGATCCACCTCGATAGATGCGCGACCACATCATCGATGTACGGCCTCTGCATCAGGGATAAATGATCGCAGTTGCTGTTGAAGAGCGTGAGGCCCCCTGTGAACAGCCGTGACCAGACCTCCGCGTGATCGGCGTCCGGCAGGTGTGCCCCTGGCGATGCGAAGGGGCTCTCGCTTGCGCTGAGCGGCTCTCGAGCACGGAAGAGCGCCACCTTGATGTCCGGATCTAAATAGCACCGCGCTCTGTATTGCCGTTCGGCCTTCAGGTGCACATCGAGCACGTTTGCCATCCTCTCGAGCAGCACCCGCAGCTCACCCGGCGCCAGCTGGGATTGTCCGCTCCGGAGCATATGAGCGACAGCACCGGCCACCGCATCGCCGGATCCTTCCGCCATGAGACTTTCGAACGAAGGGAGCGCCTGACAGCCGCAGAGCGCGCAGAGGATGCTCCCGCACAGAAGGAGCCTGCGTGGAGCGTCCATCGTCGCGAGGGCGGCGTCGAGGATCTTCGACCCCGGGGCGTAGGAGTCCAGCAGAATGAGGTGCGAGACAGCTTCGCCCCGCTCGAGCATCTGATGCGCCATCTCGAAGGCCACCATGCCTCCAAAGGAGTATCCCCCTAGGATGTATGGACCTGATCGCTGCACCCGACGGATCTCGTCGATGTAGCGGGAAGCGAGCTCAGGCACCGTGGCGAGCGGCGCCTCCCCCTCTCTGAGGCCGCTCGCCTGGAGGGCATAGACCGGGTAATCCTCCCCCAGCGCATGCGCCAAGCTGTTGACCCACGCGACGATGCCCGGTGAGCCGTGGATCCAGAACGACCGCCGCCGCGCCCCGGTCGAGCGAACGGCGGTCAGGAGCGATTTCGCGCCGGGAGCCATCGCCGATACGGCCGCCTGCACGCTCGCCAGCGCAGGAGGTGCGACGCCATCGCCCAGAACCGCCGGGGTCGCTGGAACAGCCTCGTGAGGGCGGCGGACGCGGGGCCTGGGTGCGGCCTCGCGGGCGATGTATTTGATCAGGCTCGCGCCCGTCGCATGCTCCACGATCGCCGTGGTCGGCATCTGGGGGCCGAATGCGTCCTGGATGCGCTTCATCACCTCGAGACCAAGCATGGAGTCGATGCCATACTCGCTGAGCTGCCGATCGGGCTCGAGATCGTGGGGCGAGATCTTGAGGACATCCGTGAGGATGGCCATGACCTCCGCCTCAACCTGAGAGACGGGCTCCTCGAGGCACCCCGGCGTGTGCGTTGATCCATTGGAGAGCTGGGTCTCACGCTCGGTCGAGATATCTCGTCCGTCGCTCTGCCCCGGCGGGGTGTCGCCCAGCGAGCGGACCACAGGGATGCCATATCGGTGCCGAGCGAACGGGTAGGTGGGCAATCGAGTGCGCCTCCGATGTCGGCCCTGGTGGAGCTCGCTCCAGGCGATGGCGAACCCCTCGACCCACAGGCGCGCGAGCTCGTCCAGCTCGCCGTCTGCCTTGAGCGACCTGACGAGCTCTCTGAATTTCGGATGGTCCCCCAGACCGGTGAACCGTGTCTGAGGGCCTCGGACGTAGCCCCGAAGGACACGGCCGCTCTCCCCTCCATCGAGCACCGCCTTGAGCGTGCTCTTCAGCTCGGAGACGCTGTCCGCTATCAACGCCAGGCGGACCTCGAACGCCGGCCGACCCACCTGAAGCGTATAGGCGATGTCCCCCAGCGACGGGCACGGGGCGGGGGCCTCGGGTCCCGTCGCGGCCTCGAGATGGCTCAGCAGCCGCTGTACGTAAGCCAGTAACCGCTCGTCTGTCCTGGCAGAAAGCACGATGAGCTCGCTGCGCTCCTCCCCGTCCTTCGCGGCATGTCCGACCTCAACCTCAACAGGCGGAGGCTCCTCGAGGACGAGGTGTGCGTTCACGCCGCCCAGACCATAGGCATGGACGCATGCCCTTCGAGGAGGGTCCAGCCCCTGTCCGCCGCTCGCTCCGCCCCACGGCTGGGCGCTCCTCGGCATGAACAGCGGTCCGCTGGCGAGATCAACCCCTGGCGGACACTCATCGAAGTTGATCAGAGGCGGGATGGTTCGGTGCGCGAAGCAGAGGAGGACCTTGATGAGGCTGGCGATCCCTCCCGCCGCCTCGAGAAACCCGATGTTCGGCTTCAGCGAGCCCACGGCGCATGGCGCGCGGCGCGCGCCCCCTTCGGGTGTCCCGCAAAACACCCGGCTGAACGCGCTGAGCTCGGCGAGGTCGCCCACGCCTCCGGCCCCGTGCGCCTCGATGTAAGTGATTGAGTCGCGAGGGATGCCAGCGTCTCGGAGCGCCCTCGCGATGACGTCGGCCTGAGCCTCCGCGCTCGGGGTCATCAGCGATCCCGAGAGCCGCCCGTGATGGTTCACGGCTGAGCCACGCAGGACGCCGTAGACGGCGTCTCCGTCGCGCCGAGCCTTGGCCAGGGGCTTGAGCAGGACGGCTCCGGCGCCCTCGCCCATGACCTGCCCCGTGGCGGACCTGTCGAACGCTCTGCACCGCCCGTCCTCGGCGAGGATCCCGAGCTTCGCGAGGCCCGCGAGCCGAGAGGGGGTGAGCAGCAGGCTGACCCCTCCCGCGATCGCCATGTCGCACTCCCCAGAGCGCAGCGCCCTCACCGCGCGGTGGATGGCCACCAGAGAGCTCGAGCAGGCAGTGTCGACCACCTCGCTCGGCCCGGAGAGGTTGAGGAGGTACGAGATGCGATTTGGAAGCATCGAGTGGACCACGCCGACGACGCCGTGGGCCTCCAGGTCGCCCCCGCTGTCCAGGAGCGCCTCCATATAATCATGATTGTAGACGGCGACGAAGACGCCGGTCGAGCTCCCCGAGAGCGCGGACGGATCATACCCAGCATCCTCGACGGCCGCCCAGGCCGTCTCCAGGAAGACGCGGTGATGCGGGTCCATGTATTCCGCCTCTCGCGGCGAGATACCGAACGCGAGAGGATCGAAGCACATCACATCGGAGAGGTACCCGACCCGCTGGTTTGGCCATCCGCGCCGGCCGATCAGCCTGTCGCCGGGAGCATAGGAGGTCAGCTCTCTCCCTTGGCGGAGGTTGTGCCAGAAGTCCTGAAGCATGGGAGAGCCCGGGAAGCGTCCAGCGACCCCGATGATGGCGATCGGCTCACCGGCCGTCGGCGATGCGACCTGCTCAGGAGAGGCGCCAGGCAGGGCGCCGCGCGACCTCGCGGTCGTTGAGGCCCTGCGCGATGCCTCAGTGGGCGAGGTGGCGGCCGCAGGGCTCGACCTAGGCTCCCCGGCCGACGGCTCCGCACCGCGACAGCCGCCCGCCTCCCGTTGCTGCGTCGCCGCGCCGCCCCGCGGCTCCGGAGCGAGGCCGGCGGGCCGCCGGGACGAATCGAGCGTCGGCGGCGCGCGCTCCCCGGTCCGGCCGCGCCGATCCATATAGCTCCTCCTGAGCTCGGCGATATGGGGTAGGCCATCGAGGACAGCGTCCGGTTCCACGCCGAAGTCGACGAGGCACGCCACCTCGTTTACGCCGATCGACTCAAACTTCTCCAACCTGTCCAGGCACTCTGCCGGTGTGCCCAGCAAGGAAGCGACCCTGGAGTAACGCTCGTAGGAGTACTGTGCGAGCTGCTCGCGCTGTGATTGCGTAACCTCTTCAGGGCGCGCCAAGGTGCGCGTGTGCGCGTCGATGGCGCTGAGGATGTAGTCGACGAACGGAGCCTGTACCTTCCGACGTACGTACTCTGCGTCCTCGTGAATGAATGTGTGCAGCATCAAGGTCACGATCCCGCTGCTCGGGTCGTACCCCGCCTCCTGCCTGGCTTTCCGATAGGCGCGTACCTTCTCGGCCAGCTCTTCCGGTGTCGAGCCCTGGAGCATCGTGAGGACGTGCAGGCCGGCCCTGCCCGCGGCCAAGAAGGACTCCGGCTTGCTGGTGGCCGTGAGCCAGATGTTCAGATCGCTCTGGATCGGCCTCGGATAGGTGACGATCTCCGTCGGCACGCCGCTCCCGTTCGGGAAGCTCACCGGCTCGCCGCGCCAGAGCTTCTGGACGACGGATATCCTCTCCAGCCAGATGTCGCGTCGATCCTTGAACGTCTGGGGGGACAGGACGAAATCGTTCGGGTTCCAACCGCTCGCGACGGCGAGATCGACGCGGCCGCGGGAGAGGTTGTCCACCATCGACCATGCCTCGACGACCCGCGCCGGGTGCTCCAGCGGGAGGACGACGCTACCCGCGCGGAGGCGGACGTTCTCGGTGATGCCCGCCAGGTGGGCGGCCAGCACCGACGGGTTCGGGTAGATCCCGCCGAAAGGGTGGAAGTGCCTCTCAGGCATCCAGATGGCCTCGAACCCGTGCCGGTCTGCGAACTTCGCCGCCGACGTGATCAGATCGTACTTCGCGTCTCGGTGCGCGCTGCCCCTGTCGGAGAAGAACAGCAGGCTGAACCTCATCCTGGCAGCGAGGCTCACCTGATCGCCGGGAGGAGGAGCGTCGGGCGGCCCCGGTCGCTTTCGCGCCTCGATCAGCCGGAGTATGGCCTCGATTTTGGCGTCGCGCCCCTCGACCGCGCCCCCGGGGTCGTCCGGCGGTCGCGGCGCGCTCGGCACATTCGCCTCCCGGGAGATGACCCGCGCGAGTTCGGCGATGTTGGGATGATCGAAGAACATCTTGGGAGCGACGCGCGCGCCGAGATCGGACTGCAGCCGCTCGGCGATCTTGAGGGCGTCGAGCGAGCTCATGCCGAACTTGGCGAAGTCGTCATAGGCATCGATGGACGATGCCTCGATCGCCAGAAGCTCGCCGAAGGCGGCGCGGATCTTCTCTCGGATCTCTCGACCTGTGACGTCATCCGCTCTCATCACCGATCACCTCGCGTGGCTCTCGTAAGCGGCTTCGGCAAGCAAGCGTTTCAGGTAACTGTCCAGCTGCGCATCGGACCAGCCCTGCATCTCTTCTCTGCTCGGCGCGCGAGGAGCCTTCGAGGCGCTGATCTGACGGTCGGCGCCGCTCGCCTCGACTCGATTTTCTTCTGCAACGCCGAGCAGATGCGAGAGCTTCTCCTCGTCCCCGTAGGCAACGCTCACGGAGGGGCGGCCCGAGGCAAGCGCCCTCTCGAGCACGGCGATGCCGCGCTCGGCGTCCAGCAGCTCGAAGCCCGCCGCCCTGAGCCGCGCCTGCTTCGCGGGGTCGAGGAAGGCGTCCTGCTCCCACTGCGGCCACGACAGCGCGAGCGACACGCCGGAGCGGATCCCACGCTCGACAAGGCGGCTCCTCATCTCTGCAAATCCGTTCTGGAAGGCGCAAGAGAAGGCGTAATCGGAGGCACCTCCGAGTCCGGTGATGGAGGCCATCGACGAGAACATGACGAAGAAATCCAGGTTCTCCGCCTTGGTGACCTGGTCCAGATTGATGGTACCGAAGAGCTTCGCCTCGATCACCCTCTCGAACGAGGCCGGATCCTTCATGAAGATCATCCTGTCTTCGACTGATCTCGCCAGATGAAGCACGCCGCGCAACGGACCGCGCTGCTCGCGGATCTCGGCGAAGCACCTCCGCAGCGCGGCGAAGTCGTTGATATCGACGCGATGGTACTCGACGCTGGGCGACCGGGAGATCGGGCCGAGGAGCCGCTCGAGGTCGGCCGCGCCGAGGGACCTCCTCCCGAGCAGGAACACCCGAGCGTCGTAGCGCTCGACGAGGTGCCTGACGAATGCTGGCCCGAGCGCCCCCAGGCCTCCGGACAGGAGATAGTTGCTGCCGCGTTTGAACACGGTGGCACCGGGCGCCGCTCCGGCCGCGTCCACGCGCTCGTCCGGCTGCCGCACTAGAGCCCGAAGCCAGCGCCGACCGCCCTTGAGGAGCACCTCTGCAGACGCCGCCGGCTCGGAGGACGCGAGCTCCGTCATCGCGGCGCCGATGGCCGCGCGGGCATCGCTCGGGTCGTCCCCCATCCAGATCGACCTGAAGACGAGCCTGGGATGCTCCTGGGCCGCGGAGCGCAAGAACGCCCCCACCGCCTGGTGATGGGACGAGACGACGTCGAGCATCTCCCCGCCTCCCGGGGAGCAGTAGGCCATCCTGACCGGCTCGCTCGGATAGCGGGCGAAGATGGCCCTGGCCATGAAGAAGACGGATCTCACGCCGTAACGCAGCGCGTCCGCCAGCTTCGATGCAACGGCGCCTCGTTCGTCGGGCACGTCTGCGTGTCCGAGAGACAGGCCCCAGAGGAAGGCGACGACCGTCGGAGCGGCCCCCCGATCGGAGAGCCCTCCCGCGAGCCTCTCGTAGTCCTGCGGGCTGTCCGGGTCGATCTCGACCATTTCAGGGGAGAGCTCGCGGTAGCGTGTACCCGGTAGGATGAGGAGGATGGCCGCCCTGCTCTCTATTCCCGACGCAGACAACCACGCTTTGAGCGCGTCGAGCTCGGAAGGAGCCCGGCCGAAGAGCAGCAGGGCGCTGCGCTCCCGGCCGAGGAGCTCGCCGAGCGCGTCGCTGCGACCGGAACCAGGCGCGTGCACTTGCTCCAGCCATGTCTGCCGGACGAACATCGCCCGCGCCGTGGACCGCTCGCTGCGCGGCTCCGCGGCAGGCTGGGGCGCGTCCCTCTCCGGCGGCGCTGGCGGGGGGGCGGTCAGCCAGCAGCGCCTCCTCTCGAATGGATACTTCGGCAGGGAGATGCGCCGTCCTCGCGGCCGGTCCCACACCCGGCGCCAGTCGATCTCGGCGCCGGCGACCCAGCTGTGTGCCAAGCTCCTGAAATCGCCGTTCCGTGCCCATGCGGCGAACGGTGCTTGCTCGTCGTGCCGGAGGGGCCGCGGCGCGCCCTCACCATCCCGGCGCGCGTCACGGAAATAGACCTCCTCAACGCTCCGCTCGCCCGCACCATCGAGGAACTGCCCCAGCTTCCTCGTCAGCTCCTCAAGGCTCCTCACGACGCACGCGAGCCGGACCTCCATGGCCTCCCTGCCGACCTGCAGCGTGTGGGCGACGTCGCGCAGACGGAGCGCGGCATCCGCCGCTCTGGCGCCCGAGCTCGTCCGGGGCGCCTCCGCCCCTCCGGTCTCCAAAAAGTTCTTCAGCCGGCGCACGCTGGCGTTGAGACGCTCCTCGTTCCTGGCAGAGAGCACCACGATTTCGGGTCCATCGTCCTCGCCGTCCGGGCTCGGCTCCGTCCCTTGCGCCGGGAGACACTCCTCCACGAGCAGGAACGCGTTCGCGCCGCCAGCGCCGAACGAGCTGATGCCGGCGCGGCGTGGGTACGTCTTGACGACCCCGCCGTCGACCACCTGCGGCTGAGGCCAGGGCTCGAGGTGCTGCTGCACTCGGAAGGGCGTATTCGCCAGAGCGAGGTTCGGGTTCAGCACGTCGGAGTGAAGCGACGGGACGAGCTGCTTGTTCTTAAAGAGCAAGAGCACCTTCGTCATCGCCGCGATGCCGGCTGCCGCCTCGAGGTGGCCGACGTTCGACTTGACGGAGCCAATGCGCACCTGCCGCTCGGGATCGACCCCGGAGAACACCCGGGACAGCCCGGCGATCTCGATGGGATCCCCGAGGGAAGTCCCCGTCCCGTGAGCCTCGACGTAGGAGATCGTCCGCGGGTCCACATCCGCCGCGTCGAGCACCCCGGAGATCAGAGACGCTTGGGCCAGCGGATTGGGGACGGTGTACCCTTGCGTTCTGCCGCCATGATTGACTCCTGTCCCCTTGATGACTCCGTAGATCGGATCGCCGTCCCGCACGGCCGCGCTCAGCGGCTTCAGCAGGACAGCGCCCACGCCCTCACCCGGCACGTAGCCGTCGCCGCCGTCGCCGAAGCTCCGGCACCTGCCGTCGCTCGATGCAAACCGGTACTCGCAGAGGGAGAGATACTTGTTCGGGTGGAGCGAGAGGTTGACTCCCCCGGCGACCGCGAGCTCACACCCTCCCGATCTCAGGCTCTCGCAGGCCAGGTGGATCGCGGTCAACGAGGAGGAGCACATGGTATCGAGGGCGATGGAAGGCCCGCCGAGGCCGAAGAAATAGGACACACGGTTCGCGATCGACGCGTAGGACGGCGTGAGCACGCTCTCCCGGGAGCCATCCGAGCCCCCTGGCAGGAGATGGTACTCGCTGTACATCACGCCCACGAAGACGCCGACCGGCGGCGCGGCTCCGCGCTCGTGAAGGGAGGCACGGGTGATCCCGGCGTCCTCGAAGGCTTCCCAGACGATCTCCAGGAAGAGGCGCTCCTGCGGGTCGATCAGGCCGGCGTCCTTGGGAGGGATGTTGAACAACAGCGGATCGAACTTGTCGACGTCGTCGATGAAGCCTCCCCACTTCGCGTAGGCCTTCCGCGGTTTACCTGGTTCGGCGTCGTAATACAGAGCGTGATCCCAGCGTCCGCGGGGGATCTCCGTGATGCAGTCGCGTCCGGCGCGGAGGTTCTTCCAGAACGCGTCGATGTCGTCCGCCATCGGATAGCGGCCGCTCAGGCCGATGATCGCGACATCGTCGGGCCCGCTCGGCTTCGCCGGAGTCGCAGCGTTCTCCCCTTGAATGAGGCGAAGGAGGAGTTCCCGCTTTTGCTCCAAGGACATGTTCTTCATCGATTTGGATCCGCAGCTACCGTCTGCCTCAGAGGAGGCGTTCGATGACATCGCCGCACGCAGGCGGCCTATTGGACTGCGATGCTGTCGAGGAGCAGGTGCTGGAGGAGCTCGTCGATCACGGCCTCGGGCAGGCCCTCGACGTGGCGCCGCAAGTCGCGCCGGTGCCCGCGCAGGTGGTCGAGGAGCTGCGCGACGCTCGGGGAGCGGTCGCCGTCCGCTTCGGACCTGCCCTTCCGGAGCTCTGCTTCGGCCCTCGGGCCCTCGCCTAGGCGCTCCCCGGCGCGCCGTGCGGCGAGCTCCCGGGCCCGGGCCCCCTGGACGTCCATGAGGTAGCTCGCGAGCGACGCGATCGTCGGGTGCTCGAACAGCAGCGTCTTCGGCTGCTCCCCGAAATCGCGCTCGACCTCGGCGATGACTTTCAGGGTCAAGATCGAGTCCAGGCCGAATCGCTCCATGGTGTCGCGTGCGTCGATTCGGTGGGTGGGCAGCTTGGTCGTGCGCGCGATGATCTCCTTCAGATACTCCTCGACGTGCGTTCGCAGCTCGACAGTCGCGCTGCGGACCGGCGCACCGACGGCTCCATCGCCCGCGGTCGTGGGCGGATTGGCCGGCGCTGCCTGCGCATCGTCCCCGAAGAGCACGGCCGCCTGCGACAGGCCGGTGCGGAGGACTGCCTCGAAGGCCTCCAAGCCCTGTTCGGTTGGAAGCGCTGCCAGACCGGTCGTCTGGATGATATGCTCGCGAACCTCGGGCGAGAGCCCCATCCCCCCGGCCTCCCACAGGGGCCAGTTGATTGACACCGTCTGGCCGCGCCGCGTGCCCTGGCGTACCCAGTGGGCGCGCATCGCGGCGTAGGAATCCATGAACGCGTTGGCAGCCGCGTAGTCGCTCTGACCAGGGCTCCCGAAGAAGGACGCTATCGACGAGAACATCACGAACAGGTCCAGTTGATCCTGGGCCGTCGCGGCGTCGAGGTGGATGGCCCCCAGCACCTTCGGTGCCAGCACGGCGTCGATCTCCTCGGCGCTCTTCCGCACGATGTAATTGTCCCGGATCACCCCGGCTGCGTGGATGACCCCGCTGATCCCGTGGAAGCGGGCGCGCGCCTGCTCCACTGCCCGCTGGACCGCCGGGTAGCTCGCGACATCGGCCTGTACGTAGAGCGCCTGGCCTCCGAGAGCACGCAGCGCCTCGACGGCTCGCCGCGACGCCTCCCCGGGAGCAGAGCGGCCGACGAGAACGAGCTTGGCATGATAGTTGCGAGCCAGGTGACGGCTCAGGGCGTACCCCAGGCCCCCCGTCCCTCCCACGACGAGATAGACGCCTCCCCGCCTGAGGGCGCCGCTCGCCGTCTGAGCGCGCGCAGCGCTCTCGTCCGGTGGCTCGATCCTCTGCTGTCTGCGGCCCCACCGCTCACCGCGCGCGTCGTACCGGACCTCGGTGTCTTGCTCGGCGCCCTGGAGGTGTTCGTTCCCGAGGATCTCCAGGAGGTCCGGCGATACACCGTCGCTGCGCCGCGCGACCTCGACCAGCTTGCCGCGGATCAACGGATGTTCATGGCGCAAGCTCCGCAAGAACCCCGTGATCGCGGCGAGGTGCGGCGGGACCTCCTCTTCGCTGCATCGATACAATGTCAGCAGGCTGGTCACCTCGACTGGGCGTCGCGCGATGAGCGCCTTGCTGAGATAGAAGAGGCTGTACAGCCCGGTGGAGAGCTGCCGCTGGAGCTCGCCCGGCTGATGAGCGAGCTGCGCGCCGGACTGGTAATCGAGCGGCGGCGCGTCCCAGCTCCACAGGTGTAGGAAGTGCCTGGGTCGGATCCCGAGCCTCTCCAGCTCCGTCAGCAGGGCGCCGTAGTCGTCGAAGCTCGTAGGATCGATCTCGAACCTCATGTCCCCGAGCGCCCGGAACCGCTCGCCGGGGAGCACCAGGACGAGCCCTCCTCCGGGTACGGCCGCGCTGCTCCCCAGGATCCTCCGGAGCGTGCTCCAGCGCCGGGCATGGCTATCCAGCACGACCGCGCCGCCCGCCAGCACCTGCGCGTCGCCGGAGGGTAGTGCGGTCGCGACCCACGCGGAGCGATGGTACGACAGGGCCGCTGCGCTCCCCGGCCGCGGCGCACGCCCGGCGCCTTGGTCGTCCGTCTCACGCTCGTCGAGCCGCGCAGCCATGACGCAGAACTCACGCAGGATCACGAACGGTCGCCCTTCGGGATCGGCGATCAGGACGTCAAACCTCCTCGTCCGCATGTCGGAAGAGGGCTCCAGCGCGCGCGCGTACGCGTAACAGCGGCCGTGAGGTACCGCGAGGACCCGCATTTCCCTCAGCGTCCACGGCAGGTAAGCCCCCAACGACCCCGCGCTCTCGCTGGAGGTCAAGCACGCTGCCGCCTGGAGGGCCCCCTCCACGATGGATGGATGGATGGCGCCCGCGGGGAGTGACGGCCAGCTCACCTCGGATGCATCGATGCTCGCTAGGACCTCCCGGTCACCGTAGAAGAGCTCGGCGATGACCCGGAAGCGGGGACCGTAGTGGAAGCTCTTCTCCTCGAGCAGGCGATAGAGCTCCTCGCCACCCATCCGGCGCGTGCAGCGACGCCGGATCTGATCGAGCTGCAACGGCTCCTCCACCGGCTCCTGGAGACGCGAGGGCGCCAAGGTCCCTGACGCGTGAAGCACCGGCTCCTCATCGCCCTCGGAGCGGATCTCGACATTGACGGCGCGGCGATCTCCGGAGGTGGTTATCTTCAGCGGTCGCGGCGAGGAGCCCACGAGGACCGGGCGGCTCCAGACGAAGTTCTGGATCGTGAGCGGGCTTGTCGCGCCCAGCGAGGCGGCGCCGGCGGCGCGGGCCATCTCGATCAGGATGACGCCGGGCAGCACCTTCCGCGCATGGATGACGTGGTCGGCGAGCGCGGGGTCGTCCGCGTCGATCACCCTCGTGAAGGACAGGCCCCCGCCTCCCGGCGCTCCTTGACCCAGGAAGGATTGCACCGGCGCAGCGTCGGCGATAGCACGGCGCTCCTCAGGGCGAGGTCTGAGCTCGTGCCAGTAGCGCTCGCTGGCGAATGGATAGCTGGGCAGCGCGAGACGTCGCCCCCCTCCTCGTCCGTACATCTGCCGCCAGTCGATGTCGACCCCCTGCGCGTAGAGCTCCGCCAGCTCGAGCAACCCTTCCCGGCGCGGCATTCCCGCGCCGGGCGCCTCGGCGCGCAGGGCGCGGGTGAGCTCCTCTGCCCGAGCCTCGCCCGCGGAGCGCGACTCGGGCCCCACGCCGGGCAGCGGGCGGTCGCCGGAGACGCGCTGCTGGCGCAGGAGGCCGCGCAGCTGCGCGGCCAGATCTGCGACGTCCTGCGCGACGAGCGCCTCCCTCACGTTGAAATGGCTCCGGCCGACGGAGAGCGTATAGCCGATATCGTGCAGATCGTGCCGCCCTTCCTCGTGTTCTAGCCAGCGCAGGAGACCCTCGCATCGACGCTGCAGCGCCTCTCGGGTCTTGGCGGACAGCGGGATGATCGACCACGGCTCCCTCGGCTTCCTCGGCGCCGCGGTCGACGGCGGCGCCTCCTCGAGGAGCAGGTGGGCGTTGGTCCCGCTCGCGCCGAACGAGTTGATGGCGGCGCGGCGGCGAACGCCTGGAGGCGTCGCCCAGTCGGCGAGGCTCGTCTGCACGTAAAACGGGGTCTCCGTCAAGCTCAGGAACCTGTTCTCGCGCGTGAAGTGCAGCGAGGGAGGGATCTGCCGATGCTCGAAGGCGAGCGAGACCTTGATGACCCCGGCGATCCCGGCCGCGGTCATGGTATGCCCGATGTTGGTCTTGACGGAGCCAATCGCGCAGAACTGCCTCGCCTCGGTCCACATCCTGAAGGACCTGGTCAGCGACTGGATCTCGATAGGGTCACCCAGCTTCGTCCCCGTGCCATGGGCCTCGACGTAGGTTATCGTCTGCGGGTTCGCCTTGGCCTGGCGGTACACCTCTGCCTGCAGGGCTGTCTGCGAGGTGCTGGCAGGCGCCGTAATCCCGTTCGACCGCCCGTCGTGATTGATCGCCGAGCCGAGGATGACGGCATAGATGTGGTCGCCGTCGGCAACCGCCCTGTCCAGCGGCTTGAGAACAACGACCCCGACGCCCTCTCCTACCGCGGCACCATCCGCGGAGTCGTCGAAGGTCCTGCAGCGGCCGCTGGGAGAGAGGATCTGCGCCGCGTCGAGCACCAGGTGCGACTGGGGCCCACCGAGCAGGTAGGCGCCTGCGGCGACGGCGAGCTCGCACTCTCCCCGGAGGATGCTCTCGCGGGCCAGATGCAGCGCCACGAGGGACGAGGAACACTCGGTGTCCACCACCAGGCAGGGCCCCTTCAGGTCCAAGAAATACGAGATCCGGGCGGCGAGCATGCCAACGGCGTTTCCCGACAGCAGGAAGGTCCCGGCCTCCTCTCGCGCGGCCCGGAGCGGGTCCAGGTAGCCCCCTGCCTTGGCGCCGACGAAGACGCCGCAGCGTCCGCCGGCGAGGTCCTCAGGGTCGTATCCTGCGTTCTCCAGGGCCTTCCAGGCTTCTTGCAGCAGCAGACGCTGCTGCGGGTCCATCAGCTGCGCCTCGAGGGGGGAGATGTTGAAGAACGATGGATCGAACTCATCGATGCCGCTCAGGAAGCCACCGCAATAGCCGATGCCGGCGCTGCGCAGGTCCCGGTCGTCGCTCGGCCACTGCTGCAGCGTCCTCCTCTCCGCCGGAAGCGCTCGGATCGAGTCCGCCCCCCGCGCGAGGTTGTCCCAAAACGCCCCCGGGTCGTCGGCGCCCGGAAAGCGGCAAGACATCCCGATGATCGCGACGGCGCCCGCGGCCGCGGGAGAGTCCGCCTCGGTCGCTCTGTCCCCGTCAGGTCGCGAGGGGCTCCGGAACGCTGCCACCTGGCTCGTGGCCGCGTTCGCCTGCGCTGCGCAAGCCGGGCCGCCGAACAGCGCGCTCGGATCCACACGCCGCGCCCGGGCGGGGGGCGCGGCCTCCCGGCTCGCCGCGGGCACCTCTGCCGCTCTGGCCGCTGAGCCGACGAGCGCTCCCAGGTCTACACGAGCATGCGGCTCCCGCGTCCGAGGCGCGGTCTCTCGGCCGGCCTTCGCGGGCGCCTCCGCCGCCGCGGGCGCCGAACCGTTGAATACGCCCAGCTCGGGGCGCGGCTCTGAGGCCTCGAGCGCGGCCCTCTGGCCCGCCTTCGCGGGCGCCTCTGCCGCCACGGGCGAGCCGCCGAACGGCGCTCTCGAGTCCACCGGCGGTGGCGGGGCCCCCCGCCCGTCTTCTTTCTCGCCGTCGCTCGAGCCCGGCTCGGGCCATGAGATCGCAATATGCTCAGCAAGCCTGGAGATCGAGCCGTAGTCGAACAGATCGATCGCCTTCAGCTCGACCTCGAGCTCCGAGTTGACGTTGTTCACCAGCTCGATCGCAATGATCGAGTCCACGCCGGCCTCGGCGAACGCCTGATCTGCGGCGAGCTCCGAGGGATCCATGTGGAGCACCTCCGCGGTCCGCCGGCGGAGCAGCGCTTCCAGCGCGGCGACGCGCGCCCTCTTGGCCGCCGTAGGCCGTGCTCGATCGCCAGGTCGCGCCGGCCCCGAGGCCGAGCTCTCGTCGCCGCCGCCGCATACCGAATCTTCGGCGATGGGCCCCTCCTCCGCCCGGTCGGCACGCGCGTCACGCTCCGCGATGAGGACCGCCTGCGGGAGGCTGGCCTCGTCTTCCTGACCGGGGAGACCGAAGCTCATGCAGCAGGGGAAGCCCTCCCCGTCCAGCAGGGAGCGCCACATCGATGGGCTCAACAGCGGAGCGTGCGGCAGCCGGACCTCCGGATCCTGGTACCGCCACCAGCCATCCAGGAAGCCGAATGTCATGGTCAGGAAGGCGCTGAATTGAGTGGCTTCATTCAGCATCAGGCATCCGCCCGGGACCAGAACGCCCCTGATGCGCCGCAGCGTCTCCTTGAGCTTCAAGCAGACGTGGAGGACGTTCGAGGCGATCACCACATGAAAGCTGTGACGCGCGAGGCCCTGTCGCAGGAAGTCCTTGTCTATGTCCAGGAGCTCGAACTTGACGAACGGGTAGCGAGCGGAGAGCCGCTTCCGCCCGTGATCCAGGAACGCGAGGGATACGTCGGTGTAGGTGTACTCGACGACATCTGCGAGCTCCTCGAGCCCCTCGACGAGCATGGCGCTCGTCGCGCCTGTCCCGGCGCCGAGCTCCAAGATCCTGATCTTCTGTCCTCTGTTACGATTGCACCACAGCTCGACGCCAGCTCTGAGCGCCACGAGAAGGACGCGGTTGAAATGCGACGCCCCAGGCGACTCGGCGTAGACTGGCTCGAGGAGCGCGAGCGACGAGCCCGGAAAGAGCACCTCGGTGGCGGAGATCTCTCCGCCGAAGAGCCTGGAACAGGAGGCCCCGCTCTGATCGAGGAGCTGGACGTGGGGCTTGAGCTCGGGGAACCCTCGAAGAAGATCGCTCTTCTTCTCCGCCAGCAGCCGCGCGACCGCCCGGGCGTCACCCGGCGGCAACCTCGCGGTCGTCTGGATCCGCCCCTCGTCGAGGTGGATCCACCCCCTGCGACGAAGCATGTGCAGCGAGGCTTCGAAGAGTCGATGATATTTATCGATGATCCCGAGAGTACGCCAGAGCGAGCCCATCTGATGCTCCTCTCCGGCGGACAGCAGTATTCCACAGCCTTTCAGGTATTCGAGCAGTGCAAGCTCTGCGAGGGCGTTCAGCCCGGAGAGCCGTTTTTCGACAGAAGCCGTGAGATCCGGGGGGGCGTGCCGCTCAGCCATGAGCTCATGAACGCGGGACGCCGCCGCTCCCAGGAATGATGGGTCATCTGAGGAACCGGTCTGGCACGATAAATGAGAAGACTTGCCCACGAAGTCTGCCCCCTCTGGTCGATGTAGATGCTACGTCGACCCCCAGCCTTCGCATGATTCGGAAAGCCTCATCGACGTCGATTTAGCACCACGTGCGTCACGCGCATCGCGCAAGTGCGCGATTTTGCTCACATCTTGCAATCCATGCCACAGTGACCAACAACCCAATAAGTCCGATGAGTTGCACGCCTGCGCGACGCCGTAATGTCAGGGCGGGCGCTGGCCGGGCTTTGGTACACTCCTCATGTGCCCTGCCCTCCGCGCCATGCGGCACCGGCAAGCGGCACCGGCAAGCGCACAAGCCCGACCAGCCTAGATATTTTTCAAACGCGCAACGATCACGTGACTTCCTTAAGTCATCCAGACCATGCAGGCGGCCATCGCTAGATGGTCGCCTTCGTCGTTGGTAGGCCACTTTACCAGGGAACGTCCGGCAGTCAAGAGGGACGAACTGGTGCAGCAGCTATCAAAAAGTGCACCATCACCTCCCCCTTCCGTGCCAATGCTTCGGCGCGCGCCAAGAATGACGCACCCGTGCTCGCAAGAAATGGTCCATGGTCCTCCCCCGCTTGCGCGGACAGTCTCACTTTGCCGCGAGCGCGGGGACGTAGGTCTTCGCTTCGAGCTGGATCGGGCTCATGTAGGCGAGCCGTGAATGCCGTCACTTCAGAGTGTAGAAGTCGCCGATGTAGCCGCCGGCCGAGGCGATGGCGGCCGCTCGCGTCGATTCGCGGCGGACGCCACCATCTCGATTTCGCGATCAAAGTCGCGTCGAACAAGCATCTCGATCACCTGCTCCTGGCGCGACAGGAGCGCATCATGCATCGCCATCGGCTGGATGGTGGCCACTCAGGCGCTGTGGCATCAAGTTGACGCGATCGCACGCCGGCTCGCGCCGGCAGACGCACCCCTTCGCCGTCAGTGAACCTTCACAGCCCCAGCGACCTTGAGCCCGCGGGGTAAATTGAATCGCCGGCGAGTGCGATGCAAGGTCTCGACGAACGCTTGGACGCCCGCCCCCTGCGCCTGGCCCGCGGCGGACGCGAGTTCCTCGGGAGCATCCTCTGTGTCGCGTGCATCCGACTGAAAGACGACGCCGCAGTCGTAGCCGAGGCAGAGCCATTCGAATTGAATCTTCGAGTCTCGAACGAACTCCCACCATGCCTTCATTTCGTGAAGCGCGCTTTGGGCCCCCATGTTGACCATCTCGTCGAAGACGAGAACGGTCCCCGGTACGATTCGCGAGCGGAGCGACTCGAGGACGGTGGCAGTCGACACATACAGGTCACAGTCGATGTGAACGAGCGAGCATTGCTGAGGATGCTCTTTCAGGAATTCCGGGAGCGTTCGATCGAACCAGCCCTCGACGAGCGTGACGTTTTTTCGCACCTCGGGAGGACGCCTACTGAAGAACTGCTTCGACGCTTCCTTGCTGATGATGCCCCACGCCTCTGGAAAGCCCTCGAAGCTGTCGAAACCAAACACTCTCTCGTCCGGACAGGCGTCGGCGATCCTATTTACGGTCGTGCCGGAGAACACACCGAACTCCATCACCAGCCCCTCCGGACGCGCGACGCTGTCCAGCACGAAATCGAGCACCGGGCGGTCGATTTCCTTGGCGTGAAGGCGCGGGAGCTCACGGTCCAAGAATTCCGCGTAAGCTGGATCGATATCCTCCTCGTCGATCGAGGTCATCGGAAAG
The DNA here is from genome assembly GCF_051521425.1 of Sorangium sp. So ce834. Classification (NCBI taxonomy): domain Bacteria; kingdom Pseudomonadati; phylum Myxococcota; order Polyangiales; family Polyangiaceae; genus Sorangium; species Sorangium sp. So ce834. The sequence continues at coordinate 6,751,535 of NZ_CP150351.1, forward strand.
CCGAACGGATTCGTCAAAAATGGATATCTGACTGTTCTCATCTTCCAGTCTTTCGTACGAGGCGCGATGCCTCATCACACCAGGGTCCTCCGGCTCACGAGGGGAGATGAACGAACCAGACGCACAGCAGATCCCCGGTGCCCTCGGGCGACATTCGCGGCACGGATTGACGCTCGCCATCTTGGCGAGAAATGCCAGGTTCTGTCCACCACGAATTCCTGACCGGAGGGAAAGGCTCGTCTCAGTCGAGCCGCAGCTGCCGCTCGACACCTTACGCAGCGTGACGTAGGTAATGTCACACAACCGAGCAATCGCGTTGGATTTGTTGGTTTTTGTAGGCGGAGCGGTGGATCGCTCTTGGGCGATATTTCAACTGGCCGTCATTGGTGTAAAATTACTGATACATCAAATGTCCCTACGTGGACTATCCTCCGGTGGAGGCTGGGAGCAGGGTTTCTGTCGTCAGGGCTACGAGCTCCCGCTGCAGCCCGTCGCGACAGGCCGTCACGTCAACGTCTCCATCGGGCACAGCTTCGCTTCTGCCTTCCCGCGGCCGGCGCAGCTCGAGGTCGAGCCGCCGTACCCGGGGCCACCCGCGCTGCGGCGCGTGCGGGGGATTCGACCCCGGGCGCCGCGGGGATCGGACCGCGCTGGGCGTGGCGCACCTCGACCGCCCGGCGGAGATCGAGCGCCTACGCCAGCTTGCTCGGGAAGCGGCCGCGGATGTCGATGCTCGTCCGTCGAATCGCCGCAGACGCGATTCTCCGCATCCGAGGCCTAGACGACGGTTTGTCGCGGCCGGTGGCCAGTGCTGCCGTGATGACGTGATCAGCGAGAGCTGGCTCATCCCGCAGGGCGGGCTCGTGCTGGGCTCCGAAGCGAAGTACGCCGTGAGCGCGGTCTCTGGCCGGAAGCCCGACGCCTCGGCGTACATGCCTCGGAGTCGCAAGCGGCATCGGCGCGGGACGATCAACGCTCCGCCCGGCATCATGGTCGAGGTGGTCTCTCCTACCCCGCTGGACGCACGACGGGACCGTGTCGAGAAGCTCCACGAGTACACGTCCTTCGGGGTGCGCTGGTATTGCGTGCTGCGAGGTTCGTCCGGTTCACCAGCCTGCGCTTCGCGGACGTTACCCAGCTTGACCTGGCCCACCTGGTGCCATTCGTCGTTGGTGACGGCTGAGGCTGTGAAAAAGGGGGCGCCGCGCGCGCACGCGCCGCGCTCGGTTCGCAGCTGCGGTCGCCCCGTCCGGCGTGATAAGGTCGCCCGCCATGACAGCGCCGAGCTCCTCATCGTTCACTGCCCTCGCGCCGGCGGACGGCGACCGACGCGCCCGCTACGAGCCCTCGCGGATCGAGCCCGGGTGGCGCGCGCGCTGGGACGCCGAGAAGCTGTTCGAGGTCGCCGATCCGGGCGACCGGGCCTCGAAGAAGTACTACGTGCTCGAGATGCTCCCGTACCCGAGCGGGCGCATTCACATGGGGCACGTCCGCAACTACTCCATCGGCGACGTACTCGCCCGCTTCCATCGGATGCGCGGCTATCACGTCCTGCACCCGATGGGGTGGGATGCGTTCGGCATGCCGGCGGAGAACGCCGCGATCGAGCGGGGCAAGCACCCCGCCGACTGGACGCTTCAGAACATCGCGACGATGAAGGCGCAGCTGCAGCCGCTCGGCTTTTCGTACGACTGGTCCCGCGAGGTCGCGACGTGCGAGCCCGACTATTACCGCTGGGAGCAGCTCGTCTTCACGCGGATGCTCCAGGCGGGCCTCGCTTACAAGAAGTCGGCGGTCGCCAACTGGTGCCCTCGGTGCGAGACGGTGCTCGCCAACGAGCAGGTCGAGGACGGCGGCTGCTGGCGGTGCGGGACCGGGGTCGCTCAGCGCGAGCTCGATCAGTGGTTCTTGCGGATCACCTCGTACGCCGACGAGCTCCTCAAGGGCATCGAGTCGCTCGTGGGCGGGTGGCCCGACAAAGTCCTCAAGATGCAGAAGGACTGGATCGGCAAGAGCGTCGGCGCGCGCGTGAGGTTCACGATCGAGGGAGGCGCGGGCGCGCTCGCGCACGTCGATGTGTTCACGACCCGGCCTGACACGCTCAACGGCGTGACGTTCCTGACGGTCGCGCCGGAGCACCCGATCGCGCGCGAAGCGGGGAAGCGCGACGCGAAGGTGGCCGCGTTCGTCGAAGAGGCCGCCCGCTTGGCCGAGCGCGAGCGCGGCTCGGACGTGGCGTCGAAGGAGGGCGTGTTCACCGGCTTTTACGCCGTGCACCCGCTCACGGGCGCGCGCGTCCCTATCTGGACTGGCTCGTTCGTGCTCATGGGGTACGGGACGGGCGCGGTGATGGCGGTGCCGGCGCACGACACGCGCGACTTCGCGTTTGCGCGCCTCCACGGGCTGCCGATCGCCGTGGTCATCCAGCCCGACGGCGAGCCGCCGCTCGACCCAGCCACGATGAAGGACGCGTACACCGGGGCCGGGACGATGGTTGCCTCCGGCGATCTCTCCGGGACGCCGAGCGAGGAGGGCAAGGCGAAGGTCGTGGCGAAGCTCGCCGCGGCAGGCCTCGGAGAGGAGACCGTCAGCTATCGCCTCCGCGACTGGCTCATCTCCCGCCAGCGCTATTGGGGCTGTCCGATCCCCGTCGTCTACGGACAGGACGGCGCGGTGTTGGCCGTGCCCGAGGGCGAGCTGCCGGTCGTCTTGCCGCGCGACGTGAGCTTCACGGGCGAGGGCGGCTCGCCGCTCGCGCGCCACGAAGCGTTCGTGAGCGCCCGCGACCCGCGCGATCCCTCGAAGCCGGCGCGGCGCGAGACCGACACGTTCGACACGTTCTGGGAGTCGAGCTGGTACTTCCTCCGCTACACGTCGCCGCGCTACGACCGCGGGCCGGTCGATCCGCGGGTGGCCGCCGAGTGGATGCCTGTCGACCAGTACATCGGCGGCGTGGAGCATGCGGTCATGCACCTGCTCTATGCCCGGTTCTTCCACAAGGTGCTCATCGACCTTGGCTTCCTCCCCGAGCATACCCCGCGCGAGCCGTTCAAGCGGTTGCTCACGCAGGGAATGGTCACGATGCAGACCCGCTTCATCAGGGACGCGAAGGGCGCGTCCGTGTGGCTCTTCCCCGAGGAGGTCGGCGCCGACGGCAAGTGCCTCGCGCCGGGCTGCGAGGGGATGACGGTCGAGACCGGGCGCGTCGAGAAGATGTCGAAGTCGAAGAAGAACGTCGTCGATCCGGACGCGATGGTCGCCAAATACGGCGCGGACACGGTGCGCGTCTTCATGCTCTTCGCCTCGCCTCCCGAGATGGAGCTCGCCTGGTCGGATACGGGCATCGAGGGGGTGCATAGGTTCCTCGCCCGCGTCTTCCGGCTGGTCCGGGACATCGCGTCGCTGCCGGCGGGCGAGCCGGGCACGTCTCCCGACGCGGCGGCGCTCCGGCGCAAGCTCCATCAGACCGTGCAGCGGGTGACGCACGACCTCGAGGAGCGGCGCCAGTTCAATACCGCCGTCGCCGCGATGATGGAGCTCGTCAACGAGCTCGTCCCCGCCACGGCCGCGGCGGCCGAGCGCCCCGCGGCGCCGGGCGTCCTCGCGGCGCTGCGCGAGTCGGCGGAGCTCTTGGTCCACCTGCTCTCCCCGTTCGCGCCCCACCTCGCCGACGAGCTCTGGGCGACCCTGGGGGGACGCGGGTTTCTGCTGTCGCGCCCCTGGCCGGCGTTCGATGCTGTCGCGACGCGGGAGGACGACGTCGAGATCGCCGTGCAGATCAACGGCAAGGTCCGGGGGCGAATCCGTATTGCGAGGACGGCGGACGAGGCCACCGCGCTGGACGCGGCGCGCTCGGACGCGGCGATCGCGAACCAGCTCGCGGAGAAGACGCCGAAGAAGGTGGTGTATGTCGCGGGACGGATCCTCAACTTCATCGTGTGAGGAGGTCACCGACCGCAGCACATCTTCCACGGAGCGCGGCTTCACCGCCCCGCCGAGCGACGTCAGCTGCGGGCGAGCATAAGGACCCGCAACTCACCGCGTCCGGCAGAGCGGCGGGCTGAGCGGCGCGCTCAGCGTGCACCGGACTGCCTCAACCTCGTTGCGCCCGCGCCCGGACGCGATCATGACCATCGCCGTGACGGAACCATTCCCAGCAGAGCGCGCCGGCGTGGTGCGACGGCGGCGCCCGTTCTCCGCGCTCATCTCGGAGGTCGCACCCCTCGATCTCCGGCTCGTCGGGCGCACGATCCTGCATGCCGTGCTCGTCGGGGCCATCGCGGGCCTCGTCGCGGTGCTCTTCTTCGGCGCCCTCGAGCTCGTCGAGGAGCTGCTCCTCGGCCGCCTCGCCGGCTACGCGCGGCTTCGAGCCCACGGCGAGGCGATCTTCGGCGGCGACGGCCCCGAGCACCGGAGCGTCCGGCTCTGGCTGCTGCTGCTGATCCCGGCGCTCGGAGCGCTGGCCGGGGGCATCCTCACCTGGCGCGTCGCCCCCGAGGCCGCGGGCGGCGGCGGCGACGCGATGATCCAGGCCTTCCACCACCACGGCGGCCGGATGCGCAAGCGGGTCGCGTGGGTCAAGGCGCTCGCGTCGATCCTCACGCTCGGCTCGGGCGGCGCCGGCGGTCGCGAGGGGCCGACCATGCAGGTCGGAGGAGCGCTCGGCTCGCTCGTGGGGCGCGGGCTCGCGGTCGGCCGGCGCGAGCACCGCATCCTGATGCTCGCGGGGGTCGCGGCCGGGATGTCCGCCATCTTCCGCACGCCGCTCGGCGCCGCCCTGCTCGCCGTCGAGGTGCTCTACCGCGACGACTTCGAGGCGGAGGCGCTGATCCCGGCGCTGCTCGCCAGCGTGGTCTCCTACTCGGTCTTCATCTCGTTCTACGGCGAGTCGACGCTCTTCGCGCACGCGCCGAAGTATGCGTTCGTCCCGTCGCACCTCCCGCTCTACGCGCTGCTCGCGCTGCTCCTGGCCTTCGTCGCGATCGGCTTCCTGAAGTGCCTCGGCGGCGTGAAGGCGATCGCGGCGCGCCTGCCCATCGCCCACTGGGCGCGCCCGGGGCTCGGCGGGCTCGCGCTGGGCCTCTTCTGCGTGCCCGTCCTCTGGTTCGTCGGCCGCAGGATCGAGAGCCCCGGGCAAGGGCTCGGGCTGCTCGGCGGCGGGTACGGCGCCGTCCAGGTCGCGATCACCGGCGCCACGTGGCTCCACCCGGGCTGGCGCGGCGTGGAGCTCCTGCTCCTGCTCTGCGCCGCCAAGATCGTCGCCTCGTCGCTCACGCTCGGCAGCGGCGGGTGCGCCGGCGACTTCGCGCCGTCGCTCGTCATCGGCGGGCTCTTCGGCGGCGCGTTCGGGCGCGCGGCGGCGCTCCTGCTCGGCGATCCGCGCATCGACCCGGGCGCCTTCGCGCTCGTGGGCATGGGCACCTTCTACGGCGGCGTCGCGCACGTGCCGGTGAGCTCCCTCGTGATGGTGTGCGAGCTCGCCGGCAGCTACGACCTCCTGGTCCCGCTGATGCTCGCCGAGGGCGTCGCCTTCGTCGCGCTGCGGAAGCACTCGCTCTACCACGCGCAGCTCCCCACCCAGCGCGAGTCTCCCGCGCACCCGATGCCGACGCTCGACGTGCTCAAGACCATCCGCGTGCGGCAGATCATGATCGACGGGCGCGCGCTCGTGACGTTCGCGCCGGGGACGCCGGCCCGCGAGATGCTCCGGCGGGCGGCCGACGCGAGCTGGCAGGAGGTGTTCCCGGTGCTCGAACCGTCGCGCAAGATGGTCGGCATGATCACCGCCGAGTCGCTCCGGATCATCGCGGTGGAGCACGACCTCGAGCGGATGACCGTGGCCGCCGACGCGATGCAGCCGCCGGTGGCCGTGACGGTCACCGACGATCTGCGGACGGCGACCGAGGCGATGGTGGCGCACGGCGTCCGCGAGCTCCCCGTCGTCGACGGCGAGGGCGCGATCGTCGGGTTCGTGGACGAGGCCGACATCGGAAAGGCCTACCTGGAGGCGACGACGAGGCCCGCTCGCGCCGACGAAACACCGATCGCGCTCGGCTGAGCCTCGGGTGCAGGAGCCGCCGCGCCCGCCCAGCGGCTGGGCGTGAGCGCGTCCACGTGGTTGGCACGCCCCTGGCAGTCCTCACCCCGGGCTCGCCTGGAGGTGACCATGTCGCTCGAGAGACCCTTCGGCTCGCTGGCCACGCTGAGGCCCCGCGCCGGCTCCCTGTACATCAGCCAGAACCGGACGGTCCTGTGCATGCGTCCGGACGGCTCGATCGCCCCCGAGCCGCACATCGGCCTGTTCGTGCGCAACACCCGCCTCCTCTCCCTCTACCGCCACCTGATCGACGGCAGGCCGCCGGCGCCCGTCGCGCTCTCCGCCGTCGAGCCGGACAGCTGGCTCGGCTACTACATCGCCCCGCCGCCCGAGGGCGGCGGCGCGGCGCCGCGGACCGTCGAGCTGCGGCTGTCGCGCTTCGTGGGGGACGGCTTCCACGAGGACATCGACGTCGCGAGCTTCACGCAGGAGCGCGTGCGCTTCACGCTGGCGCTCGAGATCGACGCCGACTTCGCCGACGCGGAGGAGACGGACGGCCCGCGCCTCCAGCGCGGCGACGCCCGGTGGGCGCTCGAGCCCGCCGAGCACGGATGCGCGCTGCGCTGCGACTACCGCGCCGAGCACCGCTATGAACACCCCGGAGAATCCGGCGTCGCGCGCTTCGACGCCGGGATCGTCGTACGCGCCCGGAGCGCGGGCTCGCCCCCGTCCTGCGCTGGCCGCGAGATCCGGTTCTCGATCGAGCTCGAGCCCCATGGCACCTGGCGCGGTTGCGTCGACGTGATCGCCCTGGTCCGCGGCGAACCGCTGCCGCTGCTCGCCGGCTGCCGCTCGTTCTTCGGCACGCGAAGCGCGCGCGACGTGGCGCGCGGCACCTTCCACCACCGCGCGACGTCCTTCTCGGTCCCGGGCGCCGACACGCTCTCGCATACGGTCTTCTCCGTGCTCGAGCGAGCCAAGCGCGATCTCATCGCGCTCCGCATGTACGAGTTCGACCAGGACGAGCGCTCGTGGACGGTGGCCGCCGGACTGCCGATCTACATCGGGCTCTTCGGCCGCGACCCGCTCGCCGCGGGCACGCAGGCCGCCGCGCTGACGACCGACATCCTCGCGGGCACCGCGCTCGTGCTCCCGCGCTGGCAGGGGCGCGTCGTCGACGACTGGCGCGACGAGCAGCCCGATCGGATGCTGCATCAGGCCAGGGACGGAGCGCTCTCGGAGCTCAACTACGACCCGCTGGGGCGCACGTACGCGTCGGCGACCTCGACGATGTTCTACGCGGTGGCCGCCTCGGAGCTCTGGCACTGGACCGGCGATCGCGAGCGCGTCGGCCGCCTGATCGAGCCTGCGCTCAGGGCCATGCGCTGGATCGACGAGGAGGGCGATCTCGACGGCGACGGGTTCTACGAGTACGAGCCCCGCTCGAGCGCGTCGATCCAGAACCAGGGTTGGAAGGACTCCGACGACGCCATCGTCCACGCCGACGGCTCTCAGGTGCGGCCGCCGATCGGGACGTGCGAGATGCAGGGCTTCGTGTTCCTGTCGAAGCTGCGCCTCTCCGAGCTGCTCTTCTGGTTCGGCCGCAAGGACGACGCGCGGCGGCTGTTCGCCGAGGCGCTCGAGCTGCAGAGGCGGTTCAACGACGCCTTCTGGATGCCCGACGCGCGCACCTTCGCGATGGGCCTCGGCCCGGACAAGCGCCAGATCCGCTCGGTCGGCTCGGATCCGGGGCTCTGCCTCGCGACGGGGATCGTGGACAAGGCCCTCGCCGAGCCCACCGCCATCCGCATGTTCGCGGCGGACATGTTCTCCGGCTGGGGTATCCGCACGCTCTCGGCCGATCACCCCGCGTTCGATCCGTACAGCTATCACCGGGGGACGGTCTGGCCCGTCGATCAGGGCGCGATCGCGCTCGGGCTCGCGCGGTACGGCCTGCACGGGCACGTGGCGCTCCTGTGCCGCGCCGTGTTCGAGGCGGCGGCGCTGTTCGAGCACCACCGGCTGCCCGAGTGCTGGAGCGGTCACCCGCGCGACGCGGAGCACCCGTTCCCCGCGCTGTACCCGAAGGCCAACTGGCCGCAGGCCTGGTCCTGCTCGAGCGTGTTCGCGATGCTCCAGGCGATGCTCGGGCTGTACCCGTTCGCGCCGCTCGACCTCCTGCTGGTCGACCCGGCGCTGCCGGTGTGGCTGCCCGAGATCACCCTCTCGAACCTCCATGTGGGCACGGCCGTGGTGGCGCTTCGGTTCGTCCGGACCGAGCAGGGAACGACGCGGTTCGAGGTGCTCGAGCGTCGAGGCGACCTGCACGTCGTGCGGCAGCCGAGCCCCTGGTCGCTCACGGCGGGTCCGGCCGAGCGGATCAAGGACGTGCTGTCGAGCTTGAGGAAGTGACACGCCCAGGTGGCATTCACGTTGCTTGACGCCGCGGGCGAGGCGGGAGGCGACGGGCATGGGCGATTCCAGGCGGCCGGAGGTCGTGGTGATCACGGGGGCGTCAGCGGGCGTGGGGCGCGCGACGGTGCGGCGGTTCGCGCGCGAAGGCGCCCGCATCGGGCTGGTCGCGCGCGGGCGCGACGGGCTCGAGGAGGCGCGGCGCGAGGCGGAGGACGCCGGGGCGAGCGCGCTCGTCCTGCCGACCGACGTCGCCGATCCCGCGCAGGTCGAGGCCGCGGCCGCGGCGGTCGAGCAGCGCTTCGGCCCGATCGACGCCTGGATCAACGTCGCGATGACCTCGGTCTTCTCGCCCGTGAAGGAGATGCGGCCCGAAGAGTACGAGCGCGTTCTCAAGGTCAACTTCCTCGGGTATGTGCACGGAACGCTCGCGGCGCTCGCGCGGATGCTCCCCCGCGACCGCGGGATCATCGTGCAGGCGAGCTCCGCGCTGGCCTACCGGAGCATCCCCCTGCAGTCGGCCTACTGCGCGTCCAAGCACGCCATCGTGGGCTTCACCGAGTCGCTGCGGAGCGAGCTGATCCACGACGGGAGCCGCGTGCGCCTGAGCATGGTGCACCTGCCGGCGATGAACACGCCGCAGTTCCTCTGGTCGAAGTCGCGCCTCCCGTACAGTCCACAGCCGGTCCCGCCGATCTTCCAGCCCGAGGTGGCGGCCGACGCGCTCTACTGGGCCGCGCACCACGACCGCCGCGACATCAAGGTCGGCTTCCCGACGGTCAAGGCGATCTGGGGGAACCGCGTCATCCCGGGGCTGCTCGATCACTGGCTCGCGAAGGTCGGGTACACGCGGCAGATGACCGATGAGCCCGTGGACCCGAATCGCGTCGACAACCTGTGGGCGCCCGTGCCGCGGGACTTCGGCGCGCACGGCCCGTTCGACCGGCGCTCCAAGGCCTCGAGCCTGGAGCTCTGGTTCGACCTCCACCGCTGGTCGCTCGGCGCCGTGGCGCTGTGCGCGGCGGCCCTCGCCGGGGCCTCCGCGCGGCGCGCAGCGGCCCGGCGCAGCCCTCCCTGGCGTCGCCTCCTCGCGTGAGCCCGGCGCAGCACATGCAAGTCGGAGCGCGCGTGAGCGCGACGAGACCTCACCACAGGACGGGGGAATCATGCAGATGCAGACACCAGGACCTGAAGAACGTGAACGGTTTGCACAGCCGGAGAGCCACATAACGCCGCTGTCGGGCGCGCGACGCAGACCAGAGGAGGAGACGACGCCGAAGGTCGTGCTCGGCGGCTCGCTCGCCGAGGTGCTGTGCGGCGCGGCGACGATCGTCCTCGCCATCCTCGGGCTGACGGGGATCTTGCCAGGAGAGCTCACCTCGATCGCCACGATCGTCTTCGGCGCCGCGCTGATCGCGCAGGGCGGCGCGATCGCCTCGCGCTTCGGCGCGCTGAGCCGCGCCGCGCCGCCCGTCGAGTGGGACACGCGCACCGAGCTCGGCGGCGGCATGGGCGCCGAGCTCGTCTGCGGCGCGGCCGGCGTCGTGCTCGGCATCCTCGCGCTCCTCGGCCTCGCCCCCGCGACGCTGACCTCGATCGCGGTGATCGTCTTCGGCGGCGCGCTGCTGCTCGGCGGCGGCGCGACGGCGGACCTGGGCGCGCTCGACACGCACGGCGCGCACCAGCACCTCGCCCACCTCGCTCGTCAGGCGTCGATGGCCGCGGCCGGCTTGCAGTCGCTCGTCGGCGCCGGCGCGATCGTGCTCGGCATCCTCGCGCTGGTCGGCATCTATCCCCTGGTGCTCACGTTCGTCGCCCTCCTCGCGCTGGGGTCGGTCGTCGTCGTGAGCGGCTCCGCCGTCTCGGGGCGGGCGGCGGCGGCGCTCCGGCGCTGAGCCGGGCGACGCTCGCCCCCACGAGATCCCTCACCCCACCACGCGCCGGGCGACATCCTCGATGTCCGACGCGACGCGCTCGGCGATCGGCAGCGGGCTGCGGGGCAGCGCCGACCGCCCGACGAGCGCCGCGCCGGCCGCGAGCGCGAGCAGCCCGAGCCCCACGGCCGCCCCGCGCGCCGGGTGATTGCGGCGCTGCCCCACGGCGAGCGACACCATCAGCGCGTCGATGCCGGCGAGCGCCGCGACGCCCGCGACCCCGAACGCGATCGCCGAGCGCGAGAGGGCCGCGGCCGTCCGGCGGAGATCGCGCTTGGCGAGCGCGATCTCCGCGGCGAGGAGCTCCTTCGCCTCGTGGATCGCATCGGCGGCGAGGTCCTGCGAGCTGCGATCGGCCTGTGATGGATCCGTGGATGCCTGGTATTGCATTCGAGCGCCCCCTGCCGGCGCGAGCGCGCGCCCGGCGCGCCCATGAATGCATCGCCTGCGCCCGCGCGGGCACCGGCCGCTCGCACGCGCAGCCGTGGCACGTACCGCGCACGCCGCGCGCTGCGCGCGGCGCGGCGTGCGGCACGGATGTCGCACGGCGGGTCCGCGACGGCGGCTCGTTCTCCGGCGAGCGCGGCGACGGCCAGGCGCGCGCGCAGTTCCTGCCGAAGATGTACGGCGAGGAGCTCATCGAGGCGTTCCGCCGGTTCAAGGCCGCCTGGGATCCCGCGCGGCGCGGCCGGTGGCTCCCGGCGGCGGGCGTGGCCGCGGCGGCGCTCACGGCGGCCGGCCTGCTCGGGCGGAGCGCGCGGGCGCGCGGCGGCGAGCGTCGGCGCGGCGCGTGAGGGCGCCGGCACCGCGCCGATCGGGGCTCGCCAGGTAACCGATGGGGAAGCGCCGATGAAGCATGTCGTGGGCTGGATCAGCTCGCTGCTGCTCCACGTGACCTTCGGGTCACAGACGTACAAGCAGTGGAAGGGCGAGGAGGGCAAATCGGAGAAGTACACGCTGATCTTCTTCGTCGCCGCGATCGCCGGGACGGCCGGGAACTTCATCTACAGCCTGCTCGTGAAGAACTGGGTGTTCACCGCCCTGAACGCTGCGTTGGTGATCAACAACGGCGTCGGGCTCTGGATCGCCCTCCGCCACCGGAAGCAGGCGCGGCAAGCGGGGGCGACCTAGCGGCACCGGCAACGTCGGCGCGCGCTCCGGGGTCAGCGCCCCGCGGCTGCCTTCACGACAACGCCGGGCGGGCGGGCGCCGCTCAATCCTGCGGCCCGCGCGCGGCGGCGCGTCAGCGTGCGGAGCAGCTGGAGGGCGCTCACGCAGCTGTCGGTCGAGTTCTGGCCCGACCGGAAGGAGTCCGGGAGGCCGAAGTTGAACCCGATGTAGAGCGCGATGAACGACGGGAGCAGGCGCGCGGGGATGTGCAGCGCGGCGCCGATCGGCGTCGCGAACAGGACGAGCTCGCCCGGCATGCCGGGCACGACATACCCGAGCAGAAACACGATCGGCACCACGAGCGTGAGCTCGAGCAGCGAGATCTCATGACCGACCGCGCGGGCGGCAGCGCCCGCGATGACGAACACGCAGATCAACGTGCCGTTGACGTTGAGCCAACCGCCGAGTCCCACCACGAAGAGCCTGAGCTCCTGCGGCACCGCCGGATAACATTTGCGGACGAGGTGCAGGTTGAGCGGCGTCGCCAGCGCCTCGCTGCACGAGGCCCACAGCAGCGGATAGACCTTGAGCCAGTAGTTGACGAAATAGTCGCGCAGCGAGAACTCCGGGGCGGCGGCCTTCATCCTCAGCAGGCTCGCCGCATGGAAGACGAGGCAGGCAGCGCCGACGACCCCGGACACGAGCAGGTAGGAGAGCATGAGGTCTCCGGCGCCGAGCGAGGGCGCCCCCGCCGAGGCGCGCGCGAGGGGCCCCTCGTGCACCTGCGCGGCGAGCTGCGCGGGCAGCCCGCGGAGATAGGCGCCGAGCCCGAACATGAAGAGCGGGACCAGGCACTGCACGGCGCCTCCAGCGCGCTCCAGGGCGTCCGCGGCGCGCTCCAGCGCGCGGGCGACCCGCGGCGCGCGTACGGCCGCGAACGACGTCACGATGCCGGCGTAGAGGGCGAGGAAGCACGGGCTCGAGATGACCAGGCCCGAGGCGCTATAGAGGGTGCGCGCGGCCTCGAACGGCGCGCCCGTGCTGTGGCTGGGGAGCAGCGGGAGCCCGAACACGAGCCAGGTGACGACGACCCCGAACAGGCACGCTGCCAGACGCTTGAGGGCGAGCCAGCCCATGATGTACGCGAGCAGCCGCCCCGGGCGCCCTTGCCGGTGCAGGCTCACGAAGGTCGGCACGAGGACGACGAAGATCACGACCGGCGCCAGCGTGGTGTACCAACGCAGGAGACCGTCCATGGCGCGGGTCGACCACCGCGTGACGCTGGTCTCTCGGCCGGACACGAGCAGGCCGAGCGCGAGAGCGAGGAGCGTCGCGACGGGCAGCAAGGCCCTGAGCCGCTCCCGCAATCGATCTGCGCGGGGCGGGTCAGCCAACGGAGCGAGGATCGTCATGATTCCCTCCCAGGGAATGCCGCGCGCGCGTCGCCTCGGAGATCGGCGGACGCCCGGACGACGCCCCAAACGAAAACGCCGATCCATAGATTCTCGCGTATCGGGACATTCGCTTCGTGCGGGCGCCTCATTGCACATCCGACGCCAGCAGCCGAGCGCGCCGGAGCGCCAGCGCGGCCGAGCCGTCCGCGGCGCGCGCCTCGTACCCGTGCGGCGAGCCGACGGCGCCCGCCGTCAGGAGGCGGCCTGTCCGATGGGGTGGGCTATCCGATGGAAGTACAGCGTCGGCGCCGCCGCGCGAGCCGGCGAGCACGCCGATGTGCCGGCGGGGAACAGCGATTGCAGCGCGGGACATATGGATCCATCCAGCGCAATCCGGTTCGACACGGAGAGGGTCGCCCGTCCCCTCAGCGAGCGAGGTCACGTCAGCGCCGGCGCAGGTTCCGTGGTACCCGCGGGGCCTGCCGAGCAGATCGAGCACAGCAAGGAGCGGCTCGCGCGCGACCTGGTCACGGTCAAGGCGAGGTGGGGCGGCATCAAGGGCGAGGCAGAGCACACGGCCCGGAGCGTCGCCATCGCGGCGGCCGCCGCGGTCACCGTGCTCGCCGTGGGGGCGGTGGCGGCGGTCGCGATACGCTCCGGCCGCAAGCGCCGTCGAATCTGGTGGTGACGCCGCGTCGCTCCCGAGGAGCTCGCCCTTCGGCTCCGAGAGCCGCAGGGTGGGCTCGACCCAGGGACCGCTTGCCTACCGAGCTCGCCCGGTGAAAAAGGAGGTGATGGCGTCCAAGACATCCTGGATCGACAGGGCCGGAGGCGGATTGTCCGGGTTGTCGAGGGCTCTATCCACGTAGTACCCGAGATATTCGGTCGTGAGGAACGCCGTCATCGCGTTCGTGAACGCGCCGGCCAGCGGGATCAGCCCCAGGGTCAAGCCGAGCATGAGGCGAAGGGCGCCGCCGCCCCAGATGAGCTGGTGGACCTGGGACCACGCCGCCTTCGAGAGAGGCGCGCCTCGCTCCTTCGCGAGCGACGCCGCGAGCAGGTACTGGATCGGAATGACGAACAGCTGGTCCGAGCCCGGGACCGGCTGGACGACGAAGCTGATGCCGGCGGCGCCGGCCGAGAACGTGTGCGTGGTGAGCCGTGCGCCGAGCCTCATGACGGAAGCTTAGTGCCCGCTCGGCCGTCGAGAAGTGGCTCGCGCCGCTCGTCCGGGCGCGGGGCGATGGAGCGATGTCCCGCGTCTCCAGCTTCGCACGGAGCGCCGCGCGCCCGCGCGGCCCGAGCGGAGGCAAGCCCATCGCCGCCGCCGGCAGGGCGACCAGCAGGCCAGAGACCCGCCGGCGCGGTCGGCGGGCTGTCGCCCTGGCTCACGAGCTCGCCGATTGACGGTCTCCTGACGCCCGTTATCGATCCGTGGCGACCCGATCGGTCCCATGATCGGAGGTGGGAGGGAGCATGGTTCGAGCTGGCAATCTCATGGCGCGCATCGTGAACGTCGTCCTCGGGTTCTGGCTCCTCATCTCGGCCGTCATCTGGCCGCACAGCCACGCGCAGCGGACGAACACATGGGTGCTCGGGCTGCTCTGCATGATCTTCGCGATCACCGCCATGCTCGCCCCTGCGGTGCGGTACCTCAACACGGTCCTCGCGGTGTGGCTCTTCATCTCGTGCTGGGCGCTCCCGACGGTCAGCCTGGGGACGATCTGGAACAACGCGCTCGTGGCGATCGCGATCTTCATCGCCTCCCTCATCCCCGGCCACATCCCCACCCGCGCGAGGGGGTAGGAAGCCCGAGGCGCCGCGCCCGCGCGGATCGATCACCGGCCGCCCGGCAGCGGCTCCGGCGGCGGCCCCGCGGAGCCGCCCGGCGCCGGCGGGCTCAGCGCCGGCGCCGGCGGCGACAGGGCCGGCAGCGGCGCGGGCGGGAACGTGCGCCGCGTCGCGACGTCGGCGACCACGAGCGACAGGAGCAACGCCAGGAAGCTCACCGCCACGATGATCGCGAAGGCGTTGATGAACTTCTGCTCCACGAGGTGCATGAAGAAGAGCAACACGAGCAGGCTCTTCACCACGGCGATGAGCAGCGCGATCGGTATCTCCCACGCCCCCGTGCGCAGGAACGAGAGCGCGAACGACAGGAGCGTGAGGGCGACGAGGGCCATCAGCGTCCAGAGATAGCGGGTCCAGGGCGTGCTTTCCGCGACGTGCTCTTGCGGCATGGTCGTCTCCGGGCTGTGCCGTCACTTGCGCGTCAGGTAGAGGAGCGGCCAGATGAAGATCCACATGATGTCCACGAGGTGCCAGTAGAGGCCGCTGAGCTCCACCGGCGTCTGGTCGTACGCCCAGTACCGGCCCTTCCAGCACCCCCACGCGACCCCCGTGAGGAGGCCGGCCCCGCCCACGACGTGCAGGGCGTGGAGCGCCGTCATGGCGAAGTACAGCGTGAACGCCATCTGCGCGCCGAACGTCGGGAGTTCCGCGAAGCGGTAGGCGCCGGCCGGGAAGATGCCCTCGCGGAAGTGCTGCGCGTACTCGATCCCTTTCAGCACGAGGAACACGATCCCGATCGCCACGCTCACCGCGAGGAACAGCGCGGCGCGCCGCGGGTGGGAGGCGCGGACGGCGTGCACCGCCATGGCGACGGTGAAGCTGCTGCCGATCAGGATGAGCGTCATGGTGGTGCCGATCGCGACGTTGTTGTGCGCGATGGCCTCGGCGAAATCGCGCGGGTAGAGCTCGCGGTACGCCGCGTACAGCGCGAAGAGCCCGGTGAAGAGGAGCACCTCGCTCCCGAGGAACAACCACATCCCGAGGCGGGCCGCGTGCGTCTGCTTCTCGAGATCTTCGAACTGCTCACGCAGCGGGCGTGGTTGTCGCACGGGCGTCCTCCTCGGAGAGCTGGAACTCGTACGGGCCGCGGCGGACGAGCGGCGCGACCGGGAAGTTGTGCTTGGGCGGCAAGGGCTCGCCGGTCATCCACTCGAGCGTGCGCCCGCCCCAGGGGTTCCTCCCGGCCTTCCGGCCCCACTTGAGCGCGATGACGAGGTTCAGGAGCGAGATCACGAGCGCCGCGGCGAGCAGGTAGGCGCCGCCGGTCGAGAGCACGTGGAGCCACTGGTAGCGCGGCGGGTAGCTGTAATAGCGGCGGGGCATCCCCATGTTCCCGAGGAGGAACTGCGGGAAGAAGGTCAAGAAGAAGCCGAGGAACACCGACGCGGCCGAGAGGAGCCCGACGCGCTCCGAGTAGAGGCGCCCGAACATCTTCGGAAACCAGTAGTGCGCCGCCGCGAGGAACATGGTGAGCGTCCCGCCCACCATGATGAAGTGGAAGTGCGCCACCACGAAGTACGTGTCGTGCCAGTGCACGTCCAGCGACTGCGTGGCGACGGCCACGCCCGTCATCCCCCCGAAGACGAACAGGAAGAGGAAGGCGATGAAGTAGAGCAGCGGCGTGTTGAAGTGGATCGAGCCCCTGTACAGCGTCGCGACCCACGTGTAGACCTTGATGGCCGAGAAGATGGCCACGAACATCGAGAGCACGCCGAAGACGTCCGCGGCGTACTCGCTCATCCCCGCCACGAACATGTGGTGGCCCCACGTCCAGAACCCCACGAACGCGATCCCGAGCGACGAGATGGCGATCGCCCAGTAGGACGCGGGGCGCTTGTGCGCGAACGTGCAGACGACCTCGCTCACCACGCCGAACGCCGGCAGGATCATGATGTAGACGGCGGGGTGGGAGTAGAACCAGAAGAGGTGCTGGAAGAGGACCGGATCGCCGCCGAACCGGGGGTCGAACATCCCGAGCGCGGTCACGTGGTCGATGCCGATGAGCAGGATCGAGAGCCCGAGGACCGGGGTCGCGAAGAGCAGGATGATGCTCGTCGCGTACGTGCTCCAGACGAAGAGCGGCAGGCGGCTCCACGTGAGCCCCTCGGCGCGCATCGTGTGCGTGGTCACGATGAAGTTGACCGCCGTCATGATGGACGAGACGCCGACGATGAAGATGCCGAAGACGACCGGGAACAGCGTCATCGGCGTCTTCAGGCTGTACGTCGGGTAGAACGTCCAGCCGGTGTCCGTGCCGCCCGCGATCATGCCGCCCATCGCGATCGCCGCCCCGAGGAGGTAGATGTAGAAGCTCGCGAGGTTGATCCGGGGGAACGCGAGGTCCTTGGCGCCGAGCATGATCGGCAGGACGAAGTTGCCGAACGCGTTGGGGATCGACGGGATCATGAACAGCCAGACCATGATCACGCCGTGCAGCGTGAACATCCGGTTGTAGGTCGCCGCGTCGATGATGGTCCGCTCGGGCGTGAGGAGCTCGGTCCGCAGGATGAGGGCGAATATGCCTCCGAGGAAGAGCATCACGACGATGACGGCGTAGAACATGAGGCCGATCCGCTTGTGATCCGTGGTCGTGAGCCACTCCGTCACCCCGCGGTCGACATGGAGGTAGTCGGGCTCGGACCTCTCGGCCGGCGCGTCGGGCAGAGATTCGTACGCTTCCGTGCTCATCGGAGCTCCTCTCCGGGCTTGCCGCCCTCGATCGGGCCGACCGGCGCCCCCCCGCGGAGCGGGGCGGGGCGCTCCGGGCCGGAGCGCAGGAAGGGCGGGCCTTCGGGCAGCGGCGTCCGCGCGCCCGGCTCCGGCGCGACGCCCCTCAACGACCGGATGTACTCGACGATGGCGGCGACCTGCGCCGGCTGGAGCCGGCCGAGGAACGAGGGCATGACCCGCTGGTAGCCGCGGTGGATCCGGGCGAGCGGATCCATCATCGACTCGGTGATGTACGCGTCGTCGGCGACCGCGGCGCCGCCGCTCTCCAGCGGGACGACCGACATGTAGAGGCCGGCCCAGGTCGGCCCGATGTGCGGTGTCCCGTCCGGTGTGTGGCAGCGCAGGCAGCCCTCCTCGGCCGCGATGTTCTCGCCCAGCCGGACGAGGCTGAGCGGCTCGCGCGGGATCCCCTCGCCCGGCGTCGACGGCGGCGTGTACTCCTGTCCGGCGATACCGGCGCCCCGCCCGCGCTCGGAGAGCCACCGCGCGAAATCGGAGGGCTCGAGCGCGATCACCTCGCCGCGCATGGTGGAGTGGTTCGTCCCGCAGTACTCGGTGCACAGGATCTGATAGGCGCCCGGCGCGGTCGCCTCGAACCACAGCGTGGTGTAGCGGCCGGGGACGACATCGTACTTGATGCGAAAATCGGGGACGAAGAAGCTGTGGATCACGTCCCGGGACGTCATGACGAGCTTCACCGGCCGACGCGCCGGCACATACAGCGTCGCCACCGAGCTCGGGCCCTCCGGGTAGGCGAACTTCCACATCCACTGCTTCCCGGTCACGTACACCACGACCGGGTCCGCAGGGGCGACGCGGAGCTCTGCATACTGCCGCATTCCAATGACCCACCAGACGAGGAACAGGACGATGAGGCCCAGCACCATGCCGACCTCGAGGAGGAGCGGAGGCCTCGCGGTCGCTCCGGGGAACGGGCCTTCAACATCCCGCTGGCGCCTGCGGTACCGGATCATCAGGTAGGCCGCGAACAGGGCGACGAGCGTCGCGCCGGCCATCGTCACCGAGATCACGAAGTAATGCAGCTTGTCGATGTCGAACGCGATCGTCGACCACTGGCCGGGCAGAAAGAGGAGCTTGCGCAGGAGCTCGTTGATCATGGTGACCTCCCCTGGCGGTCGGCCGCGGCGTCGCGGCCGACCGCGGCGCTCGTGCGAGCGCCTGGCCGCCGGCGCTCGCGCCGCCACAGGACGGCGAGCAGCCCGCCGACCGTGATCAGGATCGCCGCCGCTCCGAGCCGGAGGAAGCCGAGGAGGAACGGACCGTATCTCCGGCTCGCCGGGTCGAAGCGATAGCAGGTCATGATCACCCGATCGACGATCGTGCCGATACCGCCGCGGCTCGCCTCCAGGAGCGCGAGCCGGAGATCGCGCGCCGAGAACTCCGTCCCGTACAGGTACCGGGAGATCCGCCCGTCCGGCGTCAGGACGAAGATGGCCGCCGGGTGGGCGTACTGATCGGTCGTCGGATCGTAGGCGTAGCGGAACCCGAGGTCCGCGGCGAGCGCGCGGGTCGCCGCCTCGTCGCCGACGAGGAATGGCCACTCCGGCGCCCGCGCGTCCGCGCCGAGCTCGGACAGCGTGACCGCGCGCTTCTGCGAGGCGGCCGCCGGGCGCTCGCGCGGGTCGAAGCTGACCGTGAGCGCGTGGAACTGCTCGCCGAGCCGGTACGGGAGGAGCTTCAGCCCCTCGACGGCGCCGCGCAGCACGAGGCCGCACAGCGCGGGGCACCGGTAGTACGCGAGGACGAGGAGGAGGGGCTTGCCGTCGGCGAAGTAGTCGCCGAGGCGCACCCGCCGCCCGTCCATGTCGGTGAAGGCGAGCTCGCGGTCCACCGGGCGGCCGAGGCGCTCCTCGATGTCCACCCCGCGCGTGGGCTCCAGGAAGGCGCCTTCGGGCGGCTCCTCCGCGCCGGAGCCGTCGCTCGCCGGCGCGGCGTCGGCCGCGGACGGGCCCAGCGCGGGGCGCGCGCGCTCGGGCTCGGACGCGGCGCCCGGGCGCGACACGAGGCCGGCTGCCAGCAGGAGGGCCACGGCGACGGCCCGGCTCATCGCGCGCCCCCCGCCACCATGAGCTCGATCGCGTCGTCGATCGGGATGCTCACGATGCCCCTCTCCCGATCGACGACGCCGAAGCGGCGGAGCTCCGCGCGCTGCGCGTCGACGAGCTGCTGGCCCAGGCGCGCCTCGTCGAACAGCGACTGCTGGACCATGCTGACCTCGCGCCGCGGCCCGAGATCCTTCTCGGGGAACGCGAGGGAGGGCCGCAGATCCGCCTCGCGGGCCCGCATCGCGAGCCAGGCCCAGAGCGTCAGCGCGCCGCCGATCGCGAGCACGACGGCGAACGCGAGGATCACGCGCCCCCAGGGGAGCGTGTCCTCCTCCTGGCGAACCTCGATGTGGCGGCGCCGGAACATCATAGGCTCCGGTACGCAAAGGCCTCTTCGAGCCGCGGGTCGTGGACCGGGACCACCGGCCGCCCTCGCAGCCGCCACGCGGCGAACGCGGTCGAGAGGCCGCCCACGACGCACAGGGTCGCGAGGTCGAGCCAGTGATAGGCGAACCCGTGGCGCCCTGTCGCCGGCACCACGAGCCAGTGAAAGTCGATATAGCCGGAGACGACGACCCAGAGCGCCATCCACGAGAGCTGGCGCGGGCGCCGCTTGATCGCGTACGACATCAGGATCAGGAACGGGACGACGAACCGCGTGAGGACGACGAGCACGGAGGTCGGCCGCCAGGGCCCTTCCCAGCGGTCGAGGAAGAAGGCGACCTCATCGGGCTTGTTCGCGATCCAGATCAACATGAACTGGAAATAGGCCGCATAGGCCCAGAATATCGTGAACGCGAGGAGCAGCCGCCCGAGCGCGTAATAGTGCGAGTCGTTCAGCCTCGCGAGGTAGCCGGACGTCTGCGCGGCATACGAGAGGACCGTGAGCGCGCCGACGGCGGTCACGAAGGCGCTCGCGAACACGTAGACCGGGAACATCGTCGAGTACCAGGTCGCGTCGAGGGACATGAGCCAGTCGAACGACGAGAAGACGATCGTGATCGCCACGACGGGCAGCGTGGCGCCGCTCAGGCCATACATCGCGTCCTTGACGTCGGCCCTCGGCTCACGGTCCTGCGCGAACGATCGCCGGCGGAGCACGAGGGCGATGGCGATCCAGATCGCGAAGTAGATCGCCGAGCGCACGACGAAGAAGCCTGGATTGAAGTAGGGCGCCCTGTGCTCGAGGATGCGCCGCGCGTGCTCGCCGGCGATCCGCTCGGGGTGCATCCACGGGTACAGCGTGTCCAGGCCGACCAGGATCGGCACGGAGAGCGCCGCGAGCAGAGGCAGCGGCGCCACCATCGTCTCGAGGAGCCGGCGCACCGCCGTGGGCCACCCCGCGCGCATGGCGTTGCAGGTGAGGAGCGTGACGAGCGCGCCCACGGACAGGAACACCGCGAACGACCACGCGGCGAGGTACGAGAAGAAGAACCGGCGGAGATCGACGAAGCCGCCGACGATCGCGGCGACCGCGCCGAGCGCCGCGATCGCGAGCGAGGCCGCGATCGTCGCGCCGCCCTTGTACTCGATGGCATCCCTGTTCATCGCAGCTCCTGCTCTGCCCGGCCGCGGAGCGCGGGCGGGAGGGCGCCCGCGGCCACTCCGCGGCTCAGCTGAAGCGCCTTCACGTAGGCGACCACGGCCCAGCGCTCTTCGATGTCGGGCAGATCGTCCGAGTAGCGCGGCATCAGGCCGTAGCCCTCGATGATGACCTGGTAGATCCTGCCCGGCGGGAAGCTCCGCGCCTCGGGTCCGACGAGCGACGGCGGCGGGCGCAGCGTCATGTTCGTCGCCACGCGCGAGCTGCCGTCGCCGAGGATCCCGTGGCACGGCGCGCAGAAGGTCTCGAAGCGCTGCCGGCCGCGCTGCACGAGATCGACCGTCAGCGAGAGCGGCACCTCCGTGACGTACGCCCCGTCGAGGACGCCCTGGAGATAGCCGGGCGGCCCGGTGACGCGCCCGCGCGCGACGGTCCCCTCGGGCGGGTGCTGCATCGCGCGGCCGTCGTCGAAGTGCTCGCACGGCTCCCAGAGTCCGTATTTCTCCTGGCGGATCATCCGCTCGAAGTCCGGCTCGGGCAGCACCTTCTCGCGGCACCCGGCGAGCAGGACGAGGGCGAACGGCGCGAGCGCGCGCCCGAGGGGGCGAGCCGGGGCGCCGGCCCTCATGGCTCCTCGCGCCTCCTCGCGACGACGACGCGCCGGGCGCCGAGCGCGAGGAGGTCGCGCTCCGCCTGGGCGCTCGAGAAGGAAGGTTCCGTGTCGTCGAGCCCGACCAGAAACCGATCCAGCGTGACGCGCTCGAAGCCCGGGGCGTCGAAGAGCGGGAGGTAGAGCCTCGGCAGCCTCGTCAGGTAAAAGCCGATGAGCACGCCGAAGATCGAGGTGGAGAGCACCCCCATCTCGAACGTGATCGGGATGAACGCCGGCGCCGAGTTCAGCGGGCGCCCGCCCACGTTCAGCGGATAGTGGAAAGCGTTGCAGAACCACTGGACGAAGTAGCCGCCCACGACCCCCAGGATCGCGAAGGGCAGCACCATCCGGTTGAGGTTCGAGCGCGGGAGGTCGAGCGCCTCGTCGAGCCCCTTCACCGGATAGGGCGTGAACGCTTCCACCCGGCGGTAGCCGCGCCGCTTGAGCTCTCGGATCGCATGGAGCATCGCCTCCGGGTCATCGAACTCGCCGAGCATTCCGGTCTCCATCAGCGCCCCCCCTTGCCCCGAGCCTTCTCCAGCTCTTCATGGTTGAGCTCCTTGACCTCCGCGACGGGGATGAACGGAAAGACGCGCAAAAAGCTCAGGAACAGGAGCATGAAGAAGCCGCCTGACCCGATGAAGAGGCTCCAGTCCACCCAGGTCGGGCGATAGCCGTGCCACTTGGACGGGAGGAATTCTTCCTCGAGCGACATCACGATGAGCGTGAACCGCTCGCTCCACATCCCGACGTTGACCAGGATGGAGATGAGCCAGAGCGCGACGGGGCTCGTCCGGATCCGCTCGCTCCAGAGGAGCTGGATGACGAGCACGTTGCAGACGTGCTGGGCCCAGTAGGCGGCGCTGTTCGGGCCGCGCAGGCGCGTCTGGAAAAACTGATGCATCTCGTACGCCGAGCCGCTGTACCAGGCGAGGAAGTTCTCGATGATGTACGAGAGGATGACGATCCAGCCGGTCACGAGCGTCATCTTCGCGAGATCGTCGAGGTGGCGCGCGGTCACGACGTTATGGAGCCCGTAGATCCGCCGCACCGGGATGAGCAGCGTGAGCACCATCGCGAACCCGGAGAAGATCGCGCCCGCGACGAAGAACGGCGGAAAGAGCGTCGAGTGCCAGCCGGGGACCAGGGCGATCGCGAAATCGCTGCTCACGATCGAGTGCACCGAGACGACGAGGGGCGTCGCGAGCCCCGCGAGCAGCCCGTACAGCACCCTGTAATGCCGGAAGTGGTCGGCCGCGCCGTGCCAGCCGAACGACATGAGCCCGTAGATCACCCGCCGGACGCGGCCCGGGGCGTGATCGCGCAGCGCCGCCAGATCCGGGACGAGGCCCATGTACCAGAACAGGAGCGACACCGTGAAGTAGGTCGCGATCGCGGCGGCGTCCCACGGCAGCGCGCTCCGGAACTGCGGCCACACCTGCATCGTCGCGGGGTACGGGAAGATCCAGTAGGCGAACCAGGGGCGGCCGAGGTGGAGGACCGGAAAGAGGCCGGCCTGGACGACCGCGAAGAGCGTCATCGCCTCGGCGAAGCGGTTGATGCTCGTCCGCCACTTCTGCTCGAGCAGGAGGAGGATCGCGGAGATGAACGTCCCGGCGTGGCCGATCCCGATCCACCAGACGAAGTTGGTGATCGCGAAGGCCCACGCGACCGGGATGTTGTTGCCCCACACGCCGATCCCGGTGAGGACGGTGTAGGTGATCGCGAGGAAGAGCAGGCCCGTGCCGCCGAGCGCGAGCCCGAACGCGAGCATCCAGCCGAGCCGGGAGCGCGGCTTCCATACCGGCTCGAGGAGCTGCTTCGACAGCTGATCGTCGGTCGGTGCGTCCAGGATGAGCGGGCCCGCCATGGCTCATTCAATCTCGGGGTTCGGGTTCTCGATCTTGGCGAGGTACTCCGTCCGCGGCCGGGTGCCGAGGTCGTGGAGCACGGCGTACGCGCGCGGCTCCCTGCGCCACGCGACCATCTTGGTATCCGCGTGATCCAGCGACCCGAACTGGATCGCGCCGGTCGGACAGGCCTGCTGGCAGGCGGTGACCACCTCGCCCGGCCGGAGCGGCCGCCGCTCGATCTGCGCGCGGATATCCGCCTCTCGGATCCGCTGCACGCAGTACGTGCATTTCTCCATGACGCCGCGGGCGCGGACGGTGACGTCCGGGTTGCGCTGGAGCCTGCGGAGGCCGGCGTTGTACGGGACGTGGGCATTGTAGTCGAAGAAATTGAACCGCCGGATCTTGTACGGGCAGTTGTTGGAGCAAAAGCGCGTCCCGATGCATCGGTTGTAGATCATCTCGTTGAGGCCGTCGGGGCTGTGGACCGTCGCGTTCACCGGACAGACGTACTCGCACGGCGCCTTCTCGCAGTGCTGGCAGAGCATCGGCTGGTTGACGACGCTCACCTCGTCGCCTCCACCCTCGAAGTACTGATCGATCCGCAACCACTGCATCTCGCGGCCGTGCATCACCTCCTCCTTGCCGACGACGAGGACGTTGTTCTCGGCCTGACAGGCCACGACGCACGAGGAGCACCCGGTGCAGATCGACATGTCGATGGACATCGCCCATTGCGCGCCGGTGTACTGGACCTCCGGCAGGATCGAGCGGACCGGCCCCTTGTGCTCCTCCGCGAAACCGGGCTGTTCACGGTACTGCGGCAGCGTCCTCCTGAGCGCGATGGGACGGTCGTGCTGGGACAGCTCGATCTGAGCCAGCGCGAGCGCGGCCGAGGCGCCGGTCTTCCTCACGGAGAGGCCCCCCGCGAACCACCGCGCGTCGGACGGGCGGATCCGATACGCCGACACGCCCACCCCGCGCGCGACCTCCTCGCCGGCGTCGCGCCCGTAGCCGAGGTCGACGCTGATCACGTCGTCGGCGTGCCCGCGGACGACGACGGCCGGGATCTCGATCGTGCGGCCGCGCAGCGCGAGCTCGACGACATCGCCGCGCTCGACGCCGAGCCGCGCCGCGGTCGCCGCGCTCATCATGGCGGCGTTGCCCCAGGTGAGCCTGGTGATCGGCCGCGGGAGCTCTTGCAGCCAGGGGTTGTTGGCGAACCTGCCGTCGTGGAGCGACGGCGATTTGAGGAACGCCACGTCGAGCGCGCCGCCGGCCGGCCGCGGCGCGGCGGCGAGCCGCGCGAGCTCCTGGGCGAGATCGGCCGGCGCGAGATCCGGTGTCTGCCTCGGCCGGGCGCTGTCAGGGAGGAAGCCGCGCTTCAATGCCTCGCCCCAGAAGGCCTCGAAATCCGCCTCTCCGCGCTCGCCGCGCCAGTGCTCGCGCAGCAGCAGCCGGGGATCCGGGCGCTCGTCCCCCGCGAAGACGGCGAGCAGCTCGGGCACCGCCCGGCCGTCGAACAGCGGCCGGACGAGGGGTTGCACGAACGAGACCGTCCCGTCGTACGCCCGCGCGTCCCCCCACGACTCGAGGTAATGCCGGGTCGGCACGAACCACGTGCAAGCGCGGGCGGTCTCGTCGTCGTAGAGCCCGGCCTTCAAGCTCGTGGGCACGCGCGCGAGGAGGCCCGCGAAATCGACGTCGGCCGGCGCGGCGTACACGGGGTTCACGTCGAGGAGGATCAAGGTGTCGACCGCGCCGCGCCCGAGCTCGCCGACGAGCTCGGAGAAGCTCTGCGTGGAGGGGCCCGCGTCGATCAGCACAGGATCGACCATCCAGGCCGCCCGGCTGCGGAGCGCGGCGTTGATGACGTGCCCGAGGGCGTGGACGATGGGTGGCTGGCCGTCGCCGACGACGGCGACGCCGGCGCCCCCCGCGCGCGCGAGATCGCGCGCGAGCGCCCGGACGAAGGCGCCGTGCCCCTCGCCGTCCGGGGGGCGGAGCGCGCGCAGCGCGGCGGCGTCGGCGTCCGTGATCCCGCGCGGGCGCAGGCCGAGGCCGTGCACGAGCTCCGCCGCGACGCCGGCCGCGACGCGCGCGACCTCGGCGGGCCGCACGCGGAGCCGGTGGTCGGCGAGCGTCCCCGTGGGCGTGAACATCGCCTCCGCGACGTAGAGGCGGCTCATGGCCGCCGCCGGGCTCGCGGGGCGGCGGCGCGAGGCGAAGTCGCGCGCATAGCGCACGCTGAACGGCATGTCCGCGAGGAAGTCCGCGTCCAGCGCGAGGATCACCTCGGCCTGGTCGACGTCGAGCTGAGGCAAGAGCCTGAGGCCGAGCGCCGCCCGCGCGCCTTCGAGCGCGTGCTCGGCGTGGACGGGCGACCAGAAGGTGAACCGCGCGCCGGGGAACCTGCGCCGGACGCGCTCGATCAGCGCGGCGATGAGGGGCGAGCTCGTGGGCTGGAGGACGAAGCGGAGGCCAGCGCCGCCGTCCTCGCGGTCGCCGCCGAAGCGCGCGGAGAGCGCCTCCCACGACGCGACCTGGCCGCCGCGCGTCGGCGCGCGCGCGCGGTACGGGTCGTACAGCGAGAGGATCGAGGCCTGCTCGTGGACGCCGGTCGCGCCGAGGCTCGCCGGGTGCGCGGGGTTGCCCTCGATCTTGATGGGCCGCCCCGCGTAGCTCTTGGCGAGGAGGCCCATGGCATACCCGTCGAGCACCATGCTCGTCGCGTAGGACTGGGAGAGACCCGGCACGACGCCGGGCGGGGTCTCGTTGTACGGCAGGATCTTCTCGGGCTCATGCGGGGTGCAGCCCGCGACGCCGGCGAGCGCCATGCTCGCGCCGAGCAGCTTGAGCAGCGCGCGGCGGCTGACGCCCGCCGGCTCGTCCACGCCCCGGGGCGGTTCGCCCGCGGCGAGCGCGCGGAGCTCCGGGCTCTCGATGAGCGGCGCCAGCAGCCTGTAGGACGCGCGCTCTCCCGCCGGCCCGAGCGCCTCTAGCCACCATTCCTTCATCTCATCTGCGTCTTTCAAGGAGATCCCCTGTTCATCGTTCATCGATGGCACGCTGTGCAGTGCGTGAGCCGCCGGACCCCGTACTCCTTCGCGAGCTGCGCCCCGAGCTCGTCCCTCCGCTCCCCCGGGTCCCAGCGCATGTCGGTGATCGCGGAGAGCGGGCGCAGGTGCGGCTCCGGCAGGCGATGGCACTCCAGGCACCAGCCCATCGTCATCGGCGCCACCTTGTAGACGGCCGCCATCTCGTCCACGCGCCCGTGGCAGCTCACGCAGCCCACGCCCTTGTTCACGTGAATCGCGTGGTTGAAATAAACGAAGTCGGGCACGGAGTTCACCCGGTTCCACGGGATCGGCATGCCGGAGAACCAGCTCCGCCGCACGGGCTCGAGCATGACGCTCTGATTCCAGATCTGGCTGTGGCACCCCATGCACGTGGCCGTCGGCGGCATCCCCGCCGTCGGCGAGCGGGTCACCGTGGTGTGGCAGTAGACGCAATCGATGCCATCGTCCTGCACGTGATGGCGGTGATCGAACTGCACCGGCTGATCGACGGGCTCGAACTGGTATCGCTTCCACGGCGTGCGGACGTAGATCATGAGCGCGAGGATGGCGCCGCCCGCCGAGGCGATGAGCCCGACGAGCGCCACGCGGTAAACGGAGTTGCTCCAGGGTGGAAACAGCGCAGCCATCGTTCGCGGACGCGGGCAGGAGCGGAGTGCCCTTGCTCGCGGGAGATGTCGATGCCCGGCGGCGGGCCGGAGTTGCGCCGGCCGCGCCGCGCGAGCCGCCGGGGATGTCCGTCGACGCGGCGCGTGCGGGGTCCACGGTACGCGCCCTGTCCGCGGCAGCTCACCGCGGCGCGGGCCGGGGCGTGACGGAGCGGGTGCACGCCGGCCACCGATGGCCGCGGCGCCCGCACGGCCCTGTTACGAGCGCGCTCGCGCCTTCCTCAGCGCCGCCCACCCTTCCGGGAGCGAGAGCGCGAACACGGCCATGTTGGCCGCCATGGCGACCAGGCAGTACGCGCACCAGGCCCTCTCCCGCCGTCGCATCTGGACGAGGAGCCATCCGGACACGGCCGCCTCGACGGCCGCCTTGGCCGCCACGGCGACGGGGATCCAGGGGGTGTTCCTGGCGCGCTCGGCGCCTCCCCAGCCAGCCAGCGCCAGGTTGGACGCGAAGCTGGTGAGCGCGAGCGGCGCGTCCGGCATCGTGAGCCCGAACGCGATATCGGAGCTCGTCACCTTGGCCGAATCGAACCCTGGAAGCGGAGGATCGGGCAGGTGCTCGATGATCCCGAGCTGGAACAGCGAGACGACCGCCATGCTGGCGCCGCCGGTGAGGGACAGGGCGGCGATGAGCCGGCGCCGGGCGAGATCGCGCGAGCGACCGCGCTGGAGCGCGGCGCGCAGCGCGCCGGCGCCGGGGAGACCGCGACGCCAGCCGTCCTCTCGCCCGCCGAGCATCGCCCCATGCGCCCTGCCCTTCCTCATGACATCGCCCCCCTCGAAGCCCGCGCTCGCCGCGCCTTCGTGCGCCCGGCCCGCCCGGGCTCCGGCGCTGCCGGACCTCGCGATACGGCGTGACAACTTGCAACCAGCGTACCTCGCGTCGAAGGACGACGTCTGCACGGTTTGCCCGCCAGGCGCGCCCTGCTGCGAGGGCTACCCGAGCCCGGGCGCCGCGGAGGATGGCGGAGGCCGCGAGCGGTCTCTCCACGGCGCGTCACGCCCTCGCGCGCTGGTGGAGCGACCTGGCCTCGACGTAGATGTGCTTCACGTCGGGTCGCTCGCTCCGTATCCGGGTCTCGATGCGCTCGATCGCCTCCGCGACCCCGGACGCCGTGAGCGCGGCGTCGAACTCGATGCGCAGCACGACCAGGACTTCGTGCGGACCGAAGTGCATCGTCAGGGGCCGCCCCACCGCCGACACGCCAGGATCTGCGCTGGCGAGCGCGCGGATCGCGGCGAGGAGCTCCCTGTCCGCGCTCTCCCCTACGAGGAGTCCACGGCTCTGGCTGGCGAGGAAGACCGCGACCGCGGCGAGCACGAGGCCGATGCCGATCGACGCCGCGCCGTCGAGGTAGGGGTTTCCCAGGCGGTGCCCGAGCCAGACGCCGAGGAAGGCGATGGCGAGCCCGGCGAGCGCCGCGGAATCCTCCAGGACGATCGTGAACGTCGTCGGGTCCTTGCTGGACCGCATCGCCGCGACGTAGCCCTGTCCATCTTTCTTCTTGAACTCGTGGATCGAGATGGCGAGCGACGTCCCCTCGAAGACGGCCGCTGCGCCGAGGACAACGTAGTTCCACGTCGGATCCTCGATCGGGCGCGGGTGCAAGAGGTGCAAGATCCCTTCGTAGATCGAGACGCCGCCGCCCGCGGCGAAGATCATGATGGCGACGATCAGCGTCCAGAAATAGAGCTCCTTGCCGTGGCCGAACGGATGCTCGTCGTCGGGCGGGCGGGCGCTCCGGTGCTTGCCGAGCAGGAGGAGGAGCCCGTCTGCGGTATCGACGAGGGAGTGCACGCCCTCGGAGAGCATCGCCGAGCTGCCGGTCACGGCGGCGGCGATGAACTTGACCGCCGCGATCGCCACGTTGGCCGCGATGGCGCCGTAGATCGCGATCCTCGATTCTTTCGCCATGCTCCGCCGATCCTTCCAGCGATGCGCAGGCCGCGCCAGGACGCTCTCCTGTCGCGCACGTAGAGCCGCGCCGGCACGGCGGTTGCTTTGACGCGACCGTCGCTAGACGCGGCCGTCGCTGGAGGAGTGCGCAGGGATGATGGGGAAGGCGATCGAGGCAGGGCTCTGGGGCATGCTGGCGGGCTCAGCGCTGCTGATAGCGCGATGTTACCCGACGGACGTCGGCCCGATGACGGCGGCAGACGATGGCGACTGAGGGCTGCTCTGCTTCTCGACGGTGATGAGGAGCTCGAAGTTGGCATGCGGCACGGTCGTCTCGGCCAGCTTGCCTCTTCGGCTGGCAGCGTTGTAGTCGAGCACTCCGACCCGTAGCCACGGGGACTCGGAGCTCGGACGCTGCCAGACGACGAACCGCTCGCTGCCGGCCTCGATCCGCTCGGGCGGCGAGAGGTGAACGACGTCCACCGCCAGCCGCGTGGTCGCGGCGTCGGCGTCGACGTCGGCGGTGACGTGCGCATCGGCGCCGGGCGCGAGCCGCGTGCCCTGCACGGTCTTCTCGCTCGGGCCGCCACAGCCGGCGAGCGCCATGCTCGCGAGAAGACCGAGCGTGAGCCCTATCCGGCGGCCGACTCGTCGGCCCGTGTCAACGTGTTTCATCTCACCACCTCGATCGCCTCTCTGCTTCACGGCGGACCCACTGTCCCTCTCGGGCCTCGCGTCCGGGCTGGCCGGTACCACAGCCGCCCGGCCGTGTCGTCGCGGTTTGAGCAAGCGTCGTGCCGCGGTGGGATGTGAATCGGCGGGTGGCGGTGACGCGAGGACGACCATGACCGCGCAGCGCTCACGCCGGCCTGCCGAGGCGTCGGCGGACGTCGTGATGCCACGATCGGGATCAGACGCGGGGCGGCCTCGTCGCGCCGGCATCCCGTGTCCGGTCGCGTGCTTTCAAAGCCCGTCGGCGCTCAGCGCGCCGGTCGGCGAGGAGCGCTCGGCGAGGACTCTCAGCCATGGATCCCCGAGCGCGTCGAGCGAAGAGGCCGTCGCTCCTGGACAGCAGAGGGAGGCTGCCAAAGAGGAGCCAGGAGGGAGGACACATGGACAAGCCGATCGGGCGGACGCGCTGGGCAATCGCAGAGGGCTACATCCCAGGCCGGAGCAACGGACCTGAGCCGCAGATGACGAGCCATGAGACGGCCTGCCTGTTGAATGCGTCGGACCGGGACGCGCAGGTCGCCATCACCGTCTACTTCAGCGACCGCGACCCCGCCGGGCCGTACCGGGTGACCGTTCCAGCGAGGCGCACCCGGCACGTCCGGTTCAACGATCTGACCGACCCCGAGCCGATCCCGCGCGATACGGACTATGCCAGCGTGATCGAATCGGACGTGCCCATCGTCGTGCAGCATACCCGGCTCGACTCGCGTCAGGCGGAGAACGCGCTGATCAGCACGATCGCCTACACGGACCGGGAGTGACGGTGTCTTCTATGCCGAGGAGCTGGAGCTCACGAGTGCGCACGGTGGTGACGGCGCTCGGCTGTGCCCGGCGCCTCTCCGGGAGCATCTCCCGTTCGCAGCGTCGCCCCGAGGCTGGCCGGGCGCTGCGTTCCCAGCAGCGGGCATGGAGGCGCCTGCCACAGCGCATTTCGAGCCCGTGGCGGCACCTCCAGCCCGGCGCCCGTGTCGGTCGATCCTGCCCGGCCGATCGCAGGACATTGCCGTCGCACAGGACAGCCGATCTCGGCACGAGCGGAGGCACGCTAGTCGCAAGGATGTCGTGGCATGTTGCGAGAAACCCGCATGCGGCTGTTCTGGTCGGGGACGGTTCTGCTCGTGGCCGTCGCCGGCTGTCGAACCGACGAGCCGAGCGGAGAATCTCTGATGTGACGTGTCGTGAGGGAGGGGAAGCCATGCAAAAGATTGCTGGGAAACTGGTCGTGGGCCTGATCTCGGTGTCGGGAATGAGCCTGCTCGCGGCGGCGTGCGGCGGCGAAAAGCGGTCAGGCGGGGAGGCGCAAACCCCGGGTGGCGCGCAAGGCGAGGCGCCGGTGCCAGTCGGCAGCGCCGTCGATAGCATCGTGGCGGCGCGGTGCGACCGCGAGGCGCGGTGCAACAACATCGGACAAGACCGAGAGTATTCGAGCAAGGACGCGTGCTCGAACAAGATCCGATCCGAGTGGCGCGACGAGCTGACCTTCGGCGAGTGCCCAGGCGGCATCGACGCCAAGCAGCTGAACGAGTGTCTGGAGGGGATCCGCAATGAGGGCTGCGGCAATCCGTTCGACACCCTCGGGCGGGTCGTCGCCTGTCGCTCCAGCGATCTCTGCCGCGACGCGCGCTAGCCGCTGCGCGGACCGGGCGCGGCTCCGGTCATGGTTGCGAAGAGGGAACCACCGGCACGCCGCCGCTCGGCTGCGCCCGAGAGAGGCTCACTCCTCACGGGCGAACGCAGTGTAGAGCGCGATGAGCGCCCGCTCGGCTGCGCGCAGCGCGGTCAGGATCTGCTGGTCGGACGCGGGTACACGGTCCGCGGGGTGAAGGCGCGCCGCCTCCCCCCGAAACTCCCCTACGGCAGCGGACACGCTGCTCGATCCGCGGTACGGGCCGGCCGCGAGCGCCTCCATGCCCGACGCCGCGTCGCGGAGCGCGTGCTCCGTCGCCGCGCGGAAGCTCGCGTACCGGGCGGCGACATCGAACCAGACCGCATCGTTCTGGAGTCTGCCGGCGATCTGGGAGACGCCGGCCGTCGTGTGCGCGAAAGGGACCTTGTCGAGCGCCTTGCCCAGCCGCACGATCGCGAGTCGCACGAGGCTCTCCAGCCGCGGCCGCTGCGCCGCCTCCGCCCACCGCACGGCCTCCGAGTACGCGGCGATCGCGTCGCGGAACGGGCGGAGCGCCTCGTCGGCCTCGTCCTCCGGCGAGTCCGGCTCGAGCTGGGCCGCGGCGGGCGGCCGGATGTCCGCGGGTGGAGCGAGCACCGGCGAGGTGTACGAGCAGGCGCCGAGGCTCAGGCTTGCGCAGAGCGTCGCGGCGAGGCGTCGAGATCCCACGTGAACGCGCCCTGCATGCGCTGCACCAGCGGCCCCGGCGCGCGTCCGGCGAACACCCCGGCCAACCGAACCGACGAGCAGGACGCGAAAGGTACGGTCAGCGCGCTCGGCAGCCGACGGAATCGTCGGCAGTGTGTCCGGGCTAGAGGGACTCTCACTCGATCTCGACGCGCTCTGGAGCGAGGTGGAGCTACTCGGTCCCGAATCCGGAGAAGGAGCGCTCGGAGACCCGGAAGCCCAGTAGCGTTGCCGCCCCATCGTGCGGCATCTACCTGCACCGCCGCCGCACACTCGACGCGCCGCCAATCGCTCTCAGGCGACCTCGTCTTCCGCGACCACGCGCACCGCATCCCCCACCCGCGCTCGCCCCGCGCGCAGCACGCGCGCCGTGATCCCGCCGTGCCCGCGCATCGCCTGGAACCCGCCCTCGCCGAGCGCCTCATCCATCTTCGAGCACGGCTCGCACGGCCCGGTCCCCTCGAGCACCACCTCATCGCCGATCGCGAAGCGGAGCCCCTTCAACGCGACGAGGTTGATCCCCGCGACCACGAGGTTACGCCGGACGAGCTCGGGCGTGACTGCGTCGCGCCCCACGAGCGACGCGACGACCGGCAGGTGCTCGTGCTGGATCAGCGTGACCTGCCGCTTGCCGCCCGCCCTGGCCGAGCCGGCCGCGCGATCGCCCGCGACGCCGCGCCCTTCGACGAGCTCGACCTCGGGGAGCACGATCATCGGCGCGCCATACGCGGGGCGAACGCCGATCCAGACCAGGCGGCCCGTCTGCGGCACGTGAGCGAGCCGCTCGCGCAGGGTCATCGACGACGTGTCCTTCGGCGCCATGGGCGAGAGCATGCCACGCGCGGCCCGGGGCCCGGCACGGCTCCCAGGAGCATAGACCACGGCGCTCCCGGGGCGATAGAGGCTCTCGGGCACAACGCCCGGGTAGTGGCGACACAGGGCGAACACTCGCCCCCGATCCACTTTCCCTGAAGTGGCTGGCGGGGACTCGTCCAGCTGGGTTTCGGCCCCCTCTCGCCAGCAGGTCTCGTCGACGATGTAATCGCTGCTGATCGACACCGGGATGAGGCGCGCCTGGACACCGGCGCTTGCCGCCATCCAGCGGAGTGCGATAGGATTGCGCGCACCATGCTCCGCCTGAATACCCTCGGCCGGACGCTCGCGCAGGCCGCGCAGGCGCAGCCGGAGAGCGCAGAGCGCATCGCTAGGGCTGCTCTCGATATCAGCGTCGAGCTACCCGGAGATCCGTGGGCGAGGTGGCTCCTCGTCGCCCTACATCGCCACGTCCCGCGCCAGCGCTGGGTCGGTCGGATCGTGGAGCAGCAGCTGAATGGAGACCTCGCGAGGCTCGCGACCGACGGCGCGCTCGGAGCTCCGATGGACCGACCCCAAGCGGGACCGGTCCCCGGTCTGGACGGCTGGAGCTACTTCTTCCATGGGATCGGCTGTTGCCTGACACACGACGACGGCACCGCGATCGACGTCGATATCGACGAGAACGGCGCGGACTCGATCGACCCCTGGTTCTACCAGAGCTACCTCGATTCGCTCCCGGAGCCCGAGGGGATCGAGGCTCCGTTGAAGGGCGCCGGAGGTACGGCGGCCTGGTGGATGGCTGACCTTCGCACGCTCAAGGCGCTGAAGCTCATCACGGGCGAGCGCCGCGTCGTGCTCACCGCTTCCGGCCAGACGCTCGCGGGTGCCCTCGCGCCGCTCCTCGAAGAGCTCGCACGGTCCGAGTCGCCGCTCCGGCGTGCGTGGCTGGCGGTCCTCCTCGGAGATTTCGTCCGGGCATCCCATGAGCTGGCGTCGCTAGCGGTGCCGGCGAGCCTCCGGGCAGCCGCGCAGGCGCAGGTGTCCGAGCGCATATCACGGCTCTCCGGCCCCTACGAGCCCGGCAACGCGGCAGATCTGCGAGCCCTCGCCCGGCTGGGTCGACAGCACGCAGAGGGAGCGGTCCTCGCGCAGCTCAATCGCTCTCCACTGGACAGCGTCACGAGCGCCGCGCTCGACATCATCGAGGACTGGAGCGATCCTCGCTTCGTCGAGCCTCTGCTCGACGTCGCCGAACGCGCGACCGGCGAGGTCCCCCCCGAGCCTCACGTGCGCGCCACGGCCTGCCGGCTGGCCCTCCAGAGCGCCGTCGAGGTCGCCCTGTCCAGCAGCTTGCGCAGCCGTCTGACAACGCTCCTCGCGACGACGGCCGGCCATGCAGCCGGCGAGAGCGCGTACATGCTGGCGCTGCTCGATCCCGGCCGAGGGCTGCAGCGCCTCGCCGAAGTCCTGAGCTCGGACATCCCCTTGGCCCGCCAGGAGGCCGCGGCAGGCCTCGCGCTCCTGGGGACCGAGGAGGCCCTGGAGATCCTCGGGGGATCCTCATCCCGAGAGGCCCGGATCATCCTGCGCGCCGTGGAAGGCAACGCGCCGGAGCCCCATCCGGAGCCGCGCGAGGCGTGGATCGACTGGCGGGGTGAGCGGCGGCGCGTCTACACCATGGAGGACATCCTCGAGACGAACCTGCCCTCGTGGATGGCGTCATGCCTGGAGGAGCTGCGCCGGCGGTACGCGTCCCTCGGCCGCGTGGCCGCCGCTCGGCGGTAGCGCAGGGCGGAATCCTCGTTCACTCCTGCTTCTGCTACTGATCGAGCTGCCCGAACCAGGAACAACCAGGATTGACATGCCCGCGCGACGTTCTTGCGCGCGCCGCTACAGCAAGGTCGTCCAGTCCGGCGGGCAAACGGCGTAGGGGATTCGCATCAGAAAGAAGTTCACCGAGAACGAAAACGACGTCGACCGGACGTCGTGGAACCACCCCGCAGGCAAGAACAGCATCTCACCGGCGTTCAACGTGACGAACACAGGATCACACGTAGAGGTGACCTGATGCTGTGGCTCGAAGGGATCGACCGTGTTGCACGAGTCGAGCCCGGCATGAATGACCCTCGGTGACAGCAGAGGGGCGTGGTGGGGCGAGACGAGCGCGATCCGCTTGGTGCCGACCAGCTGCGATAGGAAGTTGTCGAGCCAATCGCGATGCAGGGGCGTTGTGGTCCCGGCGGGGCCGATCCAGAACTTTGCATACTGACACAAGCCCTCTGGAACGAACGGTGGATAATCGAGCCAGAGGTGCCAGTCCCAGGGAACCCCATTGCTCGCGGCATAAGGACGAGGGGTGGCCTGCGCGGAGTCAGCCAGGCCATCGCCGTGGGACGCCAGATACTCGGCCAGGCGCAGCTCCTTGGTCTGCATCGTCTCCTTGTAGATGTCCGCGACATAGTTGCCGGTGCGCACCTCGACCGACGCATCGCCGAGCTCGGAGCGGATCCGTTCGATCGTCCAGGGAGAGGCGTCCCGCTTGGGCATGGCGTCGACGATCACGGCAGGGCGGCTTGCCATCGCGTAGCGCTGGATGAAGTCCGCCGGCGAGATCGCCGCGATGCTGATGCGGTCGACCTCCGCGCTGACCTGGCTCCGGGTGATCTCCTCGATCTGTGCCTTGCCCGCGGGCGAGATCGACATGAACCGATCGCGGAACGAGCTGAGCAGCGGCGGACTGCCGGTCATCGAGACCGGGCCGCGGACGCAGCCCAGGCTCGCGATGTCGGCGAGGTCCGCCGTGGACAGGAAGATGCTCGCATCGGGACGACCGTGCTTACCGTCCTCGACACGAAGCGTCTCGCCGTGCTCGGTCCGGTCGACGACCACATAAGCACTCAGCCGCTGGTCTCGAACGGTGAACTGGACGACGGTCTGTGGCTTTTCGTCGGCGACCGACGGCAGCAGCGTACGGACGATGTCGTGCAGGTTCGTGTGTAGTTGAGATTGCATGCGTGGCCTCGTGTCGAACCAGCGGGCCTCGGCTATCCGCGTTGCCAGGCGAAGCCATCGGTCGAAGGGATCAGGCCCTGGGGTCGCACCGAGCTCTCGCGTGCTCGGCGGTGGCCGAACATCGCTTGCGTCTGGATCTGGCGCACCTCCGCCGTGAAGCCTTCCATGAAGTGCTCGGCGCTCAGACCGGCCTCGAGCGTCGCTGGCGCGCTCTGGCCGGGCAGGCCGTCGACCTGCATCGCAAGCTGGTTGCTCAGCATGCCCTCGAACCACTCGCCCATGCCCTGCCGGGAGCGAAAATAGTCCTCGGCGTGGTTGAACACCGGCTCGTCGACGCTCGATGCTCCCGCGACCAACCGGATGAAGGCGTCGTTGGCCCTCTCGCCGGTGTTGAGCACTTTGCGCGCCTGCCAGAAGTACGAGTCCGCTTCCTGATGCATGTCGTAGAACGACAGCAAGAACTGGTAGAAGTTTCCGAACTCTCGCCGGTAGCGGAACTCGAACTCTTCGAACGCCTCGTGCTCGTCGATGTCACCCGCGAGGCAGCTGTTGATCGACCGCGCCGCCAGGAGCGCCGAGTAAGTCGCCAGGTGAACGCCTGACGAGAACACCGGATCGATGAAGCAGGCGGCATCTCCGATCAGAACCAGGCCGGGCTTCCAGAATCGCGTGTTGCAGTACGAGTAATCCTTGCGGACACGAAATTCGCCGTACACGCCCTCGGTCACGCGCGTGGCGGGCGCGAGGTACTCTGCGATGATCGGGCAGGAATCCACGAAGCTCTGGAACGCCTGCTCGGGCCCATCCTGGATCCGCTGCGCGGCCTCGCGGGACACGACCGCGCCGACGCTGGTGAGCCGGTCGGACAGCGGGATGTACCAGAACCAGCCGTCGCGAAACGCGGCGCACAGGATGTTGCCGCTGCTCGGCGCGGGCAAACGCTTGCCATCGTGGAAGTAGCCGTAGAGCGCCACGTTCTGGAAGAACTGCGAGAACACTCGCTCTCCGACCAGCGCGTAGGTCTGGCCGCGGTGCCCCTCCGAGTCGACGATGTACTTCGCGGTCGCGGTTCGCTCGCTGCCACGGTCGTCGCGGAACCGCACACGTGAGAACCGACCGTCTTCCTGTTCCACGCGCACCACGGGATGCTCCTCGCGAACATCGACGCCCTTCTCGCGCGCGGCGTCGAGCAGCATCTTGTCGAACACGCTGCGCTCGACCTGGAATGCATAGCCGCCGGGGACGCGGGGATTCTCGGCGAACCGGAAGGTCCACGGCTCGGGGCTCTTGCCCCAGCGAAACGTGCCGCCTTGCTTGCGCGTGAAGCCGGCCCGCTCGATCCGGTCCCTGATCCCGAGCAGGCCGCAGATACCGTAGGTGGTGGCGGGCAAGAGGGACTCGCCAATCTGATGGCGCGGGAACTTCTCCTTTTCGAGCAGGAGCACGCTGTGGCCCTGCATCGCGACGAACGAGGCGACGGACGACCCACCGGGCCCCCCGCCTAGAACGATCACGTCGAATTGCTCGTCTTGTTGCACTGTCGCTTGTGTCATCGCCCAGTCCTCTCGTCGAACGCGGTGCTAGAACAGCCCCAGGCGCTCGCGCATCCGGTTCCACATCAGGAACGCCATGAAGCTGACGAACGAGGTCGCTCGCGCCGGACGCGCGCTGGCCTCGAAACCCGCTATTTCTCCGATCGTCAGCTCGTCCTTCCCCGCGGCATCGAAGCAGTCGAAGAGCCGCCTGAAGTCGCGCCGTCCATGGGTCATCACGATCGCCTTCAGGAAGCCGCCGCGGACGAGCTCGGCGCGGCGGACCCGGGTCTCTCGGTTCATCATCCGGATCGAAACTGCCACCCGGCGCGTGTCCTTGTCCTCGGTGCGGTGGATCACGTCGCCTCGCAGCAGCAGAAGATCGCCGCGGCCGAGCTGCGGAGTCACGGCCAGCTCGTCGAGCGCATAAGGCAGGACGCCGTGAGTACCGCCGGCGTCGTTGTCGTGGACGATCGTCGCGCCATCCTTCACGACGAAGCGCGTCGCGCCGCGCCCGCGGAGCCGGGCGGCGAGCTCCGGGCTACGCGCCGCAAAGGCATCGAACGGAATCACGCAAAGGTTGGACCGTTCGCGCGCCGGTTTCACGATGGGCACGTAGAAATTCAGATAGTCGTGGTGGTTCTGGTAGGCGAAGTACGACACCGCGTCTTGGTGCCACGCCGTCCCGATCTCGCCTTCGGTCGTGAAGTAGGCGCTGCCGAACGCGCAGACCGACGCGATGTCGACCCGCACGCTGCTGGCGCCCGCGACGGCGCGCGCCATGACCGCCAGCTTGTCGTCGATTGCGCTTCGTGCGTCGGCAGAGACTTGCCGGACTCCGTACGACGTGTCGACCCCAGCACTCGCCGCGTAGTCGGCTTCGAACCGAGCGATTTCTGCGTCGTTCAGAAACGAGCGCACCACCACATAGCCGGTGGAGTCCAGGTCTTCGAGGCGAGCATGGGTCGGGACGTCGTGGGCGAGCATTCTTCATGTCCATGTCCGCACTGCACGCGCCTCGTCACGCATATGCCGGTGATCGGCCGATCGCGATGCGACGAGTCACGCGCCGGGCTGCCATTGGAGAACAGCTAGCATGCGGACTGCCTGAGACAGCATAAAGCCAACACTCCCGATCGTCAAGCCTGTTGCCTCAGAGCGCGCGTGACTGAACGGCTCAGCCGGTGACTGGCCGGGCACCGACCACCGAGCTGTTGTATCCGAGCAGCGGCATGACGCGGAGATCGACGAAGCCGGCCTCGGCAAGCAGGTCGCGCAGCTGCGAGGGGCGAAACTGACGCGCCTCCATGTCGAGCGCCATCATGAGCGAGAAGTGGGCGGTCCACAGCGGCCCGGGCCTATCCTCGTCGAGCAGCGCCTCTTGCACGAGCACAAGACCACCCGGCTTCAGGCTGGCGTAGGCGCGCCGCGCCAGCTCGAGACAGCGCTCGTCGTTCCAGTCGTGGAAGATGTTGGTGAACAGGACGGCGTCGAAGCCGCCGGGCCACGCGACCTGGAACATGTCGCCGCCGACGCAGCGCACGCGATCGGCCACGCCGTAGCGGTCGGTCAGCTGTCGCGCCAGGTCCACGCTCCCCGGCAGCTCGAGCAGCGTGAGCTGCCGGCTGAGGTCGCGGAGCGCGAGCGCGACGCACATCGAGCCGATGCCGCCGGCGACATCGAGGATCGCACGCCGGCCCGCGAGCAGACCCGAGGCATCGAGCGCGAAGCCGAGCGGAAACGAGAAGCGGTGCATGGCCGGTCCCCACAGCGCGGCGTGGTGCGCGCTGCCTTCCGACCACTTCGCCTTGGAGCCGCCGGCGCTGCCCGAGCGCAGCGTGTGGAGGAGCGAGCGGCTGATCGACGCGGCGGGCAGCGAGCTGTCGAAGAACGGGCTATCGGGATAGAGGTAGAACCGCGCGGCCTCGGTGAGCGCCAGACCATGGTCGCGGCCCTCGAGGACTCCCGCGGCAGCCAGGAGCTCGACCCACGCGCGCACCGGGCGCTCCACAAAGCCGAAGTGGGCCGCCAGCTCGTCAGCGGTCGTTCCCGGACGGTCGTCGATAAAGCGCAGCATGCCGAGCTCGCGGGCGACGACGATCGCCTGCACCGTGCTGCTCACTGCGGCGTGCTGTTGCAGCACCTCGAGCGGTGCGGGGATCGCCGGCGCGGCGTCCGACACCAACCGCGTGACGGCGTCACGGCTCTGCCGCGCCCAGAACTCGCGCTTGATGCGCTGCCTCCGCCGGCGCTCGGCGAGCCACTGTCGGGTCAGCCGGAACAACCCGAGCGCGAGCAGGGTGACGAACGAGCCGATCGCGAGCGGGATCATGGCGCTGCACCTCTCTGGAACACCGCAGCCGGGGCGCGGTCGAACACCACTTCCAGCAGGGCTCGATGGTAGCCGCGAGTGACATGCGCGTGGCGCTGGAACGGCTCGCTCCGGGCGAGCTCGCGGTGCAGCTCGGGGAGTCGGAAGAAGGGAACACTGGGAAATAGATGGTGTGATAGGTGGTAGCCGGCGTTGCGCGTGACCACGAAGGCGCTGTCGAACAGCGAGGGCACGACATCGCGGGTGAGCAGCACCAGCGGCGTGTCCGACGGCCGGTTCGCCGTGCCCGGCGGGTAGTGCTCGGCGACCGCGCGCAGCAGGTTGATGAACATTCCCCAGGTCGCGAGCGGCACCATCCAGTAGAGCGCCACGATTCGCAGCGGCCACACCGGCAGGACCACCCCGGCGACCAGCGCGCCCGGGATCGCGATCGCGAGCACGCGCTGCCGCCAGTTGCCACGGATCACCAGCCGGCACAGCGGCACGAGCAGGCGTAGGCCGACCAGCGCACTCGCGAGCTGGAGCGCCCGACGCCACGGTGGCACGGCGTACCAGCTCAAGAACTCGTCTAGATCGGGGTCGGCCGGGGCGTTGACGTGACGGTGATGGTCGAAGTGCATCGGACGGTACTCGAACAAGTCGAAGACGATGCTCGGCACGAGCAAGCGCCGCGCGAGGCGGTCATTGCGAGCCCGATCGCGCGTGAGCAGGCCATGCGCGCCGTCGTGGAGCGCAACCGAGAACATCCCGACCTGACGCGCGGCGATGGTGATCACCGCCGCCAAGTAGAGCGGCGGCGACCAGAACCGTTCGCTGATCACGACCGCCGCCACGATCACCGCGTAGTCGAGCGCGACCGCGCGGAGGACCCGGGCGGTGTCGAGCCGAGACAGCTCGGCCAGGCGTTGCCGCGAGATCATGCGGTTGCGGTCAAGGCTTGCTTCCATCATTCAGAGATGTTTGGGCCCGCATGGGCTCGTGATTGTTTTTCGGCGCGCAAGGGCCGAGCTTCGACGGCGAGGTGCTCCGCGCTGGCACGCGCCATGTCCTCGGAGATGCGTCGGGCCAGGGCGCGGGCGTGCGGTGGCTGCACCATCGTCATGTGGTCGCCGCCGACCTCCTCGTAGACCACGCGCTGGGCCACCTTCTCCCACCCATCCATCGTCCACACCGGATCACGCTCCGCGGCGAGATAGTGCGTGATCGTGATCGGGAGCGGCGGCGGGACGTAGCGCAGCTTGGCGTGCTTGACGGCATGCGCGACGGTCACGTAGCGCTCGATGACGTCGATCGGCAGGTTGACGGGCAAGAAACCGGTTGCCTGGGCGGTCAGCAGCATGCCGCGCACATCGCCCGCGCGGTCGAGCTCGCCGAGCTTGGCGCGCAGGTCGTCCGGGATGTCGTCGGGGAGCCGATTGAGCACGGTGGCCAGCCACGACGGGTCGATCGGCCCGCTGCTGGGAGCATCGAGGAAGGCGAGGAACTCGACGCGCTCGCCAGCCGAGAGCAGCTGGTGCGCCATCTCGTAGCCGACGTTACCGCCCAAGCACCAGCCGACGATGCGATAGGGCCCGTGGGCCTGAACCTCGCGGATGGCGCTGACGTACGCGGCCGCCATGGCCTCGATCGTCTCGAGCGGCGTCTCGCCGGAGAGGTAGCCGATGGCCGACAGGCCATAGACTGGCACCTCTGGGTCGATGCCCGGAAGGAGCGCGGTGACGTAGCCGATCTCGCCCGGGCCGGGGTGGATGAAGAACACCGGTCGTTTGGTGCCGGCGCGGCGGAATGGCGTGAGGTTCGAGCGTAGATGCAGCGGCGTCCGGCGCGCGGCCACGGCGCAGAGCTCGAGCAGCGTGGGCGCGGCGAACAGCTCGCGCAGCGCGACCTCCGCATCGACGAGCTCGCGCAGCCGGGCCAGCATCTGCACCGCGAGCAGCGAGTGGCCCCCGAGGTCGAAGAAGCTGTCGTGACGTCCGATCCGGTCGACGTTCAGCAGCTCGGCCCACAGCGCCGCCACGCTCTGCTCGATCTCGCCTTGGGGCGGTAGGTAGGCGCGGCTGACGTAGGCCTCGACTTCCGGGACCGGCAGCGCCTTGCGATCCACCTTGCCGTTCGCGCTCAGCGGAAACGCGGCGAGGTGCACGTAGGCCGAGGGGATCATGTACTCCGGCAAAAAGTCGGCGAGGCGCCTGCGCAGCGTGCCGACAGGCACCGGCTGCTCCGCTGTGTAGTAGGCGACCAGCCGGAGGTCGCCGGGCTGATCCTCGCGTGCCAGCACGAGCACCTCCCCGACGCCCTCCACCTCGGCCAGCACGGCCTCGACCTCACCAGGTTCGATACGGAAGCCGCGGATCTTCACCTGGTGATCGTTGCGCCCGAGGAACTCGACGCTGCCGTCGGGCAGCCAGCGCCCGAGGTCGCCGGTACGGTACATGCGGTCGTCGGCGCAGTCGCTGAACGGATCGTCGAGGAAGCGCTCCTGGGTGAGCTCCGGGCG
The DNA here is from genome assembly GCF_051521425.1 of Sorangium sp. So ce834. Taxonomy (NCBI): domain Bacteria; kingdom Pseudomonadati; phylum Myxococcota; order Polyangiales; family Polyangiaceae; genus Sorangium; species Sorangium sp. So ce834. The sequence goes on from NZ_CP150351.1 coordinate 6,794,030, forward strand.
ATTCAGGTAGCCGCGCCCGACGCCGTCACCACCGATGTAGATCTCGCCGATCACGCCAACCGGCACTGGCTCGCGATAGCGGTCGAGGAGGTAGATCCGCGCGTTGGGGATGGGCCGTCCAATCGGCACGGTCGCGCCATCGACGCGCGAGCAGCGGTGGATCGTCGCGCATACCGCCGCCTCGGTCGGGCCGTACGCGTTGAAGAGCCTGACCTGCGCCGACCAGCGCTGCGCCTCGCGCAACGCGATCGCCTCGCCCGCGACGATCAGCGTGGTCGCCGTGAACTGCTTGGGGTCGCACTGCGCGAGCGCGGACGGCGGCAGCGTGACGTGGGTGATCCCGTGGCGCGCGAGCGTCCTCGACAGCGCCGGGCCGGGCATGAGCTCGTCGCGCGATACCACGTGCAGGCTCGCGCCGCGGACCAGCGCCATGCCGACCTCCGACACGCTGGCGTCGAAGCTGAATGCCGCGAATTGCAGCACGCGGCTCATCTCGTCGACGCCGAAGATCGCGCTCTGGGCGGTCACCAGATTGCAAAGCCCGCGGTGCTCGTTCAGCACGCCCTTGGGCTGGCCGGTGGAACCGGAGGTGTAGATGAGGTAGGCGAGGCTCCTCGATCCGATCCCGACCTCGGCCCGGTCGAGCGGGCCGGCCGGCTCGCTGGCCCATGCGGCGTCGCCGCGCGACAGGTCGATCACCGCCCGTGGTCCGACGGCGGCTTTGCCGATGGCGTCGACCAGCACGATCCTGGGTGCGCTGTCGGCCAGCATGTATGCCAGCCGGTCGGGCGGGTACGACGGATCGAGCGGCACGTAGGCACCGCCGGCCTTGAGCGTCGCCAGCAGCGCGACGATCACGTCGGGGCTGCGGTCGATGCAGACCGCCACGCGCGACTCGGCTCGCACGCCGCGGCGGCGCAGGTAGCGGGCGAGTCGATTGGCGCGCTCGTCGAGCTCTTTGTACGAGAGCTGCCCGGAATCCCAGACCAGCGCCGCCGCGTTCGGCGTGCGGGCCACCTGGTCCTCGAACAGCTCGTGGAAGCAGCGGTCATGCGGGTACGGAGCGCGGGTCGCGTTCCAGGTCGTGACCACCTGCGCGCGCTCCGCCGCGTCGAGCAGCGACAGTCGCGCGATGGGCCGTGTGTCGGCGCCGCTGGCCACCGCCGCGCGCAGCGACCGCTCGAGCATCGCGGCGAAGCGCTCCGCCGTGGCGCGCTCGAACAAGGCGGTCGCATAGCTCAGCGTTCCCTCGATCCCGGACTCGGTCTCGTAGAGCGAAAGGCGCAGGTCGAACTGCGACGACGACTGTGGCACCTCGAAGCTCGCCAGATCGAGGCCGTCGAGCGCAAGCGCGCCAGCGGGCGCGTTCTGCCATGCGAACAGGACCTGGAAGATCGGCGAGTGCGAGAGGCTGCGCGGTGGCTTCACCACCTCGACGACTTGATCGAACGACAGATCCTGGTGACGCTGGGTCGCAAGCACCTGGGCCCGCGTCCGCGCGAGCAGCTGGGCGAGCGTCGGATCGCCGGCGAGGTCGATGCGCATCGCCAGGGTGTTGACGAAGAAGCCGATCAGCGGCTCGATCTCGGCCCGGGTCCGGCCCGCGACCGGGGTGCCGATCACCACGTCGTCTTGACCGGCGAGCCGCCCCAGCGTCACGGCCCAGCTCGCCAGGATGGTCATGTACAGGGTCACGCCGTGGCGCCGGCCGAGCGCCCGAAGCTGATCGGCGAGCTCGACGGGCAGCCGCACGGCAACGGTGTCGCCACCGTGGTCCTGCTGGGCCGGGCGAGGTCGATCGGTCGGCAGCGCGAGCAGCGTCGGCGCGCCGGCGAGGTTGCGGCGCCAGAACTCGACCTGGTTTTCCAGCTCGCCGCGCTCCAGCCAACGGCGCTGCCAGGCGGCGTAGTCGGCGTACTGGACCGAAAGGGCGGGCATGGGGTCGGGCGCACCCTTGCGGTGCGCGTTGTACAGGGCGCTGAGCTCGTCGAGCAGCACGCCCATCGACCAACCATCCGACACGATGTGGTGCGTCACGATGTGCAGCACGTGCTCGTCGTCAGCAACGCGCATGAGCATCGCCCGCACCGGCAGATCGCGCTCGAGGTCGAACCGCGCCGCGGTGTGCGCGCTCGCGAGCTGCAGCGTCGTGGCGTCGAGGTCACGCCGCCCGCGTAGATCGCGCGCAACCACGACCAGCTCGGCCTCGGCCTCGGGCCGCACTATCTGCATGGGCTCCCCGTCGACGACGCGGAAGCAGGTGCGCAGCGCCTCGTGACGCTTGACGATCCGCGCAAGCGCCCAGGCGAGCGCCTCGCGATCGAGCGGACCGCGCAGCCGGATGCCGCCCTGGAGGTGGTGCGCCTGGCGGCCTTCGGACAGCCGGTCGAGGATCCACAGGCGCTTCTGCGCCAGCGAGAGCGGCAGCGGTCTGCCACGCTCGATCGGCGTGATCGCGTCGACCTGCGAGCGGGCAGCGTCGCTCAGCCGCTCGGCCAGCGCGCTCAGTCGCGGGTGCTCGAAGACGTGGGCGAGCGGGACCTCGATGTCGAGCATCCGGCGAAGCCGTGACACCATCTGCACGGCGAGCAGGGAGTGGCCGCCGAGCTCGAAGAAGTTGTCGTGGCGGGTCACGTCCGGCACCTGGAGCAGATCGGCCCAGAGCCCCGCGAGCATCTGCTCGATCTGGCCGCGCGGCGCCTCGTCGTGACGCCGCACCGGCGAGCTGGTCTCCGGGGCGGGCAGCGCCTTGCGATCGACTTTGCCGTTCGCGGTGAGCGGCATCGCCGAAAGGTGCACGAAGGCCGCCGGCATCATGTAGGTAGGGAGGCTCGCGGCGGCATGCTGCCGGAGCGCGTCGGTGCGGGAGGCCTGCGCCGTGTAATAGGCGACCAGGCGCGCGTCGCCCGGTACGTCCTCGCGCGCCACCACGACGACCTCACGGACATCGTCGACCTCGGCCAGCCGCGCCTCGATCTCGCCGAGCTCGATGCGGAAGCCGCGCAGCTTGACCTGGAAATCGTTGCGCCCGAGGTACTCGAGGTTGCCGTCGGGGAGCCAGCGGACGAGATCGCCAGTGCGGTACAGGCGTCCATCCGGCGTGAACGGATCGGACACGAAGCGCTCTGCGGTCAGCCCCTCGCGATGGAGGTAGCCGCGCGCCACGCCATCGCCGCCGATATACAGCTCACCGGGTACGCCGATGGGCACGGGGCGGCGCTGCGCGTCGAGCACGTAGACCTGTGTGTTGGCGATCGGTCGGCCAATGTGCGGAACCGGCTCGGTGAGGCGGCTCAGGGTCGACCAGATGGTCGTCTCGGTCGGGCCGTACAGGTTCCACAGCTCTGGCACGCCACCGAGGAGCTCCGCGGCCAGGCTCGGCGGCAACGCCTCACCGCCGCACAACACCTTGAGCGAGCGGCACCGCGCAGGCCAGCTGTGCTGCGCGAGCATGCGCCAGGTCGAGGGCGTCGCTTGCAGGATCGATACGCCGTGGGCCTCGATCAGCGCGTGCAGCGCCACCGGGTCACCAGCCTGCTCGCGGGTGGCGATCACCACGGTCGCGCCGCACGACAGAGGCAGGTACAGCTCGAGCCCGGCGATGTCGAACGACAGCGAGGTCACGCCGAGCAGCACGTCCTCGGCGGTGATGCCGGGAGCGTCCCGCATGGTGGTCAGGAAGTTGACGATGCTGCGGTGCTCGACCATCACGCCCTTGGGCTGGCCGGTCGATCCGGACGTGTAGATGACGTACGCGAGGTGGCGCGATGTCAGCTCGGCGCGCTCCGGGCGACTGCTGGGATACCCGTCGAGCGCGCCCGGCGCGTCGAGCAGCACGAGCGCCGCGGAGGTGGCCGGCAGGCTCGCCGCGATCGCGGTTTGGCTGACGAGCTGGCTCGGCCGGGCGTCGGCGAGCATGGTCGCGAGCCGCTCGCGCGGATAGCTCGGATCGAGCGGGACGTAGGCCCCGCCCGCCTTCAGCGTTCCGAGCACCGCCACGACCAGATCGATGCCGCGGTCGACAGCCACGCCGACCAGGCCGTCCGGGCCCACGCCGCGGACGCGGAGCAGGTGGGCGAGCCGGTTCGCGCGCTCGTCGAGCTCGCGGTAGGTCGCGCGGGACTCGCCCGCGATCACCGCGATCGCGTCCGGCGTTCGCCGCGCCTGGGCCTCGAACAGCTCGTGCACGCACAGATCATGTCGGTAGTCCCGCGCCGTCGCATTCCAGGCAGCGACGACCTGCGCGCGCTCCGCCGCCGGCAGCACGTCGAGCTCGCGCACGGCCGCGCCGCCTCCGTGCTCGAGCGCGTGCACGACCGCCTCCACGGCCGTGCGCATGAAGGCGCAGACGCGCGCGGGCTCGATCGGCTCGCGCACGTGAGCGGTGAGCGCGAAGCCCTCGCCGAGATCATCCACCGACATGACGAGCGGGTAGTTGGTTCGCTCCTCGGCGGACAGCAGCTCGAAGCGTTCTTCGCTCGCATCGCCCGCCGTCGGCGCCTCTGGCGCGGCATCCTCGATCGTGTAGCGATAGTTGAGGAGCGACGTGAATAGCGGCGCCTCCGCCGGCACGGCGCTCGCCCGCTGCGCCAGCACGAGTGGGGCGTGCTCATGGCGGAGCAGGTCGACGAGCAGCGCGTGGGTCGCGGTCACGCTCTCGGCTACGCCGCGCTCGCCGACGCCGAGCCGCACCGGCAGCGTGTTCATGAACAGGCCCAGGCCTCGATCGGCGTGGGCGCCGCCCTGCATTCGGCCGAACAGCACGGTGCCGAACACCACCTGCTCGCGGCCGGTCGTCCGGGCCAGCACCATGGCCCACGCCAGGTGCATGAGGCTCGCGGGACTGACCCGGAGCCGCCGCGCCTCGCGTCGGATGGCCAGGGCGAGCTCGGCCGGCAGGAGCTCGTGCGCCTCGCCGATGCCCCGGCCATCACCGCGCACATCGACGAGCCCGAAGGGCGCGGTCGGTTCGTCGATGTCGCCCAGCATCTGCGCAAAGAACGCACGGTGCTCGTCCTGGCTGACGCCCAGGCGCGCCTGGGCCACGAACGTGCGGAACGGCACCGGCGGCGGCAGGCGATCGGCCTCGCCGCGCAAGAAGGCCTTCGCCTCGTGGACGAGCAGATCGAGGGTCGTGTGATCGACCACGAGGTGATGCGACAGCACGCTCATCACCCAGCGGCCGTTCGCCTCGTCGCTCGCAATGTGGCAGCGCAAGAGCGGCGCCCGGCTGATGTCGAGCCGCACGCGCCGCGGATCGCAGCGCGCGGCGAGCTGGGTCGCGATGTCGCCCTCGCGCGGATCGAGCACGACGAGCTCGACCGGCAGCTTCGCCTGCCGGCGCACGACCTGGACGGGCTGATCGAGCCCGCGCCAAGCGATGCCGGTGCGCAGGATGTCGTGGCGAGCGATCACGTGATCGAGCGCGGCGACGAAGCGATCGAGCCCGGCTCGGGTCGGGAACGCGAGCAGGTGCGATTCGACGTACGCATCGCTGCTGTCGTCGAGCAGGTGGTGGAACAGCATGCCCTCCTGGAGCGGCGCGAGCGGGTAGATATCGGCCACGTTGGCCGCGCCGCCGTCGACGCCCGCGACGATGCTGTCGATCGCCTCCTGATCGAGGCGGACCAGGGTCAGCATCTCCGGGGTGATGCGCGTCGCCCCGGGGGTGACGAGGTTGTGCGGCAGCGTGACCTCCTGGCTCTCGGTGCCGGCCCGCTGGGCGAGCTCGGCCAGGCTCGACGCCCGGAACACCGCGCGCACGTCGGCGTGCAGCCGCTCGGCGCGCATGCGCTCGATGAGGCTCACGGCCAAGAGCGAGTGTCCGCCGAGCTCGAAGAAGTTGTCGTTGCGCCCGACCTGCTCGAGCTTGAGCAGCTCGGCCCAGATCCGGGCCAGCCGCTCCTCCTTCTCGCCGCGCGGCGCCTCGTAGGCGCGGGTCGAGGCCTGCCCGTCCGGCGCCGGCAGCGCCGCGCGATCGATCTTGCCGTTGGCCGTGAGCGGCAGCGCCTCAAGGTGCACGAACGCCGACGGCACCATGTAGGACGGCAGACGATCGCTCGCGTGCTGCCGCAGCGCCTCCGGTGACACCGGCGCGCCCGTGAGGTAGGCGACGAGGCGAAGGTCGCCCGGCGCGTCCTCGCGCGCAACCACCACCACCTCGTCGACGCCGTCCTGTGCGCGCAGCGTGGTCTCGATCTCGCCGAGCTCGACGCGGTAGCCGCGGATCTTGACCTGGTGATCGTTGCGCCCGAGGTATTCGATGGTGCCGTCGGGACGCCAGCGCCCGACGTCGCCGGTGCGGTACATCCGCGCGTCGGGCTCGGCGGCGAAGGGATCTGGCAGGAACCGCTCGCGGGTCAGCTCCGGGCGGTTGACGTAGCCGCGCGCCACGCCCACGCCGCCGACGTGGAGCTCGCCGGCTACGCCGACCGGTACGGGCTCGCCGCGGGCATCGAGGATGTAGACGCGCGCGTTGGTGATGGGCCGTCCGAGCGGCACCGACGCGGGCAGCGGGTCGGTGACCTCCTGGGCGGTGCAGGCGACCGAGATCTCCGTCGGTCCGTAGTTGTTGAAGATTCGCATGTCGGGCGCGTGCTCGCGCCACCAGCGCAGCGCTGCGCCGCGCAGCGGCTCGCCGCCCAGCACGAGCGTGCGGATCCGGCCAGCCAGCGCCTCCGCCGGGATCACCTGCTGCAGCAGCGCCAGGTGCGACGGTGTCAGCTTGAGCGGCGCGAGGTTGGAGCACGAAAGGAGCTGGCGACGCCACGCCTCCACGTCGTTGCCCGGTGTGCCGAGGCGCACGGTCTTGCCGCACAAGAGCGGCGGGTAGAGCCCGGTGAGCGCGAGGTCGAAGCTGAGCGAGGTGAGGATGAGGGAGCCATCGCCGCTGGCCAGATCCTGCTGCCGGATCATGTGGGCCGTGTAGTTCACGATCCCGCGGTGCTCGACCATGACCCCCTTGGGCCGCCCGGTCGATCCGGACGTGAACATGACGTACGCCAGGTGCCGGGGGGTCAGCCCGAGGGCGCGCGGGTCGAGCTCGTCAGCGTCGGCCGAGCGGTCGACATCCTCGACGGGCTCGCCGCCCGGAGCGAGCAGGACGACGTCCGCCTGCGCGGCGGGCAAGCGCGCCTGCCACGCCGCCTCGGTCAGCACCACGCGCGGCGCGGCCTCCTCGAGCATCTCCGCGAGCCACGCGGCGGGGTGGTGCGGATCCACCGGGATGTACGCGCCGCCGGCCTTGAGCACCCCGAGGAAGCCGACCACCATCGCGATGCCGCGCTCGGCGCAGACCGCGACGAGCACGTCGGGACCGACGCCCCGCGCGCGCAGCGATCGCGCGAGCCGGCTGGCCCGCGCGTCGAGCTCGGCGAAGCTCAGCGACTGATCGCCCGCGACGAGCGCCGTCGCGTCCGGCGTGCGCCGCGCTTGATCCTCGAACAACTCGTGCAGGCACTGCGCGCGCGGATAGTCCCCGGCGGTGTCGTTCCATTCGACCAGGATCTGCCGGCGCTGCGCCTCGCTCAGCACCGGAAGCTCCGCGACACGACGGTCGTCGCCAGCCGCCATGGCCTCGAGCAAGGTCGTCCAGTGCGCCACGATGCGCTCCACCGTGGCGCGCTCGAACAGCGCCGTCGCGTAGACCAAAGAGCCGGTGATCCCGGCGTCGCCCTCCTCGAGGGTCAGCGACAGGTCGAACCGGGCCGTCGCCGCTGGCCGCGCGACGCTCGACAGCTGCAGGCCGGGTAGATCGAGCCCGCCGGGCTGCGCGGAATGGTAGTCGAACATGACCTGGAACAGGGGCGAATGCGCGAGGCTGCGCGGCGGCTTGACCGCCTCGACCACCTGGTCGAACGGCAGGTCCTGGTGGTCCTGCGCGGCCAGGACCTGCGCGCGGGTGCGCGCGAGCAGTTGGGCCACCGTCGGTTCGCCGCGCAGGTCGATGCGCAGGGCGAGCGTGTTGACGAAGAAGCCGATCAGCGGCTCGATCTCCGTCCGGCTGCGGCCGGCGACCGGGCTGCCGATCACCACGTCTTCTTGGTTCGCGAGCCGGCCGAGCGTCGCGGCCCAGCTGGCGAGCAGCGCCATGTACGGCGTCACGCCGTGGCGCCGGCACAGCGCATACAGCTGATGGCTCAGCGCGGCGCCGAGCTGAACATCGACGTTGGCTCCCGCGTGACTGCGCTCGACCCGCGGCTGGTCGGTCGGTAGCCCGAGCAGCGCCGGCGCGCCGGCCAGGTTGCGGCGCCAGAACTCGGCCTGGGCCTCGAGCTCGCCCGCGGCGAGCCAGCGACGCTGCCAGACTGCGTGGTCGACGTACTGGATCGCCAGCGGCGGAAGCGGATCGGCCTCGCCGCGAGCCAGGGCGTGATAGAGCGCGCTCAGCTCGCCGAGCAGGATCCCCATGGACCAGCCGTCGGCGGCGATGTGATGCATCACCAAATGCAGGACGTGGTCGTCGGCGGACAGCCGCACGAGCAGCGCGCGCACCGGCAGATCGCGCTCGAGATCGAACACCGCGGACTCGTGCCCGCTGCACATCGCCAGGGCCGCGGCCTCGCGGTCGGGGTAGGCCTCGGCGGCGAGCTCGCGCTCCTGCCAGGGGAGCACCGCATCGCGTCGCACCACCTGCCTCGGCTGCCCGTCGATCCGCTCGAAGGTGGTACGCAGCGCCTCGTGGCGCTCGATGATCCGCTGCAGCGACCGGCGCAGCACCTCGCGATCGAGCGCGCCACGCAGGCGTACTGCGCCGCCGATGTGATAGGCGTCGCTCGCGCCGTCGAGCCGGGTCAAGAACCACAGCCGCTGCTGCGCCAGCGAGAGCGGCTGGGGCTCTCGGCGCTCGTCGTCGGTCAGCGGCAGGAACGCGGGTAACCGCGACGTCGCCGCTTCGTTCAGGTGCTCCGCGAGCCGGGCGAGCTCGGGGTACTCGAACACGACGGCGAGCGAGATCTCGATGTCGAGCGCACGGCGCACCCTGGACACCAGCTGTACGGCGAGCAGCGAGTGACCGCCCAGCGCGAAGAAGTCGTCACGGCGTCCCACGCGCTCGACCTTGAGCAGCTCCGACCACAGGTCCGCGAGCAACACCTCGATCTGTCCGCGCGGCTCCTCGTACGCACGCCGCACGTACGAACCCGCTTCCGGAGCCGGCAGCGCCTTGCGATCGAGCTTGCCGTTGCCCGTGAGCGGCAGCGCCTCCAGGTGAAGATAGGCGGCCGGGACCATGTACGGCGGCAGCGACCGCGCGGCGCGTCGCCGGAGCAGCTCGGCGTCCGGCGCGGATCCGCCGCTTGCCGTGAAATACGCGACGAGGCGCTTGTCGCCCGGCTCGTCCTCGCGCGCGACGACGACCACGTCGCGCACGCCCTCGACGCGCGACAGGCACGCCTCGATTTCGCCGAGCTCGACGCGGAAGCCGCGGATCTTGACCTGGAAGTCGTTGCGGCCCAGGTACTCGACGCTGCCGTCGGGCAGCCGGCGCGCCAGGTCGCCGGTGCGGTACAGCCGGCCGCCGCCGGGGAACGGGTTTTCGAGGAAACGCTCGGCGGTGAGCTCGGGCTGGCCCAGGTAGCCGCGCGCCACGCCGGCGCCGCCGACGTAGAGCTCGCCGGTCACGCCGACCGGCACCGGCTGGCGATGTCCGTCGAGGATGTGCAGCTGCAGATCGGGAATGCGCACGCCGATCGGGCTCGGTCCCGGCCGAGCCGCGTCCTCGGCCTCGAGCGGGCGGTACGTCACGTGTACGGTGGTCTCCGTGATCCCGTACATGTTGACGAGCCGCGGGCCGTGCTCGTGGCGCGCGTACCACGGCCGCAGCGTGTGCAGCTCGAGCGCCTCGCCGCCGAAGATGATGGTACGTAGCCGGTTCGCGCGCCCGCACTCCGCCTCGGCCGCCATGAGCTGCTGGAAGGCGCTCGGCGTCTGGTTGAGCACGGTCACGCCCTCGTCGCAGATCAGCTCGACCATGTCGCGGGGCGAGCGGGCAACCGCCGCCGGCACGATGACCAGCCGGCCGCCGTACAGGAGCGCACCCCAGATCTCCCACACCGAGAAGTCGAACGAGAACGAGTGGAACAGCGTCCACACGTCGTGATCATCGAAGTGAAACCACGCCTCGGTGGCGTCGAACAGACGCACGACATGGGCGTGCTCGACCATGACGCCCTTGGGCCTTCCGGTCGATCCCGACGTGTAGATGACGTACGCGAGGTGGTTCGGCGCCACGCCGGTGGAGCCAGGCTCGAGGTCACTGTCGGGCGCATCAGCCCAGGCCGCGGCGTCACGGTCGAGGTCGATCACGTGCGTGGGGCCCGGCGTGAACGCCCCCAGCGCCTCGCGCCCCACCGCGTCGACCAGCAGCACGGCTGGCGCGCAGTCGGCCAGCGTGGCGCCGAGCCGCTCGGACGCGTACGCCGGATCGAGCGGCACGTAGGCGCCGCCGGCCTTGAGCGTGGCGAGGAGGGCGGTGACCATGTCGAGGCCGCGATCGACGCAGATCGCGACCAGGCGGTCCGCCCCGATCCCCAGCGCCCGCAGGTGATGGGCGAGCCGGTTCGCGCGTTCGTTCAGCGCGCGATAGGTGAGCCGCGCCGGGCCGTGCGCCAGGGCGATGGCGTCGGGCCTCTGCCGGACCTGCGCCTCGAATCGCTCGTGGAGACAGTCCAGCGCCGGCACCTCGGCCATCGTGTTCCAGTCGACGAGCAGCGCGTGGCGCTCGCGCTCGGACAGGAGCGGCAGTGTGCTGACCGGCTGCTCTTCATCGGCGAGCATGGCCTCGAGCAGCGTGAGCCACTGGCCGCGGATGCGCTCTGCGGTCTCGTGATCGAAGAGCGCCGTCGCATAGCTCAGATCACCGGTGATGCCCGCGGGGCCTTCGTGCAGCGTCAGCGTCAAGTCCAGCTGAGCGGTCGGCTGCGCCACGCGCAGCTCCGAGAGCTCGAGGTCCGGCATCTCGAGCGTCGCGTCGGCGGTGTTCTGCCAGGCGAACATCACCTGAAAGAGCGGCGGGTGCGCGAGGCTGCGCGGCGGGTTCACGGCCTCGACGATCTGGTCGAAAGGCAGGTCCTGGTGAGCCTGCCCAGCCAGCACCCGATCGCGGGTGCGCGCCACGAGCTCCCGTACCGTGGGTTCGCCGTTCAGGTCGATGTGCAGGGGAAGGGTGTTGACGAAGAAGCCGATCAGAGGCTCGACCTCGGTCCGATTGCGGCCCGCGACCGGGCTGCCGATCACGACGTCGGTCTGGCCGGACAGCCGGCCCATCAGCGCCGCCCAGCTGGAGAGCAGCAGCACGTAGGGCGTCACGCCGTGGTGCTGCGCCGCCGCCTGGATCCGCGCCGTCAGCGCGGCGTCGAGCGCGAGGTCGACCGCGGCGCCTGCGTGATCCTGCCGCGCGGGGCGCTGCCGGTCGATGGGCAGCTCCAGGAGGGCCGGCGCGCCCTGCAGACTCTCGCGCCAGTACGCTGCATGCGCCTCGAGCTCGCCGTGGCCGAGCCAGCGTCGCTGCCAGGCCGCGTAGTCGGCGTACTGGATCGCGAGCGGAGGCAGCGGGTCGGGTTGCCCGGCGAGGAACGCGCGATAGAGCCGGGTCAGCTCGTCCACGAACACGCCGATCGACCAGCCGTCGGAGGCGATGTGATGCATGACCACGTGCAACACGTGCTCGTGCTCGGCTCGCTGCACGAGCAGCACACGCAGCGGGATTTCGCGGGTGAGATCGAACGCGCGGGCCGTGTTCGACTCGATCAACCGGCGTGTGGCGGCCTCGGGGTCCCTTTCGCCGCGGAGGTCTTGCTCGTCGAGGACCAGCCCGGCGTCCTGGACGATTTGCACCGGCTCGCCGTCGAGCTCCTGGAAGCAGGTGCGCAGGGCCTCGTGGCGCTCGACGATGCGCTGGAGCGCGCGGCGGAGGACGTCGCGGGCGAGCACACCGCGGAGCCCGACCACGCCGCTGATGTGATAGGCCTCGCTCGCGCCGCGCATCTGGCTCAAGAACCAGAGTCGCCGCTGGGCCAGCGACAGCGGCTGCGGCCCGCTGCGCTGCGCGACGGGGATCGCGTGCTGGGCCGCGCGCGCGGCGCGGCTGACGGCCTCGGCGAGCGCGGCGAGCTCCGGGCGCAAGAACACGTCGCTCAGCGCGAGCTCGACACCCAAGACCTTGCGGACGCGAGAGACCAGCCGCACTGCCGCGAGCGAGTGACCGCCGAGCGCGAAGAAGCTGTCGCGCCGGCCCACGCGCTCGACCTGCAGCAGCTCGGCCCAGATCCCGGCGAGCGCCTGCTCGATGCGCCCCGTCGGCTGCTCGTAGCCCTGACGCCCGAAGTCCTCGACGTCTGGCGCCGGCAGCGCCTTGCGGTCGAGCTTGCCGTTGGGGGTGAGCGGCAGCGCTGGGAGCCGCACGTAGGCGGCTGGCAGCATGTATTCGGGTAGGCCCCGTGCGGCGTGCTCACGCAGCGTGCGCGCATCCGGCGCGCGCTCGCCCGTGTAGTACGCCACCAGCCGCCGCTCTCCCGGCGCGCTCTCGCCCACCGGCTGCGCGGCGACCACCACCTCCGCGACGCCCGGCGCACCCGCTAGCCGCGCCTCGATCTCCCCAAGCTCGATCCGGAAGCCGCGAATCTTCACCTGGAAGTCGTTGCGTCCCAGGTATTCGATGCTCCCGTCGGGCAGCCACCGACCCAGATCGCCCGTCCGGTACAGACGCCCCGTTCCCGTGAACGGGTCGTCGACGAAGCGCTCCGCCGTGAGCTCCGGCTGCCCGAGGTAGCCGCGCGCCACCCCCGCGCCTCCGACGTACAGCTCGCCCGTCACCCCCACCGCCACCGGCTGCCTCTGCTCGTCCAGCACGTACAGCCGCAGGTCGGGCAGCTTCACCCCGATCGGGCTCGGCCCTGGCCGCTCCGCGTCCCGAGCCGCCAGCGCACGGTAGGTCACGTGCACCGTCGTCTCGGTGATGCCGTACATGTTCACGAGCCTCGTCGCTTGCTCGTCGTTGCGCTCGTACCAGGGCTTGAGCGTCCGCAGCTCCAGCGCCTCCCCTCCGAAGATCACCCAGCGCAGCTGGTGCCCCATCGTCGTCTGCGCCTGCGCCGCCATCAGCTGCTGGAACGCGCTCGGCGTCTGGTTCAGCACCGTCACCCCTTCGGCGCACAACAATTCATAAAACTCGACCGGCGAGCGCGCGGTCGTCAGCGGCACGATCACCAGCCGCCCGCCGTACGAAAGCGCGCCCCACAGCTCCCACACCGAAAAGTCGAACCCGATCGAGTGGAACAGGCTCCACACGTCTCGCTCGTCGAACCCGAACCACGCCTCGGTGCTCGCGAACAACCGCGACACCTGCGCGTGCTCGACCATCACCCCCTTGGGCCGCCCCGTCGAACCCGACGTGTAGATCACGTACGCCAGGTGGCTCGGCAAGACTTCCACCCCAGGATCGCGCTCGTCCGCCTCCGCCCACTGCGCCGCGTCTCGCTCGACATCGACCCACCGCGCCGACCGCGACACTGGCTCACCCAGCGCCACGCGCCCCGTCGCGTCCACCAGCACCACCGAAGGGTCGCTGTTGGTCAGCGTCGCCACCAGCCGCTCCGAGGCGTATGCCGGATCGAGCGGCACGTAGGCGCCGCCCGCCTTGAGGACCGCAAGGATCGCGGTCACCAGCGCCACCCCGCGCTCGAGGCAGATCGCCACCCGCTGCTCCGGCCCCACCCCCATCCCGCGCAGGTGATGCGCCAGACGGTTCGCCGCCGCGTTCAGCGCGCCGTAGCTCACGCGCTCCGCTCCGTGCACCAGCGCGATCGCCTCGGGGTTTCGCCGCGCATGCGCCTCGAACTGCTCGTGCACGCACCCTCGGCTCGCCGACGCTCGCGTCTGGTTCCACCTCTCCACCACGTCCCGGCGCTCCGCCTCCGGCAGCACGTCGACGAGGCGGAGCGGCGTACGGTGTTCGAGGGCGTCCACCAGGCGCTCCAGCGCGGTCTGCATGAACGCGCACACCCGTTCGGGCAGAACGCGCTTGCTGACCAGCGCGGTCAGCGCGAAGTCGTGGCCCAGGTCGTCGACCGACAGCGTCAACGGGTAGTTGGTGCGCTCGTGGCTGGCGAGGACCTCGACGCCGTCGCTGCGGCCGCCGCTGTTCTTGGCCTCGACGTTGTAGCGATAGTTGAGCAGCGACGTGAACAGGGGCGCCGGCGCCGCGACCCCGCTCGCGCGCATCGCGAGCGACAGCGGCGCGTGCTCGTGGCGCATGAGGTCCACCAGCAGGGCATGGACGGTCTTCGCCGCCTGCACGACATCCTCGTCGCCGACGCTGACCCGCACCGGCAGCGTGTTCATGAGCAGGCCGAGCATGCGGCCTGCGTCGACGCCCGCCTGCATGCGACCGAACAGCACGGTGCCGAACACCACGTCCTTGCGGCCGGTCGTCCGCGCCGCGACCAGGGCCCAGGCCAGGTGGACGAGGCTCGCCGGGCTCACGCCGAGACGGCGCGCCGACGCGCGAATCGCGCTGGCCAGCGCGCGCGGCAGCTGGACGGTCGCCTCCGCCACGGCGCTGCCGTCGCCTTTCTCGTCGAGCAGGCCGAACGGTGCGGTGGTCTCGTCGATGTCGCCGAGCAGCTTCGTGAAGAACGCCGCATGCTCCTGCTCGCTCACGCCGAGCCGAGCTTCCGCGACGAACGCACGGAACGGCGCCGGCGCCGGCAGCTCGGCGCCGCGGCCCTGCTCGATGGCCCAGGTCTCCGCGACGAGCAGCTCCAGCGCGAGGTGGTCGATCGCAATGTGATGGAAGACGACGCTCAGCAGCCAGCGGCCCGTGGACACATCGTGCGCGGCGTAGCAGCGCAGCAGCGGCGCGCGTCCGAGGTCCAGCCGGAGATGCTGGGCGCCGCAGCGCAGCTCGAGCTCCCGGGCGACGTCGCTGCAGGCCGGGTCGACATCGAGGATCTCGACGGGGAGCGCAGCGCGCCGCTGCACCACCTGGACTGGCGACTCGAGCCCATCCCACGCGATGCTGGTGCGGAGGACGTCGTGGCGCGCGACCACCTGCTCGAGCGCGTCGGTGAAGCGATCCATGCGCGCCCGCGACGGGAAGGCCATGACGTAGCCCTCGGTGTAGGCGTCGCCATCGGCGCTCCACAGGTGGTGGAACAGCATGCCCTCCTGGAGGGGCGTGAGCGGGTAGATGTCCTGCACGTTGGGTGCGCCACCGGGCACGCGCGAGACGATCACGTCAATCGCAGCCTGGTCCAGGCTCACCAGCGTGAGCATCTCGGGGGTGATCCGCGCGGCGGCGTCGGGAATCAGGTTGGGTGGCACGGCGGCGCGCGCGCCGGCGCCAATCGTGTGACCGGCTCGGAGGAGCTCGACCAGGGCCTGCTTGTGCTGGCGCACCGATGCGACGAGCTCGCGATCGGCGAGCGCCGACTCGTTGCCTCGCAACGATAGCCCGTCGCCGACGAGCGTCAGCGAGAGGCCCTTGGTCTCGAGCATGGTCAAGAGCTGGTTCAGAGTCGTCACAGCAGAATCTCCTTCAGGCGCGTGGTGGCTCTCGCCAGCTCGGCAAGGCTGACGGCGGTAAAGATGGAGGCGACATCGGCGTGGAGGTCCTCGTGGCGCATCCGCTCGATGAGGCGGACGGCTAGGAGCGAGTGGCCGCCGAGCGCGAAGAAGTCGTCATGGCGCCCGACGCGCGGCAGATCGAGGAGCTCGGACCATATCCGGGCCAGCCGCTCCTCGACCTCGCCGCACGGCGCTTCGAACGGCTGGCTCGACGCGGCCGAGTCGTCCAGCGCGGGCAGAGCCTTGCGATCGAGCTTGCCATTGGGCGTGAGGGGCAGCGCAGCGAGCCGCACGTACGCCACCGGCAGCATGTACGCCGGCAGCTTCTCGGCGGCGTGACGTCGCAGCGCTTCGTCGTCGAGCGCGGCCGCACCGGTGTAGTACGCAACCAGGCGCTTGTCGCCGGAGACGTCCTCGCGCACGAGCACCGCCACCTCGTCGAGCCCGGGCAGCTGCGCGAGCGCGCTCTCGACCTCGCCGAGCTCCACGCGGAAGCCGCGCACCTTCACCTGCCCGTCATCGCGCCCGATGAACTCGAGCTCCCCGTCAGGCCGCCAGCGCGCCAGGTCGCCGCTGCGGTACATGCGCTGGCCGGGATGGAAGCGGTCCTCCACGAACCGTTCGGCGCTGCGCTGCGGCTGGTGCAGATAGCCCCGCCCCACCTGCGCGCCCGCGATGAACAGCTCCCCCACCACGCCCACCGGCACCGGCTCGCCGCGGCGGTCCAGGACGTACATCCGCGTGTTCGCGAACGGCTTGCCGATGCTCACGCGCGCCGCGCCTGCCTCGTGGCGAACGTAGGCCGCGCTGCACGACACCGTGACCTCCGTCGGCCCGTACGTGTTGATCAGCCGCGTCTCCGCGCCCAGCGCCTCCCAGCGCGCCAGCGCGTGCGGCGACAGCGCATCGCCCGTCACGTTCACCAGGCGCACACCGTCCAGCGGCGGCGCGCCCGCCCCCGGACGGCTCCACTCGCCGACCAGGCTGTGCCAGTGCGCCGCGGTCAGGTGCACCACGCTCGCGCGCTCGCCTTCGTCCCCGGCCCCGAACGGGCGCGACCTCGGCAACAGCCGCGCTCCCGCCAGCAGCGCTGGCATGATCTCCTCCAGCGAAAGGTCGAAGTTCAGCGAATTCTGCTGCAGCACCGTGTCCGCAGGTCCCAGCCCGAACCACTCGATCGCCGCAAGCGTGTAGTTCACGAGGTTGCGGTGCTCGATCATCACGCCCTTGGGCTGACCGCTCGAGCCCGACGTGTAGATCACGTACGCCAGGTGCTCCGCGCCAACACCCAGCGCCCGCGCGTCGAGGTCGTCATCGCTGCGCGAGGACCACTGGCCCGCGTCCAGCTCCACATCGAATACCGCGATCGTCCCGGGCACGTGACGGCGCGCCACGTCGCGCCCTGCGCCCCCCGCCGTCAGCACCGCGACGGGCGCGCTGTCCTCGATGATGTGGGCCAACCTCTCGCCGGGGTAGGCAGGATCGAGCGGCACGTACGCTCCGCCCGCCTTCAGCGTCGCGAGCAGCGCGACAAGCACCGGCGCGCCGCGCTCGGCGCACACGCCCACCCGCGCGTCCGCCGTGACGCCCAAATAGCGCAGGTGTCGCGCCAGCCGGTTGGCTCGCCGGTTCAGCTCGCCGTAGCTCACACGCTCCGTCCCGTCGTCGACCGCCACCGCCTCAGGGGCCCGCGCCACCTGCGCCTCGAACAGCTCGTGCACGCACCGCTCGAGCGGCAGCGCACGCCCCGTGTCGTTCCACTCGACCACCACGCGCTGCCACTCCGCCGGCGACAGCACAGCGATCGCGCCGATCGGCTGCCGATCGTCGGCCACCATGCCCTCCAGCACACGCAGCCAGTAGCCACGGTAGCGCTCCACCGTCTCGCGCTCGAACAGCGCCGTCGCGTAGTTCAGGCTCCCGACGAGCCCCTCCTCACGCTCCTGCAGCGCCAGCGTCAGGTCGCATTGCGCCGTGTCCAGCTCCGTCGGGAGCGTCGTCACGCGCAAGCCTGGCAGCGTCAGCGGCGCATCCCGCGTGCTGTGCCAGTCGAGCATCACCTGGTACAGCGGCGTGTGCGACAGGCTGCGCGGCGGCGCCACCACCTCCACCACCTGATCGAACGGCAGGTCCTGGTGCTCCTGCGCCGCCAGCACCTGCGCTCGCGTACGCGCCAGCACCTCGCCCACCGTCGGCTCTCCCTGCAGGTCGATGCGCAGCGCCAGCGTGTTCACGAAGAACCCGATCAACGACTCGATCTCCGCCCGCCCCCGCCCCGCCACGGGACTTCCGATCACCACCTCTTCCTGCCCGCTCAACCGAGAGAGCACCGCCCCCCAGCTCGCAAGCAGCGTCATGTACATCGTCACCCCGTGACGACGGCTCAGCGCACGCAGCCCGCGCGTCAGCTCCGCACCCACCTCGACATCGATGCTCGCGCCTGCAGGGTCCTGCTGCGCAGGGCGCGGTCGGTCCCACGGCAAGCTCAACAGGCTCGGCGCACCGCGAAGGTTGCTCCGCCAGAACTCGCTCTGCCGCGCAAGCTGCCCGCTCGCCAGCGTGCTCCGCTGCCACGCTGCCCAGTCCGCGTACTGCACCGTCGGCGCCGGCAGCGGATCCGCTCGACCCGACGCATACGCCGCGTACAGCGCGCTCAGCTCGCGCAAAAACACGCCCACCGACCAGCCGTCCGACGCGATGTGGTGCATCACCACCTCGAGCACGTGCTCGTCTTCGCCCGTGCGCACGACCAGCACGCGCAGCGGCAGGTCCTCGCTCAGCTCGAACGCCCTGGCCGCATGCGCATCACCCAGCGCGCGCGCCGCAGCCGCCGCATCGGCCGAGCCCCGCACATCCTCCTCGCGCAGCTGAAGCGCTGCCGTCGCCTGCACCTCCTGCACCGGCACGCCGTCCTGCACCCCGAAGCGCGTGCGCAGCGACTCGTGACGCTCCACGATTCGCCTCAGCGCGCCCACCAGCGCGCCCCGGTCCAGCACGCCGCGCAGCAAAAACGCACCCCGGATGTGATACGCCGCGCTCGCGCCCTCCAGCCGCGTCAAAAACCATAGCCGCTGCTGCGTCAGCGACACCGGCTCCGGTCCGCGCCGCTCACCCACCGCAATCTCCGGCAGCTCCGTGCGCTCCGCCACCCTCACACGCGCCGCCAACCGGTGCAGCTCGGGGTGCGCGAACAGCTCAGACAACGCAAGCTCGACCCCCAGCAACCGACGCACCCGCGACACAAGCTGCATCGCCAGCAACGAGTGCCCACCAAGCTCGAAGAAGTGGTCGCTCCGGCTCACCTGCCCGCGCCCCAAAAGCTCGCTCCACAGCCCGGCAAGGATCTCTTCAATCTGATTCCGCGGCGCTTCGCCTGCCCTTGCCTCCGACGCCTCGGGCGCAGGCAGCGCACCGCGGTCGAGCTTGCCGTGCGCCGTCAGCGGCAGCGCCTCGAGCGCCACGTACGCCGTCGGCACCATGTACGACGGAAGGGTCCGCGACGCGTGGGCGCGCAGCGCTTCCCCCAGGTTCCCCTCGCCCGTGTAATACGCCACCAACCGCGCATCGCTCGCGTCCCCGCCCTCGCGACGCGCCACCACCACCACCTCTTCGACTCCCCTCACCTCCCCGAGCCGCGCCTCGATCTCCCCAAGCTCGATACGGTAGCCTCGAAGCTTCACCTGAAAGTCGTTGCGGCCCACGTACTCGATCGTCCCGTCCGCACGCCAGCGACCGAGGTCCCCTGTCCGGTACACTCGTCCTCCGGACACGAACGGATCCTCCACGAACCGCTCCGCCGTCAGACCAGGCTCCCCCAGGTAGCCCCGCCCCACCCCCGCCCCGCCAATCACGATCTCACCGATCACCCCAACCGGCGATGGCCGAAACGACGCATCCACGACGTACACACGCACGTTCGCGATCGGTCGGCCGATGTGCAGGACGGAGTCGCCTTCGTGCAGCCGACCGGAGGTCGCGACCACGCAGCTCTCCGTCGGCCCGTAGTTGTTGATCAGGGACTGACCGGACGGCAGACCCTGCGGCCAGCGGCGCAGCCGATCGCCGCCGATCAGCAACGTTTGCAGGCGCGGGTTGCCCGCTCCGCCGGCGTGGGCCAGCTCCGCGAGCGGCGTGACCAGGAAGCTCACGTCCAGAGCCTGGGCGCGCCACCAATCGAGTAGCCGTTCCGGATCGCCCTCCACGTCCCGTGGCGGCAGCAGCAAGGTGCCGCCACTGCACAGCGGTGGCCAGATCTCCCAGGTCATCGCGTCGAAGCCAACGCCTGCCGTGCTCGAGCTGCGATGGCCCGGCGCAAGCCCGAACGCCTCGATATGCCAGGCGACCAGGTTGGTCAGGCTGCGGTGCTCGACCATCACCCCCTTGGGTTCGCCGGTCGATCCCGAGGTGTAGATGACATAGGCGAGGTCGCTCGACGTCGGCGGCGCGGCAGCGGTGTCGTCCCTGTCGTGTCCCCGCCGCGCGCTTGCGTCGAGCTCGACATCGCGGTCGAGATCGAGCACCCGCACGCCTGCGCGCTGTGCGGTCGCGCCAATCGCGAGCCGGGCATGGGCGTCGGTCAGCACGGCGGCCGGAGCCGAGCTCCGCAGCAAGGTTTCGAGCCGCTCGGCGGGATACGCAGGATCGAGCGGCACGTAGGCGCCGCCGGCCTTGGCCGTGGCCAGCATCGCCGTGATCAGCGCGGGGCTGCGTTCGAAGCACAGCGCGACTCGGGCCCCGGAATGCACGCCCAGTCGCCGCAGGTGCCAGGCCAGCCGGTCGGCCCGCGCGTCGAGCGCTGCATACGAGACCGCCTCGTCGCCCTGCGCCACGGCGATCGCCGCCGGAGAGCGCGCGACCTGCGCCTCGAACAGCGCGAGCACGCAGGACTCGAGCGCGTAGGCCCGCGCCGTGTCGTTCCACTCCGCGACCACGCGCTTGCGCTCCGCCGCGGGCAGCACGTCGATGCCGCACGTGGGCGCCCGTGGATCCTCGTCCAGCGCGCGGACCAGGCCCGCGAGGGCCTCGTGCATGAAGTCCCACACGCGCGCAGGTCCGATGTCGCTGCTCACCTGTGCGGTGACCGAGAAGTCGTCACCCAGGTCGTCGATCGACAGCACCAGCGGGTAGTTGGTGCGCTCGTTGCCACCGAGAAAATCGATCGCGTCGTCGCGACCGGGATCCGGAGGCGCGCTCGCGTCGTCGAGCTCTTCCTGCACGACGAGGGCGCCTTGCCGGTAGTTGAGCAGGGCGGAGAAGAGCGGAGTCTGCGCCGGCACGCGGCTCTCGCGCTGCGCGAGCCCGAGCGGCGTGTGCTCGTAGCGCAGCAGCTCGACCACGAGGTCGTGGGTGCGTCGGAGGCTGTCTTCGACGCCGCGCTCGTCGACGCGGATCCGCATCGGCAGCGTGTTGATGAACATCCCCATCACCCGGTCGGCTTGGGCGCCGGCATGCATGCGACCGAACACCACGGTCCCGAACACCACGTCGCGCCGGTCGGTCACCCGGGCGAGCACGAGGCCAAAGGCTTGGTGCATGAAGCTCGCCGGGCTCACCCCGAGCCGCGCGGTGCAGCGCCGGATGGCGCGCGACAGCTCGGCGGGCAGCCTGCTCTCCGCCTCCGCGATGCCACGCCCGTCGCCGCGGACGTCGACGAGGCCAAAGGGCGCGGTCGGCTCGTCGATGTCTCCGAGCAACTCGCGGAAGAACGCGGCGTGCTTGCCGAGGCGGATCGCCTGCCGGGCGCGCGCCACGAACTCGCGGTACGGTGCGGGCCGCGGCAGCTCGTCGAGACGGCCGAGCTCGATGGCCCGCTCCTCGGCGGCCAGCAGCTTCAGCGTCGTGTTGTCGATGACGAGGTGGTGCATGAGGACGCACAGCACCCAGCGCTGCTGCGCGCGGTCCTCGACCACGTGGCAGGCGAGCAGCGGCGGCCGCTGGATATCGATGCGGAGCCGCCGCGGATCGAACCGCCCCTCGAGCGCCCGCACGACGTCGCCGTCGACGGCGCCCAGATCCTCGGGGTCGAGCCACGAGACGGGGACGACCGCGCGCCGGCGCACCACCTGGACCGGCTGCTCGAGGCCGTCCCACCAGAACCCGGTGCGCAGGATGTCGTGGCGGTCGACGATGTGCTGGAGCGCCGCCAGGAAGCGTTCGAGCCGGCCCCGCGACCTGAAGGCCAGGGTGTACGACTCCATGTAGGGATCGGTCTCGGACGGCGCATCGAGCCGGTGGTGGAACAGCATTCCTTCCTGCATCGGCGCGAGCGGGTAGATGTCCTGCACGTTGGCCGCGCCGCCGTCGACCGACGCGACGATCGCGTCGATCGCGTCCTGGTCGAGGCTGACGAGCGTGAGCATCTCCGGCGTGATCCGATCGGCTTGCGCCGGAATCAGGTTCGGAGGCACAGGCAGCTCCGGATCTTCGTTGCGAATCTGCGCCGCGAGCTCCGCCAAGGTCTGCGCCTTGAACACCGCGCGCACGTCGCCGTGCAGCCCCTCGCGCCGCATGCGCTCGAGCAAGCTGACCGCCAGCAGCGAGTGACCGCCGAGCGCGAAGAAGTTGTCGTGTCGCCCGACGCGCTCCTGCTTGAGGAGCCTCGCCCACAGCATCGCGAGGCGCTCTTCGATGGGGCCCTGCGGAGGCTCGTAGGAGCGACGCGCGAAAGCCTCGCCCTGAGGCGCCGGCAGCGCCTTGCGGTCGAGCTTGCCGTTGGGGGTGAGCGGCAGCGCCGGGAGCCGCACGTAGGCGGCTGGCAGCATGTATTCGGGTAGGCCCCGTGCGGCGTGCTCACGCAGCGTGCGCGCATCCGGCGCGTGCTCGCCCGTGTAGTACGCCACCAGCCGCCGCTCTCCCGGCGCGCTCTCGCCCACCGGCTGCGCGGCGACCACCACCTCCGCGACGCCCGGCGCACCCGCTAGCCGCGCCTCGATCTCCCCAAGCTCGATCCGGAAGCCGCGAATCTTCACCTGGAAGTCGTTGCGTCCCAGGTATTCGATGCTCCCGTCGGGCAGCCACCGACCCAGATCGCCTGTCCGGTACAGACGCCCCGTTCCCGTGAACGGGTCGTCGACGAAGCGCTCCGCCGTGAGCTCCGGCTGCCCGAGGTAGCCGCGCGCCACCCCCGCGCCTCCGACGTACAGCTCGCCCGTCACCCCCACCGCCACCGGCTGCCTCTGCTCGTCCAGCACGTACAGCCGCAAGTCGGGCAGCTTCACGCCGATCGGGCTCGGACCAGGCCGTTCCGCGTCCCGAGCCGCGAGCGCACGGTAGGTCACGTGCACCGTCGTCTCGGTGATGCCGTACATGTTCACAAGCCTCGTCGCTTGCTCGTCGTTGCGCTCGTACCACGGCTTGAGCGTCCGCAGCTCCAGCGCCTCTCCACCGAAGATCACCCAGCGCAGCTGGTGCCCCATCGTCGTCTGCGCCTGCGCCGCCATCAGCTGCTGGAACGCGCTCGGCGTCTGGTTCAGGACCGTCACCCCTTCGGCGCACAACAATTCATAAAACTCGACCGGCGAGCGCGCGGTCGTCAGCGGCACCACCACCAGCCGCCCGCCGTACGAAAGCGCGCCCCACAGCTCCCACACCGAAAAGTCGAACCCGATCGAGTGGAACAGGCTCCACACATCTCGCTCGTCGAACCCGAACCACGCCTCGGTGCTCGCGAACAACCGCGACACCTGCGCGTGCTCGACCATCACGCCCTTGGGCCGGCCCGTCGAACCCGACGTGTAGATCACGTACGCAAGGTGGCTCGGCAAGACTTCCACCCCAGGATCGCGCTCGTCCGCCTCCGCCCACTGCGCCGCGTCTTGCTCGACATCGACCCACCGCGCCGACCGCGACACTGGCTCACCCAGCGCACCGCGCCCCGTCGCGTCCACCAGCACCACCGAAGGGTCGCTGTCCGTCAGCGTCGCCACCAGCCGCTCCGAGGCGTATGCCGGATCGAGCGGCACGTAGGCTCCGCCCGCCTTGAGGACCGCAAGGATCGCCGTCACCAGCGCCACACCGCGCTCAAGGCAGATCGCCACCCGCTGCTCCGGCCCAACCCCCATCCCGCGCAGGTGATGCGCCAGACGGTTCGCCGCCGCGTTCAGCGCGCCGTAGCTCACGCGCTCCGCTCCGTGCACCAGCGCGATCGCCTCGGGGTTTCGCCGCGCATGCGCCTCGAACTGCTCGTGCACGCACCCTCGGCTCGCCGACGCTCGCGTCTGGTTCCACCTCTCCACCACGTCCAGGCGCTCCGCCTCCGGCAAGATCGGCAGTCGGGCGACCACCGCCTCGCCGCCGTCGGCGACGAACGCCTCGAGCAGCGTCTCCCAGTACGCGACGAGGCGCTGCGCGGTCACGCGGTCGAACAGCGCGGTGGCGTAGTTGAGCGTTCCGGTGATCCCGTGCGCTCCGTCCTCGAGCGAGAGCGTCAGGTCGAACTGGGCGGTCGCCTGTCCGATCCGCAGCGGCGTCACCGTGACGCCGGGCAGGCAAAGCTCGCGCTCTGACCCGGTCTGCCAGGCGAGCATCACCTGAAATAACGGCGTGTGGGCCAGGCTGCGCGGAGGCGCGACCGCTTCGACGATCTGATCGAACGGCAGATCCTGGTGCTCGTGCGCCGAGAGCACCTGCGCGCGGGTGCGCGCGAGGAGCTCCGCCACCGTGGGCGCTCCCTGCAGGTCGATGCGGATCGGCAGCGTGTTGACGAAGAAGCCGACGAGCGGCTCGATCTCGGCGCGGTCGCGCCCTGCCACCGGGGTTCCGATCACCACGTCGTGCTGCGCAGCGAGGCGCCCGAGCGTCGCCGCCCAGCTCGCCAGCACCGCCATGTACGGCGTCACGCCGTGTCGCCGGCACAGCGTCCGCAGCCGCCGCACGAGCGCGGCATCGAGGCTCACGCCGACCTCGTCCCCGGCGTGCGCCTGTTCTGAGGGCCGCGGCCAGGTGGTGGGCAACTCGAGCAAGATCGGCGCACCGCCGAGGGTGCGGCGCCAGTACGCACGCTGGCGCTCGAGCTCGCCCTCGACGAACCAGGCGCGCTGCCAGGCGGCGTAGTCGGCATACTGGATGGCGAGCGGCGGGAGCGGGTCGGATTCGCCCGCGAGGTAGAGGGGGTACAGCCGACCGAGCTCGTCGAGCAGCACACCCACCGACCAGCCGTCGGAAGCGATGTGGTGCATGACGATCTGCAGCAGGTGCTCGTCCTCGGATACGCGCACGACCAGCGCGCGCACCGGGATCTCGCGCGCGAGGTCGAACGGCGCGCAGGCGTGGGCCTTCACGAGCTCGCGGGCCCGGGCCGCGGCATCCGACGCGCCGCGCAGATCGTCCTCGGCGACCGGTAGCTCGGCGCCGGGCTCGACGATCTGCACTGGTTGATCGTCGACGAGCTGGAAACGGGTGCGCAGCGCGTCGTGTCGCTCCACGACGCGACGCAGCGCGCGGATCAAGACCGGGCGATCGAGCGGGCCGGTCAGCCGCCCCAGCGCGGTGAGGTGGTACGCCGCGCTCGCGCCTTCCACCCGCGTGAGGAACCACAGGCGCTGCTGCGCGAGCGACAGCGGCAACGGCCCCGTGCGCTCTGCCGGCCGGATCGGCGGCAGCGACGAGGCACGCGCGCCTGCCAGGTGCTCAGCCAGCCGCCACAGCTCCGTGTGCGCGAACAGATCGGCGAGCGAGATCTCGACGTCGAGCGTCCGGCGTAGCCGCGCGAGCAGCCGCACCGCCAGGAGCGAATGCCCGCCGAGCGCGAAGAAGTCGTCGTGGCGCCCGACCTGCTCGATTTGCAGCAGGTCCTCCCAGATCGTGGCGATCAGTTGCTCGGTCCCGCTGCGAGGAGCGTCGTACGACCGCCGGACGTGCGCGTCGGCATCCGGCGCGGGCAGCGCTCGGCGATCGAGCTTGCCTGTCGGAGACAGCGGCAGCGCGGCGAGGCGAACGTACGCGGAGGGGACCATGTAAGCGGGCAGGTGTTGCGCCACGTGCTGCCTCAGCGTCTCGGCGTCCGGGGCCGCGTCGCCGACGAAGTACGCCACCAGCTTCTGGTCGCCGTGCCCGTCGAGCTCGGTTGCGCGGGCCACCACCACGACGTCCGTGACGCCCGTGACTTTCGCGAGCGCTGCCTCGATCTCGCCGAGCTCGATGCGGAAGCCGCGGATCTTCACCTGGTGGTCGTCGCGCCCGAGGTACTCGATGGTGCCGTCCGGTCGCCAGCAACCGACGTCGCCGGTGCGGTACAGCCGCGCGCCCGACGCGCCCAGCGTGCTGGGCGTGTCGAAGAACCGCTCTGCCGTCAGCGCGGGCTGGTTCAGGTAGCCGCGTCCGACCTGCACGCCCCCGATCACGATCTCGCCCGCCACGCCAGCGGGCACCGGCCGCAACTCGCGATCCACGAGGTAGACCCGGACGCCGGCGCTCGGGCGACCGATGATCCGCCACTGGCCCGCGCCGCCCTCGACTTCGTGCATCGTCGCGCTGATCGTCGTCTCGGTCGGCCCGTAGGTGTTGAGCAGCCGCGGCCGGTGCCCGTCGCGCGCAAACCACGCCGCGAGCGCGCGTTCGGTCACGGCTTCGCCGCCGATGATGACCTGCCGCACCGAGACCGGGATCGACGCTCGCTCGGGATCGAGCGCGAGCTGCGCCCAGAACTGGGTCGGCAGATCCACGACCGTCACGCCGTGCGCCTCGCACAGCGCCCAGAATGTACGCGGACCGGCCAGCCACTCGTCGGTGCGCACCACGAGCGTGGCGCCGCGCATCCAGGTCGCGAACAGCTCCTCGACGGACGTGTCGAACGACAGCGAGGCGAACTGCAGCATGCGATCGCCCGGACCGAGGCCGATCCGCTCGGCCAGCGCGGCGTTCTGGTTCACCACACCACGGTGCTCGATCATCACGCCCTTGGGGCGCCCCGTGGAGCCCGAGGTGTAGAGCACATAGGCGAGGTGCTGCGGACCGAGACCGATGGTCTGGCGATCGGGATTGCGCTCGCTCTCGTGCTGCCATGCGGCGTCGGCCTGCAGGTCGACACGAGGCAGGTGGCGCGCGATCGCGTCCGGGAAAGGCCCGACGTGGAGCACGACCTGCGGGTCGCAGTCCTCGACCATCTGGCCCAGGCGCTCCAGCGGATAGCTCGGATCCAGCGGGACGTAGGCGCCGCCCGCCTTGAGCACGGCCAGCACGGCCACGACGATCTCGGTGCTGCGCGGACCGTACACGGCGACGCGGCCGTCGGGTCTCACGCCCATGGCGCGGAGGTGATGCGCGAGCCGGTTGGCCTGCGCGTTGAGCTCGCCATAACGAAGCCGGCGATCGCCCCACGCGAGCGCGATCGCGTCGGGGCGCAGCGCCGCCTGCTGCTCGAAGCGCTCGTGGATGCACGCATCCACGTCGGCCGCGGCCTCGCCACCCGCGCTCCAGGTCTCGATGAGCTGCACACGTTCGGGTTCGGGCAGGACCTCGAGCTCGCGAACCGGCCGGTCCGGAGTGCGCTCGAGCGCCTGGACCAGGCCGGTCAGCGCGCAGACCATGTAGTCGCACAGCCGTGCTGCGCCGATCGAGGCATCGGCCTGCGCGGTCAGGTGGAAACCGTCGCCCAGGTCGTCGACATCGAGGCTCAGGGGGTAGTTGGTGCGCTCGCGGGCGCGGAGCAGCGCGATGCCATCGCCGAGGTATCGCGCCTGACCGCTGCGATCCACCGCGGCCCGATCGCTGTGGCGATAGTTCAACAGCGAGGTGAACAGAGGGGTCTTCGCGGGGACGCCACTCGCGCGCTGGGCGAGCGCCAGCGATGCGTGCTCGTGGCGGAGCAGCTGGACGAGCGTCGCGTGCGTGCGCTCGATCGCGCGCCGGACGCTGTCATCGCCGACGTCGATGCGCATCGGCAGTGTGTTGAGGAACATCCCCAGCGCGCGATCGGCGTCCGCGCCACTCTGCATCCGACCGAACAACAGCGTGCCGAACACGACATTGCGCCGCCCGGTCGTCCGGGCCAGGACCAGGGCCCACGCCAGGTGGACGAGGCTCGCCGCGCCGACCCGCATGACGCGCGCGACGCGGCGGAGCGCGGTCGACAGCGCGGGGTCGAGCATCTGTCGGACCTCGTCGTGGCCGCGGCCATCGCCCCGGACCTCGACGACACCGAACGGCGCGGTCGGCTCCTCGATGTCGCCCAGCAGGCTGCGGAAAAACGCGTCGTGGTCGTCCTGGCCCACGCTCGTGCAGGCCTGGGCCACGAAGTTGCGAAACGGCACCGTCCGCGGCAAGCGGTCTCGCTCGCCGCGGACGATCATGCGCGCCTCCTCGACGAGCAGGTCCAGCGTCGTGTGATCGCTGATCAGGTGGTGGGCGAGCAGGTGCAGCAGCCAGGGCCCGCCCGCGGAGTCACGCGACGTGCCTGCCGCCTCGTCGGCGATCTCGGCCGGCGTGTCGTCGGGGGTCACGTAGCAGGTGAGGAGCGGCGCGCGGCCCACGTCCAGGCGATAGCGAGATGGGTGGTGCAGCGCTTCGAGGCGTTCGGCCGCGTCGTCACCCTGCGCGTCCAGCTCCACCTGCTGGACCGAGAGCGTCGCCCGCCGCCACACGACTTGGACCGGCTGGTCGAGCCCTTCCCAGACAAAGCCGGTGCGCAAGATGTCGTGACGATCGATCACCTCCTGCAGCGCGGCGACGAAGCCGTCGAGCCGCCCTCGGGTGTCGAAGCGGAGCACGGTGGACAACAGGTACGGGTCGCCGCCGTCCTGGAGCAGGTAATGGAAGAACAGCCCCTCCTGCAGCGGACCCAAGGGATAGATGTCCTGAACGTTGGCCGCTCCGCCCTCGACCTTCGCGACGATCGCGTCGATCGCGTCCTGGGGCAGCTTGACGAGAGGGAGCATGTCCGGCGTGATCCGGGCGACGGGGGTGGTCCGCTCGTTCCGGTGCTTGAGCTCGGCGAGCAGGGCGGCCTTCCCGCTCCGCAGCGACTGGACCAGCGCCGGGTCGAGCGCGCCGCGCGGTGCGCGAATGACCAGCTCACCGCCATCGGCGTGGATCTGGATCTGCTTCTCTTCCAGGAGCTGCAGCAGGGCGCGAGTGTTCACAGTCGGATCTCCTCGACGTCGAGCCCGAAAGCCGCGTCCGGCTCGCGGACGCCGCCCGGGTGGCGCGCAATCAGGCGCGGGGGAACGTTCGGCTCGTCAGCGCTGGCGCGCACCTGCGCCGCCAGCTCGCTCAGCGTGGCCGTCAGAAAGATCGCGGTGACGTCGGCGTGCATGCGCGCGCGGCGCATGCGCTCGATCAGCCGGATGGCGATCAGCGAGTGGCCGCCCAGCGCGAAGAAGTTGTCGTGGCGTCCGACTTGCTCGACGCCGAGCAGCTCGGCCCAGATCTCGGCGAGCGTCTGCTCGATCGCGCCCTGGGGAGCCTCGTATGCCTGATGCCCGAGTGTTGCAGCCTCCGGCGCGGGCAGAGCCTTGCGATCGAGCTTGCCGTTGGGCGTGAGGGGCAGCGCAGCGAGCCGCACGTACGCCGCCGGCAGCATGTACGCCGGCAGCTTCTCGGCGGCGTGACGTCGCAGCGCTTCGTCGTCGAGCGCGGCCGCACCGGTGTAGTACGCAACCAGGCGCTTGTCGCCGGAGACGTCCTCGCGCACGAGCACCGCCACCTCGTCGAGCCCGGGCAGCTGCGCGAGCGCGCTCTCGACCTCGCCGAGCTCCACGCGGAAGCCGCGCACCTTCACCTGCCCGTCATCGCGCCCGATGAACTCGAGCTCCCCGTCAGGCCGCCAGCGCGCCAGGTCGCCGCTGCGGTACATGCGCTGGCCGGGATGGAAGCGGTCCGCCACGAACCGTTCGGCGCTGCGCTGCGGCTGGTGCAGATAGCCCCGCCCCACCTGCGCGCCCGCGATGAACAGCTCCCCCACCACGCCCACCGGCACCGGCTCGCCGCGGCGGTCCAGGACGTACATCCGCGTGTTCGCGAACGGCTTGCCGATGCTCACGCGCGCCGCGCCTGCCTCGTGGCGAACGTAGGCCGCGCTGCACGACACCGTGACCTCCGTCGGCCCGTACGTGTTGATCAGCCGCGTCTCCGCGCCCAGCGCCTCCCAGCGCGCCAGCGCGTGCGGCGACAGCGCATCGCCCGTCACGTTCACCAGGCGCACGCCGTCCAGCGGCGGCGTGCCCGCCTCCGCACGGCTCCACTCGCCGACCAGGCTGTGCCAGTGCGCCGCGGTCAGGTGCACCACGCTCGCGCGCTCGCCTTCGTCCCCGGCCCCGAACGGGCGCGACCTCGGCAACAGCCGCGCTCCCGCCAGCAGCGCTGGCATGATCTCCTCCACCGACAGGTCGAAGTTGAGCGAGTTCTGCTGCAGCACCGTATCCGCAGGTCCCAGCCCGAACCACTCGATCGCCGCAAGCGTGTAGTTCACGAGGTTGCGGTGCTCGATCATCACGCCCTTGGGCTGACCGCTCGAGCCCGACGTGTAGATCACGTACGCCAGGTGCTCCGCGCCAACACCCAGCGCCCGCGCGTCGAGGTCGTCATCGCTGCGCGAGGACCACTGGCCCGCGTCCAGCTCCACATCGAATACCGCGATCGTCCCGGGCACGTGACGGCGCGCCACGTCGCGCCCTGCACTCCCCGCCGTCAGCACCGCGACGGGCGCGCTGTCCTCGATGATGTGGGCCAATCTCTCGCCGGGGTAGGCAGGATCGAGCGGCACGTAGGCTCCGCCCGCCTTCAGCGTGGCTAGCAGCGCGACAAGCACCGGCGCGCCCCGCTCGGCGCACACCCCCACCCGCGCGTCCGCCGTGACGCCCAAATAGCGCAGGTGTCGCGCCAGCCGGTTGGCTCGCCGGTTCAGCTCGCCGTAGCTCACACGCTCCGTCCCGTCGTCGACCGCCACCGCCTCAGGGGCCCGCGCCACCTGCGCCTCGAACAGCTCGTGCACGCACCGCTCGAGCGGCAGCGCACGCCCCGTGTCGTTCCACTCGACCACCACGCGCTGCCACTCCGCCGGCGACAGCACAGCGATCGCGCCGATCGGCTGCCGATCGTCGGCCACCATGCCCTCCAGCACACGCAGCCAGTAGCCACGGTAGCGCTCCACCGTCTCGCGCTCGAACAGCGCCGTCGCGTAGTTCAGGCTCCCGACCAGCCCCTCCTCACGCTCCTGCAGCGCGAGCGTCAGGTCGCACTGCGCCGTGTCGAGCTCCGTCGGGAGCGTCGTCACGTGCAAGCCGGGCAGCGTCAGCGGCGCATCCCGCGTGCTGTGCCAGTCGAGCATCACCTGGTACAGCGGCGTGTGCGACAGGCTGCGCGGCGGCGCCACCACCTCCACCACCTGGTCGAACGGCAGGTCCTGGTGCTCCTGCGCCGCCAGCACCTGCGCTCGCGTACGCGCCAGCACCTCGCCCACCGTCGGCTCTCCCTGCAGGTCGATGCGCAGCGCCAGCGTGTTCACGAAGAACCCGATCAACGACTCGATCTCCGCCCGCCCCCGCCCCGCCACGGGACTTCCGATCACCACCTCTTCCTGCCCGCTCAGCCGAGAGAGCACCGCACCCCAGCTCGCAAGCAGCGTCATGTACATCGTCACCCCGTGACGACGGCTCAGCGCACGCAGCCCGCGCGTCAGCTCCGCACCCACCTGGACATCGATGCTCGCGCCTGCAGGGTCCTGCTGCGCAGGGCGCGGTCGGTCCCACGGCAAGCTCAACAGGCTCGGCGCACCGCGAAGGTTGCTCCGCCAGAACTCGCTCTGCCGCGCAAGCTGCCCGCTCGCCAGCGTGCTCCGCTGCCACGCTGCCCAGTCCGCGTATTGCACCGCCGGTGCGGGCAGCGGATCGGCTCGACCCGACGCATACGCGGCGTACAGCGCGCTCAGCTCGCGCAAAAACACGCCGACAGACCAGCCGTCCGACGCGATGTGGTGCATCACCACCTCGAGCACGTGCTCGTCTTCGCCCGTGCGCACGACCAGCACGCGCAGCGGCAGGTCCTCGCTCAGCTCGAACGCCCTGGCCGCATGCGCATCGCCCAGCGCGCGCGCCGCAGCCGCCGCATCGGCCGAGCCCCGCACATCCTCCTCGCGCAGCTGAAGCGCTGCCGTCGCCTGCACCTCCTGCACCGGCACGCCGTCCTGCACCCCGAAGCGCGTGCGCAGCGACTCGTGACGCTCCACGATTCGCCTCAGCGCGCCCACCAGCGCGCCCCGGTCCAGCACGCCGCGCAGCAAAAACGCACCCCGGATGTGATACGCCGCGCTCGCGCCCTCCAGCCGCGTCAAAAACCATAGCCGCTGCTGCGTCAGCGACACCGGCTCCGGTCCACGCCGCTCACCCACCGCAATCTCCGGCAGCTCCGTGCGCTCTGCCACCCTCACACGCGCCGCCAGCCGGTGCAGCTCGGGGTGCGCGAACAGCTCAGACAGCGGAAGCTCCACCCCCAGCAACCGACGCACCCGCGACACAAGCTGCATCGCCAGCAACGAGTGCCCACCAAGCTCGAAGAAGTGGTCGCTCCGGCTCACCTGCCCGCGCCCCAAAAGCTCGCTCCACAGCCCGGCAAGGATCTCTTCAATCTGATTCCGCGGCGCTTCCCCTGGCTTTGCCTCCGACGCCTCGGGCGCAGGCAGCGCACCGCGGTCGAGCTTGCCGTGCGCCGTCAGCGGCAGCGCCTCGAGCGCCACGTATGCCGTCGGCACCATGTACGACGGAAGGCTCCGCGACGCGTGGGCGCGCAGCGCATCCCCTAGATTCCCCTCGCCCGTGTAGTACGCCACCAACCGCGCATCGCTCGCGTCCCCGCCCTCGCGACGCGCCACCACCACCACCTCTTCGACTCCCCTCACCTCCCCGAGCCGCGCCTCGATCTCCCCAAGCTCGATACGGTAGCCTCGAAGCTTCACCTGAAAGTCGTTGCGGCCCACGTACTCGATCGTCCCGTCCGCACGCCAGCGACCGAGGTCCCCTGTCCGGTACACTCGTCCTCCGGACACGAACGGATCGTCCACGAACCGCTCCGCCGTCAAACCAGGCTCCCCCAGGTAGCCCCGCCCCACCCCCGCCCCGCCAATCACGATCTCACCGACCACACCAATGGGCGATGGCCGAAACGACGCGTCCACGATGTACACACGCACATTCGCGATCGGTCGGCCGATGTGCGGCGCACCGCCCGAGATGCGAGCCACCGTGGCGTCGACGGTGCACTCGGTCGGGCCGTAGACGTTGTAGAAGGTCGTCGGGCCTTGCTCGACCAGCGCATGCCACTGCGCCGGGCCGATCGCCTCGCCGCCGACCAGCGTGACGGCGCAGCGAGGCGCCCCGTGCTCGTCCAGCGTCAGCGCCAGCTGAGACGGCGTGCAGTCCAGGACGTCTATCTCGTGCGCGGCGACGAAGTCGCGCAACGCCGCGCCGTCGGCCCGCACGTCGGCCGGCACGACGACGAGCGTGCGCCCAGACAGCAGCTGGACCCACTGCTTGACGGACGAGTCGAACGCGAGCGGCGCGTTGAGGCTGACCCTCCGGCAGTGCGGGTGATGCGCGTGGATGGCGCGCTCCAGCGCCGCCCAGAGGTTGACCACACTGCCGTGCTCGATCATGACCCCCTTGGG
Source organism: Sorangium sp. So ce834 (assembly GCF_051521425.1). Lineage (NCBI taxonomy): Bacteria > Pseudomonadati > Myxococcota > Polyangiales > Polyangiaceae > Sorangium > Sorangium sp. So ce834. The sequence continues at coordinate 6,827,187 of NZ_CP150351.1, forward strand.
TCGCCCGGTCGATCCCGACGTGTAGATGACGTAGGCCAGCTGGCGAGCCGGATCGCTCGACGCGCCGGGCACATCGCTTACCGTCTCCTCAAGCCGCGCGTCGGCCATTCCCCGGGCAGGCGCGATGTCCGCTCCGCCCGCGGCCAGCAGGATCAGCGGCGGTGCGGAAGGTAAGCTCGCGCGGAGCGCCGCCTGCGAGATCACGCAGACCGGTCCGGCGGCGACCAACACCTGCGCGAGGCGCTCCGACGGCCACGACGGGTCGAGCGGCACATAGGCGCCTCCGGCCTTGAGGATGCCGAGCACGGCGACGATCATGTCAACCCCGCGCTCGAGCACGATCGCGACCCGGCGATCTGGCCCGACGCCGTGGGCGCGCAGGGCCTGCGCCAAGCAGCTCGCCCGCGCATCGAGCTCGGCGAACGTCACCTCCATGTCCCCGTGCACGACGGCGATCGCCCCGGGCGTCCGCGCGACCTGCGCCTCGAACAGGCCGTGGACAGACGCGCCTTTGGGGACCTCGATCGCGGTGTCGTTCCAGGACGCGAACACGCGCTCGCGCTCGGACGCCGGCAGCACGTCGAGCTCGCACACGGGCCGCGCGGGCTCCGTTGCGAGCGCGTCGACCAGCACGTGGAGCGCGGTCTGTACGAAGTCGCAGATCCGCTCTGGCCCCACCTCCCGCGGCGCCTTGGCCGTGAGGACGAGCGCCTGCCCGAGATCGTCGATGGTGAGACCGAGCGGGTAGTTCGTGCGCTCGCGGCTGGCGAGGAGCTCGATCTCCGATCCCAGCACGTGCGAAAGCGATGGCGCATCGCTGTCGTCCGCGCTGAACCGGTAGTTGAGGAGCGAGGTGAACAGCGGCGCCTGGCTCGGGATCGCGCTGGCTCGCTGCGCCAGCGCGAGGGGCGCGTGCTCGTGGCGGAGTAGCTCGACGATGCGCGCGTGCGTGCCTCGCGCCGTGTCCGCGACACCGCGTGCGTCCACGTCGATGCGGATCGGCAGCGTATTGATGAACACGCCGAGCGCCCGGTCCGCTCGCGCGCCGCCCTGCGTGCGACCGACGAGCACGGTGCCGAACACGACGTCGCGCCGGTCCGTCGTCCGCGCCAGCACGAGCGCCCACGCCAGGTGAAAGAGGCTCGCCGTGCTCACGCCCAGCGCCCGCGCGCGATCACGGACCGCGCGCGCGAGCTCGGCCGACAAGATCCGGCTCGCCTCGGCGATGCCGCTGCCGTCGCCGTGCACGTCGAGCAGCCCGAACGGCGCGGTCGGCGCGTCGACGTCGCCGAGCATCTCGCGGAAGAACGCCTCATGCTCGCTGGCAGAGACCCGCAATCTCGCCTGCGCCACGAAGTCGCGGAACGGCGCCGGCGCCGGCAGATCGCGCTGGCCGTCCTCGATCGCGCGCGCCTCTGCGAGCACGGTCTCCAGCGTCGTGTGGTCCAGCACCAGGTGATGAAACAGGAGGTGCAGAAGCCAGCGCCCGCGCGTCGGGTCGGCAGCGACGCGACCGCGAAACAGCGGCGGCCGGGTCACGTCGATCCGCGCGTCGTGACCTGCCTCGAGCTGCGCGACGATATCGCCGGCGTCCGGATCGAGCGCGACGACCTCGACCTCGAGCGTCGCACGCCGGTGTACCACCTGGACCGGCTGCTCCACCAGGCCCTGCCAGGCAATGGCGGTGCGCAGGATGTCGTGGCGGTGGATCACCTGCTGCAGCGCCTGGAGGAAGCGGTCGAGCCGCGCGCGGCTTGCGAAGCCGAACACGCCGGACATGACGTACGGATCCGCGTCGTCGGGACTCCGCACCAGATGATGGAACAGGATCCCCTCCTGGAGCGGCGCCAGCGCATAGATGTCCTGCACACCGGCCGCGCCGCCATCGACCGCCGCGACGATCGCGTCGATCGATGCCTGGCTGAGGCTCACCAGCGGCAACATCTCGGGCGTGATGCGGTCGGCGTCCGGCGGGATGAGATTCGGCGGCACCGCCACCTCGTCGCTGTCCGCGCCGACCTGGCTCGCGAGCGCCGCCAGGGTCGGAGCGCTGAACACGACCCGCACGTCGGCGTGCATGTGCGCGCTGCGCATGCGCTCGATCAGCCGGATAGCGGTCAGCGAGTGGCCGCCCAGCGCGAAGAAGTTGTCGTGGCGGCCGACCCGCTCGATCCCGAGCAGCTCGGCCCAGATCCCGGCGAGCGTCTGCTCGGTCGCGCCCTGGGGAGGCTCGTACACCCGGTGCGCGAACGCCGCAGCATCCGGCGCGGGCAAGGCCTTGCGATCGAGCTTGCCATTCGCCGTCACCGGCATCGCCGCGAGCCGCACGTACGCCGCCGGTACGGCCGCCGCTGGCAGCCGCTGCGCCGCGTGCGCTCGCAGCGCCTCGGCGTCCGGCGCCTGCTCGCCTTCTGCCGTGTAGTACGCCACCAGCCGAAGGTCGCCCGGCTCGTCCTCGCGCGCCGTCACCGCCACCTCGCGCAGCCCCTTCACCTCGGCGAGCCGCACCTCGATCTCGCCCAGCTCGACCCGTACGCCGCGGATCTTCACCTGCAGGTCGTTGCGCCCCAGGTACTCGATCGCCCCGTCAGACCGCCAGCGCCCCAGATCTCCCGTGCGATACAGCCGACCACCCGCCGTGAAGGGATCGTCGACGAACCGCGCTGAGGTCAGCGCCGGCTGGTTCCGGTAGCCCCGCGCCACCTGCACGCCGCCGATGTAGAGCTCGCCCGCCGCGCCCACCGGCACCGGCTGCCGCCGCTCGTCCAGAATGTAAATCTGTGTGTTCGCAATCGGCCGGCCGATGGGGATCGAATCGCTCGTCTCGCCCGGCCTGCACTGCCACGCAGTGACATCCACCGCCGCCTCGGTCGGCCCGTACAGGTTGTGGAGCTCGATCCCGGGCAGCCGGTCGTGGAAGCGCCGCACCAGCGGCGCTGGCAACGCCTCGCCGCTGCAGAACACCCGCACCAGGCTCGTGCACCGCTCCGCCACGTCCTCGGCCAGGAACGCCTGCAGCATCGACGGCACGAAGTGCAGCGTCGTCACCCTCGCGCGCTCGATCAGCGTCGCCAGGTAGTCCGGGTCCTTGTGCCCGTGCGGCCGCGCCATCACCAGCTGCGCCCCCGCCATCAGCGGCCAGAACAGCTCCCACACCGACACGTCGAACCCGAACGGCGTCTTCTGCAGCACCACGTCCCGCTCGCCCAGCCCGTACGCCTGCTGCATCCACAGCAGCCGGTTCACCACGCCGCGGTGCTCGTTCATCCCCCCCTTGGGCGTCCCCGTCGAGCCCGACGTGTAGATCACGTACGCCAGGTCGCGCTCGTGTCCCTCCGCCGGCGGCTCGTCGCACGGCTCGTGCGAGAAGCCCCAGGCCTGCATCGAGAGCGCCACGCACCGTGCGCCGATGCCTTCGATCTCGGCCAGCGTCCGGTCACCCACCGCGTCCACCAGCACCACACGCGGCGCACTGTCCGCGATCATCTCGCGCAGCCGCACCTTCGGCTGGTCTGGATCGAGCGGCACGTAGCAGCCGCCCGCCTTCAGCACCGCCAGAAGCCCGATCACCATCTCCACGCTGCGCTCCAGGCACAGCCCCACCGGCACGTCTGGGCCCACGCCCTGCCGCCGCAGCGCGTGCGCAAGCTGGTTGGCGCGCGCATTGAGCTCCGCGTAGGACAGCCGCCGCACGCCGTCGTCCACCGCCACCGCGGCCGGGGTCCGCGCCACCTGCGCCTCGAACAGCTCGTGCACGCGCAGCCCCGTCGGGTACGCCGTGCCGGTCTCGTTCCAGCCCACCACCACTTGGCGTCGCTCGTCCTCGTCGATCAGCGGCAGCGCGCCGATCGGCTGGCCAGCGCCGCCTTCGAGCACAGCATTCATCACGCACGAAAGGCGGCGCTGAATACGCTCGATCTCGCCGCGCTCGAAGACCACGCGGCTGTAGTCGAGCTCGATGACTGCGTGGTCGGTCCCCGGATACTCGTTGATGCACACGGCCAGGGGGACCTGAGCGAAGCCGCTGTACATCTTGTCGACCACCGCCCAGCGCGCCGTGCCGATCGGCGCTGCTTCCGGATAGATGTCCAGGCTCAGCGTCACGTCGAACAGCTGCCGCCGGCCGAGCTGGTCGAGGCGCAGCGACCTGTTGAGATCCTGGATCGGGAATCGCTGATGGCGATAGCAACGCCGCAGCTCGGCGGCGATGTCCTGCATCAGCTCGGCGATGCTTCTGTCGCGATCGACCTGGATCCCGAGCGGGATCATCGAGGAAAACATGCCCGCCGTGCACCGGTCGCGCGCCGTGCCGCGGTTGTGCACCGAAACCCCGATCACCACCTCCTCCGCGCCGTGCGTGCGCGCGAAGTAGGTGGCCATGACGGCGAGCAGGAAGTGCTGCAACGTGCTTCCGGACGCCGCGAGATACGCGCGCAGGCGGGCGAGCTCGTGGCCCTCGATCCGCCGCATGGCACGGTCGCTGACCCAGGCGTCGCGACCGCTGGCCATGGCCTCGAACGCGCCCGGGGAGAGGAGCGGCGGTGGCAAGGTGACGAATCGCTCTGTCCAGAACTGTCGATCGGCCTCGTAGCGGGGCGACGCCAGATACAGCCGGTCTTTCTCGGCAAACTCGAGGTAGGACGGCGCCGGCGCGCCCACCGGTGCGCCGCGCGAGCACCGCTCGTAAGCCTCCGCGATGGCGCGCACCACGATGGCGAAGTGGGTGCCGTCGGACACGAGGTGGTGGAAGTGGAGCCGGAAGTACCGGCAGTCCGGCCTGATCCGCACGAGCTGCGCCTCCCACAGCGGGCGGCCGTAAAGCTCGAACGGCGTGCTTGCTGCCCGATGGATGTGGGCCCAGGCGCGCGCCTCGGCATCGTCGTGGCCGGTCAGGTCGAGCACCGGCACGATGCCACCGCCACGCGGCAGGACGCGCTGGAAAGGGACACCGGCCTCCTCCCCGATCACCAGCCGAAGCGCGTCGTGGCTCTGGACGACGTAACCGAACGCCGCCTCGAACCGCGCCTCGTCGAGGTCGCCATCGATCCGAAAGACCATCCCGATGTTGTAGGAAGGCACCCCTGGCGCCAGCATCTGATCCAACCAGACCGCCTGCTGGACGGACGTGAGGTCATGTCGAGTGGTCAACGGCGACTCCTGGGCGCTCGGGTGACGTCGGTTCGCAAGCGAGAAGTTCATCCACACCTGGCGCGTGGCCTCGGGCCCACGGCTCGGGGTGCGCCGCGGCCGGCGGCGTGGCTGTCGTCGGTTCATCCGCTGGATCGGGCGTCCCCTCGTCGAAGTCCCGGAATCGCGGCGAGAGCAGCGCGACGAGCGACAGGAGGCCGCCAGCGGCGCCGCACACGATGAAGACGAAGGCCAGACCGCGGCCCTTGCCTGTGCCGACCCAGGCGCCCACCGTGCTCGCCCAGGCGCCTCCGTCCAGAAGCGCCGGCTCGAAGACATGGTGAGCGAAATAGCCACCCACCAGCATCGCCACGCACACCATGATCCCGTTGAGCGCGGCATTCAGCGCGAACAGACTTCCTCGGCTTTCGACCCGCGTCTTGCGCAGGAGCAGCGCGAGGGCGCATGCAGTCGACGTCGCACCGCCGAAGTACGCGCCGAACGCGCACAGGGCCCACAGGACCGTCGAGCTCGCGAGCCCGACCAGCACCAGCATCAGCGATACCGACAGTTGAGCCACGAGCATCCAGCGCATCTGGCGACGACGCACCGGCGCGACCACCAGCAGCGCCGACCCCGCCACCGCTCCCAGCGCACCGCTGCTCAGGATCAAGCCGACCGCATCGCTGGCGTGCGTCGACAGGACGAGCGGGATCATCATGCTCGCGGCGAGCACGACGAGGGCCTCCTGGATCGCGCCATAGATCGAAAGCCCGGCCATCATCGGCACCTCGCGGAGATAGGCCAACGCGGAGCGCACGCTGAGAGCGGTCTCGCGGAAGAGCGACGACCGCCCCGCGCGCTCGACCCCGCGGACGGCCTGCCGGCTCCGCGAGAGCCCGCCGAACGCGGCGATCGCTCCAGCAGCCACGAGGAGAATGTGCACGGTGACGATGCCGGTGAGCCCGAGCGCGGCCATGAGGTAACCCGCGACCAGGGGCACCGCGACCTGGAACACGCTCTGCGTGAGTCCGATCAGAGCACCAGCCTGGGTGAGCCGCTCCCGCGGCACGATCGAGCCCATCGCCGCCCGGTACGCCGGGATGCGGATCGATCCAACGACCGCACTGGCGGCGTTGAACGCATAGAGGTAGCCCGGCTGCATCCGATCCTGAAACACCAGGACGGCGAGCACGGCGACCAACACCGCCGAGCAGGCGTCGCACCCCACGATGACCCAGCGCCGGTCGAACCGATCGGCCAGCGCGCCCGCCACCGGGGTCATGAGTAGGCTTGGGAACGCGGTCGCCACGATCGCCATCGAGAACTGCTGCGCAGATCCCGTCCGCTGGAACAACCAGACTCCGAGCGCGAACGTCATCAGCGCGGAGCCGAGGTCGAAGGCGGTCTCGCTCGCCCACAACAAGGCGAACGTCTGCCGGACGCGTGTTTGCGTCACCACGGCCTCGTCACTGCCGCTTGGCGCGAGCGACCGCCGCCTCGAGGCGGTCGAGGATCTCGCCGACATCGGACCTCGTCACGATCAGCGGCGGGAGCAGCCGGAGCACGGAGCCACGCCGGCCCCCGGTTTCCACGAGCAAGCCGTTCTCGAACGCCGCTCGCTTGATCGCCGCGCTCAGCACTCCGTCGTGCCGTCCGCGGCGCGCGCCGGGCGACGGCTCCACGACCTCGACGCCGATCATCAACCCGCGCCCGCGCACGTCTCCCAGCTCCGGGTGGTCGCTCGCGATCCGGCGCAGACCCGTCATGAGCAGCTCACCCATCTCCGCTGCGTGCTCGGCGAGCCGATCGCGTCGCAAGATCTGCATCGTGACCTTTCCGGCCACCATCGCGATCTGGTTACCGCGGAACGTTCCGGCGTGCATGCCGCGGGACCACAGATCGAGAGCCTCGTCGTACACGACGACCGACAGCGGGAAACCACCGCCGACAGCTTTGGACAGAATGAGCACGTCGGGCACGATGCGCGCGCGTTGGAACGCGAACATGGTCCCGGTCCGTGCGAATCCGGTCTGCACTTCGTCGATGACGAGCGGGATCTCGAGCTCGCGGGTGAGCTGCCGCACTTGGCGTAGCCAGTCGTCCGAGACCGGGATGCACCCTCCCTCCCCTTGGACGACCTCGACGATGACGGCCGCTGGGCGGGGAATCCCGCTCTCCGGATCACACAACAGATTTCGCAAGTAGTGGATCGAGAGCTGGTCGGTATCGCGCCCGTCGGTGCCGAACGGGCAGCGGTACTGGTACGGATACGGCGCGAAGTGGATACCGCCAGCCGCACCGGGCAGCACCGCCTTGACGGTGAGATTTCCCATCGCGGGTAGCGCGCCGCCGGTCATGCCGTGGTACGCGCCGTGAAAGGCAATGATTGGCTGGCGACCCGTAGCGATGCGCGTCAGCTTCATCGCCGCCTCGACCGCATCGGACCCACTCGGACTGCAGAACTGGACCTTCGCCCGGGATGCCCACTTGTCTGGTAAGAGGCCGAACAGCTCGTCGAGGAACTCGCACTTGGCCGGCGTGGTCAGATCCAGAACCTGCTGCACGTGACCCGAGCCGATGAAGTGTAAGAGTGCGTCTCGGATCTCCGGGTGATTGTGCCCGAGCGGCAGAGCGCCGGCGCAGGCCAGACAATCGATGAACTCGCGCCCGGACCTGTCGCGCATGCGGATGCCCGTCCCGCGCTCGAACACCGTTTCGAACGACGACGCATAGGTCCGTGCGCTGGACTCACGTCGCTTGACGGACTCATACAAATCCTCTGCTGTCTTGGCGAGGCCGGCGACCATGGGCATGTCTGCTGACAACATCGATCACTCCTCCTTGGCGCCGTCGGCGCGCGACCAGCCGTACACCGAGCCTATTTCCTGAACGGGGACCTTTCACGAACTCCGCGTGTGGCGGCTGGTCGACACACAATCGACGCGCATCTAGACGGCCCTCTGTCCGCCGACCGTCATATCGTCGTGACCAGGCCATCCACGATGGGACTGTTCACGTAGGCGCGATCGATGTGGAGCTCGGCGATGCGCAGCCGCCGTCTCGTGCGCCACCATGCGCTCTCGGAACCCCTGCAGCGCGCCCTGCGAGAATGGGGGCGTGACCGCACCCAGGCAGCCGAGCACCATCTGCCAGCGCAGGTCCACGACGGACAGCTCCACCGCCTCGGCATCCGATGCGCCGACGTAACCTTGAAGCAGCGTGAACATGCACATGAGCGCCGGTGGATGGGGCGGCTCCCCTGCTCCCGTTGTCCGGTACATGCTCTCGAGCTGCTCTTGGAATGCCTCGTCGAACAGCTCGTGCCGGTGCAGCCTGAGAAAGCCGAGCAGTGTCCTTACGCGTGCCAACGGCTTCATCAGCGACTGCTCCTGCCGCGACAGCTCCACCGGCGGCGACTATCGTTCCATTCATGCACCTCCTGGTGCGGATGAGATAATGGCCATGCGAACCTGTCGATCCATCCATCGGACCGCTCAGAATTTCCAAAAATCAACCTGGTCGATGCTCTAGCGCGCGCTCTCGCGCCGTCAAGTCCTCACGAAGTGCGCGCCTCACGGAGCGCGCAGTGCCCGCATGCAAACGCGCGGCCACCGTGTTTGGAGAGATCCCCGCCATGCGCGAGACCTCCGCCGCCGACTTGCCCTCGATCCGGTTCTTCTCCGCTCAGAAGAATTGACCCGCCTTTGCTCACGAGTCAACCATGTGTCGGCAGCCCCAACATTTCTTTACTCACGAGTCACATATATAGGCAGCCCCAACATTTTCAGTGCTGCTGCGGCGAGCTCGAGCGGCAATGAGGGGAACGTGGACGAGCTGAGCGGGCCCAACGCCGCTCGAGGAGGCTCTTTCCCCTGGCTGAGGACACACGTATCCGCTGCAAGCGGCGTTTGACAGCGATACGCATGCGACGCGTGCGTTGCGGGGCGGTGTCAACGCTATGGCGACAAGCCGAGGAGAGCGGCGAAGAGCGTATGCACGAAGCGGTGCGAGCCAGCGAAGCGGAGCCAACTCTGACGCGCCCGATGAATGCCTGTGGTCCTCGACCGACCAGCTCTGGGGGAGGTCGGTCACCACGTATCGATCGCGAATGAAGTCGGTCAGCCGGCCCTGCTCTCCCTCGAAGCGGTCGAGGATCTGCCGGCGAACAACGAGCCGCAGGGGTTGATGGCTGCCCCGCGGGGTCCAGCCCACCTCACCGACGTACTGCTTGACCATGCGGAGGCACTCGCCGGTGCCGGCCAGCGTGACCACCAGCGCGTTGAACGACAGCTTGCCCTTGTAGGAGAAGTCTGCGCCCTCGAACTGATTCCCGTACAGCGCCTTGAGATGGCCGTCGAGGTAGACGACCGCGAGCGAGCGCTCGGTGCAGCGCCGGCCATTGTGCCGCGCGAGCTTGCTCCACACCTTGTGCTGGACCGCGTCGATCGCATGCCGAAGACCAGTCAGCGCGTCGGCGTTGAAGCGCCTCAGGAAGTCCCCCGCGGTCGTCGGTCGGGCTGCCGGCACGCACCGAACATCCTGCACACCGCCTCGTCGTTCTGCAGCGTTGCCGTGTCCTCCAGGCACCGCCCGCCGACGTAGACGTTCATCGCCTGGGCGAGCACATGGCCCGCCTCGCGATACGGAAGGTGCTGCTTGAGCACGCGAACCCGCTGATTGATCTCCTGGGCCACCCCGAACTTCCGATAGAACTGCTCGACCAACGCCAGCCGGCCGCATCGCGTCTCGGTCGCACGAGGCTCGATCTCGACGTGCAGCTTCGGCAGCCGCAGGACGGGTCCCCCGTCCTCGTGCGCGACGAGTCCCGCCTCGGCGGCGACATGAACCGGACCTCGCCGTTCATCCAGAACCTGCTCGATACCGGCGTCTGGCTCTTCTACTACTTCACCGACGAGGAGGTGAGGATCGACGGCGCTGTCGACAAGGGCGTGCTCACCGTGCGTAACTTCGCCTCCGAGCTCGAGCGGGAGAAGATCAGCCAGAGGACGCACGAGCACCTCCCGACCAAGGCCCGGCGCGGGCTCAACGTCGGCGGCCGGGTCTACGGCTACGACAATATCGAGATCGAGGACGGCGACCGGCGCGTACGCGTCGAGTACAAGATCAACGAGGAGCAGGCGAAGATCGTCCGCGAGATCTTCCGGCGGTACGCCGCCGGCGAAGGGCTTCGAACGATCGCGAAGGACCTCAACGCCCGCGGCGTCGAGCCCCCAGGGCTGGTCGACGCGGCAGGCCATCGCCGAGGCCCTCCGGAGATGCGTCGCCGCATCGCCGAGCGCGCGAGAGGGCAAACGCTACCGGATCGAGGGGAAGGTCGGGCTCGAGGCGATGCTCGCCATCGAGGGTAGTGCCAGGTGCACTACCGATGGCGTCCCCAGCGGGATTCGAACCCGCGTAGCAGCCTTGAAAGGGCTGAGTCCTGGGCCGGGCTAGACGATGGGGACCGGCGATGCGGCGCGGGAACCTACCGTCCGTCGTCGAGCAATGCAAGCCCAACTCGCGTCGCACGTTCCGTCCGGTCCCGCCCCCGCGAGGCCCGCAGCGCGAACCGGCCGCTCGGCGGCTCGTCGCGGCGGGCTTCGCGGGGGAAGGCGCCGGTCCCGGCGGCCTCGCTGCCCGCCGGCGTGGGCTCAGCCGGGCTGAGCCGGCGTCCACGCGGGGGCATCGCTCGCGGGGAACGAGTCCTCCACGGTCTCGTCCACCTTCTGTTCGGGCTCCTTGTCCGCCGTCGCCTCGTGGCCCTCCACGGGGTCCCCCGGGACGTGCCTGTGCTGTCCGCTCCCGGCCTTCCGGTCGTGCGAGGGCGCGTCGGCGGCGCTCCTGGACGCCTCGGCCCCTCGTTCCTCCGATCCCTTCTCGTTCGGCTTCATGCGCACCTCCTCGGGCTGTTCCGGCTTCTCCAGACCACCTGGAGCCGTCGAAGCGCACCGCAAGGGGCCAACCGGGCGCCGGTGCGCCCGGCGCGGCCGCTCGTCCGGCACGGACCTCGCTCCCGGCGCGCGATCTCGCCTTGCCGGCGCGGGCCCTGCCCTGCCCTTGCGCCATGCGCCGCGCGGCCTGCGCACCGCGTCCCTGCACCTTTCGCGACGCGACCTCCCGCGCCCGAACCGCTGGACGGCCACGATGAATCGGGCGACCATGCGCACCGCGCAACCTACCTTGCGCCACACAGGCAGAGCTCTCCCCCATGCTTTCGCTGCTGCGCCTCGAGCCTGCCGTTTCGATGTCCCAGGGAGGACCGTGCACCGCCGCCGGCGCCTGACGCGCGCCGCGCTCGCCTTCTGCCTCGGTCCGGCGCTCCTCTCGGCCGCCCCTTCGCGCCCAGCGCGCGCGCAGCTAGCGCCGCCGGCGCAGCGTCCCCGACCGGCGCCCGCCGCACAGCCGCCCGCGCAGCCTCAGGCGCAGCCCCAGCCCGCGCCCTCCGCCCAGCCCCAGGCGCAGCCGCCCGCCCAGCCCCAACCCGCGCCCGCCACCCAGCCCCAGCCCGCGCCCTCCCAACCCGCGCCGCCCTCGCCTCCCCCTCCTCCCGCCGCCCCGCCCCCCCTCGAGGTCGTCGTCACCGGCACCCGCACCCCCGAGAGCAGCCAGCGCGCCACCGTGCGCACGCGCGTCGTCACCCGCGAGGAGGCCGAGCGCCGCGGCGCCACGAACGTCGGCGAGGCGCTCGACGGCGAGCTCGGCGTCCAGGTCAACCCGAGCGCCTACGGCGCCCTCGGCAACCCCAGCGCCATCCAGATCCAGGGCTTCGACCTCGACCGCGTCCTCGTCCTCGAGGACGGCGAGCGCGTCATCGGCGACAGCGGCGGCGCCATCGACCTCTCCTCCCTCCCGCTCAGCGACGTCTCCCGCATCGAGCTCGTCACCGGACCGACGAGCTCGCTCTACGGCGCGAGCGCCATCGGCGGCGTCGTCAACGTCCTCTCCGCACCCCCGGCCCACCCGGGCTTCAGCGGCCGCGGCCGCCTCGAGGGACGCAGCCGCGCCGGGCTCCTCGCCCAGGCCTCCGGCGCCTACCGCGGCGAGCACGCCTGGGCCAGCGCCGACGCCTCGTTCCAGCGGGACGACAGCCTCACCCTCCTCGAGGACAGCGCCGCCACCGCCCTGCCCGAGCGCGCGCAGCACCTCGTGGGCCTGCGCGCCGGCGCCGCGCTCGGCCGCGGCATCGACGTGCGCCTCCGCGCGCGGTGGATCCACGACGAGCAGGACGGCATCGAGCAGCCGCCGCCGCTGCCAGGCCTCGGCGTCTACCTCATCGACGTCCCCGAGGTGACCGACCGCTTCACCCTGCACCTCACCGAGACGCTCGATCTCGGCGGAGGCTCCAGCCTGCGCCTCGCCGCCGGCCGGCAGTGGGCCTACCGGACGAGCGAGCGCAACCTGCGCGGCTCGCCCCAGTCGGAGCTGCGCGAGCGCACAGGCACCCTGCAGAGCTACGAGGCCATCGCCACCATCGCCCAGGGACGGCTCACCTGGGTCGCCGGCGCCCGCGCCGAGGTCGAGTCGCTCACCCAGGAGCTCGAGCGCACCACGGTCTCCACCTCGGGCATCTTCGAGAGCACCGTCGACGAGGTGCCCGACACCGAGCTCGGCAGCGCCGCCGTCTACGGCCAGCTCGCGTGGAAGCTCACCGACAGCCTCACCCTCATGCCCGGCGTCCGCGGCGAGTACTGGCCGCGCTACGGCGCCGTCCTCGCCCCGCGCCTCGCCGTCGCCTACCGGCCCGCGCCGTCGCTCACGCTGCGCATCTCCGGCGGCCGCGGGTTCCGCGCGCCCAGCGCGAAAGAGCTCGGCTTCTCGTTCGATCACTCGGGCCTCGGCTACAAGCTCGAGGGCAATCCGGGGCTCGCCCCGGAGACGTCCTGGGGCGCGAACGGCGATGTCACGTGGAGCCCCAGAGAAGGCCTGACGGTGCGCGCCGGCGCCTTCGCGAACTGGGTCGACGACCTGATCGACTTCGACCCGAAACCCATCGACACCTCCGGCGGCGTCGACACGTATACCTACATGAACGTCGCCAAGGCGCGGACCGCAGGCGTCGAGCTCTCGGCGACGTTCCAGGCGGCGTCGTGGCTCCGCGCCGAGGCCGGCTACGCCTACCTCTGGACGCGCGACGACACGGGCAATCCCCGGCAGCCGCTCTCCGGCAAGCCGCCGCACACCGCGCAGGCGGCCCTCCGCGCCGACCTGCCCCTCCAGCTCGAGCTCGTCGCCCGGCTGCGGACGATCTCCAGCGCGTTCATCGAGGTGGACGACCGCGGCGTGACCCGCCGCGCGCCCGGCTTCACCACGCTCGACGCGCGGCTCGCGCGGCCGCTCTGGCCCTCGTCGCAGGCCTACGTCGGCGTCAGGAACCTGCTGGGCGCGCAGAAGGACCCTGGCCGCCGCAACGATCACCGGCCCCTCGAGGGGCGCACCGTCTACCTCGGCGTCGTCGCCGAGCTACCGTGGGAGGACTCATGACACGATGGTCCGTCGCAACAGCGCTTCTCCTGCTCACCCCGGCGTGCAGCGACGACGTGGGAGGCGGAGGCGGCGAGCAGACCGAGGACGGCGCGCTCCTCGAGGTCGAGGTGCCGGCCTCGGGCAGCGTCTTCCTCCGCCTCGCCACGCCGGAGGTCGTCGTCCCCTCCGGCGATCCCGCGGCGTCCACCGACTGGGATCTCGCGTTCTCGGGGTACGACGTGTTCACCAACAGCGGCCTCAGCGGCCCGGGCGAAGGCGGGGCGCTGCCGCTCACCCTCGAGGACTACACGGCAGGCCAGCTGCCGAGCACCCCCTTCCTGCTCCAGGACGAGGCCGGCGGCGCCTTCACGGGGTGGTACGCCTACGACGGCGAGACGCACGTCGCCTTCAGCCGGTATCACATCCACGCGATCGAGCACGAAGGGCGGTACTGGAAGCTCCAGATCCTCTCCTTCTACGGCGAGGTCGACGGAGCGCCGGTCACGGGGCTCTACCAGCTCCGCTATGCCGAGGTGCTCCCCGACGGCTCCGGCCCGACGGTCGACATCGAGGATCTCGACGCGACCGCGGGCGGCATCGAGATGCCCGAGACCGCGCCGAGCGCCTGCCTCGACCTCGCGAGGGGCGAGCAGCGGATGCTCACGCCGGAAGAAGCGCGCGCGTCGACGGCGTGGCACGTCTGCTTCCGCAGGTCGCAGATCGGCGTCAACGGCGAGCTCGGCGGCCCAGGGACCGCGCGCGGCGCCGATCTCCAGGAGCAGGAGGCGAGGTCCGAGTCGCTCGCCGAGGTCAAGGAGCGGACCGCCGCCTCGGAGGAAGCACGGTTCAACGCGGCCGACCACGCCGCCCTCACCGATGCCGCCGTCGCGTACCGCGGCGACCACATCGCCACGGCCTTCACGGGGCGCTGGCTCGATCGCGGGGCGAGCCCCCCCGCGCCGTCCAAGGACGCCGCGTGGCTCGTCCAGAGCGCAGACGGCCAGTCGCGCTACGTGGCCGTCATCGAGCGCTTCGAGGGCGCGACGGACGCCTCCCCAGGTCGAGTGATAATGCGCGTCAAGCAGGTGGAATGACCGCCACTCCCGCCATTTGCGTTGCGGGACGGTCACAAGGGTGCGCGGCGCGTGACATCGCGCCAGGACCCGAGCATACTGCGCGCTCGCTAAGGGACGCCCTTAGCCGTGGCAAGGAGCATGCTTATGACAGAGTCGCCTGCATCCGCATCGAGCGCCACAGGTCCGTCCCCCGGGACGCAGGACGGCGAGCGCGGGGCGACGCGGGCGCGCCGTGGGGGGCTGCTCGCCGCGGGGGCGCTCGCCGCGCTCGCCGCAGGCGCCTGCGGCGGCAACGTGGTGGTCGACGGGTTCGAGCCGACCGACGGCACCGGCGGCTCCGGCGCGACCACGAGCTCCGCCACGCCAGGCTCCTCGGGCGTCGGTCAAGACGGCAATATCGGCGAAGGCGGCGCGCCGCCGATTCCGCCCCTCGTGAAGAATGATTTCCCCGACGTCACCGCCGGAAAGAGCATCCCGGTGCACGTCCCGCCCGGCACGCTCGGCATCACGGCCGTCGCTCAGCTCGTGACCTCGACGCCGAGCTGGGATCCGGTCGGGATCGAGACCATCACCGGCCCCGACGGAAGAACGTTGGTGACGAACTACTCGATTCCCGGCACCCTGGCCCACTTCTTCAATCATGGCATTGGCACGGCCGCCGTACCGCAGACTGGCACAGCGGCCTCCGTGCCACTCGTGCCAGGCACGTACTGGATCACGGTCGGCGGCGGCGACTCCGGCATGCTGGCGGGGCCGGCGCGCCTCTCGGTGTGGCGCCGCCAGACGCTCGACGGGCGCTTTCACGGCGGGAAGATCGACGTCAACGCCTTCATCGCCGGAAACGCGGTCTCCGAGGAGTACATGCAGCGCGCGCTGCGCTCTGCGTACCGCGGGTTCGTGGGGCTCGACCTGGGCGATGTCACCGTCCATCACCTCGGGTCGGAGTGGGCGGTCATCGACGAGGAGCTCCTCCCCAGCGTGCTCGAGCAGACGGCGGGCGCCGCCGGCAGGCCGGCGCTCAACGTGATCGCGGTGGCAGACTTCACCGGGCGGCTCGCGGGCGCGGCCGGCGCGACGCCCTCCGCGCCCTCCGTCGCGGTGGAGCACGGGACGCACCTGAGCGGCATCGTCGTCGCGCTCTTCGGGGACCTCGAGGCCGACGCGGTCATCCTGCGCCACGAGCTCGGCCATTTCGCCGGGCTGTTCCACACCACCGAGATGGAGGCCGGCTACGCGGATCCGCTGGACGACACCGCGGAGTGCGAGGACATGAGCCTGTCGTACGAGCGCTGCCCCGATTACAACAACGTCATGTTTCCGACGGGGGGCGACTTCTCGAGCACGATGACGTCGCAGCAGGCGAGGATCGTGCAGGCGAGCGCGTTTTACCGGGGCGTCGTCGAGGACGGCGGCGGTGCGGCGTCTCCGCTGCCGGCCGATCCGGGTGCGTCGGCGAGCGAGGCGCCGGTGGCGCCGCCGGCCCCGGGCGGGTCTGCCCGGGCCGGCGCGCCCGACCGCCGCGCCTGGGCGGCCGCGCTCCCGCCGCGCGCCGCGACCCTGCTCGAGGGGCATTTCTGCGGCCACAGCGCGGCCCGGGGCACGGGCTTCTTCGGGTGGCTCCGCGCGGCCGGCGGCGCCGACGCCGAGCGGCTGCTCGCGGTCGGCCGCGATCCAGGGGCGCCGGCGCACGCCAGGGCGCGCGCCCTCGCCGCGGCCGGCCGCGCCGCCGCGGCGTCTGCGCCCGCGGCGCGCGTGGCCGCGGAGCTGCAGGCCCTCGCCGAAGATCCGCGCCTGCCGAGGCGCGCGCGGCTCGGGGCCATCCAGGGGGTCGCCTCGGCCTCGCCCGACGCGGCCCGCGCGCTTCCGGCGCGGCTGGCCGCCGATCCCGACGAGGTGGTCGAGCGGATGGCCGCCCGCGCGGCGCGGTGAGCTCCGGTCACGCGCTTCGGCGGGGGGCCTCCGACGAGCGCGGGATGGCCGCCCGCGTGGCGCGGTGAGCTCCGGTCACACGCGCTCAACGAAGGGCACCCGACGAGCGCGAGATCGCGGAGCAGCTCACCGCGTGGCCGAGGTGAGCTGCCCATAGAGCGCAGCGTACTCGCCCATGATCGTCCGGGTCGCGTAACGGCGCTCGGCGCGCCGGCGCGCGGCCGCGCCGAGCTGCGCCCTGAGCGAGGGGTCGTCGCGCAGGGCGCGAAGCGCATCCCGCAGCGCCGCCTCGTCCCTCGGGGGCACCGCGAGGGCCGCGCGTCCGTCTTCGCCCTCGATGACCTCGGGCACGGCGCCGACCGGCGTGACGACGCAGGGCAGGCCGCTCGCCATGGCCTCGAGCACCACGTTGGGCAGCCCCTCGGCGTGGCTCGGGAAACAGGCGATGTCCGCGCTGCGGTAGGCCGCGGGCATCGCGGCCGCCGGCACCTCGCCCAGCAGGTCCAGGCGGCCCTGCCGCGCGAGCGCCCCGAGCGCCTCGTCCAGGCGACGGGCGTACTCCGCAGGGCACCCGGCGGCCCGGGGCCCCGCGAGCGCGAGGGTCACCCCCTCGACCGCCAGCGTCGCCCGCGCGAGATCGAGGACCCCCTTGTGCGGGGTGATCAGGCCCGCGAAGAGCACCCGCAGCGGCGCCCCGGACGCGCGCGGCGCGCGCGGCGCGGCGGCGGGGTGGAAGACCTCGGTGTCGACCGGGTTCGGGACATAGACGACGCGGCCGCCCGGAACCAGGCCCTGCACGTACTCCTGCAGCTCCTCGGCGAGCGCGACGACGGCGGCGGCGCGGCCGAGCACCGCGCGCACCGCCTGCAAGGTGGGCCACGGAAGGGCGCGCAGCCAGTCGATGATCTGCGTCGAGAAGTGCAGGTGGAGCACCGCCGGCACGCCCGCGCGGCGGCACAGCTCCACCGCGAGGCCGTCGCGGGCGGTCGCCCAGAACAGCGTGGTGCACAGGTGAACGACGTCCGGCCGCCGCCGCGCGAGCAGCCGGTGGAGCTCGGACAGCGCTTCGCCGGCGCGGACCACGCGCGCCGGGCGAAACCTGCTCTTCGCGTCGATGGCGGCGCTGTGGGGCGAAGTGTCGATGACCTCCGCCTCGAGCCCCGCCGCCGGCGCCGCGTCGAGATAGGTTCGCATCCACCGCGTGAGCCCGCCGGCGGGCGGCGGGAGGGGGCCCCAGAGCGCGACACGCATGGGCTAGAAGCGCGCCTCGGCGACGATCTGTTCCCAGTGCTCGCGGAACCACGCCACGGTGATCGCGAGCCCCTCGTGCAGGTCCATCCGCGCCTCGAAGCCGAGGACGCGCCGGGCCTTCTCGGTGGACGCTCCGCGACGGCGCTGCGTGTCCCACGCGCGCCGCTCGACGAACCGGATGCCGGCGCGGTTGTCCGTCATCTCGTTGATGGCGCGCGCGAGGTCGAGGATGACGGTCTCGTTGCCGGACGCCAGGTTGAGCGCCTCGCCCGAGGCGCCCGCCGTGGTGCCAGCCCGGAGCAGCCCATCGACGATGTCGCCCACGTACGTGAACGAGCGGGTCTCTTCTCCCGTGCCGGTGATCGGCAGAGGCTCGCGCCGAAGCGCCCAGTAGACGAAGTTGGGGATCACGTTGCGGTAGCGGCCAGGGACCTCGCCCGGACCGTACGAGTTGAAGAGGCGGACCCGAACGGTGCTGAGCCCTTCCTGTCCGGTGAAGTAATTGCAATAGAGCTCGCCGAGCAGCTTGGTGGCCTGGTAAGGCGTATGCACGTCCAGCGAGGTGTAGTCCTCCGGGACGGGCCGCGGCGGATCGCTGCCATAGGCGGCGCAGCCGGACGAAGCGAAGACGACGCGCTGGACCCCGCGCCGCCGCGCGTGGCGCAGCACCCGCAGCGTGCCGAGGCCGTTGACCTCGAGATCCCTCTCCGGGTTGTCCACCGAGTTCTGGTTCGCGAACAGCGCGGCGAGGTGGAAGACGTGGGAGGTCTCGTCCCGGAAGACCTCCGCGAGCAGGTCGTCGTCGACGACGCTCCCCTCCACGAAGCGCACGCTGCCCCGCGCCGGAACGGACCAGCGGTACGAGGAGGAGAGATCGTCCACGACGATCACCTCCGCGCCCGCGTCGGCCAGGGCCGCAGTGAGGGAGCTGCCGATCGCGCCCGCGCCCCCGGTGACGACGACCCGCCTGCCCTTGTAATTCTGCCGGATGGTCGCCATCTCTTCTGTGATTTCGCGCATGGAATCCTCCTCTCCGCAACGCGCCGGCGCGCTGCGTCCTCCCGTTCTCCAGCTGCGCGCCGGCGCGTTCGTGCGCCGGCGCATTCACGCGCTGGCGCACGAACGCGCCGGCGCGTTCGTCACGCGCTCAGCTCGCCGCGCGCGCGAAGACCTCCTCGTAGCGAGTCACCAGCGCGTCGCGCGTGAACCAGCGAAGGAAATGGCGGCGGCCCGCCTCCCCCATCGCGCGCCGCGCCTCGGGCGTCATCTCGCGCAGCCGCCGCACCGCGGCCGCGAGCGCCGCCGGATCCTCGGGCTCGCAGGCGAGGCCCGCCCCGCTGTCCCGGACCAGATCCGCCGGATCCCCGCTCGCCGCGACGAGCACCGGCCGGCCCGCGGCCATGTAGGCCGGGATCTTCGAGGGAATCGTGAGCTCGAAGCACGGATCCCGCTTCAGGTGCGAGAGCAGCACGTCGGCGAGCGCGAAGAGATGAGGCATGCGCTCGTGGGGCTGCTGGCCGATGAAGACGATGTTGGACAGGGCGCGCACCTCGGCCTCGCGCCGGAGCCGGGGCGCGTCGATCCCGTCACCGACCATGACGAACCGCACGTCGTCGAGGTCCCGCAGCAGCGCCGCCGCGTCGAGCACGCTGGAGAGCGCCTGGGCGGCGCCCATGTTGCCCGCGAACAGGACCACGAACCGCCCTGTCAGCCCGTGCTCCGCGGCGAGCTGCGGATCGGGCTCCACCGGCTGATAGATGCGGTCGTCCGCCCAGTTCGGGATCAGGTGCACCTTGTCGGCCGGGACGCCTTTGCGCGTGAGCGCGCGCGCGAGGCCAGGGCTGATCACGATGAGCGACGCGGCCCTCCGATACAGGGCGCGGTTCACCCGATCGATGCCGGCGAACACGTGCGGGTTGCCGAGCATGCCTGACGCGGCCGCGGTCTCGGGCCACAGGTCCTGGACCTCGTACACCCACGGGATCCCGCGGAGCGCGGCGAGCCAGGAGGCCGCGACAGCGAGGCTCGGCGGCGGATTGTGGACCCAGGCGACGTCCGCCCGCCCTGCGAGCGCCGGGCCGAGCAGCGCGGTCGAGGCGCCGAAGCTCGCGTAATTGAGCGTCCGTCGCAGGCGCGATCGGCTGTGGTCGAGGTAGATCGGGAGCCGTATCACCCGGGTGCCGTTCACGTGCTCCACATCCCAGAGGCGCTGCCTGTATCCCGGGTAGAGGCGGCCGTGCGGGTAGCTGGGGAATGCGGTGATCGATGTCACCTCGTGCCCGCGCGCCGCCAGCGCCTCGGCGAGCAGGTGGGCCCGGGAAATGGGCTCGGGGTGATACCACTGAGATATAAGGAGTAACCTCACCGCCCCACTTCGGTGCACGGATGCCCGCCGACATTCAACCGACGAGCTCGACGCGCTCTCCTGGCGCATCCCCCGTCGGCAGCCCCGGAGCGCTCTCGCGCGATCGGAACTCCGCACGTAAGACAAGGTGTGCCAAGGTGAGACATCCGCCAGCAGCGCCTGGCGTTCGCTTTGCGGCCGCGCTGGCTCCGGCGCCGGCCATCCGTGGCCGGGCTCCTGGCGGGTAGCGCTGGCCTCCTGGCGGGTAGCGCTGGCCTCCTGGCGGGCGGCGTTAGCCGGCTTTGGACCTCGCGGCCGTGGAGATCAGGCCCGTCCCGGCGACGGCGCGCGCGAAGTCCAGGCCCGTTAGCACGCCGCGGAGCCGCCGCCCCTGCACCACGAGCACGCGCCGCGCCTGCGCCGCGTGCGCGGCGGCCGCGGCCCGGTGGAGCGGCGTCCGGACATCGAGACAGACCATGGCAGGGCTCATCACGTCCTCGACCGGCGAGTCCGAGAGCACGCCGTGCGCGAGCAGCGCCTCGGTCTGGGTGAACATCCCCACCGGCCAGCCGCCCGGGTCCACCACAACGAGCCCGCTCACCTGCGCCGTCGTGAGCCGATCGGCCGCGAGCGCGAGCGGCGCGTCGAGCGGGATCGTGTACGCGGGGGCCGACATGAGCTCGGCGATCGGCGTCGCCTCCCGCGCCTCGACGAGGGCCAAGAGGAGATCTTTCGTGCTGAAGACCCCGGTCAAGGTGTCGTCATCGCGGACGAAGACGCGGTGGATGCGGTGCTTCAGCAGCACGCTCGCCGCCTGGACGACCAGCGTCGTGCGCCCGACCGTGATGATCCCCGGGCGCAGGACGTCGCGCGCCGGGACATCGGGCAAGGTCAGCAGCATCCCGCGGCTGTTCGTCTTCGTCTCGAACCGGCCGAGCCGGAGCAGGTCGGTGCGAGACAGCACGCCGATCGCGCGCGACGCGTCCAGGATCGGTACGCAAGAGATTGCGTGTTCGCCCAACAAGCGGTGGACCTCGGGAAGCGGGGTCGTGTCGGGCGCCGTGATGACTGCGCACGTCATGTAACGCGAGACGGGTGTCGCAAAGCGCATCATGGGGAGGATTCCTCGAGACGCCGGCGCGGATCTCGGCAGGCGGCGCGTCAGCGCGCAGCGGACCGGAGCAAGAAGCGATCCGGAATGCGGAGTGCACCGACGAGCCCGGTGCCGCAGGCGCCGGGCGCTGCGCGGCGCCGCGAGCGGCTCACCGCCGGCCGCGCCGGCGCAGACGCCGCGCCTGGGCGCGCCATCTGCGCCGGGGTGTGCTGCGAGCTGGGCAGTTTCTCGGTGCCCGAGCCGAGCTCATCCACGCCGGCCGGCGATGTCCCAAAATGCATCACGTGGGGAGCCGTGCAACGCAGCCACCGGAGCACGGCCATAGCGGAATCGCAGACCTCGGACGCCCGGCCGCCGGGAGCAGCGCATTCGCGGCGCGCTCCCGGCGGCCAGGCCCCGGCGGCTCGTCTCAGGCCACCCGCGGCTCAGGCGCCGGGCGCCGAGCGGCGCCCTCACGAGGCCCCGAGCGCGATCCGCGCCGTGGCGCGGGGCCGGAGCTCGCGTTCGCCTGGCTGCGCCGGCTCCGGGGGACTACCACCTGTTGTTGCAGTTGCCGAAGCCGTAGCCAGGGCTGAAGTTGCCAGAGTTGAACGGATTGTACGAGTTGAACGGCCTCCAGCTGTTGCCGAAGCAGGGCTTGGGCGGGAAGGTCGGCCAGCTCGGGCCCCAGTTCCCGCCGCCGCAGCTTCCGCCGCCCCAGTTCCCGCCGCCCCAGCCCGGGCCCCAGTTCCCGCCGCCCCAGTTCCCGCCGCCCCAGTTCCCGCCGCCCCAGTTCCCGCCGCCCCAGTTCCCGCCGCCCAAGCCGCAGCTCCGCGGATTCAGAAAGCCGTACAGCGCCTGCGAGGTCTCCTCGACCTCAACGGCCTCGGGCTCGTCCATGTCGGCCTCGTCGGCGCCAGCCTCGCCCGCCGCGCACCCGGCGGTCAGAGCGGCCATCGCCATCGCAACATGCATCCACCTGCTCTTCATCAGCTCGACCATTTCTCCCCCTTCCACGACCCGCGACATCCGCGGGCCGTCAGGCCAGTCGGATTGCGCAGAGAGCAGCGCTCATGCCCGAGAGCCGGTGTGCACAGGCTGCCGCCCGGCGGCCCGCGCGGCGGGCGGGAGGCAGCGACAAACCGACAATCCTAAACAGCGCACGACGCGGCGGCGGAGGCCCGTTCACCCGCGCCGGATCGCTTGGGCAGATAAGGCGCTTCGGGGCGCGCGCAGCGCACAGGCGCTCGCCGCGGAAGGCGCCCTCGCGCGACGCGACGAGCCACGCAAAACACGCCTTTCACGAGCGGTGGACTTCTCGACGCAGGGCGCCTCCACGCGGCGTCTCCGACGATTCGAGGCCTCCTCACCGGCAAGGTGGGACAACGGGCGACGGCAGCACACTGACACTCACCGATCTCGGGCGATCCGCACGGCGCGCTCGGCCCATCTCCTCTGCGCCCATGTGGGCAAGGGTGCTCGGGAAGAGCGCTCCGGGCGTCTCGCGGCGCGCGCACCAGCGCAGCTGTCGAGCCGGCGCGCGGCGGGGCCGGCGCGCGCGGCGTCGGCCGGCGCGCTCAGGGGACGGCGACCCAGGTTTTCCAGGCCAGCGCGAAGTCGTCGGCGCGGATCTCGTGGCCGCGCCCGGGGTGCACCACGAGCTCGTGCTCCCAGCCGTGCTGCGTGAGCACGTCGGCGAGGTTCTCGGCGCTCGCGATCGTGGAGGCGAGCTCCTCACCGCCGACGGCGATGTTGATCGGCGGCCTCTCCTGGGAGAACAGGTGCTCCTCGATGACCATCCGGCCGGCGCCGACGAGCCCGGCGCCGTCGACGGCGACGAGGCCTTCCAGCGCAACGTAGCTCGCGAAATACCCCCCGTTGGAGAAGCCCATGACGTAACGCCGGCCGAACGTTCCCCCGAGGATCCGTGCCATCCGCGCCTCGGCGCTCATCCACTCCTGGAGCAGGGCGGGCGCCGCAGCGTCGACCGTCTCGCGGCGCGTCGGCCAGCAGAAATAGGTCTCGACGGACGGATCCCAGGTGCAGAGCCCCGGCCTTCCGCGCGGGAACACCGCGACGACCCCGAGCGCCGCGGCGACCTCCGCCGCGATCGCCTGGAGGGCCACCGGCAGCGCGTCGGGCGCCATGGCCCCGTGCAGCACATAAAGGATGGGCGCGCCGCGGGGCGCGGTCTCCGGCACGTGGAAACAGGTGTGCTCGTCCAGGCCGATCCACCCCGCCGAGCACCAGTCCGTCTCGACCGGCTCCCAGCTCAGCGCTCCACCCTCCCCGCCGCCTCCCTCGCCTCCGTCGCCGCCAGCGTCGCCCCCGCCGGAAGCGCCGTCCGCGCCGGAAGCGCCGTCCGCGCCGGAAGCGCCGCTGCTGGCCGCATCGCCGGCCGACGCGCCGCCACCCGCGGCGGCGCCGTTGGCCGCGGCGGCGCCGTCGGCCGCGGCGCCGCCGTCGGTCGAGGGCGCCCCGGCGGCCGCGCGGTCGCACGCGGCCGGCGCGAGGGCGAGCGCCGCGAGCAGCGCCGCGCGGCCCGCGAGGATCGCCCCGCTAGCCGCGCCCGCAGCCGCGGCGCCCTCGAGCGCGCCGCGGGCGGCCGCGCCACCGTCCACGCCGAGTGCGTTGCTCATGGCCCCATCACGGTGCCGTGCTGGACGCGGCGCCGCAACGCTCGCGCGGCGAGCGGCTCGCGCCCGGGATCCGTGGGACGCGCAGCGCCCCCGACTGTAAGCTCGCCCCATGCTTCGCCTCATCGCGCGCCCGGCGCGCCCATCGGATTATGACGATTTTGCCCGGCTGTTCGTGGAGCTCGGCATCGACAACCCGGTGCTTCCGCGCGAGCGCTGGGAGAGCACCTTGGCCAAAGACACCCTCTTCTTCGAGGAGGGCGGCGAGGTGGTCGCCTACGCCTATGTCCAGCCGCTGCGCGGGGTCGGCTATGTGCGGCACGTCGTCGTCGCGCCGTCCCACCGCGGCCGCGGGCTCGGCGCCGACGTCATGCGCGCCGTCGCCGCGCACCTCCGCGGCCGCGGCTGCGCGCGCTGGTGCCTCAACGTCAAGCCGGACAACACCGCCGCCGTGCGGCTCTACCGGAGCGCCGGCATGGAGCAGGTCTACACCATGACCACGTTCCAGCTCGCCTGGGACGCCGCGGCTCGCCTTCCGCGCCCTGCGCGCCCGGTCGCCGCCCGCCCGGCGGAGCCGCCCGACGACGCCGCGGTGGAGGCGGCGTTCGGCTTGCTGCCCGGCCAGGTCGCCGAGGCGCGCGGCAGGGGCGGCCTCGTGCTCCTCTGCCTCGTCGACCCCGCGGCGCCGGGCGCCGCCCCGCTGGGGTTCGCCAACTTCGACCCCTTCCTCCCCGGCGCGTTTCCCTTCCGCGTGGCCGCGCCGGAGCTCGCCGCCCCCCTGCTCGACGCCATCCGCCCCCACGCCCCGCGCGCCCTCGAGGCGCTCCTCGTCACGGTCGAGGACGACGACGCGCTCGCCGCCGCCCTCCGCGCGGTGGGCGCGACCGTGCAGCTCGTCGGCGCGCACTTTCGAGGCGAGATCCCGGACGTCGGCTGAGCCGCGAAGGCCGCTTGCCCTCGCCGCCACGCCGCAGTACCGAGCCGGCCATGACCCCACTTCCCGGCCTCCCCGGCGACTTCCTCGCGGCCGTCCAGCGCGAGTTTCCCGCGGATTTCCTCTCCACGGACGCGTCCGACCTCGCGACGTTCGGCCGCGACTGGACCAAGGTCCACGAGCCGAAGCCCTCGGCCCTCGCGCTCCCGCGCTCGACCGACGAGGTCTCGCGGCTGCTGCGCCTCTGCTCCGAGCACCGCGTCCCGGTGGTGCCCTCGGGCGGGCGCACCGGGCTCGCGGCCGGCGCCGTGGCGGCGCGGGGCGAGCTCGTCGTGTCGCTCGAGCGGATGCGCAAGATGGGGCCGGTCGACGTGCTCGGCGCGACCGTGCGCGTCGAGGCCGGCGCCGTGACCGAGGCGGTGCACCAGCACGTCGCGCCGTACGGCCTCACCTGGCCGGTCGACTTCGCCTCCAAGGGGTCGAGCCAGGTCGGCGGCAACATCGCGACGAACGCCGGCGGCGTGAAGGTCATCCGCTACGGCCTCACGCGCCAGTGGGTGCTCGGGCTCACCGTCGTGACCGCGAGCGGCGCCGTGCTCGACATGAACGGCGCGCTCGAGAAGAACAACACCGGGATCGACCTGCGCCAGCTCTTCATCGGGAGCGAGGGCACGCTCGGGATCATCACGGAGGCGACCCTCAAGCTCACGCGGGTGCCCGAGGGGCTCAACGTGTTCCTGTTCGCGGTGCCGGACCTCGCCGGCGTGCTCGCGCTGTTCCGCGAGGCGCGGATGGGGCCGTTCGTCGTGATGGCCTACGAGTTCTTCACCGAGAAGTGCCAGGCGCGCCTGCGCCGCCACCGCAACGTGCGCGTGCCGCTCTCCGCGCCGTCGGACTACTACGTGCTCATCGAGGTCGAGCGCGGCGAGCCCGAGGCGCTCGAGGCGTGGATCACCTCGCTGTTCGAGCGCGGGCTGGTCACCGACGGCACGCTCGCGCAGCACGGGGCGCAGGCCGCCGAGCTCTGGGCGCTCCGCGAGGGGATCAGCGAGAGCCTGTCGGCGACCGGGCTGCCGCACAAGAACGACGTGTCGCTCCCGATCCAGGAGCTCGAGGGCTTCTGCTCCGAGCTGGAGAGCCTGTTCGAGGCCCGCTATCCAGGGTGGGAGATCGCGCTCTTCGGCCACATCGGCGACGGCAATCTCCACATCAACGTGATGAAGCCCGACAGCCTCACGCGCGAGGAGTTCCTCCGGCGCACCCACGAGGCGGATCACGCGATCTTCACGCTCGTGAAGAAGTACCGCGGCAGCATCTCCGCCGAGCACGGCATCGGCCTGCTGAAGAAGGAGTACCTGCCCTACTCGCGCTCGGCCGAGGAGCTCGCGATCATGCGCTCGATCAAGCGGGTGCTCGATCCGCTGAACCTCATGAACCCCGGCAAGATCATCGACGTCTGAGCGCGCCGCGAGGCCCGCTCGGCCGAAGGGCCCCGGCGTGAGGGGCAGACGCGCTCCGACCCGGACACAAGCCGCCGTCTCTGGCCCTCTTCAGCTCCCCTCACCCGGCCTGCCAGAACAACCGCTCTCGTCAGCTCGGCGTCGCGCCCGGGCGCCCGCGCGGTCATACTCCCCGCCGAGACGCATGGGACTGCTCGATTGGCTCCGGCGACGGCGTGGTCTTCCGGCATCGACAGAGGCGTTGGCGCCGCGCGCCGACGGAGCGGCGCCGTGTGGAGGGGCGCCGGCGCCTCGGCCGGAATCGCCCGCGCCTCGCGCGGAATCGCCGGCGCCTCGGCCGGAATCGCCCGCGCCTCACGCGAACGGCCCTGGGACGGCGGCAGACGGCTCGACCCGCTCCGAGGCGACGGCGCCCTCCGCGCCGTCGAGGAGGCGGTCGTGGCTGCCGGCTGCTCCAGACGCCGCTCGACGAGCCCGGCCAGGTCGAGGCGCTCGCCCGCGCCCTGCGCGACGAGGCGGCCGCGCGGACCACGTACGAGGGCGTGCTCGCCCCGGCGTCGCGGCTCACGGGCCCGCCGGACACCCCCGACCTGACGCCCGTGCTCCGCTCCTGGGGTGGAGCGCGGAGCGCGTGCTGGTGTCCTTTCAGCGGCCGCCGCTCGTGCGCGTGTTCGCGCCGGACGGCCGCGAGGCGTCGCCGCCCGAGGTGGAGGGGCGGTATGGCGTGCTCATGCACGACGTGCCGTATCCGGTGATGGCGGAGCTCTACGTGGATCGGCTGCTCGATCGCGACGAGCTCCGGGCGCTCTGCGATCGTCGCCGCGGCCGGCGCGCGATCCTTGCGGCGCTCCGGAGCGGCGGCCCTTCGTGATAGAACCGCGTCCTCGCTCGACGGGAGGCGCTCGCCCCCGCGGAGCCTCGAGCGGCCTCTAGCACCGTGCCAACAACCAGCCGTTCAGCGCGCGATCGGCCCCCGCGGCCGTCCTGAAGAAAGGGGAGACGATGACCCTCGACGAATCCAAGCTATCGCACCGGTTCACCGAACGAAGCGGCGTGCGCCTTCACTACGTCGAGGCGGGCGAGGGGCCGCTGGTCGTGCTCCTCCACGGCTTTCCCGAGCTCTGGTACTCGTGGCGCCACCAGATCCCCGCGCTGGTCGAGGCGGGTTACCGCGTGATCGCGCCGGACATGCGCGGCTACAACCTCTCGGACAAGCCCCGGGGTGTCGGCGCCTACGCGATCGGCGAGCTGACCGCGGACGTGGCGGCGCTCATCGAGGCGTCGGGCGCGGAGCGCGCCGCGGCCGTGGTCGGCCACGACTGGGGCGGCGGCGTCGCCTGGACGTTCGCGATGCAGTATCCCGCGCTCCTCGAGCGGCTGGTCATCCTCAACTGTCCTCACCCCCAGAAGCTGCTCGCCGGGTTCCGCACGGCGCGGCAGCTCCGCAAGAGCTGGTACATGTTCTTCTTCCAGCTCCCGAGGGTCCCCGAGCTCGTCGCCCAGCGGAGCGATTACGCGCTGCTCCGCGAGGCGCTGAAGAACGATCCGCAGCGCCCGGGCGCGATGAGCGACGACGATCTCGCCCGCTATGTCGCGTCGTGGTCGCAGCCGGGCGCGCTCACGGCCACGATCAACTACTACCGCGCCATGTTCCGCCCGGGCAGCCTGCGCGGGATCTCCAAGCCGACCCGCGTCGACGTCCCCGTGCTGGTGATCTGGGGCGAGCACGATCGCTATCTCGGCGCCGAGCTCGCCGCGCCGGATCCGGAGCTGGTCCCGAACGCGCGAGTCGCCCGCATCCCCGACGCGAGCCACGGCGTGCTGTACGACCGGCCGGAGCGGGTCAATCAGCTCCTGCTCGAGTTCCTGGGTGAAGCCCGCGCGCCGGCGCGACGCTGAGGTCGTCGCGCGCGCCAGCGCGACGCTGAGGTCGTCGCGCGCGCGCCAGCCCGAGGAGCGGCGTCAGAGCGGCTTTTCGCCGCCATGGACCCGTTTGACACGGCGGAGCGGCCGATCGAACCTGCCCGGCGATCATGCTCCGCCGCATCCCTGATCGGAATATCTGGCTCATCTACGGCGCCATCTTTCTTCTCGGCCTCGCCTACGGCATCGCCATCTCCCTCACGGCGGTCTTCCTGAACGAGCGCGGGTTCACCAAGACCGACATCGGGCTGCTCGCGTCGTGCTTCGCGCTCGGCATCGTCCTGCTCTCGCTGCCGATGGACGCGCTCATCCGCCGGTTCTCGGCCAAGACCACGCTGGTGCTCTCGCTGGCCGGGTACGCGGCCGCGATCGGCGCCTTCCCGCTCCTGCCGGGCTTCGCCGCGATCGCCGCGGTGCGCTTCCTCGACGGGGCTTGCTCGGTCGGCATCTGGGTGAGCTGCGAGACGATCCTGCTCGCCCGCTCGGACAAGGACAACAAGGCGTTCATCACGAGCATCTACGCGATCTCGATGGCGCTCGGCTACGTCCTCGGTCCGCTCTGCGCGCCGACCATCCTCGCGCTCTCCTCGATGCGCGCGGCGTTCCTCCTCTCCTGCGTCATCTCGCTGATCGCGGCGGTCCTCGTGCTCGCGCGCCTCGACCGCGATCTACCGGGCATCTCCGGGGCGCACGGGGAGCCCGCGACGACGGCCTTGGCGGAGCCCGCGGCGTCCTCCGCGTCGATCTTGTGGCGCATCAAGACCGCGTGCTTCGCGACCTTCGCCTACGGCTATTTCCAGGCCTCGGTCGTGCTGTTCCTCCCGCTCTACCTGATGGCGTCGAAGGGGGTGACGCGCGATCAGACGATCCAGATCCCCGCCTACTTCGCGGCCGGCATGCTCGCCTTCACCAACGTCTTCGGCCGGCTCGGCGACCGCCGCGGCCACCTGTCCCTCATGCGCGCGCTCGGCGCGATCGGCACGCTGATGATCCTCGGCTTCGTGTACCTCGATCGCTACGACGTGATGTGCGCGGCGGTGCTCGTCGCCGGGGCGACGCTCGCGTCGATCTCGCCGCTCAGCCTCGCGCTCCAGGGCGTCGTCACCGCGCCGCGCGACTACAGCCGCGCGAACTCGATCTACAACGTCTTCTACGCCGCCGGGATGCTCCTCGGCCCCCCGGCGTCGAGCGCCATCTACGAGGCCTCGGGCGGCGTCGCGATGCTCTACCACCTCGCGGCGCTGTGGGCCGCGTTCGTCGTCTTCGCCTTCATCTTCGCCGGGGACGATCCGGCGTCGCGGCGCGCGCGGGGCCGGGTCGAGGCCCCGGCCTGAGGGGGATCGCCTCCGCGATCCCCCCATCGACGTGGCCGCGCGCCGCGGGCGGCCGGGCAGCCCGCGGGCGGCCCCCCGCGCCGCTCCTCAGTAAAGAACGCGCGTCCGGAGGCTGGTCTCCAGCGCCCCGATCCGACGGCCCACCTCCGCCGACACGTCCTGCGACAGGTCCATGATGAGGTAGCCGATGTTCGCGTCCGTCGACAGCACCTGGCTGTCGATGTTGGCGTTCACGTCCGACACGATCCGGTTCACGTCGCGGAGCACGCCCGGCACGTTGCGGTGGACGTTGAGGATGCGGTGCGTGCCCTTCAGCGGCGGCAGCTCCACGTTCGGGAAGTTCACCGCCCCCGTCGTCGCCCCCGTGGTCACGAACTGCGTCAGCGCGCGCGACACCTCGCGGCCGATGGCCTCCTGCGCCTCCTCGGTCGAGCCGCCGATGTGCGGCGTCAGGATCACGTTCGGCAGCCGCTGCAGCTCCGTGTGGAAGCCGTCCGAGTTCGACTCCGGCTCCTCCGGGTAGACGTCGATCGCCGCGCCCGAAAGGTGCCCGCTCTTCAGCGCCTCGGCCAGCGCCGGGATCACCACGACCGAGCCGCGGCTCGCGTTGAGCAGGTACGAGCCCTTGCGCATGTGCGCGAGCTCGGCCGCGCCGATCATCTTGTGCGTCTCCGGCGTCGCCGGCACGTGGAGCGACACGAAATCCGACTCCGCGAGCAGCGCCTCCAGCGTCGGCAGCGGGCGGTTGTTGCCCATCGGGAGCTTCTGGGCGATGTCGTAGTAGACGACCCGCATCCCCATCGCCTCGGCGAGCACGCCGAGCTGCTGGCCGATGTGGCCGTAGCCGATCAGGCCGATCGTCTTGCCGCGGACCTCGTAGCAGGCCTTCGAGACCTTCTTCCACGTGCCGGCGTGCACCTCGCGCGACCGGTCGCCGAGCTGCCGGGCGAGCATGACGCACTCGGCGATGATCATCTCGGCGACGCTGCGCGTGTTGCTGAACGGCGCGTTGAACACCGGCACCCCGCGGCGGTTCGCCGCCTCGAGGTCGACCTGGTTCGTGCCGATGCAGAAGCAGCCGATGGAGAGCAGCTTGGGGGCGTTCTCCAGGACGCGCGCGGTGACGTGCGTCTTGCTGCGGATGCCGATCATGTCCACGCCCTCGAGCGCGGCGATCAGCTCGTCCTCCTTCAGCGCGGAGCTACGCGTCTCGATCTCGAACGACCGCGATCGAAAGAGCTCGTGGGCGCTCTGGTGGATGTTCTCGAGCAGGAGCACCTTGACGGGCTCCTTCGCGGCCGGGGGGGTGGTCTGAAGTTTCGTTGAAGTTGGCGTCATGGGCTTCATCCGTCAGGGCCACCTCTACCGCAACTTGGCCGGTTTGCATCTCGGATCCGATCCGGCGCCGACGCGGAGGGTCGGACGTCCGCGCATCCGTTGCGCGCGGCAGACCGCCGCACCTCCCGGCGGCGCGCGCCGCGGGGGAGACGCCTCGCCTGGGTCAGGCTAGATTGCGCCGCATGCGCCACCGCAGACACGCTCGACTCCCCGCCTTCGTCGCCGTCGCCGCGCTCGCCGCCGCCCCTGGATGCAAGGGGAAGCCCAGCCCCGGCGGCCCGTCGCAGAGCGCCACGACGGCCCCCGACGCGCCCGCGGCGCCGGCGACCTCGGCGACGCTCCAGACGATGCCGCCGCCCGTCCCGCCGCCGTCGAAGAGCGCGCTCATCGAGGACGAACGCAACACGATCTCCGTGTTCCGCGAGGTCGCGCCGGCGACGGTGTTCGTGACGCAGCGCCGCCTCGTCGTGGACCGCTTCTGGGGCACCGCGGTCGAGGTGCCCGCCGGCTCGGGCTCGGGCTTCGTCTGGGACGCGGACGGGCACATCGTCACGAACTTCCACGTCGTGGACAACGCGCAGTCGCTCGTCGTCCAGCTCCAGGGGGAGAAGACGTTCCCGGCGAAGCTCGTCGGCGTCGAGCCGCGCAAGGACATCGCCGTGCTCAAGATCGACGCGCCCAAGGAGATGCTCAAGCCGATCCAAGTGGCGCCCCTGCGCGAGCCGCTCGAGGTCGGGCAGAAGGCGATCGCCATCGGCAACCCGTTCGGCCTCGATCACACCCTGACGACCGGCATCATCAGCGCGCTCGGGCGCCAGGTCGAGGGCGCGGGCGGCGTGACCATCCGCGACATGATCCAGACCGACGCCGCCATCAACCCCGGCAACTCCGGCGGCCCGCTGCTCGACTCGAGCGGGCACCTCATCGGGATGAACACGATGATCTTCTCGAAGAGCGGCACCTCCGCCGGCATCGGCTTCGCCGTGCCCTCGACGACGATCGCGCGGGTGGTCCCGCAGATCATCAGGACCGGCAAGGCCGAGACGGTCGGCCTCGGCATCCAGCTCGACCCGGCCCACCGCCTCGAGCGGCGCAACGGCATCCGCGGCGTCATCGTGATGGGCGTCGTCCCCGGCGGCCCCGCCGCCAAGGCGGGCCTGCGCGGCCTCTCCGAGGGCGACCGCGGGCTCGTGCTGGGCGACGTGATCGTCGGGCTCGACGGCGCGCCGGTCGACGACTACGACGCGCTCTACAACGCCCTCGACAACAAGAAGCCGGGCGAGAAGGTGAAGGTCGACCTGCTCCGCGGCGGCCAGAAGACCACCGTCGAGGTCCAGGTCGAGCTCCTCAGCTGAGCGGCCGGCAGGGGGACGACTCGGGTATGCCGCTCATGCGCACCTACCGCGCTCGGCCCGTCTCCACCTGGTCGGCGCTCGCCCTCGCGTCGCTCGCGGCCGTCGCTGGCTGCGAGCGGAGGGCGGCGCCGCCCTCGGGGGGCGCCCCGGCGGGCCCCGCAAAGCAGGCGCCGGCCGCGAGCGCGCCGGCCGCCGCGGCGCCCGCGGAGGTCGAGTTCCTCGAGGAGATCACCGGCGGCGCGGACAGGAGCGAGGCGCTCCCCCTGATCGTCGCCATTCACGGGCTCGGCGACAGGCCCGAGTCGTTCGCGGGGCTCCTGTCGGGCGCCGACGTCAAGGCGCG
Organism: Sorangium sp. So ce834; assembly: GCF_051521425.1. Classification (NCBI taxonomy): domain Bacteria; kingdom Pseudomonadati; phylum Myxococcota; order Polyangiales; family Polyangiaceae; genus Sorangium; species Sorangium sp. So ce834. Next base: position 6,859,796 of record NZ_CP150351.1, read on the forward strand.
CCTCGTCGTGCCGCGCGGGCTCGCGCCGTACGGCGACGGCTACTCGTGGTTTCCGCTCCAGCAGGCGCTCGCGAGCGACGCCGTGGGACAGGGCATCCTGCGCGCAGCCGCCGCGCTCGCGGCGACGATCGAGCGGATCTCCGCCGAGCGGCCGACGCGGGGCAAGGCCATCGTGACCGGCTTTTCCCAGGGCGGCGCGCTCACGTTCGCGCTCGCCCTGCACCACCCGCGCGTGGTCAGCGCCGCCTTCCCCGTGAGCGGCTGGGTCCCCCCCGCGGTGCTGTCCGGCGCGAGCGCGGCGGATCCGGCGGCCCCGGCGCTCGTCGCGCTGCACGGCGACGCCGATCGGCGCGTGCCGTTCGGCCCGACGCGCGACGCGATCGCGGCGCTCGCCGGGCGCGGCGTCAGGGCGAGGCTGGAGAGCTACCCGGGCGTCGGCCACACGGTGACCGGCGACATGCGGCGCGACCTCCTGCAGCTCATCCGCGGCGCCGCCGCGGAGATGCGGTGACGGCCGCCCGACTCGCCCCTCGTCTTCCGCCGCGGCGAGGAGCTGCCCGGACGCCGCGGTCCGCTCGACCTCGAAGTCTATCGGAGAGACTCGAGCGAGGGAGCAGGGGCGCGGCGCCGCGGCGCGGGACGCGCGGCGTCGATCTATACGGCGCGCCGCGCGTGCCCTATGTCGCAGCGTCGAATGGAACCGGCCCCTTCCCATCGCTTCGAGCGGTGGCTCTGCCATCCTCGCTTCTTCGACACCGTCTTGCTCCTCGCGCTCGCCCTGGCGGCGTTCACGGTGATCGTCGGCTTCTACAGCGATGACTACCTCCTGCTGTGCTATCTCGCGGAGCTGATCCCCGGCTCGCCTCCCTGGTACGATCTTTACCAATTCGTCAGCGGCGACCCGCAGGAGACGCGGGCGAACATCGCGCTCACCGGGATGCCGTGGTGGACGGATCCCGAGCTCCGGCTCCACCTCGTCCGCCCCCTGACGAGCGCGCTGATCACGCTCGAGCGCGCCGCCTTCGGCCACGCCCCGCTCGGGTACCACCTCGTCTCCATCGCGCTGTACATCGCGGTGGTCGCGGCCGCCGGCAGGCTCTTTCTGCGGGTGCTCCCGCGCGCGACCGCGGCGCTCGCGCTGCTGATCTTCGCGGTGAGCGCGAGCCACATGCAGCCGGCCGGCTGGATCTCCTGCCAGCACTTCCTGATCACGGCGCTCCCGGTGGTGCTCGGGCTCCTGGCGTATCTCCGCTACCGCGACGAGGGCTGGCGGCCCGGGCGGTACCTGGGCCCGCTCGGGCTCGGGATCGGGCTCCTCGGCGGCGAGGCGGCCCTCGGCGGGGCGGCGTACTGGATCGCCTACCAGCTCGCCGGCCCCGTGCCGCCGGGCCGCGCGGCCGGCGTTCGCGCCCGGACGATCGCGGCGCTCCCGGCGCTCGGCCTCCTCGTGTACTTCGCCGCCTACAAGGCGGTGGGCGGCGGCGCCGCGCACACCGGCGGTTACGTCGACCCGCTCTCCAACCCGCTCCGGTTCGCCGCCACGGCGGCGGTGCGCCTGCCCGCCCTGATCGCCAACGCCCTCGTGAGCGTGCCCGCCGAGTTCTCTGCCGCGCTCCCCGTGGGCGCCTTCATCGCCGTCGGCCTCGCGGCGACCGCCGGCGTCGCCCTGCTCTACCGCGCTTGCCTGCCCGCCATCCCCGAGCGCGAGCGCGCCGCCCTGCGCTGGCTCGTCCCCGGGGCGCTCCTCACGCTCATCACGACCGTCGGCGGCTTCCCGGGGTCGCGCGTCCTGATGCTGCCGAACCTCGGGATCGCGCCGCTCCTCGCCGTTCTCATCCTGCGCGGGCTCCGCCCGGGCCCGTCGCCCGGGCTCGCGTCGCGGGCCCGCCGCGCCGGCGCGGGCTTCTTCGGCGTCGTGCACGTCGCGCTCGCGCCGCCCATGTTCCTCTTCGCCACCGTGTCGAACGCGGACGCCGCGCGGAAGCTCGAGCAGATCGCCCGCACCGCCGAGATCGGGGCGCCGCCCCGCAAGCGGGTCTTCCTCGCCGCCTCCTCGGATCCGATGGCGTCCATCTATCCTCAGGCGGTCCTCGCCCTGGAGTCGCCCGAGGTCTTCTCGTGCTGGTCGATGCTCTCGACGGCCAAGGCGCCGCACCGCCTCACGCGCACCGGCCCGTCCTCGTTCACCCTCGCGCCCCTCGGCCGCACCATGCTGCTCGGGGCGTTCGAGACCCTCTACCGCGCGCCGTCGGCGCCGATCCCGCCGGGCTACGAGGTCCGCCAGTGCGGCGCCACGATCCGGGTCGCGGAGGTCGAGGACGGGAGGCCCTCGCGGCTCGAGATCGATCTGGGCGCGCCGCTCGAGGATCCAGGGCTCGTGCTCCTCGCGTGGCGCGACGGGGGGCTCCGCCGCGTCGCGCTGCCCGCGATCGGCGAGGCGGTGGAGCTGCCGTGGTCGCCGGGGCCGCTCGGGTTCCTCTGAGCTCTTCCGAGCGGTAGATCGCGCCGCCCGCCTCGACACGGCACATCGAGCCCCGGCGCTCGATCGAGCGGAGCGACGAGGTGTCCGGGAGCGCCTGTGCCGCGCCCCGAGGTTGCAGGCGTGGCAGTCCTTGTGGCACCCCTGCATCTGCCCGGGGAAAGGGCCGCTCCCCGCCGCCTGCCGCGGCGACGCCGGGCCCCGCGAGCGCTGTTGCGCTGTTGCGCCGCCGCGCTGCGGCTCCTTTCGCGGCTCGTTCGCTGCGAGCGACAGGCGCTCGACCCGTGACCTCCCCGGGCGGACGAGCGCCGTCCCCGCCCGCGAGCGCGGATGGTCCCGCTCATCCCGAGTGGCACGTGCATTGCTGATTGTCCCGGTGCAGTCGCGCTGCACGGGGGACTCTCTGGTGCACGCGTCCGAGCGAACCCGCACGGGCGGCTCGAACTACAACCTTCATTTCGGAGAGATACGATGACCAGCATCACCTGCCGGAGCGCCCTCGGCGGCGCGCTTGCTCTTGTGTTCTCGCTCGCGGTCGGTTGCGCCGTGGACGCGGAGAGCGCCGCTGGAGACCCCGAGCTGGGCGGGTCCGATGAGGCCGACGATCCCGCGGAGGACGTGGCCGAGGCGCAACAAGAGATCACCGCCTACTATTCTTCGGTCCATCACTGCGGCAACCTCGGGGGAGCGAGGAGCTTCGATCTCGTCGTAGGTGGCGACTGCGGACCAGGTTACGTGCGTGATTCCCACGAGGTGTGGAACGGCGGGAACGGGAGCTGCCATGCGGTGGGCTGGGCGTCGAACGACGCTCGGGACTGCCGTGTCAAGGTGAACATCTTCGACGCCGCCACTTTGAATTGTGGGGATTGCTTCTATCGGATCGAGCAGAAAGAAAACCGTTGTTCGCACGACAAGTGCACGACCGGTGCGCCGCTCGCCAAGGAGTGCAGCCCGACGATCGCGAGCGTCTGCAACGCGGATGCCTACTGCTGCAACACAAGCTGGGATAGCCTCTGCGTCACGGAGGTGCGCACGATCGCCAACAGCCTGGCCTGCGGCGGTGGTTCCTGCGCGCACGCGCCCTGCACCACCGGCGCCGCGCTGACCTCGGGCTGCGACGCGGCCCAGGCCAACTGCGTCGCGAGCATCTGCGCGGTCGACTCGTCCTGCTGCACGGACGCCTGGGACAGCCGTTGCGTCAGCAAGGTCGCCAGCGTCTGCGGCAAGAGCTGCAACTGACGTCGCGCCCGCCGCCGGTCGGGAGCGCGGTCATCTCCGGAATCGCTCCGCGTCGATCCCATACCGCTTGAGCCAGCGCTGGATCTGCATCCGCGCCTTGCCCATCTCGCTCGCCACGGCGGTGATATTCCCTTTGTGCGCGCCGAGCAGCCGGACGAGCTCCTCCCGCCGCGCGGCGTCCTCGGCCATCGGCCCTTCCAGCGCGCGCTGCACCGCGGGGGAGAGGTGCTCCAGCTCCACCTGCCCTTCTTCCCCCGCGAGCACGACCGCTGTCCCGAGGCACTTCTCCAGCTCCCGCACGTTCCCCGGCCAGTCATGGCGGAGCATCGCCCTCGCGGCGCGCGGGTGGATCCGGACCCGCGCGGCGTGCTCCGGCGGGAGGCGGGCGAGGATCGCGCCTGTGAGCAGGCCGAGGTCCTCCCGGCGCGCGCGGAGCGGGGGAAGCTCGACCCTGTGGCCGGCGAGGCGGTTCCAGAGATCGCCGCGGAACGCGCCGCCTTCGACCATCCGCTCGAGGGACCGGTGGGTCGCCGCGATCACCCGGAGATCGACCGCGATCGAGCGCGTGCCGCCGATCGGGCGGACCTCGCGCTCCTGGAGGGTCCGGAGCAAGGCCGCCTGCGCCGGCGCCGGCAGATCGCCGATCTCGTCGAGGAACAGCGTACCCCGGTCGGCGCTGCGGACGAGGCCGAGGCGATCCTCCGTCGCGCCCGAGAAAGCGCCCTTCCTGTGGCCAAAGAGCTCGGCCTCCACGAGGTCCTTCGGGAGCGCGCCGCAGTTGACGGCGACGAACTCGCCGGTCCGCTGCGAGAGCGCGTGGAGGGCGCGCGCCATCACCTCCTTGCCGGTGCCGGTCTCGCCTTCGAGGATCACCGAGACCGTCGAGCGCGCGATGGGGACGAGCCGCTCGAACACGCGATGGAGCTGAGGGAGCACGGTCGCGAGGCCCGGGGCTTCCGGACGCAAGACAGCCCGGTCGAGCACGGGAGGATCGCTCGGATCGCAGGGAATGGCTTCCCGGTAGAGGAAGAAGGTCTGCCCGAGCTCGATCAGGTCGCCGTCGTCGAGCTCGGCCCGGGTCGTTCGAACGCCGTCGACCAGCGTGCCGTTCTTGGACCCGAGGTCGTCGAGGACCCAGCGCTGGAGCAGCTTGCCGAGGCGCGCGTGGGTCGAGGACATGCGGCGATCGTCGGTGCGAACCGTGAGCCGGCGAGCGCCGGCCGCCGCCTCGATCTCGCGGGCGGTCCCGCGGCCGATGGCGAGCTCGTCGAGCTCCGCGAGCGAGAAACGCACGGGGAGGGCGAGCGGGCGGTGCGCCTCGAGGACGAGGAACAGGTGGGGGCGATGGTGGGCGTCGCCGCTCTCCTTGAGCTCCTCGGTGGAGGAGAGCGTCCCGGTATCCGGACCGTCGATCATCGCATTATTTACATACACCATCTCCGAACGGGCGTCGCCGGCGCGCAACGGGGCGCTCGGCGCAACAGGGGGTGCAACCTGCAACCTGCGCCGCGCAGGCCGAGAGCCCGGAAGGGCGTTCGACGGGGGCGGCATGGGTCTTGTAATGCAGCGGGGCATGAGCTTTCGACCCGCCATCACCTCGTTCGCCCTCGTGTCCGCCGCCATCGCCCTGGCGTGCGGGTCTGAAGATGTGCTGAAAGACGACGTTACCGCCTCGACGCGGCAGCCCTTGCGCGACCCGAGGTTCGAGATGCCTCAGAACGGGCTGCATCCGGACGCGGCCAAGGTCAACGTGGCGCTCCTGTCGGCGCTGAAGACCACGACGCTCAGCGACGCGGGGATCAGCGCGATACTGAATCAGCAAAGCTTCGCCGATCTCTTCTACACGGGGACGGTCACGGCAGCCGAGAACCTCATGGCGGAGATCGTCTCATGCGCGCTCGATTCGACGCAGAGCGTGCTGCCCGATGGATACGGCATCGCATGGAGGGGCAACTTCCACCTTTGTCCAAGCTGGTCGGACACCCTGCCCACGAGCGATTGTCTCGAGCTCGTCTCGGCCTGCGTCCTTGCGCGGATGAACGCGCTCGGCAGGCAGGTCCCCATCTCGATCCACGTCCCCGGCGACCACGAGCCCTCGCCGAAGGTGAGGACACGGAGCGATCTGCGCGACAAGACGAGGATCCGGAGCGTCGACCGCTGCCCGCTCCCGATGGCAGGCGTCCCTGACACCTGCAACTGGCGACCGCATTTCGTGGGGATCTGCGAGCAGGGCACCCAGGTGACGCTGCAGCGGAACGCATGGGTCAGCGTGCGCGTGTGCGACGGCATCCACGCGTGCGAGCTTGGCCAAGCGGACCTGGGCTTCCCCGGTTCTCCGCCGTACGCGGGCTTCGTGGACCAGTTCACCTGGGGAGACACCCCGATCACGTTCGCGTGCCCCGACGACGAGGGAGCTCACCCGAGGGGGCAGCCCCACCATCGGTACTTCAGCGTCATGGTGGGTAAATTCCCTTATGGCTCGGTTGAGGACGACGACATCGTGGGTTCCGGCGCGAACGTCACCTATCCCGCGAACGAGCAGCAGGTGTTCACCTATCCCGAAGGCTCGTTTTATGGCGACATCTTCACGGGATCGAGCGACGACCTCGGATACGTCTGTCACAGCGACATCTGGCGGACGGGCGGAACGTACGTCACGGATCGGCTCTGCGCGAACCCGAACGACCTGGAGAGCTGCGACGCGATCGGCGGACGCGCCGCCTGTCTCGACGTCTGCGGGGCAGGGCTGAGCGCGCCTCCCGAGGAGACGTACCGAAACTGCGAGGGTGGTGGTCGCGCGTGGAACGGGGTCACCGTCTTTCTGAACGATCACCGCGATCTCTCCAGGGACCCGGCGAGCTCGGCGATCGTGTGCACCCCGCACGACGAGTGCACGCCCGGCGCGGCGCTCCCCGATGGGTGCAGCTCCGTCGTGACGAGCGTCTGCGCCGCCGATCCCTACTGCTGCAACACGGAGTGGGACGGCCTCTGCGTCAGCGAGGTCCAGAGCGTGGCGAACAACCTGATGTGCCGCATCGGGAGCTGCAGCCACGCGCTCTGTACAGAAGGTGATGCGCTCACCTCGAGCTGCGACGTCCCTCCCCTCACCTCCTCGGGTTGCGTGAAGCTCATCTGCAACGAGGATCCCTACTGCTGCAGCACGGGCTGGGACAAGACCTGCGTCAGCGAGGTCGAGTCCGTGTGCGGGAAGACCTGCGACTGACCCGCGCCCCCGGACCCTCGCTCACCGCGCCGGCGCCTCGACCAGCCGCCGCATCTCCGCCACCGCGGGCACCGTCTCATCCGCCACCGACCACGCGTCGAGCACCTGCGTCGCGAGAGCCCGCGCCCGGTCGTCCTCCCCCCGCCGGGCCGCGCGGCGCGCGGCGCGCACCAGCGCGAGGCTCGCCCCGTTGAGCTCCGAAGAGCGATCGGCGATCGCCGCCTCCAGCCGCGCGACGAGCTCGGCCTCTCCCGTGCGCTCGAACGTCTCCACCATCGGCTCGGCAAGCACCTCGACGAACGGCCCCGGCGTCCGGAGCAGAGGCCGGAATGCTCGCGCAGCGCCCGCGAGGTCCCCCTTCGCATAACGCTCGGCGCCGTCGGTGAAGGCGTCCGCGTCCGGGAGGGCGCTGTACGACAGGCGCCCCCGGAGCTCCCGGAACCGGGTGAAGCAGCGGCGCGAGACGGCGGGCGAGGCGTGCGCGCAGATCGCGGGGAGCCGGAGCGGGACGTCGAGGTACGCGCCGTCGAGCGGAGGAGGCTCGGGATCGAGGAACCGCTCCACGACGAGATCGGCGATCTCGTGCGCGCGGCCGAGGACGAGCGCGATCTGCAGCGCGCGCCAGGCGACCTCGAGGCGCTGCACGCGCAGCCAGCCGGCGTCGTCCGCGGAGACGACCATGGCGCGCCTCGCGCGCGCGAGCGCGGCGCCGAACCGCGCCTCGCTCGCCTCGATGCGCACGAGGAGCAAGTCGCTCCCCGCGCGGTGCACGGGATACCCCCCGATCGCGAGCGCGACCGCGACGCCTCGCGCCTCCTCGCGCGCGCCGGAGACGAGCAGCGCGTCCGCGAGGGTGCCGGCCACGGTCGTGTCGAGGGGCGAGAGGACATAGGCGCGCCGGGCGACCGCGAGCGCAGCCGCCTTGTCGCCCGGGACCTTCGCCTGAAACAGCCAGCCATAGCTGTTCCAGGGCACCCAGGCCTGCATCGCGCGCAGCGTCGCCCCTGCGCTCGCGGTGCCATACGTCACCGACAGGAGCTGGAGCCAGGGCGCGCAGCCCTCGCCGATCGGGTTCCTCGGATCCGCGTGCACCGCGAGCAGGGCCATCTCCGCGGCCCGCTTCGGGTCGGGCGATTGAAGGAGACACGAGAGGGTCGTGGCGAGCGTCGAGCGCCCGAGCGGCGCGGCCTCGCGCGCGAAACGGCCCTCGAGCTCGGCGATCGTGGCCGGATCGTCCCTGCGCAGGGCCACGTGCTCGACGCGGGCGCGCGCGGCGAGCTCGCCCGAGGAGGCAGGATCGCTGCGCGGAGGCAGCTCCACCTCCGGGAGCGGAAGGCCGAGCGTGTAGGCGCAATGGCGGCCCTCGGCGCGCCCCAGCTCCGCGAGATCGGCGCTCCTCGCCGCGACGCGGGAGCACTCGTCCGGGAGCCCGCCCGCGTTGTTGCTCATGGCCGCGGCGAGGTCGAAGAGCACGAGGGCGCCGCCGACGTCGCGGGCGCGCGAGAAATCGGCCATCGCGGCGTCGAGGGAGGGCGCCGCCGGGAGCGCGCCCCGCTCGGCGAGAGGGCTCATCGCGTCCCTCACGGCTTCGTAGAGCGCACGCCCGGCGCCCACGGCGCGATCGATCTCGGCCCCGTCGGGGCGGCGGAGCGTGACCGTCATCCGGAAGCCAGAGCCCTCCCGGACGACATCGCCGTCGACGTAGGCGGCCGCTCGCCGGTGTGCTTCTTCGATCGCCTTCGCGCGCGCTCCGGGGGCGGCGTAGGGATCCTCGGGGAACCCGTCCACGGGCTGCGCCGGGAGCGCCAGGAGCTCGGCGGGGACGAGCGTCCGCCCCGAGGACCCCCCCAGCACGACGCGCGCTCGTTCGCAGAAGAGCGACGCCGCAGCAGCGCCCAGCCAGCCCGTGGGCGCATCGACGCCCGACGCGACGAAGGGCGGACACGCCAGCACCGAGGACGCCGATCGCACCGGCGAGGCGGGAGAGGCCGCGGCGGAGGCGGAAGGAGGCACCGCGCGTGCGTGCGTCGGCCGATCGAGGACCGATGCGCCGGCGACCACGAGGAGCAAGCCGCCCGTCAGGGCGAGCAGCCCGATCCCCACCGTTCGACGTCGACCGGGCGGCGGCGGCGCGCGCGGCGGGGGCGCCGATGTTCCAGGCGCCGCCAGTCCGCCCGCTCCGGCGGGAGCCGCAGGCGCGACGCCCGACATCGAGCGTGTCGCCGCCGAGCCCTCGGGGAATGCGGACTCGGTCTCTCCCGAAGTGACCCGAGCGGATCCAGGGCGCGCCCCGCCCGCCTCGAGGACGCCGTCCCCTTCCGCGGCCGCCACCGTGTTCGCTTCGGATTCCTCCACGTTGGCGACGGCGGGACGAGGCAGGTCGACGCGAGCCATGTCGCCAATCCCGAGCGCGTCGCCGAGCGCGCGCACGGCCGCGGTCGCCGTGGCGAATCGCGCGTCCGGATCGACAGCGGTCGCCTGCGCGAACCATGCATCGAAGCCGCCGGGCAGGGAGGCGCCTCTCCTGGCTGCGCGCGCGCTCGCCGGCTCCACCGGGCCATACGCCGCGTCGAGCGCGAAGGCGACGAGGTTGCCTTCCTCCTTTTTTTCATCGGCCCAGTACGCCTCGCCCACGAGGAACGTATAGGCCATCATCCCGAGCGCGTAGATGTCCGTCGCCGCCGAGACGCGCCGGGCCCGGAACTGCTCGGGCGCCATGTAGAGCGGCGTCCCCACGGTCTGGGTCGCGCCCCCGCCGGCGGTGCCCTCGGCGATGAGCTTCGCCACGCCGAAATCGAGGATCTTGATGCGCCGCTCGCCGTCCTCGCGCACGCTCAGAAAGAGGTTTGCCGGCTTGAGATCGCGATGGACGATCCCCGCCCGGTGCGTCTTGTCGAGCGCGAGCGCGGCCTGGTGCAGGCACGCGAGCGTCTCCTCGGGCGAGAACCGCCCCACGCGCCGCAAACATCGGCCGAGCTCCTCACCGCGGAGCAGCTCCATGACGAGGAACGGCGCCCCGGTCGCGTCGTCGACCCCGGCGTCGAAGACCTCCACGATGTACGGGCTTTCGATGGGCGCGGTCACCCGCGCCTCGAGCTCGAACCGCCTCCGGAGCTCGGGGCGCTCGATGATGTGGGAGAGCATCACCTTGAGCGCCCACCGGCGATCCGTCCCGAGGTGGAGCGCCTCGTACACCGCGCCCATGGCGCCCGCGGCGAGGCGGCGAATCAGCCGGTAACGGCCGGCGAAGATTGCCCCCTCGACCACCTCGACGGACATCGCGCAAGACCTCGGGGGAAGGATACCTTGGCGCTCCTGCCGTGGTCCACGTTTTCACGCCACGATGTCCCCCCACGTCCACAGTCGCGCGCCTTGCTGCGGTTGCCCCTGCGCGGGATTGAGGTCGGAATCGGAACAATCGAAGCTCGAAGCCTTCTTCAAGGCCCTCCGGGCTGCAGCCAACAGGGCGGAAAGCGAGTCGACCTCCCCGAACCTCGACTGCCTGGGGATCTGCATGATCCACGGAGACATCATGGCGCGGGCACTCTACTGGAACATAGATGTCCACATAACAGGCGATCGCGAATGCATGGCCGCTTAAGACGTAATTCGCGCTGACGGGTCGAGGACCACGCTCGCCGAGGCGGCGAGCGGCGCGCGCTGCGCCCGCGGGACCCAGCGCCGCCGGGCGGCCGCGCAAGGAGGCCGCGCCGGCACGGGCATGATCAGCGCGTCTCGGGCGGCGCCGGCTTGTGGGTGGCGAGGTACAGCCCCGGCACGGCCAGGGCCGCGCCGATCCAGTGGTGGGCCGCGAAGGCCTCGCCGAGGAACAGCCACGCCATGGCGGCGGTGTAGATGGGCGAGAGATAGAGCATCAGCCCGGTGCGGCTCGGGCCCAGGTGCTTGGTGACATAGCTGTAGGCGGCATAGGCGCCGGCGCCCGGCACGACGATCAGGGTCAGGACGGCCGCCACCGTGCGGGCATCGAAGGCCGGCGGGCCTTTCACGGCCAGCTCCCAGGCGAGGAGGGGCAGCATCACGATCACCCCGGCCGCGGCGATGGCGGTCAGCCGGGCGTTGACCCCGAGGGCGCTGGGCCAGCGCTTCAGCAGCACGGTGTAGAGCGCCCAGGACATGGCGGCGATCAGGATCAGCAGGTCGCCCGTGGTGAAGCTCAAGCGGAGCAGCGTCGCCGGATCGCCGCGCAGCACGATGACCAGCATGCCGGCGAGCGCCAGCGCCGCGCCGAGCGACTGGCGCAGGGTCAAGCGCTCGCCGAACATGGCGCGCGAGAGCAGGATGATGCCGATCGGCGAGAAGGAATAGAGCAGGCCGATGTTGGTCGCCGTGGTGGTGGCCGCGGCGAGATACACGCCGGCGCCGCAGATGCCCATGCCGAGCAGGCCGAGGACGAGCAGGCCGCGCCACTCGCGGGCCAGCGCGTCGCGGCGCTGGCGGAGCTCGGCGCCGCAGAAGGGCAAGAGCAGCAGCACGACGCCGGACCAGCGCAGCTCGGCCAGCGCCACCGGCGGGATGAAGTCGGCGGTGGCGCGCGCCAGCACCGTGTTGGCGGCGAACATGGCGGGCGTGAGAAAGAGCAGGATCTGGGCGATGCGCTGATCGCGGGCGGCGGCGGGGTCCATCGCCGCGCAGACTAGGGCGCCGCTCAGGCCGGGACCAGGGCTCGGCCCTGGACCGGTTGGATCGGTTCCTGGACCGGTTGGATCGGTTCCTGGACCGGTTGGATCGGTTCCTGGACCGGTTGGATCGGTTCCTGGACCGGTTGGATCGGTTCCTGGACCGGTTGGATCGGTTCCTGGACCGGTTGGATCGGTTCCTGGACCGGTTGGATCGGTTCCTGGACCGGTTGGATCGGTTCCGGCTTCAGATCCCGGTGCACGACGCCGGCCGCGTGCGCCCTGTCGACCGCGGCGCCGACCGCCTCGACGAGCCGCACCGCCTCGGCCGGCGCGGCGGCGCCCGTTCCGGGGAGCGCCTCCATCCAGCGCGCCAGCGTCTCGCCGGCGAGGAGCGTGGCCTCTCGGGCAGCGATGCTAGCCCGGCGCGCAACCCGCCGGAAGGTGCCCTCCGGCGCTCACCCGCCGGACCGCGCCTCGGGGGCCGCGAGCTCCTTGGTCATCATGACCCGAGGCGCCGGCGAGCAGCCGCCGGAGGCTCGCCTCGATCGCGCCGCGATCCCACGGGATCTCCTCGCCGGCGTTGAAGTCCTCCATCATGTCGAGGATAAAAGGGATGTGCGCGGCGTCGGCGCGCAGGGTCGCTGCGGAGCTGATTGCGATCCGCGATATCAAGCGGCGAGCAACGATGCCAGCGAAGGCGCCGGGGCGGCGGGCAGACCTGAAGCGGACCGGGTGGATGTCCTGGCCGCGAGCATGGAAGGTGCACGACCCTTCCTGAGCGGCCCCGCTGCCGCCAACATGGCGCTCGAGGAGGACCCGATGGGCCTTGTCGAGGCGTCGCCGCTCGGCGAAGCTGCCTCCTTGGCCCCTGGAAAAACGAAGACGAGCCCCCTCGAGAAAACGAGCAAGCCGCGCGCGAAGACGCGGAAGGACGCGCCCGCCCCCCGCGAGCCTGGCAGCTCGCAGCAGGACAAGGCCGTGGTCGCGTTCCTGCGCGAGCTCGATCATCCGCGCAAGGAGGACGTCGAGGCCGTTCGGCAGATCATCCTCGGCACCAGCCCCGAGATCCGCGAGGGGATCAAGTGGAACGCGCCGAGCTTCCGGACCACGGAGTACTTCGCGACGTTCAACTTGCGCGGCAAAGAGGGGGTCCGGCTCGTTCTCCACATGGGGGCAAAGGTGAAGGAGACCGCAACGAGCGGCGTGAAGATCGCGGACCCAGCGGGTCTCCTGGAGTGGCTCGCGAAGGACCGCTGCCTCGTGACGTTCAGCGACGGAGACGACATCCAGGCCAAGCGGTCTGCGCTGGAGGCCATCCTGCGAGAATGGATCCGATGGGTCTGATTCTCTGGAGCGCCCGACGCGTGGGATTCGCGTGATGTGAGCTCATGATGCGATAGGCCGGCTGCTCGGGCTGCCGGTGGCGCTGGGGGCCGCGAGCGGCCTGAAGAGAAGGAGAGATAACGCAGATCGATAGACGCGCTCACTCCCGCGGGAGCCGCCGCCTCGCGCGCCCGCTCGGGCCGCCGGAGGGCATACAAGACCTGCCGCAGGTACGCAGGTACCTGTCACCTCGCCGGGAACGGGCGCGCGCGGGCGGCCCGGCTCAGGCCGCCTCGGGCGCGGGGCGGAAGGCCGCGCGGCCGCCGAAGAAGACGAGCAGGCCGAGGGCGATCCAGACGAGCTCCTTGGCGCGCTTGAGGAGGACGAAGGCGGCGCCGACCGTCGCCGCGGCGGGCACGCCGAGCGCGCCGAGGAAGGCGACGTAGCCGGCGTCCTGCACGCCGAGCCCGGCCGGCACCATGAAGGCGGCCGCGCGGAGGAGCGCGAGGACGACCTCGAACGACAGGACCTCGGCGAGCGAGACGTCGACCTGGAGCAGCCGGAGCAGGAACAGCGTCTCCAGCCCCTCGGCGAGCCACATCGCGAGCAGCAGGAGCGCCGCCGCCGCGAGCGCGCCGCGCCGCTTCCCGAGCGCGGCCGCGTGCCGATCGATCGCGGAGAAGCCCGCGGCCCTCGCCTCGACGAAGGCCCGCACGCGGCGGCCGGGCAGCCGCCTGAGCTGCGCGAAGAGCCGCGACGCGACCGTGCCCGAGAGGAGCGCGCCCGCGAGCGCGAGCGCGGCGGCGAGCAGGCCGAGCCCGGAGAGGACGACGAGCCACGGGAGCCCGGGCGCGCCGAGCAGCGGGCCCGAGGCGCGCTCCAGGTGGCCGAAGCCGAGCGCCAGGGCGATCGCCACGTAGGCGGCGTTGGCGAGGAGGATCAGCGACCTGCGCGCCGCGATGCCGGCGATGCCCTGCGGCCCCGGGACACCGCACCACCGGTGGAGCAGGTAGAACGTGACCGACTCGGAGAGGGCGGCCCCGGCCGGGACGCTCATGTTGAGCGCCTCGGTCGACAGCGTCAGCGAGAGGTACCGCCCGAACGGCGCGGGCGGCGCGAGCGCGCCGAAGACGCGCCGGCTCGCCTCGGCCTGGAGCAGCCGCGCGACGAGGTTGGGAATCAGGGCGAGCGCCATCATCGGCGCGGACGTCGACGCGAGGAGCGCCGCGACGCTCGGGAGATCCGCGCCGCGCAGCGTGCTCCAGAGCGCGGCCGCGGCGACCGCGACCCCGAGCCACTTCAGCGCGAGGGCGCCCGCGCCGGGGCGCGCTCTCGCCTGCGGAGGCGGCTTGTCGTGGGCAAGGAGGGTCATCGCACGCTCGCGCGCGGGCCGTCGGCCGCGCGGGTGCTCGTATCGCTCAGGCGCGTCGCGGCCTCATGACACGCGCGCAACTCCGAGCGCTCGGGCGCGTCGCGGCCTCATGACGCGCGCGCAACCCCGCCGCGACACATCGAGTTTGTTTGCCGCCGGCGGCTCCGCGCCGGCGGGGGCTGCCGCCGGCGGCGCCGCGCCGGCGGGGGCGGCGGCGCGCTCACGCGTCCTGGGTCACCCGGATCCGCGCGATGAACTCGCCCCCCGCGCCAGGCTGCGACCCGAGCGGGGTCAGCGTCACGCTCGCCTCGAGCGCGCGGCTGTGCGGGCTGACGAGGCGGCTCCGCGCGACCGCGCGGGCGGTCGGGAGCGGGGCCTGCACGTCGACGAGCACCGACGCGACGTCGCGCCCGTAAAGGAGCTTCTCGTCCACGCCGAAGAGGTCGTGGGCGCTCGGGTTCGCGCCGAGGATCTCCCCCGCGCTGTCGAGCAGGAGGCACGGCTCGGCGATCTCGGCGAGGAGCGCCCTCGACCGCTCCTCGAGCTGCGACACGCTCTCCATCGCGATCACCAGCTCTTCCTCCAGCTGGCTCACCGACGTCCTCACGCCGGAGAGCGAGTCGTACATGCGGGCGATGGTGGTGGCGATCTGCCGGACCTCGATGGCCTCGAACGGCTTGCGGAGGATGAGCAGGTTCGGCGGACACCCGAGCTCGCTCGCGATCTCGTCCCAGCTGTAGTCCGAGTAGGCGGTGCAGATGACCGTGTAGATGTCCGGCGCGACGCTCCAGATCCCCTTGATCGTCTGGATGCCGTCGATGCCCGGCGGCATCCGCATGTCGACGAAGGCGAGGAAATACCGGCTCGGATTGGCCTTGACGAGCGCGATTCCATCCATGCCCGAGTGGGCCGACTCGATGGTGAACCTGAGGCCATGGAGGAGGTCGGGGGCCTCCTCGGGCGCCTCGGCGCCGAACAGGCGCGACTCGAGGGCCAGGAGCCCGCGGACCATCTCCGGATCGTGGAGCGGCCTGGGCACGAGCATCCGCTCCATCAACACATGGATGTCCGGATTGTCGTCCACGACGAGGATGGGTCGACTCGCTGGTTCCGAAGACATGAAGATCCTCTCGATTCACTCCGGCCCCGCCGCGGGCCCCCGGGTTACCGCCGATTCCGCTGCTCCAGCCGGCGCCGGACCGAAGCGACGCGCAGCTCGGTCCGCGCGAGGCAGGCCGCGGCGCCGATCACGCCGGGCATCGCCGCCAGCGAGTCGAGCACCTCGTACGCGGCCTCGAGCGGCAAGATGGGCTCCCTCAGCCCGAGCCGCTCGCCCTGCCGGTCGACGATCTCCGCCGCCGCGGCGGTGCCGAGCGTCCGCCCGAGGAGCTCCACCAGCCCGGCGCGCTCACATCGAGGGGTGCTGTCCGAGGATCCCATGCCTTCGCGTTTCCTTGATCGCCGCGCTTCGCGGAAACATTGGACTCGCTGTCACGGGAGGTGTCAACAATCAGCGTGATCGCACGTACATCCCACCCGTTGACTCGAACTCAATAGGCGTAATCTGGATCACACATCACTGTGGAGCGGGCGCGCCTCCGCGTGGGTGGTGCGTCGCGGCTCGCCGGGGTGTGCCGCGCGGTGTGCGGCTCGGGTCGCGCGCCGGCCGCGCGCTCGGCGCCGCGGCCGCTGGTGGGCCTCGTCGCCGCGCGGCGCACGCAGCTGGGCCGTGGCGGGGGCCGTGCCGCGCAGGTCTCATCCGATCTGCTGAGGTTGTCCGCCGCGCCGGCCGCGGGCGGAAAGGGCGCGCGCGGGCCGGCGGGAGCCCGGGTGAGGCACCAAGATCGGCTATCGTCCCTGCAGGGCCGCGGCGCGCGGGGGGAGAGCCGCCTCGGCAGGGCTCGGCGGCACCGGCGGGGAAGACGGAAGGAAGAGCGAAGTGGCGACAGATCACGACAGCATCGAGCGGCTCCGGGTGGAGAACGCTGGCCTGCGCAAGGAGATCGACCGGCTGCACGAGCAGCTCGGGCGCCGGGAGGAGCGGACGCGGCTGATCCTGCAGGCGGCCGTCGAGGGATTCCACGTCCTCGGGATGAACGGCGAGATCCTCGACTGCAATCCATCCTTCGCGAGCATCGTGGGTTACGACCGGAGCGAGCTCCTGACGATGCACATTGGCCAGATCGACCCGCAGCCGCCGCACGAGGCCGCCGCGATCATGGATGAGATCCGGGCGAAGGGGGCGCTCCGCTTCATCACGAGGCACCTCCACAAGGACGGCCGCCTGATCGACGTCGAGGTGAGCTCTCACCTCGTCCGGAGCGGCGACGAGCAGTTCTTCTCGGCCTTCTCGCGCCCGCTGACCGAGCAGCTGCGGCGCGAGCAGGCGCTGCGCGAGAGCGAGCAGAAGTTTCGAGCGATCTTCGACGAGACCTCGATGTTCATCAGCCTGCTCACCCCGAGGGGAGAGCTGCTCGAGTCCAACCGGACCATGGCCGATTTCACCGGGGCTCGCCCCGAGCAGGGCCGCGGCGAGCCGCTCTGGCGCGCGCCGTTCTGGGGCGGCGCGCCGGGCGTGGAGGAGCGGCTGAAGGCGTGCGTGGAGGAGGCGGCGTCGGGCGCGCGAGCCTCGTGCGAGCTGGAGATCCACGGGACGGGCGGGCGCATGGCCGCGCTCGACCTCAAGATGAAGCCGATCGTCGACGCGTCGGGGGAGATCGTCCTCCTGATCGCCGAGGGGTACGACGTGACCGAGCTCCGGCGGGCCGAGGTGGAGCGGGCGGCCCTTCAAGAGCAGATGATCCACGCGCAGGAGGCGACGATCCGCGAGCTGTCGACGCCGCTCATCCCGCTCGACGCGGGGATCCTGGTGATGCCCCTCGTCGGGCGGCTCGATCGGGTGCGCATCGAGCAGCTCCTGGAGCGGCTGCTGCATGGGGTGGTGGCGCAGCGCGCGGCCACGGTCATCCTCGACGTCACCGGCGTGCCGGTGGTGGACGCCGAGATCGCGGACGCGCTGATCCGGGCGACCCAGGCGGTCAACCTGCTCGGCGCGGAGGTCATCCTCACCGGCGTGGGCCCCGAGGTCGCGCAGACGATGGTGGGTATCGGCATCGATCTCCAGGGGATCGCCACGCTGAGCTCGCTCCAGAGCGGGCTCCACCACGCGCTCGGGCGCTCGCGCCGCGGGAGCAGGCCGGGCGGCGCGCGCCGCCGCGGAGGGTGACGGTCGCGGCAGGATCGGGTGTTCGGGATCTTCGCCCTATGCGTCGATCATGACCGCGCTCGTCCTGCGCGTTCGGGAGGCTCGCGCCGGCGGATCGGCTCGGCGAGCCAGCGCACCAGCGCGTCGGCGTCGAGATCGAGCAAGGCATCCTCGACTTCGGCCGGCCCGATCGCCAGCGCGCGCTCGACGATCGAGCGCTCCTCCTCCGCGGTCGGCCGGCGCCCGACCCGCCGGATGAAGAGGCGGCCGAGCAGCTCCGCGATGGCCTTCTGCGCCCCCTTCTGCTCGCCCCTCCTTTCACCCCGCTTCTCGCCCCGCCTTTCACCCCGCTTTTCACCCCTCTTCTCGCCCCGCTTTTCACCCCTCTTCTCAGCTCTCTGCGCGGCTCTCTGAGCCGCTTGCCGCTCGGCCTCCATGATCATTTCGCCGATCATCGGAATGCTCCGGAGCAGCTTTTTCTCCGTCTCCCTCTCCCTGTCGTCGAACAGCATGGCGAGCTCCTCCCGCAGATTATGTCCCCAGGGGTCGATGGCTGCCATCACCAGCAGCGCGGTATATAGCTCGATTCGCTCCTCGCCGGTCGCTGCCCGCGCGTGGATCTCCTCGACCACCTCCCGCATCGCCGCCACGGTGGCGTCCCGGGCGAGCGGCGCGAACACCAGCCAGAACACGCTGCCGCGCGCCCGGAGCTCGGCCACGGTGCGCTGGTAGACCGCGTCGATCCGGAAGTGCGTGCCGCTGAACCGCCGCCCCGGCCACGCCGTGCGGCGCGCGCCGATCGCGGGCAAGCGCCGCCTGCGGCCCGAGAGGACCACGGCCACGCTCTCGATCGGCGGCACCGGCTCCCCTCGTGCCTCGGCGCGCAGCGCGGTGAAGAGGGAGCCGAGGTACTCGAAGACCTGGTCCGGCACGTCGTCGCGCAGCGAGAAGCAGAACTCGACGTGCAGCACGCGCAGCTCGCCGCCGACACGCAGGCGCAGCGCCTTGTCGAGGCGTCGCTCGAGCTTCGTGACCTGGGAGTCGACCCAGCCGAGGACCTCGACCGACCGGCGCTCAGGGACAAATGCGCGCGCCAGGTCTCCAGGGCGCCTCCTGGCGATGTGGCGCAGCGTCACGTCGGCGTTTCCCATGCGGCGCGCGATTGGCAGGTCGCGTGCCGGGGGAACGGCGCGCCGAGATCAGCGCGGTACGGCGGATATTCTCGGCGAAGAGGCACGCTCGGGCGGTGGCGGCGCCATGGCGGCGGCGCCGCCGCCTCGCGGGCGCGCCGCCGGGCGCGCTCGCGGGCGCGCCGCCGGGCGCGCTCGCGGAGGTGCCAGCGCGATGCCCCTCCTCGCGCGCGGCGCTCAGGCGCTGCGGCCCCGCGCCTCGCGCACGAGCGCCACCATCGCCTTGCGCACCCCGTCGCTCGTGGAGACCGGCGCGCCGAACGCGAGCCGCGTCGCCTTCGGCCCCGCCGGCGTGATGACGTCGAGCTCGAAGCCGTAACGGTCGACCGAGGTCATCGTCGCGCCGGTGGCGTCCTTGATGCCGGCGAGGGCCTTCGCGTACGCGAGGACGGCATCGGCGTGATCGGTGTTCATGTGCTCGAGGATGCGCGCGGCGTCGGGCGCGAGCGGATCGGGCTCGGCGGCCGCGTAGTCGGCGGCGTCGACCCACGACATCCGGCCGAAGCCGCCGACGTAGCGGATCGACACGGGGTCGAGCCGGTAGAAGGAAAAATCCGTGAAATCCACGTAGTACGACGCGCGCGGGTGCGCCGCGAGGAAGGCCGAGCGGGCGGCGGCCGCCTCGGCGCCGTCGAGCGGGCGGCACGGGCCGATCAGCGTCATCCGCCCGAGCGCGAGCGGGTCCGCCCGGCCCTCGGCGGGCTCGGCGACGAGCAGCGACGCCTCGGCGCGGACCTTGAGGTTGCCCGTGTGCTCAGCGAGCGCCGAGAGCAGCAGCAGCGGCCGCCCGTGCGCGTCCACGGCGGCGGTGACGAGCGACCCGTACGGATAGCCGGCCGGGTCGCGCGCGAGCGTGCACAGCGTGGCGGCGCGGGCCCGCTGCGCCAGGGTGCGGCAGCGCTCGGCGTGGCTCGGCGACGGGGCGTTCGGGACAGAGGGCGCTGCTTCGGGGGCGGAGCCAGGACGGCCGTGGTCTGCGCTGGTCGACATGGAGTGCGGGTAGCACGCCAGGAAGCGCAGCGGAACCCGGGCAGCGGCGCGCTCCAGGATGCCACCCGTGACCGTTGCCGATTCGCTTTCGACCCAGAAGCCCGACCGAGACGAGCTAGGACACCGAACGGGTTGAAACCCCGAGAAAATGAACCACAGAGCAGCCGTGTTCTTTGTCAAGCGGCGGCCTGCCAAGGCCGCGTTGCCTTCGCCATCGCGTTGAGGATGGTGAGCAGCTTGTGCATGCAAGCCGTCATGGCGACCTTGTAGGGCTTACCGGCGGTTCGTAGCCGGTCGTAGAAGGCGCGAATGACGGGGTTGCACCGCACGGCGGTGACGCTGGCCATGTAGAGCATCGAGCGCACCGAAGCGCGTCCCCCCCAGATGGCTCGTCGCCCCTTCGCCTTGCCGCTGTCGCGGTTGAACGGGGCCACGCCCACGAGCGCCGCGACCTGCTTGCGGTTGAGCGTTCCAAGCTCAGGCAGGTCGAGCAGCAGCGTGCGCGAGGTGCCAGGCCCGACGCCCGGCACCGAGCGAAGCAGCTCGTCCTTCGCGCGCCACAGGGGGCTTTGCTCGATCTTGGTCTTGAGCTCGTCGTCGAGCTTCTCCAGCTCCTTCTCGATCGTCTTGATCACGCGCTCGATGCTGCCGACCACGCGCGTCACCTTCCGGGGGCCGATGAGACCCGAGAGGCGGTTCTTCTCCGCCACGAGCATGGCGATCAGCTGGCGCCGGCGCGCAAGCATCAGCTCCAGCTCGATGGTCGTTGCCTCGGGCATGGGCGTCAGCGGCGGCTGTACGGCCGCAGCGAAGTGCGCGATGCACCGGGCGTCGAGCCGGTCGGTCTTGGCCTGCCGGCCGGTGGCGCGCGCAAAGTTGCGGATCTGGAGCGGGTTGACCACGGCCACGGGCAGGCCGGCAACGCTGAGCGCGGCCAAGACGGCCATCTCCAGGCCCCCCGTCGCCTCCAGCACCACCAGCGCCGGCTGCAGCTCGGTCAGGCGGCGGACCAGCTCCTGCAGGCCGTCGTCGTCATGCGCGAGCCGTGCGTCTGTGCGTAGCCGCTCCGCAGAGCGCGTTCTGAAGCGTGCTTGTGGAAGGCGGCCACGTGCGTAGAGTCGCGGTGCGATGACGAAGCGACGGAGCGGGGAGGAGGGAGTCGAAGTCCCGAGCCTGACGACGGCGGTGCTGAAGCTGTCCGCGCCGCATGTCGCGTGGCAAGGCCGCGAGGACGCCCCCGCCCGCGCGAAGGGGCGCCCGCGTGGCGCGGCCGGGCAGGAGGAGCGCGCGGGATCTGCCGAGGCCACAGGCGTGCGGCGCCGCAAGAGCGCCGCCCAGCCGTCCGCGGACGAGGTGGGCGAACGGCGGCCGACCCGAGGCGCGGACAAGCAGCGCCGAAGCGAAGCGACCCGAAGGCGCCCCGCGAAGACGAGCTCGACGGTGGCGGGACGAAGCGACGACAGCACCGGCTCGACGAGCCGACGCACCTCGGCGCGGACGCGGAAAGGACGCGCGCCTGACTCGGCCGCTCCGGACGCGACGAGCGCTGTGGGCGCGACGGAAGCGGACGACGCGGCGCGATCAGCGGTCGCGGAAGGCGAGCCGCGAGCCGGTGATCCGAGCCAGGTCCAGGTACTTGAGCCGCCCCTCGGCGATGAGGCGTTGTCGCGTCGCGACCCAGTTGTTGGGACTCAGGTCGAGGATGCGACTGAGCGGATAGCTGGGAGCCACGGTCAGGATCTCCTGCAAGTACAGCTCGGGGTCGAGCCCGTGCATCTGGCAGGTCGCGATGAGCGACGTGATGGCACACGCCCGGACAGCATGCTCGTCGCTGCCGTGGAAGAGCCAGTTGCGCCGCCCCTTGACGACGCGGCGCAGAGCCCTCTCACTGGCATTGTTGTGGATGGGGATCTCCCCGTTGGAGAGGAACTCGCAGAGCGCCTCCCTCTGGTTGTGCAGGTAGACCAGCCCTTCGCGCAACGGCGAATGCTCCGGGACGACCTGCCGCTGCGCCTCGACCCAGGCGAAGAGCTTCTCAATCAGCGGTGCGGACTCGCGCTGCCGGAGCTCGAGACGCTCGTCCGGGCTGCACAGGGCGCATTCCTCCTCGACGCGGAAGAGCGCCTGGAGGGTCTGGAGCGCGAACGCCGCCTCCTTGCCCGCCCCGGCCTTGAACGCCTTGAAGAAGCGCCTTCGTGCATGGCTCCAGCAGCCGGCCTCGCGCGCCTTGCCCGGCCCGAACAGCACGTTGTGGTTGGCCGAGGCATCGGCGACCAGCGTCCCCTGGTAGCCGCCGAAGAGCTTCGCGACGGTGGGGCCGTCGTACGTCGGTGTGTAGCGAAACAGCACCCCATCGCCCGGCGCGACCAGGACGAAGACATGCCCATAGCGGTGCTTGTCCTTGGCCCGGATGGCGGTGCCCGTCGCATCCATGGCGAACCACGACCGCGAGAGCGCGTTGCTCCACATGGCATCGGCGATGCGCATCGCGATGCCACCGCAATCGTACTGCCAGCGTGCCATGTTGCCGCGGCCGATGCGGAAGCCGTGGCGATCCGACTCCACCTCTTGCCGGTAGTAGGGCATGTGGTAGTCGAGCTTGTGGACGAACAGGTGGGCCAAGAGGCTCGGGTCAGCAAGGCACCTGTCGATCGGGCGCTCCGGCAGCGCGGCGATCTTCACCGGTCCGCCGCTGTCCTCCGCAGCATCCGACTCGGGCGTGTAGCGTACGAGGACGCCGTCGACGAAGGGGCTTTGCTTGAAGCCCGTGTCCGCGGGGATCCCCAGAAGCTCGTGCTCTCGCACGACCAGCGGCTCGTCCAGCTCGTGCGTGAAGGCCGGTCCACCGGCTGGCGAAGGAGCCGGCTCCTCTTCAGCTCCGCTGCTCGCCGCCGGTGCCTCCGCCTTGGCCACGTACTTGGGGCGACGCGTGACGATCTCGATGGGGCCGCCACGCCGGTAGCCGATGACCGAGCTGTCTTCGGCGCCCACACGCTCGAAGCGCTCGATGCCTTTGAGCAGCACCTCCGGCGGCAGCGACTCGATGACCACCCTCGGGATGACACCGATGCGACGGCGCCCGTGCTCGTGGCGCTTGGCTCGCTTGCCACCTCCGGGATCCGAGCCGGAGGAGGACTCTGCCGCCGCCACGCGCTCCGGCGCGCTCGCGGGGCCCGGCGGCTGGATGCTGCCGTCGCTCGGGTCCGCATCGGGCGAGGCGCAGTGCTCGGTCTGCGACGAAGCTGGAGCCGGACAGGCGCCTGGCGCGCCGGCCAGCGAAAGCCGCAGCTGGTCAGGCGAGACCTGCTCGGAGACGTGTCGCCGGAACCCGATCTCCAAGGTCCGAATCGTCTCCTGCAGCTGTTGATTGTACGCCTTGAGCGACTCGACAGTGCGAGCGAGCTCTTGGGCCTGCTGCTCCGCCGTCGAGAGCTCGGCCAGCCTCGCCTCGAGCTCCTGCACCCGCCGGAGCAGCGCGTCGACCGCCGACCCGGGGTCGGCGGGGCTCCCCTGGGCTTGTCCCCTGGCCTGGAGGTAGCCGAGCACGAGCGCCGCACCGTCAAGGCGCTCTGGCTCCGCCGACTGCGGCAGCGCGGTCTCACCGGATCGTGTCGTCGAGGTCAAGGCGCGCCATGGATGCCCCCTCCGCTTGCCCTTGACAAGTACCTTATGCAGCCGACTTGTCGCTACTTTCGATGAGAATCTCTCGCCGAAGACGGGAATGCAGGGCAGTCGTGGTGCGCCATCGGCGCCGCGCTCCCGCGAGGTCTTCGGGCGCGATGCAGCTCGCGCCCTGCTCCATCTCCGCATCCGGCTGCGCCGGCCGCCATCGGGCCGCGCTGGCGCCGGCAGCGTGGTGAACGAGCGCCGGCGCAGACGCCTCAGTGGACCAGCCGGCGGCGGCTTGCCAGCTCTTCCACGGGTAGACCGGCGAGCAGCTGCGCGAAGTCCTGTGCTGACAGCTCGATACACTTGCCGTCGGCCTCGGTGAACGAGGGCAGAGCAAACGCACCCTTCGAGAGACGCTTATACAGAATCGTATATCCGTTGCGGTCCCACCAAAGTGCTTTTAGCCGGTTGCGCCTCCTGTTGAGGAACAAGAACAGCGCGCCACTGGCCGGGTCCAGGCACAGCACCTGCCGGGTGATCGCGGCGAGCCGGTCGAATGCGCCACGCAAGTCCACTGGACCGACCGCCAGATAGACGGCTATCGTCGCGGGGGTCACCGTCCCCTCCGCAGCGCTTCGATCGCATCCACGAGGTCGCGCGCGCCTATCCCACATACCTGCATCCGCGTCCCATCGGCAAATGCGACGTTGAGCCGCACAGGCGGCGCTTCTCGGCGCTCCGGGCGCACCACGACGGGGAGAAACGGAACATGCTGAGCCGCATGGGTGGCTCTTGGCAACGCACCCTCCTCTGCGCGCTCACCGCCAGCTACCCATCGGTCGACGGTCATCTTGTGGACACCGAGCTCCGTGGCGATCTCGGTCGGCGTCGCCCCCGCGAGGGAACGCTCCTTGGCGTACGCCTCGGCTCGCTCCCGCAGCTCGCTCGGGTACTTCCCACGGCTCTTCTGCTCTCGATACCTCGACATCTCTGCACGCAGCTGCACCAGCTCCCTGCTTCCTGGCATCGCTCGCTCCTCTTCGCTCGGCGAGGGCGCGGCCCTCATCAGACGTCGCGTAGCGTGCAACCGAAGCTGGCTAGGGAAAAGACGCGGTCCGCGGAGCGGCTACGTCTGTGCTCTCGCCATGCACGGCCCAGTCCAGATGCTCCTTGGAGACATCGATCCCTACGAACCCACCCACGTCAGCCCCTTCCTCTCTCCTCGCTGTACACCCTGGCCCCGGTCGCCCATCCTTGCGAAATATGCGAGCTTTCCCTCAGGCAGCCGTGCGGGCTCATCCAGGACCTACGGCGCGGCGACCCATGCTCTGTGACGGTCTCCGGACCAAGGCACAAACGGTCTACCGCGCGTAGCTTTCTGGCCGCTCGCCGCGAACTTGTCCACAAACCCACAGGTTGCCGGTCTCCCCCCCGGGCCCCCCCTCGTACGACGACGACATGGATCTGGTACGCTCGCGGTACATACAAGGCGCAGAGGGCACAGAGTGAAGAAAATTAAAAATTCCTATTTCTTCTATCCACTCTGTGCCCTCTGTGGCTCTGTGGTTCGAATCTCTTCATTCTCGGGCGTTTCAAGCAGATCGGTGCTCTAGAACGACGAACACGTTGAAAGCCAGACAAACTCAACAGGTTGCGGCACCCGCCGGATCCGCCGAGGAGCGAGCTGGAAGGTCACGGCATGCAGTAAGAAGAGAGACCGCAAGGGCGCAAGGGGCGCAAGGGAACAGAGATGGGATTATATTCTTCTCTGCCCCTTGCGTCCCTTGCGCCCTTGCGGTCCTCTTTTCATGCGTCGATTTTTCGCGGGATTTCAACGTGATCGGCGTTCTAGGCTAGGTCTGGAGCACACCCGGGAGTTCGTGGACCGCGTTTTCGGCGCCGACTTGCACGCCTTGCGCGTGCTGTCGCTGGCAAACGGTGTCGCCGGGGTCCTGAACGCCGCCGTCCTGTCGATGATGGCGAGGTCCAACACCAACGACACCGAGGCTCGATTCAGCTTCGCACACGGTCGCGCAGACTGCGCATATCCTGAACGGTGATACCATACTCATCACCATTGAAGCATATATTCACGCCTCGACCAGCCTCACCCTCGCCAATGCATAGATCTAGCGCTTCTTCCAGCAGTTTCGCCTCTTCCGACGACAGCGTCCATTGCAACGACGCCTCCAACCGCATTTTGACGATTTCCGCGCGAGAAAGCTGCGCCTCTTCGCTCAGTCGATGGTATACGTGCCGAGTCGCCTCGGTAAACCTGTCCAACAAATTCTCGATCGTGCGCTCCTCTTCAGCGCCGAGCCGTCTCTTCTCCGCCAACGGAACCGGCACGTGCATCATTACCGTAAGGGCCCCCGGCAACACACGCAAATCACGCCCTGACAACCTCATTTCTTTCATCGATTGTTCTCCAAATACATTTGTACATAACACGTAATAATGAGCAACAGATCCCCCTTTCTCGTGATGATGTTACCGTTGCCGGCCTGGAACAGAGGGATCCCCTCGTTCGTCACGGAGCCGGGGATCCATCGCCCGGCGGATGGTTGATGCGGCATGATGCCACCCGTGACCGTTGCCGATTCGCTTTCGACCCAGAAGCCCGACCGAGACGAGCTAGGTCTGGAGCACACCCGGGAGTTCATGGACCGCGTTTTCGGCGCCGACTTGCACGCCTTGCGCGTGCTGTCGCTGGAAAACGGCGTCGCCGGGGTCCTGAACGCCGCCGTCCTGTCGATCCACGCCATCGGGCAGGCCTACGCGAACGTGGCGAAGATCACCGCCAAGAGCGGCGTCAAGCAGGTCGACCGCCTGTTGGGTAACGACGCCCTGTCGCTCGACATCGTGCTGGCGCGCTGGGTCCGCTTCGTCGTGGGAGAGAACGCGTCGATTCTCATCGCCCTCGACTGGACCGACTTATACAAGGATGACCACACGGCGCTCTGCGCCTACATGGCGACGACCCACGGTCGGGCGATGCCGCTGGCTTGGAAGACGGTGAAGACGTCGGCGCTGAAGGAGCAGCGCACCGGACATGAACTGGAGATGGTCGAGCGGCTGCACACCTGGCTGCCCGAGAACGTGAACATCACGCTCCTGGCCGACCGGGCGTTCGGCTACCAGGAGCTCTACGCGCTCTTGGAAGCGTTCGGCTGGGACTTCGTCATCCGGTTCCGAGGCAGCATCCTCGTCGAATCGGCCGAGGGCGCGGTGCGTGCCGCCGAGGACTGGGTGCCGTCGAACGGCGGCTCGGTGGAGGCGAACGGCCCGCTCGAGCTCGACCACCAGGATCGCCGGCTGGATCGGCACCCCGTCTGCCCTCCCTACGACGGCACCACCCGCAGCCGCCCGCGCTGCCCCGCCGCCTCGCGCCCGCCCGCCTCGGCCGGCCGCGCGGCCCGCGGCGCCGCCGGCGGCCACACCGCGAAATCCTCCGGCAGCGGCCCCGGGAGCGCCGGCTGCGCCGTCCGCTCCAGCAGCTGGAAGTCGCATCGCGCGACCAGATCGAGCGGCAGCCCCCGGTCCGGACCGCCCTTCGCGTACCACGCCCGCGCCGCCTGCACGTTGCGGATGAGCACCGCGTGCTGCGGATCGCGCTTCGCCGCCGCCGTGAAGTGGTCCTGCATCGCCTGCCAGTCGCGCCGCGCCGCCGCGACGCACGCGAGCGCGTTGTAGGCGAGCCCCGGCAACGGATACCCGAGCTCCAGGGCCCGCGCCGCGTGCCGCTCCGCCAGATCGAGCAGATCGAGCCGCCCCGCGTCGAGATAAGCGACGCCGAGCTCCAGGTGCGCCGCGTGGTGATCCCCGAGCCGCGCGAGGATCGCCCGCCGCTCCTCCACCCCCTCGCGGTAGAGCTCGCGCAAGCCCTTGTTCTGCTCGAACCACGCGCTCATCAGCGCCGTGTCCTCCTCCGAGGCGTCGAACGGGGTCTTGAGCTCCTGGAAGTCGCCGCGGAAATACACCTCGCGCTCGAGCCAGCCGGCCGCCTCCGCGTCATCGAAATCCCTCGTCCCCGGGTAAATGGACAGGCACGAGAAGATGTACTGATGCGGCTTCGCCGCCTCCAGGAACGCGAGCGTCTCCCGGAACGTCTCCGCCGTCTCGCCGCGGTTGCCCAGCATCATGTAATAGCGGACCTGGATACCGTACTTCTTCGCGAGCTCGGTCGACTCGATGATCTTCTTGACCGTGATCTTCTTGTCGATGTTCTTCAGGATGGACGGCGAGCCCGACTCGACCCCGAGGCTCAGGCGCTGACAGCCGGCGAGGCGCATCTCCCGGAGCAGGTCGTCGCCGAGGACGTCGACGCGCGTGTCGCAGCTCCACAGAAACGAGATCTTCCGCTCGCGGATGCCGCGGCAGATGTCGATGACGCGCTTCCGGTTCGTCGTGAAGGTGTCGTCCTTGATCTGGACCATCTTCACGGGCAGCTTGTTCACCGCGGCCTCGAGGGCGTCGAGCACGTAAGGCACCGACTGGCCCCGGAAGCCGCGGCCCCAGGTCGTCTCGGCCCCGCAGAACGTGCAGGCCCAGGGGCAGCCGCGCGAGGTCATCACGATGTGCGTGGCGTAGTGGTCGTGCGGCGACTCGAGCGCGTCGAGGTCCTCGATCGCGGCCCGGGGCGGGCCGAGCTCGACGCGGCCGTCGACGCGGTAGGCCGTGCCGGCGATGCCGAGCGCCGGCCGGCCGGCCTCGAGGCGCTCGAGGAGCTCCAGGAACGCGAGCTCGCTCTCGCCGAGCGCCACCGTGTCGATCTCGGGGTGGTGCCGCAGCATCTCGGCCGCGAGCGGGGTCGCGTGCGGCCCGCCGACGATGATGTGCGCCGCGGGGTGGAGCCGCCGGATGCACCGGGCGGTGAGCGCCACGCCGCGCCGGTTCGCGGTCCAGCACGACATACCGAAGACGTCCGCGTCGAGCTCGCGCACGACCCGCTCGACCTGCGAGAACGGGTACGACGAGAGGTTCAGCACCTTCACCTGGTGGCCCGCGCGGATCGCCTGCGCGCCCAGGGAGTAGAGCCCGTACGGGGTCTGGTGGAAGTCCGGGTCGAGGTCGCCCTCGCGGTAGTCCGCCGGCGGGCCGTCCCCGCTCGTGTCGGGCGCCTCCCCCGGCGCGGGGATCTTCCAGGGCGGTGGGTAGAGCAGCGCGATGCGCATCGGTCCTGCCTTTCCGGTGCTGGGGTCACGCGGGCGCGGCGCCGCGCGCGAGCGAGGCGCCGGCGGCGTCGATGCGGCGCGCGCGCGCGATCCGCGCGTACAGCTCGGCGCTCGGCCGGGGGCTGCGCTCCTGGGTCGCGCGGTCGACCTCGACCAGCCCGAAGCGCGGGGCGTAGCCCTCGGCCCACTCGAAGCTGTCGAGCAGCGACCAGTGCATGTACCCGCGCACGTCGACGCCGCGCCCGATCGCCCGCGCGACCTCGGCGAGGTGCCGCACGAGGAAGCTCGGGCGCTGGTCGTCGTCGGCGTCGGCGATGCCGTTCTCGGTGATGTAGATGGGGACCCGGGCGCGGGGCCACCAGGCGTCGAGCACGTAGCCGAGCCCCTCCGGGTAGATCTCCCAGCCGAGGTCGCTGACCTCGGCCCCCTCGGGGACGAGGCGCCGGAGGAAGCCCGCGCGCGCGTGCGCCGCGGAGAACCGGACCAGGTCGCGGCTGTAGTAGTTCACGCCGAAGAAGTCGTGCAGGCCGCTGTCGCAGACGGCGCGCGCGAACGCGTCGTTG
Organism: Sorangium sp. So ce834; assembly: GCF_051521425.1. NCBI lineage: Bacteria > Pseudomonadati > Myxococcota > Polyangiales > Polyangiaceae > Sorangium > Sorangium sp. So ce834. The sequence goes on from NZ_CP150351.1 coordinate 6,888,803, forward strand.
AACAGCCGCTCGAAGAGCGCGGCCCACATGCGGTCGGCGAGGCGCCCGAACCGCTCCGGCTCGATGACGCGCAGGTGGTGCGCGACGCCGACCGAGATGGGGTGGCCGCGGCGGCCGGCGGCCTCGTGCATGGCGCGGTACATGGCGGTGTGGGCGCGGAAGAGGTTCTGGTGGGCGCGCACCGCCTCGACGGGCGAGCTCCGCGCGGGGGGCCAGACGCCGAGCAGGTGGGCCTGCAGGGCGAGCATGTTGGGCTCGTTGATGGTGACCCAGAGCTGGCAGAGGTCGCCGAGCGCCTCGACGGCGCGCTCGGCGAAGCGCGAGAGGAGCGCCGGCAGATCGTGCGAGAGCAGGCCGCCCCGCTGCGCGACCCAGCGCGGCAGGGTGAAGTGGTGGACGGTGACCATCGGGGTGATCCCGGCCTCGAGGTGCGCGCCGAGCACGTCGCGGTAGTGGTCCCACGTGGCCGGATCGAACTCGCCCGGCTCGCGCTCGACGCGGGCCCACTCGATGGAGAGCCGGTGGGCCCCCATGCAGAGCCGCGCCTGGAGCGCGACGTCCTCGCGGAAGCGGTGCAGCTGGTCGCACGCGTCGTCCGGCGTATCGCCGCCGCGGACGCGCCCCGGCTCGCGCGCGAACGCGGCCCAGTCGCTCTGCGCGCAGTGCCCCTCGACCTGAGTGGCAGAGGCGGCAGTGCCGAACAGGAAGGCGTCCGGGAAGCACAGGTCCTCACCCATGGCCGCGCATCCTACGCGAACTCGCGCCGGGCGGCTGCCTTCCGCGCGAGGAGCGCGGCCGCCGAGGCGCGCTGCGCTGCGGCGTGACCGGCGCGACCGGCGTGCCGCGTACGGCGGCACGCAGCGGGGCGGCGCGCCGGTGGAGGCGGGCGGCGCGCCGGGCGCGGGGCGGCGATTGCCCGATCGACCGGGCGCCGGTACGCTGTCGACCGGTGCGCGCGGTGCGAGGCGGAGGTGCGGCGGGCGCAGGACGGGGCGCGCGCGCCCTCGCATTCGCCGTCGCCACGGCGCTGCTGCACGAGGCCGCGCCGGCCCGGGCGGACGGCGTCGGCTGGGCGACGGCGCAAGCCGCCGAGCTGACGCGGCAGGCCGAGGCGCGCGTGGCGGCCGGCGAGGCCGACGTGGCGCTGTCGCGGTACCTGGAGGCGGTCCGCTTCGACGCCACCTACGGTCCGGCGTACCTCGGGCTGGGCGCGCTGTACGAGCGGGCGGGCGATCCGCGCGAGGCGGAGCGCACCTATACGGTGGCGCTGGACCACGTGCGCGGCTTCGTCGAGGGCTACCGCGCCCGGGCGGCGCTCCGGGGGCGCGAGGGGCGACGCGACGAGGCGATCGCCGACCTCGAGGCGGCGGTGGCGCTCCGGGGCGACGACGCCGGGCTGCTCCAGGACCTCGCGGCCGCGTACGTGACCGCGGGGGCGCTGCCGGCGGCGCTCGGCGTGTCGCGGCGGCTGTCGGCCCTGGCCGCGCAGGCGGGCGATCCCGCCCGGGAGGCCGCGGCGCGGACGCAGGCGCGCGCCCTGTCGGCGCTCATCGCCGAGGCCGATCCCGTGCGGGCGGGCGGCGCCGACCGCGGCCCGGTGCGGCGCGCGCTGGCGCTGTACGCCGCGGCGCCGGCGCGGGGGCGGGCGGCGGATCCGCGGCGCCAGGGGCGGTGATCGGGTCCGCGCCGGATACCGCAGCATCGTCCGCGTCGGACAGGGGATCCGCCCCCGATACCGCGGCATCGTCCGTGTCGGACGGGGGAGCGGCCATTGAACGGTGAGAGCTCCTGTGGCTAGCGATCGGTCGACGCCAGCCGAGGAGGAGCCCTGTTATGCTCTTGATCACCGGAGAGGATCCCGTCCTCACGGAGCAGGTCTGTGGTGGGCTGTCGCAGCGAGGCATCGCGCACAGCCGGGTGGACGAGGCCCACGCGATCCCGGTCGAGGCGCTCCTCTCGGCGATCCTGCGGGCGGTGTCGGGCGAGACGCCGCAGGGCACGATCGTCGACGTCGCCGCCTCGCCGGAGACGTCGGTGCTCGAGGTGCTGGCCCGGGCCGGCGCGCGGCCCGAGCTCGCCCGGGGGCTCCGCTCCCGGATCGGACGGTGGTTCGGGCAGGCGATCGCGCGGGCCGACGGGGCGGACCTGCGGATCGACGGCGTGGCGGCCGGCGCGGGCGAGGCGCGGCAGCGCACGCCGGCCGAAGCGATGGCGGCGGCCGGGCCGTAGGCGTAAGCGCAGCAGGGCGAGCGCGGGTGCCGGGGCCGGGACGCTGGCTTGACCTCGCGCCGTCCGGACAGCATACGCCTAGGACCCATGTCCCTCCGCGTCGCGCTCGGCATCGACGACTTCCGCCAGCTCCGCGAGTCCGGGCTGGAGTACGTCGACAAGACCCACCTCATCCGCGAGCTGATCGACAAGCAGGGCGTCCAGGTCGTCCTCCTCCCCCGCCCCCGGCGGTTCGGCAAGACGTTGAACCTGTCGATGCTGCGCTGGTTCTTCGAGAAGCGGCAGGAGGACCTTTCGCGGCTCTTCGAGGACCTCTCGATCTGGCAGGCCGGAGAGCGCTATCGCGCGCACTTCCAGCGGTATCCCGTCATCTACCTGACGCTGAAAGGAGCGAAGCAGGAGACGTTCGAGCGCTGCTTCGCGGCCCTCCGGGAAAAGATCGTCGCGCTCTACGACCAGCACCGCTACGTGCTCGACAGCGGCCAGCTCGGGGACGTGGAGCAGCGCCGCTACCGGGAAGTGCTGGACGGCGCGGCGTCCGAGGCGGTGTACGGCCGCGCGCTCTTGGACCTGTCCAGCCATCTCCACCGCTTCCACGGCGAGCGCGTCGTGATGCTCGTCGACGAATATGACGAGCCCATCCACGCCGGTTATCTCCACGGCTACGCGCCACGGATCCTCGATTTCGTGCGCACGTTCCTCACCGAGGGGCTGAAGGGCAATCCGCACCTCCACCGGGCCGTCCTCACCGGCATCCTCCGGGTGGCGCGCGAGAGCATCTTCTCGGGGCTCAACAACGTGGTGGTCTATTCGCTGCTCCGCTCGGACTTCAGCACCTGCTTCGGGTTCACCGAGCCCGAGGTGGAGGCCTTGCTGGACAAGGCCGGCCGGCGCAGCCTGCTGGAGGTGATCCGCGCCTGGTACAACGGGTACGATTTCGGCGGCGCGGTCATCTACAACCCCTGGTCGATCCTCAGCTTCCTGGAGGGGAGAGACGCGGATCCGCTCCCCTTCTGGCTCGGCACGAGCTCCAACGATCTCATCCAGAAGGTGATCGAGGAGCACGCCGTCACGCTGCAGCCCGCGCTGGAGGTGCTGATGGAGGGCGGCGAGATCGAGCGCGTGCTCGAGGAGAACGTGGCCATCGGCGACCTCGCGCAGAACGAAGACGCGCTGTTCGGGCTGCTGGTCTTCTCGGGATACCTTCGCGCCGAGAAGCGCTCGCGCGGGCCGGGGGAGCAGCCCGCGCACGCGCTGAAGATCCCGAACCGCGAGGTGCGGCTGCTCTACACGGGCACGTTCCGCCGCTGGGCGGAGGCGCGGCTGAAGCGGCAGGGCACCAGCATGCAACGGCTCCTCGCCGCGCTCCTCTCGGGCGACGCGGCGGGGTTCGAGGCAGAGCTCCAGGCCTTCGTCACCGACGTGCTCTCGTACCACGACGCGACGAGGGTCGACCCGGAAGCGGTTTACCACGGCTTCGTCGCCGGCCTGCTGGCGGCGCTCGAGCCGGGCCACCAGGTGCGCTCGAACCGCGAGTCCGGACAGGGGCGCCCCGACGTGATGATCCGGCCGGCGCAGCCCGGTCGGCCCGGCGTCGTGCTCGAGCTCAAGGTCGCCCGCGCGCCGCGCGCGAGCCTCGATCGGGCGCTCGACGAGGCGCTGGCGCAGATCCGGACGCGAGGCTACGCCGCCGAGCTGCGCGCGAGCGGGGCTGTGCCGGTCCACGCGCTGGCCGTCGCGTTCGATGGGAAGGTCGTCCGGGTGCGCGCGGAAGCGCCGGGATAGGTTCGTACACTCCGGGCTGGTTCCACCCACCAGGAGTCCAGCAAGGGATCCGGAGAGAGAGAGTTCGACGCAAAGGCGCTACGCCGCTGCCGCCCGACGCGCCGCTCCCGGACGCGGCGCCGACGGAGCCGCCAGCCCCGGCGCGCTCGAGCCGTCACCCCAGGGGCTCGCCGCCGCCGCAGCTCACCGCAGCGCCGGCGTCGAGCAGACTGCACAAGTGCCAGAGGAGCAGAAGTCGACGCATCGTCGCACGCTCCTGCTGCAAGGAGTTGCCATCTCCGGTCTCGGAGCTCGGGGCGAAATGCATTAGGGTCGATCGGCAGGTCGAGGTGCGGAAGGGCGCCGACCCCCGGCGCCGAGTGGGAGCAGCGCGATGCACGAGATCGATTTCTACAAGCTTCCGCGCGCCATTCAGGACGGCGTGCTCGAGGCGTTCCGCGGGCGGTTCGCGCCGGCGCCGATCGTCAGCCGGCTCGGGACTCGGCGCACCGTCGTGGCGTGGCTCGCGGTCAGCGCCGCGGCGGGCCTCCTGCTGGCGGCGCTCTGCGCGGCCGGCTTCGGCGACGTCGACAGCGCCCTCGCGCTCCACCCGACGGCGACGGCCGCCGCGTACGTGCTGCTCGCCGCGACCACCGCCATCGGCGTGCTCCAGGCGCTCGCCTACAACGCCGACGTCATCACGCTGCCGTTCGCGCCCGGCCTGTTCGTCTTCCCCGCGAACCTGATCGACGCGCGCGACCACAGGCTCCGGGTCTTCTCGCTCGCGGAGCTCTCGCGCGTCTCGGCGGACCCTCGGGGCGCCGTGGTCCTCACGTTCGGCGGCACGCGGCACGCATTTCCCCTCGAGGACCCGTCGCGCTCGGGCGACGTGATCCGGGAGATCGAAGCGGCGTGGAGCCGCATGAAAGCGAGGCCAGACTCCGCGGAGCTGCGCCAGCTCGATCCACTCGAGCCGCCCGCCATCGAGAGCCCGTTCGCGTCGTCGATCCCGCTCTCGCGCGAGGTCCCGGGGTGGCAGAGCTATGCATGGCTCCTCGCGGCCGCGGTCGGCGTCGCCCTCGGCTCGGGGCTCTTCTTCCTCCGCAACCGGATGAGCGACGCGCGGATGTACGCCGCGGCGCGGGCGCGCGACGACGTGGCCGCGTACCAGAGCTACATCGCGCGCGGCCGCGGCCACGGGGAGGTCGTCTCGCAGGTGCTGCTGCCACGGGCCGAGCTGCGCCTCGCGGTGGCGAAAGGCTCGGTGGAGGCCATCGACGACTTCATCCGCGCCTACCCCGAGACGGGCATCCAGGCCGAGGTGGCCGCGGCCCGCCGCGCCGCGCTCGCCGCGGCGCTCGAGCGGGCGCGTGAGGTGGGCACGCTCGCGGCGCTGCTGGCGTTCGCGGAGCGCTACCCGAAGCACGGCCTGGACAAGGCGTTCAACGACGCCAGGCACGCGCTCTATGCGCGCGCGCTCGACCGGTACAAGGGCGAGATGCCCGAAGGGAGCGAGCGGAACGCGGACTTCGTGCGGCGGCTCCTCGCCTACGCGGAGCGCGTGGGGCCCGAGAGCACGCCGCAGGGCCTCCGCAGCCCGGCCGTCCAGGTCCGCTTCCGGCGGCTTCCGTCGCAGGACCTGAAGCGCGCCGACGAGCTCGTGATGAAGAGCCCGATGTTCCGCGGCGTCACGTCCCTGCCGACGCGCTACGTGGATGCGACCCGCCTCGATCCCCAGGAGAAGCGGACCGCGTCGGCGCTGGCGGAGGGGCTCGCGCGGGGGTTCGAGCCGGAGCTCGTCACCTTCGAGCCGGGCCCGCCCTTCGAGGGCTCCACCGAGGCGCAGCTCTCCGTGACCTCCCCCTCCCTCGTGGTGAGCTATCGCGTCGAGTCGTCCGGGCTCGCCTATGGCAGCAAGAAGCCGCAGATCATCATCATGGGGCTCAAGCTCTTCTTCAAGACGGAGCTCATCTTGCCCGGAGACGCTCAACCGCTGCTCACGAGCCACACGATCGCGCGGCGGGTCCCGGCTGGGCTCATCCAACAGCACGCCGCCTCCCCGCCCCCTGGGGCCCTCGAGGCCATCGTCTACGAGGCCATGATGCGCGAAGCCTTCATCGAGCTCGGGGAGCGCTATCTCTCCACGTGGTTCCGGAAGCGCGACGAGCCCCAGTGAGGGTGGACGAGCTCCTCTGAGTTCCTCGTACCGTACGCGACCTGCCGGAGCGGGCTTCGGAGGCCCTCGGCTTCGGTTTCGGATCGACCGGACCTCCTCGGCGAGGCGCGAGCACGCCGTGGTCGATTGGAATTGACACCAACAATGTGAGCGCTCACAATAGGCCCGATCGGTACCCCTTTGCTGTAAACGTTCACGAATCGGATCGACAAACGAAGCAATTTCGCACACTTGCAAGACCAAGCGAGCTCATGAGTCCAATGCCAAGGATGGATGGGTTCGTAAGTGCCTGAAATTGCTAAAGAACGCGATCCGACCCGCGAACGGTTACCTTTTTGCTTAGCCCTGGATGGGTCATGCGCACCGAGACCTTCGTCATCCGATCGATCTCGATCTCGGCCCCGGCGCTGATTCCATTCGCCCGCTCGTCTCGGACGCGATCGCTGATGAGCTCTTGATGGGCTGGGCTGTCAATGCGGCGAAGCGCCCCAACGAGAGCGCCGGAGAGTCATCGCCTGAGCGAGCTACGACATTCGGCACCACCTAACGATTCTTCAGGAGAGCAGCGAGGACCAGAAATGGCCACGATCACGACATCCCTCCAGCATAAGCTCCTCATCGCGGCATCGTTGCTTTTTAGCACAACCGCGTTTCCGTCCGAATCCAGGGCAGACAACCCCATCGTACAGACCATTTACACCGCCGACCCTGCCCCCATGGTCCACGACGGGACCCTATACCTCTATACCGGACATGACGAAGACAGCGCCTCGACGTTCTTCGGGATGAACGAATGGAGGGTATATTCGTCCACGGACATGGTGAACTGGACGGATCGCGGATCACCGCTAAAATACAAGGATTTCAGCTGGTCAAAGGCAGATGCCTGGGCAGGTCAGGTCGCCCACAGAAACGGGAAGTTCTATTTCTACGTTCCCACGACGAGCAGGACGCTCAGCAGGATGGTCATCGGCGTCGCCGTGTCGGACAGCCCCGTCGGTCCGTTCAAAGACGCCCTGGAGCGGCCGTTGATCACCGCCAACTGCGGCGACATCGATCCGACGGTGTTCATCGACGACGATGGTCAGGCCTATCTCTACTGGGGAAATCCCAACCTATGCTACGTGAAGCTGAATGAGGATATGATCTCCTACGAGGGGGACGTCGTACGCGTGCCCATGACGGCGGAGAGCTTTGGACAGCGCACCGGGAGCGCCGAGCGACCGACCCTGTACGAAGAAGGCCCGTGGCTCTACAAGCGCAATGGGATGTACTACCTGGCGTACCCGGCGGGCGGCATCCCCGAGTACATCGCCTACTCCACGAGCAGCAGCCCCACCGGCCCATGGACGTACCGGGGGGTCATCATGCCCACAGAGGGCGGCAGCTTCACCAATCACCCGGGCATCATCGATTTCAAGGACAACTCGTACTTCTTCTATCACAACGGCGCTTTGCCGGGCGGAGGAGGCTATCACCGCTCGGTGGCCGTCGAGCGATTCACCTACAACGCCGATGGTACCATCCCGACGATCACGATGACCGAGGAGGGCCCGCCTGGCATCGGCACCCTCGATCCGTACGTCATGACGGAGGCTGAGACCATCGCCTGGGGCTCCGGCGTCGAGACCGAGGCATGCAGCGAGGGGGGAATGAATGTCACGTCGATTGAAGACGGGGACTACATCAAGGTGAAGGGCGTCGATTTCGGTCCCGGCGCGGCGTCCTTCGATGCGAGGGTGGCCTCGGCGACCGATGGCGGCAGCATCGAGCTGCGCCTCGACAGCGCGACCGGCACGCTGGTGGGGACCTGTGTGGTTCAGGGCACCGGCGGCGCCCAGACCTGGGTTACCAAGTCCTGTGCGGTCGACGGCGCGACAGGGATACACGATCTGTATCTGAAGTTCACCGGTGGGAAAGGTCCCCTGTTCAATTTCAACTGGTGGAAGTTCACTCCGCTCGACGAATCCAATCCGACAGGCGGCGGGGGCGGTCCGGACATGGGTGAAGGGGGAGCGACGGGCAGCGGCGGCTCGGATGGGGGTGGGAGCGTCAGCAGCGCAGCAGCGACCGGCAGCGGCACGGGCGGCGCTGGCGCCGCCCCACCTGACGGCGCTGGCGAGGACGAGGGCGGGTGTGGGTGCCGGGTCACGTCGGGGCCCAGCTCCCCGGCGGGCGTGCTCGCCGCCTTGACCGCGTTGGGCGCGATCGTCGCGCGGCGTCGTGCGCGAAAAGCCGGGCGGAGCGGAGCCGCCGCGAACTGACGGTGCCGGTGCCCGGAGCGATGATGCAGCGGGCGCGCTGCCGGCAAGCGTAGAGAATGCCGGGGTCCGGCGCGGCTGGCTTGCAGAGCGCTGGGACCAAGGGGAGCAGGCACGGCGAACGCCGGCCCGAACCGCGCGCCGTCGCGTGGGACAAAAGCATAGAGCGTAGAGAGGATGCGATGAGATCAGTTTTTGCTTTGACAATGTGCGGCTTGCTGGCTGGCTCGTTCGTCACGATGGGTTGCGGCGATGACGACGGCAAGGGCGGGTCCGGTGGCGAAGGCGGAGCCGGTGGAGGCACCACGACGAGCAGCTCGAGCAGCTCGTCGACGAGCGGTACGGGCGGCGACGGCGGCGCGGGCGGCGACGGCGGCGACGGCGGCGCTGGCGGCGATGGCGGCGCGGGCGGCGCGGGCGGCGCGGGCGGCGACGGTGGCGCGGGCGGCACGGGCGGCGACGGTGGCGCGGGCGGCGTCGAAGAAGTGGACATCGGTCCCGGTCCGGCCGAGGTCTGCTCGGGCTGCGCCCGGCTGGCCGTGCCGCTCACCGAGGCCGACACAGGGACGCTGTTCCAGTTCGACATTCCGGAGCTGATCGACCTGACCGGCGCCACCGTCACGTTCCGTGTGAAGGTGTACGCCGGCACCGGCGGTGGCGTGCAGACGTTCGTACAGAATGGAGGTGCACAGGCCTGGATAGGCATCCCCTGGGCGTGGACGGACCTCAGCAGCCTGCAGCAATGGACAGAGCTCACCATCGACGTCGATGCCGCCGCCGACGCGGATGAGTCCAAGACGTTCGACAAGACCCAGGTGAGGCGCATCGGCCTGAGGGTCGACGCAGGTATCTCGGGACCCTGGGCCAACCCGACCGTGGTCTATGTCGACTCCATCACGGTCACGACGCCCGGCCGCACGGGCGGCGCCGGCGGCACGGGCGGCGCCGGCGGCACGAGCGGCGACGGCGGCGCCGGCGGCACGAGCGGCGACGGCGGCACAGGCGGCACGAGCGGCACCGGCGGCGCCGGCGGCACGAGCGGCGACGGCGGCACCGGCGGCACGAGCGGCGCCGGCGGCGCCGGCGGCGCCGGCGGCACGAGCGGCGACGGCGGCGCCGGCGGCACGAGCGGCGAGGTGATTCACGTGCTCGGTCCGTTCGAGTTCACGAGCGATCTGCAGGGGTTGATGATCGGCGACTACAGGATGGTGCCAGGCTCGAGGCTGGATCTCCTGGGCGAGTGAACCAGGTCGCCTGCGGCGCTCGCTCTCGCGCTGCTGCGCGGAGCGAGCGCCCGCGCCCGCCTCATCGCTCATCCAGGGAGCGCGCGTTCCGGAGCGCCCCGCACCGCCGACGGTCGCTCCAGGTTCGCCGAGCTTCCCTCCCCGCACCGACGGCGCTCCCTCCGGGCTAGCTGAGCTTGCCGCCCGCACCGCCGACGGTCCTCCAGAAGCAGCTCCGCTGCACGTTCCGCGCCCCATTGTCCCTCTCCGAGACAAATCGCCACGGCCCTCCCTCCGGAGGAGCACCCCGCCGCACCGACCTCGGCAGCACGCCCCCGGCGCACCACCCCCGCTCCCGCCCGCACCACCACCGCGCCCCGCCCGCTTCCTCGGTCGCTCCCCGCCTCCTTCCGGCCTCGCCCCCGCCCTCTCCCCTCGCACTGGCACGGGATCAGCACAGACAGCCCGCGTCGGACCCCTCAGCCATCTCAGCAGCGCACCGGTCCGCGCCTTCCGTGGCAGCCCGGCGCGCCATCCACCCCTGAAGGGAGAAAGCGAGATCTCATGAAGGCGGTAGTGTTTCACGGCATCGGCGACATCCGGATGGACGACATCAAGGAGCCCAAGATCAAGGAGCCGACCGACGCCATCCTCCGCATCACGGCCAGCGCCATCTGCGGCACCGACCTCCATTTCGTCCGCGGCACCATGCCGGGCATGGTCCCGGGCACCGTGCTCGGCCACGAGGCGGTCGGCGTCGTCGAGGAGCTCGGCAAGGACGTCAGGAACCTGAAGAAGGGCGACCGCGTCGTCGTGCCGTCGACCATCGCCTGCGGCTATTGCTCGTACTGTCGCGCCGCGTACTACGCGCAGTGCGACAACGCGAACCCGAACGGCAAGCACGCGGGCACCGCCTTCTTCGGCGGCCCCAAGATGTCCGGCCCCTTCGACGGCCTCCAGGCCGAGCTCGCGCGCATCCCGTTCGCCAACGTCGGCCTCGTCAAGCTCCCGAACGGCGTCAGCGACGACCAGGCCATCCTCCTCTCGGACATCTTCCCCACCGCGTACTTCGGCGCCGAGCTCGCCGAGATCCGGCCCGGCGACACCGTGGCGGTCTTCGGGTGCGGCCCCGTCGGCCTGTTCACGATCGCCAGCGCCAAGCTCATGGGCGCAGGCCGCATCATCGCCGTCGATCAGGTGCCCGACCGCCTCGAGATGGCCCGCGACCAGGGCGCCGAGACCGTCGACTTCTCCGCCGAGGATCCGCTCGTCGCGATCCTGCGCCTCACCGGCGGCATCGGCGTGGACCGGGCGATCGACGCCGTGGGCGTCGACGCCGAGCGCCCCCACGACGGCCCCACCCACAAGCAGGCAAAGCACGACGCCAAGGCGTTCGACCTGGAGGTCAAACAGATCTCCCCCGACGCGCGGACCAAGGGCGACACCTTCCGCGCCGGCGACGGGCCGTCGCAGGTGCTGCAGTGGGCCGTCCGCTGCGTGGCCAAGGCAGGGACCATCTCGGTCATCGGGGTCTACCCGCAGACCTCGCGCACGTTCCCCATCGGCGAGGCGATGAACAAGAACCTCACCCTGCAGATGGGCAACTGCAACCACAGGAAGTACATCCCGAAGCTCGTGGACCTCGTGCAGACGGGCCAGGTGGATCCCACCACGATCATCACGAAGCAGGCGCCCCTCACGTCCGCGATCGACGCGTACAAGGCGTTCGACCGGCGCGAGGCCGGCTGGGTGAAGGTCGAGCTGCGCCCGTCGGCGGCCGGGACGCCGGCCAACCTGAACCGCGCGGTCGCGTAGCTCCGTGCGTCAGAAATCCCGCCAGAAAAAAAGATCGATGACGAGCGGTCGTCGGAAATAGTAGCGATTTTCATAGCTTCCGCCTGTTTCGCCGCCGAGGGCGGCTCCGGTGTGGCCCAACGGGGCGCCCTCCGCCGCCGCGTCGCCCGCGGTTAAGGGCAGCGGCATCACCGGTCCCACCGTACAGCCACGCTGCACGCGCTGGTTGACATAGAACACTCTATGCGATCCGGACCTCCTGGAAAAGCAGCGTTCTATCAATAACTTATCCATGTATTAAAAGGGCCGCCTTCACGCCACAGCCTGCGGGAGGAACGCATTGCGAAGTAGGCGTGTTCTGCTCGCCGCCGGCCGATGGCGCGTCGCCCCGAAGGCGAGCCGGGCGCCGGCCGGCTCGACGATCGAACGCCAAAGCCTACTCGAGGACGCTCAGCAGCGCGCGCCCCAGCGCCTGCTTCTCCTCCGAATCGACGTCATCGCGCGCCCGGATGCCGAGCACCGCGTCGACCGTGGACGTGATCGTCGCGGGCGATACGCCTCCCGAGCCAATGTACGAGAGGCCGCGGCGCAGGTTGAAGCGGCCGAGCGCGAGGCGATTCCACGCGATCTGCAGCGCCGTGGCGGGAGGCATGCGCGGATCGCGCGTGATCGAGCCGAAGGTCGAGCTCTTCGCGATAAACGCGCGATTGCCGCTCGCGCTGCCGAGCCCGAAGACATGGACCGCATCCGCGCGCGCGATGAACGACAGATCGGGCTCGGTGGTGCGCGCCTCGATGATCGGCCCCGCGGACCACAGCCCGAGCGTTTCCCAGAAACGCTCGGCCTCGAGCCCGAACTCGAGCATCCCTTGGCGGAACGAGCTCGACACCCGAGCGCCGGCGACGACCTGCGACGACAGCGCGAGCGCCGAGTCGAGCATCCCGAAGTCGTGCCCCGCCGCGCCGAGGATCGCCTCGAGCGCCGCCTCCTCGCCGCGCGCGCGCGCGGCATCGCCGAGATCCCACCGCAGATCGACCGCGTCGCGGAAGCGGGTGGCGAGCGCGTCGTAGGCCGTGCCGTACATCGCCTCGAGCGCGAAGGCGTACTGAGCGCGCGCGCGCGCCGTGGTCCCGTACTGCACGAGGTGCGCGTGAACGGCGTCGAGCTGCTCGCGCGGCAAGCTGCGCAGGTCGCGCGCGAACGCGAGGCGGTGCGCGGCGTCGTACAGCGTCGCCTCGCTGTCCGTGATGCCGAGGACCTCCTGCACTAGCTCCGCAGCGGGCTTCTCCCACTTCGCGCGATCGGGGTCGGTCGCGGCGATGTAGGCGCTCCTCCACGCGGGCCGCAGGGCGAAGATGGCCGCCGCGTCGGCGCCGTCCGGCAGCTCCTCCGTGTTCTGCGAGGCCGCGCGCACCGCGGCCGCGCGCTGCGCGATGACGACGTGCGGATCGATCTCCAGGGTGGCCGGCTCGATGATGTAGGCCAGACGTGTGAAGCTGAGCGCGTCGCGCGTCGTCGCCGGGTCGGCGTGGCCCTGCCAGCACGTGCTCGCGCTGACGACGACGCGTGGGCGCACGATCGCGGCGATCGCCCCCATGCTCGGCCCGCCGCTCGGCGCGTCGATGAGCAGGAACCAGCGGGGCGCTGTGCTCGCGGGCGCGAGGATCTCCTGCCATGCCTGCGCGCGCTCGTCGTCGCTCACGCGCGCGTCGTCGAGCAGCGAGAGGAGCCCGGCGATCTCCGCCGGCACCTGGCTCGCCCAGTACCCGTCGACCGCTCCGGCGTAGCGCGTCACCGCCTGCGCCACCTCCGCGCCGCTCAGGTCGAGGCTCGCGGCGGCGCGCGTATACGCTCGCAGCATGTCCGCGGCGAGGCGCATGCGCTGCGCCTGCGCGAGCGCTGCGATGCGCGCGAGCACGGCGCGGGGATCCATCGCGGCCTCGAGCGCCGCCAAGGGGACGAGCCAGCCGGCGATCGACGGCGTGACGTCGTTCAGGAGCTGCGCCTTCTGCGCTGCGCTGACGTCGGTGAGCCCGATGAGCCCCGCCGCGAGCCCCGAGTTGACGTCGTCGAGCGGCTTGTCCGCGAGCGTCACCAACGCGTCGATGCGCTCGGCGCGCGACCCGCTCACGAGCACGGCCCGGAGCGCCGGCCAGTCGTTGGTTTGCCTGCGCTGCCATGCGAGGGCCTGGTCGAGCTTCGCCGCGACGTCCGCGTCCGAGGCCGCGCCGTCGGCGAGGAGCGGCACGAGCGCCTTGAACAGCGCGCCGCGCGGACGGGGATTGAGGTCGCGCCAGCTCGCCGTGTCGGCGGCTTGGTACAAGGACAGCAGCGCGCTCTGCCGCGCCGCCGCAGAGAGCACTGTGGAGCGTCCGATGGCCGTGATCGCGTCCTCGATCAGGTTCGTCACGTCGGTCGTCTCCGCGACCTCCGCGAGGAACCCGGAAATGTCCACGTCCGGAGGCGCGGACGCGAGCGCCTCGCCGAGGAGCTGCCCGCGCGCCTCCGCCTGGCGCGCGGCGATCCCGTTGGGCAGGCTCGACCAGTTTCCGCTGTCCTCCTCGCGGACGCCGTAGTCCTCGCGGAGCGTGTCCGCCCGCATCTCGTTCAGCGCAGCGGCGGAGGCGAACCATTGCGTGAGCTCCCGCTGCCGCGCGGGGCCGACGTCCGAGCCTCTCCAGAACAGCCGCCCCGTCGCGCGACGTACGCGATAGCTCGGATCGGTGAGCATGGCGTCGGCCTGCGCCGCGCTCAAGGTGCCGGCGCTCCCGTACCACGCAGCGGCCGACTCGCGGACCGAGCGCGAGGCCGACTCCCGCAGCGTCACGAGCAGCTCGTCGACGCTCGGCGGATGCTCGAGGTCCGGCGTGCGCAGCGCTCCGGCCGCGCAGCGGAAGCGCTTGGTCTGGAGGAGATCCGCGACGAATGCGACGAGCGCGCGACGCTCGTCCTCCGTCGTTCCGGGGTTGTTCGAGAGCGACGCGGCCGCCTCGAACACGAGCGCCGGGCTCTCCGTGCTCGCGAGGATGCGGAAGACGCGCGCGAGATCGCCCGGGCGCACGGGCGCGTTTCGCAGCAGGTCGGTCTGGAGCGGTCCCTCGGTCACCGCCTCGAGCGCGAGCAGGTCGGCGACGGCGACCACGCCGAGGCGCGCGAGGTGTGCGGCTTCACCGTTCCAGTACAACCGCTCCGGCTCGCCGCGGCAGTCGTCTGACGGGTACGGCTCGACGCCGAAGCCGCCGACCTGATTGACCGCGCGATCGAGCGCGAGGCGGACAGTCGATGAGGGGTCCTGCCCGAGCTGCGCGACCACCTGCTGGAGGACGAGATCGCCCGACAGAAAGGGCGCATCGCTTATCGCGCCCTCGGTCGTGTCGGCGCTCTCGGTCGTGTCGGCGCTCTCGGTCGTGTCGACGCTCTCGCCCATGTCGACGCAGCCGGCTGCGAGGAGAGTCCATGCGATGCAAATCGACGAGAACAGGTGTGTTTTGCGCATACTCACAGAGAAACTCCATTTCAAGCTTGAACAGCTTCATCGCGGCCCGCCGCCGTAGCCGGACGCTGTGGCGGAAGAGCCGGGGGACCGGCAGCCGCCGCATCATAGATAGATCCGGCTGCTCATGTGTCCTCTGAGCACGATTCTGCTCATGGAGATGCGTGGAGTATCGGACCGTGGCCGTCCAGTCGCATTCGCTGTGCCACGGGCCGCTCCGGATTCCGCGGAGACGATGCGGCCCGACCACGCCGATCTGCCGTTCCCCCGTCGTCCCCGATCCGGAGCGCCGCTGGTACCGGCAATTGGGCGTCGAGCGCTCGACGCTGGCGGGGGCGCGTCCGAAGGTCGTGTGGTCGGCGATCCGCGGGATCGTGGGCGCGCGGTCCAACGCGTTCCACGGGGAAGGGGGCAAGGACGGGCTGCTCGCCGACTTCCTCGTCGGCCCCGACGGCGCGCTCCTCGACCTGCACTACGGAGCTCACGCCGCCGATCACTGGGAGCTCGAGCAGGTGATCGCCCTCGCGCGCGCGAACCGGTGAGCGCGTCGTGTCATCACGAGCGTCGCGCGCCGGTCACCCGCCCTTGAAGAACCACGGCTGGGCGCCCGGTGCCGTAAACTGCGGGAGGGGCCGTGAACTGCGGGAGGGGCTTGCTCACCCTTCCGGTGCCACCGGCAGCCCGAGCAGCCGACCGATCGCCTCGTGAACGATCCGGGCCGCCACCTCATCTCCGAGGGCGACGGCGCGGCTCAGGGTGCTGGCGAGCGAGGCGACCACCTCAGCCCGACGCGACGGCTCGGTTACGGCAAGCGCCCCAGGCCCTGGGCTTGACAGTTGGGCCCGGGTTGGGTCCATGGCTTCCGAGGGTGGGCGGCCCGTCGTCACGCTCTCCCCAAATCCCCGGTGAAGCGACGGATCGCGACGGTTCGCCCCCGCGGAACAGTCCCGCCAGGACTTCTGAGACAACGCGGCGGAGACGGACGAAAAGTCAATAATTTCGACCTGTTCCGTCTGATTTGCGGCCGGGTCGCTCGCCGGCGTGGCCCAACGCGCTGCCTGCAGCCACCGGGGCGCCCGCTGGGGGCTGGCCGGCGTGGTCAACGACCGCGCCCGGCGCTCGGTGGTGCAGCGCGCGGACAACGGACGCGCCGTTGCTCGGCGATGGCGAGCCCGCCTCCGGGCCCGCGGACATGGGATCACTTCCACCTAAACGGCCGCCCCTGCCGTTCAGCTCGGGGATCGCCTCGTCCAGAGGGGCGAAATCCCCCAAGCCGAGCTCAGCGACTTTGCGCGCCGCGCGCTTGTAGCGTGGATTTCGCGCCTAAAAATCCGATCCTGGCGCGTATCGCCGAGGCCGACGCCATCGTCGGGGCCAAGCTGCGACCGGGCGACACGAGCTTCGGCGAAGCCGATGTGCCCTTCGTCGAGGAGTGCGTCGACCGGGCACGCGCCGCAGCTCCGAGCGCGGCCATCTACGTACGGATCGATGGCGCTGGGGATTGCAGCGCTTTGATGCACGCCGTTGCTGCGAAGGGATGCTTTTTCCTGACCAAGGCGCGGATGAGCCCCGATCTGGTGGGCAGGGTCGCGTACGCCACCGGATGGCGGACCGTCGACCGAGATGCCGATGGTCGTCCTCGACGCCAGGTGACCGAGGTCCCCTTCCGGCGCCGCGATTGGCCCGATGGGGTCCGCGTCATCGCCGTACGCACACGCGACCGGGAGAATGGCAAGCAGATCGACCTTTGGGAGGGGCTCGACTACACGGTGCAGGTCTTCTTGACCAACGAGCCGGTCGAATCGATCTCGCGCCGCTCATCCACCGGGATCTCGTCCGGGCCGAGGGCGCCGGCCTCGTCGAACCCGGGGCCGGCGCCCTCGGCGTGCTGGACGTCATGGCCCGCTTCCTGGGGCTCGGCAGCCACGAATTCACGCTCCCACGCGTGCTCTTCGGCGGGGAAGCCGAGCAGCTTATCGCGGAGCGGCTCGGCGGCCGCACACCAGAGCACATTCGCGACGAGCTGCAGAGGGGTGCGCCTGCGCCGCGGAGGAAGGCGATCCGCTGAGCTGAGCTTCACGGACGATGACCGGCCCCGCAGGGGTACAGGCCATTGCTCGCCGCCCGCCGCTCGGTTACTCAGGGAGACGGGCTCGTCCCGCCGCGCGTCGTGTCCCGCGCGTCTTCTGCGACAACGACCTTCCTCGACCAGGAGAAACCATGCCGAAGCGGCCCATTGCACTCGCCGTGAGATGTCTCGTCCTTCTGTGGGCGTTCGCGGTCCTCCTCGCCCTGCCGCGCGCCGCGCGCGCCGAGACCGTCGTCGCGGGCGGGAACATCATCAACAGGACGTGGGATCCGGCCGGGAGCCCGTACATCGTGCAGGGCGACATCATCGTCCCGGCGGGCGCCAGGCTCACGATCCAGGCGGGCACCGAGGTCCGGTTCGCGTCGAGCGACGGCCTGGGCACCGGATTGGATACGGGCGAGGTCGAGATGACCATCCGGGGCACCCTCGATGTCGCGGGCACCGCGGCGAGCCCCGTGATCTTCAGATCCCAGGCCGGAGGCGGCGCGCGGGAGTGGTACGGCGTGGTCGTCGACGCTCCCACGGCCGTGCTGACGACGAACGAGCTCGTGGTGCAGAACGCGAGCGCCGGCTTCCACGTGATCGACGGCGTGCTCACGCTGGACCGGGTCGTCGCGCACACGAACGCGTACGGCGCCGTGTTCTCGCGCAATGGCAGCGCGACGCTCACGGGCTGGACCGTCCGGAACAACACGGACGGGGGGCTCTACATCAGCTCGACGAACCGCGGCGTGAGCACCGTGTCGATCTCCGGGTCGACCATCCACGCGAACCGGGGCGCCGGCGTCGAGGTGCGTGCCGAGGCGGGCTCGCGCGCGACCGTGGACATCAAGAGCTCCATCGTGACGAACAACACCGGGCCTGGCATCACCCGGAGAGCGGAGTATGGGACGACGGTCGCGACCGTCACGTACTCGAACGTGTGGGGGAACGGGCCAAACTACGTCAGCGTGGACCCGGGCGAGGGGGCCCTCTCGGCGAACCCGCTCTATGTGGGCGCGCCGCAGAACCTGCGCCTCACGTCGAACTCGCCCTGTCGGTTCGCGGGGGAGCTGGGGGGCGACATCGGGGCGCTGCCGTACACCGGGGATCCGACGCCGCAGCTCGTCGGCGTGCTCTGGGCCGACCTGACGCTGAACCTGGCGGGCTCGCCATACAAGGTCCCGGGAGATCTCACGGTCGCGCCCGGGGTCACGCTGACGATCGACCCAGGCGTGGTCGTGCAGTTCGAGACGAGCGACATGATGGCGTCGCTCCAGGATCTGAACAAGGCGGAGCTCGTGGTGATGGGGGCGCTGAAGGCGGGCGGCACGCCGGCGCTGCCTGTCACGATCGAATCGACGGGCACCGGCGCTCGGAGCTTCTGGGGCGTCCGGCTCGAGGCACCGTCGACGGGTAACGTGCTCTCGAACGCGGTCATCTCGGAGGCCTCGGTCGGGATCCTGGCGCAGCAGGGGAATCATGCGATCGACGGGCTCACCGTGCACACGAGCGCGTACGGCATGATCGTCTCGGGCTCGGCGTCTGCCACGGTGACCAACACGGTCCTGCGGAACAACACGGACATGGGCCTCTACGTCAGCGGGACGTCCGGCGCGACAGCGGCAGTGACGCTCACGAACGTGACCATCCACGCGAACCGGGGCGCCGGCGTCGAGGTGCGTGCCGACGCGGGGGCGGGCGCGCTCGTGGATATCAACAACTCCATCGTGACGAACAACAGCGGGCCAGGCGTCGCTCGGCGCGCGGAGTATGGGACGACGCGCGTGACCGTCACGTACTCGAACGTGTGGCAGAACGGGCCAAACTACGTCGGTGTGACCCCTGGCGAGGGGACCCTCTCGGCGAACCCGCTCTATGTCGCTGCGCCGGCGAACCTGAAGCTCCAGGAGACGAGCCTGTGCGTCGACTCCGGCACGGACGTCGGCGCGCCGGGACACGACCTCGAGGGCAACCCGCGCCCGCTCGACGGCGACCAGATCAACGGGCCGGCCTTCGATATGGGGGCGTACGAGCTGGCGCCGCCGACGGTGTGCGGCGACGGGGTCCTCGGCGCGGGCGAGGTATGCGATGACGGCCCGCGGAACGGCCAGTATGGCCAGTGCAAGGGCGATTGCTCCGGCGCCGGCCCCTATTGCGGCGACGGCATCACGAGCGGACCCGAGGACTGCGACGATGGCAACGCGAGCAATGAGGACGCGTGCCTGAATACGTGCGTCGCGGCGACCTGCGGCGACGGCTTCACGGAGGCGGACGTCGAGGAGTGCGACGACGGCAACGAGAGCAATGAGGACGCTTGTCTGAATACATGCTTCGCGGCGACCTGCGGCGACGGCTTCACGGAGGCGGACGTCGAGGAGTGCGACGACGGCAACGCGAGCGACGCGGATGCGTGCGTGGCCGGCTGCAAGCACGCGACCTGCGGCGACGGCTTCACGGAGGCGGACGTCGAGGCGTGCGACGACGGCAATGTGATGGCCGGTGATGGGTGCAGCGGCGTGTGCTTGTTTGAAGAGCAGGGCGGCGCGGGCGTCGGGGGCGGGGGCGTCGGGGGCGCCGGCGGCAGCGCGGGCGAAGGTGGCCAGGGCGTCGGGGGCGTCGGGGGCAGCGCGGGCGAAGGCGGCCAGGGCGTCGGGGGCGCCGGGGGCGCCGGCGGCAGCGCGGGCGAAGGTGGCCAGGGCGGCGCGGGCGTCGGGGGCGCCGGCGGCAGCGCGGGCGAAGGAGGCCAGGGCGTCGGGGGCGCGGGCGTCGGGGGCGCCGGCGGCGCCGGCGGCAGCGCGGGCGAAGGTGGCCAGGGCGGCGCGGGCGTCGGGGGCGCCGGCGGCAGCGCGGGCGAAGGCGGCCAGGGCGACGCGGGCGTCGGGGGCGCCGGCGGCAGCGCGGGCGAAGGCGGCCAGGGCGACGCGGGCGTCGGGGGCGCCGGCGGCAGCGCGGGCGAAGGCGGCCAGGGCGACGCGGGCGTCGGGGGCGCCGGCGGCAGCGCGGGCGAAGGTGGCGGGGTCGGAGGCAACGGCGGTGAGGGTCAAGGCGGCAGCGCCGGAGACGACGAGGATGACGGCGGCTGCGGATGCCGGGTGGCAGGCGCGCCCGACTCCTCGACGGCCGAGGCCGCGCTCGCGCTCGGTGGCCTCGCGATCGCGATCGCCCGCAGGCGGCGCGCTCGCCGATCGTAGCCGCCCGAGGCCCGGCGTGAGTCGACCGGGATCACCTCAACCGAGTTGAGCATCCATCCAGCGAAGTTGGATCGGCTCGAGTACTGCGTCATCCAAGTTCGTCCCGGGATCGTCGCGGAGGGGCCGGAGCGCAGGCGGGCCTCAAAAGGGGCCCGCCTGCGCGCAGCCCCCGCGAGCGGCGACCCCGGGACGAACTTGGGCTTTCTCCCTGGCTGTAGCGAGCGTTCAGAGGAAAGCAGTAGAACGCTCCGCGCACCGAGCTCTTGAGGTAGGTGATGTCGGTGGAGGCGCGGAGCGGCGAGCGTCGTCGGACATGGGCGCGAGGCCACGAGCATCGCGAGGCCAGCGCGAGAGCGTCGTCTGATGCACCCCCGTCTCGGCCGACAGCGCCACCGCCGTCGGTCCTCCTGGGGCGAGGAGCCGTCGGGCGATTTTTCTTTTTAAGGATTCTGAGTACTCTCTCTCCTCAAAGCCTGTCTCCGCTCCCCGAAGCCGGTGCTCTGACGCTCCGTAGGCGGATCCGATCGGGCGCCTACTTCTCTGAGACGGGGGGCTCTCGACCCAGATCGAAGTGGCTCCCCACGAGGAAGAACTCGCTCCCGCAGCCGCACCGGAGGACGTCGCCGTGGCGCGCGTTCGCCCAGACCTCGTCGACCGGCACGGGCCGCACCGAGAGCGCGCTGGCCAAGACGAACGAGCGACCTCGCGGCAGCAAGAAGCATACAGCCAGCCCTCGCCGGTGGAAATGTACGTCACGTCCGTCACCCAGACCTGGTTGGGCGCTTGAGCATCGAATTGCCGCTCGATCGCATTCGGGGCGATCGGGCCGCTGTGCCGCGGGTCGGTGGCGCGGCGGAAGCGCCGCTTCCTCCGCGCCGCGAGCCTCTGAGCGCGCATCAGCCGCTCGACCCGTTTCTTGCCGACACGCATGCCGCGAGCACGCAGCTCCGCGTGGATGCGCGGACTACCGTAGCGGCCACGGCTCTTGTGGTGCACGGCCCTGATCTGCGCGCTCAGTTAGCCGCTTCACGTCGCGGCGCAGCCGCTGCAGTTCCTCACGCTCCGGCGTCGTCAGCGCCCCCGGCGGGCCGTGGCCCGCGTCGGTGTCCGCGCGCTTGATCCAGTCGCGCAGCGCCGTCTCGGTCAGGTCGAGGTCCTTCGCCACCTGGCCGATGCTCCGGTCGCTCGCCTTCGCCAGCCGTACCGCCTCCGCCTTGAACTCGGGCGTGAACGCCCTCCTCTTTCTCCGTCCCATCCCTGCCTCCTGGTGCCGTCGGGGGTGTCGACGGAAGCGGGGGAGGACCAGGCGCTCACTCGCCCGGGAAGAGCTCCTCGGCCGTCATGTACTTCGCCCCGAGCGCTTGCGCGAACTCCCGGTCGCTTTCCATATCGCCGACCATGACCAGGTGCTCTCGCGCGAGCTTGTGGCGCTGGATCAGCGACACCCCGAGCCCCGGCAGGGGCTTGCGGCAGAAGCAGCCGACCGGAAACGCCGGGTGCGGGCAGTACACGACCTCGGCCACGGGCAGGCCGAGGAGCTCGATCGTCCGCGAGAACGCGGCCAGGACGGCCTCTTCGGTCACCGATCCTTTCGAGATGCCGCTCTGGTTCGACACGAAGAAGAGCGTGTATCCGTCGTTGACCCAGCGCTCCAGGACCGCGCGCCGACCGGGCAGGAGCTCGACGTCGTCGGGGTCGCGCGGGTAGATCTCACCGCTCTTCGTCTTTCGCAGCGTGCCGTCGACGTCGAGGAGCAAGCCCTTGCCCGTGAAGAGCGGATCGACGCGCCGGGCGAACGGGATCTCCTCGACCACCGAGAACCCCTCATCCGCGTGCGGCGCCTCGAAATTCGCGGCCCACCGCGAGAGCGCCTGCGGCGGCGGCAGGTTGGGATCCTCTTTGCCGAGCGCTCTCATGTCCTCCGGCCCGAGCAGCTTGCCGTAGCGCTCGAGGACGCGCAGGACGACGTTCGCGTAGGCCTCGTTGATGGGCGTGGCCAGGTACCGGCACCGGACGGGCACGCCGTGCGCGTGCGCCATCCGGAGCACCGCATAGCGCGACGCGCGCGTGCCGTACGTATTGTCGAGGACCACCCGCGTCTGCCCCGAGGAGAGCAGCTCCCCGAGCTTCTTGACCACGCCGTCGAGCGTGCCGCCGAGCTCATCGCGGTTCAGGCGCGCGTACCCTCTGGCCGTGTAGCGGGCGACCTCCGACGATTTGCCTGCCCCTTGAATCCCCATGACCACGACCACCTCGGGCGCATCGCCGGGGCCTTCTCCGGGCTCGAGCTTGCGCAGGCCGGCGGGGATCAGGGGGGGCGCGACCGAGGCCAGCGCATCAGCGGTGGGCGCAAAGCTGATCTTCGAGAGGTCGGCTCGATCGCGCGCGCCAAAGGGGACCCGGAGCGCGCGCAAGCAGGACTCGACGCTCTCCCGCTTGGTCGCCCCGAACAGGGGAAGGACCGGGGGGCCGAGATCGAGCAGGGCCGCGAGGGCCGCCTCCTGGGGCGTGATGCTGTGCCGCGCGGCGATGGGCTTGATCGCGCGGTTCTTGAGGAGGCTATCGACCTTGGCGTGACCGCCGAGCGGCCGGTGGGCGAGGAACGGGATGCCCATTTGCCTGGCGAGCTCGAAGAGGCCTCGGGCGGCGCTGCCGCGATCGAGGACGCTCAGCTCCTCCTGGATGGCCCGCACCGGAAAGTGCCGCTCGGCCTGGCGGACCTCTGCGATGGAGGTGTTGCTGAGGCCGAGGTGCTCGATGAGGCCCTCTCTCTGGAGCTCGGCGAGGGCGGCGAGGCTCTCTTCGAGGGGAGTCCTGGGGTCGGTCACGTGGAGGAGGAGCATGAAAATCCGCGAGACGCCGAGCGCCTTCAGGCTGCCCTCGACCGTGCGGCGCAGGTGGTCGCGGCTGCCGCTCGGGACCCATCGCCCTTTGGGTCGGGTGAGGCCCGCCTTGGTGATCACGCGCACGTCGTCGCGCGGGCCGGACCACGCGTCGAGCGCCTTGCGGACGAGGCGCTCTCCATAGTGGACCTCGCGGTCGGTGAGGCAGTAGGAGTCGGCGGTGTCGAGGAGGCGTATGCCCTGATCGAGGGCAACGTGGATGACTGCGGTCGCGTCCTCTTCCGAGGGGCGCCCCTCCGTGGCCAGCCGGAGCAGGCCGAGGCCGAGGGGAACGTCGAGGTGGCCTAGGACACCGTAGGGCGAGGGGGCGGGAGTCACGGAGGCGCTGACGTAGCCAGGTCCGCGGCTCGATGCAAGCGCTGCGCCGCCCATTGCCCGCGGTGAAGGGGTCGTGGCATCACCGGTCCCACCGTACGGCCACGCTGCACGCGCTGGTTGACATAGAGAACCGTACATGACCGCCTCAGTCGGCGAGATCGCACCCGCGCAGGACGGACGCGCGCGGCCGAGGCGCGGGCCATGGGCAGTTTGGCCACGGCGGGATCCAGCCCCCTGGAATCAATCGTTCGCTGGCCACCAAACGTCCCGGCGCCCCGCTGCACGGCGCCGTTGCGCTCCACGAGCCCGCTCGGTACCCTCGGAGGAAAAATGACGTCCACCGCGCCGCACGGCTGCTGCGAGAGGAGCCATGTCCAACGTTCGGCTCCCCCTCTGACCAGAGCCCTGCCTCCCGCCGCCACTCCCTCCGGCCCGATGAACCAACGGCGCGGCGCCCCGTCTCCCTCCCCCCGTCTCCCCTTCCCCCGTCTCCCCTCAAAGGCATGTTGCACACAGCGGCGCACACCGACATGCGAAACAAGCACCACGCCAGGGCCGAACGCCGTGGCTTCGCAGACCGATGAAAGGAGTTCTGACGACATGAAGAGGTTCTTGGCTATTTTTGCCGCCTTGGGTTGCTCCCTCGCCACTTCGCTCGTGCTCGCGGCTCCTCTCCCTGTGACCGGCCAGTGGCGGACGATCGATGAGCAGGGGGTCGAGCAGTCGGTGGTAGAGATTTACGAGAAGGGCGGGAAGATCTTCGGCAAGATCGTGAGCCTGAAACAGCCGCTCGACGCGCAGGGGAAGCCGAAGCTCTGCACCGCCTGTGAGGGCGCCGACAAGAACAAGCCCCTTGTGGGGCTCGTCATCATCAAGAACATGGTCCGCGATGACGACGAGTACGACGACGGTACGATCCTGGATCCGAACAACGGCGAGACCTATAGCTGCAAGCTCGAGGCCATCGAGGGCGGGAAGAAGCTAAAGGTGCGCGGCTTTTTGGGCATCTCCCTCCTCGGCAGGACCCAGACCTGGCTGAAGAAGTAAAAGGATCTTCCTCGCCGTGGGTGCTCTGGTGCCTGCGCCGCAGCCGCGCGCCGGACGAGCTGGTGCGGCGGCTGTCGCCGAGGGCCAGCGCAGCACGCCGCTGCGGTAGCTCCGCGCACGTCCTCGCTTCTCTGCAGTGAAGTGGTCTGGAGAGGCTACGATACCGGGGCGTTGGGATTCACCACCACCTGGTACCGACGTCCCGTGGACAGCACGCTCGGATCAATGCCCTCCTCGAGCGGTACGCGCGTCTGCGTGAGCTGGTGGCCGGGTAAGCAACACGCGAGGGTGAAGGCCGCGTCCCAGCGCAGCCGATCGAGCACCCTGTCCATGTGCACGTGGGCGTGGACGAACGTCACGAACACCGGCATCGGGGGCAGGGCATTGAGCTGATCCGCGACGTCGTCGATGCTGGCCTTGTGCCACGCCAGGCGCCGAACCCCGAAGCGATCGCGCCACGCCTCCACCAAGGCTACGTTGAGCAGCGGATCGACGCTGATGTTGTCCGCCTCGCTCTTCAGCGAAAAGAGGGCCCCGGTCCTCGCGTGGGCCCCGTCCCCGACGTGAATGACGCGACACGGGCGGCCCTTGGTCAAGAGGGGCCGAAGATGACAGAGGGCAGAGTAGCTCTCGGTCATTTCCTTGGCGGGCCTGGTCGCTTTTGCGAACAAGGGCCACAGCGCTTCGAAGGAGCTCCTTCGCATCAGCCGGTCCAGGTAGTCGCTGCTCGGGGGCTGCGCGTCGGTGCTGGCCATGGAGGCTGCTTGTAGCAGAGCTGCCGCGATCCGCGCGGACCTCCCGTCGGAGGACCGAGCGGGGCCGCCCACTCCCACGCCACGGCGGCGCCCACGAGAGCCGGGCGCCGGCGCGTCCGCCTGGGCCGCCCGCGAGCGGGGGCCGCCCCCGCGCGAACGGGGAGCTTCCCGCTCGAGCGGAGCCCGCCGCTGCGGCTAGCCTCGCAGGCCACCATGAGGGTCGAGCCGTACCGCGCCCCGCTCCGGGGCGGCCGTCACTGCATCCTCCGTCAGACCTCGCGCGAGGACGCCGCTGCCCTGCTCGCTCTCGAGCGGGCGATCGTGCGCGCGCGCCAGGGCATCGTGAAGCACGACGACGAGCTGCCCGCGGACGCGGCCGCCTACGCCGAGCAGCGGGAGCGCGCGGGCCTCACGGCGACGGACGGCTCGGCGATGTGCCTGGCCGCCGAGCTCCCGGGGCGCCGCCTCGTCGGCGAGGCGACGCTCGTCCGGCGGTTCAAGTTCCGGATGCTGCGCCACGTGGGGATCCTCGGGCTCGGCGTGCACCCGGAGGCGCAGGGGCTCGGCGTGGGCCGGGCGCTGATGGAGCGGCTCCTCGGGCTGGCGGCCGCGCACCGCGACCCGGACGGGGGGCGCGTGCGGCGCGTGGAGCTCTACGTGCGGGCCGACAACGCGCGGGCGATCGCGCTCTACCTGTCGTTCGGGTTCGTGCACGAGGGGACGCGACGCGACTTCATCCGCGGCGACGGCGGGGCGTTCGTGGACGACCTGGTCATGGGCCTCCTGCTGCCCGACGATGCGCCCGCCGCGGGCCGGTGAGGCGCGCCCCGCCCCCCCCGCGGGCATGACGCGCGCCCGCCGCGGGCCGGTGAGGTGCGCCCCGGCCCCCCGCGGGCATGACGCGCGCCGGCGCCGCGGGGTAGCCTTCCCGCGATGAGCGGACCGCCTCCTGCCGCACGCGCCGCCGGCCCCGGCGCCCTCCCCGACCCCGCCGCCCTCCCCGGCCGTGGCGCCGCGCCCGCGCCGGCCGCCGCTCCCGGCCCCGCCGGCCGCTCCGACGCCGCCGCCCGCCACGACCCCGCCGCCCGCGCCCGCGCCGCGCTGCGCGCCGGGCGCATCGCGGCGCTGACCGCCGGCGGCCTCGCCCTCGGCAAGCTCGTCGCCGGCCAGCTCGGCCATTCGATGGCCGTCACCGCGAGCGCCGTCGACTCGCTCACGGACCTCTTCGCCTCCTCGGCGAACGCCCTCGCCATCCAGCTCGCCCACGCCGCGCCCGACCGCTCCCACCCCTTCGGTCACGCGAAGATCGAGACGCTCGCGACCGCCGGTCAGGGCCTGCTCATCGGCGGCTCCGGGGTCTACCTGCTCGTCGAGGGGATCCGGCGGCTGCTCTCGCCCCAGCCGCTCCGCCTCGCCGCCGTCACGCTCGGCGCCATGGCCGCCGCCGCGCTGATCACCGCGGCGCTCGTGGCCTACCTCGGCCGCGTCGCCGCCCGCACCGGCTCGAGCGCCATCCAGGCCGACGCCGTCCACTACCGCACCGACATCGCGGCGAACGTCGCGGTCCTCCTCGGCGTCGCCGTCACGTACGCGACCGGCTTCTCCCGCGTCGACGGCCTGCTGTCGATCGCGGTCGCCGTCTACGTCCTCACGTCCGCGGGGACCCTCCTCCGGCTCGGCGTGCGCGACCTCATCGACACCAGCGCCCCCGACGAGCGCGTCGCCGCCCTCGAGGCCGCGCTCGACGCGATGCGCGCGCGCGGCGAGATCCTCGGCCATCACGGGCTGCGCACGCGGCTCGCCGGGCGCACGCTGTTCGTCGACGTGCACATCGAGCTCCCGGGCGACATGCGCCTCGCCCGCGCGCACGCGACGGGCGACCGCGCGCGCGACGCGATCCGCGCCGCCGAGCCCGACGCCGAGGTGCTCGTGCACATCGACGTCGAGCGCGACGAGCCGGCGTGACGCGGCCGACGTGCAGCTGTAGTACTAGGCGCTCGCCTCGCCGTCGTCGTCGTGCTCCTCGAGGTAGCGCTCGGGCGCGAGCTCCCACCGCTCCGGCGAGCGCCAGAGCTGCGACAGGAGCAGCTCGCGCATCAGGAAGAACTCCTTGGGCAGCCGGTCGTAGAGCCGCTCGAAGAGCTCCCGGTGCGAGCCGAACTCGACCTTCCACGCCTCCCTGTCCACCGCCATGAGCTGGTAGAACTTCTCCTTCGAGAAGCGCTCCATGCCCCGCCACTCGATGTCCTCGTAGCGCGGCATCCAGCCGAGCGGGCTCTCCTCGGCGAAGCCGCGGCCGTGCACGCGATCGACGATCCACTTGAGGACACGCATGTTCTCGCCGAAGCCCGGCCAGAGGAAGTTGCCCTGATCGTCCTTGCGGAACCAGTTCACCGAGAAGATGCGGGGCGGATTGACGATCTGCCGCCCCATCTGCAGCCAGTGGTTGAAGTAATCGCCCATGTGGTAGCCGCAGAACGGCAGCATCGCCATCGGGTCGCGGCGGACCTGGCCGATGGTGCCGGCGGCCGCGGCCGTCATCTCCGAGCCGATCGTCGCCGCCATGTACACGCCGAAGCTCCAGTTGAACGACTGGTACACGAGCGGCACCGTCGTCGCCCGCCGCCCGCCGAAGACGATCGCGCTGATGGGCACCCCGTTCGGGTCGTCCCAGCGCGGGTCGAGCGACGGACACTGCGACGCAGGGGCCGTGAAGCGCGCGTTCGGGTGGGCCGCCTTGCGCCCGCAGTCCGGCGTCCAGGGCTTCCCCTGCCAGTCGATGAGCTCCGGCGGCGGCTCGTCCGTCATCCCCTCCCACCAGACGTCGCCGTCGGGCGTGAGCCCGACGTTCGTGAAGATCGTCCCCTTCCGGATGGTCGCCATCGCGTTCGCGTTCGACTTCTCCGACGTCCCCGGGGCCACGCCGAAATACCCCGCCTCGGGGTTGATCGCGTAGAGCTGCCCGTCCCGCCCGGGCTTCATCCACGCGATGTCGTCGCCCACCGTCGTCACCTTCCAGCCCGCGAACGCCTTCGGCGGGATGAGCATCGCGAAGTTCGTCTTGCCGCACGCGCTCGGGAACGCCGCGGCGACATACGTCTTCTCGCCCTTCGGCGACTCGACGCCCAGGATCAGCATGTGCTCGGCGAGCCACCCCTGCTCCCGGCCGAGCACCGACGCGATGCGCAGCGCAAAGCACTTCTTGCCGAGCAGCGCGTTGCCGCCATAGCCGCTCCCGTACGACCAGATCAGCCGCTCCCCCGGGAAGTGGACGATGTACTTGTGCTCCGCGTTGCACGGCCACGGCACGTCCGCCTGCCCCGGGGCGAGCGGCATGCCGACCGAGTGCAGGCACGGGACGAAATCGCCGTCCCCGAGCACGTCGAGCACCTTGCGCCCCATGCGCGTCATGATCCGCATGCTCGCGGCGACGTACGGCGAGTCGCTGAGCTCCACGCCGATGTGCGAATAGGGCGAGCCCACCGGGCCCATGCTGAACGGGATGACGTAGAGCGTCCGGCCCCGCATCGACCCGGCGAAGAGCCGGCGCAGCGTGGCCTTCATCTCCTGCGGATCGGCCCAGTTGTTCGTGGGGCCGGCGTCCTGCTTGCGGCGGCTGCAGATGAACGTGCGGTCCTCGACCCGCGCCACGTCGCTCGGGTCCGAGCGCGCGAGGTAGCTGTCCGGGCGCTTCTCCGGGTTCAGGCGGATGAGCGTCTCGGCCTTGACCATCTGGTCGCAGAGCGCGTCGTACTCCTCCTTCGAGCCGTCGCACACGTGCACCTTGTCCGGCTGGCACAGGGCGACGACCTCCGCGATCCACTGCCGGAGCTTCTCGTTGGCGATCGACGCGCGGAGCCCGGGGATCGAGACCGGCGGCGGCGGCTCCGAATGGACCGAGTTCTGGCTGCTCTGGCTGGTTGCTACGGACACTGGCGTACCCTCCTGGCTCTCTGGGTCGAGCGGGTCTGCAAGGCGCAGGCCCTGCCCGCCCATGCGTCGATTCTGGCCGAAATGCGCCCGGTTGGCTGCACCGATCCTCCCTGAGCCCGGCCGCCTCGGGGTGTCGCGCGCACCAGGTGCGCCCCGGAGCAAACCGTGCGCTGATCCAGGAGCGCGGGGTCAGCCCACACACGCGCGGCGTGAGAGAGACGAGAGGGGCTACTCTGCGTGCCCGTGGGCCGTCGCGTCGCCCGCGACGGCGAGGACCCGCTCGACCACCGGCGCGTGCAGCGCGAGCAGCCGCGACGGCGCGACGCCCAGGGCCACGGTCAGCGCCAGCAGCGAGAGCAGCGCCGCGCGCTCGCGGAACAGGAGCGGCTCCACCATGGCGGCGCCCTTCGCGCCGCGGGGGAGCGGGCCGAGGAAGGTGCGCTTGAACGCGCGGAACATCGTGATCCCGTTGAGCGCCGTCGCGCCCAGCATCAGCACCGCGAACACGGGGTGGACGTGCAAAACCCCGTGCAGGAGCAGATCCTCGCCGATGAACGTCAGCGCCCCCGGGAGCCCGATCGTCGCGCACGCGAGCAGGAGGAAGAACGCGGCCATGCGCGGCGTCCTCGCCACGAGGCCGCCGAGCTCCCTCACGTCCGCGGTGCCCGTGCGCGCCTCGATCGCCCAGACGACCATCGTCACCCCGGTGACCGCGATCGACAGGGCGAAGCTCTGGAGCAGCGCGCCGCTCAGGCTCTGCGGGGTCATCGACGCGATCCCGAGGAGCACGAGCCCCTTCTGGCTCGCCACGAGGTACCCGATCATGCGGCGGAGATCGGTCTGCGTGAGCGCGAGGACGGCGCCGTGCAGGGCGCTGAAGAGCCCCAGCGCGGCGAGGACCGGCATGTCCTCGGCGCAGCTCTCCGGCAGGAGCGGCACCACCACGCGCACGAGCACGCAGACGCCGACCTGCATCTCCGCGAGCAGCACGGTCACCCCGAGCGGCCCGCGCTCGAGCAGCACCGGCAGCCAGCCGTGGAACGGCACGGCGGCCATGCGCATCAGCACCGAGATGCCGATGAGCGCGAAGAGCGGCGACTGCCACGCCTCCGGGATGCCCGCGCGAGCGACCTCCTGGATGTCGAACGGCGGCGCCGCGCCGCGCCGCGCGGCGAGCGCGGCCATGACGCCGAGCGCCAGGACGAGCGGCGCCGTGCCGCCGATGAGGAAGATGCGGTAGGTGCGCCGGAGGAGCTGATCGGCCGCGCCCCGCCGCGCGATGAGGCGCGCGCCCGGCAGGAACGCGGCGACCCACGCCGCGGCGAGCACCACGAGGTCCGCGGCGCAGTAGACGCCGAGGATGGCGCTGCCGGTGGCGAGCACCGCCGCGAGGCTCCGCCGATCGAGCGCGGCGCGCGGGCCCGCGGCGATCAGGGCGAGCAGCGTGGCGCCGAGCAGCGGGAGCAGGGAGACGCTGAAGCCGTTGAGGACGAGGCGGAGGCGCGTGCCGAGGAGCGGCACGGCGGGGCCGATCGCGTCGACCGCGGCGCCGCCGGCCGCGTGGAACAGCGCGAGCGCGGCGAGCGAGAGCCCGAGGGTGAGCGCCGCGCCGGCGACGGCCACGCGCCGCGCGGCGGCGTCGCTGCGCGCGCAGGAGACCGAGAGCGCGGCGAGCGCCGGCGCGAGGATCGTCGCCGAGAGGATCAGGAACATGCTCATGACCGCGCCCCCTTCGTCTGGGGCGCCGGCGTCGCCGCGCCCGCGCGCTCGCCGCGAGCGCCCGCCTCGACGGCGCGGCCCTCGTCGCGCTCGGCGAGGCCGCTCAGCGCCGCGACCCAGCGGCGCTCGAAGCCGTCGATCACCTGCCCGAGGCGCATGAGCGGCGCCGCGATGAACCGCTGCTGCAGCACCTCCACCTGGAAGCGATCGAGGGAGGCCCAGTACGCGCGCCGCACGAGCGACGCCGGCAGCACGCGGGCGGCGATCGCGAGGTGCGGCAGCGGCTCGCTGGCGTGCGCGGCCCGGATCTCCTGCGCGTCGCGGAGCGCCGCGGGCGCGCGCAGCATCTGCAGGCACCGGAGGCACGCGTGCGCGAAGAGGTGCACCAGCGCGAGCCGGTAGTACCCGAGCCCGATCTCCACGAACATGATCCCGACCTGCGACATCGTCGCGTACGCGAGCGCGCTCTTCACGTCCGCCTGCACCCGGCCCACCAGCGTCCCGTAGACGGCCGTCAGCGCCCCGACGCAGGCCACCACCGCGCTCGCCACGGGCGAGCGCTCGAGCACGGGGGCCGCGCGCAGCATCAGGTACACGCCCGCGTGGATCGAGATCGCGCCGTAGAAGAGCGCGCTCGACGGCGTCGGCCCCTCCATCGCCCGCGGCAGCCAGGTCCCGACGGGGAACTGCGCGCTCTTGCCCATCGCGGCGAAGAACAGGCACAGCGCGAGCGCCGTGGCCCCGGAGGCGCCGATCGCGGCGGCGGACCCGGGCCACGGGGCGCCGCCGAACACCTTGCCGAAGCTGGCCGAGCCGGCGAGCGAGTGCATGAGCACCGCGCCGACGAGCAGCCCCACGTCGCAGAGCCGGTAGGTGATGTAGACGCGCAGCGCCGCCCGCGCCGGCGCCGCGCGCTCGTGGAAGAACGCCACGAGGAGCACGCTCGTCCCGCCGACGAGCTCCCAGCCGGCGAAGAGCAGGTCCATGCTCCCCGCGGACACGAGCGCCAGCATGCCCGCCGAGAACAGGGCGAGCAGCAGGAAGAACCGCGCGAACCCCGGCTCGCGGTGCAGGTACGCGACCGAGAACCTGCCGGTGACGAGCGCGATCAGCGAGACGAGCACCATCATCGTCGTCGACAGCCGGTCGACGAGCAGGACGATGTCGAGGGAGTAGCCCCCGACCCGGAACCAGGACCCGAGCTCCACCGAGAGGAAGGTGTAGGGCGCCACGACGGACGAGCCCCAGGCGACCAGCGAGGCGACGAGCGAGAGCGAGAGCGCCGACAGCACGACGCCCGACACGACGCGCTCGCTCGGCGTGCGCAGGAGGAGCAGGTAGGCGCCGAGCGCCGCGAACGCGACCGCCGGCGAGAGCACGGCGACCGCGGCGAGCCTGCCGAGGAGGATGTCAGGCAGCATGGTAAGAGATCTCCGTCTGGGACCGTGGAAGCGCGGCGCGGACGATGGCGGGCGGGATGAAGCCGCGCTTGCCCGCGTACCAGTCGACGGACCGCTGGACCGCGGGCAGCGGGTGCTCCGGCGGCGTGAACGGCGCGAAGGCGCCGCGGGTGAAGCGCTCGAACCGGCCCGTCGCCGGGTCGATGCAGACGAGCTGGATCCAGCCGTTGACGACGAGCTCGCGGAGCGCCGGCTGCCGCGCGCAGATCGCCGCGGCCGTCGCCGCGCTCGCCTCCACGACGGTGAGCATGCGCACCGGCTCGTGGATCTCGATCATCTGCTTCGGCAGGCCGGTGCGCAGATCGCTCAGCGAGCCGTCCATGACCCCGAGCAGCGAGGCGAGGTTGTGCGGCAGCTTGGTCCCGGCGCCGTAGCGGAGGTTGTCGACGCGGGAGAAGTAGTACTCGAGGTTGATCCCCGCCCCGACCGGACCCGCGGAGAGCAGGACGCGCTCGAGGATCGCCCCGGTCGGGTCCTGGGTCGGGTCGTACGAGACGAGGAACGCCCGGCGGTCGAGGAACATCCCGTGGGTGAGCTCGCGGCGGCCGATCACGCAGACGGCGTTGGTCGCGTGCCCGAGCTCGGGCCGGGCCTCGCTGAGGTCCACGGCGCGCGCCTCGACGTGCGCGAGCGCCTGCTCGGGGCTCAGGCGCTCCGATGCCGACGCGAAGCGGCGGCAGCGCTCGTGCGCGTGCCGCTTGCGCGCCTCGCCGAGGGCCTGCTTGAGCGCCTCGATCTCGCCTCGGTGCGACGCCGGCGCGAGGTGCTCGTCGTAGAAGACGATCTCCTCCGTCGTCGTGTTGTTCATCCCGCCGAGGAAGAAGGTCCCGTCCGGGATGTCGATGCCGCGGCCGCGGAGCAGCGCGCGCACCTCCTGGTCGTTGGCCATGGCGGCGAACAGCCGCGCGTTCGGGCCGCCGTGCCGGCCGCCGCACGCGCCGCAGTCGTACGCGGACTGGTGCGGGTTGTTCACGCTGGACGCGCCGTGGCCGAGCACCGCCACGACCGGCGCGAAGCGGCGGGTGAGCCCCATGATCTCGAGCGTCGCGGCCACCCTCGCGGCCTTCTCGGCGGCCGTGAAGGGCGCCCCTCCGCTGCCCGCCGGAGCCCCCTCCCCGTGCGGGCTGTGGAGGTGGGTCGGCACCGCCGGCAGGAGGCGGCGCTCGAGGGCGCGGCGCAGCCGCGCGAACGCCCTCGGGAACAGGACGCGCCCGACGAGCGGGATCGTGGAGAGGAGCCCCAGGGTCGGCGTGAGCAGGAGGCCGCGCGAGAGGGTCCGGGTCCCGTGCCCGAGCGTGTGGACGAAGCGCGCCCAGCGCCTGCGGCGCGCCTTGCGGAGGTGGAAGGCGCCCTCCTCGCGGGGCCGCTCGACGATCTCGTGCGCGGGCTCGACGCCGACGGGGCAGAGGCTCACGAGGCCGGCGTCGTCGAGCCCGCGGAACCGGATCGGCACGCCGAAGAAGCCGGCGATGCCGAGGGTCTCGTGCCGCGGGGAGAGCTCCTCGAAGTGCCTCCGGAGGCCCTCGCAGCGGTCGTCGATGCACAGGGCGAGCTGGAACCGAGGGGCCAGGACCGCGCGCTCGTACGCCGGGCGGCGCAGGTTCGCCGCGATGCCGTGCAGCACCTCGACCCGGTGGTGATGCTCGTACGCCTCGTGCAGGAGGCGCCGCCGCGTCGTCTCGTCGAACGCCTCGAGCACCTCCAGCGCCCAGACGCGCTCGGCCTGCGGGAGCGCCTCCACCTCGGCGACCGACAGCCCCGCGAGCTGCGCGAGGTGGAACAGGAGGAACGGCCGATCGCTGTCGGGCGAGCGCGGCGGCGGCCCGGCGCGCCTCGCGGCGAGCCGGGCGTGCTCGACGAGCCCCGCGAGGGGCCCCTCGAACCCGAGCCGCCGGCGCGCCACGTCGCGCAGGGCGTACCGGGCGAGGGTCAGGCGCACCGCGAGGTACTCGAGCAGCGACGCGGGCGGCGAGCCGTGCGGCCGGTCGCCCGGGGTGTGCTCGAGCCGGTGGACCATGCCGGCCCAGCCCGGCAGCTCGAGCAGGACCCGCGTCACGTAACCTTCCCAGCGGTCCTCCGCGACGCCGAGCTCGCGCAGGGCGCCGGTGACGACGGCCGCGGGCGACGCGTCCGCCCCGAGCCGGCCGAGCTCCGCGTCGAGCCCGGCGAGGTGCGCGCCCGCCGGCGTCGCGCCCTCCAGCACGAGGCTGCGGAACGCGCGGAAGAGCCCCTGCGCGCGGTCCGGCATCACCCAGTGCGCGACGCCCTCGTCGAGGTAGGCGCCGAGGAGCCGGATGAGGAGCGGATCGATGAGCTCGGCCGGATCTTCCCCCGTGAGCGCGAGCAGCAGATCGCGGTGTGATCGATCGACGCCCACGCGGTCGGCGAGCGGCACCTCGGCGGACGGCGCCGGCGGCAGCGGCACGCGGCGGCACGCGTCCCAGAGGGCGAGCGCGGCGCGGACCTCCAGGTCGTAGCCGCCCTGGGCGACGAGGCGCACGGCGGCCTCGGGGCGCTCGACCAGCCATCGCGCCGTACCGACGAGGATCCGGCGGCGCGGCTCGGACGGGAGGTCGGGCCTCAGCCCGCGCGTCTCTCCCGCCTCGGCGATGCGCCACCGGAGCCCCGCCTCGGTGGCGGCCTCGATGGGAAAGCGCAGCGCGAGGCGCTCGATCTCGTTGCGTGACAGCGGGCCGCGGCGCTCGTCAGGCCGGTCGGCGAAGCGCTCGGCGAGCGCCGCCTCGAGGTCCTGGTCGCCGATCCGGCCCGACGCGATGTGCGCGCGGTACTCCGCCTCGGAGAGGTACGGCTCTGCCCCGAACAGCGCGCTCGCCGCGGCGAGCGCGTCGTGGAACGGCAGGTGCTGAAACGCGTGCAGCGTGTTGTGGTGGACGAACACGCCGATGGGCCCCTGCGATGGCAGGAGGTGACCGGCGTGCTGGAGGGCGATGCGCAGGCGCTCTTCTGGAGCTTCACCTGCGCTGGACTTCGCACTTGGATCGTTCATGTCAATCGTACGTCTCCTGAGTATCGCTCCAAAAAGCGCGGCGCGCACGCGCAGCTTTCGCGCACCTCGCGCAACTCGTGCACCTCGCGCGCGCGCCGTGCGGGCTCAGCGGCTCACCGGCTCACCGGCTCACCGCGGGCGCGAAGGCCACCTTCTTCCGCGCGGAGAGCGGGTGCGACGACATCGGGCCGTGTTCGTCGAGGCCCGACAGCGAGAGCGCCCGCCCCTCGCGCTCGAGCAGGGCCTTGAGGTCGTGCAGGTTGGCCATGACCGTGTGATCGACCAGGCGGGTAGCGGCGAAGTCGATCTCGATGGCAGGGACGTCCCGGTGCCGCGCGAGCCTCCGCTTGATCGAGAGGTAATTGCTGAAGACGGCGGCCTGCTTGACGCGCAGCACGAGCCGTCCGCCCTCGACGTGCTCCTCGATCTCGGGCCGGAAGAGGCTGCGGAGCGGCGCGCCGTGGAGCACGTGGATGAACATCTCCACGGCGATCCCGGCCACGACCCCCACGAGCAGATCGGTCGCGATGGTGATCGCGGCGGTGGCGACGAAGACCGCGAGCTGCTCCTTGCCGATGCGGAACGTCTTCACGAACTCCGTGGGAGACGCGAGGCGGATGCCCGTGAAGGTGAGCATCGCGGCGAGCGCGGCGAGCGGGATGCGGTGGATGAGCCCCGGCGCGAACGCGACGAACAGCAGGAGGAAGGCGCCGTGGAAGAAGTTCGAGAGCCGGCTCCTCGCGCCGTAGCCGATGTTGGCGGAGCTGCGGACGATCTCCGAGATCATGGGCAGCCCGCCGAGCAGGCCCGCGACGAGGTTGCCGGCGCCGGTGGCGAGCAGGTCCCTGTCGAGGTCGGGGCGGCGCTTCTCGGGATCGAGGGAGCCGACCGCCTTCGTGGACAGCAGCGACTCGATGCTTCCCACGAGGGAGAACATCAGGACATACTTCATGGACGCGGGCGTGGCGACCTGGCTGAAGTCCGGAAAGGCGATGGCCTGGGTCAGGTTCCCCGGCAGGGTGACGAGGAACTTCGGCCCGATCGTGTGGACCGAATCCGTCACCGACAGCGTGTACGTGTGCTCGTGCTCGAGATCGAAGACGAACGCGAGCGGTATCGAGGCCGCGAGCACGAGGAGCGGCGCGGGGATCTTCTGCATCCACCGCGTCCTCCTGGCCACCGCCGGATAGCCGAACAGGAGGACGAGCGACAGGACGCCTATCAGGGCGATCTCGGGGTTCATCCGCAGGACGCTCGCCGGGATCTCCAGGAGCAGGTGGAGCGGCGCCTTGGATGTCGGGGTGACGCCGAGGAGCGTGTGGACCTGCTTCGAGCAGATGATGATCCCGATGGCGGCGAGCATGCCGTGCACCACCGAGGAGGGGAAGAAGTCGCCGAGGGTGCCGGCGCGCGCGAGCGCGAAGGCGATCTGCGCCGCGGCGGCGACGACGATGCAGGCGAGCGCGCGGCGGTAGCCTGTCGCGTTGTCCCCGCCGCCGAGCTCCTGCACCGCGCCGAGCGCGATGACGATGAGCCCCGCGGCCGGGCCCTTGATGGTGAGGGGCGCGCTGCCGAGCCAGGTGGCGATGACGCCGCCGACGACGGCGGTAAGCACACCTGCGATGGGGGGGAATCCGCTCGCCATGGCGATGCCGAGGGAGAGCGGGAGAGCGATCAAGAAGACGAGGAACCCTGAGACGAGATCGGACTTCCACGTCGATGGAGCCGGCGCTGTCGGTGCTGGCTCTGGTGGGTCCGGGATGTTTGGCATGGGCATGGCAGTAGTCGTTCTTCGGCAGGACGTGAGTCCCGCCACCTCCGCCCGACCGCTAGGAGACCGAGTGACTGCTTTCCAGCCCCCGGC
Source organism: Sorangium sp. So ce834 (assembly GCF_051521425.1). Classification (NCBI taxonomy): domain Bacteria; kingdom Pseudomonadati; phylum Myxococcota; order Polyangiales; family Polyangiaceae; genus Sorangium; species Sorangium sp. So ce834. The sequence continues at coordinate 6,926,011 of NZ_CP150351.1, forward strand.
TCACACAATGTTTCAAAAAGTTTTCGCGAACACCTACACTGTATTATTCTACCGTACGCGCATCGACGAGCGGCCCGGGCGCTGACCGACCGCGGTCCCCGCCTCGTGTCCTGCGATGTCCGACCGGTACAGCGCGGCGCCTGGGTGAGGCCGATCGCGCGCGTCGCGGCTCTCACCGCCCCGGCGGGCGGCTCGTCAGAGCAACCGCACGAGGAGCTGCGCCGCCACGATCTTCACCAGCGTCGCCACCGGGTAGACCGACGCGTACCCCGTGTTCGGCGCATCGCTGCGCGCCTGCTCCAGGCGGAACGCGAGCACCGCGGGCTGCGTCTGGATGCCGGCGAGCATGCCGGTGAGGGTCCTCATCGGGATCCGGAGCAGCCGGTAGCCGACGAGCAGCGTCCCGAACGCGACGACCGCGGTGATGACCGCGCCGCTCCCGATCAGCGCCGCGGCGCCGCCTTGCTGCAGCGTGTGCGCGAACGAGTACCCCGAGCGGGTGCCGACGCCGCTGCGCGCACAACCAACGCGACCAGCGGCGAGCCCCGCCGCGGTCATCCGGCCCGCGCCTCGGGCCGGGGGCGTTGACAGGGATACCGGTCTTTGCTCCCATAGCGAGTTCCCTCGGAGCGGCGCGCGCGTCTGAGGACGGCCGGGGGCATGGTGGGCACGGGTCAAGACAGCTCGGACGCGGAGCCGACCCAGACGGCGATCATGGGCAAGTACCGCCCGATCGCGAAGCTCGGCCGGGGCGGCATGGGCGACGTGTTCCTGGCGATCGCGCGGGGGCCGGGGTCGTTCAACAAGCTCGTCGTCGTCAAGCGCCACCGCGGCGTGGGCGGCGACGGCGAGACGATCGTCACCATGTTCCTCGACGAGGCGAAGCTGTCGGCGCGCCTCAACCACCCGAACATCGTCCAGACCTACGAGGTCGGCGTGGACGATGCCGGCTACTTCACCGTGATGGAGTACCTGGAGGGCCAGCCGCTCAACGCGATCATGAGGGCGGTGGTCCAGGGGGAGCCGGGCGCGGACGGCTTCACGCGCGGCGTCTGGGTCCGCATCGTGGCCGACGTGCTGGGCGGCCTCCATTACGCGCACGAGCTCTGCGATTACGACGGCACGCCGCTCGGCATCGTTCACCGCGACGTCTCCCCGCACAACATCTTCGTCACGTACGACGGCGCGGTGAAGCTGCTCGACTTCGGCATCGCCAAGGCGTCCATCAACACGAACCTCACCGAGACCGGGAAGCTGAAGGGCAAGACGTCCTACATGGCGCCCGAGCAGGCGGCCGACAGCGCGGGGATCGACCGGCGGGCCGACGTCTTCGTGGCCGGGATCGTGCTCTGGGAGCTCCTCACGCGGGAGCGGCTCTTCGGGGGCGACGCCGTGAGCGCGCTCTGGAAGCTCACGGCCGTGGACGAGATCCAGCGGCCTTCGCTCGTCCACCCGGACATCCCGCCGGCGCTCGACGCCATCGTCGCGCGGGCGCTGGAGCGCGACCCGGCGAAGCGGTACGCGACCGCGCAGGAGATGCGCGCGGCGCTCGAGGACTACCTGCGCGGCTCCGGCGAGGACGTCCGGTCCGACGAGATCGGCGCGCGGATGCTGGCCGTGTTCGCGGAGCGCCGCGCCAGCATGCAGCGGCAGATCAAGGCGTACATCGAGCAGGGCGCGGGCCGCCCGAGCGCGATCCTGGAGCCCCGCCTGTCCCGCCCGAGCGCGATCGAGGGCTCGGACGGGCGGCGCCTCCAGGCCCTGACCCCCCTCGATGAGGAGATCGGGCAGCGGACGACGGGGCCGCCGGGCCCCGTGCGCGCCAGGTCCGACTCGACGAGCCTGAAGCCGGCCCTCCGCGCGGCCGGAACGCCGCAGCAGCGCAGCTACCTCATCGGGGCGCTCGGCGTGGCCGCCCTGATCGCGGCGGTGGCGATCTCCGTGCGCCGCCCGGAGGGGCAGGCGCGCTCCGTCGCCCCTGGAGCGGCCGCGCTCGCCGGGTCCGCCGCGGCCGCGGGCGCCCGCTGCACGGGGACGCTCCGCGTCCGGATCACGACGGGCGCCACCGGGATGGCCACCGACATCGCGCCGCCGTACAGCTACGGAGTCTACGATTACCTGCGTCACCTCAACGACAGCCAGGGGGGGATCCGCGGCTGTCCCATCGACGTCGACATGAGGGACGCGCAGTACGACCCGGCGAGGACGGAGGAGGTCATCACGGCGTGGCGGCGGGAGCCTGTGTGGAGCGAGGTCTCCACGCTGTTCATCTTCGGCACCGGGCCGACCACGCGCGTCGCGCCGAAGCTCGCGGAGGAGAAGAAGCTCATCATCCCCGGCTCGTACGCCGGCTCGCTCGCCACGCCGGTGCCGATCTCGGCGGACGTGCCCTACGCCGAGTTCAACGCCCTCGGACAGAGCATCACGGCGACCGAGCACAAGACGAGCCCGGGCTATCCGTACATCTTCTTCCCGGCCACGGACTATTCGACCGCGATCCGCATCGGGGTGAAGGCGGCCTGGAAGATCGCGCCCGGGCGCATCGCGATGGTGCACGACACGATCGACCGGTGTCTTTACTGCGTCGATCCGCTGGCGGCGGGCAAATCGTACGTGGAGCACCTGCCCGGCATGCTGCTCGGCGAGGATCTCGTCGTGCCGCAGACGTCTTCCCTCGAGGACGAGGGGCTCATCGTCGAGGCGGTGACCCGCTATGTAAAGAGAGAGATCGAGAAGAAGCGGGCGGACCCGTCCTACGTCCCGACGAGCTGGTTCTGGGCGGGCAACAGCGTCGTGTCTTCGTCCTTCGTCGGGAAGGGCGCCGCCGCCGCGCAGAGGCTCATCGATCAAGCATTTCCAGGGCAAGCGTTTCCAGGGCAGGCGTTCCCGGGGAAGGCGCGCTGGCAGCTGCGGGTGATGGCGAACAACTGGGGGATCGGCGAGCGGACGCTGTCGATCTGCGGGGCCGACTGCGCCGGTATCTTCTATGGGCTGTTCCCGGTCCCTATTTACGGCGACACGCAGCATTCGAGCGGTATGGCGGAGATGCTGCGGATCCACCGGGCGTACCGGGAGAGGGACGATCACCCGCTCGACCGGTATCAGGACCAGTTCTACGTCCAGGGCCACGCGGCGGCGCTGATGTGGCGCGAGGCCGTCGAGCGGGCTGTCGACGCGGGGCGGGAGCGGCCGACGGGAGAGGACCTGAAGAACGCGCTGGAGTCGTTCCAGAACGTGGTGCTCGACGGGATGACGGCGGGGCCGATCTCGTTCAGCCCGACGGACCATCGGCCTCAGGCGAACGAGTCGGTGTACACGATCCACGCGAGCGGGGACGCGGGGGGCGTGGCGTTCAGGTTCGTGGACCAGTATTCCATCGAGCTCGATCCGAAGTGGCTCGGGTACTGACGCCGTTCCCCGTCCCACGAGGCTTGATACGGACGAAGCTCCACGGTGTGCTCTCCGCCGCGGCCGTCGCTTTCTCTTGACAGCCAAGGCGCTGAGACCGCTATCGTCTAGCGTGCGTTCAGCCTCATTCTTGCGCCGCCTCGCCCCTGCCCTGCTCGCCGCGGCGCTCGGATGCCATGGCGCCGATGACCCACGAAGTCGCGCGAACGAGCGCCGCATCGGGGCGGCTGCCGCCGCGCTCACGTCGCCACGCTGGGACGTGGCGACACCGATGAACGTCGCCCGGAGCAGACACACGGCGACACGGTTGCTCGACGGGAAGGTCCTCGTGGCCGGTGGAGCGAGCGCCACCGCCGAGGTGTACGACCCTGACACGAATACATGGACGCTCGTCGCGTCGATGAGCACGCCGCACACGGGGCATACCGCGACGCTCCTTCCGGACGGCCGGGTCGTCGTGGCCGGCGGCGCGACCGAAGCCGTCGAGATCTACGACCCCGCCGCGGATACATGGACGCTCGCCGCGCCGCTCCTCACGCCGCGCGAGCGCCACACCGCGACGCTCCTGCCCGATGGCCGGATCCTCGTGGCCGCCGGCGAGCTCGATGAGTGGGTGATGAGGTCGAGCGAGATCTACGATCCCGTCGCGGATACGTGGACCGACGCGGGGTCGATGGCGCAGGCGCGCTCCTCCCACACGGCCGCGCTCTTGCAGGACGGCGACGTCCTCGTGGTGGCCGGGGTGGGCCCCTCCGGCGACCCCATCGGCAGCGCGGAGCGCTACGATTCGGCCACGGGCACGTGGACCGCCGCGGGCTCGATCCAGAACCGCAAAGGCCACACCGCGACGCTCCTCGGGAATGGCAAGGTGCTCGTCGCCGGCGGATATACCGATTACGGCGGTGAGGGGTTCACCTCCACGAACCGCAGCGCGGCGCTCTACGATCCGGCGAGCAACACCTGGACGGCCGGGGCGCCGCTGAACGTCGCCCGCGACGATCACACGGCCACGCCGCTCGCCGATGGGCGCGTGCTTGTCGCCGGCGGCGGCGCGGTCACGGAGGTCTACGATCCGGCGAGCGGGAAGTGGTCGCTCGGCAAGTACCTCAACACGGGCCGGAGCGGCCACACCGCCACGGCGCTCGCGGGCGGGCGGGTGCTCGTGGCCGGCGGCGGGAGCGCGAGCGTCGAGGTGCTCACCCTCGCGGCCCCGGGCGCTCCTTGCCTCTTCGCGGGCGAATGCGCGAGCGGCTTCTGCGTCGACGGGGTCTGCTGCGATACCGCGTGTGACGCGGGCTCGTGTGACGCCTGCGCGGTGGACGCGGGCGCGTCGGCGAACGGCACCTGCACGCCGCTCACCGGTGCCGTTTGCGGCGGCGCCGACGGCTGCACGGCGAACGGCGTCTGCCAGGCGGGCGCTTGCGTCGGGGATGAGCCGGTCGGCTGCCAGCCCGCGTGGACGCCGGCCGGGAACATGCCCGTGCCGCGGCAAGACGGCACGTGGGCCGAGCTCGCCGATGGCCGCGTGCTCGTGGCCGGCGGATACGACAACGATTGGAACGATACCCTGTCCGCGAACATCTACGATCCGGCGACGAACGCCTGGAGCGACGTCGCGCCGCTCTCTCGCGCGCGCCGCAAGCCCGCGTCGATCCGGGTCTCGACCGGCGAGATCCTCGTCGTGGGCGGTGATTCTCCGTCGACGGCCGAGGCATACGATCCGGCGAGCAACACGTGGGCGCTCACCGGCGCCATGGTCGCGCACCACGATCCGAGCGTTGCGCTCTTGGGGCTCCCGGACGGTCGTATCCTCGTCGTGGGCGGCGGGACGGCGGTCGCCGAGCTTTACGATCCGGCGACGAGATCCTGGGCTGCGACGGGCTCGCTCGGCGTCTCGCGCTCGAGGCATTCGGCGGTCCTCTTGCACAGCGGGAAGGTGCTGGTGAGCGGCGGCGCAGGCAACCCGGCGACGGCGGAGCTTTACGACCCGGCCACCGGGACGTTCTCCCCGGCCGGGGCGCTGACCTTCGCGCATTCCGGGCACAAGGCGACGAGGCTGCTCGACGGCAGCGTGCTCGTGGTGAGCGGCGACGGCGCCGATCGGTATGACCCGGCCACGAATACCTGGACGCCCACGCAAGCGTTGCTCATGCCGCCCGCCGATTTCACGGCGACGCTGCTCGCCGATGGTCGGGTGCTGGTCACGGGCGCGGCGAGCGTCCCGCACGCGCAGGTGTACGATCCGGCGACGAACGACTGGACCGTGACTGGGCCCCTGGACGTGGCGCGCCGACGTCACACGGCCACGCTGCTCGGGAACGGAATGGTGCTCATCGCGGGCGGCAAGGAATGGACCGGCGGCAACGAGTGCACCCTCCGCAGCGCCGCGGTGTACAACCCCGTGACGAATGGCTGGTCGACGGTGCAGAACATGAGCAGGCTACGCGACGCTCCGTCGTCCGTGCTGCTCGATGGCAATCGCGTCCTGGTCTTCGGGGGGTTACTTGCGGGTTGTTCGTCCGGAGACGGCGACCCCGAGGCGCATCGAAGCGCGGAGATTTACGAGGGCGGCATCACCCCGGAGGGCAGCGGCGGAAGCGGCGCCGCGGGCGGCTCCGGTGGAATGGGCGCCTCCGGTGGAATGGGCGCCTCCGGTGGAATGGGCGGCGCAGGCGGCTCCGGTGGAATGGGCGGCGCAGGCGGCTCCGGTGGAATGGGCGGCGCAGGCGGTCACGGCGGCTCCGGTGGAATGGGCGGCGCAGGCGGTCACGGCGGCTCCGGCGGAAGCGGCGGTTCCGGCGGAAGCGGCGGCGCGGGCGGCTCCGGTGGAATGGGCGGTTCCGGCGGAAGCGGCGGCGCGGGCGGCTCCGGTGGAATGGGCGGCGCGGGCGGAATGGGCGAGGCCGGCGGCGGCACCGGCGGCATGGCCGGCTCCGACGGTCAGGGCGGTATGGCTAGCGTGAGCGGCGCCGGCGGCAGCGAGGAGCCGGACGGCGGCTGCCGCGCCGCCGCCGGATCCGCGGAGAGCAGCGGGCGCGGCTTCGCGGCCCTCGTGGCCCTGGGCGCCCTCCTCGCGCGCCGCCGCAGGCGCTGAAACGCCCAAGGCCCGCCATAGCCGGGCAGCGCCTTGCGCAGCCGTGCGATCTGCTCGGGCTTGAGCGGCGTCGAGAGCGTCACGCCCAGCATGTTGGCCACCTCGCGGGTGCTCGGCGGTCTGGCCGGCCTGGTGCAGACAGCGGGGCGGCTCGTGATGTGCCCTGGCGTCACGTCGCACGCAGGTCACTCGGCCTGACAACTCGATGCATGTGCCCGGAATTGAAGAGGTGGACGCGGTTGCTCCAGCCCTGCGGACCTCACGCAGGAGCTTGGCGCGCCCCCTTGAGGATTCAGCATGGCTGCAATCACCCGAGAGACGACGCGATGCCCTCTGTGACCCATGAAGCCCTGGTGGAGCTGTTCAAGAACCGGCCGACCCTGGCCGCCGAGATGCTGCACGACGCGCTCGGCCAGCCGGTACCGGCCTTCACGGAGGCGCGCGTCGTGTCCTCCGACCTCACCGAGATCCTGCCCTCGGACCGGCGCGCGGACGTCATCGTCGTGCTGCTGGTGGGTGAGCAGGAGCGGCCCGCGATGGCCATCGTGGTCGAGGTCCAGCTCGGCGTGGACCCGGACAAGCGGTACGTCTGGCCGGTGTACGTCGTCCAAACGAGGGCCCGGAACCGCTGCCCGACCCAGCTGCTGGTCGTGGCGATCGACGCCGAGATCGCGCGGTGGTGCTCGCAGCGGATCGACACGGGCCACCCCGGCTTGACGCTGACCCCGCTGGTGCTGGGGCCCGAGGGCGTCCCGGTCGTCACCGACGCCGAGCAGGCGAAGGGGGCGCCCGAGGTGGTCGTGCTCTCGGCGATGGCGCACGGGCAGGGTGAGGCGGCGGAGGCGATCGGCGTGGCGTTTCTGGCGGCGGCAGCCGGGCTCGATGAGGAGCGCCGCGCCGTCTACGGGGACCTGGTGCTATCCTCGCTGAACGCAGCGGCGAGGCGGACGTTGGAGGCGATGATGAAGAGCGGATACGAGTTTCAGAGCGAATTCGCGCGCAGCTACGTGGCGAAGGGTGTGGAGAAGGGCCGGCAAGAGGGGCTCCTCGAAGCCAAGGCGCAGGCCGTGCTCGCCTTCCTCGAGGCCCGCGGGCTGGAGGTCCCTGCCGAGGTCCGGGAGCGGGTCCTCGAGAGCACCGACGTCGCCGAGCTGGACCGCTGGATCCGCCGCGCTGCATCCGTCGGCGACGCGAGGGAGCTGCTCGCGACGACCGGCTCCTGAGCGCGCACGACCTCGCGAAGCGGTCGAGCGGCAGGCGGCACAAGGCCACGCGCCGACTTCGTGGCCCCCGGCCCCGCCCACGCCCAGCATCGTCGACCTGGGGCGAGAGCCGGAAGAGGCCGTGCCCAGGGAGATGCTGGGCGCTTGCGGCGAGCCGCCCGTCTGCGTCGGCTTCGGGGCGCCGCGTCATCCTGTCGCAGGGGTGGCCGAGCCGTGCGCGGGCGCGGTACGCGCAGTCTCGCGTCGGTCAGCAGGCCCTTGTTGGCCGGCGCTTCCATGCTCACGAGTCTCCAGTGAAGTGCTCGAGCAGCGAAGGATCGCTCTGCACGACCGCGGCGAACGCGGCCCGGACCGCAGAGGATACTGCGCGCTTGGCTTCGGGCGTGATCAGGCGGGTCTTCGTCGGCGCATCGAAAGTAGGATCGTGCAGCCTCACACACACGATGGCGTGTAGCCCGCGCCTGACCGCCTCAGTCGCCTTCTTCTTCGGTCGGGCCTTCCAGGCGGGGACCGCGTCTCGAAGCGCCTCGGCGAGACCTTCGACGAGCCCTTGGACGTGCGTGCCGCCGTCGGTTGTCCGCTCGATATTGGCGTAGCTCTCCACCGTCGACCAGCGACACGGGAGCCACTCGACGGCAGCCTCTACGCGGATCTCACCGACGAGCTGATCGACGAACAGCGCATTTCCAACTGGCACCAACATCCTCCGCGTGCGTTCCAGAAACACAGCCAGCCCGCACGGCTCGCAGAATACGTGCTCTCGGCGGTCTTGGAACGTGAGCCGCAATGTGGGCAGAAGCCACGCGATTTCGCGCAGACGCGCGGCGATCGCACCAGCGTTGAACCAGGGGTCCGAAAAGATGGCAGGGTCTGGTTGGAGCGATACACCGGTGCCGGTGCGCGTGGAGGGGCCTACCTTTTCCAGACGGCTTACCGCAAAGCCCCTCTCAAATCGCTGCGTATGATGAAAGCCGTCCCTGCGCACGTCGAGGGTCAGGCGCGAAGACAGGGCGTTGGCGACGAACAGGCCGACGCCCCAACGACCGACGTGCTCGTGGGGCGCGTGCCCGTCGAACGTCGGCGTCGTGTGGAAACGAGTCAACGCCACCTCCGCGAAGGGCCGGCCGTCGACATCGACGAGAGGAATGCCCGGCCCGTCGTCCTCGACGAGGGCAGAGCCGTCGTGCTGCAGGACGACATCGATCCGACTGCATCGCCCGGCGAGATGTTGGTCCAGCGAGTTGGCGACGATCTCCCAGATCAAGTGAGCCAGGCCGCTCCCGTCGGCGACGTCGCCGATGTACATGCCGGGCCGCCTGCGGATCGCGTCTACATCGATGAAGGGGTGGTCGAGCGTCATTCGTGAGTGCTCCAAGGGTGCGTCGGTGCTTCCAAGTTGGCCTGGCCAACGGCTGACCTTCCCCGTGCTTCTCCTCCGCGAAGGACAGGCCGAGCCGCTCATAAAAGCGGAGACTCGCGCCAAGGTCTGAGCACCGCAGCACGATCAGCGAGAGGGAGGCGCTCATCGGTCACTCGGTCCAGCCAACGCTGCGGGTAAGCCGCGAACGAGGTGCATCCCACCTTGTGATTCGGACGCGCAGCGCGCGCGCTTGAACCACTTGTCAGGCATGCGTCTTCTCCTTTGCCTCGCGGGATCCGCGGTTGAGCGAGGGGTTAGGCCGCAGCTCTTGCCGCGCGTGCGTCTGCATCGCACGGTCGGGTCCGAAGCCATGCTCCGCCGCGCGAAGGGACGGTTGCGCGCTCAGGAGAGCGCGCTGACCATGACGTAATAGCCGTCCGGATCGCGGAGGGCGAACTCTCGGGTCCCGGTGGCGGGATTCATCTGGGGCTCCTCCTCGAGTCGACTCACGAGGGCTCTGGCGCGCGACAGCGCCTCGTCGAAATCATCCACCCGGAAGAACAGCAATAGCCCATTGTCAGGCTCCGCTCGATCGGGACTGACCAGCGTCGGGTGCTCGTGGGATCCCCACTTGTGAAGACAGAGCAAGACCGTTCCGTCCGCGTCGAGGATTTGGCCAAAATAGTCATGAGCAGGTGACGATTCCGGCTGACCGAAGAGCGACCGATACCAGTTGAAGCTGAGGGCCACATCAGCGACCCCAATGATTGTCCACGTGCGCTTCACGGGCTTCTCCTATGGCCTGACGCCGTGCCGGACAGCGTAGCCGACGGCCGCCCCGCCTTGTCAAGGAGACCAGCGCAGGGCCGCGCGGCCGCTACGCCGGACGCCGGCGCGAGCGGGCCCTCAATGCCGCGGAGGTCCCCGATGAGCCGCGCCCCCGTCGACCCTCCCGCGCTACGTCGGCCCGGAGATGCGCCAGAAGCCGACCCTCGCGGCCCCCCACAGGTCCGGGCCGACCGGGCCCTTGCCCCAGAAATGATCGTCGTAGTTGGGGAGCGTCCAGCCGGCGCCGTAGACCCCCATGATCGCGTAGATCACCTTGTCGTCGGGCTGGACCTCGATCGCCGTCGTCGCCCACGCCTGCCGGAGCGGCGCCGGGCTCGCGTCGTCGAGCAGGCGGCTCGCGAACATCGATCCCTCGTTCGTGTCGTCGAACGACTCTGTCGCATATCCGAGCAGGAGGTGCAGGCCGTCGAACGCGTTCGACCACCGGAAACGCCAGGCGCCCGCGTCGTCCTGGAGCGGGCCGCAGGCGGCGACCACCATCCACTCCAGGTTGGAGTTGCCCCAGTGAGCGTCGCTGAAGTGAAGGATCCGATCGTTCATGGCGCTGCAGAACATGAACCCGACGCCGTTCGCGTGCCCCGTGTAGAACGTGAGGTCGACCGAGTCCGCATACGAGGCGTCCTGGCCGCCCAGCGACGGGTCCTTGAAATCCACCTCCCACGCGCGGAGCTCACCCCAGTTGAAGCGGTGCTCGACGCCCCCCGCCCGGAAGCTCTTCAGGAGACCATCGACGTTCGCCGCCGAATGATCGAGGCCGCCGCAGCGCCCGACCCACTCGGCGCCAACCACGGCGCCGCCCTCGTTGGCCGCCGGCGGCGACAGGGGCGGGCTCGGCGCCCCGGGAGGGCTCGGCGCCTCGGGCGCGCTCGGCGCCGCGGGCGCCACCGCGCGCGCGAATGGGAGCTCCCGCGCCGCCGTCGCGACAAGGCCGTCGGCGTCCGTGACGTAGAGAGAGAGCGTCTCCGTCTGGCCGCGAAGCGCCGCGCCGTCCAGCGAGATCCGCACCGCCCCGCCGTCGGCGCGGTCGGGAGCGAGCGACCGCGCCGAGGTTACCCACCTGTACGTGTACGGCGCAGTACCCCCGGTGACGCTCGCCTCCGCTGAGAGGGCCTCGCCGCCCTCGCGCACGGTGATCGCGGCCCTCGGAGCGTCGACGACGGCCGGGACGATCACCTTGCGGACGTCCACCATATCGCCGCCGAAACGCCGCCTGCCGCTGCACACGTAATGAGGGAGGATCCGGCGCACCTCGAGAGAGAGCGGCGGCGCGTAATAGACGAGCTCCGGCTCGGCCGCGACCACCGCGCCGCCGCCGAGCGCGCGGGCGCACAGCGCGGGGGCCTCGGCGGCCGGGACGATCGCGACGTCCTCCCCGCGCACGAGGTCGCGCCGCGCATAGATGAGGTGGGTCACGGCGCCCTCGGCGTCGAACGTCACCCGGACCTTGGCGCCAGGGCCGATCAGCCGGAGCCCCTCGAGCGCGTCGCGAAAGATCACCTGCGTGTCGAGGGCCGCCCGCGCCACGTAGTGCCCCTGGACGTCGATCGACTCGAAGAGCGAGTGGCCGACGGCGACGTCGCGCCCGACGGGCAGGCGCGCGCCTTCCAGCGCGGCCCACGCCCGCGCCGCGGCGTCCGCCTCGGGCAGGACGCGGAGCGCCGCCAGCGCCTCGACATCCAGGGCGTCGTCGCCCCTGGTGGTGGCGAAGCCGCGCTCGTCGCGGAACCCGGGCGCGGGCGGGGCGGCCTTCCTCGTCGGCAAGCGCTGGAACCTCGCGCGATCGAGGTAGCGAATCGCGCCGTCGGCCCCGAGCGCGGCGCCGCCCCGGAAGCTCTCCGCCGCGAGCCCGAGCGCGCCGGCGAGCGCGGACGCCCGCGCGACATCGGCGCTCGGGCCGATCACGCGGTAAGCGGGCAGCGAGCTCGCCCACCGGGACAAAGGCGCCGTGCCGGACGCACCGAGATCGGCGCTCTCCGGGAGATCCTCGCGGGCGTCGTGGCCGCTGCACCCGGCGACGCCGAGACCCATGACGAGAACGATGCCCAACACCCCACCCGGTGATCTCTTCACGAAAGTCCCCCTTTCCCTTCGGTTGCGGCGAGGGTCGGCGCGCAACTCCGGAGGAGTCGATCTCGCAGGAAGCTCGCGCTCGGCCCCCCCGGCCCGCGACGCGGGCCCCACGCATTGCAGGACCCAAGCCACGCCGGCGGCGCCGCGGAGCGGCGGGACGCGCCGGCGGTTTGCGGCGTTTCGGCCGAGATTGACCGGCTCGCGCGCGGCTCCTAGGCTGCCGCGCATTCCATGACAGCGCACACGAAGGACGGAGAGAGCGCGCCCCGCCCCGGCGATCAGACGCTCGAAGGGACGGCGGACCCCGGCGCGCGCCTGTTCCTCGACTTCCTCTCCTCGATCCGCCCCCGCATCGAGGCCGCGCTCGAGCAACGCTGGTGCGCCGCGGCGGGCCACGTGCAGCGCTACGGCCGCGAGGTCTCGGCGATGGTCGCGGAGGCGAGGAGCCTGACCCTGCGCGGCGGCAAGCGGTTCCGCGCAGGCCTGCTCGTCGCCGCCTACCAGGGCGTCGCGCCGGACGCGCGGCTCGAGCCCGCGATCGACGCCGGCGTCGCGCTCGAGCTGCTCCAGACCTACCTGCTCATCCAGGACGACTGGATCGACGGCGACACCGTCCGCCGGGGGGACCGCACCGTGCACGTCGCGCTGACCGAGGTGCTCGGCGATCCGCACCTCGGGGCCTCGTCGGCGATCCTCGCGGGCGACTTCACGTGGAGCCTCGCGCTCGGCGCGCTCGCGGGCGCCGAGGCGCCGCCGGAGAGGACGCTCGCGGCCGTGCGGCTGTTCTGCGCGATGCACGAGGACGTCGTGATCGGCCAGCACCTCGACGTGGTCGGGCGGGCCGAGGACGTCGAGCAGATGCACGCGCTCAAGACCGGCAGCTACACGGTGCGCGGCCCGCTCGCGCTCGGCGCCACGCTCGCCGGCGCCCCGGCCGAGACCGTGGCGGCGCTCGAGCGGTTCGCGGCGCCGGTGGGCGTCGCCTTCCAGCTGCGCGACGACCTGCTCGGCACCTTCGGGAGCGCCGCCGCGACCGGCAAGCCGGTCGGCAACGACCTGCGCGCCGGCAAGCGCACGGCGGTGCTCGCGTCCGCCGAGGGGCGCCTCGACGCCGCCGGCCGGAGCGCCGTCGAGCGCGCGCTCGGCCGCAAGGGCGCGAGCGACGACGACGTGGCGGCCGCGACGCGGGCCCTCGAGGCGTGCGGCGCGCGGCGCGCGGTCGAGGAGCGGCTCGCCGCCCTGTGCGGCGAGGCCGAGGCCCTCGGGCGGTCGCTGCCGGTGAGCGCGTCGGCGCGGCAGATCCTGTGCGGCGCGGCGAGCGCGCTCCGGTGGACGGGGGCATGATCGAGGCGCTCGGCCGGGCGTCCGGCAAGGTCATCCTGCTCGGCGAGCACGCGGTCGTGTACGGCGCGCCCGCGCTCGCCGCCGGCATCGAGCGCGGCGCCCGCGCGCGCGCGACGCGCGCTCCGGGGGGCGCGCGCGCGAGCGCGCTCCGGCTGGGCGACCGCGAGCACGGCGCCGCGCCGGCCGAGGGGGACGTCGCGCGGGCGTTCGCGGCGCTCCTCGAGGCGCTCCCCGGCGCCGGCCCGGTGCGGGTCGAGGCGGAGAGCGATCTGCCGCCCGGCGGCGGCCTCGGGAGCTCGGCTGCGCTCGGGGTCGCGATCGCCCGTGCGGTCGCCGCGCTCGCGCGCGCGCAGGCCGAGGCCGGCGCGCCGGGCGCCTTCACCGCCGCCGCCGAGGTCGCCGCGGCGGCCGCCTGGGAGCGCGTGTTCCACGGCAACCCGTCGGGCATCGACACGGCCGCCGCCGCGCGCGGCGGGTGCTTCCGCTTCACCCGCGCGCACGGCGCGACCGCCCTCGCCCCGCGCGACGACCTCTGGCTGTGCGTCGGCTCGACGGGGGTGCCGTCGTCCACGCGCAGCATGGTCGAGCTCGTGGCGAAGCTCTTCGAACGCAAGCCCACCCTGGCCGAGACCTCCATCGCCGGCATCGCCGCGCTCGTCGAGAACGCGGCCCTCGCCATCGAGGCGGGCGACGCGATCGGGCTCGGCCGGCTCATGGACCTGAACCAGATGCTCCTCGCCGGGATGTTCGTCTCGACCGAGGCGATCGAGGCCCTGTGCAAGCTGGCGCGCGAGTCCGGCGCGCTCGGCGCCAAGCTCACCGGCGCCGGCGGCGGCGGCTCGGTCATCGCGCTGCTCCCGCCCCCTCCGCCGGGCGGCGCGGCGGCGACGTCGAACGGCGTGGCGGGCCGCGTGCTCGCCGCCTGGCGCGACGCGGGGTACAGCGGCTTCGTGACCCGCGTGAAGGCAGGCGCCGCCGCGGCGGCGCCGGAGGAGCAAGCATGAGCGCCGTGAGCCGGGCGACCGCGATCGCCCATCCGAACATCGCCCTCGCGAAGTACTGGGGCAAGCGGGCCGACGGGCACAACCTGCCCGCCGTGCCGAGCCTCTCGGTGACGCTCGCCGGGATGGCCACGACGACCGAGGTCGCCTTCGATCCGTCGCTCGATCGCGACGAGCTCCACCTCGGCGGCGCGGCCGTGCCGCCGGACGCGGAGGCCGCGCGCCGGGTCGCCGGGCTCCTCGACCGGGTCCGCGCCGCCTCGGGCCGGCGCGAGCGCGCCCGCGTGGTCAGCCGCAACGACTTCCCCACCGCGGCGGGGCTCGCCTCGAGCGCGTCGGCGTTCGCCGCGCTCGCGCTCGCCGCGAGCGCCGCCGCGGGCCTGCCCACCGCGCCCGCCGCGGTGAGCGACCTCGCGCGGAAGACCTCGGTCTCCGCCGCGCGCTCCGCGTTCGGCGGCTTCGTCGAGCTCCGCGCCGGGCGCCCCGGCGACGAGGCGCTCGCGGCGACCCCGCTCGCGCCCGAGGACCACTGGCCGCTCGCGGTCGTGATCGCCGTGACGCGCGAGGGCCCGAAGGACGTGGGCTCCAGCGACGGCATGCGGCACACCGCGGCGACGAGCCCGTACTTCCCCGCCTGGGTGGACGCCGCGCCGTCGCTCTTCACCGCGGTCCGCGCGGCGGTCCTCGCGCGCGACTTCGCGGCGCTCGGCGCCGCGGCCGAGGCGAGCGCCCTGTGCATGCACGCCTCGAGCATCGCCGCCTCGCCGGGCCTGCTCTACTGGACCGGCGCCACCGTCGAGGTGATCGCCGCGGTGCGGAGGCTCCGCGCCCAGGGCACGCCGGCGTTCTTCACCATCGACGCCGGCCCGCACGTGAAGGTCTTCACGGCGCCGGAGGCGCAGCCCGCCGTGGAGAAGGCGTTGCTCGCCGTCCCCGGCGTCCTCCGGACCATCTCGGCCGCCCCCGGCGGCGGAGCCCACCTCGCGTCCGGGGGCGCGGGCGCGTGATCGTCCGGGCGCCTGGCAAGCTGGTCCTCTCGGGCGCGTACGCCGTGCTCGAGGGCGCGCCCGCGCTGGTGGCCGCGGTCGATCGGTACGTCGTCGCCGATCCGGCGCGCCAGGCCGACCTCGTCACCGAGGAGGTCCAGGCGGCGCTCGACGCCGGCGCGCTCGACCGGGCGGCGTGGTTCGACGCGTCCGACCTCCGGTCGGCGGCGCGGGATGCCACGGCGGGCTCGCCGGCCGAGGCGGGCGCGCCGCCGCGCGAGGCGAGCCGCAAGCTCGGCCTCGGCTCGAGCGCGGCCATCCTCGTGGCGACGCTCGCGGCGCGCGCCGCCGCAGCCGCGCCCACCATGGCCGCGGCCGCGGCCGCGGCGGCGTCGGCCGGCCGGCCGATGCCCGCGTGGGACGCGCGCGCGCTCTTCCTCGCCGCGCTCGCCGCGCACCGGCGGGCGCAGGGCGGGGGCAGCGGCGTCGACGTCGCGGCGAGCGTCTACGGCGGCGTGCTCTGCTGCCGGCTCGGCCCGGATGGCGCGCTCGCCGTGACGCCGCACGCGCTGCCGGGCGGGCTCGCGATCGAGGTCTACGCCAGCGACGCCTCGGCGCGCACGAGCGCCATGCTGGAGCGCGTGCGCGCGCTCGCCGCGCGCGACCCGGGGGCGCACGGCGCCCTGCTCGGCGCGGCCGCCGAGGGCGCGCGCGCGGCCGTCACCGCCGCGGACGCCCGCGCCTTCGTGGCCGCGCTGGATCGCCAGGTCGACGCGCTCGCGGAGCTCGGCGACCGCGCGGGCGCGCCGATCGTCACCCCTGCCCTCGCGCGCCTCCGCCCCGCCGCGGCCGCCGAGGGCGCCGCGCTCGCGCCGAGCGGGGCCGGCGGCGGCGACGTCTCCCTCTTCGTCGGCGGCGCGCCGCCCTCGGCGGCATGGCGCGCCGCGGCGGCCGCGGCCGGCCTCGAGCGTGTGCCCATGTCGCTCGGCGCCCCCGGCGTCCACGTGCTGGACGCAGCCCGCCCGCCGCACGCCTGAGCGCGCCCCCTCCCCGATCGTGCGCCGCTCGGTGCCGCGGCGCTTGGCACGGAGCCCGCTCTGCTCGCTCCGGGATCGACGGCGGCGCTGCGCTCCGGCGACGCACCGCGGACCCTCCACGGGGCCTCCGAATGCGAAGAACGAGACATGCATGAGAATCCTGGAGCTCGCGATGCCGCAGCGCCGCCAGAAAAGCTTGACTTTTCATGGTGTTACCGCATGGGCGGCCGATGAGCGCGGCGGGCGGCGGGTCCTCCGAGGCGGGCTCCGCGGGCGTGTCGCCGCCGGCGTGGGCGCGGCGAGCGTGACCTGCGTTCACAGCGCGCCGGCGCGGGGCGCGCGCGGCCGCGCCGGGCGCCCGACCCGCTGATTCGGCCGCGGGGGGTGGTGAACGGGTCGAGGTGGCACGAGGACCAGAGGACGAGGTGAGGAGGGGGGCTCCATGACGACGTGCGATCGAGAGCTTTGCCGATTCGAGGATGTGCTTGGCGCGAGCATGGCCGAGTCGAGGGCGACGCTGGCCGCGTTCGGCGTCCAGGTCGCACCGCTGCGGAGGCGCACCGCCCGCACGTACCTGGGTCGGGTGCTCGTCCACCCGTACAACCTGCTCGTCGTGGGGAGCGTGCTCCTCCTGAGCTTCATCGGCTGGAGCCCGCTGCTCTTGCTGCTCGGCCTCGGGGCGGAGCTCGTGATCCTGTGCGTCGTCCCCTGGCGCGGTTACTTCCGCCGCAGCATCGACGCGCAGCTCGACGAGGCCGATCGGGCGGCGTGGTCGCGGGCGCGCGAGAGCCTGATCCGGCAGATGGACATCCGGCACCAGCAGGAGCTCGCGCGCCTCGACCGGCTGATCGACCGCACCCGCGAGAACATCCGTCGCCGCGGCGGCGCCGTCCCGCTGCTGCTCGACGACGGCTTCGGCCTGAGCCGCCTGCTCATGAGCTACATCCGCCTCGCGATCGCGCACAAGGCCGGCCAGGAGTCGCTCGCCATGACGAACCACAGCGAGCTCATGGAGACGATCCGATCGCTCGAGGCGATCCGGAGCGCGTCCGCGGGGCGCGCGCGCGGGCTCTCGGAGCGGCGGCTCGCGATCGCCTACCGGCGCGCCGAGTGCTGGAGCCGGACCCGCGAGGGGCTCGAGGTGGTGTCGCAGAAGCTCGCGACCATCCTGGAGCTCATCCAGCTGATGCACGAGCAGTCGATGACGCCCGTGGACTCGCCGGCGACCTGCGCGGAGATCGACCGGTTCATGCGCGAGCTCGACGGGTTCGACACCGGCGAGAGCGCGCAGCGCGAGCTCGAGGAGCTCGACATGGACATGGACAGGGCGTTCGAGCTGGAGGAGCTCGAGGCCGAGCCCGCCCAGCACAGCCGCCCGATGCGCCTGGTCGCGCGGTGACCCGGCCCCCGCGCCGCGCTGGGGACTGAAGGAGCGCACGCCGGAGGGTACCTGCCCCAGCCCCGGGGCTCTATCGCTCCCCTGGCGTCGTGGTGGTAGCGAGGTCTGACAGCAGCGCGCTCACGCCGCGCAGCACGTCGTCGGTCCCCTCCACGTCGAGCCCTGCGAAGCATCGCTCCTGGTAGCTGGGCTCCGCGAGGAACCGCTCGGCCGCCTTGCGCAGATCGTGGAGCGGTGCGGATTTGTAAGCGCGCTCTGCTGCAGCCCAGGCCGCTTCCGGGATCGGCCCGTGCGAGACGCGCAAAATGGCGAGATCCACGAGATCGCGAGAGAGCTCGTCTCGGTCGGCCCAGCGGTCGGAGTTCGCGAGGAGCTTCTCGGCGAACGCATCGGTGACGGACAGGAGAGGTACCGGCGTCCACGCGGCCTGCACGGCGGGGCCGAGCGCGATGCGCGCCTCGCGGATCATCTCAACGCGGATCGACGTGCCCCCCACGACGACCGGAAAGCGCAGGCCATACTGATCGGTGCGAATTTCTCGGGGAAAGCCGAAGGTGGCCCTTGCGGGCGCGGCAAAGAGCGCGTCGTACCCGCGCTCTCGCACCGCGAGGCGAAGCTCCGCATAGCCGCCCGGATCGGAGCACACGAAATCAAGATCGCGCGACAAGCGGTACTCGCCGTGCGACAAAGCGAGGTACGTCCCCCCGCCGAACCGGAAGGATGTCCGCGCGAGCACGTCCGCGTCGAGAGCCTCGAGCACGCGCGCCATGGTGCGGTAGAGCTCACGCCGGAACATCGAGCACGCTCCCGTAGCGATGAATGAGCTCCCGAACGAACGCTGCCTCCTCTTCGGATAGATCGGCCGTCACGCCGCGATTCCGCCATCCGCGCTCGTAGCGTTGGAGCATCTCGAAGGCGGACAGCTCGCGCCATCGGGCGTCGAACCAGGACAAGCTCTCCAGGAACGGGAGCTCGTCCGGGATGATCAGGTCGGCCGCCGCGCCGTCTTCGGGGTTCATGGCGCTCATCGCCCGGCTAGTATATCGCTCCCGTGACCCTCCCCACGCCCGCGACCACCGTGAGCTGAGCCGATGCCCACGCCCGACTTCCTCTCCGCCCTCCTCCGCCCCGAGCTCGCCGAGCTCCACGCCTACACCCCGGTCTCGGGCCACTTCCCCGTGCGCCTCGACGCCAACGAGAGCCCGCCGCTCCTGTCGGCCGAGGCGCGGGCCGCCCTCGCGCGGGCCGCCGTGCCCGAGGACTGGGGCCGCTACCCCGACGCGCGCCTCGTCGAGCTCCGCGAAGCCATCGCCGCCCGCTGCGGCGTCGAGCCCGACGAGGTCCTCCCCGGCGTCGGCTCCGACGAGGTGATCTCGATCCTCCTGACCGCGCTCAGCCGCCCGCGGCCGGGCGCCGACGCGGCGACCATCGTGACGACCAGCCCCACCTTCGTCATGTACAAGCTGAGCGCCCGCGCGCGGGGCATGCGCGCCGTCGAGGTCCCGCTCGACGCCGGCTGGGATCTCGACGTGGCGGGCCTCGTGCGCGCCGTCGAGCTCGCGCGCCCGAGCGTCGTCTTCATCGCCTCGCCGAACAACCCGACGGGCGCGCTCGCGTCGGCGGACCGGCTCGAGGCGGTCATCGCCGCGGCGAGCGACGCCCTCGTCATCGTCGACGAGGCGTACATCGACTTCGCCCCGCGCGACCAGCTCGCCCTGGTTCGCAAGCACCCGAACGTCGCCGTGCTGAGGACGCTCTCGAAGATCGGCCTCGCGTCGCTGCGCGTCGGCTGGCTCGTCGGCGACCGCGCGCTCGTGGCCGAGCTCGACAAGGTCCGCCAGCCCTACAACCTGCCCGTCCCGTCGCAGCGCGCGGCCACGTTCGCCCTGCGCGAGCTCGGCGGCGAGCTCCGCCGCGCCGCCGCGTTCATCACCGAGGAGCGCGAGCGCCTCGCGCGCGGCCTGACCGAGCTCGGCATCTCGGTCGCGCCGAGCCACGCGAACTTCCTCTGGGTCGGCACGCGCCGCCCCGCCGGGGAGGTCTTCGAGGCGCTCGCGGCGCGAGGCGTCCTGGTGCGCAGCTTCCACGGGGCGGGCGGGCGCCTCGCGCACCGGCTCCGCATCACCGTCGGCCTCCGCGAGGAAAACGATCGCCTCCTCGCCGAGATCGCCGCGTGCGCGTAGCCCCGCCGCCCTCCGCCGCGCGGCTCGCGGCGCTCGCGGCGCTCGCGCTGACCGCGGCCTGCGCCGCGCCCGAGGTCGCGCGCTCGGTCGACGGCCAGATCCTCGTGGGCCGCCAGATCTCGGCGCGCGCCTACGCGCTGTACGCCATCGGCGCCGAGGCCGAGGCGCGCGGCGACCTCGAGACGGCCCTGGAGGCGTACGAGCTGGCGGAGGACAGCGATCCCGAGAGCGCGGACATCTGGACCCGCGTCGGGTCGGCGCGCTGCCGCCTCGGCCGCCGAGAGGCGGCGGACGAGGCGTTCGACCGCGCCCGCGCGATCGATCCCGACTACGCGCCGGCCCACCTCGAGCAGGCGCGCTGCGATCTCGCGGCCGGGCGGCCCGCGGCGGCGCTCGGGCGCGTCGAGCGGGCGGTCCTGCTCGATCCGGATCGCGACGACGGCGTCCTGCTCCGGGCCGAGATCCTGCGGCGGCTCGGCCGGTCCGAGGACGCGCGCCTGTCGCTGCGGGCGCTGCTCGTGCGCCACCCCTTCTCGGCGGACGCGTGGCGCGCGCTGCACGCGGTGGCCCTCGAGGCCGGCGATCGCCCGGCCGCCGAGGAGGCGGCGCGGCGGCTGCGCGAGCTCGCCGCGCGGAGGACCGCCGCCTCCGAGCGGCCGGCGCCGCCCTGGGGGCCGCTGGCCGAGCTCGACGACGCGCTGGTCCACGGGCAGCTGCGCCGCGCCCGCCGCCTGGCGCGCGACGCGGATCTGCCGCCGGCCGAGGTCGCGGTGCGCGCGGCCGCCCTGGGCCGCGTCGGCGAGGCGCGCGAGCAGGCCGAGCTCGTCTCGGCGGCCGATCCGTCGAGCGCCTCCGCGCTCGTCGCGCTCGCGGTTGCGGCCGATCTGGGCGGCGATCTCGAGGCGCTGACCCGCGCCAGCGACGCGCTCCAGGCGCCCGCGGGCGGCGGCGCTGCGGTGCCCCCCTCGCCGCTCGCCCGGCTGCTCTTCGCCGAGCTGCTCTTCCGTCGCATCGGCCGCGACGCCGCGCTCGCCTGGCTCGGCCCGCTGGCGCCCCCCGCGCCCAGCGCCCGCGATCCGCTGTCCCGCGAGGTCGCGCGGCGCCTTCACCGGGAGCTCGCGGGGGGCGCGCCGGCCGCGCCCTGAGCTCAGGGCGACGGCTTCGCCTTGTTCTTCTTCTCGTTGTACTTCTCGAGATCGAAGTTGAGCTCGAAATCGAGGGTGTTCTCGCCCTCCTTGATCTCGATCTCCTTCTTCACGTCCTGATCGATGGCGGGCAGGAGGGCGGCGGTGAGCACCTTGCCCACGGGGATGTTCTTGATCTCGAACTGTCCGTCGAGGCCGGTCACGTCGTGCGTCGCGAACTTGAGCACGAAGACCTCGGCCTGGAGGAACGGCTTCGGCATCTTGTCCACGAGCTGGTAGTAGCCCGGCTGGGGCGGGAAGAACCTCACCGGATCGCCTTGCGGCACGGCGACGAGGACGGCCATGAACGGGGCGCCCTCGAGGTTGGGCATGTAGGGCTCCAGCGGGTCGAGGTTCGCCACCTCGAGCCGTTGACCGAACGTCATGGCCACGGTGCGGGTCGAGAACGCGCACCCGTGGATGGTCACCTTCTCTGCCTCTTCGCGCTCGGGCACGTGGCCGCTGTAGTTGACGACGGTGACGAGCGCGTCGGCGACGGCGTTCTGCTGCCCCACGCGGAACAGCCTCCCGTAGGTGGCCGCGGCCTCGCCGCACTTGCCGGTCGGAAAGCTGAGCCCCGTATCGGGCGGCGGGTCTCCCTTGATGGTGACCCGCCCTTTCAGCGTCCCTGTGGGCCCGCTGTACGGCGCTTGCCGCTTCGGGTTCGTCACCTTGAGCACCGCTTCCGAGGTCAGCGAGATCGCGGACGCTGCCGCCGCCTGCGCGCTCGCCGCCGCCTGCGCGCTCGCCGCTGCGCTGGCGCTCGCCGCTGCCGGCGCCGCGCTCCCTGCCGGCGCCGCGCTCGCTGCGGGCGAGCCTCCGCTCGCGTTCCCCCCCTGACACCCGAGCGCCCCGAGCAGGGCGACGCTCGCCGCGCGTATCCGCCAGTTCCCCGCTGTCCTCTGCATCGTCTCGCCGTTCCGCATCGGCGCCGACTTTAGCAACTCGCGCGCCCCGCGCAGCACCGCGGTTTCGCCGCCGAGGGACGCGATCCCCGCTAGCGCCGGTGCCATCGTCGCCAAATGAGTTGGCGGCGCGCCGCGCCGAGCAGGGGTCCCCGAGGGCCGGGCGGCTCGGCGAGGCGCTCCCTCGAAAGTCTGTCTCAGTGGGAAGCGAGGACCGCGCGAACGGCGATCCCGAGCGAGGTCGTCGGCCAGATCCCGAGGACCATGACGAGCACCGCCGAGACGACGAGCGCCGCGTTGACGTACCCCGATCGCATGGGCCGGGCGATCGGCGCCCCCGGCGCCGGCTCGCGCATGTACATGAACACGAGCACCCGCAGGTAGTAGTACGCCGACAGCACGCTGTTGAGGAGCAGCGCCACGGACAGCGTGTACAGCTCCGCGCCCATCGCCGCCTTGACGATGTAGAGCTTGCCGAAGAACCCGGCCGTCGGCGGGACGCCGGCCAGCGACAGCAGGAACAGCGAGAACGCGAGCGCCGCCACCGGGTGCCGCTTGCCGATGCCCGAGAGATCCTCGTAGCTCACCGCCTCCGCGCCCCGGCTGCCGCACAGGATGAGCGTGCCGAACGCGCCGACCGTCGAGACCGTGTAGGCGAGCAGGTAGAACATCACGCTCGCCTGCGCGTCCTCGCTCGCCCGCACCGTCGCCGCGACGCCGACGAGCAGGTAGCCGGCGTGCGCGATGCTCGAGTAGGCGAGCATCCGCTTCACCGACTCCTGCCGCCCCGCGATGAGGTTCGCCACCGTCATCGTGAGCAGCGCCATCACCGCCACGGCCGGCGGCCAGCCCGCCGCCCACGACGACAGCGCCGGGCTGCTGAACGCGCCGAGCAGCACGCGCAGCAGCGTCGCGAACGCCGCGCCCTTCACCGCGACCGCCATGAACGTCGTCGCCGGCGTCGGCGCGCCCTCGTACGCGTCGGGCGTCCACATGTGGAACGGCACCGCGCTCACCTTGAACGCGAGGCCGACCAGCATCAGCGCCGCCCCGATGAGCAGCAGCGCCGGGTTCGGCGCCTTGTCCCCGGTCGCGCCCGCGATCGCGTCGCGGATCCCGGCGAGGTCGGTGTGCCCCGTCGCCCCGTAGATCAGCGCGCCGCCGTAGAGCAGCAGCGCCGCCGCGAACGAGCCGAGCAGGAAGTACTTGATCGCCGCCTCGGTGCTCCGCGGCGACGTCCGGCGGAAGCCGGTCAGCGCGTACGCCCCGAGCGACATCGTCTCCAGGCCGAGGAAGAGCGTCAGCAGATCGCCCGCGCCGGCGAGGATGATCGCGCCGACCGTCGAGAAGGTCAGCAGCGGGTAGAACTCCCCGCGGTCGAGCCGGTGCTCCGGGAGGTACCCCCCGGCGAGCAGCGCCGCCAGCGCGCCGCCCAGGCAGAGCACGAAGGAGAAGAACAGCGTGAAGCGGTCCATCACCAGGTAGGGCGCGAGCACGTCGACCCCGTCCAGCGTCTCGGGGCCGACGAACCCGACCGCGCCCGAGAACACCGCCCCGGCGAGGAGCGTGATCGCGGTCCCGAGCGCGATGTCGGACGACGGGCCGGAGCGGCGGTCGTGCGACTCCTCGCGGCGGTGCGAGAACGCCTCCGCCAGCATCAGCAGCGTGCCGCCGAGCGAGACCACGATCAGCGGCGACACCGCGATGAACGGTCCGAGGTTCATCGCGCCACCTCCCCCGCGCGCGCCGCGAGCTTCCCGTCCACAGGCGGCTCGCGCCGCGCCTCCTCGTCACCCCCCGCCGCGCCCGCGCCGGAGCTCAGCCCGGGCGCCCCCTTCAGGAAGGCGGGGGAGAACGTGTCCTCGGGCAGGAGCTTCGCGTTCCGATCGTCCGCGAAGAGGATCGCCTGCCCGGAGACGACCTTGAACTGGTTGTACGTAGACAGGACCGACTCCTTCATCCGAGAGAGGAAGATGTCAGGGAACAGGCCGATCACGAAGATCATCAGGATGAGCGGCGCCAGCGCCAGGCCCTCGCGGGGCGTGATGTCGGGCAGGTGCTTGTTCTTCGGGTTCGTGAGCGGCCCGAAGAACATCTTCTGCACGACGCTCAGCATGTAGACGGCCGCGAGGATGACGCCCGCGGCGGCGCCCACGGTGTGGATCCCGCTGAAGACCCCGAGGCGCTCGGACACGTAGGTCGCGGTGATGATCATGAACTCGCCGATGAACCCGTTCGTGCCGGGCACGCCCACGGAGGCGAACGTCACGATGAGGAACAGCGTCGCGTAGACCGGCATCACCTTGGCGAGGCCGCCGAACTCGGAGACCTGGCGGGTGTGGCGGCGGTCGTAGATCACGCCGACGAGGAGGAAGAGCGCGCCGGTGGAGACGCCGTGGTTCACCATCTGGAGCACCGCGCCCTGGATCCCGCTCGGCGTGACGCCGAACAGCCCGAGCATCACATAGCCGAGGTGGGCGACCGACGAGTACGCCACGAGGCGCTTCACGTCCGCCTGCTTCCAGGCGACGAGCGCGCCGTAGATCACGCCGCCGAGGATCGCGATGCCGGCCAGGTTGGCCGCGAGGCTGGAGGCCGGGCCGGGGAAGAGGCCCATCGAGAAGCGCAGGTACGCGTACGTCCCGATCTTCAGCATCACCGCGGCCAGGATGACCGAGCCGCCGGTCGGCGCCTGCACGTGGGCGTCCGGCAGCCACGTGTGCACCGGCCACATCGGCACCTTGATGAAGAACGCGATCGAGAACGCCCAGAAGCAGATCATCTGGGTGCCGCGCGGCAGCACCACGCGCGAGAGCGCGAGGTAGTCGAAGGAGTACGCGCCCGTGAGCTTCTGGTTCGCCCACACGAGGTACACGATGCCGGCGAGCATCAGCATCGAGCCCGCCATCGTGTAGACGAACAGCTTGATCGCCGCCTTGATCTTCTCGACGCCGCCCCAGATGCCGATCATCACGAACATCGGCACCAGCATCAGCTCCCAGAAGAGGAAGAACAGGAACAGGTCGAGCGCGACGAACGCGCCGAGCATCGCGCCCTGCAGGAGCAGGAGGCAGAAGCAGAGCTCCTTGATCCGGTTCTTGATCGACCCGAACGACGCGTACGCCGCGATGGGCGCGATGAACGTCGTGAGCAGGACGAGCCAGAGGCTGATGCCGTCGATCGCGACGTGCCACCGGATGCCGAGCGACGGGATCCAGTCCTTGATCGACTGGAAGTGCCAGCCCACCGTCATCGGCACGCTGAGCAGCCAGAGCGACGCGAGGAAGCCCGCGCCGAGCACGGCCAGCGTGAAGCCGCGGAGCAGCGAGAGCATCTGCCGCGGCATGAACAGCACCGCCGCCGCCCCGACGAACGGCAGGCCGATGAGCACGTTGAGGAGCGACGACCACTCCCCGGACGCCTCCGACGCGGCGGCCGCCGCGTCGGACGGCCAGAGCCACTGCACGCCGAGCACGGTGAGCGCCGCGATCAGCCCGAGGCCGAACCGCTGCCACGGCGTGTACCCGGCGGCCGCGTGGGCCTCGCCGTGGCCGTGGTCGTCGCCGTGCCCGTGGTCGTCGCCGTGCCCGTGATCGTGGTCGTCGCCGTGCCCGTGATCGTGGTCGTCGCCGTGGGCGCCGTCCGCGCCCTGCCCGGCGCCCCTCGGGAGGACCGCTCCGACGACGCCGGCGGCGAGCGCCGGCCAGTAATGGGTTACGAGGTCGAGCGCGCTCATTGCAGGCCCTTCGGCTGGATCAGGTCATGGATCTGCTCCGCCGGGGTCGTCCCCGGGGGGAGCGTGGGCACGTCCGGGCCCCGCATGGAGGTGGGGCTCGCCGGGTTCCCGCGGCTCGGCGGCCGCGAGAACGTGAACGTCTCCGTCGCCTCGCGGTTGAAGGCGTTGCGCACGCGGAGCACGATGTCCTTCTTTTCGCCCGGCTCGAGCTTCACCGTGATGTCGGTCGACTCCGAGAAGTCGCGCGACGGCACGCCGGGCCCCTCCCAGCGGTACTCGTAGCCGAGCCCCGGCGCCGCCGAGAGCTTCACCTCGCCGGACCGGCGCAGCTCCGCGTCGTCGACGTCCGCGTCGGCGTGCGGGCTGACCAGGAACCAGCCGACGCCGGCGAGCCCGACGACCATCGACGCGGCGTAGACCTGCACGCGGCCCGTCTGGAGCGCGCGCAGCACCGTGCCGAAGAACCCGACCAGCGCGGCGGAGAGCTTCGCGATGACGCCGTCGATGATCCACTTGTCGGCCATCGTGAAGATGTCCGCCAGCGCGTCGACCATGCCCACCACCGTGGCGTTGTAGAGCTCGTCGATCCGCCACTTGTCGTAGATGAGCTGGTGGAGCCCCGGGAAGCTCTGGGCGAAGCGCCGCTCGGGCTCGCCGCGCTTGTTCCAGTACACGAGCATCGCGAGGCCGATGCCGGTGAAGCACGCGGCGACGCCGGGCAGCATCATCGGGAAGAGCAGCCCCTCCACCCCCTCGCGCGCCGCCACCGCGCGCGACGTCATCGAGAAGACCGGCTCGAGCAGGTGCGCGAGCGGCGCGAACGCGTGGTTGTGGGTGAGGTGCACGAGCGGCTCGGCCATGAGGAAGCCCGCGAAGACCGACAGCGCCCCGAGCACGATCAGCGGGATCGTCATCGGCAGCGGCGACTCGTGCGGCTCCGGGCCCTCGACCTTCTCGCCCGGCGCGTGGTGGTCGTCGTGGTGGCCGTGCGGGTGCGGGTCCTTCCAGCCGCGCACGACAGTCCAGCCGCGGAACTCGCCGTGGAACGTCAGGAAGTACGCGCGGAACATGTAGAAGGCGGTCATCGTCGCGGCCAGGATGCCGACCCAGTAGATCGCCGGGCCGAGCCAGTCGGGCCACTGCCACACCGGCTGCCCGCGCGTCGAGACCGACTCGATCCGGCCGGAGAACGCGCGCCAGAGGATCTCGTCCTTGGACCAGAACCCGGCGAACCCGGGGAAGCCCGCGATCGAGAGGCACGCGAGGAGGAAGGTCCAGCGCGTGAGCGGCATGTAGCTCTTGAGGCCGCCCATGTTCCGCATGTCCTGGGACTGGTCGGTGTCGTGGATGCGGGCGTGCATCGCGTGGATCACCGAGCCGGCGCCGAGGAAGAGGCAGGCCTTGAAGAAGGCGTGCGTGAGGACGTGGAAGAAGCCGGCCGCGAAGGCGCCGACGCCCACGCCGATGAACATGAACCCGAGCTGGCTCACCGTGGAGTAGGCGAGGACCTTCTTCAGGTCGTTCTGGAAGAGCCCGATCGACGCCGCGAACAGCGCCGTGGCCACGCCGGTCACCGCGACGACCGCCATCGCGAACGGCGACAGCACGAACACCGCCGAGAGCCGGGCCACGAGGTAGACGCCCGCGGTCACCATCGTCGCGGCGTGGATGAGGGCGGACACCGGCGTCGGGCCGGCCATCGCGTCCGGCAGCCAGATGTAGAGCGGGATCTGCGCGCTCTTGCCGGCGCAGCCGAGGAACAGCGCGAGCCCGACCAGCGTCGCCGCGTACACGAGCACCGGCTGCGACGGGATGATGAAGCTCAGGAAGCCGGGCACCGTGTCGGCCGACATGTTGCCGATCGGCCAGACCTTCACGGCGGAGAGCAGGTTGCCCGCGTTCGCCGCGATGCCGTCGAAGTTCAGCGTGCCCGAGTAGTAGGCGAGCATCGCCATCGCCACGAGGAGGCCGAAGTCGCCGATGCGGTTCACGACGAACGCCTTCTTGCCGGCGCTCGCGTTCTTGTCGTCCTTGAACCAGAAGCCGATGAGCAGGTAGCTGCACATGCCGACGCCCTCCCACCCCACGAAGAGGACGGCGAGGTTGTCGGCCATGATCAGCACGAGCATCGAGAAGCAGAACAGGTTCAGGTACGCGAAGAACCGGTAGTACCCCGGGTCCTCGCGCATGTACGCCGACGAGTAGAGGTGGATGAGGAAGCCGACGCCGGTGACGACGAGGATCATCGTCCCGCTCAGGCCGTCGACGCTGAAGGCGACGTCGATCGGGATCGACTGGCCCATCCGGCCGGAGATCGAGAACCAGCGCCAGGCCGTCCAGGTGAGCTTGCCGCCCTCGTGCGGCAGCATCAGGAACGTCGTCACGGCCGCCAGGAAGGCGCCGCCGAGCGCGGCGAGCGCCATCAGCCGGACCGCATCCTTGCCGAGCCGCTTGCCGAAGAGGCCGTTCACGAACGCGCCGAGCGCCGGCAGGCCGAGCACCACCGCGAGCAGCGCGAACTCGGACGCGGGGAATAAGACTCTCAGGGCTTCCACGCTAACTCCTCAGGAGATCGGCGTCGTCCGAGCGCATCGTCTTCCGGATGCGGTAGAACGCGAGCACGATCGCGAGACCCACGGCGGCTTCCGCCGCCGCGATGGCGATGACGAAGAAAGTGAAGATCTGCCCGGCGTGATCCTGCGGGTGCACCCGGTTGTACGCGACGAGCGTGAGGTTCACGGCGTTGAGCATCAGCTCGATGCTCATCAGGAGGACGAGCAAATTCCTGCGCAGCAGGAAGCCCATCGACCCGATCACGAACAGCACCGCCGCGACAACGAGGTAGTACTCGATGGGGACGGAGATCATGACTTCGGCTCCTTCGTCGACAGGGTGAAGTGGCCCGTGAGGGCGCCCGGCTGCGGGTCCGGCGTCGCCGCGTCGCGCACCGGGACCTGGTCGTTTCCGTCCGGCGAGGCGGCCCCGGCCGGCAGCAGCGTTGGGTCGACCTGCTTGCCGCGAGCGACGGCGACGGCGCCGATCACGGCGACGAGGAGCAGCGCGCCCGAGAGCTCGAACGGCACGATCCCCTTCGTGAAGAGCTCGTGCCCGAGCGCCTCGATCGTCCCGAGCGCCTCGGGGGCCTCCGGGACGACCCGCGCGCCGGGCTTCGCGGCGCTCGCGACGAGGGCGAGCGCGCCGATGCTGCTCGCCGCGAGGACGCCGGCGCCCACGTAGCGCGGCACCGCGGTGCGGGCGTCGCGCGGCGACGTCGCCGACGGGCCGAGGAGCATGATCACGAAGAGGAAGAGGATGACGACCGCGCCCGCGTACACGAGGATCTGGATCGCGGCGAGGAACTCCGCGGAGAGCATCAGGTAGAGCCCCGCGATGCCGACGATCGACGTGAGCAGGCCCATCGCGCCGCGGATCGGGTTCCGGGCCGCGACCGTGGCGAGGCCTCCGAGGAGGACGAGCAGCGACGCCAGCGCGAAGTAGGCGAATTCGAAGATTTTCACGGCGAGAGCACCCCTGTCGACGACCGGCCCTTGGTCTGAATGTACGCCTCGAACTCCTTGCGGAACTTGCGCAGGAACCCGAGCGCGGGCATCGCCGTGCCCTCGCCGAAGGCGCAGATGGTGTTGCCCATGATGTTGTCGGCGATCTCGTGCAGCCGATCGAGCTCCTCGATCGTCCCCTCGCCGTGCACGATGCGATCGAGGATCCGGTGGATCCACGCGCTGCCCTCGCGGCACGGCGTGCACTGGCCGCACGACTCGTGGCGGTAGAAGCGCATCAGGTTGTGCATCGCGAGGACCGGGCACGCCTTGTCGCTGAGGACGATGGCGCAGCAGGTCCCGAGCATCGTCCCGAGCGTGCGGAACGTGTCCACGCCGAGCGGCACGTCGAGCACGCTCTGGCCGTGCCACGGGTGGAGCGGCGACTTCTCGTTCGGCGCGTTCACGACCTCGTCGGCGCGCAGGATGGGGCACGACGAGCCGCCCGGGATGACCGCGAGCAGCTTGCCGTGCTTCACGCCGCCGCCGAGGTCGTAGATGAGCTCGCGGAGCGTGAGGCCGACGCACGCCTCGAAGATGCCGGGGTTGTTGACGTGGCCGCTCACGCCGAAGAGCCGGCAGCCGCCGTCCTTCAGGTGGTGCAGCGCGGAGAGCTTCGAGAAGCTCTCGCCGCCGAGCTCGAGCGCCGTGGGGACCGCGGCGATCGTCTCCAGGTTGTTCACGGTCGTCGGCATCCCGAACGCGCCGAACTGGGCGGGGAACGGCGGCTTGAGCCGCGGCTCGCCGCGCTTGCCCTCGAGCGAGTTGAGCAGCGACGTCTCCTCGCCGCAGATGTACGCGCCGGCGCCCGTGTGGACGTAGACCTCGACGGGGTAGTCGATCCCGAACGGCCGCTTGCCGAGGTAGCCCTTGGCGCGCGCCTCCTCGATGGCGCCCCAGAGCCGCGCCTTCGAGAGGTGGAGCTCGTCGCGCACGTAGATGTACGCGGCGTGGGCGCCGATGCCGAAGCAGCCGATGATGCACCCCTCGACGACGGAGTGCGGGTTCTTCTCCATCAGCGTGCGGTCCTTGAAGGTGCCGGGCTCGCCCTCGTCGGCGTTGATGACGAGGTAGTGCGGCCGCTCGGGCTTCGGGGGCCACGGCATGAAGCTCCACTTCACGCCCATGGCGAAGCCGGCGCCGCCGCGGCCGCGGATGTTGGCCGCCTTCATCTCCTCGACGAGCGCCTCGCGCGTCATCCCGAGGGCGCGCTTCGCCTGCTGGTAGCCGCCGCCCTTCTCGTACACCGAGAGCTTGTGGCCGTCGGGCGTGTCGTAGTTCTTCGTCAGATAGCGCGTCAGCCGGAGCATCTCGTCACCTCGTCAACCGATCGAGGATCGCGTCCACCTTCTCGAGCGTGAGGCCCTCGTAGTAGTCGCGATCGACCTGCATCATCGGGGCGGTGCCGCACGAGGCGAGGCACTCTGCGGTGCGCAGGGTGACCTTGCCGTCCTGCGTGGTCTCGCCCGCGTGGATCCCGAGGCGCTTCTCGCAGTGGTGCAGCACGGCGTCCGCGCCGTTCAGCGCGCAGCTCAGCGTCCGGCAGACCCAGACCTGGTGCTTGCCCACGGGCTGCTTGTTGAAGAGGGTGTAGAAGGTCGCGACCCCCTGGACGTGCGCCGTGGAGAGGCCGAGCTGCTCGGCGACCCAGCGCAGCACCCGTTCGGAGACCCACCCCTCCTGGCTCTGGCAGAGGTGGAGCACCGGGATGCACGCGGCCTGGCGGTTCGGGTAGCGCGCGAGGATCTTCTCGAACTCGGTTTGCCGATCGGCGCTCAGAGCAAATTTGTCGGTCATGTCGGCAGTTGGCACGGTCCGCTGGCTCCCTGGGCGCGCCGCGCTCGCGGCGTGCCCGCTTCGACATGCAGTCGGGACCCCCGTGGCGGGTCCCTTCCAACGAGGGTCGGCCCGGAGAACCCAGGCGCTACCTCGTGCGCCTCCGGAGTAGAGGCGCCTGCCGGAGGCGGACAGCCCCGCGCACCGGCGGCCGGGCATTCGGTTGTCCGTCGTACGGAGCCGTCCCGAGGCGCCGGCACGCTAGTGAGCGACGGTGGTCACTGTCAAGGCGCGCCGGGGGGAAACCTCCAGCGAACCACGGAAACCCTCTCGCTGCCCAGAAACCTGGGCGACGCCTCGCGCCGGCCGGCCCGCCCGGACCGCGCCCGGGTGACGCGGTCGCGGCGTGTCGCATCGCGCATCGGCGGAGAGCGCGCCCCGATGGTGAGCGAGGGCCCGGCGCGCGGGAGGGAGCAGCGCGCGGGAGGGAGCAGCGCGCGGTGAGCGGGAGCGCGCGGTGCGATGCGCGCGCGATGCGCGGCGCGCGCATCGCGAAGGAGCGCGCTCCCTCGCGGAAAGAACGCCCTGGGTTTTCTGGCGGAGAACGCGTAGCCTCGGGAGAAGCCCGCAGCGTTCTTCGTCTTTCACTTGAGAACCGGAACGCGCTTCAACTACCCTTCGCGCCCATTACGACGCGCGCAGGGCGCGGGCACCGGTAGCAGCGAACCCCCCTCCGGAGGTGGTGCGTGTTCTGTCCGAATTGTGGGACGCAAAACTCGGAAACGGCGTCCACGTGCACGAAGTGCGGCTTCAACCTCAAGGGGGCGGCCGCGCCGAAGTTCAAGGGCACCATGCTGATGAGCCAGCCGTCGTCTGGGGCGGGAGCGGCGAGCCCGCGCGCTCCGGGGGCGCCTCCGCCGCCGGCGCCTCCGGCCGGCGCGCCGCCGGGCATGCCCGCCGGCATCCCGAGCCCGCCGCAGGGTCTTGCCGGCACGGTGGTCGGCGTCCCGCCGGCCGGGCTCGGCGCGTCTGCCGGACCTCCCCCTGCGCCGCCTCCGCCCGGGATGGGCTACGGATCGCCCCCTGCGGGACAGCAGCCCTCCGGCCCGGCCTTCGGCGGCGCGGCTGCGAGCCCGTCGGGCGGGTATGCGCCGTTCGGCCAGCCGCCCAACCAGGGCGTGAACCCGCTCGGCGGCACGATGGCGATCGACCAGCTGCCCGGGTACACCCCGAGCGGGCCGCAGCCGCCTGGCGGGGCCGGCGGCACGCCGCCCGGCGCGTTCCCGCCGCCCGGCGGCGGCTACGGTCAGCCCCCGCAGGCGGGCGGCGCGGGCGGCAGCCCGTTCGGCGCGCCTCCGGGCCAGGACCCGATGGGCGGCCTCGGCGGCGCCCCTCCCGGTTATGGCCAGCCGCCCGGTTACGGCCAGCCTCCCGGCTATGGCCAGCCGCCTGGCGGTGGTTACGGCCAGCCGCCCGGTTACGGCCAGCCTCCGCAGCACAGCCCCAGCGGCTACGGTCCGCCTCCGGGCCAGGATCCGCTGGCGGGCGGCGGCTACGGCGCCCCTCCTGGCGGCGGCTACGGCGCCCCTCCCGGCGGCGGCGGCTACGGCGCTCCTCCTGGCGGGGGCTACGGCGGCTCTCCGGCGGGCGGCTACGGCAGCCCTCCTGGCGGCGGCTACGGCAGCCCTCCGGGTGCGGGCAGCTACGGCAGCCCTCCGGCGGGCGGCGCCTACGGGGGCCCCCAGGGCGCGAGCGATCCCGGCGGTTACGGCGGGTCGTCGCCGGCCGGCGGTCAGCTCTCGGCGCCTGGTCAGTTCGGCCAGCAGCCCAGCAACCTGGGCGTGTATGCCGGCAGCGGGTCGATGACCCCGGGCGCGCGGGGCGAGACGCGCAACCCCGTCACGGTGTGCGTGATCGGGATGGTCTGCTTCGTGTACGCGATCTGGCAGCTCTGGGCGATGCTGAACGAGCTGCAGCAGACGACCAAGGATCCCGAGTTCAAGCCCTGGTACGTCTTCATCCCGCTGCTCAACTACTACTTCCTCTGGGTGAAGGTGCCGGAGCAGGTGACCAAGGCCAAGCAGATGGCCGGCTCGCGCAACCCGCAGGC
Organism: Sorangium sp. So ce834; assembly: GCF_051521425.1. Lineage (NCBI taxonomy): Bacteria > Pseudomonadati > Myxococcota > Polyangiales > Polyangiaceae > Sorangium > Sorangium sp. So ce834. The sequence goes on from NZ_CP150351.1 coordinate 6,959,233, forward strand.
CGAGGGCATCGTGCTCTACATCTTCCTCCCGCTCTACGCCCTCGCGAAGGACCTCAACGAGGTCTGGGATCCGAACGCCGCCTAGCTCGCGCTATCCTCCGCCGTTGTCGCTGTCCAGCCCGACCGAAGTCCGCTCGCCCGCTCCATCGGCCTCGTCTGCCTGGAGCGCCGCGCATCCGCGCGGCCGTGCGGCGCGCCTCGGCGCGCTCGCGGCGTTGCTCGGGCTCCTGGTCGCGTGCGGCGTCCCGCTGTGTCCGTTCGCGATCGTCACCCGCCACCCGTGCCCTGGCTGCGGGCTCACGCGCGCGACCCTCGCCCTCGCTCACGGCCATGTGGCCGAGGCGCTGCGGTTCCACCCGCTCTCCCCGATCATGGCCCCGCTCGTCCTCGCCGCGATCGCGTACAACGCTGCGGTCTACGTGAAGGACGGCCGCATCGCCGCGACCGAGTCGGTGCAGGGGGCGTGGGTCACGCGCCTCGGCGTCGCGCTGGCGGTCCTGATGGTCGCCGTCTGGGTCGCGCGCTTCCTCGGCGCCTTCGGCGGCCCCGTCCCGGTCTAGCCCGATCCTCAAGGCCGCGGGCCCTCGGCGGGCAGCTCAGCACCCCCGGACGCGCGGCCCCTCCCCGCGGCGCCGCGACACCGGCCGCACCGCCCGCACCGAGTGGGCCCCCCGCCTCGGCCACCCGCGCTGCGACCGCACCAGCGGCGCGCCCGCCGGCACCCCCACGCGCAGCAGCACCTCGTACGCGCGCTCCAGATCGCTGCCGATCACGTCGAGCTGCTCGTCCGTGAGCCCCCGCTTCGCCTTCGGGAAGAGGATGCCCTCCTCCTCGTCGGCGTGGTGGGCGAAAACGTCCCGCAAGAGCCGGAGCCGCGCCTCGAAGCGCACATCGGTCGCCCGCGTGCGCAGCAGGTTGTCCGCCGCGAAGCGCGCGAGGCCGTGCTTCTCGTACGCGTCGTGGAGCGGCTTCCGGTCGCCGGCCATCCGCTCGGCACAGACCGGGTAGAGGTACGTCTCCTCGATGCGTACGTGCGCGTCGATCATCCGGGAGAGCTGCGCGACCATCGATGTCCTGAGGCCCGGGCTGGGCTCGGCGGCGATGCGCGCCATCAGGGCGCTGAGTTCGAGATGCTGCTGCTCCAAGAGATCGAGTGCGTCCATGGGGTTCCCCTCGCGTGAAGCTCACCGCGCCGCGTCGCCGCCCTTGAGCAGCGCGTGCACAGCCCGGATCCCGGTGCTGCGTGGCGCGGTGCAGGCGGCCCCGTCGTGGCAAGGAGCGGGCCGGCGCTGGAAGGGACCGCGGGCGCGCCGCGCGTGGGGGCTACGCCCGGACCGCGGCGAGCGCGTCGCGCATCGCCGACGCGCCGGCGAAGCGGTGGTCGGGGTGCTTGGACAGGGCGCGGGCGAGCACCTCGTCGAGCACGCGCGGGACATCCCGGCGCTCCCGCCGGAGGGGCACGGGCGCGGAGCGCACGATCGCGACGAGCACGTCGAGATCGCCCCGGCCGCGGAAGGGGAGCTTGCCCGAGAGGGCGTAGTAGATGAGCAGCGCGGCGGCGAAGAGGTCGCTCCGCTCGGTGATGGCGCGGCTGCGCATCGCCTGCTCCGGCGACATGAACAGCAGGGTGCCCACGAGCGACCCGGGGCTGTCGGGCGTCACCCCGTCGCCCGTGTCGACCCCGGGCTCGTGCGCGAAGCCGAGATCGATGAGCTTGACCGTCGGCGCGCCGTCCCCCGGCGCCCCCGCCCCCGCCCCGGCGCCCGGCGCCGCGGGGACGAGCAGGATGTTGCCCGGCTGGAGGTCGCGGTGGACGACCTTCGCCGCGTGCATGGCCGCGAGGCCGGCGAGGATCTGGTCCGCGACGGCGAGCGCGCGCTCGAGCGGCAGGGGGCCGTTCCGCCGCACCTCCTCGCTCAGGGTGACGCCGTCGAAGAGCGGCATCAGGAAGAACGGGCGCCCGTCCTCGAGGCGCCCCTCGCCGAGCACAGGGCAGACGTTCGGGTGGTCGATGCGGCGGGCGAGCTCGACCTCGCGGGCGAACCGGCTCTCGATGCCCGAGTCCCCCGCGTGCACGCGCCGGAGCACCTTGAGCGCGACCCGCTCCCCCGTCGCGACCCGGCGGGCCGCGTACACCGCGCCCATCCCCCCCTCGGCGATGAGCCGCTCGATGTGCAGTCCGTGCTCTGTACGGCCGACGAGCGGGTCGACCGCCGCGGTCCCACCTGCCGGGAGCCCCGCCGCCGCCCCGCCGCGCACCTCGGAGGGCGCGCTCGCCGCCGCCCCCCGGTCGCGGCCCGCATGGCGGACGATCCCGGAACGAGGAGGCAGCCGTCGCTCCGCGGCGGGACCGCGGTCCTCGCCGCCGGGTTCGGGGAGCGCCTCAGCGAAGGCGGACCTGTCCCTGGCTGGACCGAAGGAACGACGGAGCGGGGAACCAGGAGCCACGTGAAGAACCTCGTCAGAAATTACCTGACGAGTGTCCATGGACCAGGCCCTCCGGGCAAGGGGATTGGGCACCGAAACGACGAACCCCTGGATTTGGCCCCACCGTCTTATGTCCCGTATCTACTAAGTTTTTGCCCGGACACAGCAGACCGCCCGAGGCGTTTTTGACCTGTCGGGAAAATCCCGAAAGAATTTGCGTCCCGATCGCCGTTACGCTCGGCGCGCACGCATCACGACATGTAGGGGCGACAACGAATGGCGAAGCGTCTTGATCTCATCCTCGTGATCGACGTCGAATCGACCTGCTGGGAGGGGAGCCCGCCGGAGGGCGAGGAAAACGAGATCATCGAGATCGGCGTGTGCACGCTGGAGGTCGCCACGGGCCGACGGCGCGACCGGCGATCCATCCTGGTGCGCCCCGAGCGCTCGCGCGTGAGCCCGTTCTGCACGGCGCTGACGACGCTGACGCAGGCCGACGTCGACGCGGGCGTGTCGTTCAAGGAGGCGTGCGCGACCCTGCGGGGCGAGCTCAAGGCGCAGGATCGCCTCTGGGCGAGCTACGGCGACTACGACCGGCGCATGTTCGAGCGGCAGTGCCAGGCGCGGGGCGTGCCCTACCCGTTCGGCCCGAGCCACCTCAACGTGAAGAGCCTGTTCGCGGTGACGCACGCCCTGGCGCGCGAGATCGGGATGGCCGAGGCCCTGGAGCGCGCGGGCCTGCCGCTCGCGGGCACGCACCACCGGGGCGGCGACGACGCGTTCAACATCGCGGGCCTGCTCGCGCACGTCCTGCTGGCCGCGCGGCGGTGAAGCCGGGCGCGCCGCGCGCTCACCCGACCGGCGCCGCCGCGGGCACGTCGGGCTGCGCCTCCGCGGCGCCCCGCGCCGGCGGCGCGGCGGCGGGATCGGCGCCCGACGGCTCCGGCTCGCCGTCGCCCTCGGCGATCGCCCCGGCCGCCGCGGGCGGGACGGCGGCCGCGGCGAGGAGGTACGCGAGGCCCGCGCCGAGCAGCAGGGCGCTGTAGCCGAGGCTCATCGCGCACAGGGCGCCGAGGGCCATCGCGATCGCGCCGGCGAGGGCGCCGAGCGACCAGCACCAGGGGAGCAGCGCCGGCGCGAGCGAGGCGACGAGCTTGACCCCGAGCGGCGCGAGCGAGCCCACGAGCAGGCCGAACGGCACGAGGAGCGCGACGGCGAGGAGCGCGCGCGGGAAGGCCGCGAGCCCGAGGCTCCACCGCGCGAGCGGGACGAGCCCCGCCGCGGCGAGCGCCGCGGCCACGACGAGCGCCTCGGCGACCCGCGCGGAGGCCCACGTCGCGGCGTCCGGCGCCACGCGGGCGGTGAGCAGGCCGCCCACGCCGGCCGAGACGAGGAGGATCACGAGGACGGCCGGGAGCTCGTACGCGGGCAGGTCGAGCAGGAGGAGGCCGTGCCGGAGGACGGCGAGCTCGACGAGCGCGAAGCCCGCGCCGATCGCGGCGAAGAAGAAGAGCGCGCGGGCGCGCCGCGGCGGGGGCGCGGCGGCGGGCGCCGGGGCGCCGCGAAGGAGGCGGCCGGCGCGCGCGGCGAGCGCAGGGAGCAGCGCGACGAGCGCGAAGAGGCCCACGCCCGCGGCGAGCAGCGCGGCGAGCGCGAAGAGGCCCGCCTGCTCGGCGCGCAGGGCCCCGAGGTCGCCGAGCACGGCGGGGAGGCGGCGCGCCGGGACGGCGTACGAGAAGAACGGCCGGTCGTCGGTGGGCGGCGCCAGGTCGACCGCCGCGTCGGGCGCGCGGCCGCCCCCCGAGGCGACGATCGACGCGCGGAGGGGCGTCTGCGGCCGGTCCGGGGCGAACGCCTCCGAGAACTTGTGCCGGCGACAGTGGCGGCGCAGCGCCTCGACGTCCTCGGGCGCGAGCGGCGTGCGCCGCGCGAGGAGCGCGGTCCGCTGCGCGGCGCTGCACGCGAAGAGGTGATCCTTGGGCGCGGCCGCGCCCGCGCGGCGCAGCGCCGCGGCCGCGAGCGAGAGCAGGCGATCGAAGTCGACGTCGGCGCGGCTCAGGACCAGCGTGCCCTCGGGCAGGAGGCGCGAGAGGAAGTCCTCGACGCCCTCGACCGTGTGGAGCCGGCTCTCCGACAGCGCGAGCGCGCCGGTCGACGACGCCTCGGCGGTCTCGGGCGACGGGATCACGATGTTCCGGAAGAGCAGCGGCGTGCGCCGGGCGAAGCTCCGCCCGTCGCCCACGACGAGGTGGACCTCGGGCTTGTCGAACAGGTTGCCGCTATACGCGGCGTACCGGCCGCGCATCACCTCGAGGACGCCGCGGTCGCCCTCGACGGCGTACACGTCCTTCTGCCCGGCCTTGAGCGCGGCGCGCACGTCGCGCCCGCCCCCGGCGCCGACGACGAGCGCCGGCCCCTCGTCCTTGTGGAGCGCGTAGGCCATGTCCTCGGGCTGGGCCGGGGGCGGCGTCTTCGCGTCGACGATCGGGCTCTGCGCGGCGCTGCCGATCCGCATCATCGCCGCGCCGGCCCTCGGCTTGTCGACCGTGATCAGCGAGCGCTCGCTCCAGGCCTCGTGCTCGGTCCGGTCGGCCGCGCCCCGGCGGAGGCCGGCGAGCCGGAGCCACGGGGCGCCGAGATCGCCGGCGAGGAGCACGAAGCTGCCGAGCACGAACGTGGCGACGAGGCCGCCGTGCGCCCGCTGCTCGTCGCCCTGCCCGCGCGACGCGAGGTAGAAGAAGACGCCCGCCACCGCGAAGAAGATCGCCGCCGCGAGCGCGGCGCGCGGCGCGCCGGCGCGGAGCGCGGCGGCGGCCGCGAGCCCGCCGAGGGCGCCGCCGACGAGGTCGAGCAGGTAGAGGCGGGGCATCTCGGACGCGACGTGCCGGATCGCGGCGGCGAGCGCGAGGCCGGCGAGCGCGAACGGGACGGTGGACGCGGCGTAGAGCAGCGCGAGCCACGGGAGCGCCCCGGGCGCGGGCCCGCGCTGCGAGAGCAGGACGACCGCCGCGAGCGTCGCGCCCGACGCGAGCGACGACAGGGCCGCCATGCGGGCGAAGAGCGCGGCTGGGCGGACGAGCGACGGGGCGAGGTAGAGCGCCGCGCCGCCCGCGCCCGCGCCGAGGAGCGGCAGCGCGAGCGCGACGAACGCGTGGGGCTCGCCGAACAGCGCCGCGCAGATCCGCGTGAGCGAGATCTCGAGCAGGACGGTGGCGCACGCGAGGGCCGCGACGCCGCTGAAGAGGCCGCTCCGCTGGGAGACCCGCATGGGCCCGCTCCTAGCACAGCGGGAAGCGGCCTTTCACCTCTCTCGACCGAGCGGGGCGAGCGGCCACGGCGCGAGCAGGGGGACCGGGCCGCTCGGCCGGAACCCGGGCGCGCCGGGGGGGCTCGCCGCCGCGGCCCCCGCCCCATCGACCTGCGCGCCGCGCGGCGGGGGCTCGCTGGGGCGCGGCGCCGGCGCGCCGCCCGGGCGCGGCTCCGCAGCGCCGCTCTGTCTGCCCGGGCGCGGCGCCGCCGCGCCGCTCTGTCGACCCAGGCGCGGCTCCGCAGCGCCGCTCTGTCTGATAGCGCGCGCGCACTCGTCCACCGTGAGGCGACGCGGCCCGTACGCGGACGAGTTGGCCGCGTCGGCGTCCATCAGGCGGGTCGGGGTGTCGATCCCGAAATCGTCGGGGTGCCCCGGCTCGTCGAGCAGCACGTGGCCGAGCTCGTGCGACAGCGCGAACGAGGCGCGATCGGCGCGCAGGCCGGCGCGGTCCTCGATGATCGTGTTCCGGATCGCCCCGCCGTCGGCGAAGATGAACGACTCGCCGATGCGCCCGCCGCCGGCGAAGCTCGGGACCATCACGACGTCGATGGTCGCGGGGTCGCCGTCGTCGAACGCCTTGATCAGCGCGCGCTCCTCGACGGTGCCGGCGATGGCGTCCGTGTCGCTGAAGTGCTGCAGGCCGTCCTCGAGCTCCACCGCGCCGATGCACGCCGTGAGCGTCGGGTCGGTGCTCAGCGCGCCCGACGCCGGCGGCTCGATCGCCGCGGGGGCGCCGCCCGGGCGCCGCACGAGCACGTCGGTGGTCCCGAACGCGCCCGCGCCGATGGCCGGGTTGTCGGAGAGGCGCACCGAGAAGCCCGCGGCGCCGATCGCCGCGGCGACGGCGCGGGCCGCGGCGTCGGGGCGCATGCGGGGCCGGATCGCCGCGGTCACCTCGTGGCCGTCGACGCGCACCCGGATCGCGCCGCCGCTCGCCGGCAGGCCGTGATCGCAGCCGATCGCGAGCAGGTGCGGGCGCGGCGGGTCGACGAAGCGGATGTCGAGCTCCTCCAGCGGGCCGAAGCTCACGCCGCACGCGCCCCAGAGGGCGTTCGCGCGCTCGACCTCCGCGCGCGCGATCGCGATCGCGCCCGCGTCGTCCCCGCCCATCGGCGGCGGCCCGCCCGCGCGCGGCCGCACCATGAGGATGCGCAGGCGCGCGCGCGTGCGCCCGAGGGGCCCGAGCGGCGAGGCGCGCGGGCCGGCGACGCGGATCATCTGGAGCTTCGGCCCGTCGGGCAGGGCGACGACGAGCGCGCCGCCGACCTCGCCCTTCACCGAGCGATCGGCGATCATCGGGTGGTTGCGATCGATGTCGTCGGCGACGACCCGGAGCGGGCGCGTCGAGCCGCACACGAGGCCCGCCGGGACGTCCGGGGGGCACGGGACGTGGCCGAGCGGCACGCTGGGCAGGCGATCGATCGCCCGGCCGGACGGCGCCGCCGAGTGGACGTCGACGGTGAGCGGCAGGTCCTCGGCCGCGCCGATGACGAGCAGCCGGATCGCGTCGGGATCGTCGAGGTTCCCGAACGGATCGTCGCCGAGCCGGTCCGGGGGGGTGCGCTGGAGCGAGGCGTGGGAGCGCGCCATGTCGATGCGCTCCCCGGCGCCGTCGATGGCGCGGACCTCGAACGCGCTGATCGACAGCGTCCTGCCGAAGACGGCGATCTCGCTCCGCCCCGCCCGGACCGCCTGGATCTCGACGCGGCGGGCGCCCGCGGGGATCGCGCTCCCCGGCTGGACGGGGCTGCCGTCGACGAGCAGCCGCAGGCCGCCCGGGATCGCCGCGGGCGCCTGGCTCGCGCCGCGCGGCGCGCGCAGCGCGAGGAGCTCCGGGGAGGGCGGCACGCGGGCCTGCTCGCCGTCGGGCACGCCGTCGGCGTCGTCGTCGTCCCGATCGACCACGACCAGCGCGGGCCCGTCCTGCGCGGCGGAGCTGGCCGGGCCGAGGAGCGCGACGAGGAAGACCGAGAGTGCCGGAAGCCGGCCATTCATGGATCGCATCGCCCTGCCCGCTCGCCCTCCTCGACCAGTCTATCGCGCCGTGGGCCGGGCGCAGCTCGCGCCCGCGCGCCGTCGGGAGCCCTCCGATGGCGGTGCGTCCGGCCCTGCGCCACGTGTCGCGCCATGGCCAGCGTCAGCGCCGTCATTTTCGGTGTCGACGGCACGATCCTCGACGCCGTCGATCTGCATGCGGCCGCCTGGCAGCGGGCCTTCGCGCGGTTCGGCCGCGAGGTCGCGCGGGAGAAGCTCTGGCGCCACGTCGGCGAGGGCGCCGACCGGCTCTTGCCGGTGTTCCTCTCGTCCGAGGAGATCGGCTGGATCGGCGCCGGGATCGCGTCGCTCCACGACGAGATCTACGCGCGCGAGCTCCTCCCCGGGGCGCGCGTCTTCCCGAGGGTGCGCGAGCTCTTCGAGCGCGTCGCGCGCGACGGGCGCCGGATCGTCGCCGCCGCGTCGATGCCGCGCGGCGCGCTCGAGGCGAGCCTCGAGCGCGCCGGGGTGGGCGACCTGGTCTCGTGGGCGGTGTCGGCGGACGACGCGGGGAGGTCGAAGCCGCACCCCGACGTCCTCGAGGCGGCGCTCGACCGGCTGGGCAGCGTCGATCCGCGCGAGGTGGTGCTCGTCAGCGACACGCCGGGAGGCGCCGAGGCCGCGGCCAAGCTCGGCATCCTGGCGGTGGGGCTGCGCTGCGGAGGCTTCCCCGAGATGGAGCTCGTCGAGGCGGGGTGCGCGTCGCTCTACCGCGATCCGGAGGACCTCCTCGCGCGGTACGACGCGTCGCCGCTCGCGCCGCAGCGGGAGCGGCTCGCGGGGTAGCGGCGTCGACGGCGGACCGCGGCGCGCGCTCGCCGCGGCGCGGCCACCGGCCCAGGCGGGCTCAGGGGCCACGGGGGGGCCGATCGGAGCGCGCGGCCCGGGCGCGCTGGCCCTCGGCGGCGACGAGCTGCTCGCGGAGCGCGCGCCGCTCGGGCTCGTCGATGGGCGACGCGGTGGTCGAGCCGTCGCGGAGCGCCACCGAGTAGACGGAATCGAGCGGCAGGAGGTCGAGGAGCGCGGGGCTCTCGGTCGTGAGCAGGAGGTGGCGCTGGGCGGAGGCGCCGCGCAGGTACTCGAGCAACGCCGGCAGCGCGCCGCGATCGACGTCCGCGTCGGGGTGCTCGAAGCCGGCGAGCACGAGCGGCGGCTCCTGCGAGAGCGCGGTGACCATGGCCGCGAGCCGCAGCGTCGCGTCCGGCTCGTCCGTGGCCGCGCGCCAGCGCTCGCGGCCGCCGTCGTCGACGCCGTGGCGCAGCTCCGGGACGAGGAACCCGCCGGACGAGATCGCGCGGGCGCCGTCGACCTCGCCGAGCACCTGGGACAGGCTGGCGAGGAACTGCTCGCTCCAGCGCTCCTTCTCGAGCGCGCGAATGACGGAGCCCCAGTTCTCGCCGCTCGCGCGGAGGCGGCGGGATGCGCTGATCTTCTGGGGCGAGCGGAGGGGGCGCGGCGCGAGGGAGTAGAGGACCGCGCGGCGCAGCTCGTCGCGCATCGGGGTGAGCGGTCCGTCGGAGAGCAGCGGCAGGACGAGCCTGGCGCCGCTCACGGCGATGGGGGCGACGCCGCGGTAGGCGAGCGTGCCGCTGCGGCCCTTGTCCTTGCGCGAGAACCCCTTCGGGCTGCCCTTCAGCCGGTCGAAGGAGACCTCGGGCGGGTCGCTGCCGGCGTCGAAGACGTCGCGCAGACCCGGCTTGACGAGCCGGGTGAGCGCGCTGCGCTGCCACCACGCGGCCGCCTCGCTCTTCACGCGCGGCTCGCCGTCCCGGTCGCCGGGCGCGAGCTGCACGAGCCAGAACCCGTGGCCCTCGGTCCTGGAGACCGCGACGCCGAGGGTGGTGACCGCGCCGCTGCCGCGGGGGCGCTGCAGCGCGCCGCCGCCGCGGCGGCTGGCCGCCGCCTGCTCGAGCGCCCCGTTGGCGCACTCGGCGAGGAACCGCACGGCGTCGAGGAGGCACCCCTTCCCCGCGCCGGGCGGACCGACGAGCGCGGTCAGCGCGCCGAGCGTGAGCTCGATGCCGGGCCCGATGCTGCCGTAGTTGCTGACGTAGACGTGGGTGATCATCGCGGCGCAGCGCCCCTCTTCCAGGCCGTGCCCTCCCCTCGCGCTGCGGTACGAGCCGGACGGGCTGGGCGGCCCTCCAGGGACACCGGAGGGGGCGCCAGGGACGCCGGAGGGGGCGCCAGGGACGCTGGAGCGGACCTCAGGGACGCCGGTGCGACCTCCAGGGACGCCGGTGCGCGCGTCAGGGACGCAGGCACGACGGCCAGGGACACGGCGTTGTGCTGCTGGGACGCGTCACGCCGCGCGTCTGGGACAGGCAGCCGCGCGTCTGGGACAGGCAGCCGCGCGTCTGGGACAGGCAGCCGCGCGCCTGGGACATCCGGCCGACGTGGAAGGCCGGTGGGCGCTGGCATGTTCATGCCGCGGAGATATCCGGGCGCCGGGGTCAGCCGTCGCCCCTCTCGGGCCGGTGCTAGGCGGCCTTCGGTATCTTCCTGAGACGCTTCGATGCTCCCCACCCGACGAGGATCATCGAACGCCTCGTCCGCGATGGCCGCAACAAGATCCTTCAGGCGGAGCGCCCCCCCGCGAGGGCCGGGCGATCGCGCCCCGCGGGATCGTAAGGCCCGGCACGGAACCGCGGCGGTGAGCCGAAGCGCGCTAGGGTCGAGGAGGCGGGTACACCCTGAGAGCGCCGGGCGCGGCGACGAACCGCAGCGCGTTCTCGAGCGTACGGAATGACCTCGCCCCGGAGGTGCGGAGCACGCCGAAGTCGATCCACTGGGTGAGCTTGAGCTGGTCGAGCGTGGGCTTGTACGCCTTGCCTTTCGGGAAGTGCTTCGAGAGCCACCCCTTCACGTCGCGGATGCCCTCGGGGTCCTCCGGGCACGCCGTGCCTTCTGCGATGCGCACGCCGGGCCGGATCTCCCGGCCCGCCATCAGGTGGATGCACGGCAGAAACCACGCCTCGAACTCGCGATGCGCCAGCACGACGGCCACGGGGAACGGCAGGCGCGCCGCATCGACCCAGGCCGCGGTCTCGGGTCCCGCCGCCGCAGGGCATCCGTCGTCTTGATCGCGGAGCAGCAACGCGAAGCTGCAGTCGCGTTCGCTGCGCAGCAGCTCGCAGGCTTGCAGCACGCCGGCGCGGGTGTTGAGCGCCTTGCCGCGCTTCGGCGCTCCCCATACCGCATGCGGCAGCGCGAGGTCGGCCCAGAGCCGGATGACCAGGTTCCTCGCCGCCTCGACCTCACCGTGGCCCTCGACGACCAGGTAGGCCTTACCCATCGCTGGCGGTTCCCTCGGCGCGAAGGCCCTCGGCGTGGAGGAGATCGCTCGTCGACATCAGGCGCTTGCGCACGAGCTCGCGCTGCCGCTCGTCGACCCGCGCCACCGTGGTTGCGCCCTCGCGCCGTTCCACGACGCGGATGTCGTCGATGGGCAGCAGGTCCAGGAGATCAGGGCTGTGCGTCGTGAGCAGGATCTGGCTGCGCGTCGACGCTTCCTTCAAGAAATCGAACAGCAGCGGGATCGCGCCGGGGTGCACGCCGAGCTCCGGCTCCTCGAAGCCGAGGAGCACGGGCGCTGGCTCCTGGAAGAGCGCTGTGAGGAGGGCAGCGACGCGCAGCGTGCCGTCCGACTCCTGCGCAGCGCCATGCCAGCGCTCGCGTCCATGTGCGTCGAGGCCGTGACGGAACTCCGGGATCAGGAAGCCACCCGCATGGGCAACACGATAATCGTCGATATCGGCGGCGATGCGCCCAAGGGCGGCGACAAGCTCGGTCCCCCAGGCGGAGCGATTGAGCGCCCGCAAGCTCGACGCCCAGTTGCTCCCCTTCGTGCTCATCGGCTTGGAAGGATCCGGGAGCTGTGGAGCACGGAGCACGTCGGGGAACAATGAATAGACGGCGACCCGACGCAGCTCATCCATCACACCGCCGAAGGGGTTGAGCTCCTCGGATCCGGCTGCGGACGCCACGAGCTCGTCCCGATGTTGAACGAGCGGCAGCCGCAGACCGTCGAACGCTCTGCGCGTCGCGAAAGAGGGTGGGCCAAGGTCGGCGAGGCCGCCCCCCGTCAGGTTGAGCTGCTGGGCGCCGTAGAGGTTCCGCTCCTCCTCGGTCCACGTCGAGCTGGGCCGCTCTATCAACGCAAAGACACGCGCTCGGGTAACAGCATCCGGCGCCGGTCCGGGGAACCAAACGGCACGTTCTCGCTCCACGTGAACGCCGTCCTCGTCCCCGTCAGAGGCGAGCGTGAATCCCCAGATGCCCGCGCCACGCTCGCGCTCGACGTGAACCTCGAGGACCACGTCAGAAGGCCCCCAGGAACCGCCATGCCGCAGGGTACGAAACCCGTGCCGAGCGGCGACCGCGCTGGCGAGCGACGCGGTCACGCATTCGGACAGGAACCGCAGGACGTCCGCGACGTTGCTCTTGCCCGAAGCGTTCGGCCCCACGAGGACCGTCATCGCCCCGAGCTCGAGCTCGATCCGCTCCCCGATGCTGCGGAAATTACGGGCGCAGACTTTGGTGATCATCGCGGATCAACCTACCCCCCCAGACGCCGTCACGCCCTCACGCCGTGCGCGCGACCGCGATCGCGAGCGCCTCGCCGTCGACGCTGAGCTCGCGCCGCTCGGCCTGCCCCCACGCCGCGGGCGCCGCCCCGAGCACGAGCTCGGCCGCGAGCGCCTCCTGCATGAGGATCTCCCGCGCCGCCCCGGCCACCTTGCGGGCCCGCTCGCTGCCGTCGATCGCGAGCCGGATCCGCTCGGTGAAGCCGAGGTCGAGCTCCTTGCGCAGCCCCTGCACGCGCGAGAGGATCTCCCGGCCGAGCCCCTCGTCGCGGAGCGCGTCCGTGAGCGCCGTGTGCAGCACCACGACCCCCGCGCGGCCGCCGGCCGCCGCGAACCCCTCGCCCGCCTCCACGGCGACCTCGATCTCCTCGGGGCCGAGCTCGACCTGCTCGCCGTCGAGCGCGATCGCGATCTTGCCCTCGGTCGCCAGCGCCGCGCGCAGCGCCGACGCGTCGGCCTTCGCGAGGGCCTGCTTCGCGAGCTGCACCTTCTTGCCGAGCTTCGGCCCGAGCGCGCGGAAGTTCGGCTTGAGCACGTAACGGACCGCGCTCCCCTCCTCGCCGGGCTTCAGGAAGCGCACCTCGTGGACGTTGAGCTCCTCGGCGATGAGCGGCACGTGCTCGGCGAGCGCCGCCGCGAGCCCCTGCTGCGACAGCACGACGTCCGCGCGCGCGAGCGGCTGCCGCACCTTGAGCTTGTTCGCCGTGCGCACCTGCAGCCCCAGCGAGACGAGCTCGCGCACCGCGCGCATCTCGACCGCGAGCGGCTCGTCCACCGCGGCCGGGTCCGCCTCCGGGAAGGCCACGAGGTGCACGCTCTCCGGCTGCGACGCGGGCCACGGCCGCCGCACCAGGTTCTGGTACATCGCCTCGGCGAGGAACGGCGTGAACGGCGCGCTCAGCTTGGCGATCGCGACGAGCACCTCGTAGAGCGTGAAGTACGCGTCGCGCTTGTCCTGGGCCGCCCGCACGGCGCCCGGCCCGACGTCGAGCGGATCGGCCGCCGTGGGGGCCCAGAAGCGCGCCCGGCTCCGGCGGACGTACCAGTTCGACAGCGCGTCCACGAGGTCGACCAGCCGCTGCGCGGCCTCGTACAGCCGGTACTCGTCGAGGTGCGCCGTCACCTCCCGCGTCGAGAGCGCGAGCTCCGAGAGGATCCACCGGTCGAGGAGCGACCGCTCCTTCGCCGGCCGATAGCCGGCGCTCGCCGCGAGCGCCGCGGGCGACGTGTCCGTCGCGCCGGGGTTCCCCTCCGCGGGCGAGAAGCCGTCGATGTTCGCGTAGATGGTGAAGAACGAGTAGACGTTCCGGAGCTTGACCGCGAACTCCTTCTGGAGGGCGCGCACGTTCGTGAGCGAGTGGCGCGTGTTCGTCCACGGCGGGGAGGACGCGTAGAAGAACCACCGGAACGCGTCGGCCCCGGGCGCGGAGGTCGACGGGTCCTCGATGGTGACGCGCTCGGCCTGGTCGAGCCGCGGCACGTCGTTCGGCATCACCGAGAGCGCCCCCTGCCCGGGCGTGAGGCCCAGCCGATCGAGATCGGCCTCCGAGAGCGCGACGATCCGCCGCGGCATCCCCTTCTGCGGCCGGAGCTCCATCGCGACCGGCTGCGCCGCGCGATCGGCGCGGTACATCCGCACCTTCGCGGCGTCGCCCGTCAGGTCGAGCCCCTCGTAGTCCTCGCGCGCGATGAGCGCGACCCCGTCCTTCGGCTGCGCCCCCTTCACTTCGGCGGCCCGCACCGCGGCGAACTCCATCCGGACGCGCTCCAGGATGACCTCGGGCGGCGTGTAGTTGCCCTTCGACTTGCTCTCCTTCTTGCCCTCGCGGTCGCAGACGTGCCCCAGCACGACGCACGTCTTGTACGGGTGCGGGTAGCTCCGGACCCGCGACAGCCCGAGCTTCTCCTGCGTCGCCTCGTCGAAGACGAGCGTCGAGACCATCAGGAGCGAGTAGAACCAGCCGCGCGTCTGGTCGATCGCCTCGCTGATGAAGTCCGCCGGGAACGCGCGATCGAACAGCTCCTTCGAGCCGGGGGCGTGCGGGTAGCCCCACTGCGCGAACGGCATGCTCCCGCTGTCGAACCACGCGTCGATGACCTCGGTCACGCGCCGCATCTCGCCGCCGCACGGGGGCCTGGGGGCGGAGCCCGGCTCGCCGGGCGGGCCCCCAGCCGTGAACGGACAGGGGAACGTCACCCGGTCGATCCACGGCTTGTGGACGATGAGGTGGTCGTTCAGGCTCGGGTCGGCCTTCTTCGCCTCGTGGAAATGGTCGAAGGCGCGCGGGTTCAGCGCCTCGATCTCGGCGACCGACGCCGGGGCGAGCTGGTGATCCTCGCTGTTGGAGCAGATCCAGACGTTGAGCGGCGTCCCCCAGTACCGCTCGCGCGAGAGCGCCCAGTCGACGTTGTTGGCGAGGAAGTCGCCGAAGCGACCCTCCTGGATGTGGGGCGGCATCCAGTGGACCGCGCGGTTGTTGGCGATCGCCTTGTCGATGTTCTCGCGCGTCCGGATGTACCAGGCGGGGCGCGCGAGCTGGATCAGCGGATCGTCGTCGGCGCGCCAGCAGAACGGGTAGTCGTGGCGGTACTTCTCGTCGTGGACGAGCAGCCCGCGGGCCGCGAGATCCTTGAGGATGAGCGGGTCGGCGTCCTTCACCCAGAGGCCCGAGAACGGCGTGAGCCCCGGCTCGAACGTGCCGTCCGGCCGCACCGCGCACAGGATCGGGACCTCGCCCGCGGCGCCCGGCTCGGCGAGCTCGGCGACGCGCCGCCTGTGGGCGTTGAAGTCGTCCTCGCCGAACGCGGGCGCGATGTGGACCACGCCGGTGCCGGAGTCGAGCGTGACGAAGTCGGCGCCGATCACGACCCAGTAGAGCGGCTCCTCCTTGCCGTCCTTCCGCCGCAGGGTGGCGCCCTCGAGCGACCTCGAGTAGCTATCGAACGGCGGGCGGTACCGTTTCCCGATGAGCTCGCTCCCCTTGAGCTCGCGGAGCACGGGCAGGTCGCGCTTGAACTTCTTCGCGAGCTCCTCGCGCAGCGCCGCGGCGACGATGAGCTTCCGGGCCACCGGCGCGGCCCCGCCCGCGGGCGCCCCCGCGTCCACGACGACGTAGTCGAACTCGGGCCGCACGGCGGCGTAGCCGTTCGAGGGCAAGGTCCACGGGGTGGTCGTCCAGGCGCAGAGCGCGGTGTCGGGCTCGTCCACGAGCGGGAACGCCACGAACACGCTCGGGTCGTCCACGGTCTTGTAGTTCCAGCCGACCTCGGCCGCGCTGAGCGCCGTCCCGCCCTGCGGCCACCACCAGCAGACGCGGTGGCCGCGGTAGAGCAGCCCCTTCTTGTGCAGCTGCGAGAGCGCCCACCAGACGCTCTCGACGTAGCTCCGGTGGTAGGTGACATAGGCGCTGTCGAGGTCGACCCAGAAGCCGATCTTGTCGGTCAGGCTCTCCCACGCCTCGGTGTACCGGAAGACCGAGTCGATGCAGCGCGAGATGAACGGCTCGACGCCGTAGCGCTCGATGTCGGCCTTGCCGTGGATGCGCAGCTCCTTCTCGACCTCGACCTCGACCGGCAGCCCGTGGGTGTCCCAGCCGGCCTTCCGCGGGACGTCGTAGCCGCGCATCGTCTTGTAGCGGGGGAAGACGTCCTTCACGGCGCGCGTGAGCACGTGGCCGTTGTGCGGCATGCCGTTGGCGGTCGGCGGGCCCTCGTAGAAGACGAACGTGCCCTTGGACGGGCCGGTGGCGCGGGTCTCGGCGCGGAGCGTCTTCTCGAAGATGCGGTGCTGCTTCCAGAAGGCGAGGATCTTCGCCTCGTCGGCGGGGAAGTTCAGCTCGGTCGCCACCTTGTCGAACAGGGGCTCGTGCGGGCCGTCGGTCGGTTTCTTCGAGGACGCTTCGGACATGGCCCGGCCTAGTAGCAAGGCGGATTGCCAGCGTCGAGGGAGGCGCGGGGGCCGGGGCCGGCGCGCGCCGGGTGCGGAGGGTGCTACGATCGATGCATGAGCGCGCAGCACCCGCTATTTCCAGGCAACGCGCCCGAGGTCGAGGCCGCGTTTCAGGCCGTGCCGGAAGAGATGGTCGCCGAGATCCTCGACGGGGAGCTGTACACATTCCCGCGGCCGGCGCGGCCGCATACCCGCACCACGTCGCGTTTGAACGTGAGGCTTGGGGGTGCGTTCGATCTGGATACAGGTGGACCAGGAGGCTGGGTCATCCTCATGGAGCCCGAGCTCCACCTCGGCCCGAGGCCCGACAAGGTCGTCCCCGATCTCGCCGGCTGGCGCCGCGAGCGCATGCCCGACGCGCTCGGGCCCGAGGACGCGCCCGCGCACTATGACCTCGCGCCCGACTGGGTCTGCGAGGTGATCTCGCCGCGCACCGAGCGCGTCGACCGCGGCAAGAAGATGCGGATCTACCGCCGCGAAGGGGTCCGCCACGCCTGGCTGATCAACCCGGTCGCGCAGACGCTCGAGGTGTACCGGCTCGACGACGGCCGGTGGTCGCTGCTCGACACGTACGAAGGTGACGAGGCCGTGCGGGCCGAGCCGTTCGACGCGATCGAGCTGCCGCTCGCCGACCTCTGGTCGAGGTGAGGACGTCCGCCGCGCGGCCCGGCGGCGTGGGCGCGGCGGCGGCCGCTGGCGAGGTCACCCCCCGAGCGGCGCCGGCAGCGCGCCGCCGAAGTCGGCGCGGATCGCGGCCACCCCGTCCGCGCCCGCCGCGAGGCAGGCCGGCGCCGAGCCCGCGTCCACGCCGCCGAGGGCGATGAGCGCGACCCCGCGCGACGCGGCCGCGAGGCGAGCCCGCGCCTCGCCCAGCGCGGCGAGCCCGAGGGGCGGGCCCTTGCCGGGCGTCGCGAAGATCGGCGAGAGCACGGCCGCGTCCGCCCCGGCCTCCGCCGCGCGGAGCACCTCGTCCACGCCGTGGCAGGCGACCGAGACGAAGACGCCGGCGCCGAGCAGGGCGCGCGCGTCGGCCACCGCGACCGAGCGGCGGCCGAGGTGCACGCCGTCCGCGCCCAGCAGCAGCGCGAGATCCAGGCGGTCGTTGACGACGAACGAGGCGCCGATCGCGGCGGTGGCGTCGCGCAGGCGCCGGCCGAGCGCGTAGAGCGCCGCGCCGGAGAGCTCGGGGTCGCGGAGCTGCACCGCCACGCGGGCGCGGGCCTCGGGGGGCAGGGCGCCGAAGGCCGAGAGCCGCGCGAGCAGGGCCGGCTCCGGCACGTCCGCCGTCTGGGTGATCAGGGTCAACCGCGGGGTGAGCATGGCCGTCCTCCTCCGCCGACGCGCGGCGCGTCAGCGGTCTCCGTCGCCCGGGGCGCGCTCCCCTCCCGGAGCGCCCGGCTCGCCGAGCGCCTCGAGGTCCTGCCGGGCCATCCGGGCGAACCGGCTGGCAGGATACCGCTCGACCAGGAAGCGCAACGTGTCGGCCTGGGCCCGGCGATCGCCGCTCGCCTTGAAGCGCTCGGCCAAGCCGTACAGGGCCTCGCTCGGATCCTCGTACTGGCGATGATCCGGGTCGACGTCGCCCGCGCACTGGTAAGGCGCGCGCGCGAGGGCGGCGAAGATCACGAGCGGGCCGAGGGCCGCGCGGATGCCGGTGAGCACGGGCGCCATTCGCCGATGAACGGGCGCGAGCGTCAAGAGGACGCCGCGCCCGCGGGCCGCCGCGCCCCGCCCGCCCGGGCCGTCAGCTCAGGGGAGGAGCGCCCGTCCGCGCGGCGCCGTTCTCGATCCCGCCCTTCGGGCCCGGGACGCTGAAGGGCACGTCGCCGACGTCCTGCCCGCCCGCGCTCGGCCGGCGGGCGCTGCGCACCGCGCGCAGGAGCGTGTCGTGGAGGGCGCGCGCGCTGTCGTCCCAGTCGCGCCCGCCGGCGAGCTCCGCGACCCGCGCCGGGTCGTACTCGTGCCGCGCGGCGCGCAGCAGCGCGTCCGCGAGCGCGCCCTTGTCCCCCGGCGGGATGAGCTCGCCGAGCTCCGGGCTGTGGAGGATGTCGGGGATGCCCCCCACGCTCGTCCCCACCACGCGGCGCCCCGAGGCGAGCGCCTCCAGCACGACGTTGGGCGTCCCCTCGTGCAGGCTCGGGAGCACGAGGGCGTCCGAGGCCCCGAGCCACAGCGACACCTGGTCGTGCGGCAGGTAGCCGGTCACCGTCAGCCGGCCGCCCAGCCGGGCGGCGGCGGCCTTGCACGCCTGCTCCTCGGCGCCGCTGCCCACGAGCGTGAGCTCGAGATCCGGGTGCGCGGGCGCGAGCCGCTCGAACGCCTCGACCAGATCGAGCACCCCCTTGTCCCGGTTCAGGTGGCCGACGAAGACGAACATCTTCGATCCAGGCGACCGGCCGAGCGCCGCGCGCGACTCGGCGCGGCTGCGCGGCTGGAACAGCTTCGCGTCGACGCCGTTCATGATGACGTCGATGCGATCGCGCTGCACGCCGAGCGCCGCGACCCCGTCCGCGAGCTTGCGGCTGACCGCCACCACCCGGGTCGCGCGCGTCAGGCCCCAGCTGAGCGGCCGCCGCAGCCGCGCGTCGCGCGGGATCACGTCGATGTCCGAGCCGTGCACCTTGATCACCACCGGCACCCCGAGCAGCCGCCCCAGGCACACGGCGGCGAAGCCGTCCGGGTAGGCGAAGGCCCCGACGATCACGTCGGGCGACGGGCCGCGCCCGACGAGCTCCGGGAGCATCGACGCCGCGTACAGCGGGCCGTTCAGGGCCGGCGCGACCCTCGGCACGTAGAGATAGCGCGGGTGCCGGACCGGCAGCCCGTCGATGACCTCCTCGCGCGGCGCGCTGGCGCCGACAGGCCACTTCGAGAGCCGCTCGATGCCAGGGAACCACGGGATCGTCGCGAGCACCCGGACGTCGCAGTAACGCGACAGCGCGGCGAACTGCCGACGATTGTACGGCGCCTCGTCCGGGTGTACCGCGTTCGGGAAAATCTTCGTGATAAGCAAAACACGCATCCGCCGCAAGAGCTCCTCCTGTCTGATCGATCCGAGGCAGCGAGCGCGCCGGCAACAGAGGCTTTGGTGCCGGCGCCGTTCGAGGCGTCTCGTTGGGTCTCGTTGGGTATCGTCGCGTCTCGTCGCGTCTCGTCGCGTCCCGTTCAGGCTCGTTGAGGCTCGCTGAGCCTCGCTTCAAGCTCGCTCGGTCTCGCTCAGCCCCGTATTCAGCGCCGGTCCCTGGCTCGCTCCCCCGGACCTTTGCGGCCGCGGCGAGGCCTCCCCGCCGCGCCGCCGGGCGACGAGCTCGTCGAAGAGCCGCACGTGCGCGTCGACCATCGCCTCCAGGCTGAACTGCTCGGCGAACTTCGCGGGGCCGCGCGTGCGCGCGCGCTCGCGGAGCTCCGCGTCGCGGGCGACCCGCGAGAGGTGCTCGACCAGCGCGCCCGGGTCCTTCGGCGGGACGAGGAACCCGTCGACCCCGTGCTCGATGATCTCGGGGACGCCGCCGACGCGGCTCGCCACGATCGGCTTGCCGAGCGCGAGCGCCTCGAGCAGCGCGAGCGGCAGCCCCTCCCAGAGCGACGGGAGCACGTAGGTGTCGAACGCGGAGACGAGCTCGGGGACGTCCGAGCGATACCCGGGGAAGAGCATCCGGTCGCCGAGCCCCGCGTCCCTGGCGCGCTGCTGGAGCTCCCCCCGGAGCGGGCCGTCGCCCGCGACGACGAAGCGCGCCTCCGGGGCGCGCCGCAGCACCTCGGGCGCCGCCTCGATGAGGTAGCGGAGCCCCTTCTGCTCGATGTGCACCACCGCGCACCCGAACACGAACTCCTGCTCGCCGATGCCGAGCTCCGCGCGGATGCGCCCCTGCTGGCCGCTCGTCAGGGCCCGGGCGAAGCGCGTCCCGTCGATGCCGTTGTGGATGACCCGGACCGGCGCGCGGACCTTCACGTCGTCGACGAGGATGCGCTTCAGGTCGTGCGAGACCGCGACCATCTCGTCGGCGAGGTAAGCGTAGTAGCCGAACTTGCGCCGATCGAACCCCTTCGCCCGGTTGATCTGGTTGTGCTCCGAGTAGACGACCAGCGGCCGATTCCGGAGCAGGCGCGCCGCGAGGCCGGCGAAGATGAGCGGAGCCCGGTTGTGGACGTGGACGATATCCACGGAGCGCTGGTGGAAGAAGCGCCGGATCCAGAGGATCGCCTCGGGATCGCTCTTGAGGCCGGGCAGCACCGGCCGGAGATCCTTCGTGATCACGAGGCACTTGGAGCGGGGGAGCTTCACCTCCGAGAAGAGCCGCCCCTCGCCGTCGAGGCAGATCAGCGAGAGGTCGAAGCCCTGGTCGCCGAGCCGATCGAGGAGGCTCAGCACCACCTTCTCGAGCCCGCCTACCTCGAGGTTGTTCACGACCATGCAGACGTTGGGCTTGCTCATATTCTCCTGAGCGGACCGTCAGGCGCCGCGGTCGTCCTCGGAGCGCCCAGTCGCGCCACGACAGAGGTGTCGACCGTGCGATGAGCGTTCCGTGTCATTGTGACTCAGGGTTGTGAGCGTATCATGACCCCGGCGTGCTGTTCGTTTGACTTCGCACATCGCGACGCCGCGCGCCGCACACCGCTCCCCCGCAGCGCGCTCTCCCGTAGCGCGCCGCTCTCCGCGGCGCAGGGCCTGCCGCCCGCGGCGCAGCGGGGCGCCCCCGCCGCGCTCTACAGCCCGGCGATCTTGCCCTGCTCCGGCGAGGACGCCGTCGCGTAGAGCTTCTTCGGCATCCGTCCCGCGAGGTAGGCCATCCGCCCGGCCCTCACCGCGTCCCGCATCGCCTGCGCCATCAGGATCGGGTCCCGCGCGCCCGCGATGGCCGTGTTCATCAACACCCCATCACACCCGAGCTCCATCGCCACCGCGGCGTCGCTCGCCGTCCCGACGCCCGCGTCCACGATCACCGGCACCTTCGCCGTCTCGCGGATGATCATCAGGTTGTACGGGTTCCGGATGCCGAGCCCGCTCCCGATCGGCGCGGCCAGGGGCATCACGGCCGCGCACCCGATGTCCTCCAGCTTCCGACAGACGATCGGGTCATCCATGCAGTAAGGCAGCACCGTGAAGCCCTCCTTGACCAGGATCTTCGCCGCCTCCAGCGTCGCCTCGTTGTCCGGGAACAGCGTCCGTTCGTCGCCGATGACCTCGAGCTTCACGAGGTCCGACAGCCCGAGCTCGCGCGCGAGCCGGCAGGTGCGGACCGCGTCCTCGACGGTGTAGCAGCCCGCCGTGTTCGGCAGGATCGTGACGCGCCGCTGCTGGAGCAGCGACATCATCGACCCCTCGCCCCGGTCCTTCAGGTTCACGCGGCGGAGGGCCACCGTGACCACCTCCGCGCCGGACGCCTCGAGCGCGCGACGGGTCTCCTCCAGGTCCTTGTACTTGCCCGTCCCCACGAAGAGGCGGGAAGTGAACGTGTGTCTGCCGATCGTGAACGCGTCGCTCGTCATCGCAGGCTCCTCGGGTCTCGACCCAGACGATCTAGCTAGTCGGACCGGGACACAGGGTCCAGCACGACCGCGCCGCGGGCTTCCGGCGTGCCCCGCTCGCCAGCATGGTATCGTTGCCCCTATGTCTCCCAGAGCCTCGCTCATAGCCCTCCTCTTCGCGTTGCCACCCGCGGTCACCCTCGCGCCGGGGGGCGACGCCGCCCCAGCAGCCGGGGTGAGCCCCGGCGCGCTCCTGTCCGGCCCGCGCGCCGCGCAGGCGGCCGTCGCCATCCAGCTCTCGCTGGACCAGCTCGTCGCCGCCGCCTCGTACGTCGTGGTCGCGACCGCGACCGAGCAGTACAGCCGGTGGGAGGAGCTCGGCGGGGCCAAGAGGATCGTGACGTATACCCGCCTGTCGATCGACCGGACGGTGGCCGGACAGCCCGACGCCGACGTGTGGGTGAGGACGCTCGGGGGCATCGTCGGGGACATCGGACAGCACGTGGCCGGCGACGCGCAGCTCAGGGTCGGCGCGCAGGCGATGGTCTTCGTGTCCCGGGCGAGCTCCGCGCTCGTCGTGTCCGGGATGGCCCAGGGCCACTACCCCATCGTCGACGCCGAGGAGACGCAGCGGATCGCCGGCGCGCCGCGCATCGCCGTGCGGCGGCTGGCCGCGAGCCCGTCCAGCGGGACCGTCCTGGCCCGGCCCGGCCCCGCGATCTCGGCGCGCGAGCAGCTCGTCGGCGCGACGGTCGACGCGGCGATCGACGCGGTGAGCCGCGCCTGGAAGGCGAAGCATGCGCAGCAGTGACCTCGCGCCCGCAACACGGAGAGAGCGCGCCCGCGCCCGCGCCGTCGCCTCGTTCACGCTCGTCGCCGCGGCGCTCGCCCTTCCCCGGGCCGCCCTGGCGTACTGCCGCACCAGCGTCTGTCCCGAGACCCAGTCGACCGCGGCCGTCTGCAACCCGCAGCAGGCGACCGACTGCGGCATCCCCCTCGCCTGGCCGTCGCCGTGCGTCAGCTACTCGCTCCAGGAAGACGCCTCGCACCAGGTCACGCTCGCGGAGGCCGAGGCGATCTTCGAGCAGGCGTTCGCCACGTGGACCGCGGCCGACTGCGGCGGCGGGACGAACCCCCGCATGGAGGTCACCTACCTCGGCCCGATCTCGTGCGACGCGCACGAGTACAACCAGCGCAAGGGGAACGCGAACATCATCACGTTCCGGGACGACGGCTGGCCGTACGGGAGCGGCGGGAGCACCCTCGCGCTCACGACCGTCACCTACAACCTCAAGAACGGCGAGATCTACGACGCCGACATGGAGATCAACTCGTTCGACGTGACGCTCTCGATGGGCGACGACGACGTCACGTTCGACCTCCTGAGCATCGCCACGCACGAGGCCGGCCACTTCCTCGGGCTCTCGCACTCGGCCGAGGTCGGCGCGACCATGTACGCCGACTACCGGCCGGAGAGCACGATGCTCCGCGACCTCGACGACGACGACCGCGTGGGGATCTGCTCGGTGTACCCGCCCGGGGAGCCGGTCGAGGCGTGCGACCCCACGCCGCGCCACGGCTTCTCCGACCTGTGCGCCGAAGATCAGCCCGCCCCGAAGGCGGGCGGCGGCTGCGCCGCGGCCCCGTCGCCGGGCGGCGGCGGCGGGCTCCTCGCCGCGGCGGCGGCGTCGCTCGGCGCGCTCGCGCGGGCGCGGCGCGGCAGGGCGGCGCGCCCGGGCCGGGAGAGGGCCCGCTGAGCCAGGATCCCCCCGTCCTCGTCGAGCGCGAAGGCGATCTCGCCCGGCTCGTCGAGCGCGCGGCGCGCGCCGACGCGCTCGCGGTCGACGTGGAGGCCAACGGGCTGTTCGCGTACCGCCCGCGGCTCTGCACGGTCCAGCTCGCCTTCCGCGAGGGCGACGGCTTCGCGGTCGCGGTCGTCGACGCGCTCCGCGCGCCGGTCGCGCCGCTCGCGCCGCTCCTCGGGGCCGCGGGGCCGCCCAAGGTGCTGCACGACCTCACCTTCGACGCGCGCATGCTCGCCGAGGCGGGCGCGCCGCTCGCCGGCGTGCGCGACACCTCGGTCGCCGCGCGCATGCTGGGGCGCGCGGCGACGGGGCTCGCGGCGCTCGCCTCGACGGAGCTCGGCGTGAAGATCGACAAGCAGCTCCAGCAGCACGACTGGGGGCGCAGGCCGCTCGCGGACGCCGAGCTGCGCTACCTGGCCGACGACGTGCTCCACCTGCTCCCGCTCGACGCGCGGCTCGCGGAGCACGTCCGCGCGCTCGGGATCGAGGACGAGATCGCGGAGGAGTGCGCCTACAAGCTGGCGGCCGCCCTCGGCCCGCCGCGCGATCCGCGGCCGGCGTACGCGCGCATCAAGGGGGCCCAGGCGCTCGACCCGGAGGGCCGCGCGATCCTCCGGCGGCTCGTCCTGGCGCGCGACGCCGCCGCCGAGGAGGCCGACCTGCCCGCCTTCAAGATCGTCGCCGGCGAGGCGCTCCTCGAGCTCGCGCAGCGGAGGCCGACCCGGGCCGACGACGTGCGCGCCGTCCGCGGGGCCGCGGCGGGCCGCGCGGCCGGCCTCGTCGCCGCGTGGCTCCGCGCCATCGAGCAGGGGCGCAGCGACGGCGACGTGCCGGAGGACGAGCGCGCCCTCTTCGCGCAGACCCGCCCGTCCCGGAGGGAGCTCTCCGTCCGGCGCGCGATGGAGACCCGGATCGCGGCGTGGCGCAGGGCCGAGGCGAAGGCGCGGCAGGTCGACGAGCAGGTCGTGCTGCCAGGGCACTGCGCGCAGGATCTCGTGGAGATCGCGCTCGCAGGGGGCCACGGCGGCGCGGTCGCCGACGCGATCGCGCGCGTCCCGGGGCTCGGCGCGCGCCGGCTCGCGCGCTACGGCGCCGCGCTCGCGGCGCTGGTGACCGCGGCGCTGGCGAGCGAGCCGCCCGCCGCGGCGGTGTAGCTGCGAGGGCGCGTACGCGCCGCCGCGTAAGCCGGCGCGCCGCGCGATCCGCGCGCGCGCCGTCCGGTCGACAGACGCGCCGCGCGATGGAATAGCAGGGGCCCATGCCCTGGAACGATCATCCCAAGGGTTCGAAGCGGCTCCGCATCTTGCCGGCGGCGAGGTGGTGGATCCGCGCCGCGCTCGCCTTCGCGTTCGTCTTCGGGTGCGTCCTCCTGGGCGCGAGCGCCGGGGAGCTGTCCCCGCCGCCTCCCCCCTCGGCGCCGCCGGCGGCGGCGAACGCCGAAGCCGGCGTCGATCCCGAGGTGCTCCCGGTCGCCCCCGACTCGCCGCGGGCCTCGATGCGCGCCTTCCTCGAGCGCTGTCGCGAGGGCAACTACGCCGAGGCCGCGCGCTACCTCGACGTGCCGCCGAGGGCGGACGGCGCGGCGCTCGCGCAGAAGCTCAAGGCGGTGCTCGACCGGCACGACTGGCTCGACCTGGAGACGATCTCGCCGAATTCGCAGGGGGAGACGCAGGACAACCTCGGGGCCGGCGTGGAGCAGATCGCCAAGATCCCGACGCGGACCGGGTACCAGCCGGTGCGCCTGGTGCGGCGCACGACCCCCGACGGCGTGCGCTGGATCTTCTCGCGCGCGACCGTGGAGCGCGTCGACGACTGGTACGCGCGGCTCGAGGACCGATGGCTGCGCGACCACCTGCCGCCGGCGCTCTTGCGCCCGGGGCCGCGCGAGCTGCTCTGGTGGCAGTGGCTCGCGCTGCCGGTCTTCGCGCTCGCCGGCTGGCTCGTCGGCGCGGTGCTGAGCTTCCTCCTCCGCGCCCTGCTCCGCCGCCTCGTCGTCCGGACGGAGTCCCCGCTCGACGACGCGCTCCTCGAGGGCACGCGCGGCCCGCTCACGTTCGCGGCGGCGCTGCTCGCCGTCGAGATCGCGCTCCCGTGGCTCGGGCTCTACGCGCCGGCCGAGGCGTTCCTCGACAAGGTGGTGCGCGCCGGCGTCTTCGTCGCCGTCTTCTGGTTCGCCCTCCGCGCGATCGACGCCGTCGGCGGCCGCCTGCTCGCCGCCCCCGCGACGCGCGACAACCCCGCGGCGCGCTCGCTCGTGCCGCTCATGGGGCGGATCGCGAAGGTCTCGCTCGTGATCGTCGGCGCGATCGCCGTGCTGTCCGAGCTCGGCTACCCGGTGGCGAGCCTCCTCGCCGGCCTCGGCATCGGCGGCGTCGCGCTCGCCCTCGCCGCGCAGAAGACGGTGGAGAACCTCTTCGGCTCGGTCTCGATCGGCATCGACCGGCCGTTCCAGGTCGGCGATTTCGTGAAGGTGGACGCGCTGCTCGGCACGGTCGAGACCATCGGCCTCCGCTCGACCCGGATCCGCACGCTCGACCGGACGATCGTCACGATCCCGAACGGCAAGCTGGCCGATCTCCAGATCGAGTCGTACACGGCGCGCGACCGGATGCGCCTCGCCTGCGTGCTGGGCCTCGTCCACGAGACCACGCCCGAGCAGCTCCGCGCGGTCCTCGAGGGGTGCGAGCGCGCGCTGCGGGCGCACCCGAAGATCTGGCCCGACGACGTCGTGGTGCGCTTCGTCGGCGTCGGCCCCTCGTCGCTCGACGTCGAGGTGATGGCCTGGTTCCAGACGACGGACTTCGGCGAGTTCCGGACCATGCGTCAGGAGATGCTGATCACCTTCCTGGAGCTCATCGCCTCGGCCGGATCGCGGCTCGCGCACCCGACGCAGACGCTCCACGTCGCGACGCGCGGCGGGGAGCGCCCGCGGCCCGAGGCGGGCGACGGCGTCGGCCCGGCTAGCGGGCGGCGGGAGCCGCGGCAGGCGCCATCGGCTGGAGCCCCGCCTTCTCGATGAGCGCGCGGTCCTCGTCCGGGCCCGGGTTCGGGGTCGTGAGCAGCTTGTCTCCGTAGAAGATCGAGTTCGCCCCCGCGTACATGCAGAGCAGCTGCGCCTCGCGCGAGAGCTCCGTCCGGCCGGCGGACAGGCGCACCATCGCGCGCGGCATCATGAGCCGCGCGACGGCGATCATGCGGACGAACTCGATCGGGTCCACGGGCGGCAGGCTCTCCAGCGGCGTGCCCGGCGAGCGCACGAGGGCGTTGATCGGCACGCTCTCCGGGTGCGGGTCGAGGCGCGCGAGCTCGACGAGCATCTCGCAGCGGTCGGCGATCGACTCGCCCATGCCGATGATGCCGCCCGAGCAGACGGTGATGCCCGCGCGCCGGACGTTGCGCAGGGTGACGAGCCGCTCGTCGTACGTGCGCGTCGAGATGATCGATTTGTAGGCCTTCCGGGACGTGTCGAGGTTGTGGTTGTACGCGTCGAGGCCGGCCTCTTTCAGGCGGCGCGCCTGGTCGTCGGTGAGCATGCCGAGGGTGCAGCACGCCTCGAGGCCGAGCGCCTTCACGCCGCGCACCATGTCGAGGACGCGCTCGAAGGCGGGGCCGTCCTTCACCTCGCGCCACGCGGCGCCCATGCAGAACCTCGTCGAGCCGCCGGCGCGGGCGCGCTCGGCGGCCGAGAGGACGGCGCCGACGTCGAGCATGCGCTCCGGCCCGACCTCGGTCTCGTAGTGGCTCGATTGCGGGCAGTAGGCGCAATCCTCGGGGCAGCCGCCCGTCTTGACGCTGAGCAGGGTGCAGAGCTGCACCTCGTGCTCGCCGTGGAACGCGCGGTGGACCGAGCGCGCGCGGTCGATCAGCTCGAAGAGCGGGAGATCGTGCAGGGCGACCGCCTGCTCGACCGTCCAGTCGTGGCGGACCCCGCCCGTCGCCGGGGCGCTCCCGTTCGGTTCCTTGCGCCCACCGTTGTGCTCCGCCGCTTCCCGTTCGATCCCGTCGAGCATGGGCTCCGCTCATACCCAGGCTTGGGTCGCCGCTGCAAGCGAGGCGCGAAGGAGTGGCCGGGGGGTTGCGCTGCGAAGGAGGGGGCGAGGCGCAAAGGAGGCGTGGCGGCGGTGATCGCGGCGCCGCCGCCGTGGGGGTGGGCGGCGCCGCCGCCGTGGGGGTGGAGCGCCCCGGCGCGGCTGCGAGGGCTCCTGGTGAGCGGAGGAGGGCTTCCGGCGCGGGCCGGAAGCTTCCGGCGCGGCAACGAAGCCTTCCGGCGCCGGCGCGAAGGCTTCCGTCGCGCGCCGGAAGCTTCCGGCGTGGAGCGAGAGGCCTGATTTGCCGGGGATCTGACCCTCCGGCGCGCGACGGAGGCCGTCGAGGGCGGAGCCGGCACCGCTAAGTACGCGAAATGTCGTGCTCGGGAGCGCGACGGAGGGCTTCGTTTCCGTGACGGAAGCTTCCGGAGCGCGACGGAAGCTTCCGGAGCGAGACGGAAGCCTCCGTGCCGGCGCACGAAGGTCTCGGAGGCGCGCTGCGTACCGCGATTCGTGTGCGGGAGCGCTTCGCCGGGGGCGCGGCCGCCTCGCCCGCGGGTGCGGCGGCCTTCGGCAAGCAGCCGTGTGCGACGTCGAGGTCAGGGAGGTGCGTGACCAGCTCTCGAGCGCGAAAGGCGCTGAAGGACCTGGATGGAGACGTGGCCCGGGTCGAGCCCATCTTGGAGCAGGGCGCGAAGTTTGATGAGCCGAACCTCACGGTTCGGGACGGCTATCTGTTCAACTGGAAGACGGGCGAGAGACTGACCCCGATAGATTCGTCATCATCCCTGTTCCCTCTTCCCTCTTCCCTCTTCGTGCGCGTACGCGTTCCCGTGCTCGCTCCGGTCCGTGCACGAGCGAGCACGGAAACGCGCACGCGCACGCGCACGAAAGAGGGGAGACGGATGACGGGAAACGGGAGATGGGAGACGAATGCCGGCGAAGAACCGCGCCCCGCATCGACTACAGCGCCGTCACCGCCTTCGCCGTCTCCTTCGCGATCGCCCCCTGGCCGACGAGCTGACGCAGGTGCGCCTCGAAGGTCTGCATCCCGTACGGCGTGACCCCCTTCTCCATCAGCTCGCGCAGCGACGGGCTCCCCTCCGGGCGGCGGATCGCCTCGCGCACAGCGGCCGTCGCGACCAGCACCTCCGAGGCCAGGACCTCCCCCGCGCCGTCGCGGCGGGGCAAGAGGCGCTGCGCGACCGCGCCCTGGAAGCAGTCGGCCAGCCGATCGCGCACCTCGCTCGGGCTCTTGCCGAGCGCCACCAGCCGCCCGAGCGTGCGCGTGACGTCCGGCGTGTGCACGGCCGCGAGCACGAGGTGCCCGGTCTCGGCGGCGTGCAGCGCGAGATCGAGCGTTTCGCCGTCGCGCAGCGCG
This sequence comes from Sorangium sp. So ce834, assembly GCF_051521425.1. Lineage (NCBI taxonomy): Bacteria > Pseudomonadati > Myxococcota > Polyangiales > Polyangiaceae > Sorangium > Sorangium sp. So ce834. The sequence goes on from NZ_CP150351.1 coordinate 6,988,222, forward strand.
CTGAGCATCACGACGTCCGGGTCCTGCCGCAGCGCCGAGCGCAGCCCGGTCGGGAAATCCGACGTGTCGACGCCGATCTCGCGCTGGCTGATGCTGGAGCGGTTGTCCTCGTGCACGTGCTCGATGGGATCCTCGAGGGTGACGATGTGCCGCGGCAAGGTCGCGTTGATCTGCCCGACGAACGCGGCGAGCGTCGTGCTCTTGCCGCTGCCCGCCGTGCCCGCGACAAGGATGAGGCCGTGGTCGTGCTCCACCATCGCCCGCACGGCCGAGGGCACGCCCAGCTCCTCGAACGTGGGGACCTTGAGCGGGATGCTGCGCAGCACGATCGCGAGCGAGCCGCGCTGGCGGTAGATGTTGACCCGGAACCGGCCGAGCCCCGGGACGACGTACGCGGCGTCGAGCTCCTGGAGCGTGGCGAGCAGCTCGCGCGAAGGCCGGCCCGCGAGCAGCACCCGCGCCGCGGCCTCGCTGTCCTCGGGGCGGATCCGGTCGACCCGGAAGTAGACCATGTCGCCGCGCACCCGCGCGCCCGGCGGCTGACCGACCTTCAGGTGAATGTCGCTGGCGTGGGCGGCAAGCGCCTTGCCGAGGAGCTGATGGAGGAAGGCCTCGGAGGTGTACGGCGTCGTCACGGGGGGGAAGGTACCAAAAGGGACCCCAACCGGCCCAAAGGGCGGCGGGACGATCCGGCGGCGCGGGCGCCGCGCTGGACGGCCGCGCTGGACGGCCGCGCGGGCGCCGCGCCGATGGCCGCGCAGGCGCCGCGCCGATGGCCGCGCGGGCCCCCAAGCGCACGCAGCCGCGCCGGACGTCAGGGCCGCGGCGCCTGGGCTCCCGCGGAGCCCGCGTCGGGCCCCTCCGGATCCAGATCCGCGGGAATATCGCGAGGATCGACGAGCCCCTTCTCGGCGAGGGCGCGCGCCGCCGAGATCGCGAGCGCGCGCTGCTCCGCGGGGAGGTCGCGCCTGCCCGACAGCTCGACCAGCGCCGCGGCCGCGGCGCGCGCCCCGTCCAGGTCGAGCGGCTCGCGCGGGCGCGGCGGGCGACCGGCGATCCCGAGCAGCGCCTCGAGCAGGGGCGTCAGCGACGGCCCGGACGCCGCGCGGGCACGCTCGGCGAGCGGCGCGAGCGCGAGATCGGCGTCGTCGGCGTACGGGAGCGCGCCCAGGGCCGTGAGCGCGATGTCGCCGCCGTCCTCCAGCGCGGCGAGGAGCCCCGTCGCGCCCTCGGCCTCGGCGAGCCGGGCGCGCTCGAGCGGGTCGTCCCCGGCGGCGAGGCGCCAGCGCGGATCCGTGAGACGAGGGCTCGGCGGGCGCGGCGCCGCCGACAGCGAGGCGGTGGGCGAGGAGGGCGACGAGGGGGCGCTCGTGGAGGTCGCGCTCTCGCGGCGGCACGCGAGGGGGGCGAGGACGACGAGGGCGATCGAGGCGATGAGGACCGCGCGCGCGAGGCGACGCGACACGGATGCGACGAGGACCGCGCGCGGGCAGGCAGACGCGCGCGCGCATACCCCCGCGCGGGGGAGGCCTTCGCGTCCCCTCCCCCGCCTCACCGCCGCCCCCGCGTCACGGCTGATCGATGAGCGAGAGCGACCGCTTCGTGGGCGCGTTCTCGGTCTCCTGCCGATCCTGCCGCGCGTTGTACTCGTCGACCACGCGGTTGATGTGCATCGAGCAGAACTTCGGCCCGCACATCGAGCAGAACTCCGAGGTCTTGAAGTACTCCTGCGGGAGCGTCTCGTCGTGCATCGCCTGCGCCGTCTCCGGATCGAGCGAGAGCGCGAACTGCTGCTTCCAGTCGAAGGCGTAGCGGGCGCGGCTCAGCGCGTCGTCGCGATCCCGCGCGCCGGGGCGCTTGCGCGCCACGTCCGCGGCGTGCGCGGCGATCTTGTAGGCGATGAGGCCCTGCTTCACGTCCTCCGGGTTCGGCAGGCCGAGGTGCTCCTTCGGCGTCACGTAGCAGAGCATCGCGGCGCCCGCGAAGCCGGCCATCGTGGCGCCGATGCAGCTCGTGATGTGGTCGTAGCCGGGCGCGAAATCGGTGACGAGCGGGCCGAGCACGTAGAACGGCGCCTCGTGGCAGAGCTCCATCTCCTTCTGCACGTTCATCGCGATCTGATCGAACGGCACGTGCCCGGGGCCCTCGATCATGACCTGCACGTCCTTCTCCCAGGCGCGCTTCGTGAGCTCGCCGAGCGTCTTCAGCTCGGCGAACTGCGCCGCGTCGCTCGCGTCGTGGAGGCAGCCGGGGCGGAGGCCGTCGCCGGCCGAGATCGTGACGTCGTACTTGGCGCAGACCTCGAGCACCTTGTCCCAGTGCGTGTAGAACGGGTTCTGCTTGTGGTGCTCGATCATCCACTGCGCCATGATCGAGCCGCCGCGCGAGACGATGCCGGTGATGCGGCCCTTCACGAGCGGCAGGTGCTCGAGCAGCACGCCCGCGTGGATCGTGAAGTAGTCGACCCCCTGCTTCGCCTGGTGCTCGAGCATGTCGATGAGGTCGTCGGCCGTCATCTTGGCCGTGCCCTTGCAAACCTCGAGCGCCTGGTAGATCGGCACCGTGCCGATCGGCACCGGGGAGTCGGCGATGATCGCCCGGCGGATGCCGTCGATGTCGCCGCCGGTCGACAGGTCCATCACGGTGTCGGCGCCGTACTTGACGGCGTAGCGCAGCTTCTCGAGCTCGCCGTTCACGTCGCTCGTCGTCTGGCTGTTCCCGATGTTCGCGTTCACCTTGCAGAGCGACGCGATGCCGATGCACATCGGCTCGAGGTTCAGGTGGTTCTTGTTGGCGGGGATGATCATCCGGCCGCGCGCGACCTCGCTGCGGATGAGCTCGGGCGCGAGGCTCTCACGGCGGGCGACGTACTCCATCTCCTCCGTGACGATGCCCTTCCGCGCGAAGTGCATCTGGCTCTGGTTGGGGCTCCCGGCGCGCTTGCTCACCCATTCGGTCCGCAACATCGACGACCTCGCTTTCGAGGGGGGCGGTGTAGGTCGCGACCGCGCGCGACGCAAGCCTCGCGTCGCGCCGGGCCGCCCGCCCCGAGCAGCAGACGCGGGCCTGCGGCGCGCTCAGGGCGACGGCGGCGGCGGCTCGGGGAGCTCGGTCATCATGCCGAGCGTCTGCGCGCCCGCCGCCTTCGCGCCGTCGAGCACCTCGACGACGGTGCCGTAGACGGCGGCGTCGTCCGCGACCACGAAGACGATCCGGTCCTGCGGCCTGCTCTGGCGCTCGAGGAGCGGCCTGAGCTTGCCGACGAGATCGGCGCGCTCGACCCGCTCGTCGTTCACCATCAGCTCGCCCTGCGCGTTCACCCGGACGACCAGCTGGTCGGGCGGCGGGGGGGTGTCCTCCTTGACCTGCTCGGTGTCCGGCACCCGCACGCCGATGTCCTTCTCGAGCAGCGGCGTCACGACCATGAAAATGATCAGCAGCACCAGCACGACGTCGACGAGCGGCGTCACGTTGATGTCGGAGTTCAGCGGCACCGCCGGCTTCACGACGAACTTCCTCTTCGCGCGCGCGCTCATCGCCGCTACCTCCCCTTCAGCTCCTCGACCGCCAGCGACACGCTCTTCGCGCCCGACTTGCGCGCCGTCTCCATCACCCGGCGGACGTCGCCGAACGAGAGGCGCTGGTCCCCCTTGACGAGCACCTTGCGCCCCGGCTGCGCGGCGAACTCGCGCGCGAGCCGCTCGGCGAGCCCGGCCTCGTCGAACTGGTCGTTCTCGACCCACACCGTCTTCTCCAGCGTCACGGAGAGGATCAGCGGGTCTACCTCCTTCTTCTCCTCGTCCACCTTCGCGGCCTGCGGCAGCTTCACGTCCTTGCCGCGCTGGAGCATCGGCGTGACGACCATGAAGATGATGAGCAGGACGAGGACGACGTCGACGAGCGGCGTGACGTTGATCTCGCTCTTGGGGCCCTTCTGCGGGCCGACAGCCATCCCCATTGGAACGCTCGCTTCCCGGCTGGGCGCGTCAGCGCGCGCCTCGCCGCGGGCGCGCGGCGCCGCGCGCCGCACCCCGCGACCAGGCAGGCGCCGTATCGCGCGGGCTCTGTGTCAAGCGGCCTCGTCGGCGGCCGGCGCGATGCGGCCGTCGAGCCGCTTCGCCACGATGTCGAGGAACTCGTTCGACGACTCCGAGATGTCGATCGCCCGGGCGTCGACCCAGCCCTGGAGGTAGTTGTACCCCATGACGGCCGGGATCGCGACGAGCAGGCCGAAGGCGGTCGTGACGAGCGCCTCCGCGATGCCCGCCGAGACGGTGCCGAGGCCGCCGGAGCCGGAGGCCGCCATCTGTTGGAACGCGGTCACGATGCCCATGACCGTCCCGAGCAGGCCGACGAACGGCGCCGTGGAGCCGACCGTGGCGAGCAGGCCGTAGCCGCGCTTCAGGCTGAGCACCTCCCGCTGCGCCTGCCGCTCGAGCGCCCGCGACACCGACTCGAACACGCCGTCGCGCTCGTGCCCCTGCGCCGGCAGCCGCGAGGGCGCGCTCGACGCGTAGGCGGCGAGCCCGGCGCCGATGACGCGGCCGAGGTAGCCGATCTCGCCCGCGGGCTTGGCGGCGGTCCGGGCGCCCTCGAGCTCGCCCCGGGCGAGCATCGGCCCCACGCGCTCGGCGAACGCGCGCGAGGCGGCGCGCGACTTGAACGACACGACGAGGCGCTCGCCGAAGACGATCAGGGACGACACGGACATGAGGGCCAGCGCGAAGACGATCAGCTTCGCGAAGAGCCCCATGTGGCCCCACAGCTCAATCAACGTGAATTGCATCGTCTCGCTCGCGCCTCCTGGCGCTCCCTGGTGTCGTGATGGTTTCAGCTATGCTGGATCAGCGCCTCTGGACGCCGCAGCGAACTCGACAGTACCGCAGAGCGTGCCTACCCCGTGACCTTCTCTACTACGTGCCCCGTCCGTTCAACAACACCCGGCCGCCGGCGGTCAAGGGAGCTTGAGCCGGACGTTGAACACGTAGTCGACCGAGACCGGGCGCCCCTGGTACATCACGGGGGTGTAGCGACGGCCCGAGAGCGCATCGAGGATCGCCCGATCCATGTGGGGGAGTGATTTGACCATCCGGCAATTGGTCAGCGTGCCGTCGGTCTTGATGACGCACTTGACAATCGCGAGCCCCTCCACCCGCGCGGCGAGCGCCTCGCGCGTGTACTGCGGATCTCGCCCCGAGATCATCGTCGGCCGGTTCATCCCCGCGCCGAACGGCAGGACCACGTTTTGCGGCGGCGCCGTGCTGCCGAGCTGGCCGCCGAGCTGGCCGCCCAGCTGACCGCCGATCTGCCCGCCGACCTGGCCGCCGACGGTCCCCCCTTGGACGCCGCCCTCGACGCCGCCCTCGACGCCGCCCGGCTGCTCCGGGGCCTCTGGCTTGGGCGGCTCCGGCTCAGGCGCCTTGGCCTTGGGCTTCTGCGGCATGTCGTAGATGGTGTCAGGCGTCTTGACAGGCTTCGGCTGCTCGATGCGCTGCTCTACCTTCGGCGGGCGCTTCGCGCCGCCGCCCGGCGGCGGCGGGGGAGGAGGAGGCGGCGGGGGCGGCGGCGCCGGGGCGAAGAACGTGACCTCGACGTCCTTCTGCTTCTCGACCCGAGGGCGCGTGGCCTGCCAGAGGAGGGCCCCCGCGATCGCCGCATGGGCGACGATCGAGAGCATTGCGCCCGTCCCGAGACGCCCCTGTGTGGCGGTGGTGCGACCGAGTACCGAGTCGAACATGGGGGGTCGTAACTCCTAGAACTCGAGCTGATCTGCGTGAACGGGCCGCGACGTGTGGCGGCGTGCGGCGCCTACCCGGAGTGCACAAGCGAGCAAGTCCTACAAAAAAGTCTATTGTCTCGCGCGATTCCTGTCTAGGGTAAGGAGGGACTCGAGGGGCCTACACTTCTGGAGGGAATTCCGTGAAGTTTCTCGAAAAGAGGCTGAAACACGGAGCGCGCTCACCACGTGCGCCGTGGGGGATGTGGGCGGCGCTGTTGCTGCTCGCCATGACTTTGTTGACCGCGGCCCCGGCGCTCGCGCAGACGGGCAACAGCGTTCTGATCGGACGGGTAATTGACGCCTCGAGCAAAGCGCCCGCCGCCGATGTGGTCGTGACGGCGACGTCGCCCGAGCTGCAAGGGGAGCAGCTCGTGGTCACGGACGGCACCGGCCAGTACCGTATCCCGAACCTGCCGCCGGGCGACTACACACTCCGCCTGGAGAAGGAATCGTTCAAGCCGTACGTGCGCAGCGGAATCGTGGTCCGCACCGGGACGACGATCCGCGTCAACGTGGAGCTGCTCCCGGAGGCGCTGAAGGCGGAGGAGATCGTCGTGGTCGGCCGCGCGCCGACGGTCGACGTCGGCTCGAGCACGGTGGGCCAGAGCATCACGGGGGACTTCACGCGGCGCATCGCCGTGGCGCCCCCGACGGGCAAGGGCGCGGCGTCGCGCTCGTTCGAGTCGGTCGCGGCGATCACGCCCGGCGCGCAGGCGGACGAGTACGGCACGTCGATCGCCGGCACGTCGTCGCCCGAGAACCAGTACGTGATCGACGGCCTCTCGGTGAACGACCCCGCGTACGGGATCATCGGCACGCCGCTCACCATGGAGTTCATCAAGGAGGTGAACGTGGTGGCCGGCGGGTACATGCCCGAGTTCGGCCGCGCGACCGGCGGCGTCCTCGACGTCGTGACGAAGAGCGGAGGCAACGCGTTCCAGGGCTCGGTCTTCTTCAACCTCACGCCCGGCGCGTTCGAGGGGAAGAGCAAGGAGGTCCGCCGCCAGGGCGACACCATCCAGACGGACACGCGCCTGTCGTCCATCCGCGACTACGGCTTCGAGGTCGGCGGCCCCATCCAGAAGGACAAGCTCTGGTTCTTCGCGGGCGCCGCGATCGCGTTCAAGAGCTACGAGATGGAGCGCAACCTGTTCGCCACGCGCTACGACCCGAACACCTTCGAGCCGGTGAAGGATCCCGACACGCAGTTCAACATCGTCGACCGGCTGCCGGGCACGCAGCGGTTCTACCGCGCCGAGGAGCAGACGCTGCAGTACCTCGGCAAGCTGACCTACCAGATCAGCCCGGATCACAGCATCGCGCTCTCGGTCTACGGGTCGCCGTCGACGTCCGGCGGCGACGGCAACTTCGGGTTCGACCCGGCGCGGGGCGTCGTCGAGGCGGCCAACATCACCGGCCGGTACAGCGCGATCGCGCACGAGTACGTGGCGTCGTCCACCGACGTCGCGCTGAAGTGGGCGTCGGCGTTCAACAACAAGACCCTGCTGTTCGACGCGACGCTCGGCTGGCACAACCAGCGCAGCGCGCGGCTGGCCCCGGACGGCTCGGAGATCGGGACGGACGAAGGCCTGTCGGGCAGGCCCTTCGTGCTCTGGGCGAGGTACGACCCCCACCGGCGCTCGATTTACGAGTTCGAGAAGCTCTCGCCCGAGGCCCGGGCGATGTGCGAGCCGCTGCGCAACGCGGACGGCGAGGTCGTCGCGGTGCCGTGCGCGGTGCGCACGTACTGGGACGGCGGCCCCGACTTCCTCGACGACGCGTCGCTCAACCGCTTCCAGCTCAAGGCGATGGTGACGAGCATCTTCGAGGGGCTCGGTCACCACGTGGTCAAGGCCGGCATCGACGGCGAGATCACGACGTACGAGCACATCAAGGCCTACGCGGGCGGCACCAGCTACCAGGAAGAGGGAGACGGGACCGCCTTCCACGACGAGCGACAGCTCGGCTTCCTGACCGGTCCCGAGGGGTACGTGATCCAGGACAAGGTCACGGTGAACACGCTCGGGGCGACGATCGGCGCGTTCGTGCAGGACAGCTGGAGCATCCTCGACCAGGTGACGCTGAACATCGGGCTGCGCTACGACGCGCAGTACCTGTTCGCCGGCGACGGCAAGCTCGGGCTGGCGCTCGCGAACCAGTGGTCGCCGCGCGTGGGCGTCGTCTACGACATCACGCAGCAGGGCCGCTCGAAGGTGTTCGCGAACTTCGCGCGATATTACGAGAGCGTCCCCCTCGACATGATGGATCGCGCCTTCGGCGACGAGCGGAACATCCGCTCCTATCACGTCGCCGGCCCGGGGGGCTGCAACCCTGCCGATCCCGTGGACGCGAAGGGCTACGGCGAAGGGCAGTGCCGGAACGACGCGAACCGGCCCACGATCCTCGGGAACTACGACCCGAACCGCGAGTGGTTCACGCTCGGCGGCGGCAAGTCCCCGGTGGATCCCGACCTGTCGCCGCAGTCGTCCGACGAGCTCGTGATCGGCGGCGAGTACGAGATCATCGAGAACGCGCGCCTCGGCGTGACCTACACGAAGCGCTGGATGAACAACGTCATCGAGGACATGAGCCGCGATGAGGCGAACACCTACTTCATCGGCAACCCCGGCAAGGGGATCGCGAAGGACTTCCCCGAGGCGACGCGCGACTACGACGCGCTGACCCTCTATTTCCAGAAGGCCTTCGCCGACCTGTGGCTCGCCCAGGCGAGCTACACGCTGTCCTACCTGCGCGGCAACTACCCGGGCCTCTTCAGGCCCGAGACCGATCAGCTCGATCCGAACATCAACACCGAGTTCGATCTGGCCTCGCTCCTCGTCAACCGCGACGGGGCCCTGCCCGGCGACAACGCGCACGAGATCAAGATCTACGGCGCGAAGACGTTCGTGCTCCCGAACAACATGCTCATCGATCTCGGCCTCACCTACCGGTCGCGCTCCGGCGCCCCGAAGGACTACTGGGGCTCGCACTACCTGTACAGCTACGACGAGACGTTCATCCTGCCCCGCGGCGCCGGCGGCCGGCTGCCCTGGCAGCACAACATCGACGGCCACCTCGGCTATTCGGTCAAGCTCGCGAAGGACAGCGAGCTCACCGTCAGCATGGATGTCTTCAACATCTTCAACTTCCAGGAGGTCGTCGCGGTGGACCAGCGCTACACCACGGCCGACGTGAACCCCTGCGTCAATGGAACGCTCGAGCAGCTCGAGGCGACCCCGACGTGCGTCACCACCACGGACGGCCAGCCGCTCAAGGAATCGGCCAAGAACCCGAACTTCGGCAAGCCGACGCAGTACCAGACGCCCCGGCAGTTCCGGTTCGGCGCGCGGGTCACGTTCTAGGCGCGGCGCGCGCGTGAAAGGAAGCAAGCGATGAAGAGGCGAAGGCTTGTTTGGATGGCGGGGCTCGCGGCGCTCTCACCGCTCGCGGCGATGTCGCCGGGCTGCTCGCAGCCCAAGCCCGAATGCACGGTCGGCACCGCGCTCGTATCCCCGTTCGCGGCGAAGTTCACGCTGATCGAGGGGGATGAGGAGAGCCCCTGCGGCCGGAAGGCTGGAACGGTCGAGCGCGTCGGGATGCAGGCGTACAACCCCGACGAGAACGGTGACCAGATCCCCGACAGCGACAGGAAGCTCGTCGCGATCCAGACCGAGGAGTTTGGCGGCTGGGCCCGCGGCGGCGCCACGGTCGACCCGAACCCGGACCTGAACCCGTTCGCGGTCGGGTTCTTCACGTCGATCGAGCCGGATGACAACGAGATCTGTACGGTGTCGTCGCTCGCTCCTGCCGAGGTGGTGGTGCTGCCCTCTGGCGAGGGCGGCGAGGGCGGCGCTGGCGACGGCGGCGCCGGCGGCGAGGGCGGCGCTGGCGGCGCTGGTGACGGCGGCGCTGGCGGCGCTGGTGACGGCGGCGCTGGCGGCGAGGGCGGCGCTGGTGACGGCGGCGCTGGCGGCGGCGGCGAGCCGACGCTCGAGCCGGGGCCGCGCAAGCTCGAGTGGAGCAACGTGCGCCTGTACGTGACGGCTGCCAACCTCGGGAATCAGTTCGAGGCTGAAGTCACGTACTCGGAAGAGAGCTGCTCGGCGAGGTACAAGGTCGTCGGGGTGTGGCCGATCGTCGACTGCCAGGTCTACGGCGAGAACCCCGATCCCGAAGGCGAGCCGCTCCCCACGGGCAAGGGGGATGAATCCATCTGCCAGGATCCGCTCTCTGGCATCTCCCCGGACCTCAAGGTGAAGTGCGACCCCGTCGCCTTCGTGTGCGTGCTCGACGCGGAGTCGATCCCCGCCTTCAAGAAGTAGGTATCCCCGCGGGCGCGACGCCCATCGTCGCGCCCGCGCTCTCCTCCGGCTCCCCCCGCCCTCACCCCCTCAAGGCGCCGGCTTGACGGCGAGCCTCTCCAGCGCCGCGCACCCGGCGCCGCTCGCGATCTCGAGCTTGGCCGTGAGCGCGCACAGGCGCGACGCCCTCCCGAGCGCGGCCGGATCGCCCGACACGATGGCCCGCTTGGACTCGTGCACGGTGCGGGACGACAGCATCGTCCGCGCGCGCGGGGGCAGCTCCGCGCTGCGCGCCGCGAGCACCTCGCCGAGCTTCGGCCCGGGATCGGCGGACGGCACCCACGTCCAGACCGACGCGAGCAAGGCCTCCGCGAACGCCGCGCGCAGCTCGTCGCCGCCGCGCGCGCCCTCGCACGGCAGCGCCGGACCGGTCGGCCCGACGTCCGTGGCAAGGAGCCTGCGCTGCGCGATCCGCCGGAGCAGATCGTTGCTCACGCCGGCGATCTTGCCGTCCTCCTCCGAGAACGCCCCCGCCTTGAACCGCACGGCGAGCGCGGCGCACTTCTCGTCGCGCTCCGCGCGGCGCCGCTGCTCCTCGCGCGCCTTCTCCTCGGCGCGCTCCCGCTCCTCGCGCTCGCGCGCCTCGCGGGCCTCCACCTCGGCGCACTGCTCGATCCGCTCGGCCACGCGCCGCTGCTGGTCGCTCGCCGCGCGGCCGAGATCGTCCTGCGAGATCTCGCGGACGGCGCACACGTCCGGGCGCGCGAGGACCGCGTCGACCCGCTTGCGGGCGGTCTGGACCCGCACGATCACCGAGAGCGCCGCCACGATGACGAGCGCCGAGACCGCGATCGAGGCGAGCTTGCGGATCTGCCGGCGGCGGTACGCCTTGGCGAGCGCGCCGCCGCCGCTCTCGTCGAGCAGCTTGCGGCAGCGGCCGATCATCGCCTGCCATTGCGACACGTCCTCCGCGAGCGCCTGCAGCGGCTCCGCGAACGGGCGATCGCGCCGGACCTTGTTCGCCAGCCGCTCCAGGCACAGGCTCACGTCCGGCGCCTGCCCGTGGTTGGTCACCTCGGCGACCCCCTCGAGCAGCCCGCCGATGCGCCCCGCGTAGACGTCCCACGCGACCACGGCCTCGGTCTGGCTGTCGCCGAGCCGCTCGATCGCCGCGCGCACGTCATCCATGGGGAGGAGGCGCTCGACGTCCTCCTTGCGGACGCCGGCGAGCTTCGCCGCCTGCTCGATCCCGCGCTGGAAGCCGCCGAGGAGCCCCTCCGGGGCGAGCTCCCGGAGCCCGTCGGGCACCCGGCTGGTCTGGATGCACGCGCCGGCCTGGTGCAAAGGCCCCATCGCGCAGGTCAGGAAGGCGCCCCCGAGCTTCACTCCCATCGCACCGTCGCTCTCTCTACCGCGGACGGCGCGGCGCGGAAAGGCTCGCCGCCATGTCCCAGGCGCATCACCGGCCGCCGCTCGAGGCCTCGAGATCCCAGAGGGCGTAGAGCACGTCGACGTCGTACTCGGTGTGTCGCCAGCCCGGGTGCAGCCGGTAGCTGCGCGGGAGCAGGCCCGCGCGCAGGATGGCGTCTGTCTGCTCGGCGAAGGTGTAAAGATACATGCTCACGCCGGACAGCTCGACGTCGGAGAGCGGGCGCGCGGCGCGCTCGTGCATCCTGACGTGCGGCCTGCGCTCGACGATGCTCACCAGCATCCGGCCGCCGGAGCGCAGCGCGCCGGCGAGGTTCTTGAGGACGAGCGCGAGATCGTCGCAGAACTCCAGCGTCCCGAGGGCGAGCGCGACGTCGAACCGCCCCCACGAGCGGGGGATCGGGGCGTGGTAGTCGTGCCGGTGGTAGGCGCCGTGGGGGCGCTTCTTGCGGGCGATCTCGAGCATCCGCTCGGCGATGTCGAAGCCCACGACGTCGACGGACGGCGGGAGATCGCGCGTGAGGTGGCCCGGACCGCAGCCCGCGTCGAGCACGCGGCCCCCCTCGGGGACGGCCTCGCGCAGGAACGCGCGCACGGGCTTCTCGTAGTGCTGGATGTCCTTCCAGGTGGAGACGTAGTCGGGCGCGAAGTCCTCGTAGTAGTCGACGAGGCGCTCGATGCGGGTCGCTCGCTTCATGACGCGCTCTTCAGGTGATGTCGTCGACCGCCTGGACGGTCTCCTGGATGTCGTGCTGGTGCGTGTAGCCGAGGAGCTCGCGCGCCCGCCGGTCGTCGACCATGCACACGTAGCGGATGTGATCGAGCTCGGGGGCCGGGAACGAGGTCGCCCGGAACCGCCAGAGCCGCGGGATGATCGTCTGCATCACGAAGTGAGGGATCGCGGCGCGCGCGCGCCCGGTCATGTCGATGACGCGCGAGAGCGGCAGCGGCGCCGGCCCCGCGAGGTTGAAGATCCCGCGCACGCCCGGGCGGAGCGCCGCGACGATCGCGGAGACCACGTCGTCCTGGTGGATGACCTGCACCATCGGGTCGAAGCCGAGGAGCGTCGGGATGACGTTGAGCCGGAGGTAGTTCGACGGCGCGTTGCGCACGGAGCCGAGGATGTGGACCGGCCGGAGGATGACGGTCTCGGTCTGCGGGTGCTTCCAGAAGAACGACTGCGCCAGCATGTCGACCTCGATGAGGTCGCGGATCTCGCTGAACGACGCGCCGCCGAGCAGCGGCGCGTCCTCGGTGATGAACTGCGGGTTGTCCGGGCGCGGCCCGTAGGCGTTCGCGCTCGACAGGACGATGAGCTTGGGCACGTCGTACTGCGCGACGAACTCGAGCAGCCGCTGGAAGCCGGCGAGGTTCCAGCTGTGGTGCTCCATCTGGCTGGCCCGCGGGTCGTGCATGACCCCGAGGTGGACCACGGCGGCGAGCTGCTCCTGCCGGAAGATGTCCTGGGTCTTCTTGCGGCGGATATCGATCTGGTGATGCTCGATGTCCTTGGGGCGGCCGTCGAAGCTGCGCCGGTCGACGCCGATCACGCGCCGCTCGCGGTGCAGGCGCCGCGCCAGCCGCCGTCCGAGACGGCCGCAGATGCCGGTGATGAGGATGGGCCGGAGGGACGGATCGGTGTCGGCGGCGGGGCGGCGGACTCGACCGAGCATGCGTTCGCTCATCGGAGCTGACGGTCGCTTCGAGGAGGCCGATGGTCAAGCCCTTCCTGCGGTGCAGTCCCACGCGAGGTTTGCTATCGTGCCGCGCCCATGGCCAGCAGAACGACGCTCGCCAGGCTGAGTCACTTCGTCTCCCACAGCGCGCTGCCGCTCGCGCGCCTGGGGGTCGACAGCCTGCGCGGCACGATCGACGACGCGACCATCCGGCTGCTCGGTCAGGACTTCGAGGACCGGCTGCGCCGGGTCGCGCTGCCGCACGCCGCGGACGGCGTGGACCCGTTCGGGCTCGACCGCGAGTGGGCGAAGTACGCGGTCGGGGTCGCGGCGTTCTTTCACCGCTTCTATTTCCGGACCGAGGTGTTCGGCATCGAGCGCGTCCCGACCGGCCGGGTCCTCTTGATCGCCAACCACTCCGGCCAGCTCCCGTTCGACGGCATGCTCATCGCGGCCTCGCTGTTCCTCGACGCGGAGCCGCCGCGGGTGATGCGGAGCATGGTCGAGAAGTGGACGCAGACCCTGCCGTTCGTGGCGACGTTCTTCTCGCGCGTCGGCCAGGTGGTCGGCGTGCCCGAGAACGCGCGGCGGCTGCTCGACATGGGCGCGGCGATCCTCGTGTTCCCGGAGGGGACGCGCGGGATCTCGAAGGGGTTCTCGAGCCGGTATCAGCTGCTCGATTTCGGGCTCGGGTTCATGCGGCTCGCGCTCGAGACCGACACGCCGATCGTGCCCATCGCCGTCATCGGGGGCGAGGAGCAGTACATCTCGCTCGGCAACCTGGAGTCGGTGTCGAAGGCGCTCGGGATGCCGACATTCCCCGTCATCCCTCAGCTGCTGATCCCCGGCGGCCAGCTGCCGCTGCCGACGCGATACCGGATCTACTTCGGCGAGCCCATGACGTTCCACGGCGACCCCGACGACGACGACGCGGTGATCCAGGAGAAGGTCGCCCTCGTGAAGGGCCGGATCCAGTCGATGCTGAACCGCGGGCTGAAGGAGCGGAAGAGCGTCTTCTGGTGACCGCGCGGCCCGCGGCGCGCGGGCGCGCGCCGGCGCGGCGGGCGCTCAGGCGCCCGCCAGCGTGACCACGGCCTCGGGGCCGAGCGAGAGGACGCGCGCGCGGCCGCCGAGGATGGCGGGCTCGTTGCGCAGGCCGTGGCCGATCGGCAGCCCGGCGACGACGGGGACGCCCAGCGGAAGCAGCCTGTCGCGGAGGACCTCGTCCACGGTGACGCCGTCCGGGCCCGGGTGGCACTGCTCGAAGTCGCCGAGGACCACCGCCGCGGCCGGCGCGAGGTGGCCGCCGACCTCCAGCGTCGCGAGCATGCGATCGATGCGGTAGGGCCGCTCGGTGACGTCCTCGAGCAGGAGGACGCACCCGTCCGGCACGCGCAGGCGGCCGGCCGCGGCGCAGGCGTGGAGCAGGGCGAGGTTGCCGCCGAAGAGCGGCCCCTCGGCGGCGCCGGCGCGCAGCGTGGTCAGGCCGTCGAAGCGGCGCTCGCCCAGCGGATCTTCGAGGGCGCGGAGCAGCGCGGCGCGGGCGCGGGCGTCGCCGCGGCCGAGCGCGGCGACGTGGGCGCCGTGGAGCGACGCGACGCCGGCGCGCGCGGCCTCGACGTGCAGGGCGGTGACGTCGGAGAAGCCGACGATCCAGCGAGGGCGCTCGGCGAGGACGCTCCAGTCGAGCCGGTGGACGAAGCGGTTCGCGCCGTAGCCGCCGCGGGCCGCGAAGATGGCGCGCACGTCGGGGTGCGACAGCGCGCGGGCGAGCTCGTCCATCCTCCGCGCGTCGCTGCCGGCGAGGTAACCGGTCCGCGCGAACAGCCCGCGGCTGGAGGGCGCCGAGAGCGACGGCTCCCCGCCCCTGCGGCTGTCGCCGGCGAGCGGAGGGCCCCCGCCGGTGTCGAAGAGCACGCGGTAGCGCTGGGCCAGCCAGCCGAGGCCGACCCGCGCGAGGACGTGCTCGAACGGGCTGGAGGGGGCGATCACGGCGACGGTATCGCCCGGCCGGAGCGCCGGGGGGAGGATCAGAGAGGGCACGTCGCCCCTGTGCCTCTGTGGCTCAATCGCTCTCCGTTGCGCGGCTACGGAGCGCCGGCGTCGTCGTCGAGGAACTCCACGTCTTCCGCGTCCTCGTCGATATCGATGTCGTGGGAGGCAGGCAGGGGCGGCGGCGGCGGGTTGACCGACGGCCGGAGCGCGGCCCCGGCCGCCGCTGCCGGCAGCGGCGGGGGAAGGGGCGGAGCCACGGAGGGGGCCGCGAACGACGGCGGCGGCGCAACAGGGTGCGCGGGGGCTGCGGACGCCGGCGCAGGGGCCGCGGACGCGGGAGCAGCGGACCTGGGGCCTGCGGATGCGGGCGCCTGCGCAGGATCTGCGGACGCGGGCGCGTCCGCCCCGTAGGCCTCTCCGCCGTCGCCGATGCCGCCGTAGGGCGGCGGCGCCGCGTAGTCGCTGCCGTAGGCCGGCGCCGCGTAGTCGCTGCCGTAGGCCGGCGCCGCGTAGTCGCCGCCCTGGACCGGCGCCGCGTAGTCGCCGCCCTGGGCCGGCGCCGCGTAGTCGCCGCCCTGGGCCGGCGCCGCGTAGTCGCCGCCCTGGGCCGGCGCCGCGTAGTCGCCGCCCTGGACCGGCGCCGCGTAGTCGCCGCCCTGGGCCGGCGCCGCGTAGTCGTAGGCCGGCGCCGCGTAGTCGCCGCCGTATACCGCCGGCGCCGCGTAGTCGCCGCCATGGGCCGGCGCCGCCGCATAGCCGTCGAGATCCGACCCCGGCGCAGCGAACGCGGACGCGTCGGGGGCCGCGGGCGGCGCAACGTGCTCGGCGCCCTCCGGAGGAAGCTCCTGCCCCTCGGGCGGCGCCGCGTAGGCGTCGGCAGCGCCGCGGCTCGCCTCGCCCTCGGCCGCCGCGAGCGACGCGGCGCCGTACGCCTCGGCCTGCGGCTCCGGCGCGCCCTCCAGCGCCTCCGGGCCGGCCACCGCGGGGCCGTCCGCCGGCAGCGCCTCGGCGCCGGCGTGCACCTCGCCGCCCGCGTAGCCGTTGCTGACCGCCACGGCAGCGACGATCTCCGCGCCGGGGACGTCGAGCGCCGGCACCCGGGGCGCGAGCGGCGGCTCGGTCAGGGGCAGGCCCGGCGGCCGGGTCGGCAGCACGGGCGGCGGCGGGGTGCGCTTGAGCTTGCCGGCCTTCGCCCGCTCCAGGCCCGCCGTCGCCTCCGGATCGCCCGCCTTCATGCGGAGGACGCGGCGCCACGCGTCCGCCGCCTCCCGCCCGTCGCCGAGCTCGTCCTCCCAGAGGCGCGCCACCTTCCTCGCGAGCTCCGCCCGCTGCGCCGGATCGCGGCCGCGGAGGATCTGGTCCTCGTACAGCTGGATCATGCCGCGATGATCGCCGAGCTCCTGCAGCAGGCCGGACAGCTCGTTCATCACGTCCTGGTCCGAGGGCGACAGGTCGTGGAGCTTCTTCAGATCCGCCGCGGCGCCCGGCCGGTCGCCGAGCACGTCGCGGCGCAGCCTGGCCCGCCGCTGGAGGAGCTTGCGCACGAGCGGGCCGTCGAACACCTCGTCCAGCGCGCGGTTCAGCGTCGCGCCGACGCGGGGCAGGTCGCCCACCGCGCGCCCGAGCGCCTCGAGCGCGTCGAGCGACGCGTCGTCGACCTGCGCGAGCACGGCGTCGCCGAGCCAGCCGAACGCGCGGTCGACGTCGCCGAGGTCCTGGTAAGCGATCGTGGCCGCGCGGCGCAGCAGCGCCGCCCGGGTGCGGCCGCCGTCGCGCGAGCCCTGGCCGCCGGCGGCGAGCGCGTCGGCGAGGATCGTGCGCAGCGCGGTCGACTGCGACCGCGCGTCGTCGTCCCGCGCCACCTGCTCGAGCGTGGCGATCGTCTCCTCCTGGACGCCGCCGCCCAAGGCCAGCTCGAAGAAGCTCCTCGCCCGATCGATGGCGCCGCGCTCGCAGGCGATCTGGGCGGCGCGGACGAGCGCCGCGAGGCGATCGGCCGGCGTGCGGCACCGGCTCACCTGGCGCTCGAAGAGATCGATGATGAGGCTCGGAGCCTCGGCCAGGGCCGCGAGCCGCTGGAGCAGCGGCTCGACCTCGGCGGTGGGCACGCTCGCCAGCGCGCCCTCGCCGTGGTGGATGGACTCCAGCGGATCGGCGCCCATGGCGACCCGGACCTCGGCCTGCCGCACGAGCTCGGCCGCGCGGGCGGTCCCCGAGAGATCCCTGGCGCGGAGCTCGTGCGCGACGGCGAGGGCCTCGCGATCCTGGAGCTCCACCGCGATCGCCTCGAGCCGCTCCGCGAGGCCGGCGTCGGCGGTGCGCGACCGCGCGAGCTCCACCCCCACGCGCGCGGCGTCGCGGTGGTAGCCCACCTCCACGAACCTGTCGAAGGCGCCGCGCAGGGCGAGATCGCGCCCCGCGCGCGCGAGCGACTCGTTCCAGGCGACCAGCTTGGCCGCGACGAGCCCCTTCCACCCGAGCCGGTCGCCGAGCGCGACGTACGCCTCCCGGCTCGGCTCGTCGCCCTGATCGGCGAGCCGCTCCAGGAGCGTTATCGCCTCGTCGCTCCTGCCGAGCGTCTGGTCGAGGATCTCGGCGAGGCGGCGGGTCATCTTCGACGCCTCGTCCTCGTCGCCCTCCACCTCGATCAGCGCCGCGAGGAGGCGCGCGACCTTCGGCCAGTCGTTCAGGCGCTCGGCGAGCCGCTGGAGCCGCGCGATCGCGTCGAGGTCGTCCGGCTCGGCGGCGTGGACGATCTCGAGCACCCTGGCGGCGCCGTGCGGATCGTCGAGCGGGCCCTCGTACAGCGCGGCGAGCCGCTGCGCGATGTCGAGCCGATCGGGGCCGTCGACGAACGCGAGCTCGCGCTCGAGCGCACCGGCGACGCCCCGCAGGTTGCCGCGCCGCTCCTCCAGCTCGGCGATCCCCCGGAGCGCGATCCGGTTCTGCGGATCGAGGTCGGTGACGACCATCTCGTAGCGCGCGAGCGCCCCCTCGAGATCGCCGGACCCCTCCGCGAGCATGCGCGCCTCGCGCAGGGCGAGCGAGATCTTGCCGGGCTCGCTGTCCGTGAGCGCGCCGAGCCGGTGGAGGAGCTCGGCGCCGAGCTGGACATCGCCGCGCTCGCCGGCGTCGTCGGCGAGCCGCGCGAGCGCCTCGGCGTCCTCGCCGTCGGAGAGCAGGAGCGCGAGCGTCGCGCGCTCCCCGTCGCGATCGCCGAGCTCACGCTGCGCCGCCGCGGCGGCCCGCCGCGCCGCGACGCGCGCCGCCCGGTCGCCGAGCAGCTCGGCGCGGCCAAGGAGGAACCGCACGAGCTCGGGCAGGCGGTTCGTGCGCCGGTAGAGGTCCTCGATCGCGGGGGCGCAGGCGTCGCTCACGGGGTCGATCTCGATCGCGCGCTCGACCCGGTCGAGCGCGCCCTCGACGTCGCCCGCGCTGAGGAGCAGCTCCGCGGCCTGGACGAACAGCGCCGGGCGCGCCTTGCGGTCCGCGAGCAGGGCGCGCTCGCAGATCGCCCTCGCCGCCTCGACGAGCCGGCCCGCCGCGACATAAGCCTTCTCCGCGAGCTCCCACAGCTTCGGCTGCCGCAGGAGCTCGGCCGCCTGGCTGTAGGCGTCGCCCGCGGCGCCCGGCTCGTCGAGCCGGCTCCGGAGCTCGCCGAGCTTCTGGAGGAGCGGCCCGCGGGTGAGCTTGTCCTGGAACCGGGAGGCCGCATCGGCGAGGACGCGCGCGGCGAGGTCGAACCGCTCGCCCCGCTCGAAGAGCTTGACCGCGGACTGGACCGCCGTGCCGTCCTCGGGCGACAGGCTCGCGACGCGCACCCACGCCTCCGCGGCCGCGATGGGATCGCGGCGCTTCTGCTCGTGGAGCGAGACGAGCTTCTTCTCGATCTCGATCTTCTGCGCGACGTCCGGGATCGCCGCGGCCTCCTGCTCGAGCAGCGCGGCGAGGTCGTCCCAGCGGGAGCTCCGCTCGAGCAGCCGCCGCAGCTCGGCCTGGGCCTGCGCGTCGCCGGGATCGAGCTCGGAGAGCAGCCGGAAGGCCTGGACCGCCGTGTCGACGTCGCGCAGCTGCGCCTCGCACAGCCCCGCGACCTCGCGCAGCTGCGCCTGCCGGCGCTCGACGGGGGCCGTGGGGACGCGCGCCGCCGCGAGCAGGACGTCGCGCAGCTCGGCGAACATGCGCTTCTGGCGGAGGTGCTCCTCGAGCTGCGCCAGCGCGTCCACGTTGGCGGGATCGGCCTTGAGCACCTCGCGCAGCCTGGCGAGCGGCAGCGGCTTCCGGGGCTGGGTCGCCTCGTCGCCCGCGAGCGGCGGCGGCTCCGGCGCGGCCGAGGCGTCGGGAGAGAGAGGAGCCGGCGCGGAGCCGGGCGCGGCCTGCGCCGGGCCGGACCTCGGCGCGGCGGCGCTCCGCAGCGACGCCGGCGCGTCCGGGGCCGCGGCCGCCGGCGCGAACGCGGCCACGGCCGGCGCGAACGCGGCCACGGCCGGCTGGACCAGCTCCGCCGCGGCCGCGGCCGAGAGCGGCGAAGGCACGCTGGAGGGGGGCACAGGCGGCGCCGAGGGCGCCCGCCCGGGAGCCGCGGCCGAGGCGGGCGGCGCCGAGGGCGCCCGCGCCGGGGCGGGGATCGGCGCGGGCATCGACGGCAGCCGCGGCGGGGGCGGCAGCACGGACGCCCGCTTGCGCGCCTCGGCCGCCATGAACCCGTTCGGGTTCACCTGGAGGTAGGCGAGGTAGCGCGGGCGGAGCTCGGCGGTGCGGCCCAGCTGCTTTCCGTAATGATCGGCGAGCTGCATCGCGCGGTCGTGCCCCGGCAGCGCGCGGAGCGCGTACACCGAGTACGAGTAGCCGTACTCGCCGTCGTACGTCTCCGCGAGCGCGACGAAGAGCTCCGCCGCCTCGTCGCGCTCCGGCTGCGGCACCGGCTCGCCGGCCTCGATGCGCTCCACGATGGCGACGCCGAGCGCCTGGATCAGCCCCACGTCGTGCGGCACGAACGCGCGCGCGCTCCGCAGCGCCACCGTGGAGCCGGCGAGGTCGCCCGCGCGGCGCCGGACGTCGGCCTCGTCGCGCAGCAGGGCGAGCCGCCGCTCCGGGTCGTCGATGAGCGCCTGCTCCATCGCGAAGTACGGGATCGCCTCGGCGTACTGCTGCTGGGCCTTCAAGAGCTCGCGCGCGGCGTAGATCGCGTAGACGTTGTGCGGATCGAGCTCCGCGAGGCGGCGCCAGTTCTCCAGGGCGCGCTCCGGCCGGGACAGCGGCGGCTCGCCCCACAGCCGGCCGAGCTCCTCGTGGAGCGTCGAGAGCTGCGCGCGCACCTCGGGCCGCTCGAAGAGCAGCGGCGTGAGCGCCTTCACGAGCCGCTCCAGGAGCGCGACGAGCGCCTTCTGATCGCCCTTGTCGCGGTAGAGCTGCGCCAGCCGCTCGGCCGCCGTCCGCTGCGTCGGGTCCTTGTCGATGGCGATCATGAGCGTCCGCGCGGCGTGGTGCGCGTCGCCGATCGTGGTCGACCATACGTTCGCCGCCTCGCTCAGCCAGTGCGCTGCGTACGACGGATCCGCGGTGGAGCTGCCGACGCGCTCGAGCAGCATGGCGTACGAGCGCGGGTCCTGCTCCCCGGCTCGGTGCGCATACGCCAGGGCCTCCCCGTCATGCGGATTCGTGACGAGGCGCTGGATGAGCGTTTCCATCTCCCGGGGATCCATCGGTGCGCGGCGAAGTTACACGTTAGCCTCCGGCTCGTACAGCGACTCTCGGCCCCATTCGCGAAAGGTCGCCGCTGCTTCTCGCGCCCGCGGGCCCACGTCGACGAGCGGTTTCCGGCGTCCGCATCCGCGCGCACGGGCCGCACGCGTGCCGTCATCAGTCGAATTTCACATAGGGCTTGCGCGACTGCGACGGCCTGCGCTTCGGCGCCGGCCCCGAGGGAGCGCTCGCGGGCTCGTGAGTCGCGCTGGCGGCGGTCGTGGGGAGCGGCGCGGGGGCCGGCGGCGGCGCCGCCGCTGCGGCCGGCGCGGCGGGCAGCGCGGCGGGAGGCGGGGCCGGGCGCG
Organism: Sorangium sp. So ce834; assembly: GCF_051521425.1. NCBI lineage: Bacteria > Pseudomonadati > Myxococcota > Polyangiales > Polyangiaceae > Sorangium > Sorangium sp. So ce834. Next base: position 7,009,451 of record NZ_CP150351.1, read on the forward strand.
CGATCGCGCCCGCGAGCGCCCTGGCTTCCAGCGCCACCCCCTTCTCTAGCCTGCGCACGCCGCCGTCGGCGGGTCGGCGGAGCTCGCGCACGGCGAGCACCGTCACGATCAGGGACAGGGCGACCGTCCCGGCGGCAACGCGCGAGGTGCGCCTCCGCGGCGCGGGGCGCGACGTGCTCGGCGGCTGCGATGCGTCCACGCCGTCGCCCACGACCGCGAGCAGCTCGCTGGTCGCGCCGACCTCGGCCGGCTGCGCCGGGGCGGGGCGCTCGCGGCGCAGGCTCGGCCTCGCTTCGTCCATCGCGCGATCGAGCTCCGCGATGAACTCCTGCGCGCTCCGCGGCCGCTCCTCGGGCCGCTTGGCCAGCGCGCGCTGCAGGAGCTCGGAGAGCGACGGCGGTATCCCGGCGTCCGGCGCCGCCTCGATCGCCGGCGCCGGCGCCGACTTGATGTGCCTCGCCATCACGACGACCGCGTCGTCGTCGATGAACGGCGGCCGCCCGACGAGCATCTGATAGAGCAGCACGCCGAGCGAGTAGAGGTCGCTCCGCGCGTCGAGGGGCTTGCCTTGCGCCTGTTCCGGAGACATGTAGCGCGGCGTTCCGAACACCGTGCCCGCCTGGGTCTCGAGGGCGTCGACCGGCCGCTCGGCGCCGGTCATCACCTTCGCGATGCCGAAGTCGAGCACCTTACAGATCTCCTCGTGCTCGCCCGCGGGGGGCCTCGCCAGGAACAGGTTGTCCGGCTTGAGGTCCCGGTGGATGATCCCCTTGTCGTGCGCCTCGGCCAGCGACAGGAGCGCGTGCCGGGCGAAGCGGGCGGCGTCGCCGACGCGCAGGCGCCGGAGCCGCTTGAGCCGCTGTCCGAGCGATTCGCCCTCCAGCAGCTCCATCGCGAGGTAGAGCGAGCCGTTGCTCCACGTCGGCCCGTCCCCGGGCGAGCTCTGCTCCGCGGAGCGGCCGCGGCCGAAGGCGGCGTCCGTCGCGTCGTCGACGATCTCGCCGAAATCGAAGACGGTGACCGTGTGCGGCGACCGGAGGAGGCTCATCGCGCGCGCCTCGCGCGTGAAGCGGGCCTTGGCCTGCGCGTCGAAGGCCCGGTCCGAGCGCAGGATCTTGATGGCCACGTCGCGGCCCATCGCCTCCTGGCGCGCGCGGTACACCGTGCCCATCGAGCCGGCGCCGAGCTTGCCCACGACCACGAACCGATCCGCGATCGTGATCCCCAGGAACGGGTCCCCCTCGGCCTCGGCGAGCGCATCGCGGCTCACGAGGGCCAGCCCGTCGTGGGGACAGCGCGGCAGCCTGGCGGACGGACCGGTCTGGGAGGCGCGATCGCCGGCGGGGGGCGGGAGCAGGCTGGACGAGCTCCTCGCGTCCAGAGCGACCGGCGCGAGGCGGTGGCACCGCGGGCAAATCAGCGCCGTCCGGCTGGGCTCGCCGGCCGATCCGGGTGCGCTGGAGGAGAGCTGGCCGTCAGCTGTAGGAGCTACCACCGCGATGGGGGTGATCGTCCGTCACTTGGGCCCACATCGCAAGGCCCACGACGGACCCTCAGCAGGAGGGCGACAGCCGAACAGCGAGACATCGCCGCAGGACGCCTCGCTGCAACAGACATCGCTACAGAATTGCTGCGTTTGTTCAGGATGCTTGACGCACATGCCGCTCCGGCACTCCTCATTCGTGTCGCACGAGACGCCGACGGCGGCGATGCTGTCCTCGGGCAACAGCGTCGCGCACGCACGGACGGTCGAGCCGTCGTCGATCGCGACCTCGGCGCAGCCGACGTTGCGCATCGCGTTGTCGGGCTCGTCGGGCTCGTCGGGCGCGGCCGGGCACATGTCCGAGGAGCAGCACGGGATCGTGCAGCGGGTGGCCCCGCCGACGTCGGCGCAGAGGCCAGAGGAGCAGTCCGCGCCCCCTTCGCACGGATCGAGGTAGCCGCCCTGGCCGGGGCCGACGCGCTGGCACGCCCAGGCCGAACCGGCCGCGACGAGGTCCGTCGTGAGCCGGCACGCCGCCCCGTTCCTCGCGCAGTTGGTGTCCGAGCAGCAGGTGTCGACGCAGACGCCTTCGTCGCAAATGCCAGAGCGGCACTCGCCGGGCGAGGCGCAGGCCGCGCCGGAGAGGCGCGCCCCCACCTCGGGCCGGCCGACGTCCCGGCCGATGCGACAGACGCCGCTCCCCCCGCCATCGGGGATCCAGCAGATCGCGTCCCGGACGGGATCGCAATCGCTCGAGCTGCAGCACGCGCGCGCGCAGACGCTCGGCCCCTTGCCGCCGAGCCGCGTGAGATCGAGGCAGAAATCGTGCGTTCCGCACCCGTCGTGATCGTCGCAAGGGGCGCCGAGCGCGCGCTCGAGCTGCGTGTCGACGCAGGCGCCGTCGCTGCAGACGGCGCCCTCGGGGCACGCCGGGGGTCCGATCGCGCCCTCCTCCGAGCAGAGCACCGTCTCCAGCTTCCCGTCGACGAGGACCTCGCACCCGGCGCCGAGCAACGCGAGCGCCGAGAGCCCGCGGACGAGCCTCCGCCCCGCGGCGCCGAGGCCCATCAGAACTGCACCTCCAGCCGGGCGCCCCCGGCGCCCAGCGACATGCTGACGCGCGCCGCCTCCTCCCCTGCGCGGGCGCCGAGCGAGGGCGGAGCGCCGTCGCGGCCCGGGATCGCGGCGCCCCGGAGGGCGGCCGAGAGCGGCCGGGAGGCGCGCGGGCTCGCCGCAGGGGCCCGCGGCGACAGGTACAGGTAGAGCGCCGCCGCGCCGGAGAGCCCGGCGACCAGCAGGGCGACGTCCGCGGCGACGGCGCACTGGTGGGCGGCGCTCGCGTCGGCCTGCAGATCGGCGACCGAGACGCCGCCGCCGGTGCGCTCGCCGGAGCCGGGATCCCGCGCCACGGCGAGGGCGGCGAACACGCCGCCGACCACGAGGGACCCCGCAGCGATGCCTCCGCTGACGTAGAGCCAGGCGCCATACGGCCTCGCGCCGCCCGCCGCCCCGGAGCGGCGCGGCAGGCGCGGCAGGTACGGCAGCGCCGCGGGGGCCTGCGCGGACGGGGTGGGCGCCGGCGGCGGCGGCTTCGCGCTGGAGAGCTCCCGCTTCGCGCCCTGCAGCCGCTTGAGGACCGCCGCGACCTCCTCACGCTCCTTCGGGAGGGTCTCCATCTCGAGATAGCGAAGGTAGTAGTGCTCGGCCTGCTCGATCTCGCCCAGCCGCTCGTGGATGACCGCCAGGTTGTAGATGAGCTCTTTCCCCTCGGGATCGAGCGCCACCGCGGCCTTCAGCTTCGCGATGGCCGCGCGGTACTCGCCGTGCTGATAGAGGCCCTGCGCCTCGTCGTGCAACGCGGTCGCTTGCTCGATGCGGCTCCGCTTCTCCGCCGACTCCTGCGACGGCGGCGCCGCGGAGCGGGCCGGCGCGCTGCCCTGCGGCGCGCTGGCCTGCGGCAGCGGCGCGGCGCCGGCCGGCGAGGGCGCGCCGAGCGGCGCCGGCGAGGTCATCTGCGCGGCCGCCGCCGGCGGCGCGCCGAGCGAGGTCGCCGCGAGCGCGCAGGCGAGGCGCACGACGATGCGCCCGGCCCCGGGACCGATCGAGAGCGGCGGGCGCGCGGCGCGATTCGTCACGGCCGCCCACCATAGCGTAACTTCCGCGCGGAGCGGCCCCTTGCGTGGCGCGGGCCCGCGCGGCGCGGCGCGCGCCCGCTCGGCCGCCGCCTGCGCCACGCCGGCCGCGCGATCTGCATCCATCGGCGGCGCGCGGCTCCGACCATGGGGCGCGCTCCTCCCCCGGAGGCCGCCGCCGCGATGGTCACCGGAGCTTGCAGCTGTACGCGCCGGCGAGGACGAACGCCCGCTCGCACCTGACATCCACGGTGCGCTTCGCCGTCGTGAACTCGAAGGTCTGGCCGAACGGCGTCCGCTCCAGCCGGGTCATCTGCGCCCTGCACCCCTCGCCGGCGCGGCGCGGCTCCGGCGCGCCCGATCCGCCGTCCTCGCCGCACGCGACGAGCGCCGCCATCCGCTCGACCGCGGCGTTGTCGGAGAAGACGTTGTAGGCCGCCGAGGCGCTGAACGCGACGCAGACGGCGAAGAGGGCGAGCTGGACGAAGCGCTTCACGGGCCGAGCTTACCCCGTCCGGGGCGCGGGGGGCTGGCCGCCGCGCGCCGCGCGGTCAGAGCCGCATGCCCGAGCCGGGCAGCGGGTGCCACGGCTGGCGGCGGGTCGTGTACTGGCCTCGCACGAAGGCCCCGAGCACGGGCGCGATGTTGCGCGCGATGTCGTCGTCCCACTCGCCGCCGTTGATCCCGTCCTGCGGGGTGAGATCCGGCGAGAGCAGGAAGAAGCCGGGGTAGAGCCGCCGCGGCATCTTGATCTGATCGAGGTCCTCCTTGAAGACGTCGATGTCCACGCGCACGAGCCGCACGCTCCGGAGCGCGGTCTGCATCAGCGGATCGCCGAGCGCGCGGTCGACGCCGCGGCACGGCTCGCACGGATCGCTCGTCGTCATGACGAGGACCTTCTCGCCCTGGGCGTGCGCCTCCGCGCGCTGCTTGGCGAGCTCCTCGCTGAGCGTGGAGACGTCGACGCCGATATCGACGATGGAGAGCCCGCCGACGCGCCGGCGGGTCGTGTGCTGAGGGACGCTGCCGCCGGGCTGCGCCGCCGGAGGAGGCACGTCCGGCAGCGGCGCGGCCGGGGACGCGGTGCTCGCCGGCTCCGGCGAGGGTTCCCGCTCGCCGACGGCGGCGGTGGTCTCGCCGCCGCTGTGCGTCCTCCACACCCAAACGCCGAAGCCGATCGCCGAGCTCCAGCAGAGCGTGAGGAGGACGCCGAGCGAGAGCCCGACGCTGGCGAGCCCGAGGCCCCTGCGCGCCTCGGGGGCCCGCTCGATCTCGCGGCGGGCCGCCCAGCCGAAGGCGATCGCGGCGACGGCCCCGAGCGGCCCGAAGAGCGCCGCGACGACCGAGCTCACGGCCAGCGTCGAGAGCGGCGGTCGCCCCGGCGGGAGCGGCCGGGTGAGGTAGGGATCGTGGATGACCGGCAGCGGCGTCGAGGCGCCGCTCGGCAACGGCGCTCGGGGCGCGGCCGCGACGCGCGCCGCCTCGTCGCCGGAGGGTGCGCTGACAGGCAGCTCGCCCCCGCGGGGCAGGACGCCCGCCCCGTTGTCCTGGGGCGCCGTCAGAGGCTCGTTCGCATCGCGGTTCGGCGGTGGCTGACTCGGGCCGAATGCGTGGCTCACGTCTCTTATCTTAGCGCCAGAGTCGGCGCCACGCTCGCCGTACGCACCCTCACGTCGCGCCGCGGCTCAAGGGATGCAGGCGCGCTCGAGCACCCTTAAGACTGCGCGCTTCGTGCTCACACCGGGGCTCATCGCCTCCGTCCATGCGACGCCCACGCGCTCGCCGGCGAGGGCCAGGCTGGGAGGATCCTTGACGGGAATCGCCCCATCCGACACCCGGATCCCCCGGGCAGAAGGCGCTCCGTCGGCGCCCAGCTTCACGAGCAGGAGCTGCCCATCGGCCTTGCCATCGTGGCCGACCCACGCCACGAACGCCCCGTCGCCGCTCGGCGCGATCGCGCGCCACTTGCCCTTGCCGAGCACCCAGGGCGCCCCGCGCGGCCGCGCCTCGGCGTCCAGCGCTCGGGCGAGCAGGGTGGGCCCTTCGTTCCACGCCACGAGCGCCCCGCTGCTGGTGGCCACGAGCCCGAGCCGCCGCTCCCTGTCCGGCATTTCCTGAGTCGCGGCGGCCGAGCGGTCGTCGCCTCGAGGCGTGGCCACGACGTGGGCATTCCCTTCCCTGCCGGCCGCGTCGAACCGCGAGGCCCGGATGCTCCCGTCGTCCTCTTCGTGCCACACGACGAGGTAGCCGCCGGATGGGTCCGCAGCGACCGCCGGCCAGCGCGGCTTCTTGGTGTGGCGCGTGACCCCGACCGCCTTGAGCTGCGGCTGCGCAGGGTCCACCGGCGCGAACTGGAAGACGCCCAGCTGGTTGCGCTCCGCCCCGAAGGGGGTCGCCGCCACCAGGGCGCCGCCCGGAGCCGGCGCGATGGCGACGTTCTCGCTGACCTCCCTCCCGATGGCGCCGACACGCAGGATCTCCGCCGGCGGGTTCGTCTCCCAGCGCGGCCGGGCGTACGCGAGCCCCTCGGCGTCGAACCACGTCACCGCCCAGGCCTCCCCGGAAGAGAAGATCCGGAGCCCTGCCTCGCGGGTGTTCGAGATCGCCCGCGCCCGGGCGATCTGCCGGGCGTCGTTGTCGAAGCCGGCGAACGCGATCTGCGCGTCACCGCCCTTGAGGTCCACGAGCCACACGGCGCCGAACGAGCCGTCGGCCCGGCCGGCCACCCCCATCCCCTCGCGCAGGATGTAGGTCGCGATGTCGCCCGACTTGAGCTTGCACCCGGTGAGGGTCCCGAAGGGAACGAACTCCTGCACGCCGGACCCGCGCGGAGGCTCGACCTCGACCGTCGCCGTGGCCACGGCCGGCTCGGTCGAGGCGCTCACGGCGGGCCCGGCTGCGGGCTTGACGTCGCTCGATCCGGACGCCGCAGCGCCCCCTGGCCGGGATGCGCTGCGGTCGCAGGAGATGCCGCAAAAGGCAAATAAGGAGAGGGCCACTACAGTGGCTAGACAAGGATAAGAAGAGCGCCTGGTGCGAAGCAGAGGACTTGAACCTCCACGGGAGTTACCCCACTGGAACCTGAATCCAGCGCGTCTGCCAATTCCGCCAGCTTCGCGAGCGGGACGGCATCACTACCTCACCCCCTCGCGATCCGTCAAGCCCAACATCACGCCCGGAGCGTTTTTCTTCCGGCTCCGGCGCGCGTCGCCTGCCGCCCGCTCCACAGCAGCCCGGTCCGCCTTCGGCCCCCTCGGCGGCGCCCTCGGCCGCGCGGGCTCCCTCCTGCCGCTGCCGGCCCGCAGCGGTGCACGGCGAGTGGCGCATGTGCTAGGGGAGCGCGCTCCCATGGCGGCCATCGGCTCACCTCCCCCTCTCCTTCTCTTCGTCGGCGTGCGCGCCGTCGATCCGGCCCATCAGCTCGACGACGTGGTCGACGTCGTCGTGGAAGACGGCGTCATCACCCGCGTGGGGCGCGGCGCAGCGACCGACGATCTGCGCCGCGCCGGCCAGGCCGAGGTCGTCTCCGGCGAGGGGCTCCTGCTCCTCCCCGCCTTCGTCGATCTCCACGCCCACCTCCGCGAGCCCGGGCAGGAATACAAGGAAGACATCGCCTCCGGGCTCGCCGCCGCGGCCGCCGGCGGCTTCGCGCACGTGTGCGCGATGCCGAACACGCGGCCCGTCAACGACACCCGCTCCATCACAGAGGCGATGATCGCCCGCGCCCGCGCGCTCTCGGGGCCCGCGCTCCACCCCATCGGCGCGATCACGATCGGCCAGAAGGGCGCCGAGCTCACCGAGATGGCCGACCTCAAGGAGGCCGGCGCCGTGGCGGTCTCCGACGACGGGCGCTGCGTCACGTCGAGCGCGGTCATGCGCCGCGCCCTCGAGTACGCGAAGACCTTCGATATGCCGGTCATCCAGCACGCCGAGGACCACGCCCTCACCGAGGGGGCGCAGATGCACGAGGGGGCGATCTCGACGCGCCTCGGCCTCCGGGGCTGGCCCCGCGTGGCGGAGGACATCATCGTCGCGCGCGACGTGCTGCTCGCCGAGGCCACCGGGGCCCGCTACCACGTGGCGCACATCTCGTCGCTCGGCGCGGTCCGCATCCTCCGCGAGGCGAAGGCCCGCGGCATCGCCGTGACCGCCGAGGTGACGCCGCACCACCTCACGCTCACCGACGCCGCCGTGCTCGGCTACGACACCGCGTGCAAGGTCAACCCGCCCCTGCGCGAGCAGGCGGACGTCGACGCGCTCCGCGAGGCGCTCGCGGACGGCACCATCGACGCGGTCGCGACCGATCACGCGCCCCACTCGACGCTCGAGAAGGACTGCGAGTTCGCCGAGGCGTCGCCCGGCCTCATCGGCCTCGAGCTCGTCGTCCCGGTCCTGCTCGACCTCGTGCGCCAGGGCGCCCTCCCCCTCGGGCGGCTCGTCGACGCGCTCACCCGCGCCCCCGCCCGCATCGCGCGGCTCGAGGCGCCCGCGATCAAGGCCGGCGCCCGCGCCGAGCTCTGCCTCGTGGACCCGAACCTGAGCTTCGTCCTCGACCCGGCGCGCCTGCGCTCGAAGAGCAAGAACACGCCGCTGCTCGGCAAGCAGCTCACCGGCCGCGTCAAGATGACGCTGGCGGCCGGCCGGGTCGTCTTCGTCGACGGCGAGGGAGCAGCAAGATGAGCTCGCGCAAGGTGCACTTCGTCAGCCTCGGGTGCCCCAAGAACCGCGTCGACTCCGAGGTGATGCTCGGCGTCGCCCGCGCGGCCGGCTACGCGCACGTCGACGACGCCGCCGAGGCCGAGGTGATCGTCGTCAACACCTGCGGCTTCATCGGCGAGGCGAAGAAGGAGTCGATCGACGCGATCTTCGAGATGGCGCAGCACAAGGAGCACGGCAGCTGCAAGCGGCTCGTGGTCGCCGGCTGCCTCTCGCAGCGCCACCCCGAGGAGCTCGCCCGCGAGATGCCCGAGGTCGATCACTTCCTCGGTTCGAGCGACATGCTCAAGCTCGGCCAGGTGCTCGCGGGCGACGCGGAGCGGATGCTCGTCGGCAACCCCGCCGAGTGGCTCATCCGCGCCGGCGATCCGCGCACCCTCTCGACCCCCGGCGGCAGCGCCTACGTCAAGATCGCCGAGGGCTGCAACCGCACCTGCTCGTTCTGCGTGATCCCCGACCTGCGCGGCGCGCAGCGCTCGCGGCCGATCCCGGACGTGGTGCGCGAAGTGGAGCAGCTCGCGGCGGCCGGCGTCCGCGAGATCAACCTCATCTCGCAGGACACGATCGCCTACGGCCGCGACGCCGCCGGCCGCGCGCAGGGCGGCGAGCGCGCGACGCTCGCGGAGCTCGTCCAGAAGGTCGCCGACGTGCCCGGCGTGCGCTGGGTGCGGCTCTTCTACCTCTACCCCGAGACGATGACCGACGACCTCATCGAGCTGCTCGCCGACCACCCGCGCGTCGTGCCCTACGTCGACATGCCGCTCCAGCACGCCGCGGACGCGATGCTGCGCAGGATGCGGCGCGGCCACGGCGGCGATCGGCTCCGGCGGGTCGTCTCCACCCTGCGCGAGCGCGTGCCCGACCTCACGTTCCGCACAGCGTTCATCGTCGGCCACCCCGGCGAGACCGACGCCGAGTTCGAGGAGCTCTGCGATTTCGTGCGCTGGGCCGAGTTCGAGCGGGTCGGGGTGTTCCGCTACTCCGACGAGGAGGCGAGCCGCAGCTACGCGCTCGAGGGCAAGGTCCCCGCGCGCACGGCCGCGAGCCGCTACCGCCGCCTCATGACGCTGCAGCGCCGCATCGCGCACAAGAAGAGCGCCGCGATGATCGGCCGCGAGCTCGAGGTGCTCGTCGAGGGGACGAGCGACGAGCACGAGTACGTGCTCATGGGCCGCCACGCCGGTCAGGCGCCCGAGATCGACGGGCAGGTCTACCTGTCCGGCGGCGAGGTCCGCCCCGGCGAGATGTGCCGCGTCCGGATCACCCAGGCGAGCGACTACGACCTCGTGGGCGAGCTGCTCGACGAGGACGAGGGCCGTGACCGCGCCGCGCTCCCCGTGCCCGCGGAGCTCGGCGCGGTCACGGCGAAGCGGCGCGTCGCCCTGCGCGTGCTGCAAACCGATGGACGCGAGCGCCAACAGAATTGACGGCCCGGCCGGCGGGGCGCGGCGCGACGGCTGAAAATCGCGCGGCGCCGCGGCGCTCACGGGCGCCCTGGGCGCGGCACGCGGTGTGCTATGAAGCCGTCCCGTGCCGATGCTCCGCCGCGCGCTTCACCTTGCCTTTGCCCTGACGATCTCGCTGCTCGCCGGTGCGGCCTGCCTGAGCCCGACGTTGCCCCTCCCCCCGCCCGAGCCGGCCGACACGATGCGGCCGTCCGCGGACCGCGTGGGGGTGTGGCAGATCTCGGGCAACTGCGCCCCCGGGGCGCGCGTCAGCCTGTTCAACGAGCGGACCCAGCGGGGCGTGATCGAGGACGACACCGACAGGAACGGCCGGTATCACCTCGAGATCGAGGCGGAGCTCTGCGACGTCCTGCTCGTGTGGCAGGAGCTGGAGGGCAACGGAGACGAGGTGAGCGCGGCGCAGTCGTTCGTCGTCGAGGAGCGCACGCCGCTCGGCGTCGTCAACGACGCCTGCCCCTGAAGGCCGACGGGCGCGCGTCGACGCAGCGCGCCGCGCCCGATGGGCGGCATCGACGCGCGCGCGGAGCATCGTGATAGTGTGGTGGCGTGATGGCGTCGATCTCGCCGAGCATCCCGCCGACCGCCACCCGGGTGCTGGTCGTCGATGACGAGCCGGGCCTCCGTCAGGTGCTCAGCATCGCCTTCCGCCGCCAGGGCTACGAGGTCGCGCTCGCGCCCGGCGCCAGCGCCGCGCTCGAGGCGATCCGCCAGAATCCGCAGCCGTTCCCGCTGATCCTCACCGACCTCGTGATGCCCGACGGCTCGGGGATCGAGGTGCTCGCGGCCGCGAAGGCGCGGAGCAGCGCGACCGAGGTGATCGTGATGACCGCGCACTCCACCGTGGAGAGCGCGCTCGACGCGATGCGCCGCGGCGCGTACGACTTCGTGACAAAGCCTTTCTCGCCCGCGGAGCTCATCGCGCTCGCCGCGAAGGCGCTCGAGAAGAGCTCGATCGTCGCCGAGAACCAGCGGCTGCGCGCGCAGCTCGAGCGGCTCGATCTGCCGTCGCGCGAGCCGCTCGGCACGAGCCCCGCGATGCAGCGGATCTCCGAGCTCATCGTCAAGATCGCGCCGACGCGCACGACCGTGCTGATCACGGGCGAGAGCGGGACCGGCAAGGAGCGCGTGGCCCGCGCGATCCACGAGCAGAGCGACCGCGCCGCGAAGCCGTTCCTGGTCGTCAACTGCGGGGCGCTGCCGGAGGCGCTCATGGAAAGCGAGCTGTTCGGCCACGAGAAGGGCTCGTTCACGGGCGCCGGCGCGCGCGCGCTCGGGCTGTTCCGGGAGGCGGACGGCGGGACGCTGCTCCTCGACGAGGTAGGGGAGCTGCCGGCCTCGCTGCAGGTGAAGCTCCTCCGCGTGCTCCAGGAGCGGAAGGTGCGCCCGGTCGGCGCCGCCGCGGAGATCGCGGTGGACGTCCGGGTCCTCGCCGCGACGAACCGGGAGGTGGAGGTCGAGGTGCGCGAGGGGCGGTTCCGGCAGGACCTCTATTACCGGCTCAACGTCATCCGCATCGAGCTGCCGCCCCTGCGCGAGCGCCCCGGGGACGTCTCGCGGCTCGCCGAGCGCTTCCTGCGCCGCTTCGCCGCCGAGCTCGGCAAGGACGTCCGCGGCCTCACGACGGACGCGATGCGCGCGCTCGACGCCTACGGCTTCCCGGGCAACGTGCGCGAGCTCGAGAACATGATGGAGCGCGCGGTGGCGCTCGCCGGAGGGCCCTCGATCGGCCTCGGCGACCTCCCGAGCGCCGTCGCCGGCCTCAGCGCGAGCCCGGCCCCGCTGCTCGCGCAGCTGCCGCCCGGCGGGTGCATGCTCGACGAGGTGCTCGGGGAGGTCGAGCGCCGGCTCATCCTCCAGGCGCTCGAGCGCACCGGCGGCGTCCGCAAGGCCGCCGCGAAGCTGCTCGGCGTCTCGTTCCGGTCGCTGCGCTACCGGCTCGCCAAGCACGCGCTCGCCTCCGACGGGGACAGCGACGACGACCTGGAGGGGGGATCCCGACGAGAATCGTCACCGCCCGGCGCCCCGCAGTGACGGTTTTCGTCACCGCCGAAAACGAACACAACCGCACACATCTCTCTCAGCTCGCCCCTCTTCCTCAAGAAAAACCGAGGTAACTCATGAGTTTCTCGCACAAGTCGAAGACGGCGCCGGGCCGCGCGCTCCTTGGCACGTCGCCTGCTGGAAGGTTCGGGCGCATGCGGAGGGCGCGGCGACAGCGAAACGCGGCGAGGCGGGCGTTCACGCTCGTCGAGCTCCTCGTCGTCGTGGGGATGGTGGGTATTCTCGCGGCGCTCGCCCTCGTCGGCTACCGCAAGTACATGAACGCGGCGGGCGTCGCCGAGCCGAAGGCCGTCATACAGGGCATCCGCGGTGCTCAGGAGTCCTACAAGGCCGAGATGCTCGTGTATCTGAACGTCTCGAGCTCGCTCGATGCATGGTACCCTGCGGGGACTCTCAGCGATCGGAAGCGCGCGTGGGGCCCCCCTCACGACGACGAGGCCAACTGGCGGATGCTCAACGTGACGACGGACGGCGCGGTCCGCTTCGGGTATGCGTGTGTGGCGGGCGATACTCCCCCCTTCACCACGACCGGCCTCGCGGGCTTCACCTGGAGTGGGTTGCCCGGGCCTCCGCTGAACGATCCGCAGTTTGCGCCGAACGGCCCCTGGTACGTCATCCAGGCGGCCGGCGATCGCGACATGGATGGGACGCTCGCCTTGCTCCTGACGACATCCACGATGTCGGGGATCTACTGGGAGAACGACACGGAGTAGAGGATGGTTTGCCCCGGCGGCGCCGAGAGCGCCTGTCCGTGGGAGAGGTTTTCGCGCTGCGGGCTGGCCGGGCCCCGCACCAGGCATCTTGACGGTCCGTCTCGGCAACGAATCCAATTAAAGAAATCATCACGGAGGATCGACACTCATGCGTGCACTGAAGCGATACGACAGAAGAGGCTTCACCCTCGTCGAGCTCATGATCGTCGTCGCCATCATCGGCGTCCTCGCCGCGCTGGCGATCTTCGGGGTCCGCCGGTACCTCGCGAGCGCGAAGAGCTCGGAGGCCAAGAACACCGTGGGCGCGATCTCCCGAGGCGCGGTCGCCGCCTTCGAGCGCGAGACGTCCAACTCCGAGATCCTGCCGGCCGGCGGTTCTTCGGCGGCCGCGACCCACAGCCTGTGCGCGAGCGCCACTGCGGTGCCCACTGACGTTCCGTCGGGCGGCAAGTACCAGCCGCGCTCGGGCCCAGACGAGGACTTCGAGCACGGCACCGAGACCGAGGGCTGGCCGTGCCTGAGGTTCGCGATGACGCAGCCGATCTACTTCCAGTACCACTATCTCTTGAACGACCGCGTCCCCAACCAGGAAGACGCTCCGGCTGTCAGCGCGACGAACTACTTCGAGGCGGGCGCGGTCGGAAACCTCGACGCGGACACCCCGGCCGTTTACAGCGTGTTCACGCGCCTGGGCGCGGTGGACGACGCGACGGGACAGCTCACCGTGGCCACGCAGGTCCACATCGAGCGAGAGTACGAATGATCTGAGCGCAGGCTGCCCGGCTCACGGATGAGCCGGGCAGCGCGCGCTGAACGAGCCACCGGTCATGAGGGTGTACGATGCGATACACGGCGACGTCTCGTGTGCGCGGATTCACGCTCGTCGAGCTCATGATCGTGGTGGCCATCCTCGGCGTGCTCGCCGCCCTGGCGATCACCGGGGTGCGCAACTACCTCACGACGGCGAGGACGGCTGAAGCGAAGCAGATCGTCGGCGCCATCACCCGCAGCGCCATCAACCAGTTCGAGCGCGAGCGCGACGCCTCGCAGGTGCTCCCCCCCGCGGGGGTCTCCGCGGCGAGCACCCACACCCTCTGCGCCTCGGCCACGCCGGTCCCCCTCGATTTCACCTACGTCCTGGGGACGAAGTACCAGCCGAACGCGGCGCCCGGCGTCGACTTCATGTCGGGCTCGACGACCGAAGGCTGGCAGTGCCTCGGCTTCACCGTCGACCAGCCCATCTACTTCCAGTACTCGTACCAGGTCGGCGGCGGCTACCTCAGCGAGGGCATGACGGGCGCGCCCGTCCTCGGCACGGAGGCGTTCGAGGCGGGAGCGCGCGCGGACCTGGACGGCGACGGCCTGGCGTGCACGCTGGTCCGCACCGGCGAGGTGCGCGACGGCGAGATCGTGACCAGCACCGTGATCTTCACGAACAACGACCCGGACTGACGCGGGCCTCGGCCTTCGGTCGCCCTTGTTGGATCGTGGAGGGGTGAGGTAGAGAGGAGCCCATGACCTGGCGCTCCTGGAGCGCGCTGGAGCTCAGCGCGGCCTTCGCGGTCGGCGGCAGCGTCCTCGCCGTCGCCGTCCCCGCGTTCTTCCGAAACCTCAGCGCATCCAAGCTGAGCGAGCCGATCGAGGGGCTCGACCGGCTGGTGACCAGCGCGGTCGCCTACGCCGAGTCGCGGCCGCAGGAGATCAGCTTCCCCCCGTCCGCCCCGCTGACCCCGGCGCAGGTGCCGCGCGGCGTGCGCGCGGTCGATCCGCCGGAGTCGTGGGAGCACCTCACGTGGCGGTCGCTCGACTTCCGCTTCGAGGGGCCACACGCGTTCGCCTTCCAGTTCACGAGCGAGCTCGACGCGTCGAAGGCCATGCGCTTCATCGCGACCGCGCACGGCGATCTCGACGGCGACGGCGCGCTCTCCACGTTCGAGGTGCGCGGCGAGCGGATCCCCGGGGAATCGGCCCGCGTGCTCCCGGGCATGTTCGTGGACCGCGAGGTGGAATGATGGGGGCTCGTCCGGCGCCCGGGTCCGCGGACGGCCCGCCACCCCGCCCGCTCCTCTCCCGCCTCGCAGGCGCGCGCGACGCGCTCGTCACGGTCGCGCTCTCGGCCGCCGCCGCCGTCGCGATCGGGAGCGTGCGCGCGCCGGCCGCGGCGCTGGAGAAGCGCGTCGCCGAGACCTCCGACGTGTACGTCCTGCCGCCGCCGGACGAGGTGGTCACCCTCTCGCTCGGCTATCGCTCCGCGCTGGCCGATCTGCTGTGGTCGCACGTGCTCGTCTCGCAGGGGCTGCACACCATGGAGCGCCGCAGGTTCGAGAACCTGACCCTGCTGCTCGACGCCATCAACGCGCTCGACCCGACCTTTCGCGACCCCTACCTGTTCGCCGACGCGCTCATCACGTTCCAGACGAGCACGACGCCCCACGACGAGGTCGTCAAGGCGCGCGAGATCATGGAGCGCGGGGTGCAGAACCGCCCCCTGGACGGCGAGATCTGGCTCGCGCTCGGCCAGTTCGTCGCCTTCATCGCGCCGGCCTCGTACCTGACCGATCCCGCGGAGAAGGCGCAGTGGCGCCTCGACGGGGCCCGGATGCTCGCGCGCGCCGCGGAGCTCGGGGGCAACGACGCGAACATCAGCTGGCAGGCGCTCGGCGGCGCGGGGATCCTCGGGCGCGCCGGCGAGCGCGAGGCGCAGATCCGGTTCCTCCAGCGCACCCTCGCCGTCACGGACGACGAGGGGCTGAAGCAGCAGATCCGCGCGCAGCTCGACAAGCTCCTCGGGGAGCAGGCCGCAGAGGCCTACCGCCGGCGCATCGACGGCTTCAGCGAGATCTGGCGGCGCGATCTGCCGTTCGTCAGCAAGACGGCGATCCTCGTGCTGGGCCCCCCGCGCGACCCGGCGTACTGCGCGGGCGGCGCGCACGCCGACGAGCCGCGGTGCGCGACGACGTGGAGCGCGTGGGCCGAGCGGGTCGCGGGCGAGCGGTGAGGCCCCTCGACGCTGCCGGGGCGCGGACGCCGCCGCCACGACAGCGCCGTTCGAAACGAGCGACGTCAGGGAGGGTTCACGTGGGGAATCGCGAGATGCCGTGGGCCTCGCCCGACGGCGCGAGGCAGCGCCTCGGGTCCGCGCAGCGCCGCCCGTGAGCCGGGCGCCGCGGGCGACCGCGGCGCGTCAGTCGAACCTGACGGCCGCGGTCTTGGTCTCGCCGGCCTTCACCGAGACGGTGACCGACTTCTTCCCGAGATCCGGGTGGATGAAGGTCACGGTGTGCGATCCCGCGGGGACGCTGACGCCGACCTTGGGCGTGCTCCCCAGCGGCCGCCCGTCGAGGACCACCTTCGAGACCGGGATCGAGTTGATGTTCAGGGTCGCGTTGCCGGCGGCAGCCGCGGGCGCGGGCGCCGCGGCGGGCGCCTCCGCCTTCGGCGCCGCGGCGGGCGCCTCCGACTTCGGCGCCGGGGCGGCCGGCGCAGGCGCCGGATCCGACGCGCGCGCGGGCGCGGCGGCGGCGACCGGGGCGGCGGCCGGCTCGGGTCTGCTCGCCTCCTCCAGCGCGATCCGGATCGTCTTCTCGGCCTGCCCGTCCTCGAACGAGATCGCCTGGGAGAAGTCCGTATACCCCCTCTTCGTCGCGACGACCTTCCAGCCCTCCGACGGATTGACATCCACCTTGACCGGCGGCTTCTTCCAGGCCGAATCCGGCAGCTTCTTCTCCGTCCCCTTGGCGTTCACCAGCTTGACCGACGCGCCCGACGTCGCGAGATCGAGCGTGACCTGCCCCGTCAGCACCTTGAGCGCGACGGTGCCGAGGTCCTTCGTCTGGCCCTGACCGACCTCCACCGTCTGCTCCACGGGCTCGTAGCGCTCGCCGCCGTCGAAACGGATTTTGTGCTCTCCCGGAGATACGCTGACCTCCAGCGGCAGCGTGCCTTTCTCCACACCGTCGATGAAGACCTTCACGCCGGGCTGCGCGCCCGACGCCTTCACGCCGGGCGCGGTCGACGCCCGCGCCGCGGCCGCGCCGTCGAGCGTGATCACGACCACCTTCTCCTTGCCGCCCTCGACGACCTCGACGGCATCGTGCGGCGGGAAGTCGGGGGCGAGGATCTTGACCACCTTGGAGCCGGGATCGAGCTCGCGCACGACGCAAGGCACGGTGTCGCAGCGCTTCTGGCCGTCGATGAAGATCTCGGCCCTCGCGACCGAGGTGCCGCCCGGGGCCTTCAGGTCGATGGTGAGCGCGCCCTTCTTCGGCACGAGCATGACCACGGCCAGGATGAGCACGGCGACCAGCGCGAGCCCGCCGAGGAGCACGCCAGCCTTGCCGGCGCCCTGCTGCATCGTAGGGCGCGGGCGGATCGCCGTCGGCTCGTCGTTGCGCGACAGCGGGCGGTGGCCGATCTCCGATGAGATCGCCGGCGGCATCGCCGGCGCCGGCGGGGCGCTCGGGATCGGCGGCGGCGTCGGGATCGGGGTGCGCGTCCTCGCGGCCGGCGCCGCGCCGCCGGAGCTCGCGAGCAGCGTCGCGGCCGCCTTCGGGAGCGACGGCGAGCTCACCGTCGGCAGCGGGCTCGTCCGCCCAGGCATGCTGTCGCTGCCCGGCCGGTCGTAAACGTGGGTCGACTCCTCGTCGTCGTCCCAGTCCATGTCGACCGCGGTGCCCTTGCCCGACGCAGGCTTCCCCTCGTCGGCCGCCTTCTGCGGCGGCTTCACCGACGGCACGCGGACCGGCGGAGGGACCACCGGGGGCAGCGCGCTGGTCGGCGCAGGCGGCACCGGGCTCTTCGACGGCAGGGCCGGGGCGGTGACCGGGGGCAGCGCGGATTGCCGCGAGGGAGGCGGTACCACGGGCGGCAGAGAGCCCGGCTTGACCGAAGGGGGCATCGGCGGCGGCAGCGAGCCGGGGCTCGTCCCCTTCACCGGCACCGGCGGCGGCAGCGAGCCGGGGCTCGTCCCCTTCACCGGCACCGGCGGCGGCAGCGAGCCGGGGCTCGTCCCCTTCGCCGACACCGGCGGCGGCAGAGAGCCCGGCTTGACCGAGGGGGGCATCGGCGGCGGCAGCGAGCCCGGGCTCGTCCCCTTCACCGGCACCGGCGGCGGCAGAGAGGCGGGGCTCGTCCCCTTCGCCGACACCGGCGGCGGCGGCAGCGGGGAGGCCATCCCCCCAGGGAGCGTCACCGTAGGAGCGTTGGGGGGCGGCGGCACCGCGGCGCCGACGAGGGTGCGCTGGCGCGTCGGCGGCGAGGGGGGCACGAGCGCGGGGCTCGCGGCGCGGGATGACTTCTTGGCGAGCCCCTCGAAGACGTCTAGATCGCTGCCGCCCTTGTTATCGGCCATGTTCGAGAACTCCTCAGGACATGCGGCGCCGTTCGCCGCGGCTTCCGAGAAACGATCGCGCATGCGTCGCGCGATGAGCGTGATGTGGAAGAGCGGGCCTTCGTCGCGCGCGAGCTCGGAGAGCCCTGCGCCACCCTGGCCCGCTGCAGCGTACCGCTGGTCCGATGACTTCGCGAGCGCCATCGGGACGATCCGAGGCGCGGCACCGCGGCGCGCGTGCCGCGATCTCGCGGGGATCTCGCGCGTCGCGGCCGGCGAAACGCCCCATGACGTCCGCGGCGCTCGCGGCCTCGGACGAGCGCTCTCCTGCCGTCATCGTCCGGAAACAGACGCCCAGCGCGGCGTGGCCCAGCGCAACGTGGATCGACCGCGCGCGGCGCTGGTTTGCGCGCCTCGACGCGATGTTGCGCCCGCGCTCACGGCGCGCAGTGCACGCGACCTCCGCCAGCGAGCCCACGCCGATCCGCGCCGAGAGGTCGCAAGCTCCGAAGAACGGCAAACGATGCACCGACCCCCTGTTTCTAATCCCTCGGACCGCCAACGCACAAGCGCCTACTGCATCCCAGGCGAGGATCCGGGCGCCGCCACGCTCAGTGGTCGCCGTCCGCGGTTTCCTCTTTCTTCGGCTTTTTGAAGTATCGAACGCGCTTCTGCTGGAGCGGATACCAGACGCTGTGCGGAACGATGGGTGTGGACTCGAACATCCGGCCCGCGCCGGGCGCCTCGGCGCGGGTGAGCCGGACGGCGCGCGGGCCCGACGGCGCGTGGACGGCGGCGCCGGCAAGATCTGTATCGCCGCCGAGGGCCACCGAGAGCGGCCGGGCGAGGTAGATCCGCGAGGAGCACCCGAGCCCCGCCAGGAAGTCCTGGAGCAGCTTCGCATCGCGCGGATCCACGCGCGTCGGGGGCGGCGCCGAGGCGTCCGGCGACAGCGCGGCGTCCGGCGCGCCGGGCGGGCCGGCCGCGGCCCGCTCGACGTAGATCAGCATCCCGTCCTCGTCGTTGACCCCCAGCGCGGCCACGGCCCCCGCGCTGCTGTCGGCCCCCGTCGCGATCCGGACCGCGCCGCGCACCGGCGGGGTCGGCGAGGCCGAGAACGCCCCGGCCGAGTGCCAGATGCTCGACGCCCCGCCCTGGCCCGCGCCGGGCGCCGAGCCGCCGTCGCCGAGCACCGCCACGACCGCGCCCGCCCCGGCCGGCGGGGGCGCCCCGGGCTCGCTCAGCGGTGCGGCCGCGACGGTCCGCGGGTCGACCTTGAGCACCCGCAGGCGCACGCCGGGCCGCGCGGGATCGGGGCGGATCTCGGTGATCGCGAGCGCGTACGGGAAGCCGTGCTGCGGGAGCCCCTGGGTGCGCCAGACGCCCTCCCCCGCCTCGGCCGGCGCGGCGCGCGGCGCGAGCGGCGGCCCCGGCAAGAGGTGCCGCAGCGTCATGTAGAAGAAATCGCGCGCCTCCCGCCGGATGTAACGGGGGAAGTTCATCAGGCCCATGCCGCGGATGAGCCGGCGGCCGCGGAACCGGTAGCCCGAGAGCCCCGAGACGTCTCCCTCCGCCTCCCATTCGCCCTGGAGCGGGCGCCCCAGCGCGGGCAGCTCGCCGCTCGGGGCCACGTGGTAGAACTCGAGCCCGCTGTGGCCCGCGTTCATGTCGAGCGCAATCCCGTAGGAGCAGCGGGCCTGGATCATCGCCTGGGACAGCGCCTCCGGGCTCACGTCGGCGCCGTAGAAATACGCGACGAAGCGCTCCCGGGTCAGGCAGATGCCGGTCCTGACCGTGTGCGTCTTGTCGGCCCAGCCGGGCGGCGTGCCCCCCCACCACGTGCGCCCGAACGGATTCCACTTCTCGTCCTGGACCATGACCGTCATGTTCTGGCGGTACGAGAGCATCCACTCGGGGACGGTCTCGTCCTCCGACCACGTCCCGAAGAGCGTGCTGCCGTCGCGCCGGACGGCCACGGTGGCGGCGTAGGGCTTCGGCGGCAGGTACATCACCCCGTCGGCCATCATGCCGAACTCGCCGTGCATCGCCTGGAAGCCCGCGTTCGACGCGGCGACCACGCGCTTCATGACCTCGGGCGTGCGCGGGATGAGCCCCGGCCCCGCCTCGCCCGTCGCGCCCTTGGGCTCCACCGTGCCCGCCATCATGTGGAGCTCCACCTGCCGCGGATCCCAGAGCGCGATGTAGACGCGCGTCGCCTTGCGGGAGCGATCCGCCCGGATGAACGTGGTCATGAACGCCGGCGGGAGCCCGTCGAGCTTGCGGACGAAGGCGTCGCCGCCCTGCGGCTTCCACTGCCCCTCCCCGGGCAGCGCCGGCGTGACCCAGGGCTCGAGCGGCGCGGGCGGCCAGCCGATCTCGGGATCGATCGGGATCTGGCGGACAGGCGGATCCAGCGCGGTCTGGCCGAGATCCGCGGCGATGTCCTCGGCGCCCGTGTCGCCGGTCACCGCCTCCTTGTTGCGGAGGACGAAGTCGAGCGCCGTGAACGCCACGGCCTTGACCGTCTGCATCGCCGCGTCGCCGATCACGAGGCGCACCCGGTCGACCGCCCAGGTGACGAGGTTCCCAGGCCGCGCGATCTCGAACGATTCGGCGCGGATCCACGCGGGCAGCGGCGCGTCCGCGCCGCGCAGCGGCAGGTGCGCCTCGCGGCCGCCCGCGCGGACGACGACCTCGCCGTCGCCCTCCAGCGCGACCGCGACGTCGACCGCGCTCGCGGGGCGGCGGCCCTCGTCGGGCGCTGCAGCGCCGCGGCCCTCCGCGGCGGGGTCCTCCGCGCCGCCCGCGCCGGGGTCCTCCGCGGCGGGGCCCTCGCTGCGGGCGGGGTCTATCACGAACGTCCGGCGGCCGATCCCGCGCAGCCGGCCGGTCGTCTGCCAGCTGGTGATGGCGTGCTGGAGCCGCTCGAGCGGCGACCAGTCGGCGCCGCCCGGTGGCGCCTGTCCGTCGAGGTCGAGCACGTGCACCGTGGGCGACGCCGCCTCGATCAGCGGGCGCGAGACGTACGCGAGCGCCTCGCGGCGGAGCACGGGCTTCGACTCGTCCGCGCCGCTCGTCTCCGTGAGGTTGTGGATGCCCGAGACGTCGAGCAGGACCCCCTCGGGCGAGAGCCGCGTGTCGACGAGGTAGAGGTCGGTGGGCTCCCCCCGGACGGCGCCGCGAGCGACGGCGCGCGCCCGGGCGCCGAGCGGCCGGAAACCTTCGCGCGGCGGGTCCACCCACACCACGTCGCCGGACGCGGCGGCGATGCCCTGCTCCGCGAGCTCCGCGACGAGCGCGGCCGATCGGTCCCGAGCGCCTCCGCCCACGTCGGGCGCCATCGCCGCGGCCGCGGCCGCGCAGAGGACGATGATGCCGATGCGCTCTCGGCGCAGGGGGGGCGTTTTCGGGGACTGCATTCGCCTACAACGCGCGGAGGGCCGGGGCTCCTGCCCGAGCGGCCGAGGGCGCGCGAGAGCCCGCCGTTATCACCGTTTTTGTACCGCGGCCAGATTCGGGGGGCGCCCGCGGCGCGGCGCTTCGGGGGGGCGCCCGCGGAGCGCCGCTCATGCGTCCGGCGCTAGCGTCCGCGGAACCGGCGGTGCTACATCGGGCGCTCGCCATGTCGAACGCTGACTCGCCCCCTCTCCGCCGCGATGAGGCGCTGACGATCGCGCGCCTCGCTCACCTCGATCTCTCCGCCGAGGAAATGGAACGCCTCACCGGTGATCTCGGAAACATCCTCAGCTACGTCCGGCAGCTCGAGGAGCTCGACGTCTCGGCGGTGCCGCCGACGGCGCACGTGCAGATCGAGCGGCTGCCGCTCCGCGCCGACGAGGAGGCGCCGAGCCTGCCGCGCGAGGTGGCCCTGCGGGAGGCGCCGCGGGTCGAGGACGACGGGTTCGCCGTGCCGGCGTTCGTGGACGAGGGGTGAGGCCGATGGACACAGCGATCCTCGATCGATCGATCCCGGAGCTCGCGGCGCTCGTGCAGCGCGGCGAGGTGAGCGCCGAGGAGGTGGCCCGGGCCGCGCTCGCGCGCATCGAGCAGCGCGACGGCGCGCTCGGCGCGTTCCTCACCGTGCAGGGGGAGCAGGCCATCGAGGCCGCGCGCGCGCTCGACGCGAGGCGCGCGCGCGGCGAGGCGCTCGGCCCGCTCGCCGGCGTGCCGATCGGGCTCAAGGACGCGCTCTGCACCGAGGGCGCGCCGACGACCGCCGGCTCGAAGATCCTCACGCGGGCGCCGTCCGGCGGCGCGTCGAAGGCGCTCGATCCGGCGCGCGGGTACCGCCCGCCGTACGACGCCACGGTCGTCGCCCGCCTCCGCGAGGCCGGCGCGATCCTGCCGGGCAAGTGCAACATGGACGAGTTCGCGATGGGCTCGTCGAACGAGAACAGCGCCTTCGGCCCGGTGAAGAACCCGTGGGACCGGACGCGCATCCCCGGCGGGTCGTCCGGCGGCAGCGCGGTCGCGGTGGCGGCGGGGATGACGCCCGGCTCGCTCGGCTCGGACACGGGCGGCTCGATCCGCCAGCCGGCGAGCCTCACCGGCGTCGTCGGCGTCAAGCCGACGTACGGCCGCGTCTCCCGCTACGGCCTCATCGCGTTCGCCTCGAGCCTCGACCAGATCGGCCCGTTCGCGCAGGACGTGAAGGGCGCCGCGCGGCTGCTCGAGGTGATCTCGGGCCGCGATCCGCGCGACGCGACGAGCCTCGACGCGCCGGTGGGCGCGTACGAGGCCGCGTGCGGCCGCGACGTCGCGGGCCTGCGCATCGGCGTGCCCGAGGAGTACTTCGCGAAGGGCATCGACAAGCAGGTCGAGGCGAAGGTGCGCGCGGCGATCGAGGGCCTGCGCGGGCTCGGCTGCGAGGTGAGGCCCGTGCACCTGCCGCACACGCGCTACGCCGTGGCGGCCTATTACATCGTCGCGACCGCCGAGGCGTCGTCCAACCTGGCGCGCTTCGACGGCGTGCGCTTCGGGCTGCGCGTCGAGGGCGAGCGCGGCGGGAAGGCGGACCTCCAGGGCCTCTACGGCGGCACGCGCGGCGAGGGGTTCGGCCGGGAGGTGAAGCGCCGCATCCTGCTCGGCACGTACGTGCTCTCCGCGGGCTACTACGACGCGTACTACCTGCGCGCGCAGAAGGTCAGGACGCTCATCCGGCGCGATTTCGACGAGGCCTTCCGCGAGGTCGACCTCATCGCGGCGCCGGTCTCGCCGACGGTCGCGTTCCGGCTCGGCGAGCGCGTCGACGACCCGCTGTCGATGTACCTGGCCGACGTCTACACGCTGCCCGCCAGCATGGCGGGGCTGCCCGCGATCAGCGTCCCGTGCGCGACCGCGCCGGCCCCCGACGGCGGGCCTCCGCTGCCCGTCGGCCTGCAGCTCATCGCGCCGGCGCTGGAGGAGGCGCGGCTCTGCAGGGCGGCCTACGCGTGGGAGCAGATCTCTCCGGTGCGCGGGCTGCGCGCGCCGGTCGCGTGACGGAGGGGGGCGCGAGGGTGAGCTCCGCGATCGCGGTGGCGGCGGCCGGCCCGGAGCACCTGGCCGGGCTCGAGGCGCTCTTCGAGGCCGCCGGCACGCCTTGCTACTGCCGCTACTACCACTTCGGGGGCACCAACAACGAGTGGCTCGCGCGGTGCTCGGACGGCCAGGGCGAGAACCGCCGGGAGTTCGCCGCGGCGCTCGCCGCGGGCAGCGACGAGGCGCGCGGCGTCGTGGCGCTCGCGCACGGCGCGACGGACGTGGTCGGGTGGCTCAAGGTCGCGCCCGCCGCGGCCGTGGCGAAGGCCTACGAGCGCCGCCTGTACCGGGGGCTGCCGTGCTTCGCGGGCGATCGCGCCGGCGTCTTCCTGATCGGATGCGCCGTCGTGCACCCGCGCCATCGCCGGCAAGGCGTCGCGACCGCGCTCGTCGCCGGCGCGGTGGAGCTCGCGCCCGCCTGGGGCGCACGCGCCCTCGAGGCCCTGCCCCGCCGCCCGCGGGAGCCGGTGAGCGACGAGGAGCTGTGGACCGGCCCGGTCTCCGCGTTCACGCGGAACGGATTCGTCGAGGTGCACGCGTTCGATCCGTATCCGGTCCTCCGCCGGACGCTGTGACGTCGCCGCGGCGCGGATCTGGCGGCGAGGCCCGCCTCCGGTCGCGCTGCGCTTGCGCGCGCCGGCCGACCAGGTAGTGTCGCGCCCGCGCGCATGGCTCCCCCGTCCGAGCACCCCGACGCTCCGGCCAACGATCTTGCCGAGCAGAGCTCCTCCGCCGGCGTGGACCGCGCCGCGCCCGCCCCCGGCGCGGACGCGGCGGCGAGCGGCCCCGGCGAGCCCGCGGCGCCGGCGTCCGCCGAGGCCTCGCCGCTCAGCCGGCAGGCGTCGTCGCGGCCGCGGGGCCGGGTCGTCGCCCTCACCGGCGCCGCGTCCTTCCTCGGGCGCAACCTCATCGGGATCCTCGAGGAGGACCCCGGCATCGCCCGCGTGGTGGCCATCGACATCAAGCCGCCGGACACGGGCGGCTCCAAGCTGCGCTTGCACTCGGTCGACCTCACGGCGCCTGCCTCGGAGGAGCGCGTCGCCGAGGTGCTCGCGGCCGAGCAGGTGGACACGCTCGTCCACCTCTGCTTCCTCTCGTCGCCGACCCCGGCGACGGCCTGGGCACACGAGCTCGAGTCGGTGGGCACGATGCACCTGCTCCACGGCGCGCGCCAGGCGAGCCTGCGCAAGCTGATCCTCTGGAGCCAGACGATCCTTTACGGCGCGCACCCGACCAACCCCAACTTCCTCACGGAGAAGCACCCGCTCCGCGCCGATCCGGACGAGCGCTTCTTCGCGGACAAGATGGCCGCCGAGCGGGAGTTCAACGCCTTCGGCGCGAAGGCCAAGGGCACGACCGTCACCATCCTGCGGACCGCGCCGATCCTCGGGCCGACCGTCCAGAACTACCTCACCCGGTACCTGGCGCGGCGGCTGGTCATGACGATGCTCGGCTTCGACCCGCTGTGGCAGTTCATCCACGAGGTCGACGCGATCGCCGCCTTCAAGCTCGCCATCGACGGCGATTTCCCGGGGACGTTCAACATCGTGGGCGACGGCGTGCTGCCGGTCTCCACGATCGTGCGCCTCGCGGGCCGGACGCCCTTCCCGGTGCTGCACAGCGCGGCGGGCCCGCTCGTCGCCGCCCTCTGGGCCGCGCACGCGGCGATCGCGCCGCCCAGCTTCCTGCGCTACCTGCGCTACGTGTGCGTGGCGGACGGCGAGAAGGCGGCGCGGGTCATGGGGTTCCGGCCGGTCTACACCACGCGCGAGGCGCTCCTCGATTACATCAGCGCGCAGCGGCTGCGGGACGTGCGGCTCCTGCAGGAGACACCCGCGTGAGGCGGCTCGGGGGGTAGGGCATGGGCACGGAGCACGATCGAGAGCGCAAGGGAGCAGTGAACGGGCCGCCGGCGTCGACGCGGAAGCGCTCGGAGCGGCCGGGGTCGATGCCGGTCGTGCCGAGCATCGACGTCGAGGAGGACGAGACCAGGTACCTGGCGCCGATCGGCCCGACGGAGCCCTCGGACGACCGCGAGACGCACTCCTCCGAGGCGCACGCCCCGGTCGTGCCGGTGACGGCCGAGGAGCTGCAGCGCCAGATCCGGGAGCTCGAGGCGCGGCTCAAGGGCGTGCTCGCCGGGAGCGCCTCGCAGGACGCGAGCGGCGGGGCCGCGGGCGGGCCCGAGACCGAGAGGAGCCCCCGCGAGGGCGGCGCGCCCGCGGCGCACGGCGGTCGCGGCGGTTACGGCGGCCACGGCGGTTACGCATGTTACGCCAGCGAGCCGCCGCTGTCCGAGCCCGGGACCGCGCGAGACGTCCTGTCGACCGATTTCTACCTGCGGCAGTGGGGTCGCGCCGGCCTGCGCAGCCGCTCGGAGGAGGTCGACGAGTTCGGCTTCGATCCCAAGTACGAGGCCCGGTACAGGCCGCTCTTCGACTTCCTGTACCGGCACTACTTTCGGATCGATCTCGAGGGCGTCGAGCACATCCCCGGCGAGGGGCGGTGCCTCATGGTGTCGAACCACTCGGGCGGTCCCATCCCGTACGACGGGCTCATGCTGCGGGCCGCGGTGCGGCGCGAGCACCCTGTGCGCCGGGAGCTCCGCTGGCTGGCCGACGACTTCGTGTACTACCTGCCGTTCGCCGGCACGATCATGAACCGGCTCGGCGCCGTGCGGGCCTGCCCGGAGAACGCCGAGCGGCTGCTCGCGGGCGAGCGGCTCGTCGCGGTGTTCCCGGAGGGGGCCAAGGGCAGCGGCAAGCTCTACAAGGACCGCTACCAGCTCCAGCGGTTCGGTCGCGGCGGGTTCATCCGGCTCTGCCTGCGCACGCGCACGCCGCTCGTCCCGTGCGCCATCGTGGGGGCCGAGGAGACGAACCCGCTCTTCTACCGGGTCGAGCACGTCACGCGCGCGCTCGGCATCCCGTACCTGCCGATCACCCCCACGTTCCCCGCGCTCGGGCCGCTGGGCCTCGTGCCCGCGCCCACCAAGTGGAAGATCCGCATGGCCGAGCCGGTGCGGTTCGACGCCTACGGCCCCGAGGCGGCGGACGACCAGATCCTGGTGCGGCGCCTCGCCGAGCGGGTGCGCGCGACCATCCAGGGGCTCCTCGACGAGACCCTGGCCACCCGGAAGTCGATCTGGTTCGGATGAAGCAGGCGTCGCCGGCGGCTCCTCCACCGATGCCCGAGCACGCCACGGAGGCGGCTCCGCCCCCCGCGCCCGAGCGGGCGGCGACCGGGAGGCCGCGCCCCGACGGCGTGCTGGTGATCGACAAGCCGCGCGGTCCCACCAGCCACGACGTCGTGGCCCGGCTGCGCCGCGCCCTCGGGGTGAAGCGCATCGGGCACGCCGGCACGCTCGACCCGATGGCGTCCGGCGTCCTCGTGGCGCTCGTCGGCGAGGCCACCAAGCTCGCCCCGTACCTGACGGCGCAGGACAAGCGCTACACGGCGCGGGTCGTCCTCGGCGTCGGGACGGACACCCTCGACGCCGACGGGGAGGTCACGGCGGCGCAGCCGCTTCCGGCGTGGCTCGACGCGGAGCTCGGCGCGCTCGCCGGGGCGGGCGGCCCCCCCGGCGCCGAGGCGCTCGCGGCGGCGGCGCCGCGCATCGCGGCGGCGCTCGACGCGGAGCTGTCGCGGCGGGAGCAGACGCCGCCCGCCTACTCGGCCATCAAGATCGCGGGGCAGCGCAGCTATGCCCTCGCGCGCGCCGGCCAGGCGGTCGAGCTGGCGGCGCGGGCCGTCGAGGTCCGGTCGCTCGCGGTCTCCGGCGCCTCGCGCGGCGGCCCCGGCGCGCCCGACGCGGTCGCCACCCTCGACCTCGAGCTCGAGGTGAGCAAGGGCTACTACGTGCGCTCGCTGGCGCGCGACCTCGGCGCGCACCTCGGCGTGCCCGCGCACCTGTCCGCGCTCCGCCGCACCGCGAGCGGCGCCTTCACCGTGGCGCGGGCGGTGCCCCTCGACGCCGGCGCCGACGCGCTGCGGGCTTCCCTGCGCCCGCTCGCCGAGGCCGCCGCCGAGAGCCTCCCCGTCGCCCGCCTGACCGAGGACGGCGCGCGGCGCGCCCGCCTCGGACAGCCGCTCACCGGCGCCGACTTCTCCCTGGCTCCTGCGCAACCTGGCCCCGCTGTCTGGCTCGATCCGGACGGACGCGTCGTCGCGCTCGGCGCCCCGGAGGCCGCCGAGGGCGCCGACACCGAGGGCGCCGAGCGCTCGCCTGCGCTGCCCGAGCCCCGATTTTCCGTCCTGCGCGGTTTTTCTGAGACGGCCGATGTCCGTGGAAATGCTGCTCGGTAGGGGAAAAACTACAGGAGAGGGCAATTCCCTGGACTTCGGCAGATCCACGGATCATGTCATTGGACGAGCTCGGCGCAGACGGCCGAGCCTGGGAGTCTGTCTTGCATCGAGTCCGGAGAATGCGCGAGGATCCGTCATCTCCTGAGATTTCGCGCCCGGGTCCGGTTGCGCTCCCCTCGCCTGTTCCGTTACGATTCGTCCGTTAGGAGCCTCGGTTTGAGTCCCGATATCGTTCCATTGCCAGCGCTCGGCGCTGCAGTTCTCTCCGCTGTACTTGGCTCGCTGTTCGTCGGCGCCGACACCGCACTGACGACGCTGAGCGCGACGAGGCTCGGCGCGCTGATTGAGCAGTCGACGGGCCCCACGAAGGCCGCCTACGAGCGGATTCGTCAAGAAGACGCCAAGCTTCGCTCCCGTTACCTGCTCGGCTGGGTCGTATCGACCAGCCTGACCGCCGCCTGCTTCGACCTCTTCTTCCGTCGGAGCTTCCCCGAGGTGGCCCTGGTGCTTGGGCTGGCGACGACGATCGTCGTCAGCGGGGCCCTGTACGAGGTGAGCTCGACGCTGGGCCGCAAGCACGCCGATCGAGCGGCGTCGATGGCGGTCCGCTTCTTGCGCCCGCTGGAGATCGCGATGCTGCCGCTCGCCGTGCCGCTCGGCTGGATCGGCTCCAAGCTGGGGCCGCGGGAGGGGGAGCAGCCGTCGGATCCGCGGGTCGCCGAGGCGGAGGTCGAGATCCTGGTCGATGAGGTCGAGCGCTCTGGCCTGTTCGGGCGAGAACCGGCGGAGATGATCCGGAATGTGCTCGAGTTCGCCGATCGCACGGCGCGGGACGTCATGGTGCCGCGGTCCAAGGTCGAGGCGATCGAGATCTCCACTCCGCTCGAGAAGGTGCTGGAGATCGTGACCGAGAGCGGTCACTCCCGGTATCCGGTGTACAAGGATCAGATCGACAACATCGCTGGTCTTCTCTACGCGAAGGACCTGTTCAAGGTCCTCGAGGAGCGGCGGCTCAAGAACACGACGCTCCGGGAGATCACGCGGAGCCCTGCCAACTTCGTCGCCGAGTCGCAGCCGCTCTCCTCGCTGCTGCGGGAGATGAAGAGCCGGCGACAGCACCTTGCCATCGTGGTCGACGAGTTTGGCGGGATGTCCGGGATTGTCACCCTGGAGGACGTGCTCGAGGAGATCGTGGGCGACATCCGGGACGAGCACGACGAGACGGACGACGGGGCGGCGATCCAGGATCTCGGAGACGGCCGTCTGGTCGCCGACGCGGCCGTGTCGATGAGCGATCTCTCGGCGTACCTGGGCGCGGAGCTCGACCGGGAGGGGAAGTACGAGTCGCTCGGCGGCATGCTCACACAGCATGTGGGCAAGGTGCCCGAGGTGGGCACGGCCGTGAGCAAGTTCGGGTTGCGCTTCATCGTGCGGGACAGCGACGAGCGTCACATCGGCAAGGTGGAGATCGTCCGTCCGCGAGCGATGGGCGCCGGCGGGGCGGCCTGAAGCGGCCGAGTCCGACCGGACGGACCGCCTGAAGCGGTCGAGTCGATCCGTACGGATGGCTTGAATCGGCGGCCGTCGCACGGGAGCGGCCTTGCCGAGCCGCCCGGCTTTCTGCTCTGCTCTGCCGCGGCCGAGCGGCGCGCGCCCGCACAGGAGACGGGCCCAGATCGGCGTTTTCGGCGCACAGGCGTACTCTCGTACGCCGAGCACCGAAAACGCCGAGGTGGGCCCGTATCCGAAGCGGGCGCGCGTCGCTCAGCGGGCGAGGGAGATTTTGCGGAGCTCGTTCGCGAGATCGTCGCCCTCTTTGATGAGGCCGGGCGTCTCGGTGGCGGGGTTGTCCTTGTTGCCCTCAAGGAGCTGGCGGACGTCGATCATCGCGCTGCGCAGCTTGAAGACGATCTGCTCGCTCGTGAAGGCAGCCACCGACTGGGGATCGACCGGAAGGACCTGCAGGTCGCCGCCGGCGAGATCGCCCTTCGTCCAGCGGGTGGCCTCCTTCTCGGCGGGCTTCAGGCCCTGCTGCGTCCGCTCGAGGCGGGTCACCGTGTACTTCGCCGGCCAGTCCTTGCCGAACGGGAACGGCGCCTTGTTCGGAACGAGCTCGGCCAGCGTCTTGTCGCCGTCCCGGCGGAAGACCACCGAGAAGTTCACCACCGGCTCGTCCGCCTCCTTCCACGACTTCTCGACGGGACCCTGCGCCGCCGCGAGCAGGTTCTTGAGGCTGTCCTTGGTCTTGTTGAGATCCTGGACGGACGTGGTGTAGGCGAGCAGCGAGCGCATCACCCGGCCCGGGAGGCTGCCGATCTGCTTCCCCTCCAGGTTGGTGGCGTCGAACGGGACGTTGATCGCGCCGAGCTCGGTCGTGAGCTGCGCGGGGAACGTCTTCTGCGCGAGCTGCGCGGCGGCGTCCTCGAGCTTCTTGTTCAGCTCCTGCATCTTGTCGTTCGCGGCGCGCACGTCCTTCTCGAGCGCCGCGGCGCCCTCGACGGCGGCCTTGCCGCGATCGCCGCGCTCCTTCGCGCCGCCGACCGCGAAGCCCACGGCGATGCCGACCACCGCCGCGAGGCTCGCGTAGAGCGCCGTCTTCTTCGAGGCCTTCCGGCGCTCCTGCTCGACCTCCTCGCCGACCTCGACCTTGATGGTCTGCGCGGCCGCCGTCGGCTTCGGCGGGGGCGTCGGGATCACGGGGCGCGGCTGCGCCGCGAACGGAGGCAGCGGGATGCCTGGAGAGATGCCCGGCGGGGGCGCGATGCCTCCCACGGACGGCATCGGCGGCCGCGCGCTCGGCGAGGGCACGCCACCCGGGACCGGGCTCCCGTCGGGCGGCGGCCCCGATCCGGGCTGCGGGCCAGGCACGGGGAGGGGGACGGCCGCTCCCGGTGCCCCGCCTATCGACGTTTTGCCAAGCCGAGCCTTCAGATCGATTTTGCTCTTCTTCTTTTCTTCAGCCATCGGCTCCTCGGGGACGGGATCGCTGCACCACTTCGCCCTGAAACTTCCAGCCCGCCCGAGGGAACCGACCCACCACGGCCCGAACCGGAGCTGCTCCCGCGCGAGCGGCGACAGGAGGTGACACGGGCCGGCCTCCAGCGGACCGACATGGGAGCGGGCAGGAAAAGATCAGCAACACAACGGGAGCGCCGGGCGAGCGGACGACCCGCCGGGCACGTTAGCGGCGCGCCGCCTGGAATGTCAACGCGATGGCGATGCTGGCGCGGGATGTGTTTCGGCAGGCGATCGCCAGGCCGCTCCGCCGCCGCGCGACGCCGCTCCGCCGCCGCGATCCGCGGCAGCGCGCTCGCCGGGGTGTGAGGCCTCTCCCGACCGTGACGCAGGCGGTCATCGGCAGCATGGCCCTCCGCGGAGGGACCGGGTAGGAAGCAGGGGCGCATGGTCTCGTTCAAGTTCGGCGGGG
Organism: Sorangium sp. So ce834; assembly: GCF_051521425.1. Taxonomy (NCBI): domain Bacteria; kingdom Pseudomonadati; phylum Myxococcota; order Polyangiales; family Polyangiaceae; genus Sorangium; species Sorangium sp. So ce834. The sequence continues at coordinate 7,040,603 of NZ_CP150351.1, forward strand.
GTCGGCAAGCGCCGCCCCCTTCTTCCCCCGGCGAGGACCGGCAGGCATCGCCGCCGCGACGACCGCCGCTCCGGATGGAAACCCGCCGGGTGACGAGCTTTGATGGAACCGACCTCGCCTACCGAGTGACGCCGCCGCCGTTCGAAGGGGCGAAGTCGGTGGTCCTCGTCAACGGGCTCGGCGGGCCCTACCTCGCCTGGCGGGCGCAGATCGAGTACCTCGCCGACCAGTACCGCTTCATCACGTGGGACTACCGCGGGATGTACGCCTCGAAGCGCCCGTCGCCGGACGCTCCGGACGCCTACGCTGTCGCGCGCCACGTCCGCGACCTGGAGGCGATCCTCGAGGCCGAAGGGGTCCGGCACGGCTCGCTCATGGCGTGGAGCATGGGTGTCCAGGTCGCGCTGGAGGCGTTCCGCCGGCTGCCGGGGTTCGCCGCGAACCTGGTCCTGCTGAACGGAACGCATCGCCCGCCGCTCGAAACGATGGGGCCGCTGCCGGGCCTCGGGCGGCTGTTCCCGCCGCTCGTGGCGCTCGCCGCGCGCGCTCACACGGCCACGAGCCGCATGACGCGCCGCACGATCGGCCAGGCGGACGCCGTGCCGTGGTTGAGGCGGCTGGGGATGCTCGGGAAGACGCTCGACAGCGAGGTGTTTGCGGAGCTGGTGGAGCCGTTCGGCGGCGTGGACCTGGAAGCGTTCCTCCAGAACCTGCGCGCGCTGGGGACGCACGACGCCGAGGAGGTGCTCGAGCACGTCGACGTCCCGACGCTGCTCATCACCGGCGACCGCGACGCGTTCACGCCCCGGGCGCTGGTCCAGTCGATGGCGCGGCGGATTCCGCTGGCCGAGATCCTCGTGGTCCGCGGAGGGACCCATACGACCGCGCTCGAGTTTCCGGAGCTCGTCTCGCTCCGGATCGAGCGGTTCTTCGCGGATCACGGGTTCTAGGTACGCGCACGCGCACGAAGAGGAGCACGGGGGACGGGAGACGGGAGACGGATACCGGCGGGGGCTCGCCTCTTACTTCCGCAGCAGATCCGCAAACGGATTGTTCCGGAATCCCCCCGCCGAGCCGCCCTGCCCCTTCCCTTGCCCCTGGGCCGGCTTGCGGCCGTCGTTGCGGCCGCGCGCGTCGCCGGCAGGCGGGCCGCCCGCCTGGGGACGCGCGCCGGCGGGGGCGCCGCCCTTCTTCGCCGTCAGCGAGATGCGCTTCCGCACGAGGTCGACCTCCAGCACCCGCACCTTGATCTTCTCGCCGACCTTCGCGACCTCGTTCGGATCCTTCACGAACCGATCCGCGAGCTGCGAGACGTGCACGAGGCCGTCCTGATGGACGCCGATGTCGACGAAAGCGCCGAACGCCGTCACGTTCGTCACCACGCCCTCGAGCTCCATGCCCGGCTTGAGATCCTCCATCGTCCGCACGTCGTCGCGGAACTTCGGCGGCTCGAACGTGGCGCGCGGGTCGCGCCCGGGCTTCTTCAGCTCGCTCAGGATGTCGTTCAGCGTGAACGAGCCGACGTCGCCGGACTGGTACTTCTTGGGATCGATCCGCGCGATCGCCGCCGTGTCGCCGATGAGCGACCCGACCGGCACGCCGAGATCCGTCGCGATGCGCTCGACGAGGCCGTAGCGCTCCGGGTGCACCGCGCTCGCGTCGAGCGGGTGCTCCCCTCCCCGCACCCGGAGGAAGCCCGCCGCCTGCTCGAACGTCCGCGGGCCGACGCCGGCCACGTCGAGCAGCCCCTTGCGGCTCTTGAACGCGCCGTGCAGGTCGCGGTGGGCCACGATCTTCTTCGCGAGGCTCGGGCCGATGCCGGCGACGCGGGCGAGCAGCGGGGCGCTCGCGGTGTTGAGCTCGACGCCGACCAGGTTGACGCAGCTCTCCACCACCTCGTCGAGCTTCCGCGCGAGCAGGCCCTGGTAGACGTCGTGCTGGTACTGGCCGACGCCGATGCTCTTCGGATCGACCTTCACGAGCTCCGCGAGCGGATCCTGCAGCCGCCGGGCGATGCTGATCGCGCCGCGCACCGTGAGATCGAGGTCGGGGAACTCCTCGCGCGCGACCTCGCTCGCCGAGTAGACGCTCGCGCCCGCCTCGCTCACCGGGACGCAGAACATCTCCTTCAAGCCCTCCGACGCGAGCACGTCCTTCGCGAACGCCTCGGTCTCGCGGCCGTGCGTGCCGTTGCCCACCGCGACCGCGCGGAGCGGGTACTTGCGGCAGATGCGGCGCAGGTCCTGCCGCGCGCGCTCGAGCGCGTCGCTGCTGCCGACCAGGTAGATCGTCGTGTGCTCGAGGAGCTTGCCGGTCTCGTCGACGACGGCGCACTTGCAGCCGGTGCGCTGGCCCGGGTCGATGCCGAGCACCGCCTTCGTGCCGAACGGCGCGGCGAGGAGGAGCTCGCGGAGGTTCTGGGCGAAGACCTCGACCGCGGCGCGGTCGGCCTGCATCTTGAGGTCGACGCGCACGTCGCTCTGCACCGCCGGGAGCAGGAGCCGCTTCACGGCGTCGTCCGCGGCCTTCGTGAGCTCGCCGGCCCACGGCGATTTCGGCTTCAGCCCCACCGCCGCGTGGATGGGCGGGACGAGCGGCTCGGGCGCGAGCTCGATCGCGGCGCGGAGCACGCCCTCGGCCTCGCCGCGGCGGATGGCGAGGTAGCGGTGCGACGGGATGTTCGCGACGGGCTCCTCGAAGCTCGCGTACATGTCGAACTTCGTCTGCTTGCCCTCGTGCTCCTCGTTCTTCTGGACCTTGATGACGCCCTCCTTCGCGTAGGCGTCGCGGACCAGCTTGCGCACGTCGGCGTGCTCGGCGATGCGCTCGGCGCAGATGTCGCGCGCGCCGGCGAGGGCGGCCGCCGTGTCGGGGACCTCCTTCTCGGCGCTGACGAAGGCGCGGGCCTCCTCCTCGGGGCTGCCGTCCTCCACCTGCGACCAGATGCGATCCGCGAGCGGCTCGAGCCCCCGCTCCTTCGCGATGATCGCGCGCGTGCGGCGCTTCGGCTTGAAGGGCAGGTAGAGGTCCTCGAGCTCGGCCTTGGTGCGGCAGGCGCGGATCTTCGACGCGAGCGCGTCGCTCAGCTTGCCCTGCTTCTGGATCTCCGCGAGCACCGTGGCGCGGCGCTCCTCGAGCTCGAGGAGGTAGGCGCGGCGCTCCTCGATCGCGCGGATCTGCACCTCGTCGAGCCCGCCGGTCGCTTCCTTGCGGTAGCGGGCGATGAACGGCACCGTCGCCCCCTCGGCGAGCAGCTTGGCCACGGCCGAGACCCCCTGGCGCGGGAGGCTCAGCTCCTCGGCGAGGAGCGGGACGGGATCGAACGAGCCGTCCGTGCGGCTCGGGACAGCGACAGGGCTCTGCGTCTCAGTCATGGGCGCGGCATACGCGCAGGGTGCACGCGCGTCCAGGCTTGACTTACATAGCCCGGAAGCGCGGCGCGCGCGCACCGCAACGAGCGTAGCCACCCGGCAATTTCGGCAACCTCACGCGACCGCTGCGCCGTGGTCGCCGCAAGGTCGGCGACGCTCGCGCGACCGCTTCCCTGTGCTCGCCGCAAGGTCGGCGACCTTGGCGCGACCGCTGCGGCGTGGTCATTCCAAGGTCGGCGACGCTCGCGCGACCGCTTCCCTGTGCTCGCCGCAAGGTCGGCGACCCTCGCGCGACCGCCGCGCCGTGGTCGAGCGCGGGGCTCGCCAGCGGCGAGCCCGTCTCGCCGCGTCCGTGCGGAGCACTTTTCGCCCCTGTGACGACCCGCTTATCCTCCAGGCAGAAGACCCGCTGAAGCGAGGAGACACAATGCCCAAGGCACCTGCGAAGAAGACACCCAGAAAAGAGAAGACGAGCGCTGACAGGAAGACGGCCAGCGAGGGCGCGGCGCGTCGAGCGGCGTCCAGCGAGATCGAGGGCTCGGCCGAAGCAGCGGCCGATTTCCTGCAGGAAGCGCGGGGCATCCCCGCGCGCGAGATCCGGCCGCTGCGCGCCGACGCCGCGCTCATCCATCACAACATCAGCGTAGGGCTCGACGCCGTGAGCTCGCGCGAGGCCGACCTCTTGAAGCTCCCGGCGCCCTTCGACCTCGACGCGATGCGATCGCTCCGGCGCCTCGCCCTCGGCCTGGTGTATGCCGCGGCGCAGGTCGATCGTTCGTCGCCGGGCACGGCGAAGAAGCTCCTCAAGCGCGCGCACGAGCTCCGCGACGTGCTGCTCAGCGCCGCCGTGGCGCTGATGAAGGCGGGCGTCCTGCCCGCGCAGAGGGTGAAGAAGATCATGGCCGGCTCGGGGGCGCGCGACATGGTGCAGGACTGCGTCGACCTCGCGCAGCTCTTCCGCGACCACGCCGCGGAGCTCCGGGGGAAGACCGCGGTGACGAGGGCGCAGATCGACGAGGCGTCGACCGTCGGCAACCAGCTGCTCGCGCTCCTCAAGCCGAAGGGGGCGAGGGCGAAGACGCCGGCCGCCGTGAAGGACGCGGTCGAGGCGCGCGATCGGCTCTGGACGCTGCTCAGCCTGCGGCACGAAGAGCAGCTGCGCCGCGCCGGCATGTGGCTCTGGGTCGACAAGGTCGACGAGCACGTCCCCCCGCTGCTCTCGCGCGCGGCCCGCAAGGCGAAGAGGCCGAACGGCGACGGAACCGGCGAGGGTGTCGGCGACGGCATACGGGACGGGGGCTGAGACGAAAACCGGCACCTGCTCGCGTGGCCCCGGCATTGGGCGCGCGCGGCGTGCAAGCTCGGCATGGTACGCTTGACAACCCCCAGGAACGCTGCACGTCGTGAAGCCGGGTGCCATGGCCAAAGCCAAAGAAAAACGGGCGGAGAAGCCGCCGCAAATCACGAGCGTCTTCGTGGGCGGCTTCAAGTCGCTGCGCGACCGGACGGAGGTCGCGCTGCGCCCGCTCACGCTGCTCGCGGGGAGGAACAGCTCGGGCAAATCCTCGGTCATGCAGGCGCTCCTCCTGCTGAAGCAGACCCTGGACGCTCCGTTCGATCCCGGGCCGCTCCGCCTCGACGGCCCGAACGTCCGCTTCACCGACGTCGAACAGCTCTTCTGGCGAGGCGCGCGGAAGGGCGACACGGCGCAGGAGTTTTCGATCGGGTTCCGTGGAGTGGACTGGTCGCACGGACCTCGCACGGGATCACGGCAAGAGATGTCCCTCGTCTTCCGACGCGGAGACCGGCCGCATGACATCGCCCTCGATCGGCTGGAGTTCGACGACCTCGATGCCTTCCCCAAGCACCAGGGAGTTCTCCGCGAAGAGATGAGCTCACGAGAGCTGCGAGCCTTGAACAAACGTTCCAGGCTCGCGACTCCGGTGAATCCAAGCATCAAGCTTCAGCTGGGGGTCCAGAGAAATCGGTGCTTTCTCGCTGTGACTTTGACGGGCCCTGGCGGGTATGACTGGGGATCCATCCTTCCTCCGCAATGGCTGGGCCCTGCGGTGCCGGGTCATATCGAGCGCATGATTCACCTCCCCGGGCTGCGCGGAAACCCCGAGCGCTCGTATCCGCTCACGGAGGTCGGCCGCTCGTTCCCGGGGAGCTTCCACCACTACACCGCCAGCGTGATCGCGTCCTGGCAGGAGCAGAAGGACGTGAGGCAGCGCGAGCTCGGGGAGTACCTTGCGCTGCTCGGCCTGTCCTGGAAGGCCGAGGCGCGCCGCATCGATGCCACCCACGTCGAGGTTCGGGTGGGACGGCTGCCCTCGCCGGCTCCGGGCGGCGCCAACGACCTCGTCAACGTGGCCGACGTGGGCGTCGGGGTCTCCCAGACGCTTCCGCTCCTCGTCGCCCTCCTCAGCGCAGACCCGGGACAGATCATCTACGTCGAGCAACCCGAGATCCACCTGCACCCGCGCGCGCAGGTCGCCCTGGCCCGATGTCTCCTGGAGGCGGCGCAGCGCGGCGTCATCGTGGTCGTCGAGACTCATAGCAACCTGCTCCTGAAAGGCGTGCAGCTCGAGGTAGCCCGGGGAGCGGATCCGACGCTCGTCAAGCTTCACTGGTTCGCCCGCGACAAGGCGGGGGCCACGCACGTGACCGCTGCGGACCTGGACGAGCAGGGAGCGTTCGGCGACTGGCCGGAGGATTTCGCCGACGTGGAGCTGGATGTAGAGAGCAGCTACCTCCGCGCCTCGCTCCGGGCAGCCGGCGCGTGAGGAAGAAGCGGGCCGTAGCGATCGTGGTCGACACGTCCGTCGCGCGCTCTTGCGGCAAGCAAGGCGCCGCGGACCTCCATGCCCTTGCATGCCTCGACGCGCTGATCGCGCTGCGAGAGGCCGGCCTCATGCTGGCGATGTCCCCCGCCCTCCTCGCCGAGTGGGAGCGCCACTGGAGCTCGTTCGCTCGGCGCTGGTTCTACAAGATGCGCTCGAGCCGACGGGTCCGGGACGTTGCGCCCGAGCAGCACGGGCCGACGCGAAAGGCCGCGAAGGCCTTGCTCGACAAGGATGCACGCCAAGCGGTCGCGAAGGACATGCTCCTCGTCGAGGCCGCCCTGGCCACCGATAGGCGCGTCCTCTCGCTCGACGAGAAGGTGAGGAGGCACTTCGCCGTCCTCGCCGCCTCGGTCGCCGATCTGCGCAGCGTCCACTGGGCGAACCCCACGAGCACCGACTGCGTCGCCTGGCTCGCGGCGCAGGCGCCGGACGACCCTGTCTGGAAGCTCGGATCGCCGCGGTGAGGCGCACGCCGCGCCTCACCCGCCCGCCGCGATGACCTCGCCGTCGCGCAGCACGGCCAGGGCGCGCGGCGCGCCCCAGGGCTGCACGATCGCGTTCTCGTGCGGCAGGTCCCAGACGGCGAGATCGGCGCGGAGGCCCGGCCGCACGGCGCCGCACACGCCGGCGAGGCCGAGCGCGGCCGCCGCCTCGCGCGTCGCGCCCAGGATCGCCTCGGCGACCGTGAGGCCGTAGAGGCGCACCGCGAGCGCGAGCGCGAGCGGGAGGCTCTCGGTCGGCGCCGTGCCGGGGTTCGCGTCGCTGCCGACGATCATCGGGACGCCGGCGGCCCGGAGCGCGGCGACGGGCGGTGGCTCCTGCCGCAGCGTGAAGCTCGCCACCGGCAAGAGCGCGGCGGCCACGCCCGCCCGGGCGAGCGCCGCGATGCCCGCGGGCGCGACGTGCTCGAGGTGATCCGCCGACGCGGCGCCGAGATCGGCCGCGAGCTCGGCGCCGCCCACGTCCGCGAACTGCCCGACGTGCACGCGCACGCCGAGCCCGAGCGCGCGCGCCCGCTCCAGCACCGGCCGCGCCTCGGCGACCGAGAACGCGCTCCGGTCGATGTAGGCGTCGACGTAGCGCGCGAGGCCGGCCGCGGCGGTCGCGGGCAGCCAGGAGCGCGCGACGACGCCGGCGTAGGCGGCGCGATCGCCGCCGGCCTCCGGCGGCAGCGCGTGCAGGGCGAGGTACGTCGGCACGACGCGGGGCAGGCGCGCGTCCCTCCCCGCCTCGGCGACCGCCTCGAGCTGCTTGCGCTCGGAGGCCTCGTCGAGGCCGTAGCCGCTCTTCGCCTCCACGGCGGTCACGCCGAGCGCCGCCATCCGGCGGAGGCGGGCGCGGAGCGCCCCGGCGAGCTCGCCGGCCGTCGCGGCGCGCACCGCGCGCATGCTCGCGACGATGCCCCCGCCCGCCGCGGCGATCGCCTCGTAGTCGCCCCCGGCCATGCGGACCGCGTACTCCGCGTCCCGCGAGCCGACCCAGGGCGCGTGCGTGTGGCCGTCGACGAGCCCGGGCGTGACGACCCCCGCGGCCTCGATCGCGACCGGCACGCCGGCCTCGGGCCGCAGCACCTCGCGCCGCGGCCCGACCGCCTCGATGGCGCCGCCCCGCACGACGATCGCGGCGTCCTCGATCACCCCGAGCGGGTCGCCGGCCGAGGCGCGGGACGGATCGCACGTGACGAGCCGGCGCGCGACGATGGCGAAGGCGCGATCGGGGCGCCGCGCGAGCTCCGCCGGCGCGGCCCCCGCCGGCGCGGCGTCCGCCGGCGCGCCCCCCGGCGGCGCGGTCACGTCGCCGCCCCGGCCGCGAGCGCGGCCTGCGCCCGCTCGATGTCCGCGAGCACCGCCCGCGACGCGGGCCCGCCGACGACCTCGGCGAGCGCCTCGGGCGAGTCGACCGGCCGCGGCGGGCACCGCCGGCGCAGCTCGAGGCAGCGGCCGGCCGCCTCGGCGCAGCGCTCGCGAAAGCGCGGATCGCGCTCGGCCCTGCGCACGAGCGCCTCGTGCGCGCGATCCTGCAAGTCCTCGTCCTTGCAGACGAGCAGCGCGTCGCAGCCCGCCTCGATCGCCGCGGTGGCGGCCTCCTCGACCGGATGGTGCGCCGCGATCGCGGCCATCTCGAGGTCGTCCGAGAAGAGCACGCCCGGAAAGCCGATCTCGCCGCGCAGGAGGCCGGTGCAGACGGCGCGGGAGAGCGTCGCCGGCACGCCCGGATCGAGCGCCTCGACGACGATGTGCGCCGTCATCAGCGACGCGACCCCGGCGCGGCAGGCGGCGCGGAACGGCGGCAGCTCGATCTCCTCGAGGCGGCCGCGGCCGTGGGCGATGGTCGGGAGCGCGAGGTGGCTGTCGAGCGCGGTGTCGCCGTGCCCCGGGAAGTGCTTGCCGCACGCGAGCACGCGCTCCTCCTGGAGACCCTCCAGGAACGCGACGCCGCCCTCCGCGGCGGCGCGCGGGTCGCGGCCGAACGCGCGATCGCCGATGATCGGGTTCGCGGGGTTCGAGTCGACGTCGAGCACGGGGGCGAAGTTCAGGTTGATGCCGGCGGCCCGGAGCTCGGCCGCGACGGCGCGCGCCGCGCGGCGCAGCAGCGGGAGATCCATGAGATCGCCGAGCGAGCGCATCGGCGGCAGCTTCAAGAACGGCGCGGGGAGCCGCGTGACGCGGCCCCCCTCCTGATCGATGCCGAGGAAGGGAGGCCGATCCGGGCCGCACGCCGCGGCGAGCGCCGCGGAGAGCCGCAGCGTGGCGGCCATGTCGGGGACGTTGCGCCGGAACAGGATCGCGCCGCCCCTCCGCCCCTCGACGAGCGCCCGGAGGTACCGGGGCGGCGGCTCGGCGCCGTCGAAACCGCCCACGATGAGCTGACCACACAGGACCTCGAGCGCCAGATCGAGCTGCACCGTCCACCACCTCTCGCGCGGCGCAGGCGCGTGGCTGGCCGCAGCGTCCGTTCGTAAACGACTCGGGCCGACGAGGCCACTTTTGAGGGGCGCGCCGGCCGGGAGCCACGCGCCGCGGCCGGCCCCGTCAGAACCGGAGCGCGATCTTGCCGAAGTGTCCGCCGCTCGCCATGTGATCGAGCGCCTGCCGGATCTCGGCGAAGGGGAACACCCGGTCGACGACCGGCCGGAGGCCGCCCGCCGCGATCGCGCGGTTCATGTCCTCGAACATCGCGCGCGAGCCGACGAAGATGCCCTGCGCGGTGATCTGCTTCATCAGGAAGGGGAACAGGTTGAGCGCCGGCGCGCCGCCCGAGAGCACGCCGATGAGGCTCACGCGCCCGCCGATCCGCACCGCGCGGAGCGACCGGGCGATCGTGCCCTCGCCGCCCACCTCGACCACGTGATCCACCCCCGCGCCGCCGGTGAGCGCGAGCGCCTGCGTGTCCCAGTCGGGCGTCGCGCGGTAATTGATGGTCTCCGACGCGCCGAGCGACCGCGCGCGCTCGAGCTTCTCATCGCTGCTCGAGGTGACGATGACGCGGGCGCCCGCGAGCCGGGCGAGCTGGAGCGCGAGGATCGAGACGCCGCCCGTCCCCTGCACGAGCACCGTGTCCCCCGCCTTGAGGTGGCTCGACGCGAAGAGCGCGTTCCAGGCGGTCACCGCGGCGCACGGCAGCGTCGCCGCCTCCTCGTCCGTGAGGTGCGGCGGGACCGCGACGACCCCCTCCTGATCCACGAGCACCTGCTCCGCGAGCACCCCGGGCAGCTCCCCGCCGAGCGCCCCCTTCGTCTTGGCCCAGGAGATCTCCCCGTCGATCCAGCGCTGGTGGAAGATCGGGGACACGCGATCGCCGACCTTCACCCGCGTCACCCCCTCCCCCGCGTCGATCACCTCGCCGACCCCATCGGAGAGCGGGACGAGCGGCAGCGAGAACTTCGGGTTGTAGAGGCCCTTCGTCACGAGCAGATCGCGGTAGTTGAGCGACGCGGCCTTCATCCGGAGGACGATCTGCCCGGGACCGGGCTTCGGATCCGGAAGGTCCATCGGGCGGAGCGCGTCGAGGCCGAACGAACCCTGAATGGCGAACGCTTTCATGCGGATCCTCCTTGAGCGGAGGTGGCTATCTCATGAGGGCTGGACTCGGTCAACGCGGCAACGCGAGCGTCAGCGCGGGCGGCGCCGCGCGTCGCGCATCGCCTGGGCGGCGAGCCAGAGGCCGGCCGCCATCACGAGCGCCGTGCCGAGCAGCTGGCGCGCCGACGGGATCTCGCCGAGCCAGGCCGCGGCGAGCACGTGCGAGAGGACGACCCCGACATAGCCGATCGCGCCGATGCGCGCCGCGTTGTCGAGCGCGTAGGCGCGCGTCATCGCGAGCTGCGCGAGGCCGCCGGCGAGCCCCGTCCCGACCAGCAGGACGAGGCCGAGGGCGTCGGGCGCCCGAAAGACCGGGATCGACAGGGCGATCATCGCGGCGCTCGCCACGAGCGAGAAGTGCAGCGCAATCGACTCGGGGCTCGCGCGCGTCCCGCTCCCGCCGATGCGGCGCAGCCAGATCATGGCGAACGCCGAGAAGACGGCGCCGAGCGTGGCGACGAGCGCGACCTCGCCCGCGATCGCGAGCCGCGGCGCGGCGACCAGCGCGACGCCGGCGAAGGCGAGCACGGTCGCGAGCCAGAGGCGCGGGCTGCTCCGCTCGCCGAGCATCCGCGGCGCGAGGAGCGCGACGAAGATCGGGCTCGTCGCGCCGAGCGTGACGGCGTCGCCGAGCGCGATGTCCGGCGTGCCCAGCGTGTAGAAGCTGCAGAGCATCGCGCCGGTGCCGCAGAGCGAGCGCGCCCACGTGAGGCGCCGGTCGCCGCGGCTCATGGAGAGCGGCGCCCGGCGGACGAGCGCGACGCCGAGCGCGGTGGCCGCGCCCACGAGCGTGCGGGAGGCCGCCACCTCGGGCCACGGGGCGCCCGCCGACGAGAGCCGCGCGAGGACGTTCATCGCGGCGAAGAGCGCCTGGGCCAGGATCATCCACAGGACGCCCGCGGTCGGGTGCGCCGCGCGCCCCTCGCGCTCCGCGGCGAGGACGATCGCGGAGGCCCCGGGCGGGTGCGCGGCGACCGCACCCTGTGACGACGACGACGACGTGCTCACGAGGCGCATCGCTTACCACCTCGCCGCCGCGCACGCCGCCGCGCGCGCGAGGGCGGCGCTCCCTGGTGCGCGCGCGACAGCGAGGCGCTACCGTCGAAGTGATGCGCGCGATCACGAGGAGAGGTCGAAGAGCAGGAGCGATGTGCGGCCGGCGGGAGCGCTGGCGCGGGGCGCCCTGGCTGGGGCTCATCGCCGCGGGCGCCCACGCGCTCGGGTGCGGCGCGAGCGCCGGGAGCGCGCCGGCCGAGGGGCCGCCGTGGGACCTGACCGCCGAGGCGGCGGCGGAGGAGGGCGCGCGGCCCTCGGGCGGCGAGGCCGCGGGCGCCGAGCCCGGCGGCGGCGGCCCGGCGCAGGCCGCGTCGGCGCCGCCCGCGCCGGGGAAGCTGATGACCCGCGCGGAGGCGGGGCGGTACGTGCTCGAGCTGGTGAACCGCGATCGGAAGGCGCACAAGCTGCCGCCCGTCCGGTGGGACGAGACCGCGGCGCGCGCGGGGCGGCGGCACGCGGAGGACATGGTCCGCGTGGGGTTCACCGGCCACTGGGGCAGCGACGGCGCGGTCCCGGAGGAGCGCTACACCGCGGCGGGCGGCGAGGGCTTCGTCATGGAGAACGCCGGCTGCTTCGCCGACGCGATCCCGCGCGAGCTCGACCCGGACCCGCGCTTCTCCACGGAGAGCCTGGAGCGCGTCCACCACGCCTTCATGAACGAGAAGCCCCCGGCCGACGGGCACCGGCGCAACGTGCTCACAGCGTCGCACACGTCGCTCGGGGTCGGGCTCGCCAAGGCCAAGGGGCTCGACATCGCCTGCATGGCGCAGGAGTTCGTCGACGACTACGGGACGTACCAGCCGCTGCCCAAGCGGGCCAAGGTCGGCGAGGTGATCCGGGTGGCCGGCGAGATCGACGCGCTGGCGAAGATCGCGGGCGTCGGGATCTCGCGGGTCGAGGCGGGCAAGCCGATCCCGCCGGAGAAGCTGCTCAAGATGGGCGGATATGCGATCCCGCCGCCCTACGCGACGTTCTTCCCGAAGGGCTTCAAGACGCCTATTCCTCTTCAGGTGAACGGCAATCGATTCGACATCCAGGTCCCGCTGGACGACCGGAAGCGCCCAGGCCTCTACGGCGTCAGCGTCTGGGCGACGTTCCCCCCCTCGAACGAGCTCAAGATGGTCTCGCTCCGCACGATCGACGTCGGCGGCAAGGGAGGCGCGCGGTGAACCACAGCCGCCCCCCCGCGTCCTCGGCGTCGGAGGAGCTCGACGCGGTCAAGGTGCTCGATCACTTGGTCCGCCGCGCGGTCTCGATGGGCGCGAGCGACATCCACGTCGAGCCGAAGCGCGACGGCATCCGCGTGCGCTACCGCGTCGACGGCGTGATGGTGGCGCAGGGGCAGATCCCGATCGAGATCGCGCCCGCGCTCACCTCGCGCGTCAAGGTGCTCGCGCGGATGGACATGACCGAGCGGCGCCTGCCGCAGGACGGCCAGTTCAGCCTGGAGCTCTACGGCCACCCGCTCATCCACCTGCGCGCCTCGACGTTCCCCGCCATCCACGGCGAGACGCTGGTGATGCGCGTGCTGCTCAGCCACCAGCTGATCCCGCTCGACAAGCTCGGGCTCTCCGAGGGCGACCTGCCGCGGGTCCAGGGGCTCGCGGACCGCGCCTCGGGGCTCATCGTCGTGTGCGGGCCGACCGGGTCGGGCAAGACGTCGACGCTCTACTCGCTGATCAAGGTGATGAAGACCAGCGAGCTCAGCATCGTGACCCTGGAGGACCCGATCGAGGTCGAGTTCGCCGACATCACGCAGGGGCAGACCAACCCGAGGCAGGGCTTCACGTTCGCCACGGGCCTGCGCGCGATCCTGCGGCAGGACCCGGACGTGATCATGGTCGGCGAGATGCGCGACCCCGAGACGGCGCAGATCGCGCTGCAGGCGAGCCTCACGGGGCACCTCGTGCTGTCGACGCTGCACACCTCGGACGCGGTCGACACGGTCGCGCGGCTCGTGGACCTCGGCGCGGAGTCGTGGATCGTGGCGAACGCCCTGCTCGCGGTGCTCGCGCAGCGGCTCGTGCGGCGGCTCTGCGAGGAGTGCGCGGAGACGTACGAGCTCGAGAGCGACGTGACGGGCGAGGAGGACGAGGTCCTCATCGAGAAGGGCGCCGAGCTGAAGCGCGCCGTCGGGTGCCAGTCGTGCCACCTGACGGGCTACCGGGGCCGGATCGGGCTGTTCGAGATGCTGGAGCTCGACGACGACCTGCGGGATCTCGTCAAGGCGCGGGCGGGGAAGCGCGCCTACCGGGAGGCCGCGCGCAGGGTGGGGCTCGTCCCGCTCCGGGAGGCCGGGCTCGCCCGGGTGAAGGAGGGCATCACCTCCCTGGACGAGGTGCTCCGCGTGACGTGACGCTCGTCAGACGCAGCCGCGCGCAGCGAGCGGCGCTCGTCTGACGCAGCCCGCGCGCGGCGCGCGCCGCCGGTCAGGTGGCCTGTGAGGCGCCGTCGTCGACGGCGTTCTCGGCGATGACGCCCTTGTACCAGAGCGCGCTGTCCTTCGGGATGCGGCGCTGGGTCTCGTAGTCCACCCAGACGATGCCGAACCGCTGGGAGTAGCCGCGGTCCCACTCGTAGTTGTCCATCAGCGACCACACGAAGTACCCGGCGAGCGGCGCCCCGGCGTCGATCGCGCGCCGCGCCGCGACGAAGTGATCGCGCAGGAACTTCAGCCGCTGCTCGTCCGGGATGCGGCCGTTCTTGTCCGGCCCGGTCGAGTAGGCCGCGCCGTTCTCCGTCACGTAGAGCTTCGGCACCCCGTACTCCACGTGCAGCCGGATGAGCAGCTGCCGCAGGCCTTCCGGGTACACCTCCCAGTTCATCTCGGTCTGCTCGGACGCGGGCGCGACGTGCACCGTCCTCGGCAGGTTCTGCTCCTCGGGTACCGTGGTGCTCCGCAGCACCGCCCGGGAGTAGTAGTTGAGGCCGAGGAAGTCGCACTGCGTCGCGATGATCTCGAGATCGCCCGGCTTGCACACGGTCAGCCCCTCCGGCGGGAGGTAGCCCAGCTTGATGTAGTCCGCGATCATGTCCGCCGGGTAGTGCCGGCCGTAGAGCGGATCGAGAAACCAGCGGCTGAAATACCCGTCGTAGTGGCGGGCCGCGTCGTAATCGGCGGCGCTCGGCGACGCGGGCATCGCGTAGTTCATGTTCAGCGTGATGCCCACCTCGGCGCCGGGGCAGTTCTTGCGCAGCACGGGCACCGCGAGGCCGTGCGAGAGCAGGAGGTGGTGGCTCACCGTCAGCGCCTTGCCGAAATCGCGCATGCCCGGCGCGTGGATCCCCTTCTCGTAGCTGAGGAACGCCGTGCACCACGGCTCGTTGTGCGTGATCCACTTCTTGACGCGATCGCCGAGCTTCCGCGACACCACGTCGGCGAACTCCACGAACGCGTCGGCCGTCGAGCGGTGCAGCCAGCCCCCGACCTCGTCCTGGAGCACCTGCGGCAGATCCCAGTGGAACAGCGTCGCGTACGGCTCGATCCCGGCCTCGAGCAGGCCGTCCACCAGCCGGCTGTAGAAGTCGAGCCCCTTCTGGTTCACCGCGCCCCGGCCGTTCGGGAGGATGCGCGGCCACGCGATCGAGAACCTGTAGGCCATCAGGCCCAGGCTCTTCATCAGCGCGATGTCCTCAGGCCACCGGTGGTAGTGGTCGCACGCGACGTCGCCGTTGGTCCCGTCCGTGATCTGGCCGGGCGTCTTCGCGAAGCGATCCCAGATCGACTCGCTGCGCCCGTCCTCGCTCGTGGCACCCTCGATTTGATAGGAGGACGTCGCGGCCCCCCAGACGAACTTGTCGGGAAATCTCAGAGACGGCATGTTGTGTCGTAATTCTCCTCAGACAGGCACGGCCTCGACGGAGGCGGGCACCTTGCGGTCGTAGTGCGCGGAGGGCGCGACCGAGCCGGGCGAGTAGAGGTGGCAGCGGACCCAGTGCCCCGAGCCGACGTCGACGGCCGCGGGCATCGCCTCCCGGCACGCGTTCATCACGCTCGGGCAGCGATCGGCGAACGGGCACCCCGGCGGCGGGTTGATGAGCTTCGGCGCGCCGGAGCGGGCCGGGAGCTCGCTGCGGATCGAGCCGCTCGGGTCCGGCACCGCCGAGAGCAGGAGCTTCGTGTACGGGTGCGCCGGCTGCTGCATCAGCTCCTCGCTGGGCGCGCCCTCCACGATGTGCCCGGCGTACATCACCATCGTGCGATCCGCGACGTAGCGCGCGCTCGCGATGTCGTGCGTGATGTAGAGGTACGAGATGCCTCGCTCCTCCTTGAGGCGCTCCATCAGGTTGAGGACGCCCATGCGGATCGAGACGTCGAGCATCGAGATCGGCTCGTCCGCGAGGATCACGCTGGGATCCACGGCGAGGGCGCGGGCGATCGCGACGCGCTGCCGCTGGCCGCCCGAGAGCTGGTACGGGTACTTGGCCGCGACCTCCGCCGGCGGGTTCAGATCGACCGTCTTGAGCAGAGCGTGCACCTTCTCCCGGAGGATCGCGGCGTTCGGCGCCTTGTTGTGGAGCAGGAGCGGCCGCTCCAGGTGGTAGCCGATCGTGTGCACCGGGTTCAGCGAGCCGAACGGATCCTGGAAGATCATCTGCACCTGCCCGCGGTAGGCGAGCGAGGCGCGGTTCGGCTCCTCCTTCAGCACGTCGCGACCCTTGAACAGGATCTGTCCGCTGCTCGGCGGCATCAGCCGCGCGAGCAGCCGCGCGATCGTGCTCTTGCCGCTGCCCGACTCTCCGACCAGCGCGATGACCTCACGCTCGGCCAGCGAGAACGAGGCGTCGTGCAGCGCCCGGAGCTGCTGCGTCCGCAGCCCGCCGCCGACGGGGAAGTACTTGGCGAGGCGCACCACGTCGAGGACAGGCGAGACATAAGGTTGCGTCATCGTCATCGTCAGTAGAGGTGGCAGGCGCCGCGGTGCTCGGGCGCGATTTCACGGAGGACGGGCAGCTCGTTCTGGCAGGTCGCGAACGCCTGCGGACACCGGGGGTGGAAGCGGCAGCCGGGCGGCGGGTTGCGCATGTCCGGCGGCGAGCCCGGGATGCCCTGCAGCTTGCGGCGCGGCCCCCGGACCGAGGGGAACGACCCGAGGAGCCCCTGCGTGTACGGGTGCTTCGGATCGCTGAACAGGTCCTTGGCGCGGGCCGTCTCCGCGAGCTTGCCCGCATAGAGGATGGCGATGCGCGTGGAGAACTCGGCGATGAGCGAGAGGTCGTGCGTGATGAAGAGGATCGAGAAGCCCAGCCGGTCCTTGAGGTCGGCGATCTGCTGCAGGATCTCCTTCTGCACGACCACGTCGAGCGCCGTCGTGGGCTCGTCCATGATGAGGAACGGCGGCTTGAGCGCCATGGCGATCGCGATCACCACGCGCTGGCGCATGCCACCCGACAGCTGGTGCGGGTAGCTCGCCAGGCGCGACGTGTCGATGTTCACGAGCTTGAGCAGCGCGGCCGCGCGCTCCATCGCCTGCGCCGGCGTCACGCCGTCGTGCGCGATGATGGGATCCGCGATCTGCTCGCCGATCGTCAGCACCGGGTTGAGCGCGGTCATCGCGCTCTGGAACACGAGCGCCATCTTCCGCCACCGGAAGGCGCGGAGCTGCTCCTCGGTCATGGACAGGACGTCCTGCCCGGCGAAGAGCACGCGTCCGCCCGTGATGACCGCCGGCGGGCGGAGCAGCCGCATGATGGCCATCGCCACCGTCGACTTGCCGCTCCCCGACTCGCCGGCGAGGCCGAGCACCTCGCCCGGGGCGATGTCGAAGGAGACGTTGTCGACCGCGCAGACCGGACCCGTCGGGGTCATGAACTCGACCCGCAGATCCTGAACCGAGAGAATCGGACTAGGCGCCATGAGCCCTCACTACCGGCGTTGACGGACCAGCCGCGACCTTGCGGCTCTTGAGCATACGCGACCAGGCCCCTTCCGCGCGGAGCCGCGGGTTGGAGATCTCGTCGATGGCATAGTTGATCAGGGTGAGCGCGAACCCGACGAGCGCGACGCACACGCCGGTGGGCACGATGGTCCACCACGCGCCCGTGAGGAGCGCGGCGTTGTTGCTCGCCCAGTAGAGGTTCGTCCCCCAGGTGATGGCGCTCAGATCGCCGAGCCCGAGGAACTCCAGGCCGACCTGCGCGCCGATCGCGTAGATCGTGGCGCCGATGAAGCCGGACATGAGGAGCGACGTCATGTTCGGCAGGATCTCGACGAAGATGATGCGCGCGCTGCCCTCGCCGCTCACGAGGGCCGCGGAGACGAAGTCCTTGTCGCGCAGCGCGAGCACCTGCGACCGGAGCACGCGCGCGTTCCACGCCCAGCCCGTGAGGACGAGCACGAACAGGATCGTCATCGGCCCGGCCGGCAGGTAGGCCGCGATGACCACGGCCATCGGCAGGCCGGGGATGATCAGGAACACGTTCGTGAGCAGCGAGAGCACGTTGTCGATCCAGCCGCCGAAGTAGCCTCCGGCCATGCCGATCACCGCGCCGATCGCCATCACGGCGAGGCCCGTGGCGAAGCCGACGGCCAGCGAGGTCCGCGCGCCGACGATCGTCTGCGCGAGCACGTCCTGCCCCTGGCCCGTCGTGCCGAAGAGGTGCTCGGCCGAGGGCGCCTCGTGCGGCATGCCCACGAACGCGTGCGGATCCTGGCGCACGAACGTGGGGCCGAGCAGCGAGAGCAGCAGGAAGAAGAGCACGATGAGCGTGCCCACCATCGCCTTGCGGTTCGAGAGGAGGAGGCGGAACCAGCCCGCCGCGCGGGAGACGCCCCCGCTGTTGCTTTGTTGCGCAGCCATCGCTTCTCCTGGAGCCAGACCTCAGCGCGCGCGGGCGCGGGGGTCAAGGAAGACGTAGATGATGTCGACCAGGAAATTCGCCCCCAGCACGGCGAACGTGATGGTGAGGAAGATCCCCTGCATGAGCGGGTAATCCTGGTTGCGGACCGCCTGGATGAGCAGGTAGCCCTGCCCCGGGTACGAGAAGACGATCTCGGTGAGCAGCGAGCCGGCGAGCACGAAGCCGAGCGCCATGCCGAAGCCGGTCACGTTGGGCAGGAGGGCGTTCCGCGCGGCGTAGGTGAACATGACCCGCCACTGCGAGAGCCCCTTGGCCTGGGCCATCGTGATGTACTCCTCGGACAGCACGGTGACCATCGCGCTGCGCATGCCGAGCATCCAGCCGCCGATGGTGGCGACGACGATCGACAGGCCGGGCAGGACCATGTGCGACATCACGCTCCCGATGAACTCCAGGCTCCACTCGGGCGAGAGCGTGTCGCTGTAGGCGTGGCGCAGCGGGAAGAGCCCGAGCACGAAGCCGAGGAGGTAGAGCGACACCATCGCGAGCCAGAAGTAGGGGAACGCGCCGAGGAACATCAGGACGGGCGGCGTCACCGAGTCGAGCAGGCCGCCCCGCTTCCACGTCGCGACGATGCCGAGCAGCGTCCCCAGGCCGAAGCTGATGATCACGGCGGCGCCCGACAGCAGCAGCGTCCAGCCGAGCCCCGTCGCGATCACCTCCGTCACCCGCGCGGGGAAGTGCGCGACGGAGGTGCCGAGATCGCCCGTCAGGGTGTGGCCCAGGTAGGTGATGTACTGCTTGTAGAGCGGCTCCCCCGTGAACCCGAACGCCTTCCGCAGCGCGTCGATCGCCTCCGGCTGGAGCTGGCCGCGGAAGCGCGCGAACATCGCCGAGGCGGGATCGCCCGGCATGAGCCGCGGGATGATGAAGTTCAGGGTGAGCGAGGCCCACGCCGCGATGAAATACAAGCCCAGCTGTCGAAGAAGGTAACGCACGGAAGCTCTCTCTTCTAACCTGCTCTCCGGATCAGATCACGCCCGACGTCACTTCGGCTTGAGCTCAGTGAGGACGAGCAGGTACTCGGGCGGGTTGTTCGGCGACAGCTTCGCGTACGGGTTCTCCTTGCTGGGGAACCCGGTGAAGCGGCGGGTGTTGAACTCGCCCCACGACGGCCCGGGGAACAGCGGGACCGAGGGCGCCGTCTCGGAGAAGATCTCCTGGAGCTGCTCGAGCAGCTTCTTCTGCTCCGCCGGCTCCGTGGCGGCCTCGAACGCCTCGAAGAGGCCATCCGCCTGCTTGGCGCCGAACCGGTGCCAGTTGCGCGCCGCCGACTCGCCGACCGGCTTCACGGTCGCGCTGCCGAGGAGGTCGCGGTAGAAGTTGTACGGCGTCGGCTCCTCGTTCGACCAGCCCATCGACAGGTCGAAGGTGCCCTTCTGGAGCGCCTCGAAGAACGCGCTGAAGTCGTACGTCTTCAGCGTGGCCTCGACGCCGATCTGCTTCACCTGCTGCGTGACGATCTGCGCCGCGCGCACCCAGTCGGACCAGCCCGTGACGACGTTGATGTCGAAGCGCAGCGGCTTGCCGTCCTTCACGCGGATGCCGTCCGCGCCCTTGGCGTAGCCCGCCTCGTCGAGGATCTGGTTCGCCTTGGCCACGTTGAACTTCACCCAGTCGCCGGCCTCGACGACCTTCTGGCTGCGCCAGCGCTCGTGCGCGTCGCTGAGCGCCGTCGCGTCCGCCGGCCGCGTGTAGTTGTTCATCGCGACCTTGACGATCTGCTCGCGGTCGAGCGACATGCTGATCGCCTTGCGCACCCGCACGTCGTCGAGCGGCTTCTTCGTCGTGTTCGTGTAGACGAACACGGTGCTGCCGACGAGCGGGAACCAGTAGTGGTGGTTCGTCGGATCCTTGCCGACGTAGACCTTCTCGATCTCCGGGACGAAGTTGCCGGCCCAGTCGACCTCGCCGTTCAGGAGCGCCAGGTTCGCCTGGTCGTTGCCCGGGTAGGCCGGGAAGCGGAGCCCCTTGATCGCGGGCTTGCCCTGCTGCCAGTAGTTCGGATTACGACCGAGCTCGTAGATCTGGTTCTGGAAGTTCTTCACCTCGGTGAAGGGCCCCGTCGCGACCGGGTTCTCGTTCGTGAAGGTGACCGGATCGGCCACGTCCTTCCACTTGTGCTCCGGCACGATCGGCTGGTGCCCGAGGAAGACGAGCCCGGGGACGTACGGCCGCGTGAGCGAGAACTCGACCGCCGAGTCGCTCTTGGCCTCAACCGCGGTCAGCCACTTCCAGACGCCCTGCAGGTCGAGGGCGGCGTGCTTCTTCAGGAGCCCGAAGGTGAAGGCGACGTCCTTCGCCGTGAAGGGCTGGCCGTCGGACCACTTCACTTCGGGGCGAATCGTGAAGGTGAGCGTCTTGTTCCCGTTGCTCCACTCGTATTTCGAGGCGAGCCAGGGGGTGAACTCGCCCTTCATCGTGTTGTAAACGAGGAGCGGCTCGTAGATGCCAGCGACGGTCGGCCAGCGAACGTTGCCTGGGGCCAGCAGAGGATTGAAGTTGCGCACCCACGACGCTTGCTGCTCGATCGAGACGGTCAGGAAGGTGTCCGCCGCGGGGTTCTTGGCCGCCCCTGGAGCGGCCGGGGCGGTGCCCGCGCCGCCCGCGGGGTCCTTCTTCGCGTCGGGCTTCGTGCAACCTGCCGCGGCGCCGACCGAAAGAAGCAACGCCGAGAGAACCAACGTCCGACGCGGCAACAACCAGTTCCTCATGAGAATGCTCCTCGCGGGGCCCTCGTGGACACGCCCGAGCGCCCACCGTCCCTCTCCCATTCAGCTGATCTTCCTGGAAGCCGCCACGTGACACAGCGACTCGCCGGACCCCTTCGCCGCGACGCAGCGCACCATACCGGCATCCAGCCGTCGGCACTGTAGCCGTCTTCGCACAGCAGTGTCAACGGGGATTCGAGGTCGCTACCAAGTTCTCGTGCCGCTCACTCAGGCGCGATTTCAAGGGAGATGTCGTGGCGCGTCATCTATCGCAGCAGCACCGCAGCAGCAATTCCGTCTCATGGTGTCATCGCGCGTCATGACACCTGAGCACTCTGGCGCTCACACTGTTATTTTCTTCGTTCACGGCAAGATAAGGAGTCAGTCGATGATGCATCGTTTCAGGGAGCGGCCGGGGCACGTCTATACAGATGTCCGCGAGCGATGACAAGACCAGATTTTTCCGGCTCGTCCCTGCGGGCGGATGGGCACTCTGCGAGCGGGCGAGGCGCAGCGCGCCCCCTGCGCGGGCGGCGGGAGATCGCGTCCGGAGCGCGCGGCGATGCGAGCGATACGCATGTGCGCGCGGCGTCGATTCGGGGCGCGCGACTCGACGTGTGGCGCCTCGATCCGCCCGGACGTGACCCGACAACGATGTATCGGAGGCGATTCCGTTCCATGTCTTCTAGGTTTCGCGCGGTGGGGCGCGGCGCGATCCGGCGGGCGCGCCTCACGGAAGCGGGGGAGCGGACGCGGGCACGAGGAGGCCGGCGTCGAAGCGCTCGTCTGCCGCGATGTTGCCGATGAACGCGTTCTCGCCGCCCTTCTTCAGCTCGGGCGCGGGCGAGCCCTGTACCACCAGCCCGAAGAGGTTGTCCCAGGCGCGAACCCGGGAGAGGCGACCCGAGCTCCGATCGAACAGGATGCCGGCCCGCGCGCAGCGGGTCACCCGCACGCCGTCGAGGGTGGCTGTGGAGCCGGCGAGCGCGAGGACGCCGTCGGCGACGAGATCGCCGTGCCGCGCGCCCTTGCCGTCCCCGGTCACGCCGTCGATGACGGTCTCTGCGATCTCCGCGTCGGCGGCGAACAGCGCCACGCCGGCCGTGCGGCTCGCGCGGATGAGGGACGAGGCGAGCCGCAGCTGATAGCCCGCGGCGGCGACGCCGATGCCGGCGCCGTGGTCGCCCGACGTGTCCTCGATGAGGTCCCCGGTGATCTCGACCTTGCCGGCCGGGAGCTCCGCGCCGGCGAGGACGCCGACCGAGCGGCTCCCGCGGATCAGATTGCCCGAGAGCGCCGCGGTGGCCCCGCGGTAGACGACGATCCCCTGCCCCGCCGGCGCGCGCCGGTCCGGCGCGACATGCCCCTCGACGAGGTTGCCTGTCACGGTCGCCTCGGATCCGGCATACCCCACCGACAGGCCGGTCCCCTCGTTGTCGCGAAGGACGTTCGACGCGAGCGTCGCGCGGCCCTCCAGCACGGACACGCCGGCGCCGTCGCCCCAGGCCCCTCCGGCGATCGTCCCCTCGACGAGGTTGCCCGTGGCGACCAGCTCGGCGGAGAGATCGCCCACGTGAACCCCGGTCCCGCGGTTGCGGACGATGGCGCTGTCGTGGAGCCGCATCGCCGCGCCGCGGGCCACGGCGACGCCGAACCCGCCGAGCAGCGACGAGGACGCGGCCGCCACCGTCTCCTGGACGAGGCTCCGCGTCATCGTCGCCGCCGTGCCCTCGCCGAGGACGGCGACGCCGATCTCCGCGTTGCCGACGAGCACGCTCGAGTCGATCGCGACGCGCGCGCGGCTCGCCGCGTACACGCCGACGCCGTAGCTGGGCTCCAGGCTCCCGGGCATCGTCCCCTCGACGAGCACGCCGGAGATCGTCGCCGACGCGTTCCCCGTCGCGACGATGCCCGACAGGCGGTTTCCGACCACGGCCGTGCGCTCGACGGACACCTCGCCGCCGTCGCGGGCGACGATCCCCTCGCCGTCCCGGAGGCGCTCCGACGGCGAGGTCCCCTCGACGAGGCTGCCCACCACGGCCGCCGAGGCGCCGGCGTAGAGCGCGGCCACGCCCGCCGCGCGGCTGCCCGTCACCGCGCTCTCCCGGACGAACAGCGCGCCGCCCGTGTCCGCGAGCGCGCCCATGCCGTCGCCCGCCGCGCCGGCGCGCGTCCCCTCGATCCAGCTCGCCGCCACCGAGACCCGCGCGCCGTCGCCCGCAAGGACGCCGGCGTGGGCGGCGCCCTTGATGTGCACGCGCTCGAGCGTCACGGCGCTCGCGCCCATCGCGACCACGCCGGCGCCGTCGCCGCCGATCTCCAGCCCCCGGAGCGTCACCTCCCCCGCGCCGAGCACGGCCACGATCGCGGGCGGGACGACCAGCGGGCTCACCCCGCGGATCCGCACGCGCGAGGCGCACCGGCCGGCGATGGCGACGGGCCTCGCGATGACGGCCGGCTCGTCGTAGGTGCCGTCCGCGAGCGCGATGGTCCCGCCGTCGGCGACGCGCTCGAGCGCCGCCTCGAGCGTCGCGACCGGCCTCGCCTCGGAGCCGTCGCCGTCCGCGCCGGCGTAGCTCGGGTCGACATACACGTTGCCGGGCGCCCGAGGCACGTCCCCCCACGGCCCGCGCCCGCAGCCGTCGGGGCCATCGACGCTCACACACCCCGCTTCCGGCGTCGCGAACGTGCCCGCCGGACACTTCGCCATGGCCGGCCTGCAGAGCCCGTCGTCGCCGACGAGCTCGGGAGCGCAGCGCGGTAGGCCGACGGGAATGCACCCCTCGTCGAACTTCGGGATCGTCCCCGGAGGGCATTTGGCCATCGAGGGGTGGCAGAGATCATCGTCCTCCACGAACAGCTCGGCGCACCCCTGGATGCCCACCGGCATGCACGCGCCCCCGGGCCCGAGGACGTGCCCGCGCGCGCAGGGCGGCGCGGCGGGATCGCCCACCAGCGGAGTGTCGGAGCTGCGCGAGAGGTCGCTGCACGCCGCGGCGAGCGGCGACAGGACCGCGATGCAGGCGGCCAGCCAAGACGAACCCGGGCGCGTCGCGCAGAGGCGCATGCAATACCCTCCTCGGACAGCGCTGCCCCGGCGCGCGCCCCGCGCGCCTCCGCGCGCCCGGGGGGCGAACGAGGCCGAGGAGCCGCCGCGGCGGCGCGAAGACCGCTTGTCGTGCATGAACCGGCGCTCCGAGCGCCGGAGATCACCGCCGAGCCCGCGACAGGATGACGAGGACAGCGCCTGATCGGCGCCGCGCGAACTCCTTCGGAGTAATGAATCTTACAACAGGAGCCAGCCTCCGGCCAGGCAGCGGAATCGCGATCGCGCCGACTTTCCCTGCGTCGCCGCGGACGTCTGCGCCGCGCCGAGGTCTCGGGCGCGCGCGCGGATCTCTCCGAGCGCGGGCCCGCGCGCGCCGCCGATCGTGCGGGTCGCACGCTTTCTGTCAACCACGTTGGGCCGCGCCGAGCGCCGCCGGGACGCTCCGCGGAGGAGGCCGTTCCCGCCGCCTCGCGGGGCCGCCGTCCGCGGCCGAAGCCCGCGCCGGCGCCGTCGTTCCGGACGACGTGGCGACGGCGCGCGGCTCGGGCGCGCGCCGCGCGGCGCGGTCGCCGCAGGGGGAGCGCCGCCCTGGGCCTCTGTCGGCTCACGTGGGCTGCGCAGGGCGTGACCAGAGGACGCTGGGCCGCGGGACGTTGCCGCCCATCAGCGATGATGTCGAGTCCGCAGCCCTCGATTGCAGAGATCGACCAGGTCTTCGGAAATGCGGTTTGCAGGGCCCGATAAAGCTGCAAGTCGGGTCGCCCTCGTCCCGTCCCGCCGCGCGCCGCGCGCCGCGGGCGCCCCGCTGCGCGCGTCGACATTTGCCTTTCTCCAGCGCTCGGGAGCCTCCCACATCGGCGCTGCGACGCGGCCTCGAAGCGCGCCGGCGCGGCGGCGCTCGGGCGCGATGAAGCGGGGCTGGGCTCCCACACGGCGCGGATTCAGACAATGCACTTTCGCCGTCGCCGTCCGGCGAGCCGCGGAGGGCCGACGCGGCAGGCTCTGCACACGCGCTGTCAGGCACGCAGCCTGCTCTCCACGCCGCTCAACATGCCACCGCGGGCCTGAGAGCCCTGGCGGGGCATGGAAGGAGGACGGATGGTTAGCTCGATCGATATGAAGATGGCGCAAGCGGCGATGCTCTTGTCTGCGTTGATGACCGGGTGCGCGCTCGGCGCGGTGACGCCGGAAGAGGCCGACTTGGAGCAGGCCGACGTCGACGTGGCGTCGAGCGAGCAGGCATTGGAGGGAGATACAGCGGGAGATACGGAGGAGACGCGGGGCGGCGGGCCCGTGATCCCCGGCAAGACCGATCTCGGCGGGCCGCTCGCTCAAGGCCCCGTGGGCAAGGGCATCCCCATGGGCCCGGGCCTGGGCGGGCCGATTCAGGGCCCTGGCCAGGCTCCCATCGGCAAGGGCCCTGTCGGCCAGGGTCCTGTCGGCCAGGTCCCTGGCGGCATGCCCGGCGGGCCGTTCGGCGGCATGCCCGGCGGGCCGTTCGGCGGCATGCCCGGCGGCATGCCCGGCGGCATGCCCGGCGGGCCGTTCGGCGGCCTCGGCGGGCCCTACGGCGGCCTCGGCGGGCCCTACGGCGGCCTCGGCGGCCTCGGCGGGCCCTACGGCGGCCTCGGCGGCCTCGGGCCCTACGGTGGCCTCGGCGGCGGCTTCCCGGGC
Source organism: Sorangium sp. So ce834 (assembly GCF_051521425.1). Taxonomy (NCBI): domain Bacteria; kingdom Pseudomonadati; phylum Myxococcota; order Polyangiales; family Polyangiaceae; genus Sorangium; species Sorangium sp. So ce834. Next base: position 7,066,253 of record NZ_CP150351.1, read on the forward strand.
GGCGGGCTCGGCGGCGGCTTCCCGGGCGGCGGGCTCGGCGGCGGCTTCCCGGGCGGCGGCTTCGGCTTCCCGGGCGGCGGCTACGGCTTCCCGGGCGGCCTCGGCGGCTCCCCGTACGGCGGCGCGGTCCCCGGGATGTTCTCCCCCTGACGTCATGTCCTGAGGGCGCCGGCCACGCTGCCGGTCGGGGACAGCGGTGACCGACGCGACGGGCCGCCGGAATCTCCGCGGGGAGCCGCACCAGCTCCCCGCGAGGCCGGCGGCCCGTGGTCGATCGACGTCTCTCCAGATCGCGCGCCCGCGCGGCGCGCTGGCTCGAGCGGCGCGCCGCGCGGGCGCGCGAAAGGTTGGACCCCCGCCGCGCTGACGAGGCAGCATACGGCGATGGAAGACGCCCCCCTCCTAGAGCGCGAGCCGGAGACCAACATTTTCGGTGAGTCCATGGCGGTGTTTCACACGGCCGCGGACCTCATCGGCCTGGCCCCTCGCATCCGGCTGGAGCTCGAGCAGCCCGACTACGAGCACATCTTCTACATCACCACGCAGCTCCAGGACCGCCTCGTCCCCTTCCGCGGGGAGGCGGCCGGGGCCTACGAGCGGCTCCCTGCCTCGGTCATCCCGAACCGCGCCGCCGTCACCCCGCTCTTCAACGGCAAGCTCATCCTCCGCCCCGAGGCGCTCCGGAGCGGCTCGATCCACGTGCAGGACGGCGTGATCCGCCTCGCCGACCAGGGCCTTTACCGGATCCAGCCCGGCGGGTTCGTCCGCTTCAAGGCCTATCGGGTCCAGCACAACCAGGCGCGGGGGCCTTACAAGGGCGGGCTCCGCTTCCACAAGGCCGTGTCGCTCGACCTGTTCAACGCGCTCGCCGCCGAGATGACCTGGAAGGCCGCCATCGCGCATGTCCCGTTCGGCGGCGCCAAGGGGGGTATTCGCATGGATCCGCGCGAGCACAGCAAGGACGAGCTCGAGGCGATCTCGCTCCGGTACATGTACCGGCTGAAGCAGCTCATCGGGCCCAACGTCGACATCCCCGCGCCCGACGTGGGCACGAACGCCGAGGTGATGGCGTGGCTCCTGCGCCAGTACAGCGACGGCGAGCGCGAGCGGCACAACCACCGCGGCGTCGTCACGGGCAAGGACGTGCGCATCGGCGGCTCCGAGGGGCGCGTCAAGGCGACCGGCCAGGGGCTCGCGTACTGCATCGAGGAGTGGTACGCGCAGCGCGGCGCCTCCCTCGCCGGGGCGCGCTTCATCGTGCAGGGCTTCGGCAACGTCGGCTCCGCCGCGGCCGAAATCCTGTGCAGGATGGGCGCCCGGTGCGTCGCGGTGCAGGACGCCGACGGCGCGGTGTACGACCCGAACGGCATCGACGTCGGCGCGCTGACGGCCTACGTGAGCGAGAACCCGCAGAACCTCCGGCGCTCGGTCGCCGGCTACGCCGGGGCCCAGGCGATCGCGCGCGACGACTTCTGGAGCGTCGACGCGGAGATCTGCATCCCGGCCGCGCTCGGCGACGCCATCACCGGCGAGGTGGCCGAGCGGCTCAAGGCGAAGCTCGTGGCCGAGGGCGCCAACCGCCCGACCACGACCGAGGGGGACAAGGTGCTGGCGGAGCGCGGCATCAGCGTCATCCCCGACATCATCGGCAACGCGGGCGGCGTGACCGTCTCGTACTACGAGTGGATCCAGAACAAGCGCATGGAGCACTGGACCGAGGGCGAGGTGAACGCGCGCCTCGAGCGCGCCATCAAGAGCAACTACCGCCTGATCTGCGACATCGCGGAGGACCGGCCGCGCCGCACCGAAGATCACGACTCGACGGGGCTCGTCGTCGGCAAGCGCCTGCCGATGCGGCTCGCCGCGATGGTGCTCGCGCTCAAGCGCATCGAGGCGCACTACATGCTGGAAGGGTTCTCCCAGTAGGCGGCGCCTCCGGCCGCCGGACCGCAGGCGCCGCCCGCGGTCGGTCGCCGGAGGAGCGCAGGCGCGCGCCCATCGTCGACCTGGCACCGGGCGCCGGGCGGCGCTACCGGGCGACGCCGTACCCGAGCTTCTTGATGCCGTAGACCTTGATCTTGTGCTGCAGCGTCCTGAGCGGCAGCTCCAGGCGCCGCGCCGCCTCCGTCTGGTTCCAGTCGGACGCGCGCAGCGCCTCGAGCAGGAGGTCGGCCTCGATCTGCTCCAGGCGCGTCTTGAGGCCGCCCGTCGAGGGGGCCGCCGACGACGCCGGCTCCGACAGGCGCGAGGGCAGCGGCTCGGACGAGCGCTGGGACAGGGCCGGCATGCCGGGATCGGACGAGCGCGAGGGGTCGAGGGCGCGCGACGGCGCGGGCGGCGCGCTGGGCGCGGTCACCGCCGTGCGGATGCGCTCCGGGAGGTCGCGCGCCATGATCGCCTCGCCCTCGGCGATCACCACCGCCCGCTCGATCGCGTTGCGGAGCTCGCGCACGTTGCCGGGCCACGAGTAGCTCTTCAGCAGGGCCAGCGCCTCGGACGTGATCGACTGGACCCGGCTGAGGTTCGCCGCGTTCGCCTGCTGCAGGAAGCCCGCCGCGAGCGTCGCGATGTCGTCGCGGCGCGCGCGGAGCGGCGGGATGTTCAGCGTCATCGCGTTCAGCCGGTAGAGCAGGTCGAGCCGGAACGTGCCCGCGTCGCACATCGCGTCGAGGTCGCGGTGCGTCGCCGCGATCACGCGGACGTCGACCTCGATCTCCTTGGTCGCGCCGACGCGCGTCACCCGCTTGGTCTCCAGCACGCGCAGGAGCGCGGCCTGCGCGGCCGCGGGCAGCTCGCCGATCTCGTCGAGCAGGACCGTGCCGCCGGAGGCGGCCTCGAAGACGCCCTTCTGCTGCTGGCTCGCCCCGGTGAAGGCGCCGCGCTCGTGGCCGAAGAGGGTGCTCTCGATGAGCAGCGCCGGGATCGCCCCGCAGTTCACGCAGATGAGCGGCTCGCCGCGGCGCGGGCTGCGGTCGTGGATGAACCGCGCGAGCACCTCCTTGCCCGTCCCGGTCTCGCCGCGCAGGAGCACCGGGATCGAGGAGCGCGCGGCCCGCAGCGCCACCTCGACGAGCGATCGCATGAGCGGGCTCTTCGTCGCGAGGACGTGGCCGTCGGCCTCCCACTGGCTCTCGGGCACCGCGCCCGCGGCGCCCTCCTCCTCGGGCGGCCGCGCGCCCTCGACCTTCGGCGCGACGTAGAGCAGCGCGCCCTCCGGGGCCGCGAGGTGCACCGGCGCCGCGGGGCTCGCGCTGCGCGACGCCTCGTGGCTCACCTCGATGAGCTTGTCGATGGAGGTCGCGGCGTCGGGGAACACCGCGACGCCCGACACGAGCACGGGCTCGCCCTCGCGGCGCGCGACGATCGTCTTCGCGAGCTCCTCCGCGAGCTCGGGCGTGACCTCCGGGAGCAGGATCTCGAGGGTGTCGGCGCTGTAGAACGCGACGCGATCGACGGGCCGCAGCGCCTCGCGCACGCGGAGCCCCCAGTGGCGGAGGTGGCTCGCCTGGGCGCCGAGCGAGCGGACCACGACGAGCGCGAACTTCCGGCCGAAGAACCTGGACCGCACGATCTCGGCCTGCAGGGCGACGCGGAGCGCGTCGGAGCCCTCCAGGCCGAACGGCGGCAGCTCGCCGCCGGCGAGCACGTGCACCGAGGCGACGATGCCGCCGAGCAGCACCTCGTCCCCGGCCTTGACCACGCCGCTCTCGACCCGCTGCCCCGAGATGCGCGTGCCGTTGCGCGAGCCGAGGTCCTCGACCACGACCTCGCCGCCCACGAGCGTGAAGCGCGCGTGCCGGCGCGAGATGCTCCTGTCGCGGATCACGACGTCGGCCGGGGGCTCCCTGCCGACGACGACGCCGACGCCGGGGCTCATCGGAGCCATCTCGACGCCATCATGGTGGTAAACGAGCAAGAGGACACGGCGCTTCTCCGAGCGCGCGCCCTGGATCAGCTCCCCTGTCTTGACTGACAGCGGTGCAGTCGTCGCCATGGGACCGGTTCTGTGACCGCTCACACTGCCCAACTACGCCTCATTGCTCCAAGCGGCAACCGGGAAGCAACGGCGCCGCGGGTCTTCGACGAAAGCGCGGCTGAACGCGGGGCCCGCCGCGCGGCTTCGCCGCCCGCGCTCCCTCCTCGCGCGGCGCGGGCGCGGCAGCGTGGTAAGGTGGTCGCATGCTCCGTCTCAACGCCGAATGGACAGAGGTGCTCCGCCGTTACAAGGAAGACCACCAGGATCCACGCAACCAGGCGTGTCACAAGGTCGGCATACCGCTCATCGTCGCGAGCTTCCCCGTGGGCGCCACCCTCATCGGCCTCCCGCTCGCGGCCGCGATGTTCGCGACCGGCTGGGGCTTCCAGTTCGCGGGCCACTATTTCGAGGGGAAGAAGCCGTCGTTCGTGGACGACAAACGGAGCCTGATCATCGGCGTGCTCTGGTGTCTCGAGAAATACGGCGTGCGCGTCTTCGAGGAGACGCCCGCCCCCTGACGCGCCGCACCAGCCTCGTCACCCCTCCCGTCCCGCGTGCTGCGATCCGACGCGGACACACCGCCCGCCAAAATCAGTAAAATCTGGAAATTGCCTACTTCACGCCCATGCTGCGATGCACCATGCTCGCTTGACGTGATGCGTGCATGGTCGTACCTGTGTCGCGGGCGGGGGGACGACGACTCTTCTCTTCGGGGGTTTCCAGCGGGCATCGCGCCGCTCCGGCGCTCCGGCGTGCGCCGCTGAGGGCTCCTGTCGCCGACGCGCTCCCGGAGCGTCGTGACCGGCCCGCCGCCGCAGGCGATGAGATGGACGAGAACGGCGAGACGAGGAGACGGCAGATGGGGTGTGCGCAAAGCATGAGGGGGAAAGTCGCCGTGATCACCGGGGGGACCTCGGGGATCGGGCTCGCGACGGCATCCGCGCTGGCGCGGCAGGGCGCCCGGGTGACCGTGCTCTGCCGCAGGACCGGCTCCGAGGGCGCGAGGAAGCTCGCCGCGCTGAAGGTGCAGGGCGAGGTCCACCTCATCGAGTGCGACCTCGGCCGGCTCGCGTCGGTGCGCGCCGCGGCCCGGCAGGTGGCCGACCGGTGCGGGGCCGTCCACCTGCTCGTGAACAACGCGGGGGTGTTCCTGCGCGAGCGCGCGGAGTCCGCGGACGGCCTCGAGATGACGTTCCAGGTGAACTACCTGTCGCATTTTCTTCTGTCGAACCTCCTGCTCGACCGGCTCAAGGCCGCGCGCGACGCGCGCGTGGTCAACCTGGTCGCGCCGGTGGACAGCATCCGGCTCGACTTCGACGACCTCATGTCGAAGCGCTCCTATTCGTTCCTCGCCGCCTCCGCGCGGTCGAAGCTCGCGCTCGTGCTCGCGGCGCGGCGGCTCTCGGGCGCGCTCTCGGGCAGCGGGGCCCGGGTGCTCTGCTACTATCCGGGGCTCGTGCGGTCGGGGCTCTTCGACGGGACCTCGCGCGTGCTCAAGACGCTGATCGACGTCGTGGGCGCGACCCCGGCGCAGGCCGCCGCGAACCTCCTCGCGATCCTGGCCGACGCGCCGCCCGCCGAGAGCCCCGCCTTCTTCGAGCGGACCCGGGCGAGGCCCCTCAAGGGGATGGCGACCGACGCCGAGGCGGCCGCGCGGCTCTGGGACATGAGCGCGCGGCTCGCCGGCCTCACCCGCGCGGACGTCACCTCGGCCCCCGCTTCTTGAGGTCCGCCGCGAGCGAGGTCTGCACGCGCCCGACCTCCCGGGCGACGGCCTGCACCGCCTCGGTCGCGCTCTCGATCGTCCCGGCGCGCGCCTCCCGATCGAGCCGCGCGCAGAGCTCCTTCAGGTTGAACGCCGCGAGCTTGTCGGCGCTCTCGTAGAGCGCCCAGGCGAGCCGCTCGAGCTCGCCGAGCGCGCCCCGCGCCGCGGCCTCGCGCATCGCGGCCACCCGGCTCGGCGCCTCCGTGAGGAAGAGCTCGGTCACCTCGCTGACGACGTCGGGCAGGGCCGCGCGCAGCCCGGCCCGCGGCCTCCCCGACGCCGCGGCCTGGACGCGCGCCCCGCCCGGCGGCGGCGACGGCGTGACCAGCGTCGGCGGCGGACGCTCCACGCTCGGCGGCGCGCTCTCGGGGCGCACCGCCTCGTACGCGCCGGACCGCGACGCCGTGGCGAAGGTCCGCAGCGCGCGATCGACCTCGTCCTGCTTCAGCGGCTTGGACAGCGCGTCATCCATCCCCGCCGCGAGGCACCGCTGCCGCGCGTCGCGCCCGGCGCTCGCCGTCATCGCGATGATCGGCGTCCGCCGGTCCGGCCGCTCGGCGCGGCGGATCTCCTCGGCCGCCGCGTAGCCGTCGAAGCCGGGCATGTGGCAGTCCATCAGCACCGCGGCGTAGCCGCCGCGCCGCACCGCCTCGACGGCCGCGCGGCCGCTGTCCACCACGTCGGCGAGGTAGCCGCGCTTCTCGACCATGAACGCCGCGATCTTCTGGCTCACCGCGTTGTCGTCGACCACGAGCACCCTCGGGCGCGACGAGCTCCGCGGCTCGGTCGTCGCCGCCCCCCGCCGCGACCTCGGCGCGTGCGCGCGCGCGCCGGCGGCCACGTGCTCCGGCGAGAGCCCCGCGAGCAGCCGCAGGCTCGAGTGCAGCTGCGCGCGCCGGATCGGCTTGATGAGCACCGAGTCGACCTCGGCGCGGCTCGGCGCCTCCCTGCCGGGGTAGGTCATGAGCACGCTGCGCGCGGACGCGATCGCGGCGTCCGCCTTGATGCGCTGGAGCAGCGTCAGCCCGTCGAGGTCGGCCAGCTCGAGATCGAGCAGCACCATGTCGTACGGCGCGCCGGCGCCCGCCGCCTCGCGCAGCGCGGCGAGCGCGGCGGCGCCGCTCTCCGAGGTGCGGCACGCCAGCCCGAGCTCCTCGATCAGCTTCTGCGCCACGCGGCGCACCGAGCCGCTGTCGTCGACGACGAGCACCCGCTTGCCGGGCAGGTCGATGCGCGGGATGAGCGCGCGCTCCGGGCCGCGCCCGCGCCGCTCGAACGGCAGCACGAACGAGATCCCCTGGCGGCGCGCGCCGGCGTCCGGCGCGGCGCGGAGCTCGCCGCCCATCGCGGCGATGAGGCGCCTCGCGATCGCGACGCCGGGCGCCGCGCGCAGCTCCGCGGCGCGCGCGTCCTGCTCGGGCAGGAGCCGCGCAGCGCCGCCCGGCGCGCCCGCCCTCCCCGGCGCCTCCGCAACGCCGGCGAGCCCCGCTGCGGCCGCGAAGCGCACGTCGAAGAAGCGCACGTCGAAGCGCACCCGCGCGCTCGCCCCCTCGGCCGCGCCCTCGGGCCCGCCCGGCGGCTCGCCCTCCCGGCCCGCGTCCAGCGCGGCGCGCACCAGCACCTCGCCCCGGGGCGCCGCGCGGATCGCGGAGGTCCCGACGCTCAGCAGGACCTGCCGCAGCCGCGCCGCGTCGCCGCGCACCGCGCCCGGCACGTCGGCCTCGACCTCGAGCACGAGCTCGGTCCTGTCGTCGTGCGCGCGATCGCCGAGCAGCTCCGCCGCGTCCTCGACGGCCCGGCGCAGGTCGAAGTCGACGCGGTCGACGTGCAGCCCGAGGCCGCCGGGCTGGCCGAGATCGATGAGCTCGTCGACCATCGAGAGCACCGCGTCACCGCTGCTCCGGATGCGCCGCGCGAAGGCGCGCTGCTCCGGATCGAGCTCGGTGTCGAGCAGGAGGCCGCTGATGCCGACGATCCCGCTGAGCAGCGTCCGGATCTCGTGCCGCATCTGCGCGAGGACGCCCTCGTCCCCCTCCGCGTCGGCGAGCGCGGACGGCCGCGCCCCCGGCTCGTGCGGCGCGAGCGCGTGCTCCGCGGAATCGGTGCTCCTCGTGGCCGGGCTGCTCTCTGGGCCGCTCCGGCGCTGCTCCTTGCCTGCCATCGACGCCCCGACTCGACCTTCCGCCCGCCCCGCGCGAGCCCACGACGCCGGAGGTAAGAGTGTACTGCTTACAATGTTCCGGTGAAAAGTTTACCGTGGGTACTGGAACGACCGTCCGTCGCCATCGCGCCGGCGCGCGTCGACGACGCCGCGCCGCTTTGCGTCACAGCTCTTTGACGCGCGGGGGTCGCGCGTCCCGAGCGCGTCAGGCGTCGCGCGCGCCGCCGAGCGCCGTCACGACGACGCGCTCGCGATCGACCGCGGCCTCCGCCGAGAGCACGCTGACGGCGGAGGGGTCGTCGGACGACGCGAGCGCGCGCCGGCTGTGCCCGAACAGGCGCAGGAGCAGCTCCGGCGGGGCGAAGTCGAGGTCGCTCTCGTGGACGAAGAGCCGGCCGAGGTGCTCGGCGTAGGCGCCCGCGAGCACCCGGAACGGGATCCTGTCGAAGGCGAGCGCGCGCCGGCGGCTCGCGGCCGCGGAGCCGAGCAGCGCCGCGAAGAGCGCCGTGTAGATGGCGCGCAGCTTGAGGCGCATCGAGGGCGGGCTGCGCTTCAGCGCCTCGCGCAGGAAGTGGACGTTGAGCGGGACGTGGAACGACTCGTCGCGCGTCAGGATCGTGAGCATCTGCCGCACGGCCGGGTAGCGGGCTTCCCGCAGCGCGAGGCGGTACGTCGTCGAGCCGATGGTCTCGAACATGAGGTTCGTGAGCACGATCGTCTCGACCCGCTTCGCGCGGCCGTACAGGCGATAGAAGGTGCCGGTGACGCGGCCCATGGGCCGGACCTCGCCGCCGATGTGCGCGAGGAACTTCGTGAGCAGCTCGCGGTGCCACCCCTCTTCGTCGCCGTAGAGCCGCAGACACTCGCCGAGCTCCGGGTCCCAGGCGCTCACCTCGTCGGCCAAGGCGTGGGCCTGCGTCAGGCCGGACTCCTCGGCGCGGAACGCTGCGTTGAAGAAGGCGATCGCCGCCTGGCGCTCGGCCTCGCTCTCCCACGGGATCGGCTGGGAGAGGTCGAGCTCTTCGTCGTACATCCGCTCCGCGCGGCGGCGCAGCATGCTGAGCCACCAGGACGTGGGGCGCTGGACGGGGGGCTTGCGAGAGACCGGCTGGGGCGCTGCGAAAAGCATCGAACGAGGTGCCCGTCGGCGACGGATGGGATCCTCCTCCGCGATCGCACGAGACGGGACGGGCGCGCACCATAGCGCAGTTTTCCGGCGCGGCGCACCAGGAGCGCGCCGGTGCGCCGGCGGAGGACGCCGGGCGGACGAACCCGGGGCGCTCGGGGCGCGGCGGCGCGCGGCTAGGCTGGACTAGGCGAGACGTGACGCTGCGACGCGTTCGTCAAGGAGGCGCCCTTTGTACGCCTCGTGGGCGTGGGATACCATAGTCGACCCACTGTGTTCTTCGAGCAGCTCCAGCTCCCCCTCGGAGGGCTCACTCCCCAGACTGAGCCCACGCGCATCCCGCGGACCCGGCGCGTCTTCGTCAACCGCAACCTCAAGCTCGCGGGGATCGACTGGGTCGGCTTCGACATGGACTACACCCTGGCCATCTACAACCAGACCGAGATGGACAACCTCTCGATCCAGGGGACGGTCACGAAGCTCGCCGCCCGCGGTTACCCCGAGGATCTCCTGCGGAGCCTCCGCTACCCGATCCACTTCCCCATCCGCGGCCTGCTGATCGACAAGCGCTTCGGCCACGTGCTCAAGATGGACCGGTTCAAGGTGGTCCAGCGCGGGTACCACGGCCTGCGCGAGCTCACGAAGGAAGAGCTCCGGTCGCTCTACCAGCACCGCAAGATCCGGCCGAACACGGCCCGCTACCACTGGATCGACACGCTGTACGCGCTGAGCGAGGCCACGCTCTACGCCGGCATCGTCGACGCCCTCGAGGCGCGCGGCGTCCCGCTCGACTACGCGCGGCTCTTCACCGACATCCGCGAGTGCATCGACGAGGCGCACCGCGACGGCACCATCCTCGACGTCGTCCGCTCCGACCTGCCGCGCTTCGTCGAGCGCGACCCGAACCTCGCGCAGACGCTCCACAAGTTCCGCTCGGCGGGCAAGAAGCTCTTCTTGCTCACGAACTCGCGCTGGCCGTTCACCGAGAAGATGATGACGTACCTGCTCGGGGACGCGATGCCCGAATACCCGAGCTTCCGGCACTACTTCGACGTCATCGTGGTCGCCGCGCAGAAGCCGGCGTTCTTCCAGGAGCGCCGCCCGCTGCTCATCCGCGACGGCGCCGAGGTCCGCCCCGCCACGGCGCCGCTCGAGCGCGGCGCCATCTACGAGGGGGGCAACCTCCACGACTTCGAGAAGTTCCTGAACATCTCCGGCGATCGCGTCCTCTACGTGGGCGATCACATCTACGGCGACATCCTCCGCTCGAAGAAGGAGAGCGCGTGGCGCACGGCGATGATCATCCAGGAGATGGAGGCCGAGGTCGCCGCCCACGAGTCGTGCCGCCGCGAGCACATGGAGAGCGCGCTGCTCGAGGGGCGCCGCGAGGAGCTCGAGGACCAGCTCCGCTTCTACCAGCAGCGCTACAAGGACCTCACCCGCAAGATCGAGGAGGAGCAGCAGAAGAAGAACGGCTCGCCGAACGGCGGCGGAGGCGCGCTGCACGCGGAGGCGGTCGGCGACCACGTCCAGATCGACTACGCGACGTCGTTCTACGAGGCCGAGCGCGGCCGCACGAAGCGCGCGGTCGAGCGCATCCGCGGCCAGCTCCGGGCCGTCGACGCCGGGGTCGCCAAGCTGGAGCGCGAGATCGCCCGCCGCTTCCACCCCTACTGGGGCTCGCTGCTCAAGGAGGCGAACGAGACGTCCAGCTTCGGCGATCAGGTCGAGGAGTACGCGTGCATCTACACGTCGCGCGTCTCCAACCTGCTCGCCTACTCGCCGCTGCAGTACTTCAGGAGCCCGCGCGACCTGATGCCGCACGAGCTCTGATCGCCAACGCCGCCCGCGCCCGCGCGCGGCCGCCGCTCCAGGAGATCGCCATGAGCACCGTCCGCCTCCGCTCGCTGTCCCTCGCGCTCGCCGCCCCCGCCCTCCTCTTGCTCGTCGGCGGCTGCGGCAAGCGGGCCTGCTTCCACTGGACCGAGTTCGAGGGGGCGTGCCCGTCCAGCGACGACGCGTACGTCTTCTTCCAGAACCCCGGGTGTCTGAGCTCGATCGAGTCGATCGACAGCGAGGGCGACTTCGACGGTGAGCTCTGCTGCTACGACGTCACCACGGTCGACACGGGCGACGAGGAGTGCAAGGTCGTGAAGAACCCCGTGCCCGGCGGCGGCGGGGTCGGCGGCTTCTCCGGGCCCAGGTAGCGCCGCGGCCCGCCCGGGCACGCGCGGCGCGCCCCGCGCGGCCGCCGGCGCGCGCTCGCCGCTGGACGCCGGGGCGATTTCGGTCACGCTGGCGCTCCCATGACCACCACCGCCCCGCCCGCCGCGGCCCCCGCGGCCGCGGGCCCGCCCGGCGACCTGCCCACGGCCGTGCTCCGGAGCTCGCCCGCGGACTTCGTCGTCGAAGAGCTCCCCGCCTACGCGCCGAGCGGCCGCGGCGAGCACGTGTTCGTGACCTTCCGCAAGACGGGGCGCACCACGCCCGACGCGGTGCGCGCCATCGCGCTCGCGCTCGGCGCCGACCCGGGCAGCGCCGGCTTCGCCGGCATGAAGGACCGGCACGCCATCACCACGCAGACCGCATCGGTCCAGCTCCCGCTCGCGCGGGATCCGGCGCCGCTGCTCGAGCGGGCCGAGCTGCCCGGGATCGAGATCCTCTCGATCGCGCGCCACGACCACAAGCTCAAGCCGGGGCACCTCGTCGGCAACCGGTTCCGGATCACGCTCCGCGGGATCGCCCCCGCGGCGCTCCCGCTCGCCGAGCGCCGCCTCGCCGACATGGGCCGCGCCGGCGTGCCGAACGCGTTCGGGCCGCAGCGGTTCGGGAGGAACGGCGATAACCCCGAGCGCGCGCTCGCGTGGATCGCGGGCCGGGAGCGCGGGCCCCGCGACCGGCGCGAGCAGCGGCTGCTCTTCTCGGCGCTCCAGTCGCTCTGGTTCAACGAGGTGCTCGCGCGCCGCGAGGCGGACGGCACCTGGAGCACCGTGCTCCCCGGCGATCTCGCCAAGAAGCGCGACACCGGCGGGCTGTTCCTCGTGCCCCTCGAGGGCCCGGAGGTCGCGGACGCCGAGGCGCGCGCCGCCGCGCTCTCGATCTCGGCGACGGGCCCGATGTTCGGCCGGAAGATGCGCTGGCCCGAGGGCGCCCCGGGCGCGCTGGAGCGCGAGGTGCTCACGGCGGCGATCGGCGACCCCCGCAAGCTCGACGCGTTCGCCCACGCCGGAGAAGGCACGCGGCGCCCCCTGCGGCTGGAGGTGGACGGCCTCGCGGTGTCCGCCGCCGAGGAGGCGGCGAGCGCCGGCGCGCCGGAGCCCGCGGGGGCTAGAGGCGCAGGGCAAGGAATTGTCGTCTCGTTTGTGCTACCGAAGGGCGGCTACGCGACCACCGTCCTTGGGCGAGTCTTTCGGCTCGTCGACGCCTCCGCCCCCCAGCCCTCCGTCGGCAGGCCGGGCGCGGCCGGCGCCCCCGCTCCGGAGGAGGAGGACGCAGTCGAGGAAGGGCAGCCCAGCGCCGAACCGTAGGACGTCTCGAGGCGCGGCCCCCACCCACCCCACCATCGGAAAGGCACCAAGGAAGAAGATGAACCTCGTCGAGTGGCTGCAGCGCATCATGGTCGGCTTCGGGGCCGCCTGGGTCATGTGGTTGATGATCGGCCTCAGCGTCGTCTCGGTCGCCATCATCCTGGAGCGCGCCTGGTTCTTCTGGTCGCTCCGCGACGATCTCGCCGTCCTCGCGCGGGATCTCCGGACGTCCCTCGACGACTCGATCGAGGCCGCGCGGAAGCGGATGGAGGCCTCGCCCTCGGCCGAGGCCGCGGTCGTCTCGGCCGGCCTCGCGGTGGCGCACCAGGGGCCCGACGCGGCCGAGGAGGCCATGGCCGGCGCCGCGGCGCTCCAGCGCATGAAGCTCGAGCGGCGCCTCGCTTACCTGGGCACGCTCGGCAACAACGCGCCGTTCATCGGGCTGTTCGGCACCGTCATCGGCGTCGTCGGCGCCTTCGACGCGCTCGGCCAGGCGGCGAAGACGCCGGTCGCGCAGGCCGCCTCGCAGGCCATGGCGCCGCAGGCCGTCATGTCGAGCATCGCCGAGGCGCTCGTCGCGACCGCGGTCGGCCTCGCCGTCGCCATCCCGGCCGTCGCGGCGAACAACTACTTCCAGCGCATGATCAAGTCGACGCTGGCCAACACCGAGGCGCTCACGCGGGTCCTGCTCGCGCACCTCAAGATCGACCCGGCGTTCGCCGGGGCCGCGCCCGCCGTCGCCGCCGAGCCTCGCGCCAAGGCCGCGCGGGCGCCGCGCCAGGAGGAGAGCAGGAAGGGCGGCGCGGGCGAGGAGGAGCGCTGATGGCCGCCACGGGCCGCAACGACGATGACGAGATGATCAGCGGCATCAACGTCACGCCGCTCGTCGACATCACCCTCGTGCTCCTCATCATCTTCATGGTGACCGCGAAGATCATCGTCTCGCAGTCGCTCCCCCTCGATCTGCCGAAGGCGGCGCAGGGGCAGGAGGTGCAGCTCGTCTTCGGGCTCGAGCTGCACGCGAACGGCGACACGTTCGCCGACGGCAAGAAGCTCGCGGGCGAGGACGCCATCCTCCCGATCGCGCGCGAGGCCCAGGCGAAGAACCCGGAGCTCCGCGCCGTGATCCGCGCCGACACGACGGTCCCGCACGGCCGGGTGATCCGCGCGCTCGATCTGCTGAAGCAGGCGGGCGTCTCCAAGATCGCGTTCGGCGTGACGCCGATCGCGCCCGAGCCCGGCGCCGCGCCAGGCGCCCCGGCCGCGCCGCCCCCGGCCGCCCCCGCGCCGGCAACACCGAGCCCCGCGCCCTGAGCGCGCCGAGCGAGAGCTTATGAGCCAGGTCACGAGCCATCGCGCCGCGGGGGCGCTCCACGACGGGCGCCGCCGCGACGAGCGCCCCGACCCCGGGGACGCCAAGGAGCCCCCCAACGCCCTCGGCGCGCCGGGCGCGGGTCACCCCGGCGATCGGCGGCGCGCCGCGGATCCGCTCGCCGCGGTGCTCGGGCTCGGGGACCGCGCCTCGCGCGTCGGCGCCTTCCTCGGGGTCACGCTGGCGCTCACCAGCCACAGCGCGGCGTCCGCCCGGGCGATCGTCTCGGGGTCGCTGCGCGACATGCGGCACATGGTCGAGGAGATGCGCGCCGGCATCCACGACTACCTCTGGGCGATCTACGAGGTCGACGTCGCGCCGCCGAAGGCCGAGGAGCCCAAGCCGCCCGAGCCCGAGCCGCCGCCCGAGCCCGAGCCGGAGCCCCAGCCCGTCGTGAAGGCCCCGCCGCCTCCGCAGGCGAACACGCCGCCGCCCAAGGACGACCCCTACGATCCGCCCCCCGCCGCCGCCGAGGCGGCGAAGGTCCTCACGCGCGAGCCGGATCCGGACGAGGTCCTCGACATGACCGACCGCGGGATCGCGAGCGGCGAGGGGCAGGGCGTCGGCTACGGCCAGGTGGCCGGCGCGGGCACGGCCAAGTCCCCCACGTTCAACCCGAACGCCAAGGTCGGCGGCGTCGTCGGCGGCAAGGGCACGGGCGCCCCGGTCCCGCCGCCGCCGGCCGTCGTGGGCCCGGACCTCTCGGCCCCGGCCGGCCTGGTCGGCAGCAGCAGCTGGAACTGCCCTTTCCCTCCGGAGGCCGACGTCGATCAGATCGATCAGGCGAAGGTCGTCCTCATGGTCACGGTGCGCCCCGACGGCAGCCCGCTGTCCGTCAAGGTCGTCAGTGAGCCCGGCCACGGTTTCGGTCGCGCCGCGCGCATGTGCGCGCTCAGCCGGCGCTACTCGCCCCCAAAGGATCGCGCGGGCTCCCCGATCACCGGCACGACCCCGCCCATCACGGTGAACTTCACGCGCTAGCGCGTCGCGAGGGCTCCCGGAAAATTCGCTTCGCGGCCGGCGCCTCGGCTATTCTCCGCGACAGCTTGTGATCGTCCCCGAACGGATCGAGCAGCTCTCCAAGGTCCCCCTGTTCAAGGGCCTCACCCCGGCCGCGCTCGAGCTCATCTCGCGCGTCGCGAGCGAGGAAACGCACGCCCTCGGCACCAAGATCTTCGAGCACGGCGATCCGGGCGACAAGCTCTACATCCTGCTCGAAGGCAAGGTCCGGATCAGCCGCGAGATCGCCGGGATCGGCGAGGAAGCGCTCGCGGTGCTCGGCCCGGGCGCGGTGTTCGGCGAGATGGCGCTGCTCGACGAGGCCCCGCGCTCCGCCGACGCGCGCGTGCACGAGCGCTGCCGGCTGCTCACCGTGTCGAAGGACGCGTTCGAGGATCTGCTCTTCTTGCACAAAGAGCTCGCGTACGAGGTCCTCTGGAACGTCGTCCGGATGCTCGTCCAGCGGCTCCGCGAGACCAACAACAAGCTCACGTTCCTCTCCGTTTCGGGCAAATTCGAGTAGAGTGCGGCCCGATCGCCCGGCGACCGTGCGAGCGCGCCCCGGGCGGCGCGCCCTGCTGCACGGGCAGCGGCGTTCTGCTCACGATCAACGGTTCCTTTGGAGGAGTATGGCAGCCAGGATGAAGCACGCAGCGCTCGCCCTCGCGCTCTGGATGGGCGCCTTCGCAGGAGCATGTGGCTCCGCCACGCCGCCGCCCGAGACGGCGGCCGACAAGAACGACTTCGACGGGGAGACGCTCCCGAGCGAGGGCGACGCGACCGCCGACGCGAAGAGCGAAAAGCCCGCCAAGGCGGAGAAGACGGCGGAGGCCGACGAGGGCGAGAAGGACGCGGCGCCCGCCAAGTCGACGCCGATCCAGGCGACCAAGTTCGAGGCAGATCTGAAGAAGATCGGGATCAACCTCAAGAAGATCCCCGCGCTCGAGAAGCTCCCGACGGCGCAGAAGAAGAAGGTGATGCCGCTGCTCCAGAAGGCGCTCGGCTACGACACCTGCGAGGGCTGCCACGCCGAGGGCGACTTCAAGAAAGAGACGCGCGACATGAAGGTCGCCCGCGAGATGTGGCGCAACTTCGTGGTGCCCCTCCGCAGCGAGAGCGGCGGCACCCTCTTCTGCGACAGCTGTCACGCCGGGAACGAGCACGTCCTGAACCGCAAGGACAAGAAGGCCCTGCAGGCGTTCATGGAGGAGGAGTACCAAAACAAGCTCGCGCGGGCGAACAAGGAGGACATGGAGTGCGGCACCTGCCACGGCGATGCCATGGAAACCAAGATCATCGAGAAACTCTGGAACATCCCTAAATAACGGGAGTCGTCCGGTTGCCTTGAACCGCCGTCCTCCTCCTCCAGCAGCGGAATTCCTTGCGCTCCGGCGCGCCTAGCGCCCCGCGCCCGCCGCAAATTCGTTAAACTGCTTACATTTCAGGCACGATCGCCCTCCGGGCCAGCCCGCTCCGGAGCGCGCGCCGGTGCCGGCCTCCGGCCCGGCGCCGGCGCTCGGCCGCCTCATCATGACGACAGATCGCCATGATGGTGGGTCATGCCCCGTTTTCGTACTAGATAGGCGGCATGTGCGGTGTGTTCGGAATCTTTGGCCACCCCGAGGCGGCCAACATGACCTACCTCGGTTTGCACGCGCTCCAGCATCGAGGGCAGGAATCTGCGGGGATCGTCAGCAGCGACGGGGAGCGCCTCTACGGCCACCGCGCCATGGGGCGGGTGCAGTCCGGCTTCGCGCCGTCCGATCTCGCGTCGCTGCCCGGCGACCGCGCCATCGGCCACGTCCGCTACTCCACCGCGGGCGGCTCGCACCTGAAGAACGCGCAACCGCTCGGCGTCGACTACGCGCGCGGCTCGCTCGCGGTCGCGCACAACGGCAACCTCACGAACCACGAGACCCTGCGCGAGCAGCTGGAGGCGCGCGGCTCGATCTACCAGACCGCGAGCGACACCGAGTCGATCGTCCACCTCATCGCGATGAGCAAGAAGGACGACGTGCGCCAGCGCATCGCCGAGGCGCTGAAGCAGGTGGAGGGCGCCTACTCGCTGCTCTTCCTGACCGAGCGGGAGCTCATCGCCGTGCGCGACCCGCGCGCGATCCGGCCGCTCTGCCTCGGCGAGATGCCGAGCGGCAGCGGCGTCGCCCACGTGGTCGCCAGCGAGTCGACGGCGTTCGATCTGATCGGCGCGCGCAAGGTGCGCGACGTCGCGCCGGGCGAGATGGTGATCATCAACGCGGACGGGGTCCGCTCCGAGTTCCCCTTCGCGCCGGAGCCGCGCAAGCTCTGCATCTTCGAGCACGTCTACTTCGCCCGCCCCGACTCGACGATCCAGGGCGTGAGCGTCTACGAGGTCCGCAAGGCGTTCGGCCGGCGCCTGGCCATCGAGCAGCCGGTGGAGACGGGCGACGATCTGGTCGTGATCCCCGTGCCCGACTCGGGCGTGCCGGCGGCGATCGGCTTCGCCGACCGCGCGCGCGCCCCGTTCGAGATGGGGCTCATCCGCAGCCACTACGTCGGCCGCACGTTCATCGAGCCGCAGCAGTCGATCCGGCACTTCGGCGTCCGGCTCAAGCTCAACCCGAACCGGGCGGTGATCGAGGGCAAGCGGGTCGTCGTCGTCGACGACTCGATCGTCCGCGGGACGACGAGCCGCAAGATCGTCAAGATGATCCGCGACGCGGGCGCCCGCGAGGTGCACGTCCGCATCTCGAGCCCGCCCACGCGCTGGCCCTGCTACTACGGCGTCGACACGCCGACGCGATCGGAGCTCATCGCCTCGAGCCACTCCGTGGACGAGATCTGCAGCTACCTGACGGCCGACAGCGTCGGGTACCTGTCGCTGGAGGGCCTGGTCGAGGGCGTGCGATCGATCGAGGCGCGCGAGGGCGACCCCGCGGCCGCGCGGCCGTCGGCGGACAGCTACTGCCACGCGTGCTTCTCCGGCAGCTACCCGATCCCCTTCACGCCGGCCGCGCCGAGCCGGCAGCTCCGGATGGTGAGCGGTTGACGCTGCCCCGCCCCTTCGCCGAGGGTCCGCCGGCGACCGAGGGCTCGGCCGAGCGCCCGAGCGCGGGCGGCGCCGCGTCCGCGCCGCTCTTCGCGCGCGTCGCCGACGAGGTCTCGATCTACGAGGTGAGCCCGCGGGACGGCCTCCAGAACGAGGCGGCGATGATCCCGATCGAGGGCAAGCGGCGGCTCATCGCGGCGCTCGTCGCCGCCGGCCTCCGCCGGATCGAGATCACGAGCTTCGTCTCGCCGAAGTGGGTGCCGCAGCTCGCCGACGCCGAGGAGCTCGCGAGGACGATCGCGACCGAGCCGGGCGTGACCTTCAGCGCCCTGTGCCCGAACGCGCGCGGCCTCGAGCGGGCGCTCGCGGTGGGCCTTCGCGAGATCGCGGTCTTCCTGAGCGCGAGCGAGGCGCACAACCGCGCCAACGTCAACAAGTCGATCGACGACACGCTCTCGGTGTTCTCGGAGATCGTCCCGCCGGCGCGCGAGGCGGGCGTCGCCGTGCGCGCGTACGTCTCGACCGTGTGGGGCTGCCCGTACGAGGGCGACGTCGATCCCGCCCGCGTCGTGCGCATCGCGGAGCGGCTCATCGAGCTCGGGTGCTACCAGGTCTCGCTCGGCGACACGATCGGCGTCGGCACCCCGCGGCAGACCCACGACATCGTCCGCCGCTTCCTGGACGCGATGCCGCCCGAGCGGTTCGCGCTGCACCTGCACGACACGCGGGGCACGGCGCTCGCGAACATCCTGGTCGGCCTGGAGCTCGGCGTGCGCGACTTCGACGCGTCGGTGGCGGGCGTGGGCGGCTGTCCCTACGCGCCGGGCGCGGCCGGCAACATGGCGACGGAGGATCTCGTGTTCATGCTCCACGGGATGGGCGTCCGGACCGGCGTCGATCTCGACAAGATCATCGAGGCGGGCAACGTCGCCGAGCAGGTCATCGGCCGCCCGCTGCCGGGCAAGGTCCACCGCGCCGGCCCGTTCCGGCTGCGCCGCCTGCCGACCCGGGGCTGAGCGCGCCGCGGCGCTCAGCCCGAGGCCGAGCGCCGCGGCGCGCTCGGCCGCCGGGTCGTCAGTCGCCCGCCTTGCACTCGAGCCGGGTGAAGAAGACGTGGTGCTCGCCGCCCTCGCGATCGTCTCGGAAGAGGATGCCCACGTCTCCGTCCGGCCCGAACGTGGCGACCGGGCCGATGCTGTCGCGGCGCGCGAAGGTGAGCCGCTGCTCGTCGCTGATCGGCACGAGATCCGCGTTCACCGTGACCGCGTAGAGCTCGTAGCCGTCGTTCTGGTCGCGATCGTCCGAGTAGATCGCGAGCAGCCGATCGCCGAGCGGGCGCAGGAACGGGTACCGGGAGCGGAAGGGGCCCGGGTTCGAGATGGCCCTCGGCCGGATGAGGATCTCGCCGTCCTCCGAGACCGCGGCGGCGTAGATCGCCTTGGGGCTCGCCGATTTGTCGTACCACGCGATGACGTAGCGATCGCGGTTCCACACCACCGTCGGATAGACCGCGTCGGTGTCGCCGTTCGTCAGCGTCACGAGCGTCGAGCTCGGCCGGAGCTCGGCGTCGAACGTCTGGAACTGGATGAAATGCGTGACCGCGTCGCCCGCCGACCACGCGACGCCGATGCCGCTCCGGCCCGCCGCCACGGAGGGCGCCTCGTTGTCGAAGCCGCTGGATCCGTCGGTGAGCTGGACGTTGTCGCCTATCAGGTTGCCGTCGACGTCGATGCGCTGGGCGAACAGGTCGAAGGCGCCGTTGCGCTCGTCCTGCCAGACGGGGATGAACTCCGCGTCGTTCCACGCGAGCGACACGTTGACCGAGAAGCCGGGCGCGTTCGAGAGCCGCCGATCGCCGCCCTCGACCTTCTCGCCGTTCTCGTCGAGCAAGGAAAAGTACACCTCGTAGTCGCCGTCGCGCCGGTCCTGCCAGGCGGCGCCGTACCGATCGCCGACCCACACGATCGGCCCGCCGGAGGCGTCGCCGTTCTTCGGGGTGATGATCTCCTCGCCGGGCGCGAGCGGCTCCCCGCCGGCGCTGATCATCGAGCGGTACACGTTGAAGCCCCGCGCGGTGCCGGTGTAGAGCGCCGCGTACGACGTCCCGCTCCAGGACAGGCCGCCCGCGCCGGCCGGCGCGATGTCGCCCGAGATGCGGATCGCGTCCAGGTCGCGCGGCACGAAGCGCGCCCCGTTGTCGACCGTGCCGTCACAGTCGTTGTCGACCCCGTCGCAGATCTCCCTCCCGCCGGGGTGGGCCGCGGCGTTCGAGTCGTCGCAGTCGTCGCCGCACGCGAGCGGCTCGCCGGGGATCGTGCCGGGCAGCGGCGCGCGGAAACCGTCGCCGTCGAGATCGAGCGTCGACGGCCCGTAGCTGCACAGCCCGGTCGCGCTCTCGCAGGTGTCGCGGGTGCACGGATCGCCGTCGTCGCAGTCGACCGGCGTCAGGGAGACGCACGTCCCGCCGCGCCGGGGGGCGGCGCCGCCGGCCCCGCCCTCGGGCGAAGGCGCCGCGCCGCCCTCGGGCTGCCCCGCCTCGAACAGCTGGCAGATCACCGGGTTGCAGAGATCCTTGGCGCCGGGGCAGTCGGCGTCGACCTCGCACTCCGGCGCGGGCGGCGGGATGTTCAGCCCCGTCCGCGCCCCGCACCCCCCCGAGAGCGCGGCGCCGCCGGCGGCGACCCCGAGCAGGACCAGCGCGAGGGCCGTCCTCCGATGCGCGCGCGGACCCACGGAGCGCGTCGTCACAGGCATCCGCCCATCCCTTCCACGTCGATCGGCTCGCACACGAGCCCCGGAGCGCAGCTGTCGTCGCCGCTGAGCGCGCAGAGCTCCACGCACTGCGTGCCCGAGCCGGTCACGACACAGGCGAACCCGGCGCCGCACTGGCCGCCGCCGCTGCACGGATCGCCCTGTCCGCCGGGGCCGGCCGGCGCGCAGAAGGCGCCGTAGATCTCCTGCCCGCACGGCTCGCTCGGATACTGCACGTAGATGAAGCACCCCTCTCCGGGCGCGCAAAAGCCGCTCGACTGATCGTAGGGATCGCACGCGAAATCGGTGATCGGCGGCCCCATGTCGGGACAGCCGGGGTCCTCGTACTCCTCGAGCGGGTCCGGGCCCGCGTCGGCGCCGCCGCCCCCGACGCCCGGAACGGGGGGCGCGCCGGCCTGGCCGCCCCCGCCTTCCGCGGACGGATCGTCCACGATGACGGTTTGTCCGCAACCGACGGCGAGACCCAGACCAGGGAGCGGCACGCAGAGGAGTGTCAGGAAGAGCGAGGAGCAGCGTCGCATGGCGCCATGCTATCGATTCCACGCGCGCCTGCCATGCCTTTGGCAGCGCGGGCAGCGTCCTGACGCGGTCGCGAGAGGTGGATCGTTTCCCCCAGGCTGCAATCCCACTTGCCTGTTGGCCGGCGCTCTGATGTATCTCTCAACAATGCACAAACGCAACCTGCTCAGTATCGCGCTCCTCGCAGCTTCCCCTCTGACGCTCGCCCACCTCATGGCTTGCGGCGGTGACGACGCGGCCGGAGGAGGCGGGGCGAGCTCTTCCAGCACCACCTCGAGCAGCGCCGGCGAGGGCGGGGGCGGCGGCGAGGGCGGCGGCGGCGGCGAGGGCGGGGGCGGCGGCGAGGGCGGCGGCGGCGGCGAGGGCGGCGGCGGCGGCGGGGTCGTCGGCGAGCCCGCCGACCACCTGCTGATCTCGGAGGTCGTCGTCCGGCCAGGAGCGGCCGAGTTCGTCGAGATCTGGAACCCGACCGACGCGCCGGTCGACCTCACCAACTACTACCTTTCGGACAACGCCGTTTATTATGCCATCACCGAGGGGAAAGCCTGGGCCCCGGTCGGCAGCGCAGGGACGGACTTCCTCGTCCAGTTCCCTCCCGGAACCGTGATCGAGGCGGGGGCGCGCCTCGTGCTCGCGAGCGACGAGGCGTTCGAGCTCGAGTACAATCGGTGCGCCGACTTCGCGCTTGACGAGTCGCCCATCCCCTGCGGGGGCGACGACGTGCCGCCCATGATCGCGCCCACGAACGGCGCCCTCGGCGCGCAGGCCGGCGCGCTGCTCACCGACGGTGGGGAGATGGTGATCCTCTTCGAGTGGGACGGCACCGAGGGCAGCCCGCTCAAGGACGTGGACTACGTCATCTGGGGCGCGGAGCTGGGGAACTCGGCGATGGCGTACAAGACGGGGAAGACCGGCTATGCCGACGACACCTCGCGCAACAGCCAGCGACCGGCCGCGGCGCACGGCAGCGGGGAGAGCATCGTCCGATGTAACGATCGCGAGGTCGGCGAGCTCTTGACCGAGGGCAACGGCATCAGCGGGCACGACGAGACGAGCGAGTGGCTCGACGTCAGCTTCACCGTGTCGACCTCGCCCTCGCCCGGCGAGGAGAACGACTGCGAGTAGCCACCTCCCCTCCGGGCTCGGCCCCGCGCCGCGGCGCGGCGGGGGCGCGAGCTCGGCGCGGCGAGCGCCGGGGCGCGCTCACTGCCGGGTGATCGTCACCTTCTTGATGACCGGCGGGTTGACGGGGCGCTCGCCCTTGACCTCGACGCCGGCGAGCTTGTGGACGAGCTCCTCGGGCCCGCACTCGCCGAAGATGGTGTAGCCGTTGTCGAGGTGGAACGCCGGCGCGTCGGTGATGAAGAACTGCGCGGAGTTCGTGTTCTTGCCGCGGTTCGCCATGCACAGGAGGCCCGGGCGGTCGTGGCTGCCGTCCTCCCAGATCTCGTCGGGGATCACGTAGCCGGCCTCGCCGGTGCCGTTCTTCTTCGCGTCGCCGCCCTGGATCATGAATCCCTGGATGATGCGGTGGAAGATCGTCCCGTCGTAGGCGGGCTTCTTCTCCCATTTGCCCTCGGGCGTCTTCCAGGGCCTGATCCCGCGCGCCAGGCCGACGAAGTTGGCGACCGTGATCGGCGCCTTGTCGTCGAACAGCTTGCAGGACAGCGTGCCGAGGTCGGTCTCGATCGACGCGGTCAGCGCCTTGCCCGGCGGGAGTCCCTTGGTCGCGTCCTCGAGCGTCCACTTGCCCTTCACCGGGTCGTCCTCGCTGGGCTTGACCTCGGCGACCGGCTTCGCCGAGACCTTGCGCCGCTGCGGCGGGGGGCGCTCCTTCTCGGTCTTCTCCGTCTTGCTGCCGGCCGCCCCCGTCGACGCCGGCGTCGTCGTCGCCTTCGTCTTCGGCGACTCTTCGGCCGTGGGCTCCGGGGTCTTCGAACATCCGGCGAGGACCGCCAGCGCGGCGAGCGCGGCGACGGGCTGCATGGCGAGGGTTCGAGCGATCATCGGGGGACGGTTTCGCGCGTCGCGGTCCAGCGGTCAAGGGCGAGCCTCGCCGTGGTAGGAAGCGGCATGAGCTCGCGCTGCGCCCTCGCGACCCGTCCGTTCTCGCTCGCCTCGCTCGCCTCGCTCGCCCCGCTCGCGCCCGCCCTGGGCGCGCTGATGCTCGCGGCCGCCCTCGGCGCGTGCGAGCGCCGCGTCGACGAGCCGCTCCAGGTCGCGCCCCGCGGCGAGGTGGCGGCGCCCCGCTCGGCCGAGGCGCCGCCCGCCGTCGCCGAGGCGCCGCCCGCCGTCGCCGAGGCGACGGCCGCGGGCCGCTGCATCGAGCCGACCCCGGACGCGCCGGAGCGGCCGACCCCGAAGGCCGGCCCGGATCCGGCGTGCCCCGAGGACCCGACCGGCCCGTTCCAGCTCGCGACCGGCAAGGTGATCTTCCTCGACGCCCAGGCGCCCGACGTCCTCGTCGAGATCGCGCGGAAGGAGAGGGAGCGCGCCCGCGGGCTCATGTACCGGAAGAGCATGGCGGAGAACCGCGGGATGATCTTCGTCTTCCAGCAGCGGACCCAACACTCGTTCTGGATGCACAACACCTGCATCCCGCTCGACATGCTGTTCATCGACGGCGATGGAACGATCGTCGGTATCGAGGAGAACACCCCGACGCTCAACGACTCGACCTTCGACGTCGGCTGCCCCTCGACGTACGTCCTCGAGCTGAACGCCGGCTGGGCGCGGCGCCACGGCGTCCGCGCGGGCCAGAAGGTCCGGCTCGAGGGGATCTGACGCTCGCCCGCGCGGGGGGCGGGGCGGCGTCGCCTCGGCCGGCGCGCGCGCGGCGCTACATCCCCGGGAACAGGCCGAGCTGGCGCGGGGGCGCCGGCGGGCCGAGCGCCGAGCGCGCCGCGCCGGGCGGCGGGGCCGGCGGCGCGGCGTCGAGGACGAGCGGCCCCCGCGGCGGCGCGGCGAGCAGGCGCGCGCGCTTGCCGAGGAGCGCGTCGCGGGCGGCGTCGAGGGCGAGATCCGGGCGGTTGTTGACCTCGGACAGGTGCATCAGCGCGACCGTGTGCGTGCCGCCGGGCAGCGCCGCGAGCAGCGCGCACGCCTGCGCGTTCGACAGGTGGCCCCGCGCCGAGCGGATCCTGCGCTTGAGGTGCTGCGGGTACGGGCCGGCCTCGAGCATGTCGGCGTCGTAGTTCGACTCGAGCAGCAGCACGTCGCAGCCGGCGACGTGCTCGAGGAGCCCCGGCGGGACCTCCCCGAGGTCCGTCACGAGCGCGGCGCGCCGCGCCCCGTCGTCGACGACGAGCGCGACCTGCGCCGCGTCGTGCGGCAGCGGCCTCGGCGAGAGGGTGAGCGCGCCGATCGCGAACGGCTCGCGCGGCGAGAAGCTCCGGACGCGCTCCGGGTCGCCGAGCTCCGCGGCGCGGGCGGTCGCCTCCGAGGCGTAGATCGGGATCTTGTGCTTCTTGTTGTACTTGGCGGCCACGCCGACGTGGTCGGCGTGCGCGTGCGTGATCACGATCGCGTCGGGGGCCCAGCCGAGCGGGCCGCCCGCGCCCGCCGCGGAGAGGCATTGCTCCAGCACCCGGGGCCCGACGCCCGCGTCCACGAGGACCCGCGTGCCCCGGGAAGAGAACAGGGTGGCGTTGCCTCCGCTCCCGCTCGCGACGATGGTGATCTTCATACCGGGCTCCGCGGAACGGGAACGACGACGGACGGCTCCTGTGACCCGTAGCGCAGCCGAGGGCCTGGCCGCAAGCGCGCTGAGCCGCGCGAAGCGCTCGCGAGCGCGCTGGAACGACGCTAGAGGGATCCCACGTCGTGGTGCCCACCTCCCGCCCCTCCCCTGACACCCCCGCGGAGGCGCCGCTCGCCGCGCCGCGTGCCCCCGGCGACGGCGTCGCGCCCGCCGCCCCCGGCGACGGCGCCGCGCCCGCCGCCCCCGGCGTCGCGCCGCGCGGAAGGCGGCGCCGCCGCGCCCTGATCGCGGCGCTCGTCGCCATCGCCGCCGTGGCGGCGGCCGTCGCCGCGCTCCTCGTGCTCGGTCCGCCCGCGCTCCGCCGGCACATCGTCGCCGAGGCCCGCGCGCGCGGCGTCGCGCTGGATCCGGGCGCGATCGACGTCGGCCTCGGCGCGGTCCGCCTGCGCGACGCGCGCTTCTCCCTGCTCGGGGTGCGCGGGCTCTCGGGCACGGTGGCGCGCACCACGATCGCGCTGCGCGGGCTCTCGCCCGCCGGGATCGCGGCGGATGGGGTCGAGCTCACCGTCGCGGGGATCGACGCCCTGGAGGGCCTGCCAGCGTGGGTCGCGCAGCACGGCCCGCGCGCGGCGTCGCTGCCGCTCACCACGGGCCGCGTCCGCCTCGGCCTGCGGGATCGCGACGGGGGGCCGGAGGTGCTCGCGCTGGCTGACGCCTCGCTCGTGCGGCGCTCGGCCGGCTCGGTCCAGGGCGCCGCGGCGCCGCCGCCGGGCGCGCCGGGGCTGGAGGCCGGCGTCCTGAAGCAGGCGCGCGTGCTTGTCGCCGGCAAGGAGGTGGCGCGCACCGACGTCGCCTGGTCGATCGGCGCGGCCTCCATCTCCCTCGGCTTCGGCGGCGAGGACGCCGCCGCCGCGCCGCTCCGGGCCGAGCTCCGGCCGCGGCCCTCGCCGAGCGCCTCGATCGAGCTCGCGCCGACGCAGCTCGCCGCCGTGGGCGCGCTCCTCGGCGTGGACGTCGGCGCCTCGACGATGGTGGTCTCCGGCACGTTCGAGCTGCGGCTCGCGGCCGGGGCGGACCGGACGGCCCTGTCCGAGGCGCCGCTCGAGGGTCCGATCGCGCTCACGGTGAAGGGCTTCACCCTGCCTCATCCCAGGGAGCTCGACGGGCTCCTCTTCGGCGACACCACCACCGTCACGGCGGACGCGCACATCTCGGGCGACCGCCGGCGCATCGCGCTGAACGGGGTGGAGGTCGCCGCCGGCGCGCTGAAGCTCAAGGGCACGGGGACGATCCAGCGCGACGGCGCGGACGCCTCGATCGGGATGGATCTATCCGGATCCATCCCGTGCTCGCTGCTGGCCGGCTCCGCTGCGATGGCGCACCTGACCGGCGCCGTGGGCCTGCTCGCGCGCGATCTGGTGAGCCGCACGCTCGCGGGCTCGGTGGCGGTCCAGGTGCGCGTCGACGCCCGCGCGAGCCGACTGACCGCCGCGCGGGTCAATCCGAGCGCGATCCTCCGCTGCAAGCTCCGGCTGTAGCGCGGAAGCGGAGATCGAGGCGCACGGCGGCCGGAAGCCGGGAAAGAGCACCGCCGAGGCGCCAAGTACGCCAAGAGGAGAATTTTTCAATTCGGAGTCTCCCGGGGCCGTGGGCCAGGGCGGTTCTCTTCATGTACGCCTGAGCGCCGCGCGCGGGCGTCGCCGCCCCCGGCGGGTGGCTCCGTCCGGGCACGGCGAGGGGCGATGAAGGAGGAAGGCGAAGGACGAAGGTCGGTGTCGAGGACGATCTGGCGCGACGGACCACGGCGGAGAGCGCGCGAAGCGCGGCGCCCGCGCTCGACGAGAGAGCGCAGCTCTGGCACCCTGATCGGCGAGGAGCCGGCCATGCGCGCTCGATCTCTCGCCGTTCGGCTCGCCTCGCGCCTCGGGCTCGTCTCACTCCTCAGCGCTTCCTGCACCGGCGGCCTCGGCTCCGGCGACGACGACGCCTCGGGCGGCGGGGGGGCGGCAGCGACGTCCTCGTCCTCGTCGACCTCGATGGAGCTCGCCGGCAGCGGCGGCGCTGGAGGAAGCGGCGGCGCCGGGGCGGGCGGCGCCGGAGAAGGCGGCGCGGGCGGAGGCAGCGGCGGAGTCGACGGACAGGACTTCCCGCTCGACACGCCGCCCGAAGGGCCGTGCCCGCCCGACATGGTGGAGATCGAGGGATACTGCATCGATCGCTTCGAGGCGCCGAACACCGAGGGCGCCCTGCCGCTCGTGATGGAGAGCGCCGTCTCGGCGAACGCCTGGTGCCAGGAGCGCGGCAAACGCCTCTGCACCGAGGACGAGTGGGACACGGCGTGCCAGGGCCCGGAGGCGCTCGTCTATCCTTACGGGAACACCCACGAAGCCGAGCGCTGCAACGACGGCAAGACGTGGATTGCGCCCGACGAGGGGGCGCTCAACACCTGGCCTTCCGACGCGGCGCTCGCCGAGGTCCAGGCGCTGTACCAGGCCGAGCCGAGCGGCTCGCGGCCGGGGTGCGTGAGCGCGTTCGGCGTCTACGACATGACAGGAAACGTCGAGGAGTGGGTGGTGCGCACCAAGTACCACGTCAACGAGTATCCCCATGTCCTCAAGGGCTGTTACTGGTCCGGCTGCTTCGGCGGCGCGAAGCCGCGGTGCGGCTCCACGAACCCGGCGCACGCGGACGGGTTCCGCTTCTACGAGACCAGCTTCCGGTGCTGCCGCGACGCGCAGTGACGGGGTGACGGGCCCACCGTCGCCGCCCCGGCCGGCGCCGCGGCGGCCTCGCTCGCGAAGGTCCGCTGCGCCGCGAGCGAGGCCGCGCGCCCGAGGCCCGGCGGCAGGCGCCCCGGACGAACCGCTTCCCCTCGGTCGCGCCGCAGGCTAGGGCACCGGGACACGGTGCTGACCCTGCCGAGAGAGCCCCGCCCCAGCCTCGACCTCATGCGGGACGCCATCGCGGCGTTCTCGGCCAAGGGCCGCGAGCGCGCGCGCCCGGACGATCTCGACGCGCGCGACCCGGCGTTCATCGCCCGCGTGCTCCCGCTGCTCGGCTTGCTCTACGACGACTACTTCCGCTGCGAGACCGAGCTCGAAGCGGAGCTGCCCGACGGCCCCTTCCTCGCGGTCAGCAACCACAACGCGATGACGGGAATGCCGGATATGTACTGCCACATGACGGCGTTCTGGCGCCTTTATGGGCCCTCGCGCCTGTCCTACGGGCTGATGCACGATCTCCCGTTCAACGTCCCGAAGGCCGGCCCCTGGCTCAACGCTTGCGGGGCCATTGCCGCGAGCCCGGAGAACGCGCGGCGGGCGCTCGCCCGGGGCGCGGCGGTCCTCGTCTTCCCCGGCGGCGATCTCGACGCCTGCAAGCCCACGTCGGCGCAGTACACGATCCGCTTCGGCCGGCGCCGCGGCTTCGTCCGGCTCGCCATCCGCGAGGGCGTGCCCATCGTGCCGATCGTGAGCGCGGGCGCGCACCAGTCGCTCTACATCGCCACGGACGGGCGCAAGGTGGCCGAGTGGCTCCGCCTCCCCCAGCTCGCGCGCTCGAACGTCGCGCCGCTCGGCCTCGCGCTGCCGTGGGGGTTCATCGTCGGCGTCCCGATCCCCCATGTGCCCCTGCCGGTGAAGATCCACACGCGCGTGCTCCGCCCGCTGCACCTCGGCCTCCCGCGCGAGGCCGCGGACGACCCGGACGAGGTCGAGCGCGCGTTCGCGCGGGTCGTCGCGCGGATGCAGGCGGGGCTCGACGAGCTCCGGACGGCCGGCAGGCACGGCCTCTTCCCGCGCGGTTGACAAGGTCACCGCGGCAGCATGGCAGCGCGGTGGCGCCCGAGAGCGCCCATGACGCCAGCGGGCAGCGCCCTGCCGCGGCGAAACCTGCCCGTGCATGACAAAGGGCGCTGGGGCTCGCGCGGCTCTCGGAAAACCGAGTCCGTTCATGTAGGCTTGAGCGCCAGCCGTGACCCCCGACCGCACCGCGCAGCTCCTCGCACCGGTGGCCCAGCCCGGAGAGCTCATCGCGGCCAAGTACCGCGTCGAGCGGGTCGTGGCCATCGGCGGGATGGGCGTCGTGCTCGCGGCGCGCAACGAGGATCTCGACCAGCAGGTCGCCATCAAGATCCTGCGCCAGGACGCCCTCACCAACCAGGAGGCGGTCGCGCGCTTCCTGCGCGAGGCGCGCACCGCGGCCCGCCTGCAAGGCGAGCACGTCGCGCGCGTGTTCGACGTCGGCACCACGGAGAGCGGCGTGCCCTTCATGGTGATGGAGTTCCTGAGCGGGCTCGATCTCCAGCAGGTCATCGAGACCCACGGCCCGCTGTCCATCCAGGACGCGGTCGACTATGTATTGCAGGCGCTGGAGGCGGTGGCCGAGGCGCACGCCGCCGGCGTCGTGCACCGGGACATCAAGCCATCGAATCTGTTCCTCGCCGAGCACCCGGACGGGACACGGCACATCAAGGTCCTCGATTTCGGCATCTCGAAGGGGCAAGGGCTCGACTCGCCGGCGGAGCCGGGGCTCACGTCGACGAAGCAGGTGATGGGCTCGCCCGGGTACATGTCGCCCGAGCAGATGATGGCCCCGAGGACGGTCGACGGGCGCGCCGACGTGTGGTCGTTCGGCGTGCTGCTGTACACGCTGGTGACGGGCGAGCCGCCGTTCCAGGGCGAGACGGTCGCCGCGGTGATGGCGAACATCCTCCACCAGCCGGTGCCGCGGCTGCGCGACAAGCGCAGCGACGCGCCCGCCACGCTGGAGCGGATCGTCGCGCGCTGCCTGGAGCGCGACGTGAGCGCCCGCTACGCCAACGTCGGCAAGCTCGCGCAGGCGCTCGAGCCGCTCGGGTCGAGCTTCGCGAAGCTCTCGACCTCGCGCATCCAGAGCGCGATCGGCGCGGCGTCGCCGGCCGGGCAGACGCTGCTCAACTCGAGGGCGGCCGAGGACAGCGACCGGCTGTCCGGCGCCTCGTGGACGCACACGGGCTTCCGCCGCCGGTCGCGGCGCAGGCTGCTCATGGCCGCCGGCGTGGCCGCGCTGCTCGCCGGCGTGGCCGGCGCGGGCGTGTGGCTCGTCGGGAGCGTGCGCGTGACCGCGGAGGCGCCGAGCTCCGCCGCGGCGAGCGAGCCCGACCGCCCCGGCGGCGTCGAGCGCGTCCCCGGCACGGCCGCCGCGGCGCCAGGCGCGCCCGCGGCATCGCCAGGCGCGCCCGCGGCATCGCCGGGAGCGCCGGCCGCGGCGAGCGCTGCGCCCTCGAGCGCGCCGGCCGCGGCGAGCGCTGCGCCCCCGAGCCCTGCGCCGAGCGCGGCCCCCGCGGGCAGCGCTGCGACCGGCGCGCGACCGAAGACGACCGCGTCGGGAGCGCCGCTCAGGCCGGGCCCCCTGCCCCGGCCGCCGGTGTCGACCAGCGAGGACGAAATGCTGAGGAGCCGCCATTGAGATCGTTTCGAGCGCGACACGCGGGCGCATGGCTCGCACTGCTCTCCGGGATGAGCCTGACCTCGCCGCTCCGGGCGCAGCCGACGGCGGCGGACAAGGCGCTCGCCGAGGGGCTGTTCCAGGACGGTAAGAAGCTCATGGACGAGGGCAGGCTGACGGAGGCGTGCCCCAAGCTCGCCGAGAGCCAACGGGTGGATCCCACGGTCGGGACGCTGCTGAACCTGGCGGTGTGCCACGAGAAGGAGGGCAAGACCGCCAGCGCGTGGGCCGAGTTCAAGGAGGCGTCCGCGCTCGCGGCGACCGCCGGGCAGCAGGATCGCTCCCAGTTCGCGGCCAGGCGCGCGGCCGAGCTCGAAGCTCGGCTGACGCGCCTCGTCCTGGAGGTCGCGGAGGCGGCGCCGGGGATGTCGATCACGCTGAACGGCAAGGAGCTGAGCGCCGCTGCGGCGACGGGCTCGGGCATCCCCGTGGATCCGGGCACGGCGACGATCGAGGCCAACGCGCCGGGCAAGCAGCCGTGGTCGCAGCAGGTGACGCTCGATCCCGGCCCCAGCGCGCCGCGGGTGGTCATCCCGCCGCTCGCGGACGCCGCCGCTCAGCGGCCGGCGCAGGCCGCTCCCGCTGCCCCGCCGGCGCCGGCCGTCCGGCCGGGGGCCGCGAGGCCCGAGGCGACCGGCAGCCCGGTGCGCACGCTCGGCTTCGTCGCCGGCGGGGTCGGGCTCGCCGGGCTCGGCGTGGGCGCGGTGTTCGGGATCATGGCGATCCAGAAGGCCGGGGACGTCGAGGCGGGCTGCGGCGGCAATTTCGGCTGCAGCCGCGCGGACGTCGAGGCGAACGAGAGCGCCCGGGCGACGGCGATGGTCTCGAACATCGCCGTCGGCGCGGGGCTCCTGTGCCTCGGGGCCGGCGCCGCGATGGTGCTGCTGTCGCGGTCGCCGGAGGAGCCCGTCGCGGGCGAGCGCGTCTGGCTCTCGCCGACCGTCGCCTCGGACGGGGGGCGCGTGACGCTCGGAGGGCGGTGGTGATGCGCGGGTCGAAGCGCTCTGCCGCGACGCTCGCGCTCGCCGCGCTCGCGCCGGGCCTCCACGGATGCGCGGAGATCGCGGGGATCGAGGATCGCCAGGTGATCCCGCTGATCGTGATCGCCGAGGACCAGGGGGAGCCTCGGGGCATCGCGCTCGACGAGGAGGCGATCTACTGGACCAGCGCGACCGCCGACGGGAGCCGGGGCGGCGCGCTCCGGCGGCAGATCAAGGACGAGCGGGAGGTCATCGACCTGCTCGCGCCCTCCAGCGAGGTGCCCGACGTCATCGCGCTGGACGCGACGCACATCTACTGGTCGAGCACCGACGCGGCGTTCACCGGGGACTGCGACAGCACCAAGCATCAGCGCGACAAGCTGCGGAAGCTGCCGAAAGCCGCGACGTTTCCGGCGGCTCTCGACGAGCCGCTGTGGGGCAGCTGCGGCGCCGCGGAGGCGATCGCGCTGAGCGCCGACAACGTCTACAGCGCTCGCCCGAACGGCAGCCGCATCACCTGGATCCCCAAGGCCGGCGGCACGCGAAAGGATCTGTTCGTGGGCGACGAGCCCGCCGGGGTCGCGACCGACGGCGCCCTCGTCTACTGGACCGATCGCGCCGACAACACGCTCTCCGTCGACAACACGAGCGACGCCGACGATGCGGAGCAGCTCCGCAGCGACCTCGTGGAGCCGGGCCTGCTCGTGCTGGACGAGGCCAATCTCTACTGGCTCACCCAGGACGGCGTGATGCGATACCCGCGGATCACCTCGGAGGGAGACGCCCCATCGCCCCTCCTCAAAGGCCTGTCGGGCCCCCCGACCGGCATCGCCGCGCACGGGGACTACCTCTACGTGACCGTCAGGACGGCGGGGGACGTGTACCGGATTCGCAAGGACGGGACCGCCGAGCCGGAGATCATCGCGCCGGGTCAGGGCGGCCCGACGGGCATCGCCGTGGACGGGTCAGGCGTCTACTGGACGAACACCGACGCCGGGCAGATCGTCAGGTTCAACGACGAGTGATCCGCGGCGCCAGCGGCCGCGCAGCGCGGACCGCTCGGCGTCCCGGGATCAATCGATCTGCAGGTGGTAGTGGGGCGGCCGCGACTCCTCGAGCGCGAACACGCCCCCGACCTCGTCGAGCCCCTCTCGGAACGCGCGCTTCTCGGCCGGCGTCATGTCCCGGTTCCGGATGTCGACCGCGCCCTCCCTGAGGTGCGCCGAGATGAACACGCCGCGGTCGATCTGGGCGCGGATCACCCGCTCGAGGGCCGCGATCACGGCCTCGCGGGGCTCGTCGGTCGACAGCCCCTCCTCGTACGCGCTCTTGATCTCGCGCGCCGCCGCCTTGTCCTTGTAGAGGCCGAGGACGTCGGCGCCGTGCCGGAAGAGATCGTGCATCGCCTCGGCCTGCCGCGCGGGATCGCGCGTGCCGCTCGTGACCACGAGCTCCTTTCCGGTCCGCCGATGGTAAGCGGAGGCGATCTCCGCGACCTTCTGCTCCACGGCGGGCGCCAGATCGACGCCGGGCAGGACCACGTAGCGGCGCTCCTCGTCGGCCTCGGCCGACGTCACGCCCCGCCGCGGCCGGGCGGGCGCGGGCGGCTCGTCGTCGGAGCGCTCGGCGTCGGACGGGTCGTCCTCCGTGCTCTCCGGGACCTGCAGCGACAGCACCCTGGCCGCGGGGCCGTCGGGCACCCAGAAGTCGAGCTCCCCGTGGTCGCCGGGAGCGCGGGCGGCCGCGGGCGAGCGCCGCGGCCCGGCGGCGTCGGGCTCCCGGGCGACGCGGGAGACGCAGCCTCCCGCAGCAGCGAGCGCGAGGACGAGGACGGCGGCGCGGCGGGCGCGCCAGAGCAAGGCCAGGTGCGAGCGCAACATGCGAGCCACGGGCGCCTCCTACGTCGTGATCGTGAACGAGGCGCGCGCGAGCTCCTTGCCCGCCGCGTCGTTGACCGTCACCGACCAGAGCCCCGCCGCGCGCGCCTTCCGCGTGGCCGCCCAGGTGCGAAAGCGCCGCTCTGCGCCGACCGCCAGCGGGATGCGCAGCGGCGCGCTCCCGCCGGGCGGCGTGAAGACGACGGTGATCTCCGAGGCGGCCCGGTCCTTGTTCGAGAGCTCGACGAACGCGTAGAGGCGCTCGATCTCCGCGCTCGCGAACGACGTCGCCGGCTCGATCGGCTCGCGACCGGCGATGCCCTTCGCGACGACGAGCCGCATCACCTGGAGCTCGGGCGCCGCGGCAGCCCCTTCGCCAGCGCCGCCGTCCTGCGCCCCGGGCCCCGCGGCGCGCGCCTCGAGGGCCGACCCCGACCTGCGGCGCCGCTCCCGCGCCGGGCCGCGGGCCGCGATCGCCGCGTCGCGGCGGTCTGCGTCGCTCCGGCCCTCCGCGGCAGCGCCGTCCGCGGCCGACCGCGCCTCGGCGTCCTCCGCGGCTCCGCTCGCCTGCCCGTCGCCCGGCCGCCCGTGGGCCGCGCGGCTCAGCGCGGGAGGCTCTTCCCGGGTGATCCGCGCGATCGCCTCGCTCGCGTCGCTGCAACCGAGCGCCCCCCCGCCGAAAGCGGCGACGGCGAGCGTCAAGACCATGGTTTTCCGCGTCGTTCCCCGGGTATGCACACCGACGAGGTGCCACGATTCAGCGGAGCGGGCGAAAAAACGGCGACGCAGCGGCCTGAGGCCCCGTCGCCCTCGCCGGGCTCACCGCGCTGGGCTCACGAAGAGCCGCCGGCGCGGAGCGGATGCGGGGCTCGGGCGAAACGCCGCCAGCGCGGCGGCTCAAAGCCCCCTCAAAAACGACAACGCACCGCGTTACAACGACGTGGTCTGCTCGCGCTCCACGAGGGGAGCACGGCCACGAGGGCGCGCGCGTCGAGGCGCCCGGTGTCAGCGCTTCGGACGGGACCAGCGCGGACTGTTGGCCACTTCACCCTCCTGGGTGGGCCCGAAGCTCGCGATCGCGCTGTCTTCGATCATCAGGATGAGCAGGCCTCCGCTCGCGCCTCGTGCCGTCGTCGCCCGGGATCCCTGGCTTGTCTCCCGTGACGAGTGGTCCGAGCCTTCCGCTGCGATCTGCTTCATCTCCAACTCCTTCAACACTTCAGTCCGGCTGTTATCGCCCCGGCTGGCTGGCCAGCTGTACTTCCGTACACCGCGTCTGGGGCGAAAAACCGACCTAGGCGCGAGTGCGCCAATGTTTGCAGAATAGTCACGGCTTCGAGCGAAAATCATCAGGAAAGAACTTGCCCGATGATTTCTGTCCGGCACAGCCTGGGCGTTGGCGTTGACATTGCGCGCTTCTGCCCGCGCGTGCAAGCGCGCGAGCGCTTCAGCGGCGGCCGAAGCCGGGGAGCTGCCGGGCTCTGGCCACCACCTCGTCGCAGTCGATGCAGCGCATGAGCCCGTCGACCAGCTCCATGCTGCCGAGGCTACCGCACTCCGGACAGCGGTTCGCGAGCTGGTGCTTGCTCTCCTCGCAGAGCCGGTTCTGCTCCGCCTCGGCCTCCGCCTCGGCGCGGAAGATCTCGGCCGGCGTGCGAGCGTCGCGCTTTCGGTCAGCATCCATGGCGCGCAACGTATCACGCTCGCCGAGCGCCCCGCGAGGGCCGCGCGGCCCGGCGCGGCCCTCGCGCGGCCGCGCGGCCGCCGGCCGGACGGCTAACGCACCGACTCGAGCAAGCTCCGGAAGCCCGAGCGCGCCGACTGCACCGTGTCGTCCGGGCCGACCATCCTGAAGAACCAGTTGCCGCGATCGGGCGTCCTCACCGCCGCGCCGAGGAGCCGGTAGCCGTCCTTCACCATCTCCACGGGCGCGCGCCTGCGGGCGCCCCCCTGGGGCCCGAGCGGGATCTTGTAGGTGCCGGCCACCTCGACCAGCTCGACCCGCATGCCGCGGACCTCGAACGACTCCCGCCGGGCCTTCGCCCCGACGTCGCCGTCGAACTGCGCGAACCACTCCCGGAAGTTCGCCTCGACGTCCCCCTTGCTCCCCAGGCCGAACGACAGGACCTGCACCTCGACGTCGTCCTTGTCGTCCGCCGCCCTCGGCACCTTGTAGAGCGCCTTGCGCGGGCCGGCGCGCGGCGCCTCGAGCGCGGCCCAGCTCCCCGGGGCGTCCCACGCGAGGGGCGCGGCGACCGGCGCGCCGGAGGCGGCCGGCGGCGGCTCCGGCTCCGCCGCGGTCCGCGAGCAGGCCGAGACCGCGAGCGAGAGGATCGCGGCTCGGGCGACCGATGCCCGACGTGGGTGCATGGAGGCCAGTTCTACCACCGGACACGAAATCGGGTGTAAGCCCTTGGTACCGCTCGCACGTAGAAGAGACGCTCCGGCCAGGGAGAGGAGACGGCGCGCATGGACCAGATCGGCGAGTACCTCGTTCGACGCCTCGTCGGCGAGGGGGGGATGGGCAAGGTCTATGAGGGCGAAGAGCGCCTGTCGCGCCGGCGCGTCGCGCTGAAGGTGCTCCGCCCGGAGCTCGCCCGGAGCGAGCAGGGGCGGCGGCTCTTCCTGAACGAGATGCAGATCCTCGCGCACCTCGAGCACCCGAACATCGTCCGGAGCCTCGCCAGCATCGAGGCCTCCGGCGAGCTCGTGATGGTGCTCGAGTACCTGGACGGCCAGACGCTGCGCTCCCTCCTCGGCGCCGCCGGCCGCCTCCCCTGGCCGGAAGCGGTGCGGATCACGGCCAGCGTGGCGAGCGCCCTCGCGGCGGCCCACGGGCAGCAGCCGCCCGTGATCCACCGCGATCTCAAGCCCGAGAACATCATGGTGCAGAAGGACGGCGCCGTGAAGGTGATGGATTTCG
Organism: Sorangium sp. So ce834; assembly: GCF_051521425.1. Classification (NCBI taxonomy): domain Bacteria; kingdom Pseudomonadati; phylum Myxococcota; order Polyangiales; family Polyangiaceae; genus Sorangium; species Sorangium sp. So ce834. The sequence goes on from NZ_CP150351.1 coordinate 7,102,465, forward strand.
GCATCGCCAAGGTCGTCGAGGCGATGAACCAGACGAACACGCAGAGCGTCGGGACCCTGCAGTACATGAGCCCGGAGCAGATCGACGCGCGATCCATCGATCACCGCTCGGATCTCTACTGTCTCGGGCTCATCCTGTACGAGGCGCTCTCCGGGCGCCCGCCGTTCCAGTCGGCCTCGCCGCGGGAGCTGCTCAACCTGCAGTGTACGGCAGAGCCCCCGCCGCTCGACGACGACGTGCGGAGCGGGCTGCCCCGCGGCGTCGAGCAGCTGCTCTTCCAGCTGCTCGAGAAGGCGCCCGAGGATCGGCCGTACCTCGCGCAGGACGTCGTGGATCGGCTGGAGCCGTTCCAGACCGCCGCGGCCGCGCCGCGCGGGGCGGCGAGCGGCGAGCGCGCCGCCGGCAGCCGGGATCGCGCGAGCGCGCCGCAGCGGACCGGCGACCACGGCCGCGCGAGCGCGCCGCAGCGGACCGATGACCACGGCCGCGCGAGCGCGCCGCAACGGACCGGCGACCACGGCCGCGCGAGCGCGCCGCAGCGGCCTGACGACAACGGCCGCGCGAGCGCGCCGGGAGCAGCGCGCGTCACCGGTGGAGCGGGCGCGCCGCGCGCCGACACCATCGCGCTCGTCGAGCAGATCGACCGGAGACGCGACGTCCCGGCCGGGCTCGCGATCGCCATCATCGTGGCGCTTTCGGCGCTCGCGGGCCTCGGGACCTACGCGCTGCGCTCGAGGGGCGGCGCGCCGGAGCCGCCCGCCAGCGCCGCGACGCCGGCGCCGCCTCCGGGGGCGCGGTGAGGCGCGCGTCGCCGGAGCAGGCGGGCTACGCGGAAGGCGCGCCCCTCCCGGCCGTGGGCTCCGCGGCGCGCTCGCGCTGCGGCGCGGCGGAGGAGCTGTGGCGGCTCGGCGAGGCGGACCAGGGCGGCCCGGCAGGGCCCGAGCGCGAGGCCGTCGCGGCGCGCCTCCTCGCGCTCGGCGGCGCGGGCGTCGGCGGCTTCGTCGACGGCGGCATCGACGCGCCGGCCGAGGGCGGGCCCGCCGCGGGCCCGGGCGGCGCGCGCGTCTGGCTCGTGCGGAGGCTCGCGGGCGCCCCGCTCGCGGATCGGATGCGCGCGCGGCGCGGTCCCTTTCCGTTCCAGGAGGCGCTCCGGTTCACCCTCCCGATCGCCCGCGCGCTCGCCGCCTGCGAGCGGGCCAGCCTGTTCCCAGGCCCGCTCTCGCCCGACGCGGTCCTCGTCGACGACGCAGGCCAGGTGACGCTGCCCGCGAGCGCGCTCGTCGCGGCGCTGGTCGGGGCCCCGGCGCGCGGCGGCGCCGGCTCCTCGCCCCGCGCCGAGGGCGCGCGGGTATCCTCGGAGATCCCGCCGCTCTGGACGCCGCCGGCGCAGGCCGACGGCGCGATCTGGGACAGCGCCGCGAACCGGTACGCGCTCGGGCTCGCGCTCTACCGCCTGCTCGCGGGAGAGCACCCGTTCGCGGGCGCGGGCCTGCGGCACGCGCTCGGCGAGGCTGCTCGCAGAGAGCCCCCGCCGTTCGTCGAGAGCGTCGCGACGGCGCTGCCCCCGGGCCTGCAGGGCCACGTCCTGCGGCTGCTCCATCCGGATCCGGCGCAGCGGCCGCCGCGCGCCGAGGCGATCGCGGACGCGCTGAGCGCGTTCCTCGAGGGCGATCCGCCGGCGCGGCCGGCGCAGGTCGCCCGGACCTCGCGCCGCGCCGGCGCGGCGGCGCAGACGAGCTCCGGCGCATCGGCGCAGACGAGCTCCGGCGCGCCGGCGCGCGCGCCGCGGGGCGAGGCGACCGCCCGCCGCGCGCCGCCTGGGCCAGACAGCGCCGCGGCGCGGCTGTGGCGGCTCGCGCCGCTCGGCGCCGGCGCGCTGGCCGCGTCGGCCGCGCTCGCGATCGCGCGGGGCGCGCCCGAGCCGGCCGCGCCGCGGGCCGTCGCCGTGGCGCCGGTCGCGCCGCTCGCGCAGGCGCAGACGGCGGCGGAGGACTGCGCGGCGTGCCACGGCCGCCAGGCCTCGGAGTGGCGCCGCTCGGTGATGGCGCACTCGGTGAAGAGCCCGCTCTTCAACGCGCTCGAGAGCCTCATCGAGGAGCAGGTCGGGCGCGACGCCGACTGCCCGAACGGCGCGGGCATCCTGCGCAAGGTCGATCCCGCGCGCGCCTGCCGCGACCGGCAGAGCGGCGTCGTGGTGACCGGCTCGGGCGGCGAGCACTGGTGCGTGAACTGCCACAGCCCGGCCGAGAACCTCGACGCCGCCGTGCCCGCGTGGGATGGCCGCCCCGGCGGCGATCCCCGCGCGCGCCTGCCCGTGCGCGACCTGCTCACCCGCCGCGGTCTCGAGGGGATCTCCTGCGGCTTCTGCCACCAGGTGCACGGCCCGGTCGGCCCGCGCGGGCGCCCCGGGTACCAGGGCAACGCGACATGGACGTCCTTCACGACCGGCGCCGTCTTCGCCGCGCGCCCCGAGGACGCGCGCGGCCTGTTCGGGATCGCGAACAGCGGCTACGACCTCCGCCCCGAGGAGCTCTTGCTGCCCGCCGGCCGGCGCGCGGACCTCCGCGCCGGATCCTCGCCGGCGCGGCCGGCCGTCGGCGACGACCCCGTCGTGCACGGCCGGCCGTCGGCGAGCGCCAGCGCGTACCTGCGCTCCAGCGAGTTCTGCGGGGCCTGCCACGATGTGCGCCTCTTCGGCACCGACAGCCTCGCGGCGGCGCGGGGCGAGCATTTCAAGCGGCTGCGCAACGCCTACACCGAGTGGGCGGACTGGGCGAGGTCCGAGGAGCGCGCGGGCCGCGCCGCGGCGAGCTGCCAGGACTGCCACATGAGCACGTACCCGGGCGTCTGCGAGGCGGCCCCGGCGGGCGCCGCGCAGGCGGCGGCGCCGGATCCCGAGTGCCCGCCCGGCACGCGCTTCGCCCCACGCCCGCCGGGGGCGCGGCCGCGGGGCCGGATCGCGGCGCACTCCACCGCCCCGGCGGACGTCGCGACCCACTACTTCTCCGGCGTGGACGTGCCGCTGTCGGACGAGTTCCCGGAGGCGCTCATCGATGAGCCGTCGCTCGACGCGCACGGCATCCCCACGAGCGCCCGCCGCCGCCGCGATCTGCTGCTGCGCCACACCTTCCGCTTCGAGCTCGGCGCCGCGCGGCGCGCCGGCGCGGCTGGCGGTCGCGTCGAGATCCCGATCGAGATCGAGAACGTCGGCGCCGGGCACAAGGTGCCGGCAGGCTTCAGCCAGGAGCGCGAGATCTGGGTTCACCTCGCGGTCAGGGACGCAGATCGGCGGGTGATCTACGAGGTCGGCCGCGTCGACCGCGCGGATGAGGACCTGAAAGACAAGGTGTTCACCCGGGTGACCACCCACCCGGACGCGAACAACCCTCTTGGGCCGTCGGGCGCCCAAGGAGGGTTGTTCGGGGCAGACGTGCGCGACGGGCCGGACGTCCCCCTCTGGGCGCCGCCCCCGCGGCTCGGCGGCACCTCGTTCCGTGGGCGAGGGCTCATCAATTTCCAGAACGGGTTTCTGCGCTGCGTCCGCTGCATCGGTGTCGTGGCCGCGGACGGCAGCTGCCAGCCCGGGCCCGGCCAGGGGCTGCACCACGCCGACCGGTACGCGGACGGGGACTACGATCCGGACACCGGCGCGTGCCGCTCGAACCTCGCGGGGCAGAACGCCTTTCTGGAGACCTATTTCCCCGTCGGCGCGCTCGACGCGAGCCGCGGAGTCGTGAAGGGCCCGGACGCGATCATCGATACGCGCTCCGCGCCGCCCGGCGTGCCGATCCTGTACACGTACGAGCTCCCGGCCGGCGCGCTCCGCGGCCCGCTCCGGGCCGAGGCGAGGCTGCTCTTCCGGGCGTTTCCGCCCTTCCTGATCCGCGCCTTCGCCGCGTACGAGCGCGAGCAGGCGCGGCGCGGCCTCAGGCCGACCGGCCCGCTGGTCACCGAGTCGATGCTCGCCCGCCTCGAGGTCGTCGAGCTCGCGCGGGCCGAGATCGAGATCCCCTGAGCCGAGGCGACCGCGATGGAGCCACCCGCGACGCAGGCCTCTCGGCGCACCGGCGAACAAAAAGGGGCGAGCCCCCACCCCGGCCCGCGGGGTAAGGGCTTCGCTGGTCAGGAGCTGAAAGGCTCAGCTCGAGGTGATCGTGAAGAGCGGCCCCGGCGATCAGGGAGGGGGCGGGGGCGGCTCGGTCGACATCGGCTCGGGCAGCTTGAACAGCCGGCCGATCCGGAAGGGCCGCGTCGAGGGGGAGTAGTAGCTCGTCGACGACGGCGTGACGCTCCACGTGTAGCCGAGCAGGCCGTTCGTGATCGAGTCGGTGTACACGCGCATGGTGCCCGTCCCGGCGCCGGCCGCCATGTAACCGCCGGTGCACTCTCCTTGCCACCGGCTGTCCGCGTACTTGCTGTCCGGGTCGAAGCACCCGTGCGGCGAGCTGGTCGAGTCCACGATCGGAACGGCGTACTGCTTCGTCCCGGAGTAGCGCGGCATGACCTGCGGGACGAGCTCCTGGGCCGGTCCCGCGATGATGACCGTGTGACCGGCGTAGGTGGAGGTGGCGTCGATGACGAGGACATCGCCTTTCTGGATGTCGACCGCCTTGTTGACGCGGCGGAAGTAGTTCTCGGGCTCCCGCGCGGCCCCGCCGAGCACCGGGCTCTCGTTGATGAGGTCGAAGAGCTCGGCGGACGAGGGGCGAGACTTCACCCACAGGTACCTGATATCGTCGTCCGAGTACCCCATCGCCTTCTTCAGCGACAGCACGAAGAAGCACGCGCCCTTGGTCCTGCCGGTCCAGGGGCTGATCTGGACGTCCTCCCCATCGATCTTGACGACCTCGGGGTCATCCCAGGTCATGTAGCACTTCTCGTCCCCGACGGTCGCGTCGTTGGTGACGGCGTTGTCGATGAAATCGAGGGCCCAGTCCGTGTGGTCCTTGGCGCTCGCGGGCGCCGAACCCAGCATGAGGAAGGACGCGGCAGCCAGCGATGCAACAGCCAAACTCGTCGTGCGCCTGTTCATACTTCTACCTCGTTGATGTGAATGACCTTGCATGTGCACTCTGGAACAGATGCTAGTCATTTCATGCTGAACCATCAAAACAACCCTGGCGCCGAACATGCCGAGTCTAGCAGGATGGATATTCTCTATGATCGGGTTAGGTGTCAAGGCTTTTTCGGGGCGCTCTTCCTTTTTTTGCAGTTTTTCGAGCGCTCGAACGTGAAGTAAGACCATGTCGTCCCTTACGACAGCTGATGCGCGATGGTATGGAGCGAATCGCGCGCCGGTAGCCGCGTTTCCGGCTGTGCTCGGCGACCGGGAGCCCCGCTGATGCCCTCATCGGACCACATCTACGTCGATACGCTCGATGCGCTCGAGCCGCTCGATGCGCGAGGCGCGGCGCGAGGCCGCCCCGACGCCTGGCCGCCGGCGGTGTTCGACGCCCCCTTGCTGCGAGGGCTCGACGAGCGCGCGCGGCGCGAGATCGCCGAGGCAGGGCAGCTCCGCACCCCCTCGACCGACGAGGTCGTCTATCGCGCCGGCGACGCCGGCGACGCGCTCTTCGTCGTCGCCTCCGGGCGCATCGCGCTGCGCGCGACACGCCGCGGAGACGATCGCGATACGGAGGTGCGCACCGCCGCTGTGGGCGATGTCCTCGGCGAGGAGGCCGTCGTGGGCATGTCGCGCAGGACCACCGCGGTCGCCCTCGCGCCCAGCGTGCTCGCGGAGATCCCCGTCCACCTGTTCCGCCGCGCCGCCGGCCGCTCCGGCAAGGCCGAGATCGCCGAGAAGCTCGATCGCGCGCTGCGGAGGAGCGCCACGCGCGACCTCCTCAGCACCCTCTCCTTCACGCGCGACCTCGATCCGGAAGACATCGACACCCTCCTTGACGCGGTGAGTCACCGGCGCTTCGAGCGCGGTCAGGCCATCTATCGCGACGGGGATCCCGCGACCGAGCTGTGGCTCATCGCCGACGGGATGGTGCAAATCCAGACCGAGGAGGGAGATCGGATTCATGTGCGGGCGTACCTCACCCGGGGCGATTTCTTCGGCGATGTCGAGCTCGACGAGGGTCGCCGCCGGACGGCGAGCGCCGTGGCCAGCGGCGCGGCGACGCTCCTGTCGGTGCCGTCGAAGACGTTCGCCGGCCTCGCGCGGAAGCACCCTGATCTGATCCCGCGACTCCGGCGCATCACGGGCGAGCAGCGCGCCGCCCAGGAAGCGATCGTCGCCGGCCGGGCGCGCAACCACACCGCACATCTCTTCCGGGACCTCTATCGCCTCCAGGTGGCGCGGTCGCTCCTGGTCATCGATCTCGATACGTGCGCCCGCTGCGGGCACTGCGCGTGGTCCTGCGCCGACGTACACGGGATCTCGCGACTCGTCCGTCGCGGCGACAAAATACGCGCAAGGGTGGATGACGACGCGCCGGGCGCGCCGGCGGAGGCGCCGCGGAGCCTGCTCCTGCCGAACTCCTGTCAACATTGCGAGCGCCCCGCCTGCATGATCGAGTGTCCGACCGGCGCCATCGGCAAGGACACGGGAGGCGAGGTGTTCATCCGCGACGCGCTCTGCACCGGCTGCGGCGCCTGCGCCAAGGCGTGCCCCTGGGAGAACATCGCTATCGCGCCGCGCCCCCCCGCCGCGGAGCGCCCGGGCGGCGCGGGCTTCCCGGACATCGCGGTGAAGTGCGATCTCTGCCGCGAGCACGACGGCCCCGCGTGCGTGAAGGCCTGCCCCACGGGCTCGATCTTCCGCGTGAATCCGGCGGAGGAGATCGCCGACGTGCGCGATCTGCTCGGCGGGGCGCGGCGCGAGCAGGAGCGCTCCGCCGGGCAGCGGGGCGGCGCGGCGCTCCTCGCCGGGAGCGCGATCGCGGCGGCAGGGCTCGGCGCGGCGGGGCTGTCGGCGCACACGCGCGGGGCGCGGCCGGGCGACGGCGCCGCGCTCTGGGCTGGCGCCGCCGCGGCCGTGGGGGTCGCGCTGCTCCTCGGGTACGCCGTCCCGAAGCGCGCCGGGCGGCGGCTGTGGATGCGGCCCGGGCGGCGCGGCGGCGCGGCCGGCGAGGCGGACGACGCCGCGCCGGTCCGGAGCCGGCTGCGCCCGCAGCTGTCCGCGCACCTCGCGATCGGCCTCGTCACCGCCGGCCTCGCGCTCGCGCACGCGCCGTGGCCGCGGTCCGGCCGCCCGACGCTCGGCGCGGCGCTCCACCTCGCCTTCTGGGCGACCGCGGCGGCCGGCGCCTTCACGGCGCTCGCGTACCGGCTAGCGCCGCGGCGCCTCGCCCGGATCGAGCGCACCGCCGCGCTCCCCGAGGACTTCGCCGCCGCCCGCCGCGAGCTCCTCGACCGCTTCTACCGCGCGGTGAGCGGGCGCAGCGATCTGGTCAAGAAGATCGTCGAGAAGGTCCTCGTGCCCTACCTGAAGAGCCCCCTCGGCCCGCTCGCGCTCCTCGCCTCGGGTCGCGGGCTGCGCGAGGAGGAGCGCGCGCTGCGCGCCCGCATCGACGCCGTCCTCGAAGGGCGCGGCAGAGAGCGGCTGGCCGGCCTCGCGGAGCTCATCCGCATCGCCGTGGAGCTGCGCGCGCTCCCGGCCCAGCGCGCGCTCCTCGCCGCGCTCCGCGGCGGGCTGCCGGCGCACATCATCACGTTCGGCGTCGCCGCGGCGCTGCTCGTGCTCCACGCGATCACGGCGGCGAGCGTGCCCCGATGAGCGCGCGCCGGCCGATCGACAGGGCGCCAGACTCGCTATGAAATGGTTGCGGGGCACGGCATTTCTTTGTGCGTCGCGCGCCGCCCGCCGCGCGGCGAGGCGCGCGCCCGCGCGTGGCGACCGCGTTTCGCGCGGCCGACGGCGCGCGGGCGAGAGGCCTGGACTTTGCCTTCAGCGCCCAGGTACAATTTTCCTGACACCACCCCAGTAGAAGGTAGAGAAGCTGATGGCTGGTCCCTCGACCAAGTGGATGCGAGCGCTCTCCCGATCAGGCTCCGCCGAGGCGTGGGCGCCGAGAGCGCTGCTGCTCGTCACGTTGTTCACGGCGGCGGCGGTGATCGCCGGGGCGTGCAGCGGAGACGACAGCGGCCCTCCGGGGCCGCAGGACGGGACGGGCGGGCCCGACGCGGGGGCGGAGGCGGGCGACCCGTGCGTCGATGGCGAAGAGGTGGAGTGTCACATCACCCTCGGCGAGAACGCGGGCGTGCTGACCTGCATGGACGGCGTCCGCCGGTGCCAGGACGGGCGCTACGGCAGCTGCGACGGGACGATGACGATGCGGAGGTCGCCGTTCGGGCCTTCGCCCCGCGGGAGCGGCGAGAGCGGGTATCCGCGCCCGCTCGCCAACTCCGAGGCTTCGGACGGGGGTCTCTGCGCGACAAACCCGTGCGATCCGTCGTGCCAGTCGTTCGAGGAGGCGCCGGACGGGGGGCCCATCGACCTCTCGGGGACCGGCATCACGTACACGTGGTCGGTCGGGGACATCAACGAGCTGCCCGAGTCCGTGGCGCGGCAGGGCACGCACCAGCCCTGCACGACCAGCGAGGATTGCCAGTTCGACCAGTACTGCGAGCACCCCGCGCAGAGCGCGTGCGCCCACAGCCCGTGCGACACCGGCGGCACGCTCCTGACGACCTGCAGCGGCTGCGTCGCGAAGGTCTGCGACGCTCGGCCGAGCTGCTGCTATCAGCCGACGATACCGGCCGACTGTGGACATGACGCCTGCCAGACCGGCACCGCGACAAACATGACCACGACCTGCGGCGACCCGTGCATCCAAGCCATCTGCGCGTCGAACCCGCTCTGCTGCGAGATCCACCCCATGAGCTCGTCGGACTGCGAGACGCTCATCGGAGCGGGCAGCACCTTGATGACCGGCGGCAGGTGCAGTCGGCCCACCAGCATGATTTGCCCCACGCCGACCACGCTCACCGACGGCGCGTGCGTGCCGACCTGGGGCACCTACTGCAGGGGCCTCGTCGCGACCCGGTGCGCCCCCAAGACGTGCACCACGCCGACCAACTCGTGGGACGCGACGTGCGTCGCCCTGGCCGAGCAGGAGTGCGGCGCCGCGTGCGGCACCGAGCCAGGCGTGCAACAGGGCCTCTGCAAGTCCTACCTGCCGAACCAGACGAACCCCGCGTGCGGCGGCGTGGACCTCACGGTCGGCGTGCCCTGCGGCGCGACGATCCCGGTCTGCAACCGCGGCACCATGCCGGCGCCCGCGGGCATCGAGATTCACCGCTATCCCGCGGGCGCGGGCCAGCTCCCCTCCTCGGCCCCGGGCCGCATCCTGAACTCCTGCAGCCCGACCGGCGGCACCCTCGCCTGCACGACCGCGCAGCCGATCGCCCCGGGCGAGTGCATCAGCGTGGCCGGCTGCACGGGCCTCGCCGACGGCATGGAGCTCATCGTCAACCCGCCGGGCCCGGCGCAGATCGCCGAGTGCCAGTGCGGCAACAACGGGAGCATCTATCATCCGTTGCCCATGTGCGAGTCGCCGGGCTGCATCGCCACGGCCAGCGTCTCGATGATCAGGCCGGCCACCCTGTTCGTGACGCTCGATCGGTCCGCCTCCATGACGGCGAGCGGGGCGAGCGCCAACCGATGGACCCCGGCGCGTAACGCCCTCATGGCGTTCTTCGCGGATCCGGCGTCGGCCGGGCTCGGCGTCGCGCTCCGGTTCTGGCCGCACGACAACCCCGGCAATTGCAACGACTCCGCCGGCAACTGCCCGGGCTACGCCGTCAGCGGGTGCTCCAACCCGATCGTTCCCTTCGATGGCACGACGGCCCGGAGGCTGACCGCGGACCCCGCGCCGTTCGATCAGCAGGAGCTCGCGCTCGTCAGCGCGCTCGACCCCGGCCCCGGCACCAACGGCGATACGCCCATGTATCCGGCGCTGGACGGCGCCACGACCTGGGCGATCAACTACAAAAACGCCCACCCCGAGGAGGAGGTCGCGGTCGTGCTCGTGACCGACGGCATCCCGTCGAACTGCGACACCGTCCCGAGCCACATCGCGGACCTGGCGCGCAATGCCTACGAGAACCACGGCGTCCGCGTGCACGCGGTCGGCTTCGGCGCCTCGAGCGCGGAGATCATCAACCTCATCGCCATGCGAGGCGGCGGGCGGGCGTTCAACCTCACCGCCGGCATGGGGCTGGCGACGACCCTCCGCGACGCGCTCGTCTCGATCCGCGGCCAGGCGCTCTCCTGCGACGTGACGGTCCCCCTCGCCGGCGCGTCGGATCCCGCCTCGGTGTCGGTCGTCCACGTGAACAGCGCCGGCACCGAGACCGTGCTCACGCCCCGGGCCGACCTCGCCAGCTGCGGCCAGGGCTGGTACTTCGCCGACGCGTCGAACACGAGCGTCAAGCTCTGCCCACAGACGTGCACGGCGCTCCGTGACACCCCTGGGAAGGTCCGCGCGACCGTCCCGTGCGTGACCACGACGCTCACGCCCATGACCACGAGCTGGGAGCGCTACCACGGCGTCTGCCCGCCGGGGACCAAGACCCAGTGGGGGTTCCTCCGGTACAGGACGGCGACGCCGGGCGACTCGAGCGTCGAGTTCTTCGTGCGCGCGGCCGACGACCCCGACGACCTCGACGGGGCCACGGTGCGGCTCGCCGCCACCGCCCACGCGGTGCCCACCGACACCCGGATCTGCGATGAGGACTCGACGCCGCCGTGCGCGATCGACCTCTTCGACGTGCTGCAAGAGCTGCCGGACGCCCGGACCGAGTACCTCGAGATCCAGATGAGGCTCAATCCGACGAGCACGGGCGGCGGCGGTGTTCAGGTGCAGGACTGGGAGATCACGTATTCATGTCCGGATTCCGAATGAGCCGCCGCATTGCGGCGATCGCCCTGCTCTCCGCCGCGGCCGTCGCCGCGGCGTGCGGCGCAGACGACGACAACCGGCCGAGGCCTCAGTCTCCCTCCGGCGGCGCCGGGGCCGCCGGCGGTGCGGGCGGCGGCGGCGACGGCGGCCGCGGCGGCGCGGGCGGCGGCGCCTGCGGCGACGGCGTCGCCGAGCTGGACGAGGCGTGCGACGGGGCCGATCTCGGGGGCGCCACGTGCGAGAGCCTCGGCTTCGACGGCGGCGTGCTGCAGTGCAGCCCCGAGTGCACCGCCGACACGTCGGGCTGCACGGGCGTGGAGGCGTGCCAGGACGGCCGCGACAACGACGGCGACGGCAGCGCCGACTGCGGCGATCCGGAGTGCGAGGCGGCGTGCGCGGACCTGTGCGCCGCCCCGGTGGCGCTCTCGGATCCCGCGCTCGTCACCGGCGATACGAGCGGCCACGCGGCGGTCGAGGGCGGGTGCGCGGCGGGGGCCCCGGGCGTCGCCTACACGTTCACCGCGACCACCACCGGGTTCCTCGACGTGGTGCTGACCCCGGAGACCGACGCCGCGCTCGTCGCCGTGCTGCGCGGCGATTGCGACGACGCCGGGACGGAGCTCGCGTGCGGCGGCGCCAGCGCCGGCGCGGGCATCGACAACCGGCTCACCGTCCCCGTCCGCGAGGGCGACGCGTTCCACGTGATCGTCACGAGCGCGAGCGCGGACCTGGCGGGCGCGTTCGCGCTCGGCGTGAGGAGCCGCGTGACCGCCTGCGGCGACCGCATCCAGGATCCGGCCGAGGAGTGCGACGACGGCAACGACGAGCCGGGCGACGGGTGCAGCGACGAGTGCCGGATCGAGGCGACCGAGGTCGAGCCGAACAACGCCATCGCCACGGCCAACCCCTACGAGGAGCCGTTCTTCGCCATCATCGATCCGCCCGAGGACAAGGACGTCGTGCGCGTCACCGTGCCGACCGGGCCCACGGCGCTCGTCGTGGAGACCGGCGACATCACGAGCTCCGACTGCCTCGAGGGCCGGCTCGACACCATCGTCGAGATCCTGGACGAGAGCGGCGCGCTGATCGTGCGGCGCGACTCCGGGGGGATCGGCCTGTGCGCCCGCGCCGTCGCGCCGGCGCTCCCGGCGGGCGACTACTACGTCCGCGTCACGGCGCGCGTCGGCCCCGAGCAGCGGGCTCCGTACGGGCTCCTCGTGACGCTCGTCCCCGAGGTCTGCGGGGACGGGGACACCACCGCCGGCGAGCAGTGCGACGACGGCAACACGGCGCCCGGCGACGGGTGCAGCGCCGCCTGCCGCTTCGAGCTCCACGAGACGGAGCCGAACGACGCGCCGGCGCAGGCCAACGCCCACGCCGCGCCGTGGCTCGCGGAGATCTCGCCGGCAGGCGACGTCGACGTTGTCGCCGTGAACGTGCCCGGGCCGCGCTCGACCTTGATCGCGACCGTCAGCGACAACGGCACCGAGGCCTGCGCGACGAACCGGCTCGACAGCTACGTCGAGATCCTCGGCGGCGACGGGGCCGACGTGCTCGCCTCGGACGACGACTCGGGGGTCGGCTACTGCTCCTCCGCGTCGGCCACCGACCTGGCCGCGGGCACCTATCGCGTGCGGGTCAGGGCCTCGGACCTCGTCCCCGACGCGACCTTCTTCTATCGACTGAATGTCACGATCCTCTAGCCCGGCCGGCGGAGGGAACCGGACCGCGGCCCCGTCCGCCGGCGCCGAGGGGGAGGCTCCGTCCGGCGGCGCCACCCGGGAGCCTGCACCGCCGCCCGACCCATCGAAGACGCTGTACCGCGCCGACCTGTCCGATCCGCGCCAGCGCGCCGCCCAGCCGCGCGAGATCGTGCGCGGCCGCGCCGCGCGCCGCGCCGAGTCGACGTCCGACGTCACCCGCTTCCGGGGCGTGCTGCCGGCCGCGCTGGCGGGCGCCGTCGCGACCGGCGCGGCGGCGCTGCTCTTCCCGCCGCCCGGGGGGCACGCGGCGCCGGGGCCGCTCTCGCTGCCCCACGCGCGCGCGCAGCTCGCGTGCGCGTCGTGCCACGCCGAGGAGGCGACCGCGGGCCCGCGGGGTGCTGCGGAAGCTGCGCCGCGGGGTGCTGCGAAAGCCGCGCCGCGGGGAGCCGCAGAAGCCGCGCCGCGCGGGTCCGCGGCGGGCGCGCGCCTGGACCGGGCCTGCGCCGGGTGCCACGGCGACCACGGGTCCACCCGCGCGAGCCACGCGCAGCTGCTCGCGAGCGGCGCGATGAGCTGCGCCACGTGCCACCCCATCCACCGCGGAGACCAGGGCGTCGTGTTCGACCCCGCGGGGCCGCCGGTGCGCTTCGCGCCGGGCGCCGAGGTGGAGCTCCCGAGGGCGGCCTTCCGCCCGAGCCAGCCGGCCACGGTCGCGATCGTCACCGCCGGGAGCTGCGCGTCGTGCCACGACCTCGGCGCGCCGCGCGACCCGATCGCGCGCTGCCTCGTCGCGGCGCAGGCGCCGCTCGGCGACGCCCGGCCGATCGCCTGCTTCGACGAGCACCGCCCTGCCCTGCCCGACGACGCCGCGACCGGCCGCGCCGGCCGCAGCGGAGGAGGCGGCGTGTGCCGCGGCCAGCACACCGAGGACCGCGCCCTCGCGTGGGAGGCCGCGCGCGACGCCGCCGCGGCCATGCCGGTCGTGACGGGCGCGGCCGGCGCCGCCCCCGGGGGCGCGCTGCCGCACGGGCGCGCGCTGCTCTGGATGGGCGCCGGCCTCGCCGCCGCCGGCCTCGCGCTCGCGGGCGCCCGCGGCGGCCATGCGCTGCGCGCGCGGCGCTCGCGGCGGCCTTCGCGCGACGCCGAGGCGGCCGAGGCGATGCTGCGCCCCGCGGCGCGCGTGCGCCTGCCCCGGATCGACACGACCACCTGCCTCGGCTGCTACGCGTGCGTCGACGCTTGCCCGTACGACGTGCTCGCGGTCGAGCGGTACGTCGCGGTCGTGGCCCGCCCCGAGGCGTGCTGCGGCCTCACCCTGTGCGAGCAGCGCTGCCCCAACGGGTCGCTCACCATCGAGGGCGGCGCGCCGATCGAGGGCCGCCCGCGCCTCGGCGACGACCTCGGGAGCCCCGACGTGCCGGGGCTGTACCTCGCCGGCGACGTCACCGGGCTCCCCCTCATCAAGAACGCCATCCACCAGGGCGCGTTCGCGGCGTCGCGCATCGCCGAGGACCTGCGGAAGGCCGGCGACCGCGGCCCGGGGCTCGATCTGATCATCGTCGGCGCGGGGCCCGCCGGGATCAGCGCCGCGCTGCGCGCCAAGGAGCTCGGCCTCTCGTTCGAGGTGATCGAGCAAGGCAGCGTGGCGCAGAGCATCCAGAGCTTCCCGCGCGGCAAGCTTGTCTTCGATCAGCCGCTCGACCTGCCCGTGACCGGGAAGCTGTGGCTGAAGGAGTCGACCAAGGAGGAGCTCCTCGCCCACTGGCTCCGCATCGTGCGGAAGGAGCGGCTCCCCATCGTGCAGGAGACGCGGATGGTGTCGGTGGCGCGGCTCGGCGACGGCGCGGGCGCAGCCGCCGAGGCCCCGGCCGGCTTCGCCGTCGTCACCGAGCCGCGCGACGGCGGGCCGCGCACCGAGCGCCGGGCGCGGCGCGTGCTGCTCGCCCTCGGCCAGCGCGGCTCGCCCCGCCGGCTTCCGTTCGAGCTGTCCGCCGAGGTGGAGGGCCGGGTGTACTACCACCTCGCCGACGCGCGGAGCCTCGCGGGCCAGCGGGTGCTGATCGTCGGGCTCGGCGACGTGGCCATGGAGGCCGCCATCGCGCTGTCCCGCCAGCCGGCCACCGAGGTCGCCGTCGTCTACCGCGGCGGCGGGTTCCGGCGCGGAAAGACGCGAAATATCGAGGAGATACGCCGGCTTCATGCCGCGTCCCGCCTCTCGCTCCGGTTCGAGACCGACGTCGCCGCGCTGGCCGCGGATCCGCGCGGCGCGCTCGTGGCGACCCTCGCGTCGCCGTCCGGGGCCGAGGCGCACCCGTGCGACGCCGTGCTCGTCCTGATCGGGAGCATCCCGCCCTGGAGCGCCCTCCGCGCCGCCGGTGTCCGGCCGACCGTGGAGCCGTCAGATCGTTCGGCGCCCGGCGACGTCGAAGGGACCACGCCTGCGGGCCCTCCGCCGTGAGCTCGGCGGATGCCAACGGATGCCCGACGTAAGCTCGACGTAAGATCGAGGGGCGCAGGCCGTTCTCTGGAGGAGCCATGAAGCCGACCCACGTCGCCCTGTTCTCCGCCCTCGGCATGATGTTCACGAGCCTCTCGGTCTACTCGCTCGTCCCCTCGGGCGCCGCCGTGGAGGCCGCCGAGGTGACCGCCGAGCCGCCCCCCGTCGTCCCGGAGGTGACGGGCGGCGCCGTGGCCGCGGTCGATCCGAGCCGCTTCGCCACCGGATCCAGGCTGATGCTGGAGGGGCGCGTCGGCCACGCCCGCCTCCCCCGCTCGGCGCGGGAGACGTTCCTGATGTTCGAGGTCCGCAGCGACGACGCGCCCGCCAGGGCGCAGGCGCAGGCGAACCTCTCGCTGGTCATCGATCGCTCCGGCTCGATGAAGGGCACCCGCCTCGCCAACGCCGTCCAGGCGGCGACGACCGCCGTCGGCCGCATGAACGACGGCGACGTGGTGTCGGTCGTCACCTTCGACACGAGGACGACCGTGGTCGTGCCGCCCACGACCGTCGGGCCGGACACGCGCGGCCGCATCCTCGCGGGCGTCCGCGGCATCTCGCTCGGCGGCGACACCTGCATCTCGTGCGGCATCGAGGAGGGCCTGTCGCTGCTCGCCCAGGCCGGCGGCGGGGTGAGCCGGATGCTCGTCCTCAGCGACGGCGACGCCAACCACGGCGTGCGCGATCTCCCCGGCTTCCGCGCGATCGCGCAGCGGGCGCGCGATCGCGGCGTGAGCATCACGACCATCGGGGTCGACGTCGACTACAACGAGAAGATCCTGTCGGCGATCGCGCTCGACTCGAACGGCCGGCACTACTTCGTCGAGAACGACGCCGCGCTCGCGCGCATCTTCGAGGCGGAGGCGGAGCAGCTCACCGCCTCCGTGGCGAACGGCGCGGAGCTCGCGATCGCGCTCGCGCCCGGCGTCACGCTCGATCGGGTCTTCGATCGCTCGTTCCGGCGCGCCGGCGACCAGGTGATCGTGCCGCTCGGCGCGTTCGCGGCGGGCGAGGTGAAGACGGTGCTGCTCAAGGTGCGCCTCGGCGGCCTCGGCGGCGATGCACGCGGCGCGTCGCCGATCGCCGACGTCGGCCTCACGTACCGGGATCTCGTCGCGAAGACCGACGCCCGGTGCGAGGGCAAGCTCGGCGTCGCGATCGCGGACCGCGACGCCGACGCGAGCGAGCTCGACGCGCTCGTCGCGGGGCGCGTGCAGCGCAGCGAGACGGCGGCGACGCTGAAGCAGGCCAACTTCCTGTTCGAGCAGGGGCGGCTCGACGAGGCGCGCAGCAAGCTCGACGCGCAGCAGCGGTCGCTGCGGAGCGCGGCCGACAAGGCGAAGCGCGCCGCGCCG
The DNA here is from genome assembly GCF_051521425.1 of Sorangium sp. So ce834. NCBI lineage: Bacteria > Pseudomonadati > Myxococcota > Polyangiales > Polyangiaceae > Sorangium > Sorangium sp. So ce834. The sequence continues at coordinate 7,118,870 of NZ_CP150351.1, forward strand.
GCGGGCCGCGCGAAGGACGTGGCGTCCGACTTCGAGAGCCAGATCGCGGCGCTGGAGCGGGCCGACACGAGCTTCGGCGCGCCGCCGTCGTTCGCGACGCCGCCGCCGCCGGCCGCCCCCGCGAAGCCGGGCGGCTTCGCGCAGGCCCCGGCGGCGGCGCGGCCGGCCCCGGCGCAGTCCCGCGAGGGCAAGGCCGCCGTCCGCCGCAACGAGGCGGACGCCTTCGATCTCGCCCGCTGACGCGCGGTCCGGGGCGGCGCGCGCTCGTGCGGCGGCGCGCGCTCCCGCGGCGGCGAGCCGCGCGCCGCGGCCGGGACGTTGACACGGGTCGGGCTTTCGGGTTTTGACTCCGGGCGGTGGGCGTTCGACCTAGGGCGAGCCGTCCGGGGAACCGGCGGACCGGTGGCGACGGCGCGCAGGGCTCGCCCCCGCGGGAGCCCCCGTCGCCGACCCGGAAGACGCCCCCCGCGCGGCGGGGCCGCGGCGCGGGGCAGCGCACGCCGGCGTCGCGGCGCCCGGCGCGGCCCTGGCCGAGGCGCGGGCGGGCGCTGCTCCTCGGGCTCGCGGGCGCGCTCGCGGCGGCGGGCGCGGCGCTCCTCGCGCTGGTGATCGGCTTCGGGCGCACGAGGGTCCCGGACCGGGGGCGCGTCGTGGAGATCAACTGGCCGGAGGGGCTCGACGCGGGCGAGGCGGCCTCGCTCCTCGCGGCCGAGGGGCTCGTGGAGAGCGAGCGCGCGATGGCGCTCTACCTGCGCGCGACGGGCGGCACCGAGGGGTTCGTGCCGGGCCCGCACCTGCTCTTCGAGGGCGCGACGCCGCGGGAGCTGCGGCAGCTGCTCACGCGCGCGGAGGGGCGCCCCACGGCGAAGGTGACGATCCCCGAGGGGTGGAACCGCTTCGACGTCGCGGCCCGGCTGGAGAAGCTGCGCGTCGCCGGCAGGAAGACGTTCCTCGCCGCGACCGCGGACGGCGCGTTCCTGGACGCGCTCGGCATCGAGCGCGGCGGCGCCGTGGGGGCGGAGAGCGCGGAGGGGTACCTCTTCCCGGCGACGTACGAGTTCCCGCTCGACACGGACGCGCGCGACGTGGCGAAGCGCCTCGTCGCCGAGGCCGACCGGCGCTGGACCGCGCTCACGGCCGAGAGCAAGGACGGGCTCGCCGCGCTGCAGGCGACGCTCGGCTGGGGTCGTCGCGAGGTGCTGACGCTCGCGTCCATCGTCGAGAAGGAGGCGGTCGTCGCGGAGGAGCGGCCGCTCATCGCGAGCGTGTTCCTGAACCGGCTCCTCGACCCGACGTTCCGCTCGCGGCGGCTCCAGTCCGACGCGACGGCGCTCTACGGCTGCGTCGCCTGGCCCCAGGAGGCGCCGTCGTGCGCCGAGTGGGGCGGCAAGCCCACGCCCGCGGTGGTGCGGGATCCGAGGAACCGCTACAGCACCTACGCGCACCCGGGGCTGCCGCCGGGGCCGATCGCCAACCCTGGGGGGCCGTCGATCGCGGCCGTGCTCGCGCCGGCGGCGACGAAGTACCTGTACTTCGTGGCGGCGGGCGGGGGGCGCCACCGGTTCAGCGAGAGCCTGGACGACCACAACGACGCGGTGAGAAAGCGGCGGGAGGCGACGGCGTCGCCCAGGCTCACCGCCGCGCCGCCCAAGCCGGCAGAGCCGGGCGAAGCGTCCGGCGAGACCGACGTCGAGTAATTTTTCACACAGTTGGGACCGCCGGTGCCGCCACAAAGGCTTCCCGCGCGCGCCCGAGACCTTCCCGCGCGCTCCGGAAGCTTCGCGCGCGCTCCCGAGACCTTCGCGCGCGCTCCGGAGCACGAGGTTTCGCGTACTTAGCGGCGTCCGCGGCGTCCCCGGGGCCGTCCGGCGCGCGCCGTGAGACGAATTTCCCGGGAAATTCGACCCTCCGCCCCGCGCGCGAAGCTTCCGGACCGCGCGCGAAGCCTTCCGGACCGCGCCGGAAGCCTCCGCGCCAGCGACGGGACCGCTCGCGCGCGGTCCGGAAGCCCCCCAGCACACGAACGGCGCCTCCACCCGCCCGCCCCATCGCTCCGGCGGCGCTCCGATCGTCCGCGCGCCGTCCGCTTCCTGAAGCAGCGCGTGCCGCAGTAGATTCGCGCGCCATCATGCCCCGCCCCGCCCCGCTCTTCCTCGCGCTCTCCGCTCCCCTCGCCCTCGCCGCAGCAGGCTGCTCGTCCGGCGCCACGCCCCCGGCCGAGCGCCACGCCGCGCCGCAGGCGGAGGCGCTCGCGACCGCGCCGGCGAGCGCCGCGCCGCCGCCGACCGATCCACCCGCGATCGCCTCCGCCTCCGCGAGCGCCGCCACCCCCGCTCCCGCGGCCTCCGCGCCCGCCGCCCCCGCCGCCAGCGCCGCAGCCTCCGCCGCCCCCGCCGCCAGCGCCGCGGCCGACCCGGCGGCCCCCGCCTCGGCCCCGGCCGACGCCGGGCCGCTCCCGAAGGTGAAGGTCGCGAACATCGGCATGCACATCGGCGGCGGCCCTCACGACGACTTCACGAAGGAGCCGATCAAACGCTCGGTCGCGCCCCACTTCGACGACTTCCGCCGCTGCTTCGCGCTCGCGGAGGACCCGACCAAGGGCGGCGACTTCGGGATCGACCTGCGCATCGAGAAGGACGGCGGCAAGGCCGAGGTGCGCAAGCCGCGCACGGCGCTCAAGGGCGCGGCGTTCACGAAATGCGTGGTCGGCGTCTTCGAGCGGATCGACTTCCTCAAGCCGAGGCGAGGCCCCACCGTGGTGAGCTACTCGCTCCGGTTCACCCCGTGAGCACGCCCGAGCTCACCCAGGGCGCCCGAGGTCCGGCAGCGACTTCGGCAGCGACCCGCGCGACGCCTCCACGGCCGTCTCGCCGGCGCGGTCGAGCGCGTACTTGAAGAGGATCGGGCCGAACACCTCGTTCAGCGCCACGCACCCGATGACGAGCGCGCGGAAGCCGGCGCCCAGGCTCGGGAACGCGCGCTCGATCGTCAGGCTGATGCCCAGCGTGAGCCCGGCCTGCGAGATCAGCCCGCACCACGCCCACTTGCGCAGCACCGGCGGGTCGTCCGCGAGCCGGTTGCCGATGCGGCTCGCCACCCAGGTCACGAAGGCGCGCGACGCGCCGAAGAGCAGCGCGACCGGCCACATCGTCTTGAGCAGCGGCAGATCGAGGTGCGCGCCCGCCGTCGCGAAGAACAGCACGAACACCACGCTCGCGGCGTCCTCGACCGCGTGCACCAGCTTCTCGCCCTGCTTCGACAGGTTCGCGACGACGAACCCGGCGACCACGAACACGAGCAGCGCGTCGAAGCGGAGGTAACGCAGCACCTCCGTGGCCCCGAAGCCGAGCGCCACGAACACGAGGATGAGCTGCCGGCCGATGAGCCGCATGTAGGCCGCCAGCGCGAGCCCGAGCGTCGTGCCGATCGAGATGCTCCCGAGGATCTCGCGGCCGAGCAGCTCGATCTCGTGCATCGACATCGTCGTGCCCGGCTCGATCAGCGGCCGCACCGTGGAGAGCGCGACCGCCGTCACGACGATGACGATGATGTCCGACGTCATCACGAACGCGAGCGTGTTCATCGCCACCGGCCCCGTCGCGCGCGTCTGCGAGAGGATGCCGAGCACGGCCGAGGGGCTGCGGGTGACCGCGATGACGCCCCAGAGGACCGCCACGCCGAACGCCGCGGCGATCGGGAGGTCGGCCGCGAACGGGACGAGCGAGCGCGCGGCGTAGAAGACGCCGGTCATCGCCACGAACACGAGGACCGTCTGCACGAGGTTGTGCAAGAGGAGGCTCCTCAGGCTCTTCTTGACCATCTCGAGCCGGAGCTCGGCCCCGCCGGCGAGCGCGATGAGCGCCAGCGCGAGCGCGTTGACCCGCGAGATCTCCTCGACGGCGTGGTGATCGACGAGCTTGAGGACGTGCGGCCCCGCGACGATGCCCGCGAGGATGTAGCCCGAGAGGTGCGGCAAGCGGAGCGGCTCGACGAGCTCGCTCGCGAGCGTGCCCGCGAGCAGGAGGAAGCCGATCGAGGCGATGGTGCCCGCCGGGCCGTTGTCGTTCGGGACCGCGCGCGTCGTCGCGTAGAGCACGCCGAACAGGATCACCAGCGCGACCGCGTGCGTGAGGTGGTTCAGCGGGCCCTTGGGGGCCGACCCGTGATGGCCGGAAGGGGGCGGGCCGTGCGGCTCGGGGGCGGCCGCGGGCCCAGGCGGGCCGGCGGGCGCGGCCGCGCCGGCGGGCGCGTCGGGCGCGATGTCAGGGAGTGCTGCAGCGCTCACGGGGACACCTCCTACCCCTCGCCCCGCTCGGCCACCGGCGGCGGCGGGACATCGCCGTCGCCCGGCGCGGCGTCGCGCGCGGCGCGGGCCAGCCCGCGGCCGAAGAAGAGCGACTCCCGCTCGGGCGCGGCCAGCTCGCCGGCCTTGCGGAGCGTGGCGCGCAGCGCCTGCGGCCCGACGAGCTCGCCGAACACGGCCGCCGCCGCCGCGGCGACGAGGACGGTGTGCCCGACCGGGCCCGGGAAGCGCAGCGCGAAGGCGAGCCCGACGCTGATGGCGACGGCGCCCGACGAGAGCAGCCCGAGGCCGAGCCAGGGCGATGTCTCGCGCGCGTCCGGCGAGGCGACCCGGAAGACGAGGCCGGTCGCGAGCTTGCCGAGGACCCGCGCCGCGAGCGCGATCGCCACGATCCAGGGCAGGAACGGCGCCGCCTTCGGGTTCACGTGCGCGCCCGCGAGCAGGAGCGCCGGCAGGATGACCGGCCGCTCGGTCGGCGCGACCATCGCGACGATCTCCTCGCGGTGCCGGGAGAGCGCGGCGATGGTCACGCCCAGCGCGAACGTCGCGAAGAGCGGCGACAGGCCGACCCGCGCGCTCGTGCCCATCGTGAGCAGCGACGTGCCGAGCAGCACGCCCCAGCTCTGGATCAGGCGGAAATCGCTGCCGAGGAGCACGACCGCGATGAGCCCGAGCACCACGCCGATGAGCGCCGTGACGATCGTCCACCCCCAGAACGAGAGCGGCCAGTGGCCCGTCGCCTGCGGGACGAGCGCGAAGGCGCCGCCCATCATGAGCAGCGGCCCGAGGTCGTCGCAGTCGGCGATGTCGGCGATGAGGTCCGAGAGCTTGCCGCTCGCGCTGTAGCGCTGCGTGACCCAGAGCACGGCGTGCCGCGTCGTCTCGGCCGAGACGGCGCCCACGCCCGCCGCGAGCAGCACCCGGTCGCCGCGCTCCAGCGACGGCGCGCCGCGCGCCGCCGCGAACCACACCGCGGCGGCCACCGCCGAGCCGGTGAGCAGGCTCATCAGCACGCAGAGCGCCATGCGCGACGGCCGGACGCGGCGGTTGCCCACGAAGCCGAAATCGAGGCCGACCACGAGCGCGAGCCAGCCGAGCGCGACGCCCGCCACGGGCTCGAACGCGGCGAGCGACGAGGGCTCGAGCAGCCCGAGCGCCGAGGGCCCGAGCACGAAGCCGAGCACCACGTACTCGGCGCCCGAGGGGAGGCCGATGCCCCGCAGCACGCGGCCGCCGACGAGCGAGCTGCCGAGGTACGACAGCACGAGCAGCCCCATCAGGAGCCAGACGGCGTTCACGAGGCCGCGCCCCGATCCGGCGGCGCGCGGCGCGGCGCGCCGCCGGAGGGCGCCGGCGCGCGCCCGAGCGGGATGCCGGCGGCGACGAGCGCCTGCGCCACGGCGGTGAGCCAGCGGCTGCGCACGTCGTCGCCGTCGCACGCCATCGTGGCCCGGAAGTGCGCGCCGCCCTCGTCGATCGCGACGAGCGCTGCGCGGGCGCGGCTGCCGAGGCTCGATCCGGTCTTCAGGAGCAGCTCCCGCACCCGGTCGAGATCCGCGGAGGGGTCGACGCTGATCTCGAGGGACACGAGCGGGGGGCGGCCGCGGACGCGCGTCGGGTGGAACAGGCTGAGCAGGTGGGGCACGCGCACGACGCACCCGTCCTCGTCCTCGAGGCGCGCCTCGATCAGCGTCAGCTCGCGGACCCGCCCGGACCGGCCGCCCACGTCGGCGACGTCGCCGACGCGCAGGCGCCGCCCGTAGATGACCGAGAGGCCGACGCCCGCCGAGGCGATGAGCGGCGTGCCGGCGAGCCCGGCCGACGCGAGCACCACGAAGCCGATCCGCGTGAGCGCCCCCTCGTCGGTGCCGGTGATGAGCGGCGCCGCGAGCAGCAGCGCGGCCACGAGGATGCCGAAGCGGACGAGGACCCCGGTCGCGACCGCGAGATCCGAGGGGAGCCACCCGAGCGACGTCTCGCCCCGGCTGACGCTCCCGAAGAACAGCCCCACGAAGCGGATGACGACGATGACCGCGAGCGTCGCGAGGATCGCGAGCACGAGCACGGGGACGCTCCGCGCGATGCGCCCCATGAGCTCCGACATCGGCGCGAGCACGAAGCCGGTGAGCTTCTGGCTGTAGTTGCGCGTGGACTCGAACAGGGAGAGCGCGAAGAGGATCCAGATGTAGGCGATGCCCACCCGGACGAGGATGCCGGCGGCGCCGAGCGCGACGGAGAGCGCGCCCTGGGACGCGGCGGGCCGGAGCATCTCGATGCCGCGGACGTGCAGCGCGGGGAGCCGCTCCGGGTGCTCGGCGACCCAGGCGCGCGCCCGCTCGACGAGCTCGCCGACCTTGCGGAGCAGGAGCAGCGCGATCAGCCCCGAGAAGACGAGCAGCGAGAAGGAGAACACGCTCGTGGCGAGGCGGCTCCGGCTGTGCTCCTTGGCGAGGACGTCGCGCACCGTGGCGGCGATCGCGGCGGCGTGGACCGAGACGGTGGTGGTGCCCGCCGCGACGGCGTCCTCGGGCCCGATGTGGATGAGCGGGCTCTCGCCGACGTAGATCACCGCCACGCCCGCCTGCTCGTCGACGCGGACCTCGGGGACCTGCTTCTCCTGGGCGGCGCGCTCCAGGACCTTCGCCGCCTCGCGGGCGCGCTCCGGGGGGGAGAGGCTGCCGCGGTGCACGCGGATGGCGAACACCGTGCGGCCAAGCAGCTCGACGCGCGCCTCGGGCTGCTCGACCGTCGGGGGCGGCGGGGGGTCGGGCGCGCGCGGCTCGGCCTGCTCGGCGGTCGGCTGCGGCGGCGCGGGCGCCAGCACGACCTGCGCGGCCGCCGACCGGGCCGGCGCGGGCGACGGCGCGACGTGCACGATCGGCGGCTGCACGGGCGGCGGCTGGGCCGCGGGCGGCGCCGGCGGCGTCGCGGCGGCCTGCTCGGGCGGCGGATCGGCCGCGGCCGGCGGATCGGCGGACGGCGCCGGCGCGGCGGCGAGCGGCGCCGAGGCGGCCTGCACGGGCGCGGGCTGCGCCGGCGGCGCGGAGGCGGACTGAGCGGCCGGCGCCGACGCGGCCGACGCCGACGCGGCCGGCGCCGACACGGCCGGCGGGGCGGAGCCCGGCGCGGGCGCGTGCTGCGCCGACGGCGCGGAGGTCGCCTGAGCGGGCGCCGCCGTGGCCCGCGCAGATCGCGGCGCGGCCCCCGAGGCGGAGGGCATCGGTGCGGGCGGCGGCGGCGCGGGCGCGTGCTGAGAAGGCGGCGCGGGCGCCCGCTGCTGCGGCGAGGGCGCAGGCTGCGCGAGCGGCGCGGGCGCAGGCTGCGCGAGCGCGCCCTGCGCCGCGTCGGCGAACGCTGGGCCGGCGAGGGAGACGAGGCCGGCGAGCGCGGCCAGAAGCGCGGGGAACAGCCGCTGCACGCCGGCACTTTCGACCGGAGGCGGTGCGCCGGTCAAGGCAGGATAGCGACGAGGCCGCTCGCGGGAACCACGGGCGCCCACGCCAGCGCGGCGGTCGAGGCCGCGGGCCGCTCCGACGATCGCCCCGCCGGCGCCCGCCCGATGACGGATCGCCTTGCCGCCGCCGCGGGGCGCTGGCAGGGCGCCCGCGTGGCAAGGACCAAGAAATCCGTGGCCCCGTCGCTGCTCGTCGGCGACATCGGAGGCACGAACACCCGGCTCGCGCTCTACGACGCCTCCGGCGACAGGCCGCTCTCCGAGGCGGTCTTCCGCAGCCGCGAGCACGCGAGCTTCGAGGAGATCGCCCTCCCGTTCCTCGTCCGCAGCGACGCGCCCCACCCCGCGGTCGCCGTGCTCGGCGTCGCCGGCCCCATCAAGGACCACGTCGCCACCATCACGAACCTGCCCTGGCGCCTCGCCGAGCGCGAGCTGTCGCGCCGGCTCAAGATCGCGCGCGTCCTGCTCGCGAACGACCTCGTGGTCGGCGCCCGGGGCTGCCTGCACATCCCCCGCGCCGCGATCGCGCCGCTCACCGAGCGCCGGCCGCGGCCGAAGGAGAGCAACCTGGCCGTCATCGCCGCCGGCACCGGCCTCGGCGAAGCCCGGCTCATCTGGGACGGCGCCCGGCACCTGACGCTCCCGACCGAAGGGGGCCACGCCGACTTCGCCCCGCGCTCCGCCGTCGAGGTCGAGCTGTGGCAGTTCCTCGCCGAGCGCCACCCGGATCACGTGAGCTACGAGCGGGTCCTCTCGGGCGACGGGCTCGGCGCCCTCTTCGATTTCTTCGCCGCCCGCGCCGCCCGCGTGCCCCGCGCGATCGAGCGCCGCCTCTCCGAGGGCGACCGCAACGCGGCGATCGCCGAGCTCGGGCTCGCGCGCGCGTTCCGGCCCGCCGCGCGCGCGGTCGACCTGTTCGTCGAGATCTACGGCGCCGAGGCGGGCAACCTCGCCCTGCGCGAGCTCGCGCTCGGCGGGGTCTTCGTCCTCGGCAACATCGCGAGGAACCTCGTCACCGCCCGGCGCGAGCTGTTCATGAAGTCCTTCCTGAAGAAGGGCCGCCTCACGCCCCTCCTCGAGGGGGTGCCCGTCGCCGTGGTCACCGATCCCCTCGTCGGCGTCCGCGGCGCGCTCGCCCTCGCGAGGGAGCTCACCGCGCGCGGCGACGACGACGACGGCGCGCCCCGGCGCCGCGCGCCGTCCCGCAGGTCCTGAGCGAGGCGCGCGCCCCGCGCGCGCGACGCCGCCTCAGCGCGCGCCCGCGTCCTCCGCCCCGCCCGCGCCCCCGGGCGCCGGGATCTCGAAGACGAAGCGCGCGCCGCCGCGCGCCCCGGCCTCGACCCAGATCGAGCCCCCGTGCAGCGCGACGATCCGCCGCGCGATGTACAGGCCGAGGCCGGCCCGGCCCGCGCGCCCGCCCCGCCGCTGGAAGCGCTCGAACACCGCGGCGCGCTCCTCGGGCGCGATGCCGGGCCCCGCGTCCTCGACCGAGCAGCGCGCGCGCGCGCCCTGCGCCTCGAGCGCGATGAGGACCTCGGCCCCCCGCGGCGAGTGCCGGATCGCGTTCTCCACGAGGTTCAGGACGACCTGGTAGAGCCGCCGGGCGTCGCCGTCCACGAGCGCGGCGCCGGCGGCCTCGCGGCGGAGCTGCACCCGCGCCTCGGCCGCGATGGGGGCCACCGTGTCGACCACCTCGGCGACCACGTCGCCCAGCGAGAACCGCTGCGGCTCCATCCGCAGCTCCCCCGCGTCGGCGAGCGCGGCGTCGAGGATGTCCGAGATGAGCGACGTCATCCTGTCGACGTTGCGGAGCAGCCGCCCCGCGATCGTCGCGCGCTGCGCCGCCGTCGGAGGGCTCTCGGCGTGCTCGATGAGCGACCCCTGGAGCCGGATGGCGTGCAGCGGGGCCTTCAGGTCGTGCGACACGATCGACAGGAGCTCGTCGCGGTGCCGCCCGAGCTCCTCGAGCCCGGCGCGCGCCGCCTCGAGCTCGGCGCCCTTTGTCGCGAGCTCGCGGGCGATGTCCGCGAGCGCGGTCGTCAGCGTGATGGCGGCCTCCTTGATCCGGACCGCCTCGTCCCGCGCGGGAGCCCGCCCGAGCAGGATGCGCGATCCGCCCGCGGCCGGGACCACGAGGAAATTCACCGGCGCCTGCCCCTCCCCCTCGCGGCACACCTGGAGCTCCCACGTGGCGGGCGCCTCGTGGGCCAGCGCGGCCGAGAGCTTCTCGCGGCTCTCCTCGTGGAACAGCGAAGCGACGTCCCTGCCCGGCGCGGCGGCGCCGCCGAGCAGCCGCTCGGCCGCCGCGCTGGCGTGGGTGATCTCGCCGCGCTGCACCACGAGCAGGAGGTCGTCCTCGCTCGCGAGGAGGGCGCCGAGGAGCGCCGCGGCGTCCGGCTGCGTCACCGCCATGCCCTCGCGACCTCCACCGCCCGCGAGGCCGACGCCGCGACCTCATCGGCCCCGAGCAGCTGGATCGCGTCGGGCAGCGCCGCGACGGCGCGGCCGCCCGCGAGGATCTTCACGCCGGGCACGTCCTCGCGCACGCGCTGGATGAGCGCGCGGGCCGCCGGCAGGTGCTCGCCGAGGGTGACCGATACGGCGAAGAGCTTCACCTCGCTCCGCCTGAGCTCGTCGAGCCCGCGCGCGAGCGAGATCCCCCCGCTCGTGAACGTCGTCTGCCAGCCGTCGAGGGCGAGGAGATCGGCGACCATGCGCGCGCCGAACCCGTGGAGCTCGGGCTCGACGTAGCCGACCACCGCCAGCGGGCCCCCCGCCGGCCACCGGATCAGCGGGTAGATGGAGGCGACGGCGGTCTGCGCGACCGCCGTGGCGAGGTGCTCGTCCGCGACGCTGATCCGGTTCTCGTACCAGCGGCGCCCGACCTCCTCCATGGCGGGCACGACGACGCGCTCGTAGATGTAGCCGAGCCCGTCGCCGATCGCGGCGTGCAGCACGCTCCGCGCGGCGACGTAGTTGCCCGTCAGGATCGCGGCCGTGAACAGGCGCGCCTCGGCGTCGTCGCCCTCGGCGATCCGCGGCTCTCGGCTTGCAGCTCCTCCCTCGCCCGACGGCATCTGCGCGCGTGTCGTGGCTTCTGGCGCAAGGAGCCATGGCGTCAAGCCTCGCGCCGCGCGGAATCGCCGCGGCCGCGCGCCAGCGGCTCGACGCGAGCTGGCGCGCAGCCGCTGGCGCGCGGCGCGTGGCGCGCGAGGGGACGCGGCCGCGCGCGCGCTACGCGGGCCGCGCCGCCGCGTCGAGCAGCCAGACGAGCCGTCCGGCCCCGCCGCGCGCGACGCGCGCCGGCACCTCGTCGGCCGGCCCCGGCCGCTTCGCCTGCTCCACGACCGCGCGCTTGCTCGCGCCGCGCGCGAGCAAGAGCTTGATCCGCGCCTCCCGGAGCACCGGGGGCGTCAGCGTGAGCCGCGCCTCCAGCCCCTTGTCCGGCTGCGCCGGGATCGCGGCGACGAGGCGATCCTCGATGGCCACCGCCCCCGTGCCGGGGAAGAGCGACGCCGTGTGCGCGTCGTCGCCGATCCCCAGCGTCATCAGGTCGAACGCCACCGCCGACGCGACCCCGAAGCGCGCGCGCAGGAGCGCCTCGTAGCGCGCCGCGGCCCCGGCGAGATCGGCCGCCTCCCCCTCCATGCGGAAGAAGCGGTCCTCCGGGATGCGCGCCGCCGCGAGATCCCGGCGCGCGGCGCCGTAGTTCGAGCGGGGGTGGTCGGGCGCGACCGCGCGCTCGTCCACCCAGAACCACTCGGTCTGCGCCCACGGGAGCGACAGCGCCGCGAGCCGCTGGTACGCCGGAGACGGCGTGCCCCCGCCCGACAGCGCGATGCGCGCGACGCCGCGCGCCTCGATCGCCTCCGCGATCGCGCGCGCCATGAGCTCCGCCCCGAGGAGCGCGAGCTCCGCCGCGTCCGCCGCGACGAGCGTCTCTTCACCACCGTTCATCTCGGTCCTCCTCCCTCCTCTCGGCCTCGTCAGAGGGCGCTCCACGCCGCGGCGGCGAGCACCGCCTCGCGCAGCAGCCGATCGCCCTCCAGCGAGTCGATCGTCTTCGTCAGCACCCACGTCTCGTCCCGGTGGCCGAGCGGGTGCAGGTGGTCGGCCGACCGCGCCCCCTCCATCGTCCACCGCGCCGTCGCGGGCGCCTTGTCGAGCCGCACGCACCCGAGCGCGAGCGGCTCGCCGCGCAGCGTCGTGAAGAGGCGCACGCCGTCGATCCGGCGCTGCGCCTGCTCCCCGGCCGGCGGCCCGTCGACCAGCGCGATCTCGATCGGCGCGCCGTCCGCCGCGCGGGCGCGGCCCACGACCCCGGCGCCGCCGGGCTGCGCCGGCCCCCGCGACTCGAACGTCCAGCCGAGCCGCGACGCCATCCAGCCGAGGAACAGCGCCGCCGGATCCGGCTTCGGCCCCGCGCTGCGCGCGATCTCCACCCGCCGGATCGCGCGGCACGCCTCGGGCATGTCGTCGAAGAACCGGGCCACGAGCTCGCGGAACGAGAACGTCCGCACGAACGCCCGGTCCGCGAGCGGCGCCCTCGTCCCGCGCGCCACCTCCGCGATCCGCTCGATGCACGTCTCGGCCGAGTCGAACACCAGCCGATCGCAGATCGGCGCGAGCGCGTCGCCGAGCACGTTCGGCGCGCCCGGCGCGAGCTCGACGATCACCGCCACGTCGGAGATCGTCAGCGCGCTCACCACCGACGCGACGCGCTCGGCGGCGGCCACCCCGAACGTGAGCTCCACGCGGTCGTAGCAGATCGGCACCTCCCCGGCGCGGCGGCACGTGGCCGACCAGTCGGCCTGGACGCTCAGCGGATCGAGCCGGTCGTCGAGCGTGATGAGCAGCGTCCGGCCCGCGTGCGTCTCGGCGAGCTCCTCGGTCTGCTCCTTCAGGCGCTCGACCTCGGCGCGGCTGCCCACCGCGACGAAGTTCATCGTCGACGCGCGCGTCTTCGGGGCCGGCTCCGGCCGCGACTCGTCGGGCGACGACCAGAACTCGGCGAGCTCCGACTCGACCCGCTTGATCACCTCGGCGATGCGCCCGGCGCTCACGGCCGCCTCCAGGCCCGCTCCGACGGCCGCTGCTCGCCGCACGCCCCGCGGGCGCCTTCGGACGGCTGGACCAGGGCGTCAGCCTCCTGCGGGCCCCACGTGCCCGCGGCGTAGCGCGCGATCGGCGCGTTTTGCGTCCGCCACCCCTCGAAGATCGGATCGACGAAGCCCCACTGCGCCTCGACCTCGTCGGCGCGCGTGAACAGCGTGGCGTCGCCGCGCAGCGCGTCGAGCAGGAGCCGCTCGTACGCCTCGGGCGTGCTCGATCCGAACGCGGCGCCGTAGCGGAAATCCATGGTCACGCCGCGGATCGCGATGCCGCTGCCCGGGATCTTCGCCGCGAACCGGAGCGAGATGCCCTCGTCGGGCTGGAGGCGCATGACGAGCGCGTTCGGCTCCTCGGTGGCGCCGGGGGCGCCCTTGAACAGGCCGTGCGGCAGCGGCTTGAAGTGCAGCACCACCTCGGCCACCCGCTTCGCCAGCCGCTTGCCGGCCCGCAGGTAGAACGGCACGCCGCCCCAGCGCCAGCTGTCGAGGTGAAGCTTCATCGCGACGTAGGTCTCGGTCATCGAGTCCTTCGCCACGTCGGGCTCCTCGGTGTAGCCGGGCACCTTCTCGCCGCGCACGATGCCGGCCGCGTACTGGCCGCGCACGGTCGACGCCAGCACGTCCGGCCCCTCGATCGGCCGGAGCGTCCGCAGCACCTTCACCTTCTCGTCGCGCACCGCGTCGGCGTCCCACGACGACGGCGGCTCCATCGCGACGAGCGTGAGCAGCTGGAGCGCGTGGTTCTGCACGATGTCCCGGGTGATGCCGACCTTCTCGTAGAACTTGCCGCGGCCCTCGACGCCGATCTCCTCGGCCACGGTGATCTGCACGTGGTCGACGTGCTGGCGCGACCAGAGCGGCTCGAAGATCGTGTTGCCGAACCGGAGGACGAGGAGGTTCTGGACCGTCTCCTTCCCGAGGTAGTGGTCGATCCGGTAGATCTGCGACTCGGCCAGGTGGGCGAGCAGGTCGCGGTTGAGGGCGCGGGCGCTCGCCAGGTCCTCGCCGAACGGCTTCTCGACGACGACGTGCTGGAACGGCGCGTCCTTCTCGTGCGACGGCGGCGCGACGAGGTTCGCCGCGCGCAGGCCGCGCACGATGGGCGCGAACTGGTCGGGCGCGACGGCCAGGTAGAAGACGCGGTTTTTGCGGGTGCCGCGCTCGGCGTCGAGCCGCTCGAGCTCCGCGGCGAGCCGGGTGTACGTCTCGGGCTCGTCGAACGACCCCTGGACGTAGCTGATGCCCTTCTCGAGCTCGCTCCAGGACGCCTCCTCGAGCGGGCGCCGCGAGTACTTCCCGACCGCCTCGCGCATCTCCTCGGCGAAGTCCGGCTTCGGGCGCCGCGCCACGCCGACAACGGCGAAGCCGCCGGTCAGCAGGCGGCTGAGCGCCAGGTTGTAGACCGCGGGCAACAGCTTGCGACGGGTCAGGTCGCCCGAGGCGCCAAAGATCACGAGCGCTGCCGGCGAGGCGGTTCGCTCCTCGGGCATTCCTTCGCGAAGCGGGTTCTTCTCGGCTTGGGTCATGATGGATGAGCTCCGATCGGCGACGACGGGCACGATGCCCGCGCGCCTCCGCGGCGTAGGGTAGCTCCGATCGCGCCGGCGGAAGGCGGAACGACGCGCGTCGCCGTCGCCGCGCCGCCGCGGCGACGGCTTCGCGCGGGCGTGCGGGCCGGGCGCGCGGCGGCGCCGAGCGTGTCCGCCGGCTCGCGGCGCCCTTCCATCCGATCGCGACCGGTACTAGGCTCCCCCGCGCGATGGCCGCGCCGGTGCTCCCGCGAATCCGCGTCCCCCACCCTCACGTGCGGTGCGACAGCCAGGTGCTCGCCGGGAGCCCGCACGTCGCCGGGTCGCGCGTCCCGGTGCGGCGGCTCTGGGCGTGGCACCGCGGCGGCGCGTCGGTCGAGACGCTGCTCAAGCGGTACCCGAACCTCGGGCCCGCGCGCGTGCTCGACGCGCTCGCGTTCGCCTACGACAACCAGGACCTCATCGAGGCCGACATCGCCCGCGAGCAGGCGCTCTTCGAGAAGAAGGGCGGGCCCACGGTCGGCGCGCGCCCGCTCGCGCAGCTCAACCTCCCCTTCGACGAAGGCGACGAGTAATCAGGGCGAGGCGCGCGAGGCGCGCGAGGCGCGCGAGGCGCGCCGCTCCGCCGCACATCCCCGCTCGGCGCGCTCAGCTTGTTTCTTTACAGCCATCGTGACTTAGGGCAATAGGGCGCTCCATCGCTGGGGCTCGACGTGCGGGCTGCTCGGCATCGCGAGCGACGGCCGCGCAGGATCGCGGCTGTCCCAGCTTTCAAGGTGGCGGCCATTGGTGTAGGGTCCGCGCCCCATGGGGTACCCGTCGAGGTGCCGGAGGGTTTCTGAAATGAGCGTCAATCGATGGAAGTTGGTCGCGATGCCCGTGGCCCTGCTCGGGCTGGCTTCGCCTCTCCTCGTGAACTGTGGCGGCAAGGGGATCCCCGGCGCGGACAGCCTGCCCGGGCCCGCCGGTGACCTGGCGTCCGCCGCGGGCGGCTGCGAGGAGCTGAAGAACGGCGGTATCGCCGACCTCAAGTTCGAGGGCGGCGCCGATGTCGAGGGCAAAATCAAGGGCTTCCTCCAGGCCGCGGCCTCGCTCGACAAGCTCACGGCGGACCTGGAGGCGGATCTCATCGCCTCGTGCGGCAAGCTCGGCAAGGACCTCGGCATGAGCGACGCGGAGCTCAAGGCCGAGCCGGGCGGCGGCAAGGGCGCCGAGAAGGTCTGCAACGCGGTCTCGGCCAAGGTGAACGCCGCCGTCAAGGCGAACGCCGAGGCGAAGCTCGCGGTCCAGATCGATCCCCCGAAGTGCTACGCCGACGTCGAGGCCATGCAGAAGTGCCTCGGCGACTGCGGCTCGCCGGTGCAGCCCGGCAAGCTCGAGGCGAGCTGCGAGGGCGGCGAGATCAGCGGCAAGTGTGACGCCGAGTGCAAGGGCAAGTGCACCGTCGACGCCGGCGCGGCGTGCTCCGGCACCTGCAACGCGAGCTGCTCGGGCAAGTGCGAAGCCGGCTTCAAGGGCACCTGCGGCGGCAAGTGCGACGGCAAGTGCGACGGCAAGGACTCGAAGGGCGCGGCGTGCGCGGGCACCTGCGAGGGCAAGTGCGACGCCAAGGCCGAGGGCAGCTGCACCGGCACCTGCGACGGCTCCTGCTCGGGCTCCTGCGAGATCAAGGGCTCGGCCAAGTGCTCGGGGTCCTGCTCGGGCGGCTGCAGCGCCGAGATCAAGGAGCCGAAGTGCTCGGGCGAGTTCAAGCCCCCGAGCGTCGACCCGAGCTGCCAGATGCAGTGCACCGCGAAGACGGCCGGCGAGGCGAAGTGCGACGCGCCGAACGTCCGCATCGTGGCGAACGGCAAGGTGAACGCCGACGCGCAGAAGCTCGTCGCCGCGCTCCGGGCGTCGCTCCCGGCGATCGCCAAGGTCCAGCTCGGGACCGGCAAGAAGCTGGCGGCGGCCGTGTCCGGCGTCGGCAAGGCGGGCGTCGAGGTCAAGGACGCGGCGCTCAAGGCCGGCGGCAAGGCGGTCGCCTGCGTCGCGGCCGCGGTGGACGCGTCGGCCAGCGCGACGGCCTCGATCGACGTCAACATCAAGGCCAGCGCCAGCGTCAGCGGCTCGGCCAGCGGCTCGGCCAGCGGCGGGACCTGATCCCCGGAACGGCTTGAGTCCGGACGCGGCGGCGGTCACCCCCTCCCGGGGGTGCCGCCGCCGTCGTCATTTTCGGCCCCGACCCGAGGTCGACAGCGCAGCTCTGGGTGCCGGCTCACGTTCCTTGTCGCCGCGCGGCGCGCGGACGTCCAGGCGAGCACCGGAATCTCCCCCCGAACGTGACATGCACGTTTCTTGTCGAACCCGGCAAGATGCAGCAGGCCGTCGAGGCGCGGCGCGCCGCGAGGCGGCAAGCTGGCAAGATGGCTGCAAAAGTGGCCATTGCGCGCCGTCACGGCGCCGCGTCCGGAGTATCATGACGGTTCTGCGGGTGATGACGGGGTACTCGGAAGGGCAGGTACGATGGTCGGCGGTCCCTTGATCGAGCGCGGCGCCAGGATCGGCGAGTACACGATCGACGAGCCGCTCGGCGAGGGCGGCTTCGGCGCGGTGTTCCGCGGCCACGACGAGTCCGGGAACGTCGCCGCCATCAAGATCTTCAAGGAAGTGAGCGCCCAGAACGTCGGGCAGCTCTTCGCCCAGCAGAACGAGATCGAGGCGCTGCTCCGCCTGCGCCATCCGTCGCTGGTGAAGCTCTCCTCGTATGGCGTCCTCGACGGGATCGGCCTCTACCTCGCGATGGAGCTCGTGCAGGGCGAGACGCTCGACAGGTACCTCGCGCGGATGGGCTCGCTCGACACGATCGAGGCCCTGCGCATCGCGCGCCGCGTGGCCGAGGCGCTCGCCCACTGCCACGCGCTCAACGTGCTGCACCTCGACCTCAAGCCGAGCAACATCGTCCTCACCGATCCGTACGAGCCCCGGCTCAAGATCCTCGACTTCGGCCTGGCCACGCTCACGGTGAGCTTTCAGCCCGAGCACGCCCGCGTCAACGCGGGCACCATCGCCTACCTCGCGCCCGAGTGCCTGAAGCGGGGCGGGCTCGCGCGCCCGAGCCCCCGGATGGACCTCTACGCGGTCGGCGTCGTGCTCTACGAGCTGCTCGCCGGCCGCCTCCCGTTCGCGGACGGCACCGTCGACAGCGTCATCAACCAGAAGGTCTACGGCACCCTCGTGCCGCTCGCCACCGTGGCCCCGGAGACGCCGGCGCCGGTCGTCGCGCTCGTCGACGAGCTCATGCAGCGCGACCCCGCGCGGCGCTTCTCGAGCGCGGCCCGGCTCTGCGCGCGGCTCAAGGAGCTCTACTACGTCACGCTCCACGGCACCTCGCAGCCCCCGGCCGCCGACGCGGCCGAGCGCGAGCGCGACGCCGCCCCGCCCGAGGCCCTCGACGACGCGCCGTTCATCGGCCGCGAGCTGGAGCTCGGCCGGCTCGCCGAGCTCATCCAGGGCGCGGTGTGCGGTGAGCCGCGGCCGGCCGTGGTGGTCGGCGACACGGGCGTCGGCAAGAGCCGCCTCGTCGCCGAGCTGCTCCGGAGCGTCGAGCAGACGGGCACGGCCATCGTCGCCTACGGCAGGTGCCGCGAGCTCTCCGGGCTCATCCCCTACTCCGCGATCCGCGAGGCGCTGACGCAGGTCGCGCTCTGGCTGGAGCGGCACAACGACAGCCGCGCGGCGCGCATCCGCCGGCTGGTCAGCCTCGTGGTCGCCGACGACGCCGCCCTGCTCCAAGGGCTCGTCCCCGAGCTCATGCGCGCCGTCGGGCTCGCCGACGAGGGCGGCGCCATCGGCCCGGGCGGCACGCGCTGGATCGCCGATCTCCTGCTGCGGCTGCTCGGCGCGATCGCCGAGGAGATCCCCGTGGTCCTCGCGATCGAGGACGTCCACTGGGCCGACGAGGCGACGCAGGACGTGCTCCTCCGGATCTCGGACCAGCTCGGCGAGCGGCCGATCCTGCTGCTCGGCACGGCCCGTCCGCCGTTCCCCGGGCGCGGCGCGCCCGGCTCGACGCTGCCCCCGCCGGCCTCGGCCGGGCTGCGCGGCTCGCCCGGCTCGTCGCCGATGACGCCGCGCTCGGCGGGGTGGCTCGCCTGGAAGGGCGTCGAGCGCCTCGATCTCGGCCCGCTCCCGCCCGAGGCGAACCGGGCGCTGATCTCCGCGCTCGGCCGCGGCGCGGGCGACGACCTCGTGCAGGAGCTCGTCCGCCGCGTCCCGCTGCTCGCCGCCGGCAACCCGCTCTTCAACATCCAGGTCGTCCGCAACATGGAGACCGAGGGCTTCCTGCAGCGCGGCCGCGGCGGCGCGCTCGAGATCTCCCGCGCCGACGCGCACTACCGCGCGCCCGCCTCGGTCTCGGACGTCCTCGCCCGCAGCATCGAGGCGCTCGATCCGACGACGGTCCAGGTCCTCGGCGTGGCCGCGCTCATCGGCCGCCAGTTCCTGCGCGACGATCTGGTCGAGCTCGGCCTCTTCGGTCCGGCGGAGGTCGACAGCGCCCTGCGCGACGCCGCCGCGCACCACATCTGCCTGAGCGAGGACGGGGGCCTCACGTCGTTCTCGCACGACGCGGCGCGCGAGCAGCTCGCCGCCCGCGTGCCGCCCGGGGATCGCGGCGAGGTCCACCGGCGCATCGCGCGGCGCATCGAGCTGCGCGGCGGCGATCCGGGGACGCTCGCGCACCACGTCGAGCGCGCCGGCGAGCTCGACCGCGCCGCGGAGGCGTACCTGCTCGCGGCGAACGAGGCCGACCGCCTGCAGGACCCGCACGGCGCGAGC
Organism: Sorangium sp. So ce834; assembly: GCF_051521425.1. Lineage (NCBI taxonomy): Bacteria > Pseudomonadati > Myxococcota > Polyangiales > Polyangiaceae > Sorangium > Sorangium sp. So ce834. Next base: position 7,138,085 of record NZ_CP150351.1, read on the forward strand.
CGCCGGCTCAAGCAGGCGCTCGCGCTGCTCGAGCGGCTGCCGCTCGACCCGGCGCGGATCGAGCTCCGGGCCCGCTGCGCGCACGAGCTCGCGCGCGTCGCGTGCCTGCTCGGCAGCACGGCGGAGCCGCTCGATCTGCTCCGGCGCACGCAGGGCGCGCTGCCGGACACGCCGCTCGTCACGGCGGCGCTCTCCAGCGCGCTGTCGCGCGTGCACTACGTCCGGGGGGAGTTCGCCGACGCCGTCGCGCACAGCCGCAAGGCGCTCGCGGCGATCGGCGCGAGCCCCGAGCTCCGCCCGTACCAGTGCCTGCCCGCGAACATCCTCGGGCGCGCGCTGTGCGCGGCGGGCAAGGTGGGCCCGGCGACCGAGCCGCTGCGCCGCGGCTGCGAGCTCGCGGAGGCGGCGGGCGAGTACATCGAGCTGTGCCACTCGCGCGGCATCCTCTGCGTCGCCCTGAGCCAGGCGGGCTGCTACGCCGAGGCCGAGCAGAGCGCCGCCGACGCCGCGCGCCTGGCCGAGCGCCTGCGCGACCCGGTGCGGCTGCTCGGCACGTGGTTCTACTACGCGGTGCTCGCCGAGGGCCGGTTCGACTGGGATCTCGGGGTCCGGTCGACCGCGCAGCTCCTCTCGTACGCCGAGGAGCACGGCCTGAGCGGGCTCTACCTGTATGTCGGCACGATGTACGCGGGCCGGCACCAGTTCCATGTGGGCCACCTGGCGCGGGCGCGGGTGCTGATCGCCAACGCGTGCAACCTGAGCGGCGTGCTCGGCATCGGCATGGGGCGCGGCTGGGCCGAGGGGTACCTGGGCGACGTGCTCTTCGTGCAGGGCCAGCTCCGCGAGGCGCTCGCCGCCTACGATCGGGCGATCGAGATCGGCTCGGCGGGGACGGGCGACGCGTACGCCGTGGGGCTCGGCCGGGTCGGCCGGGTGCACGCGCTCGCGCTCCTCGGCCGCGACGCCGGCGAGCTCCGGGCGTACGCCAGGGAGACGCTCGAGCTCATCCGCGTCTCCGGCAACCGGACGCAGCTCGTCACGGCGCTCGAGCGCTGCGCCGAGGCGTTCGACGCGCTGGGCGACGAGGCGGAGGCGCGCGACGTCCGCGCCGAGCGCGAGGTGCTCGTCGACGAGCTCGGCCTCGTCGACCCGACGTTCTGGCCGCGGCCTCCGGCCGAGGCGGCGTTCCAGGGTCACCCGCGGGCGTACTGGACCGACGCGCCGCGCGAGGTCCGGTCGTCGGCGCCGAGCAACCTGGGCACGACGCAGATCGTCGGCGCGACGGTGGCGGAGCTCGCGGCGGCGGCGACGCTCGCGATCACGGAGGACGACCTGGGCGCGCGGACGCACGTGGCGATCCCGCGGCTGCGCCACGTGACGTTGCTCGAGACGCTCGCCTCGGTGGAGGGCTTCGTCCCGCGCTTCGACGGGCCGGAGGCCCCGCCGGTCGCGAAGTGACCGCGGAGGGGGGCGCCGCCGTGGCGCCGGCCGGTCCGATCGAGGTCGCGCGCACGGCGCTCGCCCACGCCTGGGCGATGCTGTTCCTGGTCGTGCTGCTCCCGGTCGGCCTGCTCTGCTTCCCCTTCGATCCCCGGCAGCGGATGCACGACCGCCTCTCGGTGGTGTGGGCGGCCGGGGCGCTCTGGCTCGTCGGCGTGCGCGTCGAGGCCGAGGGGGCCGAGCACGTGCGGCCGGGCGAGCGCTACGTGATCGCGGCGAACCACCAGAGCACGCTCGACATCCTCGCGTTGCTCGTGGCGCTGCAGGCGCGCGCGCCGTTCCGCTTCCTGGCGAAGCGCGCGCTGTTCCGGGTGCCGGTGCTCGGCTGGGGCATGCGCCTCTACGGCCACACGCCGGTCGATCGGCGGCGCGCCCGCGGCGCCGTGGCGGATCTCGGCGCGGCGCAGCGCAACCTGATGCAGCGGTGGTCGACGGTGTTCTTCCCCGAGGGCACGCGGAGCGCGACCGGCGGGCTCTTGCCTTTCCGGCTGGGTGCCTTCCGGGTCGCCGGGGCCGCGGGCGCGCGCGTGCTGCCGGTGACCATCGTTGGCGCGGGCGCGCTCCAGCCGAAGGGCCGCTACGCCGCCGCGCCCGGCGTCGTGCGGGTCGTCGTGCACCCGCCGCTCGATCCGCCCGGGCCGTCGCTCGAGGAGCTCCGCGCCTCGATGGAGGCGTGCCGGGCCGCGGTGGCGTCGGCGCTGCCGCCGGCGCTCCGCGGGGCGGGCGAGACGGGGGGCGGGTGAGCCGCGGGGGGAGGCATGCATGAGCGGCGTCCACGCTGGCTGAGCGTGCGTGGATACACCGCAGCAGGGATGTCGTCGCGCGGCGGGGCGCGACGAGGAGCGCGCGAGGCGAGACACCGCTACAGCACGGCGAAGCTCGCGTCCGGAGCGAACGCCCAGCCGGAGGAAGCGCGGCGACACGTTGCATGACGCCACGGCCCCACCGAGATTCACCTCGGCGTCGAACGACAGCCGAAGGCCGAGGGATAGATTCACCAACCTGGTGCTCCAGGACCTGCCTCTCGGCGCGATGTTTCAATCGTTCCACGCATAGCGGCCACAATGGATGTCCGATGCACCATAGCGCTCCTTCGTCGGCATGCGCGTCGAGTGAGCGCGGCTATCAGAGGACAATCATGGTCCATCGAGAACGACTCGATTCGATCTTCTCGGAGGCTCGCCTTCGCATGACGCGCCTCACACCGCGCCGCGAGCGGGGCCTGCAGGCGCTGCGCTCGGGTATCGGCCCCTGCGCCCCGACCGCTTTCAATGTGCCCAAAGCTTGGCGCCCCACCTGGAGCTCCCGCCGCTCGTCCGGAAATTGCGCGGAAATTGCGCGGAAATTGCGGGTGAGCGGCCCTCGCCCGCGCCGCCGGGCGTACGGGAAGCGCCGGGTCTACCCAGGCAGCCATCACCGCCGTCGCCGCCGCTTCCCGCCCACGGCGGGGCTTCCAAGCGCGTCGGCCGTCCGGTAGATTGTCGAAATGGCATACCAGGGTTCCGGTCCACCAGCGGCTGTATCAGAGCCAGTGGATGTGGATCGCGTGCGGCGCGAGCGGGACCTCTACCGGAAGCTCCTGGACCTCGGCGCGAACAACGAGATCGAGCCCTTTCTCGAAGAGGCGCTCGCGCTGATCGTCGACATCGCCGGCGCTCGCCGCGGCTATCTGGAGATCCGGGACGATGGCGCCGACGCCGGGGGGGCGCCGTTCTGGATGGCCCGCGGCTGCACCGAAGAGGACGTCGCCGGCGTGCGCGCGGCGATCTCGCGCGGCGTGATCGCGCAGGCCATCGCCTCGGGGCAGACGATCGTGACCAGCTCGGCGCTCAACGACCCCCGCTTTCGCGACCGGGGCAGCGTGCGCGCGAACCGCATCGAGGCGGTGCTCTGCGCGCCCATCGGCGCCGACCCGCCGCTCGGCGTCCTCTACCTGCAGGATCGCATGCAGCCGGGGCCCTTTCGGGACGAGGACCGGGCGCACGTCGAGCTCTTGGCGCGCCACGTCGCCACGCTCGCCGATCGCCTGCTCCTGCGGCGGCGAACCGCCGAGTCGGCGGACCCCACGCTGCCTCTTCGAAAGAAGCTGCGCGCGGACGGAATCCGCGGGAGGAGCCCCGCGCTCGCTCGGCTCTTCCAGCAGCTCGCCCTCGTCGCGCCGCTCGACGTGAGCGTCCTCCTGACGGGGCCCACGGGGAGCGGCAAGACCGCCGTCGCCCGCGTCCTCCACGACAACAGCCCTCGGGCCGGCAGGCCCTTCGTCGAGATCAACTGCGGCGCCCTCCCGGAGGCCCTCATCGAGAGCGAGCTCTTCGGCGCCATGCCGGGCGCGCACTCGACGGCGAGCCGCAGAGTCCCGGGCAAGGTCGAGGCGGCCGAGGGGGGGACGCTGTTCCTCGACGAGGTCGCGGAGCTCAGCTTGACGGCCCAGGCGGCGCTCCTCCAGCTCCTCCAGTCGAAAGAGTACTTCCCGCTCGGCGGGTCCAAGGCGGTGAGCGCGGACGTGCGCATCGTGGCCGCCACGAACGCCGACCTGCGCGCCGCCGCGGCGAAGAAGGCCTTTCGAGAGGACCTGTTCTATCGCCTCCAGGTGCTCCCGGTCCGGGTGCCCTCCCTCGCCGAGCGCCGCGAGGATGTGCCGGAGCTCGCGGCCCACTTCTGCGAGCAGGCCGTGCGCACGTACAACCTCCCGCGGCTCGAGCTGTCGGTCGGCGCGCTGCGGGCCGTCGAGAACGCCGAGTGGCCCGGCAACATCCGCGAGCTGGCCCACGCGGTGGAGGCCGCCGTCATCCGGGCCGCGGCGGACGGCGTGCTGCGCGTCGAGCAGCGGCATTTCTTCCCCGAGCCCGAGCCGGCCCGCGGCGACGCCGGAGAGCGCGGCGACGCCGGAGAGCGCGGAGACTGGCTCACGGGACAGCCGACCCTCCAGGCGGCCACGCGGGCGTTCCAGGCGCGCTTCGTCCGCCGCGTGCTGGACGAGGGCGGCTGGAACGTCTCTGAAGCCGCGGCGCGGCTCGACATCGCGCGGTCGCACGTCTACAACCTGATTCGAGGGCTCGGGCTGGAGCGACCGAAAGGTGTCTAGCGCGGCGGCTCTCTCCGTGCAGGGCTCCTCCCCCGGGGCGGCGCCCGGCCCGCAGCCGGACCTCGGCGCGGTGTACCTGGAGGAGCACAGGGAGCTCGTCCTCGAGGAAATCCGCCGCATCATCCGCGCGGGCTCCCCGGGGGACGATCGGGCCTACCGGCTGATGCTGGATTATCCGCTGCGCCGCGCGAAGGGGCTGCGTCCCGCGCTGTGCATCGCCGTCTGCCGCGCGCTCGGCGGGGAGCGCGAGGAGGTCCTCCCGTCGGCCGCGGTGGTCGAGATGTACCATAACGCCTTTCTCATCCATGACGACATCGAGGATGGCTCGCTCACCCGGCGGGGTGGGCCCGCGCTCCACCGGACCCACGGCGTCCCCGCGGCGGTCAACTGCGGTGACGGCCTCCTCGCGCTCACGCTCGGTCCCCTGCTGGCCAACACCGACCGGCTCGGCCTCGGCCGGGCCCTGCGCATCCTCGACGTCTACGCCCGCGCCGTCATCGAGTCGTTCGAGGGGCAGGCGCAGGAGCTCTCGTGGATCGACGAGGGGACATGGCAGCTCACCGACGCGGACTACGAGTCGATGGTGCGGCGAAAGACGTGCAGCTACAGCTTCGTCGCGCCGGGCCTCGTGGGGGCGGCGGTGGCCGGGGCGGAGCCGCGCCTGGAGGCGCTCCTCGTGTCGTTCCTGGAGAGCCTCGGCCTCGCCTTTCAGATCCAGGACGATCTCCTCAACCTCGAGGAGGGGCGCGCCGATTACGGCAAAGAGCTCGCCGGCGATCTCTGGGAGGGCAAGCGAACGCTCATGCTGCTCCACGCGCTCCGCTCCGCCCGGGAGGCCGACCGCGAGGAGGCGTTACGGATCCTGCGCAAGCCGCGACCGGCCGCCGGATCGCCGGAGGCCGGGCTCGCGGATCTGCTGAGAGGGATGGTGGAGGAGCGGATCATCGATGAGGCCGGTCGCGCCGCGATGATGCGGTATCTCGACCGCCGGGCCGCGTCGTCGGGCGAGAAGACGGAGGACGACGTGCGGTTCCTGTGGCGGCTGATCGACGATCACGGAGGCATCGAGCACGCCCGCGGGGTGGCGGGGCGTCACGCGGCGTCGGCCGAGGTGCGGTGGCGAGAGCTCGCGGAGGTGCTGGCCGACTCCGTTCACAAGCGGTTCATCGGCTGGCTCAAGGACTATGTCGTCCAGCGGACGTGGTGAAGCGATGTCGGTTCGAAAGGACGGCCTGGCCGAGGCCCAGGCCGTCGACATTCAGGCGATGTTCGAGGCGCTCTGCCGCGTTCAGAGCGGGGCCAGCGCGAACGACGGCCCCGAGGCGCGGCTCGCGAGGTTCGCACGCGAAGCCGGCGCGCCCGGGGCTGCCGGCGGCGCGCGCGAGGCAGGCGCCCCCAGGGCTGCCGGCGGCGCGCGCGAGGCCGGCGCGCCCGCGGCCGCCCGCGGCGCGCGCGACGGCGAGGACGAGTTCCCGGATTTCTCGGTCGATCCGCCGGTGGCCGAGCCCCTGGAAATGCCCGCGGAGCCGTCGATCGGCCGCGAGCCCCGGGCCGAGCGCGGACTCGAGCCCAGCGCCGGCGCCCCGCCCGGCGGCGAGCGGGACGCGATCCTGGCTGCCCTCCTGGGCGCGCTCGGCGACTACCAGCGCCTCCTGATCCGCTACAGCCGGGAGTTCGACGAGGCGCTCGCGCGGCGGGCCCGCGGCGAGGCGGAGGCTGGCGACGCCGTGCTGGAGCGCCTGCGCGCGGCCCAGGCGCTCCTCGTCAAGTACCCTCTCGCCGGACAGGCGGCCTTCCACGCGCTCGTCCGGGAGGGCCGGCGGTTCTCGGAGACCGACGAGGGTCGCTCCTGGAAGCGGCGCCTCGCGGGCTCTCCGCTGCTCGCCCGCGCGCGCACCCTCTTCGAGGGCCTGTCCGGCGGGATCGTGAGCGAGGAAGGCGGCGCGGTGCCCTCGGCCTACGTGGACGCCTTCCTGCGCGCCCTCGATCGCGATCTCGAGGGCGTGCTGTCGGACCTGGGCGGCGCCGGAGACCGGCCGTGAGCGTCATCGCGCCCGAGCTCGATTTCGACACGCACGACGGGTTCCTGCACGCCGTGCTCGGGCTGCTCGGCGCGAGCCGGGAGATCGCGTCGCTCGCGGGCCTGGCGGCCGCGGCGGGCCGACCCGGCGGCGACGGCGGGCCAGTCTCCGGGGACGGCGAGGCGGAGGACGCGGTGCTGCTCGCGCTGCTCGGGGTCCTGTCGCTGAGCGGGCGCGTGCAGCGGATCGCGGAGACGTGGGCCGAGGGCGCGTCGCCCCCGGAGGGGCCGCCCCCCGCAGGGGTGCCCGTCCGGCCGGTGGAAGATCTCCTCCGGTGAGCCTCTCCGCCGCGCGGCTCAGCGCCCTCGCCGCGGACGCCGATCCGTGGCGCGGTCTGCCGTTCGAGCTCGAGGCGAGGCGAGACTACAAGGAGTGGCAGCACTTCGTCGTCTTCGGCGAGGACTGGACGTCGCTCTTCAACCTCAGCCTGGAGGGCGGCGGCGCGGGAAAGGCGATCACGGTCGTCTGCCGGCAAGCGTGGCGGGGGCACGTGGCGCGGTGCCCGAGGCCCGAGGTGCGCCCTGGCCGCATGGACGCGACGTTCGATCGCGCCGCGATGCGGTGGCGCGGCGGCCGGTACGAGATCGTGAACCACGGTGACGGCGCGCGGATGGAGGTCGTCCTCGCGCCCGCGTCGGTGCCCTCGCTCAGCCACGACATCCGCCTCGGGCCCGGGGCTCACCTGAGCTGGTGTCTCGTGCCGCGGCTCCTGGCGTCGGGCTGGGTGGAGATCGAGGGACAGCGGCGCTCGTTCGAGGACAGGCCCGCGTACCACGACCACAACTGGGGTCGATTCCGCTGGGGCGGCGATTTCTCCTGGGAATGGGGCTGCGCGGTGCCCAGCGATCCGGCCGTCCCGTGGACGGTGGTCTTCTCGAGGATGAACGATCGCGCCCGCACCCGGACCACCGCGACGAGCGTGTTCCTCCTGCGGGGCGGGGCGATCGTGCGGTATTTCCGGAACACCGAGGCGCGCTTCACGACCGAGGGCGCCGTGGATGCGCGGCCTTCGGGGCGCGTGCCCGCGGCGGCGGCGCTGCTCTTGCCGGACCACGACCGCGACGTGCCGCGGTGGACGCGGTTCGAGGCGAGCCGGGGCGGAGAGTCCCTGTCGGGGGAGATCGAGGCGGGCGTGCGCGGGCAGATCCTCGTGCCCTCCGAGATGGATATCCGCGGCGTCGTGCGGCTGAACGAGGCCCACGCGCGCGCCCGGATCCGCGGCGTGTGCGCCGGAGAGGTGGTCGAGCTCGATGGCCCGTGCCTCCTGGAGGTGGTCCGTGGCTGAGCCGGTGACGCGCACGCTGCGGCGGGCGCTGCGCCTGATCGCGGAGCGGCAGCCGGAGGCGAGCGCCGCGATGGCGGGCTGCCTCGAGGGGCTCACGGTGTCGGTGGACGTCGCGTCCGAGCCGGCGGTGGGGCTCGGCGGCGTCGGGCGCGAGGTGGTCGAGGTGCCCTTGGCGGAGCGGGCGGCGATCCGGATCTCGACGGACCGGAAGAGCATCCGGGCGCTTCTGTCGGGGGAGCGGACGCTGAGCGAGTCGCTGCGAAGCGGGGCGGTCGGCCTCGCCGGGAAGGTGGAGGACCTCTCGCGGGGACTCCGCGCGTTCGAGGTCTTCGTGGGAGCGCTGTTGCGGATCGACGAGGCGGAGGAGCTCCGCCTGGAGCTGGAGGGCGGGAAATGAGCGGCGAGAGACAGCGGAGCGGAAGCCGAGGGCAGGGCCCGGCGCAAAAACAGCGAAAAAATCTGGTCGTGGAACTTCACAAGCGGTCCGAGTTCCTGGAGTTCTGCGCGCGAACCAAGGCGCTTCCAACTCCAGATCGCAAGCCATACAAGCCTCTGTCTGACGTTTGTCACCGCGAAGACTGGCAGGGTATCATCCTGCGTAGGCTCGAGGAATTCGAACCTAAAGAGCCAACCTCTGGCGAGCTGCTCGACTATGGCAGCCAGTCGAGCTGGCACAATAGCGCGCATGATGGAGACGGCTCCCATCACGGCGTGCAGGCGCTCGACCTTGCGCGGACAGCTAACCGAGCGCAGGACTCCGTGAAGCGTTTCGTACGGCAGCAGCTCATGTATTTGTTGCTCTGCCAGTGCAAGTACGCGGCACCGCGGCACAAGGCTGCGCCCGCGGCCAGGAACCTCTGGCCGGCGGCCGTCGCAGAGCAGCTCCGCGCATGGCACGCGGCCATTCCCAGAGAGGTGCTCGCGTTCTACGACGCTGCGCTGCTCGAGCTCCTCGCGGATCGACGGCTCGCTGGGGACATGGGAGCATCCGTGTACCAATCGAACCTCGATAAGACGCGCGTGACCAATGGCGCTCACTTGACGGCGGCCAAGGAGGAGGAACAGGAACGGAAGGTGCCAGCTCGCCGCGAGCTCGAACGCCTGCTGGACTCCGCCTTTTATTCGTCGGTTGACCGGCCGAGCCCTTACTGGCACCTCCTTCAAAAGCCGAGATCCATCCTCGACTCCATAGTAGAGCTCCTGGGCAAGAAGGGGGGAACAGATCTCGTGGCCTGGTGCCTGGCGTTGTTCCAGACCGCCGACAACAGCCTAATTCCCTGCATACATCCCGTGGAAGGGTCGCCCTGGTTCTACGATCCGGATCGCGTCTGCAAGTTTCTCAACGCGGCCCGTTACGCGCTGGGAGCGCCCCGGCGCGCCGACGTCGGCAAGCAGGACGCCGAAATGGACGCGAGGTCGGCGGACATTCTCGAACAGGAGCTGATTCTATTTATCAATGCTTGCCTGGAGGACCCGGAAGAGCAGGAACGTACGTCGACCATTCATCGGAGCACATTCGGCCAAAAGCCCAAGAAGCCGAACAGAAAGCACGATTTCAGCAAACGCTCGTCGATAGAGCGCGTTTGGTGGAGCTCGTTCTTATTTCCGAACAAGAAGGAGGCACCCGAGCGCCTCGCGCGCTGGTGCAATCAAAATATCCAGGAGGACTGGACGTTTCCGAAGCCGAGCGACAAGGCAGACCGAGGCGATCGCACTGTCGTGCTGGTCTATGGGGCTGGGATCGCGGGTCTCACGGCAGCCCACGAGCTCGCAGAGCGCAACTTCCAGGTCCACGTCATCGAAGCTTCGTCGCCCGATCCGCGGGGACCTGCGGGGAAGGGATTCGACCGAGACGAGCTAACCCCTCAGGTGGGTGGCATGGCTCGGACGCAATGGGACGCCCTGCACGAGCACAATGCACAAGACGCTCGCAGGGCAGAGACACAAGGATCTTGCGAGGCAGACACCAAAGGAGCTCGCAGACAAGACGCAAAAACAGCTCGCAGAACGAGCGCAAAAAGAGCTCGCGGCACGCTGGTTCCGGGAGAGCACGGGTATCGTCTATTCCCCAGCTTCTACCGGCACGTTTTCGATACCATGAAGCGTACACCCATCGCGGTGCCAGGGCCCGGACTCCGCCCCACGGCGTTCAATCAGCTCGAGCCCACCTTCCGCCAGGTGTTCGCCGCGCGCAAGGGCTTGGTCCCGCTCAGCCGCGAGCGCCCGCGCAGCCTGGAGGCCTTCCGGACGGAGTACATGCGCCTCACGCAGGGGCTCGGGTTCAGCCGGCGGGACCTCACGCGCTTCTTCTTCAAGCTCGTCCGCTATCTGATGACGTGCAGCGCCAGGAGGGAGAAAGAGTACGAGGGGATATCCCTGTTCACGTTTCTCGGCGCAGATCAGAAAGGCTTCTACTCCGAGCCGTTCATCCAGGCGATCCGAGCCGCACCACAGGCGCTGGTCGCCATGGATGCGGAGCACTGCGATGCGCGCACCCAGGCCAACGTGTACTTGCAGCTCCTCCTCGATCAGGTGCTCGGCGGACAGTACACGGACTGCATCCTCTCGGGCCCGACGAGCCACGCCTGGCTCATCCCGTGGCGCAAGCACCTGGAGGAGAATCTCGATGTCAAGTTCCATCAGGGTGAGCTCCTGAGCATCACGGGCACCGGGAAAAAGCTGGAGGTGCTGGTCCGAGGGCAGCGCCTAGCTCTCCCGGACGCCGACTACCACGTCGTCGCGCTCGACGCCGTCGCGGCCGAGCGGGTAACTCGATGGTGGAACTCCAGCGAGATGAGCACCCTCCCGCACGACGGCGTACCCCGGGAGCTTCGAGGGTTCACCAGCTACATCACGACCCAGCTGCCTGCCGGGCTGGGACGCTACGAGCTCGCGGTCACCTACACGAGCCCTCTCTCTCTGCAGGAGGCCGACGACAAGCTGCGGAACCTCCTCCGCCGAGTCCAGGCAGCCGAGGACGATGAATCGCTCGAGCAACGGGAACGATCCGTGTTCCGCTCGGCGACGTATTCGACCGGCCAGACCGTGCAAGAGCCGGAGGGCGTACCGGAGCTGCGCCTCCATTTCTGGTTCGACCGCAGGGTCGGCCCGCACGAGGTGAAGATCCTCGAGACTGTCCTCCGCCGCTGGGCGCGCCCTGCGGAAGACGTGCGGCTCACCAGCGAGAGCGCACAGCAGTTCCCGCAGGCGGTACGCGTGACGACACCGCGCCTGCCCGGGCAGCGGTACGGAGACGCGCCCGGCGATCGGCTCCAGACGTTCACGGGAGTCCAGTATTACTTCGATCAGGACTTCAAGCTCGTACGCGGACACGTCTATTTTCCGGACACCGAGTGGGGCCTCTCCGCCGTGTCGCAGTCGCAGTTCTGGGTAGGGAAGCATTTCGACGCCATCACCCCGCGCATCCGTGGCGTCCTGTCGGTGGACATCGGGAGCTGCTGCCGGCGCTCCTCGTTCACGGGAAAGAGCCTCATGGATTCCTCCCCCGACGAGATCCAGAGAGAGGTCTGGCGCCAGATCAAGGATAGTCTGCGGACGATCCGCGGCGCGGCCGCGCCGGTGACGAACCTTCCGCTCCCGGAGCCGCTCTACTACCATCTGGACTCGAACCTCGTGTTCGCGGGCAGCGCGCTGCGCGCCAACCGCACCCCGTTCCTGATCAACAGAGTCGGAGACTGGGACAACCGGCCGCGCTGCATGCCGTGGGTGCCCGGCAGGAGCAAGCTCGGGAACGGCGAACGGACGGACGGCACCGGGCTCTGGCAAGCTCCCCACGGCGGCTACCGCGTCCACGAGGACAAGGTCGTGTTCTGCGGCTCGTACATGCGCACGTTCACCCGCATGAACACGATGGAAGCCGCCAACGAGTCGGCGCGGCACGCCGTCAACGCCATCCTCGATCACATGGCCTCCACACACAGATCGGAGGATCTCGAGAGGGCCGGCATCACCGGCGACTACTGCGACATCTGGGACATCGAGGAGCACGAGCTCGACGATCTCGCCTTCTTCAAGCGCGTCGACGAGATGCTGTTCCGCGCAGGCAAGCCGCACATCGCCGACATCCTCCAGTTCGACAAGATCGCCGACGTCGCGCACCCCGACCCGAGCCCCGGCCAGTCGCTCCTCGCCGCGCTCGGGGCCACCCTCAAGAACGACTGGGGCGCGGACGCCAACGACCTCGCCGGCAGCCTCAACGGGCTCATGGAGATCGTCCGCGCCGGCAAGGACCTCGCGGGCTCGCTCGGCGGCGACCCGCCGAACCTGCAAAAGCTCCTCTCCTTGCTCGGCGCCGTCAAGGCCGGCCCCGGGAAGCAGGCGCCGTGAACGCCGCGCGCGTCTCCGCGCCCGTCGGCGGGCCGTTCGACGCCGGAGGGCGCTACGTCGTCCGGGAAGTCCTCGGCTCGGGCGCCTTCGGGATCGTCTACCGCGTGCTCGACCGGCGGTGGGACCAGGAGGTCGCCCTCAAGACCCTCCTCGACACCACGCCCGAAGGACGGCAGTGGCTCAAGGCGGAATACAGGGCCCTGCGCGACATCGTCCACCCCAACCTGGTCCGCCTCCACGAGCTCCACATCGAGGGCGAGCGGTGCTTCTTCACGATGGAAGTCGTCCCGGGCGGGCTCCCCTTCACCGACCGGCTCGGCCTCGACCCGAAGGCGCCCGAGGAGCAGCAGGCCGCCGCGATCCGCGGGATCTGCCAGGCAGGGCTCCAGCTCGCCGAGGCGCTCGCGACCGTCCACGCCTCCGGCAAATCGCACCGCGACGTGAAGCCCACCAACGTGCTCGTCAGCGAGGAAGGACACGTGACCCTCCTCGACTTCGGCATGGCCACCCCCGTCTCCCGCGCGCGGCTGCTCGACACGGCCCGCGGCGTCGTGCTCGGCACCCTGCCCTACCTCGCGCCCGAGCAGTACTGGGACCCGAAGCCGCTCCCCGCCTCGGACTGGTACAGCGTGGGCCTGGTCCTCTACGAGGCCCTCGCGGGCCGGCTCCCGTTCGGAGACGACCCCTCCGAGGAGATCGACGCGAAGCATCGCCTGCCCGACCCGCCGTCGAGGCTCGCGCCCTCGGTCCCGCCCGCGGTCGATCGGCTCGTGCTCGGCCTGCTGGAGCCGGACCCAGGCCGGCGCATGCCCGCCCCGGAGGCGCTGGCCGCCCTGCGCGAGCACGCCGCCCCGCGCGAGGACGCCGAGGCGCCCCGCGCCCGCGCCAGCCGGCTCCCGCTCGCGGCGGAGGCCGAGCTCGACTTCGTGGCCCGCGAGGCGGAGCTCGGCGCCCTGCGCGACGCCTTCGCCGCGGCCCAGCAAGGCCAGCTCGTCACCGTGGACGTCGTGGGGCCCTCGGGCATGGGAAAGACCGTGCTCGTCCGGCGGTTCCTGCGCGATCTGGAGGGCGCCGGCCCGGCCACGCCGCTCGTGCTGGAGGCGCGGTGCCACCCGTACGAGTCGATCCCGTACAAGGCGTTCGACGCGGCGATCGACGATCTGGCCCGGTACTGGGTCGGCCTCGACGAGGCCTCGGCCGCGGCCCTCTGCCCCGCCGAGGGCGCGGAGGCGCTGGCGCTGCTCTTCCCCGAGCTCCGGCGGGTGCCCGTCGTCGACGCGAAGGCGTGGTCCGGCGCGGCCCGCGGCGACCCGCGCGCCCTGCGCCAGTCCGGGTTCGCCGCGCTCCGGGTCGTCCTCGCGCACGCGGCCGCGCGGCAGCCCGTGGTCCTCTGGGTCGACGACGCGCAGTGGGCGGACGCCGACAGCGTCGCCCTCGTGGAGAGCGTCTTCGGCGGCGAGGATCCGCCCCACGTCGCGCTCGTCCTGTCGCGCCGCCCGGCCGGCGAGACGCCTCAACCGGCGCTGCTAGAGGCCCTCTCCATGGCCCGATCCAGGGGAAAATCGGTCGAGATCGAGCTCGCGCCCCTCGGCGCGGGCTCGGCCGTCGCCCTCGCGCGCGCGATCACCGCCCGCGCAGGCGCCGGCGCGGAGGCCGTCCTCGAGATCGTGGAGGAAGCCGGCGGCGTGCCCTACCTGGTCGCCGAGCTGGCGCACTTCGCGGCGGCAGCCCGGACCGCGGAGGGCGCCCGGGGGCTCACGACGACGGCGACGTCGCTCCTGCACGAGCGCCTCCAGGCGCTCTCGGACGAGGACCGCGCGCTGGTCGAGGTCGCGGCGCTCTCCGGGGCCGCCCAGCGCGCCGCGGTGCTGCTCGAGGCGGCGGGGAGCCGGGACCGGCGGCGGCTCCGGGACCTGTGCCTGCTCCGCCTCCTCCGGTGGGCGGGCGCGGGCGAAGAGGAGACGCTCCAGATCTACCACGATCGGCTGCGGGAGTTCGTCGCGGGCGCGCTGCCCAAGGAGGTGAGCGCCCGGCACCACGCCGCGCTCGTGTCGGCGATGGAGGCCGCGGGCTCCGACGACGCGGAGCAGCTCATGGCCCACGCGCTGGCCGCCGGCGACCGGCCCCGGACCCGCCGCCACGCGATGACCGCGGCGCGGCGCGCCGAGGCCGCGCTGGCCTTCGAGCAGGCGGCGCGCCTCTACCGCGTCGCGCTGGAGCACACCGCCGGAGAGGCGCCCTGCGCCGACCTCCACGCCCTGCTCGCCGAGGCGCTGGCCAACGCCGGACGGAGCACGGACGCGGCCCCCGCGTTCGAGCGCGCGGCCCGCGCGGTCGCCGAGGAGTCTCCGCGCGAGATCGAGCGGAGAGGGCTCTACCGGCGGCGGGCGGGCGAGCAGTACCTGAAAGCGGGGCGCTTCGACGAGGGCCTGCGGCTCATGGAGGCGTTCCTCGGGGAATCGCGCGTGCGGCTGCCGACGTCGGGCAACGGCGCGCTCCTTGTGTCGGCCGGGAAGCGGCTGCGGCTGTACCTCAGGGGCTTCGACTTCGAGGCGCGGCCGCCCGGCGCGATCGCCCCGGGCACCCGGCGCCGGCTCGACGACCTGTGGGCCGCCACGACGGCGCTGTCGATGATGGACCCGGTCCGCGCGGACGGGGTCGGCCTCCTGCATTTCCTCGAAGCGCTGCGCGAGGGAGACTCCGCCCACATCGCGCGGTCGCTCGGCTACGAGGCGGCCTTCGCGGCGCTCATCGGCGGCGGCTTCCTGCGCGCGAGGTCGCGGGACCTCGTGCGGCGCAACGAGCGCGCCCTCGAGGGCGGCGCCGCCCCCTACGAGCGGGCCTTCTACCTGCTCGGCGCCGGCTCTTCGGCCTTCTTCCACGGCGACTGGGACCGGGCGGCGAGGCTCTGCGACGCCGCCGCGGTGCAGTTTCGCGCGGAGTGCCGGGGGGCCGAGTACGAGGCCGCGGTGGCGATCGTGTTCAGCTTGCAGGCGCTCGGCCAGGCTGGCCGCGTCGGCGAGCTGGTCGCGCGGATCCCCGCCGCGATCCGCGAGGCCGAGGCGCGCGGCGATCTGTTCGCGGCCAACAATTACCGGGGCGGGTTCCACGGCGTCGGGCGGCTCGCGGCCGGGCGGGTGGACGAGGTGGCCACCGATCTGCGCAAAGTGGTGGAGACCTGGAAGTCGGGGTTCTACCAGATGCACGCGTATCACCGGGTCTTCTCCGGCGTGGCGCTCGACCTCTACGTGGGCGATCCGAGATCGGCCGTCGCGCGGATCGAGGGGGACTGGCCCGAGCTGCGCGACGGCCTGTTCCTGCGGATGGAGCTGCCCGCGATGGAGCTGCGGTGGACCCGGGCGCGGGCGGCGCTCGCGCTCGCGGGGCAGAGCGGCGGGTCGGCGCGGAGGGCGCTGCTCCGCCGAGTGAAGGAGCTCGTCCGGGCGATCGGCCGGGCCACGGTGCCCGCGTCGCGCCCGCACGCGTCGCTGCTCCTCGCGGGCCTCGCCGCGACGGAGGGGCGGAGGGGCCAGGCGCAGGCTCACCTGCGCTCGGCGCTCGCGGGGTACACGGCGGCGAAGATGGCCATTCACCGGGAGGTGGCCCGCTGGGCGCTCGGCAGGGTCGCCGGCGGCCGGGAGGGCGCCCGCCACATCGACGAGGCGGGGGCCTGGATGTCGTCGGAAGGCGTCCCCGACATGACGCCGCTGGCGAGGGCGATCGCCCCCGGGGTCGAGCGGGCGTTCGGCGGCCCGGGGGTCGCGTGACGGTCTATGACGTGGTCATCGCCGGCGCCGGGCCCGCGGGGAGCGCGCTCGCGATCGAGCTGGCCTCCGAGGGGTATGCGGTGCTCCTCTGCGACGCCGCCCGCTTCCCCCGGGACAAGCCGTGTGGAGATTACGTCAGCCCGAGGGGCCTCGCGCGTCTCGAGGCGCTCGGCTGCGGGGAGGCGATCCGGCGGCTCGACTGCCTCCCGATCCGCAAATCGCGGCTTTACCTGAACCGGGATCACCTGGTCTCCGGGGTGTTGCCGCGCGTCGCCGGCCTGCCGGCGCACGGGCACGCCATCCCGCGCAAGGAGCTCGACGACCTCCTGTTCCGGCGAGCGATCCGGGCGGGCGCGGAGGCCCGGGAGTCGTGCCGGGTGACGGGGTTCGAGGCGACGGCGCGCGGGGTCCTCGTGAGCGCGACGCGCGAGGGCAAGGCGTGCCGCATCGAGGGCCGGCTCCTCGTCGGGGCGGACGGGGCGACGAGCGCGGTCGCGAACGCGGCGGGCCTGCGGATGAACGACCCCCGCTACACCCTCGCTTCCATCCGCGCGTACGCGCGCGACCTGACCCTCGATCATACGCTGATGTACTTCGACGAGAAGTATTTCCCCGGGTACGGCTGGGTGTTCCCCGTGCGTCCGGGGCTCTGCAACATCGGCGTCGGGATGGTGAGCGAGCCGCTCGTGAGGAGCGGCCTCAAGCTGGGCGACTTCTACGCGAAGCTCACGAGGCTGGTCCACCACCTGGCGAGCTCGAAGGGCGCGCGCGTGGAGATCGGGCCCCAGCGCGGGTGGCCCATCCGGAGCTACGGCGGCGCGACGAGGAACCACTTCGAGCGCGGGCTCCTGATCGGGGAGGCAGGCTGCTTCGTGGATCCCATCAATGGAGAGGGGATCCCGCTCGCGCTCTCGAGCGCGCACGTGGCGGCGCGCACCGTCCGCGCGGCGTTCCGGGAGGGGCGCTTCGGGAGGGATTTCCTCGCGCGCTACGAGGCCGACTTCCGCGCGCATTTCGACCCGGATCTCGGGATCAGCGATCTCGCGGTCACCATGATCCGCAACCGGCACCTGCTTCCGGTGTGGCTCGCCATGTTCCGGACGATGAGCCTCACCGCCCAGAAGGACGCGCGCTACGCGCAGGTGACGGGGGGGATCCTCGGCGGCGTGATCGCGGCGCGGGAGGGGATCACCCCCGAGATGTTCGTACGCACGCTGGCGCACGGGCCCGGCTTCTGGCGCGAGGCGCTCGGCGCCTCTGCGCCCGGCGGCGCCTCGGGCTGGCTCGCCGGCGGGGCCGCGCTCCTCGGGTTCCAGGCGTCGCTGGCCCGCGCGATCCGGGAGGACGGGGCGTGGCTGTACGGGTGGGCGAGAGAGGTCCATGCGAAGCAGAAGAAGCTCGGGCTCGCCGCGCTTCGAGGGGTGTCGCTCGGGGGGCGCTGAGCCCCCGAGGCGCGCGGGGCTGGGCTCGCGCGCCGGCGCCTGGAGGGGCTAGTCGATCATCCGGAAGACGTACCGGACATCGAACAGATTGTCGCCGCCGCCGTCCTCCGCGCGCACGACGAGCTCCTGCTTGCCCTGCCCGGCGACCCAGTCGGGCGTCGCGCCCGAGGGCGGGATCACGCGCCACTTCATCTGGCCGGGCGCGCCCTCGCCGCTCAGCTCGACGACGAAGCGGTGCATATCGATGTAATCGTCGCTGTTGTTCCTCGCGACGTCGACGAGGAGCTCGACGACCGGCAGGATGCTCGTCCCCACGGCCACCCACGGCGACGAGGCCATGCCCGCGGCCGCGATCGCCCCCTTGAGCACCTGCTGCCAGTTGTCCTTGAGCCACCCCTCGAGCCGGGCGCGCGAAGCGGCCTGGTCGCCGTGCGACTCCTTCCACACCTTCAGGAGGAACGCCAGCGTGCCGTTCGAGAAGGCGGCACGGACCTTCGCCGTCGAGCCGTCCGACTCCCAGTGATGGTAGTCGATGACGAAGCGGGTCTTCTTGCCGCTCACGAAGACATCGTCGGGCAGGCCGAAGATGATCTGCGGATCGACCACGGTCCTCGCCTCTTTCTCCCGGAAGCTCACGCCGTCATCCGGCCCGCCGCGCGTGCTGAAGCCGAGCCGCGTGAAGCTCGAGGCCGGCTTGTCGGCGATCGGGACGAGCGGGTCGATGTTCGACAGGTGCCACGTCTGGTAGAGCTCGACGCTCGTGTTGAGCGGATCAAAGGGGTGATCCTGGACCCTGTGCGCCTTGATCCCGTGAATCGTGAAGTGCATGAACATGGTTTCTTCCTCCCTGGCGTGACCGGGTGCACTGCTGTTGCGGGTGCGGCCGCCCAGAACCGTCGATGCCCCCTCCGGCGGACGCCGGGCGATCCCGCGCCGGCGTGACAGCCCGCAGAGGAGGGGGCGGCGACCTGTCCACCTCGCTCGGCGTGCTCAGCAGCTGGCGTGCCAGGCGTGGGCGCGGGCTCCGCGCGGCCGCCGCAGGCCAGCGCCCCGGGCGCGAGCCCAGCATTATGCCGTCGAGCCCCGGCGCGAGCGACGCCGCCGCCCAGCGCTCGAGGCGCCGTGGGGTGTCCACTGGAGTGGACAGCCGGTCCAATGCAGTGGACTGTCGCGTCGCGGCCATCGCTCCAGCGAGCGTGCGCCGGGCCTCGACGGAGAGGCCCCGCGCGCGCCGGCGGCGCTTCGCCGGCCGACCCGGAAGCCGGCTCGATCCCGCCGCCTCGTCACCGCCTCCGCAGGCGGCCGTCCCCTCCTGGTGCAGCGCTTGCTTCAAACGCTGGCGCCATCGTCCGCGCACGCCGGGACGGACCTGGGGTTCTTCCTGGCACCGGCGAGCGGCTCACGAGAAGCCCGATGATCTCAAGCACTCCACGGGACACGGAGGGGTCCTCTTCCCCCACGGCCCGACGCACAACTCCGAACGTTGGGAGGTGGGCTGTCCTGCGATCGCGGGTAGCCATCGCCGCGCTCACATCGAGCGCGCTGGCGTGGGGGGGCGCCTCGCTCGGGTGCCAGGCGCGGAGCGGCGGGCTCGACGCAGGGGAGTGCGACTGCCCGTGCTCGATCAGCGATCCCGTCACGCACTGCGTGCGCCTTCAGGGATGCGAATCCGACGCGGAGTGCCCCGCCGGCGCGATCTGCGTCGACGCGCATCCGGGGCCGTCCGTGCAGCTGAAAGGCCCTCTCGCGGCGTGCGTCGCAGCCGATCCCGATCAGCGCGCGCGGAGGTCGTGCCGCGTCGTGCAACCCAACGAGCGCTCCCTGATCCATGGATATGCCGTCCCCGAGTTCGCGCTCTCGCACGTGGAGGACACCCGCCCCGCCGCGTTCTCCTGGCGCGCGCCCGAGGGCGCCCGTGTGGTCGCCTGCGCGCTGTTCGGCTGCGCGCCCGAGGTCGTGCCGTCGGGCGAGGGCGTGAGCGGCGACCCGCTGGGCGCCATCGCCAACTGGGAGCAATGCGCGCTCTCCGACGTCAGCATCTTCGACTCGCCGGACCAGATCTTCGTGGCGCGCGCGCAGCCGTCCAGGCTCGCCCGCTCCCGGGAGTCGTGCGCGCCGCCGGCTGGCCGGGAGAACGGCCTCGAGGCCCCCCGGAGCCAGCAGCTGACGCTCCTCGGCGTCGGATGCTGGGCGTACGATGACGTCGGGATCATCGGCGCCACCCGGATCGCGCCCGTCCCTCCCGAGCATCCATCGGACTACCCGGACCTGATCTCCGCCTGCAGCGGAGGCGACCCGCGGCTATCGGACGGCTCGTCCTGCTATCTGCCCGGTCCGGGGCGATCGAGCTTTGGCGTGTGCCATGGAGGAGAGTGCGTCGCGCGCTGCGTGACGGCGCGGGACTGCTTCAACGGAACGCCGACGAAGTCGTGTCCGGAGCCGCTCGCGACGTGCATCCACACGAGCGATCGACAGTACCTCGGCGCCTGCGGCAGGACGTGCAGCCGAGCGGAGGGAGGCGAATGAACGCGCTCTTCTTCTTCCAGGGGAAACAAGCGGCCGCGGGGCGGTGGCTCGCCATCCAAGGCGCCGAATGGAAGCCGCAGGTCAAGATCGGCGGCCTCGCCGAGGACACGGTGAGGGTGGACATCGAGTACCACGCCGCGCCTGTCGATGCCGACACCGGGCACGTGGTCGATCGCTGCACGAAGGACCGGGGCTCGCTCGAGCGACCGAAGCACGACAAGGGCGGGGAGGGCGACGACGCGCTGCTCTGCTATAATTACAAGCCCCCGGCAGCTCCCCTCCGCGCTCTGAAGATAGCGCGGGTGACGCTCACGATCACCGCGCATCGCGGCAGCGGAGCGACGGAGCGCTCGCTGCATGAGCTGCACGTAGTCTCCGCGACGTATCGATGGCTCGTTTACATCGCCACGGCGCTCCTGAGCTTCGCATGCATCCGCTGGCGGCTGGAGCTGCTGCGGCCCCTGTCGCTCCCGGCCTTCGCCGACGCAGAGCCGTGGATCCTCGCCGTGATCAGCCTCATCACGGGCGCCGGGGGGGTCCCGATCCTCGACCAGCTCGTGCGGGCGCTCGCCAAGCTGGTGGCCGCGGTGAAGCACGAGGACGGCGCGGGCTCTGCCGTGCCCCTGCTGCGCTTCCCCGTCCCCATGAACGCGGCCATCGCGCTCGTCGCCGCCGTCGGTCCGCCCGCCGCGATCACGCGGATCGACAACGCGACCGAGGCCGAAGCCAAGCTCGTGGACGGCGAGGTGAAGGGCCGCAAGCACGCGGTGCGCTTCGGCGGCCTGCTCGGCGTGGGCGAGCCACCCAGGCTCGCCGACGGAACGGGCATGTTCTGCCTGAGCGATCCGCTGTGCCAGAGCGCGCCTGCGTGCCGCGAAGCCGACGCGGCTTGCAAGGCGGAGGGCGCATGGCGCGGCCTCCTCGGGCTCGACGCCCGGCGGGTCGGCGTTCGCTGCGAAGGAGCGTGGGGGCGGCGCGCGCCGGAGGGACAGGCGACGGGGGCGCCGCTCCCGCTGACGCTCGACGGCGCGTGCGCGCCGCGCGAGGATCAGCGCTTCGACTGGAGCACCCTCGATCCGCAGCGCGCCGTGGAGCTCATGCCCAAGCCGTTCCCGGGCATCGCCCAGTGGCGCCTCCGTGAGCGCGGTCAGGACGCGACGTTGACCTGCCATGCGGGCCTCAAGGCCAGCCTCGTCCTTCCACCGCCGGTGAGCATTCCAGGCGTGCGTCGGGTCGATCTCGCGTGCGACGACCGCGCGTTCGCGTCCAGATTCGAGAGCTCCGACGTGGACGACGTGCGGCTCTGCGTGCCGGAGGCGTGCAGAGAGCCGCTCGTCGTCGAGGTGGACGCGCTCGCGCGCCGCGCGTGGCCGCTGCCGTCGCAGGTGTTCCTGGACAAGCGGGTGAAGCTCCCCGGCGCGCTGCCCGTCACGTGCAGGGACGCCGGTTCGATCCCGGAGATCAACACGGCGCGCGCCAGGCTCCTGGGCCGCGGGATCCGCGAGCTCTCGACCGAGAGCCATGGAGTCCGTTGCCAGGCGACCGTCCCTGATGACCATCAGCCCCGGAGCGCGGGTGAGGGCTCGGAGCTCGGGCTCACCCTCTCCTGGGCCGGCGGAGGCGCGCGCGTCCGGGTCACGTCCGATCGGCCCGAGCCGGGGCTGCGCCTCACCCTCCCCGCTGGCACGGAGATCGTGGGGTTCAGGATCGATGACGTGTTGTCCGTGGACTGTCCCACGTCCGGCGGCACCGACGTCATGCTCGTGCTCCTGCGCGCCCGCTTCAAGGCGACCCGGTACGAGAAGGTATACGTCGCCGGCGCGCGCGCCGCGCTCATCGACGTCGGGGCCAAGACCACGCACGCATGGGCGTGTGTGCCAGCGGGGGAGCTCTCTTTCGCCGGCACCGGACGCGCCGCGCAGCGCGAGCAGCCGCTGCGGGCCGATCTCGAGGCCGCGACCCTGATCGAGGAGGACCGGCCCGGCGGCCCTCGGCGCTGCTTCACGATGCCGGGGTGGTCGCCTGTCGACTGCGCCAGGTGCCCGCAGCCGGTGCCTATCCATGTTTCCTCTGACCACGCCTACGCGCGGGAGTGCGCTGGCGGCAGGTGCTTCGAATGCAGGTGATCCGACTTTGTCTGATCGTGTGCCGCTGCGCTGCGCTCGCGCTGCTCTTCGGGCTCGCGCTGGAGCGCTCCGCGAGCGCTCAGGACAACAAGGGCCCCGGTACGGGGTTTCGCATCGCGCTCAACCTCGAGGGAGACCCGGGAGACTTTCCGAGCCACGTGTGCGTCATCTCCGTCGCGCGAGAGGGCATCACCCTCGACAGGAACAGGGATTCGCAGATCTCGCTGAGCGTCCCGGAGCCGGAAATACGAAGTCGGACCGGCGAGCCGGACCAGCGCGGACCGAAGGGGGGCGAGGCGATCGGCGTCAGCTGCCTCGACGAGCGTGGGCCGTGCGAGCCGAAGATCAGCATCCCTCGCGACACCGACCACCACAGGCTGGTGTGCGCCAAGAACACGCGCGAGACGAAGCAGCCCTGGCGCGTGGCGGTGATCCACCTGCGCGAGGTGCGGTACGACGGCGGGACCGCCTCGGCGAACCTGAGCCCCATCGATCAACCGCGCCTCGACGGCAACGTCGTGACGCTGAGCGTCCGCTCGGTGATCTCGAAGGCGAAGACGATCGATCTGGTCGGCGCCGTCATCGGAGGCCACTACGCCGAGAGCAGCTATCGGCCGATGGAGACCGATTCGGCGAAGATCGCGCTCGGCGAGGCCGCGCCGAGCGTCAGGGGCATCATGCGCCTCCCGCTGATCCCGCGGTGCCGCACCCACGAAATCGTGCTGCCGCCGGGGACGCGCGAGGTGAGCGCCAGGGCGCACCTGGAGACCGGCCGCGAGCCGTTCTCCTGCGACGTCCACCTCGACACGTCGCGGCAGTTCAAGATGCGCATCCCCTACGTCGCGGAGCGGACCACGAAGCGCGTCGTGGTGGTCGCGAGCGACGACCGAGGGGCGACCAGCGCTCGCTACACGGGGACGTGGATCGACTTCGAGCCGCCGCCGGCCGTCGAGCTCAAGCACACGATGGTCCGGTTCTCGTGGAAGCGCGACTGCCTCTACCCCAAGACCGTGAGCTGCCCCGCGGTCACGGTCGTCTCGACCGGGCTCGCCTGCAGGTCCGCTCCAAACGGGAGCGCTCCTGACGTCTGCGACTACGTGTGCGGCTCCGTGGAGACAGGGAAGACACGCCGCGCGCAGCGGCCCGGCGCCGGAGGGCGGGCGGCCCGGTACGAACCGCAGTTCTCGATGCCGGCGCGCTTGCGCTTCGCTCGGCCGAAGAGCGATGAGGCCTGGGAAGACACGCTGGCCTACGGGAACCAGCTGCTCTCCGGCTTCGTCAGCGCGGCGGACCGCCGCGTGGATGTCAGCCTGCGTCGCTGGGGAACCAGCGAGGAGGTGAATCGGCTGCTCCATCGACGCGCCGCTGGCATCGAGTGGCTCGTGGTGCGCGGGCCGACGGGGACCGAGCATTACGTCCGCCCCGAGCCCGACAGCGCCGCGCGGCTCTGGATCCCCGGCGTGAGCTGCGGAGACGTGTTCTCGTTTCGCATCGTCGGCGAGCGAGCCTACCACGACGACGAGGTCAAGGTGACGGAGGGGGTGATCGAGTTCCCGCACCCGGAGAGTCAGGAGATCATATTTCTGCGCGACATCGCGCTCGGAGGCATCGCCGACCTCGCGCGCCGCAACCCCGCGTTCCCGGCCGGCGACGAGTGGGAGCTCGATTGGTTCGGCTTCGTGCGCGGCGTCGTCGGGTTGCGCCCTCGCGGGACGGCGGTTCAGATCGAGCTGCGGGCGAGCTTCATGCTCGGGAGCCACCTCTATTATCCCCTGCGTGCTCCAGGCGAGCTCGCCGCCGCGCCGCACAGCGAGGACGTGCTCTTCTCGCGCTCCATGCTGGAAGCCGGGTTCTTCTGGATCGCGTGGCCCAAAGTCCACCTCGGCGGGTCGGCGGGGCTCGCGGTGAGCGCGCCGATCTGGAGCGATGACTTCCGGCGCGCCGGAGCTCCACAGCCGGCGCTCACGTGGGGGCTCGCCGGCCGGTATCTCTTCACACGACGGACGTCGGTCGAGCTCGGCCAGCGCTTCATCTATCGAGATCTGAATTATACCTTTTCCACCGATTTCAGGGGCGCTCCGACCTGGAGCACGACCGCGAGCTTGCCCGTGCAGCTGGAGCTCGGCCTGAGGATCGCGTTATGAGTTCGAGCAGGTGGCGCGTCGCTGCCACGATCTTCCTGCCGCTCGCGCTCGCGGCGACCGCGCTGGGCTGCCCCGGCGGCGGCGCTCTGCCGGAGGAAGACGAGCCCGCGGCCGGGTCGAGCGGAGGCGTCGCGGACACATCCTGCGAATCGTCTCCGGACGGCATCTGCGATCGGCTCGCCGGCGAGACCTGCGCGTGCAGGGACTGCGCCGTGACGGCGTGGTGCACGCCGTTCCAGTGCAGCGACGATCTCGTCTGCGGGCTGGAGGACGCGTGCACGTGCGCGGATTGTCATCAGCACGTCGACTGCTCCGATCCGAGCCGATCGAACTGCACGGACGATGGCGTCTGCGATGCGTTCCTCGAGGGTTGCCGGTGCGAGGACTGCAAGGCTCGGCCGGAGTGCGAAGACGCATTCTCCGGCTGCGGGCAGCCGACAGACGGGATCTGCGGCGACGACGATCAGTGCGGCTGCATCGAGTGCCTGGGCTCGCCGAGATGCTCTCGATGCTCCTCGGTGTCGTACTGTACGGTGAGCGATCCGTGCTACTGCGACAAGTGCCTTGACGACCCTGTCTGCAGCGACCCGCAGCAGTGCGACGACGATGGCCTCTGCGTGGTCTCCCGGGAGGGCTGCGGCTGCGCCGATTGCGCTTCGCTCCCGGAGTGCGCAGCGGTCACCGGCCTGACGGGCGCTGGCGGGGGCGGCGGCGGAGCAGGCGGCGGCGGCGGCGAGAAGGGAGCCGGCGGCAGCGAGAAGGGAGCCGGCGGCAGTGGGGCCGGAGCCGACGGCAGCGGCGAGGCGGGGGGCCGCGGCGGCTGAGTCGCGGCGGAGCGCAGAAGGGCCCTTCGGGTACGTGAACGCCGCTCAGCGGGGATCGCGCGGTGCGAGCGTCCCGGCGTCTCCGCACAGGCCGCTGAGGAGCGCTACCCGCCCTGGTTGTCTCGCACGATCTCGTCCAGCAGCCCCCGGTCCTCCTGCCGCCCGCTCTTCCCGAGAGCCTCGAGCACGGCCGACATCAACGTGCCCACGTTCGCCCACGCCGTGGTCTTGCCCTGGTACATGACGTCATCGACATGGTCCCACTTCTTGTGGAGCGCGACGACCTGCCACCTGTCATCGAACACCGGCGAGCCGGAGGAGCCAGCCATCGTGTCGGTGAAGTACCAGAGATCCGTGCCCTGGACGCGGGTCACGAGGTTGTTGCGGCACGCGACGCGCTTCGGCGCGCCCTCCGGGTGCTGGATGATGTTCACCGCCGGGTACTGGCCAGGATCCGCCGGGAGCACGAACGGCGCCCGCGAGACCCGCAACGGCCTGCGGTCGACCGGCGCCTCGAGGCGGAGGATCGCATAATCGAGCGGGCCCGTGGACGGCGAGAACGCCTCCAGCCTGGCGACCCTCGCCGCCGAAGGGACCGCGTCTCGCTCGTCGTAGTCGAACTCCGCCACGACGCTCCTGGCCTGGAGCTCGAGATCTCCGATCGACGCGGGCGGCTCTTCGGCCAAGCGCGCGAGGATCACGTGGTGATTCGTGATGAGCAGGCTCCGCGTGAGCAACCAGCCCGTGCCACGGTAGCGGCGCAGCTCCCCCGCCGCGTCGAGCGCCGGCTGGCCGCCCTCGTACCGCGTGACCACGATCCGCGCCACCGCCCGCCCGGCCTCCACGCCGCCCCGGAGGAACGCGAACGGGAGCATGTCGTCCTGGTGGACGATGCGCTCCTCCTTGCCCGGCAGCGCGTCGCGGAACCCGGGCGCCGGCGCCGCGCCGGCCGCGCGCGCGCTGACGTCCGCGAGCGCTCGATGCAGGACCGCCGCCGCCTTCGGATGCGCGACCGCGAGCGAGGCCGCATTCTGGAGCCACACGGAGAACGGCACCGAGCCGTCGGTGAGCCGCTCGACCGCATTGAGCTTCTGCAAGGTCGTGAGGAGGCGAGCGTTGGCCTGGCCGCCGTCGGGCAAGCTGCTGGCGAACGCCGGCAACAGGCCCTCGAGCAGCGAATCGAGCACGCTCGATCGGACCATCCCAGCGTCCGTGAGCGCCGCGAAGAGCTCGTGAATGCGGGGCTGCGGGAGGTAGTGAAAGGTCATCGTTCCTGGCTCACCTTCGGGCATCGTTCGCGCGCATGGCCGCGCCTGCAAGGCAGCGCCCTGCCGCGGCGCTGGACATGAACCGCTCCCCCCGACGCCGCGTCACGCCGGGCCCTCCCCGGCGCCCACGATCGAGAACGCTCCCCAGCTCGTGGCCTGCGGGAAGCCCTTCCGCGTGCTCGCGTACGCCTGACGCGCGGCCTCCATCACCGTGAGGCCGCGGTCCAGGCCGTCGTGCAGCGCGCGCATCCACGCGGCCGCGGCGTCGGCCGGCACCTCCCAGGGCGTCGAGATCACCGCGCGGGCCCCGGCGAACAGGAACGCTCGATCGAGCGCGGGGACCCCGGAGGCGGACGGGTGCACCTGGAGGCCGCTCATGCACGCGGAGAGCACCACGAGCGGCGACGCGAGCGACAGCTGGCTCGCCGCGCCGGGGCTCAGGACCTCGCCGCCGCTCAGGACGAGCCCCGTCCCGGCCGCGTCGAGCCAGCTCGCCCGCCCGTGCGACGAGACGTGGATGCGCCGCGCGCGCGCCATGGCCGCAGAGACGGCGGGCACCGTCGCGTCCTGGTCCCACAGCAGGCGCTCGGCCGCGAGCGCGCGCAGCTCCGCCTCGCTGCCCACCGGGACCACCTCGCCGATCGCGGTCCGCGACGTGTCCGCCGTCACCGGGACCCCGACGACGAGGCGGTCCCCGCCGGCGTTCGGCTGCTGGCCGAACAGCGCGCCCAGCGCCCGCAGCGAGGGCGCGTAGAGGAGCGGATTGCGGAGCGCCAAGGGCTCGCCCGCCACCGGCAGCAGGTGCAGCCCCGCGGCGCGCTGGTTCGCCGGCACGGCCAGGACGAGCGGACGATCGCGCCGGGTCTCGCGGCCGAGCCACTCGGCGAGCGACCGGGCCGGCCCCTCCGGCGCGCCTCCGCTGGACACCAGCTCCAGCGCGCGGCTCAGCCCCATGCCGCTCGCCGCCGCGGGGAACGCGCGCGTGCGGAGGCCGCCCCTGCGCGACCACACGAAGCCCTGGACCGAGCCCGGGATCCCCACGTCCGCGAGCATGACCACGGCCGCCTCGCCCCCGAGCTTCTGCGCGATCCGGTCGAGCTCGAGCGGGGGCGGCGCGAGCGGGCGCCCGCTCCCGCCCTCCTGCTCGTCGCGCAGCCAGCGCAGCTCGTCCACGCGATCCAGCGCCGTGAGGGCGTCGCGAGCCTCCAGCGCCACGCGCGCCCGCCCCCCGTAGCCCTCGGCGAGCGCGCTCATGGTCGCCCGGTGCCGATCGCGGCGCTGCCCCTCGCCGAGCCGCGCGCGGAGCACGCCGATCGCCCGCTCGTAGGCGGCGGCGGCCTCGCCGCGCTTGCCCTCGGCGGCGAGCACCTGCGCCTCCAGGATCTGCGCGCGGTAGGGCTGGCTCCTGGCGATCGCCGACGAGAACGGATCCGCGCGCCAGGCGTCGAGGACCCTGCGCGCCTCGCGCGCGCTCCGGAGGCGCTCGCACGCGCCGATGTACCGCTCCCGCCTGGAGGCGAGATCCTGCCGGTGCAGCATCGCATCGAGGTAACGCCCCACCAGCGGCCCCTGCCCCGCCGTCGCGGCGGCGAGCGCCTGCTCGCGCTCGCGCAGCTGCGCCTCAAGGACGGCCGGATCCGCCGGGTACCCCTGGGCCGCGGCGATGAGCTCGCGCAGCTCGCGATCGCCCCGCGCCGCCGCGATCGCCGCCGGCGCGTCCCCCTGGGCCACGTAGGAGAAGATCCGCAGCGTCACCCGGAGGCGATCGACGAGCGCGCTGGAAGCGCCGCCCACGCCGAGCAGGCCGCCGGCGGCGGCCTGCTCCGAGAACACCTGGAGCCGCTCCTCGACCTCGCTCCACGGCGCGCCCAGCTGCGCCATCGCTGCAGCCTCCTGGGAAGCCAGCCCCGCCCGCACGGAGCTGATCGACAGGATCGATTGATCCACGAGGCTCGCGGCGGCCCCGCCCTTGAGCTTCTGCGCGGCGCCGTACCGCTGATAGCCCTGGACGGCAGCGTCGAGCGCGCGGTGGCTCCGCGGCGCGAGGCGGAGCTGCTCCTGCGGGAGCGACAGCGCGTCCACGAGATCCACCGAGGTCGTGGCGAGGCGGACCGCCTGATCGAGGTAGCCGTGCTCGATGGCCAGATCGGTCGCCTTCTCCGTGAGCGCGACGCCGTCCGCGTAGCGCTGGCCGAGGTGGAACACATGCTCCGCGAGCGCCGCCATCGCCCCGAGCACCGCGACGCTCCGGCCGAACGCGCCGGCGCGCTCGGTCAGCTCGAGCCCGCGCTGGAACTCGGTCATCGCCGGCCCTACCCGGCCGTCGACGAGGTGCGCGGCGGCGGACAGCACGGCGGCGCCGGCCGCCGTCGCGGGCGCGCCCGGCCCGCGCAGGCGCGCCTCGGCGCGCTCGATGCGCGCGCGCGCGTCGGCCGTGCGGCCTTCGTCGAGATCGAGGAACGCGAGGGTGAGGGCGCGCTGCGGCTCGAGCAGCGTGCCGGCGCCGAAGGCCGCGTCGTCGGCGAGCAGCGCGCGCGCCGCGGCGATCTCCTCGGCGCTCGGCGCCCGCTCCAGCGGCGGGGGCAAGCCCTCCGTGTACCAGGTGATCCTGTCGGGGGGACCGCCGAGCACGTGGACGTCGGCGCTCATCACCCCTCCGTTGGGCGCGAGCAGCCACTCGGCGCGGAGCAGCGCCGCCGCCGCGCGCAGCCTGCCCTCCGTTTCGGGCGGCGGCTCGGCCGGGTTCAGCGACCAGCGCAGCACGCGCACCACGGGATCGTCCCCGACCACGTCGAGCTGCCTCGCGGCCTCCGCGTCGAAGCGGTCCGCGTCGCCCGGCGTGATGAAGTAGTGCAGCGAGCGGAAGCCGGCGCGGATGAAGCGGACCCTCGAGGCCGCATGCCAGGCCCACGCGGCGCGGCGCAGCGGCGCGGGGACGCGGGGCAGGGCCGCGCGGGCGCCTTTGCCGAGCCCCTCGACGTCGACGTCGAGCCCTTTGCTCCGCAGCGCGTCGAGGTGCACCACCCGCTCGAAGGTCGTGTGCTGCTCGGTGATCACGAGCGCGCGCAGCACCGCCGTCGCCGCGGCGCACCCGGCGTCCTGCCCGCACCGGGAGGCGGCCCTCTCCACGGCGGCCCGCGCGGCGGAGAGCGACCCGCCGAGCAGCTCGAGCTGCGCCGTGGCCAGCCCGCTGCGCCATCCCCCGGGCTCGGCCCGGCCGAGCGCCTCGGACGCGCTCTTCGCGGCCGGCAGGTCGGCGAGGGGCAGCTCGGGCACGAAGCCGTCGCCGATCGCCGTCCAGAAGCTCTCCCAGGCGCGCCCGGCGTCGACCGCGGGCGCTGTGGACGCCGCGGGCGCTGCGGGCGCGGCGGGCTGCGGTGCCGAACATGCGCCGAGCGCGCCGGCCATGAGCAGGCCGGCGAGCGCCTTCGCGGGAGGCGCCCGGTTCATGGCGCGACCTGCACCCGCACGCCCGAGAGCGAGCGCTGCCACGGCTCGGGCAGCCCCTCGGGCACCGCCGCCTCCGCCGCCCTGCGCGCGCGGCAGAGCTCCCCCGCCGCGAGCAGCCGAGCGGCCTGCTCGAGCGGTGTCAGCGAGGCCAGCTCCGCCTCCAGCGCCTGCTGCTCGCGCGCGCGCTCCGCCGCCGGAACGCGCCGCAGCGCGGTCGTCACGACCGCGCGCACCGGGCGCCCGGGCTGACGGAGCGCGGCGCCCACGGGCAGCGACAGGTAGGCCGGCTGTCCTTCGGGGCGGGAATCGAGGACCAGCAGCTCGAGGACCACGATCGGCGCGTCGCCGAGCCCGAGCGACTCCAGATCGACGGCCGGCTGATCCAGGAGGCGGGGCGCGCCGATCAGGGCCCCGCTCAAGGATCGAGCGCGCAGCGCCAGCGGCCGGCTCGTGGGGCTCTCCCACCGGACCGTGCCCTTCCACTCCGTCACGACGAGCGACGCCGGCGCGACGAGCCTCGGCTGCGGCGGCGCCGGCGCCGCCGCGACCGCGGCGCCGGGCTTCTTGTCGGACTTCATCACCCCCGATTGGCGCACGCCGCCGAAGAGCAGCTGGAACATCTGCTGCATGGCGCGCACGGCCGAGGGCGCAGCCGGCGGAGCGGGCCGCGGGGGGATGCGCACCGCCTTGCCCGGGCCGAGGCGCAGGAGCTCGCCCCCCCAGCTGGTGACCAGCGCGTCGCCCTGGACGACCTCCACCTTGTCGTCGACCTTGAGCTTGATCCCGCCCCCCACCGTGCTGCAGTCGACCGGAACCCCGTTGACGGTCACCTGCTGCTGGCAGCGCCACAGGCGCGGCTCGCTGACCTCAGCGGCGGCCGAGCCGGCCGTGAGGAACGACAGCAGCATCACCACCGCGCCCATCCCCCGATACATCATCGTCACCGCCCTTCAGCCGCTGCATCGCCGCGCTCGCCGCGGCCACGAGGAGGAGAGGCCAGACGGGAACAGTGTAACCTGCGCTCGTCGTCACGACTACAGCGGCGACGCCGATGCCCACGAGGATCGCCGCCGAGAGGCGCTTGGCCTTGCGCGCGCGGGCGGCGAGCGCGCCGACGCCCGCCGCGAGCCACGGCCACGCGGGCAGCGCCCAGCGCAGGCCCCCGCCCGCCGCGCACGCGGCCACCATCGCGTGCGCGCGCGAGGTGGTGATCGACTCCCGGCCGAGCGGCGGGACGTAGAGGTGCACGCGCCCCTGCTCCTGCTGCTGCCGCCACTCGGCGATCGAGCCACCGAGGACGACGTACGCCTCCCGGAGGCGCGCGTCGCCGTCCGCCGCGATCAGGCCCGCGTCGACGGACTGCACCGTGTTGCCGCACTGCCCCTCGTTCAGCGGGAGCACGGCCTCGGTCGCGAAGGCGGGCGGCTCCGCCGCGACGAGCTGGAGGGAGAGCGGCGCCGGGTCGCCCGTCGGCACGCCCGTGAGCGTCTGCCCCAGCAGGATCGAGCCGAGGAGGAGCGCGTGCTCGCCGACTGCGCCGCCGGCCGCGTCGACGAGCGCGCGCGCGGCGCCCTGCGGGACGATGACGCGCACCGCCCGATCGCGCGCCCGGGCGATGGCCTGGGACAGGGCATCGATCTCCTCCTGGCGCCGCCCGTCGGATCCGAGCTCGATGGCCAGCGCGACGGCGCGCGGGCTGCCGGCCGAGAGCCGGTCGAGCACCTCGGCCACGCGCTCGAGGGGAACCGGGTAGTCCGAGAACTTCGGTTGATTGGGCTGCGCCGGCCACCGAGCCTCGGTGTCCGCGGTGATCTCGACGTCGATCACGGGCCGGGGCGGGGCCCTGGCGACCCGGCCGCCGATACCGGCGACGAGGGCGAGGATCGCCAGCGCCGCGGGCGCGTGTCGCTCGAGGCGGCGGCGCTTCGGGGGCTCGGCGGGGCCGGTCGTGTCCGGGGCGACCGGGAGGTGCGGGGCGACCGGAATGTCCGGTGCGTCGGTGTCCCCTGGCGGACGGGGAAGGAACGCAGCCTGATTGCAGCGCTCGATAGCGCCTGCGAGGATCGCCTGCGCCTGCGGGATCGCCAGCGTGAGCATGAGGGCGTTGCTCAGATAGATGGCGAGGGGGTAGTCGCCGTCCTTGTTCCCGTTCTTCTGCCGCCCCTGGGTGTTGAGCGCCTGCAGATCCATGAGCAGCTGCGCAATGGGCTCATTGGATCGCGTCAGCGCGTTGACGATCTCGGCATTGATGCCGCTGCACAGGGCATCGCGGTCGATGCGGCCGGCCGATACAAGCGCGGTATGGACGGCCTTGATCTGCTCGATCTCGAGGATTCCCATGCTCGCGGTGCCTGGCAGAAGCTGTGGCGCGCCATGATCGTCTCGAAGCGGCACGAGGGCAAGGAGCAAGGGTCGTCGCCTCGGCGGGTACGGTGACCTCGATATGGCCGGCGGCGCGACGCTACGGCCGGCGGTGCGACCGGCGACCGTGGACCCGCCGCCGATGTGCGGCGGCGTTTGCGATGCGCGCGGCTATCCGGCGGGCGGCGTCGCGCCCGGCTGCGCCTGCGGCCCCGGGCCGGGCGGTACGGCGGTGGGCGGGGTCGCTGTGCCCGCAGCCGGCGCGGGCGCTGTGCCCGCGTCGGGGCCGGGCGGCGCGGCGGCCTCCTCGGCATCGTCGGGCTCGGGCCCGTCATCGCTCGCCCCCGTCGCGCGGCCGCCGCGGCTCTTGTAGATCGACGGCGCGATCGTCTCGGCGTCTCCCTCGTTCCAGCGCAGGTAAGCGACGGCGCGGCGGGTCTGGTCGTAGGCGTGCGCGAGCAGCGCGAACGCGCGCGCCCGCTTGTCCGCGGCCTCGGTCGGCCCGGGCCCCTTGCCGTGCTCCCGCACGCCCAGCGCGGCGAGGAGCTGCGGCCCGATCTCGCCGGCGCGTCTCACCTCCTCCTCGGTCGCCGCCGTCTTGCCGGAGATCTCGGGCCAGCTCCCGCTGAACAGCGCCGAGAGCGCGACGAGGTCGTTCGCCGTATCGATGTGCCCCTGCCCTGCGCGGATCTCCGCGACCGCGTCCGCGTCGAGCAGCCCGCGGCGGGCGAGCGCCTCGGCGTCGCCGAGCAGGTTCTCGCGCAGCGGGACCGCCTCGGCGACGAGCGGCTTCAGCGCGCTCTCGGCGGCTCCGGTGGACAGCCACAGGAGGTGCGCATACCAGGCGGCGAGCGCGTAGGTCTCGAGCCGGTCGAGCAGCGCGATATCGTGCTTGTGCAGCGCTTCCGCGATGGCGGGGCGCAGCGCGAGGAGGCCGGGCAGCACGCCGAGCACCTGGGAGACGGCGCGGGGGATATCGAGCTTGATGGCGATGAGCTGCTCCGGGCTCAGCGCCTCGATCTCGGGGAGCGCCCTGTCGTACGCGGCCGCCGCCTGCGGCGGGGCCGCGGGCTTCCTGGGAGCGGGCTTCTTCTTGGTCACCGGAGTGGAACTTTTGGCCATGAGGGGAACACCTCTCGTTGAAGTCCCTCGCCGGACGGCGGAGGGACACGAACTCCATGCTCCCTGCCCCCCGGCGCTGGACGTGCTGTGAGCGTCCGGTGCGTACCGGACGTGCCGGCCAGGGGTAAGCACCTGTCTCCATGCGTCAACGGAGCTGGCAAGAATGCGACGACTGGCGGCCTGGCGTCGGGTTCTTGCGCATGGACAGCTCAGCTGCCGGGGCGGGACCGTCTCCGGTCCTGGAGGGTAGCCCAGCCATGCCCGGGGACCGGTTCCGGTCCGGGGGGAATGCTCAGCAATCCCGAACGCACCGCTTCCGGTTCCGGAGGGAATGCTCAGCTACCCCGATCGCACCGTTTCCGGTTCCGGAGGGAATGCTCGGCTACCCCGACCGCACCGCTTCCGGTTCCGGAGGGAATGCTCAGCTACCCCGATCGCACCGCTTCCGGTCCGGGAGGGAATGCTCAGCAATCCCGACCGCACCGTTTCCGGTCCCGGAGGGAATGCTCAGCAATCCCGACCGCACCTGTTCCGGTCCCGGGGGGCGCACGGCACGCGAGCGCTCGCGCGTCGAGCGCTCTCCGGGGCGCAGGGCCCAGCGCTCCTCCGAGCACGACGGCGCCAGGCGTTTCTTGCATCTCCGTGCTATGAGACCCGCGCAGATCGCTTGCCGGCGCTTCGTTGCCGAGGGGAAGGCGCCCTGTCTGGCTTTCTCACACCGCGAGAGGATATGCGCAACATAGGCAGCGCCAGCCGATGGTTGGGGGTCGCCCTCCTGGCAGGAGCGGCGGGTATCGGGTGCGGACGGGTCGTCGTCGATCCGCTGCCCAGCGCGACCGGAGCGGGCGGCTCCCCCGGCGTCACGACGGGGGACGGCGTGGGCGGGTCGACCGCCCCGGGGGCAGGCGCCGGCGGCGACATCGGCGGCCACGGCGGCAGCGACGCCTGCTCCGGACCGCTCGATCTCGCCGACCCGGCGCTCGAGGCGGCGGTGCGCGAGGCCGTGGAGAAGCCCTCGGGCCCGCTCCTCCCGGCCGACGTCGCGTCCCTCGAGGTCCTCGCCACCGACAGCGGGGTCCAGTCGCTCTCCGGACTCGAGTGCGTCAGGTCCCTCGTGGGGCTGCACCTCGGCTATAACCACGTGGCCGATCTCACGCCGCTGTCCTCGCTCGCAGAGCTGCGCTTCCTGGATGTGACGGGGAACTCCATCGCAGACATCACGCCGCTGTCCTCGCTCGTCCAGCTGGAGGTGCTGAACCTGGAGGTCAACGCCATCTCGGACATCACCGCCCTCGGCTCGCTGACGAACCTGCGTTTCTTGGGCATCGGCCTGAACCCGATCAGCGACATCGGCCCGCTCGGCGCGCTGATCGAGCTCGAGATCCTGGGCATGAGCGGCCTGCCGATCTCGACGCTCGCGCCGCTGTCCGGCCTGTCGAAGCTCCGCGAGCTCTATGCGACCGACGCGGGGCTCAGCGACATCTCGGCCCTGTCGACCATGACCAGCCTGCGCACGATGTACCTCGGGAGCAACCGCATCTCCGATCTGTCTCCGCTCTCGACCCTCTCTCGGCTGGCCGTCATGGATTTCTACGACAACGCGATCTCCGACCTGTCGCCCCTCGCCGCCAACCCGAATATCAGCAAAGAATGGTCCGTGGAGCTCTCCCAAAACCCGATCGGCTGCGCCACCCAGGCGAGCAACATCCGCGCGCTCGAGGAGCGCGGCGCGGACGTTCACGTGGACTGCCGGTGACCCCGCGCAGCGCTCGCCGGGGTCGACGCCGCCGGGCGCGGGCGTCCCGTGGAGACCTTATCCTATGAACCAGCTCGGCCGTGCGTCGCTCGTCTTCCTGTCTTCCCTGGCTTCGATCGCGCTCGCGGGGTGCTCCGCGGAGAGCGTGGATGATCCCGTGTCCGAGGAGGGAGAGCTCGGCTCCGCGCAGTCAGCCTTGTGCGACATCGAGGACGTCGTTCCGCATGATTTCCTTGTCATCGACCCATCCGAGAGCGTCCAGACGCAGTCGCCGTCAGGAGCCTATCACGACTCCAACTGCACCGGAGGTTACGTCGTCGATGCGGGGAGCGACAGCTACATCGAGACTCTCCATTTCGAGGCGTCCTGGGAGGACAACGGGCTCGTCAATCAGGTCAACTGCAGCACGGCCCATGTGGACATGGACATTTACGGCTACGATCTCGATGACCATGAGTGGAAGGCCGCCAGCGATGTGGCCCCCGTGAATGGGCAATGGAGCGCGACGAACGGCTGCCAGGTCCGTATTCAGAGCCACCTCGGCGACGTCCTGCGCCGCCGCAGCGAGCTGCCCGTCCGCACCGTCGCCTCCGCCGCCCCGCTCGAGGACGGCGTCGTCTATATCGTGCCCCCGGGCCGCGACGTGGAGATCACCGACCATGAGCTCCGGCTCCAGCCGGAGAGCAGCGCGCGACCCAAGCCGTCGGTCGACACGCTCTTCCGCACCGCGGCCGAGGTCTTCGGCGAGAACCTCGTCGCCATCGTCCTGACCGGCACGACATCCTGGAGATCAACTTCACGGCGCGGCGCCTGCTCGGCATCCACGGCACGGCGCTCGGTCAGGACCTCGTCCACCTCGCGCAGTCGGTCCCCCACCGGCCGCCGCTCGAGGCGATCGACGCCGCCTTCCGGGGCGAATCGTCGGAGCCGATCGAGGTCGCCGTCGAGCCGACGCCCTCGGATGACCCGACCTACATCCAGATCACGTGCCACGGGCCCCGCGCGGAAGAGCCGGGCAAGGTCGAGGCGGCGCTGATCGTGGTCGAGGACGTCACCGAGGTGGTGCGGCGCCGGAAGGCGAGCCAGGAGAGCCTCGGCCGGGAGGCGCAGCTCCGCGCCGAGCTCGCGGCCGCGAAGGCCGAGCGCGATCGCGCCGAGGAGCGCTTCGCCGCCGAGCGCGATCAGCTGCGCCGGGAGAACGAGGCCCTCGGCGCCGCGCTCGCGCAGCTCGAGTCCACCCGCGGGCACGACCAGTCGGCGATCCAGCGGCTGACCGAGCAGAACCGGCGGCTGCTCCGGGCCAACGAGGAGCTCACGTCGGCGCACGAGCAGCTCCGCGCCGTGAACGAGGAGCTGATGGTCTCCACCGAGGAGGCGCAGGCCGCCATGGAGGAGGTCGAGACGCTGAACGAGGAGTTCCAGGCGACCAACGAGGAGCTCGAGACCGTCAACGACGAGCTGCAGGCGACGATCGAGGAGCTCAACACGACGAACGCCGATCTGGAGGCGCGGAGCCGCGAGATCCAGGAGCTCGCCGCGCCCATCGAGGCGGAGCGGGCGCGGCTCTCGGCGATCCTGCGCAGCCTGGGCGACGCGCTCCTCGTGGTCGACGGCGCGGGGCGGCCGGTGCTCATGAACGACGCCTACCAGGCGATGTTCGGCGGGGGCCGGCTCACGGCGCACGACGAGAAGGGCCGGCCGCTGCTGTACCAGGAGACGCCGGAGCAGCGGGCCGCGCGCGGGGAGAGCTTCCAGGTGGAGTTCACCACGCCCGGCCCCGGCGGGCTCGACCCGGCACTTCGAGGCCACCGGCCACCCCATCGGCGGGGGCGACTCGACCGGCAAGGACGCGGCCGAGCGGGGCGTGATCGTCATGTCATCCGCGACATCACCGAGCGGAGCATGCGCAAGCTGCAGAGCGCTTCATGGCGATGGCGAGCCACGAGCTGCGCACGCCGCTCGTGCCGCTGCGCGGCTACCTCGACATGCTGAGCACGCTGCTGCCGGCGGACGGCGACCCGCGCCTCGCCCGCTTCGCGTCGCTCGCCCGCGCCCAGAGCGAGCGGCTCGAGCGGCTGGTCGAGGACCTCGTGAGCGCGACCCGCATCCAGACCGGGAAGTTCGAGCTCAAGCTCTCGGCGGTGGAGCTCGCCCCGCTGGTCTCGCACGTCGCCGAGAGCGCCCAGACGCTCGGGCCGGCCCCGAAGGTCCACCTCGAGCTCCCCGCCGCGGCGGAGCCGATGGTGGTGAACGGCGACGCCGCGCGGCTGGAGCAGGTCCTCATGAACCTGATCAGCAACGCCTTCCGGCACGCCAACGGCTCACCCAAGATCGATGTGCGCCTGCGGCACGCGGGCAGCACCGCCGAGCTCGACGTGGAGGATTACGGCCCTGGCATCCCCGCCGCCGACGTGGCGCACGTGTTCTCGAGCTTCTACCAGGTGGATCGGCCCAAGGACACCTCGTCTGGCGGCATGGGGCTCGGGCTCTTCATTTGCAAGGAGATCGTCAGGGCGCATGGAGGGCAGATCTTCGTGCGCAGCGCGGAGGGTAAGGGAGCGACCTTCACCATCAGGCTGCCGCTGATACCGAATCGAGGTGTGCACGATTGATGCCCTGGGTTCGCGCTGCTTTCCTGCGGAGAAGGGACGATGGCGAAGCGGGCGAAGATCCTCGTGATCGAGGATGATCGTGATTCGAGCGAGATGCTCCTGGAGATGCTGGGAATGGCCGACTATGAGGTGGAGTCGGTCCACTCGGCGGACCAGGCGATCGCCGCGCTGACGGAGCGGCGTTACGGGGCCGCCCTGCTCGACCTGACCGTGAAGGGCGCGACGACGGCCGAGCTCGTCGCGCGGCTCCAGGGAGTCCCGGAGAAGCCGCCCATCGTGATCTTCTCGGCGCGCATGCCGGAGGATCTCCGGAATGCGGCGGAGCAGCTCTCGGCGGCGGTGCTCCAGAAGCCGGCCAGCATGGCCACGCTGCTCACGACGATGGAGCGCGTCGTCCGCCCGGCAGCATGAGCGACCCCTGACGGGGCGCGTCTCCTCTCAACGCATCTCCTCGACGAGGCCACCATGCCGGGACACGACATCATCACGATCGGGGCGTCGGCGGGCGGCGTGGAGGTGCTGATCGCGCTCATCGGGGGCCTGCCTTCGGATCTGCCGGCGTCGCTGTTCGTGGTCCTGCACCTGCCGTCGACGGGCCGGAGCGTGCTCCCGCAGATCCTCGAGCGGACGACCCGGATGCCGGCGGCGACCGCGGTCGACGGCGAGCCGATCGAGCGCGGGCGCATCTACATCGCGCCGGTGGACAACCACCTGATGCTCGGCGAGGGCGTCGTGCGGGTGGTCTACAGCGCGAAGGAGAACGGCCACAGGCCAGCGGTGGATCCGCTGTTCCGGAGCGCGGCCGCGGCGTACGGCCCGCGCGTGGTCGGCGTGGTGCTGTCGGGCGCGCGCGACTGCGGCACCGCTGGGCTCGTGGAGATCAAGCGTCACGGCGGCGTCGCCGTGGTGCAGGATCCGAAGGACGCGCTGTTTCCGGGCATGCCGCAGAGCGCGCTCGACAACGTGCCGGTGGATCACTGCGTGCCCCTGGCGCGCCTGCCGCCGTTGCTCGTCGATCTGGTGCACAAGAGGACAGGAAAGGCGCCCGAGGGGGCGGAGACGTCATACGGGCTCGTGGGGGAGAACGTGGAGGCACTCGAGAGCGAGTTCACGTGTCCGGGGTGCGGAGGCAACCTGATCCGGAGCGGAGACGGCGCGATGCTGAGCTTCCGGTGCAAGGTCGGCCATCGATACTCGCCGGAGGGGCTGGAGGACGAGCAGTCGGAGGCGCTCGAGGCGGCGCTGTGGGTGGCGCTCCGCACGATCGAGGACACCGTGGCGCTGGCGCGCCGGATGGCGCAGCGCGCGCAGGAGCGCAATCAGCTGCACGTGATGGCCCACTTCGAGGAGAAGGTCCGGGCCGCCGAGGAGCGGGGCGCGCTGGTGCGCCGGGCGCTGATGGGCAAGGAGGAGGGGAACGGGTCGTCGCTGCGCCCGCGGCCGAGGCGCTCGTCCTAGCGGGCCGAGGGCCGGGGCGGGCGGGCGCGCGACGGGGGGGACCGGGGCCGGGCTACGGGAGCACCACGAAGACGTCCGGCCCGCGGAAGTCGTTCTTCTTCGCCTGGAGCTCGCTGAAGTAGATCGCCACGTTGCCGCTGACGTAAACGTCTTCGCGATCCTTCGCTCCCGGTTCTTCGCGGGTTCCGTCGTCGCTCCCCCCGTCCGGGAAGAGGCAGCGGACGGGCGGCAGCCCCAGCCAACGCTCGACGCAGAGGGTCAACGCCGCGGCTCACCCCGGGCCGCGTCGACGAGCGCGCCGCGGGAACGATCTGCGCGAAAAAAGTTCGTGCGAGCGCGTAATGGGCAGCATGGTTAGGTGAAGGCCATGCATTTCACCGAGGTGATGCGCGAGCTCGAGCGGCTCGGCACCGAGCAGAACCGGAAGGTCTACCTGCGCCACGGCGCGACCGAGCCGCTCTTCGGCGTGAGCTTCGCCCACATGAACGCGCTGGAGAAGCGGATCAAGCGCGACCACGAGCTCGCCGAGGCGCTCTGGGCGACCGGCAACTCCGACGCGCGGACGCTGGCGGCGTCGATCGCCGATCCGGGGCGCTTCACCCGGGACCAGATCGAGGCGTGGCTCCACGGCCTGCGCTCGCCGCTCCTCATCGACCTGATCGTGAAGCGCATCGCCGTGAAGACGCCGTTCGCCCGCGAGGCGATGGCGCGCTGGACCGCCTCGGACGACGAGTGGATCGGCCGCGCGGGCTGGAAGCTCTGCGGCGCGCTCGCGGAGGAGGACCCGTCGCTGCCCGACAGCCTGTTCGAGGAGCGGCTGGAGGCGATCGAGGCGTCGATCCACCGGGCCAAGAACCGCGCCCGCGAGGCGATGAACGGCGCGGTGATCAGCATCGGCGCGCGGAACGAGCCGCTGCGGGGAACGGCGCTCTCGGCGGCGCGGCGCATCGGCAAGGTCGAGGTCGACCACGGCGAGACGAGCTGCAAGACGCCCGACGCGACCGCCCACATCCTGAAGCTGTGGGCCGGCCGGAAGCCGGCCGCCGCGCCGGCGAAGGCGGTCGGGGCCAGGGGCGAAAAGCCGGCCAGGGCCGCCGCTGCCAAGCCGGCCGCCGCTGCCAAGCCGGCCAGGGCCGCCGCCAAGCCGGCGGCCGCCGCGCCGGCCAGGGCGACAAAGTCGCGCCGCGGCGGCGAGGCGGCGGCCCCGGCCGCGGAGACGTCGAAGGGCGACGCGTCGCGCCGCGTCGCGCCGCGCCGGGGCTGACGGGGGCACGCGCCGCCCGGCGCCGGATCACGTCGGATGCGCCGCCGCGACGGCCTCGTCCGACGAGCCGAGCAGCTCCTTGCGCGTGAGCCGCTCGACGACCTGGCGCGTGAGGACGAGGTGGTCCTCCTCCTCGTGCAGGCGGCACCGGAACGCCTCCCTCGCCTCGGCGTCGTCCGCCTCGTCGGCGAGCTCGAGCAACAGCTGCCAGCCGGCGTTGTCGACGAGCTCCGCGGTGAGCAGCGCGTGGAAGAGGTGGGCCGGGTTCTGGTCGCCGTCGAGCACCACCTGCTCGAGGCCCCGCGACTCGATCTCGATCAGCCGCGACATCTCGGTCTCGGCGTGCGCGTCCCCGCCGAGCGCGCGGATCTGCGCCTCGAGCCACTCCTCGTGCTCCTTCTCCTGATTCCGGTGCTCCCGGAGCTGGCCGAGCAGGTTCAGCAGGCCGGGATCGGCCGTGCGGCCGACCTTCTGGATGATGGAGTCGTACAGCTTCACGCTCGCGCGCTCGAATGTCAGCCGCTCGTTGAGAAGGTCGATGGCCTTGTCCTTGTTCACCTGTGCAAGCTTCTGCATGGATGCCTCCGGCCGGGGCAGATGCGATTCGCAGGCCGTCGAGCGGCAGCGCGCGCCCGGCCGGTGCGCGCGGCGCGGCGGCGCAGCGGCGAGCGCGAGGCGCGGCGGCGAGCGCGGCGCGCACGGGGGCAGGCGCGCGGCGGCGCGCGCGAGGCGGGGGCGCGCCGATCAGAGGTGCTCGGTCAGGTACTCCACGATGGCGCGGTTCGCGAAATGGCTCGCGACCGGCGACCGGTAGCCGTGCCGCTCGCCCGGGAACACGACCATGTCGAACCGCTTGTCCGCGGCCATGAGCGCCTCGATCATCTTCGCTGTGTGCGCGACGTGCACGTTCTCATCCATGAGCCCGTGCAGGAGGAGCAGCTTGCCGCGCAGGTTGCCCGCGTGCTTCGAGAGATCGGTCGCCTCGTACCGCGCGGCCGCCTGGTCGAGGAGGCCCATGTACCGCTCCGTGTAGCCCGTGTCGTAGAGCCGATCGTCGGTCGCCGGCGAGCCCGCGACGCCCACGTGGAAGCGGTCCGGCGCCTTGAGGAGCGCCGAGAGCGCCATCCTCCCGCCGTAGCTGTGGCCGTAGATGCCGACCCGGCCCGCGTCGACGTACGGCAGCGTCTTCAGGAACTCGAGCCCCGCGATCTGATCGGCGAGCTCGACCTCGCCGAGGCGGCCGTAGATGGGCGCCTCGAACGCGCGCCCGCGGTTCGCCGAGCCGCGGTTGTCGAGCTGGAAGACCACCACCCCGCGGTCGGCGAGGTGGTTCCAGAGGAGGAGCGGCGACCAGGAGTTATAGACCGTCTGGACGCCGGGCCCGCCGTACACGCTCACCACGACCGGGTAGCGGCGGCCGGGCTCGATCGTGCGCGGCGCGAGCAGCGCGCCGTAGAGCGTGTCGCCGCTCTCGGCGCGCACCTCGACGATCTCGGGGGCGCGCAGGCCGAGGTCCGCCAGCTCGGGGTCGACCGGCGCCGGCATCGCGCCGAGCTCGGCGCTGCCTTCGCCCCGGACCACGGCCTTCCACGGGCGACCCAGGGCCGAGTGGACGTCCACGTACCCCGGCCCCTTCGGCTCCACGGTGACGAAGTGCACGCCAGGCTCCGCCGTGATCCGCTTCACCTCGCCGCCCGCGAGCGGCACGGTGTAGAGGTGCCGCTCGGTCGGGCCGTCCTTCGTGGCCACGAAGCGCGCCTCGCCGCGCTCCTCGTCCGGCGCGGCGAGCGCGGTGATGTCCCAGTCGCCCGCGGTGAGCTTCGCGAGTTCCGCGCCCGAGTCCGCGTCGCGCACCGCGAGGTGGCGATGGCCGCCCGCGGCGGTCGCCCAGAGGAACCTCGGCGAGCGCTCGAGCGGCCGCATCTCGCCGAAGTCCGCCCAGGTCGGCGAGGTCTCGACGACGACCTCGGCGGCCTCGCCCGAGCGCGGGTTCGCGCGGAGGAGCGCGAGGCGCTTCTGGTCGCGCGACAGCGTCTGGAACCAGAGCGCCTTGCCGCCGTCGGCCCACGCGAACCGGCCGAGGTAGCGCTCCTCCTGGCCGCCCGTCCACGCGAGCCAGGTCGTCTTCCGCGTCGCGAGGTCGAGGACGCCCGCCCGGACGCGGGGGTTCTTCCCGCCGACGCGCGGATAGCGCACCATCTGGAGATCTTCCTTGCCGTCGCGGACGCCGAAGACGGGCACCCGCTCGACCTCGCGCTCGTCGACCTCGAGGTAGGCCACCCGGTCGCAGCCGGGGGAGATCCAGAACCCGCTCGGCTCGTCGAACTCCTCCTGGCCGTTGAAGTCGGTGAGGCCGCGCGAGACGCCCTCGGGCGCGCCGCGGGTGAGCGCGGTCTCGCGGCGCGAGGCGACGTCGATCATGAAGAGCTCGCGCCCGCGGACGAACACGACGCGCTCGCCGCCGTCGCACACCTGGGGATCGATCTCCGGCTCGGGCGTGCTGGTGAGCCGCGCGATCGCGCCCGCCGCGTCGCGCAGGAAGATGTCGCCGCCGAAGGGGATGAGCATCACCGCGGCGCGCTTGGCCCACGAATACGCGGTGATCCCCCGCGAGAACATGCGCTGTCGCTCGCGGCGGAGCTCCTCCTCGCGGGAGAGCGGCTTCGACTCCTTCAGCAGGTCGCCCGACGCGACGAGCTGCCGTGTCTCGCGCGACGCGGTGTCGAAGGCGAAGAGGGCCTGCTCCGGCCCGTCCGGCTGCCGCTGGAGGTAGGTGACCAGCTTGCCGCCGGGCGCGTACTGGACCCCCCTGGGCAGCCGCGCGCCGAGCGGCGGCTGCCGGCCGAGGTGCGCGAACGTGACCCGGCTCGCCTCCGGCCCGGCGATGCGCGTCTTCTCCGGCGCGCCGCCCTGCTTCGCCGCGGCGCCGTCCCCGGCGGGGGCGGCCTTCGCCGGCGCGGCTGCCCTGGGCGGGGACGAGCCCGCGGGCGGGGCGCAGGCGGCGGCCAGGACGACGGGGAGCACCCACCAGGTTGCGGAGCGCGGCGGAGTTCGCATGGCCGCGATCTCGCCCGACGCGGCGGGGGAAGTCAAACGCCGGCTGCTGCGGCCAGGCCGGAGGTGGAGAGGGAGAATTCAACGCAAAGGCGCAAAGACGCAAAGGCGCAAGAAGAATAAAGAAAAGCAGGGGAGTCCCCGCTCTTCACCATCAAATCATTTCTTTGCGTCTTTGCGCCTTTGCGTTGAACTCTCCTCTTCGCGCCTTTGCGATCAACTCGCGATGCGCCGGAGCACGATGACGGGCCTGCCCGCGTCACGCGAGCGCTCGAGATCCACCTTACAGTCGAGCATCCAGTCGTTGTCGTCGTCCGGATCGGCGATGATCTGCTCCACCACCCACGAGCCGCCGTCCTCGGCCGGGTGGATGAGCGTGTTGCTCGGGCTCCGGGCGGCCGGGTCGGTGCGGATGGCGGCGTGCTCCGCGTAGAAGCCCCGGAGCGCCTCGTCCAGC
Organism: Sorangium sp. So ce834; assembly: GCF_051521425.1. Taxonomy (NCBI): domain Bacteria; kingdom Pseudomonadati; phylum Myxococcota; order Polyangiales; family Polyangiaceae; genus Sorangium; species Sorangium sp. So ce834. Next base: position 7,182,014 of record NZ_CP150351.1, read on the forward strand.
CGCTCCGCCGTCCAGGGGGCGTCCTCGCCCTCCACCATCTCGGCGGCGACCTCGTAGTCGCGGCGGGCGAGCGCGCGCAGGAAGAAGAACAGCTCGTTCCTGACGAGCACCGTGAAGTCCTTCGCGTTGCGGGTGATGTCGAACGCGGACGGCTCCACGGCGCCGCCGGGGGAGGCCGCGCGCGGCTGGTACGACGGGTCGCGCAGCCGCTCCCACTCGTCGAGGAGGCTCGAGTCCACGCCGCGGATGAGCGCCCGGAAATAGGCGATCATGTCGCTCGTGTCGGCGTCCTTCGCGTAGTCGGGGACGGTCTGGACCAGCGCCTTGTACACCTCGGAGACGTACCTGAGCAAGAGCCCCTCCGCCCGCTCCAGGTTGTACTCCCGGATGTACTCGCCGAACGACAGGTATTGCTCGTACATCTCGCGCGCGACGCCCTTCGGCCGGATGTTCTCCTGCCCGACCCAGGGGTGCCGCCGCGCATAGTCGTTGAACGTGCCGTAGATGAACTCCGCGTTCGGCTTCGGATAATCGAGCTTCTCGAGCTCCTCCATCCGCTGCTCGTACTCCACGCCGGCCGCCTTGAGCTCCGCGAGCTTCTCGGTCTTCAGCCGATCGAGCTGCTTTTGCAGGATGAGATCGGGGTTCTCGAGGATCGACTCGACCAGCGTCAAGAGATCGAGCGGATAGGTGCCGCTGTCGGGATCCAGCTTGTCCACCGTCTCGAGCACGTAGAGCGAGAGCGCGTGGTTCAGCGAGAAATCCTCCTGGAGATCCGCGTTGATGCGGATGCGCTTGCCCGGCCCGTCCTCCTTGGAGACGAACTCGATGATGCGCGCCTCCACGAGGGAGCGGAACAGGAGCATCGCCGTCCTGCCGTGCTGGCGCCGGACGGCGGGCCGGTCGTGCGTGCTGCGGATGAGCCGCTTCATCGCCTGACACCCGCCCTCCTCGCGGCCGAGCACGTTGACCAGCATGCCGTGCGTGACCTGGAACCGCGACACGAGCGGCTCGGGCGGCGACTGGATCAGCCGCTCGAACGTCTGCCGATCCCAGTGCACATAGCCCTTCTCCGGCGGCTTCTTCTTCACCATCTTCCGCCGCTTGGCCGGGTCGTTCCCCGCCTTGGCCTCGAGGCGCATGTTCTCGATGACGTGCTCCGGCGCCTGCGCCACGACGCTGCCCTGCGTGTCGAACCCCTTGCGGCCGGCCCGGCCGCTGATCTGCTGGAAGTCGCGGACGCTCAGGATGGCCGTCTTCTCGCCGTCGAACTTGCAGAGCTTCGTGAACAGCACCGTGCGGATCGGGATGTTGACGCCGACGCCGAGCGTGTCCGTGCCCGAGATGATCTTGAGGTGCCCCTGCTGGGCCAGCTTCTCGACCAGGAGCCGGTACTTCGGCAGGAGCCCCGCGTGGTGCAGCCCGATGCCGTGCTTGACGAAGCGCTGCACCTCCCGGCCGTAAGGGCTCGAGAACTTCACCCCGGCGAGGGCGGCGGTGATCGCCCGCTTCTCCTCCTTGGTGCAGTAGTCCTGGCTCATCAGGTTCTGCGCCTCCTCGGCGCAGGCCCGCTGGGTGAAGCTCACGATGTAGATCGGCGCCTTGCCGTTCTTGACGAGGGTCGCCACCGTCTCGTGCAGCGGCGTCTCGCGGTACTCGAAGTCGAGCGGCACCGGGCGCACGGTCGACTTGATCACGGCGGTCTGCTCGCCGGTGAGGCGCGCGATCTCCTCCTGGAAGAACTCGGTGCCTCCCATCGTGGCGCTCATGAGCAAAAACCTCGCCTGCGGCAGCGTGAGCAGCGGGATCTGCCAGGCCGCCCCGCGATCGCGATCCGAGTAGTAGTGGAACTCGTCCATGATCACGTAGTCGCAGAGCGCCTTCTCGCCCTCGCGGAGCGCGATGTTCGCGAGGATCTCGGCCGTGCAGCAGATGATGGGCGCGTCGCGGTTCACCGCCGCGTCGCCGGTCAACATGCCCACGTTCTCGGGGCCGAAATCGTTGCAGAGCGCGAAGAACTTCTCGCTGACGAGCGCCTTGATCGGGCACGTGTAGTAGGACTTCATCCCCTCGGCCATCGCCTTGAAGTGCATCGCGGCGGCGACGAGCGACTTGCCCGAGCCGGTCGGGGTGTTGAGGATGACGTTCTTGCCGCCGAAGATCTCGAGGATGGCCTCCTCCTGCGCCGGGTAGAGCTCGAGTCCACGCTCGGCGACGTAGTCGAGGAAGCCGTTCAAGAGGTCGTCGGCCGTGAAATCGTGGGGCGACGGCGGGAGGCGGGCGAGGAGCGGAGCGGCGGCTTGATCCATGGCGGCTGGGACGCCCGTCGAGGGGGCGCACCATGCAGAAGCCTGGTTTCAGGGAAAATGCAAGCAAACTCCTCCGTGTCCCGGTCGGATCGCCGGGCCTGGCGCGAGACCCGGACGGAAAGGGCTCCGAGGACAGCCCGGGTGAGCCGATGAGGCGCGCTCGATCCGGCTGCCACGCTGCCGCAACACGGCGGGTTCGTGATAGCCTGGCCGGACAAGCGGGGGGGACGCCGCACGCGCACGTCCGGGGGGTACGTGGAGCGGGCCGGTGACCGGGAGAGCGGACGGACAGCGATGGGGGAGACCGCCGGACAGCCAGCCGGGTCGATGCGCTCATCCGGCAGGGGGAGCGCGCAGATCGACGCGCCGGGCGGGCGGCTTTTGCGTGTCAGCGGCTCGCTCTGCGGGCTGCTGGGCTACGCGGAGCGGGAGCTGCTCGGGAAGAGGCTGCTCGACCTGGCGCTGCCGGAGGACCGGACGAGCTCGCTGGACGCATGGCGCTCGCTGCTCGAGGCCGGCGAGGAGGAGATCACGTTCGAGATGCGCTGCCGCTGCAAGGACGGCGGCGTCCGCTCGCTCCAGCTGACGGGCGTCTCCGTCGGTGACGCGCGCGACCGGCCGTATCGCGTGGTGGTGTTCGTCGAGGACATCACCGAGCGGCGGAGCGTCGAGGAGCGGGCGCTCGCGGCGGAGCAGGCGCTGGCCGAGAGCGAGGCCAGGATGCAGCGGCTGTTCTACAGCAACATGGCCCCGATGGCGTTCTGGATGCCCGATGGGCGGATCGTCCAGGCGAACGAGGCGTATCTGCAGCTCGTGGGCCGCACGCGGGAGGAGCTCGCGGCCGGCCTGGTCCGGTGGGATTCCGACGTTCTGCCGGAGGAGCGCCCCGCCGACGATCGTGCGCGGGCGGAGCTGTTGTCGGGCCGGTGGACGTTCGCGCCGTTCGAGCGGACGTATGTACGGCGCGACGGGACGCGGATAAGGATGCTCGTGAGCGGCTGTCTGCTGCCCGCGGGGCGGTTCGAGGACGGCGGCTTCGTGCTCGCGCTCGACATGACGGCGCTCCGGCGCGCGGAGGCGGCATTCCGGCAGAGCGAGCAGGTCTTCCGCGTCATCGGGGACTCCATCGATTACGGTATCTGGGTCAGCGACCGCGAGGGCCGGAACGTCTATACCAGCGAGGCGTTCCTGCGCATGGCGGGGTTGACCCAGGCGCAGTGCTCGGAGGGCAGGTGGTTCGACGCGCTCCACCCCGACGACCGGCACAAGGTGGCGCTCTTCCGGCGGTGCCTGCGGACGGGCGAGCCGTTCGAAGACGAGCTCCGCTACGTCGGCGCGGACGGCGCCGCTCACCCCACCCTCAGCCGGGCCGTCCCGATCCGCGACGAGCGGGGCGAGATCACCGCCTGGGTCGGCCTGTGCCTGGACATCGGTCGGCTCAAGCGCACGGAGGAGGCGCTGCGCGAGAGCGAGCGCCGGCTCCGGGCGGCGCTCGACGACGCGGAGCGGGTCCTCGCCGAGCGCGAGCGCCTGGAGGACGAGCTCCGCCGGCGCGAGCGCCAGCTGACGTCGCTCATGACGAACTCGCCCGACGCGATCTACCGCCTGGATCTGGATCTGCGCTGCACGTTCATGTCGCCCACCTCGCTGGCGGTCACGGGGCTCCCGCCGGAGCACTACGTCGGCAGGACGCCCCGCGAGAACGGGCTCCCGCTCGAGGTGTGCGAGGCGGGCGAGACCGCGTGCCGCGAGGCGCAGAGGACGGGCAAGCCGCAGCGGATGGAGTTCAGCCTCGGAGCGCGGAGGTTCCGCGCCCGGTACATCCCCGAGCTCGGGCCCGACGGCACGGTGGAGTCGTTCATGGGGATCACCGAGGACGTCACCGCGGAGCGGCTGGCCGAGGAAGAGCGCCAGAAGCTGCTCGAGAGCGAGCGCGCCGCCCGCGACGAGGCCGAGCGCGTCAGCCGGGTCAAGGACGACTTCGTCGCCACCCTCTCGCACGAGCTGCGCTCGCCCATCAACGCCATCCTCGGCTGGGCGCGCATCCTGCGCAGCCGAGCCCCGGAGCCGCAGGCCCTCGCGCGCGGGCTCGAGGTCATCGAGCGCAACGCGCGCCTGCAGGCCGACATGGTCTCCGAGCTGCTCGATATGAGCCGGATCGTGTCGGGAAAGCTGCGGCTCGACGTCCAGCCGGTCGACCTGCCCGCGGTCCTCCAGGGCGCGCTCGAGGCGATCAAGCTCGCCGCCGAGGCCAAGGGCCTCGCGGTCGTCTCGAGCGTCGAGCCCGAGTCGCTCTCGCTCAAGGGGGATCCGGCCCGGCTCCAGCAGGTCGCCTGGAATCTCCTGTCGAACGCGGCGAAGTTCACGCCGGCCGGCGGGCGGATCGACGTCGCGCTGCGGCGCGCGAACGCGCACGCCGAGCTGTCGGTGACCGACACCGGCCCGGGCGTCGCCCCGCAGTTCCTGCCGCACCTGTTCGAGCGCTTCCGCCAGGCGGACGCCTCCTCGACGAGGAAGCACGGCGGCCTCGGCATCGGGCTCTCCATCGTCAAGCACCTGGTCGAGCTGCACGGCGGCACCGTGCACGTCGCCAGCCCGGGTGAGGGCCGGGGCGCGACCTTCACGGTCAAGCTGCCGCTCGCCGGCGTCTCGCCCCAGGCGCCCGGCACGACGCAGCGGCCCCCTTCGCCGCGCGCCGAGGCGGCGTCCGCCGTCTACCCGGCGGACGAGCTCACCGGCGTGCGCGTCCTCGTGGTCGACGACCAGCCCGACGCCCGCGAGGTCGCCCAGCGCGTGCTGGAGGAGTGCGCCGCGCGCGTCACCACGGCCGGCTCGGCCGCGGAGGCGATCGCCATGCTGGAGCGCGAGCGCCCCGACGTGCTCGTCAGCGACCTCGGCATGCCGGGCGAGGACGGCTTCCAGCTCATCCGCAGGGTGCGCGACCTCGGCCCCGCGCGCGGGGGCGCGACGCCGGCCGTCGCCCTCAGCGCGCTGGCGCGGGCCGAGGATCGGGCGCGGGCGCTCGGCGCCGGCTACCAGGCCCACATCGCCAAGCCGCTGGATCCGGCGGAGCTCGTGGGCGTGGTCGCGGCGCTCGCCAGGGAGCGGGCGACGGGGTGAGACGCGGTTGTTCCTGGGGAGCGCTTCGGAGAGGTAACGGTCCAGCCAAGGTCGAGCGGCACCGGGCGCGCGGTCGACTTGATCACAGCGGTCTGCTCGCCGGTGAGCCGAATGATCTCCTGGAAGAACTCGGCGCCTTCCATCGTGACGCTCAATGAGCAGGAATCTCGCCTGCGGCAGCGTGCCTTGGAATGACGGAAGCCTGCGAGCAAACGCATCCATGTCCCGGTCGGATAGCCGGGCTCCACACGAGACCCGGACGGAAAGGGCCCCGGAGACAGCCGGGGTGAGCCGATGACGTGCGCTCGATCCGCCTGTCATACTGCCGTGACACGCCGTGTTCGTGATAGCGTGGCTGGACGAAACAGGGGGACGCCGCACGCGCACGTCCGGGGGGCACGTGGAGCGGGTTGGTGACCGGGAGAGTGGACGGACAGCGATGGGGGAGACCGCCGGACAGCCAGCCTGGTCGATGCGCTCGCCCGGCAGGGGGTACGCGCAGATGGACGCGCCGGGCGGGCGGCTCCTGCGTGTCAGCGGCTCGCTCTGCCGGCTGCTGGGCTACGCGGAGCGGGAGCTGCTCGGGAAGAGGCTGCTCGACCTGGCGCTGCCGGAGGACCGGACGAGCTCGCTGGTCGCATGGCGCTCGCTGCTCGAGGCCGGCGAGGAGGAGATCACGTTCGAGGTGCGCTGCCGCTGCAAGGACGGTTGTATCCGCTCGCTCCAGCTGACGGGCGTCTCCGTCGGTGACGCGCGCGACCGGCCATATCGCGTGGTGGTGTTCGTCGAGGACATCACCGAGCGGCGGAGCGTCGAGGAGCGGGCGCTCGCGGCGGAGCAGGCGCTGGCCGAGAGCGAGGCCAGGATGCAGCGGCTCTTCTACAGCAACATGGCGCCGATGGCGCTCTGGATGCCCGATGGGCGGATCGTCCAGGCGAACGAGGCGTATCTGCAGCTCGTGGGCTGCACGCGGGAGGAGCTCGCGGCCGGCCTGGTCCGGTGGGATTCCGACGTGATGCAGGAGGAGCGCCCCGCCGGCGATCGTGCGCGGGCGGAGCTTTTGTCGGGCCGGTGGACGTTCGCGCCGTTCGAGCGGACGTATGTGCGGCGCGACGGGACGCGGATCACGATGCTCGTGAACGGCTGTCTGCTGCCCGCGGGGCGGTTCGAGGACGGCGGCTTCGTGCTCGCGCTCGACATGACGGCGCTCCGGCGCGCGGAGGCGGCATTCCGGCAGAGCGAGCAGGTCTTCCGCGCCATCGGGGACTCCATCGATTACGGCATCTGGGTCACCGACCGCGAGGGCCGGAGCGCCTATGCCAGCGAGGCGTTCCTGCGCATGACGGGGTTGACCCAGGCGCAGTGCTCGGAGGGCGGGTGGCTCGACGCGATCCACCCCGACGACCGGCACAAGGTGGCGCTCTTCTGGCGGTGTCTGCAGACGGGCGAGCCGTACGAGAAAGAGCTCCGCTATCTCGGCGCGGACGGCGCCGTCCACCCGGCCCTCAACCGGGCCGTCCCGATCCGCGACGAGCGGGGCGAGATCACCGCCTGGGTCGGCCTGTGCCTGGACATCGGCCGGCTCAAGCGCACGGAGGAGGCGCTGCGCGAGAGCGAGCGCCGGCTCCGGGCGGCGCTCGACGACGCGAAGCGGGTCCTCGCCGAGCGCGAGCGCCTGGAGGACGAGCTCCGCCGGCGCGAGCGCCAGCTGACGTCGCTCATGACGAACTCGCCCGACGTGATCTTCCGGCTCGACCCCGAGATGCGGTGCACGTTCGCGACGTCCGCCGTCGAGGCGGTGACCGGGTTCCCGCCCGAGTACTACCTCGGCAAGCACGGCTTCGAGACCCTCCTTCCGAGGGATATGTGCGAGGCCAGCGAGACCGCGTGCCGCGAGGCGCAGAGGACGGGCAAGCAGCAACGCATCGAGTTCACCATGGGCGGGCGGAGATACCGGACGCGCTTCATCCCCGAGCTCGGTCCCGACGGCGCGGTGGAGTCGTTCATGGGGATTTGCGAGGACGTCACCGCGGAGCGGCTGGCCGAGGAAGAGCGCCAGAAGCTGCTCGAGAGCGAGCGCGCCGCCCGCGACGAGGCCGAGCGCGTCAGCCGGGTCAAGGACGACTTCGTCGCCACCCTCTCGCACGAGCTGCGCTCGCCCATCAACGCCATCCTCGGCTGGGCGCGCATCCTGCGCAGCCGGGCCCCGGAGCCGCAGGCCCTCGCGCGCGGGCTCGAGGTCATCGAGCGCAACGCGCACCTGCAGGCCGACATGGTCTCCGAGCTGCTCGACATGAGCCGGATCGTGTCGGGAAAGCTGCGGCTCGACGTCCAGCCGGTCGACCTGCCCGCGGTCCTCCAGGGCGCGCTCGAGGCGGTCAAGCTCGCGGCCGAGGCCAAGGGCCTCGCGGTCGTCTCGAGCGTCGAGCCCGAGTCGCTCTCGCTCAAGGGGGATCCGGCCCGGCTCCAGCAGGTCGCCTGGAATCTCCTGTCGAACGCGGCGAAGTTCACGCCGGCCGGCGGGCGGATCGACGTCGCGCTGCGGCGCGCGGGCGCGCACGCCGAGCTGTCGGTGACCGACACCGGCCCGGGCATCGCCCCGCAGTTTCTGCCGCACCTGTTCGAGCGCTTCCGCCAGGCGGACGCGTCCTCGACGAGGAAGCACGGCGGCCTCGGCATCGGGCTCTCCATCGTCAAGCACCTGGTCGAGCTGCACGGCGGCACCGTGCACGTCGCCAGCCCGGGTGAGGGCCGGGGCGCCACCTTCACCGTCAAGCTGCCGCTCGCCGGCGTCTCGCCCCAGGCGCCCGGCGCGACGCAGCGGTCCCCCGCGGCCCGCACCGAGGCGGCGGCCGCCGTCTACCCGGCGGACGAGCTCACCGGCGTGCGCGTCCTCGTGGTCGACGACCAGCCCGACGCCCGCGAGGTCGCCCAGCGCGTGCTGGAGGAGTGCGCCGCGCGCGTCACCACGGCCGGCTCGGCCGCGGAGGCGATCGCCATGCTGGAGCGCGAGCGCCCCGACGTGCTCGTCAGCGACCTCGGCATGCCGGGCGAGGACGGCTTCCAGCTCATCCGCAGGGTGCGCGACCTCGGCCCCGCGCGCGGGGGCGCGACGCCGGCCGTCGCCCTCAGCGCGCTGGCGCGGGCCGAGGATCGGGCGCGGGCGCTCGGCGCCGGCTACCAGGCCCACGTCGCCAAGCCGCTGGATCCGGCGGAGCTCGTGAGCGTGGTCGCGGCGCTCGCCAGGGAGCGGGCGACGGGGTGAGACGCGGTTGTTCCTGGGGAGCGCTTCGGATAGGTAGGGGTCTTTCCGGCGCCGTGCCGGGGGCGATCGCGAGCAGGCCATGGTCCAGCAGATCTCCGTGAAAGAGCTCTTTCTGAAGCTGAAGGCGGGGGAGCCCGTGATGCTCCTCGACGTGCGCACGCCCGGCGAGCACGAGATCGCGGCGCTGCCGGGCAGCACGCTGATCCCGCTGACCGAGCTCGCCGAGCGCGCGGACGAGGTCGCGGCCCCCGAGGGCGCGCTGATCGTCGCGTACTGCCACCACGGCGTCCGGAGCCTCTCGGCCGCCGCGATCCTCGAGAAGCTCGGCCACGCGCGCGTGGCCTCGCTCCAGGGCGGCATCGACGCGTGGTCGGTCCACATCGACGAGAGCGTCCCGCGGTATTGACGCGGGGGCCGAGCGTCGCGGCACGCCCGAGGGGCGCGCGGGCAGGGCTAGTTGAGAGAGGCGGCGCCGAGCCGGAAGTAGAGCCTCCGGCGCGCGCCGCACGCGCTGCAGGCGACCTGCGCGACGCGGAGGCGGACGCCGTCCAGCGTCTCGGCCGTGTGGTCCTCCACGCGGAAGGCGCCGCGGCAGCGCGGGCACGGGATCGACCGCGCGGCCACCTCGACCTGCGAGGCTGCGTCGAGCGCGATGGCGCGCTCCGGGGTGTGGCCCGGCTCGAGCAGCGCGAGCCGCTCGATGTCGCGGGTGAGCTTCTCCGCCGCGCGGTCGCCCGCGCGCCGGGCGGCGCGGGCCGAGAGCTTCTTCTTCGCCATGGGGTCTCCCTGCGCTCCGGGTCTACCAGCTACCGGTCGTCGCGGATCGCGGGCGCGGGGTCGTGAGGGGCCGGCGCCCTGGGGTCGCGCGCGGCGCTGCCCGGCGGGCGCGCCGGAGGGTGCGCCGGCTTGCGCAGCGCCCCGTCCAGCCGGGGGTCGAGGGGCGCCTTGGGCCCGGAGGCGGCGGACGAGGGAGCCGCGCCCGGCCCCGCCCCGCCGGCCGCGGCGGAGCCGGGGGGCTGCGCCGGAGCCGCCGTGCCCGCCGCCGCGCCGGCCGCGCCCTCCAGCGCCTCGCCGGCCGACGCCGGGGCCTCGGGCTCGCCCGCGGCGTCGAGCGACGAGGCGTGGGCCGGCGCCTGCGAGGCCGGGCCGGACGGGAGGCCGACGTTCGACGAGCTCTCGGGGCGGCGGGACCAGAGCGTCACCCCGACCGCGACCGCGGCGGTCAGGGAGGCGGCCGCGGCGATGCGCGCGGCCGCGCGGCGGCGCTTGCGCAGCATGAGGGAGCTCTGCTGGCCGGGGCGGCGCTCGGTCACGACGGGCACGCTCCCGATGCTCTCCTCGCCGTCGGCCAGCGGGCGCGCCGCGAGCAGCCGGTAGGGCCAGGGCAGCGTGGGGCCGTCGTCGTGCGCCATCCTCAGCGTCGGGCCGTCCTCGCGCGCCATCGTCAGCGTGGGCCCGTCCTCGCGCGCCATCGTCAGCGTGGGGCCGTCCTCGCGCGCCATCATCAGCGTGGGCCCCTCGTCGCTGGAGACGGGCACCGAGGTGCGCTCGGCCGGCGCGGCGTCGCGGGTGCGGAGGGCGTCGGCCGCCGTGCCCGGGCTGGGCAGGGTCGTCACGGGGTCGCCGCCGCCGGGAGCGACCACGGTGGCGCGGCGGCTGAACCTCCCGTCGGGCTCATCGTCGGCGCCCGGGCGCGGCCAGGTCGCCGTGGCGCCCTGGAAGCGCGCCGCGCCGGCGGGCGTGGTGCTGGCGGCGGGGTCGGGCGGGGGCGGCGGCAGCGAGGGGAAGGCCTTGCCCGCGGCGATCGCCTCGATCTGGTCGAGCGCGCGCGCCGAGTGCTCGGTGCCGTACGGGGCGAGCGCGCGCGACAGCTCCACGACGCTCTGGAGGCGTTGCTGCACGTCCTTCTCCAGGCAGCGCAGGATGACCTCCTCGAGGTGGACGGGCAGCTCCCACCGGTGCACGCGCGGCGGCCTGGGCGCGTCGGTGACGATGGCCACGAAGAGCGCCGAGATGGAGGGCGCGTCGAAGGGGAAGCGCGCGGTGAGGAGCTGGTAGAGGATGATCCCGAGCGCCCAGACGTCGGTGCGCGCGTCGACGTCCTTCGTGCAGCGCACCTGCTCGGGCGACATGTAGCAGGGGGAGCCGAGCATCATCTCCGACGCCGTGAGCTTCCCGTCCTCCTCGGCGGCGTCCTCGGCCGACTTGGAGAGGCCGAAGTCGAGCACCTTGACCACGGGGACGCCGCTCGGGCCGGACGTGAGGAACAGGTTCCCCGGCTTCAGGTCGCGGTGGACGATGCCGCGCGCGTGCGCCTCCGCGACCGCCTCGCAGCTCTGGAGCACGTAGTCGACCGCCTCGGAGACGGGCAGAGGGCCGCGGGCGTCGAGCACCTGCTGGAGGTCGCGGCCGCGCAGGTGCTCCATGACGATGTACGGCAAGCCCAGCTCGGCCGTGCCCACGTCGATGACGCGGGCGACGTGCTCGCTCCGGATCGCCGCGGCGGCGCGCGCCTCGCGCAGGAAGCGGGCGCTCGCGCCCGGGAAGTCCTTGGCCCGCGGGAGGAGGAACTTGACCGCGACGCGCTGGCGCAGCGAGACGTGCTCTGCGACGAAGACGGCGCCCATGGATCCTCGGCCCAGGCTGCGCTCGAGGCGGTATCTCTGCGCGAAGACCTCACCTATTCTTGGGATGCCTTCGGCGGATGCGGGCGCATCCGGCTTCATGGCCCGACCTCCATCGGCTCACTATAGCCGCACCGGCGTCCATTTTGACGCGAAGATGCGGGCGTCAGGCGACGCCAGGCGGCGGCATACGGGGAAGGCGCAGCGCGTGCGCTGCGGTCGCACGGATTGCGTGGGTCGCGCCGGCGCGTGGCGCACGCCCTGCGCTGAGCGGCCGCTTGCCGTACCGCACGGCCTCTGCGGCGCTGCGCGCCGATCCCAGCGGCGCCGCGCGTAACTCCATGTCGTCCCGCGGCGTCGTCCCGCGGCGTCGTCCCGCGGCGTCGTCCCGCGGCCCCGCGCCTGCGCGCCGCCGCTCCCCCTCCCGCTCGGAGCATTGCGACGTCGCGCCCGCCGTGGCACGAGCGCGCCCTCATGCCGACCCGCCCCTTCGCCCTGGGCCGCTCTCGCCCGCTCTCGGGGGATCCCGGCGCCGCCGCCGCGCGCCCGCTCGAGCTCCCCGCGCACCACCTCGTGACCCACGGCGTGCCCGCGAGGCGCTCTCGGCCTCGCTGTCGCTCCTGCTCCGGCTCGTCGGGCGCGACCCGGATCCGGCGCGGAGCCGCGAGCACGTGCTGCTCGCGCACCTCGCCGAGCGGCGGCTGCGCGAGCGCCGGGCCGCGGGGCTCGAGGAGCTGCTCGCCGACCTCGCCGCGCCGCCGATCGCCGCGGTGGGCGCCCTCGACGTCGACGAGTTCTTCGCCCCGAAGGAGCGGCAGGCGCTCGCGCGCGAGCGGAGTGGACCGAGGCGGACGCCGCGCTCCGCGACCTCCACGCCGCCCAGGCCGCCGAGCTCTCCGCGCTGGAGCAGCTCCCCCACCGCGCCGCCGAGGGCATCGAGACGAAGCGCCTCGTCCCCAGGAAGAACGACGTCGAGGTCGCCTTCGTCGCGCTCGCGTGGGCCGCGACGCTCGCCGGCACGGCGTGAGCCCTCCCCGAGCGCGTCGGTCACGTCGATCGACCGAGAGCTGAACCGCCAAGGACGCCACGAAGAGTAACGAGAGCCTGGCGTCCGCGGGCGTCGTCGGGGAGCGGCCCGCGCGCTCGCAGCGCCGCCCGCCGAGGTCTGCCCCTCAGGGCTTGTCCGTTCCGCGCGACGACGCCAGCAAGTCGTCCACGAACCGGCGCATCAGGCGCACCAGGTCGCTGAAGTCTTCCTCGCTCCATTTGGCGAGGATCGGGGCCGCGAGCCTCTGACGCGCGGCGTCCAAGGCGTCCGTCATCTGTCGCCCCTCGTCGGTGATCACCGCCTCATGGACGCGGCGATCGGCTGGGCTGGGTCGACGTTCGATCAGCCCCAGGCTCTCGAGCTTCGCGACCTGGCGGCTGACGGTCGTGTAATCGCGCCCGGCTCGGTCCGAGAGCTCGACCACGCCGATCGGCCCGAAGCGCTCGATCCCCACCAGCAGTTGAAAGAGGGCTCGATCCAGGGAGAGGCCCGCCTCCGCGAGCAGCGCCTGATCGCGCTGCGGCAGGTTCATGACCGCGATCAGATCGACCATGGCGCCGTGGAGCTCGCGGAGCTTCTTTTTTGAGATGCGTGTAGTTTGCACAAATTCTCTTGACGGTTCGGGGGCGCGAACATATGCATGATACACATATCTGAAACGCAGTTCAAGAAAGCGGAGCTCGCCGTGGAACATCATTTTTCGACGGATGCACTGATCGTTGGCGCAGGTGCTGCCGGGTTGACCCTGGCCATCGAGCTCGCCCGTCGGGGAGTCGCGTTCCGGCTCATCGACAGGCTGGACGGGCCGTTTCCCGGCTCGCGCGGCAAAGGGATCCAGCCGCGCAGCCAGGAGGTGTTCGAGGATCTGGGCATCCTCGACCGCGTCGTTGCGGCCGGCGGCATGTACCCACCCCCGCGGGAGTATCGCGACGACGGAGGCTACGAGGAGTCGCAGCGCATGGAGCCTCAGGACCCGACGCCTGGCGAGCCCTATCTTCTGCCGCTGCTCGTGCCCCAGTTCCTGACCGAGGCCGCGATGCGCGAGCGTCTGGCGGAGCTCGGGAGCGCCCCGGAGTTCGGCCGCGAGCTGAAGAGCCTCGAGCAGGATGGCGAGGGCGTCACCGCCCGCGTCGCTGGCCCGAGGGGCGAGGAGACCGTCCGCGCCCGCTATCTCGTCGGAGCGGACGGCGGCCGCAGCGTCGTACGGCACGCGCTCGCGATCGACTTTCCCGGCAAGACCATGGGGGTGCGCGCCGTGGTCGCCGACGTCGTCCTGGATGGGCTCAGCAGGGACGCCTGGCATCGCTTCAACAAACAGTCGATGGAAAAGCAGATGTCGCTATGCCCGCTCGTCGGCACCGACATGTTCCAGTTGCAGGCGCCGATTCCTCCGGAGGGCGATGTCGATCTCTCCGCGGAAGGCCTCACAGCGATGGTCGCGGGCCGCACGGGCCGAGGCGACATCGTGATCCGTTCGGTGTCCTGGGCCTCCGCCTATACCATGAACGCGCGCCTCGCCGACCGTTACCGGGACGGGCGCGTCTTCCTCGTCGGCGACGCCGCGCATATCCACCCGCCGACGGGCGGGCAGGGCCTCAATACGAGCGTGCAGGACGCCTACAACCTCGGCTGGAAGCTCGCCTCCGTTCTGGCGGGTGCGCCGGAGGCGCTGCTCGCGACCTACGAGGAGGAGCGCCGGCCGATCGCCGCGGAGGTGCTCGGCCTGACGACGCAGCTGCTGGAGGCGGCCAAGCGAGGCGTCATGCGCCGCGGTCGCGAGGTGCATCAGCTCGATCTGGGATACCCGAAGTCGTCGCTGGCCATGGAAACGCCGAAGCGCAGCGGCGGCATCCTCGCGGGCCACCGGGCGCCGGACGCGCCCGTCCGCGGCGTGGCGGGGATGCCGACACGGCTCTTCAAGCTCTTCCAGGGTCCGCATTGGACCTTGCTGGGTTACGGGGTGGACCGGCTCTCGGCCGTCGAGCCGCGCCCCGGGCTTCACATCCACGCCGTCGGGCCGCACGGCGACATCGTCGACGATGGCGGCCATCTCCGCGCTGCCTACGGCGTGTCGCCCGGCGACTGGGTGCTCGTCCGGCCGGACGGATATATCGGCGCCATCGTGTCGTCCGATCATGCGCCGGCTCTGGAAGCCTACCTTGCCAGCGTCGGCCTCCCATCGCGGGGATGACGAGGACGATGGCGCGCTCTCGTCACGCCGCGCTGGGCCCGGGTTGGGCCCCACTGGAGCCCTGCTCGGCGGAAACTCAGACGGAAGTTATTGGGGGATGACGGTCGGGGCGCACGTCGATACGCCCGCGCCGATGATCTCGGCGGGGAGGTCGTCCCGCAGGAGCTCCGGCGGCGCGCCCGACAAGGGGTCGTAGCGATAGACGCTCGACGTGATCCTGTCGACGGGGTCGGGGTTCAGGACGAAGAAGTAAAAGGCGCCTCCCCAGGTCGCGAACGCCCAGCTCGCGCTGTCGTGGATGTTCACGCCGGAGAGCGGTGTCTGGGAGAGCGTGGCGCCGGTCCTCTTGTCGTACTCGCTGAGGGACGCCGGCTCCCCCGGCGCCCCCCTCACGAAGCCGAAGAGCCGGCCGTCGCCCGTGCCGGTGAGGTCCGCGTCCCTTCCCTCGCCCACGCCGAGCGGACGGATGGCGCGGCTCCGCGCATCGAACGTGGCGAGCGCCCGGACGGGATCCACCTCGTCGGGCGTCCCGCCGAGCAGCGCCTCGCGCAGGTAGAGGGTCTCCTCGCCGGGGACGCCGTCGGACGCGAACGCCATCCCGAACCTCCAGGGCGGGCGGTCCCCCGGCGTGCTCATGACCGGTTCGCAGACGCCGGTCTCGATATCCAGGCGCGCGAGCCGGCCGCTATGGCTCTCGATCCAGGCAACGCCGCTCCGATCGACGGCCATCGACAGCGGCGACACGGCCTCGATCTGCCAGAGCTCCACGGGACACGCGCACTTGAACTGGCCGATGAACCGGAAGTCCAGCGTGGCCGGGTGGAACGAGTAGAGCTCGCTGTACGACGAGACCGTGTAGATGTGGTGCGACGTCAGCTCGGAGCACGCGCCGGGGACGGTGACGGACGGAGGGTTCCACACGGCCGGCGGGCCGGGGTTCACCCACGTCGGGTCGATCCACCCGTCGCCGCCCCCGACGCCGCCGCCCCCGACGCCGCCGCCCCCGACGCCGCCGCCCCCGCCCTCGCCAGGGAGCGCTCCGGCGGAAGGATCGAGCGTGGTGCCGCTCGCGCACGCGGCGAGCGACAGAGAGAGCACGCCGGCAAAGATCAGACCAGGAGACGACTGCAGCATATCGATTCCTCGACGCGGGGTTGAAACGCTACGGGTACGTGGGGACGAGCCGTGGTCCCCATTTGAAATTCGACCTGGCGCCCCCTGCTCCCCGGCGGCAGCGGCGCCTCGCGCCCGGGCGCGGCGGGCCCGCTCGCGGCCGCCGCCCTCGCCGCCTCTGGCGGGGCTACTGACGCACGGAATCGGCGCTAAGCTCCCCCCGCATGCCCCCGATCGGCTCTCCCTCCGGCGGACGTCGCGCAGCGCAGGCCCTCGCAGCGGAGGCCGCGCGGCCCCGCGGGCGGGCGTGACCCCATGCCGCCCTCCCGCTTCCGCCCCGGGCTCGGCCGCCCGAGCGCGCCGGCCCCCGGGATCGCGTGGTTCGCGTTCCGCGGCGACGAGCTCCTCGTCCGCGCGCCTCGCGACGGCGGCGATCGCTTCGACGTCCCCGTCGCGGCCGATCTCGCGGAGCTCGGCGTCGTCGCCGTGCGCGACCAGCCGCTCGGAGAGCTCGACGGCCGCCCCTGCCGCTCCGCGGAGCTCGCGCAGGGCTCCCCGGCGCCCGAGGGGTACGCCTACGTCTCGCTGCGGCGCCTCCACGGGCGCATCGATCCGGAGCTGTTCGACGTGGCGGGCACCGCGTACCAGGTGCAGCACTGGGACCGGGCGCACCAGTACTGCGCGGCGTGCGGCGCCGCGCTCGAGGCGGGGCAGGACGAGCGGGTCAAGCGCTGCGTCCGCTGCGCCAGCAACTACTTCCCCCGGATCACGCCCGCGACGATCGTGCTCGTCGAGGACGGCCCGCGCGTGCTCATGACGCGGCAGGCGCGGTTCCCCGCGGGCATGTACGGCCTCGTGGCGGGCTTCGTCGAGCCGGGCGAGACGCTGGAGGCGTGCGTCGCGCGCGAGGTCCACGAGGAGACGGGCGTCGACGTCGCGGACATCGCCTATTTCGGCAGCCAGCCGTGGCCCTTCCCGCACCAGATCATGGTCGGCTTCACCGCGCGCTATGCCGGCGGCGAGCTCCGCGTCGACACGCGCGAGCTCGAGGACGCGCGCTGGTTCCACCGCGACGCGCTGCCGCTCTTGCCGCCGCCGCTCAGCATCGCCCGCAAGCTCGTCGACGCCTGGCTCGCGCGCCCGGCGCGGTAGCTCGCCCTCAGACGCGACGCTGCTTCCACGCCCCGCGGCGGAACATGAGCCAGCCCGCGACCGCGAGCGTCGAGAACGCCACCGCGATCGCGATGGGCACGCCCGTCGACCCGAGCCCCGCGGCGCGCGCGAGCCCCCAGCCGAGCGGGATCTCCCAGAGCCAGAAGCAGGCGAAGTTCAGCATCGTCGGCGTCCACGTGTCGCCCGCGCCGTTGAAGGCCTGCGTGAACACCATCCCGAACCCGTAGAACAGGAACCCGCACGCCACGATCCGCAGCGTCTCCGTGCCGGACCGGAGCACCTCGGCGTCGCCCGTGAACGCGCCGACGATGGCGCCCGCGCCCACCGCGAAGACCACGCCGATCGCGCCGAGCATGACCGTGTTCCAGACGCCCGCGCGGTAGACCGCGGCCTCGGCTCGCTCGGGGCGCCCGGCCCCGAGGTTCTGCCCCACCATCGTCGCGGCGGCGTTCGCGAGCCCGAACGCCGGCAGGATCGCGAACGCGATGACCCGCATCCCGATCGTGTAGCCGGCGAGCGCCGCGCTCCCGAAGGGGGCCAGGATGCGCACCATGCCGATCCAGCTCGCCGTGCCGATGAGCGCCTGCAACGCGCCGTTCGCGAACAGGCGGAGCAGCGCCGCGAGCGCCCTCGGGTCGGGCACGAGGTGCCGCGCCCTCACCTTCACGCGACCGCCGCCGCGCGCGAGCAGGAAGACCTGCAGCGCGACGCCGGTCCCGCGGCCGAGCGTCGTCCCCACCGCGGCGCCGGTGACGCCGAGCTCCGGGAACGGGCCGAGGCCGAAGATGAAGCACGGGCCGAGCACCATGTTCAGCGCGTTCGACAGCCACAGCACCCGCATCGACAGCGCCGCGTCGCCGGCCCCGCGGAAGACCGCGTTCATGACGAACAGCATCAGGATCGTCCCGTTGCCGAGCAGCATCGTCGAGGCGAACGGCGCGCCGGTCGCGATCACCCCGGCGCTCGCCCCCATCGCCGCGAGCAGCCGCGACGCGAGCAGCCCGCCGGCCACCGCGATCGGCAGCGAGGCGAGCAGGCCGAGCACGATCGCCTGCCCCGCCATGGCGGCCGCCTCCTCGGGGCGCCCCTCGCCGATCCGCCGCGCGACCGTCGAGGACGCGGCGACCGAGAGGCCCATCCCCAGGGCGTACACCACCGCGAGGAGCGACTCCGTGAGCCCGACGGCGGCGACCGCGTCGGCGCCGAGCCGCGACACCCAGAACACGTCGACCACGACGAAGAGCGACTCCATGAGCATCTCCATGACCATGGGGATCGCGAGCAGGACGATCGCCCGGTCGATGGAGCCCTGGGTGAAGTCGTGCCCGCTGCCGCCCACCGCCTCGCGGAGCGTCGACCAGACGCCGGCGCCTCGGCGCAGGCCGGGCGAGGGCGCATCGGGTTCCGCGCGCAGATCGGGGGCAGGAGGCGTGGCGTGGTCGCGCATGGGGGCGAGCAGGCTGATCGCGGGCGCCCGTCCAGTCCAGCGCCTTTGCGGGCCCGCGCGTCCGTCCGGGTGACCGGGCCGCGACGCAGCGCAGGCGCAGGGCGGCGAGCGCCACGCCGCACAGGACGCCGAGCACGAAAATGACAGCGCCGCGCAGCGCCAGGCGCGACCTGCGCCCGTGGGCCTGGGCCTCGGCCGGGAGCGCGCGCACCCACGCCTCCATCTCCTCCTGCGGCGCCGCCTGCTCGGCGGCGACCAGCTCCTCGACCCAGGCCGCCACCTTCACGAGCGCGCTCTCCACGTCGGGGTCGTCGACCCCGTGAGCCATCATCAGGCGTCTGACGCGCGCGTGGACGAGCCGCTCCTGCCACGCCTCCGGCGCGCTCGAGCTCCGGACTGGCTCGGCCCATGGCGGCGGACGTCTCGGCGTGTCCTTCGGGAATGTCATCGCTTCGCCCTCGACGCGGCGGTGCCCTGCGAGATCCAGGCGAGCGCGGGAGCTCTGGCGCTGCGCTGCTGTCCGGGGCGCCAGCGGTGAGTCGCACCGTCGGCGCTCCGCTCGATCTCACTGCCTCACTGCATAGCCATCCCTACGGCGCGGTCGCCTGGGCCGCCACCGCCGGGGCCATCTCGCCGGCCTGCGCCACCCCTTCCGCCTTCGCGGCCACATTTGCCGGCTCCGTCGCCGCCCACCCGCCTGATCTGCGTCGATGCAGGACAGCCCGCCGCAGTCCCCCTGTTCGCCTGCACCGCCACCGTAGCCGCCCGGCACTGCGACGCCCGAACCCGCTGAGCCAGACGGGTACCGCGCCCGTCCCGCTGCCCGTTCGACGCCGACCGCTCAGCCTGCGCTCGAGAAGAAGAACCAGGCGTCGTCAGGACCGCAGCCCGGATCGAGGGCGAAGCGAAGGCGTTCGAGAAACCCGCGGTAGCCGAGGACGATCGGCCCTATCCATCCTGGGGCGACAACGATGCTGCCCGATACCGTGAGGCTCTCGCCGCGCTCCGCGACGAGCACGACATCGAGGTCGTGGAGGACGCCGCGGATGCGACCGAGTCGCGTCAGGAGGATCATCGTCTGTCCCGAGGGACCGAGCTGCGCTTGCAGCAGGTCAGCGAGATCGCCTCCGATGATCGACCACGCGGCGCCCGTGTCGAGCAACGCCTGGTTCTCGAACGGAAGACCAGCGATCCGGCAGCGGACCGCGACCGTCAGCAGTGTTCCTTCATGCTCCGTCGCGACCCGATAGCGCGCCGACGAAGCAGCCCACGGCTGCGCATCCCCGTCGAGCCGCATCGTACCTTTGGCCATCAGTCGACCTGGACGATGAACGCGCCATCGATCTGACCGCGCTCCGTCAGCCGCTCGATCAGCGCGCGCAGCGCGATGTCGGCGTCGAGCAGCTCTCCGTCCTGGAGCGCCACCCAGCGATCGAGGTAGGCCTGCCGGTTCTCTCGCAACCAGGCATAGTCTGCCGCGAAGTCGCTGCGAGCTCGGTCGGGCGACGGCACGACCCGAGGCGGACGGAGGACCTTGGCCCAGCCTTCCACGCTCGTGTCGCCCTGGGCGAGCAACTCCTGGACGTAGCGGCGCGCTTCCTCGACCCGGTTGGCCTCCACCAGCCTGCGGACTTGCTCGGCCGGAGGGATCGGCGGAGGCAGAACGTCGCTCGCGGAACGCATGCAAGCATCGTAGCACTTCGCCCACCGCCCTCGCTCGGTCAGGATGGCCACTCCCTCCCGAATCGCCGCATCTTCAGCGGATCGTGAACGGATCCCGATCTCGCGCGCTGAGCTCGACGCGGAGCGACGGCACCTCGGCGCGGAGCCGCTCGGCCAGGCGCTTCAGCGCGGCGCGCTCGCTGTTCGAGTGCAGCGCGCACACCACCGTGACGCCGGCGCTCGCCGCGCGCAGGGCGTCGTGGTGGCGCAGCTCGCCGGTGAGATAGAGCTCGGCGCCCTGGGCGATCGCGTCCTCGAGGAGCGCGCCGCCCGCGCCGGCGCATGTCGCCACGCGCGCGACGGCGCGCCGCTCGGGGCCGGCCACGAGCAGCGCGTCGACCCCCAGCGCCGCCTTGACGCGGCCGAGCAGGTCGCCGACCGGCGCCGCGCCGCCGAGCGGCCCGATGCGGCCGATACCGACGCGCAGCGGCTCGACGGCGAGCTCGACGAGATCGAACGCCACCTCCTCGTAGGGGTGCGCGGCGCGCATCGCCTGCAGGACCGCCTCGGTCCGATCGCGGGGAAAGACCATCTCCAGCCGCACCTCGGTCACGCGCTCGAGCCGACCCTTCTCGCCCACGGTGGGGTTCGTGCCCTCCTCGCCGAAGAACGTGCCCGTCCCGACCGTGCGGAAGCTGCAGCGCGAGTACCGGCCGATCCGGCCCGCGCCCGCCGCGGCGAGGGCGTCGGCCACGGCGTCGGCGTGCTCCTCCGGGACGAAGACGACGAGCTTGTGCTGCCACGCCTTGGACGGCGCCCGCCGGAGCGGCGCGCGCTCCCCGGACATCCCGAGCGCGTCGGCGAGGACATCGTTGGTGCCGCCCTCGGCGACGTCGAGCGCCGTGTGGGGCGAGTACAGCGCGATGCCGTCCCGGATCGCCGCGAAGATGGGGCTCGGCGCGACCACGCGCTTCACCGCCTCGAAGAGCGGCGGGTGGTAGGCGACGACGAGATCGCAGCCGAGCTCGCGCGCCTCTTGGGCGACCTCGGCGGTGTAATCGATGGCGAGGAGCGCCGCCGACGAGGGCCGCGCGGGATCGCCCGCCAGGAGGCCCACGTTGTCCCACGGCTCGGCGAACCGGAGCGGGGCGATCGACTCCAGCGCAGCCACGACGTCTCGGAGGAGGGTCATACGCGCATCTATACCAGCGGCGGCGGCCGCACCAGCGAGCGGCCGCGCGGGGCGAGGCGCCAGCGGCGCACCGCGAGCGCGCCGAGCTACCCACATCGCCGCCCTCGCCCTCACCGAAGAACTCATGTGTTCACCCTCGAGCACGGATTGCCACCCTCGCGCCAAATCGCGCAGAATGCCGGCCGAGATCGCTCGAGCAGACGAACACAAGCGCTCTTTCGCCAACTCACATGATGGATCTGGGGTGGTGTTTTCATGTCCATTCAGGATCTCTCGCGATCCATGCCAGTCGCGCAAACATAACATCAGACTGGATCACTGGCCGTTCGCACGTGATTGTTCCGCCGAGACAGGTGAGCTCCCCGTGTCAAGCCGATAGCACGGCTGTGGCCGCGAATTTGCTCTGGAGGTCCGGGCACCCGCGAGACGTCGACGCGGCGTGACGCTCACGAGCGATGGTCGCGCCGCGGGAAGAGCGGATTGGCCGTCAAGTTACATCAGCAGCGGAGAGGCTGGCGGCGCTTGCGGCCTCTCCTTGGCAGCGCTCCGTCGCGCCGCGCCCGGGCTCCTGAGGGGGAATGGTGCGGCGCTCTCCGACACGGGGGGAGATGGGCGCATCGGACCGAGCCAGGAAAGGAAGATCCCATGCAGCGCTTCAAGTCACGCCTCACCACGGTTGCCCTCACCGCAGCGTGCGCGTTCGCGTCCGGCTGCCTGAGCATCGACGCCGGTGACGAGGGAGCGGGGCCGCCCCCGACCGCCTCGGGGACGCTGACCGTCGCCGTCGCCAATGGCGAGGCGCGGTACATGCTGGAGCGGGAAGACGGGGAGTTCGTGCGCCTGAACCTGGACTCGATGACGGAGGCGCCGCAGGGCGCCGAGGCGCCGATCGACTGGCGCACGGCGAGCGGCTCCCCGGTGGACGTGTTCGGCACCGAGGCCGACGACGGCACGATCATCGTCGACGCGATCCGGCCGGCCGAGGGCATCGGCGAGCTGACGAGCGCGCTCGTCACGACCGGGGCCAAGCGCGTCCTGGTGCTGCGCGTGCAGTTCGACGGCGGCCAGACGCTGGGCACGGAGCAGGACGTGCGCAACACCATGGATGGAGCGGCGACCCACCTGGCGGGCTCGTCGTTCGGGAAGATGCAGCTCCAGTACGACGTCGCCGGCCCGTTCAACATCGCCTTCGGCAAGTGCGACGACTACAACCGGTGGCAGAACGAGGCCAAGGCCGCGGCGCGGAACGCCGGCTTCGATCTCAACGCGTACCAGCACTACATGATCATGGGCAAGCTGGATTGCGGGTACGCCGGCATGGGCGCGCAGCCCGGCAGCGCCACCTGGATCGCCGGCCTCTGGCCCGAGGTCGTCGTGCACGAGCTCGGCCACAACTTCGGCCTGTGGCACGCCTCCTCGCGCACCTGTCGCAGCAACGGGGCGACCGTGACCATGAGCAACGATTGCACCTTCGACGAGTACGGCGACGTGTTCGACCCGATGGGCAACGGCGGCAAGCAGCACTTCAACGCCAACTACAAGGTGAACCTCGGGTGGATCCCGTCGACGCAGGCCGTGACGGCGACCGCCGACGGGACCTACACGCTCGCGCCGATGACCGAGGCGAGCAGCGGGACCCAGCTCCTCCGCGTCAAGGGCCCGAACGACATCATGTACCAGATCGAGTTCCGCCAGCCGGCGGCGACGAACGTCGTCGACTCGCGCAACCTCTCCACGAAGGGCGTCCTCATCCATGCGTTCTTCACGCAGTCGCGAGAGAGCGGCCGGGCGCACCTGCTCGACATGGTCCCTGGCGGGAACTTCAGGGACGCGCCGCTCGTGGTCGGCGCTTCTCATCAGCTCTTCGGGACGAACGCGACGGTGAAGGTCCTCTCGGTGTCGGCCACGGGCGCACAGGTCCAGATCTCCGGCCTGGGCGGCACCGGCGGTGACACCGGAGGCACCGGCGGCGACACCGGCGGCACCGGCGGCACCGGCGGCCAGAGCCTGGCGGCCGTCCATTCGGGCAAGTGCATGAGCGTCAACGCGGCGAGCCAGGACAACGGCGCCACCATCATCCAGCGGCCGTGCACCGGGGCGAGCGATCAGCAGTGGAAGATCGAGACGATCAGCGGCGCCACGGCGACCGTGAAGAACGTGAACAGCGGAAAGTGCCTCGACGTGCAGGGGGCCAGCCTGAACAACTCTGCGAACATCACGCAGGCGGACTGCAACAGCAGCAGGAACAGCCAGAAGTGGGAGATCATCGATCGCGGCGACGCGGTCATCTCGCTGCGCTCGGTCAACAGCGGCAAGTGCGTGGACGTCAACGGGGTCAGCACCGCCGACAACGCCAGGTACATCCAGTACACGTGCAGCACCGGGACGAACCAGCGGTTCCGGCGGCAATAGCGCGCTTCCGGGGCGCGACGACCGGGGGCGCCGCTCCCGCCCGCGCGCCCCAGAGCGGCGGATCGTGACCGGCGTCGGGCCAGGGATCTCCCAAGCCCGGCGCCGCGCCCGCGGCCTCCTGTCGAAGCGTTGCGCCGTGCAGGAGGATCGATGTACCTCCCCTCGATGAACCGCATCGCTCTCGGGCTCGCGGCCGCCGCGGCGAGCCTCGCGCTCTCCGCCGCGGCGCCCGCGCTCGCCAACGGCCGATACCCCACCGCCGGCCAGATCCTCGTCGATCCCGCCGATCCGGAGCACATCGTCGTCCGCGCGACCTACGGCGTCCTCACCACCCGTGACGGCGGCGAGCGCTGGTCGTGGATCTGTGAGGCGGCGGTCGGTTACAGCGGCTTCGAGGATCCCATGATGGTCGTCACCGCCGACGGCTCGATGCTCGCGGGGCTCTTCGACGGGCTCAGCGCGACGCACGACGGCGGCTGCGACTGGCAGTTCGCCGAGGGCGCGCTCGCCCAGCGCAACATCGTCGACCTGTCGATCGACCGCGCGGACCCCGCGAGCGTCCTCCTGCTCGGCTCCAGCGTGATGGCGAGCGACGCGATCTTGACCCAGGTCTGGGAGTCGAAGGACGACGGGAGGACGTGGACCCAGGCCGGGGCCGACTTCCCGAGCACGTTCCTCGGCGTGACCCTGGACAGCGCGCCGAGCGATCCCCGGCGCATCTACGTGAGCGGGCGCCGCAACGGCCCCGCGTTCCAGGGGATCGTGCGGCGCTCGGACGATCGCGGCGCGACCTGGGAGGAGTTCGACGTCCCTGGCAGCGACGATCGCAACCTGCCCTACCTCGGCGCCGTGGACCCGGAGGACCCCGACGTGGTGTATGTGCGCCGCGACGGCGACGGCGCGGACGCCCTGCTGGTCTCGCGGGACGGGGGCGCCACCTGGCGCGAGGTGTTCCAGGCGGTGAGCCTGCTCGGGCTCGCCCTCTCGCCCGACGGGACCAGGATCGCGGCCGGCAGCGACATGGATGGCCTGTGGGTCGCGCCGACGGATACGCTGGAGTTCACGCAGGTGGGGCAGCTCGGCGTCCGCTGCCTGACCTGGACCTCGCGGGGCCTCTTCGCCTGCGCCGACGAGCCCGTGGACGGCTTCTCCGCGGGCGTCTCCACGGACGGGGGCGCGACGTTCTCGCCGCTCATGACGCTCGACCGCCTCTGCGGCCCGCCGGCGGCCTGCGGGGCCGAGGGCTCGACCGGCCGGACCTGCCCCGACCTCTGGCCGGCGACCGCGAGCTTCGTCGGCGCCGCGCGCGCGTGCGAGACCGGCGCGGCCTCGGGCGGCGCCGCCGGCGCGGGCGGGAGCGGGGCGGGCGCCGGCGGCGGCGCGGACGGCGCGGGCGCGGCCGAGCCGGGCGCCGGCGACGGCTGCTCCTGCGAGGCGTCGGGCGGGGGGCGCGCCGGGGCGCTCGCGGGCTGCCTGGTCGCGGCCGGCGGCGCGCTCCTGCGCGCGCGGCGGTGGGGGCGGCGCCGCCCTGGGCGATGATCGGGATTCGACGACCGGAGGCGGGTTTGTTGGCCGCTCCGGCCGCCCCGATGGACACTGGCGAGACGGTCACGATGAAAACGTGGAGCTTTCTCGCCCTGGGACGCAGCTACGAAATCACGGATTATGGCCCCAGATTCGGTATCGAGGTCACGCGGAACGGCTACACGGTGTGGACCGGCTACCGTGACGGCGCGCGGCTCGTGACGGACACGAGCACCCTTCCCGCGCGCGAGCTCGGGGCGCTCCGCGAGGAGCTCCTCCGGCGAGCGGCCTTCCGGGGCGCCGCCCCGGCGGCGGACGCGGGCCTCGGCGCGCGCCGGCCGCAGCGCGCGGTCGAGCAGCTCGATCTGCTCGGGGCGCCCGCGCTCGCCGGCTGCCAGCGCTGACCGGAGGGGGGCTGCCCCGGAGGGCTCGCGCGGCGCTCAGACCTCCAGCGCGCTCTCGATGACCCGATGCACGAGGCCGTACTCCTGGGCCTCGCGCGCGGTCATCCACAGGTTGCGCTCGGTCTCCTTGGCGATCTTCGCGGGATCCTGCCCGGTCGCCTCGGCGAAGATGCGGTTGAGCCGCTCGCGCGCGGCCAGGATCTGGGCCGCCTCGATCTCGATGTCCGACGCGGGGCCGCGCACGCCGCCGAGCGGCTGGTGCAAGAGGAAGCGCGTGTTCGGGAGCGCGAACCGGTTCTCCCGCCGCGCGGCGACGAAGATCAGCGCGCCCGCGCTGGCGACCCATCCGGTGCCGATCACCTTGACCTCGGGCCGGATGAAGCGAATCACGTCGTAGATCGTATCTCCCGACTCCACGTGCCCGCCCGGCGAGTGGATCAGGATCCGGATCGGCTCCTCGCTGTCGCTCGCGAGGGCGAGGAGCTGCGCCGTGGTGGCCTGCGCCAGCTCGCTGGTGATCTCCCCGAAGATCAGGACGGTCCGGCTCCTCAGCAGGCTGCTCTGGACCTTCTCGGACAGCGCGCGGGGGAGCGGCTGTTCTTCGTTTGGCGTGGAATCGAGGCGCATCATGGCCCCGAGCTTCCTGCCGCCCCCGCCCGCGCGCCATGACCGCGAGGCGCGGAGTCATGCTCGCGCGTCTCGATCCGCGAGGGAGCGCTGGACGAGCGGCCTCGGCGCGGGCAACCATGGGGCATGGCGGACGAGATGGAGCGGCAGCTTCCCCGCGGCGTGGCGGTCTCCCGGCATCACGGCCCTCCTGGCGCGCTCTGGCGCGCGGGCGCGGGGGATCCGCCGAGCGTCCACGTCGTCGTGCAGGGCGCGTTTCGTCTCTCACAGGACGACGGGACATGCACCCTGGACGGGGCGTGCGCCCTGGAGCTCGACGCTGGCGACCTCGTGCTCCTCGGGTTCGGCGCGCGCGGCGCGGCGCCCGGCGAGCGGAGCCTCTGCTGCGTCGCGCCGTCGACCGGCGCCGCTCCCGCGGAGGCGGAGCTGATCTCGGCGACCTACGCCGCTGCGCCCGGCGGGGCGCTCGCCTCGCTCGCGCCGGTGGTCCACCTCCCTGCCGTCGAGGTGCGGCGAGCGCCGGGGCTCTCGGCCGTGGTGGGCCTGCTGCGCGCCGCGCTCGCGGAACCGTCCCCGGGGCAGGCCGCGCTGGCGCGCTCGCTGCTCGAGCCGCTGCTCGCCTACGCGCTGCACTGCCACGAGCGGGCGGGCGAGGCGGGCGCGGCGCGCGCGCGGGGCCGGCGCGTCGCCCGCGCGTTCGACCGGCGCGTCGCCCGCGCGCTCCGGCTCATGCAGGACAGGCCGGCGGAGCGCTGGACCCTCGAGGCGCTCGCGAAGGCGGCGGGCCTCTCCCGCGCGGCGCTGGCGCGGCGGTTCCTGGCCGAGCTGGGGGTCCCGCCGCTCCGCTACCTCGCCGAGCTGCGCATGCAGCGGGCGGCCGAGCTGCTCGCCGAGGGCGACGGCTCGCTGGCCGCCGTGGCGGCCGAGGTCGGCTACGACTCGGAGTTCGCGTTCAGCCGCGCGTTCAAGCGGCACACGGGCGAGGCGCCGGGCGCGTTCCGCCGGCGCAGCCGGTCCGAGGGGGCGGCGTTCCGGCTGCCGCCGGTGCGCGCGGCGGCCTGAGGGCTTCGCGGGGGCGGCGCGGGAGCGGGTGTGCCGACGTGGCGCGCGACCGGAGGCGGGGCGGGATCCTGACCGGCGTCACTCCATGAGCAGCTTGAAGCAATCTTCCGGGTGCGTCGGCGCGCCGTCGCGCAGCGCCTGCTCGTGCGCGCGGAAGCAGCGGAGACGAGCCTCGATGAACGGATTCTCGACTCCCTCCGGCAGGAGGTCGAGCGCGCGCGACGCCGCGCTGATGGCTTCCGTGACCCGACCTTGCAGGACGAGCACTATGCCGTACGTATCATAGCAGGACGCGCAGCTCGGGTCTGTCTTCAGAGCGCGCTTCACGAACGTCTGCGCCTCGTCGAGCTCGCCGAACGCGATGCGGTATCGGGCTACCCCGTTGAGCTGTGCCGCCGTGGATGCAGCGCGGCTCAGACGATCGACGAGCGGGGCGGCTCGTTCCATCGCCTCGTCCGTCGTGATCGCGTGGCTGCGCCACAGCGTGGAGAGAAACATGAGGTTCGCCATGAGATATCGAGGGTCCGTCGGCCTCGCCGCGAGCGCCGCCGCGAGCTCCTGCTCCGCCTCCGTGAGGCGGGCCTCGACCGTCCACAGGCGCCCGCGCCAGAAGCGGACCTCGGGGTTGCCCGGCTCATGGGCGAGCGCCTTCTCGAGGTGCGCTGCCGCCCACGCCCTCTCATGTCGCTGCCACCTCTTGAGGCGAGCCCAGAGCACGTGCACCTCTGCGTCGCTCATCGCGCGTTCGACCTGTGGCGGCGGGGGCGGCGGAGCCGTGTAGGGGCCAACCTTCTTGATCAGCCGCGGACCCACGAGGTAGTTCCGATAATCCCGCTCGAGCTGCTCGGGCGAGAGGTCCCCGATCGCTTGCTGAAACGCCTGCCGCACCGGCGCGCCGCGCGAGGCAGCCTCGAGGAAGCTGGCAAAGCGCCGCACGTAGGGTTCGGGGCCATTCATCAGCATGTGCACGAGCGCCCATGAGCTCAGGTAGTTGAGCACGACCCGGCGCCGCGAGGCCCCCGACGTCTCGTCGGAGCGGCCGTAGAAGCCGGGTCGGCCAAGGTGGATGAGCTCCGTGGCGGGTCTCGCCTGGCCGACGGGGATCAGCCAGCGTGTGAACGAGCCATCGCTCACGGCGCGCCAAGAGGTCCTCTTCAGGAAGCTGCGATGGGGCAGCGGCGAGCCGACGTATGCATAACCATCCTGCACCCGGAACGTCGAGTAGAACTCGGCGAGGCCTTCGCTGAGCCACGCTGGCGCCGGCCCGATGCTCTGCGCGACGAAGTGGTGCGCGAGCTCGTGCTGGAACGTGAGGCGCACGTGATCCTCGAGCGAGCCGTACATGACCATGGTCGGCGCCGGCTCGAGGTCGCTCGGCAGCTTATGCATGAAATAGCCGACGGCGAACCTTGAACCGAACTGACGGAAATCCCGTTCGCGCGCGAACAGGATGATTTGCATGCGAAACGGATCGGGGTTGTCGCTCGGGAAGCAGATGTCTTCGAGAGCTTTGTACGAGCTCTCGAACTCCGCGAGGGCGTCGCGCGCCTCGGCGCGGTCGAGATCTGTCCACATCACGAAGTGCGGCGAGGAGAGCTCTACCCACGGAGCACCGCCCTGGGACGGGCAGGTGAGCGGTGGCTTGAACTGAGCGCAACCGAGCCCGCTTGCGGCGCAGAGCGCGAGCGCGGCAGCGCTGAGGGACCGTGCGAGGATGGAAGTCAACATACGATTTCCCTGATGCCCGTCGCCGTGGATGGGCGAGCCCCGGCGAGGCGTACACCATCGCCGCGCATCCGTCCAGGTGTCATCGGGGGTCGGCCTGCTGAAGGAGCTCCGCGGGGATGACCGACTGGCGTGCAAATCGCACCTGACGAAGGTTGAGCCGTTGAACAATACCGATCACGCTCGTGGGCAGGTCGAAGATCCGAATGGGATCGGCTGGCGCTGCGACCATTCGGTAGGGCCCGCCATGGGGGTCTGAATCGAAGGCGAAGAGCCCGCGCTCCGCCACCATCCGCCACGTATTCTTCAATCCCGGGGGCAGCTCTTGCGCGAACCGCGCCACGGTCGAAGCGGGCGACGCAAGGACAGCGTCGATCGCCGCATCGTGTGCATCGGTGTCTCGTAGGAGCTCATCCGGGGCGTAGCCACCTCCCGCGGTGCTGAACAGGGCAACGTACCCATCAGCGTCACTGGCTAGCCAATCGAACTCCAGCCCGAGAATCTCGTCGGCGGATTTTTCTCCTGTCGCAGACATCACTGTCCTCCTCGTTCGGCTCGAAAACGCGTGGCCGGTTCCGGAAACGCACCGCGTGCCGTACGCCGATTCGCGGATTGGACGCTGCTAGGGAATGTGTGCGCGCCACAATGGCCTACGACGACCGAACCGGAACGCTTCTGCCCTGGCGGGTAGGTGCATCGCCTCAGTAGCCGAGAGGGAACCAGATACCCGGAATCGCAGGACTAGCCATATTGGGCCGAACGTGTCCTACATCCAAGGTCGAGACATCAACATCGGACACAACCTTTCTCACTCGTGGGACTGGAGCACCCCCGAAAATACGCTGCTGAATCAGAACCCTAGCCTCCTCGATGGAGGACGCGGTCACCCCGCAACCGATCCTGACCCCCGGCGGCAGCTCTGAAGGATTATCGACGACGAACTCGAACCAGAATCGACGAGACATGGTCAAAGCGCTCCTGGAACAACGTAGGGTACAGCTCCGGGTTCGAAGCGGATCGCCGTCCGATGCTCGAGGACGGCCTTCGTGGTGAGCTTGGAGCGACGACGAGCGGAGCGGGTGAGGCTGAGCTCCGAGCATTCGCTTCAGCTCGGGCTGCTGCTCGCGGTAGCCGGAGATGCCTTGGGCCACGAAGGTGTCGATCAGGACAGTCACGAGGAGGGCACGCCATACGTAACCGGATCGCGGTCAAGCAGAGGCGAACAAGCAGGCTCACGCTCAGCCTCGGCGCTGGCTACGATGGCTCAACGAATCCCCAGCACCTCCTCGCGTACTCTATTATCACCTTTGCGACACCGCGCTCAAGCGACGACATCTCCGCACGAATATAGTCGCCCTTGAGCGGCCCACCGGAAGCAATGACGGTATACGGATCACCCTCGACCAAATCTCTACCGCCATCGAGCTTTATCAACACCACCGCCCCGTCGCCGCGCATGCGCTCGAGGAGCGGAAGCACCGCATCAATCCCTTGCCATTGTGCCGGAATTGTGCCCAGACCAAGATAGCGAGCCAGAGACGAAATGAGCACACGATCACCCATGACCATCAGAAACCTCGCAATCCAGCAGCAATCTCGTCAACAGTCCTGAGCTCACCGCGCGCCACTTGGCCGATAACCGAACGAACCTGGACGCTCGATACACCGCCAGAGATCCCATTTCGTGACGCCAGCGTCTCGTATACGGCCTGAGCAGTCCTCTTATTTGCATCCGGTTGTAGCTCTGCCCCCACAGCGGGTCGGTCACCAGCGGATCCGGCGTCAAGAACCGCCGCAGGCTCGGGTCGTACACCCGCCCGCGCATGTCGATCAGCCCCAGCTCGTCGTCGTGCCGGTGCCCCGTGAACCCGTGCTTCACCTCGCTCTTCGCCACCACCGGCGCCTTGCCGTCGGCGTCCACCCGCCTCCCGAACGGCTCGTAGTGCAGCCGCTCCACCTCCTCGCCCGCCTCGTCCGTCAACAGCCCCACGCTCCCCAGCGGGTCGGCGTGCACGTACAGCGTCCGCTCCTCCCCCGGACCCGCGTACACCACCTGCGCCACCTCCCCCTCGGGCGACCCTACCCGGAACACGTGCCGTGTCCCGCCCGCGTCCGTGCGCCGCTCGTACACTCCGCCGACATAGACCGTCTCCTCCCCCTCGTGCTTCTTCTTCACCCGCGCACCGAACGCGTCGTACAGAAACGCCCAGCTCTTTCCCTCCTTCTCCACCCGCCTCGGCAGGTCGAACGCCGTATACGCGATCGCGAGCCCCGCGCTCGAGCCCACCAGCCGCCCGGCCGCGTCGTGGCCGAACGTCACCCCATCGCGCCCCGCCACGAGCCGCGGCCTTCCTCCCGGCACACGGAACCGGTCCCGCCCCGGGACCTTCGGGTACAAGAGCTCATCGCGCAGCCCGTCGGGCGTGTACGTCACCCCCACCGCGAACGCCTCGCCCTCGATCGCCGTCCACACCTCCGAGACACGCCCCTGCGCGTCGTACGTAGAGAACACCTCCGTCCCATCCGGGCTCAGCGCCGACGCAAGCTGCCCCACCCCGTGCTCCGCCTTGTCCCACGTGTACGTCGTCACCCCGTCGGCGCTCGTCACCCGGAGCCTCCGCCCCATCGCGTCCCGCTCCACCACCGTCCTCTGCCCCAGCCCGTTCACCTCCTCCCGGCTCTCCCCATAGCCGTTGTACCGCGTCTGCCTCATCCCGGCGTCCGCGTCGCGCACCTCGATGCGCCGACCGCGGACGTCGTACTCCAGATGGCCGATCCGGAACGCCTTCAACTCCGTCGGGGCAGGAGCCTGCCGGCGTCGAGTTGACTTGTGGGCATGGGGCGGGCTCCAACTTCAGTTAGTCCTCATGGCGATTTCCATCTTCAATGCACGCAAATTGCTATCCAATGCGTCAGCATCGGACGACCACCAATCATTTTCTTGACAGAGAGCCAGCGCAGCCTCGGCGCAAGAAACGACATTACTGAGCAACTCCTTGGGCTCGATCGTACCCTGCTCTTTCATCACGTTCCGTAGACCGCGCTCAACGCAAGTGAGTCGCCAAGCACCTGCGACCGCAACTTCAATAATGACCGCAAAGGGCCCCTCCATGAACATCACCTCCTGCCGCCGCGAATTTCCGCGCAGAAGGATCGTCAACGCATTCACCCACCACGTGAGCACGACGACTACGAAATCGCTCCATCTGGGATCCGGAAATGCTCGGTCGCCAAAGTCCAGGCACAGTCCAGCCCACACAACGCCTGCCTGCGAGCGCCCTGCGTACTTGGGGTTGATCTTGAGCGCGATGGTCTGCATCAGAACACCGGATAGGCGGTTTCGATGGTCTTCGTTGTAGTGTTCACCCACATCTCTATAGTGAGACTGTCGTACTGGCCCCGCATCAGCACCCGTTCGCCCTGACCACCAATTTTTTCTCCGTAGCGATATGCTTGCCGCACTACACGCTCGACGGATTTGGAGCTCATGTGCTCCGGAAACACCGTGCGACCTGCGGTAAGTGGTCCCCCTGGAATGTGACGCTCGGCGATGTGGGTTATGTCTATGCCAACGCTCCGCCACGCTGGGAGATTGATCGCTTTCGATGCACCTCGTGCGGCATCTGCCCCCGCCGCCCCTCCCTTCAGCCTCGGCAGCACGGCGCCGAGCACCATCGCCGCCCCGATGCCGCTCTCCAGGGCGACCGTGACGCCCAGCGCCGCGACATCCATCGCCGCCCGGAGGTCCTGGATGAACGCCTCCGCGTCGTTTCCCGCGTGCCACGCCAGCGCCCCGAGCTCGAGCGCCTCGTGGAAGTCGCGCGCCACGGCCGCCGACCAGTTGAACCGCGGCACGATCACCGGGTCCCCCATCACCGACCCGCTCACCAGCCCGGGCGTCGGCTTCTCGCCGGTCAGGTCCGACAGCCGCACCCCGCGCTCCAGCACCGCCGCCAGCGAGTCCCCGGCGCCCGAGTACTCGTCGCCTACCGACGAGCCGCCGCGCTGCTCGAAGTATTCGTCTCCGGCATGGACGAACGACGCCCAGTCGCTCTCGAACTCCGGATTCCCTCGCTCCTCCGCCCCACCGGGAGGCTGCGGCGGCCCCACATCGCCGGATGGCGGCGTAGGCGCACCAGGCGCCGTGACGACTTCTTCCGTGGCGTCCCAGATCCCCTTCAGATCTCCGGTGGTGTCGTCGTACTCGGCGTACCCCCAACCGCCGTTGTCGAACGACACCCGCTTCCAGTAGAACCCCGTCGGATCCACGAGGTTCACCGGGTCGTTCATCACGTAACTGTACCGGTTGTAGCTCTGCCCCCACAGCGGGTCGCTCACCAGCGGATCCGGCGTCAAGAACCTCCGCAAGCTCGGGTCGTACACCCGCCCGCGCATGTCGATCAGCCCCAGCTCGTCGTCGTGCCGGTGCCCCGTGAACCCGTGCTTCACCTCGCTCTTCGCCACCCCCGGCGCATTGCCGTCGGCATCCACCCGCCTCCCGAACGGCTCGTAGTGCAGCCGCTCCACCTCCTCGCCCGCCTCGTCCGTCAACAGCCCCACGCTCCCCAGCGGGTCGGCGTGCACGTACAGCGTCCGCTCCTCACCCGGACCGGCGTACACCACCTGCGCCACCTCCCCCTCGGGCGACCCCACCCGGAACACGTGCCGTGTCCCGCCCGCGTCCGTCCGCCGCTCGTACAACCCGCCGACGTAGACCGTCTCCTCCCCCTCGTGCTTCTTCTTCACCCGCGCACCGAACGCGTCGTACAGAAACGCCCAGCTCTTTCCCTCCTTCTCCACCCGCCTCGGCAGGTCGAACGCCGTGTACGCGATCGCGAGCCCCGCGCTCGAGCCCACCAGCCGCCCGGCCGCGTCATGCCCGAACGTCACCCCATCGCGCCCCGCCACGAGCCGCGGCCTTCCCCCCGGCTCGTAGCGGTTCTCCTCCGCCACCACCCCGTCGACCGCGACCGTGCGCAGGTTGCCGAGCTCGTCGTAACCGTACGTCGTCCCCCGCGCCCCGCCCGGCGCCGCCAGCTCCCACCGCTCCAGCCGGCCCGCCTCGTCGTATCCGAACGTCTCCACCCGCAGCGCCACCCCGTCGCGCCGCTCCCGCACCCGCCCGTCGTCGTGGTAGCCGTACGCCAGCGCCTGCAGCGGCGCGTTCGTCTTCGCCTCCACCGTCGCCAGCCGCCCCGTCACCGGCTCGTACGTCCGCTCCGCGCGCACCCCGTTGCCGAACGTCGCCTCCAGCAGCGCCCCGTCCGCGTTCCGCGCGTTCACCTTCCATAGCGACCGCGTCGTCCCGTCCTCCTGGCTCGCGCGCAGCTCCGACAGCGACCCGTCCTCGTACACGTGCTTCACACGGAACCGGTCCCGCCCCGGCACCTTCGGGTACAAGAGCTCATCGCGCAGCCCATCGGGCGTGTACGTCACCCCCACCGCGAACGCCTCGCCCTCGATCGCCGTCCACACCTCCGAGACACGCCCCTGCGCGTCGTACGTAGAGAACACCTCCGTCCCATCCGGGCTCAGCGCCGACGCAAGCTGCCCCACCCCGTGCTCCGCCTTGTCCCACGTGTACGTCGTCACCCCGTCGGCGCTCGTCACCCGGAGCCTCCGCCCCATCGCGTCCCGCTCCACCACCGTCCTCTGCCCCAGCGCGTTCACCTCCTCCCGCATCTCCCCGTAGCCGTTGTACCGCGTCTGCCGCACCCCGGTGTCCGGGTCGCTCAGGATCGTGCGCCGCCCCCGGACGTCGTACTCCACCGCCGTCTTGTTCCCCTTCGGGTCGTTCACCCTCCAGAGCTTGCCGTGCGGCCCGTACGCGAACCGCGTCGACTGCCACGCCCCGTCCACCTCCACCGCCGTCTCGCTCGGCCGCCCCTCCACGTCCACGATCGTCCGGCTCCGCCGCCCTTCCGGATCGATCCGGATCGTCTGCAACAGCTCGTGCTCGTACCGCTGCTGCGCCCCGTCCGGCCCCGTCTCCGACAGCACGCGGCCCAGGCTGTCGTAGGTCCGCTCGGCCCGCTCCCCCGCCGCCGCGTCGAACCCGGGTCGGCTCACCGACAGCGGCCGGCCGAAGACGTCGTACGACCTCGCGCGCACCTTCATCCGCCCGTCGAACGCTCGCTCCGCCTCTTTCACCGCCAGACCGCGCTCGTCCAGCGTCACCACCGCGTGGCCGCCGCTCGCCAGCGTCGTCTCCACCAGGAGCCCGGCCGTCTCCCCCGCCTCCACCCACGCGGCCATCGTCGTCTCGCTCGACGCGCCGGCGCCGGACCTCGCCCGCTTCAGCCGCCCGAGGTCGTCGTGCACCCGCGTCGACCACGCGCCGTTCACGTCGATCTCTCCCATCAGCACGCCGTACGCCGGGTGCGTGTACGTCCAGTGCGACACCCCGAGCCCGTTCCACACCTGGCTGACGAAGATCCCTTCGCCCGACACATCGTCGTGCGCGTAGCTCCAGATCCGCGGCGACTCCCCGGCGGCCTCGCGCCTCTCCTCGATCAGCCGCCCGGCCTCGTCGAGCTGGAACGAGATCGTCTCCCGGACGTCGGGATCCGTGCTGTCCGGCTCGATCTTCACCTCGTCGAGCAACCCGCGCTCGTCGTGGTGGTAATCGACATGCAGCTTCGCCGGCGGGGTCTCGCCGGCCTCGTAGACGCGCTCCGCGTGCGTGTCGATCAGCCCGACGAGCCACTCGTCGGGCCGCACGTCGAACGTCCTCGTCACCTCCCGGCGCGCGCCCCCCGCCGTCTCGACGGTCTCGCCCCGCACATTGCCGTAGTCATCCACCTCGTACGCCGCGCTTTGCCGGATCGGCGCGGCATCCCCGGGGTCCTCCACGTCCCGGCAGTGCAGGCGCACCCCCTCGGCCCAGTGGATGTTCACCTCGGGATCCTCGTACTCGCGCCGCAACGTCCCCTTCACCGAGACGAGGTAGCTGCGACCGTCGTTGAGCCCGACGACCCGGTAGTCGATGTCCTGCTCGACCACCCGCGCCCTCGCGCTCGCGGGGCCCTCCTCGACCGTGCACGATCCGTCGGTCAGCGGGTCGCAGTCGCGCGCGCCCAGCGGGCCGTGGGGCACGATCGGCGTGACCTCCCGGATCCACCGCGGCCGACCCGCGAACGGATACGCCGTCCCCACGCGCGTCTCGTTGTCGAACGCCGTAATCCGCTCCACGGGCCACGCGCTGCTCCACTCGATCATCCGCTCGAACCCGAGCGAGCCGCGCCCGAGCAGGTCCGCCCGCGGATCCTCGAACCTGTAGCTCGTCCCGCCAGGCCGCTCCAGCCCGCCCACCCAGGCCACCACCGGCGCCCCACGGTACACGCACCGCAGCGGATACGTACACACCTCCCGAGGCGACGATGACGGGTTCGTCCGGCCATACCGGACGTGCGCGCGGTAGTGCCTCGGCTCGTCGCCGTCGGACACGCCGCTCAGGAGCTCCACATCCTTTCCGATCGCGCGCGTGACCTCGAGCGCCCTCCCTCGCCGCGTGAGCACGTCGGCGCGGCCATCCGCGTCGAAGTCGCCGTGCCACATCGCGCCCCCCGCAGGGAGCGGCGAATAGTGCGTCCCCGTCTCCGGCTCCTCCCAGCCGATCTCCTGGCGCAGGAACGTGCCGTCGCCGCGCGAGAGGAAGGCGAGGATCAGGTCCGTGAAGCGGCCCCCGGGCGGCACGGGGCTGAACCAGTCGGAGATCGACACGAGGAGATCGTCGCGCCCGTCGCGGTTCAGGTCGAACGGCTCGACCACGAGGCCCCCTGCCTCCAGCGCCAGCGCCTCCGCGAGCCCGGGATCCGGGAGCGCCACGGCAGGGCCGAGCCCGTTGCCCGTGTTCACGCTGAGCTCCACCGAGCCCGCGTCGACGTCGACCCAGAGCGCGTCGCTCAGCCCGTCGCCGTTCACATCCGCGAGCGTCACCGGCGCGCCCCCGCGCTTCAGCGGAAACGCGGGCCAGGTCGTCACCTCGCCGGCGTCGTCGAGCCCGATCGCCACGCCCGCCTCGCAATCGTCCTCGCCCACGATCAGCTCGCCGCGGCCGTCGCCGTCGAGATCGCCGCCGACCGCCTCGCACTGCCAGGGCGCGGAGCGCACGCCGGTCACGATGCGCTCGCCGAACCGGCCGCCCTCGTTCATCTGGATGCTCCAGAACGATTCGTCCAACGACTGCGCGAACTCGACGACGACGTCGAGCAACGCGTCGCCGTTCAGATCGACCAGCTCGAGCTCGGGCGGGGACGCGGAGAAACGACGCGAGCAGAAGCGCAACGTGCCCCCAGAAACCGCCGCGCCCAGGTCCCCTGATGTCCGCACTTCTGCACCGAGGAGAGCAGGCTCCGGCCGAGCTGCCCCATCTCGTAGTCGAGCGTGTACTCCCAGACCTTCTGCGTGGACACCGGGTTCGGGGCCCACATCGCGATCGTCTTGAGCCGCTTCGTCGATCGCCAGCCGATCCCGCCCGCGTAAGAGATGCTCGGGTCAGGGCGATCCTCGTACGCGAACACGATCTTCCGGCGAGGCGATGACCCCGGCCCGTACGCGATCGTCTCGATCAGGAACTCGTGCGAGTACGGCGGCGCCGAGGCCCCGTGCTTCTCGTAGAGGTACTCGATCTCGTTCCCCGAACGATCGCGCTCGCGCGCGAGCAGCCAGAGCGGCGTCACCACGCCCGCCGGCTGCTCGGCCTCGACGCTGGCCGCGACGCGCGTGGCGTAGGTCTCCTCGTAGATCCGGATCCGGCCGTCCTTGGTGCGCACCTCGAAGGCCCCCGGCGCGCCCTCGTTGGTCCTGCCGAGCGCGCGGATCATCGACATCTCGTCGTCCTCGGTGCGGTATTCGGCTCGTCCCCCGAACCCAGCCACCGGGACGAGCTTCTTGCCGTCGAGGCAGTAGCTGTCGGACGCGTCGTAGTCCGGGCCGTCGGCGCGCCCCTCCGTGGCGATCGTCGCGTCGCAGCGCGCGATCGCCGACGAGCTGCCGGCGACGCTCCACCCGCGCCCCACCGGACCGTTGCCGCCGCGGCTCGAATACCGGAGCGCGAGCTCCGGCGTCACCCCGAGCCCCGGCGGGACGTCGAGCGGAATCGTATAGCTATAGGCCCCGTCGGCGGTGACCTGTCCAGCGCCGGGCAGGTATCCGACGTCGTCGCCGCTGAGGATCGGAGACTGCGGGAGATCCAGCGGCTCGGGCAGCGCGGGCCGCGCACCGCCCGTCGACGCGGCGGCGGCCAGGCCGAGCCGCTCGGCCCCCGGCCGCTCGTGCGTGCCGCAGGCGACGAGGACGAGCACGAGAAGGGATAGAAACCAGCCCAGAGACGACGCCCGCGAGGACGCCGCCATCGATGCATGCACCGGAGATCGCCGAGGACGCTGCGAGGCCGCCCGCGCGGCCGCGCGCCGAGGTTCATTCTTCATATCGTTCACCCGTGGAGCGGGGCTTCCCCCCGACACACTCCCGCCAACTCAGGTTCAATCCGCTGCCATGAAGAGCAGCTCGCCGGGGAGCATGGCAAACACCATGGTCATGATGGCGAGTCAATCCGGTTCTCGCGCTCGACTCTCCGTCGAGATCGATCCCGGTCTCCCGGCGAGACCTCACCCTTCCTTCGAGACCACCTCCGGTCTCGGAGCGAAGGGTCCCGTCTCCCCCCGCGACCACCTCCCCTCTCCCGGCGAAACCCTGCTCTCCCTCCGCGACCACCTCCGGTCTCGCGGCGAAGGGTCCCGTCTCCGCCCGCGACCACCTCCCCTCTCCCGGCGAGACCTCACCCTCCCTTCGAGGCCGCCCTCCGTATTGCCTTCATGGTGAAACCTTCTTCCCTCACCTCACCTCCCCACCGTCGGAATCATGCCTCCTCCTTCCCGGGAGCAGATTCCCAATGACATATGCGCGCGCCGTGCATAGGTTGCGACAATGGCCATGACCAAGACCCGATCGACATCGAAGAACACCAAGCCGTCTGTGTCAGCACGCCAGATCTTCACCACCTCGGACGCGAACGAGGCCTATCGCCACTTCCTGCCGCGGGTGCAGGCGGAGGTCCCGGCCGAGCGCGCCGAGGTCTGCCGGCTCTCGATCGAGCTCGTCCGCGCCAACGTCGACCGCGGCGTCCAGGCGGTGCTCCCGCACCTCGGCCGCGTCCGCGAGAAGCTGCCGCTCTGCCCGATCGACGACGTGCTCGAGCTCCCGAGCCTCGCGCTCGGGCTCGTCGCGGCCGCGGGGCGCGTCGCGACGGCCGCGAGCGAGCGCGAGATCGAGGCGCGCCTCGAGAAGTTCCGCCCGATGCGCGATCTCACGCTGCGGCAACTCGAGATCTTCGCGGATCTGAAGCTCGTCCCCAAGCAGCGCGTCGCCGCGATCCGCCGCGGCTCGGGGCCGGTCGACAGCGCCCGCGACGGCGTCGATATCGCCGGGATGTTCGACGAGCTCGCGGACGCCCTCGACGGCAAACACCCGTTCTCGCGCGACTACCTCGCCGAGATGGCCGAGCACGCGAGCTGGCTCCTCGTCCAGCTCAGGCCCCGGGGCGCCCAGCTGAAGCCCTCCGAGCGCTCGCCGGAGGCCATCGTCCGCGACCAGTTCTGGACCGTCATCCACCAGCGCTACGAGCACCTGCGCGAAGCCGGCGTCGCCGTGTTCGGCTTACGCCAGCTCGACGCCCACGTGCCCCCGATCGGCGCCCGCACCCCGGCGCCCTCGGCCGCGCAGCCGAGCGGGACGGCGAAGCCGGGCAGCGCCGGACCCGTCCCGCCCGCCGCAGCGCCGGAGCTCGCCGCGGAGCCCTGACGCGCGGACGCGCGCTGCGCCCCGCGCCCCCCGGCCGACCCGCGCTCCCGCCCTACCGCTCGGAGGCCTTGCCCCGCGAGCCGGGCGCAGCCGTGCCCGCCCCGCCCTCGCCGGGGAGGCACATCTTCCGCCCGGCGCTGTCGGCGATCTCCTCGCAGGTCTTGAGACCCGCCGGGCAATCGTCGGCGCTCTCGCAGTACGCCGAGCAGTGCCCCGGCTGATCCAGGGCGCCGGCCCGGTGCAGGCATCGCCCGTGCTGGCACTCGACCGCCGTCATGCACGCCTCGCCCGGCGCCCGGCCCTGCGGCTTGCTGCACACGCCGTCCGGACCGTCGTCGCGGGAGCGGCACACGTACCCCGCGCCGCACTCCCGGTCCACCCGGCAGCCCTTCGAGCAGACGCCCCCGATCGCCGCGCACACCGACGACGCGCACTCCGCGCCGTCCGCGCACGCCTCGCCGATCCCCTTCTTCGCCGCCGGGCCCACCCCCGCGCGCTCCTCGCAGCCCGCACCCGCGCCGAGCGCTCCCAGCACCCCCGCGAGCGCCAGCACCCCACCGCGCGCCAGCACCCCACCGCGCGCCGTCGCCCCGCCGCGCGCCGTCGCCCCGCCGCGCGCCATTGCCCCGCCGCGCGCCATCGCCCCGCCGCGCGCCATCGCCCCGCCCCCCGCGCCGCCTCGCACCGCCCGCCCGCCGTGGATCATCCGCCGACCTCCCGAGGCTCCGGCGGGCGACGCTCCCCTGGCGCACCAGGCCGCCGGGCCGCCTGCGCTCCTAGCACACCGGCGGCCTGGTGCGATCGCCAACCTCCGACCCACGGAACCTCACCCGGCCACGTCGCGCAGCCCACCAGGTTGGGCCGGATCCGTCTAAAGTGCGCCGCCATGGCCAACCCGATCGACGTCGATCCCAACCGTCAGAGAGAAACCCCCGCCCAGCGAGAGCCCTCCCAGCGAGACACCCCTGCCACTTTTTTCCGCGGAAACCAGGCGCCCGACGCCCGCACCGGCATGCACCCGGTCGCGCTCCGCCGCGCCTTCGCGGACCACCTCCACTACTCGCGCGCCCGGGAATCCCTGTCCGCCACGCCGTTCGACCGCTACGTCGCCCTCGCCCTCTCCGTGCGCGATCGCCTCGTCGACCGGTGGACCAAGACCCAGCACACCTACTACGAGCAGGACGTCAAGCGCGGCTACTACCTCTCCGCGGAGTTCCTCCTCGGCCGCGCGCTCGTCAACAACCTGCAGGCCCTCGACATCTACGACAGCTACAAGACCGTCCTCGCCGAGCTCGGCCTCAACCTCGACGACCTCGTCGAGCAGGAGCCCGACGCCGGGCTCGGCAACGGCGGCCTCGGCCGGCTCGCCGCCTGCTTCCTCGACTCCATGGCCACCATCGGCCTGCCCACCTACGGCTACGGCATCCGCTACGAGTTCGGCATCTTCGAGCAGGCCATCCGCGACGGCTACCAGGTCGAGCGCGCCGACGAGTGGCTCCGCTTCGGCAACCCCTGGGAGGTCGAGCGCCCCGAGCACGCCGTCCCGGTCTCGTTCGGCGGCTACACCGAGCGCGTCCCCGACAAGCGCGGCGGCTTCCGCGTCATCTGGCGCCCCGCCGAGCAGGTCGTCGGCGTCCCCTTCGACACGCCCATCGCCGGCTTCCAGTCGAACACCGTGAACACCCTCCGGCTGTGGTCCGCCCGCGCCGGCGAGGAGTTCGACTTCGAGCTCTTCAACGCCGGCGACTACGTGCACGCCGTCCACGAGAAGAACCAGTCGGAGGTCATCTCCAAGGTCCTCTACCCGAACGACAACTTCGACAAGGGCAAGGAGCTGCGCCTCCGCCAGGAGTACTTCTTCGTCGCCTGCTCCATCGCCGACATCGTGAACCGCTACAACCGGGTCCACCCGGACTTCTCGCGCTTCGCCGAGAAGAACGCGATCCAGCTGAACGACACGCACCCCGCCATCGCGATCGCCGAGCTGATGCGCGTGCTCATCGACGAGCACCTCGTCACCTGGGAGGACGCGTGGAAGCAGACCGTCGCCTCCTTCGGGTACACGAACCACACGCTCCTGCCCGAGGCGCTCGAGCGCTGGCCCGTCGCGCTCTTCGAGCGGCTCCTGCCGAGGCACCTCGAGATCATCTACGAGATCAACCGGCGCTTCCTGCGCGAGGTCATGGACGCCCACCCGCAGGACCACGACCGCGTGGCGCGGATGTCGCTCATCGAGGAGGGGCACGAGCGCCACGTGCGCATGGCGTACCTCGCCGTCGTCGGCTCGCACTCGGTGAACGGCGTGGCCAAGCTCCACTCCGAGCTCGTCAAGCGCGACCTGCTCCGCGACTTCTACGACCTCTGGCCCGAGCGGTTCAACAACAAGACGAACGGCGTCACGTTCCGGCGCTGGCTGCTCGCCTGCAACCCCGCGCTCGCCGCGCTCGTCACCGAGAAGGTCGGCCCGCGCTGGGTGACGGAGTTCGAGCGGCTGCGCGAGCTCGAGCGCCACCTCGACGACCCGGAGTTCATCGAGCGGATCGCCGACGTCAAGCGCGCCAACAAGGCGGCGCTCGCCAGGTTCATCGGGCAGGAGCTCGACATCCAGGTCGACCCCGCCTCGATCTTCGACGTCCAGATCAAGCGCCTCCACGAGTACAAGCGCCAGCTGCTCAACGCGCTCCACATCGTCGCGCTCTACCTGCGCCAGAAGCGCGGCGAGCCGGTCACGCCGCGGACCTTCATCTTCGGCGCCAAGGCGGCGCCCGGCTACCGGCAGGCGAAGCTCATCATCAAGTTCATCCACGCCGTCGCCTACGTCGTGAACGGCGACCGGCGCCAGAGCGCGCTCCGGGTCGTGTTCATGCCGAACTACCGCGTCTCGCTGGCCGAGCGCATCATCCCGGCCGCCGACGTCTCCGAGCAGATCTCGACCGCCGGCATGGAGGCGTCGGGCACCGGCAACATGAAGCTCGCGCTGAACGGCGCGCTCACCGTCGGCACGCTCGACGGCGCGAACATCGAGATCCGCGACGCCGTGGGCCCGGAGAACTTCTTCCTGTTCGGCCTCACCGCCGACGAGGTGATCGCCCGCCGCAACGAGCACTTCGAGGGGCGCGACGCGGTCGCGGCCGACCCGGAGCTCCGCGAGGTGATCGACCTCATCTCGTCGGGCTTCTTCTCGCCGGAGTACCGCGAGCTCTTCCAGCCCCTGCTCGACCGGCTGCTCGGCCGCGACGAGTACATGATGCTCGCCGACTTCAAGGCCTACTCCGCCTGCCAGCGCGAGGTGGACGCGGCCTACGCCGACCGGAAGGGCTGGCTGCGCAAGTCCGCGCTCAACATCGCCCGCGTGGGCGAGTTCTCCTCCGACCGCACGGTGCGCGAGTACGCGCGCGACATCTGGGGCCTCACGCCCGTCGACATCGACGTCGGCGCCGCCAGGTCGCTCCTGTGACCGCATGACCCCGCCGCCCCGGCCGGCGCGCCCGCGCCCGCCGGGGGACGGCGACGCGCGCCCGCCGAGAGACGGCGACGCGCGCCCGCCGAGAGGCGGCGGCGCCACGCCGGGCGGACCCGACCGGCGCCTCCGGGCAGACCCGACCCCTCTTCAGCTCGCTTCCACGACCTGGGCGCCGTGACGGACGGAAAAATCCCGGCGCGCGCGTGGCGGAACACGCCCCGCCGGAGCATGCTTCCGGAGCGTGAGCTCCCTCCGTCGGCCGCTCGCCGGGGCGGGGCTCTTGCTATCCTTCCCGACGGATTTATGCCGAACGATCCTGAGGAGAGAGAAGACAGGCAGGGCGACCTCGCGACGGAGCGGGAACGGAAGGTCGAGAAGGCCCGCCGCTACAAGGTCGTGTTCCACAACGACGACTACACGACGATGGAGTTCGTCGTCCTCGTCCTGATGAAGTTCTTCCACCGCACCGAGACGGAGGCCACGCACATCATGCTGAGCGTGCACCACCGCGGCCACGGGGTCGCGGGCGTGTACACCAAGGATGTCGCGGAGACCAAGGTCGCCCAAGTCCAGGACTTCGCCAAGGAGCACGGGATGCCCCTTCGGTTGACCGCCGAGCCGGAATGACCATGCGCATCAGCCCCGAAGTTGAGATCGCCTTTTCGCTCGCCACCCGGGAGGCCTCGCGCCGCCGGCACGAGTTCGTGACCATCGAGCACCTGCTCTACGCGCTGCTCTTCGACGAGGAGACGGCCGAGGTCCTCCGGCACGCCGGGGGCGACACCCCGCTCCTGAAGAAGAAGCTGGAGCGCTTCCTCGACGAGGAGATCGAGGCGCTGCCGGACGACGCGGACACGAGCCCGACGCTCTCGCTCGGGTTCCAGCGCGTGGTCGGCCGCGCCGCGATGCACGTGCAGTCCTCGGGCAAGAAGGAGCTCAAGGGGGCGAACGTGCTGGTCGCGATGTTCGCCGAGCGCGACTGCCCGGCCGTGACCCTCCTCGGGGAGCAGGGCATCAGCCGCTTCGACGTCGTGAACTACATCTCGCACGGCATCTCGAAGACGGGCCAGGACGACAGCCTCCGCGAGGAGTCGTCGTCCGACGAGGGCGGCGAGCCCGGCAACGCGCAGCCGATCAAGGATCCGCTCGCCGCGTTCACGATGAACCTCAACAAGGAGGCGGCCGAGGGGCGCATCGACCCGCTCGTCGGCCGCGAGAACGAGGTCGCCCGGACGATCCAGGTGCTCGCGCGGCGCCGCAAGAACAACCCCCTGCTCATCGGCGACGCCGGGGTCGGCAAGACGGCGATCGTGGAGGGGCTGGCGCAGCGGATCGAGAAGAAGGACGTGCCCGCGCCGCTCAAGGACGCGACCGTCTACGCGCTCGACATGGGCGCGCTCCTCGCCGGCACGAAGTACCGCGGCGACTTCGAGA
This sequence comes from Sorangium sp. So ce834, assembly GCF_051521425.1. Classification (NCBI taxonomy): domain Bacteria; kingdom Pseudomonadati; phylum Myxococcota; order Polyangiales; family Polyangiaceae; genus Sorangium; species Sorangium sp. So ce834. The sequence continues at coordinate 7,226,612 of NZ_CP150351.1, forward strand.
ACCGCCTGAAGGCGGTGCTGCGCGCGCTGGAGAAGCAGCCGGGCTCGGTCCTGTTCATCGACGAGATCCACACGATCATCGGCGCGGGGGCCGCGAGCGGCGGGACGATGGACGCCTCGAACCTGCTCAAGCCCGCGCTGACGTCGGGCCGCCTGCGCTGCATCGGCGCGACGACGTTCCAGGAGTACCGCGGCCACCTCGAGCGCGACAGCGCGCTCGCGCGGCGGTTCCAGCGCATCGAGGTGACCGAGCCGTCGGTCGACGACACGACGCAGATCCTGAAGGGCCTGCAGAAGCGCTACGAGGAGTTCCACAAGATCACGTACACGCCGGAGGCGCTCGAGGCCGCGGCGAAGCTGTCGGCGCGCTACCTCCAGGACCGCCGGCTGCCCGACAAGGCGATCGACCTGCTCGACGAGGCGGGCGCGGCGGCGCGGCTGAAGCACGGCGACGGGTACACGGTGGACACCGCGGACATCGAGCTCGTCATCGCGAAGATGGCGCAGATCCCGCCGCGGCAGGTGTCGACGTCGGACAAGGCGCAGCTCAAGGATCTCGAGCAGTCGCTGCGCTCGGTGATCTTCGGCCAGGACGAGGCGGTGAAGCAGCTCTCGTCCGCGATCAAGCTGTCGCGCGCGGGGCTGCGCGCGCCGGAGAAGCCGATCGGCTCGTTCCTGTTCTCGGGCCCGACCGGCGTCGGCAAGACGGAGCTCGCGAAGCAGCTCGCCAAGGCGCTCGGCATCGGCTTCCTGCGGTTCGACATGAGCGAGTACCAGGAGCGGCACACGGTCTCGCGGCTCATCGGCGCGCCGCCCGGCTACGTCGGGTTCGATCGCGGCGGCCTGCTGACCGAGGCGGCGGCGAAGACGCCGCACGCGGTGCTCTTGCTCGACGAGATCGAGAAGGCGCACCCGGACGTGTTCCAGGTGCTGCTCCAGGTGATGGATCACGGCACGCTGACCGACAACAACGGCAAGAAGAGCGACTTCCGCCACATGGTGCTGATCATGACGAGCAACGTGGGCGCGCGGGAGCTCGCGCAGGCGCGGGTCGGCTTCGGCGAGCGGGGGTCGGCGGGCGACGACGACAAGGCCTACAAGAACACGTTCAGCCCGGAGTTCAGGAACCGGCTGGACGCGCGCATCATGTTCCGGTCGCTGGATCCGTCGGTGATGGGGAGCATCGTCGACAAGTTCATCGGCGAGCTCGCGGCGATGCTCGCGGACCGGTCGGTCACCATCGACGTGACCGAGCGGGCGCGGGCGGAGCTCTCGACGCGCGGGTACGATCCGGCGAACGGGGCGCGGCCGCTCGGGCGCGTCATCGAGAACGAGATCAAGCGGCGGCTCGGGGATGAGCTGCTCTTCGGGGCCCTCGAGAACGGGGGGAACGTCACCGTCGACTTCGAGGGGGACGACTTCACGTTCAAGTTCGCGGCGGCGGGCGGGAGCGGGGGGGACGCGGAGAAGGCGAAGGCGAACGGGGCGGCGGTGGAGCCGGCGGCCGTCGGCTAGCCCGAGGGCAACGGAGCCAGCGGGGAGGGGGTGCCCGTGCGCGCGGGCGGCGGGGGCCCCTCCCGCGAACTCGCGCCTCGTAGAAGGCTGTTGCCATAGGTACGGGGAGAGCCGGTCCGGGAGCGACCCGCTTCGATGCGGGCCGGCGCTCGGATTCGCGGGGCCCTACCCCGCCGCCCGCGCGCACGGGCACCCCCTCCCCGCTGGCTCTTCGCGGCCGGCCGGAAGACCAACGAGCGCTACCTCGTCACAGCGGACGGGTGGAGTCGCGGACCGCTGGCTTGGATCAGTTCAGCGAGTGCGGCATCGCGAGGGTGAACGGCGCGATCTCGGCGTCGAAGACACGGCCGTCCGGGCGGTGCATCTGGTAGGTGCCGCGCATCGAGCCGCGCGGGGTCTCGAGCACACAGCCGCTCGTGTACTCGAAGTGCTCGCCAGGCTTCAGCGAGGGCTGCTGGCCGACCACGCCAGGGCCGCGCACCTCCTCCACCTTCCCGCTGCCGTGCGTGATGATCCAGTGCCTCGTCCTCAGCTGGGCGGGCTCGGTGCCTTCGTTCGCAATCCGCACCGTGTAGGCGAAGACGTAGCGGTGCTCCGTCGGGGATGACTGCGTGGGGACGTACACCGTCGAGACGGTGACCCGGATGCCCTGCGTGATGGCCGTCGACACAACCACGCACTGCCACCGCTGCGCCGCGCGCACAAGGGCCCGGCCGCGCAAGAGATGCTGGGAGACGCTGGGAGAGGCGGGGAGATGGCGGGAGACGCCGGGACGGAGACGGCCGGGCTCCCCGAGAGGCGGCGTTGACAGCCTCCGGCCTCATCCGCAGGTTTCGTCGAACCTGGGGTCAACGATCCGTGGAGGAACCCGCCGTGGGCGAACATGACTGTACCGGTGCTCGATGTGCTGAAGGCGAACGGTTCGTCCCGATCGCGATCCTGCCGCCGGCGCGCGGCGAGAGGGCGGCGATGGTCCTGAACGGCGATGCCCCTGGAGGCGTGGGAGAAGGGCCCGGGCCCGGGCTGACGGCCATCGGGCCCGTGATGCCGGAACGCAAGGTCCGCGAATGGGCCCTCGTGCTGCAGTCGAGCGAGCTTTGGCACGCCGTGCAGTACACCCCGGCAGGCTGGGTGCTCCTCGTGCGCGACGAGGACTACGACTTCGCCGCGACCTCGATCGATCGGTACGAAGCGGAGAACCGCGACTGGCCCCCGCGCCGCCCGCGCGAGCGCCCGCGCCACCCGCCGTCCATCGCCGCCGGCGTCGCGTTCGTCGCCCTCGCCCTCTTCTTCTTCCTCGTCACCGGCCCCGCGAGCGGCGGCGGGCGGCTGTTCCAGCGCGGCGCCTCGGTCGCCGACCTCGTCGTCGGGCCCGAGCCGTGGCGCGCCATCACCGCGCTCACGCTGCACGCCGACTCGGCCCACGTGATGGGCAACGTCATCTCGGGGACGGTCTTCGCGTCCGCCGTGCAACGCCGCCTCGGGCCCGGCGGCGCCGCGCTCGCCGTGGTCGCCTCGGGCGCGATCGGGAACTTCGCGAACGCGCTCTGGCACCACGGCCTGGGCCACCACCACGCCTCGATCGGCGCCTCCACCGCGGTGTTCGGCGCGATCGGGCTGCTCGCCACCACCCAGCTCATGCTCGACCGCGCGCACGACAAGGACAGCGGCGAGAAGCGACACCTGCTCCAGCTCGCGGCGCCGCTCGTGGGCGGCCTCTCGCTCCTCGGCGCCCTCGGCGCGAGCCCGCGCGCCGACCTCGGCGCCCACGCCTTCGGCCTGCTCAGCGGCGCCGCGATCGGCCTCGTCGCCGGCCTGTTCCTGCGGAGCCGGCCCGCGCCGCGCCGCCCCCTCGTCCAGGTCGCCCTCGGCGCGACCGCGACGGGGCTCGTCCTCGGCGCGTGGCAGCTCGCGCTCCGCGCCTGACGCGCGCGCTCAGTCGACCGGCCAGATCCCCACCGTCCCGCCCACCCAGGTCAGATCGCGGTTCTGATCGACCCCGAGCATCTTCCCGCGCGACAGCCGCACCAGGTCGAGCGCGAGCGAGAGCTCGGGCTCGTCCGGCGCGCGCAGGAACATCATCCGGACCTCGGCCTTCACCCCGCCCCCGTCCGGCATCGGGAGCGCCGGCTCGTACGCGACCTTCTCCTGGAGCAGCCACCGCGAGCGCTCGGCCTCCGGGATCGCGGCGAGGTGCTCGGGCGTGACGTCGACCTTCACGCCGGAGCCCGCGAAGGAGAACAGCGGCTTGAGCACGTAGCGCTCGAGATCCGGCGGCACCTCGTCGAGCGCGCTGAGGAGCCGCGCCCGCGGGACCGCCGGGTGATCGAGGTAAGGGAGCGTGTACTTCGACCAGGTCCAGTACCAGTTCGGGTGCGAGCACCACGTGACGTCGAGCGGCTCGTCGTACCGGAACGGGAGCTCGACCCGCTTCGCCTCGAGCTCGTCGAACACGACGCGGTTGTACAGCCGGCGGACGGGGACGAGCCGCCCGCCCACGCGGCGGAACAGGCGGTTCTTCTCGCGGACGAGCGCCGTGGGGCAGACCGCGTCGACGCCGACGAGGAGCTTCGTCGCCATGAAGTCCGGGTAGGTCTTCTGCTTCTCCGGCGAGAGGTCGAGGAGCACCACCGACTCCTCGGGCTCGCCCGCGAGGATCGCGCGGCGCAGGTGCGCGACGACATCGTCGCGGCTCCGGCCCCCGAAGCAGCACGTCCAGCGCCGGTCGAGCCCCGGCATGCCGGCCAGCACCTCGGCCACGATCTCGGTCTGCACGAGCATGAGCGCGTAGAGCGACGGGAACGCCTGCAGCTCGACCACCTTGGCGTCGAGCTCGCCGTCCGGGCCGCGCACGATCGCGAAGTCCACCTGCGCGCAGTTGGGGAGCGCGTCCATGCCGGGGGCGTCGAGGTGCGCGGGGATGGCGCGCTTCATCTGCGCGATGAGCGCGGGGCTCGAGATCTGCCGCACGATCTCCGTCGCGGAGCGCTCGAGGCGCTCGCGCAGGCGCGCCGGCAGGAACAGCGGCGTCTCGGCGACGCGGAACGGGATCGCGCAGCCGAGCCGCCGCTCGAGGCGGCCGAGGATCTCCGCGTAGGTCGAGGGGCCGAAGGCCGCGTTGAAGGCGCGCCGGAAGGTGGGCTCCATGAATTTTGGTGGTACCACGGCGGCGCGCGCGGCTGCACGACCGACGGCGCCGCCGGCCGGAGCGCGGGGAAGCGTCCGCGTCGCTCCGATCCGGCTTGAGGCTCCGGGCGCGGCGACTACAGTCGCGGCGAACCCACGCCGAGGCACCCACGATGATCAAGCTCCGCTCCGCCATGGTCCTGCCGCTCGTCGCCGCGCTCGCCGCGGCGTGCTCGAAGACGCCCGAGCCGACGGCCACGTCGGCGCCCGAGCCGCCCGCGACGGACAAGGCCGCCGCCCCCGCCCCGACGACCCAGGCCCCGAAGCCGGCGGCCGGCGGCCAGCAGGCGGCCGGGGCGGAGCTCGCCTGGGATGCGCCGGCGAGCTTCGAGAGCGCGCCAAACCCCAACGCGATGCGCAAGGCGACCTACAAGATCAAGCGCGCCGCGGGCGACACCGAGGACGCCGAGCTCAGCGTGAGCCAGGCCGGCGGCAGCGTGGACGCGAACATCACGCGCTGGGTCGGCCAGTTCTCCCAGAAGAGCGACGACTCCCCGAAGCGCGCCGACCTCAAGGTCAACGACATCAAGGTCGCGGTCGTCGAGATCAAGGGGACGTTCGCCGGCTCCGGGATGCCCGGCATGCCCGCCGGGGAGCCGAAGTCGAGCTACGCCATGCTCGGCGCGATCGCCGAGACGCCCTCCGGCGACCTCTGGTTCTTCAAGATGACCGGCCCCGAGAAGACGGTCACCGGGGCGCGCGCCGACTTCGACAAGCTCCTGAACAGCCTGCGGCTGAAGTGATCGGGCGCGCGGCCGCCGCGCGCCGAGCCTCCGCAGGGAGCGCTCGGCCGCGCGCGCCGCGCCCTCAGCACGCGACGTCGCCCTCGAAGAACCGCGCGAACGCGGGCGGGAGCGCCGCGGCGCCGCCCTCGGCGAGCGGCGGGCGCGCGCTCGAGAGCGTCTGCCAGAGGAGGATCGTCTCCCCCGGGTGCTCCCGCCCGATCTCGCGCAGCGCGGCGAGCGCCTTGGCGCTGTACGTGATCTCCCCCGGGACGCCGATCAGCCGCTCCACCTCGGGGATCGCGGCGATCGACGCGGGGGTCGGGGCGCCGTAGCCGGGGCCGATCGCGCGGTGATCGATCGCGAAGCGGACGGGCGGGAGCCGCCGCCGGGTGAAGCGCGGCGCGCGCCGGGCGAGGAGGCGCTTCATGCTGCCGACCTCGTAGCGGACGACGGCGCGGTTCGAGGCGACGCGCTCGGTGATGCGCACGCCGACGATCGTGGTCGGCCAGCCGAGCATCGCCGCGCCGAGCGCGAGCCCCGCCAGCGTCCCGCCCGTCCCCGAGGGGACGACGATGCGATCGGGGCGCGGCGCCTCGCCGCGCCGGACCTGCTCGGCGAGCTCGAGCATCGCGTCGACGTAGCCGAGGCACGGGAGCGCGGCCGAGGCGCCGGGCAGGATGAAGTACGGCCGATCGGCCCGGCGCAGCGCCCGGATCGCCCGGATCGCGGTGGTCGCGTACCCGCCGCCGTGGACGAGCTCGGCGCCGCTGGCCGCGCCGGCGAGGAGCGCGTCGCGGCCGAAGCGGGTGATCGGCTGGTCGAACAGGACCGCGGTGACGGCGAAGCCGAGCGCCCGGCCGAAGAGGGCCGTGGCCATGACCTGCGTCGACGCCAGCCCGCCGACCGTGACGAGCGTCCTCGCCCCGCGGCGCTCCGCGTCCGCGAGCAAGAACTCGAAGCGCCGCACCTTGTTGCCGCCGTAGAGCGGCGAGATCCGGTCGTCGCGCTTGACCCAGACACCGCCGCGGCCGAGGTAGCCCTCGATCGCGGCGCAGGGGACGACCGGCGTCGGCGCGTGCGCGAGCGGACGCCAGGGGATCTGCCCCGCGAGCTCGGGCAGCTCGGCGAAGAGCGGCAGCTCGCGCGACGCGGGGAGGAAGCCCGGGGTCGCATCGGCGACGCCCGCCGCGCCGGCGGCGCCCGCCGCGCCGGCCGCCCCGGCGCGGGCGGCTCGCCCCTCCTCGTCGCCCGCCACCCCCTCGCCCCTCACGCTCAGGCGCGCGCCGCCGCGCCGTGGCCCGCCGGAGGGCCGCCCGGCCCCGCCTGCTCGCCGGCGTCGCCGGGATCGTCCTCCGCCCCGGCGCCGAGCCGGCCGCCGCGCACGACCAGCGGATCGCGGAGGTACGTGTCCGTCAGCCGCTTCGGCCCCGCGAGGCCGAGCAGCCGGAGCGGCAAGAGGAGCACCGAGAGCACCCACGACGCGAGGCCGAGCGCGAGCTTGCCCGCGTACGCCTCCGCCACGAGCGCGAGCTTGCGGGCGGCCGACATCGACGAGATCGGCGCGTCGGTCAGGCCGATGCGCATCAGCCGGAGCTCCGCGATCCGCACCGAGTGGCGGACCAGATCGGGCAGGCGCCGGAGCGCCGGGTGATCCATGGGCAGGCGCTTCTTCATGAACGCCTCGAGCCGCGACACGCCCCAGAGCGACACGAGCGCGAGGCCGAGCAGCCGCCGCCGCAGCGCGGGCCGCCCCGCGATCGCCTTCCTCGTCTGCTGCTCGCCGAAGTCGACGTGGCGCTCCTCCTGCCGCACGCCGCGCTTCAGGATCGCGACGATCTCCGGCTCGTCCACGGTGTCGATCATCGCGTAGAACGCCTGGAGGACGAGGCCCTCGCCGAGGGCCATCTCGAGGGCGACGTGCTCGGCCCAGTCGCCGCCCATGAGGCCGGTGGCGAGGAAGCGCACGCTCCAGGCGGCCTTCTCCGGCGGCGCGCCGAGGATCTCGAGGATGCGGAGGAAGTTGCCGACGTGCTGGAACTCCTCGACGGCCTGGCGCGCGAGGAAGCGCGCGGACTCGAGATCCGGCGCGTTGTAGAGCCAGTGGCCGATCTGGACGCCGGTGATCTCGCCGTAGAGGAACTGCTGGACGGCCCAGACGATGACGTCCTTGTCCTTGACGGGATCGAGCTTGGCGCCCTGGAAATCGAACGCCATCTCTTCGCGGGTCACCAGCATCGATCGGCCTCCAGAGCGGTGAATTTAGCCCAGATCGCGGCCCCGGGCAGGCCCGAGGCGCGCGGGCCCGGCGCCCGAGCCCTCGCCCGAGCCCCGCCGCGCCCCGGCTCCGGCTCGGCCCGCCCGGGCGGAGCCGGCGCCCGCCGTGGTATACGGCCGCGGCGGCGGCATCTGGAACCGCCGACTTGAACCTCAGGAGAAGCACCATGGCGCGCGTCCACAACTTCAACGCCGGCCCAGCCGGGCTCCCCCTCCCCGCCCTCGAGCGCGCTCAGCGCGAGCTCCTCGACTTCGAGGGGACGGGCATGTCGATCATGGAGCACAGCCACCGCGGCAAGGCGTTCGAGGCGGTGCACAAGGAGGCGATCGCGCTGCTCCGGCAGCTGCTCGGCCTCTCGGACGACTACCACGTGCTGTTCATGCAGGGCGGCGCGGCGATGCAGTTCGCCGTCGTGCCGATGAACCTCCTGCCGCCCGGCAGGAGCGCCGACTACATCCTCACCGGCGGCTGGTCCGAGAAGGCCCTGGACGAGGCGAAGCGCGTCGGCGCCGTCCGCGTCGCCGCGAGCACCGCGGTCGACAAGCGCTACACCCGCATCCCCCACCAGAGCGAGCTCTCGCTCGACCCGGACGCCGCGTACGTCCACATGACGACGAACAACACGCTGTTCGGGACGCAATGGCACTGGCTGCCCGAGACAGGCAACGTGCCGCTCGTCGCGGACATGTCGTCCGACATCCTGTGGCGCAAGATGGATATCTCCAGGTTTGCCCTGATTTACGCGGGCGCCCAGAAGAACATCGGGCCGAGCGGGATCACGGTCGTGATCGCCCGCAAGGACATCGTTGACAGCGGGCGAAAAGACATTCCCGTCATTTTCCGTTATGCCACTTACGCTGCCAACAACTCGCTCTACAACACACCTCCGACATTCGCAATCTACCTCATGCGCAACGTGCTCGCGTATACGCTTGAGATCGGTGGGCTCGAGGAGGTCGAGCGACGGAATCGCAAGAAGGGTGAGCTGCTGTACGAAACCCTCGACGCGCACCCGGATGTGTTCCGGGCCCCGGTCGAGAAGGAGAGCCGCTCGTTCATGAACGTGGTGTTCCGGCTGGCCAGCGAGGAGATGGAAAAACGCTTCGTCGCCGAGGCGGCAAAGGAGGGTATGGTGGGGCTCGCCGGACACAGGTCGACCGGGGGTATCCGGGTTTCGATCTACAATGCTGTATCTGTTGAATCGGTGGAGCGCCTTACGGCGTTCATGCGGGACTTCGCCAAGAGGGCTTGACCGCGCTGGGAACACGACATTCTCGGTAATTCCAGGTTCGCCCAGGTTTCCACCTGCGTCTCCGGCGAACCTCCCCCCAATTCGTCGCGTCCCAACCTTCAGCCCGCTTGACGTTGTTCCGCCCGGTACAACAGGCCCCCGCGGAAAGGGCCTGTCGGCCTTTCCGCAGCTGGGAGGGAGGCGGTGAACGCCGCTTCCCGCTCGGCGCCGGGAGGGGATGGCGAACGCTGGATCCCCGACCGAACCCGGGAGGGGACGGCCATCGCCGGCCTCGACCCGCCCGGGAGGGGGCGGCGAGCGCCGCCCCCTCCCGGCTCAGAGGCCCCGTTCGGAGACCTGAATCGAGCGAGCCAACCGTAAGGAGAGGATGATGGCGAGCATGGATGATCGTGGGATGATTTCCAGGAGTGAGGAGGACCAGGAGGAGAGCGGGGCCTCGCCGAGCGAGCCCCCGCCTTCTTCAGCGGCGCAGAAGCAGGCAAATGAGCGGCAGCAGCGTGGGTTTGCCGCCATGGATGAGGAGCGTCAGCGCAAGATCGCCAGCAAGGGCGGGAAGGCAGCCCACGAGAAAGGCACGGCCCACGAGTTCACGCGCGACGAGGCCCGCGCCGCCGGCAAGAAGGGCGGTGAGGTCGTCAGCCAGAACCGCAAGCACATGGCCGAGATCGGTCGCCGGGGCGGCGAGCGCGTGAGCCAGGACCGGGCCCACATGGCCGAGATCGGGCGCAAGGGTGGCGAGGCCGTGAGCGGCGATCGCCAGCACATGGCCGAGATCGGTCGCCGGGGCGGCGAGTCGCGGGGAGATCAGCCGCGGGAGAATCAGCCGCGCTGATCGGGGAGGCGAGCGGCCCGGCGCCGTGGCGCCGGGCCAGCCCTCTGCACGCTTGCGCGGTCCACGGCCCGGGGCTCCCGGTCGTGGCCGCAAGCTGCGCCTTCAAAAGCATCCAAAAAGCATCCAGCGAGGTGGCGAGGCCGCGATCCCGCGGCCCTCGCCTGCGCCCGAGCTCCGCCCGGCGCGAGGGCGCGGCGAGCGGCGGGAGGGCGTCGTCAGCTCGGCGCGATCGCGCCCAGCGAGACGTCGCTCGGCGTCTCCTTCGGGCCGGGGATCCACTCCTCGTCCGGCTCTTCCTGCGGGAGCACGACCGGCGCGCCGTCGTAGCGCAGGCGCTTGCCGGGCCAGACGAAGCTGCGGAACAGGTACGCGAGGAGCGAGGGCTGATCGAGGTTCGGGTGGATGAACGGCGCCACGCGGCGCGCGTGCGCGGCCGGCAGGAGGCTCCAGTGGAGGCCGGGCTCCGTGTGGTGGATGGAGTGGAAGCCGTTGTTGTACGTCCACCAGTTGACCAGCCGGCCGACGAAGTTGCGCGAGTGGTTGTACTCGCTGTCCTCGTCGCAGCCGTCGTGCTGGAGGTAGTTCATCGTCACGATCCCCCACGCGGCGTACTGGTGCGGGATCAGCACGTAGAGGAGGAACTTCTTCCAGTCGAGCGCGAGCAGGGCGCCCATGGTGCCGAGGAACACCGCCGACTCGAGGAGCATCTGCCGGAACCACGGCGGGTTGCGCCGGTACATCGCCTTGAAGTAGCGCATGTCGGCGGGCAGGATGTCCCGGACCACGCGGCTCATGAAGAGGAGCCCGTTCAGCAGGTTCCAACGATAGCGCACCTTCGTGGTCCGCATCACGTCGCGCCGCGACTGCGTGTACTTGTGATGGCTGAGGTTGTGGCCGGGCACGTAGGCGCTGACCGGGTGACCGTAGGTGAGCGTGAGCACGACCTGGAACGCGCGGTTCATCCATCGCCGCCGGAAGACCGGGCAATGGACCGAGTTGTGGGTCGCGACGGCGCCGAGGAACGAGAACACGCAGGTCATCGCGAGGAGCGGAATCGCGAGCCAGAGCGCGCGCGGCGCATAGACCCATTGCACCGCCACGAGGGCGAAATAGGTCGCGACGAAGAGGAGCGTCTTGATGTCGGCGCGGTAGCGGAGCATGGCTGTTCTTCACGGTGCGAGGGCCCCGCGCGCCGGACCGACCCGGCAGCGCGCCGGGCGCTGGCCGGTCCGAACGGGCGCGGCGGCCCGTCATCCATCGTCTCGGCACCCTTCGTACCGCATTTCGTCACAGCTGGAAGCCCCGAAGTTGCATTCCGACGGGCGCTGCACGCCGTCGCGCGCGACACCCGTGTTTCACGCCGATGTCGCGCGCGCGCGGTGCGTTGTCGCGCGCGCGGTGCGATCGCCTCTACGCACCTCGCGCCGGAGATCGCGGGCGCGGACGTGGTTCCGCGGGCGCTCTGCGGAGCGCGGCGGCGCGCTCCGGCGCGCTCCAGCGCGCCCCGCCGCGCTCCGGCGCGCATTCGGCGGGCGCGGCTCGCGCTTGACGACCTCTGTGCGAACCGCCAACGTGGCCGCGTGAGCTCATCCCCTCTCGGTTTCGATCCGAACGGTCCTGCGGTCGGCCACGGGATCTACGGGCTGCCGCACACCGCCGAGGACGCTCGGGTGGTCCTCATCCCGGTGCCCTGGGAGCCGACGGTGTCCTACCGCCGCGGCGCCGCCAAGGGGCCGGCGGCGATCCTGCGGGCCAGCCGGCAGGTCGACCTCTTCGACCTGCACACGGGCCGACCGTACGAGCAGGGCATCACGATGCTCGACGTCGACCCGGACATCGTCCGCTGGAACGCGGAGGCGTGCGCGGCGGCCGAGCCGGTGATCGCGGCGCAGGGCGAGGTCGCCGGCGACCGCGACCTGGAGGCGCGGCTCGCCGCGGTGAACGCGCTGTCGCGCCGGCTGAACGAGCGCGTCGCCGAGATCGCGAAGCGGTGGATGGAGCGGGGCAAGCTGGTCGGGGTGGTCGGCGGCGACCACTCGGCGCCCTACGGCACGATCGCGGCGCACGCCGAGCGCTACCCCGGGATGGGGATCCTGCACGTCGACGCGCACGCCGACCTGCGCGACGCGTACGAGGGGTTCACCGACTCCCACGCTTCGATCATGCGCAACGTCGCGACCCGGCACCCGAAGATCTCGCGGATCGTCCAGGTCGGGCTGCGCGACATGAGCGAGGACGAGCTCCGGTTCATCCGCGAGTCGAACGGCCGCGTGGTCGCCCACGTCGACGCCGCGATCGCCGATCGGCTCTTCGAGGGCGAGCCGTTCCACCTGATCGCCGACGCGATCGTGGAGGACCTCCCGGACGACGTCTACGTGACCTTCGACATCGACGGGCTCGATCCGACGCTGTGCCCGAGCACCGGCACGCCCGTGCCCGGGGGCCTGTCGTTCCAGCAGGCCGTCGCGCTGATCGGCCGCATCCACAGGAGCGGCCGGCGCATCGTCGGCTTCGACCTGAACGAGGTCGCCCCCAAGGACGACCACGACGAGTGGGACGGCAACGTCGGCGCCCGCCTCCTCTACAAGCTGATCGGCTTCACGCTCCTCTCCCAGGACAACGCCCAAAACAGCCGCTAGCCGGCGCGCCGGGCGGCGATCGGACGCGGCGTGGCGCGGCGCTGGGAATGATCAGGCCAGGGCGCGGCGGTAGGTCTCTATCGCGAGGTGCACGTCGAGCGTGCCGGCCATCTCGCGGCAGGAGTGCATGCTCAGCATCGGCGCGCCGACGTCGACCGTGGCGATGCCGAGCGCGGCCGCGGTGATCGGGCCGATCGTGCTGCCGCACGGGAGGTCGCTGCGCACGACGAAGCGCTGCGGGGCGTAGCCCGCGTCGTGGCAGAGGGCCTCGAGCTCCGCCGCCGTCGCGCCGTCGGTCGCGTAGGACTGGTTCGCGTTCGACTTGATCACGATCCCGCGGTTGATCTGCGGGGCGTGGCGCGGCTCGTGCTGGTCCGCGTAGTTCGGGTGCACCGCGTGGGCCATGTCCGCCGAGACGAGCAGCGAGCCCGCCATCGCGCGGGCGAACGCCTGCGGCTCGCGCGCCGGGTACGTGTCGACGATCCGCGCGAGCACGTCGCGCAGCACGCTGCCCGCCGCGCCCACCGCGCTCCGGCTGCCGCACTCCTCGTGGTCGTAGAGCGCGATGACCCGCGTCGCCGCGCCGGGGGCGCCCGCGCCGATCAGCGCGGCCGTCGCGGCGTGGCAGCTCGCGAGGTTGTCGAGGCGGGACGCGAAGATGAACTCGTCGGCGAGCCCGCCGATCGACGCCTTGAGGGTGTCGTACAGGCAGAGATCGAAGCCGAGGACGGCGTCGCGCGGCGCGTCGACCGCGCGCGCGAGCATGGCGTTCAGGTCGGCCTCGCGGCCGAGGCCGATCACGGGGACGAGGTGCTTCTGCGCGTTCAGCACGAGCCCGTCGGAGTTGACCCCGCGGTTCAGGTGGATCGCGAGGTTCGGGACGCGCGCGACGGGGCGGCCGAGGTCGACGAGGTGGCGCTCGACCCGGCCGTCCCTGCGGACGTGGACGCGGCCGGCCACGCTGAGGTCGCGATCGAGCCAGGTCGAGTACAGCACGCCGCCGTAGACCTCGACCCCGAGCTGCTGGTAGCCGCTCCGCGAGAGCTCGGCGCTCGGCTTCACCCGGAGGTTCGGCGAGTCGGTGTGCGCGCCGATGACGCGGAAGCCGCCGACCGCCGGGTGCTCGGCCCCGGCGACGAACGCGACGATCGTCGACCCGCCCCGGATGACGTAGCGGCGATCGCCCGGCGCGAGCGCCCATGCGTCGCGCTCCCCGAGCTCCGAGAAGCCCGCGGCCGCGAACCGCGAGGCGACCTCGCGGACGGCGTGGTACGGCGTCGGCGAGCGATCGATGAAGGCGCAGAGGTCGCGCGCGGCCAGGGCGCCGCGCTCGCGCAGCGCCGACATCTCGTCCGCGCTCTTCGCGAAGCGCTCGCCAAGGTCGGTCGATGGCTTTGGATCGCCTGGGCGATCGAGGATCTCGGGGGTCGTCATGGAGGTGGGGGCGCCGAGTCTAGCAGAGCCGCCGCGCGCCCCGCTCGGCGCGCGCTCGCCCGTGGCCGCGCCGGCGCCCGCGCTCCGTCCGCACCTGCGCGCGCCCGGCCGTCGCGCGCGCTGGCGCCGAGATGGCGCCGAGATGGCGGCCCACGCGGCCTTTGCGCCATGGTATCGCCCACCGCCGCGCCGCGCCGGACCCTCTGGCGCCGCGCCGCCACGGAGACGCGCCCCGATGTACCGCCTCATCCGACCGCTCCTCTTCGCGCTGCCGCCCCGCCTGGCGCACGAGCTCGGCATGCTCGCCCTCGCCCCGCTCGAGCACGCCGCCCCGCTCCGCGCCCTCGTGCGCGCCCGCCTCGCGCCCCGGGACGGGCGCATCGCGGTGCGCGCCATGGGGCTCGACTTCCCGTCCCCGCTCGGCGTGGCCGGCGGCTTCGACAAGGACGCCCGCCGGGCCCGCGCGCTCGCCGCCCTGGGCTTCGGCTTCGTCGAGCTCGGGACCGTCACGGCGCAGCCCCAGGCCGAGAACCCGCCGCCGAACCTCTTCCGCCTGCCTGCCGACCGGGCGCTCATCAACCGGCTCGGCTTCCCGAACCAGGGCGCGGCGCGCGTCACCGAGCGGCTCCTCGGCCGCGGCGGCGCCGCGGCGGTCGGCGTGCCGGTGGGCATGTCGATCGGCAAGTCCCGCGTCGCGCCGCTCGATCCGATCGAGCCCGCGATCGAGGACTATCTCGCGAGCTTCCGGGAGGTGCGGCGCGCGGCCGACTTCGTCGTGATCAACGTCTCGTCGCCGAACACGAAGGACCTCCGGGCCATGCAGGGGCCGGCGATCGCGCGGGCGCTCCTCTCGGCGATCGCGCGGGAGAACCGCGGCGCCGGGAGGCCGCTGCCGCTGCTCATCAAGGTCGCCCCGGACCTCGGCGACGAGGAGCTCGAGGCGCTGCTCGCCGTCGTGGAGGAGGTCGGCCTCGCCGGCGTCATCGCGACGAACACGACCGTGCGCCGCGACGGGCTCGCGACGAGCCCGGCCGTCGTCGAGGCGATGGGCGCCGGCGGCCTCAGCGGTCCGCCGCTCCGGCAGCGCTCGCTCGCGATGGTGCGGCGGATCCGCGCGCGCCTCGGGGGCGGCGTCACGGTGATCGGCGCCGGCGGCGTCGAGTCGGCGGAGCACGCGATGGACCAGCTCGAGGCGGGCGCCGACCTCGTGCAGCTCTACACGGGCTTCATCTATGGCGGCCCCCTCCTCCCCGCCGCGATCGCGCGCGGGCTGTCGGAGCTCGTGGCGCGCGCCGGCGCGCGGTCGATCCAGGACCTCGTCGGAGGCCGGACGGGCAGCGCTGCGCGCGCTGCTATGATCGGCCATGGAGCTTGAAGCGCACGTCCACGGCACCATCCGCGAGATCCCGGAGAGCGAGTGGAACGCGCTCGACGGCGCGAGCGAGGCGCCGTTCCTCTCGTGGGCGTGGTTCGACGCGCTCGAGCGGACGGGGTGCGTGGGCGAGGCGGCGGGCTGGCTGCCGCACCACATCACGCTCCGTGCCGAGGGCGCCCTGCTCGCCGCCGCGCCCGCGTACCTGAAGGACAACAGCGAGGGGGAGTTCGTCTTCGATCACGGCTGGGCGTCGGCCTCCCACCAGCTCGGCGCGCCGTACTACCCGAAGCTCGTCGTGGCGGTGCCGTTCACGCCCGCCACGTCGCCGCGCCTGCTCGTGCGCCGGCCCGAGGATCGCCCGGCGCTCCTCGCGGTGTTCGCCGAGACGCTCCGCGAGTTGGTGGCGCGGAGCCGCATCTCGGGCGCCCACGTCTTGTTCCCAACCGCGGATGAGGCCGCCGCCCTGTCGGAGGCGGCGATGGCCCACCGCTGCGGCATCCAGTTCCAGTTCGAGAACGAGGGGTACGGGTCGCTCGACGACTTCCTCGCGCGCTTCAACGCGAAGCGGCGGCACCAGATCCGGCGCGAGATGCGCGAGGTCGCGAAGCAGGGGCTGTCGATCGAGACGCTGCGCGGCGCGGACATCACGCCCGAGATCGTGGACGTGATGTTCGGCTACTACGTCTCCACGGTGGAGAAGTTCGCCTGGGGCCGGCAGTACCTGAACCGCGCCTTCTTCGAGGAGATCACGGCCCGGCTCCGCTCGTCCGGGGAGCGCGCCGGGGGCAAGGGAGGCGTCGAGGTCGTCCTCGCGCGCGACGGCAAGCGGCCCATCGCGGGCGCGTTCAACATCGCCGGGCCGACGACGCTCTACGGCCGTTACTGGGGCGCCTCGGAGGAGCGCCCGTTCCTGCATTTCAACGTCTGCTATTATCACCCGGTCGAGGACTGCATCGCCCGCGGACTGCGCCGCTTCGAGCCGGGCGCGGGCGGGTCGCACAAGCTCGTGCGCGGGTTCGCTCCGAGCATCACCCACAGCGCCCACCACCTCGCTCACCCGCGCCTCGACGCGGCCGTGCGCGATTTCCTGGTGCGCGAGCGCGCGGTCGTGCGCGCGAAGACGGCGGACAAGAGCGTGGCATTCCGCTGAGCGCGCCTCTCGACGCGCGGTGTTGACGTGGCGTGCTCCCGGGAGAGATGCTGTCGGACATGCGTGCCTTTCTTGCCCTCCTCACCTCCTCCATCGTCTTCGGGCTCGCCGCGAGCGGCGGCTGCTCGAGCAGCCCGGCGACCGACGCGACCTCGACGGCCACGGCGGCGACGGTCGCCGGCGCCGGCGGCTCGCTCGGCTTCGGCTGCTTCGGCGGCAGCCCGGACGGGCGGTGCACGATCCTCGCCCAGGTCTCCGAGGGCTGCGGCTGCCCCGATTGCGCGGACTCGGCGAGCTGCCTCGGCTTCTGCAAGGACGACGGCGTCTGCGATCTGCGGCCCGACGCTCCGGACGGCGAGGATTGCACCTGCCAGGACTGCGCGAACAGCGTCGCCGAGTGCAGCCCGTCGCGCGGGTGCAACAGCGACATGGGGTGCAACGCCAACGAGGATTGCACCTGCCCCGATTGCACGGACACGCCGCGGTGCACGGACCATTGCACGGACAACGGCTCGTGCGCGCCGTACTTCGAGGGCTGCTCCTGCGCCGATTGCCGCTCCGCGGAGCGCTGCGGCGGCGGCCCGGCCACGACCACCGCGGCCACGACGGGCGGCGGCGAGGGCGGCGGCGGCGGCGCGGGCGGCGCCCCGGCCGGCACCGGCGGCAATGGCGCGGGCGGCGATCCGGGCGGCAGCGGCGGGGCCGCGGGGACGGGCGGCGCGGGCGGCGCCTAGAACGCCGATCGCGTCGAACTCCCGCGAAATCGATTCATGGGAGGAGGACCGCAAGGGCGCAGGGGACGCGAGGGGAAGAGAAGAATATCATTCCATCTCTGTCCCCTTCTCCTTGCGCCCCTTGCGCCCTTGCGGCCTCTCCTCTTGCTGCATGCCGTGCTCTCCCAGCTTGCTCCTCGACGGATCCGGCGGGTGCCGTAACCTGTTGAACTTGGCTGACTTTCAACCTATTCGGTGCTCTAGAAAGAACAGAGAGGCCGCGGAAGGCGCCGGCGGCCTCACGGCTTCGCGGTCAGCCCGTGCTTCCTCAAGAACATCCGCACGTGGTGGCGCTCCATGCCGGCGCGGCGCGCCATCTCGCTGACGTTGCCGCCCGTGGCGCGGATCAGCTCGCTGAAGTAGCGCTGCTCGAACGCCGCCACGGCGCTCCGCTTCGCCTCGCCGAAGGCCGACGTCGGCGCGACGACGTCGCCGCCGCCCTCGAGCGGGAGGATCGCCGCGATCGCCTCGGCCCCCGGCGGCAGGCTCGCGGCCACGCTGGTCACGTTCATGAGCTCGCGGACGTTGCCCGGGAAATCGTGCTGGCCGAGCGTCGTGGTGATGAGATTGACCATCTCCACCGAGCGCTCCGGGCAGCCGAGGCGCGCGCAGACGCTCTCGACGAGCAGCGGGATGTCCTCGCGCCGCTCCCGCAGCGGCGGCAGCTCGATGCGCATCTGGGCGATCCGGAAGAAGAGATCGCTCCGGAAGCGCCCGGTGTTCATGCTGCGGCCGAGATCGCGCCGCGTCGCCGCGATGATCCGCACGTCGACGGGCTCGTAGACCCGCGACCCGACGCGCTTGAGCTTCCGCTCGGACAGCACGCGGAGCAGCTTCGGCTGGAGCTCGGGCGGCAGCTCGCCGAGCTCGTCGAGGAAGATCGTCCCGCCGTTCGCCTCGTGGAAGGCGCCGCCCTTGCGCTCGGTCGCCCCGGGGAAGGCGTCCCGCTCGTGCCCGAACAGGAAGCTCTCGGCCAGCGCGCCGGGCAGCGAGGCGCAGTCGACGACGACGAACGGACCGCCGCGCCGGCTCGAGCTGTCGTGGATCGCCTGCGCCGCGAGCTCCTTGCCCGTGCCGGTCTCGCCGGTGATGAGCAGCGACAGCTCCGTCGCGGCCACCTCGCGCAGCAGGCGGAACAGGTGGCGCATCCGCGGCGAGGCGCCGATCAGCGGGCCGAAGCTCTCGTCGAAGCCGACGTCGACGCGCTCCTTGTCGAGCGGCTCGAAGCCCAGCACCGAGCCGCCGACCTGGATGGCGCACGCGGCCGTCAGGATCGCCTCGCGGATGCGCACCGTCGACACGAACGTCCCATTCTTGCTGCCGAGATCGCGGACGAGCACGCCGGGGCCCTCGGCGCGCAGCTCGCAATGCGTCGAGCTGACCTCCGGATCGTCGACGACCACATCGCAGCTGGGATCGCGCCCCACCACGACCGGCGCGATGCCGATCTTGACCGGATCCCGGCCACCTGCCCGCAGCGTGCCGCCGCGCACGAACCACTGCACCGCGCGAGCGCGGGTCGCATCCCTCGACGAGCTCATATCCAACGGTTATTCGATTTCCCCGGACTTGACCACATCCACGTACGACCCCGCCACCACATGGCCGCGCCCACCTGGGCGCACCGGGTACGCGCATTCCGGAGGACCCGCAGCGTCGCGTCGAAAAACTTCACAATCACGAGAGATATCAGGAAAAAATTCACATCAAGCGATGTACGGAGCGCATGGCGGGAGAACCCCTAGAGAGGTTAGACTACGTGGCTACGCAGGAGATGGAGCGGGCGATTGTCCAGTTCGCTTCATCGGGCGTCGTTGAACGACAGCCCTCCTTGGGTGCTTCGACGGTATGTCGATCAACGAGGTTCGGGGGTCCGCACCCCCGGTCCCCTCAACGCGGGGGCGCGCGCAGGCGCCCCCGGCGAGGATGCTTATGCCGAGAACAGGATGGTACCTCCGGAAGCGCGCCGCGACGGCCCTGGGGCTCCTCGGGCTCACCGCGGGCGCGGGCGCGCTCGCGGCCGGGTCGAGCGGCTGCACCGGCGACGCCGGCGGCCCGTGCATCTCCGACGAGCAGTTCTTCGCCGAGAAGGTGTGGGTCCCCATCCTCTCGACGAAGTGCATCGGCTGCCATAACCCGCAGGGGCAGGCCGCGGAGTCGAAGCTGATCCTCGCCGGGAGCAGCGAGGCGGGCTTCCTCGACAAGAACCTCGCGACGTTCAAATCGCTCGCGGGGCTCGAGCTGAGCGGCGAGTCGTACGTGCTCCTCAAGCCGACGAAGAGGATCGAGCACGGCGGCGGGCACGTCATCGACGCGGACGGCGCCGAGTACGAGGCGCTCCGGGAGATGGTCGACCGCACGAAGGAGCCGTCGTCCTGCGAGACGGACGTCAACGCGTCCTTCGCCGGCGTGGTGATGAGCGGGCCGGAGGACACGCTCCGCGCCGCGAGCCTCGAGATCGCCGGCCGCCTGCCCACCGAGGCCGAGGAGCAGGCCGTCGCGCAGAGCGGCATGGACGCGCTGGACCCGATCCTGGACCAGATGCTCACGGAGGAGGCGTTCTACGTGCGGCTGAAGGAGATCTACAACGATCTCTTCCTCACCGACCGCTACCTGAACGGCGAGGCGGCCGTCGATCTGCTGAAGAACGACGCGTACGACGCCAAGTGGTACAACAGCCTCCCGCAGGATCCCGCGCTGGTCGAGAAATACGGCGCGCGCGACCTGGAGGACGTCACGAACAAGCTGAAGAGCTGGAC
This sequence comes from Sorangium sp. So ce834, assembly GCF_051521425.1. Taxonomy (NCBI): domain Bacteria; kingdom Pseudomonadati; phylum Myxococcota; order Polyangiales; family Polyangiaceae; genus Sorangium; species Sorangium sp. So ce834. The sequence continues at coordinate 7,246,526 of NZ_CP150351.1, forward strand.
GAACCGGGGCGTCGGGCGAGAGCCGCTCGAGCTCATCGCCTATATCGTGCGGAACGACCGGTCGTTCAAGGAGGTCCTCACGGCCGACTACACGGTCGTGAACCCGTTCTCCGCGAAGGCGTACGGCGTGACGGCCGAGTTCGAGAACGACGCGGATCCGGAGGAGTTCGTCCCGGCGAAGCGCGACCCGATCCCGCTCGCGGGCGTGCTCACCTCGCCGGTCTTCCTCAACAGGCACCCGACGACGAGCACCAACAGGAACCGCCACCGGGCGAGGATGGTCTATCAGTTCTTCCTCGGCACCGACATCCTGAAGACCGCCGAGCAGCCGCTCGATCAGACGAAGATCACCGACTTCAACCCGACGATGAACAACGCGGCGTGCACCGTCTGCCACGCCGCCCTGGACCCGCTGTCCGGCGGGTTCCACAGCTTCGACTCCTCGGGCCGCTACAAGCCGGACGACACCTGGTACGAGGACATGCGGCCGCCGGGCTTCGGCGCCGCGTCGGTGCCGTTCAGCGAGTTCCCGAGCGCGCTCTCGTGGGTGGCGAAGCGCGTCGCCGACGACCCGCGCTTCGCGCTCGCGGCCGTCTACACGATGTACACGGGCCTCACCGGGCAAAAGCCGCTCGTCGCGCCGACGAACGACGATCCGGAGTTCAGCGCCAAGTTCCGGGCGTACCTCGCCCAGTACCACGCGTTCAACGCGATGGCGCACGACTTCGCCGACAGCGATTACAACCTGAAGACGGTCGTCAAGGCCATCGTCAAGAGCCCCTATTTCCGCGCGCGCAACGTCGCGCAGGCGTCGTCCCAGCGCGATCCGCTCGCGCAGCTCGGCGGCACGCGGTTCCTCGGGCCCGAGCAGCTGCACCGGAAGATCTGGGCGGTGACCGGGTATCCGTGGCGGCCGAGGGCGTTCGAGGACGACGGCAACCGCTACGACTACCTGCTCCGGCGCGACGCCTACCGCCTGCTGTACGGCGGCATCGACTCGGAGGAGGTGATCCAGCGGATCACCGAGCCGAACGGGATCATGGCCAACGTCGCCGACCGGATGGCGAACGAGATGGCGTGCATCTCGGTGCCGCGCGATCTCTGGCTCCCGCAGGAGGAGCGGCTGCTCTTCCCGTTCGTCGAGACGACGTTCGAGCCGCGGGACACGAACGATTTCGACGTGCTGCCGGCCGTCGAGGCGATCAAGAACAACATCCAGTACCTGCACAAGCGGGTGCTGGGCGAGTCGCTCGAGATCGGAGATCCGGAGATCGAGCGGACGTACAAGATCTTCGTCGAGACGTGGGAGGAGGGCAAGGCGGGCATGAAGAAGCCGGAGGGCGAGGAGGGCCGGCTCTCGACGTGGCTGCCGGGCCCCTGCCAGGTGAACAACGACTACTGGACCCGCGACGGTCTGCCCGACGAGGAGAGGCTCCAGCGGGACGCGAACTACACGGTCCGCGCGTGGATGAGCGTCATGACCTATCTCCTGTCGGACTTCAGGTTTCTTTACCAGTAGGAGCAGCCATGGAACGTCGAGATTTCCTCAAACTGGCATCTATGGCGGGCCTGGGCGTCGTCGCGGCGGGCGCGCTGTCGCGGGACGCCGCGGCGGCCGGCCCCTACGAGGGCCCCCTCTGGATCAACCTCCACGCGAGCGGCGGCTGGGACCCGACGAGCCTCTGCGATCCGAAGGGCGCCATGAGCGTCGAGGAGCAGAAGACGCGGGACGCGATGAACCGCAGCTACCTGCACGAAGAGATCGGGACCGCCGGCAACATCAAGTTCGCGCCGGTCGGCGGCAACGCCGAGTTCTTCAAGAAGCATTACAGCCGGCTGCTCGTCATCAACGGCATCGACACGTCGACGAACAGCCATGACGCGGGCGTGCGCAACACGTGGTCCGGGACGCTCCGCGAGGGCAAGCCGGGCTTCGCGGCGCTCGTGGCGGGCGTCCACGGCGGCGCGCTGCCGATGGGGTTCATCAGCAACGGCGGCTACGACACGACGGCGAACGTCGTGGCCGTCACCCGCGTGCCCGACACCGGCCTCCTGCAGCGGCTCGCCTACCCGAACAGGACCGATCCCTCGAACAGCGAGAACCGCGAGCAGTACCACACCGACGCCACGATGACGCGGATCCTCGAGGCGCGGCAGGCGCGGCACATGGCGAAGCTCGAGCAGCAGCGCCTGCCCCACGTGAAGCAGGCGATGAGCACGCTCTTCACCTCGCGCGTCGGGCAGAACGAGCTCAAGCAGCTCATCCAGTTCCTGCCCGCGGAGTTCGAGCGGGCGTCGCTGCGGCGGCAGGCGCAGGTCGCGCTCGCGGCCTACCAGGCCGGCATCTGCGTCAGCGCGAACCTGACGATCGGCGGGTTCGACACCCACGGCAACCACGACGATAGCCACATCCCGCGGCTCACCGACATCTGCGACGGCATCGACTTCCTCCTGACCGCCGCGGAGGAGCAGGGCATCGCCGACCGGATCGTCATCGTGGTGGGCTCGGACTTCGGGCGGACGCCGGGCTACAACGAGGGCAACGGCAAGGACCACTGGAACATCACGAGCATGATGATGGTCGGCGCGGGCATCCCGGGGAACCGGGTGATCGGCGCGACGGACGATCGGCACAACCCGCTCGAGGTGGATCCGGTGACGCTCGAGCCCAGGCAGGGCGGCGTGCGGATCAAGCCGGGGCACGTCCACAAGGCGCTGCGCAAGCTCGCGAAGATCGCGGACGACCCGCTCGCGCAGCGGTTCCCGCTCTCCGAGGAAGAGGACCTGCCGTTCTTCGGCTGACGCGCGCCGCGGGGCGGAGGGCGGGCCGCTCCCCTCGCCCGCCGCTCACTCCACCGAGAACGCGATCTCCTCGCCGGCGGACGCGCCGTCCGCCTCGACGCGGAGCCGGTGCGCGCCGGCGACGAGCGGCCAGTCGAGCGAGAACGGCGGGCCGACCTCGATCGAACGGCCGTCGAGCACGAAGCGCGCGCGGCGCACGCCCGGCGGCACGTCGGCGCGGAGCCGGATGGCCTGCAGCGAGTTGACCGAGGGGTCGAGGACGAACCGGGCGCCGTCGGGCGGGTACGCGACGCGGACGCGCGCGCCGGCCGGAGGGACGCCGTCGCCGCCCGGGAGCGGGCCGCAGAGGGGCGAGGCCTCCTCGGGCGCGATCGGGCGGCCGGCGGCGCGCGCCCAGGCGGTGAGCTCCGCGTCGTGGCGCTCGAAGACGCGCTCCTCGACCGCGGCGTCCGGGCAGGCGCCGGCGCGCAGGCCGTTCCTGCGATCGATGCGCACGGCCTCGTGCATGTCGCACGGCGCGAGCGCCGCGGCGTCGCCGCGCGGGAGGAGCTCCCGGCGGCGGTGCGGGCAGACGGCGGTCGGCTTCATGCCGGACAGGCTGCAGACCTCGACCTCGGCGAGGAGCTCGGGATCGGGCGGATCGAAGGGGCGCGGCGGCCGGACGCGCGCGGCGGCGAGCATGGCGTCGCGGAAGAGCGGACCCGCGCCGGTGATGCCGCTGATGCCGCCCATGGGCGAGCCGTCGAAGTTGCCGACCCAGACGGCGACCGTGACGTCGGGCGTGAAGCCGACCGCGAGGTTGTCGCGGAACCCCTTGGAGGTGCCCGTCTTCGCGGCCACGGGGAACGGCAGGTCGAGCGCGCTGCCCTCGCCGAACGAGGCGATGCGCGCCTTGTCGTCGGCGAGGATGTCGACGATCACCCGGGCGCGCGCGGCGTCGAGGACGCGCGCGCCGCGCCCGGGCGGATCGATGGGCTCGGTGGCGGCGTCGCCCGCGCCGCGCGCGGGCGCCACGTCGGAGACCGCGGGCGACGCGAGCGAGAGCGCGCGCACGGCGCGCACCGGCAGGTAGACGCCGCCGCGCGCGAGCGTGGCGTAGGCGTTCGCGAGATCGAGCAGGCGGACCTCGCCGTCGCCGAGCGCGATCGCGACGCCGTAGCGCGACGGCTCGCGATCGAGCGAGCCGAGGCCGAGTTCGCGGAGCCGCGCGAGCACGCGCTCGGGGCCGAGCGCGGCCGCCGTCCAGACCGCCGGGACGTTGTACGAGCTGGCGAGCGCGTCCCGCAGGCGGACGGGGCCGTGGAAGCGCCCGTCGTAGTTGCGCGGCGCGTAGCTGCCGTCCGCGGTCGGGAACGAGAGCTCGACGTCGGGCAGGACGGTCGCGGCCGTGAACCCGAGCTGCTCCATGGCGAGCTCGTAGACGAACGGCTTGAGGGCCGAGCCGGGCTGCCGCAGCGCGAGGACGCCGTCGTTGTGGCCGAGCCCGGCGGTGTCCTCGATGTCGTGCGAGCCGACGTACGCGAGGATCTCGCCGGTCGCGTTCTCGAGCACCACCACGGCCGCGGCGCCGACGTCGCGGTCCGAGAGGCCGCGGACGGTCTGCTGCGCGAGGACCTCGATCTCGCGCTGGAGGCCGCGGTCGATCGTCAGGGTGATCGAGCTCGCCCGGCCGCGCAGCGGCGCCGCGCCGGCGCCGCCCGCCGCGGGGCCGGCGCCCGGGCCCAGCGCGCCGCCGAGCACGGCGCGGACGAGGTGCGGCGCGCCGAGGCCGCTGCCCTTCGGGGCGAGCGCGATCGGCTCGGCGCGGGCGCGGGCGACCTCGGCCTCGCCGGCGAGGCCGGCCGCGAGCATGCGGTCGAGGACGCGGTTCCGGCGGCGCTCGAGCGGGCCGGCGCCGCGGCGCGGATCGTAGAGCGCGGGGCCGCGCGGCATGCTGGCGAGCGCGGCGGCCTCGGCGAGCGACAGGTCCGCGGTGGGCTTGTCGAAGTAGAAGCGGCTCGCGGCCTCGACGCCGCGCAGGCCCGGGCCGAACGCGACGCGGTTCAGGTACTGCTCGAGGATCTCGCGCTTCGAGAGCGACGCCTCGATGCGCAGCGCGAGCGCCATCTCGCCGAGCTTGCCGCGCACGGTGCGGGGGCGCGGCACGAGCGCGCGCGCGAGTTGCTGGGTGATCGTGGACGCGCCCGAGACGACGCGCCGCTCCGCCGCGAGCTGGCCGAGCGCGCGCGCGATCGCGATCGGGTCGACGCCGGGGTGGACCGCGAACCGCCGGTCCTCGGCGGCCAGGAGCGCGCGCTGGATGCGGTCGCCGGCCTCGGCGAGCGGCAGCCAGCGCGCGCGGGCGCCGTCGCCGGCGCGGAGCTCGCGGAGCACGGTGCCGTGGCGGTCGAGCAGCACCGTGGAGACGGCGCGCTCCTCGGGGGCCGCGAGCTCCGGCGGGAGCTTCGTGAGGGCCGCGGCGAAGGCGAGCAGGAGCCACGGCGCGACGGCGAGGGCGAGCGCGATCCGCGCCGCGCGGCGCAGGAGCAGCGGCAGGCGCGGGCGGACGGCCGCGAGCCAGCGCCGCGCGCGGCCGGGGCCGGGCGAGGAGGGTGCGCCCACGGCTCAGCGCGGGCGCGGCGCCGCGTCCCGGCTGCCGACCTTGACCGCGAGGGCGCCCGTGCGGCCGAAGACCTCGGGGCTGTACATCTCCTCGGCGCGCGCGGGCGGGACCACGAACGCGCCGAGCGTCGTGGCGCGCGCGAGGTACCGGTACCGGTACATCCCGGCGGCCATGTGGTCGACGAAGAACAGGACCCGATCGTCGCGGACCTCGCGGACGAACCGGCTCGGCTCGTACGCACGGCCGGTCGCGCGCAGGTCGTCCTGGTCGGCGTCGGCGCCTTCGTCGTCCGCCTGGGCCTCCGCCGCGTCGACGTCGAGCGAGCGCGCGGACGTCGCGAGGCGGGCGTCGATCGCCTCGAGGCCGGCCGGAAGCGGGTCGTCGATGACCACGAAATCGCGCGGCGAGGGCGCCACCACGAGGATCTCGCCGAGCACGAGGTCGCCGCCGGCGAAGGCGAGCGACGAGGGCGCCGCGCCCGCCGCGGCGCCGGGCGGCGCGCCGCCGCCGAGCGCCGCGGCGAGGTCCTCGGGCGCGAGCGCGCGCAGCGACTTCTCGATATAGAAGCCGCGGTCGAGCCCCGCCGTCGGGAGCTGCTTGCGCGCGTAGCGGAGCCGCGCCTCGTAGAAGAGCCGGCCGCGCCCGTCGACGGTGAACGCGAGCGGCGCGCCGCCGGCGCTCGCGAGCCGCGCCGCGGGGATCGACGTCTTGACCTGCTCGGTCGTGGGCCCGTGGAACGGCGCGGAGAACAGCTCCGCCTGGCCAAGGAACACCCGCGCGTCGAAGTCGGGCGCCGCCTTCTCCTGCGCCCTCCGGTACTGATCGAGCGCGATCAGCGCCCACGCCGTCTCCTGCGTGCTGCGCCACGTGCCCCCGCGGCGATCCGCGAGCAGGCCGGCCGCGAGCCGCGGGGCGAGCGGGTGCGCGGGGCGGGCCGCGAGCAGCGCGCGCAGCACGAGCGCCGAGGTGCGGGCCTCGGAGTCCATGAGGACCGCGTACGCGTCGCCGTGGTTGTCGACGGCCCGCGCGATCGGGCCGTCGAGGCGCAGCGCGCCCTCGAGCTCGCCCACGAGCTGGTCGACGGCCGCCCGGTCGCTCTTGCCGATCACCATCGCGTGCGCGAGCAGCGCCTTCGAGAAGAGCGGCAGCTTGTCGCGCTCGTCGAACAGCCGGCTCGCGCGCCCCGGATCCGGGGCGCCGTTCGCCGCGAGGACGTCGAGGATGAACGGCGCCGTCGCCCGGCGCAGCGGGTCGTCGCCGGCCTCATTGAGCCGCGCCCGCACGAACGAGGTCGCGCGCTCCATCGCGTCGGCCGGCACCGCGACCCCGTGGCGCTTCGCCTCGGCGAGGCCCCACAGCGCGTACGCGGTGGTCCACAGGTCGGCCCTGTCCGACTCGGCGAAGAAGCCGAAGCCCCCCTCCCCGCGCTGGTGCGAGAGGATCTCCCGGACCGTCTTGCCGATCACGGCGGTGAGGTCCTTCGGCAGCGCGATCCCGTAGGCCTTCGCGAGATCGCGCAGCGACAGGAGCGGCACCATGCGGCTCGTCAGCTGCTCGGTGCACCCGTACGGGTACTCGAGGAGCTGCTCCACGCCGCCGCCGAGGCCCACGAGCGCCGTCGGCGCGAGGCTCACCGTGAGCCCGCCGGTGTCGTCGCGGATCGCCGACAGGTCCCCGAGCTTCTCCGCGCTCGCGGTGGTCGTGTCGCCGTAGAGCGCGACGGCCTCCGGCGACGTGGGCGCCTTGATCTCGCGGGTCACCTCGACGACGTCCGACGCGCCGCCGCCGCTCGCGCGGAAGCGCAGCGTCGCCGGGCCGGCCCGCGGCGCCGAGAGCGCGAAGCGGACCTCGGCCGAAGCGCCCGGGGCGAGCTCCACGGCGCGCTTCCCGGCGCCCTGGAGCGTGAGCCCCGACGCGGCGACCTCCACCTCGACCGTCGCCGGCTTGCCGAGCCCCTTCGACGTGACGACCACGCCCGCGTCGATCGCGTCGCCGGCGCGGAGGAAGCGGGGCAGCGCCGGCCGGGCCATGAGCGGCTGGCTCGCCGTCACGCGCGACTCGCCGTAGCCGAAGCGATCGTCCTCGGCGGCCACGACCGCCATCACCCGGTAGGTCGTGAGCGAGTCCGGCAGCTTGAAGCTCGCGCTCACCTTCCCGGCGGCGTCGGTGACGATCGCGGGGTGATAGTACGCGCTCTGCCGGAAGTCGCGGCGCACGCCCGTGCCGCCCTGCGCGCCGCCGCCGCCCGCGCGCCCCTTGTCGGCGCCGAGGTCGGCGAACGGGTTGCGCACGCGGGCGAGCGCCTCGCGCGTCTCGATCGTCGCCACCCGCAGGCTGCGCGGCGCGCCGAAGACGGGGATCGGATCCGGCGTCTCGTAGCCGGTCAGCGACAGCACGCCCTCGTCCACGGCGTAGAGCGCGACCTCCGCGCGGGCGGGCCGGCCGGCGCGATCGCGGACGTCGACGTCCACGCGGATCGGATCGCCCGGGCGCGCGTCCGTCTTGTCCGGGACGACGCGCACCGCGAGCCGCTGCGCCTCCGGGTTCACGCGGAGCGGCGCGTAGCCGAGGCGGAACGCCGGCGCGCCGACGTCGGGCCCCGGGGTACCGCCCTTCCCGGGCGCGGGCGGCGGCTTCGTGCGCCCGCGCAGGAGCAGCACCGAGACGAACGCGTTCGGCCGGAGGTCGTCGGTGATCGGCACGTCGATCACCGGCATGGCGCCCGACAGCTTCACCCGCCGGTGCGAGGCGATCCCGGCGCGCTCGACCGTGACCAGCGCGTCGGCGCCGGCGAACGGCGACTTCACGATCACGCGCGCCGTCTGCCCGACCTCGTAGCTGTCGCGGTCGGGCACGATCTCGACCCGGAGCTGGTCGCTGTCGCCGAAGCCGCCGCCGCCCTCGCCGAGCGCGTAGACCCCGGCGGCGGCGCCGACGGGGTTGCCGCGGCGGTCCTTGGCCGTCGCGTGCAGGAGGTAGTAGCCGCCGGACGGCACCGTGAGCTCGCAGCTCCGCGGCGCCGCCGCCGTCGTGACGCCGCAGCGCGCGACGACCTTGTCGACCGGCGCGCTCACGCTGCGGTACGCGCTGCCGCTCTCCTGGCGGGCGAGGGTCCACGTCCGCTGCACGAGCTCGACCCGGACGGCGACCTGCGCGACGCGCGCCCCCTTCGGATCGACGGCGAGGATCTCCGGCCGGAGCACGTCGCCCGCCTTCGCGAAGCGATCGGGCTCCTTGAGGGCGACGTAGAACTCGGCCGGGTGCACGAGCGCCGTCGAGCTCCCGGCGATCGCCTGCCGCGACACGTCCGTGATCTCCGCCTCGCACGTCACGGACTCGGTGCCGCGCTGCCCCGGCATGGCGAGCGCCGCGCCGATCGCCGCCTGCCCGGCCGCGTCGAGCTTCTCGCGCCCGCTCTGCACCTCGAACTCGCGCGGCGCCCGGTCCGGCAGCGCGTCGGTGAGCTCGTCCTCGCGGACCGTGAACCCCTCGATCCCCGGCGGCGAGAACGAGGCCGGCGCGCGGGTGATCGAGAGCCGGGCCTCCGCGTTCGTCATCGGCGCCCCGAACAGGTAGTCGCCGCGCGCGATCCAGCGCGCCTTGTCGCCGCGGACGTAGCTCGGCCGGTCGCTCTCGACGCTCACCTTGAACTCGGCCGGGCGGTACTCGGCGACCTCGACGCTGCCGGTCACGTCCGGCCACCCCGCGTCGCCCCCCTGGACCGTGGCGGCGAGGCTGTACGTGCCGAGCCGCGCGGTCTCCGGGATCTTCACGTCGGCGGAGAAGGTGCCGAAGGCGCTGAGCGACGGCGAGAGCGTGACGAGCGCCTCGCCGTCGGGCCCCTCGACCTTGAACGCGACGCTCCTGCCCGCCGGCGTCCTCGTCCCGCGCGCCGCCTCCTCGCGGAAGATCCCCTTCACGCGCACGGTGTCGCCCGGCCGGTAGATGCCGCGGTCCGAGAACACCATCCCGAACGGGCGCGCCTCGCCGAAGTCGGACGGCGCCCCGAAGCGCCACCCGCTGAGCGCGTCGGCCACGCGGCGGTACGTCCAGTCGTCGCCCGAGCGCGCGAAGATCACGCCGCGCTCCGGCCCCGACGAGGCCGACGGGCGGTACGCCGCCGCGGGGACGACCGCGAACCCGTCGGCGTCGGTGACCACCGCCGCGGGCGCCCGCGCGTCCGGGGTCCGGATCCACACGCTGGCGCCGGGCACCGGCGCGCCCGTCGACAGGCGCGTCACCCACACGAGCGAGCCGTTGGGCGACACCTTCGCGCTGATCCCGAGGTCGGTCACCTGCGCGATCACCGCCTCGGACGCGGTGCGCGCGTGCCGCGTCCCGGGACGGGCGGTGTAGCTGATCCCGATCGCGAGCGGCCCGCGCTTGCCCTCGCCGCCCAGCACCTCGCCGGCCCGCACGAGGTGCGTCGCCGGCGTGTTCGTCGCGGCGGCCGGGCGCAGGACCGACCGCTTGCCGGCGGGCAGCGCCGCGATCTCGTCCATCTTGGGGCTCCGCCCCGGGCTGTGCGGGTCGGCCTCCAGCGCGAGCACCGCCTCCTCGGTCATGGCGCCGACCGCGAGCGACAGCTCGCGCACGTTCACGGACACGACCGGGATCTCGCGCCGCTGCGCCGGCTCGAACACGCTCCCGGTGAGGCCGATCTGCGCCTCGGGCCAGCGGTCGCCGAACGCGACCTGCTCGGTGACGGCGCCGGCGAGCGCCTGGCCGTGCTGGTCGCGCAGGCCGGCGGCGACGCGCACCTGGTAGCTGCGCCCCGGCGCGAAGGCGCCGCCGAGGTGGATGTGGCTCGTGAACGACTCGTCCTCGAGCCACGTCGGCCACCTCAGCTTGACGGCGGGCTCCACCGAGATCGCCCGCTTGGCGTCGGCGAGGCGGACGGGGTTCGAGAAGGCGAGCGAGAACCCGCCTTCGGCCGCGCACGCCCCCTGCGGCGTGTCGCGATCGCAGTCGGTGCGCACCACCCGGAGCGGCCCGTAGGTGCGGTACGAGAACCGCTGCTCCTCGCCGGCCGGCAGCGGCCCTTCGCGGCCGCGGAGGCTCGCGGCCAGGGCGAGCTCGATCTCGCTGTCGCGCGGCAGCGGCGCGCGCGGGACGATCTCGGCGAGCAGCTCGTTCTTCGGGTCGGGGCGCCGGACGTCGAACGCCACCTTGGCCGCGCGGCCGCCCGACGTGAGGGACACGCTCCGCGCGACCTCGGCGGTGTCGACCGGCTGGTTGAACCGGAGCTCGAAGCGCGCGTCCGGCCGGAGGTCGTCCCTGCCCGACCACGGCTCGACGCGCGCGACCTTGGGCAGCTCGGTGCGGAAGGTGAGCACGTACGGCTCGGCGAGCGCGCTGCCGTCGAGCGCGCGGGTGCCGGCCGGGACCTCGACGGTGAACGCGGTGCCGCGCGGCAGGCGCCCGTCGGGGGCGAACGTGAGGCCGCTGGTGCCGACCCAGCGCCAGCGCCCCGGCGCGGGCGGCTTGAGGATCGCGGGCGCGGCGGCCTCGCCGCCGGCGAGGTCGAGCGGCCGCATCGGCCGGTTGAAGACGAGGCTGATCTCGGCGGGGCTCGTCGTCTGCCCGCGGGGCGCGCCGAACACCACGGCGAACGGGCCTTCCGCGGGCCTTCCGCCGGGGTCGAGCGCGCCGGGGGCGAGGGTCCCGCGGGGCGGGACGTTGGGGGCGCGCGCGCCCTGAACGCACGCCAGGCTGAGGGCGATGGCCGCCAGGGCGGCGGGCGCGAACCGGAGGCGCGAAGCGGCGGACATGGCCCGCGACTCAGCAATGGGGGTGCCGCGGGCGCAAGAGGCACGTCGGCAGCGGAAGTCGGGAGCGCGATGTGGCAGGCGAGACACACCCGACGAGCGGCGGTGACGCGCGGCCCCCCGCCCCGGCGTCCTCGACCGTGCCCTTCATCCGGGCTGCGCGGCCAGGCGGCCGTGGAGGTCGAGGCGCGCGCTGGCCAGCTCGGCGCATGTCGTCTGCGCGCCTCGGTAACCCCCTTTGGACATGATGAGAACGCCGAAACAGCCGTGATAAGTTCATCTCTCTTGTTACCGACACCAGCGCGACGAAGGGATCGGGAGCGATCTGCGGCGCCGTCGAGGCATCCACGGAATTCCTGTTCGGCGCTCGTGCTCCTGATCGCGACCTTCGCGATCGCCTTCGGCGCGCCCGCGCCGGCGCTGGCCGACAACGCGCCGGCGCAGGTCCTGGTCTTCCAGTCGGATGACCCGACCGCGCCGGCCATGTCCTCGATCACCGGCGAGCTCCGGGAATCGGTGCGCGTCGGGTGGAGCGGGCCGGTCACCTTCAAGCTCGAGTTCCTCGACCTGTCGTGGTTCGACACCCCCGATTACGCGCGCGAGCTCCGCCGCTTCTATCGGGCGAAATACAGCAGCTATCACCCCGGCGTGATCGTCGCGCTCCGGCTCGACGTGCTCCGGGTCGTGCTCGATCTGCGGCGCGAGCTGTGGTCCGGCGTGCCCGTGCTCTTCCTGAGCGAGGACCGGAGCGCCGCTCTCGCGGTGCCCGCCGCGCCGGACGTCACCGGGATCTGGCTCGACTACGCGTGGCTCCGGACGGCGGAGAGCGCGCTGCGCCTCCTCCCCGATACGCGAGAGGTCGCGCTCGTCATGGGCGCGAGCCCCTGGGAACGCGCGCGCCACGACGGGATCGCCCGCGATCTCGGCCCCCTCGCCGACCGCGTCGCGCTCCTGGACCTCGCGCGCCTGCCGCTCGCCGAGCTCGATCGGCGCCTCGCCGCGCTCCCGGAGAACGCCATCGTCCTGTTCGACACGTTCTACATGGATGGCGCCGGCGACCGCTTCGTCGGGCTACAGGCCTTCGAGCGGGTCCGAGCGCAGACCCAGCGCCCGTTCTTCTCCGTCCACGGCGTCGGGCTCGGCAAAGGGATCGTCGGCGGGGAGATCGTCGACTACCGGCGGGTCGGGCGCGACCTGGGCGGGCTCACGCTGCGGCTCCTCGGCGGCGAGTCCGCGACGTCGATCCCGATCCGCGCCGCGGACGCGAACGCGCTCGCCTTCGATGCCCGCGAGCTCGCTCTCTTCCGGATCCCCGAGGACCGCTTGCCGCCCGGCGCCGAGGTCCACTTCCGGGTGCCGTCCTTCTGGGATCTTTACCGCCGGTGGGCGGCGGGCGCCGCGATCGCGGTCACGCTCCAGACCACCCTGATCGCCGGGCTCGTCATCGAGCGGCGGCGGCGCGGGCGCGCTCAGGCGATGAGCGACGCCGTGCTCGCCTCGATGGTCGGCTTCGTGGCCGTCGTGGACAAGACCGGGGTGATGCACCGCACGAACCGGGCGTGGGCGCGCGCGTCGCGCGAGGGCGCGCCGGGCCCGCTCGACCGTGTCGCCGAGGGAGAGAGCTACCTCGGCGCGTTCCGGCGGGCCGCGGCGGCGGGCGACGCTGGCGCCGGGCGGGTCATCGAGCTCGTGGAGGGGGTGCTCGCTGGGCGCGACGTCGAGGGCACGGTCGAGTACCGTCACGACGGCGCCGAGCGCTGGACCGAGGTGCGGGCGCGGCGGCTCTCGTGGAAGGACGGCGGGGCGGTCGTCTCCCACTTCGACGTGACCGGCCGGAAGCGCGCCGAGAGCCAGGCGCGCGAGTCGCTCAGCGCGCTCTCGCACCTCAACCGCGTGGCGGCGATGGGCGAGCTCGCGTCCTCGATCGCGCACGAGATCAACCAGCCGCTCTCCGCGGTGCTCACGAGCGCGCAGGCGGCGGAGATCCTGCTGCGACGCGCGGCGCCGGACGTCGCGCAGGTGAGCGCTGCCGTCGAGGAGATCGTCGCCGGCGCCCGGCGGGCCGGGCAGGTGATCCGGCGGATGCGCGTGCTGCTGAAGAAGGGCGAGGCGCAGAGGGAACGGTGCGACCTCAACGAGGCGGCGCGCGAGGTGGCGCGGCTCGTGGGCAACGACGCGCTCCTGCGCGGGGCGACGATCGCGCTGGAGCTCGCGCCCGACCTGCCCGCGGTGCGGGGCGATGCGGTCCAGCTCCAGCAGGTGGCGCTGAACCTGATCTCGAACGCGCTCGACGCCGTCTCCGGGCGGCCGTACGGCGACCGCCGGGTGATCGTGAGGACGGCGCGCGCCGACGGGCGCGTGGCGCTCGTGGTGGAGGACTCGGGCGAGGGGGGCGCGATGGACGATCTCGAGCGGTTCTTCGAGCCGTTCTTCACGACGAAGTCGGAGGGTCTGGGCCTCGGGCTCTGCATCTGCCGGTCGATCGCGGCCGCGCACGGCGGTCGGCTGTGGGCCGAGCGCGCGCCTGCGGGCGGCGTGGCTGCGCGCCTCGAGCTGCCGGGCGAGGCGGTGCAGGAGGAACGATGACGGACGTGACGGCGAAGGTCGTGGTGATCGACGACGACGGCGCGGTGCTGCGGAGCGTGGGCCGGCTGCTCGGCGCCTCGGGCTACGAGGTGGAGCTGTTCGAGGGAGCGCGCGCGTTCCTCGCGTCCGCGGCGGGGGCGCCGGACGCGCGGGCCGGCTGCGTGATCGTGGACCTGGCGATGCCGGAGCTCGGCGGGCTCGACCTCCAGGCGGCGCTCAGGGCGTCCGGGTGCCGGCTGCCGCTCATCTTCATCACCGGACACGGGGACGTGCGCGCGTCGGTGCAGGCGATGAAGGAGGGCGCGGTGGACTTCCTGCTGAAGCCGCTCGAGGCGGACGAGCTGCTCGCGGCCGTGAGGCGCGCGATGGACCTCGACGCGCGGGCGCGGGCGGCGCGGGGGGAACAGGCGGCGCTCGCGGCGCGGCTCGACGCGCTCACGCCGCGCGAGCGGCAGGTGTGCGACCGGATCGCGCGCGGGCAGCTGAACAAGCAGATCGCGGCGGAGCTGGGGCTCGCCGAGTCGACCGTGAAGCAGCACCGGGCGAGCGCGACGGCGAAGCTCGGGGTGGCGTCGGCGGCGGAGCTCGCGGCGCTGCTGGAGCGGAGCCGCGGGCGAGACGGGTGAGCGCCGCGACGGGGAGGGTCTCTTGACCTGCGAGGTCTGGCCGAGGACCGAACGCCTGGAGAGCGGACACGGCCTCGGGATCGACGATGTCGGCGGGCGCTGGATGCGGGCGTGACGAACAGCCCGCTTTCCTGAGCCCAACCGCAGGGCGACATCATGGGTACCGTCGCGCGTCAAGCTGTCCGAAGGGATGATGGCGCGCGCGCCTGCGCCGGCGTTAGGTACGTGGCCGCACGCTGCTGAGCGGTGATGGCCCGCCTCGGCGAGAGCGCTCCATGACACCAGAGAGACCTCATGTACTTCGCGTCTCATGGCGCCGGGGCCGCTGCGTCGCGCCGGCTCGCGTGGTTCGCACACGTTCTTGATGTGCAGATGCCAGCAAACGCTGCCTGATCGATGATGTGGGTTGCACGACCCCGCGGAGCTCCCTCACCGACCGAGTCGCTCGCGGCCGCCCGCGCGATGGGCGTCGACCCAGCTCCACAACGTCTCCAGCGACACCCTCGCGCGCGCCGCGATCGCGCGCGGCGCCTCGTCTCCGCGGATCATCGCCAGCACGGCCGCCTCCCGCGCCGGCGCCGCGGGCGCAGCGTCGGCGGCCGGCGCCTCCGGCCGGGTACACCCCACCTCGGCAGGCACGGGCGCGGGCGCCTCGGCGCGCAGCGCGAGCTGCTGGAGCGGCAGCCGCGCCGCCGGATCGCCGAGCAGCACGTAGCCGCGGAGATCGTTGCGCAGCATCCACAGGTGCGCGCGAGCGGCGCGATCGGTCGGATCGGCGCGGCCCGCCGCGCGCGCGTCGGCCTCGAGCTGGTAGCTCTGCGCGAGATCGTCGTTCGCGCCGCGGTAGAACTCCATCAGCGCCTCCAGCGCGATCCCCGCGCGGCTGCCGCGGACCAGCACCTCGAGCGGGCGATAGATACGGGACTTCTTGCTCTCCGACAGGCTCTTCGTGCCCGAGAAGCCGTACGTCCACGCGAGGTCGACGTGCCCGATCACGGCGAGCGGCCCCGCCGGGTTGGCCAGCGCGGCCTGCGGCAGGGCCGCGACGAAGGGGCGCTGGCCGGACGCGGGGAGGCTGTGCAGCACGGCCTTCAGGCTGCCACCATAACGATCCTCCTGCGCGAGCTGCGAGAGCCAGGCGTGATAGACGCTCTCCGCCGGCGTGCCCGCGCCGAGGCAGGCCAGATAGAACCACATGCCTCCCGGCAAGAACGCCTGTCCCCGCAGCCGCTCGGCGTCGAGGATCTCGTCGTGGGCGATCACGAGCGCCCCCTGGCGCCGCCAGGCGTCCTCCTCCCTGCGCCAGCCGCGCCGGGGCGCGCCCAGGCCGTGGCTCACCGAGAGCAGCACCGAGGGACGCCCGCCGCCGCCCCCGGCGAGCAGATCGTCCACGCTGCCGGCGGAGATCTCGCGCACCGCGGCCGCGGGGAGCTTGCCCCTGGCGTGCGCTTCCATCGATGTGGCCAGGCTCGGGCCGACGAGCCTGAGCTTGCCCGTGACCGTGGCCGCCGAGCCGTCGGGCGCGGCGTAGAAGAGCAGCTCCGGCGAGGTCTCGGGCGTGCCGCGCTGCGCGTAGCGAACGACCTTCTCGGCGTAGGCGGCATAGCCGGCGAGATCCGTCTCCCCCGCGCCGTCCGCGAAGTGGACGCGCCCCGCGAGCGCGTCATTGGCGAGCGCGTGCTGGAGCTCCACCGAGGTGTGATGGAGATCGCCGAGCATCATCAGGTAAAGGGGCCTGTCCTCCTCCGCCACCTCCTCGGACCAGTAGATGTCTCTCCGGAAGTCCGCCGATCTCTTGGCGTCCATCCCGTGCGGCACGCGAACCACGCGCGCGGGCGAGCCCTGCTCGGCCTCGCGCAGCGCGACGAGCGGCTGGATGGCCTCGAGCATCCGGTCGCCCTCCCGGCCCTCGGGCGCGATCACCGCCCATCGCTGGAGGGTGAGGTCGTTGCGATCGGCGTCGGTGCGGCGCCAGTGGTTGGCATCGCGGGCCTTCCTGGGCCTCGGCGCGCGCTGAGCGGTGTCGTCAGGCAGCCCCTCGTCGAGCACGGGGCGGCGCTCGTCGGCGTCGGCGAGCAGGAGGTCCAGCCGGCCCTCGCTGGGGTTCATGGTCACTGGCTCCTCGATGGCCCGGAGCCCGGGTGGACAGGATCCATGTCTGCCGCGGCGCGCGCCCTGCCCCGGCGCAGGCCGGCGGGATCGCGGAGGGGACTCGCCTGGAAGGGAGGGTGTGTCACGAGGCGTCCTCCAGCGCGAAGGCGTCGAGCTGCTCCGCGAGCTCCACCAGATCTCCGGTGGTGGCCGCGATGTGGCCCGTGCCTGGCAGCCCGCCGCCGTTGCCCCAGATCTCGATCTCGCTCCCTTCGACCCCAGGCGCGAGGACGGCCAGGCTGTCCGGGGGCGCCGGGCGTTGATCGTAGAGCCAGCGCAGCAGCATGCGGTGGCGGAAGTCGAGGCTCGAGAGCGCGACGAAGAGGCCGGGCTGGACGCGCGGCCGCGCCAGGAGCTCCTCCATCCATAGCGGCGGCCGGGCGCCGTCGGCGCCGAGGGGGCCGTGGATGTGATCGTCCTCGGTGAGCAGCGGTGGCGAGAAGATGGGGCGCGGCTCGGCCGAGTAGCCGCCGTACAGGCGGAGGACGACGATCTCGCTGTCGAGATCGAAGCGCCTGGGCATGACGGGATCCATCTTCCACATAGCCGCCCCCGCGGCGCGCTTGACGACGCGCGGCTTGCCGCCAGCGCCCAGGAGGGACGGCTGGATGGCGTACACGGTCCGCTGCGGCAGCTTCTGCGCGATCGCGTGCTCGAGGCAGGGCCGCCAGAGCAGCGTGACGTGGACCCCCGGCCGGACGAAGCGCGCGAGCGCCTCGACGAGCGGCGGGGCCGTCGCAGCGGGCGAAGCGGTCAGCGCCTGCTGGAAGAGCGAGTGCAGCACCTCCTGCCCGAACCGGAGCACGCAGCGCTGGGTGAGCGCGCTCAGCGACATCCCCTGCGCCGCCGGCTCGCCGCTCTCCTGCATGAACTGCTCGAGCTCCCGCTGGAGCGCGGCGCGATCGTCCTCGAGATCGCCGAGCACCATCGTGAACGGCCGCTCGAGCAGGCCCTGGAGCGCGGGCGCGAGCGCCCTCGATCGGCCCTTCTTCCCCGGCCTCGTCACGCGGCGGCCCTGGAAGTTGAAGACAACCGAGTCCGAGCCGCGGAGGTACAGGATCGGCGAGAATGCCTCGGCGCTCTGGGAGAGCAGCGTCCGCCGCGCCGCCGCCACGCTCGCGCCGATGTCGCCCTGGCTCAGCGAGGCGCCCGTGAGCGCGCGGTAGAGCTCGGTCGAGCACGCGCGCGCCACGTCGGCCTTCACCGGCCAGAGGTGCGCCACCACGGCGTCCGCTCCCGCCCTGGCCAGGATCTCCGCCGCGCTGCCGAGCGCGCCGGCCCTGGCGCCCTCGCAGGCCTCGAGGATCACGAGGCGCAGCTCCTCGCAGAAGGCGGCGGAGAGCTCACGCCCCAGCGCCTCGGCGGTGATCCAGGCCTCCTCGCCGTCCTCGTCGTCCGAGACGCGCAGGACGGGCTTGCCCGAGAGATCCACGCCGCCGTGACCGAGCCAGTGCACGACGTGCGGGCTCTTGCCGCGACGGAGCCGATCGAAGAGGGCCCGCGCGCTGATCTCCGGCCCGGCGATCGGATCGAGCCACTCCACCTCGCCGGCGTCGATCGACGGGGCGAGCGCCTCGCGCAGCACGTCGAGGGCCCGCTCGCCGGTGCCCGGCGCGATCCCGAGCACCCGGACGGCGCCCTTGACCTCGCGCGGCTCCCACGGCTCCGACGAGGTGACGCCGCGCGCGAAGAGCACCCTGGGGTCGGTCCCCAAAAACCCTTCGGACGTCCCCGGCCTGCAGAGCGCCTCCCAGGGGATGGCCTGGAGCGCGTGATCTCGGGCGAAGAGCCGCAAGAGGAGCGGACCGCCCTTCGACGCCTCGCCGAGCCGCACGAGGACGTCGCGCAGCTCCCCTTTGAAGACCTCCTCGTGGAGCGCCTGCGAGTCGCTCACCGCCGCTGGATCGAGCGATTTAGCGCCCCGGACCGCCCTCCCGATCTTGTTGGCGAAGGCCTGCAGGGCACCGAGGCCCTGCTCGGAGGATATCGCGTGCCCCGCGGGGCGCTCTCCCCGGCTGCCACGCGCGCTGACGCGCACCTCATCACCGCTGATGTCGAGCTCGATCTCCAGCCACATCGAAAGACAAGCCTCGCTAGGTTGTGCTGCCTGCCGTGCCTGACTCCGTGGCTTTGTAGACCGCAGCAGGAGGAATTCTCACCTTAAAAACTATTAAGAACCCATCGGCGGGAACGTCCCTGGGACGTGATTAATGATGTGTGCCGGCAGGCGTGCGCGACTGAAGAACGGACACGATCATGGAACTCACGGACGATTCTCGCTCACGATGGCTCGGCAGATATGAGACCCCGCGCTCCATCCGCCTTCGCGACGGCCTCCACGTCGTCGCGGCGACGCGCGCCGGGGACGCGGAGCCCTGCGTGGTCATCGTGCCCGGGCCGGCCGCCAGCGCGGCGCGGGCGAACACCGTATTTGCCGAGATCGAGCGCGTCCACGCGCTCCTCGATCACCCGCTCATCCCGAAGGTCGCGGCGCGCGGGGTCGCCGACGGCATGCCGTACATCGAGCTCGCCTGTGACGCCGTGATCGACGGCGTCGACCTCACGAGCCTCCTGAACGACGCCGGCTGGAAGGTGCCGCCCGGGAGCGCGGCCGGCCTCGTCGCGAGCCTCCGTAAGGCGATGCGGGCGGCCCACGCGGTGGTCGATCCGAAGCACGGGCGGCCCGTCTGCATCGGTCGCGTCTCGTGTGCTGACGTCCTCTTCTCACGCGAAGGGCGCTTCTATCTCGTCGGCTACGGCAGGGATGCCCCGCTCGAGAGAGCCGGAGAACAGCAGATCGACAGGGTCCTGGAGTTCCAGGCGCCCGAGGTGGCGGCCGGCGGCGAGCCGACCCCGGCGGGCGACGAGCTCGCGCTGTCGCTCCTCGCGCGGTCGCTCCGGCATGCGGTCCAGGGCAGCGCGGCGAGCGCGCGCGGCGCCGACCGGAACATCCGCTCGATGGACCTCGATCGGCCCGAGCAGCTGGAGCGGCGCGCCCCTTTCGCGCCGGCGCACACGCGAAGGCGCGCCGAGGAGGCGGACCTCCTCCACCACCTCGCGCCCTGCAGCGAGGCGCCTGATCCCGAGGCGTTCGCGTCTCTCGTGGCCAGCTTGCTCGCCGGGCGGCCGCTGCCGCTCGCAGCGGAGGCGGCGCCGGCCTGCCCGCCCACGCTGGTCCTCGGCTGCGAGGTGCGCTGGATCGCGGCAAAGGACGGCGAGAAGCACACGCTCGGGCACGCGCTCAGCCGCATCGTGACGGCCCTCGTCGACCGGCACGACGAGGCGCCGGACGCCGCGCTCTCGCTCCAGGACCTGTTCGAGGCCGGCTGGCCCGGCGAGCGGCCGGTGGCGAACGCGGGGGCCAACCGCGTCTACGTGGCCCTGACCCAGCTCCGCCGCATGGGGCTCAGGGACGTCATCGAGCGCCATGAGCACGGTTATCGCCTCGCGCCGCGCGCCGTCGTCCGGTTCGTCTCGCCTCGGACCGAGCACGCGCGACCTCAGGACACGCGCTCTGCCCCGTGACGGGCGCGGCGCGCCCGCCGGCGTCGCTACCTCGCCTTCTGCTCCCCGGCGAACGTCTCCGCCACCTTGAGCACGAGCCGCTCGCTGAAGCCAGCGATGAACGCGATCGCGAAGGCCTTGCTGTTGTCGGCGTCCCCGAGGTTCAGCACCCTCGACTGGAGGAACGCGTAGGCGGCGAGCCCCGGCAGCGCCCCGAGGACGGCGCGCGAGAGGGTGACCCGCGCGTCCGACACCTGCGCGTGAGCCCTGGCCCGGAGGGAAGAACCCTTGAGCGATCGAGCAGCGCTGAAGGTGGCTCCCAGGGCGCCAAAGGAGAAGACGCCGAGGAGGGTCCGAACTCCCCAGGCAGGCCATTGTTGGACGGGAGCTCGCGCCGTGGCCGTGAGCGCCACGAGGAGCAGCAGGACGAGGAGGGCGAGCAGCGCGAGCGTCCAGAGCTGCTCCCTGAGGAGCCGGCTGCTGGTGTTGACGCTGTCGACGTGATCGCGGCGGCGTGACCGCAGGACGAGGCGCCGCCGGGCCCTGCGTGGCGGCGCCTCGCCCGCGGGCTCGGCGGGGGGGAGGGCCGGCGGGGCGTCGGGCTCCTCTTCGGGCGTGCGCACCGCTACGGCAGCTCGCCCAGCGCCTCGAGCCCGGCCTCGCAATAGGCGTCGTACCAGCGCTGGAGCTCTTCGCGCGTGATACCGTATCTCTCGGCGATCTTCCTGTCGCCCTCCTCCCCGAGGATCTTCTCGTGAACGGCGCGCTGCATCCGCGCCGCGTCCCGCGCGCGCCCCGCCGCCGGGGCCGGCGGCGCGGCGGGCAGCTGCGGGACGGGCGAGCGCACCTCCGCCGGCGCGGGCGTGGCCTTGACGGCTCCCCTGTCGCGGTCGATCGCGAGCCGCGCCGCCGGATCACCCAGGAGGACGTACCCCGCGAGATCCTCGCGCAGCATCCACAGGTTCGCCCGCCGCTTCGCGCGACCCTGGTCGGGGGCGAGCGGCTTGCCCGCCGTCTCGGCCCTCGCCTCCTGGTTGTACATCGCGGCGAGCTCGTGGTTGGCGTTCCCCAGGTAACGGAGGAGCTCGTTGTACGAGTTGCCCACGCGGGCGCCCTTGACCAGCGAGCTGAAGACGCCCTCGAACCGCGACGCCCTGTCCTTGCCGTCGGGCCCCATGTCCTGGAAGCTGTAGGTCCAGGCCAGATCGATGTGGGCCATGACCGCGAGCGGGCCGCGCGGGCTCGCCAGCGCGGCCTGCGGCAGCGCGGCGATGAAGGGCCGATCGCCCGGCCTGGGGAGGCCGGCGAGCACGCCGTCGACCCGCCCGCCGAAGCCGCCCGCGTCGCGCAGGCGGGCGAGCCAGTGGTGATAGGCGCTCGCCGCCGGCGTCCCGCCGCCATAACACGCGAGGAAGAACCAGATCCCGCCGGGCAGAAAGGGCCTGTCGCCGAGGTCCTCGGCCGCGATGCGCACGCCGGAGCCCAGGCTCATCGCCCCTTGCACGGCGCGCTGCTCGTCCGCCGATGTCCATCCCCTGCGGGGCGCGCCCAGGCCGTGGCTCATGGTGAACAGCATCGACGGCTCCGGCCGCCCGAGCTGCTCGAGGAGCGCGCTCCTCGCCGCCTCGGCGCCGTCATACCCGATCTCCTCGATGTCCCTCGCCTTGAAGCCGCCCCTCTGCCGGGTGTCGCGGCACCGCGCCACGCTGGGCGCGACGAGCGCCCTGTGGCCGATGGTGGTCGCCGCGGTGCCGTCCTGCGCGGTGAAGAAGAGCGCCCGCGCCCGCGCCTCCCTCGAAGGGGCGCGCTCCGAGGAGAGGAGCTTGTCCACGTACGCCGCGTAGCCCGCGGCGGACCGGGACACCAGGCGACCGACGAGCGCCTCGCTCGCCATGGCCTGCTGGAGCTCGAGCGAGACCTCGTCGAGGTCGCCGAGCACGAGCAGATACCGCGGCAGATCCTCGAGCGCGACCGACTCGTCATGATAGACGCTCTTGCTCCACCGGATCGCCGCGTCCGCGTCCATGCCGGCGGGGACGCGGTAGGGCACGACGGGCGCGCCCTGGTCCTGCTCCCGCTTCCGGATCAGGGGCTCGACGAGCGCGAGGAGGGCGTCGCCCGCGGGCCCCTCGGGCGCGATGACGGACCAGCGCTGGAGCGAGAGATCGTTGGGATCGTCGGAGAAGTCGGCGAAATCGTGGATCAGCTCCTCTCCGCCGGGCTGCGGCTCGTCCGCGGCGGACTCGAGCGGCAACCCCTCTTCGAGGACGGGTCGTTGATCGTCGGCGTGGCAGAGGAGCAGCTCGATGTCGGACATGACTCCTCCTTCTCAGCGCGCCACGTCGCCCGAAGGCACGCGCGCGGCCCCCAGGGCGTGGAGCTTGCCATCGTCCCATTGCACGAGCCGCATCGTCGCGCCGCCGTCCGGGTGCGCGTCGAGGAGCACGGCGGTGAGGCGCTGGACGGTCTTCGCCGCCCGCTGCCGCTCGGGCAGGAGCCTCGGGTTATCGCGCAGCTCTTCGAGGAGCTCGGTCCACGCCTCGTCGCCGGCGTCCGAGCGCGGGAGCTGCATCAGCCAGATCCACGTGCCCGTGTTGGCGAAGGCGATGCCGTCGGCCACCTTCCAGCGGGCCGCGTGGGTGTGGCCGAGCACCACCGCGCCGGCGTCGAACTTCTTCGCCAGGCGCCGGGCGTCGGCCCACTCGGCCTCCTCGGGCTCGAGGCGGAAGTACTCGTCCCCGAGGGTGCCGGCGAGCCTCTTCTGCATGCCCGCGTAGAGCTTCAGGCCGGCGCGCGCGAGCTTGAGGCTCGCGGTCGACATCGTCTCTTCATCGGCGAACGCCGCGGGCCCGTCGCCGAGCGTGGCCTCGATCGCCGCCGCCTCCTCGGCCTCGAGGCCGGCGTCGGCGAACCGCTCGGCGAGCCCGAGATCCTCCTCCTCCTCGGCGAAGGAGGCCGCCGACCCCGCCTTCTTGAAGAGCTGCCAGGCGATGTCGAGCGAGGCCGCGCTGAAGAGCTGCTTCACGATCCCGGGCGCGACCGCGAGCGCGGCGAGCGCCGCGCCCTGGAAATCGGGCTTGAGCAGGCTCACGAAGCGCAGGCCGTGCCGGCGCGCGATGGGGTTCATGAGCTGCTTCACGAGGACCGAGCCGGCCGCGTACCTGAACCGGTCGAGCCGGGCCAGGCGCCCGTAATCGACCTTGTTCCAGTTGTCGTTGTGCTCGCCGTGGGTGACGAGGATCCGGGCGCCGCCGACGTCGAGGATCGCGGGGGCGTCGCCCAGCTGGAACGTGAGGCGCGCTGCGATCTCGGGCGGCTGATCCATCGCCGCGCGCAGGATCTCCTGCACCTCCGGGACGGCGAGCTCCACGTCGTGGTTGCCGAGGCGGACGATGACCTCACCGCCGCGCGCGAGGACGCGCCCGAACGCCTCCAGCACGGCGGCGCTCGCGGGCGCGGCGGCGATCGCGCGGGCCTGCGCGGCGGCGCGCGCCGGATCGAGCTCCAGCGGGTCTTCGTTCATGAGGAAGTCGACGCCATCGCCGTTGACCACGACCCGCGCGGGCTCGCCCGCGATCCGGTCGAGGAGCGCGGGCAGCGCCTCCCCCCCGGCGAAGACGTCGTAGTCACCCCCGTTGCCGAGGTGCAGATCACTGATGATGAGGGTACGCATGAAGGTTGTCTCCCGGTTGCTGGGGCGCCCGCTGCCGCGGCTCAGCGGAGCGCCGCGGGCGGCGCCCAGATCGCCTGGTGAGGGCGGTTGTGCAGGCCCTGGGCCGGGCTCCACGACATCTTCGCGTTGCCCCTGGCATCGCAGAAGACGTCGAGCAGCGGCCGGTTGTCCGGGGCGAGCTTGTTCGGCGCGTCGGACTTCGAGTTGACGCACCACGTGGGCTCGATGCGGTCGTGGAAGGGCGCGCCGCGCAGCGAACGGAGCAGCCAGGAGATGGGGAGGCCCTCGTCCTCCATCGACATCCACTCCGAGCGATAGAGCAGCTCGCCGTCGCCGCGGCGCCGGAGGAGCAGGCGGGCGCGCCCGCGCGGCTTCAGATCGCTCTTGACCTCTCCGAGGCCGTCGATCCGGGCGATGCCGCGGAACGACCACCGACCGCCGGAGAGCGCCGGCGGGATGAACGGCCACCAGTGCGACTCCCAGAGCATGCGCGCGCCCCTTCCGGCGGCGGCGTGCGTCGCGGGGTCGTTGAACGAGGTGGTGGTGTCCCAGAGCTGCCATTTGCGCTCGACCGGGTGCTTGCGGATCACCATCGCCACGTGCCCGCTCCCGGCGCCAGCGGCGCCGGACGCCGACCAGAAGAGGCACGAGCCGACCGTGACCTTCTCCCAGAGATCGTCGGGCCAGTCGGCGAGCACCTTCGGGACTGAGGTCCAGCCGTCGCCCAGCCTGGCTGCCGCCGGCAGCGCGTCGGTCCCGCAGCCGATGTCGCCGTACGGGCCGCCGTCCCAGCCGCCGATGCAGAGCGCGGTGGTCACCGACTGCTGGCACTGCCCCACGATCGGGTACCGCCCGCTGCCCGCGATCGCCTTCGCGACGCCTCTTTGCGCGCCGTAGAAGAAGGCTGGCATCGTGTACGGAATGCCGGTCTGGTGCTCGGCGATGGCCCGCGCCCAGTCCTCGCGGTCGCCGGAGGCGGTGTCGTAATCGGGGTGCGAGAAGATGTCGCCGATCCCCTCCCTGGCGCGGGACAGGATGAGCTCGGCGAGTCCCTCGGCGTCCTCGGGCCCGCGCAGGCCGTGCTCGGGCGGGTCCAGCAGGTTCACGGTGCGGACGAGCTGCGGTGGCGGCTCGTCGTCGGCGAACGCGACCGGGCGAGCCAGCCACTCCTGGGGCGGCTCGGCGGGCGCCGGGTCCATGTCCACCCACGCGGGGACGCTCGCCCGCGGCGGCGCGCCTTCATCGCTCTTCTCTGCGGTCATCGGTGCTCCTCCTCTTCTCTTCGAGTTGATGTTTCCGCGCCTGTCGCCCGGGTCGCCGCGCTCGCGACGAGGGCCGCGTCGAGGGCCGCGAGCGTCGCGGCGCCGACCACGCCGTCGGCGGCGAGGCCGCGCTCGGCCTGGAACCGCTTGACGGCCGCCTCGAGGCCCGGGCCGAACGCGCCGTCAGCGCCGCCAGGCACGCGCTCGCCCAGCGCGATCAACGCCTCCTGCAGCGCCTTCACCCCTGGTCCCCTCGCCCCTCTCCGGAGCGCGCCCCGACCCGAGGCGACGCTCTCCAGATCGGGTCGCCCGGCGAGGGCGGCGCGCGTGAGGCGCGGAGCCTTCGGCGGGTTCGGCGCCTCCGGCGGGGGCGCCGCCGCGGGCGCGCCCATCGCGGCGGCGAACGGGTCATCCGCCGGAGGCCCCGCGGCCTGGAGGAACGGCTCGTCCAGGCAATCGAGCCCGTCGTCCTTCATGTGCCGGAAGTAGAGCCGGAACTGCCTGAAGTCCGGGATCCACCTGTGCTTGCGCGCCTTGCCATAGAAGTAGCGGCCCACGAGCGCGGCGAGGCGCCGGTCGCGCTGCTCCGACGGCGACCCGGGGCCGAGCTGCGGTACGGCCCACTCGAGACACCCGATCACGTACCCGGGCGCCCAGTGCTTGAGGTGCGCGATCAGGTTGAACAGCGCCTGCGTCGCGATCGCATCGGCGCCGCAGATGTTGCCCGAGCCATCCATGAACGTGCGGAGCTGGGCCTCGGTCACCGCGTCGCGCGTGGCTGGATTCCTGGCCAGATCGATCAGCAGGTGGAGGAGCGGGACGGAGCGGCGCAGGATCTCGAGCGCTTCCTTGCCTCCGGTGACGACCCTACCGGCGTCGAGATCGACGACGTCGTACACGTTGCTGCCGCGGTAGCGGACGCCGGCGGCGCCGAGCGCCTCGCGCACGGCGTCGTTCGCGGTCGCCCGCTCCATCACCTTGCCCAGCCAGCCGCGGCCGCCCCAGCCCGTCCCCCAGGTGACGATCTGGTCGTCGTAGGTGTTGATGGCGGCGGTGCTGCCCTCGCGCGCCTGGAACGCGCGAAAGGCCATGATCTTCCGCCGATCGGCGGGGCTCGCCCTCGCCGCCCGGGCGTCGAAATAGCCGTGCAGGTAGGCGAGGTGTGCCTTGTCCGCGCTGCCTGTGTAGATGTGCCCTGCGCCCCAGGGCTTGAGCCCCGGCTCGACCGGCACGGCGGCGCGGCGCCGCGCGATCTCGGCGGTGAGATCCTCGGGCAGCGCGCTCCCAGCCTCCACCGCGCCCGAGCCGCGCGCGTGATCCTCCCAGACCGGGAGATCGCCGTCCGCGAACGAGAGGGCCCCGCCCGGGCCCCCCCTGGCCCGGGCGGGATCGGGGCCGGGCGCGGGGAGCGAAAGGTCGACGTACGCCGCGGAGGATCGGAGCTCGGCCACGCCCGCGAGCGACGCCTGGATCTGCTCCAGCAGCGCGGCGTGGAGCTCCGCGCGCCGGGCCTCCTCGATCTCGTCGAGGCCGATCTCCCAGGTGTACGACGCGTCCTTCCCGCGCAGGATCCGGTGCGCGAAGAGCGCCGGATCGAGCGTGGGGAAGGCCCCGAGCGCGAAGGCCGAGGCGCGCGAGAGCAGGGCTCGCTCGACCTCCTCCGCGTCGCCCCGCGTGGCGGCGAACTCGAACAGGAAGACGTTCCGTGACATGGCAGGTCCCTTTCGGCGGTGACGTCTCCGAATGAAACCTACGAGACCTGGCGTCGTCATCTTAAGAGAAATTAAACTGGGTGTTCCTTCCCGCTCCGTCAGCGCGGCGCGCGTCGAGGAGCGCGGCGCGGTGCTTCACCGAGCCGGCGACAGCGAAGGTCGGCTCCCAGGCAAGCGCCTTGTCCCACGCGTTCGCCCGCGCCCGTTCGAGCTGGTAGGAGGTGGTCACGCGGTCCTCCCGCTGCTTCACGAGCTCCTCCTTCATCCTGCCGCTCTCGTCCTTCGGAACCGAAAGCTGCCCCGTTTCCGGGTCGATCTCGCCCTTGCGGAAGTAGATCACCATCCGGATCTCGTCGACCACGGGGCCGTCCTGCTTCTTACCGCCCTTCTCGCGCGCCTCCTGGGCCTCGAGCACCAGGAGCAGCGCCAGGCTCTCCACCGAGTAAAAGATGCTCGGGCTCCGGACGCCGTACAACGTGTGGACGCGGACCGCCCCCCGAGCGTTTCCGGCAAAGGCGCGGGACAGCTCGTTCCACAGCTTGTCCGCCTCGGGCGCGTAGTCGATCCCATTCCCCGAGAAATTGATGCTGTCGAGGAGCTCCCCGGCGATGGTCATCTCCACCGAAGCCGCGTCCTGATTGCCGGCCTCGCTCTCGGCCTCGGCGGCCCGCCGGGCGGCAGCCTGAGCGGCCTTGTAATCGATCCCGCCCGTCCACAGGAGGGTGCCCGCGCCGCCCGAGATCCCCTTCTGCGGGGCCCCACCCCCGGCCCGCAGCTGCGGGTTCGTGGCGTCGATCCTCGCCGCGAGCTCCTTGGCCATCTGCTCCAGGCGATCGTCGAAGACGCCCTTGCCCGCGGGCGTGGCGTCCGCCTTGGCGACCACCTGCTCGATGAACCGGCGCGCCCAGTCGATGACCCAGCGGAGCTTCAGGGGAGGATAGCGCTCCTCCAGGACGGCGACCCGCTCCGAGAGGCGGAGGTTGGCCGGGTGGGTCTCCCAGTCGAACTTCGGCGGCTCGAGCTTCCGGGCGGTGTCCGGCAGCGCGGCCGCGAGGGCGGAGGCCGCCTCGAGCAGCCGATCGGCCCCCTCGGCCGGCTTTTGCGCCAGCGCCTCGGACGCGGCCGTGTCGACCCTCGGCGCTCCGGCCGGCGGCGCGCTCGAACGCGGCGCCCGCGCGGCGCCCTCCCGATCCGCGAACAGATCAGCCCCGAACGCCCGCTCCAGAGATGCGCGCACCGGCTCGGCCGGCGGTCGGGTCAGCGGCGGCGCCCTCCGCGGCAGGTGCATCGGCGCTGGAGGGCGCGCCCGCGACGTGCGGGTGGCGTTCCCCGAGGCCTTCGGAGTGGACCGGTCGACGGCGATTTGCATGAGACTCTCCTTGGCGCGGGCGGAGAAACGAGGTGGCCCCGCGCGTCACCGCCAATCCTGCGATCAACGAAGCCGCGGTCGCGCCTCTGCGGATCGAGGACGAGCGCCCGGAGCGCAGCCGGATGCTCACAGGTCAGCGTCGATTTTTTCATGGCCGCGCGTCGAGCACGCCCCGGCCGCACGGGGGTCAGATCGCGTTCCTGCGCCGCCGGGGCGCGGGGGCGTTCACGCGGGCCGGTGGGGCGGACGCTCGGCTGTGCTCGGGAGGGGCGAGGCGTGGTTTCATCAGGCTGGTACACCCTCCCTGTGCGTCGCTGCCTCTTGATTCAGGAATCGGAAGATCAAATTGACGATGGCAACCAGTTTTTTCTCCACGAGCGCATTGATCTTTTGAACGGCGCCAGGATCGACATCCTTACCCGTGATCTCTCTCACGTTTCGCTGCCAGACACCGGCACCGAAGTAACTCTGATCCAGCCGCTCGATCTGCGCCCTGACCTCGGTCTTGCGGTCGACGGGAGGGGCGTTGCCCGCGTTCGCGTCATTGACGAGCGGCGTCAGCACATTGATCAATTCATCGTTCCGACCTCCGGCCGCGGTGTTCTCTGATGTCGTGTGGCGGCCCGAGTGCGGGACGGGGCCCAATGTCCTTCGCGCGGCAGCCAGCAGTCGAAGGCCCTCCTTGATCTGTCCGCCGCCGCCGACCCCCTCAAGGGTGCCGACCATCTCGTTGTAGATCGTGCCTTCCGTGTCCCGCGGGAGGCGATAAAATGTATTTGGCTCGATGGGATAGCTCGTGAGGATCTGCGGGTCCTCGGCGATCTCGTCGCGCAGCTGCATCTCTGCTCCGTAGACGGCTTTCAGGACTCTGCGCATCAGATCCGTCACACCGCCGGTCGTCAGGTTGTAGCCGAAGGTCACGAAATGCGCCTCGATCCCCTCATATTCGGGCTTCGACTCCTCCTCGCCCAGCGCCTTCATGGCCGCGCTATTCACATCGTTCGGGACCACGAACGGCATGTCGTCGTCTCCCAATTTTCGCCATACAAAGTTGTGATTCTTCTCCAGCTTATCTCTGATGTTGCCAGCCTCGGGGCTCGCCGCGGCCTCCTTCCGCAAGGTGGCGAACGGCACCGCCTCTCGGATGTTCCCCTCTGTCCCTCGATCCCACACCAGGGTCCCGATGCTGACGGGCGGCCCGCTCCACCTGTTGAAGACGCCGGCGCGGATCCTGTCCAGATCCTTCTCGGCCGGTTCGTGCCTGTTCCCCTCATACGGCTTGTTGAGCATGACCGTGAGGCCGAGGTCGTGAGGGTCCGCCTCGGTGCCGCCGAAGCGCACAACGAGATCGTTGAACCCCTGCCCCGGGATCGCAATGGCTTCGTACAAGATCGCTCGCTGCTTCTTCGGATCCTGAGGCCATTTCTCGGGATCCGTGCGCCCCCAGGCCACTTTGCCGTAATCGCGGTAAAACCTCCGCTGCCTTCCGTTGATGTGGTAATTGCCTGGCTCCCTGGGGCCGGTGGCTTCGTCCGGAGTTCGTTGCGCGACCAGCGGCGAGCGCTGCAGAGGGCTACAGGCCAGGCTGCTTTGCGGGGCGCGCGTGCCCGATGCAGGGACTTGGTCCCCCCGCGCCGCCTTGGCCCCCAGCGCATCGGCCTCTGTCTCGAGCGCCGGGTCATCATTGATCGCCACCCCCGCGATCGTCTTGGTGGGCCTGACCCTCCCGGCCCGTTGCTGCATGACGTGCGCGAGCTCGTGCCCGAGCAGCGCCTGCCCCGCCCGCGTCTCCGGCGCCCAGCGCCCCGGCGCCACGTGGATCTCGCTCCCCTGCGTGTACGCCACCGCCCGCAGGGCCGCCGCCCGCGTCGAGCCCTGATGCACCCGCACGCCGGAGAAGTCGGCCCCGAACGCCGCCTCCATCTTGGCCTTCACCGGCGACGGGATCCCCGTGGAATTGACGCCGCGGCCCGGTCCGCTCCCGGTCCCCACGCCGGGCCCAGCCGCCTTCGCCGCAGCCGCAAAGAACTCAGCCCCGAACGCCTGCTCCAGCGCCGCTCGGGTCGACGCGGCCGG
Source organism: Sorangium sp. So ce834 (assembly GCF_051521425.1). NCBI lineage: Bacteria > Pseudomonadati > Myxococcota > Polyangiales > Polyangiaceae > Sorangium > Sorangium sp. So ce834. Next base: position 7,276,657 of record NZ_CP150351.1, read on the forward strand.
CGGTCGGGGCAGCAGCGGCATCGCCCTCCCCCGCACGAGCAGCGGCGCCGGAGCGCGGGCCCCCGACGTGCGGGTGGCGTTCCCCGAGGTCTTCGGGCTGGACCGGTCAACGGCGATTTGCATGAGACTCTCCTCGGCGCGGGCACTGAGACGAGGCGACCCCGCGCGTCACCGCCGTTCCTGATGACCTTGAACTTGTCGAGGGGCGGCGTCTTCTCCACGTGCACGCGCTTGCTACGGCTGGATAGTGTCGCGGGATCTCTTGATCGCTTCCTCGATGTACTGCACCTCCTTCTTGGAGATATTGGCGCCTGTCTCCAGGGGTTTGAACGTGGCTTTCCCCTGGGGCTCCGGGACGTTCTTACCCGCGGACTTGACGAGCTTCCATTCCATCTGGATCGTTTCGACCTTGTGCTTTGCATCGAGGTCGGGATTTCCGACCGACCAGTCTACCTCGAGATGGTCGTAGTTATCGTTTTTGCCGGCCTCGGTGGCCAAGATTCGGACGTTAGACTCGAAAGGGATCATATGGGTATTGGCGTCGCGGGTGCCGACCACCAGGTTGGTGCCGTCGGTGGCGCCGCCGAGCCCTGCGCCGCGGACGTGGAGCCACTCCCAGCGTTGCTGTTGGTAGCCTGGCACTCCGGCCAGCCAGGCGTAGCCCGTGGCGTTGGTGTTCGCCATGTTGGCGTATTGACCCTGTCCCCGGTCCTTCGGCACCGGCGTGTCCTTGAAATTCGCGCTCCAGTTGGGAGCGCCGAGCGGCTTCAAGATGTTTTCCACCTGGGTGAGCAACCCAGGCCCAGGGAGAGCTCCGGCCTGTTTGTTGCCCAAGACGATCCTGCTCCCCGCGGCCTCGGTCCTGACTCTCGAGTCGGCCTTGAACACCGCCTTGGCGTCGGTCAGTCGCTCGGTGTCGATCTCGATGTCCTCGATGAAGCTGTTGTCTTGCTGCTTCCCGGCGCTGGTGGTGCCAGCGTTGAGCACCTCGACATCCATGGCGTGGGCACGACCGGCGGCGCTGAAACCACCGGCGTTGACGGGAAAACTCGTTTTGATGTTAACGAGTAGACGATTGACTTCTCGTGCCTTTTCCTGTATCTCGTCCCAGTAGTCTTCCTTGTACGTGTGCGAGCTCTGACCGTGAGCGCTCGCTTGATTCACGTGGCGGGAGGGCCTTTGGCCCTGAGGGCGCTCAGCTACGTTCGCGGCGTCGTCGCGAAGGTTCTTCGCGGCATCGAAGCCGTCCTTGGCAGCCTCGACCCACTCATTGAGCTGTTCGAGATCATCCTTATCGTCATCGCTGTCGAGGGTCGGGCTAACCTGCTCGGTGTGCGCGGTGATCTTTTTCAACTGCTCCTCGATCGATTCGAGGAGCTCGTCCATCTTTTCTTTCAGACCCTCTACTTCCGGTTTCCTCTTCACGCGCTGGATGACTCCCGTGATGGCCCTCTGGACGAGCGGCGCGGTTGTGCCGCGCGATGGTCCGGGCTGCAGCTCCGCGCGGCTCCGGTCTTGCTGGACGGCGCGCTCCCCTGCTGCGGCCGCCCTGGCTCCCAGCGTGTCCGCCTCCGCCTCCAGCGCCGGATCATCGTTGAGCGCCACCCCCTTGTACTGGGCCGTCGCCTGTACGCGCCCTTCTCGCTGCTGGACCACGTGCGCGAGCTCGTGCCCGAGCAGCGCCTGCCCCGCCCGCGTCTCGGGCGACCACTGCCCCGGCGCCACGTGGATGTCGCTCCCCTGCGTGTACGCCACCGCCCCCAGCGCCGCCGCCCGCGTCGAGCCTTGATGCACCCGCACGCCGGAGAAATCAGCCCGGAACGCCGCCTCCATCTTGGCCTTCACCGGCGACGGGATCCCCGTGGAATTGACGCCGCGGCCCGCAGCCGCAAAGACCTCAGCCCCGAACGCCTGCTCCAGCGCCGCTCGGGTCGACTCGGCCGGCGGTCGTGCGGGCGGCGTCGTTCTCCGCTGCACGAGCGGCGGCGCCGGAGAGCGGGCCCGCGAGGTGCGCGTGGCGCTCTGCGAGATCTTCGGAGTGGACCGGTCAACAGCGATTTGCATGAGACTCTCCTCGGCGCGGGCGGAGAAACGAGGCGGCCCCGCGCGTCACCGCCAAGCGTGCGTTCAACGAAGCCGCGGTCACCACTCCACAGAGAGCGGCGCCTCCATCCAGGGCTGCTTCACCCAGCTCATCCCCCAGGGAAACCGATCCAGCACCACGTCGTACGAGGCCCGCTCCACGCGGAGGAGCCACGCGCCGTCACGGGCAGAGAGCGCGCCCTTGCGAATCAAGAACGAGCCACGGAATCCGGCGATCGACATCTCCCCCAGGATCGGCGCGCTCGCGATCGCCGCCGCGAGCAGGTTGAGGCACTCCTCGGCCTCTGCCTCGGTGACCGGAGGACCGAAGTCGAAGACCTCTGTCATTCGCATGCCAGAGAGCACGCGGGTCAGGGGAAGCTGGTACTCGGCCGGCTCGAGATCCCCCGTGCAGAGGTGCTGGAGCAGGCCGGCCGCGCGGTGGAGGGCGCGCCGATCCTTGAACTGCGCGTCGGCAAAGAGACCCAGGCGCTCGAACAGGTGCCCGAGGAAGGGCCAGAGCACCACCAGCCCGGCGTTGTCCACGTAGACCTCGTCGGCGTCGCTGTACGCTGGATCGAGGGACAGATCCTGGTCCGCAGCCGCGGCCCCCGGATCGCTCGACGGATGCTCTCCCCGCGTCTCGCGGACCGGCCTCTCCACGCCCGCGCCGGGACTCTGCCCGACCGACCCCAGCGCGCCCGGCCAGGCCGATGGGCTCGGCCCCAGAGGCACATGCAGCCCCGCAAGGAGAGACCCGAGGGTCACGCCGGCCTCCAGCGCGATCCGGGCCAGCGCGTCACGCCAGAAGCCCACCCGCCCGTCGCTCGGGCTCTCCTCGACGCACGCCGCCCGCAGCGCGCCCGTCCAGACGCACGCCCGGAAGCCGTCCGGAGTGGCCCCAGCGACCGCCCGGTGCGCGCGCAGCAGGGCGCCGAGCTCCACCGGCCTCGAAGGGAGGTCGGCCTGCGAGGACGCCACGAGAGCGTCGAACAGCACCGAGAGCTGCGCGTCGTGGCTGTGGCGGACGATCCTCGCCAGTGCGCCGCGCTCGCGCTCGAGCGCCCGGATCAGCGCCGCGAGCGGGCGCGCCGCGCGCTTCAGGAGCAGCCCCAGGGTCTCGTCCAGGAGCCGCGGTCGCGTGCTGTCCGCCCACCAGGGGAGCGCGCCGGTGCGGGCGAAGAACGCCACGAGCTCCAGCCGGGAGATCACCTCGGGATCGAAGCCCCGGAGCGCGGTCTTCTCGTCCTCCTCGCGGATCCGCGCGGCCAGCGCCTCCCGCAGCAGCGGGCTGAGCTTGTCGACCAGATCGCGCTCCAGGTGGTCGGGATCGATCCGCCCGAGATCCACCTCGACCAGCGCGATCCGCTGGAGGCGATCTGGAGCGCCAAGCTCGGTGCAACACCGATCGATGACCGCCTCGAGGCGCTGGGCGTGGATGCGGCCGAGCTCGGTTTGCAGCCGCCACGCCGCCTCGCGATCCTGGACGGTCACCTCCAGGATCTGCCGGCGGATCTGATGGCGCGGCGCGGTCACGGCTCTGTCGCCGCGGGTTCGGGGGCAGCGCCGAGCTCGCTGGGTGGGCCCTCCTCGGCGACCGGGGTCACCGTAACCGATCGCTTGGCGACCCACCCGATCCCGGTGCGGGCCTTGATGGCCATCACGTCCACCGCGCCGCCGAGGGGCAGCGGCGCGATGTCCACCAGGGGATCGAGCGGGCGCACGTACGCCGGGTCCGAGGCCAGAGGCTCCGGCGGATCGCGCGTGATCACGAGATCCATCTCGACCCGGAGCCCCCGGCGCGGAACCTTGTCGGACCCTTCCGGCTCGGTCGCCGCGATGCCCTTGTTCATCGACGGGTCCCGCTCGTCGAGCCGGTGGAAATACGCCGGCAGGCCGAGCTCGCTGGCCTCGTTGCTCGGGTAGAAGTGGTAGAAGACCCCGGGCTGGCCGCCCGAGACGAGCAGCGTGCCGCTCGCGCCGTCGGCGTTCGCCGCGATCTGCAGCACCAGCGGGGGCGCCGGCTCCGGCCTCACCAGGACGACCGCCGCCTGCTCGAGCTGCACCGCGGACTCGAGCGGCGCGCCGGCCGCCGTGTGGATCTTGCGTGCCTGCACCACGACGATGCTGTCGTCCAGGAGCGGCCCCACGCCGAGCTCTACGACGCCGCCGTTGCCCGGCATCGCGTCCCCGTGCTGCACGGAGCCGGCCGGCGCCTGCCAGAGCGCGGGAGGCCGCGGGGTGTACACCTCGACGCCGGACGTGCCGGGGACGGCGATCGCCACGAGGGCAGACCCCGCGTCGGGCACGAAGTCCACGGTGGAGAGCGCGCGGACGTGGGCGCTGTAACGCACGTTCGGCTGACTCCCAGCGATGGTGATCGTGGCGCTGCCCTGCGGCAGGACCGGTGATCCGACGGCCGACACCACGAGATCCCGATCGGCGCGGACCGCGATCGGCAGCTCCGCGGTGAGCACCGCGTGGAGCGGGGCGCGCCCTTCGCCCTCGTCGAACGTCCTCTGGACGTCGACCCGGATCACCGTGTCTTCGGTCACCCGGCTGGCCGTCAGCGTGATGGCGCCGTCCTTGTTCCCGCTCACGCGCTCGGGGGGCGTCATGGGGATCGGGCTCCCCGCGGCGTCGATCAGCCCGTACGTCGCGCCCGCCTGGCTGCCCGTGATGCTCACCAAAACGCGGCTCCCGTGGTCGACGAGGCGAGGCACCTCGGCGATCTCGGGCGTCGAGACAGGGAGATCCGTGACAAGCCCCACCTTCACCGTCGCGGTCTGGAACAGGAAGGTCTCGCGCGTCAACGGATCGAGCTTTTTCGCGCGGATCCGGAAGGTCTTGTCCTCCCTGTCGATGATCGGCCCCTTGAGGACCGCCTTCTCCCCGGTCCCGTCCACGGAGCAGGCGGGCACCACCGGCGCGTCTCCGTCGAACAGCTCGTACCTGACGCCCGCCTGGGCGGGATCGATGGTGATCTCGCAGGGGGCGCCCACGTTGACGGTAAGCTGCGCTTCTTGAACGTCCACGTCCCGGATCGGGGTGGTCTCCCCGAGCCCGAGGAGATCGATGAGCCGGTCCCGGGCGCAGCGCACGTCGATAGGTCTCGCGGTGGACATGGTTCTACGAGCTCCGCTCCTCCAGGTGTACGCCCAACGTCGCGGCGAGGACCTCCCGCCGCTTCTGCAACCACTGCCCGTGAGCCGTCCGGAACGCCGCCCAGGCGTCGGCCGCCATCCAGAGCACATACGGCGTCAGGTGCGCCGGCGTCTCCGCGCGGAGGGTGTTCTCGACGAGCTGCTTGAACGCTGGATCGCTGAATCGCCCCACCCCGTCGGGGAGCACGAACGTCAATCGCAGCGAGTAGGGGTCCCTCTCCCGCGCGGCCGAGAGCAGCGCGGGCGGCCTGTCCGTGGGCGCGTCCGTCGGCCCGGGGCGCTCCTGCTTTTCGTCGCCCGGCATCGGTCGGAGCAGGATGTGCTCGACGACGGCGATCTCCTCGCCTCCGGCGAGCCCGAGCGTGATGCGGAGCCGCTCCTCCAGCCCCGACATGTTGGCGGGGCCAGCGGGCGCGAGGCCATCGAAGCCCGTCCCCCGCGCGCTGCTGATCCGGGGATATCGCTGCAAGAGACGCTGCTTGCGCCGCGCTCGCTCCGCCGGCGAGATGGTCGCTTCGTGTCCGCCGATCGGCTCGGCGAAGCGGGCCAGGAGGTGGTTCAAGAAGCGGTGCTTCCGCTCGAGGGAGGCGACCTCCTCTGGGGTCTCCACGAGGTCGCTGAGCCGGGCCCGGTGCCCGTCGTCGAGCGCGCGGATCTCCTCGAGCCGGAGGCCGGGCTGGTCCAGCACCTGCGTGAAGTACGTCCGCGTGCCGTCGCCGTGGGAGAACAGATCCTTGACGTGGGCGAGCTGTGCGAACGCGCTGGCGAGGAGCTGATCGAAGAACATCAGGTACGCCGCGAGCTGCCTCGCCTGCGCCTTGCGCGCGGGCGTCGCCGAGTCCGGTAGCCCCATCTCGCCGACCCCGTAGAGCGTCGGGAGGTGCTGCTGCACCGAGGTGTACGCGCCGACGTTCCGGTCGCGCCCCGCGGGCACCGCGAGCGCGCTGTCGCCCGCGCCCCGGGGGGCGGCCGGCGCCCTCTCCGCCTTCGCCTGGGCGATCAGCCTCCCGGCGCTCATCAGGGTGATCACGGATGCATCGAAGTTCATCCTCGGAACCCGATCCGGGTCGACCGGCAGGGACCACTCCTCCTTGGCGCCGCCCGTGGAGACGCGGATCCGGCTCACCGCCCGCACCGCCGCGATGTCCGTGATCGCGCGCATCAGATCGGAGGTGTGGATCACGGTCCGCCGCGTCGCGTTTGCCAGCACCTCGTCGGGGAGGAACCCGTGCTCGAGCCGGGGCCCCTCGAACATCGCGTCGACGCTGATGCCGGCGTCCAGCAACCGCGAGAGCGTCGCGAAGGGGATGGGCGGCGAGATCTCGTCGGCGATCGCGCGGCCGATCTCGTTCAGGAGCGCCGCGGGGTCGTCCACCGGCGTGATCTCCACGGTGGCCTCGACCTGGATGAGCTGCGGCTCCAGCACCGTGATCTCGGCGAAGTCCTCGCACAGGGGGCGGTTCTGGTGGAGCCTTCGCGCGACCCTGGCCCTGACCTGGGTGCCCTGGCTGTGCTCCGACGCCTCGATGAGGACGCGGTAGAGGCCGCGCAGGCGGACCGGGTCGGAGGCGATGTCCTTGGGCGCGAGGCGTATCTCCCGCTCCACGGGAAGATAGTAGGGCTGGAGCGCGTCCGCCGTGGCCGGCTCGACCCAGGCGTTCTTGACGCCTTCCACGTCGAGGACGAGCCGGCGGAGGTCAGCTGGCGTCACCGGGTGCGAGGTGAGGATCTCCGCCGGCAGGTGGAGGCTCCGGTACGGATCGTCCCCGCCGTCGGCGAGCAGATCCGGGATCTCGTACCCGGTGCGGTAGCCGAGATCCGAGAGGGCATAACAGAGCTGCTCCAGGAGGGTGATCCCCGGATCGTGGGTGTTGAAGTCCGTCCATTGCCCGCCGGTCATCCGCTCGAGCTGGCGGATTCCCTCTTGGCGCAGAAGAGCGTAGTCCATCGGATGGCTCCAAGTGTCGCGCTCAGGAGGCGCGCGCGAGCTTCAGTGCCTCGACCTCGGCGGCGAGCTCCTTCACCGCCTCGATGAGCGGCGCCACGAGGCGCGCGTAATCGATGCCCTTCGTGCCCTCGTGGGTCGCGGATACCAGCTCGGGGAAGACAGCCTCCACGTCCTGCGCGATGAGCCCGATTTGCAAGCCGGAGCTGATCTTCTCGTCGATCCAGCGATAGTGCACCCCCTGGAGCTGGAGCACCCGCCCGAGCATGGGGCCAAGCGGCGCAATGTCGCGTTTCAGCCGGCGATCCGAATAAAATGGCAGCATGCCGTTAAGGTAGACTTGGCCGTTGGAGACGAGCAGCCTCTCCGCGCCATACTGCCAGATGGAAACGGTGTCGTCGGGGTCGTTGCTGGTGCCGATCTGGAGCTGGGTCGACTCGCCGCTGACGACCATGTAACGAATCCACGCCGCATCGCCGCTGCCACCGCCGGGATCGGCGGGGAACATGATGCCGTTGCTCGCGGAGTTGCCGACCGAGGGCGTGATCGCCCCCCCGACCTTGACGTTGCCGGTGACGTTGAGCTTGTAGCTGCCCGGATCGGCTGTGCCGATGCCCACGTTACCGTCCTTGATCACGAGCATCGCAGCGCCGCCGGCGCCGGGATCGAGCGCGCCGTCGGCGTGCACGCCGCCCTTGTGAAAGGCGAAATGGTTGTCGGTGCGAAAGTACATGGTGCCGTTCTGGATGCCGATTCCAAACCTTTCAGCCCACAGGTTGAGCATCTGGCGAGTGGTGGAGCCAAAGCTCATGCGCGCCTTGCCGTCGGCGCCATCGACGAGGATGTTCCCTGCCACCCGGAGCTTGTTGCCGGCCGGATCGGCTGTGCCGATGCCCATGTTGCCGTCCTTGAGCACGAGCATCGCGGCGCCGTCGGCGCCGTCGACGAGGACGTTCCCCGCCACCCGGAGCTTGTTGCCGGCCGGATCGGCCGTGCCGATGCCCACGCCGCCGGTCGTGGCATCGATGAAGAGGCGGTTTTGGCCGTCGCCGTCGCCGATGCCGAGTCCCTTCTTGCCGCCGGCTTGCAGGCTCAGCGCCCAGGCGGGCTTGGTGTCCGTCGCGAAGCTCTCGTAGAGGTGGATCGCCGGCCTGTCGCCGGCCGTCGACGCCGCGATCTGCGCCGGCTGATCGGCCGCCTTGACGAGGCCGTCGTCCTTCTGGTTCAGCCCCGTGTCGATGAGATCCCTGAAGTTGCCCTCCGTCGGCAGGGCGTTCTTGACGAAGTACGCCTTCAGCTCAGCACGGCTCTTCTTGTTGATTTCCATGGTGTGCGATTGCCTTTCTCACCGAGCGACCGACACGTCGCCTCGGGCGCCTGAGCGTGATCCCAGGCTCTTAGTGGATGAAGAAATCGAGCTCGAGCGTCATGAAGTTGATGCCCGTCATCCGCGTTTCTTCGTACAAACCTTCGCGGAGGATATCGATCTGGTGCCCTCTGGCCGAGGTGAGGACCTCGTCAGGCCTCATCGTCCCAACGAAGGCTCCGCTCCCGTCGGCCGGGGGCGACACCAGTTGGAACCTCTCTCCATCGTCGCTGCGAAAGAGCTTGATGCCAGCGACGAAGTCCACGTAAGGGCGGCGCTCGACGAAATCGACGATGCTGTTGGCGTAAATCCTCCCGCCGATGGCGAGCTCAGCGCCCTCGGCGTAGGCCCAGGGAGCGAGAAAGCGGTTGAGATCGTCGTTGAGCCGCTGGGTGTAGTAGGCGTCGTTGCTGTCGGCCCGGAAGCGCACGCCGAGGCGGACGCGGACGGCCACGTAGTGGGCGTTCACGACCGCGATCGAGGCGGAGGCGGGGGCCCGCGCCGAGAGGTGCTCCCGCACGTCCGTGAGCAGGCTCGCCGGCGCCTTGGGCTCGAAGGGATCGGCCGGCAGCTTGTTCCGGACATCGGGGATAATGACGACCTTTACCTTCCCGGGCTCGCCGAGCGTCGGTGGGACGCACTTGGCCCGGTAGATCTCCGGAAACCGATCGAGGACCAGGCGCTCGTAGTCCCACACGGTGAGCGCGCGCTGCTTGTGGCGGAGGCGCTCGCTGACGCGCGTGGCCCAGGTGTCAGCGCCCTCCGCCGTCCGGCCTCCGTAGGACGCGTAGCGCTGGCGCACGCCCGCGATCTCCGGGATCGCCGAGCTCAGCTTGGTGATGGTCCCGGCGGGGAGGGGCTCGCTGAAGTGATCCGGCGCGTTGTCGTGGTTGACGAAGGTGGCTGTCACCGCCTGGGTGTGAACCGCTATGGTGTCACAGAGGCTCCGTGGGTCCCGCTCCACGGCGGCGCGGATCCAGTAGAGATCGCTGCGCAGGCGGGTGCTGGGCTCCGCCGGGTCGAGGGCGAGCTCGACGATGCCGGAGTTGGTGAGGCCACGGGTCGTGTCCGAGATCAGACGGTGCCCGAGGGGGATCCAGCGGTCGCCGCTCAGGTAGCTGAAGCTGACGGGCTGCGGCGGCAGATCCGGGTTGGCGCTGCCCTCCGCCATCTGGAAGAGGATGGAGACGGTCTGGGGCGGGGAGAGGTCGCGCAGGCCGAGGTAGAGCTCGCCGTCGTTCTCGTATCTGGGCAGGAAGGAGAGGCCGGCGCTCGATCGCTCTCTCTCCCCGTCACAGGCGCCGAAGGGATGAACGTGGAACACCCGATCGACGCCCGCGGCCCGCGGCGCGCCGTCGAAGCGGAGCTCCAGCGAGGACGCGTAATCGAGGGTCAGGCTCTTCAGCTTCGGCGTGTAAGGCGGGTTTATCTGGTACTGCGCGGCGTTGACCGCCGCGGGGTTACTGGCGACAGCAACCGACAGGGCGAGCGCCTTGCTCGAGGCCACCACGGGGTAGCTCCCGTGCTGGAAATCCGGGGCGTTCAGCTCCCATTGCAGGGTGCGCCCCGAGGCCGACAGGTCCTCGTCGATCGAGCCCTCGACGAGCGCCTGGGGGTCGGCCGCCGCGGCCGCGGTGAGGGCGGTGGTGACGGTGATCGAGGTCGGATCGGAGCTCTTCGCGCCGAAGAGCGGCGCTGCCTTGACGAGCTCCGTCGCCCCGCGTCGGTCGATCAAGCTGACCTTGGCGGTGAAGGCGAAAGGGGCAGCCGGATAGTTGGCGTAGTGAGACGCGAGGTCCGCCGGCGCTCCCATCCACTGGAAGCTCATGGCCAGGCTGTCGAGCTTCTTGCCTGCGATCTCGGGGTGTCCGATGAGGAGGCGCGATCCGACGGCCGGCGCGCTGCCGAATGGCTCGAAGGGCTTCTTCGCATCCAACGTCATCTCGTCGTTCTGGAGCGCAATGGCCCTGAGCCCTTGGACCTCCACCTTGAGGTGTGCCGACACCATCAGGAGGTCGCCGAGCTCCCGGTAGCGGACCACGTACTTCTGGTCTGCCCCGCTCCAGATCGGCCGGAGCATGAGCCGCAAGATGGGCCACGGGCTGTCCATCCCGGCGAGCCCCGCAGGCGGCGCCGCGATCGGGTCGACGCCGGGCGGCAGGGTCAACGTGAATCGAGCTCCGAGGGGGTCGCCCTCGGACGTCGTGCCGGTCAGAACCTTGTACGAACCGATCTGCACCCCGACGGAAGTGCACTCGACCCAGCCCTTGGCGGTGCTGAGCTGGAAGAGCAGCGGATGCTCTCCGCCCTTGAGGAAGAGATCCTCGAGGGGGGTGCGCGCGGGGCTGAACCCCAGGGTGAGGGTGATGACGCGCTGGCCTTCGCCGAGCACCAGCAGCGGAGAGCAGAGGGCCCAGCCGAGGACGGGCTCGGGAGCGGGGTCCGTGCTCGAGGAGGGCCGCGCCGCCCCGAAGGTGGCCCATGCGGGAGCGCCTCCCGCGGTGCCCTTCGGGCGGATGGACACCGTGGTGGCGTCCTCCGCCGGAAATAGGTTGAACCACTCCTCCTTCTCCGCCGGCGGCTCGCCGAGCCGATTGCGCTGGGCGATCTCCAGGAGGGCATAGATCCCCTCCCAGTCGCGCGTCGTCGCGGACTCCTGGAGCTTGGCGAGATCCGGCTTGCCGAGGTAGGGCTCGAGGCGCTCCATCGCGGCGGGGTCGTCCTCCGAGCTCGGGTCCTCGCCGAGCACGTACCGGATCAGGTCCACGAGGCGCGCCGGCGGCGTGGCCTCGTGGAGCCGCCGGAGCTCGTCTCTGCGGTCCTTGCGGAGCTTCTCCCGGTGGGCCTCTTCGAGGATCGAAAAGACCTGGCTCCAGTCGTCCTGCGGCGTGTCGAGGACCTCGCCCATGGCCATGGCGAAGCTCTCCACCGGCATGTAGAAGTACCCCTCGAGCACGAGGACCTCTCCCCAGTACGCCTCGATGCCGTCCGTGCCGACAGCAGCCTTCGCGTTGTCGGCGAAGGCCGTGACGTCGGCGGGCAACAGCCGGTAGTCGGGGTCGTTCCGCCGCTTCTGCCCGGCGCTCTCGAGGATGCGATTGATCTCGCCCCACGCGGCGTCGAACCGCCTCTTGAGCTGCATCATCCGTTCGAAGTCGGCGAGCGCGAAGTACAGCGTCCCCTGGATGAACGCCTGCACGTCGCCGCGCGCCCGGTGCTCGTAGAGATCGTCGACGGTGCTCACCTGGGCGAGCGTGCCGTAGGTGAAAGGCCCCACGGCCTCCTGGAGGTTCGCCTCCAGGTCCCGCGAGCTCCGGGCGAGCGCGAACGGAGCGCCCCTCTTCTTCGTGCCGGCGAGCTCCAGCGCGGCGTAAATCTCGTCCCACTCGGAGGGCGTCTCCGCGCGCTCCTTTCTCTGCTCCATCAGATCGCGCAGCGTGGGGGGCGACATGAAGAAGCCGCTGTCCGAGCGCTTCACGAGGTCGCGAAGGCTCGTCAGCTTGGCGAAGTCGACCGGCTGACCGGAGCCGGGATAGGGCGGAAGCGGGCCTCCGACCGCGAGAGCGAACATCGCCTCGCACGCCCGCGGCTTGTCGTTCGCGTAGCCGCTCGATATCTCCCGGAGCCCCACGCGCCGTCGATCGATGAAGAGGGAGCTGATCGCTTCGACCTGCGTCTGGTTGACGACGAGATCCCGATCAGTCGCATAGCTCCGGGCTCGTCCAAGGCTGTCCGGGCCCGCGTCGAGGACCGTCCCAGCGGGCAGCAGGACCTCCCGGCCGCGGGAGGCGAGATCGACGATCAGGTTCACCCGATCCGGGACGGGCGGCCTCCGGGCCATCCGCAGGACCTGGCGATAGTAGAAGTCGAGGTGCCGTCCTGTCAGCGTGTTGAGCTCGGCCCGCGATTTCTCGAAGAGCTGCAGGAACGCGAGGAAGAGGACGAAATGTGGCCGGTAGAGCTCGGGCGCGGCCTCGGGGGTGAACTTCTCGGGCTCCCGGAGGAACGCCGCGACGTCCTCGGGCCGGAGCTTCGCGTCGACGAATCCGCTCCAGTCGCCCTCCGGCCCACCGCCGGCGCCGTAGTACGTGAGCTCTTTGCCGTAGGCGCGCGCGAACGAAAGGAGCTCCGCGGACGTTCGCTCGTCCACCGAGACGTAGCCGGGATCGAGCGCGGCGAGCGCGCGCCCCGCCTGGCTCGTACCGTCGCGCTCTGCGCCCGCAGGCTCTCTCGACGTGCTCGACATGGATGGCTTTGCCTTTCAGGTTCCCTTGAAGATCTTGTTGGTCGTCGTGAACATGCCCTTGCCCTGGTACTTCAGGGTCGAGTCCGGGATCGGCGGCCCCGGCCCCTTCGGCGGCTGCTTCGCCGGGTTCTGGACCTCGAACGTCGCGGTGAACGTGGTCCCTTTCAGGAGGACAGCATTGTCGCCGGTCTTGGTCTTCTCCGCCTTCTGATCGCTCCCGAGGGCGGCGATCTTCAGCGTCCCCTTGCCCGGGATGGAGTACCCCGGAATCACGTAAGAGCAATTGGCGACCGAGACCTTGCCCTCGTCACCCTCGACGCAGAGCTTCTTCCCGTTCAGCGTCCCTGGGCCGCTCCCCTCCAGCTTTCCGGGCCTGGGATGGACGAGCGCGGGCGTGAAACTGGGCAGGAAGATCGCCTTGTCGCCGTTGACGAGGATGAGTCTTTCTTCCTCGGGGCTCTTGAGCTTTTTTTTCATGGCGCTCTCACCACCCGGGGAGGGTCGCCTCCGTGAGATAGAACGGGAAGACCATGTTGAAGCGCGAGTTCGTACCCCTGATGGTGTAGTTGACCGCGATGAGCACGCAGCCCGGCTGGGTGTCGCTCGCCGCGACGTCGATCCGATCGACCTGGATCCGCGGCTCGTGCTCGAGGATCGCGTCCGAAAGGAGCCGCTCGATGGTGTTGATCAGCCCCTGATCCAGCTCCTCGAACACCAGGCTCGCGAGGTCGCAGCCGAACGTCTCCGCAAGGACCCGCTCGCCCGGCGAGGTCCCCACCAGGATCTGCAGGCTCTGCTGGACGTCGGCGGGGCCGGAGACCATCTCCACGTCAGCGCCGCCGCGGCTGAACGAGGGCGGGAAGGCCCAGCCTCGACCGAGGAAAGAGCTCTCAGGTTGCATCCGGCTCCTCCCGGTCGGGCTTGCCGGCGAGCTGCTCGCTTGCCTGCTGCTGCACCTTGGCGACCAGCGCGTAGACCTTGGCGAACGGGAGCAGCCCCACCCCCTCCAGGATCAGGTTCGCCTCGTCCACCGTCACCGAGAGATGGATTTCTCTCACCTCCTGCCTCGATTGGCTCATTTGATGTCGACCTCCTTGCCGCTGATCGTGACGTTGCCGTCGATCTTGAGATTGAGATGCTTGCTGCTCGTGATCTCGATCCCATCCTTACCCATGGTGATCGAGTTCTGAGTGATCGAGTCCTGATCCCCCTTGCTCTTGCTCTTGATCTCGATCCCACCCTCACCCATGGAGATCGAGTTCTCGTGCCGGTCGGAGAGGACGATCGATTTTGCGCCGTCGTCGGGGTCGAGGAATTGTATCGTCGTCCCGAACTTGGTCACGATCCCGCTCTTGTCGTTCTTTTTGCTGGGCTTTCCCATCACCTTCGGGGGCGCGTTCTTCGACCCGAAGAGGGCCCCCAGGATCACGGGGCGGCGCGGATCGTCGTTGAAGAAGCCCACCACCACCTCGTCCTTGGGCTCCGGCCGGAAGAAGTACCCGCGCGCCTTGCCTGCGTCGGGCGCGGCGAGCCGGGCCCAGACGGCCTTGTCCTGCTTCGCGTCGACCCCGGGGAGGATGACCTTGACCCGGAGCTCCTCGTCGGGATCGTCCTCGAACTCTGCGACGACGCCGATCTGCAGCCCGCTCACCGCGGGCAGGAGCCCGGCCGCAGGCGCCTCGCGGAACTCCTCCTTGCGGGAGAGCTCCTCGGGCGAGAGCCCGAACTGCACGTCGGTCCGCCAGCCCGACGCGTCGACCCGGTGGCGGAGCCCCGTCACCAGCGTCTTGCCGTTGAAGCGCTTGCCGATCCCCTCGACCTCCATCACGTCGAGGAGCCCGATGTCGCCAAAGCCCGGCACCGCGATCCGCCCGCGGAGCAGCGCCATGCGGCTCCTCGCCATGCGGGCGTCGGCCCAGGCTTGGAGTTCCTCGGCGACGACGGGGACCGGGTGGGAGAGCGTACAGGTGCCGTTGCCGACCGCCCCGCCGAGCTTGCCCCCGTCGAGGTTCCCCTGGGTGGCGTGGGCGCTCTTCGCCTTGCGGGCCGGCGTGGGCTTCTGCTCCTTGGGATCCCAGGCGACGCTCTCCACGGCCTCGTACTGGTGCTCGGCGTCGGCCTCGATCTCGACGTCGAAGATCTCGCTGATGCCATAAGAGAAGCAGTGTTTGGGCGCGCCTTCGATCTCCATCTTACGGAGCGAGATCTTGCCGTCCTCGACGACCACGAGGAGGCCGAGCGCGCCGGCCCGTGAGAGGATGAAGTCCCACGGCGTGGCGTGGTATTGCACCATCTCCGCGTGCTCCGGCCTCGTCTCGGCGATGGTGCCGACCTCGAGCTCCGCCGCCTCGATCAGCTGTTTCACGATCGCGCCGTCGGTCATCTTCCGGAAGACGGCGCTCCGCCGCGCTCCGGTCAGCCTGACCGCGGCGTCCTTGAGCCCGATCACCAGGACGGAGCCGTCGTCGCCAGCCTCCACCCCGTGCCGCACCACCACCCCCTTGAAGACGCACCGGTCTTCTTCCCCCTCGTACCGGAGCTTGATCTCGATCTTCGCCCCCGGCGCGAAGAAGCCCGTATCGCTGATAGCGAACGCCTGCTGCGCGGCGTCGCCGTCGAGCACGCGCAGCTCCGCTCGGGGGATCCGGTCGACCTCTCTCCGGATGTCGATGGAGATGAGCTCGTAGGCCGGGTCCATCGGCTTGCCGTCGCTGAGGATCGTGGAAGTCACCGCGGGCATGGCGCCGTCTACCCTTCCCCGGAGGTGCCGGCGCCCAGGTTGGCGAGCGGCGGAAAGAAGATCTCCTGGCCGGGGATCAGGCTCCTGAAGTCGTCCAGGCGGTTCCACCGCGCGACGTCCAGGTAGCGGGCGGACGAGCCATAGATGTCCTTGGTCAGCAGCGGCAGCGTGTCCCCGCTGCGCACGATCCGGCTGTGGGTCAGATCCGGCGACGTCTTGCCCTCCTCCCTGGCGCGCGCTTTGGCGGCCTTGTCGGAGATCAGCGTCACCTCGATCTCTGCCCGGAGCGGGGTGCCGTCGCGCTCGAACGCGGTGTACTTGATGTCGACCGCGGAGAGACGACAGGAGAACTTCAGCGAGCCCCACTCCACGAGGAGGTAATTGGGCTCGTGGATGTCCCCGTTGTAACGGAAGGTGACGTCGAGGAACGTCTTCACGCGATCCTTCACGCTCTTCCGCACCGGCGCGACGATTCCCATCGACTCCACGCCGGTGCCGTCGACCATCAGGGTGAGCGTGAGCTCGCTCGGCTTGCTCTGGCTGTACGAGAGCTGCGGCCCGCTGGAGCCCACCCCCTGCTTGGCCCCCCAGGCGATCGCGTAGCGCTGCGAGAACGACGCCGGGTTGAACATCGCCTCGAACGGCGCCCCGCTCGGCTGCCGGCGCCCGACGTCCTTGAACGCCGTGATCTTGAGCTTCTCGAGCTTGAAGAGGTTCAGTCCCACGATCATCTCTCCTTCGACGCCTTGAGGACCCGGAGGACCTCCTTGACCGCCGCCTCGATCACGGCCTCCTGCCCGGCGGCGTCGGGCGCGGCGGCGCGCGCGCGCGGCGCCCCCTCCGGGGGCGCCACGACGGCGCGGATCACCAGCTCTTTGATCTCCACAGGCATGGTCATACCTTCATGATCTGCATCCGGGCGTAGGCGAGCTCGAGCGACTCGATGAGCAGCTCCTTCGGCTCGGCGGCGAGGTCGGCGATCGACCACTTGACCGGATAGGCTCTGGAGAAGAACCATGCCGACACCGGGGTGTACGCCTCGCTGAAGAGGGTCACGAGGACGTTCGAGGGGGCGAATTTGAAGAGGGACATGGCGGCGTCGAAGTCGAGGCGCAGCGGCGAGCTCGCCACCATACCGCGCTCCAACACCAGGTTGCCGTACTCGACCCTCGAGGGCAGCGGCTGGGTGTAGAGGTTCTGTCCGCCCTCCTCGAGCGGCGTCGTCTTCACTGTCGCCGAGAGCCCAGTCACCTTCTTGAAGCGGACGTCGAGCGGGTTTGGCACCACGCCGCCGGCGAAGAAGAAGACGCCGAAGCGGAAGTTTACGAACATCTCGCTCTGCGGAACGAGCTCCGGGATGGCAGCGCTCATGATCCTGACCTCCATCCCTTCGGTCCGGGGCCCGGGGCGCCGCGCGGCGGATCCGCGCGGGGCCCCGGATCTCGGCCGGAGGGACCGCCGCTCTCGCGAACGTCAGAGCCTGACAACGGAGACCTCCCTGACCTGCAGTTCGAGAGTGTCCACGACGACGTCGTTCGTGGTGGCGCTGAAGGCCGGCGCCTTGAGGCTGACGGGTACCGCGACGGCGACCTTCCAGGCGAGCACCGCCGCGCCCGTCGCGTCACAGAGGCTGACCTCCATGCTCCGGCTGTCCCGCTTGTCCAGCCAGTTGAACAGGAACAGCGGATCTGCCCCGAGGACGGTGCCGCGCTTGCAGGTGACAGGCGTGAAGCGCTTGGAGTTGAACGTCATGATCACGGGGCCCTCCTGGAAGCTCAGGCCGTGCGCGTACGTCACGTGCTCGCGCTCGGCCGCGAGACCCGAGACCTCGGTGAAGCTCATCGAGGCCTCGCCCACCTTCACGCGGAAGTTGTACGCAGCGAGCGGGTAGCTCGTCCGCTGGTTGTCCGTCGACTGGGCCATCGCGCCGCTCTACGCCTCTTCGATCAGGATCGCGTCCGCCATCAGCTCCATGCTCTCGATGGCGGCCTCGTTGGACGATGCCGTGAAGGTGGGCGCGTCGAGCCTCGTGGGGAAGGCGTTCTGCACCTTCCAGCTGATCACCGCGTCGCCCTTCTCGTCGCAGAGGCGGACGTAGATGTCCTTCTTCTCGACCTGGTTCACCTGGATCGCGCTGATCCAGGCGTAGAGCGTGGCGACGCTGGTCTTCTTGACGATGCCCTTCTTCAGCGTGAGCGTCGGCGCGGTGGGCTGCGCCGGCATGTTCATCACCACCGGACCGGGCGCCGCCCCGCCGGTGGGGCTCTCCTTGTAGGTCGTCGTCTCGCGCTTGATGCTGAGCCCGGAGATCTCCGAGAAGCCGACCGCGGCGCCCGCGATCTCGACTCGATAGTTGTACGACGGGAGAGGATACGCGGTCACGATCTCGCTCTTGGTCAGTGCCATGGCCTAGGCCTCCTGCAGCTTGTGAGAGAAGCGAAGGACGACGAACTCGGCCGGTCGCACGGCCGCGATCCCGATCTCGACGATCATTCGCCCCTCGAGGATGTCCTGGTTGGTCATCGTCTTGCCCAGGCCCACGTTGACGAAGTAGGCCGCCGCCGGGGAGGCCCCGGCCAGGGCGCCGCGCTCCCAGAGGCTGTAGAGGAAGCTCTCGATCATCCCCTTGACCTTCAGCCAGGTCGTCATGTCGTTGGGCTCGAAGACCGCGAAGGAGGTCGCCTTTCGGGCCGACTCCTCGATCATGATGAAGAGCCGCCGGACGGGGATGTACCGCCACTCGTTGTCGTTGCCGGCCAGGGTCCTCGCCCCCCAGACGATGGTCCCCTTGCCGGTGAACGCGCGCACGGCGTTGATCGATTTACCCGCCGTCGGATCGACGTTGAGGGCATCCTGAGCGTCGTTGGTGATCTTCAGCACCGGGCCGATGACGGCCGCGACGCTGACGTTGGCGGGAGCCTTCCATACGCCGCGATCCCGGTCGACGCTGGCGTAGATGCCCGCGACCGCCGCGCTCGGCGGGAGGACGACCCGCTCGGCCGTCAGCCTGGCCTTGACCTGCTGATAGGTCGCCGTCTGGCTCGACTTGATGGTGGCGAGGGTGCCCCCGGTCGCCGCCCCGCCCTGGATGGTGACGGTGACGTCCGCGTCGGCGTACGCGTAGCTCAGGGAGGTCTGGAGGTACGGGTAGTAGGCGGCGCCGTAGGCCAGGTTGCTCGTCCCGATCTCGTCGCGGAACACGTCGATGTCCTTCTTGTCCGGCGCCGCGTCCTTCTTGACGTCGAAGATCGCAAAGCGATCCCCCAGCTTGTGGCACTGGGCAAGGGCCGCCTGGCAAAGCTCGTGGTAGTCCGCGGCGACGAGGCTCACGGCGTCGGTCAAGACGATCAGCGTCGGCTCGTCCTCCTTCTCGAGCAGCAGAAGGCCGTCGGCGATCTTGTCCTTGGCGGGCGGTGACGTGTAGTCTCCGACGGAGACGACATAACATCTCCCGCCCCCGTTCTTGAAGTAGTGGCTCACAGCGTAGTACAGCAAGAACTTGGTATCGGAGCTCCGCGTCACCCCGGTCACCTGGGACGCGGCGTCCACCGTGACCGTAAAGGTCGCGAGATTGGGCCCGCCGAAGAGCTGCTCGTACTCGAGCATCGTGCTCACCTGGGCGATCGACGGGCTCTTCGGGCCCTTCTCGGTATATCCTATGAAGGCGGGGATCGCAGTGGAGACCTCCGCCACGGAGGGCGGCAGGGTCGACACCTCTTCCACGTAAACACCGGGCGTCTTATAAGCAGGCATTGTTCCTCGATCTCAGGGGGTTTGAAACGGTTGCGCTCGATACTTGATGATCTGAAACAGCACATCCTCCTTTGCAGCGCTCTGCATCGACGGATTGGGCAGCGGGCCCGCCACGCGGTCGGGGCCGAGCCGGAGCTCGAGGCTCTTCCTCGGCTCTGCGCGAGCGGCGACGGGCTGATCGGAGACGAAGCACAGGCAGCGCATCCCGGGATACCGACTGGCAATCTGCGCCGCGACCGGGTCCACAGGGTCGAGGGTCACGGCGCTGAAGCGCAGCGCGTCGATGGCCCCGGCGGGCGAGGCGTCCACCACGGTGAGCTCGCCCCCGGCCGGCGCCAGGTCGGTGACGCAGTAGTAGGCCCATCGCGCCTGCCTGGCCGGGAAGCTGACCTGGAAGCGGGCGGGCTGCGGCGCGCTCCCGGGGCGGATCTCGACGGCGGCGAAGACGCCCGTCGGGAGCCGCGGCCGGGCCGGGTCGGCGGGGGCTAGCCGCAGCTCGCCGTCGGTCCCAGCGCCGGCGTCCGTGAAGACCGGCGCCGAGTGCCCGCGGACGCCGGTGAGGTCGGTGACGACAACGAAGTCGCCGCCCTGGACCTCGATGTAAAAGAGCAGCGCCGCGTCCCCCGGGAGCGGGAGGAAGGGTTGTCCCATGGGGTCGACCGGAGAGAGGACCCGGACGCCCTCGGGGCTCGATCGCACAAGACAGCGATGATTGCGGAGCAGGCGCGCCGTGGCGTCGCTCGGCTCGATCGAGAAGGACGGACACCGGAGGTCGGTGTAGAACGCGTGCTTCAGGAGCACCTCGATGATCGCTGCGTGCTTCACGGGTTGATCCTCAGCACCGGATCGCTGATCTGCGGTGCGCTGAGGCCGTCCTTGTCCTGGAAGACGGCCATCCGGACCTTGTAGAGGAGCGAAGGCTGATACGCGCTCCGAAGCATGCCCCAGAGCTGGTTCAGCTCGGAGAGGGGGAGCGTCAAGAGCTCCATGGTGAGCTTCTCGATCCTGTCGCTCAGCGCCGGCGTGTTCTCGTGGTCGAGGACCCGGCGGCCCTGGAAGAACTGCAGGATCAGCGAGATGCACCGCAGGCCTTGCTCGTACTCTTTGAAGCGGGCGGCGAAGAGGACGTAAGCGTTTATCTGGATCGCAGGCTGGACGCGCTGCGTGGTGCCGTCCGGCAGCGTCACCCGGAACGGGTCGGCCGGTCGCAGCGTGTGATCCTCCTCGAGGTTGACCAGGAGGAGCGTGACGGCTCCGAGCTTGAGCTCGAGGCTGTCCACCTTCTCGCTGTCGAGGAAGACGACCGGCCCCTGGTCGGGCACTGGGCCGCGCCAGCCCGAGCTCGCGGTCAGGTGCTCGTTCACCGTGTTCCTGAGCAGGACGAGGATGTCGCTGATCACGGCTGACGACTCCTAGAGCTCTGAACTTGTCCCGCTCTCATTGGCTCTCATCCTTGAAGATCTCGGGTCAGCGCATCCGCGGCGCGACGCCTGAACGTCAGGCTCCGTCGAGCGGATCGCCACGATGGAACAGCGCTTCGATGCCCGCGGACGAAGCACTGGGTCCTCCGCCGGCGCCGAGCTCGACCTCCGTAGTACCCGCGGCCGGCCGCATTGACAACTTAAGCCATTTTAAGAGGCCTCGTATTTAGCGGCGTGACCGGGGCGTGTCGTGCCACCGTTCGCGCAGCGGTTCTGGAGCGAGGAGGAGCGCCGCGGCTCGATGGGTATGGCAAGGATGACCAAGATCGTGGAGAACGCCGCCGACCTCGAGCGGGAGCTATTCTGGTTTCGCAGCGTCCTGGAGGCGCGGATCAAGATCCATTTCGGCGACGGTGCGACCGAGGGGAGCGTGCTCGACATCGCGCCGCCCGACCTCGGCGGGTCGAGCTCGGAGTACGCCGGCTTCGTGCGGCGCCATCAGCTCTCCTTCGTCGAGCGCCTCGCCCTGGTGCTCGCCCTGGTCCCGCACCTGCGGCCCCAGCTCCTCGACGTCTGCTTCGGCCGCGACACCGCCGTGAATCGGAGGCTCACCGAGTTCGGCGGCGCCCAGCTCGGCTCCGACGGCGAGCTCCTGCCCACGGCCGAGACGCTGGCGTTCATCCTCGGTGGTGACGACCTCGCGGTCCGGTTCTCGGCGCAGCTCCTCCTGGATCCAGAGCACCTCTTCGCCAGGCACGACGTCCTCAGGCTCGGGGGCGGCGACGAGGTGACGCCGATGAAGGCTCCCCTCCGGATCTCGGAAGAGCTGCTCTGTCTCTTCACCACCGGCGAGCCGCGACGGCTCGGCTGCGGGCCCGGCTTTCCCGCCCAGCGGATCGAGACGCGCCTCGGCTGGGACGACGTCGTGCTGCAGCCCAGCACCCGCAAGCACCTCGAGGAGATCGAGACCTGGATCGAGCACGGAGAGACGTTGATGGCGGACTGGGGCATGGCCGGGAAGCTGCGCCCCGGCTACCGCAGCCTCTTCTATGGCCCGCCGGGCACGGGCAAGACGATGACCGCCTGCCTGCTCGGCAAGTCCACCGGCCGTGAGGTCTACAAGGTGGATATCTCCCTGGTGGTGTCGAAGTACCTCGGGGAGACGGAGAAGAACCTCGGCCGGGTCTTCGACCAGGCCGAGCGCAGGGGCTGGATCCTGTTCTTCGACGAGGCCGACGCGCTCTTCGGCAAGCGCAGCGAGACGCGGGACGCGCACGACCATTACGCCAACCAGCAGGTCTCCTTCCTCCTCCAGCGCATCGAGACCTTCGACGGGCTCGCGGTCCTGGCGTCCAACCTGCGCGACAACCTCGACGACGCCTTTGCGCGGCGGTTCGAGTCGATCATCTACTTTCCGACGCCGCGCGCCGAGGAGCGCGCGCGGCTGTGGCGGCAGGGGCTCTCGCCCAAGGCGAGGCTCGACGGCGCCGTGGACCTGGAGAAGATCGCGCGCGAACACGCGCTCGCGGGGGGCGCGATCATGAACGTGATCCGCTACGCCTCACTTCAGGCCTTGAGAGAGGGCGGCCGCCCCCTCACGGTAGAGGACCTCCTGCAGGGAATCCGGAAGGAGTATGCCAAGCAGGGGAAGGCGGGTTGAGCGGACGCCCGCGCGGTGCTCACCTTGACTTCTCTTGAGATGACGAGCTCGGCGTCGCCCGCCTCAGCAGGGATCTCCCGGTCGCCCCGTCGCCAGCCGCGCTCTCATGAATTTTTCTTAAGCTGACATTCGGCGCCGTCCGGTTCATGAGGGCATCTCTGCGCGAGCGAGGGGGCCGCCCCGAGGACCGCGCCCATGACCACGGAAGATCCTATGGACCAGAACGAACCTCTCCCGTTCGGCGGCTCGTCGTCGGTGACGGTCGGCGTCTCCTTTCGCGCTCCCCTCGGCGAAGGCGACACGCCGAGGCGCGCGATCGAGCGGCTGCTGCGATCGGTGGGCGAGGCCCTGTCGGCCCATTTCGAGGGCCGCGCGACCGCGCGCCTCGACGTCGAGCGCGCCACCGCGACGGCGACCCTGCGCATCCCCGAGCCGGCCGGCAGCACGAAGGTGTGCGACGTCTCGGTGACCTTGCTCGCCGACGAGCTCGACGGGGATGCAGAGCTCGTCGTCGTCCCGCGGATCCGCGCCGAGATCTACCGCCGGAGGGGCGACGTCGACTGGCTCGCCCGCGACGCGTCGGCGGACGTCGATCGGCTCGCCGGCGAGATCGAGGACGTCCTCTCGTCGCTCTCGCCGTAGCCGCGCAGCGCACGTTCATCGCGGGCGCGCCATCCCGCGCTCGAAGGAGGTCCACCGTGAAGTTCGCCGACGACAGAACGCCCTCGCCGGCCCGCGCCGCGGTCGCCGCGCTGGCAGCGCTCCCGCTCACGGCGTGCGCGAGCGCCGCGACGGTCACGATCGACAAGGCGGTTCGGGAGCTCGCGCCGGACTACCGCGCGCGGACGCCCGTGAGCGGCTCGGCGGGCCTCGGGCGCCGGCTGCTCGGGGGCCAGCCCGAGACAAACGCGTGCTTCGACGGCGACCCCGGTACCGCGGCCCCGAGCTGGTCGGCCGTGGTGCTCCACTACGAGGACGCGCTCGACGGGAAGCTCCGCGCCGACCTCGGCCCCGCCGTGAGCATCGCCCCCCCGCTCGGCGCGTCCTCGAAGCGGAGCGCGAGCGTCACCCTGACGGACCTCGAGGAGAGCAGGCTCTCAGCGGTCTACCTGAACGCGAGCGGCGCGTGCGCGGGCCTGTTCGCCGAGACCGGTACGACCTACGTGAAGGTGCTGACGCGCGCGATCAAGGCGTCGACGATCGACGTGGCGGCCGAGGAGGCGGGCGCCCTGACCGTCGCGGTGGGAGCGCCCTCGACCGGCGGCGCCTCCCTGAGCGCGGCGAGCTCGTCGCACCGGAGGCTCCAGGGGACCTCCCTCTTCTTCGCGGACTATCCCGAGTGCTTCAGCGTCGCTTACCAGAAGAGTGACTGCGCCGACGCGGCCGTGGGGCCGGGCAACACCTGCGATCTCGGCGCGTGCTCGTTCAACGTCGCGGCGCTCGACACCGGCGGCGGCGCCTGGACAGGGCGGCTCTCGTGCGAGGGGGGCGCGGCGCGCGACCTCGGCGGCGCGCTCGGCGCGTGGGGAGAGGCTCAGAAGACGGCGCCCGGCGTGTCCTACAACGTCCGCGTGCTGAACGGCGCCCGCCTGGGGACCGTGAGCGTCGATCTCCGGCGCTGGGTGACCCGCTCGGAGTCGCCCGACAGGTGCGCTGCCCCCGCCGCCTCCGCGCCCGAGGACGCCCCTTGAACCGAAACCCCTTCCCAGGCCCGCAGCCTTACCGCGCCTCGGATCGCGATCGCTTCTTCGGGCGCGGCGACCTCGCCTACCGGCTCGAGGCATCCATCCTCGCCAACCGCTGCGTCACCGTCTTCGGGCCGTCCGGCGCGGGCAAGTCCTCCCTGGTGCAGGCGGCGGTCCTCCCGTCGCTCATCGAGAAGCAGGAGGTCCGCGTGGCGCGGGTCGACGCCTGGCCCGAGGATCAGGACCCGACGCGCTGGCTCGCGGACGCGGTGTACGGCGCCCTCGGCCTCGGCGAGCGGCCGGCCGGCGCCTCGCCCGCGGACGCGCTGCTCACGGCGGCGCAGCGCGCGGCGCGGGGGTCGCCGCGGCTCGCCGTCGTCTACCTCGATCAGATCGAGCAGCTGCTCTACGCGACGCGCGGCCCGGCCGAGGCCGAGGCGCTCTTCGACTGCGTGGACCGCCTCGCCGGGCTGCCCACCCGCAACCTGCGCCTGGTGCTGTCGCTCCGCGAGGACTACCTCGGCCGCTTCCGCGATCGGCTGCGCGAGCACCGCCGGCTCCTCGATCACGGCTTCCGCGTCGGCCCGCTCACGGTCGCCGAGCTCTGCGAGGCCGTCTGCCAGGCGGCCGCCGCGGGCGAGCCGCCGCAGGCGTGGGCGCCGGCGGACATGCGCCCGCTCCTGCTCCAGGTGCGCGTGCCCGGCCAGGCCGCGGGCGACGAGGCCGAGGCGCAGGCCGCGTACGCGCAGATCGTCTGCCGCGCGCTCTTCGAGCAGCGCGCGGAGGGGGGAGCGCCGGCCTATGCGGTCGAGGCCGAGGCCATCCTGCGCCGGTACCTGGAGGCGACGCTCGCCGGCCTCGGCGCGCTGCGCGGCGGGGCCGAGCGGCTGCTCGAGGATCACCTGGTGACGGCGGACGGCAGCCGCACGCTGCGCACCGAGAAGGAGCTGCTCCGGATCCTCCCCGCGGAAGAGCTCGGGCCGGCGCTGAGGGCGCTGGAGGGGGCGGCCATCCTCCACGCGGCGGAGCACCAGGGGAGCCGGTACTTCGAGATCGGCCACGACTGGCTGGCGCGCGAGGTCTTCGATCAGCGGCGGCAGCGCCAGCACCTGGAGGCGCGGCGGCGCGAGCGGGCCGAGGCGGAGGCGAGGCTCGCCGAGGAGCGCGCGCGGCGGCGCCGCTCCGCCGCCGTCGCCGCGGCGGCGCTCCTGGTCGCGGCCGGCGCGGCGGCGCTCGGCTCGGTGGCGTACGGCCAGAAGCTCCGCGCGGATCGCCTGCGCGTCGAGGAGGCCCGTGCTCGACGCGAGGCCGACCGGCAGCGGGACGCCGCGGAGGAGCGGCGCTCCGAGGCGCACGACGCCAGGATCCTCGCGGGCTTCCGCGAGCTCGCGGTGCGCGCGCAGCTCCCGCTGGCGATGAAGCTCCTGCCCGAGGCGGAGCTGCCGAGCGCGCGCCGCGGCTGGATCGAGCTGGCGAGCGACGCCCTCAACGCGAACGCGCTCCGCGCGACCCTCCGCGGGCACGCGGGCGCCCTCGCCGCGGCCGTGTGGAGCCCCGACGGCGCGCGCGTGCTCACGGCCTCGGCCGACGGCACCGCGCGCGTGTGGCGCGCCGACGGCACCGGCCAGCCCGTGGTGCTGGAGGGCGGCGGCGGGGCCATCCTCGCGGCCGCGTGGAGCCCCGACGGCGAGCGCGCGCTCGCGGGCTCGGAGGACGGCACCGCGCGCGTGTGGCGCGCCGACGGAGCCGGTCAGCCGGTGGTGCTGAGGGGCCACCGCGGCGCCGTCACCGCGGTGGCCGCGAGCCCGGACGGCGCGCGCGTGCTCACGGCCTCGGCGGACGGCACGGCGCGCGTGTGGCGCGCCGACGGCGAGGGCGATCCGGTCGTCCTCACGGGCCACCGAGGCCGCATCAACGCGGCCGCGTGGAGCCCCGACGGCGCGCGCGTCGTCACCGCCTCCGACGACCGGACGGCGCGCGTCTGGCTGATCGCGAAGGGCAGGAGCCGCGTCCTCCGCGGGCACACCGGCGAGGTGATCGCCGTGGCCATGAGCCCCGACGGCGCGCGCGTCGTCACCGGCTCGCGCGACCGGACGGCGCGCGTCTTCACGCTGGCCGGCGCCGGCGCGCCCGTGGTGCTCGCCGGGCACGAGGACAGCGTCCTGCACGCGGCCGTGAGCCCCGACGGCCTGCGCGTGGCCACCGCCTCGGCCGATCGGACCGTGCGCGTCTGGAGCGCCGCCGGCGACGCCGAGCCGGTCGTGCTCTCCGGCCACGCGCTCGCCGTGACCTTCGTCTCATGGCGCCCCGACGGCGAGTACGTCGCCAGCGCCTCCGCGGACCGTACGGCGCGCCTCTGGCCGGCGGACGGCAGCGGCCCGCCGCTCGTCCTGGTCGGGCACCGCGCGCCGCTCCGCTCCGCGGCGTGGAGCCCCGACGGCGCGCGCGTCGTCACCGCGGCATCCGATCCGTGGGAGCGCTCGTCCGACCGCACCGCGAGGGTGTGGAGCGCCGAGCCGCTCCGGGCGATGCCGCACCGGCGTCGCGACCTCGGCTTCTTCCACGCGGCGTCCATCGTCGAAGGCGGCGAGCGCGTCGTCGCGGCGCACGAGGACCGGACGGCGCGCGTCTTCCGGGTCGACGGCGAGGGCGAGCCCGTCGTGCTCAGGGGGCACGAGGGGTGGGTGGCGAGCGCTGCGCCGAGCGCCGACGGCACGCGCGTCGTCACGGCCTCGTTCGATCGCGCGGCGCGCGTATGGAGCGCCGACGGCAAGGGCGAGCCCGTCGTGCTGAGGGGCCACGAGGCCGAGGTGCGCGCCGCCGTGTTGAGCCCTGACGGCGAGCGCGTCGTGACGGCGTCCGACGACGGGACGGCGCGGGTGTGGAGCGCCGACGGCGAGGGCGAGCCCGTCGTGCTGCGCGGGCACGAGGACTGGCTCACCTCGGCCGCGTGGAGCCCTGACGGCGCCCGCGTGCTCACCACGTCGCTCGACCACACGACGCGGGTGTGGAGCGCCGACGGCGAGGGCGAGCCCGTCGTGCTGCGCGGGCACGGCGGCGGCGTCCACGCCGGCGCGTGGAGCCCTGACGGCGAGCGCGTCGTGACGGCGTCCGACGACGGGACGGCGCGGGTGTGGAGCGCGCGCGGCGAGGGCGAGCCCGTCGTGCTGCGCGGGCACGACGGCGCGGTCCTTCGCGCCCTCTTCAGCCCCGACGGCGAGCGCGTCGTCACCTCGTCGGCCGACGCCACCGTCCGCCTCTGGAGCGCTGCCGGCGAGGGCGCGCCCATCGTGCTCGGAGCGTCGGCGCCGGTCATCGCGCTGGCCTTCCTCGACGGAGGGCAACGGCTGATGACCGTCGCCATGGACAACGGCATTCACACATGGAGCATCGACGTGGACACCCTGAAGAAACGCCTGCTGACCGCGCATACCGATTGCCTGCCGCCGTACATGCGCGTCACCTACCTCGGGGAGACGGCATCCGCCGCCCGGGATCGGCACGCGGCGTGCGAGCGCTCGTACCAGCGCGCGCCGCTCCTCGCGGAGGGCCGGGGGCGATGATGGCGCGCGACACGGCCGCGACGGCGGCGCTGGTGCTCGTGTCGGCCCTGGGCGCGTGCGGGCAGCCCGGCGTCGAGGAGGGCGGAGCCGAGCCGGCGACGTCCGCCGGCGAGATCGCCGTCGAGACCCGCGCCCCCGCGGCGGCGCGGCCGGAGGTGCACAGGCTCGGCGCCGGCGAGCGCCGGGTGAAGCTGATCGTCCTGCCCGCCGACGCCGTGGTCGAGGTCGACGGCGTCCCGGTGCGGCGGCGGGACGGCGTCATCGAGCTCTCGGGCAAGGTCGGGCAGACGCACCGGGTGCGCGTCTCCAGGGGGGCACGGCACGGCGAGACCACCGTGACCCTCACGGACGCCGGCGCCTCGCCGCCCTCGCTCGATCTCGCCGCGCTGGCGCGAGCGGCGCGCCGCTCCGGGCGCGGCCTCCTCCCGGCCGCGCCCGCCGAGCCGCCGGCCGCCGAAGCCGTCGACGCCGCCGCGCCGGAGCTCGCCGAGACGCCGGAGCTCGCCGAGACGCCGGAGCCGGCGCTCGAATCCATGTTGCCCGGCGTCGCCGCCGAGCACGACGTGCTGGCGGGTCACCTGGCGATGGAATCGCCGCCCGGATCCGCGCTGGGCGCTGCGCTCGGCGCCGCGCGGCCGAGCGAGGGTCCGGCGTGCGTCTGTCCCCCGGCGGCGCAGGTCACCCCCAGGTGCCCGACCGGCGCGGCCGCGGAGGCGCACGGGAAGCCGCGCAGCGGCGTGCTGGCCGGAGACGCCTTCGAATGAGGGCGCGCGCGATGCCGGGCACGACGCGCCGACGCTCCGCGCATGGCGGCCTCCTCCTCGCGGCGGTGCTCCTGGCGCCGCTGCCCTTCGGCTCGCTCGCCGCCGCGCAGCCGGGCGGGCCCGGCGAGGTCCGGCGTCGCGAGGATGCGCGCGCGCACTTCCAGCGCGGCATCGCGCTGCGCGATCAGGAGCGCTGGGCCGAGGCGCTCGCCGAGTTCCAGACATCGCGCGCGTTGCTCATGACGCTGAACGGGACGACCAACGCCGCCGCGTGTCTCATCCAGCTCGAGCGCTACCTGGAGGCCATCGAGCTGTACGAGAGCGCGCTGCGCGACTTCTCCGAGCGGCTCAAGGGCGAGGACAAGCGCGATATCCTGCTGGTGGTAAAGCTCCTTTACAATGCCGTCGGGGCCATCGCGATCGTGGGCGCCGAGCCGGGCGCGACGGTCCTGCTCGACGGCGTGCCGCGCGGCGAGCTCCCGCTCGGCGCGCCCTTGCGCGTGCCTCGCGGCCCCCACACCGTCCGCGTGGTCAAGGCGGGGTACCAGCCGTTCGAGCAGCGCCTCGACGTGGACGGCGGGGAGACGGTCCAGGTGACGGCGCGGCTGATCCGGCTCCAGGAGACGGGCACGCTCGAGATCGCCGAGCCGCCGAGGGAGGGGCCGGACGCACGCCGGATCCGGCTGGCGCGAGATGCCGGGGCCATCGACGACCGCGAGGCGCGCGGCCCGCGCCGTACGCCCCGCTTGCTCGCCGAGGTGAGCGCCGCGGCGCCGCTCGTGGTGTCGCTCGGCGAGGACACGCCGACGGGGTGCGTGGGGTCCTGCAGCGAACCCCTCGGGTCTGGCGTCAGCTTGCTCGTCCACGGAGGGTACGGCATCGACCATCTCTCGTTCGGCGCCTCCGCGGGCTATCTGGGCGTGCAGCAAGCCGTCCGCGGGCGCATCGCGACGCTCGAGGCCGCCGGCGGGGCGTCGTACTCGGTGCGCGTCGACGACACGACGGCGCTCCGCGGCGCGCTCTTCGGCGCCTGGGTCGGGTACTCGTCGGGCGAGCGCCTCCTGCTCCACGCGCGGCTGGGCGCCGGCGGGCTGTTCGGCGCGGTCGCGGGGTCGCGCGCGAGCGCGCGGGCGTCGACGAGCGGCGCGCCGTCGTTCGGCCCGCTCGAGCGGAGCGCGGCGGCGCGCTTCGTGTACGTCGCGCCCGAGGTGCGCGCCGGCGTCCGGCTGGCCAGGCGGGTCGAGCTCACCCTGGGGCTCGCGGTGCCCCTGCTCATCGCCGTGCCGAGGCCGGCGTCGAGCCGGCGGGTGTTCGTCGACGCCGCGGCTGGGGTCGATCACGCCGCCTCGGCCTGGTTTCCGGGCGAGCCCCTCACGGCCCCGCTCTTCCCGCTCTTCATGCCTGCCCTGAGCGCCAGGTACGACTTCTACTGAGGCCGACCAGCCTCCGGCGCACTGCCGCGCGCGGGTGGAGATCCCACGATGACGTTGGAGCCTTGCGGCGCTTTCCGAGGTGATGTTGACGCAGCGTCGCCCAGCTCAGGGGCAGCTGCCGGCGAAGCTCAGGAAGCTCTGCACGCAGAGGTCCGCCTGAGCTTGGCTGGTGAGCGGCATGGTGGTGAGGGTGTTGGCCACCGACACGTATCCGCACTGGTCGGGCTCCGGACCGAACTGGCCGTTGACAGCGAACTCGACGAAGGGGCCCTCGTGGCCATTGGCGTCACTCTTCAGATAGTAGTAGATGCTGCCGGGGCCCATGAAACCCGAGTAGTTGATGCACCGGACGGGGGGAGCAGGGGGACCCCACCCGGGCATGCCATCACACGGGCACGCTGGCCCCGTGGGCCCCGTGGGCTGGCAGGTGCCGCTCTGGCAGGTGAAGCCCGACCCGCACGAACCGCAGTCGAGCGTCCCGTCGCAGCCATCGGCGATCGAGCCGCAGGTCGCTCCCTGAGCGTCGCAGGTGGTGGGGACGCAGACGGCCGTCTCGCAAGTCGTCCCCGTCCAGCCGGGCGCGCACGTACAGGTGTACCCGTTGACCTGATCGTTGCACGCGCCGTGGACGCAGGGGCCCGACGCGCAGTCGTCGATGTTGGTCTCGCAGTTCGTCCCGGAGAAGCCGGGCGCGCACGTGCAGGTGTACCCGTCGACCTCATCGTTGCACGTGCCGTGGACACAGGGGCTCGGCGCGCATTCGTCGATGTTGGTCTCGCAGTTCGTCCCCGTCCAGCCGGGCGCGCACGTGCAGGTGTAACCGCTCTCGGTCGCGGCGCAGGCGCCGCCGTTCTGGCAGGGAGCCGAGGCGCAGGGGTCGGTGCAGGTACCGTTCTGGCACAGCAGGCCATCGCAGCACGGGAGGGTGGCGTCGCACGGCGCGTTCACGGGGAGGCAGCCCTGGCCGTTGCAGGTCGGGTCGTAGAGCGGCGAGCTCGGGTCGGTGCTGGTGATGTAGTCACCGTCGTGGGCGCTGTGCGCGTTGATGCACGCCTTGTCGCTGATACGAAGGATCGTGTACGGCTTCGTCGCGGAGCCGGTGTGGTGGCAGATCTGGACCGTGCCGCCGGGATCGAAATAGGTGCACTGCTCGGGGGTGAGCGCGTCATGTCCCCCGCCCACGGCGTCCCCGTTTTCGTCGCCGTCGGCCGCGGAGGGGCCGGCGCTGGTACAGCCTGCGAGCAGCAGGGTGGAGAGAGCCGGGATCGTCAGAGCGTGGAGAAGTGAACCTGCAAGATACCGCATGGGTCATCCTTTCAAGGTTGTGCTTGCGCTGGCTGGAGAAGGGTCGGCCGGTATATTCAAGTTAGATGCCAGTGTCGAATCGGCGCTTGCCGAGGTGATGTTGACGCAGGCCCCTGCATGGCATTCGGTGAGTGCGCTCCGCCGGTTCCCGTCGCCCAGGTCCAGTCGCGCGCCGCCGCCTGCTGCTGCCTGAATGCCTCACCTGCGGACACCACGACGCACCGCCGTGACCGACCGCGGCGACCCTGCCGAGTCCGATGACAGAGCGATCTTCCACCATAGGTTCAGGCGAGGATGCAACAGCGACGAGCTCGTGCGTGCGCTTGTCTTGCCGTTCGTGGACAGCTCGCTGCCGTTTCTGGACAGGCGACATCGTTCGCGCACGCGATCGATAGCGATCTGTGCGATACGTCGAGGTCGAACCCGGCTGCGGGTACGCCATGGTGTGCTGCGGGCGGTTGGCCCGGGGTGGCGTTGTCGCCGGAGTTGTTGCTCGTGGGTGCCAGCGCTCGTGACGTTCAGGGCCGGCGTCGCGACTGGAGGCGTGGCAGGCCCGCGGCCACGCGCCCCGCGGACAGCGTCTCGGAGGGGCTCTCGCCGAACCGGCGCTTGTAGTCGACGCTGAACCGCCCCGGGTTACCGAGCCCGAGCGCGGCCACGACGCCCGCGACCGACGTGCCGGCCGAGGGCTCGGCCAGCTGGCGGCGCGCGAGCTCGAACCGGCGCCACCGCAGGAAATCCATCGGTGGCATTCCCCGGCTCGCCACGAAGGCTGCTCGCAGGGACCGCTCCGGCACGCCCGCAGCGGCGACGATGTCGGCCAGCGTGATGGGCTCCGCAGCGCGCGCGGCCATGTATTCTTCAGCCTTGCGGACGCACGCCGGGGCCACGCGCGGCGGCGGTGCATCGAGGACCTCCGATAGGCTGTGCCGGGTGTGGACCAGGAGGCTCGTGAAGAGGGCACCACGCAGCCCGGCGAGCAGCATCGGCGAGGCCCATGACTGCTCGATCTGGCGGCGGAAGAGCTGCGCGACCTCGTGGACCGTGCGGCCCGGTCCGTCCTCGATGTCGAGCGCCGTACCGAACCGGATCGGGCCGCGCAGCGCAGCGCCCGTGAGCGTGGTGAAATGGGCATCGAGCGCTCCGCGGTCGATCACGAGGGTCCGCCCGTGAAACTCCCCGCTGACATCGAGCGAGCAGGATCGCCCTGGTGAAAACAGCGCGCCCCGCCGGCCCGGCACGACGCGGAAGGGCTCGCCCGCGTGGTCGCCGGCGCTCTCGCCCTCGGCCGAGAGAGACAGGATGTATTGCTCCCCGACTGCCGGCACGAAGGCCCGCCCTCCGCCGGGCCAGTCGCCCGTCACGACACGGATTGTGCCGAAGGAGGCGACCACCATCGCACAGCCGAACGATGTGCCGCGCTTGGGCTCGAGGGTCGCGTCCACGTAAACGCGGCGGAAGGCCTCCCGAGCCTCGCCGACGTCGCTCGTGCACACAAGCTGAGCCCGCGCAATCCCCGGCGCCTGCGCGGCGCGGGAGGGCCCTTCACCCCTATGGCTTGTCTGGACAAAGCGAGGCGCACGACCCGGCATTGGAGGAGAAGGGAGCACAAACGTCAGAGAATGTGAAAATTTTGGGAGCCAGCCAGACAGCGCTCCGCGGCGCGCTCTTCGGCGCCTGGGTCGGGTACTGGTGCCGAAGAAGACGACCTCGCCGTCGTGGGTGACCGTGCTGAGATGCCGGATTTTCCGGCCGCTGAGCATCATGCGCGCCTCGCCGGAAGGTTTTTTGAGGGCAGACCTCCGCCCTCCGGCCGCCGGAGGAGCGGTCGTCACGGCAGGTGCAGGCTGGGAGCGGCGATCCACCCCGGGTGGGGAGAGCGCGGTCCGCACATCACGTCGGGAGCCGCGGCCGTGGAGGGGTGTGAGGGCGTGGCGTGGTCTTCAACGGAGGGAGGAGGATCGTCGCCACCGACGACCCGAGGAGAGCCGCCGGGCGGGATGCGCCCTACGACTGAACGACGTAGGCGACGAACGAGAAGTTCGCGTCTTCCAGCGCACCGCTAGCCTTGTCGACCGAGCAGACATACACCGCTGGCGGGCTGTGCTCGTGGTTGTACGTCGAGAACTGGTTGTCGGCGGACTGTCTGCCGGCATCGTCGACCGGCGTGACGACGACGATCGGAGCCTGCGACGACGTGGCATTGAAGGTGATCTTGTACCTCCCCGTCGAAACCCTCGTGGAAGACCAGCCCCCGGAGCCGGGGTTCAGCATCCCGCCGTCAGACTGCCTCACCGAACCAAACACTACGGACGTTGCCATTTCTCTTCTCCTATCTTGTTGTCAGCGACGCGCGCGCCCGTGGAGGCCAGGACCAGCAAGGCCCTGTGACCTCCTACGCGATTCATGTCGCTGCCCCACGACTGGTAACGCCGAGCTCGTCCGATGTCGCCTTAATCATTCCTAAGAACGCCTCCTGGCCGTGGCCGACTTCCTGCTCGTTCAGCCGTCGCCGGCGAGGGGGATCGTCAATCTCCACATGTCGTTGAGCAGCACCGGCGCGAACTCCGCGGTCGCTCCCCCGAAGATGTAGAGCTCGTAGGCGGTGGCGGTCCTGCGAGAGAAGGAGAACTGGCCGAACCTCGGCGCCGGCGCCGGCCCCGCCATCGCGGTGTCCACGCGCGTCCAATCCCCGGTGTCGAGATCGAAGTACCAGACGTCGGACAGGGTGGTACCGTCGAACTGGCTGCCCCCGAAGAGCCAGATTCGATGGCGGCGCTCGTCGGCGATCAGCTTCGCGTTATCGCGGTGGCCCGGTCCGCTGTCCTCGTCGAAGGAGATCTGCTCCCAGGTCTCCGTGTCGACGTCGAGCATCCAGAGATCGCCGAGGTAGTTCTCCGGCGTGAACAGGCCGGTCCCGTTCACGGCGTCGTTCGTGTATCCGCCATAGAGCAAGAGCGCGTTCCAGCCCTCGGAGTACACGAGCGGATGATGGGCTCGAGCGCGCGGGACAGGCGAGCCGGTCGCGACCTGCTTCCAGCCGTTCTTGTAGCGGACCAGGTCGTGCTGGAGGCCGTCCGGGCGGTTGATGAAGGCCGACAACGTCGACGACGAGCCTGAGAATGCGTACGCGACGGTCTTGCGTTTCCCCTTCCCTCGCACGGCGACCGCCTCCGTGGAGCGATTCGCGAGCCGGACTTCGGCCGGCTTCTGCGCGATCTGCGTCCACCCGTGCGCCCGATCGAACCGGAACGTGTCCTGGTGCGTGAGATCGAGCCCGCGCCGGAAAGGACCTCTCCCGCCGGAGACGAACAGGGCGTCGTCCTCGGCGACGCTCCACATCATCGCCTCGGCCCGGGCGGAGGGCCCGCCCGTGTACTGGCCGAGATCGTGCCAGGTCCGCGTGTCGACGTCGAAGACGCTGAAATCGGCGACGGGCTCGTCGTCCGGGTAGGTCCCGTTCAACCCGCCGAAGATGTAGAAGCGGCCGTCCTGATACGCGCTCGAACCGTCCCAGAGGGCGTCGGGGATGGCTCCGTTCTGCGCGATCGCGGTCCAGTAGGGTAAGCTCGACGGGGCTTCGCTCGGGCGGTCCCCGCAGCTCGTGGGGTGAACGCGGCCTCCCCCTCGATGCACGGCGAGGCGCTGCGCGTCGGTCAGCGCGGCCTCGTCCCCGCCGGGGCGCTCGTGGATCTCCGCCGGCGCCTGCGAGCAGCCGCCCGCGAGGAGCGCGAAGCTGATCGGGACGAGGATACGGAGGAGGGAGGCGATCGGGATGAGCGTACCTTTACGGGTCATGGGTGTTCTCCGGCTCCAGTGAGGGCGCCCGCGGCAGGCTCGGACCGCGCCGAGACGCGCCGAGACGCGACGGGGACGCTACGACGGGGCACACGCCGGCGATAGACGCACGTTCGTCGTATTGCGGAGCGAGGGCGAATCATGGTAAAATGCTTCGTTTTGTGCGCGTGTCGTCGAGCGTCCTCGCGGAGGGCCGGCCCCGTTCACGACATCGTTCGTGGTTCCGGCCCCATGAGGAATAGGGCGTTCCAGCCCTACGAATGACGCGATGCGCTCCTGCTTTGGCGTGCCGGTACAGGAGGTCGGCATTCCTCACGCGACGGCGGACGGCCTCACGGCCAGGTGGCCAGCACCGCGTCGACCCACCTGTCCGGATCTCGAAACCCGGCGTGCTGCTCGATGTGGACGAAGCGCCTGGTGGAGGGCGGCGCCGCGAGAGCACCGAAGCTCCCCCCCGCCGGCGCGATGTTGAGGAGCCGCCCCTGGACGTTGCTCGTCGCGTCGAGCGAGCACAGGCCGCTGCCGGCGACGCTGATCCGCCATGTCGGCTCGCGGGCGAGCAGGTGAGCCCTGAGCTCCAGGATCTTGTCCCCCGCCGCGGGGGGCGTATCCACGCCGTGAGAGAGGTGCACATCCACCCTCTCGCACGTGTCCTCCGCCATGCCGTGCCACTGAATGGCCCACCACGGCTTCTCGCCGTAATACGCCATGATCTCCATGTGCGTCGCGTGGAACATGGTCGCCGTGTTGTGGGCGGCGTCCCAGCTCGCCGACGATCCGAGGAGTCCGCCCTCGCCCGGGCTCGCAT
This sequence comes from Sorangium sp. So ce834, assembly GCF_051521425.1. NCBI lineage: Bacteria > Pseudomonadati > Myxococcota > Polyangiales > Polyangiaceae > Sorangium > Sorangium sp. So ce834. The sequence goes on from NZ_CP150351.1 coordinate 7,312,390, forward strand.
CGCGGTGCGCGCCGGCCAGGAGAAATGTGCGAGATCGGGTCTCCTTGAAGAGGGTGACGGCCTGTGTCTCCGTCCCCGTGTCGGAGATCGGGTGCGCCACCTGATGGCTGAGCTCCCGCTCCGCGCTCGCGTCGACGATGAAGGCGCCGAAGCCCCGATCGAAGATCCCGTCCCCGTCCCAGTCGGCGGTCTCCATGAGCACGCAATAACTGCGGCCGGTCTCGGCGTCGTGGAATCGCCGGTTCTGCGCCAGAGGCGACAGGCTGTAAGGGAGCGCGAAGCCGCAATCGCCGCGCAGCATGGCGAAGGCGACGCTCCGCCAGGCGCTCATCTCCATGAAGCTCGGGGCGACGAACCTGCGTGAGCCCCTGCCGGGCAGATGATCGCGGATGCACGAGACGAGCGCCTCCAGGGTCGCGCTCGACGCACAGGTCAGGTCGACGGCGCCCGCCGCGCGCGTCGGGACCATCGCCAGAGAGACGCTGGTGCCCAGGACAAGCAGAAACGATCCGCCGCACCGCATGCCAAAGACACCTCCTGTCGGGGTCACCGGGCCGAGGTGCGCGGCGTGCAAGGCCGGGACCCGAAGGGGAGCGGGCGCGCTGTGCGGATCGTTCGCGGTCGCCGCGGCCACCACATCGCACCAGCCCTCGCGACCACCGTCGCAGAGCCGCAAGATCCCCGAAAAAGAGAGGAAATATTGGACCCCTTATCCTCGGCGGCGTGAAGCTCCTCCCGCAAGGGCTGCTCGGGCGCGAGACAGCCGAGGCGATCGTCATCCCCGTCGGGGCCCTCGCGGCCTCGCTCCTCGCGTTCGGCGCCTTCGTGGCCGCCCAGGGGGCGAACCCGCTGAGCGTCTATTACGAGATGGTCCGCGGCGCCTTCGGCACGTGGTTCTCGTTCCAGAACACCCTCCTGCGCGCCGCCCCGCTCATGCTGACGGCGCTCTGCACGGCGCTGCCGGCGCGCCTCGGCCTCATCGTCATCGGCGGCGAGGGCGCGGTCGTCGTGGGCGGGCTCTCGGCCGCGTCGGCCGCGCTGGCCTCGCGGGCGCTCGGCGCGCCGCCCGCCGCGGCGCTCGCCGCGATGGCCCTGTCGGGGCTCGCCGCCGGCGCGCTCTGGATCGGCCTCGCCGGCGCGCTGCGCGTCTACCGCGGCGTCAGCGAGACGATCAGCAGCCTGCTCCTCAACTACATCGGGATCGCGCTCCTGAACCACCTCGTCGAGGGCGCCCTGCGCGACCCGGCGAGCCTGAACAAGCCGTCGACGGCCCCGATCGGCGCCGACTACGCGCTCGGCAACCTGCCCGGCGTCGAGGTCCACGGGGGCCTCGCCTGCGGCGTCCTCGCCTGCGCGCTCTGCTACGCGCTCATGCACCGGACGACCTTCGGCTTCGCCGCGGCGATGAGCGGCGGCAACGTCCGCGCGGCGCTCCTCGCCGGCCTGCCGGTCAGGCGCCTCGTCGTGATCACCTGCATGCTCGCCGGCGCGTGCGCGGGGCTCGCCGGGATGGTCGAGGTCGCGGCCGTCCACGGCCGGGCGAACGCGTCGCTCGTCAGCGGCTACGGCTACACCGGCATCCTCGTCGCCTTCATCGCGCGCCACAACCCGCTCGCGATCATGCCGGTCGCCCTCCTGCTCGGCGGCATCGGCGCGAGCGGCGGCCTGCTCCAGCGCACGGCGCAGCTCCCCGACGCCGCGGTGAGCGTGCTCCAGGGGATCCTGTTCATCGCGATCCTCGCGAGCGAGGCGCTCCACGGGCGCGCCCGCGTCGCCCGCGCGCCCGAGCTCCGGCAGGCGGCGCCCGCGCCGTCGGTGGCGTGATGAGCGACGCCGCCGCGCTGGGCCTCTGGGGCATCCCCCTCGCGGTCGCCGCCGGGGCCATCCGCATCAGCACGCCGTTCCTCTTCGTGAGCCTCGGCGAGTGCCTCACCGAGAAGAGCGGCCGCGTGAACCTCGGCCTGGAGGGCACGCTCGTCATGGGCGCGATGGGCGGCTACGGCGTCTCGTACCTCACCGGCTCCGCCTGGCTCGGCGTCCTCGCCGCCGGCCTCCTCGGCGCGACGCTCGGCGCGCTCCACGCGTGGCTGTGCGCGAAGCCGCGGGTCAACGACATCGCGGTCGGCATCGCGCTCATGCTCTTCGGCGTCGGCCTCGCCTTCTTCCTCGGCAAGCCGCTCATCAAGCCGACGGCGCCCCGCCTGCCCGCGATCCCGCTCGGCTCCTTCAGCGACCTCCCGCAGATCCGCGCCGCGCTCCAGGTGAACGCGCTCTTCCTCGTCGGCGCCGCGCTCGCCCCGCTCCTCCTCTGGATGCTGAGCCGCACCCGCCTCGGCCTCGTGCTCCGCACCGTCGGCGAGAGCGCCGACGCCGCCCGCGCGATGGGCGTCGACGTGAACCTCGTCCGGCGGCGCGCGACGATGGCCGGCGGCTTCCTGGCCGGCGTCGGCGGCTCGTACCTCTCGCTCTTCTACCCCGGCAGCTGGAACGAGGGCCTGTCGAGCGGACAGGGCCTCATGGCCGTGGCCCTCGTCATCTTCGCGCGCTGGAACCCGGTCCGCTGCCTCGCCGCCTCGCTCCTCTTCGGCGGCGCGAGCGCGCTCGGCCCGGCGCTCCAGTCGGTGGGCATCACCTGGGGCTACCACCTCTTCAACGCCGCGCCGTACATCGTGACGCTGGCCATCATGGTCGCCGCGAGCTCCGCGACCCGGACCCTGCGCGACCAGCCCGCCGAGCTCACGCTCGCCCGATGAGCCCCGAGGATCCCGAACGACACGAACGACGACCCCGAGCGAACCGCTGAAGGACAGGAGGACCCGACGCATGACTTACGTGGCCGCTGACCCCTACGCATGGCCGTACAACGGGGCGCTCCGCCCCGAGACGACGGCCCTGATCGTCATCGACATGCAGACCGACTTCTGCGGCAAGGGCGGGTACATCGACCTGCTCGGCTACGACGTCTCGCTCACGCGGGCCTGCGTCGCGCCGATCCAGCGCGTGCTCGCGGAGGCGCGCCGCCGCGGCTACCACGTCCTGCACACGCGCGAGGGGCACCGGCCGGACCTCTCGGATCTGCCGGCGAACAAGCGGTGGCGCTCCCGCCGGACCGACGGCGGGCGCGGCACCGGCGTCGGCATCGGGGATCCGGGGCCGCGCGGGCGGGTGCTCGTCCGCGGCGAGCCCGGCTGGGAGATCATCCCGGAGCTCGCCCCGCTGCCCGGCGAGCCGATCATCGACAAGCCCGGCAAGGGCTCGTTCTGCGCGACAGATCTCGATCTCATCCTCCGCCAGCGCCGCGTCGAGAACCTGATCCTCACGGGGATCACGACGGACGTCTGCGTGCACACGACGATGCGCGAGGCGAACGACCGCGGCTACGAGTGCCTGCTGCTCTCCGACTGCTGCGCGGCCACGGATCCCGGCAACCACGCCGCGGCCCTGAAGATGATCACGATGCAGAACGGGGTGTTCGGCGCGGTCTCGACCTCCGCCGCGCTCCTGGAGGCGATCGCGTCGTGATGGACCCGCGCGCCCTCTCGAGCCCGGCGGCGAGGCCGATCCGCGCCGCCGCGACGCCCCATGAGCCCGGCCCGCCCACGCCCCCGCCGGCGCTCTCCGCCGCGGGCATCACCAAGCGGTTCGGGCCGCTGCTCGCGCTCGACGACGTGTCGCTGCGCGTCGCGCCCGGGAGCTTCCACGCGCTCCTCGGCGAGAACGGCGCCGGCAAGAGCACGCTGGTCAAGTGCATCATGGGCTACCACCAGGCCGACGCGGGCGAGGTGCGGGTCGAGGGCGCCGCCCTGTCGATCAGGAGCCCGCGCGAGGCGCGGTCGCTGGGGCTCGGCATGGTCTACCAGCACTTCACCCTGGTGATGAACATGACGGTCGCCGAGAACCTCGTGCTCGCGCGCCCGTCGCTCCCGCTCGTGATCGACTGGCGGAAGGAGCGCGAGGCGATCCGCGCCTTCATGGCGCGCATGCCGTTCCGGCTCGACCCCGACTCGGCCGTGCGCGAGCTGTCCGCGGGCGAGAAGCAGAAGCTCGAGATCCTGAAGCAGCTCTACCTCGGGAGCCGGATCATCCTCCTCGACGAGCCGACGTCGGTGCTCACGCCCGCGGAGGCCGACGAGGTGCTCGGGACGCTCCGCGGCATGGCCGAGGAGCAGCGGATCAGCGTGCTCATGATCTCGCACAAGTTCCGCGAGGTGATGGCGTTCGCCGACGAGGTCACGGTGCTGCGGCGCGGCCGGGTCGCGGGCCGGGGGAAGATCGAGGACCTCACGCCCGCGGCCATGGCCGAGATGATGGTCGGCGCGCAGCCGCCGCAGGTCTCCGCGGCACGTGGCGGCGCGCGCGGCGACGCGCCCGCCGGGGATGCGGTCCTGCGCGTCGAGGGGCTCGCCGCGGCCGACGATCGCGGGCGGCCGGCGCTCGACGGCGTGACGCTCGCGGTCCGCCGCGGCGAGATCGTCGGGATCGCCGGGGTCTCGGGCAACGGGCAGGAGGAGCTCGTCGAGGTGCTCGCCGGGCAGCGCGCCGCGCGGGCGGGGCGCGTGCTGGTCCACGGCGAGCCGTACGGCGCGGGGCGCGACGAGACCCGGCGGCACCGGGTGCGGTGCCTGCCCGAGGAGCCGCTGCGCAACGCGTGCGTGCCGGCGATGTCGGTCGCGGAGAACATCGGGTTCCGCGTCTTCGACCGGCCGCCGTTCACCGCGCTGCGCTTCGGCGTGAGCCGCGCCGCGCTGCGGCGGTCGGCCGAGCGCCTCGCCCGGGAGTACGCCATCAAGGCGCCCTCGGTCGACGCGCCGATCGGCAGGCTCTCCGGCGGGAACGTGCAGCGCGCGGTGCTCGCGCGCGAGCTCGGGACGGGCGCGGACGAGGGCATCGAGCTCCTCATCGCCGCGAACCCGTGCTTCGGGCTCGATTTCGCGGCCGTGGCCGAGATCCGCGCCCGGATCCTCGGGGCGCGCGACCGCGGGACGGCGGTGCTCCTCGTGAGCGCGGATCTCGACGAGATCTTCGCGATGGCCGACCGGATCCTCGTGATGAGCGAGGGCCGCGTCGTCCACGAGTCGACGGCCGCCTCGGCGGACGTCGCGGCGATCGGCCGCGCGATGGCGGGGCACCGATGACGGCGCGCGCCCTCGAGATCGCGGCGAAGCCGTACCCGTTCCGCCTCGCCGAGCCGGACGCCGTGGCGCTGCTCGTCATCGACATGCAGCGCGATTTCCTGGAGCCGGGCGGCTTCGGCGCGGCGCTCGGCAACGACGTCCGCAGGCTCCAGCGCATCGTGCCGACGGTGCGCCTGCTGCTCGACGCGTTCCGCGAGCGCGGCCTGACCGTCCTCCACACCAAGGAGGGTCACCGGCCGGATCTCTCGGACTGCCCGCCCGCCAAGCGGAGCCGCGGCGCGCCGGGCATGCGGATCGGCGATGTAGGGCCGATGGGCCGCATCCTCGTGCTGGGCGAGCCGGGCAACGACTTCGTCCCGGCGCTCGCGCCGGCGCCCGGGGAGCTCGTCATCCCCAAGCCGGGCAAAGGCGCCTTCTACCGGACGGGGCTCGACGCCCGGCTCGCGGCGCTCGGCGTCTCGCAGCTGCTCATCGCCGGCGTGACCACCGAGGTGTGCGTCCAGACCACGATGCGCGAGGCGAACGATCGCGGCTACGAGTGCCTGCTCATCGAGGACGCCACCGAAAGCTATTTCCCCGAGTTCAAGGCGGCCACCCTGGAGATGGTCCGCGCCCAGGGCGCCATCGTCGGCTGGACCGCGCCTGCCGCCGCGGTCCTCAAGGCGCTCTGAGCGCTGGAGGGCCACATCGCTCTAGCCAGTTCCGCTCGTCAGAGGTCCGACCAGGGATCCGGAGAGAGATTTTAACGCAAAGGCGCAAAGGCGCAAAGACGCAAAAAAAAAAAAAGATTTGTAGTTTTGCGTCTTTGCGCCTTTGCGTTTGTTTCTCCATCGCTCGCGAGGCAGATCCCTGGCGGGAGTTCTGACCCGCAGGACTATTGTCGAACGGAGCCGACGGCGCCCTCTACGAGGTAGCTCATGCTCTCGAGCACGATGTCGGTCTGCTTCTGCTCGGCGGCCTCGGCGATGACCACCTTGCCCTCATTGTCCTTGATGGGCCCCTTGAAGATGACGAGCGTCCCCTCCGTGAGCCCCGCCTTCGCCTCCTCGGCCTTCTTCTTCGCCTCCTCGGAGACGGCGGGGCCATACGGCGAGAGCTTGATGAACCCCTCCTTGAAACCGCCGCGCAGGAGGTGCTGATACGGCTTCCCTTCGCGGATCCACGCCAGGTAGTCGGTGTACACCTTGGCCCAGTTCCACTCGGCCCCGGTCAGGTACCCCCTGGGGGCGAGCGTCGCCTGGCCCGTGTGATAACCGGTGCTGAAGGCGCCGCGGCGCTCGGCGAGCTCGATGATCACCTTGGGCGAGTCCACGTGGGCGGTCAGGACGTCGACGCCCTGGTCGATGAGGCTGTTCGCCGCCTCCGCCTCCTTGACGGGCATCGACCAGTCGCCCGTGAAGATCACGGCCGTCGTCGCCGTCGGGTTCACGCTCCGGACGCCCAGCGTGAAGGCGTTGATGTTGCGGAGCACCTGCGGGATCGGCTTGGCCGCGATGAACCCGAGCTTGCCGCTCTTCGTCGTCATCCCGGCGACGATGCCGGATACGTACTCTGCCTCGTCGATGTATCCGAAAAAGCTGCCGACGTTGCTCGGGTGCTTCGACGCGTCGTACAGGCCGCCGCAATGGAGGAAGACCTTGTCCGGATACTTCTCCGCCACCTTGAGGATGTGCGGATCGAAGTAGCCGAAGGACGTCGGGAAGATCACCGCCGCGCCGTCGAGGTTGATCATGCTCTCGATCGTCTTCTGCACGGCGACCGTCTCGGGGACGTTCTCCTCCTCGCGGGTCCTCACGCCGGCCAGCTTGGCGACCGCGGCGGCGCCCTCCGCGTGCGCCTGGTTGTAGCCGTAATCGTCCCGAGCGCCGACATAGATGAAGCCCACCGTGAGCGGCTGATCGCCGGGCGCCTCCTTGCTGCAACCGACCGCCGGCAGCAACGAGAGCGAGACGAGCAGAGGGCCAAGGAGGGCGAGGAAGCTCCGGCGGCGTGGCGCGTCGGCCCCGCCGGCGAGGCGCGGAGTTCTCAGGGTGCTCTTCACTCCCTGGATCTGTACGCGCCTTTTCATTTCTGAAAGTTTTCCCGCCCATGAATTGTTCGCGTCTCACGCGATTGCCATTGAGCGCGCGCGGCGCGCTGTGGCATGGTCCCCTCAACACGGGAGATTCGCGATGATGTCCACGAATCCAGCAGCAACGCGAGATGCAGCACCTGTGCAGCTGCCGTTCATCGTTTCGGATGTGACGGCGCTCACCGCCAATCCGGATCTGATCCCGTGGCGTCGGTTCCGGGAAGGCGTCGAGATCCACCAGCTCTATGGGAGCGGCGACGCGGGCGCCTCGGCGGCGCTCCTGCGGTATGCGCCGGGCGCGTCCGTGCCGCAGCACGTCCATCGCGGCCATGAGCACATCTTCGTGCTCACGGGCTCGCAGTCGGACGAGCGCGGGCACCACCGCGCCGGCACGCTGGTGGTGAACACGCCGGGCACCCGTCACAGCGTGTCGAGCGCCGAGGGCTGCATCGTCCTCGCGATCTGGGAGCAGCCCGTCGTCTTCATCTGACGCCCGCCGGGCCGCATCTGGACACCCGGGGCGCCCATCTGGACACCCGGGGCGCCCATCTGGACACCCGGGCCGCCCATCTGGACATCCGGCGGCCCATCTGGACACCCGGGCCGCTCATCTGGACACCCGGGCCGCTCATCTGGACATCCGGCGGCCCATCTGGACACCGGGGTCGCCCATCTGGACACCCGGGCCCCCTCACCTCCGGATCTGCGCGCCGTCGTTCCTGCCCGGGATGCCCTGGATCAGGCGCAGCGCCTGCTGGAGCCCCGCGAGCACCGACCGGAGCATCTCCAGCACCGGCCCGTTCGCGCCGCGCATCAGGGCCATCGTCGCGGCGTTCTCCACCGCCTGCGCCGCCTGCGCCGGCGACGGAGCCGTCCCCGCGAGCGCCTCGATCCGCTCCCGCGCCGCGCCGAGCGCGAGCGCGTGCACCGGCCGGCCGCGGGGACCCGACACCTCCATCGCCTGCCGCAGGATCTCCTCGGTGATCCGCCGCGTCCGGATCTGATCCGGCCGCGCGGGCCCGTCCATCGCCTCGGCCGGGGTCCGCACCAGGCGACCGAGCGCCGTGAGCCGCGCGGCGAGCTCCTCCGGCGACGCGACGTCCCCGGCCCCCCGCGCGCCGGTCCCCTCCCCGCTCGCTCCGCCGCGCGCCGCCGGCGCGCCGCCGCGCCCGCCGCCCCCGAGCTGCTGCACGAGCCCCTCGAGCTGCCGCCACATCGGCGCGAGCCGCTCGACGCCCTGGAAGAGCTGCACGACGGGGTTGGCCAGCTCCACGGGGACCGCGCGCGCGGGGGTCTGACCGACGATGCGTCCGATGGTGTTGCCGGATCCCATGATCTCACCTCACCGCGGCTGGCCGACGGGGACGATCGGCTCCTCGCCGCGCTGCCGCATCCGCTCGCGCTCCACCTCCGGAGGGTCGGGCGGCCACCGCACGCCCGCCCGCACGATCCGGTCGCGGAGCGCCGCCATCTTCCGGAGCGCGGCCGACCCCGGGAGCTGCCGCGCCATGAGCTCCTCCAGCACGCGCGCGAACGATTGCCCGAGGCGGTTGACCGCGCGGGGATCGGCGCCGCGGTCGAGCAGCTCCTCCACCTGGTCGAGCTGCAGCGCCCGCAGCGCGTACGTGATCGCGGGCGTCCCGAGCGAGTCGCGGGCGTTCACGTCCGCGCCGCGGTCGAGCAGGAGGCGCATGCTCTCGACCGTGGCCTCCGAGGCCGCATGGAACAGCGCCGGCGTGTGGCCGCGGCCGACCCGCGCGTCGGGGGACACGCCGCCGTCGAGCATCGCCCGCAGGAACGCCGGGCTCTTCGCCAGGATCGCCAGATCGAGCGCGCTCGAGAGGAGCGGCACCACGTGGTGCACGTCGGCGCCCGCGCGCACGAGCTCGGTCACGATCCGGAGGCGCGCGGGCTCTTGCCCCGACGCCCAGCGCATCGCGAACACGAGCAGCGTCATGTCCTCGGCGCCGGGCACGTTGAGATCGGTCGCCGGCGCGAGCGCGCGGACGGCCGCGAGATCGCCGGCCGCGATGGCCCGCGCGAGCTCGCGCTGCGGGCCGAGGAAGAAGCGGTCGGGGTCGGGCGCGCGCATCGTGGCTCCGCTCAGCATCGCTTGCCGGTCTTCTCGGCGATCTTCCGCTGGTCCGCCTGCTTCTGCTTCTCGATGCCGTTGATGACGTCGGGCATCAGGTGACGGTTGTAGGGGTCCAGGCTCGACGCGGGCAACTCGTGCTTCGTGCCGACGGCGTCGGGCATGACGGCGCTCAGGCCCACCTTGGCCAGGGCGCCCCACAGGCCGCCGGCGGCCCACGCGGCCAGGGTGCCCTTCCACCCCTGCTCCTGGAAGCCCGTGAGCACCTCGTCCTGGACGCGGTACGCGGCGATGTCGGCCGGGCGCTCCGTGCCGCCGTAGCCCGTGACCGTGCCCGGGTTGAGGCCCGCCGCGTTGAACGTCCAGCCCCGCGAGCCGCCCGCCGTCGCCGCCGCCGACGCGAGGCCCCCGCCGAGCGAGTGGCCCGTGTAGTCCACGCTGTTCCCGAGCGTGTTCCCCACGCGCACGGCGTCGCGGTAGTACGGCGAGTCCATGTTGAGCCCCTGCGCGAGGTTGTTCTGCCAGTCCGCGCCGTTCTCCGTCCCCCGGAACGCCACCGTCGGCCGCATGTCGCCGCCGAAGACGTCGGGGTCGGGCTCGTAGAGCCGCGTCGCGCCGGGGCGGCTGCCGTCCAGGTCGCCGGGCGTGAGCCCGTACCGCGCGAGCGCCTCGGGGTCGTCGCTGATGTCGCGCCAGCCCGTCGGCGCGGGCTTCGAGGGGTCGTAGGTGTGGCCCGAGAGCGCGGCCTTCTCCGCGGCGATCGTGTTGCGCTCGAAGCGCGCGGCGGCCTCGCGCGTCGCCGGGTCGTCGCTGTTCTTGCCCGCCTCGATCTGCTCCTTGCGGCAGTTGTAGCGCGCCCGCTTGTCGGCCTTGTCCTGCGCCGCCTTGTCGCCGTTCATCTGCGCCAGGTCGTCGTGGCGCACGACCGGGTGCGCGTTGACCAGGACGCTCGGGCTGTGCGTCTGCGACCAGCTCTGCTGGCCCACGGTGCCGCTCACGACCCCCTTCGCGCTGCCCGGCTCGTCGCCCTCGGTCGTGGGCATCACGGTCGCGGCGTGCTTCTGCACGCGGCCGTCGTTGGCGTGCACGTCCTCGCTGGCGTCGAGCGCGGGCTCCAGCCTGGAGACCACGTTGTACGGCACGGGCGGCGTGCTCGACCCCATCGGCGTCTTGCACACGTCGGGCGCGCACGACACCGCCATCCACGGCTCCTGCTTGCGCGACAGGACGTTCTCAGCCACGGCCCACCGCCATCTTCAGGAGCGGCGCGCGCGGGTCGACCTCGAAGCGCGCCTCCATCCGCCGCACCCCGAGCGCGCGGGCCACGAGCGTCCGCCACACGCACGTCACGACCATGGACTCGGCGTCGACCGAGAGCGTGTCGAGCGCCGCGGGCACGGGCACCGGCAGCCCCGCGATCCAGGCCATCGCGAACGCCCGGTGCGGCGGCAGCTCGAACGCGACGCGCCCGTCGCACGCGAGCCCGGGGCGCGCGAGGTTCCAGAGCTCGACGCGCAGGCCGACGTCGGGGTGCGGGATCTGCTGATCGTCGGGCGCCGCGTTCCAGTACGCGAAGGAGAAGTCGTCGGGGAGGAACGGGTGCCGGCCGGCGACCCACGCCTCGCCGTAGGTGCCCGCGCGCTGGAGCCGCGGCGTCCATGCGCGCCCCACGCACCCGAGGCCCGCCGGCGCGAACGGGTAGCCCGCGGCGATCTCCGCCATCTGCGGGGCGTCCACCGCGTGCGGCGGGTGCGACGCCACGGCGAGGCGCGTCACCCGGCTGTCGGGCCGCTCGATCTGCGGCGCGGCCACGCGGTCGGGCGCCGGCGCGCCGGCGTCGCGCAGCGCGTCCACGGTGCGCGCCTCCATCCACCCGCAGCCGACCGGGTTGGTGAAGCACACCTCGTCGAGGAGCGGCGCCCTCCCGGGCCCGGCGCTCACGAGGCTGCGGCCACCGAAGGCGCGCTCCCAGCGCACCGGGACGCTCGCCGCCGGCTCGGGCCGGGTGAGCCGCCAGCCCTCCGCCGCGCGCTCGAACCACCGCGGACCGCACACCTCGAGCGTCTTGTCGACGAGCGCGCGCGGCGGCGGCTCGCCGCCGACGGCGTCGCCTCCGGGGGGCGGCGCGCCTCGGCCCGTCACGCGTAGCCGGGCCGTCCAGCGCTCCGCGGGCTCGTCCCCGGGCGCCCACGCGGTCGCGCGCACGAGCACGTCGCAGCGCGGCTTGAACGGCGCGAGGTCGCTCTCGGCGCGGACGCTCGACGCGTTCGCCTCCCCCTCGAACGCGTCGCGCAGGAGCAGCCGCCCGGCGCCGTCGCCCGGGAGGAGCTCGCAGCGGTGGGTCGCCTCTCCCCCGTCCCCGGGGACGAGCCGGTAGGCGGCCTTGAGCGCGAGCACATGGTGCTCCTCGTCGTGCGCGTCGAGGGCGCTGTAGGCCAGGGCGTCGAGTGGGGTGAGGTTCTGGCACTCCATCGTCGCCCCCCGACGCTATCGGAGCGCGCCACCTCCTTCAATGACCGACCCGCGCGCGCGCCGCGGTGCCGCGCGCCGCGACGCCGCGCGGCGGAGCGGCGTCCCGCGCGTGGCCGCGGCGTGACGGCGCAGGTTCGCCCGGACGCCGTCCCGCGGCTCGGATATCCTGAGGGACATCGCTGGGATGCACGTCGCCCCGGAGCGCGCCTGATCCATCGCCGATGCACCTCGTCTGCCAAGGCCTGATACGCGCCAGCTCGCTGGAGTGGCGACCCAGACCCGACGCGTGGGTGCTCACCGTCGCGTGCCACGCGCTGTTCGAGCTCGCGCCGTTCGAGTCGCCGATGACGAGCGGCCCCGCGGCCCCGCTGGAGGGCGAAGCGGACGAGCGGCGCCTCGTCGAGCCGTGGGGCCCGGTCGCGCCGTTCAAGCGGTGGAGCGAGGTGCTCGTCGTCGGCCACGCGCACGCGCCCGAGGGCGGCGCGGTCACGTCGCTCATCGCGCGGCTCGCGGTGGGCGACATCGACAAGGCGATCGAGGTCCGCGGCGATGCGTGCTTCACGCACGATGGCTCGCTCGGCGAGCCCGCGCCCTTCACGCGCATGCCGCTCCGCTGGGAGCGCGCCGCGGGCGGTCCGCACACCTCGAACCCGGTCGGCGTGCCGACGGGCCCTGGAGCGCTCGCCGATCGGTGGGGGCGAGCGCGCGCGCCGAACCTCCTGACCGCGGCCTCGTCGACCGCGATCCGGCAAGGCCACCTCTGGCCCGCCGGCCTCGGCCCGCTCCGGCCGGAGTGGCCCGACCGCGCGCAGCGCCTGCGCCGGCACGCGGCGGGCTGGGATCACGCGCGCTGGGCCGAGCGGCCGCTGCCCGAGGGCATCGACACCGGGTACTTCAACGCCGCGCCGCTCGATCAGGTGACGAACGAGCTGACGGGCACGGAGCCGATCGTGCTCGAGCACCTGCACCCGCGCTTCCCGCGGCTCGCGACGCGCCTCCGCGCGCCGGCGCCGAGCGCGATCGCGGTGACGAACGGCGCCGAGCTGCGCGTGCCCCTCCGCTGCGACACGCTCGTCATCGACGCCGATCACGGCGTGGCGGCGCTCGTGTGGCGCGGGCAGCTCATGCTCGATCGCCCGCCGCGCGAGGGCGCCGTGCTCATCACCGAGGGCGAGCCCGCGCCGAGCCTCACGGGCACGATGACGGCCCCGCTCTCGTCGAGGCCGTCCGCGGTGCTCCCGTTCCTGCAGGGCGCCGCGCGGCTCGCCCCGGCGCCGCCGGCCGGAGCGGCGCCCGACGCGGCCGATCCGCGCTTCTCGACGGCGCCGCCGTCGTCGCCCCTGATCGAAGACGAGGACACGTCGCAGACGCTCGTGCCCGCCGTGGTGCTCCCGAGGCCCGCGCTCCCGTTTCACGCGCCCACGCCGGGGCCCTCCCGCGGCGCGCCGCCCGCGCGGCACGAGCTCGATCCGGACGACGGGCCGCCCACGCCGCCCGCGCCCCCCGCGTCGCTAGCGCTCTTGGCGCCGCTCCCCCCGCCGGCGCGGCTCGCCGCGGAGCCCGCGCCGACGGCGGCGCTCGCGCCCGCCGCGGAGGTCCCCGAGCAGCGCCCCGCGGTGGCTCCGGAGCTGGCGGAGGGGCCCGCGGAGCCGGCCTTGCCCGTCGACGCGTATCCCCTCGCCCGCTGCGCGGCGATCGCGGCGCGGCTCGCGGCGCGCCCCGGCGCGGAGGACGCGATCCTCGCGGCGGAGTCGCTCTCGCCGGACACGTGGGAGGCGCTGCACGCGCACTGGCTCGACGCGATCCGCGCCGAGGTGGGGCGCGGGAAGCGGCGGCTGCTCTCGTCGTACGACGCGGCGTACATCGCGGCGCTGGAGGCCGAGCGAGGCCCGATCACGGCGGGCGACTACGCCCGGCTCGCGATCGCGTCCGAGCGCGGGAACGACGCGCAGGCGCTCAAGGAGCTCGGCTTGCCCGAGGGCGTGCTGATCCGGCTCCGCCGCGTGTGGCTGGAGCGGGCCGTCAAGGATCCCGCGGCGGCCCAGGAGGTGCGCGCGGCGATGCGCGCGGCGGCCGAGGCCCCGTGACCCGGGGCGCCTCGTGACGGGGCGAGGTTAGTTGAGGTCGATCGGATCGCCGAAGACCTGCGTGTGGCCGCTCGACTGGATCGTGATGTCGGTCCCCGAGATCACGATCTTGCCCGACTTGTCCATCACGATGCTCGACTTGCCGCAGACGATCTCGATCCTGTCCCCGACCCGGGTCGCCTGCACGCTGCCGATCTCCACCGTCTCGTTGATGCCGACCGCGCGCGATCGGTTCATCCCGACCACCTCGCGCGCGTTGTTCATCACCAGCTTGGCGAAGTCGTTGCCGACGGTCTGATCCTCGTTGTTGCCGATCGCGCTCACGCGATCGTTGCCGATGGTGACCTGCTCGTCGCGCTTGACGAGCTTGTTCATGTCGCGCTCGGCCTGCACCCGGACGAGCTCCTTGCCCGCCGCGTCCTCGAACATGATCTCGTTGTAGCCGCCGGTCTCGGGCGACGAGCTGCTCTTCCAGCCGCTCTGCGTCTTGTTGTCGGGGAGCTTGTACGGCGTCTTCTGGAGGTTCGTGTACACCCGGCCCGTGATGATCGGCCGGTCGGGATCGGCGCCGAGGAAGTCGACGATCACCTCCTGGCCGATGCGCGGCAGGTTGGTGCCGCCGAAGCCGGCGCCGCCCCAGGGCTGGCTCACGTGGATCCAGCACGACGACGCGTCGTTCATGCGGCCCTCGCGATCCCAGTGGAACTGCACGCGCACGCGGCCGAACTCGTCGACGTGGATCTCCTGGCCGGGCGGGCCGACCACGGTGGCGCACTCGACCCCCTGCACGCGCGGCTTCCGCGTGCGGAGCGGCGGCCGGTACGGGACGTCCGCGGTCACGGCGCGGCACGCGTGCCGGAAGGCGCCCGGGACCTCGCCCGCGAGCGTCGACTCGAGGACGAGCAGCGGCTTGTCCGGCGCGAGCTCGGCCTTCGGGTGGTCGAGGAACGAGAGGACGGTGCCCGGCGCGGGATCGATCGTGTTGGTCTCGAACGTGATCTCGCGGGCCGAGGCGCGCTTCGCCTCGAGGCGCCGCTGCGCGAGCGCGGCCCCCTCGGACTCGTCCGCGCGGTACTTGCCCTTGTCGTCGGCGGCCGGCGTGCTCTCGCCCTTGTCGCTCTCGTACAGGAACGCCCCGGGCACGTAGTGGAAGCGCTCGAGCCGCTCCTCGACGCCGCCGGGGCCGGCGGCGCTCGCCACGAGGTCGTACGACGCCGGCCTCCGGGTGTCGTGGTCGCGGACCGTGTACTTGCCCGGCCGCAGCCGGCGGCCGACGCGCACCTCGGTGACGTGCTCGAGGTCGGCGTCGGTCGGGTGCTCGCGGAACGCGATCGGGCTGCGCCGCGGGTTGCCGTGGGGCCCGTCGTCGAGGACGAGCCGGCTCTCGCCGCCGTTCTCGAAATAGAAGCTCACCCCCGCGTCCTCGAGCATGCGGCAGAGGAACGTGTAGTCGCTCTCGCCGTACTGGACGCGGAACTTGCGCTTCCGGTACGTCCCGGTGAGGCGCAGCGCCGGGGAGATCTCCCACTCGTCGAGGAGCTTCAGCGCGATGTCGATCTCCGACAGGTGCTGGAAGATGCGGTGGTTGCGCCGCTGCGTGGCGAGCCACAGCGCGGGGACGAGCGTGAGCTCGTAGGTGGAGAGGTGGCGCTCCTCGACGGCGACCTGCCGGAGCTGGCTGCAGACGCCGGACCACGCGCGGGCCTGGTCGCGCTGCGCGGAGAACCGCATCGGCCGGCCGATGACGGCCTCGAAGTCGATGTCCGGGTTGTCCGACACGGCGACGATGCGCACCTCGAAGAGCGCCGACATCCGATCGATGGCCGTGAACTGGCGCACGTCGAGCGCGTCTCCGGAGGCGACGTGCACCTCTGCGCGGGCCTCGCCGCGCGCGCCCAGCGCGCCGGCCATGCCGTTTCCCTTCCCCTGATGAGCCGGGTTCGCACCGTCCATACATGCTCCCATGCCCGCTCCTCCCGCACGGGACGCGACGGGACCGACCGGCGGATGGTACCCGGCGAAGCGAGCGCGCCACAAGGCCGGCCCCGCGCCCCCACGGTGTCGATCCGGTGACACCGGATTCACCGGGCGAGAGCGCGCCCGGCGCTCGCTTTCTTCTTCACTCGCGGCACAGAGGTTCAGGTGCACCGCACTTTGCCGTAGGCTGGACTTCCATGGATCCACGCGGGAAGTCGCTCCCCCCGGCGCCGCTCGTCACGGACGAGGACATCCGGGCAGAGCTCCGGCGGCTGTTCGACGCCGGCCCCGACTCGGGGCTCGTCATCCGCGTCTACGGCGAGCCGGGCGAGGGGGCGGCGGCGGCGGACGCCTTCCGCGAGATGTTCGCGTCGCTGCGCATGTACGAGGGGAAGGCGCAGGATCAGCCCCTGGAGATCCTCGTCGACGCCCCGAGCAAGGCGCACATCGCCCGCGCGCTGTCGGTGCTCGGCCACGAGCAGCACCAGAAGCGGATCCTCGATCACATCCTCACCACGTTCGGCCGCCGCCTGATCGATCCGCTCGCCGAGATCCTCGACACGACCCCGACCGGCTCGGTGACGGCGCGCCTGACCGTCCTGCGCGACATCTTCCTCGCGCAGGTCGCGGATCTGCGGATGACGCCCGAGTCGCAGCAGATCCTCACGAGCGACCTGCGCAGGCTCCTCAGCGACGACTACCTGGCGATGATCGCGGAGAACGAGGAGCGCGTGCAGCGCCCGCGCGTGGCGAAGCTCGCCCAGCAGATCCTGCGGCTCGTCGGCTCGACGTTCCACCGGGCGCTCAAGCGCTGGCCCGCGCACGCCGAGCAGATCGCGTCGTCCATCGCGCGGCGGAGCCCGAAGAAGGTCCGGCTGAGCGAGGTGCCGAAGCTCATCCGCGGCCAGATCACCGACGGCATCGAGGAGTTCCTGTGGATCGAGACGAGCGCCGACATCGAGGGCGCGCTGCGCCCGATGCTCGCCGAGCACCAGGACGTGATGCCGGTGAAGCAGGCGACGCTCGACCGCTCCACCTACCGGGAGTTCGCGGACGCCTGCTGGGCGATCATCGCCGAGCATTGCTGACGCCGGGGCGAGGGCGCCGCCGGATCGCCGCCCGGCTCCCGTCTTCACCGGACCCGGACCTCCTCGCCGGACGCTGAGATCCGTCACGTCCTGGTCGCTCCGCTCACCGCGACCGCGGCGTGTCCAGGTCGATCTCCTCCCCGCGCGGGAGGTCGCGCGCCGGAGGGCGCCCCGCGCGCGCCGCGTCGGGAATGATTTCCGTCACCCGCTGTTGTAAGGGGCCGCTGGCGCCTGGACCGCCGCGCTTCGCGGCATCCGATTCGCCGGCGCGGAGAGCTTCTTCCCTGTGCGGAGGGGTGCACGGCCGTGATCGAAATCAGCGACCTATACAAGTACTATGGCGACCGGAAGGCCATCGGGCCCCTGTCGTTCTCGATCGAAGCGGGAGAGATCGTCGGCCTGCTCGGCCTGAACGGCGCCGGCAAGACGACGACGCTCCGGATCCTCGCCTGCGACCTCCTGCCATCCGCGGGCCGGGTCCTCGTGGACGGGCTGGATGTCGTCGACCACCCGCACGAGGTGCGGTCCCGCATCGGGTACCTCCCCGACCGGCCGCCGCTCTACGACGAGATGAGCGTGCGCGCCTTCCTCCACTTCGCGGCGCGCCTGCGCGGCGTCGACGCCGGCGCGGCCGACGGGCGCGTGGCCGAGGCGCTCGCGGTGACGCAGCTCGAGGACGTCGCCGCCGACCCGATCAGCGCGCTGTCGCACGGCTACAAGCAGCGCGTCGGCATCGCCCAGGCGATCGTGCACAAGCCGCGGCTGCTCGTCCTCGACGAGCCGATCAGCGGGCTCGATCCGGTGCAGATCGTCGAGATGCGCGCCCTGCTCCGGAGCCTGCGCGGCGAGCACACCATCCTGCTCTCCAGCCACATCCTCTCCGAGATCAGCGAGACCTGCGATCGCATCCTCGTCATCCGGGACGGCGAGATCGGCGCGCAGGGGACCGAGCAGGAGCTGTCGGCGAAGCTCCTCCACGGCGTCCGGGTCGAGCTCACGGTGCGCGGCCCCGCGGCCGAGGGCGCCGGCTACCGCGTGACGCGCGGCGAGGCGGCGAAGGCGATCGAGCTGGCGCGCGAGGTCGCGGGGGTCACGTCCGTCGAGCAGCTCCCCACGTCCGAGCCGGGGAGCGACGTCGTGAGCTTCGCGGTCGAGGCCGATCGCGACGTGCGGGCGGCGCTGTGCGCCGAGCTCGTGCAGGCGGGGATCGGCATCCTCGAGGTCAAGCGGAGCGAGCGCGAGCTCGAGTCGGTGTTCCTGCGGCTCGCGACGCGCGCGCCGCAGGCGGCGAAGGGGAAGCCCGCCGCGGCCGACGCGGCGCGGGCCGGCGGCCAGGCGAACGAGGCCCCTGCGAGCGAGCAGGCGGAGGAAGGCGAGGGGGAAGCATGAGAGGGACATTGCTCGTCGCGCGGCGGGAGCTGTCCGCGTACCTGAGGTCACCGCTCGGGTACGTCGTCGCCGCCGCGGCGTTGCTCATCGACGGCATCTACTTCCAGGTCGCGGCGCTCGGCTCGGGCGCGCGGCTGTCGGCCGAGGTGCTGCTCAAGTTCTTCGACGGCACGGCGTTCATCACCATGGTCGCGGCGCTCATCCTCTCGATGCGGCTCATCGCCGGCGAGCGCGAGAGCGGGACGCTCATCCTGCTCAAGACGGCGCCGGTGCGCGACGGCGAGATCATCGCCGGCAAGTTCCTCGCCGCGCTGGCGCTGGTCGGCCTGATGACCGCGATCACGATCTACATGCCGCTGCTCATCTTCGTGAACGGCAAGGTGTCCGTCGGGCACATCCTGGTCGGCTACGCCGGGGTGCTGCTGCTCGGCGCCGCGTCGCTCGCGATCGGGCTCTTCGCGTCGACGCTGGCGGCGAGCCAGGTCATCGCGGTCATCCTCGGGGCGGCGATCATCGGGACGCTCGGCTTCCTGTTCCTCGTCGCCCGCGTGACGGAGCCGCCGCTCAACGACTTCGTGAGCGCGCTGAACCTGTACCCGCTCAACCAGAAGCCGTTCCTGAACGGCGTGCTCCGGCTGGAGAACGTCCTGTACTACGTCGCGGTCGCGTACTTCTTCCTGCTCGCCGCGACCCACACCCTGAGGGCACGGAGGTGGCGGTGAAGGACCAGAACGCTCAGGCCGCCGAGGCCGAGAACAGCGGCAAGGACGCGAGCGCCGCGCCGGGCGCGCAGCACGAGGCGCCCCAGGCCGAGAGGCCGGCGCCCGCCGCGCCGCGCGAGGCGCCCGCGCTGCGCGCCGGGGGCTGGATGGTGCCGGCGTACGCGGGCGCGCTCCTCGCCATCTTCCTGGGCGAGCGCGTGGTGCCCACGATCGACGGGCTCCGCTACGCGCTGTCGGGGCTCGGGCTCCTGACGCTCGCGCTCGTCACCGCGCTGCGCTTCGCGACCGCCCTGCGCGAGACGGGCGAGCGCCGCGCCGTCGAGCGCGCGCTCGCGATCCTGTCGGCGCTCGGGCTCGTCGCGGTGGCGGCGTACTTCACGACGACCGACGCGGGGCGCAGCCTGCTCGGCGTCTCGCAGGCCGCGCCCGAGCTGCGCGCGCGCGTCGAGGCGGCCACGACGGTCGGCTGGATCGCGCTGCTCGTCATCGCGACGGTGCCGCTGTTCTTCGGCGAGGCGGCGCTCGCGCCGATGCGGCGCGCCGAGCGCATCGAGGGGCGGCGGGTGCGCGCCGCGACGCTCTCGGGCGTGACGCTCGCCTTCGCCGCGGTCTACTCGGCGCTGTTCGTCTACGCCGCGAGCCAGCTCGATCTCAAGGCGGACTTCTCGTACTACCGCACGGCCCGCCCCGGCGACTCGACGAAGCGCGTCGCCGAGAGCCTGACCGAGCCGCTCAAGATCACCGCCTTCTTCCCGCAGCTGAACGAGGTGGGCGCCGAGGTCGAGGGCTACCTGCGCGAGGTGAAGGCGGCGTCGCCGCAGATCACCGTGGAGATGCAGGATCGGCTGCTCGTCCCCGCGCTCGCCAAGGAGGCGAAGGTCACGCAGGACGGCGTGATCGTGCTCTCGCGCGACACCTCGCGCGAGACGCTCAACATCGGCGCCGACATCAAGGCCGCCGGCGCCAAGCTGAAGAGCCTCGACGCCGACTTCCAGAAGGCGCTGCTCAAGGTGATCCGCGCGCAGCGCACCGCGTACATGACCGTCGGCCACGGCGAGATGAACGAGTCGACGAACGCGGCCGAGGGGCGGACGGCCAAGAACCTCCGCAAGCTGCTCGAGTCCCAGAACTACGTCGTCAAGGATCTCGGGCTCGCGCAGGGGCTCGGCAGCGAGATCCCGAAGGACGCGGGCGTCGTCGTCGTGCTCGGCCCGCAGAAGGAGTTCCTGCCGGAGGAGGTCGCGACCGTGAAGCGGTACGCCGACGAGGGCGGGCACCTCCTGCTCGCGCTCGATCCGGAGGCCAAGGTCGACCTCGCGCCGCTCGCCGGCGCCGTGGGCCTCACGTGGAAGCCCGAGGTCCTGGCGAACGATCGGGTCTACGTGCGGCGGCGCTTCAACGAGTCGGACCAGGCGATGCTGGTCACGACGCGGTACTCCTCGCACGCCTCGGTCTCGACCTTGAGCCGGCACGCGCAGCAGGCGCCGACGATCTTCCCGGGCGCGGCGTCGCTCGACAAGGCCGACGGCGGCGACCTGAAGATCGACTTCGTCGTCCGCTCGCTGGGCGAGACGTTCGCCGACGCGAACGGCAACTTCAAGTTCGACGAGGGCGAGAAGCGGAGCGCCTACAACCTCGCCGCGGCGGTCTCGAAGGAGCTCGCGCCCGGCGGCGGCGACGGCAAGGACAAGAAGGAGCTGCGCGCGTTCGTCGTCGCCGACGCCGACGTGTTCAGCGACGCAGCGTTCAGGAACGAGCCCAACATCGTGCTCGCGCTCGACGCGTTCCGGTGGCTCGGCGGCGAGGAGAGCTTCGCCGGGGAGATCACGACGAACGAGGACGTCCGGATCGAGCACACGAAGGAGAAGGACCAGGTCTGGTTCTGGGCCACGATCCTCGTGGCGCCGGCGATGGTGCTGGGGCTCGGGCTCTTCATCACGCGCCGCGGGCGGCGCGCGAGCGGGAGGCGCGCATGAGGTTGGATCGCAGCTTTTTCGTGCACCTCGGCCTTCTTGTGGTCGCGGCGTTGTTCGCGGTCCTCGTCTGGACGCGCGACAAGACGGCGGCCGCGCTCTCGGCCGCGGACGTGACCGTCTGGGCCGGCCGGGCCGAGGACGTCGAGCGGATCACCTTCGAGGCCAAGTCGAAGACGGTCGTCCTCGAGGCGAAGAAGGACAAGGACGGCCGCTACTTCGTCGGCACGACCGAGCGCAAGGCGACGCCCCCGGCCGAGAAGCCGAAGGACGACGTCCACGGCCACGGCGACGAGGCGGAGGACGAGCCGCCCGCGGAGCAGGAGCCGACGGTGAAGACGACCAGCTTCGTGTCGGTGACCGCCGGCAACAAGCTCGCCGAGGCGATCGCGCCGCTGAAGGCGCTGCGCTCCGTCGGCCGCATCGGGGACGACCGCGCCAGCGAGTTCGGCCTGGCCGAGCCGGAGGGCACGCTCACCGTCAAGCTGCGCGGCGGAGAGCGCAAGCTGGTCGTCGGCGGCCCGACGCCCGGCGGCGCGGACCGCTACGCGCGCGACGAGGCCACCGGCGAGGTGTACGCGATCAAGGGCGACATCTACCGCGATCTCGACACCGCGGAGTCGCGGCTCATGGAGCGGGAGCTGCACGAGTGGAAGGACGTCGACGTCGCCCAGGCGCGCGTGATCGTCGGCGACAAGCGCCGCGAGCTCACGCGCAGCGGCGATGAGGGCAAGAAGTTCTGGGCCGATCCGGCGAGCCCCGAGCAGAAGGACGAGACCGTCGGCAACTGGATGAGCAAGCTCGACCGCCTGCGTCCCACCGAGTACGTGGCCGCGCTCCCGGAGCAGAAGGAGGTCGTGGTGCGGGTCGAGTACGCCGGCCGCTCGGGCGACATCGGCTTCGCCGAGCTCGTGAAGGGGCCCCCCGGGGCGAGCGGCAAGCCCGACTACTTCCTGGTCACGGAGCGCACCCGCCTCTACGGCAAGGTGCCGGTGGGCGTCGCCGAGCAGGTCGAGCAGGACGTCGGCGCCGTCGTCAAGTAGCCCCTGCACCCCGCGAGCGCGCCGGAGCAGCCGCCCGGCGCGCTCGCCGTTCCATGCGGCCCCGGCCGCGCCCCGCGGCGCAAGCCGCCCCCGGGGATCGCTCTTTACTTGCCGTCCCGGGGCCGGTCCTGCAACGCTCGTCCGCAATGTTCTTCCGACGATGGCCCACCCTGGCGCTGAGCGCTGCGGCGGCGCTCGCCGCGGCGTGCAGCTCGCCGCCTCCACCGCAACCCGTAACGCCGGAGCCGCCCGTGACCGCGGCGCCTCCGCCTCCGCCCCCGCCTGCCCCGAAGCCATGCAAGGCCCTCGACGAGCAGTGCCAGGCCGAGGAGTCGACCCGGGCGAAGATCGCCGGGAGCTCGCTCGTGCTCACGCCCGTGAAGGGCTGGACCTACGCCCAGGGAGAGAGCGCCACGGTCGCGCAGGCCGCGGACGAAGGCCCCGCCCTGGCGACGGCGCAGGTCGACACGGGCGAGGGCAAGCAGGCGGCCGAGAAGCGCGACGCCGCGCTCGACACGCTGGCGCACGAGATCAACGTCACCTTGCCCAAGAAGAAGGTGAACTGGAAGAAGCCCGACGACGTCAAGGAGATCGCCGGAAGGAAGATCGGCCTGTGGCAGAAGGAGGGCGCCGCGCGCGGGACCAAGAAGGGCCCGCTGCTGATCTTCGCCGACACCGGCAAGGACGGCGAGATCGTGATCGGGCTCGGGTTCGTGCCGGACGACGACAGCTCCGGCGCCGACGCGACCATCCTGCAGTCGATCGAGTCGATCGCGGTCGCGGAGGAGTGATCTCGTGACGGCACCGAACGTCGCGCCGGGCAGCGTCGTCGCGGGGAGGTTCTCCGTCCGCTCGCTCCTCGGCTACGGGGGCGCGACGGCCACCTTCCGCGCGGTGACGGCGCAGGCGCGCGACGTCGCCCTCAAGCTGTACTCGCCGATCGTCGGCCAGCGGCCGGACGCGATGCAGCACCTGCAGCGGTACGTCGCCGAGACGAATCGGCTGCCGCACGAGCTCGTCGCGCACATCCTCGAGGCCGGCTACGACCCGGCGACGGCCGCGCCCTTCACGGTGACGGACATGATCCACGTCCCGTCGCTCGCGGAGCTCGCGCTGCGCCGGCCGCTGAGCTTCGAGGAGGTCGGCTCGATGCTCCGCTCGCTCGCGGCGGTGCTCGACGCGGCGCACGCGCGCGAGGTGCCCCACCACGGCCTCAAGCCGACGAACCTGTTCCTCGACCCGAGCGCTCCGGGCAGCGTGAAGGTCACCGACTTCGGGCCGTCCCTCGCGCGGAGCATGGTGCCGACGTCGGAGGGCTACGTCCTCGCCGCCCCGTGGCTCGCGCCCGAGCAGCTGCAGCCGGGCGCCCCCGCGGGCCCCGCCGCGGACATCTTCTCCGCGGCGCTGGTCGCCTTCTTCGCGCTCACCGGCCGCTCGTACTGGCGCTCCTGCCAGGGTCAGGTCGACGTGCCGGCCTGGCAGCGCGAGATCATGGCGCCGCGCCCCTCCGCGTCGGCGCGCGCGGCGGAGCTCGGCGTTCCGGTGAGCCCCGTGCTGGACGCCGCCTTCGCGCGCGCGCTGGCGCACGATCCGCGCGAGCGTTTCCGCTCCGCGAGCGAGCTCGCGGCCATGCTCAGCGGCTTCTCGGCCGCGGCGATCGAGGTCGGCTCGACGCTCGCCCTGTCCCCCTCGGTGAACGAGCCGCCGGCCCACGCCGGCATCGCCGCGAACGCGCCCGTCCCGCCGGCGCACGCCGTCGCCGCGGCGGGCGCGCCCGCGCCGATGCCGGCGCCCGACGCGACGCAGCTGGCCGCCTCGCCGTTCGCGCCCGCGCCGCCCCCCACGCCGTTCTCCCCCGGGCCGCCGCCCTCACCGTATTCGCCCGCGCCGACGCCATCGCCGGCCGCGTCGTCGTCGCCGCAGCCTCCGGCCGACGCGAGCCTCGCGCAGGCGCCGCCGCCTCCGGCCCAGGGCGCCCCCGCCGCGCCTCCGAAGAGCCCCATGGCGATGATGACCGCGGTCACCGCGCCGCGGTCGCCCTGGGGCAAGGCGGCGTCGCTGACGGTGGGCGTCGTCGCGGTGCTGCTCGTCGGGGGCACCGCCGCCGCGTGGTACGTCATGGATCGCCGGGAAGAGCCGCAGCCGAGCCCGAGCGCGTCGGCCACGGCGTCCGCCGTGGTCCCCGCGCCGACGGCCGAGCCCACGCCGACCGCGCCGGCCGCGACCGCGCCGCCGGCCGACGCCGGCGCCCCGGCCGACGCGCCCCCGATCGACGCCGGCGCCCCGGCCGACGCGGGCGCCCCGGCCGACCCGCTCGTGAAGATCTCCTGCAAGCCCGTCGCGTGCGAGGAGATCACGATCGACGGCAAGACGACCCAGGCCCCGGAGGTCGAGCTCGGGCTCAAGCCGGGCGTGCACAAGGTGAGCGTCAGGCGCACCGGTTACATCGCGCGCAGCACGAGCGTCGTCGTCAAGGCCGGCACGCCGCTCGTGCAGGAGTTCCAGCTCACCGAGATCCCGCCGGCGCCGGCGCAGCCCGCGGGGCAGGCCACGAACAAGCCGTGCGGTAAGTTCCTCAAGCGCTGCAAGTAGCCGCGGTCCGCGCGCTCACGCGCGAGGGTGCGCGCGCCGGTAGGCGGCGCGCACGTGGTCGTCGGCGAGGTGCGTGTAGATCTCGGTCGTCACCACGTTCGCGTGGCCGAGGAGCGCCTGGACGCTCCGGAGATCCGCGCCCCCTTCGAGCAGGTGCGTCGCGAAGGAGTGGCGGAGCTTGTGCGGTGAGCTCGGCTTGGCGATGCCCACGGCGCGCGCGTATCCGCCGAGGAGCTTCCACACCGCCTGCCGGGTGAGCGGCCCGCCGCGCGGCGACAGGAACAGCACCTGCGTCGCCGCGCTGCGCGGGTGCGTCGCGCGCACCTCCAGGTAGGCATCGATGGCCGCGAGCGCCGGCTCGCCGAGCGGCACGAGCCGCCGCTTCCCGCCCTTGCCGAGCGCCGTCACGATCCCCTTGCGCCGCTCGATGTCCGACAGCTTGAGGCGCACCACCTCGCTGACGCGCAGGCCGGCCGCGTACATCACGTGGAGCATCGCGCGATCGCGCAGCCCCTTGAACGTCGCCTGCTCGGGCGCCTCGATGAGGAGCGCGATCTCGTCGAACGAGAGCACCTTGGGCAGCCGCCGCCCGACCCTGGGTCGCTCGATCAGCGCGCACGGATCCCGCTCGATGCGGCGCTCGCGGAGCAGGAAGCGGATGAACCCGCGGACCGCGGAGAGGTGGCGAGCCGCCGAGCTCGCGCTGATGCCCGCCTGGCCGAGCGCGACCAGGTAGGTGCCGATCAGCGCCTGGTCGAGCCCGTCGACGGACGCGATCCCTGCCGCGTCCGCATGGGCGACCAGCTTGGCGAGATCGTGGCCGTACGCTTCGAGCGTCAGGGGCGAAAGAGCCCGCTCGACGCGGAGATGGTCCAGGTAGGCGTCCACCCAGGTCGCGAGATCCACGGCCAACGCTACAGCGAAAGCGGCCAAGTACGCCAGAAAGCCGGGCGGAGCAGATGCACCCAGGACGCCCTGGACGGCAACACTTCTTCCTTCCTTCCGGCTTGGAACCTCCCCGTCCTGCCCCGTCCCGCCCCGTCCTGATTCCAGCCGGACGCGGAATGCGTCACAGTGAGCCCCGTGGTGTCACCCTTCGAGGTCGTCGAGCCCCCCGGAGCGGAAAGCCCGGTCCTCGTCGAAGTACCGCACGCGGGTGTCCACATGGATCCCGAGTCGCTGTCCTGGACCGTCGCGCCTGCGCGCAGCATCGGGCGCGACGCCGATCTGTACGTCGACGCGCTGTTCCAGGACGCCCCGGCCGAGGGGGCGACGCTCCTGTTCTCGCGGATGAGCCGGCTGGTCGTCGATCTCAACCGCAGCGAGGCCGACTGCGACGGCGACGCGGTCGAGGGCGGCGGCCGCGCGCCGTTCCCGCGGGGGCTCATCTGGCGCGTGACCACGGACGGCGAGCCCGTCCTGGTCGCCCGGCTCCCGCGGCGCGAGGTGGAGCGCCGGCTCGACCGCTTCTACCGCCCGTACCACCGCACCCTGAGCGCGATCCTCGCCCGCAAGCGCGAGCGCTTCGGCTTCGCGATCCTGCTCTGCGCGCACTCGATGCCCAGCCAGAGCCGCCGCGGCCACGCCGAGGGCGCGGTCGGCCGGGCCGACATCGTCCCCGGCACGCGCGGGCGGACGACCGCCGCGAGCGCGGTGATCGACGCCGTCGATCAGCACGCGCGCGCCTGCCGCTTCTCGGTGCGCCACGACGACCCCTACAAGGGCGGCTTCAGCACCTCGCACTACGGCCAACCGCACCGTGCCGTCCACGCCGTGCAGATCGAGATTGCGCGCCGGCTGTACATGGACGAGCAATCCCTCGCCATGGATGGGCAAGGATTCACTGCCGTGCGAGACTTCGGGCGCACCCTGGTCGCGCGGCTCACCTCGGCCGAGCTGCTCGGGCAGCTCCGCAAGAACCCCTTCGACGCCCGTGAGATCTGATCCAGCTCCATCAATGGAAAAGCCTTACGGAGAGGCGAACCGCGACCGCCCGCCAGCGAGCCGTCGCGCGATCGCCGAACGGGACAAGGCAGCACCAGCCCAGCCGGAGGGCGCCGCGGCCGGCGACGGCGCGGCCGAGCGGCCCTCCGCGGCGCCGGTCGGCGCCGCTCAGGTCGAGCCGCCCTCCGCGGCGCCGGTCGGCGCCGCTCAGGTCGAGCCGCCCTCCGCGGCGCCGGTCGGCGCCGCGCAGGCCGAGCGGCTCTCGGGGTCGAGCCCGGCCATCACGATCGAGGAGCCGCCCCCGAGCCAGCGCGAGCATGTCACCAAGCCGCTGCTCGCGTCCGAGGCGCTCATGGAGGACCTGGCGCCGATGCGTCCGGCGCAGGACGCGGCCCGGGTCTGGTGCGCCGTGGTGGGCGTGGGCTTCCTTCTGTTCGGCGGCCTGTCGGTCGCGGGGCTCCGTCCGGACGGCGTCGTCGCGGGCCCGCCCGCGTTCGTGCTGGGCATCGTCGCGCTGTTCACCGCGCTCACGTCGGTGAGCTACCGGCAGCGCGCCATCGCGATGGTGGTGCTGGGGACGATCGCGACCGTCATCGGCCTCCAGAGCTCCGGTCCCGCGGTCGGCTGGGGCGCCGCCCGGGCCGTGGCGGCGATAGCGCTCCCGGCGGCGCTCGTCTTCCGGTCCCGCTACCGGGCGTACGCCGGCGCGCGCTGGCTGCTCGTCGCCGCGTTCCTCGTCGCGCTCCCCTCGTTCGGGCACGCCGCCGCGCAGCTCACCTTGCTCGAGCCGCACCTGGCCCAGCTCGGCGCCCTGATGGTGATCCTGGCGGTGCTGTCCAGCCTCACCGGCTTCATGGGGGCGGAGACGACCGGCGCCGGCTCGTCCCTCGCGGTCGCGGTGGTGCTCGCCTTCATGGCCGACCTGGTCGTCGGCAGGCTCGCCCAGCTCGGCGCCGTCACGCCGCGCGACCTCGTCAGCGTGCTGTCCGCGGGCCTGGCGTTCGCCGCGACGTCCGCGCTCACGAGCCTCGGCCTCTTCCAGATCCTGGCCTGGCGCCTTGCCGCCGACGCCCGGCGCATCGACCTGCACCGCCCCGAGAACGACAAGGAAGGCGGGGATCGCCGGCCGCCCTCGGGCGGCGAGTGGCTCACCTAGGCCTGCGCGGGCCATCCCTCGACCGCTCCGCGGGCGATCTCCGGTGCGTTGCGGCGAGATACCCTCGGTGGACGCTTGACATGTCCCCCGGCTTCCTTCACTTTCCCGCGCTCCCGAGCCCCCCTGCTCCCCCGCGCAGGGCGTGCGTTCGGCCAGCTTGATCGAACTAGGGTCAGGGTACCGAGGTCGGTCCCCTCCCAACCGAGGACGTCATGGCGAAGAGCGACATCACTGGGAAGCGGAAGCTTCTGGCGCAGAATGTCTCCCACTCCAACATCAAGACGAAGCGCTGGCAGCTCGTGAACATCCAGACCCGGCGCGTCTGGGTCCCCGAGCTCAACCGCTTCGTGAAGCTCAACCTCACGACGCGCGACATCCGCACGATCGACAAGATCGGCGTCGTCGCCTACGCGAAGCGCCACGGCGTCACGCTCTAGCTGGCGCGGAGCCCGGTCGCGCCCGGGCAGCACGCCGGTCGACAGCGACCTGAGCCAGAGACCGCCGGGACGCCAAGCACGCCAGGAGAGCCAAACGTTCTCCTCCTGGCGTCCTTAGCGCCCTGGCGGTTTTTCATTTCCCGGTCGAGCGCCGCACGGCCCGCGCCGACGCGCTGGGCTCGGTCGGCCCTCTCGAGCGCCAGCCCCGGACGCTCCGGGCGCCCCTCGGCGCTGGCGCCGCCTCAGTCTTCTCCGCGCGCCCCCCCGGCGCCGACGCCGCCTCAGCCTTCTGCCGGCGGCGTCCCTGTTCCTGCCGAGAATCCGGGCGCGAGGTGGGCCGCGCGCGCGTCGCGGTCGTCGCGCAGGACGGCGAGGGCGCCGGCGGCGCTCAGCTGC
Organism: Sorangium sp. So ce834; assembly: GCF_051521425.1. Lineage (NCBI taxonomy): Bacteria > Pseudomonadati > Myxococcota > Polyangiales > Polyangiaceae > Sorangium > Sorangium sp. So ce834. Next base: position 7,340,964 of record NZ_CP150351.1, read on the forward strand.
GTGCGGACGTCGTGGAGGGCCGCCTCGAGCGCGGTGCCACGGAGGAGCGCGCCGAGGGCGTTCACCTCGAGCTTGGGCCTGCCGGTCAGCGCGACCGCGGCCGCGAAGGCGCTGCGCTGGAGGATCGCGATCGGCGCCGCCGCCGGCAGGGGCGTGCCGGGCGCGAGGCGCGTGATCCCGCGGCGCACCGGGACGGCGTCGCGGCCGAGCACGATGTCGAGCTCGGGCACGGCGATCCCGTCGTCGGTGCGCGCGTAGGCCAGCGCTGCGATCGTGCCCCAGCCGTCGCAGGCGACGATGGCGTCCGCGGGCCGCACCTGATCCCCGACCGGCCACGGCGCCTGGAGCGCCGTCGCGCCCTCCGCGAGCGTGGTCGATGCGGCCTCCACCTCGGCGGGGACCGCCTCGGCGAGGTCCTCGGCGGTCAGCGTCCCGCCAGCGACCGGCCCGCCCACGGCGAGCAGCGCCCGCTCCACGTCGCGCGCCCGCAGCGCCACCGCGCCGAGCGAGCCGACCTCGCGGAGCAGCGCGGCGCGCCCGCTCGCGCCCGCGCGCTCGGCCGCGGCCACGCCCGTGCGGACCAGCTCGCGGAGCCGCGCGCGGCCGAGGTAGCCGTGCAGCAGCACCAGCATCCCGAGCGAGCGCGGAACCGCGACGCGCGCGGCCTCCGGCACGCTCTGCCCGTCGACGAACCCGCGCGGCCGCGGCGCGCCGCGCCCGGGCTGGATCGCCCGGCCATCGAAGGCCCGCGCGCCCACGCCGACGCCGGCTGCGAGCGCCACGGCGGGCGCGAGCAGCACGTCGGGCTGCGCGCCAGCCGCCGCGAAGAAGCCGGCGACGATCGCGTCGATCGCGCTGCCGGACGACTCGAGCGCGGCCCGCGCGGCCGAAGCCGCGGAGGCGTCGCTCGCCGTGGCCGCCGCGCCGCGGATCACTGCTCCTCGTCCTCGGCGACGAGGGTGTTCGGCATGGGCATGGTAGGCCTTACCACGGCCGAGGCCGTCGAGCGATCGAGCTTGCGCGCGAGCGACGCCGCGAGCTGGGACTTGATCTGGGACGCGCGGTCTCCCTCGACGACAAGGAACACCTCACGCCGCCCGCGCAGGCGATCGGCGACGCGCTCGAGCGCGGCCGCCCCGATCGACGAGGACTTTCCGAGCGCGCGCAGCCGTGTGTAGACGATCGGCCCGGGCGGCGCCGCGTCGCGGGCGACGTCGAGCACCGGGATGACCTTCGCGGCGCGCGCGGTCGCGACGATGTCGTCGCGCTCCCAGATCCCTGCGGGCTCCCAGCAGCGCACGACCCCTTCGGCGGGCAGGCGCTCGAAGAGCGCCGCGAGCTTCTTGCGGTTGCTCGCCGTGGGGCGGAGCGACGCCGGCGTCTGGAGCACGACGCACCGGGCCTCCAGCACGGCCGCCACCTCGAGCGAGGTCGACAGCGCTTCGTCGAGCTCTTTCCCGGCCGCGAGCTCGCCGACCACGCGCGGCAGCACGACGCTGAAGACGAAGCCCGGCGGCACCGCCTTGCGCCATTTGCGCAGCGTGGTCGCGCGGGGCAACGAGGTATCGACCGGACGGAGCTCGACCAGATCGAAGCGATCTTTGTACTTCTGGATATCCCCCTTGAGCGAGGGCAGTCCGACGAGGAGGCGGGCCATCAGCGCGCACTCTTAGCCCAGCTTGCGCGCCGATGCAGCGCATGGCCGACCGCGGCGCGATTTCTCATTTGAGGCTTTAAATCCTTGATTTATTCGAAGTGGAACCACTGCGTCGGGTTCTCCCGCAGGAAGCGCTCCATCTCCGCCGTGATCTGCCGCGCCGCGACGTCGAGCTCGGACGGCCCCGGCCTCCTGGGCAGCGAGACGGGCGGGGCGATGCAGATCTCGTATTCCATGAAGCCGGTCCGCCGGGTGAACACCGGGACGATCGGCGCGCCGCTCGCCGCGGCGAGCTGGAGCGGCCCCTCCGGGACGCGCCAGGGCATGCCGAAGAGCTCGACGTCGCGCCCGCGCATCCCGGACGGGAGCCGGTCGATCTGGATGGCCACGACGCCCTGCCGCCGCAGGTGCGCGAGCAGCGGGAGCACCGCGAGCGGATCGTCGTCCACGTGCTGCATCCGCACGCCGACCCGATCGCGCGTGCCGTCCTGGATGGCCTGCGCCCGGCTGTCGCGCTCGCGCTGCATCACGATCAGCACGTCGGCGGTGTGCACGGAGCGCAGCAGCGGCGCGGCGGCCTGCCACCCGCCGGTGTGCGCCGTGACGACGATCACGCCGAGGCCGCGCCGGTATGCGCTCGTGAAGTGCTCGTCGTTCACGCACAGGCCGGTGAGCCGGTCGGGCCGGTTGCTGCCGGCGATGAACGCGTCGGTGAGGCAGCTGGCGAAGTTGATGAACACCCGCGCGACGTCCCGGTACTCGTCGAGCGCGCCGCGCTCGCCGAGCGCCAGCCGCAGGTTCCTGCGCACGGCCCTCCGCTGCTCCGGCAGCACGGCCCCGAAGACGAGCCCGAACAGCGCAGGGCTGTGCCGGACGAGGAGGTCTGGGCCGTAGGTCACCCCGGCGTCCACCGCACGCCGCCAGAGGACGGAATCGTGCTGGCGCAGATCGTCGAGGAGCGCTCGGAGCCTGGAAGGGAGATCCACGTTCGTGCTCGTGCGCGCGGCGTCTTGCCGGCGGACACCGTAGCGGATCCTCGGCCGCCCGCGAAGGGCGCCCGAGCACCGCTGCGCCTTTACGCCGCGCGCCGGATCGACCCCGAGCCCCGGCGCCCACGGCGCTTCAACCGGCGCCGGGCTCGTCGAGCGGACCGGCAGGCTCCGGCGCGGCCGGGCTCGCCGGCTCGCCGCGGCCCGCGCGGCGCATGCCCCACGCGGCGACGGCGCGCACCTCGGGGTCGTCGTGGGCGAGCGCCGCGGCGAGCGCGCGCTCCGCGCGCTCCGCGACGTCGCCCTCCGCGCCGCGCGCGAGCCGGTTCGCGGCGACGATGGCCGCGTTCCGGGCGAGCCCGCCGCGCCGCGCGCGCTTCACCGGCGTCCCGACGGTCAGCGCCTCGAACCCTTGCTCGTCCAGCGACGCGAGGTCGTCGACGTCCCGCCCCTCCCATCGCGACAGCGGATGGAACGGCGCGGTGCGCTCGAGGGGCGGCGGCGCGGTCCTGTTGAACGGGCAGACCTCCTGGCAAACGTCGCAGCCGAAGAGGTGCTCTCCCACGCCCGACCGCAGCTCCTCGGCGGGCGCGCTGCGCTGCTCGATGGTCAGGTACGCGACGCAGCGCCGCGGATCGAGCACGAAGGGCGCGTCGAACGCCTGCGTCGGGCACGCGTCGAGGCAGCGCGTGCACGAGCCGCAGCGCTCCGCGATGGGCACGTCGGGGACGAGCGGCAGCGTCGTCACCACCTCGCCGAGCAGCTGATAGCTCCCCTGCCCCGGCGTGATGAGCAGCCCGTTCTTGCCGACGAAGCCGATGCCGGCGCGCGCGGCCCAGACGCGCTCCATCACCGGCTCGACGTCGCAGAGCGGGCGCGCGAGGACGGACGGCGCGAGCGATCGGATGAACGACGCGAGCCGCCGCAGCCGGCGCTTCAGGTGGTTGTGGTAGTCCTGCCCGCGCGCGTACCGCGCGACCGTCTGCGCGAGCGGCGGGTCGCGCCCCTCGCTGTCCTTGGGCCGGGCATACCTGCGGCCGACGCACACGACCGAGCGCGCCCCCTCGAGGATCGCGTCGGTGTCCAGCCGGCGCCGCTGCGCCGCGTGCTCCGCGAGGTAGCGCATCTCGCCGTGCATGCCGCGCTCGATGAACTCGAGGTACCGCGCGTGCTCCACCCCGAGCGGCTCGTCCGCGCGCGCGACGCCGACGACGTCGAACCCGAGCGCGAACGCCTGCTCGCGCACGAGCCGATCGTGCGTCCGCAGATCCGAGCTCGCCTCCTCCTCGGGGCGATGGTCCTCGCGCTCGCTCATGGCCGTAGCATGGACCGCGGGGCCGGCGGCGGCGCTGGCACCACGCTCGCCGCGCGCGCCGCGAGCGCTCACCCGTCGTGCCGGTCGCCGAGCAGCCGGTCGAGCGTGATCGCGCACGCCGCGCGCACGCTCAGGTGGTTGTAGCCGGTGCTCGCGGCCGCCCGGATGGGCTCGATCCGGAGGTCGGCGTCGGCGATGATCTCGGGCGTGAGGCCCCAACCCGTGCCGAACAGGATCAGCACGGGGCGGCTCGCCTGCGCGAGGCGCGCGCGGGTCTCTGCGTAGCTCGTCACCGGGAGCCCTCGCGACGCCGCCGCGGTCGTCCAGACCTCGACGCCGGCGCGCCCTTCGCTGCTCAGCGCGCCGTACACGTCCTCCAGGCTGGGGACCACGGCCAGCACGTCGAGGGCGACTGCGCGATCCGGGATCCGACGCCTGCCGGACCCGAGCACCCAGTGCTCCTTGATGCGCTCTGCCAGCGCGCGCTGGGCGGCGACCGGGTGCACGACGAACAGCCGCTCGGCGCCGTACGTGCGCGCGCTCCGCGCCATGTCGTGCAGGTCGAGGTTCGTGATCGCGGTGGTCACCGCCTCGCCGGCGCGGTCGAGCACCGGGTAGTGGACGAGCGCGAGCGACAGCCTCATCGCCGCACCTCGCCGCAATCGTTCGGCAGAGGGCTCGGCGGAGGGCTCGGCGGAGGCTCTCCTCCGCGCGCCTTGCGCCACAGGTCGGGGCGGCGCTCGGCCGTGCGCTGCTCTGCCTGCGCGCGTCGCCAGCGAGCGATGGCCGCGTGGTTGCCCTGCTGCAGCACCTCGGGGACCTTGTGCCCGCGGAACTCCACCGGGCGCGTGTACTGCGGGTACTCCAGCAGCCCGGACATCGCGGGGCTGTGCGACTCGTGCTCCGCCGACACGGCGTTGCCGAGCACGCCCGGGAGCAAGCGCACGCACGCGTCGATCACCGCCATCGCCGCCACCTCGCCGCCCGTCATCACGAAGTCGCCGAGCGAGATCTCCTCGTCGATGAACGCGCGCACCCGCTCGTCGAACCCCTCGTACCGTCCGCACACGAGCGCGACGGCAGGGCGCGCCGCGAGCTCGATCGCCTTCTCCTGGCGGAACGGCTGCCCCTGCGGCGTGAGCAGCACGCGGTGCGCCCGCGGCGCAGGGGCCGGGGGCGCTCCCTCAGCGCCGGGAGGCGCGCCGCCCTCCGCGGCTGCCTCGTCGAGCGCCTCCAGGCAGCGGACGATGCAGTCGACGCGCATCACCATGCCGGAGCCGCCGCCGTAGGGCGTGTCGTCCACGCTCCGGTGCCGGCCGAGGCCGAACTCGCGCGGGCTGCGCGTCCGGACGGCGAGCGCGCCCGAGGCGAGCGCGCGCCCGACCATGCCGATCGCAAGAAATCCCTCGAAGAGCTCGGGAAACAGGGTCACTACATCGATGCGCATCGAACCTGCCGCGGCGGGCCGCCTCGCGCCGGACGGCGGCTCAGACGAGGCCTTCCAGCGTCACCAGCTGAACGATCTGCCGCTCTGCGTCCACGCTGCCGACGAAGCTCTCGGTCAGCGGGATCTCGAGCGGATCTGCGCCGCTCCTCTCCACGACGAGCACGTCGCAGGTCGGATACGACTGGAGCGACCTCACGTGCCCGATCAGGTCGCCCTCGGGGGTCAGCACGCGTGCCCCCTCGATGTCGCACGCGTAGAACTCGCCCTCGGCGAGCGGCGCGAACGCATCGCGCGGCACGCACACCGCGGCGCCGCGCAGCGCCTCGGCCGCGTCCCGGTCGTCGGTCCCGGCGATCCGCACGAGCAGCGCCTTGTCGACCGGGCGCGCCGCGGCGATCTTCGCGTCCCGCTCGGAGCCGTCCGGGAAGCGCAGCCGGATCGGCGGCCGCGTGAGGAGGAGGTCGGAACCCTCGTTGTAGACGCGGAGCCGTAGCTCCCCCTGGACGCCGTGCGGCCGGGAGACCTCCGCGACGGGAACGTAGCGTCGCTCCACGTCGGGCTCGTCTCAGTCGAGGATGTCGAGGTGCGCGCGCCGCCCCGACTTGCTCGCGGCGGCGCTCAGCAACGTCCGGATCGACTGCGCGGTGCGCCCGTCCTTGCCGATCACCTTGCCGATGTCCTCGCGCGCGACCGTCAGCTCGATCCTGGGGAAGCGGTCGCCCACGACCTCGCGCACGACGACCCGGTCCGGCTGGTCGACCAGCGCGCGGGCGACGAGCGCCACGAGATCGACCAGCGGAGACGTCGAGGAGGCCATGCTACTTCGCGGCGTCCGCCGGGGCGGCCGCCTGGGCGAGCCCAGGGTGCTTCAGGAGCAGCGCCACCGTGTGCGTCGGCTGGGCGCCGTTCGAGATCCAGTGCCTCACGCGGGGCACGTCGAGGCGGATCTCGGTCCTGCGCGGGTCGTACGTGCCCAGCCGCTCGATGAACCTGCCGCCGCGCGGGCTGCGCTGATCGGCGACGACGATGCGGTAGAAGGGCGTCTTCTTGGTGCCCGCGCGGGCGAGGCGAATATGAACGGCCATCTGTAGAACCTCGATCGAATGGAAGAGCCCGTGCTCACGTTGCGCACGGCCTGCTCTGAGGCGCCGGAGCGTAGCTCGTTCAGTGCCCGGCGCCAGAAGTGGGGGCGCAACCTAGGCGAAGATCCCGCCTCGGGTCAACCCCGCACACGCGTGGCAAGCCCCACATCGATCAACTTTTCCGCCATCGCACCGCCGTTGCCATGCCGCGCAGGGACGCGGCGATCCGGGCCTGCGGCGATCCCGTCCTTACCGGACGAGCTCGGCTCTCCTCACCGGACGAGCTCGGCTCAGACGAGAAACCGAGCGTCACGCGCACGCATCGGAGGATGCGTGGACGCCGGCGTTTCGGGATTTGCGGGGAAAGCGGAGCGGGCTCGGGGGACATCCCGCGGGCTCTGCCGCTGGGACGGCGTCTCCGCGGAGATCGCGGAGGAGCGGTGTACGGGGCGTCAACCCAGGTCGAGGATGATGACGCCCCGGTTGGGATCGTCCTCTTCCGTGTCGGGAAGACGACGAGGTGCAGGGTAGCGTTCGATCGGCAGCTCGAGGCGCGGTCGAATTTCTTCTCTTCGGGACCGATCCTTCTCTTCTTCGCGCTGCCGTATTTGCTCGATGATGAACGGAGGAAGCATCGACTAACCCCTCCACCTCGTAGAGTGCTCGGCCGATTTGGTGGAACGAGGTCTGGGAGAAAGCACCCCGCTCTTAGAAGCGAATCTAGCAATGTGGGATGGCGGGTCAAGGTTATCGCTCGGGCCGACAGTGGTATGTTCGCGGCGCTCATGACGCGGCACGGCGCGTGGCTTGCGCACGCATCCTTCGAATTTCATAGGGATCGTCGGCGTCTGCCGGTGCGCCGGCGGGCGACATCCTGCTCCCTCCGGGCCGCGCTCGTGGCGCTCGTCGCCCTGATCGCGCTGCTCGCGCCCGCTCGAACAGCGAGCGCGGCCTTCGACGTGAACGACACGAGCTGGGAGGGGTGCTCGGAGTTCCTCGAGATCGCACGCGCGGAGCTCGGCGTCGCCAGGGTCCACCCTGTCGCTGTGCTCGACTGGAGCCAGATCGGCCCGGAGGACGGCATCCTCGTGCTCCACCCGACGCAGTCGCTCGACGCGGACGAGACGACCTCGTTCATGAAGGCCGGCGGGCGGCTCGCCATCGTCGACGACTTCGGCCGCGGCGACGACACGCTCCGGCGGTTCCAGATCGAGCGCATCCCGACGCCGACCCGGCCGCTCGCCGCGCTCCGGAACCGCCCCGCGCTCGCCATCGCGGAGCCCGTCGCCGACACCGTCGGGGGCCACTCGATCGGCCGGCACCCGGTCGTCAGCCACGTCGATCGGCTCGTCACGAACCACGCGACCGGCCTCCGGCACCCGAACCTCTCGCCCGTGCTGCGGATCCGCGCCCTCAGCGAGCCGGACGTGATCGTCGCCGTCGCCGGGCAGGTCGGCAAGGGCCGGCTCTTCGCGATGGGCGACCCGTCCGCGCTGATGAACATGATGCTCCGGTACCCGGGCAACCGCGCCTTCGCCTCGGGCCTGACCCGCTACCTGGTCGACGAGGATGGAGCTCAGCCGCACCGAGGTCGGCTCTACATCGTCGCGAACCGGTTCGACGAGGAGAGCTCGTTCGGCGGCGAGACGTCGCTCCGCAAGGACTTCGACGCGCAGCTCAAGGCGCTCGCGACCGCCGTCGAGGACGCCCGCCGCGACGGGCTCCCCGGCGGCGCGCTCCTCGCCCTCGCCGCGCTCGCCGGCCTCGCCCTCGCGATCTGGACCGCGCGCGCCTCGGCGAGGCCCTACCGGGGCCCGCTCCCTCGGTACGCCCGCCCCACGCCGCTCGTCGCGCAGGGAGGCGCCGCCGGGCGCTTCGCCGTCCTCGCCGCCCCCTCGTCCCCGCGCGGGCTCGCGTTCCTCGAGCTGAAGAGCGCCCTGTTCGAGGCCCTGTCCGTGCGCTTCGGCCTCGAGACGAACCCGCCGCAGGAGGTGGTCGCGCGGCTCGTGGCCCGAGAGGGAGCCCTTGACGAGCGGGCCCTCTCGGCATTCAAGGAGGTACTGGGCACCATGTACCGAGTCGAAGCGTCCGTCGTCGCCGGCAAGCCGGCGAACGTGTCCCGGCCCGCGCTCCTGCACGCCGCCGGCGTCGTGCGGAGCGTCCTCGCCGCCTGCGGCGCCGACGGCCGGAAGCCGCCGCGGGGACCTCACCCCGGCGCGCCCTCCGCCCCTCTGGCCGCGGCCCTCGAGGCGCGGCCCTCACCCGCGGAAGCGAAGCCCGCAACACCACCCTCTGACAAAGGCGCTCGATGAACCAGGTTCAGGCCGTCGCCGTCGACGAAATCTCCGCTGCCAGGGAGCGGATCGAGGCGGTCCGGCGGGAGATCACGCGCGTTTACATCGGATCGCCGCGCGCGATCGATCTGATGCTCACCGCCCTGCTCGCGCAGGGACACGTGCTGCTGGAGGGCGTCCCCGGCGTCGCGAAGACCACGCTGGTCAAGGCGTTCGCGGCGGCGCTGGGCGCGTCCGTCCGGCGGATCCAGTTCACGCCCGACCTGCTGCCCGCCGACATCACCGGGACCTACGTCCTGTCGCCCAAGGAGGGGACGTTCACGCTGCGCCCCGGCCCGATCTTCGCGAACCTCGTGCTCGCCGACGAGATCAACCGCGCCCCGGCGAAGACGCAGTCGGCCCTCCTCGAGGCCATGCAGGAGCGGCAGGTGACGATCGAGGGCGATCGCTTCGAGCTGCCGTCGCCCTTCATGGTGCTCGCGACGCAGAACCCGATCGATCTCGAGGGGACCTACCCGCTCCCGGAGGCGCAGATCGACAGGTTCCTCATCCGCGTGAGCCTCGGCTACCCGCAGCACAAGGACGAGGTGGCGATGCTCCGCGCGCACAACGTCGAGCCGCCGCGGGCGCGGGCGACGCTCGCCGTCCAGGACCTCCTCATGCTCCAGGGCGTCGCGCGGCGGATCCACGTCGAGGAGGACCTGTACGAGTACGCGGTCAACCTCACGGGCTTCACGCGGACGCACCCCCGCGTGCTGCTCGGCGCGTCGCCGCGCGCCACGCTCGCGCTGATCCAGGCGGCCAAGGCGGCGGCGGTGATCGGCGGGCGTCCGTTCGTGACGCCGGACGACGTGCGCGGCATGGCGCCCGCGACGCTCGCGCACCGCCTGGTGCTCGTCCCGGACGCGGACGTGGACCCGAAGGCGCGCGACGCGATCATCGAAGAGGCGGTGCAGCGCGTGGGCTACCGCCGCGCGGCGCGGCCGGCGTAGCTCCCCATGCAGCTCTACCCCACGCGCACCGCCGCCCACCTGGCCATCGCCGGCGTCGCGGTCATGGGCGCCGGGCTCATCGCGCGCGAGCCGGCGATCGTCGGCTGGGGCGGGGCGATCCTCGTCGCGATCGCGCTCGCCCGCGGCGTGACGCTCGTGTCGGTGGCGCGCATCCGCGCGGCCGGGTTCGAGATGCTCTGGGGCAGCTCGCGGCGCGTCCTCCGATCCGCGCGCGGCGGCGCCGTGGAGATCGAGGCCGAGGTGCGGAACCGCGACACGCTCGCGGCCCGCTACGTCAAGCTGCGCGCGATCGCCTCGTCGCAGCTGGACGTCCGCATCGAGCCGAGCCGCGGAGAGGTCTCGGCCTCGGGGCGCCTCAAGGTGAAGGTCGTCGTGCGCACGCCGCGCGTCGGCCAGCACGGGCTCCACGGGCTCGCGCTCGAGGTGCACGGCGCCCCAGGCCTCTTCGAGGTGCCCCTGACCTTCGCGAACCCCTACGGGATCGAGGTCCTGCCGCGCCCCTTCATGCCGTACCTGACGCAGCCGCGCGGCGGGCGCAGCCACCTGCTCGCGGCCTCCGGCAAGCCCGGGCGCGTGCGCGGCGAAGGGGACGATCTGCGCGAGCTGCGCGAGCACCAGCCGGGGGATCCCTTCCGGAAGATCGCGTGGAAGGCGAGCGCGCGCCGGGGCACGCTGCTCGTGCGGGAGTTCGAGCGCGAGGAGCGGGATGTGGTCTGGATCCTCGTCGACGCGGCCGTGGAGCTCTGGGCGGGGCCGCTCGGCCGCGCGCCGCTCGACCTCATGATCGACGAGGCCTCGGCCATCGCCACGAGGCACCTCGGCCGCGGCGACCGCGTCGGGCTCATCATCCTGGCGCCCGGCCCTCGCGTGACGATCGCGCCCGACCACGGCCCTGGGCACGGCCAGAAGATCGCGCACGCGCTCACCGTCGGGTGCGGCACGTACGACGCGGATCGCAGCGAGCTCGACGAGATGGACGTCGCGGCGCGCGTCCTTGAGCACCTCAGGCCGCTCGACGCGCGAGGCCTCGACGATCTCCGCCGCGGCGACCTCGACCGGCTGGCCGCCCGCGCCGAGTCGATGCGCCCGCGCGCGCCGTTCTCAGCGCCGGCGCCGCTCGGGCGCTCGCAGCGCGAGCGCACGCTGCGCCGCTACCTCGCGAGCTACGGCATCGAGTCGCCCGCGCGGTCCGAGGCGGACCGGCGCGATCCCGCCGTGACCGTCGCGGAGTCGCTCACGCACATCGCGCGCACGAAGCCGCGCGCGAGCATGGTCTACGTCCTCGCGCCGCCGCCCGCCGACGCGCAGCTGGGCCGGCTCTCGGAGGCGGTGCGACGGCTCTCGCGCAGGGCGGTCCACGTGATGTGGACGCTCCCCGACGTAGAGCCCGGGCTCGCTCCTCCCTGGGAGCCTCCGCGGCCGCAGGAGAGCGAGGCGGACGACGAGCGGCGGAGCCCCACGCCGGCGGACAAGGCGTTCCAGGAGCTCGCGCCGATCGCGGCCGAGGCCGTGCTCATCCGCGCGCGAGTGGCGCAGACGCGGCGCGAGGCGGTGCTCCGAAAGGCCGGCGTGCGCGTGGTGCGGCTCCGCCCCACGACCGCTGCCGCGCCGAGCCCAAGCCCAACCGTGGCCGCGCCCCACGACGGCGCGCCCCCACCGCAGACCTGAGGAAGAGCGATGTCGATCGCAGAGCTGCTCCGCGCGCGCGGCCTCTCCCCCAAGAAGGGGTTCGGGCAGAACTTTCTCGTCGACGTCGAGGCCGCGCGCCGGATCGCCGAGGCCGCCACGACGCCCACGGGCGGCGCGGTGATCGAGATCGGGGCGGGGCTCGGCGCGCTCACGCGGCCGCTCCTCGATCGCGCGGCGCACGTCGTCGCGATCGAGCGCGATCGCGACCTCGTCCCGATCCTCCGCGAGCAGCTCGCCGACCCGATCGAGGGCGGCCGGCTGACGCTGCTCGAGGCCGACGCCGCGCGGGTCGACTGGGTCGCCGCGCTCTCCGGCCGACCGCGCCCGCACGCGGTGGCCGGGAACCTCCCGTACCAGCTCACGGGCCGGCTCCTCGAGCAGGCGACGACCATCGCGGACCAGATCGATCGCGCGGTGTTCATGGTGCAGCTCGAGGTGGCGGAGCGCCTCGTCGCCGCCCCCGGCGGCGGCGACTACGGCGCGCTCTCGGTCTTCGTGCAGGCCGCGTTCGACGTGCGCCGCCTCCTCGTCGCGCGGGCCGGCGCGTTCTACCCGAGGCCCGAGGTCGACTCCGCCGTCGTGGTCCTGACGCCGTGGCGCCCGAGGCGCGCCGAGGAGACCGACGCCTTCCGCGCCGCCGTGCGCGCCGCCTTCTCGGCCCGCCGCAAGACGCTCCGGAACGCCTGGAAGCACCTCTACGGCTGGTCGTCCGAGGAGCTCGAGCGCCACGCGAAGGACGCCGGCATCTCGCTCGACGCGCGCGGCGAGACGCTCAGCGTCGAGGCGTTCGCGCGGATCGCCGCCGCCAAGGGCCGCTGACCACCGCCGCGCGCGGGCGCCCCTCACCGGAGGGCGATCGCGCTCTATGGGGCCGCGCCCCAGGAAAACAAGGCCTCGCGCCGCACGCGCCCCGCCTCGAGACATCGGCGAGAAGCTCCGCGGGATTTCTGGTATGCGGCCACTAGTCGGACGCGCAGGCCCGTGCTAGTGGGCCGCGCGACTCGTCAAAGCTCGTACGAGGAGGGCTCCCGCTCCATGGTTGTTGGAAAGATCACCCAGGTCATCGGACCGGTCGTCGACGTCGATTTTCCGTCGGGCCAGCTACCCAAGATTCTGAACGCGCTCAAGGTCAGCAACCCGAGCATCTCGGCCGAGCCCGACAACCTCGTGCTCGAGGTCGCCCAGCACCTCGGCGAGTCGACGGTGCGCACCATCGCGATGGACTCCACCGACGGCCTCGTGCGCGGCTTGGAAGTCCGCGACACGGGCAAGCCCATCATGGTGCCCGTCGGCAACGAGTGCCTCGGCCGCATCCTGAACGTCGTCGGCGTGCCGATCGACGAGGCCGGCCCGGTGCACGCCAAGAAGCTGGCGCCCATCCACCGGGAGCCGCCCCCGTTCGTCGAGCAGTCGACGAAGGTCGAGGTCTTCGAGACGGGCATCAAGGTCATCGACCTCATCGCCCCCTACCGCAAGGGCGGCAAGATCGGCCTCTTCGGCGGCGCCGGCGTCGGCAAGACGGTGCTCATCCTGGAGCTCATCAACAACGTCGCGAAGGCGCACGGCGGCGTGTCGGTCTTCGCCGGCGTCGGTGAGCGGACGCGCGAGGGCAACGACCTCTTCCTCGAGATGAGCGAGTCGAAGCTCGCCGACGGCAGCCCCGTCATCTCGAAGGCCGCGCTGATCTACGGCCAGATGAACGAGCCGCCGGGCGCGCGCGCCCGCGTCGCGCTCTCGGCGCTCGCCGTGGCCGAGCACTTCCGCGACGAGGAGGGCCAGGACGTGCTCCTGTTCGTCGACAACATCTTCCGGTTCACCCAGGCGGGCTCCGAGGTGAGCGCGCTCCTCGGCCGCATCCCGAGCGCCGTCGGTTACCAGCCGACCCTCTCGACCGAGATGGGCGCCTTCCAGGAGCGCATCACCTCGACGACGAAGGGCTCCGTCACCAGCGTGCAGGCGATCTACGTCCCCGCGGACGACCTGACCGATCCCGCGCCGGCTACGGCCTTCGCCCACCTCGACGCGACCACCGTGCTCTCGCGCGCGATCTCGGAGCTCGGCATCTACCCGGCCGTCGATCCGCTCGACTCGAACTCGACGATGCTCGATCCCCAGATCGTCGGCGAGAAGCACTACTCGGTCGCGCGGCGCGTGCAGCAGACGCTCCAGCGCTACAAGGATCTCCAGGACATCATCGCCATCCTCGGGATGGACGAGCTCAGCGAAGACGACAAGCTCATCGTGTCGCGCGCCCGCAAGATCCAGAAGTTCCTGTCCCAGCCGTTCTTCGTCGCGGCCCAGTTCACCGGCCTCGAGGGCAAGCTCGTCCCGCTCAAGGACACGATCGCGGGATTCGAAGAGATCCTGGAAGGCAAGCTCGACCACGTCGCCGAGCAGGACTTCTATCTGGTGGGCGGCATCGACGAGGTGAAGGCTCGGGCTTCGAGAAAGGCGGCCTGACGCGGCCATGGCCGACACCATCCTCCTCGAGATCGTGACGCCGACCGGCGTCGCGTTGCGCGAGCAGGTCACGGACGTGACCGCGCCGAGCGTCGCCGGCGAGTTCGGCGTGCTCCCGGGCCACCTGCCCCTGCTCGCCGCCCTCCGGACCGGCCTCGTGACGTATCACCAGAACGGCCAGGAGCACCGCCTGGCCGTCCATCACGGATTCGTCGAGGTCGCCAACGATACCGCGCTGCTGCTCACCGAGCGCTTCGCCATGAAGGACGACGTCGACGTCGTGCGGGTGCGCCGCCGGCTGAAGGAGGTCGATGCAGAGCTCGACCACTGGCAAGGCGACCTGACTGATCCGCGCCGTCGCGAGCTCATCGAAGAGGAGCAGTGGCTCGCCACCGAGCTCGAGCTCATCGGCGACCCGCCCCCTCCGATGGTCCGCGAGGACACGCGATTCCTCGCCGACCACGCCGAGGCGCCGTCGGTCGAGGAGATGGTCGAGGCCTCCCAGCCCGACGAGAGCCTCACGGACCACAAGAGGCCCGGCTCTCCGTTCCCCGATCCGAAGTGACGTACCTGGCGGCTACCGCCTTGCGCGTGCGGCCGCCGCACAGGACACTGTTCTCCACACAGGCCGCGAGGGGCTGGGGGCGCTCCCGCTTCGCGAGCTATCTGCACCGCCAAGGCGCTGGCGCGAACCGCGCCACGCTGTCTGGGTCCACCCGTGATGTTCTGCGGGCCCCGCGCGTCCGGGGCCCTCAAGGCAGCCCATGATCTCTCCGGAGACGATCGCGCTCGTGAAGGAGCGCACGGATCTCGTAGCGCTCATCGGCGAAAGCGTGCGCCTCACGCGCCGCGGGCTCTCCTTCACCGGGCTCTGCCCGTTCCACAAGGAGAAGACGCCCAGCTTCCATGTGAACCCGAACCGCGGGTTTTATCACTGCTTCGGCTGCAAGGAGACCGGCAGCGCCATCGACTTCGTGATGAAGCTCGAGGGCCGGACGTTCGCCGAGGCGGTGCGCGCGCTCGCCGAGCGCGCCGGCATCGAGGTGGCGGAGTCGATGACCGAGGCCGAGCGGCGCGAGGCGCAGGCGGCGCGCAAGTCGAAGGACGACCTCTACGCCGTCAACCACCTCGCCGCGACGTTCTTCGAGCACAGCCTCCGCGGCGGCCCGGGCGGCGGCCCCCACCCGCTCGCGCGCTACGCCCACGAGGAGCTCGAGCGACGCGGTCTGCCCCTCCGCGACGGCGATGGCGGCGTCGATCCGATCTCCGAGGCCCTCCAGGCGTTCCGGATCGGCTACGCCCCGTTCGCCTGGGACGCGCTCGCCACCTACCTGCGGCAGCAAGGCGTCTCCCCGGTCCTCGCCGAGCGCGTCGGGCTCCTCGTGCCGCGCTCGTCGGGGAGCGGCCACTACGACCGCTTCCGCCACCGGCTCATGTTCGCCGTGACCGACGTCATGGGCCGGGTGATCGCGTTCAGCGGGCGCGCCTTGCCCGACCCGAGCCCCGCGGAGCTCTCGTCGCTCGGCAAGGGCGGCCCTGCGCCCCAGGCCGACGGCGCGCCGGCGAAGTACATCAACAGCCCCGAGTCGCCGATCTACACGAAGGGAGAGCACCTCTTCGGGCTCTACCAGGCGCGCCAGGCGATCCGGCAGCGCGGCGAGGCGGTGCTCGTGGAGGGCAACTTCGACGTCGTCGCCCTCCACGCGCGCGGCATCGGCCACGCCATCGCCCCGCTCGGGACCGCGTTCACGCCCGGGCAAGCGAAGCTCATCAAGCGCTTCGCGCCCGCGGTCATCCTGCTCTTCGACGGCGATGCGGCCGGCAAGAAGGCCACGCGGGCGGCGCGCTCCCCGTGCCGCGAGGCGGGCCTCAGCGCCCGCGTCGCCGTGCTGCCGGCGGGCGTCGATCCCGACGACCTCGCGCGCAAGCACGGCCCGGACGCCGTCGCCCGCATCCTCAAGGGCGCGCGCGGCCTGCTCGAGCACCTCATCGACGAGGCGCTCGACGGCGACAGCTTCGGCGGCTCATCGCTGCCCGAGCAGCTCGCCCGCGTGCGCGCCGTCGCCGCGCTCCTCGCCGAGGAGGACGATCCGAACCTCAGGATGATGGCGAAGCTCTACGCCGATCGCCTCTCCTCGAAGCTCGTGATCGGCGGCCGCTCGCCCGACGACCTCCGGCAGCTCGAGCGCGTCGTCGAGGAGTCGCTCTCCCGGCCGCGGAGCCAGCCCACCCGCGAGGTGACCCCCTCCGGACAGACGACCGAGACGTGGGAGCGCGCGCGCTCACGCGCGCAGTTCCAGGAGGTCAGCCTCGAGATCCTCGGCGCGATCCTGGATTTTCCCGAGCTTCTGGCCGACGACGAGGTGCAGCTCGCGCTGGAGTGCCTTGAGGGCGAGGTCGCCCTTGCAATTGTCACAGCGCGTCAAAATTTCACATTTGAAATGGGGCTTGCCGCCGGCGAATTTCTTGCGCAAGTCCCGGCTCCGATCCATTCATTCGCGGCTGGACGGCTGGTCTCGCCTGTCTTCGAAGCGGCCTCAACGGCCAAGGCGACGCTCTTGGAGAATTCACAAAAGTTGAGCAGGCATGCCCTGGCGCGACAGAAGGCAGCCGTCATGAGCCAGCTCCAGAAGAGCGCGGTCGACGCCGATGCTGAAAACGCTTTGCTGCGTGATCTATTCCAGCGGAGAGCGGGGGGGCTCGGTCTTCCTTGATGCGTTCCGTGTCGCCCCTACGTGGCGGCCCGACGTGCGTGATCCCTAGAGTTTGTCGGAATCATCTGGTGTGTCTTGTCGGTCGCGGCGAGCTGGTCGCCGTAAGTGGAGCATGAGGTAATGGCGAGCAAGGCCAAGCAATCTTCCGGTCGGGCAGGCGGGATCGCGAGGGCGGCGGGGGGCGGCGCGCTCAACGGCGCGCGGCACGCTTCGACACGCGGGCACGCTGAGGGAGGGGCACGCCCAAGCAACAAAGGAGACGCGGGCATCCGAGCCGAGCGGTCCGAGAAGGACCGGAAGACCCTGGAGAAGCTCGTCGAGACCGGCAAGAGCAAAGGCTTTCTCACCTATGACGAGGTGAACGACGCGCTCCCCGCGGACGTCGCGCCCGATCAGCTCGACGACGTGGTGGGCGCCCTCGGCGACGAGGACATCGAGATCGTCGACGGCGCGACCCAGGTGAAGATCGCGCCGAAGCGCATCGCCGACGAGGAGGCGGGCGAGAAGAAGCTCGTCGTCACGCCCGACCGCGAGGAAGAGGACGTCGACTACTACTCGAAGTCGAACGATCCCGTCCGGATGTACCTCCGCAAGATGGGCAGCGTCTCGCTGCTCACCCGCGAGGGCGAGGTCGAGATCGCGAAGCGGATCGAGATCGGCGAGCAGAAGGTCAACGCCGCGATCCTCGACTCCCCCATCGCCGTCCGCGAGATCATCGATCTCGGCGAGAAGCTCCGGAAGCACAAGATCCGGGTGAAGGAGCTCATCAAGGACGCCGAGAACGACGACCAGGAGTTCGACGAGGAGGAGGCCGACCGGCGCATCATCCGCCTCATCGACAAGGTGAAGCGGGTCGACAAGAAGAAGGCGGAGCTCCTCGAGGAGCGCAAAGACGTCAAGACCGAGGTCCGCCGCAAGCAGATCGACGTCGAGGTGACGCAGGCGACGGCCGAGCTCGTGACGACGCTCGAGGAGATGCGCCTCAACAAGCGGACGATCGACAAGATCGTCCAGAAGCTGAAGAGCCTCATCTCGAAGGTCGAGAAGGCGGAGGCCGGCGCGACCGAGCTGGAGCGCCGCACGGGGCTCTCGAAGGGCGAGCTCAAGCGCGAGCTCATCAAGGTGAAGGGCAACCGCGCCCTCGAGGGTCGCCTCGCCAAGAAGCTCAACGTCAACCGCGAGGAGCTCAACGACTTCGAGTCGACCATCAAGAACGCCCAGAAGGGCCTGAAGAAGGTCGAGGAGGAGCTCAACATCGACGTCGCGGCGATCCGCGAGACCTACGAGAACATCCGCGAGGGCGAGCGGATGGCGGAGCGCGCCAAGGCGGAGCTGGTCGAGGCGAACCTCCGCCTCGTCGTCTCCATCGCGAAGAAGTACACGAACCGCGGCCTCCAGTTCCTGGACCTCATCCAGGAAGGCAACATCGGCCTCATGAAGGCCGTCGACAAGTTCGAGTACAAGCGCGGCTACAAGTTCTCGACCTACGCGACGTGGTGGATCCGGCAGGCGATCACCCGCGCGATCGCGGACCAGGCGCGGACGATCCGCATCCCGGTCCACATGATCGAGACGATCAACAAGCTCATCCGCACCTCGCGCTACCTCGTGCAGGAGTACGGCCGCGAGCCGACCCCCGAGGAGATCGCCGAGAAGATGGAGCTCCCGCTCGACAAGGTGCGGAAGGTCCTGAAGATCGCGAAGGAGCCGATCTCGCTCGAGACCCCGATCGGCGAGGAGGAGGACTCGCACCTCGGCGACTTCATCGAGGACAAGAGCGTGATCTCGCCGGCGGAGGCGGTGATCAACATGAACCTCGCCGAGCAGACCCGTAAGGTCCTGAAGACGCTGACGCCGCGCGAGGAGAAGGTGCTCCGGATGCGCTTCGGCATCGGCGAGAAGAGCGATCACACCCTCGAAGAGGTCGGTCAGGACTTCGAGGTCACCCGCGAGCGCATCCGGCAGATCGAGGCCAAGGCGCTCCGCAAGCTCCGGCACCCCAGCCGGTCGAAGCAGCTGAAGAGCTTCATCGACAGCTAGTCCGTGGGCTGGCCTGCTCGGCAACCGAAGGCAGCCGCTGCGCGCGAGTCGCGCGGCCTGCCTCTCCCCGGCGAGCCGCGCGCACGCGCGGGGGGGAGCCCCCTCGGCGCGCACCGCGCCGCTCGGGCCCTCCTCGTGCTCGCGGGCGCGCTCCTCGGCGGCGGCTGCGGCAAGACCCTCTCCGAGGACGACTGCCGCAGGATCGGCGAAGCCATGCGCGCCGCGTGGGCCGCGGAGGCGAAGCGATCGGGACCGGCGGCGCCGGGGAGCTCGGGGAAAGCCGCGGTGGTGATCGCGAGCGAGGGCGAGCGGCTCTCGTCGGAGTGGACGTCCGATTGTAAACGGGAGCTCGCCGGGACCGAGGTGGATCCAGGCGAGGTCGACTGCCTCACGCGCGCGAAGACGCTCGACGAGCTCCGCCGGTGCTCCGCGCCCTGAACGCGCGCGAGCGAGCTCACGGGGCGTGAGGGGCGCGCCGCGACGGCTTCAGCGCTCGCAGCGCCCGTCGCGCTTCAGTTCAGGTAGCGCTTGTCCTTCGGCGGGTCCTTCTGGCCGCCGGGGATGACCCGGAGCGGGACGCCGCTGGAGCGGCCGCGCGCCGCAGGGACGCGCCGGAGCGCGGCGGACTGCGCCTGCAGCTGCCGGAAGCGCATCCGCAGGTAGAAGCGGCGCAGCGGGGAGAAGTCGCCGAAGAGGTAGCCCGCCAGCATGCCGCCGAACGGCGTGATCAGCCCCTCGGGGGGGGCGCGCATGGCGATGACGTTGAGCACCGAGAGGCCGAAGATGAAGACGAGCAGCATGGTGCCCGTCACCGGGAGGACGAAGAAGAGGCGGACCGTGGCGTGCCGGTGCGCGAGCGCCCACGCGACGGCGACGGCCTCGATCATGCCGAGCCCGCCGTAAAACACGGGCGACGCCACCCTCGGGAAGAGCAAGCCGACCGCCACCTGGAGCGCGAACGCGAAGGCCGCGGAGCCGAACAGGAACGCCACCGTGCGGCCGGGGCCCCAGCGCTCTTCGAGCGAGGTGCCGAGGAAGTACAGGCCGAGCAGCGTCGTGATGAAGTGCCACGGATCGCTCGGGCTGTGGATGAGCGGCGCGGTGAGCAGCCGCCATACCTGGCCGTGGAGGATGCGATCGCTGATGCCGAGGAACGGCTCGAGCACGCCTTCGCCGGCGCCTCCCCAGTTGAGCCCCAGGGTGAACATCACCCAGATACAGCCGACCGCGATCATCATCCCCAGCAGGGCCTTGCCTGGCTTGGGGAACCCCATTGAGCTGTGCTCCGGGCGCATAGCTTTCCACCTAACAGCCGCGCCCCCGCCGGGCAACCCGCTGCCCCCGTACTTTACCGCGATTCGCGCAGCGGCCGGCGCCGGCGCCGGCGCCGCGAGCGCGCCGCACGCAGCGCGCCATCCAGGACGCTCCTGGGCAGGGTCCGCCTGGCGGCGCGAGGATGCCGGGCAGCGCGCGCCTCCGTGCCAGCGGGCGCGCCTCCGGGCGGTGCGCGCCGGAGGCACGCACGTCCCTGCTGCGCCCGCCGCCCGGCGACTCAGAAGAAGTTGCCGATGTTGAACTCGAACTTGTACGTCTCTTCGTAGGGCAGCCGCTTGAACGGGAAGCCCCACTCGAAGCGCAGCGGTCCGAGCGGGGAGAACCACCGGAAGCCGAACCCCCACGAGGTGCGGACATCGAGCAGGCGCTCGAGCGAGAAGCACGGGTTCGTGACGTCGTGCGGCGAAGCTGGGGCGGCGTTGCAGTAGAGCTTCTCGAGATTCCAGGCGTTGCCGAGGTCGGTGAACACCACGCCCTTGATCTGCACGGCCTCGATGAGCGGGAACTCCAGCTCGAGGTTCTGGTAGTACATCAGGTTGCCGCCGATGTTCGCGCCGTTCGCGATCGGCGCAGAGTTCGGATCGAGCGACTCGCGCAGCGGGAGACGCGGGCCGATGTCCCGGATCTCGAAGCCGCGCACGTCGAGGATGCCGCCCAGGAAGAAGCGGGCGAAGATCGGCACGCCTTCCGGGTTCGGGCTCGTCACCATGCCGGCCTCGGTGTTCAGCTTGAGGACCAGGCTGTCCGTGATCGGGTAGTAGAACCGCCCCGTGGCGCGATACCGCAGGAACTCGTTCTGGCTGCCGAGCGCGCTGTGGGCGAGCTCCACCGAGCCCTGCAGGTAGATGCCCGAGGTCGGGAAGAGCTGGTTGTTGCGCGTGTCGTAGGTGAGCGCCGGGCGGATGCTGGACGTGATCCCGTCGTTGAAGAGGTTGTAGAGCGGGAGCCGCTGGAACGTGGACCGCGGGTCCGCCGTGCCGAGGCCGGTGGACGTGGACGACGAGATCTCGTCGTTCTCCAGCGTGTACGTCAGCTGGGCGCGGAGCTCCGGCTCGATGAGCGGGTAGCCGATCGTGATCGAGCCGCCCGTGGAGGTCTGCGAGAACTCCTTGTAGGCCCGCAGCTGGTTGTAGACGCTCACCGACGCGGAGAACGGGCTGTCGAACAGGTACGGCTCGAAGAACCGGATGTCGACGAGGCGCCGCAGGCCCGAGATCTGCGCCTGGAGCGAGAGCGACTGGCCGCTCCCGAGCAGGTTCGCCTGCTGGACCTGCGCCGTCGCGATGAAGCTCTCCACGCTCGAGAAGCCGGCGCCGATCTGGAAGGTGCCCGTCGGCTTCTCGCCAATGTCGACGTTGACGTTGATGTGCTGGTCGTCCTCGCCCTGCTCGGTGGAGATGTCGACCCGCTCGAAGTAGCCGAGCGCCGTGATCCGCTGCTTCGACCGCTCGAGCTTCGTCTCGCTGAACAGCTGCCGCTCCTCCACCTCCATCTCGCGGCGGATCACCTTGTCCCGCGTCTTCGTGTTGCCGCGGATCTCGATGCGCCCGAAGTAGACGAGCTGGTTTCTGCGGATGCCGACGGAGATGTCGACCTCCCGCCGGTCCGGATCGGGCTGGGTCTCGGGCACGGCCTCGACGTTGGCGTAGCCGGCGTCCCGGTACAGCGTCTGGATCGCGCTGAGATCCTTCGCCAGCTCGGCGCGGTTGAACCAGTCGCCCGGCTTGGCCCGCACCATCTCGCGCAGCGCCCGGCGCCCGCCGAGCGGCTCGATCTCGCGGCCGTCGGCGTCCCGCTCGTACACGCGCAGCGAGCGGATGCGGAAGCGAGGCCCCTCGTTGATCGTCAGCGTGACCTCGATGCCCGTGCGGTCGGGCGTGAGCATCACCCTGGGGGTCGCGACCTGCACCGCGAGGAAGCCGCGATCGTAGTAGAGGGCGTTGATGACGAGGACGTCGCGCTCGAACGCGTCCTGGCGGAACGGACCGCCGGTGCCGAAGGCGAAGAAGCCCCCGTTCCCCGTGAGCATGACCTCCCGGAGCTCCTCGTCCGGGATGTTGTGGTTCCCGATGAAGGTGATGCGCCGGACGGTGACGGGCGCGTGCTCCTTGATGGTGAACTTGAGGGTGACCTGGTTCTCCCGCTCCGGTTTGACCTCGTAGCTGACCTCGGCGAGGAAGTAGCCCTCCTCGGCGTACTTGTCGCGGAGCTTCTGCACGCCGCGGCGGATGGCCGCGTAGCTCAGGATCGTGCCGGTCTTGATCTCGACCGAGAGCGCCTCGGTGAGGTCCTCGCTGTCGATCTCGTTGTTGCCGGAGAACTCGATGGCCTTGATGCTCGGGCGCTCCCGGACGAGCACCCGCAGGCTCACCCCGTCGTCGCGGCGGGTGAGGTCGACCTCGACGTCATCGAACAGACCGGAGTCCCAGAGCTCGCGCACGTCGCGCGCCAGCCCCTCCGGGGTGAACGGCCTGCCGACCCGCGTCTGCCCCAGGTAGACGAGCACGTCCTCGGTCGAGACGCGCCGGTTGCCAGCGACCGTGACCTGGGTCACCGGCTGGCCACGGGCGAGCTCGGCCTCCGTGGGCGCCACGTCGAGCGTCGGCTCGGCCGTGTCGGCGGCAACCTGCGCAGGTGTACCGGCGCCAGGCTGGACCGCCCCGGTCGCGTTGGGCGGGGCGGACGGCTGAGCGGCGCCGGCCGGGGCTGGGGACGGTGTGGCGCCGCCCCCGGGCGGCTGCGCGCCCGGAGCTCCTCCGGGCACCTGAGCTGCCGCGAGCCGGGGCCGCATCGCCGCTGCCGCCACGAACACCAGGAAGAGGCCGAGCCAGACGAGCCGCAGGCAGCGGCCGGGGAGGCGAAGCATTGGACGGGTGCCTGTCGCGTACAAGGCGCCACCCCGTAGCCCAGCGCGACGTGAGTCTCAAGGGCGGACGCCGAAAACAGGGCGTCGCCGACGGGTCGCCGCCGCGACCCCTGCGTGCGGGTCGATCTCTCGGCGATCTGACGCTATGCCAGGGGCCGCGCGAGCGCAGGCGAGCACGCGCAGCCAGAAATTCCCGCGAGGCAGCCTTGACCGAGCGCGAGCCCCTGGGTAATTGCCGAGGCTCGCCAGCGTTCACCTGAACATCGGAGCACCTGTTCAACCCGGTGCCCGAGCACTCCCTGGAGTAACGCGTGTCTCGAACCCCCTCCCTTCCGTCCGACGGTGAGGCGCCTCGCAAGGGCCGCCGAGGCGGCCGGCCCGGCGACAGCGAGCCCCCGCCGCCCCCGGCGCCCGACACCTCGCTCGCCGAAGAGGCGCAGCGCCGGTACCTGAACTACGCGCTCAGCGTCATCACGTCGCGCGCGCTCCCCGACGTGCGCGACGGGCTGAAGCCGGTGCAGCGCCGCATCCTCTACGCGATGCTGCACGACCTGCACCTCGGGCCGGACGCGAAGTACCGGAAGAGCGCCGCGGTCGTCGGCGACGTGATGGGCAAGTACCACCCGCACGGCGACGTCGCGATCTACGACGCGATGGTCCGGCTGGCGCAGGACTTCGTGATGCGGGCGCCGCTCATCGCCGGCCACGGGAACTTCGGCTCCGTGGACGGCGATGCGCCGGCGGCGATGCGTTACACCGAGGCGAAGCTCCGCCCCCTCGCGCTGGAGCTGCTCAGCGAGCTCGGCCAGCGCACCGTGGACTTCCGGCCGAACTACGACGGCACCCGCTTCGAGCCGATCGTCCTCCCGTCCCGCTTCCCGAACCTGCTCGTGAACGGCTCGCAGGGGATCGCGGTCGGGATGGCGACGAGCATCCCGCCGCACAACCTGGGCGAGGTCATCGACGCGTGCGTCGCGCTGATCGAGAACCGCGAGCTCACCACGCAGCGGCTCTTGTCGTACGTGAAGGGGCCCGACTTCCCGACGGGCGGCCAGCTGCACGCGACCAAGAAGGAGCTCGAGGCCGTCTACGCGTCCGGCCAGGGCTCGCTGAAGCTGCGCGGCGAGTGGCAGCTGGAAGAGGGCGACGGCAAGCGCGGCGCCGCGCCGCAGATCGTGATCACCTCGATCCCGTACGGGATCGAGCGCAAGGCGATCGTCGAGAAGATCGCCGAGGTCATCCTCTCGAAGAAGCTGCCGACGCTCGTGGACGTGCGCGACGAGTCGACCGGCGAGGTGCGCATCGTGATGGAGCTCAAGCGCGGCGCCGACGCGCAGCTCGTGATGGCGTACCTCTACAAACAGACGCCGCTCGCGATCAACGTGCAGGTCAACCTCACCTGCCTCGTGCCCACCGACAACGCGGAGATCGCCGCGCCGCGGCGGCTCGGCCTGCACGAGATCCTGACGAAGTTCCTCGACTTCCGCTACGCGACGGTGACGCGGCGGCTCGAGTTCGAGCTCGGCGAGCTGCGGCGGCGGATCACGATCCTCGAGGGGTTCGAGAAGATCTTCGACGCGCTCGACGAGGTGATCCGGATCATCCGCAAGAGCGAGGGCAAGGCCGACGCGGCCGAGAAGCTGATGAAGCGCTTCACCCTGAGCGAGGAGCAGACGGACGCGATCCTCGAGCTCAAGCTCTACCGGCTGGCGCGCCTCGAGATCCTGCTCGTGCAGAAGGATCTCGCCGAGAAGCGCGCCGAGGCGAAGCGGATCGAGGGGCTGCTCAAGAGCGAGGCGAAGCGCTGGGGGATCGTCCGCGACGAGCTCGTCGAGATCAAGGGCTCCTACGGCGAGAAGCGCCGCACGAAGGTGGTCGGCTCGATCGACGAGCCCGAGTACCAGGCGGAAGATTTCATCGTGGCCGAGGACGCGAACGTCATCCTCTCGGCGCAGGGCTGGGTGAAGCGGGTGCGCGAGGTGAAGGATCTCTCCTCGACGCGCATCCGCGAGGGCGACAGCGTGCTCGCGGCGGTCGCCGGCTCGACGCGGTCGACGGTCGCGTTCTTCTCGAACCTCGGCGCGTGCTACGTGTGCCGCATCCACGACGTGCCGCAGTCGACCGGCTACGGCGATCCCGTGCAGAAGCTGTTCAAGCTGGCGGACGGCGAGCGGATGATCGCGATGCTCTCCTTCGACCCGAGGGCGCTCGACGTCCCCGCGCCCACGCCGGACTCCGCCGAGCCGGAGCCGCCGTTCGCGCTCGCGATCACGCGCGGGGGCCTCGGCTTCCGGTTCTCGCTGCGGCCGCACCGCGACCCCTCGACGCGCTCGGGGCGCCGCTTCGCCAAGCTGAACGAGGGCGACGAGGTGCTCTTCGTCCACGCCGTGGACGGCGCCGATCGGGTGCTCTGCGCCTCGAGCGACGCCTGGGCGCTCAGCGTCGCCGTGGAGGAGCTCGCGCTGCTCTCCGGCGCGGGCAAGGGCTCGGTCGTCATGCGGGTCGCCGACGGCGAGCGCCTGGTCGGCGCCGCGCTCGCCCTCGGGCCGAACGACGCGCTCACGGTCGAGACGGAGAAGGGCAAGACGCTCGAGATCGCCGCGAGCAAGATCGCCGGCCCGCGCGGCACCCAGGGCGAGCCTGTCGCGCGACGCGACCGCTTCGTCCGCGTGGTGCCGCCGGCCGTCGTCGTACCGACGCTGGAGGTGAGCTGACCATGGCCGCCACGAATCCCCCCGTCCGCGCCGCGTCCGGCGCGCGTTACACGGCCGCTGACATCGAGGTGCTCGAGGGGCTGGAGCCCGTCCGCAAGCGCCCCGCCATGTACATCGGCGGCACCGACGTCAGGGGCTACCACCACCTGCTCTGGGAGATCGTCGACAACGCCGTCGACGAGGCGATCAACGGGCACGCGAAGCGGATCGAGGTGACGCTCGACGCCGATCTCCAGGGCGTGACCGTGACCGACGACGGCCGCGGCATGCCCGTCGACGTGCACCCCCGGTACAAGCGCCCCGCGCTCGAGCTCATCCTCTGCACGCTGCACGCGGGCGGGAAGTTCGGGAGCGACAACTACAAGGTCTCGGGCGGCCTCCACGGCGTCGGCTCGAGCGTCGTCAACGCGCTGTCGGAGCTCGTCGAGATCCGGGTGCTGCGCGACGGCTTCGAGCACCAGCAGACGTTCTCGCGCGGCGCGCCGATCAGCAAGCTCAAGAAGGGCGCGCCCACCCGCAAGCACGGCACGAGCGTCCATTTCCGGCCGGATCCGGAGATCTTCGGGCAGGGTCGGCGGTTCGATCCCGAGACCATCCGCGAGCGCCTGGAGGCCAAGGCGTACCTCCACGGAGGGCTCGCGATCGCGTTCCGCGATCTCTCGTCCGGCGAGTCGCTCGAGCTCCTTCACCCGAACGGCATCGCGGACTTCCTGCCGAAGCTGGTCGCCCAGCGCGGCAAGGCGGTGACGCACCCGTCCATCTTCTACGTCGCGCGCGAGGGCGAGATCCGGCTGGAGGCCGCGCTCCAGTGGACGGAGTCGACCGACGACTACGTGAAGTCGTACGTCAACGGCATCCCCACGCACGCGGGCGGCGCGCACGAGTCCGGCTTCAGCACCGCGATCGTGAAGGCGGTCCGCGCCTTCATGGACGCGAAGAAGATCCAGCCGAAGGGCGTGACGCTGACGGCCGACGACATCCGCGAGGGGATCGTGGGCGTCCTGTCCATCTACATCCAGGAGCCTCAGTTCCAGGGGCAGACGAAGGATCGGCTCAACAACCCCGAGGCAGGCCCGGCGGTCGAGGGCATGGTCCGGCCCGCGCTCGAGCAGTGGCTGCTCCACAACGGCACGGCCGGCGAGTCGATCGTGGCCCGGGCGATCCTGGCGGCGCGCGCCAGGGAGGCGCGGCGCGAGGCGACCCAGCAGGTCCTGCGCAAGACGCCGGTGTCGCATCGGCTCAACCTGCCGGGCAAGCTCGCCGACTGCGCCTCGACCGATCCCAGCGAGAGCGAGCTCTTCATCGTCGAGGGCGACAGCGCAGGCGGCTCCGCGAAGCAGGGTCGGGATCGCCGGACTCAGGCGATCCTCCCGCTGCGCGGCAAGGTGCTCAACGCGGAGCAGGCCTCCACCTCGAAGGTGCTCGGCAACAAGGAGCTCCAGGACATCGTGAGCGCGCTGGGCTGCGGGTTCGGCAAGGACTTCGACGCGTCCAAGTTGCGTTACGGCAGGATTTTTCTGCTGATGGACGCCGACAGCGACGGCCAGCACATCGCGACGCTGCTGCTGACGTTCTTCTACCGGCACCTGCCCGGCCTGCTCCGCGGCGGGCACGTGTTCCTCGCGCAGCCGCCGCTCTACAGGATCGACGTGGGCAAGGAGACGTACTGGGCCCTCGACGACGCAGAGCGCGACCGGGTCCTCGCGAAGCTCTCCAAGACAGCCAAGGCGGATATTTCTCGCTTCAAGGGACTCGGCGAGATGCCCGCGGAGGACCTCAAGGCGACGACGCTCGACATCCGCCGCCGGCGCGCGCTCCGCGTCATGATCGAGGGAGAGATCGAGACCGATCGCATCCTGAACGAGCTGATGGGCAAGGACGCGCAGGCGCGCTTCCGCTTCATCATGGAGCGCGCGCCGAACGCCGAGATCGACGTGTGACGTCGACCCCTGGCCCCAGAGGTCGCGGCGACTCCGCGCGCGGGCGCGAACCTCATTGGATGCAGGAGCCCGCGCTCGCATTCATCTTCTGACAGACACGAGATCGCCGCGACGATGTCGCGATGCGTGCGACCGCCGCGGCGTGCGTGCGTGCGGCGTGCGCCGCACAGGCACGTTGTGCCAGGCACGGGTGGTCTCCGGCGTCTGTGCCACGTGAACGGTGGGCCACACCCCCCATGACATCGCGCGCAGGTTGACGAGCAAACGCGGCGTTTTGCGCTGTGGAGCGCCGATTCACCCAACCCAGCAGCGTTGCGTCCGCTTGCGGCCTACCGGTTGCAATACGTCGCGCCGATGGCCGCGATGACCGCGGCACGTCGCCCTTACACCGCTGGAGAGGTACTCGTGACGATTGCGCTTCCCATCTCGACTCCGATCGCACCCTCCTCGTCCCACAGCACGCCGGCCGCACGCTCCCTGTCGGTCTCGGCCTCGCCCATCACAGCCCAGAGCGGCGCGTCGGCCGCGCTCCCAACGTCCGGCGCCGCGGCGCCGAGCTACAGCGCGCCCCCGCTGCGCGAGCGCGCCGCGGCCATCGCCGCCTCGCGCTCCACCCCGCCGCCGCGCTCGGGAGCCCCGCTCCCGCGCAGCACCTCGGAGCGCCTCCTGCTCGGCCGTGACCGCATCCGCAGCGCCGCCGAAGGTGGCCAGAGGATCCGTTCCTACGAGGTCGCACTGGATCTCGATCTGTCCGAGTTTCACTTCGCGCGGCTCTTCCGCGCCGCCTTCGGGCTATCGCCCCACGTCTACTACGACGAGGTGCGCGCGGAGCGCGCCCGCACGCTTTTACGGGAGGGGCACACCGAGGGGGAGGTCGCCCGCCGCATCGGTTTTCGCCGACCGGCGGAGCTCCGGGCCCTCCTGTCGAAGCGCGGCGGCGCGCTGCCCCCGGCCGGCGAGGTGGAGAGCGACGCCTCGGCCGAGTGAACGGACGCAAGACGTCGGCCACGCGAAGCGCCGGAACCACCACGCCCCGGCGCGAGACAAAGTGCTTACCCCCATGACATCGCGATCAGAGTCGCCTGTGCTTGAGCGACGGGAGATTCGCCCTGACGCGCTCGAGATAGGCGGGATCGAGCATCGCCATCGCGATCCCCTCCCCCTCGGACGCCTGAGCGATCACCTCACCCCACGGATCGATCACGCACGACTTTCCGAACGTCGCCCGCGCGCCGGGGTGCTTGCCCCACTGCGCTGCGGCCACGACGTACGCCTGAGCCTCGATGGCCCGCGCGCGGAGCAGGACCAGCCAGTGGTCCTTGCCCGTGAGCAGCGTGAACGCCGCGGGGACGACGATGGCCTCGGCGCCCGCCGACGAGAGCGCGCGGTAGAGCTCCGGGAACCGGACGTCGTAGCAGATCGACAACCCGACCTTCACGCCGTCGATCTCGGTGACGACGGGGGCATCGCCGGCGGTCGTCGACGCCGACTCGCGGTACTTCGTGCCGTCGGCGATCTCGACGTCGAAGAGGTGAATCTTCCGGTAGCGAGCGGTGAGCCGGCCGTCGGGTCCGAAGACCGCGCAGGTGTTGTAAGGCCTCGCCGCGTCGGGCGCGCGCTCGGGGAAGCCGCCGGCCACGAGGGTCACCCGAGCGGACCGCGCCGCGTCGGCGAGGCGACGCGCGATGGGACCGCCGCCGGCGTCGAGGTCCTCCGCGATGTGGCGCTTTCCCTCCTCGTTGCCCATGTACGCGAAGTTCTCGGGCAGCACGACCGTCGTCGCGCCGTGGCTCGCCGCCTCCGCGATGCGCGCCTCGATCCGCGCCAGGTTGTCGCTCACGTTCTCCTGGCTGGAGAGCTGAAGGGCCGCCCAGATCACCGGTTTCTGCATCCGGCAAGCCTACCGCACGAGACGCCAGAGCGGACGGCGCGCGAGCGAGGGCGCGGAGCTCACCGGATTCCTCGTCCTCCGAACGTGCGCGCTCCCCCGCCGGCGCCCGCAGCTCTGCTACCGCCCGCTTCCCCGCCGGCGCCCGCAGCTCCGCCGGCACCTGCAGCTCCACCGGCGCCAGCAGCTCCGCCGGCGCCCGCAGCTCCACCGGCGCCAGCAGCTCCACCGGCGCCAGCAGCTCCACCGGTGCCACCGCTCCCGGCGCCGGGCTCGGCGCACTCGAGCGGCGCATCGTAGTAGGCGCACATCGCGGCGCAC
Source organism: Sorangium sp. So ce834 (assembly GCF_051521425.1). NCBI lineage: Bacteria > Pseudomonadati > Myxococcota > Polyangiales > Polyangiaceae > Sorangium > Sorangium sp. So ce834. The sequence goes on from NZ_CP150351.1 coordinate 7,370,728, forward strand.
GCGTCGCACACGCAGGCGAGCACCTGCTGGAATGCCTGGTGCGCGGCGCCTGCGTCGTCCGGGAACACGCACGCCGCCTGGCAGGCCTTGTCGTGACCGCAGCCCTTGAGGCACACGCTGATCGGCCTGCAACCGGGCTCGGCGTCGCACGCCGAGAGCTGCGCCTCGCAGCGCGCGCCGCGCGAGGCATGCTCGTTGAAGCAATCGCCGCATGGCCCGGCCTCGCCGCCGTACGCAGCGACGCACTCGCAGAGGTTCGACGGCCGAGGTCCCTCGTCGACGCCCGCATCCGGCGGCGCGCCGCCCGCTGCGCCCGCGCCGATCGACTCGCCGGCAGGAGGGCGCGGCGGGGGGAGCCGCTCTTCGGTACAGCTCGGAAGCGACGCGAGCGCGAGCGCGAGCGCGGCGCCCCACGCCGCCGCGCCACAGCGGACAACGAGGCCGTACGATCCGACAGGAGCGCGCAGCGCCCTCTCCACGAACGACATGATGGTGCGAGCGTAGCCTGCCCCTCACCCGGGGCCGAGCCGAGCCGCGTGGCTCACGGCCGTCCGGGGGATCGGCCGAGGTCGCACGGAACCCTCTCCCGGTAGCCGCCGATCGCTTCTATGCTTTGCTGACACGTCGCAAAAATTCTCATGGAAATCGCACCCCTTTCGTTGATGCCGCGCTCCGTGCTCGCCCTGGCCAAGGAGGTCGCGCGAGCGTTGCTCCGGCGGCCCGTCGTCGGGATCGCCGCCGCCGCGCAGACCGCCGACGGCCGGTGGCTGCTCATCCGCCGCAGCGACACCGGAACCTGGGCGCTCCCAGGAGGGACCCTGGAGTGGGGCGAGACGCTCCGCGACAGCATCGTGCGGGAGCTCGCCGAAGAGGCCGGCGTCACCGAGGTCGAGCTGGGGCGCGTCGTGGGCGTGTACTCGCGGCCCGATCGCGACGTCCGTTTCCACGCGGTGACGGTCGTCGTCGCCGCCCGGATCGGCGCGCCCACGCGCCCTCCCCAGAACCCGCTCGAGATCCGCGAGGTCCGGTTGTTCCGCGACGACGAGCTCCCGGCCGAGCTCGCGATGGGCATGGGGGACCTGCTCGCCGCCGCCCGGCGCGCCGGCGAGGCGGAGCTCGAGTGAGCCGAGGCAAGCGATGACGCAGGCACACCACGACGAGGCCGGAGCGCAGAGCCCGCTGCAGGGCGGGCTCGCGACGGATCCGAAGCACAAGGCCAGGATCGATGAGCTCGCCGAGCGCATCGAGAAATACAGGGCGAGCTACTACGCAGGGCACCCGGAGATCTCGGACGCCGCGTTCGACGCCCTCGAGGACGAGCTCCGCGCCCTGGATCCCACGCACCCGGTGCTCGCCCGCGTCGGCTCCGCCTCCCTCATCACGGAGTGGGAGAAGGCGCGGCACGAGATCCCGATGGGCTCGCTCAACAAGGTCGTCTCCGAGGACGAGCTCCGGGCCTGGGTCGCCCGGTGCGACGAGCTCCTCGCGAAGGACGCGCACGACGGCGACGGCGCGGCGCAGCCGGCGAGCTCCGGCCGCGCGAGCGTGGCGGACGACCTGTTCGTCGCGGAGAAGCTCGACGGCATCTCCATCGAGGTCATCTACAAGGGCGGCAAGCTCGTCGACGCCATCACCCGCGGCGACGGCGAGTGGGGCGAGCGGATCACCGCGAACGTCGCGAGGATGAAGGGCGTCCCCTCGCGGATCCGGGAGCGGGGACGGCTGTCCGTGCGCGGCGAGATCATCCTCCGCCTCTCGGACATGAAGCGCTACTTCCCCGGCGTCACCAGCCCGCGCAACATGGCCGCGGGCGCGTCCAAGCGGTTCGACGGCCAGGGGGCGGAGCACTGCACGGTGCTGTTCTACGACGTCGCCGACCACCTCGAGATCCCGACGTGCCGGGCGCGCTTCGCGTGGCTGCGCGAGCTCGGCTTCGCGACGCCGCAGACCGCGCACGGCAACGTCGAGGACGTCGTGAAGCTCTACCGGCGGTACTCGAGCGAGCTCCGCGCGGGCCTCGACTACGAGATCGATGGGCTCGTCGTGTACGTGGACTCGCTCCACCTCCAGGGCCTGCTCGGCGACGTCAACCGGCGGCCGCGCGGCGCCGTCGCCTTCAAGTTCGCGTCGCCCGCGAAGGTGACGACGGTCGTGGCGATCCAGTGGGACACCGGGCCGAGCGGGCGCGTCACCCCGGTGGCGATCGTCGAGCCGGTGGAGCTCGCCGGCGCCAACGTCCGGCGCGCGTCGCTGCACAACGCGGCCAACGTGCGGAGCCTCGGCATCGGGGTGGGCGACGAGGTGCTGGTCTCGCGCCGCAACGACGTGATCCCGTACGTCGAGGAGGTCGTCGAGAAGCGCGGGCCCGCCGCGGTCCCCCCGTCGGTCTGCCCGGTCTGCAGCGCGCCGCTCGTCGTCGAGGGCGAGTACCTCCTCTGCCGGAACGCCGCGTGCCGAGCCCTCATCGAGGGGCGCATCCACAACTGGATCGACGCCATCGGCGCGCTCGAGTGGGGCGACAAGCTGATCGAGCAGGTGGTGGCCGCGGGCCTCGTGCGAGAGCCGCTCGACCTCTACAAGCTCACGGTCAAGGACATCGCCGAGCTCGACCGTCGCGGCGAGAAGAGCGCCACGAAGTGCCTCGACCAGCTGAAGAGCCGGCTGCCGCTCACGCTGCCGATCTTCCTCGCCGCGCTCGGCATCGAGGGGTTCGCGATCCAGACCGCGCGGCTGCTCGTGTCCGCCGGGTACACCACGATCGAGAAGCTGCTCGCGGCCGGCGAGGACGAGCTCGCCGGCATCCCGGGGCTCGGCGCCATCAAGGCCGCGAGCATCGTCCGCGGGCTGCGCGCCCGCAGCGACGAGATCGCGCGGCTGCTCGCCGCCGGCATCGAGCCGGTCGCCCCCGAGGCCGAGGGTCCGCTCGCCGGCCTCACGTTCTGCTTCACCGGCGCGGCCACGCGCTCCCGCGGCGAGCTCACCCACCTCGTCGAGTCGAACGGCGGCCGAGTGCTGAACAGCGTCACGAAGGAGCTCAGCTACCTCGTCCTCGCCGACGTGGCGTCCGCGTCGAGCAAGGCGGTGAAGGCGCGCAAGTACGGTACCAAGCTCATCACCGAGGACGACCTCGACAAGCTCATCGCCGAGCGCCGCGGCGGCTGACCGGGGCGAGCCGCCGGAGCTACCAGGTGATGTCCTGGTCCTCCGTCACGCCGAGCACGTCCCGGAGCTCGAGGTGCCGCCCCTCCGGGAGGCGGATCGTGCCCGAGTAGAGCCCGATCGGCTGCATGAACTCCGAGGCGACCAGGCCGAGGTTCGTGTGGTTCGAGTGCGCCGCGCCGGGGACGAACCGGAGGTCCACGGCGCCGTCCACGGTTCGGACGTGCCACGGATCGAGCGGCCGCGCCGCGTCGAAGGTGAACCGGCCCTCGGCGAGCGGGATCAGCTCGCCGTCGAGCCAGATCGCGCACTCGCCGTCGCCGATGAACCCCTCGCCCACGTTGAGGCCGACGCGCTCGCCGCTCTCGGCGCGCCCCAGCGCGAGGGCCCAGCGCCAGGTCGTGCGGCGCGGAAGGAGGCCGCTCGTGTAGTCGTAGCTGGCGAGCGCGCCGTCGAGCGAGATCCGGCGACCGAGCACCGACGCCTCCCCTTCGACGCCGAGGAGGAGCCGCTTCTCGGTCGCGATCAGGACGCCGCCTGGCGCCTCGGCGATCGCCGAGAGCGCCTGCGGGGCCGCGCGGGTGGAGAGCCGCGCCTGCAGCTCGAGCCCGCGGAGCGCGGCGGCCACCGCGCCCCTCGCCTCTCCGCGCGGGCGCTCGATCCGCACCTGCGCGGGGGGCAGCCACGCGCGCGCGGAGCCGCCCGCGTCGCCCACGCTCGCCGAGAAGGGAGGGCAGAACATCGAGCGATCCACGAGCAGCCGCCGGCCCGCCTTGTCGAAGGCGACGCCGAACGTGATCGCGAGGTAACCGAGGTGCACGACCGCCACGGCGATGAAGACCTCGTCGGACGCGATCGCGACGTAGGTCCACCGCTTGTGCTTGAGCAGGCGATCGAGCCCGCGCAGCGCGAGCGGGCTCAGGTCGACGCGCGGGAGCTCGCCCCGGTAGGACCCGACGCGCGCCGCTCCCGTGATCGGATCGAGGATCGCGTCGGGCGGCGTGACGAGCTCGCGCATCGCTCGAGAGTAGCGACGGCGCGGGCGGCGCCCAAGGCGGGCGACGCCTGAACATGGCATCCGCGAAATGCGGCGAGCGCTGTCCTGCGCGGCCATCCCGCTCACGCCGAGGCCCCGATCGGCTGCGCCGGAGCGCTGCGCGCCCGCGTCTCCGCCGCTAGACTCGCGTCATGATCGACGCCATCGCCACGCCACCGAGCCCCCAGAACGAGCCCGTCCTCGCGTACGCCCCCGGCAGCCCCGAGCGCGCGGCCCTCAAGGCGGAGCTCGATCGCCGGTCGCGGGAGACGATCGACATCCCGATGGTCATCGACGGCGAGGCGGTCAGGACCGGAGCGCTCGACGAGGTCCGCGCGCCGCACCGGCGCGATCTCCTCCTCGCCCGCGCGCACCAGGGCGGCGCCGAGCACGTCGCGCGCGCGATCGAGGCCGCCAAGCGAGCGCACCGCGCGTGGTCGCGGACGCCGTGGACAGAGCGCGCCGCCGTCTTCCTCAAGGCGGCCGAGCTGCTCGCGACCCGGTACCGCCCCGTGCTGAACGCGGCGACCATGCTCGGTCAGAGCAAGACGGCGTTCCAGGCGGAGATCGACTCGGCCTGCGAGCTCATCGACTTCTTCCGCTACAACGTCCACTTCGCCCACCGGATCGCGGCGGAGCAGCCGGCGAGCGCGCCCGGCATCTGGAACCTCGCCGAGCCTCGCCCGCTCGAGGGCTTCGTCTTCGCGGCGACGCCGTTCAACTTCACCGCGATCGCGGGCAACCTGTGCGCGGCCCCGGCGCTGATGGGCAACACCGTGGTCTGGAAGCCGTCGGCGAACGCGCTCTACGCCGCGCACTTCGTGATGGAGCTCCTCATCGAGGCGGGCCTGCCGCGCGGCGTCGTCAACCTCGTCATGGGTCCGCCCGAGCTCGTGTCGAACGCCTGCATCGATCACCCGGACTTCGCCGGCATCCACTTCACGGGATCGACCGCGGTCTTCCAGTCGATCTGGCGCCGCATCGGGGAGAACATCGGGCGCTACCGCAGCTACCCGCGCATCGTGGGCGAGACCGGCGGCAAGGACTTCGTGTTCGCGCACGCGAGCGCCGACGTCGACGCGCTCGCCGTGGCGCTCGTCCGGGGGGCGTACGAGTACCAGGGGCAGAAGTGCTCGGCCGCGTCGCGCGCGTACATCCCCCGCTCGCTCTGGCCGGCCCTCAAGGACCGGCTCGCGGGCCACATCCAGGCGATCCGCATGGGGGACGTCGCCGACTTCCGCAACTTCATGGGCGCGGTGATCGACGGGCGCGCTCACGCCCGGCTCACCGGGCGCATCGCCGAGGCGAAGGCGGACGCGGCGTGCTCACTCGTGTGCGGCGGCGGCGCGCGCGCGCACGACGGGAGCGACGGCTGGTTCGTGGAGCCGACGCTGATCGAGACCACGGATCCGCGCCACCCCCTGATGACCGACGAGCTGTTCGGCCCGGTGCTGACGGTCTGGGTCTACCCCGACGGCGAGGAGGACAAGGCGCTCGCGCTCTGCGACGAGACGTCGCCGTACGGCCTCACGGGCGCCGTGTTCGCGCGGGACCGCGCGTTCATCGAGGCGGCGAGCGACGCGCTCCGCTTCGCGGCGGGCAATTTCTACGTCAACGACAAGCCGACGGGCGCCGTCGTCGGGCAGCAGCCGTTCGGCGGCGGTCGCGCCTCCGGCACGAACGACAAGGCGGGCAGCCTGTTCAACCTGCTCCGGTGGGTCTCGCCGCGCGTCGTGAAGGAGACGTTCGCCCCGCCGCGCGCCGTCGCCTACCCGTTCATGGCCGCGGAGTAAGATGCGCGCGGCGCGCGCCGACGAGGCCGCGGGCCTCGCCGATCAATCCTCCGGCGAGTAGTCGCAGGCGCCGGCCGCGAGGTCGGCGCAGGACCAGCCCTCCTCCTCGTAGCACTCGGCCTGGCGCTCGATGGCCGTTCTGTAGGACACGCGATCGGACTCGCTGCGGCAGAGGTCGACGCAGATGTCTTCGCCGGGGCCGTCGGGCTGACACTCGGCGCTCTTGGCGCAGACGACCTCGCAGGGATCGCCGCCGCTGCTCGAGCAGCCAGGGGTGAGGGCGAAGAGCAGCAGGGCAACGGCGAGCGCGGGACGGGGCATGGCGGAAGCTCCGCCAGCCATCGGAGCACGCGGCGCCGCCGGCGGCGAGGGGTGAGCAGCAGGGCGGCTACGCGCGGCCATGCTGCCCGGGAAGCCCGGAGGAACGCGCCCCCGGGCGCGGTGGCTCGAGAGGTGAGCTCACCGGCGACCGCCGTGCTCGGCTCGCAACGGTGAGCGCATAAAGCGCGGACAGATCGCTCCTTCAGAGATCAGGCCCGATCGATCTCCCTCCAGGCACCGCGCTCCACCGCTCGCTTCGTGCGCCTTGAAGATCTCCCTGTGGACCAGCCACCATCTGCCGCGGATAGTCCAGATCTTGGACCGTCAAAACCGTGCGCTCCCATGGCGGAGGCGGTGAGCAGCCGTGTAGGTGTACTATTCCTACGCAGCCACACAAAATGCTGCTGTGGTACGCAAACGTTCTTGGAGGTGCCATGAGGTCGATGTATTTTTTCGGGTTTTTCGTGCTTGGCACGATGGCGGCGACCGCCGTGGGCTGCGGTGGCGATGACGACGGCAGCGGCGGCGGCGGCGGCGAAGGGGGAGCCGGGAGCACCACGACGTCGAGCGTGACGAGCACGACCGGCATCGCCACCAGCACCTCCTCGGGCTCGGGCCCCGTGGACGACGGGAACGACAGCATCGAGGAAGCAGAGGAGCTCCCCGCCGGGAACAACGGGCTAGAGGGGACGCTCGAGCCGATCGACGCGGACGCGGACTACTACAGCTTCACCGGGACCAAGGGCCTGCCGGTCTACCTCGTCACCGACGCGAAGCCCGCCGACGACGAGAACGATCCGACCTACCCCGACACGGTCATCACGCTGCTCGACGCCGACGGGAACCAGATCGCGCAGAACGACGATCCCGCTGGCGGCTTCACGAACGACAGCGAGCTGCTCACGGTCCTGCCCGCGGACGGCGAGTATTTCGTCGTCGTCCAGGACTGCAACGCCGCCTTCCCGGAGTCCGCCTTCCCGAACGGCTGCTTCGACCCGACCGAGGTCGTCAGCTTCGACTACACGCTGAAGTTCCTCCCGCTCAATCTGGCGGCCGACAAGACCGACAGCCTCGTCGGGGAGACGGAGCCCAACGACGACGCCGAGCAGGCCGTGGAGATGCCGTATGAGCTGACCCAGGACGAGTCGGATTACTACACCACGTTCGTGTTCGGCAGCTTCGCGGACGAGGCCGACGTCGACGTGTACTCGTTCACGCCGCCGGCGACCCCCGAGCTCGAGAACGCCGTGCTCGCCCAGCTCAGCTTCTCCGGGCCGAGCGGGCCCGAGGGCAACGGCTCGACGGTCGACGTCAGCGAGGTCGCCATCTTCAACGCGACCGATCTCACGAGCGCCTATGCGAAGGTCGACCCGTCGAAGGGCGGCGATATCGCCGTTCCGGTGGAGGCCGACCAAGAGTACTTCGTCTTCGTCAAGCGCCCCGCAGGCGAGGTGGGGAAGAACGACTTCTACATCCTGCTGCACAGCCGGACGAGCTCCGATCCGCTCGAAGCCGAGGAGGAGACCAACGGCGACGTGGCGACGCCCGAAGGCGACCTGGTCGGCTTCAGCAACCGCGCCGGCGGCGTCAGCTACGCCATCGAGGGGAAGATCGCTGGCACCGAGGAGGCGCCGGACGTCGACGTCTACGCGCTCCCGCTCGACGACGTGGAAGAGGGCTGGACGGTCTCGGTCATCTGCGGCGCGCAGCGCCATGGGTCCGGGGTCCGCGAGCTCCGCGCCGAGGTGCTGAACGGCGACGGGACCGAGCTCGGCGCCGCCTACTCGGCCACGGAGACCGAAGCGGAAGACCTGTTCGTCCAGTCGAAAGCGATCCCGGAGGCCCCCGAAGGCAACCGGCTGCTCGTCCGGGTGTCGGCCGGCACCCCGGCCGCCGACGTGACGAGCCGAGGCTATAACTGCCTCTTCGCCTACCTGCCGCCGGCAGCCAACTGACGGCACGAAGCACCGCGCGGCGTGAGCCCCCGTTCCCCGGGGCTCACGCCGCCAGGGCCCGGCTCCCCCGAAATCCTCGTGGTATAGCCGGACCGACATGAAGGTCGGCCACACGCCCGCGCGCTCCGGGCTCCTCTCCCTCGTCCTGCTCGTCGCCTGCAGCGCCGGCCCTCGGGCCGGCGCGGTCGCGCCGCCGGACGGGCCCCGCGACGCCGCCCCTCCGGCGACGACCGCGCGCCCGGCGACGCCGCCGCCGCCGGAGGCGCCGCCGCGCGCCGAGTTCGACCCCGTGCCGCAGGGGATCACCGCGGGCGGGGTGAAGCAGCTCTGCGACGATCACCTGCGCGCGTCAGAGGAGCACCTCGCCGCGATCAGGGCGCTCCGCGGCGCGCCGCCGGAGAAGCTCACCTACGCCGCGACCCTCGGGCGGTTCGACGACGCCGTGCTCGAGGTGAACAGCGCGGGCGACTTCCCGTACCTGATGGGGGTCGCGCACCCGGACGCGGCCGTGCGAGAGGCCGCAAGGCTCTGCGAGCCGAAGGTCGACAGGTTCACGACCGCGATGTGGTTGGACGCCGATCTCGCCGCCGTCATCCAGGCGTACGCCCAGACGGGCGAGGCGCGCGAGGCGCTGAAGGGTGAGCGTGCGCGGCTCCTCTCCGACGTGCTCCGCGACTTCCGCCGCAACGGGCTGTCGCTGCCGCCCGACCGGCAGCAGCGCCTCCGCGACGTGAACGAGCAGATCACCCGCATCGGACAGGAGTTCATGGCGAACCTGTCGGCGTCGACCGGCTCGATCGAGATCGCGCCCGCCTCGCTCCAGGGGCTGCCCAAGGAGTACGCGGCGAAGCACCCGCCCAAGGAGAACGGCAAGGTCGAGATCAGCACCGACTACCCCGACTTCTTCCCCTTCGTCACCTACGCGAAGGACCGCAAGGCCGCGCTCGACCTCTACGTCCTGTTCACCAACCGCGGCGGCGAGAAGAACGTGAAGCTGCTCGAGCGCCTGCTCGCGCTCCGCTCCGAGAAGGCGAGGATGCTCGGCTACAAGAGCTGGGCCGACTACGCCATCGAGCCGCGGATGGCCAAGACGAGCGGCGCCGTGCGCGCCTTCCTCGACCAGGTCAAGGCCGCGCTCAAGGAGCCCGCCAAGGCCGAGTTCGCCGAGCTGATGAAGGAGCACGCGCGGCTCGGCGGCAAGCCGACCGACAGGCTCCCGCCCTCCGAGCGCTACTTCCTCGAAGATCGGGTCCGCGCGTCCAAGTACCAGTTCGACTCGCAGGCGCTGTCGGCCTACCTCGAGATCGGCGCGGTGAAGCAGGGGCTCATGGACATCACGGCGCGGATGTACGGGCTCGAGTACAAGGAGGTCCCCGCGAACGCCTGGCACCCCGACGTGACCGCGTACGAGGTGCGCTCCGACGGCACGACGATCGGGAAGTTCTACCTCGACCTCTACAGCAGGCCCGACAAGTACAAGCACGCGGCGATGTTCGCCGTGCGGACGGCGAAGCGGCTCGCCGACGGATCGTGGCAGACCCCCGTCGCGGCGCTGGAGTGCAACTTCCCGAAGCCGGGGGCGCAGCCGGCGCTCATGTCCCACGAGGACGTGGTGACGTTCTTCCACGAGTTCGGGCACGTGCTGCACCACCTCCTCACGCGCTCGGAGCTGGCCTCCTACTCGGGGACCGCGACCGTGCGCGACTTCGTCGAGGCGCCGAGCCAGATGTTCGAGGAGTGGGCGTGGTCCCGCGAGGTGCTCGATCTGTTCGCGAAGCACCACGCGACCGGCGAGAGGATCCCGGACGATCTCTTCCAGGCGATGACCCGCGCGCGGAGCTTCGGCCGAGCGCTCGCGACGCAGCGGCAGCTCACCCTCGCGTCGATCGACCTGGAGCTCCACACCCGCGAGCCGGGCTTCGATACGACCCTGGTCGTGGAGCAGGCGCAGCGCGCGAACGAGTCCTTCGTCTTCGTGAAGGGGACGCACCTGCAGTCGAGCTTCGGGCACCTCATCACCTACGACGCGGGCTATTACGGCTACCAGTGGGCCCTGTCGCTCTCGCGCGACGTGCTCACCCGCTTCAAGCAGGAGGGCCTGCTCAACCCGGCCGTCGCGCGCGCCTTCCGCGACGAGGTGCTCGCCAAGGGGGGCGGCGTCGAGGCAGGTGATCTCGTCGCCCGCTTCCTCGGAAGGCCGCCGAGCCACGACGCTTACCTCGCCTACCTCCAGGGCAAGGAGTGAACGCGCGCCGGCCGGGAGCGGACGCGGGGCTCGGGCAGGACGTCTGACGCCCGAAGCTACGGCTCGATGGCGACGCCGAGCTCCTCGCGCAGGGCGTGGTAGGCGTCCGAGACGGTGAACGAGAGGAGATCGCCGATCTTCTCCTCCGCCGTCAGCACGCCCGGCGTGTCCCCGCGCGAGAGCGACGACGCCGCGACGGAGAGCTCGCCGGTCAGCAGGTAGCCGACCCGCGCGGCACACCGCTCCACCGAGCCCACCCAGTGGGCGAGATCCAGCGGCGCGCGGATCTCGTAGAGCTCGAACACCGCGGCCTCCAGCGCGTCCCGCTCGCGCTCCGTCAGCCGCTCGTCGAGCAGCGGCATCAGCGCGAGCACCGCGCCCTCGAGCTCGACAGGGACGGGCTCCGACGGCCGCGCCACCTTGACCGCGGCGGCGAGGCAGACGCCGAGCTCCTCGAGCGAGGGGAAGTGCAGGAGCAAGCGGTGCGGGCCGACGTGGTAGGCGACGTGGCTGCCCACCAGGAACGCGAGCTCGGCGGCCGTCCGCCCGCGGAGCGCCTCGCCGCCGACAAGGACGCTCGGGTCCTCGACCGGCACCGCCGCGACCGCGATCGGCGCGTCCTTGCGGAGGTAGACCGCCGGCGTGGGGATCCCGAGGCACCGGCTCGCCCACGAGAACAGGCGCACCACGCCCGCCGCGTTCCGCTCCGCGTCGGCGCGCGCGGCGGGATCGACGTGCGGGATCTTCTTCTCCCGCGCGTGTTGAGCGAGCCGCGCGCGGACCGCCGCGTCGGCGACCGACGCGAGGACCTCCTCGAGGGCGCGATCGCGATCGGCCGCGCGCAGGAGATCCCAGCTGCCCGGGCTCAGCCCGCGCGCGGGCTGCACGAGGCCGGCGGGCCGGTGCTCCTCGAAGATGAAGCGCTCCCGCGCCTCGGCCGCGCCCAGGTAAACGGCAACGCTCGCCGCGGCCCAGGCCTGGTCGACGCGCCTGAGCTTCTGGAAGGTGTCGAACAGGTCGTGAAACACCTGGACGTTGCCCGGATCGAGCACCGCCGCGGCCTGGAGGTGCGCGGCCGCGCGCTCGATCCGGCCGGCGCCCCGCGCGAGCGACGCGGCGCTGAGCCGCCCCGGGACGTCGTCCGGCCGCTCGACCACGGCGCCCTCGAACGCCTCCAGCGCGGAGCTCGGATCCTCGAGGTGATCGCGGAAGAGCATGCCGAGGCGGCGGCACAGCTCCCAGGTGACGTCGCTCCGCACGCGCGGGTCGGGGATGCGCTGCGCCCGGTCGAGCATGCGGCGGTACGCGAGCTCGAGCTCGCCCCACTCCTGCCGCGCCGAGAGGAGGATCGCGATCAGCGCGAGCGGATCGAGGAACGTGGGGTCGGCGTCCAGCGCGCGCTCGAGCAGCTCGATCCCGTCCTGCTCGCGCGTGACCTCGGTCAAGGTCGCGCGGGCCTCGCCCTGCATCGCGGCGCGCGCGAGCTCCAGGAGCGCGACCGCCCGCTGCCGCGGGTCCGGGAGTAGCTCGGCGTGACAGCGGCGCGCGTCGAGCGACGCCGCGAGATCGCCCGTCGCCTCGTAGAGCCGGCCCAGGCTGCGCAGGACGGCGGCGTCGTCGGGGCGGATCTCCCGCGCCCGCTCGAGGAGCTCCTGCGCTCGCGCCGGATCCCCGGCGACGATCTCCCAGCGCTCGGCGAGGCGCACGAGGAGCCCGAGGCGATCGGCGTCCCCCTCGACGCGCGTGAGCAGCCGCTCCTCCGCGGTGCGCAGCCGCGCGAAGTCCTGCTCGGCGAGGTGGAGCTCGACCAGCGCCTCGAGCGCGGGCCGGTGCTCGGGCGCGAGCGCCAGCGCCTTCTCGAAGCCCTCGATGGCCTCGCGGTGCCGCTGCTGGCGCCACCTCGCCTGGGCGATGCGCAGGTGCACCTCCGCGCGCGCGTCCCGCTGCGCGACCCCGACGAGCGCGAGCGCCTTCTTGTACGCCGTGAGCGCCCCGTCGAGGTCCGACGCGGCGGCGAGCGTGTCGCCGGCCGCGAGGTACTGCGCGACCGGGTCGTCGGGCGCGGACGCGGGCGTGGTGGCGGCGCCCCCTTCGCCCGCGGCCCCGAGCCGCGCAGCCTCGGCCCTGGCCGGGCGCCGGCCGGGCGCGCCGCCGCGCGGGACGAGCACCGAGAACGCCCCCCGCCCGCTCGCCCGCGCGAAGCACGGGATGGCGCCGGCGAGGCCGGGGTTCCCCTCGACGCGGCGGAAGATCTCCTCGGCGGTGAGGCCTCGATCCGGGTCGGCCTCGTCGAGGTGCTCGACGAAGGCGCGGGTGAACACCGAGGGCAGGTCGGCGTCGAGCGAGCCGATCGGGTGGGCCGCCACGAGGAGCTCGACGCCCGTCACGGGGGACGCCACCGCCTGCTCCGCGGCGGTGACGACGGCGCGCGAGGTCGCCCCGGGGCCGTGGTGGCACTCGAGGACGAAGAGCACCTCGCCGCGCGCGCGATCGCGGAACACCGCGGCCACGTCGCCCAGCGCGTCGCCCACGCCGGGGTTCTCGGGGTCGAGGCAGAGGAAGAGCTCCCCGTCCGGCGACAGCGCGACCGCGCTGGAGGCGTAGAACAGAAACAGGGTCGAGGCCTCGTCGCGCGCGGCGTCCTCCGCGTCGACCAGGGTCTGCCGCGTCGCCGTGAGCTCATCGAACAGCGCGTCGAGCTGCTCCGCGAGGTCCCGCCCAGGATCGATGTCGATCACCCGGAAGCCGGCGTCCTCCAGCGAGAGGCGGGCCCGGATGAGATCCCCGTCCAGCGAGCCGGGCGCCGGCCGCTGATCGCGGTGCAAGCTGGGCGTGGCGACGATCGCCAAGCGCATCAGGGCGCCCCCTCCTCGTTGCGTACGCGCATGCAGGCGAGCAATCTACCCAGGGCCGCGCCCGAAGCGAAGAAGGTTGCCATCCGGCACGCAACTCCGACGCAGCGCGAGGTCCCCCGTACGAGACATCACTCCGGGAGAGAGCACGCATGAGCAAAGGCAGGGGTCGTTGGTGGACGGAAGTGTCCGGCAGCTCCGGAAGAGCTCGCGCCGCGTCATTCGCGCTCGCGGTCGCCCTCGCGTCGGGCTGCGAGAGCGTGTGCGACGAGGCCGAGGACCACATGGAGGAGTGCGGCTACCAGGGCAGCGGCATGTCCAGCGAGGCGTCGTGCGAGGGCGCCGTCCACTGCGCGTCGGCCTGCGCCGCGGAGGTCCCCTGCGGCGCGTTCGACGGGACGGACGCGGCCGCGTTCGATCGGTACAGGCGTTGCCTCGACGCCTGCTGAGCCGCCGCGGGGCTCAGCAGACCGCGCGGACGAGCGCGGCGCCGTCCGGCGGCCGCTCGTCGTCCGGGCCGAGGCACCGCAGCGACAGCTCCTTCCAGGGGGCCAGCCCCTCGCCCCCGAGCGGCTCGAGGCGCACGAGGACGTCCTCGAGCACGCGGCCGTAGCCGTAGACATCGTCGCGCGGGTCGCTCGGCCGCCCAGCGAGCCGCTCCGGCGAGACGTACCCGGGGCTGCCGCCGGCGGACGGCGCGCCGCGGGGCCTGGCCAGCCCGAAGTCGCTGAGCACGGGCTCGGCGAGGCTGCGCAGGAGCACGTTGGCCGGCTTGACGTCGGCGTGGACGTAGCCGCGCTCGTGGATGCGGGCGAGCGCGCGCGCGAGCGGGCGCGCCCACCGCGCGACCGGCGCGAGCGACGCCGCGTCGCCGGCGCGGAGCACGTCCCGCACCGAGCCGCGCGCGATCCACTCGAGCGCGATCCACCCCTCCTCCGGGTCCGCGTCGAACACCCGCACCACGCCGGGCCCCGCGAGCGCCGCGGCGAGCCGCACCTCGCGGGTGAGGTGCGCCCGGTCGCCGCCGCGCCCGTGGTAGACCTTGAACCCGACGCGCCGGCCGAGCACCTCGTCCTCGGCCTCGTAGACGGCGCCGGCCCCGCCGCGCGCCACCTCGCGCAGCAGGCGGAACGGGGTCCTGCCCGTCGCGGGAGCGACCACGGTCACGTCCTCCACGCGGGCCGCGGCGGGCCGCTCGGCGCCGAGCGCCGCCCGCCAGCGCTGGTGGCGCTCGCGCGCGCCGGGCGCGTCGATCTCCCGGACGAGCACCCGCTCGATCGCGCCGACCGCCCGCGGGAGCTGCCCCAGCGACGCATAGAGGTCGGCCGCGAGGACGAGCCCCTCGGTCGAGGACACCGGCTGCGCGCGCCCCGCGCCGCCGCGCTCGCGCGCCGCTGCGCCCTCGAGCACGGCGAGCGCGCCCAGCTCGTCGCCCCGGGCCGCGAGCAGGTCGGCGCAGGCCACCCGGATCGGGTCCGGCAGCGCCCGCTCCGCCATCGCGGCGACGAGGTGCGCCACGGCCTCGGCCTCCCGCAGCGTCCCCCGCGCGCGCCGCAGGATCGCGATCACCTCGTCCGTCGAGGGCCCGTCGCGCGCGCCGGAGCTCCGCAGGCGCGCGATCTCGTCGCCGCCGTCCTCGCGCGACGCGCGCCCGCGCGCCCGCGCGTCCGCCGCCGGGCGCGCCGCCCGCGCCGGGTCCGCGCCGCGCGCGACGTCCGACGCGCCCGGCGCGGCGCCCCCGCCCGGCGCCGGCGCGCCGCCGTCCGCCGCGGCGCCGCCGAGCCGCTCCTTGAGCCGCCGCCACAGGCTCACGCCGGCCCGCCCTCCCCGCCGCCGTCGCGCCGCGTCGGCGAGGCCTGGCCGGCGGCGAGCACCCGGAAGACCGGCGTCCCCCCGCGCGACGCGGCGATCGCGTCGCCCGCGCAGAGCTCGACGGACGGCGCGAGCTGGTAGTCGCCGAGGAACGGCGGCGGCGCCCCCGGCGGCGTCTTCAGCGCCACGAACGCCGAGGCGCCCGCCCGATCGAGGCGGATCCGCCACGGCCCCACCGGCAGATCGCCGAGCGGCGCCGCGAAGCGCTCGCCCGCGATGTCCACCGCGCAGCCCTGCCCCATCCCGGGCGCGATCGCGCACGGCACCTCCCCGCCGAGCAGGATCTGCACGCCCCGGCCGACGGGCAGCGGCGCCGTGAGCCGCGCGCCCGCCAGCGTCGTGCCGTTGCGCGTCCCGAGATCCTCGACCTCGATGCCGGACGGGCCGCGCCGGATCCGCGCGTGCGTCCTGCTGACGGCGCGGGACGCGACGACGATGGTCGCCTCGCCGCGGCCGATCGTGACCTCGTCGCCGAGCGCGCACCGCACGAGGGCGCCGCCGAGCTCGATCGAGAGGACCGGTCCCGACAGGAGCCGCGCCCGGATCGCGCGCAGCGCGTCGGCCACCTGCTCGCCGCCGCGGCCTCCGCCCGCCCACGCCTCGGCCACGGCGATCGCCTCGCGGCGCTCGGCCATCCGGTCGAGATCGGCGATCCTCCGCAGCGTCGCGGCGAGCTCGCGCTGGTCCCTCTCGGCGGTCATCGAGGCGCGGAGCCGCTCCTCGAGCCGGTCGATCGCGCCGGCCGCGGCCAGGACGCGCGTCTCCGACTCGGTGTCGCCGACGAGGGCGTACGCGTCCGCGGCGCGCTCTAGCTCGCCCGCCGCCTCGAGCTCGCGCGCGACCGCCAGCACCTCGCTCCGCATCGCGCTCGCGCCCCGCGCGCGCACGAGGTCGAACGCGAGCAGCGCCTTGCGCCCGAGCGCCGCGCGCTTGAGCTCCGGGCTCTCGGCCGTGCGGAACGCCGACGCGCAGAAGGCGATCCGCTTCTCGACGCTCCGCTCGGCGTCGGCGCGCAGGAGCAGGACCCGGGCCGCGTCGTCCGGCATCCCGGCGTCGAGGTACAGCTCGACCGCCCCCGCGAGATCGCCGGCGAGCTCCCTGGCCTCGGCCGCCCTGCGACGGCTGTCCCCCCGCTTGAGCCCGAACCACTCAAAGAGACTCACGCAGCGCCATCCTCACCAGCATCCGACATCCTACCCTTGAAGCGCGCCGGCCCCAACCGCCAGCGTTGACTCCCTCCCTCGCCACCCGCAGGATTTGCGCCCCTCGATGTCGACCAACCACCGCCTCGGCGAACTGCTCGTCCGCGAAAAGCTCATCAGCCTCCAGCAGCTCCGGCAAGCGCAGGAGGAGCAGCGCAAGACGGGGCAGAACCTCGGCTACGCCCTCGCCAAGCTCGGGTACATCTCCGACGGCGAGATCACGAGCTTCCTCTCGACGCAGTACCGCGTCCCGGCCGTCGCCCTCGACGAGTACGAGATCGACGCCGAGGTCTCGCGCCTCGTGTCGCGGGACGTCTGCGAGAAGCACAAGATCATCCCGATCTCCCGGTCGGGGACGGCGCTCGTCGTCGCGATGGCCGACCCGACGAACCTGCACGCGATCGACGACATCAAGTTCCTCACGGGCTTCAACGTCGAGCCCGTCGTCGCGTCCGAGACGGGCATCACCGAGGCGATCGAGCGCGCGTACAACGTCGGGCCGTCCTACGACGAGGTGCTGAGCGAGTTCGGGGAGGAGGAGGTCGGCTTCCAGGTCGAGGCCGACGACGTGAACGTCCTCGAGCTGGAGAAGGCCGCCGAGGGCGCGCCCGTGGTCCGGCTCGTCAACGCGATCCTCCTGAACGCCATCAAGAAGGGCGCGAGCGACATCCACGTCGAGCCGTACGAGAAGAAGCTCCGGGTGCGCTACCGCATCGACGGCGTGCTGATGGAGGAGATGCAGCCGCCGATCAAGCTGAAGAACGCGATCGCGAGCCGCCTCAAGATCATGAGCTCGCTCGACATCGCCGAGCGGCGGCTCCCGCAGGACGGCCGCATCAAGCTGAAGATGGGCAGGGGCCGGGAGATGGACTTCCGCGTCTCCGTGCTCCCGACGATCTGGGGCGAGAAGATCGTCCTCCGCCTCCTCGACAAGTCGAACCTGCAGCTCGACATGGCGAAGCTCGGCTTCGACCCGAAGCCGCTCGCGGACTTCAAGTGGGCGATCGGCCAGCCGTGGGGCATGGTCCTCGTCACCGGCCCGACCGGCTCCGGCAAGACGACGACGCTCTACTCGGCGCTCTCGGAGCTCAACCAGATCGGCTCGAACATCAGCACCGCCGAGGATCCGGTCGAGTACAACCTGCACGGCATCAACCAGGTGCAGATGCACGACGAGATCGGGCTGAACTTCGCGATGGCGCTGCGCTCGTTCCTCCGGCAGGACCCGGACATCATCATGGTCGGCGAGATCCGCGACTTCGAGACCGCCGAGATCGCCGTCAAGGCGGCGCTCACCGGCCACCTCGTGCTCTCGACGCTGCACACGAACGACGCGCCGTCGACGATCTCGCGCCTCCTCAACATGGGCGTCGAGCCGTTCCTCATCACCGCCAGCGTGAACCTCGTGCTCGCCCAGCGCCTCGCGCGCAAGATCTGCCCCGACTGCCGCGTCCCGCTGCGCGTGGACCCGAGGGTGCTCCTCGACTTCGGCTTCACCGAGCAGCAGGTCGCGCGCGCGGACCTCGTCCGCGGCGCGGGCTGCAAGACGTGCAACGGCTCCGGCTACAAGGGCCGCGTCGCGCTCTACGAGGTCATGCGCTTCACCGACGCGCTGAAGGAGATGGTCCTCCAGGGCGCGTCCACGGCCGAGCTCAAGGCCGCCGCCATCAAGGGCGGGATGCTGACGCTCCGGATGAGCGGGATCGAGAAGGTGCTGGCGGGCGTCACGACGACCGAGGAGGTCGGCCGCGTGACGATGGGGGACTGAGCGCATGACCACGGAGCTCGTCGGACAGCAGGAGGGCCTCAGGTACACGCTCCAGCAGCTCCTCCGCGCGATGGTGGAGAAGGGCGCGAGCGACATGCACATCACGAGCGGCACGCCGCCGCTCCTGCGCATCGACGGCACGGTGGTGCCGCTCAAGCTCCCGCCGCTCATGCCGAGCGACACGAGGCAGCTCTGCTACTCGGTGCTGAGCGAGGAGCAGGTGGCGGCGTTCGAGCAGCGGAACGAGCTCGATCTGTCGTTCGGCATGAAGGGGCTCGCCCGCTTCCGCGCGAACATCTACATGCAGCGCGGCGCCGTGGCGGCCGCCTTCCGGCAGATCCCCTTCCGGATCATGAACTTCGACGAGCTGGGGCTGCCGCCGGTCGTGCTCGACATCGCCGCCAAGCCGCGCGGCCTCGTGCTCGTGACGGGCCCGACCGGCTCGGGCAAGACGACCACGCTCGCGAGCATCATCGACAAGATCAACTCCGAGCAGCGCCTCCACATCCTCACGATCGAGGACCCGATCGAGTACCTGCACCCGCACAAGCTCTCGCTCGTGAACCAGCGCGAGATCGGCTCCGACACCGCGTCGTTCAAGGACGCCCTGCGCTACGCCCTTCGCCAGGATCCGGACGTCGTGCTCGTCGGCGAGATGCGCGACCTGGAGACCGTCGAGTCGGCGCTGACGATCGCCGAGACGGGCCACCTCGTGTTCGCCACGCTCCACACGAACTCGGCGATCTCGACGATCAACCGCATCATCGACGTCTTCCCGCCGCACCAGCAGTCGCAGGTGCGGCAGCAGCTGTCGTTCACGCTCGTCGCCGTGATGACCCAGCTGCTCCTGCCGCGCGCGAACGGCCCGGGGCGCGTCATGGCGATGGAGGTCATGATCCCGAACGCCGCGATCCGGAACCTCGTCCGCGAGGACAAGCTCCACCAGATCTACTCGCAGATGCAGGTGGGCCAGGCCGGCAGCGGGATGCAGACGATGGCGCAGTCGCTCGTCTCGCTCTACCAGCGCCGGATGATCACGCTGGAGGAGATGTTCGCCGCCGCCGCCGACCCCGACGAGATCCGGGCGATGCTCGAGCCCCGCCCGGCCATGAGCTCGCGGAACAACCTCCCGAAGCAGCCCTGATCGCGGGCCCCTGCCCTTCGGTTCACCCTGCACGCTCGACGCGCCCCGCGGCTCACAGCGCGATCCGCCCCGCGCGCCGAGCCGCCCCGCGCCGCGCCCTACCGACGCCCCGGCACCCCCCAAATCGCGGCAAATTCGGGCCTGTGGAGAGGTACCTCCACACTTTTTTGACATCTACCCAACCGTTCAGTAGGTTCCGCCCGATGCAGGGGCTCACCGAGCGACAACAGCAGGTGCTTCACTATATCCGGCAGTCGATCAGCGAGCGCGGGTACCCGCCGACGCTGCGCGAGATCGGCGCGCATATGGGGATCCGCTCGACGAACGGGGTGAACGATCACCTCCGGGCGCTCGAGCGCAAGGGCTACCTCACCCGCGAGGACATGAAGTCGCGCGCCCTGCGGCCGCGCGATCTCGACGGCGGCGGCTCGAGCGGCGGCGCCGAGCTCCGCGGTGCGCTCGTCGGCGGCGGCAACGACGCCCCTGCGAACGACCAGGAGGACGACCTCGTCGAGATCGCGGTCGTCGGCCGGATCGCCGCGGGCCTGCCGATCCTCGCCGAGGAGCACGTGCTCGATACGGTCCGGATCGAGCGGACGCTCGTGCGCGGCGGGCGCGAGGTGTTCGGCCTGCGCGTCACGGGCGACTCGATGATCGAGGCCGGCATCTTCAGCGGCGACTACATCTTCGTCCGCCGGCAGCTCACCGCGCAGCGCGGCGACATCGTGGTCGCGCTGATCGGCGACGAGGCGACCGTGAAGTACTTCTTCCCCGAGAAGGACTACGTGCGCTTCCAGCCGGCCAACGCGGCCATGGCGCCCATCCTCGTCCGGGCGAGCGACTTCAAGCCCGCGATGCTGCTCGGCGTGGTCGTGGGCGTCTACCGGAAGCTCTAACCTCCTCCTCCTCCTCCTAACCTCCTCCTCCCTTCCCCGAGCCGGTTGACGCGCGCCGAGCGCCCTTGATAGCGTCGCGACGACCGGGCAGACGGTCTAAGGGGCCCGCTCCAGAAAGAACGCGATCGTGACGACGCACGGGCGGCGATTCGGGATTTTGATTTCAGGCGCGGGCATGGTGCTCGCGGCGGCTCTCACGAGCGGCTGCGGCGGCGCCATCTACGCATTCACCGCGAACTCGGCCTCGAGCAAGCTCGAGACCGCCGAGGCGCTCGGCGCAGAGAAGTACGCGCCGTACGAGTACTACACCGCGCGAGAGCACCTCTGGAAGGCGCGCGAGGAGGCCGCGGCCGCCGACTACGGCGACGCGATCGACTTCGCCGACGTCGCGGAGGAGTACGCGGAGAAGGCGATCACCCTGGCGAAGCAGGCGCACGAGGGCGCGGGTCGATGAGCAATCGGACGAGGCATCGCTCTTCCCGCCGCGCTCGCCGCGCCGGCACCGTCGCCGTCGCGCTGATCGCGCTGTCCGCGCTCTCGTGCGCGCAGGTGCCGGTCATGCGCGGCGACATCGAGGCGCTGACCACCATCGCGAACCAGGCGGAGCGCAACGGCGCGCTCCGCTGCGCGCCGCGCGAGCTGGCGATGGCGAAGTCGCACCTGTCGTTCGCGAAGGTCGAGCTCGATCAGGGCTTCTTCGCCCGCGCCAAGGATCACCTCGACATCGCGAAGGCGAACACGCACGCCGCCTACGATCTCTCGCCGCCGCAGAAGTGCGCCGAGCGCGGGTTCATCGAGGACGCGCCGCCGCCGGCGCCCGGCGACTGCGACGGCGACGGGCTGCTCGATCCGCAGGACAAGAAGTGCCCCTGCGACGCCGAGACGTGGAACGGCTTCCAGGACGACGACGGCTGCCCGGACGATCCGGACACCGACGGCGACGGCATCCCGGACAGCAAGGACAGCTGCGTGCTCTTGCCCGAGGACAAGGACGGCTACCTCGACGAGGACGGCTGCCCCGAGCTCGACAACGATCTCGATACGGTCCCCGACCTGAACGACAAGGACAGCACCGGCAAGAACTGCGCGAACGACCCGGAGGATCCGGACGGCTACGAGGACGCCGACGGCTGCCCGGAGCCGGACAACGACCAGGACACCGTGGTCGATCTCGAGGACCAGTGCCCGAACGAGCCGGGCGTGGTCGGCGGCGACAAGCCGGGCTGCCCGAAGAAGCCGAGCCTGGTCATCGTCACCGAGAAGGAGATCAAGATCACGCAGCAGATCCACTTCGAGTTCGACAAGGACAAGATCCGGCCCGAGAGCTTCCCGATCCTCGACGCCGTGGTGGAGGTCCTCCAGCAGAACCCGAAGATCAGGATCGAGATCCAGGGGCACACCGACAACAAGGGCGCCGCCGCGTACAACAAGAAGCTGTCGGATCGGCGCGCGGCCTCGGTGAAGAAGTACCTCGTGGCCAAGGGGATCGACGAGGCGCGGCTCACATCGAAGGGCTACGGGATGGAGCAGCCGATCGTGCCGAACACGTCCGATCAGAACCGCGCCCTGAACCGGCGCGTGCAGTTCGTCCGCACGGAGGGTGGCGCGCAGTAGGCTGCAGCCGCTGGAGCGCCGCCCGACGTGTCGGGGGTACGCGCGATCTCGACCGCGCCGTCCGGGAGCCCCCGTGGCTCCGATCCTGAAAAGCAAGCGCCCCTCCCCAGCCTTTCCTGGAGGTCCGAACCCGTGTTTTTCCGTCGTTCCCGCCGCGCTCGCCTCGCGTTCGCTCTGACTTCGCTGCTCGTCCTCGGCGCGCCGGCGGTGGCAAGCGCCGCCGGTGAGAAGGACGCGGAGGCGATGAAGCTGCACAACCTGGCGATGGACGAGGACTATCTCTCTGTCGAGTTCGACAAGGCGGAGAAGAAGCTCCGAGACGCGCTGAAGAAGTGCGAGAGGAACGCCTGCACGAAGCCGGTGATCGGCAAGCTGCACATCGCGCTCGGCACGGTGTACGGCGGCGGCAACAAGCTGGAGCAGGCCAGGGCGGAGTTCGTGCTGGCGCTCCAGGCCGACCCGAAGGCGGCGCTCATCGACGCGCTGACGACGCCCGAGCTGGCCCAGGCGTTCAAGGAGGCGCAGAAGGAGGCGCAGGCCGCCGGGAAGCCGTCGGATGATGCGGGCGCGGGCGGCAAGCCCGCGAAGGCCGCCGCGGGCGACGTCCCGCACACGCCGGTGGCGGAGCAGGCGGTGAACACGCCGGTGCCCGTCTACATCGAGATCCCGGAGGAGATCGACGCGTCCAAGGCGACGCTGCGGTACAAGCCGTTCGGCTCGCCCAAGTGGAAGTCGCTCGAGATGACGCCCATGGGGAGCGGCTTCGGGGGGGAGATCCCCTGCGAGGACGTCACGACGACCGGCGATATCCGGTACTTCGTGATCCTGCGGGACGAGGCGGGCGACCCGGTGGGCACGGCCGGCTCGATGCAGGCGCCGCACCGGGTGCCGATCAAGAACGAGATCGACACGGCGCCGTCGCTCCCCGGCCAGGAGCCGCCGCAGCGCTGCGCGGCGAAGGAGGATTGCCCGCCTGGCCTGCCTGGCTGCCCCGAGGCCGGAGGCGAGCGCGGGGACAAGGGCTGGGGCTCGGCCTGCGAGGAGACCGTGGAGTGCCAGTCCGGGCTCGTCTGCCTGAACGGGACCTGCGAGCAAGGGGACGGGGGCGGCGGGGCCGCGGGGCGCAAGGGCAAGCGCAACGTGTTCGGCCTCTGGGGGGAGCTCGACCTGCTCCTCGTGCGCGGCACGGATTACGTCTGCTCGGGCAGCGACGCCGCGTACGCCTGCTTCTATTCGGGCGGCAACGGCAAGCAGTTCTACGGCGAGCCGGCGGATCTTCCTGGAACGAACGGGGTCAAGGGTGGCCTGAGCCCTGCTGGGGGTCGCGTGATGTTGTCGTACGACCGGCAGCTCTTCCCGGATCTGCCGCTGCTCGTGGGCGCGCGGCTCGGGTTTGCCTTCGGCGGCTCGCCGACCTCCGAGCAGCAGCCGACGCCGTGGGTGGGAGACGAGAAGCAGAACCCGCATCTCCAGGCGCTCAGCTTCCTGCCGCTCCACGGGGAGCTCCGCGCCACGTACTTCTTCCTGGGAGATCGGATTGTCGAGAAGGGCGGATTCCGCCCTTACGGGTTCCTGTCGCCCATCGGCCTGGCCCAGGTGAACGCGTCGGTGCCCGTGGATGTGTGCGATCGCCGGAGGGAGGACGGTTCGCTGCAGGATGGGATCGGCAGCAACAGGTGCCCGGCGGACACCCGTTTCGTCGAGGACCTCGACGCCTACCAGATCACCGGTCGGAATTTCTCGGCGGCCGGCGCCGGCGTGGTCTACGGCATCACCGAGAACCTCGGTGTATCCGCCGAGCTGAAGGTCATGCTGATGTGGCCGACGCTCGGCCTCGTCTTCGCTCCCACGATCGGCCCGGTGTTCGCCCTCTAGGGCCTCTTCAGCCAGCTCGTCCGCGGGTGCGGGCGGCCTTGCCGAGCTGCCCGGCCCCCAGCGAGGGAGCACGGCGCGGGGGCCCCGCCGAACTCGCCTGGGACATCATCCCTCCGGCGCGATGCGCCGGAGAGATGATGTCCCAGGCTCAGACATCGGCCCATCCCCCGCGCCGTGCCGTGCGACGTGCTCCCTCGCTGGCGGCCTACCGTTCCTCACCTTTTCCCGCTCCATCATCGACACTTCGCGCCGCACACCGGGTAGGAGCTTCTCGGCCTATCCCTCTCCCGGAACCAGGCACGAGCCAGATCGACGCGGCACCAACGCACCGTCATTCCCGCACACGCAGCGACATTCTCGCCGCAGACGCACTCCTCCGTGCCGAGCCTCGCTTCCCTCCCCCCATCGCCGCCGCAGCGCGGGGGGCGCCCGCACAGGAGACGGGCCCAGATCGGCGTTTTCGGCGCGCAGGCGCACTCACGTGCGCCGAGCACCGAAAACGTCGAGGTGGGCCCGTATCCGAAGCGGGCGCCCCCCGCGCTAGAGATCGAAGCGTTCGGTGCCGAGCAGCTGGTAGAGCGCATAGAGCGCCCCGGCATCGTGATGCTCGAAGCGAACGCCCGCGCGGGCCGGCCGGCCCGCCGGCCCGCGGCGGATCCAGGCGATCCGGCCGCGGAGGCTCAGCGGATCCCACAGGTTCGGGGTGGTGACCTCGAGCGTCACCGCGGTCTCTGGATCGAGCAGCTCCGACGCGAGCTGAGCCTCGGACAGCTCGATGCCGGCGCCGCCCAGCCCCAAATCGCGGATGCGGACGCCATGCTCCTCGATCGACTGCCGATCGCGCAGCGTCGCTCCAAGATCGACGCGTCGCCTCGCATGAGCGCGAAAGTGGTCCCGGACAGCCATCCCGGCGCATTCTCCAGTCAGCGCGAACATATCACGAGCGGCGCGCGCTCACGCTCGGTTCACCAACCCCTGCAGCGCAGGGGCACGGGCGCGTGCGCGCGCGCTCGAACAGCGTGCTCGCCCGGTAGCCCATGGCCGCGTTCGGTAAAGCGGACCGCCACGTGTTAGCCTTTGGGCTTCGCGGCGGACCTTGGGTTAACATGCGGACCACATCCGCAGGAGCGAGTCGCGAAGTAGACCGGAGTTCTACCCTGATGGCCCAGGACACACGCAAAGATCCGCGAGCGAGGGTGCTGCAGATGACCGTGCGCTACAAGAGCGCCACGGTCGACGAGTTCATCGAGCACCACTCGCATGACGTGAGCCGTGGCGGCATCTTCATCAAGACGCCGTCGCCCTTCCCCGCTGGCACGCTGCTCAAGTTCGAGATCCGGCTGCAGGACGAGCAAGCCGTCATCGCCGGCGTCGGCCGCGTCGTATGGAAGCGGGAGCCCGCGCAGGCGAGCGACGCGCACCCGTCCGGCATGGGCGTGAAGTTCATCAAGATCGATGAGAAGTCCAAGGCCGTGATCACCCGGCTCGTCGACGCGCAGCAGGGCGCCGGGTCGGCGTTCGAGGCCGGCATCACCGACCGCGCCGACCTGGGCGACGAGGTGACGGAGCCCGCGGCCGCAGCGGCGGCCGCGCCGCCGGCCGAGCCCGCGGCCGCGAAGGCCGCGCAGGTGAAGCGAGCGTCGACGATGCTGGGGCTCGGCTCGATCGGGGCGACCTCGAAGGGCGACGCCGGCAAGGGCGACGCGAAGAAGGCCGAGCCCGCGGAGGCCGGCGGCTTCTTCCCCAAGACGAACCCCGAGAAGGAGATGCCGCCGCCCGACGAGCGGACGATGATGAAGCAGGCGGCCGAGCTGCTGAAGCAGGCGCTCGCCGAGGCCGGCGGCTCGCTGGATGAGATCGGCGCGTCCAAGGAGCCGCTCATCCCCACCCCGCCGAAGCGCGCCGAGCCGGAGCCCGCGCCGGAGCCGAGGGAGGAGCGGGCGAAGCCGCTGGCCGAGCCGGCGGCGATCCCGGTCGCGGCGGTCGCGCAGCTGGCGAACGAGCGGGAGGCGCGCGACGAGATCCCCGCGGCCGAGGCGAGGCCCGCCAAGGTCGCCGCAGCGAAGAAGCCGGCGGAGGCGGCGGCGGACAGGACGCCGTCCGAGGAGCTGCACGGCAAGCCCGCGCGCCAGGAAGAGAAGGCGGCCGACGACGCGGCCAGGGCGAAGCCTGCGGCAGCCAAGCCGAAAGAGGACAAGGCGGTCGCCGCCAAGGCCGCGCCCACCGGCAAGGTCCCGCTCGCGCAGGAGGAGGAGAGCAGCGGCACCGGGCGGCTGCTCACGATCCTGCTTGTCGCGGCCGCGCTCTGCGGCGCGCTCTGGCTCGTGTTCGGGCAGAGCGATCCCAAGCCGGAGCCGGCCGCGCCCGCGCCCACGCCGGCCTCGCCCGCGCCGGAGCAGCCCGCGGCCAAGCCCGCAGCTCCGGAGGAGGAGAAGCCCCGGCCGACGGAGGTCGCGCCCGCGGCGACGGACACGGCCACGGCCCCGGCGGCGACCGCGCCCACGGCGGCCCCCACGGCGCCGGAGGCGTCGGCCGCGCCGGCGGCGACCACCGCTCCGACCGTCGAGGCCCCCGCCAAGCCGACCGCGGAGCCCGCGGCCCCTACGACGACGACGCCCGAGCCGGCAGCGCCCAAGGCGACCGCGGAGCCGCCCGCGGTCCCCACGACGACGGCCACGCCGGCGCCGCCCAAGCCGGCGCCCAGGCCGAGGCCGAAGGCTCCGAAGAACGACGATCCCTACGGTTGAGGGCGAGGCCGTGGGCCATCCGCGGGAGAGGCAGCTGCAATGAGCGGCTCGGGTAGTCAGGGCGGTGAACCGAGTATGGGTCGCCCGAAGGCGGCAGCCCCCCTGGCCGCGCTGGGCTTGCTGGCGGCCACCGGGCTCGTCTGCGGCGCGGTCGCGCTCCGCAGCCCGACGGCCGTGGCGGTGCTCGAGCAGGAGCCCAGCGTCGCGGCGCATGGGCCTGCGCCGACCGCCGCCCCCGGCGGCAGCAGCGGTCGCGCCAGCGCGCCGTCGCCCGAGCCGGCGCCCGCGCTCGACCCTGCGGAGCCCGACGCTCCGGCGAAGGCCGAGCCTGCCCGCGCGCAGGCCTCGGAGCTCGAGAGGGCCCAAGCCGAGGGGATCGCGGCGCTCGGCGCGCTCGCGCAGCGGTACCCGGAGGACCCCCCGGTGCTCCGGGCGCTCGCGCTCGCGCAGGGGCGCGACAAGTCGTACGCGGCCGCGCTGGCCACGACGAAGCGGTTGTTCGAGATCGCCCCCGAGGAGACCGGCAACGACGAGCTCAAGCAGCTCCTCCTGAGGATCGCGAACGGCCCCCCGGAGGTCGCCCTCACGGCGCTCGATCTGATGGCCAAGCAGATGGGAAGCCGCGGCCCCGACCTGCTCTACGAGGTGGTGACCGCGCCGAGGTTCGGCGACTGGATCAGGGACAACGCGAGCAAGCAGCTGCTCGATCCCGGCGTGCGGCAGGTGGCGTCGCCCGCGCTGATCGTCGCCGACGACCTGCGCCGGCTCACGGCGTGCCCCACCAAGGCGCTGATCGCCAGGGCGCGCGAGGAGGGCGACGTCCGCGCGCTGCATTACATCAAGTCGCTGCTCACCCCGCAGCGCTGCGGGGCGCGGATGCGCACGTGCCTCAAGTGCGGCGCCGTCGCCAAGGATCTGCGCGCAACGGCCAGCGTCATCGAGAAGCGCAAGAAGGCGGCGGCCACCCCGCCCGCGGGGAGCGCCGCGCCCTGATCCGCCCCGTCGAGGTCGGGTGAGCCCCGCCTCGACGCAGCCGCCCCGACGCCGTCTGCAGGCGCCCTCGTCGTCCAGGCCGCGACAGGGTCGTCGCCGTCGACCCGCGCGCCTGGCCGCGCTGGCACGCCCCGCAAACAGGAGCCCCTGGCGCGGACCGCACCACGCTCGGCGCGAGCACCTCGGAGGCCATGGCGCGGGCCGCACCGCGCTCGGCGCGAGCACCTCGCGCCTAGCTGCTCCGTCGCCTACCGCTGGCGGCATCGTCGCGCAGGCGACTCGATGCGTTGGACCAGCTCGCGACGGGAACGAATCGGGGTGGGCGCAACAGGATTTGAACCTGTGACTTCGTCCGTGTGAAGGACGCACTCTACCGCTGAGTTATGCGCCCGATGCCAGCCGGTCGTCACCCGGCCGTTTCGGAAAGACGTGGCGCTTTTAACTCAGAGATCGGCGTTCGACAAGAAGAACTCGCTGCCCATGTCGAACTTCTTCGCGGCGCTCGGGAAACCAAGCGCCAGCGGCGCCTTTCGGCGCGCCTCCCGGCGCTGGCCGAGGCTCGGTCGCGCGTCGTCGCGCGCTCTCGCACGCCTCCGCGCGGGGCGTGGACCAGGCAGGCCGCCGCTTCCGCGCCCCCCCTGCCGTCGCGCCGTGCAGCGAGCAGGGCCGCCGCCGCTGCCCCGAACCTGCGGGCCAGGGCATCGCCCCGCCGTGGGCCGCCCCCGTCAATCGAGCGTCGCGACCGCGCGCCGGAGCGCGGCGAGGCCCGCTTCGATGTGGTCCTCGTCGCAGGCGTAGGAGAACCGAAGATAGCCGGGCGCGCCGAAGGGGGTGCCGGCGACCGCGGCCACGTGCGCCTGCTCCAGCATCCACGTCGCGACGTCCTCGTCGCTCGCGAGCGTCTTCCCCTGGAACGAGCGCCCGCAGAGCCCCCGCACGTCGGCGAACGCGTAGAAGGCGCCCTCGGGCGTCCGGCAGCGCACCCCGGGCACGGCGTTGAGCCCATCGACCATGAGCGAGCGCCGCCGGGCGAAGGCCGCGCGCATCGCGAACACCGCGTCGCGCGGGCCGTTCAGGGCCGCGACGGCGGCGGCCTGGGACACGGCGGCGGCGTTCGTGGTGCTCTGGCCCTGGACCACGTCGAGCGCCCTCGCGACCTCGATCGGCGCGATGCTCCAGCCGATGCGCCAGCCCGTCATCGCGAAGGTCTTGCTGACCCCGTCGACGACGATCACGCGCGGGGCGAGGTCCTCCGCGAGCGCGGGGAGCGACACGTGCCGGAAGCCGTCGTAGGTGAGGTCGGCGTAGATCTCGTCGACGATGATCCAGCAGTCGTGGCGCCGCAGGACCGAGGCCAGCGGGAGCAGGTGCTCCTCCGCGTACGCCGAGCCGGTCGGGTTCGAGGGCGTGCACAGGACGAGCGCCTTCACCCGCGGCGTCAGCGCGGCCTGGAGCGCGTCCGCCGTGAGGCGGAAGCCCGTCGCCTCGGCGGTCTCGACGACGACCGGCGCGGCGCCGAACAGGCGCACCTGCTCGGGATAGCTCACCCAGTGAGGCGCCGGGATGACGACCTCGTCCCCCGGCTCGAAGAGCGCGGCGGCGAGGTTGAACAGCGCGTGCTTCGCGCCAGAGCTCACGGTGACCTGGCTCGGCAGAGGCCGCCACCCGCGGTGCTGCTCGGTCGCGGCGCAGATCGCCGACTTCAGCTCGGGTGTGCCGGACACGGCCGTGTAGTGCGTGGCGCCGGCGTCGAGCGCCGCCTTCGCCGCGGTGCGGATGTGCTCGGGCGTGTCGAAGTCCGGCTCGCCCACGCCGAAGGCGTAGACCGTGTGCCCCTCGGCGCGGAGGCGCGCGGCCCGCGCCGCCATGGCGAGCGTTGCACTGGGCGCGACGGCCGACAGACGGTCAGCGAGCTTCCTGGGCATCGGGATAAAGAGGAATAAAGGGCGGCCCGGGACGACGCAAGGCGCTATCCCGCCTGACGGTTGCGCCGGCGGCCCGGATGTGCCTCGGGCCGCGCGCGCCTCGCCGCCTGCGCCGCGCGCCTCGCGCCTCGCGCGCACGTGCGGCGGCCGAATGCAGGCCAGGCGGAGCCGAGCGAGCCGCCGCGAAGCAGCGCTGTAAGCCCGACAACGTGTAGCCGGACGCCTGACGCGCGGCGCTACGGAGAAGGTGACGGCGTGGCGCCGCCGACCTGGACCGCGGGCTTCTGCTCGTCCTGCTTGATCGAGTAGCGCACGAGCGCGCGGAGCACGTCGTTGCGCTGCACGTTGCCGAGGAGGCTCTTCATGTCCTCGTAGATCGACGGATCGACCAGGAGGGCCCCGAGGGTCCCCTTGCCCGCCCTCATGTCGTGCACGATCGCCCGCAGATCGCCCGTCATCGCCGTCACGTTGGCGAGCGCCTCGGCGCCGTCGCCCTTGCCGCCGTACAGCGCGTCGTGCGCGAGGCTGTCGCTCTCGCGGATGCCCTTCAGCGTCGTGGCGACCTCGTCCGCGGCGTTCCCGAACTGCTGGATCTGCTTCTGCGGGCCGTCGCCGTAGATGACGTCGTGCGCGAACCCCGGCCCCTCCTTGACGCGCGAGACGACCCCCCTCACCTCGCGCAGCGTGCTCGCGAGCTCCGTGCTCACGCGGTCGAGGCTCTGCAGGGTGCGCGAGATGCGCTCGGCCTCCTCGGGATCGGTCAGGAAGCGGTGCGGGTAGCCCTCGCCCTCGGTCACCTGCTTCATCAGCGTGTTCGCCGAGGCGACCGTCTCGCGGAGATCCTTGTGCAGCCGCTCGTCGGCGATGTTCTCCGAGACCTTCTGGATGTTGTCGAGCGTGGCCTCGGCCTTCTCGGCCATCCCGGCGACCTTCCCCATCACGTCGGTCGGAACCTCGCCTGGGATCTGGCCGCCCGGCGGCACCGCGTCGGGGCTCTGCCCCTTCGTGAGCTCCAGCATCTTGTCGCCGAGCAGCCCCTTGTTCGCGATCTGGGCCACGCTGTCGGTCTTGATCCGGCCCGCCTCGCTCTCGACGATCTCGAGCTTCACGTAGATCTTCGTGTCCTTCGGGTCAGGCCCGTAGCCGACCTCTGCGACGTGGCCGATGTCGATGCCGCCCATGCGGATGGGCGCGCCCGGCTTCAGCCCCTGCACGTCGGAGAAGCTCGTCGAGAACTCGACCGAGGAGTCGAAGAGCCGCCGCTCGTCGCCTATCAGGAAAATGACTACGGCGGAAAGAATGAGGCCCGCCAGCACAAAGAGTCCGACCTTCAGATCGCGCGCTCTGCCCATGCGGAAGGGCATCTTGCGCGATCTCGGGGGGATCGTCACGTCCCGAGAAGCGTTTGGACGTCCTCGTTCACCGGCGCGGTCCCGGTAATGAAATCGGCGACATGCGGATCTCTCGACGCCCGGAACTCGTCCGGCGTGCCGGTCGCGATGACCTCGCCGCGGTAGATCATCGCCATCCGGTCCGAGATCGAGAACGCGCTCTTCATGTCGTGTGTCACGACGATGCTGGTCACGTTGAGGGCCTGCTTCAGGCCCTTGATGAGGTGGTTGATGCGCTCGGTGTTGATCGGATCGAGGCCGGTCGTCGGCTCGTCGTAGAGCAGCACCTCGGGCTGCACCGCGATGGCGCGCGCGAGGCCGACGCGCTTCTTCATGCCGCCGGACAGGTCCCCCGGGCGCATCTGCTCGATGCCGGGCAGGCCGACGAGCGACAGCGCCCAGTTCACCCGATCGGCGATCTGCGCCTCGGTCATCTCCTTGCGGTAGTGCTCGTGCAGGCCGTAGGCGACGTTCTCGCCGACCGAGATCGAGTCGAACAGGGCGCCCCCCTGGAACAGCATCGCGATGCGCTGGCGCACCTGGGCGATGCGCGCCTCGCTCAGCTTCGTGATCTCCTCACCGTGGAACTGGATAGATCCATCGTCGGCGTCGAGCAGGCGGATGAGCAGCTTGAGCATGACGCTCTTGCCGACGCCCGACCCGCCCATGACGGTGAGCGTCTCGCCCTGGTACACCTCGAGGTTCAGGTCGCGGTAGATGACCTTCGGGCCGAAGGCCTTGCGCACATGCGAGAACCGGATCAGCGGCTCAGCCACGCGCCCACGCTAGCACGCCGCCGAGGCCCGCCGCGAACGCTCAGTCGGCCGCGGCGACGTGCTCGATCCGGATCTCGACGGCGTCCCCGCCGCGCCAGGCGTCGCGCCGGAGGCGGCCCACCACGTCGACGCGCCCGCCGGCGAACCGCGCCGCGAGCTCGCCCAGCTCGAACCCGAAGCACGAGATCTCGCGGCGGGCGAAGGTGAGCTCCAGCTTGAGGTGGCCCTTCAGGTTCCTCGCCGAGCGCACGGCCGCGCCCGACAGGAGGACGTGCGCCGGGCGGTTCCCCTCGCCGCACGGCTCGAGCCGCTCGAGATCGCGCGCCACGGCCGCCGGGTCGTCGCGATCGTCGAGCCGGGCGTGGGCGGTCGCGAGCGCCGCGGCGGCCGGGAGCTCCTGGTCGCGGAAGGCGTCGCACCACGCCGCCCGGAGCGCCTCGACGCGATCGGCGCGCACCTCGACGCCGGCCGCCGCCTGGTGGCCGCCGAAGCCGATGAGCTCGGCGCGGCACCGGGTGAGCGCGTCGTGGAGCCGCGCGCCGGCTGGGCCGCGCACCGAGCCGCGCCCCTTCGCGCCCTCGAGGCCGATGACGATCGTGGGCTTGCCGAAGCGGGAGGTGAGCCTTCCCGCGACGATCCCGACCACGCCGGGGTGGAAGCCCTGCCGCGCGATGACGATCGCGGGATCCCGATCGAAGCCGGCGCGCTCGATCTCGGCGAGCGCCGACACCAGCATCTCGTCCTGGATGGCGCGCCGCTTCATCTGCGCCTGCTCCACGGTGGCGGCGAGCGCGGACGCGGTCACGCCGTCGTGCGCGAGCAGGAGCTCCAGCGAGACGTCGGGATCGCCGAGGCGGCCGGGCGCGTTGAGGCGGGGCGCGATCCGGAAAGCGACGTCCTCCGCCGAGGCGCCGCGCCCGAGATCGAGGTTGGCGAGCGCCGCGAGCGCGCGCAGCCCGGGCCGGGGCCCGGTCTGGAGCACGGTGAGGCCGGCCCGCACGAGCGCGCGGTTGTCGCCGGTCAGCGGCGCGACGTCGGCGACGGTGCCGATGGCCACGAGGTCGAGGTAGGGGCGGAGGTCGAGCGACGAGCCGAGCTTCTTGCGCACGGCGGCCAGGAGCGAGAGCGCGAGCCCGCAGGACGCGAGCCCCTTGTACGGGAAGCCGCAGTCGGCGCGGTGCGGGTTCAGGAACGCGATCGCCGGGAGCGGCTCGGCTGGGACGAGGTGGTGATCGATGACGACGCAGTCGATGCCGGCCGCGCGCGCGGCGGCCAGCCGCTCGTGATCGCTGGAGCCGCAGTCGCACGTGACGAGCAGCGTGGGGCAGGCGCGCATCACGCGCTCGAGCGCAGGGGCCGAGAGGCCGTAGCTGCCCTCGGCGCGCGTCGCGAGCAGCGGCACGACCTGGCCCGAGAGGGCGCGCAGCGCGCCCGTCATGATGGCGGTCGCGGTGATCCCGTCGCAGTCGTAGTCGCCGAAGACGGCGATCCGCTCGCCGGCGCGCACGGCGCGCGCGATCCGCTCGGCGCTCGCCTCGCGATCGGCCATGGCGTCGGGCGACGTGAGGTGCGAGAGCCGCGGGTCGAGGAAGCGCCGCGTCGCCTCGTCCGGAGCCCGGCCGGCCCGGTGCAGGATGTCCGCCACCGTGATCGACAGGCCGAGCTCGCGCGCCATCGCGAGCGCCTCGGGCGACGCCTCACCCGGGTCGGCGACGCGCTCGACGAGCGGCGCGCCGCGGGCCGCGTGCGAGGCGGGGGTCGGCGCCTCGCGCTCGGCGAGCTCCTTCCAGGCCTCCGTGACGGTGCTCGTCATCGCGAGAGCCGGTACACCGGCGCGGCGGGGGCGTCCATGGTCTGGGTCGGGGCGGCGCGAGCGGCCGCGGCCACGGCGGGGCGCTCAGACGACCGCGTCGGCGCGCTTCTGCGTGCGGACGCGGTTGACCTTCTTGCGCTTGCCGGCGGCCGAGCCGAAGAACCGGCGGTCGATCCACTCGGTGAGCGGCGCCGCGACGTAGATGGAGGAGTACGTGCCGACGACGATGCCGACGACGAGCGTGAACGCGAAGTCTCGGATGACGCCCGTGCCATAGAAGAGGAACATGACGAGCGACAGGAACGTCGTCAGCGACACGAGGATGGTGCGGCCGAGCATCTCGGAGAGCGAGAAGTTGATGACGGCGGCGAAGCTCATGTCGCGGTGCTTCCCCAGGTTCTCACGGATCCGGTCGTAGACGACGACCGTGTCCGTGATCGAGTAGCCGACGATCGTGAGCAGCGCGGCGACGGTGGAGAGCGTGATCTCGCGCTGCGTGATCACCATGGCGCCGAGCGCGATGCCGACGTCGTGGACGAGCGCGAGGATGCCGCCGGGCGCGAACCGGATGTCGAACCGGAACGCGATGTACGCCATGATGAAGAAGATCGTGATGAGGACGCTCTTGATGGCCGCGTCGCGCAGCTGGGCGCCGGCCTTCGGCCCGATCCACTCGACCCGGAGCGCCTGGTCGGGCACCTTGTCCGCGCCGAGGTGCTCCCGGAGGCCGTCCATCAGCTGGTCGCCCTTCGACTTGAGGTAGAGCTCGACCTTGTGATCGCGCTCGCTCACGACGAGCGCGTTGTTCGCGCCGGGCCTGAGCTCGACGCCCTCGATGCCCTCGAGCTGCTTCTTGATCCCCTCCAGGTCGGGGGCGACCTCGTAACGGGCGGAGATCTTGTCGCCGCCGGGGCTGAACTTGACCTCGGTGGCGCGCACCGCCTCCGGGCAGCGATCCTCGGGGACCGAGCCGCCCTCGGGCGCCAGGCACATGTGCTCGCGCACCGCCCCCTTCTGCTGCTCCGAGAGCGCCGAGACCTCGTGGACCCGGATGAGGTAGCGGTTCGGGTTGGCCTGGTCCGAGACGGAGACGATGTCCGGGGAGTCGAAGCCCGACTTCGTGACGGCCTCGCGCACCTCGGCGCTCGAGACCGGAGCCTTGAAGGCGACCTCGACCTCGGTGCCCCCCTTGAAATCGGTCCCGAGCTTCGGCCCCGGCACGATGAACGAGATGATCGACAGGATGAGCAGCACCCCGCTGAGCCCGATGAAGAGCCAGCGCTTGCTCATGAAGTCGAACTGACGGCCAGGCTTGATGAGTTCCATCGTCGTGTCTCAACCATCGGAGAACCGCTCGCGCGTTCTCCCTCAAAGGCCGGAGATCCGCTCCAGCGGCCCCGTTCTCAGCCGAGCGAGAGCGTCTTGATCTTCCGTCCGCGGACGGCCCAGTCGAACATCAGGCGGGTGCACACGACCCCGGTGAACAGGCTGATCGCGATGCCGACGATCAGCGTGATCGCGAAGCCCTTGATGGGGCCGGTGCCGTACTGCGCGAGGATGAGCCCCGAGATCAGCGTGGTCACGTGGCCGTCGAGGATGGCGCTGAACGCCTTGTCGTAGCCGACGTCGACCGCGGCGCGCGGGCTCTTGCCAGCCCTGAGCTCCTCCCGGATACGCTCGTTGATCAGCACGTTGGCGTCGACCGCGATGCCCATCGTGAGCACGAGGCCGGCGATGCCGGGCAGCGTCATCGACGCGCCGAACATCGCGAGGACGGCGATCTGCAGGATGAGGTTGAAGATGACCGCGACGTCCGCGATGAGCCCGGCGCGGCTGTAGATGATCACCATGAACACGACCACGAGCACCCCGCTCGCGATCGCGCCCTTCATGCTCTGCTGGATCGCGTCCTTGCCCAGCGACGGGCCGATGCGCTGCTCGTTCGACGGGGAGATCGGGGCCGGCAGGGCACCCGACCGGAGCACCAGCTCGAGCTTGCGCGCGTCCTGGAGCTGCTGTTCGGGGTTCTGCGAGCCCATCGTGATCTGCGCGCGGCCGCCGCCGATCTTCGTCTGGATGACCGGCGCGCTCTCGACCTTCTCGTCGAGGATGATGGCGAACCGCCGCTTGATGTTCCTGCCCGTGATGTCCTCGAACCGGTCGGCGCCGGTCGGGGTGAACTCCATCGACACGTACCAGCCGCCGAGGCCGCTATCGCTCTGATCCGGGAGCGCCTGCGCGTCGCGCACCATGTCGCCCGTGATCTCGGCCTTGCTGAAGAGGAAGTACGTCCGCCAGCCGATCTCCTCGATGACGTCCTTCTCCTCGTTGTACTCGTACAGCTTGCCGTAGCCGACCTCGTTGTCCGGCGGGACCTGGAGCGTCCCGACCCACTCGCGCAGCCGCTTCAGCGTGTCGCGCATCTCCTCGTGCTCGGCGCGCACCATCCGGGCAAAGTGGACCGGCTTGGTCTTCCCGGGGCCGACCGGCGCGTTCTCGATCGAGAACGTCAGCCCCTTCGGGAGGTCCTCCTCCTTGGCGCTCTTCGCGATCGGCTCGAAGAAGTCGTGGTCGTCGTCGACCATCTTGAACTCGAGCCGCGCCGTCTGGCTGATGATCTCGCGGATCGTGTTGAAGGCGCTCTCGTCGTCGCCGGGGACCTCGATGATGACGTCCTCGTCGCGCGTCGAGACGCTCGCCTCCTTGAGGCCGAGGCCGTCGACGCGCCGGAGCACCGTCTCCTTGGCCTGCGACACCGCGCGCTCGCGGATGCTGCTCGAGACCTCGTCGCGGATCCGGAACCTCACGACCTTGCGGTCCGCCGAGCGCTGGAGCTGCAGCTCCCCGAGGAACTTCGAGAGGAACGCGTCGTCGATCTTCTCGGCGTCCGCCGGGTCGTCGAAGGTGATGGCGATCGTGTCGGTGTGTTCGCGCGGCTTCTCGATGCGGAGCTTCGTCTGGAGCTTCTGCATCTCCTCGATCGTCGGCGGCTTGTCGCCCTCGTGGAACCCGAACGACCTCGCGAGCGCCGCGCGCAGGTCGTCGTAGTACCGGTCGCGCTTGTCGCTGATCGCCTCGTCGACGTCGACCGTGTAGACGAGGCGGAGGCCACCCTTCAGGTCGAGGCCGCGCACCAGTCGGAACGGGATGTTCGAGGTCAGGAACCGGCTGAACCCGAGCTCCCCTCGCCTCGCCTGGGTCTCCTGCTCCGACACCTCCTCCGACGAGAGGCCGGTATGGTCCGGTCGGCCGTGCCGCTCGTCGTGGTAGGTCGGGTAGATGCAGAGGGCCGAGCCGAGCGCGAGGAACAGCACGAAGCCCGTCTTCACCCGCCACGCGAAATCGATCCACGGCCCGGCGCAGAGCAGCGCCCACGGCACCATCAGGCCGAACGTCGCGAGGGCCCAGAACACCTGGTAGTGCGCCGCGACGGCGGCCGCGCCGGCGGCGAGCGCCGCCCAGGCGAAGACCGCGCGCCGCGGGCGGCTGAGCCACACGCCGAGGAGGCACAGGCCGGCGACGCCGGCGAACCCGTACTGGAAGATGTTTAGGAGCATGGAGTGTGGCGCCGCGGGGGGCGGTAAAGAGCTTCCTGTTGGGCCGAGCGCCGGCCTACGACTTCTTGTCCTTCGCCGCGTCGGCGACCTTGGCGTCCGCCGCCGCGACCTCGCCCGGGTCCTGGCCCTGGATCGCGCTCTTCAGGATCTGCACGTTCACGCCAGGGGCGATCTCCAGCTTGACCCGGGGCGAGTTCGGGTTGATGTCGGTGATCTTGCCGAGGAGCCCGGACTGGGTGACCACCCGATCGCCCGCCTTGAGGTTCGACTCGAGCTGCTTCTGCTTCTTGTTCTGGCTCCGCGTCATCACGAAGATGAGCAGCAGCGGCAGCGCCAGGATGAGGAACGAGAAGGCCCCTCCGCCGAACGGCGCGGGCGGCGCCTCGTGCCCCCCAGAGGGCGGCGGCGATTGACCTTCGACCGGCGCCGCGGGCGCGTTGCCCGCGCGCCCGGGGGCGGCGTTCGGCTGGAACCAGTTTGAGCTTGCCAAGGTGACGCGTGTCTCCGGGCCCCGACGGGCTCGCCCGCAAATTGCGGGCCTCTCCCAACCCCCCGGGGCCCGCCTCCATACCCAGGATCCAAGGGTCGCGCAAGGAGCTAGGCGGGCAGCCTCACCCGGACGCGACGGGAATACAGCCTTACGGCCTTTTCCGGTTCCGCCCCACCCGGCCGCCCGGGCCCGCGGCGCGGCCGCCCGCCGCCGCGGCGTCAGCCGTCGCTGCCGAACACCACGTGCCGGCGGGCCCGCTCGCCGCTCGCGATCTCCGCCAGCGACAGGCGCACGTCGCGCTCGGTGATCGTGCCGTCGATCGTCGCGAACGTCGCGGAGATGATCGGCGGGATGCGCCCGACGCCGGGGAAGCCGGGGGCCCACGTGAGCGCGTCCGCGAACGCGGCCTTGACCAGGGCGGCGACGGGCCCGTGCGGCGCGAGGGGCACGTCGAGCGGCTCGAGCACCACGACGGCCTTGGCGCGGCCGAGCGTCTTCACCACCTCCGCGCCGTAGAACGGCCGCAGCGCGCGCACGCCCACGAGGCCGACGCGCCGGCCCTGGGCGCGCAGGCTGCGCACGACCTCGCGGGCCGCGGGGAACGCGCAGCCCACGGCGACCATGATCTCCTCCGCGTCGGCGGTGTCGACGCGCTCGATCGCGCCGAGCGGCCTGCCGGTCAGCTCGCAGAGCTCCCGCATCGCGCTGGTGAGCGCGAACGGCACGCGCGCGCAGAAGCCGCGCTCGGCCCGCTTCCGGACGACGCCGCGGCCCTGCGGGCGAGGGCCCCCGTCGCCGTCGCTCTCGCCCGGCGCCGCGTCGGTGAAGGTCGGCGCGCCCCGCTCCGAGCCGAGGAAGCGCGCGGCGAGATCGCGCGCCGCGCCGAGGGCGGACACGTCCGACGGCAGCGCGTCGACGAGGTGCACGAACGGCGTCTCGCTGTCCTCGGCGGCGCGCCGCGCCACGAGCGCCACGTCGGCCGCCTCCTGGCTGCTCCAGGTGACGAGCACCCCCGCGCCGACGTCGAGCGCCGGCGCGAGCTCGTCGCGCCCCACGGCGGTCCCGCCGCGCCGCTCGATGACGTGGACCGTCACCGGCGTGCGCACCGCCGCCGCCTCGCCGAGCGCGGCGAGGGCCCCGACGAGCTCGTGGGCGCCCAGCACCACGCTCGCGCGCTGCCCCGCGCGCGAGCGCGCCGCCGCGCCGCGGATCGCCTCGGCGGCGGACGCGGCGCGCTCGATCGGCAGATCGCCGGGCACCGCCGCGTGCGCGGCGAAGAGCGCGCTCCCCGCGGCCACCTCGACATGTGCGATCACCGCCGCCGGATCCGGCGGCGCGCCTAGACCGTCAGGCACTGCCATCCAATCGTTCGTCGCCCGAGCCGCACGCGAGGTCAAGCGCGAGCGCGACAGGATTCGGCGCAGCGACCGGGCCGAAGCGGCGCCGCGATCGCGATCATCCATGCCTGGACGTAACTCCGGGAAGCGAAGCCTTCATCCCGAGGTGATGCTCTTGTCGCATTCGGCTCGGCGGTGGTCGCGCGGTCGGATCGAGTCACCAGGCTCAACCGCGCGCGGCGTCGCGCTCGCGCTCGATCAGCGGACGCCCCGCCAGCGGACGAGCCGCCAGCAACTCGGGCCGCTCGCCCGTCGGACCGACAAGCCAGCGCGCCGACGAGGACACCGCGCGGGAAGGAAGAACTCCGGACCCGCGCGCCGCAGAAAAAAGCGAACCCGAAAAATTGATCGCTTGACGGACTGTCCTGCCCTTGATAGGAGGCGCTCTCCGTTTCGTCGGCGTCACGCCGAGCGAGCGGGACATAGGCGCGTAGCTCAGTGGTAGAGCACTACCTTGACACGGTAGGGGTCGCCGGTTCGAAACCGGCCGCGCCTACAAATCAGCAGGAGACCTAGCCTGCGAGGTTTCATGGCCCTCGATCAGACAGCCCAGGCCGCCTCGGCGGCCCGCACCACGGTGCGCGAGGCTCTCGCCGACGAACTCGCCAAGGACCGCACCGTCATCGGCGCCCGCGTCAACGGGCGCCTCCTCGATCTTCAGACCCCCTTCCTCCGCGACGGCGCGACCCGCATCGAGCCGGTGCGGACGAGCGATCCGGACGGCCTCCGCATCGTCCGGCACTCGACGGCGCACATCATGGCCGACGCCGTGCAGCGCCTCTTCCCGGGGACGAAGGTCACGATCGGCCCCGCCATCGAGGCGGGCTTCTACTACGACTTCGACAAGCCGAGCGGCCCCTTCACGGACGAGGATCTCGCCAAGATCGAGGCGAAGATGCGCGAGATCATCGCCGCGGGCCGCCCGTTCCGGCGCGAGGTCGTGAACCGCGAGGCGGCGCACGAGCTCTTCGCCCAGATGGGCGAGACGTACAAGCGCGAGCTCATCGACGCGATCCCGCCGGGCGAGGAGGTCTCGCTCTACCGGCACAGCGACGGCGAGCGCGAGTGGGTCGACCTCTGCGAGGGCCCGCACGTGCCGGACGCCTCGCTGCTCCAGGCCGTCAAGCTGGTGAGCGTGGCCGGCGCCTACTGGCGCGGCGACGAGCGCAACCCGATGCTCCAGCGCATCTACGGCACGGCGTTCCCGAGCCAGGCGGCGCTCGACGAGCACCTGAAGCTCCTCGCGGAGGCCAAGGAGCGCGACCACCGGAAGCTCGGGAAGGAGCTCGAGCTCTTCATGTTCCACGAGTACGCGCCGGCCATGCCGTTCCTCCTGCCGCGCGGCGCGCACGTCTACAACGCGCTCGTCCAGTACATGCGCGACCTCTACGTCGACTACGGGTACGAGGAGGTCATCACGCCGCAGATCTTCGACAAGCGCCTGTTCGATACGAGCGGGCACCTGCCGAACTACCGCGAGAACATGTACCTGCCGGTCACGGCGGAGCACCTCGACGCGGCGCGGCTCGCGCTCCGGCTCGGGGTCTCTCCCGGCGACGCGGACGCGGCGGCCTACAAGGAAGCGGACAAGAAGCGCGACGCCGCGGTCCTGGAGCAGCTCGCCGAGCTCGAGCGGCTCGCCCAGAAGCCGATGAACTGCCCGAGCCACTGCCTCATCTTCGGCCAGCGGCGGCGCAGCTACCGCGAGCTGCCGTGGCGGCTCGCCGACTTCGGGCGGCTCCACCGGTACGAGCGCGGCGGCGTCGTCCACGGCCTCGCCCGGGTGCGGAGCTTCTGCCAGGACGACGCCCACATCTTCTGCGCCCCGGAGCAGATGCACGGCGAGATCCAGGCGTTCCTGCGCCTCCTGCTCGAGGTGTACGCCGCGTTCCGGTTCGCCAAGATCGACATCAAGCTCGCGACCCGGCCCAAGAAGCGCATCGGCACCGACGCGCAGTGGGACGCCGCGGAGGGCGCGCTCGCGGACGCCCTGAAGCAGGCCGGCCTCCCCTTCGAGATCGCGCCCGAGGAGGGCGCGTTCTACGGCCCGAAGCTCGAGTTCCACGTCCAGGATGCGCTGCGGCGGAGCTGGCAGCTCGGCACGATCCAGGTGGACTACGCGCTGCCCGACCGCTTCGAGCTCGAGTACACCGGCGCCGACGGCGGCGTGCACCGCCCCGTGATGTTGCACCGGGCGATCCTCGGCTCGCTCGAGCGGTTCTTCTCGGTGTACCTGGAGCACGTCGGGGGCGCCTTCCCGGCCTGGCTGGCCCCGGAGCAGGCGATCATCGTCACGGTCAGCGAGAAGCAGGCCGCTTACGCGGAAGAGGTGGTGGCGCACCTCCGGGGCCGCGGGCTCCGCGCCCGGGCCGACCTCAGCTCCGACAAGCTCGGCGCCAAGATCCGGGCGGCGCGGCTGACGCGCGTCCCGTACGTGGTCGTGGTCGGCGACAAGGAGGCCGAGGGCCGCAAGGTCGCCCCCCGGTCGCGCGATCTCAACAAGGACCTCGGGGCGATGCCGCTCGACGAGTTCGCCGACCGGCTCGCCGCGGAGTCGAAGCCCCCCCGCCTGGCTGCGAGCGACCCCAGTTCGTGACCCGCCGTTCCGGCCGGTCCCTCTCGCCGGCAGGCCTCTCCCTACCACTCCCGTCGAGCCCGGCAGTCCAGGGCTCCCAAGCGCCCCTGGGTCGCGGCGGCCGCTGTGCTTGCCGCCGTTGCCTGCGGCGCGGAGTCAGGCGACATTGACGTGGTGATGGTCGCCGCGACCACCATCGGTCGCGAAGCGGCGGTCCGTCGCTTTCGGAAGCACAGAACACAAGGAGGCAGCGAAATATCACATGGCGATGAGACGCTTCGACCCTCGGCAGGCCCAGCGGGGGCCGCAGATCCGCATCAACCAGCGCATCCGCGTCCCGGAGATCCGCGTCATCGGCGATGATGGCGAGATGCTCGGCATCATGCAGACCCACGAGGCGCTGCGCCGGGCTCAGGAGAAGGGGCTCGACCTCGTCGAGGTCAACCCGAAGGCGGATCCTCCGGTTTGCAAGATCCTCGACTTCGGCAAGTACAAGTACGACGAGAAGAAGAAGGCCCGCGAGGCGAAGCGCAAGCAGAGTGTGGTGGAGATCAAGGAGATCAAGCTCCGTCCCAAGACGGACGATCACGATCTCGAGTTCAAGACCAGGGCTGCGCACCGGTTCCTCGGCGCAGGTCACAAGGTGAAGTTCACGGTGCGCTTCCGCGGCCGCGAGATCACGCACCCGGAGAAGGCGCAGGAGCAGCTCGACTGGATCGTCCAGCACTGCGAGGAGATCGCGAACGTCGAGGTGCGCCCGATGATGGAGCAGCGCACGATGACGCTGATGATGGCGCCCAAGCCCGCCATCCTGCAGAAGGTGGCCCAGGCCCGCGCCGCCGCGGAGAAGGCCCGCCAGAAGGCGCTCCAGGAAGGGCGCGCCGCTCCGGCCGCGGACGACGCCGAGGACGAGGAGATCGAGAAGCTCGAGAGGCAGCTCGAAGAGCAGGACGACGACGACGACGACGAGGGCGAGGGCGAGGGCGGGAACGAGTAGCCCGCCCGGAGAGGGCGCGCGTCAGGACGACGGCCGCGCCTCCTTCGGGGCGCGCATCGCGCCGCGAAGGAGGCGATGCGGGACCGCGCGCGGCGCGCAGGGCGCGGCACGCGAGCCGGACCGCCGTGGGCGCGGCGAGGGGCACGCGCGCCGCCCGCTCAGTGCGGGATCAGGCCGCCGAGCCACGCCCCCGCGGCGAGGACCGCCAGCGCGGCGACGAGCAGCACGGCCTTCACGGCGCCGCCCCCCGTCTTGAGCGGACGGAGCTCCGCCTCCAGGTCGTACGGCGCGGCCGGGCCGAGCGGCGCGGGCGGCGCCAGCGCGGGCGGCGTGGCCGGGACGGGCGGCGCCAGCGCGGGCGAGGGCGGCGCAGGGCGCAGCGGGGCTGGCACCGGCTGCGGGGACGCCAGCGTCGGCTCGGCCCGCCGCTCGAGCGGCGGAGGCGCGGGCTGGGGCGGCGCGAGCGGCGGGCGCGCGGGCTGGGGCGGCGCGAGCGGCGGCTCCGCGGGCCTCGCCTGCGGGTACGCCAGCAACTTCGCGGGCGAGATGCCCGCGTCGGTCTCCTCGAGCGCGGCGAGGTTGCCCTCCTCGACCGAGACCGCGGCGAGCGACCGCCGCATGAGGTCCTCGCCGGGCGCCGAGACCTTGATCTCGTCGGCCCACTTGCCGATGTCCTCGAAGGCCGAAATCTTGAGCGGCTCGCTCGGGCGGGCGGCGCTCGGCGCCGCCTTGTCGTCCGGGAGCGACGTGAACTCGAGCAGCGTCTCCTCGATCAGCCTGTCGATGAACGACGCCTTGTCCGAAGCGGGGGCGCGCTTCCGCAGCGCCATGGTGCTGCGGACGTGCTCGGCGATGTCGTAGGCGCTGACCGGCCGGCCGAACTTGTACAGGAAGTTCGTGAGATCCCGGCCGAACTCGCGCGCGGAGCCGTAGCGATCGCCGGGCTCGCGGGTCAGCGAGCGGGCGATGATGCGATCGAGCTCGGGGGGCACCGCCCTGTTGATCTCGGAGAGCGGCGGGATCTGCGCCTGCTGCACGAGCTTGACGGTCTGGTAGTCGGTCTCGCCGAGGAAGAGCCGCTTGCCCGAGAGCATCTCCCAGAGGATGGCCCCCACCGCGAAGATGTCGGTGCGGTGATCGACCTCGAGGCCCTGCGCGGCCTCGGGCGAGAGATAGCTGAACTTGCCCTTGATGATCCCCGCCTCGCTCTTCTCGAGCTGGCTCGTCGCCTTGGCGAGGCCGAAGTCGACGATCTTCACCTCGCCGTACTTGGTGATGAGCACGTTCGGGGGCGACATGTCCCGGTGCACGATCTTGAGCGGGTGCCCGTCGGCCGCCCGGAGCTCGTGGGCGTACGTGAGCCCCTCGCAGAGCTTGGCCGCGATGAACACGGCAGACTCGACCGGCAGGGTGCGCCCGGCCTTGCGCATCGACTCGAGGACGGCCTTCAGGTCGGCGCCGTCCACGTACTCCATCACGATGAAGTACGCGTTGTCGCCGACCCCGATGTCGAACACCTGCGCGACGTTGGAGTGCGAGAGGTGCGCGGACAGCCGCGCCTCGTCGAGGAACATCGCGATGAAGCGCTTCTTCTCGCTCAGGTGCGGGAGCACGCGCTTGATCGCGACCTGCTTCTTGAACCCCTCGATCCCCGCGCTCTCGGCGAGGAAGACCTCGGCCATGCCGCCCGAAGCGAGCCGCTCGACGACCCGGTAGCGCTGCTGCTGGTGGGCTTCCGTCATGCTCCGCCTAGTACATCACGTCCCACGCTGTGCGCGGAAACAACCGGCTCGTCTCTCCATGCCACGCCGCGCGCGCGCCGCGTGACGAGCGCGTCCCGGGCCTGCCGGGCGCGAGCTCCGCGGAGCGCGCCGCGGCCAGGCTCGGCGGGCGACGCCGCGTCAGCCCGTGAGCGCGCTCCGCGCGAACGGGCGAGGCGGAGGTGTGAGCGGCACCGCCACCGCGCGCGCGCGGCTCCGCGGCGCGACCGCCGCGCGCGGCCGCGGCGTC
Organism: Sorangium sp. So ce834; assembly: GCF_051521425.1. NCBI lineage: Bacteria > Pseudomonadati > Myxococcota > Polyangiales > Polyangiaceae > Sorangium > Sorangium sp. So ce834. Next base: position 7,415,131 of record NZ_CP150351.1, read on the forward strand.
AGATCGAGCTGCGCGGCGGCGCGCTGCCGGCGATCGTCGAGCTCCGCGGCGAGCATCTCCTTCACCATGTCGAGGAGCTCGGCGAACCCCGAGAGCCGCATCCCGACGTCGTTCGTCCAGAGGATGACCTCGAGCTCACCGTCCGGCGACCTCACCTCCGGATCCCACGCGAAGACCGTCTCGGCCGCCGCGTCGATGCCGAACGGGATGAGCGCGCTGCGCGCGCTGTACCGGCCGCGCAGGCTCGACGGCGCGACGTCGCGCTCGGCTGCGCGGCGCGCCTCCTCGCCCTCGCAGAGCTCGAGCACCATCCGCCCGACGTCCATGTACGAGCCACGCGCGAGCGCGCGCACCCCGAGCAAGCTGGCGCCGGCGAACAGCTGCGGCCACCCGTCGTGCCGCGCGAGCAGCTCGCGGTAGCTCGGCGGCAGCGGCATGCCGAGGCGGCGCTCGACGCCGGCGATCGCCGCCTCGGGAGCCCCGGCCGGCGGCGCGATCGGCATTCCCCGCCGCGGGTCCAACCGCGCGAGCTCCAGCTTGAGCGCGCGGATGCGGTGCATCGACTCGAGCCACTCCATGCGCGCGACCCTACGCGCGAGGCGCGAGGAGGAGCAAAAAACGCGCGACGCCCGGCGCCGCCGCCCCGGTCGCGATCGCGCAACACGCGCGCTTGACATGCATTTGCGTCGGCGGCACGGTGCTTGCGTGGCCGGCTTGGGCTCCTGGGCATCGCTGCGCACCGCCTTCGTGATGGCGGGCGCCACGTTCGTGTTCGTGTCGCTCGCGACCGCGTGCCTCGACTACGCGGGCGAGGAGCTGTTCGACCAGTGCGACACCCCGGCGGCGCCGCTCCCCGGATCGGGCTCCGGCTCGGGCGCGACCGTCAGCACCGGGGCGGCCGGCGCGGACGCGCCGGACTGCGGCGCGCCGACGCACGCGCCGGGATCGGGCTCCGGCTCGGGCTCGTGAGCGAGGAGCGGCGCGACCTCGCCGCGCTCGCCGCGCTCACCGCCGCCGCGCTCGCCTCGCGCCTCTGGTTCCGCATCGACCACGACGAGGACATCGACGCGCTCCGGTTCGCGCTCGGCGTGGAGCGGTTCGACGTGGCCTCGCTGCGCCCGCACGCGCCGTACTACCCCGTGCTCATCGCCGCGGCGAAGGGGCTCGCGCTGCTCGGCGCCGCGCCGCGCGCCGCGCTCGCCCTCGTCAGCGCCGCGTCGGGCGCGGCAGCGGTCGCCTTCACCGCCCTGCTCGCCCGCGAGGTCGCCGGGCGGCGCGCGGCGGCGTTCGCCGGGATCCTCGCCCTCGCCTCGCCGTTCCTGTGGCTGTCGTCCGAGAAGCTCCTCAGCGACATGGCCGGCGCCGCGGTGACGATCGCCGCGCTCTGGCTCTGCGCCCGCGGCCGGCGCCTCCGCCGCGCGGCGGACGCCGCGGAGGCCGAGCGCGCCGCGCGCGAGGCGAGCGCCGCGCGCGCGCGCACGGCGGCGCTCGTGCTGCTCGGCGTCGGGCTCGGCGTGCGGCTCTCGTATTTCCCGTTCGCGCTCGCCTGCCTCGCCGTCATCGCCCGCAGCGAGGGCGGCCGCCTCGCTTGGCTCGCGCGCGGCCGCGACCTCGCGACCGGCGCGCTCGCGTGGCTCGTGCCGCTCGTGCTGATCGCGACGCCGCGCGACCTCGTCGCGACCACGTGGGTCCAGGGGCTCGGGCACTTCACCCGCTGGGGCGGGACCGCGATCACCGTCTCGTCGCCGGCCGATCGGCTCCACGGCGTCGTCTGGGGGATCTGGGCCAACGGCCTCGGCGGCGCGTGGCCGGACGCCCCGGCGGCGCGCTGGCTCGGCGCGCCGATCCTGCTCGCGCTCCTCGCCGCGGCCGCGCTCCGCGCCGCGCCGCTCCGGCGGGCCGCGCGCGCGGCGCGGGACCAGCCCGAGCTCTTCGCCTCGGCGCTCGCCTACTTCGTCTGGGCGCTCCTCGGGCAGAACATCGCCTTCAAGCCGCGTCACTGGCTGCCGCTCGTCCCGCTCCTCATCGTCGCCCTGGCCGCCGGCGCGGCGGCGCTCGCGCCCGCGCTCCCGGCGGCGGGCGCGTCGCGCGGCCGCGCGCTCCGCTCGGCCGCGCCCGCCGCCCTCGTCGCGGCCCTCGCCGCGCAGTGGCTCGCCGACGCGGTCGCCCTCGCGCGCCAGCACCAGGCGCCCTCGCCCGCGGCCGCGATCGTGGGCTTCCTCCGCGACGCCGGCGCCGAGCAGCGCCCCGTGCTCACGCGCGACCTCGACCGGATGATCCAGGAGGGCGCGCCCGGCCGGCGGCCGATGCGCGTCCGCGGCGACGACGAGCTCGTCCGCGCCGTCGAGCAGGCTGGCCCGGGCGGCGCGCTGATCACGAGCGAGGCGCTCTCGCCCGCGGCGCGCGACGCGCTCGCCGGCCGCGGCTACGCGATATCGGTCCGCTTCGCGCGCCCGCGCTCGCGCTACGTCGACGCGCTCTGGAGCGACCTCGCCCTGCTCGAGGCGCTGCCGGCCGGATCTCCGGCGGGTCGACCGCTCCCGCGCTCGCCGCGCGGCGCGCCCTCCGGCTGAAAACGAGGTTGACCTCCGTTTTCAAGGGCGCGAAGACTCCCGCCATGCCGAGCGCCTCGCCGGGCTCCCGGTCCTCGTCATGAAAGCGATCTCGTCCTTGTGGCCTCGCACTGCGGGCGTCGTCCTCAGCGCGCTGCTGCCCCTCGCTGCCGCCGCGCAGCCCGCCCCCGCCGCGCAGCCTGCGCCCGCCGCCGCGCAGCCCGCGCCCGCCGCCGCGCAGCCCGCCCCCGTCGCCGCGCAGCCCGCGCCCGTCGCCGCGCAGCCCGCCCCCGCCGCGCAGCCCGCGCCCGCCGCCGCGCAGCCCGCCCCCGCCGCGCAGCCCGCCCCCGCCGCGCAGCCCGCGCCGGACGGCCCGGTCCTCGACCTCCCGCCCGAGCACGCCGCACCGCCGCCGGAGCCCTCGAAGCCCGCCGTCGGCCTCGGCGCCGGGGAGGCGCCGGAGCACGAGCTCGTCCGCGGCCTGACCGAGCAGCGGTTCCGGAGCGCCGGCGCGAGCGCGACGAGCACCTCGATCGGCGGCTACGGCGAGGTGCACGTCCGCGGCACCACGACCGGCCGCGAGGGCGAGCGCGCGTGGGTCGCCGACATCCCCCGGCTCGTGCTCTTCGTCGCGCACGAGTTCACGACCGACATCCGGTCCTACGTCGAGTTCGAGGTGGAGCACTCGCTCTCCTGCGCGAGCTGCCCCGGCGCCGCGGAGCTGGAGCAGGCCTATATCGAGTGGAACGCCGCCGGCCGCGCGCTCGGGCTGCGCGCGGGCCTCGTGCTCGTCCCGATGGGGATCATCAACCAGTGGCACGAGCCCCCCGTGTTCCACGGCGTGGTCCGGCCGAAGGTGGAGACCGTCGTCATCCCCTCGACGTGGCGCGAGATCGCCGTCGGCGCCTTCGGGCAGCCGCTCGACTGGCTGCGCTTCGAGGCCTACGCCATGACCGGCCTCGATCCGCTCGGCTTCCGCGCGGGCGGCCTCGCCGGCGGCCGGCAGAACGGCGGGCTCGCCCGCGCCAACGCGTGGGCCGGCGTCGCGCGCGTCGAGGCCGAGCCGCTGCTCGGCGTCGTCGCCGGCGCGTCGCTGTACGCCAGCGACGCCGGCCCGAACGGCGACGGCAAGTTCTTCCTCCGCGACGGCACCCCGGTCGATCTCTCGGTCCCGGTCCTCGGCTGGTCGCTCGACGCGCGCTGGCGCAGGAGCGGCCTCGAGGCCCGGATCCTGTTCGCCCAGTGGCACCTGCCCGAGGCGCGCGCCCTCATGGTCTCGTTCAACCGGAGCGGCGCGCCGAACTTCATCGATCCCACGAGCCCCGTCGCCACCCGGATCCGCGGCGGCTACGTCGAGGCCGCCTACGACGTGCTCCGCCCGCTCGGCGTGGGCCACGAGCTCCTGCCGTTCGCGCGCCTCGAGGCGTACGACACGCAGTCCGCGGTGCCCGAGGGCTACACCGCGAACGCCTCGTACGGGGTCCGCGAGCTCACGCTCGGGGCCTCGTACCGGCCGACCCAGGGGATCGTGCTCAAGGCCGACTACCAGCTGCGCGACCGCACCCTCGGGTTCGACCAGACGCAGCTCAACTTCGGGCTCGGGTTCATGTACTGAGCGCGCCGGCCGAGGGCACCGCCATGTCACTCCGCCCAGACGGCGCGGGGCCCGAGCGCCTCGTCGTCGGCGCCGGCATCTCCGGCCTCTACGCTGCCCTGCTGCTCGCGCGGGCCGGCCGGCGCGTGCGCCTCCTCGAGCGCGCGGCGCGCCCCGGCGGCCTCGCCGGCGCCGAGCTCTTCCGCGGGCTGCCGTGCGACCTCGGCTCGCACCGGCTCCACCCGGCCGCGCTCGAGCAGCCGCTCTTCCGGGAGGTGCACGCGCGCTCCCCGTTCCTGTCGCGCCCGCGCCGCGGCGTGCTCGTGCTCGGCGAGCGCCACGTCCCCTACCCCCCGAGCGCCCCGTCGATGCTGCGCGCGCTCGGCCTCCGCGCCGGCGCCGCGATGGGCCTCGGCTTCGTCGCGCAGCGCGGCCGCCGCGCCGCCTTCGCCCGCTGGGAGCACGACCGCGCGATCGCCGGCGACGACGTCGGCTTCGAGCGGTTCGTGCGCGAGCGCGTCGGCGCCGCGGCCTACGCGTCGTTCTACCGGCCCTACGCCGAGAAGGTCTGGGGCATCCCGCCGTCCGAGCTGTCCCAGACCGTGGCGAAGAAGCGGATCAGCACCACGAGCCCGCTCGCGCTGTTCCGGGGGCTCGCCCGCGGCCGCGGCGGCGCGGCCGCGGACCTCGCGCGGTTCGTCTACCCGCCGGCGGGCATCTCGTCGCTCATCGCGTACCTCGAGGCCCGGCTCGCGGAGGCCGGCGTCCGGGCCGAGTGCGGCGCCGCCCTCGACGCGGCCGGCGTGGCCGCGGCCGCCGGCGCCGCGCCGGTCCTGTTCGCGGGCGACCTCGCGGATCTCGTGCCCGACGCGCGCCTCGAGCACCGCGGCCTGTACCTCGTCTACCTCGCCTACCCGCGCGCGCGGCTCGGCGCGCCCGAGACGTACTACTGCCCCGACCCGCGCTTCTGGTTCGGCCGCGTCTCCGAGCTGCAGAACTACGCGCCCGATCTCCGCCGCCCGGGCGAGACGGTGCTGTGCGTGGAGATCCCCGAGGGCGCCTGGGGCCGCGGGCGCGACTTCGCCTCGGGCCGGCCGCTCGAGGCGCTGCTCGACCAGCTCGTCTGCGCGAACATCGCCCCGCGCGGGGTGGCGCCGATCGAGGCCCGGCAGCGCTTCGTCCCCGGCGTCTACCCGCTCTACCGGCGCGGCTGGCTCCAGGACTGGCGCGCCGCGATGCGCCGCGCCGCCGCGCTCGGCGCGCTCCCCTTCGGGCGGCAGGCGCTCTTCCTGCACTGCAACCTGGACCACTGCGCCGCGATCGCGGCCGACGCGGTGGCCCACGTCGAGGCCGGCCGCAGCCCGGAGGCGTGGGTGCTGAGCGCTGAGCGCTACCTCGACGTGCAGGTGCGCGACTGAGCCACGCGCGCCGCTGGATCCAGCGGATCCAGCGGCCAAACGCTGTTGACTTTGACTTTCACGAATGACAGTTTCCTCGGAGTCTCGATGCGTCCTTCCGCTTTCCGCACGGCCCACCTCGCCGCCGCCACGGCCCTCGCGTTCGCGCTGGCGGCGCTCCCTGCCCACGGCGCGACGTACTGGACGGTCCCTGCCGTCCTGAAGAGCTTCTTCGCGAGCTCGAAGAAGGTCGGTTACCGCAAGGTCGTCCTCAGCGACGCCGAGGCGCAGGACATCGGCAAGAGGCTCGGGGCGCAGGTCAAGCGCGAGTGGGTGGTCTACGTCGCGGAGTCGGACGGCAAGGCCGACGGCTACGCGATCAAGGACGAAGAGAAGGGGATGCACGAGCCGATCGACTTCGCCGTGAAGTTCTCGACGGCCGGCGCGGTGGAGCGGATCGAGATCCTCGAGTACCGCGAGGCGTACGGCGACGAGGTCCGCGGCGATCGCTTCCGCGCCCAGTTCCAGGGCAAGACGGCGAGCGATCCGATCACGGCGGGCAAGGACATCGACATCGTGTCGGGCGCGTCCATCTCGTCGCGCTCGGTCGCGCTCGGCGTGAAGCGCGACGCCCTCGTCCTCCAGCTCGCGCTCAAGCGCGGCGCGCTGTGAGGGATTTCGCCGCGGCGGCGGGGCGGCTGAGGTCGCTCTCGCTCGGCGCGAAGCTCCTGTACACGGCGTTCGCGATCGCCTCGATCGCCGGGCTGCTCGTGTCGTGGCGCCTCTACGGGGCGATGGTGCAGGACGCGGGCGCCGCCGCCTACTACGCGGGGGCGCCGGCCGCCGCGCCGCCGCCCGCGCCCACGCAGGCGCCCGCCGCGGCCGACGGGCCCGCGCTCGAGCTGGGCCCGGAGCTCGAGCTCCCCGCCGCGCCGGAGCCGCCGCGGGTCCTGGTCGAGCAGATCTCCGAGCGGAAGCTGCTGGAGGTGACCCATTTCCACCTCTTCTCGGTGCCCGTCTACGTCTTGATCCTCGCGCACCTCTGGCTGCTCGCGCGGCTGCCGGCGTGGCTGCACACCGGGGGCGTGGCGGCGGCCGTCGTCACGAGCGGGCTGCACATCGCGGCGCCGTGGCTCATCCGGAGCGCGCCCGGCGCCGCGGCGCTGATGCCGATCTCGGGCGTGGCCATGCTGCTGTCGCTCGGCGCCATGGCGGTCGTCTCGACCGTGGACATGTGGCTGCCGAGGCGATCGCGGCGGGGCGAGGCGGCGCCGCTCGACGACGCGCGGTGAGACGGCGCCTCACGCCGCCGGCGACGGGGCCCGTCGCTCGGGGTTGACGGTATCCCAGGGATCGCTCGTGAGCCAGCGAGTGTAGGTCGTCAACACAGGTGTTTCCCCCTTCCTTCGTTGCGCCGTATCCGGCGGATGCGGGATCGCGACGCGCATCCCATCTCCCCCCGGAGGGCGCGCCCCGCCGCCGAGCCGCGGGCGGCGGAGCGCGCCGCCGAGTCCGTTCCTTCCATGAAACAGAGTGTTGCGAGAGGTACGCAGGGCGGCGCCCGGCTCGACAGCGCTCGCTCTCGAACGGTTCGGCGGGGGCCTGAGCCGGAGGGCGCCAGATCAGGAGTACCCGGCGGACAGAGGAGCTCCTGGCGGGGCGCTGCCCGGCGCGCTGCGGCCGTCGGACAGCGCCGGGACGGGGGAGCTCACCACCTCTGTACCGATGGACCGGTGGCGAGGTTGGGGCGTTGGCTCAGGACCGCTGCCGAACCCACGGCAAGGTGGAAACACCGCTCCCGGGGTGTCGACGCCCCCGCGCCGCGCCGCCTCAGCGCCTGATCGCGCTCCGCTTCAGCCATCGGGACGTGAGCGACCAGGCGAGATCGAGCACGTCCTTGCTCTCGAACGGCTTGCTCAGCAGCCGGAGCTCGGGCCGCTTCAGGCGCCGGATCACGTCGTGCCACGAGTAGTCCGAGTACGCGCTGCAGATCACGGCCTCGATGTCCGGACACTCGGCCCAGATCCGCTCGATCGTCTCGATGCCGTCCCAGCCCGGCGGCATCCGCATGTCCACGAACATCAGCGCATACGGGCGGCCAACCCGCTGCATCCGCCGGACCCTCTCCAGCCCCTCCTGGCCCTGGCAAGCGCCGTCCACCTGGAACGTGCTCCTCGGGACCGCCGCCGGCGCCCCGAAGATCGCCGCGTCGAGGGCGTCGAGGTCCGCCGATGTCCCCACATCCGGGCACAGCAGCTTCTGAAAATCGCGGTGGATCGCGGGGTTGTCGTCGATGACGAGGACCCTCCGGACCTCGCTCCCCCGCGCGGCGTCAGGCCCCGTCCACGCCGCGGGCGGCAGCTGCGACGAGAAGCGCGGCGGACCTCCTTGGCTCATCGTCGCCAGCGTGTGACCGAGGAGCTTGCCGTTGTGACTCGTCATTGAAAAGGTCCACCTCCGCTCGATGCAAGCCAGTCCATCCCAGCGCACGTCCGAGGAGCAGGCGAGCAGCAGACAGCGTGTTTACGGGATCGGCCCTGCTGGCCGGGTGCGTGAGGACGAGCGAGCAGCGAGGCCCCCGCCGACAACCGACCGAATCGCTCTTGCCTCGCTCGCCGCCGGAGAAGCGGCCCCGCCAGGACAAGGCTCCCCCCTCGACGCATTCGCCCCGGGTGAGTCGAGGAGCCCTTTCCGTTGCGGAAACTCCTTAGTAAAGAAATTTGTCAATTCGTGCAAGCCGGTTTCGTGCACGACATCTTGCTTGCCCGCGGCCGCTGTGCAGTGCGCCTGCCTCGGAGCACGAACAGCGGAACGAGAGAGAACGGCGCGCAGCCCAAACGCCGAAAGTTCTCCGACCTGGACGGACAATGGATCTCGATCGCGGCCAGAGAAGCAGAGGGCGAGATGAGCCTGCGACCTCGCGAGGGGCCGGCGGCGGAGGAGCGCGGCGGGATGCCGGCCGTCGCTCCTCCATCGTGGGTTGTCGTCGGTGTCGTCGGTCGCCGTCGGCCCGCGCGCGGCGTCAGGGCTGCGCGTCGCGCTCGGGGATGAGCCAGAGCACCCCGAGCGGCGGGAGCGTCAGCTCGATCGACTGCGGGAACCCGTGGCAGGGGATGTCCTCGACCTCGACGCGGCCCATGTTGCCCACGCCACTGCCGCCGTACTCGGTGGCGTCGGTGTTGAGCACCTCCAGGTAGGCGCCGCGGCGCGGGACGCCGATGCGGTACGGGCGGCGCGGGACCGGCGTGAAGTTGCCGATGAACACGACGTGCTGGCCCGAGGGCGACATCTGGTCTCCCGCGCCGTCCCCGTAGCGGATGAACGAGATCACGGTCTGCAGGTTGTCGGTGCAGTCGATCCAGCGGAAGCCGTGGTGCTCGTCGTCGAGCTCGTACATCGCCGGGTACTTCTTGTAGAGCGCGTTGATGTCGGTCACGAGCCGCTTGAGCCCGGCGTGGGCAGGCACCGAGAGCAGGCCCCAGTCGAGCTCCGTCTTCTCGCTCCACTCGGCGAACTGGCCGATCTCGCCGCCCATGAAGAGCAGCTTCTTGCCCGGGTGCGCCCACATGTAGCCGTAGAGCGCGCGCAGGTTCGCGAGCATCTGCCAGTAGTCGCCGGGCATCTTCGAGAGCAGCGACCGCTTGAGGTGGACGACCTCGTCGTGGCTCAGCGGCAGGAGGAACTTCTCCGAGAAGGCGTAGATGAGCCCGAACGTGAGCTGGTGGTAGTGGAACGCGCGGTGGACCGGCTCGTGCTTGAAGAAGTCGAGCGTGTCGTGCATCCACCCCATGTTCCACTTGAAGTCGAAGCCGAGCCCGCCGACGTACGTCGCGTGCGTCACCGACGGCCAGGCGGTGGACTCCTCCGCGCACAGGATCGCGCCCGGGAAGCGCTCGTGCACCCGGTTCGACAGCTCCCGGATGAACTCGATCGCCTCGATGTTCTCGCGGCCGCCGTACCGGTTCGGCACCCAGTCCCCGCCCTGCGCGGCGTAGTCGAGGTAGAGCATCGACGCGACCGCGTCGACGCGCAGCCCGTCGATGTGGAACTCGTCGAGCCAGTAAAGGGCGTTGGCGACGAGGAAGTTCCGCACCTCGTGCCGGCCGTAGTTGAAGATGTACGTGTTCCACTCGCGGTGCTCGCCGAGGCGCGGGTCGAGGTGCTCGTAGAGCGCCGTGCCGTCGAACCGGCCGAGCGCCCACGCGTCCTTCGGGAAATGCGCCGGGGTCCAGTCGAGGATCACGCCGATGCCCCTCTGGTGGCACCGGTCGACGAAGTAGCGGAAGTCGTCGGGATCGCCGTAGCGGCTGGTCGGGGCGTAATAGCCCGCCACCTGGTAGCCCCACGAGCCGTCGAACGGGTGCTCCATGATCGGCATCAGCTCGATGTGCGTGAAGCCGAGCTCGGCCACGTAGTCGACGAGGTGGTCGGCGAGCTCGCGGTAGGTCATCCAGCGCATCCCGTGCTCGTACGGCGGGCCGTCTTCGTGCACGCGCCGCCAGGAGCCGGGGTGGACCTCGTAGATGGCGATCGGCTTCTTGCGTGAGTCGAGCTGGCCGCGCGTCCGCATCCACTCGCCGTCCTGGAACGCGTAGCGGCTCGTCGTGACCCGCGAGGCGGTCGCCGGCCGGAGCTCCATCGCCTGGCCGAGCGGATCGCTCTTCACGGTGATGTGCCCCTCCGGGGTCTTGATCTCGTACTTGTAGAGCGCGCCGTCGCCGACGCCGGGGATGAAGAGCTCCCAGAAGCCCTCGCCCATCCGGCGCATCGGGTGGAGGCGGCCGTCCCAGTGGTTGAAGTCGCCGACGACGCTCACGCGGCGCGCGTTCGGCGCCCAGACCGCGAACGACGTCCCGGAGACGCCGTCCACCTCGCGCACGTGCGCCCCGAGGACACGGTAGAGCTCCCAGTGCCTCCCCTCCGCGAGGAGATGGCGGTCGATGTCGCCGAGCGTGGGCGGCATGCCGTACGGATCGCGCTCGACCGAGGTGTTGCCGTCCGGGTGGCGCAGCTCGATCCGGTAGAGGAAGCGGCCGTCCTTCGGGTAGGAGACGCCGGGGAAGCGCGCCTCGAAGAGGCCCGCGGGGTGGATGCGCTCCATCGGCTGCCTCCGGAGCGAGGGGTCGTCCGGGACCACCGCGATCTCGGTGGCGTCCGGGCGAAAGACACGGACCACCAGGTCGTCTTCGTCCTCGTGCGCGCCGAGCACGTGGTGCGGATCCGGGTGCTCCACAGCCGCGATGAGATCGACTTCTCGTTGTTCCAACATGTCGGGGTCCGCCTATACCGGCTCCTCTCGCCGACGTCATGCCGAGAGTCCGCCCGAGACGAGAGCCCGGGTCGCCCCGGCAAATGACCGAGCCGAAAGGCAGGGCGCGCCCTACACGCGGCGCGGCCCTCGCCGTCCCGCCTGCCCCTGGCGCAACCGCGGTGTGCTCACCATTTGTCCGCGGCGCAACAGCGGCGCCGGAGGGGGCCGCGCCCCGCGCGCGCTCGCCGGGAACCGGCCGGAATCGTCGGGAAATTGAGCAAATGCTCATTTGCTGTAGCTTCGCTGGGAGGCTACGGTCCGGGCGCCGAGCAGCGAGCCACGGAGGCCATCCGGCGGGTTGCGCGGGGCTCGACAGGCGGAGGGATCGAACATGGGTCAGGTGGTGAGCGAACGCTCGATCGGCGGCAACGGCAGCGGTCCTGGCATGAACGGGCACGGGGGCGCGACGATCCGCAGCTACGCGCCCGCGACCGGGGAGCTCCTCGGGGAGGCGCCGAACACGAGCGCCGAGGAGGTGCGGGCCGCGGTGGCCAGGGCGCGGCGCGCGCAGGAGGCCTGGGGCGCGCTGCCGGTCGCGGAGCGCTGCCAGCGCGTCCTCCGCTTCCGCGACGCCATCGTCGACCGGACCGACGAGATCGTCGATCTGCTCTCGCGCGAGTGCGGCAAGCCGCGGCACGAGGCGCTCCTGCACGAGGTGCTCGTCGCGGCCGACATGGCGACGTACTTCGCCGAGATCGCGCCGAGGGCGCTCGAGCCGCGCGAGATCAAGCTCCACCTCTTCAAGCACCGGCGCAGCTTCGTCCACTACGCGCCGCGCGGCGTGATCGGCGTGATCTCGCCGTGGAACTTCCCGTTCCAGCTGGCGCTGCGCGACGTGCTCGCGGCGGTGGTGACGGGCAACGCGGCGGTGCTGAAGCCGAGCGAGGTGACGCCGCTCATCGCGCTCAAGCAGAAGGAGATCTGGGACGGCGCGGGCATGCCGGAGGATCTCTTCCAGGTGGTGACCGGCTACGGGCCGACCGGCGCGGCGCTCATCGACAGCGGCATCCAGATGCTCGTGTTCACGGGCAGCGTCGGCACGGGCAAGCGGGTGGCGGCCGCGTGCGGCGAGCGCCTGATCCCGTGCGTGATGGAGCTCGGCGGCAAGGCGCCGCTCATCGCGTGCGCGGACGCGGACATCGAGCGCACGGCGCAGGCGATCGTGTTCGGCGGCTTCGCGAACGCGGGGCAGGTCTGCGTGGCGGTGGAGCGGGTCTACGCGCACCGCGAGATCCACGACCGGCTGCTCGAGCGCACCGTCGAGATCACGAAGGGGCTGAACCAGGGCGATCCGGGCAAGGAGTTCGTCGACGTCGGGGCGATCATCTTCGGGCCGCAGATCGAGGTGGCCGAGCGGCTCATCAAGGACGCGATCGAGAAGGGCGCGAGCGTGAGGGCGGGCGGCAAGCGCGCGCCTGGGCAGGGCCAGTTCTTCGAGCCGACGATCCTCGCCGGCTGCGATCACGGGATGAACGTGATGAGCGAGGAGATCTTCGGGCCGGTGGTGCCGTTCATGCAGGTCGCGACCGAGGAGGAGGCGATCCGGCTGGCGAACGAGTCGCACCTCGGCCTGAACGCGTACGTCTTCTCGGAGGACACGGATCACGCCCGCCGGCTCGCCGAGCGCCTGCAGGCCGGCAGCGTGCTGGTGAACGACGTGCTCATGAACGGCGCGCTCCCGGACGCGCCGTTCGGCGGCATCAAGCAGAGCGGCTTCGGCCGGGTGATGGGCGAGGACGGGCTCCGGCAGATGTGCGACGTGAAGCACATCAACGCGGACCGCGTCGCGCTCGGGTCGAAGGACCCGACGTGGTTCCCCTACACCGAGTCGTCGTACGGCTGGTTCAAGCGCGGCATGCGCGCGCTCTACTCGAGCGGCAGCCTGATCCGGCGGATCGGGGAGCTGTTCTAGGCGAGGGCGCGGGCGGGGGGCGGGCCGGCCAGGTGCCAGGCAGGACGGCCGCCGGGTGGGGACGGCGGCCATTTGGCTACGTGCCAGACGCGCCCCCTTGCCCCCTTGCCCCCTTCCGATCCACGCTGCAGCCATGCCCCGCCCCGACGTCTCGCCGAGCGACCCCATCCTTGCGGCCCTCGATCGCGCGCCGCGTGTGCAGAGGCTCACGCCGGAGCAGCGCGCCGAGCTCGAGCAAGACCTCGCCGACATCGCGGCGGGCCGAGCGCGCCTCGTCCCTCACGAGGATCTGCCGCGGGCCCTGGAGGAGCTGGCTCGCGGGCGGGACGGATGAGCTTCCGCGTCGTCTGGAACTTCCCCGCCCTGGCGACGTTTTACAGCCTGCCGATGCACTCGGCCTTCATGATCGACCGGGCGGTCGTTCGCTTCGCGGAGACGGGTGAAGGCGAGCTCGCGTGGGAGGCGCCCTACCACCTCCTCAGCGCGGGCTTCCACGACGCGGTGCTCGCGATCGATCGCGAGGCGCGGACGATCACCGTGCTCCGCATCTATCGCGTTCGCTGAGCCTTACCGAGGGCAAGCGCTTCGAAGCCGCCCCGCGCGGCGCCGGCATCCAGCGCCGCGCGTGCGGTGAGGGGAGTCGCTTCAGACCGGCGCGGGCTCGACCGCTGTGGACTCGGCCGGCTTTGTCTCGACGGGCGCGGGCTCGGTCTCCGCGGCGGCGCTGCCCCGGCGCTTCGGGCGGAGCCTCCGGAGGGCGTTGCGGAACGAGGTGGCGCTGAAGCGGCGCTTCGCCTCGGGCAGGTCCCAGCAGGCGTTGACGCCGGCGGCGCGCGCCTCGTGCCCGAGCAGCGTGGCGTAGGTCACGACGGAGTTGCGGAGCGCCATCGCCTCCTCGCGGTTCCGCAGGCCGAGGATGCCGAGCAGGTCGCGGCCGCTCACCTCGTCGAGCAGGACGCTCCCTTCGCGCACGAAGTCCTCGGTGAGGCCGACCGGGGTCAAGCGGGCCTGGTGCTGCCTGGCGAGCCGGAGGAGCATGGCGAGATCGCTGATCTCCTCGTCGAGGGTGCCGCTCGAGTTCACGTCGGCGAACTGCTCCGCGAAGTCCGGCTCGAAGACGAACGCCTGGTCGGCGAACGCCTTGAGCCGCGCGCGCCAGGGCCGGCTCGCCTTGAGCACCTGCTCGATCGATCGCACCTGGTAGGCGCCGGTGCGCTTGCCCTCGCCGAACCACAGGTTCGCCGTGTCGAGGAGCTGGATGGCGCCGCGGAACAGCGCGCGGCGCTCGGGGCCGTACGCCTTGCTGGCGAGCGGCGCCTCGTACTGGACGACCGACAGGTAGAGGTCCCGGAGCTCCGTGAGGGTGGTCGAGATGGGCTGGCTCGGCTCCATGACCTCGCGGACGATGCGGTCCAGCTCGGGGCGCGCCTGCTCGAGGAGGGCCTGAAACTCCGCGGGGGTGCCGACCGCGCGGGTCTCCTTCAGGACCGCGTGCTGCTCTTGTGAGAGTTCGATTCCCATAACCTACCTCCTGGTGGGGTGGTGGCCAGTGTGGACATCGTGGCCAGCGGGTGGTCGTAGCACGACAGCAGAGCTCGGCGTGGGCCAGCGGCGCCCGGTGCACCGGAAAGCACGGTTGCGTCACCGGGGAGCTGCACCAGCGCCTCCGGGGCGCGGCCCGGCGGAGCTGGGGAGCGGGATCAGCGGGTCGGGGAACGCGGCCAGCGCGGCGGGGCAGCTGCACCAGCAGGTCGGAGGAGCGATGTCAGCGCGGCGGGGCAGCTGCACCAGCGGGTCGGAGGAGCGGTACCAGCAGCTCGGGGAGCGCGGCCAGCAGCTCGGGGGAGCTGCACCAGCGGGTGCTGACGAGGGCTCCGGACGTGCTGGCAAGCGTCCATGAGCTGCTGGCGCGGTCGACTGCGCTGCTGAGCGGTTTCCATGGCGGCCCGGCGCCGCACACTTTTACGCAGCGGGGGTAGCGACGCGCGCGAGGGGGGTCGAGAGCTCGCTACCGCAGCGGTCGAAGAAGTTCGCCATGCTCCGACGGCCGGCGTTCAACCGGATCGGGTCCTAACTCCGCGGGGCACCTCGTCTGACCGTGCGGCGACGGGCGGTACGGTCAGCATCGATCCCCGTCGGCTCATTCGGCTAGGATGAGTCCTCATGGCGTACCTGTCCGAGGATCGGATAATGGCCATCTACGAGGCCGCCGTCGCGAGCGGCCTCGCCGCTCAGCAGGATGCGCTCGTTGCCGGGCTGCCCACGGCGTACGTGGCCATACTCCCAGCGCCGGTGCAACCGGCGGCGCGCTTGCTCCAGACGCTGCACGCAATGAACGCTCTCCCGGCGCTGGCCGACGGCACGGTCCCCCTCATGACCTGGCTGAGGAACGCCCGGATGCTCGCGGCCACGCTACCGCAGGGGCGTGTATTCGAGGATAGCCTCGCACAACTGGTCGGGACGGCCGCGCGCGCGGCCTCCGGTGCTGCTCCGGCAACGCAGGCGAGGGCGACGGAATCGGCGTGCTCGCCCGGTTCCACGAAGACCGGCTCGACGCCCGCCGCAGCTAGCGGCGTGACCATCGGGGGCAGCGTGAGCGAGAGCGTTGTTGTCGTTGGCGGCAGCAACAGTATCAGCATCGTTCCACTATCATCCGACGCTCCGCCGTCTGAGGAGCGTGCCCATCTCCGAGACACCAACAATGTATCGCGCGGCCGTATCGACACGGCGACGGCAATTGGAACGTGCATCGCCTTCTTGGGCGCGTTGGTGGCCCGTTGGCTGGAGAGGCCGTGCATGAGCTTGGCCATCCTCGGCGCGGTCGGCGTGGCATTCCTGATCGGACAGTACATCGACTCCATCCACCGGTTCGCCTTGCGCAACCACCTTCTCCGCCTAGGCGACTGGCTACAACGCGCCGGCATGACCGATCTCGTCGGGCTCGCCGACTGGTTCCTAGACAAGGTCTATGGCCGCGAGCTCCTTTCCCGGCGCGCGCTCTGGATAACGCTGATTCTCGTCGCGAGCCTCATGATTCCGATAGGCGTCGTCACCATCATCACAGCGGTGATAGAGCTCGGCGATCCGTGGATACCGCTGCTAACCCAGACGACATTATTCATAACACCTTCCCTTTTTACGTTCACGCTCGTCAGCTACAGTTCACTCTGGCTCACGCGGACGATGCTCCGGAGCATTCAGATTTCACCATCGTGGCCCCGTCTGCTGCGAGGCTTCGTGCTCGGAGCCGTAGTCCTGGCCGGGGTCAGCTACGTCGCGTTCGAACTTACCCCTTACCGCCTTCTCACCGTGACCTATGACGGTGGAGCGGCTCACTTTCGCTCGCTTCTGGTTCCGGCCGTGGAGCATCTCGGAATGCTCGCGTCTGGCGCGATCCAGGTCGACCGTCTGCACCTCTCTGGTGGCCTGCCGGTGTTCTTTGCCAGCCTCGCCTGGACCGCGCTGGTGGCCCTCTTTCCTCTCATCGTGCTGCTCTCGATCCTCGCCTCGGCGTTCGCCCACAGGATAACGGGCCGACTAGTTCTGCCTCTGGGAGGGCGCCTAGCGCGTACCATTGCGGGTGATCCGGCTGGTCCGCTCTCGAGGCTTTATCTCCCGGCAGTGGCGGCTGCTGCCATATGGAGCTTCGAATCACTACGAACACCTGAACCGCCAATGAACCTATCCTGGAGCGCTGTTTCCGCTGGCGAGTACGAGATCGGGGCACCTGAGACATCACCGATGCACGCCATCGACCAGCCGAGGCGACGAACCAATCTGACTTGGGCATTCGAAATCACGCAGACGGAGATCCCGCAGGACTGGTGGCTGTGGATTTGGAACCAGAATCCGCAGCAGGCACGACGCTGGAAGCTGCCCCGTCGACCGTGGACCTACATCGGCGACGAGCTCCCGGTCGAGACAGTATCATGGTGCGAGACGGCGCGATTTCTGAATCTCTGGTCTCTTGTGGAAAGTCGCACACCTGTCTATTGCAGCGGCGACTCGTGCGTACCAGACGAAGGCCCTGGGTTTCGGGCCGGCGCTGGCTTGGACGGGTGTGAAGCGGGCGCGGTCATCCACGTCCGGTGGACGGCGGACGGCTACCGGCTACCCACCGCAGACGAGTGGGAAATCGCTGCACGTGGCAAATCTACAACCGAATATTGGCCCGGCGACACGTTCGATGATTTGAGTCGCGTGGGCTGGCACAACCGCAATAGTCCGCTGCACCCAATGCCGGTGGGCCTGAAGCCACCGAATCCTTTTGGCCTGCGCGACGTCCATGGAAACGTGTGGGAGTGGGTGTGGGACGAATTTCGAGTCCCACACAGCTGGGCAGCAGAGTTGGACGCAATGCAGCGGGGCGAGAAGCCGCCGCAAGGCAACGGGCTCCACGATGTCACGTCGGACGCGCAGATGGCCCTGCTAAAGGAGGGCAGCACGAACTTCCGCCTTCTGCAGGCAGCGAAGCAGCAATCCAGGCTTCCGATGCGATGTACACGGGGGGGCGGCTATCTGGCGAATGAGTGGTACAGCCGCAGCGCCGGCCCCTACCTGGGAAACAACGTGCGGATGCGTCGGTCAGACATCGGCTTCAGAGCTGTGCGCCGAGCTGCTCCATGACCCCCGACACCTGGTCAGGTCGTATTCAGCAAAGAGTGACCTCATCCTCGCTTCGCCTCGCTCTGCTCCAGGTGATGGTCCCGGAGGAGCTCAGCGGCACAATCCGCGGACGCCCCGCGGGCGACGGAGGAAATAGAAGACACGGCGATCGAGGACAACCGCGTCGATCAAGCATCCATGCGATCTCGGCGCCCCTCGCCCCCTCCGAGGCCGCCTCCGCCCGGCTGCCATGGCCCGCTCCCGCCGGACGACGCGGCCTGGCCCTCCGGTTCCTTCGAGGTACCCTGGTTAGGACATGAGCGCGGCAGCGTCGACGCCGGGACAGGACGACGAGGTGGGTAGAGTCGACCTGCAGTTCCGCCTGCTCGCCGAGATGCTCCCTCAGATGGTCTGGTCCGCTCGCGGCGACGGAACATGGGATTACGTCAACGAGCCTTGGCGCACGTACACCGCGCTGACGGCGGAGCAGCTGATGCGCGCGGGCTTCGCCGCCGCGGTCCATCCGGAAGACGCCGCCCGCTGCGCGGCGGCGTGGCGGGCCGCCGTCGCGCGCGGCGCGCCGTTCGCCGAGGAGCTCCGCCTGCGGCGCCACGACGGCGCATACCGCTGGTTCCTCGCCCGAGCGGAGCCCGTCAAGGACGGCGCCGGCCGCGTGATCCGCTGGCTCGGCACGTCCGCCGACATCGACGAGCGCAGGCGCGCCGAGCTCGTCGAGGGGATGGACCGGCGGCGGCTCGTGCTGGAGACCGCCCGCGACGTCACGGCGCGCAGGAACGCGGAGGAGAGCCTGCGCGAGAGCATGGCGCGCTTCCGGAACATCGCCGATCACGCGCCCGTGGTGATCTGGGTCACGGACCCTGACGGCTCGTGCATTTACGCCAACCCGCGGTGGCGCGAGCTCACCGGCCAGCCCGAGGCGACCAGCCTCGGCTTCGGCTGGCTCGCGGCGGTGCACCCCTCGGACCACGCGACGGCGGCGGAGACGTTTCGGCGGTCCACCGCGCGCCGTGAGGCCTTCAGGATGGATTACCGGCTCCGCCGCAGCGACGGCGCGTACCGCTGGTGCATCGACGCGGCCCATCCGTGGATCGGGCCGGACGGCGAGCTCCTGGGCTACGTCGGCTCGGTCGTCGACATCACCGAGAGGAAGGAGGCGGAGCTGCTCCTGCGCGAGAGCGAGGAGCGGTTCCGCCGCGCCGTGATGGCGACGCCGTTCCCCATCATGATCCACGCCGACGACGGCGAGGTCATCAGCCTGAACCGCGCGTGGACGGAGATGAGCGGGTATACCCGCGATCAGATCCCCACCCTCGCGGCGTGGATCGAGCGGGCGTACGGGGCGCAGAGAGGCGACGTGAGCGACCTCATCCAGTCCCTCTACGATGCCGACGGCGGCACGGCCGAGCGCGAGCTCCCGATCACCACGGCGAGCGGCGAGCAGCGAATCTGGGCGTTCAGCGCCGCGCCGCTGGGGAAGGACGCCGCCGGCCGGCGACTCGCCATCAGCATTGCCCACGACGTCACCGAGCGGAGGCAGATCGACGAGGCGCTCCGCGAGAGCGAGGCGCGCTTCAGGCAGCTCGCCGACGCGATGCCGCAGATCGTCTGGACGGCGAAGCCGGACGGCAGCATCGATTACTACAACCGTCGATGGTTCGAGCTCGCCGGCGCGGCGCAGGCGGAGGTGGCCGGCGATACCTGGATCTCGTTCCTGCCAGAGGACGATCGCCAGCGGGTCCTCGACACCTGGTCTCGCTCGGTGGCGACCGGCGCTCCCTACGAGATCGAGCACCGCATCGCGTTCCCCGCCGCCCGCGAGCCCCGGTGGTATCTGGTCCGCGCCGTGCCGATCCGGGGAGCCTCGGACGAGATCGCGCGGTGGTATGGCACCTGCACGGACATCCACGACACAAAGCTCGCAGAGGCGGCCCTGAAGGAGGCAGATCAGCGCAAGGACGATTTCCTGGCGATGCTCGCACACGAGCTGCGCAACCCGCTCGGGCCCATCCGCAACGCGGTGGAGCTCCTGCGGCACACGGCCGTGCAGCAGCCGGCGCTCGTGCGGGCGTGCGGCGTGATCGATCGGCAGGTCGCTCACATGGCCCGGCTGGTGGACGATCTGCTCGACGTTTCCCGCGTCGCGCGCGGCAGGATCCAGCTCCGCAAGGAGCGCTGCGACCTGGTGCGCCTCCTCCGGCAGACGGCCGAGGATTACCGCAGCACCCTGGAAGCGAGCGGCCTGCGGTTCGATCTGAAGCTGCCGTCGGGGCCGGTCTGGGTGCTCGGCGACCCGACGCGGCTATCGCAGGCCGTGAGCAACCTGCTGCACAACGCCAACAAGTTCACCGATCCGGGCGGCCGGGTGACGGTCGCGCTGTCGGTGACGCCGGAGAGCTCCGCCGTGGTCCGCGTCCGCGACACCGGCATCGGCGTGGATCCGGCGACGCTGGCGCGCATGTTCGAGCCGTTCACCCAGGCCGATCGCAGCCTGGACCGCAGCCGGGGTGGGCTCGGGCTCGGCCTGGCGCTCGTGAAGGGCCTCGTCGGGCTCCACGGCGGCACGATCTCGGCCGAGAGCGGGGGAATCGGCCACGGGACGGAGATGGTCCTCTGCCTGCCGATCGAGCGCAGCCCGGCCCCGCCGTCGGAGCGCTCCGCGCCCCCCTCGCGCGGCGCGGAGCACGCGCTGCGCATCCTGATCATCGAGGACAACGTGGACGCCGCGGAGACCCTGCAGGCGCTGCTCGCCCTGTACGGCTACCACGTCGAGGTCGCTCTGTCCGGGCCTGCCGGCGTGACAGCGGCGCGCTCGTTCCGCCCGGAGGTCATCCTGTGCGACATCGGTCTCCCTGGCGGGATGGATGGATATGGCGTGGCCAGGGCCTTGCGGGGGAACGTGGACCTCTCATCACCCTCGCTGATGATCGCGCTGACCGGCTATGGTCAGGAGGAAGATCAGCGCCGGGTCCGTGAGGCCGGCTTCGACATGCACTTCATCAAGCCGATCGATCTGTCGTCTCTCCAGCGGATCCTCGCGTCGCTCGCGAGCTCACCCGCGTGATCCCGGCGCGGCGCGCCGCGAGCATCTTGGAGTCGATCCCGCCGACCGGCAGCACCTCTCGAAACGATAATCCCCCTATTCTCCGGTGATGAGCGCGGCGATCTTCTCCCCGGTGGCGCGGTGTTCGAGGATCGTCTTGAGGAGCTCTTCGAAGGAGGTGCGATCGTTGGCCGAGTCGAAGCGATTCTCCCAGCGGAGCCTCACGGGGTATCCGAGCTCCCCAAAGGTGACCTCGGCCAGCGGGACGAAGGGCCCCGTGTCGAGCCGCGCCGTAAGCGCGGTGATCTTCTCACGCGGCGCGGGTATCCCCATGAGGACCTCGGCGTCGGACGCCTCTCGCACCGCATGCTCGACGGTCTCGAACCGAAGCGCGATGGGCGCCCCCGTGATCATCGCCACCTCTGCCGATGCGGCGGCAAGCACAGCGTCCATCTCCTTTCGTGCCTCCGCCGCACGCTTGTGAGCGTCGAGCCCCTTCTTCAGTGCTTCTCCAAAGCTGGCCATGGGTCCTCTCTCAATCGGTTGTCGGTGGCGCGAGCCATCGAAGGTGGCCTACGATCGGCAGGTGGTCGAAGGGAGCGCGGAGACGCGCCCCAGCCCGGTCGAAGACGGCGCTGTCCTCATGAATTCCGAGGGCCCTCTCGTCGAGCGACCACCCGTAGCCTCGGAGTAGCGATGGCGAGACGAGCACCTGGTCGAAGGTCCGCCAGGAGGTCTGTCCGACAGTGCCTGTCGAACAGAACGTGCCCGCGAGCGTCGCTGGCTGTCGCTCACCATCCCAGGCATGGCGTTCGCCAAGCCAGCGCCACGCTGCATTGTAAAAGAGGAGATCCGACGGCGAGCGGGGCCGGTGCCGCTGAACCGCGGCCCGCGATCGAGCCGCCGGAAGGCTCGCGTCAAATTGCCTCTCGAACGGCTCGGCGTTGAAGTCGCCGAGGATGAGGACGGGGACGTCCTCTCCGACGGCTTCCGTGCTGGCGATGATCGCGTCGCGCAGCGCCTCGGCGGAGCGCGACCTCCGCGCGTCCGCGTCCGCGGCATCTCCGAGGTTCGACCGCCAATGCGCGGCCGCGACGACGAGCCACCCGCCGCGGTCATGCACGCCGAACGTCGCGACGAGCCCCGCTCGAACCGCGTTGGCGGCGTGATGCGTCCGCACCCAGACGTGGTCCATGAGCGTCAGTGACCTTCGGTCGTAGGCGATCGCGACGTCGAAATCATGGAGTTCGCCGGACGTGTCGCTCAAGCTGTTCCAGCTCGCGCGCAAGCCCTCAGGGAGCCATCCGAGGACGTCTTCACGTCGCACCTCGGCCATGGCGACCAAGCGGCAGCCGTGCTGTTCGACCAGCGTGCGGAAGACGTTGACGGCGGCGGTCCGATGCTCCGTTGTCGCGCGCGATCGGGTGCTCGGGGGCGAAACTTTCGTGTTCCACCACGCGAACGGGATCCGTTCCAGGGCGCCGGACATGAGCGATGCATACCGAGGGCGCTCCCCGAGTCAAGTGCCCTGGGCTCCTCGACGGCGAGAACGGACAGGCGCGCCTCGCGGCGACGGCGCCTGAGAGCAGCCGCGCTGCCGCGTCGCCCCTTCGGGCGAGCGCGTCCGAAGCACGAAAGGCACCGCGCAGCGCTCGTCATCGAGCGCGTCCCCCCATGCGCGTCGTCCACGACCCGACGCATCGTGAGCGCCTCGAAACGGTGCGCCTGCAGCTCGGTGAACGACGCCCCCACAACAACGTAAGCGCCGGCGGGGGGCTGTGCGCGGCGGCGCGCGGGTGGGCGCGGCGAGCACCGAACGAGGTGCCATAAGCTCTCAGGGGGCTCCACGTCTCAGGCGCGCCTTGTGTGGCGCGCGACGAAACGTCCCAGGAGGCATGGCCCGAAGTGAGACATGCCGGGCGGTGTTCTCAGCGCAAGCGCCCACGCCGCCCGCCTCGGCGGATGGCCGAGCGCCCACCCGCGCGCCGCCGCGCACAGCCCCCCGCCGGCGCGCGCGGCTCGGCACAGCCGCGCGCGCCCGCCCCCCCCGGATCCCCCTCCGCTACGCGGCCGCCGCCGGCTCCCCCGCCGCCGCGTTCGCCGCCGCGCCGCCGCCCACGGCCTCGATCGGCGCCTCCTCCAGCGCCGCCGCGATCGCCTGGCTCATGTCCTCGACGAAGATGATCTCCAGCTCGCCCCGCACCTCCGCCGGGATCTCCTCGGCGTCGCGCGCGTTCTTCTGCGGCAGGATCACCCGCGTGATCCCGGCCCGGTGCGCCGCGAGCACCTTGGACTTGATCCCGCCCACCGGCAGCACCCGCCCGCGCAGCGTGCACTCGCCGGTCATCGCCGTGTCCGAGCGCACGCGCCGCCCCGAGAGGAGCGACGTCAGCGCCGTGAACATCGTCACGCCCGCTGACGGCCCGTCCTTGGGCACCCCGCCCGCCGGGACGTGGATGTGCAGGTCCTCCGTCTCGAGCTTCGCCGTATCGACGCCGAGCTCGCCGGCGTGGCTGCGCACGTAGGTGAGCGCCGCCTTCGCCGACTCCTTCATCACGTCGCCCAGCTGACCCGTGATCTCGACCCTCCCCTTCCCCGGCATCCGCGACGTCTCGATGAACAGGATGTCCCCGCCCACCGGCGTCCAGGCGAGCCCGGTCGCGACCCCGGGCACGCTCGTCCGCTCCGCGACGTCGCTGAAGAACCGGACCTTGCCGAGGTACTTGCCGAGATCGCTCGCCTCGATCGCCACGCGCGGCGCCTTGCCGTCCGCCGCGCGGGCGATCTCCAGCGCGACCGCCCGGCACAGCTTCTTGATCTCGCGGCCGAGCTGCCGCACCCCGGCCTCGCGCGTGTAGTCGCGCACGATCGCCACGAGCGCCTCGTCCGTGATCGACAGCGATCCCGGATCGATCGCGTGCTCCTTGAGCTGCTTCGGGACGAGGTGCGACCGCGCGATCGCGATCTTCTCGTCCGGCGTGTAGCCGGACAGCTCGATGACCTCGAGCCGGTCCCGGAGCGGCGCGGAGAGCGCGCCGAGGTCGTTCACCGTGCAGAGGAAGACGACCTCCGACAGATCGAACGGCAGCTCCATGTAGTGGTCGACGAACGTCCGGTTCTGCTCCGGATCGAGCACCTCCAGGAGCGCCGCCTCGGGCGAGCCGCGGAAGCCCGCGCCGAGCTTGTCGACCTCGTCGAGGAGCACGACCGGGTTCTTCACCTTCGCCTTCTTCAGCGCGTGCACGATGCGCCCGGGCAGCGCGCCGACGTACGTCCGCCGGTGGCCGCGCAGCTCCGCCTCGTCGTGCACGCCGCCGAGCGAGATCCGCACGAACGGCCGGCCGGTGGCGTCGGCGATCGACTGGCCGAGCGAGGTCTTGCCCACGCCGGGCGGGCCCGCGAAGCACAGGATGGTCGCCCGCGCCTTGCCGGTCAGCTTGAGCACCGCCATGTGCTCCAGGATGCGGCGCTTCACGTCGTCGAGGCCGCGGTGATCCTCGTCGAGCTTCGCCTGGACCGCGTCGAGGTCGTCCTTGACGGCCGCCCGCGCGCTCCACGGCAGATCGGCGATCCACTCGAGGTAGGTGCGGATCACGTTGTGCTCGGCGCCCTGCGGGCCGACCGACTCGAGCCGCCGGAGCTCCCGGTCGGCGACGGCGCGCGCCTCCTCGGAGAGCCCGGCCTCGTCGAGGCGCCGGCGGAGGAGCGACAGCTCGTCCTCGCCCTCCTCGCC
Source organism: Sorangium sp. So ce834 (assembly GCF_051521425.1). Classification (NCBI taxonomy): domain Bacteria; kingdom Pseudomonadati; phylum Myxococcota; order Polyangiales; family Polyangiaceae; genus Sorangium; species Sorangium sp. So ce834. Next base: position 7,439,296 of record NZ_CP150351.1, read on the forward strand.
GCCCGCGAGCTCCTTCTGGATGGCCCGGAGCTGCTCGCGCAGGATCGCCTCGCGCTGGCCCTTGCCGAGCTCGCGCCGCACGTCGTTGTCGATCTTCTTCTTCAGGTCCGCGAGCGCGGCCGCCTCGGAGAGCAGGCCGGCGACCCGCTGGAGCCGCGGCACGACGCGCAGCTCGGCGAGCACCTCCATCTCCTTCTCGGTCGGGAGCCCGAGCGCGCCGGCGACCTGATCCGCGAACAGGCCCGGCTCGGCCCGGCTCGCGGCGGCGATCTCGGCGAGGTTCGTCGCGGTCCTCGGGCCGAGCTCGCGGGCGCGCTCGCGCAGCGACGCGGCGAGCAGGCGCGCCTCCTCGGCGTCGCCGGGGTACTCGGGCGCGAGCGCGCCCTCGGCGCGCCAGTACGGCTCGGCCTCGACCAGGGCCGTGAGCGCGAAGCGATCGAGCCCCTCGATCACCAGCCGGTAGCCGTTCGAGACGCGCGTGACGTCGACGACCCGAGCGAACGTGCCGATGTCGTGGAGATCCTCGCGGCGCGGATCCTCGCGCTTTGGATCGCGCTGCGCGATCACGCCGATCACGTCGCCGGGGTGGACCGCGCCGAGCAGCGCCACCGAGCGGGCGCGGCCCACCGGGAGCGTGAGCACGGTGCCCGGGAAGAGCACGCCCGTGCGGAGCGGGAGCAGGGGGAATGGAGAGCGAGGCGCGCTGGCGCCGCTGCGAAGCTGGCTCATGCGAACTCCTGGGGCAGCGAAAGGCTCGCGCCATCCCTGCCGGATCGGATCGGTGGACGGGTGGTTGCGGAGCGCCGCGCCTCCGCCGGGTCAGGGCGGCGCGCGGCGCGCGGATGGGTCGCTCACGTAGACCGCCGCGAGCGACCGCTCGGGCGAGCTCCATGAATCGATGAACGGAAAGTAAATTCGTTCATGCGTCCGTCAACCCGCCCTGCGAGCGAGCGCGGCGGTCAGGTCAGAACGCCTCGACGCCGACCACGATGCCGGGCCAGCCGCGCCAGGGATTCACGTCGTCGGCGCTGTCGGCGAAGGAGGTGCTGCCGTACGGGCTGAGGCGGGCGTCCTCTGCGGTGTCGCCGAAGGCGACGTTGTAGCTGGGGCCGCCGAAGACCGCGAGCTCCGGGAAGAGGCGGACGCCGAGGACCGCGCGCGCCTGCACCAGCGAGGCCGACGGGTTGGCCGTCGAGGGCTCGTGGATCGAGTACCCGAGCAGGTCCAGGTCGGCGTAGGCGCGCTCGCCGAGGGAGATGCGGCCGCCCAGGCCGAGCGAGAAGACCATGCGGGGGTGGTCGCCCGAGAGGCGGACGCCGATCCCGTAGATGTTGTGGAAGTGATCGCTCCCGTTCTTGAGGCCGGCCATCGCGATGCCGGACTCCATCCCCCACACGTCGACGTGGAGACGGCCGTTGCGGATGAAGTTGAGCAGCCCGAGCGAGAACGGCGAGTCGTCGGCGTAGTTGACGATGCCGATCTGCATCCCTTCCACCTTGCCGGTGGCCACGTTCAGGAGCCCGATCTGCACGTCGGTCGACTCGCCCGCGGCCACGTTGATCAGGCTGAGCTGCGTGTCGGTCGATCTGCTCGCGGCCAGGTTGGCGAGGCCGATCTGCACGTCGGTCGCCGCGCCCACGGCGAGGTTGATCGCGCCGAGCTGCACGCCGGTCGCGTCGCTCACGGCGGCGTTGGCCACGCCGAGCTGCAGATCGGCCGAGGCGCCCGCGGCGACGTTGATCGCGCCGATCTGCGCACCGTCCACGGCGCCGGCGGCGACGTTGAGCACGCCGCCCTGCGCGCCGTCCACGGCGCCGGCGGCGACGTTGATCGAGCCGACCTGCGCGCCCGAGAGCGACCTCGCGAGGTTGAGGCCCAGCGCGATCTGCGCGCCGCGCGCCGGGCCGAGCGCGAGGTTGGCGCCGGCCGCGAGCTGGGCGCCGCACAGGAACGACGAGGCGATGTTGACGCCGACGCCGGCCTCGAGGCCCGCGATGCCCGCGGTGTAGCCGCCGGCGAGGTTGAGCGAGTAGCGGCGGACGACGTTCGTGCCGTCGAACGTCGAGGTGCCGACGAACGGGGCGATGTCGGCGCCGAGGAAGACGTTCTTCGCGCCGGGGAGCGAGCACCGGGGAGGCTCCGGGCGCGCGGGCTGCGAGGGGCGCGCGGCCTGCGCGCCCCGCGCGGCGCCCGCTGGCGCGGCCTGCTCGCCGGCGGCCGGGGGCGCCGAGGGCGGGGCGGGCTCCGGCTGCGCGGCGGGCGGAGCCTCGGGGGCGCGCTTGCCGAACGACGCCGCGAGCTCCGCGGCCTCGTCCCGGACCAGGTTGCCCGCGAGCAGGGCGATCGCCTCGGCGGCGCGATCGGGATCCTCGGGGAGGTCGATGGTGCGCTCGATGCGGCGGCCGTCCGCGGCGCTGTAGCTCAGCGTGACGCGGCCGTCGGGCTCGCCGCGGAGCACCAGCGTGGGGCGCCCGGCGGCCGCCGCGCGGGCCAGCGTCACGCCGGCGCCGAGCTCGCGCTCGACGGCGGCGCGCACCGCGTCGGGATCGAGCGTCCACGGCGCGCCGTCGACGACGAGATCGACGCCGGCGGCGCGCGGCTCCTCGGCGAGGGCGCGCGCGGGAGGCGCGGCGGCCGCGGCGAACGCGCCCGCGGCCGCGAGGGCGCGCAGGAGGACGACGCCCGCGCGGAGGCCTGCGCGGCGCGCGGGCGTCTTCCGGTCGCGGCGCGGCGAGCCCCGCGGCGGCGCGGGGGGAGGAGCAATGTGGGGAGTGTTCATCGACCGTGCTGTGCCCGCTCGCGGCGCGTTCGTTCACGCGCGCGCGACGCTCACGCTCACTCGTCCGCGCTGCGCATCGCCTCGAGCAGCGAGCGCGATTCGGCCTGGCGGTAGCCGCCGAACGAGCCCTGCGCAAACGGCTCGAGCGCCCGCTGCGCCTCGTCCTTGCGGCCGAGGCGAACGAGGCAGAGGGCGCGGTTGTACTGGGCCTCGACGGCGAAGCGGCCGCGCGGGGCAGCGGCGAGGTAAGCGTTCCAGGCCGAGAGCGCGGACGCGGGATCGCGCTCGACGAAGTGCGCGCGGTGCGCCGCCTGGTAGAGCGCGTCCGCGTCGGGCCCCGCCGGCGGGCGCTGGACGGCCTGCGGATCGCCCGCCGGCGAGGGCGCGGGGCGCGCGGCGCGCGGCGCGACGGGCGGGCGCGCGCGCGGCGCGACCGCGAGCTCCGGGGCGCGCTGCGGCGCGGGGGCGACCGGGGGATCGGCGGTGGGCAGAGACGGCGCCGGCGGCGCGGGCGCGATCGGCGCGGCGCTCGCCTCGGCCTCCGGCGGCGCGGGCGCCTCGACGTCGGGCGCCTCGACGTCGGGCGCGGGCGCGTCGGCCGCGTGCCGCGGCCCGGAGCGCGCGCGCGGCGACGGCGGCGCCGGAGGCGCGCTCGGCGGCTCGGCCGCGCTCAGGCCGAGCTGGGACGCGATGTCGTGGAAGGCGTCCGGGAACCAGCGCGCGGCCGAGGCCCACGCGGCCGAGCCGACGAGCACGGCGGCCAGCGGGACGACCACGCGGACCGTGGTGAGCCGGCGGGCGCGCTGCGCCTTCAGGCTCCTCATCACGCGGGCGCGCGTCTCGTCGCGGCGGGCGACGGACGCGTCCGCATCGTCGCGCAGCGCGCGCGCGGCCTCGCGGAGCACGTCGTCCTTCATGGGGTCCTCTCTTCCAGCAGCGTCCGGAGCTTCTGCTTGGCGTGGAACAGCCGCGTGCGCACCGTCGCCTCGGGCACGCCGAGGATCTCGGACACCTCGCGCGCGCTGCGCTCCTCGACCTCGCAGAGCACGAACGTCGCGCGCTGCGCGTCCGGCAGCGCGTCGAGGGCGCGGCTCAGGGCCTGGGCGAGCGCGGCGCGGCCGGCTTCCCGCTCGGGGCTCGGCGCGTCCCCCTCGTCCGGCTCCAGGGCGAGCCGCTCCATGGCGGCGCGGCGGCGCGCTGCGGCGCGGAGGTGGTGGCGGGAGTGGTTGACCGCGATCGCGATGAGGAACGTCTTCAACGACGAGCCGCCGCGGAACCGCTGCGCGGCCTGCGGCAAGCTGACGAAGACGTCGTGCGCCAGGTCCTCGGCGGCGGCGTCGTCGCCGGTGAGGCGGCGGGCGAACCCGCGCACCGCCGCGTAGTGCTTGTCGTACGCCTCGCCCACCGCCGCGGCGTCGCCGCGCCGCAGCCGCTCGACGAGCGCCTCCTCCTCGTCCTGCGCGCGCTCGGCGCCGCGGGAGAAGAGGAACGGCATCACGAGCGCGAGCGTCCTCATCGGCCGCGACCTCTCCGCGGTGCTCGCGGGGTGACCGGGGCCCGCTGCCTCTCCCGGCGGAAAGCCCGCCGCTCGCTCCGTCCCTTCTCGGTCCATCCCTGCGTTGTCATGGTTACATCCGAACGGGCCCAGCGGCGCTGCCCTTTTGACGTCGGCCGGCGTCGGGGGGGTCGGGGCGACCTGTGGCACACGGCTTCGTGCCCGGCGTGGCGGGGATCGTTCATGGGGCGGCGTCGGTTTCGTGCCCGGACGGGTCCGGAACGTTCAACCCCGGCGGGGGAAATCGACCTCGGCCCGCGAAGCCGACCTCCGGGTGTACTTCACCTCACCGAGCCGAGGGGTCGGCGCGGGGGTGGGCGTCGAGATCGTGCGGAGGCGCGGGAGCGTTGAACGGAGCGCGCGGCGGCGGGCACGCAGCGTCGGGTGGGCAGAGGGCGCCGCGGGAAGTGCGGCGCCGCTGCCCTGGGTCCATCGCTGATCAGGAGTGATGACGTATGAGCATGCGCACCGCCTTCGAGTGGGGCCTCGGCCTCTCTTTGTGCTTCGCCTCGACGACGATGATGGGTTGTTACATCAACACAAACGATCGCTGCGACTGGGATGAAGATGAGGAGGAGTGCTTCTGGGACGAAGGCCCCGGCGCTCCCCACGCGGGGCGCCCGGACCGCGAAGAAGAGGAAGAAGAAGATGACCACTCGGGCACCGGCGGCGAGGGCGGCGTGAGCACCGGCGGCCAGAGCGGCTCGAGCACGGGCGGCCAGGGCGGCGTGAGCACCGGCGGCGACGGCGGGGGCTCCTCGGAGAACCCGGGCGCCTGCGAGGCGGACTGCGACTGCCCGAGCGGCGACGAGTGCGTCGAGGGGACCTGCAAGACGCCCTGCGCGGCGTCGTGCGATTGCCCCGAGGGCGAGTCGTGCGAGGCCGGCTATTGCGAGCCGCCGCCCGAGCCGGCGATCTCCTGCGAGGCGGACTGCGACTGTCCGAGCGGCAGCGAGTGCGTCGAGGGGACCTGCACCTGAGGCGCACGGCGCTTCCCGGGGACCCTAGCTCAATGTGACCCGGGTCGCCTCCGCGCTCGCCGGTCGTGTCGCCGCGCGCTGTCCAAGGAGTCCCTGGAGCGGGACAGCAGCCGGGCGGTCAGCGCGGGGCGGCGCTCACGCGGCGGCCGCTCGTCCGCAGCTACGGCGCGTGCAAGACATTGACGTTCAGCACCGACTCGGCGGCCCGGATGCCCTGGTAGAGGCTGTCGCACTCGCTGTATCCGGCCACCTGGAGCCCGTAGGCCACGTGCGATGCGTACATCGGCGCGCCGCTGTCGCCGCCGGTCCCGCAGAACGACCCGCGACCCAGCTTCCGCACGGTCACGCCGCCGTACGTGGCCGTGACCCCGAGCTGGGTGACGTACCCGCAGTCGCTGCGGCCGTAGAAGGCGCCGGTGGTGCAGATGCGCATGCCCAGCACGCTCAGGTGGTCGGACTTGATCGTATACGTCGTGTTGGTCGTCGTGTCCGGCCCGCTCGTGACGTGGACCCACGGCTCCGGCTCCCATCCGCCCGGGTTCTTGATCCGCAGGATCGCCATGTCACCGCCCTTGTGCCACTCCCAGTGCCACACGGGGCCGATCACATGGCTGGACTTGTCGGTGAAGCGGGTCGACCAGTCGTCGACGTTTCCGGGCGCGCAGTGCCCGGCGGTGAACTGGTAGAGCACGTCGTCGATCTTGCTCTTGGCGATGAACGCCCCGGTGCAACCCGCTCCGGAGTTGGTGATCCGTATACCGCCGCGTAGCGGCGGGTCGCAATGGGGATAGACGCAGGCGCGCGCCGTGGCGCGGCCGGCGTACGAGCCGAGCGCGAGCACGCCGCCGAGCTCCGCCCTCGCGGCGGCGACAAGATCGCGCTGGGCATCGGTCAGCCGGCCCTCAGCTGGTACCTGCAGCTCGACCGCATTGAGGTCCGCGCGCAAGCCGGCGGTCAGGGTCGCGTCCGCGCCGTCGTTGACCTTCTCGATCCGATCGCCGAGCCGGTCGTTGGCGCGCTCGAGCTCCGCCATGGAGTGGCGCACCTCGACGATATCGTACCCCTCGGTCAGACCGATCTTCCGGGCCGCGTCCCGCACGACGGCGACCGCGTCGGTGCCGGCCTTGCCCGCCACGCCGACGATGATCCGATCGCCGCGGGCGGCGTCGATCCAGGTGCCGCCGAACTGGTCGCCCAGACCGGCGCTGACCAGCTCTTCGAGCTCTGGCGCGAGCGTCTGCCAGCCGAGCCGCTGCTGCGCTTCGGCGTACGAGATGCCACGCTCGCGGGCGAACCCCTCCACTTCCCAGTCCTTCTCGGCGCGAGTGGCGGAAGACAGCGGCGAAAATCCGCTGGGCGACAGGTGTCCTTCCGAGACCGAGTCCTCGTGCGAAGGCTCCGTGTCCGGATCGGCCGTCAAGCATCCCGAGAGCAGCGCCGTCACGGCGGGGATGGCGAGCCATTGGAGGGACAGCGTGGTCTTTCGATGGTGATAGTACATGATCATCTCCGTTCTCGCTCAAAGGCTCTGTCGGGGAGACGCGGCGTGACTCCGCCGATGAGCCCAGCCAAGGATCCCGAGCGCAGGCCGCCGCGCGACACGCGCGCTCGCCGCGGAACAACCGCCTGCTGGCATCGACGATCCTGCGGCGCCCGTCCGAGGTCGCGCCGCAATCCGATGGTTAGCAACGGGCATGCCGATGAGCTCGCCGCGAGCCGACATCGGCCGCCGATGCGCTCGACATCACCGCGATGCGCGCGGCGCGGCGCTCGCGCATGCGTGTCGGAACGGAGGTCGTCGATCACGAGCGCATCCAGAGGCTGAAAAGAGCGCGGTCGACATCATCGCCAGCCGAGATCACGGCGGAATCGGCCCGACCCCGCGCTTCGTCCCCGCCCGGCAACCGACGCAGCTGCTCGCCCCTGGGGTGTCTCGCCGGAGGGGCGAGCCTCCACGCCTGGAGGCTACGGCCTCCAGGCCGCAGCCTTCATCCCGGCACATCGCTCCCCCGGCGGCCTCCCGGGCGCGCGGCGCCGCCGCCCAACTCGCCGTCAAAGCATCGACCTCCCGCGCGAACGGCGACCTGCGCGTTCGGCGCCTGATCCCGGAATCAAGTCGTACGACTTCACACAACTTAACAGCAAGCGGGCGGGGTCTGCGCTACTCACGCCGTGGGGGGAAAACACCGCTTTCAGGAGAAACCTTATGATCGAGAAGAGCACCCTGTCGACGCATACCCATTCTCGTCGTCCGTCGCGCGCCGTCTGGCCTCGCGTCGGCGCGGCGCTGTTGCTCCTCGGAACCCTCGGCGGCGCCGCGTGCACCGCCGGTGTCGACGTGGAGGAGGAGAGCCTCGGCGAGGCGAGCCTGCTCGGGACTTACGATCTGACGAGCAGCTACACGGGCACCGTCGGAGATACCCGCGGCTGGCTCATCGAGTGGGAGGTCCCCGAGTTCCTCAACGAGTCCACGGCCTGGGGCGTGGTGGGCCAGTGGTACTACAACCTGGAGTCCGGCATTTACCACACCCCGGACGGGTGGTTCGTCTACTACTTCGGAGATGACGACGGGGTCACGGGGAATCACTCGAGCTGCAACACCCAGTGGGGCTCGGGGGGCACCTGCGGCGGCTCGCTCAGCGGCCTGCAGCCCGGGGATCAGGTGGTCTTCAAGTACGAGTGGTGCACGTCCGCGCGCGTCGCCGACGTGAACGGCTCCCTCCTCTGCCTCTATGTCGACATGAAGGACGGCGCCGGCTGGCAGTTCCTCGCCCAGGACACGCGCACGACCGTCGAGATGTACGCGCACGACATCGAGCATTTCCGCGACGTGGGCCCGCAGTACGCCGAGCCGCACATCTCCTGCGACGCGCCCATCAAGATGCTGCGCCAGCAGCTGAAGACCACCTCGGGCGTCTGGCAGAACATGTCGGGCTCGAGCACCTGGTCGTTCCACAACGCCCCTCCGTACGTCTACCAGAACAAGAACCTCAGCGCGTCGCCGTCGACCTGGGAGGCGTGCTCGACGTGCAGCAGCCTGCCCGCATGGCAGTCGGGGCAGGTGTATACGCCCTCCACGCTGGTCACCTACGGAGGCCAGTTCTGGCAGGCGACCCAGCAGATCTGGTGGTCGCACCCGGACTGCCCGCCCATCAACCCGGCCTCGTGGTGCCCTGCCGAGTGGGTCTCCCTCGGGTCGTGTAACTGATCGCGGATCTTCCCCCACGACGCGCGCCGGAGGCAACCCTGCTCTCGGGGGTTGAGGCGCAGGGCGCATCACCCCCCTCCGAGCAGGATCCCTAAACCTTGTGCCGCCGGAGGGCGAACGCGACGCCCTCCTGGAGCGTCAGAAACGTCCTTAGCCCCGAGAGCGAGACGCCGAGCGCCACCAGCTGCAGCGCCGCCTCCGGGCCGAGGCCGGTCAGCACCGGCTCCGCGCCGAGCAGCCGGACCGCGCCCGCCGTCCGCTCGAGCTCCATCGCCATCGGCTCATCCATCCTCGGCACGCCCGTCACGTCGATGATCGCGGTCCGGGTGCCCCGCGCGACGATCCCCGCGAGCAGCGCCGACCGCATGCCCTCGCCGCGGCGCGCGTCGAGCTCCCCCACGAGCGGGACCACGACCGCGCGCCGGGAGATCGGCACGATCGGCGTCGACAGCGCCGCGAGCGCCTCGACCTGCGCCCGGAGCGCGATCTCCCGCTCGCGCAGCCGGCTCTCCTCCTCCTGGCGCTGCCGGAGCTCGGCGAGGTGCGCCTCGCGCTCGAGCAGCGCGGCGTGCGCCCTCGCGCGCTCCCGCTGGTGCCGCCACTTCGCGCTCAGCGCCGCGGCCATCTGCCGCACCTCCATCGGCTCGAACGGCTTCTTGAGGATCAGGTACCGGTCCACCTCCGAGAGCCGGCTCGCGATCTCCTTCCAGGACAGGTCGGTGTACGCCGTGCAGAACACCGCCTGCACGTCCGGATCCTCCTCGAAGATCCGGTGGATCGTCTCGACCCCGTCGATCCCGGGAGGCATCCGGAAGTCCACGAACGCCACCGCGTAGGGCTCCCCGCGCGCCCGCGCCTGCCGCACGAGCTCGACCCCCTCCTCGCCCTGGTGCGCCAGCGTGAGCTCCACGTCGAGCTCGACCACCGGGAGCGTCATCGGCGCGTCGAGATCGCCGAAGAGCTCGGCCTCGTGCTCCTCGAGCGACGACCTCCGGGGCCCGACCCTCAAGATCCGCTGGAAATCGCTGTGGATCGCGGCGTTGTCGTCGACGACCAGGATCCTCGTTCTGTGGAGCGCGCTCGCCTTGTTCATCGGGACCTCGGCCCGCGCCGGTCCGCTCGATCCGAGCGAGCCGGCCCTGCCGTGCACGGAAGATCGCCGCCCCGCGCCCGCCGGGCGCGCGTCAAGCGAGCGCCTCGGCGCGCCGCTTCCCGCTCCGGGGCGCGGTGGCCGGGAGATCGAGCGTGAACTTCGCGCCCTGGCCGGGGCCGCTGCTCTCCACGCGGAGGTCCGCGCCGAGCAGGCGGGCCTCCAGCACGCTCGCGTGCAGGCCGAGCCCCGTGCCCTCGGGCCACGTGGTGAACCCCTGCTGGAACAGCCGCGCCAGGTGATCCGACGCGATGCCCACGCCGGTGTCCTCGACCTCCACCGAGCAGCCGCCCCCGTCCCGCGGCGCGCACCGGACGAGGACCCGGCGATCCGGACCCACCGCGTGGCACACGGCCCGCCGCGCGTTCGTGATGAGGTTCGTGACGATCTGGAGCAGCCGGTGCCGGTCCGTCTCGACCCGCGCCTCGTCCGAGAGCTCGCAGACGACCTCGATGCCGTGGTGCGCGCGCTCGGCGCGGTTCAGCCCGACGCGCAGGGCGTCCTCGACCACCGAGGAGACCATGACCGGCTCGACGATGATCTTCATCCCGGCGTTGCGCAGCTGATCGGACACGATGTCGCGGATGCGGGCCACGCACTCGCCGAGCTCCGCGAGCTCGCCGGCGGCGGCCTCCTGCTCGGCCGCGAGGTGGCGCGCCAGCTCGTCGACGTACTCGATCAGCCGCTGGCCGCGCGGGTCGTCCGAGAGGAACCCGGCGAGGTCGCCCCGGTGCGCCTTCAGGAGCTGCGCCACCTGGCCGAGCCGCGGGACGCGCGAGCCCGCGATCCGCTCCGAGAGCTGCATCCGCAGCACCATGACGCTGTTCAGCGCGTTGCCCACGTTGTGCATGGCGCTGCCCGCGACCTCGGCCATCCCCGCCTTGCGCGCGGCGTCGACGAGCTGCTGCTGCGTGCTCCGGAGCTCGCGCGTGCGCTCCTCCACCATGCGCTCGAGGCTCTCGTAGACGAGCGCGTTGTTGAACGAGACGGCCGCCTGCGCGGCGAGCAGGTGCAGGATCTCGAGCCGCTCGGGCCCGAAGAGCCCCTCGAACAGGTTGTTCTCCAGGTAGATCGCGCCGAGCGCCCGCCCCTTGAAGAGCAGCGGCGCGCACAGCATCGACCGGACCTTGCGCGCGCTCACGTACGGGTCGTCCCGCAAGGCCGGGTCCTGCGAGGCGTCGGCGTGGATCACGCTCTGTCGCGTGCGCACCGCGAGCCGCACCGCCGAGGCGCAGACCTCGTCGCTCTGGTCCCCGAGCGGGATCGACGGCAGCGCCCTCGACGCCGGCGGGTGCGCCGTGCCCAGCGCCACCAGCGCGAGGTCGTCGCCGCGCACGAGCAGCAGCGCCCCCCGCTCGGCGCCGGCGTTCTCGACGAGCACCTGCACCATGCTGCTGAGCAGCCGCTCGACGACCAGCTCCTCGGAGAGCACGCGCGCCGCCTTGAGCAGCGTCTCCGCGTCGAACACGTCCGCCCGCGCGCCCCGCTCTCGCCCGGGCTTGATCAGCGGGAACTCCTCGGTCAAGAGCGCGATCTTGCGGTCCACGCCCCACCGGCCGTAGGCCTGCAGCGCGTCGGTCAGGAAGTCGAGCGCCACGCGCGTCCTGCCGCGCGACATCCAGAAGCGGCCGGCCAGCTCGCACGCGAGCGCCTCGATGTTGACGAACGCGTGCTGCCGGCCCAGCGCGATCGCCTGCTCGTACAGCCTCGCGGCCTCGTCCACCCGGCCATCGAGCCGCGCCGCCTCCGCCTCGACCAGCGCGTGCTTGTGGGAGAAGTTCGCCGGGCAGCTCTCCGCCCAGCCGCGCAGCCGCTCGCGGCACGCGTCCAGATCGGCCCGGAGCCGCGCCCGCTCCCCCTCCGCCGCCTCGGGAAGGAGCGCCGCGAGCGCCAGCGCCCGGTAGAACCTGAGCGCCGCGGTCTGGAACTTCCCCGCGAGGAAGCCGAGGTTCTCCTCCGCCTCGTCGGCGAGCCGCAGCGCCTCCGCGGGCAGGCCGTGCAGGTACAGGCACATCGCCTTGAGGATCTGGTAGTGGCAGAGCGCGTAGCGCGTCTGGTGCGCCTCGCAGTCCTTGAGGTACTGCTCCTCCGTCAGCGCCTCCTCGGCGACCGCGGCCTCGTCGCCCGTCAGGTCCCGCAGCGCCAGCAGCAGGCCGAGGATGCTGTGCGTGGCGACCGTGTGCTTGGTGCGCTTGGCGAAGCGCAGCGACGCGGGCAGCTCCTCGAGCAGCCCGCGCGCGCTGGCGCCGCGGAACAGCGGGTTGAGCAGCAGGTAGATGAGGAAGTAGCCCGCGAACTGCAGGTCGCCCGCGTCCAGGCCCGCCCGGTAGCCGTCCCGGAACAGCGCGTCCGTCTCCGACAGCGGGCGCACCCACGACTGGATGTTGTTGCCGAGGATGTAGCAGGCGCGGCAGAAGTCGCCCTGCATCCGGAACCGCAGGCCGATATCCGCCGCCAGCCGGCCGAACGCGTAGCCCTGGTGGTAGTCGCCGTAGAAGTGCCCGATCAGCCCGCCGTACATGGCGAAGCCGTACGACGCCTCGGGCGCCAGCCCGTGCTCGAGCGAGATCCGCACGATGCTGCAGCACGCGAAGAAGTTCAGCTTCTCGAGCTTCAGCATGTACAGCGGCGCCATCAGCTCGTTGAGCACGCCGACCGCCAGCCGCTGGCTCTCGCCTTCGATCTCCTCCGCCTCGATCAGCGACGCCGGGGCCCGGCCGCCCAGCAGCTGCTCGACCCGCGCCGCCTCGGCCTCCACCAGCGCGTCGAGCTCCGCCGCGCTCGCGCGCGACGGCAGCGCCACGCCGACCAGCGCGAGCGCCTCCCGCCCGGCCTCCACCGTGTCGGTGAAGCGCCCGCGCATCGTGTACTGCACCATCCGCAGCTTCAGCAGGTCGGCCTTCTCCACCGGCGTCCTGGCGTAGCCGAGCGCCTCGGTGACCAGCGCCTCGGCCGCGTCCATCGCCCCGAGCAGGTACTCCACCTCGGCCAGCTGCCGCAGCAGGGCGAAGGCGAGCGCGTAGTGCGACGCGAACGCGCCGGCCGGCAGCAGCCCGCGGCCCGCCTCCAGGTAGCGCCGGGCGGCGGCGTACGCGGTCGACTGCTTGGCGCGGACGGCGGCCTCCAGGTTGAGCTGCGCGATCGCGAGCCGCTCCTCGGCGGACCGCACCAGGCCGAGCCCCTCGTCGAGCTGCTCGACGATCTCGAAGATGCGCTCGGAGCGCTCCTCCGGCGCCGCGGCCGCCAGCAGCCGCCGGCCGATCCGGAGGTGGACCGCCTCGCGCTGCGGCCTGTCGATGAGCCCATAGACCGCCTGCTGCACCCGGTCGTGCAGGAAGCGGTAGCGGCCCGCGGCGGCCTCGCCCGAGGGCTCGCCGACCGGGAGGATGTACTCGTCGCGGATCGCCGGCAGGAGGCGGCGCGCGACCTCCGCCCTGCCGAGGCCGGCGATGACCGCGAGGGTCTCCAGGTCGAACGTGTTCCCGATGCACGCGGCGAGCCTCAGCAGATCGACCGTCCCGGCGTCGAGGCTGCGCACCCGCCCGCTCATCAGCTCCACGACGTTCTCGGTGAACCCGCGCGCCTCGATCTTCTCGATGTCCCAGCGGAAGCGGCGCTCCTCCGGACAGAAGTAGACGAGCCCGTCGGCGTCGAGCGCCTGGAGGAACTGCCGCGCGAAGAACGGGTTCCCCTCCGTCTTGTGCATGACGAGCCAGGCGAGCGGCTCCACCGCCCTCGGGTCCTGCCTCAGGGTGTCGGCCACGAGCCGGGTCAGCGCCGCGAACTGGAGCGGGAAGAGCTGGATCGTGTTCACCGTCACCGAGGTCGCCTGCACGGACCTCAGCGTCATGAGCAATGGGTGGCTCTCGTTCACCTCGTTGTCGCGATAGGCCCCGACGAGGAGCAAGGGCCCGAGATCCTCGCCGCCGTGGAGCCCCTCGAGGAGCCAGAGCGAGCCGGCGTCGGCCCACTGGAGGTCGTCGAGGAAGAGGACGAGCGGCTGCTCGCGGCCGCAGAACGCCTTGAGGACCCCGCGGAACGCGAGCAGGAGGCGGTGCTGCGCCTCCGCCGGACCGAGCTCGGCCGGCGCCGGCGGGACGTTCCCGGCGCCGAGGACGATCCCGAGCTCGGGCAGCACCTCGATGAGCAGCGACGCGTTCCTCCCGAGGCGCTTCAGCAGCGACTGCCGCGCGGCCTCGACCCGCTCCGCGCTCTCCGCCAGCACCTGCTGGAGCAGGCTCCGGAGCGCCTGGATCACCGCGGAATAGGGGATCCCGCGGTGGAGACGGTCGAACTTGCCCGAGATGAAATAGCCGTGCTCCCGCGTGAGCGGCTTGTAGATCTCGTGCACGAGCGACGTCTTGCCGATCCCGGAATAGCCCGTGATCATGATCATCTCGCGGCTGCCGGCGAGCACCCGCTCGAAGATCGACAGGTACTGCTGCGCCTCCCCCTCGCGGCCGTAGAGGCGCTGCGGGATGCGGAAATGACCGGAGACGTCGTGCTCGCCGGGGGGGAACGGGTCGATCCGCCCGGCCTCGCGGAGCGCGCGCTGGCACCTCTCGAGGTCCTTCGACAGCCCCTCTGCGCTCTGGTACCGCTCCTCCGCGTCCTTCGCGAGGAGCTTCATCACGATGGCCGACACGGCCGGAGGAACGGAGTCCTCGGACAGCGGCGCGGGCGGCCGGGCCAGGTGGGCGTGCATCCACTCGAGCGGCCCCGAGGCGTCGAACGGAAGGCGCCCGGCGAGCATCACGTAGAACACGACCCCGAGCGAATAGAGGTCTGTGCGCCAGTCGAGGGTCCGGTTCATCCGGCCCGTCTGCTCCGGCGACATGTAGGGGAGCCTGCCCTCCTCGACCGTGCTCTGCGCCTGCGGGTGCTCCTTGCGGAGCCGCGTCGCGAACATGAAATGGGTGAGCCGGACCGCGCCTGTCCCGGGGTCGACGAAGAAGCTCTGCGGCTGGATGTGCTTGTGGATCACGCCGCCGCCGTGCACCTCGGCGAGCGCGTCCGCCATGCGCGCGGCCCACGAGAGGAGCTGCTCGATCCGGAGCGGAGCGCGCGCGAGGAGCGCGTCGAGGGGCGTGAGCCCCTCGTCCTCGAAGACGAGCACCGGTGTCTCGCCGGACAGCTCCATCCGCGCGGGGCTCAGCGCCCCCGCGGCGTCGAGAGAGCGGGTGATCTCGAATTCGTTGAGGAGCGCAGAAGCGGCCGCAGCAGCCGTGTGACGAGGTGAGTCGAGGTGCCCCTTGAGCAGGACGCGGCGCTCGTCGCTCTCGCGCACGGCGCGCACGAAGCTCCACCGCTCATTTGTCGTATGCACCACCTCTTCGCTTCGATAGCCCACAGCTGCTTGCAAGGCTCTGCTCCGATCTGGCGAGGCGATGACTGCCCTCCAGCAAGGGGCGGATCATAAGCCGCCGATCCGCGGCTGTCACAGAAATCGTCGAACCTCCAGGGAGAACTCGGCGTCTGTCGGTGTTTGCGCGCGTTTGCGCGCCTCTGCGCTCGAGATCATCGAACCAGGGAGTGCGCACAGAGACCCTGCCGGTGCGCGGATCGAGGGCACTCGTGTCCAGGGGACACGCGCTCGCCGGAGGCGCGTCGCGCGGCCCGTCTGACAGCCTCGCTGACCCGCGCGGCGGCCGGGGCGGCGACTGGGGCTCTCGGGCCCCCTGCGCGGCGCCCGCCGGGGCAGGCGGGCTTACCCCGCGAGCACGGATACGCCGGCGCCGCGGTCAGCGCTTCGGCGTGGGGGCGGGCGCGCGGCCGACGAGGCCGTAAAGGACGATCCGGTGGACCGCGGACAGCATCGCCAAGGCTTCGTCGCGGGAGCTCTGGAACAGCCACGGAGGGGAGAAGCTCGCGTAGGCGCGCAGGAGCGCGCGCGCGGCGAGCTCGGGATCCTCGGCGTCGAGCTCGCCCGCGCGGGCGCCGCGGGCGATGAGGTCGCGGAGCAGGGCGCGCTCCTCGTCGAGGAAGCGGGCGTGGGCCGCCTTCACGGCGCGGCTCTGGCAATGCACGAGGTCGCAGGCGTGCGCGCCCGAGCCGGCGAGCTCCAGGAAGGAGCGCGCGCGGACGTCGAACACCGCGCGCAGCCGGTCGCAGAAGGGCAGGTCGTCCACGGCCGCGGCGGCGCGCATGGCGGCCATGACGGCGCGGTGCTGGCCGTGGGAGAGCTCCTCGACGATGGCGTCCTTCGAGGCGAACTCCAGGTACACGGCGCCGACCGCGATCTCGGCCTCGCGGGCGATGTCGGCGACGGTGGTCTTGGCAGGCCCGTACCGGCGGAGGAGCCGCTCTGTCGCCTCGAGGATCCGCTGACGCCGCTCGCTCGCGCCGCCGGGGTGACCGTGCTCCATGGCGTGAGCGATGTTCTCTCGGATTCACGCCCGGGGGAAGCGTCCCGGCGAGCCGTCGGCGGGAACACCCCGGGGGCGGGGCGGGCGGCGCGCGGGCGCGCGGGACGCCGAAGCAGGCGCGGGCCCGCGGCGCGCGGGCGCGGGGCGACGGAGCCGAGCCATGACGTTGATTGCCGTCCGTCCGGCGGCTATCGTGGGCTGGCTTTGCGCCGGATTCTCCGCGAAGATCGCGCGTTTCACGCGATCCTCGATCCGGCGGGCCGAAGGGACCGATCGATGACGAGCACCGCGCCGACACACGACGAAGCCGAAGGGCTGGTTCGACAGGGGCAGGTGATCGCCGGCAAGTACCGCGTCGACCGGGTGATCGGCATCGGCGGGATGGGCGTCGTCGTCGCCGCCACCCACCTCCAGCTGGAGGAGCAGGTCGCGATCAAGCTGCTCCTGCCCGCGGCCGCCCACTCGCGCACCCTCGCCGAGCGCTTCGTGCGCGAGGCGCGCGCCGCGGTGAAGGTCAAGAGCGAGCACGTCGCCCGCGTGACCGACGTCGGGACGCTCGAGTCGGGCACGCCGTACATGGTGATGGAGTACCTGTCCGGCAGCGACCTCGCCGAGGCGCTCCGCGCCGGCGGGCCCATGCCGCCGCAGGTCGCCGTCGAGTACGTGCTCCAGGCTTGCGAAGCGCTCGCCGAGGCGCACGCCGCGGGCATCGTCCACCGCGACCTCAAGCCGGCGAACCTGTTCCTGACGCGGCGCGCCGACGGCTCGCCGTGCGTGAAGGTGCTCGACTTCGGGATCTCGAAGGTGGCGACCGGCGGCGCCGATCCGCGGATCACCGACACCACGGCCGTCATGGGCTCGCCGCTCTACATGTCGCCGGAGCAGCTCAAGTCCGCGCGCGACGTCGACGCGCGCACCGACATCTGGTCGCTCGGCGTCATCCTGTTCGAGCTGCTCGCGGGCGCGCCGCCGTTCGACGGCGCGACCATGCCGCAGCTCTGCGTGGCGATCATGCAGGGGATCCCGCGCCCGCTCGCCTCGTTCCGCCCCGACGTGCCCCCGGCGCTCGAGGCGGTGATCCAGCGGTGCCTGGAGAAGCTGCCGGAGCGGCGGTTCCGCGACGTCGGGGCGCTGGCCGAGGCGCTCGCGCCGCTCGCGAGCGGGCGGGCGCGGCTCTCCGTCGACCGGATCAGCGGGATCTCGCGGAGCTCGGCGCCGTCGCGGCCCGACGCTGCGGCGCGGAGCGGGGCGATCTCGCCGACGATGGCGAGCACCGCCGCGCCGTGGACGGGGACGGTGGCGCGGCGGAAGCGGCCGGTGGGGCTCGTCGCGCTGGCCGGCATCGGCCTGTCGCTCGCGGTCGCGCTCGGGATCTTCGGCTTCCTGAGCGCCCGCGCGGGCCGCGACGGCGCCCCGGCCGAGCCGTCCGCCAGCGCCTCGGCGGCGCCGTCGCCGGCCGGCTCCGCGGCGCTGCCCGGCGCGCCCGCGGCGCCGTCGCCGGCCGGCTCCGCGGCGCTGCCCGGCGCGCCCGCGGCGCTCTCGCCCGCCGTCACGCCCGGCGGCGTCGAGGCGCCCCCGCCGGCGGAGGACCGCGCGGCGCCGGGCCCGGCCGCGGCCGCCTCCGCGGCGGCGGGCCCGGCCGCCGTCGTCTCCGCGGCGGCGGCCGGCGGCAAGCCCGCGGCGGCGCCCCCGGCGAGCGCCGCCCCCCGACCCGCGGGCGCCGCGGCCCCGCCGCAGCCCCGGACCGCCCGGCCGGCCGCCGCTCCGGCCGCCGCGCCGGCGAGCGGCAACCTGTTCGACGATCGCAAGTGAGGACACGACCATGACGAGCCTGCCCATGCAGCACCTCGGGCGCCTGCTGGCGCTCGCGATGTTCCTTGCCGCCCTCGTGGGGGGCGGCCGCGACGCCAGGGCCGATACGGCGGCGGCGCAGGCGCTGTTCGACGCGGCCAGGCAGCTGATGGCCCAGGGCAAGCACGCCGAGGCGTGCCCCAAGCTCGAGGAGAGCCAGCGGCTCGATCCCGGGATCGGCACGCAGTTCAACCTCGCGGCCTGCTACGAGCAGCTCGGCCGGACGGCGAGCGCCTGGTCGACGTTCCTCGACGTGGCGGGCGCGGCCAAGGCCGCCGGCCAGCTGGAGCGCGAGAAGGTCGCGCGGCAGCGCGCCACGGCGCTGGAGCCGAAGCTCGTCCGGCTGACGATCACGGCGCCCGCGGACGCCCCGGCCGACCTCCAGGTGAAGCGCGACGGCGCCCTCGTGGGGCGCGCGCAGTGGGGCACGCCGGTGCCCGTGGATCCCGGACAGCACACGGTCGAGGCCTCCGCCGCCGGCCGCTCGCCGTTCGTGAAGACCGTCGAGGTCAACAAGGCCGGCGCCTCGGAGACGGTGGCCGTCCCGCCGCTCGCGGCCGCGCCGGCCCGCGCCACCGCCCCGCCGGCGAGCGGCCCCGCCGCGCCGCCGCCCGCGCGCGCCGCCGCCCCGCCGGCGAGCGGCGCCGCGCTCGCGCCCGTGGCCGGGCGCGCGCCGCCCCCCCCGGCCGAGCCGCTGACCCGGCGCCGCAGCAAGGGGTTGATGGTCACGGGCATCGTCCTGACGAGCATCGGCGCCGTGGCCCTCCTCGGCGGCGGCCTGGCGCTCGCCGCGAGCTCGGGCACGGACTCGGAGTACACGGGGGAGCCCCCCGACCCGTTCGAGGAAGAGTTCGGCTACGAGGAAGATGCCAGCGCGGAGGAGGCCGGCGTCGCGCTCATCCTCGGCGGGGTCGTCTTCGCCGGCGTCGGCATCCCGCTCGCGATCATCGGCGGCCGCAAGGTGCCGGTCCAGCCGGAGAAGAAGGCCGCCTCCGCGCCGCCGCCCGAGCTCGTCCTCGGCCCGCGCTACGCCGGGCTCCGCTGGTCCATGTGAGCGCCCTCATTCCGGATCGATGCGGTACACGGTGCCGCCGCCGAAATCCGTGACGTAGACCTCGCCCGTGCCGTCCTGCCCGAAGCTGGCGAGCTTGAAGCGGAACGACCCGAGATCGTCCGTCCGGTCGACGGGCGCGGACGCCACCCCGCCCTCGTATCTCAGCGTCCAGATCCGGCCGCTGCAGTAGTCGCCGAAAAAGTAACTGCCGCGGAGCCACGGGATCTTGCTCCCCCGGTAGACGTAGCCGCCGGTGACCGAGCAGTCCTCGATCACCTGCCCGGCATGGCCGTATTCGGCGGCGGGGAGCGTCGTGGCGCCCTCGGGGTCGCAGTCCTCCGCCGGCGAGAAGCAGTGCGCGCCCTCCATCAGGCGCCACCCGTAGTTCTTCCGGCCCTGCCCCGCCGGCTCGATGTTGATCTCCTCCCAGAGCCGCTGTCCGACGTCGGCGATGTAGAGATCGCCCGTGCACGCGTCGAAGCTGAAGCGGTACGGGTTCCGTAGGCCATAGTCCCAGATCTCGGGCAGGACGCCTTCGCCGGTCATGTTCCCTTCCGGGATGCGGTACGGGTGCGTCGAGACGTCGATGCGAAGGATCTTCCCGAGCCACGTCGCGAGATCCTGGCCGTTGCCGATGGGCGAGTGGCCGGGGCCGGTATCGTTGCTGTTCCCGCCGTCGCCGAGCGCGAGATAGAGAAAGCCGTCGACCGGGCTGAACTCGAGCGAGCCGCCGTTGTGGTTGCGCGCCGGCTGCGCCTGCTCGAGGTAGGTGGCCACCGGCGTCGGATTGGCCACGTCCGGGCGCTCGCCCCGCGCGAACTCGACGACGCGCGTATCGCCGTCCGTCGCCTTGTCGGAGTAGTGGACGAAGAAGCGGCCGTTGCTCTCGTACTCCGGGTGGAAGGCGAGCCCGAGGAGGCCGCGCTCGTCCGCGAAGATAAGGAGTTCCCGGATGTCGAGGAAGACCGTCGGCTCGGTCGCCCCCTCGTCGAGGACGAGGATCTGACCGGGCTGCGTCACGATGAAGAGCCGCGTCGGGTCGCCCGGCGCGGATTTCACGAGGATCGGGGATTTGAGGCCGGTGACGAGCGGGGTGAGCTTCAGCGCGCCCTCGTCCTCGGACGGCGGCGCGCAGCTCAGCCGCGCGCCGCCCCCGCCGCTCGCGCCAGCGCCGCCGGCGCCGCCGTCACCGCCGGCCCCGCCGTCACCGGCGCCGCCCCCGCCGGAGCTGCCCCCGGCATCGCCGCTTCCGCCGGCGCCGCTCCCGCCCGGCCCGCCGGTCGAGGAGGCGGAGGAGGCCGCGCCGCCGGTGCCGAGCATCAGCGGGGAGATCGATTCGTCGCGCGAGCACGCGAAGAAGGCGAGCCCGGTCGCCACCGGAAGCGCGATGACCAGGAGTGGCGATAGGGCAGAGCTCGATGGCCTCATCACGGCAAGATATCGCAGATCTCCGTCCCGGGAGGCGAAGATCTGGTGTTCGCGGCCGGCGCTCGCGCGCATGGTGCAATCGAGCGCACGCCGGACGGCGCCGCTCCGGGATCGCCCGAGCGCGCGGATCCCGGCGCGCGCTCGATGAGATCGCGAAACGACGCCGGCGATCTCCGCATCGATGGAGATGGCCGCCTCGCCGCCCGTCGAGCGATGCCGGCTACACGAGATCATGGCATCCGTTTTCCCGCGCTGGAGCAACACCGCGTTCCGACTCGCCATCGCCGCCGTCCTCCTCGGCGGCGCGGCGGCCGTGGCGGCGCCGATGATCTACGTGCGCACGGAGTGGAACACCGGGCAGAACCTGCCCGTGCAGCAGCCGGTGCAGTTCGACCACAGGCACCATGTGCAGGACGACGCCATCGATTGCCGGTTCTGCCATTCCACGGTCGAGCGCGCCGGCACGGCGGGGATGCCGTCGACCGCGCTCTGCATGGGGTGTCACAGCCAGATCTGGAATCAGAGCCCCAAGCTCGAGCTCGTCCGTAGCAGCTATTTCTCGAACACCCCCATCGCGTGGAACCGCGTCACCGACGTCCCCGACTTCGTCTACTTCAACCACGCGATCCACGTGAACAAGGGGGTGGGCTGCGTGACGTGCCACGGCCGCGTGGACCAGATGCCCGACGTCCGGAAGGTGTCTCCGATGACGATGGGCTGGTGCCTCGCCTGCCACAGGGCGCCGGAGCGGCACCTCCGCCCGCCGTCCGCCGTCACGGACATGGAGTGGGACGCCGGCCCCGACGCGGAGCGGATCGGCCGCCAGATCGCGCAGCAGCTCGGCGTGCGGCGCCTCGAGCACTGCTCGACCTGCCACAGGTGAACGCGCGGGATCGAGGATCGAGCGGAGGCGCGGAGACGAGGAGACGGCATGCGGCGAACAGCGGAGAGCACTCGAGCCGGCGGCGCCGGCCGCCGAGGACCTGAAGAGGGATGATGGCTGATCAGAGACAGACCCCCTGGAGCGCGGCGCTCGACGGCAAGACGGGCAAGGCATACTGGCGCAGCCTCGCGGACCTCCTCGAATCGCCGGAGCTCCGCGAGGCCGCGGCGCGAGAGCTCCCCGGCGGCGGGGGCGACCCGGGCGCGGTGAGCCGGCGCGGCTGGCTCAAGCTCCTCGGCGCCAGCATGGCGCTCGCCGGCGTCTCCGGGTGCCGAGCGACGCCCGCGGACAAGATCGTGCCCTATGTGACGACCCCGCCGGAGGTGACGCCGGGGATCCTCCGGTACTACGCCACCAGCCTGGAGCTCGACGGGTTCGCCACGGGCATCCTCGTCGAGAACCACGAGGGGCGGCCGACGAAGGTCGAGGGCAACCCGGAGCACCCGGCGAGCCTCGGCGCGACCGGCGTTTACGAGCAAGCGTCGGTGCTCGGCCTCTACGATCAGCACCGGGCGCGCGCGGCGAGGCGCGGCGCGGCGCCGGCGGCGTGGCAGGCGTTCGTCGAGCAGTTCGGCGCACCGCGGCCCGACCGCGGCGCCGGGCTCCGGTTCGTCCTCCGGCCGACCGGCTCGCCGCTCGTCCTCGACCTCATCGGCCGCGTCCAGGCGCGCCACCCGGCCGCGCGGTTCACGTTCTACGCGCCCGCCCGGTCGGCCAATCCGGCGCGCGGGGCCGCGCTCGCCTTCGGCGCGCCGCTCCAGGCCCAGTACGACTTCCGGGCGGCGGACGTCATCCTCGCGCTCGACGCCGACTTCCTCGCGTCGGTGCCGTTCAGCGCGCGGTACGCGCGCCAGTTCGCCGAGCGCAGGCGCGTCGGCTCGCCGACGGGCACCATGAACCGCCTCTACGTCGTCGAGCCCGGGCTGAGCCCGACCGGGAGCATGGCCGACCACCGGCTGCGCAAGCGCCCGAGCGAGGTGCCGGCGCTCGCCGCGGCGATCGCGGCGGAGCTCTTCCTCGCGGTCGGCCCGCGCCCCGGAGCCGTCCCGCCCCAGGCGCTCGGCGCGCTCGAGCCGCTCCGGGCGCACGTGCGCGCCGAGGAGCAGCCGTTCGTCCGGGCGCTCGCGCGCGACCTCGCGCGCGGCGCCGCGGCGAGCGTCGTCGTCGCGGGGGAGCGGCAGCCCGCGCCGGTCCACGCGCTCGCGCACCTCATGAACGCGGCGCTCGGCAACGACCGCGCCGCGTGGGTCACCGGGCCGACCCTGATCTCGGCCGGCGCCGCCGAGCAGGAGCTCGCCGCGCTCGCCGACGAGATCCGGCGCGGCGGCGTCGATACGCTGGTGATCCTCGAGAACAACGTGGCCTACACGGCGCCCGCGGATCTCGAGCTCGCGGCGCTGCTCCGCTCCGTCCCGAACCGCGTCTACCTCGGGCTCTACGAGGACGAGACCGCGGCCGCCTGCGGCTGGTTCGTGCCCGCCGCGCACGAGCTCGAGGCCTGGGGCGACGCCCGCGCCTACGACGGCACGATCTCGCTGGTCCAGCCGCTCATCGAGCCGCTCTTCCAGGGCAGGACCGCCTCCGAGGGGCTCGCCGTGTTCGCGGGCGAGCCGCGCCGGAGCGCGCGCGAGCTGCTGCGCGACGCCTGGTCGGCGCGGCGGGGCGGCGCCGACTTCGAGGCGTTCTGGGAGGAGGCGCTCCGGCGCGGGCTCGTCGAGGGCACCGCGGCCCCGCGCGAGGGCGCCGCGCTGCGGCCCGACGGCGCCCTCGCGGCGCTCGGGCAGCTCGCGGCGGCGGTCCCGGCGCCGGCGGAGGTCCTGGAGGTCGCCTTCTCGGTCGACGCGAGCGTCTATGACGGCCGGTTCGCCAACAACCCGTGGCTGCTCGAGCTGCCCGATCCGATGACAAAGCTCACCTGGGACAACGCCGCGCTGCTCAGCCCGGACACGGCCAGAGCGCTCGGCGTCGACAGCGAGGATGTGGTCGATCTCGAGCTCCGGGGGCGGACGATCTCGATACCGGTCCTCGTCGCGCCGGGGCACGCCGACGGCGTGGTGTCGCTCGCGCTCGGCTACGGGCGGAGCGGCGCCGAGTCGATCGCCTCTGGCGTGGGGGCCGACGCGTACCGGCTCCGCACCGCGGACGCGCCGTTCTTCGCGGCGGGCGTCTCGGCGCGCAAGCGGCCGGATCAGAAGCACCGGCTCGCCCTGACGCAGAAGCACTTCAGCGTGCACGGGCGGCCCATCGCGCTCTCCGTCCCCCTCGCCGTCTACCGCGAGCACCCCGACTTCACGAGCGCGTTCAAGGGGCCGGTGCCGTCCCTCATGCCCGCGGTGTCGGCCCCCGGCGTGCCGCTCGCGCAATGGGCCATGACGATCGATCTCTCGATCTGCACCGGGTGCAGCGCGTGCGTCGTCGCGTGCCAGGCCGAGAACAACGTCCTCGTGGTGGGCAGGGACGAGGTCCTGAACAGCCGCGAGATGCACTGGCTCCGCATCGACACGTATTACTCCGGCGACCCGCGCGACCCGGGCGTCGTCCACCAGCCCATGCTGTGCCAGCACTGCGAGAAGGCGCCGTGCGAGTACGTGTGCCCGGTCAACGCGACCACGCACAGCCCCGACGGCCTCAACGAGATGACCTACAACCGCTGCGTCGGGACGCGGTTCTGCTCGAACAACTGCCCCTACAAGGTCCGCCGCTTCAACTGGTTCGATTACCACGAGCTCCACGCCTACAACACGGGGCTCGCGAGGCTCCAGCGCAACCCCGACGTGACCGTGCGGGAGCGCGGCGTCATGGAGAAGTGCACGTACTGCGTCCAGCGGATCCGCCGCGCGGAGATCGCGGCGCGCGTCGAGCAGCGCGGCATCCGCCCGGGCGAGGTCGTCACGGCGTGCCAGCAGGCCTGTCCGACGCGGGCGATCCAGTTCGGGGCGCTCGAGCACGCAGAGACGCCGATGGTCGCGTGGCGGAACGAGCCGCGGAGCTACGCGGTGCTGCACGACCAGGGGACCCGGCCGAGGACGATGTACCTCGCGCGCGTCGACAACGAGAACCCGGAGCTCGGCGAGCCGTGACACAACCCCTCATCCTCGGGAGGCCCACCGACGAGGCCCTCTCGGAAGAGCTGCTGTCGGTCGTCTGGAAGCCGCGGTCGCGGCTCTGGTGGGCGGCGTTCGCGGTCACCGGCGCAGGGACGATCGTGCTCTTGACGCTCGTCACCTACACCATCGTGAGCGGCATCGGCGTCTGGGGCAACAACATCCCGGTGGGCTGGGCGTTCGGGATCATCAACTTCGTGTTCTGGATCGGCATCGGGCACGCCGGGACGTTCATCTCGGCGATCCTGCTCCTGCTCGAGCAGCGCTGGCGCACGAGCATCAACCGGTTCGCCGAGGCGATGACCCTCTTCGCGGTCGTCCAGGCAGGCCTTTACCCGCTCCTGCACCTCGGCCGGCCGTGGTTCGCGTACTGGCTCATCCCCTACCCCTCCACGCTGAGGGCCTGGCCTCAGTTCAAGAGCGCGCTGCCCTGGGACGCGGCGGCGATCTTCACGTACTTCACCGTCTCTCTCGTGTTCTGGTACCTCGGGCTCGTCCCCGATTTCGCGTCCCTCCGCGATCGGGCGCCCGATCGCGGCCGCCGGGTGATCTACGGCATCCTGTCGCTCGGCTGGCGCGGCTCCGCGCGAGACTACCGCCATTATCGCCTCCTCTACGGCCTCCTCGCCGGCCTCGCGACGCCGCTCGTCCTCTCGGTGCACTCGATCGTGAGCAGCGACTTCGCGATATCGCTCGTCCCGGGGTGGCACTCGACCATCTTCCCCCCGTTCTTCGTCGCCGGCGCCATCTTCTCCGGCTTCGCGATGGTGCTCACGCTCCTCATCCCGGCGCGCCGGATCTTCCACCTGGAGCGCGTCGTCACCCAGCGGCACCTCGACAACCTCAGCAAGCTGACGCTCGTCACGGGCTGGATCGTCATCTACTCGTACATCATCGAGCTCTTCGCGGCCTGGTACAGCGGCTCGGAGTACGAGATCTACCAGTTCTTCGTCGCGCGCCCGAGCGGGCCGAACGCCGCCGTCTTCTGGGCGCAGATGTTCTGCAACGTCGCCGTCCCGCAGCTGCTCTGGTCCTCGCGCGTCCGCAGCAACATGATCCTGCTCTGGATCGTCTCGATTCTCGTGAACGTCGGGATGTGGTCGGAGCGGTTCGTGATCATCGTCATGGGGCTGCAGCGCGAGTTCATCCCGTCCGGGTGGCACGCCTACGGCCCGACGTGGGTCGATCTCACGCTGTTCGCCGGGACGTTCTGCTTCTTCCTGTTCCTCTTCCTCATCTTCCTGCGCCTGTTGCCGTTCATCCCGGTAGCCGAGGTCAAGGAGCTGAACCGCGAGATCAGCAAGGAGGAGCACTGATGCGGAGAGGTCTGCTCGCCGAGTTCGAGACGCCGGAGGCGATGCTCCTGGCGATCGCGGAGCTCAGGAGCCGCGGGTACCGCAGGCTCGACGCGTTCACGCCGTACCCGGTGCACGGCGTCGACGAGGCGCTCGGCCTGCGCCGCTCGCCGCTCAACTGGATCGTCCTGCCGTTCGCGCTCGCGGGCGCCGCCGGGGGCTACCTCGTCCAGTGGCACAACAACGCGTACGACTATCCCCTCAACATCGGCGGGCGGCCGGGGCACGCGCCCCCGGCGTTCGTGCCGATCACCTTCGAGATGACGGTGCTCGCCGCCGCCCTGGCGGGGTTCGTCGTGATGCTCGTCCTCGCGCGGCTGCCCGAGCTCTGGAACCCGATCTTCGATGTCCCGGGGTTCGAGCGCGCCACCATCGATCGATTCTGGATAGGCATCGACGCCCGCGACCCGGCGCTCATCAGCCCCCTCGCCGAGCGCGATCTCACCGATCTCGGCGCGCTCGCCGTCGCCTGGGCCGGGAAGGGGCGCGCATGAACCGCGGCCGCCTCCTCCCGCTCGCCTGCCTGGCCGCGGCGCTCTGCCTCTCGTGCACCCCGTCGACCCCGGCCGATCCCGAGCCCGGGGACGCCGACGCGCTGGACCTCGAGCGCATGCTCCGCCAGGCGCGCTACCTCCCCTACCAGCCCTCCGAGCTCTTCAACGACGGCTCCGTCATGCGCCGCCCGCCCGAGGGCACCGTGCCGAACGACCGCGCGACCGGCGATCCCGGGCTGACGCGCGGGGTCGCGGGCGGCGCGTACGTCACGCGCATCCCGGTCCCGTTGACGCTCGATCTGCTCCGGTACGGCAAGGAGCGCTTCGAGATCTTCTGCGCCGCCTGCCACGGGATCGCCGGAGACGGCGAGTCGGAGGTCGCGCGCAACATGACCCAGCGCCGCCCGCCGTCGCTCGTCGACGCGCGCGTGCAGGCGTTCCCG
This sequence comes from Sorangium sp. So ce834, assembly GCF_051521425.1. Taxonomy (NCBI): domain Bacteria; kingdom Pseudomonadati; phylum Myxococcota; order Polyangiales; family Polyangiaceae; genus Sorangium; species Sorangium sp. So ce834. The sequence goes on from NZ_CP150351.1 coordinate 7,466,005, forward strand.
CCCGGCCGCATCTACCAGGTCATCGTCGAGGGCTACGGGCTCATGCGGTCTTATGAGCCGAACATCCCGCTCGGCGAGCGCTGGGCGATCGTGGCCTATGTGAAGGCGCTCGGGAGGAGCCGCGCCGCCGCGCTCGACGCGCTCCCTCCACCCCTCCGCGAGCGCGCCCGGAAGGAGCTCCCGTGAACCTCCGCATCCCCGTCTTCCGGGGCGGCCGCGCGATCGTCACGCGCTCGCTCGGCCTCGCCCTCGTCGGCGCCGCGCTGCTCGTCGCCGGCGCGTTCGTGGATCGCGAGCGGCTCTTCTACGCCTACCTCGCGGCCTACGCCTACGCCGTGACCACGGCGGTCGGCGCGCTCATCTTCCTCATGATCTGTCACGCCATGAACGCGACGTGGCCGGTGGCCGTCCGCCGCCTCGCGGAGGCGATCGTCGGCGCGCTGCCGCTCCTCGCCGTGCTGTTCCTCCCGCTCCTGTTCGGGCTGGACGCGCTCTACGGCGAGTGGCTTCATCCCGAGACCATCCGCGAAGAGCACGTGAGGGAGGTGGTGCTGCACAAGCAGCCTTACCTGAACCTCCCCTTCTTCCTCGTCAGGACGGCGATCTATTTCGCGGTCTGGCTCGCCTTCGGCGCCCTGCTCCGGCGCGGCTCGCTCCGGGGCGACGCGACCCCGGCGCTCGCGGCCGGCGGCCGCCTCCGCGTGATCAGCGTCGTCGGCCTCCCGCTCGTCGCGCTCACGCTCTCGTTCGCCTCGTTCGACTGGCTCATGTCCCTCGCGCCGACGTGGGTCTCGACGATGTTCCCCGTCTACGTCTTCGCCGGCGGCTTCGTCGCGGCGATAGCGCTGCTCACGGTCCTCGCGTTCGCCGCCGAGCGCGCCGGGCTCCTGCCCGGGCTCGGCGCGTCGCACTACTACGCCCTAGGCCGGCTGCTCCTCGCCTTCACCATCTTCTGGGCCTACGCCGCCTTCTTCCAGTTCATGCTGATATGGATCACGGACAGGCCCGAAGAGATCGAGTTCTTCCTGCGCCGCTCCCACGGCCCGTGGCGGACAGAGACGCTCGTCCTCGTGCTCGCGCGGTTCGTGATCCCGTTCGCGATCCTGCTCAATTACCGGATCAAGCGGCGGCCGGCCTGGCTGTCGGCGGTCGCCGCCTGGGTCGTCGCCGCGCACTACCTCGACATGCACTGGCTCGTCGCGCCCGAGATCCCGGGCGCGCGCGCGCCGCTCCACTGGCTCGATCTGGCGGCGCTCCTCGCCGTGATCGGCGCGAGCGTCGCGTTCGCCGCGCTGCGCATGCGCAACAGGCCGCTCGCCCCCATCAACGACCCGGCCCTGCCGGCCGCCCTCCGCTACGAGAGCGTATGACGTCCCATTACCGCCGCCCCGACGTTCGCCAGGAAGAGGATCTCCTCCCCTGGCGGAGGATCCTCGCCGTCGCGTTCGCCGTCGTCGTGATCTTCTTCCTCTTGGGCATCTGGTCGTGGATGATCCTGCGCGGCCGCGAGGCCGAGCTCCGCCCCGCGGGCAGGACCGTCGCGCGCGCCAAGGAGGGCTTCGAGCCGCGCGGCGTGGTGGCCGGGGTGGATCAGCGGCTCTTCCAGCGCGCGGCCAGCGGCGAGGCGGGGCTCGGCACGATGCTGAACCGCAAGAAGCGCGAGGAGCTCGGCCGCTTCGGCTGGGCCGACCGGGGCCGCGGGATCGTGCAGATCCCGATCGAGGACGCGATGAGCCTCGTCGTGGAGGAGAGCCGCTGATGAGGATGCACCCCGTGTCCACCGCCGCGCTCCTCGCCCTCGCGCTCTCGCGCGCGCCGCTCGCCGCCGCCGCGGATCCGCCGTCGCTCCCGCCCGCCGCGCGCGAGGCCGACATCGACGAGCGCCTCGGGGGCGCCGTGGACAAGGCCCTCCAGTTCACGGACATGGATGGACGGCGCGCGCCGCTCGCGGAGCACTTCGACGGGCGGCGGCCGGTCCTCCTCGTCCTCGCCTATTACCGCTGCCCGACGCTCTGCGGCCTCGTGCTGCGCGGCCTCGTCGCCGGCATGACGAAGCTCGATTACCGGCTGGGCGAGCAGTACCGCGCGCTCACGGTGAGCTTCGATCCGCGGGATACCCCGGAGTCCGCCGCGCGGAAGCGCGGAGCGGCCCTGTCGGCGCTCGGCGCGGCGGGCGCGCCCGATCGCGGGGCCTGGCCGTTCCTCACCGGCGAGCTCCCCGAGATCCGCGCGCTCGCCGGCGATCTCGGCTTCCGGTTCGCGTACGACCCGCGGACCGAGCAGTACGCGCACCCCGCGGCGGTCTTCGTGCTCACGCCGGACGGCCGCATCTCCCGCTATCTCTATGGCATCGAGTTCTCCGCCCTCGACCTCCGGCTCGCGCTCCTCGAGGCCAGCCGCGGGCAGGTCGGCACCTCCCTGGATCGCGTCCTCATGACGTGTTATCGTTACGATCCGGCGAGCCGCCGCTACGGCCCTTACGTGGCCGGCTTCCTGCGGGTCGGCGCGGCCTCCATCCTGACCTGGGTCGTCGCGCTGCTCGCCTTCTTTGGCTGGCAGGGGCGGCGGCGCAGTCGGCGGGAGGGCGCGCGATGAACGACCTCCTGCGCCAGCTGCTCTTCCTGCCCGAGCAGCGCTCCTCGCTGGCCGGCGAGGTCGACGGGCTGCACTACTTCGTCATCCTGGTGACGATGGGGGGCGCCGCCCTGATCACGCTGATCGGCGGGTATTTCCTCATCCGCTATCGCCGCCGGGTCCAGGACACCTCGACGCCTCACCCCGGGGCCTTCGCGCGGCCGGCGCTCTTCCTGGAGACGGCGGCGCTCTTCGGCCTCGGCTTCCTGTTCCTCACCTTCTGGAACATCGGCACGCGCCAGTTCGTCGACCTGCGCACGCCGCCGGAGGACGCGCTCGACGTCTACGTCACGGCCAAGCAGTGGATGTGGAAGTTCAGCTATCCGGAGGGAGAGAGCATGATCTCGGTGCTCTACGTCCCTGCGCGCAGGCCGGTGAGGCTCGTCATGACGTCGCGGGACGTCGTCCACAGCTTCTTCGTGCCCGAGTTCCGCATCAAGCAGGACGTCGTCCCGGGCCGGTATACCACCGTCTGGTTCGAGGCGAGCGAGCCGGGCGCGTACCCCATCCTCTGCACCGAGTACTGCGGCACGAGCCACTCCGAGATGCGCGGCCAGGTGATCGCGCTCGCCCCGGCCGACTACGAGCGCTGGCTCGCGGGCGGCGCGGCGAGCACGCCGGCGTTCGCGCAGGAGGCCGCCGACCGGGCCGAGCTCGCCGCCGCGGAGCCGACGATGCCCCAGCGCGGCGAGCTCGCCGCCGCGCGGCACAACTGCCTCCGCTGCCACACGCTCGACGGCACGCAGCACGTCGGCCCCACCTGGGCCGGGCTCTACCGCGCCGTCGTGCCGCTCGAGGGCGGCGGCGAGCGCGTCGCCGACGAGGCCTACATCACGGAGTCGATCATGGATCCGCTCGCCGTCCTGCACCGCGGCTTCTCGCCGGTCATGCCGTCGTACCTGGGGCAGATCACGCCGCCCGACGTCGCCGCGATCATCGAGCTCATCAAATCGATCCGCGACGTCCCCCACGGCCCCGTCGTGCCGTGGGACGGCGTCAGCGGAGGCGGCGCCCCGGCGCCGGGAGGGATAACGACGCCATGACGGCCCATGAGATCGAGGGGACAGCGCCCGTTCACGGCTCGCACGAGCTCGATTACCTCCGCGCCGGCGCCGGCGTGCGATCGTGGCTGCTCACGACCGATCACAAGCGCATCGGGCTCATGTTCTATGCGCTGATCGTGCTGATGCTCCTGCTCGGCGGCGCCTTCGCGCTCGTCCTCCGGACGGAGCTCTTGACCCCCGGGCCCACCGTCATCGACGCGCCGACCTACAACCGCATGTTCACGCTCCACGGCGTGGTCATGGTGTGGCTCTTCATGATCCCGTCGATCCCGAACGTCTTCGGGAACTTCTTCCTCCCGCTCATGATCGGCGCCAAGGACCTCGCCTTCCCGCGCCTCAACCTGGCGAGCCTCTACGTCTACGCGGTTGGCGCCGTGATCACGCTGGCGACGGCCATCGCCGGGGGCGCGGACACCGGGTGGACGTTCTACCCGCCGTACAGCACGACCACGCCCGCGGCCGTCCTGCCGATCGTGATCGGCATCTTCATCCTCGGCATGTCGTCGATCATGACGGCCGTGAACTTCATCGCGACGACGCACACGATGCGCGCCCGCGGCATCGGCTGGGGCAGGCTGCCGCTCTTCGTGTGGGCCAACTACGCGACGAGCGTCATCATGCTGCTCGCGACCCCCGTCCTCGGCCTCACGATCCTGCTCGTCGGGCTCGACCACATCTACCACTTCGGCGTCTTCGACCCGGCGCTCGGCGGCGATCCCGTGCTGTTCCAGCACCTGTTCTGGTTCTACTCCCACCCTGCCGTCTACATCATGGTGCTCCCGGCCCAGGGCGTCGTCAGCGAGGTCGTCTGCACCTTCTCCCAGCGGCAGCCGGCGTCCTACTGGGCGATCGCCCTCTCGTCGCTCGGCATCGCGTTCATCGGGTTCACGGGGTGGGGGCACCACATGTTCGTGGCCGGGATGAGCGAGTTCGACGCCGGGGTCTTCGGCGCGCTCTCGATGTTCGTCGCGATCTTCTCCGCCATCAAGGTCTTCACCTGGGTGGCGACGCTGCAGAAGGGGTCCATCTATTTCAACACCCCGATGCTCTATTTCTTCTGGTTCCTGTTCCTCTTCGTCTTCGGCGGCATGACCGGCGTCGCGACGGCGACGCAGTCGCTCGACGTGCACTGGCACGACACCTACTTCGTCGTCGCGCACTTCCATTTCATCATGGTGGGCGGCACGCTCACCGCGTTCCTCGCGGCCGCGCACTACTGGTTCCCCAAGATGTTCGGCCGCATGTACTCCGAGGCGATGGGGCTGCTCACCTCGTTCGGCGTGTTCCTGGGGTTCATCCTGACGTTCCTCCCGCAGTTCCTGCTGGGCAACGCCGGGATGCCGCGCCGCTATTACAGCTATCCGGAGCAGTACCAGTGGCTGAACGTCCTCTCGACCGGCGGCGCTTACCTGCTCGCGGGCGCGCTCGTGCTCGCGCTCGTGAACCTCCTCGTCGCCCTGCGCTGGGGGACGCGCGCCCCGGCCAATCCATGGAGATCCCGGAGCTACGAGTGGGCGACGCCGCCCCTACCGCCGGCGCACAACTTCCCGGTGACGCCGATCGTCGAGCGCGGCCCGTACGACTACCAGCTGACCGAGGAGGAGGCCCATGCCCGAATCTCAGCCGCCCTCTGAGCCGCTCGCCCCGGCGCGGCTCGCCATGCAGTTCGAGGATCTCGAGAAGCAGACCCACGCCGCGCACTTCGGGATGTGGATCTTCCTCGCCAGCGAGGTCCTCCTCTTCGGCGGCCTCTTCGCCCTGTACGCCGCCTACCGCGCGATGTTCGGCGCCGATTTCACCGCGGCGATCGCCCACAACAACGCCGTGATCGGCACGTCGAACACGGCGATCCTCCTGACGAGCAGCCTGCTCGTCGCGCTGAGCGTCCACGCCGTGCGCCTCGACAATCCCGCGAGGGCCGGCCGCCTCCTGCTCGGCGCCATCGCGCTCGGCATCGCCTTCCTCGTGCTGAAGGGCGTCGAGTACACGGCGCACTTCCACGAGGGGATCTTCCCCGGCGCCGCCTACCGCTTCGAGGAGCTCCCGCAGGCGGGCGCGAAGGTGTTCTTCACGCTCTATTACCTGACGACCGGGCTCCACGCCATCCACGTCACGGCGGGGCTCGTGGTCCTCGGCTGGCTCGCGTGGGGGTGCTTCCGGCGCCGGTACGGCGCGGGCAACGAGACGCACGTCGAGCTCGGCGGGCTCTACTGGCACCTCGTCGACGTGATCTGGATCTTCCTCTGGCCGATGCTCTACCTGATGCACCGCTAACGGCACGCAGCGCCCATGATCGTCAAACACCTCTCCTTGCGGACCTACGTGATCGTCTGGCTCGTCCTGCTCGCGCTCACGCTGGCCTCGTACCTCCTCTCGCTGGCCCACCTCGGCCGGGCCGACGTCGTCGCGGCGCTGCTCATCGCCGCGGCGAAGACGGTGCTCGTGGTCCTCTTCTTCATGCACCTCATCGAGCAGCGCTTCGCGAACGCCCTGCCCATGATCGTGTCGGCCCTCCTCCTCGGCCTGCTGTTCACGCTGATGGTCAGCGACGTCGCGACGCGCGAGACGGTCTCGCGCGGCCCGATCCCGCCGGCGCCGCCGCCGCCCGAGGTCGCGGCCCCGCCCCGGTGATGCGGGGTCGCCCCGTCGGGGGGCGCACGACGCCGATCTCACCGCATCGGCCGCCGGTCGGGTGACGCCGATCTCACCGCATCGGCCGCCGGTCGGGCGATGCCGATCCCACCGCATCGGCCGCCGCGCACGTGGGCTATCCACCGCCCCGGTTCGGTCCTACAAACACGTGCTCTCGGCGCCGCGCGGCGGCCATGAGGAATGGCGCCTGCGCCAGGGGCATTGCACGTTCGGCAGGAGCGACCATGAAGAGGTGGGTTGGACGGGCCGCGGTCTCGTGCGGTCTCGCCGCGGCGGCGTGCACCGCCGGCCCGGCGGACGCGCCGTGGGTCGCGGAGGGCGACGGGTCTCTGGTGCTGGACTGGGCGGCGCGCGCGCCGGCGGCGCTCCGCGGCGCCCCCGGGAACGACGCCCCGGCAGCGCCGTGCGCCGCGCGGGTCCTCCTCGCGGAGGGCTTCGCCGACAACGCGGCCCGGTGGAGCCTCGCGGCAGGGTGGGAGATCGGCCCGGCGCGGGCGTCCAGCGGCCAGCGCGCGGGGTTCCCCGATCCGGCGAGCGATCACACGACCTCCGGCGACAACGGGGTCGCCGGCGTGCTCCTCGGCGGCGGCCCGAGCGTCAACGCCTCGCACCCGCAGCGCTATCTGACGAGCCCGGCCGTCGACGCGGCCGTGAGCGGGCGAGTCACGCTGTCCTTCTGGCGCTGGCTGAACACGACCTACCGCAACAAGGCCCGTGTCGAGGTCTTCGACGGCGCGCGCTGGAGGATCCTCTACGAGTCTCCCCACGAGGACGTCGCCGAGTCCGCGTGGACGAACGTCGCGTACGATCTCACGCCCTACAAGAACCGGAGTCTCCGGGTGCGCTTCGGCTACAGCGCCGTGCTCGCCTTCGGCGGCGCGCCCACGTCCGGCTGGAACATCGACGACGTGCAGATCAGCGCGTGCCGGTAGCCGGCCGCCGTGGACCGGGCTCGGCGAGAGCACGGCAGGAGAGATCGACAGCCATCAATTATTTCCGCTTTCATGGGAGCTCGCTCCGGGCACCTGCGAGGCTCGCCGTCCGATCGTCCTGGCACCTCGCTTGCTGAGCCCAGCACGAGAAGCGCGCAAGGACAGAGCTTGCGCCGGGTTGTGCCACAGAAAGGATATCGCACGTCATGGCCATCCAGAAGAAGCGCAAGGTGCTCCGGACCCCCTTCGTCGTGACCGTCGCCGCGGCAGCCTCGTTCGCGGGCGCCGTGGCCCTGCCGGGGTGCGACCCCACGGTGCAGGACGGCAGCTGCCCCGCGGAGCGGCCGGCGGAAGGGTCGAGCTGCGACGCGGACGACGTGTCCTGCACCTACCCGGGCACGTGCGGCGACGACTCCTTCAGGTTCACGTGCGAGGACGGGGCGTGGCAGATGGGGGTCGATCCGACGTGCAACCCGCCGCCTCCGGCGTGCCCCGCGGAGCGGCCGGCGGAAGGATCGAGCTGTACGGCGGGCGGCCTGTCCTGCACCTACCCGGGCACGTGCGGCGACGACACCTTCAGGTTCACGTGCGAGGACGGGGCGTGGCAGATGGGGGTCGATCCGACGTGCAACCCGCCGCCTCCGGCGTGCCCGGAGGAGAGGCCGGAGGCCGGATCGAGCTGTACGGCGGGCGGCCTGTCCTGCTCGTACCTCGACGACTGCGACAACCCCATCGACTACACGTGCATGGGCGGGGCGTGGCAGATGGGGCCGGAGATGTCCTGCAACCCGCCGCCGCCCCCGGAGTGCCCCGAGGCGACGCCGGAGGACGGGGCTCCCTGCGAGGGAGCGATCGGGACCTGCGGCTACATGATGCCCACCGGCTGCGGCCCGATGCCGATCGACGCGGCGTGCGTCCTGGAAGGCGACGCCTGGCGCTGGCAGGTGCACGAGATCTTCTGCAACCCGCCGCCGCCGGAGCACTGCCTCACCGCCGCCACCGCGGAGGCGTGCGCGGGCCTCGGCCCGACCTGTCAATGGCTTGTGCCAGGCTGTGCCGACGGCGACGGAGCGCCGGCGCTGCCCGCGGTGGGCTGCTTCCCGAGCCTGCCGTGCGAGACCGACGACGCGTGTCCGGCTGGGACGCTCTGCCAGGAGGTCGTCGTCAACCCCTGTGTTGCCGCGTCTCCCGGCGGGGTGACCTGCGCCGCGTGCGGGTCGACCAAGAACGTCTGCGCGCCGCCCTCCGCGGCGACCGCCGCGGGGAAGTGAGCTCCTCCGCGGCCGGCGCGCCCCGCCAGGGGCGCTCCGCCGCGGCCGGCGCGCCCCGCCTCTCGTCTTGCCGCTCCCGGACCCCGCGCATAGCGTGACCCCATGACGGACGCCCCCGACGCAGAGCACGACAGCACCGCGGCCGCGGAGCAGGCGCCGCGCGAGGAGCCATCGCCCGCCGCTCGCGCGCCCCTCCCGCTTCCGCCCGCGAGCGACGCCGTGCGCGCCGAGTGGGGGCGGCGCATCGAGGCCGAGTACCGCTCGGCGGCGATCACGCAGCACCTCACGCTCTGGCTCATCCAGATGGGCGCGTCGCCGGATCTCATCGACGACGGCCTGCGCATCGTCAAGGACGAGCTCGCGCACGCGCGCCTCAGCCATCGCGTCCACGCCCGCGCGGGCGGCGGGGCCTTGCCGGCGCTGCGCCGCGAGACCCTCGGCCTGAAGGGCGGCGGCGACGAGCCGCTCGAGCTGGCGGTCGCCCGGGCGGGCGTGGAGGTGTTCTGCCTCGGGGAGACGGTCGCGGTCCCGCTCTTCAAGGTGCTCCGCGAGGGGTGCACCGTCCCGGTCGCGCGCCGGGCGCTCGACCGCATCCTCCGGGACGAGGTGCGGCACCGCGACTTCGGCTGGACGCTGCTCCGCTACCTGCTCGAGCTGCCGTGCGCGCCGGCCGTGCGACAGCTGGTCGAGCGCGAGCTCCACGCCATGTTCGCGCGGCTGCGCCGGAGCTACATGCCCCCCGGCGGCGCGAAGCGCGCGGCCATCTCGGACGACGATCGCGCCTGGGGCCTGATGCCGGTCGCCCGATACGGCGAGATCCTCGAGCGCGCCATCGAGCGCGACTACGTGCCCCGCTTCGGCGAGCACGGCGTCGACGCGGCCGCCGCGTGGCGCCGCTCGGCGAGCGCGCCCGACCGGCCCGCCGCGCCCACCTGAGCCGGCCGGCGCGCGTCCCCCACGCGCCGCCGCGGAGCCAGGAGCGCGCCGGGTCCGATGAGATCGCTCACATCCGACGCCCCGAGGCTTCTTTGCCTTGCCCTGGGATAGGCCGTGATGCGCGCCGGGCCCCGCGTCCTCATGCGCGTTCACCTGGACGGTCGCGCCATGGCACCAGATGAGGTCCGGCGCCTACCCCGCTTGACGCGGCGCACCGGACTCGAGGAGACCCGCGGGCCGGTCGATTGGAATTGACACAGAAATTGTGATCGCTCACATTCGACCCGAAGGGTATCCTTTTGCTTCGCCCTTGATAGGAGGCCTCGTCGTGCGCGCCGAGACCTTCGTGATCTGAACGATTTCGGCAAGGATCGCGTTCGCCCCGTCGTCGCGGAAGCGATCGCTGCTCGTTGGTGCTCGGCGTCTTGCCAGGGGTGTTCCCCTGGAGAACACGACAGGCCTTGCTTGTTCGACCGCTGTCGTGAGCTCCGAACATTGTTCACCGAGAATGATTTTTTCATCCTCCGGCGAAGCGTCCGGGTGGCAACCCGCAGCCTCTGAGTGAATGCGACCCCTTCGCTGCATCGATGAGTTGTTGATATAGCGCCAATTTTCCAAGATGGCCAGATCGCACAGAACCATGTTTCTGTCCACCCAGGGCAAGGGAACTGCCCAGTCACCAAAGGTCAGTCAGGAGACAATGATGACCCCACCGTTTTTTTCGATAACCGGCTTGCCGCGCCGCGGGCGGGCGCTCGGTGCGGGGCTCTGCGTCACGGCGCTCCTGCTCGCGGGGTGCACGGGCACGTTGGGCGATCCAGAGGAGAGCGTCGACCCTGGGCCGGGCGGCAGCGGCGAGGCCACCGGCGGCGAGGCGCGCGGCATCGACATGCAGGGTGCGCCGCGGTACCACCGGTTCGTGCGCCTCACGAACTCGCAGTGGGCGAGCAGCGTGCAGGTGGTCCTGAACCTCGCCGCTCCTTCGACGCTGTCCGAAGCGTTCGAGAAGCCCGTCGCCGGCACGACGGACTTCACGAACAACGAGCTCCTGCTGAGCGTGAACCAGCGCTCGTGGAGCGACTACCAATCGGCGGCGGAGGCGCTCGCCGAGGAGGTGACGGCTTCGGATGCGGCGCTCGCCAAGGTCTACCCGGGTACGGACCCGGCCGGCTTCCTCAAAACCGTGGGGCGCCGTGCGTATCGCCGTCCGCTGACGGACGCCGAGCTCACCAAGTACACGGCGCTCTTCGAGACCGGCGCGGCGATGTCCGGCACGAAGAGCACGTTCGCCAAAGGCGCGCAGCTCGTGATCCGGACGATGCTCCAGTCGCCGCACTTCCTCTATCGCACGGAGCTCGGCGAGGATCGCAAGCCGCTCAACGGTTACGAGATCGCCGCGAAGCTCTCGCTCTGGCTGCGCAACGCCGCCCCGGACGACGCGTTGCTCGACAGGGCGCCGACGTTCACGACGCCGGAAGCGATCGCCGCGGTCGCCGAGTCCATGCTGGAGGAGCCCGCTGCGGCCAGGGGCATGCGATACTTCCATGGCGAGCTGCTCCATTTCGATCGCTACGCCACGATCAGCAAGCTCGGCGTGCCGAGCTACAAAGAGTCGTTGAACGCGGAGTACGAGGAGAGCGCGTACCTGTTCTTCGAAAAAATCTTCACCGAGGGCCACGGCATCAAGGACATCCTCACGTCCACGAAGGGCTTCGTGGGGCCGGGGATGGCGGAGCTCTACGGCCTCTCGCCGAGCGGCCGCGACGTCGTGGAGCGAGACCTCGGTCCCGATCGCGTCGGCTTCTTCTCGCAGCTCCCTTACCTGACGCTCAACGCCCTGAACGAGGAGTCGGACTCGATCCACCGCGGCGTCAGCATCAACCTCGACGTGCTGTGCGCGCCGCTCGGTTCGCCGGCCCCGAACATTCCGCCGGTCCCGCCGCTCGAGCCCGGGCAGACGAATCGTCAACGCATCACGCGGCTCACGTCCGGCTGCGGCGGCTCGTGTCACAACGAGCTCATCAACCCCGTCGGTTTCGCCTTCGAGCACTTCGACGGCATGGGGCTCTATCGGGACGAGGAGAACGGCGGCTTGCCGATCGACAGCAGCGGCGTCTACTCCTTCTCCGAAGGAGCCAAGTCGTTCGCGGATGCCGGCGAGCTGATGCACTACATGGCGGAGGGCGAGCAGGCTCACCTCTGCTACGCCAAGAAGCTCGCGAGCTTCGCGCTGCAGCGCGACGTCATCCCGTCGGACTTGCCGCTCGTCGAGACGCTCGCCGACGTGAGCCGCGGCGCCAGCGGCTCGGTGAAAGAGATGATGCTCGAGCTCGTGAAGGACGAAGCATTCCGGACTCGCGTGGGAGGCCCGCTGTGAACCCCAAGATCGTAACGAACCTCACTCAATCGCACGTGGCCCGCAGGCGCGGGATGAATCGGCGCGCGTTCCTGCGCGCCGGCGGCGTTGCCATCGCCCTTCCGTTCCTCGAGGGTCTGCCGTCGCGCTCCGCTTGGGCCGCGGACAACGCGCCCGTGTTCAGCCTCTACATCGTGGCGGCGTGCGGCGTGGTGGGTAAAAAGTTCTTCCCGGACCAGACTGGCCCGCTCACGACCGCGGGGCTCGGCGCCATGACGGACAAGGCGACGCACGTGCTCGCGCCTCACGCCGCGAACCTGCTGTTCATCCGCGGCATCAACTTCCCGATGGGGGGCCCCACCAACTGCGGCCACGCGCAGGGCCTGTGTCAGTCGCTCACCGCGCGCCCGGCGCAGGGCGGCGGCAGCACCGCATCCTCGAGCGGCATCTCCGCGGACGTGCAGATCGCCCAGCTGGTGAACGAGGGCGGCGCCGAGCCGCTCACGCTCTACGCCGGCAACCGCAGGAACGGGTACATTGCCGAGCGCATCTCTTTCAAGGGCGGCGGCGCCGGACAGGTGCGCTCGGCGGACGACAACCCGTACACGCTCTACGCCAAGCTCGTCGGCCTGGCGAGCGGTGGTGGTGGTGGCGGCGGCGTCTCGCTCGCGGAGGAGCTCCTCCGCAGCCGCAAGAGCGCGAACGACTTCGTGCGCGAGGAGCTGAACAGCCTGATGCGCATGTCGGCCCTGAGCTCCGCCGACAAGCAGCGCCTCGAGCAGCATTTCGACGCCATCCGCGACACCGAGGTCACGATGGGCGAGATGGGCGCGGCCTGCAGCCAGGCGGGCCTCGCGACGTCGGAGCTCGAGGCGCTCAAGAGCGGCTTCGCGTTCAAGACGGACGGCATGATCGAAGACGTCGCGAAGCTCCACCTCGAGCTCGTGGCGCTGGCGTTCGCCTGCAACTTCAACCGGGTGGCGACGCTGCAGCACGGCGACGGCACGGATCAGACGAAGTATGCGGTGCCGGCGAACAAGAGCCTCGGCTGGCCCTTCCACCACATCAGCCACCGTGTGCAGTCGGACGCGGCTTCGGGCAACAACCCGACGGCCGAGCAAGCGCACGCCGAGATCGACGTGCTCCGCATGCAGACGCTGCTCCACGGCCTCGATCACTTCAAGGCGCGCGGCCTGTTCGACAAGTCCATCATCATGTGGACGAACCACGTCTCGGATGGCCCGTCGCACAGCTTCCGCAACGTGCCGACGATCATCGCCGGAAGCGGCGGCGGCTACCTGAAGCAGGGGCAGTTCATCGACGCCGGAAACGTCACGAACAACCGCCTCTTCAACGGCCTCATCGCCGCCGCCGTTCGGGACAAGACCGAGTGGACGAAGAACTTCGGTGAGGGCCAGGGCTCCGGGCCCATCGACGGCATGCTCGCCTGAGCGCCGTCGCCGGACGGTGAGCCTCGCTGCCGACCGGGCTGGCCACCTCGACTTGGTGGCCGAGCCCGGTTCGGCTCATCGTCCCGCCTGATGTTGTCGGCCGTAGACCAGCAACATGGCGATGATCACGGCACCGTAGATGATCTGACGGCCGGCCTCGGGCATCTGCAGCACGCTGAGCATGCTCTGGAGCAGCACGATCAGGATCGTGCCGAGGACGGTGCCGAGGTACGTCCCGCGCCCGCCCATGATGTTGGTTCCCCCGATCACCACCGCGGCGATGGCCGGCATGAGGTAGTCGTTGCCCATGGCCTGGTAGGCCTTGTGCGAGAAGCCTGCTAGCAGCATGCCGGTGATGGCGGAGCACACGCCGCACATCACGAAGGCGCCGATCAGCACCAGGTGCGTCCTGATGCCCGACAAATAAACGGCCTGCTCCTGGTTGCCCACCGCATAGATATAGCGGCCGAGCGTGGTCTTCTTCAGCACGAAGGTGCCGACGCCGCCGACGAAGATCCAGACGAACAGCGAGTTCGGGATGGAGAGCGTCTTGCCCACGGCCAGGACCTCCATCCACTCCGGCGCCTCGCTGCGCGGAGCGAAGCCGCCGGTGTAGAGCACCATCAGCCCCTGAAGCACGGTGTTCGTGCCCAGCGTGAAGATCATCGACGGCACGCGCAGGTAGGCGACGCCGAGCCCGTTCACCAGACCCGCGGCGGCGCCGATGGCCAGGCCGCAGGGCAACGCGGCCCAGCCGCCGAGCCCTGCGGCCAGCATGGCGCTCGAGGTGAGCACCCACGGCAGCGAGAGATCGATGTGACCGAGCAGGATCACGATCATCATGCCCGTGGCGGCCACGCCCAGGAAGGCGGCGATCTGCAGCTGCTGCAGGATGTAGTAGGGGCTCAGGAAGCTCAGCGTGCCCTGGGTGATCAGCGTGCCGACCGAGCCGATCACGAGGATGACGCCGATCGACAGCAGCGCGTACCAGGTCGGCTTGTCGATCTCGCCGAAGCGGATCTTGAAGGAGCGGAGCTGTTGCATCGAGCTCACCTGAAGACGTGCAGCCGGTTCTTGACGCGGACGACCCAGAGCGCGCCGAGGCAGACGGCCGCGAGCAGGATGAGGCCCTCGAACAGCGGCTGGTAGAGCGGGTTGGCGAGGAAGCCGAGCGCCGAGCCCTCGTTGAAGACGCGGAAGTTGAAGGCGACGGAGCGGAGCACGAGCGCGCCGAAGAGCGATCCTATGGCGCCGCCCATCCCTCCGTAGAGCGAGGTGCCCCCGATCACGACGCTGGCGATGGAGTTCAGCGTGTAGGAGCCGGCTTGTGGGATGTCGGCGTTGCCCGACGTCGTCTGCAGCGCGAGGTAGAGGCCGCCGACGCCGGCGAAGAACCCCGACAGCGTGTACGCGGCCAGCTTGACGCGCTCGATGCGGACGCCCGACATGTACGCCGCCTCCTGCGACGCGCCGACGGCGTAAGCGCCGAGGCCGTAGCGGGTACGGCGGTAGTAGGCCCAGAGCAGCGCGAGCAGCGCCATCCAGATCGCGGGCGACGGGATCTCGCCGACGAAGCCCAGCGCGCCGTCGAGGGGGGCGGCGCCCGCAGCCTGCAGCAGCTCGTTGAGATCGAAGGTCGCCGCGAACGCCAGATCGCCATCCACCTGCCCGCCGGGCGTCGGTCTCAGGAACAGCGCGATGCCGATGAAGATCGTCCCCGAGGCCAGGGTGGCGATGATCGGTTGCAGGCGGCCGTACACGACGAGGCAGCCGTTGAGCAGGCCCGCCGCCATGCCCACGGCCAGGCACAGCAGGATGCCCAGGAAGCTCTCGAACGCGCTGCCGGCAAGGACGTGCGAGGCCACGCAGTTGACGAGCGTGATCACCGCGCCCACGGACAGATCCAGGCCGCCGGTCAGCACGGGGATCGTCTGGGCCATGGCCGCCGCCACCAGCACGAACGACTCGTTGGCGTTCTGCCCGACCAGCGGCGCGCTGAAGCCCTTGGGATGGGACAGCGAGTAGAGCCCGTAGAAGAAGATGCACAGACCGACGGCCACGAGCAGGCCCTGGTTCTGGCGCAGGCGGAGCTTCCAGTCGTTCATCGTGCCTCTGATGGCGCGCGCTCGGCTTCGGGCTTCGCGCGCTCAGGCCCGCCGCGCAGACCGAGGGCCAGGTCCAGGATGTTCTTTTCGGTGATGTCGGGCCCCACGAGCTCGCCCTGCACGCGGTGCTGGTAGAGGACGAGCACGCGGTCGCAGCAGCCGATCAGCTCGTCGTAGTCCGTGGTGTAGAAGAGGATGGACGTGCCGCCGTCCGCCAGCTCGCGGAGCAGCTGGTAGATCTCCTGCTTCGTACCGACGTCGATCCCACGGGTGGGGTCGTTGAGCATCAGCAGCCGCGGCTCCGTCATCAGCCACTTGGCCAGCACGACCTTCTGCTGGTTGCCCCCGGACAAGGATGACACCGGGTGGTCGAGCGACCCGATCTTGATCTGGATGCGGCGCACCATCTCGTCGATGCGCGCTGCCTCGCGCTGGCGGTCGATCACCACGCCGCTCGTGAGCTTGTCGAGCGAGGCCAGCGACATGTTCGTGCCGATGGCCATCGGCAGCATCAGGCCCTCGGTCTTTCTGTCTTCGGGCACGAGGGCGATGCCGTGCGCGCGGTCCTTCGCCTGGCGCGGGCTCGTCAGCTTGACCGGCTTGCCGTCGATCTTGATCTCGCCGCGCAGGTCCTTGAGCACACCGAACAAGCTGAGCAACAGCTCGCGCTGGCCCTGGCCGTCGAGCCCGCCGATGCCGAGGATTTCGCCCTTGCCGAGCTTGAACGACACGTTCTCGAGCTGCCGCTCCCAGCTCAGGTCGCGCACCTCGAGCAGCGTCTCCGGGAAGCTGCGCGCCGCCGGCTTCGGCGGGAAGACGTGACCCATGTCACGCCCGATCATGAGCTCCACGATCTGATCGTCGCTGCGCTGGCCCTTGGCGAAGGTCTCGATGTGCCGACCGTTGCGGAAGACCGACATCACGTCCGCGAGCTCCTTGATCTCGTGCATGCGGTGCGAGATGTAGAGCATGCCGACGCCCTGAGCCTTGAGCTCGGCCAGGAGGTCGTAGACCTTCTTGACGTCGCTGTTGGTCAGCGCGGAGGTGGCCTCGTCCAGGATCAGCAGCCGCGGGTCCTTGCCGAGCGCCTTCGCGATCTCGACCATCTGGCGGCGCGAGAGCGGCAGGTCGCTCACCCAGGCGTTCGGGTTCACGCCCTCGCAGCCGACGCGCGCCAAGAGCTCCTCGGCCCTGCGGACCTGCGCCCTGCGATCGAAGAGCCCGAGGCGGCTCGTCGGCATGGTGATGCCGATGTTCTCGGCCACGGTCAGCGTCGGCATCAGGGACAGCTCCTGAAAGACGCAGACGATGCCGGCGGCGTTCGCCTCGATCGGGTGGCCGAACCGGACCGGCTCGCCGTGGAGCAAGAGCTCCCCGGCGCTCGGCTTGACCACGCCGCCGATGATCTTGATGAGGGTGCTCTTGCCCGCGCCGTTCTCGCCGAGGATCGCGTGCACCTTCCCCGCCTCGCAGGCGAAGTCGACGCCGCTCAGGGCGGTGACTCCGCCGTAGTGCTTGGAGACGGCCCGGAGCTCGAGAAGCGGAGGGCTCACCGTTTCGGTCATGATGCTGGGGCGCCGGGGGGCGCTACTTCACGTCTACTTTACGTCGGATTCCGACTCGTTCATGATCTTCACGCCCGAGATGTTGACCCCGCAGGGCGGGAACTCGTTGGGCGTGAAGAAATTGTCGGAGAGCTGGGAGAAGAAGTTCTCGCCGTCCTTCAGCGTGGTGTGATCAGCGGCGGGGATCGGCACGGAGATCATCTGCGGCAGCACCTTGCCTTGCAGGCCCTCGAGCGCCGCCTTCATCGCGATGGCCGCGAGCCCCGGCGATTGACCGAGCGACAGGCCCTTCATGCCCTGTTCGTGGTGCTTCGCGATCAGCTTGCGCACGCCGTTCTCGGCCTCCGTGGCGACCGGGATCGGCTTGTGGCCGGCGTCGAGCAGCGCGCGGACGGCGCCCGTCGAGCCGCCCTGCGCGAAGAGCGCGTCGAACTGGCGGTGCACGGCCAGCGCGTCGGCCACCGCCTTCTGAGCCTTGCCGTCGTCCCAGCTGCCGACCACCTCCACGATGGTGTAGCTCTTCCCCGGCGCTTCCATGACCTGCCGGAAGCCGTCGTGGCGGTCGCGATCGACGGAGTTGCCCTGCAGCCCGCGGACCTCGAGCACCTTGCCCTTCCCGCCGAGCTGCTTGTCGAGGAACTCCCCCCACTGGCGCCCCATCGCCAGCTGGTCCTCGTTGACCTGCATGACCTTGTCCGTGTCGAGCACGTTGTCGAACGGAACCAGGACGACGTCCTTCTTGTCCGCGAGACGGATCACGCGATCGAAGCCGTCGGGGCTGACGGCGAGCGTGACGATCCCGTCGAAGCCTTGGTTGATGAAGTCCTCGATCGCACCGAGCTGGGCCGCGACGTCGGTGCCGGTCGACACCACCTTGAACTCCTTGATCAGCGGCGCGATGGCCGGGTCCTTGGCGAAGGCCTTGGCCGTCTTGACCATCTGGATGCGCCAGGCGTTCCCGACGTAGCCGTTGACCAGCGCGAGGCGGAACGGCGGCGTCCGCGCCTTCCACTGCAAATACTTTGTGTCCTTCTTCCACGGCGCGAAGCACTCGGGGTTGAAGCCGGGCCCTGGGACGACCTTGGGCCCGTGCCCGCTCGGCGCCTGCTCGGCGGCGGCGGCGCTGGCGGCCCCTTCTGCGACCTGAGTGCCGTCGGGCTTACCTTTGCAGGCAGAGAGACCCAAGAGCGCGAGCGCACAGCTCAACACCGCCGCTGCGCGCCGCGCCGGTCCACGAGACTTCAACGGGCCAATCAACATCGTGCCGCCACCTTTCGAGCCAAGAGACGTGGTCAGATAGAGGCCTCTCCGGCCCATCCCATGTCGTCACGCCCTCGCCCTCGCGAACTACGAGCGCGAGGTCCGCGTGACGCCGCATTGTTCACGGCAAAAGCGCTGAAGCGCAAACTAT
The DNA here is from genome assembly GCF_051521425.1 of Sorangium sp. So ce834. Taxonomy (NCBI): domain Bacteria; kingdom Pseudomonadati; phylum Myxococcota; order Polyangiales; family Polyangiaceae; genus Sorangium; species Sorangium sp. So ce834. The sequence continues at coordinate 7,484,382 of NZ_CP150351.1, forward strand.
TAGCATTTGGCGAGCGACGGTGTCGCGCGTCATTCCGGGGCACCACGCGGATTTCGCGATCGGCCCCGGAATCCAGTGACATGCTCGGCGAGGCTCGTGACGTCTACCACTAGAGCTTCTGGTTTAGAGGGGCTAGGAAATCCAAACGCGATCCGAAAGTCAAGATCATCGCAGCGGTCGTCCCGTCGTACAGCCACGCTGCACACAGTGCGCCCCGCGCCTCCGGGCCCCTCAGGATCCTCAATAGGTCGAGAACAGGCTCCAGAGGAACTTGGGCGCGAACCCGGGCCAGCCGTGATTCGTGTTGCTGTAGTTCGGGTCTCCGTGCAGGCACCAGTAGACCGGATGGTCCTCGTCACAGCCCTGGTACATGACGCAGTTCGAGAGGTCGTCCGTGTATCCTTCGACCGGCGTCGTGCTCGCCTCGCAGTGGTTCAGCGCGGTGTAGAAGTCGCGCGTCTTCGGGCCGTTCTCCGTCCCGACCACCGAGTCGCGCTTTCCGTGAATGACGACCGACGTGACCTGTCCGGTACACGCTCGGGTGCCGGCGTTGAGCGGATACTGGCGCACGTCCTTGGTGGCGCACGGGCCCACCGCGCGCAGCTTGTCCGCGTGCTCGCAGCCCAAGATGCTCGAGAAGTCGCCGCCCGAGCTCTCGCCCGCCGCGAACACGCGCGCCTTGTCGATGCAGAAGTTGTCCGTGATCTGCTCGTAGAACGGCTGGAAGAAAGAGACGTCGTTCGCTCCCCAGCCCGAGCCGGAGTTGGCCGGATGCGGGTAAACGCGAATCCACGCCTCCTTGGGGCCGGTCGCCTCGAAGCCCGCGTTCTGCTCTGCCCAGCTGATCGGGTTGCCCGTCGGGTTGAACATGATCATCGCCGGATACGGCTTGCTGGCGTCGTAGTTGGTCGGCAGCTTCACGTAGTACTGGTGACCCGCCACGGTGAGCGGGCTCTGCGCGCTGCCCGTCTGCGGATTGGCCTTGTTGCAACCCGTGCTCGGCTGCGGGGGGGCCTTGCCTCCCATCGATCCGCCCGAGCCACCGACTCCTGGCGAACCACCGCTCCCGCCCATTCCTCCCTCACCTCCCGCCCCCGCTCCACCCGCGGACGCGCTGCCGTCGCCGGTCGTCGTGGTGCTACCGCCGGTCGTGGCGCTGCCGCCGCTGCCAGAGACGGCGGCCCCGCTCGTCCCGGCTTGAGGGTCGTTGCCCGGCGGATCCGCGCCGTCGTCGCTGCAAGCCGAGAGCGCGCAAGCGCCGACCAGCGCCGCGCATAGTGTGGTTCGAGCGAAAGTAGGTTTGTTGTTCACTTGAATACCCAAGCGTGTTTTCGCCCTCACCGGCGGCGTTCCGCGAGGCGCGCCCTCTGCGTGAGGTCGTTTCCAGTTGATTGAACGATCGGAGGCCCCCGACGAAGCTCGATCTCCGCTCGCCGCAATCGCGGCGAGGCGCACATTGTGAGCGCTCACATCGTTGATGTCAACAATTGTCGGTGTGACCGCGGGTATCCTCAGACAGAGCCCGAAGGAGGACAATGCTGGCGGGGCTCCTCCGGAGCGCCGCGTCAAGAGAGGCGGGCGCCAAACCGCGGTCCCTGCCGGAGGATCGCCGGCTCTTCCCGGCGAAAGCTCGCGCGCGCTCCGAACGGCAGCGCCCTCGCAATCATCCACTCCAGGCGGCATCGATCGGCCGCGATCGGGACGAAGCGCAGGACGATCCGGCGCGCGGCACCGCCCAGCCAGCGGACCTCGACGCGGCCGGGGAGCTTGACCTGGTCCCAACGGTGCGCCGCGAAGCCCTCGATGCCGGGCACGGGCGGCGGCGGGCCGCCGCGCCCCACCTCGCCAGAGGCGGCGCCCGGCGCCATCCCTCGCCCGCGGTCAGCGTCAAGCGCCAAGTCGCCCCCGGCTGTGACAGACCACGTCCGACCCCGTCCACGCGGAGAGCGCGCCCCGAGGACTCCAGTTCTCCACAGGCTTTCTCCACAGGAAGTACCCAGGGGCAACAGTTGGATTCTGTCGATTACCATCGCGGCGCGCGCCTCCTCTCGTCATGCCCCTCGCGGGGCCTGGCCGAACCTCGCGCGCACGGCCGAGCCGGCGTCCGAAGGTCGCCCATAAGTAACTGAATTTGCTGAAATTTTTCGCACCCGCACCGCGGCCGTCCGACCCTGACAGGTTGGGACAATGTCCGTCCGATCGATCCCTTTTCGGACGGGTCGAAGATGGCTATCCATGGTAGACATCAAAAACGCGGCGCGACGGCGTGTCTCTCGCACGACGCGTGTAAATGGCGCGCCGGAACGCTTCGTTTTGGAGGAGACTTCATGGAAAAGATCTCGCTCACGTACTTTGTCGACTTCGTTCTCAAGGCCGGGACGCCCAAGCTGACCGGCGTCAGGGAGTTCAAGGAGCGGAAGGACGAGCTCCACACGGACTTTTACAGGCAGGTGCGAGAGGCGATCGTCGACATGCACAGGAGCGGAAAGCCCACCAGCGTGCTCGACGGCTTCCTCGCCGCCCAGCACGACGAGCGGCGTCGCCGCATCTACCCGTCGGTGGTGAATGGATATCGCAAGTTCCTCGCCTCGACGAAGATGACGTGGTTCGAGCCGCCGGCGTCGACGTACCGCCTCGGCGATCTCGAGATCAACGTCAATCCGGAGCTCGGGCTCGTCATCGACGGGACGCCGCACGTGATCAAGATGTATTTCCGCGGCGAGCCCCTGTCGTCGAAGCGCGTGTCGGTCGTGCTGAACCTCTTGATGAACGGCCTCGCCGAGAGCACGCCGGGCGGCGCCTTCGCGGTGCTCGACGTGCGGAACGCCAAGATCCACACCTTCAAGGTGCCGAACCCGCGGCTCAACCTGCTGCTCCGCGGCGAGGCGGCCTCCTTCGCCACCATCTACACGGGGCTGTGATCGGCGCCGCGGCGGCGCGCATCGCACCACGTCATCTCCCGGCGTCCACCGGGCCCGGGGCGCCCACCGCGCCGCCGGCGTCGCCGCGCCCTCCGCCGCTCATCCCGGCGGAGGGCGCGGCGCCCGCGCCCGCCCAGCGCCGGGGCCCGCCCGGGCGGCGGCCCGGGCGGCGGCCCGGACGGCGGCCCGGGCGGCGGACGAGGTGGCGAGCGATCGCTGCGATGCCGCCATGCGGCGTCGCAGCGACGCCGCGGCGCCGTCACGCCGCAGCAGCAGAAACCTGCAGTGGCGCGACCCGCGAGGACGCCGCACAGGCAATCAGCTGTAGGAGATCTACGCCTCTGGCCACATCGCAGCACGCACAAGCAGAGCGAAAATGACCGATTCCGTGAAAGAGAACTACGATCAAGCCGGTAGCTTCAGTTATCCTCAGTCTGCCATGGACCGTCGCGCGCAGATCACCGCAACCCCGCTTCATGTACCCAGCATTCTTGTGGTCCTTGATCCGGCGTGGCCGGCGCTCTTCAGCCTGTGCCTCGCGGTGGCGCCGGGCTGCGGGGTGCTCCTGCACCGCTGCGACGCGGCCACGGCCGCGACGATCGCCGCCGAGCGGCGGCCGCTCGCGATCATCCTGTCGAACAGCGTCTACGCGATGGATCCGGCCGAGTTCGACGCGCTCGCCCGGGACGTCCACTCGACGCTGCTGCGGCTCGACGAGGAGGTCAGCGAGCGGGAGCTGGAGGCGATGCTGAGCGGCGCGCTGCGCGAGACGCGCGAGATGAACGCGCAGCGCGAGGCGGCGCGGCGCGACGAGGGCAGCGGGCGCTACACGGTGATCGGCGCGCAACGCAGCGAGACCGTCGGCGCGATGAGCGCCGTGGACGCGCGCGCGGCGTCGCGGCCGGGCGCGAGCGCCGATCCCCGGCTCGCGCCGCGGCAGCGCGATTCGTCGCCGGGGCCGAGCACGATGCCGCCGCCGTCGTCGCGCACCGCCGCCCCGCCGTCGGTCCGGCTGCCGCTGCCGAGCCACGCGGTCACCCCGGTGCCTCCGTCCAGCGCGCCGCCGTCGTTCCGCTCCCCTCCCTCCGTGCGCTCGGCGCCGCTGTCGTCGCGCGCGCAGGCGCCTGCATACGCCTCGGGCGTACCTCGCTCGGTTCCGCCGCCCGCCTCGCGCCCGCTCTCGAGCCTGCCGCCTGCCCATCCGGTCGTCGCGAGCGCCCCGCTGTCGGTCCCGCCCCCGTCCACCCGCGCGGCGGCCGCCTCGGTGCGCGCCGAGCTGCGGTCGAGCCCGCCTCCTTCGACCCGCGCGGTGCCGAACGCGCCGCCGCCGTCGTCGCGCGCGCCGGGGGGACCGGTGGCGCGGCGGCCGACGCCGATGCCGCCGTCGAGCTCGCAGGCCGGGCCGCCTTCCTCCACGCGGACGCTGCCGAGCCCGCCGTCCGTGCGCGGCGTGTCCAGCTCGCCCGCCTCGGTCCGCTCGAGCTCACCCGGTCGGCTTCCGGGCACCGAGCCCCCGCCGTCGATCCGCACGATGGGGCCGCTGTCGGCCCGCCTGGCCCCGCCGTCCTCGGTGCGCCCCGAGCTGTCGCCGCGCTCGGGCGTGCGGGAGCGGGGCAGCGAGGAGCTCGACGCCGTGTTCGAGGATCAGAAGCTGCCGCTCGACGCGCTCGCGCGCGGCAACCGGGGCAGCTCGACGCGCTGACACGCCGGGGCGACGCCGTCCGGCGAGCGCAGGAGCTCACCGGACGGCGTCGACCTACCCGCGCGGACGCGCGACCCACGACACGGTGGAGGCCGCGACGCGCCCGAGCAGATCGCCGGCGATGTCGAGAAGCGCCGGGGGCGCGGGGGCGCCGAGATCGCGGCCCAGGTCGACGAGGATGCGATCGACGCACTCCATCGCGCTCGAGGCGGCGAGCTCCATGCCCGCGCCGCGTCCGCCGGCGGCGCGCCCCGCGAGGTAGAGCCCCCGCACGGGCGTGTACACCGCCGGCCGCGCGCGGCCGACCTGGCCGGGCGTCTGCGCGGTCCCGGCCGCGGGCTCGCCGCCCGGACCGCACGCCGGCCCGCGCTCGTCCCCGGGCGAGCCATCGACGAAGACCGCCTCGGAGAGCAGGCCGGGCACCGCGCCGGCGAGCGCGCGCAGGAGCTCGTCGACCGTCGCGGGGGGCGCGCCGGGCGAGGCGCCGCCGCTCGCGCCGGACACGGCGCACGCGCAGAGGAGCTCGTGCCCGGGCGGCGCGAGCGACGGATCGAAGCGCGTCGGCGCGACGCAGTAGAACGGCAGGGCCGGCGCGCCGCTGCCGCCGCCGAGGCCGGCGAGCGCGCCCGCCGCGGCGAGCCGCCGGCGCAGCCCGATCTTCACCTGGGCCTGCCTCGGCAGCGGCGTCAGCGCGCGGACGCGCGCCACGTACGCCTCGGGGAAGTGCGGCTCGCCCACGAGCTCCGCGACGGTGGACGCGACGCCGGCCGTGCTCACCACGATGCGCGCCGACAGGGTCGTCCCGTCGTCGAGCTCCACGCCGCGCGCGCGCCGATCGCGCACGAGCACGCGGCGCACGACCGTGCCCGTCCGCACGGCGGCGCCGAGCTCGCGGGCCAGGCGGCAGAAGACCTCGGGGACCCGGGCCGCGCCGCCCTCGGGGTAGCTCCGCCGCCCGGAGCGGGCGAGCTGGCGCAAGGCGAAGAGCGCCTCGCCGGCCGACGCCTCGGACCCGGGCAGCAGCAGCGGCAGGCCGAGCAGCCCGCCGAGCCGCGCCGCGGCCGCGGCGCGCGGGAGGAAGCGGGCCGCGTACGCCTCGGCCGTCACGTCGTCGCACGCGGCCAGGTCCACGTCGCGCATCGCCGTCGCGTGCGCGAGGAGGCGCGCGGCGCGCGCGGCCTCCAGGGGCGTGAGCTCGAGGGCGCGCGCGAGATCCAGCGCGGTCGCGGCCAGCCGCCGGAGATCCGCCGGGAGGGCGACGCGGCCGCCGCGCGCAGCCCCGGCGCGGGCGCCGCGCGCGGCGCCGGCGAAGCAGAGCGCGGCGGGCTCGCCGCTCTGGCGGAAGGCGATGGCGTCGCCCTGGCCCACGCGGCGGAGCACGTCGCCGAGCGGGCCGTCCTCGCCCCGGCAGAGCATGTGCGTGCCTGTATCGACACGGAAGCCGTCCCTCTCGACCGCCGCAGCGGAGCCGCCCAGGCGGCGCTCCTTCTCGGCGAGGAGGGTCGGGATACCGGCGTGCGACAGGAGGAGCGCCGCGGCCGCGCCGCCGACGCCCGAGCCGATCACCACCGCGCGCAAGGGGACCTCGTCGTCCATCACGTCGCGAGAACATAACGCGGCGAGCCCGCGCGCGGCGTATCGCCCAGCACCGTCCGGCGTCGCACGGAATCTCGCCAAGGAGCGCGCGGAGCGCGAGGCGCGCGGCGAGCGTTGACCCTCGAGAGCAGCCGCCCGTAGAGTGTAGCCTTGCAGCCGACGTGCCCGCCATGAAGACCTGCCCGCAGTGCCACCAGCGCTATCCGGCCGAGAGCACCTTCTGCTTCATCGACGGCTCGTCGCTCGTCTCCGAGAAGGACCCCCGCATCGGGATGTCGATCGCGGGCCGCTACGTCATCGAGCAGGCGCTCGGGATCGGCGGGATGGCCACGGTTTACCGGGCCTACAACAAGCTCATCGGCACGCCGTGCGCCATCAAGATCCTGAACCGCGAGTTCGCGCAGGACACGACGACGCGCGAGCGCTTCCGGCGCGAGGCGCGGCACGCGCAGCGGCTCGCGCACCCGAACATCATCGAGATCTTCGATCAGGGCGACACCGACGACGGGCTGCCCTTCCTCGTGATGGAGCTGCTCCAGGGGACGAGCCTCGCCGACGTGGTGGAGCGCAGCCGGGTGCCGCTCGCGCGGGCGCTGCCCATCTGGGTGCAGATGGCGCGCGCCCTCGGCCGCGCGCACGACTTCGACGTCGTGCACCGCGACCTCAAGCCCGAGAACGTGTTCCTGCTGAAGGGCGACTGGGTGAAGCTCCTCGACTTCGGCATCGCCCGGTGCGCGCAGGACGCGCGGCTCACGAACCTCGGCGAGATCTTCGGCACGCCGCAGTACATGGCGCCCGAGCGCAGCACGACCATCGACGCGGGCCCCCCGGCCGACCTCTACTCGCTCGGGGTCATCATGTTCGAGATGATCACGCAGCGGCTGCCGTTCGACGCGCCCGATCCGGCGAGCTGGATCCTGAAGCACCTGAACGAGCAGCCGCCGCACCTCCAGGAGCTCGCGCCGGAGATGCCCGACGCGCTCGACCGCCTGGTCAACGCCCTCATGGCGAAGGACCCCTCGGCGCGCCCCGTCGACGCGTACCGCGTGCTCGCGGAGCTCGAGGAGATCGCGGCGGCGAGCGGGATCGCCCTCCCCCCGCCGCCCGAGGCGATGCCGCGCGACTCGGCGGTGCGCTCGCGCGGCGCCGGGCGCGATCCCTGGGTCAGCCGGCTCGAGCTGTTCGAGAAGATGACGGCCCGCGCCTTCGGCGCGTCCGCGCCGGCGGAGATCCAGCGGCAGCTCGAGGGGCTGCGGGGCCTCGTGCGGGAGCACGTCGAGCTCCGCTCGCGGGCGCTCGACGAGCAGCGGCGCCTCGAGGGCGTCGCCGAGGAGTGGCGCGACGGCCGGCTGCAGATCGGGCGGGCGATGGACGCGCTCACCGTCGACGCCTCGCTCACGCGCGAGGAGGCCCGCTCGTTCCGCGCCAGGGTGGCGCCGCTCAACGCGGCGACGCAGGCGTTCGTCCCCGCGGTGCTGAGCGCGCACAAGGAGGCCGTGCGCTGGGAGGGCCGGTGCGGGTTCGCCGAGCCTTACCTCGAGCTCGCCGCCAGCTACCGCCGGCTGGCCGAGCTCGTCGAGGGCTGGTACGCGTCGCGGAAGGCGGATTACGAGGCGGAGAGCGAGGCGATCGCCCGCGAGCACGAGGTGGCCGAGGTGGACGCGCAGATCAAGAAGCTGCGCGAGCGCCTCGAGGAGCTCGACCGGCAGCTCGAGGCGCGGCGCCGGGAGTCCCAGGAGCGCATCGCCGAGATCGGGCGCAGGGCCGATCAGCTCGACGCGGAGCTGCTCCACCTGGCCAGCCGCTTCTGCGCGCCGCTCCGGTCCAAGCCGGAGCTCGGCACGCTCTTCGTGGAGCTCGAGCGGCTCGCCGGCTGAGCGCTCCGGTCCGGCGCGCCCCGGACGCGCCGCCGGCGGCGGGCGGATCTCCCGCGCAGCGCGCCGATCCGGCGCGGACGCGCGCGCCGGGATCGCGCCGGCGCCGCAGCAGGCCTCCGTTGCCCGGTGTTGCGCCGCGCGCCAGCACAGTCGCCGCGCTCCGCGCGTACTAAGCTAACCCACGTGACGCCCGCCCCCGCAGAAGAGCCGCGGCGCCCCTCGCCGCGCGCGCCGGGACGCATGCGCCGCGCCGCGTCCGCCGCGGCGACGGCGCTCGGGCTGGCCCTTGTGTTCACCGGCGCCGCGGCGGTCGGCGTCGCGCTCCACCTCGATATGCCCGCCGCGCGCCGCGTCGCCCGCGACGCCACGAACCGGCTGCTCGGCTCGCTGTTCTACGGGCGGATCGTCGCCGACGAGATCGACAGGCTCGGCCTGAACGGCGTGCGGATCCGCTCCGCGGTCGCGCTCGACCCGCGGGGGAACAAGGTGATCCGCGCGAGCGGCATCGCGGCGCGCGCCGACGTGCTCGCGATCGTCCGCGGCGCGCTCCTCGGGACGGGCGCGCTCCGCGTCGAGCTCCCGTCCATCCGGGTCGAGCAGATCGAGGTGCTGGTCCAGGACAACGGCGCCGGCGGGGTCACCCTCGGCGACACGTTCGCGCCGCTGCCGCCGAGCCGCCCGCCCTCGTCGGCGCCCGAGGCGCCGCCGCGCGACGTCGTCGTCGCGCTCTCGCGCATCGAGATCGGGCGGGGGTGGGTCCACGGGCAGCTCGCGCCGCCGCGCGCGCTGGACGCCGACATCAGCCGGCTCGTCGGGTCGGTGCACATCGGCCCGGACGGCGTGGCGCTCGACGTGGACCAGACCGGCCTCGTGGACCGCGCGCTCCTGCCCGCCCGGACCGCCGGCACGGCGAACTACCACCTCCGCGCGGGCGAGAAGGTCCGGATGTGGAGCAGCTTCGCCGGACGGCTCGCCGACGTCGAGATCACCGCGCGGGCCGTGCTCGACGACGATCACCTCGAGGCGCACGCGAGCGTCCCGCGCGCCACGCCGGAGCAGCTCCGGAGCCTCGTGCCGGATCACCCCCTGACCGAGCCGGTCGCCGCGCGCGTCGCCCTGAACGGCCATCTCCCCCAGCTCGACGTGGCGGCCTCGTTCTCGGCGGATCCGGCCGGCCCGGCGGGGGACAGCGTCGCCCTCGCGGGGCGGCTCGACGTGACGGGGCCCGTCCGGCTCGACGCCGACGTGCAGGCGCGCGACGTGGATCTGCGGCTCTTCGGCGTGCGCCTCTCGTCCGATGCGACGGGCGACGAGCGCGGCGCGGCGCCCTCCAGGACGGGCGCGGCGTCCACCCGGACAGGCGCGGCGTCCACCCGGACAGGCGCGGCGTCCACCCGGACAGGCGCGGCGCCCGCCCGGACAGGCGCGGCGTCCACCCGGACAGGCGCGGCGTCCACCCGGACAGGCGCGGCGTCCACCCGGACAGGCGTGGCGCCCGCCCGGACAGGCGCGGCCGCGACCAAGACCGCGCCGGGGACCGGCCGCGCGCCGGAGGAGGAGGAGGCGGCGACCTCGATCACCGCCGACGGCCGGGTGCGCGTCGAGCTCGGCGACGAGCTCCGGCTCGCCGTCGAGGCGCGGACGGAGCCGACCGAGCTGCTCGGCGAGCGGGTGCCGGCCGCGGACGTCCACCTCGTGCTCGACCGCGGCGAGCTCCACGTGCGCACGCACCTCCACGAGCCGGGCGCGCCGATCGACGCCGCCGTCTCGGTCCTGCCGGGCGGCCAGGGCATCCGCTTCGCGGCCACCGCCGACATCCCGGCGATCGCCGCGGCCCCGCGCCTCGCCGGGCCCGTCGACGGCGCCGGCCGCGTGCGCGTCGAGGGGAGCCTGCGCGACGGAGCGCTCGACGCGCACGTCGAGGGCGCGTTCGCCAGGCTCCGGGTCGGCCCGGACGTCGCGCTCGCCAGCGCGCGCTTCGCGGGGCGGGTCACCGGGCCGCTCGACACGCTCGCGGTGAGCGGCTCGCTCTCCGGCCAGGAGGCGCTCGCCGGCGGCCACACGTTCGACGAGGTCACGGCGCAGATCTCCGGCCCGCTCGCCGCGCCGAAGCTCCGCGCGACCGTCACCGACGGCGACGACGCCCTGGACGCCTCGGCCCGGCTGAGCACCGCCACCGGGGCCCTGCGCGGCGTCGAGCTCCGGCTGAAGCGCGACGGCGCCGTGGTCGTCGGGAAGATCGCGGCCATCGACCCGTCGGCCGGAGGGCTCGCCGTCGATGGGATCGAGCTCGCCTCCGCCGAGCTCGGCTCGCTCAAGGGCCAGCTCGCGGTGCGCGGCGACGACGTGACCGGGCGGCTCCAGGGCGACGACATCGACGTCGGCCGCCTCGCGCGGATGCTCGGGATCCCGCTCCGCGTGCGCGGGCGCGCGGACGTCGACGTCGCGCTCGACCAGGACCGCAACACCGGGCGCTCGGGCCACGTGCGGCTCGATCTCACGGGCGGCGAGATCGCGTTCCTGTCCGGCGTCTCGGCGCACCTCGCCGCGACCTTCGAGCGCGACCAGCTCAAGGCCGACGGGCTCGTGCGCATCGACGCGGCGGCGCCGCAGCCGGCCGGAGGACGCGCGTGGAACGATGCGTCGAACGGCGCGTCGAACGGCGCGTCGAACGATGCGTCGAACGGCGCGCTGCCGCGGTGCCCCGGCACCCTCGCGAGCGTGCGGGTGTCCGGCGCCGAGGGCACGCTCAAGGGGCCCCTCCTGCGCGCGGAGACGTGGGCCGGCCTCGTGGGGCAGGCCGAGGTCGCCGCGGACGACTGGGACCTCGGGTGCCTCGCGCGGCTCATGCCGATCGCGCACGTCGTGAGCGAGGTCCGCGGCAAGCTCACGACCCGCTTCCGGGTGTCGCGCGCGCCCGGCGAGGCGTTCCCCTCGCTGCACGACGTGCTCGTGCGGACGCAGGGCCTCGCGCTCGTGGGGCCTCACCGCCTGGGCGCCGAGCGCCCGGCCTGGGAGTCGCGCTTCATCGACGCGCAGCTCAAGGGCTCGCTCGACGGGACGACCGGCAGGGCCGAGGCCGCGCTGACCCTGTACGACGGCGGGCTGCTCGCCGACGCCTCGGGCTCGGTCGACCTCGACCTCGCGGCGCTCGCCGGTCCGCCCGCGAGCCGGTGGCCGTCGCTCCTGCGCTCGCCCATCGCCGCGCAGGTCTCCTTCCCGCGGCGCCGCGTGGACGAGCTCACCACCCTCCCCTCGTTCGTGCGCGACGCGCTCCCGCCCCTCGCCGGCGAGCTGCGGATCGACGCCTACGCGGGCGGCACCCTCGCGCGCCCGTCCCTGACCGCGCGCACCCTCTGGTGGGGCCTCACGTACGCGCCGCCGGGCGCGACGGGCGCGACGGATCTCCTGTTCCCCACCGATCTCGACGCGTGGCTCACGTACGACAGCGAGAAGGCCACGCTGGACGCGCACGTCACGCGCGGCCCGGACGAGATCGCGACCGCGCGCGCCGAGGTGATCGCGCCGCTCGACCGCCTCCTCGCGGCCCCCTCGCCGCGCGCGCTGCGCGGCGCGCCCCCGCCCCCGGCGTGGACCGGCCGCTTCCGCGCGACGCTGCGCGACGTCCCGCTCGGCGAGATCCCGCTGCTCGGCGACAGCGGCATCGGCGGGCGCGTGAGCGGCGAGATCGAGATGCGCGACCTCAACGTCGCGCCCGCGCTCACCGCGCACCTCGCGCTGCCGGGGGTCACGATCGGGAGCGACCTCGCCTTCGAGCGCGGCGTGCTCTCGCTGCGGATCGATCCGAAGCGCGGGACGGACCGCGGGCAGCTCCGCGTCACCGAGCTCGCGCTCGAGGGCCCGCGCGGCGGCAAGCTCCGGGCGAACGCGTACGCCAGCGTGCGCTTCCGCCACGGGTTCCTCCCGGTCCCCGACGGCGAGCACACCGACCTCGCCCTCTCGGCGGAGCGCTTCCGGCTCGCGGCGCTGCAGCCCCTGGTCGGCGGGCTGCTGAGCAAGATCGACGGCACCCTGGACGGCGACCTGCGCGTCGAGCTCGGCGGCGCGTACGGAGACGACGGGGGCAGCGTCCGCGCCCAGCTGGAGGTCCGCGACGGGGTCGTGCACATCCCCGAGCTCGGCCAGGAGCTGCGCGACGTCGCCGCCCGCGTCACGGCCGGCGGCGGCGTCGTCCGGATCGAGGGCCTGCGCGCGGCGGGCTCCACCGGGCTGGCGGAGGGATGGGCGCTCCTCCGGCTCAACGGGCTCGCGCTGCGCGACGGGGCCGGGGCGCTGACGATCGCCGACGACCAGGCGCTCCCGCTCACGCTCGAGGGGGTGCCGCTCGGGACCGCCTCGGGGTCGCTGTCGTTCATCGCGGAGAAGAAGCCCGGCGAGCTCGCGCTCTACGCGACGGTCCCGAGGCTCCGCCTCACGCTGCCGGCGACGAGCAGCCGCGACGTGCAGCCGCTCGGCGACAACCCCGACATCTCCGTCTCCCACCCGCTCGGGCCGGAGAAGCAGAAGCGCGCCGCGGACGCGCTCCGCTACGCGATGACGTTCGACGTGCACGACGCGGCGGTCAGCGGCGCGGGGCTGCGGCTCTGGCTCCGGAGCGCCGAGGACGCGCCGCCGCGGGTGGTGATCGGCGAGGACGTGCTCGTGTCGGGCGGCATCGTGATCACGCGGGGCGCGCTCGAGATCTACGGCAAGACGTTCGAGATCGAGGGCGGGCGCGTGCGCCTGCGCGAGGAGGATGCGTCGAACCCGCACCTGAACGCCACGGCGCACTGGGACGCCCCGGACGGCACGCGCATCCACGTCGCCTTCAACGGCAACCTCCGGCCCATCACCGAGCGGTCGCTGCGCTTCACCTCGAGCCCGCCGAGCTCGCAGCAGGACATCCTCGCGCGGCTCCTGTTCGGCGCCGATTTCTCCGAGGGCGCGCAGGCGGCGGGCGCCGAGACGCCCGCGGGGCTGGCCGCGGGCCGCGTCGCCGCGTCGGTCGGCAGCGAGCTCGCGGCGGCGCAGTTCAACGCGCTCCTGAGCGGCATCGCGCCGCTGCGCGGGCTGTCGACGCGGTTCGGGACCACGGCGGACGGCACGCTGCGGACGAGCCTCGTCTACCGCCTGAACGACGACCTGACCGCGCAGGCCACCTTCCAGGAGGGCGCGGTGCGGGGCACCACGACCAGCGACAGCGGGCCGACCCCGGGGGGGACGGCGAGCGAGCGCGGCACGCGCACCGAGGTCACCATCGACTGGCGCTTCGACGAGCACTGGACGCTCCGCGGCACCGTGGGCGTCGACGCGCGCCAGGCGACCTCGGGCATGCTCGACCTGCTCTGGCAGTACCGCTACTGAGCGGCGCGCGGGGCGCCTTCGCGCCGCGCTACCCCGCGGCCCGCGCGGGCAGCCGGATCTCGCGCCCGCCGACGAGGAGCGTGGGCGGCTCGGCCTCGACGAGCAGCGGGGCGAGCTGCGACTGCGCGTGGCGCGAGAAGCGCGCCTCGAGCGCGCCGCCGCGGGCGCGCGCGTACACGACGCCGTCCTCGCCGAGGGAGAGCGTCGCCGGATCGAGCGGCTCCTCGGTCCCGTCGAACAGGACCAGCGTGACCGCGCCGCCGTCGCCGATCCGGAGCGCGTCGACGAAGAGCGGGGCGTCGTCGGCCTGGAAGTAGCACCAGTCGTAGCCGTTCGAGAGGATCGGACGGCCGTCGTCCGGGTGCCGCGCGATCCACGATCTCAGCCCGCGCTCGAGCGCGGGGTGGTCGACGCGGGCGCCGTCGTGCCAGAAGCGGCCCTCGCGATCGAGCCGGATCGAGCTCTCGCGGGACGTTCCTGGGGGCGGCGCGAACCGGAAGAAGTCAGGATGGTCGCCGGGCTTCATGGGTCACCTCGCAGGAGAGATGCGGCCCGGCGCGGCGCCGCGCAAGCCGCGCGCGCCGGGGAGTACTATAGCGAGCCCATGCGATCCCAGACGGACGAGGCCAAGGCCGACGAGCACCTGCGCGCGACGCGGGCGTACTACGACGAGTTCTCCGCGCGCTACGAGGACCGGCGCGGGGGCCGCGACGTCGGCGGCTACCACGATGTCGTCGACGCGCTCGAGGTCGACTTCGTGCGGCGCTTCGGCGAGGGCCGCGACGTGCTCGAGGTCGGGTGCGGCACCGGGCTCCTGCTCGCGCGGATCGGCGCGTTCGCGCGCTCCGCGCGCGGGGTCGACCTCTCGCCCGGCATGCTCGAGCGCGCCCGCGAGCGCGGCCTCGACGTCGTCGAGGGGAGCGCGACCGCCCTGCCCTTCCCCGACGAGAGCTTCGACGTCGCCTGCTCGTTCAAGGTGCTCGCCCACGTCGAGGACGTGCGCCGCGCGCTGTCGGAGATGGCGCGCGTGGTGCGGCCCGGCGGGCACGTGATCGCCGAGTTCTACAACCCCTACAGCCTGCGCGGGCTCGTGAAGAAGCTCGGCCCGGCGGGCGCCATCAGCGACCGGACCCGCGAGAGCGCCGTCTACACGCGGTTCGACGCGCCGCGCGCCGCCGCCGCCCTGATGCCGGAGGGCGTGCGCGTCGTCGCCTCGCGGGGCGTGCGCATCGTGACCCCGTTCGCGGCCGCGATGCGCGTGCCGGGCCTCGGCCGGCTCCTGCGCCGGGCGGAGTGGGCGCTGTGCGACACGAGGCTCGCCGAGCTCGGCGGGTTCTGGATCGCCGCCGCGCAGAAGGCGTGAGCCGCGCCGCCGGCCCCGGTCAGAACCGGCCGAGGAGCCCCGCGTACAGGCCGCCGGGGAGCGCGGAGATCGTCGGCGCCGCGGTGAAGCCCGGGGGCGGGGGCGGCACGCGGCGCGTGCGGAAGGAGACCCGCTCCGGGACGAACGTGATCTGCGCGTGGGCGATCCCCGCCGCGACGAGCGTCGCGAACGTCCCGAAGGCCACGCGGTTGACCGCGGCCGCGGTCTCGATCCGGCTGTTCAGCGCGTCGATGTCGACGGCCTGCGCGGGGGTGCCCGGCGCCCTGGGCCGCGGCGTGACGTCGACGTTCGTGTAGCTCGACAGCGCCAGGGCCGACACGATCGACGTCCCGCCGGCGACCGCCTGGCTGACCAGGAAGAACCAGCCGAGCCCCTCGTCGCCGTTCTGGAACTGCCCCACCCCGAACGGCAGCATCGCGATCCAGCGGGAGCTCCGCGCCACGACCCGCTCGCGCCCGGCGAGCCGGTGGAGCTCGGCGATCCAGCGGCGCTCGTCGTCGCGGCCCCGCTCGATCCGCAGCCGCTCCGCGCGCTGCGCCTCCGCCTTCTGCCGGGTCATCTCCTCGATCCGCGCCCGGATGCGCGCCCGGACCGCGGTGAACCGGTCGATGACCTCGGGCTGGAACACCGCCGGGTTCGGCGAGTACACCGGGTTGTCGAGGAGGATCTGCTCGATGTAGGCGTCGGCCTCGCTCGTGCGCCGCAGCGCCACGAGCGCCGCGGCGGCGAGGCCGCGCGCCCGCTCGACCAGGGCGGGATCCGAGATCCGGCACGGCTTGCCCTCGACCTCGGTCGCGCCGCGGTCGCAGGGCGGGGTCGCGGGGTCGAGCATCGCCGCGAAGCGGCTCACGGCCTCCTCGTAGTGCCCGGCGTCGAAGCGCGTCTTGGCGAGCTCGAACTGCTGCATGTCGTCGGCGGCCGCCGGGCCCACGCAGAGGAGCGCGAGGGCGCCCGCGGCGGCCGCGGCGAGGCGCCGCGGCGCGAGCAGGGCGCGGCCGCTCCCGACCGATGGGAAGCGAGCGCCGGGAGATTTCCCGCCTGGAGTTCGCGCAGCCATGCGGAGGGGTGCGCCGTGATGTAGCGGAGTTTGGGCGGGGATGCTGAGATTTCCGGAGCCGACGCCGCAATGATGGCGTCGCCGTCAGCCGGACGGCCAGGAAACGGTGTTCGACTCGCCGGCCACGAGCGTGACGTTGCCGACGAGCGGCGTCGCCTCGGGCGTCGGGGGCGTGAAGATGCAGCGCCCGCTCCAGAACACGTCGCTCAGGGTCACGGTCTGCGGGGCGCCCGCGAAGCCGATCAGGCCGATCTGCGGGCACTGGTACTGCGCGCTCGGCGGCGCGCCGCTCAGGACGACCGTGCTGGGCAGGATCTCCAGCTTGTAGACGATCCGCTGCGGCGCGGTGACCCCGGGCTTGGGCGCGACCACCGAGACGACGCCCGAGTACGGCTTGCAGCACCGCGAGTTGGGCACGCTGATCTGGACGCTGTGCGCGCCGATCTTGAGCGGCGTGACCTTATTCGCGCCGAACCAGTTGATCTCGACCCCGTCGAGCACCAGCTTGGCGCCGGTCGGGACGATCTGGAAGACGACGTCGCGGACCGCCGGCGCCTCGGCCGAGGAAGCGGCCGGCGGCGCGACGGGCGGCGGATGAAACCGCGGGCGGGGCCGCGGCGTGATCATGGCCTCCGCGGCGCTCGGCGCGGCCTCCGCGGCGCCCGGCGCGACCGCGCGCAGGTTCGGCGGCGGGCTCGGGGCGTCGATCGGCACGGGCCGCGGCGGCGCGCCCGCGAGGGGCGCGTCCCCCTCCGACGGCGCCCCCGCCGACGGCGCCCCCGCCGACGGTGGAGAATCGCGCAGCGCGCGCGCGACGCCGAACGCGGCGACGCCGAGCCCCACCGACGCGAGCGCCACGAGCAGCGCGCGCTGCGCGAGCTGCCTCCGGTTGCGGCTCGCGTTCAGCTTCGCGATCCGCCTGAGGATGGTGAGGTCGGTCGGCGCGAGGGCGAGGGCCCGGTTGTAATCGGCGGCCGCGCCCGGCACGTCGCCGCGCTTGCGGCCGGCCTCCGCGCGCGCCACGAGGCGCGGGACGAGCCGCGCGGCGTGCCGCTCGGCGTAGCCCGCGGGGTCGGCGAAGTAGGCGGCGAGCTCGGCGCGCGGCTCCGCGACGCCGAGCTCGGCCAGCTCGGCCCGGATCAGCTCGGCGAGCGCGCGAGGGCTCGCCGTGCGGCCCGCGATGTCGTGCGAGAGGGCGCCCGCGACGATCCGGCTCCAGCGCGCGCCCACGGCGGGCCGCTCGCGCTCGGCCTCCGGGTAGACCCCCTCGATCACCTTGCGGAGCACCTGCGCCGGGTTCTTGCCCTCGAACGGCAGGTGCCCGACGAGGCACTCGTAGAAGAGCACCCCGAGCGCGAAGACGTCGGTGCGCGCGTCGACCTCGCCCCCCTCGATCTGCTCCGGCGCCATGTGCGCCGGCGAGCCGAGCACCTGCCCGGTCGACGTGACGCCCTGGGCGTCGAGGATCTTGGCGATGCCGAAATCGGTCAGCTTGATGACCACGCTCGCGCCGTCCCAGCTGCCGCCCGGGCGATCGGACGGCAGCTCGACGAGCACGTTCTCCGGCTTCACGTCGCGGTGGATGATCCCCGAGGCGTGCGCGTGCTCCAGGGCGTCGCACAGCTCGAGCACCACGGCGGCGCCGATCTCGGCCGGCATGTCGCGGTGGGCGCTCAGGATCTTGCACAGCGTGGAGCCGCGGAGCAGCTCGACGACGAGGTAGCGCTCGCGATCCTGCTCGCTGGAGACGTCGTACACCTCGACGATGCCGGGGTGGCGCAGCTTCGCCGCCGCGCGCGCCTCGGCGACGAAGCGGGCGCCGACCTCGGCGTTTTCGCGGAGGTGCTTGTGGATGATCTTGACGGCGACCTCGCGGCGGAGCCGCGGGTCGCGGGCGCGGTAGACCGTGGCCATCCCGCCGTGGCCGAGCTCCTCGATCAGCTCGTATTTCTCGAGCTTCGGGAGGCCTTCTGCGCCCGCGTGTCGAAAGAGGGATTCCTGCTCGCCCGTCGAGCCCCTATCGCGGGCGAGCAGGCTCATTCAACGACCTTCACCCGAATCGCGTTGGTCGACCCCGAGACGCCGACGGGAGCGCCGTAGATGGTGACGAGCTTGTCGCCCGGCGAGACGAGGCCGTTCGCGAGCAGCTGGCCGGTGGCGCGCTCGATCATCTCGTCCGAGTTGCGGAGCGCGTCGACGGGGAACGGCACCACGCCCCAGAGCAGCGCGAGCCGCCGGCGCGTCGTGTCGTTCGGCGAGAAGGCGACGATCGGCACGACGGGGCGCGCCTTCGACGCGTACCGCGCGGTGAGGCCGCTCTCGGTGAACGCGATGATGAGCTTCGCGCCGATGTCCTTCGCGATGTCGCACGCGGCGCGCGCGGTCGCCTCGGCGACGTTCGCGCGCTGGCCGGGCTGCTCGCTCGAGAGATAGCGGTAGAACGAGCTCTGCTCGGCCTCGGTGACGATGCGGGCCATCATCCGCACGACGAGCGGCGGGTGCGCGCCGGTCGCGGTCTCCTGCGAGAGCATGACCGCGTCGGTGCCGTCGAAGACGGCCGTCGCCACGTCGCTCGCCTCGGCGCGCGTCGGGCGCGTCGCGGTCACCATCGACTGGAGCATCTCGGTCGCGACGATGACCGGCTTCTGGTGCACGCGGGCGAGGCCGAGGATCTCGCGCTGGATGATCGGCACCCGCTCCGGGTTGAACTCCACGCCGAGATCGCCGCGCGCGACCATGACCCCGTCCGAGGCGAGGATGATCGACTCGAGGTTGTCGATGGCGCCGGGCGTCTCGATCTTGGAGACGATCGGCGTCGGGCGGCCCCAGGCCTCGCAGATGTCGCGGACGTGCCGGACCTCGTCCGCGTTGCGCACGAACGAGAGGGCGACGTAGTCGACGCCCTGCGCGAGGCCGAAGCTCAGGTCGGCCTTGTCCTTCTCGGTGAGGGCGGAGATCCGCACGCGCCTGGCCGGCAGGTGCACGCCCACGCGATCGCGCAGGCGTCCGCCCTGCGTCACGCCGGCGTGGACGCGCTCGCCCTCGACCTTGGTGACGGTGACCACCACGCGGCCGTCGTCGATGAGGACGACGTCGCCCGGCTGCAGGTCGGAGGCGAGGCCCTCGTAGAGGATCGGGATCTCGCCGGGCGTGGCGACGGGGCTGTCCCGGTTCGCCTCGACCAAGGTAACGGAAGCCCCGTCAGCGACCTCGAAGGTGTTGCCGGGGAAGCGACCGGCTCGGATCTTCGGGCCGCAGAGATCCTGCAGGATCGCCACAGGCTTTCCGCAGGCCTCCGCAGCCGCGCGGACCGTGGCGATTGCCTTGCCATGATCCTCATGCGAGCCGTGAGAGAAGTTGAGTCGAGCGACATCCATACCGGCGCGGATGAGCTGCTCCAGCGTCGTTTGAGAGTCACACGAAGGGCCAATGGTACAGACGATTTTCGCTCTGCGTACGAGCACGGGCGGAGCATGCCACGAGCAGGGGTCGCGACACTACCCTGATTGTGAAGGAGCCATGCTGACTTCACCGGATTCCAACAAAGCCGCTGGGTGGACGAGCCCAGGCGCCGCGCGCGCGCCGGCGCACAGCCGAGCGCGCAGGCCCGCAGCGGGGCAGCGCGCTCCACGCGAGGCCGCGGGCGCCGCGCGAGGCCGCGGAACGCTGAAAATCAGGCGATCTCTGTGAGGGGCGTGAGCGACGGGGAGGCCAGCGTGCGCCGCAGCGCGGCATGACCTCCCCGCGCGGATCTCGTGGCTAGGAGCGGCGCTCGCGGCGCTCGCGCGGCGGCGGCCCGCCGCGGTCGCGCTCCATGCCGGGCCGCGGGCCGCGGTCGCGGTCGCCGCCGCGCCCGCCGCCCGGGCCGTCGCGCCGCGGCGGCGGGCCGGCGTCGCGCGCCTGCGCCATGCGCTCGCGCGCCCGGTCGCCCTCCTCGCCCTCCGGCAGCGGGAGCAGCTCGCGCCGGCTCAGCCGGATCTTCCCGTCGCGATCGACGCTCAGCACCTTCACGTCGACCGCGTCGCCCTCCTTGAGGACGTCCTCGACGCGCTCGACGCGCGTGTGGGCCATCTCCGAGATGTGCAGCAGGCCGTCGGTGTTCGGCAGGATCTCGATGAACGCGCCGAAGTCGGTGATGCGCTTGACCGTCCCCTTGTAGGTCGCGCCGACCTCGGGCTCGGCCGTGAGCCCCTTGATGATGTCGAGCGCCCGCTTCACCGCGTCGGAGTCGGACGACGCGACGTTCACCGTGCCGTCGTCCTCGACGTCGATCGCGACGCCGGTCTGGTCGACGATGCCCTTGATGGTCTTGCCGCCGGGGCCGATGATGAGCCGGATCTGGTCGGGCTTCACGCGCACCGTGGTGATCCGCGGCGCGTACTGGCTGAGCTCGGGCCGCGTGGTCGGCAGCGTCTCCAGCATCTTGTTCAGGATGTGGAGCCGCCCCTCGCGCGCCTGATCCAGCGCCTGCATCAGGATCTGCCGGCTCAGGCCGGCGATCTTGATGTCCATCTGGATCGCGGTCACGCCGCGCGCCGTGCCGCAGACCTTGAAGTCCATGTCGCCGAGGTGATCCTCGTCGCCGAGGATGTCCGAGAGCACCGCGTAGCGCTGGCCCTCCATGATGAGCCCCATCGCGATGCCGGCGACGGGCGACTTGATCGGCACGCCCGCGTCCATGAGCGAGAGGCACCCGCCGCAGACCGCCGCCATCGACGACGAGCCGTTCGACTCGAGCGTCTCCGACACGATCCGGATCGTGTAGGGGAACTGATCCGGCGGCGGGATCATCCGGGAGAGCGCGCGCTCGGCGAGGGCGCCGTGGCCGATCTCGCGCCGGCCGGGGCCGCGCAGCGGCTTCGTCTCGCCGGTCGAGAAGGGCGGGAAGTTGTAGTGGAGGTAGAAGCGCTTCCACGTCTCGCCCATCAGGCCGTCGATCTTCTGCTCGTCGGTCGAGGTGCCGAGCGTCGTCGTGACGATCGCCTGCGTCTCGCCGCGCTGGAACAGCGCGCTGCCGTGCACGCGCGGGAGCAGGCCCACCTCGCACATGATCGGCCGGATGCTCTTGCCGTCGCGGCCGTCGATGCGCCGGCCCTCGTCGATCACGTAGGTGCGGACGACGTGCGCCTTGCGCTCCTCGAACTCGGCCTTCACGAGCCCCTGGAGGGGGAGGAGCTTCTCGGGGCCGAGCTCGGCCGCCAGGGTCTCGGTCAGCTTCTTCTTGAGCGTGCTGTAGCCGTCGTAGCGCGCCTTCTTGTCGGTCACCCGCGTCGCGGCCTTGAGGTCCTCGTCGACGATCTGGGCGACGCGCTGCTTGACGTCGTCCGGCAGCGCCGGCGCGACGAACTCGCGCTTCGGCTTGCCCACCGCGGCGCGCATCTTCTCGATGAGGTCGATGACCGGCTGCGCCGTCTCGTGCGCGAACATCAGCGCGTCGATGATCTCGGCCTCGGTCGCCTCCGCGGCGCCGCCCTCGACCATCACGATCGCGTCGCGCGAGCAG
The DNA here is from genome assembly GCF_051521425.1 of Sorangium sp. So ce834. NCBI lineage: Bacteria > Pseudomonadati > Myxococcota > Polyangiales > Polyangiaceae > Sorangium > Sorangium sp. So ce834. The sequence goes on from NZ_CP150351.1 coordinate 7,505,786, forward strand.
GCGACGACGAGGTCGATGTCGCACCGCTCGATGTCGGCGACCGTCGGGTACGCGACGAACTCGCCCTCGAGGCGGCCCACGCGCACGCCGACGACCGGGCCGTGCCAGGGGATGTCCGAGATGTGCAGCGCGGCGCTCGCGCCCGTCAGGGCGAGGACGTCGGCCTTGTTCTGTTTGTCGCTGGAGAGGACCGTGGCGATGATCTGCGTGTCCCGCTTGAACCCCTCCGGGAAGAGCGGGCGGAGCGGGCGGTCCATGAGGCGGCTCGAGAGGATCTCCTCCTCGCGCTGGCGCGCCTCGCGCTTGAAGAACCCGCCGGGGATCTTGCCGGCGGCGTACGTCTTCTCGACGAACTCGCAGGTGAGGGGGAAGAAGTCGAGGCCCGGCCGCTCGTCCTGCGAGACGGCGGTCACGAGCACCATGGTATCGCCGTAGGTGACGAGCACGGCCCCGTGGGCCTGCTTCGCCAGGCGGCCGGTCTCGAGGGTGAGGGCGCGGCCGCCCACCATGACGGATTCACGAACGAACATCAGGATTTCAGCTCTCTCTCGCGCGAGCGCGAGGGCCGCTGCGTGCGGCGCTACGCCGAGCGCGAGGGGCTGCTCTTCTTCCTCGATTCCTGCGCAGGAGCCGCGCTGCTGCTGCGCACGAAGCGAAGACGAAGACGCGCGGAGCCCGCGCTCGGGAACGGCGAGGCCGAGCGCCCCGCCGTCCCGTGGTCAATGAATGTGCTCCTTAGAGCGTTCGCCCCGCTCTCGCCAGCGCAAAACGCATGCGTTCAGGGGTGCGTGCCGCAAAACCTCCCGAACGGAAGGGCCGGAACGCCGGTCGGCGACGCGTTGACGTTGGGCGCGCGGGGGTGACGATGGGGCGGCACGGAGCTGCGCTCGGCAGGCGGACACGCCCGACCGACCGCGGCCGGCGCTCGCACCTGCCCCGACACCGCGGGCAGAAGGTAAACGGACGCCGGCGGGAGGCAGACGAACGCCGCGCGGGCGCGCGGCGTCCTCGGGAGCGCGCCGGCTGGACCGGCGCAATCTGCCCTGAAATCCGCTACTTGCGGAGGTTCAGGCGGTTGATGAGGCTGCGGTAGCGCTCGATGTCGATGCGCTTCAGGTAGTCGAGCTGACGGCGGCGCTGGCTCACCAGCTTCAGCAGACCCCGGCGGGAGTGGTGGTCCTTCTGGTGGGTGCGGAAGTGCTCCTGCAGCTGGTTGATCCGCTCGCTGAGGAGCGCGATCTGGACCTCGGGCGACCCGGTGTCGCCCTCGTGGATCGCGTACTTCTGGATGATGTCCGTCTTCTGAACAGAATGCAGCATGGCTGGCTCTCCATGGCCTCTCCGGTGCGCTGCCGAGCGCCCGGGCCGACGCGTCTTCACGACGCCGGCGACTGGCCAAGCGACGCCTGAAGGCGAGCCCCGCGCCCGGAGCGGCGGGAGCCCGCGAAATTCAGGCCAGTGAGCTGAGGAGCGCGCGAGTATACGCAGGCGCCTCGGTCCGTCAACGCGGTCGACGTGGCCCGCGCGATTTGTCACCCCCAGAACGGCCGATTGGCTACCCTCGGTCAGCGATGCCCGGCACCCTCCGGCCCCCTGAAGACGCTCCCCGACTGCAGTCGGACCCTTCCCGACCGCAGTCGGACCCGCGCGGCTCCCGACCGCAGTCGGACGCCCGCGGCTCGCAGTCGGACCTGCATATCGCGCACGCGATGACGAGCCTGTCGACCCCCGCCAACGCGCCCCCGAGCTCCGGGAGCGACAACGCGACGCCGAAGGTCTGCCCCACCTGCGGGGTGCGGTACCCGGCCGAGTTCAGGGTGTGCCCGCGCGACGCCGCGACGCTCGACGACTCCGTGGACGACGCGCTCCGCGACGATCTCGTCGGCAAGACGCTCAACGAGACGTACACGGTCATGCGCGTCGTCGGCGAGGGCGGCATGGGGCGCGTCTACGAGGCGCGCCACACCCGGATCTCGAGCAAGCGCTTCGCCATCAAGATGCTGCACCCGGAGTACGCGCGGCAGCCTCAGGTGATCTCGCGCTTCCAGCGCGAGGCCGAGGCCGCAGCCGCGGTGCAGAGCCCGTACGTCGTCACCGTCTTCGACGTCCACCGCACCGCGGAGGGGCGGCCGTTCCTCGTCAACGAGTTCCTCGAAGGCAAGGAGCTCGCCGACTACCTCACGGAGGTCGGCAAGATGAAGACCGGCCCCGCCGTGCGCATCGTCCGGCAGATCTGCAAGGCGCTCGCCGCCGCGCACGCGAAGGGCGTGGTGCACCGCGACATGAAGCCGGAGAACGTGTTCCTCACCGGCGACCTCGCCATGCCCACGGCCAAGGTGATCGACTTCGGCATCTCCAAGGTCGACGACGCGCCGGGCGCCGCGCTCACGCAGACCGGCATGATCATGGGCACGCCGTCCTACATGGCCCCGGAGCAGGCCCGCGGCGAGCGCGTCGATCACCGGGCGGACATCTACGCCGTCGGCGCCATCCTCTACTGCGCCCTCACCGGCAGCCGCCCGTTCGACCGCAACGACCCGACCGCGACCCTGACCGCGGTGCTCACCGAGGACCCGCCGCGCCCGCGCTCGCTCGAGCCGAGCATCCCCGAGCCGCTGGAGATGATCATCCAGCGGGCGATGGCGAAGGAGCCCAGCCACCGCTACCAGACGATGGAGGAGCTCGACGCGGAGCTGGCGCTCTACGACACGAGCGAGCCCGAGCCGCGGGAGCTGAGCTCCCCCGTCGTCCAGCCCGGGCCGCGCACGTCGCTGCCGTCGGCGCCGCGCGCCGCGACGATGCAGCTCCGCCAGGCGCAGCAGGTGAGCATGGCGAGGCCGCTCATCCTGCTGCTCTCGGCGCTCGGCCTCTTCTGGGTCGCCGGCGGCCTGATCACGCTGGTCACCGCGATCATCCGCCTCTCGCGCGGCGGCACCGTGACCGACAACCTGACCGGCCTCGAGGCGGTCCTGCTCGCGTCCGGGATCGGCTTCGCGCTGATCACCCCCGCGCTGATCGGCGCGCGCCACGTGCGCCGGAGCGTGTGGAACAACAGCATGAAGTCGGTCGATCTGGCCGACAACCTCCGCCGGCCGATCGTCGTCGGGCTGTGCGCCTACGGCTTCTCGTCGCTGCTCGTGCGGGTCGTCGAGGCCGTCGTCCTCCGGCGCGCGGCCGGCGTCGCCTGGCCCATGTGGGACGTCGTACTGTTCGCGATCGGCGCGGTCGGGGCCGCCGGGGCGTACCTCTTGCTCCGCAGCGAGAGCCGGTAGCCCGGCGATCTAGCCGCGCCGGCCGTCGAGCCAGGCCTGGAGGAGCAGCGCCGCCGCCGCCCCGTCGACGCGCTCCTTGCTCTTCCGCCCCGAGACGCCCCCGTCGCGCAGCCGCCGTGCCGCCTCGACCGTCGTCAGCCGCTCGTCGATGAGCTCCACCTCGACCCCGGTCGCGTCGGCCACCGCCTGCGCGAAGGCCGCGGCCCGCCGCGCCGCGGGCCCCTCGTCCCCGTTCATCTCCAGCGGCAGCCCCACCAGGAACCGCGTGATCCCTTCGTCCCGGGCGAGCGCCGCGAGGGCCTCGAGGAGCGCCTTCCGGTTCCGCCCGTCGAGCAGCGGCCGCGGGTGCGCGTAGAGCCCGAGCTCGTCGGTCACCGCCACGCCGACGCGGGCCTTCCCAAGATCGATCGCCGCAGCGCGCGTCTTTGCCTTCGCCATACCTCTCGGAGACAGCACATAGCCCCAGAACGGTGAGCCGGCGAGACCCGAGCGCACCGGGAGGCCTCCGACCAGCTTGACCCGCTCGCCAGCACCGACCATAAGCGCCGCGCGATGGAACTGCGCGCGGTCCGGGGGATGAACGACATCCTCCCCGAAGAGGTGGAGCGCTGGCACAAGCTCGAGGGGGCCTTCCGCCTCCACGCGGAGCTCCACGGCTATGCCGAGGTGCGCACGCCGCTGCTCGAGCCAACGGAGCTCTTCCAGCACCAGATGGGCGAGACGACGGACGTGGTCGAGAAGGAGATGTACTCCTTCGAGCGCCACGGCGATCAGCTCACGGTGCGTCCGGAGGGCACGGCGGGCGCCGCGCGCGCGTACGTCGAGCACGCGGTCCACGCCAAGGAGCCGGTCACCCGCTGGTACTACCTCGGGCCGATGTTCCGCGGCGAGCGGCCGGCGAAGGGGCGCTACCGCCAGTTCTACCAGGCCGGCTGCGAGCTCTTCGGCGATCCCGGGCCGCTCTGCGACGCGGAGACGATCGACCTCGTCGGGACGTTCCTGCAGCGCATCGGCGTCGGCGACTTCGTCGTCCACGTGAACTCGCTCGGCAGCGCGGGCACGCGCGAGCGCTACCGCGAGGCGCTGCTCGCCCACTTCACGCCGCGCAAGGGCGAGCTCAGCGAGGACTCGCAGCGCCGGCTCGAGAAGAACCCGCTGCGCATCCTCGACTCGAAGGACCCGCGCGACCACGAGGTGTCGCGCGACGCGCCGTCGACGCTCGACCTGCTCGACGACGCCGACCGGGCCCACTGGCAGGGCGTGCTGCGCTGCCTCGACGTGCTCGGCGTGAACTACGTCGTCGACCGGTCGCTCGTGCGCGGGCTCGACTACTACACGCGCACGCTCTTCGAGGTGAAGGCGACCTCGGGCGATCTCGGCGCGCAGAGCACGCTCGCGGGCGGCGGTCGCTACGACAACATGGTCGCGGGGCTCGGCGGGCCGAGCGTGCCGGCGATCGGCTTCGCGATGGGGATGGAGCGGCTGCTCACGATGATGCCCGACGCCCCCGCGCGCCGCAGGCCTGGCTGCTTCCTCGCCCCGCTCGGCCAGAGCGGCGCGGACCGCGCGCTCCTCCTCGCCAAGCAGCTGCGCGCGCTCGGCGTCTCGGTCGAGCTCGACGGGCGCGGCGGCCGGCTCAAGGCGATGCTCCGGCGCGCGGACGCCCTCGGCGCGCGGCTGTGCGTGATCCTCGGCGACTCGGAGGTCGAGCGCGGCGTCGTCCAGATCAAGGATCTCGTGGCGCACGTGCAGGAGGAGATCCCCTTGGAGGGCGCGGCGCGCGTGCTCGCGGATCGGGCCCTCGAGGCGTCGCCCGGCGGCCAGCGGGGAGCGCGTTGACCTCCGAGGCGATGGGAGCGCAGGGCTGCTCGCGGGGGGCGCGCGGCGCTCCGGCGGGCGAGGCGCGGGGCCGGGCGCGGCGCGCGGGCGCGGCGCTCTCGCTCGCCGCGGCGCTGGCCGCGCTGGCGGCGCCGTCGGTCGCGGCGGCGCAGGTCGGCTTCGGCCAGCCCGGCATGGGGCCGCCCCCCTCGAGCGCGCCGTCGAAGCCGCCGCCCGGCACGCCGGAGACGCACGCGGCGCCGACCTCGGAGGAGAGCCCGATCCAGACCCAGGAGCCGACCCTGCCGGAGGACCCGCTGGCGATCCCGCCGCAGGTCAAGAAGCAGATCGGCACGAACGACGCCGGCGACTGGGAGGTCGGGCGCGCCGCGGAGATCCAGCGCGACTGGTACGGGCTCTACTACGGCGAGAAGAGCGGCAGCTACCAGTTCCGGACGCTCTTCCCCCTGTGGGCGGAGCGCAGGATGCCCGGCGACCGCGCCACGATGGTGACGCCGCTCTACTACAACCGCCGGAGCAAGGACGTCGACGCCGACGTGCTCTTCCCGTTCTTCTGGAAGCTGCGGGACCAGAACACGTACACGACGATCGTCGGCCCGTTCATGCACCGCGAGCGCGAGGGGCGCCCCGCGGGCCCCGGGCGCAAGGCGGAGCCGGGCCGGCACGACAACTGGCTCGCCCCCCTCTTCTTCGAGGGCAAGAGCGATGACGGGAGCGGCTACTTCCACATCCCTCCCCTGCTCACCTTCACGCACCACACGGCGCAAAGCGGCTTCAACCTCGTCGGCCCCCTCTTCTGCAGCTGGAAGGGCGGCCCCGCGTGCGACGCGCGCTCGGCCGACAAGATCGATCTCGGCCTGGCCCCGCTCTACTTCTACGGTCGCGACGAGAGCAGCGAGTACGAGGTCATCCCGCCGCTCTTGCACTACTACCATTACAGCGACGTCGGAGACCGCTCGACGAACATCTGGGGTCCTCTGATGTGGCAGCACTCGCGCAAGGGCGACGTGTTCAACGTCATGCCCTTCTACTGGCACAGCTGGGGCAAGAACTACGATCGCACCACGCTGTTCCCGTTCTTCCATTACGGGTACGAGGGCAACTCGAACCTGCTCGTCACACCGCTCTTCGTGAAGGCGCGCGGCGAGGAGGGAGAGAGCACGTTCGCGACCTGGGGCTACGCCCGCTATCGAGGGCGGACGGAGCTCGACATGATCACGCCGCTCTTCTGGCAGTACCGGGATCCGGACATCGATCTGGAGCGGACGTTCCTGCTCCCGTTCTATTACCGGAACACCTCGCCGCGCAGCGACGATCTCGTCCTCTTTCCGTTCTATGGCCGCTTCAAGCGCCACGGGTTGAGCGACACCACGTGGCTCACGCCGCTGGTCCGTCACACGCAGGATCTCACGGGGTGGGAGACGGACATCTACCCGTTCTTCTATTCGGGTCGAAACCGCAACTCCACGCACCTCGTGGTCGCGCCGTTCCTCTGGGACTTCGCGACGCCGACGTCGCGCACCACGCTGGCGCTGCCGATCTATTTCCGGTTCGCGGACCAGAACTCGGTGACGCAGGTCGCGCTCAACACGTTCTACCGGGAGCAGCGGGTGCGGACGGGCAAGGAGTGGGAGTTCCATTTCTTCCCCGTGTTCTCGGTCGGCGAGACGCCGAACGGGCACTGGTGGAACCTGCTGTACGGGCTCGCCGGGTACACGCGCGAGGGCACGATGTCGAAGATGCGGGCCCTCTACGTCCCGATCCAGCTGAGCAAGTGATCCGGCCGGGCGCCGCGCTGGCGGCCTCGGCCCTCCAGCGCGGCCGGCGGACGCGCGGCGGTGGACATCGCCGCGGAGCTCGGCAATCGTTGGCGCGGTCGCGATGAGCACATCCGCGCGCGAAGCGCCCTCCCCTCGCCCCGAGCTCGTGAGCCTCGGCGGCGCGCCGCCGCCCCCGGAGCTCGCCGCCGACCTGCGCCGGCTCCTGGACCTGCCCGAGGGCGCGCGGCAGCGCCTCTGGGAGGCGCTCGGGCCGAGCCTCGGCGAGCCGGTGCCCGCCGCCGTCGAGCGGCTCCTCGACGGGTTCTGCCGCCGGCACGAGGTCGGGTCCGAGGCGCTCGCGCGGGTGCTCAAGGCGTGCCGCTTCCTCGTGCGCGAGGCGAGCAAGCGCGACCTCGATCGCGCCGCGCTCGCGGCCGACCTCGCGGCGCTCGCGCCCGGCGAGGGCGCCGAGGAGATCCAGGCGATCCTGCTCGCCGGCTACGATCAGGCCCGGGCGGTCGTGCGGCGGGAGATCGTGCGCGGTGCGCTGCTCGACCACGGCAAGCTGCTCACCGGCGTCGACTGGCGCATCGACTCGATCGCGGCCGCGAGCCGCGGGGCGAAGATCGCGGCGCCCGTCGTCCTGCTCACGCTGAGCTACCAGGAGGGCGACCAGCGCTCCCGGATCACGCTGCAGGCCACCCCCGACCTGCTGCGGGAGCTCCAGCAGATCTGCGCGCAGATCCTCGGCTGACCGCGCGCGCCGCCGGCGGCCGCGCGCGTCACCGCGATGGAGCGGGGCGAGCCGCCCCCCTCACCCGCCCCGCGCCTTCTCCGCCTTCTGCCGCCGCACCATCTCCGCGATCCAGACCGGCGCGAACGGCGGCGTGCAGCCCGGCGACGCCGGGTAGTCCTTGAGCACCTCGAGCCGCTCGCCGATGGCCACCGCGCGGGCGCGCAGCCCGGGGTTGCGGATGCCGATCTCGGCGAGGCAGTGGTTCATCGACCACTGCTTCGGGCCCGGCGCCGTCTTCATCTCCGCCTCGATCTGGTCGAGCAGCGCGGGGAGATCGAGGCCGGCAGGGCTCTTCACGACGCGGTCCGTCGTCAGGCTCCAGCCGGCGCGCCCGACCAGCGCGCTCGCGGAGTCCTTCCAGCGCACGCGCAGCTCCTCGACGTGGCGCGACGCCTTCACCACGTTGACGATGAACCAGTCGAGCAGCTTGGGGTAGCCGACCTCCCGGACCATCGCGTCCAGCTCGTCCGCCGAGAGGGCCTTCGGCTTGAACACGAGCGTCGAAAGGAGGCGGGCGTCGGGATCCCCGGTGCGCCACAGCTCGCCGGCCAGGGCGTGGTCCGCCTTCAGCCGCTTCGCGAGCGCGCGGAGCTCGGTGAGGTTCACGCCGTGGGCGTCTCCGGCGCGGGCGTTGACCTCGCGCATCTTCTCGTTGCCCAGCGCGGCGAGCTCCCGCATGACGTCGGCGAGGTTCATGAGCTGGACCGCGACCTCGTGCTCTCCCGCTCCTCGGCCCGGTTCGCCGTGACGACCTCGGCGATCGCGCTCAGCGCGTCCTCGGCGGAGAACGGCTTCTCCAGGAGCGGCCGGCCCGACGAGGCGAGGAACCGCTCCACGTCGGCGCCGAAGCCCACGCCGGTCATGAAGATGAACCCCTGCGCGAGCGCCGGATCGCTCTCGCGGATCCGCGTGTAGAAGACGTCGCCCGACATGCCGGGCATCCGCAGATCGCAGAGCACCACGTCGAACCGCTGGCCGCCGGCGAGCATCCCCATCGCCGCGTCGGCGCTCGGCGCGATCGCCACCTGGTGCACCCGGCCGAGCTGCTCGGACAGCGCGCGCGCCAGCGACGCCTCGTCCTCGACCACGAGCACCCGCGCCCGCTTCGACACGAGCCGCGGCACCGGCGAGACGCTCGGCGTCGCCTCCTCCGCGCGCCCCGCCGCCGGCAGCGAGATGATGAACCGCGCCCCGCCCGGCGGATCGCCCCCGGGCACCGGGCTCTGCGCCGTGATCTGCCCGCCGGCCCGCTCGACGATCTCGCGGCTGATCGACAGGCCGAGCCCCGTGCCGACCTCGGGCCCCTTCGTCGTGAAGAACGGCGTCCAGATGCGCGGCAGGTTCTCCTCCGCGATGCCGCCGCCGGTGTCGGTCACCACGATCTCGACCGTGTCCCCGTCGCTCCGCGTCTCGACCGTCACGGTCTGATCGCGCGCCTCGTGCTTCGAGCTCGGCTTCGCGATCGCCTGGGCCGCGTTGACGAGCAGGTTCACGATGACCTGCCCGAGCCGGCCGTCGTCCATCAGGATCGGCGGCACCTCCGACAGGTTCTTCACGATCTGCGCCCGCTCGATGATCTGGCCGCGCGTCAGGCTCAGCGCCGACTCCACGGTGCGGTTCGCGTCCGTCAGCGTGCGCCGCGACCCCTCGGGCTGCGGCGGGCTCGCGAACAGCTTGAGGTCGCGGACGATGTCGACGATGCGCTTGATCGAGTCGCGCAGCTCCCGCAAGAGCTCCGACGCGCTCGAGGCGGCCGCGCCCTCCATGCGCACGTTCGGGCCGCGCAGCAGGCGGTCGAGCATGTCCAGGCCGAGCAGGATGAACGCCGCGGGGTTGTTGATCTCGTGCGCCACGCCGGCCGCCAGCGTGCCGAGCGTCGACAGCCGATCGACCTGGATGAGCCGCGTGCGCGCCGCGTGCTCGGTGCTCACGTCCGCGAGCACGCCCTCGATCGCCACCACGCGGCCGCGATCCGAGACCAGCGGGTACACCGTGCCGCGCGCGGTGATCGCGTCGCCGCCCCGCCGCCTGAGGCGCGCCTCGTAGGACGACGAGGGGGCGCCGAGCTTGGCCCGCGCCACCGCGTCCTCGAAGCACATCACGCCCTCCGGATCGGCGTGGGCCTCGCCGAGGAAGCCCGGCGTCTTCAGCGCCTCGGCCACCGGCACCCCGAGGAGCCGCTCGGCGTGGCGGTTCAGGAACGAGAGCTCGCCGGTCTCGGGATCGAGCCGGAAGATGATGAGCGGCGCGTTGTCGAGGAGGTTCCGGTGCTGCTCCTCGAGCTCGCGGATCCTGAGCAGCCGCTCGGCGGCCTCGCGCTCGCCGGCGACGACGCGCAGCGAGCGATCCAGGCCGGCGCCGAGCGCGTCGGCGAGCTCTTCCAGGAGCTCGACCGGCGCGGCGGCCGCCGCCGCGGCGTCCGCGTAGCCGAGCACGAGCGCCGCCACCACGGGGCCGACGCCGGAGCTGCTGGCGCGCGCCGCGGCCTCGGCGCCGGGCGGCGCGGCCCGCACCGGGAAGGCGACGTACGCGAGGCACCCCTCGGTCGGCCCCAGACCGTCGAGCGCGTCCCCCGCGCGGGTGTCGTCGCAGGAGAACGCCTTGCCCTCGCCGAACACCCGCCGGAAGAGCGCCGCCGGCGCGGGGAGCAGCGCGCCGAACGGCGCGGCGGCGAGCGTGTCGCTGCGGATGACCGCGTGCGCGCGGAGCTCGCCCTCGGGCTCCGGGAACAGCACCGCGAAGAGCTGGAACGAGGCGAACCGGCCGACGGCGTCGGCGAGCTCCTCGAACGGCCTCGGCAGGAGGAGGTTCGAGTGGCGGGCCACGACGGTGAGGACAGCGTTCAGCGCGACGAGGCGGCGGTACCTCTCGCTCGCAGGCGCATCGTGCATCGCCACGACATCTCACCACGTCGGCGCGCGGGGACGAGAGGCATTCTTCACTTTTGTCCGTCCGGCCTGTCGGATGGGGTCGCCGGGGCCGCGGGCCGGGGCGCCGCGTGGTCGCACCGCTCGAGCAGCCGGAGGGCGGCGTCCCGGCGCTCCTGGCTCACGGCGGGCCCGGCGCCGGCCGGCCCCTCGTGGGCGGCGTACTGGGCGAACATCCGGCGCGCGGTCTCGGCGTCGCCGACGCCGCACGCCACCACGAGGCGCAGCCGCTCGGCCTCGATCCAGACCCGCTGGATGGGCAGGTGGGCCCCGAGCGCCCGGTCCAGGCGATCGGCCGCCTCGTCGAAGCGGCCGTCGTTCAGGTACTGGCGGCCGAGGAGGTAGCTCGGCAGGCCGTCGCCGGGCGCCTGCGCGGCCCAGGCGCCGAGCAGCTCCGCCGCCCGGAACCGGTCCGGCGCGCCGCCGCGGGTCCCGATCAGCAGCTCGACCACGGCCGCGCGGGCCCGCTCGTCGTGGACGGCGGCGATCTTGACGTCGAGCGTCCGCAGCCGGTCCTCGTCGACGAGGCGGCCGGCGACCTCCTGGTACCACGCGACCGCGCGCTCCCGGTCGCCGGCCGAGAGCGCGACGTCGCCGAGCCGCTCCGCCGCGCGGTCGCGCAGGTGGCGCGGCACCGACGCGTCCCCGGCGACGACCTCCAGCTCGCGCACCCCCTCGGCCCGGCTGCCGGGCGCGTCGCTCGCGAGCCGCGTCTCGGCGATGGCGACGCGCGTCGCGGGGCTCTGGTCGAGCGCGAGGACGCGCCGGTACTCGGCGATGGCGCCCTCGTGGTCGCCGCGCGCGCGCAGCTGCTCCGCCTTCTGCGCGCACGCGTCGACCACGTGCGGGCAGCGCCGCTCGAACACGGCGGGCCGATCGAAGCGGGCCTTCGCCTGCGCCCTGGCCGCGTCCGGGAGCGACAGCGCGTCGAGCTGGGCGTGCCACGCGCGCTCCATCTCGTCCCACGAGGCGCCGGTGAGCTCGGGCAGCGGCTTGCCGCCGTACCAGGCGCGGACCGCGGCGGGCCCGTACGTCGCGCGCACGTGGCCGACGAAGGCGCCGCTCACGGTGTAGGCGGTCGACGAGTTCTCGGCCAGGAACCCGAGCGCGAACAGGCGCGACAGCCGCGGCAGGATCCCGAGATCTTTCATGGCCTTGGCCCACTCGCTCGGGCTCAGGTCCTCGCCTTCCCTTGGCGAGCCGGCGACGGCGATCCCCTCGATGAGGCCCGGGTCGGGGAGCCACCCGCCGAGCCGCCCGGCGATCTCGAACGGGCCGCGGGCGAAGGCGCCGGCGAGCACGTGCATGATCTCGTGCCCGAGGGTCGGGTGCGGGTAGCCGGCGGCCTGCAGGTACACCTCGCGGCGCCACGGCTTCGCCACGTACGTGCGCGACGCGCCCATCAGCGCGCCCTTCTGCGCCGCGCTCTCGAACAGGTAGGCGCGGACGCGGAGCGGCGCGCCGTCCTGCTCGGCGGGCGCGCCGAGCCAGCGCTCGCCGGCCGCGACGTGGGCGTCGCACTCGCGGACGAAGCGCTGGACGTCGGCCTCGCGCATGCCGCGCGGGTAGACGACCTCGCAGCGCTGGCCCTGCGAGAGGGCGCCGAGCTCGGCCGCGATGGTCTCGGAGGTCTGGAAGTGGCCGAGGCGCGCGCCTTCGAGGAGGTTCGCGGCGCTGAGGGCGGCGCACGCCGCGCCGAGCAGGAGCAGCCCGGGGCGGCCTTGCAGCTGGAACGACAGCCGGCCGCCCGCGTCGTGGACGAGGTGGTGGGCGAGCGCGGAGGCGGCGACCAGGGTGGCGAGCGTCCCGGCGCGGTAGGTGAGCAGCCCGGAGGCGTCGACGACGGTGTCGTAGAGGGTGCCGCTGAAGAAGCCGACGAACGGGTCGTAGGCGAAGACGATCGGGCTCGTGTAGAAGCGGACGGCGCTCACGCCGATCGAGGCGAGCGGGGCGGCGAGCGCGGCGAGGACGGCGACGAGCCGGCGCCGCCACGCGGGGGACGCAGGCGGCAGGGGCGCGGCGTCGTCGCGCCGGATGCCGGCGGCGAGCTCGCCCGCGACCGCGCCCCAGGCGCCGCCGAGGGCCGCGCCGAGGCCGGGCCCGAGGGCGAAGTGCGCGGAGCCGCCGAGCACGTCGCAGAAGCCTGCGCGGAGGCCGTGGGCCAGGGTGGTGGCGTACGCGACGACCGCGAGCAGGGCGCCGTTCGCGACGCCGCGGCGGAAGGCGTCGATCGGCACGGGCCGGTGGGCGGCGACGTCGAGGGCGGTCGCGATCGCCGCGGCGCTCGGCGCGAGCAGGCCTGCGGCGAGCGCGCTCTCGTAGCCGGGGCCGTCGAAGAGGGGCAGGAGGCCGACGAGCGCCATCGCGATCGCGACGAGCGCTGCGGCGAGCCTCGTGGCTGGTGAACGCAGCAGCGTGGGCATGGGCGCGGGTGGCTCCAGGGCTGCTTTCGTAGTCGCGTCTGCCCGGAGAGGCGACCCTCATTTCGCGCTGCGGAGAGCGTCCAGGGCGGCGCGCAGCACCGCGGCGTCGGCGCGGTCCTTGTCGCGCATGCCTTCTTTTGTCTTCAGCAACCCTTCGAGCCCGAGGACCCGTAGCCGGACACCGTCGATGAAGCGCTCCTCCACGTAGGGCTCCAGCTCGGCCCATCCGTGGCCGCAGGCCGAAGGCATCACGTCGATGGTGAACTCGTCGTTGACCCGGATGGCGTACGGACCTTCGCGTTCAAAGACATCCTCCTCGCCGACGAGCTCGCGCGTCGCGCCGTCGGGCAGCCGGGCGAGCGCCGCGATCCAGCGCTTCGCGTTCTCGGTGGACGGGTCGACGAGGATGTCGACGTCTTCGGAGAACCTGACGAACCCGTGCGCGGCGATCGCATAGCCACCGATCAGCGCCCATCGTACGCCCGCTTCATCGAGGTAGCGGGCAAGCAGCTTGACATCGTCCCACGTGGCCGGGCGCGTATATTCAGCCACGGCGCGCGCGCTCGATCATGGCATCGACGGTCCAGCGCAGCCTGTCGGCCTCCATCTCGGCGTGGCTGCGGTAGACGAAGATCCCTTTGGGGGCCCGTGTTCGATAGCGGGCCATGGTGGCGAGGGCGTCGCGCGACTCGAGCGGCGGGGGCTCGCCGAGCGGCGGCGCGGTGCGCCGACCCACGACGCGGAGAAAGACTTCACCAGTACGTTCGTCGCGGTCCATGGCCGTCGTGTAGCACGCCTCTCGAGCCAGCCGGATGGTCCCGGGCCATCGCGGCGCCCCGTCCTTCCTTCTTTTCTGCTCTACTCGCGCCCCGGCCCCATGTCCTCTCCCCCCGCCGGCCTCTCTCGCCACCCCGATTTCCTGCGCCTCTGGGCCGCGCAGGCGGTGAGCGCGCTGGGCAGCCGCGTGAGCCGGACGGCGCTGCCCGTGATCGCCATCGTGAGCCTCGGCGCCGACGCGGCCGGCGTCGCGGCGCTCTCGGCGCTGTCGACCGCCCCGGGCGTCCTCGTGGGGCTCTTCGCGGGCGGGCTCGTCGACCGGTCGCGCAAGCGGCCGCTGCTCATCGGCGCGGATCTCGCGCGCGCCGCGCTGATCCTCTCGGTGCCGATCGCGGCCTGGGCCGGCGCGCTGACCCTCTTCCAGCTCTCCGCGGTGGCCGCGCTGGTCGGCGTGGCCACCTCCCTGTTCCAGATCGCCGACAACGCGTACTTGCCGGCGCTGGTCGGGCAGGATCGCCTGGTCGAGGCGAACGCCCGGCTGGAGATGACCGAGGCCGCCGCGGAGATCGCCGGCCCCGGCGCCGCGGGCATCCTGATCCAGGTGCTCACCGCGCCGGTGACGATGGTGGCGGACGCGCTGTCCTACCTCGGGTCGGCGGCGCTCCTCGGGCGCATCCGGGCCGTCGAGGCGCCGGCCGCCCCTGCGGGCGACGCGGCCGAGGGGGGCGCCTCGCTGCGCGAGGATCTCCGGGTGGGGCTGCGCCACGGCCTCGGCCACCCCGTGGTCGGCGCGACGTTCCTGGCCATGGGCGCGCAGGCGCTCTTCAGCGGCGGGGTCTTCTCCGCGCTGTACATGCTCTATCTCCTGGAGGGCCTGCGGCTGGATCCCGCCGCGGTCGGGCTGATCATCAGCGCGGGCGGCGTCGGCGCGCTGGGCGGCAGCGTCATCGCGGGGTGGCTGGGCCGCCGCCTCGGCGCCGGGCCTGCGATGATCCTCAGCCTCGCGGTGGGTCAGGCCGGCGCCGCGCTCATCCCGCTCGCCGCGCACCTCGGGCGGCTCGCGGTCCCTGCCCTCGTGCTGCACCAGCTCCTCGGGGACGCGTTCCTCGTGGCGTTCATGATCCACGCGGTGAGCGCCCGGCAATCGATGCTGCCGCTCCACGTGCTCGGCCGGGTCAACGCCACGCTCCACGTGCTCACCGGCGCGCTCTTGCCGGCGGGCACGCTCGCGGCCGGCTGGCTCGCGGGTCGGATCGGCGTCGAGGCGGCGGTGTGGTGCGGCGTCATCGCGGGCCTCGCCGCGCCGCTCCTGCTGCTGCGCCCCGCGGTGTGGCGGCTGCGGGCGGCCTGAGAGGGCCGCTGTGTGCGCGGGCGCGCCCCGCGGCGAGCTGCGTTTGTTCGAGCAAGGTCGGGAGGAGCTCTGGAGCGCGCGCAGCCCGGAGCGCCTTGCGGGCGCCTGGCCGCCGGGTTGCGCGGCAAGCGCGGGAACATCGATGCTTTTAGGTCAATCCTTGGGTGGATGCCAGCCGGCGATCACCCAGCCCCGCCGGGCTTCCACGAGCTCGGCGCGGTTCAAGCGAACGGCAACGACGGTAGCCCTGCCCGTGGGGGTCTTGCCGATGATCTGGTCTCCCGCCGCGCTCCACGAGAAATGATCCGGCCACGCCTGTCGGCGCGGATCGAAGATGCGCACGGTCTCCCCGGTGTGAGGGTCGGAGGCCGCGATGCGGTTGCCCTTGTGCTCGTTACAGAGGGAGCACGCCAGCCAGAGGTTCTCTCTCTCGGTGAGGCCTCCCAGCGACTCGGGGATGATGTGATTCGATCTCCATCGGCGAGCCGATGATGCTCGACGACGTGAGGCAGAAGCCGCACCGGTGGCGCGCCTCTGCGGCGACTTGCTCCCGCAGCGCCCTGGAGATGTAACTACGGCTCATGCTTCTGGAGCAGCACCGAGACATCGTGCCCACGCTGCTTGAGCAACGCAGCCGCTCGGGAGCGAACCAGCATGATCCGCGTATACTCCTTCACGAGCATCGCAAGCGCATCGGACTCCGATGCAGAGAGCCCTTCTCCCTGGCGCTTGACGTGGAGGGCCTCGAGGTCGGCAGCCTTCTGAGCGGCCAGGGAGGTCCTCGCGGCTCGCCATAAGGCCTCGTCGTCCAGGAGGTGCAGCGCGGCGATCGACTCGGCCATGTCGGCCGGCAGCTCTTCGGGCTCGTCCGGGAGCAACGCCGCCACCGCCTCGACGAGCTCAGCCTCGACGGTCCGATGCATCCTGCTCGCGCGTCGCGCCAGCCGCTCGTACAGAGGCTCCGGCAGGTTCACGGTCACCGCTTGAACGGCCATTGATTTACCCTACTCCGCGCCACATCGGGAGGCAAGCGTCGCCAGGTCAGGGCGCTCGGCGCAGGCGCCATCCCTCGCAGCCGAACGGGTGCGTGCATCATCGACACGTCGAGCTGTGGGTGCCGTGACGGGTTCGAGAGCTGTTTCTGAGCGCATGAGGCCGTCCGGGTGTGCTGGCAGGGATCGCTGGTCGAGATGGAACAATCGCCACAAGCATCCCCGCATCAGGCGACGGCGCTCGCAGTGTGTAGTCCGAGGCGGAGCTCAGCCCCGTCGGGTACAACGACTCAGACAAACAAGAATAAGACACCAAGGACGTCCATAAAAGGGAGAGACGAAGACGGGCGTCTCCTCTCTCTTGGTGTCCTCGGCGCCTTGGGATTTCAACTCTTCTCGTGCCCCCCGACACGCCGCGTCCTCCGCCCTGGCGCGGAGCCCCGCGTTGGTGCGGCCGAGGTGGATCGCTGCCGCGATGCAACCCCTTGCACGGCCCTGCGCCAGTGCCGTCGGGACGTGCGGCCGGGGTCCCGGGGACCGCAAACCGTTGTTCAATGACGCAAACCATTGCGGAAGGGAGCAACCGGTTGCGGAGCCCCTCTGCGATTGGCGCCGCGAAGGCTCCTTTCGCCCGCGCGGCATCTGTGCGCTCGCTCAGGGGGTTTCGCGCTGCCGGCCCGGTGTCCCGAGCCACCTCGAAAGGGCTCGTGGCCACATGCACCGACCGTCTCGGGTGGCGCGGACGGCTCGGTCGCGCCCGAACGAGAGGCGAGCGATCGCTCCCTGGACAGCGATCGCCTCCAGGACGCGCTTGAAGATGGCCGGAGCCGGTCCGGAGCGCGCCGGCGCGGGGGTGGAGAGCGCCGGTGCCGGTCCGGAGAGCGCCGGCGCGGCAGCGGAAGGGCGCCGGTGCCGGTCTGGAAACCGGGGCGGCGGGTCTGGACACCGCCGCAGCCGGTCCGGAGAGCGCGGAGCGAGGTCTGCGCACATCTCGAGACCCCCTCGGCCGCTCTCGAGACCCCCTCGGCCGCTCTCGAGACCCCCCTCGGCCGTTCTCGAGACCCCCCTCGGCCGTTCTCGAGACCCCCTCCTCCGGCTCCCCGGACCGGCTTTCCGCTTCCGCCGCGCCGCCCCGCCGGCCTCCCCGGCGCCTGACGGGCCGGGCGGCGCCCGGCGCCGCGTCAGCCGAGCGGCGGCTCCGCGCCCGCGACCTCGACCTCGGCGCCGTCGTCGGCCCCGTCGAGCGGCGGCTCCTCCTCGACCACCTCCTCGGCGGCGGCCGCCGCGCGCTTCATCACCGTGAGGCCGAGCTGGATCTGCGCCTTGACCGAGAAGACCTGCCGGAGCGTCGTCGCCCAGTCGTTGAACCAGTCGCGCAGCCCCTCGAGCGCCTCCCGCTGCTCCTTCCGGGCCCGCTCCAGCTCCGCCACAGGCACCCGGGGCGGCTGCCCCGGCGCGCCGGCGCCGGCCTCCAGCCGCGCGATCTGCTCGCGCACGTGCTGCATCCTCGCCTCGGTCAGCCCGCGCGCCGTGAGCGTCCTGTGGACCTTCTTCGCGTCGCCGTCGCTGTTCCTGGCGAGCCCCTCGACCCGGCGAAGGAACGTCCCGACCGACATGATCACCGCCGGCCCGAGCGGCTGCTGCTCCAGGTTCTTGAAGAACGCGGCCTCGAACCCGCCGCGCCGCTCGCGCGGCACCACGCGGCGGATGATCGCCCGCGCGCGCGGGAACCACGTGTTCTCGAAGGTATCGACCTCCTGGAGCAGCCGCATCCGCTCCGTCCCCTCCACCACCCCGCCGCTCGCGGCCTCCACGAACAGGTGCTCCAGCGGGCGCTGCTCGCCCGAGGCGAGCTTGAGCAGCCGCCACCCCTCGCGGTGCTCCTCGGCCGTGTAGCCCTCGCGACGCGCCCTCTCCACGAACGGCGCGGCCTGGACGTTGACCAGGAGCTTGAGGGCGCGCCCCAGGAGATCCTGCTCGGCCGCGGTGAGCACCAGCGGCAAGGTCGCCTCGGACGGCTCCGGGGCCGCGCCCCGCGCCCCCGGCTGCTTGGGGGCGCCGGCGGACTTCGCTTTCGGCATGTCGTTCTCCTCTCGCTGGCGCAACCGCAGGAAGGACCGATGCGCTCAGCGGCCGGCGCGGGCTGCAAACCGCGCGCCAGCGGGCATGGACTGTCGCCGCGCGTCCGCTAAGTTACGCCGCACCCGAGACCCCCCACGATCCCTACTTTCCGCCCGCCCGCGGGCGAGGAGCCCGATGAAACCGACGTTCGGCACCGATCTGACGACCGGCAGCATCCCAAGACACATCGTGACGTTCTCGCTCCCGATGCTCCTCGGGGGCTTCCTCCAGACGACCTACAGCTTCATCAACGCCATCTGGGTCGGCCAGTACCTGGGCACGGTCGCCCTGGCGGCCGTCACCGTGAGCTTCCCCGTCGTCTTCACGATCTTCGGCGTCGGGATGGGGATGACCCTGGCGACGAACATCCTCGTCTCGCAGAGCTTCGGCGCCAGGCGGTTCGACGAGCTGAAGCGCGTGGTGGACGGCTCGACCGTGCTCATCTACGGCCTCGGCATCGTCCTGACCGTCGTCGGCGAGATCTTCACGCCCGAGATCCTCCGCGCGATGGACACGCCGGCCGAGGTGCTCGAGCCGGCCGTGCACTACCTCCGCGTCTACCTGCTCTCGCTGCCCTTCAGCTTCGGCATGTTCGCGCTGAGGAGCATGCTGCAGGGGACGGGGGACTCGAAGACTCCCCTCTATTTTCAGCTCGGCTCCGTCCTGCTCACGACGGTGCTCGATCCTCTCCTCATCTTCGGGAAGCTGGGGCTGCCGGAGCTCGGCCTGAACGGGACCGCCTGGGCCACGATCGTCTCTCAGGTCCTCGCGCTCGTGGCGCTCAACGGATATCTCTATGCCCGGAAATCCCCGATCTCGCCGAGGTGGCCCCGCTTCGGCCAGCTCGGCCCGACGATCCGGCGGACGCTCCGCATCGGCGTGCCGGCGGCCGTGCAGCAGTCGGTGGTCTCGCTGGGCATGGTGGTGGTGACGGGGATCGTGAACGGGTTCGGGGAGGTCGCGACCGCGGCGTTCGGCGCGGCCTCGCGCATCGACCAGATCGCGTTCCTGCCCGCGATCAACATGGGAATGGCGATATCGACGCTCGCCGGGCAGAACCTGGGCGCGGGGCACCACGGCCGCGTGCGCGAGATCTTCCTGTGGGGCTGCGCCTTCAGCGCCGCGATCACGCTCGCGTGCTCGGCGGCGGCCATCATCTTCCCCGAGGCGCTCCTCCGGGTGTTCATCGCCGATCCGGTCGTCATCGATCTCGGCGTCTCGTACCTGCACATCGTGGGCGCGTCGTACGTGCTCTTCGGCCTCTCCTTCGTGAGCAACGGCATCATCAACGGCGCCGGCGCCACCCTGGTGACAACCGCGATCTCGCTGCTCGGCCTCTGGGTGGTCCGCGCCCCGCTCGCCTACTTCCTCTCCCGCGAGATGCGCAGCGTGAAGGGCGTCTGGTACGCCATCGCGGCGAGCTTCGTCGTGTCGCTCGCCGCGAGCCTGGCCTACTACGCCTCGGGGCGCTGGAAGCGGGTGGTCGTCCACCCCGCCGGCCCGGCGGACGCGGCGAGGCAAGCCGACCCCGCGAAGGGGTTCGCGAACGAGGTCGGCGAGGCGTGATCCGCCGACTGCGCCCCCGCCGGGCGCAGCTTGCCTGGCCGTGCGCCCGCAGGCAGGCTGGAGCCATGGGCCAGCCCGCCGAGAAGCCCCGCCGCGCCACGTACGCCGACCTCGAGGCCGCCCCGCCGAACAAGGTGGCAGAGCTCATCCGCGGCGTGCTGCACGTCTTCCCGCGGCCGGCGCCGCGGCATGCGCGCGCCGCGTCGAGCCTGGGCATCGAGATCGGCGGTCCCTTCGACCACGGCAGGAACGGCCCAGGCGGATGGTGGATCCTCGACGAGCCCGAGCTGCACTTCCCCGATCCGGAATCGCCGGGCGACGTGGAAGCGGTCGTGCCGGACATCGCCGGCTGGCGCCGGGAGCGCATGCACGAGCTCCCCGACACCCCCTACTTCTCGCTCGCTCCGGACTGGATCTGCGAGGTCCTGAGCCCCTCGACAGAGCAGCACGATCGCAAGGAGAAGATGCCCCTCTACGCGCGCGAAGGCGTGCTGCACGCGTGGCTGGTCGATCCCATCCAGCGGACCCTGGAGGTCCTCTCGCTCGCCCCCGGCCGCGGCTGGATCCAGCTCGCCGTCCACCGCGACGCCGCGCGCGTCCGCGCCGCGCCGTTCGAGGCGATCGAGCTGGAGCTCGCCGTGCTCTGGGCGACGTAGCGCCCCTCAGGCGGGCGCCGGCGCCCCGGCGCCGGGATCCTCGTCGAGCCCGGCGGCGCGCTCCACCTCGCCGCCCTCGCCGCCGTCCGGCCCCCGCAGCCGCGCCGAGAGCAGCCCCAGGAGCTCCTGCGTCGAGAGCTTGCCCGCCGCGTCCTTGCCGCCGAGGACCTGGGCCGCGAGCGAGCGCTTCTGCTCGTGCAGCGACAGCATCTGCTCCTCGATCGTCCCGAGCGCCACCAGGCGGTAGATGGTGACCGGCCGGCGCTGGCCCAGCCGGTGCGCGCGATCCGAGGCCTGATCCTCGACCGCGGGGTTCCACCAGGGGTCGAGGAGGATCACGTTGGTGGCCGCCGTGAGGTTGACGCCGAAGCCGCCCGCCTTGAGCGAGATGAGGAAGAGCGGCGCCGCACCCTCCTGGAACTCGCGCACCCGCTCGCCCCGCGCCCGCCGCGGCGTCTCGCCGTCGAGATAGACGTACGCGACGCCGCGCGCCTCGAGCGCCTCGCGCACCAGCGCGAGGTGCGAGGTGAACTGGCTGAAGACGAGCGCGCGCTGCCCCTCCGCCCGCAGCTCGTCGACGAGCTCGAGGAGGCGCGCGAGCTTGGACGAGGCGAGCGCCGAGCGCTCGTCGTAGAGCCGCGGGTGCGAGGCGAGCAGCCGCAGCCGCGTGAGCGCCGCGAGCACCTCGACGCGCCGCTGCTGCTCGCGACGGACCGACCGGCGCGTCTCGAGATCGGAGAGCGCCGCGAGGCGCGCGTCCTCGTACAGCCGCCACTCGGCGCTCGAGAGGACGACCGGCACGCGCACCTCGGTGCGCGCCGGGAGCTCGGCCTCCACCTGCGCCTTGGTCCGACGCAGGAGGAAGGGGGCGAGCACGCGCGCGAGCGCGGGCGCCGCGGCGGGATCGCCGTGCCGCTCGATCGGCGCGGCATAGCGATCGCGGAACGAGTCCCAGCTGCCCAGGAGGCCGGGAAAGACGATCGTGAACAGGCTCCAGAGCTCGCCGAGGTGGTTCTCGAGCGGCGTGCCGGAGAGCGCGCTCGTGAAGTCCGCCTGGAGCGCCCGCGCGGCGCGCGCGCGCAGGGTGGTCGCGTTCTTCAGGCTCTGGGCCTCGTCGAAGACGACCGTGGCGAAGCGCCGGGCCGCGAGGCGCGCGGCGTCGCGCGCGAGCAGGCCGTAGCTGAGCACCAGCACGTCGCCCGGGCCGAGCCGCGCGAGCGCGCCGTCGCGATCGGCCTCGTCCGCGTAGAGCGTGAGGCGCAGCGAGGGCGCGAAGCGCTGCGCCTCGTCCCGCCAGTTGAAGGCCACCGACGTCGGGGCGAGGACGAGCGCCGGCCCGCGCTCGGCGCGCTCGAGCAGGACGGCCAGCGCCTGCACGGTCTTGCCGAGGCCCATGTCGTCGGCGAGCACGCCCCCGGCCCCCCAGGCCGCGAGCCGCACGAGCCAGCGGTAACCGTCGACCTGGTACGGGCGGAGCTCGGTCCCGAGCGCCGGTGGGACCGCCGGGCAGAGCTCGCCCGCGGCCGCGACGCGCTCGGCGAGCCGCCGGAAGGCGCCATCCCCGTCGAGCGCGGCGCCGGCCTGCTCGATCTCCCACAGCACCCCGGCGGCCGAGGGGCCCACCGCGAGGCCGTGCCGGGTCTCGTGGACATGGTCCGACAGGCGCTCGAGGTGGGCGCGCAGCGCCTCGCCCAGCTCCACGTAGGTCTGCGCCTCGACCTGCACGTAACGCTCGCCGCGCCGCGCCGCCTCGAGCAGCCGCGCGAGCTCGACGCGCTCGCCCGCGACGCTCAGGCCGCCGAGGACGCCGAACCACTCGCGCCGCCGCTCGAGGATGATCTTGAGCGCCTGGGGGCCGCGGCTCGCCACCGCGCGGAGCGGCGCGCCGACCCACTCGAGCTCCGGCGGCGGGTCGCGCGCCGCGCAGGCCGCGAGCAGGTCGAGCGCGCCGTGCGCGCTGGCGAAGCGGTAGTGGAAGCGGCGATCCTCGAGCGGCTCGGCCCCGGCGAGCGGGAGCTCGGCCGCGAGCGCGGCGGCGAAGCCCTCTTCCCGGGCGAGGTCGCGCACCGCGTGCAGCGCCTTCTCCCCGCGCCGCACGTGCACGTCGCGGGCGCCCGCGCCCGGCGCGAGCGTCGGGCCGCCTTCGAGCGGCCGGATGCGCAGCTCCACCTCGACCGCGCCGCGGGGCTGGGCGGTGAGCCGCAGCACCGGGCTCAGCGCGGGCGGGACCGACTCGCCCATCACGCTGCGCGGCATGGCGACGGGCACGCGCTGCGCCCACCGCGCGAGCGCGGCGAGCAGGGCGGCGTGGCTCTCGGGCGGGAAGACGTTGCCCTCACGCAGGAGCACGTCGAGGAGCGACCGGACCTCGGTCTTGACGTCGAGCAGCGTGAGCCGGCGCGCGCCCTTGTCCCAGTCCCAGAGGAACAGCACCTCCTCGGGCCGGGCCCGGCGCAGGCGCTCGAGCAGCGGAGGGGGCAGCGCGGTGCCCTCGACGCCGGCGCTCACCCGCACGGCGCCGTGGCGCTCCTCGGCCACGAGGCCCACCGGCGTGCGCTCGATGCGCACCGCGACGTCGGGCGCCTCGCCGAGGACGAGGCGCGGGTGGCCGATGAGCGCGTCGAGCAGCGCCCGCGAGGCGAACGCGTCGCCGTCGGGCAGGAGCGCCGCGATGCGGGCGTCCTCGGCGGAGAGCTTCGCGCCGTGCTCCAGGAGGAGGCGCTTCTTGCCGATCCGCGCGCCGGCGCCGCGCTGGCCCTTCTTGCCGACGCGGTGGATCCAGGGGGCGACCGCGACGCCGGCGCCCTCGACGACGTCGAGCCGGAAGGTGAGCTCGACGCCGGCGCGCGCGCCGGGGCCGTCGTCGAACGCCCGGTCGAGCGCCAGCAAGGTGCGCTCCCAGGGGGGGCGCCCGAGCTCGTCGAGCGCCCGGGAGAAGGCCTCGCCCGGGGGCTGGCGGAGCCAGAGCAGCGCCGCGTCGATGGCCGCGAGCACGTGCACGCAGTCGGCCGCGCCGCAGCCGCACTCGGCGCGGAGCGCCCCGGGGGCGAGGGTGAGCCGCGCCTCGGGCCGGACGAAGCCGGCGCCCACGCGCTGCGATTCGTAGGGCAGCGGGTCGTCGAGGCGGAAGCCGGGCAGCGCCGCGTCGAAGCGCAGCGGGGCGGCCCGGAGCGCCCGCTCGGGGCGCGGGGCCACGGCGTCGGGGACGCGGGCGCGCAGGGCGCAGAGGAGGGCGTGCGCCGGCTGGGCCCGCGGCTCGTCGGGCGGCCGGAGCAGCGCGGGGACCGCGGCGCGCGCCAGCGCGGCGGCGGCGCGCTCGTCCTCCAGGAAGGCGAGGACGGCGGGCGGCAGCGCGTCGCGGAGGCGCGAGGGCGGCAGCCACTCGATCGAGCGCGCGAGCTCGTCGTCGCTCGCGAGGTCGATGAGGCGCCGCCGCGCGCCGAGGACGCGCAGCTCGGGCCAGAGGGCGGGATCGAGGCGCGGGGCCACGGCCTCGAGGTTCAGCCGGGCGAGGTGCGCGATGGCGTGGCGCGCGAGCCAGGACAGGAGCGCCGCCCGCGTCGCGAACGGCGCCTCCGGCGCTCCGGGGGTGACGGGCTGGGGGTCGCCTGGCATGGTCGGGCCGCGCAACGTCGTCGGTGCGCGGGCCCGGTTCAAGGGGTTTTGGCGCGCCGGCCGCCGCCCTCAGCGCTTGAGCCAGTGGCCGTACGGCGGCGGGAGGACGCGGCTCGGCTGCTCCACGCCCAGCTTCTTCGCGGCGTGGTAGGCCCAGTGCGGGTCGTCGAGCAGGGCGTGGGCCAGCACGATGAGGTCCGCCTGGCCCTCTTTCAGGGCCGCCTCGGCCTGCTCCGGCTCGTTGATGAACCACCCCGCCGCGACCGGCACGCCCGCCTCCTTGCGGAGGCGTCCGGCGTGCGGGAGCAGGAAGCCGGGGCCCCAGGGGATCTTGGAGACATCGGGGACCACGAACCCGTGGCTCGCGTCGAGCAGATCGAGGCCGGACGCCTTGAGCCGTCTCGTCAGCTCGATCGACTCCTCGATCGTGACCCCGCCATCCACCCAGTCCGTGATCGAGAGCCGGACGGTGAGCGGCAGGCGCTCCGGCCAGGCGTTCCGCACCGCCTCGAACGTCTCGATCAGGAAGCGGATCCGGTTCTCGAACGTCCCGCCGTACGCGTCGGTGCGCGCGTTCGAGAGCGGCGAGTAGAAGCTGTGCGCCAGGTAGCCGTGCGCGAAGTGCAGCTCGAGCCACTCGTAGCCTGCCTCGAGGGCCCGACGCGCGGCGGCGACGAAATCGCCCTTCACGCGGTCGATGTCGGCCTTCGACATCTCCCTGGGCACCTGGGGGAGGTACGCGCCGAACGGCTTCGCCGAGGGCGCCAGCGTCTCCCAGGCGCCTTCTTCCTTCGTGAGGTGGTCGTCGCCCTCCCACGGCCGGTTGGCGCTCGCCTTCCTCCCCGCGTGCGCGAGCTGGACGCCCGGCACCGCGCCCTGCTCCTTGATGAACGCGACGATCCGCCTGAGCGGCTCGATCTGGCTGTCTTCCCACAGCCCGGCGTCTCGCGGGCTGATACGGCCCTCCGGGGACACCGCCGTGGCTTCGGCGATGGCGAGGCCGACTCCACCTCTCGCCATCGAGCCCAGATGGACAAGGTGCCAGTCGGTCGCATGGCCGTTCACGGAGGAGTACTGGCACATGGGAGAGACGACCACGCGGTTGCGCAGCGTGATGTCCTTCAAGCGAAAGGGCTCGAACAAGCTCGCCACAGAAGACCTCCTTGCAAGAGGCGCGCAGCGTTGCAGCCCGGACGCGCGCGCGCAAGCGGAGGCGTCCTCCGGCCGTGGCGCCGTGGCCTCGGTGCGAGGCGCACGAGCCGGCTGTCTCACCGTTGGCACACGTGAGACACTTCGAGACACACGCGAGACACCGCGGCCGCGATGACCCCCCCGCGGCAGGCCGCGATTTCCGCGCGAGCTGTGCCAAATCTCGCTGGCACGGAGGCTGCTCAAGCTGAAGACGGGCGAAGACAGGCGCGACGATGGAGCGCCGCTTCCCGAAGGACGCGCCTCGGGGAGCAGAAACAGAAGAGCCCTGAAGGTGGCCTGGGCGGTGGCGTCAGGGGTGTCCTCCCCTGGCGGCGCCTGCGCGCCAGGCTGCCGCGCGATCGCCGGTCCGGCGGCCGCATGAGGGCTCGAACAAGCACGACGCGGAGGTTCTGATGCGCCACACAGGATTGGCTTTCTTGCTCATGGTGATTGGACTCGTCGGCTGCCAGGCGGAGGGCGACGACGACGACGTCGGGGAGACGCAGCATCCGCAAACGACCCAGGAGTGCGGCGGCTTCCTCGGGACCAGCTGTCCCGACGGGCTCGAGTGCGTCGACGACCCGACCGACGACTGCGACCCGGAGCACGGCGGCGCCGACTGCATCGGTGTCTGCGTCGAGCCCAAGCCCGTCATGTGCGGCGGCTTCGCGGGCTTCCCCTGCCCCGACGGGCTCGAGTGCGTCGACGACCCGACCGACGACTGCGACCCGGAGCACGGCGGCGCCGACTGCATCGGTGTCTGCGTCGAGCCCAAGCCCGTCATGTGCGGCGGCTTCGCGGGCTTCCCCTGCCCCGACGGGCTCGAGTGCGTCGACGACCCGACCGACGACTGCGACCCCGAGCACGGCGGCGCCGACTGCGCCGGCGTCTGCGTCGAGCCCAAGCCCGCCATGTGCGGCGGCTTCGCGGGCCTCCCCTGCCCCGACGGGCTCGAGTGCGTCGACGACCCGACCGACGACTGCGACCCGGAGCACGGCGGCGCCGACTGCGCCGGCGTCTGCGTCGAGCCCAAGCCCATCATGTGCGGCGGCTTCGCGGGCTTCCCCTGCCCCGACGGGCTCGAGTGCGTCGACGACCCGAGCGACGACTGCGATACGGCCACCGGCAGCGCCGACTGCGCCGGCATCTGCGTGGCGCGCTGATCCGGCGCGCGCCCCCGGTCGCGCCACGGCCGCTCTGACACGGCACCAAGGTCAAGAGCCTCGCCGCGCTGCCCGTGTACAGATATCCTCGCCGACGCCCTCGGCGCCAGCCTGAACGGCGGAGCGAGCTAGACCCGCTCCTCCCAGTCGATCCGGTACGCGTACACGCGCTGCTGAGCGGCCGCGCCGAGCCGCAGGAACAGCGGCAGCGCCCGGTCGCGGAGCCACTCCGCCACCGGCCCGGAGACGGCCTTGCGGCTGCCGTTCCGGCGCGCCTGCCGGACGATCGCCTCGACGCGCGGCCGCCGGAGGCGCTCGAACGCCGCGAACGCCTGCTCCGGGTCGGGCTCGTCCCGGAGACACCTCGCGAGGAGCATCCCGTCCTCCATGGCGAGCGAGGCGCCCTGGCCGGCGTGCGGGGTCGCCGCGTGCGCCGCGTCCCCGATCAGGCAAACCCGGCCGGCGTGCCAGCGCGGCATCGTCAGGATGTCGTGCAGCAGCCACGGCCCGAGGACCTCCGGGGTCGCGCGCACCACGTCCGCGATCCAGCCCGGATCGCCCTGGTGCAGCGCGAGGATGCGCTCGCGGAGCGGCTCCGGCGGCGCGGCGTCGCCGTGCGCCGGAGCGGGCTCCCCGCTGTTGTGGAACCACCACACCTCGCCGCCGGGCGCCGCGAACGCGCCGAAGAACGCGCGCCGGCCGAACACCATCACGTTCCAACCAGGCTCGATCGGCGCGCCGGGGCAACGCGCGAAGCCGCCGAAGTCGATGAGCCCGGTGTAGCGCGGCTCGGGCGCGCCGGGCAGCGCCCGAGCCCGCGTGCGCGAGCGGAACCCGTCGCACCCGAGGAGAACGTCGCCGCGCGCCTCGCCGCCGCCGCTGAAGCGCGCGACGACCTCGCGCGGATCCGAGGCGTCCACGTCCTCGAGCCGCGCGCCGTACCGGATCGCGACGCCGCGCCGGGCCGCCTCCTCCGCGAGCGCGGCGTGCAGCGCCCCGCGCCGGATCATGACGAGCCCCGCGCCGAAGCGGCGCGCCGCCTCCCGTTGATCGATCACCCCGACGCGCCGGCCGCGCGCGTTCTCGAACCGGAGACCCGCGCACGGCGCGCCGAGCGCCTCCACCGCGCCCGCGAGGCCGAGATCCGAGAGCACGTTCATTCCGTTCGGAGTGATGCCCAGGAACGCGCCCTCCCGCTCCGCAGACGCCTCGCGCGCCTCGAAGATCGTCACGTCCACGCCGATGCGCCGCAGGAACATCCCGAGCACCGGACCCGCGATGCCTCCGCCGACCACGATCGCCCGCTGCACGCCTCGCTTGGTCATCTCACCACCTCCACCCTGTCCGCCGGTCGAGCCACGCCGGCTCGATGTCCGGGCCAGCATGCGTGTGACAGGCATTCATTGCCAGTGATGGTTTGTGATGCTAATCGTCACGATTCGTGAACTTACCGGCGCTCGATCTCAACCTCCTGCTCGTGCTCCACGCGGTGCTCGAGGAGCGGAGCGCGGCGCGCGCGGCGCGGCGGCTCCACGTTACACCGTCGGCCGTGAGCAACTCGCTCGCGCGGCTGCGCGCGCAGCTCGGCGACCCGCTCGTCGTTCGGAGCGGGCGCGGTCTGGTCGCGACGCCCCGCGCGCAGCAGATGATTCCGCGGCTCCGGGCGGCGTTCGGCGAGATCGCCGGCGCGATCGCGGGCGACCGCGCGTTCGACCCGATGGCGACCACGCGCGCGTTCGCGATCGCGTGCTCCGACCTCGATCAGATATGCAGCCTGCCGGCCATCGCGCGGGCCTTCGCGGCGAAGATGCCGCGCGCGGTCCTCCGCGTCGCGAGCGTCGACCACCTCGAGGCGGCCGGGGGGCTCGCCGGCGGCGACATCGACGCGGCGATCGCGCCTGCTCACCCGCTGCCGCCCGGCCACCACGCCGCGGACCTCTACGAGCAGGACAGCGTCTTCGTGGTCCGCCGCGGCCACCCGTGCGCCCGCGGCCCGATGACGCGCGAGGTGTTCAATGCGATGCGCCATATCGACATCCACGTCGCGCTCGGGCGGGGCGGCATCGGCAACCGGGCCGCCCGCGAGCAGCTCGCGGCGCACGGGCTGCGCCGCGAAATCGCCATGACGGTCCCGAGCTTCTCCGCCGCCGCGGTCGCCGCCGCGAATACCGATCTCATCGCCGGGATGCCTCGCCGCCTGGCCGAGGCGCTCGCCCGCCTCGCCCCGCTCGCGATCATCGAGCCGCCGCTGCCCGGGTTCTCGTTGAAGATCCAGCTCGTATGGCACGAGAGGACCCACGAGGACGAGGGCGCGCGCTGCTTCCGCGAGGTCGTCATCTCCGCAGTGCGCGAAACCACGCCCCCGCCCGCGCGCCCGCGCACCCAGGCGGGGCGCTCACAGAAGGGGGCAGTCTCCCGCGCCCGGCGCGAACAGGACGGTGGGAAGATGGGGAGGCGGGCCAAACCCGCTTCCTGACTTCACATCTTCTGTGAGGCCACGCCGGGCGATCCAGCCGGTCGGCGCGCGGCTCGCCAGCGCGGACGGCGCGCCCGCGGGCTGAGGCCCCTCGCCGGGCATTCGGCGGCGGCTCTCGCACGGACAACAACACCGAGTTCGGCGTCAACGAGCGAATCGCCGCGAACTGGAAGGACCTGACCGGCGGCACCACGGCGGATTGCTCGATGGATCAGTCGTGGAACTCCAAGGCGTTCTTGCGCGCGATCCCCGCGACGGCGAGCGTGGTGACCACCGTCGTGGCGCTATTCTGAGCCCCAGGTCTCGCGCAGCTCCGCGACCGGAGACGCGAGACCCCGCGCCGCGACGCGGTACGGGCGGGATTCGACCGCCGAGCGAGATCCACGTAGCGTAGACACCGACGTTCTGCGCCACCGTAAGACCTTGTGAGCACAAGTCCGCGGTTGGCTCTCCGATCGAGGTGCGCTGTCCGGGATTCCCTGAATCCCACGTTCGCGATACGCTCCGTTCATGCCCCGGTCCCTGGCCCCAGCGCGTCGCCCGAGAGGAGCATCGACGCATCTGGGACACAGAGGCGGCACGGAGGTGCTCGATCGTGTTCCAGCCATCCTCGTTCGATCCCCAACCCGATTCCCAGAGAAGAGACGGCGCGCGCGCCGCGGCCGCGCTCGCTGATCGACCCGCAGACTCCCGCCCTGCCTCCTCGCGCCGCGCCGGGCGGCTGCGAGGCCGCCTCGTCGGCGGGCGTTACCGGCTCGAGCACCCGCTCGGGCGCGGCGCTATGGGCGAGGTCTGGCGCGCGCACGACAGCGTCCGGCGCGTCGACGTCGCGCTCAAGTTCCTCGTGGTGGCGCGCAACGGGCGGCAACTCGACGCCATCGAGCGGTTCCGGCTCGAGGCCCGGGTCGCGGCGCAGCTCGGCCAGAAGACCGCCGGCGTCGTCGCGGTCCACGACGCCGGCGAGGACCCGGCGGCGGGCCCGTACCTCGTCATGGAGTACGTGCGCGGCAGGTCGCTGCGGCAATGGCTGCAGGAGCGAGGGCCGATGCCGGCGGCCGAGCTCGCGCCGCTCCTCCGCCAGCTCGGCGACGCGCTGTCGGTGGCGCACGGCCTCGGCGTCGTGCACCGTGACATCAAGCCGTCGAACATCCTGCTCGTCGCGGGGAGCGACGGCCACCTGCGCGCCAAGATCGCCGATTTCGGGATCGCGAAATGGGTAGGTGACGATCGGCCGGCCGACTTCCGCCGCCGGACGGCGGACGGCGTGGTGCTGGGCACGCCGGCGTACCTGAGCCCGGAGCACACGTGCGAGGGGCAGACCGGGCCGCACCTCGACATGTGGTCGCTCGCGGTCGTGGCGCACGAGGCGCTCACCGGGCAGCTGCCGTTCCCGGGCCGCAACCTGGCCGCCGTGCTCGCCTCCATCCTCGTCGGCGCGCGCCTCCCGGTGACCACGCTGTGCCCGGAGGCGCCGCCCGCCCTGGAGGCGTGGTTCGCGCGGGCGTTCGCGATCAGCCCGCCGGAGCGGTTCCCCAGCGTCGAGGCGATGATCGCCGCCTTCGCGGCCGCGGCGGGTGCGGCGCCGGCGCGGCGCGGACCGCGGCGCCGGCGCCTCGCGGCGGCCGGCGTCGCCGTGGCGCTCGGCGTGGCGCTCGCCGCGTATCTCCTGTCGAGGCCGTCCGGGGGCGCCGGCGCACGCGGCGCAGACGAGGCCCTCCGCGAGGCGGCGCGCACGGCCGGCCGCGCGGTCGACGCCGCGCAGGGCGCGACGGCGCGGCTGCTGGGGCGGCAGGGTACAACGCCCTGATCGCCGGACGTCGCGCTGCGTGCGCCGTGTCAGGCGGGCGCGCCGTCCAGGAACCCAGGCGCGCCGTCCAGGAACCAAGGCGCCCCGTCCAGGAACCAAGGCGCCCCGTCCAGGAACCAAGGCGCCCCGTCCAGGAACCAAGGCGCCCCGTCCAGGAACCAAGGCGCCCCGTCCAGGAACCAAGGCGCCCCGTCCAGGAACCAAGGCGCCCCGTCCAGGAACCAAGGCGCCCCGTCCAGGAACCAAGGCGCCCCGTCCAGGAACCAAGGCGCCCCGTCCAGGAACCAAGGCGCGCGGTCTGCTGCACCCGGCCAACGGGCACGTCTTCAAGGCGCCATCCGCGCTCGTCGTGCCCCAGCGCTGGACGCTTACCACCTCAATCACTCTCAGCATCCTCGAAGACCACGAAGTGACTGTCATCGCATTGCAGGTGCAACGCGTGCCTTGCGACCCATCTTGTCCCCCCATTGCGCTTCGGCACTTCGACCATGTCGCCGAAACCGAGCCAGGCCATGTCCACAGCACGTCCCATGTAGCGTAGCGGCAGCCCTACAAGGACCCGCAGGGTCTGTTCGATTCGCTCGCGCACAGTTTCTTGCTGCACGTCGATGCTCCTTTCTTTGGAAACCATCGGGCTCAAAGACTTCGCCTGTCCAACGACGGAAGCCTCCCTTCGCGCCCGGCCGCCTGGAGCCACCGCGTTTGCGACGTAGAGCGAGCCATCGTAGAGTGTCTCGAATGAATCTTGTGGAAGCGATCCGGGCAGCTCTAGAGAGGGCTGAGCGCGGCATCGAGGCTCGCCAGGTGGAGCCTTGGCTTGCCGCCGAGATCGAGAAGCTCAGGCGCGCTGACGCCCCCATCGAGATCACTGCCGAGGCGCTCCAACGATTCCTCGCGAGCACCGCGGACGCAGGACTGTCCCGCTCCGAGCGGCTCCGCAGGCTCGCCATCGAGCTGGAAAGCGATGGCTTCGTGGACGGACGGGCAGGCTTTCGCCGGATCTACGAGGCCGCCGCGAGCGAGGGCCCGAACGATGCGTGGGTGTTCCTCTCCTGGGGAATCTCGGCAGATCACTCCTGGCTCTGGCGCGGCCAGGCCGTGGAGGAACGCCTGCACACCCCCTGTGGCAGGGGACGATGTGACAGCGGGCTCCCGCGCGAGGCCCACCGCGCGCCGTCACGCCGGGCTCGCGGAGACACGGCGACACGGCGGCTCGGCGCGATCAGCGGTAGGGCCCGTGCGGGCCGGGCGCCGCGAGCGCGGCGACGATGGCGATGGCGCGCTCGATCCGATCGCGCCCCGTCTCGAGCTCGCCGAACACCAGCGCGACGGCGGCCTCGTCGCCCAGGATCGCCGCCGGGCGGAGCGCGACGATCTCGCGCTGCAGCTCGTCGCCGAGGCGCCGCGCCAGCCGGTCCGGCGCCTCGGCCTGCACCTCGTAGGCGACGGAGAGGGGCTCGTCGCCGCGCGCGCGGGGCGTCCCCTTCGCCGCGGCGCGCCTGGACCGGCGCCTCGCGGCGAACCGCTCCGAGGGGGACGCGGCGCGGGCGGCGCGCACCTGGGTGCCGAACGGGCCCTTCTTCCCGTCCCGCCCGAAATCGACGGTCACGCGCCGGCCGCGGTGCTCGAGCTCGATGGTCACCTCGCCCTCGGACGAGATGGAGCCGGCGCCGGGCGAGAGGCGCCCGCCGAGCTCGTGCGCCAGCGCCCGCAGCTCCTTCGTGAGCGCGCGCCCGCGGCCGGCGAGGAGCGCGGCGGCGCGGATGGCGCTCGCGAGCTTCTCGGCGTCGTCCTCCAGCCCGGCGCGGACGGCGGTGAGCCGGTGCGACTCGAGCGTGAGCTGGTAGTCCGTGGCCGCGCGGAGCGCCGCGCGCAGCTCCGGGGTGAGCCACCAGCGCGCGAGCGTCGCGCTGCTCGCCTTGACGACGAAGGCGCCGTCCGCTGCCCGATCGCCGACGTCCACCCGCCTCGCGCGGAAGGCCCCGCCGCAGGAGCCGCCGAGCCGCTGCTCGTTGACCCGGAGCCTGAGGCCCGACGGGTTCCGCGCGGTGCTGGTGATCCACGTGCGGTACCGCACGGCGAGCACGTCGTCGAGGTCGACGTCGTGGTCGACGAGCAGCGCGACGTTCTCGACCACGACGGAGATCTGCATCCGCGGGTCGCCCGACTGGCTCGGGCCCGACCTGAACTCCCCCCCGACGAGGGCCGCGGCGCGCTGCCAGACGGGCCGGGCGAGCCGCCAGCGGACCTCGGCTGCCCGCATCGCCTCCCCTCGCGCCCCCGCGAAGCACCTCGCGAGCCCCGCGATCCCCGAGATGATCATCAGGACGAAGATGGGCTCCATCCTCGAACATCCTATCCTCCCGGGCCGGCGCGCGCCCATGCGTGCACGCCGCTCAGCCGCGCGAGCGCCCCCGCGGCATCAGGACGCTGGCGTCCGCCTCGCCGACCACCCCCGCCGCGTGCATCGAGCGCAGCGTGGCGATGATCTCCGGCGTGACGACCGGCCCGCCCGGCGCGTAGTACGGCGGCAGCGGCCGCAGCGGCTCCGGCAGGATCTCGGCGACCCGCGCGCCGATGGCCGCGCGCGACGCGGCGTGCCCCTCGCGCTCGGCCGCCTCGCGCAGCGCCCGCGCGAAATCCGCCGCGGTCGGCCAGCGCGCGTCGCGATCGCGCTCGACCGCCCGCGCCACGGCGGCCGTGACCGCCGGCCCCACGCCCTCGCGCTCGCTCGAGAGCGGCGGCACCTCGCGCTCCAGCACGGCGTGCAGGATCGACAGCATGCTGCTGCCGATGAACAGCCGCCTGCCCGCCAGCACCTCCCACGCCACGACCCCGAGGGAGAACACGTCCGAGCGCCGATCCAGCGGCCGCGCGTGCGCCTGCTCGGGCGAGAGGTAGCTCAGCTTCCCCTTCACCGTCCCGGTCTTCGTCCGCGTCGTGCGGCGCAGCGCGTACGCGAGCCCGAGGTCGCAGATGGACGCCCGCCCGTCCACGCCGACGAGGACGTTCGACGGCGAGATGTCCCGGTGGATCACCTGGAGCAGCTCCCCCGAGCTGTCGCGCGCCTCGTGCGCCGCGTGCAGCCCGTCGGCCGCCTCCGCGATGAGCTCGAGCGCGTCGCCGATCTCGAGCATCTCCGGCGGCCTCGTGAGGTGCTTCAGGGTCACCCCCACCACGAGCTCCATCGCGAGGTAGGGCGCGCCCCCCTCGTCGAGGCCGCAATCGAGGATCGGCACGAAATTCGGGCTCGCGATGCGCGACGCGATGCCCGCCTCGTCGAAGAGCATCGCGGCATAACCCGACTCGGACCGCAGATCGGCGCGGATCCGCTTCACCGCGACGAGCGGCTCGCCCGGGGCAGCCGCGCCGCCCGCGCCCTCGCCGCCCGGGCCCGCCGCGCGGGCGCGACGGGCGATGAAGACCTCGGCCATGCCGCCCACGGCCAGCTGCAGCAGCAGCTCGTAGGGACCGACAGTGCCCAGACCAGACGACTCCATGCTCGATACTCTGGACGGCCAGGTATCACGTCAATGGAAATCCATCAACCCGGCCATTTTACGTTACGCGCCGTCGTCGTGTGACGCGTTGTCGCGTCTTTCACCCTTTTCCATATGTCGCCCTCACGCCGGGCCGCGGGCGAGCGCCTCGCCGCCTTCGCGCTCGGGCTCGCCGCTCCGCTCGACGTGCTCGGCCAGGACCCGCTCGTCGGTCTCGCCCACCGAGCGCAGCCAGCGCGCGGCCGCGCGGTGGCCGGCGGCGCGATCGCCGTCGGTGAGCATCCCGTAGGCGGCGTCGCGCACGAGGCCGTGGCGGAACGTGAGCTCCTCATGCCCCGGGTAGCGCGACACGCCCCGCCGGGCGACGAGCTCCTCCGAGAGCAGGCTCTTCAGCCAGCGATCGAGCGCCTCGGCCGACGTGCCGGCGCCGAGCAGCTGCAGCACCCCGTCGGGCCAGAAGCTCCCGCCGAACAGGCTCGCCGCGCGCAGCGTGCGCCTCGCCTCGGCCGGCAGCGCCTCGATCCGCGTGTGCATCAGCGCCACCACCGTGGGCGGCAGGTCGCTCCGGCCCTCGGCCCGCGCGCGCATCAGCTCCTCGAGGAAGAACGGGTGGCCGTCCGCGTGCTCGACCAGCCGCGCCACCTCGGACGGCGCGAGCTCGTCGCCGAACACGCTGCGGACGAGCCGCTCGGCCGCCCGCGGGCTCAGCGCGCCGAGCCTGATGTGCTGCACGCCGCGCGCCGCCCACAGCCCGGGGAACGTCTCCATCACGCTGTGGCGCGCGAAGCCGAGCACGAGCAGCGGGCGATCCGCGAGCGAGAGGAGCGCCTCGTCCAGCACCGACACCGAGGCGTGATCGCTCCAGTGCATGTCCTCGAGCACCACCACGACCGGCCCCTCGGCGCACCGCGCGGCGAGCCAGTCGAGCACGGCGCGGCGCGCCTGCTCGCCCAGGAAGACCGCGTCCCCCCGCGCGGCGTCGAGCTCGGGCTCCGGATCGTCGAACGGCGTTCCCGCGATCTCGCCGAGGAAGAACGCGATGCGCCGCGCGTCCGCGGCCGGCACGGCGCGCGCCACGTGCTCGCGGATCTTGCCGCGGCGCGCCTCGATCGCCTCGCCGGGCAGGCAGCCCGCGGCCGCGAGGACGATCTCGCCCAGCATGCCGAACGGCGCCCCCGCGCCGATCGGATCGCCGCGCGCCACGTAGACCGACGCGCGCGCGTCGGCCTCGCGCACCGCGCGGACGAGCTCGCAGCGCAGGCGCGTCTTGCCGATGCCCGCCTCGCCGAGCACCAGCGCGGCGCGCGCCACGGGCTCGTCGGCGCTCTGCTCGTAGAGGCCGCGCAGCATCGCGAGCTCGCGGTCGCGCCCGACGAACGCGGTGACGCGCCCGAGGAGCGTGCGCTCCGGCTCCGTGCCGTCGCGCTCGCCCTTCAGCAGGAACGAGGGGCCGTCGCCGATCACCTCGAAGCGCGGGGCCGCGAGCCCCGCCGTGACCTCGTCGATGCGCACGTCGCCCCCGGCCTCGCGCAGGCAGGCGACCGCGCGGTCGATCACGTCGCCCGCGGGCAGGCGCTCGCCCACCTGCGCCCGCCCCGTGGCGAGCGCGACCGGGCGCCCGGGCAGGCGCGCCTTCATCGCGAGGGCGCACTGCGCGGCGCGCGCCGCGAGATCGAAGGCGACCATCGTGCCGGAGCCGCCGCGGCCGGTGAACGCCTCGTCGGTCTGCGAGGACAGGAGCACCATCCGCGTGCCACCCGCGAGCCGCACCCGATCGCCGCCGAACGCCTCGGCGACGTCCGCGACGACGCGCTCGACGCCTCGATCGCTCGCCGGCTCGGGGTCCGCGGCGCCCAGGTCGACGAGGACCACGCTGATGAGCCGCCGCTCGTCGCCCGTGACCGACGCCGGCGCGCCGTCCCCGCCCTCGCCGGGCGAGCGCGCGAGCAGGGCGCGCGTCTCCGCGAGCGCGGCCGCGGCCGCGCGGCCGTCCGCGGGGCGGGCGGACGGGTCCTTCGCCAGGAGGCGCGCGACGAGCTCGTCGATGGCGGGCGGCACGTCGGGGCGCCGCTCGGCGAGGCGCGGCGCCTCCTCGAGGAGGATACGGCACATCTCGGCGAGCGGGTCGTCGGCCGCGAAGGGGCGCTGCCCGGCGAGGCTCTCGAAGAGCAGCACCCCGAGCGCGAAGACGTCGGCGCGCGCGTCGACCTCGGCGTCGCCGCGCGCCTGCTCGGGCGCGACGTAGCCGAGCGAGCCGACGAGCGAGCTGGCCTCCGTGACGAGGGTGGTCGACGCCGCCGCCCGCGCGACGCCGAAGTCGAGCAGGACCACGCCGTCGACCCTGCCGTCGCGGAGGAGCACGTTGCTCGGCTTGAGGTCGCGGTGCGTGATCCCGAGCGCGTGCACGGCGGCGAGCGCGTCGGCGATCTGGTGGGCGACGAGCAGCGCGTCGGCGACGGGGAGCGGCCCCTCGCCGAGGCGCGCGTCGAGCGTGACGCCGTCGAGCCACTCCATCGCGAGCCACAGGGCGCCGTCGTCGCTCGTGCCGTGGGCGATGTGCTGGACGATGAGCGGGTGCTGCACGGCCTCGAGCAGGCGCGCCTCGCGCCGGAAGCGGGCCGCGAGCTCCGGGGGCGCGACCTTGAGCGCCACGGGCCGGCCGGTGAGCTGGTCGGTCGCCCGGTAGACCGTGCCCATCCCGCCGGCGCCGGCAAGGCGGTGCACCTCGAACCGGCCTGCGACCAGCGTGCCCTCGCGCATATGGCGAGAGCTTATCCGAGAGCACCTGCCACGTCCGCGGCCTACGCGCTCGTTGGTGACGGTTCGGGGCGATTGTTGTACGCTGTGCGCGTAGACGCCCGGAGGACCGCGCTTCGCGCACACGGCGCCTTCTCGGGTCGGCGGCTCGGCTGATTGGAGAGGCACCCCCGATGAACCCCGGACAGCAGGTGACGAGCACGCTCAGGCTGGCGCGTGAGCTCGGCAAGGGGGCGATGGGGAGCGTGTGGGTGGCCGATCACCTCGCGCTCGGGACGCAGGTGGCGGTGAAGTTCATGTCGCCGGCCTACGCGGACCAGAGCGGCTTCGTCGAGCGCTTCCGGCGGGAGGCGATGGCGGCCGCGCAGATCAAGAGCCCGCACGTCGCGCAGGTCTTCGATCACGGGGTCACGCCGGACGGCGTGCCGTACATCGTGATGGAGCTGCTCGAGGGGGAGGACCTGAAGAGCCGCATGCAGCGGCTGGGCGCGCTGCCGCCGGTCGAGGTCGCGGCGATCGTGGCGCAGACGGCGAAGGCGCTCGGGCGGGCGCACCAGCTCGGGATCGTCCACCGCGACGTCAAGCCGGACAACATCTTCCTGCTCGACGTCGAGGGCGAGCTGTTCGTGAAGGTGGTCGACTTCGGGGTGGCGAAGCGGGTCCAGGGCGCGCCGCAGGGCGATCTCGGCATGACGTCGACCGGGAGCATGCTCGGCACGCCGCTCTACATGAGCCCCGAGCAGCTGCTCAGCGCGAAGCACGTCGATTTCCGCGCGGATCTCTGGGGTCTCGCGGTGGTCGCCTACCACGCGCTCACCGGGCAGGTGCCGTTCCGGGGCGAGACGCTGGGCGCGCTGTCGGTCGTGCTCCACACCGGGATCTTCACGCCGCCGAGCGCGATCCGGCCGGAGCTCTCCCCGGCGATCGACGCCTGGATGAAGCGGGCGCTGGCGCTCGATCCTGCGGCGCGCTTCGCGTCGGCGCGGCAGCTGGCGGAGGCGCTGGAGCACGCGGTCCTCGGGCTCGCGCGCACGCCGTTCACGACCGAGCCGTCGTCCAGCGGGGACCGGGTGAGCCACGGGGGCGCGCCGGCGGGCGGGTCGCAGCCGGTGCTGTTCGGGGCGCCGGTGCCGCCTTCGCCGGGCGCGCGGCTCTCGACCACCGGCACGCCGTCGTCGGCGCCGGGCGCGCGGCTCTCGAGCACGGGCACGCCGGGGCGGACGCTCGCCGGCATGGCGACCTCGGGGACCGACGGGTCCCGCAAATGGGCGCCGGCCATCCTGGCGGGGGCGCTCGCCGCGGGGGCGGCCCTGTCGGTGGTCGTGTTCCTCGTGGCGAGGCCGTCGCCCAGCGTCGAGGCGTCTTCGCCCTCGGCCGACCCGGCGCCGCGGCAGGCGGCGTCGGGCGCAGCGCAGCCGGCTGGGCCCGCTGCGCAGGGCGGCGCTCTGGCGCCGGGGCAGATCGCGCCGGCGGAGCCCGCGGCGGAAGCCACGGTCGAGCCCGCGAAGGCGGGCACGGCCGAGGCCGCGGAGGGCGCACAGCCGGGGGCGGCGGCCGCGCAGGCGAACCAGGCGGGCACGGCAGGCACCCCGTCGGTCCAGGCAGGCGCGCCGGGACCCCGGACGGGCTCGCCCGCGGCCGGGAAGCCCGGCGCGACCGCAGCGCCGCGCGGCGCCGCGGACGGCCGCGGCCGGGCCGCGACGACGGGTCGCCCCGCGGCGACGAAGCCGCCGCCTCCGCCGCTCGAGGACACGATCGGCTTCTGAGGCGACCTCCGCGCTGCCGTGCTCCAGCCGCCCCAGGCGGTCGGTGAACGCCGGCGCGCGCGCGGTCGCACCGGCCGGACGAGACCTCTTGTCACGGCGTTCTTGCGCCGTTCGCTTTCAAACATGGAATATCGCGCGGCGCAGGCGAAAGTTGCCATCAGAAGGCGAGGCACGGCGGGCGCACTGCGACATCCCGCCTCGCTCGGCCGGGGTCCAGGGGCCGCGAATATCGAAGCAATCGCGCGGACGCGTGAGAAATCCGAATTGGCATGGTCCGTGCGGTATCCGCCGCGGGGGCCCGGAGCGGGGACGCGCTCACGCGAAGGAGGTCTCTCATGGCGAAGCTCGTAATTGGCCTGGTGCAGACGCGCGACGAGGCGGAAGCCGCGGCGGAACGCATCATCGACTGCGGCTACACGCGACAGGACGTCAGCCTGCTGATGACCGACGCGACGCGCCACAGGTGCTTCAGGGTTCCGGACGGAACGCCGCCGGCGCACACGTTCGGCGCCGCCATCGCGATGAGCGCCGTGGTTCCCGACCTCGGATTCGTGGTGGCCGGCCCGCTCGCCGCCGTGGTGGCGAGCGCGGTCGGCGCCGGGATCACCGGCGGCCTGCGCGAGATCCTCATCTCCGCAGGCGTCCCGAAGCACTGGGCGGAACGCTACGAAAAGGGCGTCAAGCAGGGCGGGATCCTCGTGAGCGTATTCGCCAACAACGAGCGGGAGGTGGGCGTGCTCCACATGGTCCTTGACGACCCCAGCATGTACCCGGTCCGCCCCGCCATCACCGGGCGCCAAGCGTACGACACCTATCTCTGATCCGGGCGGGCACACGCACCGAGGCGCCCCACGCCGCAGGCGCGGGGCGCGGCGACCGTTCGATGCCGGACGCCCAGCCGCCCGCGCGTCGGCTCAGCCCCCGAGGGACCTGAGGCGCGCGCGCAGCATCAGCGCCCCGATGAGGTCTTCCTCCGCGTCGCTCCGGCGCGACCAGCCCAGCGAGAGGTAGCGCAGGAGCTCGCCGAACGTCGGACCGGCCGGCGCCGCGCTCGTGCCGCCGCGGACGACCCAGAGCTGCTCGCCGTCGGCCCCGAGCGCGAGGATCGCCCGCTGGGCCGCGCCGCCGCCGAGCGCCGAGCCCGAGAGCCGCGCGATCGGGTAGAGCTGCCGCGCCGCCGCCGCGTCCCAGCCGGGCTCGCGCTCGTGGCCGAGGAGCTCGTCCTCGCGCAGGAAGCGCAGCGTGCCCTCGACGGCGCCGATCGCGAGCTCCCGGTAGAGATCCTCCGGATCCGCCGGATCGGCCCAGTCGTAGGCGCGCGCGAACGCCGCGTACGTCGCCGGCGGGGCGACGCCGCGGACGGGCGGCGGGGGCGTCGCCTTCGCGCCGCGGCCGTCCTCGCGCCGGAGCACCCGGTTGAGGCGCTCCACCTCCGCGGCGATCGACGCCGGCCCCGGCTCGACCAGGTGCACCGCGACCCGGCGCTCGGGCGCGAAGAGGCCGCCCATCAGCGCGCCGAGCACCGGGGCCCCCAGCTCGGCCGCGAGGAACGTGGAGCCGCGGTGCGGCCGGATCGCGCGATCCGTCGCGTCGCGCTCCTCCTGGGCGGTCGCGGTCTCCGGCAGATCGGCGTCGATGGCGACGAGGTCGCTCCGGTCGGGCGTCTCCACGCCGGCCTCGAGGCCGTCCTCCCCTTCCCGCACGAAATGGCGGACGAACCCGCTCGCCTCGAAGCGCCAGCCGTCGTCGTGGACGACCTCCTCCGAGAACACGAGCGCGAAGATCGTCGCGCCCGCGTGGCCGAGCCCTTCGGCCGCGTCGAGCACGGCGACGGGCGGGGAGAGCTCGTCCTCGAAGAGCTCGGCGAGGTGGTCGAGCTCGTCGCCGCCGCCCGCGGGCTCGCCGCTCGAGTAATACGCGGCAGCGTAGCCGGGCACGCCCGGGAGCGGCGCGACGAACAGGCGCGGCGCGGCGACGTCCCAGCCGCCGAGCGCCACGGCAAAGCCCTGGGACAGCGCGCGGTCCGGGATCTCGGCGGGTCGAAAGATGAGCGCAGCGAACGTGGTGGCCATGGGGCGCCCAGGGTAGCCCGATCGGCCGCCCGCGGCCGGTGTCCGGCGCGCGCTGCGCGCCTTCTGGGCCGCCGCTCGCTCGATCTCTCCCGGGCGCGGGGCGGCCGCGGGCCCGGTCCCTGGAGAATCCGCCGCGGCCTGCGGCCGGGCGCCTGCCTGGAGATCGCGAAGAAGCTCCGGAGCGGAGGAGCCGCCGCCGCGCGCCGCCGGCGGGTCTCCGCGCGGCCCCGCGGCCTTGGACGCGGCGCGGCGCATCGGGTAGAGGACCGACATGCTCGCCCCCTCCACCCTGTCCGTCGGTCAGATCGCCCCTGACTTCACCCTGCAATCGCAGAGGCGAGAGGCGGTGAAGCTCTCCGATTTCCGCGGCAAGAAGGCCGTCGTCCTCTTTTTCTATCCCAAGGACGACACCCTGATATGCACCGCGGAGTCGTGCGCTTTCCGCGATCGTTACGACGCCTTCGCGGAGGCCGGCGCCGAGGTCATCGGGGTGAGCGCCGACTCGGAGGGATCCCACGAGCAGTTCGCGCAGAAGCACCGCCTGCCCATGACGCTGCTCAGCGACCCCGGCGGGCAGATCGCGGCGCGCTACGGCGTGAGGCCGCTCTTCGGGCTCCTCCCGGGCCGCGTGACGTTCGTCATCGATCGCGAGGGGGTCGTTCGACATGCCTTTTCTTCCCAGCTCCGCGCGGCGAGGCACGTCGAGGAGGCGCTCGCCGTCGTGAAGCGAATCGAGGCCTCCGGCCGCGGTTGACGGGCGCCGGGAGCGGCGCGCGAACTCCACCCGTCGCCCGTCGTTGACGCCCTCGCGAGGGGCGTTATGAACCCCCACGGCGGGGCCATCGCACGCCTCCGCCGGGGGGAGGCGACGATGGATCATCACTTGTGGACGACAGCGACGCTGGCGGCCGACGCGACGGGTGTTGCCCGGCCGGGGACCGCGGCGGACGCGCTCTCGCTGCGCCGCGTCGTGCTCTCGACCGGCGGCGTCGGATACTTCGAGTACGAGGCGCGCGTGCGCGGCGACGCCGCGCTCCGGCTCGAGGTGCGGCTCGATCAGGTCGACGACGTGCTGAAGAGCATCGTCGTCTACGACGATCGCGGCGTGACCGGGAGCATCACGCTTCCCGGGAGGGAGCCGCTGCGCGACCTGTTCCGCGAGCTCCCGTTCGACGAGGGAGCGCTGGAGTCCGAGG
Organism: Sorangium sp. So ce834; assembly: GCF_051521425.1. Classification (NCBI taxonomy): domain Bacteria; kingdom Pseudomonadati; phylum Myxococcota; order Polyangiales; family Polyangiaceae; genus Sorangium; species Sorangium sp. So ce834. Next base: position 7,547,809 of record NZ_CP150351.1, read on the forward strand.
CCTCCCTGCTGAACGCCCTGCGCGGCGCCGAGGTGCGGGCCCGCGGGCCCGAGGGGATCGTCGCCGGGCGGATCGTCGCGGTCACGGCGGCGCAGGTGGCGCTGCCGGGCGGCGGCTCGGAGAACCGGCACTGGCTCGCGCTGATGTCGGACGGCGCGCTGAAGCAGGTCGTCCTGGAGGCGCTCGAGAGCGTGGAGTTCGCCGAGGAGCGGCTGCGGCGGCAGGTCGGCGCGGCGCTGCTCGGGCTCGCGAGCCGGCGCCAGCGCAACCGCCGCGAGCTCGTCGTGCGCACGGCCGGCGAGGGCGAGCGGGTCGTCCGGGTGGCCTACGTCATCGAGGTGCCGCTCTGGAAGACCTCGTATCGGCTCACCGTGCCGGAGGACGCGCAGGCGAAGACAGGCGCGCTCTCCGGGTGGGCCATCGTGGAGAACCAGAGCGGCGGCGACTGGGAGAACGTGGATTTCACCCTGGTGTCGGGCAACCCGGTGACGTTCCGCCAGGCGCTCTACGAGATCTACTATGTGGAGCGCCCCGAGGTGCCGGTCGACGTCGCGGAGCGGGTGCTGCCGCGCCTCGACGAGGGCGCCGCGGCGCTCGCGGCGAGGGCGGCGCGGCACGCGGGCTACCAAGGCCTCGCGGGCCCCGCCGGGGCCCCCGCGCCGGCCGAAAAGGCCGTGGCCGAGAAGGCCGAGGAGCGCGCGCCGGAGCGCAAGGAGGCGGCGACGCAGGTCGTGTTCCACTTCCCTGCGCCCCTCACGATCGCGAGCGGGCATACGGCGCTCCTCCCGATCGTCGAGCGCGAGCTCCCGGCGGAGCGCGTGTGGCTCTACCAGCCGGAGGCGAGCGCGCACAGGCCGCTCGCCTCGGTGCGGCTGCGGAACGACAGCGACACGAGCCTGCCGCCCGGCGCGATGACGGTCTACGAGCGCTCCGCCGGGGGGGTCGTCACCTACGTGGGCGACGCCCGGCTCGCGGCGCTGCCGCCGGGCGAGTCGCGGCTCGTGAGCTTCGCCGTGGACCTGAAGGTGCGCATCGACCGCGAGGAGCGGGCCGAGGAGGCGATCGCCCGCGCGCGGATCCAGGGCGGCGTGCTGGAGCTCGTCCGGACCGCCCGCAAGGTGACGGTCTACACGATCGTGGGCGCCGCGCGCGAGCCGCGCGTCGTGCTCATCGAGCACCCGCGCCTCGCCGGGTGGGAGCTCGCCGAGCCCAAGGAGGGCGTCGAGACGACGCGCGATCGCTACCGCATCCGGCGGGAGGTGGCCGCGGGCGAGACGGCGCGGCTCACGGTCGCGCTGGAGCACCCCGTCTCGCACACGATCGCGCTCACGAGCCTGTCCAACGAGCAGATCGAGGTGTACCTGTCCTCGCGCGAGATCCCCGAGGCGCTGCGCGCCGTGTTCGCGCGGATCGCGGAGCTCAGGGCGGCTGTCGAAGTCCAGCGGCGCGCGCTCTCGGCGCTGGAGGCCGAGCTCGCGGCGCTGCGCGGCGAGCAGGAGCGCGTGCGCGCGAACCTCAAGGTGGTGCCCGCCGGGAGCGCGCTCCAGGAGCGGTACCTCAGGGCGCTGAGCGAGCAGGAAGACCGGATCGCGGCGCTGTCGGCGAAGCTGCCGGGCGCGCGGGAGGCGGTGGCCAGCGCGGAGCGGGCGCTCGCCGACTACGTGCGCGACCTGTCGCTCGCGCCCTAGTTCCGCCCGGCCTCGGGCCCCGAAGATGCGGCCCGGGCAGCTCCTCCCGGGCGCGATGACGCTCTCCCCCCGTCGCGCAGCGACATGACGATCTCGCCCTCGAGGACGAGCAGCGCGTCACAGGCACCGCACAAATTTCGGCGCACCACCCACGCGCGGTGAGCAATTACGCAGAGCGCAGATGACGGCATGACGCCATCCGATCGCGCGATGTTCCGTCACCACGACAGATATCCTGCACCGCAGCACGGAGAGCACGAACTCCGTCCTGATCCCGGTTGGCCGCCGCGCGCGCTTCAGGATAGAACAGAGGGTCTTAAGGAGTCATCGACATGAAGAGAAGCGTGAACGCAGTGCTCTCCCTGTCCGCTGCCGCCGCTCTGCTGTGCCTCGGCGCGCCCGCCGACGCGACGACGGCCGTCCTGCTCTCGCGCGAGGAGCTCGTGCGCAAGTCGGCGACCGTCGCGCGCGTGACCGTCGGCAAGTCGTACACGACGGAGTCCGACGACGGGAGGTCGATCGTGACCCGCACCGAGCTCACGGTCACTCAGCCGCTCAAGGGCGGCGCGGACAGCGGTGGTCCGAAGGTGATCGTGCTGGAGCAGATGGGCGGGACCTACAACGGCAAGACACAGCGCGTGCTCGGCGACGCCAACCTCTCGCAGGGCGAGGACGCGGTGGTCTTCCTGCGCGCCGGCGACAAGGGGCGATGGCACTTCACGGCGCTCGCGCTGTCGGTCTATCACGTGGACACGAAGGGCCTGGCGCGGCGCAGCCTCGAGGGGCTGCACCTCGTCCGGCGGAACGGCGGCGCGCTGGTGCCCGTGCAGACGCCCGCCGTGGAGGTCGAGCCGGTCGAGAGCCTCATGACGGACGTGGTCCACCTCGCGGGAGTGAAGTGAGGTGAGGCGCCGCGTCGCCCTCGCCGCCGCCCTCGGCGCCCTCTCCTCCCTCGCCGCCGCTGGCGAGGCCGCCGCGTGGACGCCGCTCGACCCCAGCGTTCCCCGCTGGGGCAAGCTGCCCGTCGGCTACTACATCAACCAGTCGACGATCCCGCGCCCGATCGCCGGCATCGCCGTCTCCCGGATCCAGGCCGGGTTCGAGGCGTGGTCGAGCGTGGGGTGTACGGAGTGGGGGGTCACCCTCCTCGGCGACACCACCGATCTTTACGACCACAGAGACGGCAAGAGCGTGTTCCACTGGATCAGCGACTCCTGGCCGGGCATGCTCGGCGACGTCCACTCGGTCATCGGCGTCACGACGCCGGCCTGGGGTTTCGGCAACGCCATCGTGGACGCCGACATGGTCTTCAACAACGTCGGGTTCTGCTGGAACGACACCGGCAACGACGGATGCGTCGACACGCAGTCGATCGCCACGCACGAAGAGGGGCACTTCCTGGGCCTCGGCCACTCCGACGCGCGGGGCTCGACGATGACCGCGTACTACGTCGCTGGCTCGTCGATCCGCTCCCTCGAGGACGACGACATCGAGGGCGTGTGCGCCCTGTACCCCATCGGCGGGACCACGGCCGCGAGCGCCGCGAGCGCCGCGAGCGGCGGCGGCAGCGAGTGCAACAGCTGCTCCAACGACTCGCTCGCGGGCGTGTGCAGGGCGCGGTACGACGCCTGCGGCGCGTCGCGCCCGTGCCGGGAATTCGCCGGCTGTTACTCCGAGTGCGCGGACGACGCGTGCGCGCAGCGCTGCGTGGACACTCATGCGGAGGGCGCCAGCATCTACGTCCGCATCATCGAGTGCATCTGCGGCGAGTGCTCGGCGGAGTGCTCCACCGAGTGCGCCGGCGTCGACGGCGGCGGCGGCGGTGGCGGCGGCGGCGGCGATGGCGGCGGCGGCGCTGGCGCGAGCAGCACGTCGACCTCCTCGGCCGGAGGCGGCTCGACCACGAGCGCGGCGTCGAGCTCGTCGGCGGCCTCGGGCAGCGCCTCGGGCAGCGGCGTGGGCGGCGGAGGCGCGTCGCCCGACGACACGCCGAAGGACGACGACGGGGAGTCCGGCAGCGACTCCGGGTGCTCGTGCTCGACCAACGGCCGCTCGGCCGATCTCGGGGGGGTCATGCTCCTCGGCGTGCTCGGCGCGCTGGCCTCGCGGCGGCGCCGGCGCTGAGCGTTCGGCCGCGGGCATCCCGGGGGACCGCCGGCGGCCGCGCCGGCGCGGGCGTCGGCCGCCCGGCCGGCCCCACCCCGGCCCGCGGTGGGCGTCGATGATCGTCCCGCCGCGGCGCCGTCGCTCGCGCCGCCCGGGGACCGCCGACCGACCGTGGGCACGGCGACGCGTCGGCGGCCATCCAACCACGCAAAACTGACGTAGGGCGCGCATGTCGCGCGCAAGGCGGTGTGCCGAGGTGGCCGCGCGCTGGCCGGCCATTCCGGCCGTCCAGGCGGCCACACCGCGGCTCGACGACGGGCCGCGCAGCCGCGTGGCCCGCGATCGCCGGGCACGGCAGTAGGCCGGGATTTTGCAATCTCTCCACCCAGGTCCCGACGCTCGCGCGACGATCGAGGCGAGCTCGGTTCAAGTCTTGGCCCACGCATGTGCGCCGATGTAGGCAAACGTGGGAAGAGGTCATTGTGCGAACCCTGGGCATCACGGTACTACTGACACTGCTTGGCGTTGCGGCCTCTGGCTGCAGCAGTCACCCGGACACGGAGGGAAGGGACGCTCGCAACGGCGAGATTCGCGAGCTTTCCGGGGGGATGTCCGAACCCCCGCAGTCCGAGCTTCCGCCGTCCGACCTCCCGCAGTCCGAGCTTCTGCAGTCCGACCTCCCGCAGTCCGATCCCGCGCCGATCGCGTCTGCGGAGATGGCGACCGACGGGCCGCTGGACGAGCCCACGACGGACGACCCCCCGGCGATCGAGGCGCCGGTCACCCTGCCCGGAAGGACCGAGGGCTGCCCCGGCGGGATGGTGCGGGTGGAAGGCGAGTATTGCCCCGCCGTGGTGCAAGAATGCCTCGAATACCACCCCGAGTGGACGAAGCGCCACGGCGAGCCGGGCGTGGCCGCCCGGTGCCTGCGTTTCCGCGAGCCGTCGCGGTGCGTCGCCAAGAAGACCGAGAGCCTCTCGTTCTGCATGGACCGCTACGAGTACCCGAACGTCCCGGGCGAGCTGCCGCGCACCCTGACGTCGTGGGAGCAGGCCGCCGATCTTTGCGAGGCGCAGGGCAAAAGGCTGTGCACCGAGGCCGAGTTCAACTTCGCCTGCGAGGGCCCCGAGGCGCTGCCTTACGTCTACGGCTACGAGCGGAACGCCGAGACGTGCAATCAAGACCGGGAGTACCGCTTTCCAGACCACTCGCAGCGGCTGCTCCACTACCAGGCCTGCATGCAGAACGAGCGATGCGCCGCCGAGCTCTCGCGGCTGGACGGCCGCGAGCCGGCCGGCTCGCGCGCGGAGTGCGCCTCGTGGGCAGGCGTCTACGATCTGAACGGCAACGTCAACGAGTGGGTGGTGCGCACCGACCAGAAGGCCCCCTACCGCAGCGGGCTCAAGGGCGGGTGGTGGGGTCCGATCCGGAGCCAGTGCCGCCCGATGACGACCTTTCACAAGGAAGACGACTACGGCTACGAGGTCGGCTTCCGCTGCTGCGCCGACGTGGAGCCGCAGGCGACGTAGCGCCCAGCGGCTCCGTGGCGCTGACCTCAGCATACCGACCGGAGATGCGAGCGATCGTGTGCGGCCGCGGCAGCGCCCGCGGGCGCCGGCGAGCGAGGAGGACGCGCCGGCGACCCGAGGCGCGGCCGGGCGCCGGCCCCGCGGCCAGCTGAGGTGCGCAGGCCGCACGGCTGATGCTCGAAGATCTCTACCGCCCCTCTCGCGAACCGCCCCGCTCGCGTGATAGAGGTGCCCGCCGGGGGAAGCTCTCTCGAGGCGAGGCGCGCACGCGCCTTGCACAGGGCGCCCCGCGAGCGGCGCGCACGTCGCCAGGAGGCTTGAGATGGACGAGAGAGTTCAGCGATACATGGACATGGGGGTCGCGCTCGGGGTGAGCGTCGGCACGAAGATCGTGGGCGCGATCCTGGTCTGGGTCATCGGCCGGATAATCATCCGGGGGGTCCTCTCGGTCATGCAGCGCAGCGCCGCGCTGAAGAAGCTCGACGTCACGCTGGCGCATTATCTGGAGTCGGCGACGTCCGTGCTGCTGAACATCCTGCTGATCATTGCGGTGCTCAGCGTCTTCGGCGTCGAGACGACCACCTTTGCCAGCCTGCTCGCCGCGATCGGCATCGCCATCGGCATGGCGTGGTCCGGGCTCCTCTCGAACCTCGCGGCGGGCATCTTCATGATCCTCCTGCGCCCCTTCAAGACCGGCGATGTCGTGACGGCCGGGGGCGTGACGGGCGCGGTGCACTCGATCGGGCTCTTCGCGACCGCCCTGGACACGCCGGACAACATCCGCACCATCGTGGGCAACGCCAAGATCTTCAGCGACACGATCCAGAACCTCAGCGCGAACCCGTTCCGTCGCGTCGATTGCACGGCGCAGCTCGCGCACGGCGCGGATCACGAGGCGGCGATCGCCCGGCTCAAGGCGCGCCTCGCGCTCATCCCCAACGTGGTCAGCGAGCCCGCGCCCGTCGTCGAGATCCTGGAGTTCAACCTCTCCGGGCCCGTGCTGGCCGTCCGGCCCTTCTGCCAGAGCAGCTCTTACGGCGCCGTCTTCTTCGCCACCAACAAGGTCATCCGCGAGGAGCTCGGCAAGCTTGGGCTGCCTGTCCCGAGCCAGCACGTGCAGATCAACCAGCTCGCGGCCGCGCCTCCCCGCGGCGAGGGCGCAGAGGCGCACCCGGCGGCCTGACGCGCCGCCCACGGGCCGCGCGCGGAGGCGGCCCGCGACGGATGGCGCTCGCGCTCCCCGTCGGCGTTGCCCGCGCTCGTCCCGGTGGGTAAGAGGCGGGGGATGAGGGACTGGGAAGCGCTCTTCGCGAAGCAGCTCGAGCAGACCGATCTCGGCAAGGATCCGGCCCACGATCTGGCGCACTTCACGCGCGTGGTCGCCACGGCCAAGGCCCTCGCGGCCGACGAAGGGGCCAAGCTGGAGGTCGTCGTCCCCGCGGCCTGGCTGCACGACCTCGTGAACGTCCCCAAGAACGATCCCAGGCGCTCCCAGGCCTCGCGGCTCTCCGCGGAGGAGGCGCTGCGCTTCCTCCGGAGCGTCGCGTACCCCGAGGCGTTCCTCGCGGACATCGCCCACGCCATCGAGGCCCACAGCTACAGCGCGGGCATCGAGCCGAGGACCCTCGAGGCCAGGGTCGTCCAGGACGCGGACCGGCTCGACGGGCTGGGGGCCATCGGGATCGCCCGCTGCTTCGCCGTGGGCGGGCTGCTCGGGGTGCGGTTCTACGATCCCCAGGATCCGTTCGCCGAGCGGAGGCCGTGGAACGACCGCGAGAACGCGATCGACCACTTTCATGTGAAGCTGTTCAAAACCGCCGAGAGCCTGAGGACGGCCGCCGGGCGTCGCGAGGGGGCGCGACGGGCGGAGTTCATGAGGCAGTACCTCGCCCGCCTCGCGGTCGAGATCGGCGGCGCGGTGCGCTGAGCTCAGCCCGCGCCGGCGACGGTCACCGCGGCCGCAACGGCGACCGGGATCGTGAAGTTGTCGTCCATCCGCGACGAGAACAGCTCGGTGGCCGCCCCGGCCAGGCCGGCGACGGCGGCCAGGAGGAGCCGCGAGGAGAGCGACGCCGGGCCGAGCGCCCACATCACCGCGAGGGAGCTCAGCGCGCCGGCCGCGAAGAAGGCGAGCGTCCCCTCCAGCGAGCGGCCGTCGCGCAGCCGCGTGCGGCCGAAGCGACGGCCGATGAGCGCCGCCGCCGGGTCGGCCACCGCGAGCACCACCACGGCGAGCGACTGGCTCAGCCGCGTCCCGAACAGCGCCAGCAGGAGGAGCGCCGTCATGTACCAGGTCGACGAGTTCACCCGGTAACGCTCGTGCGGGTGCGCCACGAGCCGGAAGAGCCGCATCAGCCGATCGTTGACCCGCTCACTCACCCGGCGCGCGATCTCCATCGACCACGCCGCCGCCGCGAAGGCGCCGCTCACGGCCACGAGCCAGCCGCGCTCGGGCAGGAGCTGGACCAGCCCGAGCACCGCCAGCCCCGAGCCCACGTGCCACAGGCTGCGCGCATGGTTCGTCGGCCTGACGCTCGGCGGCGCCGCGACGACCCCGCGCAGCGCCAGCAGCAACGACTCGTAGGCAGGCTGGACCTCGCGCTGGAACGCGATCCACGCCGCCTTGGGTGAGGGCGTCCCGGACGGGGTCGCCCGCTCGACCGCCGCGAGCAGCGCGCGGAGGCGGTCGCGGAGCCGATCGAGCGCGCCCCCCGCGTCGTCGCGCTCGGCCGCCACGACGAGCTCCCGGAGCCGCAACACCACCCGATCGACCCGGGCGCGCACCTCGGGCTCGTCCCGGAAGACGAAGACCGCGGGATCAACCTGACGCAGAAGAGCGCAGAGCTCTTCGGAGACGAGCTTGGTCTCGACGTGCAAGGCGTGGATCACGTTGGCGTTTGTCAGAATAGTCTCCGATGCCCGCGCTGCATGTCAGCGCTTCGTCATACCGCAGGGGCGTACGTGGGCTGGCCCGCCGCGCCCGCGCCGCTGAGGCGCGCCACAGCGCGCACGACCGCGTAACCGCCTTCGCTCGATCCCTCGCTGCACGGCCGACGCCGCACGAGCCCGCGCAGCGACGACGCACCGCATGATCCGGAGCCTCCTGAGCCAGCGCTCCCCAGCTCCCCCCTCCCCAGCTCCCCCACCCCGCCCGATTCCGGCGGAGGTCGCGGGCGCGACAGTCTCCCCTCCTGCCCAGGTCGGGCGAGCTCGGCGCGCGCGGCCGATGCGCCCCACGACGTCAGGCGGCGATCACAACAGTGCAATTCATGGATTCATGGATTCATGGAGTGGAGCGCGACGGTATCCTCTTTATTCCATGCCTGGATCGGAGCCGCCGGACTCGCGCCCTGACAAGCGCTGCGACGAGATCGCATGAGAGGCGCCTTACGACTCCGGACAGGGCGCGACCGGTCGCGCTTCCCCTGCACGCACGCTGCGGCTAGGGTGCCGCGCGTCGCGGATTCGACGGGTGGGCGCGAGGCGCCCGGGACGCAGCGCGCGGCCGTCGCGCGCGTGGCCAACAGGCGTCGTTCCCTCGGAATCGGAGAATCGAGGAACATGAAGGTTTCAGTTCGGTACACCGCGCTGTCGTTCGCGCTGCTCGCCGGTCCCCTCGCCCACGCGCGCGAGCGCCCGAATCACGATGCCTACTTCAGGGAGCCGCCAGCGCCGCCCGCCGGCGTGGCGCGCGTCGCCAGCGACGACGCGCCGGGCGCCGTCATCGCGTCGACCGACCCGCAGCGCGGGGTGCCGACGTTCGTGTGGGCGACCTCGCCGGAGCACCGCCCGCCGGCCGCCACCCACAGTACGGCCGAGGCCGCCGCCCGCTGGTACGTGCAGCAGTACGCGCGCCTCTACCACCTGCCGCAGGCCGCGCTCGACACGGCCGTGGTGCGCCACATCCACGACACCGGGCGCGGCGGCATCCTCGTGACGCTGGGGCAGGACGTCGACGGGATCCCGGTCTTCCGCAGCGAGCTCAAGGTGCTCATGAAGCGCGACCTCACGCTCGTCGCCCTCGGCGGCAACCTGCACGCGTCGGCCGTCGCGCTGCCGCCCGGCGCCGGCTCCCTCCGGCCCGGCTCGAAGCGCAGCCGCGCGTTCACCGGCGCGCCGGCCCAGGCGGTCGTCCGCGCCGTGCGCGACGCGCACCGCATCGACATCAAGACGGCCGACCTCCGCGACCTCGGCGAGGCGAAGGGCGGATATCGGCTCTTCGACCTCGCGGACACCGCGCACGCGCGCCAGCGCGCCGGCAGCCTGCGCTTCGCGCAGCCGGCGCGGGTGAGGAAGGTGCTGTTTCCGCTGCCCGACCGGCTCGTGCCCGGCTACTTCGTCGAGCTCGTCTCGGGCGACGCCGGGCGCACGAGCTCCGACGCGACCGCGTGGGTGTTCGGGGCCAGCGACGGGCGGTATCTCTACCGGGAAAACCTCTCCCACGCCGCGACCTTCGATTACCGGGTCTGGGCGGAGGACGACGACAAGCACACCCCGCTCGGCGGGCCCATCGCGGACATGTCGCCGCACCCGACCGGGCGGCCCGACGGCCATCGCCCGCGGTTCATCGCGCCGAGCCTCATCTCCATCGAGGGCTTCAACACGAACCCGGACGGCCGGGCCGACCCGTGGCTGCCGGCCGACGCGACCTCGACCCGCGGCAACAACGTCGACGCCTACGCGGATCACAACGCGCCCGACGGGTTCTCCAGCGGCGATACGCGCGCGGAGCTCTCGGGGCCGGGCGCGTTCGACTACACCTATGATCCGCTCGCCGAGCCGCTCGCCGGGCCCGATCAGATCATGGCGGCCGTCACCCAGGTCTTCTACGTCACGAACTGGCTCCACGACTGGTATTACGACTCCGGCTTCACCGAGGCTGCGGGCAACGCCCAGCGCGACAACCTCGGCCGGGGCGGCATCGGCGGCGACCCGCTCCTCGCCGAGGCGCAGGACGACGCGCCCGGCGGCAGCCGCGACAACGCGAACATGGATGCGACGTACGACGGCGCGTCGCCGCGGATGCAGATGTACCTGTGGACCGGGCCGGACCTGCGGTCGCTCAGCGTCACGCCGCAGAACGCCAATTACGCGTCGAACACCGCCATGTTCGGGCCCCAGCGCTACGAGGTGACCGGCGAGCTCGCCCTCGGCGAGGACGACGCCGCGCCCCGGGGCGACGCGTGCGGGCCGATCACGAGCGACGTGGCCGGCAAGATCGCCCTCGTCGACCGCGGCGGGTGCGCCTTCGCAGAGAAGGCGCGCAACGCGCAGGAGGCCGGCGCGGTCGGCGTCATCATCGCCAACAACCGCGAGAGCGACGGGGCCCCGCGGCTCGCCGGCGACGACCTCGAGGTGACGACGCCCGCCCAGAGCGTCTCGCTGGAGGACGGCGGCGCGCTCAAGGCGGCGCTCGCCGGGGCGCAGGCGCCGCTCACGGTCACGATGACCCGAGAGCCCAGCGTGGAGCGCGACGGGACGATCGACAACACCATCGTGGCGCACGAGTGGGGCCATTACATCCACCTCCGTCAGGTCGCGTGCAGCACCCAGATGTGCGGCGCGCAGAGCGAGGGGTGGGGGGACTTCATCGCGCTGCACATGGCGCTGCGCGAGGGCGACGACCTCGACGGCGCTTACCCGATCTCGAGCTACGGGAGCGCGGCGCTCGGCGACAGCTACTTCGGCATCCGCCGCGCGCCCTACTCCGTCGATTTCGCCAAGAACGGGCTGACGTTCCGGCACATCTCGGACGACGAGCGCCTCCCCGACCACCCGCTCAACGTCTCGGCTCCGCAGAACTCCGAGGTGCACAACGCCGGAGAGGTCTGGGCGGCGATGATGTTCGAGGCCTATGTCGCGCTGATCCGGCACGGCGGCGGCCTGACCCCGCCGCGCGCGTTCGAGCAGACCCGGCGGCGGATGAGCGATTACGTGGTGGCCGGCATGAAGCTCGCCCCCGCCAACCCGACCTTCACCGAGCAGCGCGACGCGGTGCTGGCCGCCGCGCTCGCCAGCGATCAGGGCGACTTCCGCGCGATGGCGGAGGCGTTCGCGCGGCGCGGGGCCGGCACGTGCGCCGTGTCGCCGCGCGTCGACGCGCGCGGCCTCTCCGGCGTGGTCGAGAGCTTCAAGGTCCAGCCCGAGCTCGCGCTGGTCCGCGCGGAGCTCGACGACAGCGCCGGCTCCTGCGACAGCGACGGGCTGCTCGACGCGGAGGAGTCCGGCACGGTCACGATCGAGATCGTCAATCGCGGCGCGGCGCCCCTGACCGGCGCGGCGGTGTCCATCGAGGGGCCGGGCGGCGGGGTGACCTTCCCGGAGGGCGCGCGCGCGTCGTTCGGCGACATCGCGCCGTTCGCGACCGGGACCGCGACCGTGCCGGTGAAGCTCGACCGGAACATGAAGCCCGCCGAGGACCTGAAGCTCAACCTGACGCTGAAGAGCGCCGAGGCGTGCACGCCGACGCGGGTCGAGGCCCTGGTGCGCCGCGTGAACTACGATGAGGTCCCCGGGTCGTCGACGGTCGACGGCGTGGAGACGCAGAGCACGACGTGGACGGTCGAGGGGATCTCCAGCGAGCTCGTGTGGTCGCGCGCCGAGGGGACCGCGCCGAACCGCGTTTGGCGCGGCGTCGATCTCGGGACCCTGTCCGACGCGGCGCTGGTGTCGCCGCCCCTGGAGGTCAGCGAGACCGAGCGCTTCGTGCTGACGTTCGCGCACCGGCACCAGTTCGAGGCGAGCGACGGCACGTTCTGGGACGGCGCGGTGATCGAGATCAGCGCCGATGGCGGCGAGACGTGGGTCGACGTCGCGAAGACCGCGGATCCGGGCTACGGCGGCAGGATCACGAGCGAGTCGGGCAACCCGCTGGCCAGGCGGAGGGCGTTCGTCGGCGAGAGCCCGTCGTGGCCCGAGCTCGACAGGGTGTCGGTGGATCTGGGGACCGCGTTCGCCGGAAAGACGGTGCGGGTGCGGTTCCGGCTCGGCACCGACGAGGCCGCGGGCGACACCGGCTGGGAGATCGACGACATCGGGTTCGCGGGCGTGAAGAACAAGCCGTTCGCGACGCTCGTCGAGGACACCGCCTCTTGCCAGCGAGGGCCGGCGGCCGACGCCGGGGCGGATCAGGCGGTCGCGGTGGGAGAGCTGGTGACGCTCGACGCGTCGGGGAGCTCGGATCCCGAGGAGGACGAGCTGACGTTCTCCTGGACGCAGACGGCGGGGCCGGCGGTCGAGCTCGTGGGCGACGGCGCGCGGGCGACCTTCGTGGCGCCCGAGGTGGCCGCGGCGACGGCGCTCGCGTTCGAGGTGAAGGTCAGCGACGGGATCCTGGAGGCGGCCGACCAGGTGAGCGTGGTGGTCGATCCGGCGAGGGAGCCGTCGCCGCCGGAGGAGGGGTGCGGGTGCGCGATCCCGGGGGGAGCGCAGCGCGCTCCGCTGGGCGCGCTCGGGGCGGCGGCCGCCGTCGCGGCGCTCGCGATGCGGCGGCGGCGCCGCGGCGGCACGGCGCGGTGATCCCCGCGCGCGCCGCGCCCCGGCGCCGCGTTCCAGCGCGGCGTCGGCCGTGATCGCGGTCGCTCCGAGGCCGATGGCCACGAACGGCGCACCGCGGCGGGCGACAGCCCATTGACGCCCGCCGCGCGCTCTACCACGCTGGCCGGCCGTCATGAGCATCACCGACCCCCCGCCCGCCCTGCCCCCCATGTCCGCCGGTCAGGCGCTGGAGCGGCTGATCGAGGGCAACCGGCGCTTCGCCGACAACGTCCGCAGCGAGCGCGTGGTGCTGGGCCAGCGGGAGCGGGCCGCGCTCGCGGAAGGGCAGCGGCCGTTCGCCATCATCCTCTCCTGCTCGGACTCGCGGGTGCCGTCCGAGCTCATCTTCGACCAGGGCCTCGGCGATCTGTTCGTCATCCGGGTGGCGGGCAACGTGGTGGCGCCGTCGCTGGTCGGCAGCGTGGAGTTCGCCGCCGCCGCCTTCGGGACGCGCCTCGCCGTGGTGATGGGCCACTCGCGCTGCGGCGCCATCAAGGCCACGCTGGGCGAGCTGCTCCAGGAGGAGAGCGGCGGCGTCCTCACCGACAACATCCGCGATATCGTCGAGCGCTGCCGCGCCCCGGTGCAGACGGTGGTGAGCGCCGCCGGCCGCCACGCTCCAAGGGATTTCCTGATGCGCGAGGCGGTCCGGGCCAACGTGCGCAACTCGTGCGATCACCTCCGGCACGGCAGCCGGCTGCTCGAGCGGCTGTGCGCCGAGGAGGGCATGCGCATCGTCGGCGCCGAGTACGCCCTGGAGACCGGCGAGGTGACGTTCCTCGATCGCGCGTGACGCGTCGATGACGCTCCACGACGCCTGATTCCGGCGCTTCCGGCGAGGCCGAGCCTAGATGTTGATGCTCTGCGGGATCTGCGACGGCAGGAGGACGACGTACGGGGAGCGCTGGAGGTTGCGCTTGCCGATGGTCGCCTCGATATCCATCAGCTCGCGCTGAAACGCCTCGAGGGGCTCGCGGATCCGCGCGTCGGTGAAATACGCCCCCGGGATGTTCCGGTCGTAGTCGCCGAGCCGCGAGTAGTAGACGCCGCCGAGGAGCATCATCACGTTCAGCTGGAGCAGCGCCTGCTGCAGGGGCGGCAGGTGCTGGAAGATCTCCGAGGACGGCAGGCCCGCGGTGATGCTCGGCGCCGGGGCGTAGGCGGCGAGCGGGAGCGCCGGGGTGAAGCTCATGAGGGAGCTCTGCGGGAAGTTCACGGCCGCGTGCTGGGCGCTGGCGGTGAAGATCACGTGCGTCAGCAGGTTCGCCAGATAAGCGACGGTGCGGATCGCCCCGTCCTCGCCGATGTCTTTCAGGCCGCATCCCGACGGGGAAGACAGCTCGGCGAACCAGCCTTGCAGCTCGTAATCGCCCAGCACGTCTGCGTCGCTCGTGTAATAGATCGCGAGGTACCGCGACACCCACGTATGGATCGCGCTCCAGAGGAGCGTCGCGTCGTCGCGGTAGGGGTAGCTCGGCAGGGTGCTCGGGTCGTCGACGCCGCGGCGCGCGAGCGCCACCGGGAGGAACTGCTGATTGACGCTGTAGCTCAGCACGGCGTCGACCGCGAGCCGGGTGGACGACGCGATCGTCCCGGCGAGCAGGTTGTCCACCGGGCCTCCCGGGGCGATGAGATCGGCCTCGGCGGCGTTGTTGATCGCCAGGGTGCCCTGGAAATGCGGCGTGAGCAGGACGTTGACCGGGTGCTCGGGGGCGAGCTGCCGCGGGGTGGCCATCGCGAACGCCTCCATGACGAGGTGGGTCTGCCCGAGGTGCGAGATCAATTCATGGAAGTTCCCATCGGCGACCTGCACGTGGAGCTTGGCCACCTCCCACGCCACGCCGTCCGAAGGGGTGAAGATCGGGCTCGCCGCGCCCGGCGTCTGGGCGCACTGGATGGCCACCGGGCGGAGCAGGCGGCTCGGCGAGCCCGCGGCGGGCACCGCGAAGAGCGCGAGCGGCGCCTCGACGTACTTCTGCTGATCCGGCGCGGTCCCGGGCACGAGCTGCGAGAGCACCTCGTAGTCGGCCAGGTAGAGGCGCCCCTCCTCGCCTGCCCTCGCCAGGGAGTCGCCCTCGCCCATCACCGAGCGATACTGCGCGTCGGTCACGGGGAAGCTCGCGCCGGGCGACGCGACGCGCTCGAGGACGAGCGGGTTCGGCCCCGCCACGCGCAGCCAGGCGAAGATGGAGTCGTCCTGGTAGACGCTCGCGATCTCGGGCAGGCGGAACGTCTGGAACTCCGAGACGTAGTCGTACACGCCGGTCGCCTGCCCGTACATCCCGACAAGACTGAGAAGGAGCTTCCCCGCCGCGCTCAGCAGCGCATCCAGCAGCGACTTGATGATATCGCCCACCTTCTTGGTGGGATAGTTCGTCGCGCCGAGGACGCCCTCCACGGCGCGGCCCTCGGCCGCCGTGACGATCTTCTGCGCGAACCCCTCGACCACCGCGACCGCCGGCGCTCGCGGCGGCGGCGCGGGGGCGCGCTCGGGCTCGCCATGGAGCGGCGTCAGCATGAGGGTGAGCTCCCGATGACGTTGCTTGAGATCGTGGAGGACGCCCTGGATCTTGGCGCTCGTCGCGTCGTCCATCGGGCCTCCCTTCGGGGAATGAAGCGCGCCGTCGGAGCCCACCAGCTTGGACGCCTTGGCCATCACGTTGCCGACGAGCTCGAGGATGACGAGCGCGGCCGAGCCCACCAGGATGGGGGCAAACCCCTGTCCGTTCGGAACGCTCTGGGCCACCCCGAGGGGCGATAGACGGGTGTCGTGGTCGTAGACGTACGTCTGCTGGGCGCGGGCGAGCTCGCTCTTACGCTGCTGCTGCTCCGCGGGAGAGTCGTTCTGAGGCAGGGACGGGTTACTCATGACGCCCTCGATGTTGGAGGAACTGCAAGGAGCACCACGCTACGCCGGGTCCACACGACTGACAATCCGGC
This sequence comes from Sorangium sp. So ce834, assembly GCF_051521425.1. Lineage (NCBI taxonomy): Bacteria > Pseudomonadati > Myxococcota > Polyangiales > Polyangiaceae > Sorangium > Sorangium sp. So ce834. The sequence continues at coordinate 7,563,608 of NZ_CP150351.1, forward strand.
GCGTGGCCTGATCTGCAGATCGGCAGTCGAGAGATCCCGGGCGCGCACCTCGCGCTCACGCCCACACGAAACGAGAATCGACCACAGCGCCGCGGAGGACATGGAGGCAGTCCGGTGACATCGCGGCGTCGTCTGGCGGCGAGGTGCGGAGCCGTGGCAGCGCGTCCGGCCGGTCCGGGGACGCGAGCCGCCTCGTGAGCGACGGAGAGCGGCGCCGTCCGTCGGGCCCATCGAGCCGTCCGGCGCCGGCGACGTGGTCGACGGCGCGCCACGGCGGCTTCCGGATCGACGGCGAGCTGCTGGCGCCGGCGCTGCCGTCACGGGGACGAGCTTCGGGCCGGCGCGGGCGCGGCGCTGCGCCGCGGTCCGGCGACCGCTGACAGCGGCGAGTTCAAGCTTGGTTGTCGTCGCCGCGGCGATCGCGAGCTCGGGTGTCGTCGCCGCGGCGAGTTCGGGCTTGGCGGCGGACAAGCGGTGGTGGAGAGTAGGCGCCCGCGACGCCCTGGGAGGAGAGCCAACGAGTCTCCACGGGCGCGGCCGCGAGACCACCTCCTGACCTAGAGAATTGCGATGCGAACATCACGAACGAGACCCAAGGCGCCGTGGCGCGCGCCCGCGGCAGCGGCCCTCGCCGCGGCGGCCCTCGCCGCGATCGACCCGGCCGTGGCCCACGCCCACTTCGTCCTGCTCGAGCCCGCTTGCTACTCGGAGCAAAGCAACCTCGGCGACCCGCAAAAGAGCGCGCCCTGCGGCCAGGCGGACCCCGGGACGCCGATCAAGCCGACCGGCGAGGTGACCACGTATGTCCAGGGTCAGACGATCAAGCTGAGGATCGACGAGACGATATTCCACCCGGGCCATTACCGCGTGTCGATCGCGGAGAAGCCGGAGTCGCTCCCCCCGGATCCGGTGGTGACCCCTGGCGCCACGCCGTGCGGCTCCACCGTCATCGAGACAGATCCGCAGCTCCCCCTCGTGGCGGACGGCCTGCTCGTCCACACGTCGGCGTTCACGGCCGAGCAAACCGTCGAGATCAAGCTCCCCGACGATCTGACCTGCGAGAACTGCACGCTGCAGGTCAGCGAGTTCATGTCAAACCACGGGATCAACAACCCGGGCGGCTGCTTCTATCACCACTGCGCGACCGTCACGATCCTCCCGCGCGAGGGTGAGCCCACCGGGGCTGGCGCAGGCGGCGCAGGCGGCGAATCCGGCGAGGGCGGCGCCGCATCGAGCAGCGTGAGCAGCGGCGGCTCCGGCGACGGCGGCAGCACCGCGTCCTCGGGCGGCAGCGCGGGCGACGGCGGCGCCGGCGCGAGCGGCGACGGCGGCAGCGCCGGCGCTGACGCGTCCGATTCCTCCTCTTCGTCGGGTTGCGGCTGCCGCGTCGGCGCCGCCGAGGACCCGGCGATCGCCACCGCCGCAGGCCTGCTCGCGCTCGGGCTCCTGCGCTGGCGCCGCCGCCGCTGAGCACATCGGCGCGCGAGCGAGCGCGCGCGACGCGCTCCCTGGCGCGCCACGCGGGCGACCCGCTCCGCGCCGCCAGCTCCGCGCCGCCCGCCCCGCGCCGCCCGCCCCGCGCCGGAGGAGGGCACGTCGCGAGATGCGCCCGCTCCGCAGGGTGATCGCCGCGCGCGCGCGGATTGGAGAAGTACGCTGTAAACCGCGGAGTTCATGAAGAACAACACAGGTCGCGGGGGCGGCGCATCACGGCAGCGAAAAGCGCGCTCGCGGAGCCCTCGCGTGTCTTCGTCGTGATTGGCTCGCGGCGGCGCCTGTGCCAGAGGTGCGATATGGCCCTGCGCGCCCTCCGCCCCTTCGCCGTCGTCCCCCTGCTCGTGGCCGCGTGCGCCCGCGAGGCGCCGCCTCCCGCGGCCGCGCCGGCTCCCCTGCCCTCGCCGGCGCCGCCGGCCGCCGCGAGCGCGAAGGCGGCGCCGCCCGCCGCGCCGCCTGCGGCAGCCCCCCGCACCCCGGCGTGGGTCGAGCGCAGCAACGAGCACGCGCAGGTGCTCCTCGACGTGCTCGCGCGGTTCTCGCCGGAGCACGCCGGCGCGGCGGGGATCGAGCGCGCGGACGGGGAGATCACCGATCTCTCGCCGGGGGTCGAGGCGCGGGAGCGCGCGGCCTACCGCGCGGCCATCGTCGAGCTCCAGAAGCGGCGAGAGGCCGAGAAGGACCCGGCGGTCGCCGAAGATCTGCAGATCCTGCTGGACGCCGCCGATCGCGCGGTGCGCGGCTCGGAGCTCGACGAGAAGCACCGGGTCTCGTACGTGCACGTCACGGGGCTCGTGTTCACGGGCATCTCGGTCCTGCTGGACGACCGGAACTCGCCGGCGCGGCGGGCCATGGCCCTCACGCGGCTCCGGCGCTACGCAGGCCTGGAGGGGGGCCACGCGCCCATCGCCGAGCAGGCCAGGGCCAGGCTCACCCAGGACCTCGGGAAACCCGGCTTGCTCGCCCCCTCCAGGATGGAGATCGAGCGGCACCTCGCCACGAACGCCCGCGTGCGGGAGGGCATCGGAGAGCTCTTCCGGAAATACGCGATCAGCGGCCACGAAGAGCCGCTCGCCGCGCTGAACCGCCAGCTCGAGGCGTACGACGCGGCGTTGCGCGCCGAGGTGCTCCCCCGGGCGCGGGTCGGCTTCGCGCTGCCCCCGCCGCTCTATGCGTTCGCGCTCGAGTCGTATGGCGTCGATCTCCCGCCCGCCGAGCTCGCGTCCCTGGCCCACGCCGCCTTCGACGATCTGAAGGCGCAGATGCAGAAGGTCTCGGTGTCGATCGCCGCCGCGCGCAAGCTGCCGAGCGCGGATTACCGCGACGTGATCCGCGCCCTGAAACAGGAGCAGCTGGTGGGCGAGGCGATCTTGCCGCATTACAAGGAGCGGCTCGCCCAGATCGAGGCCATCATTCGAAAAGAGCGCCTCGTCACCCTGCCCGAGCGGCCGGCGCGCATCCGGCTCGGCACCGCCGCCGAGAGCGCCGAGACGCCTGCGCCGCACATGCGGCCGCCGCGGCTGCTCGACAACCAGGGCGAACAAGGGGAGTTCGTGCTGCCGCTGAGCCTCCCGGCGCCGCCCGGCTCCGCGGAGGGGCTGCGGAAGGTCGACGATTTCACCCACGCCGCGGCGTCGTGGACGCTCACCGCCCACGAGGCGCGCCCCGGACACGAGCTCCAGTTCGCCTCGCTGGTCGAGCGGGGCGTCTCGATCGCCAGGGCGGTCTTCGCGGACAACAGCGCCAACGTGGAGGGGTGGGGCCTCTACGCCGAGGCCATCGTGCTCCCGTTCATGCCGCCGGAGGGTCAGCTCGTCTCGCTGCAATACCGCCTGCTGCGGGCCGCGCGCGCCTTCCTGGACCCGGAGCTCCAGGCCGGCAAGATCACGCCCGCGGCCGCGCGCGCCCTGCTGGAGAAGGACGTGGTGCTGTCGGCGCCGTTCGCGCAGTCCGAGGTGGAGCGCTACACGTTCCGCGCGCCGGGGCAGGCGACATCGTATTTCTACGGGTTCACCCGGCTGATGGAGCTCCGCGCAGAGGTCGAGTCCAGGATGGGCCCTCGCTTCGACGCGCAGCGGTTCCACGATTTCGTGCTCGCCCAGGGGATCCTGCCGCCGAAGCTGCTGCGCCAGGCGGTGCTGGAGCGGTTCGTGGGGGCTCAGCCGGCGCGCTGAGCGAGGGCGAGGCGAGCGCAGAGAGAGCGCCGCCTCGATCTCGCCGGGGATCCCCTTGCGGCGCGCCTCGCCGGCTCCAGCTGTCGAGGAGGGCACGGCAGCGCCGGAGGGGACGCATGGAAGCGAGCGAGGAGGCGGCGGTACAGCGACAGCCGGGAGCGCCCGAGGGCGCCGCGGCCGGCTCCGAGCCGACGGAGGAGACGCGCGAGGAGCGGATTCCGGAGACGCCGGTCGACCGCGGGGGCGCGCTCTCGCCGCGCGAGGCGCCGGAAGCGCCGGTCGAGCCCGAGGACGAGGCGTCGGACGAGTCGTTCCCGGCGAGCGATCCGCCGGCCTGGACGCCGGGCCATCCCGGCTGAGCGCGGGGGATCGGCGGCCCTCTCTTTCGCGGCCCTAATTTCACGACCTCGAGGGGCACATGACCGGCTGCGCGCCCGTCACGCCTCGGGGACGCCCCCTTCGAGCCACCTGCGCGCGCTCTCGGCGGTGAGCTTGAAATCGGCGGCGACCCGCGACCGCCGCACGATCCCTCCGGCGGCGTCGCGCTCGGTGAGGACGGCGTGGGGGTCGTCCTCGTCGGGCACCACGTCGAGGTCCACCCGCACCCGCGCGCCGCCCTCGACCGCCACCGTCACGTTCCGGTGGAGCAGCGCCCGGCGCTGCTGGACGTGCCGCGCCAGCACCTCGTTCGCCGTCTTCACCAGGGTGGCGAACGCGCCCGCGTCGAGCGGCTTCGGGTTCTTCTTGTCGCGCCCCATCGTCCACGGCCCCACCAGCGAGGGCTCGCTCTGGCCGTCGCACGTCATCTCGACGGCCCACCCGTCGTCGTCCTCGTTCTTGATGACCCGCGCCGTCCACCCCTGGCCTCTCCACAGCTTCGGGTCCTGGTCCTCGGGGCGAACGGGGCGCGCCTGCCCCACCTCGTCGTGCGTCTCGTCGGTCGCGTCGTGCGTCGTGGCCATGGGCGCCCCGGTGTACCCGCTCGGCGCGCGCCGCGTCCACCCCGTCGGCGCGCCTCGGCCATTTCCTGTCAGCCCCCAGAGACCCGGGAGATCCCTGTGGAGCCCCGACGAGCTGGCCCGGAGCAGCCGAGCTGCGACACTCCCCGCATGCTCCTCCCCCGGCGCCCCTTCCTCGCCCTCTGCGCCGCCGCCCTCGCCCCGCGCGCCGCCCTCGCCGACCCGGCCGGCGCCCCTTCCGCCGCCCCGCCGCCTCCGGCGCCCGCCGCCCCGCCGGCCTTCGACGTCCGCGACCTCCAGGTCCCCGGCGATCGCGCCCTCGGCCGGCGGTTCACGCTGCTCGTCCCGAGGCACCTCGCCCCGGGCGAGCGCGTGCCGCTGCTCGTGCTCCTCCACGGCCTCGGCGAGACCGGCGACGAGCGCCTCGGCGCCTTCGCGTGGCTCGATCGCTACGGCCTCGGGTCCGCCTACGAGCGGCTCCGCCGCCCGCCGCTCGGCCGCACCGCGCGCCGGAAGGACTGGACCGACGCGCGGCTCGCCGAGGTCAACGCCGCCCTCGCGGCGCAGCCCTTCCGGGGCCTGGCGATCGCGTGCCCGTACACGCCGAACGTCCACAAGGCCCCGAACCCCTCCGCCGCCCTCGACGGCTACGCGCGCTGGCTCGCCGAGGTGGTCCTGCCCCGCACCCGCGCCGAGGCGCCCGTGTTCCAGGACGCGGCCCGCACCTCGTTCGACGGCTGCTCGCTCGGCGGCTACGTCGGCGTCGAGGTGTTCCTCCGCAGGCCCGAGCTCTTCGGGGCCTGGGGCGGTGTGCAGTCCGCCATCAGCGCCCACCGCGCCTCGGCCTACGCCGACCGCCTCGCCGGGGCCGTCGCCGCGGCCGGCCCGCGCGATCTCCACCTGCTCACCAGCAAGGGCGACCCGTTCCACGACGCGAACGCCGCCCTCGCCGCGCAGCTCGCGAAGCGCTCGATCCCCCACACGCTCCGCGTCCTCCCGGGCCCGCACGACCAGCCGTGGCTCCGCGAGGCCGGCACGATCGAGATGCTCCTCTTCCACGACCGCCGCGCGCGCTGAAGCGCCCTCCCTCCCGGCAGGCGGAAGGCGAGGCGCGCTCCCGCGGTCGGCCGCCTCGTGGATCAAGGGTGCAAATCGCAGTCCTCGACGCAGTCATCCTGTATGCACGTCAGCAGCCCGTCAAAACAGGCCTCGCTCAGGGGGGGAGCATCTTCGGTGCAAGAGTCCCCCGCAGAGAAGAGAAGCCTGTCGAGGTTGATCCGGTCCTCGTCCGAGGTGCAGACGGATTCGTACAACCCGCACTCGGTCACGCATTCGTAGCAACGACCGTCGACGCTGATGTGGGAGCAGAAGTTGTCCAGCGTGATGGGCGACTCGGCCGGAAACGGGGTCTCGATTTGGCGCCCGTCGAGCGCGGCGAACACCAGCCGTGCCGGCTCCTGCTCGGCGCTCTTGCTGAAGCCCATCTCGCAGCGCAAGGAGCCCGAGGACGGCAGATTCACCGCCGGGCACGGGTTCGTGATCCATCGAAAGGGCACCCAGCCGAGCGAGAACCCATCCGAGCTCGTCACGGAGAAGCTCTCCGGCGTCACCGGCAGCGGCAACGTATCCTGATTCCTGAGGACCAACGAGACCCGCAGCGCCGATTCGTCCTGGTGCCATTCGACGATCTCGAGCGCCAGGATCTCGCCGTCCGGCGCGGTCGCCCCGCTGGAGGCCGTCGTGCCGCCGCCCGCGCCAGACGCCGTCGTGCCGCCGCCCGCGCCAGACGCCGTCGTCCCGCTGCTCCCGTCGTCGGGCGCGTCGTCCGACGACCCGCCACAGGCGGCGGCGAGCAGGGCGAGCGCGGCGATTGTCTTTCGATGAGCGAGTCTGTTCATGTGCCCCTCCAATGCCTGCCCCGATCAAGGGCCGCGACCACGCGTTATAGCGCCGACCGCTCCCGGCAGAAGCCGTCGAGCCGCTCTCCGACGCGCCCTCGCCAGCGGGTCGCGCATGCGCCGGGTCGCGCGCGCGCCCGCAGCCTTACTCGAGCAGCCCCGCCTCCCGCAGGAACGCCCGCTCGACCGCGGCGTAGTCGACCTCCACGCCGAGCCGCGCGAGCACCGAGTAGAACCCGAACTGGAGCCGGTTCAAGAACACCATGCCCGGCGGCAGCTGCACGAACCCGCTGTCCTTCACCAGGATCTGCTCCTTGATCGCCATCACGCCCTCCACAAGGCTCGTCACGTAAGCCCGCGTGACGCGGAACGGCGCGCTGAACAGCGGCTCGAAGCACCGCCGCGTGTACGCGAGCGACATCTCCTCGAACCGCCCGCCCCGCGTCCCCAGGATCAGCGCCGCGTGCCGCGCGAACGCCGCCTCGTCCTTCCGGAGCGCCGCGAGGTGCATCCCGCGCCCGTGCTCGAGCCGCGCGCCGTCGAGCGGCTCGACACAGCCGAAATCGAGGAAGGTGACCCGGCCGTCCGCGTGAAAGAGGTAGTTGCCCGGGTGCGGATCCGCGTTGAACATCCCGCCGACGAGGTTGCCCTTGAACACGAACCGCCAGAGCGCCTCGGCATACGCGCGCCGGGTGCGCTCATCGCGCGCCGCGGCCTCCTCCAGCGTCGCGCCGCGCGCGAGCTCGGCGGTGAGCACGCGGCGCGACGAGCGAGACGCGATGACCTCGGGGATGTGAATCGTCGGATCGCCCCGGTGCACGCCCGCGAAATACCGCTGTCGCTCCGCCTCCAGGGTGTAGTCGAGCTCCTCCAGGAACCGCGCCCTGACCTCCTCGAGCACGCGCTTCGAGTCGAGCGCCCTGGGCGCCACCGCGCCTACCATCGCCTGGATCATGCCGGCGTTCTCCAGGTCGCTCGCGAGCGCCCGGTCGACCCCCGGGTGCTGGACCTTCACGGCCACCGCGCGCCCGTCCGCGAGCGCCGCGCGGTGCACCTGGCCGATGGAGGCGCTCGCGAACGGCGCGTCGTCCCACGCCGCGAAGAGCTCGTCGATCCGGGCCCCGAGGTCCTCCTCGACCACCGCGCGGACGGCCGCGGGCGAGGACGCCGGCGCGGCGGCGCGAAGGGAGCGCAGCGCGGCCTCGTACGCCTCGCGCTGCGGCTCGGGGATGAAGCCGTCGACGTAGCTCGCCATCTGGCCGACCTTCGCGGCGAGCCCGCGCATCGCGCCCAGCACCTCGGCGACGTGCGCCGCGGCGTCCGCGGCGGCGTCGCCCCGCCGCGCGAGCAGGTGCGCCGCCCCCGCGCGGGCGCCGAGGCCCGCGAGGCGGACGAAGCGGTTCAGCCGGCCCTCGGGGAGCTTCTTCTCGGTCGTCATCGGCCCGGTCGGCGCGTATAGCATGCCCCGCATGAAGACCAACGCGGCGCGCATCCTCGACAGCCTCGGCATCCCGTACGAGCTGCGCACCTACGAGGTCGATCCGAGCGACCTGACCGCAAGCACCGTGGCCAGGAAGATCGGCCTGCCGCCGGAGCAGGTGTGGAAGACGCTCGTGGCGCGCGGCGATCGCCACGGCGTCTGCTTCGCGGTGGTGCCGGGCAACGCCCAGCTCGACCTCAAGGCGATCGCGCGGCTCACCGGAGATCGGAAGGTCGACACCGTGCCCCTGAAAGAGGTCCAGCCGCTCACGGGCTACGTCCGCGGCGGGGTCACGGCGCTCGGCGCGAAGAAGGCCTATCCCGTCTACGCGGACGAAACGATCGAGCTCTTCGACGTCGTCTCCATCTCGGCCGGCGTGCGAGGCACCCAGATCCTCGTCGCCCCCGGCGACTACCTGCGCGCGACGAAGGCCGCGGTCGGCCCCATCGCCGTCCCCGGCGGCGACGCAGATTGACGGCGCGCGCCGCCGGATCGCGGTATGATGGGAGCGCTCGGCCCTGGGCCGAGCCCGGGGCGGCGACGAGGATATGACCAGAGCGGCCTGCGACGTGCGCGACCCGAGCGAGCTGAGCACCGCCGAGCTGCGGCAGCTGTGCCAGGGCAGCCATCCGTGGGAGCTCGGGCTCGGGGCGGTCCAGCTGGTCGCGTCGGCCGCGGCGGGGGGCGCCGTGCTCGCCGCGGCGGCCGCGTGCATCCCCGGGCTGGTCCAGTGCATCAGCGTGGGCCCGGCGTTCGCGGCGGGGCTCGCGGTGTGGGAGTCGCTCGAGGCGGCCCGATCGTGGCTCCCGGGCGCGGCGTACCGCGAGGAGCTCGCGTTCCGCGCGTGGCACGCGGGGCTCTCGCCCTGGGCGCGGCCCCACGCGCTGCGGCGCTGGGCGAGGCGCGCGATGGCGCGCCGGCCGGCGCCGGACTGGCTCCTCGTCCTCGAAGGCATCGCGCCGGCCGGCGGCGGGCGCCGCTGGGCCAAGGTCGAGCTCTCGCTCTCGCCGTCCTCGGACGGCCCGTTCCGCTCGCAGGCCAGCGGGCACGCGCTGCTCTACCCGGGTGGCAGCGGCGCGGCCGAGCCGCGCGAGCGACGCCTCGCGCCCGAGGAGCTCGACGACCTCGGGCGCGCGCTCGCGGAGCTCCCCGACGGCCTCTCGCTCGCCCCCCCCGCCCGGCCCCGGAACCCGGCGGCGTTCAGCGGCCACTGCGAGCTGCTCATCGCCAGGAGGGCGCCGTTCGCCGTGGTTCAGCTGACGTGCGCCTTCCCATCGCTCGAGGCGGGCGCGCAGCCGCCCTCGCTGTCCCTGCTGCACCGCCTCGCGCAGATGGCGTGGGGCGAAGGCGGCCCCGCGCGGGCGGAGCGGTGATGGCGCGGAGCGCGGCGCCGCGCCCCGACCCATCTCCGCAGCTCGGCGACCCACCTCCAGAGCGCCGCGCGGCTCGAGCGGGTGAGCGCTGTTGACGTGCCTCGCCAGGCCGCCGGCGGCGCGGCCGTCCACGGGAGACGTCGTTGCCGCACCAGGGTCGCTTCGCTAGGCTGCACTGCGATTGATAGGCCAGACGATCGACCGCAAATACAAGCTCGTGCGCCTCCTCGGCGAGGGGGGATGGGCTCCGTGTACGAGGCGGAGCACACGACCACGCAGCTGCGCGTCGCGATCAAGGTCATGAGCAGGCGCCACCTCCTGCCCGGCAGCGAGGGGGTGAAGCGCCTTCGCCGCGAGGCGCGGGCGGCGAGCGCGATCGACAGCGAGCACATCGTGCAGGTGCTCGACGCCGGCACCGACGAGGAGACGGACACCTCGTACATCGCGATGGAGCGCCTCCACGGCAAGGACCTCCAGCAGCGCATCGACGCGGTCGGGCCCCTCCCGCCGGACGTCGTGCTGCGCATCGGCGCCCAGGCGCTCGCGGGCCTGCAGAAGGCGCACGAGGCGCGCATCGTCCACCGCGACATCAAGCCGGCGAACCTCTTCCTCGCGAGGCGCCCGGACGGGTCGCTCACGGTCAAGATCCTCGACTTCGGCATCGCCAAGATCCTGGCCGATCCGCTGGCCCTGGCGCACACGACGGGGCTGACGAACACCGGCAGCGTGCTCGGCTCGCCGCTGTACATGTCGCCCGAGCAGGTGCAGAACGGCCGCGACGTCGATCACCGCACCGATCTCTGGTCGCTCGCCAGCGCCCTCTACTGCGCCGTCGCCGGCCACGCCCCGTACCAGCAGGTCGGCACGCTCGGGAAGCTCGTCTACACGATCTGCAGCACGCCGCCGCTGCCGCTCCACGAGATCGCCCCGTGGGTCCCGGTCGAGGTCGCGGCGGTCATCCACGGCGCGCTCGCCCTGGATCCTTCGGCGCGCTACCCGAGCGCCGCGGCCATGCTGGCGGCGCTGCGCCCGCTGCTCGCGGGCGGCACCGCGCTCGACCCGTCGATGATGAAGGCCGAGCGCCGCGCGCGCGGGCCCGCGTCGAGCGCTGCGTCCATCGCGCTGGCGTGGCCCGGCGGCGACCCGCTCGGCCGCTCGGTCGAGGCGGCCGCGCCGGCCCCTGGGGGCGAGACAACGGCGTCGCTCGACATGACCTCTGCCGCCGAGGGCGACGGGGGCGCGGCCGTCGCGCAGGGCGCCCCGATGACCACGCTCGCCGTGCCGCCGCCGCTCACGGCGGCTGCCCCCGTGACCGAGACGCGCGACCTGTCGCTCGACGCAGCCGACCGCGCCGGCGATCCGGCCCGGCGCCTGCCCTCGCCCCGCCGCGCCCCCTCATCCCGCTGACAGCCCGGCACGCGCGCCGCGTGGCGCCGCGCGCATCAGGCGCAGGCCGCCGAGCACGAGCAAGCCCCCGGACGCGAGGAAGGCCAGATCCCAACCCAGCTGACCTGGCCCTGGACGGACGTGGTGAATCTGGAGGAGGTGATGATCGATCACCCCCTCGACCAGGTTGAACACCCCCCAGCCCACGGCGGCGGCGCCGGGGAAGATCCGCCCGGACAGCAGGGCTCCGCCCCGCTGCAGCGCGCCCCAGAGCTTGCTGACTCCTGCCACGGTGAGACCGAATGCGACAGCGCTGAACAGGCCATCTGCGAAGATGTTCCTCCGCACGTCGTCGATGGTCGCGCCCGGATGGCAGCTGAAGCAGATCATGTGGTGCCACTGCAGGAGCTGATGGAACAGGATTCCATCGATCAGCCCGCCCGCGCCCAACCCGAAGAGCACGCCGGCCGTCTTCACGGCGCGCGATGTCCTCGTGGGGGAGTCGTGATCGAGCGGGCGCGCCGTGCTCATGGGGTCCTCCTGGGCGCAGCCCCATGCGAGGGTCAAACCACGGGCGCGCGCGGACGAGGGCGGATCGGCCAGGCCAGCGGGACCGCCGGCGTGCGTCCGTGCGACCGCGGGAGCCCGGGTCGATCGCGCTCGGGCGATGGCCCGGCGACGTGGACTGGCTGACACGGCGCTGGCACGGAGTTGGCACCCGCCGCAGATCCTAGGTTTCGCAGAAATCGTCGAAAGGTGTCAGATGGAGAATCGAATGAACCCGGAACGCGCCGCAGGAACGCCGGAGCCGGAGCACCAGGGTCCCAAGCCGGTCCCTTATACCTACCATGATGGTCGCGAGGACTATCTCCATGTCGGCCGACAGGGGGGCGCCGAGGCCGACCAGCCCGCGGCGCTGGTCCCCCCTTCCGAGCGGATGTCTCCCCCCGTCCAGACAACCGCCCTTCCGCCGGAGGCGAGCGCCCTGCCGCCCGCGACGGCTGTGCCGGCCGAGGCGGCCCCTCCGCCTGCTCGGGCGAGCGCTCTGCCGCCCGAGGCGACGGCCCTGCCGCCCGAGGCGCCCCGCGCGGCGGCGCAGCGCCCTCAGCAGGGGGCCCGCATGAGCGAGATCGTCACGCGCGGGCTGCGGACCGGCGCCGCGCTGACGGCGGCGACGATGTGCACGATGATGGCAGCGTCGAGCCTCAAGCGCGGTTCGCCCTGGGCCTCGATGAACGCGATGGCGACGGCGGTCGGGCTCGGGGGGCGCCGCGCGAGCGACCGGTTCGATCCGGTCGTCACGCCCGCCGGGATCGCGGTGCTCGCCGGGGGCTTGCTCGCCTGGGGCATCGGCTACGAGAGGGCGCTCGACGCGACCGGGAAGCGCAGCGGCCCGCTCACGGGCGCGCTGTCGGCGCTCGGCGGCTTCCTGTTCGACGAGCTGATCTTGCCCGATCGGCTCATGAAGAACTTCCGCGACAAGATGGGCGTGCTCGGCACCCTCAGCAAATACGTCGCCCTGGGCGTCGCGAGCGCCGCGGCCCCGCGGTGAGCGCGCGAGGCGCCGGCGCGCTCGGCGCGCTCGGCGCGCGCCCGGCCGCCGCCTCCCCTGTTACCCCTGGTTACCCCTGCCCGGCGGCCCTGCGCTCCTCGGCGCTCCGCTCCTCGTGCTGCGGCAGCGCGCCCGCCACCGGCCGCGCCTCGTCGGCCGCGTCGCCGCCCTGCGCCGGCGGCTCCTCCGGCGAGGCCGCCGCGCCCGCGGACGCGAGGCTGGGGTCCCGCGGCTCGAGCGAGCCCGCGGGGCCGCCGCGCCCGGACTCCTCGTAAGGACCGCCGCCGAGCGTGCCCGGCGCGCGGAGCTCGGCCTCCTTGGGATGCGGCCCGTCGAGCCGGAAGATCCCCTTCGACTGATCGACCTCGTCGACACGCCCCTTGCCCTGCGCCTGCGGCTCGGGCCGCTCCTCGTCATCGCGCCCCATGGTTCCCCTCCATCGCCGCGCGCCGTGCATCCCCCGCACACGCGCGCGCCGACCCGCTGCGTGCACGCGAGGTGCCGACGCGCGCCGTCCCCGGCCGCTCGCGCCGGCCGGGCCGAGCGGGGCCATCCCGCGCACCCGGCGGCGAGCGGCCGCGGAGGAGCGCGGCTCAGGGCGCGCGCTGGGCGCGGCTCAGCCCCCGCCCGCGTAGCCCGCGGGCCACGCCGCCGGCACGAGGCCGCCGTCGACGATGATGTCCTGGCCCGTGACGAACGAGGCCTTGTCGCTGAGGAGGAACGCGACCGCCGCGGCCACCTCTCCCGGCTTGCCGACGCGGTTCATGGCGTGGAGCGACGAGGCGAAGGCGCGGCCCTGGGGATCGTCGAGGCGCCAGCCCACTGTGGCCATCTCCGACTCGATGATGCCGGGGCTCACCGTGTTGATGCGGATGCCCTTCTGCGCGACCTCGACCGCGGCGCCGCGCGAGAGCGCGACGAGGCCGGCCTTGGACGCGGCGTAGGCCGACAGCCCGGGAAAGGAGCGCGACGCTGCCACGGAGGCGCAGTTGACGATGGAGCCCCCGCCCCCCGCGAGCATGGCTTTGATCTGGTACTTCATGCACCAGAAGACGCCGCGGAGGTTCGTGTCCAGGAACTGGTCGTAGTCCTCGTTGCTCATCTCGATGAACGGCGCCAGAAAGCCGACCCCGGCGTTGTTGAAGCTGCCGTCGAGGCGGCCGTAGGTGGAGACCGCGGCGTCCACGAGCGCCTGCACGTCGCGCTCGACCCGCATGTCGGCGGTGACCCAGGTGATCTCCCCGCCGCGGTCCTTGACGGCGGCGACGAGCTCGCGCCCCTGCGCCTCGCGCCGCGCGCTCGCGACGACCTTCGCGCCCTCGGCGGCGAGGGCGGCGGCCGTCTCCCTGCCGATGCCCGCGCTCGCGCCCGTGACGATGACGACCTTGTCTTTCAAAGCTCCCATGCCGCACATCCTCTCGCGAAGGTGATCGACGCCGCCGTGACCGGCTCCGGCGCTCGCCATGCTGAGATAAAGAAGAACAACCGCCCTCGCTCGCCTCGGGCGCGCAGAGCGGGCCGCGACGATGCCAAGGACGCGACGAGAAGGGAAGCAATTCCAGCGTCCTGCGCGATGTCCAGCGGTGCGCGACGCGCGGCGCGCGCGGGTGTGGGGCGCGCAGCCTCTGCTGTGGGGCTCGTCTCCCCGGCCTGCTGGTCCACGACGAATCGTGCTCGGACCGCGATCAGGATGGGTACCAAGAGCTGGACTGCCGCGACGACCTTCCGTCGGTGCATCCGGGAGCCGAGGAGGTGTGCGGCGACGGCGTCGACAACAGCTGTGATGGCGTCGCGTGCGGCGATGAGCCAGAGGGCGCAGGCGGCTTAGGCGGGACCGGCGGCTGAGCGCGCTTGGCGTCTCGGCGGCTCGAGCTCCTTCGGTGATCCGACGTTCCCTCCGTCCGTCGCTCCAGGTGCGTTGCGCCCCGTCACGCGAGCGCAATCGCCCGATCCGCCCCGCGAGCCCAGGCGAACGCACACCTGACCCTGCGCGACCCACACCACATGACACATCGCATCTCGGGCGCGCCGAGCCGCCGCGCGGGCTGCGCGGAGCGCGCCCTCCGGGGGCGGAGTTGGGCTATACGCCTGCGCCCATGAACCGACCCCGCCTCGTCGCCGGCGCGCTCTTCCTGGCCGGCCACCTCTTCGCGCTCGGTTGCAGCGCCCCCAAGCCGGAGCCCGAGATCGCCTCGTCGGCCCGCCAGAGCGGCTATGCCGAGCGTTACCCGGCCGAGCTCCAGGCCACGGCCACGTCGTTCAGCGAGCGCGAGGACCTCGCGAAGCGCGCCACCGGCCAGTTCAAGGGCTACCCGGACGAGCTCAAGAAGCCCGACTGGAAGGTGGCCGTCGAGGTCATCGAGCAGGCGGACGCGGCGGGCCGGAGCTACGACTACGTCGAGCGCCTGCGCGTCGTGAACGGCGCCATGGAGTTCTTCAACGAAAATCAGGACGAGCTCACCCGCAAGGTGAGCGGCGCCGCGCAGTACGTCGTCAAGCAGAAGGGGTGCGACGCCGACGTCACCGGCGCCACCGCGCACGCGCTCGAGGAGGGCGTCGCGCGCCAGCTCGAGAAGTACGTCCGCGAGCGCAACGAGGCGCACCGCACCATCGAGCGCCACCGCGCCTCGCTCGGCAAGGAGAACGCGGCGACGCTCGAGCGGCAGGCCGACGCCGTGGCCTTCGCGAGCTACACCGTCCACATCGACATGGTCGAGCACAAGCTCCGGCTCCGCCGGATGCTCGAGGAGATCGAGGCGATCAAGGCGTCGATCGACGAGGCCGTGGCCGCGGAGCGCGCGTTCCAGTCGTCGGGCCGGCGCACCGACGAGGAGAAGAAGGCGTCGGAAGAGCGCATCGAGGAGCTCGGGCGCAGCAAGGCGATGCTCGACTCGTCCGCGACCCAGGTGAAGGAGATCGACGCGACGATGGAGGAGCGCATCGCCGCGGCCCAGAAGGGCTACCGCGAGGCGCTGGACCGCCTCATCGCCACGCTCCGCAAGAACGGCGGCCTGCCCGAGGCGCCCCCGCGCGAGGGCTGATCGCGCGCCGCCCCCCCCGGCCGGGCGGCGGCGCGGCGGTGGCCCGATCCGCTACTTCCGGCGGCCCGCGCCGGGCTGCGCGCGCTTGCGCGCCTTGGTGGGCGCAGCGGCGCCGGCCGCGCGCGGGGCGGCCTTTGCCCCACGCCCAGCAGGGCCGGCCGCGCGCGAGGCGGCCGTCGCCCCGCTCCCATCCGGCCGCGTCAGCATCGCCTGGATGGCCCGGATCTGCGCGGCGCTCGAGACGAACCGCGAGCGCTGCGCGCCGCTCGCCCGCGCCGCCTCGACCGCGCCGTCGGGCAGCGTCGGGAGCTCGTCCAGGAGCGCGCGGTAGGCCGCCGTCGCCTCGGCCCCGAGCGCGCGCTCGATCCGATCGAGCTTGCCGCGCGAGCGCCACGGCTTGCCCGCGTCGACGTCCGCCGCGAGCCCGGCGGCCACGCGCTCGATCGCCCGGGCCGCCTGCGCGTCGGGCTGGTCGGCGATCAGCCCGGCCAGCGCCTTCCGGAGCGCGCCGGCGGCCTGGAGCAGCACCTCGTGGTGCAGGAGATTCCACCCGGCCATGAACATCTTCACCGCGTCATGCTCGGTCATCGCCGACGCGAGCTCGTCCGGGCCCGGCCTCTTGCGCCCCGCGCGCTCTCCGAGGAGGCGCTCGAGCCCGAGGCTGCAGGTGCAGAGCACGGCCTCGGCCGCCTCGAACGGCCGGAACGCGCGGCCGTCGTGGCTGCACCCGGAGATGAGGACGTTCACGAGATAGCTCAGCTCCAGGAGCCGCTTCCCGTAGAGCTCCGCGTCCCGCGCCATCGCCTCGCGGATCGCCGACGTGAACAGCAGGTCTTCCCCCTCGCGCCGCTCGCCGGCCGTGAGGAGCCGCGCATCGGCCGCGGGCGCCACGATGTCCGCCTCGCGCAGCACCTCGAGGAAGCTCTGGAGGTCCTCCGCGGCCGGCGCGCCCTTCTCCCCGCCGGAGACCGGCCGCCGGGGCGCCGCGGCGGGGGGCCGCGCCTTCGCCGCCGCCGCCCGGAAATGCGCGCGCGTGACGGCATCGTACGTCCGGGCCCCGAGGATCTCGTCGAGCGGCGTGACCCGCGCCAGGTTGAGGAAGCTCACGGCCGCGGACGGCGCGACGAACCCCTCTTGCTCGCGCCGGTCCTCCCGGTCCGCGGCGACGTCGGACTCCAGCATCTCCTCGGAGGTGAGGACGTCGTAGAGCCCGCCGGACTCCTCGATGACCTCGGTGGAGATGGCGCAGCACCGCTCGAGCAGCGCCCGCAGGAGCGCGTGGTGCTCCCTGTCGAGCTCGACCAGGACCAGGAGGATGGAATCCCAGCTCCGGTGATCCTTGGCGATGACGCGGAACTCCTCGAACTCTTGATACAGGCAGCTCTCGAGCGCCTTCTCCACGAGATCGTCGTCGTCCGAGCGCTCCGAGCTCGACATCTGCACGCTGAGCCCGTCGATGTCGATCACGAGGACGTGCTTGCACAGCGCCAGCGTGACGAGATCCTCGTCGAGCTCGGCGATCTTCCGCGCCGCGAACGCCTCGCCGGCCTCGAGCATGACCTCGAGCCACAGGGCGAACCGATCCGCGTCGAACGCCTCGTCCTTGCCCGGGCGCTCGCTGCGCCACAGGTCCTCGTCGAAGATCCCCTTGAGCTGCTCGGTCGTCGCGAGCGCGACGATCTCCCCCGCGTCCTCCAGGCCGATATGGTGGATCAGCCGGGTGAGGACCGGGGCCTCCAGACCCTGCACGAGCCGCACGAGATCCGGCTGCTCGAGGAGCTTCGCCACGAGGTGGCGAGGACGCGTCGACTTGGCGAGCGCATTCGTCATATCGAGTCTCACCTCTCTCCCGGTGCTCCACGAGGAGCACGCGAACTCTTCCCTACCCCACCCACCGCTCCGCCATCGCGAGCGTCTTCTGATTGTCCGGCACGGTGAGGAACCTCTCCCGCCACACCGGATCGCTGATCTTCCCCGCCCTCTCCAGCAACCTCTCCCGCGCCGCCGCGATCACCGCCGCGCAGTCCGCCTCCATCCCGTTCGCCTCCAGCGCCTCGGCGTAGACGAGCCGCACCGAAGACTCCCCCTCCTCGATCGCCCCGATCGCCTCCAGCATCGAGAACGCCTCCCCCGCCGCCGAGAGCCCCTCGTCGTACCTCCCCAGGCCGAGGAGCGCCCGCGCCCGCGCCGCCACCGCCGCCGCGCGCAGCGGCGGCGCGCTCTGCAAGATCTCCGCCGCCGTCCTCGCCTCCCGCTCCGCCGCCTCGTAATCCCGGGCGATCAGCGCGATCCGCGCGAGGTACGTCCGCGCGCTCCCCTCCTGGCGCGGATCCCCGAGCCGCTGCGACAGCGCGATCGCCTCCCGCTCGGTCCGCTGCGCCTCCTCGATGCGCCCCCGGTAGCCGAGCACGTGCCCCAGGTTGCTCAGCGTCGCCGCCGCCAGCTCGTGCAGCCCCATCCGCTCCGCGGCCGCGAGGGCGCTGCGCAGCACCTCCTCCGCGCCCGCGAAATCCCCGAGCTCCGCGTGCATGTAGCCCACGTTCATGCGGACCGCGCAGGCGTTGCCGCGGTCGCCCGCCCGCTCGAACGCCGCGAGCGCCGACGACAGGCCCCTCAGGCAGGCGCCGGGGTCGCCGTTCACGAGCGCCCGGATCGACCGCACCTCGTGCAGCAGCGCCTCCACCTCGACCTCCCGCTCCGCGAGGTCGGTCCCGTCGCCCTCGACCGCCTCGATCAGCGCGTCCGCGAACGCGTAGCGCCCCCCGAACACGAGCAGGAGCGCGCCCCCGCCGAGGCACACGTGCTTCTCCACGAGCGCGCCCTCCGCCTCCGCCTCGGCGGCCTGCGCCACGCCCATCCAGCGCTCCACCCGCTCGAAGCCGCCGAGCTTGCCCGCGGCGACCGCCACCTGCTTGATGGCTGAGAACCACGGCGCCGAGCCGGCCGGTAGCCGGTCCACCGCCTCGATGCCGCGCTGCTCCGCGAGCGCGAGCTCCCCCCGCCAGACGTGCGCCTCGGCCTCCACGAGGCGCAGCGCGCCCAGCGTCTGCGCCGTCGGGCCGCACGCGACCCCGCGCTCGGCGCGCTCGACGGCGGCGGCGAGGTCCTGCGCCCGGAGCGCCTGCTCGGCCGCGCGGCAGTACGCGGCCGCCGCCCGCGACAGCTCGCCGCCGCGCTCGAAGTGCTCGCCGAGCGCCATCGCGTCCGCCGCGCCCAAGCGCGAGAGCCACTCGCCCGCCAGCCGGTGCCCGAGCCGCCGATCGCCCTCGGTCAGCATCCCGTAGGCCGCCTCCCGGACGATCGCGTGCTGGAAGCTGTACTCGACCTCGCCGGGAAGGCTCCCCTCGCCGCGCCGCGCGATGACCTCGCGCTGCTCCAGCTCGACCAGCTTCGGCGCCACCTGCGCCCCGCCGACGAGCGCCGAGACGCCGCCCTGCCAGAACGTCTGCCCGAAGATGCTCGCCGCCCGCAGCACGCGCCGCGCCTCGATGTCGAGCGCCTCGATGCGCGCCTGCACCATCGCCAGCACCGTCTCGGGCAGGTCGGCGCCCTTGCCGTCGGCGACCGCGCGGAGCTGCTCCTCCAGGTAGAACGCGTTGCCGTCGGCGCGGTCGACGATCATCGTGAGCAGCTCCGGCGCGACGTCCTCGCCGAGCACCTGGCGCACGAGCCGCTCGCTCGCGCGGCGCGGCAGCCCCGAGAGCTGCACCTCGTGCACGCCGCGCCCCGCCCAGAGCTTCGGGAAGAGCTCGCGCACCTCGGGCCGGCCGAGCGCGAGCACCATCAGCCGCTGATCGCCGAGGTTGCGCAGCGCCGAGTCGACCAGCATCACGCTCGGCAGGTCGCCCCAGTGCAGGTCCTCGAGCACGAGCAGCACCGGCCGCGCCGAGCACTCGGCGCGCAGCAGCTCCTCCCAGGCGAGGCGGATCTGGTCGCTCATCAGCACGGGGTTCCGCCGCGCCGCCATGAGCTGCACGCTGTCGCCGTCGGGGAACGGCACGCCCATGAGCTCCCCGAGGAACGCCGCGGTGCGCGGGGACTCGCCCCGGCCGTACCGCGCGACGCGCGCGCGGATCTTGTGCTGCCGCGCCTCGACCGGCTCGCCGTCGAACAGGCCGATCGTGCGCCGGAGCGCCGACGCGAGCAGGCCGAAGGCCGAGCCGGCGCTCATGGGGTCGCCGCGCCCGATCCACACCTCCATCTCCTCGCCGCGGTCGCGCAGGCGGCGGAGCAGCTCGGTGCGGAGGCGGGACTTGCCGGCGCCCGCGGGCGCGGTCACGAGCACGGCGCTCGGCGTCGACTCCTCGACGCAGTGCGCGAACGCGGCCTCGAGCAGGGCGAGCTCGCGGTCGCGCCCGACGCACGGCGTCGGCTTGCCGAGCAGCGGCGGCGTCGTGGCGAGCGCCTCGCGCTCGCCGTGCAGGCGGAGGCCGCTCTTGTCGCGGGTGATGTCGAACCGGGAGCCGAGCAGCCCCGCGGTCACCTCGTCCATGCGGACGGCGTCCGCGCCGGCCGGGGCGTGGGCCGGCGGCAGGAGGTGGACGGCGCGGTCGATGAGCTCGCCGACCGGCAGCCGCGAGGAGATCTCGGCGCGGCCGGTCACGAGCGCGACCGGCACGCAGCCGAGCAGCGCGTTCAGGGCGAGCGCGCAGCGCGCGGCCTGGGCCGCGAGGTCGGTCGGCGCCCCGGCGGCGGAGAGCACGATGAGCGGGGAGCGCGACTCCAGGATCTCGAGCTCGCCCTGGTAGCGCTCGGCCACGGCGATGAGCGCCTTGCTGCGCTCCAGGTCCTCCTCCTGGGAGCGCGTCGCCTCGGCGTCGCCGGTCACGTCGCGCGCGAGCACGAGGCACATCATCTTGCGCTCGTTCGTGGTGATCTCGCTCCCGCGCAGGGTGTTCGACGGGCGGCTGCTCACGGCGCCCGCGCCGAGGTCGTCGAGCTCGAGGAGCTCCGCCGCGACCGCGTCGCCGTCCTTGGGCCGCTCGTTCGGCGGCTTCGCGAGCATGCGCGCGACGAGGTCGTCGAGCGCCTCGGGGATGTCGCCGCGGAGCTCGCGGAGCCGCGGCGGGTCCTCGAGGATGACCTTGATGAGCACCGAGAGCCCGTCGGCGCCCTGGAACGCCGAGCGCCCGGTGAGGCACTTGAAGAGCACGCAGCCGAGCGAGAAGACGTCGGCGCGGGTGTCGATGTTCGGCTCGCTGCGGGCCTGCTCGGGCGCCATGTAGCCCGGGGTGCCGAGCATCGTGCCCGGCATGGTGAGGTGCCGGTCGATGGCGCCGAGGCGCACCACGCCGAAGTCGATGAGGGTGACCCCCTCGACGGCGCCGCCCACGAGGAGCAGGTTGCTCGGCTTGAGGTCGCGGTGGACGATGCCGGCGCGGTGGACGACGCCGAGCGTCGAGGCGACCCTGGAGGCGAGCGCGAGGGTCTCGCGGACGGAGAGCGACCTCCTGGCGAGGCGCTCGGTCAGCGTCTCGCCGGCGAGCCACTCCATGGCGAGGTAGGGCTGCCCCGCGTCGGTCGCGCCGTGCGCGACGTAGCGCACGATGCCCGGGTGCCGCAGCGCGGTGAGCGCCTCGAGCGCCTCCGCCTCGCGCGCGAACCGGATCGCCTCCTGGAGCCCGCGGCGCTGCAGGACCTTGAGCGCGACCGGCTCGTTCGTGCCCAGATCGATGGCGCGGTAGACGTCGCCCATCCCGCCGGAGCTGGCGAGGCGCTCGAGCCGGAAGCGACGGTCGATGACGTCTCCCACGCGCATCTCGGCTCCCCGTGTTACCTGAGATCTCGCATGAGCTTGCTTACAACGTGAGTAGACGAACTCGGCGCCGATCGCCAGCGGGTCCGCCCGGAGCGGCTGGGCACAGCAGCACGCCGGCGACCGCGACCGCAGACATTGTAATGTAGCAAACACCAACGCCCCGGGGCACGGGCGGCGCGCGCCGTTCCGTGCGGGGTGGTGATCCCGCGCGCGGGTCCCGGGCGCCGGGCGCTCCCCCGGAGGCGCCCTCGCCCCGCGGGCTCGTCCGGCGCGCGCTCGCTGCCCTGTCGCCCAGGCGGGGCGGCGCGCCGGGGGGTTGACCGGGCATTTTCACCACAGCGGGGCAAAACGTCCTATCCGCGTGGCGCGCGTCACGGAGGAGCATCGCTTTCGTGACGGCTCCCTGGACTCCAATGCATGGCATCCAGCGTGCTGGGCTGAAGCGCATGAAGGCGAAGCTGTCCAAGAAGCAAAAGAAGAAGAAGCTCAACAAGCCCGGTCGGAGACGATCGGCGCCGCCGCGGGGAGCCTGCTGAAGGACGCTCGGAAGGGGCGGAGGCGCGCCCGCCGAGGCGTTCCGGCGCGGGCCCGCACGAGCGCCTCGCGCCTGACGCTCTCCTGGGGTAGGTTCCGCCGTCGATGGACACCCGAACTTACTTTCAGGGCAAGAGCGTCCTCGTGACCGGCGGCTCGAGCGGCATCGGCCTGTCGTTCGCGCGGCTTGTCGCGGGCTACGGCGCGGCGGTCACGCTCGTCGCGCGCCGCCGGGCCCTCCTCGACGAGGCGGCGGTGGGCATCCGGCGGGAGCACCCGTCGGCGCGGGTCGACGTCCTGGAGCTCGACGTCGGCCGGGCGGAGGACGTCGCGCGCGCCCTGGAGCCGCTGCTCGCCGAGCGCCCGATCGATCACCTCGTGAACAACGCGGGCGCCGTGATGCCGGGGCGCTTCCTCGAGCTGCCGGTCGAGGAGTTCCGCGGCATGATGGACGTGAACTTCTTCGGCGCCGTCCACCTGTGCAAGGCGGTGCTGCCGGCGATGGTGGCGCGCGGGAGCGGCCATGTGCTCAACGTTTCGTCGCTGGCGGGCGTGATCGGCATCTACGGCTACACGCCGTACGCCGCGAGCAAGTTCGCGCTGATCGGCTTCTCGCAGGCGCTGCGCGCGGAGATGTGGCCGCACGGCGTCCGGGTGAGCGTGTGCATGCCGCCCGACACCGACACGCCGCAGCTCGCGTTCGAGAACCGGTACAAGCCCGCGGAGACCAAGGCCATCGCGGGCAACGTGAAGACGCTGGAGCCGGACGCGGTGGCGCGCAGCATGGCCGACGGCATGGCGCGCGGGCGGTTCGAGATTTACCCCGACGTCGGCTCGCGCGTGAGCGCGATCGCGCAGGGGGTGATCCCGGGCGTGGTCCGCTGGGTCTGCGACAGCGCGCAGCGGAAGGCCGGCTCGGCCGCCGGCTGAGCGCTCCCGGCCGGCGGCGCGGGGCTCGCGGCCGCCGCTCCCTCCTCCGACACTCCTTTCGTCCACGCATCGGGTGCGCGGCGAAGCGCATCGTCTGCGTCCCGGGCTCTCCCCGCGCCGCGCCGAGCGCGACCGCGCGCGGGGCGGCGAGAGGCACGCTCGTTGCGACTCGGTCGCGAGCCAACGAGGACATGTCACGGGAGGAAGCCATGGAATCGAATTCTTCGAGCACGTCGAGCGCGACGAGGCCGTTCAACGTCCTGGCGGCGGTGGATCTCTCGCCCGCGAGCCGGGGCGTGCTGCTCCGGGCGCTGTGGCTGGCGAACGCCGAGGAGACGGGCGGCGAGGTGCACGTCGTGGCGGTGGCGGACAGCCGCCGGGAGATGCTGGGCTTGCAGGGCCTCGTCAAGACCTCGAGCGCCTCGGACGCCGCGGCCCGGCTCCAGGAGCTCGCGAAGAGCGTCGTCGACGAGTTCGCCATGCCGTCGCGGCCCGCGCACGTCGAGCGCGTGGTCACGCACCTGCTCACGGGCGATCCGGCCCAGGAGATCGTGTGGCTCGCGGCGCACGTCGACGCGGATCTCATCGTGATGGGCACGCACGGGCGCACCGGCGTGAAGCGCGTGCTGCTCGGCTCGGTCGCCGAGCGCGTGGTGCGGACCGCCGGGTGTCCGGTGTGCGTGGTCCGGGACAAGCACCACGACGACTCGTGGCGTGTTCCTGAGATCGAGCCGCCCTGCCCCGACTGCCTCGCGGAGCGCAACCGGACCGGCGGAGCGAGCCTGTGGTGCGAGCGCCACAAGGGCCATGTCCACGCGCACGTCTACTCGGGCGCCGAGACGACGAGGACGGTGCGCCGCGCGGTGAGGCCCTGGGGGTTCTCGACCTGACGTTGCGTGCAGGAACACCCGTCGTGGCATCGCGCTCCCGCTGTCCATCGCCCCGCTGTCCGGCGCCGCAGAGGGCCGCGCCGAGGCGCCGCGGGAGGCGGTCGCCCGCCTGATGGCGCAGGCGAACGCCGCCGCCCGCGAGGACCGGCCGCGTGGTCAGTCAGCGCTGCGGCGCCGCCCGGCGCCCGCCAGCTACGTGATGAGCGGACCTCTACACCACGCGGCGCGGCCGACCGACGTCACATTCATGCCGATCGCCCGGGCGATGCTGAGATAAACGTCGTTGTGATTGCGCCCGCCGGCGTCGAGCAGGCGCCCGGTCTTCCAAGCGCCTCCACAGCTGCCGGCGACCACGAAAGGTGCGTGCTGGGGAGGGTGGTCGGTCTCGGCGAAGTTCTGGGCGGAGCCCAGCTGGCTGCTGCCGTTCTGGGTCGAAAGGACCGCTGCGGTGTTGTCGAGCAGCGAGAACTGGCCGTCGGAGAAGCTCTTCAGCTTCTCGATGAAATAGCGGAACTCTTGCGCGAAATATGCCTGGAGCCGAATGATCTGTCGTCCCGGAGCGCCGTCCGGATCGCCGTGCGAGATGGAGTGCCAGGCCGAGATATCGATGTCACCGAACTTGACGGCTTCGTTGTTTTCGCCACCGCCCCACATCATGGATGCCACGCGAGTGACGTTGCAGGCGAAAGCCATCGCCATGATGTCGAGATACAGCCGGCTGTGCTCCGGCATATCGTTCATCATGGTGTCCTTGCTCAGCAGCGGCGCCGCGAGCTTCGAGCACGAGTTCGAAGGCATGTCTGTGGGGATGCTGCCGCCGACATCGCGTTCGAGCGTGCGCAGCGACTCGAGGTAGAAGTCCATCTTGGAGGCTTCCTCCGGCCCGAGACGCCCGCGGAAGGACTGTACGTCCTCCTTGATGAAGTCGAGCACGCTCTGGCGGCGGAGCAGCGCCTGCTCGGCGGCGCTGGGCGTGTTCATGGGCGTGCCGTTGCCCGGCGCGGGAGCGCCCCCGCTGATGCGGTCGGCGACGCGCTGATACGCAGCCAGCGGGTTTTTCACGCTGGGGATGAACCTGCCATCGACCTGAGACAGTCCGGGGATGACGCCGCCGTCGCCGGACGTCTGTCCGACCGCGATCTCCAGCGATGCCAGCGGGGTCGTGTCCTTGAGGAACTTGGCGAACTCCTGATCGATGCTGGTCTGCGCGCCGAGGCCGAACACCGAGAACGACGCCGAGCGGTGCGCGTTACCGGGGTCGCGTGCGAGCGTCAGGTTCTTGAACACCAGGATGTCGTTGCGCACCGCTTCGAGCGGCGCCATGTGCGGCTTGAGGACGAAGTCCTTTTCGCCTCCGGTCGGCTCCGATTGATACTGAGAGCCATTCGCGTAGCCGAACATGGCGACGCGCGTGATTCGCGGAGCGGTCTGGGCGTAGACGTTGTCGAACAGCCCAGAACAGAAGACGGTTCCGTAGCCGAGGCCACGGAGCATCGTACGCCGGGAAAACTTTACGTTGCGCATGGCGAGCTCCTAGTTCTTCCGGTCGATGAAGCTTGGCGATGCGATCACGCTCAGCACCAGCTGATCGATCGCGTTCTGTGAGCGCGCAAACTCGTCCACGACGCGCTCCTTCTCACAGGCGTCGAGCTCCGGCAAATCGTAACCTGAGGCGTAGGCGGCGAACTGCTGGGCGAAGCAGCCGTAGACATCCGGCTTTTGCGCCAGCTCGTCCACCAGCTCCACGAAGTTGGAAAACACGATTCCGGGTTCCTTATTCCCCTCGCTCGGCAGCGGCAGACTGCCGCTCGCATCGATCTCCTGCCCATGCTCCGTCGTTCTGAAGCGACCGATGGGATCGTAGCTTTCGAGCGCGAACCCGATGCCATCGAACAGCTTGTGACAGGCGGAGCAGGCCGGACTCGCATGAATGCCGAGTCTTTGCCGACCCGTGGCGTTCGGCTCGGCAAACTTGCCAGGATTCGGAACACCGCCGGGCGGCAGCGGCACGCGGTGGCACAGGATCTCTGCGCGGACGTAGGCGCCACGCCCAACGAGGGCCGTATCCTGGGCGTGCGCGTGGCCCCAGAGGAACGGCAGCGACGTCAAGATGCCTCGGCGTTCCGCCGGATCGAGCTCGCGACGCACCATGGCGTCGCCGGTCACCCCGCTCAAACCGTAGAGCGGGGCGGTGCGCTCGTTCACGAACGCGTACGTGCTCGTGAACAGCGAGTCGAAGCGACGATCCGCCCCCGCGTCGAACAGCACGCTGTCCGTGAACAGGCGCAGCTCTTCTTTCAAATCGGCGTTGAGCTCGGGCGTCGCCATCGGAAAGAGGCCGGCGTCCTTCACCGCGTTCGGGAGATTCTCGAGCTCCAGCCACTGCTCGAAGAAGTGGTTCATGGCCGGCGACGCCTTGTCGCGCGCCTCGAACAGGCGCTTGGCCTGGTCCAAGAGCACTGTACGGTCGCGCAGCTTCCCTTGATCTGCGAGCGCGGTGAGCTCGGCATCCGGCGCGCTATCCCAGAGCATGTACGAGAGCGCCGAAGCGATCTCGTGATCCGTCAGCGGTGTCACCGCTCCGGTGTCCTTCACCGTGCCGAGCTCGGTGCGGTGCAGGCTGCTCGGCGACATGAACAGCGCCTGCACGACGCTCGTGATGCCTCCGGCAGGACCTGCGCCCTGCGCGGCCGTCTTGGCGAAGAGCGCGCTGAAGTCGGCGACCTCCGTCGCCGAGAGCGGGCGGCGCCAGAGCTTTCGCCCCGTTGTGGCGATGAAACCCTCCAGGCAAGTGCCAGGCGCCAAGGTGGCGGCGTCGCACGCGATGCCGAACTTGTCGGGGTTCTGCAGCGCGTGCGCCCCGAGCTCTTCGCCGAGCGCGAAGTACACCTCCGCGAGGAGCGGCGCGATTCGCAGCTGTGAGGCCTGGTTGGCGAAGCCGTCGAGCCGGGCCTCGCTCGGCAAGTTCGAAAGCGCCGCGGGCTCGATGCCGAACTCGTCGCGCAAGGTGTTGGCGAGCTGGCTCTTGGTCAACCGCCAGATGCGCGGCTTGGCCAGCGCAGGGGCTGCGCCGCACTCGGCCGCCGAATCCGTCGCCGGATCCGTCGAGTCCAGGGGGCTACCACCCAAGACGCCCGTGCACCCGCCGGCCACGACGACCGCGAGCGGCGCCGCGAGGCGAAGCGAACGGCCCATGAATGAAGGAAGGACACCGATGAGCTTTGCGACCGGCATGGCACGCTCTCGCTGGGCTAGAGAAAGCTGGGGGGGCCAGGAAATCAAAACGCGATCCGAATTTCAAGCTCCTCGTGGTGGCCGCCCCATCTTACAGACATGGGCGACATATGAAGCCTTGCGCGATCCGCCCAGCCTCCCGGAGAAGCGACGCTAATTCAACAGCTCATCCACGCATCGAAGACGGGTCCGCGGGCGGGCGGCGCATGGCCTCGCTCAGCTCGAGGATGTCGTCGCGCGTCAGCGCCGGGTGGACGGTGCCGGGCTGCGTCGAAAGATCGCCGCAGCGCAGCGTCGCGGTGGACTCCTCGAGCAGGTAGCCGTGCTCCCAGCCGTGCGGCAGGTGCGGCGCGTCGAGCCAGCGGACCCGGCGCCGATCCCGTCGACCCTATCACGGGTCGCGTCTATCCACTACCAGTCGTCGACATGGCGCTCGGGGGTCCGCTCCCGCGCATTCAACAGCGTCCTCGATAGCGTCGAGCGCGCGTTCGATCACGATGGCATCCTGCCGCTCTCGGAGGACGAGGCGGCGCGCCGCAGCGGCGCCCTGCTCGTCCGCTCCGAGGTGCTCTCGTCGGGCATCGATTTCGTCCGCCTCGTCTACTCCCAGCAATGGGTGCGCATGAGCGCGATGATCAAGGCGCTCGAACGCAAGGACGTGAAGGCGGCGGTGGATCGGCTCGGGCTCTCGGCCGAGGCGGGCCGCCTGCGGCGCTGGACCGAGCTGTACGGCCAGAAGCTCGGCGTCACCGAGGCGAAGAGCGCGGATCCGGCGATCAAGGCCGTGGAGGCGTGGCACGAGGCCTACGGCTCGCTCATGGTCCACGTGCACGCCGAGTACGACGACGACAGGGACGAGAGGCACGCGCTCCTCCGCGACCGGCTGCTCTCGCCGTACGAGGACGCGGCCGATGAAGTGCGCCGCGCCGAGCAGCGCGCCCGCACGGCCAGCGCCAAGAGAAAGGCACAGGCAGAGCCCGAGCCCGAGCCGATCTGAACGCTCGCCGCGCCCCACAGCCCCTGAGCGCCATCGAGTTCCCGCCCCGCACAGGCAAACATCGAGTCAGGCGCTGACGAGATCGTCAGGATGCGTACTTCTGCGGCTGAGAATTTTCATCGCGCCGTCGGAATGCGTCTCACGACGCGCGTGGCCAGCACCATCACCCGCGCATCCCGGCGCCTCCCAGGCCTTCCGACAGCCCTGTTCTGGTACGTGCGGCTGTCGCCCGCAGGCCTGGCCCGGGCGTGCTCCGTCCGGTCCGAGGCTCGCCCAAGGAGATCCGCTCCCGTGCGCAGGAACACCCGTCGTCGCGTCGCGCTCCCGCTGTGCATCGCCCTGCTGTCCGGCGCGACGGCGTGAAGAACGGCGACGAGAGCGCCTCGTCGTATCGTTCACACAGGGGTGTGATCCGGCGGAAGAGCTCTACTTCGACGTCGCGGACGCCCTGCGGCGAGACCCGCCCATGAATAGAGCCCGAACGACCCGCCGAGGCAATCCTAGAGCACCGATCAATCACGATGCTCGAACGGGAACGAACCGCCAAGGACGCCAAGAACACCAAGAAGAGGCGTCAGCGCCTCGGCGCGCCGCTCACGTCGCCGCGGCGAGCGAGCGCGAGAGCGCGCGCAGCAGCGCGGCCCCGTCGCCCTCGTACGCCCGGCCGTGCATGCAGGCGAGCACGCGGGGAGACGTGGCCGCGAGCTTCTCGAGGAGCCGGGGCGCGTCGGGGCCGTGCGCGTAGTAATCCATCGCCCGGCGCATCGCCTCGCTCGGCTCGAGGATGTCGTCGCGCGTGAGCGCCGGGTGGACTGCGCCGGGCTGCGTGAAGAGATCGCCGCAGAGCAGCGTGGCGGTGGACTCCTCGAACAGATAGCCGCACTCCCAGCCGTGCGGCAGGTGGGGCGCGTCGAGCCAGCGCACCCGGCGCTGGCCGAGCTCGAGGACCTCGCCGTCCTTGAGCGCCCGCGGCGCGCGGTCGAACATGTCCCCGTCGACCATCGCGGCGATCCGCCCGCACACGGGCGCCGCCTGCGGGGCGGCGTCGAGCAGCTCGTTCATGGCGCCGCACTCGTCCGACTCGCAGTGAGAAAACGCCACGTAGCGCAGCCGCTCGACCGGCATCACCCGCGCGATCGCCGCGCGCACCGCCGGGAAGAGGCGGCGCGGGCCGGTGTGGAAGAGCAGCGGCGCGTCGTCGACCAGGAGATACTGGTTGAACGAGAACGCAGCTTTGCCCTCCCCCACCGGGGTGTGGAGCTGGTAGACGCCATCGGCCACCTCGGTGACCCGAGCCTCGCTCGGTGAATCCGCCATCCGCTCCTCCTCTCGCGCGAAAGGCGCTGTTCCGCGCGCTCCCGCCTCAGCGGCCACCCTACCAGAGTGAGCCGCTCGCGGGAAGCGCCACGCCCGCGGCGCGCCGCCGCCGGAGGCGGCGAGCCTCGATGGCCGCGGTCAGTTCGTGAAGCGGAGGTTGTCCAGGAAGTAGGGCCCCGAGCCGGGGTTCAGGGTGAGCTCGAGCGTGATCGACACGTCGCTCGGCGACGCGTTCAGCGCGGCCACGGTGGGCGCGGCGAGCGTGAACGTAATGGGCGAGAACACGTTCCTGGGGAGGGGGGTGAGGCCGGCCGACCCGACGAACTGGTTGTGGATGCCCGCGGACAGGATCGAGATCAGCGCGACCACGGTCCCGACCCACGACGGATCGGGCTGGATCGCCGAGGTGAAGAAGTCGAGGCGCAGCTTGTTGCCCACCGGCGTCATGCCCGCCGTGCTGAACGGCGCGCTCGTGATCTGGTTCCAAGCGTTCGGCGCCCCGACCCGGAGCGACCGGATCCCCTTCGACGACGGGGCGGCAGCCCGCGCGGCCCAGGCTGGGGGTCGGGTTGGGCAGCCTGGACTCGAAGATGATGAAGCTGCGCATTCCGCCGTTCAGCTGGGCGTGCCCTCCCCGCCGCGCGAACACGATGCGGTGCACTGCACCATCGGACATCTCGACGGACGGTTGACGCGGGAAGGAATCATGAGGACCATGGAAGGATGCCCTTGCGTCATCGATGGTTCGCGCTCGTCGCCATGCCCGCCGCGACTGCCGCGCTGAGCGCGGGGTGCAGCTTTCCCGATGTCGTCTTCACCGAGCCGGCGAGCTCGAGCGCCGGCGCCGCGGGCGCCACCGCGTCGTCGGGCGCAGCGGGCGGCGCCGGGGGCGCGGCGGGCGGCAGCGGGGGCGCCGCGGGCGCGGCGGCCTCCGGCGACGGCGGTGGGGGTGAGGCGGCCTCCGGCGGCGGCGGGAGCGGCGGGGCGACGTCGGGCTCCGGCGGGGGCGGCGGCGGGATGATCGACTGCGACGCAGACGGCGACGGCTATCCGTCGATCGCGTGCGAGGGCGGCACCGACTGCGACGACAGGCACGCGCAGGTCCACCCCGACCAGCCCAACACGTTCTATGACACCCCCATCCGCCCCGGAGGCGGCTTCGATTATGACTGCAGCGGCGAGGAGGAGCCGCAGATCCCCGCGGTCCGCTGCGAGGGCGGCGGCGCCTGCCGGAACGCATCCAACGTGTACCTGGTGGAGGAGGTCGCGTGCGGCGACCCAGGCCCGGTCGGCAGCTGCAATCTCCTCTGCCAGCAAGACGTCATGTACATCGGGCTCAAGAGGGCCTGTCACTGATCGAGCCCACGACGTGGGTCGGCTCGCCTGCCCGATGGCCCGCGGCGCTGCCGCTGCGGCGCGCGGCCCAGCGCCGCCGCCCGTCGGGCAGCAGGCGGCCCACGCGCGACGGGCTCAACCTCCGACCTGCCCGCTCGCCCCCCATCGCTCGATCGGCGCGTGCGCGATGATCGTCAGCTCGTTCCCCTCGATCGTGTAGTCCATGTCGAGACCGCCCTCGGCCCGGACGCGCGCGAGGCCGAGGCCCGAGATCCCGTCGAGCATCGCCGTCTCGGTGATGAGATCATCGTAATGCTTCACCGGGTCGCTCGCGGTCTTCAGCGCCATGAGCCGCCGCTCGACCTCGCGCAGGCGCTCGGGGGACGCCTCGTTCCGCGCGCGGATCTTCATGATATGCGAGCTCTCGTCCTCCTCCAGCGCGAGCTCGAGGCTGACGCGAGGCCCGGTGGAGTACTTCGTGATGTTCTCCGCGAGCTCGTGCGCGGCCATGTAGAACCGCGAGCTCACATTCGCGTCGTCCAGCACCTGGCCGCAAAAGCTGGACACCAGCCGCAAGACGGCCGTGGCCAGCCGCTCGTTCGGAACGAACGTCACGCAGAGGAACAAAGAAGCGCTCTGCGACTGCTTGGGAGATGACACGGCTGGTCATTCTAGAGGTTCTCCCGCGCGAATCCAACCATGACTTCCGCGGTGGCGCCGTTCCCGCGCGGATCCGGTGTCCCCGCAACGTCCCCCTCACCATTCAGCCACGTGTGTCCGCGCCATCCCGACACGACCCCCGGTGCGCCTCGCGCGCACCACGTCGCCACCGCGCGAACACATCGCCAGCGGCGACCTCACAGGCAGGTGACGTGCAGCCTGAAATCACCGTAATGCGCCGCACATCGAGGGCTGTGTCATCGCTTGTTCTGCAAGGCAGGCGGGCTCGTGCACGGCTCTTCCCTGCCGCGCACGAGAGCGTCGGCCCGAAGTTTCCGCCTGGGTCGTCCAGACGAGGCGCGACATCGTCGCGGCGAATCGCTAGCATCGCTTCGGGGTATCACCGATGTCGCGGATCGGCGGCATCGTCTCGACGCGCGCTTGTCGCGGACGAACCGAGGAGAGCTGACGTGAAACATCAACAGAATCTCTGGAAGCTCGCGTGTGCGGCGCTCGCCGTGCTGTCGATGGCTTGGATCGCTGGCTGCGATCAGGGAGGCGCGGCCGGTGTCAGCGGCGATGGCAGCAGCAAGGGCAGCCCGGAAACGGCCAAGGTCGTCAAGCTCGCGTTCGTGACGAGCGGCTCCAGCGAGTTCTGGAAGATCGCGATCGCCGGCGTCAGGAAGTACGAGCAGGAGGCCAAGATTCAAGTCGACGTCAAGATGCCGCAGAACAGCACGCCCGAGGAGCAGAACCAGATCCTCGAGAGCCTCGCCAGCCAGGGCTACGACGCCGTCGGCGTGACCGCCCTCGCGCCGAGCGATCAGGTCCCCGTGCTCAACAAGGTCGCCGAGAAGACCAAGCTGATCACGTTCGACTCCGACGCACCGAAGTCGAACCGGCTGCTGTACATCGGCACGAACAACTACGAGGCCGGCAAGGCGCTCGGCAACGAGATCGTGAAGCTCCTGCCGAACGGCGGGAAGATGGCCGTCTTCGTCGGCATGTTCGCCGTCGACAACGCGACCCAGCGCCTCAAGGGCATCCAGGACGCGGTCACTCCCCACAACATCCAGATCGTCGACAAGCGCGAGGACAACGGGGATCGCGCCAAGGCGCGCGCGAACGTGGAGGACATCCTCAACGCCCACCCGGACCTCAACGTCGCGACGGGCCTCTGGTCGTACAACGGGCCGGCCATCATCGCCGCCGTCGAGGCGCTCGGGAAGAAGGGCAAGGTCATCCCCGCCGTGTTCGACGAAGAGGACGCGACGCTCAGCGGCATCGAGAGCGGCACGGTCGCCTGCACCGTCGTACAGAAGCCGTTCCAGTTCGGCTACCTCACGAGCAAGTGGATGCACGAGCTCGCCACCAAGGGCGACGCGGCCATGGCCGCCATCCCCCCGAACAAGATGGTCGACACCGGCGTCGACGTGATCGACAAGCAGAACGTCGCGGCGTTCAAGGCCAGGCTCGCCGAGCTGAAGAAGTAGCGCGACCCGGCGGCGCGAGCGGCGGCCCCGCCGCCCTCGAGCCTCCTCCCGCCAATGACGCTCGCCCCCGCTCCGCTCCCCCTCCCCGCGCCTCCGCCCCTGCTCGCGATGCGCGGGATCGTCAAGCGCTTCCCGGGCGTCACCGCGCTCGCCGGCGTCTCCCTCACCCTGCGCGCCGGCGAGGTGCTCGCGGTCGTGGGGGAGAACGGCGCGGGCAAGAGCACGCTGATGAAGATCCTCGGCGGGGCGTTCGCCCCCGACGAGGGGCAGATCGCCATCGACGGCGCGCGCGTCGCGCTGCGCGGGGTCCGCGACGGGAGGCGCCTCGGCGTCGCGCTGATTCATCAGGAGCTGATGCTCGCGCCGAACCTCGACATCGCCGCGAACATCTTCCTCGGCAACGAGGGGTCGAGCGGCCTCTTGGCCCCGCTCCGGCGCGAGGCGCTCCGCGCGGGGGCGGCGGCGCTGATGAGGCGCGTCGGCCTCTCGCTGCCGCCCACGACGCCGGTCTCGGCGCTCACCGCGGGGCAGATGCAGATGGTCGAGATCGCCAAGGCGCTCTCGGTGAACGCGCGCATCATCCTCATGGACGAGCCGACGTCATCGCTCACCGCGGCCGAGTCGCGGGAGCTCTTCGCGATCGTCGAGAAGCTCCGCGCCGAGGGGATCGGCATCCTCTACATCTCGCACCGCATGGACGACGTGCTGCGCCTCGCCGACCGGATCGCCGTGCTGCGCGACGGCAGGCACGTCGGCGACGTCCCGCGGGCCGAGGCGACGCACGACAGGATCGTCGCGATGATGGTGGGGCGGGAGCTCAGCGGCCGCTACTTCCCGGAGAAGCGCGCGCGCCCGCCGCGCGAGCCCGCGCTCGAGGTGCGCGACCTGCTCGTGCCCGGCGCCCCCGCGGGCGTGAGCTTCACCGCGCTCCGCGGGGAGATCCTCGGGTTCGCGGGGCTCGTCGGCGCGGGGCGTACCGAGCTGATGCAGGCGATCTTCGGGGCGACCCGGGCGCTCGGCGGCGCGATGACGCTCGCGGGAGCGCCCTACCTGCCGCGCGGGACGCGCGACGCCATCGACCGCGGCGTGTGCCTCGCGCCCGAGGACCGCAAGCGGCGCGGGCTCGTGCTCCCGATGACCCTCGTCGAGAACACGTCGCTGCCGAGCCTCGCCCGCTGCAGCCGCTTCGGGTGGCTCCGCCGCGACGCCGAGCGCCGCGCCGCGCGGGACGAGGTGGGCCGGCTCCGCATCAAGGCGAAGGGGCTCGATCAGCGGGCGGTGAACCTCTCCGGCGGCAACCAGCAGAAGGTCGTCCTCGGGAAATGGCTGTCGATGCGCCCCCGCGTGCTCATCCTGGACGAGCCGACCCGCGGCATCGACGTGGGCACCAAGGCCGAGATCTACCGGCACATGGCCGCGCTGGTCGACGAGGGGATGACCCTGCTGATGGTCAGCTCCGACATGGAGGAGATCCTCGGCATGAGCGATCGCGTCGTCGTCATGCACGAGCGGCGGATCACGGGCGTGCTCCCGCGCGAGGGCCTGACCCAGGAGCGCATCGCCGCGCTGATGACGGGGAGCGCGGGCGCCGCGGGAGTCGAGGTGACGGTATGAAGCGTGAGCTGGGCATGGGCCTCGTGCTCGTCCTGATGTGCGCGGGGCTCTGGATCTCGAACCCCGACTTCCTCGGGCAGTCCAACGTCGTCAACACCGCCCGGCAGATCTCGATGCTCGGCATCTTCGCCATGGGCATGGGGCTCGTCATCATCACCGGCGGCATCGACCTGTCGATCGGCTCGGTCATCGGCCTCACGGGCGTCCTGCTCGCCAAGCTCTCGTCGTCCGGGATGGGGTGCCTGGGGTACCCGCTCTGGGTCGGCGTGCCGGTCGCGCTCTCCGCCGCCGTGCTGGTGGGGCTCGCGCAGGGGCTCCTCATCACGCGGCTGAAGCTGCAGCCGTTCGTCGTCACGCTCGGCGGCATGCTGCTCGTCCGCGGCGTGTCGCAGTCGGTGGCCGAGGGCGGCACGCTGAGCTTCGGCGACTCGCCGTTCCTCCGCCTCGCGAACGGCGGGCTCCTGCACGTCCGCGGCGACGCGCTGATCCCCTACCCGCTCGTCATCTTCCTCGGCGTCCTCGCGGCCGGCGCCTACGTCCTGCACTTCACCGTGCTCGGGCGCTACATGATCGCGATCGGCGGCAACCGCGAGGCCGCCGAGTACTCCGGCATCGACGTGAGCCGGGTCGAGGTCCTCACGTACGTGATCTCGTCGGCGACGGGCGGCATCGCCGGCGTCTGCTACGCGTCCTACATCGGCCAGATGTCCCAGCAGGTCGGCATGGGCTACGAGCTCTACGCGATCGCCGCGGTCGTGCTCGGCGGCTGCTCGCTGCGCGGCGGCGAGGGCAGCGCGCTCGGGATCCTCATCGGCTCGGCCATCATGCGGGTCATCGACAACGGCATCAACATGTTCCAGATCCGCTACAGCGACGACGGCGTGCGGCGCATCTGGCGCCTCGATCCGAACTGGACCTTCATCATCATCGGCGCCGTCATCCTCGTCGCGGTCGTCTTCGACCAGGCGGTGCACCTCGTCCAGGAGCAGCGGCGCGCGCGGCGCACCGCTGACGAGAGCGCCGCGCCGCCGCGCCCGTTCGAGGCGCCCCCCACCGCCGGCGCCGGGTAGCCGCGTCAGCCGCGCCTCGCCGCGCGGCGGCGCGTCCTCTCGAGCGCGTAGCGGAAGCCGCTCGCCAGGTTCGCCTGCGTCGCCATCGCGCCGACGTCGAGGCCCTGCGCGACCATCAGCTGCGCGGCCTCGGGCCGCACGCCGACGAGCACCGCCTCGGCGCCGAGCAGCGCGGCCGCCCGCGCCGCCTGGACCAGCTGCGACGCCGCCGACGCGTCCACCACCGCCATCCCGGTCACGTCGATCAGCACGACGCGCGCGCGCTGGGCGTCGATCGCGCGGAGCATCGACTCGATGAAGCGGCCGGAGCGCTCGGCGTCCATGACGCCGATCACGGGCATCACCAGGATGCCGTCCGCGATCGGCACGACGGGGCTCGAGAGCTCGCGGATCGTCTGGAGCATCGCCGCCTGCTGCTCGTTGGCGCGCTCGAGCGCCGCCTTCCGCTCGGAGATGCGGCGGAACAGCCGCGCGTTCTCGACGCCGACCGCCACCGTGCCGGCGACGCGGACCAGGAACGACAGGTCGCTCTGCCGGTGCGCGCACGCCCCGCCGCGACGGCTGCTCAGGACGAGGGCGCCGAGGACCGCGCCCCGCGCCTGCAAGGGCAAGGCGACCGCCGTGCGCGCGCCGGCGTGGGCGGCGGGCAGGGCGGCGTCGCGCGGCGCCGCGTCCCCTTCGGGGTCGATCGCGAGCGGGCTGCCCGCCGCGATCGCGCGGCCCACGAGCGAGGCGGCCGAGATCGTGACCTGGCCCTCGATGACGGAGCGCGAGGGGGGCGGGAACCCGATCAACATGACCTCGATCGCCGGCGCGACGGACGCGCCGCGGCCGCCCTGCCCGACGGCGACGCGGCGGGCCGCGTCGAGCGTGAGGTAGTCGCTCAGCGACGTGGACCACGGCGTCCGCTCGAGGGTGACGCAATCGACGCCGGTGTGGAGGACGCGGGACGGCGGCAGCGCGGCCAGCGTCGGCCCGACGCCCTGCGCGATCATCCGGTGGATCACCTCCACCGCGCGGAAGCCCATGTCGTACTCGCGCTGGACGATCGTCGCGTGGATCGCGCCCTGCCGGAGCAGGGCGACCGTGCTGGCGATGAGATCGAACCCGACGACCTTGAGCTCTCCGGCCCTGCCGAGCGCCCGCGCCGAGAGCCCCCAGGATGGCCCGTTGTCCGCGGCGGCCCCGAAGGCGCCGGCGACGTCGGGCCGCGCCGTCAGCGCCGCCGTGGCGAGCCTCGTCCCGGCCGCGAGATCCCAGTCGCACGCGATGGTCGGCAGCACGGTGAGGCTCGACCCGCGCGCCGCCGCGCAGAAGCCCTCGACGCGCTCGCGGACGTTCGGCGCGAGGTCCACGGCGCCGAGCGCCGCGACGACGCCGCCGCCCGGCAGCAGCCGGCGCATCATCTCGGCCGCCAGCCTGCCCGACGCCACGTTGTCCGTCCCGATGTAGAGCGGCGCGCGGCTGCCCGGGATCGGCGGCGCGTCGATGACGACGACCGGGATGGCCGCGTCCGCCGCCTGCCGGAACGCCTCCTCCGCGCTCTCGGGGTTGCCGGGCGCGACGATGATGCCGGACACCCGCCGGCGGATCGCCTCGTCGAGCAAGGCGCGCTGCGAGCCCTCGCCCTCGCCGCTGTGGCCGGTCCGGAAGTCCACGGTGACGCCCAGGGGCCGCGCGGCGCTGTCGGCGCCGGCGCGGATGTTCTGCCAGTAGGTCGTCGGCTCCGACGCCGGAGCCCGGTACACGCGGGCGCGGAGCTCGCCCCGGGCAGGCGCGGGGCCGTCCTCTGAGCCGTCCGCGAGGCCATCCTCCTCGAGCAGCCACAGCTCGACGGCGTTCCAGTCCGCGTCGAGCTGCACGCTCTTGATGCCGTGCGCGACGGTCTCGACGAGGTCGTGCAGCTCGACGGTCGTGCCCACCGCGCCGAGCAGCCGCTCGAAGAGCCGGATCTCCTGCGCCGCGCTCGCCTTGTCGTCGTAGAGCCGGTGGCGCTCCAGCGCGTCCCCGGTCGCGCCCGCGAGCACCTCGATGGTGGCGCGGCGCGCCTCGTCCGGGGGCTCCCGGGTCTCCTGCTCGATGGCGAGGTAGCCGACCACCTCGCCGTGCAGCTGGATGGGCGCGACGAGCACCCCGGCGCCCTCCGGGATGGCGCCCCCGATCCCGAGCGCGAAGGGCAGGTACGCCCGGTACCACGCGCGCGCATCGACGACATGGCTCGCGCGCGTGTCCTCGGGCGCCGCCCCGGCGAGCGCGGCCCCCTCGCCGTCGAGCTCCGCGGCGGCGGGCGCGTGCGCGCCGTGTCCAGGAGGAGCGTCGAACCCGACCAGCGCTCGAGCCACGAGGCGATCGCCCTCGCGGAGGAGCAGGCTGCCGCGCGGCGCGCGCGAGAGCATGGCCATGGCCCGACGCACGATCTGCTGCAGGACGGCGAGGAGATCAGGCACCTTGAGCATGCGGGCATTCCGAGGGCCGTCTCGAGGTGCGGTGCGCTTGCCTACAAGGTGCGTGAAGGCGTTCCCGTTTCAAGATAGCTCGCTACCCCGCGATGACGATGACGCCGATGTTCTCCCCTGAATCCGACGTCGCATCAACCAGTTCGAGCTCGTTCCGACATGGAGGGGAGGCGCGATCCCCCGGCGAGCTGCGGGTCTCATCGCTTCGATTGCATCGACACACATCTTGGTAGAGCCTGCTCACCCTGCATTGTCCGCCGCAAACCGTCGTGCCCCGCCGGGCGCGTGTCAGCAGAAACACAGGAGTTCGCGTGCGTCGCCGCACGTCGGAGACAGGCAGTTCGCGCAGGTGCCGCAGACGCAGTGAAGAGGATGAGGAGAACGTGTAAGGCCGCGCTCCGCCCGTGGCCCCGGGGCGAGCGGCCGTGCGGCCGCGGGCGTCGGCGGTCCGCGCCGGGCTACGGCGACACGGCCGCGCCGAAGCGCTAGGCGCCCCGACCGTGATGTCCGAGAGGCCATCTCCATTGAAGTCCGCCGAGGCGACCGAGGCGCCGAACTCGCTCGCGCTCTGCACCCCCGTGAACATCGCGTCAGCGACCGTGTCGAAGCCCCCGGGGCCGCCCAGGTACACATACGCGCTGCCGGGCTCGATGAGATCGGGGCCGCCTCCCGGCGCGCCGATCACGAGAGCTGCGTAGCCGTCTCCGTTGATGTCCCCGGAGGCGAGCGCGCGGCCGAACCTGCGCTCATCGCCCGGCAAGCTCCCCGAGATGTCCGGTTGGAGGGTCCACGTCGCCGGCTCGGACGAGCTCCCGAAGATCACGCGGACCGTCCCCTTGTTGTCCGCATAGGTCGTGCCCGCGACCACGGCGTCGGCGAAGCCGTCGCCGTTCACGTCCGCGGTCGCGACGGCGCCCCCGAAGCCCGCCGCCTCGATGGCGCCGTGCGCGCGCCCGCCACCTCGAGCTCGACCGCAGCGCGCCGTCAAGCCCGATCGCAAAGAAGCGCGGGCCGTCGCCGGAATCGTTGTGGAGGTCTAGCCTCTCCGCGTGCACCGCACCGGCGACCACACCGGAGCACTCGTCCGGCTCGCCGTGCGGCAGCGCGTCGAGCCGCACGGCCCCGCCGCAGCGGGGGCAGACCGAGATCCGCACCGCCGTCGCCCCCTCGAGGCCCCGAGCCCTGGCAGCCCGCGGCGAGCAGCGCCCCCCCCGAGCCCGAGCCGGGCAAGCCACTGCGCTGTAGCTTTGCGACTCGAATGCAACGCGCGGGGATACCGGGGAGATATCGCGAGCTTGCGCAGGATTCCGCTTGCGGCATTCGGCGGCGGTTGTGTCATTATCGCGTGGATACAGCAACAACTCCGCGACGCCGCAGGCGGCGCGACGCACCCGACCCGGGCCTACCCCTGACCCCTGACCCCTGACCCCTGACGATCGAGGAGGCCGTCATCCTGGACGTCATCGAACGCTACGAGTTCAAGTACCTGGTGCCGGAGCGGCTCGTCCCGGCGATCCGGGCCACGGCGCGGTCCGTCTGCCGGGCGGACAAGTACGGGAACGAGGATGGCTCGTACCGCATCCGCTCGCTCTACTTTGACACGCGCGGGCACGATCTCTACTGGGCCAACGCCCGGGAGCAGCGGGACCGCTTCAAGGTGCGGGCGCGCACCTACCCCGGCAAGAAGAGCCCCGTCTTCCTCGAGGTGAAGCGGCGCGTCCAAGACGTCATCATCAAGTCGCGCGCGTGCGTGCCCGCGGACGAGTGGCGGGAGCTCGTCGAGCGCGGCAGCCCCGCCGCGCTGGAGCGGCTCCCGCCGGGCGTGCGCAAGGGCGCAGAGAAGTTCATCAGCCCGATCCACCGCCACGATCTCCGGCCCACGATGCTCGTCGACTACGAGCGCGAGGCGTACGAGAGCACGCTCGACAAGTACGCGCGCCTCACGTTCGACCGGAAGGTCGTCTGCCAGCGCAAGGAGTCGCTGGATCTCGAGGCGTCCGAGCGGGGGTGGCGCCCCGTCGACCACCCGGCCCAGACGAACACGCACGAGCCCGTCTGCGTCCTCGAGCTCAAGTTCGAGCGCAGGCCGCCCGCGTGGATGGTGGCGCTCGTGCGGCGCCTCGAGCTCGTCCGGCGCTCGTTCTCCAAGTACTGCTACAGCGTGAACGCGCAGCTGATGCTGCCGGACGTGCGCTCGGCCCGGATCGAGGGAGGGCCGCTGCGATGATCGAGTGGCTGTCGATGCTCTCGCACGGCGAGGCGGTCGAGTGGCGCAGGGCGCTCATTTCCCTCCTCGTCGCCTTCGGTCTCACGCAGGGCATCGCCGGCGTCTACATGCTCACGTTCCGCGGCCTCTCGTACTCGCGGACCGTCGTCCAGAGCATGGCGCTCGGCAGCATCATCACGTGCACGCTGATGCTCGCCGTCGGCAACAACATCGCCGCCGGCATCGGCATCGCGGGCGGCGTCACCGCGATCCGGTTCCGTACCACGATGCGCGATCCGCGCGACGTCGTGTTCGTCTTCGCCTCGCTCGCCATCGGCATGGCGAGCGGCGCGCAGGCCTACGGCGCGGCGATCGCGGGGGCGGCGATGTTCGCGGGCGCGACGCTCATGCTCCACGTCACCGGCTACGGGTCGCGCCGGCAGCCCGACGGGCTGCTCCGGTTCGTCGCGCCGGCCGGGCAGGCCGGCGCGGAGCTCGCCGGCGCGATCGCGGGCATCCTCCGCGAGCACTGCGGCTCCTTCGCGCTCGTCACCCTGCGCGAGGCGGCGCAGGGCTCCGTCATGGAGCACGCTTACCAGATCAGCGTGCGCCACCCGGAGCTCAGGGCGCGCCTCGTGACGAGCCTTCAAGCGCTCCCCGGAGTGGAGGACGTGAGTCTGATGCTCCAGGAGCCGACGCTGGACCTCTAGCCATGCATCTCTGGCGAATCCGATCCGCGCTCTCCTCCGCGACCCCCGCGCTCACGATGCTGGGCACGCTCGGCCTCGCGGCGTGGCTGAGCCGCTCCTCGAGCCCGAGCGACGGCATCCTCGCCTTCGCCCAGGCCGACACCGAGATGGTGGCCACGGTCGAGGTCGGGCGGGTGGCCTCGATCGAGGTCGACGTCGGCGATGTGGTGGCGCCGGGTCAGGTCATCGTCGCGCTCGACAGCGGCGCGATCGACGCGGAGCTCGCGGTGGCGCGCGCCGAGGAGGCGCGCCTCCGGGCGATGGTCCCCGCGGAGCACGCGCGGCTCGATCAGGAGCTCGAGGCGAGCGTCGAGGAGCTGAAGCTCGAGCTCGCGCGCGAGCTCGAGGAGCAGCGCCGCGCGCGCGCCGAGGGCGAGGTGCTCGCCAGCGAGATCTCCCGGGTGAAGCAGCTCATCGAGGACAAGCAGGCGAGCCACGACGCCCTGGGGTCGCTCGACGTGCAGCGCGCGGGCGTCGAGGCGATCGCGACCGAGAAGCCCCGCGCCATCCAGCTCCTGCGCGCGCGGATCGCGGCGGGCGAGGAGCGCCGGAAGAGGCTCCTCCAGCAGGCGAGCCCGGAGACGGCGAAGATCGAGGCGGACCTCGCGGTGACGCGGCGGGAAATCGAGCAGCTCGAGGCGCGGCGCGTCCAGCACACGCTGCGCGCGGCGCACGGCGGGCGCGTCTCCGCGGTGCGCAAGCGGCCGGGCGACGTCGCCGTGGCGGGCGACCCGATCGTCGAGATCGCCAGCGCGCCCGGGCGGGTCATCGCCTGCGTCCCGGAGCGGGCGGCGCTCCACGTCGAGGCGGGCGACGCCGCGACGATCTGGGCGCGCGGCGCGAACGGGCGGCCGCTCACGGGCCGGGCCGTCACGGTCGGGCCGGTGGTGGGCCAGCTGCCGCTCCGCTGCTGGACGGATCTGAACGTGCCGGTGTGGGGCCGCGAGGTAACGATCGCGCTCGATCACCCGGTCGAGCTGCTCGGCGGCCAGGCGTTCGACGTCGCCTTCACGCGCGGGGCGGCCCCGCTCCCCGCGCCGCCGGCCCCCGGCGCTCCGGCCGCCCCCGCGGCGCGGGGCGCGCCCGCGGCGGCGCCGCCGGCCGGGGCCGCCGACGCGATCCGCATGGCGGTGCCGGCGGCGCTGCGGCAGCGGTCGCGCTTCGAGCCGTCCGGCGTCCTGCCCCGGCCCGCGGAGGGGCGGTACCTCCTCGTCAGCGACGACACGGGCCACAAGGATGCGGAGGACGAGGGCGTGCCGTGGCTGTTCGCGATGTCGGCGGCCGGCGCCGTCGATCCGGAGCCGGTGCCGGTGCTCGGCGTCAAGGAGCTCGTGGACATCGAGTCGATCACCGCCGGCGACGGGGGCGACGTGTACCTGCTCTCGTCGCAGGGCTACAGCGCGAAGGGCAAGCGCAAGAAGGCGCGCACCGCGCTGCTCCGGCTCAAGCAGGATGGCCGCGGCTTCCGCGTCGACGCCGAGGTCCACCTCGCGGAGCTGCTCGACGCCGCGGGCCCCGCGGCCCTCGCGGAGCTCGGGCTGCCGGGCGGCACGCGCCCGCTCGAGATCGAGGGCATGGCCTACCGGGACGGCGCGCTCTACTTCGGGCTGAAGTCGCCGCTCGACGCGGAGGGCAACGCGCTCATCTGGAGGCTCGGCGCGCCGCGCGCGCTCCTCGAGGGGCGGCGGCTCGAGGGCGCCGGCCTCTCGCTGTGGGCGCGCGCGCGCGTCGACGTCGAGCTCAACGGCGCGCCCACGCCGGGGGGGATCTCGGATCTGTGCTTCCTCCCGGACGGCTCGCTGGCGATCGCCTCGACCCCGTCCACCGCCGACGGCGCCGCGGGGTCGCTCTTCCACGTCCTGCGCCCCGAGGGCGGCGTCCTCTCGCCGAGCCTCGTGCGGCGCTTCCCCGGCCAGAAGCCGGAGGGCATCTCGCTCGCGCTGTCCCCCGGCAAGCTGATCGTCGTGTTCGACGCCGGCGCCGAGGCGCCTTCCTTCCTCGAGCTGCCGTGGCAGGGCTGAGCCCGCGCCGCCGTCGCCCCGAGAGCTCTCCACGGAACCCGTGAGGCATGAAGATCGCTGAGGTTTTCTCCGTTCGTCGCCGCCGCTGCGCGGCGTCCTCCTCCTCCTCTTCCTACCCGCGCGCGAGGGCCCCGCGCGCGAGGGCGCCGGTCTGGCCGTCGGTCGCGTGCCTCTCGCTCGCGGCCTGCGCGGCGCCCGCGCAGCTCGAGGGGTCGGAGCGCGCGATCGCGCTCTACCGCGAGGCGCGCGCGGCGGAGGCGCAGGCAGAGGCGCAGGCGCGCGGGGGCGC
Organism: Sorangium sp. So ce834; assembly: GCF_051521425.1. Lineage (NCBI taxonomy): Bacteria > Pseudomonadati > Myxococcota > Polyangiales > Polyangiaceae > Sorangium > Sorangium sp. So ce834. The sequence continues at coordinate 7,606,518 of NZ_CP150351.1, forward strand.
GGGCCACGGGGCGGGGCGCCGCGCCGCGCCGGGCGAGCTCACCGCGGACGAGGCGGTGGCCCTGGCCAAGGAGCGGAGCGCGACGCTCGCGATGATGCGCGCGCGCGAGGACAAGGCCCGGGCGCGCGTCGACGCCGACGCGGCGGGCACCTACCGGAACCCGGAGGTCCGCTTCTCGCAGCTGCGGCTCGATCAGGTGCTCGATCACGAGCCGCGCTTCGCGGCGGGGGTCCGCATCCGCCCGCCCCGGCCCGGCGAGGCCGGGGCGGCCGCGGACGTCGCGCGCGCGGACGTGGACGTGGCGCGCGCGGAGACCCGCGTCTCCGAGCTCGAGCTCGAGGCCGAGGTCCGCTGGCTGTTCGACGACGTGCTGCTGCTCGACGCCGAGATCGAGGCGCTCGAGGCGGTCGCCGCGACGCGCCGCCGCCTCGCGGACCAGGAGCGGGCCCGGGTCAACGCGGCGCAGGGGACCGCCGTCGACGAGGCGATGGCGGCGCTGTCGGCCGCGGTGGCCGAGGAGGACGGCGCGGCGCCGCGCGCGCGCCGCGAGGTCGCGCGCGCGGCGCTGCTCGAGCGCGTCGGGCTCGACCCCGCCGCGCCGGTGCGCCTCGTGGGCGAGCCGGCCGCGTCCGCGCCGCTCGTCGCCCTCGCGTCCGAGGAGGCGCTGATCGAGGCCGCGCTGAGGAACCGCCCGGAGATCGCGCTCGCGGCCGCCGAGATCGACGCCGCCGGCGCGGAGGGCGCGCTGGCGCGCGCGACGCGCTGGCCGTGGCTCTCGTTCATCGAGCTCGGCTACGAGTTCTCGCCCGCCACGCGCGACCCGCTGGGCTGGACCCTCGAGGCCGGGCTGGAGCTGCCGCTCTTCGACACGCGCGCGAGCGAGATCGCCGCCGCGGACGCCGGCGCGATCGCGGCGCAGCGCGCGCTCGCCGCCGAGGTCCAGCGGGTCGCGCGCGAGGTGCGCGATCGCCTCCGAGCGGCGCGCGCGGCGGGGGTGCTGGTCGAGGAGTTCCGGGCGCGCGCGCTCCCGGCCGTCGAGCGCGCCGGGGTCGAGGTCGCGCGCGCCCTCGACAGCCGCCAGATCGACGCGGTGCGCGCGCTCAGCCTGGAGGAGCGGCGCGCCGCCGCGCAGGTCAAGCTCCTGAAGCTCGTGCGCGAGTACCGGACCGCGCTCGCCGAGCTGCGCATCGCGGTCGGCGGCCCGGTGGACGGGCGCGCGCCGGCGGCCCGGCGCTGAGCCCCGGGCCCCGGCCACGCTGCTGCGTGGGCCGGCGGCCCGGCGCCGAGCGCCGGGGCCCCGGCTTTGCTGTTCAGGGGACCGCGCGCACCGCCGCTGCGCGGCGCGTCACGGCCAGGGGTTCGACGTGAAGCTCGCGGAGACGCCCCGGCTGTCCGTGGCCGTGAAGACGACCCGCGTGCCCGCGGGGACCTCCCGGCTGATGGCGTACTCGCCCTCGCCCCACGACTGGGGCTCGAGCCTGTGCGTGGTGCCGTTCACCCGCGCCGTGACGCCGGTGATGCGGTACCCCGGCTCGACGACCTTCACCTGGATCCACCACCGGTTGACGTTCGGGGACACGGTGAACTGGAACCCCGAGGTCGTGGTGCCGCCGCCCGCGCCGCCCCCGCCGCCCGAGCCGCCGCTGCCGCCCGAGCCGCCGGTCCCGCTGCTGCTGCTGCTCGTGCTGCTGCTGCTGCTTCCGCCGCCCGAGCCGCCGGTGCCTTCCAGCATCCTCGCCTTGACCCACTTGCCCGACTCTGTGAGCTCCGAGTCCGGCCAGTTGCCGGTGGTCCTGGCGCCGGGGGTGAGCGCCGAGGCCGTCTCGTTCTTGTCGAACAGCGACCAGTTGGCCCAGCTGATCTTGTTGGCGTTCAGGAAGTTGATCCAGGTCTGGGACTCGTTGAGGTTGAGCCCGGTGTTCCCGGAGGCGTCGCAGGTGCCGAACTCGGTCACGAACAGGGCCAGGCCCCTGTCCATGGCGGTCCTCGCCTTGGCGCGCAGGCTCTCCTTGTGCGTGTTCGCGTAGAAGTGCAGTGTGTAAGCGATGTTGGAGAACCCCGTGATCGGGTCGTTCGCGGCGATGTCCACGTCCTGCGACCAGGTCGGCGTGCCGACGATGATCACGTTGTTCGAGCCCGCGCTGCGGATCGTGTTGATCACCTCGATCGCGTAGGGCTTGATCGTGCTCCATGGCTCGTTGTCCGGCTCGTTGTAGATCTCGAACAGGACGTTGGGCTGGTTCCCGTAGGTGGTCGCCATCTCCCGGAAGAAGGCCTTGGCCTGCTCCTTGTGGTCCTGGGCGCTGTGATCGTGCCAGTCGATGATCACGTAGATGCCCCGGGCGATCGCGGCGTCGACGACGGTCTTCACCCGGTTCTTCTCGGCCGTCGGGTTGGTGAGGTACCCGCCCGACTCGACGCCCATCGCGGCGCGGACCACGGTCGCCCCCCAGCTGTCGGCGATCGAGTTGACGACGTTCGCGTTGTAGAACGACCCGCCCCACTGGCTCCAGAACAGGCTCATGCCCCGCAGCTGGACCGGGGCGTTGTTCTGGTTCCGGAGCTCCTTGCCCACGATCTGGAGCCTGCCGTGCACGTCCACCGGCCTCGTGGAGGCCGCATACGACTGCTCGTCCGTGAGCTCGCCCTCGCTCGCCTCGCCCTCGCCCGTGTCCGACGGCGCCACGCAGCCCGCGAGCGCGGCCGCCTGCACCGCCGCGACGCACAGCCCGAGCCGGAGGCCCGAGCCCGTCAGCATCCCCCAAAGCGCGCTCTTCATCATCCCGTCCTCCCGGAGAGCCAGGGGCACGCGGCGCGCCGGAGCAAGAGAGCACCTCGCGAGCCGCTCTCACGCTCTCGCCGCGGCGCAAGGGGGGCCGACAGCCTGGGATCCAGGCGCGGGCCGGCGCAGCGCGAGCAGAGGTGACGAGCGTCGCGGGGTCGGAGCGTGAGACGCCGACGCGCGATCGGCCCCTGGCTAAGTAACGTTGACAACGCCCGCTGCCCCGGAGACGACCTCCGGGCGCGGGAAACAAAGCATGAGCAGTCTATTAGCACATTCCCGTCACACCTTGAAAGATCAATTTCCGGAGGGGCCGATATGCAACAACAGCGAATCTTTCTACCTCTCAGCGCCGCGCTGCCGGGTCGGGAGCTCCCGCACCGCGTCATGGTCCTCGCGCTCGCCGACGACCGCCGCGCGCCATTTCATGGTTGACGCCGAGCATGTGAACGTTCACATTTGGCGCTCCGGAACTTCTTTTGTCTGTCCCGGATAGGCCGTCATGCGCACCGAGGTGCCATGTGACGAAACGCCCGTCCGCGCCGCACCTGGTTCGTACCCCTCGTGGCCTGGATGTCGACCGTGGCTTGGATGTCGACCAAGGAGAGCGCCCATGTCGTCCAGCGTTGGCTCCGTGAGCTCCCACTGCATTCACCATCGCTCGCGCTGGCTGCCACCGGTCTGGGGCGGCCTGGGCCTCTGCGCCGCTCTCAGCCTCGGCTGTAGCGACAACGGCCATGCCGGCGGCTCAGCCGCCGGTGAAACCTCCGCGAGCGGCTCCGGCGGTGGCGCTGCTTCCGTCGGCGCGAGCAGCGGCGATGCAGCTGGCAGCGGCGGGGCGACCGCGGGCTCGGGTGGAGCGGGCTCGGGTGGAGCGGGCTCGGGTGGGACGGGCGGCGCGGGCGGGGCAGGCACGGCCGGGGCCGGCGGCAGCGGAGGTGGAGACGGAGGCGACGTGATGAGGTCCGCCGGGTGCGGCAAGGCGCGCACGCTCCAGAACGGCGCTGGCACCGTGCAGAGCGGCGGGAAGACGCGCAAGTACACCCTGCACGCTCCCGACGATTACGACAACGGCCACCCCTACCGGCTCATTCTCTCCTTCCACGGGGCCACGGGCAACAGCGGCCAAGTCGCGCCCTCGTACTTCGGGCTCTGGTCGCTCTCCGAAGGGAGCACCATCTTCATCGCGCCCGACGCTGTCGGCGGGATCTGGTCAGCCGACGACGATGTGACCTTCGTCGACGACATCCTCGAGCAGGTCACAGGCGATCTCTGCATCGATACCTCGCGCATCGAGCTCGAAGGCTTCAGCCAGGGCGGCGCCATGGCGTGGACGCTGGCCTGCGCGCGTCCGGGCGTCTACCGCGCCGCAGTGGTCCACTCCGGCGGCGGCCTCGCCCGCCCCGCGAGCTGTCAGCCGGTCGCCTTCATGTCTTCGCTCGGCCAGCAGGAGAGCGGCGGAGCCGGACAAACCTCCAACAGCGATTTCTTCGCCATGCAAAATGGATGCACGGTGAAGACCCTGGCCAAGGCGCCCAGAGGCGGCCACGCCTGCTCTGACTACGAGGGCTGCTCCGCGGGTCATCCCACCCGCTGGTGCGATTACGACGGCGGTCATACTCCGTCGCCGAACGACGCCGGGCAGAACATGTCGTGGATGCCCCAGGAAGTCTGGGCTTTTCTGAGTCAATTCTAGCACCACTGTGTCGCGACCGGGCGGGGTGAGCCGACGCTCCCCGCAGGAATCTCCCGGAAGGCTGGAGCCTTTCTGCGGACCGGAGCTTGCCGCCCTGCAGGGGCGACACAGCCTGATGTGTCGTGGAGTACACAATGAACGCCGCCGCCCAGCGGCGGCTGGACGCCTACTTCTCGGACATCGGGGACATCCTTGCCCATCCGCTGCGGCGCGAGTCGTTCGCGATCTATGCGATGGGGCTGCTCGGCGAGGCGGAACGCAAGAGCATTGAGCCGCTCGCTGCCCGAGCCTGCCCCGACCCGGCGCGCGTGCAGGCGGCGCACCAGAGCCTGCAGCATTTCATCTCGAACGCGCACTGGGACGATCACGCCGTGCGCCGGTACGCGGCCCGCTACGCCATCGCGGCGATGGCTGAGCACGCTCCGGTCTCGGCGTGGCTCATCGACGACACGGGCTTTTTGAAGAAGGGCGAGCACTCGGTGGGGGTTCAACGGCAGTACACCGGCTCCGCCGGCAAGATCACCAACTGCCAGATCGGCCTCAGCCTGAGCGTGGCGACGCGCTACCACCACGTGCCCATCGATTTCGAGCTGTACCTGCCTCGGAGCTGGGCCGAGGATCCGGCGCGACGGCGCGAAGCCCGCATACCTGCGTCCGTGCAGTACAAGAGCAAGGTCGACTTGGCGCTCGGCATGATCGAGCGCGCCGTGCGCGAAGGGATCCCCGGTGACATCGTGCTCGCCGACGCCCTCTACGGCAACGCCCATGAGTTCCGGGAGACGGTGCGCCTGCTGGGGTTCGACTACGCCGTGGGGATCGAAGCGCCCACCAAAGTCCTGCTGCTCAGCGGAAGCGACTCCGAGCGCTGCACCCCGATGAGCGTGGGCGAGCTGGGGCGACGTCTCGGCCGTCGGGGCTTTCGGCGGATTGCCTGGCGCGAAGGGACCGGACGCACGCTCTCGTCGCGCTTCGCGCTGCGGCGCGTGCGCGTAGCGAGCCGCGATGGCATTCCGGTCGCGCAGCACGAGCCGGTCTGGCTGCTGATCGAATGGCTCGACGGAGAACGTCAGCCGACGAAGTTTGCCCTCACGACACTGCCGGCCCGGATGTCCCGGAGGGAGATCGTGCGCCTCTACAAGGAGCGCTACCGTACCGAGAAGGTCTACGAGGAGCTGAAGGGCGAGCTCGGCCTGGATCACTTCGAAGGCCGGCGCTTTCCCGGCTGGCACCACCATGTGACCGTCGCCCTCAGCTGCTACGCGTTCGTTGTCGCCGAACGCGCGCGGCATTTTCCCCCCTCGGCCGAACGAACGCGTTTCCCCACGCCGTTCCCACTCGCGGCCTGAGCGCCATGTTAGCGACTCCTTCGCCACCTGCCGTCTTGCCATCGCCCGCGTGCTGACCCGCTGGCTGCCCCGGTGTCCCAGCTGCCACCGTCGACACGCCGAGGTCCCCAGGCTCCAGTCCCTCCGGCTGTGACACAGTGGTGCTAGAGCGGCGGTCACCCGCTTCGGCTACGGGCCCATCTCGACGTTTTCGGTGCTCAGCGCACCGGAGCGCGCTTCCGCGCCGAAAGCGCCGAGCTGGACGCGTCTCCTGTGCGGGTGAGCGCCGCTCTGTAACGCATCTACCAGAGACGGGCAAAACCCGCCCTACAGTGGTCTTCAGCCGAGCCTGGGACGGCCAGAGTCTGCGCCCGAGACAAAGCGGTATTGGCTTGCGTACCAGGTTGGTGTTGTGTAGCATCTCCGCCTGATGGACCGATTCCAAATTCATGTCCTCGGGCTCGCATCGCTCTCGTTGGCGCTGCTCGCCGCGCCGCCTGCGCGCGGGGCATCGCTACAAAAGGTCAACCAGGGCGAATGGGGGGTGGACGGCCTTCCCAGCTACGTCAACATGTATATTTACGTGCCTGACGAGCTGGCGACGAAGCCTCCCATCGTCGTCGCTCCCCATCATTGCCAGGGGAACGGCCCGGGGACGTTCAGCGAGATGTCGAGCCTGGTGTCGATCGCGAACACCCGTGGCTTCATCATGGTCTTCCCGGAGGCCACGGGGCAGAACTGCTGGGACGCGGGATCGACGAGATCGCTCAAACACGGCGGTGGCGGCGACACGGGCGCCATCGTCCAGATGGTGAAATACACGCTCGCGAAGTACAGCGGAGATCCGGGCCGCGTGTACGCGGTCGGCGGGTCGTCGGGCGGCATCATGACCGAGGCGCTGCTCGGTGTGTACCCCGACGTGTTCATGGCCGGCGTGTCGCTCATGGGGGTCCCGTGCGGCTGCTGGGCCGAGGGCTACAACGACGTCACCGGAACGGGGAACTCTGCCCAGTGGAGCGGGCCCTGCGGGGGCGGCAACGTCACGAAGACCGGGCAGGAGTGGGGAGACCTCGTTCGTTCGTACTATCCCGGTTACACCGGCCATCGCCCGCGCCTGCAGCATTGGCATGGCACCGACGACACCATCCTCAGCTACAAGAACATGGCTGAAGACGTCAAGGAGTGGACGAACCTCTTGGGTTTGAACGAAACCCCGGATGGGACCGACACTCCACGGAGCGGAACCACGCGCCAGTCCTGGAAGAGCGCGTGCGGCTACACGGTCTACGAGGCCTTTTCTATGGCCGGCGTCGGGCACGCCGTGCCGTTCGACGGCCCCGCCGTCGCCGCCTATTTCGGCCTCGACAGGGCCGGCGGTCAGGATCCAGAGACGGCAGCCTGTCCCGGTGCTGTTCCCGGTGGCGACGACACCGGAGGTGCGGGCGGCGCGGCCGGCACAGGAGGCGCGGGCGGCGCGGCCGGCACCGGAGGCGCGGCCGGCACCGGAGGCGCGACCGGCACCGGAGGCGCGGGCGGGGACATGGAAAGCGGCGCTGGCGGCGGCGTAGGCAGCGGCGGCGCGATGGTCACCGGGTCCGGGGGGGCGGGCGGAGAAGACGCCAGCGCTGGAGCTGGCGGCTCGACGGGCGGTGAGGGCTCGAGCTCCGGCTGCAGCTGCACCCTGGGCAGCGACGCGCGAGACGCTGGCACCCACGCGGGGCTCCTCCTCGCGGCGCTGGGATTGCTGCTCGGTCGCGCGAAGCGCCGCCCGCGCTGAGCCCTCGTTCAACAAGGGTGCGGGAGAGCCACTGAGCTGTAGAGGCCATCTAGGCTTCTCCCGACCCTGCCTCTCATCACGGAAGCCGCAACGGGATCTCCGACGCGCGCGAATCGACACCGGACCGTCCGCCGGGCTACGCCGTCTCCTTCCTGCCGCAACATTGGACAAATCTCGGCCCACCGCAGTCCGCGACGTGCACGCGCTGCCCGGCGCGCGAGCAGCGCCGCGACGGTCCTCGCCTGGACGCGAGATCGCCCGGCGCACGGGTCGCGCAATGCATGAACGAGCACGATCCCTCGCTGGATTTCGCTCGCCGATCCCGAGCTGCGCGAATACGATGGGGGCGGGACTTTTGTATGATGGACAACAAACAGAACCTAACGGAGATCGAACGCGAGAACGCGGCGCTGCGCCGGCGTGTGGCCGAGCTGGAGGGCGCTCAGGCGAAGCTGGAAGCGCTCTGCTCGGTGAGCACGGCGTTCATCGCTTTCTTCGATCGGAACGGCGTGGTTCTGGAGATGTTTCCGACGCTCGTCATCCCTGCCGAGATGGCCAGGCACGCGCGGGGCAGACACCTGACCAGCGTGGTGCGAGAGGACTACATCGAGCGCTGCGCCGAGGTCATCCGGGAGTCGCTCGCGAAGCAAACTGTCCTGAGCATCGAGTACCCCGTCACCTTTCGGGATCGCCAGCTGTGGATCCAGGCCGCCTGCAAGCCGTTCACCGATGACAGCGTCCTCTGGGTCGGGCGCGACGTCACGGCGCAGCGACACCTGGCGTCGGCCCAGGCGGAGCTGCGCGACTTCCAGGCGCTCGTGGACAGCGCGCCGGACGGCGTGTGCATGGCCTCGGAGGAGGGCGCGATCTTCTATGCCAACCAGGCCTTCCGCGCCATGACGGGCCACGGCGACGCCACGCTCGGCACGCGCCTCTCCGACCTGTATGTGGAGGAGCGAGACCCGCTCTCCGGGATCGTGCAGCGGTGCTTCGAGCGCGGGTCGTGGCAAGGCACCCTCGGCCTCGCCCAGCGCGACGGCCGCACCCTGCCGTGCCAGGTCTCCATGGTCGCGCTCATCGGCGAGGCCGGGCGGCCCCCGGCGCTCGCCACCATCGCGCGCGACCTGACCCCCCTGCGCGAGGCCGAGCTCGAGCGGCTTGCCCTCCAGGAGCAGGTCATCCAGGCCCAGCAGGCCACGCTGCGCGAGCTGTCCACGCCGCTCGTCCCGCTGGCCGAGGGCGTCGTCGCCATGCCCCTCATCGGCACGCTCGACACCACCCGCGCCCAGCAGGCCATGGAGAAGCTCCTGGACGGCATCGTCCAGCACCAGTTCCACACCGCCATCCTCGACGTCACCGGCGTCAAGGAGGTCGACGCGGAGTCCGCCGACGCCCTGCTGCGCATCGCGCGCGCCGCGCGCCTGCTCGGCGCCAAGCTCGTGCTCACCGGCATCGGCCCGGACACGGCCCAGACGCTCGTGGATCTCGACGTCGACCTCGGCGGCATCACCACCCAGAGCACCCTGCAGAGCGGCATCGCCCACGCCCTCGCCCCGCGGCCGGCCCGTCGCGCCGCGCGCGCGCAGCGCCGGGCGTCCTGACGGCGCCCCGCGCCAGCGCTCTGCAGCTCAGTCCAACGCACGTGGGGTCGCCGGACCTCGCGTGCCGCTCCTCGACGTTCGCGGCCGCCACCGCGAGCTTCGCGCCGTACCAGGGGCCGGTGCCGATCCGGTCCTTGGCAGCCATCTCCAATTCAGCGCGCCGGTGCGCGCGAGCTCAGACTTCGGAGCGAACGAGCCAGTACCAGTGGGAGGAGAGCAGGCGCCGCCGGCTCGTCCGCGCGTCGTTCAGCCGGAGCCGAGGCGCGAACACGCGCTCCACCGCCGCGGGCGACAGGGCGAGGCCGCTCGGCGAGCGGTCCAGCGCCCAGATCAGGTGCGTGCCGCCCGGCCGGAGGAGCCGCGCCACCTCCGCCACGTAGGCGCGCTGTCCGGCGCCGTCGAGGCAGTGAAAGCAGCCCACGTCGTAGGACACGTCGAACGGTCCTGTCAGCACGTCCAGACGCGTCACGTCGCCCACCAGGAGCTCCGGACGTACCTCGTCCTTCGCCACCCTGTCCTTCGCCTTGGCGATGGCCACCGGCGAGAAGTCGACGCCCGTCGCCCTCACCCCGCGCTGCGCCATGTGCCGCGTGAGCCGCCCCACCCCGCACCCGAGCTCGAGCGATGTCTGCGGCCGCTCGGAGCGAACGAACGCCTCCAGCTCGCCCGGAATGCGGATGTCGCCCCACCACGTGACAGGCGCCTGGTAGGCACGGTCGAAAGTTGCGCTGGTCGTCGGTGCACTCATCGGATACCTCCTCGAGCGCGCATCGCGCTCGGTCTCCACCCAACATAGATAGCATGCTATGAATGTCAAGGCGAAGGCCCCCTGGGAGCCGCAGACCTCACCGACTTTCTGGATCAACCACGCGTCGCGCCTGCTGATGCGCCACTTCGAGCGGCGGCTCCGCCCGCTCGACTTCGGGATGGCGTACATGCCGGTGGCCGTGGCGCTCGAGGAGAACGGCGCGCTCCTGCAGCGAGAGCTCGCCGAGCATGCTCACGTCGAACAGCCGACGATGGCCGCCCTCCTCGGCCGCATGGAGCGAGACGGCCTGGTCGAGCGCACGCCGCACCCGGGCGACAAGCGCGCTGTCCACATCTCGCTGTCGGCGAAGGCCGAGGCGCGCCTGCCGCTCGCCAAGGAAGCGCTGCGGGAGGTGGCCGAACGGGCGCTGCGGGGCTTCACCGACCGAGAGCGCGCGACCTTCCTGGCGATGCTCCGGCGCGTGGTGGACAACCTCACCGGGCTCGGTGACGACGAGGACGGAGCCAGCGCCGGATAAGCGGTGAATTGCGCGTTGCGCCGCTCTCCACATGCCCGTCGAGACGGCGCCCGGCGCCTGCGCTCGTCCGCTCAGTCGACGGCAAAGCAGTAGACGCGGCCGTTCCCACCGCCCGGAGCGGTGTCGGCGCAGCTGCCGCTCGCGTGGACCGAATTCCACGGCCGGTACATGTCAGCATTGCTTCCGTTCGGGCCGAGCCCGTCGGAGTGCCCGACCGTTGCGGTCTGGTTCGCGTCCTCGGAGGTCCAATCCGCGCAGGTCTGACCGGCCTTCAGGGTGCCGTCGCGGTTCGTGCCGGTGAGGATGTCGTGCTGGTTCGGCGTCGGGGAGCCCTCCCACTGGCCCGGGACCATCTCGCCCTTTTCGTCGAGGAACACGGTGTGATCGCCGAACCTCGCGTGCAGCTCCTCGACGTTCGCGGCCACCATCACGAGCTTTGCATTGTACCAGGGGCCGGTGCCGATCCGGTCCTTCGCGTGCACCGGCTGATCGTTCGGGCCCTTCTCGACGCTGAGGTAGGCGCGCCAGGTCTTCGCGCCGGCGCCGACCGCGGCGGCCAAGTCCTGGCACCGCTTGTCTGCGCCGGCGAGCCCGCCCAGGTTCGCGGTCGCGCTCCCGGAGCTCGACACGAAGAAGCTGAGCGACGGCCCGCCGCTGCCGCCGCTGCCGCCCGTGCCGCCGCCTTCGCCCGCGCCGCCCTCGCCCGCGCCGCCGCCGTCGCCGCTGCCGCCCGTGCCGCCGCCGCTGCCGCCCGCGCCGCCGCCGCTGCCGCTGCTGGCGCTGCTGCTGCTGCTCGTGGCGGTGCTCGCGCTGCTGCTGGCGCTGCTGGAACCGCCGTTGTCCTCGTCGCCGCAGCCGGCGATGGCGAGCGAGACGCCGAGGCCGAGGAATATGCCGATCTTGCAAAGATTCTCTGAACGAGATCGCTTCATGGAAGACTCCCGAACAAGATGCCGCGCGTGGGCGCGCAGGATAGCCCACGTGGGCCGGATCGAGGTCGGGAGATTGCTCTCCTGGATGCCTTTCGCGACGAGACCGGCGAGCGGCTCGGCTCCTCCGGGGGCCCGCGGCTGCGCGAAGCAGCCGACGAAGAGGCGACCTACCCTGTTCGCGACCAGATCCGGTCGAGGAACGCGCGCACGTCTTGCGGGAGCTTGCGGTGAAACGCCTCGCGATCGAACCCGGCTGGATCGCTGGCGGGAAGGAAGCCCGGGGTCCGCATCTGGGGAGGGAACGGGCTCAAGAAGGAATGATGGCCTGCGTTCTCGACGACCTCGAAGGTGACCTGAGCCCGGTCGGGGACGAGGTCGAGCACGAGCTGCCCTTGCCACCTCGGCGTCATGCGGTCGTGCTCCGCGACGAGCAAGAGGATGGGCGCCGTGACGTCCTTCAAGGCGTCGTTGAGGCCGAACCAGCCGGTCGCGGGGGCCATCAGGACCAGCGCCCTCACGCGCGGGTCCTTGGTGACCTCGATCTTCTGCCCGTATCCCGCGAAGGGCTGCCCGCCCGCGACGGCGAGCGCGGTATAACCCCCCATGGAATGCCCGATGACCGCGACGCCGTCTTCCCTCAGGCGCGGCCCGATCTCCGCATCGGCAGCGACGGCGTCGATCGCGAGGCGAACGTGCCGCGGTCGATCGCGGAGGTTCTCGAGCGTCTCGGACCTGCTTCGATCGTTGCGATTGTCCCCCGGGTGCTCCGGCATCGCGACGACGTATCCGCTCTGCGCGAGGTGGGACGCGAGCGTGCGATACACGAAAGGCGAGCTGCCGCCGCCGTGCGAGAGGACCACGAGCGGCAGCGGGCCGCCGTCGACGGGCGCGTTCGGCGCGACCTCGAGCGAATAAGGCCCCATCGCCACGATCTCGGCGGGGACGCGCGTCGGGTACATCAGCAGGACCGGGAACGAGAGGTCCTTCGCCTCGTCGCGCACGGCGAGGCTTCGGCTGCCCACGAATCGACTCATGCGGGGTTCTCCTGCGGACATCTGGAGGATGGGAGAGGGTCTGGAGGGGTTCGTCTATTGGAGAGGGAGGAAGATGTCGGTGACGCCCTCGTGATCGGGCACCTCCGGGAAGAAGCGCACGCGCTGCAGGAAGAGCGGGTAATCCCGCGGCTCCTCCCCGCTCGCGGGGAGCCACGTTGCGTAAAGGTGCCTCACGGCGTGGAAGAGCGTGTCATCGCCCCCGATGTGCCGCAGGACGGCGCACCGGCCGCCGGGGATCGTCTTCGCGACGACGCCGAGCGGGTTGTCTGGCACGGGCCGGTGGGTCGCCGCGCAGAGGTCGATGCGGAAGGCCTCCGGCGGGGTCTCGGCCGGGTCGTCGTAGAGGACGTTGAAGGTCGCGCTGCTCCGCGGCGGCAGGCGGTTCTCCTTGCGCCACCCGATGAAGCGCCGCACCGATTCCAGGATCCGCTTCGGGTCGCCCCGGTGCTCGAGGGCGGCGACGCGGGTCTCCTCGAACCGCGTGTTCTTCACGTCTCCGGCGCGGTCGTGGGCGCGGAGGGGCAGTGTCCTCGCCTCGCTCAGGCGCTCGTGCACTGCGTGCCACGGGTCCCACCGGGGCCGCTCCCGGAACTCGGACGGGGTCTGGCCGAACGCCTTCTTGAAGGCGCGGCAGAACGCTTCGAGGCTCTCGTACCCGCTCTCCAGCGCGACGTCGGTGACCCGGGCCCGATCCCGGAGGGCGAGCCGCTGCGACGCGCGCCGCAGGCGGAGGAGCTTCACGTACTCGTGGACGCCGATGCCGAAGAGTTCGGAGAACTGCCGGTGGAAGTGGTATTTCGAGAACGCGGCGACGCCGCTCAGCCGATCGAGCGTCAGGTCCTCGTCCAGGTGCGCGTCGATGTGCTCGAGCACCCTGCGGAACCTGACAAAGCAGGCGTTCTCGGTGGCTTCGGTCAAGGGCGGTGTCCTCCTCGGCGAGCGACAGGATAACGAGGGGGTGCCGGCCGTGCCTGACCGAAGTTGCTGAGCTTCAGGGCGACCCCTCGTGCGGGCTGCCGGTCCAGCGCAGATCGGCGAGGATGGGGAGGTGGTCCGAGCCGAGGTCCGGGCCGATCCAGGCGCGCTCGGTGGTCCAGCCCGGCCCGGCGAGGACGTGGTCGATGCGGATGCCGAACCAGCGCGTCCGCTTCGTCGCGCCGAACCCCAACCCGGCGCGGGAGAACGCGTTCTCGAAGCCCGACCAGAAGCGCCGGTAGATGGCGCTGTCGACCGGCATGTTGAGGTCGCCGACGATGACGACCGGATAGGGCGCCTCGTCGACCCATTGGCGCGCGAGCTCGGACTCCCACGCGCGCAGCGCGATGACGCGGTCGTGCTCCGCGGCCTGCTTCCAGAGGCCGTGGATCAGCGCCTCGATCGCCTCGCGCGGCGTCTCCAGGTGCAGGTTGAGGAGGCTGAAGGTGCGCGCCCCGGGCGCCGCCGGCGCGCCCGGCCGCGGCGCGTCTGGCGCGTCGGGCACGCCCGCGGCAGCGGCGGCCGGAACGAGCGAGTTGGGCGGAGCGCCGGGGGCCGCGCGGTCCGGAAGCGAGATCGCGTATCGGAGGATGGCGCCGTGGCCGCCGGCGCGCCAGACGTCGCTGCGATCTCTCGACTCGGCCTTGAGGACCGGATACCGGCTCACGAGGCACATGCCGCGGTCGACGTGGACGGACCACCCCGGGAAGGTGGCTGTCAGCTCGGGCTCGGGGATCGAGCATTCCTGCAGGGCGAGCACGTCGGGCCGGGACTCGGCCACGAAGGCCTTGAGTCGCTCCATGCTCATGGCGCGGCTCCCCGTGTTGAAGGACGCGACGCGCAAGTCCCCGCGGCCCGATCCGCCGGTGAGCGCCCGGAGCGAGAAGGAGTACCCGAGGATGGGCCCGACCACGAGCGCCGCCGCCAGCGCTGCGGGGATGAGGGCGCGGCGCTGGAGCACGAGCGCGGCGGGCACGAGGACGAGCAGAGGGAGGGCGATGACCTGGCGCGGGCCGAAGAGGAAGAGCGTCGCGGGCCAAAAGCGGTCGCCCAGGATGGGCAGGGCGAGCCAGACCGCGACGACCCCGAGGAGGTAGAGCACGGCGGCGGCGAGCACGACGGCCCGGAGCCGGCGCCAGCGCGGCGGGGGCGGACGCAGGGCGGCGGGGCCTGGCGGGGCGGAGGGGGATTCCGGGGATGGCTCGCGCTGGGGCATCGATGTGGTTCCGTGGGTGTGGGTGGACCCTGCCGTCAACGGGCGGAGGCGTCGAGGAGCGCAGCGGCGAGGGTCGAAGCGGTCGCGGCCATGGCGCCAAGATAGCCCAGACGGATCCGTCGTCCCACACCGGGGGCGTCCGCTGCACGTAGGGGCGACAGGTTGTAATTTTTCTTACACCAAACAGTTTTCGACAGGCCCGGACTGAATTGAATTTCTACCTGGAGGCTCCCGACAGCCTCCGGGCTGAATTGAATTTCTACCTGGAGGCTCCCGACAGCCTCCGGGCTGAATTGAATTTCTACCCGGAGGCTCCCGACAGGCTCCGGGCTGAATTGAATTTCTACCTGGAGGCTCCCGACAGCCTCGGGGCTAGATTCCGCGCGCGGCGGCTTGTCGCGGCGTCGTTTTCGCACCTAGAATCCCCAAGCCGGACGGCGGCTTCATCGGCGCGTCCGTATCCGAGGCCCCCGTGCCGAAGCTGGTGATCAACGGAGCAAAGCTCGAGTGCAGCGAGGGATTGTCTCCCTCCGCTCTCACCGTGCTTCCCGCGAACGGGACCGACGCTGACGAGGCGCCCGTGGCGACGGTCATGGACTTCCACCCGATGACGAACGTCGCGCCGTTCGGCATGTGCAAGGCGCTGGCGAATCCCCAGGTCGCGTCCGCAACCGCCGCGGCGAAGGGCGTCCTCACCCCGATGCCGTGCGTCCCGGCGATCGCCGCGCCGTGGTCGCCCGGCGCCTCGATCGTGACGATCGCCGAGCACAAGGCGCTCACCAGCGACTCGACCTGCCGCTGCGCCTGGACGGGGCTCGTCCGGATCACCGACGCAGGCACCGACGTCGACGTGGACTGAAGATCCGCCGGGAAATGCGCCACGAGCGCCGCCTTGCGATCGTGGCCGTGTCGGCGACGGGAGGGTTCAAGCGGTCGTCCTCGGTGGAGGCGACGTGATGCTCAGCGCTCGGAGCAGGCCGCGAGCTCGTCGCAGCCCGCTCGCGCGCTGCGATCGCTGCCCGGTCAGTCGTCATCCGGCGGCGGCGCCGGCGGCGGTTTCAGCGATCGCAGGAGCGCCTCGACGTCGCGCTCGCTCGCGCCGGCCGCACGCAGCTTCGCCAGCAGCGCCTCCTGCGAGCCTGGCGCGGAGGACGGGAGCACGGGCGCTGGCGGCGGTGCCACCGGACCAGGAGGACGCACCTGCGCGACCACGGCCCGAGAAGCAACAAGCGGAGAGGCGATGGGTGGCAACGCGGGCGCTTCGGGCGGCGGCTCGACGATGAGCGGCGGCGTGGCCATCGGCGGCGCGGGCGGCGGTGCCGCCATCGGCGGCGGCGCGGGCGGCGGTGCCGCCATCGGCGGCGGCGCGGGCGGCGGTGCCGCCATCGGCGGCGGCGCGGGCGGCGGTGCGCTCTCGCCGAGCGACAGCGTGCCCTCAGCCCGCAACGGCGGCGTGAGCGCCCCCCACGGCGCGCCGGGCACCGTGGCGACAGGACCGGGCGCTCCGGCCGGCTGGATCGGAAACGGCGCCACCTCTCGACGCCCGGCCGCCGCCTGCTGCTCCGGCCGCAACGCCATGGTCCCCGCGCCCGCCTCCTCCCGCTTCGCGGTCACCGCTTCCAGCGTCGCCTCGCCTGCCGGCGCGGGCGCAGGCGAGAGCGGCGCGCCGGCCCACGGCGTCGCGTCGACCCTCCACGGAACGGTCGCGTCGCCCGCCTCCGCCACGGGGAACGGCACGGCCGTCTTCGCCGCCGCGGTCGCCTGCTGCTCGGGCCGCAGCGCCACCGTCTCCTGGCCTGCCTCGGCGCTCGTCGTGGCCGGCGCCGCCGACGGCGCGGACGGCGCCGGCGCCTGGGCCCACAGCCGGGCCCAGTCCACGTCGCGGCCCGGCACCTCCAGCGCCGCCGACACCACGAGCGACGGCAGCGCCGCCTCCCCGCCGGGCACGTCGACACGGCCGCGCCACACGAGCGCAAACCCCTCGCGATCCCCGTCGATCGCCAGCGTGTCGCAGACCATCTCGACGGGCCGCTCCGCGGTCGATGCACCCGCCAAGCGCTGAAGCACGCGGGCAACGCCCCGGGCCGAGGGAAGCCGGGTCTGCACGCGCGGCGCGCTCGACTGCAGGCCGTCGAGGAGCAGCCACTCGTCACCGCGCAGGTGATCGACCTGCTGGTCCGGCGGAGCGGCCTGGAAGTACTCCCACGGCATCGCGTCGGGGATGTCGACGATCGGCGCCTCCAGAGCGCGATGATCGATGCTCCCGAGCAGCCGCCTGCGCGCGAGCCACAGCCGCGAGATGGGCGCGAAGCTGGTCGGCCTCCGGGGATCGGCCGGATCGACGAGGTTGGGTGTCGCCTTGCCGACCGGGTTCGGCTCGCCTGGGCCGCCGAAGGCGCGCTCGTAGACCAGCGGCATGCGATCGAAGTGCCTCGGGCCGGCGGGGCCGCGGTCGCCGAAGACGTGGACCACCTTGTCGAGCACCAGCCGCCCGTCGCGGGCGAGGCCGAGCCGCGCCGACATTGCGGGCAGAGGGCTGCCGCCGGGCGGGTACGCGTGCCCGACGAACGTCACATCGCTGCGCGGGAGGTATGGCGCGAAATCGCTCGCCTCTTCGATGCTGCGCGAGGGGTGGCCGCCGAACTGCCGCTCCTCCGAGCGGATACCGGCCGCCCCCACGTGGCGTGCGATACCGCTCTGGACGAACGCGAAGCGCGCCTTGACGACGACGGTGATCCAGAGCCGCTTCTGGTACCGGAACGGTACGACCGCGCAGGAGACGTCGCCGGAGGCGATCGAAAGAGGACCCATGGTGGTGTCCGCTAGACTACCATCGTTCGAGATGGTCGCCGCGTTCACGTCGACAGCTGCTCCCGCGGGCATTGCGCCGTTCACGCTCACGACCGATCGCTGGTCCCCGGCCGATCTACCGATCGTGAGCATCCGCGGCACGGAGCAGATCTCGCGGCTCTACCGCTTCGAGATCCTCCTGGGCCGCATCGAGCACGCGCCTGCGGCGCTCGAGCGCGATCTCCTCGGGCAACCGGCGCGCCTCGCGCTCCGCGCCGGGCCGGACGAGGGACGCACGGTGCACGGGATCGTGCGCCGCATCGAGGCTGAGGGGACGCTCGGCGATCAGGGAGGCCGGCACGGCTACCGGCTGTGGCTGGCGCCGCGCCTGTGGCTCGCCGGGCGCGGTAAGAACAGCCGGATCTTCCAGGACCTCACGGTGCGCGGGATCGCCGACCGGATCCTCGACGACTGGGGCTTGCCCCGGCAATGGCACCTCGCGCGGGAGCACGCGCCGCGCGCGTACTGCGTGCAGTATCAGGAGAGCGATCTCGACTTCCTGCTGCGCATCCTCGCGGACGAGGGCATTTTCTTCCATTTCGAGCACCCGGACGGCGAGGGTGAGGGCGAGGGCGAGGTGATCGTCTTCGCGGATGATGCCCACCTCGTCAGGCCGATCGACGGCGAGCCGGCGATCGAGGTCCGCGAGGGCGACGGGATGTCCACGCGCGAGGACGACGTGCGCCACTTCCGCCTGCGGCAGGAGGTGCGGCCGGGCGCGGTGCTCCTCAAGGACTTCGACTTCGTCCGGCCGGCGCTCGACCTGCGCGCGGAGGCCCGCGTCGCCGCGAGGGAAGACGCGTTCGATCCGGCGCGGGTCCGGGTGTACGACCACCGCGGCGAGCGCGAGCGCTCCCGGCTCGACACCGCGGTCGCGCGGCTCCACCTGGAGCAGCACCGCACCGGCGGCTCCATCGGCGAGGGCGAGAGCCGATGCCGCCGGCTCTTGCCGGGGCACTGGTTCGAGCTGCGCGGCGGGCCGGCGGACGGGCACGACGGGCGATACACGGTCTTCCGCGTCGACCATGAGGGCTGCGTGCCGGAGCGGCGGAGCGGTGAGGGCGCGGCGGCGGAGGTCTACCGGAACACGTTCCGGTGCGTGCCGCTGGAGGTGGCCTTTCGCCCGCGGCGGCCTCGGCGCGAGCCACGGCAGGTGGTGGAGACGGCGACCGTCGTGGGCCCTCCGGGCCAGGAGATCCACACCGACGAGCTCGGTCGGATCAAGGTGCACTTCCACTGGGATCGCGAGGGCGAGAACAGCCCGAGCAGCTCGTGCTGGATCCGCGTCGCGCAGGCGTGGGCCGGCGCAGGATGGGGGTTCCAGTTCATCCCGCGTGTCGGGATGGAGGTGCTCGTGACGTTCGTCGGCGGCGACGTCGACCGGCCCATGGTCACCGGGTGCGTCTACAACGCGCAGCACCCTCACCCGTTCGCGCTGCCCGCGAGCAAGACGAAGAGCGGGATCGTGACGCAGACGACCCGCGGGGGCGGCGGGCACAACGAGCTGAGCTTCGAGGACCGGCGCGGGCACGAGCGGGTGCACGTCCACGCGCAGAAGGACCTCGACATCGCGGTCGAGAACGACGTGACGACGCGGATCGGGGCGAACCGGACCGAGCACATGGGGGGCAACCGATTCACCTTGGTGGGCGGCAACAGCTTGAGCAGCGTGGGGGGCGACCTGACGCATACGGTGGCGGGGAATGAGACGTGGGTGGTCGACGGGGATCGGTCGTCGACGGTGCGGGGCGATGAGAGGGCGACGATCGAGGGGAACGCCGTCGGCGTGGTGAATGGGAACGTCGACCGGAGGGTGGCAGAGGACCTGAGCACCCGCGTCAGAGGGCGGGAGCGGCGTGAGGTCGACGGCGCAAGCGAGGCTCGCTTCGGCGATGAGGTGACGACGCGTGTGCTGGGATCGGCGGTGACGCTGGTCGGGAGGCACGGCGCGGCGCGGTCGTACACGCTGCGGGTCGAGGGGACGACGGACCTGTCGAGCAGCGGATCGACGGAGATATCGTCGGAGAAGGAGGTCGTGATCCGCTGCGGCAAGAGCACGCTGCGCATGGCGCCGGATCATATCGAGCTGTCGTCGCCGGCCATCTTCTTGCAGGCGGACGGCGCCGCCGCGGTCCTGGAGAAGGATGACGTCCGGCTCCGCGCGAAGGCGCGGGCGCTGGTCTTCTCGGACAGCAAGGTGCTGCTCAAGTCGGCGGGGGCGACGGTGAGCCTCACGGCGGACGCGAAGATCGATGGGGCTGCGGTGAGGCTGAAGTCTCCGGACAGCGAGTCAGATTCGACCTCGCAAGCGGTGGTGCAGAAGACGAAGATTGAGCTGAAGGACCCGACCGGGCAGCCGCTCGCTTACCAGCGCTTCCTGATCTTGCTCGAGGATGGCTCAGAACGGGGAGGAATGCTCGATCGCGAAGGGAGGGCCGAGATTGACATCGAGGGCTCCGCCTCGATCGTGTTTCCGGAACTCGCGGACGTGGAGGAGGCGTAGGAATGCGACCGTACGTCATTCGCCAGGGCGACTACCTAGCCCAGCTCGCGCACAGGTACAGCTTCTCCGCCGCGGAGGTGTGGAACCATCCGTTGAACGATGCGCTTCGGCAGAAGCGCGCGAGCCCTGATATCCTCCAGCCCGGCGACATACTCTACCTGCCCGACGCGCGCGATGGTTGGAATCCACTCCTGCTCACAACCGGCGGCGCGAATCGCTTCACCGCCCGGATCCCGAGCGTCGAGATCAAGCTCGTGCTCGAACGCGCCGACACGACACCTATCGCGAACAAACGTTTTCGTGTGGAAGGTCTGGGGACGGAGCCGTTCAATGGCATAACCGACGCCTCGGGGCTCGCTTTGTTCCCCGTGCCAGTGCATGTGCGCGAGGTGAACCTCGCTTTGGAGGAGGAGGGCCTTCACTGCCAAGTGTGCATCGGGCAGATGGACCCCGTCGACGAGCCGAGTGGTGCCGCCAAACGCCTCACGCACCTCGGCTATCCGGCTTCCATCAGCCTCTGCGAATTCGACGTTTCTGCCGACGTACTGAGCGAAGCGATTGCGGCTTTCCAGACGGCGCATGGACAGCTCGAAATCACCGGCACGCTGGATGACGCCACGCGCGATGCTTTGGTGCAGGCGCACGGCTCCTGACGAGCGATGTCCACGGACGCATGGTCCGGCGATACGGCCCAAGTCCCCATCACCCACGCGACATCGCATTTTATCTACAGGACCCGGGGCGTCGGATCCAAAAATCGCGCCATCAAAAATCTCAGATGTTCGTACTGCGACATCTTGACATCATTATTTCGAATGGAGATCGTCGTGTGTGAACAAACAATCAATGCTCCTCCCAATGCCCGTGCAACCGTTCGGTGCGACATGGCGCTACAGGCGCCGACGCAGAGCTCCGACAACATCGTAAAACGAATCGGCGCCTGGTTGGATCAATTGCCGAACATCGTCGAGATTGATGCGCGAGAACAGTTGGCGCAGCTTCCCGATGCACCGGCCCGTCTTGCCCAAGCGGCAACTTACCGAACTCGCCCCCCACGCAGCGAAGCACGACGCGACTACGATGCTCTACAATTTGATCTCTGGGCCAATTCGGTCTTGGACCTCGGCCTCACCGACATCGTCATTCCCATCAACGAGGGCCACGAACACTCCTTTGCGGCAAATCCATATCTGGCCGACGATAGCTGGCGACGCCTGAATTTCCTCACGAACGCGTTCACGCAACATCGCTATCCAAACGGATTCCCTCGGAGCCCAAGCGTGCATATCATGGCATTTTGCGGCATTGACCAAGGCTTCATCGCCACGTGCTCCGCAGGCCTCATCGACGCATGCGCCAACGCTCAAACCATTTCATCAGTAATGCTTGACTGCGAGGAGTGGTGGGTGGGCGGAGCCGGACACTCACGCCCACTGCCAATGCGCGAGCGGGCGGCCAGCGACGTAAAGACCTATCTGTGGGACGCATGGCCCCCAACGCAGCGGCCGGCCGGCGGCATTGGCGTCACCGGTCTCGCATCGAAACCACCCGTGGAGCTCTTACAGTTTTTGGACTACGGGGTGCCTCAGATCTATGGGTCGATGCGCAACATGGGTGGCCCGTCGCTCGCGAATGCAGCATGTGCGCACCGCCGGTTCTATCGACGCTGGTTCGATGCATTTAATTGCTCGCGACCAGCCAATGAGCGCCACATTATCGTCGGTCATACCGCAAATGGCACATATGTCGATTCACGCCGTATACGAATGCTCATGGAGGCAACTTTGGGGCTCGGCGGGTCCGGAGCGCCTCCTCTAAACCCTCCAAATGCGATTTACTACTGGTCAGTAACACATATTAACAGAAGCCACACACGCAGGAATGAGGTCAAGCGTCTCACGAGCCTGGCCCGCAATGGCGGGATCGATCTCAGGAACGTACAACCCTAAACGTGCACTGCTGATTGTGTAAAACTCGTCAATGGAAACCCCGACCATGTCCAGCATAATTCCTCGCATCGATTCATAACTATCATCGAGAGCGCCGGTGCGAGTTCCTGCGGTCGCGGAAGCACTTCCCCGAACGAGGAACAACGACGAGGCGGCTCACGCGTGGTCGAGCGTCATATCGGCGCGCACGTCTTCCCATGCGCCGGCGTTCGCGACCTCGTCGACATGCTCGTCGAAGCAACGCTCCCTCCGGCGCGGCCTTCAAGAGGATGGGGGCGACGAGCCCGCCGTTCTGGTAGAATGGATCTTATGACGGCGAGCAAGCGCGACTGGGTGGGGGGCCGCGTGGGGAGCCACGCCGAGCTTGACGCGGCCGACCAGGCGTTCTGGGATCAGGCAGGGCCGGCGGCGCGCTTCGAGGCCTCGATCGAGCTCTCGCTGACCGCGTGGAGCTTGCGACATCCCGATGAACCTGCCCCCCGATTTGGTCGAGATGCTTTCGGCGTTCGCAGACGCCGGGGTGCGGTACCTGGTGATCGGCGGCCACGCGGTGTCGCTGCACGCACGCCCCCGGACGACAAAGGACCTGGATCTGTGGCTCGACGCCGCGCCTGAGAACATCGGACGCGCGTGCGCGGCGCTGCTGCGCTTCGGCGTGCCGGACGAGCTCGTGGCGAACCTCCGGGCGGCTCGGCCAGACGAGATCGTCTGGATGGGGCGAGTCCCCGCCCGCATCGATTTCTTGCAGGCCGTCGCCGGGGTCGAGTTCGAACGCGTCTGGGAGCGGCGTGTCACTGCCGACGTCGCAGGCGTACCGGTGCACTTCATCGGCCGCGACGACCTCCTCGCGAACAAGCGGGCCGTGCGGCGACCGCAGGGCTCTGCGCGACGCGCGCGCGATCGAGCGCGCCGCCGGGGCGGAACCGCGGACGCCGCGGAGACCCCCACGACCGCGCCGAAAGCCCTGAGGCCTGCGGTATCGCGGTCGCTGTGCGTCGCGCTCTCGTGCTTGCCTGGCCGCCAGGGATTCTTCTACGATGGCGCTCGCCGGCTCGCGCGGTGCCCTCGTCGAGGAGAGGCACGGCGGCCGACCCGCATCGAGTGACGCAGCACCTGGGACCCACGGAAGAGGCGCACGCCATGACTCCGCTCGCTCGACCCGGTGATCTCCTCGCAGGAAAGTACCGCGTGGAGCAGGTGCTCGGCGAGGGAGGCATGGGCGTCGTCCTCTCCGCGAGGCACCTCCGCCTCGACGAGCTGGTCGCGATCAAGCTCATGCGGATCGAGACGGCGCAGGACGCCAGCCTCGTCGTGCGCTTCCTCCGCGAGGCGCGCGCGGCGTCGAAGATCAAGAGCGAGCACGTCGTGCGGATCAGCGACGCCGACACGCTGGAGTCGGGCGCGCCGTACATCGTGATGGAGCACCTCTCGGGGCAGGACCTCGCGTCCAAGCTCCGGGACGAGGGCAAGCAAGGCATCGCGGAGACCGCCGGCTTCGTCCTCGAGGCGTGCGACGCCCTCGCCGAGGCGCACGCGCTCGGGATCATCCACCGCGACCTGAAGCCTGCCAATCTGTTCCTCGCGTCGACCCGGGACGGCGGCACGCGCGTCAAGGTCCTCGACTTCGGCATCTCGAAGCTCGTGAGCGGCGAGGGCGGCCAGGACATGACGCGGACGGCGTCGATGCTCGGCTCACCCATGTACATGTCGCCGGAACAGATGCTCTCGACACGCGACGTGGACGCGCGCACGGACATCTGGTCGCTCGGCGTCGTCCTCTACCAGCTCCTGGCAGGAGAGGCGCCCTTCCGGGCCGAGACGATCCCGCAGGTGTGCGCGCTCGTGCTGCAGACCGAGCCGCGCCGGCTGCGCGATCTGCGGCCCGAAGTGCCCGCCGGGCTCGAAGCCGTCGTCGACCGCTGCCTGCAGAAGGATCGCGAGAGGCGCTTCCCGGCGGTGGCCGACCTGGCAGCCGCGCTGGCGCCGTTCGGCCCCGAGGGCTCGCTGCGCCTGGCCGATCGCATCTCGCGCGTCGCCCGCATCGGTCCCGGCGCCAGGGGGTCGCTCGGCTCCGGTGCGGATCATCCCTCCCCCGTCCCCGCGCTGGCGGCATCCGGGACCTCCTTGCTCGCCCCCGTGCCCCGTCCGTCGCACGAGTGGTTGGGCCCCACGGTGGCCGCGACACCACCATCGCATGAGCCATTGCCGCATGCGGCGGGGCCAGCGGGCACACCGCCCCTGGAGGCACTCGCGGCGCCCGCGCCGCCCCCGGAGGCCCTCGCGGCGCCCGCGCCGCCCCTGGAGGCACTCGCGGCGCCCGCGCCGCCTGCTGCACCCCAAACACCGGCGGGAGCAGCAGCATCCGAAGCGAGCTCGGAAAGGCCACCCACCGGGGCCGGCGTCAGCACAACTCTGCCCGTGAAGGCAGGCGCCGCGCCGAAGAGATCCAGCGCTCCGGCGGTGCTCGCGGTGCTTGCGGCGCTCGCCACTGTGCTCGGGGTTGCGGTGGCGACCTTCAAGTCCCTCGGAGACAGCGGCCCGCCCGAACAGGCCACGACCTCCATGGCCTCTCCTCCAGCTCCGGTGGCGGTCTCGGAGCAACCGAGCCCTCAGGGGCCGCCGCCCTCGCAGCCCCCCATGGCCGATACCGCGCGGCAAAACGATAGACCCTCTGGCGACGCAGCGCCGGCGACGTCCACCCCCGCAGCGCCGGCGTCGTCCACCCCCGCAGCGCCGGCGACGTCCACCCCCGCAGCGCCGGCGTCGTCCACCCCCTCCGGCGGCACGAGCGCGCCCACGCTCCACAGCGCGCGGCCTGCATCGGGCCCTCGCGCCGCACCGGCCACGCCGAAGCCGGCGCCGCCTCCCGCACGCCCCGCCCCGGCGCGCGCAGCCGATGACCCGTTCGAAGGACTTCCCCAGTGAAGAGCGGTGTTCTCTTCCGATCCCGCGCCCGCGCGGCGGGGCTAGCCGCGTGCATCCTCACGGCGATCACCGGCGCGCCGGGCGCGCGCGCCGACGCGGGCGACGCGAAGAGGAAGGCGGATGCCCGCGCGCTCTTCGAGGAGGCTCGCAAGCTCACGGCGGAGGGCAAGTACGCGGAGGCGTGCCCGAAGCTGGCGGCGAGCCTGCAGCTCAACGCGGGCATCGGCACGCAGTTCTACCTCGCCGACTGTCTGGAGCACGTCGGCCAGCTGGCCAGCGCCTGGATCAACTACCTGGAGGTCGTCGACGCGACGAAGGCTGCCGGCCAGAAGGCACGGGAGAAATACGCGCGCGAACGCGTGGACGCGCTGCATCCACGGCTCTCGCGGCTCGCCGTCGTGGTGTCCGACGAGGCTCGGGGCACGCCGGGGCTCGAGGTGAGGCGCGACGACGCCGTGCTGGTCGAGGCCCAGTGGGGCATAGCGGTCCCGGTGGACCCCGGGCCGCACAAGGTCTCCGCCACCGCCACCGGAGCGAAACGCTGGGAGACCACGGTGACGATCGAGCGGGAAGGACAGACGGTCACCGTCACGATCCCGCCGCTCGAACGCGCGGCTCGAACACCGACGCAGGCCGCCTCGGACCCCCCAGCCGCCTCGCCGCTCGCTGGCACCGTTCTGCTCCCGAGCACGGCGTCGCCGCCCTCGCCCGAACCGAGGGCCACGGCGCCCGGGAAACCCGCGGGCGATCCGGGCTCACCGCTGCGCACCGCCGGCCTGGTCACCGGCGGGGTCGGCCTGGTCGGGCTCGCCGTCGGCGCGGGCTTCGGCATGACGGCGCTGTCGAAGAACCGCGAGGGCACCGGGCATTGCGACGTTTCGAACGGCGGCGCCTCGAAGGCGTGCGCGCCCGAAGGCGGCGCGCTGCTCGATGAGAGCAAGACGGCCGCCACGCTCTCCACGGTGAGCTTCATCGCGGGCGGCGTCGCGCTCGCCACCGGCGCCGCCCTCGTGCTGCTCGCGCCGCCCGCGCGAAAGGCGGACCCGCGAGGAACGGATGCCGCCGCCAACGTGCTCCTGGGCCCAGATGGCATCTCGCTCGTGGGGAGATGGTGAGGAGATGGTGAGCAGATGAGGCGATTTCCACGGCGATCGCGATGGTGCGCAGCAGCGGCCCTCTCCTGCGCCGCGTTGACGAGCTGCCTCGTCCTAAACAACGACTGGTACGCCTGCGACACGACCTGCACCGGCACGTGCATGGCCTGCGAGGAGAGCAAGACGGGCGAGCCCGACGGGACTTGCGCCCCCGTGACGGCGGACACGGATCCCGACGACGAGTGCGAAGGCGGGGAGTGCGGCGGAGACGGCGCGTGCGAGGCGCCGAGCGGCAGTCCTTGAAGGAAGCCCGCGCTCACCCCTCCGCACCCAGCGCTCGCGCCCGTAACCCGATCTCGCTCCCCTCGAACGGACGCGGTCCCGCCCCGGAGGGACGTCGGGCGGCGTCCGAGCTTCAGAACGCCACGGACGCCTGCAAGCCCACGCCCACGCCGCCGCTGTCCGACCTGCGCGACTGATAGCCGCCGCGGAGCGCGGCGGAGAACAGGTCCGAGAGCTTCAACGTCGCCTCGCCGACGAGCCGCACCCCGAAGCTACTCGCGCTCGGCATGTCCGTCACCTCGATCACTGGCGCTAGCGACAGCGAGTCTCCAGCGGGGAAGTCCACGCGGCTGTAGAATGTGGTCCCGAACCCCGTATCGCTCCCCAGCCCGATCGTCTCGAACCCCAGCGTGATCTTCGAGCCGTACGGATCGCCGATGAGAAATGCACCACCGACGCCCATGGTGAAGCTCTTCTTCGTCATGCCGGCGAGCAGCTCCGCCTCCACATGCCACGAGTCCGAGAGCCGAAGCCGAACGCTCGGCGCTGCATAATAGAGGCCCATCTCGTAGTTCTTGTCCTTAGGCGCCTCCGGCGACTTTCCGAGGATGACCCCGGCGCGCATGGAGAACTCGGTCACCATCCGGAGCAGTCGATACGTGTACGAGAGCTCTGCTTTCCAGTAATGCTCGCCTACCTCGCGATCGCTCGTCTCGGCGTCAGGGCACTCCTCGGCGCTCGACGCCTGACACTCTGGCTCGTTCGGGGGGCGCGCTCCGAAGTCGACGCTCTCGACCCTCGCCGACGCCGTGCTGCGCCGCCCGCCGAACCGCTTCAGCAGCGTGCGCTCCACGGCATCCATGGGGGCCTCAGCCACCTGCACGTGGTGCATGCGCGCGCGCGAGGCGAATACACTCGCGCGGACGCCGTCGACGCGCTCGATTTCGATCGTATAGTCCAGCCCCGGCGGCACCACCACCTCCAGCGGGATCACCGCGACGTAGGCGAGCGCGGCGCTGCCCGACCGCTGAAACGACGCCGACCGCAGGGTTCCATCCGGCAGCCTATAGACGACGAACGCCTGTCGGACCAGGTGGGCATTATCGAAGCTCGCCTCGATCGAGAGCGCCTCTCCAGACTTGCCCACCGAGACCGGCGCGTGGACCATGCGCACCTCCGGGGCGACGGCCGGCGCGTCGCGCGGGCTGGTCGAGGTCGCCTGCGGCGCCGCCTGTCCTCCGGCCGCCGCCGGCGCTCCCACCGGAGCATCCTCGGCCGACGCAGTGGCCGGGCGCCCAAGCGCCAAGGCAACCGCGCAGAGAAAGGCAAACACGCGCCCGAACGAGCGCGCCGGCGGAATCACGTCCGGTGCCTGATCGAGCATCACCACTGGTAACTCACCGCCGCGCCCACGCCTGGACCCGAGTGATCGATGCTCCGACCCTGATACGAAACGCGCACGCTGAACACCAGGGGGTCCTGCACCCTCCACCCCAGCTGGAGCACGGCGCGCGCTCCGACCTTGCCCTTTCCCTGGGACACCTTCTGGGACGCCTCGCTCTCCTCGGCGGGCTCGACGCTCGGCTCACCCGTCGCTCCTGCGGGCTGGTTCGTCACCTCGACCCGGAACAGCATCGGGAACCTCCGGAAAGCGGCGAGCTCCAGCTGCGTGATGCCACGTGCACCGATCCCACCCAGGAGCTCGCCGCCCAGGACGAGGTTCGTGTGCTTGTCGTTGCCGATGCGGAACATGACATGCCCGCCGCCGGACACGCCGCCCTCGCCGAGACCGACCAGGGCGCGACCGATGAGCGACGCTCCGTAACTGAAGCCGATCTCCGTTTCGAGATACCCGTACGTGAGCCCCACCTTCCGTGGATCGAGGTCGTCCTCATCGAGCTCGCGCACGTTACCGCCATAGCCGCTGTACACGCCGAACCCGGTCCGGAGCGCCCGGATGCCGATGTCGCCATACCGGAGGCTCACCATCCCCTCCACCTGCAACATGTAATCGTTGTCTCTAAGCCGGTTGTAATCTGCGAAGTCGGTCGAGACGGCCACCGTCGTCTCGATCGGCGCCGGCTCGTGATCGGGGAGCCGCGGCTCGAGCGGCAGCTCTGCTGGCGCCGTGCTGCTGCCCACGACGGCGACCATCTCGCCGGCGCTCGTCGCGGCCTCCGCGAAGAACTCCATGTGTTGGTTGATGAGCGCGCTGCCAGGGATCACCGTCGAGAAGTACCCGCGGCCCATGGGCGTCATCGGGAACGGCTGGTAGTTGGGCTGCTTGGGCGCTCGCAGGTGAACGACCGCGCCCACGGCACCGTCGCGCAGTTGCATACCGAGCTCGAGGGGCACGCCGGCGACAGCCCCGGCCGGCGTGATGAAGGCGAGCAGGAGATCCCCCTTGGCGCTGGCCTTATCCGTGGCCGTCTGCTCCGACGCCTTGCTCTCGGCGACCATCATGCGGCGCAGCGCCTGCGCCTCCTCGTTGAGCACCGGCGCGAAGCGGCTGGACGGCGACGCGCGCACGTATTTCTCGTAAGCGTCGATGCGCGCCGCCGGATCCGCCCCTCCCAGGCTCTCGAACATCGCCGCAAGGGCGGCGGCGTCGGGATCCCCCGCCCGCGGTGCGTTGCTCGCCGGGATGCCATACGTAGAGTCGCTCGCGTCCTTCGCCGGTTTGTCGGGCTTCTTCGCGGGTGCCGGAGGGATCCCCGAGGCGATCACGACGTCGCCTGCCTGCGGCGTCCTGGTGGGCGTCCCGACGGCCTGAGCGAGAGAAATGGTCGGGCGAAGCTGCACGATCTGAAGCGTGCCTATGAGGAACCGATCCGTGACGGTCTTGCCGGTGATGGGGTGCTTGAGCCGGACGGGACGCCAGAGCTGCACCCTGGCCCCTTCGGAGACGCCTACCGCCTGCCCCAGATCGAGGAGGAGGTCACTGCCCTGGATCTCGAGCACAACCCCGGTGGCCTCGTCGGCGCGAGCCTCCCGCTCTCCGACGAGGAACAAGGCGCTCGCAGCAAAGAAGGGCATGAAAACTAGAAGCGTATTTCGAAAGCGCGCGCGCATTCACAGCACCTTCCCCGAGCGGATCCTGGACGTCACCGTCCCCTCGCTACAGTGGCATCGCCCACATCATTTACACAAAATTCATGTTCTGGGAAGAGCGATACGCCACGCATGCTCATGGATCTGGCGCTCGTCGAAGCCGGCGCACCTGTCTCAGCGCGGAGCGCTGGCGCCGGCGGATACGACAAATCGATCGTGGACGGATGTCCCGGAGCTACTTCCGGGTGCGC
This sequence comes from Sorangium sp. So ce834, assembly GCF_051521425.1. Classification (NCBI taxonomy): domain Bacteria; kingdom Pseudomonadati; phylum Myxococcota; order Polyangiales; family Polyangiaceae; genus Sorangium; species Sorangium sp. So ce834. Next base: position 7,636,068 of record NZ_CP150351.1, read on the forward strand.
TGCGCCGGAGGCGTCTTCTTCCCCGGCGCGGGCTCCCCCCTCGCCCCCTCCGCCGCAGCCCCCTTCTTCGCCACAGCCCCCTTCTTCGCCACAGCCCCCTTCTTCGCCGCAACCCCCTTCTTCGCCGCAGCCTCCTTCTTCGCCCCAACCTTCTCCCCGGCTGCAGCCCCCTTCTTCGCCGCAGCCTCCTTCTTCGCCCCAACCTTCTTCCCGGCCGCAGCCCCCTTCTTCGCCCCAACCTTCTTCCCGGCCGCAGCCCCCTTCTTCGCCCCAACCTTCTTCCCGGCCACAGCCCCCTTCTTCCCCTCCCCCTCTCGCTCGCTCGCCCCCTTCCCCGCCGCCCCCTCCTCCCGCACCCGCAAAGCCCGCTGCGGCGCCACCGCGCGGTAGCTCTCCTCGATCCACTCGAGCAGCATCGCCTCGGGCACGCGGTCCTTCGGACCGAAGCGCGCTGTCACCCACCCGCTCTTGCCGAGGTTGTACCCGGTCGGCGCCGCGAACGGCAGCAGCAGCGCTGCCTCGCTCGACTGCGGCAGCTTCGCGGTCACGACGAGCTTCCCTTCGTGGATGTTGAGGAAGACGAAGATCTTCCTGCGCACCTTGGCCACGCGATCGCCCCAGGGGAACTCCTCCACCGCCTCGGGATAGGCCAGCGCGGCGTCGCGCAGCCTCGCAAGGATTGGTGAGAGCCGCGCTTCGTCCTTGGTCGTGGTCATATTCGCCGAGCCTAGGGCGCACGCCGGACCGCGTAAAGCCGGAGCCGCGCGCCGCGCCAACCGCTGAGCCGAAAAGCCGCCGAGCAGCGCGAGCCCGAAGCGCGCCTTACGCCCCCGGGCACCCTTTGCTTCCCGCGCGTGACGCCCCCGACTGCCGCGAAGCGACCACCTTGACAGTGTCACCCTGGCGCGCTTACGTGGCCGACGATTCGCCCGCCCGTTCCGGAAGGGGGCCGAAGCGGCCAGCGGAGCAAACGATGCAAGCGAGCGGAGCATGGCGGAGGACCGACCCCACCGAGACGATCTACAGCGCGACAACGAGGCCCTGCGCGCGCAGAACGAAGAGCTCCGCCGCGAGCTCGCCGAGCTGCGGCGGGCGCTCGCCCGACCCGAGCCCGCAGACGGGTCGCCCCCTGGAGCACCGCCACCAGACCTCGGCCCCGGCGCCGTGGAGCGAACGCCGCGCAACGGCGCGCCGCCCGAGGACGTCGACGTGCTCCGCGCGGTCCTCGAGGCCGCGCCCATGCTGCTCTTCGCCAAGGACGCAGGCGGCCGCTACATCCTGGCGAACGGGTACTTCCTGAGCTGGGCTCGCCTCGGGTGGGGCGATGTGGCCGGGAAGACCGATCACGAGATCTTCCCAAAGGAACGCGCCGACACCTTCCGCGCCGCCGATCTCGAGGTCCTCACCACCGGCCAGACGCTCTCGTGGGACGAGGGCGACGTGAGCCCCGACGGGCAGCTCCACCACTTCGCCGTGCTCAAGTTCCCGCTCAGGGACGCGGCCGGGGCGGTCCGCGGCGTCTGCGGCGTCTCGACCGATATCACCAGCTACAAGCGCGCAGAGGCCGAGAACCAGGAGCTCCAGGCCGAGATCATCCGCGCTCAGGAGCGGAGCCTGCGCGCCCTCTCCACGCCGCTCTTGCCGATCGCCAAGGGCGTCCTCGTCATGCCGCTCATCGGCGACATCGACCAGCGCCGCGCCCAGAGCGCCCTCGAGGTGCTGCTCGGCGGCATCGTCGCCCACGAAGCCAGACGGGTGATCCTCGACATCACGGGCGTGCCCGCCGTCGACGCCGACGTCGCGAACGCGCTGGTCAAGACGGCCCAGGCGGTCGGGATGCTCGGCGCGACCGTGATCGTGACAGGCATCCAGCCGAAGATCGCAGAGACCCTGGTCGAGCTCGGCGCCGATCTCAGCGGCCTTGTCACGCGGTCGACGCTGGAGAGCGGCATCGCCCACGCGCTCAAGGGCTGACTTCCCCGGGGCCATCCGGTAGGGTGCCGCCCGCAGGAGCTATCCATGTTCGCGCTCGAGAACCGTGTTCAGGAGTATGCCTGGGGCTCGCGGGAGGCCATCGCGGCGCTGCTCGGACAGGGCCCCTCCGACAAGCCTCAGGCCGAGCTCTGGATGGGCGCCCACCCGGCGGCCTCCTCGACCATCGCGCTCGACGGAGCCCGCGAGCGCCTCATCGACGCCATCCCCAGGCACGCGGACGCGTTCCTGGGCGGGCCGACGCGCGATCGCTTCGGCGCGCGGCTCCCGTATCTGCTCAAGGTGCTCGCGGCCGACCAGCCGCTGTCGCTGCAGGCGCACCCGGACGAGGCGCAGGCGCGGCGCGGGTTCGACGCGGAGAACGCGGCCGGCATCCCGGTCGACGCGCCCGAGCGCACCTACCGCGACCCGCACCACAAGCCCGAGCTCATCTGCGCGCTCACCCCGTTCGACGCGCTCTGCGGCTTCCGACCGGCCGAGGCCCTGGCGGAGGTGTTCGCGCTCCTCGCCGGCGGCCCGGGCGACGCGCTCGTCCCGCGCGGCGACGGGCCCGTCGACGCGGCCGCGGTCGCGCGGCTCGTCGAGGGCCTGCTCGCGCTCGGGCCGGCGGCGCGGCGGGAGCTCGTGTCCGCCGTGGTCGAGGCGTGCCGCGCCCGCGCCGAGGCGGGCGGGCGGCTCGCGCGCGCCGCGGGCTGGGCGCTGCGCCTGCACGAGCTCTACCCGGGCGACGTCGGCGTCGTGATCGCGCTCCTGCTGAACGACGTGCACCTCGAGCCGGGCGAGGCGCTGTACCTGCCGCCGCGCCGGCTGCACGCCTACGTGCAGGGGGTCGGGATCGAGATCATGGCGAGCTCCGACAACGTGCTGCGCGGCGGGCTCACGCCGAAGCACGTGAACGTCGGCGAGCTCCTGCGCGTCCTCGACTTCTCCCCGTGGCGCGTCGCGCCCGTCGCGCCGCGCCGGGCCGACGCGGAGTCCATCTACGACACCCCCGCGCCGGAGTTCCGGCTCTCGCGCATCGAGCTCGACGCCGCGTCGTCGTGGCGGACCGACGACCGGCGCGGCCCCGAGATCGTGCTGTGCACCCGGGGACAGGCGTCGCTGGTCGACGCGCGCGGCGCCGCCCAGCCCCTCCGCCAGGGCGGCTCGATCTTCGTCCCGTTCGCCTCGGGGGGCTACGCCATCGAGGGAGAGGGCCAGTTCTTCCGCGCCACGGTCGGCCTCTGAGCCGCGCCTAGAGGCGCCTCACGCCCCGCGGAGCACCGCGGGGAGGCCTGAGCATCCCCGCGCCCGGCGAACGGCTCATGGCGAGGCGGCGCGCTCCCGCGCCGCGGGCCGCGGGCTCGCGCCGTCGGCTGGGGCGGCGCCGTCGGCCGCGGCGCTCGCCGGCTCGCCGCGCGGGGGCGCCGGCGGATCGGCCGGGTCGCGGCCGAGCGAGCGGGCGGCGGCGCGCCACGTGGCGAGCACGCGCCGCTTCATCACGCGGAGCTCGTGCGCGGCGAGCTCCGCGGCGCGGCGGGCGCTGTCGTTCACCGAGGGCCGCGCGGCCCGGAGCTCGACGAGCGGCCGCGCCGAAAGCGACAGGGCCAGCTTGTACTGGCAGGGGCTGTCCAGAAAATCGTACTCGCGCCGCCCCGCCTCGATCGCGGCGCGGATGGCGTAGGCGTGGACCACGATCCCGGGACGGAGCCCCTTCGGCAGGTCGACCCTGCGCCCGCACTGGTAGAAGTAGATCTTGTTGTTCCAGACGAGGTTGTAGAGCGCCGCGACGGGCTCGCCGCGCGCCGAGAGCCACGCGAGGTCGAGGGCGCCGCGCTCGAGCATCGCGGGCATCACCTCGTCGTGGAACGCGCGGAAGCGCGGCGAGGCGAAGACGCCCGCGCGCCCGTCGGCCGACCAGCGCTCGGCGTGCAGGCGGAGCAGGATCTCCCGCGCCCCGGCGAGCTCAGCCGACGTCCTCGCCCGCTCGAGCGTCAGCGCGCCGCCCGCCCACGCCTCGAGATCGCGCATCGAGCGGCGCACGAGGTAGCGGCGCGACGCGGAGAGCGCGCGCAGGTACGCCTCCCAGCTGGACGGCAGCGGGATGTAGGGAGAGGCGTCCGTGACCTCGATCCGCGCGTCGATGCCGTGTTTCCGGAGCGCGCGCGAGAGGACCACGGGGAGCGCGCCGTCGGTGCGCATGGCCGGCAGGACGAGCTCGTCCCAGGCGCCCAGCGCCGCGCCCGTGAGCGCGTCGGCGAGCGCGTGCGCGACGTCGGCCTCGGCGCCCCGCTCGGCGATGACGCCGAGGTTGCAGGAGCAGATCTCGTCGGCCTGGTCCTCGCCCGAGGCGAGGAGCTCCAGCCGGCGGAACGGGATGCCGCTCCTGTGCCGGCAGCGGCGCTCGAGCAGCGGCGCGAGGCCGACCAGGCGGGGCCCGTCGAAGAACAGCGCGGCGCGCAGCGAGCGGCCCTGCGCCCCGAACACCCGCCACCAGGCGAGCATCCAGTCCGGCGCGAGCATCGGCTCGCCCATGTCGCTCCGCCCCATCAGATCTTCCCACGCCCCCCGCATCGCGGCGAGCTCGGCGACCTCGGTCACCAGGTGAAACCGCAGCATCTTCCCCTCCCCATCGAATACCTCCCCATCGAACACCCCTCCTCCCCTGCCCCCCGCGCCGCCCGGCCCCCCTCGCGCGGCGCGGCGGCATCGCCGCCCCTCAGCGAAACCGCGGCCGCAGCTGGGCGATCGCCCCCCGCGCCGCGCCGAGGTGCTTGTCCAGCCACGTCATTCGATACCCCTCCTCGGCGGCGCGCCGCTCGGCGCGCTCGTGATCGTAAGGGACCCGGTGAAACCAGATCTCCTGTCGCGACGAGTCGAAGATGGCGAACTCGGCGAGCTTCGCGCTCCTCCGGGCCGCGTCGACCGAGCCGGGGTTGATGAAGAAGCGCCTGCCCCGCGCGCGGTCCAGCGAGACGCGCTCGCAGGCCGACCGCAGCGTCGCGACGCCCGCCTCGACCTCGTAGAGCGCCTGGACGTGGGTGTGCCCGAACAGGCAGATGCGCCCGCTGGGCTCGCGCTCGCCGAGGATCTGCGCGTTCTCCTCGATGTGCGCGGGGCTCGTCATGTATTCGCACGTATCGACGACGCCGCCGTGAATGAGGACGATCTCCCCCTCGATGAGGCGCCGCCTGGGCAAGAGGGCGAGCGCCCGCTTGCTGTCCGCCGAGAGCGCGGCGCGCGTGCGCCGGAGCGCGAAGGCGGCCTTCGCGCCGCAGCGCTCGACGTCGATCCGCCCGATCGCGACGAGATCGTGGTTGCCCGCGATCGCGAGGACCGGCGGCCGCGCGAGCAGGCGCACGCACGCGTCCGAGTCGGCGTTGTACCCGACGATGTCCCCCAGGCAGAGCAGGTGCTCCACGCCCCGCTCCGCGAGGAACGCCTGCACGGCCGAGAGGGCCTCGAGGTTACCGTGAACGTCCGAGATGATCCCGTAGAGCATGGCGAGCCACCTTTCGTGTGAGGAATGTGCTGGCCCATCGCGCGAAGGGCCTCGGGTCGTCCCAGGCGAAGGCGTCGTAGACGGTGGGCGCCCCCGCGACCGAGCCGAGCCAGGTCGCGAGGGACGCGCCGCCGCGCTGCTCCCGGAACGCGCGGTAGACGCGGTAGACGTCGAGCCAGCGGTAGCCCGCGGCGGCGCGCGGCGCCTCGGCCGGGCGGCGGCCCTCGACCAGGTAGTCGTACGCGACGCGCGGCAGGTTGACGCCCGCCGCGGCGCCCACGTGGTTCCAGAGGGTGTACCGGGCGTTGACCTCGAGCGTGTAGAGCGCGCCGTTCCTCGCGTCGCGCACGAGGTCGATCTTGAACGGCCCCTTGAGCCCGAGCTTCCCCGCGACCTCGCGCCCGGCCGCGGCGACCGCCTCGTCGTCCGTGACCTCGATGAGCGCGCTCTCGCCGGCGAAGCCCGGGTAGGTGCGGAGCTTGCGCCCGCAGAACCACGCGAGCAGCTCCCGCCGCTCGTCGGCGAACCCGTGGAACGACACGAGATCGACCACGCCGCCCGGGATGTGCTCCTGGACGATGAGGTCGCGCTTGAGGCGCTCGAAGTGCGGGTGCGCGAGCAGCTCGGCGCGCGTGTTGAAGCGGCGCGCCTTCCCCGCGCCGCCGAGGAGGTCGCGCTGGATCTCGGCCCAGGCGGACTTGCGGCGCGGCTTCACGAGCAGCGGCTCGCGCAGGCGCGCGAGATCGCCGCCGGGCCGCAGCGTGCGCGGCGCGAGGACGCCCCTCGCCTCGCAGAGGCCGTAAAACCCCTCCTTGTCGAGCAGCGACCAGCGCACGTCCTCCTCGTTGAGGAGAAAGAGGAAGTGCCGCGCGAGCGCCGCCCGGTGGCGGTAGACGAGCTCGAGCTGCGGGTCCGTGCCGTAGAACAGGGGGATCTTGCGCCCGAGCGCCGCGTGGAGCCGCTCCCCGAGGCCCAGCAAGACGGACGCGGACGCGTCCCGGCTCGCCTCGTCGAAGCCGGGCACGACGCAGGCGGCGCGCACGTGGCGCGAGCAGAGGACCGCGTCGGACCGATCCTTCGTCGCCGCGATGACCGGGATTCCGGCCATCCCGAGCGGCCGGACCAGGGTGATGTCCCCCAGCACGAGCGCCGGGGGACGCTCGGGGGAGAAGCGGATGGCGCCGATGTCTTGTCGATCCATGGTCACTCGAACAGCGAGGTCGACGGGCCGCGGTTTTCGTCCTGGGGGCCTTCGGGCGAGAGGCCCGCATCGGCCGGCGCGGCCGCGCCCCGCTGGGCGACGTGCCGCTTCAGCAGCTGCTTCGTCCGCAAGACGCCCGACACCGAGCGGATGAAGCTCCGGTGATCCGCGCCGAAATCGACCCGGGGCACCGAGTACGGCGCGTCCGGCGAGCTCTGGAATCCCGCGACGGTCGCGTGGTCGCAAGGCCAGTTGGTCACGGCACCCAGGAAGCCGAACCGGCGCAGCGTGGCGAACTCGCGAGGACCGAAGTCCGTCCCCACATGCCCGTTCGGATAACAGAAGATGGGGACCGGGCGCCTGGCCTCGGCGCACAGGCGCGCCCAGGACACGACGATCTCGCGCTTCGACTGCGCGTCGCTCGTCCTGGAGAGCACCGGATGGGTGACCGTGTGCGGGCCGAACGTGATGCCGCGCGCCTCGCACGCGCGGACGTCGTCCCACGACATCGGCGCGTAACGCTCGGGCGGGCGCGCCGGGAGCTCGACCTCGGCGGCGGCGGCGAGCCGCTCGACGGCGCGGAGCTTCTCGATCTCGGGGACGCGCTTGCAGTGCTCCATGAAGCGCCGCGCGAGGTGCGCCCGCGGGACGCCCTCGTCCAGGCGAATGACGTGGCGGACGCCGGCGACCATGACGCTGAGCTCGCGGCGCCGCGTCGACTCGAACACGTGCTCCACGCGGTGCCACCAGCACCACAGCTCGCCGTCCAGATAGCCGGTCACGACGAAGATGGTCGCCGGGCAATCGAACTCCGCGAAGATCGGCGCGGCGACCGTCGCCTGGTCGCTCGTGCCGTCATCCATCGTGAAGGCGACCGCCCGGTCGATGGGCGCCGCCTCGCCCGAGAGGCTCCGGAAGACCCGCTCGAGCGACACGATCGGATACCGCTCCTTCCTCAGGAACTCCAGCGCGCGCCGGAGATCGCGCGGATCGACGCCCGTGATGCCGCGAGCCGGGTCCGCGAGCCGGTGCATGACGATGATGGTCACGCGCCCGCGCATCACCCGCGTGAACGGCCGCGTCGCCCACGGCGCGGCCAGGAGATCCGAGAGCCATTTCACCACGTTCGACATGAGTCCTCCCCCCTCGAGAGCCTTACGAAAAAACGATCGATGACAGCGGCGCGCCGTCGTCCGCTCAGCTCGCCAGCGCGGCCGGCGGCGGGTGATCGCCGGAAGCCCGGCCGTCGCCGCGGCCCGGAGCGGCGGTGATCTGGCGCGGCCGCTGGCTCGCGCCCCAGATCCAGGCGAGCAGGGAGCTCGGGCGGACGGCGGCGGCGCGCGGCGTGTGCCGCGCGAGCAGCAGCGCGTAGAGATCCATGTAGCGCTCGGCCATCCGGGCGGCGGAGTAGCGCCGGAGGGCGATCGCGCGGCCGCGCCGGCCCATCCGCGCGGCGAGCGCGGGATCGGCCAGGAGCTCCGCGAGCCTCGCGGCGAGGGGCGCGACCTCGCCGGAGGGCACGAGGAAGCCCGTCTCACCGTCGACGAGCGCGGTGGGCACGCCGCCCACGTCGGTCGCGACGGTCGGCAGCCCCGCGGCCATGGCCTCGAGGAGCGCGAGCGGCAGGCCCTCGGACAGGGACGGCAGCGCGAACACGTCGAGCGCGGCGAGGAGCGCCGGCACGTCGTGGCGCTCCCCGGCGAACAGCGCGCGATCGGACACGCCGAGCTCGCGCGCGAGGGCGACGAGCCGCCCGCGCTCGGGGCCGTCGCCGACGAGGAGGAGCCGCCCGCTCCGGGGCAGCGCCCTCGCGGCGGCGCGCACGAGGAGCGCGTGGTTCTTCACGGGAGAGAGGCGCCCCACGCTCCCGACGACCAGGGCGTCCTGCGGGATCGCGAGCTCGGCCCTCACCCGGGCCCTCGCCGCCGGATCCGGCGCGAACCGCGATAGATCGATGCCGTTCGCCACGACATGCAGCTTCGGCCGGTCGACCTCGCGCCGGCCGAGGACGGCCGCGGCGGTCGGGTACGACACCGCGACGTGGGCGTCGACGAACGCGGACGCGGCGCTGCGCAGCCACCTTCGTCCTTCCATGTCCTGGGACACGCCGTGCTTCGTGTGGATGACCGGGACCCGGTGCAGCCACCCGGCGGGCGCCGCGTAGATGAGCGACAGGTGGTTGTGCGCGTGGACGAGCGAGACGCCCTTCGTCGCGAACAGCGCGGCGAGGCGGGCGGTCAGCGTCCTGTCGAACCCCGGGCCCTTCGGCACGAGGCGCACCTCGACCCCGCGCCGCCGGAGCTGCTCCGCGCGCGGCCCGTCCGGATCCTCGGCGATCGCGACCGCCAGCACGTCGTGGCCCGCGGCGCGCTGGGACGCCGCGAGATCGACGACCACCTGCTCGGCGCCGCCGGTCTGGAAGCTGCTCACCACGTGCGCGATGGCGAGCCGCTGAAGAGCCCGCGAGTCCCTGCGAGCGCGATCCTCGATATCGTGAGCGACCTGTGTCTCCATACCCCTCTCCCCCCCAAACGCGTGGACCGCCGGTCCCGCCGACTCGCCTGCCCGTCCGGCGCCAGCCGTACCCGGCTTTCCTTCCATCCCCTCGCGACCGGCCCCCCTTGCGCGGCAAACGCCGTCCAGGGCGTCGCCGGAGCGGAGCTGAGATGGTGAGTGCCCCGATCCGGCGGATCGACACGAGCGCTGCAACACCCCGCGTGACTCCATGGCGGATGGCGGGGACGCGACTCGGATTGACTATACGGCGGATTCGCAAGCTGACAAGCGAATCGCGCGACAAACGGGAAAACCGAAGTACGAGGGTTGTACAACCCTGATAAGGACATGGCCCTCGGCGCCGAACAGAGGAGTTCCGTCCCAGTCTTCGACTGACCACCTCCCCGGAGCGCGGCGCCTCGCCGGGCGGCGCGGCGGCTGGCCCGGGAAAGCGGTTCGTTTTCAATCAGTTACGAAGATCGTCTCCGGCCGGTCAAAAAAGGTGAGCCGCCCTCGTAATGCGCGCGCACTGCAGAGGGCGTGCTGCGGCACGGTCGGGGGGCCGGGCTGCGAGGGAGCGTGGGTGACCGCCGTTCGCGCTGCGGCGGCGCCGGGCTGCGACCTCGGATCGTGGCCGCTTCACCGGAGGGGGGACACGCGATGCAAACGACCGAACGGAGGACGCGTCGATGAAGATCACGAGCGGCGCCGCGGCGCACGCCGATGGGGCGGTGTCGGGCGCGATCCGCGTCAGCGGCAGCGCGGCCGTCCCTCACGGAGGTAATCGAGCAGCTGGGCCTCGTCGCTGCCGATCATCCGGTCGATGCCGTCTTCCCGGACATGGCGTTGAATCTGAAGCGCCCCCGCGGTCGTCCGCACGAGGACGGCGACGCGGCGGAAGCCGCCCATCACGGCTGGCCGCAGCCGCTGCATCGCCGCCTCGAACTGCGGGTCGTTCCGCCCCGCCGCCGCGCGCAGGTCGACGAGCAGGCACAGCCCGCTGCGGCCGGCGCGGTCCAGCGCGCGGCTCACCTCCATCCACCGCTCCTCGAACATGGCGGCAGACTCGGACGGCGCCGCGCTCCGCGTCACCCGCGCGAGCTGCGCCGCCGGATCGATCGTCACGGTGTAGTGCGCATTGCGCAGGATCTCGAGCATGGTCCGCGATCATCCTATCAGGGTGAGCGCCGAATCAGAATGCCCGGCCGAGCGAGCCGAACGCCGGGAGCTGCTGAGTTCGTCGCGCTGGGCCGCTCGGTCCCGAGCTGGTCCCGATGTGATCCGGTCGGGTCCGGATGGTTTCTTCGACGCTTCCGGCAAACGGACCTCCGGATACGTCCTGGAAACAGGCGCGGCGCGCCGTCCTCCAGAGTCATGCTGACCAGAGTCATGCTGGCGCGCGCGTGGCACCCCCTCGACAGCGGGACCGAGGGCATGCCCAGGACCGGCGGAGACAGCCGTGCGAGATGCGCTCCTACCGCCCCCGGCGAGAGGAGCGAGCCGCTCGGTGCGCTCGCCTCGGCGTGGACGCCCCTCCGGCGATCGGACTACGCTCCGCGCGTGTCGAGCCGCAGCAAGCAAGGATGACGCGCGCTCCCCGGCCGAGGGCGCTCCCGGCGCCGAGGGCGGCGCGCCAGCCCGGGTGACCCGCCCGTGCGCCGCGGGGGACGCCCCGGCGCGCCGGGCGCGCGGCCGACGGCTTGCGGTGGCCTGCCCGTCGCCTTAGCAAGCTCCGCCGAACGCATGCAGCATTCAAAGCCGAGCTTGCTCGATTTTCGGGACGCCATGACGGTCGGTCCGGCGTCCGAGGCGCTCGGCGTCCCCGCCCTGCCCCCGCACGGCTCGGCTCGGGTGGAGCGTCCCTGCCGATGAGCGCTCCGCACTGCGACGGCACCGCCGTGCTCCCGCCTCCGGGGGTCCGCATCGACGAGATGCTGGCCGCCGAGGCGCTCTCCCTCCGCCCGTCCCGGCTGCCCGATCATGCGGCCGAGAACCGGGCCCTGATCGCCCTCGCCGAGGCGATGGCCGGGTCGCTGGAGGACGTCCTCCCGAAGCTCGTGTCGCTGCTGCTCGAGCTCTGCCGGGCCGACTCGGCGGGCGTCAGCGTGCTCGAGGTGGAGGACGGCCGCGAGGTGTTCCGGTGGGTCGCCCTCGCCGGGGCGTTTGCGCACCACATCGGTGGGACGATGCCCCGGCGCCCGAGCCCTTGCGGCGCCGTCCTCGATTGCAACGCGGCGCTCCTCTTCTCGTTCTCGCCCCCTGCCCGCCACTTCGCGGCCGGCGCCGCCATGGATCCGGCGATCGTCGAGGCGCTGACCGTCCCGTTCCACGCGGGCGGCGCGCCGATCGGCACGGTCTGGGTCGTGGCGCACTCCGACGAGCGGAAGTTCGACGCCGAGGACGCGCGGCTCGTCTCCAGCCTATCGCGGTTCGCCGCCACGGCCGTGCATGCGCTGGCCCAGGCGCGGGAGGCGAGGCGGGCCAGCGACGCGCTGCGGGAGAGCGAGGGCCGGCATCGGTTCCTGGCCGAGCTGGCCGCGGCCACCCAGCCGCTCGTCGATCCCGGCGAGGTCATGGCCGTGACGGCGCGCCTGCTCGCGGAGCACCTCGGCGTGGACCGGTGCGCTTACGCGGAGGTCGAGGACGAGCGCGTGTTCGTCATCACGGGCGATCACACGCGGGGGGTCCGGAGCATCGTGGGCCGGTGGCCGGTCGCCGATTTCGGCCCCGAGGTGGTGCGGCTCATGCTCGCGAACGAGCCGTACGTCATCGACGACGTCGACGCGGACCCGAGGGCCGGAGGCGACCTCGCGGCGTACCGGGCGACGGAGATCCAGGCGGTCATCTGCGTGCCGTTGCACAAGTCCGGCCGGTTCACGGCGGCGATGGCGGTCCACCAGAAGGTGCCGCGGCGCTGGACGCCCGATGAGGTCGGGCTGGTGCGGCTGGTGGTCGGCCGCTGCTGGGAGGCCATCGAGCGGGCGCGGGCGGCCCGGGGCGTGCGGGAGCGGGACGAGCGGCTCGACTATGCGGTCCGGCTGTCGGGTCTCGGGTTCTGGTACTGCGATCTGCCGTTCGACGAGCTGATCTGGGACGACCGGGTGAAGGAGCACTTCTGGCTGCCGCCGGACGCGCGGGTGACCATCGGCACGTTCTACGAGCGGCTGCACCCGGACGACCGGAAGCCGACCCGACGGGCCATCGAGGCGTCGATCCGCGAGCGGATCCCCTACGACATGGATTATCGGACGGTCGATCCGGCCACGGGGGCGTTCAAGTGGGTCCGGGCGCTGGGCGGGACGGCCTATGCGCCGGACGGCACCCCCCGGCGGTTCGACGGGGTGACGGTCGACGTCACCGCCCGCAAGCTCGACGAGGAGCGGGTCGCGCGGCTGCTCGAGCTGGAGCGGGAGCAGGGCCGGCTCCTCAAGCAGGTGGCGGACGCTGCGCTGACCATCCACGCGTCCGGGTCCCTGGGCAGCGTGCTCCAGGGGATCACCGAGGAGGCCCGGCGGATCATCGGGGCGCGCCTGGCGGTGACCCGGCTGAACGCTGGGGTCGACGAGTCGCAGGCGGTCAACCCGGTGGCCACGTCCGGGAAGTACGACGGCTGGCGTGGCCCGGCGGTTCCGTCCGTGGAGGACGGCGTCTACGCGGTGGTCTGCCGCACGAACCGTCCCGTGCGGCTCACCCAGGTTGAGCTGGGGCAGCCTCCCCCGACCCAGGTTGAGCTCCCGCCCACCCAGGTTGAGCCCCCGCTGCCCCCGACCCAGGTTGAGCTCCCGCCCACCCAGGTTGAGCCCCCGACCCAGGTTGAGCCCCCGCCGCCCCCCACCCAGGTTGAGCTCCCGCCCACCCAGGTTGAGCCCCCGTCGCCGCCCCTCACCCAGGTTGAGCTCCCGCCGATGCGGGGCTGGCTTGTCGCGCCGTTCATCGGGCGGAGCGGGGAGAACCTCGGCCTCATCCACCTCTCCGACAAGCACGACGGGGATTTCACCGAGAGCGACGAGGCGATCCTCGTCCAGCTCGCGCACATCGCGTCCGTCGCCATCGAAAACGCCCGGCTCTACGACAAGCTCCGCGACCAGGACCGGCGGAAGGACGAGTTCCTCGCCACGCTCGCCCACGAGCTGCGGAATCCGCTCGCCCCCATCCGGACGGGCCTCGAGATCCTCAAGGTCGCCGGCAGCGCGGACCAGGCCCGCAAAATCCTGGACATGATGGACCGGCAGATCGGGCACATGGTCCGCATGGTCGACGACCTGCTCGACGTTTCCCGGATCACCCGCGGCAAGGTGGAGCTGCGGAAGGAGCGCATCGATCTCCGGGCCGTCCTGAACAGCGCCCTGGAGACGAGCCGCCCGCTGATCGAGGCGGCGGCGCACGAGCTCGCGGTCCGGCTCCCGCCGGCCTCTCTCCTGCTGGACGCCGACCCGACCCGGCTCGCCCAGGTGTTCGCGAACCTCCTCAACAACGCGGCCAAGTACACCCCGGCCGGCGGCAGCATCCGGCTCGCCGCCCAGCGCGACGGGGCCGCGGTGGTCGTCCGGGTCGCGGACAACGGGGTTGGGATCCCGGCCGACATGCTGTCGAACGTGTTCGACATGTTCACCCAGGTTGGCCGCTCGATCGACCGGGCCCAGGGCGGCCTCGGGATCGGGCTCACCCTCGTGAAGCGCCTGGTCGAGCTGCACGGCGGCTCGATCCACGCCGAGAGCGACGGCGCCGGCCGCGGCTCGACGTTCACGATCCGCCTCCCCCTCGCCGCCGCCGAGGAGGCCGCGCCGAGGCCATCGTCCGCCGGCCCTGCGCACGGCGCCCCCCCGGCCGCCCTCCGCGTCCTCGTCGTGGACGACAGCGTCGACGGGGCGGAGAGCCTGGCCCTGCTCCTCCGGCTATCGGGGCACGAGACCCGGGCGGTCCACACCGGCCCCGACGCGCTGACCGCAACCCGGGAGCTCGGCGCCGACGTCGTGTTCCTGGACATCGGCTTGCCGGGCATGAACGGCTACGACGTGGCCCGGCGGCTCCGGGCCGAGCCCGACCTGACCGGTCTCTTCCTCGTGGCGCTCACCGGCTGGGGCACGGAGGAGGATCGGCGGCAGGCCCGCGAGGCGGGGTTCGACCACCACCTGACCAAACCGGTGGACGCGGCCGAGGTGAAGCGGCTCGTCGCGCGCGTCGCCGCGGCCCGCCGGCAGGGCGGCTGACGGCGGGCCCGCGCCCGGCCCTCGCTCGACGACGATGGCGACTTGTAGAGCTCGCGGAATCGGGCGAAGAACTCCATCATCTCCAGCGCGGTCGCCGTGTCCGCCGCTCTCCCTCGGCGCTGTGCTCTCCTCTTTACCCACGGTCCCGCACTCTCGACTTGCTCTCGACGGAGACGACCATGCCCATTCGACTTTCACTGTCGCACACCATTCTCCTAGGCCTGCTCGCTGCTGCCTGCAGCTCGAGTGAGCCCGCCCCGGGTGGCTCCGGCGGCGCTGGCGGCTCCGGCGGCGCTGGCGGCTCCGGCGGTGCTGGCGGCGAGCCGGCGCCCCTGCTCATCGAGACGGAGGCGGGTCCGGTGGAGGGCGCGGTCGTCGGTGCGACGCGCACCTTCCTCGGCATCCCGTACGCCGCGCCGCCGGTCGGCGAGCTGCGCTGGAGACCGCCCGCGCCGCACGAGCCGTGGACCGAGCCGCGCAGCGCGGTGGAGGTGGGCATCCCCTGCTCGCAGCTCAACCTGCTCACGCCCGGCTTCAACGAGAGCTCGGGAGAGGACTGCCTCACCTTGAACGTCTGGACGCCCGAGCGCCCGGCGTCCTCGTCCTTGCCCGTCCTCGTCTGGATTCACGGCGGCGGCTTCGAGATGGGGAGCAGCGCGGAGGCCGATTACGACGGCCGGCTCCTCTCCGAGACGACCGGCTCGGTGGTGGTCACCCTCAACTACCGCCTCGGCCCGCTCGGGTTCCTCGCCCTCCCGGAGCTCAAGTCGGAGGATCCCGATCACCCCGCGACGGGCGCGTACGGCCTCGAGGACCAGCGCGCCGCGCTCGAGTGGGTCAAGGCCAACATCGGCGCCTTCGGCGGCGATCCGGGCAAGGTCACCCTGTTCGGCGAGTCGGCGGGCGGCATCAGCGTCTGCATGCACCTGGTGTCGCCGCCGAGCAAAGGCCTGTTCCATCGCGCCATCATCGAGAGCGGGCCGTGCGACTCCGCCGCGGACGAGGCCACGGCCACGGCGCAGGGGCAGGAGCTCGTCGAGGCGCTGGGCTGCGCCGACGCGCCCTCGGTCCTCGAGTGCCTGCGCGGCAAGCCGGCCGAGGAGGTCATGAGCGCGCTCCCGCCGGGCGAAGCCTTCCTCGTGGGCGCCGGCCCGACCTGGTTCCCGGTCATCGACGGCTGGAACCTCCCCGACGTGCCGAGCAAGCTCCTCGAAGCCGGGAGCTTCGAGAAGCTGCCGACGATCATCGGCAGCAACGCCGACGAGGGCTCGCTCTTCGTCACGCTCTGGGGCGAGGCCGCGACGGTCGCCGACGAGGCCGAGTTCGTGACGTTCGCGGACGGGCTCGCCCCCGGCCACGGCGAAGAGGTGGTGGCGAATTACCCGAGCGACACGTACGGCTCGGCGCAGGCGGCGGCGACCGCGGCGCTGGGCGATTCGATGTTCGTGTGTCCGACGCGGCGCGCGGCGCGCGCCATCGCGAGCGGCGGCGCGGCGACGTATCTTTATCATTTCACCCACGCGCCCGAGAGCTCGCTGCTCGGCGAGCTCGGCGCCTTCCATTCGGCCGAGATCCGGTACGTGTTCGGCAACCCGGGGCTGCTCGTGTCGGAGCCGCTCACCGAGGACGAGCTCGAGCTCTCGCAGGCGATCATGGGGTACTGGTCGCGCCACGCGGAGACCGGAGACCCGAACGGCGAGGATGCGGTCGAATGGCCGAGGTACGAGCCGGAGACGGACGAGAACATCGTCCTCGACATGACCAGCTCCCAGGAGGCCGGGCTGAAGAAGGAGCTCTGCGACATGTGGGACAGCTTCGCCGCGGCGGCTCCCTGACGGCGATCGCACGCCGGCGGGGCCCGGGCGCCGTGGTTGCGGCCCGGCGTGCGGCCTGCGCGCCTCGCGTCCAGGTCCGCCGCCGCGCCGCCTCGCGCCCGGAGCCCCCTGCCGCCGCGCGCGATCTCTAAGTACCGGTAGACACTATGCTATCCTCGCCGCCGTGCTCCCCTCCTACGACCTCGCCGCCATCATGGCCCGCCTCGAAGGGCGCGAGGCCGCGCTCGACGCGCTCACGCAGGAGCGTCAGGCCGCGGTCGCCGCGATCCTGCGGGCGCCGGCGGGGCCTCTGGGCACGGCGCTCGAGCCCGCCGGGAGCCCGGAGCCCGGCGAGGCCGAGCTCCTCCTGATCCGCCGCGCCGAGCACCCGGGCGATCCCTGGTCAGGGCACATGGCCCTTCCGGGCGGCCGGCGCGAGGAGCGCGACGGGAGCCTGCTCGCCACCGCGATCCGCGAGACGCACGAGGAGGTGGGGATCGACCTCGCGGCGCACGGCACCCTGCTCGCGCGCCTGCCCGACATCCCGGCGGTCGTCCGCGGGCGGCGCGTCGGGATGATCATCGCCCCGTTCGTCTTCGCGCTGCGCTCCACGCCGGATCTCACCCTGAGCGACGAGGTGGCCGAGGCGCTCTGGACGCCGCTCGGACCGCTCGCGCGCGGCGAGCGCACCTCGAGCTACGCGTACACGCACGAGGGGAACGTCCTCCAGCTCCCGTGCCTGCGCGTGGACGAGCGGGTCGTCTGGGGCCTGACCTACATCATGCTGGAGCAGCTCTTCGACCTGCTCCACCGGTGAGCCGCGGCTGGGCGCTCGCGGCCCGGGCGACCGCCGGCGCCGGCTGGAGCCGGCGTGGTCGCCGCCGCGCCCCTCGCGCTCCCCCGAGGCGCCTTCTCCTCAGAACCCGCCCTCGATCGCGATCCCCGGCATCGTGACCGGCCCGATCGTCTGCGGCGTGCACCCGCTGTCGTCGCAGCTCACGTCGAACACCTCCTTGGCGAGCGTCGCGTTCTGCACGTCGAGCACGAGGCCGAGGTAGCTCCGCGCGCCCAGCGCCCAGCGCTTCGACAGGCGCATGTCGAGCCGGTAGAACGGCTGGATCCGATCCGGGTGCTCGCGCGGGGGGCGGCCCGGGGTGGCCTCGTCGGCGGGAAAGCCGGTGTAGAAGACGTGGCGGATCCCGGCGCGCCACCCCTTGCCGAGGTCGTAGAGCAGCGCGACGTGCGCGACGTGCGTCCGGTCGTAGGCCGAGGGGATCGTCGCCTTGCCGCGCGTGCGCGTGGAGCGCGACAGCGTGTACGACGCCAGGAAGAACATGTCGCGGCGCAGCGCCCCGCGCGCGCCGAGCTCCAGGCCGTAGGTGTCGCCGAGGCTCCGCGTGAGGAAGCGCTCCGTGCTGAGGTTCGTGCCGCGCCCGGTGCCGATCGGATCGCTCAGCCCGAAGGTCACCTGCCGGAACGCCGTCGCGCTGAAATTGACCGGACCCACGTTGGCCTCGACGCCGAAGCTCGACTGCAGGCTGCGCTGCAGGCCCCCCGGGATGCCGCCGATCTGGAGCGCCGGCAGCGGGGCGAGGCCGGGCAGCTGCGAGGCGACGCCGAAGGCCGGGATGAGCCGCACGTGGTCGCCGACGCCGAAGCGGCCGACGATCCTCGGGTCCACGGCGACGGCGGTGCGGCCGAGCGACGTGTAGTGATCCACGCGCACGCCGGGCGTGAGGGTCGAGCGCTCGTCGAGCACGAGCAGCGCGTCGGCCCACGCGCCCAGCGCGAGATCGAGCCGGCTGCGGAAGAGCTCGGGGAAGCTCTCGTCGAGCTGCTCCGTGCCCTCGGCGGGCTCGTCGTCCGCGCCCTCGGCGGGCTCGCCGGCCGTCGGCGGGCTCGGGCGCGGGGTCACCTGGTAGCGGTCGACCGCCGCGTCGGCCCCGGCCCGCAGGAGCGCGCGCCCGCCGAGGATGGGCCGGGCCAGGCTCATCCGCGCGTTGAGCTTCCAGGCCTGCGCGATCTCGACGCCGACGCCGCGCGACTGGTCGAGCCCGAGGGTGAGCGCCGCCCGGACGCGCGCGCCCGAGGCGTCCTCGCGGTCGTAGCGCAGGTCCAGGCGGTGGAAGTCGCTGTCGAGCAGGACGTTGGTCGCCTTGGCGCCGCCGCCCTCGTCGATGCTGGCGAGGTAGTCGTACGCGCCGAAGGCGAAGACGGTGAAGCGCTCCTCCGGGCCGAGCCGGTAGGTCACCCGTCCCTGGTAGTCGGCGTAGCCCACGTCGACGCTCGGCACGAGCGCCGAGGTGAGCGCCGCGCCGGCGGCGTAGTGGCCTCCCACGAGGACGTGCGTGTCCCGGTCCACCGGCCCCTCGACGACGCCGCCGAGGTCGATGAACCGGAGGCTCCCCTCCCCGCGCCAGACGTCGGACGGCGGCGCGCTCTCGGCCTCGATCGCCGCGCCGGCGAGCCGCCCGATGTCCGCGGGATAGGGGCCGAGGTGCATCTCGACGCGCTGGACCATCGAGGCCGGGATGACGCTGGGGCCGGCGCCCACGTGGAAGAGGAGCGGGACCTGGATGCCGTTGAAGAAGTAGCCGATGTTCCCCGGCGGCGCGCCGCGGATGTAGTAGTACGGCATGCCGCTCGCGATGGAGGTCACGCCGGGCTGGATCTCGATGGCGCGGTAGGGATCTCCGAGCGCGCCGGGCAGCTCGCGGATGTCGCGCCGGGAGAGCGAGACGGAGCCCGGCGGGGCGCGGTTGCCCTCGACGGTCACCTCGATCCCGGCAGGCGCGGCGGGCGAGTCGGCCGACGCGGGTGAGGAGGCCGGCGCGGCGGGCGCCTCGGTCGGCGCGGCGGGCGTCTGCGGCTTGTCCAGCGGCGCGGCGACCGTCGCCGGGGCGGGCTGGGGGTGCGCCTCGCCCGCGTGGGCGCTGGCGGCGGCGGCGATCGCGAAGGCGAGGAGTGCGCTGGAGGATCTCACGCGGATGTCGTCGATGCGCCGCCGGGAGATGGAAGAGCCGCCCCCCTGGCGCCCGGGGAGTTAGCAGCTCCAGCCACGCGGCGGAAGGCGGCGAGGCACGGCGCGCTCCTGCCGCCTGGGACATCGCCGCTCCGGGCGGCCCCGGCCGTCTCCCGCCTCGTGCGCCCTGGCCGCTTGGGCCCCGCCGCGCGGTCCGCCGATGTAGACACGGGAAGCTTTTCGAAGAGCTGCCCGGCGCGATCCGCCTGCTCGCATCGACGCTGGGCGGAGCCCCTCGGCGCGCCCCGTGAGCAGAGCACAAAAAAACAGAGCGCCTATTCGACGGCGGGGGGGGGAAGCCGTCACAGGCGCTCTGCCCTGCATGCTTAGCAGGACGCGGGCCAGGGCTCGTCCCGACATGTTTCCGGTAGTTATCCTAAGGGGTTACCCGACCTCTTTTCGATCCTGAGATCGTCGCTTGCAGATCTGGCAGCTCGCCGCCGGGACCGGGGAGTGCTCGGTTGCGGCGACTGGCCCCCGGAGGCGGGAGCGCTCACCGGGGTTGGGTCTGCGCCACCGCGAGCGCTCACCGGGGTTGGGTCTGCGCCGCAGGGGCGCTCACCGGGGCGCTCACCCGGGTTGGGGTTGCGGCGTCTCGGTGAGCGCTGCGCCGGCCGGACCGGAAGCACAAAAAAACAGAGCGCCCATTCGACGGCGGGGGGGGGAAGCCGTCACGGGCGCTCTGTCCTCCGTGATTAGCAGGATGTGGGCCAGGGTTCGGCCCCGACGACTTCACGGGGTTACCCCTAAGGATGCCCCCGATCGCTTTCGATCCTGCGACGGCTGCTTTCAGTCCTGGCATGCCGGCAGCTGCGCCCGGATCGCCTCGGCAGCTCCGCCATGTCCGAGGGCGACCGACCGAGCGCTCCCGGGTTGACGAACCGTACATCGTACGTTACGTCGTACGCATGAGCTCTCCCTTGCCCGTGGACAGCGACATCCGACCTTTCCGCATCGACATCCCGCAGGCCGCGCTCGACGATCTGCGCGATCGCCTCGCCCGCACCCGCTGGCCCGACGAGCTGCCCTCCGCGGGCTGGTCGTACGGCGTCCCGCTCGGCTACTTGAAGGAGCTCGCCGCGTACTGGCGCACCACCTACGACTGGCGCAGGCACGAAGCGCGGCTGAACGAGCACCCGCAGTTCACGACGACGATCGACGGCCAGCGGATCCACTTCCTCCACGTGCGCTCGCGCGAGCCCGGCGCGCTGCCGCTGATCGTGACGCACGGCTGGCCGAGCTCGGTCGTGGAGTACCTCGACGTCATCGGTCCGCTGACCGATCCCCGCGCCCACGGCGGCGATCCGGCGGACGCGTTCCACCTGATCATCCCCTCGCTCCCCGGATACGGGCTCTCCGGGCCGACCCGCGAGGCCGGGTGGGGCGCGCGCCGGATCGCCTGCGCCTGGGCCGAGCTCATGCGAAGGCTCGATTACCCGCGTTACGGCGCCCAGGGCGGCGACTGGGGCACGTGGATCTCCCGCGAGGTCGGCCTCGTCGATCCCGACCACGCGATCGGCGTGCACACGAACGGCCTCGTCTCGTGGCCATCCGGAGATCCCGAGGAGCTCATGGGCCTGACGGACGCCGAGCAATCCCGGCTCAAGGCGGCCGAAACCTACCTGCGGGAGCTGTACGGCTACAAGAAGATCCAGTCGACCCGACCTCAGACGCTGGCCTACGCCCTCTCGGATTCGCCGGTCGGCCAGCTCGCCTGGATCGTCGGTGTGCTCAAGGAGTGGACCGATTGCAAGGACACCCCCGAGGACGCCATCGATCGCGATCGCATCCTCACGAACGTGATGCTGTACTGGCTCACCAACACGGCCGCCTCGTCGGCCCGCTCGTTCGTGGAGACCCCGGACACGCCGGACGACGCGGATCTCTCCGAGGTGAAGCCCTCGACCCTGCCCACCGGCGTCGCGGTGTTCCCGCGCGACATCATCGCTCCGATCCGCAGGTTCGCCGCCCGCGACAACACGAACATCGTGCACTGGTCCGAGTTCGACCGCGGCGGCACCTTCGCGGCCATGGAGGAGCCCGACCTGTTCACCGGCGACGTGCGCGCCTTCTTCCGCCGCTTCCGCGGGGGCGCGACCGGCGCGAAGGGGTGATCTCATGAGCGACGTGACGACGATTCCCGTGCTTCCGTGCGTGTCGATGCCCGAGACCCTGGCGTTCTACGGCGCCCTGGGCTTCGAGGTCACCCACCAGCAGACGAGGCCGAACGTGTACGCGGCCACGCGCCGCGGCGACGTCCACCTGCACTTCATGGGCCTCAAGAGGCTGGATCCCAGGGAGGCGTACAGCACGTGCCTTGTGCTCGTCCCCGAGGTCGAGCGCCTCCACGAGACCTTCTCGGAGGGCCTGCGGCGGGCGTATGGCAAGGTTCCTGTCTCCGGCTTTCCCCGGATCTCGCGCATGAAGAAGGGGCAGAGTCGCTTCACGGTGGTCGATGTCGCGGGCAACTCGGTCATCTTCATCCGGCGGGACGCGCCGGATGAAGATGACGACGCGACCGCCGGGTCGCGCTCGGACTCGAGGCTGGGCCGGGCGCTGCGCGCGGCGGCGCGGCTGCGTGATTTCAAGAACGACGACGCCGCCGCCGCCAAGGTGCTCGACGTGGCGCTCGCCCGGAAGGAGGAGGCGGACGCCCCGCTCGAGCGAGCGCGCGCCCTCGCGGCGCGGCTCGAGCTCGCGGTCGCCCTGGGCGAGGAGGCGCGGGCGCGCGCGCTGCGCGCCGAGCTCGACGAGGCGCCGCTCTCCGAGGAGGAGCGCGCGCAGATAAGACCCCTGCTGGATGCGGTGGACGTGCTCGAGCGATCGCAGCGCTAGGCGCGTTGCCGGTTGTGCGGGGCTGCTGCCGAGCCGCCCGCCCCCTCCCTTCGTGAGGGGCCTACGTTCCTTCCTCCCGCCGTTACCCTTCACGTCCAGCACGTTCCGTTGCGGTCCGGGAGCGCTCTCCCAGCGCCATGCCTTCCGCCATCCGGAGCGATATTCTCGCACGAGACGCATGATGCGCGAGCGCTGATAATTTCGTGAGCCAGACCGGAATGACATCGACTCATTGAGGCTTCACAGCAGATTGGGCTTTCCTGTCCTCACCGACCCAAGTATGGATTCGGCGTGCGCGATCTCCCCTCTCTGGATGGACGCTTGCGCCACGCGCCCCGGCCGCGCGGGCCCGCCGGCGTGAACCGGCGTGAGCTCGAGAGCGGTTGGAGCGGCGGCGCCAAGAGATCAGCGCGGCGCAGTGATCCCTGTCCGACGGCCGGACCGAAACACGCCAGAAAAGGGCCACGACGATGACGACAAGGAAGTACCCGCTCGCGCTCGCGCTCGCGCTCGCTACTGCCGGGAGCTTCGCGGGCTGCTGGAACAGCGGCCCCGTCCAGATGTTTTCGTGCGACGAACCGTGCTACGGCCTGGACGCCCACGAATGCGACAAGCCGTGCGCCGTGTGCCAGGGCGCCTGCGTGGAGCTGCCATACCTCGGGTTCGGCGATCCCATCCTGCTCTGGAGGGGCGACCCGGTCGACGGGGCGTCTGCGCCGGAGTGCCCGGCGGAGACGCCGGAGGTCGTGTTCGACGGCTACGGCGGCTTCGCCGACGCGCACAGCTGCCCGACATGCCGCTGCATGCAGCCCGCCTGCGAGCTGCCGCCGAGCCTCCAGGGGAGCGCCTCCGCCACGTGCGACGGGGCGGCGTCCACGTCGTTCGACGCCCCCGACGGGTGGAACGGCGCGTGCGCCACGACCGCCTCGAGCGAGCTCGGCTCGCTGGTCATCCCGGCGCCGACGGTGAGCCCCTGCGCGCCGACGATCGATCCGGGAGGGCCGCCGCCCGAGCTGCCTGCCCCGTTCAGCGTGCGGGCGCGCGGCTGCGCGGGCTCGGCCGACAAGCACGCATGCGCCGATCCCTGGAAGATGTGCGTCGCTTCCCCCGCGCAGCGACCGGAGGGCTTCGCGATATGCATCCGCTACCTCCGCGAGGGCGAGCCGAAATGCCCGGAGCACTACCCCGAGCTGCAAGCGCTCTACACGGGCTTCGACGATGCGCGCAGCTGCTCGCCGTGCGGGTGCGAGCCGCCCGAGGGCAGCGCGTGCTCCGCGATCGTGTCGGCCTACGACGACGGCAGCTGCCACCGGCTGCTCGGCGCCGCGACCGTGACGCTGGCCGGGCCGAAGTGCCTCGCAGGGCCGGACCTGCACCTCGAGAGCATGGATGCGCAGTGGGTCACGAACGAGCCGGGCACATGCGCCCCGACCGGCGGAGTCGCCGCTGGAGAAGTGACACCCGAGGGAGCTACGTATTTTTGCTGCCAGTCCGACGAGGTCGTCGCCATCCCCTGATGACCTCGCTCGCCCCTCAGGCCCGCTCGGCACGGACGCCTCTGTCCCCCGCGGAGCGCAGATGTCCTTTGCATTCGGGACGCCACTTCGTGTACCCGGGCGCGCGCTTCGCGGCTATAGAAGCGAATCACGCGGAAGGGAGAGCGGATATGCGAATCGCACGATGGTGCTTCTGGATGGCGCTCGCGGCGAGCGGCTGCAGCGCGTCCGGCGACGGTACGTCCCCGGCAGACACCAGCCAAACCACAGGGGCCGGCGATAGCAGCGGCGGCGACGGAAGCGGCGAAGGCCACGGCAGCGGCGCGGGCGGCCAGGACGAGACGTTCGGCGCCGGCGCCGGGACCGGCGGCGGCGATGAGGGCGGCGGGAGTGAGGACACCGACAGCCGGTGCATCGAGCGGGCGGCCCTCGTGTACGTGCTCTCGCAGGACAACGAGCTCTACAGCTTCAGGCCCGATCGCAAGGAGTTCACGAAGATTGGTGTCCTGGGTTGCCAAACCAGCATGCATCCAAACTCGATGGCGGTCGATCGCGACGCGGTGGCGTGGGTCAACTATGTGTACGGCGACGACAGCGAAGGCACGCTGTTCAAGGTCAGCACCGAGGACGCGAGCTGCGAGCCCACGGACATGTCGCTCTCGGCGGGGTGGTCCCGGCTGGGGATGGGCTTCTCGAGCGACCTCTCCCGCCCGGACGCGGAGCAGCTGTTCGTGGCGGGCGCGACCGGCAGGCCGGGCATCGGGCTCGGGAGGATCGACGGCTCGTCGGTGACGCCGGTCGGGGAGTTCAGCGGCTCGCTGCGCGGCGCCTCGGCGGAGCTCACCGGCACGGGCGACGGGCGCCTCTTCGGCTTCTTCACCACCACGCCGGTCCAGCTCGCCGAGATCGACAAGGAGACCGGCGACATCGTCGAGGCCACGGATCTGCCGGGCATCGAGACCCCCAGCGCGTGGGCGTTCTCGTTCTGGGGTGGCGACTTCTATTTCTACACCGCGCCGGATGAGTTCCAGTCGTCGCGGACCACCAACGTGAGCCGCTACCGGCCCTCGGACGGCTCGATCGATCCCGACTACATGACGAACATCGGCTTCCGCATCGTCGGCGCCGGCGTCTCGACCTGCGCCCCGCTCGAGGTGCCGCGCTGAGGGGCCGCCGGCGCGCGATGGCGCGCTGGCACGCCTTCGCGCATCGGTGGACGACAGCGCATCGCAGCCCGCATCGGGCGGCACGTGCAGGGGTTGCCCCTCGGGGGCTCCCCGATGCCCCCCGAGGCCATCGGGAACGGATGCGGCCCTGGTGAATCCGATCCTCGCGGTACAGACGTCTACCGCTCCGGCGCCGCCGGCCTCACGTTCGGTGTGCCGGACCAGGCGTGGAGGTGCTGTGATGCGGATGAGGCTGCTCCCTGTGCTCGCGCTCGCCCTGCCGCTCACCGCAGCGTGCGGGGCGGCGCCGGGCGCCGATCACCCGGCGCGCGACGACATCTTCGATGCCGCGGGGCCGAGCGAGTTCATCCTGCTCACCGCCCGGGGCGAGCTCGTGAGCGCCGACATCGAGCCGGGGCGCGTCGTCGGGCCGGACGTGAGCCTGGGCGTGTACGCGGCGGACGGCGGGCGCGACGGGCAGGCGGTCCGGGGCGTCGCCTTCAACCAGCCCGTGAGCGTCACCGCGACCGAGCAGGCCGCGACCGGCATCGTCGGCGCCATGCCGCTTCAGCTCTCGGTGACCCGGGCGGAGGCAGGGCTCCGCGCGCGCGGCCTCGTGGCCGGCGCCCTCTCCGACTACCGGCTGGACGACCGGCAGCTCACCGGCCGGATCGGGCGATGCAGCTACGAGCTCACCCGGACGGGACGCACCTACGAGGGTGCGCGCAGCTGCGGAGGCCAGCCTCACCGCGTGACCGTCCTCTTGCCCCGCGCGCTGTCCTCGTGGAACGACGCCGCGCTCGCGACCACGCTGGGGCTGCTCCTCGGCGCCTGAGCGCGCCGCCGGCCGTCGCGTGGCGAATGACAGGCCGCGCAGCGGCTGCTAGAGCTCGGGTCCACCTGGCAGGACGAGAGCCGAGAGCCCGCCGGGCACGGAAAGGCCGAGCATCCTGGGCCCCAGGCCTCGGAGGTTCTTTCTTCGCTCCGCGCGCGCCGTACCCTCCTCTATCTCCGTGACGAAGCCCAGATCCGATGGAAACGCGCCGGGCAGGCCGGCCGCGGCGACGCCCCCCAGCCTCCTCGAGGGGCGCTCCGCGCCGATCCCGGTCGGACCGCGGCTCGAGGCCGTGCTCGAGCTCGCGTACCGCGCGCGGCGCGCGGTGCTGCTCGAGGGCCCGACGGGGATCGGCAAGAGCGAGCTCGTCCGGCAGCTCGCCGAGCGGCTCGGCATCGCCACGGTCGTGCTCGACCTGAGCCTCCTCGAGCCGCCCGACCTCGTGGGCCTGCCGGTCATCCGGGACAACCGGACCGCCTACGCGGCGCCGTCGGTGCTGCCTCAGGAAGGCGCCGGCATCCTGATGCTCGAGGAGCTCAACCGGGCGGAGCGGTACATCCAGCAGCCGGCGCTCCAGCTGCTCAGCGCCCGGCGGCTGCACGAGTACGAGCTGCCCGCGGGCTGGGTGTGCTTCGCCGCCGTGAACCCCGAGTCGGCCGACTACCAGGTGACCCCGCTCGATCGCGCGCTCCGGGCGCGGTTCCTCAACCTGAACGTCCGCGCGGACCGGGCGTCCTGGCTCGCCTGGGCGCAGGTGAACGGGATCCACCCGGGCGTGATCGCGCTGGCGCAGGCGCACGAGCGCATCCTGGACGACGTCCCGCCGCGCACCTGGACGTACGCGTCGCAGGTGCTGAGCGCGCTCCGCCCCGAGGAGCTCGCGGACGGCGTGCTGCTGCGCGACACGCTCGGCGGGTACCTGCCGCCGAGCTGGGTGGAGCTCCTGCTCGCGTCGAAGGACTCGTGGTCGACGCGGCTGCCGTTCGACCTGCGCGCGCTGCTGGCCGACTACGGGCCGACCTCGCCCGCGGGCAAGGCGCTGCGCGCCGCGCGCGAGCGCGGGGAGACCGACCGCTTCGACGAGGTGACGACGCGGCTCGCGCCGCTGCTCGAGGGGCCGGAGGTCGGCGTGCTCGCGGCGCAGCGGAAGCTGTCGCTCGCGGCGTTCGAGGCGCTGCTCGCCGACCTGCCCGGCGACCACCGCGAGCGCCTCCAGGACGCGCTCGGCGGCAACGCGACCGCGACGCAGCTCATCGACGTCCGCCCCGAGGAGCTGCTCCAGAACTACCCGGGCAGCGCCGCCGAGCAGAAGGTGCTGGCGTGGCGCGCCGATGCGCTGCGGCAGCACCGGGTGGGGCTCGTCGTGACCGCGCTGTCGGCGCACCTGTCGCAGCAGGCGAAGCTCGTGGAGGTGCGGCGGAGCAACGTCGCGCGGGCGTGCCTGGGCCAGCTGCTCGCGCAGCTGCCGGAGCGCTGGGCCCTCCGACTGGCGGGGGCGCTGAAGAAGCACGGCGTCACGCCCATCCGGCCGCAATGAGGCGGGGCAACGAGGCGACGAAGCAGGCGCCCGAGGCGGCGAAGCAGGCGCCCGAGGCGGCGAAGCAGGCGCCCGAGGCGGCGAAGCAGGCGCCCGAGGCGGCGATGCCGGAGACCGAGCGCGCGGCGCGCCGCGAGGTGCCCGAGGACGAGCTCGCGGCGTGGCTCGACGCCTTCGTGCGCGATCCGGGGTTTCTGGAGCGATATCCCTGCTACGCGGCGATCCTCGGGCGGCTCGCGCCGGTCGCGGACCCCTCGGTCAGGCGCATGGCGGTCTCGATGTTCGAGGGCCGCTTCTTCCTCCACGTCAACGTGGAGTCGTTCATGAACGAGCCCGTGTTCCTGCGCGGCGTGCTCCTGCACGAGGTGCACCACGTGGCGCTCGGGCACCTCTGCCACCCCAAGTTCGCGGGCGCGGACGAGCCCGAGCTCATGGATCTCGCCCTGGAGATGTCGGCCAACGAGTACATCGAGGAGCCGCTGCCCGACCCGATCCGGTGGCAGCCCTACGCCCCGGTCGGGCTGCGCGGCGGCCAGAGCACGCTCGAGCGCTACGAGCTGCTGGTGCGCGCGGCGCGCGAGGGCAAGCTCCCGCAGCGGGGCGGCGAGGCCGTCGACGACCACCGCGTGCTGCGCCGCCCCTCGCGGGAGCCGGGCGCGGTGGAGCAGACGCGGCAGCTCCTGCTGCGCGCCGCCGAGGAGGCGGGCGCCCTCGCGGACGACGGCGACCCGGCGGATCTGCCCGGCCTGACGCTCGCGGGCAAGACGCCCGGCCGGCTCATCGAGGAGCTCACCGACGTGCTCGGCCCGCGCGCGACCCCGCTCGACTGGAAGACCGCGCTGCGGATGTTCGTGGCGCGGGAGCGCGCCCCGGTGCACACGTACGCGCGGCCGAACCGGCGCTTCCCGGGCCGCGTCGGCGAGGTGCCCGGCAGGACGTACGCGCCCCGGGCCATCGCGAAGCCGTCGGTGCTCGTGGCGATCGACACGTCGATGAGCATGCGGCGCGACGAGCTCGAGGAGATCGCCCGGCAGCTGCAGGCGATGAGCGAGGTCGCGCGCATCACCGTGGCCGAGTGCGACACGGAGATCGGGCGCGTGTACGCCTTCGACGGGCGGCTCGGCGACGTGGGCGGCCGCGGCGGGACCGATCTGCGGCCGGTGTTCGCGCCGGAGTTCCTGGCGGCCCGGCGGGTCTCCGGCGTCATCTATTTCACGGACGGCGCCGGGCCCACGCCGCCGGCGCCGCCGCCGCTGCCGGTGCTGTGGATCCTGACGAAGCCGCTCGAGTTCGCGTGCCCGTGGGGGCAGCGGGCCTGGCTGGAGCGGAAGCCGAGGCGGGGCTGAGCGTCGGGGGTCGAACCGACCGCGATCGAGCCGACCGGTGTGCATGGGTGGGCTCCTTGGGGCCGCGGGGATGGGCCGCGGCCCTTCGATGCACGCCACGGTGAGAGCTAGAGCGGGCTCGACGTCAAGGGGCCGCGGCTGCGCGGCGCAGCGCGTCCAGGAGAGCCGCGTCAGCGAGCAGCGTCCTCGCAAGCTCGCCGTGCTCGCCGCGGGCGATGGCCTCGAAAACGCTCCGGAAGAACTCCGCGAAGCTGTCCGCCGCGGGGACCTCGACCGTCCGGCGACGGTCGCGCTCGGCGACGCCGAGCTGGATCGGGAGATCGGCGGGGGGCGAGAACGCTCGGTCGATGGTCACGACAACGTCGGGGCCAAGGACCTCCAGGCGGTTCTGGTATCCGGTGGTCATTCCATAGTGCCCGACCAGCGAGCGGCCGCCCGGGAAGATCATGAGCACGCTGAAGGCCGTCTCGACCTCATCGGCGCGCTCGACGACGCGGCAAGCGATCGACTCCGGCTCCGCGGCGGCGAGGAGCACGCGCCCGAGGGTGACCGCGTAGGGCCCGAGATCGAGCAGCGATCCGCCGCCGAGCGCGGCGCGGTACCGGTAGTTGTCCGCCGGCAGCGGGGGAAAGCTGAACGTCGCCGCGAGCCGCGTGGGCGCGCGGCCGGCGTCGCTGAAGATCCGGCGGACCTCGCGGTAGAGCGGGTGATGGGCGTAGACCGTGGCCTCTGCGAGGCAGCGCCCCCGCTCTCGGGCGAGCAGGACGAGGCGCCGGGACGCCTCGACCGAGAGGCAGGCCGGCTTGTCGACCACGACGTGAAAACCCTGCTCGAGGGCGCGCTCGGCGAGCTCCGCGTGCGTGGAGTTGGCCGTCGACACGTACACGAGGGCCGCGTCGCTGCGGGCGAGCGCCGCGCGGTAGTCATCGTAGCGCCGCCCCGTCACGCCAGGCGGCAAGGCGATGTCGGCGCCCCGGGAGGCCGACGCGACATCGATCTCGCGCACGCCGAGGCGCGCGAGCGCCGGCAGCACGCGCCTCCGAGCGAGGCTCGAGTATCCGAGGAGCAGGACCTTCACCCGGGCCCTCCCTCGCCGGAGCGACGCCCGACCCCACCGCGCCAGGGGAGGCCAGGAGCGACGCCCGGCGGCGTGGTCGTGCGCGTCGTCACGTCCCCTTCACCTCCCGCAGGTAGTCCTCCCAGGACCGGATGGATCGGGACGAGTCGTAATGGGTGCTCGCCAGGACGAGGACGACGGTGCCAGGCGCGAAGTCGAGCAGCCGGATGAAGAGCATGGGCACGACGAGCACTCCCCGCGTGGGGGAGTCGAGCGCGAACCGCCGTTTCTCGACGCCATCCGAGAGCTCGAGGACGAAGCGGCCCTGGAGCGCGATGATGACCTGCTGCGTGTCGCGGTGGGCGTGCCCTCCCCGATCCCGTCGGACGTCGTACAGGTAGTAAGCGCGCTTGATGTCGAACGGGATGTCCTCGTTCCCCTCGACGAAGGTCAGCGCCCCGCGCTCGTCCACCACGGAGCGAAAATCGATCCATCGCACGATATCGAGCCGACTCATCCAGAACCTCCGCTTCCGACCGGCCCACGAGGCGCGCGGCAGACAGGCTTGCTTCTCGTGGCTGGTTCCGCGACGAGCTCGCCCTCCTCGGGCCGGGCGGCCGGCCATCCTCCCGCGCCCCCGGAACCGACCTTGGTCGACAATCTACGAGCGACGCACCGGGTGATCCCTCAGGACATTGCGCAAGTAATCCGTATATTCACCCGGCAGCTCGTCCGCGAGCGCCGCCAGCGCGTCCCCGTCGATGAACCCCATCCGGTAGGCGACCTCCTCGGGGCAGGCGATCATCAGCCCCTGCCGCAGCTCGACGGTCTGCACGAAATTCGAGGCCTGGAGCAGCGACTCGTGCGTGCCCGCGTCGAGCCACGCGACGCCCCGGCCGAGCAGCTCGATCCTGAGCTCGCCCCGCGCGAGGTACACGCAGTTGAGGTCGGTGATCTCGTACTCGCCGCGGGCCGAAGGCTTCAGCGACGCCGCGATGTCGCACACCTTGCCGTCGTAGAAGTACATCCCCGGCACGGCGAGGTGGCTGCGCGGCTCGCTCGGCTTCTCCACCAGGCTGATCACGCGCCCGGACGCGTCGAGCTCGACGATCCCGTGCCGGTGGGGGTCGCTCACCGGATACGCGAAGGCGATCGCGCCCACGTCGAGCTTCGCCGCGCGGCGGAGCGTCTCCGGGAGCCCGGTGCCATAGAAGATGTTGTCTCCGAGCACGAGCGCGACGGGCTCGCCGGCCACGAACCCGCGGCCGATGCGGAACGCGTCGGCGAGCCCGCGCGGCTCGTCCTGCACGGCATAGTCGAGGCGGAGGCCCCACTGCCGGCCGTCGCCGAGGAGCCGCTGGTACAGCGGCAGGTCCTCCGGGGTGCTGATGACGAGGATCTCCCGGATGCCCGCGAACATCAGTATCGAGAGCGGGTAGTAGACCATCGGCTTGTTGTAGACCGGCAGGAGCTGCTTGCTCACGCCCCGGGTCACGGGATGGAGGCGCGTGCCGCGGCCGCCGGCGAGAATGATCCCTTTCACTGGTTCGCTCCTCGTTGCGTGTAGTTCCGCTCGATCCAGCCGTGATAGTCGTCGCGCCGCCCGATCGCGGACAGCCACTCCGGGTTCGTCAGGTACCACTCGATGGTCGCGCGCAGGCCCTCATCCAGGGAGAAGCGCGGCCGCCAGCCGAGGTCGCGCTCGATCTTCCGGAAGTCGACCGCGTACCGCCGATCGTGCCCTGGCCGGTCCGGGACGAACTGGAGGAGCTTGCTGTACGGCCGGTAAGGAGAGTCGGGGAAGCGCGCGTCGAGGACCGCGCATATCTGCTGGACGATCTCGAGGTTGGTCGGCTGATTGCCGCCTCCGACGTTGTAGCTCTCCCCGGCGCGCCCCCGCTCGACGACGCGCAGGATGGCCTCGCAGCTGTCGACGACGTAGAGCCAGTCGCGGATCTGGGCGCCGTCGCCATAGACGGGCAGCGGCTTGCCCGTGAGCGCGTTCAGGATCATCAGCGGGATGAGCTTCTCGGGGAACTGCCGCGGGCCGTAGTTGTTGGAGCAGTGCGTGATCGTCGCCGGCAGACCGTAGGTATGGACGTACGCGCCGACCAGGTGGTCGCTCGCGGCCTTCGAGGCGGCATATGGCGAGCTCGGCGCGTAGGGCGTGCCCTCTTGGAACGCGGGGTCCGCCGGCCCGAGGGAGCCGAACACCTCGTCGGTGGAGATGTGATGGAACCGCTTGCCCTCGGCCGCTCCGCCGCGGCCGAGCCACACGGCGCGCGCGGCTTCCAGGAGGCGCAGCGTGCCGACGACGTTGGTCTCGATGAACGCATCCGGCCCCGCGATCGACCGGTCGACATGGGACTCGGCGGCGAAGTGGACGATCGTGTCGATCTGCCACTCGGAGAGGAGGCGCTCGACGAGCTCCCGGTCGCGAATATCGCCGTGCACGAAGGCGTGCCGGCCCTCGCCCGGCAGCCCGCGCAGGCTCTCGAGCCTCCCGGCATAGGTCAACGCGTCGAGGTTGACGATCTGCACCCCGGGCCGCTCCGCCAGCACATGCCGGACGAAGTTCGAGCCGATGAAGCCCGCTCCCCCCGTGACAAGGATCCTCTTCATATCTGCACCTGACGCGCGCGAGCGCCTCCCACGACGCCCGGCGTCCACCAAGGGCCCGCACCGCCCGGCCGCTGACGAGCGATGGCGGCCCTCCGGCCAGGCGCAAGGATTGTGATGCGGACACCAGACCTGTCAACCTCGATTGCATCGATTCGATCGGCGCCGCCGACGACACGCACGAGGCGCGCGATTTACTGCGGTCGCCACGGGCCACGAACCCCGGAATGGCGCCGTGATCGACCATGAGCCCTCGGCCCATCTCATGTGAAGTATTGTAAAGAACCCCGACCCGGATTAAGAACACGCTAATTCACTGTAAAGTATTGCAAAGCCCGGCGCGAAACGCCGGCGAAACACGCAGCACTTACCAATGATTACAGATACTTGCACAAATGATCTCGATCGATACGCCTCGGCCCGCGAGACTTAATTTGCCTTGGAGCGCATCTCGCCTTGCTATGGAGATCGTTTTCGGGGAGACTCCGCGCTCATTGAGCCATGGGGCCTTTTCGCGGCCCAGGCGCAGCGAGGCAAGGGAGCCTGTTCGCACGAATGGCGTCCATCGCAGAGAAGCCGCAGATCCCGGCGGGCGACACGCCGGAGGCGCGCACCGCCGAGCTCCATGAATCTCCGTCGGCGACGAGCGCGAGCGCGCGCGACGCAGGGGAGCTCTTCCTCCTGTCGTCCTCCGATCGCGCGGGCATGGCGGCCGCGATCGACGACCTCGTCGCCGTCGCGGAGGCGGGCTCCGCGATCTCCCTGCGCCGGCTTTCGCGCGAGCGCGCGCGAGGGCCGGGCGGCGAGCACCGCCTCGCGGTGGTCGCGCTCGATCACCGCGATCTCACGAAGAAGCTCAAGCGCGCCAGGACCACGCTCGCGCGCGCGGAGCAGCGGCACCTGCGCGTGCCGAGCGGCGTCTATTATGGAAGCGGCGCTCCGCCGGGCGGGACCGCGCTGCTCTTCCCGGGGCAAGGCTCCCAGTACGAGGGCATGCTGGAGCAGCTCCATCGCCACTGGCCGCCCTCCCGCGCCTGGTTCGA
Organism: Sorangium sp. So ce834; assembly: GCF_051521425.1. Taxonomy (NCBI): domain Bacteria; kingdom Pseudomonadati; phylum Myxococcota; order Polyangiales; family Polyangiaceae; genus Sorangium; species Sorangium sp. So ce834. Next base: position 7,669,218 of record NZ_CP150351.1, read on the forward strand.
CGCCCTCGACGCGTCGTATGCGAGCGCGGGGGAGGCGCCGCCGAGCGAGATCGTGTTTCCGCGCGCGCCCGCCACGAGCGAGGAGGAGCGGCTCTCCCGGGAGCGTCGGCTCGTCGACATGGAGCGCGGGGCGCAGGTGGGCCTGATCGCCAGCCTGGCCTCGTACGAAATGCTCTCGGCGCTCGGCGTCCGCGCCGACATCATGGTGGGCAACAGCAACGGCGAGCACGCCGCGCTCATCGCCGCCGGCGCCATCGCGGCGCCGAGCCGGCGCGCGCTCTGCGACATCATCGCGCAGATCGGCCTGAGCGGCCGGGCCTTGCCGGCGCCGCGGGTCCCCGAGCGCATGGTCGCGGTCAACGCCTTCGACCGGGCCCAGCTCGATGCGCTGCTCGAGCGCCACGGCGGCCAGCTGTTCATCGCGATGGACAACTGCCCCAACCAGGTCGTGATCGCGGGGACCCAGCCGGCGGTGGAGGCGGCCGCGGAGGCCCTGGGCGGCGCCGGCGCCGTCTGCCTGCGGCTGCCGTTCGAGCGCGCCTACCACACCCCGCTGTTCGACGCGTGGCAGCGCACGCTGCGCGCGCATTACGATCGCTTCGTGCCCGGCGCGGCCCACGCGCGGGTGCGCTGCTGCGCGACCCTGGGCCCGGTGCCGGAGGAGCCGTCGCGAGCCTGGGATCTCCTGGCCGCGCAGTGGTCCTCGCCGGTGCGGTTTCGTCAGATGATCGAGGCCCTGTACGACGACGGGACGCGGACGTTCATCGAGGCGGGCCCGAACAACCGCCTCACCGCGTTCGTGGAGGACACCCTGCGCGGGAGACCGCACCTGGCCGTCGCCGCCTCATCGCAGCACCGCAGCGATATCCAGCAGCTGAAACACGTCGTCGGCGAGCTGTACGCCCACGGCCTCGCCGTCCAGGTCGAGCCGCTCGATCTGCTCTGCGACGCCGTGCTGCGGGGCGGCCCCGCGCAGGACGAGGCCCGCGCAGGTGCGCTGGCCAGCGGCCACGGCGCCGGCGCGGCGCAGCGCGGCCGGGGCGCCGGGCCGGCCCGAGATCCGGCGCCACGCGCGCGCTCGATCCGCGCGCTGCACGCCGCGCTGCTGGCCGACGCCGAGGAGAGCCAGGCGCGCGTCCTCCGCGCGGTCCAGCGCCTGACGCGGCAGCCCGGCGCCGCCCCGGCGCCGCCGTCCGCCGCGCGACAGCCAGGGCCGGCAGCGGCAGCGGCGCCGATGGACTGCCCGCTGCTCGGCGACGTCGTGCGGCTCGACGGCCGCGAGCTGCACGCCGAGCGGCGCTTCGACTGGCGGCGCGACCCGTTCGTGCTCGACCACAGCCTCGGGCCGCCCTCGCCGCAGCGCCGGGCGGGCGGGCCGCACCTGCCCGTCCTCCCCTTCACGCTCAGCCTGGAGATCCTCGCGGAGGCAGCCGGGCGGCTCACCGGCCTGCGGCCCGTCGCGTTCTCGGACATCCGCGCGGGGCGATGGCTCGCGCTCGACCGGGGCAGGCTCACCGTTGCGATCCACGCGGAGCGCCTGCCCGGGGACGGGCTCGATGGCCGGGTGCGGGTGAGGCTCCACGAGGTCGACGGCCCGCGGCGATACCCCGCCTTCGAGGGCACGGTGCACGTGGCCGACGATCCCTCGCTGGCGCCGCGCCCGGCGCTCCTCTCCGAACCGGGCGCGCGGCCGCCCCGCGCGTGGTCGGCGCAGCGATTCTACTCGAGCTTCGCCTTTCACGGGCCTTCCTACCGCGGCATCGAGCGCGTCCTCGCGGTCGGAGAGCACAGCATCGAGGCCGATCTGGCGATCACCTATCTGCCCGGGCTCGATGCTCGAGCGCTCCGGATCCACCCGGCGCTCCTCGACTGCACGGGCCAGCTGGTCGCCTTCTGGCTGCTCGAGCGGGGCGAGCGCCATTTCGGGGTATTTCCGTTCCAGGCCCGGCGCGTCGCCTGGTACCGGCGGTCCCTTACGCCGGGCGGACGCATGCGGTGCAGCGGCCATGTCCGCCTCGAGCGCTCGGGCGCCACGTACGCCACGTTCGAGATCGTCGACAGCAGCGGGGCGACGGCGGCCGTCATCGAGGGGCTGGAGCAGCGGTTCGTGCGCTTCCCCGAGGCCATCCATCGCCTGCTGTTCGGCGGCGCGGCAGCGGAGCGCGGCGCGCCGCCGGAGGCGCCCGAGGCGGGGGGCACGGCGGCGGACCGCGCCGTCGATGCGGTCGACGGGTCCTTCCTGAACGCGAGCTGGGGCATCTGGGCGCGGGCGCTCGCGCACGTGGTGCTCCCCGGGCGCGAGCTCGACGACTGGTATCGTCACGACAGCGACGGCGACCGCCGCGTCGCCAGCCTGCTGTCCCACGTGGCGGCAAGGGACGCCCGCGCTCCACGCGCGCAGCCCTCCGCCGAACCCCCGAACATGAACGACCCGAGCTCGGGTCGTCAGCAGAGGAGCTAGGATGAAGGTACGTACGAAGGCGGACGTGTGGCGTTGTGTCGTCGAGTCGGTCGAGGAGCTCATGGCAGACCTCGACCAGGATCCCGGCGACCTCACCCCCGAGATCACGTTGATGGGCGATCTGGGGATCAAGTCGATGGACGTGATCCACCTCGTGCTCCTGCTCAAGGATCGCATCGGCCGGTCGCTCACCTACAAGGATGTCTTCGGAGACGGGCAGGAGCCTCCGGCGGATCTGTCGCTCGCGCAGCTCTCGGACCTGGTCTGCAGGGGGCTGCGAATCACAGCGTAGCGTGTAGCGTGCAGGACCGATCCGGCGCGTCCCTCGCGTGCCATGGTCCTTTCCCGGCGGAGAGCGGGGCGTCGAGACGCCGCGCTCCGCCGGGGCATGCCGTGCGAGGGGCCGCGCAGCGGGGGAGTCGAGGAGAATTGCAATGCACTATACGGTAGTCGCAAGCGGCTCACGAGGTGACGTTCAGCCGCTGGTCGCGCTCGCAGCCGGCATCAAGGCCGCCGGGCATGAGGTGCGGTTCGCGACGCAGGCGGACTTCGAGCCGTTCGTCCGCAAGTGCGGGCTGGAGTATTTCCCGCTCGGCGGCAGCGCGGAGGCTTTCTACGCGAGCCGCCTCGCCGTCACCCTGCGCGAGCAGTCCGGCCATGCGGGCGAGTTCAGCAAGTTTCTGGGCGAGAACCTGCATTCCTATGTGGTCAACCACCTGCGCGATTGCTGGAACGCGGTCAAGGGCACGGACGTGTTCCTGTGCTGGCCCTGGCTGCAGGTCGGCCCGTCGATCGCCGAGAAGCTGGGGATCCCCTATGTCGTCGTCAGCCCGAACCCGGTCCCGCACATCCCCACGTGGGGCTTCCCGAACCCCTTCCATGCGCCGGTGTGGAAGCTGGGGCCGCTCTACAACCGCCTGACCTGGCTGCTCGCCGAGCCGGTGTCGCGCACGGGCTCGGACCAGATCAACCGGTGGCGGCAGGAGGCGCTCGATCTACCCCCGAGGCACTGGCGGGACGAGCTGCGGACGATCCGGCGCACCTCGCACCTGTTCGGGTATAGCCCCACGGTCCTCCCCAAGCCGCGGGACTGGGCGGACTGGATGCACGTCACGGGCTACTGGATCTTCGATGAGGCGGAGGACTACGAGCCTCCCGAGGATCTGAAGGAGTTCCTCGCGGCGGGTGATCCGCCGGTCGCCATCGGCTTTGGCAGCATCGTCGGGCGCAATCCGAAGCGCCTGACCCAGACGGTCGTCGCAGCCCTGGAGCGCGCCGAGCAGCGCGGCCTCCTGATCACGGGGTGGGGCGGGCTCAAGGACATCCAGCTGCCGAAGACGATCTTCAAGGTAAAGACGGTGCCCTACGACTGGATCCTCCCGCGGGTGGCCGCGATGGTGCACCACGGCGGCTCCGGGTCCTCGGCGGCCGCGATGCGCGCGGGGATCCCGTCGATGGCCGTGCCGTTCGGCTACGATCAACCGCTCTGGGGGCAGCGGATCGCCGACCTCGGCGTGGGCGTCGAGCCGCTGCCCATCAAGAAGCTCACCGCCGACCGCCTCGCCAGGGCGATCTCCCGCCTCGCGCGCGACGGCGCGATGCGCGAGCGGGCGCAGCGGCTCGGCGAGAAGCTCCGCGCCGAGGACGGCGTCTCGCGCGCCGTGGCGGCGCTGGAACAGACGGTCGCCAGGGCCCGCAAGGGCGCGCCGGCGAACGGTCGCTAGCACTTCACCGCGACCGGAGCCGTCGTGGGGCGCGCCGGCGGCCGCCCGTGCGCGCCGGGTCGAAGCGGCAGGCCCCGCGGCGAGGCGGGGCCGGGGCGCCCTGCCCTTACTCGGCCGCCTGAGCGGCGCCCTGTCCCGCAAGGGGCGCGGCGCCCGCCGCGTCGGCGCTGCTGCTCCACGGCCCCTCGCCGGCGATGACCACGGCGTCGCCCTCGGGCCCCCGCGAGAGCTCGTCGACGAAGAACCGGCAGCCCGCCTCCACGTCGATGGGCGCGATCCCCTGCGCCGCGAGCCGCCGGAGCACGCCCTCGCCGGCCATCCCGACGTCGCGCCAGGGCCCCCACCCGATCGAGACCACGCGCGTCGCGGGCCAGCGCGCGTCGAGCTGAGCCGCGAGGTGGTTCATGACCTCGTTGGCCGCCGCGTAATCAGACTGCCCGCGGTTCCCGAACCGCGCGGAGATCGAGCTGAACAGCACACACCACTTCAGGCCCTCCGGGCGCAGCGCGCGCCCGAGGAAGAAGGTGCTGTCGGCCTTGGTGTCGAAGACCCGATCGAAGGAGTCGGGGCGCTTGTCGGCGAGGAGCTGATCCTCGATGACGCCGGCGCCGTGGACGACCGCGTCGATCCGGCCGAGGCGGCGGTAAACGCCGGAGATCAGGTCGCCGAGGCGCTCCGCGTCGCGCACGTCGATCGCGTGGTACTCCACGGCGGCGCCGCGCCGGCGCAGGGCATCGAGCGTTTCGCGGCGCTGCCTCGCCTGCAGCCGGCGCCTGATCTCGGCCTCGATCGCGGCGGGCAAGAGGTCCCTCCCCGCGCCCCGCATCTCGGCGATGACGCGCCGGCGCAGCGCCTCGACGTCGCCGCCCTCGTGCTCGGCGTCCCCCTCGAGGATCTCGGCGCGCCCGACGAGGACCAGCCGGACGCCCGAGCGCGCGAGCCGCTGCGCGACCTCCGCCGTGACGCCGCGCGCGCCCCCCGTGACCAGGACGACCCAGCCGGGGCCCGGCTCCCAGTCGCGGCGCTCTTCCGCAGCGTCGAGCGGCGCGGGCGCGACGGACACGACCGTCCGCTGTCCGTTCCGGTAGCGCACCTCGACGTCGTCCGGCGCGCGGAGCAGCTCGTCGACGATGCGGTCCGCCATCGCGTCGTGCGGCAGCGCATCGTCGAGCCCGAGCGCCTTGGCGATCGTGCGAGGGTGCTCGCGCGCCACGCACCGCAGGATGCCGTGGCAGCCGGCGCCCGAGGCCGACCCGTCGAGGCCGCCCTGCCCGCGGCTGCCCCCGAGCAGCGTGGCGGCGACGATCCGCAGGGGCTCGCCCCCGGCCTCGGCCAGCTCGCCGGGGCAGGCCTGCACCGCGTAGAACAGGCTCTTCACCTGCACCCGGTTGCCGCGCCGGAACGCGGCCAGCCCGTCGACGACGCCGCGGTGGAGCGACGCGAGGTGCACGATCCCGCGCACGACGCCGTGCTCGCGGCGCGCGGCGGCGACATCGCGCGCGATCCGGTCGGGCGCCTCGAGCGCGTCGCGCGGGATCACGACCGGCCGGGCCCCGCGCTGCGCGAGCAGGGCGCACACGCGCCCGGCGAGGCCCAGCTCGTCCTCGGTCACGAGGAAGAGCCCCTGCGGGTGCACCGGCGGCTCGTCGCGGAGCGCCTTGCGCTCGGCGCGCAGGACGAAGCGAGGGCACGCCCCTGCCTGCGCGCCCTCCGGCGCGGCGGAGCCCGACGCGGGCTCGCCGCCCGCGGGGCCCGCGCCGGCCTCACCCACCCCGCCCTCGCCGGCCTGCGCCGCCGGGCCGGGGCGCGCCACGGGAGCCCCGGCGCCGCCGGGCGGCAGGGCCGGAGCGCGCTCGGTCGTCTCCGCGGCGCGCAGCGCCAGCGCCTCGCTGGACACGACGTCGACGAGGCCGTTCATCGACCGGATCCGGGAGAGCCGGTCCATCGACGACCGGAGCCGCGCCGCCACCTCCGGCGGCAGCTCGCGCAGCAGGGTCTCCAGGATCTCGATCCGCTTGATGGAGTCGATGCCGAGCTCCCCCTCCATGTCCTGGTCGAGGCCGAGCATGTCCTCCGGGTAGCCGGTTCGGCGGCTGACCAGGGTCGCGAGCGTCCGCCGCAGCGCCGCCGGCTCGAGCCGCGCGGGCGCCGCGTCGCGCGCCTCCGCGCTCGACGCCTCGAGCGCCGCGGGCGGCGGCGGAGGTTGCGGCGCGCCGAGCGCCGCGGGCGGAGCGGCCGGGCCGCCGCGCGGCGAGGCCGCGGCCGGAGCGAGCGCGGCCGGATCCCCGCCGCCGAACCGGAGGAGGAACTCGGTGGTGACCCGCTCCTGCATCGACAGGAACCGGCGCATCGTCTCCTGGTGCTCGCGGTAGGCGAGGAGCGGAGGATCCAGCGCGCCGGCGCCGGGGAGCGCCTCGTCGATCTCGGGGGCGGCGCCGTGCTCGACGAACGGGCGCTCGCCGAGCAGGCCGACGGGCTCTTCGGCCCGGCGGATGCGCCCCCCATCGATGCGCCACCCGGGCGGCGAGGCCCCGGCGCGGTCCTCCGCGAGCGCGCGGAGGTCGAGCCGCTGGCAGGGGCGGTCGTCGAACAGCGCCGGCAGATCGAGCCGGACGCCGGCGACGAGCAGCGCCGCGAGCGCCTGCAGGAGGCCCTTCAAGCCGCCCCCGGCGCCGTCGAAGCTGACGGCCAGGTGCGGCTCTCCGTCGAGGATCCGCCGGACGAGGCTGGTCAGCGTGGCCTTCGGCCCGAGCTCGACGAAGGTCCTCGCGCCGTCGTCGAACATGCGCCGGATCTGCGCCACGAAATCGACGGGGGCCTCGAGCTGCGCCGCGAGCAGGGCGCGCACGCCCGAGGGATCGCGCGGATAGGGGCTGCCGGTCGCGTTCGCGTAGACGTCGATCTGCGGCGGCGCGATCGCCGTGCGCTCGAGGGCGGCGGCGAACGGGGCCCGGACCGGGCGCATCAGGGGCGAGTGGAACGCGGTCGAGACCGGGAGCTCGTGCGCGCGGATCCCCTTCGCCGACAGCGCGTCGAGCGCGACGCGCATCGCGTCGAGCTCGCCGGAGACGACGCACTGGTCGGGCGCGTTGTGGTTGGCGATGCAGACCGCCGGGAACGCCGCGAGCAAGGGCTCGAGCTCGGCCCGGGCGACCCTCACGGCCGCCATCATGCCCGGCGCCGAGGGGACCTCGTGCATGAGCCGCCCGCGCGTCTCGGACAGCGCGAGCCAGTCCTCGCGCGACAGGGCGCCCGCCGCGCGCAGGGCGGTCAGCTCGCCGTAGCTGTGGCCGGCGAGCACCTCGGGGCGCAGGCCGACGCGCAGCGCGAGCTGGAGCATCCCGTCGCTGATCACCCCGATGGCCGGCTGCGCGATCCGCGTGGCCGTGAGCTCGCGGCGCTGCCGCTCCTTCGCGGCCTCGGAGAACGCGGCCGGCGGCAGGATGAAGCGGCTCAGGCGGCCGGGCAGGACGCCGCCGAGCGCTCGGTCGCCGAGCTCGAAGGCGTCCCGCAGCTCGGCGAAGTACAGGGCGACCTCGCGGCCCATCGACGGGTACTGCGAGCCCTGCCCGGGGAAGAGGAACGCGACCTTGCCCGGCTCCGCGCAAGGCGCGGTCCGGAGGTGGACGTGGGCGGGCAGCGGGTCCGACGTGGCGCCCCGGAGGTGCGAGAGCACGCGGTCGACCGCGCCGAGGAGGTGCTCGCGGCCGTCCGCGACGATGCACACGGCCGCGCCGGCGGGGCCCGCGGCGCGGCGCTCGCGGCTTTGCTGCGCCGCGAGCGCGCACGTGAAGGCGATGTCGCCGAGGCGCACGGCGTCGGGCCCCTGGCGGAGCGCGCGCGAGAGCTGCTCGAGCTCGGCGACGAGCGCCGACGCGCCTTCGGCCTCGACGACGACCAGCTCGTGGGGCCGCTCGACGGCGCCGAGCACGGGCGCCGCGAAGTCGCCCTGGTACTCCTCCAGGACCGCGTGGAAGTTCGTGCCGCCGAAGCCGAACGCGCTCACGCCGGCGCGCCGGGGTTCGGGCCCGGCCAGCCAGGGCTGGGGCTCGTCGATCAGGTACATCGGCGCGTCGTCGGCCGCGAGCGGCTCGACCGGCGTGTCCACGCCCGCGTGGGGCGGCAGGACGCGGTGCTTCAGCGCGTGGAGCGCCTTGAGCAGCCCGACCAACCCGGCCGCGTTTCTGGCGTGGCCCAGCAGCGACTTCGCCGAGCCGATGGCGCAGCGCTGCGGCGGCGCCCCGGCGGCGCGGAGGACGCCGGCGATCGTCTCGAGCTCGGCGCGATCGCCGACAGCCGTGCCGGTGCCGTGCGCCTCGTACATCCCGAGCGAGGCCGGATCGATGCCCGCCCGCGCGTAGGCCCGCTCGAGCGCGATGCGCTGGCCGGCGGGCTTGGGCGCGGTGAGCCCCATCCCCTTGCCGTCGCTCGATCCGGCGACGGACTGGATGACGGCATCGATGCGATCGCCGTCGCGCTCCGCGTCCGCGAGCCGCTTCAGCACCACCACGGCGACCCCCTCGCTGATCACGATGCCGTCGGCCTTCCGGTCGAACACGCTCGCGCGGCCTCGAGGCGAGAAGGCCCGGGTCTTGCTGAAGGCGAGGTAGCCGTGCGGGGTCTGCTCGAGCTCGACGGCGCCGACGATCGCGACGTTGGACCGGCCGGAGACGAGCTCCTCGACGGCGAGGTCGAGCGCCGCGAGGGACGAGCCGCACGCCGCGTCGACGACCAGGTTGGGGCCCCGCAGATCGAACTGGTTGGCCACCCGCCCGGCGATGACGTTCGCGAGGATGCCGGCGTAGCTCTCCTCCGACCACCTCGGCAGGCGCTCCAGGCTCGCCGGCGGAGGGCCGCCCACGGCCAGCGGGAGCAGGCCGCGCGCCACGTACGCCTGCTCCAGGTCGGCCGTGCCGTTGGCCGCGAAGATCACGGCGGTGTTCTCGCGATCGAAGCCCCCCGAGGCGTACCCCGCGTCCGCGAGCGCGCGCCGGGTGACCTCCAGCGCCAAGAGCTGCGAGACGCTGATCGAGCGCAGCGACGCGGGTGGGATCCCGTAGCGCAGCGGATCGAAGGGGAGCTCCTCGATGAAGCCGCCCCATTTCGAGGTGATCCGGTCCTCGGCCCGCGGATCGGGGTCGTAGTACAGGCGGTAATCCCAGCGCTCTCGCGGGATCTCGCGGATGGCCTCGACCTTGTCGAGGAGGTTCCTCCAGAGCTCCTCCGGCGCGTGCGCCTTCGGCAGCAGGCACGCCGCGCCGATCACGGCGATGCGCGCCGGCGCGGCCGGGCGGCGCGGCACGTGCTCCACCGAGGCCTGGACGAGGCCGTCGAGCGCGCGCCGGCTGCCCGCGGACACGTCCTCGTGCAGCGACGCGACGTCGACGACGCCCGCGCGCAAGGCCGCGACGTCGCCCATCATATACAGGCCGCGGGCCGCCTGGCGCTCGTCGTCGACCGCGGCGAGCTGCCCTTGCGCGCCGCGGTCGACGCCCTTCGACGCGATCCTCAGCCGGCCGAGCGTCATCTCCTCGAGCGCCGCGCTGATCGCGGCCGCGGGCTGCCCCTCGCGCCGCATCCGGTCGCGGGCGGCGTGGACCTCGCCCACGAAGGGCGTGGACGCGCAGCGGATGACGTGCCCCGGCCCCGTCTCGATCATGACGGTGCCGTCGCACGCGAGCGCCTGTCGCTGGAACCCCGGCGCGATCGCGCCGCTCGCGACCGCCTCCGCGGTGAACAGATAGGCGGTGCCCATGAGCACGCCGACGCGGAGCCCGGCGGCCGCGAGGGGAGCGGCCATCGCCGCCACCATCGCGGCCGAGCGCGCGTCGTGGATGCCGCCCGCGAACAGCGCGTGGACGGCCGCCGCGTCGGGGACCTTGCCGTCGAGCAGCGCGTCGATCATCGCGTCCCACAGGGAGAAGCTGGTCAGCGGGCCGACGTGACCGCCGCACTCGGAGCCCTCGAACACGAAGCGCCGCGCCCCGCCCTCGAGGAAGGCGCGCAGCAGGGCGGGCGTCGGGACATGGAGGTAGGTGGGGATGCCCTGCGCTTCGAGCTCGGCGGCCTGGTCCGGCCTGCCCCCCGCGATGAGCGCGTAGCGGGGCCGGATCGACGCGCAGGCGGCGAGCTGCTCCTGTCGGATCTCCGGCGGGACGAAGCCGAGGATCCCGACGCCCCACGGCCGGTCGCCGAGGCGCTCCTCCGTCGCCCGGAGCAGCTCGTCGACCTGGGGGCGGCGCATCAGCGCCAGCGCGAGGAGCGGGAGCGCGCCGCCGTCCGCGACCGCCGCGGCGAACTCGGCCCGGTCGCTGACCCGCGTCATGGGGCCTTGCACGATGGGGTAATGGGTCCCGTGCGAGCGGGCGAGCGCGCTGCCGGGCGCCAGCACGTCGTGCTTTCGTGCGAGCTCGACGTGCCCGGACGCGGCGTCGCGCAGCGCGCGGAGGAAGCGCCCCACGGTCGCGTACTTGCGGGCGTACTCCGCCGCTCGACCGGCGGCCTGTCCGACCGGCAGGGCGCCGCGGCCCGCCCGATCCCAGCCGAGGAGCGCGGCCGCCCGGGCGATCCAGTCGCTGCGCCTCGCCTCGCTGCGCCTCGCCGCCGGGTCGAGCTCCTCCCGCTCAAGCTCCTCCGCGAGCCGCACCACTTCCTGGCTGCCCGGCAAGTCGGGGCGCGCCGCGATGCGGAGCGGCGCGCCCAGGCGCTCGCCCACGACGACGGTATCGGCGCTGCCCAGGCGCGACAGCGCCGCGCGGGCGTGCTCCGGCAGCGGCGCCTCGCGCATGGCGAGGAGCTGATCGTCGACGACGACGCCGGCGGCGCCGGCGGCGCGGCAGGCCGCGGCGCTGTGCAGGCCGATCCCGCCCTGGATCAGGAAGGGGCGCTGCTGCCGCGACAGCCGCTGCGCGAGCAGGAAGGCCGACTCCTTGCCGACGAACCCGCCGCTCTCGCGCCCCTTCGCGAGCCAGCCGTCGAACGAGAGCTCGCCCTCCGCGGCGTCGAGCCCCTCGGCGTCGCGGATCTCGAGCCACAGCTTGCGCTCTCGGCGCGGCGTCAGGGCGGCGAGCGCCGCGCGCTCGGCGGGGCCCTGCCAGCCGCAGATCACGAGCCAGTGCGACCGCGGCTCCAGCGCCGCGAGGAGCTCCGCGCTCGCGGCGATCTGGTCCGCGCGAAGGCGGAGCCCGACGGGGCAGTCCCTCGGCGCGAGGTCGAGCAGGCGGAGGAGGTTGTCCCGCCCGAGCCGGAGGTCCGGCTCGCCGCACAGCTCGCGGTCCAGCACCGCGACGCCGCCGGCGCGCGCCGTGGCCACCGCGACGCCGGGGTGGGGCCAATGGATTGGCGACAGCGACACGCAATAAAAATCGATCATACGACGCCCACCAGTGGCTATCGACACGCGATAGCGAATGCGGCAGCTCCGCTGCCCAGCCTTCCCGGGCGTCCGCCTTCGAGGGACGCTGGGCCCTGTTGCGCCGCAACTCTAGCCCGGCCGGCGTGTCTGGCCACCTCCAATTGGCTTCAGTTATCGCGCGGATCCGCCACGTAGCGGGCTCATTAAGAAACGTAAAGCGGACGTGACGCCGCGGCGAAGCAATCGTGTGAAGAAACGTAAATCATTCGCGGTCCCCCTTCGCAGAGGGTCACCGCGGCGGTATGCCAGGGAGCGATTGACCGCCGCCTGCCGGCGGCGCCGGGCAATGCGCGGGCCAGGCCGGGTCGCGCCGCTCGATGCAGCGCATTGCCCCGGACAGTCCACGAGGTCGACATCCATGCTCGTTCAACGCATTCAATCGATCGAGGTGTTGCGTCGTGAGCCGCCGTTCCCGGCGGCCTACTTCGCGGAGCAGGGGCTCGCCGGCCTCAACGTCGGGTGCTCTTTCTGGAACCTCCGCCCCGGCAGCCTGAACATCGACCTCTCGAAGCTGGAGTTGCCCGGCGGGCAGAGCACCGAGTACGGCCGGCTGGCGCTCCTCGACGGCAAGTTCCATTACCTGGAGTACGACGTCACGACGCCGTTGCCTCTGCCTGACGCGTCGTTTGACTGGCTCCACACGGAGCACCTCATCGAGCACGTCCCGCAGGCGGGAGCGGTGCGGTTCCTGAAGGAGGCGCACCGCGTCCTGAAGCCCGGCGGCCTGCTCCGCATCTCCACGCCGGACCTCGCGCTCTACATCGACGGCTACCGGGACCCGTCGCGGAAGTTCTTCACCAAGCACGCGAGCATACTCGAGCAGATCAGCAGGATGTTCCCCGACGCGGACGAGCCGTTCCCGGAGGTGCAGCACCGGCCGGCGTGGATGGTCAACCAGATCTTCAATCACTGGGGACACCAGTGGATCTACGATTTCGAGGAGATGGTGTACGTCCTGCGGGAGGCGGGGTTCGACGAGAGATCGATCGAGCGGAGCTCCTTCCGCAAGGGCAGGGACCCGAAGGTGGCCGACATCGATCTCATCATCCACCGCGACGAGACGCTCTACGTGGAGGCGACCCGGACGTGACCGCCTTCGCGGCCCCGCGGGTGTGCGCGCATTCGATCACGAGCTAGTATCGCGTCGTTCAAGCTCGTTTCTGGTCTCATGAGAGCAGGAACCACGGAGCCAGGATCGAACCTGTGAGCACCACGCTAGGAGGACCATGGCGCAGCAGATCTCGTTTCCTGCGATTGACGGGGCGCCGGCAAGCGGACAGATCGCGCTGCCGGGGCAGGAGGACCGGGCGCCGGCCGTCGTCCTCATCCACGAGTGGTGGGGGCTCACCGACCACCTTCGCTCGGTCCTCGACCGGCTCGCCGGCGCTGGCTTCGTCGCGCTCGCGCCCGACCTCTACCACGGCAAGAGCACGCGCGAGCCGACGGAGGCGAGCCAGATGATGAACGCGCTCGACTGGGAGCGCGCCCTCCTCGAGATCTCCGGCGCCGTCTACTTCCTGGCCGATCACGAGCGCGTCAACGGCAACGTCGGCGCGGTCGGCTTCTCCATGGGCGGCGCCCTCTGCTTCTCCGCCGCCGCCACCATCCCCAGGCTGGCGGCGGCGGTGCCCTTCTATGGCATTCCGAGCAGAGCCACCGACTACACCAGGGTGAAGGCGCCGCTCCTCGCCCACTTCGCGGCGCGGGACACCTGGGCGAAGCCAGCCCTCGCCATGGCGCTCCAGAGGGAGCTCACCGCGCGCGGGCAGCCGATGGAGCTCCACGTCTACGAGGCGGACCACGCCTTCATGAACGACACGCGGCCCGAGGTCCACCATCCGGCCGCGGCCAGGCTCGCGTGGGAGCGGACCATCGACTTTCTCCGGAAGCACCTCGGCACGGAAGCTCGCTCGAGCGCGCCGGCTCACTTCCCGATGAACGCCCTTTGAAGGTCGATCGCCTCGAGGACACGCTCGCCGCGGCCGGTGCTCGCGCCGGAGCTCCAGGCAGCCCGGCGGGACGCGGTCTCGAGACAATCGATGGGTGGGCTCTTCACTTCACCTGGTAATGCAGCGGCCTCGCCTCGACCACCATGCCCCTCGGGTCGCTCGGTAGATAGAAGTACAGCTCTTGCTCGGAGTGCTTGCCGAGGTAGTCGATCGTCGCCTCGACCCGCTCCGGCCCCGGCGCTCCCGGCGGCGTGTACCGGAGCTCCACCCCGAGATCGCCGAGCATCTGCCTGCCCCCGTTCTTCACCCGGACCGGCAAGAGCCACGCGCCGCCGTGCTGCTCGGCCCGGTCGGGCAGCGCCTCGACCTCCGGCACGACCGAGCCGCGGGCGCTCGTCAGGCCCGCGTGCACCAGGAACACGATCAGGGCGAGGATCAACGCCGTGCTGACCCCGAGCGAGACCCACTCGGCCAGCTGGCGCCGTACCCGCCTGCCCTTCCCGCGCCCGCCGGGGCGCTCCTCCCGCTCCCGCCCGCTCACACCACGAGCCTCCCCGCCGCGCCGCCGACGATCGCCGGCAGGCCGAGCGTCACCACGCTGGCCACCAGCGTCGACGGATCGCTCGTCGCCTCGCGCTCTCCGATCAGGCAAAGCAGCACCAGCGCCATCAGGAGCGACACGGCGCACGTCATCAAGGTCTCGAACGCCCGGCTCTGGAACAAGCTCTTGACGTACACGTCGTGCCGCTCGAACCCGGACGCGAACAGGATGATGTAGCACAGCGCGACGCTCACCCCGACCATCGCGAGCTGCCGCCATGGCGAGAGCCGCGACGCGATCATCACGATCTCCTCCGTCGACGCGATGTTCATCGTGAAGAGCAGCGAGCCGGCCATCGCCGCGGAGAAGTCCCGCAGGTCCGCCCTGAGCTGCAGCGCCTCCGGATCTCCCTCCGGCGCCTTCTCGCCGTCCTGCGGCTCATCCCCCGTGCGGGATTTGCCCCGGACCTGCGCGTTCGCGAACGCCGCCCCGATGCTCACGGCGGCCGCCTGGAGGAGGACCTTGCCGACGACCCCGCCGGGTGCGCTGTCGAGGGAGATCTCGCCGATCAGCGCCAGGATGGCCGCCGAGAGGACGATCCCGATCCCGACCGACGTCACCGCTTCCATGGCGGTGCCCGCGAGGGTGTCGTCGCTCCGGAAGCCGGACTCCAGCGAGGACAGGAAGCTCACGACCAGCGTCAGCGCCAGGATCGCCCCGAGGTGCCACTCCGAGAGCATGGTCCCGCGGAACCACATCTCCATCGTGTACAGAAGGGGCATCCCCACGATCGCGCCGCCGGCGACCGCCGCCGACAGATCCCTCGCCTCCTTTCGCCACCCGCGCGGGTCGTCGCTCTGCTGCGCTCTCGGTTCGGCCATGGGACGCCATCTACTGCGCGCGACGGAGCGTGGCGACGCCCTTCCAGGGCGGCGTCTGGGCGTGCACGATGAGCTCTCCCTGCTCCGAGAACTCGCACAGCGCCTCGTAGCCGATCCCCGCCTCGTCGTAGGAGATCAGCTTGAACCGGTCCCACGCGGGATCGCGGATCTCGTACGCGCGGTCGACGTGGAGACCCGGCGAATCCGCGAGGATGCGCTTGCCGTCGAAGCGGACGATCAAGTGCGCGTACTGGAACTCGAGCATCGACGCGAGCATCGGCTCGAGCGGGACCTCGGGCTCGAACCGGACGAGCCGGAAGCCGCCGCGCAGGCGCGCGTCGATCGACGCGATGGCGGCGGCCGGGTCGGGGCCCTGGGACGCGCTGGAGCCGCAGCCGGCGGACTGCGCGGCGAGCACGGCGGCGCAGGCGACGAGGAGGAGGCGGGAAGCGCGGAACGCTCCGGAGGGACGCAGGGACGGACGGCTCACCGGGGGCGACATGGGGCGGAGCTTAGGGCGAGCGGGCAAGCAGCGCAAAGCACGGGACCTGAGCGCGCTTGCGCGGATCTCGCGCGCTCCGCACAATCGAGCGAGCGAGCCGGCCAGCGCTCGACGGCCCGGACGGGCGGCGCCGCGCGGCCGCAGCGAGGCCCGCGCTCGCTCGAGGGGGGAGCCATGACCGACGTCCTGCGAGGCACCGATTTCGTCGCACGCCTTCCCGAACGCGCCTGCGCCGCGCGCGAGGAGGCCCTCCTGGAGGCCGTGCAGGACGGCCACCTGGCGCCCATCGACTGGGTCCCGGTGCACAGCGAGCACGGCGAGCTCCGCGCGACCTTCCTCGTGAGCGCCGACGCGCTCCGCGTCGGCGACGCGCAGGACTCCGTGCGGATCAACGCGTCCGCCAGGACGACGCAGCGCATCGCGGACCTGATCGAGTGCGCGATGCTGACGACCCGCCTCTGCGACCTCGTCTGGGAGCAGGCCACGGTGCGGATCCAGCCGTGCATCGGCGCGCCGGATCCCACGATGGCGAACACGTCGCGCATGCTGGAGCACCACCGCCGCGTCGAGGAGCGGGTCGCGGGGCGGACCGGGCTCATCGAGAACGTCGGCAAGCACTGGGTGCTCACCAACCGCCTCGCCGGGCGCCGCGATCGCGCCGCCAACTACGGCTGGTACGACCCGGGCGCCGCCCACCGGCACGGCCGGCACACCCTGTGGCAGCCGCTCGGGCTCGCGCACGACCTGGATCACGTGGACTACTCGCAGGTCGTCCGGCTCGTGCGGCGGCGGTGCACGGTCGACGGCGCGGAGCGCGACCTCTTCGAGGTGATGACCGACCCGGCGCTCGCCGGGCTGGTGTCGTCCGAGGGCCCTCTGCGCGTGCTCCGGCAGCCCGGGGTACCGGAACCGGCGTGATCGCCGCGCCGCGTGGAGCGCGCCGCGCCGGCCTTCCCGAAGCGCGGCGCGCCGGCCTTCCCGGAGCGCGCCGCGCCGAGGCGCGGTCTGCCGGCCGCGCCGCTCACTGGTTCACGAGCGTCATGCCGACCTCCGGATAGCGCGAACCGGCCGCCGCGCCCTTCGGCGCCACCGCGTCGAGGCGGCGCAGATCGCCCTCGGTGAGCTTGATCCCCTCCGCGGCGACGTTCTCCTCGAGGTAGCTGCGGCGCTTCGTGCCGGGGATCGGGACGATGAAATCCCCCTGCGCGAGGACCCAGGCGAGCGCGAGCTGCGACGCCTTCACGCCCTTCTCGCGCGCGATGTCCTCCACCTTCGCGACGAGATCCAGGTTCCGCTGGAAGTTCTCCCCCTGGAAGCGCGGCGACATGCGGCGGTAGTCGTCCGGCGCGAGGTCCTCGAAGCGCTTGATCTGCCCCGTGAGGAAGCCGCGGCCGAGGGGGCTGTAGGCGAGGAAGCCGATGCCGAGCTCGCGGCACGTGGCGAGCACGTCGTCCTCGGGATCCCGCGTCCAGAGCGAGTACTCGGTCTGCACCGACGCGAGCGGGTGCACCGCGTGGGCGCGCCGGAGCGTCGACGAGCTCGCCTCCGAGAGTCCGATCGCGCGCACCTTGCCGGCCTTCACGAGGTCCGCCATCGCGCCCACGCTGTCCTCGATCGGCGTCTTCGGATCGACGCGGTGCAGCTGGTAGAGATCGATGACGTCGACGCGGAGGCGCCGCAGGCTCGCGTCGCAGGCCGCCCGGATGTACTCCGGCGCGCCGTTGACGCCCCGGACCGTGGCGTCGTTGGGATCGCGGACGATGCCGCACTTTGTCGCGAGGACGATCCGATCGCGCCGGCCCTCGATCGCCCGGCCGACGAGCTCCTCGTTCGTGAAAGGCCCGTACATGTCCGCGGTGTCGAGCAGCGTGACGCCTAGCTCGATGGCGCGATGGATGGTGGCGATCGACTCGGCGTCGTCGCGGTTGCTGTAGAAATCGCTCATGCCCATGCAGCCGAGGCCGAGGGCGGAGACCTGGAGAGGACCGAGCTTGCGCGTGTGCATGGTTGGGCTCCTTGTGGGCCGCGGGGATGGGCCGCGGCGCTTCTACGCAGGTCACGGTAAGAGTTAGAGTACGCTCGACGTCAAGGGCGGCCGGACAGCCGCTCCGGCGATCAGCAGCCCGGCGGGTTCGCCGGCGCGTGGCCGCCGATCGCGCGCACGTCGTCGGCCGTATCGACGTCGATCGCACCGCCCGCCCAGTCGATCGCCACGACGCCCTCGGCGCGCAGCAGCCGGCCGGCGCCCTGGTCGCCCTCGAGGCGCGCGAGGACGTCCCAGCGAGATCGGTCGAACACCGCCGGCGCGCCCACGACGCCGCTGAAGCGCGACGCGGCGACCGGAGCGCCCGCCAGCCAGGCGTCCCGCAGGGCGGTGAGGTGATCGACCGTGATCAGCGGCTGATCCGCGAGCGCGATCAGGAGCGCGTCGACCTTCGAGGCCTCCGCCCACCGGACCGCGGCGCGGATCGAGGAGGCGATGCCCTCTTCCCAGCCGTCGTTCGCGATGCGCGCGACGTCCAGATCGCCGAGCGCACGCGCGACCGCGCCGGCGTGGGCGCCGAGCACGACGCCGACCGGCCCGGATCGCGCCTCGACGCACGCCGCCGCCACGCGCCGGACGAGCGGCGCCCCGTCGAGCTCGACGAGCTGCTTGGGGCGCCCGAGGCGACGTGAGCCGCCCGCGGCGAGCACGGCCAGCGCCAGGCCGGCGTGCAGCGGGCGGACGCGGTCGCGGAGCTTGCCCCCCTGCGCCCTCCGCGCGACGGCCTGGAGCTCGCCCACGACCGAGAGCGCGATCTGCTCGGGCGTCTCGGCGCCGAGATCGAGCCCGATGGGCGCGTGGATCCGCGGATCGTCGCCGGGGCTCTGGCCGATCTCCGCGAGGAGCTCGCGCGTGCGGCGCGCGGGCCCGAGCACGCCGATGTAGCGGGCGCGCGACGCGAGGGCGGCCGCGAGCGCGTCGCGATCCGGCGTGCGCTGGTGGTGCATGATGACGACGTACGCCTCGGCGGCCGCGTCGATGAGCGCGCGGAGGCGATCCATGGCGCCGCCGGTCGCGACGACGCGATCCGCCGCGGCGAACCGGGAGCCCTGGCGAAGGACGGGGACCGCGACCGTGACCCGGAACCCGACCGACGTCGCGAGCGCGACGATGGGCGCCGCGTCGTGGCCACCCCCGAGCACGAAGAGCTGCGGCGACGGCGCGATCTTCTCGACGAGCGCGGTGATCCCCAGCCCGTCCAGCTCGACGACGCCGGCCGGCCCCCGCGCGGCGCGCTCGATCGCGGCGCGCGCGGCGGGATCGGTCACCGGGTGCGCGAGCGCGCACGGCGGGCCGAAGGCGAGGCGCGCGCCGACCCGGACCGCGGAGGCCGTCGAGCGGATCACCGTGACCAGCGTGCCGGTGGTCTCCTCGGCGAAGCAGGCGCCGGCGAACGCGAGCGCGTCGTGGGTCGCCCCGGCCTCGACGCGCTCGAGCAGGACATCGACGACGCCGTTGCAGCCGAGCCCAACGCCCCACGGCTCTCCGTCTTCGGTGGTCGAGTCGTACGTGACCACCACGGCGCCATCGCGGCACCGGTGCTCTCCGCGGAGCATGACGTCGCCCTCCAGGCAACCGCCGCTCACGCACCCCGACAGCCAGCGATCGCCGGCGACCAGCATCCGCGCGCCGGGGCGCCGGTACGACGACCCCGACACCCGCACGACGGTCGCGAGCAGAAACGGGGATCGGTCCGCCACCAACTTCGTCGCTTCCCGCACGATCCGCTCAAGCTCGTTCATGCGCCTGGCATCTTCATCCTTTCGCGATGCTCCCGCCAGGGCGTTCCTCGCCGCCGAACGCGACGCCGTACGCAACCGGTCCTCCTGGGACGCCGCGGGGCCACGGCGAGCCGCCGGCCACCGTGAAGAAGTGATGAACCGAGGGCGCTCGCTTGACGCCGCACCAACGCAAAAGTATGGCGAAAGCGGCCATGAAACTCCATATCAACGGCGTTGTTCGCGAGGTCGAGGCCGCTCCGGAGATGCCTCTGCTCTGGGTGCTCCGGGATCTGCTGGGATTGACCGGCACCAAGTATGGCTGTGGCATGGCCCAGTGCGGCGCGTGCACGGTCCACGTCGACGGCAAGCCCGCGCGCTCCTGCGTCCTGCCGGTGTCGAGCGTCGGGGCGCGCAAGGTGACGACGATCGAGGGCCTGTCGGCCGACGGGTCGCACGTCGTGCAACAGGCGTGGGCGCAGGCCGATGTCGTCCAGTGCGGGTACTGCCAGTCCGGGCAAATCATGACCGCGGCCGCGTTGCTCGAGCAGAAACCCGAACCGACCGACGCCGATATCGATGCCGCGCTGTCCGGAAACGTGTGTCGGTGCGGGACGTATGTGCGTGTGCGCGAGGCGGTGATCCTCGCGTCGCGGCTCAAGCGAGGTGCCAAATGAGCGTCTCCCGGCGCGACTTCTTGCAGGTGGCCGCGGGCTCTGCGGCGGGGCTCCTGCTCAGCTTCTACGTGCCGCAGGGGGTCCGCGCGGCGCCGAAGGCGGCGCAGCCGCAGCCGCTGTCGCCGAACGCGTTCGTGCGCATCGGAACGGACGAGTCCGTGACCGTGGTGCTCGCGCACTCCGAGATGGGCCAGGGCATCTGGACCGGGCTCGCGATGCTGATCGCCGAGGAGCTCGAGTGCGACTGGTCGAAGGTGCGGTCGGAGCACGCGCCGGCCGCGCCGGTGTACGGCCATCCGGTGATGCACTTCCAGATGACCGGCGGGTCGACGAGCACGAACGGCGAGTTCGATCGATATCGCACCGTCGGCGCGATGGCGAAGGACATGCTGGTGCGCGCGGCGGCCGCCCGGTGGAAGGTCGCGCCCGCGGCGTGCGTCGCCGCGAAGGGGATCATCACCCACGGCAAGGATCAGCTGACCTACGGCCAGCTCGCCGAGGAGGCGATGAAGCTGACCCCGCCGGCGAAGGTGAAGCTGAAGGATCCCAAGGACTGGAAGCTGATCGGCACCCTGGTGCGCCGCATCGATACGCCGGAGAAGATCACCGGCAAGGCGCAGTTCGGGATCGACGTGCAGTTCCCCGGGCTCCGCACCGCGGTGGTGCTCCGCCCGCCGGCGTTCGGCGCGAAGCTCGCGAAGTACGACGCGGCCGACGCCCTCAAGGTGCCCGGCGTCGAGAAGGTCGTCCCCACGGCGAACGGCGTCGCCGTGGTCGCCGCGCATTTCTGGGCGGCGAAACTCGGGCGCGACGCGCTCCGCGCCGAGTGGACGAAGCCCGAGGGGGGTGGGGCCGACAGCGCCAGGCTGATCGACGAGTTCCGCGCGCAGGCGCGCAAGCCGGGCTCGGTCGCCGCCCAGGTCGGCAAGGTCGAGGACGGCCTGGCCGCGGCCAAGTCGCGGATCGAGGCGGAGTACGACGTGCCCTATCTCGCGCACGCGCCGATGGAGCCGCTGAACTGCACCGTCAAGATCGAGGGCGATCGCTGCGAGATCTGGACCGGCACCCAGTTCCAGACCGGCGACCAGATGGCGGCCGCGAAGATCCTCGGGACGGCTCCCGAGAAGGTCCAGATCCACACGACGTTCCTCGGCGGCGGCTTCGGCCGGCGCGCCAGCCCCGTGGCGGATTTCGTGGGGGAGGCCGTGATGGTCGCGAAGGCCGCCGGCGTGCCGGTCAAGGTCGTGTGGACGCGCGAGGACGACATGCGCGGCGGCTATTACCGCCCCGCGTACGTGCATCGGGTCCAGGTCGGCGTCGACGCGCGGGGCATGCCGATGGCGTGGGATCACATGGTCGTGGGCCAGTCGATCGTCGCCGGCACGCCGCTCGAGTCGCTCATCGTCAAGAACGGCATCGATCACACCTCGGTGGAGGGGCTCGGCGAGTCGCCGTACCTCGCGGGGGTCCCCGCGCTCCGCGTGTCGCTGCACTCGCCGAGGACGCCGGTGACCGTGCTGTGGTGGCGCTCGGTCGGCAACACGCATACCGCCTTCGCGATGGAGAGCATCATCGACGAGCTGGCGCACGCCGCCGGGCAGGATCCGCTCGCGTACCGCCTCGAGCTGCTGAAGAACAAGCCGCGGCACGCCAACGCGCTGAAGGTCGCCGCCGAGAAGGCCGGCTGGGGCACGGCGCCGCCGCCGGGGCGGGCGCGCGGGCTGGCGATGCACGAGTCGTTCGGCTCCATCGTCGCCGAGGTCGCCGAGATCTCGATCGAGAAGGGGCGCATCCGCGTTCACTCGGTCACCTGCAGCGTGGATTGCGGCACCGCGGTGAACCCGCTCGGCATTGAGGCGCAGGTCCAGGGCAGCGTCGCGTTCGGCCTCACGGCGGCGCTCTATGGCAAGCTCAACATCGTCGAGGGGCAGGTCCAGGAGAGCAACTTCCACGACTATCCCATGCTCCGGATGGCCGATATGCCGCGCATCGCCGTCCACATCATCCCGAGCAAGGCCACGATGGGCGGCATCGGGGAGCCGGCGACCGCGCCGATCGCGCCTGCCGTGGCGAACGCGGTGTTCGCGTTGACGAAGCAGCGGTTGCGCTCCCTCCCGTTCCGCCTCGCCTAGGTGCCGATCATGATCCGTTCCTCTCTTGTTCTCGCCTTTCTCCTCGCCGCGTGCGGGGGACAGACGTCCGGGGCCTCGCAGGCCCCGGCGCCGGCGCCGGTCGACCGCGCGGCCGGCCTCGCCGCGTTCGAGACCGTGCGCAGCGTGCTCCAGCATCCTCGTTGCCAGAACTGTCACCCCGCGGGCGACGTGCCGCTGCAGGGCGACGAGGGCCGTCCTCACAACCAGTTCGTGCTCCGCGGTCCCACGGGCAACGGCATGGCCGGGGCCGAGTGCACGACGTGTCACGGGCCGGCGAACCCGCCGAGCAGCTACGGCGCGCACGTGCCGCCCGGCGTGGCGAAGGGCTGGCACATGCCGCCGCCCGAGATGCCGATGGTGTTCGTCGGCGTCGCCCCGGGCGCGCTGTGCGAGCAGATCAAGGATCCGGCGCGCAACGGCGGCAAGGACATGGCGGCGCTGCGCGTCCACCTGGAGGATCCGCTCGTGACCTGGGGCTGGAACCCGGGCGCTGGCCGCACGCCCGTCCCGACGCCTTATGCCGAGTTCGTGGCTGCGTGGGAGACGTGGGCCCGCGCGGGCGCGCCCTGCCCGGGCGGGTGATCTCTTCCTATCAATGCGGGCTCGCCGTGGGGCGGACGACGATCTCATTCACGTCGACGTCGTCCGGCTGCTCGATCGCGAACGCGATCGCGCGGGCCACGGCATCCGCAGAGATCGCGATCTTCCGGAACTCTCTCATGGCCTGACGCGCGCTGTCGTCCGTGATGGTGTCGGCCAGCTCGGACTCCGTGACGCCGGGGGAGATCACGGTCACCCGGAGGTCGGTGGACTCCTGCCGGAGGCCGTCGGAGATGGCCCAGACCGCGAATTTCGTCGCGCAGTACACGGCGGCCGTCGGGACCACCATGTGTCCGCCGATCGACGAGACGTTGACGAAGTGCCCGTGCCCCTGCGCCTTCATGATCGGCAGCCCGGCGGCGATCCCGTGCAGGACGCCGCGGATGTTCACGTCGATCATGCGATCCCACTCCTCGATCTTCAGCGACGAAAGGGGCGAGAGCGGCATGACGCCGGCGTTGTTGACGATCACGTCGACGCGGCCGAACGTCGCCCGCGCGAAATCGACGAAACTGGCCACGTCCTGCCGCTTGGTGACGTCCAGGGCTCGAAGCTCCACGGTGCCGCCCTCCGCGCGGATGGCGGACGCGAGCTTCTCCAGCCGGTCCGTGCGCCTGGCGCCCACCACGACCCGGGCGCCGCGCCGGGCCAGGAGGCGCGCGGCGGCCTCGCCGATACCGCTGCTCGCGCCGGTGATCACGACGACCTTACCCTCGATACCAGGCATGAGAGACTCCTCGATTCACTCGCTCTCCAGCGCGGGATTGCGCCGGTCACGAGAAGAACCTAGGCCTCGACCGCGAGCGCGCGGTAGTCCGTTCCTGGACGGCTCTTGCCCGATCCTGCACGGCGTGCATCCAGCGCGACCGGCGGCTCCCCCGCGCGCGGCAGGGCGGCCAGGCGAGGCCGGAGCGCCCTCGCGGGCCCGCCGGTTGGGCGGAGCGGGCTCGATGAGGTAGCCTGGACCCATGCACGCAGGCGCCCCGGCGGCAGAGGAGCTGGATCGCGAGATCGAGTGGCGGCTCGCGGAGCTGGCAGCCCTGATCGAGCGGTTCACCGCCGAGGACGGCATGCACGCGACGGCCGTGAAGGGCATGAGCTTGATCCGCGCCTCGCGCCCCTCCGAGCCGTTGCACACCGTCTACAAGCCGATGGTGTGCCTCATCGCCCAGGGCCGCAAGCAGGTGATGCTGGCGGACGAGGTGGTCGTCTACGACCCCGCGCGCTACCTGGTCGTCACGGTCGATCTGCCGCTCGTCGGCCAGGTGCTCGTGGCGTCGAGGGAGCGCCCCTACCTGTGCCTCGCCCTCGACCTGGAGCCCAGCGACGTCGGCGCGCTCCTCACCGAGCCCCGTCTCCCCAGGCCGAGCGCCGCGCCCGGCGGCGAGCGCGAGGAGCGCGGCCTGTTCGTCAGCCGGACGGACCTCCCGTTGATGGACGCGGCGCTGCGGCTCATCCGCCTGCTCGAGACCCCCCAGGACATTCCCATCCTCGCGCCGCTCGCCGTGCGCGAGATCCACTATCGCCTGCTGATGGGCGAGCAGGGAGCGCGGCTCCAGCGGATCGCCCTGGCCGGCAGTCAGGCGCAGCGGATCGCCAAGGCGATCAGCATCGTGAAGAGCAACTACGCCCGACCGCTGCGCATCGAGGCCATCGCGCGCGAGGTGCACATGAGCCCCTCGGCGCTGCACCATCAGTTCAAGGCCGTCACGGCCATGAGCCCGCTCCAGTACCAGAAGCAGCTCCGGCTCCAGGAGGCGCGCCGCCTGATGCTCGGCGAGGTCGTGGACGCGGCGACCGCCGGCTACCGCGTCGGCTACGAGAGCCCGTCGCAGTTCAGCCGCGAGTACAGCCGGCTGTTCGGGGCGCCGCCGTCGCGCGATGTCGCGCGGCTCCGGAGCATGATGGGCTCGAAATCGGCGATGGGGTAGCCCAAAAAAATTCGGAGCGCGCGTAGGGAGGGTCGGCCGGGGAGCGTCCCAGGAGCAGAAGCCGGCAAGAACAGGCTGGCCCTTGCACCAAGGAGCACGACCACCATGACCCTCTCCAAGTTCTCGAACACGGCCCGCAGCGCGATCCATCGCTTCGTCCTCGGCAGCTTCCTCGCGACGGCCGTGCTCGCCGGCAGCGGAGCGGCGTACGCGGCGAGCGGCGCGGCGGACACGCAGGCGCCGCGGCAGGGCAAGGACGCCCGGCGCGAGCACCGCCCGAAGGATCCGGCGAGCCTCATCAAGCGCCTGGACAAGAATGGCGACGGCAAGCTGACCGTCGCCGAGCTCCCGGAGAAGGCGCAGAAGCGGCTGGGCAAGGCGGACACGAACAAGGACGGGACGCTCTCCGCCGAGGAGCTCAAGGCGCACGCCGAGCAGCACAAGAAGGCGCGCGCGGCCAAGCAGCAGGCGCGCTTCGCCCGGAGCGACAAGAACGGCGACGGCTTCCTCACCAGGGACGAGGTGGGCGACAAGCGCTGGGAGCGGATGAAGGCGGCGGACGCGAACCGCGACAACAAGCTGACCGCCGACGAGCTGCGCGCGGCGCGCCTCGCACGCAAGCAGCCGGCGGCGCGGTAGCGCGTCCCCGCGATCCCCTCCCCCGGACCTCGCCGCTCACCGCCGAGAGCGCCCCGGCGCCCGCCTCGCCTGCGCGGGGCGGTCGGCGGCCGGCGCGTCGCTCTCGCCGGGCGCGACGGGCAACGAGGTCGCCTCGCCGGGGGCAGGCGCACCCTCGTCGCCAGCGAAAGGCGCCGCCTCCGCGGCGGCGGCAGGAGCTGCCGCGTCGCCAGCGAAAGGCGCCGCCTCCGCGGAAGCACCCGCCGTGGCGGCGGCGCGGCGCTTCCGCGGACGCCTGGGGAAGAGCGGGAGCTGCTGCTCCAGCACCTGGCTCCGCCAGGCGAGCAGCGTCTGCGCGCGCCGGCGCGCCGTCTCCTTCGCGATGCCGGCGGTGGAGCGGTACAGGCGGCGCGCCAGCGCAACCACGGTGGGCGCCGCCGGCTCGAAGAGATCGGGCGCGACCTCCTTCACGACGTCGCACGCGAAGATCGCGCGCCGCAGCTGAGCCCGCTCGTCGGCGGTGCCCGGCGGGACGGCGAGCAGCCCGCGTCCAGCGGGCGTGATCGAGACGTCGTCGTCGCCCAGCCACCCGAGGACGCGGGCGGCGGCGAGCGCATAGCCGACGTGGCGCACGGAGATGCCCGTCTGCTGCGCGATCTCGTCCTTCGCGGACGCCCCTCCTGCGAGCGCCTCGAGCACGCGCCGCACGTTGGCGAGGTTGTCGGCCTGGGGGATCTCGGTGCTGCGGAGCAGGCGGGTCGGCGGCATGGTCGGCGAGGAACCCCCGGCCCCGGCCGGGTGCCGACACCATAGCGCGCGCCGGAGCAGCGCGGACGTCGAACGTGTCCGCCCGGCGCGGGCGAAAGGCCGGCGGGCCCGCGGGGAGGCAGGGCGGCCCGGGCCGCTGCCCTCACCCGGCCCTCTCACGAGGGTCGCCGGGGCGGCATGGCCTTGAAATCCCGGCGCGCACCGCGCCCGTCCCAAGGCCAGCTCGCCTGTCGCGCCTCTTACCGACCGCGGCAGCCGTGGCCGTGGTGGTGGTCGTGGTCTCGGTCGTGGCCGTGCCCGTCACAATCGACGTCGTCGCGGTGGGGCGCGCAGAGGCGACCGTCGTTGTACGCGTCGAGCTTGTCGGCGAGCGGCTCGCCGCTCTCCCAAGGCGAGTTGCAGCCCCGATCCTTGACGTTGCTGCCGAGACGGTACTTCTTGAGCCACTGATCCGCCGCAGCGATGGTGCGCTCGATGCAGCTCGACTGGTTGCCGATGCCGACGTTGAGCTTGGCGACGATGAGGTGCTTCGCGAGGATGTACGTGACGTCGCCCTTGGTCGGACGGCTGATGATGTCGAGGAGCTGGGCCTTCGTGTACGTCTTGCCGCCGATGGTCAGCTTCGAGACCTTCCAGGCGTTCGGGTGGCTCTTCCAGTAACCGGGGGTGCCGGTGCCGGGCGACGCGCACTGGCAGGCGCCGCAGTCGGCCGCGCAGCTCGAGCAGTCCTCGACGCCCGCCTTGCAGACGCCATCGCCGCAGACCGGCGCGCATGCCCCGCAGTCGGCCGCGCAGCTCGAGCAAGTCTCGCCGAACTCGCAGACACCGCTGCCGCAGACCGGCGGACAGATGCCGCAGTCGCTGGGGCACTCGAGGCAGTTCTCGCCGGCCTCGCAGCGGTCGTTGCCGCAGACCGCGGGGCAAGCGCCGCAGTCGCCAGCGCAGTTCGCGCAGTCCTCGCCGTTCTCGCAGACGTTATTGCCGCAGACCGCGGGGCAGGCGCCGCAGTCGTCGGAGCAGGTGCCGCAGTCCTCGCCGGCCTCGCAGGTGCCGTTGCCGCAGACGGGCGGGCAGGCGCCGCAGTCGGCGCTGCAGCTGCTGCAGGTCTCGCTGGCGTCGCAGGTGCCGTCGCCGCAAGCGGGCGGGCAGACATCGCAGTCGGCGCTGCAGCTGCCGCAGTCCTCGCCGACCTCGCAGGCGCCGTTGCCGCAGGTGGGCGGGCAGATGCCGCAGTCGACGGCGCAGGTGGAACAGCTCTCGTCGCCGCCGCAGACGCCGTTGCCGCAGGAGAGCTGGTAGCCGAAGTCCGCGTCGAGCAGGTCCTGCGCCCAGCCGAGCGAGACCGTGCCCACGTTGTCGAGCCCGCCGTCCGGGTCGGCCGTCGGCTCCTGCCCGGCGAGCGGGCCGCTGGTCATGAAGTTGTCGGCGGTGACGACCACCGAGTAGGTGCCCGCCGGGAGCGTGTCGAAGAGGTAGAAGCCGGGCTGGCCGGTGTAGGGGCTGTTGCCGGTGATGGTGAAGTCGATCAGCTGGTCGCCCTGGAACAGCTCGACGCGGACGCCGTTGACGCCGAGCTCGCCGACGTCCGGCTCGTAGAGCCCGTCGGCGTCGCTGTCGAGCCAGACCGTGTCGCCGATCGATGAATACGTCACGTAGCCGAAGTCGGCGTCGGACACGTTCTCTCCCGCGTCGAGCGACACGGCGAGCGGCTCGTCGTCGGTGGTCAGCTGGTGCCCGAGCGGGAGCGTCGCGTCGTCGACGCTGACGACGTAGCAGCCTGCGTCGAGCTCGCCGAAGCGGTAGACGCCGTTCGCGTCGGTCGCGGTCGTCTGGAGGGGGGCGCCGTCGGCGGATCCGTCGCAGCTCGCGTCGGCGAAGAGGTCGACGACGACGCCGGAGATGCCGAGCTCCGAGGCGTCCTCGAGGCCGTCGGCGTTCGCGTCGAACCACACTTTATCGCCGATCGATCCCTTCGGCGTCGTGTAGCAGATCTCGAGGAACGGGCGCTGGGACGAGTCCGTGTGCGCGCTGCCCCTGTACGAGGTCTTGCCGTTCTCGTCCTCCTCGAGGAGGATCCCGTGATTGGGCGAGACGCCGCTCACCCACTCCTGGACCAGCTCCGTGAGATCGAGCTCGCGCCAGGCCGAGCCGCCGGACTCGAACGAGGTGAAGAACGTCGGATCGATGCCGCCGAGGCTGTTCCAGGTGACGTCCGCCTCGCTCCAGGGGGCGAGCACCCGGTGAGCGCGGACGGTCTGGGCCGTGCTGCTGTAGGTCAGGACGTAGAACTTGGCCGACGTGACGAGCGAGCTCGCGGGTATGGCGCCGAGCTCGAAGCCGAACAGGGCTCGTTTCTCGCCGACGGTGCTGGAGTACCCCGTGTTCACCTCGAAGGGGGTCGGGACGTGATAGCTCGGGGCGAGGCTCCAGATCTCGGCGTTGTAGACGTCTCCCAGGACGCCCCGCTGGATCACGGTGCACGTGGGCGTCGGCGCGGCGGTGCTGGCGAGGCTCGAGGCGGTGATGAGCAGCGTGGCGAGCGCTGCGGAGGAGGCGATGG
Source organism: Sorangium sp. So ce834 (assembly GCF_051521425.1). Classification (NCBI taxonomy): domain Bacteria; kingdom Pseudomonadati; phylum Myxococcota; order Polyangiales; family Polyangiaceae; genus Sorangium; species Sorangium sp. So ce834. The sequence goes on from NZ_CP150351.1 coordinate 7,697,759, forward strand.
ATATCTGCTTCATGGGTAGCTCCTTTGAGGTCCTTGCGAGGATCGAACCACGATGGAGCGTCATCCGAGCCGCATGCGCCATGACACACGGGTCAGGCGAAAGTCGGTTTCGTGGGCTCCGGTCAGACCGCGCCCCGCGGGCTGATCACGATCAGATCAGGTGCGCGAGGCGTCAGCGTGAAATCGGAGAGCGGATGCGCACAGGTCCAGTGTTCAAGTTAGCAATACGATCGTCAAACTGTCCAGACATTTGCGAGGGACACTCCCCCCCAAAAAAAAAAAAAAAAAAAAAAGAACATCGCGCGGTTGACGATTCGCACGATTCGCACGATTCGCACGATTCGCACGATTCGCACGATGCGCGGCCGTGCGGTGACGTTTTTGGGCACCTCGCCTCAGGCCATCACGCTCCACAAACGGGAGCGTCGTGCCCGAGGGGAATCTCGGCGCATTCAGCACCAAACGCTCCGCGCGGCAGCGCTCTGCGTCGCTCGGAGCTCACCAGAACCAGATCGAGTACAGCGATGTTGGTCCCGATTTGATGCTGAATGCGCACAGGACCATCTTTCAAATTAGTAAATGCTGCTTTCGATTGTCCAGATCTTTTTTTGCGGGCGAGCGTTCTTCTTTGTTTTTCTCTTGCCCGGCTTTCGCCCGGGGGCACTGGGTTCGGTTCGTCCGCCGAGCGGTGGACACGTGTTGGTCCAGGACGCGCACGCAGGGATACCGGGCGTCCGTCGATTGTCACGGTGCCTTATCACTCTGAACGGAAACAACACCCGAGAGAGAGGCCGCCTTGATTCCAAGGCCTCAGGGGCCGGCAACGGCCATCGGAGAGCGCGCTGGGGCGTTCGGCGGCGCCTCGGGCGCGGCTTGACGGGACGGCGCCGCGCGGAACTTGGCCCGCGCGCGCCCCCTCTGGCATCTGCTCCGGGTGCGATCGCGTCTCTACCTCGCGCTCGCCGCCGCGGCCGCCCTGTGGATCGCGCCGGCGACGGCATCTCCGGCGCCGCCAGGCGTTCACAAGCTCCACGTCGCGGGCGGCGCTGTCCACGCGACGGTCGGCGCGTCGAGCAAGCAGGTGCGCCTCACGCTCGACCCCGATCTCCAGCGCGCCGCCGAGCGCCTCCTCGCCCGCTCCGGCGCGCCCGAGGGCGCCATCGTCGCCTCCGACGTCCGCACCGGCCGCATCCTCGTCTGGGCCAGCCGCGGCAAGCGCGACTACGTCGCCACCCCGCTCGCCCCGAGCGCGAGCCTCTTCAAGATCGTCACCGCGGCGGCGCTCCTCGAGGCCGGCAAGGTGAATGTCGCGACGCCCGTCTGCTACACGGGCGGCATGAGCGCCATCACCGAGCGCGACCTCCAGGGCCGCGGCGCCACCTGCACCGTCTTCGGCGAGGCGCTCGGCCGCAGCATCAACGGCGTCTTCGCCCGCCTCGCCGGCCAGCACCTCACGGCCGCCGACCTGCGCCGCAAGGCCCGCGATCTCGGCTTCGACGGCGAGGTCCCCATCGACGTCCCGGTCGCGCCGAGCGCCGCCCGGATCCCGGACGACGCGCTCGGCCTGGCCCGCGCCGGCGCGGGCTTCTGGACCGGACGCCTCAGCCCGCTCGGCGCCCTGTTCGCGATGCAGACCATCGCCAACGACGGCGAGCGCGTCCGGCTCTCGCTGCTCGCGCCGCCGGGCGCGCACGCCGGCGGCGACGCGGCCGCGCCGGCGCCGCGGAGCACCGACGGCCGCGGCCTCCGGCCCGAGGTCGCGCGCACCCTCCGGTCGATGCTCGAGGTCACCACGCGGCGGGGCACCTGCGCCAAGGCGTTCCGCAAGCCGGACGGCACGCGCGCCCTCGGCACCATGCCCGTCGCCGCCAAGACCGGCACGCTGGTCGGCGGCAGCCCCGCGCGGATGTTCTCGTGGTTCGCCTCGTTCGCGCCGTCCGATCGCCCGGAGATCGCCGTCTCCGTGATGCTGGCCAACGACATCGCGTGGCGCACCAAGGCGAACCTCGTCGGCCGCGAGCTGCTCGAGATCTACTTCGGCCGGAAGCGCCCGGGCCCCGTCGCCCGACGGCGCTGACGGACGGCGCCGGGCTGGGCTACCCTGCGGCGAGCCGCATGAACGCCCGAGACCGCATCCCTCCCCTCCTCCAGCACCTGCGCGAGGCCTACCCCGACGCGCGCTACGAGCTCGACTGGGAGACGCCGCTCGACCTGCTCGTCGCGACCATCCTGGCCGCGCAGTGCACGGACGAGCGCGTCAACCGGGTGACCGCCACCCTCTTCAAGAAGTACACGACGGCGCAGGCGTACGCCGACGCCCCCACCGAGGTGCTCGAGGAGGAGCTCAAGCCGACCGGCTTCTACCGGCAGAAGACGAAGACGGTGAAGGCCGCGTGCCAGGCGCTCGTCGCGCGCTTCGGCGGCGAGGTGCCGAGCGCCATGGCCGAGCTCACCTCGCTGCCGGGCGTGGCCAGGAAGACGGCGAACGTCGTGCTCAACACGGCGTTCGGCCTCCCCTCCGGGATCATCGTCGACACCCACGTCGCCCGCCTCAGCGGCCGCATCGGCCTCTCGAAGCGCGAGAAGCCCGAGCAGATCGAGGAGGACCTCATGCGGATCGTGCCGAAGGATCAATGGACCTTCTTCGGCCCTGCCATGGTCCTGCACGGCCGGTACACGTGCGTGGCCAGGAAGCCCAAGTGCGCGGAGTGCCGCATGAGCGATCTCTGCCCGAAGGAAGGGGTCTGAGCGCGATGAAGATCGATCTGCCCGGCTCGTGGCAAAGCGTGCTCGCGGAGGAGCTCGATAAGCCCTATTTCCAGCAGCTGACGCGCTTCCTTTCGGCCGAGCGCAAGGCCCACCGGGTCTTTCCGGCCGAGGAGGACGTCTTCGCCGCGTTCAAGCTCACGCCGTACGAGCGCGTGCGCGTGCTGCTCCTCGGCCAGGACCCGTACCACGACGAGGGGCAAGCCCACGGGCTCTGCTTCTCCGTGCGCCCGGGGGTCCCGCCGCCGCCGTCGCTCGCCAACATGTACAAGGAGGCGCTCTCCGATCTGCCGGACTTCGAGGTCCCGAGCCACGGCTGCCTCACCGCCTGGGCGAGCCAGGGCGTGCTGCTGCTGAACACCGTGCTCACCGTCCGCGCGCACACGCCGAACTCGCACAAGAGCCAGGGCTGGGAGACGTTCACCGACGCCGTGATCCGGAAGGTCAACGACAGGCCCGATGGCGTCGTGTTCGTGCTCTGGGGCGGCCACGCGCAGAAGAAGGCGAAGCTCATCGACGCGCGCCGCCACACGGTCATCAAGGCGGCCCACCCCTCGCCGCTGTCGGCGAGGAGCGGCTTCTTCGGCAGCAAGCCGTTCTCGACCATCAACGCCGCCCTGCGCGCCCGCGGCGCCGGGGAGATCGACTGGCGCCTCCCGGAGCTCGAGTAGCGCCGCGATGCCCCGGCGGAAGCGCTCCCTGCCGCTCGCCGCGGGCACGCGGTACACCCCCGGGTGGTGGCCGGATTTGAACATGAAGGCGGGAAGGCGGGAAGAAAAGATCAATGATCTTCCTGCCTTCCCGCCTTCATGTGAATCACTCCGGGGCAAATTGGCCCACCACCCACCCCCGCCGTCCTCGAGGGCATCGCCGACGGCGAGCGCGCCGCGCTCGCGCTCTCGCTCGGGAAGCGCACCGAGGCCGGCGCCGTGGCGGCCGCGGCCTCGGCGCTCGCGCGCGCCGAGGCGCTGGAGGCGGCCGCGGTGGCCGCCGAGCCGCCCGCCCGGCCCATCGCCTGCCGGGCCGGCTGCTCGACCTGCTGCGTCAGCAAGGTGCTCGCGCTGGCGCCGGAGGTGCTGCGCATCGCGGCCCACCTGCGCGCCACCCGGACCGAGGCGGAGCTCGCCGCGCTCGCCGAGCGCGTGCGCGCCGCCGACGCCGCGACGCGCGGGCTCTCCCGGCTCGAGCGCGCCGAGGCCCGGGTCCCCTGCCCGCTCCTCGACGAGCGCGGCGCCTGCTCGGTCCACGCCGTGCGCCCGATCGTGTGCGCCGGCTGGAGCTCCCTCGACGCCGCGGCGTGCGAGCGCCACTTCGCCGCGCCCGCGGCCGTCGCCACGGCGCCGATGCACCGCCCGAGCTACGAGGTCGCGAACGCCGTGCTCGCCGGCCTGGGCTGGGCCGCGAGGGAGCAGGGCCTCGACGCCGCGCCGCTGGAGCTCATCGCCGCGCTGCGCATCGCGCTCGAGCGCCCGAACGCCGGCGAGCGGTGGCTCGCGCGCCTGCCCGTCTTCGCCGCGGCCCGCGACGCCGAGTGGCAGGCGGACCGCCTGCGCGAGGCGTGATCGCGCGGACCGCGGCGTCCCCGGCGCCATCAGGACGGTTGGCAGGCGCAGGAATCGGTCTACTCTGACGCGCCGCGAGGCCGCCGCCCGCCGGTGCCTCCCGACAGGACACAGGACAAGGAGGATCCATGAAGGTCTACGGACATCCCATGAGCACGTGTACGCGCAAGGTGCTGACGGTGCTCGCCGAGAAGGGTCACGAGGCGCAGGTCGTGGTCATCGACCTGGGGAAGGGCGAGCAGAAGCAGCCCGAGCACCTCGCGCGCAATCCCTTCGGCGTGATCCCGGTGCTCGAGGACGAGGACTTCAAGCTCTACGAGTCGCGGGCGATCATCCGGTACCTCGACCAGAAGCTCCCGGGCCCCTCGCTCACGCCGACCGAGCTCAGGGCGAAGGCGCTCATGGATCAGTGGCTCAGCGTGGAGCAGTCCTATGTATCCGGGCCCGCCATCAAGATCCTCTACCAGCGCGTCCTGCTCCCGATGCGCGGGCAGCAGGGCGACGAGTCCCTCGTCGCGTCGGCCAAGGCCGAGCTCGCGAGGGCGCTCGACGTCATCGACAAGGTGCTGGCCGGCCAGGAGTACCTCGCGGGCTCGACCTACTCGCTGGCCGACATCTCGTGGATGCCGTACATGCAGTGTCTCGCGATCACGAAGGTCGAGGACCTCATCAACGACCGGCCGAACGTCGCGGCCTGGTGGAAGCGCGTCAGCACGCGTCCGGCCTGGGTGAAGGTCTCGTCCTGATCGCCGCGGCCCTGCCCTGAACGGGCGGGCCGCCGTCCGCACCGGCGCGCCGCGCGGCCCGCCGCGGTGGGCCCGCGCCGGGAATGCCGGCGCGGGCTGCTCGCCGGAGCGGGCCCGAAGCTGCCCGCGGCGGCCGGTTGCGCGCTCCACCCTTCCGACCGTCGTCGGCGCCCTCCTTCGCGCAGGAGAGCGAGCGGCAGCGGGCAGCCGCGCTCGCGACAGCGCAGGCGAGGAGAGCTTCCGGCGGTAGACGCGCTCGCCCGGCACGGCGTACGATGCCGGCTGCCGAGCCGAGAGGAGAGGGTTCTGCGCATGGGGATAGGGTTCAGCCGCTCCGGGAAGCAGAATCGTCGAACTCGTCCCACGACCCATGTTGCGAGCGTTTCGCCGTCGAACGCTCCGCCTCCACGGATTCCTCACACCCTCGGGGATCTGCTCCAGTCGTCCGCGCAGGGTCGGGCCGGTGAGATCAACTGGGGCGACAAAGACAACGTCAACTGCTACGCGTGGGCCGCGGATTGCGCGGCTCCGGATGGGAGCAAGAAGCCCGATCCGGGTGAGAAGAGCGGCTCCGACGCCAGGAAGGACGGCCGCTACGACCGCGCCAAGCTGCTGGCTGCAGCCATCGCGGACGGTATGGTGCGTCCCACGGATCTCGAGGAAAATGGCATCGGGAGCGACGAGGGAGATCCACCTCAGCCGTGGCCTGGTTATTACCTCGTGGCTCTGTACATCTCGAAGAACGGCGCGGACTACCACTGGTACCGCCAGGATCCGGAGACCGGGCTATGGACACACAAGCCGGGTCCTCACGGCGTGCGCAATTACTACGGCAACTTCACGGTGATCACGGACCTCGCCAGCACCGACCACGACTACGGCACCGCCAATACAAATTATGAGTTCGTGCACTATCTGTTCGTTCCCGACGGCGGTATCCGGATCGGCGCGCCATGAACCTCCCGCGCCAGGCGGGCTCTCGCCCCCTCTCGTGATGACGAGCGCGCGGCCCTGGTTGCGTCATACAAGCCCTCATGAGCAGCGCGTTCGGACCGATCGCGGCCCGATGCGCGGGCGGCTTCGCCGCTCACCTCTCTCATCGAACGGTTTGTAGAACCCGGCCGCGGGCTCGCCGGCGGCCGCTCCACGCCAGCGCAGCATCCCGACGGGCGCCGGCGCCCTCCCTCGGACGCCGCCCTCGGAGTACGCTACGCGCATGCCCGTGTACCGCTCGTTCGCCATCGAGCACGCCGCGTCGGTCGCCGCGGCGGCCCGGACCGACGTGGGGCTCAGCCGCGAGCACAACGAGGACACCTTCCTGATCAGCGATCTCGCGCGCGGGCTCGCCCACGGGCCCGCGGCGGCCCAGGCGTCGGCCGAGCCGCCGCTCGCCCTGGCGCTCGGCGTCTACGACGGCTCGGGCGGCGCGTCGTCCCCCGACGCGGCGAGCCGGCTCGCCGCGCGCACGGTCCACGCCGCCCTCGCCCGAGCCGCGCCGCGCTCGAGCGACGCGCTCGAGCGCGACCTGCTCGCGGCGCTCGGCGAGGCAGGGCGCGCCGTCCGCGACAACGCCCGGAGGAGCCCGCAGCACCGGAGCAGCGGCACCACGGCCACCGTCGCCGCGCTCTGCGACGAGCGCCTGCTGCTCGCGCAGGTCGGCGACAGCCGCGCCTACCTCCTCCGCCGCGGCGCCCTCACGCAGGTCACCCGCGACCAGACCCTGGTCCAGTCGCTGCTCGAGAGCGGCAAGCTCCGCCCCGAGGAGGCCGCCACCTTCGAGCACCGCGGCGTGATGCTCCAGGCCCTCGGGCTGCGCGAGCGCCTCAGCATCGCGCTCTCCGCCGTGGAGCTCCGCCGCGGCGACACCCTGCTGCTCTGCACCGATGGGCTGAGCGACCTCATCGACGATCCGCACATCGCCGCCGCGCTCGACGCCCACCCCGATCCGGCAGCGGCCGCAGGCGCCCTGATCGGCGCCGCCCTCGCCGCCGGCGGACGCGACAACGTGACCGCGCTGGTCGCGCGGTTCGACGGCCCGTGGCTCGCCCCGCCGGACGGCGATGGTTCCCTGGAAGTTATTGAAATCGCTCGGTTTTCCGAGGGACCTACCCGCCGCTACGACGGCCCGCCGACCTCGGGCGGGACGTGAGCGCGACGGGCGCGCGGCGGGCCATCGGCACAGCCGCTCATCGCCTGTCAGGGTCGTCCTCGAGCGAGGAATTTTGCACGACAGAGCGCCAGCGGGCGACATCGCCGACAGCCGACCTCGGCCCGATCGGGCCGCGCTCGGGCTTGCCTTCCGCGGTGATTTCAGCGATCCAACTCGGACGGGGCTCGCCTCGGAGAGGGGGGGAGCCGCGTGCTGTCTTTCGGGACGGAGGGGAGGATCATCGTTCTATGGAGCAGCGCACACTCGGTTCTACGGGCGTCAAGATTCCGGTCGTCGGACAGGGCACCTGGCAGATGGAGACGGGGGACGAGGCGGGCTGCATCGACGCCATCCGGCGGGGGCTCGACGCGGGCATGACGCACATCGACACGGCCGAGATGTACGGCTCTGGCGCGGTCGAGGAGCTCGTGGGAAAGGCGATCGAGGGGCGCCGCGACGAGGTGTTCCTCGTCTCCAAGGTACTGCCGAACAACGCGAGCTACTCCGGCACCATCGCCGCGTGCGAGCGCAGCCTGGAGCGGCTCCGCACCGACCGGCTCGATCTCTATCTCCTCCACTGGCCCGGGTCGCACCCGCTCGAGGAGACCTTCCGCGCCTTCAAGGACCTGAGGGCCCAGGGCAAGATCCGGTATTTCGGCGTCAGCAACTTCGACCAGGCGGAGCTCTCGAAGGCCATCGCGATCGCCGGAGTGAACGAGATCGCGTGCAATCAGGTGCTCTATCACCTGCTCGAGCGGGCGGTCGAGCACCGGGTGCTGCCGCTCTGCGAGCGGCACGGCATCGCGGTCGTCGCCTACAGCCCCTTCGGCTCGGGCCGGTTCCCGGCGCCGGACAGCACGGCGGGCCGGGTGCTCGCGTCGATCGCCGCCGCCCACCGCGCGACCCCGCGGCAGGTCGCGCTGCGCTTCTTGCTGCGCCGCCAGCCGGTCTTCGTGATCCCGAAGGCGGCGAGCGCCGCGCACGCGCTCGACAACGCGGCCGCGGGCGATCTGCGCCTCACCAGCGAGGACGTCGCCCGCCTGGAGACGGCGTTCCCGCTCGGCCGCGACCGCGGCGTGCTGCCGACGCTCTGAGGGCTCGAGGCCGCGCCGGCGGCTGCGCGCGAGAGTTGACATCGCAAATGTGAACGCTCACAATGTGTACCTCACCGCGATCGCGGCGAGCGGAGATCCAGCGAGGCGAGGCCATGTCGGCGCCGGATCTTCGGGCCATCGAGCGGCCTGCTCGGCATCGCGCGCCGGCACCCAGCGGCGGAGCGCGCGCGGGTGCGCGCGGTGAAAATCAAAACGAAACGACCTCACGCAGAGGGCGCGCCTCGTGGAACGCTGCCGGTGAGGGCGAAATCGCGCCTGGGGATTCACATGAACAACCAACCCACGTTCGCTCGGATCACACTTTTCGCGGTGCTGGTCGGCTCTTACGCTCTCTCGGGTTGCGGTGGTGACGGTGGTCACGGCGCGGGCGCGTCGGGCAACACCCCTCAAGGCGGAACGGGCGGGGCCGCCGTCTCGGGCAGCGGCGGCAGCGCTGCGACCGGCGCGTCCACGGGAGGCGCTTCGGCCAGCGCGGGAGGTGAAGGAGGCGCCGCCACGGGCGGCGGGGCGCCCAGCGGCGGAACGACGTCGGCCGGCGGCGAGGCCGGCGCTGGGGGCGCGACGGGGGCGGGCGGCCAAGACGAATTCGAGCCGGTGACCATCTCGTTCGGGACCGAGCTCGATCCGCGCGCTACGGTGCTCGAGGCGCGCGCGCTCGCCAGGTCCGTCGCCGATCCCAGCTCACCGCAGTGGCGCGCCAAAGGCGACCAGCGCAGGACCTATCGCTTTCCAGCCGCCGGCGCCGACGTTCCTTACCGCGTCTGCGTCCCGAATCGCTGGGACGGCACGTCGGAGCTGCCCCTCGTGATGTTCTTGCACGGCGCTTCGAACGACGAGAGCTCGTATCTGGACCAGAACAACAAGCAGATGGTGACGCTGGCCGACCAGCATGGCGTGCTGCTGGTCTCGCCGCTCGGCTACAACGGCGCGTACGGTAACTTCCTGCGGCTGCCGGCCGTGTTCGGGCAACCCGAGGAGGCGGAGAAGCTCCTGGCCATGGTTACGCCCGAGCGCGTGCGCGATCAGGAGCTCAGCGAGAAGGACGTCATCAACGTCCTGGAGCTGGTGCTGAACGAGTACCCGATCGATCGCAGCGCGATGTTCCTCACCGGACACTCGATGGGGAGCGGCGGCACCTGGTACATCGGCGCCAAATACGCCGACTACTGGACGGCGCTGGCGCCCATGTCCGGACCCTTCGTCCAGGAGTCGGGCTATCCTTGGGACCGGCTGCGCGACATGCCCATCTTCGTGACGGAGGGGACCCGCGGCACGCCTTCCCTGACCGGCAGCCGGGAGCTGCGCGACTGGATGATGGCTGGCGGCTACGCGATCACGTACAAGGAAGTCGACGCGGACCATGCGGGAATGGTTCCGCTCGTGCTGCCCGACGTCTTCGACTTCTTCGACCGTCCGTAGCCTCCGCGCTCGTCGCGCGCCTTCGCGTCGCTCGGCCGCCGGACAAGGTCGCCGACGTCGCGCTGGCCGCGCTGGTCGCGACGAAGACGAAGGCCCACGCCGCGCCTGCTGCGGCAGGCCCCGCCCCTCGTCGATCTCGTGATCGCCCGGCGCATCGGCCCGCACCTGCGGCACGCGTTCGGGGCGTCGAGCGAGCGGGCGACTGACCGTGGCATACTCCGGTCATGAACCATAAGCTCCTGGGCTCGGTCCTTTCCATCGCTCTCCTCGCCGCCTGCGGCGGCTCCGTCGACATTCCGCCCGGCAGCGGCGGCGCAGGCGGCGGCGACGGCGGCGCGGGCGGAGACGGCGCCGCCACGAGCGCGACCTCGGGCAGCGGCGGCGCGTCGGTCGCCTGCGGCGCGCGCAGCGGCGGGATCTGCAGCGCAGAGGAGTTCTGCGACTTCCCCGACGACTCGTGCGGGACCTTCGACACCGAGGGCCGTTGCGCCGCCCGCCCCGAGGTATGTCCCGCGGATTGCCCGGGCGTCTGCGGCTGCGACGGTCAGTTCTACTGCAATGCGTGCTCCGCCCAGCAGGCCGGGGTGGACGTCTCGGAGACCACCTCCTGCCTCAAGCCCGTGGGCGGCGACTACGCCGCGACCTACTGGGCCGGCGGGCTCGATCACCTCGTCGTCTACAAGGCCGAGCCGGAGACGGACCAGTGCGTGACGCTCTACGCCGACGCGCCGGCCGAGAGCGCGCCGGAGGGCTTCGACGTCGCCACCCCGGACACCTGGGCCGTGACGCGCATCGAGAGGACCAGCGGGGCGGCCGGCTGCGCGCCCGGGGAGTCGAAGCCCGCTGGAGAGGCCGTGCGCGCGATGGGCGCCATCGGGAGCCTGTCGATGGATCTCTCGGGGGGGACATCCATGCCGTGCACCCTCGACGTGGACATCACCGCCACCTTCCCGACGGAGCCCGCCACCGCGCTCCTCCGCGCCAAAGGCGTGGCCGTGAACAACGGATGTCTGTAGACGGGTGTCCGAACATGAGGGGTGCCCACACCGGCTCACGCGCAGAATGCTGCTGGACGCTCCTCGCCGGCAACCGGGTATGACAGCCTCGGCTCATGCACCGCGCTGCTCCCCTTTCCCTCGCGCTCTCCTTCGGGCTCGCCCTCGCCGCCTGCGGAAACGTCGTCGTGCCCGCGCCCGGGAGCGGCGATACGGGCGGCGGTGACAGCCAGGGCGAGACGCCGCCCGCCGCCGAGTACCGCGTGCAGTACTATCCAGGGCCCGACCACCTGCTCGTGCTCAAGGCCGATCGGGAGCTCGACCGGTGCGTGCAGCTCAGCGCGATCACGCCGCCCCTCGTCCAGACGGGCCTCGACATCGAGGCCCCGGAGGGCTGGAGCGCCGCCCACGTGCTGATCACCGACCGGGCAGCCGACTGCGAGGGCCCGGCGGGGAGCTCGAGAGGCCGCAAGGTGAGCGTGACCGGCGCCACCGGGACCCTCTCGTGGGAGGCCGGTCCGAGCGACTACGTCCTGTGCAACATCCGCGTGGACGTCACCGCGACGGCGCGGGGAGAGCCCGAGGCCCACCGCCTCTTCGCGACCGGGCTGAGCATCGGCGGCGACTGCCCGTAACGGGACGACGGCGCCGCGGAGCCCCGCAGATCCCGGGGATGAAGCCCTATCGCGGCGACCTGCCCCGCGGCCCCCGTCAGCGCTTCTTCGCCCCGCGCTGCGCCTTCTCGGCCTCGGCGAGCCGCCGACGCGCGTCGTCCAGCGCCGCCTGGCTCGCGTGGCCCTTCGGGAGCGCCTCGTAGCCGGCCACCTCCTCGCGCAGCGTCGCGATCTGCTCCGCGCCCTGCCCGAGCTTCTGATGGATCTCCGCGCGGAGCTTCAGGTAACGCAGCCGCCGCGGGCCGTAGGCGCGGCCGATGGCGCGCTCGACCGCGGCGAGCGCCTCCGCCTCGCGGCCCATCGCGTGGAGCACCTGCGCGAGCCGCGCGGGCGGCTCGTACGACCCCGGCATCTGCGCCTCGCGCTCCTTCAGCATCGCGACGGCCTCGTCGCCGCGCGAGAGCGCCAGGTACGCCATCGCCCGCCCGTAGTCGTACGCGGCGGCCGCCTCGGGCGCCTTCGCCTCCTTCGCGGCCCGCTCGAGCACGGCGAGCTTCGACTCGTTCGCCGCGCGGGCCCCGGCCGCATCGCCGAGCGCCTGGAGCCCCTCGGCGAGCAGGCCCCACGCGTCGGCCCGGTCGTCCGCGCTCGAGTCCGCGGGCGGGCTCGCGACGATCGACCGGAGCCGGCCGACCGCCGCCTCGCGCGCGGCGCGCTGGGCCTTGCCGTCGGTGAGCGCGGCCGCGCAGGAGAGCAGGACGCTCGCGAAATCGGCGGGCAGCGCCGCGCCCTTCACCTCGGCGACGTGCCTCATGCCGGCCTCCGCGCACCCCGCGGGGTCCTTCCGGCGGAGCGCCGAGACGAGGCCGAGCAGCGCCTCGCTGCGCCGCGGCCACGCCTCGCCGCCCCGGGCCAGGGCGCGCTGATACGCGACCGCCGCCGCGCCGTGGTCGCCGGCGCTGTGGGCCCGCTTCGCCTCGACCAGCAGGCGGTTCGGGTCGTCCGGAGGCAGCGCCGAGGCCGCCTTCGAATCCATGGTGAGCAGCGCCTCGCGGAGCAGCTCGCGCAGCTCCTGCACCGAGGCGGCGCCCCGCCAGAGCCCGACCACCTGGCCGTCCGCCGGCTCGAGGACGAAGAACGTCGGCCACACCGTCACCTCGTGCCGCTCCAGGAACGGCGCGTTCTCCGGTCGATCCGTGTCGATGTCGGCGAACACCACCCGATCCGCGAACGGGCGCAGCGACGGATCGGTCAGCACGTGATGCTTCATGCTCAGGCAGGTGTGGCACCACGGCGCCCACGCATCGACGAACAGCGCCTTGCCCTCGGCCCGGGCCTTCTCGCGCGCCCGCGGCACGTCGTCGCGGATGAACTCGAGCGGCGGCCGCGCCGCCTCGGGCGCCGCCGTGGCGCCGGACGGAGGTGCCGCGGCGGGGCTGCCAGCCGCTGCCGCGGCGAGCGGGGGCGCCGACGCGGGGGGGGACGGATCGGCGGCGCAGGCGGCGAGGGAGACGAGCGCGACGAGGGCGGGGAGCGAGGCCGGGGGACGCACGGGCGACCATGGTAGCAGCCCGATGGCGGCGGTCTCGCCCTCCCTGCGACGGGCGTCCCCCCACGTTGACGCGCCGCCGGTGCCGCGCGTAGAACCGTATCCTGGGCTGGCTTCGCGCTCACCCGCGACGCGGCGGCGCAGCTTTCCCGGGGTGCCGGAACATCACATCAGGGGGAGTCCACATGTTCGAGCGCGTGCTGAGGATAGGGGAGCATACCGCCCGCATCGGCGAGCATGCGGACACCCTGGAGTTGACGATGCGGGGCGACGTCTCGCCGGACGAGGCAGCGCGGTTCTTCGACTTCATGGCACTCCATTTCGCCGGGCAGCGCTACATGCTGATCACTGGCGACGTGTCCCAGCTCGGCCGGGTGCCCGCCGAGTCCCGGAAAACGGTCATGAGGGAATCGGGCAGGGTGCCCCCCATCCGAGGGCTGGTCTATTACCGCACGCCCTTCACGGGCAGGGTCCTGACCGAGCTGGTGATCCGGGGCTATGCGCTCGCGACCGGGGCCGACGTCGCGGTCCACTTCGTCGAGGACGAGGCGGAGGCGCGCGCGTGGCTGGCCCGCCGGCGGGAGCAGCTCGCCGGCGAGCGTGGATGAGCTCGCCTGGCATGGCCGAGCGGCGACGAGGCTGCGCGGCGCGGCGGGCCGGCGGGCGGCGCGCGAGGTGGGCCCGCGGCGGGAGCGCGGCGGCCGGCCCGGACGGCCCGCGCGCTCCGGCCGGGTCGCCGCGCCGCCCCTTTCGGCCTCGATGCGGCCGCGCGCCGACAATGCGCCCCCCGGGTTCCGGCAAAGCTGGTAGAGTGGCGCCGCGGTGAACGATTACGCGGGCCGGTGCGGAAGCTGCGCGGCATACACCCGGGTGCATGAGGATCCAGCGCGCGGTCGCGTCGGCGAGTGCGCCCTCGAGGTGTACCCGCCGCCGATCAAGGCGACCGCGACGTGCGCCCGCTACCGCGCCAAGGGCGCGCCGCCGCCGCCCCCACCCCCGCGGGCCGCGGGCCAGCCGCGCGGCTCGGGCGGCAGGTCCCGGCCGACCGGGGCGCCGCCGCCGGAGCGCCGGGCCGGCGCCGCGCCGCAGCCCTTCCGTCCGCCGCTGCCAAGGGAGATCGACATCGACATGGATATCGACGAGTTCCGTCGTGTGCTGCGCGAGGTGCTTTCCGAGGAGCTCGGCGTCGGCCGCGCGGAGATGGGCGGCCGCTGGGAAGGCGGGGAGATCGTCCTCCGGCCCGGCAAGGAGGGCACGGCCGAGAAGCACATCCCGCTCGACGTGTTCTTCCACAAGATCGTCATGCTCCGCGACAAGCTCCGCGTGCTGGAGCAGAAGATCAACGCGCACGAGGGGCTGAGCGACGCCGAGAAGGTGCAGCTCCAGGCGTACATCACCGGCTGTTACGGGACGCTCACCACGTTCAACGTGCTCTTCGCCCGCCGAGAAGACGGATTCGCCGGCAGCGGCCGAGACAGCGACTAGAGCGGCGGGCCGCGCGACACGAGGCCAGTTATTTCGCGGCTCTCGGGGTTTCCCTGACTCGACGCCAGGCGCGCGGGCGCCGCCGGCGCTCGCCGAAGGCATGCACGGCGCGTCGCTCACCATGGTACAAGGTGCGCGGAGGTCGCCGGATGGCCATCAAGCAGCTCACGCCCGAGCAGGTCCACACCATGTCGCTCGAAGAGAAGGACACATGGTGGCTGAAGAACGTCTACCGCGGCGACATGCCCCAGCTCACGTGGCGTTCCGGGATCACGGGCATGCTGCTCGGCGCCTTCCTCTCGCTCACGAACCTGTACATCGGCGCGCGCACCGGCTGGTCTCTCGGCGTCGGCATCACGAGCGTGATCCTGGCCTTCGGGCTCTTCAAGGTCCTCTCCAAGCTGGGCCTCGCGAGCGACATGACCGTGCTCGAGAACAACGCGATGCAGTCCATCGCGACTTCGGCCGGCTACATGAACGCGCCGCTCTTCACGAGCCTCGCGGCCTATTCGATGGTCACGACCACGATCATCCCCATGGGCCGGGCGATGATCTGGATGTTCATCCTCGCCATCCTCGGCGTGCTCTTCGCGTTCCCGATGAAGAAGCGCTTCATCAACGACGAGCAGCTCCCCTTCCCCGAGGGCATGGCCGCCGGCGTGGTCATGGACGCGCTGCACGAGAGCGACGAGAAGGAGGGCCTCTTCAAGGCGAAGCTCCTCCTCGGCGGCGGCCTCGCGAGCGCCCTGCTCGAGCTCCTCCGCGACGACAAGGTGATGCGCGCGCTCTTCGCGCTCAAGAGCATCCCCCATTATTACGACGAGGTCTTCTATCACGGCTGGTTCGCCGACCTGCTCAAGCGATGGGGCCTCTCGCCGGCCATCCGGGGCGTCCCCCTGAACGAGCTCACGATCCGCTTCGATACGAGCATCATCTTCGTCGCCACGGGCGGCCTGATGGGGATCCGGACCGGCGCGTCGCTCCTCCTCGGCGGCATCCTCAACTACTGGATCCTGGCCCCCCTCTTGATCCAGCACGGGATCATCCTGCCGAAGAACGGGCATTATGGGTTCGGGCAGATCACGCTCTGGGCGCTCTGGGGCGGCGTCGCGTGCATGACCACGTCCTCCCTTTACGCATTCTTCTCCAAGCCCAAGGTGATCATCGACGCGTTCCGGGGCCTCTCCAGGAAGGGCGGGGCGCGGGACGTGCTCGCGGACATCGAGCTGCCGGTGAAGCTGTCGATCATCGGCGTGCCCGTCGTCGGCCTGGTCGTCGTCGTGCTCGGGCAGCTCTGGTTCGGCATCTCCTGGTGGCTCGGGGTCATCGCGGTCCCGCTCGTGTTCGTCTTCTCGCTCATCGCCGTGAACTCGACGGGCATCACGGCGATCACCCCGACCGGGGCGCTCGGCAAGCTGACGCAGCTCACCTATGGCGCCCTCGCGCCGAAGAACATCACGACGAACCTGATGACGGCCGGGATCACGGCCGAGGTCGCGAGCAACACCGCGAACCTGTTGATGGATATCAAGCCGGGCTACATGCTCGGCGGCAAGCCGCGCCACCAGGCGATGGGGCACGTGCTCGGGACGGTCGCGGGGCTCGTGCTCTCGGTCCCCATCTGGTATCTCGTGCTCATCCAGGGGGACATCGGCCGTTACGGGACGGAGCAGCTGCCGGTCCCGAGCGCGCTCACGTGGAAGGCCGTCGCCGAGGTGCTGATGAAGGGGCTCGACTTCCTCCACCCGACCGCCAAGTCCGCGGTGGTGGTCGGGGCGATCGTCGGGATCCTCGTCGAGATCACGAAGCAGCTCACGAAGAACCGATTCCCCCTCTCCGCGGTCGCCCTCGGGCTCGCGTTCATCCTCAATTTCACCGACATCTGGTCGATGTTCCTCGGCTCGTTCCTCTTCTGGCTGATCGAGCGGCGCGCCGCGGCCTGGCACAGGGCGCGCGAGCGCGAGTCGCGGCTGAGCGAGACGGGGCCCGGCGGGCTCACGGAGGCGCCCGCCCCGCCGGTCAAGCGGCCCTGGTACGCGCTCGCCGCCGAGAACACCGAGGCGATCTGCGCGGGCGTGATCGCCGGGGGCTCGCTGATGGGCATCGGCCTCAGCGTGCTCGGCGTGCTGGTGCTGCCCGACGTGCTGGAGGCCGCGAGCCTCACCAAGGCGCTCGGGCAGATCCTCGATTTCCTCCCGAAGTGAAGCGCTCCCGGTCGCCGGCGTGAGGCCGCCGCCCGCCGCGCGGCCCCTCGGGACCGCTCGCGGCCGCTCGCCACCCCGGCCTCACCCGCGCAACGGCGCCTCAGTGTGACAGGAATGCTCGCCTTTCCCTCCACGACGAGGCGCGGTGAGCGCAGCGCGTCGCCCCGTCGAGGCGCTCCGCTCGGATGCGCGCGTGGCGCGGTTCATGCAGCCTTGTCCGCGCCGCGTCGATGCGAGCTCAGCGATCCACGAAGCGCGCGCCAGGAAAGGACCCTGCATGTCGGTGAACGCCCCCCCGTCCCGAGGAACACCCAGCCCCGCGCCGGTCGGCGATCCCGAGCAGGGCCCGCCGGTGCAGGATCCCACGCCGGACAGGCCGCCGCGGCGCGACCCCGATCCGGGCGAGCCGGCGCGGCGGGATCCCCCGCCCCCGCCTCCTGCGCCCGGAGAGCCCTCTCCGGAGATCGAGGACCCGCCGGCGCCGGGGCAGCCGCCGAAGGAGCCCGGCGTGATCGCGACGGCCGGCTGATCTCGAATCGCGGCGCAACGTCACCCCTAACCGTCGAGAGGTCCCATGAACACGTGTGATTGCTGCGGTAACAGCTACGACAAGGCCTTCCAGATCATGGTGGGCGGCACGACCTACACCTTCGACTGCTTCGAGTGCGCGATTCACAAGCTCGCGCCCGCGTGCGCCCACTGCGCCTGTCGGATCGTGGGGCACGGCATCGAGGCCGGCGGCGCGTTCTACTGCTGCGCGCACTGTTCCAAGCAGAAGGGCGTTCAGGGGGCGATCGATCGCGTGGCGTGAGCCGGCGCCGAGGGGGCGGGCCGGCGCGCTCACCTCGCGGCGTCTTGGAGCGGCAGCGCGAGGACGGCGTCGGTCGGCAGCACGTCGGCGAAGCGATCGGCCAGCGCTGCGAGCGAGACCTCGTGCAGGGTGCGGTGGTCGATGAGGCGAGCGCCCTGCGCGCCCCGGACGGCGGGTAGATCGCGGCTCGCCGACGCGTCGCTCGGGAGCACGACGCGGTAGCCGAGCACGAGCCCGTCCCGCACCGTCGAGTCGACGGCGAGGTGGGTCATGAGGCCGCTCACCACGATGGTGTCGACGCCGCGGCGGCGGAGCTCGGCGTCGAGCTCGGTCTTCGTGAAGCCCCCGGCCATCGATTTCGTGATCACGATCTCCCCGGCGCGCGGCCGCGCCGCGGGGACGAAGTCGGCGCGCGGGCTGCCTTCGGCGAAGAGCCGCGCGCCCTTCGGGCCGACGTTCCGCACGTGCGCGACCGTGATCCCGTTCTCCCTTGCCCAGGCGAGGAGGCGTGTCGCCTTCTCGAGCGCCGCCCGGGCGTCCGGCAGCGTGAGGCCGCCCGAGAAGAACTCTTCCTGGAGGTCGACGAGCACGAGCGCCGTGCGCGCCCGGTGGAGCCGGTCGACCGGTTCGAGGCCGTACAGCGCCCGCAGCGTGGTCGGCCCGCCCTGCGCCGGGGGCGGCGAGGCCAGCTGATCTGCGGTCAAGGCGGAGGTCAGGATGAAGAGCAGCAGCGCGACTCCGGTGTGTCCGCGAGCCTGCGTAAGCATGGGATCCTCCTTCGCGGCGAGGCAGCGGCCTCGCGCTCCAGGAAAGCTAGATCCGGCGCATGCTCGTGATAATCCTGGTCTTCCGACGAGGATTGCGTCGCGGAAGGAACGAATGGGATGGAGCCGGCGGTCGGTGATCTGGGCGAGATGAGGGCGTTCCTGGAGGTCGCGCGGCTGCAGAGCTTCTCGGCGGCGGCGAAGGCGCTCGGGCTCACGTCGTCGTCGGTCAGCAAGCAGGTCGCGCGGCTGGAGGAGCGCCTGCGGGTGCAGCTCCTCCGGCGCACCACGCGCCGCGTGAGCCTCACCGAGGCGGGGGACCTCTACGCCGAGCGCGCCGGCCGGATCCTCGCGGACGTCGAGGAGGCGCAGCGCGCGGTCGCGGATCTCGACGGGACGCCGCGCGGGACCCTGCGCATCTCGGCGCCCACGATCTTGGGCACGATCCGCGTCGCGCCCGCCGTGCTGGCCTGCCGCGCGAAGTACCCGGAGCTCCGGATCGATCTCGACATCACCGATCGCATCGTCGATCTGGTGGCCGAGCGCATCGACGTGGCGGTGCGCCAGGCTGCGGAGATCTCGCCGGCGTCGCTGGTCGCGCGGCGGCTCGCCGACGATCGGCGCGTGCTCTGCGCGAGCCCGCGCTACCTGCGGCGCCACGGGACGCCGCGGCGCCTGGAGGACCTGGCCGATCACGACTGCATCACGCACAACA
The DNA here is from genome assembly GCF_051521425.1 of Sorangium sp. So ce834. NCBI lineage: Bacteria > Pseudomonadati > Myxococcota > Polyangiales > Polyangiaceae > Sorangium > Sorangium sp. So ce834. Next base: position 7,716,653 of record NZ_CP150351.1, read on the forward strand.
TGGAGCCAGTGCCGCGGTGGACGCTCGTGGGTCCCGAGGGGGAGCGCGTCATCCAGGTGAGCGGCACGCTCCGCTCCAGCGACACGCTGACGCTGCGCGACGCCGCGGTCGCGGGGATCGGGCTGGCCAACCTGCCTGATTACGTCGTAGAGGAGCACCTCGAGAGCGGCGCGCTGCGGCGCGTGCTGCCGGAGTACGGCGCGTCGAAGCGCGCCATCTTCGCGGTGTACGCGGCGCCCGCGCGGGCGGCGGTCCGTGTCTTCGTGGAGACGCTGGCCAAGGCGCTGGGCGAAGGCGCGGCGAAGATGGAGAAGACGGCGCGCTAGGCAGGGGCCACGCCTCTCGTGGTCCGCGCGGCCTCTTTATCCTGTTCGCTCCCGGCGGCTTTCCAGCTCGCTTCGCTGCATCCGACGTCCGCGATAGGGAGCGCCGTTATCGGCGCTCGGGCGCGGGCTGCGTCGAGCCGGCCGCGCGCTCCTTGCTCATCTGGCGGATGCAGTGCTGGAGCGCGGCGCGGAGGTTCCCGAGGGTGGTGATGTTCTTCAGATCGAGGCCGAGGCTCACGATGGTCTGGGCGACGTTCGAACGGATGCCCGTGACGATGCCCTCGGCGCCGAGGAGCCGGATCGCGCCGACCAGATCGAGGAGGTAGCTCGCCGTCTTCGTGTCCACCATGTCGACGCCGGTGAGATCGAGGATCGCGTACCGCGCGCCCATCCGCGAGATCGCCTCGAGGAGCGTGTCCATCACCTCCGCGGTCCGCTGGCTGTCGAGCACCCCGATCATCGGCAGCGTCAGGATGCCGTCCCACACCTGGATGATCGGCGTCGACAGATCGCGGATGACCTGCTGTTGCCGCTCGATGAGCTCCAGCTTGGTCCGGAGCTCCTGCTCCGTGTTCTTCGCCTGGCTGACATCGAGGGTGAGGCCGACGACCGCGTACACCTCTCCGCGCTCGTCGCGGACCGGGATCTCCCAGTTCTCCCAGAACACCCCGTGCGTCGAGTTGAGCGAATGGCTCCCCTCGCCCGCGAGCGCCCGCCGGAGCATGTCGATGCCGTCGCTGCCGCCGTAGAGCTCGAACACGTTCTTGCCGACGTGCTCGCCCTCCTGGAGCCCCGCGTTCGCGACCCCGCTGCCTTCGTGGAACGTGAAAATCCCCTCGCTATCGATCGCCCAGATGATGATCGGCAGCGTCTGCGCGACGGTCCGCAGGACCAGCTCCTTCTGCTCGTAGCGGCGACTCTGCTCGACCCGCTCGGTCACGTCGTGACCGAACACCCCGACGCCGATGACCTCCCCGCGCTCGTCGAGGAGGCGCTCGTGGCGCCACTCGACGTGCGCCGCGACGCCATCCCTGGTGACGTGCCGAAAGACCCGCGGCGCCGCGCCGTCCTCCGCCAGCAGCCGGCGCCACGCCTCGGGGTCGCCGGACGCCGGCAGCAGCTCGTCGACGCGCCGGCCGAGCGCCTCCCGCCGCGCAGGGCCGAACAGGCGCTCGGCCGCCCCGTTCCAGTCCTGGATCGTGAGATCCGCGCCGTACTGGACGATCGCAAGCGGCGCGCGCTGAAGAAGGCGCGCGCGCCCGCGTGCAAGACGTTCGTCCTCGACTTCTTCCGGAGACGCAGTGGAGACGGTCATGTACACGGGAAAAGTACCCCGAACGCTCGCCGGTCGTCGAGATCGCTTCCGTCCTTGGGCTACTCCTTCGCGCCGGCCGATCTGCTCCGGGCGGTTCCACTGCTGCTACAGCAACACCCCCGGCGCAGCGTCTGCTGCGCCAGCAGCAGGCGGCTCTCTGCTATAGCGGATTTGCGTCTCGTGAGGCGGCGGGCGGTTGGTACGTCGCGTGCTCAGCGTCTCCGGCACGGTCGATGAGGGCGCCCCGCGGCACGCCTGGAGGAGCAGATCCCAGGGTGACGGCGCGCCACGTCGCGGGAGTTGCGGTCGTTCCATGCTGGTTGGGCTTGACTTTCGGATCACGTCCTCGTCCCTCCCCGCGCGGCCGCAGGAGGAGCCATGAGCAAGATTCAGTTTCAGAACGTGAGCAAGACGTTCGCCGTCAAGGGGCCCGCCGGCTCGAAGGAGGGCGCGCGGTTCACGGCCATCGAGGACCTCTGCCTCGACGTGAGGGCGGGCGAGCTCCTGGTCCTCGTCGGGCCGAGCGGGTGCGGCAAATCGACGCTCATCGATCTCCTCGGCGGGCTATCGAAGCCGTCCAGCGGGAAGCTCCTGCTCGACGGCGAGCCGATCACCGGCCCGGCGCTCGATCGTGGCATCGTGTTCCAGCAATACGCGCTCTTCCCGTGGCGGACGGCGCGCGGGAACGTCGAGTTCGGCCTCGAGGCCAAGGGCGTCCCGGAGAGCCAGCGCAAGGAGATCGCGCAGCGCTACCTGGAGCTCGTCAGCCTCTCCGGCTTCGAGGACCGGTATCCGCACGAGCTGTCGGGCGGCATGAAGCAGCGCGTGGCCATCGCCAGGAGCCTCGCGTACGACCCGGAGGTGCTGATGATGGATGAGCCGTTCGCGGCGCTGGACGCGCAGACGCGCGAGTCGCTGCAGGACGAGCTGCTCCGGATCTGGGAGCGGTCGCGCAAGACGATCCTCTTCATCACGCACAGCATCGACGAGGCGGTGTACCTGGGGCAGCGGGTCGCGATCATGACGTCCCGGCCCGGCCGCGTGAAGCGGATCATCGAGATCCCCGAGGAGATCCGGGGCTACGAGGACGCGCGGTCGACGCCGGAGTTCGGCAGGCTGCGGCACGAGATCTGGGCGCTCCTGCGCGAGGAGGTGCTCAAGGCCGAGGAGCAGGAGCGGCTCAGGAAGCAGAAGCGCGCGGCAGAGGGGCGCGCCGTGGCGGGCGTGGTGGCGGTCAATGGCTAGCGTCCCGCAATCGATCGCGCTGCCCGAGGAGCCGCAGCAGGCGCAGCTCGTGGCCGAGGCGGGGAGGTGGCTCGGCCGCGCCGTCGCGCGCTCCGGGATCCTGCTCCTCGTCGCCGCGCTGTGGGAGACGGCGCCGCGGGTCGGGCTCGTGGAGGGGGCGTTTTTGCCGCCGCTGTCCGAGGTGCTCGCGACCGGCTGGCAGCTCCTCCAGAACGGGCAGCTCCTGAGCCACATCAAGGCGAGCCTGTCGCGCTCCCTCACGGGCTTCTCGCTGGCGATCCTGGTGGGCGTGCCGCTCGGGCTCGCGATCGGGTGGTACAAGGCCGTGGCGGACGCGATCAACCCGCTGCTCGAGGTGCTGCGCAACACCGCGGCGCTCGCGCTGTTGCCCGTGTTCCTCCTGCTGCTCGGGATCGGCGAGGCCTCGAAGATCGCGCTCGTCATCTACTCGTGCACCTGGCCGATCTTGCTCAACACGATCAGCGGGGTGCGCGGGGTCGATCCGCTGCTCGTCAAGTCGGCGCGGACGATGGGGCTGTCTCCGCTCCAGCTGTTCCGCAAGGTCATCCTGCCGGCGGCGATCCCGACGATCTTCGTGGGCATCCGCCTCGCGGGCGCCTACTCGCTGCTCGTGCTCGTCGCGGCGGAGATGATCGGGGCCAAGGCGGGGCTCGGATACCTGATCATCTACGCGCAATACAACTTCCAGATCCCGAGCATGTATGTCGGCATCCTGACGATCACGACGCTCGGGCTGACGTTCAATCACCTGCTCATGCGCGTCGAGCGGCGCTTCACGTCGTGGAAGGTCGCCCCGAAGGAGTGAGCCCCCGGCCGGCGGGCGCCTCGCGCCGGGGGGGATCACCGTTCATCGAACAGAGAGAAAGAGGACCACGTGAATCGCATCATCCTGGGGCGAACCGGCCTGGAGGTCAGCGCGCTCGGCCTGGGCGCGGGCGGCGACAGCCGGCTCGGGTCGGGTCGCGTCGCCGAGGCGGAGTCGCTCCGGCTCGTCCGTACGGCCATCGAGCGCGGCGTGAGCTTCATCGACACGGCGGAGGCGTACGGGACCGAGGAGCTCATCGGCAAGGCGCTCCGCGAGGTGCCGCGCGATCGCGTGGTGCTCTCCACGAAGAAGACGACGCGCCTCGACGCGCCCCTCCGGCCGGAAGACGTGGTGTCGTCGCTGCACGCGAGCCTCGAGCGGCTCGGCACGGATCACGTCGACGTCTACCACCTTCACGGCGTGCTCCCGGACCGGTACGCCGACCTGCGGGAGCGGATCGTCCCGGTGCTGCTGCGCCTGCGCGAGCAGGGCAAGATCCGCTTCCTGGGCATCACGGAGGCGTTCGCCGCCGATCCGACGCACGCGATGCTGGCGCAGGCGCTCCGCGACGACCTCTGGGACGTGGTGATGGTCGGGTTCAACCTCCTGAACCAGTCGGCGCGTGAGCGGGTCTTCCCGCTGACGCGGGCGAAGGACATCGGGACGCTGATCATGTTCGCGGTCCGGCGCGCGCTGAGCCGGCCCGAGCGGCTGAGGGAGCTGCTCGACGAGCTCTCGGCGCGGGGCAAGGTGTCGCGAGCGCTCGTCGACGAAGGGCTCGATCGCCTGCTCGTGGGGGAGGACGTCGCGTCGCTCCCGGACGCGGCGTACCGCTTCTGCAGGGACGAGCCCGGCGCGCACGTGATCCTGTCGGGGACGAGCAGCGTGGAGCACCTGCTGGAGAACGTGCGGTCGATCGAGGCGCCGCCGCTGTCGGCGTGGGCCCGCGCGCGCCTCGTCGAGGCCTTCGCGCAGGTCGACGACGTGTCGGGGCACTGAGGCGACGCAGAGGAGCGTCGGGGGGCGCGCGCGGCAGGGGCGCGCGGCAGGCGCGCGGGGGCGCCGGCAGGCGCGCCGAGGCGCCGGCAGGCGCGCCGGGGCGCCGGCAGGCGCGCGGCGGAAGGTCACGCGGGCGGAGAGGCGAGCCCCGGCGACGCGAGGGGCGCCGCGGCGTCGGGATCGAGGAAGCGGGCGATGCGGCCGCCGAGCCGCGCGCGGAAGGCGTCGTCGGTGGGCGGCGAGTGGCGGCACCCCTCGAGCAGCTCGGTCTCGGCGCGCGGCAGGAGCACCTTCGCGCGCGCGAGCAGCTTCGCGCCGGGGAAGCTCACGTCGTCGTCGGCGCCGAACACGAGCGCGGGCCGCGCGAAGCCGGCGAGGGCCTCCGGCGCGGCGAGCGGCGGGATCCGCATGTCGAGCCGGTAGCTCCGCACGGCGTCGCCGAAGTAGGGGCCCCACATGGCGTCGTGCGTGGTGAACAGCCCGGAGACGAGGCGCGCGAGCCGCTCCTCGGAGGGGAACGCGCGGTAGAGGGCCATGGGGATGGCCACGCGCGTGAGGCCCTGCCACGCCGGGCCGGACACGACGCCGCCGGGCACGATCAGGACGAGCCGATCGATGCGGGCGGGCGCGACCGCGGCCATGCGCAGGGCGACGAAGCCTCCCCAGCTCACGCCGAGGAGGTGGGCGCGCGCGAGCGCGAGCGCGTCGAAGACGTCGGTGAGCCACTCGGCGTAGGCGGGGCCGTCGACCGGCACGCGGACGTCGGCGCTCTTGACGGACTGGCCGATCACGTCGACGGCGTAGACGCGGAAGCGCGTGAGGAGCGGGCCGAGCTCGGGCAAGAGGTGCGCGGAGCTCGCCATGGCGCCGTGCACGCAGACGAGCGGCGGGGCGTGCTCGGGGCCGGCGACGAGGACGTGCGTCGCGCCGAAGCGGGTCGGGACCTCGCGCGCGCGGGTCGGGACCGGGGCCCTTTCGAGGAAGCGTTCGAACCAGGTGGCGATGCGCGCGCGCGCCTCTGGACTGCGAAAGATGATGGATGACGTCATCGAGCCCTCCTGACGTTGGCTGCGGGGCGGAGGCCGCAGAGGTGCTGAGCGACGAGCCGATCGAGGAGGGCGACGGGCGACGGGTGCGCGCCCTGGACCCACGCGATCAGCGCGAAGTAGTAGAAGGAGAAGAACGCGACGCCGAAGAGCGCGGGGTCGGCGTCGTCGGCGACCTCGCCCTGCGCGCGGGCGGCGTTGAAGAGCGCGACGACGCGGCCGTGAACGGCGGCGATCTGGTCGGTGAAGCGCGCTTGCCACGGCGGGTCGGCGAACAGCGCCTCGCGGAGCAGGGTCTTCGACAGGGCCGGGCGGCGGGCGTAGTACGCGAAGAACGCGGCCCCGAGACGGTGGAGCCGCTGCTCGAGGGTGCCGGGCTCCTCGTCGCGGACGGCCTCGGCCGCGGTGGCGGCGAGGTCGTCGAAGAGGGCGGCGTGGAGCAGGTCGCGCTTGTCGGCGAAGTGGAGGAGGACCGTGCCCGCGGCAACCCCCGCGTCCGCGGCGATGGCGCGGACGTTCGCCGCCTCGAAGCCATGGCGCTCGAAGTGGTCGCGCGCGGTCTCGAGGATCCGGGCGCGCGTGGCGTCTTTCTGGGCTTCGCGGCGGCCGGGTCTTTGGGTGAACGCGTTCACTGAACGCGTTCATTACATGAACGTGGGCCGTTGGCAAGGAATGGATGAGTCCGGCGCCGACCCGGGTTGAGGCGCGCCCGGCGCCGACCCGGGTTGAGGCACGCCCGGCGCCGACCCGCCCGGCGCCGACCCGGGTTGAGTCCGCCCAGCGGCGCCGACCCGGGTTGAGGCCGCCCAGCGCCGACCCGGGTTGAGGCGCGCCCGGCGCCAACCCGGGTTGAAGCCGCCCAGCGGAGGCCGCCCAGCGCCGACCCGGGTTGAGGCCGCTGGCCGCCCGCTACGTCCACGGGCAAGTCCTTTCATGTCGAAGCCGACGCCTTGCTCCTCCCCGAGCAATCCGCGCGCCGTCCCCTCCATCTCGACGAATCCGCGCGAATTCACGATAAGAAACGCCAATTCAGCCTCCGCCGACCGGGCCTGCCTGACACATGCTGGCATGCGCCGGTCGCATGCCAACATGTGCCGGAGGCCGGTGCCGCGGAACGCCGCGCTGGATGGATGCGTCAAGGAGGCCCGTCGCCGCACGCCCCCAGGCGTCGCTCGAAGAACCGGCGCTCCATGGCGTTGCGGGCGAGCGCGAGCGCTTCCCGGAGGTGCTGGCTCGCGATCTCGCGCCGGCCGCGGCGGAGCTCCAGCTCGCCGAGCGCCGCGAAATAGAACGGATACGCGGCGAGGCGCTCGCGGCCCTCGATGCCGCCGATCTCCTCGAGCCCGCGCTCCGGCCCCTCGTGCTGCGCGACGGCGATGGCGCGGTTGAGGGCGACGACCGGTGAAGGGCGGATCGCCATCAGCGTATCGTAGAGCGCCACGATCGCCCCCCAGTCCGTGTCCTCCGGCCGGGCCGCGCGCGCGTGGACCGCCGCAATCGCGGCCTCGACGTGGTACTCGGTCAGCTCCGGCCCCTCGGCCGAAAGGTCGAGGAGCCGTTGCCCCTCGGCCAGGAGCCGCCGATCCCACCGCGATCGCTCCTGGTGGAGGAGCGAGGTGAGGTCGCCGGAGGCGTCGACGCGCGCGGGCAGGCGCGCCGCGTGGAGGCACATCAGCGCAGCGAGCGCGTGTGTGGCGGGCGTCGACGAGGGGGGGTGCTCGAGGAGGAGCGCGGTGAGGCGCATCGCCTCCCGGCAGAGCTCGACCCGGACGGCCTCCTTCGCGCAGGCGCCGTGATAGCCCTCGTTGAAGAGGAGGTAGAGCGCGCGGCGGACCGCCGAGAGCCGGGCAGAGAACGCGTCGTCCGTGAGCTCGAACAGCCGCGTCGAGCCGGCGAGCACCTTCTTCGCCCGGGAGATGCGCTTCTCGAGGGCCGCCTCGGTGGCGAGGAACGCGCCCGCCACCTCGCTCACGCTGAAGCCGCAGAGGACGTGGAGCACGAGCGCGATCTGCGCCTCCTCCGGCAGCCGGGGGTGGCAGCACGAGAACATCATGCGCAGCTGATCGTCCCGGATCGCAGCCGCCCCGAAGAGCTCGTCGACCGCGGGGTCGAGCGCCCGCTCCCCCTCGATCAGCCGCCCGAGCTCGGGCGCGAAGGTGCGCGCGGTCCGCTCGCGCCGGAGGACGTCCAGCGCGCGGTGCTTCGCCGCCGCCATGAGCCAGGCGGCCGGGTTCTCGGGCACCCCCTGGAACTTCCACACCTCCAGCGCGCGGCAGAGGGCGTCCTGCACGACGTCCTCCGCCAGCGCGAGGTTGTGGACCCCGAAGAGGCGCGTCAGCGTGGCGAGCATGCGCCCAGCCTCGCGCCGGAAGACGGGGTCGACCGGATCCACTACCGGCTCAGCTTCCAGATCGGGCGCACCTCGACGCTCCCACCGCGATCGAGGATCGGGCAACCCTTCGAGAGTTCGACCGCGTGCGCGAGATCCTCGGCCTCGATGAGCATGTAACCGCCGACCACATCCTTCGCCTCGGCGAAGGGCCCGTCGACGACCGCCTTCTGCTTGCCCTGGACGACCTTGCCGGTGGGCTCGAGGGGGCTGCCGGGACGCTTGAGGTGCCCCTTCTCGGTGAGCTCCTTCGCCCACGCGGTCCACCGTTGCATGTGCTGCTGCATCTCGGCCGGAGAGCCAGAGGCGTCGCTACCGCGGAACAAGTACATAAATTCGTTCATGATCGTTCTCCTTCCCGGGCACTTCGCCCCTGCGACGTTCGAGGGGCGCCGCGGCGGACAATTTTCTCGCCCCACGTACCGTTTTTTCTCCGCGTCCCGGTGGAGCGAGCAGTGAGGTGCCTCGCCCCGCCGCCCTGCCGCATGGACGACGAGGTCGGGAGGGAGAGGCCCACCGGCCATCCTCGGGCTGGCACCTGGACGACGGGCTCGGCAGGGAGAGGAGCCCGTCCCTCCCCGCAGGGTGCGGTGGGCGAGGCGGCATGAAGGGCCAGGGAAGCTTCCCGAAGCTGGTGAGAGATGCGTTCACCACGGCCATGTCATTCAACGCAGCAGGAATCCGGAAGCAGGGGCGAAGCGCCAGACGTACCGCCACGATGACATGTGATTCAAGGAGTACACCAATCAGGTGAGCGGCGTACAGGATCGTGCACGTCAGTTCCATCTCCTCAGCGACGGCGCGGAGTGGCCGCTCGGGTGATTGTCGGTCATCACGAAACTTCAGCGCTCTCCGCTCGTGGAGACGGTCGCAGCCGCGCCTGCGCTGGGAGCTCCCCGCCGCGATCGCTCGCTGACCCGGGCACACCGAGCACGCGATCGAGCAGGGTAGCGCGGAGCGCTGCATGGACGTCGAGCCGGGCGCGCCCGCGGCCGGCCGTCCCGGGCTGCGCTGCGCCTCCGGAGCCCGAAGGACAACCGCCAACTCGTGTCGCACACCACCGGGAGCTAGTGTATGCTCGCCCCGGGCGCTTGAAAATGTCATCCGGGCTGAACGAGGGGGCGATCTTTGCCGGCCGCTATCAGGTCGTCCGGCGCATCGCCTCGGGTGCGATGGGGGCGGTGTACGAGGTGATCCACATCGAGACCACCCGGCGCCGCGCGCTGAAGGTGATGCTTCCCCACATCGTCGACGATCTGCATCTCCGCGAGCGCTTCAAGCTGGAAGCGCGCGCCGCAGCGCACATCGAGAGCGACTTCATCGTCGACGTATTCGACGCTGGATTCGACGATGCGACAGGCATGCCGTTCCTGGTCATGGAGCTCCTCAGAGGTGAGGACCTCGGTAGACGACTCAAGCGTGTGGGACGCTTCCAGCCCGCCGAGGTACTGACCTACTTGCACCAAATCGCGCTCGCTCTCGAGAAAACGCATCGCGCGTCGATCATCCACCGAGATCTCAAGCCGGGGAACCTCTTTCTCACGGAGCTGGACGATGGCACGCGCCGGGTGAAGGTCTTCGACTTCGGTATCGCCAAGCTGCTTGAGGAGGGGACGACGAACGTCAACGCGACGGCTTCCGTCGGCACGCCAGTCTATATGGCACCGGAGCAGTTCCGCCGCGGGAAAGTCAGCGCCGCGACTGACATCTACGCCCTGGGACAGATAGCCTACACGCTCCTCGTCGGTGAGAGTTACTGGGCATCGGAGCTCCGTGAGAACAGCCCGCTCATGTTCATGCTGATAGCGTCCAGCGGCCCACAGCAGCCGGCAAGCGCGAGGGCGGTCGAGAAGGGAGTCGAGCTTCCTCCTGGGTTCGATGAATGGTTTGCCCGAATGACGGCGGCAGCGCCCGCGGACCGCTTCCCAACTGCCATATCTGCGGTGAGCGCATTCGCGCAGCTGCTCGGGATGCCCGCCGTGCGATCCACGTCGATGCCGTCGCTGAGCGAGTTCCACCCGGCAAGAGCCACGCTCGAGCGGTCTCCAGGAATCGCCCCGACCGGGACCGGTCCAGCGGTGACACGAGAACTCCCGCTCCGGCACCTCAAGGCACGCTCCCTCCTCGTTCCGTTGGTCCTGGGAGGGGCGCTCGTGCTCGGTGGGCTCCTTTACGTAGCCACGGGCAGACGCACATCCCAGGAAAAGGCCGACGTTACCGCTCCGGCCGCCGAGGCGAACGGCGCGGTCCCTCCCGCAATGCCTCAACCCGACGCACCTTCAACGAGCCAGAGCCCGACGACGGGCCCCTCTGCAAGCCAGGGCCCCACCATGGACGCGCCCCCTGCCCATGAGGCGCCCACTTCGTCATCCGCTGCAACGACTACGGTCGTCGCCCCCCCGAACGCGAGAAAGCCGCAAAACCCCGGTGGCACAAAGGGTAAAGCGCCCGCTCCGGCGTCTTCGCCGAACTTCACGTTACGGGGGACGTTGTGATGAGCGCTCTCCTCCAGAGAAGGCGCCGAGGCATCGCAGGGAATTTGGCGGCGTTTTTCGCCCTGACCTCGACGTTTGCAGCCATCAATCCACATGCTGCCGCCGGAGAAGGAAGGAGGCCACCTTGCAAGGACCGCGCTGCGGCCACCGGGCATTTCAACAAGGGACTTCAACTCTATGAGCAGAAGGACCTCGATCGCGCGCTCGCCGCTTTCCGCGACTCTCACCTGGTGTGTCCATCCGAGAATAACACGCTCAACATCGCGCTACTCCTGAAGGAGCTCGATCGCCCCGTCGAGGCACTCGACATGCTCGACGTGCTGGAGCGCGATTTTCCATCCCTCGCACCAGAGAACGCGGAGACATCGAAGGAGCTTCGAGCCAAGCTCGATCAACTTGTCGGTACCGTCATCTTTGATGGGGACTACCCAGGCGCGCGGATCATCATCGACGGCAAGGAAGTCGCGACGATGCCTCAAGTCCGCCCTATCAGGCTGACGAGCGAAACGCACACCGCGCGAATCGAGATGACCGGCTACCGACCCCTCGACACCACTTTCTATGTGTTACCGAAGGGAAACGTACAGGTCGCAGTGGCGCTCGCGAAAGCACCGGCCGTGCGTGAAGATCCTCGGGCGGAGGATCCCATCCTGCCATCCTTGCAGCTCGGAGTCGGCCTCGCCCTCACCCCGGGCCTGGGCGGCCAGGTCTCCAACTGCGATGATGAATGCAGCGCACCACCTGGTCTCGGCGCGCTCGTCATGGGCGGCTATCGCCACCCGCTCATACCATCGGTGTGGATAGGGGCCACAGCCGGCTATGTCTTCTTGTGGCAGGCGCGCTCTCGGACCGGCGCGAGGCTCACCAACGGTCAGTTTGCCGACGTCAGCGACAGCCTGTATCTGAACGCTCTCTTTGCAGGACCGGAGATCTCCACTTCATTCTACTCGCGCGGCGAACGCTTGAGCCTCGGCTTCGCCCTGGGGCCGATCGGGGGACCTCTTGTCAACTCACGAGAAGCACAGAATGGCCGAAGCTCGAGAGACGGTCCGACGTCCTTCGACTTCGTACCTGCGTCCGAGCTCGGTGTGTCGGGGTTCGGAGGCCTTTTCATCTCGCTCCAGGCATCGTGGCGTACGCGCTGGTCGCTGGCTCCTGGATGGCCGCTCCAGTTGACCCTGGGGCTGTTCGGGTTCGCCCCCATGAACGTGCCAGAGCTCACCACGTCGTTCAAGATAGCGCCCAGGGACAATCAGGGCCCCAGTGACGACGTGACCTTCCGTGAGCGAATCCTCGGAAGCTGGGCCTTCATCTTCGTTCCGAGTGTAACCGTTTATCACGACCTCTGAGCACGTGGCCTCATCAGAGGTCACGTGCTCGCGATGTTCTCTCCACCCAAGGCGCGGGCTAGGGTCGACGGCGGGCTCAGCTCGCCGCGGCGGGCTGCTGCGCCTGGGAGCGCGCGCGGAGGCGCTGCTTGGCGGAAGGGCCGCCGGGGTGGCGGACCGAGGCGACGGCACGATCCATGGCGTCGCGCCAGTAGCGCGCGACGTCCTCGCGGTCGGTGAGGAGCGCGTCGATGGGGCCGTGGTCGGTGTCGATCTCGACCGCGAAGCGGTCTCCGCGGGACTGCACGCGGACGGCGTGGACCTCCCCGGCGGAGATGGCGGCCCCGAGCCTGCCCTCGGGGCGCAGATCGATCGCGCCGGTGCGGCTCACCCAGGGGGCGACGACGAAGCGGCCCGGCCCGAACGACGCCACCGGGGCGGAGCGCGCCGCATACCGGGACGAGAACCGGGCGACGCCGAGGAAGGCGTAGCCCGCCAGCGAGAGCAGGGCGGCGGCGCTGCCGATCCCGATCGCGATGCCGCTGTCGCCGGCGGAGGCGCTCCGCATGACCTGGACCCACAGGGCGAGCGCGGCGACGAGCAGCGCGGCGCCGATGAGCGCGTTGCGGGTCGCGGACCCGCGCGGCCCCTGGCTCGCGTGGTCGCGCAGGACGAGGAGCTCCCCCTCGGTCCGGATCGCGAACCGCGCCAGCGCGGCGGCCGTCAGCGCGGGCGCCGGCGCTGGCTCCGGGAGGGGTCGCGGCGCGATCGCGCCGGGCGGCTCGGTCCCGCGCGCCGTGACCAGCGGGACGCGCAGCGCGGCCGCGAGCGGCGCCGCCACCGACTCGACGAGCGCCTCCGCCGGGCCGGGATCGAGGTCCTGCGCCTCGGCGACGAGCAGGCGCTGCGCCGCCACGGCGCGCGCGGGCGCCGGCGAGCGCGGGGGCGGGGCGAGCACGAGCCAGGCGGCGACGTGGGTCCGCTCGCGGGTGCACGAGGGGGCGGTGCAGCACGGCCCTTGCGCCGAGGTCACCTCGACCCGCACCGCGTCGCGCGGCTCGGCCGCGCCCTCTCCGGCCCCGGCCGCCTCCCCTGCCCCGGCCGCGCCGGCGGTCCCGGACCGCGGCCGCCCGACGCCCGCGAGCCGCAGCGGCGCGAGCCGGAGGGCGCTCGCGCCGCGCTCGATCCGGAGCCAGACGGGGTCGCGCGGGGCCGGGCCGAAGCGCGCGTCCTTGTCGCGCTGCGGCGCGCCGAGCTCGGGCGCCGCGCGGAGGAGCAGCGGCGCGCCGTCGCCCTCTGCCGAGAGCGCGCGCGCCGCGCCGGCCGGATCGCCGAGCGGATCGAGGGCAGGAACGGCGCTGTCGGCCTCGAGGGAGCGGAGGGCACGCGCGACCTCCGCGTCGAATGCTGCGGTGCTCGGCTCGGGCATGGCGGGACGTTTGCCCCGGCTGCGCTGGGTTGTAAAGCGGGCGCGACCGCGCCGGGCGCTCGCTCTCTTGTCCCGGGCCCCTGCCACGGATCGTGCGGCGCCGGCCGCCGTTCGCGCGGTGCGGGCCGCCGTTCGCGCCGCGCCGGCCGCCGTTCGCGCGGTGCCGGGCCCAATCCGCGCGGCATCGGCGGTCATTTGCGCGGCGTCGACCCAGCGCACCGGCGCCGGCGCGACAGCAGCGCGGCGAGCGCGGCGAGCGACAGCGCTCCCGGAGCGCCCGGCAGCCGGCCGCCACCCGAGCACGAGCAGCCGGCGTCGCGTCCCTCGGCGTCGTTCACGCCGCCGCTCTTCGGCCCATCCCCGGCATCCGACGCCGCGCCGCCCCCGCCTGCGCCTCCGCCCCAGCCTGCGCTGCCGCCCCACCCCGCGCCGCCGCCCGAGCTCGCGACGGTCGTCCCGCCGATCGGGTAGAGCGCGCAGAGCCCCTCGATGTCGTCGCCCTCGAGGGTGCGCGCCGACGTGCCGCCCCGGTACGTACCCAGCATCGTCGCGCCGCGCACGTTCGAGTGGCCGAGGCCGAGGAAGTGCCCTTCTTCATGGGTGGCGATCGACTGCAGATCGATGCAGTCGCCCTCGCCGCTGTCATCCCAGCAGAAGCCCACGTTGTTGAACACCATGTCGGCGTCGTCGATGGCGCTGTCGGGATCCCAGACCGGCATCGTGACGGCGATGACCGAGTCGACCTGGCCGAGCGCGGCAGGCCAGCTGTCGCTGATCCAGAGGAACACGTTCCTGCCGTCGTCGAAGTCGTAGCCGGCGTCCGTGTCGCCGAGCAGCTCGGTCGCCCACGCCGTGCACGCAGGGCTCGACCAGGCCGCGAACCCGGCCTCGATGGCGGCGGCGGCGAAGCCGGAGAGCGGCGCCGGGATGGTCTTGTGGTTGATGTGGTAGCGGACCGGCAGCTCGCTCCAGCGGGGGACGACCTCGAGATCGAGCGGCGACCACGCCGCCGCCTCGCCGGCCCCGGCGAGCAGCGCCAGCGCGGCGGCGAGCGCCGCGACCGGCGCGAGCGCGGCCCGGGAGCCCCTCTTCATCCCCCCATCATCGTCTCATCGCCCCTGCGGCACCACCTCGAGCTCCTCGGGCGCCGCGCTCCCCTCGAGCGGCAACGTCACCTCCACCCCCTCGTGGACCGGCAGGGTCGCCGCGATGGGCCACGCGCGCGGCGCCCCGCCCTCGCCCGCCGCGACCTCGCGCAGCGTGACGCCGCGCAGCGGAGCCACGCCGCCGTTGAAGAGGCACGCGCGCAGCCGGCCCTCCGCCACCGCGACCGAGCACGGAACCACGTCGGCCGTCGCACGCCGGATCCGCTCGAGCTTCTCCTCCTCCCCGGACGCGGCGGGCAGGAGCGACAGGAGCGCGTCGCGGGCGCGCGGGTCGCGGAGCCAGGCGAGCATCATCGCCGCGTGGATGCGCACCACCCGGTAGCGCGCGCGCGTCAGCTGAAAGAACGCGTCTGGCGACGCAACCCCGGTCTCGCCGTCGAGCATGCCCGTCACCCCAGGCTCGATCTTGACCTCCGTCCCGGGCGCCTCGACATGCCACTTCACCGCGCGCCCCGGCGCGAGCGCGCCCTCCCAGAACAGCCCGCGCTCGGTGATCCCGGCGCGCTCGCCGCGGCGGTTGCGCCGCGCGAACGTGAGCAGCACGCGGAAATCGCGCACGGGAGCGCCGCTGTTGTTGACGACCGCCAGCTCGAAATCGTAGCGGCCGCGCGCCGGCCGCCGCGCGTGCCCGCCCCCGTCGACGCCGGCGTCGACGGGCGCCGCGCCGGCGTCGCCCGGCGCCGACGCGGCCGCGCCCGGCTCCGCGCCGCTCTCGCCGGGCTCCGCCGCGGCCTCGTCGTCCTCCGCGCGGTCGCGCTGCAGGATCGGCGCGATCACCCCGGCGCCGTCGTCGGGCCCGGTCGAACCGAGGACGCTGAGGATGGGCACCCCCTGCTGCCAGAGCGGCGAGTCGGCGCGCTCGCAGAGGCAGTGCGGGAACGACGGCTCGGCGCGCTCCCGGGCCTCGCCCGCGAGGAGCGCGGCGGCGGCGCCGCGGGCCGCCGGCCCGACGCCGCGCGCCGCCTGCCGCTCGGCCGGCGGCAGGTCGCGGGGCGCCGCGAACCGCTGCACGAACGCCATCGTCGCCACGATGCCGACCACGGCGAGCGCCGCGGGCACGAGCACGCGCGCCCGGAGCGGGAGGGCGTCGAGCCCGTCCTCGCCGCCGCGCTCGCGCCCCGGCCGCGCGGCGAGCGGCGTCGGCCGGGGCGCGAACACGGGCGGCGCCGGCGCGCTGGGGGTCGAGGCCGCGAGCCGCTCCGACGCGAAGCCCATGCGGCGCGACAGCTCCTCCACGAGCGCGTCGCGCAGGCGGTCCGAGGGCGGACCCCCCCAGGTCGCGAGCCGCGCGGCGAAGCGCAGCGCGAGCCACGTCGCGAGCGCGACGAGGAGCGCGAGCGACGCGGTGCCGAGCGGGCCGCTCGCGAGGTAGTCGGGCGACAGGGCGGCCGCGAGCACGCCGAGGGGCGCCGGCGCGACCCAGCTCGCGACGCGGGCGTGGACGCGCGCGCGGTAGGCGCTCTCCATGGCCTCCATCGCCGTCGGCGAGATCACGCCGGGCACGCCGGGGAGATCGCCCTCGAAGCGCGCGAGGACGAAGCAGTTGTGCGGCGAGCACGCGGACGGATCGAGCGCCACGCAGAGCGCCTTGCCGCGCCGGAACAGGCCGCGGATCGCGATGTAAGGGACCCCGAAGCGGACCGGCGCCGCCACGGCGCCCAGGGCGAACCCCTCGGTGTAGCCGGCGACGCGGACCAGCTCGACCTCGAGCTCCGCCTCGGCGCAGGTGAAGCGCACGGCGCCGACGGCGTTGGCGCCTCCCTCGGCGATCGCCAGGGCAGCGACGGAGAACGCGCGAGCCAAGGTGGCCGCACCCTAACCGCGCGGGCCCGAGCGCTGCAACGAGAAACCCGGCCCGCCGGTGCCACGGACGCCGCGGGAGACCGTTGATCGGGCCGCGCCGGGTGCGTAAGACGTGGCGCCATGAAGCCTTTCCAAATCGTCCTCGCCCTCTCCTGCGCTGTCCTCCTCGGCCCGGTCGCGGGTTGCGAGGACAAGGTCCCCGAGCCGGAGCTGCCCCCGGGCAGCGCCGTGCCGAAGGTGCAGCCCGCCGTACCGGAGCCGGCCGACCTCATCAAGGAAGACATCGTCGTGGGCACCGGCCAGGAGGCGAAGGACGGCGACAGGGTCCGCGTCCACTACACGGGGCGCCTGCTGAAGACCAACGCCGAGTTCGACTCGTCCGTCGGCCGGGAGCCGTTCGAGTTCACGATCGGCAACACCGAGGTCATCAAGGGCTGGGACCTGGGCGTGGTCGGGATGAAGGTGGGCGGCAAGCGCAAGCTCACGATCCCCTCGCGCCTCGCTTACGGCGAGTCGGGCAGCCCGCCGAAGATCCCGGGCAAGTCGACGCTCGTCTTCGACATCGAGCTGCTCGGCGTCGGCGACGCCGCCAACGACGCGGCCGCCCCCGCGGACGACAAGGCCGCAAAGACGAAGGCCGCCGCCGACAAGGCGGCCAAGCCGGCGGCCGACAAGGCGGCCAAGCCGGACGCGGCCAAGAGCGACAAGCCCGCCGCCGCGCCAGCCGAGAAGACCGAGGCGAAGTGAGCCGCGGTCGCCGCGCGACGTGAGCGGCGGGCGCCTGGCTCAGATGACGCGCGCGAGGGCCTTGAGAAAGATCTCGTAGACCTCGAGCGGGTACTCGCCCATGTGGAAGATCCTGAACAGCTGGTTCGAGAGCTTCCCCTGGGCCGCGTAGATCTCGAACACGTGGCCGTCGACCGGCTCGCTGGCGAGCCGGCCCGCCATTTCATCGTACGTCCTCCGCGCCGGCAGGTGCAGCGCCGTCCCGATCGACTGGAGCGGCATGTTCTCCCAGCGCGCGATCTTCAGCCCGAGCCGCTCGTAGCCCGGCCGCAAAATCGCGCAGCGCGCCTGGTAGACGGCGTGCCGCCCGGCGACGCCGCCGGTAGCGGCGAGGTGATCGAGCGCCGCGATCACCTGGCACAGGCTCATCGGATCGATCGTGTACGGGTGCGCGCCGCCCTGCTGGGCGCGCCAGGTCTTGTGGAGCTCCAGGCTCGGGACGCGCGCGGGGATCCGCTCCATCTCGGCGAGCAGGTCCTTGCGGACCAGCGCCATGGTCAGGTTCGGGTGGCTGTGGAGGCCCTTGTTGCAGGAGCCCATCACCGCGGCGATGCCCGAGCCCTCGAGGACCAAGGGCTCGACGAAGAGCGCGCTGATGCCGTCGATGAGCAGCTTCTTGCCGTATTTCCGGGCGAGCTCACCGACCTCGGGCACGGGGTTCAGCGTGCACGTCGACGTGCCGCCGTAGACCATGGCCACCGCGTCGACCTCGTCCGCCGCGAGGATGGCCTCGATCTTCGCCAGATCCGGGCGCTCGCCGTAGGGCAGGCACATGTCCAGGACCGGCTGGCCGAGCGCCCCAGCGAACTCGAAGATCCTGTCGCCGTAGGCGCCGTTCCGGACGACGAGGAGCCGCTCGTCGCGCCGCAGGCAGGAGCCGAGCACGGCGGCCATCGCCGTCGAGCCCGAGCCCGTGAGGAGGATCGCCTCGTAGCCGGGCGCGCCGAGGGCCTCGACGATGCCGCGCCGGGCGCGGTCGAGCAGCGGCCGGAGCCGGGGTCCGCGCGGGACGATCGGGCTCTCCCCGTAGGTGCGCGAGACCTGGTTCACCGCGTCCGGCAGGTGGAACACCGCGGGCGTGAGCGAGACGACGCGTGGCGTGGCGGCGGCGACCATGCGGCGAGGTGTAGCCCGGAACGCGCGACGGGCGCAGCGGAGATTGCGCTACGCCCAGCGGAGCTGCCGCAGGTCGTCCCAGACGTCGCGCGCGGAGTAGTAGCGGTAAGCGTCGCGGCGGCGCAGCAGCTTGGCGATCACCTGGCTCAGCGGCGTGCCGAGCGCCTCGGCCTTCTGCCGCGGGGCGCCCTCGGCGATCTGCCGCGTGATCTCCTCGTAGGGGGCGTTCACGTCGATGGCCGGCTGGCCGGTGTGCATCTGGTACATGAGCAGCCCGAGCTGGTAGAGGTCGCTCTGCGTCGTCGTGTAGCCCGCCGTCACGAGCTCGGGCACGAGGATCTTCGGGTTCGCGACCTGCGGGCGGAACCAGCGGGTGACGCCGTCGAGCTGGTGGGCCACGCCGAAGTCGGTGAGCTTGACGAGCGGCTTGTGGTCGAGCTGGGAGATGAGCACGTTGCCCGCGTGCAGGTCGGCGTGCACGACGCCGTTGTCGTGCAGGTACTGCAGCGTCATGAGGAGCTGACGCGCGAGCTCCAGGAGCAGCGGCGGCTGGAACGGGGTGCCGAGCAGCGCCCGGAGGCTCGTGTCGCACCGCTCGAGCGCCAGGTAAAAGAGGTAGTTCACCTCGAACGCATCGTGGATGTAGACGATGTTCGGGTGGCGGAAGCTCTCCAGGCGGAGCATCTCGCGCGACCACTCCTCCTTGACGACCTGGTAGGGCTTGTTCGCCGGCCGCAGCATCTTCAGGGCGTACACCTGGTCGAACGGCCCGCTGCACTCGTAGACCGAGCCATACTGACCGTCGCCGATGAGCGCTCCGATCACGTAGGTGCCCCGGGTGGAGGTCAGCGCTGAGCCCGGCACGGGAAACGGGAGCAGGAAACTGCCAGTGGAGGACCAGGTCACGGCGGACGCCATCGTAACCGAAAACGGCGGTGCCCGTTCACCCCGCGGCGCTCGCCTCGCCCTGTAGCGGCCCCCGCGGCAGGGCCGACCCCAGGGCGCCCCGGGCGCAGCGCGCCGCGGGCGGCCGGGCGCTCAGGAGGCGGCGAGCCTCCGCACGACGTCCGCCGCCTCGGTCTGATCGAGCTCGAGCGCCGCGGCGACGTCGAGGAGGAGCTCGCGCTCGCTGTTCCTGACGATCCCGTCGGCGACCACGACCTGGGCGGCCAGGGAGAAGGCGACCTTCCGCGCCTGCGGGGTGGCGAGCCGCTCCTTGAGCGACGCGAGCCGTGCGGCCCGCCCCTCCTTCTGGAGCTGCTCCACCACGGTGCGGATGAGCTCATCCATCGTGCTCTGGGGGATGCGGCGGTCCGTGAGCGACTCGACGCTCCGGGAGAAATGCACCTTCTCCTCCTGGCTGAACTCGCCGTCGGCGAAGGCCGCGAGGAACATCAGCTCCACGAGCGCCTCGAGGTTGGGCTCGTCGAGCGTTTGCAGCGGAGGAGGGCTCATGAGCGGCATCGGCTCCGTCTACACCGAGGCCCGGCCGGGGACCAGCCCGGAGCGTCCGCTCCCGTCAGCGCGTCCAGGACGAACGCAGCGGCGGGCAGCGTTGGGGGAGGTCGAGCGGTGTGTCATGAGTTCGAGCATGCACGTGCGCGAACTCGCCCAGATGCTCGTCGGCGCGCTCCTCCTCTGCGGCTGCGGCGGCGCGGCCGCGACCACGCCGCGCCACGCCGCGGGGCCCACCCGGCCTGCCCCCGCGGCGGCGCCGCCCGCCGCGGCGCCGGCCGAACCCCCCCCACCGCCGCTCCGGCTGCCCTGCGAGCGGGACGATCTCATCGGCTGCACGAACGGCTGCGCCGACCACCAGATCGAGGACTGCGTGACGCTCGGGTCGATGTACCTGGGCGGAGAGATCGTCTCGATCGACGTGGAGCGGGCCGTGGGGCTGTTCCACGAGGCGTGCACGGAGGGGAGCGCGCGCGGCTGCCTGCGGCTCGGCGACGCGTACCACGACCGGCTCGCGCGCGCGGACGGCGGCGATGGGGCGAGCGATGCGGACGAGGCGGCGCTCTACTGGCACGCGCGCGCGTGCCACGCGGGCGCGAACCTCGGGTGCCTCGCGGCCGGCAGGGCCTACCTCCGCGGCCAGGGCGCCAGCGCCGATCCCGGGCGCGCGGCCGCGCTGTTCCAGCGCGTCTGCGAGCGCGGCAACGCCCTCGCCTGCGTCGAGCTCGGGCACCTCCACGCGCAGGGCGAGGGCGTGGAGCGCGACTCCCAGAAGGCGGTCGAGCTGTTCACGAAGGCGTGCAAGCTCGGCCTCGACGAGGGGTGCTTGCTGGCGAGCAAGTCCGGCGACGTCCTCCCGCCGCGCGAGTGACGCGCCCGCCGGCCGTCCGTCGGTCCGGCGGCCTCGCCTGGCGTCAGTCCGTCCGGCGCCGCTGAGCGATGTCCAGCGCCGCGGTGATCATCGCGGTGAGCTGCGTATCCGAGACGGTCTCGGAGGGGAGCACCACAAGCTCGGCGCCGATGCGCCGCGACAGCTCCATGAACCCCTCGGGATCGAACGCCCGCACGTCCTGGGTCATCACGATGGCCAGCGGGTGCAGCCACGCCGCGCTCCCGCGCAGCGACACGAGATCGCACGCGAGCAGGTCGGCGCCCTCGACGAAGACCAGCCGGCGGCAGCGCTCCGCGAGCTGCTCGCTCGCGCTCACGATCAGCACGACCGAGGCCGATGTCGTCCGCTTGCTGCGCCCCGCCGGGCGCGTGGGTAACTCTCGAGCGCTCATCAGCAGCCCAGGTCAACGAGCCAGGAGCGGGCGCCGGTAGGGGATGGGCCCGTCCCCCTGAGCCCGAGCCCGCGCCCGCTCCTCGTCGGCGACGGCGAGATCCATGACGAAGGAGCCGAACGACAGCCGGAAATCCCGGTCGTTCGGCTTTGTCGCGTAGAAGGCGAGCAGCGAGAGCACGCTCCCGATCTGCGCCGCGGCCGGGTCGTCCTCGCACGCGGAGAAGCGATCGGCGAGCGTGCAGAGCTGCCGGAACAGCGGGCCGCCCGGGTGCGGGCCGGCGCTGCACATGGCGAAGGTGCCGCTGCCGCGATATCCGAGCTTCCGGCGCTTCCTTCCGGGGGTACGGGACGGGGGTACCATCGTCATGATTGCTGCCCAAGCCGCCTGTGAAGGTTGAACCGCGCCGCGCAGGGGCTGACCTGCCGCGGGACGCTCTCCATCACTAAAGAGCAGCTGGAAGAGAGTCAATCGGAGAGGGAGCGGCGGGCCGGACGAGCGCGAAATTCTGCGGAATGGTCCCCCGTCCGAGCAGCGCGTGGGTATACGTCACCGCATGAAGGCAGTCGTGCTCGCCGGCGGCAAAGGCTCCCGGCTCCGCCCCTACACCGCCCTGATCCCGAAGCCGCTGATGCCGATCGGCGATCACACCATCGTCGAGATCCTCCTCCGGCAGCTCACGCGCGCCGGGGTGACCGACGTGGTGATGTGCGTCGGCCACCAGGCCGCCCTCATCGAGGCGGTCGTCGGCGAGGGGAGCCGGTACGGGCTGCGCATCTCCTACCAGCGCGAGGAGGCGCCGCTCGGGACCGTGGGCCCGCTCCGGGTCATCGAGCGGGACCTGCCGGAGCGCTTCCTCGTGATGAACGGCGACATCCTCTGCGATCTCGACTTCGCGGCGCTCCACCGCACGGGCGAGTCGGCCGGATCGCCGCTCACCGTCGCGGTCTGCGAGCGCGCCTCGAAGATCGACCTGGGCGTGCTCGACCTCGGCCCGGAGGGGCGCGTCGTCGGCTTCCGCGAGAAGCCCACGTACACGTTCTGGGTCAGCATGGGTATCTACGCGATGAGCCGCGCCGTGCTCCGCTTCATCCCGGAGGGCCGGCCGTTCGGGTTCGACAACCTCATGCACGCGCTGCTCGACGCCGGCGAGCAGGTGGCCACCTTCCCCTTCCGGGGCCACTGGCTCGACATCGGCAGGAGCGACGACTTCGCCGAGGCGCAGGAGGAGTTCGAGGAGCACCGGCAGCGGTACCTACCGGAGTGACGCGGCGAGCGCCTCGCACACGGCGTCGACGTCGGCGTCCGGCATGCGCGGGTGCAGCGGGAGCGTGAGCTCGCGGCCGGCGATCGCGTCCGTGCGCGCGAGCCCCTCCTTGCGCACCCGGTCCGAGGCGCCGTGGTGCGAGAAGCGGTGGATCGGCGTGTAGTGCACGCTCGTCTGGACGCCGCGCGCCTTCATGGCCTCCATCACGGCCTCGCGCGAGGCGCCCTCGGGCAGGAGCACCGGCATGAGGTGGTGCGCGCTCTCCCCGACCCCGCGGGCGTAGAAGTCGCGGTACGGGAGCCCGACGCCCGGCACGCCGGCGAGGCGCTCGTGGTAGCGCGCCGCGAGCGCCCGCCGCCGCGCGTTGCCCGCCGCGAGCCGGCCGAGCTGCACGACGCCGATGGCGCTGCGGATCTCGTCGATGCGGTAGTTCATGCCCGCGGCCATCACGTCGTACGTGAAGGCGTGCCCCTTGTGCCGGTCGAGGGTCAGCGTCGTCATCCCGTGCGCGCGGAGGAGCCGCATGCGCGCGAGGAGCGCGTCGTCCTTCGCGATCACGGCGCCCCCCTCGCCGACCGCGAGGTTCTTGTTCGAGAAGAAGCTCAGGCAGCCGACGTCGCCCAGCGTCCCGAGCGCCCTGCCGCGGTAGCTCGCCAGCGGCGCGTGCGCCGCGTCCTCGACCACGGCGATCCCCCGCTCGGCCGCGATCGCGGAGATCGCGTCCATGTCGCAGGGGTAGCCGGCGTAGTGGACGACCGCGATCGCCCGCGTCCTCGGGGTGATCTTGCGGGCGATGTCGGCGGGGTCGACCCCGAGGTCGCCGTCGCCGACGATGTCGGCGAGCACGACGTTCGCGCCGCACAGGAGCGCGGCGTTGGCGGTCGCCACGAACGTGAGGCTCGGGCAGATCACCTCGTCGCCGGGGCCCACGGAGAGCGCCGTGTACGCGAGGTGCAGCGCGGCGGTGCAGTTCGTCACGGCGAGCACCCGCGGGGAGCCGAGCGCCTCGCCGAGCTTCTGCTCGAACTGCGCCGTCCGCTCCCCCATCGTCAGCCAGCCCGACGCGACGACCTCGCGCGCGGCCTCCGCTTCTTCAGGCCCGAACGAGAGATCGCTGAGAGGTATCTTCCACATGGCGTTCCATCCATCCCGCCGGCGGCGCGCGGCCGGCGCGCGGGGCGCCCGCCCTGCCGGCGCGGCGTCGTGCGTCAGATCGCGTACTCGCGGGGCCGGTAATCGGCGAGGTGGCGCTCGATATACGCGTACGTGCGCGCGAGCCCCTCCTCGAGCGGCACGCGGGGCGCGTAGCCGACGAGCTCCGCGGCGCGGCGGAAGTCGGCGAGCAGCACCATGACCTCGCTCGCGTCGGGGCGAACCCGAGCCCCGTCCGTCACGAGCTCCGCGCGCTTGCCGGTCACCTCGAAGATGAGCCGGACGAGATCGCCGATGGAGATGGCGCGCCCGCTCCCCACGTTGAGCGTCTGCCCCACGGCCCGCGCGCTCGAGCCGACGAGGAGGAAGCCGGCCACGGTGTCGGTCACGAAGTTGAGGTCCCGCACGGGCGCGGTGCTCCCGATGCGGATCGCGGCGCTCCCGGCGGCGAGCTGCTGCATCACGCTCGGGATGATCGCGCGCGACGACTGCCGCGGGCCGTAGGTGTTGAACGGCCGGATGGTCGCGACCTCGAGGCCGAAGGAGAGGTGGTAGCTCTCGGCGAGCTTGTCGGCGCCGATCTTGGTGGCCGAGTACGGGGACTGGCCGGTCAGGGGGTGGGCCTCGTCGATGGGCGTGTAGCGCGCGGTGCCGTAGGTCTCGCTCGTCGAGGTGTGGACCACGCGCGCGCCGTGCTCGCGCGCCGCCTCGAGGACGTTCAGCGTGCCCTGCACGTTCGTCGCCACGTATTGCTGCGGGGCCACGTACGAGTACGGGATCCCGATCAGGGCCGCGAGGTGGAACACGACGTCGGCACCGCGCACGAGCGACCGGACCGCGCCCGCGTCCTCGACGTTGCCGGGGACGACCTCCACCTGCGCGAGGGCGTCCTCGGGGAGCCGGTCGAGGTGCCCGCGCCGCGAGCCCGACGCGTACCGGACGAGCGCCCGCACGCGCGCGCCCTCCCGGACCAGCGCCTCGACGAGGTGGCTGCCGATGAACCCGCCGGCGCCGGTCACGACGACGCGCTTGCCGCGATAGAAGCCTTCGCTCACGGCGCGTCCGTGGCCCCTGCGGGTGCGCGCGTCAAGCGCGTACCGAGGCGGCGCGCCGGTTCGCGCCCGGCGGCGCGGCACGGCGGCCTGCGCGGCGCCGCCGGGCAGCGCCGCCGGGGCGCTCGCGGCCCGGCGGTGCGGCCGCGATCACTGGATCTGGATCTGGTCGGTGGGCGTGTTGCCCGCCCCCTCGGTCGTGCCGAGCTCGCGGTGCACGCAGAGCCCCTGCTTGCAGTAGGACTCCGGCGGGCTCTTGCAGTCGACCTTGGGCTCCTCGCACTTGCCCGTCTTGTAGCTCTCCGCGAGGGGCTTGATCTTGTCGAAGGTCGCATTGCTGATGGGCTTCGCGCAGCCCGGCCACTCGCTCTGGCGGCAGTCGGCGTCCGTGTTGCAGTGCTGCGCCTTGTTCACCATCTCGAAGGCGTCGCCGCGGAGCTTGTCGCACTCCTTCGGGTCCATCTTGCTCTCGCAGCCGGCGAGCAGCGCGAACAGGAGCAGGCCCCCGGCCAGGCGGAGCGGGGTTCGAGATCGGGAGGAGGCCGTTCCAGGCCGCCCCCTTCGAGGAGCACACGCGATCATTCAGGGTTCTCCCGGTCAAGATCGCCCTTCCGCGCCGGAAGGGGAGCGGCTTGCGCCGGGCCCCTTCGTATCACGGCTGGATTCGGACGCGCAGCTGGCGTAGCCCGTCGGTATGGATCGTCCTCTAGAAGTCTCCGGGGCCGGCGGCGCCGCGCACGACGGCTCCGGCGCGGCTGCCCGGAGCTCCCTGCGGGTGCTCACCCTGAACATCTGGAACCGCCACGACCCGTGGGAGGCGCGCCTCGCCCTCATCCGGAAGGGGCTTCGCGAGCTCGATCCCGACGTGGTCGGGCTCCAGGAGGTGATGTCGTACGAGGGCCGGTCGCTGGCCGACGACATCGCCGAGGGGCTCGGCTACGAGATCGCGTTCGGCGCGGCGCACGACCTCGGCGGCGGCGTGCTCTTCGGCAACGCGGTGCTGTCGCGCTGGCCGATCGGGCGGAGCCAGGCGTTCCCCTTGCCCACGGGCGAGACCGACCAGAAGCGCTCGATCCTGCTCGCCGAGCTCGCGTCGCCGCGCGGCGTGATCCCGTTCTTCGTCACCCACCTGGACTGGCAGTTCGACCACGGCGTCGTGCGCGAGGCGCAGGTCGCGGCCGTGGCCGAGATCGTCATGCGCGAGGCGCCCATGGCGGGCCTGCCGCCCATCGTGGTCGGCGACTTCAACGCGCAGCCCGAGGCCGCGGAGATCCGGTTCATGAAGGGGCTGCAGAGCCTGAACCAGAAGAGCGTGTACTTCGCCGACACCTTCGAACAGGCGGGCAACGGGCCCGGGTTCACCTTCGATCCCGTGCGGAACCCGTTCGCGGCCATCACGAAGGAGTACCCGCGCCGCATCGACTACATCTTCGTCCGGGGCGCGGACGAGCAAGGCCGCGGCAAGCCGCTCTCGTCGCGGGTCGTCTTCGAGGAGATCGAGGACGGCGTCGCCGCCTCGGATCACTACGGGGTGCTGTCGGAGATCTCGTTCTAGCGCCGCGCGCCAGCGATCCCTGGCGGGATTTCTGGGGCACGGAACCCGTCAGGGCCCGGGCCTCCTCGAGGATGCCCTGTTCACGTGTACACTGGCGTCATGTCGTCCCCTCGAGCCCCGGGCGGCGGCCCGCCGAGCCCGCCCGACGCTCCCGGCGAGCGCTCGGCTCCCTCGCCCGCTGCCCCCGTGCGCGTCGGTCCGGTCGTGCCGGACGCGCTGTCGCTCATCGGCGGCACGCCGCTCGTCCGCCTCGCCCGGATCTCGCCCGAGGGGGGCGGCGTCATCTACGGCAAGCTCGAGTCGATGAACCCGGGCGGCAGCGTCAAGGACAGGGCCGCGCTCGGCATGGTGCTCTGCGCCGAGCGCGAAGGGGCCCTCGGGAAAGGGTCGACCATCGTCGAGGCGACGAGCGGCAACACCGGGATCAGCCTCGCGATGATCGCCGCCGTGCGCGGCTACCGCTGCGTGGTGGTCATGCCCGAGGACATGAGCGTGGAGCGCCGGCACATCCTCCGCGCCTACGGCGCCGAGATCGTCCTCACGCCCGAGGGCCAGGGCATGGCCGGCGCGGTCGCCCGCGCGATCGAGATCTGCCAGGCGACCCCCGGCGCCTGGATGAGCCAGCAGTTCCAGAACCCGGCGAACCCCGGCGCGCACGCGCGCGCCACGGGCCTCGAGATCCTCGAGCAGACCGGCGGCGACATCGCGGCGTTCGTCGCCGGCGTGGGCACCGGCGGCACCCTGACCGGCTGCGGGCGCGTGCTCCGGGATCGGCTCGGCGCCGCGGTCCGCATCTGCGCCGTCGAGCCGGCGAAGAGCGCCGTGCTCTCGGGCCGAGGCCCCGGCGCCCACGGCATCCAGGGCCTCGGCCCCGGCTTCGTGCCGGCGATCCTCGAGCGCTCGCTGATCGACGAGATCCTCACCGTGACCGAGGCGGGCGCGTCCCGCATGGTGCGGCGGCTCGCCCGCGAGGAGGGCCTCCTCGTCGGGCCGAGCTCGGGCGCCAACGTCCACGCCGCCGTGGAGATCGCGCGCAAGGTGCACGGCACGATCGTGACCGTCCTGCCCGACTCGGGGGAGCGCTACCTGCTCTGAGCCGCGCCCGGCCCCGGCGCGCGCTGCGCGCCCGCGAGGCCCGCCGTGACGCCCGCCCTCGCGGACGAGGAGCCCTGGCCAGCATCGGCGACGGCGCGGCGGCTCGCCGCCGCCGAGGCGCGCGCCGCCGCGGCGCGGGCGACGCCGTGGAGGACCTGGTCGACCATCGGCTCGTGCAGCGCGAGCAGCCGCCCCGGCGCGACGCCGAGCACCACGGTGAGCGCCACCGTCGCCAGCAGGAACGCCCGCTCGCGGAACAGGAGCGCCTCCAGCGAGGCGCCCTGCAGGTCGCGCCGCAGCGGGCCCAGGAAAACGCGCTGGAACGCGCGGAACAGCGTGATCCCGTTGAGCGCCGCCGCCGTCAGCGCCAGCACCGAGAGCACGGGATGGATGTGCAAAATTCCGTGCAGGAGCAGGTCCTCGCTCACGAACGAGAGCGCCCCCGGCATCCCGATCGCCGCGCACGCGAGCAGGAAGAAGAAGGCGGCCATGCGCGGCGTCCGGGCCACGAGGCCGCCGAGCGCCCGCGTATCGGCCGTGCCAGCGCGCGCCTCCAGCGCTCCGACGACCATCGCGAGCCCGGTGAGCGCGATCGACGAGGCGACGCTCTGGAGGAGCGCGCCGCTCACGCTCTCCCGGCTCAGCGAGGCGAGCCCGAGGAGCACGAGCCCCTTCTGGCTCGCCACGAGGTAGCCGAGCATCCGGCGCAGATCGGTCTGGACGAGCGCGAGCACGGCGCCGTGCAGGGCGCTGACCAGGCCGAGGACGGCGAGGATGGGCATGCCCTCGGCGCAGCCCGCGGGCAGGAGCGCCGCGCCGACGCGCAGGAGCACGCAGACGCCGACCTGCATCTCGGCGAGCAGGACGGTGACGCCGAGCGGCCCGCGCTCGAGCAGCACGGGCAGCCAGCCGTGGAACGGCACCGCGGCCATGCGCATCAGCACGGCGATCCCGACGAGCGCGAAGAGCGGCGACTGCCACGCCTCGGGGACACCGGCGCGGGAGATCTCGTCGATGTCGAACGGCAGGGCCGCCCCGCGGCGCGCGGCGAGCACCGCCATGGCGCCGATCGCGAGGGCGAGCGGCGCCGTGCCGCCCAGCAGGAAGATGCGGCAGGTGCGCCGGAGGAGCGGGTCCGGGGCGCCGCCCTTCCTGGCGATCAGGCGCTCGATCGGCACGAGCGCGGCGATCCACGCCGCCGCGAGCACCGCGAGATCGAGCGCGCAGAAGACGCCGAGGATGGCGCTCCCGGTGGCGAGCAGCGCCGTGGCGGCCGGCCGGTCGACCGCGGCGCGCGGGCCCGCGGCGACCAGGGCGAGCAGGACGAAGCCGAGCAGCGGGAGCAGGGCGATGGTGTAGCCGTCGACGCCGAGCCGGAGGCGCGCGCCGAGGAGCGGCAGGGCGGGCCCCCCGGCGGCGAGCGCGACGCCGGCGCGCGAGAGCGCGAGCGGCGCGAGCGAGAGGAGCAGGGTGAGCGCCGCGCCGACGACGGCCGCGCGGCGCGCGCCCTCGTCGCTGCGCGACCGAGAGGCGAAGAGCGCCGCGACCGCCGGCGTGAGGACGAGCGCCCCGAGGAGCGGAAAGGCGCTCATGTCCGCGCCCCCTTCCGGTCGCTCGCGGCGGGCTCGAAGGCCATCGCGCGCTCGGGCGCGCCGGGCGCGTGCGCGTCCGGCTCCCCCGGCTCGGCGGCGGCGCGCTCAGGCCAGCCGCTCAGCGCCGCCACCCACCGGCGCTCGAGCCGGTCGAGCACGCGCCCGACGCGCATCAGCGGCGCGGCGACGAGCCGCTCCTGCAGCGCCTCGAGGTGGAAGCGATCGAGGGAGAGCCAGTACGCGCGCCGCACGAGCGCCGCCGGCAGCACGCGGGCGGCGAGCCCGAGGGGCGGCAGCGGCTCACCGGCGTGCGCGGCCCGGATCTCCTGCGCGTCGCGGAGCGCCGACGGGGCGCGCAGCATCTGGAGGCAGCGCAGGCACGCGTGCGCGAACAGGTGGACGAGCGCGAGCCAGTAGAGCCCGAGCCCGATCTCCACGAACATGAGCCCCACCTGCGTCATCGTCGCGTGCGCCAGGGCGCTCTTCACGTCCGCCTGCACGCGTCCCACCATCGTGCCGTAGACGGCCGTCGCCGCCCCGACGCAGGCGATGACCGCGCTCGCGGCCAGCGAGCGCTGGAGCAGCGGGGCCACGCGCAGCATGAGGTACACCCCCGCGTGCACCGAGATCGCGCCGTAGAAGAGCGCGCTCGACGGCGTCGGCCCCTCCATGGCCCGCGGCAGCCAGCTCCCCAGCGGGAACTGCGCGCTCTTGCCCATGGCGGCGAGGAACAGGCAAAGCGCGAGCGCCGTGGCCGCGCCGGGGCCGAGCGACGCCGCGGCCCCGGGCCAGGGGGCGCCGCCGAACACCTCGCCCCACTGCGAGGAGTGGGCGAGATCGTGCATGAGCACCGCGCCCCCGAGCAGCCCGACGTCGCAGAGCCGGTAGGTGATGAAGACGCGCACCGCGGCCCGCGGCGGCGCCTCGCGCTCGTGGAAGAAGGCCACGAGCAGCACGCTCGTCACGCCGACGAGCTCCCAGCCGGCGAAGAGCAGGTCGACGGTGCCCGCCGACACGAGCGCCAGCATGCCCGTCGAGAACAGCGCGAGGAGCAGGAAGAACCGCGCGAACCCCGGCTCGCGGTGCAGGTACGCCACCGAGAACCGGCCGACCGTGAGCGCGATCAGCGAGACGAGCACCATCATCGTCGCCGACAGCCGATCGACGAGCAGGACGAGCTCGAACGCGTAGCTCCGGGTCTCGAACCAGTGGCCGAGCTTCACCGGGAGGAACGCGTAGGGCGCCGCGACGGCCGAGCCCCAGATCGCCAGCGACGCCGCGAGCGAGACCGAGAGCGCGGACAGCACGGCGCGCGACACGACGCGCTCGCTCGGCGTGCGGAGGAGCAGCAGGTAGGCCCCGAGCGCGGCGAAGGCCGCCGCCGGGGAGAGCACAGCCAGCGCGGCGAGCTCGCCGAGCAGCACGTCAGACAGCATGGTGGGCGACCTCGCGTGGCCGCGCGGACGCGGCGCGGATGAGCGCAGGCGGGACGAAGCCGGACCGCCCGGCGTACCAGTCGGCGGAGCGCTGGACCTCGGGCAGAAGGTCGTCCGGGGGCGAGAACGGCGCGAAGCCGTCCCCCGTGAAATGCGCGATCCGGCGCGTGTCCGGATCGACGCAGGCGAGCTGGATCCAGCCGTTGCAGATGAGCTCGCGCAGGGCCGGCTGCCGCGCGCAGAGCGCGGCGGCCGTCTCCGTGCTCGCCTCCACGACGACGAGCAGGCGCACCGGCTCGTGGATCTCGATCATCTGCTTCGGCAGCCCGGTGCGCAGGTCGCTCAGCGATCCCTCCATGACCCCGAGCAGCGAGACCAGGTTGTGCGGCAGCTTGGTGCCGGCGCCGTAACGGCGGTTGTCGACGCAGGAGAAGTAGTACTCGAGGTTGATCCCCGCCCCGACCGGGCCGACCGCGAGCAGGACGCGCTCGAGGATCGCGCCGCTCGGGTCCTGGGTCGGGTCGTACGAGACGAGGAACGCCCTGCGGTCCAGGAACAGCCCGCGGGTGAGCGCGCGGCGGCCGACCACGCAGACGGCGTTGGTCACGTGCCCGAGCTCGGGCCGGGCCTCGCTGAGGTCGGCGGCGCGCGCCTCGACGTGCGCGAGCGCCCGCGCGGGGCCGCCCTCGGCCGGCGCCGACGCGAAGCGACGGCAGCGCTCGTGCGCGTGCAGCGCGCGCGCCGCGTCCAGGGCGCCGGAGAGCGCCGCGAGCTCGGCGCGGTGCGACGCCGGCGCGAGGTGCTGGTCGTAGAGGACGATCTCGTCCGTCGTCGTGTTGTTCATGCCGCCGACGAAGAAGCTCCCGTCCGGGATGTCGATCCCCCGGCCGCGGAGCAGGGCGCGGACCTCGGGGTCGTTCGCCATGGCCGCGAACAGCCGCGCGTTCGGGCCGCCGTGGCGGCCGCCGCAGGCGCCGCAGTCGTACGCCGACTGGTGCGGGTTGTTCACGCTGGTCGATCCGTGGCCGAGCACCGCCACGATCGGCGCGAAGCCGCGGGTGAGCCCCATGTTCTCCAGCGTGACGGCCACCCGGGCCGCCTTCTCCGCGGCGGTGAACGGCCGCCCCGCGCCGGCCGCGGCGGAGCCCTCGTCGTGCGGGCTGAGGAGCCGCGTCGGCACGGCCGGGAGCAGGCGCCGCTCGAGCGCGCGGCGCAGCCGCGCCGTCGCCCGAGGAAACAGGACGCGTCCCAGGAGCGGGATCGTGGAGAGCAGGCCCAGGGTCGGCGTGAGGAGCACGCCGCGCGCCAGCGTGCGCGAGCCGCGCCCGAGCGTGTGCAGGAGCCGCGCCCAGCGCCTGCGGCGGGCCTGCCTTCGGCGGCCCGCCTCCTCCTCGTGCGGCCGCTCGACGATCTCGTGCGCCGGCTCCACCCCGACCGGGCAGAGGCTCGCGTGGCCGGCGTCGTCGAGCCCGCGGTAGCGGATCGGCACGCCGAAGAACCCGGCCACGCCGAAGGTCTCGTGCCGCGGCGAGAGCTCCTCGAAATGCCGCCGGAGCCCCTCGCAGCGATCGTCGATGCAGAACGCGACCTGGAAGCGGGGCTCCTTCACCGCGCGCTCCTCCTCCGGGCGGCGCAGGCTCACGGCGATCCCGTGCAGCGCCTCGACCCGGTGGTGATGCTCGTAGGCCTCGTGCAGGACGCGGCGCCGCGCGATCGCGTCGAACGCCTCGAGCGCCGACAGCGCCCAGACGCGGTCCGCCACAGGCAGCGGCTCGATCTCGGCGGCCGACAGGCCGGCGAGCTGCGCGAGCTGAAACAGGCGGAACGGCCGATCGTGGTCGGGCGAGCAGGGCGGCGGCGCCGGCGGCCGCACGGCGCGCCGGGCGTGCTCGACGAGCCCGGCGAGGGGCCCCGCGTAGCCGAGCCGCCGGCGCGCGACGTCGCGCAGCGCGTACCGGGCGAGGGTCAGGCGGACGGCGAGGTACTCGACCAGCGACGCGGGCGGCGATCCCGGGGGCCGATCGCTCGGGGTGTGCTCGAGGCGGTGGATCATGCCGGCCCAGCCCGGGAGCTCGAGCAGCACGCGGGTCACGTATCCCTCCCAGCGAGCCTCGGGCACCCCGAGCTCGTCGAGGGCGCGGACCGCGATCGCGGGCGGCGGGAGCCCTGCCGCGTCGAGCTGACGGAGCTCCTCGTCGAGCCCCTGGAAGGCCGGGGCAGCGAGCCGCGCGCCCTCGAGCGCCATGTCGCGGAAGCAGCGCCACAGCCCCTGCGCTCGATCGGGCATCGCCCAGTGCGCGACGCCCTCGTCGAGGTAGGCGGCGAGGAGCCGGATCAGGAGCGGATCGACGAGCTCGGCCGGATCCTCGCCGGCCAGCGCGAGCAGCAGATCGCGGTGCGACCGGCCTTCGCCCACGCGGTCGACGAGCGGCGGCTCCGCGGGCGGGGCGGGCGGCAGCTGCACGGCGCGGCACGCGTCCCAGAGCGCGAGCGCGGCGCGCGGCTCCGGATCGAGGCCGCCCTGGTCGCGGAGGCGCGCCGCGGCCTCGGGGAGCGCCTCGAGCCAGCGCTCCGAGCTCTCCAGGATGCGCCGGCGCCGCTCGACGGGGACGTCGGCCCGGAGCCTCCGCGTCTCGCCCGCCTCGGAGATGCGCCACGCGAGGCCCGCCGCGGTCTCCGCCTCGATCGGATGGCGCAGCGCGAGCCGCTCGATCTCGTGCCGGGACAGCGGGCCTCGCCGCTCGTCCGGGAGCGCGGCGAAGCGCGCGGCGAGGGCCGCCTCGATGTCCTCGTCGCCGATCCGCCCCGAGGCGATGTGCGCGCGGTAATCCGCCTCCGAGAGGTACGGCTCGGCCTCGAAGACGGCGCTCGCCGCGGCGAGCGCGTCGTGGAACGGCAGGTGCTGGAATGCGTGCAGCGTGTTGTGGTGGACGAACACGCCGATGGGCCCCTGCGCTGGCAGGAGGTGCCCGGCGTGCTCGACCACGTCGCCGAGGCGCGCCTGTCGGGCGGCGCTCGCGCGGAGATCCTGAGAGAGCTCGCTGTCCATGGCGATCCCGGAGATTAAGGTGGTTCCCGAGGCCTCACCCGCGCGGCGCCGCCGCGGCGGTGGTGCCTCGCCTCGGCTCAGCGCTCGGCGACGGGGCTGATGATGGTCCTCTTCCTCGCCGAGAGCGGGTGGGACGACATCTGGAAGTGATCGCCGAGGCCCGCGAGGGTCAATGTCCGCCCTTCGCGCTTCATCATGCCCTCCAGCTCGTGCAGGTTGGACATGACCGTGTGATCGACGAGGCGGGCCTCCGCGAAGTTGATCTCGATGCTGGAGGCGTTCGCGTGGCTCGCGAGCCTCCGCTGGATGCTGAGATAGTTGCTGAAGACCGCGGCGTGCTTGACGCGCAGCACGACGCGCCCGCCCTCGGCGCGCTCCTCCACGTCCGGCCGGAAGAGGACGCGCAGCGGCGCGCCGTTGATCACGTGGATGAGCATCTTCACGGCGATGCCGGCCGCCACCCCGACGAGCAGATCGGAGGCGATGCAGAACGCGGCCGTGGTGCCGAAGATGATGAGCTGCTCCCTGCCGATGCGGAGCGTCCTCACGAACTCCTTGGGGGACGCGAGGCGGGTGCCCGTGAACGTGAGCATGGCGGCGAGCGCGGCGAGGGGGATCCGGTGGATCAGCCCCGGCGCGAAGGCGACGAAGAGCAGGAGGAAGGTGCCGTGGAAGAAGTTCGACAGGCGGCTCCTCGCGCCGTAGCCGATGTTCGCGGAGCTGCGGACGATCTCGGAGATCATCGGCAGCCCGCCGAGCAGGCCCGCGATGAGGTTGCCGATGCCCGTGGCGAGCAGATCCCGGTCGAGATCGGAGCGGCGCTTCGCGGGATCGAGCGAGTCGACCGCCTTCGCCGACAGCAGCGACTCGATGCTGCCCACCAGCGAGAACATCACGATGTATTTGATCGACGCGGACGTGCCGACGTGGCTGAAGTCGGGGAAGACGATCGCCTGGAGGAGGTTCCCCGGCAGGTTGACCAGGAAGCTCGGCCCGATCGCGTACGTCGCGTGGGTCGCCGTGAGCGTGTAGGTGTGCTCGTGCTCGAGATCGAAGACGTACGCGAGCGGCACGGACAGCGCCAGCACCAGCATCGGCGCAGGGATCTTCTGCAGGAAACGCGATGTCTTGGCGACCGCCGGATAGCCGAAGAGGATGATCAGCGAGAGGACGCCGATCGAGGCGATCTCGGGGTTCAGCCGAGACAGGCTGCGCGGGATCTCCAGGATCAGGTGGAGCGGCTCTTTCGCCGCGGGCGTAACGCCGAGGAGCGTGTGGATCTGTTTCGAGCAGATGATGATCCCGATGGCCGCCAGCATGCCGTGCACCACCGAGACGGGGAAGAAGTCGCCGAGCTTGCCGGCGCGCGCCAGCGCGAAGGCGATCTGTGTCAGCGCGGCGACGGCGATACACGCGAGCGCGCGGCGATATCCGACCGAGTTATCGCCGCCGCCGAGCTCCTGCACGGCGCCCAGGGCGATGACGATGAGGCCCGCCGCCGGGCCCTTGATGGTCAGCGGCGCGCTGCCGAGCCAGGTGGCGATGATCCCGCCGACGACGGCGGTGAGCACGCCGGCGATGGGCGGGAACCCGCTCGCCATGGCGATGCCGAGGCAGAGCGGCAGGGCGATCAGGAAGACGAGGAAGCCTGAGACGAGGTCGTTCTTCCACGAGGCGGACGCGGGCGCCTGCGCCGGCGCGCCTGTAGAAATTATCGGCTTGGACATGGGGTGGTCGGCCCTCGGATACGCGGGCATCCTGTGGGCCCGCTGTTCGTCGGAACACGCCCCAGGACGGGACCACTCGCCCCGAGGTTCCCGATCGGGGCGACGATTTCATGCGATGTGCAGGAACCTGCGCGGGGGTACGTTCCGTCCTAGGGGGCGTCAATGTACAGCGCTCCCCCGCTCGAGGTGCCGCTGCTCGCCCCGCCGTGGCCCGAGCGGCGGGTGCTACCTCGCCGTCCATTCCACGCTAAAGTCCCGGGCCTCGACGCTCCAGGCGCTCGAACGGCCCTCATGACCGAATCGCGACCCCTCCTCGGCGAATCGCGCGCGCAGTTCGAGGCGGCGGTGCGCCCGGTGCTCCCCCGCCTGTACCGATTCTGCATCTCCCTCTGCGGCGCCCGGGATCAGGCGGACGATCTGTTCCAGGACGCGTTGCTCAAGGCGTACCTGCACGCGGCGTCGTTCGAGGGGCGCTCGGACCTCGGGGTCTGGCTCTGCGGGATCGCTCGGCACGAGTACCTGGAGGCCTACCGGACCGACGCGCGGCGCCGCGGCCTGCTCGATCGGCTCGTCGACGTGTGCACCGAGGCGCTCGGCATCCTGCCTCGCGCCGAAGCTCCGAGCCCGGAGGCGGCCGCGATCCTGAGCCAGGACACGGAGGTGCTCCTCGCTTGCCTCCAGGAGCTGCCCGAGGAATTTCGCACCGTGGTGGTGCTATGCGACATCGAGGAGCTCGGTTACGAGAGCGTGGCCGAGCTCCTCGGAATCCCCAAGGGGACGGTGAAGAGCCGCCACGCCCGGGGGCGCGCGCGGCTTCGCGATGCATACGAGCGCGTGGCGGCGCAACTCGTCCTCGCGGCGCGAGAGGGATCGACGTGAGCGGACAGGACCACGATCTGCCTCCGATTCCGCAGGATCTCGCGGCGAGCGTGCGGGCGCTGCGCGCGATGAGCCCTTCGGAGGCGCTCGTCGAGCGCGCGTTGAGCAAGCTCCCCGAGCGGCCGGAGCGCTCTGCGGCGGAGGGCGGCAAGAGATCGCAGCGGGCGCAGACTCCGTGGCGATGGGGAGCGATCATCGCGGCGCCGGCGCTCGCCGCGCTGGCGGCCGCCGTCTCGCTGGTGGGCGGCGGGGGCGCGAGCGCTCCCGCGATCGAGCGCTCCGAGGAGCTCGCCGTCGCGTTGACGGACGACGGTCAGGCGTGGATGCCCCTCGATCTGTGGACGCACCGCCACACCGAGGAGCCGACGGTGGTTCACCTCGAGGTCCCCGAGCACGTGCGCGTGCGGCTGCCCGACGGCCAGGGCGGGGCGCTGGAGGAGCACTGCCGGCAGGAGCGCTGCTCGCATCGGCTCACGCGCTACCGCGGCGACGCGCCGCTCAGCGTGGCCGTCGCCCAGCCGGGCCGTTACGAGATCCACGTCCGTCATGAGTCGAACGAGGCGCGCGTGCGGGAGCGCTTCGTGCTGACCGCGGTGCGCGACTAAGACTGAGCCCGGGCGCGCCTGGGAGCCCGCCCGCGCAGGCTCCGCGCGAACGGGGTTGAGCTCGCCCCGCGCGAACGGGGTTGAGCTCGCCCCGCGCGAACGGGGTTGAGCTCGCCCCGCGCGAACGGGGTTGAGCTCGCCCCGCGCGAACGGGGTTGAGCTCGCCCCGCGCGAACGGGGTTGAGCTTGCCCCGATTCCGCGCGAACGGGGTTGAGTTCGCGGCCGGTCAGGTCCGCTGCTCGCCGCGCTTGGCCTCGTCCCAGTAGCCGTCGAGCTCTTCCAGCGTGAGGGTGTCGTCCGACGCCTTGGCGGGCCACCCGCCGTGCCGCTCGACGACCCGCCGCTCGACGTGCTCGAAGCGCCGGGTGAACTTGTCGATCGTGCGGCGCAGCGCCCCCTCCGCGTCGACGCCGGCGTGGCGCGCCAGGTTCCCGAGCGCGAAGAGCACGTCGCCGAGCTCCTCCTCGATGGCGGCGGGGTCGCCGCTCTCGAAGGCCCGATCCAGCTCCCCGAGCTCCTCCTCGACCTTCGCGCGCGAGCCCCGCGCGTCCGGCCAGTCGAAGCCCACGCGCGCGACCTTCTCGCCGACCCGCTGCGCCCGGGTCAGCGCCGGCAGGCTGCGGGGAACGCCGCCGAGCACCCCGCGGTCCTTGCCCTGCCGGGCCCGCTCCGCCGCCTTGATGCGCTCCCAGTTCTGGAGCACCTCGTCGGCGTTCTCGGCGCTCTCGTCCGCGAACACGTGGGGGTGGCGCCGCACGAGCTTCTCGCAGATCGCGGCGACCACGTCGTCGGGGCCGAACGCCCCCTCGGCCCGAGCGAGCTCGGCCTGGAAGACGACCTGGAGCAGGAGATCCCCGAGCTCGGCGCACAGCTCCTTGCGGTCGCCGCCGTCGATGGCATCGATGACCTCGCAGGCCTCCTCGAGCACGTAGCGCCGCAGCGTCGCGAAGCTCTGCTCGCGGTCCCACGGGCATCCGTCGGGCGCAAGGAGCCGCTGCATCAGCTCGACCAGGCGAGGGAACGTGCGACCGACCTGCTCCGGAAGCGGCGGCGCCTCCACAGGATCGAAGGGGCGAGGCATGCAGTGCTACTAGCGCAAACCGCCCCCGCCGCGGAAGAGCAGGCGAAGCGTTGTTGCGCAACGCGTTATTGTGGATTCGCGGGCGGTGCCGTGAGAAAAGTACAAACGTCGTCGAGGTTTCGGCGGCGAGGACGACCATGAAGAGCGCAGGCTATGTGGTGCTGTTCACGATCGCCGGGTGCTCGCAGGGGGTATGTCGGAGCGTCGGGAGCGCTCTGAGCCCGGCGCCGAGCCTGTCGGCCTCTGCGGTGGGGACGGTGGAGGTACCGACCGTGGTTGAGGTCCAGGCGGCCGACGGGCGGGAGAGGGAAGCGCTTGACGAGCAGATTGCCCCGTTGCGCAAGGGCGGGCGCCACCTCATCGCAGAGCCACCCAACGACGCGGAAGAGGCCGCTTACGTAACGTGGATCACATCGGCGGGGGTCGCCGCCCAGAACCGGCAGCCACCTCCGGCGGCCCCACCGGGGTTCGCGCTGCGGGCGGTCCCCGGGCGCGAGCTCTGGGTGCTATCCGAGGACGACTCGCGCCGTCGGGGCGCGGCCGCGGTGGTGCTGCGCATAGGCGCAGCAGCGCCGCTCATCGTGGAGGCGCCGCACACCTTCTTCGACCAGGGGACGCTGCCCATCGCCCTGGCCATCTTCGAGGCGCAGCGAGCGCGGGCGCTGATCGTCAACACATCGCACCGGTACGGCGGCGGCCCGAAGCCAAGCAACGCCGTCGGGGATGACGAAGGCGAAGGAACGGGCGGCGCGAGCGCGGATGACACGGCCGCCGAGTCGCAGGCAACCGGGGACGGCGCTCGGGCGGTGGGCAGCGGGCGGGCGGGGTCCGGGGGCGCCGCGGGCGCGGGCGGCAGCGACGGCGTCCTGGGGGCAGGAGGCGGCGCGCGGGGGGACATCCTTGCCGCCCGCGAGCGGCTGGCTGCGGCGCTTGCCTTCGCCGACGTGGCGCATGCCGAGCGCTCGTTTTTCCTGTCGGCCCACCGGGCGCTGCTCCAGAGCTTTCCCGGCATGCCGGCGGTGCAACTGCACGGCTTTCAGGACAGCTCGGCGCCGGCCTCCGCCATCGCCAGCGCCGTGGGGCACGGCGCTAACCTCGAGCGGCTGCTCGCCCCGCTGCGGGCGGTCGTCAGTGACGGAAAGGTCCTCGCCTACCCGGCCGACATCAACAAGCTCGGTGGCGTCACCAACGTGCAGGCGCGGTGGTCGCGCCAGATGGGCGCGCCATTCTACCACCTTGAGCTGTCGCGAGCGTTGCGCGACAAGCTGGTCACGGACGAGGATTTGAGGCGCCGCTTCGCGGCCGCCTTCGCGGGCCTCGTAGCCGGAAAAGGCCAGGAGGAGACCCGACCCGGGTTGCCCCCGTAAGCCCAGCACGAGGAGACCAGGAGACCCGACCCGGACCCGGGTTGCCCCCGTAATGGTCCTCCCCGCTTCCGAAGCCTCCCGGAGCACTGAGGCTCGCAGCACGCAGCACGCAGCAGGCGGCGTTTCCGTCGCACGACCGACTCGCGGTACAGCGGCCCGATCGCCCCAAACGGCACTCACGACCTGCCTACATGAGCCCGATCGAAATCGAATCGAAGACTTACGTGATCGCGCTCACGGCATAGTGAGACTGTCCGCGCAAGTGAGGGACGACCACTACCCGACCTGCGCCGGCCACCACGCCCCAATCCGAGTCGGGCTGGTTGGGTTATTTGTTTCCAACCTGGGTCGGGTTCGTTGGTTCAACCTGGGTCGGGTCAGTAGCTGGTTGGATCCATGGTCATATCGCGAGAACGACGTCCGTCACGCTGGCGCCGTGAAACGCATGCATCCACCACGTTCCTGCAGGGAATAGCACGCTGCGTACGCCGGCGCGCCATCGCGCGAGCGCCGCGCGGTATGACGCGCGAAATGCCCGCACAGCCGCGCCTGCGCTTCGCCACGCATCACCCTGCTCACGACCGACCGAAAAAGTAGGATTGCGTTCGCGTAGCGCTTCGAAGCTCGTGGCACGCTCGTAAGGGGAGATCGTACTGGCTCGATCGGCCCCCAGGAATCTGCGTCCATGCTGCTGCATCTGCGCATGCGCCTGCGCTTCCTGCCGCTCGAGCTCGGCGGCGACCTGTTGACGAAAGCCCTCCGCGTTGAGCTCGAATGCCGGCGGCAACGAGAGGGGAAGCGCCACCTCCTCGGGCCAATGCGGGTTTTCTGGATCGAGATACGCGGAGGGGCGCGTCGCGCCCAGCACGCCTCGGCCGAGCTCGTTCGCATCCACCTTGGCGCCCGGCCACTCACGCGCATGCCGTACGAGGCCAGCGGCCACGGGATTGGCAAGGACGTAGGCGATCTTCTCCACCACCGCCGCGGGCGTCAGCAGCCGCACCACGCTCGGGGCCTCGTGGTCCCACACTGGTCCTTCCCAGGCGCGGATTACCTTCGTCCCGAGCGCGACGATGCGATGATAGAACTGCAGGAAGCGCGGCAATACGCCCGTCACGTCGGTCACGATCAAGTGTAGGTGCGTCGACATCGCGCAGAGCGCATGGACTTGGACGCCGTAACGACGGGCGGAGATCGCTAAAGCATAAATCAGAAGCTGATTGATGACCGCATCAGGTCGGAGGAGCAGGTGCCGACGCAAGATGCGACGGGTGATCATATACGTAGCGCCTGGAGCGATCTCGCGAGGCTGGCTCATGGCCATCGCACAAAACAAACGTCGTGCCAGGTTTGTGACGAGTGATTTCGATGAGTTGCCATCCTCTCGGGGGTGGCGGCCGCGTTCCGCGGGTGGCGGCCGCCAGGTCTCCAGAGCGCTCGCCTGGCTGGCTGCTGCCTTCCTGGGCGCCGGTGCCCCCCCCGTGCCCCCAACCTGGGTCGCGTCTCCAACCTCGACGCGGGTCGGGTCGCTCAACCCGGGTCGGGTCGAGGGTCGCTCAACCCGGGTCGGGTCGGGTTGCAACCCGGGTCGCCCACGCAACCCGGGTCGGGTCGGGGGTCGTCACCCCACAACCCGGGTCGGGTCGAGGGGGGGGGTCGTCACCCACGCTCCACGACGGCCGGGCGTTGAGCTCCTCGACGTCGGTTCCGATCATCCTCGCGTAGCCGCGGCTCATCTCCTCCAGCTCCGCGCCGCTCAGCACGTCCTCGATCCGCGCAAACCCCGCGGGCGCTCGCTGCTCCACCAGCGCGATGACCCGCTCGGCGCCCATCGCCCGGTTCGCGAGGACGAGCGCGCTCGTGGGTGGCCGACGCGCGGCCTCATACGCGGACAGCGCCGCTTCCGGATCGCTCGCCCGGGCGAGGTGCCAGGCCAGCACGCGCGCGTCGAGGATCGCCTGGGAAGCCCCGTTGGAGCCGACCGGAAACATCGGATGAGCGGCGTCGCCGAGCAGGGTGACCCGGCCAGCGCCCCACCACGGCAGCGGGTCGCGGTCGACCATGGGATACTCGAACAGGACCGGAGCCGCGGCGAGGAGCGCCGGGACGTCGAGCCAGGAGAAGCGCCACGCGGCGAAATGGGGCAGGACGTCCTCCAGGCGACCTCGCCGGTCCCAGCTCGCGGGCGCGACCGCCGCCCCCTCGTGCAAGCGCACCTCCGCCACCCAGTTGATCGCGGCCCGGCCGCGGAGCTCCGCGCCGCGCGAGATCGGATATGCGACGAACTTGGCGGCCCGGTTGCTGCCCGCCATGATCATGCTGCGCCCCGTGAGGAACGGCTCGGCCTCGGTCACGCCTCGCCACATGTGAATGCCGTTCCACCGCGGCGGCCCCTCCGCCGGGTGGAGCTGCGCGCGAACCGCCGAGTGAATGCCGTCCGCCCCGACGAGCACGTCCGCGGAGACCACCTCGAGCTCGCCGCTCCGCCGATCCCGCAGCGAGACGCGCACCTCGGCCCCCGTCTGCTCGAACCGCTCGACCGCGAGCCCGGTGCGCACGCCGGCGTCCCCGAGCCGCTGCCGCGCCGCCGCGAGCAGGATCGCCTGGAGCTCGCCGCGGTGGATCGAGATCTGAGGCCAGCGATACCCGGCAGCGATGCCCCGCGGCTGGGCCCAGATCCGGCCCCCGAACCGATCGTAATGCACCAGCTCGGCCGTGGGGATCCCCGTCGCCGCCAGCGCGTCCCCGAGCCCCAGCTCCGTCAGCTCTCGCACGGCATGCGGGAGCAGGTTGATGCCGACGCCCAGCGGCTTGATCTCGCGCGCTGCCTCGACGACGCACGCCTCCACGCCGGCCGATTGCAGGCTCAATGCCGCCGTCAGACCGCCGATCCCGCCGCCGGCAATCAAGACACGCATGGCGCCACGGTCGCACGCCGCGAACGACGCGGCAAGCGCGCTCGCCGGGGCAGCGACGGCAGGGTCGAACGCGGGTAAGATCCTCGAACGAGGTTGATGCCATGAGATTGCTTGTCTCGATAGACGCTTGGGGTGCGAGGTTGCTCTCGGTGCTGGCGATCGCGCCCGCCCTGAGCTGCGGCGGCGACGTCACGGCCGACGAGGGCTCGGGCGGCAGCGGTGGAACAGGCACGAACGCGAGCGCGGCGAGCGCAAGCACGGGGGACGGCCCGGCCGCGAGCTCGGGCGCGGGCCCCGCGGGGAGCACGGGAAGCGCGCCGCCGGGAGGGTTCCCGTTCGCGTGCGACGATCCCGAGCCCATCCTCGTCGCAGGCCAGAACACCGGGTACGTGCGCTGTGCCGGCGGCTGGATGCACCGCGCCGAGGTCATCACCTGCGCGAGCCCGCTCCCGCGCCCCGAGGCGTGCAAGGACCCGGGCGCCGGCGCCAGCAGCTGCTCCTCGGACGCCGACTGCACCGAGCAGCCGCACGGCTTCTGCAGCCCCGGCCTCGGAGGCGAAGCGCCACCAGGGTGCTTCTGCCACTACGGATGCACGACCGATGCCGAATGCAACGAGGGGCAGATCTGCCTGTGCGGCGACCCCGTCGGGCAGTGCGTGCAGGCGCTGTGCACCAGCGATCAGGACTGCGGCAGGCTGCTCTGCTCGAGCTACGTCCTCAACCCGGGTTGCGGCGGGACCGGCTTCGCCTGCCAGACGGCCGCCGACGACTGCGCCGGGGACGGCGACTGCCCAGGGGACCAGCAGTGCACGCTCCAGGCGCTGCGCCACACCTGCGCGGAGCCGAACTGCGTGATCGGCCGGCCATTCCTGGTGGCCGGCGTCGAGCGCACCGCCGAGCCCGCCGCGCGCGACGACTGGCGGGGCGCCTCGCCGGGAGCGCCGCCTCGCCGCGACGGGCTCTCGGCCGAGCAGCAGGCGGCGCTCGCCGAGCACTGGACCCGCGTCGCCCTCCTCGAGCACGCGTCGATCGCCGCGTTCGCCCGCTTCACGCTCCAGCTCCTCTCGCTCGGCGCCCCGCCGGAGCTCGTCGGCGCGGCCCAGGCGGCCATGGGCGACGAGGCCGAGCACGCGCGCCTGTGCTTCGCGCTGGCCAGCGCGTTCGCCGGACGCGGCGTCGGCCCCGGGCCCCTCGCCATCGACGGCGCCCTCGGCGGCGAAAGCGCCCGCGAGATCCTCGTGACCACCCTCCGCGAGGGGTGCATCGGCGAGACCATCGCCGCGATCGAGGCGGCAGAAGCCGCCCTCCACGCGACAGATCCCGCGGTCCGGCGCGCCCTCGAGACGATCGCCGAGGACGAGGCGCGGCACGCCGAGCTCGCCTTCCGGTTCGCCGCCTGGGCCATCGAGCGCGACCCCTCCCTGGCGAGCGCGGTCGCCGACGAGCTCGCCGCCGCCGCCTCGGAGCCGGCCCCCGCAACCCCGGACGACGCCGCGCGCAGCGGCCTGCTCGGCTTCGGCGTGCTGTCGCCAGCGCACCGGCGGACGCTCCGGGAGCGCGCGCTCGCGCAGGTCGTCGCGCCGTGCGCGCGGGCGCTGCTCGCGCGCGGCGGCGAGCGCAGCGGCCCGCGCCCCGCGGCCGGCCCTCAGCGCGACGAGACCGAGAGCTTGGCGACGAACAGCTGACCGCCCTCGGCCTCGACCTTGCAGTTCAGGAGCGCGAAATCGTCGCTGGAGGTGCCCGCCAGGTAGACGTCCGTCCCGGAGATCGCGAGCGCCTGGACCTGCTGGAGCCCGGGGCCGCCGAGCGCGCCGAGCCACTCGGTCGCGCCGCCGGCGGCCCCGAGCCGCGCGAGGAAGATGTCCCCCTCGCCGGCCTCCCCGGCGACCTCGGCGTCGTCGGTCATCAACTGCTGCCGGAAGTGCCCGGCCACGACGACCCGCCCGAGCGCGTCGAGCCCGACGACCTGCGCCGACTGATCCCCGCTGCCCCCGAGGTGCTTGGCCCACGTGGCGACGCCGCGCCGGTCGAGGTGCGCGGCGAAGCCGTCCTCCTCCGTGGCGACGAGCTCGCCGGCGAGATCGATCTGCCCGTCGAACGAGCCGGCCAGGATGACGCCAGCGCCGTTCACCGCGATGGCGCCGGCGCGCTGATCGCCGGGGAGGGACGAGTAGTGCCGGTACCAGAGGCCGGCGCCCTCGGCGCTCGATCCATCGCAGATCCAGGACGCCGGGAACGAGGCGAGGACGGAGTCGGTCCCCTCCGCGACCGCGTCGCCGGGCGGCAGCCCGCGCTCGGAGCCGGGGAATCCGACGTTCACGCGGCCCTCGAAATCGGCGACCACGAAGGCCTCGCCGGAGGACACGCGGAGCGCCCGGGGCCGGTAGCGCGCCCCCTGGAGGCCCGAGAAGACACCGCTGCACGCGTTCGCGAGGGTCTGTCCATCGTAGCTGGAGAACCCCATGTCCGCCCCGCCCTGGAGCGACGTCAGGACGAAGACGCGATCGCCCTCCGCGGCCACCGCCCTCGCCTCGTCGGAGCCGCGCGACCCGTGCACCACGCACGCCGCGACCCCGCCGGGATCGTGCCTGTCGAGCCGCGCCACGAACGCGTCGCCGGCCCCGCCGTCCGCGGGCGCCCCGCAGTCCGCGCCGAACGACAGGCTGCCCGTGAAGTCGCCCGCGACATAGACGCTGCCCTCGCCGAGGGCGATCGACGTCGCCTGGTGGGTGTGCGTCGCGGTGTCGTTCTCCGCGTTCCCGAAGCGCTCGCTCCACATGTGATTGCCGTCGTGCGCCAGGTGCACCACGAAGACGTCCTTGCCGGCGCCTCCCGCCGTGAGCGCGCCGCCGGCGACCGTGAGGTCGCCCTTGAAGCCGCCCGCCAGCCACAAGGTGCCGTCGCTGTCGGCCGCGAGCCCGCCGAGCGTGGTGTCGGCGTCGCCGAACGACGTCGCCCACTG
Source organism: Sorangium sp. So ce834 (assembly GCF_051521425.1). Classification (NCBI taxonomy): domain Bacteria; kingdom Pseudomonadati; phylum Myxococcota; order Polyangiales; family Polyangiaceae; genus Sorangium; species Sorangium sp. So ce834. Next base: position 7,761,398 of record NZ_CP150351.1, read on the forward strand.
GCACGTGTAGCCGGGCTCGCTGAACGTCCCGCCCCCGACGCCCTGCTCGGCGATCGCCTGGATGCCTGCGATCTCCGCGCAGCCCGCGCCGCCCGCCGCGAGGAGGGCGCTCGCCAGCCAGCGCCGCGCACGGCGTTCGAACGCCATCAGAACACCCCGAGGACGGCGCCGCCGAGGACGCCCGGCGCGATCTGCACGCGCGCGCTCGCGCGCGGGCCGTCCGGGGGCAGCGTCATCCAGAGGACGGCCGTGCCGGCGAGCGCCGCGCCCGCGGCGATGAAGGAGAAATCCGAGACGGTCGCGTACGACATCGCCCTCCTGGCCAGATCGGGCACCGGCTGCGCGCAGTCCAGGTAACGCTCCGCGTTCCTGCACGCCGTCCCGGCGCTGTTCTCGACCTTGTCCCACGTGGAGATCGCCAGGCCCCCGAAGGTGCTCCCGAGCGCGATGCCAGCGAGCGCGAGCCCGCCGGTCACCCACATCAGGTTCCGGTGGATCGGATCCGGCCTCGGGCCGTACGGCGTCGGCCTGCGCCGCTCCAGGTCGGCGGCAGCGGGCGCCGGCGCGGCCGCCTGCGGATCGAGCGCCGTGATGCGGACCTCGACGATCTCGCCGGGCTGCCTCGCCTCGACGTCGCGCGAGAACGCCTGCCGGCTGGGCGCGGTCGCGGTGACCCTGTGCTTCCCCGGCTCGACTGGGCGGGCCAACCCGACCCCCCGCGCCGCCGCGCCGTCGAGCGCCACCTCGAGCCCCGGCAGCGCCTTCACCTCGTCGGACACCAGGATCGCGAGCCTCGGGAGCCTCTGCGCGATCGCCGCCGCGCGCTCGCGCGCCTCGACGCCCTGCTTCGCGTCGCCGCCCGCCGCCTCGACCTCGGCGTAGAGCGCCCACGCGCTGGCGAGGCGGCCGGTGCGCTCGTGGCACCGCGCCAGCTCGAGCTTCGTCTCGGTCGACGGGCGCAGCCGCTCGCTCTCCTCGAGCTTCGGGCAGGCCGCATCCGGCCGGTCGCTCGCCAGCAGCTCCTGCGCCTCCCGGCGAAGCGCGTCGGCCCGCGCGCGCTCCGCGATGGTCGGCTCGGCCCAGGCCGGGGCCGCCGTCGCCGACGCGGCCAGCGCCGCGAGGAGCCCGAGCGGGGCGCGGCCGAGGACCCGCCGCGCCGCGCGCCCCGCGCCGCCCGCGCGGCGGCGGGGTCCTCTGCAGATCTCTTCAGCCATCGAGTCCCCTGGGCGGCCGGCGAGCAGCACCTGCGTCAGGTCCGCGCGCTGGACCTCGACGACCGATAACAGGGCACCGCGAGGAGCGCCAGGCCGAAAGGCCCGCGCTCGCGCGCCGCCGCGCCGGCACCCGAGCGCGGGCGCGCGGGCGCGCCGCCGGCCGCGCGCCCGCGTTCCGCTTCGATCCCCGCGGCCTTTGCGCTAGCTTTCCGCCTTCGATCCCGGTCTCGCCCCTGGCTCCTGCGTCATCGAGCGTACCGGCTGGAGCGCTCCCGCGAACAGGTGCCCTGATGTCCTCCGTGCCCGCCCCCAAGAAGAAGCGGTCCAAGAAGCGCGCGCCCTCCCTGCCCCGCCGGGACGAGGAGTGGATCGGCGGCTTCTTCTCCCTGCGCGCGTTCGTGCACGAGGGCGACGAGGCGTACCGCCCCGAGGCGGTCGTCTGGATGACCGAGCGCGGCTTCGTGCTGAGCTGCGCCGCCCTGCGCCCCGGCGACGTCGTGGCGGGGGCGGTCGACAGCTTCGAGGCCGCCGTCAGCGGCCCGCTCGAGGGGAAGCCGCGCCTGCCCGAGCGCGTGCGCGTGGCCTCGCCCGCGCTCGCGGACGCGCTGCGGGCGCGGCTCGGCCCGGCCATCGAGGTCCGCGTCGCGCCGACGCCGGAGATCGACGTCGTGGCCGAGGACCTCGAGGCGCACCTCGGCGCGCGGGACGGCCGCCTGACGCCGAGCTTCCTCGGCGGCGGCATCGAGGCGCCCGCGATGGCGTCGTTCTTCCGCGCGGCGGCCGCGCTCTACCGCGCCACCCCCTGGAAGGCCGTGCCCACCGACGCGGACATCATGGCGCTGTCGATCCCGTCGCTCGGCGCGCGCGACCTCGCGCTCTGCGTCGTCGGGCAAGCCGGCCAGAGCCACGGCGTGCTCCTGTTCGAGAGCGCGCGCGGGTTCGAGCTCTACCTGGCCGAGACCGCGAAGCTCCCGGACGCGCCGCCCGCGTCGCTGCCGGCGGGCTTCTTCTCGCTGAGCTTCGACCGCGCGAGCGACCTGCACCCCGCGCTGCGCGCCGAGGTCGCCGAGCAGCGCTGGGAGCTGGCCGGGCCGGACGCCTACCCCACGCTCGCGATGGTCGACGAGGACCTGATCGGCCGCAAGCCGACGCCGAAGGAGCTCACGGCCTCGGAGGCGCTCGCGCTCGGCCTGGTCGAGCTGATGAACCGGCGCAAGGAGATCACGAGGGCCTTCCGCGGCGGCGCCCCGGTGGAGGCGAGCTACGTGGTGGAGACGCACGCGGGCCCCGTGGAGGTGCTGTTCCGCGCGCCCCACCCGGAGCGGAGCTGAGCCGCGCGGCCGCGCGCGCGAGCGGGGGCCGGAGGGGCCCGGCCTCAGCGGACGACGAGCCGGTAGAGATCGGCGTTCAGGATGAACTCGCAGACCACGTTGCCGAACTGGAGGATGTCGCCGCTGCGGAGCGGGGCGCCCTCCCCGGCCGGCGTGAGGAGCCGGTCGTTCAGGAACGTGCCGTTGGTGCTCTTCCTCGCGTGGAGCAGCGGGGTGTCCGCGATCAGGACCGAGATGTGCGCGTGGGCCTTCGAGACGGAGGGGTCGCGCAGGACGATATCGCTGTTCGGGGCGCGCCCGATGGTGATGCGATCCTGCCAGGGGCTCTCCGGGCGCTTCGTCACCGGCAGGAGCTCGCAGCCGTGGGACGCGACGCTCATCGCGGACGAGATGCGGTGACGGACCAGGGCCGGTTGGCTGTGCGAGCCGGGCGAGGTGCCGGCAAAGACGGTCTTGAACGACGGAGGGGGCTGATCCTCGGGGCCGAGCTCCCGGAGCAGCCACGCGTGCGGGTACCTCCGGTCGAAGGCCATCCGTGAGAGCGCCCGGGTCTGGGCACAAAGCGTCGCGAAGGTCAACATGACAAGATCTTCCCCGGGTTCCGTGCTGTTCGAGCAGGCGGCGCCCGGCCGAGCGACGCACCGCCCGCCCGTCGGGTCCCGATAGGCCTTTATACATCAGTCCACGACGGGATCACCGGGCGCCGCGCCGCGCCTCGGTTGGAGCGATGGAGCCTCCGGCGCCGCGCTGACTACACCGTCGGCGCTCACCACACCCGGCTCGCGATCGACGCGGCGCCGGCCACGAATCGGTGTCTCTGCAACACGACGCCTCTCGTCGACAGCCGATATCCGCGTCGAGGCGACCTCCGGCGCAACCATCTTGTGCCGGATGGGGAGGAGGACGCCGGCGCCCGCACCGCGTTCCGCTCCAGCGGGCACCGCGTCCCGAGCCAGCGCCCCAGGCTCGAGGCCTGTTGCACACCGCGCCGATCTCCCCTCGCCCCCCTCGCCCTCGGCTCGCGTGCCCGGCGGCGCGGCCTCCCCGCCGCCCCCGTCCGGGCCCGGGCGGCCGCCGGAGGGCCGCCCCACCTCGGCGCGCCCGCCGGGTGGTACGGACCCAAGTTTGCCATGGCGCCGCACGCCGCCACCGCGGGCTCCCTTCCGCGAGCTTGCTTCCCGGGAGCGCTTCGCGAGGCGATTACGGTATCTTGCCGCCGTGACCTCCTCCTACAATGTCCAGCACGCGCCGGTCGGCGCTTTTGCCTCCTTCACGCTCGGCAGCTTCAACCGCCGGGGCGGGTTCGCCTCCCAGGTGGGCCGCCCGGGAGAGTCGAACCTCTTCATCGGCTACCGCGAGGGCGACGGGGACTTCTTCTGTCTCCCCTACTTCGAGGGCCAGCGCGGCCCGGACGTCCCCTTCGGCGTCACCTTGAGCAACGACACGCGGATGCGCCGCGTCTTCGGCGATCAGGACATCCGCCGCGAGCTCGGGTGGGCGAGCGACACGATCCGCGCCGGGCGCCTGACGCTCGCGATCTACTCGCCGTTCGGCCCGATCCCCGACCCGCGCACGGCGCCGCCCTCCGAGGTCGCCGAGCGCTCGTGCCCGGCGCTCATCGCCCGCCTCGAGCTCGACAACACCGGCAGCGACAAGCCCCTGACGGGCCTCTTCGCGCTCGACGCGCCGAGCCTGCGCGACCTCGAGACCGAGAGCGACGGCCGCCTCGTCGGCGTCGCGCACGGCCGGCGCTGGGGCTTCGCCTGCCGCCCGGAGCCCGGCCTCCGCGCCTTCCAGGCCTTCACGCCCGAGCACGCGTTCGACGGCAGCGCCGACCGGCTGTTCCGCCTCGGCAAGACCGGCGGCCTCGTCATCGAGGTCCCGGCGGGGCAAAAGCGCGAGGTCTGGATCGCGCTCGGCTTCCACGACGCCGGCGCCATCACGACCGGCGTCGAGGCACGCTACGCCTACACCCGCTACTTCCGCCGGCTCGAGGACGTCCTCTCCTCCGCGCTCGACCGCCGCGAGGCGCTCGTCCGCGAGGCGGCCCAGCGCGACGCGGAGCTCGCGCGGTCGGCGCTCAGCCCCGCCCAGAAGTGGCTGCTCGCCCAGGCGACGCACGGCTACTTCGGGTCGACCGAGTGGCTGGACACGGCGCTCGACGACGCCTCGCCGCCCGCGCCGCTGTGGGTCGTGAACGAGGGCGAGTACGAGATGATGAACACCTTCGATCTCGCGATCGATCACCTCTTCTTCGAGCTGCGCTACGCGCCCTGGGCCGTGCGCAACGTCCTCGATCTCTACGTCGATCGCTACAGCTACCGCGACCAGGTGAAGCGCCCCGGCGCGGGCGGCGAGCTCCTGCCCGGCGGGGTGTCGTTCACGCACGACATGGGCGTCGGCAACCACTTCTCGCCCGCCGGCGACTCCAGCTACGAGCGCCCGAACCTCGACGCCATCTGCTTCAGCTTCATGACGCACGAGCAGCTCACGAACTGGATCTGCTGCGCCGGCGTGTACGCCGCGCGCACCGGCGACAAGGGCTTCCTCGAGCGCCACCGGGGCCTCTTCGCCGAGCTGCTCGCGAGCCTGCTCCACCGCGACGCGCCCGAGCCGGGCGCGCGGGCCGGCGTCATGGCGCTCGACAGCAGCCGCTGCGGCACCGGCGCCGAGATCACGACCTACGACTCGCTCGATCACTCGCTCGGCCGCGCGCGCGGCAACCTCTACCTGGCCGGCAAGACGTGGGCGTCGTACGTCGTGCTCGCCCACCTCCTCGAGCGCTGCGGGGACGCCCCCCGCGCCGCCGAGGCCAAGGCGGCGGGCCAGAAGGCCGCGCGCGCGATCGTGTCGGCCTTCCACGAGCCGTCGGGCTACATCCCCGCCCTGCTCGACGGCAGCTCGACGAGCGCGATCATCCCCGCGATCGAGGGGCTCCTCTACCCGCACGTCATGGGCTTGCTCGACGAGGCCGAGCACGGCGAGCTCGTCCGGGTGCTCCGTCGCCACCTCCACACCATCCTGAAGCCCGGGCTGTGCCTGTTCCCCGAGGGCGGCTGGAAGCTCTCGAGCAGCAGCGACAACTCCTGGGCGAGCAAGATCGCGCTCTGCCAGCACATCGCCCGCGCGATCCTGAAGGCCGATCTCCCCGACCCCGAGCGCCACGAGGAGGCCCACGTCCGCTGGCAGATCGAGGGCTCCGGCTACTGGGCCTACTCCGACCAGATGCAGCGCGGCGTGCCCGTCGGCAGCCGCTACTACCCGCGCGGCGTGACGGCCATCCTCTGGCTGGACGAGCCCGCGGCGGGGGCGGGGCAGAAGCAGTCATGAGGGTCCTCATCATCGGCGGGACCGGGCTCATCTCGACCGCCATCGTGCAGCAGCTCCTCGACCGGGGCGATCGCGTCACGCTCTACAACCGCGGCGTGACGGCGCGGCGGTTCGAGGGGGACGTCGAGGTCATCGCCGGCGATCGCTGGAAATACGCCGAGTTCGAGCGCGAGATGCAGCAGCGCACGTTCGACGCCGTGATCGACATGGTCGCCTTCGCCCCGGAGAACGCCGACTCGCTGCTCCGGGCGTTCTCGGGCCGCGCGGGCCACCTGGTCGTCTGCTCGACGGTGTGCGTCTACGGCGGGCCGCTCACGCGCTCGCCGGCGACCGACGACGAGCCGCACCGCCCGGTGACGAAGTATGGCCAGAACAAGTCGCGCATCGAGTCGACGCTGCTCGCGGCGAACGGCCAGAACGGGCTCAAGACCACGATCTTGCGCCCGTCGTTCACGACCGGCAAGGGCCACACGGCGCTCGGCGCGCTCTATTTCGACGACTCGATGGCCGATCGCGCCCGGCGCGGCCTGCCGCTCATCGTCCACGACGACGGCAGGGCGCCGTGGGCCATCGCGCACGTCTCCGACGTGGCCCGCGGGTTCGTGAACGCGCTCGGCAACGACAAGGCCTACGGGCAGGCGTACCACCTCACGAGCGACGAGCACACCACGTGGGGCGGCGTCTTCGCCGCGCTGCAGGAGGCCGCCGGCGGCAAGTCCCCCGTCGTCTCGATCCCGACCGACTGGCTCTACGAGGTCGCCCCTCGCCGCATGGTGGGCGTCAAGTTCATCTACCAATACGGGTCGATCTTCGACAACGGCAAGGCGGCGCGCGACCTCGGCTTCCGGACCACGGTGCCGCTGGTCGAGACCTTCCGCCGCCAGATCGCCTGGTCGGAGCGCGCGGGGACCTACCGGCGCGCGGACGAAGAGCCGCTCCAGGACGTCCTGCTCGACGCGTTCACCCGGGGCCAGAAGCCCGCGCCGGGGCAGGTGCACGACTTCAACCCGTGGGGCAACGAGCCCGAGTCCTGATCCCTGCCGCCGTCGCCGTCCGACAGGCGGCCTCGCCGCCTCACGGAGCCTCCCACGCGAGCTTTCGGGTGGGAGCGCTCCGGCGGCGCGGGCGCGGCGCTCCTGCGGGCGCCGCGCCGGCCGGAGCGCTGCGCCGGCCGCCGGGCGGCCCGCGTCAGGGCAGGTCCTCGAGGGGATCGATCTTGCCTACGCCCGCGTGCGTGAGGACGAGCGCCTTCACGTCGGCCGACCTGTCGAGCGGATAGTCGTACGGCGCCGCCCAGGAGCAGTCCGCGCCGGACGCCTGCGTCCCCGTGGTCTCCTCGAAGAGGTTGTCCTTGCGATCCGTGCCGCCGGCCGCGCTGTCCAGCGTGGTGATGGGGTTCTTCACCTTGTAGAAGTGGTTGCCCTCGACCCGCAGGCAGGCGCCGACGCGCGAGTTGACCCCGGACGTGGGGACGTTCTCGAAGTAGTTGTTGAACACGTGCCCGTTGCCGCCGCGGTAGCTCGGGAGGCGGGAGTTCACGTTGTTGATATGGTTATGATGGAACGTGATGCGGCGATCGCTGTCGTCGCTGTCCGACGAGCCGACCAGCATGCCCTTCCAGTGATCGTGCAGGTAGGTCCACGAGATCGTGATGTTCGAGGACTCGTGGGTCGCGTCGATGAGGCCGTCGTACTTGTCCTTGTCGGAGTTCACGGCGGGCGAGTCCGCCCAGAGCTCGCAGTGGTCGATCCACACGTTGTGGCTCTCGTCCAGGTGGATGGCGTCGCCGTTGCCGCTGCTGGCCAGCACGTGGTGGATCTTCATGTTGCGGATGATGATGTTGGAGGCTCTCCTCAGGTTGAGCCCGATCCCCTGCATCTCTCCGCTCGACCCGACCCCCACGATGGTCTTGTTGGAGGCGACGTCCACGTCATCACCGCTGCCGCTGATCTTGCCGGTGATCTGGATGATCAGGGCCCCGTCCTTCGCGGCCTCGGTCCGGAGCGCGTCGAGCGAGCTCACGGAGACGACCGCTCCGCCCTTGCCGCCGGTGGTGCCACCGTCGGTCGTGGCGTAGCCGTAGAGCCTGAAGTCCGCGCCGCCGGGGCTGCTGCCGCCGGTGCCGCTGCCGGAGCCACCCTCGCCGCTGCCCGCGCCGCCTTCACCGCTGCCTGAGCCACCCTCGCCGCTGCCGGACCCGCCCTCGCCGCTGCCGGCGCCGCCCGTGCCGCCGCCGGAGCCGCCCTCGCCGCTGCCGGAGCCGCCCGTGCCGCTGCCCGCGCCGATCCCGCCGGAGCTGGCGCTGGCGCTGGTGGTGGAGCTGACGCTCCCGCTGCTCGTCGGCTGGCCGTCGTTCTCTTCCGGATCCGACGCATCGGAGCCGCACCCTGCCGCCGAGAGGCCAGTCATACCGAGCGCGATCATCGCAGCCCAAGCGACTCGAGAATCGAACTTCATGCGCAAGTTACCTTTCCGTGATGAGCCAAGCAGCGCGCGCGACGCGGTGGACAAGCCGGACAGCGCACGGGCCGTTCGAGCGAGCTTCTCAGCAACGCATGTGCCACCAGCCCACGACGGCTCGACGCCGCACGGATCGCGACCCTTCTCGGCATTTTTCCGCCAAGACGACGGCAGCGCGCTTCCTCTTCTCCGGCGGCATCCGCAACGCCGCAACGAGCCTGTCAACCGCAGGTTGACACGGTGGACACGTGAGGCACCGCGTCGTCGGCCCCGGCGCTGACATGCGCCGTGGCGCCGGGCGCCTCGTGCGCCCTCGGGCTCGCTGCTGCGGCGCTCCTCGAGGGTCTCAGGGGCCGATTCGCACGAGCTCGATCCAGTCGAGCCTAGACGCGTCCTCGCGGCACCCGAACGTGACGATGTGCGTCCCGCGATCGAGCGCGAACTTGAGCGGCGCCGCTGTGTCGTCTCCTGTGTCGTCTTTCGACGGGCTCACGTAATCTTCGTGGAACTCTGCGCCGGTGAAGTCGTACCTGTATGGGGAATCCGGCTTGTCGTCCACGCTGATCCAGAACGAGTTGTCCTCGCCCGCGGTGGGTCCCTCGGCGACCCTGGCCCTGATCCGGTAGGTGCCGGCCTCGCTGATCGGGAACTCGCAATCGACCCGGGAGACGCCGCAACCCGCGACCTCGGGGACGGCGACGTACTGCCCGCCGCTCGCCAGCGGATCTTCCACGCGCTCGAAACCGCCGGAGAGCTCGCATGGCGGGTCGTCCTCGGCCTCGACCCTGATCCTGGGGTAGCCGCCATCGCCGCCCCCGGTGGACGACGATGTGTCCCACGCCACGGACAGCCCCTCCAGCGAGCAGCCGCAGACCAGCATCGGCAAGAGCGCAACCCAGCGTCGCCACCGCGATGGACACGCGTCGACGACCGTCGTGCGCGCCAGGGAAGCTCTCCCCGCTTCACCGGCCGCACGACGTCTCGTCTCCGCCCGAGGCTCCGAGATCGCTTTCACCTCCGACGACTTTAGCAACACACGTACCGCGAGCGCGACACAATCTTTCGCGCCGGGGCGCTCAGGGCGCCTCAGCGCGCGGCGGGACGCGCGTAGTCCTGCGCACGGAACAGCACGCCGTGGATCTCGCCGTCGACCAGCGCCGGCACGAGCGCGCCGGGCAGGACGGACTCCACGTCGTTCGGCGCCTTGGGCCCGCCGAGATCGGTGCGCAGCCAGCCCGGGTCGAGGAGGTTCATCAGCACGCCTGTGCCGCGCAGCGAAGGGACCGTGTCGCGCACGAACTTGTCGAGCGCGGCCTTCGACGCGGCATAGGCCATGAGCTCCGGCTGGTCCTGGATCCCGGAGGTCACCTGGATGATGCGGCCCCAGCGGCGCTCCAGCATCGTCGGCAGCAGCCGGTAGGTGATCCGGATCGGGCTGATGACGTTCACCTCGAAGCTGAGCCGGTAGTCCTCCGCCGGCGTCTCCGTGGGCGAGACGCGGAAAGGCGTCATGACGGCGGCGTTGTTGAACAGGATGTCGATCCCGCCCGACGCGGCGATGGCGCCGTCGAGCATCCGGTCGACCGCCGCCTGGTCCGACAGCTCCCCGGAGACGGCGCTCACCCGGATCCCCTTGCCGGCGAGCTCGCCCTCGAGCTCCCGCGTGTGCGCCGCGTCGCGGCTGTGCAGGACGAGGTTGCAGCCGAGGCCCGCCAGGCCCCGCGCGATCTGCTTCCCGATCCCCCGGCTCGCGCCGGTGATCAGCGCCCACTTTCCACGAATTTCCACCGTCATGGCGGCGCCTTATGGCAGAGCAGAGCTCGCCTGGCAGCTCAAAAGTACGGCGGCCGGGCGTCCCGCCGCGGCCGCGCGGCCGGGCGCCGGGCGCTCCTCCGGTGCTGCTCCAGCAGCATTCTTTGCGGATCGCGTGCTGCTGGAGCAGCAGCGCCCGCCGGCCTCCGCCGGGGCGATGGGCCTGTAACCGCGCGAAAGACAACGGTTTCCTGCGTGGCACGGCGGCTGCCAGGGGCCTGCGGTTGCATCCCGGTGCGATCGTCTCGCCGGCGCCTCGGCACCTGGAATCGGCCAGCGCTGTCCCAGGCGCGCCGGAAGGCGTCCGGAAGAACTCCCATGATCAGGCACACCCCCTTCACGAGGATCCGCTCCGGGCTGCTCGGCTGCGCTGCGCTGGCGTTCGCCCTGTTCGGCTGCGATCGCGGCGGCGGTGAGCCGGGCGCCACGCTCGCGGCCGACGCCGCCGCGCCGGCGCCGGCGCAGGACCGGCGCGAGGCGGGGGTCGTCCGCCTCGGTTACCAGAAGATCGGCACCCCCTACCTCCTCAAGGACCGCGCCGACCGCCTGAAGCAGGCGCTCGAGGCGAAGAACGCCCGTGCCGAGTGGGTCGAGTTCCCGGCCGGGCCTCCGCTGCTCGAGGCGATGCGCGCCGGCGCCGTGGACGTCGGCCACGTCGGCGAGACGCCCCCGGTCTTCGCGCAGGCGGGCGGCGTGCCCTTCGTGTACGTCGCCACCGACCCGCCGGCGCCGAAGGCCGAGGCGATCGTCGTGCCGAAGGGCTCCCCGATCACCAGCGTCGCGGGCCTCAAGGGCAAGCGCGTCGCGGTCAACCGCGGCTCCAACGTGCACTACCTCCTGGTCCGGGCCGTCGAGGGCGCCGGCCTGACGCTCGACGATCTCCAGGTCTCGTTCCTCGCGCCGGCGGACGCGCGCAGCGCGTTCGAGAGCGGCCAGGTCGACGCCTGGGTGATCTGGGACCCGTTCCTCGTCGCGGCGGAGCTCGCCGGCGCGCGCATCCTCCAGAGCGGCGAGGGGCTCGTCGACAACCACCTCTTCTACGTCGCCCGGCGGGAGTTCGCCGAGCAGCACCCGGAGCTCCTGCGGATCGTGCTCGAGGAGTACCAGGCCCTGAGCGCGTGGGAGCGCGAGCACACGGAGGAGGCCGCGCAGATCCTCGCGAAGTCGTCGGGCGTCGCCTACGAGGCGTTCCTCACCTCCGAGCGCCGGCGCTCGTTCGGCCTCCTGCCGATCACGCCCGAGATCCTGAAGAAGCAGCAGGACATCGCCGACACGCTCCACAAGCTCGCGGTCATCCCGCGCGACATCCGCGTGGAGGACGCCTTCCTGTCAGCGGCCGCGTACGGAGCCGCTCGATGACGGCCGGCCGCGCGCCCGGCGCGCTCGGCCGGAGCCTGGCCCCCTGGATCGCCCCGCTCGCGCTGGTGCTCGTCTGGGAGGCCCTGTCCCGTCTGCAGGTCATCCCGAAGAGCCTGCTGCCCTCGCCCTCGGAGGTGGTGCTCGCCGCGGTGCACGCCACGCGGAGCGGCGGCCTCCCGGCGCACCTCGGCGTCAGCGCGCTGCGCGCGCTCGGCGGGCTCGCGATCGGCGCCGGCATCGGGCTCGTGCTGGGCCTGGCCACGGGGCTCTCCCGCGCGCTCCAGCTCGTGGTCGACGGGCCCATCCAGATGCTGCGCGCCATCCCCGCGCTGGCGCTCGTGCCGCTCGTCATCCTGTGGTTCGGGCTGGGCGAGACCGCCAAGCTCTTCATCGTCGCGGTGACGGTGCTCTTCCCCGTCTACCTCAACACCTTCCATGGCGTCCGCAGCGTGGACCCGCACATCATCGAGATGGCGCGCGTCTACGACGTCCGCGGGCTCGCGCTCTACCGCGAGGTCATCCTCCCCGGCGCGCTCCCGTCGATCCTGGTGGGCCTCCGCTTCGCGCTCGGGCTCTCGTGGCTCGTGCTGATCGTCGCCGAGACGATCGGCGCGACGCAGGGCCTCGGCTACGTCGCGATGAACGCGCGGGAGTTCATGCAGATGGACCTGCTCGTGCTCACGATCGTGCTCTGGGCGCTCCTCGGCAAGCTGGCCGACTCCCTGGCGCGCTGGGCCGAGCGCCGGCTCTTGCCCTGGCAGCCTCGATTGCAGCGGATGGACGCGGGGTGAACATGAGCGTGCCGAAGGATCACCGCAGCGGCGCACGGGTCCTCCTCGAGCGGCTCGAGAAGCGGTTCGACGACAAGCCTGTCCTCTCGGGCATCGAGCTCGACGTCCAGCCTGGCGAGCTCCTGACCATCGTCGGGCGGAGCGGCTCGGGCAAGAGCACCCTGCTCCGCATCCTGTGCGGCCTCGAGCAGCCCACGGGCGGCGCGGCGCGCGTCCTTTCGCGGGGGGGCGTCACGGGCGGCGCGGCCGTGCGCGTCGTCTTCCAGGAGCCGCGGCTGATGCCGTGGCGCACGGTCCTCCAGAACGTCTGCATCGGCCTGCCGAAGGAGCGCCGCGAGCGCGCCCGCGACGTCCTCGCCCGGGTCGGCCTGCTCGACCGCCAGGACGACTACCCCGGCGTGCTCTCGGGCGGCCAGCGGCAGCGGGTCGCCCTCGCGCGCGCGCTCGTGCACGACCCCAAGGTCCTGCTCCTCGACGAGCCGTTCGGGGCGCTCGACGCCCTGACGCGGATCGGCGCCCAGCGCCTCGTCGAGTCGCTGTGGGCCCAGCACGGCTTCACCGCCATCCTGGTGACGCACGACGTCCAGGAGGCGGTCCTGCTCGGCGACCGCGTGCTCGTGTTCGACGAGGGCCGCATCACCGAGAGCGTCGCCGTCGACCTGCCGCGGCCCCGCGCCCGGGAGCTCCCGGAGGTCGGTCGCCTCACCGGCGCGCTGCTCCGGACGATCCTCGCGTCCGGCGAGGGCCCGCCCACGCCGCCCCCCTCGCGGGCGGACTTCCCGCCGCCCGTGGCGGCGCCCCTCCTCGCCGGCGCGGAGTGAGCGCGGCCGCGGATCAGGCGAAGCACCCCTTCAGGCGCGGATCGGTCCGGAGGATCGCCTCGACCTCGGACACGCAGTCGCGGGACGAGAGGATCGTGTAGTAGCCGGGCTTGATCTCCGGCGCGACGCGGACCGCCTCGAGCCACTCGTCGAGCGAGAACGGGTCTGCCCGGATCGCGTCCCAGAAGCCGGTCGCGTCGAGGACGGCGGCGAGGTGATCCGTCTCCCGCCCCTGGAGCTGGCTGACCACGTAGGCGGCCGTGCCGACCTGGAGGCCGTGGAGCCGCGGCCGGCCGGAGGTCTGGTCGAGCGCGTGGGAGATGAGGTGCTCGCTGCCGCTCGCCGGCCGGGACGACCCGGCGATCTCCATGGAGATGCCGTTCAGCATGAGCGCCGTCGCGAGCAGGCGCATGCCCTCGAGGTCGCGCCGGGGGCGCGCCATGAACTGGAACACGGTCGCGTCCGAGAGCAGGGCGGCGAAGTCGTTGACCGGCTCGCCGCGCGCGTGGAACGCGAGCTTCCAGTCGTGGACCGCGGTCACCTTGGCCACGAGATCGCCCACGCCGGAGAGCCACAGCACCTCCGGCGCGCGCAGGCAGACCTCGGTGTCGACCACCACGCCGAACGGGACCGCGCAAGGGAGCGAGCGGCGCCTGCCGCCCACCGTGAGGCTGGCCGAGGGGCTGCAAAAGCCGTCGTTCGAGAGCGAGGTGGGCACGGCGAGGAACGGCAGGCGGGCGAGGGACGCGAGGTATTTGGCCGTGTCGAGGGCGCGGCCGCCGCCGAGCCCGACGATCGCGTCGCACCGCGAGGGGAGCGCGGGCAGGAGCGCCGAGGCCTCCTCGACGCTGGCGGAGCCGACCTCGCGCCGGGCCACGACCTCGATCGCCTGCGCGTCCAGGCCCTCGCGCATCGCCGCCTCGATGGCGGCCGGCGTCCCTTCGCTCGCCAGCAGCAGGACGTGGCGGCGCCCCGCCCGCGCGAGGTAGAGCCCGCTGCGCGGGAGCGCCCCGGGCTTGATGCGCACCAGCGTGGGGATGCCGATCTGGGTGGCAGCGGGCATGCGCGTCTCCTAGGCCCGCCGCCGCGCCGCGCCTAGGCCCGCCGCCGCGCCGCGGCGCGCCTGCGGCTGACCTCCAGGCCGCGGCCGAGGCTGCTCAGGACGAGCAGGTCCTCGCCGAGGTCGACGTCCGCGAGCGCGCGGGCGACCTCCGGGCGAACGCCGGTCAGGATAGGCCGGGAGCCGAGCAGCTGGATCGCGCGCGCCAGCTGCTCCAGTGCGGCGGCGCCGTCCGGATCCAGCGCGTCGGCGCCGGTGACGTCGAGGACCACGTACGACGCCCGCTGCGCCACGATGGCGGGCAGGAGCCGCTCGCCGAGCTCGCCGGCGCGCTCGGCGTCGAGGCGCCCGATGAGCGGCACGGCGAGCGTGCCCCGGCCGACGTCGAGGATCGGCGCCGAGAGCGTGAGGATCTGCCGCCGCTGCTCCTCGACGAGGGCGAGCGAGCGGTTCAGCTCGTCGATGAGCCGGCCCTGCTGCTCGATCCGCCCCTCGGCGCGCCGCTGCGCCGTGACGTCGAGCTGCTGGACGAGCACCGCGCGGCCGCCGGTCACGGGATCGGTCGTGGGGCGCGCCTCCACCCGGTGCCACCGCTCGCCCTCGGTCGTGAGGACCTTGAGCTCCCCCGACCAGGGCGCCTCGGCGTCGATCGCCCCACGGATCGCCGCGCCCGCGTCCTCGTCCGGGAACACCGCGTCGATCTGCGGCGCGTCGCCGAGGGCGCGCAGGGCCGCGGGGTTGTGGAAGAGCGCCTTCCCCGCGCGGTCGACGAGGCTGACCAGCACCGACGAGTGCCGCACCGCCTCCACGCCGCGCACCATGGAGGCGTCGACGTCGGACGACTGCGGCAGCGCCTGGAACAGGACGGCGAGCCGCCCGTCGTCGAGGCGGATCGCCTGGCCGTGGAGCGTCACCGTGGCGGGCGCCCCGCGCGGGTAGAGCGTCCAGTCCTCCACGACGGTGCCGCCCTCGGCGACGACGCGGACGTAGCCGTCGAGCCGCGCGCGGACGGCCGGCGACAGGTCCGAGAGATCGCGCGCGTACAGCTCGGCGCGATCCGCCGCGCGCCAGAACTGGAGGGCCTTGGCGTTGGCCCAGGGGAAGCGGTATCGGTCGTGGTCGTAGACCCAGGTCGGCAGGATCGACAGCTCGAGGGCCGACAGGCGCTGGTCGAGGGACGTCATGTCGTGGCGGCACGTCATACGACGCCCTCGACCGTCCTGCACGCAGCATCAGTAATGCGGCTGGTTCACGTACGGGTCACTCCCCGCCGCTGCATAGCCGGCCACGGACTGGCTGCTCGAGTCGACGGCCAGCTTGCAAGGGCTCCGGTGGGTCACGTTGGAGTTGTAGAATTGCACCGCCTTGATGTCGGGATACCGCTTCAGGGCGTCGACGATGCCGCGCATCCACTGGCCCTTGCGGTTCGGGTCGGCCGGGTCCTCGTGGCTGGAGAACTCGCTCAGGATGTACGGTTTTTCGCCGTGCCAGGCCATCTGCGCGGGCGCGTGCATCCAGTCGTAGTGACCCCCGAACGTCGTCGCGGGATCTTTCCACCCCGATCCGTTGCACTCGTAGAAGTTGTACGGATCGTACCCGATCCAGTCGACGTAGCTGTCTCCGGGGTAGAGCGCGGGGAGCCGGGCGCGGGTGCCGCTCCAGCCCATCGGGGTCCAGACCCACACCACGTTGGTGGCGCCCGCCGCGCGGAACATGTCGACGATGCGCCGGTACGCGGCGACGTAGTCGGCGTCCGGGCCGTCGGCGCTGTGGACGTCGGTGTTGTCCATCTCGTGGTCGAAGGCGATCATGAATTTTCCGGGCGCGTTCTTGGCGCGCTCCGCGGCCGCCCGGATGACGGCGTCCTGCGAGCCGTTCGCGATCTCGGTCCACGTGACGTTCTGGCCCGCCGAGTAGCGGCGCGACTCCCACGACAGGTGGACGATGGTGCCTTCGTTCATCTGCGCCGTCTCGAACCTGTCCGGGAAGACGCCGTTATCGGTGGTCCCCCAGTCGTGGTAGCGGTACACGATATCGAGCTTGCGGCCGGCCTTCGCCTCGAAGTCCTTGATCGCGAGGCCCCAGTCCCAGCCATAGTTCCTCGACGAGTTGTAGGCGCCCCACCAGGCGCCGTTCCTCGGCACGAGCTTGTCCGACACGACGGGCTCCTCGTCCGGGGGCGAACCGCCGCCGTCGTCGTCCGGCGTCGTGACGTCGATCCAGACGATCGAGGAGACGAGCGAGCCTGTGCCGGCGGTGTTCTGGAAGACGAGCTCGGTCCGCAGCCGGTCGCCGTTCGCCACGGCGAGGCCGCCGAACGTCTCGCTCAGGTTCTGCTGGCTCGCGCTGAGCGCGCGCGCCGGGCCGGAGCCGAGCAGGGTGTCGCCGTCGTAGAGGTGGACGCGCACGGTGCCCGCGCCGCCGTTGATCGCCCAGGCCTGGACGTTGACGACGACCTGGCGCGCGCCGCCCGCCGGGGCGCCCGCGTAGCCGAGCGTGAGCGACGCCGTCGCGGCGCCTGGCGCGCTCCGCGCGAACGTGCCGCCGCCGTCGCTCGCCGCGAACGAGGTGCCGTCGTCGACGAGCCGGAAGATGGGCGCCGTGCCGCCCCCACCCCAGATCTTGTCGAGCGCGACGTCGCTCGTCGGCACGAGGCTCGCCGTCTGGGCCACGGCCGACGCGAGCTGTTCCGACGGCTCCGTTCCGGCGAGCTCTCCCGAGCTGCAGGCGGCGAGGAGCGCGGGCGCGGCGCAGAGGAGGAGTCGCTCATCGAGCAAGGCAAAGCGGGTCCGAGAAGTCATCATAGGATGATAGAGAAAGCACATATCGATCGACGGGCAAGACGTTGATTGAATTTCGCGCCTTCTGCAGCCACGCTGCACGCGGAGAGCTCAATAGGATGCCTTGTCGGACATCGCGCTCACCGCGCTTGGCCGCGCTGGTCCCTGGGGCTTTCGCGCAGCGCCTCCTGCGACATGCGCACACGCGCGCTGGACTGTTAAGTAGTGTGATGATCTGGAGAAGAGTTGTAACCGCCGCGCCGGCGGCGCTCCGGGCGTGCGCGGGCCTCGTCCGTTGTCCGCCGCCTTTCGCCGGCGGCCTATCGTCGGGCGCCGTGGGCTCCGCTCAGCCGGAGATCCGCGACAGGAGCTCGAGCAGCTCCTTCACCGCGTCCAGCCGGGCTTTCCGGGCGTCCCAGGACGAGGCCATCGTGGCGACGCTCGTCCGCCTCGCCGTCTCCCTGGCGATCTCCGCCTGCCGGCGCGAGCGCTCCTCGTCCTCGATCTGCTGCTGGCGCGCCCTCGCGGTGCCGCCGGACTCGGCGAAGGCGAGGAGCTGCGGGAGCTCGCCCCGGTCGAACCAGGTGCCGTGTTCCCTGCAGATGTCCACGATGATGCCGCTCTTTCCGGCGAAGTTCTTGCGGTTCATCGGCTGGCCGCACGCCGGGCAGCGGACGTAGCGCACGCGGACGTCCACGTGCTCCGGCCGCCGTGGCGGCCTCGGCGCGGCCGCGCCGTAGCTCTCCCGGCGCTCCAGGAGGTCGCGCAGGAGCGCGTGGTCGACGAGCTGGCCGCCGCATCGGCCGCAGTCGCGCAAGAGGCCTGTGGGGGCGCGGAGCGCGGAGAACGGCACGCCGCAATCGGAGCAGAGGAGCGCGTCGGGCTCTGCGATCGGCTCCAGGCCGAGCTCGTGCCCGCAGCCGTCGCAGCGCTCCGCGTCGGGCAGGTTCAGCTGGTAGCAGCCGCCGCAGCGCACGGTGGCGAGGAGGGGGCCTGTGCACCCGGGATAGCAGCGCCCCTCGGCGTTGATGAGGAGGCCGCAGCGCGGACACGTGCGCATCGCCCCGATGCTAGGCGAAGGGCGCGCCCGCGAGAAGCGGCGCCGCGGGCTCAGCGCACCCGGAGGGGGCGCGCCGAGGGGCGGGAGCTCCGGTCTCGGCCGCCGGGCGGCGTGCTGGAGCGGCGCACCACCTTGCGGAGCTCCTCGACGAGGTATCCCAGGGCGACGTCCTCGTCGTGGAGCACGACGACGCTGTCGTTGTTCTCCTCACGCAGGAGCCGGTTCACCTGCAAGGCGCCCACGGCGGTCCGGACGACGATGGCGACGGCGGCGAACTCCTGGACGAGCATGCTGCGGGTGCGCATCGTCGCGGCCTCGAACGACGGATCGTTGTTCATGGGGGGCCGGCGGAGGTCGATGAGGTGGCCGAGGCTCGGGCGATCGAGCGATTCATAGACCTGGAGCGCCTCGGTGTGGATGCGGATGAACTCGTCGGGGGACGCGTACGTGTGCTCGGAACGGGTGCTCCGGACGATCGAGCGCTCCTGATCGAGCGAGACCGTCAGGAAGTCGTTCTGCAGCAGCACCGCCATGCCCAGGAAAGGATAGCGGGCCGGCGGCGCGCTGGCACTGAAAAGCTCTAGCGGCATGAAGGCGCGGCGGCGGGGACTGGGCTGCCACACCGTGGTCAAGCTGAGGCACCACAATCCACCGCTGCCGCAACGTGGAGCCTTGCGAGCTCATCTGTAGCGACCGCCGGGACGTCCTCACTCGGCCGAACGGCGCCGGGGACCAGGAGCTCAGCGCGCTGGCGCTGCGCTCCTCGGCGGGCGCGCTCATTCGCCGCAATGAGCCCCGTGCTCGCAGGGATCGCACGCGGCGGGCAGGCAGTAGCCCGTGACCACGATGTTATTCGCGCAGAGCGCGTCCAGCACGTCGCCGAAGGAGCTTTCTCCGGGGTTCCCCGCGATCGAGACCCGCGCGCAGCGGTCGAACTCGATGTCGTTCAGCAGGGACGCGTCCTCGATCAGGTTGTCCGACAGATCCAGCGTGTGGACGCGCGGTACGCCCACGAGCGGCGAGAGGTCGGTGATGGAGTCGGAGCTCGCCTCGATCCACATGAGGTTCGTGAGCCCCGTGACCCAGCTCAGATCCGCGCCGCTCGGTCCGATGTCGCCGATCTGAACCACCATGAGCTGCGGGTGGTTGGCGAGCGGGGACGTGTCCGTCAGCGGATTGCCGGCGAGCCCCAGGCTGTTCAGGCGGGGCACGTTCGCGGGCTCGATCCCTGCAATCGACGCGATGCGATTGTCGCTGAGCATCAGGACCTCGAGGAACGGAAGAGACGCCACGATGCGCGCGTCCTCGACCTCGGCCCGCTCCAGGTGGAGCGCCGTCAGGGAGTGGTGGCTCGGCAGCGTCGCGAGGCTCGTCACCTTGGTGTAAGTGAAGTACGCGTTGTTCAGGGCCGGAAACTTGGAGAGGCTCGAGAGCTCGGCGACGAGGGTCCGTTCGACCGAGAGATGGAACAGGGCGTCGAGGCCGTCCAGCCCTTCTAGGGCCTCGAGCGGATTTCCCGACAAGGTCAGGTTCTGAAGCTCCGGAAGATCGTTCAGGTCGCTCGTCGACGACACCAGGTTGTCTCTCGCGGTCAGCGTCATGAGCGCTTGATGCCCGGAGAGCGCCCCCAGCGAGACGATCCGGTTCGCGTCCAGGTGCAGGTTGTAGAGCCGCGGCAGACGCATGAGGATCGAGATGTCCTCGATCCGATTGCCCTCGAGGAACAGCTGCTCGACCGACGTGGCACACTCGAGGCCGCTCAGATTTTCGATGCCGAGGTTGTCGAGCGAGAGCGATTCAGGCACGGCGAGCGCCGCCCCCGGAATCGGCTCGTCGGCATCGAGGCCGAGCAGCTCTCGCAAACCCGCGGCGAGCGCTGGATCCGGCACTTCCACGGTGCCGTCGCAGCCCTCCGGGGCCGGGCTGGCGTCGACCGTGGTGCCGCAGCCGAAGAGGGAAAGGCACGTGGCCAAGGCGAAGCAGCCCTGCGTTCTGGTGAGCATACGGAGGCTCCTCAGCAAACCCGGTGCCGCCGCGGAATACCGCCGGCTCTCGAGGATTTCGCGCATCGCCGTGGCCGATGAGCCAACCTGCGCCACGCCGCTGTGCCACTCTTGCCGCCGGCCTCCGATGGGAAGGACCGGACATCTCGTCATGAGCAGCTCGCCGCACACAAGCCGGTGCATGACGTGGTTGTCGTCCGCCCGGACCGTCGAGATGTCCGGTTTATCCAATCGAAGGCCGCGGGCGCGTGCCATGAACATCCCATGACCCACGTTGACGCCACGATGAGCCGCTCCCCCCTCCGATCGACTCCGCTGGGCAAGACCGGGCCCAGCGTCTTTCCCGTCGGCCTCGGCTGCATGGCGATGTCCGGCGCCTACGGCCCGGCCGAAGAGGCCGAGAGCGTGGCGACGATCCGCCACGCCATCGAGCGAGGGATCACCCTGATCGACACCGGAGACTTCTACGGCAACGGGCACAACGAGCTCCTCATCCGGCGCGCGATCGAGGGGGTGCGCGACAAGGTCCAGCTCTCGGTGAAGTTCGGCGCGATGCGCGGTCCGGACGGCGCCATGGTGGGCATCGACACCCGCCCGGCGGCCGTGAAGAACTTCGCGGCGTACAGCCTGCAACGGCTGGGCGTGGAGGTCATCGATGTGTACCGCCCCGCGCGCCTCGACCCGCAGGTGCCCATCGAGGACACCGTCGGGGCCATCGCCGACCTCATCAAGGCCGGCTTCGTCCGGCATATCGGGCTGTCCGAGGTGGGGGTCGAGACGATTCGGCGCGCGACCGCGGTGCACCCGATCGTGGACCTGCAGATCGAGTACGCGATCGCGACGCGCGGGCCCGAGGCGTCGATCTTCCCTGCCCTCGCGGAGCTCGGGATGAGCGCGACGCTCTACGGGGTCTTTGCGCGGGGGCTGCTCACCGGCAGCAAGCCTTCGGGAAAGGGGGACTTCCGACAGTACATGCCGCGGTTCGCAGGCGAGCAAGGGGCAAAGAACGCGAGCGTCGTCGAGAAGCTCCACGCCTTCGCCGGCGAGCGCGGGATGACGCCGGCTCAGGTGGCGCTGGCGTGGGTGCTGGCGAAGCAGCCCACGCTGGTGCCGGTCATCGGGGCCCGCACGCGAGCCCAGCTCGACGATGCCCTCGTGGCCCTCGACAAGCCGCTGTCGGCGAGCGACGTCGCGGCGCTCGAGAGCATCGTGCCGGCGGACGCGATCGGCGGCGCGCGCTACGCCGCGCAGCAAATGAAGGTCCTCGACAGCGAGCGGTAGCCGATCGATGCGGGCCCCCGCGTCGGCTTGAACGGCCGCACGAAAGGCGTAAGAGTGATGAACGTGGCCGCAGCGATGGATCTCCCCACCCTCGCGCTCCCGCGCTTCGTCGAGGAAGTCCGTGCGGTCGCGCCGCCCCCCGGTCAGGCGCTCGATCTCGAGTGGCTTCCCGACGGCAGAACGACCCTCGTTTTTCGAGCGCTCGAGGGCGCGCGCGAGGGGGATGTGTGGGTCGCGGGCCCCCGAACGCGCGCGCTATTCAAGACCAAGACCGGCGTCGCGCGGACGGTCACGCTTCGGTTCCGGCCAGGCTGGTCGGTTCCGCTGCTCGGCGTGGCGGCGAGCGAGCTCACGGACCGGATGGTTCCGCTGGAGGACGTGTGGGGCCGCGCCGGGCGCGAGCTCGGCGGTGAGCTCCTCGCCGCGAGGAGCCGCGCGGACGTGATGGACCGCGTCGCCCGGGCGCTCGCCCTTCGTGCCGGCCACCCCTTCGAGACGGCATCGGCGAAGCTCGCTCGTCGCGCGGTTCGCTTGCTCGAAGAGGGCGAGATCCGGGTGGAGGGTGTTGCCGACCGGCTCGGCGTCACGGCGCGGCATCTTCGCCGCGCCTTCACCGAGAACGTCGGCATCGGCCCGAAGGAGTTCGCGCGGACCGTCCGCCTGCAACGCGCGGTGCGAATGGCAGCGACCTCGTGCGACTGGGCACGCATCGCCGCGGACGCGGGCTATTATGACCAAGCCCACCTCATCGCCGACTTCCGTCAGCTCGTCGGGCTCACACCGGGCGCGTTCTCCAAACGCGCGGGCGGCCGGATGACTCAGCCGAAGCTGATCACGTCGGAGTTTCCTCTGCCTGTCCTGTAGCTCGAGCTCGGCACGGCGACCGTCATCGCCATGGCAACGGCTTTCTCTGCATCGCCCAGTGCGTGGGCTTCGAGGGAGCCCTGCGCCGGGCTCATGGACAGCAGCGGAAGGCACAATCGGATGGGCCTGGGCCCTCCGGCTCCACCCAAGCCCGGCGCACCCATCAAGCGCGCCCCATGCCGCCCCCAGCCCCGCCCCCGCCTCACTCGAACCGCAGCGCCTCCACCGGATCCAGCCGCGCCGCGCGCCGCGCCGGCCCCACGCCGAACGTGATCCCGATCAGGATCGACACCCCGAGCGCCAGCCCCACCGCGTACGGCGGCACGATGGTCGCCCACTCCCCGAACCGCGACAGCAGCACCGCCGCCCCGTACCCGAGGCCCACGCCGGCCACCCCGCCCGCGAGCGACACCACCACCGCCTCGACCAGGAACTGCCGCAGGATGTCCTTCCGCCGCGCCCCGACCGCCATCCGCACGCCGATCTCGCGGGTCCGCTCCCGCACCGACACGAGCATGATGTTCATGATCCCGATGCCGCCCACGATCAGCGACACCGCCGCCACGCTCCCGAGCAGCGTCGTGAACGTGCCCGTGATCTGCCCCATCGTCGCCAACATCTCCGCCTGCGACCGCACCTCGAAATCGCTCGGCTGATCCGCGCGCAGCCGGTGCCGCAGGCGCAAGAGCTGCTCGAGCTGCGCGATCACCACCTCCGACCGGTCCTCGCTCGCGAGCTGCAGCGAGATCGTCGACAGGTGATCCTGCCCGAACAGGACCGACCGGTGCGTCGACATCGGCACGAACACCCCGTCGTCCGGCGACCCCATCCCGGAGCCCTTCTCCGCCAGCACCCCGACCACCCGGAACGCGCTCCCGTTGATCTGGAGCCGCGTGCCGAGCGGCGACCCCCCCGGATAGAGCTGCCGCACCACGTTCGCCCCGAGGATCACCACCCGCGCGCGCTGCTGCTCGTCGAGCTCCGAGAACCCGACGCCGCTCGCCACCGACAGCGACCGCACCTCGAGGTACGCCGGCGTGATCCCGGTCACGGACGCGTTCAGGTTGCTCGCCATGTAGCGGAGCTGCGCGCTGCCGCTCCGCTCCGGCGCCACCGCCGCCACGCCGTCGAGCGCCTTCAGCGCCTCGGCGTCCGCCTCGGTCAGCGTCTTCACCGTGCCCGAGCGCACCCCGCTCGCCGACGC
Source organism: Sorangium sp. So ce834 (assembly GCF_051521425.1). NCBI lineage: Bacteria > Pseudomonadati > Myxococcota > Polyangiales > Polyangiaceae > Sorangium > Sorangium sp. So ce834. The sequence continues at coordinate 7,784,768 of NZ_CP150351.1, forward strand.
CGAACCCGGCCGCACCATCAGCAGGTTCGCGCCGAGCGACCGGATCCGCCCCTCCACGCTGCTGCGCGCGCCCTCGCCGATGCCGAGCACCGCCACGACCGCCGCCGTCCCGATGATCATGCCGAGCATCGTCAGCAGCGTCCGCAGCCGGTTCGAGGCGAGCGAGCGCCACGCGCTCTTCGCGGTTTCCTTGATCAGCATGACGCCTCCATCTCGCTCGCGTGGAACGCCGCCACCACGGTGCTCGACGGGCCGTCCGCCACGATGCGGCCGTCCTTCATGTGGATGGCGCGCGCGAGCGCCCGCGCCACGCCGAGGTCGTGCGTCACCATCACCAGCGTCGTCCCGTCCGCGTTCAGCGACATCAAGAGCTCGAGCACGTCGCGCCCCGTCCGGCTGTCGAGCGCGCCCGTCGGCTCGTCGCACAGGAGGATCGACGGCCGCGTCACGATCGCCCGCGCGATCGCGACGCGCTGCCGCTGCCCGCCCGAGAGCTCGGACGGCAGGTGCCGCGCGCGCGCCGCGAGCCCGACGCGCGCGAGCGCGCTCTCCGCGAGCTCCCGGCTGTTCTTCACCGCCCCGTAGAGCAGCGGCAGCTCGACGTTCTCCGCCGCCGTCATCCGCGGCAGCAGGTTGAAGCTCTGGAACACGAACCCGATGTGCTTGTTCCTGAGCGCCGCGAGCTCGTCGTCGTCGAGCTCCGCCACGTCGCGCCCCCCGAGCCGGTACGTGCCCTCGGTCGGCCGATCCAGGCACCCGAGGATGTTCAGCAGGCTCGACTTCCCGCACCCGGACGGCCCGATGATCGCGACCGACTCGCCGCGCCGCACCTCGAACCCGATCCGGTCGACCGCCCGCACCGCGAGGTCCGCGCGATCGGCGTGGTACACCTTGGAGAGGTCGCTCACGAAGACCGGGACGTCCATCTCAGCGGCCCCCCCGGGCGCCCATGCCCATGCCCATCCCGCGCATCGGGTTCTGCCCGCCCCGCTGCCCCTGCCCCTGCCCCTGCTGCGCGCCCGGCGCGCTCACGACGGGCGCGCTCGCGAGGACGTCGTCGCCCTCGCTCAGCCCCTCGACCACCACCATGCTCGTCCCGTCGGTCGCCCCGGTCTTGATCGGCCGCTCCTCGCCGCTCGCGAGCCGCACGAACCGCCGCTTGCCCGCCGACTGCACCGCCAGGAGCGGCACGAGCAGCACGTCCTTCTGCTCCGCCGTCACGATCTCCACGTCGGCGCTCATCCCCGACCGGAGCAGCGACGACTCCTTGTCGTTGACGACGATCTCGACGTCGAAGGTCACGACGCTCGACACCTCCTTGCCGAGCGGGCTCACCCGGTCGACCACGCCCTGGAACACCCGGTCGCCGTAGGCGTCGACGCGGATCTCGACCCGCTGGCCGGGGGCGACGCGGCCGATCTGCGCCTCGTCGATGGCGCCGACGATGCGCAGGTCCGACAGATCGGCGAGCGTCATCACGGCGCTGCCGCCGCTCACGTTGGTGAGCGCCGACGACACGAGCGTCCCCTTCTCCACCGCCACGTCGAGCACCGTGCCGGCGATCGGCGCGTAGATCTGCATCTCCTTGAGGCGCGTCTCCGCGTCCTGCACCGCGAGCTCGGCCTGCTTGAGCTGCGCCTGGGCCGAGGTCACCTGCGCGCGCCGGAGCGTCATGTTCGCGCCCGCCACCTTCGTCGAGTGCGCGGCCGAGCGCGCCGCGTCGGTCGAGCCCAGGCCGAGCTCGGCGCTCTTCTCGGCGATCTGCTGGCTCACCTCGTTGTTCTTGCGATCCAGGTCGGCGGCCGCGAGCGACGCCTGCGCCGCAGCGAGGTCCGCCTTCACCCGGTCGCGCGCCACGCGCGCCGCGGCGAGAGCGCGCTCCGCGTCGATCGGATCCAGCTTGACCAGGAGCTGCCCGGCCTCGACCTGGTCGCCCTCCTTCACGAGCACCTCGATGACCTGGCCCGCGGCGCGCGACTTCACCTCGACCTGCACGTCGGGCTCGATCTTCCCGGACGCCGCGGCGGTCTCGGTCAGGCTCCCCCGGCGGATCTCGACCGTGGGCCCGGCGGGCGCCTTCGAGGGCGTCTGATACCAGGCGTACCCGCCGATCGCGAACGTCGCGATGGCCGCCGCGGCCACGCCGGACATCAGGTAGCGTTTCTTGTTCCTGTTCATGACGACCTCCTGGGGAGCACCGAAGCGAAGCGATCGAGGAGCGCACCCGCGGCGTGCTCCAGCTGGAAGCGCGAGGTGAGCGCCGTGACCACGGCCCGCAGCTTCCGGAGCTCCGCCTCGCGCAGCGTCTGCTCCGCCTTCACCACGTCCGCCGACGTCGACGTCCCGAGCAGCAGCCGCTGCCGCTCCGCCTCGGCGAGCTCGCCGGCCAGGCGGGCGGTCTCCGTGGCGAGCGCGACCTGCTCGTCGGACGCCTCGAGGGTCACGCGCAGCGAGGTGAGCTCGGCCGCGATCGCCTCGGCGCGCGTCTGGTAACGCGCCTCCGCGGCCGCGAGCTGCGTGCGCGCGCGCGCCGCGTCGGCCGACGCCCGGCCCCCGCCGAACGGCAGCTCCAGGTCGAGCCCGCCGAGCACGGTGAACGCCGGCCGCCCGCCCAGGAGCGAGACCCCCGACGTGCCGTCGTCCGCCCACGGGGTCCTCACCGAGGCGGTCGTGAACACGTCGAGGCGGACCTGGTCGGCGTCCTCCGCGGCGCCCACCCGCGCGCGCTGCGCCTCGAGGTCGGCGCGCAGGGCGGCGAGCTCCTGGGATCGCTCGCGCGCCGCGCGCGTCAGCGCGTCGATCGGCGGGAGCGGACCGAGCGAGGGCGGCGCGCCGGTCGGCGAGAGCGCCGCGGCCTCCCGCGGGGCCATGCCGAGCGCGCGGCCGAGCGCGATCGCCCGCGCCGAGCGCGTCGCGCGGGCCTGCGACAGCGCGTCCGCGATCGACCCGGCCGAGGTCGAGAACTGCAGGACGTCCACCCGCGTGCCGGTGCCGAGCGTCTCGGCGCGGGCCTTGGCGTCGTTCAGCTGCCGCTGCGCGGCCGCGAGCGCCTGCTCCTGCACGGCGATCGCCTGCTCCGCGTACCAGAGCTCCCAGTACGCATCGAGCACGTCGAGCGCGGTCTGGCTCGCCGCGAGGTCGCGCTCCTGCTCCGCGGCGATCGCCGACGCCTCCGCCTGCGCGATCGGCGCGAGCACGGCGTCGGTCCCGGCGCCCCGGAGCAGCGGCTGCCGCGCGGAGACGTACGCCTCCGCGGTGGTCGTCGGCCTGAGGGCGCCGTTCCCCGCCGGGCTGCGGGCCGCGCCGCCCCACGACTTGTCCGCCGACGCGCCCACCTCGAGGCTGGTCCCGACGTCGGTCGTGTACCGGAGGGCCACGTTCGACCCGACGGTCGTGGTGCCCGAGAGCCCGCGGCCCCCGTTCCCGAGGTCCTCTGTGTATTGACCGGTCACCGAGGCGGACAGCGTGGGCTTGCGGGCGCCTTGCTCGGCGGCGACGGCCTGCCGCGCGGCGGTGGCCTCGAGCAGGGCCGCGCGCAGGGCCGGGTTCTGGGAGGCCGCGCGGCCGACCGCCTGCTCGGCGGTGAGCGTCTCGGCGCTGGCCGCGCTGCTCAGCGTGCACGTGGCGATGACGGCGAGGGACGCCAGCCACGGCAAGGGAACGGAGCGAGTGAGCGTCATGCGGCCCAGGCTAGAGAGCAGTGTCTCAAGAGGTGTCCAGTTCGTGTAAAGATTCGTCAAGAGCCTTTTGACCAGGCCTTACACAGCGCCGTGACGGCCGCGCTACAGTCGCCGACATGGCCGATCCGCCTCAGATCCTGGTCATCGACGACGACGCCGAGCTGTGCGAGCTCCTGGCCGAGCTGCTCGGTCAGGAGGGTTACGCGGTGGAGAGCGCGCGCGACGCCATCTCCGGCCTCGCGCGCGCGCAGGAGAAGCCGTTCACCCTCGTGGTGCTCGACGTGATGCTGCCCGGCCTCAACGGCTTCGAGGTGCTCACGCGGCTCCGGCAGAGCTCCCGGGTGCCGGTCCTGATGCTGACGGCCAGGGGCGAGGACGTCGACCGCATCGTCGGCCTGGAGATGGGCGCCGACGACTACCTGCCGAAGCCGTTCAACCCGCGCGAGCTCGTCGCCCGGGTGCGCGCGCTCCACCGCCGCGCCGCCCACGCCGCCGCGGCCGCGGCGGGGCCTGGCGCCGCCGAGGCGCAGAGCGTCCTCACGGTCGACGATCTCGAGGTGTTCCCCGCGGCGCGGCGGGTCCGGGTCCGCGGCGAGGAGGTCCGGCTCACGACGGCCGAGTACGACCTGCTCGAGGTCCTGGTGCGGCAGGCGGGCACGGTGGTCTCGCGCGAGGACCTCGCGCGGCGCGTCCTCGGCCGCCGCCTCGCGGCGTACGACCGCGGCATCGACATGCACGTCTCGAACCTCCGCCGCAAGCTCGGCCCCGGGCCGAGCGGCGGCGAGCGCATCAAGACGGTCCGCAACGCCGGCTACATCCTGGCCCGGGAGCGCCCGTGAGGCGCCTGCCCCGGAGGGCGCTCGTGAGGCGCCTCGGCCCCGGAGGGCGCGCGTGAAGAGCCTCTTCCTGCGCCTCCTGGTCTCGCTGTGGATCGCGATGGCGCTCCTCGTCGGGCTGTTCGCGGTGATCCACGGCTGGGCGTTCTCCGCCGAGTCGAGCTCGCTGCGCCGCCGCCTGAGCACGCGCAGCGTCGAGCTCCGGGCGGAGAGCGCGCTCTCCTGCGCGCGGGACGGGCTCTCCGGCTGCGAGCAGCGCCTCGCGCCGCTCGAGCCGCGGGATCAGCGCGTCGCGGTCTACCGGTCCGGCGCGCTCGTGAGCGGCGAGCCCATCGAGGGCGCGCCGCTCGTCGAGGAGAGGGCGCGGCGCTCGGCGGACGGCATCGCCGTCGAGGTGGGCGAGCGGGAGCTCGTCGCGGTCGTCCTGCGCCGCGACCCGTCCTTCGTGGCGGTCGCGACCGGTCCGGTCCGGTCGCCGTGGATGTTCTTCATCGTGCCGGAAACGTTGCCGCTCCGGCTCCTCGCGATCGTGGTCGTGACCGGGCTCGTCGCGGTGTTCCTCGCGCGCTACCTGTCCCGTCCGATCCACATCCTGCGCGGCGCCACGCAGCGGATGGCGGCGGGCGATCTCTCGGTCCGCGTCGCGCGGCGGCTCGCGGGCGCGGACGGCGAGACGCTGGCGCTCGGGCGGGACATGGACCGGATGGCCGAGCGCATCGAGGAGCTCCTGGAGACGCAGCGCCGGCTGCTCCGCGACGTCTCGCACGAGCTCCGGTCGCCGCTCGCGCGGCTCAACATCTCGCTCGAGCTCGTCCGCCGCCGGTCGCCGCCGGACGTGGAGCCGGCGTTCGACCGGATCGAGCGGGAGACGGAGCGGCTCAACGGGATGATCGGCGAGCTGCTCACGCTGAGCCGTCTGGAGTCGGCCCGGGGCATGGAGCGGCCCGAGCGGTTCGACCTGACGGCGCTGGTGGAGCAGCTGGTCGACGACGCCGCGCTCGAGGCGGAGCAGCAGGGGTGCTCGGTCGAGCTCGGGGCGCGCGACGCGTGCTCCCTGGACGGGAACGAGGAGCTGCTCCGGCGCGCGATCGAGAACGTGGTGCGCAACGCGGTGCGCTTCACCGAGGCGGGCACCACGGTCCGCATCGACCTCTCGTGCTCGGGCGGGGTCGCCGAGGTGCGCGTCCGCGATCGCGGGCCGGGCGTGCCCGAGGCGGCGCTCGGGGACATCTTCAAGCCGTTCTACCGGGTCGACGATCACCGGGCGCGCGGCGCGGGCGGCACGGGGATCGGGCTGGCGATCACGCAGCGGGCGGTGCTGCTGCACGGCGGCGAGGTCGAGGCGCGGAACGCCGAGGGCGGCGGGCTCGAGGTCGCGCTGCGGCTGCCGGTCGGCGCGGGGGCCTGAGCCGCAGGGCGGGCGGGATCGCAGGCCGGACGGAGGCCGCTTGCTCGTCCCCGGCGCCGGCGTAGGGCGATATGGCTCGATGGCGGACGATGGGTGGTCTCGTCGATCGGATCCTCGAGACCGCGGTTTCCATCCTGAAAGGCAGGCTCGGGCAGGCTCGATCCTTCTGTGGGATCGATGCCAATGCAACCTCGGAAGGTGATATTCGATCAAGCTTTCGGAGAACGGCCTTTCCGCCGCCTCTGCCCGGAGCATCGCGAGCATGTCGATCGAGACCACCCGCGCCTTCAACCACCTCGTTTCCCCGCACCTGGAGGACCCTTATCCCCTCTTCGAGGAGCTCCGGCGCGAGGTGCCGGTGGTGTTCAACCCGAGCTTCGGGATGTGGTTCGTCTCGCGCCACGACGACGTCGCGGCCGTGGTCAAGGATCCGGTGCGCTTCAGCTCGGCCCAGGTCCTCGCGCCGCTCCAGGAGCCCTCGCCCGCGGTGCTCGCGATCCTGGGCAAGGACCGGAGCGGCGTGTATCCGCTCCTGTCGAGCGATCCGCCGGTCCACACGCGCGTACGCAGCCTCGTGAGCAAGGCGTTCGCGGGGCCGCGCCTCGCGGCGAGGATGGAGCCGTCCATCCGCGCGATCACCGGCGAGCTCGTGGGCGGGTTCGAGAAGGACGGGCAGGCGGACCTGATGGCGCGCCTCGCCACGCCGCTGCCGATCCGCGTGACCAGCCAGCTCTTCGGGATCCCGCTCTCGGAGATGGATCGGGTCAAGCGGTGGTGCGACGACGAGACCATGTTCCTCATGGGTCTTCTGCCCGAGGAGCAGCGCGCGGAGCTGGCGCGCAGCATCGTCGCGTACCGCGATTTCCTGCGCGCGCTCGTCGAGGATCACCGGGCGAGCCCTCGCCCCGATCTGGTGACCGAGCTCATCGAGGCGCGCGCGGAGGGCGAGGGCCCGCTCGACACGCAGGAGCTCGTGGGCATGCTGTGCGTGCTGATCTTCGCGGCGCACCAGACCACGACGAACATGATCGGCAACACGCTCGTCTCGCTCCTGCGCGCGCCCGGCGCCTGGCAGACGCTGCGCGACCGGCCGGCGCTGATCCCCGGCGTGCTCGAGGAGGGCATGCGCTTCGACGCGCCCGTGCAGGGGATGACGCGGACCGTGACCGAGGACTGCCGGATCCGCGGCGTGGCCGTGCCGCGCGGCGCGCGGGTGTTCGTGCTGTTCGGATCCGCGAACCGGGACCTGCCCGGCGTGAACGACCCCGAGCGGTTCGAGCTCGAGCGCGCGGCCGGGCCGAACCTCGCGTTCGGTCGCGGCCCGCACTTCTGCGTCGGCGCGCAGCTCGCGCGCATGGAAGGCGCGATCGCGCTCGAGGAGCTGACGCGGCGCCTGCGGGGCGCGCGCCTCGCCGCAGACGCACGGCTCTCGTACATGCCCAACCTCGTGCACCGCGGTCCGGCCGCGCTGAACGTCGCGTGGGACGTGCCGACGTCCTGAGCGCTCCATCGCCACGTCCTTCCGCGAGGATGGACGGATCGACGGCGATGAGCCCGCAGCGGGGGAGCATCCGATAGCAGGCGAGTACGGAGATCGCGAGCACCGCGACGGCGAGCATCGCGGCAACGCTTCCGCGCCTCTCCGGACGCACTCCGAAGCGCAGCTCACGCGTTCCGTCATCCGCGCGTATGGTTGAGATTCGGCAGGCGCGCCGGCCCCTGCATCAACGCCTCGAGGCGCTGGACAGGAGGCATAAACCGGATGATTCCGAGCGCGATGACTATGAGAACAATATCCGCCGATGCGTGGCTTGCGGAGCAATCGGGGACAGCTATCCCTTCACTCTGCCAGAGCAACGATCGTTCGATGAACGATTTTTCGTCGGATGGAAGGTCTCTTCGATGTCGCTGCAATTCGCTCAATCGAAGCTAGTGGTCGCTCTGTCGGGCTTGGCCGCCGGCGCGCTCTTCGCCCCTCTCGTGGGGCGGGGGGTGCGTCCCCTGGTACGTCTGATCGTCAAAGGCGGCATTGTCGCGCAACGGGAGCTCCTGGTCATCGTCGAGGGACTCCGCGAGGAGCTTCAGGACATCGTCGCCGAGGCAAAGGCCGAGCTCGGTGATCTGTCCGAGTCGGCCGATGGCGAGGAGGCGCACGCCTCTCACCACGCCCACGCACGCGAGCGGGCAGGCGCGTGAGTCCCTCGGGTGCGGACGTGAGCCCTCCGGATACGAGGCGGAGCGCTCGCTTGCGACTGCGCTCGGCGCTCGGAGGGCGGATGCGGTGGGATGTGTCCGGCCTGAAGGACCATCCCCGCTATGCTGCCGCCGTCGAGAGCGCGCTGGAGCGAGAGCCGGGAATCAGAGAGGTCCACGCCAATCCAGTGACGGGGCGGCTGCTCCTGCACTACGACCGCGGGCTCCCCCGGATCGCCATCGAGGCGAAGCTCCGCGCCGCCCTCTCGTCTCCTCCGCTGGCTCACGAGGCATACCGGCGATGGCGGGAGCAGCGGGAGGTCGGGCGCGAGGCGCGGCACGGAGGCGAGCATCGCGGACACGAGGGCCACGAGCACGGGGATGTCTCCGTGCAGGTGCGCAACCTGGTCCTCGGCGGCTCGGTCCTCCTGGGCCTCGGCGTCAAGAGGCTCGCGTTCGGCGCCGGCGCGCTGGCGTCGAACCCGATCATCGGCGGCGTCAACATCGCGGCGACGTTGATCTCGGGGTACTCCTTCCTGAAGGGATGGTGGCGCTCGATCGCCGGCCAGACCGGGATGAACACCGACACGCTCGTCGGGTCGGCCACGATCGCCAGCCTCCTGCTGCGCGAGAACGTCACCGCGCTGACGGTGCTCTGGCTCCTCAACCTGGGCGAGTACCTGCAGGCGTTGACCCTGAAGCGCACGGAGCGAGCGATCCGCGATCTCCTCGACGTGCCCGACGAGGAGATCTGGCAGGTCGTCGGCGAGCAGGAGGTGCGCCGTCCGGTGGCCGAGCTCCAGCCCGGAGACCTGATCGCGGTCTACGCGGGCAAGCGCATCCCGGTCGATGGCGTCATCGTGGAGGGCCAGGGGACGATCAACGAGGCCCCCATCACCGGCGAGAGCATGCCCGTGATGAAGATGAGCGGAGATATCGTGTATGCCGGGACCGTGCTGCTGTCCGGCGGCCTGCGGGCGCGTGTGGAGCGGGTCGGCAGCGATACGGCCGTCGGGCGCCTCATCCAGCGCGTGGAGCAGGCGCGCGAGCTGCAGGCCCCTATCCATACCGTGGGCGAGGAGTTCTCCAGGCGCTTCGTCCCCGCCTCGTTCGCCCTGTCGATCGCTGTCCTCGCCCTGACGGGCGACGCGACCAGGGCGCTGACCATGCTGCTCATCGCGTGCCCTTGCGCGGCGGGGCTGGCCACGCCCACCGCCGTGAGCGCGGCGATCGGGAACGGCGCGCGGCGCGGTGTGCTCATCAAGGGCGGCACCCACCTCGAGGCCGCGGCGAGGCTTGACGCGATCGTCTTCGACAAGACGGGGACCCTGACACAGGGAATTCCCACGGTGCAGCGGGTGCTCTCGCTGGTGGACGACTACACCGCCGAGCAGGTCCTCTCGCTCGCGGCGACCGGCGAGCTGCACTCCCAGCATCCGCTGGCGCTGGCGGTGGTAGGCCACGCGGAGGAGCGCGAGCTCGTCGTCCAGCCCCACGACGCGTGTGAAATCCTGGTGGGTCGCGGGATGCGCGCGGACTGGCGGAACAACGTCGTGCTGGTGGGCAATCGCCGGCTCATGCAGCAGTTCGACATCGCGGTGTCCGCCGAGGCCGAGGCCCTTCACGCGAAGCACGCGGCCGAGGGCGAGACCGAGATGTACGTGGCCCACCAGGGTCGCCTCATCGGGCTGATCGGCGTGCGCGACAAGGTCCGCCCGGACGTGGCGTCGTCGCTGGCGCAGCTCCGCCGGGAAGGCGTGCGCCGGCTCGCGATGTTGACCGGGGACATGGAGGAGTCGGCCCGCGCGGTCGCCGGCGCCGTGGGAATCACGGAGTGGCGAGCCCAGCTGCTGCCCGAGCAGAAGTACGAATGGATCCGGCAGCTGAAGGCCGCGGGCCTCCGCGTCGCGATGGTGGGCGACGGCATCAATGACGCGCCGGCGCTCGCGCTGGCCGACGTGGGCATCGCCATGGGCACGGCCGGCTCCGACGTCGCCGTGGAAGCCGCGGACATCGCGCTGGCGGCCGACGACATCGCCGGCGTCGTCACGACGCTGCGCCTCAGCCGCCAGGCGCTCAAGGTGATCCGCCAGAACTATGGCGTCGCGCTGGGCGTCAACGCAGGGGGCCTGATGATCGGCGCGATGGGGGCGCTCAACCCGTTCATCGCGGCGGTGCTCCATAACCTGAGCACGATCCTCGTCGTGCTCAACTCGGCTCGCCTCATCGGCTACGAGCCGAAGCGGCCGGCCAGCGCGAGCGCAGCCGCCGCGCGGTCGGCGCGGCCCACGCGGGGCGGCGCGAGGCCCGCGCCCGGTGCGCAGGACGGCGAGCGCCGCGCCCCGCGCCCGGCTCGCGGCGCGGCCGCATCGACCCCCTGAGCGCCGATCGCGTCCCGCGTGGACGCAGGCGACCGAAAATCCCGAAAGCCGCGGACGCCGGAACGGCTCCCGAGCACGACTGCTGAACGCGAAGGACGCCCGGCGCAGATACTCCGGGCGAGATCGTGGAGCCGGAGCATGTTGTTGTTTGGAGTTGCGCTCGCGCTGTCTCTGGTGGGGCTCGCCCTCGGCCCGGCGCTCGTGGCGATGGGGCGCAGGCAGCCGATAATGTGCGCTGCGGTCGATCGGCTGACGCGCATCCTCGTCCCCCTCGTCGTACTCCTGTTGATGCTGCCTCACCTCTACGAGGAGATGGGGATCGGGGCCCTTCTTCTGGCAGCAGCGGGGTGCGCGGGTTTAGGGCTCGTCGAGCGCCTCTACCACGACGCGGATCAGCACGCCGACCACGCCGTCGTCGTGCCGGCGCTGATCGTGCACTCTCTGTCAGACGGAGGCACCCTGGCGCTGGCCCTCGCCGCAGACGGCGGCGCCGGACCGGCATTGCTCGGCGGCGCCCTCGTCCTTCATCGCCTGGGCGAGGGGCTGTTCCTGGCGACCACGCTCACGCCGGAGATCGGGTTTCGTCGCATGCTGTACCGCGTCGCCGCCGTCGCGGCTGCGACCGTGGTCGGAGCTCTGGCAGGCCAGGCGCTGCTCAGGAACCTGCCGGAAGCCCCGCTGAACGGCCTCGTCGCGATCGGGCTCGGCATGATGCTGCGGATCGTCCTCCATGGCCACCGCCGGTCGCCGAGCTGCGAGTCTCAGGACGGCTGACGGCAGGCGCCTCCGCGGTTCGTAGCGTCACGCAGGAGGAGGTCATCGAGCTCACGAGCACCGCAGCGTGTCCGCGATCTCGAACCGACCCGCCCCCCTCCGAGGCCACCGGCTTCGATCTCGAACCGACCCGCCCCCCTTCCGAGGCCACCGGCTTCGATCTCGAACCGACCCGCCCCCCTTCCGAGGCCACCGGCTTCGATCTCGAACCGACCCGCCCCCCTCGCGAGGCCGCCCGCTTCGATCTCGAACCGACCTACCCCCCCTCCCGAGGCCGCGCCGCCACGTCGCGACCTCTCCGCGCCCCCTCCCGAGGCCGCCCGCTTCGATCTCGAACCGACCCGCCCCCCCTTCCGAGGCCGCGCCGCCACGTCGCGACCTCTCCGCGCCCCCTCCCGAGGCCCCCCTTTTCGGTTCCGCACCTCTCCGGTCCCCCTCGCGAGGCGGCGCCGCCACGTCGCGACCTCTCCGCGCCCCCTCCCGAGGCCGCGCGCCTCGGTTCCGCACCGGCCCCCCAAGCCTCCCCAGCCCACGCCAGCACGCGACGACCCGACGACCGCGCCACGCCGCCCTCCCAAGCCCGCTCGCCTCATCGGAAGCGATTCACCATGGCTGCAAGAGTCCAGCGCACGCGCGAGCATCGCAAGAAACCAGCGCAGCCGCCGTCTTGACGCATTGGACAGCACGACTTTCCTTGCCCGCTCACCCGCAATGCCTCCTCGGGCATTGCCCGCATCACCCCATCAGGAGGTGTCTCTCATGCTGAAGCATCTGAATCTCGACGAGATGGTCGCGCTCCTCTCCCCTTGGGTCGACGATCCCAGGCAGCGCAAGCTGTTCCTGTCGATCCCCGAGATCGCGGCGCTCCACCCGCGGGTCGTGGAGGCCCACGAGGCCGTGGTCGCGGTCCAGCCGAGCGGCGGAGGCGGCGCGCCGTCGAAGCTGCGCGCGCTGGTGGACGAGAGCAACGAGGTCGATCGGTGCCACGACCACCTCGCCAGGGCCGTATCGTACGGTATCGACACGCGCCGCGAGCTCTGCCTCGCCGAGGAGCCGGCCGACGCCGCCCGCGCCGCGCAGTGCGATGCCGTGCAGAAGAAGCTGTTTCCCAATGGCCTCGCCATCCTCAACGCCTCGCCGCTCGCCGAGGCGGGCAATACCACCCGCATCGCCCGCCTCCTCGAGGACGAGCCCGAGATCGTCGACTTCCTGAAGTCCATCCCTGCCGGCGGCAGGGCGTCGCTGCTCGACGTCGTGAAGCGCTGGCTCGCCAAGGGCCGGGAGCTCCAGGCCCTCGAGCGCGCCCGCACGGAGATCGAGGCGACCCGGGCCACCACGCCCGTCAGCAAGACCACCATCCAGGCCGCGCGCAGCCAGTGGTTCAAGGTCGTGTCGCTCGTGCTCTCCAACCTCGAGGTGTCCCGCGCTCCGGCGCGAGATATCGAGATCATCCGCGGGCCCGTGCTCCGGGCCTCGGAGCGCGCGGGCAAGCGCTACCCGAGCGCCGCGCCCGAGGAGGCGCCGCTGGGCGACGCGGCGCAAGGCTCCGCCCTCGGGCCGAGCGAGGCCGAGCCGGGCGCGGCCGAGGTCGGCGGCGCCAGCGAGCTGCCCTGATCGATCGACCTCGGGTCGGATCCCGTCGCGCCCCCCAGCACGAGCGGATTCGCCCCTCGGAGCCCGCCGCCCTGAGCCGTTGTCGCAGCCCTGAGCCCAGCGCGGCCGGCTACGACCGACGCCGGAGGATGTGCTGGAGGAGCTGGCGGGAAATGCTCAGGAGCTGCGCCGCCTTTCGCCGGCTCCCGCCAGCGCGCGCGAGCGCCTCGTCGACCATGATGGCGCGGACCTGCTCCTCGATCTCCTGGATCGACGCCCGGCCCACCGCCGCGCGCACCTGGGGGCGGAGATCCGGGGGCCGAGTGAGCGCGTCATCGATGGAGCGCTCCAGCGCCTCCAGGCGCAGCGGCTTGGCGAGGAACGAGCGCACGCCCATCTGCGCGAGACGAAACGACACCGCCGGGCTCGCCGATCCGCTGATGGCCACGATCGTCGGCGCGACCGGATAGGCCATGGCCCGCTCCACGACGTCGACGGCATTGCCGTCGGGGAGCATCACGTCGGCGATGATCCCTTGAAATTCCCCGCCCGCGAGCGCGGCGTGGGCCTCGGCCACCGACGCGCAGGCGACGACCTCGACGCCGCGCGCCTCGAGGGCGTCGCGCAGCGCGCGCCTGAGCCTCACGTCGTCCTCGACCACCAGCCAGCGGGACATCGTGTGCTAGCGTGCCATCCCGTCGATGGGGGCGCATAGCGCGAAAGTGGCAGAGCAGGCGAGCCTCCCGGCGCCGCTGACCGGCGTTCAGCTCGACGCCCTCATCACGCGCGAGGCGCTGCGGGGCGAGCGCACCGCCTCGATCGCGCGGAGCGTCTTCTGCGCGGCCCTCCTCGCGCGCTTCGTCGCCCTCGGCGGCCTGACGCTGCCAGACTTTTACCCGCGCTCCGTCATCGAGGTGCCGCTGCTCCTCGGCGCGGTGGTCGCCTCGATGTACGTATGGCTGACGAGCCGGCGAATCGACGCGCCCTCCCGCCTGCTCCTCGTCTCGGTCGGCCTCGACGCGCTGCTGTGCTTCGTGGCCCTCCTGCCGAACGTCATCTGGCCGTGGGAGGGCTACCCGGGAATTTTGCAGACCCCCGACATCGCCGCGCTCTTGCTCACGGTTGTCGCGAGCGCATTCCGGCTCGTCCGCCGGGCCGTGCTCCTCGCGGCGGCGGCGAACGTGCTCTCCGCGCTCGTGCTCATCGCGCTCGATTTCGCGCTGAACGGCGGCCGCTTCGGGTACTGGACGGCGGCCTCGCTGTTCCTGATCCTGCTCCTCGCCGCCGTGTGCGCGGCGCTCCTCGTCACGACGCGCGCGCTCCGGGTCGTCGAGGTGGGGGCGAGCTCCGCGCTGCGCGCCGAGCGCGCGCAGCGGAACCTGAGCTTCGTCCTGCACGAGCACCACGACGTGAAGGCCTCGCTCTCCGCCGCCCTCATCGACACGGATCTCCTGCGGCGCGAGATCGCCCGGGGCGACTCCGCGAGCGCCGAGCGCATGCTGCGGAGGCTGGAGCAGCTCCGCGAGAGCATCGAGGAGGTCGCCTCGGCCATGGGGCACATCCGCGAGCGGACGATGCGCGAGCTCGACGCGCTGCGCGCGACGGCTCCCGCCGAGATCGGCGAGGCGGCGCGCGGCGCGCTCCGCGCCGTCCGGCGGCGCTACCAGGCGGTGAAGATCGACATCACGGCTCGCGCGGAGCGCACCGCGGTCCTCTTCGCGGGGGGGCACGACGTGCTGGAGCGCGTGCTCCTGAACCTCCTCGTCAACGCGTGCGAGGGGACCGGCGAGCGCGGCGCGTCCAGCGTGACGCTGGACGCGCGCCCGCTGGGCGGCGGACGGGTAGCCGTCGAGGTGAAGGACGACGGCCCGGGGTTCCACGACACGCCGAGCCCGAAGCCGGGCGGGTCCGGACAGGGGCTCGGCTTCGTGGTCGGCATGGTGGAGTCGAGCGGTGGGCTCGTCATGCGCGCCAACCTGCCGGAAGGCGGCGCGAAGGTCACGCTCGAGCTGCTCGAAGCGCCGGTGTGACGGCGGAGCGCGGCCGCGAGCGGCGGCAGCCGCGGAGTCGACGGTCCGATGGACGCGCGGGGGCGCGCGAGGGAATCACGCTGCCCGGGAGGAGCGGCGGGCTGTCCAGGGCGAGAGCGCGAGCGCCGCTCCGGCGCACGATGCGTATACAGGGCGGCAAGAAAATTTGCCCTTATCGTGCCGCTGGCCCTCCGGTACTTGCTGGCGCCAACGTGGATCCTCGCATGGGCTCCGCCGCTCGCAACCCTCTGGAGGATGATTCGGTATGAAGAGAACCGGCCCGATGGCAGGTCCTGCACTGGCGACAACCTGGATCGCGCTCGCCGCGGTCACGCTGACGCTCGCGGCCCCCGGCGCGGCGAGCGCGCAGGCGCGGCGCTCGCCGATCTTCGACTCCGCGCTGAACGCCCCCGGCCGACCGCTGCGCGGGTTCGTCGACCTCCACACCCACCCGATGGCGCACCTCGGCTTCGGGGGGCACGTGCTCCACGGCGCTCCCGACGTCGACGTGCTCATGGCGCCGGGGACAATCTACGACCCCAGCGGGCAAGGCACGTCGGGCGCCACGTGCAACGGGTCGATGCGGCGCGCCGCCAGCATCGCGGAGGCGCTGGGGACCAGCTACAGCACGCACCGAGGTCACGATTTCTTGAAGAACAAGTGCGGGAATCACGTCCGCCAGATCGTGCTCGGGGAGCTGGCGAAATCCCACGGCATCCGCTCGTTCCAGGTCGAGCGCCCCGTGGGCTATCCGACGTTCGCGCACTTCCCGGCGCACAACGATATCCTGCACCAGCAGATGTGGGTCGACTGGATCCGGCGCGCGAAGGAGGGTGGCCTCCGGGTGATGGTCGCGCTGGCCGTCAACAGCCGCACGCTCGCCCACGGCATCGAAGCAAACCCGCCCATCGACGACAGGGAGTCGGGCAATCTCCAGATCGCCGAGCTCGTCCGCTTCGTGGGCAAGCACGACACGTGGATGGAGATCGCGCGTTCATCCAGCGATCTCCGGCGCATCGTGGAGAAGAACAAGCTCGCGGTGATCGTCGGTGTCGAGCTGGACGACATCGGCAACTTCGTGTGGAACAAGACGGCGCCGACCGAGGCCCAGATCCGCGCGGAGATCAGGCGCCTGCACGGCCTCGGCGTGCGCTACGTGTTCCCGGTCCACCTCACCGACAACCTCTTCGGCGGCACCGCCGCCTACGAGGACGAGGTAGCGCGCGCCAACCGCTTCCAGACGGGGAAATGGTGGGACCTCGAGTGCTCCCGCGGAGAGGGCATCACGAAGCGCATCCGGTCGGGGAACGATCTGTTCAAGCTGATGAAGCTCGGCGATGCCGGCGGTCACATCCCGCTCCCGAGCTGTCAGCCGGGTGAAGGCCACAAGAACCGGCTGGGGCTCTTGCCCATGGGCCGCGTCGCCATCAACGAGATGATGAAGCTCGGGATGGTCATCGACATCGATCACATGTCCCAGAAGACGGTGGGCGACGTGCTCGCGTTCACCCGCTCGACGCCCGGCGGCGCGTATCCGCTCGCCTCGGGGCACAACGGGCTCCGCGGATCGAGCGGCAACGAGAACGGCCGGACCAACGCGCAGTACATGGAGATCGCCGCGCGCGGCGGGCTCGCGGGTGTCGGATTCGGCGACTCCGACGCCCGGAGCTTCCTGCGGAACGCAGCCGCCGTGGCGGCGATCGCGTCGGGCGGCAAGCCGCTCCAGATCACCCTCGGCTCGGACATCAACGGGATGGTCGTCATGCCGCGCTCTCCCGAGTGCCAGGCGCCCCGGGACCAGGTGGTGGCGGTGCCGGGCGACGCCTGGAGCCACCCGCCCGCGCAGCTCCGGTGCACGGGGGGCGAGATCGACGTGCGCTCCGCGCGCATCGGCTGCCTCGACATCCAGACCAGCGGCAACCTCACGGACCTCGTCGGCCGCGCCTGCAACGCCAGGACGTCCTGCTCTTACAAGGCGCCGTCTCCCGACGAATACGGCCGCGCCGGTGTCCGGGCCGCGACGCGCATGTTCTGTACGCAGGCCATGGAGATCGTGTACCGATGCGTCGATCCGGCCGCCGAGGCGTGCGTCGATTACTCCAGGTTCCCCAAGGCCCAGATGGGGGGCCGCTCGTGGGATTACAACGAGGAGGGGGTCGTCCACATCGGGCTCTTCCCGGACTTCCTCAAGCACATCGAGGCGCTCCCGGGCGGAGAGCAGCTCATCGATCGGCTCTACAACGGAGCCGAAGGCTTCGCGCAGATGTGGGCGAAGGCCGAGACGGTCGGCCGCTCCGTCCCCTGAGCCGACCACGCCCGTCCCGGAGCTCTAGCGACCCGACCGGGGTTGGCCTGTGGGGCGACCCTGGGTCGGGTCGGATCCCGTTTCGCCGCCAACCCGGGTAGGGTCCGGGTCCCGCCGCTACTGGCGCAGCCACGCCACGATGAACTTGGTCGTGTTCGCCCCCGGGTTGAACGCGTCGCCCTCGCGGATGCTCGCCGAGAAATTGATGGTCCGGGCCCCGGACTGGGATGCGCTATACCCCACAGCGCCGTTGTGGCCATCGATCTGCACGGTGATCGTACCGGGGACGATGTCCGTCGCGCTGACGAGCTGCGTGAAGCAGCCCCGCGTACCAGGCCAACCACTATTGCAGGTCACCGACGAGAGGGCGATCTGGAGCGCCTGCTCCGCCTCTCCCACGCCCTCATCGCTCAGGGCTTCATCGCTCAGGGCCTCATCGCTCAGGGCCTCATCGGCCTCCTGTGCGACGCAGCCCGCGAGCGCCATGGAAGAGAGGACGGCGATCACCATCTTCATGAGGAACCTCGTGCCTCGACCCTTCCCGCTCGACCGGGCTCGTCTGTCATCTCCGGGCCGGGCCACGGTGAGGTTATCCTGGGATCCGAGGAGTGTGCCTTCTTCGCCCTTGATATCGTGTGTCACGCGCTGCCTCCATTCATACTTCCGGCATCTGTCGCTCCAGCGGAGTGGCCGTGGTGAGCGTCTCGTCGGTGTCACGCGCTGCCCGCGCGCGGGCCCCGAGATCCGATGTGTCGCCGAACCATAGAGGCCAGGGATCCCCGCCAGGGTCAGCTACCGGTCGTGGTCTCTCTCATGCAGGTTGTAGCCAATGCAGGGCCTGTCACGAGGTGACTTTGTCCATGACGAGCGGCCCTCCGGGCGTCGCTGCGTCGCGGAGCTCGCGCGAGACCGTGCTTGGCAACGCGGTAGTAACGCATGGTCAGAGGCACGATAAGGGCAAATTTTCTTGCCCCACCTGGCCAATCTTCTTGCCCCCACCTGCATGCGCGCCGCGCGCCCAAGCGGCGCTTGCGTTCACGCCGTGGGCGGCTCGCCGCGCCTGGAAGACGACGCGATGCTCAGCCTCGCCGCCGGGGCTGCCCGGCGCGCCCAGACGGCCTGATCCCGGCGGCGGCTCGCGGCCGCGGCCGCGCGGCGACCGGGTGAGTCCAGGCTGGCCTCTCGGCGCGGGACGCGGTAGGAGGGCACCATGCTCAAGCACAACAGCTACTTCAACGGCGGCGTCCAGAGCGTCGGGTTCGAGCGCCACGGACGCCGGCAGACGGTGGGAGTCATCGACAGCGGCGAGTTCCATTTCTCGACCGAGGCGCCGGAGCGGATGACCGTCGTCGCGGGCGAGCTCGCCGTCCGCTTCGACGGCTCTCAGGAATGGCGCGTGTACCCGGCGGGGACGTCGTTCGAGGTGGCCGGCAAGAGCGGCTTCGACGTCAAGGCCGCGCAGCCCGCCGGGTACCTCTGCGAGTTCCTCTGAGCCGGGCGACCGCCGGCGCCGCGTAGCGAAGGCGGCGGTCCGAGGACCCGCCGGGACGCAGACGCCGAGAGACAGCAGAGAAGAGAGAAGGAACCACAGAGGCACAGAGGGCACAGAGGAGAGAGAAGAGAGGAGATAAAATATTTCTCTCTTCTCTTCCCTCTGTGCCCTCTGTGCCTCCGTGGTTCAAATTCTTCTCCATCACTTCGGCCCGAGCCCACCCCGCGCGACGGACACCCTCCCCGGGGGCCGGACGGCTCGGCAACACCCCCTCTCCCGCTGGAGCAAGGCGGTATCGCCGGCCTACGCCCCGAGCCACCTGCGCTCGATCTCGAGCGTCGCCGCGTTGTCCGGCACGTTGCCCAGGAACCTCGCCCGCCACGCCGGATCCCCGATCTTCCTCGCCCGATCGAGCAAGCGCTCTCGCGCCGACGCGATCGCCATCATCGCCTCCCGCCGGTGGCCGCACGCCGAGAGCGCCTCGGCATGCGCGAGCCGCACCAGCGACTCGCCCACCTCGGCGCCCACCGCCTCGAGCAGGCAGAACGCCTCCGTCGTCGCCGCGAGCGCGTCCACCGCCTGCCCCGCGTCGAGCAGCGCCCGCCCGAGCACCGCGTACGCGAACGCGCGCAGCGGCGGCGCGCCGTACAGGATCGCCACCGCGGCGCGCGCCTCGCGCTCCGCGCCGCCGAGATCGCCGGACTGGAGCAGGATCCTCGCGAGGCACGTCCGCGCGGCGCCCTCCCGGCGCGCGTCGCCGAGCCCCTGCGACGTCGCGATCGCCTCCTCCGCCGTCCGCCGCGCCTCCTCGACGAGGTCGAGCCGCGCCAGCACCGGGCCGAGGCCAAGGAGCGCCCCGAGCCGCGCGTCGGGCAGCCCCATCCGCTCCGCGTCCGAAAGCGACGCGCGCAGCGCCGCCTCGGCGCCCTCGAAATCGCCGAGATCCGCGTGGCAGGAGCCGAGGTTGTTCCGCGCCCAGCAGGCGTTGCGCCGATCGCCCGCCTGCTCGAACGCCGCGAGCGCCGCCTCGAAGCCCGCGAAGCTGGCGCCCGGATCGCCGCCCGCCATCGCCCGGTACGCGCGCGCCTCGTGGAGCCGCGCCAGCACCTCGACCTCCAGATCGGTCTCCTCGGCGTCCTGCTCGATCGCGTCGAGCAGCTCGTCCGCGAGCTGGTACCGCCCGCCGAAGAGGAGCCGCCCGGCGCCCGCGCACAGGCACACGCTGCGCGCCGTCCGCGCCGAGCGCCGCGGCTCCGTGCTCTGCGCGACGCGCAGGAGGCGCTCGAGCTGGTCGTAGTTGCCGCGCTTCGAGGCCGCGAGGATCATCTGCGTCAGCGCGGAGAACCACGGCGCCGACCCGGGCGAGAGCCGCTCCAGCGCCTCCATCCCCCGCCGCTCCGCCAGCGCGAACTCGCCGCGCCAGAGGTGCGCCTCGGCCTGGCAGAGCCGCAGCGCCCCCGCCGTCGCCTTCGACGCGCCGCGCGCGATGCCGCGCTCCACCCGCTCGATCGCCGCGCCGAGATCGCTGCCGAGCAGCGCCTGCTCGGCCGCCCGCAGGGTCGCCGTCGCCGCCCGCGCCGGCTCGCCGCCGCGCTCGAAATGCTCGGCCAGCGCCATCGCGTCCGCCGCCCCCGTCCGCTCCAGCCACTCGCCGGCCAGCCGGTGGCCCAGGCGGCGATCGTGATCCGTCAGCATCCCGTACGCCGCCTCGCGCACGAGCGCGTGCCGGAACCGGTACTCGATCACCTCCGGCGCGCCCTCCACCGAGCGCCGGACGATGAGCTCCCGCGCCTCGAGCTCGGCCAGCAGCCGGTCGACCTCCGCCCGGCCCACCAGCGCGGCGACCCCGTTCCGCGAGAAGCGCTCGCCGAAGATCGCCCCGGCGCGCAGCGCCCGCCGCGCCCCGACGTCGAGCGCGTCGAGCTCCGCCTGCACCATCGAGAGCACCGTCTCCGGCAGGTCCTCGCCCTTGCCCGCCGCCGCGGCGCGGATCTGCTCCTCGAGGTAGAACGCGTTGCCGTCCGCGCGCTCCACCAGCGTCGCCACGAGCGCCGGGCTCTCGCCCTCGCCGAGCACCTGGCGCACCAGCCGCTCGCTCGATCGGCGCGAGATCCCCGCCAGGCGGAGCTTGTGCCCGCGCCGCTCGTCCCACAGCTTCGGGAAGAGCTCGTGCACCTCCGGGCGGCCGAGCCCCATCACCATGAAGGGCCGGTCCTTCAGGTTCCGGAGCGCGGCGTCGACCATCGTGAGCGTCGGCAGGTCGCCCCAGTGCAGGTCCTCGAGCACGAGCAGGACCGGGTGCACCGCGCACTCGGCGCGCAGGAAGTCCTCCCAGGCGAGGCGCAGCTGGTCGCCCATGAGCATCGGGTTCCGCCGCGCCGCACGGAGCTGGACGTCGTCGTCCGGGAACGGCGCGCCGACGAGCTCGCCGAGGAACGTCGCCACCCGCGCCGCGTCGAGCGACGCGTGCCGCTCGACCCGCGCCCGCACCTTGCGCCGCCGCTCCTCGACGGCGTCGGTCTCCGCGAGGCCGATCGCCCGCCGGAGCGCGTGCGCGAGCAGGCCGAACGACGAGCCGGCGCTCATCGGGTCCACCTGCCCGAGCCACACCTCGACCGGCTCGCCGTCCTCCCGGATCGCGCGGACGAGCTCGTGGCGGAGCCGCGATTTGCCGATGCCCGCCGGCCCGGTGACGAGCACGACGCTCGGGGTCGACTCCTCGACGCACCGGGCGAGCTCGTCCCGGATGAGCGACAGCTCGCGCTCGCGCCCGACGCACGACGTGGCCTTGCCGAGCAGCAGCGGCACCTCGTCCGGCTCCTCGCGCGCGCCGTGGAGCCACTGGCCGGCGTCGTCGGCGGTGATCTCGAAGCGCGCCCCGAGCAGCCCCGCCGTCACCTCGTCGATGCGGATCGCCGCCGCGCGGGGCGGGGCGCGGCGCTCGGGGAGCAGCTGGACGACGCGATCGATGAGGTCGCCGATCGGCATGCGCGAGGCGATCTCGGCCCTGCCCGTGACGACCGCGACCGGCGCGCCGCCGAGCAGCGCCTGCACGGCGAGCGCGCAGCGGGCCGCCCGGGCCGCGAGGTCGGTCGTCGCGCCGGCGCCGGCGAGCACGACGAGCGGCAGCCGCGCCTCGACGAGCTCGAGCTGGCCCCTGTAACGCGCCGCCATGGCCGAGAGCGCCTGGGCGCGCGCCTGCTCGTCGACCTCGGGGAGCGCCGCCTCGGCGGCGGGGGCGCGGCCGTCGCGCGCGAGCACGAGGCACATCACCTTGCGCTCGCCGGTCGTGAGCTCCGGCGGGCGGATGGAGCTGGCCGGCGGGCGGACCGAGATCGCCGCGGGATCCATGAGCGCGGCGAGCTCGGCCGCGACCGCGTTGCCGTCGCTCGGCCGCCCCTCGGGCGACTTCGACAGCATGCGCGTGACGAGCTCGTCGAGCGCCTCGGTCACGTCCTCGCGCAGCCACCGGAGCGACGGCGGCTCCTCGAGGAGCACCTTGACGAGCACCGCGAGCCCGCGCGCGCCGCGGAACGGGGCGCGCCCCGAGACGCACTTGTAGAGCACGCAGCCGAGCGCGAAGACGTCGGCGCGCGCGTCGACCTGGGCCTCGCCGCGCGCCTGCTCCGGCGCCATGTAGCCGGGGGTGCCGAGGATGGCGCCGGGCATGGTGAGCTGCTGGTCGATGCCGGACATCCGGACCACGCCGAAGTCGATGAGCGTGACGCGGTCGATCGCGCCGCCGACGAGGAGCAGGTTGCTCGGCTTGAGGTCGCGGTGGACGACGCCGAGCCGGTGCACGGACCCGAGGGTGGTCGCGACGCGCCGGGCGAGCTTGAGGCTCTCGTCCAGCGTGAACGCCTGCCGGGCGAGGCGCTGCGAGAGGGTCTCGCCGGTGAGCCACTCCATGGCGAGGTACGGGTGGCCGAGCTCGGTGACGCCGTGGGCGATGTACCGCACCACCCCCGGCACCCGGATCGTGGCGAGCGCCTGCGCCTCGCGCGCGAGGCGGCTCGAGTCCTGGGAGGCGGCGTTCTGGAGGACCTTGAGGGCGACCGTCTCGCCGGTCGCGAGGTCGTACGCGCGGAAGACGTGGCCCATCCCGCCGGCGCCCGCGAGCTCCACGATCTCGAACCGGCCGTCGATGACGTTTCCCGCTCGCATTGCCCCTGCCGCCGCTCCCCCGCGGATCGTCCGTCCTGTGTGGGAGCTACGCGAAGTTCATGAGAATGGCCAGCGGTTCGGGGGTGCTGGCCAGTCGCCGGAGCCGCGCGCCGCGAGGCCCCGCCTCCTCGATGCAATCACCGCCGATTACCGCGCTCCAGCACGCATCGTCGCCAGAGAGCGCGGGCACGGGCAACTCTACGGCGTAGAGGCCCCCGCGCGCCCCTGCCCTCGCGTCCGGCCGCGCCACGCCGCGCCCCGGCGCGCCCTGCCGCGCCCTGCCGTGACAGCGCGCCCGGCCGGCGGCGCTCGCCCCCCCTCGCCCACGCCACGATACTTTTTCGTCCAGGCGACCTCGAGCGCAGCGGCCGGGCGAGGCGGCGTGGCAGGTGTAGGCGCGGCCTCCTTTTCACCCCGCGACGCGCGCGGCGCTTCCTCTGTCGCGCCCGCGTGATAAATGAGCTTGTCTGGGGACTGGGGGGAGGCGACCGGAACGCGCTGGACCCCCTTTGTCAAGCGAAGGAGGCCGCTCTTGTCAATCGTGCCCGGAACCCTACTGCTCCAGCGCTACCGCGTGGTGCGTCATCTCCGCCGCGAAGGCCTCGGTGAAGTGTTCAGCGCCGAGGACGCGAGCGCTGGCCGCCGCGTCGCGGTGAAGGTGCTCGGCGAGCCTCCGGTGCGGCTGGACCCGGGGGGCGTGCTCAGCGCGCCGGAGCGCATGCCCCTGGAGGAGGCCGAAGCGCGCTTCCGGCGCGAGGCGGCGGCGTGCCAGCGGCTGCGGGGCCCGCACACGCTGCCGTCGATCGACGGCGGCAAGGACCCGGAGCACGGCCCCCTCCTCGTGTTCGAGCTGCGCGAGGGCGAGCTCCTCAGCGACCGCCTCGCCCGGCTGGGGCCGATCCCGTTCGCCGCCCTGCACCCGCTGGTCGAGCAGCTCTGGCTGGCGATCGCCGAGCTGCACGAGATTGGCATCATCCACCGCGACATCAGCTCCACGAACGTGCTCCTCGACCGGGGCCCGGACGGCGAGCGGCTGACGCTGCTGGATCTCGGCTCGTGCAAGCTCCCGCCCGCGCTCTCCGACGAGCCGGTGAGCTTGCCGGGCCGGTGTCTCGGCGACTTCAGGTTCGCGCCGCCGGAGCAGCTCGTGAAGGGCAAGACGGTGGATCACCGGGCCGACCTCTATGCGGCCATGACGGTGGTCTTTCAGGCGCTCACCGGCGAGCTCCCCTACGCCGCGCGCAACCTGATGATGCTCGCCGACCTGAAGACGAGGACACCGCCGCGCCGCCTCGGCAACCTCATGCCGCCGCCGGTCGACAAACATGTCGAGGTGTTCGTGAACCGGGGCCTCGCTCACAGCCCAGACCGCCGCTTCGCCAACATCGCCGAGGTGCTCGACGGCTGGCGGGGGCTGCGCCCCGCCACCTGAACGTCGCGGCGGCATCCGCGCCGCGCCCCGCCGCTCCAGGCTGGACACCCCGCAGGCGATCGCGCCGCGCTCCACGGCAACGCCCTCTCTGAGCAGGAAGGCGGCCCGCGGCGCCTCCTGCCTTCCCGCGCCCCTGCCGACTTCTCCCCGCGCCCCAGCGCGTGACCGCGCCCCACGGCGCCGGCTGAGCCCGGCCCTCCGACGGCGCGCCTGACCGGACGGCGGCCCCCTGCGCGCCCGCGCTCCGCTGCGCCTTCAGCGAGGCCGGCAGCGCAGAGGTCCGTCGCCCCGCGGCCCGCGGCGGCGCGCTCGTCGGGCCGCGCGGGCGCCGGCGACGTCTCACGCGCTGCCGCGGCGTTCCCGTGCGGGAGCTCCCGCCAGCGCTCCGTTCGACCAGCAGCCGCGGCCGACCATTACGATATCGCCCTCGGTTTTCTCATCATCTCTTCGAATCTGCCCTTCGCCGCACAGGCCGGTTGCCTCGCCGCGGCCGCGGCCGCGGCCACGCGACGCGCGACGCGCGCTCGCCGCGGGTGCTTTGCGCGATCGAGCCGCTTTATCCCTCAGCATCTTACGATTCTGCGCCGTGAATCGTCTCGAGATCAGTCCGGGCCTTATCGCCTAAGGTCCTGACGGGGAATACGCCTCTTCCGATGAGAAACCGCATCTCGCAGGATTGCAGAGCGTGAGCACGCATGTTAATCCGGGGTTCGCTCGCTCGTCGCCGCGCCCGCTCGCGCGGCGCCAGGGCAACCGGATCGACGTGCTGCTCTCGTTACCGAACCGGGCGACGTGGCCCAGCCTCGTCCAGCTCAGCGTGCCCGCCTGCCGCCTGGCCGCGCCCGTGAGGCCGGTTCCGGCCTCACGGGCGTCGTCGCGGTGTGTCTCGAGACCGGCCACTCCGGGCCGGCACGTCTTCCGGGATCTCTCAACCCTCGCCGCCACCACGTTATGACGACACCTACCTACCGCTATGTCTTCCTGGGACTCTCCATCACGTCTTCGTGGGGCAACGGCCACGCCACGATGTACAGAGCGCTCCTCCGGGCCCTCGCGTCGCGCGGCCACCACGTGCTCTTTCTGGAGCGGAACCTCTCCATCTACGATCAGCACCGCGACCTGCCCAACCCGCCTTACGGCGCGACCGAGCAGTACTCGAGCATTACCGAGCTCCGCGATCGATTCTCACGCGCGGTGCGCGAAGCCGATCTCGTGGTGGTCGGCTCCTTCGTCCCGGAAGGGGCCACCGTCGGGGCGTGGATCACGGAGGAGGCCCGCGGCAAGGCCGCGTTCTACGACCTCGACACGCCGGTCACGCTGGGCCGGCTCGCTCACGGGGACCACGCGTACCTCACGCCGGCGCTGATCCCGCGGTACGACCTCTACCTGTCGGCGACGGGCGGCCCGACGCTGGAGCGGCTGGAGCGCAGCCACGGCGCGGTGCGCGCGCGGGCCCTCTACTGTGCGGCCGACACCGACGTGTATTACCCGCAGCCGACGCCGATGCGCTGGGATCTCGGCTACCTCGGCACGTACAGCGACGACCGGCAGGCGGCGGTCGAGCGGCTCCTGCTCGAGCCCGCGCGGCGCATGCGCCGCGGGCGCTTCGCGGTGGCGGGCGCGCAATACCCGTCTTCGCTCGCGTGGCCCGAGAACGTCACCCGGACGGAGCACCTGCCGCCCGACGAGCACCGCATCTTCTACAACGCCCAGCGCTTCACGCTGAACCTGACCCGCCGGGCCATGGTCGAGTCCGGGTGGTCGCCGAGCGCGCGCCTGTTCGAGGCGGCCGCGTGCGGGACCCCGGTCCTGAGCGACACCTGGCCCGGGATCGAGACGTTCTTCCAGCCCGGCGAGGAGATCCTCCTCGTCCGCACGCCGGAGGACGTGCTCCGGAAGCTCCGGGAAATGAAGGAGGACAAGCGCCTCACCGTGGGCCAGCGGGCGCGGCAGCGCGTCTTCGCCGAGCACACGGCGATGCACCGGGCCGAGGCGCTCGAGCGCTACACCCGCGAGGCGCTCGAGGCCGCGAGCCGGACGCGGGCGCGCCGCGACCGCGACGGGCAGCTCGCCGCGGCGCACGCCGAGACGCAGAGCTGACCTGAGGCCGGCGCGGGCGCCCGCGCTCGGCGCTGGCGGCCGCGCCGCGCTCGTGCCCTTGCCGCTCGGGTCGGCGCGCAGTACGCCACGGTGGTGCGCTCCACCCCGCTTCACCCCGTCGCCCGCCTGCCCGAGGAATGGTCGACCTCGCTGGCTGCCCGCGGAGAGCGGGCGTTCACGGCGAAGCAGGTCTTCCACTGGATCCATCGCCGCGGCGTCCTGGATCCGGCGGCGATGACGAACCTCCCGGCGCGGCTGCGCGAGCACCTCGCCGCGGAGGGGCTCGGCGAGGTGCTGACGCCCGAGCGGGTCCACCGCTCCGAGGACGGCACGCGCAAGCTGCTCCTGCGCCTCCGCGACGGCGCGACGATCGAGACGGTCCTGCTCCCGTCGGTGTCGGGGCCCGGCTCGCCGGCGCAGCTCGACGCCGACGCGGCGGCGGCCGACGACGAGGACGACGACGCGGAGGCGGAGGCCGGCGCGGCGCCGCGCGTCCGCGTCACCCAGTGCATCTCCACGCAGGTCGGCTGCGCGATGGGGTGCGGGTTCTGCGCGAGCGGCGTGGCGGGGCTCAAGCGCCACCTCGGCGCCGAGGAGATCGCGGGCCAGGTGCTGCTCGGGCGCGCGATGCTCGAGGAGGGCGAGGACCTCCGCAACGTCGTCTACATGGGCATGGGCGAGCCGCTCCACAACTACGAGAACACCGCGCGCTCGCTGCGCCTGCTCACGCACCCGGAGGGGATCAACCTCTCGACGCGGCGGGTCACGGTGTCCACGTCGGGCCTCGTCCCGGAGATCGCGCGGCTCGGCGCGGATTTCGGCGGGCAGATCGCGCTGGCGATCTCGCTGCACGCCGCGGACGACGAGACCCGCTCGGCGCTGATGCCCATCAACCGCAAGTACCCGCTCGACGAGCTGCTCGCGGCGCTGCGCGCCTACCCGCTGCCGCGGCGCCGGCGCATCACCATCGAGTACACGCTCGTCGCCGGGCAGAACGACGACCCGGCCGAGGCGCGCCGGCTGGCGAAGCTCCTGCGCGGGCTCCCGGTGAAGATCAACCTCATCCCGATGAACCCGATCGAGGCCTCCTCGCTGGGCCCGCCGGCCCAGGAGCGCGTGGCCGCGTTCCAGGAGGTGCTCACCCAGGCGGGGTACTCGTGCTTCGTGCGCCGCCGGCGCGGCGACGACGTCTCGGCGGCCTGCGGCCAGCTCGTGCTGCTCGGGGCCAAGCCCAAGGTGCGGCGCGCGCTCGGCTGAGCGCGCGGGCGCGAGGCCCGCGCGCTCAGCCGAGCGGGCCCGGGCGCGCGCTCGCCAGGCGCCGCCGTACGACGCCGTCGGGCGGCGCATGGGGGGAGCGTCGGCCGCCGCGAGCGCCTTGACGCCCCGCCGCGCGGGGGCGTAGCTGTCGGCCGTGTTGAAGAAGATCCTCGTCGCCAACCGTGGAGAGATCGCCTGCCGCGTCCTCCGGACCTGCAAACGGCTCGGGATCGCGACGGTCGCCGTGTACTCGGACGCGGACGCGGGCGCGCCGCACGTCGCCATGGCCGACGAGGCGGTGCGCATCGGGCCGCCGCCGGTCAAGGACAGCTACCTGGTCATCCACGCGATCGTCGAGGCGGCCCGCGCGACGGGCGCCGACGGCATCCACCCCGGCTACGGGCTGCTCAGCGAGAACGAGGCGTTCGCCGCGGCGGTCCTCGACGCCGGCATCGCGTTCATCGGCCCGCCGCCCGCGGTGCTCCACGTCTTCGGCGACAAGATCCTCGCGCGCGAGCAGGCGCGCGGCGCCGACGTGTTCCCGCCGCCGGGCACGGGCGGCCCGGTCGACCCCGCCGATCTCGAGTCCGCCCAGCGCGCCGCCGAGAGCATCGGCTTCCCGCTCCTGGTCAAGGCCGCGGGCGGCGGCGGCGGCATCGGCATGCAGATCGTCGCCGAGCCGGGCAAGCTCGCCCGCGCCCTCACCGCGTGCTCGGATCGCGGCCGCTCCGCGTTCGGCGACCCGCGCGTGTACATGGAGCGGTACATCGAGCGCCCGCGCCACATCGAGGTGCAGGTGCTCTGCGACGGGAAGGGCGGCGCGGTCGCGCTCGGCGAGCGCGAGTGCAGCGCGCAACGCCGGCACCAGAAGATCGTCGAGGAGACCCCCTCCCCCGCCGCGTTCTTCCAGGGGGAGGCGGGCGAGGCCCGGCGGCGGTCGCTCCACGAGAGCGCCCTCCGGGTCGTGACCGGCGCCGGCTACGTCGGCGCCGGCACCGTCGAGTTCGTCGCGGCGGAGAGCGGCGAGCTCTACTTCCTCGAGGTCAACGCGCGGCTCCAGGTCGAGCACTGCGTCACCGAGATGTGCACCGGGCTCGACCTTGTCGAGCACCAGATCCGCATCGCCTCGGGCGAGCCGCTCGCGCCGGAGGTCCGGGACCACGCGTACCGCGGCCACGCGATCGAGGCGCGGCTCTACGCCGAGGATCCGGCGAAGAAGTTCGCGCCCCAGCCCGGGCGCATCGCCGCGCTCCGCTGGCCGGCCGCGGGCGACGACCTGCGGATCGAGACCGGCGTCGCCGAGGGGCTCGAGGTGACGCCGTTCTACGATCCGCTGCTCGCCAAGATCGTCGCCCACGGGCCGACGCGCGACGACGCGATCGCCCGCCTCGACCGGGCGCTCGCCGAGACGACGATCGAGCTCGCCGGCCCGGCGGGCCCCGCCGCGACGAACCTCGCGTTCCTCCGCCAGATCTTGGCGGACGCCGACTTTCGCGGCGGGCAGTACGACACGCGCTTCGCCGAGGCGCTCGCCGCCGGCAAGAAGGCCGGATAGCGCGCCGGCCCGGGCGGCCCCGGCGCGGCGCGCCGCGATCCGGCGCGCCGCGCGCCGCGCGCCGAATCGCGCGCGCCTGGTGCACACCTCGGCCGGCTTGAATTAAAGATGATGTCGTGAGCCACGACTTCGTCCTCGAGCCCGCCGAGCGCTGGCTCGCCCACGACCCCGATCCGGAGACCCAGAGCGAGCTGCGCCGGCTCATCGACGCGGCCAGGGCGGGCGAGGAAGGCGTCCGCGCCGAGCTCGCCGAGCGCTTCGCCGGCCCCCTGGAGTTCGGCACCGCCGGCATCCGGGGCGTCCTCGGCGCCGGCGAGAGCCGGATGAACCGCGGCGTCATCCTGCGGACGACCGCCGGGCTCGCCCGGTATCTCCTCGCCACGCTCGGCGACAAGGCGCGGAGCGCCGGCGTGGTCGTCGGCTACGACGCCCGCCGGAGGAGCCGCGAGTTCGCCGAGGACACCGCCTGCGCCCTCGCCGCCGCGGGCATCCCGAGCCACCTCTCGCCCGTCCCCTGCCCCACCCCGATCGCCGCGTTCGCGGTCGGCCACCTCGGCGCGGCGGCCGGCGTGATGGTGACCGCGAGCCACAACCCGCCCGAATACAACGGCTACAAGGTCTACTGGGACAACGCCGCACAGATCATCCCACCGCACGACACCGGCATCGCGACGGCGATCGACGCCGCGCCGCCGGCGGATCAGGTCCCGCGCATGCCCTTCGACGAGGCGCGGCAGAAGGGCCTCGTGCGCGACTTCCCCGAGGACCTCGAGGAGCGCTACCTCCGCGCGATCCTCGGCGCCTCGCCGCGGAGCGACGGCGATCGCGGCCTGCGCATCGTCTACACGCCGCTGCACGGGGTGGGCGACCGCCTCGTCCGCAAGGCGCTCGATCGGGCGGGCTTCACGCGCGTGACGAGCGTGCCCGAGCAGGCCGAGCCGGACGGCGCGTTCCCCACGGTCACGTTCCCGAACCCCGAGGAGAAGGGCGCCATGGACCTGGCGTTCGCCCTCGCGAAGAAGGAGGGCGCCGATCTGGTCCTCGCCAACGATCCGGACGTCGACCGGCTCGCCGTGGCGGTGCGGCGCCCGGACGGCGAGCTCGTGCAGCTCACGGGCAACCAGGTCGGCGTGCTGCTCGGCCATTACCTGCTCACCGAGGGGGGCGCCGGGGGCGCCGCGGACGAGCGCCGCCTCGTGCTGGCCTCGTGCGTCTCGACCCCGCTGCTCGGCGTGATCGCCGCGTCGCTCGGGGTGCATTACGAGGAGACGCTGACCGGGTTCAAGTGGATCGCCAACCGGGCGATGGATATCGAGCGCTCGACCGGCGCCCGCTTCGTGTTCGGCTTCGAGGAGGCGCTCGGCTACACGATCGGTTCGACCGTGCGCGACAAGGACGGCATCAGCGCCGCGGTGGCGCTCGCGGAGCTCGCGGCGGTGCGCAAGGCCGAGGGCAAGACGCTGCTCGACGAGCTCGAGGCGATCCACCGCAAGCACGGCCTCTACGTGAGCGGGCAGCGCTCCTACACGCTGCGCGGCGTCGACGGCGTCGAGAAGATCGCGGCGATCATGGCCGCGCTCCGGAAGAGCCCGCCGGCCGAGATCGGCGGCGTCCCCGTGGCGGCGTGGCGCGATTTCGAGGCGCGCACGCGCACCTCGGCCGACGGCCGGGCCGAGCCGCTCGTCCTGCCGCCGAGCAACGTGCTCGCGTACGAGCTCGACGGCGGCAGCCGGATCATCGCGCGCCCGAGCGGCACCGAGCCGAAGATCAAGTTCTACTTCGACGTGCGCGAGGAGGTCGCCGCCGGCGAGCCGCTGGCGGACGCCGAGGCCCGCGCCGCGGCGCGGCTCGACGCGCTGGCGAGGGCGTTCTCGGCCCTCGCCGGCGTCGGCTGACGGCCCCCGTCAGCCGCCTGGGCTTACGGGCTGACGGCCCCCGTCAGCCGCCGGGGCTGCGGAAGGCGGCGCGGCCGACGAAGAACGGGCCCATCTGGCTGATGAACTCCGCGGTCTGCCGGGTCTTCCGCATCGCCTGGACGATGTGGGAGAGCGGGTGGAGCTCCTTGCCGACGAGCCCGATCACGAACTCGTTGTCGCGGGCGTCGAGGCCGTGGCACGCGAGGCGGATGTCGTGCGCGAGGTCCTGCGCGCCGTAGGCGCGGCCGATGGTGCCGTGCTCGCGCAGGATGCTCCCCTGCTCGCGCCCGTCGAGCTTGGCGAACGTGCCGCTGCGGCGCAGCGGGTACCACACCGCCCACGGCCAGGCGGGGTTGAGGACGGTCTCGAACGGGCGCCGGAGCAGCCAGTAGTCGAGGTCCTGCTCGTAGCCGGTCGAGTACGTGCGCCCGAGCATCGTGAAGTCGGGGCGGAGCTCCAGCGCGCGGAGCTCGCCGCGGTTGAGCGCCGGCCGGACGGTCTGGACGAAGACGGCCGGGTCCTCGGCCCACGTGAGCACCGCGATCCCGCGCGGATCGCTGAGGTCCTCGTAGATGACCGCGCCCACGCGCTGGGAGGACAGCGCCTGGCCGGCCGCTGCGGTCAGCTCCGCCGGATCGGCGGCGCTGGGGCAGCGGAACACGAGCAGCTGCATGAACAGGCGGCGGTCGATGACCTGCGGCCGGCCGTCGCGCGGCGCCCCCCGCTCGGCGACGTCGATGTGCGGCAGCTCGGGCTCCGCGTGGCCGGCGGCGGGCCGGCCCGTCGTGGATTCGCTCATGGGCGTAGGCGTACCGAGGTTCGCGGAGGACGGCAACTGCGAGGCGCATCACCTCGGCCGCGGCGCGCGGGGCCTCCGCGGCGGGCCCGCGCCGTCGCTCGCCCCCGGGTCGCGGCCCGCTCGTCCGGACGCGCGCCCCCGCAGCGCCGCGGCGCACCGCCGGAGGGCGCGCCGGCGCCTGCCGCCGCACGAAGTCGCGTAATGCGCGTTACACATCTACCCACCTACGGATCCCGACGCGGCCTCCCTGAGGTATGGCGTGTCGGGTCGAAAGGAGAGCTGGACAACGACGTGATCTTGCCCTGGGCCGCGGCGGCCCGTGTCGCGCGCCTGCTCCCGCGTAATCATCTCTTGCCATCGAGCCCGACTCACGCTCCCCTGCAATGAACAACCACGACTCCTGGAGTTGCCCCGACGATGTGCTCCCGGGACGAGCTTCCCGCCCGAGACTGCACGCGCCGCGCCCGCGATGGGGCTCGGCGTCGCCGGGGCTTCCCGCCGTAGGTTCGCCGCGATGAAGACGTACGATACGAAGAGCAAATCCTCGATCCCCCCCGGCAAATGCAAAGGGACGTTGCTGGTCAACCTCCGGTCGTTCGTCACGACGAACCGCGACGCGGGGGCCTGGGAGCGGCTGGTGACCTCGCTGCCCAAGTCAGACCGGGACGTACTGAATCAGCCGCTGCTGGCGAGCAGCTGGTACCCGATCGGCGTCTGGAACCGGGCCCTGCGAACGCACGTGCGGACAGCGAACGACCAGGCCGCCGAGATCAAGCGGTTTGCCCGCTACGTCGCGGATCGCGACCTCAATACGGTGTTGAAGTTCGCGCTCTCGATCGCGATGCCCGACACGATCGTCGCCCGCACTGGAATGTTCTGGTCGCGCTACTTCGACGCCGGCAAGGTCTTCCCGCGGATGGTGAAGCCGCGGGAGTGGGTGCTGACCATCACGGGCCCCACCGGGGACGACGAGGGGCCCTCGGCGATGAACTGCGGAGACGGCGTCTGCGGCTGGGTCGAGCAGGCGCTGCTCTTGTGCGGCGCGTCCACCCCGAAGGTGACGCACCAGCGGTGCCGGTTCCGCGGGGCGACCGAATGCCTCTCCGAGGTGGTCTGGTGAACGACCTGCGGGGGCTCGGCCTTCGCTTCGTG
This sequence comes from Sorangium sp. So ce834, assembly GCF_051521425.1. NCBI lineage: Bacteria > Pseudomonadati > Myxococcota > Polyangiales > Polyangiaceae > Sorangium > Sorangium sp. So ce834. The sequence goes on from NZ_CP150351.1 coordinate 7,817,835, forward strand.
CTTCGTCCCGCCGGCGCCCTCGTTTGTCTATTGACTTCTTCCTCCGCCCCGATCCAGACTGGTGCAGGCGGGACACATATGTACACGAAGCCTCTCATGGCGAGGTCATCGTGCTGGCTCGTTCGTCCAGTGAGCCTGGGCGTCAGCATCGTGCCCGCGCCGCGACTTGTCTCCTGACGGCCGCTGGCCGGTCAGCCTGAGGGGATGTGGTGGGGTGGAGACCGGCGGGCAGTCACGAGGGAGATTGACCCAGCAACCCTCCAGGTAATTTCATGCTCTCACCTCGCTCGCAGCGGCACAAGGAAGTCAAGGACAGCCTTAAGGCGACGCCGCATCCGGTCTGGGTCGAGGACATGCTCGAGTCCCTGGCCGATCAGTGGAAGGCGGCGGTTTATACGCCGCCGATTGCGCGGACGTTGACGGAGCCTGTCGACCACGAGACCTGGAGCGTGCTGATCCGGGAGTTCTTCTGTGTGGTCGAGGCGTTCCCGAAGTACATGGGGCTCAGCCTTGCCAAGACGACCTACGGCCAGACGCCGCGCGATTTCCTGGTGCGCGACTGGCTCATCGGCAACATCCGGGTCGAGGCGCTGCACGTGCGCTGGTACCTCGACTGGGCGGCGGGGCACGGCATCAGCGCCTCGGAGATCACGAGCCACCGTCCGACGCCGGAGGTCGCGTCGCTCTTCGAGTGGCTCTGGTCGGTGTCCTACCGCGGCTCGCTCGCGGAGGCGGTCGGCGCGGTCAATTATGCGATCGAGGGCATCACGGGCGAGTGGTCGCGCGTGGTGTTGCCGGCGTTCACGAAGCTCTACGGCGAGGGGAGCAAGTCGCTGACGTGGCTCGCGGCGCATGCGAACTACGACGACGCGCACCCGCGCGAGGCGCTGGAGATCGTGAAGCTCGCGACGACGTCGGCCGAGGAGATCCGCCGGGTGCATTCGAGCGTCGCGCGCTCGCTCGAGCTGTTCGAGCGCGCCCTGAAGGCCTGCAGCGTCCCGCACCGCGGCGGCAGCTGACGCCGTCCCCCCGCCGCTCCCCGCGCCCGCCCCGTCGCCGCCCTGCGCGGCTGCCCGACCTGCGGAGCCGGGGATTAAGAATTCTCCTGACAAGCCATCAGGAAACAAGGCATTCGCTGCACACTCCAGCTGCGCGACGGCAGCAGAAACCGTCAGAATTCCTGGCTCGCGGCGCTCCGAGGCACGGCAGAAACCGATCAGCTCACGCCGAGAAACGTCCCAGACGCCGAGAGCCCCAAGCGATCTTCTTCACCGTTCTTCACACTCGTCCAGCGCTGGAGCGCCCTTTCACCGCGCATCCCGCCGCGACCCCGCGCTCTCGCACGCGCCCCGCCGGCTCCCCTCCCCTCGCGACTTGGAACCCAGAGCGGGGCTCACCCGCTGCGGATACGGGCCCAGATCGGCGTTTTCGGCGCACAGGCGTACTCCAGTACGCCGAGCACCGAAAACGCCGAGATGGGCCCGTATCCGCAGCGGGTGAGCCCCGCTCTAGCGGCCGTAGACGGCTTTGCGGACCTTCTTCTTGAGGTCGTCGAGCACGAAGGGCTTCGTGATGTAGTGGCGCGCGCCGGCCTGGATGCCGGCGATGACGTCCATCGGATCCGACTTGGCGGTCAGGAAGATGATCGGCACCCGCCGCATCGAATCGTCCTCGCGGAGCCGCTTCGTCATGCTCACCCCGTCGAGCTTCGGCATCATGATGTCCACGATCACCAGATCCGGCCGCGGCTCCTGCTGGGCCAGCGCGAGACCGTCGACCCCGTTCGTCGCGATCACGGTGTCGAACTCGTCGCTGAGGAACCGGGCGATCATCGTCGCCGTGTCCTCCTCGTCCTCCACCACCAAGACTCTCTTTTTTGTCGAGGGCACCATTGGCGCCGGGAAAGATAGCGCGAAGCGGACGACGGGGGCCGTGTGCCGGGATTTTTTTCGAGGAGATTCAACGCTGAGCGATTTTCTTCATCGTCAGCGCAACCGCCGCGCGCGTCGGCGGCGCGCGGCGACGAGGGCGCGCTGCGACGCACCGCCCTGCCAGGAGCTGGGCTGTCCCGGGCGCGCCGCGCGACGCCGCGAGCGCCGCCGGCGCCAGCAGCGCTCTCGTCGCGCCCTCTGCGAAGCGGCTCGGGTCAGGCCGCGCCGGCCGCCGCGCGCTCGAGGAGCGACGAGAGGCGGTCGAGCGGCATCGGCTCCACGAACGTGCTGCCGATGTCGCGCATCAGCACCGTCCGGACCGACGAGCCGCGGCGCTTCTTGTCGAGCGACAGGAAGCGCAGCGCGGCGGAGACCGGCTCGTCCTCGAGCCGCGTGGGCAGCCCGAGCCGGGCGAGCAGGCGGACCACCCGGTCGGCCGCCGCGCGGTCGGTCACGCCGAGCGAGCAGCCGACGCGGAGCATCGCCACCATGCCGAGCGACACCGCCTCGCCGTGCGCCAGCCGGACGAACCCGCCCTCGGCCTCAAGCGCGTGCCCGAGCGTGTGGCCGAAGTTCAGGAGGGCGCGGTCGCCCGACTCGCGCTCGTCGCGGGCGACGATGGCCGCCTTCACGGCGATCGAGCGGCGGATGAGCTCGGCGAGGAGACCGGGGTCGCGCGCGAGGACGCGGTCGGCCTCGCGCTCGAGCAGCGCGTGCAGCTCCGGATCGGCGATGCAGGCCGACTTCACCACCTCGGCGAGCCCGCTCCGGAAGGCGCGGTCGGTCTCGGTCGCGAGCGCCGCCGGGCTCGCGACGACCGCCGACGGCTGGTGGAAGGTGCCGACGGCGTTCTTCGCGGGGCCGAGGTCGACCCCGGTCTTGCCGCCGACCGAGGCGTCGACCATCGAGAGGAGCGTGGTCGGCGCCGCGACCCAGCGGACGCCGCGCAGGAGCGTGGACGCGGCGAAGCCGCCGATGTCGGTCACCACGCCCCCGCCGTGCGCGAGCACCACCGCGTCGCGATCGGCGCCCGCGTCGATCATCGCCGTGAGCGCCGCCTCGACGGCGGCGAGCCGCTTGTGCTCCTCGCCGGGCGTGAGCACGGTGACCGCCGCGGCCGGCTTCGCGTGCGCCGCCAGCGCGTCGAGCAGCGGCGCGCCCCAGAGGCGGCTCACGTTCTCGTCCGTGACGACGAAGACCGACGACGGCGAGAGCGCGGCGACGGCGTCGGCCGCGGACGCCGCCCCGTCGGCGGCGATGCGCACGGCGTAGCTCTTGTCGCCGAGCGGCACGAAGAGCGGGCGATCCGCGTAGGCCCGGAGGACGCGCGCGGCGACGTCCTCCGGGGAGACGCCATCCGTCACGACGCGCGCGTGGGCCTCGGCGTAGACGGAGGCGCGCGCGGAGAGGAGCTCGCGGACGCGCGCCTCCCGATCCGGCGCGCCGTCGAGCAGCGGGCGGCCGCCGCTCGGCGTGCGCGCGGCGATCGTGCGCGGGGTCGCGCTGAGCGCGACGACGCAGCCGCGCTCGAGCGCCTCGAGGCGGAGCGCGGGATCGACCAGGGCGCCGCCGCCGAGGGCGATGACGCGCGGGCCGCGCGTGGCGAGGAGCCGGCGCAGGGCCGCCGCCTCGAGCGCGCGGAAGGCGGCCTCGCCGCGGGTGGCGAAGAGCGACGGGACGCCCTCGCCGGCCTCGGCCGCGATGGCGTCGTCGAGGTCGATGAACGGGAGTCCCGCGCGCGCGGCGGCGATGCGGCCCACGGTGGACTTGCCGGTCCCCATGAAGCCGGTGAGCAGGAGCGGAGGAGCGTCGGGGAGGAGTTCCATGGCCTTCAGTACGAGCGGACCTGCTGGAGATAGGTGTCGACGTTGCGCGAGAGCTCGGTGAGGCTGTCGCCGCCGAACTTCTCGAGCAGGGCGGCGGCGAGCGTGATCGCCACCATCGCCTCGCCGACGACCGAGGCGGCCGCGACGGCGCAGACGTCGCTCCGCTCGAAGGCGGCGTCGAACTGCTCCTTGGTGCGCACGTCGACCGAGGGGAGCGCGCGCTTCAGCGTCGCGATCGGCTTCATGGCGGCGCGGCAGATGAGCGGCATGCCGTTCGTGATGCCGCCCTCGAGGCCGCCGGCGCGGTTCGACGGGCGGGTGAAAGCGTGCGCCCCCTGGTCGTACGCGATCGGGTCGTGCACCTCGGAGCCCGAGATGCGCGCGGCCTCGAAGCCGATGCCGATCTCGACGCCCTTGATCGCCTGGATGCTCATCAGCGCCTGCGCGAGCCGGCCGTCGAGCTTGCGATCCCACTGCACGTGGCTGCCGAGCCCGGGCGGCAGGCCGGTGGCGATCACCTCGAAGACGCCGCCGAGCGTGTCGCCGCGGTGCGCGGCCTCGCGGATGGCGTCGCGCATCGCCTGCGCCGCCTCGGCGTCGACGCACGCGAGGTCCGAGGCGCGGGCGCGCTCGCGGAGCTCGGCGAGCGGGAGATCGCCCGCGCCCGAGGCCGCGGAGATCGTCGACCGCACGGGGCCGATCGAGAGGACGTGGGCGAACACCTCGACGCCGACCGACCGGAGGAGCTTGCGGCAGACGCCGCCCACCGCGACCCGCGCCGCGGTCTCGCGCGCGCTCGCCCGCTCGAGCACGTCCCGCAGGTCCTTGCGGGCGTACTTCAGGCCGCCGGCGAGGTCCGCGTGGCCGGGGCGCGGGCGGGTCAGCGCCTCGGGCGGCTCAGGGAACGGCTCCGGGCCCATCCGCCCCGCCCAGCTCGCGTGATCGCGGTTCTCGATCACCATGGCGATGGGGCCGCCGAGCGTCTCGCCGCCGCGCACGCCGGCGACGAGGCGGACGCGATCGGTCTCGATCTTCATCCGCCCGCCGCGCCCGTAGCCGCGCTGGCGCCGCGCCAGATCCTCGTCGATGTCCTCCGCGAGGAGCGGCATGCCCGCCGGAATGCCCTCGACGGTCGCCACGAGCTCCGGCCCGTGCGACTCGCCGGCCGAAAGCCACCTGAGCTGCGTCATCGTGTGGAAAACCTCCTCTGCGCCCGGAACCCCGGGCCAAGCCTGCTGCGTATTACAGGTCGATCTGCTCCACGTCGACGCCCTGGGTGGCGGAACGGCCCGCGCCGGCCTTTTCTGCTCCGGGGGAAGCAGCGGAGAGGGCCGCGGGGGCGGCGGGAGACCGGCCGGCGCCGTCCGCGACGACCGGCTCGCCCAGGAACCGGGTCGCCACCGCGGCGAAGCTCTTCGGCAGATCGGTGACGAGCAGCGCGAGGCCGCCCGGCGCGGTCCGGGAGGCGGCGAGCCCCCGCTCGGCGAGGAACGACGCCACGTCCTCCGCCGTCGCGGACGCGCTGTCCACGATCGGGAGGGGGCCGCCGGCCAGCGACGCCGCCTCGGCCTCGATCGCCGCGCGGAGGAGCGGGAAGTGCGTGCACCCGAGCACGACCGAGCGGGCGCCCGCGCCGATGAGCGGCTCCAGGTAGCGCCGCGCGACGAGCCGCGGGACCTCGCCCTCGACCCAGCCCTCCTCCGCCAGGGAGACGAGCAGCGGGGCCGCCTGGCCGGCGACCTCGGTGCGGGTGCTGAGCGACGCCACGGCGCGGGGGTAGGCGCCCGACGCGATCGTCCCGGCCGTCCCGAGCACGCCGATCGTGGCGCCCCGCGAGGCGGCGACGCCGGCGCGCGCGCCGGGCAGGATGACCCCGAGGACGGGCAGATCGAGCTCGACCCGGAGCATGTCGATCGCGACGGCGCTCACCGTGTTGCACGCGACGACGATCGCCTTGACGCCGCGCCCGATGAGCACGCGCGCGCAGCCGAGCGCGTAGCGGACCACCGTCTCGGGCGACCGGGTGCCGTACGGGACGCGCGCCGTGTCACCGAGGTAGACGATGTCCTCCGCGGGGCACCGCTCGCGGAGCGCGCGCACGACCGTGAGGCCGCCCAGGCCCGAGTCGAACACGCCGAGCGGCGCGTCGCGGTGGGACGTCACGGCTCCTCGATGCGGAAGAGGTGCACCGGCTCGCGGAGGAACTCCTCGCGCGCGACGGCGTCGAGCGCGCTCCGCACGAGCCCCTCCTGCGCGTCGTGCGTGATGAGCACCACGTCGACCGCGGGCTCGCGCGCCGCCGCGCCCGAGCTCCGCTTGGTCGGCCCCTGCTGCACGATCTGCTCGATGCTGACGCCGGCGTCGCCGAGCGCGCCGGCGATCCGCCCCATGACGCCCGGGCGGTCCTCGACCGCGAAGCGCAGGTAATACCGCGAGACGATCTCGCTGAGCGGGCGGACCCGGCGGGGCTTGATCGACATGCCGCGGCCCTGCATGCCGGCGACGCCCGAGGCGATCGAGCGCGCGACGTCGAGGACGTCGGAGACGACGCTGACCGCGGTCGGCAGATCCCCGGCGCCGCGGCCGTAGACGAGCGACGGGCCGACGGCGCGCCCCTCGAGGAGCACGGCGTTGAGCACGCCGGAGACGTTGGCGAGCACGCTCTGCTTCGGGATCAGCGTCGGGTGCACGCGCAGCTCGATGGCGTCGCCGAGGTCGCGGCCGATCGCGAGGTGCTTGATCGTGTAGCCGAACCGATCGGCGTAGAGGTGGTCGGCCTCCTCGATGGTGCGGATCCCGGACGTGTGCACGTCGGCGGCGTCGACCTGCGCCCCGAAGGCGAGCATCGCCAGCACGATCAGCTTGTGCGCGGCGTCGTGGCCGTCGACGTCGAGCGACGGATCGGGCTTCTCGGCGTAGCCGAGGTCCTGCGCCTCGCGCAGCGCGGCGTCGAACGACGCGCCCGTGTCGCGCATGCGCGTGAGGATGTAGTTGCAGGTGCCGTTCACGATCGCGGTGACGCGCTCGACCCAGTCGCTCGCGAACGCGTCCCGGAGCGTGCGGATGATCGGAATGCCGCCGCCGACCGCCCCCTCGAACGCGAGGTCGACCTGGCGCGCCGCCGCCCGCGCGAGGAGCGCGGGGCCGTGGGCGGCGAGCAGCAACTTGTTCGCGGTGACCACGCCCTTGCCGCGATCGATGGCGCGCTCGATGAGCTCGCGCGCGGGCGTCTCGCCGCCCATCACCTCGACGACGAGGTCGATCGCGGGGTCGTCGACCACGTCGGCGGGGTTCGTGGATAGCAAGCCGCGATCCAGGGCCGAGACGCGCTCCTTCTCGAGGTCGCGGACGACCACGCGCTTCACCACGAGGGGCACGCCAGCGCGCTCCGCCAGGTAGCCGGAGTTCTCGGCGAGGAGGCGGAGGACGCCGCCGCCGACCGTCCCACAGCCGAGGAGCCCGATCTGGATCGGCGCGCCGCCGCGCAGGCGCCTGCGATCGCTGGCGGCGTGGGGTTCAGGGTTCAAGTTCAAGGGCGAGCCGCCTTCCGTCTTCATGCGCGCGGAGCTTAGCGCTTCTCGCGCCGAGAGGTGACGCCTATGCTGCGAGGGCCATGGCGGAAACGATCAAGGGCGTTCTTGGCGACGAGTTCAGGTTCCACGTGGGCGAGGACGGGGGCGCCGTGGAGCGGGGGCCGCTGCTCCCGCTGCGCGTGCTCGTGGTCGCCGATCTCACCCCGCGCGATCCGCACAACGCCGGGGCGAGCCCGCCCGCGGGCGCGGCCCGCGTCGACGCGGGCCGGTTCGACAACCTCTTCGCGGCGCTCCGGCCGCGGATCGCGATCGAGGTGCCGAGCGTGCTCGCGGGCGGCCGGCCGGCGCGCGTCGACCTGTCGCCCACCGGCCTGAAGAGCTTCCGGCCCGACGCGCTCTGCGCCGAGGTGCCGCTCCTGCGCTCGCTCCTCGACGGCCGGCGCGTCCTCGATCGGCTGCGCGACGGCTCGGCCACGCTCGAGCAGGCGCGCGCCGAGCTCGATCGGCTCTGGGGCGGCTCCCCGCTCGTGCGCGACATCCTCGGCCTGCTCCCGGCCGCGGGCGCGGGCGCGCCGCCGGGCCGCCCCGCGGCGCCCGCGGTGGAGCGGCCCGCCGCGCCGGCGCCCGCGCCGGCCTCCGACGTGGACGCGTTGCTCTCGATGGTCGACCTCGGCGGCGGGGACGCCGGCGCGGCGCCCGCGGAGGCGGCGCCGGGCGGCCCCGATCCGAGGCCCGCGGAGGGGGGGCGGTTCGCCGAGCTCATCGCGACCGTGGCGGCGAGCGCCCGCCCGCGCGCGGGGCAGCCCGCGCGCCCCGCCGAGGCGATCGCGCAGCTCGAGCGCGCGCTCGGCGCGCAGCTCGGCGCGATCCTGCAGCACCCGGAGGTGCGGCGCCTCGAGGAGGCGTGGCGGGGGCTGAGCCTGCTCGTGGACCGCGTGAAGGCGGCGGAGGGCGTCCGGGTCGAGGTCGTCAGCGCGCGGCCGGACGAGGCGGCCAGCGCGCTCGCGCGGGTGCTCGCGCAGACGGCGAGCACCGAGCCGCCGGCGTCGGTCGCGATCGTGGACGTCGCGATCGACGGCAGCGCCGCCGCGCTCGCGCGCCTCGAGGAGGTGGCGCGCGTCGCCGAGGCGCACGCGCTCCCCGCCGTGGTGAACGGCGACCCGCGGCTGCTCGGGGTCGACGGCCTCGGCGGCGTCGAGCGGCTCGACAACAAGGCCGCGCTGTTCGGCGCGCCGCACCGGGCGCCGTGGCGCGCCGCGGCGGCGCGGCCGTGCATGCGGTGGGTCGCGATCGCCATGAACCGCGTGCTCGGCCGCATGCCTTACGACAAGTCGACCTCGCGGATCCGGGAGGCGGCGATCGTCGAGCAGCCGGGCGACGAGGGCGGCCGCGTCTGGATCTCGCCGGCGTACGTCGTCGGCGCGCTGATCGCGGCGAGCTTCCGCGAGACGGCGTGGCCGTGCCGCATCGCGGGGGCGAAGGGCGGCGGGGTGCTCGGGGACCTGCCGGTGCACGAGGTGAAGGGCGCGTACGAGGGCGACGAGGGCGTCGCGATCCCGACCGAGGCGTTCGTGTCGACGGACACCCAGCGCGATCTCTCGAAGAGCGGTGTGCTCCTGCTCGCGTCGGCCCCGAACAGCGACGCGGTGTACGTCCTCACCGCGCCGACGGCCTATGTCCCTCCGGAGAAGCGCACGTACGACGGCTCCACGGCCGAGCCCGAGGCGCGCCTCGAGCGCGTCTCGCTCGTCGACCAGCTGTTCGTCGCGCGCGTGGTGCAATTCCTGCGCGCGCTCGCTGCGAAGCTGCCGGCGGACAGCGACCCCGCCGAGGTCCAGCCGGTCGTCGAGGGGGCGCTGTGGACGCTGTTCGAGAACGCCCCGCCGGCCAGCATCGAGCTCGCGGTGAAGGCCGGCCGCGGCCAGGGCGGTGCCGAGGTATCGGTGACGGTGCGCCCGCGCCGTTTCCTCGGCGTCGGGCTCGACGAGGTGTCGCTCGAGATGCCGCTCGGCTGAGGCAGGATTGACGCCGCCCGGTCGGCGGGTGAAGAATCGCCGCATGCGGCTCCGCGTCGCGATCCTCATCTCCGTCCTGAGCACCCTCTTGATGACGTGCCAGCGGCCGCCGGCCCCGCAGGCGCCGGCAACTGAGTGCGGCTGCCGCAAAAAGTAGCCGGCGAAGGACGACTCTGCAGCTCCCGGGGGGAGCAGCTGCCCCTGTCGCCGCCAAGCGAGAGCTCCTCGGGCGGAGCATGCCTGTCGTGCTGCGGAGGAGCCCCGGGAGGACCCGAGATCGCTCAATCCACCTCGAAGGCCACCTCGGAGGAGCTCCAAAGAGCGAATCCTGCGCGGCGCACCCACACGCACCGCAGGATTGCCACCCGCCGTCCGGCGGCGCCACCTCGACGCGATCTTTCCGAGGTGGTCGGCCGGAGCTTCTCCTTCGGTGACGACGCAGCGCACGGAATTTTCGCCCCTCTCGTCTCGACGGTGCGCATCGGATTGCGCTGCTACGCAGCCGCCGGCGCAGTCGCTCCGTTGCTCAGGCGCTCGGTGACGCCGCGGCGCGCGGTTGCTCATTAGCTCGGCGGCGCGCGGTTGCGCGCGAACTGCCCAGCTCGCGCGGCGCGCGCCATCGACTCGCCACGAAGCGGGGGTTGCGTCCGCCCTCCTTCGTCGCGAACGGCCCGCGGATTGCAATCTCCGCGGCGCATGAAGCCTCGCACCCAGCAGAACCTCCGCTCCAATCACCCGTTCGCCGGCCGCAGGGCTGTGGTGATCGGTGGGAGCATCGCGGGCTTGGTCGCAGCCCGCGTGCTCGCCGACCATTTCGACGAGGTGGACGTCATCGAACGCGACGGCATCCCCGACGACCTCCGCGAGGCCCGCAAGGGCGCGCCGCAGGCCCGCCACCTCCACGGCCTGCTCGCCCGGGGAGAGCTCATCCTGAACGACCTCTTCCCCGGGTTCACCGAGGACCTGATCCGGGACGGGGCCGTCGCCTACGACTTCGGGGTCGGCCTCGCCTGGCACCACCTCGGCGCGTGGAAGCCGCGCTTCGAGACCGGCGTGCAGACCGTGTGCATGACCCGGCCGCTGCTCGAGGCGCACGTGCGCCGCCGCACGTTCGCGCTGCCCGGGGTGCGGCGCCTGGACCAGCGCGAGGTGATCGAGCTCTCGGCCTCCCCCGATCGCTCCCGGATCACCGGCGTCGTGGTCCGGCGGCGCGACGCGCCGGGCGGCGTCGAGGAGCTGCCGGCGGACCTCGTGGTGGACGCCAGCGGCCGCGGCTCGCGCGCGCCGGCGTGGCTCGAGGCGCTCGGCTACGCGCGGCCCGCCGAGTCGACCATCCAGGTCCGGGTCGGCTACGCCGGCCGGCAGTACCGGCCGCGGGATCCGGCCGCGCTCCCGTGGACGTCGCTGTACGTCCTCGGCTCGCCGTCCGACAGCCGGCGCTTCGGCAGCATCGCGCCGGTCGAGGGCGGGCGCTGGCTCGTGGTGCTCGCGGGCCTGTTCGACGATCACCCGCCCGCCGATCCCGACGGCTTCCTGGAGTTCGCGCGAGGCCTGCCGAACGACGCGGTCTACCGCGCGCTGCTCACGGCCGAGCCGCTGACGGACGTCGCCACGTACAAGTTCCCGGCGCACCTCCGGCGGCACTACGAGCGCATGGCGCGGCTGCCCGAGGGGTTCGCCGTGCTGGGCGACGCGCTCGCGAGCTTCAACCCCGTTTACGGGCAGGGGATGACGTCGGCCTGCCTCCAGGCGCTCGCCCTCGACGCCGCGCTCGCGGAGCAGCGCCGCCGCGCGGGCCCGGGCGCGATCGCGGGGCTCGCGCGCCGCTACCACGCGGCCGCGGCGAAGGCGGTCGATCTGCCGTGGCAGATGTCCACCGGCGAGGACCTCGCCTACCCCGAGACCGAGGGCCGGCGGCCGCTGCTCCAGCCGATCCTGCGCTGGTACACCGGCATGCTGCACCGCGCTGCGCAGGTCGATCGCGAGGTCTACGTGCGCTTCGTGCGCGCGATGCACATGCTCGACGGGCCCGAGGCGCTCCTGGATCCGGGCCTGATCCTGCGCGTGCTGCGCGCGGGGCGGTCAGCCTCCGCGCGCGCGGCGGCCCCGGCCCACCGGCAGCCCGCCCGCGCCTGAGCGGCCGCGGCCGCCGCCCGGCTCCGGCCGCGTGGCGGCGGGCGCCTCCACCGGCGTGGAGGCTGGCGCCGCCAGGCGCGAGCGAGCCTCTCGCGGCGCCGACCCCCGACACCCGCAGGACCTCTGGACGAGCGCCTCCCCGCGGCCTCGCGCGGCGGCGGGGCGTTGCCTGCCCGTCGTGTTCTGGTAAGAGTTGCGCGCCTTTACCCATCACCGCTCGGCGCGCGAGGCGGCCCCTCGCGGAGGCAGGACATGACCGAACCGATGAATCCGCTGCTGGAGCTCGTCACCCGCGATCGAGAGCACGACTGCGATGGGTATGGCCAGGCGAACGTCTGCGTGCGGGTCGTGGGCGTCGCCGAGCTGCCGACGCGCGCCGGACATTTCCGCATCGTCGCGTTCTGGAACAACCGCGACGCCAAGGAGCACATCGCGATGGTGCACGGCGACGTCGTCGGCGCCTCGAACGTGCCGACACGGCTGCACTCCGAGTGCCTCACCGGCGACGTCATGGGCTCGCTGCGCTGCGACTGCCGCGATCAGCTCCTCGAAGGGCTGAAGAAGATCCAGAGCATGGAGCGGGGCATCCTGCTCTATCTACGCCAGGAGGGCCGCGGCATCGGGCTCATCAACAAGATCCGCGCGTATGCGCTGCAGGACCAGGGGCTCGACACGGTCGAGGCGAACCTGGCCCTCGGCTTCCGCGACGACGAGCGCGACTACGCCGTCGCGGCGCACATGCTGCACAGCCTGAACGTGAGATCGATCGAGCTCATCACGAACAACCCGAACAAGGTCCAGCAGCTCAAGCAATACGGGGTGTCCGTGACCGGGCGCATCCCGCACGTGATCCCGCCGAACGATCACAACCGCTTTTATCTGGAGACCAAGGCGAAGCGGTCAGGCCATTTCATCGACATGTGGGGCAAGCCGCACCTGACCGAGCAGAGCGATCCGGTGGTGGTCGACGGGATGTCGCCGCCCGACTCCGAGCGGCCCCCCGCGAGCTGAGCGCCCGCGGGAGGGGGCCCGGGCCGAGCATCGTCGGCGCCCGCCGGCCCTCGTCGATGTCGACAGGGCTTCGCGGGGCGCCGCGCGGCGCTGTCGCGATCGTGTCAGGGCGCGTCGATGAGGCGGCGCACCCGGCCCGCGTGGGGGCTCGACGGGAACTGCGCGAGGAACGCCTCGGCGCGGGCGCGCGCGCCGCCTGCGCGCCCGCTGCGCAGCAGCGCGTCGATCGCGACGAGCTCCCGCTCCGCCGCGAGCCGGCCGTCCGGGAACTCGGCCCGGTGCTCGTCGAGCAGGGCGAGCGGCGCCTCCGGCGACCGCGCGAGCACCGCCCTGATCTCGGCGAGCCGCCCGGCCTCCCGGAGCAGCTCGTCGCGCTCCAGCAGGGCCGCCCGCGGCGCGGCCAGCCCAGGCGCGGCCCCGCCCTGGCCCGCGCCCCGCGGGGGCGGCTGCCCGGGCGCGGCGGTCCGAGGCGGCGGCCCTTCGCCCGGCACGAGCGGCACAGGCGCTCCGAGCGCTTGCTCGCTGCAGCCTGCGAGGAGGACGGGGAACGCGGCGGCGAGGCCTCCCGCGATCCATCGATGGCGTGACGAATGGTGAACGACGTGCATGTCGCCGGACTCCTTATGGGCCGAGCTCGCGGATCTCCGCAGACACGGGCGCGCTCGGTTGCGCATGCCCGTTCCCGGCCGCAGCTCGCCGTCGCCGATGCCGCGGTGGCGGCACGGCGTGGTCGACGTGTTCGGTTCGCGCTCCAGCAACACCGGCTCGAGCGCCAGCATCCATGGCTGACGGGCGTAGTGTAAAATTGAAGTTGGGATTGTCAACTCTGCTTACATCGATCGTCGGAAAGCAGCGCGATGCCTTGTCGAAGGCGTCGGTCGGCCCATTGAGCACCTCTGGCTCAAAACGTGCCCAAACCGTGCCCATGACGCGCGCAAGACGTGCTTAAAACGCGCGCAAGACGTGCTTAAAACGTGCCGGCGACGCCCGCGCCAACGCCGCCCCTCGCGGGTGCGAGCGAGATTCGGAAACCGTGCGTGTCGGGACCGGAAATGCCCCGGCGCGGCCCGTGAAACAGAACCGGAATCAGCACGCCGGTGGCGGAGCCGAGCACGGCGCCCGTGAGCACATCGGTGAAATAATGGCGATCGCCGGCGATGCGCAGGTAGCCGGAGAGCGCGGCGAGCGCCACGCCGTTCGCCCACACCCACGGCGCCGCGCGGTATCCGCGCATCGACGCCACGGTGCCGCTCGCGGCGGCGAGGGCGAACGTGGCCGTGGCGTGGCCGGAGAAGAACGAGAGATGGTCGTCGTTCGGGAGGGGGCCCGAGAGGCCCTCACCGGGGCGGTGCACATCCGGGTTGTCGAAATGGGAATAGGGCCGCTCGCGGCCGACGATGTACTTGGTGACCTGGTTCAGGCCCATCGCCACCACCGTCGCTTCGGTGACGATCACGAGGTCGGCGGCGATGTTCTCGGAGCGCCCGTCGTACCACGCGGCGAGCGCGGTGAGGCCCAGCGCGGCGACGGGCGCGACGGCGAGGACCGTCACATTGCTGAGGTCATGGGCGGTGTTCGGGTTGCCCCTCCACACGAGCGCGTCGCGGACCGACGTGTCGAGCGCGTTCGCCGCGCACCAGCGGCACGGCTCGGGGGCGAGGCCCTTCTTCGCGAGCTCGGAGGCGACCCACGCGGCGCCGCCGACGACGGCGATGGGCAGATCGATCTCCGCCCGGTACGCGAGCTCGGGAGACGGCTCGGCGGCGGCGGCGGCGGGCGACAGGGCGACGAGGAAGGCGGGCAGAGCGATCGCGGCGGTACGCACGGAGGGGGCGGCAGCGTACTCTGGGCGGGTCAGGCGCGCGACGGCCCCGGCGCGGCGAGCAGCAACCCGTCGAGCAGGCGCGCGTGGGCGTCGTCGACCATGCGCCGGAGCTCCACCGGACCGGCCTTGGACAGCGCCCCCGACGCCGCGAGGGTCGCGAGGCCGTGGTGCATCGCCCAGATCGGGACCGCCAGCGCCATCGGATCGCCCGGCGGGAACGCCCCGGCGCGCTGCGCCTCCTCGATGAACCCGAGGAGCAGGCCGAGGCTCCGCGAGGTGGCCGCCGCGACCCGCGGGTCGTCGGCGTCCACCTCGCTGGAGTACATCACGTGGAAGGGAGCCGGGTGCTCCAGCGCGAAGCGGACATACGCGTAGCCGGCGGCCAGGAAGCGCGCCCGGAGCTCGCCCCCGGCCTGCTCGAGGGCGGCCGCGATCTGCGCGGCGAGCCCCGTGCTCGCCTGCACGGCGAGCTCCGTCATCAGGGCGCGCTTGTCCGCGAAGTGGCGGTACGGCGCGGCGTGCGAGACGCCGATCCGCCGCGCGACCTCGCGCAGCGTGAAGCTCGCGTTCCCCTGCTCCTCGATGAGCGCGAGCGCCTCCTCCAGCACCGCGCGCCGGAGGTCGCCGTGGTGATAGGGCCGCTCGACGGAGCGCGACGCGGGAGCAGGGGGGGTGCGCGCGCGCGGACGGCGGCGCCTTGCGGGGGGAGCCACAGCGCAGGGGCACGATACCACGAAGACCGGCCGCCAGAGGGCCCGCGGGGCGGGCTCGAAGAAAATGTAGACGGCGGAAACTTTCCGGATGTTGTCACTGTCATCATCGGGCGCGCGGCGGCCCCTGGGGGCGCGTCGCGCGGCACGTCCCGTCCACTTCACCCCGTCCAGGAAAGGAGCCCCGTATGTCCGAGCCCCGTCGATCCCCCGAGCGCGAACGCCTCCTCGCCGCCGTGGAGCGCGTCCGCGGCGTCGCCGTCGCCCACGCCGAGGCGTCCGAGCGGCTGCGCACGCTCGCGCCCGCGGTCGTCGATGCGCTGCAGTCGAGCGGCCTCTTCGCGATGGCGGCACCGCGCGCGGTCGGCGGCGCGGAGAGCGATCCGCTGACGCAGCTGGAGGTCTTCGAGGCGATGGCGCGCGCGGACACGTCCGCGGGGTGGTCGCTGATGATCAGCGCGCTGCTCGCCGCCCTCGCCGGGGGCACCTTGGCCGACGAGGGGGCGCGGCAGGTGTTCGCGGGGCCGTTCCCCACCTTCGCGGGGCTGCAGGTCCCGAGCGGGCTCGCGCGGCGGGTCGCCGGCGGGTACGTCCTCGAGGGCCGCTGGGCGTTCGGCAGCGGCGTGCGGCACGCGCGCTGGGTGTTCACCGGCGCGATCGTGGCGCCGGAAGGCGGGGCCCCTCCGGCGGGGCCGCCCGAGATGCTCAGCCTCGCCGTCCCGATCGAGCAGGTGGTCGTCGAGGATACGTGGGACGTCGCCGGCTTGCGCGGCACCGGGAGCGATCACTACCGGATCGAGGGCGCATTCGTGCCCGAGGCGCTTACGTGCGCCTTCCCGGGCGCCCCGCGGCGGCGCGGCGGCGCGCTCTACGCGATCCCCCTCGTCGCGCTGCTCGCGGCCGGCCACGTCGGCTTCGCGCTCGGCGTCGGGCGGCGCGCGCTCGACGAGATCGCCGCGGTGGCCCCGCGGCGCATCAAGGCGTGGCCGCAGCTCGCGCTGGGCGGCCACGCGGCCTTCCACATGGACCTCGGGCGCGCGGAGGCGAAGCTCGCCGCGGCGCGCGCGTACGCGTTCGACGCGCTCGGGCGGATGTGGGACCGGGCGCGGGCGGGCGAGGCGCTCGCGATCGAGGACTGGGCGGAGATCCGGCTGGTCCAGACGTACGTGACCGAGGTCGCCGCGGAGGTCGCGGGCTTCGCCTACCGCGCTGGCGGCGGGAGCGCGCTATACGCGGCGAGCCCGCTGCAGCGCTGCTTCCGCGACATGCACGCGGCGACGCAGCACATCGCCGCGACCGACGACGCGTACGAGTTCGCCGGGCGCGCGCGGCTCGGGATCGCCGAGCTGCACCCGCTGCTCGCCCCGCGAGCGGCCGCGGGCGGCGATCGGAACTGACTCAGCCGGCGTGAAGGATCCGAAGGCGATCGGGCTCCGCCGGATCTCGATCGACGACTTGGACTGGCGGCCAAGCCCATTGCCAAACGCTGATGCCTGGCGTGCGGGAGAGCTGGATCTGTCCGCGGGTGCCTTCGACCGCGACGCGCGCCCAGGCTTCGGCGGTGCGCGCCCGGTCCGCGCCGCCAGAACGCAGCACATCGGCGAGGACGGCGACCGTGTCGTAGCCCTCGAAGGCGACGAAGGAGGGCGCTTCGGCCAGCCGCTCGCGCAGGGCCGTCTCGACTCGGGCACCGAGCGGGCTGAGGCGCTCGGGCAGGTAGCGCAGGAACGGGATCGCGGCGCCGTCGCCGCCCAGCAACCTCGCCCATTCGGCGAACTCCGGTTGCCCGGCCGGAGCACCCATCATGATCTCGGCGAGGCGCTGGTCGCGGCGGACCGACTTGACGATCGACACCGCCGGCTCCGGGTAGCCGACCAGAAGAAGGAGGGCTGTCGCGCGATTGTCGACGAGCTCGTCGCGCACGGCCGCGGGGGTGAGCGCGCGCATGTCGAGCTCGATGACGGTGCCGCCGCGTGGAGCTAGGTAGTCCCGCAGGATGCGGGCCCCAGACGCCCAGTAGACGCTCGAATCGGCTGCTATGGCGATGCGCCTGTGGCCCGCCCCGAGGAGGAAGCTCGCGTAGATCCGCCAGCCGTGGGACTGCGCCGGGGCGAGGCGCGCGACCCATTCCGTTGGCTGTTCGGTGAGCGCGTCGAGAACCGCTGACGAGCAGAGGAACGGCAGGCCGAGGGCGTCGGCCCTGGCGGCAGCGGCGCGAGCGGCGACGCTGTGATATTCCCCCGCCAAGGCAGCCACGCCCAGGCGAGCCAATTCATCGACGGCCGCCGCGGCCCTCTGTGGATCAGCCGCGGTGTCTCGGACCACCAGCTCGAGTGGTCTTCCGACGATCCCGCCGGCGTCATTGGCTTCGCGAACGGCAAGCTCGAGTCCAGCGAGCAAGTGCCGGCCTGCCTCGACCCAGCCGGGCCGAGTCAGCGGAACGAGAGCGCCGATCTGGACGGATGATCCGTCGGTCCGCTCCGCTCCAGGTGGCGACAGCGGCGTACTCATGCGTTGGCGTCTCCCCGCCTGGCCGGCCCGTGCGCGGTTTTCTTTCCCTCGCGGCCCGCCGTCAGATCACGCCGAGCGCGATCATGGCGCGTGCGACCCGCAGGAACCCCGCGACGTTCGCGCCAATCACATAGTTGCCCGACACGCCGAGCTCCTCGGCCGTGTCGTAGCACGTGCGATGGATGTTCGTCATGATCTCGGCGAGCCGCTTTTCGGTGTGCTCGAACGACCACGAGTCACGGCTCGCGTTCTGCTGCATCTCGAGCGCCGAGGTCGCCACGCCGCCGGCGTTCGCCGCCTTGCCCGGGCCGAACGCCACCCCGGACTCGAGGAAGACGCGCACGCCCTCGGGCGTGGTGGGCATGTTCGCGCCCTCGGCGACGGCGCGACACCCGTTCTTCACCAGCGTCGCCGCGTCGCGCGCGTTCAGCTCGTTCTGCGTCGCGCAGGGGAGGGCGATCTGGCACGGCACCTCCCAGACGTTGCCGCCCGACACGAAGCGCGAGCGCCGGCCGCGCCGCGTCGCGTACTCGCTGATGCGAGCGCGCTCGACCTCCTTCACCTGCTTGAGCAGCGCGAGATCGATGCCGTCGGGGTCGTGCACGTAGCCGCTCGAGTCCGAGCACGCAATGACGTGGGCCCCGAGCTGCTCCAGCTTCTGGATCGCGTAGATCGCGACGTTGCCCGAGCCCGACACCACGCACGTCTTGTCCGCGAGCTTCTCGCCGCGCGCCCGCAGCATGTCGGCGACGAAGTAGACGGCGCCGTAGCCGGTCGCCTCCTTGCGCACCAGCGAGCCGCCCCACGCGAGGCCCTTGCCGGTGAGCACGCCCGACTCGTAGCGGTTCGTGAGGCGCTTGTACTGCCCGAACATGTACCCGAGCTCGCGCTCGCCCACGCCGATGTCGCCCGCCGGCACGTCGGTGTACTCGCCGAGGTGGCGGTGGAGCTCGGTCATGAAGCTCTGGCAGAAGCGCATGATCTCGCCTTCGGACTTCCCCTTGGGGTCGAAGTCCGCGCCGCCCTTGGCGCCGCCGATCGGCATCCCGGTGAGCGCGTTCTTGAAGACCTGCTCGAAGCCGAGGAACTTGATGGTCCCGAGGTAGACCGTCGGGTGGAAGCGGATGCCGCCCTTGTAGGGGCCGAGCGCGCTGTTCACCTGCACACGGAAGCCGCGGTTCAGCTGCACCTCGCCGCGGTCGTCGACCCACGGCACGCGGAAGATCACCTGGCGCTCGGGCTCACAGATGCGCTCGATGATCTTCTGCCGCGTCAGCTCGGGGTGCTTCGAGAGCACCGGGCCGAGGGACTCCAGGACCTCACGGACGGCCTGGTGGAACTCCGATTCGCCGGGGTTGCGGCGAACGATCTGCTCGAAGAGTGGCTCAACTTTCTCGTCCAAATGCACCATGTCGCGGGAGGTATACACCGGCCAGGCGCGCTGTGCATTCGTCCTCGCCATCAAACCCGATTGTTCGGAGGTTGCAGCCCGCTCATCAGAGCAGCATCAGTATCAAATTGCTGATACGATGTAATTCTCAGGAGGAAAGCGGACCGCGGGAGGCACCTTCTGTCCCCTGACGTGGGCGTGGCGATTCGCCCTTGACATCGTATCGCGCTGAGCATCGCGAAGGGGCGCAGGTAACCGAGCTCACTGCGCTCAGGCGAACGAGGAAGGGCGCAGCGACGGAAGGCCGCAGGCAGCACGCAAGGGGGGACCATCGTAGGGACTCACGGAGACTGGGGTGAGTCCTCGCCCTGGCCACCCCCCCGAGCGCCAGGAGCTCGTGTGCTCGCGCGCGCGTGAGCACCGCCGGCACAGCGTTCAAGCACGCGCGCGCGTCCCCCTGTTGACGGGGCGCGTCACGTCGGCCGTCAGCAGGTGCCGCACCGCCGTGTCGCGGCTACTTGAAGATCTTCATGTGCGGACGCGCCATCAAGCGGTCCACGTAGGCCTCCAGCTTGGGCCGCCCCGGCGGCGCGCCCCACAGGCGCTTCCAGATGAACATCGAGCCGATCATCACGTCCGCCGCGGTGAACCAGTCGCCGAACAGGTACGGACCGTCCCCGAGCTCGCCCTCGACGACGTCCATGGCCGTCTCGAAATTCGTCCACCCCCGCTGCGGCAGCGTCTCGACCTTCATCAGGTGATCGCTCATCGCGCACGCCAGCGCGAGATCGCAATGCAGTGAGCGCGGGCCCGAGGGGTTGAGTTCGCTCAGGACGGAGAGGTTGCTCGGAGCCGGAGGTGCACGGACAGGAGCCGAGGCGGGTCGTTCCTGGCGGCCTCTGCGTCGCGCCACTCGCCCAGGTGGACGAGCTCGTACCCGGACGACAGGCCGGCATTCACGTACTCGGAGACATCGTGCAGGAACGCGGGCACGCGCTCGGGCTCGCCCGTCTCCCGGTTGACGAAGTTGGCCTGACCTCCGCGCATCTGCCGCATGGGGTGCAGCTCGCACAGGAAGAGCTCGCCGCCTGCGCGCAGGGCGCGCGCGGCCTCGGCGAAGATCGCGTCGACATGCTCGATGTGCTCCAGCACGAGCATGGCAATCACCACGTCGGACGAGCCGAGAGCGGCCGGCCAGGGAGAGCGGATGTCGTGCTGCACGAACCGGACGCGGGGGGAGCCCACGCGCGCCCTCGCCTGCCGCAGCATGCCTTCGGAGAAATCCAGCGCGAGGACGCTCCCCGCGCGCTCGGCGAGCCACTGCGTGTTGAGCCCCGTGCCGCAGCCGATCTCGATCACGTCGCGGCCGGCGATCGTCAGGCCCCGCGCCCGGAGGACCGCGGCCGAGAGCTCGCGGGTCCGGTTGGGGTCGTCATCGTACGTCGCGGACCAGCGATCGTACGCGGTGGCGATCTCGGGCTTGCCCGGAGAGGTGGACATCCGCGGCCTCCCTACAACCCGAGCTCGGTCAGCCCCGGGTGATCGTCCGGACGGCGGCCGAGCGGCCAGTGGAACTTCCGATCTTCCGCAGCGATGCGCGCGTCATTGATGCTCGCCTCGCGCCGCCGCATCAACCCGTGCGCGTCGAACTCCCATTGCTCGTTGCCATGGGACCGGTACCAGTTCCCGCTGTCGTCGTGCCATTCGTACGCGAAGCGCACCGCGATCCGGTCGCCCGTGAACGCCCAGACCTCCTTGATCAGGCGGTAGTCCAGCTCCCGCTGCCACTTGCGGTGCAGGAACGCCTCGATCGCCTCCCTGCCCTGGAAGAACTCGGCCCGATTCCGCCAGCGGCTATCGACGGTGTACGCCAGCGCCACGCGCGCGGGCTCCCGGCTGTTCCAGGCGTCCTCGGCCAGCCGCGCTTTCCGGGCGGCGGTCTCGGCGGTGAAGGGCGGCAACGGCGGACGCGACGCGGCAGGATCCTGGCTCACGGTGCACCTGCGCGAACCTTCGTCGAATCGCCCGTCCCGGGCAACCCCTTTTCGCGCTCGGGGGGCTCTCCCGCTCCCCTCCTCCCGCCAACACGCGCGGCCGCCGCTCGGGCTCGCCGCCCCGGGGAAACGTCGCCGCAGGCCCCGGTGCGGGCGCCCTGTGCGGGCGCCCTGGAGGAGCCGCGGCGGGGCTTGACGCTCGCGCGGTCGAGGAGAACTCGTTAGAGTTGCTCTGCGCTTGGAGACGCCCGCGCGCTCGATGGCACGATGACCCTCCCGGATGCACCTCGGCGACACGACCACGGCGCGGGCCGCCGGCCTCGCGGCCGCAGCGAGCCCGCTCCTCCGGAGGTGGCCGGCCC
Source organism: Sorangium sp. So ce834 (assembly GCF_051521425.1). Taxonomy (NCBI): domain Bacteria; kingdom Pseudomonadati; phylum Myxococcota; order Polyangiales; family Polyangiaceae; genus Sorangium; species Sorangium sp. So ce834. The sequence goes on from NZ_CP150351.1 coordinate 7,839,079, forward strand.
GGACGGCGCGGCGCTGGCGGGCCGTCGCGCCCGGGGCGCGGGGCCGTGAGCTCCGATCCGCCGGGCGCCGACTACCTCGACGCGATCTTCGCGGCGATCCGCGGGGGCGCGGCCCAGCTCACGGCGATGAAGGCGTGGCTCGGCAGCGCCCAGCGCGCCGCGTCCTCGTCCTCGTGGCGCTTTCAGTTCCTCGCCGCCGCGCGCGCGGCGCACCGGCGAGCCGGCGCCTACCTCGACGAGACCGAGGAGCGGCTGCGCCGGCTCGGCCCCGACGAGCAGGTCCCGGCCCCGCTCGACCGGCTCCCGAGGAACGTCGCCGCGATGCGCGCGGATCTCCGCGCCGAGGAGCAGCACCTGCATCGCCTCGAGACGGAGGCCACCGCCCGGCACGAGGCGAGCTCTGGCGCGCGAGGGAAGCGGAGCGCCTCCTAGCGTCTTCGAGGATGTGGGCCAGTATGAGGCTGCGCGAGCTCAGCCGGGGGGCCGGCGGGCTTGCGGGCTTCGCGGCCTTCGGGCCCCCGGCGGGCGCCGGGGGCGGCGCGCCGAAGCTGGCTCAGCGCGGGAGGGGCATCCACGCGCCGTCGGTCGGAACGTGGATGTGCGCGGGCAGGCGCTTCGTCGCGGCGCGCTGAACGAACGCCGTGACCGGCTCGCGGTAATGGCCGAAGGTGGTGTGGTGGATCGGGATCACGTGGCGGGGGCGGAGGAGCGCCGCGGCGGCGACGGCCTCCTCGGCGTCCATCGTGCGGAGGCCGCGCGCGCCGTCGACCCCCACCGCGCCGAGGTGCGGCAGCCACAGGTCGATGGGCGCAAAGCGGGCCGCCACCGCGCGCATGGCATCGGTGAAGACCGAATCGCCGGTCCAGTAGATCGAATAAGGCGCCGCGCCCTCCCAGCGCAGCACATACCCGTTGCCCTTTCCGAGCGTCGCGTCGAGCGCCGCATCGTGGGAATGGTTCGCCGGGACGGCGAGGATCCGGAGGCGGCCGGCGCGGGTCGGAATGATCGTCTCGCCGTCCCAGTCGAGCGGCGTCAGCCTGGTGAACCCCGCGGCGCGCGCGGCGTCGGCCGCGTCGGGCGGGAGGACGAAGGTGACGTCCTTCGGGAGGGTCTCTCTCGCGACCGCATCGAAGTGATCGGCGTGGTTGTGGCTGAGGAGGATGACGTCGAGTCGCCCGAGCGGCTCCGCAGGAGGATCCGTGTAGCGGGCGACCGGCGCGTTCTCGACGCCGGTCGACGGGTGCTTCGGGAGGACGAACACGGCAGGCCCGCGCGGCCCGAGGACGGGATCGGTGAGGAGCCGGAGCCCGTCGCGCTCGAGGATCGCCGTCGGACCGCCGCGCCACTGGAGGCGCCCGCTCGATGCCTCGGCGTCGGCCGCCACGCCGGCCGACGGCTCGACGCCGGCCGACGCAGCGGCCGGCGGGGCGCTGGCGTCGGCGCGGTTCGCCGGCGCGCATGCGGCCAGCGAGAGCGCGAGCAGCGGCGCGGCGAGGGCCGCCGCGCGCGCCGGCGGCGTCCGCGGGAGGCGCGCCGACCGCTGGCCGGGGCGGGGCACCGCGCCGGCGCGGTGAGGGCTCGAGGGCTGCTCGGCACGCCCCACCAACATGCTCGGGACACACTGGGTCTGGTTCATCGTCGTCGCCTCCCTGGCCGCGCGGTGACGAGGAGCACCTCGGCGAGGGAACGCGCGCGCGCGGCCGCGCCCGGTCCCCCCTCGCGGACGGCGGTCACCGTCGCGCCGTCGATCAGAAGCAGGAGCTGCGGCGCCAGCGCGGCGGCGTCCGGCACGCCGGCCTCGCCCAGGAGCCCCTCGAGATAGTCGATGAGCCGCTGCTTGTGGCGCTGCGACGCCTCGTGGGCGGGGTGGCTCCGGCTCGCGACCTCGACCATCGTGTTGAGGAACGCGCACCCGCGGAAGTCGTTCGCGGCGAACCGCTCGGAGAGCGCGTCGAAGACCGCGAGCGGCCGGTCCCGCGGGTCGCTCGCGAGGGCCTCGACGCGCCCGGCCAGCCACGCGCGAAAGCGCGCGTCGCGGGCGTCGAGCACCGCCACGAGCAGCTCGTCCTTGGTCCGGAAGTGGCGATAAAAGGTGGCCTTGGCGACGCCCGCCTCGGCGATCAAGCGATCGACGCCGACGGCGCGATACCCCTCCGCGTAGAAGAGGCGCTCCGCGACCTCGAGGATGTGGCTCCGGGCGTCGCTCACGCCCCTGATTAAGACAGACAGGTCTGTCTTGTCAAGGGCGCATGACCGCCGGCCCGCGCGGTCGGCGAGAGCGCTGGCTGCGCGCGCCGGAGATCTGTCCTGGGCCGCGTCGGCGTGCCGGCGCGGCGGCGCCGGCCGGGCCCGCGACGCCGCCGCGCGGCCACTTCCGGGCTCACTCGACCTCGATCAGGAGCTCGCTCGCCGAGAGCACGATGGCCCTCGAGTCCACGACATCGCTGTTCACGACGGCGACCACGGCGGCCTTGCGACTCGAACGTTCAAGCAAAAAGCAGCTCGCGCGCACGGGAACGCGGCTCGCGCGCGCCGATAGACCGAACAACTTGACTATCGGTCTTGCCGTCCTAACCTGAGCTCGTTCACCATCATCAAACGCGGCGCGTGACCCGCAGAGGGGTGGCTCGTGAACTCCGGACATCTGGTTACGCCCAAGCTTCGGCTCGTGAGGCCGCTCGGACAAGGAGGGATGGGGAGCGTCTGGGTCGCCGACCACCTCTCCCTCGGGTCGCAGGTCGCCGTGAAGTTCATGGCCCCGGAGATCGCGCATAGCGCCGGGTTCGCCGAGCGCTTCCGGCGCGAGGCGATGACGGTGGCGCTGCTCAAGAGCCCCCATGTCGCCCAGGTGTTCGATCAGGGCGTGACGGAGGCGGGGGTGCCGTACATCGTCATGGAGCTGCTCGAGGGCGAAGATCTGAAGAGCCGTATCCATCGCCTCGGCCCGATGTCGCTCCATGAGCTCGCGTGCGTCGTGAGGCAGGTCGCCAGGGCGCTGGGGCGCGCGCACCAGCTCGGCATCGTCCACCGCGACATCAAGCCGGAGAACATCTTCCTCACCGCCCTCGAGGACGAGGGCGAGCTCTTCGTCAAGGTGCTGGACTTCGGCGTGGCCAAGCAGCCGGTGAGCTGCGATCAGGGCATGACGTCGACGGGGAGCTCGTTCGGGACGCCGCTTTACATGAGCCCGGAGCAGCTCCTCAGCGCCAAGCACGTCGACTCCCGCGCGGATCTGTGGGCGCTCGGCGTCGTCGGGTACTATGCCATCACCGGCCGGGTGCCGTTCGCAGGAGAGACCCTGGGCGCGCTCTCCGTGGCCATCCACGCCGGCGTGTTCCCCCTCCCCAGCGTCATGAGACGGGACGTCCCGCACGCCTTCGACGCCTGGGTCACGAAGGCGCTGCAGCGCGATCCGGCGGCGCGGTTCGGGTCGGCCAGGGAGATGGCCGGCGCGCTCGATCAGTCGCTCTTCAGCCTCGCGCTCGCTCCGACGCTCGCGGCCGGCGCGCTCGCCACGCCGCTGCAGTGGCCGCCGCCGTTCCCGCCGGCCGAGCGGGCGGCGCACACGCAGGTCCCCGACAGCGCGGGGCCGCCGCACAGCGGTGGCCAGGCGCGGACGTTCCGCGGGCTCGTCCTGCCGCGCCCGCGCGCTGGACGAGGCCGCGCCGGGTTCCGGCTCGCGGTGGGCGCCGCGCTCGCGGGGGCTGCGGCGCTCGGGCTCACCGTCTTCTTCAGGCAGGGTGACCTCCAGGCGCAGGGCTCGCCCGCCGCCGAACGCTCGGCCGCGCTCGAGGCGCCCGGGCACCAGGCCGCGCCATCCGAGCCGCCGCGGCCCGCCCAGATCGCGCCGCCCGAGCCGCCGCTCGTACGACCCGCAGAGGAGCCCCAGCCAGCACCGACAAGCGCTCCGCCCTCGACGCCGCCCCCGCGCCCGGCCGCCTCCCTCGCGCCGTCCCCTGCCCTGCCTGCGCCCGTGACGGCCAGGCGAGCCGCTCCGCCGAAGCCGGGGCCCGCCGCGACGACGAGCGCGCGGGCCGCCGTGGACAGGATCGGCTTCTGAGCGGCTCGCCTTGGCGCGGCGGCGCGCTTCTTCAGGAGACGCTGATCTCGACCTTCAGGGGACGCTCATCTCGAACGCCACGCCGTAGTTGGGCTGGGCCTTGCCCGTGACCGAGCCGACGAACGGATCCGAGTCGCGCAGCTGACCCCAGCGCGTCGTGCCGCCCGGCATCGCGCTGCCGTCGGTCGTCGCCGCGTAGCCGACCATCACGCCGGAGGCGGGGAGGTTCCGCGCCGTGATCTCGACCGAGTCGCCGTCGATCTCGACGCCGGTGATCTCGATCCGGGTGTTGCCGCTCCAGAGCTCGAAGCCGCGGCCTTGCGCCCACTCGGTGAGCGCCGTCTGGTGGGGAGACGGCAGCGCGGTGTCCCACGCGAGCGGCGGCACCGGGACGTGGAAGTGCACGGTGACGACGTTGCCGCTGCGCTCGACCCGCGTCGGCTGGAGCGGCTGCCAGTCCTTCCCGAGGACGACCTTCTCGAAGTAGACCTGGCCGTATTTCTCGCCGAGCTGCTGGTACCCGTTCGCGTTGAGGTGGATATGATCGTTCGCGTACGGATACTGGTACTTCGGCCCCGAGCAGAGGACGTCGCCCGGGTGGCTCACGCCCACGTGCCACTGCGCCAGGGTCGACGTCGACCGCGAGCCCGCCTCGAGGGGCACCGAGTGCTGCTGGGACACCAGCATCGGGATGCTCCGCGTCTGCCCGGTGAGCGGCGGGATATCCTGGTTGTAGTCCGACCACAGCTTGACCAGATCGCCCTCGTAGGTCGAGCTGCCGGCGTCGGCCTCGCCGTGCGTGATGATGATGGCGCCGACGCCGAACGTCTTGCCGGCCTTGCTGGCGAGCTTCGCGACCGCCTCGGCCTCGAACAGCGTCGCCGCGTAGGCGCGGCCCATGGTCGTGTCGCCGCTGACCACCTCGGTGGCGCCCTTCCGGAGGACGCTCATCGGCTGCCCGCTCTCGCCGACGACGGTGTGCACCGTGACGTGGTCGCCGACCATCGCGGCCTTCGCCAGCGACGAGATCTGATCGGCCATCGCCGTGTGCGGCGTCTCGCCGTAGAGGTTCTTCGGGTAGGCGCTCGGGTACGTCGTCGCGAAGGGGCGGATGGGCTCGACGAGCGGCACCAGGGAGAGGGCGCTGCTCTCCGGGTCGAACGGGGGCACGCTCGCGTTCCCGAGGGACAGCTTGAGGTTGTCGAAGCGCTGCTGCGTCCCGATGGGCGGGTTCGCCTCGGCGCCGACCGACAGGCTCTGTCCCGTACCGACGATGCCGGTCCAGTCCCAGGCCGGCGCCGGCGTCACGCTGCCGCCCGAGCCGCCGGTGCCCGCCGCGTCGCCCCCGGTGCCGGCGCCGCCCCCGCCGTCCGCCGCGCCGCCGGAGCCGGTCGAGGCGCTGGCGCCGCCGGCGCCGCTCCCGCTGCTCGTCGCGCTCTGGCCGCCGGAGCCGCCGTCGCCCCCAGCGCCGGAGGAGGACCCGCTCGATGAATCGCACCCGAGCCCCATCAGGAGAAGCGCGAGGATACCTGATGAGCTGAGGCCCAAGAACAAAGGTTTTCGCATGAGTGGCTCCTTGTCGCCGCACGAGCTGGGCCGCGCGGTCCCCGCGTCCGGGAGGGTGGCTCACCGATCCTCGCGATCAAGGTGGGCCTGCGATGCTGCGAAGGCGATCCAAGCTGGCGTCAGGCAAGGTTATCCAGGGCCGCGGCGCAGGACGCGGGCTGTGGTGTGCGGTAGGCGCGTAAGAGAACCGAACCGGTTCAGTTTGTCAAGTTTTCTGTGGAGCGGCCTGCAACTCGGCAGGATCTCGGCGGGAGAGCGCGCCAGCGAGCGTGACATGTCACGGTGCGAGCGTGACATGTCACGCCCTCGATCGTGACGACTCCTGGTCGCTCTCCCAGCCGCCCCGCCCAGCAACCCGGCCAGGCACGCGCGATCAGCCGCATTCTTCGGCCTGACGGCGCCGCCGCGACGCGAAGGCGCGGCGCTCGTCCATGTCGCGGAGCACGCGCACGAGGCGGCATACGCCTTGCCTGACTGCGCGCAGGCTCGGTACACACCCGAGCTCCTGACCAGATCACCCCCGCTATTTCCTTGAATCAACGCTGAGCATTCCACCCTTCTTAAAGGTGACATGAAGAATTCACATGAAGGTAGCTCGCCGCGAGGCGCGCCGGTCCTTGTCATGATGTCCGCTGCCTTCGCGCTGCTGTCTGGCTGTTATTCGGCCGTCGACGCGGGGGAGGCCGAGCCCGTCCAGGAGGCCAGATCCGGCCTGACCCTGACCGGCCAGACATTCCGGTCGGTGAGCTTCTCCAGCGGGACGCCGTCGGAGAGGTGCCGCGTTCCGCCGGTCGATCCGAGCGCGACGCCCAAGGTGCCCATCTTCGCTCCGAACACGCAGATCACCATCAAGCGCCGCGGCCTCCTGATGGGCATCTGCACGGTCGAGTCGACGACGAGCAGCGATCCCACCGTGTTCGAGATGAACGAGGTCGCGTACGGCAATCGGGTCTACTGGGCGCTGTACGACGACCCGACGCCGCCGTACACGACGTTGCCGGAGATCGAGGTGTCGAACGAGTACGCGACCGGGGCCGCGCCCGCGATCGCCGCGCCCGCCACCAGCATGGCCGACGCGCAGGCGACCTCGTGGACCAACCACGGAGTCATGGAATACACCTACCGGAGCCCGAGCGCGGGCGTCGTGTACGCGGTCGCCCACCCCACGGAGCGGGGTGCGTTCGACCAGGTGAAGCTCATCCATGAGTCCGACACGACCCGGAACGGCGTGTGGGCGGTCGCGATCAACGGGAACTCGCAGTCAGGGGCGACGCAGAGCTATCATATCACCTCGACCCAGATCAGCCCGCTCAGCTTCCCCGGGATGAACACGTTCATCACCGACCCGCTCCCCTATTCCGTGTCGTTCCACGCCAGCTCGGACTCGAGCTGCGTCAACACGCACGTCCGGGTCGGCGGCCGCATGGAGGCCGCCTTTCGCCAGGGGATGGCGGAGATCGTGCGCGACGAGCTCGCCAGCGTCGCGTCGGGCCTGACCGTCACGTGGTCGCGGGGGTGCGACGCAGGGGCCGGCCTGGACAATTTCGTCAACAAGATGGCGCGCCGTTCCCGTGGGGTGCAGATCGAGCAGCGCTTCAGCGAGATCGGCGGCGTCCCGGCCCGCCGGGACGCCGTGGCGCGCGCCGTCAAGTCCGTGTACGACTGCCTGCTCGACGCGCCCGACGTCCTGTCCGAGTCGCCCGGCGACCCCGCCAACCCGACGACGTTCCTCGCGGACAGCGTGGACGCGTCGTACGCCGGCGGCAGCGTCTGCCCGCGCTTCGTCGCCGAGGTCGACCTCGTGAAGACGGCGAGCGGGCACACGCACTCGATCCGACCCACCGTGTGCGAGGCCGGCGATCAGGTGCACGTCGACTACTACTGGTACAACGAACCCCAGGTCGCTTACGAGCGGCTCGGCGGAGGCGACATCACCTACGACGCCGCCTGCACGCCGACTTACGCGGTCGACAACGTGAACTTCCAATTCGACTACATCGATCCCGGCAACCTGGCGATCGGCAGCTCGGGCAAGACGCGCATCCGCGCGGTCGCGCGGGCCAAGAGCGCGGGCGGCGCGCTGAAGGCCGTCAGGTTCGAGATCGATTGACCCAGGTCCCCCCGCGACGTCGCTGGCTCGCCCTGCCCGACCTCTCGACGACGAGCGAGGATCCCTTGTAGACAGCCAGACGGCGGGCGACACCACGTGGCGCTCACGTTGCGCCGGAGGGCGGCCCCCACCCGGCCGGCGGCGCCCCGAACCCCGGCGGCGCCCCGAACCCCGGCGGCGCCCCGCCGTCGCCCCGGCGCCGCCCTCGTTCAGGTGGAACTGCACCCGCTGCTTCGCCTCGTCGAAGCACACCCCGCTCAGCTGCTCGCCGATCAGGGGCCGCCCCTCGAGCTCCCGGAAGCGCTCCTCCAGGTCGAGCCTCAGCCTCGGAATCACGAGCGGCTCATCCTCGGACAGCTGCTGCGCATCGCCGCGGAGGCGGTCGAGCCTGCCCAGGCGCCCTCGGATCGCCTTGACGTTAGCATGCTAGCATTCTACCATGCGTTCTACATGGCGGACGACGTGAAGCAGTTCAACGTGTATCTGCCGACCGAGCTGATTCGCGAGGTCAAGCATCACGCGGTCGACACGGAGCAGTCGCTCTCGGCGATCGTGGCCGCCGCGCTGCGCGCCTACCTCGACGAGCAGAGACGCAAGCGGAGGAAGCATGGAGACTGAGGGCATCGAAGGCCTGCTCATCGAGACCCACAACTGGGGCAAGACGGTCGCGTTCTGGCGGGGCCTCGGCTACGAGCTCGATTTCGAGACCGATCACCACTCGGGCCGCCTGCGCCACCCCCGCGGCGGCCCCTACATCTTCCTCGCGGAGCGGCCGAGCGACCGCGCGCTGCAGGTCCTGCCGGTGGTCGCCGTCGTCGACCCCGCGCGGTTCTCGCCGCCGAGCGCCGGCGCCGTCCTTCGCCCGTTCGAACCGCAGCATTGGCCCGTGCTCGAGATGCTGCTCGCCGATCCCGACGGTCGTCCGATCAGCGTGCAAGCGCCGCTCGAGGCGGCGGAGTAGACGAGAGGAACATCATGCCTGACAAGCCGATGACGGGAGCAGATGCCACGGCGGTGCGTGTGGCCCTGTGGCGAGCCATCCACGTCCAGAACGACGCGCCGCCGCACGTCCTCGAAGACGACGTTGGCCTGAAGCTGGCGGCCCCGGACGACGGCTGGCGCCAGCGTCCGGACATGAACCCAGGAGCCACGAGCCGCTTCCGGGCCTCCATCGTGGCCCGCGCTCGCTTCATCGAGGACCTCGTCGTGGAGCAGGCTGGCCGCGGCGTCGGCCAGTACGTCATCCTCGGCGCCGGCCTCGACACGTTCGCCCAGCGCCGGCCGGAGATCGCCTCTCGACTCCGGGTCTTCGAGGTCGACCGGCCTGGCCCTCAGGCCTGGAAGCGCCAGCGCCTCATCGAGCTCGGCTTCGGCGTCCCGGACTGGCTGCGGCTCGTGCCGGTCGACTTCGAGGCGGGCTCCTCCCTCTGGGAGCAGCTGGCGAGCGCCGGCTTCGACGCGTCCCAGCCGGCGATCGTGGCGTCCGCCGGCGTCAGCATGTACCTCACCAGGGACGCGAACCTCGCCTCGCTGCGCCAGGTCGCGGCGCTCGCCCCGGGCTCCACGCTGGCCCTGACGTTCATGCTGCCCCTCGAGCTCGTCGAGCCCGAGGTGCGCCCCGCCACCGAGTGGGCGCACAAGGGAGCGCGAGCGGCCGGCACGCCCTTCCTCAGCTTCTTCACGCCGCCCGAGATCCTGGCGCTCGCGCGCGACGCCGGCTTCAAGGACGCGCAGCACGTATCGGCGGCCAGCCTCGCCCAGCGCTACTTCGCCGGGAGGGCCGACGGCCTCCGCCCCGTGAACGGCGAGGAGCTGCTCGTCGCGACGACGTAGCTCCGCCGACGCGGCCCGGCCCGGCGCATCCAGAAGATACACCAGGTGGAGTGGGGCTTCTCCAACCGGATGGTCGAGCTCGCTCAGCTCGTGGCGGCGGAGCTCCGAGGAGCGCCTCGGCGGTAGCGACGATCGCTCTTCCTCGGTAAGCTTCGCGCCAATCCGGTCCACAAGGAGGCTACTCCCGATGAAGAAGATCGACATCTCTCAGGCCCCGACGCGCCTTGGCACCGCGTATCCGACGCCGTACGACGCCCCGTGCCGCGAGCGGGCGCGGTGGCGGCTCGGCAAGGCGGCGGGGCTGACGCAGTTCGGCGTCAACCTGCTTCGCCTGCCGCCCGGCCAGTGGTCGAGCCAGCGTCACTGGCACCATTCAGAAGACGAGTTCGTCATGGTGCTGGAAGGCGAGGTGGTGCTGGTCACGGACGGGGGCGAAGAGGTGCTGCGCGCGGGCGACTGCGCCGGGTTCCGCGCGGGCGATCCCGACGGACACCACCTCCAGAACCGCTCGGATCGCGAGGCCGTGCTGCTGGAGATCGGCTCGAGCATCCCCGGCGATGTGGCCGAGTACCCCGATATCGACCTGCGAGCCCTGCCCGACGGCTATGTCCGCAAGGATGGGACGCCGTATGGCGCCCAGCGGGTACGCTGACACAGCGCGATGCTCGGGATACCGGTGCCCTGACGAGACGAGCCCCAGGGGATCGCCGCTGCCTGGGACACTTCGCCACACCCAGCGACCATCGCAGCCTCGGTGCGCGTCCTGGATACATGAATATCTCCAGCCATCGCAGCTCGTGATCAAAGGCCCGTTTTCCGGGCATACTCCCCGATGCGCGGGGCTACCCGCTCCGCGCGTAAAACACTGACGTAAGATTCTTACTTGAGCATCTTTGCCGATTACCTTGCGGCTCACCTGGCCGCTCCAAGGAGAAATTTATGCGTCTTACCAGCTTGCTGGGCTACGGTTCGGTCTCGATCGCCTGCTTCCTTTTCGCTTGTGGCGGGGACCCGTACGGCGAGGGCGATGAGATGGAATCGCTGGAGGGCGAACTCCGCAGCGCGGACTCCTCGATAGAGGCGAACATCGCGCTCCAGTCGCAGTGGTCGACGGGGTACTGCGCGAACGTGACCTTGACGAACGTGACGAACACGACGACCAACCGAACGACCACCACCGCCTGGGGCATGACCATCGCGCTCAACGGCTCCACGGTGACCAACGCGTGGGGCGCGCGCACGACGCCGTCGGGCGGGCAGCTCGTCGCCACGAACGAGCGCTACAACGGCACGCTGGCCCCGGGAGCGACGACGAACTGGGGCTTCTGCGCGAACGGCACCGGCACGCCGTCGCTCGTGTCCGTCACCGCCAGCGGGAACGGCGGCTCGACGTCGGCGAGCTCCAGCAGCAGCAGCAGCAGCGCTTCGAGCAGCAGCTCCTCGGCCAGCTCCGGCGCGGGCGGCGCGGGGGGCGCCGGCGGCGCGGGCGGCGCGGGGGGCTCCGGCGGCGCGGGGGGCGGCGGCGGCGGTACCCCGGGCGGGAGCTCGGGGCTCCCGGTCCCGCCTGGCGGCGGCGTGCCCAGGCCGTCCGGCTCGCCCGGGAACCTGGTCGTGCTCAACTGGGCGGGCTTCCAGGGCGCCGTCTCGTACACCTTCGACGACTCGAACTCGAGCCAGATCCAGAACTACGACCAGCTGAACGCGCTCGACGTGCCGTTCACCTTCTATCTCCAGACCGGCAAGAGCGAATCGAACAACCCGGTGTGGCAGCGGGCGGTGGCGGACGGGCACGAGCTCGGCAATCACACGAAGAGCCACTCGAGCAACGACAGCGGCGCCGACACGGACGCGGCCACGCAGTTCATCGAGAGCAAGTTCGGCGTCAAGGTGTGGACGATGGCGGCCCCGAACGGCTCGTCGGTGTACGGGAACATCGCTCGGACGCGCTTCCTCATCAATCGCGGCGTGGCCAACGCCCTGATCGGCCCGAACGACTCGACCGATCCGTTCAACCTGCCGTGCTACATCCCCCCGACCGGAGCCTCCACGGCGATGTTCGACGATCAGGTCACGAGCGCGCGGTCCGCCAACAAGTGGCGCACCGTGCTCGTGCACGGCTTCACCGGCGGCAGCGACGGAGCCTATCAGCCCGTCCAGCTCCGGGCCTTCCTCGATCACGTCCAGCACACCAAGGCGCTCGGCGACGTGTGGATCGACAGCGTGGTCAACATCGGCGCCTACTGGCGCGGCCAGAAGACGCTGTCCTCGGTCACGCCCACGACGTCGGGCAGCGACAGGACGTGGCGATGGACGCTGCCGGCCCACTTCCCGCCGGGCAAGTACCTGCGCGTCAAGGTGAGCGGCGGAACGCTCAAGCAGGGCGGCCGCACGCTCCAGTGGAACGATCACGGCTACTACGAAATCGCGCTCGACGAGGGCTCGCTCACCCTGTCGCCGTAGCGGGAGGGAGAAGCACACCGCGCGCCGCTGGCCGCGCGCGACGGTGACGGGGCGCGGCCAGCGGGCTCACCCGCCCGCCGCGCGCGGCAGGTCCGGCAGCGGCGCCGCGCGCGACGGCGACGGGGCGCGGGGGTCCGCCGGCACGCCGAAGGCGGCGAGGGTGAATACAGGCATGATGGCGCCGAACACGCCGAGCCCCATGAACGCCGCGATCCCGAGGTGCAGGAGGGCCGTGGCCACGATGACGGCGCGCCGGGTGAGCCGCGGCCAGATGAGGAATGCGTAGCCGATCTCCACGCCGAGCACCGCCCACCCCGCGGCCTGCGCGATCCACGGGTGCCAGGCCAGCCAGGAGAAATCGAGCTGGCGGTACTCCGGGAGCATGACCGAGCGCCAGATCGCCTCGCCGTTCCACCACGACGGGCCCGACGCCTTCTCCAGCCCGCTGGCCAGGTACGCGATGCAGAGGTGCAGCTGGACGACGCGCAGCCCGAGCCGCGCGGCCGGCGTCGGCTCGGCGGCCGCGCCGCTCGGCCCGCGCAGCCATCGATCGATGGACAGCGCGGCGCCCGACGGGACCCAGACGAGATAGAAGAGAAAGATGTTGGCGAAGATATCCGCTCCATAAACGGTGGCGTCCGCCGTCACCATCAGCATCCTGTGGGTGATCCACGCGAGCAGGGCGGAGGTCCTCGTCCGGAACCCGCAGAGCAGCGAGGCGAGGGAGAGCACGTAGACGGCTCCGACGCCTCCGAGGAGCGATGTCTCGCCGACCCCGAGCGCGCCGAGCCGCCCGGCCAGCCAGCCGATCCCCGGCAGCTCGATCTGGGCGAACGCCTCCCGCAGCGGGCCCTGGAGGATGCCCGCTGGACCGTAGAGCTCGAAGAGCGCGGGGGCGACGAGCGCCGCCTGGACGAGGAGCACGGTCGCGAGGCCGATGCGGAGCGCCGCGAGGGGCTCCGCGGACGCAGGGGCGAGCGCGAAGCGCTCGACGCGCGAGGCGGCGCGGGAGAGCCCCGCGCTGCAGGAGATCCAGATCGGCCCGATCACGGCTCACCGCCGTTTCGCTGCCGGGCGGCCGGACCTCTGGACTGCTGGACGAGCTTCGCCTGATAGAGGAGGTTCCACGCGGGCCGGCGGCCCTCGCGGTACTCCTGCATCGAGGGCAGATCGCAGATCTCCAGCCGGACGACCACGCTCTCGGCCCCCGGGTGCCTCGCGAACATCTTGCCCGCCCACGACGCGACGAGCGACCGCCGCAGCGCCTCGTCCTCCGCCTGCAAGAACAGCGAGAGGATGCTCCGGACGCGGAGATCCGCCTCGTGGTTGGCTCCGGACTCCAGCACGTCGGCGTGGGCCGCGCCGCTCGCGTCCGTGACCTGGAACCTGGCCCAGGGCAGCGCGCTGACCGCGGGAGCGAAGAAGTTGTAGCCGCTGTCGGCGCCGGAGAGCGCGCCATGATAGGCGATCACCCCGCCGAGCCGCCCCGCCCTCCGCGGATCGACGTGGAGCGCCCCGAGGACGACGCAGCCGAGGTGCGCCGCGGCGGCGACCACGATCAGGGCGGTGCGCCCGCGACTCCGTGCTCTTCCACCCATGAGGGTCCCTTCCGATTTCACGCGCCAGGAGGCCCTGTGCGGCCGCGCGGCGCCGAGGCGCCGAGGCTGGGCCTCGGCGCCTCAGCCTTGCGAGCAGCGCGCCATCAGCGAGCGTGGGGGAGGCTCACCGCGGGCGTGGGAATGTCCCCTCCCGGAGCCGCATCACCCCCCGAGGAGAGCGAGCGCCACGGCCGATGCCACCCGAACGGCTGGAAACCCGGCCGGTAGCCGTACGGCCGGTAGCCGTAACCGCCGTACGGCCGGTAGCCGTAGACGCCATACGGCCGGAAGCCGTAACCGCCGTACGGCCGGTAGCCGTAGACGCCGTACGGCCGGTAGCCGTAAGCGCTGTACGGCCGGTAGCCGTAAAGTCCGTACGGCCGGTAGCCGTAAGCGCTGTACGGCCGGTAGCCATAAAGGCCGTACGGCCGGTAAGCACTATACGGTGCGAAGGCGATGCGGGGCTCGCCGAGATCCGGGCTCGCCGTCTCCTCGACGATCACGAGATCCTGGATCGGTGTCGTGGTCTCCGCTGCTGCGAGATGTGTCGTGCCGAGGGCGACGCCGGACAGGGCCAGCGCACCGAGCGCTTTCACCAGCTTCATCATGGACTCCTTTGCAATGCGAGCGGCTTGATGGGCATCCCCCCATCCAGGCTGCGTCCATGATGATGCAAGCGTGAGGCCCGTTCGCGGCGTAGCGCCGGCGCTCCGCGCCGCGGCGTCGACGCTCGACGACGCCGGCGCCGCGCGGGGCGCCCCGGCCGGCGGAGGCTCGAGTGTGCAAGCGGCGGTCAGCGCCCGGCGCTCGCGGCTCCGGCGTGCACGATCGCGGGTGTCGGGCTCGCGGCGACCGCGCCCCGCTCGGCTCAGGGGATGATCAGGACATCCGACAGATCATCGACGATCCTGCCCGCGTCGCCGACCTCGAGGTTGACGAGCACGGTGATAGAAGCGTCGCTGTCGATCGCGTAATAGGACGAGGACGTGAAGCCCCAGATACCGCCGTCATGCCCGACCTGGGCGCCGAGCCGGGATTCACGGCGGGACAGCCCGAGCCCGTATCCGGTGACCTCGCCCAGGCTCGCGTCCACCCACGTGGTCATCTCCGCGAGCTCGGCGGGGCCGAGCAGCTCGCCGCCGAGCACCTTGCGGTAGAAGCGCGTGAGGTCATCGGTCGTCGAGACCAGGGCGCCCGCCGTGCCGGCCGCCGACGGATCCGCCGCGGAGGTCGTGTCGACGAGCTTCCCCCGGTCGACCCCGTAGCCGTGCACGAGGCCCGGCACGGCCGCCTCGGCGCCGTCGAGGTAGGTGTGCGCGAGCCCAGCCGGCTCCAGGATCCGGGCGCGGAGCAGCTCGCCGACGGGCTCTCCCGACGCGGCTTCGAGGATCAGACCGGCGATGATGTAGTTCGTGTTGGAGTACGCGAAGCCCTCCCCAGGCTCGAAATACGGCGGCTGCGACGCGGCGATCTCGACGAGCTCCCGGGGCGCCCACGCGCGCTCCGGCTCGGAGAGGGCCGCGGACCAGAACGCGTCGCTCTGCGTGAAGTCGTAGAGCCCGCTCGTGTGGTTCAGGATCTGCCGGACGGAGATCTTGTCGCCGCCGGGGACGCCCTCCACGTGCTCGGAGACGGCACCGTCGAGCGACAGGCGGCCTTCGGCGCGCAGCATCAGCGCCAGCGTGGCCATGAAGGTCTTTGTGATGCTTCCTACCCGGAAGAGATCATCGGGCCGCAGGGGGACCTTCGCCTCTGCGTCGGCCACCCCGGAGGCGCCGCGCCAGCGGCACGCCCCGAGGCTCACGGCGGCGGCCGCGCCGGGGAGCCGCTGGTCCTCCACGGCCGCGTCGAGCGCGGCCTGGAGCTCGGCCGAGAGCGCGTCGCAATCGACGCTCGCCCCGCCGCCCGCGCCTCCGGCGCCGGCGGTGCCTGCGTCACCGCTCTCGATTCCACCGCTCCCGCCGCCCTCACCGTTCGAGCTGGCCTCTGGCTGCAACGGCGCGGGCGAGGAGCTGCCGCACCCGGCGAGCAGAACGACCCCAGCGCAGGCGAACAAAGCGGTCCGCCGAAGAACACGGCTCATCGATCCGATCTCCACGATTCCCCTGAGAAGCTCACTGCTGCGCTCCGCCGCGCCGCTCCCGAGAGCGCCTCGAGGCGGCCCTGCGGAGGGCGCGCATCAAGGCGCAGTTGGTCCGAGCGTGTCAACCCGCGCGAGCAACAGCGGTGCTCTCCCCGACACGATGACAGCAAAGCCAGACGCGAGCGGCTTCGCCGCGGTAGGCCGCACCACCTCAGGGCCCGCGATCAGGGCCGCCTACGGAGCCGCGGCCCATTCGGACAACCCACGGCGGACGCGCTCGAGATAACCGCTCTCGCGCACGACCTCCTGGTATCCAGGCACCGCGCCGGCCCACGCCCGCATGCGCACGTTCGGCGTATCGGTGAGGTACATCGTGGGGATCCCCATGAGCGCGGGGCCATCCATGCCTGCGGTCGTGACGCCGACCTGGCCGGCGAGGCCGTGCGCTCGCTTCAGGTGCTCGAAGAACTGCAGCTGCGCCCGACGCATATCGAGCTGCCGAAAGGTGGGGTCCTTCCAGAAGAGGGTCATATCGACCGCGCCCTCGGGGACGCGTCCGTCGCGAAGGGCGTCGCCGGTCAACACGGGCACGAGCCCCGCGCGTCGAACCAGGTCCGTCAGCTCCAGGAGCTCGGCGAGCGTCGTGTTTCGGTGCGGGTGGTGGACACACTCGCGGATCCAGAGCAGCACCTTCTTCCGGGTTGGCCCTCCGGCCCGCGCCCCCGCGAGCCTGCGATCGACCCAGCCGGCCACGGCCTCCGGGATCGGCGCGCCCCCGAGGAACGCCGCGCGGAGCCTCCGCTGGGCGGAGGACGGATCGGCCTCGAAGGCGCGCGCGACGATCTCCGTCGTCTGCTTCATCGCGCGCGGGCGCGAGCGGTACGCCTGCAGGCGATCGCTCAGGCCCGCATCGCGAAGAAACGCCTCGGCTTGCGGTGTTCCGGCCTTGCCTGGCTCGATTTGAACGGCCGCGCCCGCGAGGACGGCGGCCGCGGCGACGTGCCACCCCTCGCCGAACGAGAAGCCGTTGTCCGTGTGGAACGTGTACGCGTGGTTTCGCTCCTCGACGATCCTGCGCGCCGCGCGGGCGGCGACCTCGGCCTTGTGCGCTGCCGCGCGCGCCGCGCGGGCGGCTTTCGAGCGAGGCGCGCCGGCCTCGAGCTCCGCGGCGCAGGCCGCGGCCGCGCGGGCCGCCGCCTCTGCGCCGGTCACGATCGCCTCCACGCGCCGCCAGCCGTCGTCGCACGCTTCGCGCGTCGGCGCGCGCTGCGCGCTGAGCGAGAGCTGGCCCGCGCCGTGGAGCGCGTCCTCGGCGCGCGCCGCGTGGGCCCTCGCCAGCGTCGAACGGGCGCCCATCCCCGTCGCGAGGGTCCGCTCTCCTCCAGCGGCGAGCTCCTGTCCCTCGGGCGCGGCGCGCTCCTGCTCGGCGGCGGCCAGCGCGCACTCCTGCTCGGCGGCGGCCAGCGCGCGCTCCGCCTGCTCGATCGCGCGCTCCAGCAGGCGTCGGTAGCGCTCGCGCTCCCCCGGCGCGTGCAGCGTGGTCGCCAGGGCGAGCGCGGCGTCGAGGTTCTCGGCGGCGTCGCGCTCGAGGTGCTGCGCGGCGAGCGCCTCGGCGACGGCCACCCCGGTGCACACCGGCTCGGATCCCTCGGTCCCCATGACCTGCGCCTTCTATCCCAGCGGACGACATGTCCGCTATGGTGGAAACACCATGACCTCCTCGCTGGTGCAAGCGACCGCCCTCGAGCTCCTCGCCCTCTACCGCGCCCGGAGCGCCTCGCCGGTCGAGGTGCTGCGGGCCGTCCTCGCGCAGGTGGAGCGCCACGGCGCGCCGCTCAACGCGTTCGCGCTGCTCGACGAGGAGCGCGCCCTCGACGCCGCGCGCGCGTCGGAGGCGCGGTGGGTCCGCGGCGCGCCGGCGGGGCGGCTCGACGGGGTGCCCGTCTCGGTGAAGGACCTCTTGCTCACGGCCGGCTGGCCGACCCGGCGCGGCTCGCGCACCGTGGACGCGAGCGGCCCCTGGACCGAGGACGCGCCCGCGGTCGCGCGCCTGCGCGAGCACGGGGCGGTGCTCTTCGGGAAGACGACGACCTCGGAGTTCGGCCTGAAGGGCGCCGGCGACAGCCCGCTGACCGGGATCACCCGCAACGCCTGGGACCCCCGGCGCACGCCGGGCGGCAGCAGCGCCGGGGCCGTCACCGCGGTGGCGGCGGGGTTCGGCCCGATCGCGGTGGGGACCGACGGCGGCGGCTCGATCCGCGTCCCCAGCGCGTTCTCCGGGGTGGTGGGGCTCAAGCCGACCTTCGGCCGCGTGCCGGCCCACCCGGCGAGCGTGGTCGGCGTGCCCCCGCACGTGGGGCCGATCGCGCGCGCGGTCGGCGACGCGGCGCTGCTCCTCGCGGTCCTCTCCGGTCCCGACGACCGCGACCCGTTCCGGGCCCCGCCGGCGCCCGGGGACGTGGCGGACGCGCTCGACGGCGCGCCCTCCGCGGGCGCGCTGCGGGGCGTGCGCATCGGCGTGAGCGCCACGCTCGGCGCCATCGAGCCGGCCGGCGAGACGCGGGCCCGCTTCGCCGCGGCGGCGGCGACCCTGCGGGAGCTCGGCGCCGAGGTGGAGGAGGTGGATCCCCCGCTCGCCGACGCGGCGAGCGTGCTGCGGACGCTCTTCGCCGCCCGCGCCGCGCACACCGTGCGGGAGCTCGGGCCGGAGCAGCGCGCGCTGCTCGATCCCGCGGTGCGGAGCGCGGCCGCCGAGGGAGAGGCGCTCGGCGCGGTGGCGTACCTCGAGGCCGAGCGGCGCCGCGCGGAGCTGGCCCTGGTCATGGCCGCGCTCCACCGCCGCTTCGACCTGCTCGTGACGCCCACCTCGGCCGGGGCGGCTCCCCTCGTCGAGGGCGGCGGCCCGCCCCCCGCGTCGTTCGCCGGCCCCTTCAGCCTGACGCGCCAGCCGGCCATCAGCGTGCCCATGGGCCTGACGAGCGCCGGCCTGCCGCTCGGGCTCCAGATCGTCGGGCGCCACTTCGAGGAGGCGCTGGTGCTGCGCGCCGCGCGCGCCTTCGAGGGCGCCGGCGTCCCGCTCCGGGCGCCGCCGCTGACAGGGCGCTGAGCGGGCGCGCGCGCCCGCCGACCCCGCAGACTACAGGCCGAAGCTCGCCTTGATCGCGTCGAACTCCGCGAAAGCGTCGCTGCTCGCCCTGGTCACGCCGCCCTGCGACGTGAAGAGGGACGAGCCCCAGGACCCGCTCTGCGTCGGCTCCCAGAAGAACGTCCCGAGCCCCCTGCCGTCCGGCAGATCGCGCATGATCTGATTGGCCTTCGTGCGTTCGGGGTTGTATTCCGCGATCGCGAACGACAGATCCGGGAATGTCCCGGCCAGGGTATTGAAGGTGTTCTGCCACACTGCGGGCTGCCCCTGAAATGCCGTATAGCAGGAGAGCCCGAGGACATCGAATGCGACGCCTCGCGTCTTGGCGCTGTTGACCCACCACGTGACGCCGTCGACGTCCTCGGTGTTCTCGACGTGCAGCATGATCTTGATGGTGTCGTCGACCTCCTTGACCCCGGCGATACCTGCCTTGAGCAGGGCGGCCAGGTTGTCCCAGTTCTGGTTCGACGCTCGCCCGGTGAGGCCGCTCGGATTGACGACCGACTCGTTGCCCCAGCAGTCCGTGTTGGCGGACGGCACGTGGATGAGCATCCCCGGCGTGATCTCGTTGCCGATCTGCACCATGTCCGGGCGCGCGCCCGCGCCGACGAGCGCCGCGACGACCTCCTTCGTGTAGTCCTTCAGGAGGCCCGCCATCTCGTCGATCGACCGGGCGTCCCGCCAGGCCTCGGGGATGATCTGTTTGCCGGGATCGGCCCAGGTGTCGCTGTAATGGAAGTCGAGCAGGAACCCCATGCCCGCGGCCTTGATCTGCTTGCCGAACTCGATCGTGTGGTCCTCGTCGCAATAGCTCTCTTTCTTCGCGCACGAGCCGCCGGTCCCGAACGCATAGCCGTAGGTGGTGCTCGGGTCCACGAACGTCCGGAGCCGGATGTAATTGAATCCATGGTTCTTCAGCAGCTCGAGCATCCCTTTTTCGTTGCCGTCCGTGTCCGTGTACCTCGCGCCATTGTCGACCGCCTCTTGGACGCTGGAGATATCGGCGCCCAGGATGAAGCTCGGCTCGAACGCCGGCATGCCGCCGGCTCCCCCCGTTCCGGCGCCGCCCACGCCCACCGACGTGGAAGAGGACGAGGACGCGCTCGTCGCGACGGACGCGCCTCCCCCGCTCGAGCTCCCGGACGTCGCGCTGCTGCCGCCTCCCCCCGTGACGGATCCCCCCTGACCGGCGCTGCTGGCATCGTCTCCACCCGAGCTTGGCTCTGTGCAGTGACAGAGAAAAATTGGCATGGAGAGTGCGATAAGCGCGGTACAGGAGGGTACGGCGGAGCGAAGTGTGGACATCATCCCACCATAGTACCTCCTCGCGGAGGCGGGCGTCGAGCGCGAGCTCTTCTGAGGCGGGAGGAGAAGGCGGCGGCGCGGGATCACCGGCTGAGCGGTCAGGAGCGCGCGCTCACGAGCCAGCAGGCGGCGGTGAAGCGGGCCGCGCCATCGCGGACGTACGGCTCGAAGGCAGCGCGAACCACCTCGGCCGCGCGGGCGCGCGTCGGCGCGTCCGCGTCCCGCAGCGCGAGGCCCACCGGTCCGAGCTTGATGCCGTAGGTGAGCAGGTCTTTCTCCGCGACGCCGGTGGGAACGTCGATCGGGCGAATGGCGACGTCGGTCCAGCCGCTCGCGTCCAGGATCCGCTGCACGCGGTCTCTGTCCGCGAAGGCGAACGGGCCGGGCGCGTCGGGGCGCGGGGCGGGCAGGTCTGGCAAGAGCGGCGCGGCGGCGCGGGCGGCCTCGGTCATGAACGGGTTCTCGGCGGGGCTGCGCCAGGCCACGAACGAGAGCCGGGCGTCGCGCCGCGCGGCGCGCCGGAGATTGGTGAACGCCGCCGCGGGGTCGGCGAAGAACATCACGCCGAAGCGCGAGATCACCGCGTCGAAACGGTCGGGCTCGAAGCGATGGGCCTGCGCGTCGGCCTGGACGAAGGCGGCGGACGCCAGGCCCTCGGCGGCGGCGCGCGCCTTGGCGGCCGCCACGAGCGGCCCGGAGATATCGACGCCGAGACAGAGGCCCTTCGGCCCGAGGCGCCGCGCCATCGCGAGGGCCGTGGCGCCCGCGCCGCAGCCGACGTCGAGCACGCGGCCGCCCTCGCCGGGGAAGGCTTCCTTGAGGAGCGGCGCCCCGAGCGGCGCCAGCATGGCGTCGAGCACTTCCTGCATCTCCACCCAGATGGGCCCGCCGGCGTCGTTCCACAGGGCGGCCTGGTCGCGATTCGACGGATCGGCTTCGGACATCGGAGTCTCCTTTCGCTTGCGATGGGCAATCACGCCCCGTAGTCTGCAACCTCAAGTCGACTTGAGGTCAAGGGTGAAAGATCAAGATCTGGACATCACCGAGGTCGCCCGGCGCTCCGGCATGCCCGCCTCGACCCTGCGGTACTACGAAGAGAAGGGGCTCATCGCTTCCACCGGGCGGCGGGGCTTGCGGCGCCTGTTCGCCCCCGGGGTGCTGGAGCGCCTCTCGCTGATCGCGCTCGGCCAGGTGGCGGGGTTCTCGCTGGACGAGATCGCCGAGATGTTCGCGCCCGACGGTGGGCTGCGCATCCAGCGCGAGCGGCTGACGGCGAAGGCCGAGGAGCTGGACCGGACGATCCAGCGGCTGGTCGCCATGCGCGACGGCCTGCGCCACGCGGCGGCGTGCTCCGCGCCGAGCCACATGGAGTGCCCGCGCTTCCGCAGCATCGTGCGGCTCGCCGGGGCTGGTCGGCTCGAGCCGGCGGAGAGGAGAGCTCCGGGGAAGAGGCGGTCCGGGCAGCCGGCGGAGGCTCGCCACCGGTAGCACCAAACGCGCCCAGGCGATCTTTCTCTATCAGAGCGTCTGGGGTGTGCGTGCGCTCCCCCGCGCGAGCGCCGTCCGGCGGCTCGTGGGCCGGCGAGCTCGCCGCGTCGTCAGCGGGCCGGGTGCCTAGTCGGGGTCGGGCACCCCACGGGCGCGCCGCTCGCGGACCCGACCTTCATCCATGCTGAGTTGCACGATCAGGTAGATCCAGAGCGGGAAGAGCGTCCGCACGACGTCTATGATCCTTCCTAGCGAGGGAGAATGTGCGTCGTGGCAAACAACGGCCGGGGCTCCGAGCGCGACGCCACAGACCACGATGCCGATCGTCCTGAGTGGCTGGGGGACAATCATGACCGCTCCGCTAGAACGGGACGGCGCACAGGAGGCCCATGGCGACTCCGCCCCAGAGCCCGGTGTCGTCGCACTGCTGACGCGCCCTCGCGGTCCTGGCCCGCGGACTCACCGCGTAGCGCAACGTCAAGAGAGAGCCGCCAGCGTAAAGGCCGCACATCAGGAGGCAGATCGGGCCGATGGCCTGCTGGACTCCTCCGGTCGGCTCGTCGCCCTCGGAGACGGGCATGGCGTTCTCATCCTGCGCCGCGGCGTCATCGAGCACCGAGGTGCAGGGCACGTCCGCGTAGGCGCCCGGGTCGAGCGGGTCGAAGATGCGGACCGCCGCTTCGGGACGGTCGGCGCACGCCGCGGCGAGCTCGTGCCGCCCGGCCGCCACGATCTGCGGGATCGCGGGCTCCTCCGGGTCGAGGCTCAGCTCGAAGTGGCGCGTCGAAAGGCCGGCCTCCTCCGCTCCGCCCTTCTCTCCCGCCGCGCTCGGTTCGCCCGCTGCTCCGCAGGCCGGCGCTCCCATGAGCGCGGCCACGGCTACGGTGATCCCGGTGTGCACGTACCACCTCCACGCGACGCATTCCGTCGCGCGCGGGACTTTGCTGCCAGCGGCATGCCAGGGCCGCATGAACCAGCGCGCGCGTGAGCTCAGGGCAGGGTGAAGTCGTCGAGCTCGTCCCGTTGGCCGAGGCCATCGCGACCATCGCCAAGAACGAAGGGCGCGCCCCGAGCGCCGTCCTGCGGGAGATCGCCGCCACGGCGAAGGCTGAGGGCGGCGGGTAACCCGCCTCTCCACGTCTCCTTCGCCTTCATCGCTCCCGCCTCTCCCTCGTCCCGCGACAGCCACGTCCTGAACGCCTGCCGCCGGACGGGTGACGCGTTACGCGTCGGCCGGTTCTCACGTACCCATGGGGCTCGTCGAACGGAGGTGCGTGTGGGACGGATAGACGACATAGAGCGTAAGCTTCTGGAACAGGACCCACTCACAGAGGATGAAGCGAAAGCCGCGTCGTTGATGGATCGCATCATGGCGGACCGTCGGCAAGCGCGACGAGGCGAGCGCCGACGCGTTCATCGCGGACCTCCGTGCGCGGCTCGTCGTCATGCCGTCGCTCACCTCGGGCGGCTTCACGGCCTACCCGGGATCGAGCCTGCCCGCCCCGGCCGAACCGACCGGCCAGCTCGACCTGTTCTCCTGGCGCCCGAAGCCGCGGACCCCGATGCAGTCGTCGTTGTTCTGGGATCCGCCCACCGAGCCAACCAATGCATGACGGCGTCATTTCAGCCACCCAAAGTGGGGTCGTTTGGCGCGGACTGGGGTAATAACCCGACAGCGATACTCAACAGGTTGCGGCACCCGCCGGATCCGCCGAGGAGCAAGCTGGAAGAGCACGGAATGCAGCAAGAGGAGAGACCGCAAGGGCGCAAGAGGCGCAAGGAACAGAGATGGAATTGTATTCTTCTCTTCCCCCTGCGTCCCTTGCGCCCTTGCGGTCCTCTTCGCATGAATCGATTTTCGCCGAACGTAATCGGCGTTCCAGCACGCCAGGGAGGGCGCTCGGGAGCTCAGGGAGCCTGGGCGAGCGCCCGTTCGACGGCCTGCGCGTAGGGCATGGGCGTGAGCGGGATGATGGCGCGGATCGGCCCCACATCGCCCACGAGGTCGGCGTCCACGCCCAGCAGCAGGTCGGCGAAGGCGCCGCGGGGCAGGCCAGCCAGGCGCTCGAAGAGCCCGGCGAACGGCGCCAGCAGCCAGGGCAGGAGGTGCAGCTTCCACGGCGGGCGCCGGCCGAGCACGCGGGCCGCCACGTCGACCATCTCGTCGGTGGTGAACGCCTCGTCGCCGCCCAGCGCCCATCGCGATGGTCGGCCGGTTACGCCGCGAGCGTGGCCCCGCCACGGACGGCCTCGTCGACGAGCTCGAGCGTCACCTGTCGGTCTCCGGGTCCGTGTCGTCGTCCCTGTCCCCCCAGATGGCCTGGGCTTTTTCTTGAAGCACCAGGATGGCCGCCGCCTCGGCCAACGCCTTGTCCTTGCGCCGCAGCTGCCTCTCCAGCTCCCGAACGCGCCGCGACGGGGCCGAGCCATGCCCGGGCTTTGCCGGCCCGCCCAGCGCCTCCAGCGCGGCCTTGCGCCACTCGGCGATCTGCGCCTCGTGCAGCCCCTCGCGGCGGAGGAACTCGCCCAGCTCCCGCTCCGAGAGCGCGGCCGCCTCCGTCACCGCGCGCAGCTTCTGCTCCGGGGTCCAGTCCTCGGGGCGGCGCGCGGCGGCGGGGGCCGGAGGGGCGGAGCGGCGAGCATCGTCGGACATGGGCGCGAGGCTACGAGCATCGCGGAGCCAGCGCGAGAGCGTCATCTGGTGGTGGCTGTTTTTGCCTGAGTTGAGAGCGCCACGCCGACCGCTTCGACGGTGTCCCTACCAGTTGTCCGAAAACAGACAATCGTAAAGCGTGGCCTCTCCCAAGGAGCGGCTGTCGGTTGCCACGTCAGGTACGATGAGCTCTCCGACGAGTGGCGGCATACGTTCGTATCCCCAGGTTAGCTCGATGTCTCGTGCGATCCAAGCCGCGTACGGCTGCTCATCGGGCGACAGATCGAAACTGAGAATTCGACGTGTTGCCTCTAGCGACAGTGGTGGCTCAAGAAGTTTGGGTTTGACCAACCTGACCAGCTTGCCCACCCAGGCAGGTAGGACGTAATGCGTATCATGAACGAAGATGCTTACGTGGCAAGACGGCGTCGCGTTCAGCACCTTTCTCCTCTCAATTTCTTCGAAATCATCAACGACGCGCAAACCGTAAACAATGTAATAAGGAACCAAAAGACTCACCATGAACCCTATCACACGATCACGCTCACCCGGAAAACTCGCTCCGATAGAGAGGTAACCGGAGTAGCAGGCATCGTAGTTCCCCGTAGGAAGATGAATAGAACGATCAATCGAGACACGGCCCCGAAACTTACTATCGATCCGACGCAACATGCCTTGCCAACGATCACGATCGGCTCCGGCTCGACGACGGGCGTCCACCAGCCGGCCATATTCCTCTGTTCGCTTGTAGCGCGGGTCCTCACGCGAGACCCCACGCGGATAGTAGCGATACACCACCTCGATCAATTCTTCGTTCGAATGCCTCATGGCTTCGTAACCCTGGCACCACCAATGGCCTCGGGCATCCTTATCGTCATTTCATCCTTGAATTTGATACAGTAGATCCCCTGCGGCATGCGCAGGTTGGATTTCATTATCTTGCAACACGACATCCCCACTTGCGGACCAACAGCGACGCGCGGAGCGGTGCCAGCCCGGAGCCACCCGAGGCTTACACCGGCGCTCAGTTCGGATGCCGCAGCCTGCGTCGAAACAACAAGGATCGAGAGGATCAATCTCGCCGCGCATAGGACCCGTCGCGCTGTTGTTCTCACCGCCTTCTCCCCCCATGATTCGTTTTGGTCAGACTTTCATTGATGCTCCCGGTCCAATCATGTACAAGACGGAAGCTTGACAAATTCGAGCCGAGGGCGCGAGAAGGCGAACCATTCTTCTGACCATGGGATTCATCGTCAAACAGAAATAGGAGGGAAACGCCACGGTTGACCTGGGTCAAACCGTCCAGGGCAGGCAGCGTAGCGGCGATGATGTCACGTAACCGCCCGACGGGCGCCACCTTGCGCCGTCGGGTTCCCGCGGACATGATCGGCCGTTCGCCGGTGCGGGCCGAGCGCGCGCGCTGACTGGCGGTGAGCTCGCCGCGGAGGGGCCCCTGGGCGCAGCCGCGGCCGTCCGCGGACAGACGCGACCGTTTCGCCGAGCGCAGCGGACGCCGGCTCTCGCGCTCCGCCGTTCCGTTCGACACGTTGTCTAGACGGGTGATCGCGTGGCGCGTCGGGCGTCGCGGCCAGGAGACGACAGACGCCTTCATGGCCGATGTCCGCGCCAGGCTGCTCGTGATGCCGCAGATCACGAGTGATGGTTCGCGCCGCACATCTCTACCGTGGGCGCGCAGTTCGGCCCGAGCGTCGACTTCATGCAAACGGCTGTGCTGGGTGGTCAATACGCTCCGCGTGACCCCGGCGATGCAGGCCGGCATCACCGACCGCGTGTGGACCGTGGACGAGCTCGCGGAGGCGCAGCTGACCGAGCCGGCCAGCGAGGCCCCGAAGGCACAGCCGCTCCGTCATCGCGAGCCCTGGGCGCCAGCGCGCAAGCTTCCGAGCGGCAGGGGCTTCCTGCGCCTCGTGACGGAGCCGACGCCCGCGCAGCGGCGTCCACAGCGCGCTCCGGAACCCCCGCCGTCGGCGCCTCCGGTCCAGGCTGCTCCGCCGCCTCCTCCGGTGGCGCCGGCCGGTCCGGTCCAGCTCAACCTGTTCTCCTGGAAGCCCGGCCCGACGGACACGCCGGGGGGGGTAGGAGAGCGCTCTGCTTTGCGCTGCGGAGGGCTTCCGACCCCGCCCGAGCGCTCTGCATTGCGCTCCGGAGGGGTCCGGACCCCCCTTCTGGCACAAGATCACGCGGTTTTGCGGGGGTTTTGGCACAAAATCTCGCTTTACAATGCGTTTTCTGGCACAATCCTGCCCAGAAAGACGCTCCGCGGAGCGATCTCGAGGGGTCCGGACCCCGGTGTGTCGCAATGCATTGCGTTTGTGCCGGTGCCGGACCCCCCTCACCTGGCACATGCCAAGGCGGCTTGGCACAGATCGTACGGGGCGTGGGGAGCTCGCTCCGCCACGAGCGCGGCTCGCCCCGTCACGAGGCGCTGCGCGCTCGCGACGGGCAGAGGAGAACGGGCCCGGGCGCCGGGATGCTCGCCGCGCGGCGCCGGAGGCCGCCATCGGCGGATGCCGGGGGCATGCTCTCCGGGCGGGCGGTGACGGGTGGAGGACGGATCGGCGGGAGATCGGCGCGCCGCCGGCGGGCGCGCGCGGCGCGAGCGCGCCTCAGAGGTCGGCGGGCACCGGCTCGGCGATCGGCGCGTCGGCCGGAGGCGGCGCTGCCGCCTCGTCCTCGGGCTTGCCGTTCTTCCGCGCGCCCCGGCCGCTCTGCCCGACGCTCCAGCCTACGAGCGGCGCGAGCAGCTTGTCGGCGAGCTCCTGCGTCTCCGGCTCGTCGGGCTCCACCGCGCCCATCACCTTGATCACGTACGCGCGCAGCGCCTCGGTGAAGGCGTCGAGCGCCTCGCGCACGCTCGGCGGCGCCGCCGCGGACGCGGCCGCGGGCGCCGTGACGCCGAGCGCCTTGCCGTACGCGGCGTGCGCGGCCTCGAGGGCGGCGAGGAAGCGCTTGCCGCCGAGCGCCTCGATGCGGGCGTCGAGGCCGTTCTTGCGGATCCGCTGCAACCGCAGCTCGCTCTCGGACCATTCCAGGACGTACGTGAGCTGAAGGAACTTGAGGCCTCCGACGAAGATCGCCGACTTCAGCGAGCTCGCCTCCGCGACCTCGGGCGCGCCCGGCGGCAGCTTGGTGAACGCGGTCAGGAAGTCGTGGAGACCGCTCCAGCACCCGTCGAGGACACGGTCGCGCTGGACCGTATCCTCGCTCGCCTCCCCTCCCTCGGAGAGCGACACCTGATCGCGCAGCGCCGACGCGAGCTCGGCGTGGCTCGACGAGAGCGCGACGAGCGCCCGCGCGATGCCCTTCGCGAGCTGCCTCTTCACGGGCTTCGCCACCGTGACGAGCTGCTCGCCCAGCGCCATGGCCCCGACCGCGGTGAACCGGGGGACCTGGACAACTTCAGAAGCGGTGTATTTGCTCATGAGATCACCCTCGTCCGTGCAGGAGCGCGGGATTGCGCCGCTATGCCGGACGGGCCGGCGTCGTTTATTCATGAAGCGAAGAGAGGTGTCCAGAGCGAAGTGGATGATAAGATGAGTTATAGAAGAAGCTCGGGTGTCGAATTCCTGCCGTGCGTGGGGGCGCGCGGGGAAAGAGATTGGCGAGAAGAATGAGGGATGTTGAGGAGATAGCTGGGTTGGCACCGATCTGGCCAGGAGGGGCGCTGGAGGCGCGCTGTCCGGCCTGGGGAGGGCCCGTCGAAAGATTGCTTTCGTCGGGGGCGACGTTCTGGGGATGGTGATCGCGCCTGCTCGACGCACGGATCCGGCGGCGCAAGCTGAAGAAGCACGGCTCCCCGCCCGACACGACGGAGCAGGCGATCGAGACGGTGTTGAAGCAGGCCGAGCTGCTCGCGCTGGCGTGGGCGGCGTGAGCGATGGGCTCGGCCGCGGCAGAAGATCAGGCAAATTCGGATTCTCGCTGAGCGCCCTGGGCGGCACCGCGCTTGCCTTCTGCCATGGCGGTGCGCGCGGTCTCGCACGATTACCGCACCATTCTCGCAGGATTCCCGCACCACCCCGCACGATTCCCGCACGAGAGGAGCATTCGAATGGGCAGCAAGGCGAAGACGACGACCGCGGCCGCTCGGTCGATCGATGATGCATCCGAGCAGATCTTCCGGCAGGTCGAGCAGAGCGGCGCGCTGCCGCCGCACCTGGGGGCGCCCGAGGCCGTCGGCGCGGCGCTGTGCACGCTGTCGCGCCGGCTGAGCGGTGGAGAGGCGCGGGACCTCGCCTCGGCCCTGCCCTCGACGATCCAGGCGATCGTCCAGCCGTGCGCCACGCACCGCGACGAGGCTCCGGAGGTCTTCGGTCGTCGAGAGTTCCTCGAGACGCTCGCGGAGCACCTGCACATCGATACCGACCAGGCGAGCGCGGTGTCCCATGCGGTCTTCGCCGCCGTGGAGCGCGAGATCCCCATGAAGGAGGTCACGGACATCGAGAGCCAGCTCCCGGCCGATCTGAAGGACCTCTGGGGGCGCCACCGCTTCGCGGGCAGCTCCCACGTGGAGCGGCCGGCGGACACGTCGCTGGCCGAGCCTCCCCCGCGGGCGTCCGTGGACACGCCCGCGCCGGACCAGCCCCGCGACGACGTGGGCGCGGACGGCACGGCGGCGACCTCGTCCGGCGACGCCCCCGCCGTCCGGCGCGCGAGCTGACGGCGGAACGGAGGCGATCCGGGGAGCTGGACGGTCCAGCGGGACGAGCCAGCCCGGAAGACCGAGGTGAAGCGGCCGGCGAGGCGGCAGTCGAGGTCCGGCAGGCGCTCGGTGTCGATCCCGGCGTCCTGCTGCGCCGCGCCACGCTGCCCGAGGTGACGCGCGGGAAGCCACCGCACAGCCCGCGAGCGAAGCGACAGCCGTCGAGGTAGGCCGGCAGCCGCCAGGTACTGACACCCTCCCCACAATTCCAGCAACTGTGCAGAATTACGAGAAGGCTCGGTGTTGATTGTTGATTCGGTGCGGGCGTAACCTGCCCTCACCGGAGGCCGACCGGCCGCCGCCGACCATGGCCACCCGACCATGAGGCCGTCCAGCGGCCCGTGGAGGGCACAGCGAGGAGGAGCGAGGTAGATGACAGTCATCGCGTCAGCGCCTGAAGCAGACGAGCCCCGGCTCGCCGGCCTCGCCGCGGAATGGCGCGCCATCGTGGCAAGGGAGCAGGAGAACCGCGTGGCGCAGGTCGCCGCGTGGGATGCAAAGCTCGCCGAGCTCCGCGCCGAGCAGGACGCGCTCCTGAGGCGTGGCCACTGGGTCGGCGGACCGGACGATCTCCTGAGCATCCTCGGGCAGAGCCGGCAGGAGCGGTATCACTCCGCGCTGCTGGCATGGCTGCTCGATCCCCAGGGTCGACATGGCTTCGGCGCTGGCTTCCTCGAGGCGTTGCTCCGCCGCTGCACGGCCGAGCCGCCGACGGCCGAGCTGAACCGCGCCCGGCCCGCGCTCGAGGTGAGCCTGGGCGACGCCTGCGCCGATGTCGTCGTCGCTGGGCCTGGGCTCTGCCTCGTGATCGAGAACAAGGTCGATGCCCGTGAACAGCCCCTGCGATGCGATCGCCTCTACGACAGTTTCTGTCGAGAGCCAGGCGCGCTGTTCGTCTTCCTGTCGCCCTCCGGACGAGCGCCCGTGACGGCCACGGGCGCCGCGCGGGAGGCGTTCACACCGATGAGCTACGCCGAGCTCGCGGGGATGCTCCGCGACGCGCTCGCCTCGGCGCCGGGCAAGGGCACGACGGCGCATGGGCGCGAGGCCGCCTCCAACTATCTCGCCACCCTGGAGAGGGAGTTCCGATGAACCGCATCGACGATCCGCGCGCCGTCTTCTACCTCCGGAACCAGGCGCTCATCGAGGAGTGGGCCACCCTCGGCGAGTCCGTCGCCAACCTCACGCACGCGTTTTTGAGCTCGTGCGCAGACGGGATCGCCGAGCTTGCCTCCGAGCTCTCTCCAGACGTCGAGGTCTTCACATTCCTGGAGGAAGACGAAGACTGGCCGAAGATCCTGCTGGTCTTGCCCGGATGGTTCCCGTCGAGCGGAGGCGAGCTCGTCCGCGGGGTCGAGGTCGCCCCCAGGGTCGGGGTCGGCCTGGAATGGAACAAGTCGAGACGTCTGAACTTCACGACCGCGCCTGCTTGCGCGTTCACGGGCGTATGGGTGGATGTCGACATCGCCGGCGGCAAGGAGCTGTCGCGGAAGCTTCGCGCGGCCTTCGGAGAGGCCGGCCTCCTCAAGAAGCACAAGCTCGCCTCCAGCCCTTGGTGGCCCGCATACCGCTACGAGACCGCGACAGGGGAGTACTGGAACGATCTCGAGCCCTACCGCGCACACCTCATCCAGTCGGTGCGGTTCCACTGGACGGAGTTCGAGGCGCGGATCCGGGAAGTGCTGGCGACCTGAGCGCATAGGGCGACGAACGGGCTGAAGCCGGATCCGCCGGAAGAGCACGGCACGTAGCAAGAAGAGAGACCACAAGGGCGCAAGAGGCGCAACGGGACAGGATGGTGCTCGCGCCGTGCTCGACGCATGTGCCTGTCGAGGAAGAGCACGGCCTCGCCCTCGTTAGCGGGCGCAGGCGTACGCGCACGGCGATGCGCTGCGCGAGCGCTGTCGCGCGCGGTCAATCATCTGCCGTCGCGGGGCCTGCGGTCAGCGACGTGGGCCGGTTGCTGAGCACGCGCGACACGAGCGCGAGCAGCATCTCGCGCGCGTGGCCGCCGTCGACGGCTGGATCGCGCAGTCGGATCGCCTTGCTGCCGTCCAGCACGGCGAGCAGCATGGTCGCGAGGGCCGCCGCCGGCAACGTGTCGTCGACGAGGCCGGCGGCCTGTCCGCGCGCGATCACGCTCGCGAGGAGCTGCTTCATCTCGACGCTGTGGCGCCGGAGCCGATCCGCGATCGCGGCGTTGCGCTGCGACTCGGCGAGCAGGTCGAAGAGGAGGGACGGCCCCTTGCCGCTGTAGAGGTCGGCCACGAGCGCGGGGAGGTCGCGCGCGTCCCGCACGTCACCCGACAGGTGCGTGGTCGCTTCGTCGAGCACGAGCTGGAAGAGGCCCTCGAGGATGGCCTCCTTGCTCGGGAAGTAGTGGTAGAGGTGCCCAGGGCTGACGCCCGCCTCGGCGCAGATGCTCGCGATGGAGGCCTGCACGCCCTCGGCGGCGAAGCGGCGCTGGGCCGCGCGGAGGAGCTCGCGACGCTTCTTCTCGTGCTGGTCGGGGTTGACAGTGCGCATGCAGCGAACCATTGTTAGAGCGTTCGCTCTAACATTGAGGAGGTTGAACGATGCCCATGATACCGCGCACGCATCTCGGCAAGAACGGCCCGCTCGTCGGCGCGCTGGGCCTCGGCTGCGGCGGGATGTCGCCCAGCCGCGGCGCCGGCAGCGACGCCGAGAGCATCGCCACGATCCAGGCGGCGCTCGACGCCGGGATGAGCCTGCTCAACACCGCCGACTTCTACGGCATGGGGCACAACGAGGCGCTCATCGGACGCGCCCTCGAAGGCCGGCGCGACCGGGCCTTCGTGAGCGTGAAGTTCGGCATGCTGCGTAGCCCGGGCGGGAAGTTCCTCGGGATGGACGGCCGCCCGGCCACGGTGAAGACGTTCGCGGCCTACTCGCTCCAGCGCCTCGGCGTCGACGAGATCGACCTCTACCAGCCCGGTCGACCCGACCCCGACGTGCCCTTCGAGGAGACGATCGGCGCCATCGCCGACCTCGTGCGCGAGGGCAAAGTCCGTCACGTCGGCGTGTCCGAGGTCGGCGTAGAGCTCCTGCGCCGCGCGCACGCCGTGCACCCCATCACCGCGCTCGAGATCGAATACTCGCTCGCGTGCCGCTTCATCGAAGCAGAGATCTTGCCGACGGCGCGCGAGCTCGGGATCGGCATCGTCGCCTACCGCGTCCTCGCCGATGGGCTGCTCAGCGGCGCGACGGCGCCGAGCCCCGGCGCGCACTTCGTGGCGCCGCGGATGGAAGGAGACGCGCTGGAGCAGAATGTCCGCGCCGCCCGCCCGCTCGTCGACATGGCCGCCCGGAAGCGCTGCACGCCAGCCCAGCTGGCCATCGCCTGGCTGCGCGCACGCGGGGACGACATCGTGCCGCTCGTCGGCATCAGCCGGCGCGCGCGGCTCGATGAGAACCTCTCGGCGCTCGACGTGCGCGTCTCCCCGGACGAGCTCGCGCAGCTCGAC
The DNA here is from genome assembly GCF_051521425.1 of Sorangium sp. So ce834. Lineage (NCBI taxonomy): Bacteria > Pseudomonadati > Myxococcota > Polyangiales > Polyangiaceae > Sorangium > Sorangium sp. So ce834. The sequence goes on from NZ_CP150351.1 coordinate 7,871,588, forward strand.
GCTGCGTTCGCGCCGGGGGCGATCGTCGGCGATCGGTACCCTCCGTTCGTCATGAAATACGCAGCGCGCTGAGCGACCCGGGTCGCGACCACACGCCGGACACCCTGACCGAACTCCCGACCCGTCGGGAAACCCCCAGTGAGAGGCTCTACGATCGACGCCACGGTCGACGATGCTGGACGCGGGGCGGTGGGAGGGTCCCGATGGCCTTGGCCGGGCGCTTACGCCGAGGCGGCGGGTCGGCCTGCGCGCGCCACCTCTCCTACGGCGCGGCGAGGGCCGCGATCTGCGCGGCCGAGAGCGCGCCGTCGTAGATCCGGAAGTCGTCGATATACGCCTTGAGCAAGGCGTCCGGGAACTGCGACTTGCCGATGTAATTGCTCGCCGTGGGCGCCAGCCGCGACGGCGTCACGTCGTGCGGAGGCGCCGGCGTGGTCGATGCGACGGAGACGCCGTCGACCCACAGCTGGTACGTGCCGCTCGAGATCGTGACCGCCACATGCTTCCAGACATCGACGGTCAGCGGGTTCGCGACCCTCACGATCGCCTCGTTGCCCACCATGTCGACCTGCGTGTAGACCGAGAGACGCAGGGCCCCGGTCTCGTCGAGCGGGGTGAGGAACATGAACCCGTTGCCGCCGAAATCGAAGATGCGAGACCAGATGTCGATCCTCTTCAGCTGGACCCAGGTCGCGATGGTGAGATCGTCGAGCTCGTCGGTGAGCCCGTCGGGGAGATCGACGTAGGGGTCGGCGCCCTGCAGGTTGAGCGCGCCGCCGATTCGCCCCTCCGCGAGCCATCCGGCGCTCCCGACGAGCGTGGCGTCGTTCCCATTGCCCGACGCGTCGTGGGCCACGAGGCCGCTCTCCTCGTCGAACGTGTAGTGCACGACGAGCCTCGGCTCCGGCCCGGCACCGCCGCTGCCGCCCGCGCCGCCGTCGCCGCCGGCACCGCCGTCGCCGCCAGCTCCGCCGGTGCCGCCAGCTCCGCCGGTGCCGGTCGCACCGCCGCTGCCGGTCGCTCCACCGCTGCCGCCATCGCCGCCCGCGCCGCCGCTGCCGGTCGCTCCACCGCTGCCGGTCGCTCCGCCGCTGCCGCCGTCGCCACCCGCGCCGCCGCTGCCGGTCGCTCCGCCGCTGCCGCCGTCGCCGCCCGCACCGCCGCTTCCGGTCGCTCCGCCGCCGCCGCCTTCACCGCCGCCGCCCGCGCCGCCCGCGGCGCCGCTGCCGCCATCGCCGCCCGCGCCGCCCGTGCCCGTCGCGCCCCCACCGTCGCCCCCGGAGCCGCTCGTCGCCGAGCCTCCACCCGACGCCGACGTCGACGTCGTCGCGCTGCCGCCGCCCCCCGCGTCGTCATCGCCGCTCGAGCCGCATCCGCTGGCCGCTGTTCCCAGCATCGCGGCCGTGAGCAACGCAGCCCTGAGACCACCCGACAAGATCGAAGCCTCTCTCATCGCATCCTCCAATAAGGCAAATACATCGAGCATCCGGGAACGCGCCGGCCGTGCTCGACGGGGTTGTTGGGGTTCTGCACATCCCGACGGCGATGACGGCCGTCGTCAAGATTCAAGCATCCGGTCGAGCGATGACATCATCTCACATACCGCGGAGCAACACCGTACCAACCACGCCGGTCCGGCTCGGCTCCACCGACACGGCGATCGGCCTCTCCTTCGTGGGGCGCAGCAGATACGTCAGCGCCGCGCCCGCGAGCGCCGCCGCGCCTACACCGAGAGAGATGTCGGCGATCAGGTACCGCGTGCGCACGGCGTCCAGATCGCTGTCGGCGCACTTCGGACTGCAGGTCTGCTCCAGGTGGTCCCGCTCGGACCGGCCCATGAGCCCCCACACAGCAAAGCTCGCCCCGCCCGCGACCCCCAGGCCCGCCAGCACGTAGGTGAGCGCCGGCACCGGACGGTAGGTCTCCGTGACGCTGGCCTGCGCCGGCGGGACCGGGGCCTCCACGAGGGGCTCGAGCGCGACGTTCAGCTGCCGGAAGCGCTGCCCCTCGAAGAGGATGAGCTCCTTGGACACCGGCTTGTGACCGGCGAGTTCGACACGGTAGGTGTGCTTCCCCGGATCGAGCTTGAGCGGCGCGCCGCTCGACGACAGCTCGACCGGCTGGCCGTCGACAAGGATCCTCGATCCGGTGACCTGCTCGCCGCCGCTCGTCACGTTGAACACGATCGACGGCGTCGCCCGCTCGAGCTCATCCACCCACGCCCCGCAATCGCGGAGGACCGGAGCCGGGCAGTCCGACCGGGCGCAGCCCTTCAGCGCGCGGCCCGCCTCGAGCAGCTGGTGCTCCTTCCGGAGCCGCTGCACCTCGGCGTGCGCGGCGATACATTGCTTGACCCCGGAGGCCGCTCCCGCCTCCGGCGCCGCAGGCCCGCCCGCCGGCGCCGCAGGCTCGTCCGCCGAGGCCGAGAGCGGCCAGAGCGCGGTCGCCGCCAGCGCGAGCGCCGCCCACCCGCCACGCCCCGTTCCGAGAGGCTTCCCCCTTCGCAGCATCCCTGTCTCTCCAGCCATCGCGCCGAGCTCCTCGTGTCCAGCAGACTCGCACCTGACTGCCTGTCGAGCAAACTTCCGACCGCCCGCCGCGCGGGCCGACCGCGGCTGGCTCACCCCCCTCATTGCGCCGCGAGGGCCGCCACCTCGGCCGCCGAGAGCGCGCGATCGTAGATCCTGAAATCGTCCACGATCCCGACGAGGTAGGGATCGACCGCGAACTGAGAGCGGCCGATGAAGTTCTGCGTCGTGTTCCCCAGATCCGAGGGCCGGGTGGCGATCATATCGCTGCTCGCCACCTCGGCCCCGTTGATGTACATCGACGAGCGGCTCGGGTTGTAGCTCAGCGTCACGGCGAGGTGCGTCCACTCCTGGAGCGGCAAGCTTCCATTCATGGTGTATTCCTCGACGCCCGCAGGGGAGTTCAACGAGAGGCGGACGCCGGTCGGATTCGCCGCCTTGGGGCACACGTAGAGCCACGCCACCTCTCCGGATCCGAAGTCGAAGATCCGCTGCCACCACTGCTGCTCGCCGAGGGAGATCCAGAACGACACCGTGAGCTCGTTGAGCGTCTGCAAGACGCCGGGCGGGAGCTCCACGTACTCCTCGTCCCCCGAGAGGGACAGCGCCTTGCCGATGCGCCCCTCCACCGACGTCCCCCCGAGGAGCGTCCCGTCGCGCATGCCGCCGGTGGCGTCCACCGCGATGCCTTCCTCGATCGCGTCGAACGTGTAGTGCAAGAACAGCCCCGTCTCGAGGTCGATGAGGGGACCGCCCCCGCCGCCTCCGGCGCCACCGCGGCCCCCCGCGCCCCCGTCGCCGCCCGCGCCCCCGACGCCGGCGGCGCCGCCGTCGCCCCCGACACCCCCGGCGCCCCCGGCGCCGCCGCCGCCGCCACCACCGGTGGCCCCGGTGCCGTCACGGCCTCCAGAGCCGCCGCCGCTCTGGCTGGAGCTCTGCGTCGCCGAGCCGCCGCCGGCGCCCGTCGCGCCGTCCTGGAGATAGGACAGGTCCTCGAGCGAACAAGCCCCGAGGCACAAGGGAGCGAGCGCCAGGAGCGCACGTGCCGCCGGACGAAGCGACGCAGGGCCGGCCAGCACCCTTCCACGAGCTGCCATGTTCATGTCACCTCCCAACCACGATGGACGCCCCGCGGACGCCTGCGATGCCGCTGCCGTGGCCCGAGGACCACGACCCCACGGGAACAGAGAAGAAAGGGCCCGGCTCCCCGCCTCGAGCCGACGCAGCGGACACCCGTGCATGCCGGCTCACGGCCCGCCGGACTCCGGCCAGCCATCGGCGCTCCATCTCAGCTCGGCGACGCGAAGGGCGAACATGCCGTCCGCGTCGGCGTCGTACGAATGGTAGACATGATACCAGGACTCACCGGCCTGGAGCAAGGCGTTGCTGCCAGGCCCTCGCCACCTCGAGCTGCTGGTCAGCACGCGCGAGCCGCCGCCGTCGAGCATGCGGTTCCCGAGCCGGTCCACGTAAGGACCGGCGAGCGCCCGGGACCGACCGACCATGATCTTGTACGTGCTGCTCGCGCCGACGCAGCAGGTGTCGAACGAGGCGAACAGGTAATAATGATCGCCTCGCCGCACGACGAACGGCGCCTCGATCGCGGTGCTCGGCCGCGCGGCGATGGACGTGAGCGCCCCGTCGACGGGAGCGCCGGCGAGGTCGAGCTGCATGAGCTTGAGCCCCGACCAGAAGCTCCCGAACACGAGCCAGGGCGTGCCCCGCTCGTCGAGCACGACGCTCGGGTCGATGGCGTTGTAATTGGTGCCCTCGCTGCAGATGACGGCGCCGTGATCCAGCCAGCGGGTCTCCGGGGCGCTCAGCGAGCCCCTGGTCGCGTGGCCGATACAGGAGCGGTTGGTCCCGAAGAACGACGCCGCGTAATACAGATGATAGAGCCCGCCCCAGTAGGAGATGTCCGGGGCCCAGAGCGCGTCGACGTCGCCCACCGCGCTCGCGACCCAGTCGGGGTTGTCGCTGAACACGGAGCCGGCGGAGTCCCAGCGCACGAGGTCGGATGAGGTCCGGATCGCGATCCCGGGGCCCGTGGAGAAGACGTAATAGAGATCCCCCGCCCGGATGATCGACGGGTCGTGCACTCCCTGGACGTCTCCGCTGAGGTCGAGCGCGACCGGACGCTCCGGCTCCACGGGGCCGCCACCCCCCGCTCCGCCGGTGCCCGCTCCCGTGCTCGCTCCCCCGGAGCCCACACCGGTGCTCGCTCCCCCGGAGCCCACTCCCGTGCTCGCTCCCCCGGAGCCCACTCCCGCGCTCAGTGCCCCGGAGCCTCCGCCATTGCCTGTTTGCCCGGCGCCCGCTCCGCCAGCGTCCGCTCCCCCGGAGCCCGCTCCGCCGGCGCCCGCCCCTCCGGTGCCTGCGCCGGTGCTCGTTCCGCCGGTGCCCGCCCCTCCGGTGCCTACGCCCGTTTCCGCGCCTCCGGTGCCCGCCGCGGAGCCGGACGCCACGCTCGACGTCGCCGGGCCGCCGGCGCCGCCCTGGGCTCCGGTGTCGCCGCAGGTCCCGCACCCGCCCATCACGGCCAGGGCCAGCGCGGAGAGCGCTCCCGTACCCGACGTGGTGTCGACACGCGATCTCACATGCACTCGACCTTGAATCGTTTGATCCCCTCGGGGTCGATGGTGTACGGCGGGTCGCAATTCGCGCTGGGCGGGCTGGCCGGCGCAGCGGGCGTGGGCTTGTCCGCCGGCGCCGCGGCGTCGCCTCCGCGCTCGGCCGGCTCCTTTGCCGACGGCTCGGGCTGCTTCGCCGACGGCCTGGGCTGCTTCGCGGACCACCTGGGCTGCTTCGCGGACCGCTCGGCCGGCTTTGCCGACGACTCGGCCAGCGCCTCGGGCAGCTCGGCCGGCTCGATGGTGGGCTCCGCCGACCCCGCCGACGGCTCGCCCGACCTCGCAGCAGCGGGCGCGGCGGCCGCCGCGGCGAAGCCGGAGCCCGACGGCGCGCCGGACGCCGGGACGACAGCAGGCGCGAGCGGCGCGAGCGGCGCGAGCGACGGCTGCGGCGACCCCGACAACGATGCGGCGTCGAGGGACGCAGGCGAGGAGCGCGGGGACCGGATGGTCGCGGCCGCCAGGACGATGCCGCAGCCGATCCCCAGCACGGCCGTGGCGAGGAGCGAGCGGGACGCCCGCTTCAGCCACGGGCGCCGCGCCGGCTCCTGCTCGTCCGTGAGCTTCGAGTCCGAGCCCGTCATCGTGCCGTAGCCGGCGCGCGCGAGCGATTGATCCAGCGGCGGCGGCGACAGGGTGTCGACCGGCATGGACGCGCGCGCCATCGCGCCCCGGCGCATCATCTCACGGCCGATGATGCGCTTCGTCTCCGCGCGCACGTCCTCGAACTCGCGCGAGACGAACCTGCCGACGTCGCGGTTCGTCACGGGCGTCGAGCCCGCGACGAACGCCTCGAGATCGGCCTCGAGCTCCGCCGCGGTGGCATAGCGCTGCTCCGGCGCGAGCGAGAGGGCCTTGAGGATGATGCGCTCGAGCTCCTCGGGCACGTCGGGCTTGACGTCGCGCGGCCTCGGGAGCTCCCCGTTCAGCACGCGATGCATGATCGCGATGTCGGTCATCCCCTTCCACATCCGCTCGCCCGTCGCGGCCTCCCAGAGCATGACCCCCACCGCGTACAGATCCGCGCGCCGATCGAGCTGGCCCCCCTCGATCTGCTCGGCCGGCATGTACCCGATCTTGCCCTTGATCACCCCCGTCGCCGTCTCGACGCTCCCGCCCGTGAGCTTGGCGATGCCGAAATCGATGAGCTTGACCTGGCCATCGTAGGTCACGAAGACGTTGTGCGGCGAGACGTCGCGGTGCACCACGTCGAGCGGCTCGCCGTCGAAGCCGGTGAGCTCGTGGGCATAATGAAGGCCGCGGAGCGCGTCGATGATGATCCGGAGGTGCATCTCCAGCGGGAGCTTCGTGCGCGCCCGCGACCGGACGATCGAGAGCGACTGGCCCTCGAGGTACTCCATGACGATGGCGGCCCCGCGCGTCGTCTGGACGATCGCGCTCGTCTGCACGATGTTCGCGTGGTTCAAGCGCGCGGAGAACCGCGCCTCGTTGATGAACATCTCCCGCATCTCGAGGTTGTCGAGGAGGTCGGGCCTGAGAAACTTCAGGACGACGAGCTTGTCCACCCCCTCCGCGCCGCTCTGCACGGCGAGGAAGACCTGCGCAGTTCCCCCGCGCCCGAGCTCGAGCAAGAGGTGATGCCCCGGGTCGGTCGGTGTGCTGGACGTCCCCACGTTCACTGGGCGATGATGGCACGAAAAAAACGAGCTCGACCAGACGGATTCAGGGGGATCTCGAGCCTTCTTCCGCAATGCACTGCATGGTTCCGCCTGCCCTGCCGAATTGCGCAGAAATGCGGGTGCGATAGTGTCGCAGCATGGTCGCACAAATGAGGGACGCTCGATCCCCGGCGTCCGCGCGAGGCGCGAGGTCGAGGCCACCGGGCAGGCGGACCCATGCCGATGGGCGGAAACCGCTTGCCACGCGCCCATGAGCTGTGCATGTGCCCAGATCGGGCCCTTAAGGGCGTCCTCGACGTGCGGCGGCGCGGAGCATGCCCCCGCGGCCCCGAGCCGGCCCCTGCCGGACGGCGGGGTCGCCACCTTCGCCGCCCGGTCGAGCTCGTCCGAACCGCCACGGCGTTCCGAAAGGAAGAATGCTCCGCAGGCCGGCCTCGACGATCCCGGTCAGCTGAAGACGGGGGGTCGACCCGAAACAGCGTGCCCGCGGCTTGCCGACCCCCCTGTGCTAGACTCGGAGCATGGCCGAACCTCTGGAGCCTCCCGTTGGGGAGCGGGACGACAGCCCCTACGATGAGAACGGAGTAGACCGCTCCCTCGTCCGCTGGATGCTCAGCCTATCACCCACGGATCGGCTGGCGCAGCTGCAGAGCTCGATCGATTTGATCATGAGCGTGCGCGGGCCCTCCGATGGCGCTCGCTGATATCTTGCACGCGCTGGTACACCATCACGTCGAGTTCATCGTTGTGGGAGGCATGGCTGCAGCGTTGCAGGGCGCGCCTGTGAACACGCTCGACATCGATATCGTGTACTCACGCTCCGAGCAGAACATCGCCCGGCTCATGGCTGCCCTGACAGAGCTGGAAGCCGTATTTCGCACGGACCCACGACGGCTCGTTCCTAACGAGTCGCACCTGCGATCGACTGGGCACAAGCTGCTCCAGACGAAGCACGGTCTGCTCGACGTGCTGGCCACGATCGAGGAATCGACGTCCTATGACGATCTCTTGCCTGACTCGACGGTGCTCGAGGTAGCCGGCGTGCTCGTCCGCGTTCTGTCGCTGGAACGGCTCATCGAGGTCAAGGCGAAGCTGACCAGGCCCAAGGATCGGGCGATGCTCTTTCTGCTCCAGGCGACCCTCGACGAAAAACGCCGAGCGCCCTGACCGGCACATCGCGCCGCTCGAGCAGCCCTCCCCTCCCCGCCCTACTGCCTCACCGGCAGCTCCACCACGAACGTCGCCCCCTCCCCCGGCGCGCTCTCCACGCTCACCGCCCCGCCGTGCGCCTCGACCACGCTCTTCACGATGGCGAGCCCGAGCCCCGTCCCGTTCCGGCTCTCGTCGGTCGTGAAGAACCGGTCGAAGATCCGCGCCCGATGCTGCGCCGGCACCCCCGGCCCCCGGTCGCGCACCGAGATCCTCGCGGTCCTCCCGCCCTCCTCGCCCTCCACGGTCACCACCACCGCCTCCCCCGGCGGCGAGAACCTCACCGCGTTGTCCAAGAGGTTCAGCAGCGCCGTCTCCAGGTCCGTCTGCCGCGCCCGCAGCAGCCGCCTCGACATCTCGTACCGCAGCACCACCGGCCTCTCGCGCGCCCTGCACCGCTCCACCACCCGCGCCACGAGCGCCTCCAGGTCGAGCACCGTCATCGCCTCGCTCGAGGCCTCGATCCGGCTCAGCTCCAGCAGCCGCGACACGAGCCGATCGAGCCGCGCCACGTCGAGCTCGATGTTCCGCAAGAAGCGCCGCCGCGCCTCGGGATCGTCCGCCGCCCCCTCGTCGAGCAGCTCGGCCGCCCCCCGGATCGACGTGAGCGGCGACTTGAACTCGTGCGCCACGTCGGCCGCGAAATCCGAGGTGTACCGCAGGCGCGCCCCCAGCCGCTCGTTCATCGCCGCGAACGACGCGCCGAGCTCGCGGATCTCGCCGCTCCCCGAGACCGGCACCTCGATGTCGCGCTCGCCGGCCGCGATGCGCTTGGCCGCGCGCGAGAGCTTGCCGAGCGGCCTCGAGATCGACCACGCGAGCGCCAGCGTGACGAGGCCCGTGAACAGGCTCGCGCTCAGGAGGACCTGGATCAGGCCCGACCGGATCCGGTGCAGCTCCACGAGCACCGGCTGCGTCGAGCGCACCACGTAGACGGCGCCCAGCACCTCGCCGCCCCAGCGGATCGGCTCGGCCAGGAACAGGAAGACCGCAGGCTGCCGCTCCCGGACCCGCGTCCTCGCGCCGCGGCGCCCCGAGAGCGCGTCGCGCACCTCCGGGCGATCCGCGACCTCGGGCCAGCGCTCGCGCGCGTCCTTGCCGAAAGGCCGCACCCCGTCGGCAAGATCGCCGAGGCCGACGCCCGAACCGCCCCGGGCGCGCGCCGGGAGCAGCGCGGGCACCGCCGGCTCCGGCCCCTCGGGCGGGCCGTTCTCGTGCGAGTCGACGACCACCGCGCCCGCCCCGTCGAGGATCCGCACGCGCGTGCGCGTGCGCCGCGCGGCCCGGGTCAGCACGTCGCCGTGCTCCGGCGCGTCGAGCTCGAGCCCCCGGTCGAGATCCGACGCGAGCATCGCCGCCACGAGGGCCGCCTGGTTCGCCATGTCGCGCTCGAGCGAGCCGAGCAGCTGCCGCTCGTAGATCCGCGCGAACTCGAGCCCCGCCGCCGGCACGAGCAGCACCACCAGGTTGACGACGAGCAGCCGGACGCGGATCCGGCCGAGCTCCCGGCGCAGGCGCTCGATCATCGCGCGCATCGGTCGGCCTGGCATCGCGGCCCGGCTACGCGCCCTGCACCTTGTAGCCGACGCCGTGGACGGTCGCGATCGGATCGCCGCCAACTACGCGAAACTTCGCGCGAATCCGGCGAACGTGGGTGTCGATGGTGCGCTCCGTGATGAGGTTGTCGTAGCGGTAGGCGCGCTGCATGAGCTGGCCGCGCGAGAGCACGACGCCCGGCCGCTCGAGCAGCGCGCCGAGCACGCCGAGCTCGGTCGCGGTGAGCGACACGGGCTGCCCGAGGTAGCGGGCCTCGTGGCGGCCTATGTCGACCTCGATCGGGCCGTGGCGGAGGACCGCGGCGCGCGCCTCGGCCGGCGCGGGGGGCGGCGCCTCGGCCCGCCGGAGCAGCGCGCGCACCCGCGCCACGAGCTCGCGCGGCGAGAACGGCTTGGTGAGGTAATCGTCGCCGCCGAGCTCGAGGCCGACGATCCGGTCGACCTCGTCGCCGCGCGCCGACAGGAAGAGGATCGGCGTCCTGCTCGCGGCGCGCAGCCGCCGGCACACCTCCAGGCCGTCGAGCTCGGGGAGCATCACGTCGAGCACCACGAGGTCCACGTCCCCCGCCCCGGCCGCCTCGATCGCGGCGCGCCCGTCGGCGACCGCCGTGACGGTGTAGCCCTCCTTCTGCAGGGCGTAGAGCAGGACCTCGCGGATGCGCGCCTCATCGTCGACGACCAGGATGTGCTTGCTCACGTCGCGATCGGTCCCTCTGATCCGGCGCCGCCGTGCGCGTCGATCGCCGCGCCGAGGCCCTCCACGCGCGCCCAGACCTCGGACACGATACCACCGACGCCCTCGACCGAGGATCCGGCGAAGCGCGCCAGGACGAGCTGCGTGCGCAGCGCCTGGACGAGATCCGCGAGCTCCTCGAGGGCGCGGGCGTCGTGGTCGCGCATCGCCCGGAGGCGCCGGATGTTCTCGAGGTGGAGGTGCGCCGTCGCCAGCGCGCGCCCCCCCGCGCCGTCGCGCTCGATCTCGGCGACGCGCGCGGCGGCGGCGGCCTCGTCGAAGCCGCCCTGGCGGAGCAGCGCGTCGAGCTCGGCGTGGCGGGCGGCGGCGCGCGCCACCTCGGCCTCGATGCGCGCGGCGGCCTCGCGCGACAGGAGCGCCTCGAACGACGTGCCGGCGCAGGCGCTGACCCCCTCGCGCAGCGCGCCCTGGACGCGGGCGGCGGCGGTGCCGGCGCCGCCGTCCGGCCGGTCGCTGGCCGCCCCGCGGCCCGCGGTGAGCGCGACGGGGGCCCAGATGGGCCAGAGCGGCACGCAGAGCGCCGCGGAGAGGGCGGCGCGGCGGCGCGCGTCGCCGCGATCGCGCGAGGCGCGGTACACCGCGACGGCGCACGCGAGGCCCGCGAGCAGGTACAGGATCGAGAGATCGCGGAGGCTCATCGCGCCGCCTCCGTCGGGCCGACGCGCGCGGCGTCCGGATCGACGCCGTCCGGGTACGCGCCCTGCGGCGGCGGAGCGACGCGCGGGGCCATGCCGGCCGGCGGCGCGACGTCGACCGGGCCCACGCCGACCGGCGTCGAGACGTCGGCCGGGCGCCCGCCGCGCGGATCCGAGCTGCTCCGGGGCTTGTGGCGCCGCTCGAGCGAGCGCGGATCCTCGTCGTAGATCCCGAGCGCGGAGCGGCAGCTCTTGACGAGCGCGTCGGAGAAGCTCCCCTCGCGGGCGCGCACGAACGGGATTTCCTTCTGGCTCGGCCGGCCGAGGTACGGCCGGAGCATCCACGCGGCCTGACCGCCGACCGCGAAGAACACGGCCATGAAGGCGACCGCGGTGAGGGCGCGGCCCTGGCCCGCGCCGATGCCGCGGACGAGCACGCCGAGCGCGGCGAGGCCCGCGCCGGCGTAGGCGAGCCACGCGGCGACGGAGGAGGCGTGGTAGCCGAGCCCCAGGTCGATGAGCAGCCAGAGCACGGGCGCGAACGCGAGCAGCACGAGCGAGGAGCGGCCCGCCGACGCGAGGACGAGGGCGATGATCGACCGCATCGGCCAGGGGCGGCCGAGGACCGCCGCGAGCGCGTGGAACGCCGGGGCGCAGAGCGCGAGCGTGATCAGCATCGCGAGCGGCACCTTGACGGCCGCGTAGAGGATCTGCTCCTTGCCGCGGAAGCTCCCGATCACGCCGCCGAACACGGCGGAGCCGAGGGCGATGGCGCCGAGCGACGCGAGCGCGATGGCGCGGATGTCCCTGTCTTCACGGCAGCTCGCGGCGACCTCGGCGGGCGCCCGGAGCAGGCGGCTCACGACGGCGGCGCTCACAGGGCACCTCCTCTCAGGATCGGGAGCGTCCCCCACCAGACGCGCAGGGCGAGCGCGACGGCGAACCCGGCGAACCCGAGGAGCGCCGCGGTGGTGCCGGACCAGGTGAGCGGGCCCCGATCGGGCCGGAGCACGGCGCCGAGATCGCGCAGCAGGACGCGCACGCCGATGACGCCGCCGACCGCGAGGCCGATCAGCCCCATGATGGCCGCCGTCTCGGGCGCCCCGCTCGTGACGACGAAGAGCGCGGCGGCGGGCGCGAGGCCGCCGAGCACGAGGCCGGTCGCCGCGGCGGCGCGCGCCGTGGCCGACAGGGCGCGCGCGGGGTCGAGCGGCGCGTCGAAGAGGGTCAGGACGATCGTCAGCGCGGGGACGCCGAGGCAGGCGACGGCGACCATGGCCGCCGGCACGCCGGCGGCGTGCTGGACGAGCGACAGGCCGCCCTGCCGGGCGCCGAGCGCGAGCCCGTACAGCGCGGCGAGGCCGACGCCGACGCCGAACCTGGCGAGGTCCTGGCGGAGATCCGCGGCCTGCCGCTCGGCGAGGAGAGAGGCCGTCCAGCCGGGGTGTCCGGCGCGCGCCGCGGGCTCGGCGGCGGCGCCCGGCGCGGCGGCGGCCGCGGGCGGCGGCGGCGCGTCGCTTCGCGGCGCCGCGGGCGCGAGAGCGCCGGCTTCCGAGCCGGGCTCCGGCGAGGGGGGAACGACGAGACAGGGAGCTTGCGCCTGCACAGGACCTCCGTGGTGATGAGCGCTGCGCGGCGCGCTGGGCCGCCGCAGCCTCGATGGGAGTACCCCGCGCTCGAGGCGCGCCCGCGCCCGCGACGAGGAACGAACGCGGAGAGGTTGTGGCGAAGTTGTGGCAGCCCGCCCGCCGCGGCCAGCGCCACCCGCGCAGGAGCCTCGCCGGTCCTCTGCCAGGCGCCTGCCGCGGCCGGCCTGCAAGCCGGCGGCGTCGCGCGGTATGCTGGCGGGATGTCGGTTGGCGTCCAGCTCGGGCCCCGGGCCAGCCTCGCCGATCTCCTGGCCATCCCGGAGGAGCAGCGCTTCCACGAGATCGTCGACGGCGAGCTCGTGCGCAAGGCCATGCCGAGCGGCCCGCACGGGAGGGCGCAGCGCGTCCTCGGAGGCCGCATCGGCGACCCGTACGACCGGCGGCCGGGCGGGCGGCTCCCGGGCGGGTGGTGGATCGTGACCGAGGCCGAAGTGCAGTTCGCCGAGGATCAGGTCTATCGCCCCGACGTGGTCGGATGGCGGCGGGACAGATCGCCAGAGCTGCCCAGGACGACGCCGAGCTCCGTGCGGCCCGACTGGGTGTGCGAGGTGCTGTCGCCCTCCACCGCGCGCAACGATCGCGTGAAGAAGATGCGCGTCTATCAGCGGTGCGGCGTGCCGCACACCTGGATCGTGGATCCCGAGGACCAGACGCTGACCGTCCACCGGTGGACGTCCGAGGGCTATCTGCTGGTCCTCGCCGCCGAGCGCGGAGAGCGCGTCAGGGCAGAGCCGTTCTGGGAAGTGGAGCTGGAGATGGACGCGCTCTTCGGAGACGAGGCAACCTAATGTCCCGTTCCTGAAGAGCGCGAATGAAGCCCTCTCGCCGTGGACATCGGGCGTCCGCTGCGCGAACCGACCGATGCGCGCGAGGATTTCGTCCGCCGCCTCGGTCCAGAGGAACGGCTCCGGGTCCTCGTCGTGTGCGTCGAGGGACTCTCGTTCACAGCGCGCTCCGGCGCCGCGCCAGGCGCGCGTCGACGGACCAGCGCCCCGCGCCGACGACGACGAGAAACAGCGCGCCGAGCAGCATCGCCCAGTCCGTCCTCGCCTCGTGGGCCATGCTCCAGAAGCCGTATTGCGGCATCTTGCGCACGTGGAAGCCGAGGATGTCTCGGCCGAGCAGGATCGGGAGCTTTGTCGAGACCAGCGCCACGACCATGTCGATGACGAGCAGAGCGGCGGCGAACCGGGTCAGGAGCCCCGCGAGCACGAGGACCCCGCAGACGATCTCGACCACCCCTACGAAAGGTCCCATGGCCTCCGGCCAGGGAATGCCGATCTTGACGAACCGTCCGGCGCCGAGCTCCGCTGGATAGATGAACTTCTGGAGCCCTTCGGACAAGAAGACGGCCCCGACCGAGAGGCGGACGAGGAGCGTTGCCGCAGGCGCCTCGGACTCGAGCATCTTGCGCAGGTGTTTCATCATGTCGTCCGCCCTTCGTCGAGAACCTATCGAAGCGCGTAGGCGGTCCTCGTGATCCCGTCAAGCTCGAGCCGCGGCCGTAGAGCACGACCGGCGAGCCGACTATCCTGAAGCGTGCCCTCACGGCCCCCCGGCCGCCGAGGGGCGACCCGACGCGTGCGCCGGAGCCGAGCGACAGACCGACGCAGGCGATCGCCGCGCAGCGATATGGCCGGCGGCGTGATCGTCGGTCATCATGTCCTCGTGTTGTATGTCCGCCACGTGCCGGGTCCGCCGCTCTCGGCGCACGTCGCCGAGCTCTGGTACCTTTCGGCTGCGCCGCCCCACGCGGCCGAGCGCATCCTACCCTCCGGTACCCTCCAGCTGGTCGTCAACCTCGACGAGGACGAGCTTCGCATCTACGACGGCCCCACCCTTCGCCGCCACTCCGGTGCCGCCGTGTCGGGCGCGTACCAGTCCTCCTTCGGCGTCGACACACGCGAGCACGCGTCGATGGTCGGGGTCCAGTTAATGTCCCGTTCCTGAAGAGCGCGAATGAAGCCCTCTCGCCGTGGACATCGGGCGTCCGCTGCGCGAACCGACCGATGCGCGCGAGGATTTCGTCCGCCGCCTCGGTCCAGAGGAACGGCTCCGGGTCCTCGTCGTGTGCGTCGAGGGACTCTCGTTCACAGCGCGCTCCGGCGCCGCGCCAGGCGCGCGTCGACGGACCAGCGCCCCGCGCCGACGACGACGAGAAACAGCGCGCCGAGCAGCATCGCCCAGTCCGTCCTCGCCTCGTGGGCCATGCTCCAGAAGCCGTATTGCGGCATCTTGCGCACGTGGAAGCCGAGGATGTCTCGGCCGAGCAGGATCGGGAGCTTTGTCGAGACCAGCGCCACGACCATGTCGATGACGAGCAGAGCGGCGGCGAACCGGGTCAGGAGCCCCGCGAGCACGAGGACCCCGCAGACGATCTCGACCACCCCTACGAAAGGTCCCATGGCCTCCGGCCAGGGAATGCCGATCTTGACGAACCGTCCGGCGCCGAGCTCCGCTGGATAGATGAACTTCTGGAGCCCTTCGGACAAGAAGACGGCCCCGACCGAGAGGCGGACGAGGAGCGTTGCCGCAGGCGCCTCGGACTCGAGCATCTTGCGCAGGTGTTTCATCATGTCGTCCGCCCTTCGTCGAGAACCTATCGAAGCGCGTAGGCGGTCCTCGTGATCCCGTCAAGCTCGAGCCGCGGCCGTAGAGCACGACCGGCGAGCCGACTATCCTGAAGCGTGCCCTCACGGCCCCCCGGCCGCCGAGGGGCGACCCGACGCGTGCGCCGGAGCCGAGCGACAGACCGACGCAGGCGATCGCCGCGCAGCGATATGGCCGGCGGCGTGATCGTCGGTCATCATGTCCTCGTGTTGTATGTCCGCCACGTGCCGGGTCCGCCGCTCTCGGCGCACGTCGCCGAGCTCTGGTACCTTTCGGCTGCGCCGCCCCACGCGGCCGAGCGCATCCTACCCTCCGGTACCCTCCAGCTGGTCGTCAACCTCGACGAGGACGAGCTTCGCATCTACGACGGCCCCACCCTTCGCCGCCACTCCGGTGCCGCCGTGTCGGGCGCGTACCAGTCCTCCTTCGGCGTCGACACACGCGAGCACGCGTCGATGGTCGGGGTCCAGTTCCGCCCCGGCGGCGCGTGGCCGTTCCTCGGCGCGCCGCCCGGCGCGCTGACCGACACGCACGCCGACCTCGCGGAGCTCTGGGGGCGACGGGCGGCGGAGCTCCGCGAGCGCCTGTGCGCGGCGCCGGAGCCGCGCGCTCGCTTCGCGCTGCTCGAGCGCGCGTTGCTCGACCGCCTTTCGAATGCGCGCCCCGGTCATCCCCTGGTGCCGCATGCGATCGCGGCGCTCGAGGGAGGCGAAAGGCGCGTCGCCGACGTCGCGGCCACGCTCGGCATCAGCCACCGGCGGCTCATCGACGTGTTCACCGCCGAGACCGGCCTCGCCCCGAAGGCCTTCGCTCGGATCACACGCTTTCGACGGGCGCTTTCGCGCGCCGAGAGGGAGCGCGAGCCGGACTGGGCCCGGCTCGCCGCCGAGTCAGGGTTCTGCGATCAGTCGCACCTGATCCGCGAGTTCGTGGCCCTCTCCGGCAATTCGCCGACCGCGCTCATCGCCCGGTCCTCCCGCGAGCACGTCAAGCTGCACCACATCGCCATCGCCGCGCCGGCCGCGCCGGATGGGGCGCGCGGAAGGGACCGGCAACGCGCGCGCCCCCGAGGTGTCCTGACCCGATGACCGCGAAAGGTCGGCGCGGCTAACCCGCCGATGCCTCGTGGAGCTCGACCGGGTTGCCGTCCGGATCTTCGATCTGGATCTGCGCGCCCCCCACGCCGCGTTCGATGTCGTTTCGGAAGGGTGTCTCGGCCGCACGGAGTCGATCGATGAGCGCGGCGAAGTCGTCGACGTAGAGGACGACGCGGTTCCAACCGCCGGCGACCTGAGCGCGGCCGTCGGGCATCGGGCGCGCGCCGGAGCTGCCGGGTCCGCTCAGGAGCAAGCGCAGGTCGCCGCGCGAAACCGCCGCGAACTCCGTGCCGGACTGCATGTCGAGCGCGAAGCCGAGCCGCTCGGTGTAGAAGAGAACGGCGCGATCGACGTCCGTGACCTGGTAGCGGACGACTGCCCAGGTGGCACTCGGGCCTCCCGCGGCCGAGGTCGATTCCGCCGATGCCTCGTGGAGCTCGACCGGGTTGCCGTCCGGATCGTCGATCTGAATCTGCGCGCCCCCCACGCCGCGTTCGATGTCGTTTCGGAAGGGTGTCCCTGCCGCGCGGAGCCGATCGATGAGCGCGGCGAAGTCGTCGACATAGAGGACGACGCGGTTCCAACCGCCGGCGGCCTGAGCGCGGCCGTCGGGCATCGGGCGCGCGCCGGAGCTGCCGGGTCCGCTCAGGAGCAAGCGCAGGTCGCCGCGCGAGACCGCCGCGAACTCCGTGCCGGACTGCATGTCGAGCGCGAAGCCGAGCCGCTCGGTGTAGAAGAGAACGGCGCGATCGACATCCGTGACTTGGTAACGGACGACCGCCAAGGTGGCATTGGGGACTCCCGTGTCCGGGGTCGGTTCCGTGGTTTGGGACATGCAGCCTCCGAGGGAGAAAATGACCAGGATGAGGATGATCTTGCGGATGATCTTCATGCGCCGATCCTGTCGTCCGCGCGCGCCGCCGTATTGGACAAATTGGAAGCCGCGGGTGGTCCTTCGGCAACCCTCGCGAGAACAGCCGCGGGAGCGCGAGCGGCGGCGGCGCCGGGGTCCGCAACGACCGACGCGCGGCGAGCCCCCCCGCCGCGCGCCTCAGGCGTGGCTGGCCACGGTGAGGCGCTCGCGCTCCGCCCACATGCCGATGATCCGCCGTGGGTGCCCGTCGGCGCGGCAGTTCGCGAACCCTCGAATCTGAACGATGGCCCGCGCGCGCGGATCGACCTCGATCGTGAAGCGCCGCACCGGTGCTCCCTCCCCGGCCTGACGGCGCAACGACCAGATGCTCGACACGCCCCGCACGCAGCGATCCTCGTAGCTCGCGACGCAATGCCTGAGCGCGCGCCCCTCGGCGACGAGCTCGCCGCTGCTCAAGAGCTCCGCGATCCGCCACTCGATCGGCCCCTCCCCGGCCTCCGGCCTCGGCGGCTCGACGTAGCGGAAGCCTTGTAGCTTGGACGTCGGCCAGGTCCGGCCGGTGCCACGGCGAACCGCGAGCTCGGCGTGCCAGGCGTCGACGATGCGCAGGAGCGACTGAGGCGTCCGCCCGGCCAGCGAGAAATCGGGATCCGGGGGCCCCTTGATCAAGACCCCCGCGTCGGTCGCGATCTCGGTCGGGCGGACGCACCGCGCATAGAGGAAGTCGATGATGGTCGTGACGCGGATCGGGCCGAGGGCGTCCCAGTAGCGAGCAAAGAAGCGCAAGGCCTGGCGCCACAGGTCCCCGTGGCCGAGATCGGCGGCGAGGTCCGTCGTCAGAATGGTGTCGACGAGCTCCGGCGGGCCGTCGAGGCCGAGGATCTCCGCGCGCCGCATCGCCGCCTGGAGCGGGAGGTGCGGCGGCGAGGTCAAAAGGATGTGCTCCATGCGGCGGGTCATCCGCACCGGCAGCCCGGAGATCTCGCGGAACGGGCGGCCGTTCGCGTGCTCGATGAACCAGCGCTGCGGCTCCGGGTCGTCGGCGAGCCACACGGAGACGAAGCCGCACGGGACGACGTAGCGGCCGACGACGTGCTGCGCGAGCGAGTGAATCAGGTCGTTCACGCCGGCATCGCCGCCCGCCCAGGTGGCCGCCGAGGCGACGTGCGCCGCGTTGTGGCGCGCGAGGTTCCTGAGCGCCCGGACGGCCGCGGCGCGCGACGCGTGGTCGCGGCCGGCGCACAGCAGCGTCGAGCGCTCGCGGGCGTGACCGAGCAAAGAGGCGAAGGCGGAGCGCGCCGCGAGGTCGCCCGCGAGGTCCGAAAAGGCGTCACTGACGGCGCGATCGACCTCGCGCCGGGCATGGCGATGGAAGCAGGTGGTGTTCGACACGAGCCGTTCTCCTTGCGTGGACCGAGACCTCGGCCACGCCGTGCGGATGGGGAGGCGCCGAACGCCGAGGGCCCTGCATTGGGCCGCTCGCCGCGCACCGGCGCCCGTTCAGCACGCACACGCACGCCGCGCGAGGCCTCGCTCGCCCGGGGGCGAGGGGCAGCTCACACGGCGTGTCGCTCAGGAGAAACGGAAGAAGCGCACATGGTCACTCTGCCGGACGCCGGCGCGAGGGTCAAGCTCGCTCCGCCGCCAAGGCGACTCCACGCATTCGAGCGCCGTTCACAAGAGCGCTTCGAAACAGGCTCTGTATCGCGGCCGCCGTGCGGCGCGCGCGCCAGCTACCAGCACGCCGTGGGGCAGGTCGCGCAGGGCGTCCACGTGAGGTACCGCCTCCGCGTCGCGCGCGGGAGCCTGGTCAGCGATCACAGCGCCGAGTGGCGTGCAGGTGATGCGGGTACCGCGTCTCTCGGACGACCGAGGAGGACGGAAGGAGCCGGATCGCAAACAAATCTTTGCAAAGTTTTCTTTGCGATCGTACCATCGAGGGATGGCCCAGCGCACCGTGCCCGACGTCGAGACGCTCAAGGCGGTCGCCCACCCGATCCGCTCGAAGCTGCTCGCGCTGCTGCGCTACGAGGGCCCGGCCACCGCCTCCGAGCTCGGCCGGCGCCTCGACGAGTCGAGCGGCTCGACCAGCTACCACCTGCGCCAGCTCGCCCGGTACGGCTTCGTGGAGGAGGTCTCCCAGCAGCCGAACCGGCGCGACAAGCGCTGGCGCGCGACCCACCGCTTCACCAGCTGGAGCCGGGCCGAGCTCGCCGGCGATCCCGAGGGTCGCCAGATCAGCGACGCGCTGGAGCGCCGCCAGCTCGCCTCCGCCGTCGACGCGTTCCAGCGCTGGTCGGCCGAGCGCGACGCCCTCGACCCCCGGTGGGCCGACGCCGGCGGCGTCTTCGACGACCTGCTGCGGCTCACCCCGTCCCAGCTCACCCGGCTGACCGAGGAGCTGGGCGAGGTCTTCGCCCGCTACCGGTCGTCGCCGCCCGACGCCGGCGACGAGCCGGTCGGCCACGTGCGGGTCTACCAGCAGCTCCTCGCGTTCGCGGAGGTGCCCCTGTGAGGCCGCTCAGCGCACGCCAGGCCGAACGGCGCTACCTCGCGCTGAGCGGGCTGCGCTGGTTCGCCACCGGCCTGGTCTTTCCGGTGATGGTGCTGCTGTACACCGACCGCGGCCTCGACCTGCCCACGGCGGGTCTGCTCGTCGCGCTCTACTCGGGCGCCGTCATCGCGCTGGAGCTGCCCACCGGCGGCCTGGCCGATCAGCTCGGCCGCCGCGGCACCCTGCTGCTGTCCGGCGCGCTGTCCGTGGTCGGCCTGACCGGGTTGGCCTTCGCCCGGACCTGGTGGCAGTTCGCCGCCGTCGCGCTTGTGTCGGCCGCCGCCCGCGCGCTCGGCTCCGGCCCGCTGGAGGCCTGGTACGTCGACACCGCGCGCGCCGCCGACCCCGACACCGTGCTGCGCACCGGCATCTCGCGCGGCTGGGCCGTGGAGGCCCTCGGCCTCGGCCTGGCCGCGACCCTCGGCGGCTGGCTGCCCGGCGTCGCCGACGGCCTGCGTTCGGGCGGGGTGCTGTCGCCGTTCTCGGTGCCGGCGCTGGCCGCCGCCGCGGTGGCCGCCGCCAGCCTGATCGCGCACGCGGCGCTCGTGGTCGAGCCGGGGGGCATCCGGCTGCCGCGGGCCACCGGCGCCGCGGCGATGCTGCGCGACGTGCCGGCCCAGGTCGCTTCCGGGGTGCGGCTTTCGTCCAGCGACCCGGTGGTCCGGCTGCTGATGCTGCGCATGGCCGCGGTCGGCTTCGCCATCGCCGCGCTGGAGCTGCTCACCCCGCTGCAGCTGGCAGAGATGCTGGGCGGCGCCGACCGGGCCGGCCTGGCGTTCGGGGTGCTCGCCACCGCCGCATGGTTGGGCAGCGCCGCGGGCTCGGCGGCCGCCCCCGCGCTCTGCCGGGCCGGCACCCGGGTTGGGCTGGCGTCGCCGCTGTCCACGGCCGCCGCCGGCACCGCCCTCTTCGGGCTGGGGGTCGCGCTGATCGGGCTGGCCGCCGCCGGCCCGGGCGGGCTCGCGCTGGCCGCCGCCGGATACGTGCTGTCCTATGTGAGCGGTGGGGTGCCCGGCCCGCTGACCACCGAGGCGCTGCACGAGCGGGTCGACGCGGCCCGGCGCGCCACGCTGATCTCCGTCGGATCGCTCGCGCTCCAGCTCGGCTGTCTGGTCGGCAGCGTCGCGGTGGCCCGGGTGGCGGCGTGGGCCGGCTACCCGTACGGCTGGGCGGCCGCCGCCGGAGCGCTGCTTGTCGCGGCCGCGCTCACCGTGCGCGCCGCCGCGCGCGCGCGGGGCTCGCAGGCCGCGCCGGCGCGATCCGCAACGGAGGGTTCCCCTGCCCACCAGCTCAGCTGATCGCGCATTCGGGCAACACGGACGCTCGTCGGCAGATCGGGTCGTTGGCGCGCCGCGCTTCGTGGGCGCTCCGCCGCGCTAACCGCCCCGATGGCGGTGGTAGTGAGCGGCCACCTTCATCCGGTTGCCGCACAGCTCCATGCTGCACCAGCGCCGGGCGTGGTTCCTCGACGTGTCGTGAAAATAGAGGACGCAATCCGGGTTCCCGCAGCGCTTCACGAGCTCCGGATCCACATCGCAAAGGAGCCCCGCAGCCGCCTCGGCGATGGGGCCGAGGAGCTGCGCCGGCGCGTCGATCCGCGCATGGCCCCGGCGCTCGAACCCGGCGCGCGCCCGCACGACCTCCGTGGTCCCCGCGTCGAGGCGCAGGGCCCGGTTGAGCACGTCGAGCGCGTCCTCTGCCGCCGCTCCGCGCTCGCGCGGCCGCTCGATCAGCGCGCGCAGCGCCGCCCGGAGCCGATGCGCCTGTGCGACGGCGCTCGCCCCCTCGCTCGACCCTTCCCAGCGATCGAGGACGCCCGCCGCGGTCGCGCCGTCGAGGAAGCCCGCCTCCCTGGACCAGTCGACGAGGCCGCGCAAATCCGGGAGCAGCTCCACCCGGCCGCCGCGCTGCACCGGCTCGGTGTTGAGAAAATCGAGCGCCCGATGATGGCCGACCCAGAGGAAACGCGACGCGCTGCTAACCATCGATCA
This sequence comes from Sorangium sp. So ce834, assembly GCF_051521425.1. Classification (NCBI taxonomy): domain Bacteria; kingdom Pseudomonadati; phylum Myxococcota; order Polyangiales; family Polyangiaceae; genus Sorangium; species Sorangium sp. So ce834. Next base: position 7,893,315 of record NZ_CP150351.1, read on the forward strand.
CCCACTTGACTGGTTAGCACGCCTGCTACATAACCGTCAAAAGTCGAATACGGAGGTTAGCATGAGCCGCGAGGAGAACGTGGACGTGGGCCCTGGGCGATCGGCGGCGCGAGCTCGGGAGGTCGAGCCGGCGAGATCCGTGGACGCGCCCGCCGCGAACGGCGCGGCCGGTGCCAAGGGGGCCGCGGCTGGGCGGCGCTCCGGGCTCGCGCGGCTCGGCCGGGCCGCGGGCGGGCTGGCCTCCGCCGCGCTCGTCGCCGCGCTCGCGGGGTGCGCCGGTCCGTCGCTCGCGCCGAGCCGCCACGCCGGCACCCCAGCCGACGCGCCGGCAGGCGACCGGACCCCGGCGGCAGCGCCCGAGGCGGTCTGGCCGGAGAAGACGTTTTATCGCACCGTCGAGGTGCGAGGCCGCAGGATCTTCTACCGCGAAGCCGGACGCCCCGACCGCCCCGCGCTGCTCCTGCTCCACGGCTTCCCGTCGTCATCCCACGAATACCGAGAGCTGCTCTCCCTCCTCTCGGGCCGATATCGCGTCGTGGCGCCGGACTACCTGGGATCGGGCTACAGCGATCGCCCTTCCCCCTCCGAGGTCACGTACACGTTCGACCTCCTCGCGGAGCACATCACCGGCTTCACCGAGGCGCTCGGGCTCACGCGGTACGCAATCTACATGCACGACTTCGGCGGGCCGGTCGGGTTCCGTGTCGCGCTCGCCCACCCCGAGCGGCTGCGCGGGCTCATCGTGCAGAACGCCAACGCGTACGTCGAAGGCCTGTCCGAGGCGCTGCGGGTGGGCATTCGGCACGCCCACGACGACCGGTCCCCGGCGAGCGCCGCCGCGGTCGCCCAGCTCGTCAGCGCCGAGGGGGTCAAGCAGGAGCAGTATCTCCGGCATGTGCCGGTGGCGCACCGCGATCGCGTGAGCCCCGACGCCTGGACCCACGACCTCGCCTTCCTGGCCACCCCGGAGGAGCGCGCGGTCCAGGTCCAGCTCATCCAGGACTACCAGACCAACGTCGATCGCTATCCGTCGTGGCAGGCGTTCCTGCGCGCCCGGAAGCCGCCTACCCTCATCGTGTGGGGGCGCAACGACGCGGACTTCATCAGCGCCGGCGCGAAGGCGTATCTCCGCGATCTCCCCGACGCGGAGCTCCACTTGCTCGACGCGGGGCACTTCGCCGTGGAGGAGCGGCCGGTCGAGATCGCCCAGCACATCGCGCGCTTCATGGAGCGGCTCCCCCGCTGAGCCCGAGCGGCATCGCGCCGCCCGCTCCAGGGACGAGCCCAGGCGACGCGAGCTACCGCGGGACCGGCGGGGCCACGACGTCGTTGATGCTCTCGACGTTGCCGCCGGCGGGGTAGCCGTACGACGCGTAGAAGTCCGTTCCCCAGACGGTGACGCCGAAGGCGCCCGCGCTGCGCGCCTCGTGGAGGCTCGTCTCGCACGCGGGGCTCGCGCCCACGAAGCCGCGGCTCAGATCGACGTGCGCCACCTCGAACGCGCCCGCGGTCCCGACCCGGCGCCACCCGGTCACCGGACCGAGACAGCTCAGCTCCACGTCCGCGAAGCCGTTCGGGCCCTTGACGCGGGTGATCACCAGGCTCGTCGTGGCGTAGGTCGGATCGGTGAAGAACACGTACCGTTCAAGGAACTGCTCGGGCGGCAGCTGGATGACCCACTCCTCGTCCCCGAGCATGCACGGGGTGCCGGCGATCGGGATCTCCGCCACGCACCCGGGGCGCGTCCAGGCGGGGGCGCCGGGCATGTATTGCGTGAGCATGAAGGGGTGACCGCCGTCCTGGGACCGCACCGAGAACAGCGATGTCGCCTCGAACTCGGCGACCTCGCCCGCCTCCAGGGCGGCCGGCGCGCCCGGAGGCGGCGCCGGATCCCACGAGAGCGCCGTGCCGTCGGTCACGCCGAGCAGGCGATAGACGACGCTCTCCGGCTCCTGCGAGGCCAGCCGCGAGACCACGCCGGCGCCGACGTACTCGCTGCCAAGGGCGCGGATCGGCGCGATCTGCTGGTGGGCCGCGTCCTGACCGCCGCCGGCCGGGGAGGTGTCGGTGGCCACCTGCAGGTAGGTGTTGCCGGTCCACACGCCGATGGGCTTGTTCGACTGGAGCACGGCGCCGCTCGGGTCGGCGCCCATCCATTGCACCACGTCGCCGGCGCCGAGCGTCACCTGCGTGGCGGCGTCGGCCGGCGCGCCCGGGGCCCCGCCGCCGCCGGGGAGGCTCGACGGGGGCACGAGATCCACCGTGGTGTCGTCCTCGGCGGCGACGAGCATCATCCACGGCACGCCGAGGCCGTACGCGTGCGGCGCCAGGGCGACGTAGTTGGTGCCCCACGTGCTGCGCGGGAACAGGAGCGAGGCGCTGGGGAGGAAGCTCATCGCCCCGCCGTACGGCAGGATGTCGTACGCCGACACGGGCGTATCCGACGCGACCTGGAACGCGGCGCCGGTGCCGCTGTTGTGCACCGCGACGTCGGCCAGGACGGCGGGAGCCCGCGGGCACTCGAGCGATCCGAAGGCGCTCGCCGCGCCCGGCCGGTGCGAGAGGAACAGCACCGCCACCTCGCCCGGCGGGATGCCGTTTTCGGGCAAGCGCGTGTACGTGGTGCTCGGGCCGATGCCGCTCGGGAGGTAGGTGAACTCGGCCGCGTCGAGCGCCTCGCCGCCGTAGGCGACGCGGATCCTGGCGTGGCGGGGCCAGGTGTTCGCGAGGAAGACCGCATGGCACGCGCCGCTGTAACTGGAGGCGTCGAGCTCGTTCTGGAAGAACGGCGGCGACGGCGCGAGGTAATCGCACCCGATGGATCCGCCCGCCTTCTCCGCGGCCTCGCACGCGGGGACGCACCGCCCCTGGAAGCACCCCAGCTCGGGCGGGCACACCGCGACGACGTTCCCCTCGTCGTCCACGACGCCTCTCATGTCCGCGGAGCATCCGCTCCCCGTCCAGCCGCCGGTGACGTCGCCGAAATCCAGGTCGCCGCCGTCGCCCGTCCCGTCCGCCCCGCCCGCGCCCGACCCTCTCGGTGGGCCGAGGGGTGGGTCCGCCGTCGGGGTGCAGGCAGCGGCGACAAGGGACGAGGCCAATCCCGCCCAAAGAAGATAAGTGGTCGAGAACCTCACCTCCCGAAGTCATCGTGTCGCCGCGGGACTGTCAAGCGCGGTCCGCCCGAGATGCTCGACGTGGGCTGGAACGAGCCGCCTTTCCTGCAATTCAGGCCGGGCAGCGCCGAGCGCCTCACGACGCCCGAGCCCCGATGCGCGGGCGCTCCCCTCCCGGCCTGCGGGACAGGACGGCTCAGAAGCGACCGACGAGCCGCGGAGATCCGTCGTCGGCCCTCGCCTGCCCGGAGACGGAGACGACCATCGCGGTCGCGACAGCGAGCGACCATCGTTTCCGCGACCGTCGATTCGACCCCTCAGCCCGTCCTCGCTCGCGCTCTCTCATGCTCCATCACCTCGCGCCAGGAGTGCCCGACCTGCGATCGTACACGAGGAGGGGTGGGCCGCGGCGCCGACCTTCGCGCGGGCACACCGCAGCGCAGGTGTGCGCGCCCGCGTACACGCGCTCGCCGTCGCCCGCGCCGCGACGCTGGACAAGCAGGAGAACGTTCGCTAGATTGCCCGGCGATGTCTGTCGTACCCGCGCGCGCCCTTCGCCCCTGCCTAGGCCTACGGCCTCGGGGGCTCTGCGCGCGCTGCTGACGACGTCCATCTTCGCAGCTTGACCCCCGTCGGTTCCTTGTCCCGGTGGGGGTCCTCGCATCGTCGTCGCGACGACTCCCATCTTCAGCTTTCAGGGAGTCCTGTCATGTCCACGATGCCCATCCACAAGTACAAGCCGTTTCAGCCCATCCATCTGCCCGATCGGCGCTGGCCCAGCCGCGTGATCGAGAGCGCGCCGCGCTGGTGCAGCGTGGACCTGCGCGACGGCAACCAGGCCCTCGTCGAGCCGATGGGCCCCGAGCGCAAGCTCCGCATGTGGCACGAGCTCCTGCGGATGGGGTTCAAGGAGATCGAGGTCGGCTTCCCCAGCGCGTCGCAGCCCGACTTCGACTTCGTGCGCCGGATCATCGACGAGCGGCTCATCCCGGACGACGTGACCATCCAGGTGCTGACGCAGGCGCGCGCCGAGCTGATCGAGCGGACCTTCGAGGCGATCCGCGGGGCCCGGCGCGCCGTCGTGCACCTCTACAACTCCACCTCCACGCTCCAGCGGCGCGTGGTGTTCGGCCTGGACCGCGCGGGCATCGTCGACATCGCCGTGCGCGGGGCGAGGCTCGTGAAGGAGCTCGCCGCGCGCATGCCCGAGACCGAGGTCGTGCTCGAGTACTCGCCCGAGAGCTTCACGGGGACAGAGCTCGATTTCGCCAAGGAGATCTGCGAGGCCGTGATGGACGTGTGGCAGCCCAGCCCGTCACGGAAGATCATCCTGAACCTGCCGGCCACCGTGGAGATGGCCACGCCGAACGTCTACGCGGATCAGATCGAGTGGATGCACCGGAACCTGAAGCAGCGCGACTGCATCGCGCTGAGCGTGCACCCGCACAACGACCGCGGGACCGCGGTGGCCGCGGCGGAGCTCGCCGTCATGGCCGGCGCCGACCGCGTCGAGGGCACGCTGTTCGGGAACGGCGAGCGCACCGGGAACGTGGATCTCGTCACGCTGGCGCTCAACCTGTTCTCCCAGGGGGTCGATCCGGAGCTCGAGCTCCACGACGTCCAGGCGATCAAGGAGACGGCGGAGCACTGCAATCGACTGCCGGTCCACCCGCGCCACCCCTACGTCGGAGAGCTCGTGTACACCGCCTTCTCGGGCTCGCACCAGGACGCGATCAAGAAGGGGTTCAAGGCGCTGCGCGAGCGCGGGGGCGCGGCGTGGGAGGTGCCATATCTCCCCATCGATCCGCAGGACGTGGGGCGCAGCTACGAGGCGGTGATCCGCGTGAACAGCCAGTCGGGCAAGAGCGGCGTGGCCTACCTGCTCGAGCACGAGTACGGCTATGCGGTGCCGAAGGATCTCGCGATCGAGCTGAGCCAGGCGGTGCAGCGCAGGGCGGAGCGGACCGAGGGCGAGGTGCAGAAGGCCGAGATCCTCGCGATCTTCGAGCGCGAGTACGTGAACCGCGGCGGGCCGGTGCGCGTCGTCGGGCACAGGACGAGCGGCCAGGGCGCGGCGGAACGACACGAGTTCCAGGTGCAGATACGCGGGGTCCCCCACGCGCTCTGCGCCGCGGGCCAGAGCCCCGCCCAGGCCTTCGCGAGCGCGCTCTCGCGCCACGCGGGGATCGCGGTCGCGATAGAAGAGCACGCGGCGCACGCGATCGACCGGAGCGCAAGCGCCGGGTCCGCGGCGTACGTGGCCCTCTCGATCGGGCGCAAGCGCAGCTTCGGGGCGGGGACGCACCCGGACGCCGTCATGGCGTCGCTCGCGGCGGTCGCCTCCGCGTGGAACCGCGCGCGGCCGGCGGAGCCGGCGCGGCTCACACTCTCGGCCGAGTGAGCGGGCGCGGTCGGCGCCTCTTCGTGAGGCGGAGCGCGCTGGGCCTTCGCGCTCCGCCGATCGAGCGGGCGAGGTCGCCTGCCGGACACGAGGCGAGCCGCCGGATCGCCCGGTCACGGCGCAGGCCGGGCGCCCCGGGCCACCGCGCCGCGCTGGCGGCGCGCCCGCGCGGGCGCTCACGCCGTCTCGGGCAAAGGCGCGAGCTCGGCGAGGAGCCGCTCCAGCATCGCCTGGGCCACCGGCTTCGTCAGGTGCGCGTCGAACCCCGCCGCGCGGGCGAGCTTCCGATCGTCGTCCTGGGCATAGCCGGTGAGCGCGACGAGGAGCGTCTTTCTCATGGCGCTCTCGGCGCGCAGGAGCCGCGCCACGCCATAGCCGTTCGTCGCCCCAGGGAGGCCGATATCGCAGAGGATCACGTCCGGCGGCGCCATGCGCGCGGCGGCCACGCCGTCGTCGCCGCTGTGCGCCACCGAGACGGCGTGGCCGCGGCGCTCGAGCAGCATGCGCAGGCTGTCGGCCGCATCGACGTTGTCCTCGATGATCAGGATGCGCCGCGAGCTCGCGCTCGCCGCCGCGCGCCGCGCGTCCGCTGCGCGCCGCGCGTCCGCCGCGCGCGGGGCGGCCGCGCAGAGCGGCAGCGTGATCGTGATCGCCGCGCCCCGGCCGAGGCCGGCGCTCGCGGCGCGCACGCTGCCGCCGTGGAGCTCGACCACCCCCTTGACCAGCGCGAGCCCGAGCCCGAGGCCCCCGCGGCTGCGGGCGACGCTCTGGTCGGCCTGGGCGAACGGCTCGAAGATCCGCTCCAGGACGGCCGGTTCCATGCCGATGCCGGTGTCCGCGACCTCGACGGAGACGGCCCCGCGCGCGGGATGGGGCGGCGCGATCGAGAGCCGGACGGAGCCGCCGTCGTCCGTGAACTTGTTCGCGTTCTGGAGCAGGTTCCCGATCGCCTGGGCGAGGCGGGTCGGGTCGGCCTGCAGCCACACCGGCGCGGGCGGCAGCGCGAGCTCGAAGCGCACGCCGCGCGCGTCGAGCAGCGATCGGTAATCGAGCGCCGTCGCGCGGGTGAGCTCGACCAGATCGACGCGCTCGAGGGACAGCGTGATCTTGCCCCGAGAGATGCGCGAGATGTCGAGCAGATCGTCGACCAGCCGGGCCATGTGCCCGATCTGGCGATCCATGATGGTGCGCGCGCGCTCGACGATCGGCGTCGACGGGCCCGCCGCCTTGATCAGCTCGACGGCGTTCAAGAGGGGCGCGAGCGGGTTGCGCAGCTCGTGGGCGAGCATCGCCAGGAAATCGTCCTTGCGCCGATCCGCCTCCCGGAGCGCCTCCTGGGTCTGCCGGAGCTCGGCCACGAGGGCCGTGAGCTCCCGCTCGCGCGCGCGCAGCGCCTCCTCGGAGGCCCGGCGGTGCGCGATCTCCTGCTCGGCGACCTCGTGCCAGCGCACCCGCTCGACCGCGAGCGCGCATTGCTGGGCAATGGAGAGGACAAATGCGTAATCGTCGTCGTCGAACGCGCGCGAGGCGGGAAAGCAGAACCCGAGCGAGCCGACCGTCCTCGACTCGAGGACGAGCGGGAACGCGGCCACGGCGCCCCCGTGCTCCACGCCGTGGACGCGGGCGAGGACCGGATAGCGCGCGTTCCGCTCCTCGCGCGTGGGCACGATGACAGGCGCGCCCGTGCGCGCCGCCTCGGCCACCGGCACGGGAGAATCGACCGGATACTCGGCCCACGCCGCCTCGGTGTCGACCGGGACCCCCTTGAAGCCGAGGTTGCGGAGCGAGGCGCCGTCGGCGGACAGGATCGCGACGACGCCCACCTCGGCGTCGAGCGCGGGCATGCCTTGATCGATGATGGTGCTCGCGATCTCGGTCAGGGTGCGGGCCCCCGCGAGCGCCGCGGTGATGCGCTGCAAGCGCAGGAGCCGCTCGACCACCCGCTCGTGGCGGGGCAGGGCCGCCTCGGCGACGGACCCAGCGGAGGTGGGCTGTCCATCGAAGGATTGCATGGAGGCTCCGGGCGCCGACGAGCGTAGCGCAGGCCGGACCGCAAGCACGCCGCTCCGGTCGGCGCCGCGCACGAAAAAGGATCTGCGGCGCGCTGCCCCCGGCGACGCACGCGGCGCGGTCCGCCCGGCACGCCGGCGTTGCCCAGCAGCGCGCGATTCGGCACGGCGAAATCCGCGCGCGAGGATTTTCCACCGCACGAACGGCAAGGCGGACGCCAGCGCCGCGCCGGAGCTCGTTCGCTAGAGCGACAGCAAATAGGACGCCACCACCGCCGCCCGCTCGCTTTTTCGCTCGTCGAGGAATGCGCCGACCTCCTCGGCGAGGCCGGCGCGCTGCCCGTGCTCGCCGAGCGCGCGGAGACGGGCGTTCACCACCTCGCCCATGGGTGCGTCGCTCACGCGCTGCTGCGCCTCCGCCGCGCGGACCGATTCCATCCACCCGCGCAAAATCGCGCGTGCCACCTCCGGCCGCGCCTCCGGGCCGCCGGACGCGTGCAGGACGACCACACGCTCGAACGCGGGCTGGAGCAGGCGCCACCGCGCGGCGGCCGGCCCGCCGGGCGGGACCGGCGCGAGGGCCTGCGTCTCGAGCCATGCGCGCAGGTCCGCGTGGCGGTCGATCCAGCCGAGGCTCCGCGCGAGCGCGCGCGCGGCCTCCGCGGTCACGGACGCCGCGTCGAGGGGCGTCGCGAGCGCGGGGCGCGGCTCGTCGCCGCGCGTGTCGGGCGCGCCGATCTGCGCGGGCGTCGCGGACAGCAGCCGGAGCAGGAGCTTCACCCGCCGCGCCTCGTCCACGCCATCGAGGCGGAGCGCCACGCGCATCCGGCAGAGGGCCTCGGCGCTCAGGCGGACGCGCTCGCCGTCGAAGACGGGGGCGACGAGCGCGTCGAAGCGCCGGGACGCCTCGTCCGGCGGGAGCCACAGCCCGAGCTCCTCGAGCACGCGGCACCGCGACGGGTTGAAGCGCAGCGTCGCGAGCTCGCCGTCGAGGTCGCGCACGCGCGCGAGCGCGTCGGCCGCCGCGACCTTCCCGCCCGCAGGCTCGGCGTCGAGCCAGTCCCCGAAGACCCGGAAGCGGTCCCGCCGGGGCGGCGGGAGGTCGACCGGCGCAGGCGATCGCCGCGGGACCTCGAGGTCGTGGAGCGCCCCGCGCGCCACCTCGGCCAGGTCCCGGGCCGCCCCGGCGATCCCGCGCGTGAGCGGGAGCTCGCCGCGCGCTGCGACGACGCGGTCGACGAGCGCCCTGGCCTCGGGCCCGACGCCGAAGCGCGCTCCGTAGGCCCCCACGTCGGCGAGCCGGCGGATCGCGAGCTCCAGCGAGACCGGGTCCGCCGGGCCTTCCAGGCGCCGCGCGAGGTCGGGCAGCCAGGCGCGCAGCAGCGACGGCCCCGCGCCGCCCTGCGCGCGCGCCGGATCGCCCCGCGCCGCCTCCAGGAACAGCGCGGCCGCGGCGCCGTGGAGGAGGAGCTGCTCGCGCGCGTCGCCGCCGTCGCGGAGCCGGTCGAGCAGGAGCTGGCGGGCCTCCGGGTCGTGGTTCATGAGCCACGGCGCGGGGAGGCTCGCCAGGGCGAGCGACCTGACGAGCGATCGCGGCGGCGCCGGCCCCGGCTCCGCCGGGCCGAGCTCGTACGCGGTGATGCGCTCCTCGCTGCGCGTGACGAGCGGCAGGAGGGCGCGGGGGTCGCGCGCGGTGCGGAGGCGGGCGACGAGGAGGCGCGAGAACACGAGGAGATCGCCGCGGAGGGCGGCCGCGCTCTCGTCCGCGAGCTCGTCGCTGCAGCGGGGCGCGCGGGTGAGGCCGCTCGTGTCCGGGAAGAGCCCCGGGATGGCCTCGAGGATGCGGGCGCGGACCAGCGGAGAGCGGGCCCGCTCGGCCCGCTCCCGCTCGCGCCGCATCAGCGCGAGCATCTCGTCCGCCGCCGGCCGCCCCACCCTCGGCGCGGGGCCGGTGAGGCAGCGGGGCGCGCCGGCGGTCGAGCTCGCCGTGCACGAGCACAGCGAGAGGGCAAGGGCGGCGAGCGGGGCGAGGCGTCTCACGACGGCCGTTGTACCAGCAGCGAGGCGGTCCTGCGCCCTGCGCTCGTCCTGGCGGGCATCGCCCGCAGCGCGGGTGTCCGTTTTCGCGTCGGCGCGCCGAAAGTCGGAGAGGTGGTGCAGCTCCAGGGTGACCGCCTCGTCCTCGCGGGTCGGCGTCGGGTCGGCGCTCGGGTGGTGATGGGCCAGCGCGAAGCGGAAGGCGCCTTGCGAGATCAAGGCCAGCCTCGGGCGAAGCCCCGTATTACCCCGGAAGCCCGACATCGACGGCGCGGAGGTGCTCCTCCGCAGTGGAAACCTACCCGCCGGCCTAGACCCCGAGACCGTGCGGCCATGCGCCGCGGCGCCGCGCTTGCGAGCACCGTCTTTTCGCCGAGCGCGCGGTGGTGTACTACTGGCTGCACGAGGTAGACATGGGCTTCTGGGACTCCGTACGTACGACCGTGGATCGGGTGACCGGCTCGGCAGCGAACGTCTCGTTGGAGATGGAACCTCAGTTTGCTGTCCCCGGTCAGACCATCGCGGTCCATATCACCATCAAGAACGGCCCTGCGGCGCTCGATGTGCGCGCAGTGTTGCTCGAGGTCAAATCAGTCGAGGAGATCGACCTGCCGCGAAATGCTAGCTGGGCCAACGTGCTCGCAGACGCCGCGGCGAAGTCCCGGCCCCATCCGCAGGCCCGAACAACCCCGCAGGTGACTCAACATTCGGAGACAACGTTCGAGGCCAAAGTCACCGTGGCACCAGGGATGATCCTGTCACCGGGGGAAGAGCGCAAGTTCAAGGGCACCTTTCGACTGCCGCCCGGCGTTCAGCCGAGTTACCAGGGCAAGTACGCGAAGCACGGTTGGCGACTGCGCGCGCGCCTCGACGTGCTCGGCGTCGACCCGAGCACCGGGTGGCTGTCGTTTCGCGTCGGGGCGCCGAGCTGACGACTGGCCGCCCGATGAACGACGCTCCAGCTACGCCGCGCCAGAACTCGCGCAGCCACGGCTGAGTTCCAGGTCGTTAGGCGCACACCCGGGCTCCCGGGAGAGGAGAGGCATGGGCGAACACCGAAATCGAGTTGCGGACGTTTGGGATGCGTACGTCGGCGCCTGGATCGAGGGGGACGATGCGCTCGATGCATGGCTTAAGGACCAGGACACCACCGTGGCGCGCGATCTGACCGCGTGGCAGAACTCCTACACTGGCACGGGTCGAGGCGCGCTCGATCTGACTTGTTTTCCGGACCCCTTCACTGGGGATCTTCGCGGGGTCAACGGTGAACCTTTGTTGGTCGTGCTCGGTCTGAATCCTGGCGTCGGGTACCCCAAACTTCACGGACGAGACGGCATATGGACAAACCGAATACGCGAGGCTTCGTTCAGCCGGTGCTTCGAGCGCAGCCCGCCAGGCGATCGAAATTGGCTGGAGCTTCACGGGAGGGAGAGCGTCTACTGGCGCAATCTAATCCGTTTTGGACAGCGCTGGTGCGGCGATGGCTTCACGTTTCGCCAACTTCTGAATTTCGAGCTCTACCCATGGCACTCCAACTCGCTGACGGCGGGGCTTCGCTGTCCCCCGGAGGTCGTTGACCGATACGTGTTCCAGCCGCTGGCAGAGGTCGAGACGCGGTATGTCTTTGCCTTTGGACGGGGGTGGGACGACGTTTGCCGAGGTCTCGGTTTACCGGTTGTCCGTCGATACGGGGACGGTGCCGACCCGTTCCCCGGAGCCTCGTCGCCTGGCTGGACAGTCGTCGTATTCCGGTCTGCCACAATGGCGGCGCCGATCATCGTCAGCTGGCAGCACGGATATGCCGGACCGCCGGGGGAGCGGCGGCTAGAAACGTTACGAGCGATCATCGATGACGCGGCGTGACGACACGAATGCGGACCAATAAGGGCTTGTATCCTATGAGTGGATACGCACAGCACCCGCTCGCGGCACATGCCCGGGGCGTTGGCCGGACAGCCGGAAGCCTTCGTCGCACGACCATCGCGTGGCGCCGGGGCGAGTCGAAGAGCGACGGCGTGCCGACCGCGACGTGGGCGACCGGCGCGATCGCAAACAGATTTCGTCGACCAGCCCCTCGCGCAGCATCGCGCCGTCGATCCGGCCCCCCTCGAGCGGCAGCACGCCCGCTCGGGTCGACGACGACGGCGTACGGCGCGGGCGCGCCGGGCACCGGGGGCGCCGGGCACCAAAGTCGGCGCCGACGCCGCGAGCCGCCCGGCCGCTGCCCGAGGCCGTGCGCTCAGGAGTCGGTCGTCGCGAGCAGCTCGCTGGCGTCGCTGACGGAGGCAGCGCGGCGGATCCAGCGGTCCAGCTCGGCGAGGTCAGTGCTCGCGAGGACGCGCTCCCGGACCTCGGCAGGGACCTCCAGCCCGCGGGCATCGAGGAAGGCGAGCACGGCCTGCGCCTTAGCCTCGAGGAGCCCCTCCTGCCGGCCCTTCTCCACACCCTTCGCCACGTAGCTGCGCGCGAATTCACTCTGAAACTCGTATCCGCTCTTCATCATCGCCTCCAACGTCCGCCTCGCCGCTGCGCTCAGCGAGGATAGCACCAGGTCCCCGTAGACGGCGCGGCGCTCCTCATCGAGCCCGGCGGCCGCCGCCAGGAACGCCTCGCCGATCGCCTCCGCCGCCTCGCTTTGCCCGTGCGCCATGGCCGAGAGCACGACGACCTCGGGCGCCGCCTTCGCCTGCTCGGCGTCCGTGACGACCGGGACGCCCGCGGGCCCGAGCACCAGCGGCGTCAGGATCCAGCCCGGATGGCCCGTGTCGATCGGCTGCGAGCACCACCGCGCCATCGTCGGGTCGATCGTCACGGCCAGCAGCCGGGTAGTACAGCGGTGCCGGGCTCTCGTCTGGGCGACATACACGGGCCAGACGTAAGGCTTGTCCGGATCCACGCCGAGCTGCACCTCGACGACAATCGCCATCGCGGGCCGCTGCTGTTCGCCGACCAGCAGCACGACGATGACGTCCGCTCGGCGGTCCGAGGGAACGATCTCGGCGAGATCGGAGGATTCGACGCGCGCCTCCGTGAAGGTCGGTACCGGCTGGCCGAGCGCGTCCTGCAGCATCTCGGCGGCCAGCGTCGGTCGGTTCTTGAACAGCTCCACCAGGGCTTCATGGGTCACTGAGGGCATCGGGGCGTCTCTCGGGTGATTGCAGCCATGCTGACTCCTCTAGCGGCGCGCCAACCCCATGCGTGGAATCCTCAGGGGCCGGAGCAACCGCGTCCACCCCTTCAATTCCGGACACCTCCTTCGAGTCGTCATGCCGTGTGACCTGCGCGCGCCCGACACCAGGGCACGTCACGAACTGCCCCGCGGCCCGCTGCAGCGCCTCCGGAAGCACGCCGGTCTCGATACCGGGTCAACAGGGGCAGCATCGTGTAGGATGTCGTGGCGGAGCACTGGATGCTCGCCGGCACGGTGCTGCACCCACGTCACGCCGTCGCCGCCCGCAGCCGCCCTCTTCTCCAGCGAGAGGAAGGCGTCGCGGCGCCGGTCCAGCTACGTGGTGGCGGAACGCCGTGAACCTTGCCTTTCTGTCCCTTGCTGCTGCTTGACGCACGCGATCCAGCGCACTTGGTGCGCTTATCCGGCACTGTGTCCGGGGCGCGTTTTGCTGGTCCGTGTTCCCGTCGGTCGGGCCCCTATCCTCCACCACCTCCGCGGCCGGCCGCCCGGCGTTGCTCGGCGACTTCGCCGTTCGCCGCACCTCGAACCGACGGCCCGCGTGGACCCCACCTACGAGGGCTGACCGGTCGGCATGATCGTGACCTGCTGGAGGTTGACGCGCTTCGGCAGGCTCACGGTGAACGCGATGGCCTCGGCCACGTCCTCGGCGGTGAGCCACTCCATCTGCGACCTCGACCCCTCGAGCCAATCGCGCGCGCCATGGAAGTCGACGTGGCTCTGCAGCTCCGTGCCGACGATGCCTGGCTCGATGGATGTCACGCGCACCCCCTTGGAACCCAGCTCCGCGCGGAGGTGGATCGACAGATGGGTCACGAACGCCTTCGTCCCGCTGTACACCGCGAAGGCCGGAAAGATGTTCTTGGCGGCGATCGACGAGATGTTCACGAGATCCGCCGGCCCCGGGCCGGAGCCAGCCTGCACGAGCGCCGATGTGAACGCGCCGATGACGTTCATGAGGCCCGTGATGTTGAGATCGATCTGCTGCTGCCACTGCTCGACACGCCTGGCCTCGATCGGGTTCGGCAGCATGACGCCTGCGTTGTTCACGACGATGTCCACGCGCCCGTACCTCTCGATGACCTCGGAGGCCGCGCGCTCGACGGCGCTCCGATCCGTCACGTCGACCTGCCATGCGGCGGACTGACCACCGCCCTTCTGGATGGCGTCGCCGAGCGCATCGAGCCTCTCCTTCCGGCGAGCGAGCAACGCCACGCGCGCGCCGCGGGCGGCGAGCGCCTTCGCCGTCGCTTCCCCGATCCCGCTCGATGCGCCTGTGATGACGGCGACCCGCCCCGCGAGCGCGCCCTGGGCCTGCTGAACCATGTCTCACTCCTCTTGCTGGGGCCGCGCTCACCTGCGCGGCCCGTCGACCCGACAATAGATAGCCGTGACGGCAGGAAACGGAAGACACGGAACTATCAAAGGCATGCTCGATCCTATGAGCGGGGCGACGAAGCTCCTGGCGCCATCTCGGTCAGGTGGGTAGGATGACGGGATGTCGAGAGCCGCTCGATCGGGCAACTCGTTGGCTGCTGGAATCGCCGCGCTTGCGCGCCATGAGGGCTGCAACAGCACGCGCTATCCAGGCGTGGTCGTCTACCGCGTGACCGTCGCGGAGCCGCCCACGCCCACCCTCTACCCGTCCAGCTTGATCCTCGTGGGCGCTGGAGAGAAGCAGGCAATCCTGGGCGACAAGACGTACGCGTACAACGCCGGCTACTACCTCGTGGTCACCTCACCGCTGCCGATGCTCTGCAGGACCATCGCGTCGGCCGATGAGCCCGTGCTCACCGTGGTGGTCGAGATCGAGCTCGCGCTCCTGCGCGAGCTGCTCCTCGAGGAGAACGCGCCGCCCGCGCCCCAGCAGGCGCGCCCCTCTCGCAGCGTGTTTCGCGCGCCGCTCCGGCGCGACCTCGAGGACGCCGGCGCCCGCTTGCTGGCTTGCTTGACCGATGAACGGCGTACGCGAGCGCTCGCGCGGCAGACCATCCGCGAGATGCTCTTTCTCGTGCTCGACGGGCCGTATGGCGATTCGCTCCGGGCGCTCGCGGAGGACCCGGTGAGCCAGCTCGCCCACGTCCTCCGCCATATGAATGCGCGATTCGCAGAGCGAATGAGGATTGGCGACCTCGCGCAGCTGGCGCACATGAGCGTCCCGACGTTCCATCAACACTTCAAGGCGATGACCGGATCCTCGCCGCTGCAGTACATGAAGGCGCTCCGGTTGACGCGCGCACGCCAGATGCTCCATGCAGGGGGCATGGTGAAGACCGTCGCGCACGACGTGGGTTACGAGAGCGAGTCACAGTTCAGCCGGGAGTACCGTCGGTTCTTCGGCTGGCCGCCGTCCGCGGACTCGCACGTAGCGCCGCGCGCACGTCGCGCCCTGCGAGGGGCGGACGGGGCGGGAGGGAAGATCGTCCTGGATCCGTCGTGAGCGCTGCGCTGGTCCGGCGCCAGGACCGAAGCGGCGCGCGGGCGCCCTTCGTGGCACACCCGCGACCGCGGTGTCGCGACGCGCCGGCCGCCGCAGCGCGAGATCGCTGCTGCGCTCGCTGGTACGCGCTTTGCGTTGATCGCCGCCGGAGGGACGAGATGCGGAACATGATGATGGGAGCCGGCATGCTCTTGGCGGTCGGATGCGGGGCCGACCTGCCCGAGGGCTGGGAGGACGCGGAGGCGATCGAGGGGCTCACCCAGAGCGAGTGCACGGCGAGCGCGTACGACACGACGGTGAAGGAGACGCTCGCGGCGACGCCCGAGCGCGGAGCCGTTCACATCGATTACGGCGCCGGGCATTTCCGCTGCGCGCAGGAAGTCGAAGGCTTCGTCCGGATCGCTGGAGGCAAGGTCGGCGTGCTCGTGCAGCCGGTCGACATGGACCCGAGCGCCGTCGCCGGATGCGACTGCCGGTACGACATCGGCATGACGATCAAGGGCCTGAGCAAAGGAGCCGTCGCGGTCGATCTCTACCGCCGGTGGGACAACCTCAACGAGCCGAACGATCCCGTGAAGATCGGCTCCGCGGAGGTCGAGATCCCCTGAGGGGCGCGGAACGCTCCGTGGCGTACGGTCCGCCCCGCCCCTGAGAAGGATCCCCGATCGATAAGAATTTCTACTGGCCGCCGCGCCGCCGTCTCTGCGCTACGCTCCCCGCGTGACACCCCGGCCAGTCTTCGTCGATCGCGCCCTGTCCGCCCGCATCGAGACCGCCGAGGCCGCGAAGGTCGAGGCCGCCGCGCGCGAGGTCGCCGCGCGGATCCCGGCGCGGGGCGCCGCCGTCGCCGTCATCGCGGGCGGCCGCGCCGCGTTCGTCGCCCCGCACATCCGCCTCTCGCGCGCGGCCGGCCTCGGTATGAGCGGCCCGGTCGAGGCGCGCGACGTCGAGGCCCTCGAGGACTTCTATGCCTCGCGCGGCACGGCGGCGCGCATCCTGGTCTCGCCCTTTGCCCACCCTTCGCTGCTCGCGCGGCTCGGGGAGCGCGGCTTCCGCCTGGACTCGCTCGACGCGGTGCTCGTGCGCTCCCTCGCCCCAGACGCCGAGGTCCTCGGGCCGGAGCCGGCCGCGCGCGGCGGAGTGGTGGTGCGGCGCGCGGCGCGCGACGAAGGCTCGGCGTGGGTCGCGGCCTCGCTCGCCGCGTTCGCCACGCCGGGCGAGCCGCCGCCCGATCGACGCGACATCTTCGACGCGTGCTTCCACGACCCCGGATCGGCGTACTTCTCCGCGTCGTCGACCGACGGCGTCATCGCCGGCGTCGGCGCGGTCTACGTGCACGAGCGCGTCGCTCTGCTGTTCGCGGGCGGCACGCTCGAGGCCCACCGCGGCCGGGGTGTGCAGCGCGCCCTGATCGACGCCCGCCTCGCCTACGCCCGCGACGCCGGGTGCGACCTCGCCTACTCGGTGGCGCAGGCGGGGAGCACCTCGCAGCGCAACCTGGAGCGCGCAGGCCTCGTGGCCGTGTACTCGCAGGCGGAGCTCAGCAAGTCCTTCGCCTGAGCGCTGTCCTCGGGGGAAGAGGGGGCCAATGCTGCCGAACCCGTGGTGGAGCGATCTTCGCGTGATCTCAACGTGATTGGCGCTCCAGGAGCCTTGCTCGCGCGCGACACCGACGCGCTGGCGCGGGGTGCCGCCCTGCGGCTCGCTCAGGAGCACCTCGTCGATGCGCGCCGTCAGGCCCTGGCGGCGAAGGGGCAGCCGCCGGCCCGCATCGCGGCCGCGAGCGGCTCGGCCGCCGCCGACTCCGCCGCTTCCGCCCGCCCCGCCGGCGCCGGGCGCGCCGTCCTCACCAGCTCCCGGCGCTTCAGGATCATGCGCATCCCGTTCACCGGCTGCAGCGAGATGAAGCCGCGGCATCGCGGGTCGAAGCCAGGGACCAGCCGGAGCCGATACCGCTGGAGCGCCATCGCGACCATGATCTTGCCCTCGAGCTGCCCCATGAACTCGCCCAGGCAGATCCGCTGTCCGGCGCCGAACGGGATGTAGGCGAGCTTGTCGTCCGCGCTCCGCCGGTGGTTCGCGAAGCGCTCGGGCTTGAACTCCAGCGGATCGCTCCAGAACTCCGGGTGCCGGTGCGTGACCCACGGGACGATGGCCACCGTCGACCCCGCGGCGACGCGGTAGCCGCCGAGGACGTCGTCCTCCAGCGGGCTGCGGAGGATGAACGGCACGGAGGGCAGGAGCCGGAGGCACTCGTTGAAGGCCATCGCGAGGTACGGCATCGACTCGAAGTCCTTGGCCGTCGGGGCCCTGCCGCCGAGGACGCGGTCGATCTCGTCGGTGAGCCGAGCGCACACCTCCGGGCGCTGCGCGATCTGGTAGAGCGCCCAGGAGGCGGTGACGCTCGAGGTCTCGTGCCCGACCATCAGGATGGTCTTGATCTCGTCCCGCAGCTGCGCGCGGTCCATCTTGGCGCCGGTCTCGGGGTCGACCGAGTTCATGAGGCGCACGAGCACGTTGTCCGCGTCGCCCGCGCCGCGCTGGTAGCCGTCGATGATGTCGTCGATCACGGTGTGCACGCGGTGCATGGCCCGTTGAAAGCGCACGTGGCTGGGCAGCGGCCACGACAGGGGCGGGTTGACCAGCGAGTACATCCGCTTGAGCGCGATCGACAGCGCGTACTTGAACGCCTCGCGGACCGTGTCCGTGTGGGCCTGCAGCGCGGCGCCGAAGAACGCCTCGCCCGCGATACCGAACGTCACGTCCATCATGTCGTCGTTGATGTCGCGCTCGAACTCCCCCGGATGTGCGTCCCAGCGCCGCAGCACCGCTTCCATGTGGTCGACGATGATGGGCACGAACTTGAGGGTGTTCGCGTGGTTGAACTGGGGCTGCACGTGCCGGCGCTGGCGCCGCCAGAGCTCGCCCTCGCTGTTCACGAGGCCCCAGCCGAGCACGTGGGCGAGCTCGTGATACCGCTTGCCCTTGGGGTAGTTCCGGATGTTCGCGCGAAGGACATGCGCGATGTCGTTCGGGTGAAACGCCATGATGAAGTCCTCGGCCCCGGGCGCCCGCAGGCGCACGACGTCGCCGTACCTCGCGAAGAGGTCCTCGTAATGGCGCATGTCGCCGGTCCTGAAATTCGCCAGGTACCGCAGGCTGGCGAGCGGGCCGGGGCCCGGGGGCTGCCGATCGAGATTGGCACTCATGACTCCTCCTTCTTCTCCACGAGCTGAAAGGAAGCCGACGCGAGCCGGCGCGCGCCGACGCGGGCCGAGCGCAGCCCGGCGCTGGCCTTCAGATGCACAGCGAGCCCCCGCCGTCGACCGTGAGGGTCGCGCCGTTGATCATCCGCGCCCCGTCCGACAGGAGCAGCAGGACGGCGTCGGCGACGTCCTCCTCGGTGCAGAGCCGTCCGCCCGGCGTGCGCGACTCCCAGTACGGGAGGATCCGCTCGTGATCCGGGTAGTTGCTCGTCACGTGGCCGTAGATCGGCCCGGCCGAGACGCAGTTGACCTGCACGTTGCGCGGGGCGAGCTCGACGGCGAGCGCGCGCGTGAGCGACTCCACCGCGGCCTTCACCGCGCCCATGGCGCCGAAGTGCTCGAGGTACCGCGACGACCCGTTCGACGACAGCGCGACGATGCGGCCGCCGCCGTGGCGCTCCATCAGGCGCGCCGCGCGCAGGGCGCACTGGTGGTAGCCGATGACGTTCGTGCGGAACGCGAGCTCCCAGTGCTCCGGGGTCGTCTGCTCGAGGGGGCCGAACCGGCCGTTCGACGCGTTGTTGACGAAGTGGTGCAGCTCGCCGACGTCGCGCGCGATCGCCTCGAAGAGCTTGTCGACGTGCGCGGGGTTGGCGACCGAGCCCCAGACGTGCACCGCGTCGCCGCCGGCGCCGCGGATCTCGTCGGCGACCGCGTCGCCGTCGTCGCGCGAGTGGAAGCTGTTGACGACGACCCGCGCGCCCGCGCGCCCGAGCTTCGTCGCGATGGCGCGGCCGAGCCCGCGGCTCGATCCGGTCACGAGGATCGTCTTGCCCGCGAGCGCGGCCCCGGGCGCCGGGGTCGCGCGCTGCGCTGCGGGAGCCGCCGGCCCGCGCGCCGCGGCGGCTTGCGCGGGCGGCGGCGCGCCGAGCAGGCGCGCGAGGTCGCCGACCGTGCGGGCCTCGTCGAGCGCCCCCGCGAGGCCGTCCGGCAGGGCGCCGCGCTGCCGGAGGAGCGCGCGGACCTCGTCGCGCCGGCGGCGGTCGATCCCGAGGTCCTCCTCGAGCCGCGCGTCGGGGACGAGCAGCTCGGCCGGGTGGCGCGTCGCGTCCGCGAGCGCCTCGACCACGGCGCGGAGCGCCTCGCCCGCAGCGGCGGCGGCGCTCGCCGCGCCGTTGCTCGCGGTGGGGCCGCTGGCCGGCGCCGCGTGGCCGCTGGCCCGCCCGGCGGGCTCCGCATGGCCGTTGGCGTGCCTGGCCGGCTCCGCGTGGCCGTTGGCCCGCCCGGCGGGCTCCGCATGGCCGTTGGCGTGCCTGGCGGGCGCGTGACCGCCGACCTGTCCGGCCGGCTCCGCGTGACCGCCGACCTGTCCGGCCGGCTCCGCAAGGCCGCCGACCTGTCCGGCCGGCTCCGCAAGGCCGCCGACCTGTCCGGCCGGCTCCGCGTGGCCGTTCGCGTGCCATCCGCCCCCCGCGACGTCGGCCCACGGCGCGACGTCGGACCGCGCCGTGAGCGTGCGCGAGAGGAAGTCGCTCACGCGGGCCACCGTGCGCAGCTCGTCGGGGGTCGCCTTGAGCGCGTCCGAGAGGCCGAAATCCGCGCGCAGCGTCGCGAGGATCTCGCCGCGCTTCACGGAGTCGATGCCGAGGTCCTGCTCCAGGTCGGCGTCGGGGACGACGACCTCGTCCGGGTAGCGCGTCATGCGCACGAAGACGGAGCGAACGTGTTCGAGGAGATCTTGAGCCTGCATCGTCGAAACCTCGTGTTTTTGAGAGCCATTCATCCCAGAGCAATGGCCGGAGGGACCGGCACGGTCGCGACGAGCGCGAACGCACCGGTCAGCACGGCCCGGCCGAAGAACTGCCCGCCGCGCGCGGTCAGCGCGAAGGCGCGGACGGAGGGCGGCGCGAGGCGCGCGCCTCCCGGCGGGAACGCGACGTCGATGTCCCGGAAGGAGAACCGGGCGGGCAGATCGAGCGCCCCCGTCTTGTAGAGCGCCTCCTTCGCGCTCCAGAGCAGCGTCTCGAGCGCGGCGCGCGGGGCGCCCGCCGCGGCGCCGCGCGCGAGCCCGTCGCGCTCGCGCGGCGTGAAGT
The DNA here is from genome assembly GCF_051521425.1 of Sorangium sp. So ce834. Taxonomy (NCBI): domain Bacteria; kingdom Pseudomonadati; phylum Myxococcota; order Polyangiales; family Polyangiaceae; genus Sorangium; species Sorangium sp. So ce834. The sequence goes on from NZ_CP150351.1 coordinate 7,913,807, forward strand.
GCTCGTCGGCGAAGGCGGCCGCGCGCGCCTCGACCCGCTCGACGTCCACGCCGACGGCGCGCGCCGTGGTGACCGCCGCCGCCGCGAGGTCGCCCGCGTGGGAGAGCGACAGCGCGAGCGCGCCGTCCTCGAAGCGCGGGGGGCCGCCGCCGGGCCCCGTGATCGCGCAGGCGAGGTAGTCCGCCCGCGGGTGCGCCTCGAGCGCGGCCGCGTCGAGCGAGACCAGCGGGGCGCCGCGGCCGGCGGCGAGCTCCAGCCGGAGCCACTTCGCCGCGACGCGCGCGCACGCGGACTGCGCCCGGCGGGCGGCGGCGCGCTGGCCCGCGCACACGCGGCGCTCGCCGGCCGTCAGGTAGGGATCGAGGCGCGCCGCCGCGGCCTCGTCGGCCCGGACGATCGCGATCGCGAGCGGCGGCGTCACGGCGCCCCCAGCGGCAGCGACGCCGGCGCGGCAGGGCGCGCCTCGGCGGCCACGCGGCCCACCGCGAGCCCCACGAGGCCCTCGAGGTCGAGCAGCACGCCGCCCGCCGGGTCGAGCGCCTGAGCCCACGCGCCGAGGACGCGGTCGCCCGCGGCGGTCGGGGCCGCGGCGACGAGCCGGATCGGGCCGCCCGCGTCGCGGATCGCGAGGTCGTTCGCGGCCGCGCCGAAGCGGATCCGGTCGACGCCGCCCGCGGCGCACACCGGGAACGCGCCCGCCTCGTCGCGGCGCAAAACGCCGAGCGTCAGGAGGGCGTCGAGCAGGAGGAACGGCGTCGCGGCCGCGCGCAGCCGCGAAAGGGCGCGGTCCTTCGGGGCGCGGAACCGGGCCGACGAGTGCGCGGCCCCGAGCACGACGGTGCCGAGGTGGTCGAACCAGCCCGCGTGCCGGAGCGGCGCGCCGGGGCTCGCGTACGGATCGCGGAACGCCGGCCCGTCGACGCGCCCGGCGTGGCGCGGGGCGAGGCCGTCGCGGCGGGTGTCGAGCGCGCCGAGCTCGACGACGCAGGTCGCGAAGGGCACGCCCGCGCGGAGGACCAGGCCCGACCGGTGGACGAAGTCGCCGCGCACCTCGACGGCGCACGCGACGCGGCCGCCGGCGAGCCGCTCGCTCCGGGTCGTCACCGTGCGCACCTCGCGGGCCGCGTCGTCGGGCAGGCGCAGTAGCTCGAGGAAGCGCACGTCGCGCACCTCGCGGACCACCGCGCCGCCGTCCGCCGCCGCGAGCGCGTGCCGGACGGCCAGCTCGACGAGGAAGGCGCCGGCCGCGACGGCGGAGGAGCGCGCCCGGTGGTCGGAGAGCCACGGCTCGACGCGCGGATCGAGCGTCCACGCGCGCTCCTGCGGGCCCTCCGGCGCGCCCGCCGCCGCGATGCGCGGGGCGGACGCCGCGATGCGCGGGGCGAAGCGCTCGATCTCGCGGTCCGTGAGCAGCACCTGGGCCGCGCCGACGGGGCGCTCGGCCACGAGGTCGAGGAAGATCTGCCGCCCCTCCTCCGGCTCGATGCCCCGGAGCCCGCGCGCCGCGCCGAGCGCGCTGTACTCGGACCCGGCGGTCATGCCGACGCCGTTCCAGCCGAGCCACGCGATGCTGGACCACGGGCCGGCGTCCGCCTCGGCCGCGAAGCACGCGGCGGCGCGGTTCATCGCCTCGTTGGCCGCGCCGTAGTCGGGCTGCCCGTCGTTGCCGAGCGCGCTGAACGCCGACGTCACGAGGTGGACGTGCGGGCGGGCGGCGGGCAGGTGGCGCGCGAGCGCGCGGCGGAGGTGGCAGAGGCCCGCGAGCTTCGTGTCGACGATCCGCTCGAAGAGCTCGAGCGACTTCGACGTGAGCCGGCTCGACACCTGGACGCCGGCGCCGTGCACGATCAGGTCGACCCGGCCGTAGGCCGCCGCGACCGCCGCCACGGCGCGCTCGACGTCCGCGGCGCTCGTGACGTCGGCGGCGTGGTAATCGACGCTCCCGCCCCGCGCGCGCAGGTGGGCCAGGACGCGGTGCGCCTCGCGCGCCGCCCGGATGCGGCCGTAGCGCTCGCGCAGCGCGGCCATCCGCACGCCGCGGCCCTCGCGCAGCGCCTCGGCGTAGAAGTCCCGCTCGTACGCGTCGAGCTCCGCGTCGGTCATCGCGAGCGTGTGCGGGGGGGCGTCCTCCAGCCGCGAGCGGCCGAGGAGCACGGCGCGGCAGCCGAAGCGGCCCTGCAAGGCCTCGACGAACTGCGCCGTGATGCCGCGCGCGCCGCCCGTCACGAGCGCGACCGCGTCGGCGTCGAGCGGCGAGGCCGCGCGGGCGGGCGACCCCGAGGAGGGGCGGGCGAGCTGCACCACGTGCCGCACGCCGCCGAGATCGACCACCTCCTCGGGGGTGGCCGGCCGGGCACGCCGCCACTCCTCGAAGAGCGCGCCGAGCGCCGCCGCGGCGTCCTGCGCGTCCGTGTGGACGACGCGCACGTCGCCGCCCGGCAGCTCGCGCGCCAGCGACTTCACGAAGCCGCCGACGGCGCCGCTCGCGGGCGCGAGCCGCCCGGATGGGTCCACCGCGCCGACGACGACCGCTGCGAAGGCCACGTCGCCGCGCCCCACGGCGTCGTAGTAGCGGCGCGCCGCGCCGAACAGCGCGCGCAGCGCCGGCCGGTACGAGCCCGGCGCGCCGTCGACGAACGCGCGCGCGTCCTCGGCGCGGGTGAGCACGACGACCGCGTCGACGTCATCGGGCGCGAGGGACCGGAAGGACGCGCTGAGCTGCTGCTCGTCGCCGGCGTCGATCGACGGCCCCCCGCCGCCGGCCTCGGGCCCCGGCGCCGCGAGCCCGCGCGCGGCGTCGAGCGCCGCGTCGCCGGCGAGCTCGAGGACGCGCGCGCGCTCCTCGGCGGAGCGGGCGGCGCGCCGCACGTCCGCGGCCAGCGCCGCGTCGGCGCAGACGTAGAGGACGCGGGACGGGACGCGCGCCGCGGGCCCCGCGGCCGGCACGCGCGCGATTTCGGGGACGTAGCAGTGGATCGGCGTGCCCGTGGCGAACCCCGAGGGCGCCGGCGCCGGCGCGACGCTGGGCGCCGGCGCGACGCTGGGCGCCGGTGCGACGTGGGACGGCGGCGCCGCGCGCACGCCCTCGGGGGGCGCGACCTCGACCGCGCGGGCGTCCGAGGGCCAGCGCACGGCGGCGGCGGTGCCGTGCTCGCGCGCGCCGCGGATCGCCTCGAGGAGCTCGATCGCGCCCTCGGCCCCGCGCAGCCGCGCCCGCGGTCGACCCGGCCCGCTGACCACGAGCTCGCGGCCGGCGAGGCCGCCCTCCGCCGCCCCCGCCGCGACAAACGGCGCGACGCGGAGGCGCGCGAGCACCGGAAAGGCGTGGCGCGCCGCGGTCTCCTCGGTGCACAGCGCGACGAGCAGCGCCCCCTCGCCCACCGGCCGCGGGTCGCGGGTCGCCGACGCGCCGCGCGCGACGTCGTCGCTGAACGCGTTGACGGCGCCCGCCAGCACGACCTCGCAGTCCTCGTCGAGCACGAGATCGGCGGCCGCGAGCGCGTCGAGCAGCGAGGCCGCGGAGGCGTCGACGACGAAGTTCGGCCCGCGCAGGCCGAAGACGTTGGCGACGCGCCCGGAGATGACGTTGGGCATGTTGCCCGGCTGCGTGTACGGCCCCGTCGCGGGCGAGCCCGCGCGGAGCGCGTCGACGGTCGCGGAGGCCAGCGCCGGGCTCACGCCGCGCGCGCGGAGCGCCCGCGCCACGCGATCGGCGAAGATCCGCTCGTTCGCGCGCGCGCCGCGGCGCGTCTTGCCCTCGTGGCCGACGACGACGCCGATGCGCTCGCCGAGCTCGCGCGCCGGCAGCGCCGCGAGCGCCCTCTCCGCGGCCATCGCCGCGAGCAGCTGCGTCGGGTCCATCGCCTCGAGGGCGTCCGGGAGGACCGGCGCGCGGGCCGGCAGCCGCAGCGCGCGCTCGTCGAACGCGAGCGCGTCCGAGGGCGCGTCCGCGGGCGCGCCGCCCTCGCCGGGGAACACGGCCCCCAGCCCGACGACGCACAGCGCGCGGGCCTCGCCGCGCGGGCGCGCGCGCGGCGCGTGGCGGCCTGGCCGGTGCTCCTCGACGACGAGGTGGGCGTTGGTGCCGCCGAAGCCGAAGCTGTCGAGCCCGGCGCGCCGGGGCGCATCGCCGTCCGCCGTCCACTGGGCGGCCGCCGTCGGGATGGCGAACGGCGAGCGCGCGAGGTCGATGCGCCCGCTCGGCGTCTGGAACCCGTGCTGCGCGAAGATCGTGCGCTCGCGGATCGCGAGCACGACCTTGATGAGCGACGCGACGCCCGCGGTCCAGCCCGTGTGGCCGAGCAGCGACTTGACGCTGCCCAGGGCGATGCGCGGCGCGCCCTCCTCGCCGGCGAACACCTCGGCGAGCGCCTTGTGCTCGGTCGCGTCGCCGACGGGCGTCGCGGTGGCGTGCGCCTCGACGTATTGCACGGATCGCGGCGCCACGCCGGCGGCCGCGTAGGCGCGCCGCATGGCCAGGCTCTGCCCGCGGCTCTGCGGCACGGTGACCGACGGGCTCGGGCCGTCGCTCGACACGCCGCTGCCGAGGAGCACCGCGTCGACGCGATCGCCCCGCGCGCGGGCATCGTCGAGCCGCTCGAGCACGACCACGGCGGCGCCCTCGCCGAACACAACCCCGTCGGCCGACGCGTCGAACGGGCGGCTGCCGGTCGCGGAGAGCCCGCCGAACTGCGAGAACTGGCAGGCGTTGGTCGGGCCGGGCTGGTAGGCGCCGCCGGCGATCACGACATCGGCGAGGCCGCGGCGCAGCATCGCGGCGCCGAGGTGCACCGCGTGCATCGACGACGCGCAGGCCGCGTCGACGACCACGGTGCGCACGCCCTCGCGCACGACGTCGCGCACGACGCGCGCGAGCGGCTCGAGGTGGCCGCGGCACGCCGCGCGCCGCTCCGCGTCGAGCCCGAGCTCGCCCGCCAGGGCCTCCGCGACGGCCGCGCGGTCCGCCGGGTCCGCGGCGACGCCGGCGAGCGCGCGCTCGACGCCGAGCAGCAGCGTCGCCTCGTCGTGCTCGATCGAGCCGTCCGCCGTCGACCCGAGGAGGCACGCGATCCGGAGCGGCGCGCCGTCGCGGAGCACGGCCGCCTGCGCCTTGGCCTCGGCGAGCGCGCACGCCAGCATGCGGGCCGTCTTGGGCAGCCGCTCGAGCGTGCGCGCGTCGTACCCGGTGCGCTCGGCGTACGGCCCGAGCGCGTCGACCGTGCCGACCAGCAGGCTGTACGTCTTGTCGGCGGCGCGGCCGGGGCTCAGGAAGTCGGTCGCGAGCTCCGGGTGTCGCGCGCCGGTGTCGGCGATGCCGCACGTACCCGACCGCAGCTGCGCGAGGTAGGCGTCGACGCCGCCGGACCCCGGCAGCACCGCGCCCATGCCGACGATGGCGATCGGCGCGGCGCCCGCGGGCGCGGCGTCCTCGCGCGGGCGGCGGTCGTCCCGCCCTTCCTCGGGGAGCGCCGCGACCGCCGTCAGCGCGTGGCCGGCGGCGCGCAGCGCCTCGACCGCGCGCCGGTGCTCGGCCACCACGTCCTCGCCGGCGCGGAACGTCGCGATCACGCGCAGGTCGGGCCCCGGCGGCGCGCTCCGTCGTACGAGTGCGGCCAGCGCGCTGCCGCCGCCGCACTCGACGAAGGTGCGGCAGCCCGCCGCGTGGAGGTCGCGCACGGCCGCTCCGAAGTCGAGCGGCGTCACGAGGTGCATGGGGAGCAGGCGCGCGGGCGCGAGCGCGCCCTCGCCGTAGTGGACGCGATCGATCGGCGAGTACGTGGCCAGCGCCGGCCGCGCCGCGCCCGCGCGCAGGGCGGCGCTCGCGAACGGGCCGACCGCCGGCGCGAGCAGGGGCGAATGGAAGGCGTAGCGGCTCGCGAGCACGGTCGCCCGGACGCCGGCGCCCTCGAGCCGCCGCTCGAGCGCCGCGATGCCGTCCGCCGTGCCCGAGGCGACCGCCTGGTCGGCCGCGTTGATCACCGAGACGAACACGTCGTCCCGGCCGAGCGCCTGCACCTCGTCGCGCAGCCGCTCGGCGCCGGTGTGCGCCGCGAGCATGCGGCCGGGCGGCGCGCCGCGCAGGGCCAGCACCCGCCGGCCCACGAGCTCCGCGGCCGTCGCGAGCGAGAAGGCCCCCGCGGCGGCCAGCGCGGCGATCTCCCCGAGGCTGTGCCCCGCCACGACGTCCGGCTCGAGCCCGGCGGACCGGAGCAGCGCGACGGCGACGTAGTCCTGGACGAGGATGCCGAGCTGATCGAGGTCGGCGCACGCGTCGAGGGCGGCCCGCGCTTCCGCCTCGCCGGCGGCCACGAGCGCCGCGAGCGACGCGCCGAGCAGCGCCCGCGCCGCGGGCTCGGCCTCGGCGACGGCCGCGCGCGCGGCGTCGAAGCGCGCGTGGAGCGCGCGCAGCAGCCGGAGGTCGAACGAGCCCTGGCCGGGCAGGAGCAGGGCCACCTTCGCGGCGCCTCCGCGGCCCGCCCGCGCGGGCGCTCCTCCTTGCGCGGGCTCGTCCGCCGCGCCCGCCGCGCTCGCCGCGCCCGATTGCGTGCGGTGCGGGCGCGACGCGTGCAGCGGAGCGCGCGCGACCTCGACGGCGTGCCGGAGGAGGCGCTCGGGGAAGAGCTCGCGCAGCGCGGAGCCGCCGCGCAGGGCGAGCTCGACGAAGCGCTGGTGCGGCACCTGCTCGTCGAGCGCGCCGACGTGCATCGTCACGGATCTGGGCAGCGGCGCGAGCTCGTCGCTCGTCGCCCCGACGGCGACGATCCGCTGGTAGCCGCACGCCACGGGCTCGCCGTCGAAGCGGACCGTGCGGAAGTACCCGTACGCGCTCGAGCGCGTCACGCCGCCGAGGGTCATGAAGATCGCGACGCGCTCGCCCACGCGGACCGGCGAGAGGTTCCGGCTGTAGCCCTCGCTGGTGAGCAGCCGGATCGCGGCGCGATCGTCCTCGTGCGGGAGCGAGCCGTCCGCGGCCTCGGCGAAGTAGAGCGTCTCGCGCGCGATGCACTGGAAGCGGAAGTTGGTGAGGTAGTGATGGCTCCCGTAGGCCATGCTGTCCTCGAACTTCACGCAATAAGGAACGACGAAGAACTCGCCCATGGATCCTCTCCACGCAGCCCGCTCGCGCGCGGCGTCGACGCACGCCTGGCACCGCGTGCCAGCCGATGCTTCGTGCGTCCGTCACCGCCCCGCGGTCCGGGCCGTCAAATGAGTGTACCTACACCTAAAATGCGCGGCGCGGGCCCACGGCCGCCGGCCGCGCGCCCGAGCCGCGGGCGCGCCTCGGCGCCGTCGCGGCCCGGGCAGCGAACATCGAGCGATCGACCGACGGATCGGTCAGCGCGCGCCGGGGCCTGGAGGACCCGGCGACGAGCCAGCGATGGAGCGGGGAATGCCGCCCCGCATCGTAGGGATAGGTGTACCTGCACCTGTACAGATGTCAAGCAGTTCGGGACGTCCTGGATGGCGGGTCGGCCCGAAACGGTGTAGATACACTTGTGGTTGATTTTGCCCGTGCCTCCGAGATCATCGCGAGCCAGTGCGCCCTCGTGCGCGTGCGCCGCGCGTCGCGCGCGCTGACGCGGCTCTACGACGAGGCGCTGCGGCCCTCGGGGCTCCAGGCGACGCAGCTCACGATGCTCGTCGCGGTCGCGACGTGCGGCGACGGGGGCGTGAAGCTCGGCGCGCTCGCCGACGGCCTCGTCATGGATCGCACGACGCTCACGAGGAACCTCGCGCCGCTGGAGCGGGCGGGCCTGCTCCGGGTCGCGCGCGCGCCCGACGACGCGCGCGTCCGCCTCATCTTCCTGACGCGCCAGGGAGAGCGCGCCATCGAGGCGGCGTTCCCGCTGTGGGAGCGGACCCAGAAGCACGTCCGCGAGCGGCTCGGCCCCAGCGAGGCGGACGCGCTCCGCGAGGAGCTCGGCCGCGTCGTCGCCCTGGCCACGCGGCCCGAGCAGGCGCCGGCGCCGGCGCGGCAGGCGAAGGCGCGGGAACGGCCGGCCAAGCCGGCCAAGCGCAAGGCGAAGCGACGATCGCCGGAGGCGTGATGATCACGGTGCGGCGCCGGCGGAGCGCCGTGAGAGGAGCGCTCGGCGCCCCCTGAAGGCCTGGGAGGAAGACGTCGGCCCGCGAGTGTCTCCGACCCGAGGTTGGACTCTCGGGGTGGCGCGGCGCCCTGATGAGATTGCGCAGGTCTGGCACGGCAGCTCTTGTCGGCCGCGTTGTCGAGCGGGCGGGCGCCTCCATCGCCGCCTCGGGCGCATCGGCGTCAGCGCGGATTGACGGGCAGCGCCGCGGGTTCGAGAGTCGACGGGCGCAAGCCTCGCCGGAGCGCGCACGAACGAGAGAAGGAGGACACCATGGACTTCGAGGTGGCACCGCTCCCCTACCCCAAGGACGCGCTGGAGCCCGCCATGAGCCGGGAGACGCTCGAGTTTCATTACGAGAAGCACCACAAGGGCTACATGTCGAAGCTCAAGAGCCTGATCGACGGCAAGCCCGAGGCGAACAAGAGCCTCGTCGTTCTCGTGCGCACGAGCTCCGGCGCGGTGTTCAACAACGCAGCTCAGGTCTGGAATCACACCTTCTTCTGGGAGGGCATGAAGCCGAACGGCGGCGGCCCTCCGCCCTCGGGGGACGTGGGCGATCTCATCGCTGGCCTCGGCGGCTGGGAGAAGGTCCGCGGCGACTTCATCGCCTCCGGCGTCGCGCGCTTCGGCTCGGGATACGCGTGGCTCGTGCTCGACGGCGGCAAGGGCAGGATCCTCGACACGCCGAACGCAGAGACCCCGCTCACGACGGGCGCGACGCCGCTCCTCACGTGCGATGTCTGGGAGCATGCTTATTACCTCGATCACCGCAACAACCGCCAGCGCTTCCTGGAGGTGTTCCTCGACAAGCTCGTGAGCTGGGACGCCGTCGCCAGGAACCTCCGCGCCGCGTCGTCGTAGCGCGCTGTCGATCGAGCCCAGCGCGCGGGCCGCGCCCGGCTCGCGCTCGCGGGCGCCCGCCGCCGCGACCTCGCCGCGCAGCGCCTGGAGGCGCACGAAGAGCTCGGCCCCCCGCCCCCACCCCCGCGCTCGCGCACGAGCGCGCCCCCCTTGCAGCGCGCGCCCGCACGTTACGTCAGGAACTGATCGGCGATAATGGCGAGAACGTATCTTCCGACGTTCCCCATGGCTCTATCGAAGCGGGGCCAGCTGGTATAAACAGAGACAGGCGCGTCGAGCCCAGGGGGGCCTGTGGAGATCGATGCGCAGCTCTACAGCACAGCCCTGTGGGTGAGTCTCCCCTGCGAGCGAGGTCTATGAACACGCAACCGACCGCGCAGCCTTCTTTCGAGTTGTTCTTCGAGGCTTGCCAGCACCCCTTCTGCGTCGTGACGGCCGAGGGCCGCCTGGTGAAGTGGAACGCGGCGTGCGCGCGGGCGCTCGGCCGGTCCTCTCTGGATCTCACCGGCAAGCCGCTCGACGAGATCGTGGTCGAGACCGATCGCGCGCAGGTGCGCTCGACGCTCGGCGGCCTCTTCCCCGGCCCCTCGACGGCGGATCTCGAGTGTCGCGTGCTCGGCAGCGACGGCTCGACGCGCCTGCTCTCCCTGAGCGCCTCGACGTACGATCGAGGCGACCTGGCGTACGGTGTCTTCGAGGACATCACCGGCAGGCCGCGCCGCGCGGCCGGGCCGCTCCTCGCGGAGGAGGTGTATCAACAGATCCTCGACGCCATCGACGACATGGTCCTCGTGAAGGGCCCGAGATCGAGGGTGCTGTGGGCCAACAAGGCGTTCCGCGAGCTCTACGGCATGACCAACGCCGAGCTCCACGGCATCATCGACTCTCCGCGCAGCGAGCCGGACTTCACGCAGCAGTACGTGAGAGACGACCTGTACGTGTTCGAGACCGGCAACCGGCTGGTCATCGACGAGGAGCCGGCCGCGCGCCACGACGGCGCGATCCGGACGCTGACCACGGTCAAGTCGGCCCTGCGGGGCGAGCGAGGCCAGGTGATCGGCACGGTCGGCGTCTCGCGGGACATCACGGACGGCCGGCGCGTCGAGCGGGACCGGGAGCTCCTGGCGCAGGCGATCGGCGCGGCCTCCCAGGGCATCCTCGTCGCGGCGAGCGCCGCCGAGGAGCTGCCCGTCACGTACGTGAACGCCGCCTTCGCGCGCCTGTCCGGGCGGCCGGTGGGCGAGCTCCTGGGCGCCTCGTTCCTGCGGCTCGTGGGCGGCATCGCCGACGCGGCCGCGGCCGAGCAGCTCGCGCGCGCGGTCGCCGAGCGCCGGGAGGTCTCGGTCGAGTTCCCGGCGGAGCGCGACGGCGGCGCGCGCGCCTGGATGCGCATGGCGCTCACCCCGGTGCGCGACGCGTCGGGCCAGGTGACGAGCTTCGTGGCCATCCAGGCCGACATCACGGCCGAGCGGGAGCGGCAGCGGCACGAGCTGGCGCTGAAGGAGCAGCGGCACCTCATCGAGCGCCAGCGGCGGACCATCCAGGCCCTGGTGACGCCCATCATCGAGATCTGGGACGGGGTGCTCACGATGCCGATCATCGGCGTGGTCGACAGCGTCCGCGCGGCCGAGATGATGACCGCGCTCCTCGAGGCGGTCAGCGCGAACCGGGCGCGGTTCGCCATCGTGGATCTCACCGGGGTCGACGTCGTGGACACGGCGACCGCGAACCACCTGCTCAAGCTGGTGCGGGCCGCGCGCCTGCTCGGGACCACGTGCGCGCTCTCCGGCATCTCGCCGGCGGTGAGCAGGACGCTGGTGGGCCTCGGCGTGGAGCTCGGCGAGCTGCGCACGTTCGGCGCGCTGCGCGCCGCGCTCCGCCACGTGCTCGGCCAGCTCGGCGTCTCGGTCGTCCGGGCGCGCGCGTGAGCCGTGGCCCGCCCCGCGCGCGAGGCCCGGGCGACCCGGAGGATCGGCGGCGCGTCACGCCTCCTGGAACGCACATCGGTTGAGCTCGCCGGTCGCGGCCCCGTGGGTGCGGCCCCCGGCGCTCGGTTGCGGTAAGCTGCGCGAAAGGCGCGGCTGCTTCCTGCCGCCGCTCGAGCCAGAATCTGCCCTCTCGCCCCGGCAAGAGCACCTCTTCATGGCCGATTTGAACGATCCCGCGCGCCTCGCCGAGCTGCACCAGGTGCTGCTGCGCGACGACGCGGACGCCATCCTCGACACCTGCGTCGAGCGTGCGGCCGAGCTCGCGCAGGCGCCGATGGCGCTGGTGAGCTTGATCGTCCGCCACATCCAGCTGTTCCGCGCGCACCGCGGCCTGCCGCCGGAGCTGTGCGTGAGCTGCGCGACCTCGCGGAGCAACTCGTTCTGTCAGCTCGTGGTCCGCCACGAGGCGCCGCTCGTCGTCGAGGACGCGATGCTGGACGAGCGCGTGCCCAAGGAGCTCGTCGAGCGGTATGGCATCCGCGCCTACGCCGGGGTGCCCATCCGGGTGCGCCGGCACGTGGTCGGCTCGTTCTGCGTGCTCGACGTCGTGCCCCGCGGGTTCGGGCCGCGCGTGATCGAGGGCCTGGAGCAGCTCGCCGCCGAGGTCGGCGCGCGGCTCGAGGCGCTGGAGAGCGACGCGCCGCCGCCGAGCCGGACCGTGAAGGAGCGGCTCGCGCGCTTCGAGCAGACCGCGCGCCTGCTGGAGCATGCGCTCGGGGCGATCGCTCCGGTGCTCGCCGAGGCGCAGAGCGCCGCGGCGACGCTGCCGGAGGCGCCCCCGGCGGCGCTGAGCCCGGACGACCTGCGCGCGGCGGTCGACTGCTATCGGGACATGTTCGCGATCGCGACGGAGCTGGCCGAGGACGCGCTGCTGCTTTCGCGCTCGTTCCCGGCCGAGACGGCCTCGGAGATCGCCCTGGCGACGCGCTCGCTGGCGCGGGACATGGTCGAGGTCGGCCCGCTCGTCCGGCTGGCCGAGGGCGTGCTGGAGGGCACGCTCGGCGAGGGGGTCGCCGCCAAGGCGGCGCACGTCGTGCGGGACGCGTTCGCGGCGCACGAGACCGCGTCCGCCGCGGTTCGCCGGATCATCGCCACGGTCGAGCGCGCCCGGGCAACGGAGGTGCGGTGAAGGGCAGAGCGTACCAGCTGCTCCGTTCGTGTCTCGGCGACAAGGACGCTCCGAGCGCGCGCAGCGCGTTCATCTATGCGCGGGTCATCATGCGCGCGCGCGTGGTGCCCGAGGAGATCACGCCCGCGCTCGACGATCCCGAGATCGAGCGGCGGCTGGAGCACGCGCTGGAGGAGATCCTCCGCCGCGCGTAGGGGCGCGGGCGCTCGCGCCGCGAGGGCCGGGCAGCGCGCGGGGACCGAGCGTGGGAGGCCTGCGCGACCTGCGCGGCCTGTGCGACTGAGTCAACGAATCTCCTACTTTCGCCTTCACCCTTCGGGGCGGTCCTGCTATGCAGCGAAGCCATTCTTCGTCGCTGGTGCGCCTGCTTGATGTCCCTTGCTCATTGCCGGGCGCATCGGTCGAGATGCCTTCCTTGGAGAGGACCATGAGCCACGATGTGACGACTGGGTTGTTTGCTGGGCCGCGGTGGACGCGGGGCTTTCTGCATCTTGCGTTGCCGGCGATGATGCTGCTCGGCTGTGATGGCTCGTTGGGGGACTCGGCGTCAGGGGGCGGCAACTCGACGGCGTCGACGTCCTCGGGGGCCGGCGGCGGCGTGTCGACGTCGACCTCGGCGTCCACGTCGGCCTCCTCGGGGAACGGCATGGGCGGCACGGGCGGTGCTGGTGGCACGGGCGGCGACGGCGGCACCGGCGGCGACGGCGGCACCGGCGGCGCTGGCGGCACCGGCGGCGACGCGTCTGCGTCGGCCTCCTCGGGCGGCGGCACTGGCGGCGCCGGCGGCGACGCTTCCACCGCCGCGTCCACATCGGCCTCCTCGGGCAGCGGCTCCGGCGGCGCTGGCGGCGGCGACGCTTCCACCTCCGCGTCCACGTCAGCTACCTCGGGCAGCGGCTCCGGCGGCGCTGGCGGCGGCGACGCTTCCACCTCCGCGTCCACGTCGGTCTCCTCGGGCAGCGGCGATTCGTCGACATCGGCCGTGACCTCCGCGTCGGCCTCCTCGGGCGGCGGCGCCGGCGGCATGGGCGGCATGGGCGGCGGCGATTCGTCGACGTCGGCCGTGACCTCCGCGTCGGCCTCCTCGGGCGGCGGCGACGCGTCCACGTCGAGCGTGACGTCCACCTCGAGCGCCGTGACCGCAACGACGTCGACCGGGACGGGCCCCGCCACGGGAACGCCGGTCGAGCGGCACGGCCGCCTGAAGGTGATGGGCAACCGCGTCGTCGACGAGTACGGGGAAGCGCTCCAGCTCAAGGGCATGAGCATGTTCTGGAGCATCTGGGAGGGAGAGAAGTTCTACAACGCCTCCGCGGTCAACACGCTCGTGGACGACTGGGATGTGACCATCGTCCGCGCCGCGATGGCGGCCAGCACGTCGGGGCTCGGCTACGTCCACAACCCCGACGCGGAGAAGAACAAGGTCCGAGCGATCGTCAACGCCGCCATCGCCAAAGGGATCTACGTGATCATCGACTGGCACGATCACGACGCGATCCGGAACAAGGACGCAGCGAAGCGCTTCTTCCGGGAGATGGCCGCGGAGTACGGCGACGAGCCCGCGGTGATCTTCGAGATCTTCAACGAGCCGGACAACGAGAGCTGGGCAGAGGTGAAGTCGTATGCGGAGGAGGTGATCGGCGTGATCCGCACCGCCGGCTCCGACAACCTCGTGATCGTGGGGACGCCGACCTGGTCGCAGGACGTGGACGTGGCCGCCGGGAACCGGATCACGAGCGACGACAACGTCGCTTATACGCTGCACTTCTATGCCACCACGCATCGAGATGCGCTGCGCACCAAGGCGTCGAACGCGCTAGCCGCGGGCCTCCCGCTGTTCGTGACCGAGTGGGGCACCTGCGAATCCACGGGCAGGGGCTCGCTGGATCTCGGCGAGGCGCAGCGGTGGCTCGACTTTTTGAACAGCCACCAGATCAGCTGGCTCAACTGGTCCATCGTCGACAAGAACGAGTCCTGCGCTGCGCTGAGGCCCGGGGCGAGCACGGGCGGCCCGTGGTCGGATGGGCAGCTGACCGAGTCGGGGCGGTGGGTCAAGGAGAAGCTCCGGGCGCCTTGACCACCCGGGTGGCGGAGCGGAGCGTCTCTCCGGGGATCGAGCTCCGCTCGTGGCCGTGCTGATGCGGATCGCGCGGCGGCCGATGGCCGGCGGTCGCTGGAGCTCACGGGCGCGCTCGCGGCGACGTTCGCGTGAGCGAGGGTGCGGCCGCTGGGCCTACCGCGCCCTCGAAAACGATGCGCTCCAGGTCGGCGCCACATCGGCGATGATCTCCCTGAACCGCGGGGGGATGTCCGAGAGCTCGGTCATTTGCTGGATCGTGAGCACCTCGTCGCTCCCGAGCCCGACAGGGCAGCGCAAGGCCCATTCGATCGCCTCCTCCTTGGAGCTCACCTCGATCAGGTAGAAGCCGCCGACCAGCTCCTTCGTCTCGACGAAGGGCCCGTCGAGGACGGCGCGCTTCCCCCCGGAGATCCCGACGCGGGCGCGGGCTCCGCCGGGATTGAGCCCCTCGGAGGCGATCAGCACGCCGGCCTTCATCATTTCCTCGTTGTATTTCATGTACGCGGCGAACAGCGCTTCGTCCGGAGGCCCATCCGCCTCCGCCTTGGTTTCGTGGGTCCCCGGTGCTGCGGTGATGATGAATCGCATCGTCGTGTCTCCTTCCGATGGGACGCGGGCGCCCGGACGATCTCGACCGTCGGAGCCCTGCCACTGCCGTCACGACGAACCAGAGGGCGCGCGATCGACAGGGCGGACGAGGTTTTGTGCGGGGTCGACAAATAGCGGTTTACCAAGAATTTTACAATGACGCTGCTGCGACAGGCTGAAGGCGTGTGGGGCGAGGGGTCACCCGGGGGCACCCAACCCGGGTCAGCGGCCCGGGTCGGAGTCACCTCGGTCACTTCAACCCGGGTCGGTCACCTCGGGTCACCTACCCGGGTCGGTCACGTCCGCGGGGCGGATCCCGGCGGCGCCTCAACCCGGGTCGGGTCCGGTCGCCTCGTTGGTGCCCGGTGCTGCGGTCACTGACGAAGCGCATCGGCGTGTCTCCTCCTGGCGGGATGCGAGCGCGCGGTCGGCCACGACCGGCTGGGCCCTCGGTCTACCGCCACGACAGCCGAGAGGGCGCTCGATCCACGCGGGACGATCTTTTTCATGACCGCCAAGTCGCCGAAAGCGATGCTCGGCCCGCTTCGATTGGGTTGATATTTTTTGCCCTTTCTATCTGACGAGAATACGTTTCGCTTGTCCACTTCTACCCTGTGGTGGTCATGGTCATGGTAGAATCGTGCGGCCTTCATTTCGTCAGGGCGGCCACGCACCCGCGGCGTCGACGCCGGCATCGATCGTCGCGCACATGCCGCGAACAATGGAGAATCCATGAAATACAAGATCAGCTTAGACGACGGGACAGCAACAGCGGACGCCGAAAGGGCTTTCGAAAATCTAGAAGCAGCGCTCGACGCGAAGATGAGGAGAGACAGCGATTTTATCAATGATAAGAAATGGGACGAATGGATCGTCAGCATCAACATGAACGAAGACAGGCTGTTCCGTCTCGTAGAACAAGCGCTCGGCAGCGTGGGTTTTTCACTGGAAAGCGCGGAATACGATAGCAGCGACAGCGAATCGTAAGTAGATCACCAAACACAAGCAGCAGAAGAAATGGCCCGGACGCAGACGGCTTGGCACCAGTGCCCGCCGCCGGCGCCCTCTCTCAGCTCCAGATGAGGCGGAGGCCGACTCCTTACGACACGCCGGCCCGCGCTCCAGCGGGCGTGAGGCGCGCAGATCGGCGCCGCCCGCGCCCTCAGATCAGCGTCGTCAGCGCGCCCCGCAGGAAGTCGCGCGCGACGACGACATCGTGGACCTCGTCCGGGCCGTCGGCGATGCGCGCGGACCGGGCGAATCGATACCAGAGCGAGAACGGCATGTCCTCGCTGTAGCCGAGCGAGCCGTGCATCTGGATCGCGTCGTCGAGCACCTGGCAGAGCAGGCGCGCGACGTGGTTCTTCGCCATCGAGGCGTAGGGGCGCGCCTCCTTCTCCTTGCCTTGCTCGAGCAACGCCGCGCAGTGCAGCGTCATCAGGTTGCCGGCGTGGATGCCGGACGCCGCGTCGGCGAGCTTCTTCTGGATCATCTGGTGGTGAGCGAGCGTCTTGCCGAAGCTCTCCCGCGTGAGGACGTAGTCGCGGCACATCGCGAGCGCGCGGTCGGCCCAGCCGAGCCAGCGCATGCAGTGCGTGAGGCGCGCCGGCACGAGGCGCCGCTGCGCGAGGAGGAACCCCTCGCCGACGCCGCCGAGGACCGCGTCGTCGCCGACGCGCACGGCGTGGAAGCGGAGCTCGGCCTCGCGGTGCGCGAGCATCGGCGGGCTCATCACGGGGATGTCGCGCACGTGCTCGACGCCCTCGGCGTGGCGATCGACCACGAACATCGTCGCGCCCGTGCGCGGATCGTCCGACGTCCGCGCCATCACGATGAGGAACGCCGCGTCGCCGCCGCCGGTCGTGTACCACTTGTGTCCTTCGATCACCCACCCGCCGTCGATCCGGGTCGCCGTCGTGCGCAGGTTCGACGGATCGGCGCCGGCGCCGGGGGCCGGCTCGGTCATCGCGAAGCCGCTCGTGATCTCGGCCCGCGCGAGCGGCGCGAGGTACTTCGCGCGGATCGCGGGCGAGGCCGCCTTGAGCAGGAGATCCATGTTGCCCTGATCCGGCGCGTCGCAGTTGAAGCAGGCCGCGCCGAGCGGAGAGCGGCCCATCTCGCGAAAGAGCGCGCACATGCCCATGACGCCGAGCCCCAGCCCGCCGTGCTCCACGGGCAGGTGCGGCACGAAGAGCCCCTCGGCGCGCGCGCGGTCGCGGAGCGCCGTCAGCGTGTCCTTCCGCCCAGCGCGATCCTCCTCGAGGATCGCGCGCTCGTTCGGGAGGACATGCGCGTCGACGAACGCGCGCACGCGGCCGCGGAGCTCGGCCAGCTCGGGGGGCAGATCGAAGGAAATCGTCACGGCGGCAGTATAGGAAGCCGGAGGGCCGCGTGATAGGGTCGGACGCGCGATGGCCCTCACGCCGCCGACCAACACCCGAGCGCCCCGCGAGGCGCACCGGATCGACGAAGCGGCCCTCGGTCGCTGGCTCGCCGAGCACGTCGAAGGCTGCGCGGGAGGCGCGGTGACCGTCGCCCAGTTCAAAGGCGGCCAGTCGAACCCGACCTACTGGGTGGGCGTCGCCGGCGGGCACGGCGGCGATCTCGAGCTCGTCGTGCGAAAGAAGCCGCCCGGCCAGCTCCTTCCGTCCGCGCACGCCGTCGAGCGCGAGCACCGGGTCATGCGCGCGCTCCGCGACACGGAGGTGCCCGTTCCCGACGCGCTCGCGCTCTGCGAGGACGCCTCGGTGATCGGCACGCCGTTCTTCGTCATGCGGTACGCCCCCGGGCGGATCTTCTGGGATCCGACGTTGCCCGAGGTCTCGACCGCCGGAGAGCGCCGCGCGATCTATGCAGACTACATCCGTGTCCTCGCGGCCCTCCACCGCGTCGACCGCGCCGCCGTGGGGCTCGCGGACTATGGCAAGGTGGGCGGGTTCGTCGCGCGGCAGGTCGACCGCTGGTCGAAGCAGTACCAGGCCTCGCGCACGGGCGAGGTCCCGGCGATGGAGGCGCTCATGCGCTGGCTGGCCGCGAACGTCCCGGCGAACGACGAGACGACGCTCGTGCACGGCGATTACCGGATCGACAACCTGGTCTTTTCATCCGGTCCTCCGCACGAGGTCGTCGCGACGCTCGACTGGGAGCTCTCGACGCTCGGACATCCGGTGAGCGACCTCGCGTATGCCTGCATGGGTTACCGCATCAACCTCCCCGGCCGCGGCGGGCTCGCCGGGGTCGATGTCGCCTCGCTCGGGATCCCGACCGAGGACGAGATGGTCGCCTCCTACTGCGCGCTCTCGGGTCGAGACGGCATCGAGGCGTGGCCGTACTTCATGGCGTTCGGCGTCTTCCGCCTCGCCGCCATCGCCCAAGGCGTCTACAGGCGGAGCCTCCAGGGCAACGCCAGCTCCGAGGACGCCGGCCGGTACGGCGCGGCCGTGACGGTGCTCTCCGAGCTCGCCTGCGGGATCGCGGGGCTCTCTCCGCGGTAGTACCGAGCGGCCCAAGACGAGCCCGCGAAGCCCCGAGGAGCTCATCGCCTTCTCCGTCGCAGAGCCGCCGTACGTCGAGCCGGGGCGGCAGTTCAAGTACTCCGACACGAACTACATCATCGCTGGCCTCATCGTCGAGGCGGCAGGTCGTACGACGGCGCTCTCGTCGACACGCCCTGCGATGCTGCCATTGTTCACCAGGAGTTCCGTACCGGCCTTTCCCGCCAGGTTCCCCTCGGTGTCCACGCCCTTGGCGACCGGTGGGCAAACAGGATGCGGCGCGGGGACTCTGCGCACAGCGCTCCCTCGTGAATCGCTTCGCGGAAGCCGGGCCCCGCAGGTCGATGGAATCCGGGCGTGTCGATGACGGGGCGGAGCGTGATGCGCCGAGGCGCTGCGCCGGGCACGTTTCTCGGCTCATTCCAGGCGAGGCTGCACACATCCCGCAATCCCTGCCGCAGCGTCAGCGGCTTCGGGGTCGACCTGATGGTGACAGCGGCGCCGTCCCCCCATGTTTCGACCAGACCGGCGTACCGCTTGCACTGCCAGGCTCCGTGGCCCCCCTCGGGCGCGCCATGGTGAAGGAGTCGACGATGAAGCACGTAGAACGGATTGTCATCCTCGCGGCAGCCGCGGCGGTGGTCGGCAGCGCGCAGCTCGCCGCGGCTGACACGACGACGCATGTCGAGGATCTCACGCTGGTCGAGGAGGTGCCCGCCCCGGTCCCTGCCGAGGCGATGAACCGACGCCAATCGCACAACGGCCATCATCACAACGGCCATCACCACAACGGCCATCACCACAACGGCCATCACCACAACGGCCATCACCACAACGGCCATCATCACAACGGCCATCATCACAACGGCCATCACCACAACGGCCATCACCACAACGGCCATCATCACAACGGCCATCATCACAACGGCAGTCCTCATAACGGTCACCATTACCATGGTCACCATCACCATGGTCACCTTCACCACGGCCACCATCATCACGGGAGCTCGCTCTCCGGAGCCACTCCGTACGGGACGCTGCCGGCTCCTGTCGTGATGATCGCGGACCGTCGCTGACCGGTCTCCTGCGGGCCGGCGGCTCAGGACGCGGGCCCCGGGTCCCCCGCAGTCCTCCGGCCGCTGCGCCCGAGCTCACCGGAGGGCGTGCGCGGCGACCAGGATCGGATGTGAGGGGGAAACCATGGGTACAGAGACGATTGGCCGAGGACGGGCTCTCGTCCTCCTGACCGCAGCCGCGGGGCACCTCGGCCTGGTGATCATCGTGGGAGCGCTTCAGGTCGACCTCCGGGGCCGAGGTCCTCTGGCGGACGCCGTCGCCGCCTACGGGACGCTCTCCGGCGCCGACAGCGGGTACGCCTTCTTCGCTCCCGGCGTCGGCTCGCCCCCCACGGCCACGTTCGAGATCATGGACGCGACGGGGGCGGTGACCACCGATCGCCTCATGTCTGGGGCGAACGCCGAAGCGAGGCTGCGGGCCGGGAACATCGTCGATAGATTCTGGGAGGAGGAGGATCAGGCCCTGAAGCGCACGATCGCCGCGTCCTGGGCCGGTAAGATGTTCGCCAGGCACCCCGCGGCCGCCGGCGTCGTCGTGCGCGTGGAGGAATGTGAGGTCGCTCCGATGCAGGAGTATCGCCACCAGGACGAGCTCACGTGCGATCTGCACTATCGAGCGAAGCTCGTCCCCCACGAGAAGCCTCGTACTGCCCACGCGGCAGATCGGGAGGCTCCGTGAACGGCCGCGCAGGTCCTCGGCTCGCCGTCCGGGCGGCGCTCGCGCGCGCATGGCCGGCGCTCCATCGCTTCGCCTTCGCGCCTGCGTCCGCCATGCCCCTCGCGGTGCTGCGGATCGGCCTCGCGTCGGTGCTCCTTCTCCAGGCCGCGATGGTCGGCCCCGCGCTCCTCGAGCTGTACGGGCGGTCTGGCATCCTCCAGGGGCCGCTCAACGACATCCTCGCCAGGACCGACCTCGTCCGCATCGGCTGGCTCATCGACCGCCTCGCCCCGCTGGGCGTCGGCGAGGCATCCATCGTCACGGGCACCGGCGCGCTCTACGCGCTCGCCCTCGTCGCGCTCCTCCTCGGGTGGCGGGCGCGGGGGGCGGCGGCGCTGGCCTGGCTCACCCATCTGATGCTGATGATGACGGCGGACAGCACGAACTACGGGGCGGACAACTACGCCAACATCTTTCTCTTCTATCTCATCTGGATGCCCTCGGGGGCCGCGCTCTCGCTGGACCGTCGGCTCGCCCGCGTGCCCGCCGACCCGCCGGCGACCACGCGGCTCTCGCTGCGCGTCGTCCAGCTGCACCTCTGCATTTCCTACCTCGCGAGCGGCCTCTGGAAGGCCTCCGGCGAGCAATGGTGGAACGGCGAGGCCATCTGGCGCTCGGTCATGCTGCCCGCGTATCGCCAGGTCGATTTCTCCTGGCTCGCAGACCACACCTGGATCCCGGTGATCGCCGGCTGGCTCGTGGTCCTGGTCGAGGTCGGCTATGCGTTCTTGATCTGGCCGCGGCGCAGCCGCCGGATCTGGGTGGCGGCCACGATGGCGCTCCACGTCGGCATCGCCGTCTTCATGGGGCTCGTGGTGTTCGGCGCCCTCATGGCGGCGCTCACGTTCGCGGCGTTCGGGGTGAGGGCGGACCGCGCAGCCCCGGAGAGGCGCCGGCGCGAGCACCCCGCGCTGGAGAGCCCGTGTGCTCATCCGAACGCGTGATGAATCCGCTCGTCACCGGCTCAGGTCGATGGCGTACACCGACAGCATCTTCCCGCTGCCGTCGTCCTGCTCCACGAGCGAGATGTTGTCCAGCCCGGCGGCCTCCGCCTTGGGCAGCGCGTCCTGCGCCGAGGTGAAGGTCACGAGGCCCATGGTCGAGACCTTCGCGAAGCGCCAGCTGCGGTCCGAGCCGTGCTCTTCGCGCGTGAGATCCTCGATCTCGTTGATATAGGCGATGAGCACGTCGCGGTTCGTGTCCGGCGCGGCGTAGATCGTCTTCGAGCCGTCGAGGCCGGGGAACCCGCCGCCGCCGCTCGCGCGGTAGTTGTTCGTCGCCACGATGAACTCCGCGGCCGGATCCATGGGCTCCCCGTTCCACGTCAGGTCCTTGATGCGGCCGCTGGCCTTCATCCCCGCCGGCGGGAGCGGCTGCGTGACGTCGATCTCGTACGAGATCCTGTCGTCCGTGAACATATCGAAGTTGTACCCGGGCATCGCGGTGTTGATGAGCGGCTGCGGGGCCGTCTCGCTCGGGTCGATCCGGTTGAAGCGCGTCGCCGCCCTCTCCAACCAGTCGAGGATCTCCGCGCCGGTCACCTTCACCGCCTGGATCGTGTTCGCGTAGAGGTAGAGGTCGGCCGCGTTGTTGATCGCGATGCCCCCCGCCGGCACATCGGTGTAATCGTTGCCTCCCTGGAAGCCGGACTTGAACGGCGCGCTCACCGAGAGCACCGGGAGCGACGCGAGCTCCGGAAGGTTCTCCTCGATGTAACGGGCGACGTAGGCCGCCTGGGCCTGGTTGACGATCTGGATGGCGCTGACGTCCCCCACGTCGGCGAACATCGACGACATCTCGAAATCGGTGGTCCCGATGGGCGTCTGGACATAGGCGATCGTCGCCTGGTGCTCGGCCTCGAGGAGCGACGCGATGGCGGGGTCGGCCTCGACGACGATCTTCGCCGCGTCCGGCTGCGCGTCGCAGCGGGCCGCGAACGCGCAGGGCGCCCCCGTGCGCCAGCGCTCCATCGCGTCGCACGCGGCGGGCAGCCCGCCCTGGCAGGCCGTGGAGATCGGCCGAGCCTCGACGACCGTCTTCCCCGTATCGATCGTCCAGCGCGCGCCGTCGTGGGTGAGCCCCATCTTGATGACGCCGAGGTGCTGGCCCCAGAAGCCCGGCATGACCGCGGGAACGCCCGCGACCGTGCCCGCGTCCTTGTCGACCTCCGGCAGGTCGAACTGGGGCACGGTGCTGCTCGCGTTCGGGAAGATCTGGTGCGAGTGGCCCATGAGCACGGCGTCGACGCCGGGCACATGGGCGACGTGCCACGCCTGGTTCTCGAGGGTGGGCGCATAGGGCGCGTCGTCGAGGCCGCCGTGGACTATGGCGACGACGATCTCGGCCCCCCGCGCGCGGAGATCGTCGATCAGCGGGGCCGCGACCTCCTGCACCCCCTTGGCGAGGACCTTGCCGTCGAGCCATTTCTTGTCCCAGCTCAGGATCGTCGGCGGTGTGATGTCGATGAAGCCGACGTGGAGCGTGCTCTCGATGGTGTCGCCGTCCGGCGCCGTCGCCGTGATGGTCTTCGCGATGAGGACGGACGCCGGGAAGATCGTCTCGTTCGTCTCCAGGCTGAAGACGTTGGAGTTCACCTGCGGGAAGTCGGGGCCCTCGCAGCCCGCCGAGCTCGCGAGATCGAGCCCCTCGACGTCGAACGGGGTGTGGGTCACCTGCGAGAGGAAGGCGAGGCCGTAGTTGAACTCGTGATTGCCGATCCCGGCGACGTCGAACCGCAGGTGGTTCATGGCCTTGTAGATGGCCAGCGTCTCGCCGCACGCGATCGGCTCGACCAGCGCCTGGTAGTCGGCGAGCACGGTGCCCTGGATGGTGTCGCCGTTGTCGATCAGGAGGTTGTTCGGATTCTCGGCCCGCGCCTGGTGGATGAGCGTCGCGGTGCGTTCGAAGCCGATGGATGGCTCCGCGACAAGCTTGAAGTAGTCGAAGCTGAGGACGTTGCTGTGGAGATCGGTGGTCTCCAGCAGCGCGAAGTCGGCCGTGGCCCCGCTCGGCGTCGCGGGCGCTCCCCCCGCGCCGCCCGAGCCGGAGGCGCTGGTCGCGGGCGCTCCCCCTGCGCCGCCCGAGCCGGCGGCGCTGGAGGAGGGCGAGCTCGGGCCGCCCTCGTCATCGCCGCACGCGAAGAGCGCGCTCATGGCCAGGATCACCGAGGAAATCGCCGCATGCCGTCCCAATCGACCTTTCATCGTGAGCTCCTCGTCGAGCGCTGCTGCGGCCGATGCCCCTTCGCGCGGTTACAGTTGCATTGGATCTCTGTGGCAAAGTTGTCGCACCGCTCCGCGCTCGGATCAAGGGCTCGATGCGCCCCACGGCTCTCAGCCAGCTCGCCTGGACCCGCTCGGCGCGCCCGTGATACCACGTCTGGGATGACCCCGGCGCCGCACCCCCGCTCGGCCCTCGCGGCATGGGACGGAATCGCGGGCGTGGGTGCGGCCGAGATCGTGGCATGAGCGAACATCAGATCTTGAAGACACACCCGGACACCCTCGTCACCGTTCCATCGCTCGTCGCCGAGCTCACGGCCCTTGGGGTCCAGCCCGGCATGACCTTGCTGGTCCACTCGTCGCTGAGTAAGCTCGGCTGGGTCTGCGGCGGTCCTGTCGCGGTGATCCTGGCCCTGGAGGAGGTCCTGACGCCGGAGGGCACGCTGGTGATGCCGACGCAGTCCGCCGGCCTGTCCGATCCGGCGCTCTGGCAGGATCCGCCCGTGCCCGAGGCGTGGTGGGAGCCGATCCGGGAGACCATGCCGGCCTACGATCCGGACCTGACCCCGACGCGACAGATGGGCGCCATCCCCGAGACGTTCCGCAAGCAGCGCGGCGTCCGGCGGAGCGCCCACCCGCTCGCGTCGTTCGCCGCCTGGGGCCGGCACGCCGAGGCGGTCACGGCGAACCACGGCCTCTCGTACGACCTCGGCGAGGGCTCGCCGCTGGCCCGCATCTACGACCTCGACGGTTGGGTGCTGCTGCTCGGCGTCGGCCACGGCAACAACACCTCGATGCACCTCGCCGAGTACCGCACCGACTTCCCGGGCAAGCGGACCGAGGTGCGCCACGCCCCCATCGTCGTCGATGGAGCGCGAAGGCGGGTCAGCTTCGACGACGTCGCGACCGACAGCGGCGATTTCGATCGCCTCGGCGCCGATTTCGAGCGGGATACCGGCCTCGTGCGCCGCGGCCGCGCGGGCGCCGCCACCGCCCTGCTGATGCCGCAGCGGCCGCTCGTGGACTACGCGGTCGGATGGCTGCCGCGCAATCGCGGGTAGGCGAGCTCATGCATGTGCCGGCGCGCTGCGCGGCCCTCGTGATGGAGGCCGCTGGCGCTGGACGGGGTGGTACGCTATGGCCGGAGCGATGGGCGAGCAGCGTGACCAGATGTCGGGGTCGAGGGTGGAGGGGAGCGCCGCGCGCGGACCAGCGGGAGAGCAGGGGGCCTCGGCGTTCCGCGATTACCGCGCCGAGGTGCGGCCGAGCGTGAAGGAGCTTTACCGGCTGAACCACGAGGGGCAGACCCTCGCCTTCGTGCAGGAGAAAGAGCGGCAGTACCTCGGCCTCGACCGGCGCCGGATGGGCATGTGGGAGGCGCTCGAGCTGCTCGATCAGCTGGTCGACGACAGCGATCCGGACACCGAGCTGTCGCAGATCGCGCATGCGCTCCAGTCCGCGGAGGCGGCGCGGCGGGACGGGCAGCCGCGGTGGTTCGTGCTGACCGCGCTGATCCACGACGCCGGGAAGATCCTGTGCACGTGGGGCGAGCCGCAGTGGGCCGTGGTGGGCGACACCTTCCCGGTGGGCTGCGCCTATTCGGACCGGATCGTCTTCCCCGAGCTGTTCGCGCGAAACCCGGACATGGCGAGCCCGGCGTACCGGACGCCGTGCGGGATTTACGAGGAGGGCGCGGGGCTCTCCCGGGTGCGCATGTCATGGGGGCACGACGAGTATCTGTATCATGTGGTGAGGGACCACCTGCCGCTCGAGGCGCACTACATGATCCGCTATCACTCGTTCTACGCGGCGCACCGCGAGGGCGCGTACGGGCACCTGATGAACGAGCAAGATCGGCGGATGATGGAGTGGGTGCGGCGGTTCAACCCGTACGATCTCTACTCGAAGGCCGACGCCCCGCCGGACCTGGAGCGGCTGAAGCCGTTCTACAAGGAGCTGATCGCGGAGTTTCTGCCGGCCGAGCTCCGCTGGTGAGGGGCTCCGGGGCAGGCGGCGGGTCCGGAGGTGGTTCAGGAGCCCATCTACGGGCCGCCCTCGTCGCTGGGCACGGGGCGGCCTGCTCGCGGCCGCGCGCATGCCGGCCTACGTGCTGTACGGCTTCGACTCGGCCAGATCGCGAGTGGGCGCGGCGGTGTGACGTATGTCGCGCACGGCATCGACACGTCGGCGTTGAACACCAATCCAGCGATCGTTGTCGACGATCGCCGCCGCGCCTCGCGCCGGCGTCCTCCTGTACTTTCGTGAGACGCGTGGTAAGTACCATCAATGTCCTTCGTGCCCGCGCCTCTAGCTCAAACGGAAACGCACGATCGGGAGACAGTGGCGGGCTATCCTCGCGCCATCTACGTGGAGCTGACGGATCGATGTAACCTGAAGTGCCCCATGTGCCGCTGTGCGGCTGTCGTCGGGGACGTGCTCCCGGTGGCCACCTTCGCGGATATTGCCAGCGTCCTGTTTCCACACGCAAGGTTCGTCGATCTCCGCGGGTGGGGCGAGAGCACCATCCTCCACAATTTCGACGAATACCTCGATATTGCTCAGCAACACCCGATCAAGATCAAGTTGATCACCAACGCCACGGTGAACCGACCTGAGCTGTGGAGGCGGCTGGGCCGCGACGGTGTGATCACCGGAGTGTCGTTCGACGCCGCGGAGACCGGTCTCTTCCGCGTCCTCCGCGGGGGCGCTCGCATGGATCAGATCGTCGCGAATATCGAGCGTTTGGTGGAGGCGTGCCGGGAGGCGGGGCGAGATCCCGGCGAGCAGGTCTATTTGTGCATCACCGCGAGCGGCTCCAACATCGACCAGATCGACCGGGTCATTGAGCTGGGTATGTCGCTCGGCCTGCGCCGCTTCAAGATCGAGCCGCTGTGGGCCCCGTCGGGCGCTCCGGATCTGCTCGAGCACCATGCGGAGAGGGTGCGGCGCTGCACAGAGAAGCTCGCCGCGCTGGCGCGCGCGACGGGATGCCTCGTGGAGTACTCGGCCTCGCTGCTCAGCGAGCTCACGGACCCCAAGGCGACGCGCAAGGTCTGCATCCACCCCTGGGAGTACTGCTATATCAATGCGAGGGGGCGCATCGGGTTCTGCGACCACTTGAACGGTCGGGAAGAGTTCGCGTGGGGAGAATGGGGTCGGCAAAGCTTTCTTGAGTTCTGGAACGGAGAACAGATGCGGAGGCTCCGTTCCGAGCACGTACGGCGCCTGAGCGGAGAGGCGATCCAGTCGTGCGGCGATTGCAACTGGTGCTATGATCGCCGGTACATGGATCTGGAAGACTGGATCGATCCGTCGTGGGCTCAGTACCGCGTGACCGCCTAGAGATGCCGGGCGTCCCATGGCTCCTGCGTGCGTCGCGCTCCTCACCTTCTCGGTCGACCGCCCTCGGCTCCTCGCGGAGGCGATCCGCAGCGTGCTCGCGCAGCGCGACGCGCCGCCGATCCGACAGATTGTATTCTCCGAGCGCACCGCCGAGCTGCGCGCCGACGCTGCGCTCGACGGCCTCAAGGACCGCGTCCAGTGGGTCCCCCTCGAAACGAGGGCCTACGAGGGACACTCCTCGCCGCGCATGGCGGCGCTGCGCCAGCTCGCGCTGGGGTACGTTCAGGAGACCTATGTCGGGTTCCTGGATGACGACAACACGCTGGCACCCGCGCACATCGCCAACCTGGTCAGGATGATCGAAAATCAGAACCTGGACGCGGCCCACTCCTGGCGCGAGCTATCTCACCCTGACGGGACGCCGTTCGACGGCTCTTTCTATCCTTGGCACGCAGATCCAGCGGTCGCCCGCGACCTCCACGCCTGGTGCGTCGAGAACGGTGTCATGATCCCGGGATCGGCGGTCGTGCGGGACGGCGTTCGAGAAGGCGACGACCCACGCAACGTCGCCACCGTGGATATGAATGAATGGCTGTTCGAGACGGAGGCGCTGCGGGCGATCGGCTTTGAGACCGCATTTACCGACCTCGAGGTGGCCAACCAGGTAGGCGAGGACGACAAGCTCCTTCGGCGCGTCCGTCGCGCGGGGCTGCGCTTTGCGTGCAGCGAGATGCCAACCGTGCGCTACCGCCTCGGCGGGGTCTCCAACAAGCGCCGAACGGATGCTCCGGAGGGTGCGCGTTGACTCTTCGAGATTCCGCTGGGCGCGTCACTCCCGTGGGCGGGACGCACGGGCAGGGCGCGACGCTCTCCGTCGCCCGCTTCCACGGGTTGGGCAATGTGCTCATGCTGTTGCCGGTCCTCCGGGCGCTCCAGCAGAGCGGCCGCCGGGTCGAGCTGGTGACCCATGCGGCGTGGGCACCGGCGCTGCGCGCGCTGTCCACGGGCCTTCATGTCCATACGGAGCGCCGGGAGGGGACGCTGGACCTCGATCAGGCCACCTCGAGCGTTCGTCCGTCAGAGCACCGCACCGATGAGTTCGCCGATCTCCTCGGAGTGCCTCGACGACACTGGCCGATTCTAGTCCGCGTCCCCGCCGCCTGGGCAGAGCCGTTTCACAGATCGAGAGGGCCCGTCGTGTTCGCGCCCGAGGCTGCGCACCCGTCGCGGCGATGGCCGATCGCCTACGCCCGTCAGGTCGCAGCCCTCCTCCAAGGTCGCCCGCTCTGGCTCACGGGGTTATCTCAGGAGCCCATGATTCCGTGCGACGAGGACCTCCGAGGGCGCCTCTCTCTGCAGGAGCTGTTTGGGTCGATCGCGGCCGCGTCGGCGGTGATCGGTATGGACTCCGCGGTGGTCCAGATCGCCATGATGCTCGGCGTGCCGGTCGTGGCCATCTTCGGAGGTGTCGATCCGCGATTTCGCATCCTCCCCGACGCGCGCGCCGTTGCGCTCGTGGGCCGCGCTACCTGTCGACCGTGCAACAAGAACGAGACCTGCGGCGGCGCTTACGACTGTATCGGGCGCGTCCAGGCGTCCGACGTCATGGAGGCGCTCGAGCGGCTCCCTGCCGTACGTCACCGCGAGATCTGGGAGCGATGATGGCTGGAGAGAGCTCGATATCCGCGCTGCGGGCGGACGAAGACGCGATAGCAAGGGCCGTGCGCGCCGCCGAGGATATGCGTCGCCCCCTGCTGCTCATCTTCTTGGCCACGCGCCCCTGTTTCATCAAGCTGGCCAGCCTGATTCACGCAGCGGATGCGGTCGGCGCCCCGCACCTCGTGGTCGACTCAGGGCAGCATTTCGAAGAACATTTGACGGCCGCGCAGCACGAGCTCGGGTATGGACATCGCATCGCGGTTCACCTTGACGTCCGAGGCGACCTCATCGAGCGCAGCGGCGACGTCGCCTTCAAGCTCAAGGCGCTGGCGGCGCTCCTTTCGCGACATCGGCTACGGCAGCCCGCGATCCCCGTTGTCTCTGGAGATACGTCGACTGCGGGCGCGATACCGTCGCTGTGGTATCTTCACACAGGTCTCCGCAGCGTCCACGTCGAAGCGGGGCTGCGCTCCGAAGGCCCCGCGTGGCGATGGCCTGCCTCGGCGAGCGAGGCGCTCTCAGGCCAGCGCGCAGCGCGCTGGGTGCGCTTCCCCGACGAGCCGTACCCCGAAGGGCTATGCACGAGGCTGGCCAGCGTGGCGTCCGACGTGCTCTTCGCTCCCGTCGAGCGCAACCGTCGGCACCTCCAGGCCGAAGCCTATCGGCCGGAGCAGATCGCGATCGTCGGGTCGCTGAGCTCCGACGCGGTCATCCTCGCGCGTGAATGTACTGGCGCGCTCGATGCCTTGCTCAACCAGGCCCCCCGCCTCGCCTCCGGCGGGCCGTGGCTGCGCGTCGACGTTCACCGCCGCGAGAATATGACCGCGCCCAAACTCCGTGCGCTCCTCGACGGCATCGCGCGATTCGCGGCGCAAGGGGCGCCAGTGGTGCTGGTTCGCACCAACGCCTTCAGCAGGGCGATCGATGAGCACGGATTGGCGGAGCACCTGGCCGACGCCGAGCGCCGTGGCGTGTTGGTCACGCCGCCATGGCCCTCCTATGCGTCCGTGGTGCAGTTCCTCGCGTCGCCGCGCTGCCATATGATCTTGACGGATAGCGGCGGGCTGCAGGAGGAGGCGCATGCGCTCGGCACTCCCTGCTTCACGGCGCGCCGCAGCACCGATCGACCTGAGACCATCCTCGACGTCGCGGACAGCCCGAGCCTCGGGGGCAACCGCCTCCTGCCCTTGTTCTCGGGTGCGTTTATCGCCGACGGGCTCACGATAGGCTGGTCACGACACGCCGCGGTCAGCACAAGGACGCCGGGAGACCTGTATGGTCGCGAGGTCGGGGCGGCCATGATGAAGCTTCTCTGCGCTTACCAACCTCGAGGTGCGGTCTCTCCACCCGCGCCGGCGCAGGGCGCGTAGGCGCTCATCGCTACGCCCGGCGAAAGGCGCGCTCCCCGCCGATCCGCTGGGTCGCGCGCATCACGGCGGCCACGTCCTTCTCTGCGACCTGCGTGCGGTACAGCCGCAGGAGTTGCGTCTTTTGAATCAGCCAGCCGTCTTCGGCGACGTAATCCGGCGTCATGCCGCGCGCGAGCCGCGCCACCTCCCGATGGTACTCCGCGTCGCTCAGCTCCCCTGCGTACGGCTGATCCTCGTATAGAAAAAGCGCCGCGCCGGGCGGTCGTTCGATCAACACGGCGTCGCGGACGAGCAGATGATCGAGCAGCCCCCCCAGGCCGAGCGGCGCGTAGATCCTCGACCAGCTCCGGCGGAGCAGCGGTCGCAAGTAGCCCCGCAGCGTACGGGCGAAGGGGTGATTTTGCGCGACAGCGTCCGTCACGAACAAGCCATCCACGTCGGTGATGCCGTCGCGGATCGGGGCTTCCTCCAGGCCCATCGCTCCCCGCTCGAGGCCGAGCGCGCGGGCGAAGGAAGCGTCCTCCGACGCGCGGCGAGCCGTGATCGCCTCCACGCTGGAGAGCGGCGGCTCGGCGTAGGGCGCGAAGGCGCTCACCGAGAACACGATCTCCATGTGGCAGCGACGCGGGTCCTCACGGCCGGCGAGCAGCCGCCCGGCCATGGAATAGGCGATGTCGTCGCAGTGCGGCGAGATCAGCAGAACATCGCGGGCGGTCGCCGCGCCGCTCACAGGCCTCGGCCCAGAGCCGGGGCGCCGCGCCCGACGATCGCGTGGTAGCAATCGAGGAGTCGCTGGAGCGCGATGTCGGGGTGGTAGCGCTGGGAGAAGCGAGCTGCGACGCGCGAGCGCGCCTGCTCGTAGGCCGCGTCGTCCGTGAGCAGGTGCTCCATGCAGCGCGCCAGATCGGCGGGATCGCCGATGCGCGCCAGCCACGGATAATCCTCGCCGACCACAGCAGCGGCTCCCGCGGTCCGGGTGGCGACGATCGGAATACCGCGCACCGCCATCTCCATCAGCGCGCCTGGCATCCCCTCGAGGTAGGAGGCGAGCAGCATCATCGTCGAGCTGCGCGCCACGTCGTCCACACCGACCATCGGCGCGAATAGGCCGCGCAGACGGACTCGATCAGCGATGCCCATCATTGCAGCGAGATCCTGCAGCCGCTGCTTGTCCTCGCCGTCGCCCCATACATGCAGCTCGACGTCCGGCACGCGATCCCGCAGGTGGGCGAGCGCCAGGACGGCGATCTCGGCCCCTTTCTCCAGCGAGAGCCGGCCTATGCAGCTCACCACCGCGGGCCGGCCGCGCCACGGCTCGATCGCCGCCGTCGGTGGCGGGACGGTGTGGGGCACGACATACAGAGGACCGCTGTAGCCCAGCCTGTCGCGCGCCTCGCTCGCGGCCGCGTCAGTGAGGACGATCAGCGCATCGAGCTGCCGCAGGAGCAGCGGAAGATCCTGCGACAGCCAGTAGTTCCCCGCGCCCAAGCTGGTGGCCTCCAAGCCGATGACCGGGACGCCTGGAACAGGCTCCGCGCACCACCGCCGCAGCGACTCGCCGGTCGGTAGAAACTGGATCAGGTCCGGCGGCCTGCTCAGGCATGTCGCTCGCGCGACCCGGCAGAGCCCTTGACATGATGGCTCGTCCCGAGCGGTAAGGAGCACTTCGACGTCCGCCGCCGCGAGGCGCGTGGTCCAGATCGGGTTGGCGCTGTAGGGCGCGACAATACGCACGTCAGCGCCCGCCCTCCTCAGCATCGAGGCAAAGTTGACGGTCAGGTACTCACAACCGCCGATATTGGCCATCTCCTCGACGACCCAAACGGCGGCGACCGACGTGAGCGCTACGAACGGCATCACGCCCGATCATAGCGAGACAGAGCCATCATTTCAATTGCGCTCCATGCGACGCTGAATATGCTTCCTCGATATGGCGCGTTCCGGGACGACGAACCGACCTCTGGCGTTGTTGGGGGGAAAGCCGGTGTGGACGGAGCGTTGGCCAGTTTGGCCCCGACATGGCGAGCGCGCCCTCGCGAGGCTCCAGTCGGTCCTCGAGGGAGGTCGCTGGGCGGTGAGCGGCCCATGGAACGGCCAGCGAACGATCGATCAGGAGTTCTCGGAGCGATTCGCGGCCTACCTCGGCGCGTCGCACGCATACACCGTGGACCACGGCTCAAGCGCGCTATTTGCGGCGCTGCAGGCGGTCGGCGTGGGCTTCGGGCAGGAGGTCATCGTGCCTGGGTTGACCTGGGTAGCCTGCGCGAGCGCGGCGCTGCGGCTGAATGCCGTTCCCGTCCTGGTCGACGTCTCCGCGGATACGCTCTGCATGTCGCCGGCGGCCGTCGAGGCGGCCATCACGCCGAGCACGGCGGCCATTCTCGTAGTTCACCTCTACTCGGCGATGGCTGACATGGAGCGCCTTCGCAGCATCGCTGACCGGCACCACCTCCCGCTCGTTGAGGACTGCGCGCAGGCTCACGGCGCGATCTGGGACGGGCGCCATGCGGGCACCCTGGGCGACGTCGCGGCCTTCAGCATGCAGCAGGGCAAGGTGATGACCTGCGGCGAGGGGGGCGCGGTCGTCACTTCGGACCCGGCCATCGCTCGGCGCCTGGAGCTGCTGCGGACCGATGGTCGACGTTACCTCGCCGCCGCGCCGCCCGTCGGTCACCCGGACCTCGAGGAGCGCGGGGACATTCAAGGCTTCAACCTCTGTCTCTCCGAGTTCCAATCCGCGCTGCTCCTCGACGCCCTCGAGCGCCTCGAAGAAGAGACCGAGCAGCGCGCGGCGATGGCCGATCTGCTCGCGCGGCGGCTCGGCGAGCTCAGCGGCTTAGAGCCGATCCGCCCGCATCCGCAGAACACCCGCCGTGCCTATTACCATTACGCCGTCCGCTTCGAGCCGGAAGCGTTCGCTGGCTGTTCTGTCGAGCAGATCTGCGCTGCGCTCGAGGCTGAGCTTGGTACCTGGGTGCACCCTCCGTACCGTCCCCTGGACGCGCATCCGCTCTATCGCCCGGAGCGGTACGCCGGGCTCCCAGCCGCCCTGCGCGAACGGGCAGATCCGCGCCGATTCCCGCTCCCGGAGGCGCATCGCCAGGCGTCGCGGACCCTCCTCTTTCATCATTCGGTCTTGCTCGGGAGCGAGCATCACATCAACGCCATCGCCGAGGCGCTCGCCAAGGTCCAGGCGGGCGCCGCAGCCCTGCGCGCGCTTCCGCGCGGAGTCCGGGTGGAGTCATGAGCGGCTCCTTCCCTCGCGCTTCGGCGGGCAACCCGGATTGCAATGCGGTCGACCTGGTCCGTGCCGCGCTGCGTGATGGCATCGCGCTGCGCTGGCAGCTGCTCGAGGAGCAGACCGAGCAAATCGCGGCCGCCGCTGCCTATCTCCGCGGCGCGATCGAGCGCGGCAACAAGCTGCTCCTCTGCGGCAACGGCGGGAGCGCCGCGGACTGCCAGCACATCGCCGCCGAGCTGACCGGCCGCTTCGGCAGCACGCCGCGCCGCGCCCTACCCGCGCTGGCGCTGACGACGGACACATCGGCGTTGACCGCGATCGCCAATGACTTTGGCTTCGCGCAGGTATTCGCGCGTCAAGTCGAGGCGCTCGGCAAGGAGGGCGATGTGCTCTGGGCCGTCTCGACCTCCGGTAGCTCCCCGAACGTGCTCCGCGCCGCCGAGCAGGCGCGCGCTCAGGGGCTATGGGTGCTGGCCATGAGCGGGCCAACGGCGGGCGAGCTCGGCACGCTCGCCGATATCACGATTTGCGTCCCCGGGCGCACCACCGACCGCATCCAGGAGCTGCACGTGACTGTCGGTCATATCATCTGTAACCTGCTCGATCAGGCGTTCATCAGACCTCGGCCCGCGCCGGCTGCACAGCGAGATGGGGGCTGAGGTCGCTCGTGAAAAGGCTCTTGATCGTCGGCGCCGGCGAGGCCGGTCGGGTGATCGTCCACGAATTCCTCGCCAGCGCCACGATGCGCGCGAAGTATACGATCGCGGGCCTCGTGGATGACTTCCAGAAGCGCGCGATCCGGGGGATCCCGGTCATCGGCGGCATCAAGGATCTAGGCGACCTCGTGGCCCGGAACGACATCGACGAGGTGCTCATCGCGATACCTTCGTCCGACCGGAAGGTCATCGACCGAATCCTGTCCTCGCTGAGCGACTCGCCGGTCAGCGTGAAGATCGTGCCGGGTCTCTATGAGATTGTCGAGGGTCACTTCACGTTGCGCCAGATCCGCGATTTTGACGTGGTCGATCTGCTCGGGCGCGAAGAGATCGGCTTCGATAAGGAGCAGATATCCCCCTGCTTCCACGACAAAGTGGTGTTCGTGACGGGGGCCGGCGGCTCGATCGGCGCGGAGATCTGCAGGCAGCTCCTCGAGCTGCCCGTCAAGAAGGTGATCGCGCTCGGGCGCGGCGAGAGCTCGGTGTACGAGCTGATTCAAGGCCTGGGGGTCGACCAGAGGGTCGAGTATATCATCGGCGACGTTCGAGATTACACCAAGATCGATCGTGAGCTCAGGAGGTGCGCACCGCATATCGTGTTCCATGCCGCCGCGCATAAGCATGTATCGTTCATGGAAGATCACCCCGACGAGGCCCTCAAGAACAACGTCATCGGCACCTTCAACTGCGCGAATATCGCGCTGGAGGCGGGCGTGCAGAGGTTTGTGCTCGTGTCCACGGACAAGGCCGTGGCGCCGACCTCGGTCATGGGCGCGACAAAGCGGCTCGCCGAGTCGATCGTCCTCTCGATGGCCTCGTGGGGAGCAGGGACCCGCTTCTCCGTGACGCGGTTCGGCAACGTGCTCGGATCGCGCGGCAGCGTCTTGCCGCTGTTCAAGCGGCAGATCGAGGCCGGCGGCCCGGTCACCGTGACGCACCCGGAGATGACTCGCTACTTCATGTCGATTCGAGAGGCGGCCCGCCTCGTCATCAAGTCGAGCTCGGCGCAGAGCGGGAGCGTCTTTGTCCTGGACATGGGACAACCCATCAAGATCCTGGACCTCGCTCGCAACTTGATCCAGCTCTACGGACGCACCCCTAACGCCGTGAACATCGTCTTCACCGGCGTCCGGCGAGGCGAGAAGATGAACGAGCGAACGTTCACGGATCGAGAGACGCTGGAGCCGTCGGAGTTCAAGAGGCTGTTCGTGGCCCGCAACGATGAGGTGCTGATGAGCAGGGGCGAGGTGTCGCGGATGATCGAACAGATAAAGGTCGCCGCGGACGCGCTCTCGCCCGACGAGCTCAGGAGGCTCATCTCGCGGTACGTGCCGGACTATGTTGCCGGAAGCTCGTCATGAGCGAGCCTCGCATCATCGCGTTCTCGCCGCCGGACATCTCCCAGCGGGAGATCGACGCCGTCGTCGAGGTCTTGAGGTCTGGATGGCTCACGACCGGACCGGTCACCAGAGCGTTCGAGAGGGAGATCGCGGCCTACTGCGGCGCCGAGGCGGCCGTCTGCCTGAGCTCGGCGACGGCTGGTTTGGAGCTCGTGCTCCGGCTCCTGGGGGTTGGCCCGGGGGATGAGGTGATCACGACGGCCTATACCTTCGCGGCGACATGCAATGTGATTCGCCACACCGGAGCGTCCCCGGTGTTCGTCGACATCAAGGAGGGTGAGTTTCATCTCTGTCCTACTCAGGTGGAGAGGGCGCTGACCGAGAAGACGAAGGTGGTCATACCTGTCGATTTCGCGGGGTGGCCCTGCGATTACGACGAGCTGAAGGACGTATTGACGTCGCGAGCCTCCCTGTACCGTCCGACGTCCGGCACGCTCCAGGAGTCCTTTGAGCGCGTTGTTTTGTTGTCCGACGCCGCACACTCGTTCGGCGCGACGTACAAGGGGAAGAAGGTCGGTTCGCTGGCCGATTTCACGGTGTTCTCGTTCCACGCCGTGAAGAACCTGACCACCGCCGAAGGCGGGGCCGTCGTCTTCAGCAGCGCCGGCGAGCTGTCTTGCCAGCGCGTCCGCCGCGAGCTCATGCTGCTCGCGATGCACGGGCAGAGCAAGGATGCGCTGGAAAAATTCCGGACGGGCGGCTGGTTTTACACCATCGAGGTGCCTGGTTATAAGTACAACATGACAGACATCGCAGCCGCACTGGGGCGCGCCCAGCTGGCCCGCTACGACGGCGAGCTCCTCCCCAAGCGCCAGGCAATCTTCGACGCTTACTCGGAGGCGCTGGCGCATGAGGCGAGGATCGAGCTCCCGCCGTTCACGGATCGCCGGAAGACTGGGTCCTGCCACCTGTATCCGATCAGGGTGCGCAGCCGCGATGAGGGGACGCGGAACTCGATCATCCAGAAGATGGCCGAGCTCGGGATCAGCACGAACGTCCATTTCATACCCGTGCTGTCGCACCCAGCCTATCTCGACTTCGCCCACCTGCGAGCGTCGATCCCGAACACATTCCGCACGTACGAGAGCGAGATCAGCATGCCGATCTACCCGAGCCTGACCGCCGGGGACGTCGAATATATATGCGATCGGCTGCGGAGCGTCCTAGAATCTATTTGAGCCATGATCCGGGCCGCATTTCTCGACCGTGACGGCACGATGATCCACGATCCAGGCTACCTGGCGGACCCGGCGGGCGTCGCGCTGCTCGACGGCACGGCCGCGGCGGTCGCGCTGCTGCGCCGCTCCGGATATACGGTGGTCGTCGTCAGCAACCAGTCGGGCGTGGCCCGCGGGCTGTATGGCGCGGCCGGCGTCGCTGCCGTCAATCAGCGGATGATGGATCTGCTCGCGGCCGTCGAGCCTGAGGCGCGGATCGCCGCGGTCTACGTCTGCCCCCACGGCCCCGAGGATGGCTGCCCCTGCCGCAAGCCGCGACCGGGCCTGCTCCTGCGCGCGGCCCTGGACCTCGATATCGACCTGGCAGGGAGCCTGGCTGTCGGTGACAGCTCGCGTGACGTCGAGGCGGCGCTGGCGGCTGGGATCCCGGCGCCGCGCGTTCTACAGCTCGGCGCCCCGGATTCGCGTCCGTCGCTGCTCGCGGCGATCCAGCATTTGCTCCCTCAAGTATCCATCTCACGAGGCGGCCGCACGCCTGGAGTGATCCCATGATCGAACGCTTGCGCGGACGGCTCTCGCGGGGCGACTCCCCGCGCTTCTGGGTGATCGGCGACGTCATGCTGGATCGCTATTACATGGGCTCCGTCGATCGGGTGTCCCCCGAAGCGCCGGTGCCGGTGATGCTGCTCGATCGCATCGAGGACAAGCTGGGGGGGGCCGGGAACGTCGCGCAGAACATCCTCGCCCTCGGGGGTCGCGTGGCGCTGGCAGGTCGCGTCGGCGCGGACGAGCCGGCGGAACGGCTGCGCGCGTTGCTGGCGCGGGCGGGGGTCCTCGCGTCGGGGCTCGCCGAGGATCCCTCGGCGGTCACCACCGTCAAGCTGCGCGTATTGGCGGGCGCGCAGCAGCTCGTTCGCATTGACCATGAACGCCCGGAGCCGCCCGGATCAGGCATGCTCGACGCGCTCCTGGACGGTCTGGCCCGCGACCTGCCTCAGCCGGATTTCGTTCTCCTCTCCGATTACGCCAAAGGGGTGGTCACCTGCGAGCTGATAGAACGGCTGCGTCGCCTGCTGCCCGCCGTGCCGATCGCCGTCGACCCCAAGGCCCGCGACTACAGCAAATATCGCGGGGCCGACCTCGTCACCCCGAACGAGCACGAGGCGGCGCTCGCCGCCGGCATCAGCGTGCGCGATGATGCGTCGTTGCTCGCGGCCGCCGAGAGGTTATCGGCGCTCGTGCCGGGCGCCGCCGTCCTGATCACCCGCGGCCCCCGCGGCATGTCGTTGCTGCTGCCACCGGAGGCGGCTCGACGCTCGACCGGCGGTGCAGCCGAGCCGCCCGCGACCTCCGACCGGAGGTTCCTCGATGCGCCGGCGCACGCTCGCCACGTCTTCGACGTGACCGGCGCAGGCGACACGGCGCTCGCCGCGCTGGCGGTGTCGTGGGCGAGCGGCCTGTCGTGGGCCGAGCGCCTCCACGTCGCCAATATCGCTGCCGGCATCAAGGTCGGCAAGATTGGCGCGGTGCCGGTCTTCCTCTCGGAGCTCCTGGCGGCGTTGGCCCAGGGGGCGTGCGGCGCCAAGCTCATCGAGCGACGGCTGCTCGAGGGGCTGCGCCGGAGCGCCACCGCAAACGGCCAGCGGCTGGTCTTCACCAACGGCTGTTTCGACGTGCTGCACGTGGGCCACCTCACGCTGCTGGAGCACGCCCGTCGCATGGGCGATCTGCTGCTGGTGGGCATCAACAGCGACGCGTCGGTGCGGCGGCTCAAGGGCGCGTCGCGGCCGGTCCATCCTGCCGCCGAGCGCGCGGCCCTGCTCTCGGGGTTCTCGTGCGTGGACTTCGTCACCATCTTCGACGAGGACACCCCGCGCGAGGCCATCCTCGCGTGTCGCCCCGATGTGCTGGTCAAGGGCGGCGATTACAGCGAGGCGACGATCGTCGGCGCGCGCGAGGTGCGCGGCTGGGGCGGACAGGTCGAAGTGGTGCCGCTCGTCGCCGGCCGCTCCTCGACCCGCCTCATCGAGCGCGGCCCCGAGGAGCGCTGAAAGCTCAGCGGACGCGGAGATCGAAGCTGGCGCCGCTCGCGACGCCGGCCTGCGCGCGCGGATCGAAGCGCGCGTGGAGGGCGGCAACGCGGAAACCCTCCGCCTCTGCGGCGGCGGCGATCTCGCCGGGGTGCCACACGCGCTGCCGCAGCGTGCGGTAGATCGATCGCTCCACCAATCCCGTAGGTTTGATGTACTCGAAGAGCTGCTCGCTCGTGAGGACCCTGGCGCTCTCGTCATACGTCTCGATCGATCGCATCGCGACGGAGCGCGCCCCGCGCGGCGTCGCGACGCCCTGGACGATGCCGAAGAACAGCATAGGCCTTGGGAGCGGCGCAGCGATCGTGCTGAGCCGGTCGTCGCTCCTGGCCCGCATGTCGGTGCAGAAGCGCCCCCCTCTCGAGAGGCTTTGCCGCACGTGAGCGAGGACAGCGCGCAGCGAGGCCTCATCGAGGAAGAGCGTGAGGAAATCGTCGACCGCAAGCGCCGCGTCGAGCCGCTCGGGGTATGGGCGCAGCGCGATATCGAGCCGCGAGAGCTTCACCTGCCGGCGCACGCCGCGCTCGGCGCGCTTGAGCTTGTTGCGGAAGAAGGTGAGCACGCGCGGCGAGCGGTCGATCGCGTGCACTTCGTGGCCGTCTCCGGCCAGCGGCAGCGAGAGCCGCCCGGTTCCGCACCCGATGTCGAGGACGCGCGTCACGTCGTCGCCGACGGCGCTGCGGTAGAAATGCACCGTCTCCCGGATATCCGCGTCGCCGGCGCCGGCGTCGAGGAGCTCGGGCTCGAAGAAGTCGTCCTCCCAGGGCCGCAAGCTTGTTCGCGGGCTCTGCTTCATCTGGGGCCGATCTCCCTGCGGCGTGGCGAATTCGCCCAGCCCGCCGCGTCGCGGCGCGCCCGAGCGATGGCGGAGCGGATCTCGTCCTCTTCAACCAGCACGAGCGGGTGTCCATGCGTCGTCGCGACGCGCCCCACAGACTCGAGGAGCACGAACGGATGGTAGCCCGGCGGCGCGGGCAGATAGCCGTGCTTGTTGTCGCGGCGGACGACGTCGATGGTCGTCTCGATGTCAAGCTCGTCAGGAAACAGGAGCGTGTCGTTGACGGCGCCGAGGAGGCGAAAATGGAGCCAATACTCCTCGTCGGTCAGCATGCCGCGCTGCGCGGAGATCGCGGCCGAGACGAGCATGCCGAGGCCGACCGCGAAGCCGTGCGACAGGCCGTAGGACTGACATTCGAGGGCATGCCCGACGGTGTGGCCGTACTCGAGGCATATGCCTATGTGCTTCTCGTACGGATCGCTCCTCAGCAACATCTGCTTCGCCTCGATCCCGGTCACCACGAGCTCGAGCCAATGATCGGCGTGGTCCGCCCGCGCGGCGAGCGCGAGGAGGTCGCTCGTCCGCTGGGCGTCGAAGACCAGGCAGTTCTTGATCAGCTCGTTGACGCCCGACGCCAGCTCTCGGCAGTGCAGCGTCTCCAGGAACTTCAGGCTGATGAAGCTCGCCGTCGGAAGGTAATAGAGGCCAAACAGGTTCTTCCCCCTCGGCCCGTTCACCGCCTGCTTGAGCGACAATATCGAGTCGGACATCGCCAGCAGCGTCGTCGGGATGTGGATCAGCGGGACGCCGCGGTAGAGGAGCGCCGCGACCATCCCGGCGACGTTTCCGGTGAGACCGCCGCCGATCGCGAGGACGAGGCTGCGACGGGTCAGCCCGGCGCTGATCGCTTGATCGAGCAGCAGATTCACGCTGGCGAGCGTCTTCAGGGACTCCTGTGGCTCGACGGTGCCCCATGCGATCGGGATGCGCGCGCCGTAGCGCCTCTGAAGCTCGCGACCATAGAGCTCCCAGACCCGTCGATCCACGACCATGAAGGCGCGATCGGCGCCGCGCTCGATGCAGTGGTCGATGCACGCGTCGTGCACATCGTGGCCGATCGTGATCGGCATTGATTGTTCTGCGAACGAGAACGCAATCGTCCGTGGCGGTGGCGCGCGCTTGGCTGCGGCCCCGATGCCCATGTGCCCCGCTGGTGACTCAACCCCCATGAACGTGCGAGTATCGCAGCCGCGTCCAGCGACGTCCAGCTACATTTGGCCTCGCGCCACTATATCTGCGCTCGCGCCACGTTCAGGACGCTCATTAGGCGAGCCGGATCGGGTGGATTGGCTAGGGAGCTCTGTAGCTCGGCGGCAGCGCGACGGCGCCTGTCGAGGGAGAGCTGCGCGTGAAGGGTCCGCTCGGCCTGGACGAAGACGTAGTTGAGATAGCTGGCGACGATCGCCGTGAATGACTCGATACCGGTGAGCTCGGCGTGGCCGCCGGCCCGGCGGTAAGCCGCCAGCGTGCCTTGGATCCCCTTGATATCGATCTCGTCTCCGTGAACGTGCCAGTCCCAAAGAGCCATCGCCAGCACCCTGTCCGGCATCTCCGGGCCGGAGTCGTCCCAGTCGAGCAGCACATACTCATCGGAAGCGCGCTCGCGCGTGACGTTATCGGGTTGCAGATCGAGGTGCCAGCAGATCATCGCCGTAGGCTCTGCTGGGGTGACCAGGTCGGCGAGGGAGAGCAGCGACCCTAGCCGGCTGCGTATCGCGCTCACCCAATCGGCGCCTCCGGCGTCGCCGGCGGCGATGAGCTCCTCCCAGCGCTTCGGCGTGGGGCACGCGTCATACCAAGGGTCGTGGTCAGCGCCGTCAGCAGGGTAACTCAAGCCATGGATCCGGCCGATCGCGCTGCCTACCCACTCGGACAGCCCGGGGTCCGCCGTCTGGACAGGATGACCGTCGATCCAGCTGCAGAGTCGAACCGTCGCCCCCCCGAGCTCGGCCGGGAGCGAGCACAGGTGCCGGCCGTCGACGGTGCTCAGGTTGGCAGGGGCCCGGATCCCGCATCGGGCGGCGGCGTCTTGGAACGCGACTTGGCGGGCCACCCTGTCCTCGTCGGTCCTTCGAAATAGCTCTTTGACGGCCCATGCGGCGCCGGCGGCGTCGAGGCGATAGACGCGGCCCATTTCGCCGCCGCCCACGGGGACCATGCGCTCCGGGCGACCCCCGAGCCCGAACCGCTCCGCGATATAGCGCGCCGCGGCATCGTTCGCCTCTAGGCCTTGCATCGTGTAGGGTGATAGTCAACGAGCCGGCCAACGCAAGGCGGTTTCTTCGCCCGCGACGCTGTCCCGAGTGATCCCGTCCACGAGAGACGAGTTGGCTCGTCGAGAGGCGATCCTCCAGGATTGTCGGGCTCGCCGGGCGATTCCCGTCGTTGGCCGGCGAGCCGGCGTGGGGCGTGGCGTGGGGCGTGGATGGAGCACTTCCCGGTGCTCGGGGTCCCTTCCGGGCTCGCGGTGGGGCTCGGGGTGCTCGTGGCGCCAGCGGGCGAGGTCGAGCAACCCGGGCTCCGCGACCTTGAACAACTCCGACCGATCGATTCCCGCGCGTCGAGGATGCGCTCTGAAGCGCTCCGCCCCGTTGTGGCCCAGGTAGGAGTTCTCTTTCGTGCCGACGAAGACACGTTGCTGGCCCGGTCAGATGGCACGCCAGGCTCTGAGTGCGCGCATCACATCGCCGGATCCGGCCAGATCGGCCCGCGTGTACCTGAACCCGCTCACCTCGGGCAGTCGAGGTGAGGGCGGGAAGGAGGGCTATCCCGCTACCCCTCCCCGTCCGCCGCGACCGCCATCTGCCGCAGCGCCGCGAGCCGCGACGGCCGCGCCAGGAGCCCCCCGACCGTCTGGTCCGCGACCAGCTCCGCGATCTGCTCCGGCCGGTACCCGAGCGCCACAGGATCGCTGACGGCGAGCGGATGGATGCGCCCGGCCCCCCCGGGGCGGTACCAGTTCTGCACGCTCTCGTCCTGCGCCAGCACCGTCAGCGCGCACAGGTAGGCGTCCACCTCGCGGAACGTCCCCTCCCCCACCCCGCGCCCGATCATCGCCGCCACGGCCTCGGTCAGCGCGCGGCGCTCGGCCCAGTAGGTCGCGAACGCCTCCGGATCCCGCTCGCTGAGGCGGTGGATCTCCGTGATCTCCAGCGGGAAGCCGCACACCGTCTCCACGTCGAACCGCACGAAGCGCCAGAGCTGCACGTCGGCGGCGCCGCCGCTCGCCTCGAGCCTGCGCGCGTACGAGAGCGGCAGGCGGTTCACCTGCTGCAGGATCTCCGCGACGATCAGCTCCTTGCGCCGGAACCAGTAGTACAGCGACGACTGCCGGAGCCCGGCCGCCTGCGCGATCTCGAGCATCGACACGTCGACGACCCCGCGCTCGGCGAACAGCCGGCCCGCCACCTCCAGGATCTGCTCGCGCGGCGCGAGCTCGCTGCGCTGCGGCGCCTTGCGCGGCCGGCCCGTGCGGCGCGGGCTCCCTTCGGCCTTCTGACTGCCGTCGGCGCTCTGGCTGCCTTCGGCGCTTTGAGCAGGGGGAATCTCCGTCTTCATCATCTCCCGGGGTGGCCGTCGCGCCATCGCGCTCATCGATCCGCGCTCGCGTCCCTGTGCCATCCGCTCTTCCAGCGCGGTGGTCGCACGTCAACACGGGAAGAATACAAACCGCCAGGGCGCCAAGGACGCCGAGGGGAGAATTTTCAGGCTTGCTTCGACGCCCGCCTCACCCGGGTTGGGGCGGCCCGTCTCACCCAGGTTGGGGCGGCCCGCCTCACCCGGGTTGGGGCGGCCCGTCTCACCCAGGTTGGGGCGGCCCGCCTCACCCGGGTTGGGACGGCCCGTCTCACCCGGGTTGGGGCGGCCCGTCTCACCCGGGTTGGGGCGGCCCGTCTCACCCAGGTTGGGACCGCGGGATCCCCGCCGCGCCGCCACCGGGAAAAATCGTCCGCGCCCTGCATTTTACCCCCGCGAAACAGGCCGGAAACCCCGCCCCCGGATAGTCGACCCGTAGTTTCGATTCTCTATCGAAAGTGAGGCGGGCGATGTCTGAAACGGCCACAACGTACGCCGCGCGCGCGCACGCGCGCGCCCAGGAAGGCAGCGTCGTCGAGACGCAACCCACCGTGCCGAGCACGTCGATCGGCGACCCGCCCCCGGGCGTGGAAGCGCGCGACGTCCTCTGGGACGAGACCCTCGGCGCCGGCGG
The DNA here is from genome assembly GCF_051521425.1 of Sorangium sp. So ce834. NCBI lineage: Bacteria > Pseudomonadati > Myxococcota > Polyangiales > Polyangiaceae > Sorangium > Sorangium sp. So ce834. The sequence goes on from NZ_CP150351.1 coordinate 7,957,096, forward strand.
CTACGCGGCGCGCACCCTCCCCGTCGGCAGCCGGCTCCGGATCGTCGACGTCGAGGGCGACACCTGCGTCGCCCTCATGCTCCACCGCGCGGACCGCCCCATCGAGCGGCTCTGCCTCGCCGACACCGTGAAGCTCCAGTGGCAGGCCTATCCCGGCCCCGGCTACCTGCTCCTCTCCGACATGGGGCGCGTCCTCGCCTCCCTCCTCGAGGACACCGCCGGCCGCCACGACACCTTCTGCGGCACCTCGCTCCCGGGCGAGATCGCCTCCCGCTACGGCAGCGACGCCCACGGCGGCGCCCTCCGCTCCGGCCGCGAGCGGCTCCTCCTCGCCCTCGCCAAGCACGGCCTCACCGAGCGCGACCTCCCCACGCCCATCAACCTCTTCAAGGGCGTCCGCATCGAGGCCGACGGCGCCATCACCCTCCTCCCCGACTCGTCCCGGCCGGGCGCCCACGTGCTCCTCCGCGCCGAGCAGGACGTCCTCGTCAGCGTCGCCGCCGCGCCGCACCGCCTCGACCCGCGCCCGGCCTACCGCGCCGGCAAGGTCCGCCTCACCGCCTGGCGCGGCCGCCCCGCCCCGGACGACGACCCCGCGCGCAACGCCACGCCCGAGGCGCGCCGCGCCTTCGAGAACACCGCCGAGGAGCTCGCGGTCGCCCTCCGGGCAGGAGGCGCGCGATGATCCCCGCCGCCCCCGGAAAGCCGGTCGCCGCCCTGCGCGACCCCGCCCTCGCCGGCCTGCCCGGCGCCCTCGTCTCCGACGAGATCGTCCCGGCCCGCGCGCCGTGGGCCAAGATCGTCCGCGCCGGCGAGATCCTCCGCGTCATCGACCTCGAGGGCAACCAGGCCGTCGACTTCCTCGCCTACGTCCTCGCCGACACCGCCGAGCGCTACAGCGCCGCCGACACCATCGTCGCCCAGCGCAACATCTTCCTCACCACCGGCGCGAAGCTCCGCTCGAACCGCGGCCGCGTGATGATGACCATCACCGACGACAGCTGCGGCCGGCACGACACCTCCGGCGGCGCCTGCTCGTGCGAGTCGAACACCGTCCGCTACGGCCACCACACAAAGCACCAGCACGCCTGCGTCGAGAACTTCCTCATGGCCGCCGCGCCCTACGGCCTCGGCAAGCGCGACCTCGTCGGCAACATCAACTGGTTCATGAACGTGCCCGTCGAGGCCGACGGCACCCTCGGCATCGTCGACGGCCTGTCCGCGCCCGGCAAGCACGTCGACCTCCGCGCCGAGCTCGACCTGCTGCTCCTCGTCTCGAACTGCCCGCAGATCAACAACCCCTGCAACGCCTTCAACCCGACCCCGATCCGCATGGCGGTGGTGCGGCCATGAGCGCCCCCCCGCCCTTCCGCCGCGTCCTCGTCGCCAACCGCGGCGAGATCGCGTGCCGCATCCTCCGCACCCTCCGGCGCCTCGGGATCGCCTCGGTCGCCGTCTTCTCCGACGCCGACCGCGCCGCGCTCCACGTGCGCCTCGCCGACCACGCCGTCCGCCTCGGCGGCCAGACGCCCGCCGAGAGCTACCTGCGCATCGACGCCGTCGTCGACGCCGCCCGCCGCGCAGGCGCCGACGCGATCCACCCGGGTTACGGATTCCTCAGCGAATCCGAGGACTTCGCCCGCGCGGTGGAGGCCGCGGGCCTCGTCTTCATCGGGCCGACGCCGGCCCAGATGGAGGCGTTCGGGAGCAAGCACCGGGCGCGGGAGCTCGCCGTCGAGGCGGGCGTGCCGCTCCTGCCGGGCACCGGCGTGCTCCGGGACGCGGACCACGCCGCCGCCGAGGCCGCGGCCATCGGCTACCCCGTGCTGCTCAAGGCGAGCGCGGGCGGCGGCGGCATCGGGATGGCCCGGTGCGACGCGCCGGCGGAGCTCCCCGCGGCGTTCGAGCGGGTGCAGCGCCTCGCCCGCGCGAACTTCGGCTCGGGCGACGTGTTCCTCGAGCGCTTCCTCACCGCGCCCCGGCACGTGGAGGTCCAGATCGCCGGCGACGGCCGCGGCGACGTCCTCGTCCTCGGCGACCGCGACTGCTCGGTGCAGCGCCGCAACCAGAAGGTCCTCGAGGAGGCGCCCGCGCCCGACCTGCCGCCCCGGCTGCGCTCGGCGCTCGCGGAGTCGGCCCGCGCGCTCGCCGCGAAGGTCGCCTACCGGAACGTGGGCACCGTCGAGTTCCTCGTCGATCCCGCCCGCGCGGAGCACTACTTCCTCGAGGTCAACACGCGCCTCCAGGTCGAGCACGGCGTGACCGAGCTCTGCGCCGGCGTCGACCTCGTGGAGTGGATGCTGCGCATCGCCGCGGGCGACACGGCGTTCTTCGAGGGCGGCGATCCGCCGCTCTCCGGCCACGCGATCGAGGCCCGGCTCTACGCCGAGGACCCGGCGCGGGGGTTCTTGCCGAGCGCGGGGCTGCTCACCGAGGTGCGCTATCCGGAGGGCGCGGGCGTGCGGGTCGACGGGTGGGTCGAGACGGGCACCGAGGTCTCGGCGCTCTACGATCCGCTGCTGGCCAAGCTCCTCGTGCGCGGCGCGGACCGGGCCGCGGCGGTCGCGGCGCTGCGCGCCGCCGTCGGGGAGACCCGGCTCGGCGGGATCGAGACGAACCGCGAGTGGGTCGCGGCCGCGCTCGATCACCCCGACTTCCGCGGGGTCCGGCACCACACCGGCACGTTCGCGTCGCTGCCGTTCCGCCCGGAGGCGGTCGAGGTGACGGCGGCGCCGGGCGCGGTGACCGTGCAGGACTGGCCCGGGCGGCTCGGCCTGTGGTCGGTCGGCGTGCCGCCGAGCGGGCCGATGGACGACCTGTCGTTCCGCCTCGGCAACCGCGTCGTGGGCAACCCGGCCGGCGCCGCGGGGCTCGAGTGCGAGGTGCACGGGCCCACGCTCGTGTTCCACCGGCGCGCGGTCCTGTGCGTCGCGGGCGCCGCCATGCGCGTGCTGGTCGACGGGGTCGAGGTGGCGCCGTGGACGCCGGTCGAGGTCGCGCCGGGCGCCACCGTGGCGTGCGGGCCGGTGCGGGGGCCGGGCGCGCGCGCCTACCTGCTCATCCGCGGCGGCATCGACGTGCCGGCGCACCTCGGCAGCCGCGCCACGTTCACCCTCGGCGGCTTCGGCGGCCACGCGGGCAGGCCGCTCCGCCCCGGCGACGTGCTGCGCCTCGGCGAGGAGGTCGACCCGGCCCTCGCCCCCGGCGCGTTGCCGGCCGAGGCCCGGCCGGAGATCGGCAGATCCTGGGAGCTCGCCGTGCTCGACGGGCCGCACGGGGCGCCGGACTTCCTCACGGACGAGGGGATCGAGCAGTTCTACGCGGCCGAGTGGGAGGTGCACTACCACTCGGCCCGCACCGGCGTCCGCCTCGTCGGGCCCGCGCCGGCGTGGGCGCGCACCGACGGCGGCGAGGCGGGGCTGCACCCCTCGAACCTGCACGACAACGCGTACGCGATCGGCGCGGTCGACCTCACCGGGGACATGCCCGTCATCCTCGGCCCCGACGGCCCGAGCCTGGGCGGATTCGTGTGCCCGCTCACGATCGCTGCGGCCGAGCGGTGGAAGCTCGGCCAGCTGAGCGCCGGGGACAAGGTGCGGTTCCGGTCGATCCTGCCGGCGGAGGCCGACGCGCTGGCGCAGCGGAGCGACGCGCTCGTGGCGCGGCGCGGGGCCGCGACGAACGGCGCGGCGGCGCACGCCGCCAACGGCGCAGCGGCGCACGCGGCCAACGGCGCGACGGCGCACGCCGCCGACGGCGCGGCGGCGCGCGCGGCCAACGGCGCGGCCGCCGCGGCATCGAGCGGCGCGCGGCGCCGGCGCGGCGATCCGGTGCTGGGCCGCGTGCCGGCGCGCGACGGCCGGCCCGCGGTCGTCTTCCGGCAGAGCGGCGACCGGTACGTGCTCGTCGAGTTCGGGCCGCCGGTGCTCGACATCGACCTGCGCGTGCGCGCGCACCTGCTCATGACGCGGCTCGAGGAGATGCGCGTGCCGGGCGTGGTCGACCTGACGCCCGGGATCCGCTCGCTCCAGGTGCACGTCGACGGCGCGCGGCTCACCGTGGCCAAGGCCCTCGACCTGCTCCGCGAGGCCGAGGCCGACCTGCCCGCGCCGGAGGAGGTCCGCATCCCGAGCCGCGTCGTCCACATGCCGCTCAGCTGGGACGACCCGGCGACCCGCGAGGCGATCGAGCGCTACATGCGCACGGTCCGCGACGACGCGCCGTGGTGCCCGAGCAACCTGGAGTTCATCCGCCGGGTCAACGGGCTGCCGGACATCGCGGCGGTCCAGGAGATCTTCCTCGCGGCGAGCTACCTCGTGCTCGGCCTCGGCGACGTGTACCTCGGCGCGCCGGTCGCGACGCCGATCGACCCGCGGCACCGGATGGTCACGACCAAGTACAACCCGGCGCGCACGTGGACGCCCGAGAACGCCGTCGGCATCGGCGGCGCGTACCTGTGCATCTACGGCATGGAGGGGCCGGGCGGGTACCAGTTCCTCGGCCGCACGGTGCCGGTCTGGAGCCGCCACCGGCCGTTCCGGCAGACCACGCGCGAGCGGCCGTGGCTCCTGCGGTTCTTCGACCAGCTCCGGTTCCACCTCGTGTCGCCGGAGGAGCTGCTCGAGCTCCGCGCCGACATGGTGGCCGGGCGCGGCGAGGTGCGCATCGAGGAGACGACGTTCGACCTGGGCGAGCACCACCGCTTCCTCGACGACAACGCCGAGAGCATCGGCGCGGCCCGGGCGCGGCAGCGGGCGGCGTTCGACGCCGAGCGCGGCCGCTGGGAGGCGGACGGCGAGTTCGACCGCGTGCGCCGCGCGGGCGCCCGGCTCGAGGGCGCCTCGTCCGCCGCCGAGGACGCGCTGCCGACCGGGATGCTGCCGGTGACGGCGCCGCTCACCGCGTGCGTGTGGAAGGTGGACGTGGCGCCGGGGCAGCGCGTCGAGGCGGGCCAGCGCGTGGCCGTGCTCGAGGCGATGAAGATGGAGTTCGCCGTGGTGGCCGACGTGGCCGGAGCGGTCGACTGGATCGGCTGCCGCCCGGGCCAGATGGTCAGCGCGGGCCAGCCGCTCGTGGGGGTGTCGGCCGATGCGTGATCCGATCTCGACAGGGGCGCCGGACCGCCGCGGCGCGGCCGGCGCGGGCTCCGCGGCGCACGGAGCGCTCGGCGCGGGCTCCGCGGCGCAAGGCAGCAGCGACGCCGACGACCTCGCGCGCCTGGGCTACCGCCAGGAGCTGCGGCGCGACCTGGGGAGCCTGTCGGCCTTCGCGGCGGGCTTCTCGTACGTCTCGATCCTCACGACCGTCTTCCAGCTCTTCGTGATCGGGTACGCCTTCGGCGGGACGCGGTTCTTCTGGACGTGGCCGGTGGTCTTCCTCGGCCAGCTCGCGGTCGCGCTCAACCTCGCCGAGGTCGGCTCGCACTACCCGGTGGCCGGCTCGGTCTACCAGTGGGGGCGCCGCGTGTCGCCCGGCGCGCCGGGGTGGCTCGCGGGCTGGCTGAAGCTCGTCGGCGACGTCGTGAGCGTCGCGGCGGCGGCCATCGCGCTGCAGGCGATCTTGCCGAGCGTCTGGGGCGGGTTCCAGCTCCTCGGCGGCGACCCGTCGCTCACGTCGCGCGACGGCGCGGCGAACGCCGTGCTGCTCGGCGCGGGGCTCGTCGCGCTGACGACGGCGATCAACATGGCCGGGGTGCGGGCGATGGCCTGGGTCAACGACGTCGGCGTGATGGCGGAGCTCGGCGGCGTCGTGCTGCTGATCGGGGCGCTGTTCCTGCACGCGGTGCGGGGTCCGGCGGTGGTGCTCGAGCCGATCTACGGGCCGTCGCCGCCCCTGGGCACGGGGGCGGCGGGCCTGCTCGCGGCCGCGCTCATGCCGGCGTACGTGCTCTACGGCTTCGACTCGGCCGGGTCGCTGGCCGAGGAGACGCAGAGCCCGCGGCGGATCATCCCGCGGGCGATCCTGAAGGCCATCGTGGCCTCCGGGGTGGGCGGCGCGCTGCTCCTGCTCGCGGCGCTGATGGCGGCGCCGAGCCTGACCGACGGCCGCCTCGCGACCGAGGGCCTGGCCTACGTGGTCGTGAGCGCCCTCGGCCCGACGCTGGGCAAGGTGTTCCTGGTCGACGTGGCGCTGGCGGTGTGCGTCTGCACGCTGGCGATCCAGACCGGCGCCTCGCGCCTCGCGTTCTCGATGGCGCGGGACGGGGCGCTGCCGTGCGCGCCGGCGCTCGCGCGCGTGTCGCCGCGCACGAAGACGCCCGTCCTCCCGGCGATCGCGGTCGGCGCGCTCGCGTGCGGCATGCTCGTCGTGAACTACGGCGAGGCGCAGCTGTTCGTGCTCATCACGGAGACGGCCGTGCTGCTCGTGAACCTCTCGTACCTGCTCGTGACGGCGGGGATGCTCCTCCGCCGGCTGCGCGGGTGGCCGGGCAGCTCCGGGGCCCCGGCCGGGGTGTTCTCGCTCGGGCGGGCCGGGCTCGCGCTGAACGCCGCGGCCGTCGCGTGGGGGGTCGCGCTGATCGCCAACATCGCGTGGCCGCGGCGGGCCGGCGAGTCGGCGTGGATGGAGTACTTCCCGGTGATCGGGGTCGCGGGCACGATCGCCGCCGGGCTGGCGCTCTTCGTGGCGACGCAGAGGCCGAGCGGAGAACGGGTCGCCGTCAGCCCGCCGCGGGAGAGCTCGGCGTCGCTGATCTCCTGAGACGGGACGTTCCGGCGGCGAGGTCGAGCGGCCCTGAGCGGGGGCCCGTCGAGCGGCCGAGGCCACCAACAAGTTAGTTAGGCTTATTAAGTATGGCCATGCGTCTCGTACGACGCACGGAGGGCGGGAGCAGAGGCGACGGGCGAGGGGCGTCGGCAGGGTCTACGGCTGGCTCGCCCGGGCTCGTGCGTCGCCCCGCCCCGCCTGGCGCGCGCCGCGGGCCGGCGGCCCTGGAGCGCCGTGCGTCTCGGGAAAATTCGGACCGGAGCCTCAGGCCTTCGGCGAGGCCGTGCTAGGGTCGGACTCCGTGGCCACCGACACCGACGCGGCCCCCTCACGCCCCCCACGAGCCGCCCCGGAGGCTCGTGGGACTGGAGGACCGGCCACCCCCGATCTTGATGGAGACAGCGGCATGGCGAAGCTCGGCGTCTTCGTGGTCGACGATCACCCGATCGTGCGCGACGGGCTGAAGGCGTTGATCAACGCGCAACCTGACATGACGGTCGTCGGCGAGGCGGCGGACGGGCTCAGCGCCGTCGAGGCCGTCACGGAGCTCGGGCCGGACATCGTCCTGATGGACGTCACCATGCCCAGGCTCGGCGGCGCGCAGGCGACCGAGCGGATCAAGCAGGCGCGCCCGGAGGTCCAGGTGGTGGCCCTGACGGGCTACGAGGACAAGGCCAACGTCCAGCCGCTCCTGAAGGCCGGGGCGTCGGGGTACGTGCTCAAGGGCGCGCGGGGCGCGGAGCTGGTCCGGGCGATCCACGCCGTCGCCGCCGGGGGCGTGTACCTCGACCCGTCGATGACGGCCCACGTCGTGTCGAGCGTCGTCGGCCGCACCTTCGGCGACCACGGCTCGGCCTCGGAGCTGAGCGAGCGCGAGGCCGAGGTGATCCGGCTCATCGCCGAGGGGCACGCCATCAAGGAGATCGCGGCCCGCCTCGACCTGAGCGCGCGCACGGTCGAGACCTACAAGGTCCGGGCGATGGAGAAGCTCGGCCTCACGAGCCGCGCGGACACGGTGCGCTACGCCCTCCAGCAGGGCTGGCTCAGGAGCGAGTAGCGCCCGCGCGCGGGGCGCCTCTGACGGCCGGCGCAGCGGCGTCGACGACCGGCGCAGCCGGTGTCTGTGCCCCGGCGGGGGCTCACGATGGGCGCATCGGCTCCGCGAGCCATCGAACCAGCGCCTCGCCCTCGAGATCGAGCAAGGCATCCTCGACCTCGCCCGGACCGATCGCGCGGGCTCGCTCCACGATCGAGCGCTCTTCCTCGGCCGTCGGTCGTCGCCCGATCCGCCGCGCGAAGAGGCGACCGAGCAGCTCCGCGATCGCCTTCTGCTCGCCGCGCTCCTCTCCCCGTTGCTCTCCGCGTTGCTCGGCCTCGATGATCATCTCCCCGATGATCGGCGTGCGCCGGAGCAGCCCCTCTTCCTTGTCCTCCACCATGATGATGAGCTCCTTCAGCAGATTATGCCCCCAGGGATCGATGGTCGCCATCACCAGGAGCGCCGTATAAAGCTCGGCCCGCTCCTCCGCGCCTTTCGCCCCCGCGTGGATCTCTGCGACCACCTCCCGCAGCGCCGCCGCGGTCGCGTTACGTGCAAGCGGCGCAAATACCAGCCAGAGCACGCTGCCGCGCGCTCGCAGCTCGGAGACCGTGCGCTGGTAGACGGCGTCGATACGGAAGTGCGCGCCGCTGAACGGCCGCCCCGGCCACGCGACGCGGCGCTTCCCGGTAGCAGGCAAGCGCCGCCTGCGGCCCGACAGGACCACGGCGACGCTCTCGATGGGCGGCACCGGCGCGCCAGGGGATTCGAGGCGGAGCGCGGCGAAGAGAAAGCCGAGGTATTCGAAGATGCGATCCGGCACGTCGTCGCGGAGCGCGAAGCAGAACTCGACGTGCAACACCCGCGGCTCGCCCGAGACCCGGAGGCGCAAGGCCTTGTCGAGGCGGCGCTCGATGTTGGTGACCTGGCTGTCGACCCAACCGAGGACCTCGATGGGGCGATTCTCGGGGACGAGAGCGCACACCAAGTCCTCGGGCCGCCGTCGGGCGAGGTGGCGCAGCGTGATGTCGGCATCTCCCATGCGCGGCGCCCATGGCAGATCGCATACCAGGGACTCAGGTGGCTGAATGCGAGGGATTCCGGGGGGAGGTGTGCCGTCGGGCGGGTGGCGGCGCCATGGCGGGTGACCGCTTCGCGCCTCACGGGCAGCGCGTCGAGGAGCCAGGCAGCGAGCGGGGCGCCCCCTCATCATCCCTGCGCGCTGCGCCTCACGCCCGTGACGGCGGCACCCGGTCCCGCGATGGATCTCCCCCGACCGCAGCCGTTACCATGACGGACGCATGCCGCCGCAGCACCCGCCGCCCGAATCGCAGCAGCAGCCCCCGTCCCCGCCCAAGCCGCCTTTCTCCCTCGTGGACGGCGCCATCGCCGCGCTCGTGGCCACCGGCTACGGCGTGCCGCCGCTCTCGGCGCTGCTCTTCGGCGCGACCGTGCTGGTACGATTCGACGGCGCCCTCTTCCTCGCCGCGGCGCTCGGCCTCGCGGGGTGGCTCGCCCTCACGGTGTGGACCTACCGAGCCATCCGCCGCCGCGGCCGCCGCCCCTTCCAGATCGCCTCCGAGGTGCTCGCGCTCCTCCTCCTGCCCGCCTGGGGCATGGCCTACAGCCACGACGCGGGCGACAGCTGCGCCGTCCAGGCGTGCGACGCCAACACCACCGCGTTCCGCCCCCTCGCCGAGCCCGAGGTCTACGGCATCCTCGCCCTGCACGCCCTCACCGCCCTCGCTTACGCCATCTCGCGCCGCCGACCCGCAGCGCTCCCCGGCCCCGCCGAGCTCGCCATCCATGCAGCCCTGCTCCTCGGCCTCGCCCTCCACACCCTCCTCGCCGTGCACTTCGGCCCCTGGCTCGTCGCCGGCCTGCTCGTGCCGCCGCTCTTCCTCCCCTGCATCGCTCCGCTCCTCACCGTCATCCTCTATGCCGTCGAGCTGCGCGCCCGCCTCGTGCGGCGCGGCGTCGAGGCCAGCGCGCCCGCCCCGCTCGCCGCCGCGGACGCCGCCTACCGCGTCGGACCGCCCCAGGTCCCGCTCCCGCCGCCCCCCGCCATCCACCGGCCGACCCTGTGGCGCGCCCTCGCCGCCTCCCCGGTCCTCCTCGGGATCCACGCCGTCGTCCATGCCGCCTGGCTGGGACATCCCTCGGCCGCGCTCCAGGTCTTCACCCGCACCTGCGGATACACCCTCTCTCAGCTCCCCATCGTCGAGCTCCCCGGCGACTGCCATTACCTGTGCACCGTCGCGGCGCGCGGCCACGCCTGGCTGGTGCGCCCCGTCCGGCTCGGACGGCGGGGCGGCACGCCGATCCTCGTCAATCGCCAGCTCGCGATCGCCAATGCCTTCGAGGATCTCCTGCACGAGCGCTGGCCGCGCCTCGGCCGCGCGGCGCGCCGGCTCTACGACCGGCTGGGCCTGCCCGTGAGCCGGTACATCCGCGCCGCCTGGGCCGCCGATCTCGTCTACCTCGCGATGAAGCCCCTGGAATGGGCGTTCTACCTCGCGCTCCTGCTGCTCGACCCGCGCGCCCCCGAGGCGCGGATCGACCGCATGTACCGCTGATCGCCGGGCCGCCGCTACCGCCGCCGCCGGGCCCGACGGCGCGGCGTGCGAGACGTTCGTCGAATGCGACAGCGGCCGGTGCGACATCTTCCGGCGTCAGCTCACCAGCCGGGATCCAGCGGCGGCTCGACCGGAGCGAAGTCGCTCACGTTCTCGAGATCGAGACTGCCCGCGCCGCCGTGCCGGAAGCAGGCGGTCGATCCGTCGGCGCGCACGGCGCACAGCACGTTATAGCCGCCTTCTGCAAACACGTACCGCGCGGGCGGGATTGGCATGTCCCGACCGTCGTACCGCTTGCAGACGAGGGCATCCTGCTCGTCGATCGCGCACACGGCGCCGGCCGTCGCGGTGATCGACCGATAGCGTCCCGGTGGAAACGCGGGCAGGTCGGGCCCCACGGTCAGGATGCTGACTCCATCGGCGGGTGGCCTGTGACAGGAGATGGTGCCGTCCGTCCGGAGGCCGCAGAAGATGCCGATGCTCAGCGCGAGCTCCGCGAAATCGTTGCCGGGCGGCGCCGTGGCATAATTCGACATGACGGTGCCGTCCGCTCGAACGGCGGCGTACATACCTTCCCACGCGCAGTACACGCGCGAAAATGGCCCGCCTTCCACGGGTTGGGCGCGCGTGGAGGGGCCGTCCGGCTCGCGCGGATCGTAGAGGAACATCCCGAACGCGCCGTCGGACTGGAGCGAGCAAACCCCGACGTCGCCCCACATGTTCGTCTGACGAAAAGCGACGACCTGCGAAGGGCTCTCCGGAATCGTGAATTCGGCCGCACGCAAGCGGCCATCCTCGGTGAGCCCGATGAGCCCTTGCCGCGTGAGCTGGACGCGCCGGTAGATCCCGTCGGGCAGCGGCGTAGCATCGACCGCGTCGCCTGATCCCGACGATCCCCAGCAGCGATACGCGCCGTTCGCCTTGGTGACGCAGTAGCTTCCGATGTCGTCGTCCACGGCCACCGTTCGTGCGCACACGAAGTCCGTCTCGATCCAGGCGCCATCCTCCGCGCATGTTTCGCGGCGGAAGCTCCCGTTACAGCGCGATTCACCGGCCGAGCACGCGTCGGAGGGGGCGTTCGGCCCGCCGCCCTGGCCGGCCGAGCCCGCCGGCGTTCCCGAGCTCGACGGATCGTCAGGCCCGGCCGCCGCCGAGCCATCGTGCTCCAGGATCGTCCTTCCGTCGCATCCCCAGGTCACCAGGAGGAGTGCGCTCGCCCATGTCCCCGCCGTTCTCTGCAAGCTCGCCATGGCCGAAGGATAACCGAAGCGTGTTTGGGCGGCGCCAGAAGAACGCGCTGAACCAGGCGCGCGATCCGTGCTGTTCGAATCCATGCTCAAGCCTTGATTCGCGCGCCGTTCGACTATTCCGATGAAGAAGGATCGAGCGACAGGCGACCCACGTGCGTGAACGCGGGGGCGCGGGGGCGCCGTGCTACGATCCCCCTCGTGCCGAAGGAAAAGGCCAGGCCGGGCGAGACGCTCATCGCGCGCAACAAGCGCGCGGGCTTCGATTACGACCTCGGCGATCGGTTCGAGGCGGGGATCGTCCTCAAGGGGAGCGAGGTGAAGATGCTCCGCGCCGGCAAGGCCGACTTGACCGACTCGTTCTGCACGGTCCACAGGGGCGAGGCGTTCTTGCAAGGCGTGAGCATCGCCGCGATGGCCAGCGCCGCCTTCGGCCACCTGCCGAAGGGCGCGCGCAAGCTGCTCCTCCACCGGCGCGAGATCCAGCGCATCGACCTCTCGATCGCCCGCGAGGGGATGACCGCCGTCGCTACCCGGCTCTACTTCAAGGGCGGTCGGGCCAAGGTCGAGATCGCGCTGGCGAGGGGGAAGAAGACCTACGACAAGCGCGAGACCATCAAGGCGCAAGACGCCGAGCGCGAGGCGCGAGCCGTGGTGATCCACGGACAGCGACGGTACGGACGCGCGTGACGCAGGGCGCGCCATCTCCCGCCGCGCACCTGAGCCCCCGCCAGTTCAGCCGCGTGTTCCGCGAAGAGACCGGACAGTCGCCCGCCAAGGCCGTGGAGCGGCTGCGGGTCGAGACCGCGCGGCTCATGATGGGCGGCGGGCGAGGCGGGCGCGCTCGCATCACGGCGCGCGCGGCGACGACTCCGGCGCCTGGGCCCTGCGGGCGAGGGCGACGTACCGGAGGAGCAAGCTGATCGCGGACCAGAGCGCGAGCACGGCGAGCGGCCAGGCGAGCAGGCGCGGAAAGCACAGGGCGACCGCCGCGCCGCCGAGGAGCACGAGCGCCCCGCCGAGCAGGATCGCGCCCTCGGCCGCGCCGAGGACGCGGCGGTTCGCCATCGCCGCGCCCACGGTGTTCGCGAGGCGCAAGGCGCCCGCGGCGGAGCGCCCGGTCCCGGCCCCCTGCGGGCGGCGCCTCCTGTCGTGGACCGCGCGGCGCCGCGCGTGGAGGACGATCTCGGTCGCGCCGCGGAGATCTTCCTCGTACTGCGCCTGCATGCGCCCGGCGAACTCCTCATCCTCGATCGCCACGTCGATCTCGCAGTTCTCCAGCCAGCTCGCGATATTGAGGTTGCTCGACCCCACGCGCGCCCAGCGGCCATCGGCCACCGCGGTCTTCGCGTGGAGCATCGAGCCGTTCCACTCGTAGACGCGCACGCCGGCTTCGAGCAGCGGGCGATAGCCGGCCCGCGACAGCCTGCCGATGACCGGGACGTCGCTCGTGCCCGGGACGAGCAGGCGCACGTCCACGCCGTCGCGCGCCGCAGCGGTCAGCGCCTGGACGTACGGCGCGATGCCGACGAAGTACGCGTCCGTCAGCCAGAGCGTCCGCTGCGCCAGCGCGGCGACCATCTGTTCGAGCCGGTAGAGCCCGGTGGTGCCCGGCAGCTTCGCCACGACGCGCAGGTCCACGGGGCCGACCGCCGGCGGAACCTCGGTGAGGGCGGGCAGGTCGGCGGGCAGGCTCTCACCGAGGGTCGCCCAGTTGTCGGCGAACGCCTCGGCGAGCGCGCGCACCGCCGGTCCCCGCACGGCGATGCCGGTGTCGCGCCACGGCGGCACGCCCCGCGCCGCGTCGCCGAGCCATCGGCCGCTGACGCAGACGCCGGAGACGAAGCCGACCTCGGCGTCGACGACGAGCAGCTTGCGATGATCGCGCGTCACCCACCCGAACGGGCTGGTGAAGCTGAACGGATTGTAGGTGCGGACCTCCCCGCCCGCCGCGCGCAGCGGGCTCCAGAAGCGGTCCGTCGACCCGCCCAGGCACCCGAACCAGTCGCGGATCACGCTGACGCGGACGCCCGCCGCGGCGCGCTCGGCGAGCGCGCCGCGGAACTCGCGCGCCAGCGCGTCGTCGTCGAAGAGGTAGTTCTCGAACAGGATCGAGGTGCGCGCAGCCCGTATCGCGGCGAGCCATGCGTCGAAGTTCGCTCGCCCGTCGACCAGCAGATCGACCCTGTTGCCGCCGATGAGCGGCGCGCCAGCGACCCGACTGAAGGTTTGCCGTGCGACGGCGCGCAGCGGCGCGTTCGTCGTGGGGATGCGCGCAGGGACGCGAGCGGCGGTCATGGCGCACGTTCAATGCCAGAGTTTTCGTGCGTCGTCGCGCGCCGCGTCGACGACGGTCCCGGGGGTTGCCTGACGAGCGCGGCCCGGACGAGAATACGGCATGCCGTGGGCGACGGGCTGCGCCACCGCGGGGGCGAGCTGCGCCACGGGCACCTGGACCGCGCCGCGCGGCGGCGGCGAGACGGGCGCGCCGCTGCGCCACGAGTCCGCGCACTTCGCCTTACTACTGGCCCGAAGGCACCGAGATCACGCTGAGCCAGGCGCAGGCGGCGGCGGACACGCTCGAGAGCATCTGGGACGCGTACTTCGGCAGCCCCGTCTTCTTCCCCGAGCCGTACTGCGGCTCGGCGCAGAAGTGGAAGGCCGCGGTTCACTTCGACAACGAGTTTCCGCTCTGGGGCGGCGGGTGGAACCGCGACGGCATCTCCTACATGGGCATGTGGGTGGGCCCCGGCGCCGCCCGCGACCCCTGGGGGCTCGCGCACGAGTTCATGCACGGCGTGCAGTCGATGACGCAGGCGTTCCCGGATTGCGGCGGCACCGGCTGCTGGATCTTCGAGAGCCACGCGAACTGGATGCCGCACCAGATCTGGCGGGACAACGTCCATTGCTCGGAGATGCTGCCGAACATGCCGCACCTCTACTATGGCAACACGCGGGACCGCTATTGCAACTGGCAGTTCTTCGAGTTCCTGAAGGACAAGCACTGCTACGGCGCGGTCAATGACATGTGGGCCCACGACGCGCCGAGCGGCCAGCGCGATCCGTGGCAGAAGCTCATGCTGAGCCGGGGCTGGGACGTCGAGCAGCTCAACGATCTGTTCGGCGAGTGGGCGATGCACAACGTCACCTGGGACTACAGGGATCCGCCGCCCGCGGCCGGGGGCGACCCAGCCAGCGTGTATCGCCGGGCTTACGGCCCGATCGAGGTCGATCGGACGTCGAGCGGCCGCACCGATCGGCGGCTGCGGCTCACGCGCCTCGAGGGGCTCGACGCGGACTGGGCGCAGCATCGCCGCTTCGTCTCTCCGTACCACTGGGCGCCGCAGCGCTGGGGCTACAACGTCGTGCGCCTGCACCCGCAGCCCGGCGCGACGAGCGTGCGCGTCGCGTTCCGGGGCGTGACGCAGCCCGGCGCCGACTCCGGCTGGCGCTGGGGCCTCGTGGCGACGGCCCCGGAGCTCTCCACGCCGCGCTACAGCCCGCTGCGGCGAGGGAGCGACGGCGAGCTCGATTTCTGCGTCGACCCGGGCGAGAACGTCTATCTGGTCGTGGTCGCGACGCCGACAGAATACAAGAAGATCGTCTGGACGAACCCCTCGGACGGCCCCGCGTACCCGTCGATCCATCGCTATCCGTACATGGTGCAGGTCGACGGGGCGTGGCCGGCCGGGTTCCAGGACGGCCAGCTCGAGGCGTGCCCGCAGGGCACGGCGCGGCACGCGAACGGCGGCGGGTGCGCGCCCGCGGGCACGCCGTCGAGCGTCTACGTCGGTCCTCACGCCACGATCCTCGGCGGCGAGGTGACCGGCGACGTCCGCGTCGAGGATCATGCGACCATCGTGCGCGGCAAGATCTCCGGCGGCCGGATCGGCGCGCTCAGCCTTGTCGGGCAAGGCGGCCCGGGCGTCCAGGCGCGCGGGTTCGACGTGAGCGGCTCGGCGATCGTCCAGACCACGTTCGATCCGCTCGGCTGGTTCGGCAGCGGCCAATCCGTCTCCGGGACGGCGCGGCTGCTCGGAGATGTCGAGTTCGTCGCCGCGTCGAAGTCGAGCAACACGTTCTACGGGTTCGTCCCCGACGACTGGCGAGGAGAATCGATGGTGACCGAGGTGACGGTCGCGCCGCCGTACACCTGGCGCCCTTGAGGCCGCGATCCCCCGTCGACCGCCGCTCCGTCGAGGCGCGGCGCGCTCAGCCCTTCCAGGCGACGCGCTTCCCCGCGGCGGAGGCCTCGGCGATCGTGTCGACCAGCCGGTGGAGCTTCAGCGCGTCGCGGAACGTCGGCGCGACCGAGGTGCCCTCCGCGAGATCCTTCGCGAAGGCCGCATACAGCTGCGCGATCTGGTACGCGTCGTCGGACAGCCCGGCCCGGGGGATCCAGGACAGGCGCTCTGGCGTCGGGATCGGCTGGAGCGGCTGCCCGTCGCCGCGGGCGCCCGAGAGGCTCAGATCGTGGGACAGGACGAGATCGCCCTCGGTGCCCGTGAAGGTGCAGTTGAGGATGGGACCATTGCGCTTCGCGGTCTCGAAGTGGGCCGAGACGACCGCTCCGCCCACGAGCGTCCCTGAGAGGAGCGTCTGGTCCGGCGCCGTCACCGGCACGACCTCGCCCGTCTCGATCACCGTGGTCTCGTCGAACTGGCGGGCGACGAGGCTGGACAGGCTCTCGAGCTCGCCGACCGCGGAGAGCACCGTGTCGAGGAAGTGCGCGGCGACGATCGTGAGCACGTCGACGCCGTTCTTCGCGTCGGCCACATACGCCTCGGCGCGCGGCCGCCGCGCGCCGCCCATCGGCAGCGCGACGTGCATCGTCACCGAGCGCAGCCGGCCCACGTAGCCCTCGGCGATCAGCTCGCGCAGGTGACGCACGCTCGGCGCGAGGCGCCGCTGGAGCCCGATCGCCGTGCGGACGCCGGCGGCCTCGGCGGCCCCGGCGAGCTCGGTGGCCTCGGCGAGCGAGACGCCGAGCGGCCACTCGCACAAGATGTCCTTCTTCGCGGCGACGGCGGCGCGGACGGGCCGCGCGTGCTCGGGCGCGCGGACCGAGACGACGACGAGATCGACGTCGGGGTGCTCGATCAGCGGCTCGGCGCGGTCGAACGCGTGGCGCGCCCCGAAGCGGCGCGCGGCCTCGTCGGCGCTCGCCTGCCTCGTGGTGCTCACCGCCGCGAGCTCGTATGCGTCGCCGAGCGCCGCGAGCGCCGGCAGGTGCGTCGCCACCGCCCAGCCCCGGTCCGGGCTCGCCCCGACGACGCCCACGCGAATCTTCTTCGATCCTCGGATTCCGCTCATGGTCTCTCCTCGATG
Organism: Sorangium sp. So ce834; assembly: GCF_051521425.1. Taxonomy (NCBI): domain Bacteria; kingdom Pseudomonadati; phylum Myxococcota; order Polyangiales; family Polyangiaceae; genus Sorangium; species Sorangium sp. So ce834. The sequence goes on from NZ_CP150351.1 coordinate 7,973,991, forward strand.
GCCCGCTCCGGCCGAACCGGAGGGCCGCTCCGGCCGAACCGGAGGGCCGCTCCGCTATAACCGGAGGGTTGCTCCGGTTAAGATACGGAGGGATCCTCCGGTTTGCAATGCCCTCCGCGCGATCGACCTCGACCCCCCCGTCCGCCGGCGCGAGCGAGCCGTCTTCTGCCGGCGCGAGCGAGCCGCAGCGCCCGCTCCGCGCGGACGCGCGGCGCAACCGCGAGCGGCTCCTCGTCGCGGCCGACGAGGTGTTCACGGAGCGCGGCGCCGACGCGTCGCTGGAGGACATCGCCCGTCGCGCCAACGTCGGGATCGGCACGCTCTACCGGCATTTCCCCACGCGCGAGGCGCTGCTCGCCGCGACCGTCGAGGATCAGCTGCACGCGCTCGCGCGGAAGACGCAGGCGCTCGCGGGGTCGGCGTCGCCGGGCGACGCGCTGGCGGAGTTCATCACGGCGTTCGTCGCGCACGCGAGCACCTACCGCGGCCTGGCGACCTCGCTCGGCGTCGCGTTCCACAGCGGCTCGCCGGCGTGCTGCGCGGCTTCCGAGGCGGCTTCCCACCTGCTCTCACTCGCCCAGGCAGCAGGAGAGATACGGCGCGACATCGACCTGGACGACATCGTGAGCCTTGTGACGGCGATCGCGCTCGCCGCGCAGCAGCCGCCCGAGGGCCCGGCGCGCGCGCAGCGCCTCCTGACGACGTTCCTCGCGGGGCTCCGGACGCCCTCGTCTCCGCCGCAGGCGGCTGCCTCGGCGCCGCGGGCGCGCAAGGGCGCTCCAGCGCCTGCCGCCGGCCGAGGCGGCGCCGTGGCGTCGCCGGGCAGCAGCGGTGAGCGCCGGCGCGCCGGCAGGCGGCGCTAGAGCGACAAGCCGGGCTTCGGCGCCGCTACGAGGGCGAGTCTCCGGCGGCGTACGCGCCCCATCGCCCCTTCCGTCACCGCGACGCCATCAAGGTCGCGAGCTTTTCGGGGCTCATCATCCAGTAGATGCGCTCGATGCCCTCGGCGGACGCGTCGATGGACGCGAGCGCCAGCGCGACGCCGTCCCGGCGGATGAGGACGGACGGCTGGCCGTTCGTCTCCAGCCACGTGACGGTGGTGCCCGGCCAGAAACGGGTCGCGAATCCAGCGATGAGCTTCGCGACGTGCTCGCGGCCGTGCACCGGGACGCGGGCGGCCATCCGCACGCGCCCGTTGCTGTCCGTGATCGACGCGACGTCGGCCGCGAAGAGGCGCTCGAGCGCGGAGAGGTCCCCCTGCTGCGCGGCGGCGATGAAGCTCTCGAGGAGGCGCCGCTGCTGCTCGACGCCGACCGGGGCGCGACGCTCGCCAGCGAGGTGCTTCCGCGCGCGGGCGAACAGCTGGCGGACGTTCGCCTCGCCGAGGTCGAGGATCCCGGCGATCTCCTCGTATGGGTAGTCGAACACCTCGCGGAGCACGTACACCGCGCGCTCCGTGGGCGAGAGCTTCTCGAGGAGCACGAGCACGGCCAGGGCGAGGCCTTCCTGCGTCTCGGCGCCGAGCTCCGCGCTGGGGCTCGTGTCGATCGGCTCGGGCAGCCAGGGCCCGACGTACGCCTCGCGGCGGACACGCGCGGACTGGGCCACGTTGATCGCCAGGCGCGTGGTGGCGGTCACCAGGAACCCCGTCGGCTCCTGCACGGTCGCGCGGTCGGTCGCCTGCCAGCGGACCCAGGTGTCCTGCACGACGTCATCCGCCTCGGCCCGGCTGCCGAGGATCCGATACGCGATGCCGAGGAGCCGGGGCCGCAGCGCGAAGAACGGGTCGGCGGCAGGCTGCGGGCCTTCGGGGGCCTGGGGCGCCGTCACTTTTCTTGCTCCGACCTGTCACAAGGCGGCGGGCTGTCCGGTCCTCCCCGCAACGGAGCATCCGGTCGGGATGCGCGAACCAGGAGAATCGTCATGAAGGTCGTCGTGTTCGGGGGTAGCGGGCTCATCGGGAAGAAGCTGGTCGGGATCCTTCGCGAGAAGGGCCACGAGGTTACACCGGCGTCGCCGTCCACGGGCGTCGACATCGTGAGCGGCGCCGGCGTCGCCGAGGCGGTCCGCGGCGCCGAGGTCGTCGTGGACGTCGTCAACGCGCCCTCCTTCGAGGCCGATGCCGTGATGAGCTTCTTCCAGAGGGCGGCCGGCGTGATCCTGCCCGCCGAGGCCGCCGCGGGCGTTCGCCATCACGTCGCGCTCTCCGTCGTGGGGGCCGATCGCCTGCCGACGAGCGGATACATGCGCGCGAAGGTGGCGCAGGAGGCGGCGATCCGCGCGGCAGGGGTGCCGTACACGATCGTGCGCGCGACCCAGTTCTTCGAGTTCGTCAACGCGATCGTCGACGCTGCGACGAAGGGCGACACGGCCACGCTGACGCCCGCCCTCCTCCAGCCGATCGCGGCCGACGACGTGGCGGCAGCGCTGGCGGCCGTCGCGGAGGAGCCGCCCAGGAACGGCATGATCGAGATCGCCGGCCCCGAGGCGATCGGCCTCGACGAGCTCGGCCGCCGGTGGCTCGCGGCGAAGAAGGATCCGCGCAAGGTCGTCACGGACGCCGCAGCCGGGTATTTCGGCGCGCAGCTCGACGACCGCTCGCTCATCCCCGGCCCGGCCCCGCGGCTTGGAGCCGTTCGCTTCGATGCGTGGCTCGCGCGCGCGTGAGGAACCGACCGCGGCGTCCGGCGTCACCGGCTAGCTCCGCGTGTCAGAAATCCCGCCAGGATTCCGCCTCGGTGGCGAACCATCGCGATCCGTTGCTTTCGGCGCGATTTCGGGGGGCGTGACGACGGATCGCACCCCCTCGGAAGCCATGGATCCAACCCGGGTCCAACCGCCGAGCGGTGGAGCCGCTGGAGTGCCGCGCGCGGTACCCGGCGGAACCCGCGTGACGAAACCGACTGGGAGGGGCGCTGCTCGACGACGTGGCCGGGGGGAAGTCTGCCCGGAGGTGCGTGCGCCGGCCATCACGACGCGCCGCGAACCGCGACGGCGGCCGTTTGGACGAGCTCAGTAGGGTACAGCTATACGGTAGGATGCCTTCCGCTTGATGCTACGTCGCGGTAATCCCGGGCTTTTTGCGCGATTATTTTAGGTAACGCTGGGTGAGCATCAAGCGTGCGCTCTTGGATGCATTGATAGATGGAGCGTGCAAAATGCGCATATCCATCACATAAACGTCGCCTGCCTTGCCGCACATCTCAATGATCTGCACAGGAACGCCGTTTACGGATTGAGGCGTAAGGAAACGAGCACGGTTGGATTCCGTGGATAAAAAGAGTGCGGAGCAAACAGGATCTTCTCGCAGCGCTTGATGCGCACTCACCGGAGAGGAGCCTTTCGCACTGTGCAGTCGATGGGAACCAGCGATCGCCAACGTAGCCCCTCCTCGGGGAGGAATATCATCCAGCAGCACAAAAATCTGGATGCCGGGAAGTACATCGCGAGACGGTGAGTTCACATCGAGATGCCAACCTAAACACGGAACATCCCATTCAAATTTCTGCGGTGGCGTTACAAGGATTTGCGGATGAGGTTGAGGGCCGAGCTTAAACCCCGCCAGCTCGTGGACGAAATGCACAAGATCGTCGGGAATAACTTCATCAAATGCGGCTTGATGGCGAAGCCTTTGTGAAATTTGGCCGGTGACGTTAAATGGAGCGACATGATCGAATTGTTTGGTATGCCATTTTCCGTTTTCCCGTAGACGCAGTCGCGCGAGCTCATTGAGAATGGCTTCTTTGGCGGGACTTGTTTTATTTCGCGAAACGAGACCCTTAAAACAAAGAATCCCCTTTTCCGCGAATATAGTTTGGTCTTCTGAACTTAGTTTCATCGGGCGAAAACTTACTTAGTACCAGTAGGGTACAGCTATACGGTAGGATGCCTTCCGCTTGGTGCTACGTCGCGGTAATCCCAGGCGTTTCAGGCGTGGAAGACCTGCCCCCATCGCAAAGGCCCGTTCTGTCAATGAGCTCGTACAGTCGGACTGCCGAGTCAGGAACGGCTCCGAGAATCTTGACTTTGCGGAACGCGTTTGCTTGTCCTATCCGCGAGCGCTCGCGCCCGATCTCGCCGGCCTCTATCGGCTGAGCATCATTGCTCGTGGCGAGGTTCGCGTGATTGAGCTCGCGGCGTCCCCCTCTGGTGTACCGCTCTGGCAGCAGCTTAGGTATCAGGATGGATCCCGCTCGTTCGCACCCGGCCAATAGATCAGGAGCGCGACGCTGTCGTTTGCTGAGCAACGATTCGCTGGCATGAGCTGTTGCAGCTAACACTGTTAGCCCTTCGCCGCCTTCCGCGGACGACCGCGCTTCACCTCTGGCATCGTGGCTGGGCGTAGGAGGTGCGCTGGAGAGACTTCGAGGCCATTGGCGATGGCCAAGAGGGCATCGATGCTCATCTTCTTCTTTCCGCTGTCTATCTGTTGAAGGTAACGCAGGTCTATTCCAGAGCGCTCGGCTAATGCCTCTTGCGTCGTGCCATGTTTCTGGCGATGCCGCCGGATGTTGGCTGCGATGTAGAGGAGCAGCGTGTCGAGAGCCAAGGGTTCCACACGATGTGGCGTAGCCGTCCCCGCCCGCAGAAAAACGTGCTGTCAGTTATATTTATCGACGGCGGACGATCGCCAGCCATACCCTGTACAGACCACAAAAAGTGCTCCCCGCGTCGGCGCCAGCCGACCGGGGAGCGCGGCCGGAACCCCGCGGAACGAGGTCCGACATGGCGAAGCTACGCCCGCGGCCCGAAAAGGGCCAACAGATCGATCCGTCCATCGACAGCTCCCCCCATCCGTACGATCGCTTCCCTCACCGCCGAGCACGGCGGTCCAGCACCGAAACCAGCCGCGGCGCGTGCCAAGCACGAGCAGCCCGCGAGGCGGCCCCCTGTGGCCCGTCCGAGCATGGCGGCGATCCTCGCGGAGCGCGGCATCGTCCTGGCGACGCTTGCCGGCATCCCGAAGCGCGACCGCGCCGACGTCGAGCAGCAGGAGCTCGCGAACGCGTGGAACTCGGTGCGCCGTGGGATGTACCGGCCCGACCCGAAGGGATAGTCTCGCCTGCTTCGCCCCCGAGGGTGGCTCCGGTGTGGCCCAACGGGACGCCCTGCGCCGCCGTATCGCCCGCGGGTAAGGGTTCGTGGCATCACCGGTCCCACCGTACGGCCACGCTGCACGCGCTGGATGAGATTCAACTTCATCTCACCCCGTGCTATTTCTGAACCAGCGCATTCACTCGACGATGGGATGAGGTCAGCTTCATGAAAGTATACGTTTTCAAATCGTTGCCGCCGTTTCTTTGGGGTTACACGCGCGACATCCGTGCGATGTGGGCGCTGGAAGAGTGTGGGATCGCCTACGATGCCATCGGGCTCGATTGCGGGCCGAACGGTCTTCAGGACGAGGTCGATTTCGGAACGGTCTCGCCATTCAAACAAGTTCCGACGATCGATGACGACGGGTACATTTTGACGGAGTCGGGCGCGATTCTGCTTTATCTTGCGGAGAAATCCGGAAAGCTGATTCCTTCCGATCTGAAGGGGCGCGCGCAGGTCTATCGCTGGACGATCACCTCATTGAACAACATCGAGCCTTTTTCGCTGCCGATTCTATTTGCCGATCTTCAAGGCGACTCAAATCCCCATTTGCAGGCGTTGCGCCCTTGGCATGTCGAGATACTCGGTCGCTTCTTGCCGACGATCGACCAAATGCTGCAGGCTCAGCCGTTCATCACGGGGGCTGACTTCACGGTTGCCGACATCATTCTCACGTGCGTGTTGCGCGAGCTTCGCAAGACGGAGGTCCTCGCCAAGTATCCGAACGTCGAAAACTATCGCCGTCGCTGCGAAGAGCGGCCCGCGTTCGTGAAAGTCCTGAACGCCTACGAAGACCGCCTCGGCATTCCCCGCGGAAGCGCGCGATGAGCGACCCGCCGACGCCAAAACTCTCCGCGCGCTGCTCGGCGCTCCGAGGACGCCACGAGCGGCGACCTCAGCCGGCTGGAACGCACGAGGTGACCTCGAAGTGCCCGCACGTGGCGAGGTCCGTGCTGCCGGAGCCGACGGAGAGATCCCACGAGAGGCCCGAGGGGGTGCCGACGAATGGCTCGACCGTGATCGTGCCCTCGACCTCATCGATCCCGATCATCGCGCGCGCGGTGCCCTGAGGCGTCTCGACGCCGACGGTGAAGGTGCCCGGTTGGCCGTCCCATCCCCCGATCCCCACGACGAGGACGTCCTCCGGGTTCAGTCTGGGTGACGGCGTGCAGGCCGAGACGGCGTCCGGCCAGATCTCGACGAAGAGCACCAGCCCGCCCCCTCCACAGCTCGTCTGCGAGAAGATCTGTCCGGGTGGAACCATCCGGCTGGGCCCTGCGTCGCCGGGCCCAGCGTCTTGGGCAGCGCCCGCGCCGCTCGAGCTGCTGCCCGAGCCACCGCTGCCCCCGGAGCCCTCGGAGCTGCCAGCCTCCGGGGCAGTGGTCACGGACCCGCCGCACCCAGCGAGCGCGGCGACGAACAGACAAGCGCGGAGACGCATCGCCACAGCGTACCGACCAGGACGGGCGATCACAAGCGCGCGACGCGGCATCGCGGCCACGCCCTAATGCCAGGCGAGGCGCCGCGTCGCCGGATCGCGACGGTTCGGCACCGCGGAGCAGCCCCGCCAGGGATTGCTGACGTGCGGAGCTCGACGCGGTCGAGCTACATATCCTGGACGACCGCCGACGATCGCTTCAGCGCGCGGCTGTCGCGCAGCGGCGAGTTGCCGAACATGCGCGAATACTCGCGGCTGAACTGCGAGGCGCTCGTGTAGCCGACGCGGTACGCCGACACCTCGGCGCCCATGCCCTCTTCGACCATCAGGCGGCGCGCCTCGAGCAGGCGCAGGCGCTTCTGGTACTGCAGCGGGCTCATCGCGGTGGCCTCCTTGAACCGCTTGAAGAACGCCGCCCGGCTCATCCCCGCGGCGCGCGCGAGCGCGTCGATATCGACGTCCTCGTCGAGCGACGACTGCAGGCGATGGACCGCCTCGGCGATGCGGTGCGCCTGGCTGCCCGCGCGGACGAGCTGGCGGATCGCCGGGCCGTCGGGGCCCTTCAGCAGGTGGAACATCAGCTCCTTCCTCACGAGCGGCGCGAGCACGGCCGCGTCGTCGGGCGTCTCGAGCAGCGCGCCCAGCCGGATCGCGGCGTCGAGGATACGGTCGCTCGCCTTGCCGATGAACATCGCGCGCCCCGGGCGCTCGACGTCGTCCGGCCGCGCGCGGTCGAGCTGCGCCGCGACCTCGCGCAGCGCGACCGCATCGAAGTCCAGCTTCAGGCACAAGAGCGGCTGCGCCGGCGACGCGCCCACGACCCGGCTCGTCACCGGCAGGTCGATCGGACTGACGACGTAGTGCGGCTCGCGCTCGCGATAGACCTGCCCCTCGAGCAGGATCTCCTTCGTGCCCTGCGGGACGATGCAGATCGACGCGCGCCAGTGCCGCTTCGCGCGCTGCTGCGGGCGCGAGACTTTGATGCAAGAAATTCCGGGCACCGGCGAGGCGTGCACGCCGTCGTCGGGGCACCACCGTGCGATGAGGTCCTTCAGCCGTTCGCGCGCGGGGATCACAAGGGCAGCCTAGCCCCGCGTAGACGATCGGGCAAGAACTGGAGACGGCCGTGTATTTCGCGCGCGCCGCGCAGGTGCCATGGTGGATCGCGAACCAAGGAGGTCTGTATGCGTATCTTCCTCACGGGAGCCAGCGGCTTCATCGGCTCTGCCATCATCCCCGAGCTCGTCCGCGCCGGCCACCGCGTGCTCGGCCTCGCGCGCTCGGACGCGTCCGCCGCGAAGCTCGCCGCCGCCGGCGTCGATGTGCACCGCGGCGATCTCACGGATCTCGATGGCCTGCGCCGCGGCGCCGCGGCCTGCGACGGGGTGATCCACTGCGCGTTCTCCCACGACGACTTCAACGATTACGCCAACAACTGCGCGAAGGACCGCGGCGCGATCGAGGCGCTCGGCGGCGCGCTCGCGGGCTCCGATCGCCCGCTCGTCATCACCTCCGGCACCGGGCGCTTCACGTCGGGCCGCGTCGTCATCGAGGACGAGACGCTCGACGCGTCGACCGGCGGCCCGCGGGCCGCCTCCGAGCAGCTCGCCCTCTCGTTCGCGAGCCGCGGCGTGCGCGTGTCCTCGCTGCGGCTGCCCATTGTCCACGGGGATGGCGACCCCGGGTTCCTCTCGACGCTGATCGAGATCGCGCGCAAGACCGGGCGCTCCGGGTACATCGGCGACGGCAAAAACCGGTGGCCCGCGGTGCATCGGCTCGACGCCGCGCGGCTGTTCGTCCTCGCGCTCGAGAAGGCGCCGGCCGGCGCGCGGCTCCACGCGATCGGCGAGGAGGGGATCCCGACCCGCGACATCGCCGGCGTGATCGGCCGCAAGCTCGGCCTGCCGGTCGAGTCGGTCCCGAGGGAGAACTTCGGCTGGCTCGGCGGGTTCTTCGCGCTCGACACCCCCGCGACGAGCGCGCTCACGCAGGCGCGGTTCGGCTGGAAGCCCGAGCAGCCCGGCCTGCTCGCCGACCTCGAGCACGGCGCCTACTTCGCGCGCGCATAGGTGTTGTCATGGCTCCAGCCCGGGGTCGGGAGGGCCGGCAGGGCCGTCAGCCCTTGCTCAGCGGCCGCGCGATATGAACGATCTTCTCCCGCGCGAACCTGCAGGCATCGTCGTCGTCCGTGGCGGCGGGCCAGAGCAGCTCCATGTACCCGGGCGGGATATCGAACGGCAGGGGCTTGGTGCGGAGGTGCGGCCTGACGGCGCGGATGTCGGCGGCGACGATCTCGGGCACGGTCGCCAGCATCGCGGTGCCGTCGATCAGCGCGCCCAGGTTGGAGAAGCTCGCGACGGAGCACCGGATCCTCCGCGTCTTGCCGAACGCGTCCTCCACGAAGCCGCGCAGGTCCCCGTTGTACGAGACGATGACGTGCTCGTGCGCGAAGTACTCGACCTCGGTCAGCTTGCGCAGGCGCGCGTGGCGCGGGTCGTAGAGGCAGGTGAAGCCGGTCTTCAAGAGCCGCTGCCGGCGGATGTTCGAGGGCAGATCGTCGGCGACCGTGACCGCCGCGTCGACGCCGCCCGCGAGCGCCGCGCCCACGGTGCGGAACTGGACGGGCACGGCGACGACGCGCATGCGCGGCGCCTCGCGCTCGAGCGCGCGCAAGAGCGGCGGGAGCAGCCACACCTCGGCCGTGTCGGAGAGCCCGAGGCGGAGGGTGCGCTCGCACGTCTTCGGGTCGAAGGTCGGCGGCGCCAGCGCGGCCTCGATGAGGGCGCCGAGGTGCGGCTTCAGCGCCGCGCGCAGCCGTTCGCCGCGGCCCGTCAGCGCGAGCCCGCGCCCGCTCCGCACGAAGAGCGGCGCGCCGGTCGTCGCGGTCAGGCGCCGGAGCGCGGCGCTCACCGCCGGCTGCGTCAGGTACAGCCGGCTCGCCGCCTCCGTGACGCTGCCCGCCTCGGCGACGACCGCGAAGACGCGGAGCAGGTTCAGGTCGAGGTTCCTCCCATAAACATCAGGCATATCGGGAATACATCTTATTCATTGGAGCAATGAAAGGCGAGCGCCTAGGGTAACGACATGACGACGACGAACACCACCAAGCTCGGCAAAACTGGCCCCTCCGTCTTCCCCCTCGCCCTCGGCTGCATGAGCATGGCCGGCGGCAGCGCGTACGGCGCGAGCGACGAGGCGGAGAGCATCGCGACCATCCACGCGGCGCTCGATCGGGGCGTGAACGTCCTCGACACCGGCGACTTCTACGGCATGGGCAAGAACGAGATGCTCGTCGGCCGGGCGATCAAGGACCGGCGCGGCAAGGTCGTGCTCAGCGTGAAGTACGGTGGCCTGCGCGCGCCCGACGGCGCCTTCATCGGCATCGACACCCGTCCGATCGCGACGAAGAGCTTCCTCGCCCATAGCCTGTCGCGCCTCGGCGTCGACTACATCGACATCTACCGGCCCGCGCGCCTGGACCCGGCGGTCCCGATCGAGGACACGATCGGCGCCATCGCCGACATGGTGAAGGCGGGCTATGTCCGCCACATCGCCCTCTCCGAGGTGGGCGTGGAGACGATCCGCCGCGCCGCGAAGGTGCACCCGATCGTGGACCTCCAGATCGAGTATGCGCTCGTGAGCCGCGGCCCCGAGGCGACGATCTTCCCCGCGCTCGCCGAGCTCGGCATCGCGGTCACCGCGTACGGCGTGCTCTCGCGCGGTCTGCTGGCCGGGAGCAAGCCGGCCGGCGCGGGCGACATGCGGGCCCACCTGCCGCGCTTCTCGGGCGAGAACGGCCGGAAGAACCAGGCGCTCGTCGACGCCTTCATCCGCCTCGCCGAGAGGCGCGGCGTCACCCCCGCGCAGCTCGCGGTCGCCTGGGTCCGCGCCAAGGGCGCCGCGCAGGGCGTCACGGTGATCCCGACGATGGGCGCGCGCACGCGGAAGCAGATCGAGGATGCCCTCGCTGGCCTCGAGATCGCGCTCTCGCCCGCCGACGTCGCCGAGCTCGAGGCCGCCGTCCCCGCGGAGCAGATCGCCGGCGACCGCTACCCCGCGCCCATGATGGCGATGCTCGACAGCGAGAAGTGACCGGCGGGCGCCCGCAGGCTCGATGGATGCATGAGCCGTCGAGACGGCGTCACCCTTCCAGGAGGGGCGGGTCTTGCCGGCGCGGGGCGGCGCCGGCGCCGCCCCGCGGGCTCACGGCGCGTCGAAGCGGTACGCGGTCGCCTGCGCCGACGCGCGCTGGCCGAAATCGTCGCAGAAGGCCGACAGGGCGCGATAGCCGCTCGTGGGCAGCATCTTGCGGAACTCGAGGTGCGTGACGAGGCAGAACGCGCAGGCCTCCAGGTAGCTGAGGTCGCGATCCCGGGGCAGCCCGGCGCGCACCGCCTCGATGTTGTCGTCGAGCCAGGCGAGCATGTTGAGCAGGCTCTTCTGCAGCTTCGCGAGCTGCGCGTCCTCCTTCGGCGTCCCCGCGAGCTGGCCCATGATCAGCGTGACCTCCGTCGCCATCGCCTGCACGACGAGCTCCTGCGCGTTCGCGGGCAGCGCCTCGGTGAGGTGCTCGGGCCAGACCACGCGCCGCTGCGCGGGCGCCCGGCGGGCGAGCTCGCGGCAGATGTTGAGCGAGCCGAGCCACGTGGTCGCCCCCGTCCGCAGGATCGGCATGCGCAGCGCGGGGTTGCCCGAATAATCCGCGGCGTCCACGGAGCGCAGATCGGGGACGACCTGGAAGGCGTAGGCGACCCCGAGCTCCGCGGCGAAGATGCGCGTGACGCGCGTGAAATGGGAGCTCGAACGGCCGACAAGCGTGGGGAGGCTGCCAGGATCGGGGGTGGGCTCGGTCACCCGCACGACGTACCACGAACGCCGCCGCGGGGGCCAGACCGCCGCGGGCTCGCCGGGGCGGCAGGTCCCTCGTGCCGTACAGGCACGCTGCACACGTCGGTCGGATAGAGGACCTCCGTCCACTTCGATCTCGCGAGAAAGCAGCGCTGAATCGAGAATCGCTCACGGATCGAGATCCGCCGCTCGCGACGTCGAGCGGACGAGGCGCCCCCGACATGGGCTGGCCCTGGACCGCGCCTGAGAGCGTCCCCCCGGGGAAAAACCGCCAGGACGCCAAGGACGCCAGGAGCGCAGACGATTTTTCCGGCGTCCCGGCCGGCTGTCCCATCCCCGCAGGTCCCCGCAGGCGGGCTCCGCCCGTCGACAGCACATGAATCCACGACACGGAGCGCGACTCGATAGATATTTCCAACACCCCATCTTCCTGAGGAAAGCTCGCCAGATGAACGACAACACCCCCTGTGCGCGCACCACAGCAGGAGCTCGCGACAACCATCGAGGTCCAGCATCGTGATTGCATTGCAGTGATGCCATCGAACAAACGCTCCTCATCCGCCATTGCGCATTGCATCGCGCGCGATCGCGTGCTTTCTAATCTGTTCATGAATCGGTCGAGCGGCGTTCGTCGCGCGACCATCACCATGAAGAGGTTACCTTGCTTTACTATAACACTCCGCTTCGACTGGTCTTGTGCCTGACCATCGGCCTCTCGGCGACGGCCTGCAACGGCCTCAACATCGATCCAGAGGATTGGGGCATCGGCGGCGGCGACGGCTCGGACGACGGCGACGCCGCCAGCACGACCGACAGCGCCAGCAGCTCGAGCCAGGGCGGCGGCAGCGCCACCGCCGGCTCCGGCGGCGCGGGCGGCGACGCCACCACCGGCGGCGCGGGCGGCGACGCCACCACCGGCGGCGCGGGCGGCGACGCCACCACCGCGGGCTCCGGCGGCGAGGGCGGCAGCTCCACCACCACGGCTGGCTCCGGCGGCGCGGGCGGCGCGGGCGGCGGCGCCACCACCTCGGGCGCCGACGGCGCGCCTCCGCTGGATCCCGCCTGCGGCCCGGACACCGCGACCTTCGCCGATGTGGCGCCCATCCTGGAGCGGAGCTGCTCGAACCAGTACTGCCACGGCAACGCCGGCTCGCCGGCCGGCGGGCTCGATCTCCGCACGGCCGCGGCGGCCTCCTCGACGGTCAATCAGGACGCCGGCTCCTGCTCCCGCGAACAGGCGCTCGTCGTGCCGTTCATGCCGAGCAAGAGCTATCTCATGAACAAGCTGAAGGACGTCGGCCTGTGCAACCCTGACGAGTTCAGCATGCCCCCGGGCTCAGTCCTGCCCGACTCCGAGATCAAGACGATCAACGACTGGATCTGCGCCGGCGCCCCCGACCGCTGAGCCTCGTCCGCCCCCGCGGACCTCGCGCCGCCCCCCGCCTCGGCGCGCGCATCGACCGAAAGCGCCCTCCCCGCCTTCCGCAGATCGCCCCGTCCAAGGCTGACGAGCGGCCCATCAGGCCGTTTTCCGCCGCGCCCCCTGCCGCGCGCCGTATCGCGCCGTATCGCGCCGCATCGCGCCGTATCGCCAACGGACGCGCGCGCGGCGAGGCCACGGCCGGGGCTCATGTGCGCTGCCGCGGTCGGAGACGCCGCCGCGGAGACGGAGATGGACGGAGCCCTCCGCCGGCTACGCCGCGCGGGCGCTCACCCGCATCGCCGCGATGGCGAATCGGCGTGGACGTCCCCCGCCTCCGCGGCACGGCGTCGCGATCCGTGCTCTTCACCTACTTTGCAGTTGTCAGTCGCCACATGTTCTGTAGCATCCGAGGCTGAGCATCTCTCCTTCGCTTGCATCTTGGACGCGCACGAGCACGACCCCCCAATCAAGGAGGATCCATGAACGCAAGGAGCATCGGGCTCTCGAGGCGCGGCTTTTGCCGTGCCCTCTCCAGGGCTGCCTTCGCCGCGACGCTGATCGCCGGCGTGTCTTCAGGCCCGGAGGCCATCGCCGCTCCGTCCTACCGGCTGTTCGAGAGCGGGCAGGTCCGTCCGCTCGCGCTCTCGCCGAACGGCAAGCTGCTCTTCGCCGTCAACACCCCGGACAACCGCCTGGAGGTCTTTTCCGTCAACGCGGGCGGCCTGACCCACCGCGCCTCGATCCCCGTCGGGCTCGAGCCGGTCGCCGTCGCGGCGCGGAGCGACGAGGAGGTCTGGGTCGTCAACCACCTGTCCGACAGCGTGAGCGTGGTCCACCTCGGCCAGCTCGGGTACCGCGGCACCGTCGTGCGCACCCTGCTCGTGGGCGACGAGCCGCGCGATATCGTCTTCGCCGGGCGGAACAAGCGGCGCGCCTTCATCACCACGGCCCATCGAGGGCAGAACATCCCTCATGATCCGCAGCTCACCACGCCCGGGGTCGGCCGCGCCGACGTCTGGGTCTTCGACGCCGCGCGCCTCGGCGCCTCGCTCGGCGGCGACCCGCTCACCATCGTCACCCTGTTCAGCGACACGCCCCGCGCGCTGGCGGCGACGCCCGACGGCTCCCGCGTCTACGCGGCCGCGTTCCACTCGGGCAACCGCACCACCGTCGTCCACGACTCCCTCGTTCCCGACGGGGGCGAGGAGGCCGGCGGGCTGCCCGGCCCCGCGACGAACTTCGAGGGGATCCCGAGGCCCGAGGTGGGGCTCATCGTCAAGTTCGACGGCGAGCACTGGGTCGATGAGCTGAGCCGCCCCTGGGACGACAAGCTGCGGCTGTCGCTGCCGGACAAGGACGTGTTCGTCATCGACGCCAAGGCCAATCCGCCGGCGCAGCTCGCCGGCCCGAGCGGCTTCTACGCCGGCGTCGGCACCATCCTCTTCAACATGGCCGTGAACCCGGTGAGCGGGAAGGTGTATGTCAGCAACACGGAGGCGCGCAACGACCTCCGCTTCGAGGGGCCGGGCATCTTCGCCGGCAGCAGCCTGCGCGGTCACCTGCACGAGAGCCGGATCACGGTGCTGAGCCCCGCCGGCGTCGCCCCGCGGCACCTCAACAAGCACATCGATTACGACGCTTGCTGCGCCCCGCTCCCGAACGACGAGAACGAGAAGAGCCTCGCGCAGCCGCTCGGCATGGCGGTGAGCGGCGACGGCAAGAGGCTGTACGTCGCCGCGTTCGGCTCCTCGAAGATCGGCGTCTACGACACCGCCGCGCTCGAGGGCGACACCTTCACGCCGAGCACGGCCGCTCAGATCCCGCTCACCGGCGGCGGCCCGACCGGGATGGCGCTCGACGAGGCCCGCCGGCGCATGTACGTGATGACCCGCTTCGACAACGCGATCTCCGTGATCGACACCGCCGCGCGCGAGGAGATCGCGCACCTGCCCCTCTACAACCCCGAGCCGCCGAGCGTCGTCGCGGGGCGGCCGTTCCTCTACGACGCCCGGATGAGCTCCAGCCACGGGGACTCGTCCTGCGGGAGCTGTCATGTCTTCGGCGATCTCGACAGCCTCGCCTGGGACCTCGGCAATCCGGACGGCTCGGTGGTCAACAACCCGACGCTGGTCGTCCCGCCCATCCCCGGCGCCGGGTTCGGCGACGACGGGTTCTTCGGCGAGGACCCCGATTTCCACCCGATGAAGGGGCCGATGACGACGCAGAGCCTGCGCGGCATGGAAAACCACGGCCCCATGCACTGGCGCGGCGACCGCACCGGCGGCAACGCCGAGCCCACGTCGCAGCCGGACGAGGGCGGCTTCGACGAGGAGGCCGCGTTCAAGAAGTTCAACCCCGCGTTCATGGATCTGCTCGGGCGGCACGCCGAGCTCGGCGACCCAGAGATGCAGGCCTTCACCGACTTCGTCCTCCAGGTCACCTACCCGCCCAACCCGATCCGCAACCTCGACAACTCGCTCACCCCCGCTCAGCAGAGCGGGCGCGACGCCTTCATGAACACCGTCGTCGCGCCGACGGGCTCGTGCGAGAGCTGCCACCGGCTCGACCCCGGCGGGAACCCCTCGGAGGGCGCCTTCGCCGGCTTCTTCGGGACCGACGGCCGCGCGGCGGTCTCACCGGATCCCCAGTTCTTCAAGGTCCCGCACCTCCGCAACATGTACCAGAAGGTCGGGATGTTCGGCGCGGGCTTCACCACCGTCTCGCTCGGCCCCGATCCGTTCCTCGGCGATCAGGTGCGCGGCTTCGGCTATAACCACGATGGCGCCTTCCCGGACCTGTTCCGCTTCAACAGCGGGTTCGACCAGTTCGCGGGCAACCCCGTCGGCCTCCCGGTGACCCCCGAGAACGCCCAGCTCAAGCGGGACATCGAGCAGTTCATGCTGGCCTTCGACTCGAACCTCGCGCCGATCGTCGGGCAGCAGACGACGCTCACCGCGAGCACCTACGCCGCGGTCGAGGGGCGCATCGATCTCTTCTTGGAGCGCGCGGACGCCGGCGAGTGCGATCTCATCGCGAAGGGCCGAATCGCGCACCAGGAGTTCGGGTTCCTCTACCTCGGCGGCGGCCGCTTCGCGGTCGACCGGCAGTCGCTCGGCGCGGTGCCCGACGTGCTGCTGCGGTTGCTGGTCGCCCTGCCCGGCAGCGCGCTGACCTATACCTGCGCGCCTCCCGGCTCCGGCGAGCGCATGGGGGTCGACCGCGATCTCGATGGGCACCTCGACGGCGACGAGATCTCGGCGGGCAGCGATCCGGCAGATCCCCAGAGCACGCCCTGAGGCGGCCCGCCTCCCCCGGAGCGCAACCGCCGCGGCCCGGCGCGCACCCGCGCAGGATCGGCGGTGTCGAGGAGCGCTCGAGTTCTTCGGCGGCGCCGAGCACGCTAGAGTGCGGCGCATGACGTCGACAATCCAGGTGGGGCTCGTCGGTGATCGCGACGACACGGTGACGGCCCACCGGGCCATCCCGGTGGCGCTGCGGCTCGCGGGAGAGGCGCTGGCCGCGCCGCTCGCGTTCGAGTGGGTCCCGACCGAGGAGGTGACCGACGCCTCGCGGGTGGCGCGCTACGACGCCCTCTGGTGCGTGCCGGCCAGCCCGTACCGGAGCATGGAGGGCGCGCTGCGGGCGATCCGCTTCGCCCGCGAGCGGCGGCGCCCGTTCCTCGGCACCTGCGGCGGCTTCCAGCACGCGATCGTCGAATACGCGCGCCACGAGCTGGGCTGGTCGGACGCCGAGCACGCGGAGACGGCGCCGGAGGCGCGGCGCGCCGTCATCGCGCCGCTCGCATGCTCGCTCGTGGAGGCCACCGGCACCGTTCGTTTTCGCGCCGGCACCCGGATCGCGCAGGCGTACGGCCGCGCCGAGGCCACGGAGGGATACCGCTGCCGCTACGGGCTGAACCCGGAGTTCCAGGCCGCGCTGGTCTCGGGCCCGCTGCGCGTCAGCGCGGAGGACGACGCCGGCGACGTGCGCGCCGTGGAGCTGGACGGGCATCCGTTCTTCGTCGCCACGCTGTTCCAGCCGGAGCGCGCCGCGCTCGCCGGTCAGCCGCCGCCGCTCGTGGCCGAGCTCATCCGGGCGTGCTCGGGCCGCGCCGGGTGAACGCCGCTGGTTCCCCGGGCCAGCAATCCCGCCAGGAAAGCCGGTCGATAGTGGGCGGTCGTGGGAGACAGTAGCAATTCCCATGGGTTCCGCCTGTTTCGCCGCCGAGGGCGGCTCCGGTGTGGCCCAGCGCGGCGCCTTCCGCCGCCGCGTCGTCGAAGGGGCCGCGTGCACTCCACAGCCTGCGGCGGCGGTGTCAGCGGCCGGCCTACGCGGGAGGAGAAAATATCCCGCAACATCCCGCCGTCGCCGAAAGCCCGCGCCGTTGCGCGGCTTTCCTCGCGGCATGTCGTGCGGGATGTCGCGATCCCACATCCCGCAACATCCCGCTGCCGGGTCGCGTCGGCTGAGCGCCAGCGACCGGAAGTCTCCCGCCGCCTGCTCCGCCGTGGTACATCAGCGCCATGGGCCTCTTGACCTTCGGACTCAACGTGACGCTGGACGGGTGCTACGACCATCGCGAGGGGATCGCGGACGACGAGCTGCACGACTACTTCACGCAGCTGATGGACGCAGCCGGGGCGATGCTGTGGGGGCGCGTCACGTACGAGCTCATGGAGAGCGCCTGGCCGGCGGTGGCGCGCGACGAGAACGCGCCACGCGCGATGCGGGAGTGGGCGCGCAAGCTGGAGGCCAAGCCGAAGTATGTGGTCTCGGCCTCGCGCCGCGACTTCCCGTGGAACAACACCTTCCGCGTCGAGGGGGATTTGCGTGAGGCCGTGACGCAGCTGAAGGAGAAGACCCCGCAAGGCGTGCTGGTGGGCAGTCCCACGCTCTCGGCGGCGCTCGAGCGGCTGGGGCTGATCGATGAGTACCGTCTCGTCATCCACCCCGTCCTCGCCGGCCACGGGCCAACCTTGTTTCAGGGCCTGGAGCCCTCGCGGCGCCTCGAGCTCGTCTCGACGAACCGCCTGAAGTCCGGCCAGGTCGCGCTGCATTACCGCCGCAAAGAGGGATGACCCGATCAGGCCGGGCAGTCCTCGTCGTCGAAGTCGAAGTACTCGCAGACCTCGTTGAGGACGCCCTGGATGATCTGGTCGACGATCGCGTTCTCTTCAGGCGTGTCGGTGTGCTTGTGCGCCCGTCGCCAGCCGTACGTGGCGCCTTCCTCCGCCTCGCGGCGGAGGACGTCGTAGGCGCGGACCTTCATCCCGCCGCGCACGGATCGCTTCGTTCGCTTCATGCTTGGCCTCCTCTCCCGTCGAGCGCGAGCTGCTCGCCCGGCGCCGCGTTCTCCTCGTCGCCGGCCTCGACATCGACGAGGCGGCACTGCGCGGCCTTCGCGTTCGAGTTCCGGCCGGCGACGAGGCGGTAGTGCGCGAAGTGCCGGTCGCGCGCGCTCGACAGCGCCTTGCCGAGCCGGATCTTCTGCCCGCGCTGCGACTTGTCCCGCACGATGGAGCCGAGGAGGTCGCGCTCGAGCGCGAGGTCGAGCAGCTCGCCGGCGCTCACCCACCGCGGCCCGAACTTGTCCCACCAGGAGCGGACGAACTCACGCCACTCCTGCCCCTCCGAGTCCGCGCTCTCCTAGAGCTCCTCGGTGTCGTGCAGGAACCCGGGGATCTCCGCGTGCTCGAGGATGCCGCCGACGACGGCCGCCCAGGACTCGAACGAGCCGAGGGTGCGTTTGCCCGGCGGTCGTCCTGCGGCGAGCCAGGCGCGGACGAGCACGAGCACCGCGCGCACCAGCCGCACGCGGTTCGTCTTCGTCCACTCGCGCAGAGGCGAGTGCTTGAAGCCGGTGCGCGCCCACGGCCGGTCCGTCTTGGCGTCGAGCCGCACGCGCACGCAGCGCCGCGCGATCTCGAGCGAGAGGTGCGGGTTGTTCGCCGTGACGATCCACGTCGCCCGGTTCGGCAGGTCGATCATGCGCGTCTGGCCGAGGATGCGGTCGGACCAGGTCTCGGCCGTGAGCGCGGAGGCGAGCTGCGACGAGTCGAGGCCCGTGCGGATGTTGTCGAGCAGGATGACCGGCTGCGCCTTGGCGAGGATCGACGTGATCTTCTTCCGCGCCTCGTCTTCGTCCTGCGTGAGTGTGGTCGGCTCGCACGTCTTGCCGACGGTCACGATGGAGACGAGGTCGCCGAGGAGCCCCTTGCGCGTAGGTAAAAGAAGCCGGATCGCAGCGCGAAGGAGTGTAGCGCGGCAGAGCGAAAGGGTGGGACCGCGAGCGTCGTGATGGCTCGGTCCTGGGTCGAAAGAGCGCGGTCCGGGCGGCGCCGCGCGCGCTAAGGGGCGCATCGGCGTGCCGTGGGCATACGTGTCCGTCCGGGCGTTGGTCTGGCCCGGGAGGCGCGTCGCGAGACGCTATACGGCGTCACCGAGCGCCTTGCGGCGCACAACGGTGCTTTTCCAGTACGGTGGTCCCCGGTTGGGAGAGCGTGCTGGAACATCGGTCGGCTCGCCGAGCGCGCAGAGGAAGCGGACGATGTTCCGGGGCTCAGTGACCATGGCGACGAGCTTCATCCGCCCCTTGCAAGCTGGGCACTCGAGGACATCGATCGCAAGTGTGCGGCGCAAGAGCTCGGCCCACGGTCGATAGCCGCCACGCTTGCGTTTCGGAGCGGCGTCATCGTCCGCCTTCGTAGGCTCTTCTGGCTTCGCAGGGCGCGGTCCGATGCGCTCGCGCCATGGACTTGCCGAGGCGAGCACGCCAGCGTACTTCACGGTGTGAAAGCGCGGCGGCGGAACGCTGGCCGCGAGGCGGCACAAGAGCGAGAGCGGATCCATGTCCACCGCGACAGTCCCGTCAGCGAAGGCGGGCTTGAGCGACAGCCGCACCAGGCCGTCCTGCTGCGGCTCGACGCGCTCCTTTGCGATCGGGGGTCGCAGCACGTAACGCAGCAGCGCCTCCCTCGCCGCGGCATGGTGCGCACCGGCGCGCGTCGCTGCGACTTTCCGGATGCATCCGGGGCGCTTCGGCACGCAACCGCCGCGCGCGGGCAATCCCAGTAGAGCCTGCGGGCACTGGCGAGCGGCGAGGCTCCGGCAGCGAGTCGACGCGAGCGGCGGGCTCGACGTTCGGCCCAAGCTTGCTCACCCCTCCGGTGCCACCGGCAGCCCGAGCAGCCGACCGATTGTCTCGTGAACGACCCGGGCCGCCACCTCGTCCCCGAGGGCGACGGCGCGGCTCAGGGTGCTGGCCAGCGAGGCGACCACGGCCGCCCGAGGCGACGGATCGGTCACGGCGAGCGCCCCAGGCCCTGGGCTTGACAATTGGGACCGGGTTGGGCCCACGCCTTCCGAGGGGCTCCGATCCGTCGTCACGCCCTCCCCAAATCCCCGGGGATGCGACAGATCGCGACGGTTCGCCCCCGCGGAATCGTCCCGCCAGAAAAACCGGTCGATGACAAACGGTTGCCGGAAACAGTAGAGATTCCTATGGTTTCTGCCTGTTCCGCCGCCGAGGGCGGCTCCGGTGTGGCCCAACGGGGGCGCCCGCCGCCGCCGCGTCGCCCGCGGTGAAGGGCTCGCATCATCACCGATCCAACCGTACAGCGACGCTGCACGTGCTGGTTGACATAGAGAAGCTTACGCGAGCCGCATCCCTCCTGGAAAAGCGACGCTAACGCAACAACTTATCTATGCATCGAAGGCTCATGGCCATCCTACGCGACCAGCGCCCGCAGAGCCCGCCGCTCCTCGCCAAGCCGGCAGAAACCGCTTGATGAGAGAAACACCTGCTGCCGTCGCCGGGAGGTCGCCTTCGTGGCTCCCCACCGCGTGGCTGGGGAGCAGGCGCCGTCCAGCCATGGGCCATCGAAGCGCGCGACCTTCTGAGCAGTACCCGCCACACAGTACCGCCACATCGCCCACATCACCGCCTCGACCTCGAACCCACACCGCGCCTGGCATTCTCCTCGTGCCCGCTCACGCCTGCCGGCCCTGTCAGTGCCCGCGCTGCCCAAGCGGTCGCACCGCCTCGGCCACCAGCCGGCTCCCCAGCACGCAGGCGACGGTGCCGAGCCCCGGCTAGGTCGTGTCGCGAGCGAGCCCGCAGCCGCAACGGCACGCTGATGAACGGCGTCGCACTCGCGCGGGGCGGCACGGCGGACCTCATGGAAGGGGATGCCGTCGCGTTCGGCGATGCGTCCTTGCATTTCATTATGACGGACGGGTCCGCGCCGAGCGCCCTCGCGCGCAGGCCCGGCTCGGGCGAGATCCACCGGTGGCGGGACGGCATGGTCGTGCTGCCCTCCGAGGACGAGCCCGCCGCACGCATCCGCGAACGCGAGGACGGGACGTAGGTGGTGGAGATCGAGCGCGAGGTGTCAGAGACCGGCCTCATGGACCACGACCCGATCGGCAGAACGGATCACGACTGGAGCGGTCAAGAACCCCCGCTTGGCCCCCACACCTGCCTTGCCAATGCGCGGCGCGCAGCTCACGTCAAGGGCTTGAATCCGTTAGGATTTCCGCGGAGCGGACCCTTGACGTGAGCGAGCACCGCGCCCCCCTCCTCGCGGGGGCCGAGCGGGGCTTGCCCGCAATCCGCTTGGCCGGTCCGGGCGCGATCCGATGGGGCGGTCCGTGACACGAGGCCCGGGAGGCGCGAGACGGCGAGATCCTCGAGATCTTGGGCGCGGCGTGGGTGGCTGCACCTGTCCACCATGGCGCCGACGGCGGACACGGCCGGCACGGGGCCGGACGAGCCGGGCCGGACGACGCCCCGGCGAAGGCGCCGGCCAATGACGAAGTCCGAATGCCACCAGCGCTGGCGTGACGACCATCTCCTTTCCGACTGCACGGCGAGTTGGCGACGCAGCGCCTCCGGCGCTCGACGTTCGGCTCTGGACATCGAACGCTCCAAAACGGTACGCTGCGCCTCCAGGGAGAGGCAGGGGAGATGGAGTCAACCAGCAGTTGGGAGCTCTTCGACGGGCAAGAACAGCACGGACCGTTCACCGAGGAGGCGGTGATCGAGGCGATCGGGCGCGGGATGAAACCCACGACGAAGGTGCGACCGGTGGGCAAAGAGCAATGGAAACTGATCGGATCGCATGGGCCGTTCGCGGAAGCGCTCGCGCGAGTGCCCGCAAACGCCGGCCAGGTAGCTGCAACGGGGGTCGCGTCCGGCGCACCTCGCAGCAGCGCCATCGCAATCGTGGCCGTCGTTCTGCTAGCTGTCTTGGCCATCGAGATTCCAGTGATCTTCGCGGTATCGAGCAAGCGGGACTCGGAGAGAGAACTCGCCCGACTCGCCGAACAAGAACGCCGAGACAAGGCGGCAGCAGACCGAAGGGCAGAAGATCTGGCCCGCGCAGAGCCACGGCGCGTGTCGCTGGAAAAGACGAGGCATGAGTGCAATGCCACGAACAGCGAGACGACCTGCTACGTCACGAACTTCGAGGACTCCACAATCGTCGCGTGCATGCAAGGGCTGCTGCTCAACAAGGAGGCTGCCGGCATCCGTCTGTACTCGATGCCAATGTGCACCGGTCCAGTGAAGTCGAATGAGACTCGAGTCGTAACGGCGCCGTGGGACGGGGGTCGCGCGGTCGACATGTGTAAGTCTGCGTCTGGGTACCTGGATTTTGAGAAGTGCAACTTCACGGTGATCGACTATGCGCACAAGCCTTAGTCGAGCCGTGGCAGCCCCCTTTTCGGCGGCGCTCTTTCTGATCTCTGGATGCGGGGCAGCGGACCAGGCGCCGAGACATACTTGGAATTCGTCCGAGTACACATTCGTCTTAGACGTCAACACGGATGCCTGTGCTCCGGAAGCGGCGAGGACGGCCGAGATGGCCAAGCGACTCGCTGTCGATATTCTCAAGGAATCTGGCTACAGGATTGTCGACGAAACCGGCGACGCCTCGATGAATCTAACGCTGGCCATCAACAAGTGGTCTGGGGTGTTTCAGTGGGTGAAGAACGGGAAAGTCCTAGGGGGCTACACCGTGCGAGCGAGGCTGGACGTCAGCCTAGACGAACAGCTTGTTGACAGCGTGCGGGACGAGTTCCGGGTGACTCTGGATGAAATCCAGCGAGACCAGTTGGTTCCGCTGATAGAGTCGCTGAACAGCTCGCAGAAGATGAAGCCGTTTGGTCAGCTGGTATCCAGGCACAGAGCCAACCTTGCCAAGATTGCCGCGGCAAAACAGAAAGCCGAAGAGAAGGCCGCCTTCGAGAAGTGGCATTCCACGTACGCGAGTCCTTGCCGCAAGGCGACGAGTGCCTCGGACTGCGACCGTTTGGTCGAATGGCTTTCGGACGAAACGAATGACAAAGATCCGCTAGCAGCAGAAGGAAAGCGCGTCTTAGCCGATGCCGAACCTCGCTTGGCAGAGTTGCGTGACGACGACGCATGGCGTCGCGCGTCGAGCGAATCGTGTCTAGAACTGGCGACCGAGCGCGACTGCGACCGGGTGCGCAGCTACATTAGCAACTTCCCCGATGGACGTCATCGAGATGAAGCATTAGTTGCAATAAAAAATCTTGACAAAATGAGTACACAACGGGCGGCAGAGCATGAAGCTGAAGAGAGGCGAGCCGAGATGGAGGAATCGCGCCGCCAGAGAGAAGACGCGGCCAGGGCTCGTGAGGCGATGGAGCGAGCGGGTGCGGAACAGGAGCGACAGAGGAAGGATGCCGTACGCAGGCAATGCCGTGTGGCATGCTCCAGCAAGTGCGGAGCCGTGCTGGAGCAAAATGCGTTCAACGCGTGCATGTCTTCGTGCGTCGGTGGGTGCCAATGAATGTGACTCGTTCACGCTAGTGCCGCGCCTCGGTTTTGACGATCCGTTTCGCCCGGCTCGTGCGTCTGGGCGGGGGTGAGCGAAGAACGAAAGCAGCCGAGGGCGAGGTTCACGGGGCTCCAGTTCAGCCAGGAGGACCAGCAGGCACTGCGCCGACGCGAGAGGGAGGGCCCGCTCGGCATGCTGATCGCACGGCGGATCCAGGCCCTCCGTTTGCTCGACAAGGGCTGGACGATCACGCAAGCGGCGGAGGCGACGGGAACGTACCGCCGCGAAGTGCAACGCGTCGCCAACCGCTTCCTGGAGGGCGGTATCGAGCACGCGCTGAGCGAGGAGCCCGGCGGCGCCGCTCCAAGCTCCTCGACAGTGCGCAGACCGCCGCGCTCATCGCGCTGGTCTGTGGTCCGCCGCCCGAGGGGCGGGCGCGATGGACCATCGCCCTGGTCGCCGACGAAGCCGAGCGGCGCAGGATCGTCCGCTCGGTCAGCCGAGAGTAAGCGCCCGACCAACGCCATCGTGACCGCCCGTGCGGCGCCGGTTAGCTGTTCCCATCGCGACGAAGGAGGAAGCGATGGCGACGAGAGTGGAGTGGGCCGAGCGGGTGCAGCGATGGGAGCGGAGCGGACTGAGCGCCGAGCAGTTCGCACGGCGCGAGGGGTACAAGGCCAAGCAGCTGTACTGGTGGCGCTGGAAGCTGCGGGCTGAAGTGGCCTCCCAGCCGTCGCCTCCGTCGGTGGAGGCGCCGCGCTTTCTGCCGGTGCACGTGGTGACCGACACATCGCCGGCGGCGGCAGAGCCGATCGAGATCGCGCTGCCCAACGGCCGGGTGGTCCGTGTTCGGCCGGGCTTCGACCCGGCCACGCTCGAGCGAGTGCTGGCGCTCGCTGCCGAGGAGGTGCCGTGCTGACGCTGCCGCCGTCGGTGCGCGTGTACGTCGCGGCCGAGCCGACCGACCTGCGGAAGAGCTTCGATGGCCTTTCGGCGCTGGTCGCGCAGTGCTTCGGAGCCGATCCGCTCTGCGGGCATCTGTTCGTGTTCAGGAATCGGCGAGGCGACCAGATCCGGATTTTGTTCTGGGATCGCACTGGGTACATGCTTGTGGCGAAGAAGCTGGCGTGCGGAAGGTTCCACTTGGCGCGCGACGTGCCGCAAGGGGCGACGCACGTCGAGGTCGAGTCCGCGGAGCTGTCGCTGATGCTCGAAGGGCTGGACCTGTCGACCGCGACACGGCGCAAGCGCTGGCGCCCGACGAGGGCCGAGACGGAGAAAACTCCGTCTGAAAACGGAACGCCTTGTTTGTCCGGCGCGCCGTGGATACATGGCGCGCCCGATGACCGAGCCGCCCGCACCGCCCGCCAAGCTACCCGTCGACATTGAGGATGTCCGGCGCAAGCTCGAGCAGCTGGCAGCCGAGGGGCGCATCGCGGACCTCATCGAGCTGGTCGTCCAGCTGCTCGTCGGGCAGCGAGACACCAACACCGCGCTGAGCGTCCGGCTGGCCAACGCGCTTCGTGAGCTGTACGGCCGCAAGAGCCAGAAGGTCAGCTCCGAGCAGCTGTCGCTCATGCTCGCGGCGCTCGGCGACGCGGAGCAGAAGGGCGGCGAGCCCGCGCCCGCTCCCTCGAACGAGGCGGCAGCGACAGAGCCGGGCGACGGCCCCGTACCGCAGCCGCCTGATCCTCCGAAGCCTCCGCGCGGCCGCGGTGGCCGCGCGCCGCTGCCCAAGGACCTGCCGCGCGAGGAGCGCGTCATCCAGGTCCCTGAGGCCGAGCGCGCCTGCGAGCAGTGCGGGGAGACGAAACAGTGCATCGGCTATCGCACCAGCGAGGTCCTCGAGTTCGTGCCGGCCCAGTTCCGGATCATCGAGGAGAAGCGCGAGAAGCTGGCCTGCCCCGCCTGCCCCGAGGAGGGCGTCGTCACCGCGGCGAGCGAGAAGGTCATGGATCGGGGCCGACCGGGACCGGGCCTGCTCGCGCACATCCTCGTGCACAAGTACCACGATTCGACGCCGCTCTACCGGCAAACGCAGCAGTACGAGCGCAGCGGCGTGTCGCTGTCGCCCTCGACCCTCGGCGACTGGGCGGCGTTCGGGGTCGACGTGCTCACCCCGGTCGCCGACCGCATCTTCGAGCGGGTGGTTGAGGCGTTCTACCTGCATGTGGACGACACGGGCCTGCGCGTGCTCGATCGCGATCATCCCAACGGGGTCAAGCGCGGGCATGTCTGGTCGTTCGCGGCCCAGGTCGATGATGGCACCAAGCTGGTTGCGTTTCGTTATGCCCCGGACTGGAGCTCGAAGCGGCCGGCCGTGATGCTCGCCGGCTTCTGCGGGTACATGCAGGGCGACGGCTACGCCGGCTATGACGCGATGGAGGACGAGGACGGCGCCCCCGTGGTGCCTGACGAGCGCCGTCTCGGCTGCGGCATGCACATCCGCGCCAAGTTCGAGAAGGCGGCGAAGAGCGGCGATGCGCGCGCCGCCATCGCGCTGTCGTACTTCAAGACGATCTACCGGGTGGAGGCCGCCTGCAAGGCCGAAGGACTGGGGCCCGATGCGCGCAAAGAGCGACGCGACGAGCAGTCGCTCGGTGCGGTCGATGAGCTGTATCGGTGGATTCGCGAGCTGCACCCGCGGCTCGTACCGAAGACACCGCTCTACGAAGCGACCCGCTACGCGCTCGGTCAAGAGGCGGCGTGGCGGCGCTGCTTCACCGACGGTCGATTCGAGATCGACAACGGTGAGGCCGAGCGAAGCCTGCGGCGTATCTCGATCGGCCGGAAGAACTACCTGTTTGCCGGCTCGGACAAGGGAGCAGAGCGCCTCGCCCGTGCGTATACCGTCTTCGGCTCCTGCCAGCTGAACGGCATCGACCCGCTGGCGTGGGCCACGGACGTCATCGGCAAGCTGCAAGCCGGCTGGCCGCTGTCGCGCCTGGACGAGCTGCTGCCCGACGCCTGGGGCAAGTCGCCGGCGACCGACGCGTGAGCCGAGGCCCCCCCGGGGGGGGCGGCGGCTGATCGAACAGATCGCGGGGAGCGCGAGAGCCGCCGCCTGGTGCGCTGCGGCGGCGCGGTCGCGTATGGCCGCGGACGGCCGCGGCTGCGCCGGGCGCCGCTCCGCGCGGGCCTCGCCGCCTGCGAACGCGCGCGCACGGCTCGCAGCGGCGAAACGGCGGAGCGTGCTCGCGGGAGCGCGACGGCACAAGATGGCGCCTGTCGGGCGGTTACAGCCGAGAGACCATACGAAGGCCCCTCGCCGACCAGGACATCAAGCCCTGGCGGGAAAAATGTGGTGCGTTCCGAAGATCGACGAGCCGTTCGTCGAGCGGATGAAGGACGTGCTGGAGCTGTACGCTCGGCCCCACGACCCGAGCGAACCGGTCGTGGCGTTCGATGAGCGCCCCGTCGTCCTGCACGACAACGCGAGGCCAGACAGGCCGATGCGCCGAGGAAAGCCGAGGCGCATCGACTACGAGTATGTGCGTCGGGGAACGGCCAACATCTTCTGCATCGTGGAACCGAAGACCGGACGCCACCTCACTCACGCTACCGAGGACCGAACGCGTCCGTCGTTCGCCCTCGCAGCCGAACGCATCGCCCGTGCCTACCCGCAGGCGCACCGCATTCACCTCGTCCTCGACAACCTGAATACTCACACCCCGGCCTCGCTCATCAAAGCCTTTGGGACCGAGCGAGGCCGTGCGCTCGCCTCGCGCTTCGCGTTTCACCACACGCCCAAGCACGCGAGCTGGCTCAACGCCGCGGAGATCGAAGCCAGCCTCGTGTCCGCCTCGTGTCCAGGGAGTGCCTCGGTCGCAACCGCATCCCAACCCTCGCCGAGCTACGCCGCCGCGTCCGGCAGTGGAATGCAGCCGCGGACCGGGCTCGTCGCAAGATCAACTGGATCTTCACCCTCCGCGACGCCGAGCGGATTTTCGGATCCGACTGGTTCAACAGAATCGTGTCAGAGCACTAGCAGTTGCGAGCGGCCCGAGAGCAAGAGAGATCACGCAAAGACGCAAAAGCGCAAGAAGGGAAGGTAGGCTATCTCTTCCTGGCGTCGTTGTGGAGCGGGACATTCTCAGATTTCGTCTTGCGCACGTCATTTCCTCTCTTGCGCCTTCCACCCATGGCGATGCGTCCACGCGAGGAAACAGGGCGATGCATGCACACGACGAATCAGGCCGATTCCTCGCGAGGCGCCGCGCGGGCAGCGCCAGCGCTCAGCGCGATTGCAGGAAGTACCTGCGCGCCGCCTCGCAGAGCTCCGGCCAGCGCTGGGCGAGCGCGGGATCGGCGGCGAGGCGGGCTGCCCAGAAGGCGTCGAGCGCGGCGCGCGCGGCGGGGGTCGGGACGCCGTAGCGCGCGTGCGTGCTCTCGACGTAGGCGGGGTACAGCTCGCACGCGACGACGAGGCCGGCGTACTGGTTGAGCGTGAGCGGCGGCGGAGAGCGCATGCTGAGCGGATCGCCGACGCTCGCAGGGGCCGGCGCGGACGGCGGCGGGACGCTCTGCGCGGGGGCCGGGTGGACGCTCGGCGTGGGCGCGGGCGAGAGGCTCGACGGGGTAGCGGGCGAGAGGCTCGACGGGGTAGCGGGCGAGAGGCTCGACGGGGTAGCGGACGAGAGGCTCGACGGGGTAGCGGGCGAGAGGCTCGACGGGGCAGCGGGCGAGAGGCTCGACGGGGTAGCGGGCGAGAGGCTCGACGGGGCAGCGGGCGAGAGGCTCGACGGGGCAGCGGGCGAGAGGCTCGACGGGGTAGCGGGCGAGAGGCTCGACGGGGCAGCGGGCGAGAGGCTCGACGGGGCAGCGGGCGAGAGGCTCGACGGGGCAGCGGGCGAGAGGCTCGACGGGGCAGCGGGCGAGAGGCTCGGCGCCGAGGCCGGCGGGGCGCTCGGGCCGGCAGCGACGGGAGGGCGCTCGTGGTGGGGCGGCGCCGCGGGGCCGTGGTGCGCCGCCGCCGGGGGAGGCTCGCGCGGCGGCGTCCCGTCGCTCGCGACGGGCTGAAACGGGAGGGCCGCATCGAAGCGCGCGACGGCCGGCCGCGGGCGCTCGTCGGAGGCCACCGGGATGAAGGGCAGCGCCGAGCCGACGAACCTTTCCGCGTCGGGGAGCGTCTTGCTGAAGAGCCTGCGCTGGTCGCTCCCCGCCGGAGGATCTGTCCTGGAAGACGGCGGCTCTGTCCTGGAAGGCGGCTGCTCTGTCCTGGAAGACGGCTGCTCTGTCCTGGAGGACGGTGGCTCTGTCCTGGAAGACGGTGGCTCGTTCCGGGGAACCGACGCCGCGATGGGCTCGGGCACGGCCGCGGCCGCGGCCGCGGCCGCGGGCACGGCCGCGGGTACCGGCGCTGGCGTGAAGGGCAATCCCCCGCCCGGCAGCGAGCGCGGCCCCGACGCCTCGACCAGCGCCGGCGCGCTCGTCACGGCAGCAGCATCCTCCGCCTCGCGCGCCGCCACCGGCGCGGGCACCGCCACCGCCGCCGGCATCGCCACCGGCGCGGGCACCGCCACCGGCGCGGGCACCGCCACCGGCGCGGGCACCGCCACCGCCGCCGGCATCGCCACCGGCGCGGGCACCGCCACCGGCGCGGGCACCGACACCGGCGCAGGCATCGCCACCGGCGCGGGCATCGCCACTGCCGCAGGCATCGCCACCGGCGCAGGCGCAGGCGCAGGCACCGCGGCCAGCGCAGCCAGGCCCATCGGCGGGGGCGCCGCCACCGGCGCAGGCGCCGCCACGAAGGGCAATCCCCCGCCCGGCCACGAGAGCGGCCCCGACGCCTCGACAAGCGCCGGCGCGCCCGTCGTGGCCGCGGTCGCCTCGGCCTCGCGCTGCGCCGCGGCCCGCTTCGCCTCGGCCAGCCGCTCGTCGAGCGCGCGCTGCGCGTCCTGGAGCGCGCCCATCGCCTCGGCGCTCTCGCCGTCCGGGCCGAGGACCCGGCCGATCGCCAGGATCATCTCGCGCGCGGCGCGCAGCGCCGGCTCGTCCACCGCGCGCCCGGGCAAGTGCCGGCTCGAGAACGCCGCGAGCTCGCCGTCCTCGCAGCGGGCCAGGTCCGCGAGCCGGGCCGCCACGCGGCGCCGCTCCGGATCGGCGCTGCTGCCCCGCAGCGGGCGCATCGCCGCGTCGAGCTTCGCGATCGCCTCGGCGAGCGGGCTCCTCTCCGAGGTGGTCGCTGCCATCGCGGGCAAAGGGCGCGCGCCGCTCACGGGGAGAGCACGATCACCGTGGTGACGCTCGGCACGATCGCCATGCCCACCGCGTTCGTGCTGTTCTGCAGCGAGAGGCTCGTCAGGCGCGTCATCGGCGCGCAGCCGACGATCACCGTGAAGGCCGCGGTGATGTTGCGCGACGGGCCCATCACCATCCCGGACGCGACGCCGAGCGCGACGCCCGGGTTGTCCCCCATCGTGAGCGGCGCGACGGTCAGCATGTTGTGCGCCGGCGCGCACGTGACCAGCACGTTCGGCACGAACAGCACGCTCATCGGGTGCAGCGAGATGTTCGGGTACGGGATCGGCACCGGGGCCGGCGTGGGGGTCAAACACACGTCGGGGAACGCCAAGCACATCCCCCCTGCGGTCGTCTTCGCGAGCATCGCTTCACCCCTCGTCCTTCCGGCGTCCGCGGCGCCCCGCGGCGCGGGCCTTCAGCCGATCTTCACCTGCTCGCCGTCGAGCTTCGCGAGCGTCCGCGCGGCGACGATCGTGTTCTCCCCGCGGACGGCCGCGAGCCCCTCGGCGCGCAGGTCGAAGACCCCCGCGCGCACCTGCTCGAGCGCCTCGACGAAGCGGAACGCCTGCTTCGCCCGCTGCACGAGGCGATCGGCGCGCGCCTCCATGCGCTCGGCCACGACGACCGCCTTCTGGAGGTGCGCCTCGAGCGACCGGCCCACCAGCCCGAGCTCCTCGATCGCGGCGGCCGCCGCCTGCGCGCGGACCTGGAGCTTGCCCGCGAACAGCCCGAGCTCCCGGGCGGCGGCGATCTCGATCTGGTCCCCCGCGCCGAGCCCGAGGCGCCCCGTGGCCTGCACCTTCAGGTCGCCCTCGGCGACCACCCGCGTCGTCGCGCCGGCCTCGCCCTCGAGCACCGCGAGGACGAACACCTGCTCGCCGTCCTTCGCGCAGAGCACCCGATCCCCCGCGTCCGGCGCCACGAGGCAGCTCTTCGCGCGCCGCGCGAGCACCGGGCCGCCGCCGAGCTCGACCAGGAGCCCCGACGCCGTGCCCCGGACGACGCCCGTCTCGAGCGACGGCGCGCGCCGCGGCGCCGCCTCCACCGGCGGCAGATCCACCGCGGCCAGGAGGTCGTCCTGCGCGCTGTCGTCGTGTGCCACCGTCAGGGGCTCGCGGGCCGCCGTGCTCTGCATCTCGGATCTCCTCGGCCCGGCGCCGCCCGTTCGGGACGTGCAGACCGGCACGCTAGTTTCGGGCAATTTTCGAGGGGAATCAACGGCATCTCGCGCCTCACGGGCGCTCTAAGTCGCGCTCGCCGCGCTCGCCGCGCTCGCCACGCTCGCCGCCGCGCTTCGGCTTCCAGTCCTCGAGCGCGGCGAGCTTCTCGTCGTCGCCCAGCCACCCTGCGCCGGCCGGCAGCCGCGCGCCGTCGCGGCGGGCGCGGTGCAGCTTCGCGCGGAACATCGACGCCTGCGTGAAGTCGGCGCCGGACAGATCGCAGTGCGAGAGGTCCGCGTACGCGAGCTTGGCGCCGACGAAGCGCGCGCCGGGGCACGAGGCGGACGCGAGGTACGCCTCGACCAGCTCCGCGCCCGAGAAATCGGCCTCCGCGAGCGCGGCCCGCTCGAAGATCGTGTTCTTCAGCCTCGCCCGCGGGAACCGCGCCCGCGCCGCCTTCGCCTCGCCGAAGAGCGCCTGCGTCAGGACCGCGTCGCTGAAGTCGCAGCCCGAGACGTCGGCCCCGGTGAAGTTGCACTCCGTCGCGTCGCAGCCCGCGAAGCTGGAGCCCGCGACGCTGCCGCGCATGAACTGCGTGCGGAACAGCCTTATCCCCTGGAACGCCCGCGCGCCGAGCTCCGACTCGAGCAGCGTCGTGAGCGTCAGGTTCGCGCCGTCGAGCAGCGCCGTGCGCAGGTCGAGCTTGTACATCGTCGCCTTCTCGAGGTTCGCGCGGGAGAAATTCGCGCCGCCGGCCGTGACCTCGATGAGGTTCGCGCGGTCGAGGTTCGCCCCCTCGAACGAGGCGCGATCGAGCGCGCACTTCGACCAGGTGGCGACCTGCGCCTCCGCGCCCGACAGCGCCGCGCCCTCGAACGTCGACTCGACGAAGCTCGCGGCGATGAGCCGCGCCCCCGAGAGCGCCGCGCCGTCGAGGCGGGTCTGGTAGAAGCTCGTCAGGTGCAGCTCCGCGCCGGTCATGTCCGCGCCCGAGAGATCGCACCCGGTGAGCGTCGACTCCTTGATGAGCGCGCCCCGCATCGCGCGCGGCAGGCGCGCGCGGTCGAACACCGCGCCCGAGAGATCCGCGCCCGTCAGATCGAGCCCGGAGAGGTCCTCGCCCTCGATCGGCTCGCCGTGACGGACCTTGTCGAGCAGCTCGTCGCGGTTCATGTCGCGCCTCCAGCGGCCGGCGCGCCCTGCCGGTCGAACCGGGTGAAGTCGACCGCCGCCTCGGCGAAGGTCGTCCGGCCGTCCCCGCGCGCGCGGCTGAAATCGGCCCGGCAGAGCTGGGCGCCGGTGAAATCCGCCCCGGAGAGGCGCGATTTCGAGAGGATCGCGTCGGTCAGGTTGCACCCGCGGAGCGAGGCGCGGTCCAGGGTCGCCCGGATCAGGAGGGCGCCCCTCAGGACGGCGCGGTCGAAGATCGCGCCCGTCGCGTCCGCCTCGGAGAGATCGGTCATCGTCATCTGGGCGCGATCGAAGCGCGCGCCGCGCAGGTCCGTCGTCCGGAAGCAGGTCTTCTCGAGCACGGCGTCGCGAAAATCGGCCTCGGGCAGGCCGCTCTTGTAGATGGCGACCCCCTCGGAGAAGCGCGCGCCCGTGAAGCGCGCCCGCGCCGCCGTGCAGCTCATCAGCGTCGCCTTGTGCAGCCGCGCGCCCGAGAGGTCCGCGCCGTCGAGCGAGCACTCGAGCAGCATCGCCCGCTCGAGGTTCGCCCCGGCGAGGTTCGCGCCGGCGAAGCTCGCCTGGAGGAACGTGCAGACCGCGAGGTCGGCGCCGGAGAGATCCACGCCCTCCCAGCTCACCTGGAGGACGTCGGCGCGCTCGAGCCGCGCGCCGGTGAGCTTCGCGCCGGCGAGCTTCGCGCCCATCAGGACGGCCTCGGTCAGGTCGGCGTCCGCGAGCACGGCGCGCTCGAGGTTCGCCTTGCCCAGGTTCGCGCCCCGGAGCCGCGCGCCCGTGAGGTTCGCGCCGGTGAGGTCGGCCTTCGCGAGCACCGCGCCCTCGAGCACCGCGCCGGAGAGGTCGCAGCCGCGCAGGTCGGCCCCCTCGAGGAACGCGCGCGCGAGCCTCATCCCGCGCAGGTCGACCCCCCGCAGGTCGGCGCCGGTGAGATCGCGCTCGTCGAGCGGCTCGCGCGCCTCGCGCGCCGCCTCGATGACGACGCGCGCCATCAGCGCGGCCTCGGCGGTCATCGGCGGCGCGGGCGGCGTGACGTGCGCCGAGGCGCGGTAGCCGTCGCGCGCCGTCTGCTCCAGGCGGACCAGCTGCTCGCGGAACGCCGGATCCGCGAGCATCGCCTCGAGCTCGCGGTTGGGCACGCCGCCGCGGCGCGCGGCCTCGGCCAGCTCGGCGTACTGCTCGAGCTGCGCCTTGGCCGAGAACTGCGGCGGGCCGCCGGGGGGCTCCTCCTCGGCCTCGCCGCGCCGGAGCGTCTCCTCGGGCACCCCCATCTCCACGGCCCGCGTCTTCATGCGCGCCTCGGCCTCGGCCTTCAGGCGGTTCGCCCTGGCCTCCTCGTCCTCGAGCTTCCGCGCCGCGGCGTCCAGGTACACGACCAGCGCGTCGAGATCGTCGACCGGCGGCGGCCCCTCGTCCTCGGGCAGCGGCGCGTCGAGGCCGTAGCGCGCCGGATCGATGCCGTCGGCCAGGAGCTCCTCGCGGCGGCGCTCGCGCTCCCGCTCCGCGCCGCGCCGCTGGTTCTTGGCGGCGAGGTTCTCGCTCTTGACCCACTGCATCAGGTCGAGCCCGGCGATGTTCGCCGCGACGCCCGACTCGCGCGGCGGCATGAGATCGCTGTCGCTGAGCGACGCGATCGCGCCCCGGTCCTTGTCGAGCCGCCGGGCGAGCGCCTCGCGGTAGTGCTCGATCGGCCGGGGGCGGCCGATCTCCTCGCAGGCGACGACGAGGTCGGCGATCTCGGCCGCGTCGTCCTCGGCCACCGGCATCGAGCCGTGGAAGATGACGACCCCGAGGTTGGCCGAGGGGAAGAGCCACACCGTGTCGCAGCGGACGGGGAGCTCCAGGAACGCCTCCCCGGCCGCGTCGCGGCGGGTGACGAGCACGCGCGCGCACAGGCCGGGGAGCGCGCCCTCGATGCGCGGGCGCGAGGGGTGCATGTTCTCCACGAGGAACGCCTCGTCGCCCCGGAACGGCTCGGCGCTCCACTGATCGCTCGGCGCGACGTTGAAGAACGTCGGATCGACGTCCGGCGGCAGCCCGGGCGCCCACGCCTCGGCGTAGTCCGCGCCGTAGGTCCCCGCGCGGGCGCGGCGCTGGGCGAAGGTCACGTCCATCGGGAGGAAGCACGCCGGGCCCGGCCGGTCGCCGGGCGAGCGGATCAGCGCGCCGTAGTGCTCCACGTTCGGGAGCGGCCGGACGCGCTGCCCGCCGCGCTCGACCTCCTCGATCCCCTTGCCGTAGGGGTTCGCCGGGTCCTTCGGCCCGCCGAGGGCGTGCGCCCAGTCGATGGGCATCTCCGCGAACGGCTCCGGCTCGGTGAAGCCGCGGCCGGTCCAGTGCCGGTCGCCCAGCACGGCCAGGCGCTTGTCGATGCCGCCGAGCCGCGCGCGGACGAACGACGCGGCGACGCGGCGGCCCTCCGGGGCGTGGCACCGGCCCGCGACGAGCAGCTCGCCGCGCGCCTTGGCGATGCCGTCGTCGAGGGCGATCCCGCCGAGCTCAGCGGTCGCGGCCTGCCAGAAGGTCATCTCGTCGACGAGCGCGCGCGGCGCGTCGAGGGGGAACGCGACCATGGCGCCCACGTGGAACCTGAGGCGCCGCGCGACCTCGACGACGCGCGTGAGCGCGGGGACCTTGAGGGGTTTGACGACTCTCATCCGCGCTCAGAGCTTCGTCACGGCGATCTGGTGCGCGAGGACCGCCCCGATGACCGCGCCGATGGCCTGCTGCTTGAGGTAGGCGCCGGTCTGCTTCATCAGCGCCCCGTACGTGTACTTCTTGGCCCCCGCGTTCTCGATCTTCACGAGCGCGAAGTCGAGCTTCAGCCCGTACGCCGCCTGGTAGATCACGGCGTGGTCCGTCTTGAGGACGCCGCTCGCGCCCTTGTAGAGGTAGAGCTCGTGCTTGCTCGGCGTGATGTCGAACGTCAGCCCGAGCACCTCCCACTTCAGGTCGGTGGCCGTGATCTTCGCCTTGGGCGCCTTGATCACGAAGCTCGTGTCGCTCTTCAGCTCGACGTTGTCGCCGAAATGGCCGTTCCAGGTGGTGGCGACCTCCGTCTTCCAGCTCTGGTAGTCGTCGAAGCTCTCGGCCGTGACCTTGTGCTTCCACGGCCCGGTCACCGTCGACGAGCCCTCCGGCTCGATCGTCTGCTCGAACTTGCCGTGGACGTCGTGCTTCATCCCGCCGCTCGTGATGGTCAGCTCCATCCCGTCGGTGATGGTCTGCTTCATGCCGCCGGCTTCCACGGTGTCCACGCGGCCCGTCTTGATCGTGGTCGTGCGCGTCGCGTAGTACGTCTCCGTCGCCGCGCCGGTGACCTGGAGCGTGTACGTCGCGCCGACGCCCGCCCAGAGGTCGCCCACCACCATGCTGAACTTCTGCCCGGCGACGTTCTCCCAGGAGTTGCCGCCGATCCAGGACCCGCCGTCGCCGCACGTCGTCTCGAGGTAGCTGAACGTGACGTCGACGACGCTGCTGCCCGCGATCGCCGGGTCGGCGTTCTCGGGGGACAGGAACGTGCCGACCTGCGTCTCGCCGTCGCCCGTGTAGACCGAGGAGTGGCCGCCGCTCGGCGTGCCCATGTAGATGCCGGTGCGGTTGTTCGGCGTGTGGAGGAAGATGAACTCCTTGCCCTGCTCGTCCTCGAGCACGAGCTGGTTGCCGCTGCCGGTCCGGATGATGTTCTGGCTGAGGTTGCGCTCGCCGACGACGCTCGGCCGGTGCGCGTTCGGCACGACCCCGGCGATGAACGGCCGGTCCGGGTCGCCGCCGAGGAAGGCGATCATCACCTCGGTGCCCTTGCGCAGCGGGAAGTGGAAGCCCTCGGTCGTCCCGCCGTGGGGCTGCATCATGCGCACCCGCGTCGAGACGCGCGCGTCGGGCAGGCCGCTCGTGTCGAACTCGAAGCGCACGAGGTAGCGGCCGTCGGCGTCGATCTGGGCGTACAGGCTGTCGGCGGGGCCGCAGACGACGGCGTTCTCGAACCCGTAGATGCGCGGCCACGGCGTCGTCTGCGGCGCGCGGAACTGCACGTCGGCCGGGATGGCGAGCAGCTTCACGCTGTAGATGTCCTTGTCCGAGAGCCGCGTGAGCTTCGCGATCTCCGGCGTGATCCCGGCGACCGACGCGGCGTGGTGCACCTCCAGCGCGAGCCACTCCTCGCCGACGTCGCCCGGCTGGTCCTCCAGCGAGAGCCGGTACCCGGCGCGCGGGCCGAGCACGTCGCCGCTGCCGCGCAGGGTCACCTCGCGGCAGCCGATCGACTGCGCGCGCACCTGCGCGAGGCGCTCGGCGTCGCTCTGCATGAAGACGCGGAAGCCGTACTCGCGGATCGCGCCGAGGCCGTTCTGGGTGATGCTGCTCTCGCCCCTCACCGACGCGGACGGGTTCGAGTAGTTGTAATCGGCGATGGTGACCGTCTTCGGGAGCCACTGCACGTCCTGCTCGAGGTGGTGCAGGCCCGGCGGCGCGGTCACGTCGTCGCCGAAGAGCGGGACGTAGCGCACGGCGCCGCCGCCCGGGAAGTCGTCGTGCAGCCCGCGGTCGTCCACGATGACGAGCACCTCGCCGGGCCCGTCCTCGGGGTGCTCGAAGTAGTAGTAGAGCCCCTCGCGCTCGAGCCACCGGTGGAAGAACGCGAGGTGCGTCTCGCGGTACTGCGCGACGAACTCCTCGACCGGGTAGTCGGCCTCGTCGATCGAGAAGCGGAACTCGCTGGTCGCGAGCCCGCCGCTCTGGAGCGTCGCCGAGAGGAACTCCTTGACGGCCTGGTTCGTGAAGACGTGGCTGCGCCAGAAGTGGCGCAGGAGCCAGAGCCTCGGCACGAGCAGCGCCTGGTACAGCGCCCGATCCGCGTTCTGGTGCAGGAGGCGCACGCTCGCGATCACCCCGTGCAGCACGAACGGGTCGTTCCCCTCGCCGCGGTTCGCGCGCACGGTCGCCCGCTCGCCCACCGCCTTGCGCACGTCGGTGTTGGCGGGGACGGAGAAGAAGAGCTCGAACTCGTACGGCTGCGAGACGTGCTCGGTGCCCCGGAAGCCGATGAAAGCGACGCTGGCGAGCGCCGAGCACGAGAGCGTGAAACCGTCGTGGCGCATCAAGAGTCTCCCGTCGCAGACCTAAGTGTTGACGGCGGAATCTCGGCGCATCGCGCCGCGGCGTCAACGCTCGGCTGCTCCCGGGCGGCGCCGCGAAGCAGCGGATCCGGCGGTGGGATGAGCGCGCACGTGTGCGCATCCGACGCCTGACCGCACAGCGCCGACGACGGGCGCGCACCGCGTGTTCGCGCCGCGCCGCCGCGCGGTGGCGGTTTTGTGCAGCGTCATCGCGCGATGGCGGCGTCGTCATCGCGCCATGGCCGCATCGTCGCGCCTTCGTCATCGCGCCATGGCGGCATCGTCGCGCCTTCGTCATCGCGCCATGGCGGCGCCGTCATCGCGCGGCGCGGCGTGCGGCGCCATCGCGCCGTGGCCTCGCGCGGCGGCCGCGAGCGCGGCCACGACGCCGCGCGCGAAGGCCCGGAGGCGCGCGACGTCCTCGGGGCGAGGCGTGAACGAGCGCGCGTCGCAGTAGAGCCGGCGGGCGAGCTCGACCTGGAGCGCGTGCACCCCCTCGTCGCGGCGCGCGTGCCGCTCGATCGCGTGGCCGCCGGGGAACGGGTCGTCCAGCGCGAGCGACAGGCCGTGCGCGCGCGCGACGTCGGCGACCGCGTCGCGCGCCCAGCCGGCCGCGCTCGCGCCGCCCCGGGTCCCGAGCACGACGTCGGCCGCGCGCGGGAACAGGACGTCGGGGTAGCTGTGCGCCGACACGAGGATCGCCACGCCGTGGCGCGCGCGCGCGGCGGCGAGGCGCGCGGCGACCTCCGCGTGGTACGGCTCGAACACCTCGCGCACGCGGCGCTCGACCTCGGCGCGGGGCGGCGGGCTGTCGAGCCACGCCTCGCCGCTCGCCGAGCGCCGCCGCACCTCCCGCAGCCCGTAGGGGAGCTTGTCCTCGTAGGGCGTGGGCACGCGCGGGGCCGTGTTGAGATCGATGACGAAGCGGCTCGCCGTCGCCACCACGAGCGCGGCGCCCTCCTCTGCGACGTCGCCGAAGAGCGCGTCCGCCGCGATGTCCGCGTCGGCCACGAGGGCGCGCTCCGGCACCCGCGTGAAGCGCGCCGCGCGCTCGTCCACGGCGAGGCCCGCGTGCGGGACCTCGACGACCACCGGCCCCGGCGCGGCGGGCTCGTGGACGCGGAACGGGCGGAACGGAGGCGGCGGCGCGGACATGATCCTCTCCGCGGGTGTACGCGCGGGACGCGCGGGAGGAAACGGGCTCCCGCGCCCTCGCCGGGATCGCCGGTCGTCCGCGCCCTCCGGCGTTCGTTCGCGCGCGCGTGCGTTCGTTCGCGCGCGCGTGACCGCGCGGAGGCGCCGCCGCGGCGGCGCAGAGTTTTTCGCACTGGCGCCCCGCTTTGCGCTCTCATGGCGGGCCATGGAACCCCGGATCTGGCTGCTCGTGAGCAACCACCACCTCGACGCCTGGCTGTCGTCGCTCCTGGTGGACGGCGTCGCGACGGCCGGCCTGCTCGTCCTCGCCGCCTACGCCCTCCGGTTGTCGCTCCGCCAGCGCCGCGCCGCCGCGCAGGCCGAGGCCTCGTTCGACCCCGGCGTGGCGCTCGCGCCCGGCGAGGCCGTCGTGAAGGGCACCGTCGAGCGGGCGCAAGGGGCGGACGTGGCCGTGCGCGTCGAGGTCGAGCAGGAGGGGTCCGAGACCGAGAGCTCCGGCGTCTGGAGCCACGAGTGGTCCGAGACCGACCGCAAGGTCCGGGTGCAGCCCTTTTACCTTCGCCACGCCTCCGGCGCGCGCATCCGCGTGGAGCCGGGCGAGGACGTGATGCTCGTCGACGCGCTCGACGGCATCATCCTGGTCGATCGCAAGAAGCGCATCCGCGTGGCCGAGCTCGTGCCCGGCGAGGAGGTCTTCGCGGTCGGCGAGCTCCGGCGGGCGCCGGATCCAGAGGCGCCGACCCAGGGATACCGCGGCGTGGCGCAGGGATTCCTGCTCGTGCCCCCGCGGTGGCAGCGCATGCTCCTCTCGTCCGAGCCGCTCGGGCAGCGGTTCGCGCGCAGGGCGGCGTTCCACCTGCGGTGGGGCGCCTTCGCCGCGGTCGCGTCGATCATGTTCAACGCCGCGTTCGCGGGCTTCCACGCGCGCCGCTGGCTGGGAGAGACGGTCGATGTCCGCGTGACCGAGCTGCGAGAGGTCGAGAGGGGCGACACCGACTACCACGAGGTGACGGTGCAGGGCGAAGGCGGCGCCGCGTTCGTGGACGAGGTGTCCTTCGCCGCCTTCGCCCGACTCCGGAAGGGCGACGCGCTGAGGGCGCGCCATGTCCCGTCGTGGCCGTTGGCCAGCGCGATCGGCCCCGGCGTGACGGCCCACTCCGCGGCCTGGGTCGCGCTGCCGCTCCTCGGCGTCGTCGCGCTCGCCTACCTGATCCGCTCGCACAGCGCACTTCCCTGGTACGCGAAGAAGGTGGTCGATGGGGGGACCGGCAAGCTGCCCGACGTCGGGCCAGGCGGGCAGGAGCCCCTCGCGCAGAGGGCCCCGAAGCGCCCGGAAGGCCGCCGCCGGAAGACCTCGTCCGGCTGACGGCCCGACGGCGCCGCGCGGCGCCGTCGCGCGCCAGGGCGCGGTCAGCCGCCCGCGTTCGCGAGCATGCTCGGCTTGATGAGGGTGAAGGCCGCGCCCCAGGGATCGGTGACGACCGACTGCCGACCATACGGCGAGTCGAAGGGCGGCACATGCACCTTGCCGCCCAGCGCCTCGACCTTCGCGAGCGCGGCGTCGAGGTCGTCGACGGCGAAATACGTCATCCAGTGCGGCGGGACCTCGGCCGGCCACCGCTCGTTCATCTGGAGCACGCCGCCCGCCGTCTTCTGGCCCTTGTGGAGCGTCATGTAGTCGATCCCTGGCGCGTCGAGCTTCCGCGCCTCGAGGTCGAAGACGCGACAGTAGAAGTCCGCCGCCCTCTTGTGATCGCGGGTGTTCACCTCGTGCCAGATCATCGATCCGTGCTCGAGGATGGCCTGCGCGCCGGTGTGGCTCTTCGGCTCCCAGACGCCGAAGGCGGCGCCGGTCGGGTCGGACGCGATGAGCATGCGCCCGTGATCCGCCACGGTCATCGGCCCCATCATCACCTGCCCGCCGTTCGCGCGGATGCGCTCGGCGATCCGGTCGGCGTCCTCGGCGTCGAAGTAGACGCACCACACCGAGGGGAACGTGGCGTCCGCCGGCCGCTCGCCGATGCCGGCCGCGCGGCGCCCGCCCAGGCTGCACGTCGTGTAGTGGTGGAGCTCCGGCGGGCCGACTTCGAAGGTCCACCCGAAGAGCGCGCCATAGAACTTCATCGCGCCGTCGAGGTCGGGCGTCATCAGATCGACCCACGACAGGGTCCCCGGGGTATGCCGCTCAATCGTGCTCATGTGAGGTCCTCCGTGCGGTGGCGTGAACGGCGGCGACCCTATCACGGCGCCCGCCATCGACGGTGGTCCCGGCGCGCGCCGCCGCGCCGCCGCGCCGACCGGCGCGCATTGCGCGGCGTCGCTTCTTTCTTCCATCCGCCGCGCGCGGGAGCCTCGTATAAGGGACCTGCACCATGAAGATCTCCGAGTACACCGCCTTCGATGCCCTGGGCCTCGCGGAGCTGGTCCGCCGGCGCGAGGTCACCCCTTCCGAGCTGATGGACGTGGCCTCGACCGCCATCGAGCAGGTCAACCCCGCCCTGAACGCGGTGATCTCCTCGCTGCGCGACGACGCCGAGCGGGCGATCCGCGCGGGGCTGCCGGAGGGGCCGTTCACCGGGGTGCCGTACCTCGTGAAGGACCTCGGCATCCTCGTCGCGGGCACGCCGACCGGCATGGGCTCTCGGCTGTTTCAGGGCCTCGTCTCGCCCGCGGACGACGAGCTCATGACGCGCTTCCGGCGCGCGGGGCTCGTGGCCTTGGGCAAGACGAACACCCCGGAGCTCGGCCTCAACGTGGTCACCGAGCCGGCGGCGCACGGGCCGACGCGCAACCCGTGGCGCCCGGATCGCACGCCCGGGGGCTCGAGCGGCGGGGCGGCCGCCGCCGTGGCGGCGCGGATGGTGCCGATGGCCCACGGCAACGACGTCGCCGGGTCGATCCGCATCCCGTCGTCGTGCTGCAACCTCTTCGGGCTGAAGCCCACCCGCGGCCGCGTCCCGACCGGGCCGATCGAGGGCGAGGTCCTGATGGGCTTCGCCACCGACCATGTGCTGACGCGCTCGGTGCGGGACAGCGCGGCGCTGCTCGACGCGATCGCCGGGCTCGACGCGGGCGCGCCGTACTTCACGGCGTCGGGGCCGCGGTCGTTCCTGGAGGAGGCGCGCACGCCGCCGGGGCGGCTGCGGATCGCGTTCACCGACGCCTCCTGGAGCGGGGTGCCGGTGCACGACGAGTGCAAGCTGGCGGTGCGCCGGGCCGCGGCGCTCTGCGAGCAGCTGGGGCACGAGGTCGTGCCGGCGCGGCCGGAGATCGCGTGGGACAAGGTGCGGATCGCCTTCCGGATGCTGCTGTCGTACCACGCCCACATGTTCGACCGCGTCTGCCCGCTGTACGGGCTCGCGGCGGGGCGCGACACGCTCGAGGCGACCACGCTGACCATGGCCGAGGCCGGCCGGCGGATGAGCGCCGTGGATCTGCACGACGTGCTCGTCGCGCGCGACCAGCTCGCGCGGCAGCTCGGGCAGTTCTTCATGCAGTTCGACGCCCTGCTCACGCCGACGCTGGCCACGCTCCCCATCCCGCTCGACACGCTCGACGCGAACGATCCGACCGTGAGCGCCGAGGGCTGGCTCGACCGGATCTTCGAGTTCGCGGCGTTCACGCCCCTGTTCAACGTGAACGGGAGCCCGGCCATGTCGGTGCCGCTCCACGTGAGCGCCGACGGCGTGCCGGTCGGCGTGCAGTTCGCGGGCCGGTACGCCGACGACGCGACGCTGCTGCGGCTCGCCGGCCAGCTCGAGCAGGCGGCGCCGTGGGACAAGCGCCGGCCGGGGATCTGCGCGAAGTGAGCGGGCGTCCCCGCGCCGCGCGCCTCCGGCTCAGCTGACGTTCTGCGCGAGCCGGCGCTGTCCGGCGGCGATCAGCGGCTGCAGCACCGCGCGCGAGACCGGCTTGACCAGGTGATGGTCGAAGCCGGCCGCCCGCGAGCGGCGCCGATCTTCTTCCTGGCCGTACCCGCTCAGGGCCACGAGGAGCGCCCGCTCCAGCTCGGGCCGCCGGCGGAGCTGCCTGGCGACCTCGTACCCGTCCATCCCGGGCAGCCCGATGTCCAGCAGCACGACGTCCGGGAGGAACGCCGGGGCCGCCGCGAGCGCCTCGGGGCCGCTCCTCGCCATGGCGACCTCGTGGCCCAGGGCCTGCAGCAGCATGACGAGGGACTCGGCCACGTCGGGGTTGTCCTCGACGACCAGGATGCGCCTCGAGCTCGCGGGAGCCGGGCGCGCCTGCGGGAGCGCCGCGGAGGGCGTCCCCGCGCCGCCGGCGTCGGCCACGAGGGTCTGCGCCGGCAGCCGCACGATGAGCTCGCTCCCCTTCCCCGGCCCGTCGCTCACGGCGCGCACGGACCCTCCGTGCATCTCGACCAGGCGGCGCACCAGCGTCAGACCGATGCCGAGCCCCCCCTGGGACCGGTCGGGCCCGCAGTCTCCCTGGGTGAACAGATCGAACAACTTCGGCAGGAGGCGCGGCGGGATGCCCTGTCCGGTGTCCTTGATCCGGATCTCCAGGCCGTCCCCCGTCCGCTCGCCCGTGACCCAGATGCGGCCCCCTGGCTCCGTGTACTTGGCCGCGTTGTGCAGGAGATTCGTGATCACCTGCGTCATCCGGGTCGCGTCCACCTCGAGGTGCACGGCCTTCATCGGGAGCGAGATCATCAGCTCGAGGTCGCGCTCCTCGACGAGCGGGCGGACGGCCTCCACGGCCTGGCCCACGATCGCGGCGAGCTCCGCCTTCTCCTTGTGGAGCTGGATCATGCCGCGCGTGATGCGCGAGACGTCGAGCAGGTCGTCGACGAGCCGCACGAGGTGCTCGACCTGGCGGTCGATGATGGCGTAGGCCTTCTCCAGGCGCTCGGCGTCGCACGGCTTCTGGCGCATCACCTCCAGGAGGCTGCGGACCGGGGCGAGCGGGTTGCGCAGCTCGTGCCCCAGCATCGCCAGGAACTCGTCCTTGTGCCGGTCGGCCTCGGCGAGCTGCTCCGCTCGGTGCTGGAGCGCCTCTTCGAGGAGCTTCCGTTCGGTGATGTCGACGCACGCGCCCGTCATGGCGACGGGGCTCCCGCGCGCATCGCGCAGGATCGTCCCCTGATCGCGCAGCCAGCGGACCGATCGATCGGGCTCGACGACGCGGAACTCGACGGTCAGCTCCGTGCCCTCGCGGAGCGCGGCCTGGAAGGCGCTCCGCACGGCCGCCTGGTCGTCGGTGTGGATGAGCTGGATGAAGTCCTCGAGGGTGCGCACGTCCGTGTCCGGCGCCGCGCCCATGAGGCGCTCCAGGCTCCTGTCCAGGGTCTCTCTGTCCTCGGCGATGTTCCAGAGCCAGGTGCCCATCTTGGCGGCGTCGAGCGCGACCCGCAGCCGCTGCTCGCTCTCGCGCAGCGCCAGGTCTGCCAGGTGGCGCTCCGTCCGATCGCGCACGACCTTCGCGAAGCCGCGCAGGTTGTTCGCCTCGTCCCTGAGCGGCGTCATGATGCCGCTGCACCAGACGCGGCTGCCGCTCTTCCGGAGGTGCCAGCGATCGTCGGACGCCCGGCCCTGCGCCAGGGCGGTCCTCATCTCGTCGGCGAGCACGCCGGCCCGGACGTCCTCGGGCGTGTAGATCAGCTCGAGCGACTTTCCGAGGATCTCCTCCTCGGTGAACCCGAGGACCTCGGTGGCTCCCCCGCCCCACGCGATGACGTCGCCGGCCGGATCGGCGATGAGGATGGCGTAATCCTTCGTGTTTTCGACGAGCAACCGATAGAGCTCACGCTGCCACATATCCTGTCGGGCTCTCTGTTCCTGGTCCATCGGACGCACGCCTCTCTTCCAGCGACTCCTCGCTTCGCGGCCGGGCGGCGTGCCAGGAGGGTTCGATCGAGGTCCTCACGTCGGCGCTGCGGTGACGCGCCCGGGGAGAAGCAACCCGCGATCCACGCGGATCCGCGACGTCGTGCGCGCAGGGGCGCGGCGCTCGGGCGTCCGCCGCTCGCGGGGCGCGGGCCGACCGAGCTGGCGCTGCGGGACGAGGGGGCCGCGCCGAGCTGCCCGGCCCTCGGAGCGGCCTCCCCTCCTCCCGGCATTGCGCAACATGGCTGTCGCGGCGTGGCTCCCAGTCGCTCATGCAAAACA
The DNA here is from genome assembly GCF_051521425.1 of Sorangium sp. So ce834. Classification (NCBI taxonomy): domain Bacteria; kingdom Pseudomonadati; phylum Myxococcota; order Polyangiales; family Polyangiaceae; genus Sorangium; species Sorangium sp. So ce834. Next base: position 8,018,590 of record NZ_CP150351.1, read on the forward strand.
ACGTTTCACGCCGAGGAGAGATCCATGAGAGAGAGGACGATCGAGCCGTGATGGCCAGGCGGGAGGTGAGCGTGAGACGAGGCCTGTCGTCCATCGCCGGGATCGGCCATCCTTCGCCGATGCAGCTGTGGCTCGCGTTCACCTCCCCGTTCGCCCGCAAGGTCCGCATCGCCGCCCACGAGCTGGGCCTCGCAGGTGAGATCGAGCTGGTCGAGACCGATCCGTGGACGGACCCGCGTCTGCGCGCGGTCAACCCCCTGGCCAAGGTGCCGACCCTGGTCCTCGACGACGGCGAGATCCTCTATGAATCGTCCGCGATCTGCGATCACCTGGACGAGCGCGCCGGCGGCGGGCGCCTCGTTCCCCGCTCCGGCCGCGAGCGTCGCCGCGCCTTGCGGCTGCAGGGCCTGACCGACGGCGCGGCCACGGCCGCCGGGCGCCTGTTCGCCGCCGAGCGCCGCGCCGCGACGCAGCCGGACCCGATGACCCCGCGGTTCGAACAGGCGATCGCCGCGTCGCTCGACGCGCTCGAGACCGAGCCGCTGTCGACCGAGGCCTTCACCATGGCCGAGGTCGGGGCCGCGTGCCTGCTCGGCTACCTCGACTTCCGCTGGCCCGATCGCGACTGGCGCCCCGGGCGCCCGGCCCTATCGGCCTTCTGGGCCGCCGTGGCCAGCCGCCCCTCGATCGTCGAGACGGCGCACCGCCTGCCCACGGCCGCTCCCCACCCCTGAGCGCGCGTCGCCCCGGCGCGCGGTCCGCGCCCGGACGGCGAGCGGGCGCGCCGCTGGCCCAGCCGGCCGCGGGCGGGCGCGTCCGGCGCTATCGCCGCAGCGTCTTGTAGACCATGTAGCCGAGGCCCAGCGTCAGCGCGACGAGCACGGCCCCGCCGATCGCGGCGAGCGGCAGGACCTTCGCTCGCGCTTGCCGCTCCATCTCGCCGACGCGGCTCACGAGGTGCTCGCGGACCGCGTCGGCCCGCTGCTCGAGGCGCTCGCGCTCCGGCGAGTCCTTCGCCTCCTTGTCCCTGACCGCGGGCCCTGCGGCGCCGCGGGCCGCGACGACCTCCTCCTCGTTCCTCCGCTCGAGCTCGTCCAGGCTCGCGCGGACGCTCTCGCGGAGCAGGGCGGCGCGGCGTTCCAGATCGTCGATGCCATCGGTGTTCGTGCTCATGCGATCTCTTCCTTCAGCAGGTTGGCCTGGGCCTCGGCGTGCTCCTTCGTGGCGTCGAGCGGCGGCTCCCGCGGGATGAGCCGGTATCCGACGAGCCCGGCGACCCCCGCCGTGACGAGCAGGACGCCCGCGATGATGAGGGCCGGGACCGGCCCGCCCATCGCGAGCGCCGCCGCGACGAGGAGCATCGCCAGCGTCAGGATCGCGGCGGCGAAGGCCACGCCGAACGCGATGGCCGCATTCTTGAACTTGGCGACGTCCCGCTTTGTCTCGTTCCTCGCGAGCGCGACCTCGATCCGGATCAGCTCCTGTGTGTCCTGGATGGCGTCCTTCACGAGCTCGACGAGCCCGCTCTCCTTGGGCTGATGGTTGTTCGCCATGGCTTCCTCGCGTGGGGTGGGTCGGCCGGGGACCCCTCCATCCGGCGCCTCGCCGGCGGGCTCATCCGCTCGTCCGCATCGGTCAGCTCCGTCAACGGCCAGTCGTGGGAGGTGCCAATGCATCCATCGGACCAGTCAGAGAGTTTGTGGGAGGCTCCCCGCTGCGCGGACTGACAGGTCTTCCGAGTCGATGGCAGCGTCCTTTGCGCCACATGTGGCGAGCCTGCGCGTGCAGCGTAGGGCGGCTCGCCCGATGCGCCGCGAGCGCCGCGCCGGCGGCCGGCGCTCCGCCGCGGTGCGGCAGGGCGCTCTTCCGGCGCTGGCTGGGACGCCCGGGTGAGCTGCGTCGGACGCTCGTCGCGGCCGGGGCGACGCGACCCGATCGGGGCGGCGGCGATCGGAGCCTCGTCGGCGGGCCTCGCCCCCGCGGCTGCGCGGGGCGTCTTGAGGCTCGCGGCGCCGTCCACGCCTGGTGTAGATACCTGTCCACGTTCAAAGGAGACAACCATGAAGGCTCGGATGTGGCTGATGGCGCTCGCGATGCTCACGGCCGCTGGATGCGGGAGCGACGGCGGCGAGGCGGAGAGCGCGATCTGTACAGGCGCGGGATGTACGTGCAGCGGGTTCGACTGTGAGTGCGTGGCAGGCGCCGATTGCAAGACCGACTGCGGCTCGGAGGCGTGCGCGCTCGATTGCTCGATGGGTTCGAAGTGCAACGGCAGCAGCGAGGAAGCGCTCGTGCTCCAGTGCGTCGACACGAGCGAGTGCAAAGGCGACGGCGGCGACGGCAGCGTGCTCACGTGCACGCAGCAATCGAGCTGCGATCTGAAGGGCGGCGTTCGCGCCACGGCGATCTGCCGGGATCAGGCCGTGTGCACGTTCGACATGGGCTCGGGCTCCAACATCTTTTGCGAGAGCGAGAGCCGCTGTGACCTCAAGTGCTACGCGGATTGCGCCGTGAGGTGCGCCGCGACGGCGGAGTGCACGGTGAGCTGCGGCGCAGCCGGCACGCCCGGTGAGACGTGTCCAGACGGACGCGTGGTGTGCGGCACGGCGTGCTGAGTGAGGCGCGCGCGTCCGCTGGGCGCCGTCGTCGGCGCCGCCCCGCGGCGCAGCGCGCCGCCCCGCCGGGCGCCCGCGGCCGCGCCGCCGTCGTCGTGGAGCCGCCCGAGTCGCCGCCATCCGAGCCCTCGCACAGCGCGTGGCTACGGCGGCCCCTGGCTCGAGCTGTCCGCGCTGTTCCCCGAGCGCCAGCGGGCGCGGCGGCGGCGGGCTCGGCGCTCCCGCGCTTTTCCAGGGCAGGCGGACCTGGTAGACACGGGGCGGGTCGATTCTTTTTCGCCCGACCGATGAATCCGACCCCGGGCGGGCGTCAGTAGCTTCGAACCCACCCCACCGTGGAGGCGACCATGTCAACGAACCGTTCCCGTATGCTCTTCGTCAACCTGCCCATCCGTGACCTGAAGCGGTCGGTCGAGTTCTTCACCAAGCTCGGCTTCTCGTTCAACCCGCAGTTCACCGACGACAAGGCGACCTGCATGATCGTCAGCGAGCAGGCGTTCGTGATGCTCCTCGTCGAGGAGCGCTTCAAGGACTTCACCAAGAAGCAGATCTGTGACACCGCCACGTCGACCGAGGGGATCTTCGCGCTGTCGGCCAACAGCCGGGCCGAGGTCGACGAGCTGGTGAACACCGCGATCGCGTCCGGCGGGACGGAGGCGGGCGACCCGTCCGATATGGGCTTCATGTACTTCCGGCGCTTCTACGATCTCGACGGCCACCACTGGGAGGTGATGCACATGGACCCGAGCGCCGTCCCGCCGCAGTAGCACCTCGCCGCCAGGCTCGTGGTGCGCGGCACCCTTCGGAGCGGCATCGCGCTCGCGACGGGTGGTGCGGCGGGAGGCCGCCGTCGGCAAAGCGCGCTCAGAGCGCGAGCTTCACCTCGTAGCGCGCCAGCCAGTCATTGAGCAGGAGGACCTGCTCCACGCTCGACCGGGAGACCTCGTCCGAGGGCCCCCCGGCGCTCGACGCAGCGGCGCGGGCGCGCGCCGCGTCGAGCAGCGGCAGCACCGGAGCGTCCTTCTGGGCGAGGAGCCGGCCGAGCTGGCCGCGGAGCGCCTGCGCGTACGCGGGATCCTGCGTCGCCGGATACGGGCTCTTGCGCCGCTCCAGCACCGAGCGCGGCAGGAGATCGTCGGCCGCGGCGCGCAGCAGGCTCTTCTCGTGCCCGTCGAAGGTCTTCATCGACCAGGGCGTGTTGAACACGTACTCCACGAGTCGGTGGTCGCAGAACGGGACCCGGACCTCGAGCCCGGTCGCCATGCTCATGCGATCCTTCCGGTCGAGCAAGAGCTGCAAGAAGCGCGTCAGGTGCAGGTAGCAGATCTCGCGCATGCGCCGCTCCTTCCCGTCCTCGCCCGGCAGGCGCGGGACCTCGGCGAGGGCCTCCGCGTAGCGCCCGGCGATGTAGCCCTGCACGTCGAGCCGCCCGAGGAGATCCGGGGCGAGCAGCGTCGCGATGGAGCTCGCGCTCCTCATCCGCGTGCGCATGGAGCTCCACGGGAACGTCTCGGCCGCCACCGCCTCCGGGTCGTGGAACCAGAGATACCCGCCGAAGACCTCGTCGGCCGACTCGCCGGACAGGGCCACCGTGGAGCGCTCCCGGATGGCGCGGAAGAGCAGGTACAGCGACGCATCCATGTCCCCGAAGCCGACCGGGATATCCCGGGCCCGGAGCACGATCGCGCGGACGGCGGGATCGGCGAGCTCGGCCGCGGAGAGCACGATGTCCGCGTGATCCGACCCGACGTGCCGCTGGACCTCCGCGACGTAGGGCGCGTCCGGCGTGCTCCGCAGCTCGTCCGCCTTGAAGTGCTCGGCCTGGCCCACGAAATCAACGGAGAAGGAGCGCACCGGCCCCGCGCCCGCCTCGCGCAGGGTCTTCTGGGCGAGCGAGGTGACGGCGCTTGAGTCCAGCCCTCCGGACAGCAGCGTGCACAGCGGCACATCGGAGATGAGCTGGCGAGCGACGATGTCGTCGAGCAGCTCGCGGACGGTGCGGATCGTCGTCGGGAGATCGTCGGTGTGCGGCCTGGACTCGAGCGCCCAGTAACGACGCTCGGTGACGCCTTCCCTCCGGACGCGCACGACGTGGCCGGGGCGGACCTCGCGCATGTCGCGGAAGACGGCGAGCCCCGGCGTCTTGACGAAGGCGAAGAGCTCGCGCAAGCCGGTCTCGTCCACGACCGGCGGGGCGAGCGGGTTCGCCAGGATGGCCTTGGGCTCCGAGCCGAAGAGCACGCCCGAGCCGGTCGACTGGTAGAACAGCGGCTTGATGCCCATGCGGTCCCGGACGAGCAGGAGCTCTTCTTCGCGGGCGTCCCAGAGGGCGAAGGCGTACATGCCGTTGAGTCGCTCGGGGAAGCTCGCGCCCCACTCGAGGTAGGCGCGGAGGACGACCTCGGTGTCGCTGTTCGTCCTGAATCGGTGTCCGCGGGCCTCGAGCTCGCCGCGCAGCTCGCGGAAGTTGTAGACCTCGCCTGTATAGACGAGGACGGCGGCCGGCGCGCCGTCTTCCTCGGCGGTCATCGGCTGGCGCCCGCCGTCGAGATCGATGATGGCGAGGCGGCGGTGCCCGAGGCCGGCGCGCGGCGTGAGCCACAGCCCCTCATCGTCCGGTCCGCGGTTCTTCATCGTCCTCGTCATCGTTTGCAGGACGTCGCGTTCCCGCGTCAGATCGCGGGCGTAATCCACCCATCCAGCAATGCCGCACATGGGACCATCGCCTCCTTACAGCACAGCGCCGCCGCGCTGCCGACGGCGGGCTCTCTGACCTCGCCGCGACTCTCGCAGGTCGCTCGTCGTTGGGTGGACGAGCGTAGACAGCGCGGGCGCATCGTGCAACCAGCCTGGCCAGCGCGGCATTCGCCGGTCGAGCGGGAGGGCGCGGAGATCTGGGATACAAAGGCGAATGGCAGGAGCGCGGCGTGGCAGGAGAGCTAACGCCTACGGTGTTGCGACCAACTCCCAAGCACGCTCAAGCGGCCCGTCCGCACGGCGCGCCGGCCGCGAGCGCGGCTCCGCCTGGGTCGAGCGGGGGCGCGTCCGGCGCCCCACGCCACATCACGACCGGCACGGTTGCTGCAGCCCGTCGCGGCGACCGAGGACACGTGCGCTTCACGCACGCCGCCGCGCGCCGCCGGGAGGGCGGCCATCGATGATGGAACCTGATGACGAGAACGCCCCATTCGATGCGCCGGTGTCCTTCGGGTTCGAGAGCGATGCCGAGGCGGACGCCACGTGCCTTCTGATCACCTGGTTCGCCGTCGTGGAGTCGGCGGCGCTCGGGGTCTTGCCCGTCCTCCCGGCGCTCGATCTGGCGCGGGAGCGCGGCGACCTCCGCTATCTCGATTCGTTCTTCGCGCACGGCCTGAAGCACCTCCGGGACGAGCAGGCGCACGCGAATCTCTGGTGCGAGGCGCTCCTCGATTTCACCCGCGCCTACCCCGACGTCGTCGAGCGCGCGCGCCTCCCAGGGTGGCTCATGAAGTCGATGCTCCGCAGGGTCGCCGTCCCGCACGACGTGCTCGAGTTCGCGGTCGACTGCCTCGCGTTCGAGGTGGTGATGAGCGCGTTTTACGAGATCGCCGCGCCGCGCCTCTCGTATCCTCCGCTCGGGCCGGTGTTCCGACGCCTCGCCATCGACGAGCGCGCGCACACGGCCTATGACCGCGCCTACTTGGAAGGCTACTTGTCCCGATCCAGCCTGCCAGCGCACCTCCGCGCGATCTCGCGCTACTGGTGGCACACGGCTGGCGTGCTCGCGACGGTGGTACCGCTGCTCCGGGCGCTCGATCGCCACAGGCCCCTTCCTCGCGGCGCCTTCCGCCGGAGGCTCGCCGCGCACATTCAAGGGTCAGGGATGCCTGGCTGCCGCCGCATCGCGCCCGCCCTGCTTGGCCAGCGAGCTGCCTAGTCCATGGGGTCGATCGTCGAGGAGGGATGGATCCATGGCACCTCGCCGCTCGACGGCGCGCCGCTGTCGTCCGTGCGGGTGACGGCCGCCGAGGACATCGCCGGGGTGGCCCACGCCGCCCGGCGGGCCCAGGCCGCCTGGGCACGGCGGCCCGTCGCGGAGCGGGCGCGCGTCCTCGCCGAGGCCGGGCGGCGCCTGCTAGGGAGCGCCGACGAGATCGCGCAGGCGCTCCACCGGGAGCTGGGCAAGCCCATGGCGGACGCGTACGGGGTCGATCTCGGCTCGACGCCCGAGGTGTTTCGGTATTACACGACGCGCGGCGAGGCGTTCCTCGGGGCCGAGGCGGTCGCCTTCAACCCGGTCATGTTTCCGCGCAAGAGGGCGCGCGTCGAGCGCCTGCCGCACGGGGTGGTCGGCCTCATCACGCCCTGGAACTACCCGGTGTCCGTCGCGGTGCACAACCTCGTCCCGGCGCTCCTCGCGGGCAACGCGGTGGTGCTGAAGCCGTCCGAGCACGCCGCCCGGACCGGCGCCGCGCTCGCCGGCGCGCTTCGCGAGGCGCTGCCCGAGGCGCTGCTCGGCCTGGTGCAGGGGGGCGCCGAGGCGGGCGCGGCGCTCGTCGCCGAGGTCGATCACGTCGTCTTCGTCGGCGGCGTCGCGGGGGGGCGGGCGGTGGCGCGCGCGGCCGCGGATCGCCTCATCCCGGCGCAGATCGAGCTCGGCGGGAAGGACGCGGCCATCGTGCTGCGCGACGCGGATCTCGAGCGCGCCGCGCACGGCGTCGCGTGGGCGGGCTTCGTCAACGCCGGCCAGAGCTGCGCGGGGATCGAGCGCGTGGTTGTGGAGGCGGAGGTGTTCGAGGCGTTCGTCGAGCGCCTCGTCGCCGTCGCGGAGCGGCTGCGCGCCGGCGACGACGGCGGCGCGCCGGGCACGGTGGAGATCGGCCCCATGGTCACGGAAGCGCAGATGGCGCGCGTCGAGGCGCACGTGCGCGCGGCGGTCGCGGCCGGCGCGCGGGTGCGCTGCGGCGGGGCGCGCCGGGGTAACTTCTATCTTCCGACGGTGCTCACGGGCGTCGACCCGTCGCTCGACCTGCTGCGCGAGGAGACCTTCGGTCCCGTGCTCCCCGTCATCGCCGTTCCGGACGCGGTCGCGGCGGTCCGCGCGGCGAACGAGAGCGTCTATGGCCTCACGGGGAGCGTGTGGACGCGAGACGTCGCGCGGGGCGAGGCGCTCGCCCGGGAGCTGCGGGTCGGGGTCGCCACGGTCAACAACCACATGTTCACCGGCGCGGCGCCGCAGGCCGTGTGGACGGGGCGCGGGTGCTCGGGCTACGGCGTGCAGAACGGCCCCGAGGCCCTGCGGGCGATGACGAGGCCGCGGCTCGTCGCGGTCGACGAGAGCACCGCGTCGCGCGAGCTCTGGTGGTTCCCGTATGACCGCGCGTTCGTGGAGATGTCGCGGGGAATGGTGCGCTCACTGGGCGCAAGCTCGGGGCTCGATCGGCTCTCGTCGGTGGGCCGGATGGTGCGCGGCGCCGCTCGGCGGTGGATCGGGGCGCGCGCGGCGTCGCGCGCCCGGCATGCGTGGGGGCGAGGATGAGGCGGGGCCGGTCCTCGTCGGGAAGATGGATATCGCTGCTGGCTTCTCGACGCGCACGCGGGACACGCTCGCATCGGTCGTTGCCAGGCTATCCGGAGGCGCGCCGGGCGCCGCCGGGCGATCTCGAGCGCGGGCGCGGGCCGCTCTTCGCCGCCCGCTTCGGCTTCGGCGCGCCCGCCCGCGGGAGGAGATCCCCCCCTCCCCACGCCACCACCGCGTCGATGAAGGCGCGGAGCTGCGGCGGCATGAACTCCCGCTCCGCGTAGATCACCGCGAAGTGCGATTCCCCCTGGATCGCGCCTTTCAGTACGTGCACGAGCGCGCCGCTCTCGAGGTGCGCGCGCGCGAGCGGCTCCGGCAAGAGCGCGATACCGAGGCCCTTGAGCGCGGCGTCGCAGAGCAGGTGCATGTCGTTGGTGAAGAGCGCCCCCTCGACCTGGAACTTGCCGCCGGAGGACGGCCAGTGCGTCTGCGGCAGCTCCCCCCGGGCGAAGCCCATGAGGCAGCGGTGGCCCCGCAGATCGCGGCGCGTGCGCGGCGCGCCGCGGGCCTCGAGGTACGCGGGCGAGGCGACCGCGAGGAGCGGGTGGCGCATCAGCGTCCGGGCGACGAGGCCGGGCTCGAGCGCGGAGCTCGCGCGGAGCGCGACGTCGTAGCCGCCGCGCCGGAGATCGACGAGCTGCGTCGTGCTGTGGACGTGGAGGCGGACCTCGGGGTAACGCCGCGCAAAATCGCAGAGCATCGCGCTGAAGCTCGCGCCCATCGTCGGCGGCACCGAGACGCGCAGCTCGCCGCGCACGGCGTCGTCGGCCTTGCGCACGCTCGCCTCGGCGTGGTGGACGGCGTCGAGCACGATGCGGGCGTGGCCGTAGAGCGCCTCGCCCACGTCGGTGAGGGTGAGGCTGCGCGTCGTCCGGCGGAGCAAGCGCACCCCGAGCCGCTCCTCCAGCCGCGCGAGGCGGCGGCTGATGGTGGCGCGGGGGACGCCGAGCTCGGCGGCGGCGCGGGACAGGGATCGGGCCTCCACGGTCTTCGAGAAGGCGAGGAGCTCGGAGGTCTCGAGCGGTTCGTCCATCTGGATCAAATCCTGGCAGGTGCTTCCAACTGTTGATGCATTGTTACAAGCGCGTCCACGGCCCAGAATGCTCGCTCATGAACGACGAGGCACGGCGAGCCCGCGCTCGCGACCTGACGCGGGATCTCACGGAACGACTCGCCCCACCTCGACCACGTACCACGGAGCAATCCTCATGAGCGACCAACTCCTCCAGCGGATCTTCCTCGAAGCCCGCACCCACAACGGCTGGCTCGCCGAGCCCATCGACGACGCGACCCTGCGCCGCCTCTACGAGGCCCTGCGCCTCGGGCCGACCGCGGCCAACACCGTGCCGGCGCGGATCGTCTTCGTGAAGAGCCCCGAGGCCAAGGAGCGCCTGCGCCCCTGCCTCGCGCCGGGCAACGTCGAGAAGACCATGAGCGCGCCCGTCACCGCGATCATCGCCTATGACACGCGCTTCCACGAGAAGATGCCGAAGCTCTTCCCGGCGCGCCCGACGATGGGCGAGACCCTCTCCGCGATGCCGCCGGAGCAGCGCGACTTCTTTCTCCTGCAGAACGCCTCGCTCCAGGCCGGCTACCTGATCCTCGCGGCCCGCGCGCTCGGGCTCGATTGCGGGCCGATGGCCGGCTTCGACCGGGAGAAGGTCGACGCCGCGTTCCTCGCCGACGTGCCGTGGAGATCGATCCTCCTCATCAACCTGGGCCACGGTGACCCGGAGAAGCTCTACCCGCGCAACCCCCGCCTCGATTTCGAGGAGGCCTGCCGCATCGCGTAGCGTTCGGCATCGAACCGGCCGGCGCGGCTTGCAATGCGAGGTCGCTCGGGGGCAGCATCGGGCGCATGAATCCTATCGAGTTCGTCGACGTCGCGACCGCGAAGGCGGCCCGCGGCGTCCGCATGGTCGCGTCGGGGATGGTGCCGAGCCCCTGGGCGGAGGCCGCGAAGGGGCTGTTCCGGCTTCAGGGCGTGCCGGTGCGCGTGGTGCGGTTCTCGCGGGAAGACGCGGAGCTCGCGGCGTGGATGCGCGCCGACAACGTGCCCGTCGTCTTCCACGACGACGAGCCCCCGCGCGTCCACTGGGCCGCGATCACGACCCTCGCCGCCCGCCTCGGCCCGCCGGGCGCCCTGCTCCCCGACGACCTCGATCACCGCGCCCGCACCGTCGGCCTGCTCCACGAGATCGCGGGCGAGGAGGGCCTCGGCTGGAACGCGCGCCTCCTCATGATCCACGCCTCGATGACGAGCGAGGGCGAGCGCGGCTTTCCGCTGCCCGCCGCGCGCTACCTCGCGGCGCGGTACGGCTACTCCCCCGCGCTCGATCTCGACCGCGTGCGCGCCCGCATCGTCACCGCGCTCGCCGCGCTCGCCGCCCGGCTCGACGGAGGCCGCGACTACCTCGACGGCGACCGCCCGAACGCGCTCGACGTCTACGCCGCCACCTTCCTGACCCCGCTCTGCCCGATCCCGGAGAGCGACTGTCCCCGCCTCCAGCCTTTGCTCCGCCAGGCCTTCGGGACCGCGCGCGAGGAGCTCGGCGACGCGGTGCCGCGCGCGCTCGTCGAGCACCGGAGCCGGATGTACGAGCGCCACCTGGGCTGGCCGATCGAGCTCTGATGGCATCGGGACCCCGCCGAGGGGTCGCCCTGCTCGCTTTCGTGGCGAGCGCGCTCGTGGCCTGCGCCGCCCCTCCCCGCTCGCCCCGCAGGCCGTGGCGCGAAGGCGGCCCCCTCGATGGCCCTCGATGGCCCTCGATCGATAGATAAGTTGTTGAAATGGCATCGCCTTTCCAGACGGGCGCGAATCGCATAGAAGAATGTGCTGTCAACGCGGGGCAGGTTCCGCGATTGGGGCTTGACGTTTTCGAATCAATTGGATTTCCTTCTCCCCATGAGCTTCGATCCGGCCGCAGCGCGCGATTACGTTCAGGCCCTGGACCTCTCGGGTATCCCTCGCAGCCTGGTCGCGCAGGAGGCAGCCACCGAAGCTGGCGAGGTCTTCGACGCCGCGAAGCGCCAAGCTCAGGTCGTGGGCTCATCGCTCCTGTCGTTCGCGCAGGGCGTGGACGCGGGCGTTCGGGAGGCCATCTCGGACTCGGCGCTGCTCGCCCAGCTCGTCGCCAACAAGCACGCGTCCGCACGGGCCGCGCCCCTCGACTGGTACGCGAAGTACGCGGAGGTGCTGCAGAACGTCGGCTGGGTGATGCAGGCCGGCGCGTGGTCCGACTACACGACGCAGGGGACGGGGGCCGAGGTCCACGAAAAGATCATCGAGGTCCTCTCGGTCGCGCTCGGGCCCAGCGCCGCCGCCGCGGCGATCGTGAAGTCGGCGATCGACGCGCTGGCGGCGATGAAGGAAGGTGGCTCCTGGTTCACCATCTTCAGCCGCGAGTCACAGCACGCGAACATCGCGCGTTTTCAGGTCGGCCTCGTCGAGACGGGCGCGAACGACGACGTGTTCGTCTCGCTGCTCGCCTGCTTGATCGAGGCGAACAGGAGCATCACCCAGGTGCTCTTCTTCAAGCTCCGCGACGAGAAGGCGTCGTTCTCGGCCAGCAGCGCCAAGGTGTCGATCAACCGGCCGTCGCTCATCGGCCTCGGGCCGACGATCCGCAAGAAGGTGCGGGCGTACCAGGACGATTACCTGAGCAGCATCCTCGATCTCGATCTCTAGGCCGCATCGATGCCCAGCGACGCCGCGAGCGAAGGATCGCCGGTGCCTCCGAAGCAGCGCATGGTCGCCTTCGCGATCGGGGTGGGCGACGCGGAGCGGCTGCCGTTCCTCGCAGGGGCGCACAACGGAGCGCGCGGGTTCCACGCGTGGGCGGTCGCGAGCGGCTACGAGTCGCGCCTGGTGATCGACGACGAGGAGCCGGTCACGTTTCCGCGACTCAAGGCCGAGCTGGAAGCGGTCCTCGCGCCCGGCTCGGGGCCGATCCACCGAATGCTGCTCTATTTCGCGGGGCACGGGCTGATCCGGGAGGCGGAGGAGGGGCTGTGGCTCCTCTCGACGTGGTACTCCGAGCTGCGCGCGGTGGCCGTGGAGGTCCTCCGCCGCCGCCTCTACATGCACGGTATCCAGCAGATCGGCATCTTCGCGGACGCGTGCCGGTCGCTGCCCCCGGACGTCGACGCGCTCGACCTCACCGCCGATGCCGTACTCGGGCGCGGTCCGAGGAAACCTGAGGGGACACCCGCGCTCGACAAGTTCATCGCCGCGCAGGACGGCACCGCCACGTTCGCTGTGCCGGGCGCTTCGCCGGACGAGGATCGGTGTCTCTTCTCCGGCGTGCTCCTGGAAGGGCTCTGGGGCACGAAGCCGTCCGCGTTCTCCCAGATCCTCCCGGGCAAGATCACGAGCAGCAGCCTGGGCAAATACCTCGCGACCGAGGTGCCGGTGCTCTCGAAGCGCTACGGCAAGAAGGTCGTGCCAACGGCGGTGCCGGCGTTCCCCGAGGGCGACAATTACTACTTCGGTATCGGGCCCACGCTGTCGCCCCCGGAGTTCCCGCCCTGGCCTCCTGCCCACGAGCTCCGGGGCGTGCCGCAACAGGTGCTCATGCTCGAGAGCCTGGAGTCGGCGAGGGATCTGTCGGTGGAGGCGAAATTGTCGGTGGAGGAGCGGCTGGATCGCCTGCACGCTCCAACCCATTTCGAGACCCGCGCCGGCTTCGCGGTCGAGCGGGTCGAGGTGGCGGCCCTCTGGACCCCGCCCGACACGTTCGCGGAGGTGCAGCACGACGAGGCGCGCTGGTGGCGCGTCGGAGAGCGCAACGGCTTCGTGCTGAGCAAGCCGGTGCCCGTGCTCGTCGAGCTCGCCAACGGCACCTGCGTCGCCACGACGGCGCTCCCCGACTTCATCGGCTCCATCCTGTGCGACGACTGCGGCTCATCCGCCCTCGTGTACCGCACGGTCTGGAGCGATCGATCCGCGAGCAAGGCGGCCGTCGAGGCGCTCGGGCGCATGGAGCGCGGCGGGCTGCGGTCCAGCGACGTTCTGGACGAGGCCGTCGACCTCAGGCAGGAAAAGCACGTCGATCCCGTCCTCGGGGCCGTGAGCGCGTATCTCTACGACGCCATCGGGGACCTCGACAACATTCGTCGAATGGCGTGGGCCTATCACGAGAATCACCAGGCGATCCCCTACGACGTCGCCCTCCTCGCGCAGCTCGAGGCGCGCGTCGGCAGGGGCGGCCTGCTCCGCGTGGATATCCCCGCGGTGCCCGCGCGCGAGCCTCGGACGGAGAAGGAGGCGAGGTTCTTCTGGACGCATCGGGCCACACCGCCGGCGCGCGCCGTGGTGGCAGGCTTCTGGCCGCTGCTGCGCCAGGGGTGGGCCTTCCTCGACGATCCCGTGCTCGCGAGGCCGGAGCTGCTCGAGCTGACCTCGCACCTCACGCGGGCCCGGTTCTCGACGCTGGACCGCGAAGGCGCGACGCGGCTCTCCAGGTTGTTCCGGTTGCAGCGGCACGCGCGCTGAGCGGCGCCCGAGATCCCGAGAGGATACGGCCCCGGAGCCCTGCCACGATGACGTGCGTGGCGACGAGGCGTTCGCGATCCGCCGCGCCAACCCGCTCGGCGAGCCGTCTCCCGAAGGAGGAGATCGGTGAGGCGCGCGTCAGCCCGCGCTCTTCGGCGCCTCCGGGGGATGGACGCGGGTCCACGTCTCGCCGTCGAAGCGCGCGATGTCCGTGGGGCCGACGCACCAGAGGACGCCGCCGGCCTGCTCGATCGTGTGAATGTAGCGCAGCTCCTGCTCGAGGCCGGTGCGCACCCGCAGGGCGCGCCGGCGCTCGAGGTCGTAGCGGAAGAGACCGAAGTTCGACCCGAGATAGAGGGTCTCCTGGTACATGGCGACGGCGTGGAAGAGGTGCGGGCTCCGCTCCCTCGACACGCTCCGGAAGCCGTCGCGGCGATTGCCGACGAGCAGCGCCCCCTCGTGCCCGCACACCCAGATGCGCTGCGCGCTCTCGACGTGAACCGCGTTGAGCCCGCCGACCGGCGGCACCTCGAGGCGGCGCCACCGCGGGCCGCCCAGGTGATAGAGGCTCCCTTCGAGCCCGCGCGGGCCGAGCTGCTGGGCGGCCAGGTAGATGTCGTCCTCCGCCGTCCCCTGCAGGTCGATGGGCCTCACGAGGTCCTGGAAGTCCACGCCGGGCGCCTGGAGGAGGCCCGCGTCCGCGTGCGCCCAGCGGCCGGGACCGAGCCTCCGGTACACCTGCCCCGCGCTCCCGCAGGCGAACAGGCGGTCGCCGACGCGGCGCAGCGCCGTGAGGAAACCGTATCCCTTGGACGTCGGCCGGCGGAGCCCGGCCTCCGGGATCTGCTCGATCACCGCGCCCCGCGCGGACCGGAGCTCGACCTCGCCGTCCAGGGAGAGCGCGCACAGCGCGAGATCTTCGCCGTGCGCGGCATGCTTCTCCAGCCCGACCGTGAAGAAGCCGACGTCGTGCGCCGTCCACGGCGGGGCGCCGCCCTCGTCGTACAGGAAGAGCCTCGTATGCGGGGTATAATCCCCCGGCGCGGCGAAGGTCGCCGAGAGATGGACGCTGGAGGCGCTCAGGGCGAGCGCGCCCGTGATCGTCATCGGGGTGTCGCCGGGGTCATCCGGCGTCGCTCGGGGATCCGCGCCGATCGGGTTCATCTGATCTTCACTCGCTGGCTGGTGTCGATCCCCTGGAATGCCCTGCGCACCTCGCGGATGATCTGGGCAGTACACTCCGGCTTGTACGCGATCGTGACGCGCAGCGACGATCCGATCACGTCGGAGAGCGGGAGGGTGCCGTCGGTCGACTCGCCGGCGGCGACCTTGTTGCTCAGGATTCTGTTCAGGTCCGCGTGGATGGCGTTGTGCAGCGTGCCCTTGACGAAGGCGTTTCCGGGGATGCAGATGGCGGCGCCGTCGTCCTCGGAGAGGATCCGGTACGCGGCGCCGTTGCGCGTGCCCGATCGCACGAACTCGTCGGGGACGATGTGGTGCGACTGGGAGCCCTCGCCCGGCAGCAGCTTGCAGACCTTCTTGAGATCGCCGTGCCGCCCCACGAGGCACGGGGGGCGCCGGACCTGGACGTTGCTGTCGAGCCTCGGGGCCGCGCGGAGGTCGAGGCCCATGTCCAGGCCGAGGAAGGGTGTGCGCATCGGCCGGTGAGACGGATCGGTGAGCGCGTCCTCGGTGAGGGCATGGGTCCGCGAGATGCCGACGAGGCCGATGGCGCCGTAGAGCAAGCCCCACACCCCCGCGCCGGCGGTCGCTCCGCCGGCCGCCGGGCCGAGGGTGGACAAGGCGCCCGGCGCCTTCTTGGCGGCCTCCTCCGCCGCCTTCCTGGTGGCCTCCGCCGCGAGCTGCCTGGCGAGCTCCTCGTCGAGCAGCGCCACCTGCGTCAGCTCTCGCTGGGTCGTGTAGACGCGCCCGAGCGCGTTGGCGGGCGGGTTGCCGTCGCCGGGCGTCTCGCCTCGAACCGAGGCGTCGATCTGCGCGCTGGGAGGGAGGGCCACCGCGTCAGGCCTTCACGTTCATCCAGCAGCGATCGCCCCTGCGCACGATGCGCCGGCCGTCGGCGCGGACGTTCTTCGACGCCTCGTGCGCCCACACCTTGCCCTGGTTCACGCCCGATTTGACGCCGCCGCCGGTGCCGGGCTCGTCGCCCTGGACGCTCGGCGCCAGGCTGTGATCGTAGACGTAGGTGGGTTTGCCGTTGAGGTTCACGTGCTCGATGCACTTCATGCTGCCGTCGAAGCTGGCATAAAGCATGTACGGGACCGGCACCATCGCGCCGCCCACCGGCGTCAAGCACACGTCCGGGGCGACGGTCACCGCGTAGAAGCTGCTGTCCTTTCGAGCTCCGATGGGCATGTCCTCTCTCCGTGCCTCGATTAAGCCGCACCCGTCTGCTGCATGTACCCGAGCGCCAGGAGGCTCACGCCCTCGGCCGCGAGCGACGCCGGGATGCGCGCGCGCCAAACGAGCGACAGGCGCATCTGCTCGAGGTCGACGATGACCGTGTCGATGGGCACGGCGGCGAAGCTCACCGCGTCGCCCTTGCCGCTGAGCCGGACGACCACGGCGGCCTCCGGCACGTGGAAGCGGCAGGCCGTGCCCGCGGCCTCGGGAGCGGCGCCCGGCGCGCTCGGCGGCAGCAGGTTCCACAGCTCCGCGAGCTCGCCGCCGAGCAGGTAGTCGCACTGCATGTCGGGGTGCGCGCCGTTCCAGTAGGCCATGTCGAAGTCGGGCGGCATGTACGGCCAGCGCTCGGCGAGCCAGCGATCGTCGAAGGTGCCGGCCAGCTTCAGCCGCGGCTGCCACGGCTTGGCGATGACGCCGACCCCGCGCGGCGACAGCTCCGGCGCCTCGCCTGCGCGCACCTCGCCCGCCACCATCCGCGCGAAGATCTCCGCGGTGATCCCGGCGCCGGGCGCCTCGATCCGCGGGGCCGGCCAGCGCTTCACCTCGGCCGCGTCGGCATACCAGCCCTCGAGGAAGCCGACGCCGAACGGATTGTGCGCGCAGGTCGCGTGCGCCACCGGGGCCGCGTCCGCCTCCGGGTGCGCCCGGCGCGCCTCCTCGCTCAGCCGGTGCGCGCCGTCGAGCCGCTTCGCGGCCTCGTCCTCGGCGTACACCTTGAGCTGGCCACCGAAGGCGTGCTCGTAGCGCAGCGGCAGGGCCACGAAGGGCTCCGGATCCGTCAGCGCCCATCCATCGTCCGTGCGCTCGAACGCCCGCGCCCCGTGGACGGCCAGGCGGTGATCCAGCAGCGTGCCGGCCTCCGCGAGGTTGGGGATCGCGGCCAGGCGCCGGATGCGGACGCGCACGTCCACGCGCGCCACGGCCTCGCCGGCCGGCGCGTGCGCAGCGCCGATCACGATGACGTCGCACCTCGGCTTGCTCTGCGCGAGATCGCTCTCGACCTTGACGCTGCTGCGGTTGATCTCGCCGTGATAGACGTCCGAGAGCGCGAGCTCACCGTCGCAAATGGCGGCGACGTGGGTGATCCGCGCGCCGTCGCTCCCGCCCGCGTCCGGCGCGGCGCGCAGCGCATAGCTGCCCCGCGCGACGACGACATGCGATTCGTCGCCCCGAGCGTCGACGATGTCGTACTCCAGTGCAGGAAACGGAGTGCGGTTCTCGAGCGCCATCGGGGCGGCGGCAGGATACCCGACCGCTTCGGCGCGGAGCAAGGCCGCTCGGTGGCGGCGCGCGCGACATCCTCGGTATCACGTCGCGCGGCGCCTCGGCCGAACCGCCGCAGCTCCGATTGCAATGCCGCAATGCAGGGGTCCCTCAGGCGACCCACCGCAGCTCTCGATGAAATAGCTCGCCCTCGAGCGAATCCATGCTCAGGCCTGTGTCCGCCGCCGCCTCGGCGCCCGCGATGAAGCTCGCCACCTCCCGGATGACGTGGCTGTCGCGGAGCATGCGCCGGTGGCCCAGCCCCTGCGTCTCGTGGAGGCGCGCGCCCGGCCACGCGCCGGCCAGCGCGAGCCCGTCCTCGAACAACACCTCCTGGTCCTGCCGATCGTGCACCACGAGCAGCTCTCCGCGCATCCGGGGGGCGAGCAAGCGCCCGTCGAGCTCGCGCAGCGCGATGCCCGTCCGCGCCTCGATGCGCTCCTTCAGGCGGCGCTCGGCGCGCGGATCCAGCCCGAAGAACGACACGAACGCCCCGATGAAGCGGTGCGGGTCGAGCGGCGGCGCGACGAACGCATAGCGATCCGCGCGCACGCCGCTCCGCTGCGCCAGGACCGCCGCCACGCCCCCGAGCGAGTGCGCCACGATCCCCTCGACCGGGCCGGCCTCGCGCGCGACGTGCGCGAGCGCGTCGGCGAGGTCGACCACCGTGGCCTCGGGCGCGGGGTGGTCGCCGTGCCCGGGCGCGTCGAACGCCACGACCCGGAGCCCCGCCGCGAGCAGCCGCGGGACGAAGGCCGACAGCTGGCTCCCGCGCCCCTCCCACCCGTGCACCAGCAGCACCGCAGGATCGCCGGACCGCGGCCGAGGCGGGTTGAACGTCCACACCGGGATAAGGCCCGCGCCGCTCGCCACGCGCGACGGCACCGCCGCGGCGAGCGCTTCACGCTCCCACGCCGGCCGCGCATGGCGCCGGGGCGTCCTGTAGATCCGCTCGGCCCACTGCGCCGCCGCCTCCGAGGACAGGGCCCCTACCGCGCGCAGGCCGGCGCGCACCGCGAAGAGGCGCAGATCAATCGATCGAACGTTCGTACTATTTTTGGCCCCGAGTTTCGCCTTGCTCATGGTACCTCCGGATGTCTCGTCAGCGCGTCGCCGCCGCGTCGCCGACCAGCCGCTCGAACGCGGCGCGGGCGCGCTTCTCTGCTTTGGGGTCGCGGAGCAGCCTGTCCAGGATGTGAAAGCCGTACGCGATCGAGAACACCTCGAACGCGAGCTGGCGCACGTCGAGGTCCTTCCGGAAGTGCCCCTCCTCGACGGCGATGCGCGCGGCGTGCGCGAGGGTCTCGAGCCAGTCCTTCTGGGAGGCGACGAGCTTGTCGCGGGCCGGCCCGGATTTGTCGTCGAGCTCGACGCTCGCGTGCAGAAAAACGCAGCCGCCGGGCATGAACGGCTGCTCGGTCCAGCGCAGCCAGCGCTCGAAGAGCGCCCGGACGCGCGGGAGACCGCGCGGCTCGCGGAGGGCGGGGCTCACGACCACGTCCACGAAGCGGCTCGTCGCCTCGTCGAGCACGGCGACCTGCATCTCCTCCTTGGAGCCGAAGTGCGCGAACAGGCCGCTCTTCGACATGCCCACCCGCTCGGCGAGCAGCCCGATGCTCAGGCCGTCGAGGCCCACCTCGCTGGCGAGCGACAGCGCCTCCGCCAGGATCGCCCTGCGGGTGTCCTCTCCTTTGGCCACGCGGGGACGATAGCACGACCGTTCGCTTCGTCCAGCGTCGTCATCCTGCGCTCTCGCTCAGCCGGAGCGCGGCGCCGGGGCACACGGCGACCGCTTCCCGGACCGCCGCGTGCTCCGCCTCCGGCGGCTCGGCGTCGCGCACGATCACGATCCCGTCCTCCCGCTGATCGAAGACCCTGGGCGCGACCATCACGCATTGGCCCGCGCCGCAGCACTTTTCGACGTCCGCGATCACCCTGAGCTTCGAACCGGTTTCCATGTGTCCCTCCGCTCCCGTCTCCTCACCTCGCCTGGGCCATCGTCACCAGCGGACCAGGAGCCTCTCGATCCCGCCGACGAGCAGGCCCTCGCGGCGCGGCAGATCCCCGGGCAGGGCCGCGAGATCGAGCGAGGGCAAGCGGCGCAGGAGCACGCTCAGCACGGTTTGCAGCTCGGTCCGCGCGAGCGCCTGGCCCACGCACGAATGGCCGCCGGCGCCGAACGCGATGTGCGGGTTCGGCGCGCGGTTCAGCACCATCTCGTCGGCCCGCTCGAAGGCCTTCTCGTCCCGGTTCGCCGCGGCCATGTTGCAGATGATCGTCGTGCCGCTCGGCACCTTCGTGCCCGACAGCTCGATGTCCTCGGTGATGAAGCGCGGCAGCCCGAAGCCCGCGTTGGCGTCGAAGCGGAGCGCCTCTTCCACCGCGGTGCGGACGAGGGAGGGCTCGGCCAGGAGCCGCTCCCAGCGCTTCCGGTCCGAGAGCAGCATGGCGACCATCTTGGCGATCATGTTCGAGGTGGTCTCGTGCCCGGCCACCAGGACGCCTTGCGCCGTGAGCAGGAGGACCTTTTCGCTGATCTGCTCTCCCTGGTCGGCGGCCCGGATCAGATCGCTGAGCAGGTCGTCCCCGGGCTGCGCGCGCTTCTTCGCGATATGGCCCATCAGGTACTCGGTGAACTCCGCCTGTGCCGTGTCGACCTCCGCCTGGGTGAACTGCGTCAGGGTGAGCATGGCGTTCGACCAGGTGGCGAGCTTGTCGCGCTCATCCACGGAGATGCCGAGGATCTCGGCGATCACCCAGACGGGCAAGGGGAAGGCGAGCTCGCTCACGAGGTCGGCGGGCGCGCCTTTGGCGACCATCTCGTCGATGAGCTGATTCGCCATCGCCTCGATGCTCTGCTGCATCGCGGAGATGCGCTTGACGGTGAACCAACGGCTGATGAAGCGCCGCCATTTCTCGTGCTGCTCGCCGGCCGAGATCTCGGCCGCGGCCTCGCTCTCGAAGGCGCTGCCCCCCTCGTTCGCCGTGATCCTCGCCGCGCCCTCCTGGCTCAGGTTGCGGGTGAACCGCGGATCCGAGAGCACATGGCGCACGTCGTCATACCGCGTGACCAGCACCGCCTTGTCCCCGCTCGGCAGCCGGACATGGGCGACCGGACACCCCTTCCGGAGCTTCGCCCACTCCTCGGGCGGCTCCACGGCGTTCGGGGCGCGGAACGGATACTCCAGGACCTGATCGCTGCTGTCAGTGCTCATCGAGACCTCCCGCCACGGGTCTAAGGCGGGCGACTTATGAAGTCAAATGACTTAAACCCTCTTTTGCCTTCAGGAAGCGGCGCAGGCGGGCGGGCGCCGCATCGCTCAATGTGATTCAAAATACAACACTGGGGCTCAGAGCGCCATGAACGCTCGCGCGCCCTCACCCCGCGACGATGTCAGCTGGTTTCGACCGCCCTGCCCGGCCAGCCCGCCGTCCGCGGGCACCGCCCCGCCCTACCGCCCCGCCCCGTTCGCGGGCAGCGCCGCGGCCCGCGGGTGCGCGACGAGCGGCTCCTCGCCCGGGATGCGCAGGGGGCTCGGCAGGTACGGATCCAGCTCGCCCGGCTCGAAGCGGCACAGGCCGATGACGTGCCAGAAGGAGCCGCCGATGTCGCCGCCGAGCTTGTAACGGCCGTCAGGGCTGAACGCCGCCCAGCCCTCGGGACAGGGCAGCAAGATCGCGAGACACCCGCCCGTGCCCACGTCCCAGAGGCGCAGGGTGCCGTCGGCGGACGCCGACGCGAGGAGCGCGCCGTCGGGGCTGAAGGCGATCCCCTGCACCGACGCCTTGTGGCCCTCCAGGGTGCGCAGGACGCGGCCCCGCTTCACGTCCCAGAGCCGCACCGTCTTGTCCGACGACCCCGACGCGAGCATCTGGCTGGCCGGGTTGAACGCCACCCCGCGCACCCCGCGCGTGTGCCCCTCCAAGCAGCCCAGGGCACGGCCGCTCCCCACGTCCCAGAGCCGCACCGTCCGGTCGTCCGACCCCGACGCGAGCAGGACCCCATCGCCGCGCCGAGGTGCCCGTGCATCGCCCGGATCGCCTGCCCGGTCACCGCGTCCCAGAGCCGCACCGAGCCGTCCTCGTGGCCCGCCGCCAGGAGATCGCCGAGCCGGCTCCACGCCACCGCGTTGCACGGCGAGACCGGCGCCCACATCGGATCGCCCTCGCGCGGCCGGGGCGACGCCGCGCCGTCCGCCGACAGCGGCGCGGCAGGCACCCCCCGCACGCCGACGAGCTTCGCGCCGCGCAGCTGCGCGCCCGTGAGATCCGCGCCCCGCAGATCCGCGCCGACCAGCCGCGCGAACGAGAGATCCGCGCCCCGCAGATCCGCGCCGGCGAGGTCGGCGCCGGTGAGATCCGCCCGCGAGAGCTGCGCTGCGCCCACGCCGCCGCCGCCCCGCGCCCCGCGAGGGACACGAAGAAGTCGACCATGAGCTCGCTCATCTCGTCGGCCCCGAGCGCCGCGCTGTCGCCCGCCTCCTTCACCTCGCGCGCCGCCGCCTCGGCCACCAGCCACTCCAGCGCCGACCGGTGCACGAACGAGAACGACCCCTCCGCGTCCCGCACGAGCAGCGAGCCCGAGCCGAGCAGGTGCTCGACGATCCCCCGCTCGAGCGGCGGCGCGTCGGCCGGCTGCGCGCCCCGGATCAGGCTCTCCGGCAGCTCGCCGAGCCCGACCGACCGCGCGCTCCGCTCCCAGAGCAGCCGCGCCAGCGCCGTCATCGCGGCCCGCAGCGCCTCGCGCGGGATGCCCCGCGGCGCGCCCGGCGGGTTCGCGCGCGCGTGCTCGAGATCGAGCCACTGCTCGACGAGCACCTCGTACAGCTTCGCCGCCGTGATCGTCCCGGTCCGCGCCTTCGCCTGCCGCAGATCTCGACGGCGAGCAGGACGACGCCGGGGGTGCGCTGGAGGACGCGGAGCACCTCGCGGAAGCTGCCGAGGAACGGGGCCATCGAGGCCGGGAGCGGCGGGGTGGAGGCGGTCATGACGCCGCGACGAGGCGCTCGGCCGGCGCGGGCGCGCGGCCGTGGAGCTCGGCCGGCGCGGGCGCGCGGCCGTGGAGCTCGGCCGGCGCGGGCGCGCGGCCGTGGAGGGACGGGGTGGTCACGGAGCTCCTCGAAGGGACCGTCGTCGCCGAGATCAACAAGATTGCCTTACCCCCCGCGATGCCGAGCAGGGCTGCGCTGCGCCGCGCCGTGCCCCTCCCCAGGCCACCCCAGGCATGGTGCGGCCAAAGCGTGGGGCCCTGCAATAGGCTGGAGGGGGCGCCGGCGTGGGTGCGGCGCGGGGCGCGTGGGCGGCGCGGGGCGACGTTGCCGGCGTCGGGGTCAGCGTCGGCCCGGCGTGGGGGCGAGGCGGCGACCCGGCGCGGGGGCCAACGTTGCCGTCCTCGGGCCAACGTTGGCCCGCTGCGGGGCGCGGCGCCCGCCGGGTGCCTGGACGCCGGCGCTAACACCGAGATCGGCCGCTCGCCCGGCGCCCGGAGGTCGCTCACCGGAACATCGACCCACGGGGATGCTCTGACCGGCCGCGCAGCCTCGCCAGCGCGCCCTCTCGCGCGGGCCCGCCTTCACGCGAGCACGAGCGGCACCCGGCGCGGGCAAGCCGGCTCGGTGTCACATGGCACGACCTCACTGTGCCATGGCACGCACGTCACCGTGCCAGGCACGCTCAGCGACAAGTTACGGTCGCTGAGCCGCTTGTCACCCGAGGCAGCTCATCTCCGCAGCCCAGCGCCGCATCGAGAACGACGAACTTCGGCGGCATTTCATCCGCCATCGCAAGGGCCGGCGCGTGGGTGCGACGATGGCACGCTCGCTGCTTGAGCGACGCGAGCGACGAGCTGCGCAGCCTCGGCCAGCGCGCCTCCGATGCGTTCTCACCCGTCGGAGGCGCGTCTTCACGCCAGCACGAAAGAATACAATGAACATGTCTTCGTTGACTTCTCGGATCGAGCGTACGACCCATCGCCTCATCGCTACCGGCGCGGCAGCGCTGAGCGGCGCGCTCGCGCTCGCGGCGGGGGCGGGCGAAGCGAGCGCGGGATGGACGTGCAGCACCTTCGTCAACAGCTCCATGGATACGAACATCAATGCTGCGTCGTACAATGGTAAGCCTCACGTGTTCTACAACGTCTGGCAACCGAGCACACATCTGCTGCGCACGGCGTACACGACAGACACCAATCAGACCCTGTGGAGCCATGAGACCCTCGCGGGCGATCCGGCGCTGCCCGGCCAGCACGCGGGATACAACTCGTCGGGAAACTCGGCGACCTATGGCGGCACCTTCTACTTCCCTTATGTGGACCAATTCAACGGGGATCTGAGGGTCGCGTACAAGACCAGCGGCACCGGCGCCTGGACCCATATCGGTGTCGACGGAAACGGCGAGAACATCCACGGAAACATGGGCTTCGAGCCCGCCGCGATCGTCTTCGACGGCAAGCTCTTCATCTTCTACACGACGGCCGGCTTCGCGACCAGCGACAAGGTGCTCCGCGTTGCCGTCTATGACGGGTCGACATGGAGCTACCAGCTCGTCGACAACATCGGCGGAATCAGCAAAGCCAAGCCCGTCGTCCATGACGGGAAGCTGCGGGTCTTTTACCGCTCATTTGGCAACACTGGTACGAACGTTCGCCAGGCCGTCACCACGAACGGCACGAGCTGGAGCCTCTCCGTGCTCGACGGAGACGGAGGCGCCAACGGGCGGACGACGGATCACGTCGGCGCGGACATCGCGGTCGTGACGTACGGCAATCCCTTGGGCACCCTCGGCCTCAAGGTCTTCTACATCAACGAGACCCAGAAGAACCTGCGCGTCGCAGATTTTGACGGGACCAACTACACGTTCAGCGTTATCGACGGCACGGGCGGCGTCGCGAGCGGTGCGACCAGCGGGGATATGGGCTTTGCAATCGATGCCATCAGCGATAGCCAGTCGCTCTTCGGCTGGAGAACGCCCTACGTCTTCTATATCGACCAGACCAACCATACGCTCCGCGCGGCTTCGCTCAGCGGCTCCTCCTGGAGCGCGATCAAGATCGACGGCGCAAGCAGCGGGAACACGTGCTCCGGCGCGGTGACGGCCGCCAGCGGCGTGGGCGGCCCGGCGGTCGTCAAGGGCGGCGGCGGCCTGTTCGTGTTCTACACCGCGGGCAGCGTGGGCACTCCCCTGCGCAAGGCCGAGTTCACGCCGTAACGCGGCGTCGTAGGGCCGAAGGCGGCGCGCCGCGCGCCGCCTCGGCGCCGCGCCCCTGCTCGTGCTCGGCAGGCTGCTCGCCGGGGAGAACGTCGTCCTATCGGCTCCGTCGAGGCGTTCGCCGGACCGCTCGCTCCCCGGCGCGCGCCGATCCCCGCACCTTGCCACTCCGGGCAGCGTCGCAGCTCAGCCCGCCTCGGAGAGCTTCGGTGCGCATTCGCGGGGTTGCACCCGGAATGAGAACCTGCCGCGGTGTCGCACAGGAACGACGCTGTGAAGGCGTGATCTGGACGGAACAAAGCACGCGCGGGCGGAGGAGGTTTGGTAGCATCGTCCACGCAATGCCCGGCGACAGATGGCCGTCGACGAAGAGCCTCGGCACCACAGCCTCGATGCAAATTTGCACGCCGGTCACCGGAACCGTGGGCTCGGGGGCGGGCATCGTGCTGCTCTATGCGCCCAATTACGAGCAGTTTCGCCCGGCGTACGCCCTGCCCGAGTCGGGCTCGGTCCTCGGCCGCGACCCGAGCGCGGACATCTGCGTACCGACGCGCACCGCGTCGCGCCTGCACGCCCGCATCGAGCGGCGCGGGGGCGTGTGGCAGCTCTTCGATCTCGGCGGCCGTAACGGCACGCTGCACAACGGCGAGTTCGTCGCCGAGGCCGTCCTCGCGCACCTCGACGAGATCCGGATCGGCGACGCCATCTTCAAGTTCGTCGAGAGCGACGCCGAGAGCTACGCGCACTACCGCATCGACGGCGCCTACTTCGACGATCCGGACGCGACGGCGAAGGCCCGGCCGCGCTCCTCGACGAGCCGGATCGTCGGCGGCTACCAGAGCCAGCGCCTCGCCGGGAGCCTGCGCGAGATCGCGCGCAGCGAGCTGTCGGTGCTGATCCTCGGCGAGAGCGGGACCGGAAAGGAGATCTTCGCCGAGCAGCTCCATGACTGGAGCGGCAGGCGCGGGCCGCTCCATGTCGTCAACTGCGCGGCGATCCCCGCCGCGCTCATCGAGGGGGAGCTCTTCGGACACCGGCGCGGCGCCTTCTCGGGCGCCGACCGCGACCGGGTGGGCATCCTCCGCGCGGCCCACCAGGGCACGCTCCTGCTCGACGAGATCGGGGATATGCCGCTCGAAGCCCAGGCGAAGCTCCTCCGGGTGATCCAGTCGAAGGAGGTCATGCCGCTCGGCGCGTCGCAGCCCGAGCAGGTCGACGTGCGGATCGTCGCCGCCACCCACCGCGACCTCGACGCGCTCCAGCAGTCGGGCGCCTTCCGCGCCGACCTGTTCGCCCGCCTGAACGAGCTCAGCATCACGCTGCCCCCCCTGCGCGAGCGCAAGGAAGACATCTTCTCGCTGTGCGTCGCGCTCGCGAGGCGCCACGGTCGGCCCGAGGCGCGCCCCAGCATGGCGTTCATGGCGGGCCTGCTCCACCACGATTTTCCCTACAACGTGCGGGAGCTCGAGGCGCTCATCAAGCGCTGGGCGGCCAGGGCGCGCAGCGCCGAGCTCGACGTCGAGGACCTCAGCGACGAGATCCGGGACCGGATGCGGAGCTACGGCGCCCGGAGCTCGGCGTCGCAGCCGCCGCCCGCGGACGAGGCCCGCGCCACGCTGGCCCCGGAGGGCGAGGCGGCGCCCCCAGCCGGCGAGGGCGCCGACGCGCTGAGGGGGACGCTGCCCCCGCGGGCCTCCCCGGACGAGAAGGTGTTGCGGGAGCTCCTGGTGCAGCAGCGGGGCAACGTCGCCGCGGTGGCGCGCGAGCTCGGGAGAGATCGCGCGCAGGTGCACCGGTGGATCCGGCGGTACAACATGAACATCGACGACTTCCGCTGACCCGACGCGGCGGTCGACGCCGGCTATTCGAAGCGCTGGGGGAGGAGCGGGTCGCTCGCGTCCGCGGGGGGCGGCGCCGCGGCAGGCGCCGCGCTCGCCGCCGCTGCGGGCCGAGGTTTCCTCGCCGGGCTCGCGGAAGCCCGGCGCGATGCCTGCTTTCGCTTTGCCGCGGCGACGCCGGCGTCGGCGGCGATGACCTCGGTCTCCGCATCGCCCTCGAGGGCCCGCGCGTCGTGGACCCCGCCCGGGATCCCGGGCAGGGCCGCCATGCCGTCCTTCCGCGCCGCGGGCGCCCTGTCGATCTCCGCCGAGGCTCCCCCGGAGGCGATGACCCGCCCGATCCGGCGCGCGATCGGGGACGCCTCAGGCATCGGCGAGGGCGCCGGGCACTCGACCGAGGGCGCCTCCAGCGCGCCGCGGATCGCGCGCTGCACCCCGATGGACGCCGCGCCGGCCGGCCAGGGCATCGCGGCCCCGCCGAGGCCCGCGGCGAGCAGCGCGAAGGCGGAGAGCCGCAACCTGGTCCGGTCCCGGTGCGGCGGCGGCGCGGGCTCGTTCGGCGGTCGCTCCGGCCGCTCGTCGACGCCGTGGTCCCGGCCGAGCGTCGGCTCGCCGCGGACGCCGTGGTCCCGGCCGAGCGTCGGCTCGCCGCGGACGCCGTGGTCCCGGCCGAGCGTCGGCTCGCCGCAGACGCGGTAGTCCCGGCTGAGCGTCGGCTCGCCGCGGATGCCGTAGTCCTGGCTGAGCGTCCGCTCGTCCGGGAGCGCGGTCCCGCTGTCCAGCGGGGGGTCCTTCCACCGCTGCGCGCCGCCCGCGCCGCTCGCGGGGCGCCGGGGCGCGCGCGCCCTCACCCGCGGCTCGAACCGCGGGGCGACCGCGAGGCGCTCGGACGGCGCCAGGGGGACGAGCAGGCTCTCGTCCAGCGCGAGAGGGTCCTCGCCGAGCAGCGGCAGGAGGGCGTCGCGCATCGCCGAGGCGCTCGGATACCGGTCGGCCGGCTGGTACTGGAGCGCGCCGTCGACGACCGCCGCGACCTCGGGCGGGACCCACGGCGCGACGTCCTGGACCGGCGCGGGCAGGTCGGCGACCAGGGCGGCGATGAGCTCTCCGACCGCCTTGACGTCCTCGGTCGGCGTTCGACCGGCCAGCGCGCGGTAGAGCACGACCCCGAGCGACCAGAGGTCGGTCCGATGATCGATGTCCTTGATGCCCCGCGCCTGCTCGGGGGACATGTAGCGCGGCGTCCCGAGCACGTGGCCGGACCACGTGAGCCCCGTGGTATCCCGGCGAAGATCGTGGGCTGGCCGGATCTTCGCGACGCCGAAGTCGAGCAGCTTGACGACGAGCCCGTCGCCGCCCTCGCGCCGCGCGAGGAACAGGTTGGCCGGCTTGATGTCCCGGTGCACGACCCCGGCTTCGTGCGCCCTCTCCAGGCCGACGCACGCCTGGGCCACGATCCGGAGCGCGAGCCTGGGGGGCAGCGGGCCGAGGCGGTCGAGGAGGTGCGCGAGGTCCTCGCCGCGGAGGAGCTCCATGACCAGGAACGGCGAGCCCGTCGCCTGGTCCACGTCGGCGTCGAGCACGCGGACGATGTGCTCGGTCCGGATGGCGCTCGCGGCCCTCGCCTCGCGCTCGAACCGGCCCAGGGCGGACCGGCCGTGGGCGAGCTCCGGGGAGAGGACCTTCACGGCGACGCGGCGCTGCAGCGCGACGTCATCGGCCTCGTAAACGGCCCCCATCCCCCCTTGGCCGATCAGCCGGCCGAGGGCGTACCTACCGTTCAACGTCGTAGTGTCCACGAGAAGCATGTCCAATCAGGCGCGTTGGACCCTGGCTCGAGCCCGGGTCTGCGGCAGCGCTTGCATTTCCGATGCCAGGCTCACGCGGGAGAGCGCCCGGTCGTGGCGGCTCCGGTGCGCGGCGCTCGCGCGACGCTTTCTACTTCGCGTGAGCCCCGCGGAAGGGGAGCTTTCACCCGTTGATTTCCTGCCCGTCTGCAGGCGGCGGACCGGGCCAGGGGCCCGCGGGGGGCCCCCGCCGCCCCCCTTCACCCCGCCTTCGACAGCGCGAACCCCGCGTACCCCTGGGCCGCGACCTCCTCGCACCGCTTCCTGTAGGCGCCGACGCCGCCGGCATACGGCATGAGGACGCGCGGCTTGCCAGGGATGTTGGCCCCGACGTACCAGGAATTGGCCAGCGGATAGAACGTGCCGTCGGCCACCTCCCTGACGTGCGCGCCCCACCTGTCCTCCGCCTCGGCGGTGGCCTCGATGCGCTCGAGGCCGCGCGCGCGCAGGTACGCGAGGCAGTCGGCGATCCACTCCACGTGCTGCTCGATGGAGACGATCGCGTTGCTGAACACCGACGGGCTGCCCGGGCCGGTGATGGTGAACAGGTTCGGGAATCCGGCGACGGCGATGCCGAGGTACGCGCGCGGGCCGTCGGCCCACCGCTGCTTCAGCGACGCGCCGCCCCTGCCGCGGAGGTCGATGCGGGTCAGGGCGCCCGTCATCGCGTCGAAGCCCGTCGCGAGCACGAGGCAATCCAGCGCGTGCTCCGCGCTCCGCGTCCGGAGCCCCCGCTCCGTGATCTCCTCGATCGGCGACGACTTCAGGTCGACCAGGGTGACGTTGTCCCGGTTGAACGTCTCGTAATAGCGGGTATCGACGCAGAGGCGCCGGGTGCCGAGCGGGTATTCTCGCGGGCACAGCGCCTCGGCGACCGCGGGGTCGCGGACCGTCGCGCGGATCTGGGACCGGACGAACTCGGCGGCCGTCTCGTTGGCCTCGCGGGAGCGCATCACGTCCGAGAACGTGACGAGGAAGGACGTGCCGCCCTGCTCCCATCGCGCCTTGTACGCGCGCTCCCGCTCCTCGGGCGACACCTCCAGCGCAGACTTCGGGTTGACCTCCATGACGACCCCGGCGCGCGTCTCGCGGGCCTTGCGCCGGTACTCGGCGTAGCTCTCCTTCATCCACGCTTCGTAGGCCGGGTCCAGGGGCGCGTTGCGCGCCGGCACGCTGAAGCAGGGGGTCCGCTGGAACACGAAGAGCCGAGCCGCCTGCTCGGCGATGACGGGGATGATCTGGACGCCGGACGAGCCGGTGCCGAGGACGCCGACGCGCTTGCCGCGGAAGTCGACGCCTCCGTGCGGCCAGCGGCTCGTGTGGTACCGCTCGCCCTGGAAGCGCTCGATCCCCGGGAGATCGGGCGCCTTCGCCGCGGACAAGCAGCCCGTGGCCATGATCAGGAACCCGGCGGTCACGCTCGCGCCGTCGCCGGTCCGGATGGTCCACCGGCCCGTCCCCTCGTCGAAGGCGGCCGCGGTCACGCGCGTCCCGAGCTGGATGTCCCGGCGGAGCTCGAACCTGTCCGCGACGTGCTCCAGATAGCGCAGGATCTCCGGCTGGGTGGCGTAGCGCTCGGTCCACTTCCACTCTTGTTGGAGCTCGGGCGAGAACGAATAGGAGTAGTCCATGCTGGGGATATCGCAGCGCGCGCCCGGGTAGCGGTTCCAGAACCACGTGCCGCCCACCCCGCTGCCCGCCTCGTAGACCCGCGCCGAGAGGCCGAGCTGGCGCAGGCGGTAAAGCATGTACAGCCCCGCGAACCCGGCGCCGACCACGACCGCATCGAAGCGGCCCATAGGCGCCGCGCCGCCCCCCGAACGATTCGACTCCACCTCGGACATGATGTTCGCCTCCCTCCGGACACGGATGTGCGCGCGGCGCTGCTCGCCCCGCGCGGCGTTTGCGATGATGCGTGCGGCGCGGCGCCGCCCCGGGCGACGGCCCTCAGGCCCGGTGGACGTTCCAGGCGAGCGCCATCAAGCTCACGACCAGCACCACGCCGAGGTGCAGCAGGCCGCTCCACCCCAGCGCCGACAGGAGCGCTCCGGACGAGAGCGACGCCGCGCCGCTTCCGGCGAATACGCACAGATCGTTGACGCCCTGCGCGCGAAAGCGCTCGGCGCCCGAGCGGCTGCGCGCGACAAGGGTCGTCGCGGTCACGAACACATAACACCACCCGATCCCGACCAACGAGAGGCCGACGAGGTGCCCTTCGAACCCCGGAACCCAGCTGATCATGAAGCCCACGAGAAGGAACGCGAGCCCGACGCCCTGGAGCGCCGCGATCGACATCCGCTGGAGCAAGGCGCCGACCGAGAGCGACGGCAGGTACATGCTCAAGAGGTGCACCTCGATCACCCAGCTCGCCTCCTTGACCGAGCGCTGCTCGACGCCGCACATCTGCAAGGGCGTCGGCACCATGATCAGGCTCATCACCAGGAAGGCGCCGGCGCCCATGGCGACCATCGGCCAGTACAGGGCCCGCGCGCGCGCGTCGGGCGCGGCGGAGGCCCCGGCGGCGAGCGCCTCCTGCGGCCGGTACGCCGCGAACGAGAGCGCCGAGATCGCCTGGAGCGCCGCCAGGATCAGCAGGGTGTATGGCATGTAGCTGGACGTCCGCCCCTCCAGCAGGCCGAAGAGCGAGATGCCGGGGACGATGCCCGCCGCGCTGGCGAGCTGGATCATCGTCAGCAGGCGCGGCGCGCGGCCGCTCGGCTGCCCTTCGAGGATCGCGAAGCGATATTGCTGCACGAAGGCGCCGTGCAGCCCGACGCCGAGGACCGCCGTGCAGAACAGCGCGAAGTCCGAGCGCTCGACCGCGCGCGCGGCGAGCGCGAGGCAGCCGGCGGACAGGAGCGCCGCGGCGATGAAGCAGGGCCGGCGCCCGAAGCGCCGCATCAGCTGGCTGGCCGGCCAGGTGCCCAGCGCCGAGGACAGCACCAGCGCGGCCACCGGCGCGGTCGCGAGGCGCATGTCCCTCGCGAGCCGCTCGCCCACCAGGCTGCCGACGAACTGGATCGAGACCACGCCGGCGATCCCGACGACCTGACACAGCAGCAGGACCGCCGTGTTGACGGACGCGGCCGGCGCGGCGGCGAGCGCTCGGCGGGTCAACGGGCGCGCTCCGCGCCGGGCGGCGAGGGCTGGTCTTCCGCCTCCAGCGCCGCGATGGCGTCCAGGGACAGGCCGAGGCGCTCGCTCAGGAAACGCACCATCGTCCAGTGGGGCAGCGCGCCCTCGTCGAAGGGGCCGAACTCCGCGCGGTAGAGCGGCAGCCAGCGCAGCGCCTCCTCGAGCGCCT
This sequence comes from Sorangium sp. So ce834, assembly GCF_051521425.1. NCBI lineage: Bacteria > Pseudomonadati > Myxococcota > Polyangiales > Polyangiaceae > Sorangium > Sorangium sp. So ce834. The sequence goes on from NZ_CP150351.1 coordinate 8,050,141, forward strand.
GCTCCCGGCTGGGCTGCGTCTCCTGGTAATCCTCGTACGGCAAGCTGCGGTGGTGGATGAAGAAGCGCCCCGGCAGGCGCTCCTCGCACAGCTCGCGGTACTCCCGCGTCTGCAAGATGAGGTAGTGCCAGACCTCGTCGATCGCCTGCTCGACGGGCAGGAACAGGCCGGCCAGCCGCTCCGGGTAGCGCGAGACCAGGTACAGGTACCTCAGACACTCGATGACCTGGCGCTCGACGTACGCGGGCTCGTCGCCGGTGGTCCGCGCGAAGTGCCGCACGATCCCGGAGAAGAAGGCGTCATCGAGCAACGCCTTCAGCGCGGCGGCCGTCATCCTGGGCTGTTCCGTCTTCATACGCCACCTCGCTCCGAGGCCTCGGTCTCCTGCACCAGCCATGCGTATTTCCCGGACTTGCCGATCGCGATGTGCTCACGGTGCTCGAGGGCGCAGTCGAGCGCGGCGCCGTCCGAGATCGCCTGTCGCAGCGCGCGCGCCGCGGCCGCCCCGATGGGCCTGCCGTCGAACGTGGTGTACAGGAGCCGCGCCTCCCGCGGACCGCTCGGGCGGAGCTGGTAGACGAAGATGGACGGCGCGGACGCGGCGATCCAGTCGTCGAGGTGGGCCTGGGAGAGCAGGCCGCCGCGCCCGAGCCGCAGCAGCTCTCGCTCGCGCCCGCAGAACCGCCGGATGCGGCGCGGGTCGGGCGAGCCGTCGACCGTCTCGGCGCAGTCGCCCGAGCGATAGCGGATCAGCGGCATGTGGGGGTTGCGCACGCTCGACACGATGAGGCTGTAGATCGCGCTGCCCTCCTCGACCGGGATCAACTCCAGGAGCATCTTGTCGAGGTAGGGCCAATATCGCCCGTGACGATCGCTGTAATACAGATACCCGAGCTCGGTGCTGCCGAACAGGTCGATGATCGGGCAGTCGAAGCGCTGCTGGAGGAACCGCCGCACGTTCCTCGGCGTGTACTCGTAGGCGTGGACGACGCTGGCCGGCCTCGGGAAGCGCTGCCACGCGCCCGAAGAGAGCGCCTTTTGCACGAGGTGAGCGAGGTGGTAGCTGTCGCAGTCGAGGTGGAACAAGCCTCGCGGATGCGCCGTCTGGACGGCGGTCATCTCGCCCAGCATGCGCTCCACGTCGCTGCGCTCCCAGAGCGCCGGGTCGAGCTGCAGGTTGAGGTAGAGCGTCCGCTCGTCGAGCCTGCGCTCCTCGAGGCTCGGGCGCGCCGGCGCCGGGGCGCCGCGCCGCTTCGCGTTGAGCCGCGCCACGTGCTCGGTCGCCAGCACGGTGGTGAGCGAGACGCGCTGGCAGCCCAGCTGCCAGGTGCCGGCGATGTCGGGGTGCTCGCTCCACAGCCGGTAATAGGACTTGAGCAGGAAGAAGGGCGGGCGGATGATCTGCATCCGCGCGTGGTTGGTCCCGGTCGAGAGCACGAGCTCCGCCTCGCCGGCCTCGAGCGCCGCGGCGAGCCTCGGGGTCATCCAGTTGTCTGGAAAGCCCCTGGCGATCTCCGGCTTCTCGAGGATCGGGAACGAGCCCGCCTCGATGGACGCGCGGTAGATGGGGATATCCCTGACCTCTTCGATCATCGCGGCGAGCGTCTGTCGTTGGGCGTCCATCGGTCGACTCCGGAAGACGGCCGGGCGGGCCATCGAGAAGCGTTGTTCCCCTGGGTCCGGGCGGCCGCGAGCGAGGCAGAAGCCCGCAACAGCAATGGCGCTCCGCCTCGCTCGCCGACCCGGGTGGCCCTGTCAGCTGATGCAGCCGGCCTTCTTCGAGATACAGCCGGCCTTCTTCGAGATGCAGCCGGCCTTCTTCGAGATGCAGCCCGCCTTCTTCGAGATGCAGCCGGCCTTCTTCGAGATGCAGCCGGCCTTCTTCGAGATGCAGCCGTCCTTCCTCGAGATGCAGCCGGCGTCGAGGGTCGCGTCACCGGCCGAGTTGGCCGCGACCCACTGGTTCCAGAGACGGTCTTGGGCGATCTGCCGAATCAGGTGTTCCATTCGAGCCTCCTAGATCGTGATGGTGGTTGATGCGTGAACAGCGCACACGTCCACGACCCGCGCGCTGCCGCGGTCGCGTGCTCGACGGCATGGCAGACACGGATTGTGTGCAGCCCGACCGTCCAGCTGACTATATGGGTCCAGGAAAGGGGGTCAAGGAGCGGAGCCCGGGCTGGATCGCGTTGTCCTGACATCTATCAAGAGGGATGGCCCGTGGGCGGCGCAGCTATCGCTACGCATCACGCAGCGAGCGCACCATTCAACCGATACGATAAGATTTCGGCGCAGACGTCTGTGAGCACACCCGGATGGTGTCGTAGATGGTGTCGTAGCAGATGCACCGATTCGTCCGCGGAGCGCCCCCCGAGCTCGTCGGCCGGGCCGGCCTGGTCAAGCTGCCGGACGGACGGCACGGACTCCGTTTTTCGTGTAGATCGATGCGGGAGCGCGTGCGTAGGTGGGGGGGACGCGGCGGTTCCGCTCCGCCGCGCGAACGGCGAGAGACAGCGATGGCCAAGGCAGATCGAGAAAGCGAGACGGGAGCGCGCGTGTGGACCGGAGCCGGCGGGTGCGACCTCGACGCGCCGCTGCGGCAGCGGCGCCCGCGGCGCCCGGTCCGGAGGTGGCGCAAGGCCGCGTGCGGCCTGACGGGGGTGCTCGCGGCCGGCGCGCTCGGGCTGGGGACCGCGGGCTGCGCGCGCGCCGCTCCGGACCGGTCAGGGACGGCCGCCGTCGAGGCCAGACCGGTCGCCAGCGCCGCGCCCGTCGCCGGCGCCGCGGCGAGCGCCGGCGCCGCGGCGAGCGCCGGCGCCGCGCCCACCGCAGACGCCGCGCCCGCGGTCAGCGCCGCGCCGGCCGCGACGCCGCCGCCGGCGGCCGCCGCGGGGTGGCGGTTCGAGAGCTCCCTCGGCGTGCAGATCGAGGTCCCGGCGGACTGGGCCGTCAACGACTACGGCTGCAACATGAGCGACAGGCCCACCGTCGTCCGGGCACAGGTGTACCAGCTCGCGTGCCTGACGCCGGAGAAGCCGACGAAGCAGGTCGCGCAGATCGGCGCCGATGCACCGGAAGAGGTGAAGAAGGGCCCGGAGTTCACGCGCCGCGACGTGTCGCTCGGCGGCGTGAGCGCCGAGCGCACGGAGGGGCGGGGCGCGGACGGCCGCCATTTCGGCTGGCTGAGGATCCCGTCGCGGCAGATCCTGATCTCGGTCAGGACCCACGATCCCGAGATCACCCGCCGGATCCTCGACAGCGCGCAGCTCGTCGGCGTCGATCACAACGGCTGCCCTTACAGGCGCCCTCCCAAGGCGGCGCACCCCGGCGCGCGCTCGGCCATGGCGCCTCGCGACCCGGCGTCGATCTCCATCTGCTACTACGGCCCGAGGGGCGACGTGCTGCGGACCTCCGCGCGCCTGTCCGGGCGAGAGGCGGCCGCGCTGGCCGCCGCCCTCGGCTCGTCGAGGCCCGGGCCGAACCCCGACGTCGATCCCAAGCAGTGCCTGCACCCGCCTGCGCCGCCCCCGGCAGATGCGGTGTTGCTCGTGGAGGACGCCGCCGGCAAGGGCACGATCCATGTCGCGTTCTCCGGCTGCACGGGGCGCGGCCTGGACAACGGCGCGCTGCGCGCGCACGTCAACCTGCCGATCATCCAGCGCATCATGATCCCGCTGGGCACCGGCTTCACGTTCAGCGGCGATCTGAACCCCTGAACGGCGCACCGCGGCTCCCCCGGCTCGATCGCGGGCGCGCAAACCGGTGACGAGGGGCGAGGTGAGCCCGCGGTCGCCTGAACGGTCGCGAAGCTCGGAGTTCAACGCAAAGGCGCAAAGGCGCAAAGGCGCCCAAGGACAAGATGGGAGAGGCACGCGCCGCATGACTAGGCTCGTCCGTTTCACGCGGAGGGAACCACAGTCAGGCACGGAGCTCCTTGCCCCTCCTCACCCTCTTTTCTTGCGCCTTTGCGCCTTTGCGCCTTTGCGTTAAAATCTCTCTCGCCAGGAGCAACAGCATCGCTCCAGCGGCACCTCGCGCGGCCCGCCCGCACGCCACGGCACCGATCGCCCCGCCACCCGCGAGCGCCCTCGCGCGCCCCTGTCCCCCCGAGGATCCATGGGAAAGACCTTCTCCGAGCTGGACGACGACCTCACCGGCTTCCTCGCCGAGCAACACCTCTTCTTCGTCGCCTCCGCCCCCTCGGGCAGCGGCGGGCACGTCAACCTGTCGCCGAAGGGGCACGACACCTTCCGCGTCCTCGACCCCCGGACCGTGGCCTACCTCGACCTCACCGGCAGCGGCGTCGAGACCATCGCGCACCTCCGCGACAACGGCCGCGTCACGCTGATGTTCTGCGCGTTCTCCGGCCCGCCCCGCATCGTGCGCCTGTACGGCCGCGGCGAGCCGGTCTTCCCCGGCGACCCGCGCTTCGACGCGCTCGCGGGCCTGTTTCCGCGGCTCCCGGGCGTCCGGTCGGTGATCCGCGTCGCGCTCGAGCGCGTCGCCACGTCGTGCGGATACGCCGTGCCGCGCATGGCCTACGAGGGCGAGCGAGATACGCTGTCGAAGTGGGCGGAGCGCAAGGGGAAAGAGGGCCTCTCGCGGTACCGGCGGGAGAAGAACGCGGCGAGCATCGACGGCCTGCCAGGCCTGCCCCAACCGCCCGGAGACGAGTGATCCGGCGGTGCCGGCGCGGCCCCCCGCGCTCGTCGGCGGGCGACCTGGCCCCCGCACGCTGGTCAGGCGTGTCCCGTGGCCGGAAACAGGACAACCAAGGCGCCGGGACTACGGATCTTCCGGGATGATCACGGCGATGCTCTCGGTCGGCAGGGTGAAGGGCACGGCGATGGCCGGGAGCGGCGACGTGCCGATCTCCGTCTCCTCGTCGAGCTCCAGGTAGACCGTGAGCTCCAGCTCGTGGGCTCCGTCGCCGGCGAGCGCGAGGCGGCCGCACGTCTCGTGCTCGGCGGAGATCGAAAGAGCGACGCAGCCGTCGACCACAGGAATCGACTCGGCGATGCGGCCGTGCCACTCGACGGTGACCGACGCGCCGGCCGCGAGCTCCTGGAACGACGGCCCGCACGCGTTCCCGCCGGGCTCGCCCTCGAGCAGGCCCTCGCAGGTCGGAATCGCGGCCTCGAACATGTTCTTGCCGTCGACGGACCACCCGACCGGGGCGCAGCCGCCCGGCGTCAGGTACACGGGTGTGCTCCGCTCGTTCGTCACGACGATCGAGATCGGCTCCTCGAGCGCCTCGTCATCGAGCACGTCGTCGCAGCTCGCCTCGCCGCCGGTGCCGCCGGCGCCGCCGGAGGCGCCCGAGCCGCCGGAGCCGCCGGAGCCGCCGGAGCCCCCCGAGCAGGCCACGAGGAATGCGCTCACAAGGAACGCGAGCAGCGAGGAACCCCTCAAGATCGAGAAAGAAGGCATGGTGTTCTCCCGGAAGCCGCTGGCACTCGACGACAAAAATGTGCCGTAGACGAGCACGGCTTCCGTTGGCACTGATCAATCACAGTTCGTGCCCGCCACGAGAACGGGCTGTTTCGCGCTTTGGCACACTCGGCCTTGACACAATTGTGCCACAAAGCGCCATAACAAGTGACCTCAATGTGCCGTGACACAGATCGCCTCGGAGATCCCGGCCTGGGCCAGCGCGCCGTCGGTTAGGCTCCGCGGAGCGCGTACCGCCGCTGCCTCCTGCGGCGGTCCCGCGCCCCGAACGCTGGCTGAAGGAGGCGGAGGTGACCTGAATGGGTCGTGACATCGATCACCTGCACCACGTCGGCCACGTCGTGAGCGACATGAAGGAAGGGCTCGAGCTCTACCGGCGGCTCGGCTTCCGCCTGTCGCCCCCCGCCTACCCCATGCTGCCGCCCAGGGAGGGCGAGCCCCCCAGGCCGTTCGGCGCCGCGAACACCCACGCCAACTTCCCGCGCAACTTCGTCGAGCTCGTGAGCTGCGTCCGGGACGACGACCCCGGCTGGATCCCGAGCGACGCCAAGCTCGTGCCCATCCAGGCGCCTCCCGAGCACCTGCCGCGGCTCACCGAGGCCATCCGCAGCACCGTCGCCAGGATCGCCGCGTGCCTCGCGCGCTTCCAGGGCCTGCACATCCTCGTGTTCAAGACCCCCGACGCCGACGCCGCGGCCGGCAGGCTGAGCGCGGAGGGCATCCGCCACGGGGGCGTCAGCGCGGTCCGGCGGCCGGTGGACACCGCGAAAGGCCCCCGGGTGGAGGCGCTCCGCTTCATCGAGCTCGACGGCGACGCTCCGGCGGACGCCGGGGCGGGCCGCGCGCCCGAGGGGAGGCTCGCGATCGCGGAGAACCCGCCCGCGGAGCTGCTCGAGGCACAGCTCCACATGGATCATCCGAACGGCGCGGTGGACCTCGTCGACGCCGTGCTCTGCGTCGCCCGGGCGGCGCTGCCGGAGGTCGAGCGCCGCTACGCGACGTACCTCGGCCGCGCGGCGCGCGCCGACGGTCCGGCGCGCGTCTTCGATCTCGACGGCGCCCGCGTCACCCTCGTCGCCGACGCCGATCTGGAGGCGCTCCTGCCGGGCGAGCGGGCCACGGCGCTCCCGGCCTTCGTCGCCTACGCGGTCGCGGTGCGCGACGCCTCCGCCGCGCGGAAGCTCCTGGAAGCGAACGGCTTCCCGCTGAGGGCGTCGGCCTCGGGCGACCTCTTCGTCCCAGCCGCGGCGGCGCTCGGCGTCGCGATCCTGTTCCGGCAGGCCGAGGATGTGAAAGCGAGCTGAACCGTGCGACCATCGGGGAGCGCCGCATGGCACGCCTCCTCCTCGTCGACGACGACGCCTCCCTGCTCGAGGTGCTCGCGCTCGCGTTCCAGGAGGCGGGGCACGCGACGCTCTCCGCGCGCGGCGGGACGGCCGCGCTCGCCCTCCTTCGCAGGATCGAGCAGGTCGACACCACCTCCGATCGCATCGAGACCGTGATTGGCGCCGGCTACCGATTCCGGGCCTTCCGTGGATGACGGAAGGGCGCAAGGCGGCCCGCTCCCCTTCTTCCGCTCGCTGCGCTTCCGGGTGACGGCGCTCGTCGCCGTCCTGATCGCGCCCACGCTCCTCTACCTGCGCCTCGAGCTGCCGCGCCTCGCCGCGATCACCCTGCCGCTGTCGCTGCTGCTCGCCCTCTGGCTCACGAGCCGGTTCGTCCGCCCGCTCGAGGCGCTCCGCCGGCGCGCGCTCGCGAAGATCCACGAGCCCACCCCGAGCGCCGACCTCCCCCTCCAGGGGTCGGCCGAGATGCAGGACGTGGCCGCGGCGTTCAACGCCCTGCTCACGGCGCTCGCGGAGCGCCGCAAGGCGAACGAGGCGTTCGTCGCGGACCTCGTGCACGAGCTCAAGAACCCCGTGGCCACGATCCGCGGCTGCGCCGACGCGCTCGCCGAGGCGCCGGCCGAACGCGAGCGGGCCGCCCGGCTCTCGCGGCTGCTCAAGGAGTCGAGCCACCGGCTCGACACGCTGGTGAGCCATTTCCTGGAGCTCGCCCGCGCCGAGGCCGGGATGCTCCACGAGGCGCGCGAGCGGGTCGACGTCGCGGCGCTCGCGCGGGGGCTCGTCGTGGCCATGGCCGACGACGAGCGCTTCGCCAAGGTCCGCTTCACCGTCTCCGGGGCCGCGAGCGCCCGGGTCGTCGGCGTCGCCCACCGGTTCGAGTCCGTCCTCCGCAACCTGCTCGAGAGCGCGGCGTCGTTCTCGGGCGACGGCGGCAAGGTGCACGTGAGCGTCGACGTGGTCGAGGGGAGGCGCGTCGAGATCCGCGTCTCCGACACCGGCCCCGGCATCTCGGCGGAAGATCTCGCGCGGGTGTTCGATCGCTTCTTCACGACGCGCGGGCGCGAGCAGGGCAGCGGGCTCGGGCTCGCGCTGGTCCGCGCCGTCGTCGAGGCGCACGGCGGCGCCGTGAGCGCCGCGTCGAACCCGGGGCGGGGCGCCACCTTCGCGGTCGAGCTGCCGCTCGCGCCGGCCGGGTGACCGCGCTCACGCCGGCGCCGCGCGCGAGGGACCGCGCCGCAAAAGCGCCTCTCGGAGAGCGGTCTCCGCCCCGAACGCGGCGATTTGATGGGCACCCATTTGGTTTGAGCACCAACGAGATCGAGCGCGCCGGTCAGAGCAACAATGTCAAGCGCGAACCGGGTTGCGAAGCCGCGCGGTCGCTCGTGCCACAGCAGCAGAAAGGAAGCACCGCCCCCACCCGGCGCTGCGTCGCGCAATGCGCGTCATTCGCCAGCGGAGCTCTCATGGCGTCCACCGAGAACGGGATGCCGCGCCGCTGTGGCCGAGTGGAGGAGGATGAAGTGATTTTCGCCTAGAGGTGTGAAGGGCGCCCGGGCTACCCTGGAACAGGGTCGTCGACCTTCTGCCCGAGCGCATCCGCTCGTGTTCGTCGAGGTGTGTCGTGAGTTTGAGAACGTCTTATCTGGCTTTGGCGGTGGGATTGCTGCAAGTCGCTGCCGCCTGCGGCGGGGGAGCGCCCTCCACGGGCGATCCCGGCGCAGGCGGCGCGGGGACCGGCACGAACTCGAGTGGATCCGGCGACGAGACCGGAGGGGGCGGCAGCGACTTCGGCGTGGGCGTCGGCCAGGGAGGCAACGGCGGAGAGCGGCCGGATCCCTGCGCCGGCGACGACCCGCCCCCCGAGTGCGAGCTGCCGCAGGAGCCCGCCTGCGGCGACGGCATGATCAACCAGGCCAGCGAGGCGTGCGACGACGGCAACAGCCTGCCCGGCGACTGCTGTTCGGGCCTGTGCGAGATCGAGCCTTACTGCGAGTGTCCCGCGCCCGGCCAGCCGTGCGTGCTGACCATCGCGTGCGGCGATGGCGTGGTCGACCCGGGCGAGTTCTGCGACGACGGCAACACCGCGGACGGCGACGGCTGTAGCGCCGACTGCTTCTTCGTCGACCCCTCGTACGTCTGTCCGAAGCCGGGCGAGCCCTGCACGCTGCTCTACGATTGCGGCGACGGCCGCGTGAACGGCTCGGAGACGTGCGACGACCGCAACAAGGTGTCCGGCGACGGCTGCAGCGCCGACTGCAAGCGCGAGCCGGGCTTCGCGTGCCCTCGGCCCGGGCAGCCCTGCGAGCGCGTGCCGGTCTGCGGCAACGGGGTCAAGGAGACCGGCGAGACCTGCGATGACGGCAACGCCGTGAGCGGCGACGGCTGCTCGAGCCTCTGCCGGCAGGAGTCCTTCTACACCTGTCCGACGCCGGGCGAGCCGTGCGAGCTGCTCATCCGGTGCGGCGACGGCAGGGTGGACCCCGGCGAGCTCTGCGACGACGGCAACACGGCGGACGGCGACGGCTGCAGCGCCGACTGCAAGGTGCTCGACCCGCTTTACGTGTGCCCCAGGCCGGGCGTGCCCTGCACCCTCCTCTATCGTTGCGGCGACGGCCGCGTGAACAACGGCGAGCAGTGCGAGGACGGCGGCGACCCGCCCGTGTCCGGCGACGGCTGCAGCGCCACGTGCATGCGCGAGCCGGGGTATGTGTGCCGGCGGCCCGGCCAGCCCTGCGAGCGCCTGCCGGTCTGCGGCAACGGGCTCCTGGAGAGCGGCGAGCAGTGCGACGACGGCAACACGGCGGGCGGCGACGGCTGCTCGAGCCTGTGCCGGCAAGAGGCGTTCTACACCTGCCCGACTCCGGGGCAGCCGTGCGAGCTGCTGATCTGGTGCGGCGACGGCGCGCTCAACCCGGGCGAGGTCTGCGACGACGGCAACAACGCGAGCGGCGACGGCTGCAGCGCCGACTGCAAGACGGTGGAGCCGATCTACACGTGCCCCACGCCGGGCGTGCCCTGCACCCTCCAGTACTGGTGCGGCGACGGTCGCGTGAACGGCTCGGAGGAGTGCGAGGACGGCGGCAGCCCGCCCGTGTCCGGCGACGGCTGCAGCGCCACGTGCATGCGCGAGGAGGGATATCAGTGCAGCCGGCCGGGCCAGCCGTGCACGCGGCTGCCCGTCTGCGGCAACGGCCTCAAGGAGACCGGCGAGGTGTGCGACGACGGCAACACCGCGAGCGGCGACGGCTGCTCGAGCCTGTGCCGGCAGGAGGCGTTCTACACCTGCCCGACCCCGGGGCAGCCTTGCGAGCTCCTGATCCGCTGCGGCGACGGCGTGGTGGACCCGGGCGAGATCTGCGATGACGGCAACACGGCGGGCGGTGACGGCTGCAGCGCGGACTGCAAGGCGGTGGACCCGGCGTACGTGTGCCCCGAGCCGGGCAAGCCGTGCATCCTCGTCTACCGGTGCGGCGACGGCCGCGTGAACGGCGGGGAGCAGTGCGACGACGGCGAGGATCCGCCGGTGTCCGGCGACGGCTGCACGGCCGACTGCCGGCTCGAGGAGGGCTGGAACTGCCGGCCGGGACAGCCCTGCACCGTGAGGACCTTCTGCGGCGACGGCGTGGTGCAGCTCGGCGAGCAGTGCGACGACGGCGGCGGGGTGAGCCCTGTCGGCGGCGACGGCTGCACCCCGCAGTGCAAGATCGAGGTGGGCTGGACGTGCCCGCCGGCCGGCGGCCCCTGCACCCCGCCCCCGCCGCCCGTGTGCGGCGACGGCGTGATCGGCGGCGCCGAGCAGTGCGACGACGGCGAGGAGCCGGCCGACGGCGACGGCTGCAGCGCCGACTGCGAGACCATCGAGGACGGGTGGGACTGCTCGCGCGTCGGGTTCCCCTGCAAGACGGTCTGCGGCGACGGGATCAAGGTCGGCGCCGAGCAGTGCGACGACGGCAATGGCGACAGCGGCGACGGCTGCGACGAGACCTGCCGGATCGAGCCCGGCCGGATGTGCGACGATCTCGAGCCCCAGGACTGCAGCGGCTACTCCGACTGCGGCAACGGCATCGTCGAGGGCACCGAGGTCTGCGACGACAACAACGGCAACTGGCGCGACGGCTGCACGCCGGACTGCAAGCGCGAGCCCGACTGCAGGGCCGGCGCGTGCCTGTCGATCTGCGGCGACGGCATCCTCCTGCCCGGCGACGCCACCGAGCAGTGCGACGACGGCAACACCGAGAGCGGCGACGGCTGCTCCGCCACGTGCCGGATCGAGCCTGGCTACGTCTGCACCGTGGCGCCCACCGAGATGCGGCTGCCGATGGTCATCCGCGACTTCATCGGCTGGTGCCCGGACACCTACAACCGCAACACGAGCAACGCTCAGTGCGACGCCCGCCTGAACGCCAACCCCATCGGGCACTTCGACTTCGAGATCACCCCCTCGGACGGCGCGCAGCTCGACGGCACCGTCCAGACGACGCTCGACGCCGACGGCAAGCCCGTGAACGCGTACGGCCTCGGTTACTTCGATCCGACCCGCGCCACCGGCTACACCTCGGGGCAAACCAACTTCCAGTGGTGGTACCGGGACAACCCGCAGTTCAACCGGACGCTCCTCACCACGATCGAGCTGCTCGAGGCGACCCCCGGCAGGTTCGTGTACGAGCGGAGCCCGTTCTGGCCGGTGGACCTCGACCCCCCCGGCGCCGATCCCACGCTCAACAGCCTCCTCTTCACCGGGGACGAGAACGCGCGCGACGGCGGGCACAACTTCTACTTCACGAGCGAGGTCCGGTACTGGTTCCAGTTCAACCCGAATCCCGCCGTGGCCGACCCGGTGCTCACCTTCTACGGTGACGACGACGTCTGGGTGTTCATCAAGAACACGCTGACCGTCGACATCGGCGGCATCCACGAGCGCATCCAGGAGAGCGTGACCATCCGGGACGACGGCTCCGCCCTCGTGACCCCCTGCACCGGTAACAACTGCCCGAACCGCGCCCCCTACCCCGTCAACCTCAACCTCGAGGCGGGCAAGGTCTACGAGATCGCGGTGTTCCAGGCCGAGCGCCACGTCACCGGGTCGAACTACCAGCTCACGCTGGCGGGCTTCAGCGCCGGAACGTCGGTGTGCACGCCGCAGTGCGGGGTCGACCCGCCGGTCGTGACGCCGGGCGAGGAGTGCGACGACGGCAGCGCGAACGGGACCGGCTACGGTCAGTGCAACAACTGCCAGCTCGGCGCCTACTGCGGCGACGGCGTGAAGAACGGCCCCGAGGCCTGCGACAACGGCATCAACAACAGCACCTACGCCAACGCCTCGAACGCCTGCGCGCCGGGGTGCGTGGCCCCGCCCCGCTGCGGCGACGGCCTGGTCAACGCGCCGTACGAGGCGTGCGATCTCGGCGCCGGCAACACGGCGAGCGGCTACGGCGGCTGCACGACGGAGTGCGAGATCGGGCCGTCGTGCGGCGACGGCGTCGTCAACGGCGGCGAAGGGTGCGACGACGGCGTCAACGACGGCTTCTACGACACCTGCAACCCGAACTGCACGCCTGCGCCGAAGTGCGGCGACGGCCACGTCGACCAGGAGTGGGGCGAGGAGTGCGACAGCAGCGACCCGAACTGCGTGCGCTGCCAGCTCGGCGAGCACTGCGGCGACGGCGTGCTGCAGTCGGAGCTCGGCGAGCAGTGCGACGACGGCATCAACGACGGCGGGTACGGCCAGTGCGCGCCCTCGTGCGTCCTCGGGCCGCGCTGCGGCGACGGCATCGTCCAGCCCGCGGACGAGAGCTGCGATCTCGGCGACGGGATGAACACCGGCGCCTATGGCGGGTGCACCAGCTCCTGCACCTACGGTCCGTACTGCGGCGACGGCGTGGTCAACGGCGCCGAGGCGTGCGACGACGGCGTGAACGACGGCGCCTACGGCACCTGCGCCCAGGGCTGCACGCCGGCGCCGAGGTGCGGCGACGGCCGCGTCGACCGCGACTGGGGCGAAGAGTGCGACAGCAGCGACCCGAGCTGCGTGAACTGCCGGCTCGCCGCGCAGTGCGGCAACGGGATCGTGCAGCCGCAGCTCGGCGAGCAGTGCGACGACGGCGTGAACGACGGCGGCTACGAGCAGTGCGGCCCCGCGTGCCTGTACGGGCCGCGCTGCGGCGACGGCATCGTCCAGCCCGCGGAGGAGGACTGCGATCTCGGCGACGGGCTGAACAACGGCGCTTACGGCGGGTGCACCGCGTCGTGCGACTACGCGCCGTACTGCGGCGACGGCGTGGTCAACGGCGCCGAGGCGTGCGACGACGGCGTGAACGACGGCACCTACGGCACCTGCGCCCCGGGCTGCACGCCGGCGCCGAGGTGCGGCGACAACCACGTCGACGCGGACTGGGGCGAGGAGTGCGACAACGCGGCCGACCCGAACTGCGCGAGCTGCCGGCTCGGCGCGCACTGCGGCGACGGCGTGCTGCAGCCGGAGTTCGGCGAGGAGTGCGACGACGGCATCAACGACGGCGGGTACGGCGAGTGCGCGCCCTCGTGCGTCTACGGGCCGCGCTGCGGCGACGGCATCGTCCAGCCCGCGGAGGAGGACTGCGACCTCGGCGCCGACGAGAACGGCGGCGAGTACGGCGGGTGCACCGCGCTCTGCCAGTACGGGCCGTACTGCGGCGACGGCGTCGTCAACGGCACCGAGACCTGCGACGACGGCGTGAACGACGGCTTCTACGGCAGCTGCCTCCCCGACTGCACGCCGGCGGCCAGGTGCGGCGATAACGACGTCAACGAGGAGTGGGGCGAGCAGTGCGATCCGCCGAACGAGGCCACGGGCTGCAGCAAGAACTGCCGCCTCGGCGCCCAGTGCGGCGACGGGGTCGTTCAAGCCGGCGAGCAGTGCGACGACGGCAAGAACGACGGCGGTTACGGCGAGTGCGGCCCGGGCTGCGTGCTCGGCCCGCGCTGCGGCGACGGCATCCGCAACGGCGACGAGAAGTGCGACGACGGCGACGGCAACAACACCGGCGGCTACGGCAAGTGCGCGCCGGGCTGCGTCTACGGTCCGTACTGCGGCGACGGCATCCGCCAGGCCGCCTACGAGGAGTGCGACGACGGAAACAAGGTGAGCGGCGACGGCTGCAGCCTGACGTGCCAGAACGACGGCATTCCGAAGTAGCCCGTCGCGACCGGGCGCGCGGGGCGCAGGCGCCGAGGCCTGCCCCCGCGAGCCCGGGCGGCCCCGTCCCAGGGCCGCCGCGCTGCCCATCCCCCTTCCTGAACCGCACGCTCGAGCCCGACGCGGAGCAGCGCCTGGAGCCTGCGCCGCGCCCAGCGGCGAGCTCCTGCCACCGCCTCTCATGGAACGTGGCCTTCGGATCGCGCGCCCGCGGGGGCCGCTCGGCCGGGCTCGACCGCACCCCTGAGCTCTAGAGTCCGCCGGCATCTCCGCCGAGGCTGATCCCGGCAGCTTCGCGGCGGCAGCATCGTCCGACGCCCCATCTCCTTGCGCGTCTCGGGTTGCCTTCCCACGCAACGGCTTGCTGGGGGCGCGTCGAATTCCACGGCGCCACGGAGTGGCATGCCGTTTGTAAAAACCCTCTCCTAGAGCTCGACACGACTCCGCACACCGGCGGCGAATCGCCGCAGCCAACGCCGCCGGCGCGCCGCCGGGCGCTCTCGCGGGGACTGCGCGCCAGAGGAAATGCCATGAGCGTCGAGAACACGAATGCCCATTTCACCGTCGGGCAAGCGGACGCGCACGCCGATGGGGCACCGGCGCCGCGCACGAAGACGGCCGTCGACGAGTTTCCCGCCCGCGCCTGGGGCGTGCAGATCGCCGAGCCCGAGGTGTACTCGGCCGCCCCGCTCTGGCGGGGAATTTGGTCCCGCGGTCGGGCGCGCTCGCCTCACATCCTCATCATTGATGATTTCTTCGCCGATCCCTGGGAGCAACGGCGCATCGCCCTCGCACGCGAGTACGAGCCGGAGAAGCGCGCGGACGCGAACTACGGCGGCCGTGACGCCATCGAGACCGAGCCCCTCAAGGACACGCACCTCACCGCGGCCCACGGGATCGCCTCGATCCTGGGCTCGAAGATCAAGTTCTTCCCGTTTTACCGCATCAACACCGCCGGCACGCACGACCTCGGCCGCGCGAACATCCACTTCGACGACTACGACGGTGGCATCGTCTACCTGAATCCGCCGGGGCAATGCGAGGCCCGGGCGGGGACGCACTTCTGGCGACACAAGCGGTGCGGCTGGGAGTCGTGCCTCGACATGCGCCTCGCGCTGCGCGGGTACACGGGCGCCCAGCTCTCGGATTTCTTCTGGAACGAGCTGAAGGGCGGGCGGGACCCGAGCGATTGGGAGCCGACGCTCACGGTGCCCATGAAATGGAATCGCCTCGTGCTCTTCCGCGGGGACTTGTTCCACTCCACCGGTCAGTCGTTCGGCAGCACGAAGAAGGACGCGCGCCTGATTCAGGTCATCCAGTTCGAGATCATGGGCGAGCACGCGAGCCCTCCGCGCCGCGCCGTCGCCCCCAAATGACGGGGTACCCGGGGACCCCGACACTCCGGGGCCGCATGTCGCGCGCCGCCGGCGATGATTCGCCCGGATCGAATCGAGAGAACGAACATGGAAATTCAACACCAGCTCAGCACCGAGACCGAGGACGTCAACGAGGCCGCCGTCGCGGTGGGCGTCGAGCACCTCTCCGAGGAGGAGTACGCCCAGGCCGTCGCCGAGATGTTCCCGAAGATCGGCGGCGGCCGCCCCACGACCTGATCGCGCAGGCGTCGCCGCGACGGGGCTTCGGCCCCGTCGCGGCCGGCGGCGAGGCGTGGGCCCCGTCCGCGCTCTTCGCCCGCCAGCCCGGCGCGGACCACGGAGCGAGTCATGCAAGCTGTCCCCCTATCGGCGGAGCGCGCGATTTATCGACGCCCATCGTTCTTGGACGCGGCGACCTGCGCTGGGTTGTGCGCGGAGATGCGCAGGGCCAGCGGGGCCCCCGGCGCAGTCCTCAATCCACGGTACGGCGCGAGCGGTCCGAGAGAGATCGTCGACGTCGCCGCGCGGAAGACGTCCGAGGTCGAGGTGTCTCCGGAGAGCCGAGCGCTCGTGCGAAGGCTGTTCGAGCGCGCCATCGGCGGCATCGCTCGCCACACCGGCATTCGCGACCTCGCGCTCCGCTACGAGCACAAGTTCCTCGTCTACAGGCCCGGCGACTATTTCGTATTTCATCGCGACCGGGACGACGCCCCGGACGACCCGCCGTACGTCCGGGAGCGAAGGGTGAGCCTCGTGCTCTATCTGAACGACGCCGCCGAGGAGCCGTCGCCCACCACGTTCGGCGGTGGCGCGATCCGGTTCCTGGCACACGACCTCGATCCCGAGGCAGCGAGCGACCGGCGGCGCGTTCTCTCGCTCTCGCCCACGGCGGGCCTCCTCGTCGCGTTCGATCCCCGCGTCATGCACGAGGTTCGCCTCATCACGCACGGTGAGCGGTGCACCGTCGTCAACTGGTTGTATTAACCGCACGGAGCGTGTTTTCCCATGATGAACCCCGAAGAACCCGCGGTCGCGATCCCGCCGCCGACGTCCGTCGACTGGGAGCTCACGTACGCTTGCCAGCTGCGGTGCTCTCATTGTTATACAGAGTCCGGCCGCGTGCCGTCGCGCAAGCTGCCGCGGGAGAAGCTCGTTCGCATCGCGGAGGTGCTCGGGGGCATGGGCCTCGCCTCCGTGTACCTCGTGGGCGGCGAGCCTCTGCTCGTGCCGGAGGTGTTCGAGCTCGGCGATATCCTGAGGGCCTCCGGGACGCACGTCGTCCTCTACACGAACGGCGTCGGCATTTCTCGCGCGCTCGCGGCCCGCATCGCCGCCACGTTCCCGAGGGTGCACGTGAGCCTCGACGGCATGAGCGCCGCCGTGCACGACGCGATCCGCGGGCGCCAGGGCGCCTTCGCGGACGCCGAGCGCACGCTGGCCCACTTCGACGAGCTCGCGGCGCCGCCGACGGTGAACGGCTTCGGCTTCGGCGTCGACGTCGTTGTCGTTCGCCGGAACTACGAGCAGATCGAGACGTTCTGCCGCGAGCTGCCGCGCCGATATCCTCACATCCGGTCTTTGCTCCTCGGAGCGGCGATCCCCCTCGGCCTCGCGGGGAGCGAAGTCTACGTCGAGAAGGAGCTCCTCACCGAGGAGCAGCTCGCGGAGCTCGACGACGCGGGCGTCCAGCGGCGCTTGCGGTCGCTCGTGCCGAGCTCGGTGAGGTTCGAGGTGTGCAGCAACAAGCGCTGGCGCAGGCCGGAGCTCATGGGATCCGTCGATGTCGAGGCCGACGGGAGCGTCCGCCCGTGGTACCTGGGAACGGCCCTCGGCGATATGCTCGTGGACGAGCCGTGGGATCTGTTTCGCCGCGCCCTGGGGCGCGCCACGGACCCGTTCGTTCGCGAACGGATGAGCGGCGTGGAGACGACGGCCGACTGGGCCCGCGCGCTCCGTGAGATCCGCGCTCATTTCGCGCCCGCCCAGCCGCTCCGCGCGCGGCCGGCGCGGCGCTGACGTGGTGGCCCAGCGCTCCATCACCGCGCGGCTCTTGGCGCTCGCGTGGCCCATCGCGCTCTCGAGCGCATCGGGCGGCATGATGACGCTCGTCGACACGGTGCTCGTCGGCCATCTGGGCGGCGGAGCGCTCGGCGGCGTGGGGCTGGCCGGCATGACCGCGATGGGCCTCCTCGGCTTCGCCTCGGGGCTGCTCCTCGGGGGCAAGGTCCTCGTGGCCCATGCCGAAGGCCGCTCCGACGGCGCGAGCATCGTGAGCCTCCGCGCCGCGGCCACGGTCGTCGCGCTCGTGCTCGGCGCCTTGGTCGCGCTCTGCGGGGAGGCGGTGGCGCTGGTGATACCGCACGCCGCCGCGTCGCCCGCCGTCGGCGCCGAGGCCCAGCGCTACCTGGCCCTGCGCATGCTCGGCGCGCCTGCGTTCCTCCTCTTCGTCGCCCTGCGGCACGTGGTGGAAGGACGGGGCGACAGCCGGTCCCCCATGATCGCGAGCGTCGCGGCGAACGCCGTGAACGCGGCGCTCGCGTGGTACTTGGTTCGCGGCGCCGGTCTCGGCGTGGGCGGCTCGGCCCTCGCGTGCGCCGTCGCGCAGTTCGCCGAGCTCGCGGTCCTGTGGCGGCTCGCGCCGAGCCGCGGCGGCGCTGGAAGGGCGGATCCGGGCATCGTCTGGCGCCTCCTCCGGATGGGCCTTCCCATGGCGATTCAATCGAGCTTGGAGATGGGCGCGTACCTCGCGCAGATGTTCGTCCTTGCCTCGCTCGACAAGGCCGAGATGAGCGCGCAGGTGATCGCGTGCGAGATCGTCCATATCGCGATGATCCCGTCGATGGCCGTCGCGGAGGCGGCATGCGTCCTCGTGGGCCAGGCGCACGGAGGCAGGCGCGCGGAGGAGGCCGTGCGGCTCGCGCGGGCCGCCGCCGCCGCGGCGCTCGTCTACGCGGCGGCCTGCGCCGGCCCGCTGGCGCTCGCCGGCGGCAGCATCGCGGCTGTGTTCTCGCGCGAAGGTGCGGTCCTCGCCGCTGCGGCCCGCGCCCTCCCCGTGGCGGCGCTGCTCTTGGTGCTGGACACCGCGAGCGCCGTGGGACGCGCCGTGCTCCGCGGCCGGGGCGACGTGGGCTACGCGGCGCGCGTGGGCGTGCTGTGCTCCTGGGTCTTCACGCCGCCTCTCACCTGGCTGTTCGCCGTTCGCTGCGGCCTCGGCGCGACGGGAGCGTGGATGGCCTTCTGTGCCGAGGTCACGCTCGGCGCAATCCTCGTTTGGAGACGCTTCTTCGGCCTGCACGCCCCGAGCGCATGCGCGGGCGGCGCGGCCCATTCCCTGGGCGAGTCAACATGAACGCGAGAGACGACGGAACGGCGAGCGCATCGCTCGCTGCATGGCGATTGAACGGCTCGTTGCGCCTGAGCGTCACGTGCGGTGTCCGCTTGGCGAACCGCCCCTACGCGCGCTTCCGCATCGACGTCCCGAAGGACCTCGCCCTCGTGCGGTGGCTGCTCGGCGCCCTCGCGCAGGGCTCGAGCGGCGCGGGCGAGCTCGACGGGGACGCGTCGCTCGCGGTGCTCTCGGCCGCCGCCGAGAAGGGCCTCGTCGTCACGAACGAGACGGACCCTGGCGAAGCGGCGCCCTTCGCGTGCGACCTGGACGACCCGACGCTGCTCGACCTCGTGCCGGAGGCATCGCGCGCGGGCAGCGCCGGCGACGGCGCCGACCTCGTGCTGAATCCGGCGTGCGTCGTGCAGGCGGAGGACACGCTCCCGCCCGCGCTGGTCGGCCGTGTTCGCGTGGACCCCTCGCTCCGCGCGCGCACGCTCTCGGACGACCCCGTCCGCAACCACGTGCGCACCCCGCTGGCCGGCCTGCCCCAGGGGCTCGGGCCGCTTCGCGACGGCGCGCGCGTGTGGGTGCAGCACCCCGTCATGGGTCTCTGGCAGCCGTTCGAGGCGTCGACGCCGCTCGCGCACAGGCTCCGCCGCATCGCCGATGGCGAGCTCGCCCCCGCGTGCCTCCCGGCGGCGGTGCGGGCGCGGCTCGTTCTCGCCCACGTCCTGGGCCCGCCCGCCTCGTTCGACGGCGCCGCCCGAGAGGCTCGGCTCGCCGCCATGCGCGCGAGCCTCGCGAAGGACGGAGTCGTCGTGCTGCGCAGTCTCGTGAGCCCGCTCCTGCTCGCGGCCCTGCGCAAGCACTACCGCGGCCTCGAGCGTGCCGGTTACCTCGAGACGGACAGGGCACAGGTGAAGGACGGGCGCGACGGGATCTACTGCGAGTTCGCGGGCCTCCTCCTGCAAGACCAGCTCGCCCGGCTCATCAACCGCATCGTCCCCACGCCGGTGAAGCCCTCGTACTGTTGGTTCTTCAAATATCGCCCTTCGGCCGTTCTCTGGCGCCACACCGATCGCGCCCAGAACCGTTGGAACGTGTCGTTCGCCGTGGATGCCCATCCGCACATGGACGAGAGCTCCGCGTGGCCCCTCTTCATGCAAGTGGGCGACGAGGCGCACGCGATCCGCCTCGGCGCCGGAGACGCCGTGCTCTACAGCGGCACGGAGACCCCCCACTGGCGCAATCCCCTGCCGGCGGGCCAGACGGCGAGCATGTGCCTCCTTCATTATGTCGACGAGCACTTCACGGGCAGCCTGGGCTGATCGCGATCCGGGCGCCGTGACGGCGCGGTCGGCGGCGCCTACGGCAGCCCGAGCGCTTCCTTCATCACGCTGTCGTCCACCAGCGGGGCGAGCTCGGCGCGGGTGCGCGGGGCGCGGCCCGTCTGCGCGGCGACCCAGGGCTCCTCTTCCTCGAGCACGTCGAGGATGTCGGGCACCAGCGTGCCCAGGAACTGCTCGTCTTCCCAGACATTCTCGAGCACGGATGGCTCGATGCCGATCGCCTCCGAGATCCTCGGCCAGACGGCCTCCGGGTCCGTGCGATAGAGCTCTTGCGCCCTCGCGAGCGCTCGCACGAACTCGACGATACCGCGCCGCTTCTCGGGGTCCGCCAGCTTCTCGGCGGTGCTGTGGAGGTTCACGATCTCGCGGTAGAGGGAGCGATCCTGAAACACGATGGCGTCGCTGCCGAGCACTTCCTTCGCGAGCTCGCTGGAGGGCTCCCAGAGCGCGACGGCGTCCACCTGACCCCGCTCCATCAGGGACGGCAGCGTGTTCGCCCCGCGAGGCGCGGAGATGCAGATACCTCCGGGAACCATCGTGTAATCGTCCGCCGTGAGGCCCACGGTGCCCAGGTACTTGGTGACGAAGTAGGCCGCGGACGTGTTCGGGATGGTCCCGATCCGCTTCCCGCGGAGATCCGCGAGCGAGCTGATCCCCGCCGCGCGGTTCGCGACGATCCGATAGAACGTCTCCGTCGCCGTGAAGATGATACGCAGGTTCGGATGAGCCACGGATTGCCTCAGCGTCTGCGTCTCCGCGTTGGTGCCGAGGTCGACGCTGGGGTCGTTGAGCAGGCTCACGATGCCGCCGGAGTCGACGGCCGCCTCCCCCGGATAGAAGTCCTGCGAGGCTATCAGCACGGGGGTGAACTCGATGGACGCCGTGTCGCTCGTGATCTTGAGCGAAGGGAAGGACGCCGCTCCCCCTTGACCGCCCGCGCCCGCGCCGCCGCCCGCCCCGGCGTCCCCTCCCGCGCTCGCGCTCGCCTCGCCACCGCCGCCGCTGCTCGCGCCGGCAGCGCCGGAGCCGCCCGCGCCGCCGGAGCCTCCCCCAGCGCCTCCGGAGCCGCCCGAAGGCCCTCCACCCCCGCCGCCGGCCATGACGCTCCCGGACGAGCTGGAGCCCGTCGCGTCGGCATTTTCGCTGGGAGCCGGGTTACCGCCGCAAGCGACGATTCCAAGCGCAGAGAAAAAAAGACGAGATGCAAGAGAGTTCTCATGCATCATGCCTAAAGGGGGGGCGCTGAGTGGGTCAAGAAGACATCGTGTGTCTGGCGGCATGATCGCGGCGTGCCTGGCATGCAGAGAAAAGGCATTCCTCATCGAGAATTCAATCGAGCTCAGCAGGTTGCAGACATCCCCCAATCAGACGCTTCTCCATGTCGGCAGAAAATCATCCCTGCCCCTGCGCTTCGGGGGCGGCGTCGGATCGCGCGGCTCGGCCCTGTCCGCAGGCTCGAGCCGGCGAGGCACGCGCGCCTCGAGCGGATGAGGCCGCCATGCCGCGAATCGCGTGCTCTCGGCGCCAGGAATGCGCTACGAAGCCGCGCGGACACGCGTGGAGCCCGGAGGTCGGAGCATGGTCGAGGAGACGGTATTCCAGGGCGGGGTCAACACCGTGCGCCGGCGCGGGGACCGGGTCCACCGGCCCGCGACGGCGGCGGCGCCGGCCATCCACCGGCTGCTGCGGCACCTGCGCGCGGCGGGGTTCGACGCGGCGCCGGAGCCGTTCGGCTATGACGACGAGGGAAACGAGGTGCTGTCGTACCTCGAGGGCGACGTGCACACCGCGCTCCCGGCCGAGCTGCGCACGCCCGAGCTCCTCACGTCCGCCGCCGCCTTGCTGCGCCGGTTCCACGACGCGAGCGCGACGTTCGCGCCGGCGCCGGACGACCGATGGCAGCTGCCGGCCCGATCCCCGGCCGAGGTGGTCTGTCACGGCGACCTGGCGCCCTACAACTGCGTCGTCCGCGCCGGCCGGGTGGTCGGCTTCATCGATTTCGACAACGCTCACCCGGGGCCGCGCGTGTGGGATGTGGCCTATGCCATCTACCGGTTCGCGCCGCTGCACGCGCCGACCAACCCGGACAGCGCCGGCAGCCCGGAGGAGCAGGCGCGGCGGGTCGCCGCGTTTTGCCGCGCTTACGGCGTCGCGCCCGAGGCGGAGCTGCTCGACACGGTGGTCGACCGGCTGGCGGCCCTCCTCGCCACCATGCGCCAGCGGGCCGAGGCCGGCGAAGCCGCATCTCAGGCGCACATCGCGGCCGGCCACCCCGCGCTGTACGAAGAGGACATCCGCTACCTGCGGGCGCAGCGCGAGCGGCTGCTGCGGGGCTTCGCCGGCCTGCACGGCGCGCGGCGCACCGGCGCCGACCGGTGACCGACGCGAGGCGACACCTCGCCAGAGCGACGAACGGGTTGAAACGCCTGAAAGCGCAGGCACTCGAAACGCCAGCCGCCAAGAACGCCAAGAAGAGATCCCCTCACCGTGAGGAGGGGGCAAGTACGATGACTCCAGAGCGTCACGGCGGGAATCGCGACCGACCGACCGACCGACCGACCGACCGACCGACCGACCGACCGACCGACCGACAGCATCGCTCCGAACGCTATGGTAGGACCGTTGCCCCTCGTGTAACCTCGCGCCCGGAGCCGGGGGCGGATGGAGCAGCCAGAGCCGAGATCCAGGGTGCTCGTCGTCGATGACAACGAGCAGAACCGCGCCCTGGCCCAGGCCACGCTCGAGGACGACGGCTACGAGGTCGTGCTCGCCGTCACGGGCGAGGAGGGGATCCAGCAGTTCGAGCGCCACAGGCCGGATTGCGTGCTGCTCGACGTGCGGATGCCGGGCATGGACGGCTTCGCCGTGTGCGCCCGGATCCGCGCCCTCCCCGGGGGCGAGAGCACGCCGATCGTGTTCCTGACGGCGCTCCGCGACGTCGACACGTTCGACAGCGCGCTGCGCGCCGGCGGCGACGACTTCCTGACCAAGCCCGTCCGCACCTCGGAGCTCCTCGCGCGCGTGCAGGCCGCGCTGCGGCTGCGCCGGCTCGGCGCGGAGCTGCGCGAGCACGTCGAGCTCGTCCGGCAGCAGCGGGACGCGCTCATGCGCCTCCAGCTCCAGAAAGAGCAGCTCACGGCCTTCGTCGTGCACGATCTGAAGAACCCCGTGAGCAGCATGGACCTGCACGCGCAGTTCCTGCTCCGGGACCGCGCGCTCCCGGAGCCGGCGCGCGACTCCGCGCGGCAGATCCGCGATCAGGCGCGCTCCCTGCTGCGGCTCATCTACAACCTGCTCGACATCAGCAAGAGCGAGGAAGGGCGGCTCGCCCCCGAGCGCGCGCGCGTCGATCTCCGCGCGCTCGTCCACGAGGCGTTCGCCGCGCTCGACCTGCGCGCGAGCTCCGGGTCGGTCGCGCTGCGCGAGGCCGTCGAGGCGCCCGCCGTCCAGGCCGACCCGGACCTGCTCCGCCGCACGCTCGAGAACCTCCTCGAGAACGCCATCCTGCACGCCCCGGCCGGCTCCGCGGTGACCGTGAGCGCCGCGAAGGACGGCGACGCGGTGGAGATCCGCGTGGCGGACGCGGGGCCGGGCGTCCCCGCCGAGATGCGCGCGCGGGTGTTCGATCGCTTCGTCCAGCTCGGCGGCGGCGACGAGGCCCTCCACCGCGCCGGCCGCGGTCTCGGGCTCGCCTTCTGCAAGATGGCCGTCGAGGCGCACGGCGGGACCATCCGGATCGAGGACAACGCGCCCGGCGCCATCTTCTGCGTGAGGCTCCCCGATGACCCGTGAACTCTCCTCCAGCGAGCGCCCGTCTCCGCCCGAGCAGGCGCCCCACGGGCCCGGCGCCCCAGAGCTCGACGACGGCACGTTCCGCCTGCTCATCGACGCGGCGCCCGACGCCATGGTGGTCGTCGACGAGCAGGGGCGGATCGTGTTCGTCAACGTCCAGACCGAGCGGATGTTCGGCCATGCGCGCGGCGAGCTCGTCGGGCGCCCGATCGAGATCCTCCTCCCGGAGCGATTCCGGGGGGCGCACGTGGGGAACCGCGCGGCGTTCACCGCCTCGCCCAGGGCGCGCCCGATGGGGTCGGGGCTGGAGCTGTTCGGGCGCCGGAGGGACGGCAGCGAGTTCCCGGTCGAGATCAGCCTCAGCCCGCTGACGACCGAGCGGGGCACGCTCGTCTCGAGCGCCATCCGCGACATCAGCGACCGCAAGCGGGTCGATCTCGCGATGCGGCGGCTGGCCGCGATCGTGGACTCCACCGAGGACGCCGTCATCGGCGAGGCGCTCGACGGGCGCGTCGTCAGCTGGAACCGGGGCGCGCAGGCGATCTTCGGCTACACCGTCGAGGAGATGATCGACCGGCCCCTCACCGTGCTCGCCCCGCCGGGGCGGGAGGACGAGGTGCTGCGGACGCTCGAGCGGCTCAAGCGGGGCGAGCACATCGAGCACTTCGAGACGGTGCGCCGGCGCAAGGACGGCAGGGACATCGACGTCTCGATCACCGCCTCTCCGATCCACGACGCCCAGGGCAAGCTCGTCGGCACCTCGAAGGTGGCCCGCGACATCAGCGAGCGGAAGCGCCTCGAGGCCGAGGCGAAGCGCACGAGCGACCTCCTCAGGAGCGCGGTGGAGAGCATCCAGGGCGCGTTCGCCGTGTTCGACGCGCAGGATCGGCTCGCGCTCTGCAACAGCGCGTACCGGCACTGGCTCGGCGCGCGGGTGAGCGGCCCGATCGTCGGTCGCAGCTACGGTGAGCTCATCGACGAGGGCATCGCCGCGGGGCTGTTCGCCCTCGGCGGCGAGCCGCCGGCCGCCTTCCGCGCGCGGCTCCTCGCCTACCACGCGGAGCCGAGCGGCACGCTGGATCTCTGCACGAGCGACGGGCGCAGCCTGCGCGCGACCGACCGCCGGACGGCCGAGGGCGGGACCGTGTGCACCCTCTGGGACATGACCGGCGACGTGCAGCGCGCGGAGGAGCTCCGCAAGGCGCGGGCCCTCGCCGAGGCGGCCAGCTCCGCGAAGAGCGAGTTCCTCGCCTCGATGAGCCACGAGCTCCGCACGCCGCTCAACGCGATCCTCGGCTTCGCGCAGCTCCTCCACCGCGACCGGAAGACGCCGCTCACCGATCGCCAGAAGGAGCGGATCGAGCACGTCCTGAAGGGCGGCGAGCACCTGCTCAAGCTGATCGACGACATCCTGGACCTCTCGCGCATCGAGGCCGGCCGCGTCACGGTGTCGATGGAGCCGGTGAACGTCGCCGAGGTGCTGGAGGAGGTGAAGACGACGCTCGACCCGATGGCCCAGCGCGCCGGCATCGAGATCGCCCTCGCGCCCTTGCCGGCGGAGCTCCCGAAGATCACCGCGGATCGCACCCGCTTCGCGCAGATCCTCATGAACTACGGCTCGAACGCGATCAAGTACGGCCGGCGGGGGGGCCGCGCCACGATCGCGGTGTCGATGCCGGAGGACGGCGTCGTGCGGATCTGCGTGGTGGACAACGGCATCGGCATCCCTCGCGAGCAGCACGCGAAGATCTTCCAGCCCTTCCAGCGCGCCGGCCAGGAGACGGGGCCGATCGAGGGGACCGGGATCGGCCTCGCCATCACCAAGCGGCTCGCGGAGCTCATGTGCGGCGGCGTCGGCTTCAGCAGCGAGCCGGGCGAAGGGTCCGAGTTCTGGATCGAGCTGCCGGCGCACGAGGAGGCGCCGCTGGTCGCCGCCGCGGCGCAGGCGGACGCGCGCCTGGAGGCGTCGCCGCTCGCCGGGCCCGGCGGCGTCCGCCATTCGGTCCTCTACGTCGAGGACAACCCGTCGAACATCGCGTTCATGGAGGAGCTGATCTCCGAGTTCGAGCGCGTCCACCTGATCACCGCGCCGAACGCCGAGATCGGCATCGAGCTCGCGCGGTCGCGGCGGCCCGAGGTCGTCATCATGGACATCAACCTCCCCGGGATGAGCGGCTACGAGGCCGCGCGCAAGCTCGTCGAGTGGCCGGAGACGCGCGACATCCCCGTGATCGCGCTCAGCGCGGCGGCGATGCCCCGGGACACCCGCCGCGCCGAGCAGGCCGGGTTCTACCGCTACCTGACCAAGCCGGTGAGGGTCGACGAGCTGACGGCCGTCCTCGAGGAGCTCCTCGTCCCCGAGGCGCGCTGACGGCGGCCGGCGAGCTGACCAGCTCGACGGCCATGTCGAGCTGGTGGAGCTGCGGGCGGCTCATCGCCCCGTCCAGACGGCGAGGAGCGCGTACGCGATCGCCACGGCCTGGATGACCGCGAAGCTCAGGAGGCCGGCCGGCAGGAAGTCGAAGAAGCCGAACCGGATGGGCTTGCCGTCGAGGTCCCGCAGGTCGGCCCGCTCCGTGAGCGCCTGCGCGAGCGGGCCCGACGTCGCGGCGGTCAAGAAGAGCGAGCTGCCCGCGCAGACCGACAGGGCAAGGCCGACGTAGACGGCGGGCCCGGGCAGCCGCTCGGCGAGCGACTCGGCCACGTCGAGCAGCGCCGCCATGCTGGGGCCCGCCGAGAACAGCCCGGTGAGCACGCCGGCGAGGACGAGGAACGCGACGAGCTGGAGCGACGGCGCGACCGGCAGCCGCTCCAGCGAGCGCGAGACCTCCTCGAACAGGCCGGTGCGCCGCACCGCCGCGACCATCACGAAGAGCGAGAGGAGGAAGAGCACCGCCTCGATGTCGAGCCCCGTCCTCGCGAGCCGCTCGCCGAGCCTGCGCGCCATGAGCAGCGCCGCGCCGGCGCCGAGCCAGCACACGAGCTCCGGGCCGACGCCGAGCTCCGCGGGCAGGAACAGCCACGCGACCACCATCGCGGAGAGCGACGCCGCCGCCGGCACGAGGAGGCGCCGATCGGCGCGCACCCGCCGGTGCAGCGCCTCCATCGCCGCGCGCGTGAGCCGCGCCGAGACCGGATCGCGCGGCACGCCGGCCGCCGGGCGCACCACGGCGCCCACGACGAGGAGCAGGACGGCGAGCGCGAAGAGCGTCGCCGGGGCGGCGCGGGAGAGGTAGGCCCCGAACGTCATGCTGCCCCGGCCGAGCAGCAGGATGGCCGGGAAGTCGCCGATCGGCGTGGCGGCCCCGCCGAGGTTGCAGGCGACGAGCAAGAGGCCGAGAAGCCAGGAGACGTACCGCTGCCGCGTGCCCATGAGCTTGAGCAGCACGTGCAGCACGGGCAGGACGAGCACGAGCGCCGTGAGGTTGTTGACGACGCCGCTCACGAGGTACATCGCGATCGAGAACACCAAAACGACGCGGAAGGGCTCGGCGCCGCTCAGCCGCGTCGCCGCGACGGCGAGGCGGTCGAAGAGCCGCGAGGCGGCGAGGAGCTGGGACAGGAGCCCCAGGGTCACGAGGATGACGAGCACGTCCCACGGCACGTCGGCGAGCAGGCGCTGCGTGGTCGCGACCCCGAGCAGCGTCGACGCGAGGGAGGCGAGGGCCGCGCCGCCCGTCACGATGAGCACGCGGCGCGACGGCAGGAGCGCCTGGAGCAGGAGCGCGCCGAGCAGGACGGCGAGGAGCGCGGCCTGGGGCGCCGTCACGTCGCCTCGCGCGCGGGCGCGGGCGGGCGGGGCGACGTGACGGCTGCGGCGGTCCCGGGCCCGGGCGGCCGCACGAGGTACGAGAAATCGGCTGGGCTCGTCTCGACCATCCAGCGCGGGTACACCGTCATGGGCCGGCCGAGGATGTCCCAGCCGATCAGCGAGCGGAACTGGGTCCGCACGTCGGGGCCCGAGACGCGCAGCCACGAGGGGCTCACGTGCGCCGCGTGCCCGTCGGTGCCGTAGACGAAGGTGAGCAGCGCGCTCCTCCGCCCGGCCCAGCGGTGGAGCTCGGACAGCTCCACCGGCGTCATGAGCCCGTCGTAGTTCGCGAGCACCCGCCGGAAGTCCGGCTCGAGCCCGCCCGCGTCGGTGACGAGGCCCGCCTCGACGCCGGAGAGCCGCGGCACGAGCGCGTCGAGGCAGTCGGCCTCGATCCCCACGACGAGCAGCCGGGTCACGCCGCGGAGCGCGTCGAGGACGCCCGCGGGGTCGAGCGGCGCCTCGGCGCCGCCGGAGAGCCACTGCTCGGCGATGAAGTCGAGGACGGGGAACTCGCGCCCGAGCTGGTCGCGGGCCTCGCCGACGAGCGGGGCGCCGCCGGCGGCCATCAGCTCGCGCAGGAACAGCCGCGCCGCCGAGCGCATGCCCAGCTCGCCGGCCACCATCCGGAACGCCTGCCCGAGCGCCGGCGGCAGCGCCATCAGGCCGGCTCCACCCCGGCGCGGGCGCGCCCGGCGCGCGCGAAGAGGGCGTCGAGCAGGCAGACCATGGCGGCGTTGGCGAGCGCGTGGTGCGGCGGGCCGTCGGTGAGGCAGTCGACGAGCGCGGCGAGCTCCGGCGAGCCCTTCGGGGCGAGGCGCGTCAACGGCGCGAGCGGGAGGGCCAGCGGGTAGTCGTGATCGCTGCCGCGCGCGAGGTGCGGCGGCAGGCGGATCGGGACGGGCAGCGACTCGCCGCGCGGCGCGCCGCCCTCGTCCGGACCGAGCTCCTCGAGCAGGAGGCCGAGCAGGCAGAGCAGCGTGTAGCTCGCGCCGCGGTGGTGGATGGGGCCCTCCCCCACGATGCACCGGACCACGAAGGCGCGCTCCTCCGCGTCGGGCATCCACGGGGCGAGGAGCGCGTCGAGCCTCCCGGGGCGGATGAGCGCGGACACCGCGGACGAGGGCAACGGAGCGTGGCGCGGGCCATGGTCGCGAGGCGGTCGGGGCGGAGGCATGGGGGCACCTCAGCGTAGCTGCTCGGAACGGCCCGGATCCAGGCTAGATCGAGGCCTGCAGTCGACGAACGATCCTGCGTACGACGCAGCCAAGGAGTCAGCATGCAAGCACGCACAATTTGGGCATTCGGCATCCTGATGGCGCTCTCGGCCTGCTCCGGCGATGGCAGCGAGAGCACCGGCGGCCCCGGGGCCGCCGCGTGCCCCGCGTCGGGCACGGGCTCGCTCGCGCTCGACATCGAGTCGGCCGTGCCCGCCGACGTGCGCGTGAGCGACGCCGCCGGCGTCGTGGACGGCGGCACGGCCGCCGAGAGCCGCACGCTCACGCTGCCGGCGGGCGAGTACCGCGTCAGCGCCCACCGCGTCCGCAGCCCGGGCGAGCTGGTCGGCCCGGCCTACCAGGGCGCGATCGAGGGCGAGGACACCGTGTGCGTGCGCGACGGCGAGACCGCGACCGTGGCGGTGCGGTACACGCGCGAGCCCGGGAGCGAGAAGCTCTGGGTGACGAACGTCAACGGCGACGGCCAGATCCTCGCATTCGACGCCGCGCAGCTCGCGGCGGGCGGCGAGCAGGCCCCGAGCGCGATCATCGACGCGGGCCTCACGAGCCCCACGGCCCTGCGGGTCGACGGCGCGGGCCGCCTGTGGATCGGCGATCGCTCCGGCAAGCTCGCGGCGTACGGCGCGGCGCGCCTTGGCGCGTCGACCGCCGACGAGCCCGACGTGCTGCTCGGCGGCGGCGCCGTGTGCGAGACCTCGTTGCCGTGCGGCCCGCGCGCGCTCGCCTTCGACGCCGAGGGCGCGCTGTGGGTCGCGACCCTGAGCCGCGTCGTGAAGCTCGCGCCCGAGGCGCTCGGCGGCTCGGGCGAGCCCGCGCCCGCGATCACGCTCACGAGCCCCGACGCGAGCCGCCCCGAGTCGCTCGCCTTCGACGCCGACGGCAACCTGTGGGTCGGCGACGGCGCGACGAACGGCGTCGCCAAGTTCGCGGTCGAACGCCTAGCGGCCGACATCGCCGACGAGCCCGCGGACGTGGTCCTCCTCGGCAAGAGCCCGCCGCCCGTGGTCGCCAACCTGCGCGGCCCGCAGGGGCTCGCCTTCGACGCCGACGGCAACCTGTGGGTCGGCTACTTCGCCGGCAACCAGCTCGTGCGGTACACGCCGGAGGAGCGCGCGGCGAGCGGCACGCTCACGCCCGCGGTCCTCTTCGACATCGACGTGCTCGCGCTCGTGACGGACCTCGCCGTCGACGAGTCCGGCAACCTCTGGATGCCGGGGAGCGCGGGCTCGCTGTACCGCATCGACGCCGCCGAGCTCTCCAAGGAGGAGCCGGCGCTCGTCGCGCTCACGAGCGACGTCATCGGGAGCGCGGCGAAGCTCACGCTCAACACCGTGGCAGGGCCGACCTACATCGCGCCTTGAGCCCCTCCACGCGCCGTACACACCGCGGCTTTATCCCACGCAGAGCCCGCTCGTCGGCCGATATCGGATCTGCAGCGAGGCCGATTTCACTCGACGAAACCGCGGTAATTCGGCGTAGCGTGGCAGTATGACCCTGCGACGCGATCATGCCCTCTCCTGCACGACGTTCCTGCTCATCGCATGTGGACTGGCCGGGTGCGGCAAGGCCTCCACGCCGCCCGCGGCCGCGCCGGACGCCGCGGCCTCGGACGCCACGGCCGCGCCGCTGACGCTGCGGCGCTCGGCGGACGACATCATCCTCGCGGCGAAGCTGCCGCCCGAGACCGCGCCGCGCGCGTCGCTCGAGATCCACCGCCTCGACGCCTACGCCGTGTGCAACGCGGCGCAGGCGCGCCTCTCCGCCAGCGTGAACGTGGACGTGGACGCGAGCGCCGGCGCCGGGCCGAGCGCGCTCACCGTGTCGAGCCTCGTCATCGGCGGCCTCGGGCTCGCGGGCGGCATCACCACCACGGTGCTGGCCGCGGGCCTCGAGGCGCCGAAGATCCCGGCGGGCACGCCGTCGCTCCCGGACGCGGAGCCCCCGAACGTGGAGGGCAAGACCGGCGTCATCGTGGCCGGCGTCCTCACCGGCGTCGTCGTCGTGGGCGCGGTGGTCGGCACGCTGCTGCTCGTCGGAGGCGACGACGACGACGACGGGCACAAGGGCAAGCTCGACCTCGGCGCCGGCGGCCCGCGCCTGCGCGGGCTCCGCGACGCGATCCGCGATTTCGAGGCCTCGTGCCCCGACGAGCCCGCAGAGGACGCCCTCACGGCGTGCATCGACAAGGCGCGCGCCCTGCGGAGGACCTGCGCAGCGCGGTGATCGGCGAGGAGGGCTCCGCCGTCACCGGCTCCGGCGGAGCGGCCCCCGCCCCCTGCGCGGGCGCGGCGGGGCCTGGGGCGCCGGGCTCGGCGGCGCATCGCCCGGCGCCGCCGCGAGGCCCTCGAGGATGAGCCGCGCGCCGTAGCGGAACCGCGCGTCGAGATCGGCGTTGGCCACCCGTCCGCGCGACCTCTCGCTTCCCCGGCGCGAAGTTGAATAGACTCCAGAGGCACGGATCACCCGCACAGCGGACGCGCGCGTGCCCGCCCCGACGGCTCCAGCGCTCGATCCGCGCTACCGCGCACGGCCGAGCCGCGCGCCCCCGAGGAGCGAATGAAGCGCAACCATCTGTTCGAGCTCGAAGACTTCAGCTGGTTTCCGGGGTGGCTGCGGTCCTGCATGACGCGCCTGATCGTGACGGTGCACAAGGCGCTCGGATCGAGCGACGAGCTGGCGGAGCTGATCGCCCGCGCGCTCCGTGAGTCGCGCTCCGCCAGCATCGTCGACCTCTGCTCCGGGAGCGGCGGCCCGATGCTCGACGTCCTGGAGCGCCTGAACCAGAAGCCGGGGTTCGAGGGCGTCACGCTGACGCTCACCGATCTCTACCCCAACACGGAGGCGGCGACGCGCATCAACGCCCGGGCAGGGAGCAACGTGTCGTACCGGACGACCCCGCTCGACGCCACCGAGGCGGGCCGCGAGACGGCGGGGCTCCGGACCATGATCAGCAGCTTCCACCACATGAGACCGGAGAGCGCGAGAAAGATCTTGGAGACGGCCCAGAGGAGCAGACAGCCCATCTGCATCTTCGAGATCAGCGACAACAGCTATCCGGCGTTTCTCTGGTGGACCGCCCTGCCGGCCAACTTCCTCATGTGCCTCGTCATGACGCCGCTGGCGAGGCCCGTGACCGCGCGGCAGCTCGTCTTCACGTACCTCTTCCCGATCATCCCGCTGTGCTTCGCCTGGGACGGGGCGGTCTCGAACGCGAGGACCTACACGCTCGAGGACCTGGACGAGCTGCTGCGCGGGCTCGGGGACGAAGGGTATCGATGGGAAAAGGGGGTGATCGGCGGCAGGATGAAGAAGATCTACCTGCTCGGCATTCCCACCCAGGTCGCCGGCGGCTGAACCGCTCCGACGCGGACGAACCGGTATGTACCGGTCGTACGGCGACCGGCGCTCGCCGGCGGCGGCCAGCGGCGCCGCATTCCTGTCGTCGAATCGAGAGACCGGGTTAAGGCGAGGCCCTTGTGCGCGTTCCGGATTGCCCCCTACTATCGACGTGCGGTCATCGATGTAACGTGGGATGCGCAACCGCGATTCGCCTGTCCGGTTGCGGAGGGGAGCACGATGACCGAAGCGAATGGATCGCTTGGTTCGCTGGACGATTTCATCGCCCACTCTACGGAGATGCTGTTCGTCGCGAGGGGCGACGGCGCGCTGTTGCGGTGGAGCGAAGCGCTGGGCCAGGCCGTCGGGCCTGCGCTCGCACAAGGGACCACGTTGACCGAGCTCTTCCACCCGGAGGACCGCTGCACGCTCACGACGAGCTGGGAGCAGGTCCGCGGGAGCACCGCCCCCGTGGAGCTCCACGGCCGGATCCTGAGCGCGGAGCAGAGCTACAGGCCGTTCTCGTGCGTCGTGCGCGGCGCGCGCACGGATGGGCTGGTCTACGGCGCGTTCCGCGACGCGCCCCCCGGCGACGGCGTCCAGGGGGAGCTGGCCCGGCTGAGGGAGCGGGACCGGATCCTCAGCGCGCTCATCGACGCCCTCCCGATAGCGGTGTGGGCCATCGACGCCGATGGCACATACACCTACCACGACGGCAAGGCGCTCGCGGCCGCCGGTCATCGGCCTGGGCAGCTCGTTGGACAGAACATCTTCGACCTTTACGGCGACATGGCGGACGGCATCGAGCGCGCGCTGGCCGGCGAGGCGCTGCACGGGCTGTCGGAGGTCCACGGCTGCGTGTGGGAGAGCTGGATGGTCCCGCTCTCCAGGGCCGCGGGGCACGTCCGCTCCGTCGTCGGGTTCTCGCTCGACGTGACGGAGGGCCAGCGCGCGCACGAGGCCCTCCAGACGAAGCTCGACGTGATCGAGGCGCAGCAGCGGGTCATCCGGGAGCTCGCCGCGCCGATCATCGAGGTGTGGGACGGCGTGCTGGCGCTGCCCATGATCGGCGTCGTCGACAGCGCGAGGACGGCCGAGGCGATGGAGAGCCTGCTCGAGGCGATCTCGAGCCGCGCGGCGCGCTTCGCGGTCCTGGATCTCACCGGCGTGCAGGTCGTGGACACGAAGGTGGCCGATCACCTGATCAAGCTCGTGAGGGCCATCCAGCTGCTCGGCGCCGAGGGGATCATCTGCGGCATCCGCCCGAACGTGGCGCAAACGATGGTGGCGCTGGGGCTCGACCTCAGCGCCATCGTGACAAAGGCCAACCTGCGGGCCGGCCTCACGCACTGCATGCAGCGGCTGAGCCGGCGCCCGCCGGCGCCGCGCTCGAGCCCCTGACCGGCGCGCCGCCCACCGCGGCGCGGCGCGAGGAGCTACGCCACCCCTGGCGCAGCTCGCGCGCTCGGCGCCGCGAACGCGGGGCGCCTGGGCTCAGAACAGCTCGATGTCGTCGAGCTCGAGGGACGCCGCCTGCCCCGCGGGCGTGCGCCAGATCAGGTCCATGACGTTCCACACGTCGAGCGGCGCCGGTGTGCCCCACCCCTGCTGCCGCAGGTCCGACCAGCGCACTTCCACGGTGATCCACTCCGATCCGGACCAGAGCTCGATTCCATGGTGGTCGAGGCAAACCGAGCAGTACCCACTCTCGGGCACGGTGAGGAGCGAGCTGACCTCGAAGCGGACCGGGTAGGACTCGGAGCGCATCTTGAAGCGGATGCCCTGGAAGCTCGCCACGTTGACCGACCACGCGTCGAAGTCGAGCATGACGCCGGCGCCCCACTCGGTCGGGATCGCCGGGGAGTAAACGCCGAGCGCCGTCCCGGTGCCGGGCCCTGCCGACGGGACCAGCTCGAGGGGCGGGATGGTCGCGTCGCTCAGCGCCACCCACGGCCCGGTGAACGGCGGCGAGATGCCGGCGTACGGCGGGCCGCCAAAGAAGTCTCCGTCATCGAAGCTCTCGATGAGGAGGGCCGGCGTCGCGCAGAAAGGCAGCCACTGGCAGTCCGGATCGCCGCAATCCGTGAGCCCGTCCCAGTCGTCGTCGTAGCCGTTGCTGCACGCCGCGTCGGTGCTCTCGCCCCACGGCATGCAGGCGGGCTGCCCCTGGCACTCCGGATCGTTGCAATCCGCGAGCCCGTCCCCGTCGTCGTCGTAGCCGTTGCTGCACGCCGCATCGTTGTCCTCGCGCCACGGCACGCAGTAGGGCTGCCACTGGCACTCCGGATCGCTGCAGTCCGCGTACCCGTCCCCGTCGTCATCGTAGCCGTTGCTGCAGGCCACGTCGGTGTTCTCGCCCCATGGCGCGCAGAAGGGCTGCCACTGGCAGTCCGAATCGCCGCAGTCCGTGTATCCGTCCCCGTCGTCATCGTAGCCGTTGCTGCAGGCCACGTCGGTGTTCTCGCCCCATGGCGCGCAGAAGGGCTGCCACTGGCAGTCCGGATCGCTGCAGTCCGCGTACCCGTCCCCGTCGTCATCGTAGCCGTTGCTGCACGCCACGTCGGTGTCCTCGCGGAGCGCCGTCGTGTCGTCGACCCCGATGGCGATGTCGAGCGTCCCCTGGCCGACGGAGACGACATCGTCGTCCGCCCGGAATTGAAATACGACCGTCGACGCCGCGCCTTCGTAGATGAAGACCGACGCCGGGTTGGGCGACGTCAGGGCCGCCTGGACCTGCTGGTAGCCGCCGCCGGTCCACCGCTCGAGGACCCAGCCGGGCTCCAGGTACACGTCATAGCGGCCGACCGGCAGCACCTCCGTGAGCACCGTCGTGTCGACGTCTCCATACACGAGCCGGTTCGTCGGGCCGTTGATGTCGAACCACGCGCGGGATAGGCGGTAGGTCGCGCCCGTGGCGCTGGTCCCGACCAGGGCGAGGCTGATCGAGCCGACGTCGGAAACCTGCTCGGCGCCGTCCGGCGCCTCCGCTCCGCAGCCGACCGGGATCGTGAGCGCCGAAAGAATCGAGCAGACGAAGAGTTGTCGCAAGTATCTCATGATAACTTCGTATCAGAGACGCCCGCGCATGAAAAGCGCGTTCGGCGGCCGCGTGACGACGGCGCGCGGCCGTCTGTCATTTTTATCGGCGCGCGGCGAGCGGCGCGCGCCGTCGTCGATTTCGTGCGGCGCGCGCAGGTCGCGTCGCGGTCGACCCGTCACCCGACGGCGCGCTGGGCGCCGGCGGGGAGGCTCTCCCCGTGGCGCTCGGTCTCCCGGACGAAGCGCGCCCACTCCTCGTCGAAGGCGCGCGCCACGCTGGGGCGCGCACGCAGGCGCGCCTGGTACGCGCGGAGCGCCGGCCAGGCCTTCAGGTCGATGGGCGTGACCGAGGACCAGTTGAGCACCGTGAAGAGGTAGGCGTCGGCGACCGAGAAGCGATCGAGCAGGAACTCCCGCCCTTCGAGCCGCCCCGCCACCCAGCCGAGGCGCGCGTCCGCCTTGGCGAGCGCGTAGCTCTTGACCTCGGCCGGGGCCGCCTTGTCGAGGAGCGGCACGTAGACCGCCTTGTGGAGCTCGGTGCCGATGAAGCACAGCCACTGCTGGAGCCGCGCCCGGCCGAGCGGATCCCGCGGCGCGAGCCCCGCCTCCGGGGACCGCTCCGCGACGAGCTGCAGGACCGCCGCGTTCTCGGTGAGGATCTCGCCGCCCTCGATCTCGAGCGCGGGCACGAGCCCGAGCGGGTGGACGGCGCGGAAGTCCGCGCCGTCCTCGGTCCGCTTCGTCTTCGGGTCGACCTCGACGAACGAGGCCTCCGCGCCGGCCTCGTAGAGCGCGATGCGCGTGGCGAGAGAGCATGCGAGCGGGGAGAAATAGAGCTTCATGAAGACCTCCTGACGGCGAGGAAGGTGCGCCTCGAGAGGCTGTGCGTCCAACGCATCGTCGTGATAGGATCTATGCGTGTCACGCATAGCTGCTCTCCCTGCGCCCCCGGCCATCGGCCCGCGGCCCCAGCTCGAGATCCGCGATCTGGAGCTCGTCGTCGCGCTCTCGGCCGCCGGGAGCACGGCGGGCGCGGCGTCCGCGATGCACATCACGCAGTCCGCCGTGAGCCGGGCGCTCGCCCAGGCGGAGGAGCGCGTCGGCGCGCGCCTCTTCGAGCGCACCGCGCGCGGGGTCACGCCGACCGCCGCGGGCGAGCGGCTCATCGCCGGCGCCGGGCTCATCCTCGCGCAGCTCCGCGAGCTCGAGCTGGAGGTGGCGGCGCCCGCGGCCCCGACGACGCGCGTCCGCCTCGTGTGCGAGTGCTACACGGCGTACCGCTGGCTGCCCTCGGCGATGGCGGGCCTACGGCGCCGGCTGCCCCGCCTCGAGGTGGAGCTCGCGGTGGAGCACACCCAGGATCCGGTCGGCGCGCTCGTCCGGGGCGACATCGACGTCGCGCTGCTCACCACCGCTTCGTTGCCGGGCCCCCGCGAGGGGGGCGGCGCGCTCGCGGAGCGGCCGCTCTTCTCGGACGAGGTCGTGTTCGTGGTCTCGACCTCGCACCCGCTCGCCGGGCGGGGGTCGCTCACGCGCGATCACCTCCGGAAGGGCCCGCTCATCACGTCGAACACGCCGCCGGCCGAGGCGCGCTGGTTCATGGGCGCCGTCTTCGGGCGAAAGCGGCCCAGGCTCGAGTTCCTGCGCTTTCCGCTGACCGAGGCCGTCATCGACGCGGCGCGCGCCGGCATGGGCATCGCGGTCCTGTCGGAGTGGATGGCGCACGGCTATCTCGCGGACGGCGATCTGACGGTCAAGCGGCTCTCGTCCGGCCCGCTGCGCCGGCCGTGGCGGATCGCCTGCCGGCGCGCGTCGGCGGACGCCGCCGAGCGCCTGAGCGCCGCGCTGGAGAGCTCGGCGCCGCGGCTCTACACCCGCGCCGGATGAGGCGGCGAGCCGCGCCTCGGGACGTGCGGCGATGGCGGAGGCGCCGCGCCAGGGCGCCGGGGACCGGACGGACGGGTGAGGGCGGGCGGCGCGGGCGCCCCTGCTTCGGGCCGACGCAGAAAAAAATCGCCCGATGTGTCGATCTCGCGTCCCCTCGTTCGTCGCGTCGACAAGGGCGAGGGCTCACGCCCGGTCGAGACCGCGCCGAGCGCGGCTCGAGAAGGGAGACACGACGATGCGATTCATGATGCTGATGATCCCGAAGGGGTACGAGAGCGCGGCGCCGGGCACGATGCCGGACGCCAAGGCGGTCGCTGCGATGATGAGGTACAACGAATCCTTGCAGAGGGCGGGCGTGCTGCTCGCGCTCGACGGCCTCCACCCGCCCTCGATGGGCGCGCGCATCTCGTTCCCCGGAGGGAAGCCCCAGGTGGTCGACGGGCCTTTTGCCGAGGCAAAGGAGGTGCTCGGCGGCTACTGGATCATCCAGGTGAAGTCGAGGGAAGAGGCGATCGCGTGGGCCTCGCGCTGCCCCGGCTCGGAAGACGCGATCATCGAGGTTCGCCAGGTCCAGGAGCTCGCGGACTTCCCCCCCGACGTCCAGGAGGCCGTGGCCGGGCTGCCCGAGATGCTGGCGCAGCCGGCGCGGCGCATGAGCACGTGACGCCGCGGCCGCAGCGCCCCGGTGGGCCCCGCGCGCGGGGCCACGATCAGCCGAGGCCGGTGTCCTCCGGCGTGCCCAGCATCAGATTCAGGTTCTGCACCGCCGCGCCGGAGGCGCCTTTGCCGAGGTTGTCGAGGCGCGCGACGACCAGGATCTGATCGGGCTTGCCGAACACGAAGACGTCGAGTCGGTTCGTGTCGTTGCACTCGAGGGCGCCGAGGTAGCCGTCGTCCAGCGCGCACTGGCCGCCGAGCGGCATCACCCGGATGAACGGCTCGCCAGCGTAATACGACGCGTAGAGCTCGTGCACCGACGCGGGCGTCGCCGGCCGGCTCAGGGCGTCCACGAAGAGCGGCACCGAGACGAGCATGCCCTTGTAGAAGTCGCCCACGACCGGCTGGAAGAGCGGCGCCCGCTCCAGCCCGGCGACGGCGCGCATCTCCGGCAGGTGCTTGTGCTGCAGGGTGAGCCCGTACGGGCGCGCGCTGCGGAGCTGCTCGCGGCGGGCCGGGTCGGCCTGCTCGTAGGCCTGGATCAGCTTGCGCCCGCCGCCGCTGTAGCCGGTGAGCGAGTGGGCGACCACGCGGGCGTCCCTGGACAGGAGCCCCTGATCGACCAGCGGAACCACGAGCGCGAGGAAGCCGGTCGCGTGGCACCCGGGGACGGCGACGCGCCGCGCGCGCCGGACGGCCTCGCGCTGCCCGGGGCGGAGCTCCGGGAAGCCGTACACCCAGCCGTCGGCGGTGCGGTGCGCGGTGCTCGGATCGATGACGCGCGTGCTCGGGTTCTCGATCATCCCGATCGACTCGCGGGCGGCGTCGTCGGGCAGGCACGTGATGAGCAGATCCGCCTCGTTGATCATCGCGCGGCGCGCCGCCGGGTCCTTGCGCCGCTCCGGATCGATCTCGAGCAGCTGGAGGTCGCGGCGGCCCTGCAGCCGCTCGCGGATCTGGAGCCCCGTCGTCCCTTCCTGTCCGTCGATGAACACCCGATGCATGGTGGGCGTTTCCATACGCCGAGCGCGCCCCCGGGACCAGCGCTTCGCGCGCCCGAGGGCAGCCGGATTGGCCTGGTGGGCTCTTGCTCGCGAACCTGCCCCTACCCTCCTCCGTTACGCGCGCGAGGCACGGGGGGCGCGCCCTCCCGCCGGAGGACCTCCGCCCGCACGAGCTGCCGCGCCCGGTGCAGCCGGCTCTTCATGGCCGCCTCTCCGAGCCCGAGCATCCGGCACACCTCCTCGCCGGTCAGCCCCTCGACGTCTCGCAGCACGAGCACCTCGCGGTAAGGCCGCTCCAGCGCGGCGATCGCCTCGTGTACCGCGCGCACGAGCCGCCAGCGCTCGAAGGCGGCCTGCGGATCGAGCTCGCCCGAGGGCGCCGCGTCGGCGTCGTCGACCCGCTCGCCGAGCCGCGCGCGCTCCCGCGCGAACGGGCGCAGCATGCGCAGGCACGCGTTCCGGACCACCGTCATGAGCCACGAGAGGACGCCCGGATCCCGCGCCACCTCCGGGCGGCGCGCGAGCTTCGCGAACGCCTCCTGGACGGCGTCGTCCGCGTCGAAGGCGTCGCGGCACACGCGCAGCCCGAAGCGGTACACGCGGTCGTGGTAGGCGCGCACGAGCAGCTCCAGCGCGCCGTCGTCGCCGCGCGCCGCCGCCGTGAGGACCGTATCGTGTGACGTCGACGTGTCCATCGAGCGCCTCAGCCCCGCGGGAGCGGGCAGGTGGACCTGCCGAGCAGAGCGTACCCGAGGCACGCGCCCGACAGCGCCGTGAAGAGCAGGTACACGCCCGCCAGACCGAACGCGCCGAGGCGCGCCGCGAGCGGCAGCGGCGCCGCCCAGGCGCACGCCAGCAGGGCCAGCGCCGAAAGACCACGGAACAGGCGATCCATCTTTCCCACATTGCGTCTCATGCGCTCCTCCATCCCTCGCCTGGAGAAGCCCCGGCGCGGGGCGAAGGATTCAGGAAATCGTCACCGGCGCGAGGCTCGCTCCGCGGGCCGCGGGCGACGCGGTCGCCGGCGCGGCGCGGCGAGGCGGGTGGTACCATCGCGGCATGGCCGATGACCTGGGCAGGGACGTGCAGCTCCTCGATCGCGATCTCGTGGCGGTGCGGCGCGATCTGCACCGGCACCCCGAGCTCGGCTACGCCGAGGTGCGCACGTCGCAGATCGTCGCGGAGCGGCTGCGCAAGCTCGGCCTGTCGGTGCGCACCGGCGTGGCCGGGACGGGCGTCATCGCCGACCTCGAGGGCGAGCGCGCCGGCGGCACCCTGCTCTTGCGCGCCGACATGGACGCGCTGCCGGTCGAGGAGCAGTCGGGGCACGACTTCCCGTCCGAGGCGAGGGGCGTGATGCACGCGTGCGGCCACGACGCCCACGTGAGCGCGCTGCTCGGCGCGGCCACGCTGCTCGCGGCGCGGCGGGACCGCATCGCCGGCAGGGTCCGCTTCCTCTTCCAGCCCGCGGAGGAGCTCGCGGGCGGCGCGCTGCGGATGATCGAGGCGGGGGCGCTCGACGGCGTCGATCAGGCGCTCGGCGCGCACGTGCTCTCGCCGCTGCCGTTCGGGGTGGTGGCGACGCGGCCCGGGCCGTTCTTCGCGGGGATCGACACGTTCGAGATCGCCGTGGTCGGGAAGGCGGGCCACGGCGGGCTGCCGCACCTGTCGGTCGATCCGATCTACACGGCGGCGCAGGTCGTGACCGCGCTGCAGTCGATCGTCTCGCGCGAGACGAAGCCGGGCGAGCCGCTCGTCGTGAGCATCTCGGCCATCTCCGGCGGGAACGCGGCCAACGTCGTCGTCGAGCGCGTGGCGCTCCAGGGCACGGTGCGCTGGTTCTCGCAGGCGAGCCGGGAGCACGCGCTCGACCGTCTCCAGGGGATCGCCTCGGGGGTGTGCTCGGCACTGCGGGCCTCGTGCGAGTTCAGGGTGCTGTCGAGCTCGCCCGTGACGGCCAACGCCGCGGCGCCCGTGGATCTTGTCGCGGCCGCGGCGCGGGCGACGCAGCGCGCCGAGGTCAT
The DNA here is from genome assembly GCF_051521425.1 of Sorangium sp. So ce834. Lineage (NCBI taxonomy): Bacteria > Pseudomonadati > Myxococcota > Polyangiales > Polyangiaceae > Sorangium > Sorangium sp. So ce834. The sequence goes on from NZ_CP150351.1 coordinate 8,090,953, forward strand.
GGATCCCGGGCCGCTCACGGTCAGCGAGGATTTCTCGGAGTTCACGACCCGCGTGCCTGGATGCCTCTTCACGGTGGGCGCGGGCGGGCCGACCGCTGCGCCGCACCACCACCACGCGTTCGACCTCGATGAGCGCGCGATCGGGCTCATCGCGGAAATTTTTACGAGGGCGGCGCTGTCAGCGCTCAGGCCGGAGTGACGCGGCCGGCGCCGCGGCCGGCGCAACCTGGGTGCGAGGCGGCCGAGCTCAACCTGGGTGAGCCACCGACCTGCCCGGCTCAACCTGGGTGAGGCGGCGGGCGGCCCCGGCTCAACCTGGGTGAGGCGACGGGCGGCCCCGGCCCCGGGCTCAACCTGGTTGCGTCCGGACGGCGGCGAGCGGCGACGCCCGCGCGCTCCCCCCGCCGTGGCGCCATGCTGGCGGCCGCGATGACGAGAACGCTGCGGACCCTCCTCACCTCCCACCGCTTCACCCTGCTCCTGCTCGCCTCGATCGCCGCCGGCGCCGGGCTCGGCCTCGCGCTCGGCGAGCGCACGGCGGTGCTCAAGCCGCTCGGCGACCTCTTCCTCAACCTCCTGTTCACCCTCGTCGTGCCGCTGATCTTCTTCTCCATCTCCTCCGCGGTGGCCGGCATGAGCAGCCTGCGGCGCCTCGGGCGCATCATGACCGCGATGCTCGGCGTCTTCGTCGCGACCGGCCTTGTCGCGTCGGCGCTGATGCTCGCCGCGGTCGCGCTCTACCCGCCCGCCGAGGGCCTGCAGGTGACGCTGCCCGGCAAGCCGGAGGTCGCGCCGGTCAGCCTCGGCGACCAGCTGGTGGGCGCGGTCAGCGTCCCCGACTTCGGCGACCTGCTCTCCCGCAGGAACGTGCTGCCGCTCATCGTGATGGCCTTCCTGGTCGGCCTCGGCACCACGGCCGCCGGCGAGCGCGGCCAGCCGGTCGCGCGCCTGCTCGCCTCGGCGAACGAGGTGATGCTCAAGCTCGTCGACTTCGTGATGTACTACGCGCCGATCGGCCTCGGCGCCTACTTCGCGCACCTCGTCGGCGCCTTCGGCCCGACGCTCCTCCAGTCGTACGTCCGCGCCGTCGGGCTCTTCTACCCGCTCGCCGCCGCGTACTTCTTCCTCGCCTTCACGCTCTACGCGTGGCTCGCCGGCCGCGGGCGCGCGGCGAGGGCGTTCTGGAAGAACATCCCGACGCCGGCGCTCACCGCGCTCGCGACCTCGAGCAGCATGGCGACCATCCCCTCGAACCTCGAGGCGGCGCGGCGCTCCCGGGTGCCTGACGACATCGCGGAGGTGGTCATCCCGATCGGCGCGACCATCCACATGGAGGGCTCGTGCCTCTCGGCGGTGCTCAAGACAGCGCTGCTCTTCGGCGTCTTCGGCCGCGAGCTCGGCGGAGCGGACACGTACCTGGCCGTGCTGGGGGTCGCGCTCCTGAGCGGCACCGTGATGAGCGGCATCCCCGGCGGGGGATTCATCGGAGAGCTGGTGATCGTCTCGCTCTTCGGGTTTCCGATGGAGGCGCTGCCCATCATCTCCACGGTCGGCGCGCTCGTGGATCCGCCGGCCACGCTGGTCAACGCGGTCGGCGACAACGTGAGCAGCATGATGGTGGCCCGCCTCCTCGACGGCCCGGCCTGGCACGAGCGGCCGGCGGACGCCGCGCCGCACGCGCCCCCTGCAGGCGCCTGACCCGGCGCGCCCCGGGGAGGCGCCGTTCACGCCCCTGAAGCCAGGGCGCTCTCGCGCGCGGCGCCCGAGGACCGGCGCCCTTCACCAGCCGGACTTCTGCCCGAGGACCGGCGCCCTTCACCAGCCGGACTTCTCGTCGTCGCCCAGCACGCTGCCGATCAGCCCGGCGGCGCCGCCCGCGGCCGCGCCGCCGCCGCCTCCCAGCAGACCTCCGACGAGCGCGCCCTTCACCGCCCCGCCGACGAGATCGCCCTCCGGCGACTCCGTCGCTTCCCCCTCGGCAACCGGGGCTGGCCTCTCCTGCCGGGTTGCGGTCTTCGCTGGCTGGTTCTTCTTCTGCCTCTTCATGGTGAGCCTGGGTGCAACCTCCGCACCAGCAGCGATGGGCGCTCACCGGACGGAAGGAACGGCTCAGCCCGGCCGGTTGCGCATGAAGTCCGCCACCTCGCCGAAGCGCTGGTCCAGGAAGGCGTGGAGCGGCGCGGGCACGCCGAGCTCGGTCATCGCCGCGCGCATGCAGCGCAGCCACGCGTCGCGCATCGCCACATCGACCGGGACGCGGGCGTGGCGCATTCGCAGCCGCGGGTGGCCGTGCGCCGCGATGTAGTCCTGCGGGCCGCCCAGCCAGCCGATCAGGAAGAGCGCGAAGCGGTCGCGGCTCTCCCGCGCGACCTGGCCGCGCTCGTCGCACACGTGGAGGCGCGCGAGCGCCGGCTCGTCGCGGGCCATGAGGTCGTAGAAGCGCTCGACCAGCCGGCGCACCGCCGGCTCGCCGCCCAGCAGAGCGAAAGGGGTCTCGGACGCATCGACCATTCGCACGCCGTCTAGCGATCCGCCGCGGTGTCGTCAACGTGGGCCGGGTCGTCCGCTGCGACGCGGGTCGGGTCGTCCGCCCGGCTCCGCGCTCGACGCGCTGGCGGCTGGCGACGCGCCGGCGCCGGACGACGCGCCGGGGCCACTTTATGAACTGGTGGGCAGCGACATCCGCTGCCCGAGCATCGGACCGGCCACCTCGTCGAGCGCCCCCGGCCACACGCCGAGCGGGCTCGACGGCGCCGATCGTCGCGATGCTCTCGTGGTGTGGGGCCTTCCGCCCGAGGCCGCCGCGGGGAGGCGGCTGCCACCGAGAGGTTGCGATGAACCGGGAGACGCTCGCTCCAGGGATGGTGTTCCAGGGCCGCTACGAGCTCTTCTCCGTGCTCCGGGAGAGCAGCCTCGGCACCGTCTACCAGGGGCGACTGATCGAGAGCGGGCAGCCGATCGCCCTCAGGCTCATGCGCCTCGACCGCGGCGGCGACCCCGCAGATCCAGAAGACGTCGCGCGCTCCCTGCAAGAGATGCGTCGCAGCGCGCGGCTCCACCATCCCAACATCGCCCGGCTGATCGACGGGGGGCAGACGGACGAGGGGCACGTTTTCACGGTCAGCGAGCTCGTGCCCGGCCAGAGCCTGGCCGAGCTGCTGTCGCAGCAGGGCGCGCTCGAGCCGCAGGAGGCGCGGCACCTGATGCGGCAGGTCCTCGACGCGCTGGCCTGCGCGCACCGGCAGGGCATCGTCCACGGGTCGCTCCGGCCGACGCACGTGATGATCGCCCCCTCGGCGGCGAGTCGGGACGCGCGCGTGCTCGATTTCGGCCTCGCCGCGGTCGCCGCGAGCCTGCGGAGCGGCCGGGGCGGAGGGCCCGCCTCGGGGACCGAGCCCCTGGGCTCGCTGGCGTATGCCGCCCCCGAGCAGATCTGGGGGCTCGCGCCGACGGCGCGCGCGGATCTGTACGCCTGGGCGCTCATGTTCCTCGAGTGCCTCACGGGCAGGCGCGCGGACCGGGTCAGCGCTCCGGACAGGGACGATCTCCACCAGCAGCACCGCGGGCAGGTCCGGATCCCTCCCGCGCTCCTCGGTCACCCGGTCGGCGCGATCGTGCGGCGGGCGACGAGCGAGGAGGAGGAGGCCGACGAGCGGCTCGTCACGGCCGAGGGCCTCCTGCGCGAGCTCGACGCCTGCGAGCCGGGCGGGCTCCGCCGCGCGACCCTCGTCGATCTCGGCGCGCCCGTCGGCACGGAGACGGCGGCGAGCCCAGGCTCGCCGCCTCCGGAGGGCGCGCTCCCCGAGGAGGTGGAGACGGCGGAGATGTCCGGCGCCACGCCGCCCCCGGAGGAGGCTCCGACGACGCCGGCGGATGCCCTCGCGGCCTACGCGCCCCCGAACGTCGGCGACACCATCAAGCACTACGAGATCATCCGCAAGCTGGGCCAGGGCGGCATGGGGGTCGTGTTCCTGGCCCGCGACACGAGGCTCGGCCGCCTCGTCGCCATCAAGCTCCTCCGCGAGCACAGCAGGCAAGGCATCGGGCGCTTCCTCGCCGAGGCGCGGGCCACGGCGCGGTGCAGGCACGAGAACATCGTGGTCATCCATGAGGTGGACGAGATCCACGGGCACCCCTACCTCGTGCTCGAGTACGTCAAGGGCCGCACGCTGCGCGAGTGGATGGCGCAGCGCGAGCACCCGAGCGCGTCCGGGTCGTCGCCCGTCGCGCACACGCCGCCCGGCCCGCTGTCGCCCAGCCTGGCCGTCGAGCTCATGATCCCGGTGGTCCGCGCGCTGGCCTGCGCGCACGAGCTCGGGATCGTGCACCGCGACCTCAAGCCGGAGAACATCCTCCTGGAGGACGCCGGCTCCATCAAGGTGCTCGATTTCGGCATCGCCAAGCAGATCGAGGCCGAGCGGATCTCGATGTTCACGGGCGCGCGCATGGTGCTCGCCGGACGGGCTCGGCCGAGCGCGCAAAGCACGATCCTGGGCACACCCCGGTATATGTCCCCCGAGCAGCTGCGGGGCGGGGACATCGACGCCCGCTCCGACCTCTGGGCCGTGGGCATCATCCTCCACGAGCTGGTCACGGGGGCGCACCCGCTCGACCCGTTCTCGGCGGCGCGGATCGTGGAGATCGTGAACCTCGAGCTCCCGATGCCCGCCGTCAGCGAGCGGCGCCCGGACGTCGGCGCGCTCGGCGCCCTCATCGACCGCTGCCTGAAGAAGCGCGCGGTCGAGCGCATCGGCTCGGCCAAGGAGCTCCTCGCCGAGCTCGAGGACCTCCTGCCCGGCCGAACGTCGCTCGCGCTGAGCGAGGACGAGGGCCCGTTCGCCGGCCTCGCCGCGTTCCAGGAGGCCGACGCCCCGCGCTTCTTCGGCCGCGAGCGCGAGGTCGCCGCCCTGATGACGCGGCTGCGCAACCATCAGCTCGTCGCCGTCGCCGGGCCCTCGGGGGCGGGCAAATCGTCGTTCGTGCGCGCGGGCGTGATCCCGGCGCTGAAGCGCCTGGGGGATCGCTGGGAGGCGTTCATCCTGCGCCCGGGGCAGCGCCCGCTGTCCGCGCTCGTCGACGTGCTCGCGCAGGTCGCCGAGGCGGAGCCCGCCAGCGCGACGAGCTCGCCCGAGCTCCCCGACCACGACGAGCTCGTCGCCACGCTGCGCGCGCAGCCGGGCAGCCTCGGCGCCCGGCTGCGCGCGCGCTGCCGCCGGGAGGGGAAGCGGCACCGCATCCTGCTCTTCGTCGATCAGTTCGAGGAGCTCTACACGCTCGGCGCCGCCGCCGAGGCGCGGGCGGCGTTCATCGCGTGCCTCGCGGGCGCGGCCGACGACGCCTCCTCGCCGTTGCGCGTCCTGCTCGCCATCCGCTCGGACTTCCTCGATCGCATCGCCGACGACCACCACTTCATGACCGAGGTGACCCGCGGGCTCTCCTTCCTCCCCACCATGGGTCGCGACGGCCTGCGCGAGGCCCTGACCCGGCCCACCGAGGCGGCCGGCCACCGGTTCGAGACCCCGGCCATGGTCGAGCACATGCTGAGCACGCTGGAGAGCACCCGGAGCCCCTTGCCGCTCCTGCAGTTCACGGCCGCGAAGCTGTGGGAGGCGCGCGATCGCGAGCGCCGGATCTTGACGCGGGAGAGCTACGAGCGGCTCGGCGGCGTGGCCGGCGCCCTGTCCGCCCACGCGGACGCGGTGCTCTCGGCGCTGCCGCCCCACGAGCAGCGGCTGGCCCGGGCGGTGCTCCTGCGCCTGGTGACGCCCGAGCGCACGCGCGCCGTCGTGCGCCTGGAGGAGCTCCGCGAGCTCGCGCGGGACGGTCAGGGGGACGCCGCCCAGGTGGTGCAGCACCTCGCCGCCGCGCGGCTCCTGCTCATCGAGACCGGCGGCGAGCGCGAGGGCACGACCGTGGAGCTGGTGCACGAATCGCTGATCGAGCGGTGGGCGAAGCTCGGGCAGTGGCTCGCCGAGAGCGAGCAGGACGCGGAGTTCTTGGCCCGGCTCCGCGCCGCAGCCGAGCCATGGGAGGCGAGCGGGCAGGCCGAGGGGCTGCTCTGGCGCGATCGCGCGGCGAGCGACGCCCGAGCGTGGTACGAGCGCCGCCGCGCCGAGCAGGGGGCCGACTGGCGCGCCGGGCTCGGCCGGCGCGAGGAGCGTTACCTCCTGGCCGTCGTGGCCCACTGCGAGCGGGCGCGCCGCCTGCGCCGGCGGCTCACCACGGGCGTGATCGCCGCGCTCACCGCGTTCGCGGTCACGGTGTCGTACCTGGCGGCCCGCGCCCACCAGCAGGCCACGCGCGCCGATCGGGAGGCGCTGCGCGCGCGCAACGCCACCCGCGTGGCCGCGGCGCGCGAGCTGCAGGCCGATCCCACGAGCGTGCTCGCGATCCTGCGCGAGGTCGAGCCGCGCGACGAGCCGCGGGGGTGGGCCGTCCTCGCGCGCTGGGCGCTGCACAGCAGGCTCGCGCGCGCGGTGCTCGTCCACCCGGACGGGGTGCTGGACGCGGACTATAGCCCCGACGGCAGGCGCATCGTCACCGCGTCGGCCGACCGGACCGCGCGCGTGTGGAACGCCGACGGCATCGGCGAGCCCATCGTCCTCCGCGGCCACACGGATCCGGTCTATTCGGCGGCGTTCAGCCCCGACGGCCAGCGCGTCGTCACCGGGTCCCAGGACCGGACCGCGCGCGTGTGGAACGCCGACGGCTCCGGCGAGCCCATCGTCCTCCGCGGCCACGAGGCCTGGGTCCTCTCGGCGGCGTTCAGCCCCGACGGCAGGCGCATCGTCACCGCGTCGGCCGACCGGACCGCGCGGGTGTGGCGCGCCGACGGCGCCGGCGAGCCCATCGTCCTCCGCGGCCACACGGATCCGGTCCATTCGGCGGCGTTCAGCCCCGATGGCAAGCGCATCGTCACCGGGTCCCAGGACCGGACCGCGCGCGTGTGGAACGCCGACGGCTCCGGCGAGCCCATCGTCCTCCGCGGCCACACCGATCGAATCTACGGGGTCGCGTTCAGCCCCGATGGCAAGCGCATCGCCACCGCGTCCTGGGACAGGACGGTGCGGGTGTGGAACGCCGACGGCTCCGGCGAGCCCATCGTCCTCCGCGGCCACACCGATCGAATCTACGGGGTCGCGTTCAGCCCCGACGGCAAGCGCATCGCCACCGCGTCGCAGGACGAGACGGCGCGCGTGTGGAACGCCGACGGCACGGGTGATCCGTTCGTCCTTCGCGGTCACGACGATCAGGTCTATTCGGTGGCGTTCAGCCCCGACGGCCATCACCTCGTCACCGCGTCTCACGACAAGACCGCGCGGGTGTGGAACGCCGACGACGCCGGCGAGCCGATCGCCCTCCACGGCCACACGGATCGAATCTACGGGGTCGCGTTCAGCCCCGATGGCCGGCGCGTCGCCTCCGCGTCGCTCGACAGGACGGTGCGGGTGTGGAACGCCGACGGCACCGGCGAGCCGCTCGTCCTCCGCGGTCACGAGGACGAGGTCAACTCGGTCGCGTTCAGCCCCGACGGCCAGCGCATCGTCAGCGGGTCCTCCGACAAGACCGTGCGGGTGTGGCGCGCCGACGGCGCCGGCGAGCCCCTGGTCCTCCGCGGTCACGAGGATCAGGTCTACGCGGCGGTGTTCAGCCCGGATGGCCAGCGCATCGCGAGCGGGTCCGGCGACAAGACCGTGCGGGTGTGGCGCGCCGACGGCGCCGGCGAGCCCCTGGTCCTCCGCGGCCACGAGGATCGGATCTACGCGGTGGCGTTCAGCCCCGACGGCCAGCGCATCGTCTCCGGGTCATCGGACAACACCGCCCGGGTGTGGCGCGCCGACGGCACCGGCGAGCCGACGGTCTTGCGTGGTCACGACGGCGACATCAACGCGGTGGCGTTCAGCCCCGATGGCCGGCGCATCGCCACCGCGTCCTGGGACCGGACCGCGCGGGTGTGGCGCGCCGACGGCGCGGGCGAGCCGCTCGTCCTCCGCGGCCATGCGCACTGGGTGCTCGGGGTGGCGTTCAGCCCCGATGGCCGGCGCATCGCCACCGGATCGCAGGACCACACCGTGCGGGTGTGGCGTGCCGACGGCGCGGGCGAGCCGCTGGTCCTCCGCGCCGGCTCGCCGATCAACGCCGTGGCGTTCAGCCCGGATGGCCAGCGCATCGTCGCCGCGGCGGACGACCGGGTGGTGCGGGTGTGGACCGATCTCGAGGAGCTCCGCAGCGTGGACGATCCGAAGCTGTGGGCCGCGACCACCTACTGCATGCCGGTCGACCGCAGGATGGATCTCTTGCGCGTGCCCGAGGCCGCCGCCAGGGCCAACCGGGAGGCCTGCGTGCGCCGCGTCGAGGAGGCGCGCGCGGCCGCCACGAGGCCCTGGTGACGCGAGCCACGCGCTTTCTGACGCTTCATCAAGACGCTCTCCTACCAACAAGGATCTTGGCAGTGGCCCGCGCGTCGGTGACGCCAGGGATGTGCCGCAGCGCTGACGCGACGCGCTCGGAGAAGACGTCGAGATCCTGCACGGCGAGGCGCACCGCGCGCTGCAAAATCTCTGGCTCAACCACGAGCTCTCTTGGTTGAGCGGGCATGCCGCCTTCGGGTTCTTCCCGGAGGTGAAGCATCGGGGCATCATGCCAGGCCATTAACCATGGGTGACCGATCCAGAGCATCTCGGGGGACTCGGCCGACCGATGGGCGGCTGTCCGCCAATTTTCGAGATCGCTCAGATCACCACAACAGGTCGGTAACAAGAGAACCTCGCCGTCGTCGACGAGCGCGAGGCCACCGCTGAGGGCGCCAACCTCGTCATCAGCTGGAACGCTGTCGCCGAGGTGTACACGGAGGACCGTGATCAGCGCGTCCTGGGACGTCAGCGCATCGATCGCAACGAACCACGAGCCGGGCACGATGGGGTCGACACCGACCAGACCGCCCGCACGAAGGCACGCCCGCCAGTAGCGATCGCTTTCTGTTGCGGTCCACGGCCCCGAGCTCGGATGGGGCGCCGAGCCGAAGCGGCCGGGCTCAAGCTCCACAACGGGCATCAGCCGAAGCGCGTCCGTCGTGACGTGAATCCTAGGCTGCTCCTCTGAGCGGCATCGGTCCATGTCCACCTTCGTTCTCGTCCGCCCAACGCCTGGCGATAATCAGCGGGCGAAGTCCGTCTGATTCATCGTCCTGTCGGGCCGCATCCGCCGACGGTCAGGAGAGCACTTCGGCGGCGGTCTTCGCCCCAAGGACGTTATCGATCCAGCGGTCGAGGGTCGCGATGTCCGTGCATCCCTGGATGCGCGCGCTCTCGTTCTCGCTGAGCACCACCCCTGCACGCGCGAGCAGCCGCAACAGGGTATCCCTCTTGCCCTTGAGCTCGCCCTCACGGACGCCCTTGAGCTCGCCCTCACGGATGCCCTCGAGCTTGCCCTCACGGATGCCCTCGAGCTTGCCCTCACGGATGCCCTCGAGCTTGCCGCGATCGATGAGCCTCTGCACGAACGGGGGAAACGTCGCCTCGCCTTCGATCTGCCGTTCCATGACCAACGCCTCCAGAGCCTGCCGCATCGGCTCACGCAACGCGTTCCAGATGAGCTGAAAGTAGACCATCGCGTGCTCCTGGTCGAGCCAGCCAAGGGCAACGAGCGCCGCCTGGACCACGGCGAGCCCGTTCGGCCCGTTGCCGTGCGCCACCGCCGAGAGCACGGCGAGCTCCGTCTCCGCCTCCGCGTCGGCAGGATCGGTGATCTCGGGGATGACGGCCGGGCCGAGCACCAGCGGCTCGACGTGGCCGAGCCCCAGGCCGAGGTCGATGCTCTCCGCCGCCCAGGCAGCGACGCCGGCGTCCGGCGCGACCACGAGCACGACCGTGCGGCAGCGCTTCTTGGCGCGCACGACCGTGACATACGTCGGCCACGAGAACTTCTTGTTCGGATCCATGTCGCGCTGGACCTCGATGACGATCGCCAGCACGAGCACGCCGCTCGCGTCTCGAAGCTCGAGCACCAGGTCAGCGCGGAACTCCACGGGCATGAGCTGGTCGAGCGACGACTCGACCACCGCGGCGGAGGCGTGCGCCGGCACCTCGACGTGGAAGAGCGTCGCGAGCAAGCGAGGCGCGAGCACCGGGTCCTCACGGAACGATTCCGTGGGGGCGAACCGTCGCGATCCGTCACATTCGCCGAGGTTTCTGGAAGGCCAGCACCCGGATCGCACCCGCTCGGAGCGCGCGATCCCAACCTGGACCCAACCGCCGGGCCTCAGCGCCCGGGAGCTCGCGCCTGCCGAGCCGTCGCCCCGGGCCGTCGTGGTCGCCTCGCTCACCGGCACCCTGAGCCGTGCCGTCGCCCTCGGCGATGAGGAGGCGGCTCGTATCGTCCACGAGGCGATCGGTCGGCTGCTCGGCCTGCCAGGACCGGCGGGGCGATCAGGCTCGCGCCGACCGTAGCCCGCCGCGTCGGGACGGCCTTTCTCCCATGTGCTTCGGCTGTGCCAGGAAAGCGGCTGCCTGCTTCCTGGTCGCCGTGCTCCCGCACAGAGGAGAGTGGCGCCAGCTGTGCGCTACCGGAAGAGGGGCAGCTTTCCGTCGCAGATCCGCTGGTCCACTTCGCCGGCAGCGAGTAGACACTATCGCCTCCCTGCGACGGGGCGGTAAGATGCAGGGGGGTTGGCCGCGCGAACGGCTGGACGAGTTGCTGCCCGACGCCCGGGCGACATCGTCGCGCACTGCTCCGACCGTCGGCAACGCCGACGCGACCTGAACAACCAACGCGCCGTGTGCGCTTGGGCACGCGATCACCCAATCGACTCGCCATCCACTGAGTCAAAGGGATCGTTCTCGATCTCTTCCCAGTGTGTTCTCCGCAGAGCACCAGATGGAGGGGGTTCCCCCGGTGGGTTACCCGGTGGCACAGACGGCGAGCGACCTTCGGGATCTTGCCGCTTTACGAGTCGTAAGAATTTGCCCTTGACCGACTGCGCCGAGACACCTGCTTCTCGAAGAGTGGCAACCTCCTCATCGCGCAGGTTAGTGAAGATTAGAGCCTGACGCTCAAGCGAAGCACCCTTGGTCAACAGGAAGTCCAAGAAAAGCTGCCGATGGTGCTGGTCCGGATTCTGCTGAAGTGGCTCGTCAAGTGCGACGAACCCAAGATGATGGCGTCCGACCGCGGCGAGCGAGAGGAGATAGGCGACGATTAGGCGTGCCCGATCACTCGCAGATCCGAATGAACGGAGCCATCTCCCTCGAAGCGTCGGCATGTGTAAGCGCCCGACCAACGCCATCGTGACCGCCCGTGCGGCGCCGGTTAGCTGTTCCCATCGCGACGAAGGAGGAAGCGATGGCGACGAGAGTGGAGTGGGCCGAGCGGGTGCAGCGATGGGAGCGGAGCGGACTGAGCGCCGAGCAGTTCGCACGGCGCGAGGGGTACAAGGCCAAGCAGCTGTACTGGTGGCGCTGGAAGCTGCGGGCTGAAGTGGCCTCCCAGCCGTCGCCTCCGTCGGTGGAGGCGCCGCGCTTTCTGCCGGTGCACGTGGTGACCGACACATCGCCGGCGGCGGCAGAGCCGATCGAGATCGCGCTGCCCAACGGCCGGGTGGTCCGTGTTCGGCCGGGCTTCGACCCGGCCACGCTCGAGCGAGTGCTGGCGCTCGCTGCCGAGGAGGTGCCGTGCTGACGCTGCCGCCGTCGGTGCGCGTGTACGTCGCGGCCGAGCCGACCGACCTGCGGAAGAGCTTCGATGGCCTTTCGGCGCTGGTCGCGCAGTGCTTCGGAGCCGATCCGCTCTGCGGGCATCTGTTCGTGTTCAGGAATCGGCGAGGCGACCAGATCCGGATTTTGTTCTGGGATCGCACTGGGTACATGCTTGTGGCGAAGAAGCTGGCGTGCGGAAGGTTCCACTTGGCGCGCGACGTGCCGCAAGGGGCGACGCACGTCGAGGTCGAGTCCGCGGAGCTGTCGCTGATGCTCGAAGGGCTGGACCTGTCGACCGCGACACGGCGCAAGCGCTGGCGCCCGACGAGGGCCGAGACGGAGAAAACTCCGTCTGAAAACGGAACGCCTTGTTTGTCCGGCGCGCCGTGGATACATGGCGCGCCCGATGACCGAGCCGCCCGCACCGCCCGCCAAGCTACCCGTCGACATTGAGGATGTCCGGCGCAAGCTCGAGCAGCTGGCAGCCGAGGGGCGCATCGCGGACCTCATCGAGCTGGTCGTCCAGCTGCTCGTCGGGCAGCGAGACACCAACACCGCGCTGAGCGTCCGGCTGGCCAACGCGCTTCGTGAGCTGTACGGCCGCAAGAGCCAGAAGGTCAGCTCCGAGCAGCTGTCGCTCATGCTCGCGGCGCTCGGCGACGCGGAGCAGAAGGGCGGCGAGCCCGCGCCCGCTCCCTCGAACGAGGCGGCAGCGACAGAGCCGGGCGACGGCCCCGTACCGCAGCCGCCTGATCCTCCGAAGCCTCCGCGCGGCCGCGGTGGCCGCGCGCCGCTGCCCAAGGACCTGCCGCGCGAGGAGCGCGTCATCCAGGTCCCTGAGGCCGAGCGCGCCTGCGAGCAGTGCGGGGAGACGAAACAGTGCATCGGCTATCGCACCAGCGAGGTCCTCGAGTTCGTGCCGGCCCAGTTCCGGATCATCGAGGAGAAGCGCGAGAAGCTGGCCTGCCCCGCCTGCCCCGAGGAGGGCGTCGTCACCGCGGCGAGCGAGAAGGTCATGGATCGGGGCCGACCGGGACCGGGCCTGCTCGCGCACATCCTCGTGCACAAGTACCACGATTCGACGCCGCTCTACCGGCAAACGCAGCAGTACGAGCGCAGCGGCGTGTCGCTGTCGCCCTCGACCCTCGGCGACTGGGCGGCGTTCGGGGTCGACGTGCTCACCCCGGTCGCCGACCGCATCTTCGAGCGGGTGGTCGAGGCGTTCTACCTGCATGTGGACGACACGGGCCTGCGCGTGCTCGATCGCGATCATCCCAACGGGGTCAAGCGCGGGCATGTCTGGTCGTTCGCGGCCCAGGTCGATGATGGCACCAAGCTGGTTGCGTTTCGTTATGCCCCGGACTGGAGCTCGAAGCGGCCGGCCGTGATGCTCGCCGGCTTCTGCGGGTACATGCAGGGCGACGGCTACGCCGGCTATGACGCGATGGAGGACGAGGACGGCGCCCCCGTGGTGCCTGACGAGCGCCGTCTCGGCTGCGGCATGCACATCCGCGCCAAGTTCGAGAAGGCGGCGAAGAGCGGCGATGCGCGCGCCGCCATCGCGCTGTCGTACTTCAAGACGATCTACCGGGTGGAGGCCGCCTGCAAGGCCGAAGGACTGGGGCCCGATGCGCGCAAAGAGCGACGCGACGAGCAGTCGCTCGGTGCGGTCGATGAGCTGTATCGGTGGATTCGCGAGCTGCACCCGCGGCTCGTACCGAAGACACCGCTCTACGAAGCGACCCGCTACGCGCTCGGTCAAGAGGCGGCGTGGCGGCGCTGCTTCACCGACGGTCGATTCGAGATCGACAACGGTGAGGCCGAGCGAAGCCTGCGGCGTATCTCGATCGGCCGGAAGAACTACCTGTTTGCCGGCTCGGACAAGGGAGCAGAGCGCCTCGCCCGTGCGTATACCGTCTTCGGCTCCTGCCAGCTGAACGGCATCGACCCGCTGGCGTGGGCCACGGACGTCATCGGCAAGCTGCAAGCCGGCTGGCCGCTGTCGCGCCTGGACGAGCTGCTGCCCGACGCCTGGGGCAAGTCGCCGGCGACCGACGCGTGAGCCGAGGCCCCCCCGGGGGGGGCGGCGGCTGATCGAACAGATCGCGGGGAGCGCGAGAGCCGCCGCCTGGTGCGCTGCGGCGGCGCGGTCGCGTATGGCCGCGGACGGCCGCGGCTGCGCCGGGCGCCGCTCCGCGCGGGCCTCGCCGCCTGCGAACGCGCGCGCACGGCTCGCAGCGGCGAAACGGCGGAGCGTGCTCGCGGGAGCGCGACGGCACAAGATGGCGCCTGTCGGGCGGTTACTCCCCGTCTCCGCGTCAACGAGTTCATCTGTCGTCGAAGACGGCAATCCGCCGTTAACAAGTGTGTCCATCCGCTGTCGAAGTCTCTCGCGAGCGTTCTCCATTAGCTCGAAAGGATCGACCCCCTGCTTGCTCGACGCGAGGCGAGCATCGATGGCTGCCGTCCTACGAGTCCTCTCGAACTCCTCATGCAGGTTCGGAAGGCTCGCGGCTAACTGCTGGTTGAGTAGGATGCTCTTGCTCCAGCCCTGCTTGAACGTCGTCCGAAGCGCCTCGATAGCCTCTATCTCGCCGGGAACCAGCGCCAGGAGATCGTCGAACTTCTTGTTAAAACGGTCCTGGTTAGGTGGTTCGTGCATCTTCGCTTGCTGGTCGGCGGATTTCAAAGCTACGAAGAAACCTGGGTGTTCTACCCGGAGGAGGAACTGTTCGCTGACAGACGTGTTGTTTGCAAGGTCGGTAGGTCCCCAGAGCACCAGCTCGCATTTGGGATGAACAAATCGCTTCCTACTTGCCTTCTTGTACTTTTCGAACGCCGTCCCAAGGTCGCCCAGGAGACGCTTGTCTTCGAAGATGTTGGTGATAAGTATGATTGCTTCAATCCTTGTCGAGGGAGGATCTCCAAGCACTGTAACTAGGGCATCGTTTACTTTCTCCACCAGCTTCGGCGAATTAAAATCAATTTCCAGCAAGCGTCGGAGATCCGACTTGAACTTCTCTGCGATCTTCTTGCGGAGCGCTGCCGAGAGCGTTCCAGGACCGGGTTGCAGTTCCAGTCCGTAGCAACAGTATGCTCGAGTACGGCCGTGGGAGAGCCCGTCGAGACCACCGTCGCCGTTGGGCTTGTCAGGCACGCGCTGGAAGCCGTTACCCGTGAACGTCTGCTGGAGAGCGGTAACGACCTCGGCCTCGAACGGGTCACCGCTGAGGAGCGCCAGCTTCCGCGCGTACTCATCTGCCAGGGTCAAGCTGCCCCCTCGCCGTCTAAAATCCGCTTTGCCGGGACGAGCACGTTATTGCTTGGGTACATCGGGCACGAGTTGTCTGGATATCGCCTCGCGGCGACCTTTCCCAATCCGCCCCAGAGCCGAAGCGAACTAACGCTTATGCTGAGCAGCTGCGCACCCCGCGTGGTCGCGCTCAGGTCCTCCGGCCGGTGGTATCGCCTCAGCGAGTCGTGCATCGTAACGGATAATGTAGCTGAGGGTGGACCAACCCCGCAAGAGGTGGCTAACATGCGAACGATCTCCGAAGGATGCCGGCGTCGCAAGGGCCACCTGCCGGCTAGATCGACCGCGCCGGGCAACGCGAGCCCACACCAAGCCGCGGGCAGCACGGCGACGAAGACGAGATCGGTGCGCAACTGGCGCTAGGTGGATGGCCAGCGTGCCAACGCCGGCGGCGTCCTTCGGGAACCGGGCGACGACCTGGTAGGTGACGGCGAGGCCCGCCGCGATTCCGGGTCGCGGTAGGGACGGCCCTTCGCCGTCAACGACGCCGCGCGCGATGCCGTTCCCCCGTGCGCCGCCGCCACCGCCCCGTAGGCCCACGCGCACGGCGCTATCCGTGATGCTCCAGGTGAGCTGGTGCCCGCCGACTTCTCGCAAGCACCGCTCAGGACCTCGCGAATCACGGCGATCCCCGCCGGCGGCCGGATCGGTGTCCGTGGGCCGCGGAGCCGTCGCCCCGCCGCGACGTGGGCGCCCCCGTGCACCTGCGCCATGTTCACCGCGCCCTCGCCCAAGACGGCGAGCATGACCACCAGCCTGCTCATTCTGCTCCTCGCCCGCAGCATCCCCACCGCCCTCGAAGTGGCCCGCCTCGTCCGCACCGCGCGCGCCGAGGGCCGCCCCATCGACCGACGCGCCATCGGCGTGTACCTGCTGAAGCTGGCCGGACGCGCCATCGTCGAGCTGCCCCCCGACGAGTAGCCGTGCCCGACACGGGCCGCGTCTCCACCACGGTGCGGCTCACGCCCGCTCACCGGCCGTCAGGTAAAGCCGCCGCCGGAACTGCGCGTCCCTGGATCGCGGCGGAGCCGTGACACACAGCGACGGCAGATCGAGACGGAGGCTGGGTTGCGCCGGCTCGTCAGACCGGCGACATACGCGGGTTCGAAACCCGAGCGGGATTTGCAACATTTCCAGTGCTAAAAGTAGCCTAGCACCCACGTTTGAACTTTGCGCCCGGTGCCCGAGCTCGATCTGGAGGATACCGAGCGCGACCTGGGGCCGCGGTTGGAGCAGAAGCGCACAAGCAGCGCAACAGCGCCAGGCAGCTGTCGCGTTGCACTTGGGGCACGAGTTCCACCAGCTTGACTTCAGGGTCCAGCCGTTGCGTGCGCGACTCCAAGAGTTTCTTCGAACACCGGGCCGACCAACGTGAAGGCCAGCGGGGGCGGTAGCTCCGGATCGTGCTCGGTCGCTACGTCCGCGTTTGCCCAAATCAAGTGGTGCATGTCTTTCGCAACGAAGCGCCAGCCCTGGCGCGGTGGCCAGTACACGACAAGAAGTAGCAAATGGCCAAGGCCAAGCAGCGCCTTATACGAACTCCGGACCAAACCCTTTACCACTTCCAGATCAACTGCCTCTGTGTTGCATCGACAGTCCGGCCAGTCCTTGGTCACCATCAACAACAAGTGCCGCTCGATATCGCGATTTGTTCCGAACACGGCGACACCTTCGGGCAACCTGTTCGCGTGCACCCTTACCGAACGCGCGTGTTCCTTCGGCAAGTAACGAACAAACGGGTCCGCCGAGTCCAAAGCGAGAGCTGTCTTAAGGGCCCATCGAGCAACGATCATGGCCGCTTCTGAGTCCAGATCGGCGACGTCCCGAGTGGCATCAACCAGAGCAACTAAATGAGGAGCAACAGCCCGCTCAAGATCGCTCATCCACCCGTTGTTACATGAACCACACACGTCTTCCTGCAACAGAATCGAAAGAGGTCTTTCTTTGTCGGCAAACTCCTCTCTTGTGGGCGACTGCAACACGTACACAAACTCCTCGTCAAATCCGATTCGCTTTGGACGAACTGGGTAATTTTTAAATCCAAGGTGAGACTGCAGCCAATCCGGAATCACATGCTCCATGGCCACGTTGCCGCCACGTCGGCGGCTCAGCTTACAGTCACAAAAATAACAACGTTTCATCGTGGAAGAGTGTAGCACCTCGACCGAGATGGCGGCGAGACGTGGCACTCCGCTCCGCGGGACGGCGGTCCGGCGGGCTGGCCGCGCGACCAGCTGGACGCGCTGCTTGCTGCCCGCCGCCTGGGTGCGATCGTCGAGCGCCGCTCCGACCGCCGACGACGACGCGCCCTGAACGGCCCGGCCCTCGGTCTCCAACGCAGGCGAAGACGCCCTCGCCGGGCCCTCCTCCCGTGCCACTCGGGCGCGGGCCGGCGCCGCCCCGCGTCCAGCATCGTCGACCCGGCGGGAGCCGCAAGGGCTCGCGCCCATGGCGATGACTGGGCGCTTACGGCAAAGGCACCTTGCGCAGCGCGTTCCGCGGGAGCGTCGATCCGTCATGGCCGAGCCGGCGTTCGACCACGGCACCGTCTTCCACGGCACCGTCTTCTCGGGCTCAGCGCGCTCGCCGGAGGCTCAGCGCGCTCGCCGGATGTGTGGCGCGCCCCGTGATGGCGTATCGGTCGTAACCGCCCGACAGGCGCCATCTTGTGCCGTCGCGCTCCCGCGAGCACGCTCCGCCGTTTCGCCGCTGCGAGCCGTGCGCGCGCGTTCGCAGGCGGCGAGGCCCGCGCGGAGCGGCGCCCGGCGCAGCCGCGGCCGTCCGCGGCCATACGCGACCGCGCCGCCGCAGCGCACCAGGCGGCGGCTCTCGCGCTCCCCGCGATCTGTTCGATCAGCCGCCGCCCCCCCCGGGGGGGCCTCGGCTCACGCGTCGGTCGCCGGCGACTTGCCCCAGGCGTCGGGCAGCAGCTCGTCCAGGCGCGACAGCGGCCAGCCGGCTTGCAGCTTGCCGATGACGTCCGTGGCCCACGCCAGCGGGTCGATGCCGTTCAGCTGGCAGGAGCCGAAGACGGTATACGCACGGGCGAGGCGCTCTGCTCCCTTGTCCGAGCCGGCAAACAGGTAGTTCTTCCGGCCGATCGAGATACGCCGCAGGCTTCGCTCGGCCTCACCGTTGTCGATCTCGAATCGACCGTCGGTGAAGCAGCGCCGCCACGCCGCCTCTTGACCGAGCGCGTAGCGGGTCGCTTCGTAGAGCGGTGTCTTCGGTACGAGCCGCGGGTGCAGCTCGCGAATCCACCGATACAGCTCATCGACCGCACCGAGCGACTGCTCGTCGCGTCGCTCTTTGCGCGCATCGGGCCCCAGTCCTTCGGCCTTGCAGGCGGCCTCCACCCGGTAGATCGTCTTGAAGTACGACAGCGCGATGGCGGCGCGCGCATCGCCGCTCTTCGCCGCCTTCTCGAACTTGGCGCGGATGTGCATGCCGCAGCCGAGACGGCGCTCGTCAGGCACCACGGGGGCGCCGTCCTCGTCCTCCATCGCGTCATAGCCGGCGTAGCCGTCGCCCTGCATGTACCCGCAGAAGCCGGCGAGCATCACGGCCGGCCGCTTCGAGCTCCAGTCCGGGGCATAACGAAACGCAACCAGCTTGGTGCCATCATCGACCTGGGCCGCGAACGACCAGACATGCCCGCGCTTGACCCCGTTGGGATGATCGCGATCGAGCACGCGCAGGCCCGTGTCGTCCACATGCAGGTAGAACGCCTCGACCACCCGCTCGAAGATGCGGTCGGCGACCGGGGTGAGCACGTCGACCCCGAACGCCGCCCAGTCGCCGAGGGTCGAGGGCGACAGCGACACGCCGCTGCGCTCGTACTGCTGCGTTTGCCGGTAGAGCGGCGTCGAATCGTGGTACTTGTGCACGAGGATGTGCGCGAGCAGGCCCGGTCCCGGTCGGCCCCGATCCATGACCTTCTCGCTCGCCGCGGTGACGACGCCCTCCTCGGGGCAGGCGGGGCAGGCCAGCTTCTCGCGCTTCTCCTCGATGATCCGGAACTGGGCCGGCACGAACTCGAGGACCTCGCTGGTGCGATAGCCGATGCACTGTTTCGTCTCCCCGCACTGCTCGCAGGCGCGCTCGGCCTCAGGGACCTGGATGACGCGCTCCTCGCGCGGCAGGTCCTTGGGCAGCGGCGCGCGGCCACCGCGGCCGCGCGGAGGCTTCGGAGGATCAGGCGGCTGCGGTACGGGGCCGTCGCCCGGCTCTGTCGCTGCCGCCTCGTTCGAGGGAGCGGGCGCGGGCTCGCCGCCCTTCTGCTCCGCGTCGCCGAGCGCCGCGAGCATGAGCGACAGCTGCTCGGAGCTGACCTTCTGGCTCTTGCGGCCGTACAGCTCACGAAGCGCGTTGGCCAGCCGGACGCTCAGCGCGGTGTTGGTGTCTCGCTGCCCGACGAGCAGCTGGACGACCAGCTCGATGAGGTCCGCGATGCGCCCCTCGGCTGCCAGCTGCTCGAGCTTGCGCCGGACATCCTCAATGTCGACGGGTAGCTTGGCGGGCGGTGCGGGCGGCTCGGTCATCGGGCGCGCCATGTATCCACGGCGCGCCGGACAAACAAGGCGTTCCGTTTTCAGACGGAGTTTTCTCCGTCTCGGCCCTCGTCGGGCGCCAGCGCTTGCGCCGTGTCGCGGTCGACAGGTCCAGCCCTTCGAGCATCAGCGACAGCTCCGCGGACTCGACCTCGACGTGCGTCGCCCCTTGCGGCACGTCGCGCGCCAAGTGGAACCTTCCGCACGCCAGCTTCTTCGCCACAAGCATGTACCCAGTGCGATCCCAGAACAAAATCCGGATCTGGTCGCCTCGCCGATTCCTGAACACGAACAGATGCCCGCAGAGCGGATCGGCTCCGAAGCACTGCGCGACCAGCGCCGAAAGGCCATCGAAGCTCTTCCGCAGGTCGGTCGGCTCGGCCGCGACGTACACGCGCACCGACGGCGGCAGCGTCAGCACGGCACCTCCTCGGCAGCGAGCGCCAGCACTCGCTCGAGCGTGGCCGGGTCGAAGCCCGGCCGAACACGGACCACCCGGCCGTTGGGCAGCGCGATCTCGATCGGCTCTGCCGCCGCCGGCGATGTGTCGGCCACCACGTGCACCGGCAGAAAGCGCGGCGCCTCCACCGACGGAGGCGACGGCTGGGAGGCCACTTCAGCCCGCAGCTTCCAGCGCCACCAGTACAGCTGCTTGGCCTTGTACCCCTCGCGCCGTGCGAACTGCTCGGCGCTCAGTCCGCTCCGCTCCCATCGCTGCACCCGCTCGGCGCACCCGCTCGGCCCACTCCACTCTCGTCGCCATCGCTTCCTCCTTCGTCGCGATGGGAACAGCTAACCGGCGCCGCACGGGCGGTCACGATGGCGTTGGTCGGGCGCTTACGTCTTACGTATCGGTCGCCTGCAGCAAGCAGTCAGTCGGTTGCGGCAATGCGGACGCGTCGCGGTCGTCAGCCCGACGACTAGCGCTCTTGGGCGTGAAGCGTAGGTAGCGGCGATAGCCCGGTAGGCGGCATTGACGCTGGCGCTGCCAGCGCAATACAGCCTGCGGAAAGGCAAAACCGAACGGCACACGCCCGCCCAACTTTCCGCGATCAACCGGGCTGGGCGGCGCGCGTGCGCGTTCAGGTGACCGACACGGCTTTCTCCAGTCGACGTCTGTTCACACCTGAAGGGGATTCAAATGAACCTCTGCAAGAGAGATCAAAATGAACCGTCGTCATGTCAGTCAAACATGATGATGACGCATGCCGCTCACATGTCAACCGTGGGCACCTTCAAAGAGTTTGGTTGGATGAATCTAAGAATTGCGATGGCGGTCGTGATGGTGATGATTGCCTGGAAGTTGACCCGCTAGCGGGAATAGGCGCAGCCGAGCGATTCAAGAATTAGAGGCGTCACCGGAGCCGCAGGCATCACCTTCGGCGGTTCGGTCAGCTCAGTCCGACTGAACTGCGCCGCGCCGACGCGGCTGGCTGCCTGTGGCGCCGGTGGAGCGAGAAGCTTCTGTTGCGACGCGGCCCCGGCGCGAGCTGCTACTCCGAGCTGCTACGCGGAGCGGTGCGTGCTCAGCTCGCCTGACATGGCCGAGCGCCTCAGCGTACGGCTTGTCGGCTGCGCCTGCTCCTCCTCGCCACGCATGAGCATCTCGTACAGCAGCCGCCCCCGGTCGCGTCCGGCCAGCTCATCCGTGGCCCCGGGCCCCGACCCCGGCCGCCTGGAGCGCCGCAGTAGCGTCGATCCCGTCGGCGCCCTCGCTCACCCCGACCTTATGCAGGAGCAGCCGATGCAGCACCTCCTGCAGCGTCCCCTTGTAGACCGGCGCGTAGGCGCGGGCCTGGAGCTTCTGACCGATGCGCCGCACGCGCCCGATCGCCTGCCTACGGATCAGCGGATTGCAGGCCGGGTTCTCGTTCCAGACAACGCTCGCGAAGTGGACGAGGCTGTTCAGGCCCGTCCGTACCGCGACCGGGTTCACCACGAGCACCCGCCGGCGCTCCCGACGATCTCCTTGTCGATCCACGCCCCGCGCTTCTTCGGCGCTACCTTGTTCGCCCACAGGATCGGCGTGTTTTGGCCGGTCGCCTCCTCCAGCAGGCGCGCGAGCCGCGGCATGAGCTCCAAGTGCCAGCAGAACACCATGACGTTCCGGCCCTCGACGAACGCCCGGCGCAACACGTCGACGAGCCAGGTCTCATTCGGGAGCAGCTCGCCCGCGGGGGCGCCCCGGCTGCTCGGCAACGGCGCGCCCGCCGACCGTCTCGGGGTAGCGCACCTGGTAGACGCCGCCCTCGGCATTGCCGACGTCGTCGGTCGCGCGGTCGAGGTACGACGGGAGCTCCGCCAGTTGCCCGAACAGCGGCCCGGCGAGCTGGGAGAAGCGGTCCCGCTTGATTGCTGGAGCAGCGTCCGCTGGAGCGCCTGGTAGCGCCTGCCGAGCTCGGCGCCCATCTCGATCTGCTCGACGCTCTCCTCGGCCGGCGGGTGGTCGTTCCCGAGATCGTCCACGTGGAGGGTCACCGCGATCGGGAGCAGGTGCCGCCGGAGCAGCGCGGGGAGCATGCCGGGCGCCTGCCCGGACGTCCGCTCGACGCGCACGCACGGTCACCTCGTCGCTCGCGGCGAGTAGCAGGTGGGCCAGGCGCTCGATAAGATCACGCTTCGTCTCGCCCTTCTGGCCCATGACCACCCGTCGTCGCGCTCCAACACCTCCGCCAGCACCGGCGGCTTCGGTCCGCCGCGCACCCGGCTGGCGTCGATGCGGTTCAGCAGCACGAACAACGCGCGCAGCTGGTCCGCGTCGACGCCCCCGAGGCGCATCGCCCGGAGGCTCCACCGGATCGACGCGTCGGCGCGCAGGATCACGAACTGCCGCGACAGCACCGCAGCCCGCGTGTGGGCCCGCAGGTTCTCGCAAGCGTTCCCCGGGACCCCGCCGGCGGTCCGGCGAAGCCTCGTGAGCCGCCCGTGCGGGCGGAGCATCGCCGCCGCCTTCGCCGCGTCGATGCCGGGTACCCCGGGGCGGAGTTCGGGCCGCAGAGAATCTCGATTCGAGCTGCTGCGGGGGCTCCTGCAAGGCGTCGGACGACAGCGACCCGTGACTCCCGCCGAAGTCCGCGATCGCGCCGTCGCCCTACTCGTCGCCGCTGCCGGTAGCGTCGATGCCTGCTGCGCGCGGGCGCTGCTCGCCGTGGCCGACGAGGCGCGCGGCTGTGCCGCCGGGCCACGACGTGCGCTCGATCGCGGTTGCGATCGGACGCGTCGTGCGGCAGGTGAAGCGGCTGGTCCTCGCGGGAAAGGTGCCGCGGGCACCGACGCCGCCGTCCAGCCGGCCAGCGCGAGAGTCGGCGCTGCCGTGGGACCGGCCGGACGGGCGTTACACGTTCCTCGATGCCGAGACAGCGATCGATGGCGAGCCGCCGAGGGAGCGAGCTGTGAGCAAGGTGGTGGCGTTCGTGGCGGGCGCCGGAATCACCAGCGTGCCGCGGTAGTGCTGTGTCGACGACAGCACCACCACGCGTCCGGGTGCGGGGTGCTCAGGAGCTCCAAGGCGATCCAGCGCGTCTGTCCCGGCTCGGGGCTCGAGGAGGGACAGGCTCATGGAGAGCCCGTCGTCGGGCGCGAACGCCCCGGAGGCCGGCCGCCGATCGGCCGGTAGTCCAGCCGCGCAGCTACCTCGAGCAGATCCCTCGAGCAGCGGTCGCGGCGGGGTGAGCGCGCGCGGCGTGTCCGCCTCGGGAGGTACGTTGTCCAGCCGAGCGGCATTCCGGCCTGGTAGCGCTCGCCGCCTGCGCCGCGCTTGCGCGGCGGGACCGGACACCTGATTTCGGCGGCGCGAGGTGTCTAAGCGTCGCGGTTCGGCCGAGCTCGCCGAGGGCTTCCAGCGCGGCGTCAGACGCGAGCTCGACAATGAGGCATCCGTTTTTGTTTTTGCGTTTGCGCTCCTCGTCCGCCACAAAGCTACGAGGAGGTTCGTGTGAAGAAGATCATTCTAATGGCGGCTGTAAGCGTCTCGGCGTGCGGCGCTCAGGACGACGGCAAAGGCGCGGGCGACCACGGCTTTCCCCTGGACGGAACGGGCATTGGTGACGACAGCGTTCCGTCGGCCGTTGTGGGGTCGGTCGGCGGCGAACCCGTAGCCGAATCGCAGGAGGCTGTGAGACTGGGCTGCTCCGACGTCTGCGGTGCTGCGGTCGGCGCCGTGCCCGCTATCGCGCGAGCTTGCCTGCCCTTCGGAGTCGCCGGCGCCCTCGCATGCGGCCTGGCGACAACGGTGGCTTGCAGCGAGGCGTGCGTCCAGAGGGGGCGTCGATGCGTCAAGCACGGGCGAAATGGCAAGGCGTGTGCCAATAGCACTCGCTTCTGGTGGTGCGACAGCCAGATCGACGGCAACAAGGTTCGCGCTTGGTACGAGCTGGCGAGCCTGCGCCAGCCCGGAGTAGTGCAAACGGAATGGGCGCCTAGCCAGGGCTGCATCATGGTCCGTTCTCTGAGCCGCGACAACTTGAAGCGCTTCCGCGTGTGCACCCAGCAAGAAGGATGCAGCGAGTGGATCCCTGCGAACGGTGCCGTCGCGAGCGCGGCTGTATACGACGACGAGCAGACGCCAGACATCAGCTTAACGCCGCTCTGCAGGTACTGGAACGGAACGAATCTCGATCACTTCTACACGGCCAGTCGAGACGATTCCGGTGCCGCCTTCTTCGGATACAGCTTCGAGACGTCAGAAGGAACGATCCTGCGCAATGCCGAAGATGGGACCGTTCCGATTTATCAATACTGGAATCCGACCATCGGCGACCATTTCTACACGACAAACTGGGGTGAGTTGGGAGGGGGCGGATTGGGCTATGGGTACGAGGGTATAACCGGATACATTCTTCCCGAGCAGTATGCCGGCACGGTGCCGCTTCATCGCTATTGGTCTGCGAGCGCCGGCGATCACTTCTACACGAAGGCCTATCATCCGGACGGTTTCTGCTACGGACATTGTTGGGCATACGAGGGCATCCTCGGGTATGTCCTTCCATGATGGGCGGGCCGCGGCTTCGGCACGCCTGCGTTACATGCCGCGGTCGTCCATCTTGGTCAGTGCCTCGGCGAGCTCCGCTCCACTCGTCACACTCGCCAGCATCCTGACCCGCGCCGTCTCCATTGACGATGAGGTAGGGGTTGGCGTCATTTAGGCGCCGCTCGGTCGGCTGCTCGTCCTGCCGCTGGCGACCAGCGACGAGATCGAGCCCGCACCGATGGGCCCCCCCGACCGGCTCGTCTCACTCGGGGATAACGCCGAGCCGGCAACCAGGCAGGCGGACAAGCACACCTGTCCTGCCCCCTTTCGATCGTCAGCATGCTCGAAGGCATCGACGCGCCCGAGGCAGAGCGCTGGCACGGGCGGAGTACGGGCGCGTCGCGCTGGCGGGCGCAGCACTCGAGCGCGAGTTCGACGCCTACTACGGCAGAGACGCGGGGGCCGCTCGCCCAGGTCGGCGGGTTCCGTCATCGCCCGGCCGCGCTGCACCGACGCGAGCTCGGTGGAGTTCGCGCCGAGCTCGGCGCCTCTTCTTCGCCCCGAAGCGCGAGGATGTTGCCGAGCAGCTCTCGCTTGACCCGCTGGCGGTGCCTGCTCCGACGGGCGACACCTTGGTGACCCCTTTGAACATCATAAGAGCGCCAAGCATCCGCTCTACCTCATGGTCGTCCAAGTCGCGCCGGAAGTGCACAACCAGGCCTTTGACGCTCATCACAGCGTCACTCCGTACGCGGAGATTTCTCTGGCTTCCCGAAGCCTAATAGCGTCACGTAGCGCATCGATGGCCTTTGCACGTCGCTTGTAGAGCGTAGAGAGAGGGAGCCCTGCGTCTTCGGCTATCTTGGCCATAGAGACTCCGTTCAGGTCGTGTGCTACGAGCACAAATCGCAGCTCCGGATCGAGCTCGTTCACTGCGTCGATGGTGCTGGTCCTGATGTTGTCGCACTCCATCACATCAGCAGCGTCCGGCGCTGGATCGAGCGCTTCGATCAGATCGACCAACTCCTCCCTGCGGTGCTGCGCCCGCTCGTGGTAGTGCGAGGCGACGTGTACGGTGATCGCGTTCAACCAGCGCTCCGGCCTGCCGCGCTTCGGATCGAACCTGGGCCAGCTCTCCCAGGCGTCGAGCCAAACTTGACCTGCGACGTCGCCACGATGGCACAGCGGTACCCCCAGCCTCCCCAGCCAGCGCAGCACGGCACGAACCAGCGTCGGGGAAAACAGGCGCGCGTGCGCGGCAGCGCACTCGTCTTCATTCGACGGACCACACATAGCTCCATTCCCCCCGGGCAATCTCCCGTCCTATGATGATGGCTCGCCAGCGCACATATGCGGCACCGGTCAGCGGTCCTCCCTGCAGATGGTCCGCTAACAAACGGAGGCGTTAGCCGCAGCTATTCAGCTGCCGGGGCGGTGCCATCCTCGCCAACATGCTCCTAAGGGCGAGCAGCGTCGGAGCATCCTTCAAGCGGAGCGCTCTTCGCAGTTGCTTTCTTCCACGCTGCAAGCGATTCTGGATTGTGTTGGGATTCTGGCCATGCTCGGCCGCGATCTCCTCAGCGGTGTACCCCAAAGCGGAATTCGCCACGGCGTCGCGCAGAGACGGACTGAGCCGTTCCAAGCCGCGTAGGCTGAGCAGCGCCTCCACCTGCTCGGATGGCGGCGGCATGTAGCCATCCATCGCCGGATGCGTGTACGAGGCGCGGCCTTTTTCCCACTGGTGCTGGTGTTCCCTGTAGTGCGTTGTGTGGTGCCACGTGACGACGAACAGCCAGCGCCTCACCGCCTTCTCTACCGACAGACGCTCGCTCGCATGGAACCCGCCTGCCTCGACGGTTCGCCAAGCGGATAGAAGAATCTCCTGCATCACGTCTGAACGGTCGCACTCTGGAACCTTGAGTCGACGCAGGTTGTCCTTGATCATGGAACTGTTTCGCACGATGGCCTCGAATGGAACTCGTGTCTCGGAGCGACTGCCCATTTGCTCTGAACGCGAGGGGCGGCCGCGCTCACCCATGGCTCCCTACTCCTGGAAGTGTCGTGTTCAGCGACGAGCGCTCAACGTCCTCCCAATCCGATCCGCGTACCGGACTGGACCCACCTTCGTCGCGCCGTAGCGGGGAGCTCGTCAGCGTGGCAGCGCGACGGGCGAGCTCGGCGCCCGCCTCGGCGCGAGCAGGCAGCGGCGACCGCAGCCGCGGCTGTGGAGGCGGCGGGAGCTTCGCCCGTGGGCTCCTGGCCGCAAGCTCGGGAGACGGCACCACGGGCGGAGGAACGTCGAGCGCGCGAGGGGGTATCGTAGGCGGAGTCGGCGGCACCGGGCTCGGCGCCGGTGACGACGCTGGACGCGCCGAGCTCTCGCGCTTGGTGACGGGCTCGCCGAGCTGGATTACCACGGTCTCCTCTGCGTCCGCCCGGTAGGCGTCGTGCAACCGCCACAGGCGCTCCCAGTACCGCGCCGGCGCCCCCGTGAAGGCTTCCAGCTGCCGCGCGAGGCCGGGCGTTATCGACACGTCGCTCCGCAGCAGCCGCTCCACCTCCCTCGGCTCCAGCCCTGTGCTCTCGGCCAGTTTTCGCTTCCACGAAGGAATCGTCGCGCAGAACGATTCGAGGACCCTGCCTGGCCAGGGGACCGGGCGCGCGCGGGCGTCTGTCAGCTCTGCGAGCGCGGCGTCGACATGACAATCCAGAAGGCGCCGGTATCGGTCCCGCTCCTCCGCTGCCTGCTCCTTCGCATCCGTGAGGGCCGACGTCTCGTCATCATGCGCGTGCTCGCGCGCCTCGCGAAGCCCGCGTTCGCGTCCCAGCGCTTCGCGCGCCGTGATCGCGAAGCCGATCGCGACGCAGGATATCATCGCGAGCCCGAGCGGCGAGACGAGCCACATCGCAGCTAGCATGTCCTCCATAAGTTTCTCCTCCTCGACGTGAGCATTCCTGTTCGACGCAAGGCGGATCTCAGCCTTGCCGCCCGACGACAGCACCGTCCTCACCGCTTGCTCAGCTCTCGATGGACAGCCGACGAGTCAGCGAATTTGTATCAGGAGCGCTTCACGCTCCGCAGCGAGCTGCCCTTGCGGGAACTCCCGTGCATGCGTCTCGAGCAATCGTCGCGCCTCGGCATCTGCGACTGCGCTATGGGCCTCGATGGCCCTTCGGGCCTCGTCGATGAGGCCCTGCTCGCGCTCGGTGACGGCTGGGACCACGGCGCGGACGGGGAGCGAGGTACGACGAACCGACGCGCCTGACGGGACCGGTGCTCGTGCGTCTCGGGCCTGCGCCGGCTGCGCCGTATCCTGCGCGGCCGTCGCGGCCGCCGCGCGCATCGGGAGTTGGGCCGGTGGCTGCACGATCTCCTCCACGGCCGGTGCGGGCGCAGGAGCGCGCACCACCGCCGCCCGCAACCACGACTCCGGGCTGAACGAGTCCGGCAACGTCGCGATGACGGCGCCGGTCAGCACGACTACCGCCCCCTGCACCAGGATCTTGATGCCCAGACGGCCTAGCTTGCTCAGCCACCCCTCGCGGCCGCGCAGATCGAAGGCGAACGGGACGCATGGAGCGTCGTCCCATCCGCGCGAGCGTTGCCGCGCCCTCCAGCGTTCCACGGCCGCGGCGAGGTCCTCGAGCGCTCGGCGGTAGTGTGTCCTCACCGTCTTCGGCTTGAGCCCCAGCTCGGAGGCGATCTCGACGAGCGGCACCTCCTCGATCCCGTGCTTGATCAAGATGTCGCGGTACTTGGGGTCGACCTGGTTGATCAGGTCGCGGATGAGCTCCTCCCGCTGCTGCCTGCGGAGCATCTCTTCCGGAGTCGGGCACTCCGCCCGAAAGTCGTGGTCGTCGAACGAGGTCAGGACTTCCCCCCGACGGCGTTCGTTCCGGACGTGGTTCCGCGCCTGGTTCAGGACGATGGTGGCACCGTACGACGCTCGGGCCTCCCCGAGCTCGACCCGCAGATCCGCTTCGAGTCTCCGCAGCAAGGCGTCCTGCGCGAGGTCCTCCGCGTGCCGCGCAGGGACCCCGAAACGCCGCGCGAGGCGCCGGAAGAACTCGAAGCCGGTAGGGGTGCTGCCTGGCTCGCCCATGACCGGTAGAACACCTGAGCCGCCTGCAGGGCTTCAAGAAAATGCAGGGCGGCTCCAGGGTTGGTCGGGCAAAGTACGACATGTAGGTCTACGGGGTGCGCGACTGCACGAGCAGCGATGGCCGCATTCCCTGTTCGGGCGAGTTTTTTCTCGTCCGATCGTCCTGGTCCTGCCAGTTTCAGCGCCGTTGACGCGCCACGGCTGGCGTAAGTACTGTCGATGCATGCGTTTCGTTGCGCAATCGCTCTGGATATGCCTGATGCTTGGCGTCGCGATCGGCACCACGCATCCGGTCCGTGCCGAGGAACGCAATCCGGCCTCCGCACGAAGTGACGGCTCGATCGTAAAGGATCAGCTTCGCCGCGCCCGACGAGCTCGGGCATCGGGAAAGTGGACCGAGGCGCACGCCGCTTACAAGGCAGCATTCGAGGCGATCGACTCGACATCTGTTACAGAGAGAGAATCCGCTGAGGTCGCTGGAGAGCTGGGCCTCTGCGAGCTCAAGTTACGCAAGTTTCGTGACGCAGCGGAGCACCTGGCTTGGAGCCTTGAGCGGCGCAAGGCCCTTTCTCCTGAACAGCAAAAAAGATTCGCGGACGGACTGGCCAAGGCCGTTCAGTTCGTCGCGACGCTCTATCTGTCGGTAGATCCGCCGGATGCCGAGGTGCTCATCGACGGCAAGCCCATCGGCCGACCCAGGCGCACCTACACCCTGTTCTTCGAGCCTGGCAAGCACATGGTGCGGGCCCGAGCACCGGGCCGTGAGGAAGGATCCCAGACGCTGGACGCGCAGGCGGCGACGGAGCCGACCATGACGATACAGTTGCCGCGCGCGGCCGTGAGCAGCGCCAAGGAGGGCGCGCCCGCGGTACCGAAAACCGCGAGCGCATCGCCCGCTTCGCGCCCGCAGGCTCCCGGGCAGCCGGCGTCGTGGCCGACGACGCTGCGAATCGCCGGGACCGCCGTCACGACGGCCACCCTGTCCGCGGGCAGCCTGCTCATGATCCGGGCCACCAGTCTTGACGGCGATCTGAGCGAACGGCGCGACGGGCTCAACGGCGGTACGGCGGCGAGCGGGTCCAGGTGCTGGCGAGCGGCGGACCGCCCGGCGTGCGCTGACCTGCTCCGCCTCCGAGACGAGCGCAACCTGTCCGCGGGCGTGGGCACGGCCATGCTCATCGCCGGCGGTGTGATCGGGGCAGCGACCGCCGCGTCGTTTTTCACGGACTTCTCCTTCCTGGGGCTCACGCCGGCTGAGGATCGGATCCACGCCTCGCCCGTGGCGACCGGGCGAGAGATCGGCGTGATGATCGAGGGGCTGTGGTGAGGACATCGGGGGCCGAGCAGATGCGTTCGAAGGAGGGCCGGCGCGTGGCGACGTCCGTCGTCGCCGTCGCGATCTTCATGTGCGGCGCGAGCACGCTGACAGGGTGCCCGTACTCCGACCCTTGCTGGGAGGTGGAGGCGTGCGAACCCGATCCGGTGCCTCCGCCCGGTCCGTGCGAGGGAGAGCCCGGCACGGCGCCGGCGCTGGATGAATGCGGGGTGTTCGTTAGCGAGCAGGGCGACGACAACAGCCCCGGAACGAAGGGCGCGCCGGTGAGGACGTTGCAACACGCGATCGGGCTCGCCGCGCATGGGCGAAGCTACGGCGAGGCAGCGACCCGGCGCGTGTACGCGTGCGGCGGGGAGTTCGCGGAGACGATCTCGTTGCCCTCGGGGGTCGACCTCTGGGGCGGGCGTCTATGTGACGGCGGGGATTGGTCATATCAAGGGTCGTTCGGTGGGCCGGAGCACCCGACGATCATCGCTCCGCCGGGAGGGATCCCGCTGCGGGTCCTCGGGGAGGAGGGGACGGTGCTCGCGCGGGACGACACGACGTCGGTGATCGCCGGCGTGCGAGTTGTCGCGGCGAACGCCTCGGCGCCCGATCGCAAGTCGTCGATCGCGATGGTTCTGAGCACGGGGGCCAGGGCGATCGTGCAGGACAGCGTGATCGTCGCGGGCAACGGCAAAGACGGGGAGCCGGGCGGGGACGCGCCGAGCTATCGAGCGACGGATGGCCTTGAGGGGAACGACGGCGCGTCAGCCTGCACCGCGGACTCCCCGACGGGCGCCCTTCCGGTGGTCACCGTGTGCGACGACGGCATCGAGTCGACGGGCGGCTATGGCGGTGACGGCGGACTCGACGTCGGTGGCGATGGCGCACCGGGACAGCCGGTCCCTGCGGAGGATTCCGAGCGCGACGGCCACGCCGGGCTCGGCGCGGATCTCGGGCGATGCAGCGAAGGGGGCGATGGCGCAGACGGCGCAGACGCCGGTCGCGCGCGTGGTGCCTTTGGGTCAGGCATCCTCAGCGGCGATGGCTGGATCGGTGTCCGTGGCGGGGACGGGAAGCGAGGCGGCACCGGCCAGGGGGGCGGCGGCGGCGGCGGCAGCAAGTCGCGCGGGCCCATGGTCGCTTGCCGGGCAGGCGGCCCCCAGGGGGGGGCCGCCGGCGGCTCGGGAGGAAGCGGCGGCTGTGGCGGTCAGGGCGGCTTTGGCGGCGGCTATGGCGGCGCGAGCATCGGGATCGTTGCGCTGGACGGCACGGAGCTCACGGTCGCGGCCAGCGACGTGTTTACGGGCCAGGGCGGCCAAGGCGGCGTGGGCGGGACGGGCCAACCGGGGGGGGTGGGTTGGTCTGGTGGTAATGGGGGCGGGACTTCTGACGCTGGCATGTGGACGGGGTGCCCTGGCGGTTGGGGAGGCAACGGCGGTCGCGGAGGCGATGCCGGGGGCGGGCTCGGCGGCGCATCCGTCGGCATCGCCTACGTGGTGCCCAACTTCGCCATTCGACCCGGGACCACCATTGTTCCCGGACCCGCCGGTAATGGTGGCCTCGCGGGGAACGCCGGCCCGGAGGACGAGGTGGGCAAAGGGGCGGACGGCCCGTGGGGGGAGCTCTATCGTTTCGGTGCGGCAAGCGAGCCGCCCCATTGACTCGCGTTCGCGAGACGCTGCCAGCGAGGGATACCGATGCGCCTGAATACCGCAATCCTCTTGGTCTTTCTTCTGCCGCTCGCCGCGGCCGGTTGTGGCACGGCGCCGGGGGTGAACGACCCTGACGGTGCGCCGCCGTGCGGCGGTCCATCGACGTGCGCAGGTGATCCGATCCCTGAGTCGGTTTGCCTAGAGCATCTCGCGGCGGGGCGGGCGATGGACGGCTGCGGCGTGTTCGTCAACGATCCGGTTCTCGGCGGTGACGACGCGAACGCCGGCACGAAAGACAGGCCCGTCACTTCCCTGCCGCGCGCCATCGAGCTGGCGCGCACCGGGCGCGGTCGGGTGTTCCTCACCCGCAATGCTTTCGTGGAGTCCATCACGCTGCCCTCCGGGGTGGATATCTATGGAGGCTTCGACTTCTTGGAATGGGAACGGCTGCGGGAGGTTGAAGAGCCGGTGTACGGCATGGCCAAGCTCAGTGCCCCGGTTGGGCACATCCCGCTGACCGTCGAGCCGGCACGGGCTGGCGACACGGGGGCTGCGGATGGCGTCTCGATCATCGATCACGTGTTCGTCCGCAGCCCAAGGCATATCGGAATGATCGTTCGTTCGGGCAGCGAGGTAGAGATCATCGGAAGCTGGATCGAAGCCGAGCAGGGATTGAGGGGCCGCCATGGGGAGAAATGGCCGGGCCGGGCAGCGTCGGGGCCGGACGGGCAGTATGGGGGAGACGCGTGCTCCGCAGCGACGGTCCCGGGTGGGGCTCCGGCGGTGAACTCTTGCGAGGGAGGGGTCCCGAGCGTCGGTGGCAAAGGAGGCGACGGGCTCGCGGACGGCGCTGGAGATGGGGAAGACGGCGAGCCCGTACCTCAGCCGAACCCCAACCACGATGGGGAAGGAGGACGCGGGAACCGGGCAGACGGTGGTTGTAGCAGCGGCGTCGCCGGGAAAAGCGGTATGTGGGGTGCCGCCGGCGCACCGGGCAAGGGCCGCGGGCGGATCGATGAGACCGGATGGCACCCCGACAGGGCCGGCGACGGCGCGCGGGGGATGCCGGGCCAAGGCGGCGGCGGGGGCGGCGGGCGTCGCGGTGGGCTCGCGGCGTGCGGCGTGGCCACCAAGGGCGGCGCCGGTGGCGGCTCCGGAGGCGCGGGCGGCTGCGGGGGGCGGGGCGGCAGAGGCGGCGAGAACGGGCAGCCGAGCATCGCGATGGTGGCGCTCCACGCGAAGGTGACGGTGCGCGATAGCATCATCACCGCCCGCGACGGGGGCAAAGGCGGCGACGGCGGGGAGCCGGAGGAAGGCGGCCCTGGCGGGCGTGGCGCACCAGGAGGCGCCTTCGGGGACGGCATGTGGTCCTGCCAGGGTGGCAGCGGCGGCCTCGGAGGCGACGGCGGCTACGGCGGTCCCGGGCGCGGCGGCGACTCGATCGCCATCGCCTACCTCGACGAGGACCAGCTCACGCTGGAGGGGGTCACCTTCGAGATCGGGCTGCCGGGCCCAGGCGGAACGAGCTGGGATTGGTCTGGCGAGGAGATCACGGGGGAGGACGGCATCGCTGTCGAGACGCTGCGCTTCCCTGAGTAGGGTCGACGGGGAGGCTCTGTGAACCGGTACCGATAGCGCGTTAGCGGCGACGCGCCCGGGCCCACGCGACAGCGCACGTGAGCCTGATGTCAGCAAGATGGACGGTCGCGCCGAGCTCCAGGAATCTCACGCCAGGCCGCGGTGCCGAGCCCATGGCTTTCAAGCGGCGCACGTCGACGAGAGCCTGCTGAGCGCGTTCCCGCGCAGCGTCATTCCAGAGGAGCGGCGGCGGCGAGTCTACTGGAACGGCGTGCTCGCGCGCGCGGAGGTGAGCTCCAGCTACAAGCCGGCGCGCAAGCTATGGCGTCGCGAGCGACAAGGCCACTACATGCCCAGCACGGTCGGCGTGCGAGTCGCCGGCGAAGCGGGCAAGCCGGACACCTACGTGCCGCTCGATCGCCTGCTAGGTTGCGACATCCTCGAAGAACAGGGCGCGCCAGACGCAGCCAGCCGGGCTCATGTCACGAGCCCGTCCTGAAACGTGATGCTGCCGAGCACGAACGTCTGCTCGGTGTACCGCCTGTCACTCGTTCCAGTTCTTCCACTCGTTCCAATTCTTGGACTGAGTCTGCCACACGCCCGTGTTGTTGTAGTCGCCACCGTCTTTGAGGAACGCGTCCTTGCGGGAGTTCTCCCCGCCGAGGTGCCAACGCATCCAAGCAACGTTCGCTCCGGCGCCGTCCCAAGGCCCCGAGCCGTGACCACCGCCCTTCATCTTGCCGAGCCAGACTGGCCCCTTGTTGCCGGCGTTGTTGAAGTCACCCTCGGCGTTGGGCGCCTCTTGACCCGTTTCACCGTAGATGATGCCGACAGGGATCTTGAGATTGACGAGGGCGTTGTGCTCGAAGGAGCCGCTGTTGTTGAGCAACGCGGTGGAGACGCGCTTATCGGTTTGAGCAGCCGCTTCCGACGACAGCCCGCCCATCGAGTGCCCGAACACACCAACGCGGTCGAGGATCAAGCGGCCGTACATGGGGCTGTTCTGATCGGCGTCCTGAGCCTCCAGCCAATCGATCGCCGCCGACATGAGCACGGCGTCGCCCGTCGACTCTCGAATACCGACGAGGACGAAGCCGTGCGAGGCCATGCGCGTCAGCAGCTGTAGGTAGTCGCGAGGAGGGGTACCTCCGCCCGGACCCCAAATGGCCACCGGGTGCTTCTTGTTGGGCTCGGTGGTGAGCGTCGTCGGCCTGACGAGAATGTGGCCACCGCCGCTGAACGAGAGGTCCTGAACCGTCGTCTCGAGCGGTCCGTTAGCGTTCACATTGTCACCCGCCAGCACCACTTCGGGCCGATTGACCTGGCCGCCGCTACCGCCCGCGCCCGAGTCGCTGCCTCCGGAGCTCGTGCCGGTGCCTGCGGACCCCGCAGTGGTACCACCCGAGCTGTTGCCAGCGGCCTCGCCCGTGCCGCCCGCTCCGGCGGGGTCAGCGCCGCCGCCAGAGCTGGTATCGGTTCCGCCCAAGCCCGCGGCACCCGAGCTCGAACCGCTCGCCCCTGGGCTGTAGCCGTCGCCGGGAGCGGACTCGCTCGAGCAAGCAAGAACTAGAATGAGAACAGAAGGAGCTAGTTGCCTCATGGGATACCTCGGAGCTCCGAGCGCGCTTTCTTGACGACGGCCCTCAGGCCAACCTGCTACCGGAGCGGAAAAATCCGAACGACTCGCTGCTGTGCGGCGGCTGCGATGTGAGCGCACACATGGCCCGATTCCGCTACGAAGTCCACCTATTCCGCTGCCGCGCGATTGTTCAAACCGCGCTAAACTCGAGGACTTCGGCCGGACGGCTCTAGCGCCCGACGGCGGGAGTATCGTCACCTCGTGAGCCTGACCGAGCCGACCGACTTTCCCATGCCGGAGGTTGACGCCAATGGGGTCGACCAGTAGTGTACAGCTATACGGTAGGATGCCTTCCGCTTGGTGCCAGTAGTGTACAGCTATACGGTAGGATGCCTTCCGCTTGGTGCGACGTCGCGGTAATCGCAGGCGGTTCACGAGTGGAAGGCCTGTCTGATCGCATAAGGCCCGTTCTGTCGACAAACTCGTACAGTCGGACTGCACGAGCCAGCAACGGCTCCGAGAATCTTGCTTTGCGGAACGCGTTTGCTTGTCCTTCTATGGAACGTAGTGTCAAGCCAGATCCCTCCCGATCGCCGACCGTCCTCTTCAACGGAGGCGTCCGCTCCCAGTCGGCACGTGCGGCGTGGCTTGTCCGGGTTCGGCTGGCTTTTGCGACGGGGCTTGCCCGCGTTCAGCTGGCAAGCGCGGCGAGCCTTGAGCGCTTCCCGGTCGGTCACGCGTCCGCGATTGGCGTTGGAACCGCTGGCCAATACGGAGGATGACGGTAGCTCCCTTTCTGGGGTGTTTTCGCTGGCATCCTCGACGAGATCGAAGCCCTGTTGTTCTCGCGCACGGAGCGGGAACCATCCTTCTATCTGGGCCTCTTCTGACCATGGCTTCTTTCGGTACTCCGAGGGGGCATAGCCTATCCGAGGGACCTCAGGTCGACTGCGCCTGGGCCAGGACAAGCATGGATACTCACCCTCGAACCTTGCTCGTCTCCAGCTGCTGCGCCGGCGATTACACCGCTGCTGGGGATTGATAAATCCACACGTGAGACGAGTCTTTAGCCTTGCTTGCGATGCTTCGTCAGGTCGTACTTCTCCTTGCTCTTCCACATCGAAAGAGCGATTGCGGCGATCTTGCGGGCGATCGTCAGCTTCGCCAGGTTCGGCTTCGTGCCCGCATCGATCAGCCGCTGGTAGTCCTGTTGCAACGGCTCGTTCGGCAGCTGCGTGATCACCGTCGTCGCCGCGCCCTTGAAGACGTTCTTCAGCGTGCGGTTGTGATTCAGGTTCAAGCCGCGCGTCTTCTGTACCTCGGCCCGCCTCCAGCCGCCTTCTTTGTTCTGGATCCAGTCCGACGTCGAGCGCATCACGATCCCGAGGCCGCAATACGACCAGAACTGCCGCTTGGTCCGGAACCGCGCCGGCGACACGACGATGGGCATCATCTGCGCCACCCGGATCGGCCCCAGCCCAGGGCACGACTCGAGCACCCGGCTCATCGGGTGTCGGTGCGCTTCGGCGACGAGGCCCTTCTCCGCTCGCCGCCGCACCGCTTCCACCGCATCGTACTGCGCGTAGAGCATCGTCGCCGCCGCACGGCTCGCGTTGGGCAGCTTCTCCAAAAACTCCCCGCGGCCCTGCTCCGAGTACACGCTCTTGCCCGCCACGGCCACGCCGCGCGACCGAAGCAACGCTTTGATCCGGTTCTGCACCCGCACCACGTCCTGCACGATCATCGCGTGGGTGCGGCCCAGTTCGCCCAGCGTCTTGTACTCGCCCACCTCCTTGAACACGCGCGTCTTGATCGCTCCCGTGCGCAGTTGCTCGGCCAGCCGGAACGCGTCGCGCTCGTCGCTCTTCTGGCCTCGGCTCTCCGAGACCATCGCCACCACGATCTCCTCCGCGTGCGGCGAGAGGATCTCGTAGAGCCACCTGCTTTGCGTCCCTTCCTCGAACACCACGTGCCTCTTGCCGGTGATAGTCTTGAGTTGCTCCACGAGCGCTTGGCCGTTCGTCTCGACCACGTGCGACCCCTGCCGCTTGCCGCTCTCCCCAATCACCGCAAACGTCCTGCTTGCGGCGTGAACATCCAGACCGATATACTTCTGCACTGGCGCCCCCTTTCGCAGCTGCGTGGACCTGCAAACCAGCGCTGGCCTCGACGAACGGAGGGCGCCAGCCCTTCCGCAGGCTCGCTGTCATGGGCTCGCTCGCCTCGACGCCACCCTCGCGGCCAGTCAGCCCCACCTGCCCCGAGCTCGAGCCCCCAGCGGAGCGCCCCTCCGCCGTCGCCCACGGTTCGCGTGAGGCACCGCGCGCAGCTCGTGTCCGGGCCGCCGCAGGCGCCCGCGCAGCGGGGCGATGCGCCTGGACACGAGCGAGCACGGTGCCACCGTCCCCAGGCGACGGCGAAGATGCGCCCACGTCGCCGGTCGGACCGGCGCCGTCGGCGCATGCGGGGATCTGCGGGCACGGGGCTGCGGACGCCACGTTCCCAACATGCCTATCCGCCGCGCCCGCGCGAGCGGAGGAGCCTCCGTCGGCAGACCCAGATGCCGCAGGATAGCGACGATCGCCGACGGCTCCTCCACGGTAGTTGCCGGCGGCGTAATCGGCGAGCGTGGCCTTGAGCTCGGTGGTCATGAGGCTCGGGTTGCCGGCAGCCTCGAGTGATCGAGAAACGCAGACGTGCCCAGCGCACGCGCGCCGGTGCCCCGTCGTCGGGCTTCATCGGGTGGCTCATCGGCGCCTCCTTCGCGGCGGCGCCAACGCGGACATGGGGACGGCGCAGCTCCTCGACGGACACGGACCGGCCCGTGGCGGGCGCGCCGCCGCCCGCGGGTCTTGGCTCATGAGGGCCTCCTTCACGAGCGACGTCTCGTCGTCGCTCGAGTGTTCGACCCTACATTGCCGCGGAATCCCCGCGGAGATCACCTCCTCTGCGGGGCGCGAGGCTCAGGCGCTCCCCCTCAAGAAACGTGATCCGTAGGGCACCGAGATCGTCGTGAGCGGCGCCAGCAGCTCGAGCATCGTCCTCACCTGCTGCGTCTGCGTACCCTCGAGCCGATCGACGATCGAAGCCGGCACGCGCCCGACGTCGGCGCCGATGAGTCGCGCGCAGATCGAGACGAACACCCCCGTGCGCAGGAAGGGGCCCTGCCACCAGCCGAGCCATCGGCGCGTCGTGCGCGCCGGCACCCCAGTCCGCCGCCGGATCTTCGCAGCCGCGCGGAGGGCGAGCGCGACGATGGTCGCCAGGATCACCACCGCCCCCCAATAGACCCGCGGCCCGAGGAAGCGCACCGACGGCGGCATCGCGCGCTTCCGACAGCCCTCGCGCCGGCAGCACAAGCTGAACCGACGGGCGAACGCCTCGCCCGCTGGCGCGACGAGGGCCCCACGCGGCTTGCGGTCGCAGTCGCACCGGTGCAGCGGCCCGTCGCACACGGGGCAGCCCTCGGCCGCGACCCGGCGCGTCACCGCCTCGTCCACCTCCACCAGCACCCTGAAGAACCCGCGCCCAAGATGGGGGTCGTCCAGCATGGTCTACCTCCGGTCCTGAAACCCGGAGGGGAGCCCCCTCGGACGAACTTCACCAAGTTCAGTGAGGGGGCTTCCTTGTGCGCCCCTCAAACAAGTTGATCAGGATGGGCCCCAGCCCCCTCCATCTCCCTGACGGTTCTCATTCGCGCGCGGGCGGCTCGTCGGAGCGCGCCGTCGGGAAGGTCGCGGTCACGGCGCGCTGACTGCCGAACGCTTGGGGCTGCACACGATGCCGCCCGTGCAGCAGCGTCGCCCGCCAGCGCGGCCCGCCGACCGCGCGCCTGGAGCCGCCGACCGCGCGAGGGTAGCTACTCCTGCCACATCCGAACCTCCGTTGTTGTGGCGTTTCGGGTTCGGGACAGAGCCTGAACGAGCGCGCGTGAGGCGGCCCGAAATGGTAATTCTGACGATCCGGTAACTCGTCGCGAGTTACCGGGATCTAGTCAGGCGGGGAACCCGCTCTGATGACGCGCAGTTAGGCCGTTTCGAGAGAGCGCCCGAGGGGCCGATTTTGGAGGGGCGCGAAGGGGTCGATTTGGTAATTTCGCGCGGGGTCGGCTGCGCGTCTCCGGCGAGCCGCCGACCTCCGTTTTGTCGCATGCGACAGGGCGGCGCGCGCCGGGCACAACCGCGGGCCGGCCCGAGCGGCGCTGCGCGAGCTCGTCCTGGCGGACGCCGGGGCGGCCTGGGGCTGGCGCCTGGACGCGAGCACGCGGCGGGGCGCGAACTCGGCGCACGGGGCCGCGGAGCTCGTCCACACGGGAGGCTGACGGCAGGCGGAGCTCGTCCAGGTGGACGTACGCGCGGCCGGCGGACGCGGCGCCGGGAGGGCTGGCCCCGCTCGACGGCCGGGCGGTGGGATCGCCGGAGGGGTCACCCCGCACACCGAGGTCACCTGATCGGGCCCCAGCGAATGCCAGTCAGGTCACGGTGCCACGTGAGAACCGGCGTCCTCTTGGTCGCACGTTACATCAGACTTTAATGCCGTCACCCTCGCCAGGCGCCGACTCTTGTACTGTGCTTTAACGCTCTTTAAAGTTGAACGGAAAAATGAAGGCTTCGCCCTGGCAGGTTTGTGGTTCGGTGCTTTTGTAGACGCATGAGCTCGCGGCGCTGGTACGAGCTCGCGTGCGGAGTTGTCCGCGCGCCGAGCCACGTCCTGGAAGAGTGTTTCCAGATGAACAAGCAGACCCGGTGCCACCTGCGCGCGATCGCACGGCTGCACCCCGAGATCGGCAACCTGTGTGATCAGCTTGAAGCGCCCTGGAACGCCGTGCGAAGGATCGCGCACGCGCCGGGGGCGGCGGAGCAGTGGGAGCGCGCGGCGCAGGTGCTCGGTGAGCTCGTGGAGAAGCGCCGGGCGACGGCGCCACGCCGGTCGAGGCTGGAGGCTGCGCGCCTGGAGGCGCTGAAGCGAATGGGACCGCCGATGGAGGGGGGAGGAAGACTTGCAAGCAGCCTGCGAGCAGCGTGGGAGGCGGCAGAGCGCGGGACGCCCGCGGTCTCAAGCCCACGTCCGAGCGATCGGCATGCTAGTCTGCGGTGCAGAGCTACCCGCCGGGAAGCGCGCCAGTCGAGCACATGAAGCGGCGTCGCGTTGGACTTTCGCCGCGTACCTCTCCCGTGCGTGCCGATCGCGCCCGCTCGCCGATCCTAATTCAGGGAGCAGGCGACGCTGGCGCACGCGCGACGTCGTGCAGCTCCAGGTGCGTCAAGGAGTGCTGCCACGGCGCCGGTACGGCGCCGCGCTCGGCCCGATGGACGAGGCCGACGGCGCAACGTTCGCCGACGTCCGCCTCGATCTCTGCGACGGCGTCGCGCCCGCCCGGGGTGGACAAGGCCCGATGGGTGGCTCTACGTCGCCTCCACGCGCGGCGTCGCCGGAGCGCGCGAATTACCAAATCGATTCCTTCGCAAGCCCCCATTTTCTGCCCCTCGGCAGGGCTTTCCAGAACACCCAACCCCGCGATGCAACAGGGTGTTTTCCCCAGGCAGGTCTCCGGGCAATTCATGTCGAATCACCGGCGACACGGAATTACCGTTTCGTGCTCCTTTCAGAAGCGGCGGTCACGGTCGCGCACGAACCCAACACGAATGGAGGTATAGTATGACACGAGCGGCTCTCGCGCGTGTATCGGCACCGCTTGCTCTTCGTCAGGCTGGTAACGGCACGCTCGCCATCGACAGAGAGAGCCTGGAGACGCCCGCCGGCGGATGGTCCAGCCCGAAGGTGATCGGCCAGCCAGCGACGGCGACGGCAACCGCAACGCTCGCGATCCCGCTGGATGGGCTGACGATCACGGCGCCGCAGCCGGAGATGCTCTCGCAGAAGAACGTCGAGTCGGTCACCGGTATCCCGGCGCGCGTCTTCCTCGACACGATCCGCGCGCCGGGCTTTCCCCTGCTGATCACCAAACTCGGCAAGTTGCGCTTGGTCCAGCGCGAGTCGTTCGTTGCGTACCTGCGGGCGCTGGCCAGTGAGCCGGCGTCGCGTCGCACCGCCGAGGCGGATGAGAACACGCGGGTTGCCGCCGTGCTGGCCTCTGCCGGGCTCGAACCTGTTCCGCAGCCGCCCACCGGCCGAGCGAGCGCCCGTCATGCAGATGCGAGGCGTGCTAGCACCACTGTGTCGCGACCGGGCGGGGTGAGCCGACGCTCCCCGCAGGAATCTCCCGGAAGGCTGGAGCCTTTCTGCGGACCGGAGCTTGCCGCCCTGCAGGGGCGACACAGCCTGATGTGTCGTGGAGTACACAATGAACGCCGCCGCCCAGCGGCGGCTGGACGCCTACTTCTCGGACATCGGGGACATCCTTGCCCATCCGCTGCGGCGCGAGTCGTTCGCGATCTATGCGATGGGGCTGCTCGGCGAGGCGGAACGCAAGAGCATTGAGCCGCTCGCTGCCCGAGCCTGCCCCGACCCGGCGCGCGTGCAGGCGGCGCACCAGAGCCTGCAGCATTTCATCTCGAACGCGCACTGGGACGATCACGCCGTGCGCCGGTACGCGGCCCGCTACGCCATCGCGGCGATGGCTGAGCACGCTCCGGTCTCGGCGTGGCTCATCGACGACACGGGCTTTTTGAAGAAGGGCGAGCACTCGGTGGGGGTTCAACGGCAGTACACCGGCTCCGCCGGCAAGATCACCAACTGCCAGATCGGCCTCAGCCTGAGCGTGGCGACGCGCTACCACCACGTGCCCATCGATTTCGAGCTGTACCTGCCTCGGAGCTGGGCCGAGGATCCGGCGCGACGGCGCGAAGCCCGCATACCTGCGTCCGTGCAGTACAAGAGCAAGGTCGACTTGGCGCTCGGCATGATCGAGCGCGCCGTGCGCGAAGGGATCCCCGGTGACATCGTGCTCGCCGACGCCCTCTACGGCAACGCCCATGAGTTCCGGGAGACGGTGCGCCTGCTGGGGTTCGACTACGCCGTGGGGATCGAAGCGCCCACCAAAGTCCTGCTGCTCAGCGGAAGCGACTCCGAGCGCTGCACCCCGATGAGCGTGGGCGAGCTGGGGCGACGTCTCGGCCGTCGGGGCTTTCGGCGGATTGCCTGGCGCGAAGGGACCGGACGCACGCTCTCGTCGCGCTTCGCGCTGCGGCGCGTGCGCGTAGCGAGCCGCGATGGCATTCCGGTCGCGCAGCACGAGCCGGTCTGGCTGCTGATCGAATGGCTCGACGGAGAACGTCAGCCGACGAAGTTTGCCCTCACGACACTGCCGGCCCGGATGTCCCGGAGGGAGATCGTGCGCCTCTACAAGGAGCGCTACCGTACCGAGAAGGTCTACGAGGAGCTGAAGGGCGAGCTCGGCCTGGATCACTTCGAAGGCCGGCGCTTTCCCGGCTGGCACCACCATGTGACCGTCGCCCTCAGCTGCTACGCGTTCGTTGTCGCCGAACGCGCGCGGCATTTTCCCCCCTCGGCCGAACGAACGCGTTTCCCCACGCCGTTCCCACTCGCGGCCTGAGCGCCATGTTAGCGACTCCTTCGCCACCTGCCGTCTTGCCATCGCCCGCGTGCTGACCCGCTGGCTGCCCCGGTGTCCCAGCTGCCACCGTCGACACGCCGAGGTCCCCAGGCTCCAGTCCCTCCGGCTGTGACACAGTGGTGCTAGGCTGGCGCTGAAGTAGAGCGGGCCCGCTCGGCGCTACCAACGCCGGACGGGCCCTTGATCGACCCCCGCTTTCCCGGAGACCGACCCATGACCGACGTACCGCAGCGGCGGGCGCGCGCCAAGCGCTCGCCTGCAGTCGCTACCTCGTCCGTTCCTTCAGCCGGATCGACCGAGCGCCGCGCACGTGCGAGCCGCCCTGGCGGGCGCGCCTCGCCGCCAGAGGCGGGAGCCGCGCCCGGTGCGAGCCTACCGGGAGTGTCGAGCTCTGCGGAGCGCCGGCAGGGCACCGCGCCATCAGCGGCAGGCGACAAGCGCGCCAACGGCTCCGGGTCAGTCCGGCTGCGCAGGAACACGTGGACCGCGCGTCTGAGCCTCGGCGAGGCGGGGCGACGCACGTTCAGCCTGCCGACGTGTCGGACCGAGCACGACGCCAACGCGCGGCTGGAAGTGTTGGCCGATCTCAGCAGGCACCTGCTCGCTGCTGGGCAGATCGTGCTCGGCCTGCCGCTGCTGGAGCAGGCTGCCGCGCGCGAGGGCAGCGCGCTCCGTGACGTCCGGATCGCGATCAACCACCTGTGCAGGGGCGAAGCGCGCGCCCGTGCCTCCGGGGAAACCACGTTCGCCGAGTTCGCTGAGCGGGTTCTTTCTGGAAAGCTTGCCGAGCAGTATCCGGATCATGTGAAGGCGATTCGGACAGCCGATAAATATGAGCAGAGGCTGGGCCACGTGCTCGACGTGCTAGGCCCTGTTCCCCTCGTGCGCTTCACACTCGACCATGCTGACCACGCGATGTCACGGTTGCCGGTGCACCTGGAGCCCGGATCGCGCCGAATTATTGCGATTGTCATCCATCGGCTACTGGCACTGGCTGCCTACCCCGCGCGCATCATCGCGCACAACCCGCTGCCACGCGGGTGGATTCCGAAGATAGAGAATAACAAGGCAAAGGGTTACTTGTACCCCGACGAGGATCAACGCCTCATGAGGAGTCAGTTGGTCCCGCTGTGCTTCCGGATCTACTACGGCTTCCTCACGCGCGAGGGAATGCGAGCCGACGAGGCCGGAACTCTCGAATGGTCGGATGTCGACCTTGACCGGGGAGCCGTTGTTCTCGATGAGAACAAGACCGATGACCCCCGTGCCTGGGCACTATCGCCTGATGTGGTGCGCGCGCTTCGTGCTTATCGCGAGCTCTGGCCGGACAATCGGCGTGTCTTCGTCGGGCCAAAGTGTGACCCCTTGCCGGGTTGTCACGGGGCGGAACGCTTCAGAGAACACCTCCAACGCGCGGGAGTCGATCGACCCGAGCTGTTCGAGACCACGGAGTCGAGGCTGAACATCCGATTGCACGACACTCGAGCGACCTTCATTACCATCAAGCTCGCGAATGGTCGCACGGAGACGTGGATCTCCGACCGAACCGGACACAAGTCGAGCGGCCAGATCCACCACTACAAGCGCGCCGCGCGCAAGATCGCCGAGCTTGGGCTGGGCGACTTTGCCCCCCTGGACGAGGCGATCCCCGAGCTGAGAGGAAAGGGCGGCTCGGTAGGAGGAGGCCAACCCGCGTCCGCTGGAGCAGGCATGGGCTCGGCGAGCGCCGAAGCTTCCGCCTCCGGCGCGCCGCCCGGTCAGACGGCGCCCCCGGACGACGTCCCCGCCCCCGCCACGGCGGACGCTGGCGCCTTCACAGGCGGTTCGTTGGGCCCGCGTTGGGCCACGCCGGAAGAGGGCTCGGCCACGCGGCAGTCGGAACCAATTGAAATAATAGATATT
Source organism: Sorangium sp. So ce834 (assembly GCF_051521425.1). Lineage (NCBI taxonomy): Bacteria > Pseudomonadati > Myxococcota > Polyangiales > Polyangiaceae > Sorangium > Sorangium sp. So ce834. Next base: position 8,135,150 of record NZ_CP150351.1, read on the forward strand.
TCTGCCGCTGACGCCTCGGCGCCGGAGATGTCCTCACGGAACATCTCGACGAGGGCGTTGTGCTCGAGCGTCGGCATGACGCTCGGCCTCGAGCACACGACATGCCGACACGAAACCACGGGAAAACCCGAGGAGAGGGGCAGCTCAGGGGTGGCGGCGCCATGGCGGAACGGGCGGCGACCACGCCCCACGCCACGGCACGACGGCCCACCGGCGCAATCAGCTGTGCTCGCATCTCCGGAGATGGGCCGCCGCTGCCATCCATCGTGGCCGACGACGCGCGGGCGGGCGTTTCGCTATGGTTTCCTCGTACGATGTTCTGATGATCTTCCGTCACCCGGAAATCAGCCGAGGACCAGGTACGAGTCGCCGAACTCGTGGCAAAGATACCCCGCCCGCTCGGCGTACGCGTTGGCGCGGTGGAGCAGCGGGGCCGGCGCGAACGCCTCGAGCAGGCGGAAATGGCTCTCGGTCGGGTCGTGCACGCCGGTCAGGAGCCCGTCCACGACCCGCGGCCGGAAGCCGGGGTGGAGGACCAGATCCGTGACGCCCACGCCGGCCCGAAGCTCACCGCCGCTCTCGGCGGCGCAGCCCTCCAGGGCGCGCGTCACCGTCGTGCCCACCGCGACGACCCGGCGCCCACTCGCCTTGGCCTCGCGCACCGCCGCCACCGTCTCCTCCGGGATCTCGAAGCGCTCCGGCAACGGGAGCAGGGCGTCGAGCGCCGGCTCGCCGGTCGACGAGATCCCGGCCGCGTGCGTCAACGAGGCGACGCGCACGCCGCGGCGGATCAGCTCGAGCAAGAGCCCCCACACGAGCGGCCGTCCGGCCGAGGGGAGCTCGGCGCAGCGCGGCCGGCTCGCGTAGCGCGTCTGCGTGTGCCAGATCTCGAGCGGCGCCGCGACATAGGCATACTGGATCGGCCGCCCCCTCCGGTAGAGCGCCGACCAGAGCGGCGCGCCCCGCTCGCGGAAGGCGATCTCGACGAGGCGCGGCGAGGCCGGCGACACGCGCTCGACCGCGGCCGACAGGTCGTCGCCGAACGTCACCGCGTCGCCCGGGCCGAGCGCGGGCGGCGGCGGGCGATCCTCGGTGCGCGTGCGAAAGGAGCCCGCGCCGAACAAGAGGGCCGCGTAGCGCCCCTCGGACAGCTCGCCGATGAGGCGCACCTCCACCGCCGCGCCGCCCCCGGTCGCGCCGTGGAGCGACGCCGGCAGCGTGGCGCCGTCGTTCACGACCAGGAGATCGCCCGGCTCGAGGAGCGCGGGAAGATCCGCGATGCGCCCGTCGCGCAGGCGCCCGAGGCGCGGATCCACGTGGAGGAGCCGCTCCTCGAGGGGGTTCTCGCGAGGCCAGGCGGCGGGGCTCATGGCGCCTCCTCGAAGCGCGCCGCCTCGACGCGCGCGCCGCTCGGCACCTCGCCGGCGCGGCCGACGAGGGCGACGATGCGCCTCGCCACGTCCGCGGGATCGGCCAGCGCGCTCGGATCGGCGTCGGGGATCGCCTCGGCGTGCATCCGCGTGTTCATCTCGCCGGGATCCACCGCGTAGAACGCGACGCCCGTGCCCTCGAGCTCGGCGGCCCAGGTGCGGCTGAGGTGATCGAGCGCCGCCTTCGAGGCGCCGTACGCGCCCCACCGCGGATAGGCGTTCACGGCCGCGTCCGAGCTGATGTGGACGACGACCCCGCGCCGCCGCAGCGCCATCGCGCCCGCGATCACCTTGGTGAGGCGGAACGGGCCGACCACGTTGACCTCGAGCACGCGGCCGAGATCCTCGCACTCGGTGTCGAGCAGGATCGGCAGCGGCGTCCTGCCGAGCGTGCTCGCGTTGTGGATGAGCAGATCGATGGGACCGACCAGCGCCGCCGCCGCCCCGGCGATCGCGTGGGTCTGGCCCTTGTCGCCGATGTCCGCCGCGAGCGCGTGCGCCACCCCGCCCTGCGCGGTGATCTCGGCCGCCACGGCCTCGAGCGGCGCGCGCTCGCGCGCGACAAGGACCACCGCCGCGCCCCTCCGGGCGAGCTCCCGCGCGAGCGCGGCGCCGAGCCCGCGGCTCGCCCCGGTGACCAGCGCCGCGCGCGGCGCGAACGGCGCGCCCCGCGCCGCGCGCGCCTGAGAGATGCCTCCGGCCTGGATCAACGACTCGCTTCCGGTCGATTCGTCGTTCATGTGCTTCCTCCTCGACGAGAGCCTAATCCGCGCTGGCTCATAGCTTGGAGCTACCTCCAGTATCTTGGAATCGTGCTAATCTCCGGTCATGGATCACGACGCGGAGCTCGCGGGGCGGCTCTCGAAGAACATCAAGCAGCTGCGCGAGGCGCGCGGGCTCACGCAGCAGCAGCTGGCCAAGCTCGCCGGCGTGCCCCGGGCGACCTGGGCGCACCTCGAGTCCGGCGCGGCGAACCCGACGCTCGGCGTGCTCCACCGCGCCGCCGCCGCGCTCCAGGTCTCGATCGAGGAGATGCTCTCCGCGCCCCGCGCCACGTGCCAGCTCTACGCGCGCGACACGCTGCCCACGCGCTCCCCCGGCCAGGCGCTCGTCCGCAAGCTCCTGCCGGATCCGATCCCGGGCATGGAGATGGATCGCATCGCGCTCCCGCCGGGCGGGCGCATGACGGGCGTCCCGCACACCCCGGGCACCCGCGAGTACCTGACGTGCGAGTCGGGGGAGCTCCAGCTCGTGGTCAGCGGCGAGCGGTTCACGCTCGGCGCCGGCGACGTCGCGGTGTTCCGCGGCGATCAGCGCCACTCGTACAACAACCCCGGCAAGCAGCCGGCGGTCGGCTACTCGGTCGTGGTGCTCGCGCGGGTGCTCTGAGCGGCGGGCGCTCGCCCTGAGCGCGCACGGGCGCTCGCCGTCAGCGCTTCCTGCGCCGGGCCCGCGTCGCGCACGCGAGCAGCGCGAGCGCCGCGCCCCCGAGCGCCCCCTCGCCGCCCGGGCCGCGCTCGCCGGCGGCGCGGCAGCTGCAGCCGCGCACCGCGGCGTCCTCGTCCCCGCCGCCATCGCCGCCGCCGCTGCCCGGCTCCGTCCCTGAATCGCACGTTCCGCCGGGATAGACGTCCTCCTCCGTCCACGCCGGCTCGGACGGCCGCGAGGAGCTCGCCTGCGCCGTCTCCGGGTCCTTCCTGTAGAAGCAAGGCCTGCAGGCGTGCACGGCCTCGCCGGCGGCGTTCCCGGCCGCATCCATCGCCGTGGCCCGGAAGCAGAGCGCCGTCGGGGCGTCGATGCCGGCGAGCACGTCCACGGTCCGATGGATGGCCATGGTCACCGACGCGGCGGTCGTGAGCTGGCTCGTCGAGAACACCGGCTCCGTGAACCTGACGTCGCGGAACGCCTCGACCGTGTAGATCACGGGGGACGCGCCGGGCCCCGCGGCCTCGCCCTCGGCCGTGACCCACCACGCGAGATCGCTGTGCGACGCGCAGCTCCCGCTGCTCGGCCTGGAGTCGGCATAGTCGTAGAGGTCGAACGAGAGCCCGCTCGGCGCCGGCGGAGCCTCGGTGTCCGCGGCGCCGGCCGTGAGCTCGATCCGCGTCGCCTCGCACCCCTCGTCCGGGCAGAAGCTGCCCTCGATCACGATCGCCTGCCCCTCGCCGGGCGGCGGCTCGATCCGCGCGACGAGGTCGTAGCCCGCCGCGGGCACGTCCGGCGCGGCCACGAGGCTCGCCGGCTCGCCGTCGACGGTCACCGACACGGCGTCCAGCGAGAGGGCGTGGCCGGCGAAGAAGAGCGCGGCGTTCCCCGGGGTGGACCCGCCGCTCTCCGGAAAGACCTCCGTCAGGCCGGGATACGGCATGCCGCACGCGTCCGCGCTCGCCTCCATCGCCAGGGGAAAGGCCAGCGCCGCGATCATCCCAGCAGTCCACGAACCATGGCTCATGACGCCAGGGTATCGCCCCGCCGCTCCCCCCGGAGCGGAGAGCACGGCTGGAACGCCGGCCTACCCGCCCGCCAGCGCCGCTTCCGTCGATCGCGGCGCCCCGTAGAGCACCCGCTCGTCGCGCCGCCACCAGCCCGGCGCCCCGGCGAGCGGGTGCTCCGTGCGGCCGGTGGACGCGAGCTCCTGCGCGACCACCGCGAGCGCCGTGGGCCGCGGCGCGGGCCCGCGCACGTCGAAGACCCCCGGTTCATAATGGCCGCGCGGCTGGGTGACCAGGCTGTCCCAGTCGTAGGCCCCGAAGGCGGACCACAGCGTCACCGCCCGCACGTCGGCGCCCTCCGCCCGGGCCGCGCGCGCGCCCTCCCAGGCCTCGACCAGCCAGCGGATCTGCTCCTCCGGCGTGCACCCGAGGTGGACCTCGGTGATCGCGATCGGCGTCGCGTACCGCCGCCACACGTCGCGCAGCACCTCGCGGTGGCCGACGATCCCCGCCTCCCGGACGCGCACCGCCTCCACGTCGGCGTACGCGTCGCGCCCGTTGCCGCCGTGCGTCCACGCGGGGTAGCGATCGAGGCGGTGATCGAGGAACCGATCGCTCGTCAGGTAGTAGTTCACGCCGATCACGTCCGGCGGGCACGGCTCCGCCGCGAGCCGCGCGAGCTCCTCGTCGGGCACGCCGCAGTCGAGGAGGTGCTGGTGGAGCGGGTGCGCGACGTCCACGCGCCCGTACAGCAGATCGAGGCTCAGCCAGCGCCGGTGGTTCTCGAACGCCGCCTGGTAGGCGAGCCGGGGCGCGCTGGCGATCGCGCCGAAGTCCTCCGTCTGCACGAGCCGCGCGTCCGGGCGCACCCGCCGGATCGCGCGCATCGCGGCCGCGGTGGCGCGCGTCTGCACGAGCAGCGCGCGCATGAGGGAGGCCGAGTCCCGGCGGTGCGGGTACCAGTGCCCGTAGAGCGCGCTGAAGCGCGCGGTCGTGAGCGGCTCGTTCACCGGCGTGAAGTCGCGCACCCACGGGTAGCGCTCCGCCATGGCGCCGGCGAACTCCGCGAGGCCGGTCGCGAAGCTGTCCTCCATCAGGCTGGTCCACGGCGGCCCGCTGCCGTGGTGGACCAGCCCGACGATCACGTCGATGCCGAGCTCCCGCAGCCGGTGGAGGCGCTCGTCTGCCCACGAAAAATCGGCGCTCCGCGGGCCGTCCGGCGCCGTGCGCTCCCACAGGACCGGGTACCGGACGGCCTTGACGCCGAGCTCCGCGAGCAGGTCCAGGTCGGCGATGCGGCCGTGGTGGCCCGTGCGCTCCAGCTGGTCGAAGTACCGGTCGCCGACGCGGTTGACCGTGCACTCGACGCCGGCCCAGAGCGCGATCCCGGAGCGCCCGCTCACGGGGCCGCCCCTCCCACGAGCACCGTCGCGCGTCGGCCCTGTGCGGCCGGCGCTCGCGCGTAGGCCTCGACGACGGCCCGGCCCACCTGTGCCGCGCAGCCGCGCTTCACCAGGGCCACGATCGAGCCGCCGAAGCCGCCGCCGGTCAGCCGGGCGCCGAAGACGTCCGGCTGCGCCCGCGCGCTCTCCACCAGCGCGTCGACCGCCGGCACCGACACCTCGAAGTCGTCGCGCATCGACCGGTGCGACGCGTCGAAGAGCTCGCCCAGGCGGCCGAGATCCCCGGCGCGGAGCGCGGCCACGGCGGCGAGCACCCGGGCGTTCTCGGTCACGACGTGGCGCGCGCGCCGGTCGAGCGGCGCCGGCAGCGACGCGATGCGCTGCTCGGCCGCCGCGTCGACGTCACGGAGCTGCGGCACCCCGAGCAGCGCGGCGGCGCGCTCGCACTCCGCGCGACGCGTCTTGTAGTCGCCGCTCGCGTGCTGGTGCGCCACCCCCGAGTTCACGACGAGCAGCTCGGCCTCGGCGGGCAGCGGGATGCGCTCGAACGCGAGCGTCCTCGTGTCGAGGAACAGCGCCGTGCGCTCGTCGGCGAGGCTCGCGGCCATCTGATCCATCGTCCCGACGGGCGCGCCCACGAAGTCGTGCTCCGCCGCGTGCGCGATCCGGGCGATCTCCACGTCGTCGATGGACAGGTCGAGCATCGCCCGCAGGGCGCGGGCGAGCGCCACGAGCAGCGAGGCGCTCGACGACAGGCCGCTGCCGAGCGGCACCGACGACGCGATCCTCGCGTCGAAGCCGGGGATCGACACGCCCCGGCCGCGCAGGACCGCGGTGATGCCCTGCACGTAGTCGAGCCACAGGCCGCGGCGCGCCTCCTCGCCGGCGCGGAACGAGAGCTGGGCGCCGCCGTCGACGTTCTCCGTCACGACCTGGATGAGCCCGTCGTCCCGAGGCGCGATCTCGACGCGCGTCTTCTGCGGGATCGCCGTCGGCAGCACGTACCCGCCGTTGTAATCGGTGTGCTCGCCGATCAGGTTCACGCGCCCAGGCGCCTCGGCCAGGAGCTTCGCCGGGCGGCCGAAGACGGCCTCGAAGCCCTGCCCGCGCGCGGTCATCGCGGCGCACCCATGTCCACGAGCCCGGGCATGTCCGCCAGGGCCGGCATGTCCGCGAGCCCCCCGTCGCTCAACGTCGAGGGCGTCTCGTTCGGGCCGACGAACGGGAACCCCTGCGTCGCCGCCGCCATCTTGTGCAGCGGGAACTTCGGCGTGCGGTCGGCGCGGAGGAGGCCGTTCGCCTCCTGGTACGTGTCGGCGAACTGCGTGTAACAGAAGCCGGCGAGCAGCTCGAGGGAGTTTATCACCTTCATCAGCTTCGTATAACGCTCGGCGAACTCCTCCGGCGTCCTGCACGCGGAGTACCCCCACGTGCCGCCGTCGCCGTTGCCGGGCGCGACCGCGATCCCGCCGAACTCCGACAGCACGATCGCGGTCTCGTGGCTGACCGACGGGTCGAGCACGAGGGCGCGGCCCCCGGGCCTCTCCCGCTTCAGCAGCTTGGGCACGACGTCGTGCGCGAAGTAGCGGCGCGCGATGCGCTCGGGCGACGGATCGTAGTCGTGGATCCCGATGATGTCGGTCGCCACGCTCTCCCACCCGTCGTTGCCGATGACCGGCCTCGTGTAGTCCATCGACCTCGTGAGGTGATAGAGCGCCTGCACGTAGTGCCGCTCGTTCGGGTTGTCCGGCAGGTTCGGGACGCCCCACGACTCGTTGAACGGCACCCACGCGACGATGCACGGGTGGCTGATGTCCCGCCGGATCGCCTCCAGCCACTGCCGCGCGAGCCGCTCGATCGACTTGCGCGTGTGCCGGTAGGCGCTCGGCATCTCCTCCCAGACGAGCAGCCCGAGCTTGTCCGCCCAGTAGAGGTACCGCGGATCCTCGATCTTCTGGTGCTTCCGGGCGCCGTTGAAGCCCATCTGCTTCGTGAGCTCGACGTCGCGGCGCAGCGCCTCGTCGTCGGGCGCGGTGATCCCGGTGCCCTCCCAGTAGCCCTGATCGAGCACCATCCTGAGGACGTACGCCCGCCCGTTCAGGAGGAAGCGGTCCCCGCGGACGGCCACCGAGCGCAGCGCCGTGTAGCTCTTCACGCGGTCGATCGTCATCCCGGACTGGTCGTAGAGGACGATGTCGGCGTCGATCAGCGTCGGGCGCTCGGGGCACCACAGGAGCTCGTTGCGGAAGTCGTCGATGCCGGGGTCGGAGAGCGTGATGCGCCGGTGGACCTCCCCGGCCACGACCGTGTACTGGTCGTTCGCGATCGTCATGTCGCCGACGCGCAGCCGCACGCCGACGCGCGCGCCCTCCACCGGCGCGTTGGCCACGCGGACCTCGACCGCGATCTCCCAGCGCTCGAGGTTCGGGGTCCACCGGAGGTACTCGACGCGCATGCGCGGCACGCGCTCGAGCCACACCGCCTGCCAGATCCCCGTCGTCCGCGGGTACCAGATCGAGTGAGGCTCGAGCTTCCAGTCCTGCTTGCCGCGAGGTTTCGCGAGGTCGTTCGGATCGTCGTGGGCCTGCACCACGATCGTGACGCTCTCGCGCCCCTTCACGTGCTCGGTGATGTCGAGCTCGAACGGCGTGTAGCCGCCCTCGTGCTCGCCGGCGAAGCTGCCCTCGATCCACACCCTGGCCAGGTAGTCCAGGGCGCCGAAGTGCAGGATGAGCCGCTCGGAGGGGTCGAGCTCCGGCACCTTGACCTGCCGCCTGTACCAGCAGGCCTTGAAGAAGCCGGTCTCGCCGACCCCGCTGCGCGGCGTCTCCGGGGCGAACGGCACCTCGATCGTCCTGTCGAAGCGCGCGTCGGCCGGGGAGCTCCACTCCGCCCGGGGATCGAGGGCGAACTCCCACGCTCCGTTCAGCGAGGTCCAGCCTTCTCGCCGGAGCAGCGGGCGCGGATAGCCGCGGGCGCCGCCGCTGTCCGCCGGCGGCGGCACCGAACCTGGGATACCGATCTGTGCAAGGTGCTGTCGAGGCATGGGTCCGTTCAGGCAGCGACGGTCACCGCTGCTCCGTCGAGCTTGGCTTCGCGGATGTGGTCGAAGGTGGCGAGCGCCTGACCCACGACCTGGTCCATGTTGTAGTACCGGTACGTCGCGAGCCGCCCGACGAAGCGCACGTTCGGCGTCGCGTCGGCGAGGGCCTTGTACTTCCGGTAGAGCTCCGCGTTCTCGGGCCGCGGCACCGGGTAATAGGGGTCGCCCTCGGCCCTCGGGAACTCGTACACGACGCTCGTCCTCGGGTGCTGCTGCCCCGTGAGGTACTTGAACTCCGTGATGCGGGTATACGCGTGCTCGTTCGGGTAATTGACGACCGCGCCCGGCTGGAAGGTCTCCGTGTCATGCGTCTCGAACTTGAACTCCAGGGAGCGGTAGGGAAGCTTCCCGTAGCGGAAGTCGAAGAACGCGTCTACCGGCCCGGTGTAGATCATCTCCCTGAAGCTCACCTCGTTCATGACATCGCGGTAATCCGTGTTCAGGAGAATCCGAATCTTCTTGTGATCCAGCATGTTCTCGAACATCCGCGTGTAGCCGCGCAGCGGCATCGCCTGGAACTCGTCCGTGAAGTACCGGGAGTCGTAGCTCGTGCGCGCCGGCACGCGCGAGGCGACCGAGGCGTCGAGCTCCGACGGGTCGAGCCCCCACTGCTTGCGCGTGTAGTTGCGGAAGAACTTCTCGTAGAGCTCCCGGCCCACCTTGCTGACGACCGCGTCCTCGGAGGTGCGGCAGTGCTTGATCGGCTCGGCGACGCGGGTGAAGAACGCCTCGACCTCGGCGGGCGAGTAGCTGGTCCCGTAGAGGGCGTTGACCGTATCCACGTTGATCGGGAACGGGACGAGCTTGTCGTCGACGTGCGCGAGCACGCGGTGCTCGTACGGGCGCCACTCCGTGAACTGCGACAGGTAGCGGAAGATGCGCGGCGACGCGGTGTGGAAGATGTGGGGGCCGTACTTGTGGATGAGGACCCCGGCGTCATCGTAGTAATCGTACGCGTTGCCGCCGATGTGCGGCCGCTTGTCGCACAGGAGGACCGATTTGTTCATCTGCGAGGCAAGGCGCTCCGCGAGCACGCTGCCAGCGAACCCAGCACCTACGATCAGAGCGTCGAACACGGTACGTTCCCCTCCGCCCGGACGGCCGCCGGACGCTTGGATTGGAGTGCGTCAGCGATGAGCTTCGACATCGCGCGCCACGTCTTGTCCCATGACGTCGCGCTCACCATCTCGTCCGCGATCGCGATGTGCTCCTCTCGCGGACCTGCCAGCGCCGCCTCCACCGCGGCGACGAACGTGGAGGCGTCGGCGATGTGCACCGCCCTCTTCTCGCCGTAGGGCGTGATCACGTCACGGATGGCGGTGGAGACGACCGGCTTGCCCGCGGCGAGGTACTCGAGCGTCTTCGTCGGGCTGATGAACCGGGTCGCCTCGTTGAGCGCGAACGGCATGAGCGCGACGTCCCAGCCGCCGAGGTAGGCCGGAAGATCCTGATAGGACTTCTGGCCGAGCCAGTGGATGTTCGGCCGCCGGGGCAGCGTGGCCGGGTCGATCTTCACGACCGGCCCGAGCATCACGAGCTGGAAGTCGGGGCGCTCCTTGGCCACGCGGGCGACGAGCTCGACGTCGAGCCGCTCGTCGATGACGCCGAAGAACCCGAGTCGCGGCCTCGGGATGTCGCGCTGGTCGTCCGGGTCCTCGGCCTGCGCGCGCGCCTTCGCGAAGTGGGCCGCGTCGACGCTGCTCGGGAAGGCGTGCACCGACGGGTGGTGGGCGCGCTTCGCCTCGTAGAGGCTCTGGCCGCCGGTGAACACGAGATCGGCGCGCGCGAAGAGCTCGCGCTCCCGCTCCCGGAGGAGCGGCGGGGCGCCGCGGAAGGCAGAGAGCTCATCCATGCAGTCGTAGACGACGAGCGACGGCTCCACGTCGGCGGCGATCGGCAGCGAGATCGGCGTGTAGAACCACAGGATCGGCTGCCGGATGTCCTGCTCCCGCACGAAGGCGTTGAGCAGGCGGCGCTGCTGCGTGAGGGCCTCCTCCTGCTCGGTGCGGTGGGGGAGGTGGGGGACGACGATGGTGAGATTGGCCTCGATGTGTCTCGCCTCGAGCCTCGGGGGCCCGTCCTCGAACACGGGCTCTTCGACGAAATAAACCCGCCTCTCCTGCGCGAAGCGGCTCATCAAGTGGTTCGGCCGCTGGAAGACGAAGTTCCAGCGCAGGTGCGACAAACAGATGAGATCGGGCCCGGCCTGCTTCATCTTGTCTCCGATTTCTGTGAAATTGGGAATGTACCGCGCCGTTTTTTAGCGCTTTTAGTTTAGCAATTTACGGGCCGACGACGGGATGAAGCCCTTGACGGGGACATCGCGGCCAGGCCGGACGGGCGCCGTGAAAACGCGCGGCAATCCGCTACATGGGCTGGGCAGAGCGCTGAACATCGAAGTACGCTCGCCGGCGCCATGGTCGCTGGACGCGAGACCGAGCGAACTTGCCACAGATGAGGCAAAATGCGCCGCGTTCGGGCGCTTCCTGCGGGCCCTTCACAAAAGATGCAATCTGCGCCGCGCCCTTCGATGCGCCTCCGGGCGCCGACGATTCACGCCCGCGACGACGCGGGGATCCGTCCAGCGGATGAGAAAAGCGCTCGAGTCGACGGAATGAACCTCGCTCCTGATGTCGAGTCGAGCGACGCGCCTACCGTTCGTCGGGCGCCATCCACTTGTGCTCGACGCTCGGGCGCCAGGCGGCGAGCAGCCCCAGGAGCGCCTCGGCGTCACCTTCGACCTGGAGCATCGCGCGGTGGCCCGGCTTGAGGAACTGCTCGGCCACCACGTGATCCAGAAAGGCGATCAGCGGCCGGTAATACCCGGCGATGTCGAGCAACCCGACCGGCTTCTCCTGAGAGCCGAGCTGCGTCCAGGTCCACACCTCGAACAGCTCCTCCAGCGTCCCGATGCCCCCCGGCAGGGCGATGAAGGCGTCGGAGAGCGCGGCCATCTTCGCCTTGCGCTCGTGCATCGTCTCGACGACGTGGAGCTCCGTCAGGCCCCGGTGCTCGATCTCTCGCTGGTTGAGGAAGCGGGGAATGACGCCGATCGCCTCCCCGCCGGCCGCGAGCACCGCGTCGGCGATCGCGCCCATGAGCCCCACGTGGCCGCCCCCGTACACGAGCCCGATCCCTCGCGCGGCCAGGAGCTCCCCGACCTGAACGGCCGCCGCGCGGTAGGCCGGCGACGCGCCGGGGCTCGACCCGCAATATACGCAGATCCTTGAGAGTTTCCTCATCGTCCGAGCCTACGCCGGCGGGCGGGCTCGTTCCAGCGGCGATCCGGGAGGCGGCCGGGGCCGCGCCGTCGCCCGCGATGCGTGCGCCCCCGGCCCGCTGCGGACCTTTCGCCCGCTGCGCGGCGCGGCCTGCGCTGCGCGGCCTGGCGCCGCGCGCGCAGCGCGGTCGGCCTGGCACCGCGCGGGCAGCGCGGTGCCGGGGCCGGCCGCTCACTCCTTGTCGAGCTTGCCGACGAGGCTCAGCGTGAAGAACGCGCCCATGTACTTGAAGTGCGGGCGCACCTGCATGTCGACCTTGTACCAGCCGGCGTTCCCCGGCACCTCGGTCACGATGATCCTCGCCTTGCGGAGCGGCCGGCGCCCGCGGGTCGCCGCGGAGACGACGTCCTGATCGGCGACGTACTGGCCGATCCAGTCGTTCAGCTCCTTCTCGAGATCGGCGCGCTCCTTCCACGTCCCGATCTGCTCGCGCTGCAGCACCTTCAGATAGTGCGCGATGCGGCACATGATGAACATGTACGGCAGCTGCGTCCCGAGCCGGTAGTTCATCTCGGCCGCCCTGCCCTCCTCGCTCTGCCCGTAGAACTTGGCCTTCTGCGCCGAGTTGGCCGAGAAGAAGCAGGCGTTGTCCGAGTCCTTGCGGAACGTGAGCCCGATGAAGCCCTCCTCGGACAGCTCGAACTCGCGCCGCTCGGTCAGCATGATCTCGGTCGGGATCTTCGTCTGGATCTCGCCCATCGCCTCGTACTGGTGGAGCGGCAGGTTCTCCACCGCGCCGCCCGCCTGCGGGCCGATGATGTTCGGACACCAGCGGTACTTGGCGAAGCTGTCGGCGAGCCGGGTGGCGAAGGCGTATGTCGCGTTGCCCCAGCAGTACGCGTCGTGCTTGCCGACCACGTCCTCGTCGTAGTTGAACGCCTTCACCGGGACGGTGTTGGCGCCGAAGGGCAGGCGGAGCAGGAAGCGCGGCATCACGAGCCCGACGTAGCGCGCGTCCTCGGTCTCGCGGAACGCGTTCCACTTCGTGTACTGCGGCCCCTCGAGGAGCGCCTTCAGGTCCTTCAGGTTGGGCAGCCCGATGAAGTCCTTGAGGCCGAAGAACTGCGGGCCGGCCGCCGCGATGAACGGCGCGTGCGACATCGCCGCCACGGCGGCGCACTTCTGGAGCAGCGCGATGTCCTGGGGGCCGGGCCCGAACTCGTAGTTCGCGATGATCGCGCCGACCGGCTTGCCGCCGAACTGGCCGAACTCCGCCGAGTAGACGAGCTTGTACAGGCCGCTCTTCGGCACCTCGGGGGCGTCCTCGAAATCGGCGAGGAGGTCCTCCTTGGAGCAGTTGAGCATCTCGACCTTGATGTTCTCGCGAAAATCGCAGCGGTCGATGACGAACTTGAGGCCGCGCCAGGCGGACTCGAGCTTCTGGAAGCTGGGGTGGTGGAGGATCTCGTCGATCTGCCGCGAGAGCTTGACGTCGATCTCCGCGATCAGCGCGTCGACGAAGGCCTTGTCGACCTTCTCGCCCTCGCGCCGCGGGGCGACGAGCTCCGAGATGAAGGCCTGCACGCCCCGCTTGGCGATCTCGTACCCCTCGTCGCCGGGCGTCATCTTCGTCTCGGCGAGGATCTCGTCGAGCAGGGACCCTCCCTCCAGGGTCTGGACGCCTGCGCGCCCCGCGGCCTGTGTCTCTGTCGCCATCGCTCACTCCCCTTCCTTGTCGAGACCGAGCTCGCTCACGATCTTGTTGCGCTGAGCCGGGTCGCTCAGGATCTGCTGAATCTTGTTGCGGAACGCCTTCTCGTTCCCGAGCGGCCCCTTGAGGGCCGTCAGCGCGGCGCGCAGGTCGAGCAGCTTCTTGAGCTCCGGCACCTGGTTCGCGATCGCCTCGGGCTCCATGTCGCTCAGCCGGCGGAACTTGAGGTTGACCGTGAGCTCGCTGTTCTCCTGCTCGGAGAGGACGTCCTTGACGTTGAAGGTGAGCGCGAGCTTCTGCTCGCTCATGACCTTCTGGAAGTTGTCCTTGTCCACGTTGATCGGCTTGCGGTCCTCGAGGGGCCGCGGATCCGGACGCTGCGTGTAGTCGCCGAGCATCAGCATCTTCAGCGGCAGCTCGACGTCCTCCTTCGCGTTCCCCGTGGCCGGCTTGTACGTGATGTTCACGCGCTCCTTCGGCGCGACCGATCCCTCTTTCATCGCAGGCTCCTTTCCCCGTCAGCAGCGGGCGGAGCGCCCGCAGGCCGCACGAGCATAGACCAAAACCCCCGCCCCCCGGGCAAGCTTCTCAGCGCGACGCGCATCCGCCCTGTCCTCGTCCTCGCGCACCCGGTCCTCGCGCACCCGGTCCTCGCGCACCCCGTCCTCGCGCACCCCGTCCTCGCGCACCCCCGCCGGTCCCCTCATGCCCCCAGCGAAAGTTTCAGGGCGAGCGCAGCGTCGAGCTGGCAGACGCGCTCGAAGCAGAGCGCCTCCTTCGCCTTGGCCTCGGGGGTGGCGTCGTAGCCGTCGTTCAGCGCCCGGTAGCATGTATGGAGCGCGGCGTAGAGCTCCGCGCAGAGATCCGGCTGCCAGGTGGTGAGTCGGTGGTGCTCGACGATCTGCTCCAGCGCCTCGAGCTGCGCGCGCGCCACGAGGAACTGGGACAGATCGATGTTGATCTGCGCCATCGCGAGCCGCACGCGGAAGCGGTCCAGCGCCGACGGAGCGGCGGCCGCGGCCTTCTCGAGGAGGACCATCGCGTCGACGGGCTGCTCGTTCGCGACGAGCCCGCGGGCCTCGGAGAGCGGCTTGTCGAGGTAACTCCGCGGTTTCGCCGCGGCCCCGGCGCCGTTTCCGCCCGAGCCGCCGAGGGCGGCCGCCACCTCGTTCGCGAGCCAGGCCTGCGTGTCGGCGTCCGCGAACGGCGTGCCGTCCCTGAACTTGAGGTTGGAGAGGAGCGGCGCGCGGAGCATGAGCGCGCCCACCTCGACGAGCACGGCGCGCCGGGCCTCGGCGTAGTCGTCGCCGAGCTGCTCGAGCGCGTTCGCCGCGTACCGGTGCGGATCGAGCCACAGGGGGTAGTTCTGGGCGTACTCGTCGGCGACCGGCAGGAGGTCGGCGAACGCCCCCTGGCTCGTCAGCGCCGGGAGCGTGCGCAGCACGTGCTCGGGCGGCGGCGGGATCGCCGTGGTGCCGTTCTGGGACGCGGCCCCGGGGTCGTCGAGCAGGTCGACCCAGAGCCCGACGCGGAGGATGCGGTACGCGGCCGCGCGCTTCGGATCCGCGGCCCGGAGCGCGTCGCCCGCGCGCGCGATCAGCGGCGCGCAGCGGCCAAGGGCGGTGAGCGCGGAGTCCTCGTCGACGATCGCCTCGACGCTGAGCGCCGGGTCGGTCGTGGCGATGACCTGCGGCGGGGGCGGCGGCGGGGTGACGACCACCGCGGTCGCCGCGGGCGCCTGGACCAGCGCCGCCTCGGCGGCCTTCGGCGGCGGCGCGGCCTTCGGCGGAGGAGGAGGTGGTGGTGGCGGCGGAGGAGGAGGCGGCGGCGCCTCGGCGGGGAGGCTTGCGACGAGGCTGCGGATCGCGCTCCGGAGCTGGCCGAGGCCGCCGTACGCGTCGCCGAGCCGGTCGCTGAGGTCGACGTCGACGGCGCGGCTCACCTGGTCGAGGGCGTTCACCACGTCGCGCTCCGCGGCGGAGGGCGTCACGCCGGCGAGCGTCGAGGCCGCGAGATCGCCGAACCAGGCGCACAGGTTGCCGCGCGCCTTGGGCCGCCGGAGCGCGGGGTACATCGTGTCCCAGAACGCGTTGTTCAGCTCCTGCACGAGCACGAGCCCGTCGAGCAGGCCGGGGAGCCTGTCGAGCTGCGCCTTCGCCGCCGCGTAGTAGAGCGCGACGCGGAAGTCCTTGGACTTCTCGCTCAGGATCTCGTCGGCGCCGGTGGAGATGCGCGACCAGTCGACCTTGCCGCCCGCGAGCGACTGCAGCTTGTCGACCTCGTTCTTGAGGGACTCGAACGCCTCGTCGTAGGTGACGTCGGCGCCGACGCCGCCGTCGATGGGAGCGAACAGCGTCTCGATCCGCGCTTTGGATTGCTGGATGGCGTCTTCAGCGGCCATGGGGCGCGAAGGATATCAAGACGTCCCTGGCGTGGACGGCGAATCGGAGGGGGGCGATGGAGGCGCGCCGGAGCGGCGGCGCATGCGGCGGATCGGGGGTCGTGGGCTCGGGCACGGGCTCAGCCGAGGGCCTCCAGGAAGCTGTCGAGCGACAGGTCGGTCCGGGCGACGAGGGCGTCGAGCTCCGGCCCGAGCGCGTGTCGGGAAACGTGCTCTTCGACCGGCGGGGGTCCGCAGAGGTCGGCGATGTGCTCGGCCTGGGTGGTCGGGGCGATCATCTCGCGGAACGAGCCCACGTGGGGGGAGCCGAGGTGGAGGAGCAGGGTGCGCTGGGGTGTCCAGAACGCGTTCATCAGCGTGCGTCCCCATTTCGACAGGCGGAGGGTCATGTCCATCCACACGGCGGCGGCGTAGGCGTCGCCGGCGCCGAGCGGCAGCCGGAGCGCGAGCCCTGTCTTGGGGAGCTCCTGGCCGCGGAACGGCATCACCGAGTCGAGGATGTTCTGCAGCACCCAGAAGCGGCTCGCGTCGGTGCCGAAGCCTGCGTCCCAGAGCGCCTTCATCGGCTGGGTCTTGAGCCAGGCGCGGTAGGCGGCGTTCGACGCGTCGGGGTCGTCGAGCGACGGCGGCGCGATCTGGGAGACGCGGTGGAGGAACGCGTCGACGGGCATGGCCCGGCCGTTCGCCGCGGCGTCGTGGGCGGCGGCGAGGAGCGGGAACAGGGTGATGGGGAGCGACGGCCCTGCGGCGAGGAGCTGGTCGTAGTCGTACGAGCCGAACACGACGATCGGGTAGAGCCGGCCGGCGTTGTCGCCGCTCGCGGCCCATGCGCCCACGAGCCCGCGGGCGGGCGGCTCGTCGCCCTTCGGGTCGCCGTGGAAGACGAAGAGGCCCAGCGCCTGCTGGTAATACGCATCGAAGTGGGGGCCCATGGCGCGCCGGGCGAAATCGATCGACGCGCCCAGCCATCGGTCGAAGGCGGCGAGCTCTTCGCCTCCTGCGTTCAGCCGGATGAAGTCGCCCGTGGCGGGCAGCTTGCCGAAGCAGCCGATCTGCGGCGGAGCGGCAGGGCCCTTCTTGCGGCGCCAGAACATGACGGCCTGGGAGTGAACCACGAACTGCTCACCGAGCGCTACCACCTTCCCGGCTGCTCGTGGTCGCAGCGGGAGCGTGCGGGGAGGCGTCACAAAGAGCCGGCGGGGGAGGGGGTGTCGTGCGGGGGGCCGGCGGGGTAGGGCCCCGCGAATCCGAGCGCCGGCCCGCATCGCAGCGACCACCTCGTAGCCCAGCTCCCCCGTTCCCATGGCCATAGCCGCCAAAAGGCGCGAGTTCGCGGGAGGGACCCCCGCCGGCCCCCCGCACGACACCCCCTCCCCCGCCGGCTCCGTTGCTGCTCGGCTCACCCCTTGCCGAAGCGATCACCGATGCTGGGCGGGCAGTTGGTCGCCCGGAAGAAGCTCGCCGGGAACGGATGGTTCCCGCGGGTCGGCCGGATCTCCATGGTGACGGTCACTGGCGGAGCGGTCATCTGCCAGGTCACCGTGAAGAGCGCGTCGTTGTCTTTCTGGGCGGTCGTGGTCCCGGCCTCGAACAGCCGGAAGATCCCCCAGGGCCCTTCGCGCACGAGCTCTTCGTCGAGCCCGCCTGCGCCGCGCACCTGGATCCTCGCGCCCTTCGCGCCCTCTCCTGGCCAGTTGAAGGTGTGCCAGAACTCCTTCTCGTTGCGATAGAGCCTCTTCTGGCCGTCGACCTCGAACACCACCTCGCTCACGATGGGGCTGACCGTCTTCATGTTGATGTGGAAGACGACCTTGGGTCCCTCGCCGCCGCCCCCGAAGAGCGCGTCGGAGATCTCGTCCGAGCGCCTCAGGCAGTTGTACAGGTTCGCGTTGAACGGCGTGAACGGCTTCGCCGCCTGCGGCTGCCCCGACAGGTGCGATTTCGGGAAGTACTCGTGCCCGACCTGGTAGTGGAAGCCCTTCAGGTACGTCTCGTAGAAGCCCCAGAGCACGCCGTCCTTCGGCTTGAAGAAGGCCATCGCGTCCTCGAGCGAGGCGTCGCGCGAGGAGGCGAGGTTGAACGGGTACCGGTCCTTGATCTTGTCGCGGTAGTGCGGCCAGACCTCGACCTCCCAGATGCCGCTCGCCGCGCCGCCGGCGCGCCGCACGACCGCCTTGTACGCCTGCCGGAGGGGGTTCATGAGGAGCGGCTCCATCAGCCGCTGCCCGGTCTGGTCCATCGAGAGCAGGAGCGTCTGGCTCTCTTTCACCGCGTCCTGGAACGCCTCCGTGGCCCTCGAGGTGTCCGTGTCCGGCGGCCCGTCCTCGACGACGCTCATCTCCCCGGCGAGCCGCTCGAGGTGGCTGACGTACTGGCCCAGCTTGGGCGCGGGCGGCGGGGGCTGCCCTTCGGCCGCCGGCGCCGACACGCCGAAGCCCGCCATCGACTCGAACTTGTCGGGCACCGGGTCGTAGTGCTCGCGCCCGCCCTGCCCCGGGAGGATGTTGTCGATCCGCACGCCCGTCCGACGGTCGACCCGCTGCGCGATCACCTCCTTGGCCCTGTCGATCAGGCCGCCGTCCGCGGTGAGCACGTTCGGCTTGTCCACCGGGAACTGCGTCTCGTCGTGGAGCCGCTGGAGCAGCCGCCGGTAGGGCCAGTCGGGCGTGGAGAGGACCCGGAACTCGTGGATCGCGTCCCGGTTCGTCTTCGGGATGTCGACCTGGATGTCGCGGAAGAACGCCTCCCACTGCGCGATGTACGCGTTGTCGTAGTCCTGCCGGACGCGATCGAGCTCCTTCTGGATCTGGTCGCCGCTCCGCTTCTCGTCGGTCGACAGCGGGAGCACCCAGAGCTCGCGCTCGAGCTTCTTCCTCCCCTCCTTGAGCGACTCGAGCACCTGCGCGTGCCCCTTGGCCGTGTAGGGCCCCTCCACCTTGAACCAGGGCCCGCCCCGGTTCTTCTGCGCGCTGTGGATGACGGTCAGCACCTCGGGCCGGTCCGCGAACATCTCGTCCAGGGACACCGGCGGGTACTTCAGGTTCTCCGGCGTGTTCGGCCCAGACTCGTCGTACTTCTGGTCGATCAGGCTCGTCACGAACTGGTCGTAGTAGCGCTTCGTCGGGTCGACCCGCAGGAGGTCGGCCCGCGCCCTCGCGATGAGCGGCGCGTTCAGCTCCTCGGCCTCGAGCTTGTTGCGCCTCACGAGGTCGATGTAATAGGCGACGTGCGGCGTGAGCCGCTCCTTGAGGTCGCTCTCGGGCATGTCGGTGAACGGCTTCAGGATGTCGGCCCAGACCTGGACGAGCCGGCCGGTCTGCCACCGCGCCGCCTGCTCATCCATGTGCTCCTGGAAGCCCTTGCCGAGCAGGAGGTAGCTGCGCAGGGCGTTGTAGCCGTCCAGGAACTCCCCGTCGCGCACCCGCTCGAGCTTCGCCTCGAGCTGCGCCTTCGCCGGCCCGACGAACCCCTGCTTCAGGCTCTTGATGTACTGCCCCAGCGTCGGGGGGAAGAGCTTGTCCCCCTGGAACATGAACCAGCCGTGATCGAGCGGCGTGCTCTCGACGTACTGATCGAGCTTCCCCACGTGCCCCTGCAGCCGGTCGAGCTTGTCGATGTTCGCGGGCACGTTCGGCGGGGCGCCGCTCCGCCCGGACCAGTCCACGAACGCGATCTCGTCCGAGATGCGCCTCGTCTCGGCGACGAGCGCCTTGTTGTTGAAGTACGAGATCACCGCCGGGAGCAGGAACAGGAGGGCGACGAGCGCCGCCGCCGCCGCCACCAGGATCCGCTGTATCCGGCGCCGCCGGAGCTCGGCCTCGCTGCGCGCCGCGAGATCCTGATCGGGGAAGACGACGTTCGTGAAGACGTCGTGCAGGAAGAAGCTCTTCGACTCCTTCGGGAGCGCCGCCTCCTCCTCGCCCTCGCCGAGCGCCGCGCGCAGCCCGAACGCCCGCCCCATCGCCCCGACCACGCGATCGAGCGGCCGCCCCTCCTGGACGCCGCTCGTGAAGTAGAACCCGCGCAGGACCGGCGCGGGGGCCGCGCCGGCTCCGGGCGCGAACGCCGCCGCGATGAAGTCCGAGAGGTTGCGCTTCACCGCCGCGAACTCGAGCGGGAACTGGTAGGCCCTCTCCTTCACGTCGCGGTTCCGCTCGCCGATGAGCCGCTTCGTCAGGCGCGCGTGGAGCCGCTCGATGAGCACGTCGAACTCGCGATCGAAGATCTTGCCGGGCTCGGACTTGTTCTCGTCGAGCCGCACGGTGGCGCCCCAGGCCTGGGCGCGCTCGCTCTTCTTCAGGTCGCCGAAGTACTCGGTGAAGCCCGCCACGAGGTCGGTCTTCGTGAAGAGCACGTAGACCGGCAGGGTCATGTGCAGCGTCCGCTGCATCTCGTCGATGCGCGCGCGGATCTTCTTGCCGGTCTGGTCGATCTGGTCGTCGCTCGCGTCGAGCAGCTCGCTCATGCTCACCGCGACGACGACGCCGTTGAGCGGCTTGTGCTCGCGGTACTGGAGCAGGAGCTCGAGGAACGTCATCCACTCGTCGTGGTCGTCGCTCTCGGTCGTGTACCGGCCGGCGGTGTCGAGGAGGATCGCCTCGTTCGTGAACCACCACTCGCAGTTCCGGGTGCCGCCGACGCCGCGCACGCCGGTGCGCTCCGGGTCGATGTACGGGAACACGAGGCCCGAGTGGCGGAGCGCCGTGGTCTTGCCGGCGCCGGGCGGGCCGACCATCACGTACCAGGGCAGGACATAGAGCGCGTCGGCGCCCCGCCGGCCGCCGCCGAGCTTCGACGCCTTCAGCGCGGCGATGCCCTCCTGCATCTGCCGGCTCAGCTCCTGGATCTCCGCGCGCCGCTCCGGCTTCGCGTTGATCACCTGCTCCTGCGCCTGCTGCGCGATCGCCTTCTCGAGCGCCCGCGCGGCGCGCGCCGCCCGGATCCGCCGGTAGATCGCGAGCCCCGCGATCAGCAAGAGGACGGCCGCCGTCGCCGCGATCGGGATCTCGATCGGCAGCACCTCGGCCCCCTCCCCTCCCGCGGGGCGCAGCATGAACCATACTCCCCACACGGCGGCGAGGAACAGGGCGCTCAGGATCCACAGCCACATCGGAAGTCTCCCTCGAGAACAACAGAGGACGGGCGGAGTCGCCTAGGTCCCTGTGCTGATCAGCTTCTTGATCTGGTCGGCCACGCCCTCCGCGTCCGAGGCCACGACGAGCCGGAGCACGATGACCACGAGGACGGCCAGCACGAGCAGGCCGAGCGCGATCGCCAGATAGGGCAGCTCGCGGCGCACCGCGCCGGCGCCCCCGTCCTTGCGCTCGGCGTTCGGCGCGAGGACGTCCCCGCCGCCCTCGGCGACGGCGACGTAGTTGCCCACCCCCTCGATGACCGCACCGAGCCCCTCCTGCTGCCGGAGACGATATTTCCCCTGGAAGCCGAGGGCCAAGCACAGGAAGTAGATTTGCGCGACGTGGTTTCTGCCGCGCTGGCCGTAGAGGTTGTCGAGGTTCGTGAAGAACCCGTCGCCGGCCGTGTTCAGCTGGAAGAACTGGAACTGCAGCGGGTTCTGGAGCCACTGCGTCCTGCCGGGCCAGTTCGAGTTGAAGATCACCTCGTCGGCGAAGGCCGCGAGCGCGAACTTCGCGTCGATCATGTCCTGCTCGGGGATGCGGGCCTCCCGCCCGTTCTGCATCATCGTGTCGAACAGGCCGAGCACGCGCCGCTGGAGGATGTCCGGCGCCGGCAGGTCGCGCGAGTTCCTGAGCTGCAGGATCAGCGACAGCACGTCGGAGCAAACAAAGTACATCGTCTGCGAGAGGCTCATGGGCTCCTCACCCGGATGGGGCGGCCAGGCACGATCACTTCCCCGTCGGGACCCCGATCAGCCGGAGGTCGACCTTCTGCGGTTCGATGGGCTGGTAGATGGCGATCGTGCCAGAGCCGAGGATGTCGTTCCAGTAATCGCCGGACTGGTTCACGCGGAGATAGACGAGCCCCGGCTTGATCGGGATCGCGCCCGGCGGCCGGTACTCGATGGCGACGTTCACGCCGGGCGTCGCGGAGTGCAGGATGTGCCCGATCTGCGTCCACGACCCGATCTTGAGCAGGCGCGGGAGCCGCTCGCGCAGCGTGGCCTCGTCCGTGCCCTTCGCCTCGAGGAACATCTCGTGGGTGCGCGGCAGCTTCGGGTCCTCGAACCTGCCGAGGTACATGCCGTCCTCGCGCTTCTCGAGCGGCACGATGACGAACTGGTCCGTGGCGACCCCGCTGATGAGCGCGACCGCCCGGTCGAACATCGGGTCGAGGACGCCCTCGAGCTCGAGGTAGTTGAACTTGGGGAGCGTCGTCGGATCGCTGTCCGACGCCGAGAAGGTGCAGAGCTCGCCGATGAGCGAGCCGATGACGACGAAGCACTGCTCCGGGTGCGCGCGGCCGTGGTCGACGAGGTGCGACACGACCGGGATGTACGAGTTCAGGGTGTGGAGCAGCCAGAACTTCGTGAGGTCGGAGGCCTGGAAGTCGACCGAGGCCGCGGTGCGCATGCGCCGCCCCTCGACGAGCGACTTCTGCTTGCCGACCAGCGCCGACAGCACCCGCCGGAGGCCGGACATGATGTGGTCGGACGAGCTGATGCGGAGGACCGACGGGATGAAGCTCTTCCGGAGGACGATGGCGCCGGAGCGGTCGCGGGTGAGCTGCGCGATGCGCACGGTCTGGTAGGCGTCGCGCGGCTCGGTGCCGAAGATGAGCCGCAGGTTGGTGCGGGCCCAGGTGACCGACGTGTCGTTGCGCCCGGAGTTCACGTCCGGGACCGTCGCCTGGGCCGCCACGAACCGCTGGGCCGGCCCCGCCTTCGCCGGGTCGAGGCTGATGTTCGCCGCGGTCTCGCGCAGGTTCGGGATGCCGAGGTAAACGTCGAGATCCTGCAGCGCGGCCGGGAAGGCGCCCTCGAGCGGCCGCGCCTCGACCTGGTCCTCGCCGCGATCGCCGATGAAGAACGGCGTCCCGTCGGGGAAGATGCCGTGGCACTTGACCACCTTGAACTGCCCGGCGGAGAGCGCTCGCTCGTCGAACTGCGCGGACGTGATGCCCCAGTCGTAGCCCGCGACCGCGTGGAGACGCGCGTGGAGCAGCGTCTCGTGGTAGACGTCCGACTGCTGCAGATGCTGAGGGGTCATGAAGAGCCCCTCGGTCCAGACAGGCTTACGCGGGTGGATCATGTCGCCCGTCCAGTCTTATCAGATGTGCCGCGCAGCGCGGCGCGAAAGCTGGCCGCGCGCAGGGCGCCGCGACGCAGGGCTGCGCGCGTCGCGCCGCGACGCGAGGCTGCGCGCGTCGTGCCGCTCACCGCTCCCGCGAGCGATCGAGCACCGCATCGAGGACGACCGGGGCGCACCATCGACGCTACTTCCTCGGAGCGGCCGGCGCCTCCGGGGCGGCCACCTTCTTCGGCAGGTTGAGCCGCCGGACGGCGGTCGCGTTGGGGAACATCGACTCGTCCATCTCGACCCCGTTGTCGATCTTGGTCGAGTCGATGAAGAACGCGACCCGCGGGTCGGCCACGGGCGGCCCCGCGTCGCTCTCGCGCCCGCCGCACTGGGCCTCGCCGGGCGGCAGCGGGAACTCGTAGAACGTCTTCCAGCTGCTCCCCTTCGGGCTGTGGAACAGGGCGGCGCCGACGAGGTGGCTCGCGTCCGGCAGGCGCTCGAACTTCACCTCGACGAGGTCGTTCGGGAAGACCTCGACCTCGTCGACCTTGGCGAGGTCGTCCTCGAGCGTCTCCTTGTCCCGGAGCAGGATCTGATCGTACGTCGCGTTCTCCATGCGCGCGCTGCTCTTCAGCTGGTAGAGCCGCACGACGACGGGCCGCGGGTTGCCGTTCTCGTTGGGGTTGATGTTGTCGGACGCGAAGATCGACAGCGTCACGATCTGGACGTCGCACGGCTCGGGGGCTGCGGGCGGCGGCGCGGGGGACGCGCACCCCGCCACCGCGGCGGACAGGCCGGCGAACGCGGCGGCGGAGAGCGTCGCCGCCGCGACCGCAGCGGCGACCTTCCCCGAGGCCGCCCCGCGGAGGAGCGACGTGGGCCCGGGTCGGGGCGCCGGCGCGCGCGGCGGGCCCTCCCCCGCGGGGGAGGGCGAACGCGGCTCCCCGAGCCACATCGAACGCTGTAGGAGCTTGGCGAACGCGACCATGCTCCGCCCAATTTATGCGGAGTCTCGCGGCCCGTACAACTTTCGGTGCGCGGGCGCGGTCGATTAGTCCGAGAACGAGACGGTGAAGTTCTTCTCGGCGTCGACCCCGATCTGGAGCCGCTTCGGGAGCGGCCCCTCCGCCATCTTCTCGAGGACGGCGACCGAGAGCTGCGGCAGGAGCGACGCCCGGAGGATGTGATCGATGTTGCGCGCGCCCGTGTCGACCTCGGTGCAGCGCGCCGCGATCGTGTCGACGAGCGCGTCCGAGTACGACGCCTCGATCCGCTGGCTCTTGCGCAGGCGATCGACGAGCGCGTCCAGCTTGAGCCGCGTGATCTCGCCGAGCGCGTCGGGCGAGATCGGCAGGTACGGCACCGTCGTCATGCGGGCGAGCAGCGCCGGCTTGAAGTGCGCCGAGAGCGTCGGCTTGATCGCCTCGACCACCTCCTTGATGAACTCGCCGTCGGCGTCGAGCCGCCGCGTCGGGTCCTCTTCCCGCGCGGCGATCGTCATGTTCGTGATCTTGTCGGTCGCGAGGTTGCTCGTCAGGATGATGACCGTGTTCTTGAAGTCGACGAGCCGCCCCTCGCCGTCGCTCAGCATGCCCTTGTCGAACACCTGGTAGAACAGGTTCATCACGTCGGGATCGGCCTTCTCGACCTCGTCGAGGAGCACGACCGTGTAGGGCCGCTGGCGCACGGCCTCGGTGAGCATGCCGCCCTCGCCGTAGCCGACGTAGCCGGGCGGCGAGCCGATGAGCCGGGAGACCGTGTGCTTCTCCTGGAACTCGGACATGTTGATGACGGTCATCATCCGCTCGCCGCCGAACATGAGGTCGGCGATCCCGAGCGCGGTCTCCGTCTTGCCGACGCCGCTCGGCCCGACGAGCAGGAACACGCCCTGCGGCGTGCTCAGCGGCTTCAGGCCCGCGCGCGCGCTCCGGAGCTCCTTCGAGATGGTCACGATGCCGTGCGTCTGCCCCTTGATCCGCCGGGTCAGCCGGTCCTCCATCTCGAGGAGCGCCTTCACGTCGTCCTGGACCATCTTGCCGACGGGGATGCCCGTCCACGCCGCCACGACGCTCGCCACCATGGCCTCGTCGACGTCCGGCCGGATCAGCGGCACCTCGCCCTGGCTCTGCTTGAGCTCGTCGAGGGCCTTCACGACCTCGCGGCGGGCGGCGTCGCGCTCCTCGTTCGACTTCGCCTCGTCCATCTTCTTGCGGGCGTCGATGACCTTCTGCGTGCCGGCCGTCTCCTTCGCGTAGGCGGCGCGCACCGCCTCGAGCTCGGCCTTCGCCTTGGAGAGCCGGTCCTTGAGCTCGGCGACCCGCTCGGCGTCGATGTGCACGCCCTTGTCCCGATCGCGCTCGAGCGCCTTGAGCTCGGTCTCGGTGTTCACGATGAGGATCTCGGCGTCCTCGACCGCGGCGGGGCGCTGCTGCAGCGCGACCTTCACCCGCGCCGCGCACGTGTCGAGCAGGTCGACCGCCTTGTCCGGCAGCTGCCTGCCGGTCAGGTAACGCGCCGAGAGCCGCACCGCGGCGGTCACCGCCTCGTCCTGGATGATGACGTTGTGGGCCTGCTCGAACTTCGGCCGGAGCCCGCGGAGCATCACGACGGCGGCCGGCTCGCTCGGCTCGTCGACCTTGACGGGCTGGAAGCGCCGCTCCAGCGCCGCGTCCTTCTCGAAGTACTTCTTGTACTCGCTCCACGTCGTGGCCGCGATCGTGCGGAGCTCGCCGCGGGCGAGCGCCGGCTTGAGCAGGTTGGCCGCGTCGCCGCCGCCCTGCTGGCCGCCCGCGCCGATCAGCGTGTGCGCCTCGTCGATGAACAGGATGATCGGCTTCGGCGACCCCTTCACCTCGGCGATCACCTGCTTCATGCGGTTCTCGAACTCGCCCTTCACGCCGGCGCCCGCCTGGAGCAGGCCCATGTCGAGCCCGAGGATCTCGACCCCTTGCAGGAGCGGCGGCACCTTCGGGTTCTCCGGCGTGCTCTCGACGATGAGCAGCGCGAGCCCCTCGACGAGCGCTGTCTTGCCGACGCCCGCGTCGCCGACGATGATCGGGTTATTCTTGCGGCGCCGCGCGAGGATGTCGATGACCTGCCGGATCTCCCGCTCGCGGCCGAAGATCGGATCGATCTGCCCCGCGCGCGCCTTGCCGGTGTAGTCGACGCAGAACTTCGCCAGGGCCGAGTCGGGCCCGGCGCTCGCCATCCCGGCCGGCAGCTTCCCCGCCCCGGGCGCGCCCGCGCCCGCCGACGCCGCGGCGGCCTCGGCCTCTTCCTTCGAGCCGGAGACGATCTTGGAGAGGTTCGACTTGAGATCGTCTTTCGAGATGCCCTCGAGGTAAGCGCCGATGCCGCTCACCGAGTACCGGGTCGGCTGCTGGACGAGGCGCTGGAAGAGCACGCCGCTGCGCACCCGCTGGTAGCCGTACTCCATGGATCCGACGAGATAGGCGTCCTGCATCCACTCGAGCATCGTCGGAGAGAGCACCGGCCGCCCGGCGTTGCCCTTCCTCAGCTCCTCCAGGCTGCGCTGGAGCGCGGCGCGGAGGTGCGACGGGTCGAGATCATAGTGGGATACGAGAAACGCGATGTCGGAGTTCGCGTCGTCGAGCAGCGCGAGGAGCAGGTGCTCGAGCGTGACCTCGTAGTGGCGCGCGTTGACACACTGGCCAATCGCCGCCTCGAGGGCAGAGGTGCAGTTCTTGGTGAGTCGCTTGACGATGGCCTTGGTGTCGACGAGCTGCATGCGCGGTATGCTAACCGAGGCGCGCCCTCGTCCGAAAGCGCCGTCGTCAGCCGCGCCCCTTGGGCTTCTTCTCCGCGGCCTCCGGAGCGCGGCCCGCGCCCCCGCCGGCCTCTCCGCGGTCCCGCGCGGGCGGCCTCGCCCCGCCGCGGGCCGCCTCGACGCGCGGCGCGGCGCCGCGCGACGCCGGCGCCGCGCCGTCTTCGGCCCTCTCGTCCTTCGCCTGCGCGACGGCCGCCTCGCTCGAGGCGACGCGGTCCACCATGTCGGGCCGTATCCGCAGCTTCAGCAGGGCGCCGACGCGGAGCTTCTGGCCCGGGTCAATCCCGTTATCGCGCGCGACGTCCTCGACGTCGATGACGAACTGCCGCGCCACGCCGATCAGCGTATCGCCGGGCCCGACGCGGTAGAGCATCACCTCGCGCCCGGATCGCGCCGCGCGCGGGGCCCGCGATCGCGTCGGGGCGTACGCCGCGTCGTCGGACGGGCTCTCCGCGCCGTCGTCGAGCGAGGCCACGGGGTCGCGCATCGCGCGCCGCTTGCCGCTCGCGGGCCGGTCGTCGTCGTCCGCCGGGTCCGCCGCCCGCCGCCGCGCGGGCTTCGGGAGCAGCGAGAGCAGGCTGTCGTCGTCGAGGCTCCTCCGCCGCGGCGCGAAGTCGCGCCCGCCGAGCAGGTCGACCGGATCGAGGATCGACGCGTCGTCCGTGGCGAGCTGCTCCGCGGAGAGCATCGCGGGCAGGGCCGCCTGCGCCCGCGCCAGCGTGTCCGACGGGAGCATCACGATGAAGTCCCCCCGGCCGGGCGGCACGCGGTCCCCGAGGATGTCGGGGTTCAGCGTCCGCAGCGTCGACGTCGCCACGCCCGCGGCCTTCGCCAGGGTCTTCAGCGGCGTCCCCGGGGGCGCCGCGATCTCGGCGGCGTCGAGCGGCCGGCTCACCGCGACCTGGTCGAACCCGAACCGCTCCAGGTTGTTCGCCACGATCGCCGCCGCCCCGATCTTCGGCACGTAGGCGGCCGTCTCCGAGGGGATCGCCTCCTGGCGCGCCAGCTCGTTGAAGTCGGACGTGCCGTACCGATCGATGCGGTCGAGCAGCTGCTCGTAGCCCATGTTGTAGGCCGCGAGCGCGAGATCCCAGCTGCCGAAGCGCATGTAGAGATCGCGCAGGTGGTGGGCCGCGGCCTGCGTGGCGAGGCGCGGGTTCTTGCGCTGGTCGAGGTGCCGCGTCTGCTGCAGCCCGTACACCGCCCCCGTGGCGGGCATGAACTGCCAGAGCCCGACGGCGCCCGCCGGCGACTTCGCCCGCGGGTCGAAGCCGCTCTCGATCATGGCGACCCAGATGAGATCTTCCGGCAGCCGCCGGTCCCGGAGCTCGGCCTGGACCATCTCCTGGTAGCGCCCGCTCCGCTTCAGCCACGTCTCGAACATCGCCCGGCCGCGGTCGGTCCGCGTGAAGAAGCGGACGTACTTCAGGGTGCGGCGCGACACGGCGAGCCGGAGGTCCGGCAGCTGCAGCTTCGAGAGCGCCTCGGCGCCGGCCGAGTCGAGGTCGTCCACGTCGTCGGCGTAGCTGCCCTCCGCGGAGAACGCGCGCGGCGGCCGCGAGAAGCTCGGCCGATCCACCTCGCAGGACGCGCCCTCCCGCGCGTCGCGCCCCGCGGCGTCGCGCAGCCGGAGCAGCTCCCGCGACTCGCTCCCCGCCGGCAGCGCCGGCGCGCCGACCCCGCGCGCCGGCGGCGCGAACGGCGCCGGCGCGGCGATCACCGGCGCGGCGGCGAGCGCCGCGACCGGCGCCCCGGCCCGCGCTCCGCCCAGCTGGTAGGTCGACACCGCCGACTGGACCGACGAGATCGCCGACTGGGGCGCCGCCATCCCGACCCCGTAGCCAAACGCCAGGGCCGAGACCATGGGAGGGATCTTATGGACGAGGCTCATGTGTGGTTTAAGGTCGCACCATGTAGGCAAACTGGTCAAGAAAGCGATCGGCTCGCGTTCGCCGTGCGCTGCGCCCGGTGGGCGGACCGCGCATCGGCGGCATTGCCGGAGCGGAGGGGCGTCAGGCACTCCCGTGCGGCGGAGCGGGTCTGCTAGTCTGCACCCATGCCGGCGGCGCTCTCGGCCCGCGTGTCCGACACCCAGGCCAACCAAAGCTTCGAAGCTTCGTTCGAGCGCTTCCCTGTCCGGATCGGCAGGAACCAGCTGAACGACCTTCACATCGACCGGCCGTACATCTCCCAGTTCCATGCGGCGGTGGACGTGCGCGATCGCCGGATCCTCGTCCGCGATCTCGGCTCGACCAACGGGACGATGTTCGCCGGGCACCGGCTGGCGCGCGACACCTCGGTGGACGTGAGCAGCCAGCCGGAGATCACGATCGGCCCGATCCAGATCCGGCTCGCGATCGTCGAGGCGCCGCTGAAGTCGGAGAGCCCGAGCGACGGCACGCTGCTCGGCACGGGCGGCGAGAACCTCTCCGCGCTGCTCCACCCGCAGAAGCGCGCCGCGCCCGGCGGCGAGGACCCGTACCTGCGCCAGGTGGTGCCGTACCTGGAGGCGTACCGGACCGCGTGGGCCGCGGTGTACCGGATGATCTGGGATCACCTCGCGCGCCTCCCGCCCGACGCGCGCCAGAGCTACCTGCGCCGGCTGGGCGAGGAGCACCCGAGCGTGCTCGCGGAGCGGGATTTCCAGAAGATCTCCCAGTACTACGGCGTGGACTACCGCACGCTCGGCGAGCTGGCGCCGGCGAACGCCGCGTTCGCCGCGCTGTCCGAGCTGGCGGGCGCCCTCGCGCCCGGCGCGAAGCCCCCGGACGACGTGGCGAGCATCGTCAACTTCGCGCGGCGGCTCCGCGACACGATGGAGGTCTTCCTGAAGTGCTTCGTGAGCTTGCGCGACGGCTACCAGGAGTTCGAGGCCGAGGTGCTGGCCCGCGATCGCTCTGCGGAGACGGACAAGGTCGCGAACGCGAAGGACGCGAAGGAGCTCGGCACGGTCCTGCTCACGCCGGTCGGCGGGCCGGAGGCCGCGCGGCACCTCCACGAGATCTTCGTCGATGTCATGAGCCACCAGATCGCGCTCCTGAACGGCGTGATGGGGGGCGTGAGGTCGCTGCTCGTGAAGCTCGCGCCGAAGACGCTCGAAGAGAAGCTCGAGCGCGAGGGCAAGAAAGGCGGGCTGTTCTCCAGCAAGTACGAGGAGCTCTGGAAGCTCTACGAGCGCCGCCACGGCGACTACTCGGGGGAGGACAAGGAGACGTTTAGGGAAATATTTGGCGAGCAGTTCTCTCGGGCGTACGCTGCGACCGCCGGAGAGGACTACGGGTCATCCGGCGAGTCGGGAGGCAGGAGCATCGTCCGCTTCCCCGTCTCTGGGAATACGAACAAACGGTAGCGCCCCAAAACGGCGGGGCTTCGCGCGGCGCGCCGCGCCTCGAGCTCGCCGCCCTTCTCCGGTGGCGCGGCCGAACGCGAGGCGCCGTTCATGCGAATCAGGGAGAAAGTCGTAGCAGCAGGTTGTCTTTCGGTCGCCGCGTGCCTCCTCGCCCCGCGCGAGGCGGCCGCGGAGGCGGTGCGCGATAAGGGCTGGGCCACGGTCTCGGACGTGAGCCTCGTGCTGGGCTCCTCGGTCGTCTTCCTGATGCCGCGCGTTTACTACAGCGATCCCGAGGCCACGGTCGGCTGGAAGGGGCGCTGGCATTTCTCGGTCCTGGCGCCCGCGATGACGATGACCGCGCTGACGCTGCTCGTGGATCTGCCGATCAAGGACGCGATCGAGTCGACGCGCCCCGGATGCGGGATCGAGGAGACGAAGACGGCGCTGCCGGACTCGGGCTGCGAGTCCTTCGGCGGCCCTTCGACGCACGCGTTCGCCTCGTGGGGTGCGACGGGCGCGGGCACGGGCATCTTCCTGGTCGACACGTTCCGGTACTCGTCGGGCCGCTTCAACGCCGGCGGTTTCATCGGCAATGTCGCCTTCCCCCTCACCGCCTCGGTCGTGACCACGATCGCCCGCGGCGTCGCCCCGGAAGGCACGCGGCCGCACGAGAACGCCGGTCAGATCGCGATCGGCGGCGTCACCGGCTTCCTGAGCGGCCTCGCCGTCGGCACCGCCTACGCGATGTTCCAGCGTCCGAACTGCGGTTACGGCAACGCGCTGTTCTGCTGGTAGCCGCCGCAGCTCGCCGGCGTGTCCCCCTCGCCGGCGAGCCTTCCTCGCCGGCGTGACGGCAACTTTCCTCTCCGACCATCCTCTCGCTCTCGCGGCGGCGGCCTTCCTCTCCGGCGCCCCCCCTCCTCCAGCGCCGGGCGGTTCACCGTCGCGTCCGCGACGTGTCCCCCTCTCCTTCGTCGTCCGCTGAGGCGGCGCTGGGGCCAGCGCCGCCGCTGCAGTTCTAGTCCTGTCCGACGACGCGCTCCCAGAGCGGATCATTCGACGAGAAGAGCGTATCCCGCTCCACCCGGAGGAACCGCTGGAACTCGACGCGGCGGAGCTCGCGGTCGCTGTCGCGGTTGCCGTCGTCGTACTTCACGATCTTCACGCGCACCTGCTCGAGCAGCTGGATGCCGTTCGGTTTGTAGGACACGTCGGTGCGCAGCACGTAGCGCGCGTAGAGCCCGCGTTCGGTGACGGAGGGCACCACCGCGGTCCGTTCCAGGTCGACGGAGGCCGCCTCGATCAGGCGTCCTCGTCGCGCCAGGTAGAAGTGGGCCCGTTGCCGGCAGTCGTCGGGATCCGGGCAGCTCTTCGTCTCGGCGACGACGAGGTTGTCGTTGCCGAGGCGCACCGGGGACAGCTTGGTCCCCTTGGCGGGCGCGCGGAAGCTGCCGATCCCGTAGACGTCGGCCCGGTCGCCCGCCGCGCGCACGAGCGCCACGAGGCCGCCCTCGTCGCCGTTCTCGAACTTGAGGGCGCGCACCCAGATGGCGCGCAGCCCCTCCGGCCCGGAGCGGATCTCGACCTCGTCCGGATCGATCTTGCGCGGCCAGCCGGACTTGGAGACGCCGCCGCGCAGCGTCTCGTTGGCGAACACGTAGTGCCCGGTGCAGTCGACGTCGGTCGGCCCGAGCCCGCGCTCCTCGCTGTAGCTGGGGACGACGACCCCCAGCCACTGGTCGGGATCGAGGGTGCGGACGGCCGCCTTGGTGCCCGCCGCGCGCCGCGCGGGCGGGAGCTGGGTCGTGCAGACCGGAATCGGGTTCTGCTTGCGTGTCTGCAGCTCGCCGTGCGGCTGCTCGGGGTACGCTCCGCAGCCCGCGAGGGCGGCGGCGAGCCCCAGGCCGACGACGAAGCCGAAGCGAACGATGCTCACGCGTCCTTCGTATCATGCAAGGCGCCGCCGAGGCGAGTTCGCGACCGAAGCCCCTGGCCGGCCACGCTGGCCGGCCAGCCCCCTTGGCCGGCCAGCCCCCTTGGCCGGCCAGCCCCCTTGGCCGGCCAGGCCACCTTGTTCTCCATGTCGGCGGTCGTGCCCACCCTCGGATCGCGCCGTCGCGCCGCGCATCGTCGCGCCGCGCATCGTCGCGTCGCCTACAGCGTCTGCAACGCGCTCGCCACACGAGCGCCGCAGGACCGCAGCGGTGGGCCAGCGGACGGAATATTGCGGCCATCGGAGACAGAGGGAGCTACAGGCGCCGGCTGCCCTGGGACACAAAAGTCTTGACGCTCCCATATAGGGAGTTACCTTCTGGGCTCCCTGCGCTGTTCAGGGATAGAGATACGATGAGAGTCGTATCTCTGGGTATCCAGACTCCTACTCCCGAGGGGACGAGCCGTCTGCCAGCGCGCAATGGGGCGTAGACTGAGCCCAGGCGGCGAGACCTCGAAGGAAGAGGCAATTGATCATGGCGTTGCAAGCTCATCTCACGTTGAAGGGTGTTACCCAGGGCCCCATCGACGGCTCGGTCACCCAGAAGGGTCGCGAGAAGTCCATCGCTGTCATCTCGGTGCAGCATCAGATCGTGAGCCCGCGTGACCCGGCGACCGGGATGCCCAGCGGGAAGCGCCAGCACAAGCCCTTCGTGATCACGAAGGAGCTCGACAAGGCGACCCCCCTTCTCTACAACGCCCTGGTCAACAACGAGAGCATCTCGGAGTGGACGCTCAAGTTCTTCACGCCGGGCACCGCGGCGTCGAAGAACGTCGGCAAGGAGCAGAACCACTACACCGTCAAGCTCACGAACGCGACGGTCGCCAGCATCGACTTCCACATGGAGAATACCCGCCGCCCGGATCAGCGGGACATCCCGGAGTACGAGAAGATCGCCTTCACGTACCAGAAGATCGAGTGGTCCTATGACGACGGCGACGGCGCCCGCCAGGCGGACGACGACTGGGAGGCGCCGAACCAGTAGCCCCTAGCCCCTAGCTTCGGGTCTCGTCGCGCCGGGCGGCCTTCGGGTCGCCCGGTCGCGTTTGTCGTCATGGATCCGAGCCGGCCGAGAGGTCGCTCGAATTCAGGCGTGGCGATACCGCGTCCTAGGATCAGAATGTCG
The DNA here is from genome assembly GCF_051521425.1 of Sorangium sp. So ce834. NCBI lineage: Bacteria > Pseudomonadati > Myxococcota > Polyangiales > Polyangiaceae > Sorangium > Sorangium sp. So ce834. The sequence goes on from NZ_CP150351.1 coordinate 8,168,302, forward strand.
GCATGCCCCTCAACGCCTACCTCAGACTCGTCGGCGCAAAACAAGGGGAAGTCAGGGGCTCCGTCACCCAGAAGGGGCGAGAAGGTAGCATCCTGGTCACCGAGGTGTTCCACTCGCTGGTGGGGCCGCGCGATCCGGTGACCGGTCGCCCGACGGGCAAGCGGATGCACAAGCCCTTCATCGTCACGAAGGACCTCGACCGGTCCACCCCGCTCCTCCTGAGCATGCTCAGCCACAACGAGAGCATCCCCCGCTGGGAGCTCCAGTTCTATCGGTCGGTCGCGATCGGCGTCGAGAAGCCGGTCTTCACGGTCCAGCTCACGAACGCGAACATCTCGAGCATCCAGTTCCACATGCTCAACGTGCGGCACCCGTCGCTGGCGCGCGTGCCCGAGCAGGAAGAGGTCGCGTTCACGTACCAGAAGGTGCTCTGGACCTGGAACGACGGGGGCATCTCGGCCGAGGACGACTGGCTCACCCCGCGCTGAACGCCGGGCTTCCGCTCGAGGCGCGAGCTGATCTACGATCCGCGCCGTGGCCGGCGCATCGCTCCTCACCCGCATCCAGCACGCGGCCGACCCGCACTCGACGGAGCGGCACACCTACCGGGATCACGACCTCGAGTCGGCCATCCTGATGCACCTCGGGCACATGCTGAACACCCGCCAGGGCAGCTCGCTGACCTGCCCTGACTACGGCCTCATGGAGGTCTCCGAGGTGCTGCACGAGTTCCCGGAGGCGATCGGCCTGGTGCAGCGCTCGCTCAAGAACTGCATCCAGACCTACGAGCCGCGGCTGAAGAACGTGCAGGTCCGGCACGTGCGCAGCGACTCGGTGCTGCAGTCGATGGTCCTCGAGTTCGAGATCACCGCGCAGATCCAGTTCCCCGACGGCCGGCGCCAGGCGCTCCGGCTCGGCGCCGCGGTGGACCAGAGCGGCAACGTCCGGATGACGTAGCGTCTGCGCGGCGGCCGAGCTCACGGCGGTTGACACGCTCCGGCCCAGGCGGTCGACTGGCGGTGGCGAGAGGATGTTCAACAAGTACTACCAGGACGAGCTCACCTACCTGAGGGACCTGGGGCGGGAGTTCGCCGCGGCCTACCCCGGGATCGCGCCCATGCTCGCGGAGCGCGGCGGCGACCCCGACGTCGAGCGCCTGCTCGAGGGCGTCGCCTTCCTGACCGGCAAGATCCGGCAGAAGCTCGACGACGAGCTCCCCGAGGTGATCCACTCGGTCGCGTCGCTGCTCTTTCCGCACTACCTCCGCCAGATCCCGGCGACGTCGATCATCGAGTTCACGCCGCTCCCGAACGTCGTGCGCGAGAAGCTCGTCGTGGCCCGGCACGCGGAGGTCGGGTCGGTGCCGGTCGACGGCGTCTCGTGCAGGTTCCGCACGACGCAGGACGTCGAGCTCGTCCCGCTCGCGGTGGAGGACGTGCGCGTCGACACGGGCGCGCAGCTCGCGCAGACGCTCCGCATCGAGCTCCGCCTGACCGGGGGCGCCGCGCTCGCGGGCCTGTCGCTCTCGTCGCTGCGCTTCTACATCCACGGCGAGCGCCGGCTCCAGGACGACCTCCGCCTCTGGGTCGGCGCGCACGTCGACACCGTCGCGCTCGCCGCCGTGGACGCGTCCGGGCGCGACACGACGATCGCGTCGCTCCCGGCGCGCGCCGTGCGGCTCACCGGCTTCACCGACGAAGAGGCGCTGATCCCGTATCCGAAGACGGTCTACCCGGGCTTCCGGCTCCTGCAGGAGTTCTTCACGCTCCCGCAGAAGTTCGCGTTCTTCGAGGTGACCGGCCTCCAGGCGCTCTCGGCGGAGCGGATCTCCGACCGGTTCGCGATCCTGCTGCAGTTCAGGGATGGGCTCCCGCCGGGGACCCGGGTCAGCCGGGAGAACCTCCGGCTGTTCTGCTCGCCGGTCGTGAACCTGTTCGAGCACACGAGCGATCCGATCAAGCCGGAGGCCACCAAGCACGAGTACCTGTGCCGCCCGGCGGGCGCGACGCCCGCGGCCTTCGAGATCCACAGCATCGACAAGGTCGTCGGCATCGCCCGCCGCACGAGCCAGCGCGTCGAGATCCCCTCGTTCTTCAGCTTCCAGCACGAGCTCGATCCCGAGGCCGCCGCGCGGACGATCTTCTACCAGACGCACCTCCGCCCGGCCGCGATCGGCGACGGCATCGACATGTACCTGTCGTTCGGCTCGCCGCAGGACGCGGGGGCGCTCCCCGAGTTCGACGTGATCAGCATCGAGGCGACGAGCACGAACCGCCGCCTGCCGGCGCAGCTGAAGCTCGGCGATCTGCGGGTGCCGACGGCGACCTCCCCCGCGGTGGCGAGCTTCACCAACCTCACGGGCGTCACCGCGCCGCTCCCGCCGCCGATCGGGCGCGAGCTGCAGTGGCGCGTGCTGGCCCACATGGCGATGAGCTACCGCTCGATCACCGAGCTCGAGGTGCTCCGGGCGACCGTCGATCTCTACAACTTCCAGGCGATCGTCGATCGCCAGGCGGCGCGCGCGAACCAGCTCCGCCTGGCCGCGATCAAGTCGATCCGGGTGCGGCCGACCGACCGGCTGTACCGGGGCGCGCCGGTGCGCGGCGTCGCGGTCGACATCGAGCTCGACGAGGGCGGGTTCGTCGGCGAGGGCGAGATGTACCTGTTCGCGAGCATCCTCAACGAGATGCTCGGGTCCTACGTCTCGTTGAACTCGTTCACGCAGCTGACGGTCACCGGCACGAACACACGCGTGGTGCACAAATGGGACCCGAAGAGCGGCAGCCTGACGCTGATCTGAGGCCGGCCGCGCCGAAGGGCGCCGCGGCCGCCGACCCCGCGGCGCTGGAGGCGCTCCGGCGCTTCGCGGAGACGGCGCCGCGCTTCTCGTACTACCGCCTCGTCTACCTGCTCGAGCGGCTCTCCCCCGCCGCGCCGCCGGTCGGCCAGCTCGGGCCCGTGCAGGACGAGCGCATCCGGCTGCGCGGCGATCCGTCGCTCATCTTCGCGTCGAGCGACGTGAGCGAGCTCGCGCCGGTCAAGGGCCCGGACGGCATCGAGCGGGCGCGCGTCTCGACCACGTTCCTCGGCCTGTACGGCTCGGTGTCGCCGCTGCCGGCGTACTTCATCGAGCAGATCGCGCTGGCCGACTACCAGGGCGGGCCGCAGCCGGTCCGCGAGCTGCTCGACGTCTTCCACCACCGGCTCCTGTCGCTGCTCTACCGCGCGTGGACCAAGTACCGGCTGCCCGTCACGTACCGCAAGCAGGGCGCCGATCCGTTCTCGCGCCGAATGCTCTGCGCGGTCGGGCTCGACGGGTTCCGCGACTACGAGACGCCGCTCGATCGCTTCTTCTTCCTCCGCTACGCGCCGATCCTCGCCTCGAAGTCGCGCTCGGCGCGGAACCTCGAGACGGTGCTCTCCGAGATGCTCGGGCGTATCGGCGTGAAGATCGAGCAGTTCGTCGGCCACTGGACGAAGATCGAGAAGCCGTTCAGGAACAAGCTCGGCGTGATGAACCACCAGCTCGGCGAGAGCCTGACGCTGGGGCGCTACGTGTTCGACGGGTCGGGGCGCTACAAGGTCGTGCTCGGTCCGGTCGGCTACGACGAGTACCTCTCGTTCCTGCCCGGCGGCCAGCGTCAGGAGCTCGTCCGCGGCATCATCGAGACGTTCACGCCGGGCATCCACGACGTGATGCTCGAGATCCACGTGGACACGGAGGAGGCGCCGCGGTTCCAGCTCGGCTCGCCGCGCGCCTCGACGCTCAAGCGCACCGCGTGGATCGGCGGCTCCGCGGCGGAGCGGCTCGTGATCACGATCCCCCTCGACGACAAGCACCTCGCGGGCGGCGACGAGGAGGACGAGGAGGATCGGGGCGAGCCCCCGCCGATGTGACGGGAGGCGCGCGCCGCGCGCTCAGTACACGGTGAGGCTCTGCAGCGCGGCCGTGATCTCGTCGGCGTTCGCGTCGATGTTCTCGTGGTGCACGATCTGCACGAGCAGGACGCGGCGGGGGCTCCGGACGAGGATCTCGTGGGCGAACGCCTCGGACACGGGCTTCGAGGGGATCTTCGCCTTGACGAGGTAGCTGCGCCCCTGCGTGTTCGCGGTGGCCACCGGGGCGCGGCCGGAGAGGATCTCCGCGCCCTGCTCCTCCAGGTCGGCCTCGTAGCGCTTGAGCACGTCGGGCCACGGGTCCTCGGGGCTGTCGATGCGCTCGTAGATCGAGAACAGGAACTGGCGCGGGGACTGGTACGTGATGAAGCGGCGCTCGGGCGTGTAGTCGGCGCCGCCGACGTTCCAGTCCATCGGGCGGCTCATGCGGACGTCGCCGTTCATGAGGCCCACGCCGATCCGGCGCGGCACCCGGTCGGTGGCCGGGGCGTCGAGCGGCGGGAAGTACACCTCGAAGCTCTGGTCCTTGCTCAGCAGCCCGCTGGCGCCGTGGAGATAGAAGACTTCGTCCTGCTTGGGGGCGGTGGGCGACCCGCCGCAGCCGGCGAGCAGCGCGATCGCGGCCGCGGCGGCGCAGGCCGCGCCGGCGCGCCCCGCGGCGGCCGCGAGCCCTGCGCGGAGGGCGGGGACGTGCGCGAGCATCGGCATTCCGAGGTGCCTCATCGGCCGAACTTTAGGCCAGCGGGGGCGCGCCAGCCAAATGTTCGCAGAGGAGTTTGCCCTCGGGGCGTCCGGCATTGAATGATTGCCCGGCCCGGGCAGCGCTGCGCCCGCCGATCGAGGCGACGCCCCAGGTGCCGCGAGAGAGCCATGTCGAACGAAAGCAAACCGAGCCGCAAGGGCGCGCCCGCCGGAGCACCGGCGGCGAGCGCGTCGAGCCCCCCCTGCAGCATGAGCCCCGCCCGCGGACGTCCGGCGCCGAGCCGCGCGCCAGGGCGCCCCGCGCTCGCGGCGGCGTTCGCGCTCTCGCTGGCGGTCCCGGCGTGCAGCGGCATCGACGCCGGTGTGGAGTACCCGAACGATCTGCCCGAGATCGACAGGTTCCTCTTGACGCCGGAGAACGGCCGCGAGCCGTCGCTCGCGTTCGGGGAGTTCAAGGTGGGCCCCGAGGCGTGCCAGGGCGTCGACACGCACCCGGTGACGCAGAAGCTCGCGCCCGACGACCTCGCGCGCTTCCTGTCGGCGCAGGGCGCCGGGAGCATCGCCCCGAAGCAGGCGAGGTCGAACCTGTACTGGTTCGACTTCCCTGCGAGCGACAAGTCGTTCGTCCGGCTGCGCCTCGCGGTGCTCGAGGATTCGGAGCACGCGACGAAGGATCTCCACGATGCGGTGCTGCAGCACGGGCCGGGCTGGTGGGGCGTCCGCCGCTCGAACCTCGCGGTGCTGGCGCCGAAGGCGAGCCTGCGGGAGGCGATGGCGTTCGCGATCAAGTACAAGCTCGTCTGCTGGGGGGTGTTCACGTACGCGGGCAACGACGACGCGTACGTCGTCCCCGGGCCCTACGCGGAGCTCTGAGGCGAGCCGCCCGCGCGTGAGGCCGAGGCGCACCCCGGCGCCGCGCGGCTTGGCGGCCTCGGCGGGTCTGGCCCAGCTGCGGGGAGTCCGCGTAGACTGCGCCCATGCGCCGTTACGTCATGTTCGCCGCCGCCGTCGCTCCGATCCTCGTGGCCGCCGCCGTCACCGTGCCCGGCTGCGGCGAGGAGTTCGAGAACATCTGCGCGTTCCTCAGGGATCCGAACAGCTGCTACGCGACCTTTCACGACGACATCAACGACAGGTGCGGCGCTCCGGGCGCAGGGAATGGGCCGAAAGGCAGCTTCGCGACCCGTGAGAAGCTCGACGTGTGCTTCCTCGAGGGTGGCGGGCAGGTCATCTTCGATCCGCCGCTCGACATCGCGGCGTTCCCCCCGACGAGCGTCTCGTTCAAGCGCATCGACGCCCAGGCGCAGGAGTGCGGCTCGTTCACGTACGCGGGGGAGTTCACCTACTCCGTGACGATCAATCCTTGCGGTGAGCCCGAGAACGCTGGCGGCGCCGGGGGCGCCGGCGTCATGCTCCCGCAATGCGACGATGGCAGCGGCGACGAGGGTGGCGGCGGCAGCGGCGCCGGCGGAAGCGGCGGCGGCAGCAGCGCTGAGGTCGTCAGCGTGAACGGCGGGGCGGTCGCCATCACGACACCGGAGGGCCGGGACATCCTCGATGTGAGCTGCGCCGACGGGACTTCGCACCATTTCAACCGGATCGACGCCGCCGAACGGGAGTGTGGCGGCTTCGACCAGCTGCTGCCGAGGGCGGTGCTCGAGTCGAGCGCTGGCCTTCAGCCTCCGCCCAAAGCCGACCTGACGGACGAAGCGGAGGTCAAAAAATACGCCGGATTCATCAGCTTCCGCGTCCACTACCCGCCGATCGATGCGCCGACCGACAGCGAGGGTATCGTGAAGGAGACCCCCGCCGCGGTGGTCGAGTACTTCAATTGCGTGATTCCGCCGGCTGCGCCGCTCTGCTTCAACGGCGAGAAGGATGGCCTGGAAACCGACATCGACTGCGGCGGCACGCTTTGCGATAGGGACTGCGGGGATGGGCAGGCCTGCGTCACCCCTAACGACTGCACGTCCCGGAGATGTGAAGTCGACCCCTCGACCGGCTTCAAGACATGCCAGGCTGCCGAGGGCGAGGGTGAAGGCGGCGCAGGCGGCACCGGCGGGGCAGGCGGCACCGGCGGACAGTAAGCTCGGTGGAGGCCTGGGCCTGCGACGCAGCGCCCAGCCGCTCTCCGCTCACGCCACCAGCACCTTCACCACGAACGTCGTGCTCCCGAGCCGCAGCCGGTCGTTGTCGCGCAGCTGACGGCGCTCGCCCTGCCCGAGGCGCTGCTCGTTGACGAAGGTGCCGTTGCGCGAGCCGTCGTCCTCGATGAAGACCTGGCCCGTCGTCGGGTCGGCGTGGAGCGACGCGTGCCGCGACGAGGCGCTCGCGTCGGGGAGCCCGATCTCCGTCGCCGGGTCCGCCCCGGCGCGCCCCACCTGGGTGCGCCCGCTGTAGATGGGCCAGAAGCTGCCCCCCGGGTCGTTCTGGAAGGTCACGAGGAAGCCGACGAGCACGCGTGACGGCTGCCCCGGGACCGGCTGCACCGCGGCCGGCACCGCGCCCTGCACCATCGGCGGCGCGACGATCGCCGGCGCCCTGCCCTGCGCCGCCGCGGGCACCCCGCCCTGCACCATCGGCGGCGGCGCCACCGCCCCGCCCTGCACCAGCGGCGGCGGCGCCACCGCTCCTCCCTGCACCAGCGGCGGCGGCGCCACCGCCCCGCCCTGCACCAGCGGCGGCGGCGCCACCGCCCCGCCCTGCACCATCGGCGGCGGCGCCACCATCCCCGGCGCCGCCGTGGGCACGACCATCGGCGGCTGCGCGACCATCTGCGGGGGCGTGCCGAAGACCGGCGACGGCGCCCCGGCCGGCTGCCCCATCGCGCCGCCCATCGGCGCGCCGGGCACGATGCCCGGGATCGGCGACGCCAGCGGCGGCTGGGCGGGCGTGACGCCCGGCTGGTTCATCGGAGGCGACGACGGCTGCGACGTGAGCCCCGCCGAAGGAGCCGCACGCGCCCACGGAGAGACCGGGAACGGAGAGTCCGCGCCGCTCGAGAAAGGGACGCCTCCCGGCGACGCCGCGAGACCACCCCCCACCCCGACCTGAGGAGGAGGCGGGTAGGCCCCTTGCGCGCCGCCCACCGCGCCGTACCCCTGCGGCACCGCGCCGCCGTAGCCGGAGGCGACCGATTGCCCCGGATAGCCCGGCGGGCCAGGCGGAGCGTAGGCGCCCGCGCCCCCCTGCACCGGCGGCGGAGGCGCGACCGGGCCGGAGGCTGAAGGCGCTGCACCCGCCACGCTCGCGCCGCACATCGTGCAGGCAGCGTCGGTTTCCTTGAGCATCCACGCGCAGTTCGGGCACGGCCTCATGCGAGGACGAGGCTACCGATTCGCTTGACTTCCGTCGAGACGAAAGCCGGCGGCAAGCGCGCGCACGCCCGCGGCGCGCCGCGCGGACGCAGGGCGTCGTTCGATGAGGCCCGGCCCCGCGAGGTGAGCGCCTCGCGGAGCGCGACGGTCGCCGCCGCTCGCCCCTCTTGACGAAAAAGGCGCCGCGCGTCCAAGCCGCGCGGCGCCTCGCAGACCGATCGCCCCTGGATCAGTTGCTCGCGATCGAGCTCTTCTCCGACTTCTCCAGCTCCTTCTTCTCGCCGTCCTTCGACTCCTCGGTCGCGGGCGCGGGCTCGGGCATCCGCTCGAGCGCGGCCTCCAGGACCTGCTCCATCCGGCTGACGAAGAAGAACTGCAGCTCGTCCACGACCTCCTTCGGGACCTCCTCGAGATCCGCCCGGTTGCGCTCGGGGACGATGATGCGCTTGATGCCGGCGCGGTGCGCCGCCAGCACCTTCTCCTTCAGGCCGCCGATCGGGAGCACCCGACCGCGGAGCGTGATCTCGCCCGTCATCGCGACGTCGTGGCGGACCTTGATCCCGGTGAGGAGCGAGACGAGCGCCGTGAACATCGTCACGCCCGCGCTCGGCCCGTCCTTGGGCATCGCGCCGGCGGGGATGTGGATGTGCAGGTCGCTCTTCTCCAGGAAGTCCTTCGCGATGCCGTACCTCGCCGCGTTGCTGCGCACGAAGGACAGCGCCGCCTGCGCGGACTCCTTCATCACGTCGCCGAGCTGGCCGGTCAGCTGGAGCTTGCCCGTGCCGTACATCCTCGTCGCCTCGATGAAGAGGATCTCGCCGCCGACGCTCGTCCACGCGAGGCCCGTCGCGACGCCGCTCTCGGCGGTGCGCTCGGCGACCTCGCTCGTGTACTTCGCCGGGCCGAGGAACTCGTGCAGGTCGTCCTCGTTGTCGACGCGCCGCTTCTGCGTGTCGCCCTCCGCGACCTTCACCGCCACGCCGCGGATGACGCCCGCGATCTGCCGCTCGAGCGAGCGGACGCCGGCCTCGCGCGTGTAGTGATCGATGATCTCCTCCAGCGCCTTGTCGGTGACCTCGAGCTGCTCGGTCGTCAGCCCGTGCTCGGACAGCTGCTTCGGGAGCAGGTGCTGCCGCGCGATCGCGAGCTTCTCCTTCCGCGTGTAGCCCGGGATCTCGAGGATCTCCATGCGATCGCGGAGGGGCGGCGGGATCGGATCGGCCACGTTCGCGGTCGCGACGAACATCACGTGCGACAGGTCGTACGGGATCTCCAGGTAGTGATCCGCGAACGTGTTGTTCTGCTCCGGGTCGAGCACCTCGAGCAGCGCCGCCGAGGGGTCGCCCCGGAAGTCGTGCCCGATCTTGTCGACCTCGTCCATCATGAAGACCGGGTTGATCGTCCCCGACTTCTTCATGCCCTGGATGATCTGGCCGGGCAGCGCGCCGACGTAGGTGCGCCGGTGGCCGCGGATCGCCGCCTCGTCGTGCACGCCGCCGAGCGAGACGCGGTGGAACTTGCGGCCGAGGGCGCGCGCGATGCTCCGGCCGAGCGACGTCTTGCCGACGCCGGGCGGCCCGAGCAGGCAGAGGATCGGGCCCTTCTTGTCCTGCTTCAGCTTGCGGACCGCGAGGTACTCGAGGATGCGCTTCTTGACCTTCTCCAGGCCGTAGTGGTCCTCGTCGAGCACCTTGCGGACGCTCCCGATGTCCAGGTTGTCCTGCGTCGACTGCGTCCAGGGCACGTCCAGGATCCAGTCGAGGTATGTCCGCACCACCGTGTACTCGGCCGACCCGACCTGCATCGTCCGCAGCCGCTTCAGCTGCTTCTTCGCGACCGTCTCCGCCTCGGTCGGCAGGTTCGCCTTCGCGATGCGATCCTCGAGCCCGTCGAGATCGCCCTGGTCGCCGTCGTCCTCGCCGAGCTCCTCCTTGATGGCCTTGAGCTGCTGGCGGAGCACGTACTCGCGCTGGTTCTTGCCCATCTCCTCCTTGATCTGGGAGTTGATGCGCTCGCGCATCTTCAGGATCTCCAGCTGCCGCGTGAGCAGCCGGAGCACCTTGCGGATGCGCTCCTTCACGTCGATCGTCTCGATGAGCTGCGCCTTCTCCTCGACCGGCGCGTCGAGGTTCGCCGCGACGAGGTCGGCGAGCGCGCCCGGCGCCTGGATCGAGTCGATCAGCGAGCCCGCCTCGCGCGGGAGCTCGGGCATCAGCTGGATGACCTGCTTCGCGATGTCGCGCAGGCTCATCGCGAGCGCCTCCGCCTCGACGTCCTCCGTCGCCGGCTCGTCCATGCGGCGGATCTTGGCGCGCAGGTACGGCGTGTGCGCCGTGACGCTGTCGAGCCGGATCCGCGTGAGGCCCTGCAGGATCAGCGAGTAGTTGCCCGAGCTGTGCTTGAGCGCCTTCAGCACGCGCGCCGCGCAGCCCATGGGGTACAGATCCTCGGCGCCGGGATCGTCGGTCGACGGATCGCGCTGGGCAAAGATCGCGATGACCGGGCCGGGAAGGTTGTCGACATCCTCGACCAGCGCGACCGACTTCTCGCGGCCGACATCGAAGGGCGCAACGGCGCCCGGGAACAGGACCGCATTGCGGATCGGCAGAACCGGCAGCTCGTCGCCGAAGACGACCTCTTCCTCGGAGCGCGGCGGCATCGGCGGGTTCTTTTTCTCGGACATGGCGATCTCCTCTAGGCACCCGACCGGGGGAGGTAAACCCCTTCATCAACCTGAGGCCGGGTCGCGCGGCGGGCGCGCGCCCCGGTCATCCTGGCTTGCATCCAGACGGATGCGAATGGTGCGACGCGGAGCCCTGCTGGCAGCTCTGGTGGAAGACAGCCCGCGAGGCTACGGGAACTCACCATAGACACGGCGCATGCCGCGTGCCACAGCCCTGGCCATTTTTTTGAATGGGGATATTCTGCGGGTCAGCTCCGACCTGCAGCGCTCGCTTGTCGGGCGGCGCGGCGACGCGGCGCAGGGTCCACCGCGGCGCCACCGCGGCGGACGAGAGGCGCATCTTCCGCCTGCCGCCGCCCGCCGCGGCGACGCCCGGCGCGGAGCGACACCGGAGCCCTCGCTGAACGATGATCGATCCCCTGCTCGGCCTCGGCGCGCTCGCGCTCGCGATGCTCAGCCTGCCAGCGGCGCCGTCCCTCGATCCAGGGCCCAGCCCGGCGTGCCCGCCGGACATGCGGCTCGTCACCGGCACGCACCATGACGAGGTGCAGCACGTCTGCGTCGAGCCGGTGAAGAGCGGCAAGGCGACCCACTGCTTCGCTTACTGGGAGGACATCACCGCGGAGGAGGGGCCGACGACCGAGATCGCGGTGTGCATGGATCAGTTCGAGGCGCCGAACCAGCGGGGGGCGAAGCCGCTCGTCATGCAGTCGTTCGAGATGGCGACCGCGTGGTGCGCGGCGCGCGGCAAGCGGGTGTGCGCCGAGCAGGAGTGGGAGCTCGCGTGCGAGGGCGCCGAGCGGCGCCCCCTCGCCTACGGCTGGCGCGTGGACAGGACCGTCTGCAACAGCGGCAGGGCGTGGCGGCCGGTCGACGAGCGGAAGCTCGGCGCCTCCGGCGAGGTCGCGCAGCGCGAGGTGGAGCGGCTCTGGCAAGGCGCCCCGAGCGGCTCGTACCCCGGGTGCGCCTCGTCGTTCGGCATCTTCGACATGATGGGCAACGTCGAGGAGTGGGTCGCGTCGCGCCGCGGCCGGCGGTGGCCGGGCGCGCTCATGGGAGGCTTCTGGGCCAAGCCGTGGACGGGCTGCCGCGGGACGAACGACGCGCACGACCCGAAGTTCGTGTTCTACGAGACCGGCTTCCGCTGCTGCGCCGATCCGCGCGGCGCAGCAGCGGGCGGGAAGGACGACGGCGAGCAGGGCGGGCGGCCGGCGGCGCTGCCCTGAGGCGGCGCTGCCCTGCGCCGGGGCCGCCGCGGCGGAGCCCGCCGCGATGGAATGGAAGGTCGCGGCCGTGCCTGCCGCGATGGAAGAAGGCGCCGTGCCGGGCGCCGCTCCTGCTAGAAGCTAGGCGTGCGCGCGCTCTTCTTCGGTACCCCCGCCATCGCCGTGCCCTCGCTCGAGGCGCTCGCGTCGATCGCGGACGTCGTCGGCGTCGTCTGCCAGCCCGACCGGCCGGCCGGTCGCGGGCTCGAGCTCAAGGCGCCGCCGGTCAAGGTGAAGGCCGGCGAGCTCGGCCTGCCGGTGGTGCAGCCCGAGAAGATCCGCACGCCCGAGTTCGCCGCGTGGGTGAAGGACGCCGCGGCCGACGTCGCGCTCGTGATCGCCTACGGCCGCATCCTGCCGAAGGCGGTGCTCGATGCGCCGCGGCGCGGCTGCATGAACCTGCACGCGTCGATCCTGCCGCGCTACCGCGGCGCCGCGCCGATCACCTGGGCGATCGCCGGGGGCGAGGCCGAGACGGGCGTCTCGCTGATGCAGATGGACGAGGGCATGGACACCGGGCCGGTCTACGCGATCCATCGCATCCCGATCGGCCCCGACACGACCGCCGACGAGCTCGCGGTCGATCTCGGGGCGCTGGCGGCGCGCGTGGTGCGCGAGGACCTCCGCCGCGCCGTGGACGGCGAGCTCGAGGCGACGCCGCAGGACCACGAGGCGGCGACGCACGCGGCGCTCCTCAAGAAGGAGGACGGGCGCATCCGCTGGGACCGGAGCGCCCGGCAGATCCACGACCACATCCGGGGGATGACCTCGTGGCCTGGCGCCTTCACGACGATCGAGGGCAAGGCGCTCAAGGTGCTCGCAGCGCGCGTCGAGCGCGAGGCCGAGCCCGGCGGGGCGCCGCCGGGGACCGTGGTGATGGCCAGCCGCAACGTCGTGATCGTCGCCTGCGGCGAGGGCGCGATCCAGCTCCTGCGGGCGCAGGCCGAGGGGCGGAAGCCGCTCGCGGCCGCGGATCTCGTGGCCGGGCGGACGCTGCAGACGGGGATGGTGCTCGGCCGCTGAGCGGCGCGCGGCGCGCAGCGCACCTCGCCCGCGCTACGGCCCGGCCGGGTGCCAGATCGTCTTCAGCTCGACGAACCGCTCGATCCAGCGCGGGGACGTCGCCGCCCGCTCGTCGAACCACTCCGCCTCGCCGAGCGCGCGGGACCGCACCCGCTTGACGCTGGCGGCGGCCGCCTCCTCGAGGCGCTTCGCCAGGGCCGCGTCCACGCCGTGCAGATCGAGCGCGGCGACCTCCATGTGCGCGGCGAGGTGCGGCAGCACCTCCGCGGGCTGGCCGGTGAGGAGGTTGACGACGCCGCCCGGGAGGTCGCTCGTGGCGAGCGCCTCGCCGAAGACGAGGGCGGTGCGCGGATCCGCCTCGCTGGCGAGCACGACGCAGGTGTTGCCGGCGGCGATCACCGGCAGGAGCGCGCCCGCGAGGCCGAGGAGCGCGGGGCGCGGCGGCGCCGCGATGACGACGACCCCCATCGGCTCGGGCACCGTGAAGGTGAAGTGCGGGCCGGACACGGGGTTCAGGCTCGCGAAGAGGCTCTGGTACTTGTCGGCCCAGCCCGCGTAGGCGACGGCGCGATCGATCGACGCGAGGACCTCGCGCTCGGCGGCGCCGGCGCCCAGGCCGCCGCGCTCGAGCGAGGCCGCGAGCTCCGCGCGCCGCGCCTCGAGCATCTCGGCGAGGCGGTAGAGGATCTGCCCGCGGTTGTAGGCCGAGCGCGACGACCAGCCGCCGAGCGCGCCGGCCGCCGCGAGCACCGCGTCGCGCCCGTCCTTGCGCGAGGCGCGCGGGATGTTCTCGACCGCGCCCGCGCCGCCGTGATCGCGCACCTGCGTGTACCTCCCCGACTCCGAGCGCACGAACGCGCCGCCCACGAACATCTTGTACGCCTTGCGCACGCCGACGCGCGCGCCCGCCTCGCCCGCCGGCGCGGCCGCGCCTGCGCCCGCGCCGGCTTGCGCGCGCCCCTCGTCGCCGCCGCCGTCCTGGTTGCCGAGCGCCATCAGTCCACCTCGAGGTAGGCGAGCAGCCCCTGGCGCCCGCCCTCGCGGCCGAAGCCGCTCTCCTTGTAGCCGCCGAACGGGGAGCTGGGGTCGAACTTGTTGAAGGTGTTCGCCCAGACGACGCCGGCGCGGAGCCGCTCTGCGACCCAGAAGCTCTTCGAGCCCTTGCTGGTCCAGACGCCGGCGGACAACCCGTACATCGTGTTGTTCGCCTTCTCGATCGCCTCCTCCGGCGTGCGGAAGGTCAGGACCGAGAGCACCGGGCCGAAGATCTCCTCGCGCGCGATCCGGTGCGACTGCGCGACGCCCGTGAAGAGCGTCGGCGCGAACCAGTAGCCGCGATCCGGGAGCGCGCAGCTCACCGAGAAGCGCGCGGCCCCCTCGCGCTCGCCCGCGGCCACGAGCTCCCGGATCTTCTCGAGCTGCGCCCGCGAGTTGATGGCGCCCACGTCCGTGTTCTTGTCGAGCGGATCGCCGACGCGCAGGGTCGCCATGCGCTCGCGCAGCTTGACGAGCAGGGCGTCGTGGACGCTCTCCTCGACGAGCAGGCGCGAGCCCGCGCAGCAGACGTGGCCCTGGTTGAAGAAGATGCCGCCGATGATGCCCTCGACCGCCTGATCGAGCGGCGCGTCCTCGAAGACGATGTTCGCGGCCTTGCCGCCGAGCTCCAGCGTGAGCCGCTTGCCGGTGCCGGCGAGCGCGCGCTGGATGCGCTTGCCGACCTCGGTCGAGCCGGTGAACGCGACCTTGTCGACGCCGGGGTGGCCGACGACCGCGGCGCCCGTCGCGCCCGCGCCCGTGACCACGTTGACGACGCCGGGCGGCAGGTCCGCCTCCTCGATGATCTTCGCGAGGAGCAGCGACGTGAGCGGCGTCGTCTCGGCGGGCTTGAGGACGCACGTGTTGCCCGCCGCGAGCGCGGGCGCGAGCTTCCACGCCGCCATGAGGAGCGGGAAGTTCCACGGGATCACCTGCCCCGCGACGCCGAGCGGCCGCGGATCGCGCCCGGGGAAGGCGTGCTCGAGCTTGTCGGCCCAGCCCGCGTAGTAGAAGAAGTGCGCGGCCGCGAGCGGGAGGTCGACGTCGCGGGACTCCTTGATGGGCTTGCCGCCGTCGAGCGACTCGACGACCGCGAGCTCGCGCGACTTCTCCTGGAGGGCGCGGGCGATGCGGTAGATGTACTTGCCGCGATCGAGCGGGCGCAGGCGCGACCAGCGCTTCTCGTACGCGGCCCGGGCCGCCTGCACGGCGAGGTCGACGTCGCGCTCCGACGCCTCGGCGAACTCGCAGAGCTTCTCCTCGGTCGACGGGCTGATGCTGTCGAGGTAGCGGCCTGACTCCGGGGCGCGCCACGCGCCGCCGATGAAGAGGTCGTACCGCGGCGCGATCTTCACGTGGTCGCGCCCCTCGGGCGCCGGCGCGTAGCGCCACGCGTCGCCGAACACGACGGCCGCCTCGCGCGCGGCGCTCGCGGCGCCAGATTCCCGGGGCGAGCCCCCGTCGCCGCCTGCCGCGGCGGTGCTCCTGTCGCTCATGCCGCGCACTCTACGCCGGCGGCCGCGCGTTGAACATCGGACCCGGCCACGCCGCGCGACGCCGCGCCGCGCGCGCGCCCCACCGCGCGCGGTCAGTCCTTGCTGAAATAGTCGCCGCCCTGGTAGGCGCCGGTCCGCTCCTTCTCGAGCTGCATGAGCACGTCGTTGAGGAGCGTGGACGCGCCGAAGCGGAACAGGTCGCTCGTGAGCCAGGCGTCGCCGAGGGTCTCCTTGACCAGCACGAGGTAGTGGAGCGCCTGCTTCGCCGTCCGGATGCCGCCGGCCGGCTTCATCCCGATGCGCTGGCCGGTCGCGTGCGCGTGATCGCGGATCGCCTCGAGCATCACCAGCGTCACCGCGGGCGTGGCCGCCGGGGTGACCTTCCCGGTCGACGTCTTGATGAAGTCGGCGCCGGCGAGCATCGCGATGCGGCTCGCCTTGCGGACGCGGTCGTAGCTCCCGAGCTCGCCGGTCTCCAGGATCACCTTGAGGTGCGCGCGCCCGCACGCCTCCTTTGTCGCGGCGATCTCGTCGTACACGGCGTTGACCTCGCCGGCGAGCATCGCGCCGCGGTCGATCACCATGTCGATCTCGTCGGCGCCGAGCTCGACCGCCTGGCGCACGTCGGCGAGCTTGACCTCGAGCGTGGACAGCCCGCTCGGGAAGGCGGTCGCCACACTCGCGACCTTGACGGTCGAGCCCGCGACCGCTCGCCTGGCGACGGGCACGAGCTTCGGATAGACGCACACCGCCGCACACGGAGAGATGTCCGCGCGCTCGTGAGGGCGAAGCGCCTTCTGGCAGAGCTGCTCGACTTTTCCGGGCGAGTCTTTTCCCTCGAGGGTGGTGAGGTCCATCATGGAGATGGCGAGCTTGAGGCCGGCGACCTTGGCCGGGCCCTTGATGCTCCGTTTGCCGAGCCCGGCTGCCCGCTCTTCCACCATGACCTTATCCACGGTAGGCGAAGAGAAATCGGGGTAGGTGATTCCCCTGCCCTGGCGCACCGCGCCGGGGGCGGCGCCGCTGCCGTTTCCGTAGATCGCCATCGGCCTGGTCTCCTGCCGGCGCAACGTACCAGAAGCGTCGGATCGATCCTACCGAGTGCGTGCTAACGTGGCGCTCTGATGAAGAGACGCTTCCCGACTGCCCTCGTTTTTGTCGTAGTTGCTGTCGTCTTTGCCTTTGTCTCGCTGCTCGCGTGTGGCGCGGCCGAGCGACCCGACGGTGGACAGGGGCTCCTCCCGGTCGGCGCGACGGCGCCCGACGTGTTCGCCGCCGATCAGAACGGCGCGATCCAGCGGCTGTCCGACCAGCGGGGTCGCGCCGTGGTCGTGTACTTCTATCCGAAGGACGGGACGCCGGGCTGCACGGAGGAGGCGTGCGCGTTCCGCGACGCGTGGGATCGCTTCAAGCAGGCCAACGTGCAGGTCTTCGGTGTCTCCCCCGACACGCGCGAGTCGCACGAGGCGTTCGCGACCGAGCACCGGCTGCCGTTCCCCATCCTCGTCGACACCGACCAGACGTGGGCCAACGCGTTCGGCGTGCCGACGCGGCTCGGGTCGATGGCGCGCGTGACGTTCCTGATCGATCCCGACGGCAAGGTGGCGAAGGTCTACCCGGACGTGGATCCCGGCGTACACGCCGACGAGGTGCTGAAGGACGCCGCGCAGCTCACGGGCGCGGCGCTCCCGGCGGCGCCTGCGGCGTCGGGGAACGCCGCGCCGGCGGGGCCCGACGCCGCGGCGCCGGGCGGTGCGGGCGCGCCGCCTGCGGGGGCGGCGCCGACG
This sequence comes from Sorangium sp. So ce834, assembly GCF_051521425.1. Lineage (NCBI taxonomy): Bacteria > Pseudomonadati > Myxococcota > Polyangiales > Polyangiaceae > Sorangium > Sorangium sp. So ce834. The sequence goes on from NZ_CP150351.1 coordinate 8,185,507, forward strand.
GGATCGGCCGTGCCGGTGGCGACCGGATCGATGCTCCCCCCGGCGGCTCCCGCGGCGCCTCCGGCGAAGCGGTGACGGCGTCGGGCGCGCGGCGCGCGCGGGGGGCCCACGTGAACGCCTGCACGCGAGAGCACGCGCGTGGTGCGTAAGACGTCGGAAACTTGGAAGGCCAACGGTCTGGATCTGTGCGTCCATCGCTTTCGCGACGACGGCGCGCGGCCGTCCGGCCTCACGCTGCTCTTGCTCCACGGCTTCCTCGACGCGGGGAGCACGTGGGATCTCGTGGCCGAGCCGCTCGCGAGGGCGGGGCACGACGTGATCGCGCCCGACCTCCGCGGCTTCGGCCGGAGCGGCCGCGTCGGCGCGAGCGGCTACTACTACTTCCCCGACTACATCGCCGACGTCGCGGCGCTCGTCGACGCGCTCGCGCCGGCGCGGCTCGGCGTGGTGGGCCACTCGATGGGCGGCGCGGTCGCGGTGTACTACGCGGGCGCGAGCCCAGGCCGCGTCGAGCGCCTGGCGCTGCTCGAGGGCCTGGGGCCGCCGGCGCGCGGGCCCGAGGTCGCCGTCGCGCGCATGGAGACGTGGCTGCGCGAGATGAAGGGGCTCGATCGGGCGCCACGGCGGCTCGCGTCGATGCAGGACGCGATCGCGCGGCTCGCCGCGCATCACCCGCGCGTGCCGCGCGACGTGCTGGCGACGCGCGCGCCGCTGCTCACGCGCGAGGAGCCCGGCGGCGGGCTCGCGTGGGCGTACGATCCGATGCACCGGACGACGTCGCCGCTCTGGTTCCAGGTGGAGGCGTTCACGGCGTTCCTGGAGCGCATCGCGTGCCCGACGCTGGTCGTGAGCGGCGGGCCGACCGGGTGGCGCCCGCCGGACGAGGCGGCGCGGGTGGCGAAGCTCGCGCGCGCGGAGCACGTCGAGCTGCCGGACGCCGGGCACATGATGCACTGGTCGGCGGCGGCGGAGCTGGCCGAGCGGCTGGGCGAGTTCTTCGCGAGAGGGAGCGCCGGCGACGCGGCGGGCCCGACGAGCGGGGAAGCGAGGCAGGCCGCGGAGGCCGCGCCGGCCGCGGAGCCGGCCGCGGAGACGGAGAGGCCGGTCGGGGGGGTGAATAAAAGAGCTTGACTCGGCGGGGCGAGTGGGTAATCTGCGCGCCTCCTCAACGAGAGGCGTGCCACCTTAGCTCAGTGGTAGAGCAACGGTTTCGTAAACCGTAGGTCTCGGGTTCAAGTCCCGAAGGTGGCTCCAGAAAAGAACGGCGAGCATCCCCGCTTCCCTGCGGATGTGGCTCGTTGACCAGCCGGATGTCGCCGGCGCAGGGCGCTCTGGGTAACATCTCGAGAGAGCGCGTCGCGCGGCGTGACGAAGCTCACCCTCAAGGGTCGTTGAGGTCGTCGTAGTCCGCGAGCCCCCGATGGCCTTGTAACGGCTGCGCGACGCGCTCGTGCCCGCGCAAATCCACGGCGATGCTCTCTCGCGAAAGCAGCACGTCGCGGGCGTGGAGCGGCGCAGCGCCCGTGTCGGCGCGCACGGCGTCCACCGAGCGGTGCTCGCTACCGCGCCGGGCGCGATCCTGCTCATCCGACGCGACGCGCGTCGGAGACGCTCCGGCGGCGTCGGCGGAGATCCGGGAGGCCTCGGCCACGTCCCCCTTCAGGAGGGGTGTCGCGTCCACGCGCCGGACAATGAGCCTCCCGCCGTGACGTGCGGCCCGCTCCACCGTGACATGTCACGGTGTGCAGGGCGACATGTCACGATGCGCAGGGCGACATGTCACGGGCTGCGCCGTGACATGTCACGGCGCGCAGGGCGGAATCACCGCCAAAACCTGCCAGCGCTCCCGGATCCGTCGTGCGTTTGAGCTGGCGCGCTCGTTGCACTGCCCCCTGAGCGGTACTCTTTATCTGACCCGCTGCATGGCTGGATCGTGATCCAGCGGAAGACGGGCGGTCCCGGATAAAGCGTATCCCGCGATGAACCCGATGCTGCAGGCGGAGGCTCCCTCCGACCGAGCATGTCGGGAGCATCGATGTGGCCGCGTTCGAAGGCCAGCGGTCTGGCCCACGGGCTTCGGTGACGAGCCCTGTGTGTCGCTCTGCGCGCCGCGAGCAGCGGAGAAGAAGAACAACCACTCAGGACGCAGGCGAGGACCCCAATGACGAACATCAAGGATTCGAAAGGTTGCCGCGGGATGGTAGGAGCTGGGCTCGTATGGGCTCGCACGGGCGCAGCCGGCGCGCTGCTCGCTCTGGCAGGCTCGGCGTGCGTCGCCGCAGATCCGAGCGATGACCTCTCCGACGAGCCGCTCGGGACCCACGCGGAAGAGATCCGCGCCGGCACGGAGGGCGGCGGAGTCGGCGCCGTAGAGATCGGAAACGGGATTGAAGGATTCTGCACGGGAACGCTGATCGGTCGACACATGGTCCTCACCGCGGCTCACTGCTTTGACCATCTGCTCGGCACGGCGCTGACGGGGTCTGTGAGCGTCTCGGTATCCTACGCGCGCACCGGGACCACCTGGAGCTGCATGACAGGCACCCCCTCGAACGGCAAATGCTCGACGAACCGCAGTGTCTCGGTGCGACGCCTGCAGGACGGATGGGACGCGCAAGCCGACATGGCCGTCGTCTTCCTGGCTGCGGGCGGCGCGTTCGACAACGTGACGGCCAGCGACGCCGCCGATGGCATCTACGCAGGGTACCTCGGCTCCACGGAGCCCTATACGTTCTACGGGCGGGGCTACTACCACTACAATGGCACGGGCCAAGACGTCATGCGCTTCATGAATGATTCGTTGAACTGGGTAGGTGCCGAGCACTTCGTCACGGACGCGGACGGCATCCGAGTCTGCGAAGGCGACTCGGGCGGCCCCTATTTCCTCAGGAACACCAACTGGATCTTCGGCATCCATTCCAACTCGGAGAAGCCGGGTGACGATCATTGCGCCGAGGTCGGCGGCAAGGCGCGGGGCATGCGGATCTCCAGCACCCGGATGAGCCAGATCAACAACTTCCGCAGCCTCAAAGGGCTTCCGGCGTGCACGCCGCAATCGAGCTCATTCCCTGACTACTGGGTCTGCCAGTGAGCGCTCGCTGACGTAGCGCTTCCGCGCCGATATCCGGATCGCGCGGCGCCGCTTCGGGTCTGCCGTCCACGCCCCGGGGTGAGCCCGACGAGCTCACGTCAGCGCCGCGCGCCGCCTCGCGCAGCCTCTCGCCCTCACCTCCAGCACAGGATCAGCAACATCGCGACGGGCGCGACGCCGCTCGTGCGCCTCGACGCGCGCTGGAAGCGCCCCCACAGGCGTCGACGGAGAGCCGCGCCCGGAGCCACGGAGCTGCCCGCGTTGCGCGCGGCGGACAAGGAGCCCACCAGCCCGGAGCGAGATTCCGGGTCGGCGGGCTCGCCGTCGAAAAGCACCGAGCGGCTTCGTCCCGCGCAACCGGGGACGGCCGCGGGCGACCCGGTTCAACGCCCGGCCGCGGCCGCGGCGGTGGACGTGGCGAGCCGCCGGAAATGCTCGATGCCGAGGAGGTTGCACAGCGTCTCCAGGTGCTGCCGGCGCGCCCTGTTCTCGTCCAGCAGGCGGGCGGCGAGCTCGTGCCCGAGCAGATCCACGGCGATGCTGTCTCGCGAGAGGAGGACGTCGCGCGCGTAGTCGTGGAGCGGCCCCGCGACCATGTCGGCGCGCATGGCGTCCACCGAGCGGCGCTGCTTGGCCGAGCGGCCCCGCCACGCGGTCGCCGCTCGCCAGAGCTCGCTCGTGACATAGAGCAGATCGCGCGCGAGCATGCGCCCGAGCCCGGGCCCCTGGAGCCGGAGCAGGGCGTTGTCGTTCACGAGGATGCCGCGCGCGGGCGGCAAGAAGCGGCGCACGATGGCGTCGTGCAAGCCCGCGTGCATGCCTATCGGGGAGGGCAGGCTGAACGCCAGCCGCACGACGGACGGGCTCGCGTACGGGCTGAAGCTCCTCCACCAGGAGAAGCGCGACGTGAGCGCGCCCCAGCGGCCATACCGCTCGAAGAGGTAGAACTGATCGAGCACGTCGTGCACGTCGGGCGAGCGCCGGAACATCGCCTCGACCACCGCCTGCGTGCGCTCGCGGACGGCGGCCGGATGCTCGGGCGAGCGGAAGCCTGGCGCGGCCAGGCGGCGCCACTTCCGGGCGAGGAAGGCCGCGACGTCGCCGGCGCCGGCGCCGGCCACCCGCCGGTACTGGCCGGGGCGAGCATAGTAATAGCCACGGAAGATCTCGCCCCCTCCCCCGTCGAAGCCCAGGGGGCGCTCGTCGTCCCAGCTCGGATACCTGTCGATGGCGCGCTTGGCGCTGGAGTCGCCGTTCATGTGGAACGCGATGAGATCCGCGTGACGGCTGAAATCATCATGGATGGGCAGATCCAGCTCGCGGTGCTCGTGCCGCACGCCCGAGAGGGCGGCGATGCGCCTGGCCACGCGCACGTCGAGGCTGTCGGGCGCGCCGGACGTCTTGGCGACGATGCGCTCCGCCGGCACGACCGACGCGACCAGCGCGAAGACGGCGCGGCTGTCGATGCCCGCGGTCAGGTCGGCCCGGACCGTGTCGAAGCCCGCCGCGGCGAAGCGCGTGTTGTCGCGCATCCTGTCGACGATCTGGTCGATTCGCTCGCTGACCGCGGCCGCGTCGCGGGCATCGACGCGGCCCTCGAACAGCCCGAGCGGCGCGGCGAGCCGCTCCAGGCGGCCGCCCCGCAGGCGCAGCCAGTGCGAAGGCTCGCACGGCTCGACGTGCGCGAGCAGCGGCCGCCCGCCGATGGACCAGTCGGCGGCGACGATCGAGCACGCCGAGGCGTGATCGATCTCGACGGGGCACGCCCCGGTCGCCACGAGCGCGATGTCGTGGGGAGAGACGTAGAGGGCCCCGCCCGCGTGCAGGGTGCGCAGCGCCCGGCGGCCGAGCAGGTCCGAGATCACCGCGACCGTGCGCTCCGCGCGGTCCACGACGACGGCGGAGAAGTTGCCGTCGAGCGCAGCCACCGAGGCCCCGCCGCCCGACCTATAGGCGCGGAGGACGGCGCTCGCGGGCGACTCCCTAAACTCGCCTTGCAGCTCGCCGAACACCAGCACAGCGTGCGTGTCGGTGACCACCTGATCGAGCAGGTCGAGCCGCGGCCGCGGCTCCGGCGCGAGGAGCGCCCACCCGCCGCCCACCTCCGGCAAGACCTCCACCGCGATCCGGGGCTCCGGGCCCACGGAGGGCATCCGCTCGCCGATGAGGAGCGCCGTGCGTCGGAGAAACGCGGCGGGATCGCGGTCGCTCGCGTCCGGCATGTTGAAGGCGGCGATGAACGAAAACAAGATGTTCTCCCCTGACCTGTGATGCCCGTCCAGAAAAGCGGGTGATTGAGCGCGTCCGCGGTGAGCGCGCCTCGCGCGCGATGAGCGCCAGCGGCGGAGAGCGCTCTGGCGCGCGCGAATCTAGCCGGAGCTCCCCCAGCGCCGCAAGCGCCTGAGCGCGCTCTGCCGACCCGGGGCAGGTCCCGCGGGCAGGGCCTGACGTCCCCGAAATGCCGGGGTTTCCCGGGCGTGCGCCACGCGGCGTCGCCCATGAGCGCCGCGCCGCGCTCGAGGTCGGCGGGGTGGCCGGCCGACGCGTGCGGAGCGCGAGCTCGCACCGATGGCAGCGGAAGCGAACGCGCTCTCGGTCGCGGTCTCGAACTACACCGTCGTCGAGAGCACGTCGTTCCCGACCAGCGAGCTCGCCTCGTTCGGGCCGACGCTGAACCTCGACGTGGTGTCGCCCCCTCCCCACGCAGGAAACCTGCGCGCCCGCCACCTGGTGGCACGCGGCCGCCGACCACATGCCTTGTGCCACGTGGCACGTGCCACGCGCCGCCATGCGCGCGGGGTGCGGGGTTACGAGAGCGCGGGCCGCTTCGGCTCCCCGGCCACCGCACCGCGCTCTGCGGGGAGGCGCCCGTGCAGTGGCACGGTCGCTGCCTTCGCGGTGCGCTGCTGCGAGTGGGCCGCCTTCACGCAACAGCCAGCCTGCAGGCCCAGAGAAGGAGATCGATGCGTCACTGGTTAACATTGCTTGGATCCATCGTGCTGATCGGCGTTCCGATCACCGCCGATGCGCAGACCGAATGCCGAGGCGAAGCTCAGATCTTTGCCGTCTCGCGGTACCGTGACACCGAGGACCTCCCGTCGATCTACGTGTACGACGGCGACCACGTCTTCACCGTGCGCGGCGACAACTACGGCGAGCCCCATTACGCCACGGCCATCACGTTCGCCAACATCGACGGCGATCCGGACCTCGAGCTCATCGCGGGGCGCAACTGGCGCAACTGCGTGAACTGCGACGTCGTGCCGCGCCTGGTCATCTACGACGATAAAAACACCCATTTCAAGCAGATCGCGACGCTGGGCGACTGGGGCACGGGCAAGGGCGTGCAGGCCCTGGCGGCGGGCGATCTGGACGGTGATGGCGTCGACGAGGTCGTCGTCGGCTTGAACGAAAGCACCGATGCGCTGGCGGCCAGGGTGCTGATCCTGGATGACTTCATCCATGACGGCGAGAACACCCGTTTCCAGACGATCCTCGAGCAGCGCTCGAACCCGGAATGGGGACCGGACTACTACGTGACGGGGCTCGACGTGCGCGACATCAACGGAGACGGTCGCGACGAGGTCGCCATCTCCAGGGACAGGCAGTGCGGCCTCGGGTGCAGCGGCATCGGGCGCCGCATCGAGGTCGCGAGCCTGAATGGCAGCGGCGATCTCACCACCATCTTCAGCGCGGGCGATGGCGTGTTCGGCGACGATCCCGTCGTGTTCGGGGTCAAGCTCCTCGATTTCGACGGCGACGGCAATGGGGATCTCGCGGCGATCGCCGAAGGAGATCACGGCGACCCGCGCGTGTTCGTCTTCCCCGGCACGCACGATTTCTTCACCAGGGAGATCGCCTTCGGGGCTCCTTTCGACCCCGGCAGCGACAACTGGGACGGCGACCTCCAGGCCATCTCCATCAGCTCCGGGGACATGAACGGGGATGGAAGGGAAGAGCTGGTGGTCGGGCGGAGCGGGGGTGACAAGCGCTCGAAGCTCGTGATCTACAGCAAGAACGCCGACGGGAGCATCTCCGAGACCACCCGTGGCCAGGACTGGGGCGAAGACGTCGGCGCGAGCGCGGTCGCCATCGCCGACACGGATCTGGATGGCCGGGGCGAGCTCCTGTTCGGCCGCACCGAGAGCCCGAACCCGAGGTGGGGCGTCTACGACGACCTGCTCACAGGCGTCGCCTACCGGAAAGGGGGGACCACCGACTGGGACGAGGGCTACTACGTCACCGACATCGCCGTCGGCGACAAGATGTGCGTCATCCACGGCGATCCGCACCCCATCCCCGACTCGGTCGCGGACGCCAACGCCGAGTACGCCGACCGCGTGGAGCGCCTCTTGAAGGTGTGGATGCACACATTCAAGGGCGACTTCACCGACATCGGGACCTGGGAAAACGCGGGGACCGCGAGCTTCCGCCGCATCTCCGCGGGGCTCGCGGCGCTCGTCCACCTGGACGAAGCCGACGAGCTCAGGCCGCCGGAGGAATTCCCGCAGATCGTCGAGGACTGGCTCATCAACAACGCGCATTTCAGCGCTGACGTCGGCTCGGAGGCGGACTTCGATTTCTATCTCATGAACGCGATGACGCTGCTGAACGCGTTCGGGAACACGCCTGCGGGCTCGGAGCCGCTGCTCACAGACAAGGCCGTCAACGCGCTGCTCTTGTACCCAAGGAGTACTCGGCCAGAGTGCGCCGACATGGACCTGCCACACGATGACTTTCTCTACAAGTGGGAGTGCACCCCCTTCGCCCTTTACGCCGGAGATAAGGTGCGCAAGCTGGAATACCCGACCTTCTGGGTAACAGTCCCGGAGACGGAGAACCACGTCCTGATGATCAACGCCTGGATTTACCTGGCGAATCAGTGGATCCGCAACAACCCACGAAACGACCCGCAGCTCCAGGCCCTTCACGACCGGAGCCCCGAGAAGTACGTCAACGACGGCACGGAGCTCGAGCAAGCGCTGCTCGCCATCATCGGCCGGGTCACGAAGAACGGCTACTTCGAGACCAACGCGCGGCCATACCAGGGCTTCACGCTGCGCGCCTTGATGCAGCTCGCGAGCCATGCCGAAGGCGAGAAGGTGCGGACCGCCGCGCGCAACGCCGTCGATTACACCGCCGCCATGGTCGCCTTCCAGTCCTACCACGGCAAGCGCTACGCACCGATGCGGCGTCGCTGGGAGTACAACAACGTCCTGGAGCTGTACACCTCCGATTACCCGCCCATCATGTTCGGCATCCTGACGGGCGCGTATTCGTTCAATGATGATCCGAATTGTCCAGAAACCGCTCGCAACTGCATGTGGTGGAGCGGCGGAGACCAGTACAGAGGGTTCGCCCTCGACGCCGTGCTCAGCGGCTACCAGGTGCCGGAGCTGATCCACCACTTCATGCTGAAGCCGGACAACGAACAGCCCGGGTTCGGCGCATACACGCGCGCCGGGTCGCGCTACTCCACGGAGATGTATCGGGTTCACGGGGCAGCGTACTACCCGGCGCCCAACGTGATGGGCGACGAGGACCTCGACGCCATCGCGCGTGATCTGAACAACAACCCGTCAGAGTCGGTCCCCGGGACGACCGGGTCATGGCGATACGAGCCCGCGGCCGAGCACTACTTCTCCACCAGCGACTTCCTGAACAGCTCAGGCGGCAGGTACGGGCGCTTCATCCACGCGGGGGTGTGGCCTCACGAGCAGATCTTCGAGCCTGAGGACAAGAAGAACGCGCACGACTTCCTCGCGAAGCCGAGCGTGCTGTTGCTCCCCGGTGATCAGGGCAACTGGGGCGTGACCGAGGCCCAGCGCGTCACCCCGATCATGAGGGGGAGCGGCTACGGCTCGAACAACGGGCCCGTGTACAAGAACGTCACGCTCGGCTTCGATCCCCATGAAGATTGGCCGACGCGGACTCCGGATGGCTGGGGCCAGAGCGACGTCGTCATGCTGGACAACGGGTCGAGGGCCAAGGTGATCACCAAGCCGGGCGGCGACCTGCACCTCGTCGTGGTCTCCTTCCCCGTCATGCATGGCGGTCTGTGGGAGGTCGTCCCTGGTCATTGGGGCTCAGGCACCGAGGAGCAGGGCGTCCCGGCCGCGGAGGTCCTGAGCGCGGTCGTGTCCAGGAACGCCGGCCTGACGGCGCAGGGCGTCGTGTTCCCCTACCGGACGGTGGTGAGCGAAGAGCAACTCGACATCGGCTTCTCGGAGGAGGAGTCCCTATTGTGGATCGACAAGATCGATAACGCCCCCGCGGGCGCGTTCGACCCGCAGGAGCCGCAGGCCATCATCGATTTCCCGCTGCTCTTGGTCCAGCAGGTCGACGCGGACTACCAGTTCACGGGGGTCGAGTACGTGCGCGCCATGGGCGACGGGCTCGTCACGATCCACAACCCGCACCTGAACTCGAAGTTGATCCTCGACTCGCGGGACCACCACAACCCGACCCGCATCGCTGAAGGGGACGCGGCCACGGATCCCCCGAGCCAGATCCGGTTCGACGAGGGCTGGTTGTTCCCCGATGCCGGCTCCGCCGAGCAAAACGCCAACGGCAGCGGCTTCATCATCACCCCGGACGGCGCTGGCAACGCCCGCATCGACCGCGAGTACCAGCGCACAGGGACGACCTGGACGCCGGGGTCGGTGTCGTTCTCCGTCGCGGTCACCGGCACCCCGACCCGCAGCGCCCGGCTCAAGGTCACCCTCGAGTCCCCCTCGACCGGCACCGTCCAGCTCGGCTCGACCGTCGTGCTCGCCGACGTCCTTGCGGCGGGCGAGACGGACGTGCTCTTCAACGTCCCTGTCGCCGCCCTGGAGGCGCTCCAGCAGACGCAGGATTTCGTCAACATCGCCATCGACGTCGCGGGCGCCGCCGGCGCCACCGTGCACGTCAAGTCGCTGCGGGCCACCACGTACCGCTCCACGCCGCGCGGCCAGGCCCTGGTCGGCACCTGGGACGACCCCTGGACCACCACGGCCAGCAACTCGATGAACGCGGTCGCGACCGTGGGCGAGACGTCGCAGCGGGTGTGCTCCTCGGGCTCCCGCACGCTCGAGAGCCCGCCCTTCACCCCGAAGGACTTCACCTGGATCTCTCGCCACCTCGCGCTCGACGTCCGGATCCCCACCGGGCTGCCGAACCCGGCATGGCAGGGCTCCGTGCAGCTCTACTACCATGATCGCCCTGAGGACACCGTTGCCCAGTTCGCCGGGCAGTTCGACCTGACCGGCTACCCGGCGGGCGAGTGGGTCACGGCGCACTTCACGCTGCCCGAGCCGATCTTCGAGGCCCTTCAGGAGACCGACCGCGGCTCCACCCTGCAGATCTCGCTCATGGCCGACGCGGCGAACGGCGACTGCTTCCAGTTCGACAACGTGCGGTTCATGGGGGAGCTCCAGTGGAACGGGGCGGCGAGCCCCGGCGTGGACGACGGGCCGTTCGTGCCGGTCACCACCGCCGAGCGCGTGCTCGGCTTCGAGACCGAGGACGCCTGGCACGTCGTGCAGGGGACCACGGTGAGCCTCGTCGAGTCGCCGACGAATCCGGAAACGAACGCGCTTTCGCTCCCGGTGTCGAACTACACCGTCATCGAGAGCACGTCGTTCCCGACGAGCGAGCTCTTCACGTTCGGGCCGACGCTGAAGCTCGACGTGGTGTCGCCGCCGCCGGTCAACCCCGGCTGGTCGGGCGATTCCACGCTGTTCCTGGCGTGCATGGGCGCGAACATGTCGCACCAGGAGGTCGCGACGAACACCGTCCCGCTCCCGCAGGGCTCGGGCGCCCACGTCGTCAACTTCGTCGTGCCTCCGGCGGGTCTCGCGCTCCTCGCCCAGGACAACGAGTGCCAGCTCCGGCTCGTGCTCAACGCCCCCACCAACGCAGGCACCTACGTGCTCGACAACCTGCGCTTCGCCTTCTGACAGCACCGCCCCGCAGGGCCGCGCGACCCCGCGCGGCCCTGCCCGCCTCGCGCGCTGGCCGGCGAGGCCATCCCCACGCGTCATTCACCTGGAGTTACCAGCGCGTCAGCGTGCTGCGGCTGGCCGGCGAAGCTGTAGGCTGATCCCGACGGCGCCTTACCCCCTCACGGTCCCAACCACCGCGACGGCAAGAAGCGCCGCCAGACAAAGCACCAGCACCCCGACCACGACGATCCCCCAGCGCTTCCGCGAAGGCATCGCGCGCGCTGTCATCACGCCAGCGCCACCCCTCGCCTCTTTCCAGGGCTCCGTCCTCGCCAATCGCTCGCCTGCTGCCGTGGGTGGTGGCCTAATTTGCCCCGGAGTGATTCACATGAAGGCGGGAAGGCGGGAAGATCATTGATCTTTTCTTCCCGCCTTCCCGCCTTCATGTTCAAATTAGGCCACCACCCTCTCGACAGCCTCCAGGTTGAATTTCAATTCTCCCCGGAGCCTCTCGACAGCCGCCGGGGTGAAAATCAATTCTCCCCGGAGCCTCTCGACACCCTCCGGGCTGAAAATCAATTCTCCCCGAAGCCTCTCGACAGCCGCCGGCTACATCGTCAGCACCAGCTTGCCCACCGTCTTGCCCGACTCGATCGCCCGGTGCGCGTCCGCGGCCCGATCCAGCGGGAACGCCGTCACCAGCGGCGCCGACAGGCGACCCTCTTCCAGCCAGCCCGCGAGCCGGTCCATCGCCTCGCGCAGGATCTCCGCCTTGTGGAACAGGTACGACAGGTTGAAGGCCAGCACGCTCTTGTTGTCGTTGCAGAGATCGAGCGGGTTGAAGCGCGGCATCCGGAGGAAGTCGACCGCGAGCTTCGGGTAATTCGGGCGGCCGCCCTGCCGCGGCAGCATCGTGTGGAAGCCGTACACGACGAGCTTCCCCGCCGATGCCAGGTGCCGGTAGCTCTGCCGCAGCGTCTCGACCCCGTTCGCGTCGAGGACCACGTCGTAGCCCTCGGGCGCGTGCCGCTCCGCCGCCGCCCAGAGCGGCTCGCTGCTCTTGTCGATCACCGCGTCGGCGCCGAGGCGCCTCGCCGGCTCGACCTTGTGCGCCGCGCCCACCACGCCGACCACGCGGCAGCCGGCGATCTTGCCGAGCTGCACCAGCGCGCTGCCCACGCCGCCGGCGGCCGAGTGCACCAGCAAGACCATGCCCGGCCGCAGCCGCACCAGCTCGAACAGCGCGTAGTACGCCGTCATGAACACCGCCGGGAAGCCCGCCGCCTGCTCCGGCGTGAGCCGCGACGGCAGCGGGAAGACCTGGTGGCGCGGGACCACGACGCGCGAGGCGTAGCCGCCGAAGCGGACCACGCCGATGACGGACGCCCCCGGCGCGAGATCCGAGACGCCCTCGCCGAGCGCGGCGACCGTGCCCGCGACCTCGAAGCCGGGCGTGATGGGCCAGCCGACGTACTTCTTCGCCGACTCGTAGAGGCCCATACGAACGACGCAATCCGCGTAGTTGACGCCCGCCGCCTGCACGTCGACGAGAACCTCGCCGCGCCCGGGGACCGGGTCGGGGTGCTCCTCGACGCGGAGCTTGTCGTGGCTGCCGGGCTCGTGGACGACGATCTTGCGCATGGGCACCTGCTGGGCTGCCGTGGTCTCACCACGGATCGCGACGGCGAAAGGGACGGCGACGGAAACGGCGGCCGCGGTAGTACACCGATCGGGTTCGAGAAGGAAAGGCGCAGCGGACGCGCTCGCGACGCGCGCCGCACGGCTCGAGACGCGCTCAATACTCGCACGAGAGCGGCCCGCCCCTGGTCTCGCGGGTTCTGCTTGACAGGCCGAGGTCGCCTGGCTCTCCTGGCCGATGGCCACGTCGCGCGCACCCCCAGGTGAACCCTTGAGCCGCATGTTCCTCGCTTCCTTCCACGAGCCGCTCGAGCTGCGCTCGGCGCTCGGCGCGACGGACCTCGGCGACGGCCTCGCCGTGACCGATCCCGACGCGATCGAACGGCACGTGCGGCTGCTCCTCGAGGACCCCTCCAACCGCTACCGGCTGCTGCGCGCGCTCGAGGACGACGCGCTGGAGCTCGCCTTCCCGCCCGACGATCACCAGCTCTGCCTGCTGGTGACGCGGCGCCTGTCGATGGGCACGCTGGTCCTGGTCCGCCGGCGCGAGCTCTCACGCGAGATCGCGCGCCTCGACTCGTCGCCGGCCCAGAACGGCGAGCGCCAGGCGGCCACGGAGGAGAAGCCGCCCGAGGCGAAGCCGAAGGAGGCCGAGGCCAAGGTCCGCGACTGGAAGATCGAGTGCAAGCACCACGCGGCCGGCTCTCGCCCCTTCTTCGAGCGCGGCGCGCTGATCCAGGTCGTCCCCGACAAGGGCAAGACCAAGGATTCGGTCACGGTCCACTGGCGCGACGACTACCTCGGCAGCATGCCCCCCTCGCTCCCGCTCACCACGTCCGGACACCCGGAGGCCAAGGCGAGCCAGTCCGGCGCGAGCGCGGGGTACACGGCGTACAAGGGCGAGGTCGCGTACCTCGGCGAGCTGAACGAGCTGCGCTTCCCCTTCCCCCCCTTCTGGCGGGCGCTGAACGAGAAGACGTCGTACACGTTCGGGGCGGGGCCGCGGCCGGTCAGCGTCGAGGTCTACAATCCGCGGCAGTTCAAGCTGGAGCTCAAGTTCCCTCCGCTGGAGAGCTTCAAGGCAGGCTACAAGTACACCGCCTCGTCGCGGTCGATCGAGGGAGATTCGCTGTCGAAGCTCTTGATGACCAAGAAGAAGACGGTCAAGGAGAAGCTCGAGGTCAGCGCGGAGGGCTGGAAGCCGTCGACCTTGAAGATCGCCTCGAGCTCGTCGTCGCACACCACGACCACGACCGGCGGGAAGACGACGCAGAAGCACGAGCCCGAGTCCGAGACGAGCACGAAGCTCGCCGACGCGATCGTGCTGAGCCGCGACGGCGGGGCGCTGTCGATCGACGCCGCGAAGGTCGTGGGGAGCCTCCTCGAGTTCATCAAGGAGGGGCTCGGCATCATCAAGACGATCAAGAGCTACGCGCCGCAGGTCGGCTGGTATGTCGATCTCGAGATCCAGGTGATGCAGGGCGGGCTCGCGGCGGAGTGGTATTGGCAGGAGTGGCAGGATCACCGCGTCTTCCGCTACATCGACGTCAAGGCCGCGCTCGACATCTTCAGCATCACGTTCGAGATCGGCGTGGGCGTCAGCGCCTACAGCTTCAAGCTCCAGGTCTTCGGCCAGGTCTCGGGCTCGCTCGGGGTCGAGGTGAGCGGCACCCGGTACAAGCCCGACGGCGCGCCGGGGGCCGCGCTGCAGGGCAAGGGCAGCATCGGCGGCGCCCTCGGCGCGCGGGCGGAGGCGGGCTATTTCTTCAAGTTCAACGCGAAGATGGAGACCGCGCTCGAGGTCGATCTGACGCTCGGCATCAACCAGCCGAACCGCTCGCAGATCGTCAGCATCGACGGCGGGTTCGTGTGGACGGGCATCGAGTGCACCGCGACGGGCTCGGTCGGGATGTGGGGCATCGGCGGCACAAAGAAGTGGAAGGGCACGCTGGTCCCGAAGAGCGAGCGGCTCCACGTCGAGTGGCCCAGCCCGAAGGAGTACAAGCCGCCGTTCATGAGCCGCGACGCGATCAAGGCGGTGCTGGCCAAGGTGCTCTCGAACAGCTGGGATATCCGGGTCTTCACGCCGTCCGGGAGCGCGTTCGTCGCGGACAAGGCGTGGACCGTCGACGAGATCGCCGGCGCGCTCGCGGCGCGCGTCGAGCGCGACCGCGCGTTCCACCGCACGCCCGAGATGGTCGACGCGCTCGCGAACGCCGTCCGCCAGGATCTCGACGCGCTCGGCGACCGCTGGGGGCGCGACTGGATCGAGGCCGATCGGTTCAAGGCGTACCTCGATGGCGCGATCGACGGCCGCAGCCTCCAGAAGCACCTGGACGACGGCGCGAGCCCGCTCCGGAAGCTCGCCGGCTGAGCCCGCCGGGGCGCGGGGCGACAGGGCACGACGCGGTAGAGGCCCGTTCGAACGATAAGTTAACCTAACTAACGATGAGCTTTCCCATCTACCACCTCGAGACGAAGGCGGAGCGGTGCCGGGTGCGCGTGCGGCTGAACGACGTGCCCGTCGTGGAGCTCACGGCCGAGGGCGAGCAGCCCGAGTGGTTCGCGCCGCCGATCAACCTGTACCTCGTCGCGGGCGCGAACCGGCTCGACGTGGAGGTCTCTCCGCTGCCGCGCGACGACGGCTCCCCCGGCGACCTCCGGGGCGTGGAGCTCGAGGGCGCGGTGCGCGTCTACGGCAAGGGCGACGCGGTGGCGCCGGGCGAGGGGCCGGTGGTGCTCGAGATCGCCGTGATGCGCGAGCTCACCCGGCGGATGCAGACCGCGGACGAGCGCGGCGAGGAGCTTCCGATCCCGCAGGCGTTCCGCTTCGCGTTCGACGGCGCGGGGCCGGACTTCACGGCCGAGCTGACCGGCGGCGAGCCCGTGCCGGACGAGGAGGCGCTGCGCGACTATGCGATCCGGCTGCGCGACCTCGCGCGCGCGGGCGACGTGGACGGGCTCGTGGCCGAGATGGAGCCGAAGGTGCGGGCGTACGCGGCGGCTTACGACGACGACGCGGGCGCCATCCGGGCGAGCCTGCGCGGCGTCCTGCAGGCCGACTACGCGCCGCGGGGGTTCGTGACGGACTTCGAGCGCGAGGACGTGGAGCTCGCGCCCTGCGCGGGGGAGAGGCTCTGCGAGCTGCGGCGGCCCGGAGGGGAGCCGCTGCTGGAGACGCCGCCGGACGCGGACGAGAGCACGTTGCAGATACCGATCGTGGTCGGCAGCCGCGGCGGCGCGCTGCGGGTGGTGCGGTGAGAACAGCGGGGGCGAGCGCGCGTCGAGGCGAGCGGCGGCAGGCGCGCGCTGAGGCTATTGCGCCGTTCCGGCCGATCGGAGATCCTGCCGTCTGATGGGGCATCCCGCGGTCGACAACCAGACGCCGTGGGCCATGGAGCCCCTCTTCCTCGCCGACGAGGAGGGCCGCCCGCTGCTCGTCGTGCTGGTCCAGGCGACGTTCACGCTGCACGCCGTGCGCGGCCTCGAGCGCGCCGAGCAGCAGCCGCCGCCGAGCCTCGCCGGGGAGCTCTGGGGCGCAGACGCCGCCACGTCGAGCTACCGGTTCGAACCGGCGTTCGCCTTCTTCAAGCCCGCCACGGATGTGGTCCTGGTCGGCCACGCGCAGGCGCCGCGCCATGCCGTCCCGGAGCTCCAGGTGGTGTTCCGCGTCGGCCCGGTCGGGAAGGCGGTGCGGGTGTTCGGGGATCGGGCGTGGGTTCGGAGCGGTGGAGCGCTGGTCGCGTCGCGACCGCGGCCGTTCGACCGGATCCCGCTCAGCTACGAGCACGCCTTCGGCGGCTGGGACGTTGGCCACCCCGATGCGGAGAGGCGCGCGTTCGAGCCGCGGAACCCCGTCGGGATGGGCTTCCGCGCGCCGGACGCGGCCGTCGAGGAGGGGCTCCGCCTGCCGAACATCGAGGATCCGGACGAGCCCCTGCAGCGCTACGGTCAGGCGGTCGCGCCGGCGGGCGTGGGGTTCGTCTCGCCGGACTGGCAGCCCCGGGCCGCGCTGGCCGGCACCTACGACGAGGCGTGGTCGAAGGAGCGGATGCCGCTCCTGCCCAGGGACTTCGATCGTCGGTTCTTCAATGCGGCATCGAAGGGGCTCGTCGCGCCGGGGTACCTGAGGGGCGACGAGCCGGTGCTGGTGGAGAACGCGTCGCCGCTCGGGAGGCTCTCGTTCCGGCTGCCAGGGCTCGTCGCGCCCGGGTGCCGGGTGGGGCTCGCGCGGCGGGACGATGCGCAGGTGGAGCTCCGGCTGGACACGGTGATCGTGGACACGGATGTCGATCGCGTGCTGCTGCAGTACCGAGGGCACGTCGCGCTGCAGGACGGGCCGCACGACGTGCGCGCGATCGCGATCGAGGAAGATCTGGGCATCGTCCGGCGACAGGTCCCCTCGGGGTGGTCCAGAGAGCGGGCGCGGCCTCAGTGAGGCTTTCGTCGTGAGGAGATGGCGATGGGCGTGACGGTCGGCGTGAACATGATGTCGGTGGTCCACGCGAAGAGCAGCGGGATCACGATGGCGTTCCCGGACGTGTGCAAGACCCCGGCGCCGCCAGCGCCGCCCGTGCCGATCCCTTACCCGAACGTCGCCAAGAGCGGCGACACGTCCAAGGGCACGAAGAAGGTGAAGTGCGACGGGGAGTCGGTCTGCGTCAAGGACTCGAACTTCAGCACGAGCACCGGCGACGAGGCCGGCTCGCTCGGCGGGATCGTGTCGGGCAAGACCAAGGGGAAGGCGGAGTTCGTGAACTTCTCGTTCGACGTGAAGTTCGAGGGGAAGAACGTGGCGCGGGCGCTCGACCTGATGCTGCACAACGACAAGAACACGCCGCCGTTCCCGGTGGTGCAGGGGCCCGTGGTGGTGGTCCTGCCGGCGGGGCAGTCGCCGAAGCGGGAGTGCGCCGTGTGCGAGAAGGAATACTGAGACAGGGATCGGCGACCGATGGGGTACCACGCCGCGGCGGCGATCATGGGTTCCGGAGCGTGCACCTCGCTGGGCGGCGCGGAGCGCGCGGCCGCAGCGATGCGGGCCGCGATCAACCGCGGCCACGAGATGCCGGACTGGCCCTACAACGACGACGCGACCAACACGGAAGCTCTCCTCGTCGGCCATCCCGCCTCCGGGGTCACCGACGGATTCGAGGGGCTCGGCCGGCTCGTCCGCCTGGGCGCCGCCGCGCTCATGGACCTTCGCCCGCTCCTCGAGGAGCGAGGCCTCTCCTCGCGCCGCTCCGGCCTCTTCGTCGCGCTCGCCCCCCGCGACGCGGCCGCGGAGCGCGGGCTGGACGACGATGGAGAGGAGCCCACATCCGCCTTCGCGTCATGGGCGGAGCGCTTCGCGCAGCGTTGCTGCGAGCAGAGCGGCATCCCGGCGGCCCCCGAGCAGCGGAGCTACTTCGCCGGGCGGTACGGCTTCGCCCGCGCCCTCGCCGCGGCCATCGACGCGCTCCGCGGACAGCGGCTGGATCATTGCCTGGTGGGGGCGTGCGACAGCGAGCTCGATCCGGACCGCATCGATGCAGGCCTGAGCTCAGGCCGGATCAAGACGGCCGACAACCCGGCCGGCTACGCGCCCGGCGAGGCGGCCGTCTTTCTGCTCATCGAGCGCGCCACGGCGAGCCCGCGCGGGCGGCCGCCTGAGTCGCTGCTGCTCCCCCCCTCGTTCGCCGAGAGGGCGGACGCCGCGGTCGGGGTCGCGCTCGCGCGGGCGCTGACCGCTGCCCTGGGAGACGAGGGAGGCGAGGAGGCCCGAACGGGGACCGCCTACGTCGATCTCAACGGTGAGGAGCCCCGCGCCGCGGAGTGGGGCCACGCGCTGGCGCGCCTCCACGGGCGCTCGGCGCTGCACGCATGGCGGCACGTCTTCCCGGCGGCGTCGTTCGGGGAGACGGGCGCGGCGGCAGGGGCGCTCGCGACGTGCGTGGCTGGCCGCGGGCTCTCCCGCGGCTACGCAGGGCGGCAGGCGCTCGTCGTCCTCTCGGACCGCGAGGGCTGCGCTGCAGTACGGATGTTGGTTCCGGAGACGCGCTGACATGAGCCAAGACGCACACGCGGACAAACTCGCCAAGAACAAGGCCGTCCTCGGTCGCCAGGGGAACAAGCACCGGGAGAACGGCCACAGCCACATCAGCGGCAACGGCGGCAAGCGCGCGGTCTACGACGATCTGATGACGATCCGGCGCGGGCTGAGGATGCACAAACCGAAGCCGATCGTGCCCAAGGACAAGAGCGTGCAGCCGTGGAGCGACCAGCACGCGGAGGGGTACACCTTCAAGCATTTCAAGGCCGCTGGCGCCAATACGCCCTACAGGAACCAGGCGCAGCACATGATTCCGGTCGAGTTCTTCAGCGTCAAGAGCATCGGCGCGGACGAGCTCGCCGTCATGCAGAAGGTCGACTACGACATCAACAACGGCGAGAACATCATCTTCTTGCCGGAGCACGCGGGCAAGGTCGTCATCCACCGGCTGCCCAACCACTGCGGGTCGCACCCCGTCTACAACCGGGTCGTCAAGACCGAGGCGGCGAGGCTCCGGCAGCGGCTGCAAAAGGCGATCGACAAGGACAAGGACCACACGGAGTGGAACCCGCCCGAAGACATCCCCGCTGAGCTCAAGAGCCTGCAAAAGTCGCTCTGGAACCTCACGGTGCGGATGGTCGGGGTCGGCCTCTCGAACATCAACGAGCTCGAGAAAGGAAAGCTCGCTCCGAGCGCGGGGAGCTGAGCGCCGGAGATGCGCTTCTACGTCTGGACCTATTCGGAAGCCGACCCTTCGCTCGCGTGGATCGACGAGCTCCCCGACGGCATCGCCGAGAAAGGCTACCTGCTGAACGAGGGGGCGCCGTGCGCTGGCTGGTTCCCCGCGGACGCGGCGCTCGGGATCTCCGACGAGTACGGCATCAAGCTGCCGGACGCCATCCCGAACACCGCCCTGATCCATGTGGTCTCCGACAAGCTCCGCAAGACCCTGGATGAGCGCTCCGGGGCGTCGATCGAGTTCCTGCCCGTGAGGATCCTCGACAAGAAGCGGCGGCCCGACAAGCGGACGTACCAGGTCATGAACCTGCTGGGGAGCGTCGCGTGCCTGGACAGGTCTCGCTCCGATTTCGACGCGAGCCATATCGTGAAGGACCAAGTGGCGCGCTTCAGGACGCTGGTGCTGGACGAGGCCCGGATCGGCCCTCACGCAAAGCTGTTCCGCCTGGCCGACATGCCGGATCTCGTCCTCATCCGCGAAGACCTGGCGGCCGAGATCCAGGCCGCGATGTGCACCGGCATGACGTTCCAGCGCGTCGAGGACTACGGGAGCGAGTACAGGGACCTCTAGCTTCCTCCGAGACAGGGGGACCTGCCGATCCAGGCGGGCCGTGAGCGGATCGGTCCTCCTGGCGCCGAGATCGGAACCAGACACATGCGGGTACGCCTGGTCAGAGAAAACGCGCTGTTCCTGCTCGATGAGGCTTCGGAGCGGCTGGCGCTCGAAAACCCGCCGGCGGTCACGCTGGAGCTGCTCCATGAGGCCTCGCGGCTCCACCTCCTCGCCGCATTGAGCAGCCTGCTGTCGGAGGCGGACACGCGCGAGTTCCGGGATCGGCTGCTCCAGGCTGGCGAGGCGCGCGCGCAGCTGCTTGCGTTGGCTCGACAGCAGGCGCTCCGCCGGCATCGCCTCCGCTGCGCCAGCCTGCTGGATCCGCTCTTCGGCTGCGTCGCCATCGGCGCCACGGACGTGGCGCGACGCATCGCGGAGCTCGCACCGCAGCAGCCGATCGAAGGCGAAGAGTACGAGGACGATTTCTGGTACGCCCACGCCCTGCACGGCCTGGTGCGCGGGGCGGCGAGCGAGCTCCCCGCCGCGATCGAGCGGTTCGAGGGAGCGCTGGAGGGGCTGCTCGCTCCGCGCCTGCTGGCGCTCAGGGGGCTCTCGGGCCGGGATCAGGGATGCTTCGATGCAGGGATCGAGCAGATGATCGAAGAGCGCGGAGAGACCTTCGAACGCAAGCGGGGGACGCTCGTGCGCGATGCGATGGGCTACGCGACCGAGCGGCACATCTTCCTGGAAGGGGCGGCGCTCTTGGTCCTGGCTGAGACGGTCGGCCTCGAGACGCGGCGAGAGTACCGCTTCATCCCGCGCATCGCGCGGAGCTGAAGAGAACGCGCCGAGATCGCTCCAGCGCCCCTCATCGACGATGGAGCTCGTGCCACGCGGGCGCCCTCACCTCCTGCACGCCTCGCCGCGCGCCGCGCAGGCCGAGCTCCACCGCCGCCGCCGCCCTCGCCGGCTGGCTCCCCCGCTTCAGCACTTCCTCGAGCCACGCCACCTCCATCGGCCTCCCCAAGAGGTACCGCGTCCCCCGCTTCAGCTCCCTCCCCCGGCCCCCCCACCACGCCGCGATCTTCTCCCGATCCGGCCACGGCAAGCTCTCGTCCGGATCCATCGCGACGTCCTCGTCGTCCGGATCGTCGCTCGGCCCGCTCCGGAACCCCGCCGGCGGCGCCCCCCGCAGCTTCGCCTCCTCGAGCCCAACGCCGGTGATCATCGTGAACGCCCCGCCCGCCATCCGCGCGAGCTCCGGCGTCCCCATGCACTCGAGGACCCACGGCATCAGCGCGGGATCCCCGAGCGCCGCCGCCCCCGCGAGCGCCGCGCGCGCCCCCCGCGGCGCCCCGGCGAGCGCGCGCAGCCACGTCGACGCCACCGCCGGATCCATCCGCCGCATCGTCATCGCGCACGCCCGCTCCGCGAACGGCCCGCCGCGATCCACGATGGCCCCGAGCACCCGCGGCGCCGCCGCGTCGCCGAGCACCGCCGCCGACCACGCCGCCGCGAAGCGGCACGCCTCGTCCTCGCTGCCCAGCGCGCCCCGCACCTCGTCCAGGAGATCCGCCCGCCCGAGCTCGCCCACGGCGCGCAGCGCCCTGGCCCTGAGGCGCAGATCGCTCGACGTCACCGCGTATCCCAGCGCCGCCCCGGGATCCTGCCGCTGCACCGCGCACGCCGCGATCCCGATCGCGTACAGCTCCGGCCCGACCCGGTGAGACAAAAGCCCCGGAAGGATCGACCGCGCCTTCGAGAACGACACCCAGCCGAGCGCCGACACCAGCGCCCGCGCGAGCGCCGGAGCGGCCCCGCCCACGTCGAGCACCTCGGCGATGCCCTTCAGATCCCGCCGCTCGACCGCGAGCACCATGGGCGCGAACAGGCTCCCCGGCTCCTCCTCGTCGATGGCCGCCCTGCAGATCTCCCACCCCGCGTCGCCCGCGAGCCGGAGGCCATCGACGTGCGCCTCCAGGCGCTCGTCGAGCTCACCGAGGCTCTCGAGATCATACAGCGGGTCCAGCACCGCCGCGTCCCGGTACGACCACAGGAACGCCGCCTCGGAGGCGTGCTGCTCGACAACGTCGGCGTCGATCGTCGAGATCAATTGATCTGCACCGAGCCGCCCTGGATCCGGTTCACCCCGGAGGACCGCGTGAGCAAATAAGCGCCGCGAATCAGGATCTTGCCGGCCCGCGTCAGCGTGATGCTGGCCTTCCCGCACTGGAGCACGATCTCCTTCTCCGCGGTGAGCACCAGCCGCTCGCCGTCCGCCGTCGCCGTCGCGCCGTCGCGCCTCGCCGCGCTCGCGCCGTCCCCCGCCGCGTGCATCCGCCCCATCACCACCGGCCTGTCGCGCCGACCGCCCTCGAACAGCAGCGCGACCTCCCGCCCCTCGTCCTCCGGCCCGAGCGCCGTCATCGAGCGCGCAGGGACGCCCCCGCCGCCTCCCAGGACGGCCGCCTCGACGAGCGGATCGCCGTTCTGCCCGAACCCCACGATCCGCCCCACCACGACCCCGTCGATCGGCCCGGCCTTCGCGGCCTCCGCCGCGGCGCGCTCCTCGTGCGCCGCGACAACGAGCTCGAGCAGCCCCTCCGCGCCCTCGAGCGCGTCCGCCTCACCCGCCGCCCCGTCCGCCCCCGCCTCGCCGGAGGCCGCCGCCTCGCCGCCCTCCTCCTCGATCAGGATCACCTCGCCGCCCTGCTCCGCCGCCGGCGCCCGCCCATCGTCCCTCATCGCCCTGCTCCTCCGCTCCCGCTCGCCTCGAAGCGCCCGCGATCCCTTGCCCGCCTCAGTTCACCCCGACGTTGCTCCCCTTGATCTTCACGTTCCCCGAGGCCTCGACGTTCACGGCCCCCTCGCTCTTCACGTCGAGCTTCTTCCCCTCGACCCGGACCGGGCCCTCGCCCTTCACCGTGATCTTCTTCCCCTGCACGGTGACGTTGCCGTTCTTCTCGATCGTGATCGTGGCGTCCCCGCACTGGATCGCGAGCTTCTCGCCGATGATCATCGTCTTCTTCTCCTTCACGTCCTCCTTCGCGCTCTTCCCGATGGTCACCGTCATGTCCTTGCCCACCGTCAGGGTGTAGCCCTCGTCCACGCTCGTCGACTTGCCCTTGGCGACGCTCTCCGAGCTCGATCCCCCCACGGACTCGCTCTTGTTCTCGCCGATCGACGCGCTCTGGCCCTTGCCCACGTCGATCGACTGGCTCCCCGACACCGACTCCGTGTGATCCCCGCCCACGCTCACGGCCCTGTCGCCGCCGACCGAGAGGGTCTCGTCCTCGCCGATCGTCTCGGTGTGGGTCTTCGCGACGTCGATGCTCTTGTGGCCGCCGATCTCCTCGCTCTGATCGTTCCCCACCACCTTGCTCCGGTCGTGGGCGACATCGAGCATCTCGTCGTTCCCGATCCACTGCTTCTTGTCGTGCTCGATCGCGATGTTCCAGTCCTTCTGGCCGTGCAGGAAGATCTCCTCTGAGCCCTTCTTGTCCTCGAACCGGAGCTCGTTGAACCCGCCGCCCCCCGTCGAGCTGTTCGACTTGAGGGTGCTCTTCGTCTTCTCCGCAGGGAGCGCGTACGGCGGCACGTTGGTGCCGTGATAGACGCTCCCCACCACGAGCGGCCGGTCCGGATCGCCCTCCAGGAAATCGACCACCACCTCATGGCCGATCCGCGGCAGAAACACCGCGCCCCACGCGGCGCCGGCCCAGACCTGGCTCACGCGGATCCAGCACGAGCTCTGGCCGTCCTTCTTGCCCTCCCGGTCCCAGTGGAACTGGACCTTGATGCGGCCGTGCTCGTCCGTATAGACCTCCTCGCCAGGAGGACCGACCACGATCGCCGTCTGGATCCCCTTGATCGTCGGCCACGGCGTCACCGACGGCGGACGGTAAGGGACGTCGGAAGGGATGACCTGAAACCGGTTCCCGTACGCCGGGACGTCGCTGTCGGTGACGGCGTCCACCACCGGCTCGTGGCCGTGATGGTGCACGGAGACGAGCAGATACTCGCGGTTGAAGGCGTCGCGGCCGTGCTCCGCGAGCGTGAAGGTCTGGCCCGGGACGAAGCGCGGACAGACGCTCTCGCCGCTGCCCGTCCTGCGCGAGGTCTGGAGCTGCTCGAGCCGGATCTTGGCGAGGCTCGAGCCCGCGCCGGGCGCGTCGTAGTCGCCCGGATAATCGTAGACCTCGAGGTCGTCGTCCGCGTCCGCCTGGGCGTTGCTCTCGAGCGACAGGCCGGGCTTCTTGAAGTTGTAGTCGCGCAGCGTCACCTTCCCCGACCGCACCCGCTCGACGTACCGGAAACGGGAGACGTGCTCGCCCTGGAACAGCGCGCCGAGCTGCGGCCGGAACACGACGGTGCCCGCCCCCGCGATCGGCCCGTGCGCAGAGGGGCTGTCGGCGAACACGAGCACGTGGCCGCCCTCGCCGTGCTCGAAGTAGTAACAGATGCCCTCCTCCTCGAGCAGCCGCGAGACGAAGGCGAAGTCGCTCTCCCGGTACTGCACGCAGTACTCCCGCGCGCGGTAAACCCCGCTCAGCAAGAAGCGGTAGCCCTCGCCCGGGATCCCGGCCGCGCGCAGCACCTTCTCGATGATCTCCGGGGCGGTGAGCGCCTGGTAGATCCGGCTGTTCCGGCGGTGCTTGAGGCGCGCGACGTCGGGCACGATCGTGGCGTGATAGGCCGTGAGCCGCTTCCCCTCCTCGCCCTGCTCGAAGCTCGCGACCACGCCGTGGACGAACCGGGGCTGCTCGCCGATCTGAAAGGTGAGCAGCGCCGGCTTGCCCACGACGTCCGTGAACGCGATGTCCTTCTCCGGCGAGGCGACGAGGACATCGAAGTGGAAGAGCTCGGAGATGCCCTCGCGCCCCTCGAACTGCGTCACACGGAGCTCGTGCTCCAGTCCGTCGACCTGAAACAAGTGCATGGACTCTCCCTTGAGCAGACTCGAGCCGAGCGGATGCGCGGACGGACCGCGGGCAGCATTCAGCCGGATGCCATCCTACGTGCGACGCCCGCTCGACCGCAATGGACGACGGCCCTCGACGCCGGCGAGACGCCGCGATGACCTAGGGCGCGCCGTCGAGCCGCGCGCCGGGACGGCGCCGCGCCGCCATTTCCGGTCCCGTTAGATGGAAGCCAGATCGACGTCGGCCATCGCGGCGAGGAACTGCGCGCCGAGCCCCTTCGGCAGACCGCGCGCATCGCCGACGCCGAGGCCGGGTGGCTGAACGAGGGGCGGCGCCGCCTGGGCCGGCGCCACGGCGGGAGGCGCCGGCGCGAGGGGCGCGGGCGGGGCCGGAGGCGCGCTCGATGAGGCGGGGCGGCGCGCGGGCTCGGCAGCGGCGGCGGCCGGCGCTCGCCGGGCGTCGAACGGCGTCGCCGCGAAGGCGATGGCCTTCGCCGCCTCCTCGACGCTGAGCGCGCTCGTCTCTCCGAGCAGCTCGCGGGCGCCGTGCCGCGCGGGCGAGGACGCCGCTGCGCGCGGGGCGGCGGCCGGGTGCGACGCCGCCGGCGCAGCGGGGCGAGGCGCAGCCGCGCGCGCAGGCGCGGCTGGCGCGCGGCGCGCGCCGAACGGCGTCGAGGAGGAGGCGGCCGCCCTGGCCGCCTCCTCGAGGCTGAGCTGGCTGGTCTCCCCGAGCACGGCGGTCTCGCCGGGCGGCGCGGTCTCGCCACGAGGCGTAGCCTCACCACGCGGCGCGCGCTCCCCGCGCGGAGCAGCCCCCGCGACCGGGGCCGCTTCCGCCGGCGCATCGCTCTCGCGGGCGCGCGGCGCGGGCCCCTCGGAGCGATGCGCGGCAGCGGCAGCGGGCGCAGCCGGCGGCGCGGCGCTCGAGCGCGCCGCGCGGGCCGGAGCGCGCCACGGATCGAACGGCGTCACCGGCGCCGCGACCACCCTGGCCGCCTCCTCGAGGCTCAGGTGGCTCGTGCCCTGCAGCGCGCCGCCCCTGTCGCCTCGCCGCGACGCCGCCTCGGGCGGCGCGGCGCCCGCGGCGGACGCGCCGCCGGCGCCGAACGGATCGGCCCACGCCGCCGGCTGCCCCGGGAGCTCCACGCCCGCGAGCACGCGCAGCGACGCGAGCTCCGCGGCCTCCACGGGCCGATGGCCACGCCACACCACGGAGCAGCAGCGCCGATCCACGTCGACGTGCACGGTATCGGCGCGGAGCGCGATCGGCTCTCCAGCCCGCGGCGCCGCGCCGTGCCTCCGGTAGAGCCGCGCGGCGCCGCGGGCCTCCGGCAGCTGCGTCCGGAGCTTCGGCCGCTGCGCGATCATGCCGCCGAGCACGATCCACTCGTCGCCGCGCAGCGCGCCGAGGCGCTGATCGGCCGGCGCCGCCTGGAAGTAGCTCCCGTCGAGCCCCTCGGGGATGTCGAGCCAGAGGCCCGCGAGGCGGCGCGCGTCGACGCCGCCGAGCAGCCGACTGCGCGGCGGCGACGCGCGGGAGAGCGGCCCCATGCCGTCGATGCGAACATGGGAGCGACCCGCGCCGACGCGCACGGAGCCGTCGAGCTGCGCTTGCTTGTCGATGCGGACCTGGCCGCCCTGCACCACCGTGAGCCGGACCATCACCTCCGGCGACGAGAAGCCCGGCGGCAGCTCCGCGTGGCCGGTCACCACGACGTCACACTGCGCGCGGTACGGCGCGAGGTCGCCCGCGGTGCGAAGCCACCGACCCGACGGATCCGGCTGCTCGTCCGGCGCGACGGGCTCCGGCTTCATGAGGGACATGCGCCCCTCGGGGACGAGCGCGAACGTCGCCTTCACGACGATGGTGACATGGAGCTGGCCGCGCAGGAGCCAGGTGACCGCCGCAGCCTCGGCAGGACCGAGGGGGGTGATCGCGACGTGCTGCGTGGATGGGCTCATCGAAGCTCGACGCAGCATGCCTCACGACCCCCCCGGGCATCCAGCGACGAGTCGCGCCCCCGCCCGGGTCGTTCACGAGGCGATCTGCCGGCTGCTCGGGCCGCCGGGTGATCCGACCCTGGCTCGAGCTGATTCATAGGGTTTACTCATGCGGAGGTTTCAGTACTCTCCGGGCGACCTTTGGTCGTTGCCGGCGAGTCCCGAGGCTCGCCGATGTTCTTGACGTGGTCGGGTCCAGCCTGACCAGCGAGGTGTTCTTCATGAAGAGCTTGTCCGCGATCGGTGCCCCTCCTGGAAGTGAATGGAGGCGCGGGGATGCGCTGGTTGGTCATGAGAGCGAGCCGAGTCAGGCCCGGTCGTCCGGGGTTTCTGGCAAGCTCGTGTCCGTCGATGGAGGCCGACGGCTGGCGGGGCGCTCCCATCGGCGCGCTGCGCGCGTCGCCTTCGCTCTGCTGGCGCTCCTCGTGAGCGGGTGCACCAGCGAGGACGCACCCCCTACGAGCGGCGATCAAGGCCCCGGCTCGGGCACCGGCGGCACCGGCGGTGACGGCGGCACCGGCGGCGACGGCGGCACCGGCGGCGACGGCGGTGACGGCGGCACCGGCGGCACCGGTGGCGACGGCGGCGCCGGCGGCGACGGCGGCGCCGGCGGCACCGACCCGGATAGCTCGGTGGCCCCCAACAAGAACCCGCAGTTCCGCTGGTTCGAGTACGAGGGCAAGGACCCGGTCTATCAGGAGTTCACGGCGGGGGAAGGCGAGTACTCGAACCCGATCCTCGCAGGGTTCTACCCTGATCCCAGCCTCTGCCGGGTCGGGGAGGACTACTACCTCGTCAACTCGTCGTTCTCCTACTTCCCCGGCGTCCCGATCTTCCACAGCCGCGATCTCGTCCACTGGACGCAGCTCGGGCACGTGCTCGACCGCCCCTCGCAGCTCGACCTCGACAGCCAGGCGATCTCCGAGGGCATCTTCGCGCCGTCGATCAGGTACCACGACGGCGTGTTCTACATGGTCACCACGCTCATCGGCGGTGGCGGCAACTTCTTCGTGACCGCCACCGACCCGGCGGGGCCATGGTCGGACCCCATCTGGCTCAACAGCGTCGACGGGATCGACCCCTCCTTCTTCTTCGACGACAACGGCAAGGCCTACGTCGTCAACAACGGCCCGCCGGCTGGCGCGTCGCTCTACGACGGCCACCGAGCGCTCTGGATCCAGGAGTTCGACGTGGCGACGCAGAAGATGGTCGGCCCGCGATCGGTGATCGTCGACGGCGGCGTCGACATCTCGAAGAAGCCGATCTGGATCGAGGGCCCCCACATCTTCAAGGTGGATGGAACCTACTACCTGATCGCCGCCGAGGGCGGCACAGGCGATCAGCACTCCGAGGTGGTGTTCCGCAGCGCGTCGGCGACCGGCCCGTATGAGCCCTACGCGGGCAATCCGATCCTCACGCAGCGCCACCTCGATCGCAACCGGCCTTTCCCGGTGACCTCCACCGGCCACGCCGACTTCGTTCAGCTGCCGAACGGCGACTGGTGGTCCGTCTTTCTGGGCACCCGGCCCTACGAGGGCGATCTCTACAACACGGGCCGCGAGACGTTCCTGATGCCGGTCCGGTGGGTCGACGGCTGGCCGGTCATCACGGCGGGCACCGAGACGGTGCCCTACGTGCACGACGCCCCAGCCCTGCCGCCGCAGCCGACGCCGGCCACCCCGAGGAGCGGCAACTTCACGTACCGGGACGACTTCGACGGCGACGAGCTCGCCCCGGCCTGGAACTTCATCCGCACGCCCGTCGAGCAATGGCACGATCTCACCGCGTCGCCCGGGTGGCTGACCTTGAAGGCGCGCGCTGCCCACCTCGGGCGGCGCGAGCAACCGTCGTTCGTCGGCCGGCGGCAGCAGCACGGCTGGGCCTCCGCCTCCACGGCCATGAAGTACCTGCCGTCAGCGCCCGGGGACGCGGCGGGGCTGGTCGCGTTCCAGAACGACGACTTCTATTACTTCCTGGGCGTCACGCTGGCGGACGGCAAGCCGGTCATCCAGCTGCAGAAGAAGGCCGGGAGCAGCGCGAGCGGCGAACCCCAGGTGATCGCCTCGGCTCCGCTCGATCTCTCCGCAGGCGCGCCCATCCACCTCAAGATCGAGGCGCAGGGCGCCGCCTACAGCTTCTCCTACGCGCGTGAGCCCGGGGCGTGGGTCAGCCTCCTGGAAGAGGTCGACGGGAAGATCCTGAGCACGCAGCAGGCCGGCGGCTTCGTCGGGACCTACATCGGCCTTTATGCCTACACGGAGCAGCCGTGAGCCGATCGGCGCGAGCTCTGCCTTTGAACCGATTGAACGGGTGACGAGGTCGACCGGCCCGGACGCTCCTCCGGGCCTGTGCTAGACCGCCGCCCCCCATGCGCATCGCGCTCGTCTACCCGCCGACCTGCGACCCCACGGCGCCGTACCTCGCGGTGCCGATGCTGACCGGCTTCCTCCGCGCGAACGGCGTGGAGGTGCTGCCCGTCGACGCGAACGTCGAGGCGTTCGACGCGCTCCTCACCCAGGACCGCATGGCGGGGCTCCTCGACCGGCTCGAGGCGCGCCTCGGCGAGCTCGACCGGCGCGCCGCGCTCCCGCACGCCGAGCAGCTCGAGTACCTGGCCCTCGCCCGCGCGCGCGGCGACGCGCACGCCGTCCCGGGCGCGGTCGACGCCGCCAAGGCCACGCTCCGCGCCGAAGGCGGCTTCTACGACCCGGACGCCTACGCCCGCGCGGTCGCGACGATCGAGGCGGCGCTCGGCGTCGTGTCCGCCACGCACCACCCCCTCAAGCTCGACTTCACGGCGTACCGGACGCCGTTCGGCCTGATGTCGATGGACGAGATCGCCCGGTCGAGCCGCCCGGAGCACGATCCGTTCGACGCCTGGGTGCAGCAGGCGCTGGTGCCCCGGCTCCGCGACGCGCGCGCCGACGTCGTCGGCCTCTCCGTGTGCTTCCCGGGCCAGCTCCAGCCCGCCTACGCGTTCGCGCGCAAGATCAAGGAGGCGCTGCCCGGCGCGCACGTCACGTGCGGCGGCCCCGGCGTCACGCAGCTGCTCCTCCGGCTCTCGGGCGAGCGGCTCGCGCGCGCCCTCGGCCCGTTCGACTCGGCGTGCCTCTTCGAGGGCGAGCACACCCTGCTCGCGCTCGCGCGCGCGCTCGACGAGGGCCGGCCGCTGCGGGACGTGCCGAACGTCGTGGCGCGCGACCGGCTCATGGGCGCGCGCTGGACGCCCGGCCACGGCATGGAGGACCTGAAGGCGCTCCCGGCGCCCGACTTCGATGGGCTCCCGCTCGGGGCGTACCTCGCGCCGGCGCTGGTGCTCCCGTACGACCCGACGCGGGGCTGCTACTGGGGCAAGTGCACGTTCTGCCATTACGGGCTCGCGGAGGTCGGCACCGCGGCGTACCGCGAGCGCGCCGTCGAGACGATCGTGGCGCACCTCGGGGCGCTCGCCGCGCGGCACGGCACCCGCCACTTCTACCTGTCGCAGGACTCGGTCGCGCCGAAGACGCTCGTGAAGATGGCGCAGGCGATCCTCGACGCCGGCCTGGACGTGCGGTGGACGACCGACCTCAAGCCGGAGAAGTACCTCACGCGGGAGCGCGCGGACGTGCTGCGCCGCGCGGGCGCCGTCGCGTGCGCGCTCGGCGTCGAGTCGGCGTCGCCGCGGGTCCTCGGCCTCATCGACAAGGGCGCGCCGGTCGAGGTCGTCTCCGACGTCATCGATCACCTCGCGTCCGCGGGCGTGGCCGCCGAGGCGATGTGCTTCACGGACTTCCCCACCGAGACGCACGCCGAGGCCGTGGCGACGCTCGATTTCCTGCGCGAGCGGCGCGAGGCGCTCGCCGTGTACATCGTCGGCGAGTTCGGGCTGACGCACGGCTCGCTGGTCGCGCAGGCGCCCGAGCGGTTCGGCATCGACGAGGTGTTCGAGCTCCAGGGCGACGAGCTCGGGCTCGGCCTGTTCTTCGTCCCGCGGGAGCCGTGGAAGACCGACGCCGAGCGCGCCGACGTCGACGAGCGGCTCGCCGACCTGTCGCGCGGCTGGACGCTGCGCAGCTATCCGTGGGCCGGCGCGGTGTCGACGGCGCACACGATCCTCCAGTACGACCGCTTCGGGCCGGGCGTCTTCCGGGAGCGGGCGGCGCGGCGCGCCGAGGGCGGCGTGCCCGGCGCGACGGCCATCGAGCGCGGGCTGCGCTTCGATCCGCGCGCGGCCGAGCAGGCGGAGGCGCGCGAGGCGGAGATCTGGGCGACGCTCGTGCACGAGGAGCGGCGCGTGGGGCGCGACGCCTACGAGCGGCTCGCGCGCTCGCTGCCGCCGCTCCGGCCGAAGCCGGTGCGCGTCAGGTTCGTCGCGGGCGCCGCGCCGGCCGTGACGTCGGGGCGGCGCCCGTCGCACGCGGCGAGCGCGGCGCGCTGAGCGCCGGTCGGGCGGTCAGCCGCGGTGGCTGACCTCGACGAGCACGCCGCCGGGAGCGCGCGTGTAGAACACCGGCCCGCCGCGGACGTCCCGCAGCGGGGACACGTTCTCCGCGTTCGCCTCCCTCATCCGGTCATACGCCTCCTGGACCGCCGCCTCGCTCTCGAGCAGGAAGCCCACGTGGAACTGGGCCGGATAGCTGGTCGGGTCCCCGGCGCGCAGCCGGCTGATCACGAGCGTGAAGCCGGCCTCGTCCTGCAGGATGGCGAGGGCGTCGCGCCCCTTCTCTCGCTGGCATCGGAAGCCGAAGAACCGCTCGAAGAACTCGCTGGTCTCCCGGACGTCGGGTACGCACAGATCGAGGTGGTTGAGATGCATGTCGGGTCCTTTCAGGGGGTTGAAAGGTCGGGACCCACCATGCGCGACCCGTCCGGCGCCGGCGTGTGCCGGCGGGCGTTCCCGCAGGATGCTGGTGATGGATGTGCTCGCCCATGGATGCCCCGACCAGGCGCAGCGCAGACTGCGTCCTGCTCGTCGTGGGTCCTGGCGCTTGTGCGTCGGACAGAGCTCCCTTGCGGGAAGCGACCGGGCTCACCGAACCGGTCCGCCTTTTTCGACACCCCTATGAAAGCGCGGGCGGACGGGAGCGTCAAGCCGCGCGGCGAAAAGAGACGGAGCCCTCCTGCGCGAAAGCTCAGCGCCGGAGTGTGCCGGCGCCGGGCTTCCGTGCAGGAGGATGAAAGGTACCGCCCCCGGCGAGCGCTGCGCTCGGGACCCGGCCCCGAGGGGCTACACCGCCGCCGCCCCGCCCCCGCCGGCCGCCTGCGCGCGCGCCCGCTTGCGGACCTGGATCTCCGGCGACTCCGCCACCGCCATCCCCACGAGGCGCATGCCCTCGAGGAAGTGCCGCACCCCGGTGCGGACCAGATCCGGGCTCGACGACCCGACCTCGGGATACCCGCGCCCCTCCGCGTCCGGCTGCACCTTGCCCCAGTTCGCGAACAGCCGCCCCCACGGGCTCTCCAGCACGGGCGCCATCTTCTCCTTCGCGTACCGCGGGTACCAGAACATGTCGTGGTACGTGACCGACGCCACGTAGGCCCACGGCGCGAGCCAGGTCTTGAGCGACCACTCCACCGGCTTCTTCAGCGGTCCCCAGTAGATGCGGTGCTGGTTGCGCGAGGCGAACGTCATCTCCTTGAACGGCCCGTCGAAGTTCCAGTTCTCGTTCGCCGCGTCCAGGTCGCCCACGAGCTCGATGTCGCGCACGTCGCCCGTCCCGAGGCCGAGATCGTGCGCGAGCCGCACGAACTTGCAGTCGCGCATCGGGTCGAACCCCATCAGCTTCGCCGCCACCGCGTCGATCGCCACCTGGTCCGCCGACGCGAGCAGCACGTTCTTCACATGCGGCACCATGCAGCGCGGCCCGGGGCCGTCGCCCGCGAAGGTGCCATCCATCACCGCGAAGACACCGCGGTGGATCTTCTTCTGGATCATCAAGAGGTCCACGAGCGTCTCGTGGATCACCGGGTGCGTCCAGTGCCGGTGCTCGTTCAGCAGGCCGCCGAACGCGTTCTTCATCGCGCCCGTGGTCGTCGTGAAGATGTGCGTCTTCACCGTGGGCAGGTGGATGATGTTCTCCCCGATGAAGCGCTTCGGGATCGAGAACCCCTTCGGGTACACCTCGTTCAGACAGAGGAACTTCTTCCGGAGATCCCCGACCGCGTCCCCGATCGGGATCCACTCCTCCCCCTCGTAGAGGTGGACGTTGCGCAGGCCGTGCGCCTGCACCACGTCGACCTGCTTGTTCTCGCGCTCGCCGAGGTGGGCGTCGATCACGACCGTGCGGTTGTGGCAGGCGTGGATCAGGTCCTTCGAGTACCCGTCCTTCGTCATCGCCCGGATGACGCCCTCCAGCTGCCAGGGCGTCGTGGACGAGCTCGGGTAGAAGAAGTGCCACGAGATGTTCACCTTGAGCGCCGTGTCGGCGTCCTTGGCGATCACATCCTGGTAACCGGCCAAGTTCATCAGCCGGTGGTAGTCCGATAGCACCGTCGCAGGGGACGTGCGGATCACAGCAACCTTGGATTTCGGCATGGCCGGGTCGTTATAGCTCGTCCCGAGTCGCCCGATCCGGGAAGTTGCGGGGGATCCGTGTGGAGCCTCCGTGCAGCGCGGCCGGCGCGGAGCTGCGCGGCGCGGCGCGCGCCCGGACCGCGCCCGCACAGGTGTCACGGTCGGGGCATCATGCCCCACGGCAGAGGCAGCCGCGCCGGCCCCCGGACGG
The DNA here is from genome assembly GCF_051521425.1 of Sorangium sp. So ce834. NCBI lineage: Bacteria > Pseudomonadati > Myxococcota > Polyangiales > Polyangiaceae > Sorangium > Sorangium sp. So ce834. Next base: position 8,219,109 of record NZ_CP150351.1, read on the forward strand.
AAGCGGCGGCGCCGAGCTCGACGCCGCGCCGCCGCGCGCGCGCAGAGGCCGCGAAAACACGCCTCGGACCGGTCGCTGCCGCCCGTCGGCACGGGGGCTGCAATCAGCTGCAAACAGAACCACGTTGAGGTCGTCCCCACGAAGACAACGGATCGACCCCCTGAGACCCCTTGGAGGACATCATGCTCGGCTGGACTGTCACCTTCTTCATCATCGCGATCATCGCTGCCATCTTCGGGTTCGGCGGTATCGCCGCGAGCGCCGCGTCCATCGCGAAGATCCTGTTCGTCGCGTTCCTGGTGCTCGCCGTCATCTCGCTCGCGCTGGGGCGCCGCGTCCCGTCGTGATCCGCCGCGTCCCGGCGTGATCCAAGGAAAGGTGGAGCCATGAAGAACGCGTCGCAGCAATCAAACGGAGAGCTGAACGGTGAGCCCGTCCGGCCCGGCGTGCCGCAGCCGATGGTGAGCCCTCCCGGCGAGAAGGCGGAGAACCCAGGCTCGCCTGGTCACACCTCGCCGGACCGCGAAATCCAGCTCCCCGGGACGGAGCGGCCCGGCGGGGATCCGGGGCCGAGGACGCATCAGCCCGAGGTGCCGGTGCCCACGCCCACGCCCGAGATCCCCGACCCGTCGCCCTACGAGGTCCCGCGCCACGACTTCCCGCGCGCGTAGGACGGGCCGCAGCAGGCCGCAGGCGCCCGCCGTCCAGCCGGTGGCGGGCGCGCGCACGGCAGAGACGCGCCTCGCCCGCCACCGGCTGGACGGCCGTCGCGATCTCGGGGAGATCTGCATGAGGCCGTCGGGTCTCCCCGGATTTGTCGGTTCGTCGGCCTCCCAGAGCTGCGGTCCCGCGGTCCATCCCTAGCTGATCCCCATGTCCGAACCGCCCCCCCATCCTCCCGTGCCCAGCGCAGCCGCCCCGCACCGGCAGGGCCGCTTCCGCCGGGCGCTCGCCCGCGCGGCCTCCGTGACGGCCAGCGTGATCGGCCTGGGGGGCGTCTTCGTCGCGGCGGTGGGGGTCGGCGCGGTCGTTCACCTGAACACCGCCGGGGCGCGCAACCTGACACGGCAGCTCGTCAACGACGTCCTGCGCTCGAGCCTGGAGGGGCAGATCGAGATCGCGCGGATCGACCGCCTCGGCCTCTTCGCGACCGACGTCTCCACGGTGACGGTGCGCCACCCCAGCGGGACCGAGCTCCTGCGCGTCGGCGGCGTCCACGCCGAGTTCAACGCGCTCTCGATCGTGAGAGAGCTCCTGCTCGGCGACGGCGACCTCGCCATCACGATCCCGCTCGTCCGCGTCGCCGACGCGGACGTCCTGCTCGAGCAGGACGAGCAGGGCGCGCTCACCCTCGCCGAGGCGTTCACGCCGAAGCCGTCCGAGGAGCCGCCCGCCGAGGAGGGGCGGCCGCTCCGCCTCGAGCTCTCGCGCGTCGTCCTCGATCGCGCCTCGGTCCACGGCACGCTCGCCCCCGAGCGCCCGATCGACGCGACCATCGAGGACTTCGCCGGCGGCATCGTCGTCGCGGACCGGAGCCGGTACGCGCTCGAGCGCGTGCGCATCGCCGAGCGGCGGCTCCTGCCGGTCCCGCTCGAGGTGACCCGCGTCTCCGGGGACGTCGACGTCCCCACGGACGCGCCCATGGCGCTCACCGCGAAGCTCGAGGGGAACGTCGGCGCGATCCCGCTCACGGCCGAGGGGACGCTGAAGGACGAGCGCCTCTCGGCGCGGGTCGCGTCGCCGCGCGTGACGCCCGAGGCGGTCCTCGCGATCGACCCGAGCGCGCCGCTCGCGCGGCCGATCTCGGTCCTGGTCACGGCGGACGGAGCGCTCTCGGACCTCGCCGTGACGGCGCGCGTCGCGGTCCTCGATCCGCTCGTCACCGACGACGCGGTGACCGGCGAGATCACCGCCCGCGCCCGGCTGGACGCGCTCGATCCGAAGCGGATCACGGCCGAGATCCGGATCGCCGAGCTCGACCCGCGCGCCTTCGCCGGGGCGGCCCCGGCCGCGCGGGTGAGCGCGGAGGCCCGCGGGGAGATCCACCTCGACGACGAGGGCGGCCCGCGCGTGGTCGCCGAGGCGAAGACGGAGCCGTTCCTCGTCGTGGGGCAGCGCGTGCCGGCGACCGAGGCGCGCGCGACCTTCGAGCGCGGCGCGCTGCGCGCCGCCGCGACGATCCACGAGCCCGGCGCGCCCATCGAGGCCACCGTCGCCCTCTCCAAGGAAGGGGAGATCCAGTTCGAGGCGCAGAGCGAGATCCCGTCCCTCGGCGCCGTGCAGCACGTCCCGAGCGGCATCCACGGCAGCGCCGCGCTGCACGTCGAGGGCGCGCTCAAGAACGACGAGCTCGACGCCAAGGCGACCGTGCGCGTGGCCGGGCTCCGCGTCGGGTCGGATCTGCGGCTCGGGCGCGGCGAGGTCCGGGCCAAGGCCCGAGGACCGCTCGACAAGCTCACGATCGAGGGCACGCTCCGGGGCGCGGATCTCCGGGCGCAGCAGTACGCGTTCAGCAGCGTCGCGGCGAGCGTGGCGGGGCCCGTCACCGCGCCGCGCGTGCGCGCGTCGCTGGCCAGCGCGGAGCGCCGGATCGCGGCCTCGGCCGATCTCGACATCGAGCGGAGCGAGGCGCGGCGGATCCGCGTGGAGGTGGCGCGCGGCGAGGACCAGATGACCGCGCGGGCGGCGCGCGTCGCGTGGGACCGCGGGATCGCCCTCCGCGGGCTCGAGCTGCGCGGCGACGGCGTGGGCGAGCTCGAGGGGAACCTGGCGCTCGTCGGGAGCGAGGTCGAGGGCGACCTCCGCGGCACCGCGATCGACCTCGAGCGCATCGCCGAGATCGCCGGGGTGCCGCTCGGGGTCGGGGGCCTCGCCAACGTCGACGTGTCGATGCACGGCCGGGGCAAGCGCCGCGCGGGGCACGCGCTCATCGAGCTCGAGGACGGCTCCATCCCGGGCGTGGCGCCGCGGCTGTCGATGAACATGACCGCGCGCGTCGAGGGCGAGGCGCTGAAGGCCGACGGCCTGGTCCGGCTGATCGCGCCGCCCGAGCCCCCGCCGGCCCGCTCGCGGGAGGCGCTGCGCCAGGGCGCGACGCCGGGCGAGCCGTCGGCCACGGTCGGCGACCTGGCGAGGCGGCCGAAGACGCCGCCGCCCCCGGTGTGCGAGGGCGCGATCGCGCGGGTGCTGATCGACGGCGACGCGAAGGCGCTACGCGGGCCGCTGCTCTCGGGGCGCACCTGGGAGACCGTCACCGGCTCGGCGCGCATGGACGCCGACGCGTGGCAGCTCGGGTGCCTGGCCCAGGCGTCGCCGGTCCCGGTCGCCCTGAGCGAGCTCGCGGGCCGGCTCACCGCGCGCCTCGCGGTGGCGCGCGAGGCGGGAGAGCGGCTCCCGTCGGTGCGGGACCTCCTGATCCGCACCGAGGGCCTGCGCGCGGCGGGCCCCATCGACGAGACGACGGGCGCGCCGGCGTGGGTGTCGAGGAAGCTCGACGCGCGGATCGCCGGCGATCTCGACGCGAAGACGGGCGACGCGCACGTCACGATGTCGGTGTTCGATCGCCAGCTCGTGGCGGAGCTCTCGGCCGGGTTCGACGCCGATCTCCCGGCGCTCCTCTCGGATCCGGTCGCGGCGCTCCCGCGGATGCCGGTCGCGGCGCACCTCAGCGTGCCGCGCCGCCGGCTCAACGATCTCGCCGAGCTGGCCGCCTTCGGGAAGAGGACCCCGGTGCTCTCCGGCTCCGCGGGCCTCGACGTGTACTTCGCGGGGACGATGGCCGATCCCCGGCTCGTGACCCGCGCGACCGCGACGAACGTGGGCGGCACCGGGGACCGCTCGCCGCTCGGCAAGCTCCGGCTCGACACGCTGCTCGTCTACGACGGGCGCGACGCCGCGCTCGACGCGTACGCGTTCCGCGGCGCGCGCACGTACATGACGGCGAAGGCGAAGGTCGGCGCGAACGCCGGCGCCTTGCTGGGCGGCGCAGGGGGCGGTCCGCTCCTCAGCAAGGGGAGCCTCGAGGCGAAAATCGCGGACCTGCCGCTCGCGGAGATCCCGGTCCTCGCCGACATGCAGATCGGCGGTCAGGCGCGCGGCGAGGTCGCCGTGCGGGGCCTGTTCGAGGCCGCCCCCGAGGTCGAGGCGCGCCTCCAGTTCCCGGGTCTCTCGCTGGGCCCCGACGTGCGGTACGAGACGGCCGAGGTGTCGCTCGACATCGCGCCGCCGGGCGACGCCGGGCGCACCGCGGCGGTGGCGAACGTGCGCCTCGTGGGGCGCGACGGCGGCCGGCTCGAGGCCAAGGCGGAGGCGCCCGTGAGGTGGGAGGCGAACGCGATCCCGACGCTCACGGACGACAAGAACGCCGAGGTGTCGCTCGCGGTCGATCGCTTCCGTCTGGCGGCGCTGGAGCCGTTCGTCCAGGGCTCGGTGAACCGGCTCGACGGCACGCTCGACGGCGAGGTGCGGCTCGGGCTCGGCGCGCAGGCGGGCTTCTCGGGCCAGATGCGGCTCACCGATGGCCTGGTCCACGTGGCCACGATCGGCCAGCCGTTCGAGAACGCCTCGTTCCGCGTCACGGCGAGCCCCTCCGGCGAGCTGCGCATCGACGACATCCGCGCCGAGGCCGGCAGCGGCCTGGTCCGCGGCAAGGCGACCCTCCAGATGGAGGGGTTCGCGTTCCGGAGCGCCCGCGCCGAGCTCGAGATCCCGGAGGGCCGGGACCTTCCGATCGCGCTGGAGGGCGTCCCCATGGGCGACGCGCGCGGCCGGGTGGTGGTCGCGGCGGAGAGCCGGGACGAGCAGATCGCCGTCCGCGTCGACGTGCCCACGCTCAACCTGACGCTGCCGCCCACGATCGGGCGGAGCGTGCAGCCGCTCGGCGAGAACGAGGACATCGTCACGTCGGCGCCGCTCAGCCGGGAGGAATACGAAGCGCGGCGGGCGCCGGCCGAGCCGACCGAGGGGGCGAAGAAGCGCGCGGGCGGCACGCCGCTCGTCATGGATGTGCGCCTCGGCAGGATCGGCGTCGAGGGCGACATGGTGCAGGCCTCGCTGTCCGGGGATCCGGAGCACCCGATCCGGATCAAGGTCGCGGGGGAGACCCAGATCGAGGGCAACGTGAAGATCCTCTCGGGCAAGCTCGAGGTGATCGGCAAGGAGTTCGAGATCGAGCCGGGCGTCGTCGCGCTGCAGGGGGATCCGTCAAACCCGTACCTGAACGTGACGGCGTTCCACGACACGCCGGAGGGGACCCGCATCTACATCGACTACGAGGGGAAGCTCAACCCGATCACCGAGGAGAAGATCACGTTCCGCTCGGAGCCCCCGCGCCCGGAGAACGAGGTGATCGCGGAGCTCCTGCTCGGCAAGCAGTACGCGGAAGGGACGCTGGCGGGCGGCACGTCCACCGCGGAGCCCGGCTCCGGCGGCGGCAGCAACGCGGCCGGCGGGGTCGCGGCCGCCGCGGGCACGGGGCTCGCGTCGGCGCAGATCAACCTGATCTTGCAGAGCATCGGCCCGCTCCAGAATTTCGAGACGCAGCTGGACACGACCGATCAGGGCGCGCTGAAGACCACGGTGGGCTATCAGCTCGGGCAGCAGGTGACCGCGAGCGCGAGCTACGAGGCGGGGCCCACGGGGGGGGAGGGGCAGGGGGCCGGTTCGCCGAGCAGCCCCGCCGCCGCCCGGGCCCGCACCGAGGTGAGCCTCGAGTGGCGGTTCCGCCGGGACTGGTCGTTGCGGGCCGGGATGGCGACGGGCGAGAGCCCGGCGACGACCCTCGACCTGCTCTGGAAGCACAGGTACTGAGCGCGATCCGGCGCGGGGCGCGCGCCTCGTGACGGCGGCGCGCCCCGCGCGGGCCGGCTCACCTCTCCACGCAGATGCCGCCGCAGTCCGCGCCGATCGCCGGATCGCAGTCGTCGCCCGGGTCGTCGATGCACACGAGCCCCTCGGGGCACGGGCGCGCCGTGATGCCGCCGCACGCCACCGGCTTGGGCTCGGGCACCACGCAGATGCCGCCGCAATCCGCCCCGCCGTGCTCCGGGTCGCAGCCGTCCGACGGGTCGTCGATGCACACGAGCCCGTCGGGGCAGTCCAGCCCGGCGAAGCCGCCGCACGCCGGCGTCGGTTTCGGCTCCACGCAGATGCCGCCGCAGTCCGCCCCGCCGTGCTCCGGATCGCAGTCGTCGCTCGGGTCGTCGACGCACACGAGCCCCTCGGGGCACGGTAGCCCCGCGAAGCCGCCGCACGCCGGCGCCGTCGGCTTCGGCTCGACGCACACGCCGGGGCAATCCGCCCCGCCGTGCTCCGGGTCGCAGTCGTCGGCCGGATCATCGACGCACTCGAGCCCGTCGGGACAGCCCGTCCCGAGGAACCCGCCGCACGCCTGAGCGCCGGGCGGGTCCGTCGTTCCTCCGGTGTCGCCGCCGTCTCCCCCTGGGTCGCAGCCCACGAGCCCGATCACGATCAGCAAGAGCCCCAGTCCTATGTGGCGCATCAGAACCTCCGCGTTGTGCTTGTCCGAAATCCGGCGCGGCCACCAGAGCGGCGGCCGCGCCGCGAGCCTCTCGCGCGGGCGCTGCCGACGATGACGTCCCCGGTGTGATCGTCCGCGCCACCTGCAGCGCGGCTGCGGTCTGCGCTCTCGAGCAGCGCGTCGTTCGAGGGGCCGCGTCCCACCATGCGCCCGCCCTGAGGCAGCTTCGGTGCCAGTGGAAAGCGCTGAATTTCGCGCGGAGCTCCCGGCATCGAGCGCGATCACCGCGATCGGGATGTCTTGCTGTGTGGCAGTTGTGCCAACGGCTTGACGGGAGGATCTCGGGGCCTCAGGGGCGGAGGCCCTTCCCTTGGGGGGCATGGGTGGCGCGCCCGGGCGGCGCGCGCAGGAGGCGCGCCGTCCGGGCGTGGGTCACGAGACGCGGTCGCGGCCGTTGCCGCGGTCAGAGCGACGCGTCGAGCCGCTCGAGCACCGCCCGGATGACCGGCGTGTAGCCGAAATCCCCCTGCTCGCTGTCGGGATCGTTCGTCTGCGCCGGGCAGATCGAGCCCGCGATCGCCTGATCCCCGAGGCTCTTGAGCACCCGCAGCTCGCGGATGCCGGGGTAGGCCTTGGCCTTGACCTGCGTCGTCGTCCGCGCGCTGGCCTCCGCCGGGTCGTTCCCCTCCTGCGGCGCGCACAGCGGGTTGTCGATGACCTGGCCCTGGACATCCCTGCAGTCGCAGCTCTGGGCGTTTCCTTCGCAGCTGCGCTCCTCGACGTCGAAGATGCAAGCGTACTGGAGGTCGCCGGTGCTCCCCACCGGGATCGTGTACTCGCGGCCGTTGATCGCGTTCCACCCCGTGGCGTACGGCGGGACGATCGCGTCGCCGGTGATCGGGTTCGCGCCCGAGCGCGGCGCCATCGACTCGATCATGAACGGGTCCGCGGGCTGGACGTTGTTCACTGGATTGCCGATGACGAGGTCCCAGACGTTGTAGGAGCTGCCGGCCACCGGGGAGCCGAGCTCGGCGGCGCTCTTGAGCCCGCCGACGGGATTGCCTTGCTCGTCGAGGCCCGCATCGAGGTCGGGGGCCCCGAGGGCGTTCTGGCGCGCGAGGTCCTGCCACGGCACCCCGACGATGCCGGTGAAGATGACGTGCTGCGGCCCGCGGGTCCGGATGTTGCCGTCGTCGGGGTGGGTGAAGATCGGGTTCGGCACGAGGTCTCCGGCCCGCGTGGTCACGTATGGCGACGAGAGCGCGTTGGTGTACCGCTCGATCGGGTAGAGGAAGTCGAACCCGAAGCGGCGCTTCTGGTCCCAGCACCGGGAGTTCACCGGATCCTCGGCCGCGGAGAGCCTGGCGGGGAACCCGTCGGAGCCGGTGCAGGCCGTGTCCAAGGGGCACCCGTCCTGGTTCTGGCTGCAGGACCTGCAGCACGGGCTGTTCGGGTCGGTGGCGCACTCGCTCCGCGGCCGCCAGAGCCTGAAGCCATTTCTGGTCTCGGCGACGAGGTAGTTCCTGCCTTCGTCCCTGATCGAGCAATCGTTCTCGTCGGAGAGCATCACGATGAGCAGGAGCGAGTCCGGCCGGAGGAAGTTCCGCCGTTGCGTCAGGAGCGTCTCATCGACGCCTACCGGCGTGCCGAAATCGCCCTGGAGCTCGATCCGCTCGTAGGGCTCGGGATCGGCGAGGAAGCGGTACATGCTCTCCAGCGGCGCCTCGAAGCCGCACCCCGCTTGCCCGACCCCGTCCACGATGGCGCTGAGCTTGCTGTAGAGCGTCGGGATATCGGAGTCTCCTGCCGGATCGTGGGCTCCGGCCGGATCCCACACGAGGAAGCCCTTGTCCTGGTAGGTGGGCAGATCGTTCGTTGAGCTCGCCTCGTTGGAGCGCGCGAGGAGGTGGGCCATATCGACGTTCGAGGGCGACGTCGTCGCGGGGCAGGCGCCCGACCCGTGGCCGCCGAGGCTGCTGCTGATGACGCCGATGTGCATGTCGTGCACCGGGTTGCGCACGCGCGAGGTGCCTGCCGGGCACGCCTCGAACCCGGTCGCGGGCTGCTCGGCGACGCCCACCGGCTCGCCGCTCGGGTTCACGCAGATCGGGTTGACGATGTTGGACACGAGGTCGGCGGTCGCCAGGCGCAGGATCTGCTGCTTGTCCGCCATCGATCCGGAGTTGTCGATCACGAACAGGAGGTCGACCTTGTCCGGCGTGAACTCCGGCCAATCGAAGCCTGGCATGCCCGAGCTGGTGCTGGTGGCGATGCTGGTAGAGCCCCCGCCGACGTCGCCCCCGCCGACGCCGCCTCCGCCGCTGCCGCCGATTCCCGAGCTCGACGACGAGCTGGTGCTCGCCGCTCCGAGCGAGATCTCCACCTGACATGCGGCGAGCGACACGGCGCTCACGACGACAAAGGGCGATACGGTCCTCAATAGCCTCGATGACATGGCTCCTCCATGAGCGGCCTCGAGAGCCGCCGCCGAAAGCCTGCTGTGACAGAGCGTGAAGGGACGCTCGCCCCGCTCCCCATTTCAAAAAGTATCTCCCCTTCAACAAACCTCCGGCGCCCTCCCCCACCCGCGCCCGAGACGTCGTCCCCTCCGCGAGAATCGCTCCTCACGATCCAAGAATTCAAATCGCTGACACTCTAAGCACGCACCCCCCCGCGCCCTCCATGCCCCCGCTCTCGCGCTGCCGCCCCTCTCCCCTCTTTCCGAACAGCGCGTCCAGAGGGGGGCTATTCCGCACAGGAGACGGGCCCATATCGGCGTTTTCGGCGCACAGGCGTACTCCAGTACGCCGAGCACCGAAAACGTCGAGATGGGCCCGTATCCGAAGCGGAATCGCCCCCCTCTATTGGGTGAAGGAGTGGAGGCGGGAGACGTGGGGGCTGGATGGGTAGGCGCGGAGGAACGCCGATGCGCGCTGCGCCGCGGCCGCGCGCTGGCCGCTGTGCCAGAGCGCCTCGATGGTGAGCGCCTCTCGCTCCTGGGCCAGCGCGCCGCCCGGGAAGCGGAGCCGCGCCTGCTCGGCGATCAGCAGCGCGCCGGCGGCGTCGCCGCGCCGGAGCGCCGCGCGCGCGTCGGCGAGGAGCGTCAGCTCCTCACGCAGCCGGCTCTCTCGCGAGGCCGCCGGGCTGGCCGCGCCGTCCGCGAGGGCGGCGCCTGCGGCTTCCGGCGCGGGCGCGCCTTCCGCGTCGGGCGCGGGCGAGACTTCCGCCTCCGCGGGCGCTGCCTCGGCGGTCTCGGCGCCGTCCGCGGGCGGCGCGCTGGCGACGCGCTCCCGCCGCGGCGCGTCCGGCCTCGCGGGCGGCGCGGCCGTACGGGGCCTGGCCGGCGCGATCGACCGGTCCGCCTCCGGCCGCGCCGCCTCGGCCGGCGCGGGCGCTGCGGCCGGCCGCGCCGCCTCGGCCGGCGCAGGCGCCGCCATCGGCTGCGCCATCTCGGCCGGCGCCGGCGCTGCGGCCGGCTGCGCCGCCTCGGCGTACGCCGCCGGCTTTTGCGCCAGCGACGCCGCCTCCGGCGCGACGGCCGGCGCGACCTCGACGACCTGAGCTGGCGGCGCCGCGCTCGGCGGGGCCACGGCGGCATAGCCGGCGAGGAACAGGCCCCCGCAGGCGGCGCCGAGGAGCATCGACTTCACGATGCCCGCAGCGCCCGCGGCGCCCGCGGCGGCGACCGCTGCCGCCGCGCCGGCGGTGCCGGCAGCGCCGACGCCGCCCGCAGCGCCCACCGCGCCGACGCCTGCGGCCGACGCCACCTTGCCCGCGGACGCGGCGGCGGCGACCTTGCCCGCGGACGCGGCGGCGACCTTGCCCGCCGACGTGGCGGCGGCGGCGACCTTGCCCGCGCCGCTCGCGGCAGCGCTCGCCGCGCCGCCCGCGTTCGCGGCAGCGCTCGCCGCGCCGCCCGCGTTCGCGGAGAGCGCTCCTCCGCCGGCGCCCTGGATCCCGCCGAGCGAGGCCGCCCCGGCGAGGCCGAGCTGCGCGGCCATCGCGGCCCACACCCGCTCCTGCGCGCCATCGGGCGGGTCCACGGGCGGAGCTGCACGGAGGAGATCGCGCTCCGTATCGAGCGCGCTCACCTCCGCGTCGAGCCAGCGCACGGGATCGCTCATCGCTCTCCTCCCGCGCGCTTCCAGAGGGATCGCCGCTCGACCCCCGGCAGGGGGACGACGATCGAGGAAGGCCCTGGCGGCGCCGGGCCCCCATCCAGGGCCGGGAGCCCCGGGTCGACGGCCGCCGCCTTCAGCACGGGCTGCGATTTCGTGGGCGCGGCCCCGCCCACGCGGAACTGGTCGCGCGCGTTCAGGCGCACGACCGCGCGGCGGAACGCGTCGCGCGCGAGGCGGAGGCGCGAGTAGACGGTCCCCAGCGGGACGTCGAGCAGCTCGGCGACCTCTTCTCCGCCCATGCCGTCGAGCTCGAAGAGCGTGAACACGGCGCGTTGCTCGAGGGGCAGCTCGTCGAGGATGATCTCCAGGAGCGCGATCGCCTGGCGCCGCTCCGCCTCCGCGCCCACGTCGGCCCGGTCGTCCGCGCAGTCGAGCAGCGGCTCGTCATCGTGAGCGCGCCGCCTCATGTGCGCGAGCTTGCGCCGGTCGCGGGCGACGTGGAAGCAAATACTGTAAAGCCAAGTTGTAACTTTTGAGCGGTTCTCGAACTCGGGCAACCGCCGATGGACGACGAGGAAGACGTCCTGAACCGCGTCGGCGGCGTCGCTCTCGGGCACGCCGAGGCGTCGCAGCGAGCGCCAGACGAACCGGAAATGCTGCGCATAGACCTCTCCGAAGGTCATTCTGTCCTGCCGCTCTTCGCCATGCTCACCCCGTCTGTGGAGGGTCTCCTGCCTCGCCATCAGAAAATCGACACGCGGGCGCTCAGGCCGACGAGCAACCCCACCGGCGACGGATCGAGCGCGGGGTCCTCGGTCACGGCGGCGCCCACCTCGGCGCCGGCGCGGCGCTCGATCGTGACGCGCGCCCGCACGACCGGCGCGAGGAGCGTGGCGCGCGCGGCCCACCCGAGCGCGCGCGTGCCGAAGAGGGGCCCTTCCGCGAGGGCCGAGGCGCCGACGGCGAACCAGGGTGCGGCGGCCTCGCGGTCCGGGTCGAACCCCTTGCCTGCGCCGTGGACGGCGCCGAGCAGCGACACGGCGCAGGCCGAGAGCCGGAAGGCGTCGAGCTCGTCGAGGAGCGTCGCGCAGCCGCGCGCGGTCGCGGCGACGAGCCCGACGGAGACGGCGCCCGGGGCGATCTCGATGTCCTGACGCGGCAGCCACACCGCGCCGAGCCCGGCGGACCAGGCGCTGCGCCGCAGGAAGACGTCGGCCATCGCGGCCGGTCGGAGCGGATCGAGCATGCCCACGGTCCCCGCGGCGCCGAGCTCCAGCGCGACGTCCCCGCGCGGCGCCTGAGGCGGAGGGCGCGGCGGCGGGACGGCGACCGGGGCGGGCGCGGCCGGGGGCGGCGCGGGAGGAGGCGCCGGCTGGCTGTCGAGCAGGATGGCGACGGTCAGCGCCACCGCCTCGACGAGCTCGTCGCAGGTCGCGCCCGGCTCGGACGAGAGCTGCCGGGCGCGGCCTCCCGCCTGGAGAACGGCGGTGTAGGTGGCATCGGTGCGGAGGAAATGCACCTCGAACTCGGGGGCAACGCCGGCGATCACCGGAGCGGCGGGGGCGCCGGCGCCGCTGGGCACGCCGGCGCCTGCGGGGGCATCGCCGGCGGCTGCCGGCGCGCTGCCCGGGCCTGCCGGCGCGCTGCCCGCGCCAGCCGGAAGGCCGCCCGGACCTGCGCCGGCATCGTCGGCCGCGTCGTCGGCCCCCGCGGGAGCGCCGCCCGGGCCTGCCGGCGGACCGCCCTCGCTCGCAGGCTCGACGGCGCGCCGGTTCATCACGCGTTCGACCGCGGCGGCGAGCGACGCCGCATCCGGGCAGTCGGCGGCCGAGGGCGCCCGGTGGACGGCGAGCCGAGGGAGCGGCGGGGCCCCCGAGGCGACGCGCGACGAGCCGAGGGAGACGGCGCACAGGGCCAGGACGGCGCACAGCGCACCCCGGCGCGAAGGATGAGGGCAGGTCACGGAGGCTCCCATTACCGCAAGGAACGGCGTAAGCGGAATTAGGACGCGCCGGCCGCGATCGCCTTGGGCCGGACGCGTCGCGATCTCGAACGGCCACGGACGCCCGATCCGCCCCGGCCAGGCTGGCGTGACGAAGCACGAATGCAGCGGCGCTCGCGGCGCCGCGCGCGTCCGAGGAGGGCGTCGCCGCCGCTCCCGCGCTCGACGACACGCCGCGCGATCGAGGGGACCGGCGGCGCGGGCCGCGAGCGCCGCGCGCGCAGGATCGGCGCGGGCCGCGAGCACCGCGCGCGCAGGATCGGATAGAGTGGCGCCCCATGAACTCCTACGATCTGGTTACGTGCACGAGCTGCTACGGCGAAGGCGAGATCAACACCGACGCCGGCCCCTTCCTGTGCAAGGACTGTCACGGGAACGGCCGCATCTTTCCGACCGGCGAGCAGATCGAGGAGCGCATCCGCGAGATCGAGGTCGCCCTGGAGCGCCACCCGCTGGAGGCGCGGCCGGAGACACGGTGGCTCGTGTTCGAGCTGCGGCGCACGCGCAAGCTGCTCTGGCAGATCCGGTCGCTCTGCGAGGAGACGGAGGGCGACGCGGAGAGCGCGCTCCTCGTCAAGATCCGCGACCTGGCCGACGCGGTCGTCGCCCCGAGGAGCCCCGCGCTGCCGCGCGAGATGCTCCCCGAGGACGGCTGACGAGAGGTCGCGCCGGACGGGCGATGGCTCGCGCGAGGCGCCCTCGCGCTCCCGCTCGATCGCGGCGCGCGGTGCCCCGATGCCTGCCCTCTACCCTACCCTCCTCGGCTCCGCGTGGGCCGCGCTCGCGCCGCCGGTCCAGGCGCTCCACGGCGGCGGCGCGCGCGCCCGCGGCCGCTTCCGCGTGCGCCGCGGCCGCGGGCTCGCGGCGCGCCTGCTCGCCGCCCTGCTGCGCATGCCCGCGGCGGCGGAGGACGTCCTCGTGACGCTCGCCGTCGAGCGCTCGGGCGACGGCGAGCGGTGGATCCGCGCCTTCGGCGGCCGCCTGCTCTGCTCGTCGCAGTGGCGCTCGGGGGATCTGCTGGTGGAGGCGCTCGGCCCGATCCAGTGCTGGTTCCGGCTCCGGGCCGAGGGCGGCGCGCTCGTGTTCGAGCAGGCGCGGTCGACGTTCGGGCTCCGCGGCTTCGGGCTGCCGCTGCCCCGGTGGCTCGCCCCGCGGGTCGAGGGGCGGGCCGAGCCCTCGCGCGACGAGGTCCGCGTCGACGTGCGGATCTTCGCGCCGGTCGCCGGGCTGCTCGTCGCGTACGAGGGCCGCGTGGCGGGCGAGGAGCGAGGCGCGGCGCCCTCCGCGCGCGCCGTCGCGCCGGGCGCGCCTCCGCCGGAGGGCGCCGCGTGATCACGGCGCTCGTGCTCCTCGCCGTGCAGGGCGCGCTCGGCGCGTTCGACACGCTCTACTACCACGAGTGGCGCGCCCGCCTGCCCGGCGGCGTGCCCGGCACCGCGCCCGAGCTCGTGCTGCACGGCGCCCGCGATCTCGTGTACGCGGTGCTCTTCGCTTCCCTGCCCTTCGTGCGCTGGGAGGGGCTCGCCGCGTGGGCGCTCGCGGCGCTCCTGCTCGCGGAGATCGCGATCACGCTCCGCGACTTCATCGTCGAGGACGCGGTCCGGCGGCCGCTCGGCGGCGTCTACCCGGGAGAGCGGGCGATGCACGCCGTGATGGGCATCGTCTACGGCGCCGCCCTCGCGCACCTGCTCCCCGAGCTCCGGCGCTGGTCGCTCGCGCCCACCGGCTTTTCCCGCTGGGACGCGCCGCTCGCCCTCCGCGTGATCCTGCCGCTCATGGCCGCCGGCGTGCTGCTCTCGGGGCTGCGCGATCTCGGCGCCGTCTACGGGCCGCGCTGGCTCCGCTTCCCGTGGGGGCGCGCGTGAGCCGGCGCCCGCGCCGCGCGCCGCCCCGTCAGCCCTTCACCGCGCCCGCCGTGAGCCCCGCGAGGATCCGGCGCTGGAAGACCAGCGTCAGCACGACCAGCGGCACGGTCACGACGATCGACGCCGCCATGGTCTGCCCCCACGGGATCTCGTAGAGCCCGCTGGTCGTCGTCGAGAACGCCTGGATGGCGTAGGTCACCGTGCGCTTGTCCGGCGTCTGGGTGAACGAGAGCGCGAACAGGAACTCGTTCCAGGCGGCGATGAAGGCGAGGATGCCGGTCGTCGCCATCCCGGGGACCGACAGCGGCAGCATGATCCTGGTGAACACCTGCCACGGCGTCGCGCCGTCGACGTAGGCCGCCTCCTCGATCTCGCGCGGGATCGCCTTCAAGAAGCCGGTGAGCACCCAGACCGTGAAGGGGAGCGTGAAGATGAGGTACGTCAGGACCAGCGCCGGCAGCTGGTTGTAGAGCTTGAAGAAGTTGATCATCTCGAACAGGGCGCCGAGGACGGCGATCTGCGGGAAGATGGTCATCGCCAGGACGACGTAGAGCACGGCGCTGCGCCCGCGGAACCGGAACCTCCCGAGCGCGTAGGCGGCCAGCGAGCCGACGGCGAGCGAGAGGGCCGTGACCGAGACGGCGACGATCACGCTGTTCAGGAGCGCCGTCTGGAACTCGCCGTTGTCCAGCACGAGGCGGTAGTTCTCGAGCGTCGGGCGCCCGGGCCAGTAGCGGACCGGGGTCGTGAAGAGCTCGTCGTCGGGCTTGATGGAGGAGACGAACGCCCAGACGAACGGGAAGACGGTGAACACGACGACCGCGGCGACGAGCAGGTAGAACAGGGCCCGCAAGGCGTGCTGCGCCGGCGAGCGCTGCACCCCGGAGCCAAGCGAAGGACCTGAAGGACCGTTCATCTCACGCCTCCTCGGTGCGGAACACCGCGAGATAGATCAGGATGAACACGGCGATGATCAGGAAGAGGGCGACCGAGATCGCCGAGCCGTAGCCGATGTTCGAGACGCTGACCAGCGTCTGCTGGGCGTACGTCGCCATGGTCTGCATGTCCGGCCGGTTGCCGAACATGACGAAGAAGACGTCGAACACCCGGAGCGCGTCGAGCGTGCGGAAGATGAGCGCGACCAGCATCGAGGGCTTGAGGAGCGGCAGGGTGATCCGGGTGAACTGCTGGAGCGGCGTCGCGCCGTCGACCCGCGCGGCCTCGTAGAGATCGCTCGGGATGAGCTGCAGCCCGGCGAGCAGGAGGAGCGCCATGAACGGCGTCGTCTTCCAGATGTCGATGATGGCGACCGCCCAGAAGGACACGTCGGGATCGGCGACGAAGGCGACGTTGCGAGGGAGGACGCCGAGCCGGTTGACGAGGAGATCGTTGAAGACGCCGTAGACGTCGTTGTACATCCACTTCCACATCTGGGCGGAGATGACCGTCGGTATGGCCCAGGGGATGAGCATGGCCGCGCGCACCGCGGAGCGCCCCTTGAACTGGGAGTTGACGAGGAGCGCGATGCCGAGCCCGAGGGCGAGCTCGCTCAGCACGGTGACGACCGTGAAGAAGACCGTGAGCAGGACCGCGTCGTGGAAGTAGCTGTCCTGCACGAGGTCGACGTAGTTCTGCGCCCCGACGAGCGTGGCCGGCTCCCCCGTGCCGAGGCGCGCGTTCGTGAAGCTCAGGTAGAACGTCTGGGCCAGGGGATAGAGGGCGATGAAGGCGACGACCACGAGCGTCGGCAGCAGGAACAACCAGGCGCGCCGCTGTCGCCGCGCCTCGAACGATGCGCTGTCCGCTCGGGGCGCTGCGGTCGTGGCCTCTCTGTTCTCCGGCGTGCTCATGGGATGATCCGTTCTCGCGAGGTGGTGTGGCCGGGAGATCTCGAGCTTCGACGCCGCGCGGCTCGCGGCGTCGAAGCCCGGGCGACGCGACGGGGCCGGGTCAGCGGAGCGCGCGCGTCAGGCGCTGCTCCACCTGCCCGAGCACCTCCTTCGGCGCCTTGCCCTGGAGGACCTGGCTCACCCCCTGGAAGAACGCGATCGACGCCTCGTTGTACCGGGCGCCGGTGCTGTTCGAGGGGCGCGGCACGAGCGCGATGTCCTTCGCGTTCGCCAGGAAGGGCAGCGACTTCACCACGTCCGGGTCCTGCTGCACCGACGGGATGGTCGGGATGAACGAGCCCGCGGTCGCGCGGAACTTCTGCGCCTCGGGGCTCGTCATGTAGCGGACGAACTCGATGGCCGCGTCCTTGTTCGGCGAGAACTTCGAGACGGCGAGCTGCCACCCGCCGACCGTGCCCGAGCTCTTCTGGCCGGGCTCGTGCGGCAGCGGGCCCGCCTCGAACTTGCCCTTGATCGGCGACTTGTCGGCGTTGCCGGCCGCGTACGCATAAGGCCAGTTGCGCATGAAGGCGGCGTGGCCGCCCTGGAACGTGTTGCGGGCGTCCTCCTCCTCGTAGCTCGTCACGCCGGCGGAGGAGATAGAGCCCACCCAGCCCTTGGCCCGCGCGAGCGCCTTCTGGGCGCCCGGGTTGTTCACGGTGATCTTGCCGTCCTCGATGATCGCGCCGCCGCCGTGCGAGGCGATCCACTCCAGCGCGTTGCAGGTCAGCCCCTCGTAGGCCTTGCCCTGCCAGACGAAGCCGAGGAAGTTCGGGTTGCTCGCGCGCTCGCCGTCCTGGATCTTCTTCGCCATCTGCTCGAGCTCGTCCCACGTCTCCGGCGGCTTCTTGTAGCCGTATTTCTCCAGCAGATCGGTGCGATAATAGAGCAGCCCGAAGTCGGTGAACCACGGCATCGCCACGAGCTTGCCGCCCACCGTGTTGTTCCGCACGATGCTCTCGATGTGCTGCTTGGCGGCCTCGCCGAGCTTCTCGTTCAGGTCGACGAGGTTCTGCGCGAAGGCGCCCGGCCAGATGACGTCGAGCATCATGACGTCCACGTCCCCGGACTGCGCCTGGAAGAGGCGCTGGTAGACAGCGTAGGTCTCGGTCGCGTCCTTGGGCCTCGGGATGATGGTCACCTCGATGCCGGTGTCCTGCTGGAACTGCTTGACCATCACCTTGTCGAGCTCGGCGCCCACCCCCAGCGGCTCGCTGTAATACTTGAGCTTGCTGCCGGCGTGCTTCTTCGCCTCGGCGGCGTTCGGCACCGCGGGGGGCTGCGCCTTGATCGCCGTGTCACCCGGCGCCTCGGCGACCGCGGCCGCGGTCGTGGCGGCGGCGGGAGGGCGGCTCTCGCCGGCAGGCGGGCTTTTGTCGCCGCGACAGGCGCACAGCCCGACGACGAAGAGGAGGAGCGCTGTGGCTCGCCACGCGCGGGGGTCATGTGGCCGGGTGAGGTCCATCGCAGGATCCTTTCTGAGCTCAGTCGTGAAGAATTTCGACATGCCCGGGGCCTCGGAGCTATCGAGACACGCCGCTCCCGAGCGCCGCGAAGGTGAAGCCTGCGGAAGCATCGAACAATTGCGCGCTCCGGGGCAAGGGATCTCATGCGTGGCTCCGGAGGCGCCGAGCGCGAGCGCCCTCGGATCACACAGAGGACGGAGCACCGCTCTCTGTGCTGACGGCGGGTGGCGCGGCCGCGACAAGGCGTTTGGCGAGCGCGACAGTCGGAGATGAGACGCGAGGCGAGGTGCGCAGCGCCTCGCGAGGCGAGCGCGCATCGTTTGCGCGAAGCGGGGCGCGCGTCCGAAAGCCCCATTTCAGCGGCCGAACGCCGCGCCCTCGCCCCCTCGGCGTGGGCTGCTTTGCGCTTGCGGAGCCCTTCCGGAGGCGGTAGAGCCGATGCTGCGCGGCCGGCGCTCGCGATCCGGCATGGAGCCGCGGGCTCTCGGCCTGCCGGTTCCAGGCTGGTCCTGCCGGGCAGGACGAGCCCGAACCGACCTGCGCACCGCTGTGCATGACCCCCCTCACGCTCTCCTCTCCGGCCGATGCCCCCCGCCTCTCGGCACGGCTCGTCGCCCGCACCGTCCGGCTCGACGCTGACACGCTCGCGAGGATGCCCGGCGGCATCTCGTCGCTCGCGGGAGACGGCGCGCGCGTCTGGATGCACCCCAGCGCGCAGCTGATCGCCCACGGGGTCGCCGCCCGCCTGGAGCTGCCGCACGGCATCGAGGGCGGCGTCGCGTGGATCCAGGAGGCGCTCTCGTCGATCGCCGCCTCCGACGCCGTGGGTCGCCCCGGCTGCGGCCCGGTGGCGCTCGGCGCCCTGCCGTTCGACCGGACCGAGCCGGCGGCGCTCGTCGTGCCGGCCCAGGTCGTCGGCGTGGCGCCCGACGGGACCGCGTGGGTCACCACCGTCGGCGAGGGCGCCGCGCCCCCGCCGCACCTGGAGCGGACCGAGAGCCACCGGCGCTCGCCCGACAGCTTCACGCTCAAATCGGCGCTCCCGCACGAAGAGTGGTGCGGGCGCATCGCGCGCGCGGTGGCCGACATCCAGCACGGGGACCTCTCCAAGGTCGTGGTGGCGCGCGCGGTCGACGTCGAGGCGAACCGGCCCATCGTCGTCGAGGAGGTCCTGCGCCGCCTCACCGCGCTCTACCCCTCGTGCGCGATCTTCCACGTCGACGGCTTCCTCGGCGCGAGCCCGGAGCTCCTGCTCTCGCGGCGCGGCCGCGCCGTCTCCTCGCACCCGCTCGCCGGCACGTACGCGGTCTCGGCCGACGTCGACGCCGATCGCCGGTTCTCCGAGGTCCTCCGGAAGTCGGCCAAGGACCAGCGCGAGCACCGCTTCGTGGTGGAGGCCGTGGCCGCGGCGCTCGCGCCGGAGTGCGCGTCGCTCGACGTCCCGAGCGAGCCGTCGATCCTGAGCCTCCGCAACGTGATGCACCTCGGCACCCCGATCCACGGCCACCTCAAGGAGACGGCGCCGGACGCGCTCACGCTCGCCGCGCGGCTGCACCCGACGCCCGCCGTGTGCGGCACCCCGCGCGACGCGGCGGAGGCCTGGCTCAGCGCGCACGAGGGCATCCGGCGCGGGCTCTACGCGGGGCTCGTGGGCTGGGTCGACGCCCGCGGCGACGGCGACTGGTTCATCGGCATCCGGAGCGCGACCGTCGACGGCGCGCGCGCCCGCATGGTCGCGGGCGTCGGGGTCGTCGCCGGATCGAGCCCGGAGGCCGAGCTGGTCGAGACGCAGCTCAAGCTCCAGGCCATGCTCGCCGCCATCATCCGCCCTTGACGCCAGGGCCGCCGCCCGGGCGCCTCACCCGCGCCGAGCGCCGCCGCGCCGGCCGGGCCGCGCTTGCAGCCGCCGCGCGGGCCCGGAGGGGAGCTTCGCCGTGAAGACACTCCTCATCGACAACTACGACTCGTACACCCACATCCTCGGGCAGTACCTCTGGGAGGTGAACGGCGAGAAGCCGATCGTCGTCAGGAACGACAGCCTCTCGCTCGCCGAGATCAGGGACCTGGAGGTGGACGGCATCGTCCTCTCGCCCGGCCCCGGCCGCCCCGAGCGGCGGGCCGATTTCGGCGTCTGCATGGATGTGATCGAGGCGCTCGCCGACACGCCGATCCTCGGCGTCTGCCTCGGCCACCAGGGGCTCGCGGCGCGCTTCGGCGGGCGCGTCCAGCACGCGCCGCGCGTCATGCACGGCAAGGTCTCGGAGGTCGAGCACGACGGCACCGGGCTGTTCGAGGGCGTGCCCAGCCCGTTCAAGGTGGTGCGCTACCACTCGTTGATCGTCGGCGACGACGCGCTCCCGCCCGAGATCGAGGTGACCGCCCGGACGCGCGGCGACGGGCTCATCATGGCCCTCAAGATCAAGGGTCGTCCGCTCTACGGCGTGCAGTTCCACCCCGAGTCGATCGGCACCGAGCACGGCAAGAAGATCCTCAGCAATTTCCGAGACATCGCCATGGAGGCAGCCCGCGGCCGGAGGGCGCCGGGCGCGGGCGCGCGCGCGCCTTCCGCGCTGGGGGGCGCGCGGGAGCGCGGCCGCGTGCGGCACCTCCGGCTCCCCTGGGTCGACCCCGAGCGGGCCTTCGCCGGGCTCTTCGCCGCGGCGCCGTACGCGTTCTGGCTCGACTCGAGCGCGCCCGGCCGAGACGGGCGCTTCTCGTTCATGGGGAGCGCGACCGAGGCCATCGAGAGCCACGGCGCCGCCGTGACGCGGTGGAGCGCCGGCGGCCCCGGGGGGCTCCTCACCCCGGCCATGTCCGAGGGGAGCCCGTTCGCGGCGCTCCGGCGGGAGCTCGCGTCCGTGTCGCTCGAGCCGAGCGGCCTGCCCTTCCACTTCACCGGCGGCCTCGTGGGCTACCTCGGCTACGAGCTCAAGGAGCACCTCGGCTTTGGCGCGTCCGCCCACCCGCGCCGCGCGCTCCCGGACAGCGCGATGATGATCGCGCGGCGGCTCCTCGCCTTCGATCACGTCGAGCGCGCGGTGTACGCGTGCGCGATCGTCGCGGACGAGCCTCCGCCGCCCTCGCCGGAAGCATGGCTCGACGAGATCGCGGCGCGCCTCCAGGGCCTCCCGGCCCTCCCGGAGCTCGCCATGCCGCCCGTCCCGGAGGGCTTCGCCGATCGCGTCGCGCACGCGCCGCGCCTCTCGCGCAGGGAGCACCTCGACGCCGTCGAGGCGATCCTCGGCGAGATCCGCGAGGGCGAGACGTACGAGGTGTGCCTCACGAACGAATTCCGCGTGCGGACCTCGGTGGACCCGCTCGCCCTCTACCGCGTCCTGCGCCGCACGAACCCCGCGCCGTTCTCGGCCTACCTCCGGCTGCCGGACGGCGCGGTGCTGTCGTCCTCGCCGGAGCGGTTCCTCTCGGTGGACCGGGCGCGGCGCGCGCGCAGCGAGCCGATCAAGGGGACCCGGCCGAAGGGCGCCACCGAGGAGGAGACGCTGGCCCTGCGGCGCGATCTCGCGACAAGCGACAAGGACCGCTCCGAGCTCCTCATGATCATCGACCTGGTCCGCAACGACCTCAGCCGGGTCTGCGCCATGGGCTCGATCGAGGTCGAGGAGCTCCTGCGGATCACGGAGCACGCGACCCTGCTCCAGCTCTCCTCGGTGGTCACGGGCGCGCTGCGCGAGGGCCGCGGCGCCCTCGACGCGCTCGAGGCGTGCTTCCCGGGCGGCTCGATCACCGGGGCGCCGAAGCACCGGACGATCGCGATCATCGACGCCCTGGAGCGGCGCGCGCGGGGCGTGTACACGGGCTCGATCGGGTACCTCGCCTACGAGGGCCCGATGGACATGAACATCGCCATCCGGACCCTCGTCGCCGACGCCGAGGGGGTCAGCTTCGGCAGCGGCGGCGCGGTGGTCGCGGAGTCGAGCCCGGAGGCGGAGTACGAGGAGGTCCTCGTCAAGAGCTTCCCCCTGCTCCGCGCCGTCTACCTCGCGGAGCGCGTCGCGGACGCCGGCCGAGCCCCCGCGCCGTGCGCGCACGCGGCACGCGGATGACGTACCCGACGAACCCGTGCGCGCGGCGAAGAAGCGGGTGCGGCGTCCATGCCGCACCGCGTATACTCGCCGCGTAGAAGGAGACGTGGTCGTGAAACGAGAGAGCAACATTACGCGGAGGGGCGTCGCCGTCCGACGGGAAGTCGAGGACCTCGCCGTCGACGGCGCGATCCAGCCGATCGTCGAGGCGCTCGACAGCCACCTCGGCGTGATCCTGGCGTCGAGCTACGAGGTTCCGGGCCGGTACACGCGCTGGGACATCGGCTTCATCGATCCCCCGCTCGTGCTCGTCTCCCGCGGCCGGGACTTCCGGTTCACCGCGCTGAACGAGCGCGGGCGCGTGCTCCTGCCGGCCATCGAGGAGTCCCTCCGGGGCTACGACCCCATCGAGGCCGTCGAGCGCCGCGCGGACGAGGTGGTCGGCGCGGTCCGGCCGGCGGGCGAGCGGGTGCCGGAGGAGCTGCGCAGCCGGCAGCCGTCCATCTTCTCGGTGCTGCGGCGGATGATCGAGCTCTTCGGGGTCCCGGGCGATCCGCTCTTCGGGCTCTACGGCGCGTTCGCGTACGATCTCGCCTTCCAGTTCGAGCCCATCCGGCTCCGCCTCGAGCGCCCGGCGGATCAGCGGGATCTCGTCCTCTACCTCCCCGACGAGATCGTCGCCGTCGACCACCGCCGCGAGCGGGCGACGCGCACGCGCTACGAGCTCAAGTTCGGCGATCGCTCGACCGAGGGGCTGCCGCGCGACGGCGCGACGCGGCCCTACGTGGGCGCGCACAGCGCGCCGCCGAACGAGTACGCGCCGGGCGAGTACGCCGCGCTGGTGCGGGTCGCGCGGGAGTCGTTCAAGCGGGGCGATCTCTTCGAGGTGGTCCCCGGCCAGACGTTCTACGAGCCGTGCCCGGCCGCGCCCACCGAGCTGTTTTACCGCCTGCGCGAGCGCAACCCGGCGCCCTACGGCTTCTTGATGAACCTCGGCGAGGCCGAGTACCTGGTCGGCGCCTCGCCGGAGATGTACGTCCGCGTCGAGGGCAACCGCGTCGAGACGTGCCCCATCTCGGGCACCATCCCGCGCGGCAGCGACCCGATCGCCGACGCGGCGCAGATCGCGCGCCTGCTCGCGTCCGCGAAGGACGAGTCGGAGCTCACGATGTGCACGGACGTCGATCGCAACGACAAGTCCCGCATCTGCGTGCCGGGGAGCGTGCGCGTGATCGGCCGCCGGCAGATCGAGATGTACTCGCGGCTGATCCACACGGTCGATCACGTCGAGGGGCGGCTGCGCGACGGGTTCGACGGGCTCGACGCGTTCCTGGCGCACACGTGGGCGGTCACGGTCACGGGGGCGCCGAAGGCCTGGGCCATGCAGTTCATCGAGGATCACGAGCGCTCCCCGCGCGCGTGGTACGGGGCCGCGGTCGGGCTCATCGGCTTCGACGGCAGCATGAACACGGGGCTGACGCTGCGCACGATCCGGATCAAGGACGGCGTGGCGCAGATCCGGGCGGGCGCGACGCTGCTCTACGACTCGGATCCCGACGAGGAGGAGCGCGAGACCCACGTGAAGGCGTCGGCGCTCATCGACGCGATCCGGAGGCCGCGCGGGGTGCCCGCGACGGCGCCGGCGGTGATCAACCCGGTGCCGGGGGGCGGCCTCAAGGTGCTGCTCGTCGATCACCAGGACTCGTTCGTGCACACGCTGGCCAACTACCTCCGGCAGACGGGCGCCGAGGTGATGACGCTGCGCGCCGGCTTCCCGCACGAGGAGCTCGACGCCTACGCGCCCGATCTGGTGGTGCTCTCGCCGGGCCCTGGAACGCCGAGCGATTTCAACCTCTCGGGGACGCTCTCGGCGCTGCTCGAGCGGCGGCTGCCCGTGTTCGGCGTCTGCCTGGGCCTGCAGGGGATGGTCGAGCACTTCGGCGGCAAGCTCGGCGTGCTCGACTACCCGATGCACGGCAAGGCCTCGAAGGTGCGCGTGCTGGGCGGGCGCATCTTCGAGGGGCTCCCGCGCGAGTTCCACGCGGGGCGCTACCATTCGCTCCACGCGCTGCGCGACGCGCTCCCCTCCTCCCTGAAGATCACGGCGGAGACCGAGGACGGGGTCGTGATGGCGATCGAGCACGCGGAGCTGCCGATGGCCGCGGTGCAGTTCCACCCCGAGTCGATCCTCTCGCAGGACGACAACGTGGGGCTGCGGCTCGTGCGCAACGCGGTGGCCGAGCTGCGTCGGGGGCGCGAGGTTGAAGCGGTAAAGCGGTAAGGCGGCGGCTGGGGATCCCGGATCGCCCGCCCCGCGAGAGGGAGTGAGCCGCGCGGCGCACTCCCTCTCGCGGTTCTGCTGAACCGACTCAAACCACAAAATGAAAAAGCGCCGCCGGGGCCTCGGGGGGGGGAAAGGCCACGCCAGCGACGCTGGGATGCCTTAGAGCACCGAGCGTGCCATGGCGTGATTCCGTCGTAGTCGGGCATTTCGCAGGGTTGTCCGGGGCGATCGTTGCGCTTCTGCAATTGCAGCGCTGCACACCTGCAAAATCGGCGAGCCGCGAGGACAGTCTTGCGGCGCCACGGAAAGCTCAGGTCGGCAATCGCGAGCTCCCCCCTCGTTGCACAAAAACACCCTTGCTGTAGGCCATGAAGAACCCGAGCCGCAGGGCGTTGCGCTCCGTGGGGATACCCGGGCTCGCGCTGATGCACGCCAGAAGGCGACCCCGCTCGCGCACCCGCTCCAGGCGGCGGACGATGAGCAGCTGCTGAATGCCGCGCTCGCGGAACCGGGGGAGCACCGAGGCGCCGAAGAGCGCGGCGCCGTCGCCGGCGATCTCCACGCTGCCGCCGCCGGCGGGCTCGCCGTTCACGAGCGCCAGGTACGAGTCGCAGCCGGGCTGCGCGACGACACGGCGGGTGATCTCGAAGAGCGCCGGCGTGATCGGCTCGTCCTCGGCCCTGAAACCGCTCGTCGACACCTCGATGAACGCCCGGACCTGCGCCTCGTCGCGCGGATCGACGCGCACGATCTCGAGCCCCGCGGGGCCGTCGTGCGGCACCAGCGCGCGGAGATCCTCGTCCGGCGCGAGCTCGCGCGCGAGCACGTTCTCGAACTCGCGCAGCACGAACCCGCGCTCGGCGAGGCCGCGCACCAGCGACTCGTGCGCGAAGGGGCAGACCTGGATCTGCGGCTCCATGCCCCGCGCCGCGTAGAACGCCACGAGGCGATCGAGGTCCTCGTCGGAGACGGGCCCATCGAGCCCGAGCCCCGCGGCGAAGTTGCCCCAGGAGCCGTCTCCATCGAAGGCCATCCACCCGCCCGCGATGGGCTCGGCGCAGGCGACCACGGAGGAGGTGCCGAGCGCCAGCCGGCGCTCCTCGATCCGGGCGATCTCGACGTACGAAAGCTTCGGCATGGGCGTGTACCTCATCGGAGAAGAGAAGGGCTCGCGTGACGCGGCGCCCACCATCCTAGTACCTCGCCGCCCGAGCTCTCCCCGGTTCCAGAGGGCGTCGGGCCGCTCGGCGCGGCCTCCCGGGCGGCGCGCTCGGCCGCCGACGGCGCGCCGCCCGGCAGCGGCCGAGCGCGCCGCCGCCCCACGATCTCCGCTCGCGCGCCCGCGCGCGTTGCGACTATGCTGCGCTGCCATGAGTAGGATCTTCCGTTCACTTCCCCCGGCCGGCACCCACCTCGGCATCGCGTTCTCGGGCGGGCTCGACACGCGGTGCGCGGTGGCGTGGCTCTCGCGCAACGGGCTCAAGGTGCACGCGTACACCGCCGACCTGGCGCAGCCGGACGAGGACTCCCCCGGCGACATCCCGCCGATCGCCCTGCAGCACGGCGCCGTCTCCGCCAAGCTGGTGGACTGTCGCGACGCGCTCGTCCGCGAGGGCATCCTGGCCATCCAGTGCGGCGCCTTCCACCTCTCGACGGGCGGCAAGAAATACTTCAACACCACGCCGCTCGGCCGCGCGGTGACCACGACCGCGATCGTGCGCGCCATGCGCGACGACGACGTCCACGTCTTCGGCGACGGCAGCACGCACAAGGGCAACGACATCCAGCGGTTCTATCGCTACGGCATCTTCGTCGACCCCTCGCTCAAGATCTACAAGCCCTGGCTCGACCCGAAGTTCGTGGGAGAGCTCGGCGGGCGCAAGGAGATGAGCGAGTACCTCGAGCGCCACGGCCTGCCCTACCGCATGGGGACGGAGAAGGCGTACAGCACCGACGCAAACGTGCTCGGCGCGACGCACGAGGCGAAGGATCTCGAGCACCTGAACACCGGGATCAAGATCGTCCAGCCCATCATGGGCGTCGCCTCCTTCCGGCCGGAGGTCGCCATCGAGGCCGAGACGGTCACGCTCGGGTTCGAGCGCGGCGTCCCGACGACGATCAACGGCAAGCGCTACGGCTCGCTGTTCGAGCTGTTCGTCGAGTGCAACCGGATCGGCGGGCGCCACGGGCTCGGCATGAGCGATCAGATCGAGAACCGGGTGATCGACGCGAAGAGCCGCGGCATCTACGAGGCGCCGGGCATGGCCCTGCTCCACGCCGTCTACGAGCGGCTCCTGTCCGCCATCCACAACGAGAACACCCTGGACGTGTACTTCACCCAGGGCCGTCGCCTCGGGCGCCTGCTCTACGAGGGCAAGTGGTACGACCCCGAGGCCATGATGCTGAAGGACGCGCTCTCGCGCTGGATCGCGCCCGGCGTGACCGGCGAGGTGACGCTCGAGCTGCGCCGCGGCGACGACTACAGCATCCTGAACACGCGCGCCGATTACATGGCGTATGCGCCGCACAAGCTCTCGATGGAGAAGGTCGAAGAGGCCTATTTCACCCCGGAGGACCGCATCGGCGCGCTCGAGCTCCAGAACCTCTCGGTGACGGACAATCGCCAGCTCTTGATCCACCTCATCGAGAGCACCCAGGCCCTCGGCCCGGGCGGCGCCCCCGCCATCGGCGAGCTGCTCGGCGGCGACAAGCCGAAGGAGTGACCGGGCGAGGAGGCGCGCTTCCTCGCCCTTCGCCGCGCGCTGCGCGGGCGCGCGCCGCCTGGCCGCCGGAGCTGCCCGGCTGCTCACCCGGAGCTGCTCACCCGGAGCTGCTCACCTGAAGAAGTCCGGGCGAGCCCCCCTCCTGTACCGGGCGGGGTTGCGCTCGGTCCACACCTGGGTCACCAAGAACGGGCGAACGCCGGCCCGCCGCGAGCGGTGCCGGCCCAGGGAGGTGGTCATGAAGACGCTCATCATCCAGGCGCTCGCCGCGGGCATCGCGGTCCTCATCGGCGCGAAGCTCATGCCCGGCGTGCGGATTCGCAGGACCCAGACGGCGCTCGTCGTCGCCGCCGTGTTCACGCTGCTGAACCTCCTCCTCGGATGGCTGGTGAAGTTCCTGGTCGCCGTGGCGCTCCTGCCCGCCGCCATCCTCACGCTCGGCCTGGCCTACCTCTTCTTCGGCCTCGTCGTGAACTCCGTGCTGCTCTGGGCGACGGACAAGCTCATCGACGACTTCGAGATCCGGGGCCTCGGCCCGCTCTTCGGCACGGCCGCCCTGGTCTCCTTCGCCGGGTGGCTCCTGCCGCGCATCCTCTGACCTGCCCCCGATCTCCCGGCCGACACGGGCCGCACGGCCAGCGGGCGGAGCCGCGCCGCGGCGCCGTCGGCCGCGGCGCTCCTCGCCGAGGGCCTACCAGCGGTGGTGAACCGCGGCCCGCAGCCGGCGATCGTAGATCTCGCGGATCTTCGCCATCGTCTCCGGCGGTAGGGCGGGCAGGTCCGCCGCGCTCGCGTTCTGGTCGACCTGATCGGGCCGCTTCGCCCCGGGGATCACGCACGTCACCGCGTCCTGCATGAGGATCCACCGCATCGTCCACGCGCCCATGCTCACGCCGGCGGGCACGAGCGGGCGGAGCTCCTCGACCACCTCGAGGCCGAGGTTGAAGTCGACCCCAGAGAACGTCTCGCCCTTGTCGAACGCGGCGCCCTCGCGGTTGAAGTTGCGGTGATCGTCGGCCGCGAACGTCGTCGCGGCGCTCATCTTGCCGGTGAGCAGCCCCGAGGAGAGCGGCAGCCGCGCCAGGATCCCGACCTGACGGCGCTTCGCCTCGGGGAAGAAGAGGTCGGCCGGGCGCTGCCGGAGCACGTTGTAGATGATCTGCACCGACTGGACGCCGGGATAGTCGATCGCCTTGAGCGCCTCTTCCACCCGCTCGACGCTGACCCCGTAGAAGCGGATCTTGCCCGCCTTCACCAGCCGATCGAGGGTGTCGAACACCTCGGGCCGATAGTAGACGTCCGTCGGCGGGCAGTGCAGCTGGACGAGATCGAGCGCGTCCGTCTCGAGGTTCTTCAGGCTGCGCTCGACGAACGCCGTGAAGTTCCCCTCGTTGTAGCTGTCCGCCGTGTGCGGGCTCAGCCGCCGGCCCGCCTTCGTCGCGATGACGATCTCCTCGCGCCGCTCCCGCCGCAGGCGCGCGAGCAGCCGCTCGCTCCGGCCGTCGCCGTACACGTCCGCGGTGTCGAAGAAGTTCACGCCGCGATCGACGGCTCGGTGCAGCGCCGCGAGCGACTCCTTGTCGTCGACGTCGCCCCAGGTGCCCCCGATCGCCCAGGCGCCGAAGCTCACCGAGGAGATGCGGAGACCCGTTCTGCCAAGAGGTCGATATTCCATGGCGGCGCATACAACCAGATTTTTCCGCCCCCGGCGAGCGCGCCTTTCCACCGGACCGCGCGCGCTCAGGCGGGCTCGACCCCGCGGCGGCGGTGCGCGCGCTTGCTCCGCTCGACGAGCGCGACGAGCTCCTCGCGCGTGACGCCGAGCCGCGCCGCGGTCCGATGCGCGAGCGACGTCCGGGCGACCCCGTCCACGAACTGGTACGTCGGCCACTGCTGCGCGTCGAGCTCGACCTGCAGGAACACGAGCCGATCGACGGGCCGCTCCCGCTCGAGCCGCGCCGCGAGCTCCAGGAAGTGCGTCGTGATGAAGGCCTGGGGGCGGAGCTCCGCGAGGAGCGAGATCACGAGCTGGAAGATCTCCTCGCCCTCCGACGGGTTCGTGCCTGAGCAGAGCTCGTCGAGCACCACCATGTCGCCGACCTGCATCGCCTCGAAGAGCGACCGGATGCGCAGGAGCTCCATCCCGAGGCGGCCCTCGCTCTGGTCGGCCTGCGCCTGCTCGATCAGCGACACGAAGAGCCCGTGGCACGGCGACAGGCGGGCCTCCGCGGCCGGCACGAAGAAGCCCGCCTGACCGAGCATCTGGGCGAGCGAGAGCGCCTCGAGCAGCCGCGTCTTTCCCCCCGAGTTCGGCCCGGTCACGATGACGGTGGCGTCGTGGTGCTCGGTCGCGATGTCGCACGCGACGATGCTCGCCGAGGTCGCGAGCAGGAGCGGGTTGAAGAGCCCCCTGAGCGCGCGCCCGGGGGCCTCGTCGCGCGCGCCGGTGGGCCAGGCGAGCTCGGGCAGGCAGACGGCGAGCCCGGCCGCGCGGGCGCGCTCGCGCAGCGCGAGGCCGGCGAGGTAGAACTCGAGATCTCCGAGCAGCTGGACGAGCGCGACGAGATCGTCCTCGATGCCGTCGAACACGCCGTTGACGTAGCGGGCGAGCACCTCGTCGTCGCTGAATCGATATCCGCGCCACAGCATCACGAGCTTCGTGACCACGCGCCCGATCGGCGACTGATAGAAGCGGTTCTCGCTGTTCTCGCGGATCGACAGGGCGCGGAGATCGCGGACGTGGCCGTCGGCGCCGACGCGGATCCGGACCTCGAGCGTCGCGAGCCCCTCGTCGTACGCGAGCAGGTCCGCGAGGCGGCGGTACGCCTCGGTCTCGCGCACGGCCGCGCCGAACGCCGGGAGCCGCGCGAGGCCGGAGCGGGCGCCCGCGAACCCGTCGGCGAGCGCGTCGAACGCCTCCTTCGCGGCGACGAGGATGTCCAGCCGGCGGCGGCTGCCCTCCCGGCGGGAGATGGAGATCGTCTCCAGCTGGCTCACCCAGCGGCGCAGCGCCGCGTAGGCGCGCGCGAGGTCGCGGCGCAGCGCCTCCGAGCCGGTGAGCTCCCGGAAGATCTCGCGCCGGAGCTCGACCGTGTCGCGGTCGCTCGGCGGCTGGGAGAGGGCGCGGCCGAGCAGCGCTGGGCTCGGGATGCGCGTGCGCCCCTCGGTCGTGAAGTGCAGGCAGCCCACGATGAGCTCCTGCAGGAAGACGTGCTGCGCGAAGCGGGCCGGGTCCCAGGTCGACGCGGGCAGCGACGCCGACTCGACGTGCCGGTCGAGCGCCCCCGCGGGCGCGCCGCCCGCGAAGGCGAACGCCAGCGACTCCTTGACGGCCCGCGCGTCGACCCGGAGCGCCGGCCGGTGGGAGAGGAGGTCGGGCGCGGCGCGCTGACCGGGCGAGGCGTCTGGCAGGACGGGTTCCGGCGGCGCCGCGCTCACGATCTCGAGCCTACGATGGGTCGGGCCGGAGCGCTCGTCCAGCGTCCGGCGCCGCCGCTCTGCGGTGGCCAGGGAAGGTCTCGGCATGGCGGTCCCGACACGCGCGCCGCGCGGTTGTTCCCGAGCGGCCGGGATCGACCGCGTTCATGGCACGGCGCCTGCCTGGGTGTGCGGCCGGAGAGGCACCATGAGCTATCGCTGCACGATGAGCAGAATGCGCTGGTTCTCCGGCGCAACCGTCCTTGCGCTCGCCCTCGTCGGCACCGCCTGCAGGAGCGAGAGCGAGAGAGCGGAGGGAGCGGTCCGCGAGCCGGGGGACCGGAGCACGGGCGACAGGAACGCTCCGCCTGAAGGCCAGCACCAGAAGCCCGGCCAGGAGTCGCGCGAGCAGGCCGAACGCGTGGGCAACAAGGCCGAGCAGCTCGCCCGGGAGGGCCAGGAGCTCGGCCGGGAGGCGCGCGAGCAGGCCGAGCGCGTGGGCGAGAAGGCCGAGCAGCTGGCCGAGCAAGGGCGCGAGGTGGGCCGCGAGGCCAACGAGCAGATGAACCGGGTCGGCGAGCAGACCGGCGCGCTGAAGGGCGACCGGGGCCCGGGCACGCACGAGCAGGCGGCGCCGACGCCGGCGCCCAGAGACCAGGGCGCGCCGCAGGGCCGAGAGGCGCAGGGCCAGATGCAAGGTCGAGAAGCGCAGGGCCAGACGCAGGGCCGAGAAGCGCAGGGCCAGACGCAAGGTCGAGAGACGCAGGGCCGAGAGGCGCAGGGCCAGACGCAGGGCCGAGAGGCGCACGGGCAGACGCAGGGCCGAGAGGCGCAGGGGCAGACGCAGGGCCGAGAAGCGCAGGGCCAGACGCAAGGTCGAGAGACGCAGGGCCGCGAGGCGAAGGGGCAGACGCAAGGCCGCGAGACGCAAGGCCATACCGGCGGTGCCAGAGACAAGGGTCAGGCTGGAGGCGCCGTCGCGAGCACGCGCGACACGTGGACGCAGGAGGCGAAGGACAACGATTACCAGGTCAGCTTCAACCGCGACGGCTCGGTCGTCGCCACCAAGGAGTCGAAGGGCTCGGGCGAGCGGCAGGCCGATGAGGCGCTCCGCAACGCGGTGGGCGGCAAGCTCGCGGACAGCGACCACGAAACGGTGAAGAAGCTGAGCGTGACGGTGCACAACGGGGTGGTCACGCTGCAAGGCAAGGTCGCCAGCGTGAAGGAGGCGACCGAGGCGGTGAAGGAGGCCATGGAAGCCAAGGGCGTCACCAAGGTGATCTCCCAGATCCACTACGGATCATCGCCGTGACCTCGTCGCTCCAGCTGCCATGAGCGCCGGGCACGCCGAGGGGGAAGAATTCGAACCATAGAGGCATAGAGGGCACAGAGGAGAGAGAAATAGCCTTTCTCTCTCCTCCCTCTGCGCCCTCTGTGCCTTTGTGGTTCCTTTTCTCTTCTCTCTTCTCCTTGGTTCGGCGACGCCCTCCCCGTCTTCGCCCCACGGGTGCTCTCGGCCGTGGACGCCGCCTGGACTCGACCGTTCAGTTCGTGGGCCGCAGCTTGACGGAGCGCTCGACCGACTCGTTCGGGGTGAGCGTCAGCATGATCGTCTCGTCGAAGCTGCCGGACCGGGACACCACCACGACCTGCGTGCCCACGGGCAGCTCGGTCTTGAGCGGCGTCTTGCCGAGCGTGTTCCCCTTCCAGCTCACCGTGGCGTCGGGCGGGTCGCTCGCGATCACCACGCTCACCTTGGGGGCCTCGTCCGGCTTCTTCTCGACGGCCTCCACGGCCTCCGCGCCGCGCGCAGCGGCGGCGGCCACCGGAGGCTCGACCGCGGGCGCGCGCTTGCTCGCGACGAGCAGCGCGCCCCCGGCCACCGCGGCCAGCACGGCGAGCCCGGACGCTCCGAGCAGGTAGCCGCGCCTCGAGGGCGACGAGGGCACCGTCGTCGTCGCGCGCAGGCTGACCGAGTCGCTCACCGGGGTCCTGGGCCGCTCGACGCCCGAGCCTCGCTCGATGCCCGAGCCCCGCTCCATACCCGAGCCTCGCTCCAGACCCGAGCCCCGCTCCATACCCGAGCCCCGCTCCATACCCGAGTTGCTGGGCTCGCCGACGTAGGGGAGCCTGCCGCCCGAGCGAGAGCTCGACGGACCCGCCGAGAGGCCGATTCCGCTCAGCGTCACCTGGCCCGAGCCATCGCTCATCATCATCGAGCTCGTCACCCGCTCGATCTGCGCCTTGATCTGCTGGCGGATGCTGGCCCTGCTCTCCGCGAAGATGCCCCGCATGCAGGCGCCGAGGAACTCCCCACGCACGTCCTCGCCCGACCACTGCAGGTAGCTCTCGAGCACGTCGCACATCTCCTGCGCCGTCGCGAAGCGCTTCGACGGGTCGCGCTCAAGGGCCTTCGCGGCGATCTGGTCGAGCGCGATCGGGATCCCCGGCACGACGGTCGAGAGGCGCGGAATCTTCCCCAAGAGGAGCTGATGCATCACGGTGATCTGATCGCCCTCGAACAGCCGCCGCCCGGCGAGGAGCTCCCAGAACACGACGCCCACCGCGAAGATGTCCGCCCGGCGATCCACCGTCTTGCCCGCCGTGACCTGCTCGGGCGCCATATAGGTGAGCTTGCCCTTGAAGGTCCCGCTCTCCGTGTTGGAGGAGTTGACGGCGGCCTTGGCCACGCCGAAATCGACGAGCTTCACCGCGCCGTCGTACGTGATGAAGATGTTGTGCGGGGAGACGTCGCGATGCACGATCCCGAGCGGCTTGCCATCGAAATCGCAGAGCTCGTGCGCGTAATGAAGGCCGCGCAGCACATCGGCGACGATCCGGATCCACGTGCCGCGCACCAGCCCGCCGGTGCCGGACGCCCGATCCATGGCCGCCTTCATGACGCGCTTGAGCGGCTGGCCCTCCAGGTACTCCATGACGATGAAGTACCCTTCCTGGTCGCTGCCGACCTCGTAGGTCTGGACGACGTTCGGGTGGTTCATGCGCGCCGAGAGCTTGGCCTCGTCCATGAACATGAGGACCTGGCGATCCTCCTCGTCCGCGAAGCTGCGGAGGCGCTTGACGACGACCAGCTTGTTCACGGAGGCCGGCCCGTGAGCCATGGCGAGGAAGACGTCCGCCATCCCCCCGCGGCCGAGCTTCGCAATCGGACGATATCGGCCGAGCCCAAGCTGGGTCGGCGTGTCTCTGAGGATCGACGCTCCCTGTTCTCCGATCACACCCACCTCAGTATGCAAAATTCATTAATTGTGCGTCCAAGTCAATACGAAGAGTTTGCGTTTTCGTCATCGGAGCAACAGACGCAGCGGGCCCGGTGAAGTGAAAAACCTGGAGCCGTGTGGTCGAGAGAGATGCAAGACGACATCCGAGCACATGCGCTCACGCGTGCTCCGCGCACCCGCGCACTGCTCGATCGCCGCGCGGCCGCCGCGATCGCCGCTTGTTCGCTGCTCGTTCCCGGTTCCCCGCTCCGCGTTCGATGGCTGCTCGTTGGCCGCTTTTACGGCCCCTTCGCGCTTCTTTCGACGGACGCTCGCCGGAGGGGAGCCGGTGCAGCCGAGCCGTGAACGTGGCTTTCCTGCCGGCGACGGCGCCAGGTGGACCGCGCTGCCGACGCGGGGATCGCCGCAGGCGGTGATTCAAACGTAACAAAGACAACGCCGTGTGCAACGCGCCACGGCGCGCTCGGTCGAAAATCCGACAAGGTCCGCGCGCCGAGCGCGACAGTGCGCCCGGCGCCCCGGCCGCGCAACGGCGCTATCGCCGGACCGCGATGACGCCGGCGAGCTCGAAGTCGAGCGGGATGCCGTCGGGCTCCCGGTAGGCCTCCAGGCGGGCCGCGAACTCGTCGCAGAGCGGCTGCAGCACCTCCGGAGGGAACTCCCGCAGGGCGGCGTGGGTCACGAACCCGCTCTCCTGCAGCCAGCTCGCCACCTGCGCCCCGGAGCCGAACCACAGCCGGAACCGGTGGGTCCACGCCTCCACGGTGCGGAGCCCGCCGCGCTGGAGCGCCTCGCTGACCTGCCCGGGGCTGTCCGGGACCGGCAGCGCCACCCGTCCCAGGTTGAGCTCGTCGATCATCCGGCAATAGACCGCATAGGCCTGCGGGGTGCTGCTCGAGAGGTTCGTCAGGATCCCCGCGCGACCGCCGGGCCGGACCATCCGCCCGAGGCACGGCAGCGCTGACCGCCAGTCCAGGTAGGCAAGACAGAAGCGCAGCGTGACGACATCGAAGCTCGACGCCTCCGCGCGGCGGATGAAGAGCTCGGCCTCGGCGCGCCTCGTCGAGAGCGCGAGCCCGGCGGCCCGGGCGCGGGCCCGGGCGGCCCGGAGCATCTCCTCGGAGCAGTCGACGCCCACGACCTCGCCGGGCGCGACCCGCCGGAGCATCTCCACGGTCTCGATCCCCGTGCCGCACCCGAGGTCGGCGCACCGCGCGCCAGGAACGAGCGCGAGCCCCGCCGTGAGCCGATCCTGAGGCTCCCTCATGTGGCGCCCCCATCGGTCGTCGTACCGCTCCGCGATCCGGTCGTACACGGACCGCACCAGCTGATTCGCGCTGTGCACCCCCGCCGCGCTCCTTCCCTGCTCAGGCGGCCGAGGCGCGCTGGATCCAGAGGATCCGGCGGGATCTGACGGTTCAGACCGGCGCCCCCCGCCGCCGGCCCGCAGGCGAAGCGAGAACGATGCCAGGCCCAGCAGGGCGCCGGGCCGGCGATTTATGTACAGCCGCTCAGCTCAGAGCTTCCAGAGCGCGCAGCCCCAATGGACGCCGGTCCCGAGCGCGAGCACCATGGCGAGCTGCCCCTTCTTCACCCTGCCGGCGCGCATCTCCTCGTCGATGAGGATGGGCACGGTGGCCCCGCTCGTGTTGCCGAATCGGTCGATGTTGCTCGGGAGCTTCTCGACCGGCACGCCGAGGTCCTTGCGGATGTGCTCGTTGATGCGGCCGTTCGCCTGGTGCGCCAGGAACACGTCGATCTGCTCGATCGAGACGCCCTGCGAGGCGCAGAGCTCCCGCGCGGTCGCCGGGAGCTTCGTCACCGCGAACTTGAAGAGCTCGCGGCCGTCCATGCGAGGGATGTGGGCGTCGTCCTCGAACGAGCTCTGCTTCCAGTACGGCCGCGCGCGGAAGCCGCCCCCGGGGACGTAGAGGAGCTCGGCGAAGCGCCCGTCGGAACAGATCTTGTTGCCGCGCAGGCCCGCGTCGCGGTCGGTCGCGCGAAGGACGAGCGCGCCCGACCCGTCCCCGAACAGGACCGCGAGGTTCCGGTGGCGGTCGGCGCGCGCCCGCGCCTCCGGCGTGGCGGAACGGCCGTTCTTCGGGTCGAGCGCTCCCCAGTCCTCCCAGGGCATGAAGCCGGCGTGCGCCTCGGCGCCCACGAACAGGATGGTCTTGGCGGCCCCGGTCTGGATGAGCCCGTCGATCGTCTGGAGGCCGAACAGCATCGCGGCGCACTGCTGCCGGATATCGAGCGCAGGGACGCCGGGGATGCCCAGCTTCGCGCCGAGCAGCGCCCCGGAGCCGGGAAATATGTAGTCCGGCGTCATCGTGGCAAAGAGGATGTAATCAATCTCCGACGGTGAAATGCGCGCGGACTCGATGGCGCGCTTCGCCGCCTCGCACGCCAGATCGCTCACGCCGACTCCGTCCGGCGCATAATGTCGCTGGCGGATGCCAGAGCGCTGGTAAATCCACTCGTCGGAGGTCGTGATCACCCGCGCGAGGTCGTCGTTGGTGACAGGTTCGCCGGGCACGTAGTGCCCCGTCCCGATGATCTCAAATCCCATCTTTGCCACAGAGCTGCCTTACTCGAACCGCACGCCCGCGGCGACCGGGAACCGCACGCGGCCGCGCCCGAAACCCGACGGCGCGACGCGGCGCGCCGCACGCCCCCGCAGCCGCATTCAGGCCGCCGCGGGAGCGGTGCGCCCTGCTTGACGGCCGCTGGCGCTCCGGATAGCCTGTCGCCTCCCTGGGCGCGCTGGGTTCGCCGCTGAGCCGGGCCGACCGGCGCCGACGCCGACGACCGAGCGGCGAGCGCGCCGCCTCAACGCCGGCGCGCGGCCCAGCTGCAGATCGGGCAGCCGGACATATCGTGGCGCAGCGCCGGGCAGTGCTCGCGGCCGAAGTAGATGATCTGCAGGTGGAGCTTGTTCCACCGCTCGGGCGGGAACGTGCGCTTGAGGTCGCGCTCCGTCTCGACGACGTTCTTTCCGGAGGACAGCCCCCAGCGAGACGCGAGCCGGTGAATGTGGGTGTCGACCGGGAAGGCGGGGTGACCGAAGGCCTGCGCCATGACCACCGAGGCGGTCTTGTGACCGACCCCCGGCAGGGCCTCCAGGGCCTCGAACGAGGCGGGGACGACGCCGCCGTGCTCGGCCGCGATCCGCTCGCTCAGCGCCTTCAGGTGCCTCGCCTTCGTGGGCGCGAACCCGATCCTCCGGATGAGCTCGGCGATCTCCTCGGTCGGCACGGCCGCCATCTCGGCGGGCGTCCGGGCGCGCGCGAGGAGCGCCGGCATCACCGCGTTTACCATCTTGTCCGTGGTCTGCGCGCTGAGCATCACCGCGACGAGCAGCGAATACGGGTCCTCGTGGACCAGCGGAATGGCCGGCTGCGGGTACAATCGATCGAGGATCTCGGCGATCC
This sequence comes from Sorangium sp. So ce834, assembly GCF_051521425.1. Classification (NCBI taxonomy): domain Bacteria; kingdom Pseudomonadati; phylum Myxococcota; order Polyangiales; family Polyangiaceae; genus Sorangium; species Sorangium sp. So ce834. The sequence goes on from NZ_CP150351.1 coordinate 8,256,070, forward strand.
TCTCGGCTTTCTCGGCGCGCTTCACGGGCGGCGTCAGGGCAGCGCGTAGAACGAGAGGAGATCGCCGAACTGCTCGTCGGAGAGGACCTCGAGCGAGAAGGGCGGCATCTGCCCGCCGTAGCCGATGAAGCCGCCGTGGCGGACCTTCTCGACGAAGACCAGCCGCCGCTCGCGCTCGGTGTACTCGCCGAGCGGGTGCTCCTCGAGGGTCTGATCGGGCAGCGCCGGCGCCCGCTCGACGAGCCGCCCTTCCCCCGAACGAGCGCGCCCGTGGCACGAGGCGCAGGCGCGATCGTGGATGAGCGCGCCCTTCCCCGGATCGCCGGGCGGCGGCTCCCTCAGCCCGTAGACCGGCGTGAACGGGACGGCCTCGGCCGCGTCGCCGTCGCTGGGGAGCGATTCCAGGTAGGCGTACATGGCCCGCGCAGCGGGGTCGTCCGCGGCCCAGGGCAGGTCCTTGGTCATGAAGTAATAGAGGCAATGGTTGATCGCGCCGAGGAGATCGACCTCCTGGCCACCCCAGTAATGCGGGCGATCCACGGCGCCGGCGAGCGGGGCGCCGGGGAGCATGGCGTCCCCCGCCTCGCCGGCGATCGCTTCATGGCACGTCGAGCATGAATAACGATTGAAGCGCGTCTCCGCGATCGAGGGGTCCCGGAAGAGCGCCGCGCCGTGCTCCACGGCCGTCGCGTCGACGATCTTCGTCTCCGGATCGCCCGCGCAGCCGCAGGCGAGCGCCGCGAAGGCGAGCGCGGCGAGGGCGAGGGAGCGCGGCCTCACGGCGCCTCCGCCGCGACGCGCGCGAACGCGTCGGGAAAGAGGCCCACCTCGGCGTCGCTGCGCGTCTCCAGCGTCTCGGGATCGAGCCGGAGCACCCGGCCGGGGGTCTCGGTCTGATCGCCCTCGCAGACGAGGAAGAGCCCGTCTCCCCCGTCGTAATCCACGACGTGCGGCTTCTCGCAGACCCCGGTGAGATCGCGGTAGGCGAGCTCGGCGTTGCCGTTCGCCACGTCGATGAGCGCGATCGCGTCGGGCGTCTGGGTCGGCACGTAGAGGCGGCTCCCGTCGGGGGTCCACGCGACGAAGTACGGCGCGCCGATCAGCGTCAAGATGGACTGGGGCTCCCTGAACGACTCCGACGCGACGTCGAAGAAGCGCACATCCCGGCTCTTGGTGTTGCTCACGGCGATGGTCTTCTGATCCGGGGACATGACCGCGGCATAGGGGGCGTAGGACGAGTCCCACTCGGCAGGGAGCGGCCCCACGGGCACGCGTTTCACCTCGGCGCCGGGGTCGGTCAGGTCGACGACCGCGAGGACGTCCTCGCCCTCGCAGGCGACGTAGGCGCGTGCGCCGTCCGGGCGCGAGAGGGCGATCCCGTGCGCGGTGATGCAGGTCGGGATGAGCACCGGCTGGGCCGAGCCCGAGCGTGAGATCTCGTCGGGATCGATCACGGCGATGGACGAGCGCGCCGCCTCGATGTCGTGGGGGTTGTCGATCGCGCGCTTGAGATCGTAATGAGAGACGACCACGCGGCCGCCATCCTCGGAGATCACGATGTCGCCCGGGTTGGGCTCGACGCGCACCTGCCCGAGGACGCGCATGTCGTCGAGCGCGAGCTTCTGGACATAGCCGGCCATCGCGCTCGATCCGTGGGTCGCGTGGGGGCCGATCGTGCCGGCGAGGACAGGGTACGACAGCGCGACATAGACCGCGTTTCCCGGAGCGTCCACGGCGACATGGTGAGGCCCGTCGATCGTCACCGGATCGCGGCCCACGGGGTAAACGCCGAACCGCTCCCCCGTCGCGAGCGAGATGAGGGAGAGCGTGTCGGAGCGGCTGTCGCTCACCACGCCCATGCCCCCCTCCGGAACCGTGATCTTCGGGCGCCGATCCGGATAGGCGTCCCCCTCGTAAGGACCGTAATGGGTCTCGATGATGGGATCGGGCTCACCGCAGCCCGCCAGCGCCACCGCCGCGAGCACGAAGCCCACAAATCGCGAAAGGACCATGTGATGACCTCGAGAGGAGCGCCCGGAGCCCGGACGCGCCGCATCCTAGCAGCCGCCGGCGCGCTGGCCGCGGCTCCGCCCTACCATGGTTCAGCCCGCCCGTGCGCATCAACGTGACGCCACGCGGCGCCGCCGGCGTCACGTGGGATGGTTAACCCTCATTCCGGAAAGTCTCTTTTCATTGCCTGATGATGACCGACGACACGATCGCTACCGCTCGAATGAACATTTCTTGATCAGGCGCTGCTGTCTTGTCATGTAAGGAAGCGATGAGCCAGACACGAGCAGGGAGCACGGCAACGGCGGAGCTCGTCCGATCGCTCGGCGCACGCGCGCGCCGAGGTGGCCCCGCGGCGGTCCTGTCCCTCGCGCTCGTGGCGGCCTGCGCGGCGGAGGAGTCCGTCGATCCCGCGCCCACGCCTGCGCCGACGCCGCTGCCGGCGCTCGCCGACGCGCCGCCGCTGACGACCGAGCGAACCCTCGTGCCGCGCGCCGCGGTCGCCGATCCGCCGGCGAGGAACCCCGCGGTGCCGGCGCAGATCGAGCAGATGCTCGCGGAGGGCTACGGCGAGCTCGAGATCGGGCCGGGGCTGCCGCTCGCGCCGGCGACGCTCGACGGAGCGCCTCCGCCGCCGCGCGGCCCGCGGCCGAAGCTGCTCACGCGGTTCGTGCACCTCGCCGACACCCAGCTCGCCGACGACGAGTCGCCCGCGCGGCTCGCGATCTTCGACTCGCCCGCCATCGGCTCGGCCTTCCGCCCGCAGGAAGGGCACGAGTGCCGGATCCTCAACGCCGCCGTCCGCACCATCAACGCGCTCCACCGGAGCACGCCGCTCGACTTCGTCCTGCTCGGCGGCGACAACGCCGACAGCGCGCAGACGAACGAGATCGCGTGGTTCACGGCCATCCTCGACGGCGCCGAGCGCGTCGAGTGCGACTCGGGCGACGACGACGATCCCGTCCAGGGGCCGGACAACGATCCCAAGGATCCGTTCGTCGCCGAGGGGCTGCTCGTGCCGTGGCGCTGGGTGACCGGCAACCACGACGTCCTGCACCAGGGGAACTTCCCGGTCGACACCCGCGCCGCCATCGCGACGGGGAGCATCGCGGACGGCGGGACGCGCGACTGGTCGCGCCCCGGCGGTCCGGTGGTCACCGGCGAGGTCGTCCCCGATCCGCGGAGGGCGCTCCTGAGCCGCACCGCGCTGATGGATCAAGTGGCGGCCGCGGGCGACGGGCACGGGATCGGGCCCGACGCGCAGGCGTACGGGAAGGCGTTCTACGAGTTCGACGTGAAGGACACGCCCGTGCGCGTCCTCGTGCTCGACACCGCCGCCGAGACCGGCGGCCCGGGCGGCGTGATCCTCCAGGCCGACGTCGACCGGTTCATCCGCCCGGCCCTCGACCGCGCGCGGCGCGATCGCAGGTGGGTCGTCCTCGCGTCCCACCACGCGTCGCGCCTGCTCGGGGACGGCTCCTTCGCCGCGACGGGCACCCCCGCCGTGCCCGGCGCGCTCACCGTCGAGGCGTGGCAGTCGCTCGTCGGCGGCTACGACAACGTGCTCCTCCACCTCGCGGGCCACACGCACGTGCACCGGGTGACCCCGGTGACGCCGAGCGGCGGGCACGCCTACTGGGAGCTCGAGACCTCCGCGCTCGCCGACTACCCCCACCAGGTCCGCGTCATCGAGATCTGGGACGAGGACAACGGCTCCGTCGCCATCCGAGGGGTCGCCCTCGACTACGCCGTCGACGGCGACCCGGTCGCCGCCGAGGGGCGCCGCCGCGCCGTCGTGGACGTCACCTCCGGCTTCGGCAGCGACGGCAGCGGCGAGCCGTCGTGGCGCAACGTCGAGCTCTCGATCGCGCGGCCGGACTGAAGGCGCCGCGCGGGCGGCCCGGGCGCCGGTCAGCGGCCTCGGCCGCCGCTCATCCGTCGCGGAGCGGCACCGTCTCCCGGAGCTCGATCGACAGCGGAGGCGCGCCCCCCGTGCGGATGGCGGCGGCCATCGTGTGCCGCGCCGAGGGCTGGTAGAGCGCGAACTGCCAGGCCGAGCGATCGTCGCCGAGCCGCGGATCGAACGAGATGCCGATCGACGGTCCGTCGTCGAGGTGGAACGAGAACTGGTCGAGCGGGATCGCGAGCCCCATCCCGCGCGCCTTGATGTACGACTCCTTGAGCGTCCAGTACTCGAAGAAGCGCGCGCGCTGCCTCTCCGGCGGCAGCGCGCGCAGCGCGCGCACCTCGGCGGGCGAGAAGAAGCGGTCGGCGATGTCCACGGCGCTGCTCGAGCGCTCGGTGTCCTCGACGTCGACCCCCACGTCGCGGTCCAGCGCGACCAGGCAGGCGATGAGCCCCCGCGTGTTCGACAGGTTGAACCGCAGCGGCGGCCCCCCCGGCGGCCCCGCGATCTGCGGCCGGCCAAATTCGTTCCGGACGAACGTCCACGCCTCGGGCGCGACGTCCGCGTACTTCGAGAGGACCGTGCGCACGAGCGCGCGGGTGAGCAGGTACTCGTGCCGGTTGTCGGCGAACAGGAAGCGCGCCTGCTGCGCCGCCTCGTCCGGCGCCATCAGCCGGTGGTACGCCGCGAGGAGCGCCTCGTCGCGGACCGGCTCGGAGAAGACGTACCAGAGGTGCGCGGCGCCGGGGGCGATCTCGAGCATCTACGTCGCCCCTGGCAGCGGCGCCGCGGCCGCGGGCCCCGGCAGGATCTCCCGAAGGCAGCTGTCGGCGGTGAGGCCGATGGGCCGCTGGCGCGGGTAGCCGAACGAAACCTCCTCGAAACGAACACCATCGATCCAGTCGGTGCGGGGGATGTGGAGGTGGCCTGAGACGACCACCCGCGCGCGAAAGCGCGTGTGCCAGTCGTGCGTGCGCCGCGTCCCGCACCAGATCGAGAAGCGCGGGATGTACCGCAGGCGCACGAGCTCTTCGCGCAGCGGGAAGTGGTTGATGAGCACCGTGGGGTGCGCCTCGATCGCGGCGAGTCGGGCCTCGGTCTCGGCGAGGCGGGCCCGGCACCACTCAGGCCGGCTCGCGTACGGGGCCGGGTCGAGCAGCTCCTCGTCGCTGCAGAGGACGCCGCTCTCCATCGCCCACGCCACCGCGTCGAGCTCGGCCACGCCGGCCGGCCGGAAGCTGTAGTCGTAGAGCAGGAACATCGGCGCCAGCACGTGGGGCCCGCCCTCGCCCTCCCAAAGCACGTACGGGTCCTCGGGCGTAATCACCCCGCGGCTCCGGCATAGCTCGACCAGCCGATCGTAGCGGGCCCGGCCGCGCGGCCCGCCCCGCTCACTCGGCATCGTATAGAGCTCGTGGTTGCCCGGCGCCCACACGAGCTGCGCGAACCGGGGGCCCAGCGTGTCGAGCACGTAGAGCAGGTGCTGCTCCGTCTCCCCGAGGTCGCCAGCGAGGATCAGCCAGTCGTTCGGGCGCGGCGTCATGCGCTCGAGGGCCGAGCGGTTCTCCGCATAGCCGACGTGGAGATCACTGAGTGCGAAGAGCTTCATGCTAATGACACATCACCGGCGGCCGGGCCAGCGGGCCCGCCATCCCCACCTTCACCACGGGCGGCGACGGGCGTCCACTGCCGCGCGCCGCCCCCCGCGGCCCATCCGGCCCGGGGAGAGGGGGGCCGCGCCCCCCGGGTTTTGCGCCCGGTTCCGGGTGAGCTGGCGCGCCGCATTAACTAGGGCTCCAATCCTTGTGCAACATGTGCTACGCGCGTGTGAAGTCAGCACCATGCCTCTGCCCCAACGACAAGGTCTTTACGATCCGGCTTTCGAACACGACGCATGCGGTCTCGGATTCGTCGCCACGCTCCGCCGTGAAGCGACGCACGAGGTCGTTTGCCAAGCGCTCGAGATCCTCGAAAATCTAACCCATCGCGGCGCCGCGGGCTGCGACCCCTGCACCGGCGACGGCGCGGGCATCCTCCTCCAGATCCCGCACGAGCTGTACGCCGCCTCCCTAGCTTCCCTGGGCATCGAGCTGCCTGCTCCCGGCGACTACGCGGTCGCGACGGCGTTCTTCTCGCAGAGCCCGTCCCGGCGCCGCCAGTGCGAGGCGATCCTCGAGGCGGCGGTCGTGCACCACGGCCAGCGCGTCCTCGGCTGGCGCGACGTCCCCATCGACGACGGGGCGATCGGCCCGGTCGCGCGCGACTCGCGCCCCGCGATCCGCCAGCTGTTCATCGGCAGGGTCGCGCCTCGCCAGTCCTTCGAGCAGGTCCTCTATGCGATCCGCAAGCGCGCCGGCCGCACCGCCCACGCGGATGACTTCTACCTCGCGTCCTGTTCGTCGCGGACGGTCGTCTACAAGGGCCTGATGCTCGCGGAGCAGGTCGCGGCGTTCTACCCCGATCTGTCCGACAAGCGCACCGTGTCGCGGCTCGCGATGGTGCACTCGCGCTTCTCGACGAACACCTTCCCCACGTGGGAGCGCGCGCACCCGTACCGGGTCATCGCGCACAACGGCGAGATCAACACGCTCCGCGGCAACACCGCGTGGATGTCGGCGCGCGAGGCGCTGCTCAAGAGCGATGTGTTCGCGAACGCGATCGAGGACTTCAAGCCGATCATCCGCCTGGGCGGGTCCGACTCGGCCGCGCTCGACAACGTGGTCGACTTCCTGCTCGCGAGCGGCCGATCGCTGCCGCACGTGATGATGATGCTCGTGCCCGAGGCCTGGGCGCTCGACCCGGACATGTCGGCCGAGAAGAAGGCGTTCTACGAGTACCACGGCTGCCTCATCGAGCCCTGGGACGGCCCCGCGGCGCTGTGCTTCACGGACGGACGGCTGATCGGCGCGACGCTCGACCGCAACGGGCTGCGCCCGGCGAAGTACGTCGTGACGAGCGACGGGCTCGTCGTGCTCGCGAGCGAGTTCGGCGTGCTCGACATCGAGCCGGCGCGCGTGATCCAGAAGGGGCGCCTCCAGCCGGGCAAGATGTTCCTCGTCGACACGAGCGAGGGCCGCGTCGTCAGCGACGACGAGATCAAGCGCCGCGTCGCGACCCAGAAGCCGTACGCGGCGTGGGTCGCCGAGAACAAGATCGACCTGCGCGCCCTCGAGGACGTGCCGAGCCTCTACACCATCCCGCACGCGGATCTGCGGACCCTGCAGCAGGCGTTCGGCTACACCGACGAGGACCAGCGGATGATCCTCGCCTCGATGGCGACCCTCGGCGAGGAGCCGGTGGGCTCGATGGGCATCGACATCCCGCTCGCCGTCCTCTCCGAGAAGCCCCAGCTGCTCTTCCGCTACTTCAAGCAGCTGTTCGCGCAGGTCACGAACCCGCCGGTCGACCCGCTCCGCGAGGAGATCGTGATGTCGCTCGTGAGCTGCGTCGGCGGCGAGGGCAACCTCCTCGAGGAGACGCCCCGCCAGTGTCGGATGCTCGAGCTGCCGCACCCGATCCTCACGCAGGACGACCTGTCGAAGCTGCGCAAGAACGTCTTCCCCGACTTCCGCGCGGCCACGCTGCCCATGTACTTCGCGGTCGACGGCGACCCGGAGGACAACCTGCGCAGCGCGCTCGCGAAGCTCTGCAAGGACGCGAGCCGCGCGATCGCCGACGGGGCGAGCATCCTCATCCTCAGCGACCGCGGCATCGACGAGACGCTCGCCCCCATCCCGAGCCTGCTCGCCATGGGCGCCGTGCACCACCACCTCATCAACGAGGGGACGCGCACGCGCGCCGGCATCATCGTGGAGACCGGCGAGGCGCGCGAGGTCGGCCACATGGCGCTGCTCATCGGCTACGGCGCCGGCGCGGTGAACCCGTACCTCGCGTTCGAGTCGATCGCGTCGATGTGCCGCGACAAGACCCTCGGCCCCGACCTGTCGCCGTCCGCGGCGAGCTCGCGGTACGTGAAGGCGCTCAAGAAGGGCATCCTGAAGATCATGTCGAAGATGGGGATCAGCGCGCTGTCCAGCTACCAGGGCGCGCAGATCTTCGAGGCCATCGGCATCGACCAGATCGTCATCGACGCGTACTTCACCGGCACGGCGTCGCGCGTCCGCGGCGTCGGGCTGCGCGAGATCGCGGAGGAGGCGCTCGCGCGCCACCAGGCGGCGTACGGCGAGCGGGCGCGGACGCACCTCGACGTCGGCGGCCACCACCACTTCCGCGTGTTCGGCGAGCGGCACCTCTGGACGCCGCAGTCGATCTCGACGCTCCAGCGGGCGGTCCGCCTCGACGACGCGAAGAGCTACGCCGAGTACTCCGCGATCATCAACGAGCAGCAGGAGCACCCGATGTCGCTCCGCGGGCTGTGGGACTTCAGGCCCGCGGGCCCGCCGGTGCCGATCGAGGAGGTCGAGCCCGCCGCCTCGCTCGTCAGGCGCTTCGCCACGGGCGCCATGTCCTTCGGGAGCATCTCGAAGGAGGCGCACGAGACCCTCGCCGTCGCGATGAACCGCATCGGCGCGCGGTCGAACACCGGCGAGGGCGGCGAGGACCCGGCGCGCTTCATCCGGCTGGCGAACGGCGACTCGAAGCGGAGCTCGGTGAAGCAGGTCGCGTCGGGGCGGTTCGGCGTCACGGCCGAGTACCTCGTCAACGCCGACGAGCTGCAGATCAAGATGGCGCAGGGGGCCAAGCCCGGCGAGGGCGGCCAGCTCCCGGGCCACAAGGTCGACGCGGTGATCGCGAAGGTGCGGCACTCGACCCCAGGCGTGACGCTGATCTCGCCGCCGCCGCACCACGACATCTACTCGATCGAGGATCTCGCGCAGCTCATCTTCGACCTGAAGAACATCAACTCGAAGGCGCGCATCAGCGTGAAGCTCGTCGCCGAGGCGGGCGTCGGCACCATCGCCGCGGGCGTGGTGAAGGCGCACGCCGACGTGGTGCTGATCAGCGGCGACTCGGGCGGCACCGGCGCCTCCCCGCTCACGTCGATCCACCACGCGGGCGTGCCGTGGGAGCTCGGGCTGGCCGAGGCGCACCAGGTGCTCGTGATGAACGGGCTCCGCGGCCGGGCCATCGTGCAGACCGACGGCAAGCTGATGACCGGCCGGGACGTGGCGTTCGCCGCCTTGCTCGGCGCCGAGGAGTTCGGCTTCTCCACGGCGCCGCTCGTCGCGGCGGGCTGCATCATGATGCGCAAGTGCCACCTCAACACCTGTCCAGTGGGCATCGCCACGCAGGACCCGGAGCTCCGGAAGAAGTTCACCGGGGCGCCGGAGCACGTCATCAACTTCTTCTTCTACGTGGCGGAGGAGCTCCGGCAGATCATGGCGAGCCTGGGCTTCCGCACCCTGACCGAGATGGTCGGGCGCTCGGACTGCATCGTGCAGCGGCGCACCGGGCTCCACGCGAAGGCGAGGAAGATCGACTGCTCCGAGGTGCTCTACCGCCCGAAGGAGGCCCTCACGAGCCCGAACCACTGCGTCGAGCCGCAGGACCACAAGCTCGACCGGGTGCTCGACCTCAAGCTCATCGAGCAGGCGCGCGCCGCGATCGACGGCGGGCCGCCCGTCGTCATCGAGACGCGCGTGCGGAACTCGGACCGGACGATCGGCGCCATGCTGAGCGGCGAGATCGCGCGCCGCCACGGCAGCGCCGGGCTGCCCGAGGACAGCATCGTCGTGAAGTGCGCCGGCAGCGCCGGCCAGAGCTTCGGCGCCTTCGCCTCGCAGGGCATGACGCTCGAGCTCGCCGGTGACGCGAACGACTACGTCGGCAAGGGCCTGTCGGGCGGCGTCGTGGCGGTGCGCCCGCCGCGCGAGGCGCCGTTCAAGCCGGACGACCAGGTCATCGTCGGCAACGTCGTGCTCTACGGCGCCACGAGCGGCCGCGCGTTCTTCAACGGCCGCGCCGGCGAGCGCTTCGCGGTCAGGAACAGCGGGGCCACCACCGTCGTCGAGGGCGTGGGCGACCACGGCTGCGAGTACATGACGGGCGGCACCGTGATCATCCTCGGCACGACCGGCCGCAACTTCGGCGCCGGCATGAGCGGCGGGCTCGCCTACGTCTTCGACGAGGACGCCCTCTTCGAGGCGCGCTGCAACAAGGAGATGGTGCAGCTCGAGACGATGACCGCGGCCGACGCCGAGTCGGTGCGGGCGCTGCTCGAGGAGCACGTGCGGCGCACGGGCAGCCGGAAGGCGACCGAGCTGCTCGACTCCTGGCAGGCCGTCCTGCCGAAGTTCGTGAAGGTCGTCCCGAGCGAGTACCGGCGCGCCCTCGAGGCCGCGGCGTCGCCCGCGACGAACGGGGCCGACGCGTCGAGCGGGATCGTGTCCCTGCTTTCACCCTCCACCCCCTACGTTTCCACTGGACGTTACATCCCCGCCAACGCGGGTCCCGCGAGCACGGGAGAGAGGTCGGCCGCCCATGGGTAAGGTACGAGGCTTCCTCGAGATCCAGCGGGTCGACATCAAGAAGCGGCCCGTCTCCGAGCGATTGAACGACTGGCAGGAGTTCGAGCTCCCGATCCCTGACGCCGAGCTGCGCGATCAGGCGGCGCGGTGCATGGACTGCGGCATCCCGTTCTGCCACGACGGGTGTCCGCTCGGGAACCTGATCCCCGACTGGAACGATCACATGTTCCGCGAGCGCCTCCCCGAGGCGATCGCGGCGCTCGACGCGACGAACAACTTCCCCGAGTTCACCGGCCGCGTGTGCCCGGCGCCGTGCGAGGCGTCGTGCGTGCTGAACATCGAGGGCAAGCCGGTCACGATCAAGAACGTCGAGCGCGGCGTCGCCGATCGCGCCTTCGAGCGGAACCTGGTCGCGCCGGTCATCGCGAAGCAGCGCACGGGCAAGAGGGTCGCGGTCATCGGGTCGGGCCCGGCCGGCCTCGCGGCCGCGCAGCAGCTCGCGCGCAAGGGGCACGACGTGACGGTCTTCGAGCGCGACGATCGCATCGGCGGCCTGCTCCGTTACGGCATCCCCGACTTCAAGATGGAGAAGCACCTCATCGACCGCCGCATGGAGCAGATGCAGGCCGAGGGGGTGACCTTCCGCACCGGCGTCCACTGCGGCGTCGACGTCACCGGCGACGCGCTGCGCGAGCAGTACGACGCCATCGTGCTTTGCGGCGGGGCGCGCCGGCCGCGCGACCTGCCGGTCCCGGGCCGCGAGCTCAAGGGCGTCCACTTCGCCATGGATTTCCTGACGCAGCAGAACAAGCGGGTCGCCGGCGACGTGATCCCCGACAGCGAGGCGATCCTCGCGACGGGCAAGCGCGTGGTCGTCATCGGCGGCGGCGACACCGGCTCGGACTGCCTCGGCACGAGCCATCGCCACCGCGCGGCGCACGTGACGCAGCTCGAGCTCCTCCCCCGTCCGCCCGAGCAGCGCTCGCTCACGAACCCGTGGCCCGCGTGGCCGCTCATCCTCCGCACGTCGTCCTCGCACGAGGAGGGCGGCGAGCGCGACTGGTCGGTGTCGACCACCGGGTTCGTCGGGGACGAGCACGGGAACGTCCGCGCCCTCAAGGCGGCGCGGGTGAGCCTGGAAGGCGGGAAGTTCGTGCCCGTCCCGGGGAGCGAGTTCGAGATCCCGTGCGAGCTCGTCCTGCTCGCGATGGGCTTCGTCGGCTCCGAGCGCGAGGGGCTGCTCGAGCAGCTCGGCGTCGCGATGGACCAGCGCGGCAACGTGAAGGCCCCGGGCGGGCGCACGAGCGTGGAGGGCGTCTTCGCCGCCGGCGACATGTCGCGCGGCCAGAGCCTCGTCGTGTGGGCGATCGCGGAGGGGCGCAAGGCCGCCGAGGCGGTCGACGCGTACCTGATGCAGCCGGCGAAGCGCCGGCTGGCGCTCGCGGCGGGCTAGGCTCGTCCGTGCGAGCGCTGGTCTGGGACGGCACGGCGGCGCGCGTCACCGACCGCGCCCCGCCCTCGATCGCGGCCGGCATGGCCGTGGTCGAGGTGCGGTGCGCGGGGATCTGCAACACGGATCTCGAAATCACCAAAGGTTACATGGACTTCCGCGGCACGCTCGGCCACGAGTTCGTCGGGGAGGTCGCGGAGGGGCCCGCCGCGTGGCGCGGCCGTCGCGTGGTCGGGGAGATCAACTTCGCGTGCGGCCGCTGCAGCGCGTGCGCGCGCGGGCTGGGACGGCACTGCCCGGCGCGCACGGTGATGGGCATCGCCGGCGCCGACGGCGCGCTGGCGGAGCGCGTCGCGGTGCCCGTGGCGAACCTCTACGCCGTGGATGACCGGGTGGACGACGAGGAGGCGGTGTTCACCGAGCCGCTCGCGGCGGCGTTCGAGATCCTGGAGCAGGTGCGCGTGGCGCCGGGCACCTCGGCGCTCGTGTTCGGCGACGGGAAGCTCGGCCTGCTCATCGCCCAGGTGCTGCACCAGGCCGGCGCCCGCGTCCTCGCGGTCGGCAAGCACGAGGAGAAGCTCGCCCTGCTGCGCGCGCGGGGCATCGCGACCGAGCTCGTGCGCCCGGCCGCGCTGGCCTCGGCCGACGCCGCCGGAGGCGCCGCGCCTCCTCAGGGCGCCTGGGCCGGCGAGCCGGCCGAGCTCGTGGTCGAGGCCACCGGCACCGCCGAGGGGTTCATGAGGGCGGTCCGCGCGACCCGGCCGCGCGGAACGCTCGTGCTGAAGAGCACCGTCGCCGGGCTCTCCAGCGTCCACCTGGCGGAGCTCGTCATCCACGAGATCACCGTGGTCGGCTCGCGCTGCGGGCTGTTCGAGCCCGCGCTGCGCGCCCTGGAGGCCCGGACCGTCGACGTGCGCTCGCTCGTGTCGGCTCGCCTCCCGCTGGAGCGCGCCGAGGAGGCGCTGCGGGCCGCGGCTGCGCCAGGCGCCCTCAAGGTGCTCGTGACCCGCTGAGCTCGGTCCCGAGCCCAGCGACGCTTGCATCATACTACATTTCTACACCTTCAAAAAACTCTCCCCCCGCCTCCGCCCAACCTGGTACGGGGCTCACCTCTCACCCGGTACGCCGTCCGCCTGCATCCCCTGCCCGTGAAGCCGCGGTCCGTCTGCCCAGGGGGGCCGCCCGCGCCGGTGGTGCTCGTCCGCGACGGCGGGGTGACTCGGGGATTCGCTCGATCGGCCGCGATGCCTCCGGCGCGGGCCCGACCGCGCCGTGCGCGTCCAGCCGGGCGCTGCTGCGATTCGACGGCTTCCCCGACTCCCGAGGTGCGCGCCTGCGGCCACAGATCGCTCTGCAACGACGCGCCCCGAGACACCCCGGGATCAGGCTCGGAGATCCTCGATATTTCGAAACGAAATTCCCAGAGCATCCGTAAATGAGGAGACCGGAGACCGGAGACCGGAGCGCGCGCCGCTCGTGGAACGGCGCCAGCTCGGCGCTGTCGGCCGGGCTGCGGTGGCTCCCCGAGCACGACGCCTGAGAAATCCCCGCGGCTGACTGGAATAGATCCTCGTAGGAGTCGCAGGTTGCGGCAGGGATCAGGAGCATCGATGAGCGCCAAGGACAGCCCACACCATCACGACCGCCCGACGGACGATTCGGACGAGGCCCGCCAGGCCAGGGAGAGCTGGGAGCAGCAGAAGCTGCGGGAGCTCGGCCTCGACGACGTCGAGGAGGATGCGTCGACGTTCTGCCTTCATTGCCGTCGCGAGATGCTGGAGCGCCTCGCGCGCGCCCAGGAGCGCGGCTCCGTGCTGTTCGATATGGTCCGACGCCATGGGCTGAGCCCCCTGCCCCCTCGCGGCGTACGGCCCAGGGCCGGCCGCTGCCTCGGCTTCCTCCCGGAGCTCGCGAGCGAGCTCCGGGCCCTCGCGCCGCGCGGCCGCCGCGCGCTGTGGCTCGTCCTCGCGAGCCTCGCGATCGGCGCGCTGACGCTCTGGGCGGCGCTCGCCGGGCTGGGGCGTTGAGGCGAGGGGCCGCCCGCGTCGCAGGCGCCCCTGGCAAGGCAGCGCTCAGCCGGTCCGGCGGAACAGCCCGGAGATGAACCGCGACGGCGGCGGCACCTGCCGCGGCCGCCACGCCGACGCGGCCACGATCGACACCCCGTTGCGCATGAGCAAGAGCGCCGGCTCGTCCGCCCGCACGTCGAACCCCGTGTTGAGGCGCAGCCCTCCGCGGACCATCGACTCGTGCGGCGAGACGCGCAGCGGCTCGAAGCCGTTCATGCGGAGCCGGCGCTGCCAGGCGCCGCGGCGCTCGTGCCGCTCGACCCGCGCGGCCCCCTCGCCCACCACCACGTTCATCACCTCCTGTCCGAAGAAGACCTGTTCGATCGTCTCGCGCGCGGCGATGTGCGGCGGGAGCAGCGCCTCGAGCGCCTGGAAGACCGCATAATAATGGCCGATCGCCTCGGACAGGCGCGGGAGGAACGGGAGCGCGTTGTGCTCCACGTCCGGCTCGACGAGCGTCAGCACGCGCGGCGACAGCGCGCGGATCCTCGTGAGAATGGTGTCGCGGTTCGCGGTGGGGTGCACCGAGGCGTCGGGTACGTGGTGCAATGCGAACGCCGCATTGACGGCGATGGGCGCCGTCGAGCGGGACGCAATACGGCTCCAGTCGACGCGCTCCACCGAGGACGCGACCCCGTGGAACTCGAACGGGACCTTCAGCCGCTCCGCCCATCCCCCGATGAACGCGCCCGCCCAGCGCAGCCGCTGCTCGGGATCCGGGCCCCGACACGGTAGGTCGATGCCGGTCAGCCGGACGCGCGGCGGGCCGCCGGGCCGCGTCGCCAGCCGGTGTAGCAGGAACGGCCACTGCGTACCGCCCCCGACGCCGATGTCGATGACGTGGATCTCCTCCTCGTGCTGGAACGCCTCCACGATCGCCGCGTTGGCGCTGAGGTATCCGAAGCGGATGAGCGGCGTCGCGTGCACGAGCAGCTGAAACGCCGCGAGCATGTCCCGCGGTCCGGCGCTGCGCAGGTAGAGGTTGCCGTCGCCGGAGCGATCTCCGTCCAGGCGGGCGAGCAACGCCCGGCCGAACACGCCTGAAATGCGCTCCGAGGCGTCACCGGTATCGGGCTCCGCCCGCAGGATGCCCTCCACGAGGGCCCTCGCGCGCTCGTGGTCCCCTGCGTCGATCGCCTCGCCCGCCGAGAGGAGGCGGCTCAGGAACGGGCGGCGGCGCGAGTGGGTCTGTCGGGTGCCCGAGCTCGGCTGCTGTCCGAGCCCCGGGCCGGACGCGGCCGCGCTGGAGGGCCCCTCGATGTGCTCTCGTAGGCTGACAGACGCCTCTTCGGCCGATGCGTGTCTACGGATCGCGTTCATGGTGTCCTGGGCTGTTCAACCAGGCAGCCCGCCGTCCTGGCTGGGCTCTCCACGATGGGACGATTTCAAGCGCGAACGCATGACGTCGACTACCTCGCAGGAGCCGGGGGGTTCAATGTTTGCTGATGTCGCTGCGGGAGGGCCCGACGGCGAGCCGGGGACAGGCGCTCGGCAGCCGCGCGCCCGCGGCAACGCCGCGAAGCGCAGCGCCCGCCCATGACGCGACGGGACCTGAGCTCGCACGAGGGCCCGACAGACAACTCTCTGTACATCGATGAAGCCGCTCGTCCGGTCAAGTCCAAGATCATGATTGTGCATCGCGCCCCCTCCCGGACGTCCGAACCCACCTTCCGGCGGCAGACGTAGGCTTTCGTAGGCACCGTACGAGACGACCGCCGCCGCCCCGCAGGGGGAGTCCCCACCCGCCGCGGGCCGCGAGCGGACCGCCAGCCGCGCAGCGCCGTCGCAAGACGCGCAGCGCCGTCGCAGGACGCGCCGCGCGCGCGCTGCGGCGCCGCCGCGGTGCGCGGGCGCAGGACTCGGCACACCTCACCGCTGCTCTCTTTAGAGCGCATCGCGCCCTCCGACCTGGCGCGCCGCGCGCGCCGGACTCGTTGACTTGACCGTGGTCGTGACAGCACCTCGCTGGGAGACGGGGCTTACACACTACATTACAGCCTGCATAAGCAGGTCTGTAAAGTCCCTATACATGGGCCCTCGGTCGATCGAGCCGCGCTCCGTCACCGGATGGAGGCAACCCTGCGACGACCGGGCTCCTCGACCTGCCGGGCCTGCTTCCTTGAGGAGAGCGGCGCTTCGGCCCGCAATCGCCCTGAAGGCCAGAGCGCTTGGTGGAGGCGATGTATGGAACGGCCGCCCTATCGGCCTCAGCCGCCTACGCCCGGAGCGACACCGGCAGCGACACGGGAGCGCGGCGGGCAAGCGCTCCCCTGGGATGAAATGCCGCCATTGACGTACTCCTGTACTTGTGCATACAGCGCACGGCGAGCGGCTCAGTCGTTATCGGACAGCTCGCTCCCCTCGGCGAAGTGGGAGCGATCCACGCCATTCTTCTCGAGCCAGCGTCGGATTCGATTCCTGTGCACGCCGAGCCTGTTGGCGGCGCGAGACACATTGCCTCGCTCGAGGCGAAGCGCCTCGGCGATCTCATCTTCGGGCGGCGCCTGGCTCGGGCGCGAGGGGCCCGACCGGACGTCGCTCCCTGTCTGACGGGCGTGCGAATCCGTCGTCTCCGGGCCCAGGCCGACGCCCGCGAGCGGATCGAGATCCTTGGCCTCGACCGTGCGCCGCCCCTCGTCGAGCGCGCGCGTCACGGCGCGCCGCGCCTCCCCGACGAACTCGCGCAGGTTCCCTGGCCAGCGGCGCATCGCGCACGCGATGATCATCGAATGGTGAATCGCCGGCGGCACCTTGCCGAAGACCGCGCCCACCGCCTTCGCGCATTGCGTGAGCAGCCAGGGAATCTCCTCGAGGCGCTCCCGGAGCGGCGGGAGCCGGACCTCGGGCCGACCGATGCGGTAATAGAGATCGTCCCGGAAGCGGCCCTGCGCGACCCGCGCGCGCAGGTCGTGCGTCGCGGCGCAGATCCGAATCTGCACCGGGCGAGGCGCGACCGCGCCGAGCTCGAGCACCTGCCGGGTGTCGATCGTCCGGAGCAGCTTCGCCTGGACCGCCGCGTCGAGCTCGGCGACCTCATCGAGGAAGAGCGTGCCCCCGTGCGCGGCCTGCACGTAGCCCTCGGTGTCGTGCGTCGCGCCGGAGTAGGCGCCGCGCCGGGCGCCGAAGAGGAGCCGCTCGGCCAGGCCCTCCGGGATGGCCGCGCAGTTGACGGCCACGAACGGGCCGCGCGCCTGCGGCCCCGCCTCGTGGTAGGCGCGCGCCGCGAGCTCCTTGCCCGTGCCGCTCTCGCCCGTCACGAGCAGGCTGTCGCCCGCGGCCGCGGCGCGGACGATGGTGTCGTAGACCAGCTGCAGCCTGGGCCCGAGGACGCTCTCCTTCTCGATGCGCACCGCGCCGCGCGCGAAGCTCCGGATGTCCGCGAGCGCGAGGAACACCGACGTCCCCGCGCCGACGACCTGGATCGCGTCCCTCCGCACCTCGCCGCGGATGGGCTCGCCGTTCACCGACGTCCCGTTGGTGCTGCCGAGGTCCTCCACGGTCCACGCGGCGCCGTCGTACGCGATGCGCGCGTGTCGCCGCGACATGAGCGAGTCGTCCACGAGGGGCACGCCGGCCACGCCCCCGCGACCCAGCACCACGGCGCCGCGATCGAGCGGGATCGGCGCGCATCGCGGCTGATCCCCCGAGAAAATCAGGACGATCCCGGGAACGGGCTCGGCGACCGAGGGCTCAGGCGGGACCGAGACGCGGACGGTGGAGTGGTCCATCAGGATCTATCTTACCTGTTCAAGAACCTGGCCGGCCAGTGGCCGGCCATCCCATCGATCGCTTCGAGCTAGCTGGGCAGAACTCCTGGGAAATCAACGTCGTCCCGTTCGCCAGGCTCGGCACGAGTTGTGCTTGTCTGGTCGGTATGGTGGCCTCTGCAAGAGCTCGCATCCATCGGGACCGGGGGACCGCCCTCGAGGTGAACATGGGTTCCGGCCGCACGATCGACGAAGCGGGCCGCCGCTCACCCCGGCGTCTGCACACAGCCCGCACCCTGCCGAGCTTCCCGACCCATCCCGGCCTCCAGAGCATCAGCGGCCTCCGCGGCGCGCTCGAGTTCCTGGAGTGGCCGGCCTCCGAGTGGACGCCCAAGGACCTCCAGGACTGGTTCGTGGATCACCTCGTGACCCCGGGCCTGATGAAGCGCCCTCAGATCGTGCGCGAGCCCGGCGCGACGCCCGTCATGCTCGACCCGCGCGCCGACGGCGGCAGCAACCTGGAGGAGCTGATCCACAAGGCCCGCGGGCGCGTCATCACGGCGCTGCGGGGCCTCATCGCGCCCGTCACCGACGATCGGTTCCTGAACGCGGCGATCTACGGGGGCAGGGTCCGCCGGGCCGCGGTGGGCGGCCGTCCCGTCTGGGTCGCCTCGCCGCGCGAGATCGACTTCCTCGGCGACATTGTGCTCAGTTTGCTCGCTGCCGACATCCTGCTCGACCGCGAGTTCTATCGCGCACACCTCTGCATCTGCGAGGTGTGCGGGAGGGTGTCATTCAAGGACAACCCGGACGCGCGAGGCGTATGCAGCGAGCACCGGAGCAGTGTGTCCGGGTTCACGCCGCGCGTGCGCTGAGCGCCTGCGGCGGAGCCGAGACGCTCGCGACGATAAAGGCCGGCGGATGAGCCGGCCTTCGTCATTTCTCTCGCCACGGATCCGGTCCGCCCCTCACGCGACGACGAGCCGACGCGGACGGCGCGGCGTCAGTTCGCGTCGAACGAGACCCAGGCGCCCGTCGCCCAGGTGTCATCCGCCTTGAAGGCGCCGATGTACTTCGCCTCGGCGTCGAAGAAGCCGTCGTCGGGCGGCGTGGCCGCGTTCTCGACGAGCGTGGCCTCCGGCCGGAAGTCGGGCTTCGCGGCGAAGCACCCGGCGAGCCCCGGATCCTCGACGCTGTTGGACGCCTCGCCCTCGAACCACGCGATCTCGTCCACCCCCGCGTCGTCGTCGTCATCCAGCTTCGACTCGGTGGTCGCGTTCACGTCGGTCTCCTCGTAGGCGATGTTCGCCTTGACGTTGCCGAAGAAGATCGAGCTCGCGAGCTCGACCTCGGTGAGCGCGTCGCGGAGGTCCACCCCCGCCTCGAAGCCGGTCACGATGGTGTTGAAGATATGGGCCTTCGTCGAGCGGCGGAGCAGCATGCCGTACTGCTGCTTGTCGACGTCCTTGTTCTTGCCGCACAAGGTCGCGTTGTAGATCATCGGCTCGCTGACCGGCGTGTTGGCCGACGAGTCGGCGTCGTTGTCGCCCTCGAAGCCGTTCGTGTCATCGGCCACCGAGGGGTCCTGCTGGACGGCGATGAACTGGAGCTTGCCGACGTAGCCGAGGTCCCAGTCGATGCCGTCGTCGCCGTTCTGCGCGCAGATGAGGTGCTTCGCGTTGACGGTGCCGCCGAAGAACTCGAAGCAATCGTCGAGCGTGTGGTGCACCATCACGTGATCGATGGTCGTCTTGGAGCCCACGCCGGCGAGGGTGAGGCCGTTCACCTCGTTGTCCTGAGAGAGCAGGATCCCGCTGAACTCGATGCGCACGTACTCGAGGACGCCGCTGTTGTCCTCCGGCTTGTTGCCGCCGTACTCGGTGCCCTTGCCGGTGATGCCCTCGACCGTGGCCTTGCCGCCCTCGACGTTGACCGGCGCCTCGCCGAGCAGGATGACGCCGCCCCAGTCGCCCGCGGCGCGGTCCCCCTTCTCGCCCTGGCTCGTGAACACGATGGGCTCGTCGGCCGTGCCCTTGGCGTTGATCTTCGCGCCGGGCTTCACGACGAGCGTCGCGAGGCTGACCTTCTCGCCCATGATCGTCGTCCCGGGCTCGATGGTCAGGGTGGCGCCCCGCTCGACGAAGACGATGCCCTTCATCAGGTAGCACTTGTCGGCGGTCCACGTCGCGTCGGCGTCGATCGCCCCGGAGACCGCCACCGGGGCGGAGCAATCGGCGGGGCTGCCGCCGCCGTCGCCGCCGGAGCCGCCAGCGCCGCCGCCGCCGGAGCCGCCAGCGCCGCCGCCGCCGGAGCCGCTCGTGGCCGAGGTGCCGGTCGCGGCCGGAGAAACCGAGTCGTCGTCGCCGCAAGCGGCGAGCGCCGCGACGGAGAGCGCCGAGACGCAAGCCAAGGCAATTCCGAATGTACGCATGTTATTTACCTCCTGGCGAGCCACCATGAATCATGCGCGCGAAATCGCGACGATCGACGCGTGACGATTCAATGGCACGCGCTCAATAGGTATAGGAGGCGCTCAATGTCACCGTCGTGCCGATGCTGTATCGACTGACCATGTTGTCCCCGTCGCTCTCCCTCCCCTGCGTGATGCGCACCGGAGCGTCGATGAGGTTCTCGCCGGCCAGCTTCAGCTCGACGTGCTCGCCGAGGCGCTGGGCAACGGTGAGGTCGATCTGGTGCCGCGGCTGCTCGTACTCGTCCGGCAGCCTGCTCCCCACCCTCCTGAGCCGGACGCCGAACAGGTTGTAGAGGAGCCGAGCGCTCGTGCCGGTCGACTCCCCGGTGTAGTCGAGCCCCAGGTTCACGACGAAGGGGGATTGCCCCTGGAGGGGGTGCGTCGGGCTGCTCGTGATGGTGATCCCTCCCGCGCTGATCTCGGGATCGATCGTCACCTCCGACGTCACGAAGGTGAGGTTGCCGAGCGCGGTGACCTCCCGCAGGAGCGGGGAGATGAAGCCGAGGCCCTTCCTGAGCTCGAGCTCGACGCCGGCGAGGTAGCCGGCGTCTCCGTTGACGTAGGTGAGCCTGCCCCTGCCGCCGTTCGGGATGATGACCTCCTCGATCGGCTCCTGGAAGTGCTTGTAAAAGACGCTGACCGCCGCCACCTCCCCGGCCGTCGGGAAGATCTCGAAGCGAAGATCGCCGCTCACGACGCTCGTCCGCCGGAGCTCGGGATTGCCCTGCACCTCTCTGCCGCTATAGCCTTCCTGATACAGGGTCGGGCTGAGCTCGCGGAGCTGGGGCCGCGCCAGCGTCTTGGCCACGCCGAGCCTGACGTTCGAGCTCGAGGTCGTCTTGACGATGACGTTGAGCGCCGGCAGGAGATCGACCTTGTCGCTCTCGACGTTGATCTCGGGGTTCGCCGCGGAGTACCGGTCGAACGCCCTCAGCGACAGCGAGGAGGCCTCGACCCGGGCGCCGAGCACCGCGCGGAGCCATCGCGTCACGGCGGCGTCGGTCATCACGTAACCCGCGTAGAGATCGTCGTTCGCCGTATAGGAGTCGGTCTCGCGCGTGATCTCCTCGAGCTCGAGCACCGAGCCGATGTTCTCGTCCGAGAACAGCTGTCCCGGCTCCTGGCGCAGGAGCGCCGGATCCGCGCCCGGGCGCTGCTTGAACCGGAACCGGCGCGCGTTGAACTCGCGCTCCCGGAAGTTGAGCAGACCGCCCACCTTCAGCCGGGTCGGGGTGTCGCCGCGGACGAGGGGCTGGGTGTAGGAGAGCTGCCCGCCGTAGCTCACGTCGCTCATGTCGCTGAAGAAATGCGCGCCGCTCAGCGTGCCCTCGTCCCACGAGAGGGCGCCGCTCGCGTCATCCCGGACGTAGACGGTCTCCCTGGTGTCGGGCTCGTCCGAGGTCGCGAGGGAGAGCGACGCTTTCCAGTCGACGGTCCCGCCGTCGAGCGCCTCGAAGCGGTGCTCGCCCTGGAGCTGGCCCAGGGTGAGCGATCGCGAGGTGAACCGCAGCATCGTGTCGCTATACGCGCTGTCCCCGCGGCTCGGGTCCACGTCGGCCACGCTGACCTGGTCGTCCGATGAACGGCTGTGGAGCCCGGTGAGCGTCACCTTGTGGTCCTGATCCGGGTTGTAGGTGACGCTGCCGAAGCTCCCCCAGGACACCTGATCACGGATGTTCCCCGTCGCGATGTCGCCGACACGCTCGGGCTCGCCGGTCTGCGGGTCGGGATCGAAGATGCCGGCGACCTCGCTCGCGCGCGGAGAGAACTTCCGGCCGTAGCTCAGGGTGGCGATGTAGCCGAGGCGCTGCTCGCCGCCGAGCTTCAGGGTGTCGCCGACGACCACGCTGCCGCTGCCGTTCGGCGGGGTGAACGATCGCGTCGTCGCCATGGACGAGTCGATCGCCCTCCCGTAGGCCGTCATCTCATCCCTGGAGATGGTGCCGCCGCCCGGCTCGGGGCCGAGGCGCACCACCTTGTAGTCAGGGATCTCGTCCGGCAGGGCGCGGGCGCCGCCGTCGATCCCGAGCCAGTCGGTCCCGGATCCGTCGTAGCTCTGGCGATCCCGGAACGTCGCCCGGGTGTTCAGCCCGAGCGACAGCGAGGCCTGGAAGAGGAATTTGGTCGGGAGCTCCCGCGTGTTGATCTGGACCGAGCCGCCCGCGAAATCGCCGGGGATGTCGGGGGTGAACGTCTTGACGACGGTGATGTCGCTGAGGACCAGCGACGGGAAGAGATCCAGCGGGACGGCCTGCCGGTCGGGCTCGGGGCTCGGCAGCGGGGCGCCGTTCAAGAGCGCGTTCGTGTAGCGCTCGCCCAGGCCGCGCACGTACACGTACCTGCCGTCCACCACGGTCGCGCCGACGATGCGCTTCGCGGCCTCCGCGGCGTTGCGATCGGGCGTCTTCGCGATCTCCTTCGCGCCGACGGCATCGCCCACGTGGGCCGCGTTCTTCCGGATGAGCAGCTGCGCCGCGACGCTCGCCCGCTCCGGCTCGAACTCGACCTCGACGACGTCCTCGACCTGCTGATCCGGCTCCAGGCCGACGTCGACCTGGCTCACCTGCCCGGCGGTCACGCGCACGTCCTGCACGCGCTGAGGCTTGTACGCCTCGTACCAGACCCGCAGCTGGTAGCTCCCCGGCGGGAGCTCCAGGCGGTAGCGGCCGTCGAGATCCGCGATGACCTTGAGCTTCGTCCCGACGACGGACACCTGGGCGTCGAAGACCGGCTCCTTCGTGGCGGAGTCCGTGACGACGCCCCACACGACGCCCTTCCCTGCCGGCGGCGGGCGCGACGGGCTCGGCTCGTCGAGCCCTGCGGCGCCCTCGGCCGGCGCGGCGCCGGCCGGGGTTCCGGCGCCTTCCGGCGGCGGCGCCGCCGCTCCCGGATCGCCCTGGGCGAGGGCCGTGGCCCCCCAGCAAAGCGGCGCCACGAGCGCTGCGACTACCCCCGAGATCCTCCTGCGAATCATGCACCTGTCCCTTCACGCCCCGAGCTCGGGCGCGCCTTCCGATCCGATGTCCGGGCGCACCTGCGCCCCGTCGATGAGGAGGGCGGAAGAGCCCGCTGCCCGCCGCCCTCTCGAAGCACCGCGCCGCGCGCGCGCCGTCGGGCGTCGGCCCCGCGGGCGCCTCCTCGACGCCGCCTCGGGGCCGCGCGCCGCGCCGGCTCAGCGCCCGGTCTTCTCTGTCAGGACGGCGATCGTCTTCGCCCCGCCCATGCGCGCGGCGTCCATGGCCTCCACCGCGACCGCATAGGCGGCCTCGTCCTCTGCGTCGAAGTACAGCACGTCGTCCGAGCGCGCCGCGAAGATGCGGGCGAGCCGCTCCTTCAGCTCGCCGCGCTGCACCTCGGCCTGGTTGATGCGGATGACGCCGCGCTCGTCCACCGTGAGCACCACGGGCCTCGTGGCGTCGTCGGGGGGCGGCGAGAGCTTCGCGGCGTCGTCCTTCTTGGGCAGGTTCAGCCAGAACTGCTTCGCGAGCAGCGGCGTGACGACCATGAAGATGATGAGGAGCACGAGCACCACGTCGACGAGCGGCGTCACGTTCATGCTCGGCGCGACGCCGCCCTTCCTGCCGCTGCCCTGCGGAACGCTCATCCCCACGGCGCTATCCCTCCTCCGGCGCCGGGGAGGCCCCGCCGCCCCGCTGGCTCACCTGCAGCGAGATGCCGGCGAAGCCGACCTCCTGGCACAGCGCGAAGGTCTCCCGCACGCGGCCGTACTTCGCGGAGGAGTCGCCCTTGATGACCACCCGGCGCTCCGGCTCCGCGGCGCGGATGGCCCGCAGCCGCTCGCCGAGCGCCGGGAGATCGGCGACGGCCTCCTTCTCCAGGAACACGGTGCCGGCGCCGGTGATCGTCACGTAGATGGGGTCGAGCTTCGATTTCGACTTCGGATCCGGCTGAAAGACCGCCGGGAGCTCGACCCGCTCGCCGTGCTCCATCTGGGGGGCGATGACCATGAAGATGATGAGGAGCACGAGCACCACGTCGACGAGCGGCGTGACGTTGATCTCCGGCTCAGGCTGCTGCCGACTCGAACGCTTGCTCTCCACTCGAACGCCCATGCTCGTTCTCCATCTCGTCGATGAGCTCACCCGCGCTGCGCTCGAGCGCGAGCTCCACCGCGGCGATGCGGGTGGTGAGGTAGTTGAAGCAAAGCACCGCCGGGATGGCGACCCCGAGCCCGAGGGCGGTGACGATGAGCGCCTCGGCGATGCCGGCGCTCACGGCGCCGAGGCCGCCCGAGCCGGTCGACGCGATGGTCTGGAAGGCGGTGATGATGCCGATGACCGTGCCGAGCAGCCCGACGAAGGGGGCCACCGAGCCGACCGTGGCGAGCACCGACAGGCCGCGGCGCAGATCGGCCGAGATCGCCTCGCGGCGCCGGAACACCTCGCGGCGCGCGAGCTCCACCGGGGGCACGCCGCCCTCGCCGGCGTCGAGGGCGCGCTGGAACCGGCGCACCGCCGCCGCGACGAGCCGGGCGAGCGCCGATCGCTCGTACTGGCCGGCGATCTGCACGAGCCGCGCGGTGTCCCACGCCTCCATCACCGGCCGCGCCTCGGTCGCGAAGCGCCGGGTCTCGGACGCCTGACGGGCGAGGGCGATGAGCCGCTCGACCACGACGGCGACGCTCGCCAGCGCCATGAGCACGAGGGCGAACGCGACGAGCTTGCTCAGGAGGCCCATGCTCGCCCAGATGTGCCCGAGATCGAACTGCATCATGACTCTACTCCTTCGTTCCTCTCGCGAGAGGCCGCCTCCGCGGCCGTGCGCTGGAAATCACCGCTTCGCCTTGAAGCGGAATGGAATCGTCCTCCAGACGGACACCGGCTTCCCCTCGGAGATCGCCGGCTTGTAGCGACACGTCTTCATCGCCGCGAGGACCGCGTCATTGAAGAGGGGGTGGCCGCGGACGATGGAGACATTCGTGACCTCGCCCGTCTCGGTGACCACGAACCGGACGGCCACGGTCGCTTCCACCCCCGCGCTCAGCGCAGCTTCAGGCGGGACCGGCGGCGGACAGGAGAGCGCGACCGGCGGCGTCGCGTTCTCGGGCAGGTGAATCGGCCCCCTCGGCGGCGGCGGTGGCGGCGGAGGCGGTGGCGGCGGAGGCGGCGCTGCCGTCACGGCGGCCGTCCCCGTGCCGCCGGGGACCCCGCCGGGCACGCCGCCCGGCGCGCCGCCCGGCTCTCCGTAGGTGTCTTCGTCGCTCGCCTTCGCCTCGCTCGGGTCGGCCTCGGGCGGCGCCTCCTTCGGCACCGCGGTCGGCGCGACCAGCGCCGAGCGCCTGGGCGCCGCGGGACGAGGCGCCGGGGCCTCCGCCGCCGGTGGTGGGGGCGCCGGCGCCGGCGCGGGAGGCGGCGCCTCGGGGACCCGGGTGGCGAGCTTGACGTCGACGACCTCCTCCTCGGGCGGAGGAGGTTGAATCGCGCCGCTCAGGCGGGCGGCGAGGAGCGCAATGCCCGCGAAGAGCAGGAGCCCTGCCGCATACCCGATCGCGAGCCGCTTCGCTCGGTCGGGATCGACCTCCCCCGCATTCCACGTCTCCAGGTGCATCGAGGCTCCAGGCGCCAGCTGGTGAAAAAGCCAGAGCTCCACCTGAGCTCAGGCAAGCGCAACCGGCTTCAATGGGTTGGTCCACGCTGTGAACCAACACGCACACGGTAGGCACTTTTCGTTACGCCAGAATGACGTGGTGGCAACGATTGCCGGGTATTTCCCGATATCGCGATCAGGCGCTGCGGCTCTCGGGCACGTCGGGCGAGGAAGCGAATCGATAGCCGATGCCGCGGACGGTCTGGATGTAATCGCCGGCGCGGCGCAGCTTGTCGCGCAGCCGCTTGACGTGGGTGTCCACGGTCCTCGTCGTGATGCTCACGTCGATGCCCCAGACGCCGTCGAGCAGCGCGGTGCGCGTCTGCACGCGCTCGCGCGCCTCGTACAGCGCGACGAGGAGCTTGAACTCGAGGAGCGTCAGCTCGACCTCCTCGCGATCGACCCACACGCGATGAGCGCCCTCGTCGATCCGGAGGCACCCGAACTCGATGCTCCGCTCCCCGTCCCCGGAGGACTTCGCGCGGCGGAGCACGGCCTGCACGCGCAGCATGAGCTCTCGCACGCTGAACGGCTTGACGACGTAATCGACGGCGCCGAGCTCGAAGCCGACGATGCGGTCGACCTCGTCCCCGCGCGCCGAGACGATCATCACGGGGATCTGCTGGGTGCCCTCGCTCTGCTGGAGAGCGCGGCACACCTCGGTGCCCGAGATGTCGGGCAACATGAGATCGAGCAAGACGAGATCCGGCCGCTGGTCCATGGCCAGCCGGACCCCCTCACCGCCCTGTCCCGAGAGGAGCACCTCATGCCCGGCTTGCCTGAGGTTGTAATCGAGCACCTTCTGGAGCGCCGGCTCGTCCTCGATGACCAAAATCCGCGCCATGCTGAAGAGCGCGTGTACCCGAGCGATGTGACGGGCAGATGACCGGATGGCAACAGCGCGGTGCGCCTCTTTCTCCGGAGAGAATGCGCCGCGGTTCGTCGTGAAGGGGCGAGCGGCGATGCGCGCGGCTACGTGGGCGCGCGGCTACGCGGACGCGCGGCGAAAGGTCGCACCGGCGGGGCGAGATGCGCTAGTCTCGCGGGGATGCTGCGGACTTTGCGACTCATCGCTGCCGACGTGCGCAAGAAGGCGACATGGTGCTACGGCGGCGATCCATGGCCGACGCTCCTGAAGACGCTGGCGACGGACGGCACGGCGGCGATGGTCCTCTACCGGTGCACGCAGGCCGCGCGGGCGCACCGGATGCCCGTGGTCGAGATGCTGTTGAACAAGGCGACCAACCTCGCCGGTGGCTGTGTCATCGGGCGCGGCGCGGACTTCGGTCCGGGGTTCGTGCTGATCCACTCGAACGGCGTCGTCATCAACGGCAACGTCCGCGGCGGCTCGAACGTGCTCATCGAGCACCAGGTGACGATCGGCGCCGATCGGCGGCAGACGCCGGTGCTCGGGAGCGATCTCTTCATCGGCGCCGGGGCGAAGATCGTCGGCGGCGTCACGGTGGGCGACGGCGCCCGGATCGGCGCCAACGCCGTGGTCGTGCACGACGTCGCGCCGAACACGACGGTCGTCGGCATCCCCGCGAAGCCCGTGCAGCGCCGCGAGGACCGAGCCGCCCAGGCCACCGCGCTTCCGAGCGCAGCCGACGAGCCGAACGGCCCCCAGAGCTGACCGCAAGCCGCCGCTCTCTAACGCGGAGCTCGAGCGAGGAGCTCTTGCCGGAGCTGGGCGATCTCGAGCCGGAGCGGGCCGATGAAGTCGGCGCTGAGCGTCCGGTTGCGGCCCTCCAGCGCGCGCGCCGTGTGCCACTTGCTGAGCGCGAGCCGCGCGCCGGCGCGGATGAAGCTCCGCCCGGTGGCCCCGCGCCAGCCGAGGGTGCACCGGAGCCGCCCGATCGGAGAGCAGACGAGCTCGAGCTCGTCCTGGGTGAGCATGCCGAGCGCGACCTCGTCGCGCAGGTGATCCCGGATCACCCAGCCCTTGCGGATGACGAGCGCCACGATGATCCCGAAGAACGACGCGACGAAGCACAGCCAGAGCAGCAGCCACGGCATGAAGAGATCCCCCATCGCGCGACCCAGCGCGGTCGGGAGGAAGTTCCACACCGCGTGCAGCGCGACGCCGAGCAGGTAGCCGCCGATCGGGGCCGCGACGCGCACCCAGGTCTTCGACGACTCCCGGGCGAGGCCGAAGCCGATCCCGGTCATCGACGTGAACAGCGGGTGGAGCCAGGGCGTGAACACGCCGCGCAGGACGAAGGTGCCGGCGAGCACGTCGCTGCCCTGCATCGAGGCGCGCGCGTAGTACAGCACGTTCTCCACCGCGGCGAAGCCGAGCGCGCAGAACGTGGCGTAGATGATGCCGTCGACGATGCCGTCGAACTCGCGGCGCAAGAAGTAGAAGAAGCCGAACACGCCGAGCCCCTTGAAGAGCTCCTCCGCGAACGGGGCGCTGACCGACGCGCTGACGAGCTCGCCCATCGGCTCGCCGAAGCTGCTGGAGACGCCGACGTGGACGCCGGTGTTGATCAGGATCGAGAAGCCGGTCGCCGCGAGCGCGCCCCACAGGAACGCCATCAGCAAGCACCACCACGGCTCCGGATCGTACCGATCGATGACCATCGGGACGAAGAGGTAGAGGACGAGCGGCGGGAACGCGAAGAGCGCTCCGACGACCATGGCGCCGAGCATGCTCCCCCCGGACTCGATCACGCCGAAGAGCGTGAAGATCACGTTGAGGACCGCGCCCGCGATGATGCCGTTGGCCCACAGCCACAGCCCGGCGATGCGCCGCCGCCGGTCCGGGTCGGGCCTTCGCGCCGCCCGCATGACCGCAGGGTAGCCAGCGTGGGGATGCGCGGGCGCAGGGTGCGCGAGGCCGTGCGGCGAGGGGACGCCGTGCTGCGGACCAGGGCCGTGCGCTGGCATCGGCGCACGGGCCGGGGGCCAGTAGCCCTGCGGCGCCTGACCGTAGCCCTGCGGCGCCTGACCGTAGCCCTGCGGCGCCTGACCGTAGCCCTGCGGCGCCTGACCGTAGCCCTGCGGCGTTTGCCCGTAGCCCTGCGGCGCCTGGCCGTAGCCCTGCGGCGCTTGCCCATGCCCCTGCGGCGCCTGCCCATGCCCCTGCGGCGCCGACCCGTGCCCCTGCGGCCAGTGCGGCGGCTGCCCCGGGGAGTGCTGCCCCGCGCCCTGCGCCGGATACCCCGGGCGAACCTGCCCGCCGCTGGGCTGGGCGTGCTCGTTCGGGCGCTCCGCCGGCCGGGGTTGCTGCGGCAGGCCGCGGAAATCGGGACGGTGTCCGTGGGCGTTGTCCATGGCTCGAGCGCTCTCGCGAAATCCTCGTGACAGCGGGTGACCGCTCAGCCGAGACGGACCCCCACCGCACGCATGGAGCCGCCAGAAGCGGCGACGATCCGCGGCGGGCAACGGCAGTCTCGGAGCTGTCGTTCACACCCGCCGGATCGAAGCATCACACGATATTTCTACCACGCCGGGACGCGCCGGGCATACCTCCCTGCGGCGTCCGGCGCGGCGCGCTCGGCGAGCAGCGCGGGCGCCGTGACGCTCCGCTTCCTCGAGCTGTCGACGGAGGTGACGCGGCGGCGGCCGCCGCGCGCCAGGATGGCGTCAGGGGCGGACGATGCGCGTGCCGGGAGGGGGCGTGAAATTGAACTCGTTCTTGGCGACAGGCTGGTTGACGACCGGCGACGCGAAGTCGAACCGGTTCCGGTTGCCCTGCGCGTCGAGGATCAGCACACGGCGCACCTGGTTGGTCTGCCCGTCCACGTAGAGGAGCATCTTCTGATAGGCCGGGGTCGCCTCCTTCGGCGTCCCCTCGAGGACATAGCCGCCCTCGAACTTCATCTGCGCCGGGTCGAGCAGGCGGAGCGAGAAATCCTTGGTGAGCTGGCCCTTGCCCATCAGGAACGCGAGCGCCGCCGGGTACTGGGAGCCCTTCACCGGCGTCTCGAACATCTGCTCGTTGTCCTTCTCGTAGACCTTGATCGTCTCGCCGTCGGAGACGACGCGGTTGCCGTTCGGCGCGTCGTAGATCCAGCTCATCTTGCCGGGCTTCTCGAAGGTCACCTTGCCGGTGGAGACCTTCTTCACGTCCTGGACCTTGATCGTGTAGGTCTGCGTGAAGCTCGCCTTGAAGGTCTTGGTGGAGTCGTAGAACTGCTGGACGCGCCTGCCGAGCTCTTCGGCGGTGGGGCCCGCGGCCTGAGACTCGCCGGCGGTCGCGAGCACGACCGTGACGGGCGCCGCCAGCCCGATGAGGCACGCGGCGGCCAGGCGGTAAAGTGAGGTTCGCGTCATCCTTCCCGATCTCCTTTGATGTCCAGAGGCGTGTCGCCTCCGCGCTTCGTGAGACAGGGGCACCGGTGATCACCGCCGGTCCCCCCGGCGACCGCCGCCCTCGCCGAAGCCGGGGCGCGCCGCAACTTTCCACTTTGGACGCGGCGCGGGCGCGTCCGATGCAGGCTCCATAGCACACGGTGTGCGCGCCCGGACCGCCCGGGTCGCGCCCGGCGGGGCCGCGTCGAGCCCAGCCGCCGCGCGCGGCCGGGCAGCGCTCAACCGAGCCGCGCCCGCCGCGGCCGGGCCCGGGACGGGGCGGGCGCGCCGGACGCCGCCAGCGCGGCCGCGAAGCCCGCGGCGCTGAGGTGGGTCATCGCGATCGCCAGCGCGTCGGCCGCGTCCGGCCGCGGGGGCGCGGCGAGCCGCAGGACCGCGGTCATCACCTGCGCCACCTGCGCCTTCTCGGCCGCGCCGCGGCCGACGATGGTCCGCTTCACCAGCGCCGGCGGGTACTCCGAGATCGGCACGCCGGCGCGCGCCAGCCGGAGCAGCACGACGCCGCGCGCGTGGCCGAGCTTCGCCGCGCTCTGCGCGTCCTTCGCGAAGAACAGGCTCTCCACCGCCGCCGCGTCGGGCGCGTGCGAGGCGATCACCTTCCCGAGCTCGTCGTCGATCTCCACCAGCCGACCGGCGAACGTCCCGCTCGTGTCGATGTCGATGACGCCGTGCGCGACGTGCTCGACGCGCGTGCCGTGCCGGACGAGCAGGCCCCAGCCGAGGTGGCGCGACCCGGGATCGATGCCGAGGACCCGCATCGGCTCAGCACGCCCCGTGCGACGGCGCCGCGACGCGGGTCGGGAAGCCCGGCGCGCGCTCGGCCCCGCCGTCGCGCTCGCCCCGCTCGGCGGCGGTGAGCGCGCGCCGCGGGAAGATCTTGTGCGGGTTGAGCAGGCCCTTCGGGTCGAACACCGCCTTGATCCTGCGCTCGATGGCGATGAGCTCCGGCGACTGCTCGAGCGCGAGGAACTCGGCCTTCGACGTCCCGATGCCGTGCTCGCCGCTCAGCGTGCCGCGCATGCCGATCACCGCGCGGAACAGGCGCGACAGCGCCGTCTCGACCTGGGGGACGAGCTCCGGATCGTTCCAGAGCAGGTTGACGTGGAGGTTGCCGTCGCCGGCGTGGCCGTACGTCAGCATGCGGACACCGGTCGCCGCCGAGATCTCCGCGACCTCGTCGAGCAGCGCCGGGATCTTGTCGCGCGGGACCACGACGTCCTCCGAGATCTTGTGGCGCGCCATGGCGCGCGTCGTGGGCGAGAGCTGGCGGCGCGCCTCCCAGAGCCGGTCGCGCTGCGCCTTGTCCTGCGCGACGAGCACGTCGAGCGCCCCGGCGTCCATGCAGACCTGCCCCACCCGCTCGGTCTGGACCTCGCAGTCCGCGGGCTCGCCGTCGACCTCGATGATCAGCATCGCGCCCGCGCGCTCGTCGACCCCGACGCCGCGCGCCCGGACCGCGTCGAGCGTCGGGCGGTCGAGCAGCTCGAGGCAGCGCGGCACGACGCCGGCGGCGACGAGGGCGCTCACGGCGCGCCCGCTCGCGCGCACGTCCGGGAACAGGCAGAGCAGCGTCATGACCGACGGTGGCTTCGCGATGAGCCGGAGCGTCGCCTCCGTCGTGATCGCCAGCGTGCCCTCGCTGCCGACGAGCAGCGCGGTGACGTCGTAGCCCGTCACGCCCTTCACCGTGCGCCGGCCGGTGCGGAGGCGCGTGCCGTCGACGAGGATCGCCTCGAGCCCGAGCACGTACTCGCGCGTGACGCCGTACTTGAAGGCGCGCGGGCCGCCGGCGTTCTCGGCGATGTTGCCGCCGAGCGCGCACATCTTGAGCGAGTTCGGATCGGGCGGGTAGAAGAGCCCCTCGGCCTCCACGGCCGCGTGCAGGTCGGCGAGGATGACGCCCGGCTCGACGACCGCGACCTGCTCCTCGCGGCTGATCTCCTTGATGGAGCTCATGCCGATCGTGGCGATGACGATGCCGCCCGCCACGGGCACCGCGCCGCCCGACTTGCCGCTGCCGGCGGCGCGCGGCACGACCGGCACCTCGGCCTCGCTCGCCGCCCGCACCGCCTTCTCGAT
This sequence comes from Sorangium sp. So ce834, assembly GCF_051521425.1. Classification (NCBI taxonomy): domain Bacteria; kingdom Pseudomonadati; phylum Myxococcota; order Polyangiales; family Polyangiaceae; genus Sorangium; species Sorangium sp. So ce834. The sequence continues at coordinate 8,288,116 of NZ_CP150351.1, forward strand.
GTCGGCCGGCGAGGAGGCGAGCACGACCGCGTCCGGGCTCACCGGCGGCTGATCCGACTCGTCCCCCGCGTAGGCGGCGCACCCCTCGGCCGACGTGATGACCTTGGAAGGGCCGAGCGCGCGCTCGAGGAGCCGGCGCGCCTTGTCGATGGCCGCCGCCGACGGGCGGGGGAACGTGGGGTGAAGTCGCATCTCGCCTATTTACCGCGGATCGCGCGGCGATGCTGCGGGATCCGCGCGGGCGGGCCCGGGGCTCGACCGGCCGAGAAAAAGGCGGACAGACGCGCTGCGGCGCGGTCAGGGCAGCGCGCCGCGATCAGAGCAGATCGAGGAAGGCGAGCAGCGCCTCGATCGCCCCGGGGTCCAGCGCGGTGAGGCCCTCGCCCGCGGGGGCGCCGTCGTGGAAGAAGGCGCCCGGCGCCGCGGCGGCTGCGGCGCCGACCGGCGCGTCGGCGCGGCCGCCCCCGTCGTGGAAGCGCGCCCGCTCGAGCACCTGCCGCAGGCTCTTCGCGGAGCCGTTCGTGAAGTACGGCCGCTTCTTGTAGAGCCGCCGCAGCGACGGCACCCGCGCGCCGTCCTCGTGCACATACGGCACGACGCCGGTCTTCTCGTACCCGGCGCGGCCCCACACGATCGCCCCCTCGGGCGCGAGCACGAGCTCCTCCCAGCGCTCGAACGGCACCGCGGAGCCGGGATCGTCGCTGCGGAGCACGGGCGCGTGGCAGCGCGCGCAGCGGTCCCGGAACACCCGGGCGCCGTCGCGCTCGAGCGGGGTGAAGCTCGATCGGCCGAGGGCCGCGGGGTTCGCGCGGTGCGAGAACGCCATGAGGAAGCTCATGAGCGCGCGGCGGAGCGCCTCGGGGGGCAGCCCGGCGCGCGCGGCGTCGGCCAGCCCGAGCTCGGCGAGCCACGGGGCGTCGGCGGCGGAGAGGGAGAACCACGGGTCGTGGCCGCTCAGCGCGCCGGCGACGCGGAACTCGTTGTCCGCCATCGTGGTGAGATCCGGATCGAGGGCCCGGGAGAAGTGGGGGCGGTTGTTGAACAGGCCGAGCAGCGGCTTTGTCGTGGCGCGCACGTCGCCGCGGCCCGTGTGGTGCGTGCGGCCGTCGACGTAGCCCTCGAAGTGGCACGTCTCGCAGGTGAACCGGCTGAGCGGGCCGTCGGCCCTGTTCCACGGCGCCATCAGCGACGTGAAGAAGAGCGCCTCCCCGAGGCGGAGCTCCTCGGCGCGGGCGTCCTCGCCGCCGTCCTGGACCGGCCGCTTCGCGACCGCGGCGCCCTCGCCGCCCGCGTCGAGCAGCCACGCGTCGAGCAGGGGGTTCGCGTAGGCGAAGGCGCCGCCGCCGAGCGCGGCCATCGCGACGACGCCGGGGGCGATCGGGCGCGTGGAGACCTCCGGCGCGGCCGAGAGGCCGGCGTCCGTGGCGCGGAAGACGAGCTCGGCCCGGCGGTCGCCGCCGTAGCCGGTCGCGACCACGCGCACGCCGGACGGGAGCGCCGAGAGCGCGATCGCCTTCGGGGTGAGGACGCCGTGCTCCGAGACGTTCACGGCCGAGAGCAGCGCCGCCTCGGGCCGGGCGCCGGTGGCGACGCGGTAGAGGAAGACGAACGAGTCGATGTAGCCGAACGAGCCGCCGGTCCGGTCGAGCGGGCGATCCTCGACCCCGCCTGCGGCGAGCAGGAGCCCGCCTCCGGCGTCGTCCGTCTCGAGCGCGTCGAAGCTCCAGATGGGGCCGTCGTGACGGATGCGCGCCGCGCCGCCGGGGAGCGGGCGGCCGTCCGCGCCGACCGGGAGCACGACGAGCGTGTGGTCGAGGAGGCAGTCGACGACGAGGTGGCGCGCGAGCCGGACGATGCGGAACGGGCCGGCGCCGATCGGCTCGTCCCAGCGCTCGACCTCGATGCGCCCGTCCGCGCGGAGAGGGCCGGGGCGCAGCGTGAGGAGCGCGCCGGCGCGCTCGTCGAGCGCGTAGAGGACCCCCTCGGGGCCGGCGGCGACGTCGCGGACGCCGTGGAGGCCCGCGAGCTCGATGCGCCCCGCGGGCTCGAGCGAGGCGCCGCGCACGACGTAGCGGAAGAGCGCGGGCGACGCCTCGCCGCTCGCGAAGACCTCGCCGGAGGGCATGACCGCGACCCCCGTCGGCGAGGCCGGCGCGGGGGCGCGGGAGAGCTCGCGCAGCGACGCGTCGAGCAGGACGAGCGCGTCGCGGCCGCGGAGCGGCGAGAGCAGCGCGGGCGCGCCCGGCGCCGCGGGGCGGCCCAGCGGATCCACGGGGCGGAGCGCGATCGGATCGGGCCCGAGCAGCCGGTCGGAGCTGGGCAGGCGGGAGAAGTCGGTCGCGGCGCGGCGGGCCGCCTCGAAGCGCCGCAGCGGCTCGAGCGGATCGGCGCCGCCGCCGGGGGCCGGCGGCGCGGGGCGGCCGTCGCAGGCCGCGGCGGCGAGGCCGAGCGAGAGCGCGAGCGCGAGGGGGCGCGCGGCCATGGGTCGGCGCCACGGGGCAGCGGGCCGAGCCCCCGCGCGGATCACCAGCCGCCGGTGCTCGCCGGCTTGGCGCTCTCGACCGGCGCCGCCTTCGCGGGCTCGGCCGCCTTGGGCGCGGGGTTCGCCGCTTCGGTCGTGGTCGCGCCCTTCGGCGGTTCGGGCGTCGCCTGCTGGGGCTTGTCCTCGCAGCCGACGAGACACACGGCGCCGAGCGCCACAAGCACGGTCAAGACATTCTTCATGGGGAGCCTCCTGAATGAGCGGCGCAAGCGAAGCACATCCGGTGGGCGCTCGGTAGGGGGCGCTCCGCCGGCAGCGAGCGGACGCGACAAGACGGGCGCTGCGGCGATGGCGGATTGCCGTGAGGGTGGCGCAGCGGGCGCGCATGGGCGCGCGCCGGGAGACGCGCGCGCGCTGGAGGCAGGGCACGGCGCGAGGCGCCGGTCATCCGGCGCCCGCGCCGTGATCCGGCTCGCTCACGTCCCGGGGACGATCTTCACCAGGCTGTTGCGGTTCGCCACGAAATAGAGCTCGCCGGCGTTGTCCTCGACGATCGCGGTGAGCCCCTCGAAGGTCGGCAGCCCGCCCTGACGCGTGAACGCCGGAGCGTTGGGCGTGTTCGGATCGGGGTTCTTGAGGATGAGCGTGAGGGGCGACGTCTTGTCCCCGCACTGGACGAGCGCGCCCATGCGCCCTCCGGTGTAGTCGCCGAACAGGTACACGCCCTTGAGCTGAGGCACACCGGTGCCCCGGTACACGAAGCCGCCGATGACCGACTTGTAATCGCGGAACGGCCCCGTCGCGCTCGCCCTCCGGTCCATGTCGACGATGGGCCGCGTGTGCGTCGAGCCCTCGCGCAGGGTGCGCCCGCGGCAGGTATCCTCGTGGTCGCCCTCGAACTTCGCCCAGCCGAAGTTCAGCCCCGACACGCCCGCGGGGACGTAGTCGACCTCCTCGTACGAATCCTGGCCGACGTCGCCGATGAAGAGGTCGCCCGTCGCGCGATCGAAGCCGAAGCGATACGGATTGCGCAGGCCATAATGCCAGGTCCGCGCGCCGTCGCCCGGGAAGGGATTGCCGGCCGCGGCGTACGGCTCGGGAGCGTTCGGGTCGAGGCGCAGGATCTTGCCGAACAGCGAGCTCGGATCCTGCGGTGCCCCCTGCTTGTCGTTGTTGCAGGACCCGCCTCCGTCGCCCGTGCCGACGTAGAGCATGCCGTCAGGCCCGAACACGACATGGCCGCCGTTGTGGTTCACCTGCGAGCTGTCGAGCCGCAGGATCGTCTTCGTGGGCGTCGGATCGGCCACGTAAGGATCGCCGGCGGAGCGCTTGAACTCGAGCACCGTATCGCGGTTCATGTTCGTGCCCGTGGTCGGCGTCATCATGATGTAGAATTTGCCGCTCGTCGCGTAGTCGGGCGGGAACGCGATGCTGATGAGCCCGCGCTCGTCGTCGAAGGAACCGCTCTGGAGCCGGATCTCGCTGCTCACGTCGAGGAAGACCCCCGGGCGCAGCGCCCCGCCCGAGAACACGCGGATCTGACCGGTCTGCTGCACGAGATACCAGTCGTTCGAGCCCTTCGGCTGCGCGGCATACGTCAGCTTGTCCACGCCGGTGACGACGGGAGCGAGCGCCAGCTTCCCGACATCGGGAGCCGCGCTGGCGTCGCACGTCGGCGGCTCGTCGCCGCCCGAGCCGCCCGTTCCCGTGGTGGTGGCCCCGCTCGCCGATGTGCCGCCTCCGGCGCCACCGGAGCCGCTCGACGTCCCCGTCGCCGTTCCGGCCCCCGTCCCGCTCCCAGCCCCTGTTCCCGTCGTCCCGGTGGAGCCCTGGCTCCCCCCCGGGCCGGAGGTCGCGCCGCTGGAGCCCGTCTCCCCGTCATCGCTGCATGCGCCGGTGCCCAGCGCGAGACACGCGCTGCCACCCAGCGTCAAAGCCATCCATAAAGCCAAGGTCGTACGCTGTTTTTTCATGGGGCGCATTCTACATGAGGGGCGCCGTGGCGCACTCATGATCTACTGCCCGGGCGAAAGAGCGTGGCCTGAAGTGCGTGGCCTGTAGTCCCAGCGGTCATCGCCCGCAGGACCGGAGACCGCCGATAAGCCCGCTCGGCGGGTCGCCGCCGGGATGAAGAGACGGAGGGTCGTACCGATCGATCGGTATCGAACGACAGGGCGCCGCACATGGAGTCAATCCGCCGTTCAGGCGGAACTCGCCTGGCAGGCCGCGGCACTCCGGCGGCGCGATAGCCATCTCTCCAAGGCAGACATTTGAAGCAGAGCGGTACGCGTGAATCCGTTTCTGGTCGAAACCAGAGCTATATTCCCGCCCACCGCCCGTCTGATCACCGCATGCACGGATCCCGCCGGCGAGGGCCGCCGCCCGGGCTCACCGGCCGTCGTGGGCCACTACGGCTCTCCGTCGTCGGAGCTCGGCATGGAGACAGACAATTACGAATCTGCCACCTTTGCTCGTGCCGCGCGCCGCTCAGAACGATCCCGAGATCCACGCGCTGCCAGGGCCCAGGCCGACGCGCGCGCGAACGGGAGCGCCGCCCGTGCGCCCGCGCCCGCCCCCGGACGCCGTCGCGGCGTCGGGCGCAGAGGGCGCGGAGATCCAGAGGACCGCCCCGCCGGCCGCGAGCACCGCCCCCGCGATGAACACCACCGTCCCGATGTTGCCCATCCTGACCGCATCGTCGCGGAGATCGAGCCCCGTCCGATCGATGCAGCGGCCCTCCTCGTCGCAGTGGCCGCCCTCGATGGACTCGTCGAAGGTCGACTTGGCCACGAAGCCGAGCGCCGTGCCGACGCCGAGCCCGACCACGCCGAGCCCGACCCCCACCATGCCGATCGGCTTGCGGATGCTCCCGCCCTGCGGCGGAGGCGGCGTGTCCGCCGGCGGACGGGCCGGCAGCGGCGCGGCGGTCGCGCCCGGCGCGGCGCTCGAGCGCGCGGCGGGCTCCGGCTCCGGCGCGCGCTCGAGCGCGGGCACGGTGACGCTCACCACGCCCGGTTTGTCGATCACGATCTTCGTCTCCCACGGCGTGCGCCCGGGCGCCACGGCCGCGACCCGATGCTCGCCAGGGTCGAGCGGCACCGCCGTCCCCCAGAGCGCCTGCCCCACGGCGACGCCGTCCCGCGTGAGCGAGAGCCCGGAGATCGCCGCCTCCTTCGGCACCACGATCTGCAGGCGCGAGAGGCGCGGCTCGAGCGCGGCGGCCCGGCCCCGCGCCACCCGCTCGCGCTCCGTCTGCCCGGCCGACAGCGCCGCGGCCGCGACGTCGCGGAAGCCGATCCACGCCGTCGCGATCCGGCCGATGCGCTCGTAGCAATCGGAGAGGTTGAACAGAGTGCCGATGCCCGGGTCGATCTGGTGGCTGTCGGCGAATTTCGGGCAGGCCTCGGCGTGCTTGCCCGCCGCCATCAGCGCGCGCCCCTCATCGAACAGCGCGACCGCGGCGGCGCGCTCCTCCCGGGTGGGCTCCGCGGCGCGCGCGGCCGGCGCGAGCGCCGTGAGCGCAGAGAACGCCGACAGGAGCGCGAGCGCTCGGAGGCGCGCGCCCCCGGTCCGCGGCGCGCTGGAGGCCGCCGCACCGCAGCCGGCCTCGGGACAGGTGCTCGGGGGACGACGATGGCAGAGCAAGACGGGACCTCTCCTGGGCGCACGCGATGTCATCGCGGATCGGAAAACAGATCGTCCGGCCGGGACGGCGTGGGCCGAGGCGGCGGCGAAGGCCGCCCGGGCGGCCGCGCCGCCTTCGCCGATGCGCTCGGCTTCGGCGCAGCGGACCCGCTCGCCGCCGGCCGCGCCGTCCCGATGGCGCTGACGGTCACGGTCGCGCTCGCCCCCGGCTGCAGCGCGGCGCCACCGTCGGGGAGCTCGACGAGCCTGCCGGCCGCGGGCTCCGCCGTGTCGCGCGGCGACGATGCCTCCGGCGCCGACGAGGACGTCGGCGCGGCGTCCGGCGCGGGCGAGCGGAGCGCGAACAACCATGCGAGCCCCGCGCCGCCCAGGAGCGCCGCGGCGATGGCCGCCGCGATCCCGAGGGTGCGCGCCCCGGCGCGGCCGCCGCCCGGCGAGGCGCGCGTACCCCCCCAGGAGCGATCCGTGGCCGCGCCGTCCGTCAGGAGCGCCGTGGGCGCGCCCCACGCCGAGCCGGCCGGCACGCCCCGGCCGCCGGAGCTGCCGCCGGGCTGCGGCGGCGCGCTGGCGGGCCCGGGCGCCGTGGAGAGCGGGCGCCGCCCGAGCTCGCGGACCCCCGCGGCGCCCCCCTCCCCGATCGCGTCGAGGCGGACCCGCAGCACGCGCGCGGCGCGCTCGGCGAGGTGCTGCGCGTGCGGCGGCGCGAACGGGGCCAGCTCGGCGGCGAGCTCGGCGATGTTGCCGAACCGATCGGCGGGGTTCCGCTGGAGGCAGCGCTGCACCGCGCGCTCGAGGCGCTCGGGCACGTCGGCGCGCTGCCCGTGGAGCCGCGGCGGCCCCTCCAGGATGCGGTCGTAGATCTGCATCACGGAGTCGCCCCCGAAGGGCATGGCGCCCGTGAGCAGCTGGTAGAGGATCGCGCCCATCGACCAGACGTCGGCGCGCGCGTCGACGCTCTTCGAGGAGACCATCTGCTCGGGCGCCATGTAGAGCGGCGAGCCCAGCATCGCCGAGCTCTCGGTCATGTCGTGCGCCTTGGGCGCGGCGGGCTCCGCGGCGAGCGCCATCTTGGAGATGCCGAAGTCGATGACCTTGATGAGCGGGCTGCCGTCGGCCCGCCGGCTGAGGAACAGGTTGCCCGGCTTCAGGTCCCGATGGATGATGCCGAGCGCGTGCGCCTCCGCGAGCGCCTCGCACGCCTGCAGCAGGTAGTCGCACGCGAGCTCGACCGAGAGCGGGCCGCGATCGCGCAGGAGGGCCTTGAGGTCGGTCCCCTCGAGGTACTCCATCACGAGGTAGGGCTCGCCCCGCGCGAGCGTGCCGACGTCGAACACGCGCGTCACGTGCTCGCTCCGGATGCGCGCCGCGGCCTGCCCCTCGCGCAGGAAGCGGGCCACGAGATCGGCGCGCTCGCGGGCCTGGGGCAGCAGGAACTTGATGGCCACCCGCTCGCCGAGCAGGCGATGGCGGGCGGCGACCACCACGCCCATCCCGCCCTCGCCGAGGACGCGCTCGACCTCGTATTTGTCCGCGAGGACGTCCCCCACATTGACCGGTGCGACCATGCACGCCCTCGCTCTGGCTCTTCGCTAGTATCAAAACGCCGAGTGCGCGACAACGCGGGCCTTCCTGGAAAGCGAAGCCGCCGCGCCCTCGTCGCCGCGCCGGCAGCGGCTCGCCCCCGCGCGCGGCGCCCGCGCTCGAGACGGCGCGTCCGCGCGGCGGAACCGGCCGTTCGGGTTCGCCACGCGCGCTCGCTGCCTGTATATGCATGCCGCAGTTTCGCCATGACGAACGAGCCGACCGATCCCTTCGTCCTCGCGCGCGAGCTCCTCGAGCAGCGGCAAACCACCGAACCGACCGACGCGACGGCCATGACGCTGGCCACGGCGGACGCGTCCGGGCGCCCGTCGGCGCGGATGGTGCTGCTGAAGGGCATCGACGATCGCGGGTTCGTGTTCTTCACCAACTACGAGAGCCGCAAGTCGATGGAGATCACGGCGAACCCGTTCGCCGCGCTGTGCATCCACTGGGCCAAGGCGGCCGAGCAGATCCGCGTCGAGGGCCGCATCGAGCGGATCAGCGACGCGGAGTCGGACGCCTACTTCGAGACCCGCCCGCGGGGCAGCCAGATCGGCGCCTGGGCGTCTCGGCAGAGCGCGCCGCTGCCCTCGCGCGACGCGCTCATCGATCGGGTGCGCGAGATCGAGGCCCGCTTCGAGGGAGGGCCGGTGCCCCGGCCGCCGTTCTGGGGCGGCTACCGCCTGGTGCCGGAGCGGATCGAGTTCTGGCGCGGCCAGGAGAGCCGCCTGCACGACCGCGTGCTCTACCTCCGCGACGGCGACGGCTGGCGCGTCGAGCGCCTCTACCCCTGAGCGCAGCGCGCCGAGCGCCCCGCCCCCGGCGCCGCGGCGTCGCTCTACGTCCCGGCGCCGCGGAGGCGGCTCGCCTTGCGCTCCCGGAGCCGCTCGATGATCGCGACGAGCTTCGGGTCGTCGCGGCGCCGCACGTCGAGCCGCATCCCCTTCAGCGCATTGCACCGGCCGCACGCGAGCGCCAGGTTGTCGAGCGCGTCCGTCCCGCCGTGCGTGCGCGGGACGATGTGCTCGATCGTCGCGCGCTGGATCGGCTCGCCGTCGAGGCCGACGACGACGTGCGACAGGCAATGGATGCACTTGCCCACCCACGCCGCCTGGCCGCGGATCTCCGTGCGCTCGAAGGTGGCGTCGGTCGCCACGATGTCGAGGATCAACCGTCGCCGCGCGGCCTTCACGGCGCTCGAGCGTAGCCCCGCGGCGCGGGGCCCGCACGCGGTTCGCGCCGGGTCGGCAGGTGGGCTATGGAGCCGCGGAGCCGGCGCGCGCCCGCGAGGGCGGGCGGCGCGGCCGTGTGGCCGCGTGGCCGCGCGATCGTTGATGGCGCGCTCCGTCACGCCCGGTGACGCGCGCGCGGGAGGAGCCATGAAGTCGAAGACCGAATATTTCTACTTCGAGACGAAGGCCAAGCGCGAGCTCATCAACGTCACCGACCGCGTCGCGGCCGTCGTCGCCGCGAGCGGCATCCGGGAGGGCATGGTCCTCGTGAGCGCCATGCACATCACCGCCGGCGTGTTCGTGAACGACCACGAGCCCGGCCTCTGGGAGGACATCTGGACCTGGCTCCAGCAGCTCGCGCCCGAGGGGCCCGACTACAAACACCACAGGACCGGCGAGGACAACGGCGACGCCCACCTCAAATCGATCCTCGTGCACCACCAGGTGATCGTGCCGATCACCGCGGGCAAGCTCGATCTCGGGCCGTGGCAGCAGATCTTCTACGCGGAGTTCGACGGCAAGCGGCGCAAGCGCGTCGTCGTCAAGGCGATGGGGGAGTGACGCCGCCTTCGGCCTGGCCCCCGGCGCGCGCTGCGTCGGGCCGGCCGGCGCCGTACTCCCTCGCCCCGCGCTGCATGAGCGAGGCGATCGCGCCGAGCGCGTCAGACCACGACTGCTTGTGCGCCGGGGTCCAATCCGTGCCTGCGACCTCGGACATGGCGGTGATCAGCGCGTCGGCGACCCAGGGGTACATCTCGTCCGTGACGCCGTAGTCGACGTGCTTGGCCCCCATCGCCATGAGCTTCTCCTCGAGCCAGGACGCGTCCTCCAGCCGGTCCATGACCGCGACGAGCGCCTCCGCGAGCATCGTCTCCTGGTGCTCCCGGCTGTTGCGCCCGAAGAGCGGCCGCACCTGCGGGTAGCGCGAGAACAGGATCCCGTAGAAACGGTGCGTGAGGTTGGGCTCCCTCTGGAGCACGAGCTCGAAGCTCTCCCGCAGCAAGCCAACGTTCAGTCCCATGACATTCCTCCCAGCCGGGCGCTGCGCCGCGCGCGCGCCGTCTTCGATCATCACGCCGCGATCAGCTCGCGTGAGCTCGCGTCAGCCCGCTTCACCGCGTCAGCTCACGTGAAGCTCACGGGATTCACCGCCTGATCGCCCGTCGGCTCGCAGTCCTCGCACGGGCCGTGCCAGAGGCGCCTCGCCGGCCAGTCGCGTCGATCCCGCCGGATTCCCGCGAGATCGACGCGCCGGGCGGCCTGCGGCGGTCTCCTCTGGGAAACCCGGTCCGCGGCCGCGCGCGGCCGCGCGGTCGTCGCTCGCCCGCCCCGATCGCGCGCCGCCCCGCCTGCGCGCTTGCCCCGGCCGACCCCGCGGTGTTTCCTGCGATGGTTACGCTGTCTCCTGCGGTGGTTTCCGGCAGGAAACCGCCACAGGCCCCCGTCTCCCCGAGGAACCCGCGTGCCCCTGCTCGACGCCGTGCTCAGCCTGTCCGAAGCGCCCGCCCGCGACGAGGCGCTGCAGCGGATCCTGCGCGAGCTCGCGCGCGTGACGGCGGCGGACGCGCTCTCGGTGCTCACGGCCGCGGACGACGGCGCCGTCACCGTGGCCGCGCAGATCGGGCTCTCGCCGGCGGCCCGGGGGCTCTGCTTCCGGCCGGCGGAGCACCCGCGGCTCCGCAGGGCGACGCTCGCGGCGGGGCCGATCCGGTTCCTCGATCCGAGCGAGCCCGACCCGTACAGCGGCTGGCTGCTCGGCAACGCCGGGGCGATCCACCCGATCCACGCCTGCATGGCCGTGCCGCTCCGCGTGCAGGACCGGCTCGCCGGGCTGCTCACGCTCGACGCCTGCGACCCCCACGGCCTCCGCGACCTGCGCGACGAGGACGCGCGGGTGTTCGCCGGGCTCTGCGCCGCGGCGCTGCGGCTCGACGCCGGACCTTCGCCTGCCCCGGAGACGCGCCGCCTGCTCGCCCCCGCCCCCGGCGCCCCGGCGGTGCCCGGCCGCTCGGCCGGGATGCAGCGGATCGAGCGCGAGATCGCGGTGCTCGCCCCGCTCTCGGTGCCGGTGCTCGTCACGGGCGAGACGGGCGTGGGGAAGGAGCTCGTCGCCCGCGCGCTGCACGAGCGATCGCCGCGGGCGAGCCGGCCGCTCGTGGTCGTCAACTGCGCCGCCATCCCGGCGCAGCTCGTCGAGTCGGAGCTCTTCGGCCACAAGAAGGGCGCCTTCACCGGCGCGACGGCGGCGCGCGCCGGCCGGTTCGAGGCGGCGCGCGGCGGGACGGTCTTCCTCGACGAGGTCGGCGAGCTCCCGCTGGCGGCGCAGGCGCAGCTGCTCCGCGTGCTGCAGGAGGGGGAGATCCAGCCGGTCGGCGACGACCGGGCGCACCGCGTCGAGGCGCGGGTCGTGGCGGCGACGAACCGCGATCTCCGGCGGGAGGTCGAGGAGGGGCGCTTCCGCGCCGACCTGTTCCACCGGCTCTGGGTCTACCCCATCTGCGTGCCCCCCCTGCGCGAGCGCCGCGAGGATATCCCGGCGCTCTGCGAGCGCTTCGCCGCGGGGCTCGCGGCCGAGCTCGGCGCGAGGAGGGTCGACTTCACCGACGCGGCGCTGCACGCGCTCGCGCAGCGCGCCTGGCCGGGGAACGTCCGCGAGCTGAAGCACGCGGTCGAGCGCGCGGTGCTGCGCCGGATGGTCGCGGGCGGAGGCGCGGCCGGCAGGTCGCTCGTCCTCCGGCCCGAGGACCTCGATCCCGGGGCGGACGCGCGCTCCTCTGCGCCCCAGGCGGAGGCTCCTGGACCGCCGCAGCCGCTCCCGGATCCGTCGCCGCCGCGGCGCGTGGAGACGCTGGCCGAGACGCTGGAGCGGGCGCGCCGCGAGGCGTTCGCGCGCGCGTTCCAGGCAGCCAGCGGCAACGCCGCGGTGGCCGGCCGGCTGCTCGGGCTGAGCCGCTCGTTCGCCTACAAGGAAGCGGTGCGGCTCGGGCTCCTCCCCGGGCCCGCGCCGCCGCGGCGGCGCTGAGGGGGCGAGCCGATGGCTCGGTCGATCCGCCGGGCGACGACGCGCGGCTGTCGTCGCCGGCCACGCCGAGCGGGCGCGCCGGGCGCCCATCGACGGATTCCCCGGCCTGGTCACCTGGGGCCCGCCCAGCGTGGGCGACGCGGCGCGCGGAGCTACCGCCTCGGATCGGCGGCCCCGATCCCCTCCAGCGGCACCCGCGCGAGCGCGGTGTAGCGCGCGCCCTTCGGGGTCATCTCGCTCTGGTAGACGATGATCTCCTCGACGCGCGTCTCGCCGAAGTCGACGTTGCCGACGGCCTGAGCGCACGCGTCGAGCGCCGGATCGCCGCGCGGATCGCGCGAGCGGGCGAGGGTGAGGTGCGGCTCGAACGGCCGGTCCTCCGGCACGTAGCCCGTCGAGAGCGAGAGCGTCTGCTCGAGATCGCGGTGGATCGCGGTGAGGGCGCCGACCGCGCCGCCCACGCCGAGCCAGAGCACGCGCGGGCGGCGCCGCGTGCCGAACGCGCCGCCCTTCTCGATGCGCAGCGTGAGCGGCCTGTGGAAGGCGGCCACGCTCCCGGCCGCCGCGATGACGAGCGGCAGGCGCTCCTCTCCGATCTCGCCCATGAAGGCGAGCGTGATATGCAGCCCGGCAGGCTCCACCCACTTGGCGGACGGAGCCCGGGGCGAGATCTCCCTGAGGAGCTCTCCGACCTTGGCGAGGAGCTCGGCTCCCGGATCAACGGCGACGAAGACGCGCACAGCTCACCTACGCTCGATTACCACCCACAGACTTCACCCTTGTTCTGCTCCTTGAGCCACCTCCGGAGCGGCTCGAAGTACTCCAGCATCGCGCTCGGATCGGCCTCGGTCTCCCCCGTCATCGCCCTCATCGCCTCCTGCCACGGCCGGCTCGCGCCGAGCGACAGCATGGCGCGCAGCTTCTCGCCCGCGGCCGCGCTGCCGTGGATCGAGCACGTATGGAGCGGCCCCGTGTGCCCGGCCGCCTTGCAGAGCGCGCGGTGGAACTGGAACTGGTAGATGTGCGCGAGGAAATACCGCGTGTACGGGACGTTCGCCGGCACGTGGTACTTCGCCCCCGGGTCGAAGTCGGCCTCGCTGCGCGGCACGGGCGGCGCGACGCCCTGGTACTTGAGCCGGAGCGCCCACCACGCCTTGTTGTAGTCGGCCGGCTTCGTCCTGCCCGAAAAGACGTCCCACCGCCACTGGTCGATGAGCTTGCCGAACGGCAGGAACGCGATCTTGTCGAGCGCCTTCTTGAAGAGGAAATTGATGAGGCCCTTGTCGTCCTCGGGCACCCGGTCGATGAGCCCCAGCGTCTTCAGGTAGCTCGGCGTCACGGAGAGCGCGATCGTATCCCCGATCCCCTCGTGGAAGCCCTCGTTGGCGCCCGACTGGAACAGGATCGGGAGCTTGTAATACTGGTGGAAGTAATAGACGTGCCCGAGCTCGTGGTGGATCGTGATGAGATCCTCCTCGGTCGGCTCGACGCACATCTTGATGCGGAGATCGTCCCGGTCGCCCACGTCCCACGCGCTCGCGTGGCAGACGACCTCGTGATCGACGGGCTTCTTGAGGAGCGATCGCTCCCAGAACGTCGCCGGCAGCGGGTCGAGCCCGAGCGAGGTGAAGAACCGCTCGCCGAGCGAGACCATCTGCTTCTCGTCGAGCTTCTTCGCCTTGATCTTGCGCGTCACGTCGAGCGACGGCTGGCCCTTGTACGGCTCCATGAGCGCGTAGACGTTCGACCACTCCTGCGCCCACATGTTGCCGAGCAGGTGCGCCGGGATCGGGGCCTTGTCGCCGATCCTGTCCTTGCCGTGGATCGCGCGCAGCCTCGCGCGCACGTAGCAGTGCAGCTCGTCGTAGAGCGGCTTCAGCTTGCCCCAGAGCCGCTCGGTGTCGGCCTCGAACGCCTCGGGGGGCATGTCGTACCCGGCCCGCCAGAGCGCGCCGACGTCCGGGAAGCCGATCTCGGCGGCCCCCTTGTTGCCGAGGGCGACGTAGCGCTCGAACATCGGCCGGAGCGGCGGGGCGATCGCGTGCCAGCCCGCCCACGCGTCGAGCAGCTCGTCCCATTTGCGGCTCGTCTTCAGGATGTTCGAGAGCTCGTCGAGGGCGAGGCATTTCGGCGCCGGCGCGCCCGCCGGCGCGGCCCCCGCCGCCGCGGCCCCCGCAGCCGCAGCCCCCGCCGGCGCGGCCCCCGCAGCCGCGGCGCGCCCCGGCTTGCCCTTCGGGCAGTACTTGCCCTTGCCGTAAAGGCTCGTCATCTCGACCGAGAGCGCGGCCAGCTCCGCGCGCTCGGCAGGGTCGCTCGGCGCCGGCAGGGCGGTCGAGATCTTGAGGAGCGTCAGCTGCCGGGCGAGATCCGCGGGCAGCGCGAGGCCGTCGAAGCGCCTCGCCGCCTTCATCGTCCGGTTGAGGTACTCCATGCTCGCCTCCTCGGCGGAGGCGGCGAGCGCGTCGGTGTCGTCCGTGATGAAGGTCTGGTTGATCCACCCCGCGCGCGCTGCCTGGAGCCGCAGCCGGCGCAGGTCCCGGTCGACCCCGGCCAGGAAGGCCTGCGCCTCGGCCACGCTGGGCGGCGCCTCCTGCGGGAGGGCGGCCTGGGGCCGGGGGGCCTCGGGCGCCGCCGGAGGCGCCTCCCCGCCGGGGGCCGCCGACGCGGACGCCGGCGACGCGGCGCCGCTGCACCCCGACCCGAGCCCGAGCGCGACGAGCATCAGGGGGCGCAGGATCGCCGTCCGGGCAAGGGCGTAGCGGACCACGCGCCCTTCATACACGCCGGACCGTGCCGAGGGAACCAGGAGCGACGTGCGATCGTCGCGGCTCGGCCCCGCGGCTCGGCCCCCGCGACCAGGACGAACCGCGCTCGCCGTGACGGCTGCCAAGCGGCCGTGAAGTGCCGTTACAATGCGGACCCACCATGAGGAATGCTCTCGCGCCCAGGCCCCCGCTCCCGGCAATCCTCGGCCTCGCCGCCCCCGCCGCCCCGCCCGCCCGCGGGCCGAGCGCGGAACCGAGGGGCGGCGGCCCGGCGCAGCGCCCCGCCGCGCCGATCCGCGACGAGGCGAGGGGCGCGGGGCGCCGCGACCTCCCGGGCCGGCGCGGACGGATGCCCCACCGCGCGGCGCAGGTCACGACCGTGTGCGCACCGGGCGGCGGCCATGAGTGAGCTCGAGAATTTCTCGTTCGTCCTGCCCGGCGAGCTCGCCGGCATGGCGTACCCCCACGCGCCGCGCGCGGTCGAGGAGCTCGTGGAGCTCGGCTTCCGCAGCATGGTGTCGCTCTCGCGGCGGGCGCCTTCGCCGCACGCGCTCGGCTCGCTCGTCCACCTGCACTGCCCGCTCGCGGACTTCACACGCATCCCGGGCGTCGACCTCCTGCGCGCCGTGGCGTTCCTCGAACGGGCGCCGCGGCCCGCCGTCGTGCACGGCGAGGGCGGCATCGGGCGCACCGGCGTGGTGCTCGCCTGCCGCCTCGTGTCGCTGGGCCGGTCGCCGACCGAGGCCATCCACGAGGTGCGGCGCGCGCGGCCCGGCTCGATCGACGACCCCGAGCTCGAGGCGTCCGTCGAGGAGTTCGAGCTCTTCTACCGGAGCGGGCGCGAGCAGTCGACGTCGGCCCCCTTCAACTTCGCGCCCGCGTCGCCGCTCGACCGGATCGTGCACGGCGCGGAGCGCCCCGGCTTCGGGATGGCGCTCTGGTCGACCTCCGGGATCCGCTCGTCCGTGGTCGCGCCGCCGGACGCCGCGCAGCAGCCCGATCCGAGCGACGCCCCCGTCGAGGCGTGGCTCGGCTTCATGGCGCGGCAGGGCATGCGCGAGGTGCTCTGCCTGCTCGACGAGGGGGAGCTGGCGCTCCATCGAGTCCCGCTCCTCGGCCGCTACCAGCGCGAGTTCCTCCGGGTGACGCACGTGCCGCTCGAGGGCGGGGCGATCCCCTCGCCCGACGCCCTGGAGCAGGCGCTCGCCGCGCTGCGGCGCGCGGAGGCCGGCGGCGCGCCCCTCGTTGTGCACTGCGCGTCCGGCGCGGGCCGCGCGGCCGTCGTGCTGGCGGCGTGGCTGCGCGCCCGGCACGGCCTCGCCCCGGACGCGGCGATCGGGGTGATCCGGGATCACGCGCGGCACTTCGGCGCGCGCCGCGAGCCGCTGAAGGCAGGGCCGGCGGTGCGGGACCTGCTCGCGAGCGTGCCGGCGCGCGGCTGAGCGCGCGGCGACCGTGGGCGCGCGCCGAGCGTCATCCGCCGGCGGGGGGGCCGGCCTTCCGGTGCCGCTGCTCGCGGTACAGGCGCTGGACGAAGGCGCCGGCCGGCTCGGCGCGGAGCGCCTCGATGAGCTCGCGGAGGACGGCCGGCAGCCCGCCGAGCGCGAAGGGCACCGGGTGGTGCTCGGGCGCGATCAGCGGCGCGGCGAGCGCGGCGAACGCGAGATCGGCGGCCGAGAACCGATCGCCGGCGAGGAACGGGCGCCCGTCGCGCAGCCGCTCGTTCACCGCGTCGAAGACCGCGCGGATCTTGCCCCGCGAGCGCTCGGCGCCGGCGGCGTCGATCCGCATCGAGCGCCTCATGACCGCCCGCGCGACCGGGAAGTAGGCGCGGAATGCGCCGCGCCCGAGCCACGAGGGCGGCGCGGCGCCGGCGCCCTCGATCGAGCGGAACGCCCCGCTCATCAGGGAGTACATCGCCTCCTCGTCGGGCAGGGCGTGAAAGTACGCGACGCGGCGCACGGCGGGGCCGAGCTCGCGATCGAAGCGCTCCTCGAGCGCCTCGATGTCGGCGCGGCGCGCGCCGGGCTCGCCGGAGAAGAGCGCGTGCTCCGACGGGACGAACGCGTCGGCGTAGCGCAGGATGTCGGTGGAGTCGGAGACCGCGCCGGCCCGCGTGACGAGCACCGGCACGGATCGGCGCCCGCCGGCGCGCAGCGCCGGGAGCGCGTGGGCGAGCGGGAGGTAGGCGTCCTCGCGGTACGGGACGCCGGCGCGGTCGAGCGCCCACCGCGCCTTCTCGCAGTAGTGGCTGAAGGGGATCGTGACGAGGCGGAAGGGCGCGCCGGCGCCGACATTCGACATGGGGACCTCCAGGCGCGGGCCGACCGGGCGCGCCGGCCGCTCAGCGCCGGATCTCGAAGAGGTGGACGCCGTAGGCGGGGAGCTCGACGCCGAGGCCGCGCGACAGATCGACGAGCTCGTCGCCGTCGCGCGGGTGCTCGTTGCCGGTCATGAGGTCGACGAGCAGGACCTTGCGGCCGGCGACGCCGGCGACGTCGAGCGGGACGCGGCAGCCGCCGCGCGACGGGGCGAAGTTGACCACCGCCACGAGCGGCGCCGCGCTGCGGGGCGCGCCGCAGGCCGGGAGCGGCTCCCACCGGTAGGCGACGAACGCGTCGGCGCCCGCGCCGCGCGGGGTGAGCGTGGCGAAGCTGCCGGTGCGCAGGATGGGGCGGCGCACCGCGCCGAGCAGCCGCTCGTGGAAGGCGAGGCACGCCTGGTCGACCGGCTCCTCCGGGGCGCGGGCGAGGTGCAGCGAGGCGCGCACCGTCCGCCCCTCGAGCTGGCCGTGGTGGATGAACCGCATGCCGGGCACCGTCGCCGCGATGAACTCCGCGGCCCGGCGCCGGTCCGGCGGGAGCACGGCCGCGATGCGCGGCTCGTCGTGGTGCTCGATGAAGCGGACGCTCCGGCGCTGGTAGTCGGGCGTGGCCGCGAGGTGGCCGCGGACCGAGGACGCCGAGGCGTGGCTCAGCCGATCGTAAAGGCTCTTGTCGAAGGTGTAGTCGAACCCGAGCATCTGCAGGCGCCACTCGAGGTCCCAGAACGCCTCGCCGATGAAGATGAAGCTCGGGTGGTCGCGGCGGACGGCGTCGATGGCCTCGGCCCAGAACTCGCCGGTGGCCTCGGCCTTTCGCTCCGTGGGCGGCCGCTTGGACCACGTGTGCCGGAAGACGTCGTCGAGCACCAGCATGGCCATGTCGCAGCGGACGCCGTCGCAGCGCGACGCGACGCTGCGGAGCGCCTCGGTGGACGCGGCGCGCGTCGCGGCGAGGCGGTAGTCGAGCTGGGCCGTGTCGGGCCACGGCGGGATGTAGGGGTCGCGCCCGCTGAGCGGGGCGCCGTCGTCGCCGAGGATGAAGCACTCCGGCTTCTCCTTCACCCAGTGGTGGTCGCGCGCGACGTGGTTCGGGACGTAGTCGAGGATGATCCCGATGCCGCGCGCCGCCAGGCGCCGGCGCAGATCCGCGAGCGCGGCGTCGCCGCCGAACGCGGGGTTCACCTCGTACCGCGCGACGGCGAACGGGGAGCCGACCACGTCGGCGTCGGTCCAGTCCGGCAGCACGCGGTCGTACTCGGCGCGCAGGTCCGGGTGCGCGAGCGAGAGGCGCTGGCCCTCCTGACCGAGCGTCCAGACGCCCATCAGGTACACGTAGTCGACGCCGAGCGCGGCGAGCCGGTCGAGCGCCGCGTCGGGCACGCTGGCGAGCGTCACCCTGGCCTTGGCGGCGCGCGAGAGCTCATGGAGCCAGACGCGCACGAAGATCGCGTACAGCAGAGGGTGCTGGTGGGCAGGGACTAGGGAGCTCATCGATTGGATTGGGGACGGCGGGGCCCGCGAGGGAGTCGCGGGCAGTCGGCGTCGGCGGGGGGATTGTCGGCGGGCTCGGGTGGTCCCTGCAAGCGCGATCACGCTGGGCGGGCGCCGCGCGAGGCTGCGCGCGCCGTCCAGCACAGAGGTCGCCTCGCAGAGCACCCGTCCGCACTGGCTGCGGGCGCGCACGCCGCGCGCGCCGCGCCCGATTGCGGCGTGCGCCGGCGCGGCGAGCGGCGCTAGCCGCGGCGCGCGCGGCGCGTGCGGATCCGTCGAGCGAGTGCGGCCGCCGCGCCCAGGGCGACGAGCGGCAGGGCGAGGGGCGTCGCGGCCTCCTCGGGGGACAGCCGGCAGCCGCAGCCGCCCTGCCTCGGCTCCACCGGCGGCGGCGCCTCGTCGGGCGGGAGCTCGGCGTCGGACGGCGCCTCGGCCTCCGCGGGCTCGGACGCGGGCTCGCCCTCGGATCCCTGCGCCTTCTCGGCCTCGCCGCCCTTCTCGGCGTCGGGCTTGTCCGCCGCCTTGTCCTTCTTTTTCTTCTCGCCGGTGAAGACGATCGCGCGGCGATCGATGATCGCGTTCTCGCCCTGCAGGGTGATCTTCTGCTTCTGCCCGACCTGCACGCCGTCGCTCGCGCGCTTGATCACGAGCTCGTACTCGCCGGCCTCGAAGCCGCGATCGCGCCGCAGGACGAAGTCGAACTTGGTGATCGAGAAGACCTTGCCGCTGCCGTCGGAGAAGCCGACGTCCATGCTCTCGTTGATCGACTGCTGGTTCTGGAGCGGGATGCGGTTCAGGATCGGCTTCTCGGGCGACTGGTCGGTGAGCGCGCGCTCGTAGTGCACCGTCGGCGTGAACGAGAACAGCATCGGGATGTGCGAGAGGTGCGGCGTCCCTCCGTAGTTGATCGTCATCTTGAGCTTCCAGCGGCCGTCGTCCTCCTTGGGGGCGCGATCGGCGATGGTGGCGGTGCCCGCCGCGTGCGCCGCGGTCGCGGGCAGCCACGCGCCGATCAGGGCGAGCGCGGCGGCGACGACGCGCGCGAGCAGGAGCCGGCGGCCGCCTCCGGCGAGGCGGGACGCCGCTCCGGGGCGCGCGTGGGCAGGGCGAGCGTGAGGACGCTCGGCGCGCTGACGTCGCGCGCCGAGCTGAGACAGAGGACCGGTTCGAGGTCGGGCGGTTCGCATGCGCAGCACGCTACCAGGGATTTCGTGGAGACGAGGCGCGGACGAGCGGGCATGCGCGCGGGCGCGGGGCCTCACGGCGGGCCGGGCGCCGCGCCGACGCGCGGCGCCCGAGGGGGCGCGGCGTCCGCCGGGGAGCGCGGGCTCAGTCCGGGAACCAGAGCAGCGCGTCGGAGGTGGGCTTGTAACAGGCCTGGCGGCCCGCCTCCTCGTTGTCGGTGCAGCTCGCGTTCTCGAGGCAGTCGATGATCTCGTAGCGGCCGGAGGCGTTGTAGATCGTGGTGAACATCGCGCGCTGGGCCGCCTCGAGCTTACTGAACGCGGCCTGGCAGTCGGGGACCGGGATCTTCTCGCACCGGGACATGCGCGCGCAGCGGGCGTCGATGACGGGCTTCGCCGTGGGCTCGTCCGGGTTGATCTTGACGGCGATCTCGTCGTTGCACTCGAGGATGATCTGACTGCGGTCGGGCGAGCTCTCGGTGGCGGCTTCCATGCGCCGCGAGAAGCAGCTCGTCATCGCGCGGAGATAGGTGGGCGAGGAGGTCGGGTAGGCGGCCTTGCACGCGTTGAGGTGCTCCCAGGACGCGCCGGCGCGCTGGAGCTTGGCGAGCGCGGCGCACCACTCGGCCTGGGCGGCGATGACGCCGTCGCGGTCGGGGAAGTTGGTGGGCCGCTCGGAGCAAGAGGCCAGCTGGCCGAGCATCGACGCAGCCACCGCGATCGGCAGGGCCAAGGATCGAAGGGCGGGCATGGGCCGACCCTAGCACGTGGGCACGGCGGAGCGCAGTTTCCGGGACGCGCCTCAGGGACGATCCGGCAGGAGCTCGCAGCGGAGCCGCGCGCCCCCGCGGAGCGCCGCGGCCCCGCCGGGCCCGAAGACCGCGCCGAGATCCTGCGCGCCCCGGGCCGCGGCGCGGATCTCGATCGCCTCGAGGCACAGCGCGCCGCGGCCGCCGGCGAGCAGCGCGGCCGCGGGGGCGTCCTCCTCGAGGAGCGGCGCGCCGCTCCTCGACGCCACCCGCAGGGTGACCGGCAGCTCGGCGATGAACCGGTGCGACGGCCGAGCGCCGCCGCAGCCGCCGGCGCCGATCTCGGCGAGGGACGCGAGGGACCCGAGCGGCTCGGCGGGGCCGACCTCGCCCCGGGCGACGTCGAGCGGCGCGGCGACGACCTCCCCCGAGGCGACGGCATAGCCGACGAGCGCGAAGCCGGGGGCGTCGAGCCGCCGGCCGAGGGTGAGCCGGGCGCCGGCGACGTCGGGGACGGGCGCGAGCCCGGCGACGGCGACGGTGGCCTGCCGCGTGGCCAGGAGGAGGCTCCGCTTGCCGGCGTCGAAGGCGAGCAGGCCGCCGCCCGGCAGCTCGGCCGCGGCGGCGACCGCGCCGGTGTGATCGAACGGCAGCAGCGCGGGGGGCGCGGCGCCCGCGGGCACGCGGAGGGCGCGCCGCCCGTGCGGCTCGTTCGCGTCGAAGAGCAGCAAGAGATCCGCGGGCGCCTTGGCGTCCGGCGCGAGCAGCACGGGGACGGCCTCGCCGGTCGCCGTGGCGAGCGAGCGGCCCTGGAGAGAGACGCGGCGGGGCGCGGCCGTGCCCGCGAACGGCGGGAGCACGCTGGCGGTGAAGACGCCGTCGCGGAGCGCGCCCAGGGGGGAGGACACGGCGGTCCACAGCGAGACGACCGGGGGCGCGCCGCCGAGGAGCCGGGCCGCCGCGGGGGCGCCCGGCGCTGCGAGCGCGATCCGGCCGGCGCGGCCCGCGGTCGGGCGCTCCGGGGGGCGAGGCGCCGGGAGCGCGACGGGGGGCGGGAACGTGGGGGGGTCGTCGTCGAGGCGGCAGGAGACGAGCGGCGGAGGCGCCGTCCGGGGCGCGGGGCTCGCCGCGGGGGCGTAGGGCGGCGGCGCGCTGCGCGGCGGCGGCGGCGGGCCGCCCCAGCCGAGGCGGACGAGGCCGTGCTCACCCATGGCGCAGCCGATCGGCGAGCAGGCGAAGGGGGCGCCGTCGTCGAGCGGAGGCTCGATCTGGCGAGCGGGCGGGCCCTCCACGGGGCGCCACGAGCGGCCGCCGTCGGTCGACTCGAAGTAGGCCGGCGGGTCGTCGCCGGTGGCGGCGAGCGCGAACCGGCCGCCGGCGACGACGTGCGCGACGGCGGCCGGGAGGGGATAGACGGTGACGCCGCCGCGCGGGTCGATGCGCAGGCCGGCGATTCGGCCGCCGCGGCGGGTCGAGAGCTGGCGCGCGGCGGGCGCGTCCCCGTCCGGCGGCGCCGCGCCGGACGGCGAGGCGCCGTCGGCCGGCGAGGCGGCGTCGGCCAGGTGGAGCCAGCCGCGCACGGCGCCGTCGTCGTCCTCCCAGAAGTCGGTGTCGACGAGGCGCGGCGAGGCGGGGTCGGCGAGCGCCGGGAAGGCGCCGCCGGCGAGCGCCGGGTCGCGCTCGCGCACGCGGATCACGCGGACGCCCTCGGGCGGGCGCTCGCGGTCGCGCGCGACGGGCGGCGCCTCCAGCACGAGCGCGGTCACGGTCCCGCGCTCGCCGGCGACCCAGCGGTAGAGGCGCGCGGCGTCCTCGCCCTCGAGCCGGCGCTCGACCCAGCGGCCGCCGCCGGTGCGCACGCAGACGCGCGCGATGCGGTCCTCGGCGGGCCCGCCGCGCGAGGGGCGCGCCGTCTCGGAGCGCGGCTCGCCCGACAGCGCGGAAGGCCAGGGCGACCGCTCGCGGTCCGGCGAGGCGGCGCCGTCCGGGCTCTCCTGGAAGTCGTGGAGCCCGGGAGGCGCGCTGCCGCACCGGCCGGCGAAGGCGAGGCGGCCGCGGTCGTCGCCGAGGAACGCCCCCCGGGAGGTCGCGATCGGATCGGGGTCGCGGCCGCGGGGCGGAAACGTGGCCTCCAGGCGGGGCGCGGAGAGCGTCGTCTCGAGCCGGAGCACGTGGGCGGCCTCGTGCGCGCACGCGAGCAGGACGTCCTCGCCCGCCCGGAACGGCTGGCAGCGCGCGTAGCGCGGGTCGAGGCCGTCGATCTCCGCGTCGGCGATGGGCTGGGCGGTCGCCGCGGCGAGCACGGCGAGGCCGCCGTCGCGGGCGACGAGCAGCCTGCCGCCGGGGAGGAGGGCGCCGGTCGCCGCGGCCAGCGCGAGAGCCTCCGGGGCGAGCCCGCGGCTCGAGGAGGCGCCGGGCAACGGGTCTCGCGCCGACGGGGGGTGGAGCGAGGGGCTCGGGCCGTCGCGCGGCGGCGCGGGCGCGGCGCGCACGAGGCCGGCGGCGGTCACGCGGAGCGCGGGGCTGCCCGAGGGGCCGAGCAGCGCGACCTCCCCGCCGCCTTCCTGGAGGAGCGTCGTGGCGAGGCCGTGGGTCTCGAGGACGTCGATCCAGGTGGCGCCGCCGTCGAGCGTGACCGAGGCGCGGCCGAACAGGTCGAGGCGCGCCGCGCGCCGCGCGTCGGCGGCCACCGCGTCGACCGCGCCCGCTGCGCCGAAGCGCCGGAGTGCTAGCGAGGACGGGTCGATCTCGAGGAGGCCGCGGTCGCTGCGCAGGAGGATCGCGTCGAGGTACGGCCGCGCGCCGCCGGGGGCGCCGACGTCGGCGATGGGCGCGAGCGCGCCGAGGAAGTCGCTGGCGCGGTAGACGCGGCCCTCGGACCACAGGACGAACCCGCCCCCGAGGCGCGCCGGGATCGACCGGAACCCGCGGAGCGGCTCGGACGCGGGCGCGGCGGCGAGCACGACGCCGCCGTCGAGGCGCACGCGGATCCCTTCGTGGAGCGCCGGCTGCGGGCCGGGCGCGGGGGCGCCATCGCCGGACGCGGCAGCGTCGAAGAGGACCCCGATGCCCTCGGTGAGGACGTAGCGCGCCGGAGAGAGCGGCGGCACGTCCGAGGGCGCGGCGGCCGGAGGCCCGGCGGGCGGCGGAGGGCGCTCGGAGGCGGCGCTGCAGGCAGCGGCGAGGGCGAGCCCGAGGAGGACGCCTGCGCGGGAGGGCATCGCGGCGGCGGTCGCGCGGCGCATCGGGTGGGCGGTCGAAACGTACACGGCAGTGGGGTCGTGGTCGAACGGTTCGAGCGCCGTCGGGTGCCGCCCTGCGGTCTCGCAGAGGTCCACCATGATGCCGAGACCACCGCCCTGCGCTCTCGCGAAGGTCCACCGTCCTGCCGAGACCACCGCCCTGCGCTCTCGCGAAGGTCACCGTCCTGCCGAGACCACCGCCCTGCGCTCCCGCGAAGGTCACCGTCCTGCCGAGACCACCGCCCTGCGCTCTCGCGTAGGTCACCGTCCTGCCGAGACCACCGCCCTGCGCTCTCGCGTAGGTCACCGTCCTGCCGAGACCGCCGCCCTGCGCTCTCGCGTAGGTCACCGTCCTGCCGAGACCGCCGCCCTGCGCTCTCGCGAAGGTCCACCGTCCTGCCGAGACCACCGCCCTGCGCTCTCGCGAAGGTCCACCGTCCTGCCGAGACCACCGCCCTGCGCTCTCGCCAAGGCGCTGCTCCGCCGAGCGCCGCGCGCCCGCCTCAGCGCACGATCGCCTCAGCGCCCCCTCACGACCGCCGTGCACTGCACCGGCTGCCGCACCTCCTGGCCGGGCTGGACGAGCACGAGCGTGCCGCCGCCAGCTTCCCGCGCCGGCTCGCCGCGATCGCCGCGCCGGGCCGCGGGCGGCGGCCCCGCGAAGCGCGCGACGAGCTTCTTCACGACGCCGGGCGGCTCGTAGAAGCCGAGGTCGGCCTCGTAGCGCTCGTCCCGCACGTTGAGCTCCACGGCGTCGAGGCACGCGCGATCGCGCGACCACCGGATCACCGCGACGCCCGCCGTCCCGGCCTCGGCGACCCCCGGCAGCGCGCCGGGCGCGAGGCCGATCTCCGTGTCGAACGGCAGGGCCACGCGCGCCTCCCCGCGGCGCGGGGCGCACGACGGCGCGCTGCCCGCGACGAGCTCGCCGAGCGGCGCGAGCGCCTCCTCGGGGCCCAGCTCGCCGAGCTCCGGATCGACCGGCGAGAGCACCGCGCCGCCGTCGCCGGCGACCGCCACCGCGACCGGCGCGCCCCCGCGCGCGCCCGCGCCGAAGGCGAAGCTCGCCTGCGGCCCCGCCATCGGCGCGGCGCGCTGCACGTAAAGCTCCCGCAGCGCCCCGCTCCCGGACGACGGCCGCGCGCTCGCCGGCGCGCCGCGCGCCGCCCCGGCCTCCCCGCGCAGGTCGACCGCGCTCACCGCGAGGCCGTCGTACCGGGGGCTCAGGAACACCGCGCGATCGCCGAGATCGACGCCGATCGAGGGCTGCGGGGCGCAGCCGCCGATCGGCCGCGTCACGCGCGCGGCGTCGAGCAGGCCGGCGAGGCACGCCTCCTTCGGGCCGACCGCGATCGGCGCCACGCGGCCGTCGCGATCGATCGCGAGCCCGACCTGCGCCTCGTAGGGTCGGTACGCGAGCTGGGACAGCTCGGCGCCCGCGACCGGCACGCTCGCGCGGCGGAGCTCGGCGCGCAGATCGAGCGGTGCGATCCAGGCGAGCTCCGCGTCGGCGGGGGCCGCGGGCAGCGCGCCGCCGACGGGCGGCAGCGTCAGCACCCCGAGGGTGCCGAGCCGCAGCGGGCTCGCCGTGCGCAGGCGCCGCGCGGCCACCGCGCCGAACCCGTGCGACTCCGGCACGCGCGCGGCGGCGATCGGCCCGGCGAAGCGGCACGCGAGCCGCGCGAGGGGCGGCGGGGCCGGCGGCCGCGGCGGCCTGTCGCGCTCGCGCCGCGGGGACGGCTCCGCCGCGGCCGCGTCGGACGGCGACGCCGCGCGCGCCCCGCCGCCCCTCGCGGCCGACACCCACCCGAGCCGGAGGAACGGGCCGAGGCGGCACCCCACCGCGGAGCAGCCCGAGAGCCGCGCCGCCGCGCCGCCCGGCGGCGGCGCGACCGGCGTCCACCGCCTCCCCCGATCGATCGTCTCGAAGAGCCCGCCGTCCTCCGTCTCGACGAGCGCGAACGGGCCCGACGCTTCGAGCGAGCTCGCGCGCGCCGGCAGCGGGAGGCGGCGCAGCCGGCCGGCGGCGTCGATCGCGATCGGCGCGAGGCCGACCGCGCCCTGCGCGGGGAGCCAGCCCTCGACGGCGCCGTCCGCGCGCGCGGCGAGCGCGCGCGAGAGCAGCCCGGGCCGCCCGTCGCCGTACGAGGGCAGGTGGAGCGGCGGCTCGCTGCGCGCGAACCGCACGACGCGCAGCGCGCCGCGCACCTCGACGCGCTCGCCGTCCGGCAGGAACGCGCCGGGGCGCGCGACAAGGGCGACCGCGCCCCCGCCGCCGCGCGGGATCCAGGCGATGACGTCGGTCGCGTCCGCCGGATCGAGGCGGTGCTCGACCCAGACGCCCGGCCCGCGCCGCACGCAGAGCACCGCGCTCTCGGGCGCCGCGCCGCCGGCGAACGCCGCGGGCGCGATCGCGCGGAGATCGAGCCGCGGCCTCGGCAGCCCCTCGCACGGCCCGAGGTAGCCGAGCGCCTCGCCGTCGACGCCGACGAAGCGGCCGGCCTCCCGCTCCGGCTCGGGCCGGAGCTCGAACGCGCGCTCCAGCCGGAGCGCGCGCGGGCCGCGCGCGTCGCTCGATAGGTCCACGACGCTCGCGCGATCCGGGCCGGCGCAGACGGCGAGCAGCGCGTCGCTCGCGCGGAACGGCGCGCACTCCCCGCTGCCGGGCGGGAGCGGCGCGACGGACGACGCGCGGCCGGTCGCGAGATCGATGCGGCCGACGGCGCCGTCCGCGGCGATCACGGCGCCGCCGTCGTCGAGCGGCAGGCCCGCGGCGACGGCGTCCGCGAGCCGATCGAAGGCGGCGCCGGGGAGCCACGCGGCGTAGGCGTCGGCGTCGGCCGGCGGCCGCGCGCGCGGGGCGCGGGGCGCGCCGAGGCGCCCGCCCGCGTCGACGGCGCGCTCGAGGCCGCCGCGGAGCGAGGCGACGATCTCCTCGCCGCGGACCTCGAGCGCGATCGCGCCGCCGATCTCCGCGGTGACGTCGCGGTAGGAGGCGCCCGCGTCCAGCGTGAGGAGCGCGCGCCCGAAGACGGTCAGGCCGAGCGCGCGGCGGTCGCTCGACGCCACGGCCGCGACGAGCGACGGCAAGCCGAGCGGCCGCAGCGCGCCGGTCGCGCCCTGGACGGCGAAGCTCCCGGCCGACGTGATCAGGCCGACGCCGTCGAGCCACGGGAACACGCCGGCGACGCCGCCCGGCAAGGTCGCGCGCTTCTGGAGCTCCCCGGCGAAGGTGGTCGCCGTGTAGATGTCGCCGCCGCTCCAGAACACGTAGCGCGGCCCGGCCTGCGCCCAGGCCGGGAACGCCGCGCCGCCGGCGAGCTCCGGGCCGCCGGCGCCGAGCGGCTCGATCCGCTCGAGGCCGTGCAGCTCGACGCGCCGCCCGCTCACCACGGCCCTGTCGATCTCCTCGCCGCCGACGACCGCGCGCTCGACGAGGCCCTGCGCCGCCTGCGCGACGTACCGGGCAGGGCCGAGCGCGACGACGGCGGGGGCGCGGCGCGGCGGCTCCGGCGCGGCGGGCGGCCCGGGCGCCGGCTCGGCCGCGCCGCAGGCCGCGAGCGCCGGCGCGGCGAGGAGCGAGAGCCGCCCGAGGGCGCGCGGCGTCACTCGTCGCCCGACCTGGCGCCCGCGGCGCACGAGAGCCGCTGCATCGTCGACGCCGTCCGCAGCACCCCTTCGCCCCGCCCCGCCCCGCCCCCCTGCCCCCGCGGCGCCGTCCACCGCGCGATCAGCGCCGCGTCCGCCGCCGCCTCGCCCCGCCGCCTCGAGTCGGCGACCGCGAGGTGCAGCGCCTCCAGACACACGCGCTCGCGCCCCCAGCGCACCGCCGCGATGCCCTGGTCGCCGAGCGCGATCGCGGGCAGCGCCCGCCGATCGAGGCGCAGCGCGCGCTCCGGATCGAGCGTCACGAGCGCGCGCCACGCGCCCCGCATGGCGCGGCAGCGCGCGTCGCTCGCGGCGGTCAGCGTCGACCAGGGCGCCAGCGCGTCCACCTCGCCCGCCGTCCCGGCCAGGCGATCGAGCGCCGCGGCCCCCGCGGTCTCGGGCGCGGGGCCGTCGAGCACCAGCACGCCGGCCTCCCCGTCGTCGCGCCGGGCGAGCGCCATCGGCCGGCCCCGCAGCTCCTCGCGATCGAGCCCCACGATGCGCGCGGGCTGCCGGGGCTCCGGCCCGTGCTCCTCGATGGCCGCGCGGCGCCGGTGCTCGCCGAGCACGAGGGCGCGGCCCGGGCCGAGCAGGAGACCGGGGGCCCGCCCCGCGGACCCGTCCACGGGGCTCCGGCGCGGCTCGAGCGCGGGGAGCGCCCGCGCGCCCTCGGGGCCGAGCAGCAGCTCGCCCGCCTCGGCGACGACGAGCAGCGCGGCCTCGCCGCCCGGCGCGAGCAGCGGCACCGCCGCGGCCCGCTGCGCGCCGCGCCTGCCGCTCGGCGCGAGCGCGGTCGCGTTCAGCCGCAGCGCCTCGCCGCGCAGATCGAACGGCAGGCGAACCACGACGCTGTGCGTCCGGAGCGCCGCGGCCTTCGGACCGCCTCGCCCCCGCGTCGCGCCGCCCTTCCCCGGCGCCGCGCCCTCCGGCGGCGCCTCCTCGGACAGCGGCGGCGGCGCGTCGTCGGCCGGCGGCGCAGCGCGCTCGGGCTCCGGCGCGTCGGCGACGATCTCCAGCGTGTCGCCGTACGGCGTCGCCACGGTCCATCGCTCCGATCCCGCCGCGGACGCCGCGCCCGGGAGCGGCGCCGGCAGGCCGACCGGCGCGCACGACAGCACCGGCAGCCCCGCCGCCCCCTGCGGCTGGCCGCCGTCCGGGCACGCCCCCGCGCCCGCCCCGCCCGCCTCCGCTCCCCCGCATCCGGACCCCGGCGCGGCGGCGACGGCCGGCGACGGCTCGCCCGCGCCCCAGCCGAGCCGCACCCCGCCGACCAGCGCGCAGCCGAGCGCGGAGCAGGCGCCCTGGAACGACGACGGCGTCACCGGCGAGCGCCCCGCGGCGCGCCACGTCCGGCCGTGATCGAGCGTCTCGTGGAGCTCCCCGCCGCGCGTGACGAGCACGCCGTGATCGCCGGTCACCACCATCCCCGCCGGCTCCGGCGGCAAGGCGCGCGGCGAGATCGCCCCGTCCGCCGCGATCGTGACGCCGAGGCTCGCCTGCCCGACGGGATCGGGCCACTCGATCGACGACAGCCACCCGTCGACCCCGCCGTCGTCGCGCGCGCGGAAGCGCCGGTCGACGAGCACCCGCGCCCCGTCGCGCGGGGGCGGCGTCCAGTACCAGCCGGGGGGGCGCGCCCCGAGCTGCACGACCCGCGCGCCCCCCTCGTCGCGCCAGAGCCGCGCGCCGACCGGCGCCGGCAGCGCGCCGCCCTCGCCCTGCAGCAGCGCGACCGCGCTCCCGTCCCGGCGCGGCGCCCAGCCGACCAGCGACTCCGCCTCGCCGAGCTCGATCGCGCGCTCCACCCAGGCGCCCGGGCCGCGCCGCACGCAGATCCGCGGGTGGACCACGACCTCGCCGTAGCGGCGATCGCGCTCCTCGTCGCCCACGAGCCGCGGCGACGCCGCGCAGCCGCCGACGTAGCCGACCGCGCCGCCGTCGTCGGCCACGAAGAACCCCTCGTCGCTGAAGGCGCGCTCGACGAGCGGCGCCTCGCCGCGCTCCGAGCGCAGCACGTAGCTGCCGTAGCCCTCGTAGTCGTCCCACGCGCACAGGAAGAGCAGCCCGTCCTCCGCGCGCATCGGCGCGCAGTCCAGCCCGTCCGGGAGCCAGCCGGCGAGCCGCTCGCGCGTCGCGCCCGTGCGCGCGTCGATCCGCGCGACCCCGCCCTCGAACACCCCGAGCGCGGTCCCGTCGGGCAGGAGCGCGCCGGCCGAGACGGCCGCCTCGAGCGGCGCGAGCTGCGCGCGCTCCTCGAGGGCCAGCGCCTCGCGCTCACCGGCCCGGCCGCCCGCGAAGAGCAGCTGGAACGAGCCGGCCGCCGACATCGCGCGGAGATCGCCGTCGGGCCGGCCGAGCGAGCCGTCCGGCAGCACGGCCACGCGCCCGAGCGCCGTGCCGAGCCACAGCGCGTCCGGCGCGGCGCCGAGGCCGCGCGCGCCGAGCCCGATCCGCCGGCCGGCGTCGACCCACGTCCTGCCGCCGTCCGCGGTCGTGGCCGCGCGGCCGAAGACGTCGAGGCGCACCGCGCGCTCCGCGTCGAGCGCGGCGAGATCGTGGATCGCCGGCGCCTCGAGCGCCCGGCCGCGGTCCTCGCCCGGCGGGAGCACGCGCGGCCCCTGCTCCGTGAAGATCACGACGCCGCCCAGGCCGTTCCTGGCGCCCCGCACCGCGCGGGCGCCGCCGCCGAGCGCCACCTCCGCGAGCGGCCCCGTGAAGCCGCGCGACCGGAACGCCCTGCGCCGGGTCCAGTGGAGGAAGCCCCCGCCGAGGTGGGGCGCGATCGCGAGCGACCCGACGACGGGATCGCCGGACGCCCACAGATCGGGCTCCCACGCCGCCGCGACGACGCGCCCGCCCCCGCCGAGCTCGAGCCGCGCGCCCGCCGCGACGACGCGATCCACGACGGCCGCGTCCGGCCCGCCGTGCGTCACGCGGAACACGTCCGCGAGCCCCTGGACGTAGCGGGGCGCCGCGCCGGCCGCGACAAAGGCGCCCCACGCGCCCGGCGCGCCCGACACGCGCGACACACCTGCGTCCGCAGCGCGCGCGCCGTACGCCGGCCGAGCGGCCCCCGCGGCGCCGCGCGCGGGGGCCGGCTCGGGCGCGCGCGCGCAGGCGGCCGCGAGCAGCGCCGTGAGCAGACCGAGCGAGCGCGCCAGCATCGGGGAAGGCACGACGGTATCCGCTGTACCGCCCCCGTCCAGAGCCGATTCACCTCCTCCAGCCGACAGCCGCGCTCGCCCCGCGCGCCGCCGTCGTAAGCTGCGCCCCGCCGCGCCCCGCGCTCGCCCCGAAAGCCCGTGTCCACCCCTCGCCGACCCCGAAGGCCCACCCGCGAAGAGATCCTCGCCGCCGCCGGCAAGACGGTGCCGGACGTCATCGCCCCCGGCCTCCACGTCCTCTTCTGCGGCATCAACCCGGGCCTCTACACGGCCGCCGTCGGGCACAACTTCGCCCGACCGGGCAACCGGTTCTGGCCGGCGCTGCACGCCGGCGGGTTCACCGATCGCGTGCTCTCTCCGTTCGAGGAGCGCGAGCTGCTGAAGCTCGGTTACGGGATCACCAACGTGATCGAGCGAGCGACCGCATCGGCCGATGAGCTCTCCGCCGACGAGCTCGCCGCCGGCGGAGAGCGGCTGGCGGCCAGAGTGCGGCGCTACCGCCCCCGCTTCCTCGCCGTGCTCGGGATCGGCGCCTACCGGAGCGCGTTCGGCAGGCCCCACGCCGCGCCCGGCCCGCAGCGGGAGACGCTCGACGCGACGAGGATCTGGGTGCTGCCGAACCCGAGCGGGCTCAACGCCAGCTACCAGCCGGAAAAGCTCGCAGCGATGTTCCGCGCCTTGCACGACGCGGTCATGTCTGCCCCCGTCTCTCCGTGAGCCGCCGAGCGCGCCGACTCCGTTCTCCCGAAAGGTGGTGCCCCGTCTGCCACCGTCGCGCGACATCCGTGCTCCGCCGACTCGGCTCCTCCCGCTCAGGCCAGCTCGGCGGCCGCGGGCGACAGGCGTGCTCCCCGCCGCCGCGCGCTCGCCGCCTCGCCCGCATTCGCGCCTACTCGGGCAGCGCGCTCTCCTCTTCCTGAGGCACCTTCGCGCGGGCGCTGCGGGCCTCTTCCCGCAGGGCCGCGAGGCCGGGCGGCCCCTCGGGCGAGCGCGCGCCGCGGTTGCTCACCGCGGCGAGCCAGGCCATCGGCGAGTCGGGCGTCCTCGGCGTGACGAGGAGGACCCCGCGGGTCGCGTAGCGCGAACAGCCGTCCTCGCACACGGGCAGCACGAGGCGGAGCCCGCCGCCGCCGCCTTGGCTCACGAGCGGCGCGACGCGCATCTCCGCCGGCGGCGGCGCGAAGGCGGCGAGCATCGTTCGCTCGACCAGCGCCACGAACGTCCCTCGAGACGTCGCGGGCGGCTCCGGCGCCGGCATCGCGGCGCGCGCCGACGCGTCGGGCCGGCTCGGCGGGAGCGCGAAGAGCCCCGCCCCGTCGGCCGCGTTCGCCGGCGACGGCGCGCTCGCCAGCGCGCCCGCGAGCGCGAAGGCGAACGAAGCCAGCTTGAGTCCGAATCGCATAGGTGCTCCCTCGGCGAAGCATCCAGCAGGCCCCATGCCAGCCACGCGCGGCCCGCCGCCGCGGCGCGGCGCCCGCGGTGCTGTCCGCTCCGCTCGCCGCGCGTGACGGATCGCCACAACGTGGTGCAAGTCGTACGAGGCACGAGGCACGAGGCACGAGACACGACGCACGAGGCGCGCGGCCCCCGAGGCGCCCGGCCCCGTGCAGCGCAGCGCCGCGGCCAGTGACCGCGCGGCCGGTGAACCAACGTTCGACCCTCCGCCGCGGCCGTGCGAGCGCCGCTTTCGCTTGCCAGACGGTCCGCGCGCCGTTAACCGTCATCGTTATGCCCGACCGAAGGCCAGGGCAGAGCCCTTACGAGATGAAGGCCCCTCTCCAGCCTGGCGCCCCCCTTCCCGCGACGCCGTCCGAGCCCGTCGCGAGCATTCTGCTCGTCGACGATCACCGCCCCAACCTCCTCGCCCTCGAGGCCGTGCTCGATCCGCTGCGCCAGCGGCTCGTCACCGCGCAATCCGGCGAGGAGGCGCTCGAGCACCTGAGCCGCGAGGAGTTCGCGCTGATCCTCATGGACGTGAAGATGCGCGGGATCGACGGCTTCGAGACGGCCGCCCGCGTGAGGGGGCTCGATCGGGCGAGGCACACGCCGATTATCTTCATCTCGGGTCTGCCGGAGGACGAGGATCGACTGTATCGCGGCTACCGCGAGGGCGCGGTCGATTATGTCGTCAAGCCGTTCAATCCCGACATCCTCCGCGCCAAGGTGGCCGTCTTCGTCGAGCTGCACCGCAGGGCCGAGCAGATCAAGCGGCAGGAGGCGGCGCTCCGCGAGCTGGAGCGCCAGGCGAGCGACGAGGTGTTCCGGCGCATCATGGACACCAGCATGATGGGCCTGCTCTTCAGCGACTACGAAGGGCGCGTCCTCGAGGCGAACGACTGCTTCCTCTCGATGGTCGGCTACACCCGCGAGGACATCAAGGCGGGCTTGCTCACCTGGCAGCAGCTCTCCCCGCCGGAGTACGAGCACGTGCACCACGACGCGGTGAACGAGCTGAGCCTCCGCGGCGCCACGAAGCAGTTCGAGAAGGAGTACATCCGCAAGGACGGCAAGCGCGTGGCGGTCCTCGTCGGCTCCGCCCGCATCGAGACGCAGAAGCGCAACCTCACCTACGTGCTCGACATCAGCGAGCGCAAGCGCGCCGAGGCCAACGTCAGCCTCCTCGCGGGCGCGGGCGAGATCCTCTCGTCCTCGCTCGATTTCCGCGAGACGCTCGGGCAGCTCGCCCGGCTCGCCGTCCCCCTCCTCGCCGACTGGTGCGCGGTGGACATCCAGGCGCAGGACGGCGTCATCCAGCGCGTCGCCGTCCAGCACACCGACCCCGAGAAGGTGACGCTCGTCCAGCAGATCGAGGAGAAGTACCCCGTCGATCCCGCGGCGAGCCGCGGGGTGCCGAAGGTGCTCCGGACCGGCGAGACCGAGTGGTCCTCTGACATCTCGGAAGCGCTGCTCGTCGAGAACGCGCGGGACGAGGAGCACCTCCGGATGGCGCGCGAGCTCGGCCTCCGGTCGTACCTGGTCGTGCCGCTGGCGGCGCGCGGGCGCGTCCTCGGCGCGATCACGCTCGCGCACGCGGAGTCGGGCCGGCGCTACACGAAGGCCGACGTGCAGTTCGCCGAGGAGCTCGCCCGGCGCGCCGCGCTCAGCGTCGACAACGCGCTGCTGTTCGAGCGCGAGGTCACGGTGCGCAAGGAGGTCGAGACGCTCGCGGAGGAGCTGAAGCACAGCGAGGCGCAGTTCCGGCTGCTCGCCGAGACGATGCCGCAGCTCGTGTGGACCAACCGCCCTGACGGCCACCACGAGTACTTCAACCAGCGCTGGTACGACTACACCGGGCTGACCGCCGAGGACACGGGGGGCGAGGGCTGGAGCCGGATCATCCACCCCGAGGAGCACGAGCGGGCGATCGAGACGTGGCGGCAGGCGCTGCGCACGGGCGAGCCGTACGAGAGCCAGTGCCGGCTCCGGCGCGCCGACGGGGTCTACCGCTGGTTCATCGGCCGGGCGGTCGCGGCGCGCGACGGGTCGGGCCGCATCGTCCGGTGGTTCGGCACGTACACGGACATCGACGATCAGAAGCGCGCCGAGGAGGAGCGGCAGCGGCTCGTGCAGGCGCTGGAGCGCAGCAACAAGGAGCTCGATCAGTTCGCGTACGTCACGAGCCACGACCTCAAGGCGCCGCTCCGCGGCATCGCCAACCTCTCGCAGTGGATCGAGGAGGACCTGAACGACAAGATGACGTCGGAGAGCCGGAAGCAGCTCGATCTGCTCCGCGGGCGCGTCCACCGGCTCGAGAACCTCATCGACGGCATCCTGAGCTACTCGCGGGCGGGCCGCGTCCGGGAGAAGCCCGAGGCGATCGACGTCGGCAAGCTCCTCCGGGAGATCGTCGAGCTGCTCGCGCCGCCGCCCGAGACGCGGGTGGAGATCGCCCCCGACATGCCCGTCCTGGTCACCGAGCGCGCGCCGCTCCAGCAGACGTTCCTGAACCTCATCAGCAACGCGCTGAAGCACGCGGGCCGCGCCGATCCGGAGGTCCGGATCGGCGCGCGGGACGCCGGCCCGTTCTGGGAGTTCTCGGTCTCGGACAACGGGTCGGGCATCGCGCCCGAGTACCACGACCGGATCTGGGGCATCTTCCAGACGCTGAAGGCGCGCGACAAGGTCGAGGGCACGGGCATCGGCCTGTCGGTCGTGCAGAAGATCGTCCAGAGCAAGGGCGCGCGCGCGTGGGTCGAGTCCGCCGTCGGCGCCGGCGCCACCTTCCGGTTCACCTGGCCGAAGCTCGAGGCCAGGGAGCCCTCCTCGCCGGGCTGATCCGGCCGGGTCCCGCGGCCCGCGCGTGACGCGGCGCCGCGCGCGGCCCGAGGGAGCGCCTCTCGGCCGCGCGGCGCGGCTTCCGGCTCGGCACGGAGTTTGAACTACCCACCGCGGTACAACAGGCGGCTCGAGGCGATGCGCGCCGCGGATGGCGGGACCGGGAAGGCACCGTTCCTTCCTTCGGCGCCGTGTCGTTGCCTCTCGGGCCGCAACCTCGAAAGGAGGGTCTCCATGCCGTCGGTGTTCCACCTGCCCAGGCTCTGCCTGGGCGCGCTTGCGATCTCGCTGCTCTCCGCGTGCGCCGCGGCCCCGCCTGTGGAGCAGGCGCGGGCCGAGCCGAGGTTGCCCAACCCGGGCCCCGATGGGGTCTACAAGGTCGAGTGGCCCGATCTGCGGGAGGGCGAAGATCGATTCATCCGGCTCACCCTCGGCGAAGACATCGCCGATGTCTGCCGGCTGCCCAAGACGAACTTCGCCTTCGACTCGGCCGAGCCGCTGCCCCAGGATCACCTGGAGCTCCGCGCCATCGTCGACTGCCTGCTCACCTCCAACCTCAAGGACGTGAGGATAGAGCTCGTCGGCCGGGCCGATCCGCGGGGTACGCAGGCCTACAATCAGGATCTCTCGCTTCGTCGCGCCGCGCGGGTGAAGGAGATCCTCGTGCAGGAGGGCATCCCTGCGGACCGCGTCTCGGTGCGCGCGACGGGCGCGTCCGAGGCGGTCGGAAATCAGCCGATGTACTCCTACGGCTACGACCGCCGGGTCGACGTCGTGCTCCTCGGCGTCCCCCACTCCCCCCGGTGAGCGGGGCGCGCCCGCTGCGGATACGGGCCCATCTCGACGTTTTCGGTGCTCGGCGTACAAGAGTACGCCTGTGCGCCGAAAACGCCGATCTGGGCCCGTCTCCTGTGCGGGCGAGCCCCGCTCGGCGGGCGTGGATCAGGGCGGGCGGGGGCGCATCTGCCTTCCTGGTCACGTTTCCCGATAGACCATCTTCCGTTTGCGACGGTGCGACGGTGCGGCGGGCTGCCGCGGCGGCGCGGCGGCCTGCGCGCGGGCCCTGGGGGGGCTCACCGGCGGCGTGGACTGGGGGTGTGGGCGCGCGAGGCGCGGCACGACAGATGTGGCATTTCGTCACGGAGGCGTCACGGTGAGGGGGTGCGGCTGCGGGGACAGGCGGGCCGTACAGCGCGGTCTGCTGGTTGGTCCGGGGCCTGCAATGCATCCCCTTCACGAACCGGCGGACGTCATGTCCGTCACAAGGAGACAAGAGCCATGACGAGACTGAATGACGCGGTGGGGACTGCGAAGGGTGTGTACGAGTCGGCGGCTGCCGGGGCGGGCGTCGCGGCGACGACGGCCAAGACGACGGCGTTCGACGTCGCGAAGGCGGTCGCCGGGATCGCCGCGACCGTCGGGGCGCTCGGCTTCGACGACGTGCTCGGCTGGGTCGGCCTCGCGCGCAAGCGGAGCCCGCTCACGACGCTCGCGTTCTTCGGCGCCGGCATCGCGGTGGGCGCGGGCGTGGCCATGCTGCTCTCGCCGACGTCCGGCGAGGCGCTGCGCCGTGACATCCTGAACCGCCTCGACGGCCTCAAGCGCCAGGCGACGCGCGGGGTCGAGCAGGCCGAGCGCAAGGTCCAGGACAAGGTCGGCGGCGCGGTCGACGCGGTGAAGGGCGCGGTCTCGTCCGAGACCGGGAACTCGCATTACGGGATGGAGGGCGGGCGAGCCCAGGGCGGCGAGAGCGGTCACCACCTGAGCTGAGGCGCCGGCCGTGTGGCTCGAAGCCATCATCACGCGGGAGGATCTCGCCCAGGTCTTGGGCGAGTTCCTCCCTGTGAAAATTCACCTGGACGACGATGAGAAGACCGACCGCTGGCTCTACCTCGGCAAGGCGACCGAGATCACCTTGGTCGAGGACATGGGCCTGCGCGTCACCTGTCCCGCGGAGCTGAAGTGGTCCATCGTTGGCGTGAACCCCACCATCAAGCTCGACGAGCTCCGGGTGATGATCACCCCGGAGATCATCGAGAGGAACAAGGGGAACGTCCTCGCGTTCAACGTCGAGCTCGAGGAGGCCGACATCCGCGGCATCCCCTCGATCATCGACCACACCATCATGAGGGCCGTCAACTCGGCGCTTGCGAACAAGAAGCCTGAGTGGAACTTCACGAAGACGCTCACGCACACCGTAGGTCTCCCCTCCAACCTCGAGCCGATCGAGGGGCTGCACATCGGGGTCGCCTGGGGCAAGCGGCGTATCAGTCAGGACGCGCTGGTGCTCGTGGTCTCCTTCAAGCTCAATTTCGTGCGAAACGATTGAGGCTCCGCCTCTCAGGGACAATCCCCGACGCCCCGCCCCCCGTCTCCGGTGGGCGGGGCGTTTTCGATCGCCCGACGAGTGTTGATGGGCGCCACTCGTCCGCCGGAGGGGGTATTGGTGGGCCGGCCCGGCGCGGGGGATGGGCCGATTGGATCACCCCCAGGCCCCGGAGGGGGTGTTTGTGGTGCGGCCCGGCGCGGGGGATGGGCCGATGTCTGAGCCCGGGATGTTACCTCTCCGGCGCTTGCGCCGGAGAGGTAACATCCCGGGCGAGTTCGGCGGGGCCCCCGCGCCGGGCCGCACCACAAACACCCCCTCCGGGGGCCGTTCAGCCCGGCAGAGCCTCTCTCGCCTACCCCGCCTGCGCCGCCAGCCGGATCCTCCCGAGCCTCCCCCCGCGCCCCCGCGTGAGCGCCCCCGCGATATCCGAGTGCTTCACGAGCCCCAGGTAGCTCTCCCCGTCGAACACCGCGACCACCGGCGTGTTCTTCTCGACCATCTTCCGCCCCACCTCGTCGAGCGACACGTCCGCCGCCACCCGCGGCACATCGCAGCGCATGATCCACGCGATGAACGCCCCCTCCTCGCCGGCCGCCAGCGCGCGCATCACGTCCGTGCGCGTCACGATCCCGATCACCCGATCCTCGTAGACCACCGGGAAATCGGGCTCCTGGCTCGCCAGGATGCGCCGCGCCGCATCGCCCACGAGCTCGCCGGGCCACAGCTGGACCGCCCGGCCCTCGAGCCGACGCGCCTCGGACGACGCGACAGGCGCCCTCGCCGCCTGCGCCGCGCTCCACTCCCGCCGCGCCCCAAGGAACAGCAGCGCCGACAGCAGCGCGATGAAGAGCTGGCCGCCGATCAGGGCGATGAAGAACAGCACGCCCGCCATCGCCTGCCCGAGCGTCGCCGCCAGCGACGTCGCGAGCCAGGTGCCGGTGAGCGGCGACAGCGTCTCGCGCAGCACCCGCCCCCCCTCGAGCGGCAGCGCGGGCAAGAGCCCGAGCATCGCGATCCCGAGGTTCGCGCTGGCGATCCACACGACCGCCGTCTCGCGCGACGGCGCCTCGACGGCCTGGAGCACGGACGCCCACCGGAGCTCCCCCGCCCCGTGCGGGGCCCCGGCCGCCAGGAAGACGATCACGGCCAGCGCGAAGTTCGCCGCCAGGCCGAGCGCCCCGCCCTGCGCCCACCCCGCGTCCGGCCGCGAGCGCCTCGCGATCGCCCCGATCGGCGAGAGCAGCACCTCGCTCACCCGCATGCCGAGCTGCCGCGCCACGACCCCGTGGACGAGCGCCTGCAGCGCCACGCACCCGAGCAGCGCCGCCCCCAGCGCGCAGCCGAAGAGCGCGCCGCTCCCGCCGTGCCGCGCCCCCCACTGGAGCGCCCCGATCGGGATGAGCAGGCCGAACGCCGCGTGCGCAACAACATCGATTCCGCCAACCCGCGTGATCCTGATGACCCAATTCATGGCGCGTTGCTCCTGGACTCCCGCGCAGGCAACTGCACAGAGCGGGCGGGGCAGTTACGACCTGCCATGCCCCCATTCCCCCCAGGGGCCTGGCGAAACCTCGTCGCGCGGTCGACGGCTGACGGGCCAATTGACGGATCTTTCTATGTTCGCTGCAAAGCACATGCCGCTTTCCTGCGCCTGACGGCGAGCGGCACGACCCCGGCGCAGCGGGCGGGCCCCGGCGCGCGACGGAGCGCGCGGACAGGCGTGGAGGCCTGTTCCGCGCTTCGAACGTGTCATCGAGTCGACAGGAACGAGGCGGGACGCTCACGCGACCGTGACGCGCCGGAAGAGCGCGCCGACGTCCATCGCCCCAGCCTTGGCGTCGCGGTGTGGCGTTCCGCTACGTAGCGGGCGCGCACCGTCACAGCTTCACATCGGCCACCCCGTCGACCGCTCCAGCCCGCCGCGCGCGACCCGAGGCCGGACCACGCCGCTCGGCCGCCTCGGCGACCGGAGCCGCCCGCGAGAAGCGCTCCTGCGGCAGGTACATCCCCTCCTCGAGCTCCTGGACCCACCGGAGCATCTCCTCGCGAACCCAGCACCTCAGATCGAACAGCTGCCCAGCATCGCGGGCAGAGACGAGAAAACGCACCTCGATCGTGCGCTCTGTCACCTTCGTGACCTGGACGGCCTTTACCCGCTTGTCCCAGAGCTCGCTGTTCGGGAGGATGGACTCGAAGCGCCGCCGCACGGCGTCCACCGGCGTGCGGTAATCCACGTAGAGCTCGACGGTGCCCAGCTTCTCCGAGCCGTGCTTCGTCCAGTTCTGGAACGACTGGTCGAGGAGCCGCGCGGTGGGGACGATGAGCCGCCGCTCGTCCCAGATCTTCATGACCACGTGGGTCAGCCGGATCTCCTCGATCGTCCCGAACTCACCGTCCACCACGACCTTGTCGCCGAGATCGATCGGCCGGGTGAACAGGATGTGGAGGCCCGACAGGATCGCGCCCACCGGCTTCTGCGCCGCCAGGCCGAGCACGACGCCCGCGATGCCGGCCGAGGCCAGGAGCGACACGCCGACGTTCCTCACCGCCTCGAAGTTCAGGAGCACGAGCGCGCCCGCGACGATCACGATGACCACCCGCGCGACCCGCTCGAGCACGCGGGCCTGGGTGCGCAGGCCGCGGGACGACTCGCTCCCCTCCTCGAGGTGCCGCAGGGCGCGCGCGTCCAGCACCTCGGTGAGGATCCCGACGAGGCGCATGAGCAGCCACGCCACGCCGCCGATGAACAGCGCCGAGAGCAGCGATCGCAGATCGACCACGAGCTCCTGGCCGAGCCGCGTCATCTTGGCGAGGCCGGCCGTCAGGACGATCCCGAGACAAAGCGTCACGGGGCCAATTGCCGCGTCGAGCGTTCTTTCGTCCCATGGCGTCGCCGTCCGTCGCACGACGATCGAGCCGGCGCGCCGGAACAGGCCCACTGTCAGCCGAGCGAGCGCGAAGCCGACCGGAACGCTCGCCGCGACGATCACCCACTGCCATACGCCGTCCGCCGGGAGGCCCAGCCGGGCGCCGAGCGATTCAAAGTTCGAGTTCTGCATGGGTCTGCTCCTTCAACCAGCGCCGCGCGCCATCAGGCCAGGCCCCTCGGGGCACGGAATACCCCGCCGCGCCCCGCGAGCGCGACGAGATCAGGCCGTGAGGCCGCGAGGCGCGACGGGCTCATCCATCTTGTGTGCGGCGTCGCACGGCACAGGGCGTGCCGCCGAGTCCGTTCCCCACATTTCCCGCGGGATGTCCGGCACGCTCCGCGCGAGCCGCCGAGATCGCGATTGCACGGTGGAGGCAGCGTTGCCACGCTGCGACAAATCGCTACACCGCAGCTCTACGTCGTTCTTTGGCGTCCGTTCAAGGGGCCCGCGCTCGCGCGGCATGCGGTGTGCACCTGAGCTGGCCAAAGAATCGAGATCGGCTGAAGAAACGCGGCAAAGGACTCGTTTATGTCAGAGCGCAGAAGCCAGGTCGATGATTTCACGCGGCTCACCGAGGAGACGGAGCGGCTCGCGAGGCACGTCGAGGATCTCCGGCTCCGGATCGCCGCGACGACCGCGAAGCGGCGCGCATCGTCCGGCACGCTCCCTGCGCAGAGCGCCGCCGCCATCGAGGGGCCTCACGGCGCGCCCTCGGAGCGGCCGCCCCACGGCCCGATCTCGGAGCGGCCGCCCCACGGCGCGCCCTCGGAGCGGCCGCACCACGGATCGCTCTCGGAGCGGGTGTACCGATCGCTCTCGGACCGGCCCTATGACGCCGCCGAGCGGGCCCACGACCCTGCCGCGGAGCGGGCCCACGACGCCGCCTCGGAGCGCGCTTACGACGCCGCCCCGGAGCGCGCCTGTGACGCGCCGGAACGGCCGCACGACGCCGCGACGGAGCGGCCGCACGGCGGCGCGACGGAGCGGCCGCGGCCCCGTCACTCCCCGTTCCCCGAGCGCACCTCGTGCCTCGCGAACGTGTCGCGATGGCTGCCGCCGCTGAGGCCAGCGCGAGAGATCCTGGAATCGGGCATCCACGAGCGGATGGGAGAGGCTGGGCGCTACTGCATCGTCACGCCACGGAAGCAGCCCAGCGCTCTCCTGCCGAGACGCCGGCCCCCCAAGGCCGACGTGGCCTGAGGCAGCCCCTCGACCGATCCCGCAACAGCGCGCAACACCCGCGACCGGCACCAGCGCGCAACGCCCGCGACCCGCACAGCGCACAATGCCCGCACCGGCGCGCAACAGCCGCGCCTGCACGCAACGCCCGCGCCGGCACGCAACGCACCTCCCCGCCTCGCTCCTCGCCCTGGCCACACCGCCCCTCGCCACATCGCCCGCGACCTGCCACGGAATCCCACGAGAAGCGACCCGAGAAGCGCGCGGCGAGCGCGGCGCGATGCTTGCCCGGCTGCGCGCTTGCGTAGTATACGAACCCATGCTCCTGCGCGGTGGCGCAGGCGCACATGGCCACCGTGCCTCGAAGCCTGAACCCGATGGGACCCGACGGAATCTTCGCAGTCGGGCAGCGACAGCCCCGCCCTCCGGGCGGCGCGCGGCGTCCAGCGGAAGCCCGAGGCGGCCGACGATCCCGCCCCCCTGACGAGAGGGCCAGTCCTCCTCTCGCCCTCTCGCCGCCTCGCGATGGTGTCCCAGCCCCCGAGCGGCGCGCCGGGGCGCCTGATCCCACCGCTCTCGGCGCCCCGAATCCCCTCCGCGCCCGGGGCGCGCCCTCGTTTCCCTTCACCGATCGGCCCAGACTGCAATGCAGGGCCAGGAGAACAGCGGCATGGAGCAGCGTAGCGACCTCGACAAGGCCCGCAGAGCGAAGGCTGGCAATGGCAAGAGCAAGAAGGGCGCGTCCAGCGAGGGGTCGCACGGCGCCCCGCGCGCGAGAAAGGCCCCCGCGGCGGAGAGCCCCCGCGCCGCGGCGCCCATCGAGCGCAGCGGGCTCGACGGGCGGACGCTGCTGAGCTCGCTGATGAGCCTCAAGAAGGGCGATTTCTCGGTGCGGCTGCCCGTCGACTGGCTGGGGCTCGACGGGAAGATCGCCGACACCTTCAACGAGGTCGTCGAGCTCAACGAGAAGATGGCGAAGGAGCTCCACCGCCTGAGCCGTGTCGTGGGCAAGGAAGGCAAGCTCTCGCAGCGCGCCTTCATCGGCGAGGTGAACGGCGCGTGGGCCGAGGAGGTCGCGTGCATCAACGCGCTGATCGGCGATCTCGTCCACCCCACCGCCGAGACGGCGCGCGTCATCGGGGCCGTCGCCAAGGGCGATCTCTCGCAGACGATGGCCCTCGAGGTCGACGGCAGGCCGCTCGACGGCGAGTTCCTCCGGACGGCCAAGACCGTCAACACGATGGTCGAGCAGCTGGGCTCCTTCGCGTCCGAGGTCACGCGCGTCGCGCGCGAGGTCGGCACCGAGGGGAAGCTCGGCGGCCAGGCCGACGTCCGCGGCGTCGCGGGCACATGGAAGGACCTCACCGACTCCGTCAACTCGATGGCGTCGAACCTCACGGCCCAGGTGCGCAACATCGCGACCGTCACCACCGCCGTCGCCAACGGCGATCTCTCGAAGAAGATCACCGTCGACGTCAAGGGCGAGATCCTCGAGCTCAAGGACACCATCAACACGATGGTCGATCAGCTCCGCTCGTTCGCGTCCGAGGTCACGCGCGTCGCGCGCGAGGTCGGCACCGAGGGAAAGCTCGGCGGCCAAGCCGACGTCCGCGGCGTCGCAGGCACCTGGAAGGACCTCACCGACTCCGTCAACTCGATGGCCGGCAACCTCACCGCCCAGGTGCGCAACATCGCCGCCGTCACCACCGCCGTCGCGAAGGGGGATCTCTCGAAGAAGATCACCGTCGACGTCAAGGGCGAGATCCTCGAGCTCAAGGACACCATCAACACGATGGTCGATCAGCTGAGCTCCCTCGCGGCCGAGGTGACGCGCGTCGCGCGCGAGGTCGGCACCGAGGGCAAGCTCGGCGGCCAGGCCGACGTCCGCGGCGTCGCAGGCACCTGGAAGGACCTCACCGACTCCGTCAACTCGATGGCCGGCAACCTCACCGCCCAGGTGCGCAACATCGCGACCGTCACCACCGCCGTCGCCAACGGAGATCTCTCGAAGAAGATCACCGTCGACGTCAAGGGCGAGATCCTCGAGCTCAAGGACACCATCAACACGATGGTCGATCAGCTCAACTCCTTCGCCTCCGAGGTCACGCGCGTCGCGCGCGAGGTCGGCACCGAGGGCAAGCTCGGCGGCCAGGCCGACGTCCGCGGCGTCGCAGGCACCTGGAAGGACCTCACCGACTCCGTCAACTCGATGGCCGGCAACCTCACCGCCCAGGTGCGCAACATCGCGACCGTCACCACCGCCGTCGCCAACGGAGATCTCTCGAAGAAGATCACCGTCGACGTCAAGGGCGAGATCCTCGAGCTCAAGAACACCATCAACACGATGGTCGATCAGCTCAACTCCTTCGCCTCCGAGGTCACGCGCGTCGCGCGCGAGGTCGGCACCGAGGGGAAGCTCGGCGGCCAGGCCGACGTCCGCGGCGTCGCAGGCACCTGGAAGGACCTCACCGACTCCGTCAACTCGATGGCCGGCAACCTCACCGCCCAGGTGCGCAACATCGCCGCCGTCACCACCGCCGTCGCCACGGGCGATCTCTCGAAGAAGATCACCGTCGACGTCAAGGGCGAGATCCTCGAGCTCAAGAACACCATCAACACGATGGTCGACCAGCTGAGCGCCTTCGCGGCGCAGGTGACGCGCGTCGCGCGCGAGGTCGGCACCGAGGGAAAGCTCGGCGGGCAGGCCGAGGTGACCGGCGTCGC
The DNA here is from genome assembly GCF_051521425.1 of Sorangium sp. So ce834. Taxonomy (NCBI): domain Bacteria; kingdom Pseudomonadati; phylum Myxococcota; order Polyangiales; family Polyangiaceae; genus Sorangium; species Sorangium sp. So ce834. The sequence goes on from NZ_CP150351.1 coordinate 8,332,081, forward strand.
CGGCACCTGGAAGGACCTCACCGACTCCGTCAACTCGATGGCCGGCAACCTCACCGCCCAGGTGCGCAACATCGCCGCCGTCACCACCGCCGTCGCCAACGGCGACCTGTCCAAGAAGATCACCGTCGACGTCCGCGGCGAGATCCTGGAGCTCAAGGACACCATCAACACGATGGTCGATCAGCTCCGCTCGTTCGCCTCCGAGGTCACGCGCGTCGCGCGCGAGGTCGGCACCGAGGGCAAGCTCGGCGGCCAGGCCGACGTCCGCGGCGTCGCAGGCACCTGGAAGGACCTCACCGACTCCGTCAACTCGATGGCCGGCAACCTCACCGCCCAGGTGCGCAACATCGCCGCCGTCACCACCGCCGTCGCCAACGGCGACCTCTCGAAGAAGATCACCGTCGACGTCAAGGGCGAGATCCTCGAGCTCAAGAACACCATCAACACGATGGTCGATCAGCTCAACTCCTTCGCCTCCGAGGTCACGCGCGTCGCGCGCGAGGTCGGCACCGAGGGCAAGCTCGGCGGCCAGGCCGACGTCCGCGGCGTCGCAGGCACCTGGAAGGACCTCACCGACAACGTGAACTCGATGGCCGGCAACCTGACGAACCAGGTGCGCGGCATCGCGAAGGTCGTGACCGCGGTCGCCAACGGCGATCTCAAGCGCAAGCTGATCGTCGACGCGAAGGGCGAGATCGCCGCGCTCGCGGACACGATCAACGGCATGATCGAGACGCTCGCGACGTTCGCGGATCAGGTGACCACGGTGGCGCGCGAGGTCGGGGTCGAGGGCAAGCTCGGCGGCCAGGCGAGCGTGCCCGGCGCGGCCGGCACGTGGAAGGACCTCACCGACAACGTGAACCAGCTCGCGGCGAACCTCACGACGCAGGTCCGCGCGATCGCCGAGGTGGCCACCGCCGTGACCAAGGGCGACCTCACCCGGTCGATCAAGGTCGAGGCGCAGGGCGAGGTCGCGGCGCTGAAGGACAACATCAATGAGATGATCCGGAACCTCAAGGACACGACGCTGAAGAACAGCGAGCAGGACTGGCTCAAGACCAACCTCGCCAAGTTCTCGCGCATGCTCCAGGGGCAGAAGGATCTCCTCACCGTCGGCCGCCTCATCCTGTCCGAGCTCGCCCCGGTGGTCACGGCGCAGCAGGGCGTCTTCTACATCATGGACTCCTCCCGGGAGGAGCCCGTCCTCAAGCTGCTCGCGAGCTACGCGTTCAAGGAGCGCAAGCACGTCGACAACCAGTTCAAGCTCGGCGAGGGCCTCGTCGGCCAGTGCGCGCTCGAGAAGGAGAAGATCCTCCTCGTCAACGCGCCGCCCGACTACATCACGATCACGAGCGGCCTCGGCGAGTCGCCCCCGGTCAACATCATCGTGATGCCCGTGCTCTTCGAGGGGCAGGTGAAGGCCGTCATCGAGCTCGCGTCGCTCGAGCGCTTCAGCCCGACCCACCAGGCGTTCCTCGATCAGCTCACCGAGTCGATCGGCATCGTGCTCAACACGATCGAGGCGAACATGCGCACCGAGGACCTGCTCAAGCAGTCCCAGTCGCTCGCGCGCGAGCTCCAGAGCCAGCAGGAGGAGCTCCAGGAGACGAACGCCGCGCTCGGCGAGAAGGCGCGCCTCCTGGCCGAGCAGAACGTCGAGGTCGAGCGGAAGAACCACGAGGTCGAGCAGGCCCGCCAGGCCCTCGAAGAGAAGGCGCGGCAGCTCGCCCTCACGTCGAAATACAAGTCGGAGTTCATGGCCAACATGTCCCATGAGCTCAGGACCCCGCTGAACAGCCTGCTCATCCTCTCGGACCAGCTCTCCAGGAACAACGACCAGAACCTCACCCCGCGGCAGGTCGAGTTCGCGAAGACGATCCACGCGTCCGGGACCGATCTCCTGGCGCTCATCAACGACATCCTCGACCTCTCCAAGATCGAGTCCGGCACCGTCGTCGTCGACGTCGGCGAGATCGCCTTCAAGGACCTCTCGGACTACGTACAACGTACGTTCCGGCACGTCGCCGAGTCCAAGAAGCTCGAGTTCGAGCTCTCGTTCTCGCCGGCGCTGCCGTCCTCGATGCTCACCGACGCGAAGCGGCTCCAGCAGGTGCTCAAGAACCTGCTCTCCAACGCCTTCAAGTTCACCGAGCGCGGCAAGGTGGTCCTGGAGGTGACAGTGGCCCGCGACGGCTGGAACCGTGAGAACGATGTGCTCAGCCGGGCCGACTCGGTGATCGCCCTCTCCGTCCACGACACGGGCATCGGGATCGCGCCGGACAAACAGCAGATCATCTTCGAGGCGTTCCAGCAGGCCGACGGGAGCACGAGCCGCAAGTACGGGGGCACCGGGCTCGGGCTCGCGATCAGCCGAGAGATCGCGCGGATGCTCGGCGGCGACCTCGCGCTGGTGAGCGCGCCGGGCCGCGGCAGCACGTTCACGCTCTACCTGCCGCGCACCTACCGGCCCGTGCGGGCGGTGCGGCGGCCGCCGGCGCACGTCCTCGACACGCCGCCCGCCATCGAGGACACCGTCCACAGCAGCCGGCCGTCGGATCGCATGGCCGCGGGCCCGGACACGCAGGTCATCGACGACAGCGAGAGCGTCCGCCCCGGCGACCGCGCGATCGTGATCGTGGAGAACGACACCGTGTTCGCCCGCTTCCTCGTGGACGTCGCGCGGGAGCACGGCTTCAAGGCGGTCGTCGCCGTCCGCGGCGCGACGGGGCTCTCGCTGGTGCGCGAGCTCAAGCCCGCGGCGATCACGCTGGACATCAACCTGCCCGACATGGACGGCTGGCGCGTGCTCGACTGCCTCAAGCGCGATCTGTCGTCGCGGCACATCCCGGTCGAGGTGATCACGACGGAGACGGAGGAGGAGCGGAGCCGCGCGCGGCGGATGGGCGCGGTGGGGCTCCTCAACAAGCCGCTCAGCAGCAGGACGGCGCTCGACGAGGCCTTCGCGCGGCTCGACGGGCTGGTCAGCTCGCCGCGGCGCCGGCTGCTCGTCGTCGAGCCGGACGCGGCGTCGGGCGATCCCGTGGTCGAGCTGCTCCGGGACGAGGGGGTCACGGTCGCCAGCGTGGCGACCGGCGAGGCCGCGCTCGCGGCGCTCGAGCGCGAGCCGTACGAGGCGGTCGTGCTCGGGCTGCGCCTGCCCGACATGCCCGGCCTCGAGCTCATCGAGCACCTCGACCGGGCCGGGCGCTTCGTCGATCTGTCGGCCATCGTGTACACGCCGGCCGACGTCGCCGGGGACGACGAGGTGCAGCTCGGCCGCCTCGCGCAGCGGCTCCCGGTGAAGCACGTCCAGTCGAGGGAGCGCCTGCTCGACGAGGTCACGCTCGCGCTGCACCGCCGGCTCTCGGATCTGCCGGAGGCGAAGCGGCTCGTGGTCGAGCAGCTCCACGAGTCGGCCGCCGCGCTCTCCGGCAAGTGCGCGCTGATCGTCGACGACGATTTCCGCAACATCTATGCGCTGAAGACCGTCCTCGAGAGCCAGGGGATGACCACGCTCGCCGCCGATACGGGCAAGGCCGCGATCGACCGTCTGGAGAGGACGAGCGGCATCGATGTCGTGCTCATGGACATCATGATGCCGGAGATGGACGGATACGACACGATGCGCGCGATCCGGCAGCGGCCCGCCTTCCAGACGCTCCCGATCATCGCCGTCACGGCCAGGGCGATGAAGGGCGATCGCGAGAAATGCCTCGAGGCCGGCGCGACCGACTACATCTCCAAGCCGGTCGATACGGAGCAGCTGCTCGCGCTGCTCCGCATCTGGCTGCATCGCTGAGCTCGCTCTCCCCGGCTCGCCGCCGCGCGGCGCGGATGTGTCCGAGCGCACGCGGCGGTTCGTCTTCGCTGCAACGACGCCTCAGTGTGGCGTCCCTCCGCAGGCTCAGGCGTCGACCGTCCACAGCCGACAGCGTAGGAGAGCGTGCATTTGCGGCATCCTTCGTTGGCACGGCGCCTGCTGTACCGTGTGGGATTCCAGAATACAGAGAGGGGACGCGCCCGGGTCGAGGACGTTCTTCGGGAAAGGAGCTGTCGGTGAGGGCAAAGCTGGTGACCGGTCTTGTGAGGACGCGGCTCGACGCCGAGAGGGCGGTTGAGCGCGTCATGAGCTGTGGATACAAGCGCGACGCCATCAGCCTTGTCATGAGCGACGATGCGCGCGGAGAGCGCGTCGAGAGCGGAACCGGCTCGCGGGCGGCGGCGGGCGGCGGCGTCGGCGCGGCGGTGGGGGCGGCATTCGCGGCGTTCGCGGCGGCCGGCGCGAGCGCGGTGTTCCCTGGCCTCGGGCTCGTGGTGGCGGGCCCCCTGGAGTCCGCGCTGGCGGGCGCGGACAGCGCGGCCGGCGGGCTCGTCGGCGCTGGTGTCCCCGAGCACCGCGCGCACGTGTACGAGAGCGGCCTGCGGCAAGGCGCGGTCCTCGTGGGCGTTCACGCGACCTCGGAGCGAGACGCGGAGATCCTGGAAATGATCCTCGAGTATTCGGGCGCCGAGGACGTCCGGAGCGAGAGCGCGCAGCGACGTCCGTACGACAGCTTCATCTAGGCGGCTCGCGGGGCGAGCGCGCGCGTGGTGCCCGGCGCGTGGCAACTTGCCTCGCTGAGGCGCGCTGCCGCCGACGCGCTCGTTCGGGATTTCAGGCGCTCCCCGAGAGGAGCGCCTGGCACGAGCGATGCTCCAGAATCGGATTCGTGGCGAAGCGTGGCGTCGTGGGCGGCGGATGGCCGGAGCAGGCGGCAGGAGAGCGCATGTCGAGCAACTTGACCCAGGGTTTCGAGCACACCTTAGGGGAACGCTTCGAGGTTGGCACGGTGGTGGGCGACAAGTACCAGCTCCTCCGCAAGGCGGGAGAGGGGGCGATGGGCTCTGTCTGGGTCGCTGCGAACACGGCGCTCGAGGCCAACGTGGCCATCAAGGTGCTGCGCCCGGAGATGCGCTCTCCTGCGATCGCGGAGCGCCTGCTGCGCGAGGCGCGGGCGGCGGCGAAGCTCAGCCATCCGGGCATCGTGCGCGTCTTCGATCTCGGCAAGACCGCGGGCGGCACGCCGTACATCGTGATGGAGCTCCTGGAGGGCGAGGCCCTCCGGGACATGCTCTGCCGCGAGCAGCGGCTCTTGCCCGAGGCGGCGATCGCGGTCTTGCTGCCGGTCGCGAGCGCGATGCACGCCGCCCATGAGCGCGGCGTCGTCCACCGGGATCTCAAGCCGGACAACGTGATGCTCGCCGAGCAGGGCGACGGCAGGGTCCAGCCGAAGGTCGTCGATTTCGGGATCGCGAAGGTGACGTGGACCGAACCGCAGTCCGGCTCGACGGGCGCGGCGGTGATCGGGACACCGCAGTACATGCCGCCCGAGCAGGCGCTCGGGCAGGGCCAGCTCGATCATCGCGCGGACATCTGGGCGTTCTGCACGATGCTGTACGAGTCGATCGCGGGCGAGACGCCCTATGCCGGCGAGCAGGGGTTCGGGACGCTGCGGGCGGTCATCCAGGATCCGGTGCAGTCGCTCGTCGAGCGGTGCGGCACGGATCCGGCGCTGTGGTCGATCATCGAGCGCGGGTTGCGCAAGGACCCGGCGGATCGCTGGGGGAGCATGCGCGAGCTCGGCGTCGCGCTCGCGACGTGGCTCCTCTCGCGGGGCGTCTCGGAGGACCTGTGCGGCGCGTCGCTCCGCGCGCAGTGGCTGGACGAGCGGACGAGCCAGGTCCCCGCGCCGTCGCCGCGGCCGATGGTGGTGAGCGCTGCGCCGACGCTGCACTCGCGGCGCTCCGACGACGCGCTGGAGCTGCAGCTCCCCATGGCGTCCGCGCGGCGGGCGCCTGACGAGACGAGCCGCCGCGCCCCGGTGGTGGTGCGGCGCGGGTCGCTGGAGGAGAGCGGCGAGCGCGCGTGGTCCGAGGCGACCGCGATGGTGAATCCGCCGGTGGTGGTGTCCCCGTCACAGCGTCCCTCGTTGCGGGATCGCTTCCCGTTCCGCCGCGTCGCGGCGGCGGGTTTCGTCCTCATGGCGGGCGCGGCGGCGTGGAGCGTGGCGCCGGTCGCGACGGGCCCTGCGGTCCAGCTGACGCCGACGGCGCCGGCGTCTCTGGCCGAGCCTCCGGCGCCGGCCGCCGAGCCGTCGCCGTCGATGCGCCCTGCGGCCGAGGCGAGCTCCCTCACGGCCAGCATCGCCCGCGGCGTCGTGGCGCCCCCGGCGCCCGTGGCCGAGCCTGTGGCCCCGCGCCCGACGAGGGCTCCGAAGCCGGCTCCCCCCGCGCCAGCGCCGGCCGCTGCGGCCACCACATCGCCGGCGCCCACCGCGAGCGCGCCGCTCCCGGATCTTCCCGTGTCCGACGCGGGCGTGGAGGCGCCGCAGCTCCTTGCGCACGCGCCCCGGTCGGGCGCGTCGCCGGAGCCCGGGTCTGCGGCCTGCGCTGGTGGTCCTGAAGGCGGGGGGTCGGCTTGCCCGCCGGTGGCCGACGCCTCGGCGCCTGCCGTCGAGGTCTACGAGGATGCGGGGGCGGCCATTCAGGAGCCCGCCCCTACCCCGCCTGCGGCCGAGCCGCCCCCGCCGGCCGCCGACGCCGGCGCGGCCGAGGAGCCCCCGACCGCTCCAGCCGCGCCGTAGCGAGTCGGCCTCACGGCGCGGCCGGGGAAGCAAGACCAAGCCGGGGGACCAAGACCAGCTCAATTCTCTCTTGGTTGCCTGGCGGCTTCGTGATCTGGATTGCCGTACTGGCCAATCGCCAGGCCCGCGGGAGGGAGCTCGTCGCCCTAGAGCGGTTTTCGCCCGTCTCTGGTACATGCGTTACAGAGCGGCGGTCACCCGCACAGGAGACGGGTCCAGCTCGGCGTTTTCGGCGCGGAAGCGCACTCCAGTGCGCTGAGCACCGAAAACGTCGAGATGGGCCCGTATCCGAAGCGGGTGACCGCCGCTCTAGACCCCGATCGCGGGCAGGAACTCCCGCTCCGGCTCGGGGAGCGCCCCGCGCCCTCTCCCCGACGCGTACCCTGGCTCCAGCAGGTCGAGCCCCAGGCTCCACAGCGCGTTTCGCATCCGCGCGAGCGCTCCCAGCTTGGGCAGGTTGTTGAGGCACACTTCCTCGCTCCGATCGAGGTCCCGCTCGAACAGGTTCGCCGCGTCCCTCACGAAGCCGGACTGCTTGACGATGAGGTTCGCCTCGCTCACCCACCGCAGGCTCGTCGGGTTCACGTTGAAGGTCCCCACGGTCGCCCAGTCGTCGTCGATCACCGCGAACTTCGAGTGCAGCATCGACGGCAGGAACTCGTGGATCTGGAGCCCGTTCTCCAGCCACCACCTGTACCGCGCGAGGCTCGCGTTGCGGATGGCCGGCAGATCGGAGTTGCGCGGCACGATGATCTTCACGTCGATCCCGCGGCGCGCGGCGGCGATGAGCTCGCGCTCCAGCCCGCGGGGCGGGCAGAAATACGCGTTCTCGATCCACACGCGCCGCCGCGCCGAGCGCACCCGCTCCACGTGGCGCTCGTAGATGATCGCCGGCGGCCTGGGCGCGTCGGTGATGAACTCCACGTCGTCGTAGACGCCGCCGGTCCAGTAGTCGAACGAGCGCCCGTCGGCCTCGTCGGCGAGCATCCAGCGGCACTCGAACGCCCGCTCCATGTCGCCCACGCAGGGCCCCACCACCCGGCTACAGACCTCGTGCCAGCCGTCGCCGCCCTGATCGCGCGGCAGCCACTCGTCGGCCCACGCCGCGCCGCCGACGTATCCGGCGCCGTCGATCACCACGATGCGCGAGTGCTCCCGCGGGAACAGGACGCCCCGGCGCAGCACCGTGCCGAGCGGCCGGTACGCGCGCGCGCGGACGCCGCGAGCCCGCATGTCCTCGAAGAACTGCGCCGGCGTCGCGTGGCTGCCGAGCGCGTCGTAGAGGAGCCGCACGTCGACGCCGCGCCGCACGGCGTCCGCGAACGCGTCGGCGAAGCGGTGGCCCATCCGATCGTTGCGGTAGATGTATGTCGAGATCCAGATCCGCTCCCGGGCGCGCGCGATGTCGTCGAGGAGCGACTCGAGCACCACCGTCATCCCCGGCAGGAGGCGCGTCGCGTGGAGCGCGCGCCCCCTGTCCGGCACCGCGTGGCTGGTCCTGGAGTTCGCCCTGGAGCCTGGAAAAGTCAGCACCGAGCAGGTCATGTCGAGTCCCGACGCGGGGCGGCTGCAGCTCGATTGCCGCAGTGGCCCGCACGCCCTCACCACAACGGCTCAAGCAGCCCGTGTGCCACCTCGCGAAGTCGCGATCGCGCAGGGATGCTCGCGAATGGAGGCGCGCGACGTGGCAGCTTGCCACGCGCGGCCACGGCGCCACAGCGCCGCCGGGGCAAGCGGTCTCTCGGGCGCAGCCCAGCACTCCGGCGCGCGGGCGAGGGCGCGGGACGTCGACGCGTGAGCGCCGGTCAGGCCGGGCGGGAGGCGAAGCGGCGCGCGCCGCGGCGGGCGATCGCCGCCGCGAGGGCGAGGGCGCCGAGCGTCATGCCCACGAGCGTGCCCTGCCCCCGCGTCCGCGAGGCGCGGTCGCCGTCGACGAGCGGGAGCGCCGCGCCGCAGAGCACCTCGGCGTGGACGCTCAGGCGGGCGCGCATCCAGTTGTCGACCCGCTCCTGCTTCGCGGGGCTCAGGACGAGGTCCGTGTCGAGCGCCGCGCGCGGCAGGTTCGCCTCGAGGCGCGTGAGCCAGACGTCCCTCGGGTGCAGGCCGATCATCGCGACCGCGAGGTCGTCGAGCGGCCCGCACGCGAGTTCGCGCGCGTCGATCTGGCCCGAGGCGACCTCGCCGCAGCTCGGGTCGGAGAGCGGGACGCCGGCCGGGCACGGGCTCGCCACGGCGCGGCTCTCCGTCGCGATCTCGGCGAAGCGCACGGCGCAGTCGGCGTCGTGGGTCTCGCCGTTCGCGAGCCCCTGCTGGGCGAACGCCGCGGCGATCGTGTCGACCGGGGTGGTCGAGCCGCTCGTCGTGTACTGCACGCCGAACGGCGCCGCGGAGCTCGACACCGGCGAGAACAGCGAGCCCTGCTGCGCGTAGGGCGTGAGGAACGCGCGGCCGCCGTCCTGCGCCGCGAGCGCCTTCTCGCGGAGCTCGCCGTAGTTCGAGTCCTGCGAGGCGAAGTCCCACGCGAGGAGGTCGACGGGGACCGCCGCGGCCGCGAACCCCTCCGGAGCGAGCCGCGCCTCGCTGATGGTGAAGAGGGTGATCGCGACGTTCGCGCCCGTGCCGGCGGCCACCATCCGGAGCGGCAGCGTGGCGTTCGCCCCCGGCATGACGACCCGCACCGGCTTCATCTCCTTCACGTCCTTGCCGGGCTGGAGCTTGAGGGCGATGAAATCGAACTGCTCCGCGACGTAGGCGTCGATGACCGGCTGCGTCGATTCGTCGACGCCGAAGCCGTTCCTCTCCAGCCACGTGTTCAGCGCGCCGGGCGTGTCGGTCGTGAGCGTCGCGGTCTCGTACGGGCCGACGGTGCCGCGGTGGAGGACCGTGACCTGGTCGTTGCCGAACGCCCCTGCCACGCCGCCCTCCGAGTCGCTGGCGGACAGCGTGCCGCAGCCGCCCCCGCTCGAGGCGCAAAAGGAGTTGGGCGCCGTGATGCGGACCGACGTGGCCGCGTCGAGCGTCTCGAACCACGCGTCCGAGCCGACCTCGATCGTCGCGCCGGGCTTCACCGGGAGCACCCAGGCGAACTCCCTCGGATCGCCGGAGTACTGGATCTGATCCCAGAGCACCGACTGCACGGGCGATACGGAGAGGACCATCCGGTGCGCGTTGACGACCGTGGTCTCGGTCGGCGGGGCGAAGCACCCGCCGCAGGCGAGCGCCTCGCGCGGCGAGAGGAGCGTCGCGGCAGGAACGGCGAGCGCGAGGAGCGCGAGCAAGCGAAGTTTCATCGGGTACCTCCATGGGCGCGGGTCCGCGCGGGGCGGGCTCCCGGAGCGCGCGGTCGGCGCGCGGCGCACCACCGCCAGGCTACCTAAGCCCGCGCGCGGCAGGCAGCCCGCGCACGATTGGCGCGGCGCCGGTGGCCCCCGCGCCGCGCGCCGCGGGCCCGGCGTCAGAGCGCGCAGGCAGGGAGAAACCTCAAGGTTCTTCCCGGGTTACAGCCTTCCCAAGCGCTCGTCTGGGACGCGCGCGACGCGCGCGTCCACGGCCCGCCGAGGCCGCCCGTCAGCCCGCCGCCCACCACGCGTCGAGGTCGCGGAGGGCGCGCTCGGCCATCGCCTCGTAGCGGGCGCGCTTGCGCAGCTTGCCGTGCGCGGGCTCGAGCGGCGCGATGTGCGCCCAGGTGATGTTCGACGGCTGATACGACGGCTGCTTCCGCCCGAGGTGCGTGAGGATGCCGCCGAGCGCCGTCGTGGGCGGCGGCGGCCGGAGCGGCTCGTTCCGCAGCCGCTGCGCGAGGAGGATCGCGCACACGAACCCGGCCGCGGCGCTCTCCACGTAGCCCTCCACGCCCGAGATCTGGCCGGCGAGGTGCACGCCTGGAAGCGCGCGCAGCTCCATCGCCGGGCCGAGGAGCGCCGGCGCGTCCACGAAGGTGTTCCGGTGCACGGAGCCCATGCGGAGGAACTCGGCCTCCTCGAGGCCGGGCACCATCCGGAACACCCGGAGCTGCTCGGCGTACTTCATGCGCGTCTGGAAGCCGACCAGGTTGTACGCCGTCGCCGCCTCGTCCTCCGGGCGCAGCTGGAGCACCGCGTACGGCCGCCTGCCGGTGCGCGGATCGGTGAGCCCGACCGGCTTCATCGGCCCGAACGCGAGCGTCTGCTCCCCGCGCGCGGCCATCACCTCGCACGGCAGGCACCCCTCGAAGTAGCGCACCTCCTCGAAGTCGCGGGCCTCCACCTTCTCCGACTCGACCAGGGCCCGGACGAACGCCTTGTACTGCGCCTCGTCGAAGGGGCAGTTCACGTACGCCTCGTCGCCGGCCTCGGCGTCGTCGCGGCGCTCGGCCGCGTCCTCCGGCGGCGGCGCGGTCGGCTCGGGTCGCGCGGCGCCCTCCTGCGGCGCGGCGCGCTCGCCCCGGACCGCGCCGCCCTTGCCGTAGCGCGACTGCTTCCACACGCGCGACCAGTCGATCGAGTCGGCGCTGACGATCGGCGCGATCGCGTCGTAGTAGGCGAGGTGCTCGGCGCCCACGGCCGCGGCGAGGCTCGCCGCGAGGGCGTCGGACGTGAGCGGGCCGGTCGCGAGGATCACCGGGCGCTCGGCCGGGATCTCCGTCACCTCCCGCCGCTCCACGGCGATGCGGGGGTGGGCCTCGATCGCCCGCGTCATCGCCTCGGCGAACCGCTCGCGGTCGACCGCCAGCGCGCCGCCGGCCGGCACCGAGGTCTCGTCGGCGCACCGCAGGGCGAGCGAGCCCACGCGACGGAGCTCTTCCTTGAGCAGCCCCACCGCGTTGCTCAGCGCCGCGCCGCGCAGCGAGTTCGAGCACACGAGCTCGCCCATCCGATCGCTCGTCTGCGCGGGCGTGCGCTTGTGCGGCTTCATCTCGACGAGGCGCACGCGCAGCCCGCGCTGGGCGAGCTGGTACGCCGCCTCGCAACCGGCCAGGCCGCCTCCGACGACGACGACATCGTCGCTCGGGCTCTCCGCTCCGTTCATTCAGCTCACCAGGGTGGGAGGTCTCGCGGCCTTCTTAGCTCGCCGTGCGCCGGGCGCGCACGGCCCGCGCGGGCTTTTCGGCTTCCCCCTTCGGCGCGCCGGCCCCCTTGGGCGCGGCCTCGGACCGGTCGGCCGGCGCGGGCGTCGGCGGCTCGGGCTGGTCGGCCGGCGCCGGCGCGGCGCTCGCGACGACCGCCGCGGCGTCGAGGGGGGCGGACCCGTCCGCGGCGCCGTCCTCCCCCTCGCCCTCGACGATCTCCTGCTTGAACCCACAGTCCTTCGTCGCGCAGACGAGCATCGCCTTCTTGCCGGCGGTGCGGGTGACGAACTTCGCGCCGCACTGGGGGCACGGGACCGGCACCGGCTTCTGCCAGAGCTTGAAGTCGCACTTCTGCTCGGCGTTCCAGTTCGAGCAGCCGTAGAAGGTGCGCCCGCCCTTCTTGCGCGGCCGGATCTCGATGAGATCGCCGCCGCAGCTCGGGCACGCGACGCCGAGCGGCACCGGGCGCGTGTTCTTGCAGGCCGGGTACCCGGTGCACGACAGGAAGTCCCCGAAGCGCCCCGTCTTGATGATCATCGGCTTCCCGCACTTGTCGCACGAGATGTCGGTCTCGCGGACGGCGGCGCTCCCCCGCGCGTCGGACAGGTCGCGGGTGGCCTTGCACTTCGGGTAGCGCTCGCAGCTCAAGAACCAGCCGTTCTTGCCCCACTTCTTGAGCATCATCGACCCACACTCGTCGCAGACGATGTCGGTCTTCTCCGCCTCGGGCTTCCACGGCGCGAGCTTCTTCGACTTGTCGAGCTGCTCCCGGAACTTCTTGTAGAAGCGCTTGAGCAGCTGCTCGCGCTTCAGGTTGCCGGCGCCGACCGCGTCGAGCTCCTCCTCCATCTGCGCGGTGAAGTTCGGATCCATGATGTCGAGGTTCGACCGGACGAGGCCGTCGACCACGAACTTCCCGAGGAGCGTCGGCTGGAACGCGCCGCCCTCCCGCTTCTCCACGTACGCGCGCTGCTGCACCTTGCTGATGATCTCGGCGTACGTCGACGGGCGGCCGATGCCGCGCTTCTCCAGCTCGCGCACCAGCGAGCCCTCGTTGTAGCGGGGCGGCGGCTGCGTGAACTTCTGGTCGGTGACGACCCCCGGCGGCGTCACGGCGAGCGCCTCGCCCTCCTTCATGTCGGGCAGGAGCGCCTCCGAGTCCTCCTCGGCCGACGGCCCCGGCGCCGCCCGCTCCGCCTCGCCGGCGCTCGCCTCGGCGGGCGCCGCCGCGCCGCCGCCGCCGTCCGCCGCGCCGCCGGCGCTCTCCTCCTCGCCGGCGAACTCCTGCTGGCCCTCCGTCACCTGCAGCCAGCCGGCGAACTTCAGGATCCGCCCGCTCGCCCGCGCGAGGTAGCTCCGGTGCGCGGGCCCTTCGACCGTCGGCGCGACGTCGATCTCGACCGTCGTGCGGTCGTACACCGCCGGGTTCATCTGCGAGGCGACGAAGCGGTTCCAGATCAGCTTGTACAGCTTGTACTGCTCGTCCTTGAGGTACTTCTTGATCGAGTCCGGGTGGATCTCGACGCTCGTCGGCCGGATCGCCTCGTGCGCGTCCTGCGCGTTCTTCTTCGACTTGAAGATGTTCGGGCGCTCGGGGACGAACTCCTTGCCGTACCGCTTCGCGACCACGCCGCGCACCTCGGCGACCGCGTCGTCGCTCACGCGCGTCGAGTCGGTACGCATGTACGTGATGAGGCCGACCGGGCCGCCGTCGCGCTTGAGGTCGATGCCCTCGTAGAGCGCCTGGGCGATCTGCATCGTCCGCTTGGCGCCGAAGTGCAGGTAGTTCGTCGCGTCCTGCTGGAGCTTCGAGGTCGTGTACGGCGCGGGCGGGTTGCGCTTCTGCTCGCGCCGCGTGACCTTCGCCACCCGGTAGCGGGCGGTCTCGAGGTCGGCGCGCACCTTCGCGGCGACCTCGCCGTTCGTCACCTCGAGCTTCTTGCCGTCGGCCGAGGCGAGCTTCGCGACGAACGGCGCGCGCTGCGGCGGGCTCGCCGCGGTGAGGCCGACCGCGATGTTCCAGTACTCCTCCGGGACGAACGCCTCGACCTCGCGCTCGCGGTCGACGATGAGCCGCAGCGCGACCGACTGCACCCGCCCGGCCGACAGGCCGAACGCGAGCTTCGACCACACGAGCGCCGAGACGTCGTAGCCGACGATGCGATCGAGCACCCGCCGCGCCCGCTGGGCGTCGTAGAGGTTCTCGTCGAGCTTGCGGGGGTTGTGGACGCCGTGGTCGACCCCCTTCTTCGTGATCTCGTGGAACTCCACCCGCGCCACCTTGAGCTTCGGGTTCTTGATCTCCTCCGAGATGTGGAACGCGATCGCCTCGCCCTCGCGATCGGGGTCGGTCGCCAGGAGGACCTCGTCCGCCTTCTTCGCGGCGGACTTGAGCTCCTCCAGGACCTTCTCCTTGCCCTCGATGACCTCGTAGGTCTCGGCGAAGTCGTTCTGCACGTCGACGGCGTTCTGCTTCTTGGGCAGATCCTTGACGTGCCCCTTCGAGGCGAACACCTCGTACCCGTTGCCGAGATACTTCTTGATGGTCTTCGCCTTCGCCGGCGACTCCACGATGACGAGCGTCTTGGCCATCACCACCTTCTGAGCAACGAGATCGGGGCTTGTGGGAGGATTGAAGGGCGACCTTCGGTGCGAGGGAGGCCCCCCCGCGAGGAGGCGGCCACCCGAAACCGCACTGGGCAGGGTGAGCCGGCGCGCCCCTTCAACGAAGAGCCCGCCGAAACAACCCGGCGGGCCCCTCTACTACTACGGCCTGGAGCGTCAACGTCAAGAGTGCCTCCACGGCGCGCCTGGGCGGAAGCCCCGTCCTCTCGCAGACCTCATCCACGTGCGCCGGGCAGGCGTCCAGGGCGTCGAAAACCGCGCGCTCGACCGCGCTCATCGCCGGGATCTGCGCGGTTTCCTCGGGCGGAGCGCTCGCCGGCGCGGCGACGGCCGCGTCCGGCAGCGGCAGGGTGCCGGCGGCGGGCGGGCTGTTGCGAGGCGACCGCCGCGCCCGCCGGCGGGGCGGCGGCGCCGGCCCGCCGAGGACGTCGATCACGTCGGCCGCGCGCGTGACGGGGCGCGCGCCGGCGACGAGCTCCAGCGCGCAGCCGACGCCGCGCGGGCTCCACGGGGCGTGGGGGACGACGCAGAGGTGGCGCCCGAGGCGGCGAGCCGCCGCGGCGGCGGAGCGGGCGCCGCTCTCGATGCCCGCCTCGACCACGACGGTCGCGAGGGTGAGCGCGGCGAGCACGGCGTTGCGCTGGAGGAACAGCCCCGGCAGCGGCGGCGTGTCGTCGGGGACGCGCGCCAGCAGCGCGCCGCCCGCGGCGAGGATGCGATCGAAGAGCGGCGCGTGCTCCCGCGGGTACGGGCGCGCGTGGCCGCCGCCGCCGACGACCACGGTCGGCGCGCGCGCCGCGAGCGCGCCCTCGTGCGCGGCCGCGTCGACGCCGCGCGCGCCGCCCGACCAGATCGAGTAGCCCGCCTCGCCGAGCGACGCGGCGAGCGCGCGGGTGAACCGGAGCGCGTCGTCGCTCGCGGCGCGCGTCCCGACGATCGCGATGCCGGGGCGCGACGGGAGCGCGCCGCGCAGGTAGAGCGTCGGCGGCGCGGCCTCGGTCTCGGTCACGAGGGCCCAGAGCGGCGCGGGGTAGGAGGGATCTGCGGGCTGGATCTCGATCGACGCCATACGCGGCGTGTCGACCGGCGCCCGGGCCGAGTTGCGCAAAATGCGGAGCGCGCCCCGCGCGCCCGGGCCGCCGCGGCGCTACCGGGGCGGGGCGCGGAGCGACGCGGCGCCTGCGCTGTAGGACGGCGCGCTCGGCGTCGCGGCGCCTGGCGGCGCGGCGCTGGAAGACGGCGCGCTCGGCGGCGCGGCGCTGGGCGGCGCGCCGGTCGGCGGCGCCGTGTCGGGCGGGGTCGCGCCGGGCGGCCCGGCGCCGGGGGGCGCGGCCGGGCGCGGGCCGCGGTAGCCCTGCACGAGCACGACGCCCGCGCCGCGCCGCACCTGCGCGTGCAGGCTCCCGGCGAACGGCGCGCCTCCGGGCGAGGTGAAGCACGCGCCGCGGCCGCCGATCACCGCGATCGGCCCGCTGTCCGCGTCCTGTCCGACGATCTCGAGCGACGGCGGCGCGCCCTTCGTGACGAAGAGATCGACCTCGATCACGCCGAGCCCGCCCTGCGCGATGAACACCGCGCACTCCCCCGGCGAAACGCGCACCGGGATCGCGCTGCTCTCCCCCTCCCCGATCGCGAGCGACACGACGTCGCCGAGCGGCGTCATCCCCCTCGCCTCGCCGCGCGCGGTGTTGGCGAGCGCGAGCGCGGTCACGCGCGGCGCCGGCGCGCTCGCCGCGGGCCGCTGCTGCCCGACGCGGCTCAGGAACAGGCGCGCCGCCTCCGGGTCCGGCTCGGGTGCATCGCTCGGCGGCGGCGGGTTCCGCACCTCGCGCGTGGGCGCGGGAGCAGGCGCGGGCGGAGGGCTCGGCTGCAGCACCTCGGCGCGCGGCGCGGCGGCGCCGGCGCCGCAGCCCGACGCGGCGAGCAGCGCCGCGAGCGGCGCGGCGGCCAAGCGGCGCGCCGGCCTGAACGGATGCAGTGCGAGGAGAACGAGGGCACGCCGCACGGCGCGGAGCCTATCAGAACCGCCGCGCGATGCTCGGTCCGCGAGCGGCCGGCCGTGAGGCGTGCTACCCCCTCGCCCGATGAAGCCCAGGGACATCGTCGTCGCGACGCACGGCCACTGCTTCGACGGCATGGCGAGCGCGGCGCTGTTCACCCGCTTGATGCAGGCGCTCCGCCACGGCGAGCCGCTCGCGCTCCGGTACCGCTCCTGCGGGTACGGCCCGGGCATGACGATGATCCCGCCCTCGTGGCTCGACGGCGACGAGAACGCGATCCTCGACTTCCGGTACACGCCGACGAAGAAGCTGACGTGGTACTTCGACCACCACGTCACCGGGTTCGGCTCGGACGACGAGCGCGACGCGGCGCTCGCCGGCGCGTCGCGCTCCACGGCCCCGGGCGACGCGCCGCACGTCTTCTACGACGCCGCCTACGGCTCGTGCACGAAGCTCATCGCGGACGTCAGCCGCGATCACTTCGGCGTCGAGATGTCCGGCGTCGATGAGCTCATCCGCTGGGCCGACCTCATCGACACCGCGCGCTTCCCCTCGGCCGAGGCCGCCGTGAGCCGCGAGGAGCCGATCATGCAGCTCGCCTCGGTGGTCGAGCACCACGGCGACGGGCCCTTCCTCGCCTCCGTCGTGCCCCGGCTCGTCGAGCGGCCCGTGAGCGAGGTGGCGTGCGCGCCCGACATCCAGGAGCTCTGGCGCCCGCTCTCCCTCTCGCGGCAGACCTTCGTCGCGCGCATCGAGCGCGGCGCGCGGAAGCTCGGCCGCGTCGTGCTGGTCGACCTCTCCGACGCGCCGCTCGAGGCGGTCGGCAAGTTCATGACGTACGCGATGTACCCGGACTGCGTGTACTCGGTCACGCTCTCCCGGCAGAAGCAGCACTACAAGCTCTCGGTCGGCTACAACCCGTGGTGCGGCGTCGCGCGCGATCGCGACATCGCCCCGATCTGCCGGCGCTACGACGGGGGCGGGCACCCGGCCGTCGGCGCGGCGTCCTTCCCGCTCTCCGCGCTCGACCGCGCGCGCGAGGCGGCCCGCACCATCGCGGAGGAGCTCGACGAGGAGCCCGCGCGGTGACCTGGGCCGAGCAGCGCTTCCGCCGGAGCGCGCGCGCGCCGGGGCAGGCGGCGCCGCGGGGCGGGGCCGGCGCGCTCGGGCCTCGCGCGCCGCTCCTCTTCGGGCACCGGGGCGTGCGCGGCGAGGGCGCCCCCGCCGAGAACACCCTCGCCGCCTTCGAGGAGGCGGCCGCGCAGGGCGCCGACGGCATCGAGCTCGACGTGCGGGTGTGCGGGTCGGGCGAGCTCGTGGCGCTGCACGACCCGGACCTCGAGCGGGTGACCCACGGCGCGGACGCGCGCGTCGCCGCGGCGCTCCGCTGGGACGAGCTCCGGCAGGTCGACCTCGACGGCGGCCGGGTGCCGCTCGTCTCCGAGGTGCTCGCGTTCGCGCGCGGGCGGCGGCTCGCGGTCAACATCGAGATGAAGCGGGACGTGCCCGACCGCGCCGCCGTCGTGCTCGCGACCGCGCGCCTCCTGCGCGCCTGGGATCCCCGCCACGCGGTGCTCGTCTCGTCGTTCGATCCGGTCATGCTGGCCTCCTTCGGGGTCATGGCGCCGGCCGTCCCGCGCGCGCTCCTCGTGCACCGGAGCCGCTACCACGACACGGCCGTGCGCCTCGCCCCGGCGCTCGGGGCGCTCGCCGCGCACATCGAGCGGACGATCGCGTCGCCCGAGCGCATCGCGCTGCTGAAGCGGCAGGGGCGCGTGATCAACGTGTGGACCGTGAACGACCCGCGGGAAGCGCGGGACCTCGCGGCGCTCGGCGTCGACGGGCTGATCACCGACGTGCCGCGCCGCCTCCGCGACGCGCTCGCGTGACCGGCGCCTCCGACGGCCGGACCGCGCCCTCGCGCGCAGCCGGCCGCGGGTGATCGGCGCCGCGAACGCAGGCGGCGGCTACCGTCGCTGCCAGGGGTCGACGATCTCGCGCGCCCGGTGCGGGGCCCGGCGCGGCGCCGAGCGCGCCGGCGGGTCCTTCCTCGCCGTGGACGCCGCTGGCTCCGCCGTGCCCGAGGGCGCCGTCGAGGGCGGCGCCGTGTCCGCGGCCGGCGCGCTCTCGGGGACGAGCAGGCGATCCGCCACCGGCGTCGACGCGCGGGCGACCTCCACCGGCGGGGCCGTGATCGCCGGCGCGGGCTCGACCAGCGCGGGCTCGACCGGCGCGGCCACGGGGCCAGCGCCCTCCTGGCCGACGGGGCGCAGCGCCGTGACCGCGGCCGTCCCGCTGAGCACGAAGAGCGCGCCGCACGCCAGCAGCCAGCGCCGCGTCGCGCTCGCGCTCGGCCTGCGGGCGTCGCGGACCTCCCCGGCCGCGGCGGCCGTGAGCGTGCCGGGCTGCGACGGATCGGGCAGCGGCGTGAGCGCGTCCTCCCGCGGCGCCGCGCCCCGATCCTCGGGCGCCTCGGACCACGAGAGCGCGCCGACGTCGCCGGGCCCCGAGAGCTCTGCGGCGCCGGCCGGCGACAGCCCGAGCAGCGTCCCCGTGCGCGACGCGGCCGGCGGGGGCTGCGGCACGGAGGGCGCGGGCAGCGGGACGCCGAGATCGCCCGCCGCGGCCGCGAAGGCGTGCACCATCTCCTGCGCCGACTGGAACCGCTGGGACCTCTCGCGCGAGAGCGCGCGCAGGAAGAACCCGTCGAGCTCGGCGGGCAGATCGCTCGCGAGCCGCGTCGCCAGCGGGATCGGCTCGACGAGGATCCGCGACAGCACCGCGCCGAGCACGTCGCCCTCGAACGGGAGCTTGCCCGTGACCGCGCGGAAGAGGATGACCCCGAGCGACCAGAGATCGCTGCGCGCGTCGAGGTCCTTGTCGCCGCGCGCCTGCTCCGGGCTCATGTAGAACGGCGAGCCCAGGAGCTCGCCGGTCTTCGTGGTCTCGTCGCTGAGGAGCTTGCCCGTGAGCTGCTTGGCGATGCCGAAGTCGAGGACCTTGACGATGTCCTCCTCGTCATCGACGCGCGCGAGGAACAGGTTGCCAGGCTTGAGGTCGCGGTGGACGAGCCCGGACTCGTGCGCGCGGCGCAGCGCCTTGCCGGTCTGGATGGCGATGCGCGCCGCGTCCGCGAGGGGGATGCGGCGGACCCGCCTCAGGCGGCGGCTGAGGTCCTCGCCCCGGAGCAGCTCCATGACGAGGTACGGGACGCTCCCCTGGATCCCGTAGTCCTGCACGCTCACCACGTGCGGGCTCTCGAGGTTCGCCGCCGTGCGCGCCTCGCGGTAGAAGCGCGCGCGGAACTCGGGCGAGGCCGCGTGCTCCGGGTCCATGAACTTGATCGCCACCGGCGCGCCCAGCTGGACGTGCCGCGCCGCCCACACGGAGCCCATCCCCCCGCGCGAGAGCGGCCTCTCCAGGCGGTACTTTTCGCCGACGATCGTTCCGGGCTCGACGTCCATCGCCGACTCCTCCCGCCGAGGCGAGGTGGATTGGGCAGATCTAGACGTTCGAGCGAGCGGCGTCCACGCCGTCTGGCGAGCGCAGCAGGTCGGCGGCCGGCGCCGCCGCGATGTGCGCAGTTCGCTCTTGGGCTCCCTCAGGGATCGCCTGAGCGCGCGGACTCAGTCCTGGCAGTCGACATAACGGCGGACGACGCCGCCGGGGATCGGCTGGGTGAACGCCCCAGAGAGGAGGGGCGGATTCCACTTCGCCTCCTTGTATTGAAAGATGACGTCGTCCTCCGTGTTGGGCACCCGCATGCGGATCGAGCGGGGGATCTCGGCCTCGCAGGCGCCGCCGCTCGGCGGGATCGGATCGTCGATCCCCTCCGGGTCGACGCGCGGCGGCGCGGTGCGGATGACCCCGTGATTGCTGAGCTCGGCGCGATAGAGGTCCATCCCCCGCTGCGCGACACGGACCTCCCGGACGCGCAAGCGCTGCTGGCTCCACGGCAGGCGCCAGTCGTCCGGGCGCGGCTCGAGGTGGATCTCCTCCACCGCGTCGCGGGTGCTCTGGATCAGCACACGGTAGAAGCCGTCGCCGTCCCAGGCGATCGAGGCGCCGTGCGGCTCGTGGACGAGCACCGGCGCCTCGCCGCGGAGGAGCGCGACGAGCGCATGCCCGGGGATGGGCACCTGGGTGAGCCGCGCCAGGTTGCACGCGCTCGCGGGCCCATGCAAAAGCTGCTTCTCCCCGACATCGAGCATCTGGAACAGGGTGCCATTCGACGTGAGCGTGTAGAGCGTCGCGCCGAAGGGGCTCACCACATCGAAGCGGACCCGATCGGGATTGACCGCGAGGATGTACACGTCACCGCGGATCCTCCCCTGGCGCGAGAAGTGGTCGATCTTGGCGGTGCCCTGGACGCCGTTCACGCAGGCATACGTGTCCTTCATCCGGTCGAGCGCCGCGTCGGCGGTCGGGAACTGAGATGGCGGCGGAGCCACGGCGGCACAGCCGGTCACGAGCACGGCGAGGGTCGCGGCCCAGGCGATCGCGCGATGGCGCATGGGCGCGGACGCTGACAAGGATCGCGGAGCCCGTCAACCGCGGAAGCGGCGAGGGAGGCGCCTTGATGCAGGACAGGCGCCGGAAGCGCCCTGGTGGAGGACGGGGGCCGGCCGAAGGCGATGAGGCCGAGGGGACCGAAGAGGGGGCGCCGCGCGCCCGGCCGGAGCGAGCCCCGGCCGGACGCGCGCGGCCGAGATCAGGACGCCCGGAGCGCCTCGAGCAGATCGACGTCGGGGATCGCGATCGGCAGGCGGGCGCGGAGGACGGCGACGTCGTTGTCCTCGCAGAGGCGCGCCACCGCGAGCCCGTCGAAGAGGGAGATGGGCGCGGTCCCCGGGATCGCGGCCTCCTCGCGCGCGCCGGAGAGCATCTGACCGGCGGTCAGGATCCAGCCGGCGGTCGCGGGGCCGTAGTGGTGGAGCGAGCCGCGCAGCTCGGTGACCCGCTCGCGGCCGACCTCGCGGCCGTCCCGCCGGATGACCAGCGCCAGCTTGATCTCGTCGCCCGCCGTGCGGAGCGCCCCGGAGAAGTGGCTCTCGCCGCCCGGCGCCCCGGCGCGGCGCACCGCGCGCAGCTGGCCGAGGCCGATGCGCTCGAGCGCGAGGACACAGATCTCGACGAAGGCGTGGCCCGGGAGCTCCGAGATCTTGCGCGCGAAGGCGCGCCGCGCGGCGTCGCGGTAGCGCTCCACGGCGGCGAGCGCCTCCTGCTCCAGCCGCGCCAGGTCGCCCGGGAGCAGCCAGTCGGTCAGCGCGATCCGGCCGCCGGCGAAGCGGAAGCGGGGCCGCTGCCCCGCGGCGGTGCGGCGGGCGTTGTCGGCGCGCACGGCGGCCGCGACCTGGGACTGCACGAGCTGCACGTCCCCGGCGAGCCGGCCCCGGCGCTGCGCCGTCTCCGCGATCTGACGGAGCGACACCGCGCCCGCGTTCCGATCGAAGGTCGAGAGGATGCCCGCGACGGCGTCGGCCAGATCGCGGCCGGCCAGGTCGTCGAGCGCGTGCCCCTCACCGCCCGTGAGCTCGATCACCTGCGGGCCGCGGTAGACCGGCTCGGCGCCGAAGCCCTCGGCGCGCTCGACGCGCTCGACGCGCTCGACGCGCTCGGGGCGGTCGAAGCGCTCGGTCCGGTCGGAGCGCTCGGTCCGGTCGGAGCGCGGCGGCTCGCGGCCGTTCTCGCGGCGCGCCTCGAACACCGGCGTCGCGACGTACGAAGGCAGCCCGCCGGAGCTCGTGCTGGCCTCCGCGGTCCCGCGGCCGCGGCGACGGCGGCGGCGGCGGCGGCGGCCCTCGCCCTGCTCGCCCGACGAGCCGGGGGTCGCGCGGTCCTCACCGCCGAGGATCGGCTGATCGTCGTCGTCCTCCTCGTCGAAGAGCTCCGCGGCGCCGGCGACGGCCTCGGCCCGCATCGCCTCGTCCGGGCCCGGCGGCTCGGCGTCCTCGAGCTCGCCGTCTTCCTCGTCGAGGTACGCGCCGGCGGCCCGCGGGGACGAGGGCGCCGGCGGCGGCACGAGCTCGCGCGCTGCCGGGATCTCCACCCCGTTCAACCCGGCCGCGGCGGGCGCGGCGACGAGCGCCTCGTCGTCGTCCTCCTCGTCGTCGAGCGCGGGCGCGGCCTGCGCCGCCTCGCCCGCGGGCTCGGCCTCGACGTCCGCCGCCTCGGCCTCCGCCTCGGGCTCCGCCGCGAGAGCCCCCGAATCGCTCTCTTCCGCCGCCTCGTCGTCCGCGGCCGCCTCGAACAGGGTCGGCTGCTCCTCGTCCTTGCGCGCCTTGGCCGCCTCGGGCTTCCCGCCGCGCTTCCCCTTCTTGCCGTCGAGCCCGGACTTGATCGTCTTCTCGTCCCACTCGCGCAGCGCGAATACGCCCGGCTTCACCCGCACCAGGGGGTTGTCCGCCGTGTCCTTCTTCAGCGTCGCCGCCAGGCGGGCGCCCATCGTGACCTCTGGGCTCTTGCCAACGTGGCTAAGGAGGTTCTTCTCGATCGCGATATCGGTGATCTCTTTATAGTGAAGCGGTCTACCGATGAGGCGAAGCACCTCGGCGGCTGCATCCGTGAACGTCATTTTGTTCGCCCTTCGGGGCGCGCCGCCCGGCGGGCGCCCTCGTCGTCCCCATCGCGGCCGCCCCGTCCACAGTGGCTGACGAAGCGCGCGGGATACCCCACCGCAGCCGGGAAACGCACATTCGCTCCCACTCGGCCACGACGCGCGGAACGGCCTGCTCGTAGCATGCTCGAGCGCCGCGGTCAACGGGCCGCGCGATCTGGCTCAAGATAAGCCGCTGGACGACCTCTGGGGCTGGAACCAGGGCGCGGCCGGCGCGAAGCCCGGATCTGCCGCGCGAAAGCGGGCGTGCGGCGCGGGCGAGAGCGCGGCCGGCGCGATCCGCGCGCGCCGGCCGCGGCGGCGGCGCGCGGGTCCCGCGCGAGCATCGATGTCGCCCGTGAGCGGCTGTCGGCCAGTCCGGAGCACGGGATATGCGAGGCGGGAGATGGGCTAAACGCTCATCGCGGGGCGCGGCGGCTCCGCGCGGCCGCGGCGCGAGCTGCGATGATGGAGAACGCGATTGGACGTGGCGCGCCCCCCGGCCAGCGCGAGAGCAGGGGCGTGCCGAAGACGGGCCGAAGACGGGCCGAAGACGGGCCGAAGACGGGCCGAAGACGGGCCGAAGACGGGAATGAGGGCGCGCCGAGAGCGGGAGATCCCTCCCGGCCAGGGCGCCGCCGCCGCGCCTCGCCGGGGCGCGCCGCGGCGCGGCGCGGCGACGACACCGGGCCGCCGGCGCGGCGCGCCGACAACGGAGCGGCGACAACATCGCTTTTGCGCTTTGCCATCTCCCGGATAAGGGGGTTACGCTGCGTGGGTGGAGCTTTCGCGGCTTCTCGATGAGCTCACCCTGGCGGCCAACCGGGTCGGCATCGCCGTCCGGATGGAGGCGTTCGATCCGCACCTGTCGGACGCGCGCAATCCGCGGGGCGGGCTCTGCACCGTGCTCGGCCGCCGGGTCATCCTGGTCGACGCCAATGCGTCGCTGCCCGATCGCATCGCCACGGTCGCGGCCGCGCTCGCGCGCGTGGACCTGGAGTCCGTGTTCCTGCCGCCGATCGTGCGCGCGACCATCGGCGCCCACGCCCGCGGTGGGCGGCCGCGGGCGGCCGCGCCGGGCGAGCCCGTGCGCCTGCCGACGCGCCACGGCAAGCGCGGGAAAGCCACGACGCTGCTCCCGCTCGCCCGCACCAAATGGCGTGACTCCTGATCGCGGCGGCGCGCCCCCTCCCCGGGCGCGCCGCCCTCCCCTCGCCGGCCTCGCGAGGACGCCGGCGGGGGCTCCTCGCGCGGCGCCGCGCGCTACGACGCGAGCGCCCGCTCGACCTCGACGTACGTCGCCGCGATCGCCGCGTCGAGCTGCGCGACGTCGGTCCCGCCGGCCTGCGCCATGTCGGGGCGGCCGCCGCCGGAGCCGCCCACGATGCGGGCGATCGGCTTGATCAGCTCCCCGGCCTTGAGCCGCTCGGTCGCCGACTTGGAGAGCATCACGGCGAGCTGCGCCTTGTCGCCCACCGCCGCGCCGAGCAGCACCGCCGCGCGATCGCCGAGCTTGTCGCGCAGCTTCTCCGCCAGGTCGCGCAGCGCGCCCGGGTTGGTGCCGTCCGGCACCCGGCGCGCGAGCACCTTGATCCCGCCGATCTCCCGCGCGTCCTCCAGCATCGCGTCGATGCCGCCGCCGCCGCCGCCGCCCTGCGCGGGGCCGGCGCCGCCCTCCAGGATCCGCCGCTCGAGGTCCGCGACCTTCTTCTCGAGCTCCCGCTCGTGCGCCACGATCTTCCCGATCTTCTCGGCCAGATCGCCGCCCTGCGCCTTCGCGACCTGCCGCGCCCGCGCCAGCTCGGCCTCGACGCCCCGCGCGTACGCGAGCGCGTTCAGCCCCGTCGACGCGAAGAGCCGGCGCACGCCCGCGGCCACGCCGCCCTCGCCCGTGATCTTGAACAGCCCGATGTCGCCGAGCGCGCGCGCGTGCGTGCCGCCGCAGAGCTCCACCACCTCGGGCGTCATCGTGAGCATCCGCACGGTGTCGCCGTATTTCTCCTCGAAGATCGCCATCGCGCCCCGCCGCCGCGCCTCGTCCATCGGCAGGATCTCGGTCGTCACCTTCGCGTTCGTGAGGACCTTCTCGTTCACGAGGTCCTCGATCCGCGCGATCTCCTCGCGGGTGAGGGGCCGGTTGTGCGTGAAGTCGAAGCGGAGGATGTCCGGGCCGACCCGCGAGCCCTTCTGCTGCGCGTGCTCCCCGAGCACCTTGCGCAGCGCCCAGTGCAGCACGTGCGTGGCCGAGTGGTTGCGGCGCGTCGCCGACCGCGCCGCGTGGTCCACCTCGAGGTGCACGCGCTGGCCCACCGCGATCGCCCCCTCGCGCACCACGCCCTCGTGCACGACGAGCCCCGCGACCGGCTTCTGCGCGTCCTTCACCTCCACGCGCGCCCCCTCCGCCGTCACCTCGCCGCTGTCGCCGACCTGACCGCCCGACTCGGCGTAGAACGGCGTCTCGCGGACGACGATCTCGACCGCCTCCCCCGCCTCCGCGCGCTCCACCAGCGTCCGCGCCTTGCGCGCCCGGTCGCCCTCGCCCTGCACCTCCACCCGGATGATCGCGACGACCTCGCTGTCGCCCTCCTCGCGCTCGTAGCCCGTGAAGACGACCGGCTGCGCGAGCTTCCCGCGCGCCTCGCGGTGCGCGGCGTCCACGGCGGCGTTCGGATCGATCGGGCCGTCCGCCTCGGCGGCGCCGTGGATGACCGCCTCGGCCCCCTGGACGTCGACGTCGAAGTTCGACTCGGCGCAGATGACCTGCGTCAGATCCAGCGGGAATCCGTAGGTGGTGTAGAGATCGGCCGCCGCGGCGGCCGGGAGCGTCTTCTCGCCCGACGAGCGCATCTCGTCGAAGCGCTCGTCCAGGATCTTCATCCCGCGCTTCAGCGTGGAGCGGAAGCGGATCTCCTCGTCCTCGGTGACGCGGGCGATCAGCTCGCGCCGATCGCGGAGCTCCGGGTACGTCTCGCCCATCCGGCGCACCACCTCGAGCGCGACCTCGTGCAAGAACGGCCGGTCGATCCCGAGCCGGTGCCCGTGGCGGATCGCCCGGCGCATCACCCGGCGGAGCACGTACTCGCGCCGCTGCCGCTCGGGCATCACGCCCTCGGCGATCAGGAACGCGGTCGTCCGCGCGTGATCGGCGATGACCCGCATCGACACGTCGTCGTCGGCGCTCCCGCCGGTGTACGGCTTGCCGCTGAGCTCCGCGGCCTTGTCGACGAGCCCCCGGAGCAGGTCGGTGTCGTAGTTCGACGTCGCGCCCTGGAGCACGCTCGCGATCCGCTCCAGGCCCATGCCGGTGTCGATGCTCGGCGCCGGCAGCGGCACGAGCGGGCCGTCCTTCTCGACGCGCTCGTACTGCATGAACACGTTGTTCCAGATCTCGGTCCAGCCCGTGCCGTCGATGCGCGGCTCCTCGCCGAAGCGCGAGACGTCGGGCTCGTTCCCGTGGAAGAAGTGGATCTCCGAGCAGGGGCCGCACGGGCCGACGTCGCCCATCGTCCAGAAGTTGTCGGCGAGGCCCAGCCGGAGGATCCGGTCGTCGCCGAAGCCGGTGACCTTGCGCCAGATCGCCGCGGCCTCGTCGTCGGCCGGGAAGCCCCCCTCGCCGTTGTAGATGGTGACCACGAGCCGCGACGGGGAGACCTCGTAAACCTTGGTCAGGAGCTCCCACGCGAAGGCGATCGCGTCTTCCTTGAAGTAGTCGCCAAAGCTGAAGTTGCCGAGCATCTCGAAGAACGTCTGATGGCGCGCGGTCACGCCGACGTTCTCAAGGTCGTTGTGCTTGCCGCTGATCCGGATGCACTTCTGGCTCGATGCGGCGCGCTGGTAGGGGCGCTTGTCCTTGCCCGTGAAGACGTCCTTGAACGGCACCATACCCGCGTTCACGAACATCAGCGTCGGATCGTTCTGCGGCAGGAGCGGCGCGCTCGGGACGACCTCGTGCCCGCGCTGGGCGAAGAACTCGAGGAACGTGCGTCGGATCAGATCGGAGCTGGCAGGCGTTGCGATGGGCATAGGAGGAGGCGCGGTCTAGCACGACCGGAGAGCGGCATCCGCCCGCTCGAGGGGGCGAGCCCGGCCGCCGCCGCGGCGGCCGCGCGCGGACTGGGGAGGCCCGAGTCGACCCGCGCCGGCGCGGGCGCCGGTCGGTCGAGCGCCGCGGCGCGCCGGTCGAGCGCCCGCGGCGCGCCCGTCGAGCGCCCGCGGCGCGCCGGTCGAGCGCCCGCGGCGCGCCGGGTCAGCGGCCGGAGGGGACGACGCTGCTGCCCGAGGCGGCCTCGAGGGCGAGGGGCGCCCGCTGCAGCGCGCTCTCGATCGCGCCCGCGACGGCGTCGTTCTGCAGCTGGGCGAGCTCCCGCCCGCCGCGGGCGCGCCGCGCCTCGGCGACCGCCTGGGCCGAGCCGGTCATCGAGCCCTTCAGCGTCTGGCTCGGCATCTCGCGGATCACGAACTCGACCTTGGCCGAATACCCGACGCCGTCGGCCCCGTGGCGCTTGCTCAGGTGCGTGACCGAGCCGTCCAGCGTGAACGCCGGCAGCTTGCGGCTCTTGCCCTCCGCCGCCACGTCCGTGCCGTCGGCCACGATCTCGATGTCGGCGAACTGCATCACCCGGTTGCGCGTCTGCTGCTTGAGGAGCGACCCGAGCATCGCGTCCTTCACGCCCGAGCGGTTCTCGAACTTGCCCAGGCTGACCAGGAAGCGCGCCTTCGCGGACGACTTGGAGAGCCGCTCGATGGCGGCCTGGATCGGGCGCTTCTGGCTGGGGGTGGACTCGACGGTGAGCGCCGCCTTGAGCGCCGGGACCGCCGCGGGGTTGCCGAGCGCGCCGAGCGCGGCCGCGGCCGAGGCGCGCACCGCCGGGTGCGGATCCCTGAGCGCCTTCTCGAGGGCGGGCCGCGCGCCCGGGCTCTTCGATCGGCCGAGCGCCAGCGCCGCCGCGACCCTCAGCCGGTAGTCCTTGCCGACGGCGATGTCGCGGAAAGCGGAGGTGTCGGCGTCCTGCGCGCTCGACAGGGACGTCGAGCCGAAAACCATCGAAGTCGCCAAGAACATCGCAATGAGGAGACGACGAACCATCACGTCCCTCCGGAGATCGGCGGCCCTCGCCACCCGCTCTCCTCGGTGAACCACGGAAGTCTCGCGACGCGCCTGGCGCCCAGACGGCCTTATCCTTGGCCAGGACGGTCGCGAGATCAAGGCCCCTTTGGCCCGTGATGGCTCATGCAGGAGGCGTGACGAGCCCGGCAGACGTCGTCGTCACGCGCCGGAGCGCTCCGGTGTACCGCCCGGAGCGCTTATTTCCAGACACACTGCCACGGCTGCCCCTGGATCGGCTGACCAGCTCAGAAATCGGCTGACCAGCTCAGAAGAGGATACCGAGATACCAGCGCACCGTCTGTGCGGTCTCGAGGTCGATCGGCTGGAGGTTCTTTTCGCCCTTGAGCTGGCCGAGCCCGCTGAGCGGGAACAGCACGCCGTACTGCACCG
This sequence comes from Sorangium sp. So ce834, assembly GCF_051521425.1. Lineage (NCBI taxonomy): Bacteria > Pseudomonadati > Myxococcota > Polyangiales > Polyangiaceae > Sorangium > Sorangium sp. So ce834. The sequence continues at coordinate 8,360,468 of NZ_CP150351.1, forward strand.
CCGTGTAGAATCCGCCCATCTTGTCGGGATCGTCGTTGAGCGTCCCGTCCTTCGACTGGAAGTACAGCTGTCCGTTCAGCTCGATGCCGAGGTCCCTGGCGTTCCCGGGGGCCTGCACGAACTCCGAGGCGCGGCTCCAGATGGCCGCGGCGCCCAGGCCGGCGCGCTGGCCGTTCTTGTCACGAGCGAAGTCCCAGTCCACGCCGGGACGGAAGTAATAGGCCCCCTGGACCCGAGACAGGATGTTCCTGAACAGGATCTGGTCGACGCGGTAATCCGGGTGGAAACGGAAGGTCGAGTAGGTGCGATCGGTCGAGTTCTGGGGGTCCATGGCCCCGGTCAGGGTGCCGACGGGCTTCAGGGAGGGCACGTCGTCGTCGCCGGTCGCGTAGCCGAAGCCGAAATGCAGCCGCAGGCGGCCTTCCATCTCGGTGAGCTCGGCCTGGGTCGCGATCCCGAACTGCCGGATGCCCCAGCCCGTGTCCTTCGGCGAGAGGACGTTCGTGTAATCGGCCTCGCTCTGCCCGCGCAGGTCGAGGGAGCCGTAGATCATCGCCGCCTCGAGCTCGAAGCGGAACTTCTTGTAGAGGAGCTGGAACCACACGTCGGGGATGACCATCTCCGCTCCCCGATGCACGTACCCGCTCGCGACGGTGTCCGCGGTCGCGCCGAGCGAGGCGGACTTGTCGGGGTGCTCGGAGTCGACGTTCTCGTCGTTCGCCAGGGTCTGCTTCCGGTACGCGAAGTAGACGCCGCCGTTCACGACCATGTTGCCGCGGGCGAGATCCAGCTTCTGGAGCTCCGGGTTCTTGCGGCGGACGGCGACGAACACGTACTGATCGACGTCATCGGACTGGGCGAGGTCGTAGGGCTGGCCCTCGAGCTCCTGGAGGGAGGCGCTCGTCGCGCCCTCGTTGGCCCAGTCCCACGCGCCGGCGAAGTAGAGGTCGTATTTCTTGATCCCCGTGACGAACATCAGCCGATCGACGGTCGACTGGTAGTCGGAGTCGTGCCCATCGCCGCTGTTCGCCACCATGCCGAGGCCCCAGTGGTTCGGCATCCGGCCGAAGCGCAGGAGGCCCACGGGGGTCATGTACTCGCCCCAGATCCGCTTGACGGAGATCGAGTCCTTGGTCGAGTTGATGCCGGCGCTCGGCGCCCACTGGGTGCTGGAGAAGGCCCCGAGCGGCGAGTACCCGCCCCGGCGGGCGACCTGGTAGCCGCCGCCGGCGCCCGGCTGGTTCGCGTAGCCCTCCGGGGTCGAGCCGAGCACGACGTTGTCGAGGAGATCGACCTGGGAGAGGATCCGCAGGTTGTCGCTGATGTGCAGCTCGGGGTTCAGCCGGAAGCGCATGTTCGCGCCGGCCTGGGTGTCGCTCTTGCACCAGTGGAAATCGCGCGAGCCGCCGCTCGTGGTCTCGCTCGGGTCGCAGAGGTTGACCGCGTGGGCCGCGTCGTAGGAGTTGTCGGCCGGCTGGGGCCAGAGCGCCGCGTTGCGCAGGTCGGTGCGGCCGAGGGCGAAGCTGTTGAAGAGCTCCCACCGGAGCCGGTAGTAGCCGTGGAACTCGAACGTCGGCCGCGCGTGGGCCCACCAGTCCTCGGCGTACACCTCGCTGGGGCGGGCGCCGATCTCCCCCTGGGTCGCCTTCCGCTCCGTCCCCTCGGCGGCCGCCGAGGGCCCCTCCGAGGCGGCCGGCCTGGCCGGCTGGGGCGCGGCCGGCGCGGCCGTGTCGTCGGCCGGCGGCATGAGCGGCTCGCGCGTCGGCGCCGGGGGCTCGAGCGCCTCCACGTCGCTGCCGCCGACCGGCGCCGCGCCGGGTTGCGCCGGGGTCGCCCCGGGCTGCGCCGCGCCCGGCTGCGCCGGCGGCGCGGTGGCCGCGCCGGGCTGCGCCGCGCCGGGCTGCGCCGGGGCCGCGGTGGCCGCGCCGGGCTGGGCGGGTGCCGCGCCGGGCTGCGGAGCAGGAGCGCCGGCCTGCCCGGCGGGCGGCTGCGCCGCCGGCGGCTGGGCCGGCCGGCGCGCCGGCTGGGCGGACGCGGAGGACGCGCCCAGCACGAGCGCGAGCGCGAGGCCCGACCGGAGGCGACGGCGAGGGGTGCCAGGGCTGCACGACGTTCCCGGAGACCGCGACGAGATGGGCATCTGCTTGGTTCGTTCGCGCGTTTGGCCCCGCGCGCAGGATGAGGTTGATGTTCCGAGCTCTCGGCGGCCCGGAGGCCGGGCGCCGATGTCTCATGCCCGGCTTGTGTGGTCAAGGCGCCGCTCGGCCCCGACCCCTGGAACCCGCCCCCCCGGAACCGCCCCCGGAGCCCCCCGAGCCGGCGCCCTGCTGCGCGCGCGCCCGGCGCCGTCCCGCCGCCCCCCCGACCGCGCCCGTCCCGCCGTCCCCGACCGCGCGTCCTGACCGCGCCCGTCCCGCCGTCCCCGACCGCGCCTCCCGACCGCGCCCGTCCCGCCGTCCCCGACCGCGCGTCCCGACCGCGCCCGTCCCGCCGTCCCCGACCGCAAGCAGCGGCTTCTTCGAGCCCTCTTGGAATTCTGCGCATGATCCGGGAAGATCCACCGCGTTGCGTTGGATGCCGCCGCGCGCGCCGGCTGCCGTACTCGCCTCACCGGTCCGCGCGGAGCGCCTCCGTCCCAGCGAACGTCCATCCTGGAACGGCCGTGCGCTGCCGGAGGCTCACCGACCGGGAAGATGCCTGAAAGGGGATAGATGAGAACGCTGCGAGCGCTGTGTCTGCTGTCGATCGTGGGCGCTGGGGTGGGGCTCGCCTCGGGCGTGGCGCGCGCGCAGGGGGCGGTCCGCGAGGGGGAGTTCTCGGTGCAGCGGTTCGAGCCGGCGCCGGGGTCGAAGAACTACCTGAGCGTCGAGGGCGCCCGGATGGAGGCGTCGCTCGGGGTCACGGCCGGCCTGATGTTCGACTACGCGCGGGAGCCGTTCGTCCTCGAGAGCTGCGTCTCGGCGACCGACTGCTCCTCCCCGGACGCCCGGGACCACCGGGAGCTGCCGGTCATCTCGGACATGCTGACCTGGAACGTGCTGGCCTCGATCACGCCGGCGTCGTGGCTCCAGGTCGGCCTGCGCTTCCCGGTCGCCTACGTGAGCGGCCAGGGGGTCGACGCCGCCACCGGCGCGGCGGCCGCGGAGGGGCTGAAGGCGTTCGGCGCGGGCGACCCGACGCTCGAGGCCAAGGTGCGGTTCTTCGGCGGGCCGCGCGATCCGCTGGTGCTCGGCGCCGCGGCCGACGTGAGCTTCCCGCTCGGGCACGCGACCAGCGAGGGGAGCTACCTCGGCAGCTCGTCGCCGGTGACCGCGGGGCTGCGCCTCATCGTGGACGGCAGCGCGGGGCCGCTGTCGTTCGGGCTCAACCTGCGCGGCAAGCTGCTCCCCGAGGCGGCGCGGATCGCCTCGACCGAGGTCGGCCCGGTCGAATTCCGGTACGGCGGGGGGCTCGGCTACCAGATCGCCCCGATGCTCCGCGTGCTCGCCGAGGGGTACGGCGCGACCCAGTTCAGCGCGCAGGGCGGGACGAACTCGCTCGAGGTCGACGGCGCGCTCCAGATCGCCCCGCGCGACCTCGGCCTCGTGTTCACGATCGGCGGCGGCGCGGGCGTGGTCGAGGGCATCGGCGTGCCCGTGGCGCGCGGCATCGCGGGGATCCTCTTCGTGCACGAGCCCGGCGACGCGGACGCCGACGGGGTGGACGACGCGGCGGACCGGTGCCCGACGGTGCCCGAGGACCGGGACGGGATCGCCGACGAGGACGGCTGCCCCGAGGACGACGGCGACGGGGACGGCATCCCGGACGAGAGCGACCGCTGCCCGACGAAGGCGGAGGTCGTCAACGGGCTCGACGACAAGGACGGCTGCCCCGACGAGGTGGCGGATCGCGACAAGGATCGGGTCCCCGACGCGCAGGACAAGTGCCCGGATCAGGCGGGCCGGGTGCTCCTGCCCGAGCATTACGGCTGCCCCGACAAGGACGAGGACGGCGTGCCGGACCGGGTCGACAAGTGCGTCGACGCGCCCGAGGACACCGACGGGTTCGAGGACGAGGACGGCTGCCCCGACCCGGACAACGACGGCGACGGCGTGCTCGACCAGCAGGACGAGTGCGTCGACCAGCCCGAGGTGAAGAACGGCTTCAAGGACGAGGACGGCTGCCCCGACGAGCTCCCCGACAGCGACGGGGACGGGATCCCGGACGAGAAGGACCGGTGCCCGACGCAGCCGGAGAACCTGAACGGCTTCGAGGACCTGGACGGCTGCCCGGACCGCGGCGCGAGCCTGGTGCAGGTCGGCGACGAGGACATCAAGATCCTCCAGCGGGTCGAGTTCGCGCTCAACAACGACAAGATCCAGGGCGCGCAGAGCTTCGCGGTGCTCGACGCCGTGGTGTCGGCGCTGAGCCTCCACCCGGAAATTTTCAAGGTGGAGGTCGCTGGCCACACGGACGACGCCGGGCCGGCGGACATGAACCGGTCGCTGTCGCAGCGGCGCGCCGAGGCGGTGGTCGCTTACCTCGCGAGCAAGGGCGTCGCCCCGGCGCGGCTCGTGGCGCGGGGCTACGGCCCGGACAAGCCGATCGACGACAACAAGACCGCCAAGGGCCGCCAGAAGAACCGGCGCGTCGAGTTCGTCATCGTGCACTCGGTGAAGAAGCCGCAGCAAGCGCCCGGGGATCCGGCGGCGACGGCGCCGGCAGCGCCGACAGCGTCGCCCGCCGCGGGGTCGGCGGCGCCGCCTGCGGCTGCTCCGCCTGGGGCCGCGGCGCCTCGGGCAGCGCCGGCGGTGCCGCTGCCGCTCGCGCCTCCGCCGCCGAAGCCCTGATCGCCCCTGTCCTGCGGCAGAGGGCCGCGTGGACGGGCGGATCTCGCCGTCCTCTCCTCTGGATCTCTCGGCCGAGCTGAGCGACGCTCCCGCCCGCGGCATCCCGCTCCGCGGGACGGAGCCATGGAGAAAGCGCTGATGAACCGGACACTCATTGCACTACCCCTCGTGCTGTCGTCGCTGTTCGCCGCGGGCTGCGGCCACTCCGAGCAGGAGTGGAAGGCGCAGCTCGCCAAGTACAACGACCTCCAGAACCGGAGCCAGAAGCGGGAGGCGGACCTCGAGAAGGAGCTCGCCGACGCGAAGCAGCGCGTCGAGGAGCTCGAGAAGAAGCTCGCGGACCAGGGCGCCGACATCTCGAAGATGAGCTCGACGCTGGAGGACCGCGAGAAGGCGCTGGCGGAGTACAAGGCGCGCGCGAAGCAGCTGGAGGCGATCCAGGCGCGGTTCGACCTGCTCCGGAAGAAGCTCGAGGAGCTGACCAAGCTCGGCCTGGAGGTCCGGGTCCGCCGGAACCGGATGGTCATCTCGCTGCCCGGGGACGTGCTGTTCGACTCGGGCAAGGACACCCTGAGCAAGGAGGGCCAGGAGATCCTGAAGAAGATCGCGGACGTCATCCGGGGCGACAAGTCGCTGGTCGATCGCGACTACCAGGTCGCGGGGCACACGGACAGCCAGCCGTACAAGAACGGCCCGTTCTTCGACAACTGGGGGCTTTCGCTGATGCGGGCGCGGTCCGTGCTGCTGTTCCTCATCGGCAAGGAGGGCCGGCTGCCGACGCGGCACTGGAGCGCGGCCGGGTTCGCGGACACGGACCCCGTGGCGGACAACACCACGCCGGCCGGCAAGCAGAAGAACCGCCGGTGCGACCTGGTGGTGGTGCCGGACGTGGACGAAATGCTCGACCTGACGAAGCTCGCCACGAAGTGAGGGCGGGCGCGAGAGCGGGGCTCGCAGGGCGGGCCCGCGCGCGGCGCGGGGTGGCGCGGCCGGCAGATTCGTGATTCAGCTCACGTCAGCATAAAAAGCTGGGCGATTTCGGGATCCTGGCTCCTGGGTCGACCACAACGCGTTCTGGTGCCGGGCGTCCGGGGACGCCGGCGACCACGACGCGTTCTGGTGCCGGGTGTCCGGGGACGCCGGTGACCACAACGCGTTCTGGTACCCGGGCGTCCGGGGATACCGGCGACCACAACGCGTTCTGGTGCCCGGGCGTCCGGGGACGCCGGCGACCACAACGCGTTCTGGTGCCCGGGCGTCCGGGGGCGCCGGCGACCACATCGCGTTCTGGTACCCGGGTGTCCGGGGGCGCCGGTGACCGCAGCGCGTTCTGGTACCCGGGTGTCCGGGGTCGCGAACGACGGGCGAACGCCACCACCAAGGCGCGCTGGCCACCTCGCGCTCCGCTCTCTAGACTTGCGCTGAGATGCCCCGCTGGTTCAACACGGCAGGCCCCTGCAATCCGGCCGATCACTACATGCTTCCGCCGGAAGAGCGCCTGCCCGGCGTACGCGACCTCATCGACCGCAAAGCCTATTTCGTGCTGCACGCGCCGCGGCAGATCGGGAAGACGACCTCGCTGCTGACGCTCGCCCAGGCGCTCACGCGCGAAGGGCGCTACGTGGCGGTCCGCGTCTCGATGGATGTCGGCGCCCCTTTTCCGGGCGACCCCGGTGCTGCGGAGCTCGCGATGCTGAGCGAGTGGCGCGGCCTCGCCGATTCGCAGCTACCGGCCGAGCTCCAGCCACCGCCGTTCCCGGACGCGCCACCTGGCGAGCGTATCGGCGCCGCGCTCGGGGCCTGGGCTCAGGCGGCGCCGCGACCGCTCGTCGTCTTCCTCGACGAGATCGACGCTCTGCGGGACATCACGCTCATCTCCGTCCTGCGCCAGCTCCGGAGCGGCCATTTAGGTCGCCCGCACGGCTTCCCGCACGCGCTCGCGCTCGTCGGCCTTCGCGACGTGCGCGACTCCAAGGTCGCCTCCGACGGCGGCGACCGACTCGGCACATCGAGCCCGTTCAACATCAAGGTCGAGTCGCTCACGCTGCGCAACTTCAGCCGCGACGAGGTCGCCGCCTTGGTTGCCCAGCACACGGCCGAGACGGGCCAGGGCTTTCACTCGGGCGCCGTGGATCGAGCCTTCGAGCTCACCCAGGGCCAGCCGTGGCTCGTCAACGCGCTCGCCCGCCAGCTCGTCGATGTCCTGGTCAAAGATCGCGCGCAGCCCATCACCGCCGCGGACGTCGATCGCGCCAAGGAGATCCTGATCGAGCGGCAGGACACGCACCTCGACAGCCTGGTAGAGCGGCTGCGCGAGCCGCGGATCCGCGCCGTGATCGAGCCCATGCTCGCCGGCGGCACCCTCGGCGACGTGCCCGAAGACGACCGGCGATTCGCCGTCGATCTGGGCCTCGTGCGCCGCGCAGCGGAGGGCGGCCTCGTCATCGCCAATCCCATCTACCGCGAGATCATCGTGCGCCAGCTCAATGGCAAGATGGGAGATTGAGATGAGTCGTCCCTGGTTCGCGCTTGTTCTGTACGCCGTCTACATGGCGCTCGCCTTCGGATGGCGGTCGCTCCGCCAGCGCCGCGCGACCGGATCGACGGGGTTCCGCGGCATCTCGGGGCCGCCGGGATCGCTGCCCTGGCTCGGCGGCGTGCTCTTCGCGGTCGCGATGCTCCTCGGCCTGGCCGCCCCGGTCGCGGAGCTCGCCGGCTGGATCGGGCCGCTCGCCGAGCCTGGCCTCGTCGTCGTCGGGCTCGGGGCCGTCGCGACCCTCGCAGGGATCCTCGGCACCTTGTGGTCCCAGGGGGCGATGGGGGCGTCGTGGCGCATCGGCGTGAGCGAGGCGGAGCGCACGAGCCTCGTGACCGGAGGGCCGTTCGCCCTGGTGCGGAACCCCATCTTCAGCTTCATGATGCTGGCCGCGCTCGGGATGGCGCTCATCCTCCCGAACGCCGCTGCGCTCGCCTCGTTCGTGGCGCTGGTCGCCGCGATCGAGCTGCAGGTCCGCGTGGTCGAGGAGCCCTACCTGCTCCGCGCGCACGGCGAGGCCTACGCCGCCTACTGCGCGAAGGTGGGGCGCTTTCTGCCGGGCCTCGGTCGCGCTCGCTGGTGACCAGCAATTGTGCGACGAGGTCGACCGGTGAGCCCGAGCAGCCCATGGCGTTGGCCACGGGGCGCGGTGCTCCCTCGAGGTGGCGCGTTGACAGTTGCCAGGCGTTCGACGACCATCTCCTGCCGGGACAGCGAGCCGCGGCACCAGGGGACATATGGGGTTGCTGAGCCACGACGAGATCCTCGCGATCCATCGCGCGGCGACGTCGACTCGACTGGACCAGCACCGCTCCGCCCTGCTCGCGGGCCTCGATGAGCGGTTCGTCGCCGGCCTCCCGCGCGGAGAGAGTCCGAGCGCGCAGATCCTGAACGACCTCCACACGCTCAACGCCGCGCAGACCCTCGCCGACCAGGGTGTGCCGCTCACGTGCTGGCTCTCCAACGCCATCGCCCTGACCGAGCCCCGCGAAGAGGCAGCCGTCTTCCGGACAGCGCTCGGCAAGATCCAGGAGACGCTGGGGCGCCGGCGCGCGCAGCCTACGGCGCCGGACCGGCAGAGCCATGGGAGTCCCCCGACGATGGCGCCCCGCGCCGGCTGGGTGCCCATCGCCGGAGCGATGACCCTCGGCGTGGCCATCGCGGCCGCGACGGCGCTGTGGGGCATCCGCTCGGGATGGCAGGAGAGCTCAGCGCGGGGGGAGCCGGATGCAGCCGCCGTCCCCGCCGGGGCCAGCTCCCGCGCAGCAGAGCTCGGCGCGGCGCCGGTCACGAGCGCGCCTCGCCCGAGCCCCTCCGGAGAGCCGGGAAGCGGCGCCGGCTCAGCGGACGCGACCGCGAGCGCCTCGACCGTCGATATCCAGGTCTGGTCGAGGCTGGGCTTGGCGGGGAAACCCCGCTTGATCACGCCCGGAGCGCGCCTCGACCCGCGCGAGTACCTCTACATCGATCTCCGCGCCGACCGGAGGACCTGGGTCTACCTCTTCGTCGACACGTTCAAGGGCGAGCGCTGTGATCGCATCCTCGCCCCCGATGGGGTCGCGGAGATTCTGCCCGGCGTCATCACCGAGCTCCCCCAGCGCCGGCCGGGTACGAAGAACCGGCCCTATTACCCGCTGAAGGACACCCATGTGAAGGAGCTCCTCCATTTTCTGCTGACCCGAGCTCCGATCCCCGAGCCCGAGAGGTTTGTGGGAAGCTGCCGCGTAGCTCCGCCGCGCGAGATTCCCAAGCTGCTCACGCGCACCCTGGGACAACCCACCACGGTCGCCGAAGCGAGCGCCCGGCGCGACCACGCCCGCCCTTGGCCGGCGTCGACAATCCCCGAGTGGCTCCAGCTGGCCACAACCGATACCTCGGTGTTCTCCTTCGACTTCGTTCACTGACATCCCGACGAAGGGCCGCCCAGCGGGCGCATTACGGGGTGCCGCCTGCCCGCTCCGTGACGGGGCCGCGCGCGACGGGCAACGCGAACGACCACTCCGGATAGTTGAGGAAGACGGGGTTCTGCGCGCCGTTCGTCAGCTCGGCGATCCGCCGCTCCAGGTACACGCGCAGCTCGTCCGTCGAGATCTGCCCGTCGCCGTCCTGATCCGGAGCTCCGGTCGAGAAGGCTGTCCGGAGCTCGTTCGTGAAGAGGCCGCCATCCCCGTCGACCGTCTCACGGCATTGCTCGCCCAGATCTCCGCAGAGCGCGATGATGGTGCCGCTCCGCCGGCGCAGGTCGTTGAAGGCATAGCGTTCATGCGCTCTGGCCCGTCGATCCGCGCGCTCCCCCGGCGCGGCAGCGCTCGCCGCCGCGGATGTTCCCGGGGATCCAGCGCCCTTCACGTCGATCAGCAGGAGCTTGTGCCGCGCCCTGACGCGGGCGAGGATGGCATCGAGCTCCGCGAGGCCAAGGCCCGTCGCCGGGAGATCGCTCGGGTCGGCGTCGTAAGGAAGGTAGCGGAACGTCTCCGGGCGATCGACGGCCGCTGTGGCGCGCCCGGACAGCAGAACGATCACGACGTCGTCCGGGGCTGCCTCCCCAAGGTGCCGATCCAGGCTGCGTACGACGCCCGCGGTCGCCTCCTCGTCCGTCCAGGTGGTCACCTTGGCATGCGCGACCAGGGGCCCCTCGGTCGCGCGCAGCGCCGCGCCCAAGTCGATGGCATCGCGGTCGGCGTGCTCGGCGCGGAGCCGAGGGTCGCGGTAACGCGCCACGCCGATCCCCACATAGTGAAGGATCGGCGGTATCCAGTGGCGCGATTGGACGACGACCGGCGGAGACATGCCGACGGCGCCCGCGCCGTCCGAGGCGTAGACCACGATCTGATTGTCCCCGTAGCCGAGATCCAGGCGCTCGATCAGCGCTGTGCGCGTCCCCGACACAGCCCGACCACCCAGGCCATGGAGAGGCGTCGCGTTGACGAATACATTGTAGCGCTGGAGCGGCGCCGTGCTCCGCACCTCCACCTCGAGCGTCGCGGATCGCTCGCTGGCCGCTACGCGCTTGACCTTGACGACAGGCCCTCCGCTCGACGCGGGGCCGTCGAAAGGCCCCGGGGTCGGAAGCCATGTCGGCCGTCGTCTCAGCACCTCGAGCGTCGACGAGCCGGCGAGCCCGAAGGGCTGGAGCAGCAGATCCGGGCGGTTCGCCCGCGCGGCCACCGACCAGGCCGGGTACGCTTCGAGATCATGGGTGACCGACACGAGACGTCCCCCGCTCCTGGAGGCGTCGAAATATCCCTCCGAGCTATAGGTCAGCCACTCGGAGCCGGAGGCCAGGAGGACCAGCGACGCGTCGCCGTCCAGCGTCCATAAGCGGACGGTGCCATCCGTGCTTCCGCTCAGGAACCGGCGCCCATCGGGCAGGAACGAGAGCGACGTCACGCTGGCCGTGTGCCCCCGCAGCGTGCGGATCAGCGAGCCGTCCTCGCGGCGCCAGAGGCGGACGGCGCCGTCGGAGGCCGCGGAGACGATCACGGCGTCGTCCGGAGAGAGCGCGAGGGCCGTAACGGCATGCTGGTGACCGTAATAGGTGTAGAGCAGCGAGCCGTCGACGGTGCTCCAGAGCCGCATCGTCGCGTCTTTCCCCCCGGAGAGGAGGAGCACGCCCCGGCGGGAGTAGACCGCGCAGGTCGCATCATCGACGTGGGCCTCGAGGGTGGAGATCGGCTCCAGCGTCTCGGCGCTCCACAGGTGCAGATCGCCGTTGTCCTGCCCGACGAACGTCCGCCCGTCGGGCGAGAGGGCGAGTGGCTCGTCGCCGGTCGGCGCGCGCCGCAGGAGGTCTCCGGTCTCGATGTCCCAGAGCTCGATGCGCTGCTTGAGGATCCGCCACGTGAGCGCCCGCTTCCCGTCGGGGAGCGCCCGCGTCCACGAGATCGCCTCTTCCAGCTTGCCCGAGGTCTCCCCCATGCTCCGAACGGCAGCGCCGGTGCGGGCGTCCCAGATCCGGATCCCGTTGTACTCGGCATCCGGGCTGGAAATCGCGGCGATGACCTGCCGCCCTCCATCGAGGAAATCGGCGGCTACGACGACCCCCTCCTTCGGCACGAAGTCGCGCCCCAGGCTCGCCGTCGTCAGGTCCCAGAGCCGAGCGCCGAAACCTCGATAGGCCGCGAGGAGCTGCGTTCCATCCGGTGAGACCGCGAGCCCGCTCACGTCGCTGACCCGCGCGCCGAGGCTCCGGGTGCGCTCGGCCGTGGTCAGATCCCACAGATCGAGCGTCCAGCGCCCGCCCGAGGCGGCGTGGAGGCCGTCCGGCGAGTAGGCGACGCAGCTCGTCGAGTCGTCCCGCTGGGCGAGGGTTCGGACGGGAGATCCGGTGGCGACGTCATAAACCACGAGCCCACGGCCGCGGATCGCCGCGAGCACGTGCGCCCGGTCTGGTGACATCGTCATGGCCTCGATCGGCGCCGTGCCGGTCGACCACGCGCGCGTCGGTGGGCCACCCCCGAGGTCCCAGCGGAGGAGGCCCTCGCGGTACGCCGCGATCAACGCGGATCGCCCTCCGGGCAATGCTCCAATCTCCGCGACCCCGAACGTGCTCTTGTCGTCGTGATACGCTCCGAGCGCCCTCCCTGACTCGGGATCCCAGGTGCTGATGCTGCCCTTTTCCTGACCGAGGAATACGATCTTGCCGTCCGGCGAAAAGGCCGCAGAGCGAACGGCCGAGGACACCTTCCAGAGCGTCGCGCTCCACGCTCCGTCGAGCCGCCACGCACGAACCCTCCGATCGCGGCTCGCCGCCACGGCGGTCTTGCCGTCCGGCGACAGCGCGAGCGCTGTGACCCCCTCCCGGTGTCCGCCGAGCGTCTTCACGAGCTCGCCCGTCCGGACGTTCCAGATCCTCACCGTACCGTCCGCGCCGGCGGAGACGACTCGGTCGAGCCCGGGCGGGAACGCGACGGCCACCACCGAGGCGGTGTGACCGATGAGGTCGCGGAGCAGCGCGCCTGTGCGCGTGCTCCAGATCTTCACGGCATGATCGGCGCCGCCGGAGGCCAGGAGGCCCCCGTCAGCCGAAAACGCCACGGCGTTCACCCCCTGCGGGTGCGCTACCTGGGGGATGAGCATGCCCCACGGGGAGCGCGCAGGGGGCGCGCCGTCGCGCGGCGGACGACCGGGATGCGCCGGAGCGCAAGCAGCGCCGGCGCAGGAGGCCAGCGCGAGGAGCCCCGCGACGACCGCGCGGCGGATTCCATGCGTCGCGCGGCGCCATGATTCGCCTCGACGGGAGAGCGAGCTCACGGGTCGACCTCCGCGCCGCTCCCGCTCCAGAGGCGGGCGAGCAAGCCAGGCGAGGAGAACCGCTCCTCGCAGAGCTCGATGGGAAAGAACGACGCGCCGAAACGACACGCGAACAAGCCCTCGCTCCCGCCCTGGGCCTCCATCCGCCCGTCGGGCGTGTAGAGGTAGCTCCCACCGCCTTGCCCGAGGCCGACGGTGGCCAGCAAGTCGCCGGTGGAGGGTCGCCAGAAGAGCAAGTCGCCATCCATACCTGCCGAGACGAGCACGTCGTTGCTCCCGCTGCAGCCAAGGAACGTCACCGAGGAGCGGTGCCCGCGCAGCGTTCGTAGGGTGCGGCCTCCGGCGACGTCGATGATCTGGATGTCGGAGTCAAGGCCGGCCGCCAGCGTGGTCCCCCCCGGGAGGAAGGTCATCGAGCTGAAGAGCCGTCGGGAGTCCTTCAGCGTCCGGAGCTTCTCGTGCGTCCTCCGGTCCCAGAGCTCAAAGAACATGACACCGGCGGCGGCGAGCCGGTCGCCCTCCGGCGAGAGCGCGAGCGCATCGACGCGCGCGTGGAGCGGGTCGCTCTGGTACGCGATGGCCCCGCTGGCCACGTCCCAGAAGATGACGGACTTGTCGTCGGCCCCCGAGACGAGGGTCTCGTCTCCAGCAAACAACAACGCGCTCACCTCGCCGTCGTGCTCGTCGAGCACGCGCACCTCGTCGCCGGTGGAGGCGTTCCAGAGGCGGATGGTGTGATCGCTCGAGCCGGTGGCGATGAGCTTCCCGCTCGGGGAGACGGCCACCGCGGAAACCGCCTTGCGATGCCCGCTCAACACGCGCGCGACGGCCCGACCCTTCTCCGTCCATACCCGGACAGCCCCGTCGTCATGGCCCGTCACCAGGGTTTCCGAGTCGGGCGCGAACGCGGCCGTTCGGATGCGTTCGCTGTTGTGCTGATCCTGCCGAGGCAGCAGGCGCAGCGGCTTCCCGGCCCCGAGGTCCCACACCGCGGTCGTGCCGTCGACGTCGCCGGCGACGAGGCTGGACTCGTCCGGGGACAGCGCGGCGAACCACATCGCGGGGGACGCGACGCCGAAGGGCCGTGGATCCGGATGGCCCTCGTCCCAGACCGCGAGCAGTGAGTCGAGCATTCCGGCAATCCGCCGTCCGTCGGCGGAGAAGACCAGGTTGTCCACCGATGCGGTGGGCGGGCCAAGCTCACGGAGCGGCCGCGCGGTCGGGACATCCCAGACCGTGATCCCTGCGCCCGAGCTCGCGACCGCCAGCGTGTCCTGGACCGGCGAGGCCGAGAGCCCGCGGATGGGCGTGCGATGGGTCGCAAGGATCCGGAGCGGCCTCCGCGCGCGGCTATCCCAGAGGCGAACGGTGCCGTCCTTCGAGCCGGACGCCAGCGTTGTTCCATCGCGCAGAAACGCGAGCCCGTTGATGGCGGCGGTGTGGCCTTCAAGGCTGCCCTTCTCCCGCGCGGCCCCTACGTCCCAGAGCCGGATGAGCCCGTCTTCCCCGCCCGAGGCCAGTGTCTTTGAGTCGGCGGAGAACGCAATTTCCCGCACGATGTGCCGATGAGCCAGATTGCCGCGCTCCGTCCTGGTGACCGCATCCCAGAGCTTAACCTGTCCTCCGCCGTCCGCGGCGGCGATCAGCTTCCCGTCCGGAGAGTAGGTCAAGGCGCTCACGTAAAAGATTCCGCTGCCGTCGAGGAGGCCTAGGGGTACGCCGGCGGCGACGTTCCAGAGGCGAACCGTGGACGCGCTCCCTCCCGAGGCGAGCACGGCCCCATCGGGGGAGAAGGCGATGGGGGCGCCCTCGCCGCGACGGCCGGTCAGGCGCCGGATCTCGTGGCCGGACGCGGCGTCGACCAGCACGATATCGTTCCCGTCGGCGACCGCGATCATGCGCTGGTCCGGTGACCAGCGGACATCGGAGGGCCTATCGAAACGGACGGGAGGGCTGAGCTCCACCTCGGCGCCGGTCGCACGCTGGAGCAGCTCGACAGCGCGGTCGAACAAGCGCTGGGCCCCAGGGCGGTCCCCGGCCAATCGCGCGTCGTGACCCGCGGCGTAGAGCCGTAGTGCGCTCGAGCGCCCCGCCTCTCCGGTCAGCGGTGCATCGGGGTGCGCTTCGTCGTCGACGCGGAGCTCGCGCAGGGCGCGGCGCGCCTCGTCGTTGGCGCTGTCGGATCGCTCGATCTCTCTCGCGAGCTCGAGCGCGTCGCTGCGGCGGCCGATCGCGGCGAGCGCCCGTAGCTCGAAGCTCCATGTCGCGGGTGCGCCCTGGGGACAGAGCGCGTTCGCCCGCGCGATGACGCGCAAGAGCCGATGCAGCTTCCCCTCGCCCCACAGCCCGGCGACGCGGGCGCGCGCCGTGTCGGCGCGCTGGCAGGAGCTCTGCGCTGGAGCGCGCGAGCCCTCGGGGCGCGTGGCTCGCATCTCGATCGGGGCGACAGGGGCAGCGCTGGAGCACGCGGAGAAGAACAGCGCCGCCAGCACGCAGAGCCCCACGATGGCTCGCCTATTGCGCATCCGCTCGGTCCTTCACGGGCGCGCCGGCATGGGGCACGAGCCATCGAGCGGGATCGTGCCCGATCAACACGAGGCCGCCCCACATGCCCGGATAGTCACGCCAGCGCCTCGCAGCAGGCGCCGCCCTCGGGGGACTCGGGTGGCTCAGCTGCTCGAGGGTGACGGGTTGCCCGAGCGTTCTGCACGCGACCGCCTCCGGGAGCGGCTCGTCGAGCAGCTTCCGCTGCGCGGCGGCGAGCGCGGAGGCGGGCGATGCTCCGGCGGCCGCCGCCTCGTAGAAGCCCTGCATGAGACGATGGATGGGCCGATCGGCGAGGGGCCACCGCGACACGACGACGGCCTCAGCGCCCGAGGCGAGGAAGGCCCAGCCGAGCGACAGGGCGCCCTCCCCGGACACCCCTCGACCCACCCCGCCATCGCATGCCGACAGCACCACGGCGCGAGCGTTGAGCTGCTCCGCCAGGATTTCGATCATCGGCAGGAACCCATCCCGACCCCGGCCGCTCAGGAGCAGCCCGCCCTGTCCCGCGGGTGCCTTGATCGTGGGACCTCCCAGTCCGTGCGCCGCGACGTGCAGCACGTCGAGCGGCCCCGATCGGGCCGCCTTGAGGAACGCCTGTGTCGTCGCCTCTCGATCGAGCGTCACGGAGAGCTCGGGCACGATGCGCTCAAGGGCGCGCTGGGTCGCCTTTCCCTCGTCCCGCGTACCCGGGAGATCTGCTGGGACGAACGTCGACCCGCCGCGACCGAAGGGGAGGCGGGCCCCCTCGTAGCGCGAGACGGCGAAGACCTGGCCGCGCCCTTGGAAGGCCTTGTTCCTCCATTTGCGCGCCGAGGCCAGCCAGGCGCTCGCCGAAGGAGCGCCCGAGACCGTATACGACTCCACGAGGTACTCCGGGCGACCGCGCTCCTCTCGTCGTATCCACAGCGCCGCAGGAATGGCGGTGAGCTCGTCGTCGCCCGCGAACACCAGCGAGTCGCCCGGCGAGATGGCTCCGCTCTCCTCCAGCGGGAGAACGAGGGTGCGATAGAGCTCCTGCAAGAGCGCGAAGGTCGTCGAGCGAGGCAGAGCCTCCGTCTTGCTGCAGGGATCGCTGATCTGCTTCAGCGCCAGATCGATCCGATCGACGAGGTCCGCGGCGATCGGTGCGCTCTGCATGTCGAGCCGGCCACCCCGCGAGAGCACGAACAGCGTGAGATGCTCGCGATCTCGATGGAGGAGCACCAGCCGCTCTCGTGGCCCGAGCGTGGCAAAGAGCTCGTCGATGTCGCCATCGGCGAGCGGCAGGAGGGCCTGCTGCCCCGCCGCGGGCAGGCCCTTGAGCGCGGCGAGCTCGTGCATGAGCCTCGCCCGAGCGCTCTCGTGGTGCTCGCGTGGCCCGACACCCGGCGGCGTGGGGGCGAGATCGAGATCGAGGAGCGCTTGCTCGATCTGCCGCGAGCGCGCCTCGACGCCGGCTGCCGCCGCGTCGGCCGGCTGGTGCAGGCGCCGCGTGAGGCTCCGGGCCTGCGTCAAATCGTGGAGCCGCAGGGCCAGCCTCCGACGAGCAAGCTCCTGCTCCGGGCGCACGTCGAGCCCGATGACGGCCTCGGCGATGGCCTCAAGCGGCACCTTCCAGAGCTGGTATGCCTTGATCTGGCTCGGCGTCCCGATGAACGAGCCCAGGGCGGAGTTCACTCTGGAAATCATCTGCTCCGCGAGCTGCCGCGCTGCAGGCAGGTCACGATCCGCCTCGATGACGCGGAGCCTCGGGAGCAGCATCAGCCAATCAAGCATGATATTTTCCGACGCCGGGCTGCGTTCGATGTCGACGGCGATCATCCGTCGGGCGAGCGCCGTGGCCGTGACCTTGCCGAGGGGATGCTGCGTGAGCACGAAGAAGCCCTGCGACGCGACGAAGGCGAGCAGGGGGCTGTGCTCTGCCTCGAGGACGGAGAGCGCCGCATCCATCTCGCGCAGGAGAGTCCGCATCGCCCCGGTTTGTCCGGTCCGGACGAGCTGTACGCAGGCGCGGAGGAGCTTCGCTGAAGCCCGCTGCGCCCGCGGCCATGCCTGCGGCTGGACGGCCCGCTCGGCGGACTGGAGCAGGCTCTCCAGGGTGCGCCAGTCGTCCTTGGGGCCCATCAGCAGCTGAAGAGCGGCCTGCGCGATCGCCTTGTCGAGGTCGCTTCCGGAGGCGATCGGCGACGGAGCGCGGAAGGCCTGGAGCAGGTCGTCGGACAGGAGCGTCTCTCCGCGCGTGTCGAAGAGCGTCTGCCCCGAGAGCATGTCGATGAGCATGCCGCGCAGCGGCGGGCCGGCGTCGAGGGGGAGGCCATGCTGCTTCGCGAGATCCTGGGCGCGTCGCGCATACACTCGAGATGCGTCGACGTGGCCGATGGTCGCGAGGTGGTGGCTTGCCAGGTAGGCGGCGAAGACCTGCATCTGGCCCTGCGGAGGAGGCGTCGATCGCGTCGCCATCGCCAGCAATCCTCCATTTCTCCGCATCCAGACGTCGAGCTCCTCGGCTTCGTCGAGGATCCGGTCGACGAGCCGCGTGGCCTCGTGGGAGCTCGTGGTGGTGATGCAGGGAATCGCGAGGATTCGCAGCACCACGGACAGGCTGCGGGCCGCCGGCTCGAAGGAGAGCGCCCTCATGTCCTCCTCGTTCCAGAGCGTGCAATACCGCTCGGGTCGCTCATCGACGGCCAGCAGGAACACGAGCTCGCTGACGCGGGCCGAGGAGAGCGCGCCTCGCCACGTCGGCAAGCGGGCGGCGCGGCGCTCGACCTCCCTGGCGAGCGCGAGGAACGACGCGCTGGAGCGATCCGCGTCGGCCGTCTCCATCTGGCTCGTGGCCGCCGTCAGGAGAGCGGCTGCCGCCATCTCGATCAGGCCGTTCTCCAGGAGCATGCGGATGCCGTCCTGCGCAGCACGCCAGTCGACCTCGGCCTCGGCTGTGAGCGTGAGCGCCATGTACCGCAACGCGCTCGCCATCACATCATCGTGGAGCGCCTCCGCCTCGCGCGCGAGGCTGGTGAGATCGTCCGAAAAGAAGAGGCTCGGGTCGTCCGAGAGGCGCTCTCGGAACTCGCGCAGTCGACCGAGGCGCTCTTCGTCGAGTCGGCTGAGCTCGTAGGCGACGCGTGCCGCGCGGGGTGCCTCCGCGGCCCGGGCGATCCCCATTCCCGCCTGGTAGAGACGCGAGAGGAGCCAGGCGCGCTGCCCGGCCGGCTCTGGCGCCGTCTCGAGGTAGGCCAGCGTGGCGGCGCGGAGCGCCAACTCCGGCGTCTCTCCTCTCGGGCCGCCGCTCCCGGGGAGACCTGCGCCGAGCCTCGTGCCGAGGAGGAGCAGCGGCGCCGCGACCTCCGGTGCATCTCCGGAGATATGGTTGGCCGTCTCGACCAGCTCCTCGGCGACACGCTGCCATCGCTCTGGATCGGCGTGCTGGCAGCGTTGAGCGACGCGGCGCAACGTGTCTCCCAGGGTACCGTCTCCGGTGCGTGGCCTGAGGCGATCTACGGCGTCGGCGATCGCGCCTGTCAGCATGGCGCAGTCGGACAGGATCTCGAGGCGTCCTTCGCGGCCCGGCGCGAGGGCCGCCGGCTGCACGTTGTAATGAACCCAGCTCGCCAGAGCGCGGCCCATCTGGAACCAGGAGTCCGCGCTCGCAAAGGCACGCAGGGGCACCCGCGCCGATGTGCCCGCCACGCTGGACGGCGGCGGCGCGGGCGCGTGGCAGCTCGCCACCAGCGCTGCGGCCACGCAAGCCCGAATGCCCCTGCGGACCATCTGCCTACGTGCTCGACCAGCCCCGTTCGCCCGAAGGCGACCCCAGATCATGGAGCCGATTTTACACGTCTTCGCGATGGTCATGATCGCGAAGTGGCGGCGGCGCGGTCGCTCGGATCCATCCCACTGGAACGGATCCGGTCTCTACGTCCGCGCGAGCGACGCCGAGGGAGCCGGCGCTGCTCAGCCGCCGAGCCGCTGCCGCGCGAGGTCGAGCGTGCGGGCGTTGTCGGAAACGTCGCGGAGGAAGCGCTCCCGCCAGGTCGGGTCGCTGAGCTTGTCGGCGCGCGCGAGCAGCGCGGCCCTGGCCGAGGCGATCGCGGCCATCGCCTCGTCGCGCCTGCCGCTCGCGGCGAGCGTCTCGGCGACCGTCAGCCGGACCAGCGACTCGCCCTCTTCGAGCGTGCCGAACGACTCCAGGATACTGCCCGAGTTGACGCGTGTACTGCATGCGTTGCGGCGATCACCGGCCTGGTCGTAGGCACGGCTCGCGGCTTCCATGCCGTCCGCGCCGGCGGCGAGATCGCCCGTGCAGACGGCATGAGCGGCGCGCGCCTCGTGAAGGTGCGCGGCCGCCTCGACGTCGAGCGCGTCGGTGCTCGCATAGGCGCGCTCGACGATGTCGAGCAGCGCGCGCCCTCCTGCGTAGCGACCCACCATCGACAGCACCGCTGCGCCGTCCGCGAGGCAGATGAGCTTGACGCTCTCCGCGTCGGCCATGGCGGCAGTGCTCGCGACCACGCTCATCCAGCGCTCGGCGTCATCGAACCGGCCCAGCTTGTACGACGCAAAGACCACCTGCGTGACGGCAGAAAACCACTCCGTCGAGCCGCGCTCGATCCGCTCGACCGCTTCGAGGCCCCGCTCCAGAGCCTTCGAGATATCAGCGCGCCATGGGTGCGCCTCGGCCTGGGCCCGGCGGAGCCTGCCGGCGACCTCTGGCACCGCCCCGCAGCCGATGCCCCGGTCGGCCCGCTCGATCACCGCGGCGAGGTCGCCGCCCCGGAGCGCCTCGTCGGCCGCGCGCAGGTACGCGTCCGCCGCCCGCGCCGGCGCGCCGCCGATCTTCCGGCTCCTCCTTCGGGCCCCGGAGCCACGCGCCTTCGTCCACGTGCGCCATGTCGAAGGACCTGGCGAGCAGGCCCGCCGTCGCGCTGTCGAGCCGGATGCCCGACTCCGGCGGTCGGGGGCGCTTCGGGAAGAGCTGCACGACGCGGTCGATTAGCGCGCCGACCGGCAGGCGCCCGGCGACCTCGGCCATCCCTGTGGCGACGGACAGCGGAACGCCCCCGAGCTCTGCGCGCAGGGCGAGCGCGCAGTGGGCCGCGCGCGCGGCGAGATCCGTGGACGACTCGGCGCCGGACAGCGCGACGAGCAGCCACTGCGACTGCAGGAGCTCGAGGCGCCCGCCGTGGCGCGCCGCGACCTGGCGCAGCGCCTCGGTGCGAGCGGCGCCCTCGGCCTCGGAGAGTGTGGCGTCCGCCTCCGCGCTGCCTTCGGCTGCAAGGATGACACACATGACCCGGCGCTCCGCGGTGGTGATCTCCACGCGCGGCGCGGGCGGCGCCGCGGTCTCGTGCGCTCCGGCGGGGAGCCCTGCCCGCGCCAGGGCAGCGAGCTCCTCGGCGACGGCGGTGCCGTCGCGCGGCCGGTGTCCCGGCGGTTTCGAGAGCATCCTCAGGCTCCGCGCGAGCCGGAGGTCGCGGGCGATGCCGAAGTCGAGCAGGGTGGCGCGCTCGATGGCGCCGCCCACGAGCATCAGGTTGCTCGGCTTCAGGTCGCGGTGAACGACGCCGAGCCGGTGGACCGCGCCGAGCGTCGTCGCGACGTGCGCCGCCAGGGTCGCGCTCTCGGCGATCGAGAGCGGCCCTTGGGCGAGCCGCTCCTCCAGCGTTACGCCGTCGAGCCACTCCATGGCCAGGTACGGCCGCCCTGCGCCGGTCATCCCGTGCGCCACGTACTGCACGACCCCCGGCAGCCGGAGCGCGGCGAGCGCCTCTGCCTCGCGCAACAGCCGGGTCAGGTCGCGCACGTTCGCGCTCTGCAGCACCTTGAGCGCCACCGCCTGCCCGGAAACCCGGTCGCGCGCGCGGTACACGTCGCCCACGCCGCCGGAGCCGGCGAGCCGCTCGATCTCGAAACGATCCTCGACCGCCTCCGCTGCGCGCATCGCCGTTCTTATGTACTTCGAGCGAGCCCCCGCGTGTGTTCTGTCGGGGCGGCACCGAAGGCCCTTCGCGCACACACCCCCTAGCCCGGTGAACACGACGCCGGGAGCTCGGAGCCGCCTGCGCCGGCGAGCGTACGGAGAGGTCGACCCGTGAGCCCATCCGCGCCGCTCAGCCGCCGAGCCACTGCCGCGCGAGCTCGAGCGTGCGGGCGTTGTCCGGAACGTCGCGGAGGAAGCGCTCGCGCCAGGTCGGGTCGCTGAGCTTCTCGGCGCGCGCGAGCAGCGCGTCCCTGGCCGACGCGATGGCGGCGCTCGCCTCGGCGCGCCGGCCGCTCGCGGCGAGCGCCTCGGCGACCGTCAGGCGGACGAACGGCTCGCCCTCTTCCAGGGTGCCGAACTCCGAGAGCTGCGCGCTCGCCTCGGCGGCAGCCCGCATCGCCTCGTCCGTACGCCCGCGCCCGAGGAGCGCGCGCACCAGCACAGCGATGGCCTGCACGCCGAGCGTCGGGGCGCTCTCAAAGAGCGCGATGGCGGAGCGCGCCTCGCGCTCGGCGGCCTCGAGGTCCCCCAGGCCGAGGACGATCTTCGCGAGGTAGCAGCGAGCGAAGAGCTCCGTGCGCACCATGCCCGCTCCCTGGCTCGACGTGACCGCCACCTCGGCGAGCGCCCGCGCGTCGGCGAGTCGACCACGGCACGCCAGGACACGGGCGAGGTTCGACTCCGCCGAGAGCTTCAGCTCCTGCAGCTGCAGCCGGTCGGACTCCTCCAAGACTTCGCGCAATGTCGATTCAGCCGTTTCGAAGTCGCCGAGCTCTGCATAGACGGATCCGAGGTTTCCGCGTTCACCACAGGCATTGCGCCGATCCCCGGCCATCTCGAATGCGAGTATCGCGGCTTTCATGCGGTCCACGCCGGCGCCCAGATCGCCGGTGCAGATCGCATGGTAGGACCGCGCCAAGTGAAGTCGCGTGGCGACCACCTCGAGGCCTCCTGCCTCGACGCTCGCCAGCGCGCGCTCGACGGCCTCGACCAGCGCACCGCCCGCCGCGTAACGTCCGTTGAGCAGCAGCGCGATCGCACACTCGGCAAGGCAGATGAGCCTGACGGCCGTGTCGTCGCCCCGAGCGGCGGTATCCGCCGCGATGGCCGTCCAGCGCTCGACCTCATCAGGCCGGCCCAGCTTGGACGAGGCCAGCACGACCTGGGTGATGGCCGAGAACCACGCGGCCGAGCCGCGCTCCACCAGGCCCCCCGCCTCGCTCCCCCGCTCCGCGGCGAGCGCGAGATCGCCTCGCCACACATGGGCCTCCGCCTGGATCTGGCGGAATCTGCCGGCGGTCTCCCCGGCCGCGCCGCAGCCGATGCCCCGGTCGGCCCGCGCGATCGCCGCGTCGAGATCGCCGCCGCGCAGCGCCTCCTCGGCCGCGCGCAGGTACGCCTCCGCCGCCCGCGCCGGCGCCCCGCCGATCTCGAAGTGCTCGGCCAGCACCATCGCGTCCGCGCCGCCGGCCCGGGCCAGCCAGTCGCCCGCGAGGCCGTGGCCGACGCGGCGGTCGCGCTCCGTGAGCATGCCGTACGCCGCCTCCCGCACCAGCGCGTGCCGGAACTGGTACTCCACCTCGCCCG
This sequence comes from Sorangium sp. So ce834, assembly GCF_051521425.1. Taxonomy (NCBI): domain Bacteria; kingdom Pseudomonadati; phylum Myxococcota; order Polyangiales; family Polyangiaceae; genus Sorangium; species Sorangium sp. So ce834. The sequence continues at coordinate 8,383,179 of NZ_CP150351.1, forward strand.
CGATCCGCGCCTCGGGCCGCCGCACCAGCAGCTCGCGCCGCGAGAGCTCCGCGAGCGGCTGCTCGATCTGCGCCCCGCCCACCAGCGCCGCCATCGCCCCTCTCCACGACGTCTCGCCGAACACGCTCGCCGCGCGCAGCACCCGCCGCTCCTTGACATCCAGCGCCTCCAGCCGCGCCTGCACCATCGCGAGCACCGTCTCCGGCATGCCCTCGCCACGGCCCTCGGCCACCGCCCGGATCTGCTCCTCCAGCACGAACGCGTTGCCCTCGGCCCGCGCCAGCAGCTCGTCCACCTGCGCCCCGCTCACGCCGTCGCCGAGCACCTCGCGCACGAGCCGCTCGCTCGCGCGACGCGGCAGCGGCGAGAGGCGCAGCTGCAGCCCGATCCGATGCCGCCAGAGCTCGGGGAACAGCTCGTCCACCTCGGGGCGCGCCAGCGCCAGCACCATCAGCGGCAGGTCCCTCGCGTGCTGCAGCGCCGCGTCGATCAGCCGCACCGTCGGCAGGTCGCCCCAGTGCAAGTCCTCCAGCACCAGCAGCACCGGCTGCCGCTGGCACTCGGCCTTCACGAAATCCTCGAACGCCTCGCGGATGCGGTCGCCCATCAGCACCGGGTTCTGGCGCGCCGCCTGCAGCTGCACATCCCCCTCGTCGGGGAACGGCGCCCCCACCAGCTCGCCGAGGAACGCCGCGACGTGCAGGCCCCTCGCCCTGAGCGTGTCGAGCTGCCCCACCCGGTCGAGCACCTTGCTCCGCCGCACCTCCAGCGCCTCGCCGTCGAGGATGCCCATGGCGCGGCGGAGCGCCTGGGCGACGAGGCCGAAGGCCGAGCCGACCGCCATCGGGTCGGCCCTGCCGATCCAGATCGCGGCGCCGTCGCGCTGCTCCTTGAGCGTGCGGAGGAACTCCCAGGCGAGGCGCGACTTGCCGAGGCCAGGCGCGCCCACCACCACCACCGCGTTCGCGGAGGGCTCGTCCACGCAATGGCGCCACTCGGTCGCGAGCTGCGAGAGCTCGCGCTCGCGCCCCACGCAGGGCGTCGGCTTGCCGAGGAGCCGCGGGATGGTGTCCGGCTCCTCCTTCGGGCCGCGAAGCCAGCACCCGCCGGGCCCCCGTACCGTCTCGAAGCGGCTCGCGATCAGGCTGGCGGTCGCGTCATCGAGCCGGATCTCCCCGGGCGGAGGGCCATCGCGCCCGGCGATGAGCTGCGCGACCCGATCGATCAGCTCGCCGACCGGCAGCTTGCCCTCGACCTCGGTCAACCCGGTCGCGACGGACATGGGCACGGCGCCGAGCACCTTCCGGAGCGCGAGCGCGCAGTGGACCGCCCGCGCGGCGAGATCCGTGGGCGACTCGGCGCCGGACAGCGCGACGAGCCACCAGCGCGCTTGCAGCCGATCGAGGCGCCCGCCGTGGCGCGCCGCGATGTCCCGCAGCGCCTCGACCCGCGCGGCGCCGTCGGTATCGGTGAGCGTCGAGCGCGTGGCGCCGGCCTCGGCGCCGCCGCCTTCGGCCAGGATGACGCACATCACCTTGCGCTCGGCCGTCGTGATCGCCTCGCCCGGCGCGGCCGGCGCCGCGATCTCGCTCGCTCCGATCGAGAGCCCCTCGCCGGCCACGGCCACGAGCTCCGCCGCGGCGGCGGCGCCGTCGCGCGGCCGCTCCCCCGCGTTCTTCGCCAGCATCCGCGCCACCAGGCGCTCGAGCGGCTCCGGGATACCGTCGCGGAGCTCCCCGAGCCGCGGCGGCTCTTCCAGGACGACCCGCATCAGGAGCGCGAGCGCGCTGTTGCCGAGGAACGGCGGGCGCCCCGCGAGGCACTGGAACAGCACGCACCCGAGCGCGAACACGTCGGCCCGGGCGTCGACCGGCGCGTCGCCGCGCACCTGCTCGGGCGCTATGTACCCGGGCGTGCCGAGCACGGCCCCGGGCGACGTGAGGGTCGGCGCGAGCCGGAGGTGGCGCGCGATGCCGAAGTCGAGCAGCGTGACGCGCTCGACCGCGCCGCCCACGAGCATCAGGTTGCTCGGCTTGAGGTCGCGGTGAACGACGCCGAGCCAGTGGATCGCGCCGAGCGTCGTGGCCACGCGCGCGGCCAGCGCCACGCTCTCGGCGAGCGTGAGCGGCATTCCGGCGAGCCGCTCCTCCAGGGTCACGCCGTCGAGCCACTCCATGGCCAGGTACGGCTGCCCTGCGCCGGTCACCCCGTGCGCGACGTACTGCACCACGCCCGGCAGCCGGAGCGTCACGAGCGCCTCCGCCTCCCGCGCGAACCGGCGCAGGTCGTTGGCGCTCGCGCCCTGCAAGACCTTGAGCGCGACCGCCTGCCCGGACACCCGGTCGCGCGCCCGGTACACGTCCCCCATCCCGCCAGAGACGGCGAGCCGCTCGATCTCGAAACGATCCTCGATCACATCCGCTGTGCGCATCGCCGTTCTCATGTACTTCGAGTGAGCCCCCGCGTGTGCTCTCCCGGGGCGACACCGCAGGTCCTCCGCGCAAGCACGACGTCACGAGGGACGACGATGCCACGAGCTCGACGTCACCAGCGCCGGCGAGCGTGCGGAGAGTTCGATCCGTGAGCCCGGACGCACGGATCAACCGCCGAGCCACCGCCGCGCGAGATCGAGCGTGCGGGCGTTGTCCGGAACATCGCGGAGGAAGCGCTCACGCCAGGTCGGGTCGCTGAGCCTCTCGGCGCGCGCGAGCAGCGCGGCCCTGGCGGCCGCGATCGCGGCGGTCGCCTCGGCGTGCCGGCCGCTCGCGGCCAGCGCCTCGGCGACCGCCAGCCGGACCAGCGATTCGCCCTCTTCTACGGTGCCGAACTCCGCGAGCTGCGCGCTCGCCTCGGCGGCAGCCGCCATGGCCTCATCGATGCGCCCGAGCCCGAGCAGCGCGCGTGCGAGGATGGAAAAGGCCTGTACGCCGAGCGTCGGCGCGCTCTGGAAGAGCGCGATGGCGGCGCGCGCCTCGCGCTCGGCGCCCTCGAAGTCGCCCATGGCGAAGGCGATCTTCGCGAGGCAGCAGCGCGCGAAGATCTCCGTGCGCACCAGGCCCGATCCCCGGGCCGACGCGGCCGCCGCCTCGGCGAGCGCCCGTCCTTCGGCGAGCTGGCCACAGCACCCGAGGACATGCGCGAGGTTGGCCTGCGCGGCGAGCTTCAGGTCATACAGATGCATCCGGACGGCCGCCTCCAGGGCGGCCCTTATCATCGACTGCGCCGTGTCGAAATCGCCGAGCTCCGTGTACGTGGAGCCGAGGCCCGCCCGGGTGCTCGCCCCATTGCGATGATCGCCGGCTTGCTCGAGGGCCGACAAGGCAGCTTCCAGGCTTTCAGCACAGGCCCCCAGGTCGCCCGTGCAGATCGCGTAGGCCGAGCGCGCCTCGTGGAGACGCGCGATCACCTCGACATCAGGCGACTCCACGTTCGAGAGGGAGGACCATTACGCGTTTCTCGAGGGCGAGGTCACCGCGCTCGCCTGGCACCCCGCGCACGCGGGGCTGCTCGGCGCGGACGCCGCCGGCACGGTCGCGTCCTGGCAGGTGGAATAGCGGCGGAGGCGGGCCGTAAGGCGAGCCCGGCCCAGACGACTACCGTCCCAGAAGAAATTTTAGTGACCGATCCGTGCCGTGCGGGTAGGTTTGTTTACCTGGAGCCCAACTTCTCGTTCCAGCCGGCCGAGAAATCGGGCTTCAGGGGCTGAGGCAATCTGCCTCTTCACCCTCCAGAGCTGTGCGTTTCCCCACCGTTCGATAAGGAGACCAGATGAAGGATCACGCGACGCATCAGGAGCATGCACACGACCACGGCCAGGGGTGTGGGCACCAGGCGATCCGCCACGGCGACCACGTCGACTACCTGCACGACGGCCACCTGCATCACCGGCATGATGATCACGTCGACGAGCACGCTCTCTCGGTGGACGAGGAGAACCCTGCTCAGTGTACCCCGAGCCACGCGTGCTCAGGGCATGACGTGAAGCACGTGCACGGGGATAACTGCGGCCACCCCGCTGTCCCCCACGGCGACCACATGGACTTCCTCGTCGACGGTCACCTGCACCACCCGCACAGCGGGCACTGCGACCACCACGGCAGCGTGCAGCTGGCGTAGCGTTCAAGCCAGGGCGTCGAGCGTCACGACGACACGCGGCGACGTTCCGGGAGGCGACCGGTGCACCGCGCCGCGGTCCTGGTTGCCCGGCCACGCCTCTCCCTTGAGCAGCCCGACGTCGAACGGCTCCATCCGGCGGAGGCGCGCGCCGGCGCGCAGCACCCCCGAGACCTCGTCGGGGACGCCGTTCGCGCGGTGTCCGAGCCGGTCCCGCCGGACGGCCGTGTGCTCTGCCCACTCCGTCCCAGGCCCGATGTAGGTGGTCACCAGGCGGACGGTCACCATGTCCGCGTGGAGACGAGGGCACATGGGCTTCGCGAGCCGCGCGAACCGTACGCCGACCCGCGGGCAGCCCGTGAGATCCGCGAAGAGCGAGATCAGCCCGCGCACGTCCTGGAGGAAGGCTTCACGACCGGGCGAGGGGGGCGCTCCAGCGGCCAGCGCCGCGAGGTCGGGCGCGCCTGGGTCGACGTGCAGCGCCTCGGAGAGCGGCCGCGGCAGCAGCCATTCGCGCACGAAGCCGTCCACGTCGGGGTCGACGCCCCGCCGCAGCACGCACACGCTCACCTCGGGCGCCGCGATCTCCGCCAGATCGGCGAGCTCCGTCACGATGCGCGTCGAGCTGCCCATCGCCGCGCGCAGCGACGCGAGATCCCCGCGTTCCTCAGCGGTCGTTCTCGTCATCATGTCGTGTTTGGTCTCCCGCGGGCGCCGCGACATGAGCCGTCATGCCGCGGTGAAGCCTCGTGAATCATGATGCCATGAAGCGCGCGGTTGATGCAATTAAGTTACATCATCGAGCAGATCGAGATAGGGATGTCGCATCCAGCAGGTCCGCTGATCCACTGCCGCGGCTTGCTGCCATGCGACGACAAGGAGGGCACACCGTGCGCGATATCATCAAGCTCGTCTCGTCTGCTGGGACTGGTTATTGCTATTACACGACGAAGAACAAGCGGACGATGACGGAGAAGATGCAGATCAAGAAGTATGACCCCGTCGCGCGCAAGCACGTGGTCTTCACGGAGGGGAAGATCTCGAAGGGCGGCGGCAAGTAAGCGCGTCGCCGTCGCGCTGCCGGTGCGCGACGCGCCACGCCGTGAGCGTGGGCCCGCCGAGGATGAGCCACGCCGTCCTGCATGCGCGACATCACGCGGCCTCACGCGTGGAGAGGCTGCGCAGGCTCGGCCTCGCTCTCCTGCTCTCGTGTCTCCTGCCATGCCGGGAAGGGATCCTCGAACCGGCGCCAGCCGGAGGGCCCCGCGGCCATCTCTTCCTGGGTGAGCAAGCAGGCGTCGAGCCCGCGCGTGAGCTCCTCCCGGGCCATGTCGACGCCGATGAAGACGATCTCCTGCCGCCGGTCGCCCCAGACCGGATGCCACGCGGCGTCGAGCGCCGCGCGCTCCTCCTCGTCCTCCGGCCGCTGGTCCTCCGGAAGCGCCGCGTACCAGTGGCCCGCCGCCTCGAACGAGGCCGCGCCGCCCGCCTGCGACCACGCCCCGGTGACGTCCATGCGGGACGCGAGCCAGAAGAACCCCTTGGAGCGGAGCACTCCATCCCAGGCGGTCGCGCCGTGGATGAAGTCCCAGAGCCGCTCCGGGTGCATCGGGCGCCCCGCGCGGTAGACGAAGCTCTCGATCCCGTACGCCTCGGTCTCGGGGACGTGCTCGCCGCGCAGCTCCCTCATCCAGCCGGGCGAGCGCGCCGCTTCCTCGAAGTCGAAGAGCCCCGTGCCGAGGATCTCGCGAGGATCGACGTGGCCGCGGCAGGCCGTGATCACCCGGGCGCCCGGGTTCAGGTGGTGGAGCATCGCCGTGAGCCGCTCGACCTCGTCCTCGCCGACGAGATCCGTCTTGTTGATCACGAGCACGTTCGCGAACTCGACCTGCTCGACGAGCAGATCGGCGACCGTGCGCTCGTCGCCCGTGTCCAGCGCGGCCCTGCGCGCCCGGAGGTCGTCGGCGCTCGTCCAGTCCGAGAGGAACCGCTGCGCGTCGACGACCGTGACCAGCGTGTCGAGCCGGGCGACCTCGGAGAGGCTCTTGCCCGTCTCGGGATCGTCGAAGGTGAACGTCTCGGCCACGGGGAGCGGCTCCGAGATGCCCGTCGACTCGATGAGCAGGTAATCGAAGCGCCCCTCGCCCGCCAGGCGGGCCACCTCGACCAGCAGATCCTCGCGGAGCGTGCAGCAGATGCAGCCGTTCGACATCTCGACGAGCCTCTCCTCGACGCGGGAGAGCGCCGCGCCTCCACCGCGGACGAGCGCCGCGTCGACGTTGATCTCGCTCATGTCGTTGACGATCACGGCCACGCGCAGCGCGTCGCGGTTCGCGAGGACGTGGTTGAGCAGCGTGGTCTTGCCGGCGCCCAGGAAGCCGGACAGCACGGTCACGGGGAGCTTTCGATTCACGACGAGGCCTCTCTCGGCAGCGCCCGCGCACCGGCGCGGGCGGACGTTCACCGCATTCGATGGGAGCTGGCTCCAGTGGAGCGAGGGGCGCGGGGCGCCTGCGCGAGCTCCGGCTCGGCGCGGACGCCACGGCCGCGGGCACACGCGCCACGAGGCCGTGGATCTCCGCCAGCACGAGCCGGAGCCCTGACGGCCGGGCTCAGTCGACGGCGTTGCACCCGTTCTGGCGCTCGATGAGGAGCTCCTGCGATGCGGTCGTGTCAGACAGCTTGATGCGGTATGTCGTGAACGCCGTGAGGGTGACGCCTATTGCCCGCGTGATATGGGTGCAGCCGCTCACCGAGATGTCGTAGCTCGGAGTGATGCTATTGCACGACGAATCCAGGATCGTCACAGAAACGTTCGGATCTTCGAGGAAGATCGCGTAGTCGTCCGTGACATCAGGGCGGTACTTCACGGTACCCTCGTACGGGCCCGCGCCGGGAAGGGTCACGGTCCACCACTTGTGGGTCGCGTTGACGTTGGGGCTCGCGTTCGTAAAGCACTGGTTGGCGTCCGCGGTCACCGAGCCGAAGGGACCAGACGTGGCGTGAGCGCACGAGTGGCTGACCGCGGTGGCGCCGATCGAGGTGCAGACCAAGGCCTCTCCGGCCTCATTGATGTCCTCGAGAGGCTCGCCCTCCGGATCCCAGGAAGGATCCGCGATGCACGCCGCGGAAAATACGCTGAACATGGAAACGGATGCCAGGCGCACGATGCTCTTCATGATCATGTTCCTCCCGTAGAAATGCTCTTCATCGAACCGTGTTGGATCAGTGCTCATGATCGTGTCCACCGCACCCCTCATCCAGGATGAGGAGCTCGACCGTCGTGGTGCCCGCCTGCCGGTCGCCCTTCAGCACGCTGAGCTTGAAGTAGTCGGCCACCACGTCGTCACCGGGGACGGCGCCGTCCGTGCAGGCCACGAACTCGTATTGCTCTCCAGCGGCGACGTCCCCGGGCGTCGTCGGGTGCCACACGCTCGCTCCGCCCTGGTAGAAGCAGTAGGTGAAAGGATCGCTCTCGCCGTCGCGATGGGCGAACACCACCCAGCCCTTGCCGGCGTTGCCGCTCACGACCGGGATCTCGCTGGGCAGCTCGAACGTGAACGGGTGCTCGACGCCCTCCTCGGCGACGTCCCACGACGGTGGGCTGTAATGCCGAGACGCGGAGAGGAGGATCCCTTCCGGCGCGTTGAACTCCGCGAGGCTCTCGACCAGCACCAGCGCGCTCGGCTCGCTGGTCGGCTCGAACACGATCGCGTACGTCTCCGCCGACGAGAGATCGACGACGAGGGCTCGCGAGAGCTCGGAGCACTCCGTCGGGTCGATGCTCACGTCGTCCTCGATCGCGACGGGTGCGCCCGACGAGTCCAGGACCGACACGCTGACGGATGGATCCAGGAAGATCGCGAACTCGCCGTCCTCGTCCGGAGTGTAGAGGACCGCGCCCCCGAAGACCCCGCCCGAGCCGGCGAGGTTGACCGTGTACGCCGTGTGTCCCGCGCTGATGTCGGCCGTGGTCGTCGCCGGATCCGCGCCCGCGGCCACCGTCACGAACGGGCCGAAGCTCGCGTGAAAGCAGGTGTGCTCGATGGCCTCCTCTCCGAGGAGAGGGCATTCGCCGCCCTCGAGCGCGCTCTGGCCCTCGTCGAGGCTCGCCGGCTCACCGCCGGCAGAGACCGAGCAGGCCACGAGGAAGGGGATCGCGAAAGGAAACGCTGCGCGCGCAATTCTCATCTTTGCACTCCAGGTTGAAGCCAGGCCGCCGATCGCGGCGGGCCCGCAGGTCCGCCCTTCGATCGTGTCTCAATTGAACAAGTAGATCACTTGCAACTTAATTGCAATTGATTTCATGGCGCCGCTGGATCCGCTCGATGTCGTGACGCGCGGGTGAACGGAGGTCGTCCGATGTCACGGGACAGGTCGGACGGGACGCGCGCGCGAGACGACATCGCGAGCAACCCGCGGCGAGAGATCCGCGCCGAGAGCCTTAGGGAATGGCCCGAGCAGCTGGTTCGGGGGGGGGGCGGCGCGACGTCCGAGCGCCTTGGACTACAGGGCGCTCACCGTGCAGAGGCCGAGCCCGTTGATGTGCGCCTGCGAGGCGGATGCGGCGAGCACGAAGTGCTTGAGCGTCCTCGCTTCGAGCGGGATGCTGCCGGGGTTGTAGACGATCGGGGCGCCGCTCTCGTCCAGCAGCGGCCCGCCGCCGAGGCCCTTCAGATCCGACAGGCGCTGCGCGTCGAGCTCCTCGAAATCGATGTGCCCGTCGGCGCCCGCCGCCGCTGCTATCGCGTCGAAGCGGAGGTCGGCGACCTCCGAGCCGAGCGTGTCCCAGAACGTGTGGTCCACGTGCACGGTGATCTCCGCCTCGGTCGTGGCATGGCTCTTCACGACGAAGCCGTCCGTGCCGTCCAGGCCGTTCGTGCAGTTCGAGTTGCGCGTGGGGTTCACGAGGCCCCAGCTGAAGGTGTACGCCTCGCCGCCCTTCGTCGCCGCGCCTTCGATCCAGTAGTTGTACCCGTTCGACGCCATCCGCTCGACATCGTCCTGTGACACGCCGTTCAGGTTCACCGCATCCGGCGTGGCAGGGAGGGTCTTGAGGCTGAAGCGCTCCCAGCGGCGCGCCTCGAGCCCCTCGAACACTGCGATGGTCGGGTCGCCTCGATGGAGGTCGGCGACGTAGATGGACTCGTCCTTGAACGCGCTGGCGCCGTCAGCGCCCCTGAGCTCGATGTCCCCGAGGGAGACGATGAACTTGTCGAACGTCACCGTCCACCCGTCCACGAACGCGAGCTCGCGGCCGTTCTTGAGCACCGGGTAGCCCTTCTTGGCGGCGTCCTCGCCGCTCACGCGCAGGGCGAGCGATCCTTCCTCGGACGCCGATCCGCCGTCGCCCGCGACGCACCCGGACGCCGGCCCGACGAGGCCGCTCAGGACCACGATCATCCCACGCCGCTTCCAGCGGCAAATTCCCTTGTGCACCATGGCTGTCATCTCCATCCCCGGATGCCGGGGTTCACGCAGACCGGGGCCCGCGCGGCGGTCACAGGCTCTTTCCTTGATCCGCCGCGCGCGACCCCTTGGCCGAGAACGCGGTGGCGCCGCGCGCACCGATGAACCACGCCGCACCCGCCTGGGTCGAGCGGGTGATCAGGAACCGTCCGCGAGGGCTCTTCTCGGTGAGCCGATCGAAGTGCGCCTCGTCGAACCACGCCTCGAGGTGCAGCTCGATGGTCACGGACACGCCGTCATCGAGCTCGGCCGTGAGAGGGATCCCGGCGACCTCGCGCTTGTTGCCCTCCGCCTCGATATCGAGCCCTCCCTCGAACGGGATCTCGAGATCCCCGCGGGTCGCCGCGCCGACGACGTAGGCGTGATGGCCCTCCAGCCGGCCTGCGTCCCCTGCGATGGAGGTGCGCGGAGGGTAGAGCCCCACCGAGAGCGAGCGGACGCCGCCGGCCGTGCCGGGGACGTCGCCGAGCCGCACGCCGGGGGCGAGCGCGTCGAGCGCGACCTGACCGAGCCACTCCCCTTTCACCTCGCCGCCGAAGAAGTGTTCGCTGCCCGCGTGGGCGTGCGCCGGCGGGACGAGCGCGTCCCAGAGCCCTCCCGCCGGGCCGCGCGTGACGAGGTGGGGCGGGTTCTCGTAGAGGTAGACCGGTCCGAGCGCGATGACCGCCGACTCCAGGGTGACGTCCCAGCCCGTGCTCGTCGTGAACGAGCCGGCGGCCCTGTCAGGAGCGGCCGCTGTGGCAAGCTCCAGGGCGAAGCGCACCTCCCGCCCGCCGGTGCCGCTCGGCATGTCGCACGCGGGCAGGGGCGCGAGCAGCAGCAGGGCCGCCGCGAGGCCGAGCGCGCGGTCAGGGGCTGGTCGCATCCTTCGTCTCCTCCGGCTCGGGCGGCGCATCGAAATAGACCCGCAGCGTCCCGAGGAGCTGCCTGGGCGGCGCCGCCGCGAAATGACGCGCCGCGAGCCGCGACACCGGCGCATCCGGGCTCGCGAAGTTCGAGGCGTAGTTGAACTCGGCGGCGTGATTGCGGCGGTCGAGCGCGTTGGTCACCTCGAGCCCCACCTCGACCATCTGCCACCGCAGCCGCCCGGCGGCGTCGACCGTGAGCGTCTCGCGGCCGAGCTGCTCGAGCGGCAGGGGCCGCGGCGCAACGTAGGAAGCGCCGAGCGCGAGGCCGGCCTGGAATCGCTCGCCCGCGAGCGCGATCTCCCGGCGCACCGAGGTGTCGAGCCGTGCGACCCACCGGGGGATGTAAGGCATTCGCGGCCCGGCGGTGAGCTCGTACCAGGAGGCGCCCGCGGGCGGCAGGTACGCCTCGGCGTAGGTGAGGCTCGCCTGGGTGTCGACGCCCGCGGAGGAGACGAGCCGCGCCGTGGCGAGGGCGCCGAACCGGTTCGACGCGCCCGCGAGCACGTTCCGCCCGCGCGTCTCGTCCAGCACGAGGTCGCGCTCGACGCGGGTGTAAAAGGCGAGGGCGCGCGCGCTCAGCTCGGTCGGGCCGCCGCGGCCGCGCTCGAGGACGAGGCCGGTCTCGGCGGCGTGCACCCGCGCGAACGGGGCGAACTCGCCGTCGGAGAGCGCCTGCGCGTCGCTGGAGCGGCTGCCCGCGCCGTAGCTCGCCACGACGCTCAGGCCGGGCGCGAGCGTCACGTCCGCCGAGAGCCGCGGCCCGAGCGCGACGCCGAGCGCCTCGACGATGTCCGACGGCTCGCGCTCGCCGCTGCGATCGGACGTCGGGCGGTTCCGGTCCTCGACGGAGAAGAAGAACGTGTCGAGGCGCACGCCGCCCCGGAGCACCAGCGGGCGCCACGGCCTGAACCGGACGGCCACGTAGCCCGCGATGTTGCCGATCCCGAGGTCGTTGTCGAAGTCGACCCGGTACGGCACGCCGGAGGCGCGCCGGAGCCGCCTCTGGCGGGTCTCCCCGTCGTCGTACCGGGCGAAGAAGCCGATCTCCGCCTCCTGCCGGTGCGAGAGCCAGTCGAGCCAGCGGGTGGTGCTGCCGCGCGCGCCGACCGTGACGGCCTGGTAGATCTGCTCGGTCCCGTCGCCGCGCTGGGGCTCTCCGATCGCGCCGACGTCGGTCATGTACCCGGTCAGGTTCTCCCGAATCCGCAGCCTGCGCACCGTCGCGAAGAGCTGTTCCGTGTCGGCGTGCGACTCTCCCCGGTGCTCCCGCCGCAGTGACGCGCCAAACCGGCCCACGGCGCCGCCCTGGTTGGGGTCGTACAGGCAGAAGAACTGGCTGTCGTCGTCCTTGGGGCAGTCGAGCGCTCGCGCCTCGACGTCGGCCTTCCGGATCACGCCGGCGCTGTCGAACCGGGTCACGTAGCCCGACGCGGCCACGAACACGCGGGTCGTTTCGTCGCGCCGGAGCTCGATCTGCCCGAGGAAACGCGCCGCCGCGTGCGCCCGGTTCGGCCCGAAGCCGTCGTCCTGCTCGGCGTGCACGCCGGCAAAGGTGCCAGCCGGCGTTCCGGCCGGCCCCCAGAGCAGGAGCAGCTCGCGCGCGTTGAACGAGCCATAACCCGCCTGGGCGATCACCCCCCGCGGCTCGAGCCCGAGCTCGTAGGAGACCGTGCCGGCCACCGCGAAGTCGCCCTGGCGCGGATCGAACGGCCCCTCGACGATGCGGAGCTCCCGGACGAGCTCGGGGATGAGGAACAGCGAGTCGGCGTAGCCGTGTCCGTGCGCGTTGGAGACCTCGTTCAGCGGCACGCCGTCGGCCACGAACTCGATGTCCTGCCCTTCGCCGGCGCTGAACCCGCGCAGGAAGACAGCCGACGGGTGTCCCTCGCCGGAGTGGTTCTCGAGATAGAACCCCGGCGCGAGCGTGAGCATCTGCTCCGCGGAGCCCCGCGGGACATCGCGGAGCTGCCCCACGTGGACCCGGAAGTCGCCGGCCGCGACGGGGGGCGCGGGCCGGCGCGCTCCCGCGACGACGACCTCCACGGCAGGGCGCACGGCCGCCTCGCGGGCCGCCGCCGTGGGGGCGGGCGCCGAGGCAGGGGCGGGCGGCGCGGAGGCCGAGGCAAAAGCGGGGGGCGCGGGGGCGGGCGTGGACGCGGCGGCGGGCCCGGGCGGCGACGGCGCGCCACCGGAAGGCGGCGCGGCGACGCGCTGCTCCTCGCCCTGGAAGCGGACCGCAACCCGGATCTTCGCCGCAACCGGACGGCCGTCGCGAACGGCCGGCTCGAACCTCCACCGCCTGACCGCTTCGAGCGCCGCCGCATCGAGGCGCGGCTCCACGCTCGTCTCGACCCTCGCGTCCTCGACCGTGCCGTCGGCCCGCACCGTCAGCTCGATGGGCACGAGCACGTCCTCCGGGCTGGGCGCGCCGCCTGGCCACGCCGGCGCCGGCGCCTCCATCGCCCTCGGCGGCGACACCTCGCCGCGCGCCGGGACCACCGCGGCGAGCAGGGCGAGCGCCGCCCCGGCGCAACAAAGACGCGAGCGCCCCCGCAGCGCCGCGGCTCGCCTCGCCTCGAATCTCCCAGGACGTCTCAGCAACGCACCGGCGCATAACAATAATGCAAACGGATTGCAAATGAAAACGGGTCGTGGTACCTGAACCGCCATGAGGTCTCTCCTTTCCCGAGGCGGCCGCCTCGGGCTCTTGCTCTCGCTCGCGGCGGCCGGGTGCTCCGACGAAGAGGTGCCTGAGGGCTGCTCTCCGCCGCCGCAGAGCGCCGAGCTGACCGAGGCGGCGGCCGATCATGCGTGCATGCACGTGGTGCACGGTCCATTCGAGTCGGTGGCGGCGTCCGCCGATCCTGAAGCTCCCGGCGACGAGCTCCGCAACGTGCACACGGCCTACACGGTAGCGCTCGTGCGCGGGCAGGACGGCTACGGTGGAGCGAGCGTTTTCGAGCCTCGGGTCGACGCGACGTTCGCCTTCTTCGTCGCTCACGACACCTCGCTCTCCCTGCTCGACGCGGCGGGCGAGGAGGTGTGCCCGCGGGCGGTTCAGCCCGCGAACGCGTGCCCGGAGCTCGGGCGCGCCGTGTTCTTCGACCTGCGCCGGAAGGCGCCGAACCGGCTCCTCCTCGGCTCGGCCGAGGCACCAGAGGTCCTGGTGATCATCGAGGAGATGGGAGGAATGTGATGATGAGGAGGAACAGGGGGCAAGACGGGGCGCGCAGGCCCTCCAGCGGGTGGCGTCACGGTCGCGGGCTCGCGCGTGAAAGCGGCACTTCTCTGGGGCTCGCGCTCTCGATCACCGTTCTCGGCGCCGTGCTCGGGTGCTCGAGCGAGGCCGAGCCGGGCGCGGGCGCGGGTGGCCGGGCAGATGCGCCGGAAGCCGAGCGTCACACGTCGTGGCGGCGGGCGCGCGTCCTGGTCGGTGACGGCCGGAGCGGCAGCCTCCACGTCATCGACATCGAGGACGAGGAGGTGATCGCGGAGCTCGACGCCGGGGGCCCGGCGGCGCTTCACGGGACAGAGTCCGGGGACTACGCGGTCGCGGTGGGCGCGGAGGAGGTCCGGTTCATCCGATCGGGTGTGGCCATCGTGGATCACACGGATCACATCCATATCTACAAGTCACCTCCGAAGGTCCTCGACCTCTCGCTGCCAGGAGCGTCCCCAGGCGCGTTCGTGTCCCGCGAGGAGTGGCTGTCCATCTTCTTCGACGGGACCGCGGGGGGCGAGGTCTCGGCGCAGGCCGTGATGGTCAAGGAGCCGTCGCTCAACGCCGAGGAGCCCGAGATCCTGTCGCTCCCGCCGGTGGAGCCGCACCGCGGGCTCGCGGCGCCGCTCGGTGACACGTTCCTCGTGTCGTTTCCGCCGGAGGATGAGCCAGGCGGCCTGCCGCTCGGGCTCAATGTCCTGAGCGCGGACGGCGAGGTCCTCGAGGACGTGTCCTCGCCGTGCCCGGGCCTGCATGGCCAGACCGCGATCGGGCGCGAATTTGCCTTCGCCTGCGACGACGGCCTGCTGCTGGTAGGGCGAGACGGCGGCACGACCACGGCGCGGAAGCTCTCCTATCCCCGCGCGGACGCGCGATCGTTCACGCTGAGGTCGCACGTCGAGCGGACCACGCTGATCGGCGATTTCGAAGAGTCCACGTTGCTCGCCATCGAGCCAGAGGACGGCGCCGCGCGCCTGTTCGAGTTCCCCGCCCCGGTCTGCCACTTCGAGCTGGAGCCCGGCCGGGGCGAGCAGGTCATCGCGCTCGCCGCGGACGGGAACGTGTACGCGCTCGACCTCGCCAGCGCAGCCATAACGGCGCACGCGGCGGCAGTCCCCGCGTTCCAGTGCGACGACGCGGTACGACCGGGCCTCGCGCTCGCCCCCGATTACGCCTATGTCACGGACCCCGCTGGCGGCGAGGTGCACGAGATCGGCCTGCGGAGCCTCACGATCACGCGCAGCTATCAGGTCGGCGGCGCTCCCAGCGCGGTCGTCGTGATGGGACTGAACGTCAAGAACATGAACGTCGCGCCCGGCGCGGCCCACGACTGAAGCGTGTGCCGGCGCCTCCGTCGTGGCCGCGCCGGCTGCGCAGCTACCTGGGTTCGAGCACCATCTTGAGCGGCGGGCTGGAGACCGGACCGAACCTCGCTCGGTGCCAGACGTCCGCGGCGAGCGTCGCCTCGGCGTAATGGGTGATGCCCGGGCA
Source organism: Sorangium sp. So ce834 (assembly GCF_051521425.1). Taxonomy (NCBI): domain Bacteria; kingdom Pseudomonadati; phylum Myxococcota; order Polyangiales; family Polyangiaceae; genus Sorangium; species Sorangium sp. So ce834. Next base: position 8,398,380 of record NZ_CP150351.1, read on the forward strand.
GGCATCGGGCGCCGGACGGACGGTCAGCGATAGCGCGGCCATCGCGGACGTGTCGTACAGCTCGAAGGGCACGAGCTGATTGAAGTAGAACACGCGCGTCCCGCCGCCCGGAACGCTGACGCGGGTATACCCTGTGGGCTCTCCGCCGCTCGATGGCAGGTCGATCGTGAACTCCGTGTGGGTGGCGCTGGTCGACGGCGCGCCGTCCGGCGACGCGGTCGCGCGCACGCTCTCGAACGGACCGAACAGCGTGTGCTGGCACGTGTGGTTGAGGCCGGCGTCGGATGCGATCGTCCTGAAGTTGAGGATGCCGTTGCCCAGGTACGGATGGCTCGTGTCGAGCGTGTTTCCCGCTGCGTCTCGGAGCGTTCGGAGGTCGAGCGCGTAGAACGCGTCCTCGTCGAGGGGGTGATCGGCGCCGTCCGACGCGAGGACGGTGAGCTCGATCGAGAGCGCATCGGGTGCCCAGGTCCCCGAGAGAGCGCGGCCAGCGCCCGATGTCGTGTTGATCAGCCTCGCCTGCGTCACGCTAGAATCCATCGGCTCGCTGAACGTCACGCGGAGGCGCTTGCGCTCCGAGACGATGGAGTCGCTGTCGTAGATCTCCGTCGGATAGACCCTCTGATCTCCCTCGGCAGGGTACGACGCGGCCGCGTGCGGCTTCAGCGTGTCCCGGCCTGTCGTGAAGTCGAGCGCCCCGTCCTCGAGGTGCGGCACCGGGTCGAGCGGGTTGCCGTTCTGGTCGAGCAGACCTGCGAGCAGCACGCTGTACGCCGCGCCGTCGCGCAAGAGCCCAGCGACGTCGAGCGAGATCCGCAGGCGATCCGGCGACCATGCCATCGGAAGCGGGACGAGGCGCGCGTCGCCCGAGAGCGTCGCCTCGCCGGCCGTGGTGTCCATCGGCTCGCTGAACGTGATCTCGACCGCGCTTGTCAGGTGTACCGCGGCGTCGCTCGACCCCTCCGCGGGCGCCGCGGTCACGACGTGGGGAGGCGTCGAGTCCACGCCGGTCGTGAAGTCGAGCTCGCCGTCCGCCAGGAACACGGCGCCGTCGAGCGGGTTGCCGTCCAGGTCGCGGAAGCCCTCCAGCGAGAGCGCGTAGTCGCGGTCGTCTTCCAGCCCGCTCACGGCGTAACGGACGGTGAGCTCGTCCCAGCGCTTCTCGCCGAGGACCAGATCGCCGCCTGCGACCAGCTCGCCCGCGGTGGGGTCCATCGGCTCGCTGAAGGTGATGGTGATCTCCTCGGTCGCGATCGGGACCAGCGCGGCGCCCTCGGTCGGCGTCGCGGCGACGACGTAGGGAGCGGCGACATCCTTGGTCCGGAAGGCGGCCGTGTACGGTGCGTCCATCGCGTTGCCGGCCCTGTCCTCGAAGTCCACGTCGACCGTGAGCGTCACCGTCGCTCTGGAGGGCAACGGTGCGGAGGGCACCAGGGTGAGGGTGGTCCAGTCGGCGCTCCACGAGCCAGCGTTGGCCTGGAGCGCCCCGTCCCCGGGCTCGATGCGGACCGTGCCGAGCGCCTCGTTCATCGGCTCGGAAAAGGCGATGACGATCGGCTCGTGCGGCGCCACGCCGGTCGCGCCGTCTTCGGGAGAGATCGACACCACCGTCGGACGTACCTGGTCGACGGCTTCTCCCCCGCCGCCGCCCTCGCCGCCCTCGCCGCCCGCGCCACCGGGCCGCTCGGTTGGCGAGGATGCCTCAGGAGCGCACGCGCCGAGCGCGAGGGCGCAGGTGAGCGCCGCGGCGCCGAGCATCTCTCCTCGGCCTCTCTTCCATCTCATTCTCATGTCGGCACCTCGTCTCCCTCGGGCTGCGTGCCGAGGGCGTCAGTCCGTGCGCTCGGGCCGGAGGAGGATCCACGTCGCCTGGACCTCGCCGCTCGGCAGGCGCTCCGGCGGCGTCTGCACGCGACCCCCGTGCCCAGGCGCATCCTCTGCGAGGTGCCGCAGGGCCGCGGCCGCCCTCTCGTAGGCAGCTTCATCGGCGAAGCGCACGTCGACCTCGCACCCGGCCCGGAAGCAGCGTGAGGCTTCCGGGTCCAGCACGGCGCCGGCGTCGTCCGGCATCGCGCGCTGCCAAAAAGCGAAGATCTCCGGAGCCGCGGTCGTCCAGCGCTCGCGGTCCTCTCCGGAGTCCTCGAGCGCCTTGAGCATCGCCTCGCGCCGGGCGACGGGGCTCGTGTGTTCGCCACGGATCGCCTGGATGATAGGCCGGCGAAGCTTCTCGGCTTCCGAACGCGGGTCTCCGTTCCCCTCGGGATCCTCCGTGCCGTCAGGATCCTCGGCGGCCGGCTGGAGAGGGAGCCGCTTCCCCGCGACCCGCCGCTCGTCCCCCCGCGCCAACGCCGCCGCCGACGCTAGCTCGATTTCCACGGGATCCGGCAAGTCACGGCGCACCACGCGGGGGCGCTGCGGGCGCGCCCTCTCGGGCCGCGCCTCCTCCTTGACCTCCGCAGGTGAACGTTCTGCGGGCCGCTCTGTCCGGAGCAACAGCCAGCACCCGGTCGCCCCTGCCGCCGTCAGGGCTGCCACGACGAGCCGCTTCATCCTCGGATCTCCCTGCTGGGGCGCGGGCGCCCGTCGCCGCGCCGCTGCCATCGACCACAGGCCCCGGGCCCGTGCTCATGCGCTCGCAGTACAAGCATGGACGCCATCATATAGCCATCGCGATGCAATTGCAATCAGATTGCGTTTTGTGCTTGCGCGCCGCCGCCGCTCGTGAGAGGGTCCGCCGCCAATGCGGAGCATCCCTTGTGTCTCGGTTCTGCTGTCGATGCTGCTGACCGCCGCCTGCGGCTCCGGGGGTGGCGCAGCCGGAGGCGGCGGCCAGGGAGGCGCGGGCGGCTCAGGTGGCCTGGGGACCGGTGGACCGATGGATGGCGCCGGCGGCTCGGGCGGCGCGACCTCGACGGGCAGCGCCGGCGGCGAGTGCGTGACGGCGGGCGACTGCCCTCCCGCCGCCGGTTCCTGCGACGCAGCTGCGTGCGTGGACGGGGCCTGCGTGATCCGCCCCGACCTGGACAGCGAGGGCGCGCCGTGCGACGACGGCGACGCCTGCACCGAGGGAGAGGTCTGCGCGGGCGGCGCGTGCGGTCAGGGCACCCCCCGCGACTGCAGCGCGCTCGACTCGGAGTGTGCGGTGGGGCGCTGCGATCCGGCAGCCGGCTGCGCCGTTGACCCCATCAACGAGAACGCGGCCTGCGACCTGGACAACACCTGCGGAGCGAGCGTCTGCCGCGCTGGGCAATGCGTCGTGGAGTCGGTGTTCGCTCCGGACGGCACTCGGTGCGACGACTCCAGGTTCTGCACCGTGGGCGACGTGTGCAGCGGCGGCGCCTGCGTCAGCGCTCCGAACCGATGCGGCGCGCCGGACGATGGCTGCACGGTGAGCAGCTGCGATGAGGCCGCCCGGACCTGTGTCGTCATGCCGGCCAACGAGGGGGGTGCCTGCGACGACGGCGACGGGTGCACGGCCGGCACGACGTGCCAGGACGGCGTTTGCGGTACGCCGACCGGCGCGATCGCCGCGTGCATGACAGGCGATAGCTGCTGTCCGTCTGGATGCAGCGACGCGGACGACGGGGACTGCCCATTCTGGCGGTCCGGCGTGCAGGAGGGCGTCCCGGCCTCGTCCTTGAGCGGCTGGACCCAGTGCTTCAGTAACCAGTTCGCGGAGAGTGGGCCAGCGCTCTCCGAGATCCTCGCCCGCTGCAGCAAGCGGAAGCTGCTCCTCGCCTGCCGCCCGGTGGGCGAGGAGAGCTTCACGCTGCTCGCGATGGCGCCGCGGGCCGACGTGCTGTGGCCGTGCGGTGACGCGGCAGGCTGCGTTCATGAGCAGAACGGCGTGGGGTGGTACTTCGACGAGCGCTCGTCGTGGGGTTTCGCACCGGCAGGAGAGCCGGTGACGCGGATGTTATGCGATGACGCGGCTGGGGAGTCCGTGCCGCATCAGCGGATGTGCTGGCACACGGTCGATGGAGCGCTCGACGTGGGCTACCGCTGCGGGGACAACGACCTGAACTACTCGCCTCCCGACTGGGAACGCGTCATCTATCACGCGGATTGAGCCGGGTCCGAGGAGGCCGCTTCAGGCGGCAGGCCTGCATGCGGCAATTCGGCCTGTACGGGGCAGGCGGTCACCATCGACCTGCCCGAGTTGAGGGCGGGAGAGCCGAAGTTCGAGTGCTGATGGGGATGTTCAAGCGTTGATTCAGTGCGCGACGTGGATCTCGCCCATCATCCCGCGCTCGGTGTGCTCGAGGATGTGGCAGTGATACATCCACATCCCCGGCTCATCGAAGCGCGTCACGATGCGTACCGTGGACCGCTGCGGCAGGATCACCGCGTCCTTGTTGGCGAGCTCATCCTCGGACAGCGGCCCTGGGCGATCAGCACCACGTCGTGGCGCTCGCCGGGAGAGAGCAGGAGCTTCTCGGCATCGTACGGCTTCGGGATCAGCCCGCCGTCGGTGCCAATGACGCGGAACGTGTGGCCCGGGAGCGCCAGGTTGAAGAAGCGCCCGTTCGCCACGTTGACGATCCGGAGGCGCGTGAGCGCGCCCGGATGCACATCGAGCACAGGCAACGTCTTGCCGTTGACGAGCACGACGTTGCCCTCGCGGTCCATCATGATCATGTCGTCGTCGAGCTCTTCGTAGAAGCCCCCGTCCTCGTTGAGGAGCACGTCCCCGAGCACGACGATCCGCTTGTTGTCATCCTCCGGCTCGTTCGGTCCGCGCACCCGGATCAGGCCGAAGAGGCCCTTCTGGATCTGCTCCGGCTCCATCACGAGCGGATGGAACCAGCAGAACCCCGCGTCGCGCAGCGTGAGCGCTCCCTCGCGCTGCATCGTCCAACCGATGGGGCGCGCCATAGCGACGGTCAGCGCGACCATGCCGACGACCGTGCCGAGCGCGATCAATCCGAGGTAGGCGACGGCGAGCGCTCGCGAGGGAATGGGCGTCGCCGCGAGCAGAGCGATCCCCGCCGAGCCTGCCAGGCCGTGGACGAGGCCGGCGACCACGGGGCGCGCGTGCGTGGTCGCGGGAGCCCTTGACACTCGGGTCGACGTCCGACTCCGCGCGAGGTGCCACAGCCCGAGTCCGAGCAACATCGCCCCGACGATCACCTCGGTGATGCGCTCGAACACCGGAGGTAATCGCAGCTCGGCAAGCACGACCAGGAGCCCGAGCCCGAGGAACGTGGCCGTATGTCCGGCGCCCCAGAGGGCGGCGATGCGCGCGGCTCTCGCGATGCCAGGCTCTCGTTGGACGAGGGTGGACACGACGACGAGATGGTCAGCGTCCGTGGCGTGCCGCAGTCCGAGCCCGAGCCCGAGGAGAAGAACCGACCAGCCCGTCATGGCGCTTCAAGCGGTGGCACGCGCGTGCGGATCCCGGCCCGGAGCGTGGGAGGGCCATCCTCGCGGGCGAGGCCCCAGCCGGGGGCGCGACGACAGAGGGTCGCGCAATCGACGATGTCGCTCTCCCTCTCGTCAGGCGAGAGGTCTCCCGACACGTAAGCGAGTTTGCCGGGGGCGCGCAGCGCGACGCCGCAGGGGCGCGAGCAGGCGCTCAGGCGCTCGTACGGAACGATCCGGAAGTTCTCCCGCCGCGCCCAATCGGCAGGTGCCCGAGCGCTACATTCCGTTCAAGAAGACACGGAGGTGCGCAGGGCTCGGAGCGCGGCGAACGACGGAGCGCGTGCATCGAACGACGTGTATCCCAGGGCCCGCGTATATGAAACTCTATTGCATCTGCGCGGGCCGCGCTCTGCAGCTTGCCGCCCTCGCCGCATCGTCACAGCACGAGCTGGCTGAAGAGCCACGCGCTCACGACGCTCGTGAGTGCCTGCCGTCCCGCGACCGCGCCTGCCGCTCTCCAGCCGAGCTCCCGCCGCACGGCAGCGAGCGTGACCAGGCAAGGCGTCAAGGTGCTCGCGAGGTAGACGGTGACGAACAGCTGCCCTACTGAGAGCGAGCGCAAAAGGACGCCGTTCGATGTGTTCAGGAGCAGCATCCCGTCCTTGCGAAGGACGCTGAGGACCACTGCGAGCGACGCTTCCTCTGGGAGGTGAAAGAGACGCACGCCAGCGCCGAGGACCCGGGACAGCGCGGTCATCCCGCCCGCGTGCTCGATCAAAGCGGATACGAAGCAAAGGACGAGGAAGATCGGCATCGCTTGCAGGAGGAACTGCTCGATCACGGCGCCGACGCGCCAGAGCACGGCGCGCCCCGAAGGCACCTGCAAGTACGCGCGCTCGTGAAGCGGAAGCGCGGCGCGCCGCGCGAGCGCGCCGTGCCAGAGCCTCGTGTGCAAGAGACCGACGACGAACACGGCGAGCAGGTACGGGGCGAACATCCACGAGCGGCCCGCCGTGCCGAAGAGGGAGAGGCTCGCGCCGATCTGGTAGCTGCACGCGCTCCCGAAGGCGACGAGGCTGACGCAGGCCTTTCGCGAGCAGACCGAGCACGCCCGCGAGTGAAGCACCGCGACGACATTGCAGCCGAACCCGGTCAGCACCGGAACGAGATCACGACCGGAGAGCCCGACGTGACGCAGCCAGGGATCGAGCGCGGCGGTGCTCCGATCGTGCAGCCCCGTCTCCTCGGCGAGGCTGCCCGTAATCCCGAGCAGCAGGACCACCGGGAAGGCCCAGAGGAAAGAGTAGGAGCCGAGCGTCAAGAGACCGTATGGGCCCACCAGGACGGCCGCGAGCGGCGGCCATGCGCCGGAGAGCGCCCGCGTGACGGGGCCAATCACCGCCGCGTCGGCGTGCGGCTGCAACCAGCTCGCGAGGTGGAACGCACACACGACGGGGAGCGTCAGGAGACCCGCCATGGCCGCGAGCGCCGTCAGCGGACCGAGCGTTGGGCGCTCGAAGAGCGTCCGCGCCGGTGGGCGTGCGCGGAGTTGCACGAGCGGCTCCTCGAGGGCGCTCGCGGTGAGCGGGCGCGCATCCCGGATCGCCTCGAGGACCTCCGCGCGGCGGGCGGAGGTCATTTCCCGCGCGTTCAGCGAGACGACCGGAACGCCGAGGCGTGCCCGGAGCTTTTGCGTGGCCCGCGCCAGATCCGACGAGACCTTGTCTGCGAACGTGACGACGATCGCGAGCCGGCGCACACCGAGGCGCACCGCCTGGAGCAACGTTCGAGCCTCGCTCGTGAGGTACGGCGCGCGGAGCACGAGCACCACGGCGTCGGCCTCGCCGAGCGTCGCGAGCGCGAGCGCCGCGGTGGCGCTGTCGCCCTCGACACGGATCCCGGGCGTGTCGACGAGCTCGCAGTCGCACTCGCTCAAGCGACACCGGCGGCAGACGACGGTCGAGCCGCGGAAGTTCGCTTCGTCTCCCGTCGCATTGCCCGTCAGCCCGCGAAAGAGCGCCGACTTGCCGACGGACTCGAGCCCCACGAGCACGACGCTCGCGGGCGAGTCAGCACGCACAGAAGACCTCCTTCTGCTTGCCGGTGAGCTCCTGCCCTCGACGAAGGCGCTGCGCGAACGTCTCCGGGACCTCGCGCGCTCGCATGGCGTGCACCGTCTTGTCGACGTCGTACGCGACCTCGCGCAGCTCGACGTCGCCCGAGCGAGTATCGAGGATGACGCAGGTGGCAGCGAGGCCGCCGTGGCGAGGCTCCCCGACGCTGCCGGCGTTGATGATCGTCTTCGGAGCGAGGGTCACTGCGCGCGCGGGCGACGGCTGGCCGTAGCGCGCGCGATAGATGCGGTCCTTGACGGTGGCCTCGGCGCGGACCTCGAGCGCGCCTGCGACGTGCTTGACGTACGGCACGTGCGTGTGACCGCACAGCAGGATGTCGCACCCCGCGCTCGCCGCCCGCTCGAAGAGCACGAGCTCGTGCGTCGACTCCGTCAGATACTCGGACGTGCTCGCAGGGCTCCCGTGGACGGCGACGAGACGCCCGCAGGGCAGGTCGAAGGCCAGGCTCGACGGCAGCGTGCCTAGGTAAGCCTTCGTCTCATCCGAGGTCTGCGTCGCCGTCCACCAGAACGCCATCGCCCCGAGCTCTCCCTCTTCTTCAGAGATGAAGGCGCACCCGCAGCTCTCGTTGCCCTCGGCGATCCCCTCGTCCCAGCAGCCGAGGACCGTCGGAATGCCGAGCGATCGGATCCGCGCGGCGGCCTCGTTGGGGAAAGGGCCGTAGCCGACGAGGTCGCCCAAGCAGAGGAGGCTGTCGACCTCGCGCGCTCGCAGGTCGGCCAAGACGCTATCGAGCGCCTCGAGGTTGCCATGGATGCACGAGAGGATGCCCAGACGCCTTGCCTGCTCGGGCGGGGTCGCGAACGCTCTTTCCGTCATCCTCGATTCGATGGTGCTCACGACGCAACGCCCTGGTCCTGCACGCTTTCCCCCCGGGAGACCGGGCGCCACGGGTCGCCGGGCTGCCAGAGCGGGAGCGGAGCTTCGTCGACTTCGTTCTCGCGCTCGTGGGCGGGACCGACGCTCAGCGCCCGCCGCCGGGGCAGGACGAGCTTGGAGGAGAGGGAGGAACGCACCATGGCACGCATCGCCGGGACTCTATCGCGGCCCGGTAGTTATTGCAACACAATTGCATTTATGGCAAACCGAGCCTGCACCATGACGGTACCGATCACCATCCTCACCGGGTTCCTCGGTTCGGGGAAGACCACGCTGCTCAACCACGCGCTTCGTGGGCCGCTGCTCGATCGCGCGCTCGTCGTGGTGAACGAGCTCGGCGATGTTCCTCTCGATCACCTCCTCGTTCGCGAGGTGCGCGAAGACGTGCTCCTCCTCGGCTCGGGGTGCGTCTGCTGCTCGATTCGAGGGGACCTCGTGGACACGCTCCTCGCGGAGACGGCGCGCGACCGCGCGGCGCCCTTCGATCGCGTCATCGTCGAGACCACGGGGCTCGCGGATCCCACGCCGATCGTGGCCACGCTGGTGCGTCATCCCGAGCTGTCGAGGCGCTACCACCTCGACGCCGTGATCACCGCCGTCGACGGGGAGCAGGGAGCTTCTACGCTGGCGCGTCACGACGAGGCGGCGAAGCAGGTGATCCTCGCGGACGATCTCGTCTTGACGAAGGTCGACCGAGCCAGCATGTCCGCGCTCGCCGAGGCCCGCAAGGCCGTCGCGGCCCTCCGTCCTCGAGCGCGCGTGTTCTTCGCGGAGCACGGGCTCCTGGACTGGCGGCCGCTGCTCGCATGGACGCCCTCCACCGTCGCGTCGCGTCTCGACGTCGCTCGCGGCGAGCACTCCCATCCAGGGGGCGCGGTGCGCTCGTTCTCGGTACGATCGGACCGGGCGGTCGACTTCCGTGCCTTTGCGCTATGGCTCTCGATGGTGAGCCAGTTTCACGGCGAGACGTTGCTTCGCTTGAAGGGGCTCCTTCGCGTCGACGACGAGCCGGGACCGAGGGTCGTGCAAGCCGTGCAGCACGTCGTGTATCCGGTCTATTCGATGGCCCGTTGGCCCAGCGCCGACCGGTCGACTCGGCTCATGGCGATCACGCGCGGGATGCCGCCCACGCTCGTGAGATCACTTCGAGCGAGCCTCAAAGAGCTGATCGACGCATCGACGCCGCGCTCGGACGGCGAGCGCTTCGCGTAGAACCTCGGCCGGTGAGTCGAGGACGCTCGTCGCCGCGGGGGTTACGCGTGCGAATGCACGAGCCGCCGTCTGAGGCGGAACTGCTCCGTGAGGCCGCCCGCGAGCAAGCACACGACGCCGGCCCACTCGACGACATGCAGGTCGCCCGCGAAGTGCCCGAGCAACACGAGGGAAGAGCCCGTGAGCGCGACGGCAATGGGCCAGAGGCGCTTCGAGCGCCACGACCGCCATGCGCTGACCAGCACGGAGGCCGAGATGGCGAAGACCAGGAGCACCAGATGATGAAGCTCGCTCAGCCCGAAGCCGACCCCGAGCACGGAGAAGAGCTTGGCGTAGGTCGCGAGGCACGCAGGGCACACCGCGCAGGCGAGCACCGGCAGCAGCGCGGACCAGAGGCCTCCATCCGGTGAGGCGGACGCACGGTGGGCTGCGCAGTCGCAAGCGTGCCCGTTTTCGTGAAGCTTCGTACGCACGAACACGAAGCTACCCGAGGCTGCGGAACCGTGCAACTTCATTGCGTTCTCTGGCTCGATGGATCCCGGCGCTGGACGACCTCAAGCTCCCATCGATTGTCCATCCGCCTTGACTCAGATGCAATTTTATTGCACATGTGCGGGCACCGGAATGGACGAGCCGCCGCTGCGCGCAGGGCTCGATCGGTGCCTGCTGGACGAAATGGAGAAGGCCCGAAGGCATGGGCTCGCTATCCGGATCCCTTCCCGTCGCGGGCGACCGGCCTCGGCGAGGCGAGCGGATGAACGTAACACAGCACACGGTTCCAACGCGGCAAGGCACGGACATGACGAACGACGACCTCTCCAGAGCCTGGGATCGGCACGCCGAAACGTACGCTCGCGTGGGCGCACCGTGCACAGGGTACATCGCGCAGTCGCTCTTTCACACCGTGGCGGGGCGCTTGCCGAGCGCTGCCCACATCCTCGAGATCGCCTGTGGCAACGGCGAGCTCTCCCGCGCGGCGGTCATGCACTGCCTCGAAGAGCGAAAGACGACGGGCACGTGCGGTCGCGTCGTGGCCACGGACTTCTCGCCAGCGATGGTCGCTCATGCGAAGAGCAACCTCGGCGTGCTCGGCGCCGCGGACATCGTTCAATGCGAGGTCCGCGACGGGCAGGCGCTCGGGTTCGAGGATGCGAGCTTCGACGCCGTCTTCTCGGCGTTCGGCATCTTCCTCTTTCCTGACCGAAACGCGGGCTGGCGTGAAGCGGCTCGCGTGCTGCGCCCCGGCGGGCTCCTCGCGACGGCCGTGTGGCGTGGGCCGGAGGACAACGCCTTGGCGCGGCTCCAGATGGCGCCTGTGATGGCTGCGCTGCCGGAACGCGTACGGGCGTCCCTTCCACGAGCGAGCTGGCTCGACATCGCGTCGCCGGAGGGGCTCGCGAAGGAGGTCTCGGCGGCGGGCTTCGTCGCCCCTGAGGTGTCGGTCTTCAACGCCGTTCTGACGGCTCCAACGCCGCGCGCGACGTGGAGCATGATGCGCGAGAACCCGGTCACGCGCTCGCTCTTCGCGGCATGCTCGGACGAAGAGCTCGCCCCGGTCGAGCGGTCGGTGCTGTCGAGCTTCGAAGAGCTCGCGGGTGGCGCAGACAGGCCCGTGCGTTTCGATGCCTCGTGCCACTTCCTCGTCGCGCGCCGGGCCTGAGCTCTTCGCGTCCGCCATGCGATGCACCAGCAAGCATGCTACGTCGTGAACCCCCCACGCGTCCGCCTCACCGCGGCGCGACGAACGACGCCGCTCCCGCCACGGCGGGCGACGGGTCCTTCCGGTAGCGCTCCAGCAACGCGCGGCGCTCCGCCGTCCGCCCGTTCTCCGGCGACGCCGCCTGCGCGAGCGCCTCCAGCGCGAGCCGGCGCAGCCGCGGATCGTCGCTCCCCCGCAGCGCCTCTTCCAGGAGCGACGGGTGCACGCAGCCGTGCACCGCGGCCATCGCCGCGACCATCGCGTCGTGGTGCAGCAGGTCCCGCCGGCCGAGCTCGACAAGCGCTTGTCCGCGAGCGATGGATCATGATCGACGTTCGCTTCATCTCGAGCTCCTCCGGGTGTTACGTGGCGTTGCTGCCCGCGCGCACGGGCAGGATGGACGCCCATTGCAGGCGCATGAGCAGGTCGTCGTCGATCAGCATCCCGCGGTCGCTGAACACGAGGACGTTGCGCGTCTCGTCGGCGTGGTCCTCGGCGACGAAGAGGATGCCGCGGCCCTCGCCGTTGTAGCCGAGCTGGACGATGGCGTTCTTGACCCAGCGGCCGCCGCCGGCGACCTCGAGGTCGTGCGGGAGGGTGTAGAAGCCCTCGGAGGGGAGTCGCTTCAAGGTCTCGCCCCAGCTCAGGGAGCGCAGCAGGGTGACGGGCTCGCCCCAGAACCATCGGTTGCGGCGGTTCTGGCCGGGCCGGACGACGAAGGGGGCGCCAGTGTCGCGGGCGCCGACATAGACGAGGACGCCGGCAGGGATGGCCTGCTCCTGGCCGGGGTACGGGGCGGTGGTGCGGTAGAGGCCGGGATCGGGGGCTTTGATCATGGTGAGGGCTCCGTTCATGCGGGGGCGCGCGTGGGCGCGGGGGCGTCAGTTCAGTATGGCGTGCGCGGGGGACGCGCCCGTGACGAGGGCGAGGATCTCGGGGGCGCCGGGCGACGAGATCACCGCGTAGGTCTCGGGGCAGAGGCCGAGGAGCTGCTCGATCCAGACCGGGAAGAGGCCGGGGGTGAGCAGGCGCTCGGCGGCGGTGATCCGCTCGAGCACCTCGGGGAGGATGCTGGGAGCGGTGATCATCCGGAGGTCGGCCTCGCCGTCGCGGAGGAGGCCGCCCGAGGCCTCGCCGCAGGGGAACGCGACACGCAGGCGCAGGACGTTGGGCGCCGGGAGATACCAGAGCGTGAGCGTGAGGCGCTCGCCGGCGCGCTGCATGGCGAGGCCGCCCAGGGGCTCGGGGCGGAGGGGAGACCATCCGGCCTCGAGGAGGTGGGCGGCGAAGAGGGCGCGGGGATCGTGGGGCGTATGCATGATGGGGCTCGTCAGGCAGGGGGGGCGATGAGGCGCCAGCGGCGCAGGCGGGCCGCGGCGAAGGTGCCGGCGGACGACACGAGCTTGAGGGTGTCGCGCATGGGTGCCTCCTGAGCTCGGGTGAGTCGGTGCCGGCGGCGCGCGACGCCGCCGGACGGTGGATCGCTACTTCAACAAAAGAACATTTGCAACCAAGTTGCATAATGATTCAGGTTGCGACTAGGCTCGGGGGCATGAGGGCCGATGGCTCGCCGCACCCCGACCGCTTCGACGCCGGGGTGGGGTGCGCGGCCGCGGTGGAGCTCTGCGGCGCGCAGCAGACGCTCCGGCGAGGTGGCGCCGGAGGAGCGGTCACCCTGAAGCTGCCCGATCTCCGGCTGAGGGAGGGCGAGCAGGTGTGCGTCGTGGGGCCGTCCGGCGCCGGGAAGACGACGCTGCTGCACGTGCTGGCCGGGCTGCTCGTGCCCGAGGCGGGGCGGGTGCTCGTGGGCGGGATCGATCTGGCGCGGCTGCGAGAGGCGGAGCGGGATCGGTTCCGGGCGCGCAACATCGGCTACGTGCTGCAGTCGCTCCACCTCGTCGCCTCGCTGAGCGTGCTGGAGAACGTGCTCTTGCCGCTCGGCTTCGCCGGGATCCCGCGGCGCGCGGCGCGGGCCCGCGCGGGCGAGCTGCTCGAGCGGCTGGAGCTCTCGCCGCTCGGAGACGCGCGGCCCGGCTCGCTCTCGCTGGGGGAGCGGCAGCGCGCAGCCATCGCGCGGGCGGTGGCCTGCCGGCCGCGGCTGCTCCTGGCCGACGAGCCGACCGCGAGCCTGGACGAGGCCCGCGCCGGGGTGGCGGCGCGGCTACTCCGGGAGGCGGCGGCCGAGTCGGCGGCGAACCTGGTGCTGGTGACGCACGACGACCGGATCGGCGCGGGCTTCGAGCGCGTCCTCCACATGGTGGGAGGGCCGGAGGGCCCGACGCGATGAGCCTGGCGCGCGCAGCCCTGGCGAGCCTCCGGCAGCGCCGGCCGGTCGTGGCGCTGACGGGGCTCTGCGTCGCGCTCGGGGTGATGCTCGCGTCCGCGCTGCTGCGGCTCGGGCACGAGGTGCGCGCGAGCTACCGCGAGCAGGCGCGGGGGGCGCCGATCGTCGTCGGCGCGAAGGGGTCGGCGCTGCAGCTCGTGATGAGCGCGGTCTACCTCGCCGACGACAGCCCGGGGCTCATCCCCTACGCGGCGTACGCCGAGCTGCGGGAGGCGCCCTGGGTGCGGCTGGCGATCCCCTATGCGCTCGGCGACGCCGTGGGGGGGCACCGGGTGATCGGGACGACGGCGGCGCTCTTCGAGGGAGGCTTCGAGCCGCGCCCGGGGCTGCCGCTGCGCCTGCGGGAGGGGCGCCCCTTCCGCCACGACGAGGCGGCGCTCGCGCGCGTGCTCGACGAGATCCGGAGCGGCGCGGGCGGCGGGGAGCACGCCGGCGGCGCGGTCGCCGAGGCCGTGGTGGGGCGCGCCGCCGCCGAGCGGCTCGGGCTCCGGGTAGGGTCGGAGATCGAGCCGACCCACGGGGTGGAGCACGCGGGCGCGCACGCGGAGGGGCGGCGGTGGACCGTGGTGGGCGTGCTGGAGCGGACGTCGACGGCCATCGATCGCGGGGTCTTCATCACGCTGGAGAGCTTCCTCGCGGTGGAGGAGCACCGGGAGGGCGGGCGCCTGGAGGGGCGGGAGGGGAACGGCTTGGAGCCGGCCATCTCGGCGGTGCTGGTGTTCCCGCGGAGCGCGGCGCTCGCGGCGCGGATGCTCGCGACCCTGAACCGGCGCCCCGATCTGCAGGCGGCGAGCCCGGGCCGGGAGGTGCAGAAGCTCCTCGGCGTGGTCGGCGGCGTCGAGCAGGCGCTCGTCGCGATCGCCGGCGCGGTGGTCCTGGCCGGCGCGGCGTCGATCGCGGCGGCGCTCCTCGCCGCCATGGCGGGTAGGCAGAGGGAGATCGCGGTGCTGCGCGCGCTCGGCGCGCCGAGGCGGGGGGTGCTGCTCATGCTGGTCGGGGAGGCCACGGCGATCGCCGTGGCGGGCGCGCTGGTCGGGCTGCTGCTCGGGCGCGCGCTGCTGTTCGTGCTCGGCCCCCGCCTAGAGCACGCCTTCGGGGTCGACCCCTCGCCATGGTCGTGGACCCCGGCGGGCGGAGAGGGCGCGCAGGGGTCGCTCGCGGCGCTCCCGGTGGAGCCATGGCTGGTCCTCGCCGCCGCCACGCTGGGGGCCCTGGCGGGGCTCGCGCCGGGCGTGAAGGCCTACCGGATCTCCGTGGCGCAGAGCCTGGAGGACACAGGATGAAGGCGCGGACCTCGTCTCCATGGCTCGTGGCGCTCGTCGTGGCGGGCATCACGCTGGGGGCGCTGTTCGGCCTTCGCCGGCTGCTGACGCCGCGCGCCACCACCGTCGCGGGGGCTCCGCGCGCCGAAGCGGCGGCGCCGTCGCCGCGCGCCACCGTCACGCCGAGCGCGCGCGCGGCAGCGACGTCCGAGGACCCCCTCGCCCACCAGTTCGAGGCGGCGCTGCGGGACGCGGCGGCGGAGGGGCTCGAGGAGCGACGCTTCCGGCGGATGGTCAGCCGGCTGGCCGAGGCGATCGCGCAGGAGGGCCTGGGCGACGAGCGCGCGCGGGAGCAAGCCGCAGTGCGGCTCGTGCAACGAATGATCGAGGCGCTCGAGGAGCGGCCTCCGCGCGGCGCGGGCTCGCCCGTGACGCCGGAGGAGGCGGCGCGGCTCCGCGCTCGCGCGGAGGGCTTCGCGACCTACGTCCGGATGCTCATGCCGCCGGGCGGCGCGCACACGCCCGCGCTGCGGGCCCCGCCCCCGGAGCGGCTGCCGCCGGGGTACGCCGCGGTGCGCTGGGAGGCGCTGGGCGGCTTCCCCTACGTCGAGGGTGCGCCGCTGCCCGCGTCGGCGCGGCGGCTGGACGGCCAGCGCGTCGGGGTGAGCGGGTACATGGACACGCTCGGCGAGGTGCGCGGCATCCGGGAGTTCGTGCTGGTCGAGTCCCAGATCACCTGCTGCTTCACGAGTCCGCCGGAGCTCAACCAGCTCGTCCTCGTGCGCGTGGAGGCGCCGGCCGGCGCGTCCTACGTCGACGGTCCCGTGCTCGTCCTGGGCACGCTGGAGGTGGGTGAGCAGCGCGAGGCCGGCGGGGTCACCAGCGTCTACAGGCTCCGCGCGAGCTCGGTGAGGCCCCTGCACGACGGCGCGGCCGAGCCGTGAGCCGGCCCGGGGTGGAGCGGCAGAGCGTCGCTCGGAGCGCAGCTTCGTCACGAAATGCAAAGGAGCATCGGTTTCCACGTGAAAAGGACGGATCTTCTGGCAATGAGCGGTCCTGGGCGGCTCGATGTGGTGGGCTCGGGGCTCTCCATGCTCTGCGCGGTGCACTGCCTGGCAGCGCCGCTGCTCTCCGCGGCGCTGCCGCTCCTCGCCGGCGAGGGCGTGGAGCTCGGGGCCTTCCTGGTGCTCGCGGGGTTCACGGCGCTCGTGATCGGGAGCGGCGTGCGGCGGCACCGCCGGCCCGGGTCGCTCGTGCTGCTCGCCCTGGGGCTCGCCGCGCTCACCGCCCTGCGCGCGCTCGAGGGCGCCGAGCTCGAGGGCGCCGAGGATGGGCCGCTCGGGCCGGCGCTGGTGGTGCTCGGGAGCGCCCTCCTCGTCGCGGCTCACCTCGCGAACCGGCGCGCGCTGCGGGCGCACGCCGGGTGCTGCTGAGGGCGGGCGGATGGGCAAGGTGGCCGCAGAGGCGCCGCTCGCGCCCGTCGCGCCCGAGGAGCGCGTCGCGCTGCTCGACGCCGTCCGCGGCGCGGCGCTCGCCGGGCGGCGACCCGTCGTGGGGCCTGGCGCGCTCAGCGGCCGGAGGTCACAGGCGCGGAGAGGAAGAGGACGGTCACGACGCGTCCACCGTGCTCGCGACGAGCACCACGCGAACCTTGCCGGAGGCCTCGATCGGCGGCGATCGGTGTACAGCGCCGCGACGGCACTCGTGGCGCGCGCCCTTCATGACGATCACGTCGCCGGCCGCCGCGTGCTGCACCGCGGAGGCGCTCGGGACGATCTCCCGGTTTGCGTCACGGGGAGAGCTGCCCTTACGACTCAGAGCCTCCCTGGAGACCGCGTCGTCGGGAACCCACTCCGTCCCGGGGCCTGCATACGTGCTGATCAGACGGTAGCGGACGTAGTCCACGTGGAACTTCCGGCACTGGTCGCTTCGAACGGCCCCGAACGAGACGCGGAGGCGTGACGCCTGCGCCAGGCTGGCGAAGCGGGCGAGGAGCGCCGCGAGATCCGTGGTCAGCCAGCCGCGAAGGGGCTCGTCGAGGCCGCCGGTCGCGGCGGCGAGGTCGACGCTGGCCGCCGGCACGACCTCGTCCAAATCCGCCGGAAGGCGGCGCGCCCACGCGGCGAGCCGCTCGTCGACCCCCGAAGGGAGCCGCCTGTTCCAGCAGACGAGGTTGACCTCGGGCCGATGGATCTGATCCAGCACTTCGGGGTCCGGGCTCGTTCGCCACGTGGTCGCGGCGACCGTCGACAGAGCCTGGCTCACCATGCGACCTCGCCCTCGCTGCTGCGCTCGAAGGCGGGGCCGACGCTCAGGCGAGCACGCGCGCGTCGCGCGACGCGATGAAGAGGCGCGGCGGGAAGCAGGAACATGCCGCGGAGCTAACACACCCCGAATGCTGTTGCAATTATGTTGCATATAGATTACGGGATCCCATCGATGACGACGCTCGATCACCGCCCTCACGGCGCCGTGAGCTACGCTGGACAGTGCGCATGCAGCCTCTGAAGCGACCCGTGACAGCCCTCTTCGATCTCCTCGGCGCCGGCGAGGCGCCGGCGGAGCTCGCGACCGGCCCGAGGCGCTGGGCAGGACCTGACGATCCCTGTCCCGCCGTGGATGGGTGGCGAGGCTGCGGCGCCGACGCGAGCGACGGAGCGAGCGTGTCATGAGCCTCCCGCTCGACTGGTTGATCATCGGAGGCGGCGTCCATGGCACATACCTCTCGCACGCCCTGGTGCAGCGAGGCGGCGCCTCTCCCGATCGCGTGCGTGTCCTTGACCCCCACCCGCAGCCTCTCGATACGTTCTGGCGGGTGACCGGCGCCACGGGGATGACGTATCTGCGCTCGCCCGGCGTTCACCACCTCGACCTCGACCCGTACGCGCTCCGTCGGTTCGCAAAGCGGGGCGCTGGGCGTCGGCACGCCCGGTTCGTCTATCCCTACGATCGGCCCGGACTCGAGTTCTTTCGCCTGCACACGGAGCATGTCGTCCGCGAGCACCGCCTCGACGCGCGGCGCGAGCGATGCCGAGCGCACCGCATCGAGCGGACCGAGACGGGCTACCGCGTCGAGACCGATCTGGGCTCGCTCCTGACTCGGCGGCTCGTGCTGGCCGTCGGGCTGGCCGAGCAGCTGTGCATACCGCGCTGGGCGCAAGCGCTCGCGGCGCACGCGGAGCCGCGTGTGCACCACATCTTCGCGCCCTCGTTCCGGCGAGAAGACCTCGCGGGCGCATCGTCTGTCGCCATCGTGGGAGGTGGGATCTCTGCCGCGCAGCTCGCCTGCGCGCTCGCCGCGGCGGGCGCCGAGGTCACCGTCGTGGCAAGGCACGAGGCCCGGGTGCACCGCTTCGACAGCGATCCGGAGTGGCTCGGGCCCAGGGCCATGGCAGGGTTCACGCGGACCCGTGACCTGGCCGAGCGGCGCCGGCAGATCGCCGCCGCTCGGCACCGGGGGTCGATGCCTCCCGAGATCGCGAGCGCGCTGCGGCGCGAGGCACGGACGGGCCGCGTTCGCTGGGTGGAGGCGGAACCTCTCGCCCTCGATGCCAAAGGCGATCGGGTGATCCTGCAGCTCGACCGTCCCCCTCATGCCGTGCAGGCCGAGCGCGTCGTGCTCGCCACGGGGTTCGACAGCCACCGCCCCGGCGGGTCCCTCGTCGACGACGCGGCGCTCGACCGCCTGGGGCTTCGCTGCGCTGCTTGTGGGTACCCGGTGGTCTCTGCGCGCCTCGAGTGGGGGCCAGGCCTGTTCGTCAGCGGTCCTCTGGCCGAGCTGGAGCTGGGCCCCACGGCGCGAAACATCGCCGGCGCGCGAGCGGCGGCCGAACGGCTCGTCGCCGCGGCCTGACGAGCGCGCGAAGGCGTGCGCTGGGAGGAGCCTTGTAGCGACGCGGTCTTGTCGTGCGGCCGGTCGCTCGTTCAGTCGGTGCGTCGCTTGTTGGCATACGGCAGCACGAACAGGTACAGACCGGTGAGCAGGAGCACGGCGAGCGGGATCAGCGCCAGGGCGCCCACCCAGACGGCAGGCTCCTCCATCCCCATGGCGACGATGTTGACGATGACGGCCATCGTGAAGGCAATGGACAGCCAGCGGTGGATCTGCCGAATCGGTTTGTTCCAGCTCAATGGGACTTCCTCTGAAGAGGAGCCCGATGCGGCTCGCGCGCACCTCCTGAGACAGCCTTCGGACGGCCG
Organism: Sorangium sp. So ce834; assembly: GCF_051521425.1. Lineage (NCBI taxonomy): Bacteria > Pseudomonadati > Myxococcota > Polyangiales > Polyangiaceae > Sorangium > Sorangium sp. So ce834. The sequence continues at coordinate 8,417,475 of NZ_CP150351.1, forward strand.
CCCACGAACGCCGCCAGGTGCTCGCCGGTCAGCGTCGACTTCGCCGCCACCAGGTCGGCCGGGGTGCCTTCGAACACGATCCGCCTGCCGTCGTGGCGCGGGCGTGCCGTTCGCCACCGTACCGGCCGAGGGGCGGCCGGTCGCGCCTCCGTGGGGCAGGTCGCAGCCGATGACCGCGCGCTGACGGTCGCGAGTCAGGAGACGCACAACTGCGTGCCGTGCGCCAGCGTTCCCGGATACGTGTGTGTCGGTCCACGGCGAGCCTGACGCGACCGCGCCGAAATGCACGTAAAGGCAACTCTGGGGAAAACTATCTCGTGCCGAGTTACCTTTCCCAGGAAACGAGGTAAACCCAATCAGGACGTGCAGTTGCGCGCGTTCAGAAGCGCCGGCGAGGCCCAATTTTGGCCCCCCCAATTTGGTAATTCTGCGCCGGCGGCTGTACTGCGGCCGGCCCGTGGCTCGTCCTGCCGCGAGGTCGTGACGGGTTAGGTGCTGCCTCGCGGTCACCTGCGCATGCCATGCTGCCCACGCCCGCCATGGGTGCGGGGCCGAGCGACAGCGGCGGCCTTCACGTCAGACCGGCCAGACCCGACTATGGCGTCGCGCGATTCACCAGCGCGGGCTCTACGTGGTACGTGCGCGACACGAGCAGCTCCGTGCCGGGCTCGCGGTCGTGCGGCATGAACATGTCGCCGGCTCGCTTGTGGTTGCGGAGCAGGCGCCACGCCACCGCGCGCATGTAGGCGGTGAGCTTCTGGTCGTACGCGCTGGGATCGGTGGGCAGCGCGAGCGTCCCCTTCGCGATGCTGCGGTACGCGCTGTACGCCCTCTCCAGGGCGACATCCTGCGCGTTGCCGAGGGACACGCCGCGCTGACACCGCGGGCCGCACTACTTCGTGCCGAAGCCTAAGTAGGTTATCAGAAAAAATTTGACACTCGCGGCCACTGAGGGATGCCCCTGGTGCCGGGGGCTCGTTGCTCCGGCTGGGGGGCTGCATGCAGGACGTTCGTCTGACCGCGCGACAGCGACGGCACCTTCGGACCGAGCTCAGGACCAGCAAGAACGTCCGCGTCGTGAAGCGCATCCTGGCGCTCCTGGAGCTGGATCGCGGTGCGCCGCTCGCCCAGGTCGCCGCGGGCCTCGGGGTCACGCGGCAGACCGTGTACAACTGGATCGCGCGGTTCGAGGCGCACGGTGGTTCCGATGCGCTTCGCGATCGAGCGGGCCGAGGGCGATCGCCGAAGATGTCCGACGCCGAGCGGCGGTTCCTGGCGTGGAGCCTGGACCAGCCGCCGAGCGCGCTGGGTTACGCCGCGGTCGGCTGGACGACGGCGCTGTTGAGCGAGCACCTGGCGAAGTGGATGCGGGTCCACATATCGGGCGCGACGGTTCGACGCGAGCTGCGCCGGCTGGACTACGTGTGGAAGCGCCCTCGCTACGTGCTGCAGCCCGACCCCGACCGAGAGAAAAAAACGCCAAATCCGCCGACAAATCCAGCATCTTCCAGAACACAGCGTCGTGCTTGCTGAAGACGAAACGGACCTGCTGCTCTTTCCACCCCTGCGCTTCGTCTGGGCCAAGCGTGGCTCGCAGGCCAAGGTCTGGCTTACCGGCCGCAACGCCCGCCGGGTCCTCTTCGGCGCGCTCAATCTCCGCACCGGCCGCCTCGTGCTGCTGGCTCGAGCGCAGCAGAGGGCGCCGGACTTCGGCGCCTTCCTCCGCGAGGTGTACCGCAGGTACCGCGGACGTCCCATCGCCTTGCTGCTCGACGAGAACCCGAGCCACACCGCACATTCCTCGCAACGCCTGGCCGCGACGCTGGACATCACGCTGCTCTGGCTTCCGAAGCGCTGCCCAGAGCTGAGCCCCATGGATCAGCTGTGGCGTTCCGTGAAGGAGAAGGTCTGCGCGAACCATCAGGACGTGACCATCGACGTGCAGGTCGCGCGCGTCCTTCGTTACCTGCGACCTGCGCCGCCTGCCTCGGCGCGCCGTCTTGCGCAAGGCCGGCGTACTCTCACGGCGCTTCTGGCTACGCGGGGCACTGTCAATTTTTTTCTGCAAATCTACTTAGGCGTGGAGCGGCCCCCGGCCCGACGCCCGCGCCGCGGAGCCGCGCCGATCGGCTCCGGCGCCCTGTGCTCGACGGCGGCCTCGCCGACGTCCTCCTTGTCGAGCTGCCGGATGGTGAACGACCACAGCCCCGAGCGCGTGCCCCAGGCATGGCCCCGTACAGCTTCCCCCGGCCTCCCCGCGCTTGCCGCGCAGCGGCCGGGCACGGCGGCCAACATGCCGGAACCATTCGTAATTATTTGTGCGTCTACAAATAGTTTCCCCTTTGCAGAACGTCTCGCCGAACACGCTCGCCGCGCGCAGCACCCGCCGCTCCTCGACGTCCAGCGCCTCCAGCCGCGCCTGCACCATCGCCAGCGCCGTCTCGGGCAGGCCCGCGCTCCGGCCCTCGGCGACCGCCCGGATCTGCTCCTCCAGCACGAAGGCGTTGCCCTCGGCGCGCGCGAGCAGCTCCTCCACCTGCTCGGCGTCGATGGCCTCGCCGAGCACCTCCCGGACGAGCCGCTCGCTGGCGCGCCGCGGCAGCGGCGCGAGCCGCACCCGCAGCCCGTTGCGCTCGCTCCACAGCGACGGGAAGAGCCCGTCGACCTCCGGACGGGCGAGCGCCAGCACGAAGAAGGGCAGATCCCTCGCGTGCCGGAGCGCGGCGTCGACCAGGGTCACCGTGGGCAGGTCGCCCCAGTGCAGATCCTCCAGCACCAGCAGCACCGGCTTCCGCTGGCACTCGGCCCGCATGAAGTCCTCGAACGCCTCGCGGAGGCGGTCGCCCATCAGCATCGGGTTCTGCCGCGCGGCGCGGAGCTGCACGTCCCCCTCGTCGGGGAACGTCGCCCCCACGAGCTCGCCGAGGAACGCCGCGACGTGCCCGCGCTTGCCTCCGAGGCTGCTGAGCCGCTCGACCCGGGCGAGCACCTTGCGCCGCCGCTCCTCCAGCGGCGCGCCGTCGAGGATGCCCATGGCGCGGCGCAGCGCACGGGCGAGCAGGCCGAACGCCGACCCGGCCGCCATGGGATCGGCCCGGCCGATCCAGACCTCGGCGGCCTCGCCCCGCTCCTCGACGGCGCGGAGAAACTCCCAGGCCAGGCGCGACTTGCCGAGGCCAGGAGCGCCCACGACGACCACCGCGTTCGCGGAGGGCTCGTCGACGCAATGGCGCCACTCGGTCGCGAGCTGCGAGAGCTCGCGCTCCCGCCCCACGCAGGGCGTCGGCTTGCCGAGGAGCCGGGGCACGGCATCCGGTTCCTCCTTCGGGCCGCGAAGCAAGCACCCTCCGGGCCCCTGCACCGTCTCGAAGCGGCTCGCGAGCAGGCTGGCCGTCGCGTCGTCGAGCCGGATCTCCGGCGGCGACCGGCCATCGCGCCCGGCGATGAGCTGCGCGACCCGATCGATCAGCTCGCCGACCGGCAGCCTCCCCTCGACCTCGGCCAGCCCTGTCGCGACGGACACGGGCACGCCTCCGAGCGCCGCCCGCAGCGCAAGCGCGCAGTGGGCCGCCCGTGTGGCGAGATCCGTGGGCGACTCGGTGCCGGACAGCGCGACGAGCCACCAGCGCGCTTGCAGCCAATCGAGGCGCCCGCCGTGGCGCGCCGCGATGTCCCGCAGCGCCTCGGCCCGCGCGGCGCCGTCGTCCTCCGAGAGCGCGGCGTCGGTCTCGGCGCTGCCGTCTTCGGCCAGGATGACGCACATGACCTTGCGCTCGGCCGTCGTGATCGCCTCGCCCGGCGCGGCCGGCGCCGCGACCGCGCTCGCTCCGATCGAGAGCCCCTCGCCGGCCACCGCCGCGAGCTCCGCGGCGGCGGCGGCGCCGTCGCGCGGTCGCTCCCCCGCGTTCTTCGCCAGCAGCCGCGCTACCAGGCGCTCGAGCGGCTCCGGGATGTCGCCGCACAGCTCCCCGAGCCGCGGCGGCTCTTCCAGGACGACCCGCATCAGGAGCGCGAGCGCGCTGTTGCCGAGGAACGGCGGGCGCCCCGCGAGGCACTGGAACAGCACGCACCCGAGCGCGAACACGTCGGTCCGGGCGTCGACCGGCGCGTCGCCGCGCACCTGCTCGGGCGCCATGTACCCGGGCGTGCCGAGCACGGCCCCGGGCGACGTGAGGGTCGGCGCGAGCCGGAGGTGGCGCGCGATGCCGAAGTCGAGCAGCGTGACGCGCTCGACCGCGCCGCCCACGAGCATCAGGTTGCTCGGCTTCAGGTCGCGGTGGACGACGCCGAGCCGGTGGATCGCGCCGAGCGTCGTGGCCACGCGCGCGGCCAGCGCCACGCTCTCGGCGAGCGTGAGCGGCATTCCGGCGAGCCGCTCCTCCAGGGTCACGCCGTCGAGCCACTCCATGGCCAGGTACGGCTGCCCTGCGCCGGTCACCCCGTGCGCGACGTACTGCACCACGCCCGGCAGCCGGAGCGTCACGAGCGCCTCCGCCTCCCGCGCGAACCGGCGCAGGTCGTTGGCGCTCGCGCCCTGCAAGACCTTGAGCGCGACCGCCTGCCCGGACACCCGGTCGCGCGCCCGGTACACGTCCCCCATCCCGCCGGAGCCGGCGAGCCGCTCGATCTCGAAACGATCCTCGATCACATCCGCTGCGCGCATGACGGTTCCAATGTACTCCGCGCGAGCCTCGGGCCGCTGCGCGTAGGTGCGGCCCTGCGCCCGGTTGAACGCGAGCCCGAGCGTGACCGCCTCGCGCTCGGGATCCACGGCCGCCGGATCGGTCCACGCCTCGGTATGCCGCCACCGGGCGCACGCAGCCGACATCGCCGCGCTGGCCACCCGGCGCTGCCGCCCTTAGGCTCACCTCCGCGATGCCCCGCTGGTTCAGAGGACGCGCGCGGCACGAGCTGAGTTGCATTGAATTACGCGCAGAGGAGCGCGCGAGGTGTCCTGATGGGCGCCTGGCATGTCCAGATGGCCGCCGGGGATGTCCAGATGGCCGCCGGGGATGTCCAGATGGCCGCCGGGGATGTCCAGATGACCGCCCCCCATGTCCGGATGGCCGCCCCCATGTCCGGATGGCCGACAGCTGTGCCCTGACGCGGGCGGTGAGCGGACGCCGCCGCCAGAGCGCGCTGACCGTCCCGCGCTCGGCTCGCGGAAGCTCCTCCCCCGCGATCCGACCCGTAGGCCCTCGTGGAGGGAGCTCGCCGCGCGGTGCGGGCATGGGCTGGTGTCTGAGCCCATTTTACGTCCTGTGTCCGGCGCGCGCAGCGCGACGGGCACAGGACGTCTCAGGCGAGTTCAGCCCGTGCCCGCCCCGCGCGGCGAGCTCCCTCCACGAGGGCCGGGCCACCTCGGACAGGCTCTCTACTCCTCCGAGGCCGCCGCCCCCGCCCCGGCCGCCGCCCCCGCCGGCTCCAGCTCGCAGCGCACGACCTCGACCTCGCCATCCGCGAGCTCCGGCCGCTCCACGAGCTCGTGCGCGCCCGCGCGCACCGCCGCGAGCACGTCCCCCAGCGCCGGCTTCAGCCGCGCCAGCGTCGCGGCGTTCGCCCCGAGCGCGAGGTCGGTCACGACGCGCCCCACGCTCGCGCCGAGCTCGCTCTTGCGCTTGTTGACCGCCGCCATCGCCGCCGCCGCCAGATCCAGGAGCCCCGGGTCCGAAGGCGCCGCGACCTCCGCGAAATCCGCCGCCGAAGGCCACTTCGCCCGGTGGATCGAGGCCTCGCCCGTCTCCTCCGCGTACACCCAGCGCCAGACCTCGTCGGTGATGTACGGCAGGACCGGCGCGAACAGCCGCAGCAGCACCGACAGCCCGAGCCGCAGCGCCGCCACCGCCGAGCCGCGCGCCGCCTCACCGGCGCCGCCCTCGCCGCGCGCCCGCGCCTTCGCGAGCTCCAGGTAGGCGTCGGTGAACCAGCGCCAGAAGAAATCCTCGGTCCGCTCGAGCGCCGCCGCGAACTCGTGCTCGTCGAACGAGCGCGTCGCGTCCTCCACCACCGCCGACAGCTTGTGCAAGAGCGCCCGGTCGAGCTCCTCGGAGATCGGGTGGACCTCCGCCGACTGGCTGAGCACGTACTTGCTCGCATTCCAGATCTTCGTGACGAGCCGCTTGCCGATCTTCAGCACCTTCTCGTCGAACGCCGTGTCCGTGCCGAGCCGCGCGCTCGCCGACCAGTAGCGGACGGCGTCCGAAGAATACGTGTCGAGCAGGTGCATCGGCGTGACGACGTTGCCCTTGCTCTTCGACATCTTCTTGCGATCCGGATCGAGGATCCACCCGGAGATCGCGACGTGGTGCCACGGGACCGACGACTCGTGCAGCATCGCCTTCGCGATCGTGTAGAACGCCCACGTCCTGATGATGTCGTGGGCCTGCGGCCGCAGATCGGCCGGGAAGAGCCGCGCGTGGCGCGCCGGGTCGTCCCCCCAGTGAGAGCTGATCTGCGGCGTGAGCGAGCTCGTGAACCACGTGTCGAAGACGTCGGACTCGGCGGTGAAGCCGCCGGGCTGGTCCCGCTGCGACGCCTCGTACCCGGGCGGCACGTCGACCGTCGGGTCGACCGGGAGCATCTCGCGCGTCGCGAGCAGCGGCCGGCCGTGATCCGGGTTGCCCTCGGCGTCGAGCGGATACCAGACCGGGAACTGCACGCCGAAATACCGCTGGCGGCTGATGCACCAGTCGCCCTGGAGCCCCTCGGTCCAGTTGCGGTACCGGAGGCGCATGAAATCCGGGTGCCACTTGATCTTGTCGCCGTATTCGAGGAGCTCGGCCTTCTTGTCGGCGAGCCGGACGAACCACTGCCGCGTGGGCACGAACTCGAGCGGCTGGTCGCCCCGCTCGTAGAACTTCACCGCGCGCTCGATCGGCCTCGGCTCGCCCCGCAGCGCCGGCCCCCGGCCGGGCGCCGCCGCGTGCTCCTCGCGGCGGAGCAGCTCGACCACCGCCGCGCGCGCCTGCTTCACCCCCCTGCCCTGGAGCGGCGCATACGCGGCGTTGGCCGCGGCCGGGTCGCGGCTCTCCCACGCGCCCTCGCCGAACGTCACCGGCAGGACACGGCCGTTCTTGCCGAGCATCTGCCGGAGCGGGAGCTTCTGCTCCCGCCACCAGATCACGTCGGTCGCGTCGCCGAAGGTACAGACCATCAGGATGCCCGTGCCCTTCTCGCGATCCACGAGCGGGCTCGGGAAGATCGGCACCGGCGCGCGGAAGATCGGGGTGAGCGCCGTCTTGCCGAAGAGGTGCTGATACCGCGGGTCCTCCGGGTGCGCCGTGACGCCGACGCAGGCCGCGAGCAGCTCCGGGCGCGTCGTGGCGATGACGAGCTCCTCGGCCGTCCCCTCCACCGCGAACGCGATGTCGTGGAACGCGCCCGATTGCGGGCGATCCTCGACCTCCGCCTGGGCGACCGCGGTCTGGAAATCGACGTCCCACATCGTCGGCGCGAAGACCGAGTAGAGGTGGCCCTTCTCGTGGAGATCCAGGAACGACAGCTGCGCCGTCCTGCGGCAGTGATCATCGATGGTGGTGTACTCGTTCCGCCAGTCCACCGAGAGGCCCACCCGGCGGAAGAGCGCCTTGAAGACCTGCTCGTCCTCGCGCGTGACCTTGTGGCAGAGCTCGATGAAGTTGGGCCGCGACACGATGCGCGGCGGCTCCTTCTTGATCGTCTCCGGCGAGGCCTGCGGCAAGGTCAGGCCGCGCTCGTACGGCGTGCGCACGTCCGTGCGGACGTGGAAGTAGTTCTGCACGCGCCGCTCGGTGGGCAGGCCGTTGTCGTCCCAGCCCATCGGGTAGAAGATGTTGAAGCCGCGCATCCGGCGCTGGCGGACGACGACGTCCGTGTGCGTGTAGCTGAAGACGTGGCCGATGTGCAGCGAGCCCGAGGCGGTCGGCGGCGGGGTGTCGACGACGAAGGTCTCCTCGCGGGGGCGCGACGGGTCGTATCGGTACGTCCCGTCGGCCTCCCACACGTCGGCCAGGCGCAGCTCGGCGACGGGCGAGTCGAAGTGCTTCGGGAGCGTCGCGGGATCGATGGAGCGGAACGTCTTCTTGATCGTCACGTGGTCACCTGCAGAACAGACCCCGCAGGAACCTCCCGCGGGGCCGGCATCCTACGTCGTCCCCCGGGTGCCGCTCAAGGCGCGCCGCGCCCGCGCGGCGGCGATCCGCGATCGCATCCGCGCATCCGCCAGAGCCCGGCGGCTCCGCCGGCGCGCGCGCGCCGTTGCGAGGAGAGGCCGGCGCCCGGGTCGTGGAGGACGCCGGCGGCGCCGCCGCGGAGATCGCGGAGAGGCGGGCGCCTCGATCGCGGCGAGGCCGGGGGCTCAGTCGTAGCGCTCGACGTGGACGTGCTTGCGGGGGACGGCGAGCTCGCCGCGGGCGAGCTCGCGGACGGACGAGACCATCCGATCGAGGCCGCAGATGAAGACGTGCGGCGCCGGATCGCCGCTCTTCTCCGCGAGCTCCCGGTAGAGCTCGGGCACGTGCGCCTGCACGTAGCCGCGGCGGCCGGCCCACGACGGGCCGCCGCGCGAGAGCGTGATCTCGTAGTGGATCCGGTCGGATCCGCGCGCGAGCGCCTCGAGCTCGTCGCGGTAGATGACGTCCTCCTCGAAGCGCGCGCCGAACAGGATCCACAGGTGGGGCGCGGCAAGCCCCGCGCGCAGGGAGGCGCGCAGCATGCTCCGGAGCGGCGTGATGCCGGTGCCGGTCGCGACGAACAAGGAGGGCGCGGAATCCCCGGGATCGCGGGTGAAGAGCCCGTGCGGGCCGATGGCGCGGAGCGTGGCGCCGGGCTCGAGCCGGTGCAGGTGCTCCGAGCCCGCCCCGCCCTGCACGAGCGTGACCGCGAGATCGAAGCGGGGCGAGCCGTCGGGCGCGGATGCGATGGAGTAGGCGCGCTTCACCTCGCCGCCCGGGAGCGGGAGGACGAGGTTGACCCACTGGCCCGCCTCGAACAGAAACGACCTCCCGTCGGCGCGCTCGAACGAGAGCTCGCGCACGAAAGGGCTGAGGGGCCGGGCGGCGACGAGGCGGGCTTCGAACGGTTCGGCGTGGATCATGGTCGGGCCCCGGCGGGGCTCGGCTGCGAGGCCGCGCGGGTGGCGAGGTCTTACCGCAGCCTGCGCCCCGGCCCAATCGCGATCGCAGCGGGGATGGCGCCGCCGGAGGGCGCGCAATCGCGGGAATCACGGGCTTCCGCCCCCCGCGCCGCCGGAGCGCGGGGCCGGGCCGCCGCCCGGGCCCGCGCTCCGGCGGGGAGCCGTCGCGGGCTCTACCGCACGCCCATGCGGCGGCGCTGCGGGATGTTCACCGCCGGCCGGGAGCGATCCAGGTTGGGGAGCGCGCGCGGCGGGCGGGGATCCCGGTGCGCGGGCTTCTGCGCGGGGAGCTGCCCTCGCTGAGCCGGGCGCTGGTCGGGCGACTTGGCCGAGCCCAGCGCGAGATCGGAGACGGGGAGATGCGCGCGTCGCTGCATAGAATCCTCCATGGAATCGGTCATCAACACATCGGGAAGAGCACCCAGGCCGAAAGAAACCTTCGAAGAACCGGCTCTCATACACCCTCCATTCATCGTGCGACCCCGGACTCAGGACGGATCGAACCCGCGAGGGACGCTGGCTCTCTGGGCCTCTCCCTGCTCGCTCGACCGGCGCTCTCTCGACGCAACTCCGCCGTTCGTCGGGACGGGACGGTCCGCCTCGCCGCACGCTCCCCGTCGAGACGACTCAGCGTCTCGACGTCAGGAGAGATGACGATTCGGCCCGTCGCGCCACGACGGCTCGGTGCTTCGAGCGCGCGGCCAGCGAGCGCGGGACGATCGCCAGGAGATCACGAATCTCCCGGCCATCGACCTCCAGCGCCTCGGGCTCGTCCGCTCGTCGCCCCCGCTCCGTCCCAGCGCGCACACGACACGAGCTCGCGCGGGGAACCGCGGGCCGCTGTCGTGGCTGCTCATGCGCGACAACACAGGGTGGGACGCCGTGCCTACCTGGGCAACAGGCGTTCATCTCTTCCTACGCCGAGTAGCTACTACCCTGAGTAGGCCCCTGAGGGTCCGCGCAACGGAGCGGTGGTTTCAGCGAGAGATGCGCATGGTGGACGCGGGCTACGCGTCGAGAGGGACACTAGCACTCGACCTCGATCTTGCCCAGCACTTTTTGTGGAGGAGGGCTGTCCTGCTGCGAGGCTCGCGGCCCCGCGCCGCGGACATCGACGATGGATATCGCTGAGCTGGAGATACCGGCGCTCGTGCTCCGTCGCGCGCGCCTCGACCGCAACCTCGACGGCATGGCACGCCGCTGCGGATTCTGCCCAACCACGCCTGCGCGACCGCCGCGCAGCACGCGCGGTACCATGTCGTGGCCGGTGGGACGGCGATCGAGGCGGTGTGGGAGCGCCTCGGCGGGTGGTGAGCGCGCCCGGCGCTCAGAACGCGACGCGCAGCCCCGCGCTCAGGGGGCCTGCGCCGGGCGACGCGGCCACGGCGCCCGGACCCACGAGGAGCCGCGCGACGGCGGGCGCGCTCGGCGCGTCGTCTCGCCGCACCCGCCGCTTGCCGAACACGTAGAGCGGCAAGCCGACGGCGACCCCGGCCACGCCGCCGAGCGCGGTGGCGATCGCCACGTTGGACGCCTCGGTGCGCGCGGCGCTGCTGTCGTCGTGGCTCGCGAAGACCAGCACGGCGCCGCTGAGGATGGCGGCGCCGCCCAGGGTCGTGAGGACGAGCCCCGAGACCACCATGACCGGGCTGTTCCACTCCGTCGTCCGCTCCTCGAAGTCGCGGAACGCCGCCCTCGCCGCAGCGAGCTCCAGCTCGATCCGGCGCTGCTCGGCGCGCCGCTCGTCCGCGGAGCCGATCTCGTGGACGCGGCGGGCCTGGCCCTCCAGCGCCGCGATGCGCGCCTCGTGCGCGGCGGCGGTCGCTTCCCACGTGGCCCCGGGCGGGACCCCCGCCACGGCCGGCGCGGCAGGGGGCGCCGGGGTCGAGGCGGGAGGCGCGGGCGGCTCCGCGGCCACGGAAGGCGCGGACGCCGCGGGCGGCGCGGGCGGCTCAGCGGCCACGGAGGGCGCGGACGCCGCGGGAGGCGCGGGCGGCTCCGCGGCCACGGAGGGCGCGGACGCCGCGGGAGGCGCGGGCGGCTCCGCGGCCACGGAGAGCGCGGGCGCCGCGGCAGCCAGGCCCAGCGCCCACGCGACGACACGACGGCGCGCCGCGGCCGCGCGCGGGCGCGCGAAGCGGAGGTGGACCTGCTCCATGCGCGCAGCGTCGCCCCTCGACAGGGCCGGGTCAAGGCGCGGGAGTCCGAGAGCACGAGACCTCCGCTCCGCAGGAAACAGGCGCGCCGGCGGCCCGCGCGGCGGCTCGCCGCTCACCCCTCGCGCGGCCGGCCGCGGCGCCGCTTCCCCTCCCCGGCCGGCCGCGCGTCGGCGGCCACGCGGAGCAGCTCCTGGAAGTGCCGCTCCACCGGGCCGAGGTCGATGCCGTCCATGAACGACGTGAACGCGAAGTACGGCAACAGCGTCTGCCAGGCGCGCAGCCAGCCCGGGAGGTAGCGCGGCCGCTCCAGCACGCCGGCGGCGCGCAGCTCCGCCAGCACCGCGATGTCGTCGAGCGCGATCCGGCCGCACACGAGCAGCTCCACCTCGTCGCGCAGCCCGCCGCGAAGGACCGCGGCCAGGAAGGCGTAGACCTCGAGCAGCCCGGCCAGGTAGCAGGCGTCCTTGGTGAACGGCGCGCCGCCCTCGACGAGCCCGCCGCGGCACACGCGCTGGGCGTCGAAGTAGGCGTCGCGGCGCTCGGCGCCGCGCTCGCGCAGGTGCCGGTACAGGTCGAGGAAGCTCGCGCCCTGCTCGGCCATGTCCACGAGCCGCACCCGCTCGGCGAGCCGGGTGAGGCGGCCGATGGAGAGCGAGCGGCTGTAGAGCTCGGCGAAGATGGCGAGCCCCTCCTGCGTGCGCGTGGTGCGGGGGCCGCCCGAGCGCAGGAACGCGCACCGCGGCTGCGCCGCGCCGTTGTGCGCGGTGAGCGCGTGCGTCTCGACCTCGTGGTGCCACAGCCCCTCGGCCTCCCAGGCCGCGAAGGTCGCCTCCGGCCGGATGCGGACCCGGCTCATGCCGGCGACCACCTTGGCCGTGACGCGCGGGTCGACGGTGATCTCGATGTCGAGCCGCGGCGCCCGGCCGGCCACGCGGGCGGCGAGCATGTCCCGGAGCGCGCCGGCGTCGAGCGGCTCCTCCTCGGGATCGCTGGCCTCGTCCCAGCCGTGGACGCGCAGGCGCTCGGTGAGGTGCTCGGCGAGGTCGATGTTCCTGAGCGAGCCGCCGAAGAACCGCGAGCGCGCGCCGCCGTAGAGCTCCTGCGACCGCGCGGAGAACGCGGCGGTGCCCGCGGCCTCGAGCAGCTCCGCGGCCTGGATCTGCGCGCGGACGTTGTCCCGCAGCCAGTCGAGCGCCGGCGCGTCCCCGTCGATGGAGGCGAGGAGCTCGCGCAGCTCGGCGACGCGCCGCGCGAGCCCGTCGCGATCGACGCGGTACTCGACCTCGGGGAGGCGGTCCTCGCCGGCGGCGAAGAAGCGCTCCTCCACCTCACGCGGCCAGGCGATGTCCTCGAGCAGCTTGAGGGCCTTGCCCTCCGCCAGGCGGCCGCCGACCCGATCGAGCTGCTCCAGCACGGCGCGGTCGATGCTCATCGATCGCAGGATCGCCGAAACCGCGAGACGCCGGAACCATCATTCCCTCGACGAGGCAGCGATTGCCATCTTCCGTCGCTTTTTGGAGCGCCGTCGTCGCGTTCGCCTGCGGGCTCCGGCGATCCAGCGCGGTTGCACGCAGCGAGGGTGTTCCGGGGCTGGCTCGAGAGCGTCCTTTGGCCCACACCCGAGACACGAATGCTCCGCGCCGAGCGCGGTTGACCGTGGACCCGCCGGAGAGCCGATGATACGGTCCGGCCGATGTCGGAGAGTGTAGCTCAACTCGAAGAACACCGCGCGGCGCTCACCGGACACTGCTACCGGATGCTGGGTTCGGTGGTCGACGCCGACGACGCCGTCCAGGAGACGATGGTGCGCGCCTGGCGGAGCCTCGATAAGTTCGACGGGCGCTCGTCGCTGCGCACCTGGCTGTACCGCATCGCGACGAACGTCTGCATCGACCTGCGGGCCGACCGCGCGCGCCGGGCGCGCCCCATCGAGGAAGGCCCGGTCGGCACGGTGGACGACGCGCTCGAGACGCGCCCGCGCACCCACTGGCTGGAGCCCGTCCCCGATGCGCACGCCCTGCCGGCGGACATCGACGCCGCGGAGCGGGCGATGCTCCGCCAGAGCATCCGCCTCGCGTTCGTCGCGGCGCTCCAGCACCTGCCGCCGAAGCAGCGCGCCGCGCTGCTGCTCACGGAGGTGCTCGGCTGGTCCGCCGCGGAGGTCGCCGACAGCCTCAACACCTCGGTCGCCGCGATCAACAGCGCGCTCCAGCGCGCGCGGGCGACGCTCGCGAGCCGCGATCTCGGCGACGCGCGCCCCTCGCTGCCGGAGCCACAGTCCGCCCTGCTCGACCGCTACGTCACCGCCTTCGAGCGGTACGACGTCGACGCGCTCACGGCGCTGCTGCACCAGGACGCGACGCTGTCGATGCCGCCCTACACCCTCTGGCTCCGCGGCCACGAGCCGATCCGCGCCTGGTTCCTCGGCCCGGGAGCGGGCTGCCGCGGGTCGCGGCTGATACCGACGGCGGCGAGCGGCTCGCCCGCGTTCGCGCAGTATCGCCCGGCGCCGGAGGGCGGCCACCGGGCCTGGGCGCTCATCGTCCTCGACGTCGCGGGGGACCGCATCGTCAGCATGACGTCCTTCCTCGACACCGAGACGCTCTTCCCGCGGTTCGGCCTGCCGCTCGATCTACCGGCGTAGCCGCGGGCGCCCTGCCTGCCTAACCGCGGCGCCCTCCCGGCCTGGCCACGGGCGCCCGGCCAGCGACGGGGCGACGATTTTTTTCTGAGCGACCGATGAGTCCTGACGGGGCCGGGGGTCTACGGGGGTGAATCCAACACGGAGGCACCCATGACCGTCACCATCGCCAGCATCGATCATCGTGACCAGGATCTCGTGACCCGGCCCCAGGCCAAGGCGCCGGCCCGCGCGGCGGCGCCCGACGCGGCGCCGTCCAGGCGAGCCGTGTGGGCGGGCCGCGTCCTGAGCGGGCTGGCCACGCTGTTCCTGACGTTCGACGCCGCGGTGAAGGTGCTGAAGCTGTTCCCCGCGGAGGCGTCGACCGCCGAGCTCGGGTTCCCGGCGCACCTCGTCCCCACCCTCGGCTACCTCCAGATCGCTTGCCTCGTGGCCTACCTGATCCCGCGCACCGCGGTGCTCGGCGCGATCCTGTGGACCGGCTACCTGGGCGGCGCGATCGCGATCCACGTGCGGGTCGAGAACCCGCTCTTCAGCCACACGCTCTTCCCCATCTACGTCGCCGCGTTCCTCTGGGCGGGGCTCTGGCTGCGCGACCGCCGCGTGCGCGCGCTGACCGCGAGCCCGTCGTCGCAGGGCCGATGAGCTTCACGTTTCACGAGAGTCCATCACGGTAAAAGGAGAAGCGAGCCATGACCACAAAGAACCCCCGCAAGCTCTTCGTCAACCTGTCCGTCCGCGACCTGAAGCGATCGATGGAGTTCTTCAGCAAGCTCGGGTTCGAGTTCAACCCGCAGTTCACGGACGAGAAGGCCGCCTGCATGGTCGTCAGCGAGGAGGCCTATGTCATGCTCCTCGTGGAGTCGTTCTTCAAGACGTTCATGAAGAAGGAGATCTGCAGCACGAGCACGCACACGGAAGGGCTCTTCGCGCTCTCGTGCAGCAGCCGGGCCGAGGTCGACGACCTGGTGAAGAAGGCGGTCGCGGCGGGCGGGTCGCACGCGATGGATCCGCAGGATCACGGCTTCATGTACGGGTGGAGCTTCTACGATCTGGATGGCCACCACTGGGAGGTCATGTGGATGGATCCCAAGGCGATCCAGCCGTAGCCGGCAAGGCGCGGGCGCGCCGCCTGGAAGAGCCCCGTGAGGGCGGGGAGGTGGGGAGATCATCGTCCGGTCTCCCCGCCTCCCCGCCTCCATGCCCCGGGCCGAACCACGGCCAGCCCGCCCCTCGAATCCCTGAGTCGCGATCCAGGAGGCCGCCGATGATCAAGGTCTACAACTTCGCGCGCGGGGCCCGCGGCCTGCGGGTGATGTGGCAGTGCGAGGAGATGGGTTTGCCCTACGAGGTCGAGATGGTGTCGTATCCGCCGAGCGAGGCCTATCGCGCGCTGCATCCGCTCGGCAACGTGCCGTTCCTCGAGGACGAGGGCGGCGTGGCGATCCACGAGTCCGTCGCGATGATGCTTTACCTGGCGCAGAAATACGGGCCCACGCCCCTCTTGCCCGACAAGGACGATCCGGCGCTCGCGCGCGTGCTGCAGATGACCGTGTTCGGCGAGGCTGCGATCGGGGCGGGCGTCAACGCCCTGCTGACGGCGCATTTCGGCGCGCCGGAGGCGGACAAGCGCAACTGGTCGGTCGTCGCGCACGAGGCGAACGTCGCGCGGGCCCTGCGCTTCGCGGCCGACCTGCTCGGCGACAGGCCGTTCCTCGCCGGGGAGCGCCTCACGCTCGCCGACATCTCGGTGAGCACCGCGATCGGAATCGTTCGCGGCGCGCTCGGCAAGGCGCTGCCCGACGAGCTCGCCGCCTACCAGGAGCGGATGGCCGCACGGCCGGCGCTCGAGCGCGCGCGCGCGAGGTGCCGCGGCCAGGAGAGCCCGGCGCGCGCCTGAGCACGACGCGGGGTCGTCCCCCCTCTGCCCTAGCGCTTCGGGCGCTCCCCCTTGCTCTCCCGTTCCTTCAGCTCCTCCAGCAGGTCGTCGAGGCGCTCGTAGCTGCCCTCCCAGAAGCGGCGGTAGTTGTCGAGCCAGCCGCTGGCGTCCTCGAGCGGCTTGGCCTCGATCCGACAAGGCCTCCGCTGCGCGTCGCGGCCGCGCGAGATCAGGCCCGCGCGCTCCAGCACCTTGAGGTGCTTGGAGATCGCGGGCTGGCTCATCGCGAACGGCTTCGCCAGCTCGGTCACCGACGCCTCGCCGGACGCGAGGCGCGCGAGGATCGCTCGCCGTGTCGGATCGGCGAGCGCAGCGAACGTTGCGTCGAGGCGCTCGGACGGGGTCATTGCATAACTCCTTGGTATAAAAACCAATTAGTTATACAATCTGGGGCCCGGACGGTCAAGCCTCCAGGCGATGGCGGCTCGGCCCGGGGGCTCCGCTCGCATCACGCGCGCCGCGCGGCTACGTGCGCAGCGCGGTGAGCACGTCCTGCAGCGTGACGCCAACCACGGGCTTGGTCAGGTGCAGGTCGAAGCCGGCCCTCCTGGACCTGGCCTGATCGTCGGGCCCGCCATAGCCCGAGAGCGCCACCAGGTAGAGCGCGTCGCCGCCCGGCGCGGCCCGCGCCCGGCGCGCGACCTCATAACCGTCGATGCCGGGCAAGCCGATGTCCACGAAGGCCACCTCGGGGCGCAGGTCCAGGAGCTTCGTCACGCCCTCCAGCCCGTCCACCGCCACCGTCACCTCGTGCCCCAGCGCCTCGATATACGCCCGCATCACCCGGCGCACGTCCTCCGCGTCCTCCACGACGAGCACCCGGCGCCGGCCGGCCGCCGCCTCGGGCGCCTCGGCGCGCTGCGCCGGAGGCGGCGGCGCCGCCCCCGGGCCGAGCGGCAGGCGCACGGTGAACTCGCTGCCCTGGCCCGGCCCGGCGCTCGCCGCGGCCACGCTGCCGCCGTGCAGCTCCAAGAGCCGCCGCACCAGCGTGAGCCCGAGCCCCAGCCCGCCCGTGCTCCGGTCGATGGTCTGGTCGACCTGCGTGAACAGATCGAACACCTTCTCGAGCATCGCCGCCGGGATGCCGCGGCCCGTGTCGCGCACCCGCAGCACGGCCTCGGGCGCGCCGACCGCCGCCTCGCGCGTGAGGCGCACCGAGATCGAGCCCCCCGGCGGGGTGTACTTCGCGGCGTTGGTCAGGAGGTTCGTCACCACCTGCTCCAGCCGCGTCGCGTCGGCCCGCATGCCGAAGTCCCCGGGCCCCACCGACAGCGATACGTCATGGCGCCGGGCCTCGACGGCCGGCCTCACCGCGGCGGCGGCGCTCTGCACCACCGCCGCGAGATCGACGTCCTCGAGGCGCAGCTCCACCGTGCCCCGCGTGATGCGCGACACGTCGAGCAGATCGTCCACCAGCCGCACGAGGTGGCCCATCTGCCGCCGCGCGATCTCCCGGTAGCGCGCCGACGCGGGCCCGTCGCCGTCCGCGTCGTCGAGCAGCGTCAGCGACAGGCTGATCGAGGCCATCGGGTTCCGGAGCTCGTGCGCGAGCATCGCGAGGAACTCGTCCTTGCGCTGATCGGCGAGCTTCAGCGCCTCGACGAGCGCCTCCACGCGCCTCCGGGCGCGCACCTGGTCGGTCACGTCGAACGCGAACACGAAGACGCCCTCGATCGCCCCGTCGCGATCGCGCATCGGCTGGTAGACGAAGTTGAAGAACACCTCCTCCGTCGTGCCGTCGCCCCGGCGGTCGAGCCGCACCGGGAGCTCCTTGCCGACGATGGGCTCGCCGGTGCGGACCACCGCGTCGAGGAGCTCCCAGATGCCCTGTCCCTCGAGCTCGGGCAGGGCGGCCCGGATGGGCTCGCCCACGAGCGCTCGACCGCCGACGAGCTGCTGGTAGAGCGGGTTGACCACCTCGAAGACGTGCTCCGGCCCGCGGAGGATGGCGATGGGCCCCGGGGCCTGCATGAAGAGGTCGTTCAGGTACTGGCGCTGCCCCTCGGCCTCGCGCCGGCGGCGCGCGAGCTCCACGTGGATGCGGACCCGCGCGAGGAGCTCCTTCGCGGAGAACGGCTTCACGAGGAAGTCGTCGGCGCCGGCCTCGAGGCTGTCGACGCGCGCCTCCTCGCCCGCGCGCGCGGAGAGCATCACCACGGCGACGCCGCGGGTGCGATCGTCGGCGCGCAGCGCCCTGAGCAGGCCGAAGCCGTCGAGCCGCGGCATCATCACGTCGGTGAGCACGAGATCCGGCGGGTGGGCGCGGGCGCGCTCCAGGGCGGCTCGACCGTCGGCCACGGCCTCCACCGTCCACCCCTCCGCCACGAGCAGCCGCAGCGCGTACTCGCGCATGTCCGCGTTGTCGTCGGCGACGAGGATGCGCCCCGGCAGCCTCCCGGCCGGCCCCTCGCCCGCCGGCCGGGACGCCGGCGCCTGCTCGCCGCGGAGCCACTGCGCGGCCTCGTCGAGGAAGGGCGCGGCGTCCCGCCCCCCCGCGACCGGCGCCGAGGCCGGCGCGACGCGGTCCTCGGGCAGGTGCGCCTTGCCGAGCGGGATGGACACCGTGAAGCGGCTGCCCTCGCCCAGGCGGCTCTCCACGGCCACGGCGCCGCCGTGGAGCTTCGCCAGCTCCTGCACCAGGGCGAGGCCGATGCCGCTGCCCTCGTAGCTGCGGCCCCTGGCCCCCTCGACGCGGTGGAACCGCTCGAACACGTGCGGCAGCTCGGCCTCCGGGATGCCGGTGCCGGTGTCCGCGACCGACAGGACGGCCCGCCCGCCGGCCGCCTCCAGCGAGACCCGGACGCCCCCCGTGAAGGTGAACTTGAAGGCGTTCGAGACGAGGTTGAGCACGATCTTCTCCCAGAGCTCCCGGTCGACGTAGGCCGGCTCGGAGAGCGGCGGGCAGTCCACCGTGAGGGAGAGGCCGGCCCGCTCCAGGAGCGAGCGGAACGAGCTCGCCAGGTCCGCGGTGAAGGAGCCGAGATCGGTCGGCTGGTAGCTCGCCTGGATGCGGCCCGCCTCGATGCGCGAGAAGTCGAGCAGCGTGTTGACGAGCCGGAGGAGCCGGAGGCTGTTGCGGTGCACGATCGCGAGGCGCTCGCGCTGCCGGGGAGGCAAAGGCTGCTCGGCGTCCGCGAGGCCGTCCTCCACCGGCCCGAGGATCAGCGTCAGCGGCGTCCGGAACTCGTGGCTGACGTTGCCGAAGAAGGCCGTCTTCACGCGGTCGAGCTCGGCGAGCGCCTGCAGCCGGCGCTGCTCCTCCTCGCTGGCCCGGGCGCTCTGGATCGCCGTCGCGCAGTGGCCGGCCACGAGCCGCAGGAAGGCGCGGTAGTCGTCGTCCAGCACGAGCCGGGGGCTGACGCCGGCGACGAGGAACCCGGCCGGCCGCCCGCCGGCGCCGGCGCGGGGGAGCGGCAGCACCACCGCCCGGCGCGCGGCGTCCGGCCACGGCCCTCCCGGGAGGGGGCCGACGCCCGCGGGCAGCTCGGCGAGATCCACCTCCGCTTCCTCGCGCAGCGCGCGATGCAGCGGCCACACCGCGCCGGAGGCGGCGGCGTCGAGGCTCGCCGCCGCCGGCGCGGCGGCGTGGCCCGGGTCGAGCCCGGCGGTCGCCGCGAGACGGGCGTGCGCGCCGCCCTCGTCGGCGAGATAGAGCAGCGCGAACGGCAGGTCGCGCCCGGCCTCCGCCACGGTGCCCATCATGACGCGACAGGCATCCTCGACGTTCTTGGCGTCGGCCACCCTCGCCCCGAGCGTCGCCAGGAGCTTCAGCCGGCGCTGCCCGAGGATGTGCCCGGTGCTCTCGGAGCACGCCACGAAGACGCCCGCGACAGCGCCCCTCTCGTCCCGGATGGGGCTGTAGCCGTAGTTGAAATAGCACTCTTCGAGGAAGCCATTCCGATCGAGGATGAGCAGGCCGTCCCGGAGGTACGTGGCCCCTCCTGCGAAGACCTTCTCGATCATCGGCTCGATGACGTCCCAGATCTCCCTCCAGCACGCGCGCCCCGCCTGGCCCATGGCGGCCGGGTGCTTCTTGGAGCCGAGGATGGGGCGGTAGCCGTCGTTGTAGAACTGGATCAGCTCGCGGCCCCACCAGAGGAACATGGGGTGCTCGGACGAGAGCAGGATGGAGAGCGCGGTGCGCAGCGACTGGGGCCACGCCTCGACGGGGCCGAGCACCGTCCGCGACCAGTCGATCGAGCGGATGAGCGCCCCCATCTCCCCGCCGCCCGAGAGCGCGGCGCCGGCCGGATCCAGCCTGTCTCCGGCGCCCGCCGCCTCGGCCCGGCTCATGCCGGCCTCCGCTCCCGTCTGCGATCGAGGTGGCTCGCGCGCTGTCCCGTCATGGCGACCGTTCGCTTGTACCACAGCCCTCCGGGTCCGGCGGCCTCCGGCGCCCCCGCGCTTCGCGGCTCGGTCGCGCTTCGACGGATGAGTTCGTCAGAGGCTCTGTCGCGCTGGAGGTCACGCATGGACGTCAAGGAACCCCAGCAGATGAACGCGATCTTCGCCGAGGCCTTCAACGGCATGCAGGCCGGGGACATCGCCCCGCTGCAGGGCGAATGGAGCCTGTCGTTCGTCGGCCCCGACGGAGAGGAGGTCACCGAGACGGCGCGCTCGGCGGAGGTGGTGCGCCGGCAGCTGGACGGGACCTGGCGTTACCTCATCGATCACCCGGCCGGCGACGACACGCCCCGGTAGCAGCGCCGCCCGGCGTTCCCGCTTGACAAGCCTGTCGCGTCGATGTACTTAACCCAAAGGTTAATTAACCGTTTTGTTATATACGGGTGCCGGCTCATGGCAGAGCACCACGCTCAGGGACGGACAACGCAGGAGGAGAAGGGTCATGGTCGCAACCAGCGCAGCAAACAAGGACAGCTTCCAGGTCACGACGCCGTCGGAACAGGAGATCCTCATGACACGCCTGTTCAATGCGCCGAGGCACCTCGTGTTCGAGGCGATGACGAAGCCCGAGCACGTGAAGCGGTGGTGGGGCTGCCTGGGCACGGGCTACTCGGTGCCCGTCTGTGAGATCGACCTTCGCCCGGGCGGCGCGTGGCGCTTCGTGAACCGCCATCCCCACGGCGAGGCCGCCTTCCACGGCGAGTACAAGGAGATCACGCCGCCGAGCCGGCTCGTGTACACCGAGATCTTCGAGATGTATCCGGACACCGTCTCGCTGGTGACGTCGGTCTTCACCGACGAGGGCGGCAAGACGCGCGTCACGACCACGACGCGCTATCCGTCGAAGGAAGTGCGCGACGCGGTCATCGCGTCCGGCATGGAGCACGGCGCGGCCCTCAGCTACGATCGCCTCGAGGACCTTGTCGCGCAGCTGCAGCAGCGCTGAGCCAGGTTGCGGGCTGGGGCGCGCGCGACGCCCGCCCGGATCATCGCCGCGCGTCAGGCCTGCTCTGCATCCGACGTCCGGCGGATCCATTCGACGGCGGCGTCGCGCGTCTCGAACACACCGAAATACGCGCCGCGGCGCTCCTCGGCCAGCATCTCACCGAAACGGCTGCTGAAGCCCGGCCCCCCCGGGGGACACACGACCGCGAGCCGGACCCAGTAATTCCTCAGCTTCTGCAGGATCTCGCCGGCCTCCCGCGAGCTCAGGTCGAAGAAGGCGGCCGGCAGGTTCGCCGCGTAGAGGAGGGCGCACCGCACGCCGTCCGAGAAACAGGCCTCTAGCAGGCGATTGACGTCGCGGTCGCTCGACATGAAGGCCTGGTCCGGCACGCCTTCCACGAACTTCACACCGCCCTCGTCGATCAACGTCAGTTCCATCGCTACCTCGCATGCGGCCTCGACGCCGCGCCCAGCGATCGACGACCGCCGGGCCTGCGCAGGGTAACCTCGGCCGGTCGTCGCTGTACAGACGCCGCACGCCGGGCGCGCCGAGCGCGCCGGCCCTGCTCCCCCGCAGCGACGCTATCTGCCGGAGAACGGCCCCGGCCAGGGACGACAGCTCGCCAAGCACCTCCAGTAACGCTGATAGCACGCGTACGGCGGAGCAAGCCGGTACGCCACGCAGAAACTAAGCGCGCGCTGGCACCTCTGCCTGCAATACCACGACCACGGGAAGGACTGCCTGGAGCTGTCGATGGTCTCGGAGTCCGTCTCCTCGGCAGCCCGAGGCTGACCATCCCCAGCGGCTCCGCCCGACGCCGCTTCCTCTGCGCTGGCCGCGCGCGTCGCGCCAGCGAAGGCCGCCAGCACGCCGAATGCGAGGATTGCCTGAATTCTTCTCGTCGACCCCATGGTCCCCCCCTCCGCGTTGAATCCGCTGCAGACGATGAACGATCGGAGTCGCGCACCGCCTTATGCCCGCGCGACATCTTGTGCGGGCCTCATCGGATGTCCACCCGGCCGGGCGAGGCGGCGCGCTGTCGCCCTTCTTCGCGTCTGAGCGGGCTGTCCATGCTCGCTCGTCGAGGGCAGCCGGCGGGTGGAGGGCTGCGGGGCCTCACCCGGCGCGCCTCACCTCGTCGGAGAACCGCACCGCCTCGCGGAGGACGTGATCGGCCAGCGAGGGAGCGATGATGCTCTTGATGGCGCGGCGAGCGCCGCCGACGAAGCCCGCCGCCACGCAAGACACCTACACTTACCCACTTTAGACCCCGTGTCGGTCCAAAAAATTCTTCGCTATCGTCGCCCGGGATGTCGAGACCCCGCCCTCGGCTCCGACCTCCCCATGAACGCGCCCCGATCCCCGGGGCGCCCGCGATGAGAAGGAGTCGGCCATGAAATACATCATGATGATGCACACCCCGCACGGCGGTCCCTACCAGGTCGCCAGCTGGCCTCAGAAGGACTTCCAGGCGCACATCGCCTTCATGAAGCGCTTCCACCAGCAGCTCAGCGCGTCGGGGGAGCTCGTGGCGGCCGAGGGCCTGGCGGGGCCCGAGCAGGCCAAGCTCGTGCGCGCCGGCAAGGACGGCAAGCCCATCACCGACGGTGTGTTCCCGGAGACCAAGGAGTTCCTCGCCGGGTACTGGATCGTGGACGTCGACAGCCCCGAGCGCGCCTACGAGCTCGCCGCCCAGGCGTCCGCCGCGCCCGGCCCCGGCGGCGCGCCGCTCAACCTGGCGATCGAGGTGCGAGAGGTGATGAGCGCGCCGCCCCCCCAAGAGCTGCCTTGACCTCACGGCCGCGGGACACCGGGGCCGAGCGCCTGCTGCGCGACCTCGCGCCGCAGGTGCTCGGCGCCGTCCTCCGTCGATTCCGCGACTTCGGCGCCGCCGAGGACGCGGTCCAGGAGGCGCTCGTCGCGGCGGCCACCCAGTGGCCGCGGGACGGCGTGCCCGACGAGCCGCGCGCCTGGCTGATCGAGGTGGCGTCGCGGCGCATCACCGATCACGTCCGCAGCGAGGCCGCCCGCCGGCGCCGCGAGGCGTTCGTGGTCAGCCTCGTGCCACCGGAGCAGCAGATCGCCCTCGCCGCCGACAGCGACGAGGCGGTGGAGCAGGACGACACGCTCACCCTGCTCTTCATGTGCTGCCACCCCGCGCTGTCGCCGTCCTCCGCGATCGCGCTGACCCTGCGCGCCGTCGGCGGCCTGACGACGGGCGAGATCGCCAGGGCGTTCCTGGTCCCCGAGGCGACCATGGCGCAGCGGATCAGCCGCGCCAAGCAGACCATCAAGGCGTCCGGCGTGCCGTTCCAGATGCCCGCGCCGCCCACGTCGGAGGCCACGTCGGAGGCCACGTCGGAGGAGCGCTCGGCGCGGCTCGGCGCCGTGCTGCACGTGCTCTACCTGATCTTCAACGAGGGCTACACGACGAGCTCCGGCCCCGCGCTGCACCGCGACGATCTGTCGAGCGAGGCGATCCGCCTGACGCGCGCCGTGCACGCGCTCCTGCCGGACGACGGCGAGGTCGCGGGCCTGCTCGCGCTGATGCTCCTGACCGACGCGCGGCGCGCGGCGCGGACCGGGCCCGAGGGCCAGCTGATCCCGCTCGCCGACCAGGATCGGAGCCTGTGGGATCAGGGCGCCATCGCCGAGGGCGTCGCGCTCGTGACCGCGGCGCTGTCCCGGGGCTCGATCGGCGTTTACCAGGTGCAGGCCGCGATCGCGGCGGTGCACGACGAGGCGGCGCGCGCCGAGGACACGGACTGGCCGCAGATCCTGGCGCTGTACGACCTGCTCCTCGGGATGTCCGACAACCCCATGGTGGCGCTCAGCCGCGCGATCGCGACGGCCATGGTGCGCGGCCCCGAGGCGGGGCTCGAGCTGCTGAGATCGCTCGACGCCGACCCGCGCCTCGCGGGCCATCACCGCCTCGACGCCGCCCGCGCGCACCTCCTGGAGCGGGCCGGGGATCACGAGGCCGCGATAGCGCACTACCGGAGGGCGGCCGGCCGCACGACGAACCTCCCGGAGCAGAGCTACCTCCTGTCGCAGGCGGCGCGGCTCCTCGACGCCCGGAACCGTGCGTAGCGAGTCAGGGGATCTCCGCGGGGACGACGTTGGCTACGCGGGCGTGAGGGCAAACCCGATGCACGGTGTGCATGAGGCCCATGCCGCATATCCATTGGGACCGCGCCGCCGGGGAAACTAGAGTCCGACGCTGACCAGCTCTCGTGTCTTACGAAGCTTGAGCGCGTCAGTATCCGTAAGATGTCAGATTCGTGCTCGGTGCCGGATCGAGCGTTGATGCAGCCGTTCGAGATCGCTAGTTGATCCCCGCGCCGCGCCGCCCTCCTCGCGGGCTCGCGCGGCGGCTCGACTCGCTTCCTTGCGCCTCGGGTCGACGCGCGCCGCCGAGGAGCGCCCTCGCGGCACGGCCGCGGAGGGCGCCTCGCAGCGCATTCGATGTCCTTGCATTGCAACTCGGGAGTTTGCCATGAAGATATTTCGATGGATCGCTTGCACGGGTCTCGTGTTCGCCGGGACCGGCGTGGCTTGCGGGACGCCGGTCGATGACGAGGCCACAGGGGAGATCCGCTCCGAGGTCATCTACGGCGCCGACGACCGGGAGGAGCCGTTCACGTACTCGGATCCCGTGTGGGCGCAGCGCGTGCTGGATTTCACCGTGGCCCTGGTCCCCACCTCGGCGGTCGACGCCTCGGACCCGAACGACATCCAGATCGCCGGACCCGACTGGATCGGGCGCGACGACGTGTGCCCCGACGAGCGCTTCGCCACCCAGCCGGCGCTCGCCGACTGCAGCGGCACGCTGATCGACGACGACCTGGTGCTGACGGCCGGTCATTGCATCAACAACTGCGCCGACAGCCGCTTCGTCTTCGATTACGCCATCAACCCGTCCACCGGCCAGCTCAACCAGATCACCAGCGACGACCTCTACCGCTGCGTGGACTTCATCACGTGGTACCGGGACCCGAGCGGAGCGGACTACACGGTCGTGCGCCTGGACCGGCCGGTGGTGGGGCGGCAGCCCGCGGACGTGCGCGCGTCGAGCGCGCCGCTGGACGAGGAGACCGACCTCATCGTGCACGGCTTCCCCCGCGGATTGCCGCTCAAGCTGGCCGACGGCGCCAACATCCGCGATGCGAGCGACCCCGAGTTCTTCGTCGCGAACCTGGACACGTTCGTGGGCAACTCGGGCTCCGGCGTGTTCGATCTCGCCACGCACGAGCTCGTGGGCATCCTGGTGCGCGGCGCGGCGGATTTCGAGCCCGACCCGAACGGCGCCGGCTGCGTGCGCCCGAAGCAGTGCGCAGACGACGGATGCCGCGGCGAGGACGTGACCTACGCCCACCTCGCGGTCCAGGCCATGTGCGAAATGACGGTGTCCGACGTGTGCTCCTGCGGTGACGGCGCGTGCGGCCCGCTCGAGAGCCCGGCCTCGTGCGCGGCCGATTGCTCCTGCGGCGACGGCGTCTGCAGCACCGGCGAGAGCACCTCGTCCTGCCCGGCGGACTGCCGGCTGGAGGTGCTGTACGACGAGCACACGCCGCAGCCGAACTGGGTGACGCCGGGGATCCAGGTGCGCAATACCGGGACCGACAGCCTCTTTCTCTGGAATACGACGGTGCGGTATTATTTCACCAAGGAGCCGCCTGGCACGCTCGCGGCGGAGTGCTGGGGCTGCTCGACCACGCCGGCGATGACCTTCCATGAGGTGCCCGGCGGCGGGTGCGCGAACGCGACCCACTACGTCGATGTGGTGATCCCGGAGATCACGCTGGCGCCCTCGGGCACCACAGAGCAGTTCCGCGTCGCGTTCCACGCGTCCAGCTGGCAGGATTTCAATGAGGCGAACGACTACTCGTACGCCGGAGCCAGCTGGAACTGGGCGCCCAACCCGAAGATCACGATGTATCGGCTCGGCGTCAGGGTCTTCGGCGACGAGCCCTGTCCGGGCGTCTTCATCCCGCCTCCGAACTGAGCCGGCGTCGCTGCCCCCCTCCGCGCGCCGTTGCCCCCGTGGCCGAGATCAATAAGTTTGGCTAACTAATCGGCCGATCGGGGAGCCGCGAGCGCTGCCTCGCGCTGGCCCGGCGCTCGGGCCCGCGAGCGTGCAGCGCCGACCGCGTCGACGTCACGAACCCGCCCATGGGTCGTCGTCCGGCGACGCGGGGCAAAGGCGAGAGGCCCCGCGGCTCAGAAGCCGTCTTCCACGCGGATCGCGATCTTTCCGACGGTGCGCGCCGACTCGATGGCGCGGTGGGCCTGCGCGAGGTCGCGCACCGGGTAGGTCGCGCTGACGACGGGCCGGACGTGGCCTTGCGCCGCCAGCGCCGCGACCGCGGCCAGCGCGCGGCCCTGCGCGTGCGGGTCGAGCCGCCACAGCGAGGCGGCCCCCATCACGTGATAGACGAGCGACGCCGCCTTCATGAAGAGCCGATCCGCGACCGGCGCCGGCGTCGGCACGATGCTCACCACGGTGCCCATCGGGGCCACCGCGTCGAGCGCCTGATCCAGCGCGCTGCCGCCGGCATTGTCGAACGCCGCAGCGACGCCCGCCCCGCCGGTCAGGTCCCGGCAGGCCTGCCCGACGTCCTGCGCGGCGTGATCGAGCACGACCGCGGCGCCGAGCTCGCGGCACAGCGCCGTCGACGCGGGCCGGCTGGCGGTCGCCACGGCGCGCAGCCCGAGGTGCCGGGCGAGCTGGAGCATCAGGTGCCCCACCCCGCCGGCGCCCGCGGTGATCAGCACCGTGGCGCCGGCCGCGGGCTGCGCGCGGGCGAGGCATTCCCAGGCCGTGACGCCGGCCAGCGACAGGCACGCGGCCTCCTCGTGCGACAGGGCCGGCGGCTTGCGGGCGAGGGTGCGGCCGTCGATCACGGCCAGCTCGGCGTTCGCGCCCTGCCCGAACAGGCTGGGCGAGCCGAACACCTCGTCGCCGACCGCGAACCCCTCGACGCCGGGGCCGACCGCGTCGACCACGCCGGCGACGTCGTAGCCGAGCACCAGCGGGAGCTGCCGCTCGATGCGGCGCGGCCCGGGCGACGGCGAGCGCGCCCGCACGTCCGCCGGGTTGATCGACGACGCGATCACCCGCACCCGCACCTGATGCGGCCCCGGCGCCGGGTCGGGCAGCTCCAGCGGCACGAGCTGCGAGGCGTCGCCGTGGCGATGGATTCCGATTGCCTTCATGCGCTTCGCTCCTCACGATCGGCGCCGACGTCCGCGGCGCCGGCGCAAGGTGATCACCGGCGGCCGGCGCGTATTGAACGATGTCGACATCGAGGCTCGCCACCGCCGCCCGCGAACGCCGCGCGTCGCCGCTCCTCGCGCACGCCGCGCCCGGCGCCGGCCAGCCCGGGATCACCGGGCTCGTCGACGTGGCGGGGAGCGTCGCGTCGTGGGGGCCGCCGGCGCCGCGCGCGCTGCCGTCGCTGCACGCGGTCCTGAGCATCGGCCTGATCGGCGAGATCCAGAGCGAGCGCGACGACCGGGCGGGCGGCGCGGTGTGGCTGTCCGGGGTCGCGACGCGGCCGTTCGGCTACCGGCTGCCGGCCGAGCTGCACGCCGTGATCGTCCTGCTCGAGGCGTGGGTGATCCCGGCGTGGTTCGGCCTCGACGCCGGGCGCCTCGTCGACCGCCGCATCGATCTGCGCGACGCGATCGGCGCGGCCCGGGTGGCGGGGCTGCTCTCGGCCGTGCGGCGCGAGGGCACGCCGCACGGCCGCCTGCTCTCGGTGCGGCGCTGGGCGGCCGCACTGCCGCCGCGCGCGGCGGCGCCGGCCCCCGCGCTGCGCGACGCGAGGCTCGTCGACCGGGACGCGGCTGGCCTCGCCCGCGCGCTCGGCGTCTCGCTGCGCCAGTCGGAGCGGCTGCTGCAGCGCCACCACGGGGTGACGCTGCGCGAGATGAAGGGCATCCGGCGCTTCCAGCGCGCGCTGGAGCATTTCGACGAGGGCCTGTCCTGGGCCGCGCTGAGCGCCGACGCCGGGTTCGCCGATCAGAGCCACCTGTGCCGCGCCGTGCGCCGGTACGCCGGCATGACGCCCGCGGCGCTGCGGCGCGCGGCCGGGGCCAGCCTGATCGCGCCGCTGTACCGGCCGCTGATCTGCCGCGACCGGTTCGTCGCCCTCTGAAACCGCGAGGAAGGGCCCGCGCTCGGCGACGGCGGCCATCCCTGCAAATCTCCTCCGACGCCGGACGCGTGCGGCGGAGCTGTAGAGATGAAGCGTGTCGACACAAAGCATGTGCGGCGGAGCTGTAGAGATAAAGCGTGTCAACACAAAGCATGTGCGCCGGAGCTGTAGAGATAAAGCGTGTCGACACCGGACGAAGTCCCGGGAAATCTCCCACTGAATTGAGATTCTTTTTTTTCACAGAGCGAAGCGACTGCCATCGCGAGCGAAACCTGAACGTGACATCATCCCGCCCATGCGAACCATCACGGATAGGCTCATTCGCAGCCTTGGAATTCTCATCCTCACAAGCGTACCGCTCGCAACACTGAACTGCTCCGACGATGACACCGGGCCGTCGGGCGACGGCGGGGGCTCCGCGACGAGCACCGGGACCACGAGCGGCCCCGGCAGCACCAGCAGCACGACCTCGGCGAGCTCCACGACCACGGCGGCGACGACGGGGACCGGCGGCGCGGGCGGCGCGGGCGACGGCGGCGGCGGCGACGCGGGCGGCGCGAACGACGGCGGCGGCGGCGCGTCCTCCGCTGAATTCGCGATCACGAGCCCCAACCACGAGGAAGGCGACGAGTTCGCCGACAAGTACACCTGCGCGGCGGCCGGCTTCAACGGCAGCCTCCTGCCGGAGCTCAACTGGACCGCTGGGCCTCCGGGCACGAAGAGCTACGCCATCACCTTCATCGACGTCACCCTGGCGCACAAGACGCCGCCCAACATGAACGGCTATCACTGGGTCATCTACAACATCCCGGCCAACGTCACCTCGCTCCCCGAGGAGTTCAAGGACGCGGCGTCGATCGGCGCCAAGCAGAACAGCAACTACCTCGGGCCTTGCCCGAATTTCGGCGGCGGGAGCGCCAACACCGACACCTACGAGTTCACGATCTACGCGCTCGCGGAGGACTCGATAACGATCGCGGGCACGGGCACGGCCGCGGTCAAGGACGCGGAGACAAAGCTCGAGGCGAACAACCTGGCGAAGGCGAAGCTCACCGGCACGTCCAATGCCTCCCCGCCCTGACGAGCGATAGCGGGCCTCGACGCGCGTCGAGGCCCGGGTCCTCCGGCGTGATCTGCCGCTCTTCCGACCGGCCGGCCCAGAGACCGGCTGCAGATCCGCTGCGCGCCGTGCTCCCCTGCTCCGCGGGGTCGGCGAGCGCCGGAGACCCCTGAGCAGGCACAGCACATCGATTAGTTTGCCTAACTAACACGGGGACGGCGCACGTCAAGGACGCGTCGCGGGATGCTCGAGCGCGGGCGCCGGACCTTCACCGCATTGCCGCGACCCAGGTCGGATTGCCACGCTCCGGTCGCATCCTGCGCTGCCTCGCCGGTCAACGCGCCGCGCGCGTCCCCGAGGCGAGGCTCCTCATGCAGGACTTGAGGGCCTCGCGCAGGGTGGCATGCGTGCCGAGGGCGCGGATGTCGATTTGGTCGGCTCATCCGCGCTGCCGCGCGGGCAGCGCGCGCCGCCGGCGGCTCACGCGACGGGGAATTGCTCCGCGACCCAGTCCCGCCAGCCCGGCGGCATGCGCGTGGCCTCGAGGTAGCGGCGGAGCTGGAGGGCATCGTCGAAGGCCGACATCCCCCACAGGCGGAACGCGTCGACATAGCCCATGTCGTCGTCGAAGGAGTCGGCGAAGTCGGCGAGCGACAGGCCGAGC
Organism: Sorangium sp. So ce834; assembly: GCF_051521425.1. Lineage (NCBI taxonomy): Bacteria > Pseudomonadati > Myxococcota > Polyangiales > Polyangiaceae > Sorangium > Sorangium sp. So ce834. Next base: position 8,447,560 of record NZ_CP150351.1, read on the forward strand.
TGCCAGGGCGCCTGCACCTGCCCGGCGCAGAGCAGGCGGGCGAGCGACAGGAGCCCGCGGCGGGGCTCGATCGTGCCGACGTCCCCGGTCTCGAGCGCCTGTGCGCACGCTCGCCAGGACTCCGGCACGCCGGGAGGCGTCCATTCGCTGCCTCTCCGCAGCTCGGCGACCTGCCGCGACCAGAACCAGAGCTCACGGGTGTTGTAGCGGGCCGCGTCCTCGGGAGCCGGGCAACGCGCCCACGGCCAGCTCACCCCTGTCTGCTGGCCAAGCCAGGTGACGAAGGCGACGTCGGACGCGATGAGGCCCTGCTCCAGGAGCGCCGAGCGGCGCTGGGCCGCCGCGGTCGGATCGTCCTCGTCGCTGTCGTCTTCGTCGCTGTCGTCTTCGTCGCTGTCGTCGTCGCTCCGCTCCGCGGGGAACAGGACCTCGTGAACGACATCTGCCCAGCTGACTGGAGCGGGCGGGTGGCGCCGCAGGTAAGCGATGCGGGTCTCGGGATCCGGGGCGAGCTGCTCGAGGAAGACGCTCCACATCCCCATCCAGTCTTCCCCGGCGCCCATGCGCCAGCCGAGGGTGTGGCGCTCGTAATCGGGGAAGCGCGCCCACGGCGGGGCGAGATCGCCGCGCGCGTCGAGGTGCTCGCGGAGGCGGGTGCGACAGCTCTCTTTCCAGCTCATGACGGCAGCATACGCCACAATGCGCTAGCCGCCCGGGCGGCGGCGCGGGCTCGCGGAGGTCGCGAAGCGGCCGCCGACGGCGATGTGACCGCGGTAGCCGCGCTCGCGGAGGGCGACGGCGAGCGCGAGCGACTCCTCCGCGCGCCGCTGTCCTGGATGGCCCTCACCGGTCTCGACGAGCTCCACGGTCCCCTCCCCCGACGCGCACCACCCGCGTACCGCCCGCGAGCAGGTCGTGCTTGCCCTGGCGGAGCGGGCTCGAGCGGATCGTCAGGGCGATCCACGTCCAGGCGGCGAGCGCGAGCAGCGGCCCGAGGAGCGGGATCGAACCGACGATCGTGAATGCCTCGCGGAGCAGCGCCTGCTTCAGCGACGGCCGGCCGCCGTCCGGGCCGACGACCCGCAGGCCCAGCGCGAGCTTGCCGGGCGTCGTGCCCGCCGCGGCGTCGAGCAGGGTGAAGTACGCGAGGACGAGCGCGGAACCGAGGAGCAACCAGTCGAAGCCGAAGCCGATCAGCTGGCCGAGACCGACGTCCATGGCGGCGAGGAGGAGGACGTCGATCCCGCGCGCGGCGATGCGGGAGGAGAGCTCGGCGGGGACTGGCGAAGCGACGGACGAGACAGCGGACATGATGGCCTCCGGAACAGGGCGGGCGGCAAAGCCGTCCGGAGATGAGACCCGGCCGCCGCGCGAAACTCATCGGTCCGCGCTAGAAAAAAGAAGAGGCGCAGCCGCCGATGCAGGCCCGTCCGGCGCGGCGCTCCGTTCGATCACGGCGTCAGCCAGTTGCGTGAGACGCACAGCATCGACAGCAGCTTGAGCGTGTCGCCGTAATAGTCCTCGGTGGGCGCGGTGGAGACGATCTCGTTCCACAGGCGGTCCAGCCACGCCTGACCGCCGGAGTCGGTGGTGGCCGCGACCGCGAACGGGGCCATGAACACCATATCGTTGTAGGGCTCGATCGCGCGGCCGGCGAGGGTGTAGCCGGCGCGGATGTTGCTCGGATTCCCCCCGGTCTTGCCGCGGATCCAGCGGCTGATCCTGCTGGCCGCGTCGCGCGAGCGGGCGTCGCCGCTGATGGCGGCGTCGATGCCGAGGCGCCACGGCACGCGGGCCGCGTTCCAGGAGTAGCTGCCGTCGTGCGGCGCCTCGAGGAAGTTGGCGTCGGCGGGGCGAGGCGTCGCGTGGGTGTTGATGATGAAGTCGGGCAACAGGCCGGTCGAGCTGGCGTACCGATTCTGCATCGTCTCGATCAGCGCCTGGTGCGCGCTCAGCACCTGCGACCAGTCGGCGCCGGCGCGGCCGATGAAGCTGCGGAAGTGGCCGAGCATCCAGTCGGAGCTGCGCGTGGCATAGTAATACTTCGTGTCCTCCGGCCACTTGATCCAGTCGCCGAGGTTGACGAGCCGCGTGGTCGGGTTGACGTTGCTCGCCGCGATCGCGTTGAGCACGCGGGTGGCCTCGGACGCGTAGTCGATCGCGCCGCTGGAGCCCCATTGCTCGTCCGCGAGCAGCAGCGCGTAGGCGATGTCGAGATCGCCGTCCGTGGCCGAGTCGTGGTCGAGGATGTCGCTGCATCTGGAGTCCTGCGCCCACGCCATCAGGTCGGGGTTGTTCTGGCTGGGGTGACGGCGGTTGTAGCGGTGCAGGCCGTCGAAGATCGTCCGCGCCTGGGCGTCTTGCCCGGCCATCATCGCGGCGATCAGCATGCCGTACCCCTGGCCCTCGGACACGACGTGAGCGCCGTCGCCCGTGCTGGCCCGGACGCGGTATTCGCCCGGCTGACAGCCGGGCTCGACATAGCGACTCTTCCACTGCCAGTAGAAATTCGATGTCGCGCTGTCGGCCGCGGCCTGGCCGGCCGACACGCGCAGCGTCGATGGATGGTAGGCCTGATGGTGGCTACCGAACGGGTGGTTCTGGGCATGCGCGCTGCCGGCGGCGCAGAGCAAGCTCAGCGTCAGCCCTTGCAGGACCCGCTTCAACGCTCCGGTCCGTCGTGACGAGGAGACCGTCGAGGGTGACATGAACATGGAAGCAGCCTCCGATCGGAGAAGGGTTGTCCGAAACGACAGCGTGAGCAGCGACGAACGCGACGGAACGGCCCGCGCAGGGCCGCTCCGCTTCGTCAGCCATGTTCCGGGAGGAGCCCAGGAGTCACGCTGCCAGGCTGAATGCCGCCGGAGGGGAGCCTCCTTCAGAAAATCTGCCCCCTAGAGCGGTTTTCGTTCGAGTGCGGTACACCCAGCATTCGGCGGGGCATGGGCTCGACCAACGCGCGCAGGAGCCTGCGACCGGACTGGGCGCCGCCGAGTAGGACGACGAGGTCGTCGGACGTAGCCTTTCAGCGCGAACCAGCCCTGCGCGTCCTGTCGGAAGACCTTGTCGACCCCCCGGACCATCGCGTCGTAAACCGCCGGCACGGTGCGCGGAGCGGCGGCGCGAAGTGCCTCCTTGACCTTGGAGCCGCAGTTCTCCACCGGCGACAAGTCCGGCGAGTAGGCGGGCAGAATCCAGTAGCGGACGCCTCGGGTACGAAGCGCCTGGCGCACGCCACGTAGGCGATGCGCGCCAAGGCCGTCGACGATGACCACGTCTCCGGGCTTCAGCTCGGGCATGAGCACCTGGCGCACGTAAACGTCGAAGTGCTCACCGTTCATCGGCCCCTTGAAGGCCCACGGTGCGACGACACCTCGCAAGCCAAGCCCCATCACCAGCGTGATGTTCGGGTCCGGATTGGCGGGGACTTTGCCGTACGCGCGCCTCCCACGAGGCGCACGCCCATGACGGCGCGCCATGCCCAGATGAGCGCCGAATTCGTCAACGAAGATCAGCCGACGCGCACCCGCCGCCCGCGCTCGGCGGCGGAACCTCCGACGCGCGACTTGGACATCGGGCCTGTCCTGTTCGCTTGCACATAGCGTCTTTTTTTTCGTGTCAAACCGAGCCGCATCAGCGCGCGGCACATCGTCGGGCGGCTCACGCGCGCCCCCGTGCGATGCTCCAGCAGCTCGATGAGCTCATCCAGGGTTCGGTCGTTTTTCTCGTCGACGAGCGCTCGTAGCTGCTGCGCTCCGGCCTCGTCGATCTTCGAGGCCCTTCCGCCACCGTGCGGACGAGGCGCTACGCTCGCAGTCGACCGCTCGAGACTGAGATACTCCTGCACAGTGCTGAGAACGACGGCGAAACGCGCGGCGATTTCTCGCATGCTTCCCTCGCCGTTGCGGTAGGCGTCAACGATCCGCTGTCGCAGGTCGACACTGTACGGTCCCATGGGCGTAGCCCACGCAGCCTGCGTGCCATCACCCTACCGGACGTGCTCTGCTTGCACCGAACCCGAACGAAAACCGCTCTAATCCACGATCGCGAGCGCTCGCCTCGGGCACGCCCGCACCGCGCGCTCGATCTTCGGGCGCAGCGCCGGGTCCACCTCGGTCAGGAGGACGTGGAGCCGATCCTCCTCGTCCACGCGGAAGGCCTCCGGGGCGGCCCGCATGCAGGCCTGGTTGGCCTCGCAGAGCTCCCGGTCCACGACGATCCGGCTCATCGGGCCACCTCGGACGGCGCCGCGGGCGTCACCGCCACGCGCAGCGACGAGAGCTTGCGGAGGGTCGGGTGCCCCGCGTACGTCGGCGCGCCGATGACCCGCATGTCCGCGGTGCGGCGGAGCAACGTCCCGACGGCGATCTCCCCCTCGAGCCGCGCGAGCGACGCGCCCAGGCAGTAGTGCGGCCCGAGGCCGAAGCTCAGGACCTCGTCGTGCTGCCGCCGCGGGTCGTAGCGATCCGCGTCGGGGATGGCGCGAGGATCGCGCAGCGCCGCCGGCAGGATCGCGACGATGGTCGACCCCCTGGCCATGCTCACCCCGCCGATCTCGACGTCCTCCGTGCAGTACCGCACGATCCCTCCCTTGCCGAAATTGTCGAAGCGCAGGAGCTCCTCCATCGCGCTGCGCAGGAGCGCGGGCTCGGCCCGCACCGCGGCCGCGCGCTCGGGCACGCAGAGCAGCGACATGACGCCGAAGCAGATGAAGTGCACCGTGGTCTCCGAGCCGGCGGCGATGATGGCGGCGACGAGCCCGAGCATCTCGTCCTCGCTCAGCCGGTCCCCCTCGGCCTCGGCGCGGAGGAGCGTGCTCAGCAGATCGTCGCCGAGGCGGCTGCGCCGCTCGGCGATGAGCTCGCGGAGCAGCGCCATGCCCGCGGGCACCGGGGCGACGACCGCCGCGTACGCCTCGGGGGTGAGGCGCGGATCGACGGTCTTGATGAGCGCCTCGCCGAAGTCCCGGAAGGTCTTCTCGTGCTCGCCCGGGATGTCGAGCATCGCGGAGATGACGCGCAGGGGGATGAGGTCGGCGAACTCCGCGATCTCGATCTCGCCCTTGCCCTCGAAGGGCGCGAGCGCCTCGTCGACGATGCGCTGGATCGTCGGCCGCAGGCGGTCGCACGCGCGCGGGGTGAAGGCGGGGCTCACGGCCCGGCGGACGCGCGCGTGGTCCCTGGGGGCGAGGCGGAACAGCGACCGCTGGAACGGCCCGCGGATCGCCTCCGGCAGCGCCGCATCCGGCGCGGGCAGCCCGGCCGCCACCGGATCTGTCGCGAGGCGCGGATCGCGCAGCACGGCCGCCACGTCGTCGAAGCGGCTGACCACATAGGACTTCGCGTCCGGCCAGAAATACACCGGCGCGGCCTCGCGCAGCTCCGTGTATGCGGGGTACGGGTCCGCGTCGAACCCCGGCGCGTCCGGCTTGAGGTGGAGCACCGGACATCCCTTGGCGGCTTGATTCGGCGTCATCATCGTCGCTCCTTCGCCTGCAGAGACGGGCGCCCCTCCGGCCTCCGCCAGCGCCCCTCGCCGCCAGCGTGGCCGGCGAGCGAGCCCGCCGTCCCGGCGGCCAGCATACTCAGGAATCGAGCGGGGAACGCAGCACGAAGACCCCTGAGCAGCGCTCCGACGCGGCAGGGGACCTGTCCTCCCACAGGAGATTTCTCCATGGGCGGAGCGGGCGGATGGCGCCCGCCGGCGAAGGGCCGTGCCCCGCGCGGGGGTGGGGCGCTCTGCCTCGGCTGCGTGGCGCGCGGTGCTGCGTCACCAGCTCTCCCCTTGCTGGTTGCTGCCGCCGTTGCAGGCGAACTGCTTCACGGCCGCGCCGTCGGCGGTCGAGCCGCTGACCACGTCGAGGCACTTGCCGCTGTGCCGCGCGGCGAGCCCGTCGTATCGTCGTCCTTGAACAGCGTGATGTCGCGCGACATCTGCCCGAGCGGGCGGAAGCTGCCGTGGTAAGCGTAGCTGCCGTCGATGAAGCCCGCGCACGGAGACCGTTCGCGCCGCCCCAGACGCGCCCGCGCGCCGCTCAGAAGAAGCTGTAGAGCGACAGCTTGAAGCGCTCGTTGGTCGCGGTCACGTCGTCGGCGAAGGTCTGCTCCGAGCGCTGAAACGAGAGGCCCGCCCGGACGGCCGGCGTGATGTCGACGAACAGGTTGCCGTCGATGTAGCGCGACTCGCTGAACGCCGTGCGGAGGGCGCTGTAGCCGTTCTCCGCCGTGATCCGGTCCGACCAGCCCTGGGTGTAGTTGGCGGAGATCGAGACGCGCCCCGAGGGGGGCAGATAGTACTGGAGCCCGACCATCATCCCTCGCCAGCCGATGGTCTTCAGGTTCCCGTTCGCGTCGTACACCGCGAGGCCGTTGTCGATGTTCGGCGTGTAGGCCGCGCCGTCCGGGAGCGGCGGGTTCGGCACGTTGTTCGCGACGCCCACCATGTCCGCGATGCCCGTGCCGGAGAAGAACGAGCCGGTCAACGTCAGCGCATTGCCGGGGTCATCCAGCGCGCTGGCCGGGATGAGCGGGATCAGCGCGTCGACCGAGATCCCGTAGCCGGTGGCCGACCTCGAGTAGATCGGAGCGGCGGTGTGCTCGGCCACCTTGAAGTGACGGAGCGCCCCAGAGACGCCGATGGTCAGCGGGTCGATCAACATCCCGCCGGCGCCGAGCGTGTGAATCCCCTTCCAGCCGTTGACCCCGAAGCGGAGCCCCGCCTGGATGTCCGGGATCTCGGAGTCGCGCTGCGGCGGCTTCACGGCGGCCGCCGCGAGCTCGAAGTTCACAGGGTCCGACTTGAAGGTGTGGCCGACGCGCAGCTGCGGCATCCTGCCGAAGACCTGGTTCATCACCGGGAAGAACGACGTGGTGGCCGGGAAGAAGAACGGCTGCCAGCCGAACAGGTGATAGGTCTGGCCGATCACCACGTCGACATAGTCCGATTCCACCTTGATGTTCGCCTGCCGCAGGCGGAAGGTGCCGTTGCTCACCAGCGAGGCTTCCGAGACGGTGGGCGGCTGGTTGCCGAAGAAGTCGAGCTCCAGGACGGCAGTGGCCTTGATCCCCTCGTACTCGGGCGCGCTCACCTTGACGCCGAGCCTGGAGTTCCGCGTCGTGAAATGCGTGCGGCCGTGCGTGCCCGCATAGGTGTCCTCGCGCTGGATCACCGTGGCCCCCACCGACTCGCCGAAGCTCTGGGTGGAGTCGTGCATGATGTCGAACTCCGCCATCCCGTAAACCGTGGCCTTGAACTTGGAGGTCACGGGAACGGCGGCCGGCACGGGCGGCTTGGCCGACTCCGCGGGGGGAGCCGGCGGCGGGGCCGCGGCCGCAGGCCCGGTGCCCGCCATCGGCGGCGGCGTGGCCGGCGCCTGCGTGCCGGTCGGCAGCTGCGTCATGCCGGCGTCCGGCGCCTGGGGGGCTTGCGTCGCCGCCGGCGCGGCCGCCGGAGCAGCCGCAGCCGCCGGAGCGGGCGCAGCCGCCGCGGGCGCAGCCGCCGGAGCAGGCGCAGCCGGAGGAGGCGCCGCGCCCCGCGGCGGCGCCGGCGGGGGAGCCTGGCCGTGCGCGGCCGCCGCCACGAAGAAAATCGACGCACCGAATAGGTTCGCAACCTTCGATTGGTTCATGTCCGAAGCCCCTGGTTATCGACGGCGCCGGGAATCCTCGCTGGCGCCGCAAGCCATTGATTTCATTGCACTTTTTCTCTGAACTACACCGGACGGATCACGGCCCGGCGTCGCGTCGATCTCTGCCCGGCAGCGCGGGAGAGCTCGACGCGGCGAACGGCGCTTACGTTTTCCTGTGCCCCTTCAGGCCTGGCGGGCTGCTTCGCGGAACGCGCGGGCGCGGGCGACGAGCTCCTCGCGCCGCCCCTCGCGCAGGAGCTTGAGGTCCACGAGATTGCTGCCGACGCCGACGGCCACCGCGCCCGCGGCGAGGAACGCGCCCAGGTTCTGCAGCGTCGCGCCGCCGGTGGGCATGAGCGGGATGTGCGGCAGAGGCGCCTTGAGCGACTTGAGATACGACGCCCCGCCCAGGGCGTCGCAGGGGAACACCTTCACGACGTCCCCGCCCGCCCGGTGCGCCGCCACGACCTCGGTCGGCGTGAGCGCGCCGGGCGCGCTCACGACGTTCATCGCGAGGCACGCCTTCACCGTCGCCTCGTCGAGCGCGGGGCTGACGACGAAGCGCGCCCCCGCCTCGACGCACGCCTCGGCGGTGCGGGCGTCGAGCACGGTGCCCGCGCCGACCAGGGCCCGATCGCCGTGGCGCGCCGCGACCTCGCGCACGACCTCGACCGCGCCGGGCACGGTCATCGTGATCTCGAGGACGTCGATCCCTCCCTCGAGGAGGGCGTCGACCGCCTGGAGCGCCTCGTCGGCCGAGCCCGCGCGCACGACAGGCACGACGCGCGTGCGACCGATCCACCCCAGCACGTCTTGCTTGTTCATCGATCCACCCGGGCCGTGCCCATCTTCATCGCCTTGAGTACCTCGTCGAGGGTCGCCATCGTGGTGTCGCCGGGCGTCGTCATCGCGAGCGCCCCGTGCGCCGCGCCGCAGTCGACCGCCCACTGCGGCCCCTTGCCCTCGAGGAAGCCGTAGATCAGGCCCGAGGCGAACGAGTCGCCGCCGCCCACGCGGTCGTAGATCTCCAGATCCTTGCGCTCCGGCGCCTGGTAGAGCCGGCCGCCCTGGTACAGCACCGCGCTCCAGTCGTTGCGCGTCGCCGACGTCGCCACGCGCAGCGTCGTCGCGACCGCCTGGATGTTCGGGAACGCCTCGATGACGCGCTGGATCATCGCCTCGAACGCGCCGACATGGAGGTTCTTGTGCCCCTCGTCGAGGTCCTCGACCTCGAAGCCGAGGGCCGCCGTGAAGTCCTCCTCGTTGCCCAGCATCACGTCGACGTACGGCGCGAGCGCGCGGTTGACCTCCCGCGCGCGGGCCTGGCCGCCGATCGACTTCCAGAGCGAAGGGCGGTAGTTCAGATCGTAAGAGACGACGACCCCGTGCCGCCGGGCCGACTCCATCGCCTCCTTGGCCACGCCCGGCGTGGTCTCGGAGAGCGCGGCGAAGATGCCGCCGGTGTGGAACCACCGCGCGCCCTCCCGGCCGAAGATCGCGTCCCAGTCGATGTCGCCGGCCTTCAGCTGCGACGCGGCGGTGTGGCCGCGGTCCGAGACGCCGACCGCCCCCCGGATGCCGAAGCCCCGCTCGGTGAAGTTCAGGCCGTTGCGCACGGTCCGCCCCACGCCGTCGTGGGGCACCCAGCGCAGGTGCGAGAGGTCCACGCCGCCCTGCAGCATGAGGTCCTCGATGAGCCGCCCGACGGGGTTGTCCGCGAGGGCGGTCACGATCGCCGACCTGAGCCGGAAGCAGCGGCGGAGGCCGCGCGCGACGTTGTACTCGCCGCCGCCCTCCCAGGCGTGGAAGCCGCGGGCGGTCGAGATCCGACCGTGGCCGGGATCGAGGCGCAGCATGACCTCGCCGAGGGAGACGAGGTCCCAGCGGCATTCAGCAGGATCGCGGAGCGTGATGGACATGGTTTACCGATAGGAGGGCTGGCCGCGTGACGGAAGCCCCGAATCGAGGAGGTGGGCCCGAAGGGCCGAGCAGAGGCGATGGGGCTCGCCGAGGGCGGGGATCACGGGCTGCCTCCCGGCGCGCGCGTCGACTGCACCTCGGTGGCGGACGGGCCGATGTAGCCCTTGGCGCCGGCGCCCTTCGACTCGACGATGGGCCGCCCGTCGCGGTCGAGCTTGACGAGCTCGGCCTTGGTCCCCTGGGCCGTCGGCCAGAGGTACCAGCGCGCGTCCATCCAGCCCACGTGCGCCGCGGGGCCTTCGACCGGCGCGCCCGTCGCGCCGAGCTGGCCGGGCCGCGTCGCGCGGTAGTCGTCGACGGAGGCGTACGGAGGACGGTTGAGGGCGAGCTGCAGGCCCGCGATGCTGGCGAGCATCGCCAGGCCGCCGGCGACGATCGCCGCCTGCGGCACGCGCCGCTTGGGCGTGACCGGCTCGACCCGCGGCAGGAGGAGGTGCAGCACGAGCAACCCGACGAGGTACAGGCTCCCCGCGAGCAGGAACGGCAGGGCGTACGAGCCGGTGAGCGTGAGCGACCGGCCCACGAAGATCTGGAAGATCGCCCCGCCGACGACGCCGAAGGCGGTCTTGATGCCGACCACCGTCGCCATCGCCGGGCGAGGCAGGGTGTCCGAGACCAGCGTGTAGAGGTTGCTGCTCCAGCCCTGGTGCGCCGCCGCGGCGAGCGAGATGAGCGCGACCGCGACGTACACCGACGGGATGCCGGCGACGCTCGGGACGTCGACGAGCTGCCCGACCGCCATGACGGGCACCGCGGCGAGCGCGCAGGCGAGCATCGCGAGCTTCCGCGCCGCGCCGACCGAGCGGCCGCTCGCGATGAGCTTCGAGGAGAGCCAGCCGCCGCCGACCGCGCCGACGTCGGCCACGATGAACACGACCGGGATCGCGTAGCCCATGAACGTCGGCGTCAGCTTGAACTCGCTGACGAGGAACTTCGGCAGCCAGGTGAGGTAGAACCACCACGGCGCGTCGGTGAAGAACTTCGCCATCGCGACCGCGTAGACGGGCCGCATCCCGAACACCTCGCTGACGCCGAGCGACTCGGTCGACTCCTTCGCGTCGGAGCGGATGTGCGCGAGCTCCTCGGGCGACACCTTCGGGTGCTCCTCCGGCCGCCGGTAGAGGCGCGTCCAGAAGAAGATCCACACGACGCCGATCCCGCCGAGGACGAGGAAGCAGGCGCGCCAGCCGTACGCCTCCGCGATGCGCACCGCGAGGAGCGGGGCGAGGATGGCGCCCACGTTCGACCCGCAGTTGAACAGGCCGGTCGCGAGCGCCCGCTCCTTCTTGGGGAACCACTCCGCGACGGTGCGGACGGCGGATGGGAAGTTGCCCGCCTCGCCGACCCCGAGCAGGAAGCGGATCGCGGCGAAGCCGCCGAAGCTGCCGACGAAGGCGTGGGCCGCGGAGGCGATGTTCCAGACCAGGAACGTCGCGCTGAGCCCCTTGCCGGTGCCGACGCGGTCGATCCAGCGCCCGACGAACACCATGCCGAAGCCGTACGCGAGCAGGAAGCTCACGTTGATGAGCGCGAGGTCCGTCGGCCCGAGGCGCAGCTCGTTCTCGAAGAACGGGACCAGCAGCGAGAAGAGCTGCCGATCGAGGTAGTTGATCGTCGTCGCGAAGAAGAGGAGCGCGCAGATGGTCCAGCGGGTGCGCGTCATCACGCCGCCGCTCGCCGGGACCACAGGAGAAGCAGCGGTCACTGGTTCACCCCCGAAGCCAAGAAGCCACCGTCGACTGCGATGCTCGTGCCGGTGATGAAGCTCACCGCGTCAGAGCAGAGGAAGAGGGCCGCGCCGATCAGCTCCTGGGTCTCGCCGAAGCGGCCGAGCGGCGTGCGGGCGAGCAGCTCCCGCCCGCGCGGGGTGCCGTCGAGGAGCGCGCGGTTGAGGTCGGTCACGAAGACGCCGGGCACGAGGGCGTTCGTGCGGATGCCGTGCTTCGCCCACTCGGCGCCGAGGCTGCGGGTGAGCGCCATCACGGCCGCCTTCGACGCGCCGTAGGCCGCCACCTCGTGGAAGGCGACGAAGCTCGACAGCGAGGCGATGTTGACGATGCGGCCCCGGCCGCTCTCGCGCAGCGGGTGATAAAACGACTGGCAGGCGCGGAGCATGCCTGTGACGTTCGTGTCGAGCAGGCCGTTCCACTCGGCGTCTCCGACCTCGGCCGTGGGCGTGCGGAACGTCCTGCCGGCGCAGTTGACGAGGATGTCGACGCCGCCGAGCGCCTGGACCACGCCGTCGCGCAGGGCGTCGAGGGACGCCCGGTCGCTCACGTCGCACGTCGCCTCGAGCGAGCGGACGCCCCGCTCGCAGATCTCGCCATAGACCGCGCGGGCCCGATCGGCCCGGGTGCCCGAGGCGACGGTGTGGACCCCCGCCTCGGCGAGGCCGAGGGCGATCGCCCGGCCGATGCCGGAGGTGCCGCCGACCACGACGGCCCTGCGGCCCGCGATGTCGAAGAGTTTGGTCATGCTCCCAGCCATTCCCCGGCGATGCCGCCCAGGAGCGCGCGCGCGTCGCGCTCGATCTGCGCGTCGGTCGGCGGGACGGGCATCGCCCCATAGCGTCGCGAAAGCGCATTGGCGATCGACCGCCGCGAGTGGCGCCACTTGTAGATCAGCTGATCCAGGACGCGCGCGTCGGAGTGCTGCGGCACGAAGGTCGGCCCCAGCATCTCCAGGCGCATCGAGGTCGTCTCCTCGATGAGGCTCGGGTTGTTCATGAACCACCAGCACCCGAACGGGAGGACGTTGGCGAACTTGCGCGCCACGACGCAGAGGCTGTGCGTGTTCTCGCGCGCGAGCGTCGTGACGAGGAAGCGGACGTCGGGGTTGTCGCCGGCGAGCCGCTCGAGCGGGGTGAGGTCGACGGTGCTCACGCCGTCGCCGGCCACGCCGAGGCGGGGGTTCACCGCGCGCCGCACGCCGACCATCATCGCGAACGGCAGGCCGTGGGCCCGGCACGCGTCCAGCACGGCCCGGGGCGGGGCCGCGACCTCGTTGACGGAGATCGCGAGGTAGCGCGGCCGCATGCGGGCGATCCAGCGGTCGAGCTCGGCCGCGAGGTCGTTCGCGGAGACGAGGCGGTCGATGCGCAGCGCCGTGTAGAACCGCGGATCGGGCTCGACGCCCGCCTCCCAGATCGCGCGCTCCGCGGGGTCGGTCGGGTCGTTCGTCATCGCGAGCGCGCTCACCCCCGCGAGGCGCAGCACGTCCTCCAGGTGATCCTCGGCCTTGCGGCCGGCGAAGAAGGCGCGCGCGTCGCGCAGGTTGGGCGCGGCGGGGTCGAGGCCGAACGCGTCGAGCACGGTGGCGACCCCCGCGGTCGCCTCGGACAGCGGCGATCGGCGGACGAAGAGCGCCTCCCACACGAGGTCGGCCTGCGCCTCCTTGTCGCGCGCGTAGAACGCCTCGGGCGTGACCTTCGGCTCGGCGCGCAGGGTCTCGGCGACGAGATAGTGATACGTCAGGAGCTCGTCGACGCCCCAGAGGTTCAGCGCCTGGAACTGGGGGGCGAAGAGGTGGGTGTGGAGATCGATGATGGGCGCGGCGTCGATCGCCTTGGCAACGCGCTCGGCGAGGGTCATCTCGGCACCTCGGGGATCCGGTCGTCCTTTGGATCGGCCCAGCGCTCGTTCGGCACGGTCGCGCACCAGGCCGGGCGCAGGGGATCTTTGTCGTAGGGATAGGGGCCCAGGCGGCGGTATTCCTCGGCGTAGCGGGCGACCTTCTCGCGATCGAGGCGGACGCCAAGGCCGGGGCCGTCGGGCACGCGGATGCGGCCGTTCTGGTAGGGGAGCGGGCCTCCGCGGATCACGTCGTCTTTCAGGTGGTGGTAATGCGCGTCGGCGGCGAACGAGAGGTTCGGGATGACGGCGCCGAGGTGCAGCATCGTCGCGAGCTGCACGCCGAGCTCGCCCGAGGAGTGGACGGCGACGCCGAGGCCGAAGGTCTCGCAGATGCCCGCCGCCTTCACGCACGGCCGGATGCCGCCCCAGAACGTCGTGTCGAGCAGGATGACGTCCACCGCCGTGTCCAGCACGTTCGCGGCGAGCTGCTCGAAGTTCACGACGACGGTGTTCGTCGCGAGCGGCATCCGCACCTTCTCTCGGGTGCGCCGCATCGCGTGCAGGCCGAAGACGGGATCTTCCAGGTAGTCGTTGTTCAGGTCCTCGATCGCCTGACCGAAGCGGATGCCCTGCTCCGTCGACCAGACGGCGTTCGGATCGAAGCGGACGCGGTCGTCCGGGAAGGCGTCGGCCACCGCGCGGTAGCACTCGAGCTCGTAATCCGGGTGGAACACGCCGCCCTTGAGCTTGTGCGAGGTGAACCCGTGCTTCTTCTTCAGCGCCCTCGCCTCCTCGACCAGCTGCTTCGGGGTGCGGACCTCGCCCGAGCCGTCCGCGTTCGGGTAGCGGAAGAAGAGGTAGGACGCAAAGGGCACCTCGTCTTGCAGCTTGCCGCCGAGCAGATCGTAGACCGGCACGCCGTAGGCCTGTCCGAGCAGGTCCAGGCAAGCGAACTCCAGCGCGGCGAGGATCTGGGTGCGGTTGTTGTAGAGGGAGGCCGTCGGGTTCGCGATCTTGAACCGCATCTCCTCGAGGCGGGCCGGATCGTGGCCCGCGAGGTAACCCTTCATGGCGCGGAACACGGCCTCGGCCGACTCGCCGCCGCCGCCCATCTCGCCGAGGCCGATCAGCCCGTTATCCGCCTCGACCTCGACGAGCGTGCGCACGAAGCGGCCCCAGTGGCAGCCGTTGGCGTGGCGCAGGGGCGCCTCGAGGGGGACGGTGACGGTGGTGGCGCGAATGTCAACGATTCTCATGCAGGACGGGGCTCCCGGGGCCCCAGCGTTCTGATGGGTTGGACTAGAAGCTCTCGATAATCAGCGACACCTGCATGGCCCAACATCGCCCGATCGGCTGAAGCGTACAGCGACTGGATCGGCAGCGATGAAGGCGAAAATTGCAGCGAACCCGTGGTTCACGAAGGCCTGCTGCGAGGCGCCGGTGAATTCCCTGACCTCGGAGGTTTGATCACGCTTCTATCCGAAACGTGCGAGGTCCGCCACAGCGCCGACGACAGCGCGCGAGGAGCTCTCCGGGAGGCGCTCTGCGACGGTGCGATAGAGAGATCGCCAAGGACACCGCGAGAAGAAATTTCTGGGTTCTCGCGACACAAGCTCGCAGGCGGGCGCGGTCGTCGCCCGGCCCTTCGGCTTGCTGCCGGCGAGCAGCCCCCCGCGAGAAGGCGCCGTGGAGCGCCGCGCTGATGCCGAGCTCGGCCAGCGCCGGGGCGATCTCCGCCTCGGGGCCGCGGCTCGCGAGCGAGCGCTCGATGCGGCGGCGGCGGCGGCGAGCGAGCGCGCGGCGCGGCTCGGCCCCTCCGACGCGAGCGCGGCGTGGCGTGGCTCCTGCGCGCGCTCGACGCGAGCGCGGGAGCTCGAGCCGCGCGCGCCTGCTGCGCTCGCGCGGCGTCGAGCCTTCTCGTAAATGTGTAGCGTGGGCTAGAAAGACGAAGTACGTCCACGCCGTCATGGCGTGCTCCAACACGTCTTCGCCATTCGGCGCATGATCCTGGCGGCTTCTGTCCTTGCGGAGCCATCCCCGATGGCCGATAACGAGAGGCTGGCCGGGGGGAGATCGGCGTTTCTGCATGGCGTTCACGCTCCCCTGCCTCGACGTCTCGGACTGGAAGACATTCGAGCTCCTCCAGCTCGTCATCGACACCATCCCGGATCCCATCTTCGTCAAGGATCGGCAACACCGCTGGATCGCGTGCAACCCGGGCTTCTGCCGGCTGATCGGGCAGCGCTACGAGGACCTGATCGGCCGGAGCGATCCGGATTACTGGCCGAAGGAGCAGGCCGATCTCTTCTGGAGCTACGACGATCTCGTCTTCAACTCCGGTGAGCCGAGCGAGAACGAGGAGCACGCCACGGGCGCGGACGGGGTGACGCGCACGATCTGGACCCGCAAGTTCCCCATGAAGAACGCGCAGGGCGAGGTGGTCGGCCTCTGCGGGCTCATCACGGACATCACCGATCTGAAGCGGCGGCACATGGAGGCCGAGCGGATGGCGGCGGAGAACCGGGAGCAGCGCGCGATCATCGACGCGCAGGCGGCGCTGCTCGATCGCATGGCGATGCCGGTCATCCAGATCTGGCAGGGGATCCTGCTGATGCCGCTGGTCGGGGAGATCAACGACCGGCGCGCGGCCCAGGCGCTGGAGAGCATGCTGGTCGCCATCGGGCAGCGAGGCGCGGAGTTCGTGATCCTCGACATCACCGGCGTGCCGGTGATCGACACCGCCGTGGCGCGCCACCTGATTCGCGCCGTGCAGGCGGCGGAGCTGCTCGGCTGTCGGAGCGTCATGGTGGGCGTCGGCCCGGACATCGCCAGGACGCTGGTGAGCCTCGACATCGACTTCAGCCGGATCACCACGCAGGGCACGCTCCAGAGCGGGCTCGCCTTCGCGATGAGCCGCCTCGGCGCACAGCGCGCGGCGAGCGCGCCCGCCCGCTGACCCTGGACCGTAGCGGGCGCGACCGACGCGGCGTCAGCTCATCGCGTCCTGGCGTCGGTCGCCTGGATGTGGAGGGCCCCCTCCGCCATCGTCACCTCGTCGGCCCTGGCGGCCTCCCAGTGGGTGACCGCATAGTTCGGCAGGAGCAGCTCGTTCACGGCGTCCATCGCCGCCAGGTGGGCGGGGCTCATGACGAACTCGTACATCGCCTCGGTCGACGACCAGACGGCCAGCGTGCGCCCGGAGCCGCAGGACGGCGACTGCGCCAGCTGGATCGCCACGAGGCCGGGCTGAGACGCGAGCTGCGCCTGGATCGCGCCGAAGTACTGCACGTATTTCTCCATCACGGCCTCTCCCGGCCTCGGCATCCCGTATGTCGCGCTGACCGTGTACGACGAGCCCTCCGGGGGAGGCAGGAGCGCCCCGGTCGCGGGATCGACGCCAGGCCCGCTCAGCTGGTCGGCCTCCAGGTCGGCCTCGAGCACGCCGCCCGTGCACCCGGCGGGGGGCGCGTCGGAGGGCGCGTCGGAGGGCGTCGCGCCGGTGTCGGAGCCACACCCCGAGAGGAGCGCCGCGAGGACCGCGGCGGCCAGCGCGCGCGAGGAGCGCTCGAGGGTCTCGTTCAACGTACGTGTCGTCGTGGTCATGGTCGGGGTCCTTTCTGATTCGGGCGCTGCCCGGGGGCTCAGTCGGCGCGCGAGACGACCCCGAAGACGAGCTCGGGGAACGTCCGCGCGAGGCGGCTTGAATGGAAGTTCGTCCTGCGTCCCATGCTCCGCACCTGCACCGGGGTGCCGGGCGGCGGGGCGTCGCCGACCGTGACAGCCCACGTGAGGGCCTCGCCGGCGCGCACGGCGAAATAGGTGTACGAGCCGGCCGGGAGGCGCTCCTCGACGCGGCCGACGAGGAGCGCGCGATCGGCGGCGGACCGGGAGAGCTGGCCGAGCGGGCTCGCGGCCACCGCCGCGAGGGGCCCCGCCGCCGTGCGAGGCCTGTCGTCCAGCGCCCACGCGAGCGCGAGGAAGAGCGCCGCGAAGACCATGAGACCGAGGAGCGGCTTCACGAGCCGGCGAAAGGCGGATCGCGGCGCAGAGCTCCGCGCCAGAGGGGCAGAGGAGACGGGCGTCATCGGTGACTCCTTGTGGGCGCGCCCCGGCGCCCCCCGCGGGGCCGCCGTTGCGTGGCCGAACGAACCTCCGTTCCCGGACGCCCGCGGAACGTTCAATCGGCGCCGCGCTTTCGCTCATGGCGGCCCCCCAGGAGCCGAGAGGGCCGACAACGCATTGCGTCAAGCTCGATGGCTGGTCAAGGCTCGCGGGGTGACGGCGGGGCGATAGAGGCCCTAGGGAGGCGCCGCGGCGCGCGGCGCGCTACGGGGCCACGGCGTGCGCGGAGCTCGCGGCCTCGCCGCCGCGGGCGGCCTCGCCCGCGCGCGCGGCCGCTCCGGGGCGCGCGGTCCTGCCGGGGTGCGCGGCTGCTCCGGGGTGCGCGGCCCTGCCGGGGTGGGCGGCCTCCGCCTCGTCCGCCGCGCCCTCCGCCTCGATCTGCGCCGCCGGGGCCGGCTCTCCCCGAAGGAACCGCCGCACCCGCTCCCTCAGCGCGAAGCGATCGAGGCCCTTCCTGATCAGCGCAGCGCCGGTCCAGCAGGCCGCGTGCGTGACGTACGGGACGACCGTGGAGGCCGACTTGCGGACCAGCCGGACCGTCAGCTCGTCGTAGGAGCGCGTGGAGAACAGCCGCTTGTACTCGCTGTCTCCATAGCCGAAATCGAGCGTCCTCGGGACGCCGTCGGCGCACAGGTCCTCGAGGATCATGAGGAGCAGGACGGTGCCGGGCTGATACGGCGCCCACGCGGGATCGTAGCCCACGCGCTCGTAATGATAGGTGCCCTCGTCCAGCAGCCCGACCACGAAGGCGATGGGAGCGTCGCCGTCCGAGAGGAGATAACCGCGCAGCCAGCCGCGCTCCGCGAGCGCCTCCAGCTTGCGCCGCGTGGCCTGCTCGTCCACCGATTGCCCGAGGCACCTGCCCTGCCAGCTCCGCGCCGCGACGATCCCCGCCTGCTCGAGGAAGCGCGGCAGCTCTTCCTTCCGCGTGACGCACTGGAGCCTCAAACCGTGGGTCATGGCGCCCCGGAGGCGCTTCACCTTGTACCTCAGCGTCCGGCGCGTGCGGCCGCTGAACTTCGCGAGGTACGCCTCGAAGCTCCCCGGCAGATCGACGAGCCGGCGCGGCGTCACCCCGGCCAGCGTGTCGACCCAGAACTCTCGGCGCACCTGCGGGGAGCTCCGGAGGAGCCGCAGGAGATCGGACGCGACCGGCAATCCCTCGATGAAGATCATCTGGTAAGGCACCTCCGCGGAGAGGATCGCCTGGAGGAGCGCCGCCTGCTCGACCGGGTCGTCCGGCCCGAGCCAGTCGGTCCCGCAGAACACCGCCCGCCGGACCGGGAACGCGCCCACGGACAGGTAACCAAGGCGGCAGCGCCAGGTCCATTCCTGGAGCAGGAACGGCGCCGCGCCGACCAGCGTCCCCTCATCGGGGTCGAACAGGGCCGCGACCATCATGCCGTCTCCCGCCCACCCCGACGAGCCCGTCCGGGCCATCTCCTCTGCCTCGATGGCGATGTGCTCCAGCCGATGATGCAGCTGCCCTCGCGCCCGCGCGCGACGGCAGCGCTCCCACACGGCCGCGAGCTCGGCGAGCTCCGCCCTCCTGCACAGGATTCGTGTCTGATACCGCATAGGGTCCCCCTCCCCAGGATCAACAGAGCACTCGACGCCGAGCGCGGACGTCCCGCGCGCGCACCGGTCGCGACGGCGAGCGCGCGTCGAGGGCGCCCCGTCCGCTCGGCGGCGGCAAATCCTGCGATTGGCGTCGTTTACGTCGTTTACGTCGTTTACGTCGTTTACGTCGTCTACGTCGATCGCCAATGACAGAGGTCTGATGTTGATCAGGCAAGAAAGTCTATTCGGGAACAGACATCATGCAAGGGAAAGCACGGCTTTCCGGTACGAGCCTCTCGATGCCGACGCCATGCGCTCTCGACATGCGTCCGCGCCTCGGCGTGAGATCTCTCGGTCGGAGGGCCGCGAGAACATCCGTTCGTAGAACAGGCGCGCTCCCGTGGTCACGTCGCCCGCGCTCACGTCGCCCGCGCTCACGTGGATCGCGTGGCCGCTGTCCGGAACGATGATGTCGCCGGCGTCCTGCGCGGCCGGGCTCCGGAGCAGCCGCTGCCGGCCCCGCGGTGCCTCCGCGGGGCCGGCGCAGGCGCCGCCAGCGCGCTCTGGCGAGCAGCGCGCTCTGGCGAGCAGCGCGCCCTGGCGAGCAGCGCGCTCTGGCGAGATCCTGCTGCCCCTCGGCCCGCGATACCCTTGATAATGACACATAACTAAGTAATCCGTGCGCGCGGCGCCGGCTCGACGACACGATTGCGCCGCCGCTCCGCCTTGCCAGGCCCTCGGGTGAGGGTGCATCCTGCCCGCTGATGCTGCCCGGCAGGCTGCTCGACGACCGCTTCGAGCTGGCGGAGGTCGCCGGCTCCGGAGGGATGGGCACGGTCTACCGGGCCCTCGATCGCGCGAGCGGCGAGGTCGTCGCGGTCAAGCTGCTGCGCCGGCTCGACGCGCGCGCCGAGGCGCGCTTCCTCCGCGAGGCCGCGGCGCTGTCCCGGCTCTCGCACCCGCACATCGTGCGGTACGTCACGCACGGCGTGGCGCCGACGGGGGAGCCGTACCTCGCGATGGAGTGGCTCTCCGGCGAGAGCCTCGCGGATCGGCTGGCGCGGCGGGAGCTGCGCGTCGACGAGAGCGTCGCCCTCACCCGGAGGGTGGCGGACGCGCTCGGCGCGGCGCACGCCCGCGGGATCGTGCACCGCGACATCAAGCCGAGCAACCTCTTCCTGGTCGACGGCGCGCTCGATCGGGTCAAGCTGCTCGACTTCGGCATCGCGCTGCTCTCGGACGCCACGTCGCGCCTGACCGGGACGTCGGCGGTGGTGGGCACGCTGGGCTACATGGCCCCGGAGCAGGCGCGGGGCGACCGGGAGGCGCTCGACGGGCGCGCCGACGTCTTCGCGCTCGGCTGCGTGCTGTTCGAGTGCCTCACCGGGCAGCGGGCGTTCCGCGGGCAGCACCTGTCGGTCGTGTGGAAGCTGCTCCTCGAGGATTCGCCGCGGGCGCGGGAGCTGCGGCCCGAGGTGCCCGAGGCCCTCGACGCGCTCCTCACGAGGATGCTGGCCAAGGATCCGTCGGAGCGACCCGAGGACGGCGCGGCCGTGGGGCGCTGCGTCGACGCGCTCGGCGCCCTGGAAGGGAGCGGCGCCCCCTCGGCCCTGCCCCCTCCCGCGGCGATCTCCATGCGGGAGAGGCGGCTCGCCTCGGTGGTCGCGGTCCGGTCCGCGCACCCCTCGTTCTCCGCGACGACCGAGTCCCTGGACGCGCACGCGCCGCCGCCGGGCACGCTCGCCGCGGTGCGCCGCGCGGCCCTGACGCTCGGCGCTCAGGTTGTCGAGCTCGGCGACGGGGTCGTGGCGGCCGTCGCGGCGAGCGCGGGCAGCGCGGCCGACCAGGCGGCGCTCGCGGCGCGCTGCGCGCTGCAGGTCCGCGCGCTGCTCCCCGGCGCGGCGGTCGCGCTGGTGACGGCGCGGGGCGAACCCATGAGGGGATCGCCGTTCGGCGAGGCGCTGGACCAGGCGGCCGCGCTGCTGGACGCGGCCGCCGCGCCCGCCCGCGCGGACGGCCGGCGCGAGGGCGTCCTCGTCGACGCGGCGACGCGGGCCCTGCTCGACGAGCGCTTCGAGGTCGTGGCCGAGGGCGGGCTCGCGCGGCTCGAGGCCGAGCGCGAGATCGGCGAGGGAGCGCGCCAGCTCCTCGGCGGGCCGAGCCCCTACGTCGGGCGCGAGCGGGAGCTGCAGCAGCTGCTCGAGCTCGTCGGCGACAGCTTCACCGAGCGGCGCGCCGCGGCGGCGCTGGTGACCGCGGCGGCGGGCATGGGCAAATCGCGCCTGCGCCGCGAGGCCGTCGACGCGCTGCTCCAGCGTCACCCCGGCGTGGCGCTGAGCGTCGCTCGCGGCGACACCCTCGGCGGGGGCGCCGCGCTCGCGCTGCTCGCCGGCGCGCTGCGGAGCGCGCTCGGGATCGCCCCCGGCGAGGCGCCGGACGCGCAGCGGGCCAGGCTCGCGCAGGCGCTCGGGTCGCTGCTCGCGGGCGAGGAGGGGCGATGGGCCGCCGCGTTCCTGGGCGAGCTGCTCGGCCTCGCCCCGCCGGACGAGGCGCCGGCGGCGCTGGAGGCCGCGCGGCGCGACCCGGCGCGGATGGCCGAGGAGATCCAGCGCGCGTACGTCGACTACGCGCGGGCGGTGACGGGCGCGCGCCCCATGCTCGTGGTGCTCGAGGATCTCCACGGGGGGGACGCGCCCTCGGTGGGGATCTTCGACCGGGCGCTGCGGGAGCTCGGCGATCGGCCCTACGCGGTGCTCGCCTTCGCCCGGCCCGAGGTCCACGCGCTCTTCCCGCAGCTCTGGGCCGAGCGGGGGCTGTCGGAGCTCCGGCTGCGCGAGCTGCCCGCCCGGGCGGCCGAGCAGCTGGTGCGGAGCGCGCTCGGCGCGTCGCTCGCGCCCGAGGAGGCCGCCGCGCTCGCGCAGCGGGCCGCGGGCAACGCGTTCTGCCTCGAGGAGCTCATCCGGGCCGCGGCGGAGGGGCGCCGCGCGCCGCCGGAGGCGGCGCTGGGGCTCGTGGAGGCGCGCATCGCCGCGCTCGGGCCCGAGGCGCGGCGGCTCCTGCGGGCGGCGAGCGTCTTCGGGGAGGTCTGCTGGGCGGGGGGCGTGCGCGCGCTGCTCGGCGCGCCGGCGCAGGGGCCGAGCGAGCGCGCGGCGTGGGCCGAGCTGCTCGATCGCGAGATCCTCGAGCGCCGGCCGAGCTCGCGGTTCCCGGGCGAGGAGGAGCTCGCCTTCCGCAGCGCGCTCCTGCGGGAGGCGGCGTACGCGATGCTCACCGACCGCGACCGGGAGCTCGGCCACAAGCTCGCCGGCGAGTGGCTGGTCGAGGCCGGCGAGCAGGAGCCCGAGGTCCTCGCCGAGCACCTCGCGCGGAGCCGCGAGACCGGGCCGAGGCGCCCGGAGCGGTCGCTCGGGTGGAGCGACCGCCGCGGCAAGGGCGTCGCGTGAGCGCAGGGTGGGACCGGGCCGAGCCGAGCCGACGGCGGCGCCTCGGCGAGCCGCTCGCCGGCCGGCAGCCGGCGCCGCGGCGGCTCACCCGGGCGCCGCGTCGCCCCGGGCGCGGGCGATGGTGTGGATGAGCTCGCGCGCGTCGAACGGCTTGCGCAGGCACGTGTACCCGCCCTGGCTCATGATCGCGCCGACCATCTCCGGGACCGAGTGGCCGGTCATGGCGATCACCGTGACGCGCTTCGTCAGCCCCCGCATCTGCGCGCACGTCGCGACGCCGTCCTGATCGGGCATGACGAGATCGAGCACGCAGACGTCGACGCGCCGCTCGAGGACGTGCTGGACCGCGGTCCGCCCGTCGTGGACGGCGTGGGCCGACAGCCCCGCCGCCCGGAGCACCGCGACGATCGAGTCGGCGACCTTCGGGATGTCGTCCACCACGAGGACGTCCGGCGCGTCGACCGCGCGAGCGACGACGCGCGCCAGGTGATCCATCGAGAACGGCTTGTAGATGACGGTGTAGACGCCCTCCCCGATCGCCTCCTCGATGAGCTGCTCGAGCGCGAACGCGGTCATCAGCACGACGGTGAGCTCCGGCTGGATCCGCTTGAGCTCCCGGAACGTCTCGACGCCGTTGAGCCCGGGCATGCGGACGTCGCTGAGCACGAGCGTGAACGCCTGCTGCTCCGCGAGCTCGAGCGCGTGGGCGCCGTCCCTCGCCTCCACCACCTCGTACCCCTCGAGCTCGAGGTTGGCGGCGAGCGTCATGCGCATCCCCTCCTCGTCGTCGACCACGAGCACGCGTTTGACCTGCTGCATGGACCCCTGCATGGCTCGACCCCCCTGTCATGTGTCCTGCGCCCCGGAGGGCGCAGCGACGGGCTCCGCGGCCGTCGCGGCCTCGCGCGCCGGCACCCGGACGACGAAGGTCGCGCCGCCGCCGGGCTCGCTCGTCGCCTCGAGCGTGCCGCCGTGCCGGCGGGCGATACCGGCGCTGATCGCCAGGCCGAGGCCGGTCCCCTTCAGCTTGGTGCTGAAGAGCGGCTCGAAGATGTGCGCGAGCATGTCCGCGGGGATGCCCGTCCCGTTGTCCGCGACCGAGAGCGTCAGCCCGTCGCTCCCCCACGCCGCGGCGACCCGCACGCGCCCCTCGCGCCCGGCCGGGATCGCCTCGGCCGCGTTCTGGATCAGGTTCACGAGCACCTGACGGAACTGGTCCCGGTCGAGCTCCACGACGGGGAACGCGGCGGGCACGTCGTTCTCGACGCGCACGTGCGGCGGGACCTCCACGACCGAGATGGCGTCGTCGACGAGGGGGCCGAGCGCGCACGCCGAGAGCAGCGGCCGCCGCTCGCGCGCGAAGTCGAGCAGGTTGCCGATGATCCGGCTGCACGCCGCGAGCTCCTTGTCGATGATCGAGAGGAACTGCGCGACGCGGGGCTCTCTGCCGAGCTCCGTCGCGGAGAGGCGCTTACCGAGGTAATGGCTCGCGTTGCGGACGGCGCCGAGCGGGTTCCGGAGGTCGTGCCCGACGCTCGCCGCGAGCTGCCCGACCGCCGCGAGCTTCTCCATGCGCATCCTGACCTCCTGGCCGGCCTGGAGGCTCTGCGCCATGTGGTTGAACGCGGCGCTCAGGCGCCCGAACTCGTGCTCATCGAGCTCGGGGAGGCGCAGCTCGAGATCGCCGTGCGCGATCCGCCGGGAGCCTTCGATCAGCGCGTGGAAGCCGCGATCCATCGCGCGGAGGAGCCTCCCGAGCAGCGCGACCAGGATGACCAGCGCTCCGCCGATCGCCGCCGCCCCGATCGCCGCCACCCGCGCGCGGAGGCGTTGCTCGTCGGCGAGGATCCTGGCGATGTCCCGCTCCGCGTCGTGGACCGCCGCGTTGATGTGCGGGAGGAACCGCTCCTTGTACTCGTCGTCGGAGAGCCGCACGAACATCGCGTGCCGCTCGCCCGCGCGGTCGTCCGCGACGCGGGCGATCCCCGCCGTGCTCGCGACGATGTGATCGAGGCTCTCTCGCATGAAGCGGATGTGGCCGATCTCCTCCGTCGATTCCTCGTCGCTCTCCCTGATCTCCTCGTCGGCGATCATCCGCCGCTTGAGCGCCTCGATGGCGGCCAGGTCGCGCGCCGCGGCCTCGGCCGCGTCCGCGAGCTCCGCGGTGACGCCGCCGCGGAGCGCGGCCTTCGCCGCCTCGTTCATGTAGCGGCTGGCGTCGCTCGCGAGGGTGACGTGCAGCGTCAGATCCTCGTAGGACGTTTCGGCCCGCCGCTGGAAGATCAGCATCTCCGCGATGGTGAAGTAGAACGCTCCCCCGGCGACGAGGACCGCTGCCAGCGCGACGCCGAAGATGGAGGCCAGTCTGGCTCGAATGCTCATGGGGAGCGGCTCCTGCTTCCGTGCTCCAGGGGTTCATCGCCGCCGCCGGCGAGCTCGATCTCCCGCGTGACGAGGAGCAGGAGCCCGACGTCGGGCGTCTCCCCGGCGAGCCCGAGCTCGAGCGCGGCGCCGAGCTCGAGGCCGGGCGCCGGGTGCCAGAGCACGCCGGACGCGAGGGCGAGCGACGCGGCCTCGTCGAGCTCGGCGGCGAGCTCCACGGTCGGCGCCACGGGGCCGACCGGCAGGATCACGGCCAGCGCGACGCCGGGGCTGAGCTCCGCGGCGTCGCGCCGCGCGGCCGGCAGCCGGACCTCCGCCGAGGCGGAGAGGCCCACGTGGACGCCGCCGATCGCCTTGTCGAGGCTCACGAACGGCTCCAGCGCGTAGCCCGTCGGCCCGAGCTCGCGCGCGCCGGCGGGGAGCGCGGCCTCGAGCCCCGCCGACAGCGCGAGCCCGAACGCCCCGCCGTCGATGAGGTTGACCATCGCCTCCGCGCGGACGGCGCCGAGCCCGGCCGTCGCCCCCCGGTCGTGGCGCACGAGCTCGAGGGGGAGCTCGGCCCCGACCTGGAGGCGATCGGTGATGCCGAGCTCCAGCAGCAGCGGGACGCCGAAGCGGACCCGGCGCCCGTCGCGCTCCCACGCCGGCGCGCTCGTGACCTGCAGCTCGAGCGCCTCCTGCGGGAACGGCGCCTCGCCGAGGAACAGCTCCTCGACCGGGGGCCGCGCCGGCTCCCCCGCGGCCTCGGCCCGCTCCTGCTCCGGCGGCGCGGCCGCCGTCGACGCGGCCAGGAGCAGGCCCAGCGCGCTGCCGGGGCGCGCGCGCCGCGCCCCGATCGCCGCCGCCGGGTTCCATGCTGCCGGCGGGCGCCTCGGGCGCCCTCGGGGCGGTCGAACCGCGCTCACGGCGCCGGCTCCGGGCCGGCGCCGCCGGCGTCCGGCGGGGCGGCGAGCGGCAGATCGATGATCGCCGACGTGCCGCGCGACCGCGGCTCGAGGGCGAGCGCGCCGCGGTAGCGCCGGGCGACCCGTCTCGCGATGTTCAACCCCAGGCCGAAGTGACCCGGCTTCGTCGTGTAGAACGGGCGCAGGAGCGCCTCGCCGTCCACCTCGCCGGTGGAGCCCCCGGCGTCCGTGACCTGGATCAGGTACCGCGCGCCGCTCGCGGCGCCCTGCACCGTGACCACGCCGTCCTCTGGGGTCGACTCCACGGCGTTCTCGATCAGGCACCGCACCGCGACGGCGAGCTCGATCGGGTCCGCCTCGACGTCGCCGTCCTCGGCCGAGAGCTCGACGCGGGCCCCGGACGCGCCGATGCGCGCGCACGCCGCCGCGCGCCGCACGCAATCGGCCGCGCTCACGCGCGCGCTCCGGCGGGTGAAGAGCCGCGCGGCGTCGACCGACTCGTCGAGCCGCGCGCTCGCCGCGATCACCTCCTCGTCGATGATCCCGAAGAACTCCGCGATCCTCGGATCCGCCGAGTAGGCCGCGTCTCCCGCGACCTTTCGTTTGATGTAGAACGACGCGTTGCGGACGATGGCGAAGCGGTTGCGCAGGTCGTGGCGCAGCACGGACAGGATCTCGTCCGCGACCGCGGCCTGCTCTGCTGCGCCCAGGGGATCCCAGCTGATCATACGGCTCCTCGTCCCTCCGCCCGCGCCGCCGCGCGCGACCTCATCGGCAAGAGCGCCCCGGGGCGCCGGGCGCCGCGGGGTCGGCCCTCGTGAGCTCCGGCCCGCGCGCCGTGGACCCGGCCGCCGCGCGGGCGCCGAGCCTCGAGGTGGGGGGCGCCGGCGCGGAGTCCGGCGGCGAGCCGGCGTCGGGAGCCTCGCAGGAGACCATCTCGCCCCCGGCAGCCGCCCCCGTCGGGCCCGACGATCCGAGGGAGTCGGTCATCGAGTGGACCGACCGCTTCATCTCGGCGAGGCGCGAGAGCTGCAGCACGATCCCGATGAGGCGGTCCGGGTCGAACGGCTTCAGGATGACATAGTTGTGGCTGCCGCTCATGGAGCGGATGTACTCGTCGGCCCCGGTGACGAGGAGACAGCTCGTGTACACGGACATCCCCGACACCCGCCGGAGCAGCTCGTCTCCCTTCATTCCAGGCATCAAGAAGTCGGAGCAGACGAGGTGGAACCGCCTCGCCTCGAGCAGCTTCAGCGCGTGCTCTGCCGACGAGCAGGTCACGACGTCCACGTCCGCCGACAGGACCGCGGCGATGCTGCGCAGCGCCCGCTCGTCGTCGTCGACGACGAGCACTCGATACCTTCGTCGTGAGACGAGATAGACGTCGCTCTCGTCTTGCCCTTGCGAGAGTGTGCGATGAGCTCGTAGAGACATGGGCACAACTACCGTCTCCTCTGGCTATCGCGCGGCGGAGCCTCGTACCGCTGCGTCGCGGGCGTACGAGAGCGCGCTTGGGTGATTCCTGCTGTCCCGTGCGACGCCCCCCCTTCGGCCAGCGTCACCTCTTCGTAAAGCTACGTGACAAATTCCGCGTCAGTCAACGGCATAATACTGCCGTCTACGGCTCGTGGCGAAGAGTGGATTTCCGTTCGGAGCGCCAACGACTTCATCCGTTCACGTCCGTTCACGTCCGTTCACGTCCGTTTACGTCCGTTTACGTCCGTACACCGCCGTGCGTCGGGAACGAACCCTTGTGCTCGCGATGTCTGTTCACGTCTCTTCACCTCGTCTCTCCCCGCAGCGCAACCGTTCGTCCGTTGCGAGGGGCGGCCGCGGAGCGCCGGCGCTCGCGTGGGCTCGATTCCGATATTGCTTCAAAAATGCGGCGACGACGCCCCCGGAGCGCGCCTCGGTGGGCAGGTCCGAGGAAAAAGCGCCCATCCGTGATTGATTGGAGGGCGTCCCGGACACAGGGATGCAGGAGGAAGGCATGTTCATGCACTTGGACTTACGATCTGCCGCCCGTCGGCGAGTGGCCCGCGCGTCGGGGGTCGCGCTGCTCGCCCTGGCCTGTTGCACGGATGCGGAGGGCTCCGGCGGCGACACCGGCGCGGGGACGGGGGGAGCGGGCGGCGGCCCGCCGCCGGGAGCGAGCAGCGCGAGCGCGGGCGCGGGGAGCACGGCGGCGTCGTCGGGCGCTGCTGGCGGCGCCGGCACCGGCGGCGGCGCGCCCGACGGCGCGGGGGGCTCGGGCGGCGCCCCCGGAGGCGGCGGCGCCGGGTCCGGCGGGATGGAGCCGCTGCAGGACGTCACGATCTGGATCGCGGGCGACTCCACGGTCGCCAACGGACAAACCCCTTGCCCGGCGGGCTGGGGCGGCCAGATCGCGGCGCTCTTCGACGAGCGGGTCACCGTGGTGAACAGCGCGGTCGGCGGCCGCAGCGTGCGCACGTGGCTCTACCACGTGCAGAGCACCATGGACAGCACGGGAGAGTGCGCGCTCGAGCGCGACGCGAGCGGCGAGCCCGCGCTGCAGGACAGGTGGGTTCAGATGCTCGGCGGCATGAAGGCGGGCGACTATCTATTCATCCAGTTCGGCATCAACGACGGATCGCGCACGTGCGATCGGCACGTGGGGCTCGACGCCTTCAAGAGCAGCTACGGGATGATGGCTCGCGCCGCGCAGGAGCGGGGCGCGCAGCCCGTGTTCGTGACGCCCGTGAGCGCGATCGCCTGCAGCGGCAGCACGGCCCGGGGGACGCGCGGGGAGTACGTGACCGCGACCCACGAGGCGGGCGAAGAGCACGGCGCGCCGGTGATCGATCTCCACGAGCACAGCGTCGCGCTCTACAACGAGCTCGGCTTCTGCCCGGTCCCCGGGGGAGACGTGAGCGCGACGACCGGAGGGCCCGTCGGCGAGTTCTTCTGCGATGATCACACGCACTTCTCGCGCTCCGGCGCGGAGCGGATCGCCAGGGTGGTCGCCGACGCCATCCGCGATCAGGGGCTCGGGCTGGCCGCGTACCTCCGGTGAATCGGCGCCGGCGCGCCGCAGCGCGCCGAGGCGCCCCCGCGCCGCGCGGACCGCGGCGCGGGGGGCCTCAGTAGCCGATGTCCTCGCGGATGGCGATCACCATCTTGCAGTGGTTCACGAGATCGTCCGTCGTCTCGACCTCGCTCGTGTAATTGAGACCGTACGGCCAGAAATGCTGGTTGTCCGCGTGCACGACGTCGCCCTCGTTCCCCGTGATCGCCCTGAGCTGGCTCGTCGCCGCCTCGCCCGTGAAGACGCCGTCCCTCACCATCGCCCCGAACTCGAAGCTGCCGACCCCCAGGGTGTGGGAGATCTCGTGCATGGCGGTGATGTAGTTCATGGAGCTGAGCGCGCCGAACCGGATGGATCCGTTGACGTTGCCGTCGGCCGTCGCGACCGAGGGCACGTAGGACACCGACAGGCGCTTCTCGATGCTCGTGTAACAGTTGTAGTGCGACAGCGCTTCATCCATGGCGCTCGTGATCATGGCATACGCGGACTGCTGCTCTGCGGTCGGCGCGGGGGCCATCGCGAGCGTGTAGGTGATCCCGCCCATCCCCACGCAGCCGGCCCCAGCGCCGCCCTCGCCCCCGCCCGCGCCGCCGGTGCCGCCCGTGCCCGCGCCGCCCGTGCCCGCGCCGCCCGTGCCCGTGCCCGCGCCGCCGCCCCCGTCCGCGCCGCCTCCCGCGCCGCCGTCCCCGCCCGCGCCGCTGCTGGCCGAGGTCTGCCCGACGGACGCCGCCGCGCCGCCGCTCCCGCTCGCGACGGCGCTGCCGCCGGCGGCCCCAGGGCCGTCGCCCGATCCCGAGCACGCGATCGGAAGAGCCGCCGCGAACGCGAGCAAAACGATGTTCGTCGCCAGTTGCCTCAGCATGTCTCGCACTCCTTCAAGGAACCTCGCGCCGTCGCTCACCGGCCGCGGGGCGCTCGCGGCGCACCTCGCGACAGGTCGCCGGCGGAGCCGGCGCCATCGCCCTCTCACCGGCGGCGTCAGGGGTCAATTCGCTGCTGATCGAAGCGATGGAGTCGATAGCTCCAGCAGAACATTCTAGCGACCTCGGACAGCGCCGGACGAGCTCCACCGCCGCCGGGCGAGCGGCGCTGCGCGCGCGCTCCGGTCCGCCTCTCCGCCTGCCGCCGCTCGCGATACTCCGCGCCGAGGCGCCGGACGGGCGCGGGCGAGATGCAGAGTTTGTTCAGGAGGCGCGCCGGAACCGGACGGCCATCGACGGACGTCCACGGGTCCACACCTTATATGAGCTACCGTGAACAGCGAGGTCGGCCGTGGGACAGCCGCAACGACGAGGTCGACGGCCGCCGTGCGCCAGCGCCTCATCGACCAGGCGAGCCGCTCGGCGCCGCGCTCCGCGCCTCCCGGGGCGCGCCCGCTCGGCCGGGCTCGCGGCGCCGCCCGGCGGAGGGAGCGGCGATGACCCCGACCGCCTTCGCCCCGGGCGCCGTGTTCCAGGAGCGCTACGAGATCGTCTCCGCGCTGCGGGAGAGCGGGTTCGCCGACGTCTACAAAGGGCGCCAGCTCGCCACCGGGCAGATGGTGGCCATCAAGGTCATGCGACCGGCCCGGGGCGGCAAGCCCGCCGACGTCGCCCGACGCAGCGCCCGCTTCCACCAGGAGACGCGGTTCTGCGCGCAGCTCCATCACCCCAACATCGTCCGGCTCATCGACGCCGGCCAGACGGACGAGGGCACGCTCTACACCATCTTCGAGTTCGTGCCCGGCAAAAACCTGGCAGAGGTGCTGGCCGAGGAGACCTCCCTCGAGCCGCCCGAGGCGCGGCACCTGATGCTCCAGGTCCTCGACGCCCTCGGCTGCGCCCACGGGCAGAGCGTCGTCCACCGCGACCTCAAGCCCAGCAACATCATGATCGTCTCCACCGGCGCGCGGCGCAACGCGCTGGTGCTCGACTTCGGCATCGGCGCGCTCATCGCCGGCGCCATGGAGGGCGTCGACGCGAAGCTCACCCCGAGCAACGAGATCCTCTGCACGCCCGCCTACGCGGCGCCGGAGCAGCTCCTCGGACAGCCGGTGAGCGTGCGATCGGACCTGTACGCCTGGGGGCTCGTCTTCCTGGAGTGCCTCACCGGGCGGCCGGCGATCGCCGGCAGATCGATGCAAGAGGTGCTGTTCCGACAGGCCAGCTCCGAGCCGATCCCGATCCCCGCGGCGCTCCTCGGGCACCCGCTCGGCACCCTGCTCAGGCGCGCGACCCTGAAGAACGTGGCCGAGCGCGTCGCCACCGCCTCCGGTCTGCTGCGCGAGCTCGAGGTCTGCGACGTGGAGGGGCTGAGCCGCGAGGATTTCGTGGCGCGCGCGCGAGGGCTGGAGGCGGCGCCGGAGCCGGACCCCGGCGCGCCGGACGAGGCCCGGTGGGGCTACGGCGACAGCGCGACGACGCCGCTCGACCGGCCCCCGCGGGACGGCAGGTCGACGCCCAGCGGCCGCGCGGCGGCCGACACGCTGCCCTCGCCGGCGACGCCCCGGCTGGAGGACACGCCCTCTCCCCTGGACGGGGAGCGCGCCGGCGGCGCCGGGTGCCTCGACGCCGAGCGGCGGCCCCTCACCGTGGTCTGCTGCGCCTTCACGACCTCGGGCCCGGGCCTGAAGGACACCGACGTCGAGGAGATCGACGATCTGCTCGGCGAGCAACAGGACGTCTGCGACGAGATCGCCCGCCGCCACCGCGGGCGCTTCGCCGGCGCGCTGGGCGATCAGATCCTGCTGTATTTCGGCTATCCGTCCGCGCAGGAGGACGATGCCCGGCGCGCCGCGCGCGCGGCGCTGGAGATCGCGGAGGACGTCCGCGCGCGCAGCGCGCGCCTCGCGGCGACGCGGGGCCTCGCGCTCGAGGTCCGGATCGGGCTCCACACCGGCCTCGTGGTCGCCGGCCAGCCGCAACGCTACACGCAGCACCTCGGGACGACGCCGCGGATCGCGGCCCGGCTGAGCGCGCTCGCGGCCGCGGGCACGATCGCGGTGAGCGGCGACGCCTTCAGGCTGCTCCGGAGCCGGTTCACGTTCGAGCCGATGGCGTCGCGCGACCTCTCGGGCGCGGACCGGCCGATCGCCATCTACCGCATGGGGCACGAGATCCCTCGCCCGACGCAGGACCAGGACACCGCGGGCCGCGACACGGAGCCGCTGATCGGCCGCAGCCAGGAGCTCGAGCTCCTGCTCCAGCGCTGGAGCCAGGTCCGGCAGGGCATCGGGCAGAGCGTCCTCGTCACCGGCGGGCCCGGGATCGGCAAATCCCGCCTCACGTGGGAGCTCGCGCGGCGGCTCCACGGCGACGGCCACAGCTGCCTGGAGTGCCGCTGCACCCCCGACCGGCGCAACAGCGCGCTCCACCCCCTCATCGAGCTGCTCGATCGGCTGATCGACCCCGGCCGGGACGAGGCGCCGGGGCGCCGGCTCGCCCGGCTCGAGGCGCTCCTGTCCCGCCGCGGCTTCGACCTGGCGGAGACGGTGCCGCTGTTCGCGGCGCTCCTGTCGATCCCCCTCGACGCGCGCTACGCCGCGCCTCAGGACCCGCCGCCGCGGCAGAAGGAGAGGACGCTCAACGCGCTCGTGACCATGGTCTTCGACATGGCCGAGGAGCGGCCCGTCCTGTTCATGGTCGAGGACCTGCATTGGGCCGATCCGACGAGCCTGGAGTGGCTCGGCATGCTGATCGTCGATGTGCCCTCGGCGCGGCTCATGATGCTGCTCACCGCGCGGCCGGAGTTCTCGCCGCCCTGGTCGACGTCGGGCATGCTCCAGATCCAGCTCGGCCGCCTCGATCGCGAGCACGTCGAGCACATGGTCGCGCGGCTCGCCGGCGGCCGCTCGCTGCCCGAGCCGCTGCTGGAGCAGGTGGTCGACCGGACCGACGGCGTCCCCCTCTTCGTCGAGGAGCTGACGCGGATGGTGCTCGAGTCCGGGGCCCTCGTCGACGAGGGGGACCACTACACGCTCTCCGAGCCGATCTCGAAGCTGGCGATCCCCTCGACGCTGCGAGCCCTCTTGATGGCGCGCCTCGACCGGCTCGGCAGGGCGAAGGAGACCGCCCGCGTCGCCGCGGTGCTCGGGCGGGAGTTCAGCCTGGAGGTGCTGAGCGCCGTGACCACGCTCGACGGCGAGCTCGTCCAGGAGGATCTCGATCGGCTGATGGCCGCGGACCTCATCCACAGGAAGCGCCGGCTGAACAACCCGACGTACCTGTTCAAGCACGTGCTCATCCGGGACGCGGCCTACGAGTCGCTCTCGAAGCGGAGCCGGCGGAGGCTGCACGCCTGCGTGGCCCGGGCGATGGAGGAGCGCTTCCCCGAGCTCGTCGCGGCGCGGCCCGATCTGCTCGCGCACCACCACGCCGCCGCCGAGCAGAAGCAGCAGGCGATCGCCTACGCGGAGATCGCGGCGGAGCGCGCGCTGAAGCGGCCGGCGAACGCCGACGACACCGAGGCCATCGGCCACGTGACGCAGGCGCTCGGCTGGCTCCCGGGCATCGCCGACGACCGGGAGCGCGCGCTCGCCGAGCTGCGGCTGAACAGCTTGCTGATCATGGCGCTCCTCGACCGCCTCGGGTACATGCCCCGGGAGCTCGAGGCGGCGGTGAAGCGCTGCGAGGAGCTGATCGACGCGTTCGGGGACAGCCCGATGACCGCGCCGACGCTGTGGGCGATGTTCTGGTACCACAACTTCCGGAGCCATCGCGGCGAGGCGCGCGCGCTGACGGAGCGGATCCTCGGGATGGCGACGCGATCGCAGGACACCCGCCAGCGGGCCGCGTCCATGGTGGTGCTGGGGAACTGCTTGTTCTTCGAAGGAAAGCTCGCGGAGGCTCGCCCGCACCTCGCGCGCGGCGTCGAGCTCTACGATCCCGCGGATCGGGGGCACGTCTCCCTGTACGGCTTCGATCCGAAGGCCTGCGGCCAGTACACGCTCGCGCTGCTGCTCTACCTGATGGGCTGCCCGGCGGAGGCGTTCGCGCAAGGGGAGGCGGCGGTGGCGTGGGCGCGCGAGCTCGACCACCCGAACACCCTCGGGATGGCGCTGCTCCACCTGGCCGGCGTCCATCACTACGGCCGCCAGCGGGAGAAGGTCGCCGCGCTGACCGACGCCCTCATGCAGCTGACGAGGAGCCATCACCTCTGGTTCAAGGAGCTCTGTTGGGCGCTGCACTCCTGGGCGCAGCGCGACCTCGAGAAGCTGAGGCAGGACGTCGAGGCGATCCGGCACACCGGCCAGAAGATGGGATTGCCGTACTGGCTCTCCCTCGTGGCGGAGCTCGAGGCCGAGCGCGGGCAGCACGAGGCCGCGATCGAGCGGCTCGCGGGCTGCTTGCTGCTCGCCGCGGAGCTGGGCGACGTCTACTACGTCCCGGAGCTTTACCGCCTGAAGGCGCTGTCGCTCCGCGCTTTGGGCGGAGGCGCGGAGCAGGAGGGCGAGCGCTGCCTGCGGCAATCGATCGCGATCGCGCGCGAGCAGGGCGCGCGGACGATCGAGCTGCGCTCGACGCTCTCGCTCTGTCGCCTGCTCGCGCGGCAGGGCCGGCGCGACGAGGCGCGCGCCCTGCTCCGGGAGAGCGGCGGCTGGCCCGCCGAGTGCGCCGATCTGCCCGAGTTCGCCGAGGCGCGAGCGCTGCACCAGGAGCTCGACGGTTGAGCTGCCGCCGCGCCCTCTCGAGCGCCCTCGAATCCCGCGCAGGGGGCTCGACGGCGCGGGGCGGCGGCTCCATGACCCATGCGTGCCAGAAGCCCCGCCATGGAGATAGCCATGTTTTCCCGTCAGCCCTCCCAATACCCGCCTGGGACGTCGGAGACCGAGAGCACCCCCGCGCAGCTCGACGGCGCACCCGCCGAGGCGCATGCCGGAGGCGAGCGAGGCGCGGCGGAGGACGTGCTCCAGGAGCTGGAGTCGGCGTGGCTGCGCGCCGTCGCGCTCAGCTGGGAAGACCCGGCGCAGCTCGCTCGGCTGAAGCGGGATCCGCGGGAGTTCTTGATGGCCTGTTGCGGCTACGCGCTGCCGCCGGGGATCGAGCTCACCGTCCGCGAGGCGCGGGAGCCGGGCGCGCCGAGCGGCGCCGGGTGGCGCTTTTGCGAGCAGCGCAAGGGCTGGGATCTGTCGGCGGGCGTCATCACGCTCCATGTCCCGCCGGCGCCGGAGCTTGTCGATCGCCCCGTCGCGCTGGCCGAGCTCGCGAGCGACGCGCAGCTCTCGGTCCTCATCTGTTGAGTCATCCCTCGAGCCCGTAGAAGCGGGCGGCGTTGTCCCAGAGGAGCTTGCGGAGCGCGTCGCCGGGGAGCCTGCCGCGGAGCGCGAGCGCGCGCTCCGCCATGCCCGCGTCGTGGTCGATATGGGGAAAGTCCGTCCCGAAGATCGCGCTGCCCTCCCCGAGCCACGGGATCGCCTGCTCCAGGAGCGGCTCGTCCGGCTCGATCTCGACGAAGCACTGGCGGCGGAAATACGCGGACGGCTCGCGGCGGACGTGCGGCGCGACCTCCTCGGCCAGGCCGCGGAACTCGATCTCGTCGAGGCGATAGAGCCAGTAGGGCAGCCACCCGCAGCCGGCCTCGAGGAAGGCCACCCGCAGGCGGGGGTGGCGCTCGAGCACGCCGCCCTCGATCAGCGCGAGCAGCGCCATCATCTGCTCCATCGGGTGCGAGCACGCGTGCAGGGCGAAGCGGCTGTGGAAGCGATCGGCGCCGGCCGCCGGCAGGGAGGCGTGCGCGCCCTCGTGGACGGCGACCGCGATGGAGCGCCGCTCGCACTCGGCCCAGAACGCCTCGTAGGCGGGGTCGCCCAGCGTCCGGCCCGCGACGGGGTTCGGCCGGAGCACGACGGCGCGGAACCCGAGCGCCGCCGCCCGCGCGAGCTCGGGCACCATCTGCGCGGGATCGTGGGGGCTCATCAGCGCGACGCCCCGGAGGCGCCGGGGCTCGTGATCGCAGAAGCCGCGCAGCCAGGTGTTGTACGCCCGCGCGAAGGCGCCCGCGAGCGCCGGCTCCAGCGGGGACATGCCGAGGAGCATCAGCGCGAGGGTCGGGTACAGGAAGGCCACGTCGATGCCCTCGCGGTCCATGTCCTCGATGTGCGTCTGGGGCAGCTCCAGGCGGCCGAGCCGAGCGAGCTGCCCTGCGCGCCGGCGGCGGGCCGAGGCGACCGCGCGCCACGTCCGCGCGCTCATCGGGCGATGGATCGGCCGCCCGTCCACCATCGGCTGCGGAGGGAGCGCGAGCAGGCCCTCCGGTCCG
The DNA here is from genome assembly GCF_051521425.1 of Sorangium sp. So ce834. Taxonomy (NCBI): domain Bacteria; kingdom Pseudomonadati; phylum Myxococcota; order Polyangiales; family Polyangiaceae; genus Sorangium; species Sorangium sp. So ce834. The sequence continues at coordinate 8,483,433 of NZ_CP150351.1, forward strand.
GGATACGCTACCCGGTCGGCCAGGGGCTCGCCCTCGCCGACGTACGCGAGGTATGGCGCGTGATCGCGGAGCTCCGGCTCGAGGTGGGCCTGCCACAGATCGAGCGGCTCGGTCACATGACGATCCGCGTCGAGGATGCGATAGCCGTCGCGCATGGGAGGTCTCCTCGGCCGAGCGCGGCCTGGACGCAGAGGGGCACCGGGCTCAGGTCCCCTTCCCGGTTCGCCCGGTCGAGCCACCCGAGGCGGACCGGCGCGTCGTGGAGCCGCACCGGCCCGAAGCGTGGCGGCCGCGGAGCATGGAGCGCTCGCGCTCCGCCGCTCAGGAACACGGTGTCCTTGTCACCGGCGAGCTCGACGCGCAGGTGGTGCTTGAATTGCAAGATGTGTGACTTGAGCGCGACTTGAGCGACTCGAGCGACATGAACACCCGATCCCGGTGAACCATCTGGTGCGCCGCGGCGCGCGGGAGACGCCCGTGGCGGTGCGCAATTCAGCGTCAGCGAGCGCCTGCCCGCGGGCGGGCGGGCTCCGCCCGGTGCGCGTCGCGGACGCGCGGGGCGCGGCGCCGGGACCCCGGGGCGGGATCTTGTGAGAGGGGGGTTAACAGAGTGTCAGTGATTCGCGAGGACAGCGGCATGGAAACGACGCCGCTGTCGAGCAGCTTCATCGATGCGATCCAGCGTGTCAGGCAGGATGACCGGCGCGTGGCCCTGCTCGTGTATCACCGCGACGGCGCCGAGCGCGTTGTGCTGCGGCCGAGCGCGTCGGTCGTCATCGGCCGCGCGCCGCCGTCGCAGGTCCAGATCCGCGACGTCAGCCTCTCGCGCGAGCACGCCCGCTTCACCGTGTCCGGCGACAGCGTCCTCATCGAGGATCTGCGCTCGACCAACGGCACCTGGCTCGGCGGGGCGCGCGTCGCGCGCGGCGAGGCGAAGCCGGGTGACGAGGTGATCCTCGGCAAGGTGGTCGTCGCCGTCCGCTCGATCACGGCGGCCGAGGGCGAGCTGCCGGGCCTGATGAGCCACGAGCAGCTCCGCGTCGCCCTCGAGGAGGAGGTGAGGCGCGCGCGGTTCTTCGGGCGGAGCTTCGCCATCGTCATGGCCCGGCCCGCTCGCCAGCAGGGCGGTCACGTGAGCCACCTGTTCCCGCGCGTGCGGGCGCTGCTGCGCCCCGTGGACCGGATCGCCCTGTACAGCTCCGACGTGGTGGCGGCGCTGCTCCCCGAGGTTGGGGCCGACGCGGCGCTCGATGTGGCGCGCGCGCTCGCCGCGCCGGGCGCGGACGGGGCGCCGGTCGTGCTCTCGGGCTTCGCGATGTTCCCCGACGCGGGGACCGTGGCGGAGGACCTGCTCTATCGGTGCTGGAACGCGGTGCGCAGCGCGACGGAGGATCAGCCCGTGCGGTCGGCGCCGGGCGGGGCGTGGAAGAGCCACGCGGGCGCCCCGAACACCGATCCCGTCGTCGTGAGCCCCGCGATGCGGCGCGTCTTCGAGATCGTCACGCGGGTCTCGCGATCGTCGATCCCGGTGCTTTTGCTGGGGGAGACGGGGACGGGCAAGGAGGTGGTGGCGCGCGCGATCCACGACCGCGGCCCGCGGAGCGGGAAGCCGATGGTGTGCGTCAACTGCGGGGCGATCCCGCAGCACCTCGTCGAGAGCGCGCTCTTCGGCCACGAGCGCGGCGCGTTCACGGGCGCGTGGCAGCAGCAGCGGGGGGTGTTCGAGGCGGCGGACGGGGGGACGGTCTTCCTCGACGAGATCGGCGAGCTGCCGGCCTCGGCGCAGGCCGCGCTCCTGCGCGTCCTGGAGACCCGGCAGGTGACCCGGGTCGGCTCGAACAAGCCGATCGACGTCGACGCGCGCGTGATCGCGGCGACCCACCGCGACATCGAGGCCATGTGCGCGTCCGCCGCGTTCCGCAGCGATCTCCTGTACCGCCTGAACGCGATGACGGTGACGATCCCCCCGCTCCGGGCGCGACCGGAGGACATCGAGCCGCTCGCGCGCCGCTTCCTCGATCAGGCGAACCAGGCGAACGGCCGCTCCATTCGCGGCTTCGACGCCGGGTCGGTCGCGCGCCTCCGGGCGTACGCGTGGCCGGGGAACGCGCGGGAGCTGCGGAACGCGATCGAGCGGGCGGTGGTCATCGCCGAGGGCGAGTGGATCGCGGAGGAGGATCTGCCCGAGCGCGCGCGGGCGGCGGCCCCGGCCGCGCCGGCGGTGGACCGCGATCTGCCGTGCGACGGCGAGGAGCTCACGTCCGCGCCGCCGGGCGCCGATTTCCTGAAGGCGCGGCTCCAGCGCTGTGAGGCCGAGCTGATCGTCCAGGCGCTGCGCAAGGCGGGCGGAAACCAGACGGAGGCGGCGCGCGCGCTCGGCATGCCGCTGCGCACGCTCGTCTACAAGCTGAAGGCGCTCGGGATCAAGCGGCTCGGGTACGCGCCGCCCGGCGATCCGTAGCGCGGGACCTGGGCGGCCTGCCGGTCGGGCCGGCCGCCCAGGGCCTCCCGTCGCTGCGCGTTCCGCGCGGCGGGCGCTCGCGGCTCGCGCGCGCGACGCTCGGCTGGCCTTCGGGCGGGGTTAGAGGGGGAGGTCGACGACGAACGTCGAGCCTCGGCCCACGGCGCTCTCGACGCCGATGCGACCGCCGTGGGCGTGCACGATCTCGCGCGCGATGTAGAGCCCGAGCCCGAGGCCACCGAAGTGCTCCACGTCGCCCGCGCGCTCGAAGCACGCGAAGATGCGCTCCTGGTCCTCCTCCGCGATGCCCGTGCCACGGTCGCGGACGAGGAGCTGCGCCCCGCCGGCAGAGGCCTTGACCTCGACGGAGACCGGCCGGTCTTCGCCGAACGTGATGGCGTTCTTGACCAGGTGGAACACGAGTCGCCCGATCTGCTCGCGGTCCCAGAGGCCGACGACGCCCTCGGGCGCGTCGACCGAGATGGCGGCGGACGGGGCGCGGAGCTCGACCGGGAGCCCGGCGACCACCTCCCGGACGAGCGCCACGAGATCGACGCTCTGGCGCTCGGGCGCGAGCTGGCCTGCTCGGAGCGAGATCGCCTGGAGCATGTCGTCGCAGAGCCGGGCGAGCCGGTTGACCTGGCGGCCGACGACCTCGAGCGAGGCGACCCACGTCGACGCGTCCTCTGCCTGCCGCTCGCTCATGCGCTTCATCCGCTGCACCTGCAGCGCGAGCGAGGTCAGCGGCGTCTTTAGCTCATGCGATGCGAGCGTGAGGAACTCGTCCCGGAGGCAGTCCGCTCCGTCGTGCTCGGAGGCGCGAGCGGGCCGGCGTGCGTCGAGGGTTCCAGTGCGCTGCGGGTTCAGAGCGGACATGGCGAGAGCCCCATTCGAGGATGGAGGGTCGTTCGAGATCGTCTCCTGGACGTCCAAGCATCCGGGATGCCAGGTGCCCACGCCCCGCCGAAGCGTCGTTCGCCCTGAATCCGAGCGAGGGCGCCGTCGAGCGCACGCGATCGCCGCGTCGCGCTCGCGGGTCGTCCACGCCGCGCGTCTCCAAGGTCTACAGGAACGCGCGCCTCGTGGTATGCCGGCGCTTGCGCGATCGAGCAACGCGTGACGCGCAACCGGCGTGACGCGTGGGTTTCGGCGCGTCATCCGTGCAGCGGCTTCCATACGTCGTAGTCGAACCGCTCGTAGGGCGGCGTCACCTTCTGCCGCCGCTCGTCGTACCGCTCGAGGCACCAGGCCTGCGCGTCGACGCGCTTGCCCTGGGCATCGATCCAGCGCGACAACCCCAGGTAGGCCGCCTCGATGGCCTCCGCGGTCCCCTCGACCCGGGCGACCGCGTAGGTCTGCGCCGGGAGCACCAGCGGCAGCACGCCCTCCGGGAGCGCCCCGCCGGCGCTCACCTCGGCGCATACCCAGTAGGTGTAGACGCCGTCGTGGCTCGCCTTCCGGTGGTCGCTCTCCGGGAAGGCGCCGTAAAGCACGCTCCGGTCCACCAGGTGGGGGACGACGTCGAGGCGGTCGACGAGCTCCAGCCACGCAAGGGGCACCCGGTGGCTGAGCTCACTGCGGCGGCCCACCACCTTGATGCCGGCCAGCCGGAGCTCGCCCCGGGTCACGACGGAAACGTTCATGGGCTCTTCTCCTTGGAAGTCCTTGGAAGCGACGCTCGAACCCTGCACCTGAACCCTGCACCTTGAACCAGGTTGAAGCTCAAGGAGAAATCCGCAGCATGCTCACGATTTCCCAGTTCGCGGATCGCAGCGGCCTGTCGCCGAGCGCGCTTCGCTTCTATGAGCGCAAGGGCCTCCTGCTGCCGGCCGGCCGGCGCGCGAACGGCTACCGCGCCTATGCGCCCGGGCAGGTGGAGGAAGCCCGCTGCATCAGCAGCCTGCGGGCGGCGGGGATCCCCATCGCGGCGATCCGCGAGTTCCTCCGCCTGAGCGGCCGGGCGCGGGAGGCGATGCTCGCGACGTGGCAGCAGGAGATGACGGCCCGCCTGCTGTCGCTCGAGATCGCGGATCAGTACCTGCGGGGGGTGACGTCGTCGCAGCTGCCGATGCACCTCGAGCACTGGAAGGAGCGCTCGGTGCTGGTCTGGTTCCCGGCGACGGCGCCGGAGGGCCCGCTGCCCTTTCGCGCGGACGTGGCGGCGCGCAAGCGGGAGCTGGCGCGCCGGCGCGTTCCGGTCCTGACCAGCGGGTACGTCCGCACGCTCGACCTCAAGGACGGTGAGCTTCATGGCGAGGTTGGGTTCCGGATCCGACCTGGCCGGCGGCTGCCGCCGGGGGCGCGGCGCCAGGACGTACCGCCGACCGTGTTCGCGACCCTGGAGTGCACCGCGCGGGACGAGGAGGCCGCGCACCGCGTGTTCCGCTTGCTGCACGGGCTCGGCTTCCGACCCGGGGAGCTCCACCTGGAGCGGTACCTGCCCGGCGCTCCGGACCGCTACCTGCTCATGATGGCCGTCCGGCGCATCCAGCCTTCCGGCAGCGACGGCGGGCGGCCGCGCTGACGTCCGGGCGGCCGCGCCGACCTCAACCACGGTAGAGCCGCGCTGACCTCAACCACGGTGGAGCGGTCAACCACGGCGCTGACCTCAACCAGGGTGGAGCGGTCAACCACGGCGCTGACCTCAACCACGGTGGAGCGGTCGTCCGTCCGTCGCCGCAAGAGGCGGGGCCACGAGCGCGTGTCGGCCACGCCGCAGCGGGCGGCGCGCGCGCAGGCGGAGCGTCGCCCGGGTGAGGGGCAGAGGCGCGCCGGAGCGGGCCGGTCGAGGTAGCCGCGAAACCGCGGAGGGGCGTCCGCGTAGCAGCGGATGACCCCGCCCGACGGAGCACGCAGCGACGCGCGCCCCGGGCGCTCGGGGCGCGTCCTGCGCTGTCGTCAGGACGGAGATGCGCCTCGACGATCGACCCACCGACAAGCCCGCGCCGCTGGGTTCACGGCGCCATTCCCAGGAGCTTTCTCATGTTTCGCAGCACGATGAGCATCACGGCCCTGAGCTTGGGGATCTTCACCGCGAGCGCGCCCGGCGACGCCATGGCGCACGGCGCCGGCGTCCACCGGCACGGCCAAGTCTTCGTGATGACCAACGCCGGAGATGGCAATGCCGTGGTGGCGTATGACCGGGCCGCGGACGGCTCGCTCGCGTACGCAGGCACGTACGCGACCGGGGGGCTCGGCGCGCCGAGCCGGCCGATCAACCCGCTCGGCTCGCAGGGGTCGCTCGTCCTCAGCGAGGACGGAAAGCTGCTGTTCGCCGTGAACGCGGGCAGCAACGAGGTGTCGATGTTCCGGGTGGGGCCGCACGGCCTGACGCTGCTCGACGTGGTTGACTCGGGCGGCGACTTTCCGGTCAGCGTCGCGTCGCACGGCGACCTGCTCTATGTCCTCAACGTGGGTGGCGACGGCAACATCGCCGGCTTCGAGGTGGAGCCGTGCGGCGAGCTTGTCCCGATGAAGGGGTCGGTCCGCGATCTCGGGCTCGGCGGCACGATTCCGCCGTCGCTCGGTGCGACGCCGGGTCAGATCGGGTTCACTCCCGACGGGGAGGTGCTGGTCGTGGCGGGCAAGGGGTCGAACCAGATCCACGTGTTCCCTGTGAGCGGCCGCGGCTTGCCCAGCAACGCTCCGGTCACGACGATCTCCAGAGGTCTCGTCCCGTTCGATTTCGCCTTCGACCGGCGCGGACACCTCATCGTGGCGGAGGTCGGCGGCGACGGCGTGCCGGCGACCGGCGACACGAGCGCGGTGTCCTCGTACGGCATCCGCGCGGATGGCAGCCTCGCCGTCATCAGCGACACGGTCGACACCTTCCAACGGGCGACCTGCTGGATCGCCAGCGCGCCTGGGAGCCGGTATGTCTTCACGGCCAACACGGGCAGCGACACGGTCTCCGGGCTTCAGGTCGACGCGCGCGGCACGCTGACGCTGCTCGACGGCGGCGTGTCGGCGTCGTTCCCCGCCGGAACGGCGCCGATCGACCTCACGATGACGCGCGACGGGCGATTTCTGTATACCCTTAATGCCGGGACCGGGACGATCGCGGCATTCCAGGTGAGCCGCGACGGAAGCCTGCTCCCGCGAGGCGAGGCAGGTGAGTTGGTGCCTGGGAGCGGCGCGCAGGGCATCGCAGTAAGGTGAGGGGGATAACCGGAATAAACCGACCCAAGTGGAATGAACCGACCCACGTTGGGAATGAACTGAGCCGACCCAGGTTGGGGATGAACTAAACCGACCCAGGTTGGAGACGAACTAAACCGACCCAGGTTGGGGTGGCCCAAGTGGCGGAGAACCTGGCGGCCGCCACCCCCCGACGCACGCCGATCCCTTAAAATCCGGCACCAGAACGCTGGCACAGCATTTGTTAATGGGCGACGGCCATGAGCCAGCCCCGCGCGATCATCCCCGGCGCCACGTACCTGATCACCCGCCGCATCCTGCGCCGGCATCACCTGCTCCGCCCAGACGCAGCCATCACCCAGCTCTTGGTCTACGCCCTCGCCGTCTCGAGCCGCCGCTACGGCATCGAGGTCCATGCACTCTGCGCGATGTCAACGCATCTTCACCTCATCGTGACCGACGTCAATGGCGTTCTGCCGCGCTTCCTGCAGTTCTTCCATCGGATCGCCGCGCTCGGGACGAAGGTGATACGCGCATGGGAAGGGCCGGTGTGGGACCACGAGCCCACAAGCGCGGTACGGCTGCTGACCCACGCAGCATTGGTAGAGAAGATCGCGTACGTCCTCGCAAACCCCGTGGCCGCCGGCCTCGTCCGGCATGCGCACGAATGGCCGGGCGCCAAGGTGGACGTGCGCGAGCTCGGCCGCGGCGTCCTGCACGCGGTTCGGCCCTCGGTATACCTCGATCCGGAGAACCCTCAGTGGCCCGAGGAAACCACGCTCCCGCTCGCGCTGCCCCCAACCATAGAGCAGGACAGCGCGGAAGGATTTCGCCGCGACGTCGCCGCCGAGCTCGAGCGACAGGAAGCGCAGGCACATGCCAAGGCGCAGCAGCAGGGACTCCACGCTCTGGGCGCCGAGCGAGCCAGCAAGGTCTCCCCTTACGAGCGGGCCACGAGCACAGAAGCACTACGCGAGCGCAATCCGACGTTCGCGGTGGGCCGCAATCAGGGTGATGCGTGGAGAAGCGCCAGTGACGCCGTACGGGCATTTCGCGCGTCATACCGAGCGGCGCTCGAACGCTGGCGTGCCGGTATACGCAGTGTCGTCTTCCCGCTAGGGACGTGGTGGATGCGCACGTTCCACGGCGCGAGCGTGGCTGCCGACGCTCTCAGCGCGTGAGGACGAACCCCAAGGCCTCAACGCTCGCGCCGACCTCCCCGTTCCAGCCCAGCTGTGCATCCAGACGCAGCTCGCCCTGTGCGAGCGATTCTGTCAATGCCAGCAGGGCGCCGACCTCGACGGCTTCGAGCTCGGCGCCGACGTCGCCCGCGAAGGGCGGGCAGACCACGCGTCCGGCCGGCGCGAGCGCGAGCGCGGCGCGCAGCGGCTCGCCGAGCGCCGTGCGCAGGTCGGCGAGATCGCTGCCGATGGCGGCGGGCGCGATGGCGGACGGCCAGAGCCAGACAGCGAGCCCGGGCAGATGGGCGATGCAGGCGGCTGCCGCGCGCTCGGACGGGAGCACGAGGCCGCGGACGCCAAGGCCCGAGGCTGCGATCGCGGCGACGACGAGACCTGGCGGGGCGAGGGTCAGCGCTGCGAGGCGACCCAGGTTGCGGTGCGCCGCGGTCCTGCGCGCGGCAACCACGGTGAGGTCATCCGGCCGGTCGTAGACGAGCTCGACTTCGCGCTGCACGGCCACGTGCGGCGAGGTCTGCGCCGCCGCGGCGAGCGCTCGCTCACGGATCCCGCCGTCCGACGCCGGCCCGCCGTTCGCCGTCCGCGGTGCGGGCGCGGCCTCCTCAATCTCCATCCGCTCGCGGAGGAGCTGCGCCACGCGGGACGGCAGCCCCAGCGAGCCGAGCGCCCAGGCGGCGGAGAACCAGTCGACCGGGGTTGCGGGCTGCACCGGCGCGACCGGGGTTGTGGACCTCACGGGCGCGAGCGCCTCGGCCGAGGCGCGGTCCCAGGCGGCGAGCGCCTCCCCGAGCGGATGACCGAGCTCCCGGAACAGCGCCCCCGCCTCCTCGAGCGCCGCCGCGGCGCCGGGATCGCCAAGATCCCGCCGCGCGCGCCCCATCGCCCGCGCCGCATAGGCAATCCAGGTCCGCAGCGGCGGCGTGGCGCCCGCCGCGACGTCGCGGGCCGAGGTCGCGAGCGCGAGAGCGTCGTCGGCGCGTCCGAGCTCAAGCGCCAGCTCCGAGAGGAACGTGAGCGCGCGGGCGCGGCCGAACGCATCGCCGAGGCGCGCGCACAGCCACTCTTGCCGCTGGAGCGCCGCGCGAGCGCGCTCGAGGGCGCCGAGGCCGAGCGCCGCCGCGCCGAGCTGACCGTACGCGATCGCCTCGCCCACGGCGTCTCCCCGGCGGCGGTGGAGCTCGGCCGCGTGCTCCAGCAGCGCCTCGGCCGCCCCGTGGGCGCCGAGGGTCACATAAAGCGTCCCCAGCGAGTTCAGGATCTGCGCCCGCTCGTCGAGGAACGGCTCCGATCCGCGCAGCGCCGACAGCAGCGTGCGCTGCGCGGCCGCCGCGTCGCCGGCGATCCGCTCCGCCGTGGCGCGGTAATGGGCGGCCACGACCGCCGCGCGGCGACCGCCATCGCCTGCGCCCGCGATGGCATCGAGCTCCGCGACGGCGGAGGCGCAAGCCGACCGCGCGTCGCGGCGCAGGCGCGCGAGCACCGCCTCGCACCGGGCGAGGTCCCGGGCCTCGGCCGCTCCTTGCGCATCGAACGCCGCGGCGGCGCCGTCGAGGAGCCGGACCGCGGCGTCCAGCGCGCCCTCGCGCAGCGCGAGCGCGCCCCGCCCGAAGCCGAGCGCCGCGGTGAGGAGGGGGCCTCCTGGAAGCGGCGGAGCGGCCGGCGCCGCCGCAGGAGCGCCGGCCTCCGCCGCCGCAGGAGCGCCGGCCTCCCCGAGGAGCGCCTCGATGCGATCGAGCTCGGCGCGAACCTCGGCGCCCGACGCGCTCTGGAGGAGCCGCGAAAGGGGCGATACGCCGTCGAGCGGGTCAAGCGGGCGCACGGCCATCCTCCGGCGCCTCCGCGGCCGCGCGCCCGGGCGCGGCGCCGCCTCCCGCCGCCGCGGCGCCAGCGCCGACCTCCGTCGCGCCCTCCTCCGCGCTCCTCCCCGCCCCGCTTCCCGCCCCGCGCGCGAGCTCGTGCAGCGCCGCCTTCACCGCCTCGATCGAGAGCTCCGGCCGGGCGGCGCGGATCCGTGCGACGTGCGCGGTCACGTGGGGCGCCGCGAACGAGGTCCCGGTCCAGCGCCGCTCGCCGCCGCCGGGCGCGGGCGCGAGCACCTCGTCGCCGGGCGCGAGGATCTCGTGGTCGTGCGTGAGCTCGCTCCGCAGCGCCTCCGGGTCCTGGAAGGGCCCTCGACCGACGCCGATCAGCGACTTGAAGCGCCCCGGGTAGGTGCGGAACGCCGCCGCGTTCGGGCCGGCGGCCACGAGCACGACCTCTGCCGTGTAGGCCGCGTCGGCGACCTCGTAGAGCTCGACGAGGGACCGGTAGTCGCCGGGGCGGAGCGGCGCGCTCTTTGGGATGTCGATGCCGAGGCTCAGGTTGACCACGGAGAAGCGCTCCCGCACGCAGAAGCGCAGCGCCGCGATGAGCCCGTCGCGGGAGCATCGTCCGTCCTCGCCGAGCGCGCGGACGCTCGTGATCTCGGCCCCGGGCGCCATGCGGTGGACGATGCCCGCGCACGCCGTCCCGTGCCCGCTGACGTCTCCTGGCGCGCACGGCGCGACCTCGTGCGCCGCTCCGCGGCGGCACAGCGCGACGTGGCGCAGCGCCGCCGAGCGCAGCGCGGGGTGCGCGCCGTCGACGCCGGAGTCGACCAGCGCGACGCGTACGCCCGCGCCGCGGCGCGCGTCCCGGCGCGCGGCGTCTCGGAGGAGCTCGCCGCCCGGACGAACCGGAGAGGGCGCTGTCACGCTGCGCTCCCCTCCCCCTCGCCGAGCGGCCCCTGTACGCCGCCGCCGCGCGCGTAGGCGTCGATCCGCGCGAGGAGGTCGAGGGCGAGGCGAGCCTCGACCTCGCCGTGCTCGGCGAGCCTCCCCACCACCGCGGCGAGCTCCAGGCGGCGGCGGTACTCGGGCGTGAGGCGGAGCGCATGGATGTGCCGCTCCAGGGCGGCGCGAAGCGAGGTCGGCGGTGGGGCCGCTTCTTCCTGAAGCGGCTGACCAGGGCCCGCCGCCCCAACCTGGTTCGTGCTCGCCGCCCCAACCTGGTTCGTGCTCGCCGCCCCAACCTGGTTCGTGCTCGCCGCCCCAACCTGGTTCGTGCTCGCCGCCCCAACCTGGTTCGTGCTCGCCGCCCCAACCTGGCATGGCGCCTGCCCGAGCAGGTCTGGCATCGCGCGGGCGAAGAGCTCGAAGACCACCCGTTCGGTGCGGAACGACTCCACGGTGAGCGCGAGGACCTCGGCGAGCCGCTCGGCCATGTCGAGCTCCCGCCCTCCGAGGGGCGCGTCGTGCGAGAAGAGCGCCGCGCCGCCCACGGTCGCCGCGCCGACGCGAATCGGCACAAAAATTGCTGCCGCCGGCGCCGCGGCCAGAACCGGCCGGAGCGGCGCGATCATCGGGTCGCCGTCGCCCAGCGCCACCGCGTGCCCCCCGCCGCCGCCGAGCAGGTAGGCGAACGGGGTGCCGCTCGGCGGCAGCTCCGCGCCCGCCGTGCGGTACCCGCCGGCGTTGGCGACCACGGGCACCGTGAGCCGCCCGAGCGCCTCCATCTCGAGCGCCACGAGCGCCTCCGAGCATGGCATCGCGAGGCAGGCGAAGCGCAGGTGCTCCCCGAGCCCGCGCACGCGCGCCTCGACCGCGCCGAGGAGCGCCGCGGACTCGACGGTCGAGAGCAGGTCGCGCAGGCGCGCGGTGAACGGGGCGAGCGGCGAGCGCAGCGCGTGCGGGTGGGGCGGGAGGGTCCGCGCCGGGGCGGGCGGCGCGCCCGGCGCGGAGCGGTCGGCGATCGGCATGGGGCGGCGATGCTACCGCCGGACGGCCGCCGAACGAACCGCAACCACGCAGCCGGCAGGACACCGCGGGCCGCCCTCCGCCCTGCGAAGTTCCGGTTGACGTGCCCCGCTCCTCTCCTAGCATGGCGAGGGCATGCGGCGATTCGGCTGCCCGGCGCACCGTCCGACGCGATCGTCCGCGCACGCGGCAGACGGCTCGCGGTCCACGGCCGTGAGGCCCCTCGATCCGGCGTGGGTGCGATGAGCTCGCCCGCCCGCGAGCCTCGGCGTCGTCTCGCCATCGTCCTCTGGGGTGTCCTCGGCGTCGTCGCCGTCCTGGTCGAGGCCATCTACCGGCTCGGCTCCACGGCGGCTCGCCTCCTGACAGCCCACGAGCTCACGACAGGCCAGCTCTTCCTTCTTGCGGCCTGGACGGTCGTGATCGCCTATTTCGAGGGATATCGCGGCTTCCAACAGCGCTTTTCGCCGCGGGTGGTCGCGCGCGCGCTCTACCTCGCTGAGCATCGTCGGCCGCTGCACGTGGCGCTGGCGCCGCTCTACTGCATGGCGCTCTTCCACACGACGCGCCGCCGGCTGATCGCGACGTGGGTGCTCATCGCGGGCATCGTGGCGCTCATCCTGCTTGTCCGGCGGATGTCCCCGCCGTACCGCGCCATCGTCGATGCGGGCGTCGCGTTCGCGCTGGCCTGGGGGACCGCGTCCATCCTCATCTACCTCGCGCGGGGTCTCGCGGGCCGCCCGCCCGACATATCGGCGGACGTGCCCGAGGGGGCGCTCCGCGCCGGACGCGATGCGGAGCAGCTCGCCCGCCAGGCCGTACGGGCGGGCGGCCCCTGCGACCCGTGAGGCCGCACAGGCGTGCGGGCGGGCCCTGCGGGCCAGGAAACCGGGCAAGCGGCCAATCGGCGCGACGAAAAGGCCAGACAGGCGAGCGACCCAGTGATCCGCGATCGACGCGGCTCACGATGCGCCCAGAGCTGAACCGCGTTGCGGCCTCACCTGTGGCCTTCTGGTCATCACCTCTGGCGTCGCGATCCCCGGCAACAGGCACTTTGTAAATATTCCTTCGCAGCAGGCCTGTGGCGCGATGCCTCGCGAGGGCGCGGGCGCGTGCAGAGGAGATCGCGCTCCATCGCATCTCGGCGCCTGCGGTCGCGCTTGGCCCGGACCGTGCTCCAGCCGGGGAGCGCTCATGGGGAGCGACTCAACCGACGATCGACCGCGCCCCGCGGAGGGGCGCGCACCGGGGCACCGTGCAGGACTCGAGCAGCAGCCAGGAACCGGCGGATAGGAGAGCAGAGATCAGCGACGAGCTCATCGTGCCTGTCGTCGCGCAGGAGCTCGAGGTGACGAAGCGTACGGTCGAGTCTGGACGCGTCCGTATCACGAAGCAGGTTCACGAGCGGGTCGAGGCCGTCGAGGAGCCGCTCGTGAGCGAGCGCGTGGTCGTGGAGCGCGTCGCCGTCGATCGGGTGGTGACGGAGCCGCCCGCGACCCGGCAGGAGGGCGACACGCTGATTGTACCGGTCGTCGAGGAGGTGCTCTTCATCGAGAAGCGCCTGGTGCTGAAGGAGGAGCTCCGCATCACCCGGGTCCGCTCGGTCGAGATGAGCCCGCCGGAGCGCGTCACGCTCCGGCGCGAGGACGTGCGGGTGGAGCGCGTGCCCTCCCGCGATCGCGACGAGAAATAAGGATGCTCGAACGGGCTTCGGCGCCCGGCTCTCGAGTCACGAACCCCACCTTCGCGCGCGGCGCGTGGGGATAACGGTCCACATGGACCACGACATCATGGAGGTCACATCATGAATCACGGCGAACGTTCCATGTCCCCGTCCCAGCGTTCTCAGCAGCTGAGCAAGTCCCAGCAGACCGCCAAGACCGCCACCTCGACCGCGAAGACGGATCAGCTCCGGGCCGACGTCCTGCAGGAGCAGATCGCGGTCCCCGTGATGGAGGAGGAGCTGCAGGTCGGCAAGCGCGAGGTGAACCGCGGCGGCGTGCGCGTATCGAGCCGGCTGGTCGAGCAGCCGGTCCAGGAGTCGGTGAGGCTGCGCGAGGAGCACGTCCACGTCGAGCGGCACCCGGTGGATCGGCCGGTTCAGCCGGCGGCGCTCGACACGTTCCAGTCCGGCACCGTGGAGCTCGTCGAGACCGACGAGGAGGCGGTCGTCGCGAAGAAGGCGCGCGTCATCGAGGAGGTCGTCGTCAGCAAGGCGGTGACCCAGAGGACCGAGCAGATCCGGGAGACCTTGCGTCACACGGAGGTCCACGTCGAGCCGGTCAGCGCGGCGGAGCGCAGCGATGGGGCGAGGGCGTACGAGCAGTACGACACCGAGTTCCGGCAGCACTACCACGCGGGCCCTTACTCCAAGCACGGCTATGCCTACGAGCAGGTCGCGCCCGCGTATCTGTTCGGCTACCAGCTCGGGACGTCCCAGAACTTCAGGGGACACGACTGGACGACCATCGAGGCGGAAGCGGGCAAGGCCTGGGAAGAGCGCAACCCCGGGACCTGGGAGCACATGAAGTCCGCGGTCCGGCACGCCTGGGACAAGGTCACGGGCAAGGCGTAGACCTCTCGTTCACCTGCAGCACGTCGAGTTCCCATCGTGGGATCGCCTGGCTCGTCGAGCAGACGAGCGATCAGGGACGGCCCACTGCCGATCTCCGACGTACTCCGGAGGGTATCACGCTGGCTCCACGAAGACCGTGGCGATGAGCTCGTGGTTGCTGGTCATCTTGTACGTGACCCGTTCCACGCGGTACTTCGACTCGCATCCATCTTTCTCGATGAGCAGCAGCTCTCCCTGGCGAGGGATGACCGCTCCGTGGAAGACCTGAAGCAGCTCCCACGACGTGAGGCAGATTCGGTGTCCGGGATGATGAATCATAGACCGGCCCGGAGCGTAACCTATCCCGAGGCGTTCCGTTCCGACATTGCGCCGCGTCCCGCGACCCGACCCCGGTGGCGCCGCTGCCCCCGCGTCCCGACCCAGGTTGAGGTCGCCGGAGCCACGACGCGGCCCAGATGACCCGACCCAGGTTGAAATCGTGCTCCCGTCAGGTTGCGCGACCCGACCCCGACCCGCCGACCCGACCCAGGTTGAGGTCGCCCCGCCGACCCGACCCAGGTTGAGGTCGCCCCGCCGACCCGATCCAGGTTGAGGTCGCCCCGCCGACCCGATCCAGGTTGAGCCCGCCGACCCAGGTTGAGGTCGCCGCCGGCCCACCCAGGTTGAGGTCGCCCCGCCCTGCCTTGAGATCCCCGCCTTCCGTTGCCGCTCGCCCTGCCAATCCGGTCACCGCGCACGAGCGAGCGCCTCGGGCTCATCGGCGCGCCGCGCTCGGAGCGAATTCTGCTCGGGATGATACCGGCCGCCGTCGCTGAATGCACCGAGTCTGACAGGCTCGGAACCGGATAGGCGGAGTCCCATCGATGCGATGTCCGCGCGATGTCCGCCCCGCTGACGGCTTGACGCCGACGACGGCCCGCCGTCTGATCTCCGCGCTGCCTCCTGGGGGGGGAAGCATGGGCGTCATGGCCGCCTCACATTGTCAAGCTTATTTCCAAACCGCGGTCGTGGGCCACTGGTAGGAAATAGGCGTCGTACTTTTCGCTCGAGGGTGAAGCGACGTTCTCCGTCGGCGAGACCTGATCGTCAGCCGTCGAGGGCAGGTGCTTTCGCGCACCGACTCCATCCTTCACCTTCACGCGCGCGTCCCGGAGACGTCCCTTCACGTCGAATCTGAGCTCGCCCTCGAGATCAAATACAGGGACGAAGGGCATATACCGGGACTGGTCAGGCGAAGGTTCCGAAGACGCCTTGCCCGATCCGCCCTTCCTGGAAGAGCGACACCCTATCAGCAACTTTACACGTCGGAAGGGCCGTCTTCGCTCCATCGCCAGCCAGCATGAGCTCGTTCAGAGGCCGAGAGAACATACAATTACAGTAGCATCCGATACCCCTGCTGCATGCTCGCTCTTCTGAAGGAGCAGGCATGCCGCTGACAGTGTATGGTCGCCCGCTCCGATGTGGGAGCGGGTCGCACCTAACGGATCAAGCTTACCGGAGTGCGAAGAGCGACATGCGATTCAACGACCTGCTACACGTTTCTGCAACCGACCGCCGTAGATCTCGACAGTGCCTGGCCGCGCTCGCGGCGCTGGCCGCGTTGTCGCTGAGCGCGTGCGGCAGTGACGATGGAAACTCGTTAACCGGCGAGCCCGAGGGCAGCGCGGGGGGGCCCGGCGCGACGGTCGGAGCAGGCGGTGCCAGCTCGAGCTCGCACGCGAGCTCGGGCTCGGGCGCGGGCGCGGGCGCGGGCGACCACGCGAGCGTGGGGGCGGGCGGCACGGGCGCAGGCGGCACGGACGACCATCCGTACGACCACTGCAAGAACGGCTACATGCCCGACCCGAGCGACTCGAGCCCCACCATGAGGGATGGGCCCGCTGACTTCTTCCCGCCCGGCAACAACGATCCGGACATCGTCGACACAACGGTGCAGCCCGAGGTCCTGAAGTGGATGTATGACCACTCCTGGCAGGCGGCCCACGTCGAGTGGCATGCGATCCGCGCCTGTAACATCCCGGGCGGCGGTGGGTTGAGCAAGGTGAACATCTGCTCGTTCACCAGCCTGGTCCCGAAGGATCAGAACTGCCAGACCGCCGGCGACGGCTATCAGTTCCTGGTGTTCCACCGCCACATGATCCAGGCGCTGAAGCAGCTCTGGCCCAACCATAGCGAGCAGTTCGAGGGCTTCGCGAAGTTCCCGACCAAGGCGGAGGACGTGCCGCCCCAGTGGCGTAACCAGTGGAAGGACTGGGATTCTGCCGCCCTCGAAGCCGGGAGGATCGGAGACGAGATCGACAAGCCCGAGAACCTCGCGAGGTTCCCGGACGAAGGCACGCTCGGCTTCTGGCTCCAGTGCAACGTGGGCCAGAGGCTCGCGGGGGCGACCAACATGCCGTGGGTGGGCCTCCACTTCGTGCTGCACGCCAAGTGGGCGCGGCCGGGCAACACGACGCACGGCGTGAACAACACCAGCGCGAACATCGACAACTACATGTTCTGGAAGCTCCACGGTTGGATCGACAACGTGTGGGAGAAGTACCGCCGCGCCAAGGGCCTCACGCCGGACGACCGGAAGCTCAAGGAGGATCTCGAGGCGCAGTGCCGCGAGATGGACACCGAGATCAAGATCATCCAGCAGAACCTGGATCCCGACGACGTCGTGAATCCCAACGAGCCTTTGCCCGTGGAGTCGGGGTTCTTCCACGAGAAGGTGCGGCCCATCTTCGAGAGTCGGACCAACCTGTGCAGCGGCTGCCATGCCGAGACGGGTCCCAACGCGAAGCTGACGCTCGGCGGCCACATCAGCTCCAAGAAGATCGTCGAGGGCCTGGTCAACCAGCCCTCCATCGGCGGCGGCCAGTACAGGCTCGTCGTCCCGGGCGATCCCGACCGCAGCTGGCTCTACCTCAAGGCCTCTGGCAAGGCGGAAGGCGCGGGCTGCGTGCAGACCGACATGGCGCAGTGCATCTCGGGCGTGATGCCGCCCAGCACGACCGGGCCGACCGTCAGCCCGCAGCAGCTCGAGACCTTGCGCAAGTGGATCCTGGACGGCGCCCAGGGCCCGACCTGATCCGTAGCGAAGACCGAAGGGAAACGACATCGATCGGCGCTGGCGACACGCGCGGGACGGGCCGCGGGGGCGCTCCCAGGAGCGGAGCGCGCCCCGTCCCCGCGGCGTCGCCGGGCGTCGTCATCGCGCGGCGTCCGGCGAGCGCGTCGGGCTCGCCGCGGACCGCTGCAGCGCCTCCGCCAGGAGCGATCGGTACAGCGGCGAGCTCTCGCGGAGCGACTCGTGCGTGCCCACCGCCGCGACCCTGCCGCCGTCCATCAACACGTTGAACGTCGACCGGAGGAGGTGCGGCGCGTGGGTCACCACGATCGCCGTGCGCCCTCCGGCGACCTCGCACGCGGTGCGCAGGAGCGCCTCGGCGGTCGCGCCCGGCAGGCCCGCCTCGGGCTCGTCCAGGACGAAGACGCGCGGATCGCGCAGCAGCACCCGCGCGAGCAGCAGCCGCCGCGCCTCGCCGCCCGACAGGCTCGGCGGTGAGGCGCGCACCTCGGTCGCGAGCCCGCGCGCCGCGCCCGGAGCGGAGCCCGCGAGCTCGTCGAGCTCCACCTGGCGGAGCGCCTCCCGCATGCGGTCGTCGGACGGCGGCGGCTCGAGGCCGAGCGCGAGGTTGTCCCGGATGCTCCGCTCGAACAGCCGCGCCGACTGGCCCACCACGCCGAAGAGCCGCGGGAGCTCGCCGGGCGGGATCCGCCGGAGGTCCACGCCGCCCACGGCGATCGCGCCGGACGACGGCTCGTCGAGCCGCAGCAGGAGGCGCAGGAGCATCGACTTGCCGCTGCCGGATCGGCCGCAGATGCCGACCACCGCGCCGGCCGGGATCGAGAGCGACACGTCGTCGAGGACCGGGCGGGTCGCGCCGCTCGGCGTGAACGTGACGCGCTCGAGCTCGATCGCCAGCGGGCGCCTCGCCTCGCCGTCCAGAGCGGCCGCGAGGCCGCCGCCCGGCCCCTGAGCCACCGCGGCGAAACCGGGCGCGGCCGCGGGGCCGTCCTCCGCGGGCGGCGGATACGCCGGCAGGCGCAGCAGGGTGAGGGTCGCCTGCAGCAGCGGGGCGCGCTCGAGGAAACCGGCGCGGAGCGCGTCGAGCGCCTCCAGGCGCGCCATCAGGAGCGGCACCACGAGCAGGAGCTCGCCGACCTCGCCCGCGCCGGCGTCCCCGCGGGAGGCGGCGATCGCGGCGACGATGACCAGCGGCGAGAGCGCCGCGAACACCCCCTTGATCTGGCCGGAGACCGCGAGCGCCTGGCCGAAGCGGCGGCGGGCGTCCGCGACCCGGTAGGCCGCCCCGGCGAGCTCGCCCTCCGCCTGGGCGCGGGCGCCGAGCAGGCGCAGGTCCTCCGCGCTCGCGAGCGCCTCGCCGAGGGCGCTGAAGACGGCCGTGTCGGCGTGCTGCATCTCCCGCATGGCGCGCGCCACGCGGCCCGAGGCCCGGTCCGCGGCGAGGCGCGAGATCGCGAAGAGCGCGGCGCCGCCCGCGAGGACGAGCGCCATGCCGCTCGAGACGAGCGACGCGGCGAGCACCGCGAGCGTCGCGAGGGCCTGGGGCAGGCCGGCGGCGAAGGCGACGCCGAAGTCGGCGACGAGGCCGGCGTCGCGCGCGATCGCGAGGCGCACGACCTCGGCGCCCCGCGCGGGCGGCGCGGGCCGCGGGCCGGGGCCGGCCGGCGGCCGGGGTGCCGCGGGTCCCGCGGCGTGCGCGTCGAGGAGCGCGCGCCCCGCGGCGTCGACGTCCCGGGGCGAGGCGGACAGCGCCGCGCGGAAGAGCGCGACGCGCAGGGCGGCGGTGAGGTCGCCGGCGAGCTCGGAGCTCTTCCGGCCCGACAGCACCGCCGCGGAGGCGGAGGCGAGCGTGGCACCCAGCGCGGCGAGCACCACGGCCGCCGGCGGCGCGCCGTCGAGCAGGCGGGCGAGCGCGCCGCCGAGGCCGCTCGAGGGCGCCGCGCCGCCGGGCGACGCCGCGCGACCGGCCACGGCGCCGAGGGCGGCGCCGGCCATGGCCGGCAGGAGGCCGGACAGGGCGCCCGAGAGCGAGGAGAGCGCCACGACGAGGGCCAGGCGCACCCCGGGCGCGCGGCGCAGGGCTCCGGAGAGGGCGCCGCGGCGCTCTGCCGGCCCCCGCGCCTGCGCCCCGGCCAGCGTCTCCGACATGTGCGACCCGCGCCCCTCGCGCAGCGAGCGAAGACCGATCCGCAGGATCGCGAGGAGCGCGCGCATCGACGTGCGAGGTCACGCTACACCGCCGACGCCGTTGCGCGCGACGCCCATCCGATCGACCCTCTCGGGGTGCGCACCGCGCTCGTGGTCCTGCTCCCGCTGCTCGCGTCCTGCGGGCGCCCCGAGCCCGCGCCGCCGGCGGAGGCCGACGCCGGGGCGCACACCCCCTGGACGCGCAGCGCCGCGGCGTCCCTGAGCGAGCGCGGCGCCCAACCCCGGTCGGGCGGGCCGCCGGCGGCGAGCTCCGCCGATCCGGGCGCGCTCGAGGAGCTCCTCGCCGCCGCGCGGCAGGCCGCGCCCAGGCCGGGCGACCGCGCGAGCCTCGCGAAGATCGGCACGAGCACCGGCCTGCCGGCGCCCTCCGCGCCCCCGCCGGCCCCGGCGCCCTCCCCTGCCCCCGCCCCGCGGTCGCGCGTCGAGATCGGCGCGCCCATGGTGCAGGCCGACATGTCGAGCCCCGCGATCGAGAAGGCGGCGCGGGCGCAGCTCTACTGGGATCTCGTGCAGCGCTGCCGCGGCCCGGACGGCAAGATCCTGCCGCCCGATGCCGTCCGGGTGGAGTTCAACGTCGACGCCGAGGGCTACATCGTGGTGCCGACGATCATCGGGAGCGCCTCCGACCCCCGCTACGACGAGGCGGCCACGTGCATGCGGCGGGAGCTGTCCGGCGCCGCGTTCCGCGCGCCGGCGGGCGCGCGCGGGCTGCCGACCCGGGTCGACGCGACCGTGCCGTCGGTCGACTGACACGTCGGCGCCCTCTACCGGGCCGTCTTCGTGGACTGGCTCGTCTCTCGGCGCCCCACCGCGAAGGAGGCGGCCAACGGCCCGGAGAGCGTCTATGAGCGCTTGCTCGGCGTCTGCCGTCTGCTGGTGCTCGAGCCCTGGGCCGAGATGGTCGGGGCGCCGATGGGGAGCTGGTGCTCGAGCCCTGGGCCGAGCGTGGCGACGCCTGGTCGAGGTCAACCTCTTCGGCCACATCGCCGTTACCCAAGCGCTCCTGCCGGCCCTGATCCGCAGCAAGGGTCGTGTGGTCAACATCAGCTCCGTGGGCGGCGAGATCGCCATGCCCACCTACGGTCCTTACGCAGGCACGAAGTTCGCGCTCGAAGCGGTCGGCGACTCCTTGCGACGCGAAATCGCCCCGTTCGGGGTCCAGGTGGTCGTGGTCGAGCCGGGCGCCGTGGGCAGGGAAATGCCCGGCCGGGCGATCGCCACCGCCCGTGAGCTGGCGTCGACCATGACGCCCGAGCAAAGCCAGCGCTACGGCGGGCTGGTGCAAGCCATCACCGCGCAGACCGCGTATCACGCCAAGTCGGGCGTGCCCGCGGACGCCGCGGCCAAGGTGATCGCCAGGGCGGTGACGGCGCGCAAGCCGCGCACGCGCTACACCATCGGCCGCGAGGCCGCGCTGCTCCCGTTGATGCGCATCCTGCCTGACTGGACGCTCGACCGCCTCTTTGCCGCCGCCCTGCGTCCCCACTTTCCCAGGGAGAGCCCATGAGCAACGACGGCTCCGCTGCCGCTCGCCGCTCGGCGAGGTCACCGGACGCTTGGACGGATCCACCGTGGCAGAAGGCGGTTTCGCGAAGCGCTCCGCCGCTGGCGCGTGATGAGGTGCCCCGGCGGCGAGAGGCAGGGTCGCGCGGGCTGAGCTCCGTAGAGCGCGGGGTCGGGAGCTCATCAGCCTTGCCGAGGAGCACGGCGCTACCGCCGAAGGATCCCGAGCCGGCCGGGCGAGCAGCGCCGCTTGCCGCCCGTTAACCGCCCGCCCGGGCCGCGGCACAGGACGCTTACGCGGACGCGCTCTCGTCCGTTTGTGTCGGGCTAGGCTAGAGCCAGCCGCGCGCCGTTACGGTCTGCCCGCACAGTCTGGTACGCTCGCAGCATGCGCCCCGCCCGCCGCCCCCGCTCCGCCGCCGCGATCCTCCGCTCCGTCCCCCCAAAAGACCGCCTCATCATGCTCCGGCTCGGCTTCGACCTGAACGACCCGGAGTTCGCCGCCCTCTTCGTCGAGGGCGTGCGTGCCGCCGACGACGCGATCGCGGAGCAGGAGCGGTGGGAACGAGAGCTAAGTCTACGTTGAGCGCCGCCCGTGCCCGTGCCGTTCTGCGGCCGGGACCTTGATGCTCGGCGCTGTCGAGACCTGCTGGAGCCGCGAGCGCATCGACAGCCGGCTCGGCGCCGGGCTCGCGTCCTGACCAGGTTCGTCACGGTAGACGTCGGCAGCGGTCGGGCGCGTCGTGCATCCGGGCGCGTGTTCGATTTCCGGCGCCTCCACCACGAAGACACGGCGAGAGCCGTGTCTTTATTTGTGCGTGTGATCTGCGTGTAACCTGACAAATTTTGACGCCGCTAAATTTGGGGCGAAAACGGTGTATGCTGGACCACCGGAAACCGGCGCAGCGGGTGACGCGAGGGTACGGGGCTCCACGGAACTCCACGAGCGGCACCAAGCCGGCGGGGCAGACCCCGGGTCTGAGCCGTGTCGGTGATCATCGCATCCCGGGTCGGGTCGGTGAAGATGGCGGCCACGTGATCGCCGGATTTCACCGTTCACCGCCGGCTCCTACGCTGATTTGGGCCGCACTCGCCTCGTAGGCCTCTACGGTGATGGGAGGCGACAGTGATCGCCAAAATCTCAACCATTGACGGGTCGTCGGCTGGACCCTACCGTCAGTGCCCAGAGAGCCGTGGCAGCACGCACGGTCACCGCGAGGCCCTGAATGGATGCAAGCGAGCTGTCAGTCGTCGTCCCGAACGCGATCTGGGTGAGCGAGCGGCCGGTGTGGTTTAGCGGGGTTCGTCTGCGCGCGCGGAGTACGGTGCTGCGACTCGAAGGCGGCGGGCTCCTCGTGCACAGCCCGCCCGAGCCAACGGAGGAGTTCTGCGCGGCGCTCCGCGCGCTGGGCGAGCTTCGCTGGATCGTCGTGCCGAACTGCTTCCATCACCTCGGCGCGCGCGCCACCGCCGCGCGCTTCGCGTCGGCGAAGGTGGTCGGCCCGCCCTCGGCCACAGCGCGCAACCCGCAGATCCAGCTCCACATGGGGCTGCGGGACGACGCGTTCCTCGGCGCGGTGAAGGAGCTCGACGCGATCCCGCTCGATGGCTGTCCCTTTCTGGACGAGACGGTGTTCTTCCATCGTCCCACGGGCTCGCTCATCGGCGCCGACGTCGTGATCAGCGCGTGCGCGCGGGACCATTGGAGTTGGCGCTGGGCCGCGCGGCTCACGGGTTGCTATGACAAAATCCGAACGCCGCCGGACGTGTGGGCGAAGACGAAGCCCAACGACGCTGCGGCGCGATCGATCGATCGCATGGCCGCGCTGCCGTTGAAGCGTCTCCTCGTGGCCCACACGGATGCCATCGAAGACCGTCCGTCCGAGAAGCTCCTCGACGCCTGGCGCTTCGTGCGCGCGGGGTGACGGCCCCTGGTCCGAGCTGCTCGCGTAGAGCGCCTCGCGGCAGGCAGGATTCCAGGGACCTACGTACACCTACAGCGAAACGGTCCCAAGAGCCGCTGGCCGGGAGCGTGGCGACCGGGCCAGGCCCCGGCCGTGCGCCGCGAGGGGGCGCGAAAAAATGTCTCGCGCTGTCGATCCCGCCGGCGCTCGTTCGTCGCCCCAGTGAAGCCAGGGTCGTCAACCCGGTCGATAGCCCCCGGGAGCCCGGCTTCGCGTAGCGCATGGCGGGCAAGAGCCGCAACCCGATGCTAATGACGTGCTCGTGTGTGGAGGAGATCCGTGATGATCGGTTTGAGATTGCCCCGTCGGGCGACCCTGGGAGCGTTCGTGTTGGCCCTCGCCGCCGCCGGCTGCGGCGCGGAGGACGAGGCGCCCGTAGCGAGCTGGACAGCCGCATGGGGGACGACGATGCAGGGGGCGGATTCGCCGTTCCCCGACACGACGCCGCGTAGCTTCAGCGACGAGACCTTGCGCCAGAGGCTCGTCGTCACCGCCTCCGGCGATCGGGTCCGGCTGCGGCTGTCGAACCTCTTCGGGACCCAGCCGCTGGAGCTCGCCGAGGTCCGCGTGGCGAAAGAGGCCTCGCCCTTCGTCTCGGCGCCGGGCACCGACCGACGGGTCCAGTTCTCCGGCCAGCCGAGCGCGTCGATCCCCCCGGCCAGCGAGGCGGTCAGCGACGGCGTGGATCTCGCGGTGAGCCCGGGCGACCGCCTCCTCGTGAGCATCTACAGCGCGGCGACGTCGGAGCCCGCGACGTGGCACCCGTTCTCCTTCACGACGCACGCTGTCGCCACGGGAAACCAGGCGGCGAGCGAGACCTTGGCGTCACCGACCAACATCACATCCACGTACTGGCTCGCGGGCGTCGACGTCGAGTCCACCGAGCCCCAGAAGGTCGTCGTCGCGTTCGGCGACTCGATCACCGACGGCTCGACATCGACGATCGACGCCGACAAGCGCTACTCGGATCGGCTCTTCGCGCGGCTCCAGGCGGATCCGGAGACGCGGATGATCGCGGTCGTGAACCAAGGCCTCGGCGGGAACAGGCTGCTCCGGGACAACATCGGTCCGAGCGCCGTGTCGCGCTTCGAGCGCGACGTGCTGGGGACGCCGGGCGTGACGCACGCCATCGTCTTGATCGGGATCAACGACATCGGGATGCCGGGGTTTCTGGGCGAAGCCGAGAAGGTGACCGCCGCCCAGATGATCGACGGGCTCAAGTCGCTCGCCGACAAGGCGAGAGCGAGGGGGGTCAAGGCGTTCGTCGGCACGCTCCTGCCGTTCGAGGAAGCGTTCCCGCCCTACTATACGCCCGAGGGGGAGGTCCTACGCCAGGAGGTCAACGCGTGGATCCGTGGCAACACCTCCTACGACGGCGTCATCGATTTCGAGGCCGCCGTGCGTGACCCGGAGCAGCCCGCGAAGATCCTCGCCTCGTTCGACAGCGGCGATCACCTGCACCCCAATGACGCCGGCCACGAGGCGATGGCGAACGCCGTGCCCCTCTCGATCTTCAATCGAGCCGCGACACGCTGAGCGGCCGCATCAGCGCCCGCTTCTTGTCCTGGTGCTCGTGCATCCGCTTCAGCACGTCGACCACGAACGCCACCGTCGCCACGATGTTCTCCCCCTGATTCAGCATCACGCACTCCGCCCGCGAGCTCATCGCCGCGTCCGTCACCTCCCCGCGCGTCGCCACCCCGGTCTTGTTCAGGCTCTCGAGCACCTGCGTCGCCCAGATCGCCGGGACCAGCGCGGCCTCGCAGAGCCACAAAAGCTCCTCCTGGACCTCCGCCAACCGCACGAACCCCATCTCGACGGCCATGTCGCCGCGCGCGAGCATCACCCCCACGTGCTCGCTGCGCATCGCCGCGAGCAGCAGCCGCGGAAACTGCCGAAACGCAGGGGTCGTCTCGATCTTGAGCACGATCCCGAGGTGCGCCGCCCCCCGCGCGGCGAGCTCCTCCTGCAGCCGCTCCACATCGGAAGGAGCCCTGACGAACGAGAGCCCCACCATGTCCGCGTGGCGCGCGATGAAATCGAGATCCTCGAGATCCTTCGGCGTGAGCGGCGCAATCCCGAGCTCGCTGTCCGGAAAGTTCAACCCCTTTCCCGGCTTCAGCTTCACCCCGCCCTGCCGCGCGAGATCCACCTCCACCAGCGCGGCCCCCTCGGTCACCAGCGTGACCGTGCCGCCCAGCCGCCCGTCGTCGTAGAACACCCGGTGCCCGGGCCGGAGATCGTCGATGACCTCCGGGATCGTGCAGCTCACGGCGAGCGCGTCCTCGACGTCGGCGTCGCCCGCCGCGGCGCGCGCCCTCTTCACGTCCTTCACGTCCTTGCACAGCCAGAA
Source organism: Sorangium sp. So ce834 (assembly GCF_051521425.1). Classification (NCBI taxonomy): domain Bacteria; kingdom Pseudomonadati; phylum Myxococcota; order Polyangiales; family Polyangiaceae; genus Sorangium; species Sorangium sp. So ce834. The sequence continues at coordinate 8,508,679 of NZ_CP150351.1, forward strand.
CCTCGGCCGCTCGCCCGACTCCGGGAGCGCCACGCGCGCCGACCCCCCGCCGATCTTGCTCACCCGCGGGTTGGGCCCGGCGATGTCGCAGAGCACCTTGCAGGCGACCCCGACCTCCTGCCCCGCCTTCCGCAGCCGCTCGATGAGCTCCGCCCACGCGTCCGCGTCCCCCTTCGAGCAGTTGATCCGCGCGATGTCCATGCCGCCCTCGAGCAGCCTCTTCAGCTCGCCCTTCCGCGCGTCCTCGGGCAGCGTGACCATCACCCGCGTCTGGCGCCCCTGCCTCCCCTCGCCGAGCAGCGCCCGCGCGTGCTCCTCGAGCAGCGCGGCCCCCGAATCGAACGAGGTGGGGCACTCGCCGGGCGCCCGCGGCTCGGGGTGCCGCGCGAGCGCGTCGAGCGCGCCGAGCACCGCGTCCAGGGAGGCCAGCGCGCAGCTCTCCAGCCGACCCAGGGAGCTCAGCCCCAGCGCGGCGAGCCGCCGCTGGAGCCCGCGGATGTCCTGCTGCCGGACGGCGAGGTAGTGGAGCAGGTTCGTCGCCCCTGCCCGGTGCTTCGGGTGCACCGCCTCGAGCAGGGGCCGGTAGCGCTGCTCGTGCTCGACGGCGCTCGCGCGCAGCGCCTCCACGGCGGCGAGGGCCTGCTCAACTACCTGCGGGTCGGGAGTTGCCATGTCGCGATCTCTCGGCCAGAGTGCGCGGATCCTCGCGTCCGCTGCAGCGCGCCGCACCGCGCGGCGCTCCGCGCGAGTCCAGCACCGCGCCCTCGGCCAGTCCAGCGCCGCCACCCCGCACGGCGCCGGCGACCGCGGGACGTCGCCGGCCCTCCGCGGCGCCGTCACAGAGGACCCTCGCCAGGCGACAGCGCCGCGGCGGCGGCACCCCCCCGGGGCCGCTACGCGGGCGCCCTGTACCGCGCCACGACCACCGTGATGTCGTCGTCGGGGCTCGGACACCAGCCCTCGACCTCCCGCAGGATCCGGTCGCGGATCGCCTCGACGGGCGCGGCCTGGGCGGCCTCGATGGCGGCGCAGAGCCGCTCCACCCCGAACTGCTCGCGGTGCGCGTTGCGAGCCTCGGTCACGCCGTCGCTGTAGAGCACGAGGACGTCCCCGTCCTCCAGGAAGAACTCGGCGTCCCGCGTCGCCGCGTCGATGGCGGGAAGCACGCCGACCCAGACGCCCGAGCTCGGAATGCACACGCACCGCCGCGTCCGCGCGGAGCACACGATGATGTCGTCGTGCGCCCCCGCGAACGTCACCCGCCCGCTCCGCTCGTACCGGAGGAGCAAGAGCGTCGCGTGCTCGTCCCGCTTCAGCCGGTCGCGGACGTTCTTGAACACCGCCTTGTTGAGCGCCGCGAGCAGCTCGCTCGGGCTCGCGCCAGGCTCCCGGCTCGTCAGCGCCGAGACCATGCTCTGGATCATCAGCATCACGAGCCCCGCCGCGAGCCCGTGCCCGGCGACGTCGCCGATCCCGAGCCACCCGCCCCCGGGCGTCGCGATGACATCGTAGTAATCGCCCCCCACCTCGGCGGCCGGCGTCATGACCGCGGCGAGCTCGAGCCCCTCGACCTCGAGCCGCTCCGGCACCAGCGTGGTCTGGAGCCGCGCCGCGAGCGCGGTCTCCTGCCGCTCGCTCTCCTTCTCCAGCCGCTCGCGCAGCTCCACCTGGCGGACCATCTCCCGGTGCAGCGACACCGTCTTCACCGCGGAGCCGACCTGGAGCCGCATCGCGTCGTACACCATCTCGTTCACGCCGCTGTTGAGCGCGATGATCCCGAAATAGTCGGCGTCGCCGAAGATGATCGGCATCACGACGGTGCTCCTGCGCTCGCCCGAGCTCAGGAACCCAGGCGGCGCGAGGGCGTGCACCGGGAAGCTCCCCTCGGGCGGCTCCACCTCGCGGCCGTCCTGCATCAGAAAGAGCGTCTTCAGGGTGTCGCGCTGGGCGTCGTCGTAGAGCGAGACGGCGACGCGCGTGAAGAGCAGCCTCGGCATCTCCGAGGCCAGCATCCGCCGGAAGAGGGGGAGGCTCAGCGACGTCGAGAACCACCGCGCGCTCCAGTTCAGGCCGATCGAGGCGACCTCGACGTCGAGGCGATGGCGCCCCTCGGCGCGCACCGACGCGCTCCCGATGAGGATGCGGGCCGCGTGCCAGAGCTGCTCCAGGGTCTCGTTCGCGGCGGCCCCGACCGGGTCCACGGCCGTCCGGCGGAGCCGCGCGCGCAGCAGGGTGATCACGCCCTGGAACAGATCGAGGAACACCCCCTCGCGCGCCGCCGTGTCGAGGAGCCTCTCCAGCACGTGCAAGAAGCGCCCTTCGGCCCCCTCGAGCTCCTCCTCCAGCGCCGACAGGAGCGCGCCGGACCAGCCGTGGAGCGAGGCCGCCGAGACGCCCACGGCGCGCTCCAGCGCGCGCTCCAGCTCGTCCCGGCGGCCGCCGAGCGAGAGCGCCCCGAGGCGCGGCGGCGGGTCCGTGAGCGGTCGCATGAAGATGACGGCCTGGTACGAGCAGCCGCACGACTCGCGCCGCGTGAGCTCGATCTCCTGCATGGTCCGCTCGGGGACGCGCTCGCCGTCGAGCATGCGCAGGACCGTCTCGAGCGCGAGCTCCCCGAGCCGCTTGATCGGCTGGCGCACCGTGGTGAGCGACGGCTTCGCGTAGCGCGCCACGCCGACGTCGTCGAAGCCGCACACGAGGACGTCCCTCGGGACGGCGCGGCCCTCCGCCATCAGGACCTCGATCGCGCCGAGGGCCATGTTGTCGTTCGCGGCGACCACCGCGTCGAGCTCGGCCCCGCGGGCCAGGATCTCGGCCATCGCGGCCCGGCCGGTCTCGATCGTGAACGCGCCGCTCGCGACGAGGCGCTCGTCGCAGAGCAGCTCGCGCGCGGCGAGCGCCCTCCGGAACGCGTCGGCGCGGAGCCGCGCCTCTCCGTTGCTGTCCGGACCGCCGATGTAGGCGACGCGCCGGCAGCCGTGGTCGTCGAGCAGATGGCCGGCCGCCAGCTCGATCCCGAGGGCGTTGTCGACGAGGATGCTGGGCACGCCCGGAATCGGGATCCCGATGCTGCACACGGGCAGCGGCTCGTAATACTCACAGAAGCGCTGCACCCCCTCGACGCCGACGTAATTGCCGAGCGTCGGCGAGGCGATCACGATGCCGTCGACCGCCTCGGGGCCGACGAGGTGGTAGATGGTCCTCTGCGCGATCTCGGAGGGGCTGTGGCCGGTCAGCACCTCGCCGACGGCGATCACGAGATTGACGTCGTGCGCCTCGGCCGCGCGCTCGATCGCGACCCGCATCGCGGATTGGTACTCGCCGCGCACATAATCCATCACGAGGGCGATCGTCCGGCGCTTCTTCATGTCCTCTGGCCCCCGGCTCAGGCGTCCACGATCGAGACCAGCTCCGGAGACATGCGCTCGATCGCCGCCAGGCACCGCCGCTGCCATCCGAGCCGCGCGTCCGTGACGAACACCACCTTGCTCTTCGCGCCCTGGCCCGCGAGGGCGCAGATGAAGCTGATGAACGCCTTCAGGCAGCTCGAGTTCAGGAAATAAAGGGGCCTCACGTCGAACTCGACGGCGGGGATGGAGAGGCGCACGACCTCCGCCTGGAGCTCCTTGAGGCAGATGCCGAGCGGCGGCGCCGCCGCCATGTCACCTGTCCCGCTGAGCTTGACGCCGAGGGTGTCGCCCCTCAGGCTCGGCTCGATCCCGAAGCTGTCCGTGACGACAGGCTCAACCCGTAAGCTGCTCATCGACCCTCCGTCTCCCGACCGGCGCGCGCGATGGTCGGCCGCGACACCGCGCTGGCCATCCGTTCACTCCGAAAGAACGTGACGCACGAGAACGGGGGGCGGCCCTGGCTCGGTCCGGGAGCTGACACGACCCGGCCAGCGTACGTGGTTCTCGCCCTGGAGCCAATCCCCATGGGTCCGCCGTACGACCATGTAACCCAACCCGCGACCGCGAGCGCCGGGGCTACTGGGGCGCGCGGTACCTCGCCACGACGATCGTGATGTCGTCGTCCGGGCTCGGGCACCAGCCCTCGACCTCGTTCAAGATCCGATCGCGGATGGCCGAGACGGGCGCGGACTGGGCCGACTCGACGGCGGTGCAGAGCCGCTCGAGGCCGAACTGCTCATGGTGGGCGTCGCGCGCCTCCGTCACGCCGTCGCTGTACAGCACGAGGACGTCGCCGTCCTCCAGGGAGAACTCGGCGTCTTTGGTCAGCGCGTCGATGGCGGGCAGCGCGCCGATCCAGACGCCCGAGCTCTGGATGCAGACGCAGCGACGGGTGCGCGCGCGGCACACGATGATGTCGTCGTGCGCCCCCGCGAACGTCACCCGACCGCTCCGCTCGTACCGGAGGAGCAGGAGCGTCGCGTGCTCGTCCCGCAGCAGCCGGCCGCGGACGTTCTCGTACACCGCCGCGTTGATCGCCGAGATCAGCCGGGCCGGGCTCGCCCCCGGGTCCCGGCGCGTCAGGGCCGAGACCATGCTCTGGATCATCAGCATCACGAGCCCCGCCGCGAGCCCGTGCCCCGCGACGTCGCCGATCCCGAGCCACCCGCCCTCGGCGGTCGCGAGCACGTCGTAGTAGTCGCCGCCGACCGCGGCCGCCGGCTTCATGACGGCGCAGAGCTCGAGCCCCTCGACCGAGAGCCGATCCGGGACCAGCGTGGTCTGGATCCGCGCCGCGACGACGCTCTCCTGGCGGATCTTCTCCTGCTCCAGCCGCTCGCGCAGCTCCACCTGCCGGATCATCTCCCGGTGCAGCGCCGCGGCCTTGACCGCGGAGCCGATCTGGAGGCGCAGCGCGTCATAGACCAGCTCGTGCGCGCCGCTGTTGAGCACCGCGACACCGAACTTCTCGAGATCGCCGAAGGCGACCGGGAGCGCGATCACGGTCTTGCGCTCTCCCCCGCTCAGGAACCCGTCGGGCGCGAGGAGCCAGGCCGGGAAGCTCGCGGGCGGCGGCTCCACCTCGCGGCCGCCCTCCATGAGGAAGAGCGTCTTCATGGTGGTCTCCAGCGCGTCCGGCGCGCTGTCATAGAGCGACACGGCGACGCGCGAGAACCCGAGGGCGGGCAGCTCCGACGCCATGACGCGCTTCAGGATCGGCAGGCTCAGGCAGGTCGAGAAGCTCCGCGCGCTCCAGCTGAGGTACATCGACGCGAGCTCCACGTTGAGGCGCCGCTCCCCTTCGACGCGCACCGACGCGCTCCCGATGACGATGCGCGAGGCGTGCCAGAGCCGCTCGAGGGTGTCGTGGAGGGCGCCGCCGTCCTCGACCGGCCGGTGGAGCCGCTCGCGGAGCACCGCGATCGCGCCCTGGAAGTGATCGAGGATCGCCCCCGCCCGCCCCGCCGCGTCGAGGAGCGCCTCGAGCGCATACAGGAAGCGGCCCTCCTCGCCCGCGAGCTCGTCCTCCAGCGCCGACAGGAGATCGCCGGGCCAGCCGTCGAGCGAGCCGGTCGGGATCGACACGCTCCGCCGGAGCGCGCGCTCCAGCGACTCCCGCTGTCCGGCGATCAGCGACGCCCCGCCCCGCGTCGAGCTGCCCGGCGGCGGGAGCGACGCGCTCGCCTGGACCCCGCAGCCGCAGGACTCGCGGCACGTCAGCTCGACCTCCAGGAGCCCCACGCCCTGGACCTCCTCGCCGTCGAGCATGCGCACCAGGCTGTCCACCGCGAGGGCCCCGAGCCGCTTCATGGGCTGGCGGACGGTGGTGAGCGACGGCTTGGAGAAGCGGGCGATGACCGCGTCGTCGAAGCCGGACAGGAGGATGTCCTGCGGGACGCGGATCCCGAGCTCCTTGAGCAGCTCCATGGCCCCGAGGGCCATCTTGTCGTTGGCGGCGACCACGGCGTCCGGGTCGCCCCCGCGCGAGAGCAGCTCGCGCATGGCGGTCCTGCCGCTGTCGATCGTGAACGCGCCGAGCGCGAAGAGGCGCTCGTCGAGCGGCACGCCGCGCGCCGCGAGCGCGCTCCAGTACGCGTCGGCGCGCGCCTTCGCCTCCTCGTTGTTGGCGGGCCCGCCGATGTAGGCGACGCGCCGGCGCCCGTGGGCGTCGACCATGTGCGCGACCGCGAGCTCGATCCCGAAGGCGTTGTCGACGATGAGGCTCGGGATACCCTCTATCGCCATACCGATGCTGAAGACCGGCAGCGGCGCGTAAGCGCGGCAGAACTCGCGCATCCCCTCGATGCCGATGTGATGGCACAGGGTGGCCGAAGCGATGATGACGCCGTCGACCGTCTGCGAGCCGATGAGGTGATAGATGCTGTTCTGGGCGGCGGCCGTCTCCCCGGGCAGCGCGAGCGTCTCGCCGAAGGCGACCAGGAGATCGACGTCGTGCGCCTCGGCGGCGCGCTCGACCCCGAAGCGCACCTCGGACTGGTAGTCCCCGCCCACGTAGTCCATCAGGAGGGCGATCGTCCGGCGCTTCTTGCTCATGGCCCGCGGCTCTCGGTCAGGCATCGGCGATGGAGACGAGCTCCGGAGACATGCGCTCGAGCGCCGTCAGGCTCCGCCGCTGCCACCCGAGCCGCGCGTCCGTGAGGAACTCTACCTTGCACTTGAGCCCCTGGCCCGCGAGACCGGAGATGAAGCTGATGAGCGCCTTGAGGCAGCTCGAGTTCAGGAAATAAAGGGCCCTCACGTCGAACGCGACGGCGCCCACGCGCAGGCGCAGCGCCTCGGACTGGAGCTCCTTGAGGAAGAAGCCGAGCGGCGCGACCGCCGCCATGTCGCCCGTGCCGGTGAGCTTGACGCTGAGGGTGTCCTCCCTCAGGACCGGCTCCGCCCCGAAGCTGTCCGTGACGACGGGCTCAACCCTTAAGTTGCTCATCCCCCCTCCACCTCCCGACCGGCGCGTGCGCGATGATCGTCAGCTCGTTGCCCTCGATCTTGTAGTCCACGTCGAGCCCGCCCTCGGCGCGCACCCGCGCGAGGCCGAGCCCCGACACCCCTTCTACCATCGCCGTCTCACAGATGAGGTCGTCATAATGCTTCACCGGATCAGTCGCTGTCTTCAGCTCGAAGAGCCGCCGCTCCACCTCGCGCAGCCGCTCCGGAGAGGCCTCGTTGCGCGCGCAGATCTTCATGACGCACGCGCTCTCGCTCTCCTCCAGCGCGAGCTCTAGGCTGACCCGCGGGCCGGAGGAGTACTTGATGACGTTCTCCGCGAGTTCGTGCGCGGCCATGTAGAACCGCGAGCTCACGTTCGGGTCGTCGAGCACCATGCTGCAGAAGCTGGACACCAGGCGAAGCACGCTGCCCGCCATGCGCTCGGTCGGATAGAACGTGATGCACAGGAACAGTGACCCGCTGCTGCTCGGTTCGGACACTGGCACGATTGACGCAGCCTACGTGGTTCTCGGGCCGGATCCAATCCCTTCCGCCCTCGCGCGGGATAGCGCTCATGTAGGAAAGCCGGCGGACTGGAGCGACAGCGCCCGGGGCGCGCTGTACCTCGCCACGACGACCGTGATGTCGTCATCGGGGCTCGGGCACCAGCCCTCGACCTCCCTCAGGATCCGGTCGCGGATCACGTCGGACGGGGCGTGCTGGGAAGACTCGATGGTAGAGCACAGCCGCTCGAGGCCGAACTGCTCCCGGTGGCAGTTGCGCGCCTCCGTCACGCCGTCGCTGTAAAGCACGAGGATGTCGCCGTCCTCGAGGGAGAACTCGGCGTCTCGCGTCATCGCGTCGATGGCGGGCAGCGCGCCGATCCAGACGCCCGAGCTCTGGATGCACACGCAGCGGCGGGTGCGCGCGCGGTAGACGATGATGTCGTCGTGCGCCCCCGCGAACGTCACCCGACCGCTCCGCTCGTACCGGAGGAGCAGGAGCGTCGCGTGCTCGTCCCGCTTCAGCCGGCTGCGGACGTTCTCGTACACCGCCGCGTTGACCGCGGAGAGGATGTCGCTCGGGCTGGCGTTCGGGTCGGTGCGCGTCAGGGCCGAGATCATGCTCTGGATCATCAGCATCACGAGCCCCGCCGCGAGCCCGTGCCCCGCGACGTCGCCGATCCCGAGCCACCCGCCCTCGGGCGTCGCGATGACATCGTAGTAGTCGCCCCCGACCGTGGCCGCCGGCTTCATGACCGCGGCGAGCTCGAGCCCCTCGATCGCGAGCTGCGCCGGCACCAGCGTGGTCTGGATCCGCGCCGCGACGGCGCTCTCTTGGCGGACCTTCTCCTGCTCCAGCCGCTCGCGCAGCTCCACCTGCCGGACGACCTCCCAGTGCAGCGCAGCGGCCTTGACCGCGGAGCCGATCTGGAGCCGCAGCGCGTCATAGACCAGCTCGTTCGCGCCGCTGTTGAGCACCGCGACGCCGAACTTCTCCGTGTCGCCGAACGCGACCGACAGCGCGATCACGCTCCTTCGCTCCCCGTCCCCCAGAAACCCGTCGGGCGCGAGGCGGCGGGCCGGGAAGCTCGCGGGAGGCGGCTCGACCTCGAGGCCGTCCTTCATCAAGAAGAGCGGCACCATGGTGGCGCGGTGCGGGTCGTCGTAGAGCGACACCGCGACCCGCGAGAACTGCATCCGCGGCAGCTCCGACGCCATCATGCGCCGCAGGACGGGCAGGCTCAGGCAGGTGGAGAAGCTCCGCGAGCTCCAGCTGAGGTAGAGCGACGCGAGCTCCACGCTCAGCCGCTGCTGCCCCTCGGAGCGCACGGACGCGCCCGCGACGAGCACGCGCGCGGCGTGCCAGATCTGCTCGAGGGTCTCCTCCAGCGCCGCGTCGGGCCGGTAGTCTAGGCGGCGGCTGAACCGCTCGCGGAGCAGCGTGACGACGCCCTGGAAGTGCTCCAGGTTCGCGCCCTCGCGCACCGCCGCGTCGAGGAGCGCCTCGAGGGCGCGCAGGAAGCGGCCCTCCTGGCCCGCGATCTCGTCGTCCAGCGCCGACAGGAGCTCGCCGGCCCAGCCGTGGAGCGAGCCCGCCGGGATCGCGACGCTCTTCTCGAGGGCGCGCGAGAGCTCGTCGCGCTCGCCGGCGGGCGGGGGCGCCGCGCCGGACGCCCTGCTCCGGGGCGCGCCCGCCGCGTCCGCCGGGTTGCCGCAGCCGCAGGACTCGCGCAGCGTGAGCTCGACCGGGAAGAGATCGCAGCCCGGGACCGGCTCGCCGTCGACCATGCGCATCAGCGTGTCGACGGCGCGCGCCCCGAGCCGCTTGATCGGCTGGCGGATCGTGGACATCGACGGCTTCGTGAAGCGCGCGATGACCGCGTCGTCGAAGCCGCACACGAGGACGTCCTCCGGGACGCCGAGGCCGCGCGCCCGGAGGGCGTCGATCGCGCCGAGGGCCATGGCGTCGTTGGCGACGATGACGGCGTCGAGCTCCACCCCGCGATCCAGGATCTCGCGCATGGCGGCGCGCCCGGAGTCGATCGAGAACGTGCCGCACGCGAACAGGCGCTCGTCGGCGGGCAGCGATCGAGCGGCGAGCGCCCGCCAGTAGGCGCCGGAGCGCACGTCCGCCTCCTCGTTGCTCGCCGGCCCGGCGATGTACGCGACGCGCCGGAGCCCGTGGCGCTCGACCATGTGGCCGACCGCCATCTCGATCCCGAGGGCGTTGTCGACGACGAGGCTCGGGACGCCGTCGATCGCCACGCCGATGCTGCAGACGGGCAGCGGCGCGTAGGACCGGCAGAACCGCTGCATCCCGTCGACGCCGACGTGATGGCACAGCGTGGTCGAGGCGACGATGACGCCGTCGACCGTCTCCGGGCCGATGAGGTGATAGATGCTGTTCTGGGCCGCGCCGGACGACCCGGGCAGGGCGAGCGTCTCGCCGAAGGCGATCACGAGGTTGACGTCGTGCGCCTCGGCGGCGCGCTCGACCCCGAAGCGCACCTCGGACTGGTACTCGCCTCGTACGTAATCCATCAAGAGGGCGATCGTCCGGCGCTTCTTGCTCATGCCTCTGGCTCTCGGCTCAGGTATCGGCGATGGAGACCAGCTCCGGGGACATGCGCTCGAGCGCCGTCAAGCTCCGCCGTTGCCACCCGAGCTTCGCGTCCGTGAGGAACTGTATCTTGCACTTGAGCCCCTGGCCGGCGAGCCCGCAGATGAAGCTGATGAACGCCTTGAGACAGCTCGAGTTCAGGAAGTAGAGGGCCCGCACGTCGAACTCGACGGCGCTCACGGACAGGCGTATCACCTCCGCCTGGAGGGTCCTGAAATAGGAGCCGAGCGGCGCGGCGGCCGCCATGTCGCCCGTGCCGGTGAGCTTGACGCTGAGGGTGTCCTCCCTCAGGCTCGGCTCGATCCCGAAGCTGTCCGTAACGACCGACTCGACCTTCAAGCTGCTCAATCTGCCCTCCATCTCTCGACCGGCGCGTGCGCGATGATCGTCAGCTCGTTGCCCTCGATCTTGTAGTCCACGTCGAGCCCGCCCTCGGCGCGCACCCGGGCGAGGCCGAGCCCCGACACCCCCTCGAGCATCGCCGTCTCGCTGATGAGATCGTCATAGTGCTTCACCGGGTCGCTCGCGGTCTTCAGCGCGAAGAGCCGCCTCTCCACCTCGCGCAGCCGCTCCGGAGAGGCCTCGTTGCGCGCGCGGATCTTCAGGATATAAGAGCTCTCGGCCTCCTCCATCACGAGCTCCAGGCTGACCCGGGGGCCGGTCGAATACTTGGTGATATTCTCGGCGAGCTCGTGCGCGGCCATGTAAAACCGCGAGCTCACGTTCTCGTCGTCCAGCACCATGCCGCAGAAACTGGACACCAGCCGCAGCACCGCGGTGGCCATGCGCTCGCTCGGGAAGAAGGTGATGCAGAGGAAAAGCGAAGCATCCTGGCTCGGTTCGGACGCGGGCACGATGGGCGCAGCGTACGGCGATCGCGGACGGGAGCCAATCCCTTCTGCTCCCTCGCGGCCCCGGAGGTGAGCGCGCGCCCTACAATGCTGGCGCCTTGGCGGTCCCAAAGACCCCTTCTCCAGCCGTGACATCCGTGCCGTCCGTGACGCGGGTCACGGTCATTCGTGGCGCGCCACGAGCCGCTTGCCCTCGGCCCTGAGGTTCGACACCGCCTCGCCCACGCGCTGGGCCAGCGGCAGCCCCCGGGGCACCACGACGCCGACCGGCCCGCCCACGCGGCCGAACGACCAGGAGAGCACCGAGCCGTCGGCGTCCCACGCCGCGAGCCGCTCACGGCCGTCCGACGGCATGGCGCCGACGATCTCGCGCCGCTCCAGGTCGAGCACCGCGATCCGATCCGCCGACGCGAGCAGCATCGTCCTGCCGTCCGGCGCCACGGAGAGGTCCTCCCACTCCGCGCCGCTCATGCCCTCGAGCACCCGCTCCGCGAGGCCGGCGCGGCGGACCAGGACGACGCCGGTCGCGTCCGCGAACGCGACGTCGCCCGGCAGCGGGCCGTCGGCGATCGCGGTCGCCCGCGGCGTCGCGTACCCGAGCACCCGCACCTCCCCCCGCGCCTCGTCGATGCGCGCCACCGCGCCCGAGCTGAACGCGAGCCACAGCCCCGGGCCGACGCCGCCGCGCGCGGGGCTCGGGCGCGCCTCGTAGACGTAGCCGTCGGTCACCGCGATCGTGCGCGACGAGAGGTCGCGGAGCGACATCGCGACGAGGTTGCCGTCGAGCTCCTGCGTGAACAGCGTCCGGCAGGCGGCGTCGACGCCGAGCACGAGCGCGGGCGCCCTCGGCACCGCCTCGACGGTCGCCCCGGTCGCCGCGTCGAACAGCGTCCACACCCCCTCGTCCTTGCGGTACGCGAGCAGGCGGCCGTCGTCGCAGGCGCGCAGCAGGTGGCCCCGCTGCGCGCCCGCGCGGCGCCGCGACCCCTCGTCGTAGAGGCGCACCTCGCCGCCGATCTGGAAGGCCACCGCGCTCCCGCGCCGCAGCACCGCGGCGGCCGAGGCGCCCGGCTCGCGGACCTCCGCGCCGCCCGCCGGGTCGAGCCCCTCGAACCGGAGGAAGCGCTCCGCGGCGGGCGGGCCCGGGCTGAACAGGATGAGGTCGCGCGTGAGCACGCGGCGGTCCGGCAGCCGCCACCCGCCGACGAGCCCGTGCGGGCCGACGCCGCGGTCGGCGATGTCGGCCGCCTCGCCGCGCGCGCGCAGCGGCCGCGGCGCGCGCTGGCCCGGGGGCGCCTCGCACGGCGAGCCCTCGGGCGGCGGATCGCCCGGGGCGCGGCCGCCCTTCCGGAGGTAGTGCCAGACGCTGCCGCCGCCGCCGCAGACGCCCAGATCGAGCCCGCCCGCGTCCCAGCGCGCCGACGCGGGCGCCGGGTCGGTGTCGAGCTCGAGCAGCGGCGCCTCGGGCCGGTCGAAGGCGTAGATCGACGTCCTGCTCTGCTGCACGAGCGCGATCGCGGGATCGCGCGGGCTGAAGCGCCCGAGCACGGCGGGCGCGCCCAGGGTGATCTCGGCGCCCGCGCCGCCCTCCGGCCCCCAGAGCAGCGCCCGGCGCCCGAGCACCGCCGCCACGCGGGCGCCGTCGGGCGAGACGCCGAGCACGTTGCCGCGGAACGGGTGGCGGTCGACCGCGCCGGCGCCGCCGCCGCGCCGCAAGTCCCAGCGCGCGATCCCGCCGTCGGTCGAGCAGGCGAGCACGGGCGCCGCCTCGGCCGCGTGCACGGCGCTGCTGCACCGCACCGGCGCGATGGCGGCGAGCGCGACCGTGCCGTCCTCCCGCAGCCGGAAGACGCGGACCTCGCCCGTGACCGAGCGCGTCGCCACCGCCGTGTCGAACGCGAACGGCACGCGCTCGACGTGCGGCGCGTCGTGCGGCCTGAGCGCGATCACGCGCGGCGTTTTGATGCGCGGGACGCTCTCCGGGTCGACGTCGAGCGCGACGTCGTCGATGACGTCCGGGTCGGGCGGGCGCAGGTCGGCGACGAGCAGGGCGCCGCCGGGGCCGCCGGCGACGACCCAGCGATCGTCCCACGGCAGCGCCGGCCCCACCACGGTGTCGACCGTCAGGAAGTGCGCGCGCGGCAGGTCCATGGCCGCGGTCGCGAGGTCGAGCGGCAGCGCCGCGTCGTCCGCGCGCCGGGAGAGCGCCGCGGCGATCCACGCGGCGCGGTGGTACGGGTCCTCGGTGCGGCGCGCCTTGCCGATGAGCTCGGCGAGGTCGGCGCGCTCCTCGGCCGCGCGGCGCGCCGCCTCGGCGCTCGCCTGGCGCGCCGAGGCCCACCGCTCCGCCGCGAACGCCGACGCGGCGGCGAGCCCGAGCGCCGCGGCCGCGCCGAGCTTCTTGGCGCGCTGGCGGCGGGCGCGCCGGAGGCTCTCGCGCACGAGGGCCTGCTCGCGCCGCGGCAGCCGCGAGGCGAAGGCGGCGCCCGCGCTCACCTGGTCGAGCAGGTCGCGCCGCAGCAGGAAATCGGGGTTCTCGCCGGAGCGATCCCACACGTCGGCGGCCTCGCGGAGGCGCTCGAGCAGGATGAGCCGGTCCATGTGCAGCGCGCGGGTGGACGCGAGCTGCGGCCAGCCCGCGACGAGCGCCTCGTGGGCGAGCTCGACCCGAAGGTCGCGGCGGACGAGCAGGCGCGCGCGCTCGAGGGCGCCGAGGACCCGGTCCATGTCGGCGGGCGGGGCGCCCACGGCCTCGACGAGCTCCGCCTCGACCCAGCGGACGCGCGAGCCGTCCACGGCGCCGAGGCGGAGCAGCGCCTCGTCGGCGATCGCGCGGTCCTCCGGGGTGAGGGCCAGGGCGGCGGCGTCGGCGTGCCGCGCGAGGGCGCCGCGCACGCCGCCGAGCGCTCGCCACGCCTCGCCGGTGAGGGCGCCGCGCTCGTCGCGCGCGGTCGCCCACCAGTCCGCGAGGGCGAGCGCCACGAACGACAGGGCGGCGCCGCCGCTCCGGAGCTCGCGCTGCACCTCGGCCTCGACCTGGGCGAGGCCGCGCACCTCGGCGCCGGCGAGCCTGGCGGGGCCGGCGACGAGGTCCTTCACGGCGGCGGCGGCGGGCAGCCCCACGTAGCGCAGCGCCGCGCGGAGGCCCTCGCCGGCCGGCGTGGCGAGGAGGGCGGCGGCGCGCTCGTCGGCCTCGTCGAGCACGCCGATGAGCCGGAGCCCGCGCCGGGCCTCGCCGGTCGCGAGCGCGCCCACGAGGGCGGCGAGCCGCCCGTCGCCGAGGGGCGCGATCGGGTCGACGACGAGCGCGACCCCGACGGCGGACGCCATGCAGAACCGGGTGAGCGCGGCGAGGTCGGCGGTCTCGAGCTCGGGCGAGACGGCGGCGAGCGCGCGGGCGAGGGCGCCGTCCGGGTCGCCTTCGGGGCTGACGCGCGCCTCGATCCAGTCGTCCTTGTGGTCGGCGTGGCGGCGGGCGAGGCGGGGCACGAGGCCGGCGGAGGCGAGCGACGACTTGCCGGAGCCGCGGGGCCCCTGGAGGACGAGGCACGGCTCGAACTCGAGCTCGCGCCCGAGGCGCGCGAGGTCGTCGTCGCGCCCGAACAGGAGCCCCTCGTCGGTGGCCGAGAGGGGGGCGAGCCCCTTGTACGGCCGGTCCGGGACGCCGTGGGGGCGCTCCCAGACCTCGTCGAGCAGCTGCTTCAGCCGCCCCGGCGCGACGCGCCGGTGCGCGGGGTCGACCGAGAGCAGGCGCCGGAGGAGCGCGAGCAGGCCGCGCGGCAGGCGCGCCGGGTCGGCCGCGAGGTCGCGCATGGCGCCGCGCAGGGTCGCGGCGCGGAGCTCGGTCCACCAGGCGGAGACGCTCGCCGCGTCGGAGCCGTCGGCCGGCTCGTCGGGCACGTCGTGCGGGAGGCGCCCGGTCGTGAGCTGCGCGATGCAGACGGCGAGCGCGTAGGCGTCGGTGGCGGCGGAGGGCTCGGCCATCTCGAGCACCTCGGGGGCCATGAAGCCGGGCGTGCCGATGACGTTGCGCGCGGCGGCGGGGCTGTCCGCGCCGACGAAGGCGCGGCGGGTGGAGGCGTAGACGTCGCGCTCGGCGAGGAAGGCGGCGGTGCCGAGGTCGCCGTCGCTGCCGCCGCTGCCGCCGCTGCCGCCGCCGGCGCCGTCGCTGCCGGCGACGCGGCCGCTGCCGCCGCCGACGCTGACGGCCGGGGGCGCGCCGGGGGCGCGCGACAGGGGGCCGCCGGGCGAGGGGCCTGCGCGCCGCGAGATGCCGAAGTCGAGGACCTTGAGGGCGCCGTCCTGGGTGAGGAACAGGTTGGCGGGCTTGAGGTCGAGGTGGACGACGCCGCGCGCGTGGATGACGTCGAGCGCGCCGGCGACGTCGCGGGCCCAGGCGACGACGCGGCGCCAGGGGATGCGGCGGCGGTAGCGGATCAGGTCGGCGAGGTTCCTGCCCTCGAGGAGCTCCATCGAGACGAACGGGGTCCTCGGGGCGCCGTGGAGGATACCGGCGGCGTAGATCGTGACGAGCGAGGGGTGCCGGAACGAGGCGAGGAGCTTGGCCTCGTCGGCCCAGTCCGCGGCGTCGGCGAAGTCCGAGACGAGGAGCTTGAGGGCGACCTCGCGGAACGGGGCGCCGTCGGGCAGGAGCTCCTCGGCGCGCCACACGTCGCCGAAGCCGCCGCGGCCGAGCCGGACGCGGAGCCGGTAGCGGCGGTCGAGCACGTCGCCGGGGACGTGCGCGAGCCCGCCCGGGGGCAGCGGCACGACGCCCGGATCGCGGGAGGAGCTGCCCTCGTCGACGAGCGTGCGGTCCATCGCGGAACGACGGTATCAAAAGCGGCGGGAGAGGTGGACGGTCCCGCTCCCTGCGCCCCGGCGCTCCCGCGGCGGCTCGCCCGGCTGCACGTGGACATCTCCGGCCCGCCACGCGACACTGTCGCACATGGGCGTGGCGGCACCGCGACGGAAGCTCTCGCCGGAGGAGTACCTCGAGCTCGAGCGCGCATCGGAGGGGAGGCACGAGTACGCCGGCGGCGAGATCTTCGCGATGTCCGGCGGCACCTTCGAGCACAGCGCGGTCGCCGCGAACATCGGCCGGCTGCTCGGCAACGCGCTGGGCGAGGGCGGGTGCATCGCGCTGAATTCCGACATGCGCATCAAGATCCCCTCCGCGGATCGCTACGTCTACCCGGACGGGTCCGTCGTCTGCGGCCGCCCCGAGTTCGAGGACGAGCGGCGCGACACGCTCCTGAATCCGGTCCTCGTGATCGAGGTGCTCTCCGATTCGAGCGAGGCGTACGACCGCGGCGACAAGTTCGCGCATTACCAGACCGTGGCGTCGATCCGGGAGGTCGTCCTCGCGTCGCAGAAGGCGCCGCGCATCGAGGTCTTCGCGCGCCAGGCCGACGGGAGCTGGGTGCTCCGGGTCTATGGCCCCGGCGATCGCGCTGCGCTCTCGTCGGTGGGGTGCGACATCGGGGTGGACGAGGCGTACCGGGGCGTGTTCGAGGCCGCCGGCGTGGCCCGCTGAGGTGAGCTCAGCCACACCATGGCGCGCGCATGATCCCGGTGCGAGGCGACCAGGGCCGCGGCGAGCACCGACGTGTCAAAGACGACCTTCACCGGAGCCCTTCATGATCGCGTCGATGCGTTCGTCGCGTTCCGAACGATGATCGGCGCGGCGGCGTCGGAAGCGGCGCGGCGCCCGGAGGCCCCGCGCCGCCTTCTGCCGCGCGTCAGCCGGTCACGAGCCGCTCACAGGCTCATGCACAGCGTGAGCTGGGTCGAGCTCTCGATCAGCACGTCGGAGCAGCCGGCGCCCCCCAGCATGGGGCCTGTCGTGAACGGGCCTGGCGCGTTGCAAGCACCCCAATCCATGCCCCAGTCCTGGAGCTCGGTCGATTGCTCGCTGTGCGCGATGCAGCAGTTGCTCGACGGTTGGGTCTTGTACGTCTTGCCCACGAACCGGGCCGCGATGCTGGTCAGCACGCTCTGCGGAGCCAGCGTGTAGCCGGGCTGGCACGACGCGCCCGAGCCATCCAGGTAGTAGCAGCGCCCGCCAAACTCGACCTCGGTCGCCGCATCGCACAGGCCGCTGTCGCAGGGCGCGCAGGGGCCGCCGCAGTCGACGCCCGTCTCGCCCTGGTTCCGGATGCCGTCGTCGCACGTCGGGGCGGCGCCGCCCTCGCCCGCGCACACGACCGAGATCGTCTGGCTCGGCGGGAAGCAGGAGTCGGTGCCCACCCCACCCCAGGCCTCCATGCCGACGCACGGACGCGCGACGTACGAGCTGCTGCAGTTGCACTCGAAGCCGTCCGCGGTGAGCTCGACCGCGCCGGGCGGACCGCAGTCCGTGCCGACGGTCCAGGTCCGGCCGTCGCACTCGATCGGCCCGGTGGGCGTCCCGTCGTGGAGCGCCTGGCAGAGCGTGTTCGCCGCCGCGCCCGTGCAGGTCACCCCGTCGGGATCCCTGCTGCCGCGAAGGGTGACGGACGAGTACGAGCCCGTGAGCGACGCGCGGAACGCGTCCCAGGCGCCGCACTGCGCGACCGGCGTCTGGCCCTGGGTGAACTGCTCCGAGAACTCGACCGTGGTGCCGCCGCAGGGCGCGCAGGGGCCGCCGCAGTCGACGCCCGTCTCGCCCTGGTTCTGGATGCCGTCATCGCACGTGGGGACGGCGCCCCCCTCGCCGCCGCACAGGACCGAGATCGTCTGGCTCGGCGCCCAGCAGGTGGCGCCGGCGACACCGCCCCAGTTCTCGTTGCCGATGCACGGCCGCGCTGTGTACCCGTCGCTGCACATGCACGTATCGCCGTTCGCGGTGATCTCGACCACGCCGGGGGGGCCGCACTCCGTGCCGACCGCCCAGGTCCGGCCGTCGCACATGATCGGCCCGGTGGGCGTCCCGTCGTGGAGCGCCTGGCAGAGCGTGTTCGCCGCCGCGCCCGTGCAGGTCACCCCCCCCGGGTCCTGGCTGCCGCGGATCGTCACGAACGAGTACGAGCCCGTGAGCGACGCGCGGAACGCGTCCCAGGCGCCGCACTGCTCGGTTGACGTCGAGCCCTGAGTGAACTGCTCCGAGAACTCGACCGTGGCGCCGCCGCAGGGCGCGCAGGGGCCGCCGCAGTCGACGCCCGTCTCGCCCTGGTTCTGGATGCCGTCGTCGCACGTCGGGCCGGCGCCGCCCTCGCCCTCGCACACGACCGAGATCGTCTGGCTCGGCGGGAAGCAGGAGTCGCTGCCCACGCCGCCCCAGTTCTCGTTGCCGATGCACGGCCGCGCGGCGTACCTGCTGCCGCAGCTGCACTCCGCGCCGTCCGCGGTGAGCTCGACCACCCCGTCGGGGCCGCAGTTGGTCCCGACGGTCCAGGTCCGGCCGTCGCACATGATCGGCCCGGTGGGCGTCCCGCTGTGGAGCGCCTGGCAGAGCCTGTTCGCCGCCGCGCCCGTGCAGGTCACGCCGTCGGGGTCCAGGCTGCCGCGGAGCGTGACGGACGAGTACGTGCCCGTGAGCGACGCGCGGAACGTGTCCCAGGCGCCGCACTGGTCGGTCGGCCACTCGCCTTGTCTGAACTGCTCCGAGAACTCGACCGTGGTGCCACCGCAGGGCGCGCAGGGGCCGCCGCAGTCGACGCCGGTCTCACCCTGGTTCTGGATACCGTCGCTGCACGTCTCGGAGCCGCTCGGGTAATCGAACTCGAGGGCCAGGCCGTTCGTGAGCGCCGGGCTCTGGCACGAGTACACGAGGCTGCTCGTATCGCCCGAGATCCCGGCGGTCGCGCTCGCGCCGTGATCGACAGGCGGGTTGTTGACCGCGGTGTTCGCGTAGCAGAAGCGGATGTCGTTCGAGCCCTCGAACAGCACCGCGCGGATGTCCAGCTGGTCGCCGCCCTCGATGTGCGGAGTCAGCCACTGCACGACGAAGCGGCGCGACGGGGCCGTGCCCAGCGTCGCGTACCAGACGTTGCCGATCGGCGGGTAAAGGTCGTCCCAGAACGGCGCGATGGTCTGCGGCTCGAGGGTACAGCTGTTGCTGTAGGACGTCGTGCCCGGGAAGCCGAGCTTGCCGTTCGACACGATGCTCACGGTCGACTGCGGGGTCCCGTAGTAATTGAACGCGAAGGGGAGCGGGACGCTGCTGAGGCAGTCGTCCTCGTTGCAGGCGAGGTTTCCGGTGAACGAGATGTCATCGCACGACGGGACCTCCTCGACGCGCGAGCAGCCGACGTATCCGAAGGCGTCGGAGCCGAAGACCTGGCAGTCCGTCGAGCCGCAGTCCGAGGCCGAGACGTGGATGGGGAAGGTCAGCGAGGAGCTGCCGCCCAGCGCGTCCGTCGCCCTCACCCGCACGGTGACGTCGCCGGGGCCGTCCGGCGAGAAGGTCGCGGTGTTGCCGTCGCCGGAGATCGAGCCGGCGCCGGCGGCCAGCTCCCACGTGTACGAGATCGCGTCGCCGTCGGGATCCTCCGCGACCGCGGTGATCGTGGCCGTCTCGCACTGGGTGATGAACTTGCTCGGCACGACGTCGAGGTCCTGGAACGCCGGCGGATCGTTCAGCGCGACCACCGGGTCGAGCCCGCCGTTGCCCGCCCCGAGGCACTGGGAGACGAGGAAGAGCTCGGTCGTGGCCTCGGAGATGACGGTCGCGATCCCCTCGGCGGGCCCGCACTCGACGGACGGTCCGGCGTTGCCCATCGGGGTCGCGCAGACGCGGTAGTCGCCGGGCGGCACCACGAACAGGCCGTCGGCGCCGGCGTGGGTGCCCGAGCCCGGGGGGAGCGCGCCGCCGGGGAGCGCTTCCTCTTCGAGGGGGCTCGTGGTCTCGGCGATGGCCGAATCGCTGCACGAGCTGCTCGCGCTCACGACCTTGTAGTGGACGGCGGTGACGTCGTGCCGCGCGCCGCCGACGGTGAGCGCGGCCTGGATGGATCCGCTCTCGACCGATTCTCTCGCTGTGGAACCCCCCTTGTCCGCGTCGCACGCGGAAGCTCCCAATGCCAGCGCGATGACCATCGATCCGCACGCGCCTGCGCGTGCATCAAACCGCTGTGCCATGGCCTCTCCTTGTCCAAGGATGATCGACTTAAGACGAGCGCCGCAGTCCCCCGGGGCTGCGGCGGCTCGGGGCGGCTTCGTCGCTGCCGGGACGCCCGGCGCAGCTGAAAGCACCGTGTGTGCCATGAAACGTCCTGGGAATGTCCGGCCTGGTGCGCGGGTTGTACGCAAGTTGGCGAAGGGGGTCGCGCGTTCTTGCGTCAGGGTTTTGCCGGATCCCGCAAAACGCTGCGCGGGGGGGCGGCGTGGCGGCGAGCGGACGCCGGAGTCGATCCATGACCGGCGTCGTTCCCTGCTCGCGCAGGGGATGACGCGCTCACCGGAATGGCCACGGTTCGCCGACGCTCCGCGACGCAATGCGGTAGTCGCCGGGCTCGCCCCCTACCGCGACCTCCCGGTCGGGCGCGTTGCTTCCCATCGCCAACGTGAACGACAGGACGGTGCCGAAGGCCCGGTCAAGAGCTCGCGAGCGCCCGCCCCCCGGGCGCCTGCCGGACTGCATCCTCGGGGAGCACGAAGTCGGTCGCTGCGTCTTTCACCAGGCGCTCGAAGAGGCCGACCAACCGCGGCCCCGTGAGCACGCCATAGAGGGTGTTGCGGAGCCACAGGCCGGCGCTGGTCCGCGGGGCGAAGAACGAGCCGGCGCGCCGCGCGCCGGACTGGCATCCCGTCGCGTAGGGGCGGAGCATCGATTCGTAACGCGCGAAGGCGGCGCCGGGATCGCCGGCGCGGGCGAGCTCGCCCGCGAGGACGTACGCGCCGACGATGGCGAGCGAGGTCCCCTGTCCGCCGAGCGTGCCGCCGTAAGCCGCGTCGCCGAGCAGCGCGACTCGCCCCTTGGAATAGCTCTCCACGTGGACGGTGGCGATCCCGTCGACGTAGAGATCGGGCGCGTGGTCGAGCGCGTCGAGGACCCGAGGCACCACCCAGGACATGCCGGCAAAGGTCTGGCGGAGCGACCGCTTCAGCTCGCCGCCGTCGCGGCGCTCGGCGCGCGTCAGCGGCCCCCCCGCGTGGATGAGGAGCGCGCGCGCCTCCTCCGGAGAGGTCGGAAATACCCCGACCGAGCGCCCGGGGACGCTGAAGATCTGCGCCTCGCGCGCCCCATCGAGGACGTTCGGCAGCGCGAACGTCGCGATCCGGTAGCCGTGGTGACGGAGGTAGCGCGACTCGTCGCCGAAGGCGAGCGCGCGGACGTTCGAGTGGAGACCGTCGGCGCCGATCACGAGATCGAACGTCGCCGGCGCGCCCCGCTCGAACTCCACCGCGACCAGGTCGCCGCGCGCCTCGATGCCGGTGATCTGCTCCCCGAAGCGGTAGTCGACCGCCCGCCGTGTGCGCTCGTAGAGGATGCGCACGAGGTCGCCGCGCAGGATCTCGACGTCCCCCGACGCCATCACCGCGGGCAGGGTCACGCGCGGCCTCGCGGCGCGATCGAGGAGGACGATCGCGCTCGCTCGGGTGCGGTGGGCGTGGATCGGCTCCCAGAGGTCGAGCCGCTCGAGGACGGCGCGGTGGACCGGGCCGCGGAAGTCGACCGCCTGGCCACCTTCACGGAGGGCGGGCGCGCGCTCGACGACGGTGACCTCGAAGCCGAAGCGGTCGAGACAGAGCGCGAGGGCGGGGCCGGCGATCCCGGCGCCGGAGATGAGGACATGGGGCCTGTTCATCGGGGTTCCTCCAAGATGCGTACGCTGTACCAGAATGCCGGTACACTGTGCGCATCGCCCTCGACTCCGCCACCGCCGTGTGAGGCATACGCGTCGATTTCCAGGATTTGTGCTAGATCAGCGCTCGATATACCGCTCGCTCGCGCGCAGAAGCTCATGCCTGCGCGGCCCGTCTGTACTAGAACAGGTGCTCCATGGAACGAACAGGCGCCGAGCCTCCGTACCGCCGCATCGCCGCCGAGCTCCGGCGCCGGATCGAATCCGGCGAGCTCCGCCCGGGAGATCGGGTGCCGTCGACGCGCGAGCTCGCGCGGGCGCACCACGTCGCCACCGCGACCGCGGCCCACGCGCTCAAGGAGCTCGCCGACGCCGGCCTCGTCCGCGGCGTCGCGCGCGTCGGCACCGTCGTCGCCCACGTCCGCCAGCGGGCCCCGCGCGAGCACGAGCTCACGCGCGCGCGGATCGTCGAGGCCGCGATCGCGATCGCCGATGCCGAAGGGTTCGGCGCGCTGTCGCTCCGCGGCGTCGCGGCGAAGCTCGGGGCGCCGGTGATGTCGCTCTACCGCCACGTCGCGAGCAAGGAGGAGCTCGTCTCGCTCATGACCGACGCCGTGCTCGGCGAGGCGGCGCTGCCGGCGACGGTGCCGCTCGGCTGGCGGGCCCAGCTCGAGGTCTCGGCGCGCGTCCAGTGGGCCGCCTTCCGCCGGCACCCCTGGCTCGCGCGCGTCATCCACGTGACCCGGCCCGAGCCGCTCCCGAACGCCATCGCGCACGCGGAGTGGATCCTCCGGGCGCTCGAAGGCCACGGCCTCGACGCCGCGGAGCGGATGAAGCTCCACATCATCCTCCACGGTTTTCTCCAGGGGATCGCGACGAACCTGGAGGCCGAGGTCGACGCAACGAGCGCGACGGGGATGACGGACGACGAGTGGATGGAGGGGCGGGTCGCGCAGTTTCATGCCCTCGCGGCGTCCGGGCGCTACCCGGCGTTCGCGCGCGTCCTCGACGCGTTCGCCGGGACCGGCGGCTTCCGCCTCGACTTCGATGAGCTGTTCACCCTCGGCTTGCGCGCCCTGCTCGACGGGTTCGCCCGCGTGATCGAGCGCGCGCCGAAGGGAGCCCGCGCGCGCTGACGCAGGCGGAGCCCGTCGCGCACCGTCGCCCCGGGGCCCTCATGCCCTCACCCGCCGGCCGCGCCCACCATCGCCCGCAGGAGCGGCGGCATCCGCCGCGCATCGCACGGCGCCTTCACCGCCTTTCCCGCCACCACCGCGCTCATCTGGCACACCCCCTGTCGCGGCAGGTGATCCATCCAGTAGAGGTCGTACCGATCCTCGTGCAGCGTCCTCCGCACCATCGGCTCGAGCGGCAGCATCAACCCCTCGCGGAAGCGCGCCAGATAGACCACGTTCGACAGCCGCACCGGCGAGTTCAGCCCGATGCGCCGCCGCGTCCCCGACGCGAACGGCCCCGTGTGGTCGATGAACTCCACCGTCTGGAGATCGCCATAGAGATCCGGCTCGGTCTTCTCGACCGTCACCAGGGTCCACGCGCAGAGCGGCCGCTGCGCTCGCAGGAGCGCGCGGGTCATCTGCTCGAAGTCGGGCAGATCCGCGGCCGCGCGCGCCTCGGTGTAATGGCCGTGCGCGAACTGGTTGCGCTCGGCCTGCATCAGGTTCGAGAGCGTCTCGAACGTCTGGTTGTGCGACAGCTTGACGTCGAGCACCTCCCTCGCCATCGAGCCGATCGGATCGTCGCGATCCCCGAACGCCCGCGCGGCCGTGCGCGCGAGCTCGCGCCACGCGCCGAGCGCGAGGCCGTCGCGCGTGCGCGTGCGGCCGTAAAAATCGAGCACCGCGCCCCACCCGGGAGGAGACCCGCCGGCACCGCCGCCCGCGCCGGGCCCCCCGCCCGCGCCGCCGCCGCGCCCCGACCCGGACGGCGCGCTGCCGCCGCTGAAGAAGGCCGACACGAGCACCGTCGCGATGAAGCGCCACGTGCCCTCGAGCACGTCGAACAGCATCTTCACCCGCTCGATCGCGCTCGACGCCCCGATCGCCGCCCGCACCCTCCCCGCGATCGGGTACGGCAGGCCGCCGCTCAGCGCCGAGAGCACCCCGTGAGGATCGCCGCACTCGCGCGCGATCTCCGCCGCCCGCGCGCCCGCGTCGGCGCCGTGCAGGAGCTCCCACGACAGCGTCCGCGCGTGCTCGACCCGGCCGTCCAGGATCGGGGGCCGGGCGTGCCAGTCGCACTGCACCGCGCTCGCCATCGCCGCCGGATCCGCCTTCCGGGGCACGCACGCGGCGACCACGCCGGGCGCGAGCGGCGCGATCAGCGCGCCCGCGCCCGCGTGGCTCGCGACGACCGCCGCGAGCTCCTGCGCGAGGGCGCCGGTGACGTGCGGCCCGACGCCGGCGAGCGCGCTCTGCTCCTCGATGCCGAACAGGATCGTCGCCCGGCGCCCGCTCCGCGACGCCTCGAGCACCTCGATCGGCGCGGCGAAGCGCGCGCTCGCCGCGCCGTCGCGGAGCTCCGTCACGGGGGTGGACGCCCCGGGGGCGCTCCGCTCGCGCTCCGCCGCGAGCGAGGCGATGGCGTGCAGGCCGAGCTCGACCTCGCGGCCGGCGACGTCCGCCTCCCCGGCGATCGCGAAGGTGCCGCACGCGAACGGCCCGAGCCCGGCAGCCTCCACGGCCTCCAGCGCGCGCCGGGCCGCGGCCGCCGCCTCCGCCGCGCCGCCCCGCGCGAGCAGGACCGCGGTGCCGTCCGCGTCGCCGACCGGCAGGTCCGGCCAGAGCCGGTGCACGGCGACCAGCGCGGCCGCGGCGCGCGGGGGCGCGCCCGCCCCGATCGGCCGGAGCAGGACGAGCGCGCCCTGGCCCTTCCGCGCGAGGAGCGACGCGCACTCCTGCTCCAGGCCGGCGCGCGCGAGCAGGCCCGTCGCCGGGTCGACCGCGCCGGCGGGGACCGACAGCGCGGCGTACCGGCGGTCGAAGAACGTCGCGCGCATGCCGCCGACGCAGACGAAGGTGCCGTGCACGAGCGGCGACTCCTCCCCGCGCGCGAGGTGCCGCGCGCCGACCTGCACGGGCACGCTGCACTCGTCGCGGCGGCGCAGCCACCAGCGCACGCCGTCGTGGCGCAGCGTGGCCGCGAGCCGCGAGGCGACGTCGGGGTAGACGAGCTCGTTGCGCTCGTCGCCGACGCGCTCCGCGCGGCCGAGCCGCAGCACGCCGACCGGCTCGAGCCGGAGCTCGTGGAGGTACCCGTCGCGCCCCTCGATCCGCAGCCGATCCGGCGCGGCCACCTCGCCGCGCCACAGCGAGAACCCGGGCGACTGCGTGAGCCAGAGCGTGGCGCCGCCCGCGGCGACCGAGCGCAGCTCGGCCCCGGGCGCGCCGTCGGGGGCGCTCGCCTCGGGGGGCGGGAGGCTCTCCGCGGGCGGGAGGCTCTCCGCGGGCGGGAGGCTCTCCGCGGGCGGGAGGCTCGCGCCCGCCGGGAGACCCCCGCCGCTGTCTCGTGCGCCCGTCACGCGTGCCTGTCCATGATGATGCCCGTGGGCCCCGCCGTCCGAGCGCCCGGCGGGCCCTTCGGGCGATTACCGCACCGCGCCACGGCAAATTCAACGCAAATGCGCCGCGGCACATTCCTCGAGCGCGCCCGCCCCTCGCGCCCTCGCCCGCGACGTCGTCCCCCCGTCGACACGCGGCCAGCAGCGGCCCGCCAGAGCGGCTTTCGCCGCCCATCCTCTGTACACCGGAGCAACTCGCGCTCGAGGAGGGGCAATGACCCCCGCGCATCGGCGATGTTGCGACCCTCGCTCCCGAGCTGCGACGCTCGGCCCGGCTCATGGCTGCTGGAGCAGCGCCTCGATATGGCTCCTCAGCTCGGAGAGGGGCGAGTCGATCAGACGCTGGACGTCCTGCGCCGACGGCTTGTCGCCATAGTACCGCGCGCGGACGCTCGCGCTCTTCAGCCGCAAGTACTGCGGGACCACCCGCCTCAGCTCCTTGAACGTCTTCGCGAGCCGCTCGCGGTTCTCGTGCGTCGCGGGCTCGATCCGGCCCTTTCGCGCGAGGAACGCGTCCAGGTAGTGGAGCGCCACGTAGAACACAACCGTGACGGCCCAGTCGGGATATCGCTCCTTGTCGAGCGCGTCCAGGAACGCGGCGTTGTGCGCCGCTTGCAAGAGGTGGGTCGCCTCGTCAGCCATGGCACCCCTCCTGCGTGATGCGCAGGGCGCCCGCGGGAGGCGCGAGATCCGGCATGTTCCGCCGGTAGAGGACGGTGGAATCCAGATCCAGCTCGGGAAAGGAGAACAGGCACTTGGTCAAGAGATCGTAGAGCTCTTGCTCGGTCGCTCCCGGGTCGCGGACCACGACCACGATCCGCAGCGGCTCGGTCTCGGTCCAGAGGAAGACGGCGTCGACCTCGTCCAGGGGCGCGACGTGCTCCCTCAGATAGGCGATCAAGGTGGAGAGGAGCTGGCGCCGGGCGGCCCGCGGGTCGTCACGGACGAGCTGGTCGATCTGGCCCTGCAGGCGCTCCACCTGCCGCTTCAGGTCGAGGACGCACTCCTCCAGGGGCGGCTGCGGGGCCCTGCCCATCCAGACCTCGGCCCTCTCGCTCGCCCAGCGGATGAGGTAGAAATACGGGTCGCGACGGCGCGGCGCGCCGGGGGTCGACCTCGGGGCAGGCCACGACTCGTTCGGCGGACGGCGCGAGGCCCTGGGGCCCGCCGGCGTCACGGCGACACGAGGAGCGGTCTCAGCCCCTCCCATACCGCACCCTCCAGCTCGGCTCCGAGGTTCGACCCGAGGGTCAGCTCATGGTCCCCGGACGTCGCGACGACGAGCTCCTCCGCGCTGATGCGCGCCAGCGACACGCGGCTCACCGGACCGCTGGGCGGCTCGACGCGCCACTCCGCCGCCGTCTGCGTCGCGTGGTATCCCTGCCACGACGACCGCTCCGGCGAGAGCTCCATCCCCGCACCCAGCTTGTACACGGCAGTCTTGAGCACGTACGTCGCGCTGATCTCCGCCGTGACCTGCTTCTGTCCAGGCCAGCGCGCCGCGATGAGCTGCAGCACCGCCGGCAACCCTCCGACCCAGTTGCTCGAGCTCACGATGAACTGCGGTGGCGGGCTGTCCCGCAAGCGCTCCCAGCGCAGGTGGAGCACCCCCTCCTCCGGCGCTGCCCCCACGACCTGGCCGAGGAGGCCAGTGATGAACAGCCCATCTGGGTCCGTTGCGGCCGGAAGCGCGAAGAACCGAGCGGTGTAGTCGAGCTCTTCCCCGCGGCGCTCCGCGCCGGCGTCTACTCGGCTGTCGAGCGCTCGACCCAGCTCACGCCACGCCCCGACCTGCGCCCTCCCGCGGATCCACGCGTCGAAGGAGTCGAGAACCGCGCCATTGCCAGCATCGCGAGGCCCCCCCCTCGGCGCCGGCCGCTCGTCGGGGTTGCCCTTCAAGGGTGAACCGTCCACCACGGAGCGGTGTTCTATCTCGCCTTTGTATTTTTCCGCAAGCAATTACCACCCGGAGCACCAAATTCGGTCGTTCGATCTGCCTTTGGTGGTAGTGCGGGGCACGTCCTCCGAAAAGGTGGTCCTGTGTGAGCGTCAAGAACGCCGCCCGAGCTCATCGTGAGGTGATCGTCGGACGTCAGTCGGCTGCCGCAAGCTGCGCATCGAACCCATCCATCCACGGCTCCTCGCCGAGCACGATGCGATCGATGGCCCACCGGAGATGCACGGCTGCGGTGGCGAGCCGGGACACGCCGCAGAGGATCGCGCGCTCCGTGTCAGGCGCGATGAACGGCCGCACCTGTCGCCCGCCGCCGGGTGCGGCGACCGCCTGCACCACCAGGAGCTCGCCCGCGGCGATGGCATCGGGGAGGAGCTCGCGCGGGTGCCCCGACCACACCAGCTCGTCCTCGATCTCCTGAAGCCGGAGCGACATGGCATGCGCCCGTCCGCTCTTCTGGAGTTTGCCCATCTGGAGATTCAACGCCCAGACGGCCCCGTAGAATGGATTGCGAATCACGGGGAACCCTGGCTGCCGCTCGACAGCCACCCCTGGCTGGCCGAACCGCGACGTGACCGCGTCGAGCGGCACCTCGGCGCGCACCAGACGCTTGACGTTGGCGATCTGCCTACATGCCGTCGCCAGGGACTGGCCCAGGTTGCTGGCGCGGACCTTCGCATGCGCATAGAGGGTGTACTTGGCCTCGATGTAGGCGAACACGACCTCCGCTGGCACCTCCTCCTTGGACTCGGGCGCGAGGGGCGTCCGGAAGCGTGCTGCATCGAACACGATGATGTCGTCGCCCGCAGAGTCGCCGTTCCTGTCCACGATATATCCGCGACAGATGCCGATGCGATCTGGGAAGAGCTCCCGGAGCACGCGGCAGAGCGCGATCTCGAACTCGTCCCCCAGCTCGAAGTTGTTCTTTACCTTGGCGCGGATGTTCGCGAGCCTGCAACCGAGGAGCCGGTCGAACTCTTCGACAAAGCCGTTGTAACGGCTCCACCCGGCCGTCGAGCCGCCCGCGACGGCTCCGCGATCGCGGAGGCCGGACACGGTGCCCCGACGAAAGCTCTGCCCGGTGTCGGGCATCGGCAGAGCCACCTCGATGCCCCCTGGCGATCGTCGGCCCTCCAGGCCGGCCTCGGATGGCCAGGGACGCCCGACCTGTTTCCCGAGCCACTCCTTCGCTGCTTCTTCAGGGCGGAAAGGAGCGCGAAGCGTACCTTCGCTGGGCCACCGCGGATCCGGCGGGGCCGCGCCGGCAAGCAGCCGTCCGGTGACCGTCTCGTAGCGTTTCACGCGAATCGCTCACTTCCGAGAGTGAGCGTATCTAGGCATCGAACCATTGTAAGCGCAAGCCGCAAATGCTGGGCTTGCCCCGACAAGACACGCGCATTCCCTTTCCAGCGATGTTTTTATCGCCCCGCGCGCTTTTTTAGGAAACCCTGCGCCTCACAAGACAATGCATTCAGACGTAAGTCACGATCGAGGCCCATGCGGCATGGCGAAGTTTTTTGGCCATGAAGGTGATAATTCGATCGGCCAACCGCAATGCACTCGCGAACGCAGCGTGGACAAAGGTAGGATTTCACCCTACCCACGAGGTTCGGCGGCGTCGACGGCGCTAGCTTCCGGGTGGACGGCGGCGCCCTGGATACGCAGGTCAGTTTCTATACGGCGATATTTTTCCAGGCCGATGGGAGAGGTCGAGTCGCTGACCGCGTGTGCTTTCAACCCAGGGCAGCTCGCCC
This sequence comes from Sorangium sp. So ce834, assembly GCF_051521425.1. Classification (NCBI taxonomy): domain Bacteria; kingdom Pseudomonadati; phylum Myxococcota; order Polyangiales; family Polyangiaceae; genus Sorangium; species Sorangium sp. So ce834. The sequence goes on from NZ_CP150351.1 coordinate 8,537,522, forward strand.
AGCTCGGGCTTGACGCCCCCGTGACGTGTGCCTCTCCTGCTCCCCGCGCCGGCATCCTGCCCCCCGGGCGCGCCCATGGCGACACCTCCGACCCAGCTCGTGCAGATCCGGGCGAATGAACCTGCATCCCCCCGAACCAGGGAGAGCTTCCCGCGTTCCACGCGAACCACCGAGAGAGAACCGATGGCAGATCGACAGACATCCCACGGAGTCACCCCAGAGCGCCGCAACACCGCGCGCACCTCGCTCAAGCTGCCGAGGCCGAAGCTCGGCCGCCCGCCGCGCGCTTCCTTCCTCGCCGCGGTGATCGCCCTGATCACGGGCGCATGGGGCCGCCCCGCCCTGGCCGCCGATCAGGCGGCCGACGGGCGATGGGTCTCCGCATGGCACGCCAGCGCGACGCCGGGCGGCACCTTCAACTCGCAGGATTGCCCCTCGGACGTCGGCCTCTCCGGCCAGACGGTCCGGAACATCGTCCGCCTGAGCACCGGCGGGAGCTCGGTGCGCGTGCGCATCTCCAACGCCGGCGGCAGCGAGCCGCTCAGGGTGGGCGCGGCGTCAATCGCCGCCTCCGCGGGCGGCGCAGCCACGGTCGCCGGGTCGTCGAAGCCGCTGCGCTTCGCGGGCCAAGCCTCGATCGTCATCGCCGCCGGCGGCGAGGCGGTGAGCGACCCCGTGGCCATGAACGTGCAGGCCCTCCAGACGCTGGCGGTGAACATCCACCTGCCGGCCAACACCGGGCCGGCCACGCAGCACTACTTCGCAGCGCAGGACAGCTTCCTCGCCGCCGGCAACCAGACGGGCGCCGGCGCCGACAAGCAGTTCACGCGGACGATCTCGTGCTGGATGTTCCTGTCGGGCGTCGACGTGAAGGCCCCGCCGAACGTCGTCGGCACCCTGATCGCGCTCGGCGACTCGATCACCGACGGATACCTCTCGACCAAGAACACAAACCAGCGCTACCCCGATTTCCTGGCGCAGCGCCTGGCCAGCCGGAAGGGTCAGACCCTCTCGGTGGTCAACGCCGGCATCATCGGCAACGAGCTGCTCACCGTCCGCCCCCAGCTCCAGTTCGGCTACCCGGTCCCGGCCCGCCTCGCGCGCGACGTGCTGACCCAGCCGGGCGCGCGCGCCGTCATCCTGCTCGCCGGCATCAACGACATCGGCGATCGCTCCGCCAAGGCCGCGGATCTGATCCCGGTCTACCAGCAGATCATCCAGGCGGCCCGCGCCGCCGGGCTGAAGATCTACGGCGGCACCCTGGTGCCGTTCGCCGGCTCGACCGGGACCTACAAGGGCGATTATGGAACCGCCAAGGGCGAGCAGGAGCGGCAGAAGCTGAACACCTGGATCCGCACGAGCGGCGCCTTCGACGGGGTGATCGACTTCGACAAGGCGGTGCGCGACCCGGCCGACCCGAGCCGGCTGCTCCCGGCCTACGACGCCGACAAGCTGCATCCGAACGACGCCGGGTATCAGGCGATGGCGAACGCGGTGAACCTCGACGCGATCATCGGCGACGTCCTCAAGGGGACCTCGCCGTAACGTCACCCTTCCGGGCGCCGCAGCTCCGAAGGCCGGCGAGCCGCCTCATCTGCGGGATGGGGCTCGCCGGCCCCCGACTCAGGCCCTCTTCGCGGCCGTGACCGGATCCACGTACGGCGCGATGGCGAGCTGCTCCCAGGTGTCGTGCAGCCCGTCGAGATACATCACCGGCACCCCGGTGAGGTCCACGCCGTCGAGGCAGTTCAGGTTGACCGAGCAGTACTCTCCGCCGAGCTCCGGCAGGTTTCCGTGCCCGAAGACGCGGATGCCGCAGGTCTTGCAGAACCGGGAGTGACCGGCCTCGGACCGCGAGTAGTCGCCGAGGACCTCCTCGCCGGCGACGAGGCGGAAGGCGCTCGGCTTCACGATGACGCCCCACCACCGCGTCTTCGCGCAGATGGTGCAATTGCACTGCGTCGTCCCGGCGCTCGGGTCGAAGTCGGCCTCGAAGCGAACCGCACGGCAGGCGCAGCTCCCCCGGTAGGTGCCCATGCGGGGGGTCGTCGTGCTGTGCGCGGAAGCGGCGTTGCTCATGGCGATGGCTCCAGGGGGTTTGGGGGGCGGGACGCCTCCGAGCGCCTCGCCCGCGGGATGAGAGGAAGCTACACTCCATTGCGGACAGATTCGGTCCGCAATGTCGCGCGACGTTGCGCGACGTTGCGCGACGTTGCGCGACGTCGAACGATGAGGAGCGGCACGTGATCCAGACCTCCGCGCGGTTGCTGAAGCTGCTGTCGCTCCTGCAGTCCCGGCGCTTCTGGACGGGCGGGGAGCTCGCCGGCGCGCTCGAGATCACCGAGCGCAGCCTCCGGCGCGACGTGGACCGGCTCCGGAGCCTCGGGTACCCGGTGCACGCGGCCCCGGGGATCGGCGGCGGCTACCAGCTCGGCGCCGGCAAGGAGCTGCCGCCGCTGCCGCTCGAGGACGACGAGGCCGTCGCCGTGGCCGTGGGGCTGCGCGCGGCGGCGACCGGCCCCGCGCGGGGGCTGGAGGAGGCGGCGGTCCGCGCGCTCGCGAAGCTCGAGCAGGTGCTCCCGAAGCGGCTCCGGCGCAAGGTGAGCGCGCTCTCGGCCGTGAGCGTGCGGCTCGGCGACGGCGGGCCCACGTTCGACGCGGACGCGCTCGCCGCGCTGGCGAACGCGTGCCGCGACGCCGAGGTCCTGCGCTTCGACTACACGAGCTACAGCGGCGCGGCGAGCGCGCGCGCCGTCGAGCCCTACCGGCTCGTGCACACGAGCCACCGCTGGTACCTCCTCGCGTACGACCTCGATCGCGCGGAGTGGCGGACGTTCCGCGTCGATCGCATCCAGGGCAGGCCGAGGGCCGGGGGGCGGTTCAAGCCGCGCCCGCTGCCCGCCGAGGACGTGGCCGCCTACGTGTCGCAGTCGGTCTCGACCGACGCGTACCGCTTCCGCGCGCGCGTGACGGTGCACGCCGCCGCGGACGTGGCCTCGGCGCAGCTCTCCGGCGTGGCGTGGCGCGTCGAGCCGCTCGGGCCGGACCGCTGCGTGGTCCACACCGGCGGCGCGAGCCTCGACGCGCTCGCGTTCCACCTCGGGTTCCTGGGGTTCGAGTTCGAGGTGCACGAGCCGGAGGAGCTCGTCGACCTCCTCCGCCGCCTGTCCGAGCGCCTCGGCCGGGCCGCGGGGCGGGCCGCGGCGGCGCACGACCCGGGCGCGGCGGCGCACGACCCGGGCGCGGAGGCGCACGACCCCGGCGCGCGCTGAGGGAGCGAAGCGCTCTTCGCCCGCGCGGCGCGATCCCGCTCAGTCCGAGAGCGCCGCCGCCACCGTCGCGTCGAGCCCGGCCTCCCGGCCCTCGGCGAAGCGCGCGTCGTGGACGGCGGCCCCGAGCGCCGCCCGCGCCGCCTCGGCGCACGCGGCGAGCGCCGGCCGCTCGATGGGCGGCACCGGCGTGCCGATGGCCTCGCGGAGCGCCGCCGCGCCGCCGAGCAGGCGGGCGCCGCGATCCGGCTTGCCCGCCCGCACCGCCGCGCGCGCGAGCGCCTCCAGGACGCTCGCCGATCGCCAGAGATCGCCGAGCTCCCGGTGCAGCCTGAGGCTCGCCCGCAGCCGCCGCCCCGCGAGGGCGAGATCGCCGCGCTCGATCGCGACGAGGCCCAGGATGTTGCTCGTCCAGGCGATCCCCTCCTTGAACTTCACCGCCCGCGACAGGCCCTCGCTCTCGTCGCAGAGGCGGGACGCCTCGTCGAGATCCCCGCGGTAGAACGCCGCGCAGCCGAGGTAGAGCAGCGCCGTCGCGGTCCCCTCGCGATCGCCCGCGCGGCGGAGCTCGGGCAGCGCCAGGCGGCACGCGCCCTCCGCGCGCGCGGTGTCGCCCGAGAGCCACGCCGCGAACCCCGAGTAGCCGAGCGCGCGCGCCGCCTCGAGCGTGTCGCCGCGGCGCGTGGCCAGCGCGAGGCTCTCGCCGTGCAGCGCGAGCGCGCGCTCGTAGTCGCCCTGCTCGCGGGCGACGCTCCCGAGGATCTGGACCACCGAGGCGAGCCCGCGCTCGTCCCCGAGCTCGCGGTAGAGCGCCGCGCCCCGCTCGAGCAGCGCGCGCGCCTCGCGGTAGTCGCACTGGAGGAGCGCGAGCGTCCCCGCGCCCCGGAGCGCCGGGGCGACGTGCTCGGGCGCGACGCCCGCCGCGCCCTCGAGCGCCCGGGCGAGCCACGCGCGGCCCTCCTGGTAGTGCCCGTGGATGTACCAGAACCGCGAGAGCGCGGCCGCGAGGCGGACCGGGGCGCCCGCGTCGCCCGCGTCGCCCGGCTGGAGCGCGAGCTCCAGGGCGAGGCGGAGGTTGTCGTGCTCGAGCTCGAAGGCCGCGAGCCACGCGGCCTGCTCGGGCCCGCGGAGCGCCTCGGCCGCGCGCTCGGCGAGCTCGAGCGAGAGCTCCACGAAGCGCCGGTTGCACGCCGCGGCGGCGCCCTCCTCCGCGAGCCGATCGAGGCCGTACTCGCGGAGGATCGCGAGCATCTGGAACCGGGGCTCCTCGCCCGCGACCGGGAGCAGGAGGCTCTTGTCGACCAGCGACTCGAGGATCGCGAGCGTGTCGAGCGCCGGGTCGCGGAAGGCGCACATCTGGTCCGCCATGGCCAGCGAGAAGCCGCCCGCGAACACGGCGAGCGTGCGGAAGGCGAGCTGCTCCTCCGGCAAGAGGAGGCCGTAGCTCCAGTCGATGGCGGCGCGCATGGTCTGCTGGCGCTCGGGCAGGTCGCGCGCGCCGCCCGTGAGCAGGCGGAACGAGCCCGCGGCGGGCGAGGCGCGGCCGGCCGCGCCGCGGTCGCGGAGGCGCGCGAGCAGCGCCGCGGGGGTGAGGACCTTGAGGCGCGACGCGGCGAGCTCGATCGCGAGCGGCAGGCCGTCGAGGCGCGCGCAGATCTCCACGACGTCGGCGACGTTGTCGGGGCCGAGCTGGAAGCCGGGCTTGATCGCCGCGGCCCGGCGGCAGAACAGGCTCACCGCGGAGCTGGCCAGCGCCGCAGAGGCGGTGATCTCGCGCGGCTCCGGCACCTCCAGCGGCGGCACGACGTAGCGCCGCTCGCCCGAGAGGTTCAGCGCGGCGCGGCTCGTCACGAGGAGCGACAGGCGCGGGCAGCTCGCGGCGAGGTGCGCGACCACCGGCGCCGCGGCGGTCAGGTGCTCGAGGTTGTCGAGCACGAGCAGGTGCCGCCGGTCGCGGAGGAAGTGCGCCACGCGCTCCAGATCCGGCCGCGCGCCGCCCTCGCCGAGGCTGAGCGCCTGCGCGATGGCCGAGGGGACGAGCGCCGGCTCGCGCAGCGACGCGAGGGGGACGAAGCACACGCCGCCGGAGAACGCGGGGACGAGGTCCTCGGCGACCTGGAGCGCGAGCCGGGTCTTGCCGGTGCCGCCGACGCCGGTGAGGGTGAGCAGGCCGGCGTTCGGCTCGAGCAGGAGCGCGGCGATCTCGGCGCGCTCGCGGGCGCGCCCCACGAACGGCGTGCGCTGGACCGGCAGGTTGTGGCGCGGCCGCTCGGTCCCCGGCGAGCCGCCCAGCGGCGGCGAGGCGCCCAGCGCCGGCGAGGGCGGGCCGGGATCCCGGGGGCTGCTGGCGGCCTCGCGGAGCGTGCCGCCGGCGAGCGGCTCCGACGGCGCCTCGACCGTCCCCGCGAGCTCCATCGTGGTGGTGCTGAGCATGTCGGTGGCCGCGGGGCCTCCCGGCGACCACGGCTCCCCCGCGCCGGGCGGCTCGGCGGGCGCGCCGGCCGACGCGAGCGCGGTGCGCAGGGCGAGGCTCTGCTCGCGGACCGAAGGGAAGCGCGCGGCCGGGTCGCGGTCGCACGACCGCAGGAACCACGCGTCGAACGCGGGCGGGAGCCACCGCCAGCGCGACGACGGCGGGTAGAGCCGCATGACGAGCAGCGCCACCATCAGCTCGGCCATGCTGTTCGCGGTCCAGTAGATGTCGCCGGTCAGGAGGCGCACGGCGATGAGCCCGATCGCCCACACGTCGGCCGCGGGGCCGAGCTGGTCCGAGCGCCCGCGCGCCTGCTCGGGCGCCATGTAGATGGGCGTGCCGATGGCCGTGCCCGTCGCCGTGAGGCCGCCCGACGCGCCGAGCGCGCCGGGCTCGAGCTCCTTGACCAGCCCGAGGTCGAGGATCTTCACGCGCTCCCGCCCGTCGTCGCCGATCGCGAGGAAGAGGTTCGCGGGCTTGAGGTCGCGGTGGAAGAGGCCCTGCGCGTGAGCGACCTCGAGGGCGTCGGCGACCTCGCCGAGCCAGCGCTGCACCTCGGCGGGCGAGCGCCTGCCGTGGGTGGCGACGAGGTGCTCGAGGTCGTGGCCCCGGAGCAGCTCCATCACCAGGAAGGGCGCGCCGTCGAGCTCCGGGGCGACGCCGGCGTCGAGGATGCGCACGAACCCGGGCGCGTCGAGGAGCCGCATCGCCCGGATCTCGCGCTGGAAGCGGGAGGCCGCCGCCTCGCCGGCCGACGGCGTCCGGAGCAGGACCTTCACCGCGACCCGGCCGCCTCCGTCGAGGTCATCGGCCATGTAGACCGCGCCCGCGCCGCCCCGGCCGATCTCGCTCAGGAGACGGTAGCGGCCACCGAGGACGGTCGGGCGATCGGGGGAGCGCATGGGGCGGCCGCGGTGGGGACGATCTCGCGAGGGCCGCGGCGCCGGCACTTTACCATACGGCGCCCGCGCCCCGCCCTCGGCCGCCGCCGCCGCTCGACGGTGAGGCGTGAGGTGTCGGCGGGCGCGGCGATCATGAGCGCATCATGAGCGCGACGTCGAGCGGTCGAGGGATCTCGAGCTCGGTCGCCCTCCGCTGCGCGAAGCAGGCCTCTGCGTGAACGCGGGCGCGCCCACGATCGCGGCGGGCAGCGCGGGCGCTCGCGCGCGCCCACGCTGCGGAAGGTTCCCGCGCGCCGCGCGAAGCGGGTATGCTCGAGACAGCGCGAGGGGACGGCGCCGAGCCCCCGGAAGCGCCCGCGCTCCATCCGGCGCGGCGCGCATGCCGGGAGCCGGCGCCCCGCGCCCCGGAGCGCCGCCCCCGCCGCTCGCAGGAGAGAGCGCCATGACCAGCACCGTTGACAAGAGCGACGTGTTCCTCATCCCGATGCCCGGCAAGCGCGTGGCGCGCGTCCCCGTCGCGGTCCTGGAGCGCTACGTCGACGGCGGTACGCGCGTCGTGCACGACCCCGGCGAGCCGGAGGACGACGTGACCGCCCACGGGATGTCCGTCGATCCCGCGACGGGCGCGAGCGTCTGGCACACCGAATGGGAGCTCGGCCCCTGCGACTACACGGACGAGAGCGGATTCCCGCAAAGCGCCTACGCCTGGCACCGCCACCCGCTCGGGACCGAGTACACCGAGATCTACCAGAAGTGAGCGCCCCCCGACCGGCCGCGCCCCGCTCCTCCCCGCGCGCGCCCCGCTCCTCCCCGCGCCGCGCGCGCCGCGGTCGCCGACCGGGAGCGCCGCTCCTCGCGGCCGGCGCCTTCGCGCTCGCCCTCTCCGCCGCCTGCATCGAGCGCGGCTACCCGCTCGCCGGGAGCGGGCGGGTCGAGCTCCGCGCCGACGTCGCCGGGCCGCTGTTCGCGGCCGACACGCTCGACGCGGCGGGCCGGCCGGTGCTGCCCCGCCAGAGCCCGTGGCGCACCGAGGTCTCGCTCAAGCTCACCGAGGCGAACGAGCCGGCGTACGGCGCCTACGTCGAGGTCCGCGTGACCCCGAGCGAGGCGCTCGCGCTGCGCCCGGCGGAGAGCGCCGAGGGCGACGGGGCCTCGTGCGGCGTGAAGGACGGCGCGTTCCGCTGCACCGCCGGCACCCAGGGCTACGCCCGCTTCACCGCCGCTTCCGAGGGCGACTGGTCCGGCGAGGCGCGCCTCGTCGTCGCCTGGGCCGACCGCACCGAGGAGCTCCCGATCACGGTGCTCCCCGCGGGCTTGCCGGGGGACGCCACCAACTTCGCGCTCATCGCCGGGGGCCTCGGGGAGAGCGACCGGGTGCTCGCGACGTACGTGCCCCTCACGTGCACGATCGGGCCCCTGCCGGACGACCTCGGCGCCACCTGGCGGCCGGGCGCGATCCGGTCGCGCGAGGCGCGCGTCCGCGCGTCGCCCCCCCAGAACGCGCCGGGCGTGGTGGAGCACGCCCCGGTGATCATCGAGTCGCTGCACAGCGAGGCCGCCCTCTCGCTCGCCCCCGATTGCCGCGAGCGGACCACGCGCCTGCGCGTGCTGCTGGGCGCGACCGGGGAGAGCCCGCCGTTCACCCTGTGCTTCAGCGACCTCGGCGGGGAGGTGAGGCTCGCCGTGAGCTCGGGGCAGAAGGCGCTCGAGCCGAACCCCTCCCTCACCGTCGATCCCGAGCCGCGCCTGCTCCGCGTGCGCGCCCTCCGGAGCGTCGTGACCGCGGGGACCCCGGGCGATCTCTTCGAGGTGAGCGCCTACAACGCCGAGCGCGTGCGCATCGCCGTCCCCGTCGACCTCGACGTGGGCGACGACCGGGTGATCGCGCTCGGCGAGGCGTCCGTGACCCTGCGCGGCGAGGACAGCGAGGCGACGATCATCCAGGGCGTCGCCGTGGCGCCGGGGACGACGGCGCTCCGGGTCACGCCCCGCCTGCTCGCGAGCCCGGAGTGCTCCTCCGAGCCCATCACCGTGGTCGCGCCGGAGCCCGCCGTGGTCGCGCCGGAGCCCGAGCCCGAGCCGGGAGACGAGGAGGGCTCGCCGTGAGCGCGCGCAGGCCCGCGATGCTCCTGTCGGCCGCCGCGCTCGCGCTCGCGCTGGCGGCGCCCGCCGCCGCGCCGGCGCAGGACGAGCCCGAGGCGGACGCCGGCGAGGCCGAGGACGGCGCGCCCGCGGCGGGGCCGGCCTCGGCGCGGAGCGCTCCCTCCGCGCCGCCCATGGCCGTCCCCGCCGACTTCGGCGGCAGCCTCCAGGTCGTCCGCGCCCCGGCGGGCGCGGTCGGCGCCGCGACCGCGTCGGCGGGCGGGCCGGAGATCTTCCCGGACGCGCGCCGCGTCTGGATGACCGTCCGCGACACAGATCCGGTCCCGATCGAGGCCGCGCGCCGCGGCGGTCGCTGGCTGTGCAGCGGCGGCGGCTGCGCGGCGCAGACCGGCGACCCCGGGCAGAGCCCCGTCGGCGACCAGATCCTGCGCTCGATCAAGCTCCAGACCCCGACGCTGCCCCTCCCACTCACGGTCTGGGGGCGGCTCAGCGAGGACGGCCAGCGCCTGCTCGACTTCGATCCGGTGCTCCTCGGCCGCCGCTCGTACCGGCACGTGTGCGCCTACCGGCCGGTCGTCGATCCCGCGAGGTCGCCCTCGGGCGCGCCGGCCGCGCCGCCGCCCGAGCGCGTCGACGCGTGCCGCGACGGCCGGCCCGAGCCGCCGCCGGCCGACGCGGGCGAGCTCACGCTGGGCATGCAGTGGCCGAAGCAGTCGGAGATGGCCGACTTCCACTACCTCGCCATCGTCGACAGCTGCGGCAACGCCCGGGTGCAGCCGTTCCAGCGCACGTTCACGGTGCCGGTCCTCGAGGTCGCCTCCGGCGCCTGCGGGCGCCCCGACGGCAAGGTGCTCCGCGTGTTCCCGGGCGGCGGCTGGCTCCGCGTCACCGCCTTCAACCTGCACGCGCCCGCGGCGGGCAACGTGGTCAACGCGACGTACCGGGTCACGATCCCGCCGCTCGAGAACCTTGTCGAGTCGAACCCCGCGCGGCTGCTCTTCCCCGATCCGCTCGCCGACGACCTGAAGGTCGACTGCGGCCCCACGCCGATCGCGCCCCCCCGCGCCGAACCCGGGGGCGCCCCGTCGCCGGGGAGCCCCCGCCCGCCCGGGCCTCGCCCGCCCGCCGCCGCCCCGCCCGCGGGCCCGGCGGCGCCGCAAACCGCGGCGCAGGCCCCCTCCCCGGCGCCGCCGCGCGCCGCCCTGCCGCGGCGGGCGCCCGCCGTGGATCCGTCGCGCCCCGGACCGCAGCCGCTCGCGCACGGCGCGGTCGTCATCTCGCCGTCGCCGCTCCGGCTGGGCAACTGCCGGATCCGGCTGACGGGCCAGACCAAGCACCGGCTCGTGGCGCCGCTCGCGCTGCACGTCTCGCTGACGCGCACCGACCAGATGCGGGGCGGCGCGCCGATCGAGCTCCTCCAGGACGGCACGTGGATCGTTACGCCGAGCAGCGCGGAGTTCCCGCTCCCGCCGCTCGCCGACGATTTCGACGGGGACGCGCGGCTCCGGCTGGCCGTCTACAGCGATCCGCTGAGCCCGCAGGGCAAGGTGGTGCTCCTCTCCGACGCCGGCCGCGTCGCGAGCTCGCTCCGCTCGAACGAGCCCGGCGATCCGGAGCGCGCCCGGCGGCTCGTGGGCTCGGTGGCGATCCACTCGGTCCCGCTGTGCGGCGAGGACAACTTCGAGACGCTCGAGGCGGCGGGGAGCTGCTTCCGCGCCTACCTGACCGTCCCGGCGATGCTCGCGACCCTCCAGATCACCCGCGCGCCGTGGGTCGAGAAGCCCCTCGTCACGCGGAGCGTGCTCAGCGCGGTCGGCGTGGCGCTCGCGATCGACCGCTACGATCCGGTGGAGCGCCGGGCCTTCCCGGTCGCGGCGCAGCTCGGCGGCTTCGTGCAGACGCTCGGCGAGGGGCGGGTCGGGTTGCTCGGCTACGTGGGCGTCGCGCCGACGGTCCCGATCCTCGGCTCGGGCGGCAACACCACGTCGTTCGGCTTCCTGGCGGGGATCGGGCTGGAGTACATCACGAACGAGGCCGGGCCCGACGAAGGGCTCAAGCCGGCCGCGTTCGTCTCCGCCGTCGTGCAGGTGGGCCAGGCCGCCCCGCAGGTCTCCACGAGCGGCCGCGCGAGCTTCGGCACGTATGCGGGCGACTGAGCCGCCGCGGCGCCGCTCCGGCGCACCCCCGGCGGCCGCGCGCCCCGGCGGCCGCGGGCCCCGGCCGCGCCCTCACGGATCGGGCATGGAGTCGTCCAGCTCGTCGAGCAGGCGCCGGTCCATCGCGGGCTCGAGCCGGGCCTCGTCGAGCAGGGCGCGCGCCTCCGGGAAGCGCCTCGCGAGCACGAGCGCCCGGATCCAGAGCACCTTCCGCTCCACCCCGAAGGCGCTCTGCGGCACCTCGCGCTCGTAGCGCTCGAGCGCCGCGAGCGCCCGGTCGGGCTCGCGCCGCTGCAGCGCCGCGCTGCACGCCTCGAACAGGTCGATGTCCCGGCTGCCGCCGGGCACCCCGATCTCGAGCGCGGGCGCTTCGGGCGCGACCGGCGCCGGCGCGCGCTCCTCCCGGCCGGGCGCTCGCCGCTCGACCGGGGCGCGCCTCGACGGCGGCGCCACGGGCTCCGGGTCCGGCGGCGAAACCGCCGCGGGCGGCGCCGGCTCCGCGGCCGGCGGCGCCGGCTCCGCGGCCGGCGGCGGGGGCACCGCGTTGATGATCGCCGGCGCGAGGTGCCTCGCCGTCGTCGTCGTCGGCGGCGGCGGCGGCGGCGGCGGGTCCGAGGCCTGGAGCGCCAGCCAGAGCGCCCCCGCGGCCGCCATGGCCGCGACGGGCGCGGCGACCACGGTGCCCGCGTTCACGGTCGGCAGCAGCTGCTGGACGAGGCTCACGCCCCCCTTGAGCCAGGCCGCGGCGTCGTTCAGCGCCTTGCCGACGCCGGCGGCGGCCTTCCCGACGTTGCCCTCCTTGAGCGCCCGCGCCGACTCGTGCACGCCGCGGAGGATCGACAGCCGCACGTCGTCGGGCACGCGCGGCGCGAGCCGGGCGGTGGCGAAGAGCGCCGCCAGATCCAGGGGCAGCACGAAGCGCGGGCCCTCTTTCTTCCGCTCCTCGCGCCGGCGCTTCGCGACGACATCGTGGAACATGGCCAGGGCGCGCGCGCGCCACTTGTACGCCGTGGACAGCGGGATGCCGCGCTGCTGCGCGAGATCCGCCATCGGGATGCCGTCGAGGTCGTGCGCTACGAGGATCGAGTGCGCGTCCACGTCGAGGTGATGCAGGAGCTCGAGCACCATGAGGCGCTCCTGGTCCGAGATCATCAGCTCGTCCGGGGTCTTGGACTGGTCGACGAGGATCGGGAACTCCTCCTCGGGCACCAGCTCCTCGTAGCGGTGCTGGGCCCGCTCCCGGTAGTGCGCGGCGGTGTGCACCGCGATCCGGTTCAGCCAGCGCTCCGGCCGGGAGATCTCGGGCTTGTAGTTGTCGAAGCTCAGGTACGCGGAGAGCAGGACGTCCTGCGCGAGGTCTCCGCGGTCGCGCAAAGGAACGCCCAGGCGCGTCAGCCAGCGCCAGATGAGCATGAATGTCTTTTCGCGGAAGAGCAGCTCGAAGGCCCGCTCTTTCTCGGGTGGACCACCTTGGCCCGGGCGGCGAGGTCGCGTCATACACAAGAAAAATTCCGGGCGCAGATGGGCCGTTGCCGCCCGCCGCGGGCCGCGAGCGGCGGGCGCACGGGCCTGTCGGCCGCTCTCCGGCGCCTGGGAAGCTCAAGATCGCGCGGAATCCTCGCGCCGGCTGCGCGCCGAGGCGCCGCGTGGTCCATCCGAATTTTGAATAGTTTTTGTAGTACAATTCTCGCGGAGAATTGCTCTCTCCTGCCCGATTCAGCGGTCCGAAGGGGGCCTTTGGGACGTGAGCGTCGACCCGCGAGCGCCGCCGGATCGCCTTGTGGCCGCCGTCCGGAGCGGGCGCGGCGGACGGCCACGGCCGCTCGGTCGCTCGCTCGAGCGCGGCACTGCCCACCACGCTCGCGGCGGCGTCGCCGCGGCGCGGGGCTGCTCGTGGCGTGATTACGGGGCGCCGGCGCTGTTCGTGGCGCCGAGTGCGCCGCTCTCGTGGCCCCTTTGCGCGGTTCGTGGCGTGTCGCACGGGTTGTCGCCGAGCTCCGCGGCGGGAGCGCCGGGGAGCAACATTCCGGGTGCGTGCGCGGGCGACTTGAGGCACTCTGCCGCTGCCACGCGGGTCCAGCGCATGAACCTCTCCGACTTCTCTCTCGCATCCATCACGGCGATCTCGCGCCGCAACACCATCCGCGACCTCTGGGACAAGCTGCACCTCCTGCCCGGGGGCAAGCGCCTGTTCAGCCGGCTCATCGGCGCGATGGCGCCGTACACGGGGACGATCCGGGCCCACGTCGAGGTCCTCGAGCGCGGCCGCGCCGAGGTGTGGATGCGCGACCTGCCCGGGCTGCGCAACCACCTCCGCTCGGTGCACGCCGTCGCGCTCGTCAACCTCGCCGAGCTCACCGCGAACACGGCGCTGGCCTACGCGCTGCCCGACGACGCCCGGTTCATCGTCGCGGGCCTCTCGATCGAGTACCTGAAGAAGGCCCGCGGCACGATCCGCGCCGTCTGCGAGTGCCCTGTCCCGGACACGAGCGAACGCAGGGAGTACCAGATCCCCGTGAGCCTGCTCGACGCGACGGGGGCCGAGGTCGCCCGCGCCGTCCTCCGCAGCCTCGTGGGCCCGAAGAAGCAGCCGTGAGCCGGCAGCAGCCCTGAGCCGACAGCAGCCCTGAGCCGACAGCAGCCCTGAGCCGGCAGCAGCCCTGAGCCGGCAGCAGCCCTGAGCCGGCGGCAGCCCAGCGCTCCACAGCACCCCTGTGCTCCGGAGCAGCCCCGATTCGGGCGCTCGCCTCTGCGCCAGAGCGCCCCTGTGCTCCAAAGCACGCTGGCCTCGATCCATCCGTGCTTCAGAGCTCTCCTGCGCGCTGAACCAGCCTTGAATTGCGGGGTTCCACGCACCTCGCCGGAAGACGTCTCACCCCGCACCACATTGGGCCAGAATCCCGACGAGGGTCGGATCGATGCGCTCGACAAGGACCGGTCAGGGTGTTTGGATTCTGCTCATGGAGAACCGCTCAACGATGGTGGCGCTCGCCGCGACAGGGATCTGCGTGATCTTCGCGGCGTGCGGTGGGGCCGATGGCTCGGTCTCCGGCGGCGGGACCGGGGGCGCGTCGACGGGGGACGGCGCAGGCTCGGGGACGAGCTCTGAGAACGGCTCGGGGCCGAGCTCGTCGACCGGTTACGGCACCGACGAGCCGGGAGGGATCAACGGCGCGAGCAGCAGCGGCGCGGGCGAGGGCGCCGGCGGCGACGCCTCGTGCGCGGGCGAGACGAGCACCGCGGAGCTCGTGCCGCTCGACCTCTACATCATGCTCGACGCGTCGGGGTCGATGGACGAGCCGCTCAGCAGGGGCGTCACCAAGTGGGACGCCGTGACCGACGCGCTCGAGGCCTTCTTCACCGACGAGCAGTCGGTGGGGCTCGGCGTCGGGCTCCAGTACTTCCCGCTGCCGGACGACGACGTACCCTCGAGCTGCTCGAGCAACGCGGAGTGCGGCGACAACGGGCCGTGCGCGCTCCGGGTCTGTCACGACGCGTTCTCCACCTCCACGCAGACCCAGGTCTGCGTCACCAACGCGGACTGCGCCGCGGGCGACACATGCGTGGACCTCGGGGTCTGCTCCCGGAGAAACCGGCTGTGCGCGGACGTTGGCGCGGCCTGCGAGGGCAACGGGGGCACGTGCATGAGGGTCACCCGGAGCCAGTGCGCGAACCCGGACTCGTGCGTCGTCGAGGACTACGCGACGCCCGCCGTGCCCATCACGCCGCTCGACGCAACGTCGGCCGAGGTGCTCATCCGGTCGATCGGCCGGAAGGATCCGGTCGGGGGCACGCCCACCGCCGGCGCCCTGTCCGGCGCGCTCGCGCAGGCCCGCGCCCACGCCGAGCAGAACCCGACCCACCGGGTCGTCGCCGTCCTCGCCACCGACGGCATGCCCACCGAGTGCAGCCCGAAGGACGCCGACGGCCTGGCGGGGCTCGCGGCCGGGGCGCTGAACGGCACGCCGAGCATCTCCACCTTCGTGATCGGCGTCTTCGACGGCGACGACGACGGCGCCCAGGCCACGCTGGACCGCATCGCCGTGGGCGGCGGGACCGAGTCGGCCTTCTTCATCGACACGAGCTCGGACGTGACGCAGGCCTTCCTCGACGCGCTCACCGCGATCCGCGGCAAGAGCCTGGCGTGCGAGTACCAGGTCCCGGCGCCGTCCTCCGGGCAGACGCTCGACTACGACACGCTCAACGTCCAGCACACGCCGACGGACGGCGGCGCCCCGACGACCATCTTCTACGTGGCCGAAGAGGCGCGCTGCGACGCGGCCGCCGGCGGCTGGTACTACGACGTCGACCCCGCGACCGGCGGCTCGCCGACGAAGATCGTGATGTGCCCCGCGACCTGCACCCGGTTCCAGGCGGGCGGGCAGGTCCAGCTCAACGTCGGCTGCAAGACCGAGATCCCGCCGGTCAACTGAGCCCCGTCCTCGCCATGCACGCCCGCGGCACGCGCGCTCGCGACGCCCGCCGCGCCCGCGGCCTCTCCGCCCTCGCCGCGCTGGCGCTCGCCGCCGCGGCCTGCTCGTCCGAGGAGGCCGTGGCGCCGGCGCCGCCGCCGCTGCCCGACATCGCGTACGCCGGCCCCGGGCCGCTCGCCGGCGCGCCCGGCGCGGGCAGCTTCCGCCTGGGCGCCGCCAGCGCCGCGACCCAGATCGAGGACCGGAACCCGACCACCGACTGGTACGTGTTCACGCTGCCCAGGGCCGAGGGCGGCCTGGGCCGGGGCGCCGAGTTCGTGGGCGACGCCTCGCGCGGCTTCTCGAAGGCGATCGAGGACGTCGCGCTGCTCCAGGAGATGGGGCTCGACTCGTACAGGTTCAGCGTGGAGTGGGCCCGGGTCGAGCCGCAGCGGGACGTCATCGACGAGGAGGCGCTCGCCCATTACGACCGGCTCCTCGACGCGCTCGTGGCCGCGGGGATCCGCCCCGTGATCACGCTGCACCACTTCTCGAACCCGGTCTGGGTCGACGATCCGCGGCGCACGGACTGCGCGGGCGGGCCGGGCGACGACAACCTCTGCGGCCTCGGGCACCCCGAGGGCGGGCCGCTCGTGATCGAGGAGATGGCCGAGCACGCGGCCCTGCTCGCCGCGCGCTTCGGCGACCGGGTGGACGACTGGGGAACGCTGAACGAGCCGTTCAACTACCTGCTCGCCGCCTACGGCGTGGGCGTGTTTCCCCCGGGGAAGGAGGCCCTGCTCGGCGACCTGCTCGGCGAGTTCGTCCCGGTGCTGCGCGACTACCTGCTCGCGCACGCGGCGGCGTACCGGGCGCTCAAGGAGGCGGACGTCGTCGACGCCGACCGAGACGGCAGCGCGGCGGACGTGGGGCTGTCGCTCTCGGTCGGCGAGTGGGTCCCGGCGCGGAGCCACCGGGTGAGCGACGATCCCGAGGACGTCGCGGCGCGCGACCGCATGGCCTATGTCTACAACCATCTCGTGGTCGACGCTGTCGTGAGCGGCAGGCTGGACAGCGATCTCGACGGCGCGCCCGATCTGGAGCTGCCTGGCCTGCGGGGCACGCTCGACTGGCTCGGGGTCCAGTACTACTTCCGCGCCGGCGTGACGGGCGACGGCGGCCTCGTGCCGGTGCTGAACCTCACGCCGTGCGTGAACGGGCTCGATTTCGGCGCGTGCGTGCCGCCGGTCGACCCGACGTTCTGCGTGCCGGCGATGCGCTACGAGCACCACGCGCCCGGCCTGTACGGCGCGCTCACGGACCTCGGCGCGCGCTATCCCGGCCTGCCGCTCGTGGTCACCGAGTCGGGGATCGCGACGCGCGTGGGCGAGCGGCGGGCCGAGGTCGTGGTGCGGGCCCTCGAGCAGATCGAGCGCGCGCGCGGCGAGGGCGTCGACGTGCGGGGCTATTACCACTGGAGCCTCTACGACAACTTCGAGTGGGCCGAGGGGTTCGCGCCGAGGTTCGGGCTCTACACCGTGAATTACGGGTCTTACGAGCGCACGGCGACGGAGGGCGCGGAGGTCCTGGGCGAGATCGCGCGGGGGCGAGCGCTCACGGGGGCGCTGCGGGCGGCGTACGGCGGCGAGGGGGCGATGGCGCCGGAGCCGGAGGCGGAGGGGTTCGAGGGGTGCGGCGGGACGTGGTGAGGCGTTGGCCAGGGGCGGGGCGGGCGAGAGGTGTTCTGAGCTGCGCTTCCGCAGGATGTGCACAGCCCCGAGCCGTTGGGCATCGGAGGAAATGCCGAAGGATGCACGGGTCACATTCGCACATGGAGGAGCTCTCTCTCGGCGCACCTCGGGGAGCGAGGGAATGATGCTTGAAGGGCTTCCCACCCTGTCCGAGTACGTCATGTGCATCAGCACGGTAGCCCGGAAGCGTCCTTGCGGCTCGCTGGCGCTCGTCGTCTACCACCTGCTCGGGGACATGGTGAACGCTGCCGAGCACGCTCTGGGCGACTACTTCCCGCTCACGTTGGCCGAGCCGTTCCTTCAGAATTCCAGCCTCGGAAGCCCTTACCAGAAGTGGGCCATCTTCACGAATGAGGACTTCAGCATGCTCGACGCGTGCGCGCGTCGCGTCGTCCTCGCAGGGTGGAAAGCCTATGAAGAGGCGGTTGGTCCTCTTGACGACGATCGGAGCAAGAAGGATGCTTGGCACTGGTTTCACTCGGTATACACGCAATACGCCAGCTGCGTCGTGAGCCGCGAGGAGCCCTCACTGACGCTCTCGACCGTCAGCCTCATGGGTTGGGTAGAGCCGGGAACACACACGTTCATGAACGTCGTCAATCGGCCCGAGCCGCCGGCGTCAACGCCACCGATCGTCGCCCTCACGACGCGAGACATCTCGGACCGGACCGCGATCGCGGAGCTGCGCGGGGTCGGCCTGGGAAACCTACGAGAGCTGCGCAGGCTGAACCACCAGTTTGCGCTGTGGCTTCGCAGCAATTGCACGATCGAGGAGCTAACCGCTCCCCACAGCGGCGCTCTGTCTGACACGTCTCTCGAATGACGATGATGCCCAGGTACGCCGCCCAACAAGGGCCTGCAGCGTAACGGAGCACGCAGACGCGCCGCTCGCCAGCGCACCTTGGCCGAGGGCCAGGACGCGGGGCGGGCACGTGAGGAGCGCGATATTCAGTCAGGGAAACGAAGCGTCTCGACGGCGATCCCGTCCTCCCCCGTGACCATGGTACCGGACCAATCCCAGCTGGTCCCGCCCTTGCCCGGAGGGCCCAGCTCGTAGGTGACGTTCTCGAGCGTGAGCTGGTCCTCGTCCAGGTAGGCGATGCCGATCGAGTCGCCGCCGCGCCCAGGACCGCCGTAGCCGCCTTCGCCTCCCGGGCCTCCGTCGCCGCCGGAGCAGGACCACGTGCCGTCCCCCACTGCGCCGCCCAGTTGGCCTCGGCCACCCTTGCCGCCTCGCTCGGGCTCCCCACCGTCGCCGCCCGGACCCGCCTCGAGCGTCATGATCTCGCTGTCGCGCACGGTCAGCCTCGCGTGCAGCGCAATGATGCCGATCGTCGGGTAACCGTTCTCGCCCCCTCGGCCGCCCCGCCCGCCGCAGCCGCCGGCGCCTCCGGACCCGCCGCCCGCGCCTCCCTTCGAGGCCACGCCGCACGCGGCGAGACCGCCTCGACGGCCGCCGCCTCCGCCGCCGCCCTGGCCCGGCATGCCCCTGCTGCCGTCGCCTGCGCGCCCCCCCTCCCATCCCGCCTCGCTGATGCGCCCGATACCCTCGCCGGCCGCGCCGAGCGTTCCCAAATCCCCGGGGGCCCCATCGAACCCGTGGGAGCAGCCAACGTTTTCGCGGTCCGCACTCCCACCCCGTCCGGAGTTCGTGGGGTTCGGCATCGGGATCGGCATGCCGTCGTCCCCCCGCTCGGGGTCCTCGGGTTTTCCGTCCCCGCCCTTGCCGCCCATGCTCGGAAGCCCATCGTCACAAGAGCGCATCGCTGCGGCCCCGCCGGCCACGGTGGCCGCGGAGCACGCGTCCCCACCGTACACGCCATCGAGGCCAGTCGCTGCCTGGTATGGCCAGGGCCATTCCTCGCCATCGCGGCCACCCCATGCAGAGGAGCTGTGAATCATGCTTCGGATGAACTCCACTACCGTGTTGGACTGAACAAGCATGGTTATCGGCCCAGCTGCTTGCAGCCCCATGTCGACGATCGTCGAGACCCCGTCCGCGGCGCCCGTGTCATCGGCACTCGCAGGTACGACGGTGAGGAGGATGTTTTCATCGTTACCCTGAAGCAGCGGGCGCCCCGCGCGGAAGCGCTCCCAGTTCAAGCAGTGGAATCCCCCGATCAGGTCCACCCCCGACGGCAACGTGAGGGGCTGGAAGAACCCGTCATTGCATGCAAAGACGCGTCCTCGTCCGGTACGGGCGAGCTCCACGCCGCGCTGCAGCGTGCGCAGCGGCTTGTCCCTCGTGCCGGGGTTTGCATCGTCCCCGCTGCCGAAGAAGCCGCCGACGAACACCCCGCAGCCGTCCTCCAGCACACCGGCGGCGAGACTCTCGAGGCAGACCGACTCCGGCGGCGCCTCGCCTTGACACGACGATGCGCCCTCGCACGCCGTTCCGCCGGTGTCGTTGGGGCCCGGTGCGGTGCCGCAGCCGCCGGCGATGAGCAGCAGCGCAGGGGACAGGTAGCGCGCTCTTGTGATTCGCATGGCTTTCCCTCGATGTTACGCGGCGTATCTCGGGCTCTTCAGCGGGGCGGTCCAGGGTCGGCTGCAGCGAACTGAACGTAGGGCAGGGACTGGCCAGGGCCTCCCTTGCCCACGGGGTCACCGGCAGACGCGTTGCCTGCGGGACCACCGTCCCCAGCTTTTCCGGTGGTTGTAAATGCGTCCGGCGCGAAGCTCACGTAGGCAGCCATGGACGCCACGCCGTACGAAGGGCCCCCGAGGCCACCGCCGGCATCACCGCCGCGGCCGCCGTCGCCCCCGAGACCGCCGTCGCACGCATCCCATGAACCGTCGTAGCCCTGCCCGTGAAGGCCACCCGGTCGACCGATGCCGCCCGGTTGGCCCGTTCCGCCGACCCCTCCGCGGCCGCCACGTCCCGCCGTGACCACCGTGGCCTCGAGCATCAACGCGCTCCCCTGCAACGCCACGATGCCGATGCTCGCGCCGCCATATCCACCCCCCTGCCCTCCCTGGCCGCCGCAGCCGCCGCTCCCCCCGGAACCGCCGGCGGCACCGCCCTGGGGGCGACCCGTCGGACACCCGAGCATGTCGCCTCGCCCCTTGCTGCCGCCACCGCCGCCTCCGCCCTGGCCGACCCCGCCCCTCTCACCATCGTCACCCCGGACCCCGATCCATCCGTTGACGGTCAGCTGGCCTGCGCCAACAGCGCCGGCAGCGCGACCTCCGTCGGCGCCTTTCGCGCCGCGTGCGCCGTCCGTGCACCTCGAGCTGTCCGCGCCGCTGCCTTCCAGGCCGTTGCCCTCGGGGTTCTCCGCCGGCTCCGGCTGTCCTGGAGCACCGTCGCGGCCCCTATCGAGCTCGCCATCGCCGCCGTATCCGCCGATGGACTCGGTGCCATCGTCGCACGCCGTCACGGCTGGCCGGGCCCCGACCGTGAAGTCCGCCGTGCAGGCCGACGCGCCATGGTTCCCCTCCTCGCCATCCTTCGCCCGCTCCTGAGGCGCATCGTCCCCGGGCTCCCCGTCCTTGCCGTTGCCCGCGATGACCTCGCTCGACACCACCTTTGCCCTGGCTCCCGGGCTGAGGATCATCGCGATCGACGACTTCCCATCGACCGCGGACGCATCCGCCGCCACGACGCGCACGCCGAGGATCGTCGATGTCTCCTCCTTCTCTCCCGTGATCACGCGCAGCGGGATCCCCACCGGAGGAGCGATGGTCGTCGGGTGATTCGGCCCGTCGAGCGACCACCCGTACGACCACTCGCCGGCCTCACAACGAAGGCTGCCCCACAGGTCGACGCCCGAGGGCAGCGTGACCGCCTCCTCGAACTCCCCGCCGCATGCGTACACGCGTCGCGTCGGCGCCTCGCCCTTGCCTCGTCCGCTCGCGGCGAGCCCGATCGCGTGTTGCAAGGTCTTCACCGGCGCGCGCTTCGTGCCACGGTTCTTGTCGTCGCCGCGCTCGCTGACGAACACCCCGCACTGGTCGAGCGCCGGCGCCGTGCCGGGCTCTCCCGCGCACGGGTCGGGGGGAAGTTCCGGACCGGGAGGACACGCCAGCTTTTCCCCGCAATCATCGGAATAGGACGTGCAAGCTGCCAGCGTGCTCGCTCCCCACACGCAGACCGCGACAGCGGCGACCGACGTCACAGCGCCTCGGCGTGCCAGCGCCCCCATCCCCCCGGCTCCCCGTGTGCTCACCACAGCCCCTCGATTCGCGCACCGATTTCGTTCCCGTTCGCCACGGGCGAGACATGGACCCGATCCCGACCCGGCGAGGATCCCAGGAAGGAGAGGTCCGTGAAGAAGGACGCGGCGGTCACCGCACCGACCACACCGCCGGCGATGACCATCGCCAGACCCGCGCGGCCGGACAGGTTGCGCGCGTCCTGCAGGCGCGCCAGCTCGCCGCACGGCGAGCTCTGAGGCGCTTGCCAGCACATCGACGAGCTCGACGACGGCTCGCTCAGGAGCAAGTCACGCCGGGCGCTCAGGTCGTCGTCAAGCCTGCCCGCACGAATCATGAGGACGGCGCCCACCGACACGCCGGCCGTCGCGACCGTGATTCCCGCGATGCGCAGCGTCCCCGGCCAGGACGCCCACGGGCTCGGGGCCCGCGGGCGCGCAGCCGGCGCAGCGCTCAAGGCCTTCGGCGTCGCCGGCGCTTCCTTGGCGCCGCTCACGGCCACGCGCGGCAGCTGCATCGCGATCTCGATCTCCGTGCCCGCGTCGGCGCTGACCACATGCAGCGCGTCTTCACGGCCAGGCGCGCGGGCCCGCACCATGTGGCGTCCGGGATCGAGGAACAGCTTGTAGGTCCGCGCGGTCCGACCGATGGCCTTGCCATCGATGAACACCTCGGCGTCGGGCGGATCGACGGACAGCAGGACGCGAATGAGGTAGAACGCCGCCTTCGCCTGTCCGGCTTCGAATCGTGTCCGAACGTCGTCCGTGAGCGCATGGCCCTGCTCGAGGCTCCACGTCAGGTGCTCCGCCGCGTCACGGTACTTGCGGAGCGCGAGCTCACAGAGACCGAGCTCGCCGGCGATCTCCGCGCGCTCCTGGCTTGCGCTGGGCACCGCCTCTGCAGCGTCGAAAGCCGCCTTGTAGGCGTCGTAGGCCTCGTTCAACTTTCCTGATTTGCGCGCTTTCCGAGCACGTCGAACAAGGTCCTTCACCGTCGATCCATCCGTGCTTGTCGGCGTCGGATGCCGTTCCTCCGCGTCGGCCGAGCTGGCCAAGCCCGTTGAAGCGCCAAACGCCAGAAGAATGGACAGCAGGTGCCCGCCGTAACGCATGTAGAGACGGTACTTACGCCGGGCGCGCTCCGTCAGTCAACCGAGACCCAATGCTGAAAGCAGCGCTATGGGCGAGAATTTTTGGACGGATAGCGGAAGGGATCCGATCGTCCCCGGGCGCTGGTCATCCCGTAGCCAACCAGGGTTAGGGACGGCAGCAGCGACACCTACATCATCTGACCAAAGTCATCTCGCCCATGCGTTTTGCTGACCCCGAGGGGTCGGCTCAGGCGTGCTACCGGCATGGACAAGCCAGCGAGCCTCTCCAGCGGCTTCGAGCTGTTCCGGCGCATCGCACGGCGTCTGGGCGTCCCTGCGCGCCACGCCGAGGACGTCGCGCAAGACGCGCTGCTGCGCGGGCTCGAAGCGGACCGGCGGGTCGACCTGGGTGGGGCCCCGGCGGCCTACCGCGTCGCGATTGCCGCCAACCAAGCGCGCGACCACGTGCGCAGGGCGCGCCGTCGAGGAGAGGTCCTGACGTCGCTCGACCAGAGCGAAACGCGAGCCGAGCTCCCGGACCCCGAGGAGCTGCTCCGCGGGCGGCAGCGGCGCGCGCGCATGCGCACCCTGATCGACCGGGTGGACCCGAAGTACCGGCACCTCTTGATCAGGCACGACCTCGAGGAGATCCCTCTCGCCCAGATCGCCGCCGAGCTGGGCCTCACGACGGAGGCGGTGAAGACGCAGCACCGCCGGGCGCTCGAGCGCTTGAAAGAGGAGAAGCGCCGCTGGATCGCCGAGGAACGTGCGCGCGGGCGGGATGGGGATGCATGCGTGCCGCTCGCGTTCGGGTGGCACCATCGCGATTCGTGGCCGACCGCGCTGGGCCGCGGGATCCTGCGGATCATCGTTCAGGGGGCGCTCGTCGTCCTGACCGGCACGCTCGTCGCTGAGGTATCGCCCAGCTTGGAGCCGTGGCTGTTGCCTGCAGCGATGCGTGCTCCGGGGACCGCGCCGATGGGGCAGGAGGGAGCCGCTCCCGCCCAAGAAGGCGGCACGAGCTCCATCGCCGCGCCCGTCGCACCCGCCGGCCGCGAGATCTCGCCGTCAACGTACCGCGCCGACGCGCGCGCTCATGCCGCCGTCGACCAGACGCCCGCGCCGCCGATCGCGACCGCTCCTCGTGCCTCAGCCCCGGGAAGCGAGGCGCGCAGCACCGTCAGCGAGCGCGAGTGGAGCTTGATCCGCGACGCCCGGAGCGCGATGGACGCGCACAATGCCATCGCCGACCTCGAAGCGCGCCGGCTGCTCGAGGCCCACGCGCGGGAATTCCCGCGAGGCCGGCTCGCCCGCGAGCGTGAAGCGCTGCTCAGGCAGATCCGCTGACACATCGGCTGCGCCTCGACAGTTTTCCGGCGCATCGAGACGGCGTCGCGCTTCCGGCATGACGTCGACGGGCATGTGAGGCAGGATGGCACTGCACTGCCGGAAGGCGTTTGGACGCGCACCCCTCCTACCCTGTCCCCTCTTTCCGCGACAGCGTTCGGCGCGCGCTCGAGGGTCGACCGGCGCTAAAGTCGCGCTCATGACGTCCACCGTGACCCGCAACACGGGCTCCACCATCAAGTATGCCGTCATCACGGCGGTGCTCGCCGGCCTCTCGTTCCTCTGTTTCCGCGCGATGATCGGCCGCTCCGGTCCGCTGTGGCTGCTCTGTCTCGTCGGCGGCCTCGGGTTCGCGGTGTTCGCGTTCGGGGCGCTCCTCGTCGCCAGGGACCTGGCCGGCACCGCGACGTGCCCGCGCTGCCAGGCGACGCTCGCGGAGATCGAGCTCAACCACACCGAGGACCCGGCGTTCTGCGACAAGTGCCAGGCCGCGTACCTCGTCGACAAGCGCGTCCTCACCGTGCTCGCCGACGACTACGTCCACCCGAAGCCGGGCTTTCCGGTGCCTGTGACGAGCGAGACGATCCGCTGGCCGGAAGGCTGCTGCGTGTGCGCGAAGCCGGCGACTCGCGGCATCGAGGCGAAGGCGCACGACGGCCAGACCGGGACCAACGTGGCCGTCGCCGCGGCCGGGCTCGCGCTCGGGAGCATCGCGGTGCGCACCGGCGGCGGCACGAGCTACACGCTGCGCATCCCGCACTGCGCCGAGCACGACGACGGCGCGACGCTCGAGATCAAGAGCGGCAACGAGCCGCCGCTGCAGATCCGCTTTCGCTCGTACGCCTACCAGCGCCGCTTCCTCCAGCTGAATCCGAAGCCGGCGAAGGCCGCGTAGATCCGCTTCAACCCTTTTTATTGCGTGATGCCGAGGTGATCGTGAGATCCGAGGCAGCGGACGTGCTCGGTGTCCTCGGTTACGCACCCGCCGTGAAGCCGGTCAAAGGGCGCAGGAGCGACTGATGAAACCAACGTATCGCATCTTGCTCGCGCTGGCGCTCTCCACGCTGGGCGCGGGCTGCGGGGATGAGGCTACCGAGAACGGCGGGCGGGTGGCGACGCTGCCATGCTATCCTGCGGACCCCGCGATGGCCGACGGCGACCCGAGCGCGCTGTACGCGGCCAGCGACGTCCCGCGCTTCGACTTCCGGCTTCGCGACGACGTCTGGGCAGCGCTCCAGGCGAACGCGCTCGATGAGGAGTACGTCGAGGCGGAGGCCTGCTTCAGGGAGAGCAGCCTGGGCCCCGTGGGCCTGCGCTTCAAAGGCGGTTACGGCACCCTCGAGCTGTGTTTCGAGGAGCCGCAGCCGTTCCCCTGCCCGAAGCTCAGCATGAAGGTGAGGTTCGACGAGTACGTCGACGGCAAGCGCTTCTACCGGCAGAAGCGCCTGAACTTCCACGCCATGATTCACGATCGCACGAAGCTCCACGAGCGGCTCGGCTATGGTCTCTACAGGGACATGGGCGTGGTCGCCCCGAGGAGCGCGTGGGCCACGCTGCACGTGAACGGCGAGCCGCTGGGCCTCTTCGCGATGGTGGAGGACGTCGACGGCCGCTTCACGGAGAACGAGCTCTCCGAGGATCCGGACGGCAGCCTGTACGAGGCAGCCTGGCCGGTCTCGGTCGACCCCGAGTACTACGCCGAGAAGATCACGACGAACGAAGAAGAGGCCACGCACGACCGCTTCATCGCGTTCGCGGAGGACCTCGCGTCCGCCGAGGGCGCGGAGCGCCTCGCCGCCCTGTCGCGGTGGATGGATGTCCACGAGCTGCAGCGCTACATGGCCGTCGACGACGCCATCTTGAACTGGGACGGGATCACGACCTTCTACGTCGGCGCGGACGGCTCCGCCGCAAACCACAACTACTTCGTCTACGAAGGGCCCTCGTCGGGCAAGTTCCGCATCGTCCCGTGGGATCTCGACAACACCTTGAGCGTGGGGGGCTCGCGCTTCTTCGGCACGGTGCCCCACTGGACGGAGACGCCGGCCACATGCGACGAAGACGTCCCGGTCCAGGACGGCAATGCCCGCGTTCGCGCGCCCGGCTGCGACGTGCTGTTCAGCGCCCTGAGCCAGGACCTCGAGGGCTACCGGAGCGCGGTCCGGGACCTACTCGACGGCCCGTTCCGCGAAGGGCGCCTCGAGGAGCAGGTGGACCGCTACGCCGAGCTCATTCGCTCGTCCGTCGCGCAAGACGAGCACGGGCCCTCCCTGCTCACGTGGAAGGAGGACGTCGCGATCCTCAGGAGCGAGCTGTCGGAGCTGCGGAGCCGCATGGCGCGCCTCCTCGACGGCACGGCGCGCACCGAGCGCGGCGATTGAAGGGGCCGCCGCGCGGGCGGCGCGCCTCGGGTCTCGGCGCGGACCAGCACCGTGCTGTTCGGCGCGACCCCGCGACCCCCTCAGGCGTCGAGCGCCGGCCGCGGGGCCGCGGCCGGGGCGCGCGTGCGCAGCCAGAAGTACCCCGCCGACGCGGCGAAGAGCGCCGCGCAGAGGAACGCGGTCGCGTAGCTGAAGCCGAGGAAGAACTCGAGCCACGAGAGCTTCGCCTGGCCGAAGCTCTTGTAGAGCAGCAGCACCACGCTCCCGAGATACCCGAACGCGTCGGCCGCGGTGATCAGGAAGCCCGCCGTCGCCACCGAGCCCACCGCCGCGATGAGCCGGTCGAAGAGCACGCAGTTGTAGGGGACGTACCCCACGTAGAGCCCGAGCCCGACGCTGATCATCCAGCCCACGGGCCCGATGACGCCCGCCTGGTAGAGCGCCGTGCTCACCCCGGCGAGCAGCGCGCCGGCGAGCATGATGCCGTGCACCGCGAGCAGCGCCTTGCGGTTGCTCCGGATCCCCATCATCACCGCCACCGAGAGGAGCGCGCCCATGGCCACGGGGATCTCGGCCGTCGTCAGGATCGCCGGCTGATCGGCGTAGCCGAGGGCGTCCCAGATCTCGCGGGCGAAGTTGTCCCGGAAATCGCGGTACGCGGTGAGCACGATGTAGCCGAGGACCAGCGTCGCGAGCCCGCCCGCGTTCGCCAGCACGAACGCGCGCCGCGCGGCGCGATCCATCGGCGCGCGCCGGGTCCGGTGCGCCTCGTCGGTCGCCGTGGGCGGCGGGATCTGCGCGAGCATCCACACCGAGACGAGCAGCGGCGGGAAGAAGAGCGCCCCCGTCACCGCGGGCATCCAGACCTCCGGCACGCCCCAGCCGAGCGTGAGCTTGCCGACGGTCTTCACGAAGCCGCTGGCGACGATGAAGCTGGCGCACAGGCCGGCGCCGAGCAGGTCGCTCACGAGGCGGCCCTCGAGGAAGCCGAAGACGAGCCCCCAGATCATGCCGAGCGGCAGCCCGTTCAGCACGAGGAAGAGCGCCGCGTACGGGGCGGGGGCGAGCCCGAACAGGACGAGCGCGGCCTCGCTCACGCCGATGCACGCGAGGATCGCGAGGGCGCGCCGCTCGGGCCGCATCTCGGAGACGACCTTGATGCCGAGGAACTTCGAGGCGCAGTACCCGAGCACCTGCGCGATGATGTAGAGGCTCTTCAGATCGAGATCCGGGAGCAGCGGCAGCGCGACCGCGCCCTTGAAGGTCCCCACCGCGAACGGCTTGCGGAAGGCGTACATGCAGAAGTAGGTCGCGAACGCGGCGAACACGGCGAAGGCGGTGAACACCGGGGCGGGCGCCCGTTCGAGCCATCTCGTCACGCTTCTCTGGGCCGGCATGGGAGCTCCGAGGAAGGCGCGAGGGTAGTCGCGGGTGCGTGTCACGCGCATGAATTTTCGGTGAGGCGAGCGGCCGGTTCCCTCCGGCCCGCGTCCGTGCGAGACATGGAGCCTGCGCCGTGACCCGCGGCGCGGCCGGGAGGGCACGCCTTGGGAGATCGATCAGCGCTCGCCGCGAGGAAGATCGTGGAGGACGTCGCGGCCGCGGCCCCTCCGCTCGGCCGCGACGAGCGGCTGCGCGGCGCGGTCGCCCTGCTCGCGCTGGGCCTCGCCGCGGGGGGAGCGGGCGAGCTCTCGTACGACCGGCTGAAGCAGCGCTTCCGGAGCGCGATGACGCGCGACCCCCTCGACGCGCTGGCGGTGATGCTCGTCGGGTGCTCGACCCTGTTCTACCAGGCCGAGCACGGCGAGAACCCGCGGTGCGCGAGCTTCCTGGACGCGGTCCTGTTCATCTCGACCTGCGTGTCCGGCGGTTACGCCGACCGGCTCGCGCAGACCGCCGCGGGCAAGGCGATCGCCTCCTTCGCGATGACGATGGGCCCCGCGCTCGCGGCCTCCGCGCTCGGGGCGCCGCAGGGCGCGGACGACCAGGGCCGGGCGATCATCGAGCGGCTCGACGGGATCCTCGAGGCGCTGCGCGCGCCGAGGTGATCGGCGGCGCCTGCGGGCTCCGGGCGACCGCCGGCGGGCTCCGGGCGACCGCCGGCGGCTCAGGGCGCTCACCTGCCCGGCTTCGTCCCCTCGACCGCGCGGAGGACCATGACCAGGCCCGCCGCGACGTCGCGGCAGAAGTCCGCGTAATCGCGCCGCGCCTCGCCCTGCTCGGGCTCGGTGAGCGCGCCGGCCGAGATCATCGCGGGGCCGCAGCCGTCGATGACGTGGAGCCAGATGTCGAGCGCCGCCGCGAAGCCCGGATCGCCCCGCCGGAAGCGCTCGTCCTGGTCCGTGACGCGGACGGCCTCGAGCCCGTGCGCCGCGAGGCGCCCGGCGAGGTCGTCGGCGAGCGCGTTGTCCAGGCCGAGGCCCGCGCGCCACGCGAGGAACGCCGCGTAGAACCGCCGCATCGACGCGGGGGGCTCGGGATCCCAGCGCAGGCGCTCGTGGCTGTAGTCGAGCACGACGACGAGGCCGCCCGGCTTCGTCGCCCGCACCATGCGCGCGAGCGCCTCGTCGAGGCGAGGCACCCACTGGAGCGCGCGCGCCGCGGTCACCACGTCGAAGCGCGCCTCGGCGTCGAACGCGAGCACGTCGCCGCACGCGAAGGACAGGCCGGGCCGGCCGGCGAAGCGCGCCGCCGCCCGCGCGAGGAGCTCCGCGTCCCGGTCCAGGCCGAGGACCTCGCCGCCCGGCTGCACGGCCTCGGCGATGCCCGCGGTGATGGCGCCCGTCCCGCAGCCGACGTCGAGCACCGACTGGCCCGGCCGGAGCAGCTCGGCCAGGCGGCGGTGATCGCCCGCGAGGGTGCGGCGGTCGAGGACATCCTTCGACGATCGATGCTGCTGGCTCATGCGCGCGGAATGGTCGAGTCCGGACGGCTGGGAGTCAACGCCCCGGCAACATCGCGCCCGGTCCGGAAGGTCGCGGGGCGTGCCCGGCACGGCAGCCGGGCTCTACCGCGAGAGCGGCTCGGCACGGAATGAGCTAGAAATGAGCTAGAAATGTGACCGGGCAGCCCGAGCCTTTGCATCGGGCGCCGAGCTCGGCAGCACGTGCGTCGGACACCGAGCTCGACAGCATGTCGACGGCGCGAATCGGTGTCCGGGGCAGCTGCCCCGGGGTCGTCGCCCGCGGCCATCCATGCCTCGATCGACAGAGCCCGCGCCGCTGCGCGAGAGAGCATCCGTGGACTCCCTAGGCATTCTCGGGGGGAGCCCTAACTCGCGATGTCGCTGTGGCACAACGTCTCGATGGGACGCTTTGCCGCCCTGACGTGAGGCACTTTGCACCTCGGCGCGTGCGCGGCGGGCGTGTTCTTCCTGAAAACGGACCGAAACACCGCCCTGCCTGTTCTGGAATACCCCTTGCGATGCGGGGCCGCGCTGGGGCATCGAGGCCTCGGTTCTTCAGGTCACGCGGCAACGGACAGGCGCGCAGAGCAGGCGGCCCGATCGCCGTTGCCCCTCGTGCCCTCGAGCGTCGACTGGACCACGAACGTGGGCGACGCGGTTTCGCTGCTGTGTCGCAAGAAAGGCGGAGGAGTCATGCCGAATCGTCAGGGATGGATCGACGAGGAACATAACGACGAGCGGGGACGCGACGAGGAGAGGTTTGGGCGACACCAGGGGCAGCGAGGCGATGAGGGATATCGAGGCGAGCGCGGAGCCGCCGGCGATGCTAGCTACGGGCATCGTGGCAATTACGAGCAAGTCGTCCAGCGAGACGATCAGCGCCATGCCCGAGGTGGCCAAGAGGACTTCCGCGGCGGATGGGCTCAGCGGGAGCTCGGCGGCCGCGGTCACGAGGGTGAGCGCGGCTGGGGCGGCGAGCGCGGCTACGGCGGCGAGCGCGGTTACGGCGGCGAGCGCGGCTGGGAGGGCCGGCAGGATCGCGGCTGGTCCCAGCGCGAGGACTTCGGAGGCCAGCGCCAGGCGTCGGGCGGCTACCGCGATGACTTCCAGCGAGGAGGTCGCGACGATCTTGGCTCCAGGCGTGGCTACGGCGGCGGCCAGGGCGGCTTCGGTGGCGGCCAGGGCGGCGTCGGCGGCGGCCAGGGCGGTTACGGCGGCCAAGGTCACTTCGGCGGCGGCCAGAGCGGCTACGGCGGCCAAGGCGGCTTCGGCGGCGGCCAAGGCGGTTACGGCGGCGGCCAGAGCGGATTCGGCGGCGGCCAGGGCGGCTATGGCGGCCAGGGCGGCTTCGGTGGCCAGGGTGGACTCGGCGGCCACGGCGGCGGCCAGAGCGGATTTGGCGGTCAGGGCCACTTCGGCGGCGAGCGTGACTTCGGCGGCGGCCGGGGCGGCTATGGCGGCCAGGGCGACTTCGGCGGGCAAGGCGGATTCGGCGGCGGCCAGGGCAGCTTCGGCGGCGGCCAGGGCGGCTACGGCGGCGGCCAGGGTGGCTATGGCGGTCAGGCCGGATTCGGCGGCAGCCAGGGCGGCTATGGCGGCCAGGGTTACCACGGCGGCCAGGGTGGATTCGGTGGCCAGGGTGGATCTGGTGGCGGCCAGGGCGGCTTCGGTGGTCAGGGAGGCTTCGGCGGCGGCCAGCGCGAAGGCTACGGAGCCCGGGGCGGCCTCCGGCAGTGGGCCGACGACGAGCGCGGCTGGAGCGAGCGCCGCGGGTACGAGGGCCAGGAGCCCCGCGTCCGCGATCAGGGCCATTCCCCTTACCAGTCCGGCGGACAGGGCTACCAGTCCGGCGGGCAAGGCTACCAGTCCGGCGGACAGGGCTCCGGCGGCCGGAGCTTCCTCAGCACCGTGGGCGGAGACGTCGGGGGTTCGCGCGGCCGTCCGCCCAAGGGATACAAGCGCTCGGACGAGCGGATCCGGGAGGACATCTGCGACCATATCTCCGATCACCCGGATCTCGACGCGAGCGACGTCGAGGTGAAGGTGCAGAACGGCGAGGTCGTCCTCACCGGCACCGTCCGCGAGCGCCGCTTCAAGCACCAGCTCGAGATGCTCGCCGAGCGGATCTCGGGCGTGACCGACGTGCGGAACGAGATCCGACTCTACCGCGAGCAGCAGCAGGGCGAGGCGAAGACGAGCTCCGGGCTGTCGTCGAGCGAGCGCTCGACGGCGGGCTCGACCGGCGCTGCCGCGGGCACGTCCGGCGGCGCGGCCTCGATCGGCGCCACGTCGACGTCGGAGACGAAGAACAACGAGTCGCGCCGGAACGCCTCGTAGCCTGACGCTGCCCTTCATCTGTCCTCCGACCGACCCCGGCGAGCCCGGGTAGGTCGCCTCCCGCAGCTCGCGGCGCAACCCTGGCAGCACGACGTCGAGCAGAGCGCCTGGTCGACGCTCTGCTGATCCGAAGCGCCCCTCGATCACGGGCCAGACCGGCTTCCAGTACACGCCCGTAGCCTCCATGGCCACGAGCTTGCAGCCCTGCTCGTCGAGCCAGTCCGCCAGGGCCAACACCTCGCTCGCCGTGGCCCCGAACATCCGTAACGACCGCTCCACCTTGCCGTCGATCAGGACGCGCGCGCAGGCCACCGTGTCTTTGCGCGCGTCGAGGCCGCGCGTTTCATCCTCGGGGTCGGCGGTCCCGCCGTGTGGAACTCAGGCACATGGAACGCAAGAGTGCGTTCGCTCGCATCGCCACGCGCGAAGCCGGGCGGGTCCGCGCACCGCTCACCACGACCTGCTCTTCCAGGAGGTCACGGAATTCAGCATAGACGTACCGAATCGCGCCGAGCTGAGCGAGCGGACGAATGTGTCGGGCAGGTTTCACGGCAGCGTCGGCCGACCCATGCTCCATGGCGGCGATCCAATGGATCCCACCCCCGATGACGATCCCGCGCGCGTCGCGTTCGTGCTACCGCCGATCGAGGGCTGTACGCGGCGCGGGCACCAGAAACACCGCGCATTCGCGCGATCAGCGCGCGAATGCGTCACGAGCGCCGTTGTAATTTTCCGATTCAACGCCAATTTTCCAGCCCGTCACCCCCACGCCACAACACGCTCGACCGGAACACAAAAAATGTTTCTTGACCAACCAGAGCAACGAACTTAGTACTGTCCCTGACAGGAATAGCCATACGCTCGGGGGGCGGGCTCAATCCGCGGCGCCGCTTGCATCGGCTCGTGCACTTCAAGAGTACACCGACGCCAATCGGCATTCGCGGCGCGACGTGAACGCGCATCGCGCTGCAATGCCTTTAGGGCGTCGCTCCTCTTGCGTTGCGCGGCGCGCCGGCAATGCGTCGACGGGGCAGCGCCCCTCTTGCTGCCCATTGCCAATTTCTAGAGGAAATACCAATGCTTGAGACCAATAATGGGTCGCGAGGACGGGCGCTGGGCGAGCAGGTTCAGCGGTCGCCCGGGAAGTGCCTGCACGAGATCTTCACGGCGATCGCGCTGGCCCATCCGGAGCGCGTGGCCGTCAGCACGCCGGAGGACGACATCTCTTATGGCGAGCTGAACGCGCGCGCCGACCGGCTCGCGTGCACATTGCGAGCGCTGGGCGTGGGTCCGGATGTACTCGTGGGACTCTACGTCGACCGCAGCATCGACATGATCGTCGGGCTGCTCGCCATATTGAAGGCAGGCGGCGCGTACGTGCCCATCGATCCGACCTACCCGCCGGCGCGAGTTCAGCTCCTGATTCGCGACAGCGCCGTCTCCGTCATCGTCAGCGTATCGCGCATCGCATCGCTCGGCCTGCGCGATTGCGAGGCGAAGGTCGTCTTCGCCGACCAGGATCCGGCGCCCGTCGGAGCGGCGCCTTCCGGCTCGCCGCCGGCGAGCGTCTCCGACGGCAACGTTGCGTACGTGATCTACACCTCCGGCTCGACCGGCAAGCCGAAAGGAGTGCTGGTCGAGCACCGCAATGTCGTCCGGCTGTTCGAGCAGACCCACGCGTGGTTCGGTTTCGACGAGCGCGACGTATGGACGATGTTCCATTCGATCAGCTTCGACTTCTCCGTCTGGGAGATCTGGGGCGCGCTGCTCTACGGTGGGCGGCTGGTCGTCGTGCCGTTCGACGTGTCGCGATCTCCGGCGCGGTTCCTGGCGCTGCTCCACGAAAAGCGCGTCACCGTCCTGAACCAGACGCCGTCGGCGTTCCGTCAGCTCGTCGCGGCCGATCTGGCGTGCGATTCGCCGGCTGCGCTGTCGCTCCGGCTCGTGATCTTCGGCGGCGAGCGCCTGGACACCCAGCAGCTCGCGCCGTGGATGGCGCGCCGCGGCGACCAGCACCCGCAGCTGATCAACATGTACGGGATCACGGAGACAACGGTCCACGCGTCGTACCGGCCCGTCGTCCGAGGAGATCTCGCCGAGCCCGAGATCAGCCCGATCGGCGTCCCGTTGCCGGACCTGCGATTTTACCTCCTGGATGAAGCAGGGCAGCCCGTTCCCGACGGCGTGCCGGGCGAGCTTTACGTCGCCGGTGCGGGCGTGGCGCGCGGCTACCTGAATCGCCCGGAGTTGACCGCCGAGCGCTTCTTGCGCAGCCCGTTCGGGGACGCCGACGGCACGCATCTGTACCGCTCAGGCGACCGGGTCGTGCGCAGGCCGAACGGCGAGTACGCCTATCTCGGGCGCACCGACGATCAGATCAAGGTGCGCGGATTCCGCATCGAACCGCGCGAGATCGAGCTGTGCCTGAACGGCCACCCCGAGGTGCTCGCGAGCGTCGTCGTGCCCCACGACTACGGCGACGGGGACGTCCGGCTCGTCGCCTATCTGGTGCCACGGCCCGGCGTTCAGCTCGATATCTCCTGGGCGAGCAAGATCGGCGCCGATCTGCAGGCGCGAGCGACCGCGGCGCTGCCGGTCCACATGAGGCCGTCGGCCTATGTGGCCATGGCCTCGCTGCCGCTCACAGCCCATGGAAAGATCGACCGAGCCGCGCTCCCTGCGCCTGCGGCGGGCCAGCGCCTGGAGAGCACCGGGGTCAGCGCCACGAGCCCGACCGAGATGTGGGTCGAGGCGCTCTGGCGGGAGATCCTCGACGTGCCGCGCGTCGGCAAGGACGATGACTTCTTCGATCTTGGCGGCACGTCTCTCGCGCTCATCCGCATGTTCGGGCGGGTAAACGACCGGTTCGGCACGGATCTGGATCCCGCCGTCATGGGCGACGGCGCGACGATCGCGCAGCTCGCCAGCAGCATCGACAAGGCGCTGAACAACAAATAACCGTTGAGAGTCAAGCAATGAGCACTGTTTCTGGGAAGGCTTCCACCTTTTCATTGACGCCCGAGGAGGCCAGCGAATTTCACCGACGCGGCTATGCCGGCCCGTTCACGCTCTACGAGCCGGAGGAGATGAAGGAGCTGTGGCGGCGCGAGCGGCTCAGGATGCTTGACCGCAGCGCCGCCATCTATCAGGACGAAGCGGCCAAGTCCGGCGTGACGAACATCGCGAACTACGACCGCCACCTCGACAACGCCTTCCTTGCGTCGCACATCTGCCGGCCGCAGATCGTCGACCGCGTCGCGAGCATCCTCGGGCCGAACGTCCTGTGCTGGCGCACCGAGTTCTTCCCGAAGTATCCGGGCGACGAGGGGACGGACTGGCATCAGGCCGACACGTTCGCCAACGCCTCCGGTTCGCCCCAGATCGTGTGGCCGGAGGACAGGGAGTTCGGCGGAACAATCACGGTGTGGTCGGCGTTCACCGAGGCCACGGTGGACAACGGCTGCCTGCAGTTCATCCCGGGCACCCATCGCACCATGTACTACGACGAGACCAAGAGGATGCACTACGATCCGAGCTTGATCAACAGCGTCGACAAAGGGAGCACCCGGCGCGGCTTCTTTGGTTACGACTACCGCCAGCTGCAGAAAGATCCGGACTGGCAGCCGGACGAGTCGAAGGCGGTGTCGATGGTGATGCGGCCAGGCCAGTTCATTATGTTCTGGTCCACGCTCATGCACGCGTCGCACCCACACAGCGGCAAGACGAAGGATATGCGGCTCGGCTTTGTCTCGCGCTACGTGCCCACCTCGGTGAGGATCTACCCGGACACCGAGGTCATCGAGGAGTACGGCGGCAAGGTGAGCCTGGAGAAGTACGGCGCCGTGCTCGTCAGCGGCCGAAACGAGTTCACCCACAACCGGATCGCGACGAGCACCACGCTCGGCCACCGCTTCGTCACGCGGGACATCACGGCCGCTTCCGCGCAGCAGGAAGCGCACGCATGAACGAGAGGGCCGCCGCGCGCGTGTCGCTGGCAGAGAAGTTCGCGCTTGTTGACCGGCACTGGACCCCGAAGATCGTGGGCGAGCTGAACGGCCAGTATGTCAAGCTGGCCAAGTTCAGCGGCGAGTTCGTATGGCACAAGCACGACGACGAGGATGAGATGTTCCTGGTCATCAAGGGCGAGCTCACGCTCAAGCTCGAGGGCCGCGACATCAACCTCCGCGAAGGAGAGTTCGCCATCGTGCCGCGCGGCACCCTCCACCTTCCAGTGGCTGCGGGCGAGGCGCAGGTCCTGCTCTTCGAGCCGAAGAGCACGGTGAACACGGGTGAGCTAAACCATGCCCTTACTGCCGACTGTGAATGGATCTGACCGCCGCGCGCTGGCAGGCGACGACGAGGAGCCCCAGGCGTCCGCCCGCGCGGCGGTGCGGCGCCTGGCGGCCTCGATGTCATCCGTCGCGCCGCTCGTGAACGCGCTCGACGCGCCGGTGCGCGTCGCGGTGTCGGGGCCCGGCGCGCCCGCGGGCGCAGGCCTCACGCTCGGTGAACTGGGTGACGAGATCCAGGCGTTGCTCGACCGGCTGGCGGACGGCGCCACGGCGCGGCGTATTGTGCTGCACCGCGACGCGGCGCCGCTGTCCGCGTTCGAGCTCATCGTCAGCGATCGCCTGGCGCTCGCGTCGATGCTTGAGCTGCCTCCTGACGTGCTCCGCGCGCTGCGCATGGTCGTGGACGACGTCGCGCTGGGAACGCGCGCGCACGGCGTCGAGGCGGCGCTCGAGCATCGGGAGCTGCAGTCCTGGGACGGATCCCGGCTGCGGGTCTACGCCGATGGGTCGAGCGACCGCAAGGCGGTCGTGCTCGTTCAGGCGTGCGGCATGCCGATCGGCCTGTGCGAACCGTGGATGCGTCGCCTGGCTCAGGAATTCCGCGTCATCACGTGGGAGAGCCGCGGGCTCTTCGGCGCGATGGGCACGGCGGACGAGTTTGACGCGCGGGCGCACGACGTGTCGGCGCAGGCGCGCGACATGCTCGCCGTCATGGACCACTTCGGCGTCGAGCGCGCCCACGCCACGGCGCTGTGCGGCGGCGCGGTGATCGCGCTCGCCGCGGCGGCGACGGCGCCGGAGCGCATCTCATCGCTGAGCCTCTGGCACGGTGACTACGAGCTCGGCGAAGACGCGCCGAAGACGCAACATCAGCGCGACGTGCAGACGCTCATGACGATGGCCGGCAGGGGGCGCGCTAAGGCCGCGGGGCTACAGAAGATGTTCAAGCGACCGTCCGTGCTCGCCAAGATTCGCGCCGACATGGCCCATCACGTGATGTATCCCTACGCGAGCGGCGAGCTCCTCTACCGCTATGGACGGCTGAACGGCGCGATCATGGATCATGACTGCAGGTCGCTGCTCGACCGGGTAGACCAGCCGGCCCTGGTGGCCACGAGCCATGACGACCATACGGCACACCCGGATGGGTCGCGCTACGTCGCCGGCAAGTTGCGGCGCGCAGAGTTGTACATGGGAGAGCACGGGGATCACCTGTCGTTGTTCGAAGCCGAATCACGCCTCGGTGATCTGGCCGCTGCGTTCATCGCTCGCGAAGCGAACTGAAGAATCGGGCAGGAACATGAACCACAATGACAATGATGTGAACTGCGCGCTCACCTCTTGCCTCCGCGGTCATGCCGCGGTCGAGGACGCCGTCGTGGCGTCGGGGGGCTCTGATTCTGGCGCGCTCGTCGCTTACATCGTCCCGGATGCCCATCGCGCAGGGGAGATCCGGCGCGCGTGCGCGCTCGAGGCAGAC
The DNA here is from genome assembly GCF_051521425.1 of Sorangium sp. So ce834. Lineage (NCBI taxonomy): Bacteria > Pseudomonadati > Myxococcota > Polyangiales > Polyangiaceae > Sorangium > Sorangium sp. So ce834. The sequence continues at coordinate 8,574,575 of NZ_CP150351.1, forward strand.
GGCCGCCTCGAGGGGCTGTCGCTCCACGAGCCGAGCGCCGACCTCTTGGTCGCGCAGCGGAATCGCACGGAGACCGACTTCCTATACCGAGAGATCTTCCTCGACAACGCCTATTTGCGGCACGGGATCGAGCTGCCGGAGCATGCGTGCATCATCGACGTGGGCGCCAACATCGGCATGTTCAGCACGTTCGCTGCGAAGACCTGCCCGACCGCGCGCATCGTCGCGGTCGAGCCCATCGCCGAGCTCAGCCGCGCGGTGCGCGCCAACGCCGAGATCCACCGCGCGGACATCACGGTGCTGAACTGCGCCATGGGGAGCGAGGCGGGTCGGACCGAGTTCACCTTCTACCCCAACAACACCGTGATGTCGGGCCGCTTCGCCGACGCGGAGGATCGCGACGTGCTCCGTGCCTACCTGCTCACGGGCGAGGGCGCGCAGGAAGGACGCCTCCTGGACGACCTCGTCGCGGACCGCATGGCGATGGAGCGGCGGAGCGTCGAGGTCATGACCTTGCGGCAGGTGGTCCAGCTCCAACGTATCGAGGAGATCGATCTCCTGAAGATCGACGTTGAAAAGGCCGAGATGGACGTCCTGAGCGGCATGGACGAAGCGACGTGGGCCAAGGTCGCGCAGATCGTCATCGAGGTACACGACATCGGGGGTCGGCTCGCCGAGGTCCTGAAAATGCTCGGCGACCGGGGCTTCGACGTCGCGAACGACTGCGACGCCCGCATGGTCAAGACGGGCTGCTATACCGTCTACGGCCGCGGTGCGCAGAAGCGACGCGCCGGCGCGCGGGCCGGAGCGGCGGCTCCCGCCGAGCGCTGGCCGACGCGGCGCAAGCTCGCCGACGACCTGCGCGCCGCGATCACAAGCCAGCTCCCAGGCCATCCTGTCCCCGAGCGCTTCATCTTCGTGAGCGCCCTTCCCACCGAGGCCAGCCTCCGCGAGCGCGCGGCGCTCTCTCGCGCGGGGCACGCGCCGCGCCCGCAGGAGGGTAGCCGCAACGAGATCGAGTCGCGCCTCGCCGACATCTGGCGGGAGCTGTTCGGAGCGAGCGCGGTGCGCCCTGATATGGATTTCTTCGAGCTCGGCGGGAACTCCCTGACGGCGGTGCGGCTGCTCTCCCGGATCGAGGACAGCTTCGGAGCAGACGTCCTCGCGCCGGACGATATCTTCACGGCGAGCCGGCTCGACGACATGGCGGCCGCCATCGATGCCGCGCTCGCGGCGCGGCAGGCCGGCGGCAGCGCAGCGTGATCCGGCGCAGCGTGGTGTGGCAGGTCTGCAGGCCCAGGACAGCGCTGGTTGATTGACGCGGCCGTGGATGTATGTTCATGCCGAGGACTGTGACGAGCTCGATTCCGCTATCCGTCGTCGTCGCGGGCTTCATCACTGTCCTCGTCGGCTTCACCAGCGCGGCCGCTATCGTGTTCCAGGCCGCGAGCGCCGCCGGCGCGACGCCGGCCGAGCTGAGCTCCTGGATGGGCGCGCTCGGGCTGGGTATGGGCGTCACGTGCATTGGCCTCTCGCTGCGTTACCGAGCGCCTGTCGTCACGGCCTGGTCCACGCCGGGCGCCGCGTTGCTCGTCACAAGCCTCGCCGGCGTATCCATGGCGGAAGCGATCGGCGCCTTCGTGCTCTCGGCGGCGTTGATCACCATCTGCGGGCTGACCGGCTGGTTCGAGCGGGTGATCGATCGCATCCCGCTGCCGATCGCGTCCGCTATGCTGGCTGGCGTGCTCGTCCGCTTCGGGATGGACGTGTTCACCGCCATGAAGACCAGGTTCCTGCTGGTCTTCTCGATGTTCTTCGCCTATCTGCTCTGCAAGCGCCTGTGGCCTCGTTACGCGGTGATCGTTGTGCTGTTCCTCGGCGTCGGCGTATCATGGTGGCAAGGCTTGCTCCGCATCGAGTCGTCCCAGCTAACGCTGACGACGCCGACGTTCGTCATGCCGACGTTTTCCTGGCCCGTCCTGATCAGCGTGGGGATTCCGCTGTTCGTCGTCACGATGGCGTCGCAGAACCTCCCCGGCGTGGTCGTCATCCGCGGCTCCGGCTACGCGACGCCGGTGTCGCCCTTGATCACATGGACCGGTATCACCACCCTGCTGCTCGCGCCGTTCGGGTGCTTCGCGCTGAACCTCGCCGCCATTACCGCCGCCATCTGCATGGGCAAAGAGGCGCACGAGGATCCGGCGAAGCGGTACCTGGCGAGCGTGGCCGCCGGCGTTTTTTACCTGCTCGTCGGCGTCTTCGGGGGGGCGGTCGGCATGCTGTTCACGGCCTTTCCCAGAGAGCTCGTGCTCGCCGTGGCCGGGCTCGCGCTGCTCGGCACGATCGCGAGCGGCCTCTCCGGCGCCATGAGAGACGAACGTGCCCGAGAGCCCGCGCTGATCACCTTCCTGGTCACCGCGTCGGGCGTCTCGCTGTTCGGGATCGGCGCCGCGTTCTGGGGGCTCGTGACCGGCGTCTTTGCGCTGGCGGTGCTCAACTGGTTCCAGCGCGCCGCTCCCGCGCAGGCGATCGCCGCCCGCGCGGACACAGCCCCGAGCGAGGCGCCGCGCGATGCGCTCGATAGATCCTGAAACGTTGCCTGCCGTCCGCTCCTGCGAATCGAGAGGCTGAGATGAGTATCGAGCAGATCCCTACCGCAGCCCCTGGCCTCAATCGCTGGATATACCGCCCGGCCCCGCGAGTGAACGCGAGGCTCCGAATGTTCTGCTTTCCTTACGCTGGCGGCAGCCCCTCGGTGTTTCGGGGCTGGGTCCACGCGATCCCGGCGGACGTGGACGTCATGGCGGTACGGCTTCCGGGTCGCGACAGCCGGATCAAGGAGCCCGCGTACCGCGAATGGCCCGCGTTGCTCGCCGCCATCGAGGACTCGCTTCTAGAGCTGCTCACCGGGCGCTTCGTCTTCTTCGGCCATAGCATGGGCGCGGCGGTTGCCTATGAGCTCGCCCGGCAGCTCTCGGCGAAGGGCAAGCCGCTTCCGGCGCACCTGCTGCTGGCCGGTTGCCGCGCGCCGCACGTCCCTCGCTACGTGCCGGCGATCCACCACCTGCCAGACGAGGAGTTCTACGAGGGGCTGCGCGACATCAGCGGGACGCCTCCGGAGGTCCTGGCAGACAAGAAGTTCATGGCGCTGTTCGCGCCGACGCTGCGCGCGGATATCAAACTGGCGGAGACGTGGTCGGGGACGGCCAACGAGCCGCTCGACGTCCCGATCACCGTGTTCGCTGGCGCGGACGATGCGCTCGCTCCGCCGGATCGCATCCCAGAGTGGGGTCGCTATACGACAGGACGGTTCACCGCCCATGTACTCCCCGGTGAACACTTCTTCCTCCGGACGTCAGAAGACGCGTTGGTGGGTCACGTTCGTGCCACGCTGGAATCCTGCTGACGGACAGCGAGAGCACCACGTGGAGAGGGGCAGCAGGAGCATGGAGCGCTGGACGCCGTGATGTCCGTCTACTTTTCGCCCGAGCACGAGGCCTTTCGTCATCGCGTACGGGAGTTCCTGGCGCAGGAGGTACTACCGTTCGCCGACGAGTGGGAGCACGCTCGATGCATTCCGCGACAGACGTGGCTGGAGATGGGCCGCCGCGGGCTGCTCGGGCTCCCGTACCCGAAGGCGTACGGCGGGGCCGAGCTGGATCTGTTTTACTCGCTGGCATTTCTCGAGGAGCTCGGCCGCACGGGGTACTCCGGCTTCCGGGCCTCCGTGTCGGTGCACGAGTACATGGCGACCTACTATCTCGCCACGTCCGGCAGCGAGGCGTTGAAGCGCAGCTACCTGACGAAGGCGATCGCCGGAGAGAAGATCGCGGCGCTCGCGATCACGGAGAAGGACGCCGGCTCGGACCTGAACCGCATCGCCACCACGGCGACGCTCGACGGTGATTGCTTCGTTGTGAACGGAGAGAAGACCTTCGTCACCAACGGGACGACGGCCGGCTTCATCACGCTGGCGGCGCGCACCGCGCCCGCATCGACCACGGCGAAGCGCGGTGCTACGGGGCTCTCTCTCTTGATCGTCGATGCTGAGTCGCCCGGCATCTCCAGGCAGAGGCAGGACAAGATTGGGTGGCATTGCTCCGACACGGCGGAGCTCCGCTTCGAGAACGTGCGCGTGCCTGCCGAAAACCTGATCGGCAAGCCCGCCGGCGGCTTCATGTATCTGATGCGCGGGTTCCAGCTCGAGAGGCTGGTCGCAGCGACGCTGGCGATCGGCGGGATGGACCGCTGCATCGAGGAGACCTGCCGCCACATCGTCGGGCGGCCCGCTTTCCAGGGGACCTTGGCGGGCCTGCAGGCGATCCGGCACCGGGTCGCCGACCTGGTGACGGACATCGAGGCGGCTCGCCAGCTCGTCTACCACGCCGCATGGCTGTACCGACGCGGCGAGCTGCCCATCGCGGAGTGCTCGATGGCCAAGCTCCGCGCCACCGAGCTCGCGAGCCGCGTGGCCGCGGAGTGCTTGCAGCTCCACGGCAGCCGCGGCTACCTGGAGGGCTCGGCGATTTCTAGGATATACCGCGACGCGCCCGCCGCGACCATGGCCGGCGGGGCGAGCGAGGTCATGCGTGACATCATCGCGCAGATCGCCATCGAGGAGAACCATCGGCCGGGCGGCGTGACATGATCGCGCGCTGGCCGCCGGGGTCCTCCTCCGGCGCAGACCTGCGCGCGAGAGCGTGCCGTTGTCCGGCCCTGGGGCACGCTCGACGCCATGATCCAGCGCAGTCGTGCGCGGAGCCGACGTGGCGCACGTCCATCATGAGGCACACGGCCACGGAGGTGACGTGCTGAGCTGCTGGCTCAAGCGCTGGGATGCGCTCGGGACGCCTGAGCTCCTTGGGGATCCGGCGACTCCAATGGCGAGCGCGGCCATGGTGGCGCTCGCATCCGCCGCGCGGCTCCTGAGCCGGTCGCTGCCTGACGGGCAACTCCGTGTGCTCGAGCTCGGCTGCGGCGCGCTCCAGCCTGCGGCCGTGCTGCGCGGCACGCTCGGCCCCGCTCGCGTCCGTTTCACGCTCCTCGACGGCGACGAGGCGATGATCGAGCGCGCCCGCGACGCGCTGGGAGATTCCGTCGTCGCCACGCACGTGCTACCGGTGGAGTCGGCCGAGATCGCGGCGCGGCTCGGGGATGCGCGCTTCGATGTCGTCCTCTCGGTATGCGCGGCATCTCAGCTGTCCGATCGCGCAGAGAGGGCTCTCCTTCGCACGATCTGCGCGTGCCTGGCGCCGCACGGTGCGCTCCTGCTGCTGGACATCTTCCGTCTCGAAGGGCTCGCGCGGGAGCTCGGGTGCGCGGCGGGAGAGCCGATCCGCGAGCAGGCGGCGAGCGATCATGTCGCGGTGTTCGGCGCCGGGCCACCCCGCTCGGCGCTTGACAGGCTCGCTGGCGAGCGCCGCATCGCCGTGGAAGATCATCTCCTCTGGCTGCGGCAGGATTCGCGCATGGACGCGGCCTGCGCGTGGCGCGCGTGGGACGCCGCGCTGCTGATCGCCCGCCGGGGCGAGATGCAGGCGGGCAGCGCGCGGTGGCCGGGCGAAGCCACGGCGGGTGTCGCCGCGAGCGTGGCCGATACGATCGGCGACACCCCGCTCGTGGCGCTCGACCGCCTATGCCGCGGGCGAAATGGGTCGATCTTCCTGAAGCTCGAGATGCGCAACCCGGGCCTCAGCAAGAAGGACCGGATCGCGGTGGAGATGGTGCGCGCCGCCCGCCGCACAGGCGCCCTGCGGCCTGGACAGCCGGTCGTAGAGCTCACGAGCGGCAACACCGGCGCCGGGCTGGCGATCGCGTGCGCGATCCTCGGGCATCCCTTCGTGGCGGTGATGAGCGCGGGGAACTCCATCGAGCGCGCTCGCATGATGATGGCGCTCGGCGCCGAGGTCGTGCTGGTACCGCAGCACCCCGACTCGGTGCCCGGCGTCGTCAGCGGGCTCGATCTCGCGCTCGTCGAGGAGCGCGCCCGCGCTATCGTGGTCGAGCGGGGCGCCTGTCGGACAGATCAGTTCGAGATGGAAGCCAACGTCGAGGCGCACGAGCGCGGGACAGGCGTGGAGATCCTGAGGCAGACCGGCGGCCGACTAAATGCGTTCGTCGATTTCGTGGGCACCGGCGGCACGTTCGCCGGCGTGGCGCGGGCGTTGAAACGTGCGCTGCCGGCCGTCCGCACTTACGTGGTCGAACCCGCAACGGCGCCCTTCCTGGCAGGCGGGGAAGTCACGGATCAGCGGCACCGCATCCAGGGCGGCGGCTACAGCCGAGAGCTGCCACTCCTGGATCGGGCGCTGTGCGATGGCTATCTCACCGTCAGCGACGAGGAGGCCATCGACGCGGCCCGCCGGCTCGCCCGGAGCGAGGGTATCTTCGGAGGCTTCTCGACGGGCGCGAACGTCGCCGCCGCGGAGAAGCTGCTCGCGGGACCGCACCGCGGCGGGACGATCGTGTGCCTCGCGTGCGATTCGGGGTTGAAGTACCTCAGCACCGATCTGTACCCATGACCCCGGCGAGCTCGGCACCGCGTCGAGCTCGCTCGAAGTATTGCAGCCCCCCTCGCTCGCGCTCCATGAGCTCGGGCCGCTCGCGGCGTTCGTCGCACAGGGTCCCGCCCGCGCGAAGCCGCCGCGAAGCAGCGCTGAAGTCCGGCCATCATCCCTGGCCGGACTTCAGGCGGGCCGGACTAGTCCCCTTCGTACTCGCAGCGGGCGTCGCAGGTCTCGAAGATCGTGACCCGCTTCAACAAGGGCAACGACGGCGCGAGCCGGTCCCAAATCCACCGGACGAGCACCTCGCTGGTCGGGTTCTCCAACCCGGGAACATCGTTCAGGTAGTTATGATCGAGCGCCGCGTAGAGAGGAGCCCAGGCCTCGTAGAGATGGCTGAAATCGAGAAACCACCCCGTCTCCTCATTCACGGGGCCACGGACGGCGATCTCGACCTTGAAGCTGTGGCCATGGAGGCGCGCACATTTATGTCCAGGCGGCACCCTGGGAAGTCGATGAGCGGCCTCGAAGCGAAATTCGTGCACGAGACGAACATTCATGGGTCAACCCTCATGAGGCAAACGCGATCCATTGTCAATGGACCTCGTCGGTGCGCGCCGCGACGGCCGGCGAGCAGCTCGGGCAAGTCCCTCGCGCAGCAGTGACATGGGAATGTTCGTGCGAATAGATGCATGCGCAGGCCGTCCATGCGCGGCTTCGTCGCATCCACGCGGACTCGAGCTGCTCGGGCTTGACGCCTCGGAGTTATTTTGATTTGTTGCGTCATCGCACGCTCACAGGTGCCTCATTTCTTATTGAATGGTGTTCAATGAACCAGGCCGCCATGATCGACCGGCGTAGGGCAGCGCAGGCCATCGAAGAGTTTCTTCGCGCCCTGGGGCGCGATCTCAAGGGAGACCTCGCCGGCACGGGCAAGCGGGTCGCCGACGCGTGGGCGGACGACCTAATCCGCGGGGACGCGGTCGACGCGGCCGCCGTTCTCCGCGAGGGCAGCATGGAGGCGGGTCCCCTCGATCGTGGGCTCGTCGTCGCCCGCGACCTCGCCGTGACCACGATGTGCCCGCACCACCTCCTACCGGCCCACGGCGCCGGGACCATCGCTTATCTGCCGGGCGCGCGGATGGCTGGCATCGGCACGCTCGCGCGCGCGCTCGACGCGCTCGCCCGGCGCCTCACCCTGCAGGAGCGCATTGGCGGGCAGCTCGTCGAGCTGCTCGTAAACGAGCTCGGCGCGAGGGGCGCCCTGTGCAAGCTGGCGCTGACCCACACTTGTTTGGTCGCGCGCGGCGAGCGCAAGGCGGGCGCCGTTATCGAGACGGTCGCGGTCGCGGGGCTGTTCGCTGAGCCGTGCCCGGAGCGCGACATCGCGGTCGCCGCCGCGCTCGCCGGGGGCCGGGTATGACCGGCGTTGCGGTCGTCACCGGACCGAGCCGAGGGATCGGAAGGGCCACCGCGCTCGCGCTCGCGCGCCGGGGCCTCTCCGTCGCGCTGCTCGGCCGCCAGGGTCCACGCCTTGACGAGATCGCCGACGCGGTACGCCGACTCGACGTCGCCGCGCTGCCGGTCCCCTGCGATGTCGCCTGCGAGGAGCAGGTCGCGCGCGCCGCCGCCGAGGTCGTCGCCTGGCGCGGCGCGCCCAACGTCGTCATCAACAACGCCGGGATCGTCCGCCGCGGCGCGGCGGTCCACGAGACCTCCCCTGCCGCCTGGGACGAGGTGATAACGGTCAATCTCCGCGGCCCGTACCTCGTCTCGCGCGCCTTCCTCCCGGCCATGTTGGCTGAGAAGCGCGGCCGGCTCATCCATGTCGGCAGCATCTCCTCGACCATCGCGTCGCCCGGCAACGCCTCCTATGCCGCGTCGAAATGGGGCCTCGTCGGCTTCTCGAAGAGCCTCGCCGAGGAGCTGCGCGCGACGGGGCTCCAGTCGATCGCCGTGCTCCCCGGCTCCGTGGACACGGACATGCTCGCCGGCAGCGGGTTCGCTCCGCAGATGAGCGCGGACGACGTGGCGCGGTTCATCGCGTACGCCGCGCTCGACGCTCCAGAGGCCGTGACCGGCGCGGCCCTCGAGATGTTCGGCTGACGGCCTGAGCGACGCGGGAGCCAAGAAGCCGGGACGTCCGCCTCGACGAGCCCGGCCTGGGCAGAGCACGCCACCGTAAATTGATGCGACGGCACCGTGACGACCACTTGCGACGCGGTAGGGGTATGACGAGATATAAGTCTTGTAGAGATCATCTTGGGTCGAGCCCAGCAGTGCGGCTCAGGCGAGCTGGTTCGATTCTCACCACCTCTCTCCCGGCGCGGGCCTGAGGACGGCGCGCCACGCTCTCGCCGCTCGCGAACGCATATCGAACGCATTGAGGATCGAATCGAGGGCCACTATTCGTTCTTGCGCTCACTCGGTGAGTGGGCTAGAACACTGGGCAACGCAGCGGAATGGCTGCGCCTCTCCGAGCGAGAGCAATTCGCGCGACAGTCGTCGCTTCATCGGGGGGCTGATCATGTTCAGAAGGAGAGCGAGATGCACGTCCCCGTGACGGCGATCCGGCCTCAGCTCGATATACGCGCCCAGGCTCCTGTACCCACGAAGCATGGCGTCTTTCAGATGCTGGTATTCCATTGGCTCAGCTCGGCCCATCCCGAGCACGGGCTCTCGCCCGATCACGTCGCGCTGGTCATGGGCGACGTTCGCGGGAAGTCGGGGGTGACCCTTCGCGTTCACTCCGAGTGCCTTACGAGCGAGGTATTCGGTTCTCTGAAGTGCGATTGCCGCGAACAGCTCGAGGCGGCGCAAGCCGAGGTCGGGCGGCAAGGGCTTGGCGTGGTGCTCTACCTCAGGCAGGAGGGACGCGGGATCGGCCTCGCCAATAAGATCCGCGCATATGAGCTACAATCGTTCGGGCACGACACGATCGATGCGAACCGCCTCCTCGGGCTGCCCGACGACGCCCGCGGTTATGAGCCTGCCGCCGCCATGATCGAGTACCTGGGCATCGAATCGATCCGGCTTCTCACCAACAACCCGGACAAGGTGAACGCGCTCGTCGCGCTCGGCGTGCACGTGGCCTCGCGCGCTCCGGCGCTCATTCCGGCCAACCCCTTCTCGGCGCATTACCTCGAGGCGAAGCGCCTGCGGATGGGCCATACGCTCCCGTCGTTGGCGGACGGCGGCGTGGTCTCGAGCGGCGACGCGAAGTAGCCCGGTGCGCGACGCGGCGAGCCGCTCACATTGAGCAGAGCGGACCGCCCCCCGGCGTCGGTTCGCTGGACTGCCGCTGTACACCGAAATTTCGACACCAGAGCGCTGACACCGATAGATTACTTACTTGATGTCTCAGAAGGACAATAGAGGATCACATGGAAACGCAAGAGAGCACGTCGACGAAGACGAAGCCCGGCTTCGCCTCGAAAAAAGAGAAGATCAAGAGCGTCCTGGAGATGGTCAGCCAGAGCGACTATGACAAGCTGATCAAGCAGACCGCAGAGATGTTCGACCTCGACTACAACACGGTCGAATCTCACCCGAACAACATCAAGGCCGTCATCAAATACAAGACCTTCACGTTCCGGGAAGGGATCTCGCTGTCCTCCAAGACGTTCATGATCTTGCACAGCCTGGGACACTACTACTTCATCTCGAGCGCCAAGAAGACGAAGAACACCAGGTACGAGTACATCTACGACAAGGCAGGGACGGACTCGCCCAACCTTCACCTCTACAAGAATCTAGGTGAAGAACCTCGCGTGGTCACTGACCAGATGCGAAAAGATAGGATTGACTTCGAAGTCGGCGCCAACAACTTCGGCATCGAATTCCTGAAGCACATCGGCATGGCGCACCTCAGCCCGGTGGTGAGCATCTACCAGGCAGGCGACGTCAACTACATCCTCGACGTGACGGCGCACGGCAAAGACGCCATCGTACCGACCGACTACGACTACCTGGACCGGTACATCTGCAACGGCCTCACGTACGAGGAAGAGCCGAACGACGAGCGAATCTTCGTGGCGGAAGATTTTTCTCTTCACGGCACCCTGGATTGGCCTTATCTTGACCACCTGAAGCTCGAGGTTCACTTCTTCTGACCGAGTCTACCGGCCGCTGCGCGCTCGGCTCGGCCGGCAGCTCGGAGCCGTCGCCGGCGACGCAGGAAAACACTGGGTGACATCTCAGAACCTCCAATCCTCCGCTAGTCCAGTGGCGCCTCGTGTACCGACTCGGCGGTTGATACCGCTGATGTTGGTCATGTTCCTCATTGGGACAGCGGAGGTGGTCGCAGGGCCGATGATGGCGGCCATGGGCGCTCATTTCGGCGTTCCCGCTGCGCAGATTGCCTGGTTGCCGGCGAGCTACGCGCTCGTCTATGCCTCCCTCGCGCCGCTCCTCGGCCCGTTATCCGACAGGTTCGGGCGCAAGCCCCTGCTCGTTCCAGGGCTCATCGGGTTCAGCGCAGCAGCCGTGCTCATCGCCCTGGCGCCTTCCTTCTCGTCTGCCGTCGCCGCTGGCATCTTCGGGGGCATCTGCGCTGCCGCGGTCCAACCGAACGCGCTGTCCATCATCAACGACAATGTCGAGGAGGAGGCGCAGCCGGCGGCCACGGGCCGCGTCTTCATGGGATTGACGCTCAGCTTCGTCATCATGCCGGTCGTCAGCGCCGTGCTCGCCGCGCGGGTCGACTGGCGAGCAGCGTATCTCCTGGTCGGAGCAGCGGCGCTGGTGGCAGCCATCCTGACGTGGCGGATGCCCGTTCGGCGCGCCGCGGTACAGAACATGGGTTTCTGGACCACGTTCCGAGAGGCGCTCACCATCTACAGCGTCCGGCGGCGGCTCGCAGCCAGCTTTCTGTGGCTCGGTCTGTCGATCGGCGTCACCACGGTCCTGGCCGAGGTCTTGCGCCGTCGGTTCCACATGCAGACCGAGGCCATCGGCGTCATGGTCGGCGCATTCGGACTCGTGACGGTGATAGGTAACTCGTTGATCGGCCGAACCGAGCGGCTCGCCGGATCGCGCTCGCGGGTCGTCGTCGGCGGCGTCATCGCGACGCTCATCGGATGTCTGGTGGTCGGCGTGCTCCCGCCGTTCTCGCTGCCGGTGGCCGCGCTGGCGGGGGTTGTCTGGGCGCTGGGGTACGGCATCGCAGGACCTGTCCATCACTCTGGTTTGGGACAGATCTCCCGTCATGTCCGCGGCACCATCACCGCCCTGAACGCGAGCCTTCTGAACCTCGGCATTGTCGTCGTTGCCTCCTGCGCCGGGCGCTTCTTCGACGCTCTCGGCGTGGAGGCCGTCGTTGGCATGGCGGTCCTCGGAATGGTGAGCGGGCTCGGCCTGCTTCTGACCATCCGGCCGGCGCCCGATCTTCGTGCCAGCCAGCCGGGGGCGCTCGCAGCGCCTCCGCGGTTTTCCCGTCGCTAGCGCCTCGTTTCATCTCAGGCTGCTCCGCCTTCGGCGCCTACCGCCGGATGTCAAGCGTTTTCGCCGTCATGCCGGCCGGCAGAATTTGACCCCATCCCTCCCCTCCCTGTGATCCAATCGGGCGCGCTGGTCGCGGGCGCCGCATCGCGCGGCGTTCCCCTGCGCCCGCGCCCTGCCCGCGTCTGCCTATGGCCGAGGTGCTCGCCGCTTCGCTCGCATTCCCCGCCGTGATCTTCACGGTCGTGCTCGCGCTCGCGCTCATCTACTGGCTGTTCGTCCTCCTCGGCGCGCTCGACCTCGATCTGCTCGGCGGCGCTCACGGCGACGCGACGCCCGACCTCGGCGGGCTCGAGGGCGCCGCCAAGGGCGCGCTCGAGGGCGCCGCCAAAGGGGCGCTCGAGGGCGCCGCCAAGGGCTCGCTCGAGGGCGCCGCCAAGGGCTCGCTCGAGGGCGCCGCCAAGGGCTCGCTCGAGGGCGCCGCCGACGGCGCGCACGGCGTCGGCGCGGTGCTCGTCGCCCTGGAGCTCCACCGCGTGCCGGCGACCGTGACGCTCACGCTGATCGCGGCGTTCGGCTGGTTCACGAGCGCCCTCTCGACGATGCTCGCCGCGCCGCTCTGGACCGGCGCCGGGCTGCCGCGCTGGGCGCTCGGCGTCACCGCGCTCGCCGCGTCGCTCGTCGTCGCCGTGCTGCTGACCTCGCTCGCGGTGCGGCCGCTCGCGCCGCTCTTCGTCACCCGGCACGCGACGTCGAAGAAGGACCTCGTGGGCCGCGTGTGCGTCGTCTCCACCGGGCGCGTCGACGAGCGCTTCGGCCAGGCGGTGATCGACGAGGGCGGCGCGAGCCACATCCTCGACGTCCGGTGCGACACGCCCGGCGCCCTCCGCCGCGGCGACCGCGCGCTGCTCGTGAGCTGGGACCCAGGCGCGGAGGTCTTCGGCGTCGAGCCGCTCGACGGGCTGCTGGGCCCACCCCCTCCCCTCGCCGAGCGGCTTGCGTCCCGCGTGGAAGCTCCCCCGGACGACGCCGAGGACGAGGCCATCCCCGCGGCGCGCGCCAGGGACGAGCAGCAGCGCGGCGGCTGAATCCGCTTTCGCGCTGCTCGTTTCGTGTACGCTATCCCCCGAGGGGGCATCGTGCGGCCCCCGACCCGGCTCGGTGCGGGCCCGGGCGTCGATCCTCGCTGGCGCGAGGGTCAGCGCCCTCCCCTCCGCCGGAACGCGAAGGAGATGCGCGTGCCCACTGTGACTGTCCCCCTCATCCTCGTCCTCGTCGGTGTCCTCGCCTTCGTCGCCCTCGGGATGCTGGTCATGTACGCCAAGTTCTACCGCCAGGTGGATCAGGGCAAGGCGCTGATCATCAACACGCGAGGCCAGGACCCCATCGTCACCTTCACCGGGACGCTCGTCCTGCCGATCATCCACCGCGCCGAGTACATGGATATCTCGGTCAAGACGATCGAGATCGACCGGCGCGGCAAGGAGGGCCTCATCTGCAAGGACAACATCCGGGCGGACATCAAGGTCACCTTCTTCGTGCAGGTGAACAAGACGCAGGACGACGTGCGCACGGTCGCGCGGACCATCGGCTGCGTCCGCGCCTCGAACCCGCAGACGCTCGAGCAGCTGTTCGCCGCGAAATTCTCCGAGGCGCTCAAGACCGTGGGCAAGCGCCTGAACTTCGAGGACCTCTACAAGGAGCGGCAGAAGTTCAAGGACGACATCATCGACGTCATCGGCAAGGATCTGAGCGGGTTCGTGCTCGCGGACGCGGCGATCGACTACCTGGAGCAGACGCCCATCGAGCTGCTCGACAAGGACAACATCATGGATGCCGAGGGCATCCGGAAGATCACCGAGCTCACGGTCACGCAGAACGTGCTGACGAACGAGCTCCGCCAGAAGGAGCGGATGGAGATCGGCAGCCAGAACCTGAACTCCGACGAGGCGATCTTCCGCTTCGAGCAGCGCCGGGCCGAGGCCGAGGCGAAGAAGGCGAAGGAGATCGCGGTGGCGCAGGCGCGCGAGCAGAACGAGGCCGCCCGCATCACGAGCGAGGAGCGCAAGAAGACGGTGCTCCTCCAGGAGAAGAACGACGAGGAGGCGTTCGTCGCCCGCGAGGCGAAGGAGCGCGGCGTCCAGGTCGCCCAGAAGAACAAGGAGCGCGAGGTCGCGGTCGAGACCGAGCGCGTCGAGAAGGCGCGGCAGCTCGAGATCGTGAGCCGCGAGCGCGACGTGTCGCTCCAGAAGATCGCCCGCGAGAAGGAGCTCGAGCTCCAGAAGAAGGACATCGCCGACGTGGTCCGGGCGCGGATCGCGGTCGAGAAGACGGTCGCCGAGGAGGAGGAGCGGATCAGGGACGTGCGCGCCGTGGCCGAGGCGACGCGCCTCAAGGACGTGACGCGCATCAACGCCGAGGCCGAGGCGCAGGAGCAGCTCGTCAAGCAGATCAAGGGGGCGGAGGCGAGCGAGGAGGCGGCGAAGTTCCGGGCGCGCGAGAAGCTCCTCATCGCGGACGCGGAGCTCGAGGCGAGCGACAAGGCGGCGCGCGCGAAGATCCGCATGGCCGAGGGCGTGCAGGCCGAGTCGGCGGCCGAGGGGCTGGCGCGCATCCGGGTGAAGGAGGCCGACGCGCAGGCGATCGAGAAGCAGGGGTTCGCCGAGGCGCGCGTGGCGCTCGAGAAGATGAACGCCGCCGCGGTCGGCGAGGAGAAGCAGGGCCTCGCGCGGGTGCTCGTGAAGGAGGCGGAGGCGCAGGCGATCGAGAAGCAGGGGCGGGCCGAGGCGCTCGTGGCGCGGGAGCGGCTGCTCGCCGAGGCCGCGGGCATCGAGCAGAAGGGGCTCGCGACCGCGAGGACGCGCGAGGCGGAGGCGATGGCGCTCGAGAAGACGGGCCTGGCCGAGGCGACCGCGATCAAGCAGCGGCTCTTGGCCGAGGCGGCGGGCACGGCGGAGAAGGCCGCGGCCATGAAGGCGCTCGACGGGGTCGGGAGGGAGCACGAGGAGTTCCGCCTGCGGCTCGAGAAGGAGCGGGCGGTGGAGCTCGAGGCGCTGCGCATCCGCGCCGAGATCGCGCGGGCGCAGGCGGAGATCCTGCGGGGCGCGTTCGAGCAGGCGAAGATCAACATCGTGGGCGGCGACGGGGCGTTCTTCGATCGGTTCGTCAAGGCGGTCACGCTCGGCCAGTCGGTCGACGGGATGGTCGACCAGAGCGCCACGGTGCGCGCGCTTGTCGGCGACTACCTGAACGGCAACGCGAGCCTCCCCGAGGACCTGAAGCAGCTCGTCGCGCACCCCTCGCCGCTCGCGAGGCCCGCGGACGGCACGCTGTCGGGGATGCTGACGTCGCTCCTGCCGAGCGCGGACGCCGACGGGAAGAAGAAGATCGAGGCGCTCGCCCAGAAGGCGCGGGAGCTCGGGCTCGATCAGCTGGTGCAGCAGCGGACGCCGCGGACCTGACCGGCGATCGGCGGCGGTGGGGGACGTGGGAAAGATGGGTCACCATCGACGGAGCCCCGACCGTCCGCCGCCGTCGAGCCACGATCGCGATCATTGGGCCGCGGGACCCGTGGACCGCAGGTCGACGATCGCGGGGACATAGGGATGACGGAAGAAAAGAGGACCGCAAGGGCGCGGGGGACGCAAGGGACCGGAGATGATGGCGCGGACATTCCCAAGCGGGAAGCTCGGTTTCGGGAGACCCCACCGGAGGTGAATGAGCTTGCGCGGCGGGTGATCGACGCCGCGATCGAAGTGCACCGGCATCTCGGCCCCGGATACTCGGAGTCGGTCTATGAGAAGGCGCTCGTGATCGAGCTTGGTCTTCGAGGCATATCGTTCCAGCGACAGGCGGGTTTCAGCGTCGACTACAAGGGACACGAGGTGGGCGAGGGCCGAATGGACCTCCTCGTCGAGCGCCTACTCGTCGTAGAGCTCAAGGCCGTCGAACGCTTCACCGATGTCCACGTCTCGCAGGCCCTGTCGTACCTGAAGGCCACGGCGCTTCCGCTCGCGCTGCTCATCAACTTCGACGTCCCGGTGCTGATGCGCGGAGTGAAGCGCGTCGTTCAGAATCGCCCGGCGAACCACGACGGCGGGGACATAGCATCAAGCGGACCGCAAGGAAGACAGATATGACCGCCAGCCTCCTCCTTTCCTTGCGTCCCTGGCACCCTTGCGGTCCTCTTCTCTTTCTCCCCCATGCTGCCCAACCATTTGATGATCCGACGGCGCGTCGCGCCGCGGCTCATCCGTGCGTTACACGGGCGGGCGCCGGCCTGAGCCGTGCGCGGTGTCTCGCCTTTTTCAACTTCTACGCCGCTCGCTTGGTGGTTCACTCGCGGCGTGCCGCAGCCATCGACAACGGGTTGCGCCAAGCGTAGGCCACGCCGTGTTCGGCCCGTTCTCGCTGAGCGGCTCGAATGGCGCAGCCGTACCTGCTATGCTCGGCGACATGGACAACGCTGAGTCCCTCTTTCGAAAGCTCGACCTCGCCTACGTGCAGCAGGAGATGATCGGCAAGGCGTTCGAGAACAACTGGCTCGAATGCAAGGAGAAGCAGAGGCCGGATCAGGGGTCGCTCGATCAAGGCGACAAGTCGAACTTCGCCAAGGCGCTGTCCGGCTTCGCCAACACCTCCGGAGGGGTGTTGTTCCTCGGCCTGGAGGCGCGCAAGGATAACGACGATATCGATCAAATCGTCGGCATCAAGCCCATCAAGGAGCTGAAGAAGATCGAGTCCGCCCTGAGGGAGTTGGAGAGCCGAGTCGTCGAGCGAATGGTCGCCGGAGTGGAGTACCTGCCGATCGCGACGGCTGGGGATGAGGGCCTGATCGCTGTCTACATCCCGCAGAGCGAACGCCCGCCCCATCGGAGCCAGATCGACAACAAATTTTACCTGCGGGCGGGCGGTGTGTTCAGTGCGATGCCGGTCAGCCTGATCGAGGATTTGTTTACCAGAAGGCTGCGCCCTGCATTGGAATTTATCATCCGAAAAATTGGCAACGATCGCCTCGTGGTTTCACTCGCGAATCGCGGGAAGGCGAGCGCGAGGAACCCGTACGTGATCTTCGGCCTCCCCAATGGTATCAGGCAGAGTGGTTACGAGCTAAACGGCAACACGCGCTTGGAATCCTGGGCGGCGGTCTACGAGTACAAGGGCGAAGGGGGGGTCTACATGTCTTTTCGCGATGGCAGCAATCTTGTCGTTCATCCCGACTCAGAAGTCGCGCTTCTTCAGCTTCAACATTCAGGTGTTGAGAGGCGCGGGTCGATGGGAACGACGGCGACGTGGGACTTCGCGTACCACGTTTATGCCGAGAATATGCTACCGGTCGAAGGTGTTCTTCAGGTGGAGATCGAGGCTTGAGGGGCGGGCTTACAACGACGGCTGGGACATAGCGCCAAGCGGACCGCAAGAAAGACAGACATAACCGCCGACATCCTCCTTTCCTTGCGTCCCTGGCGCCCTTGCGGTCCTCTTCGCTTTCGCCACCATGCTACCTACCATCTGATGGATCCATCGCGCCGCGGCTCATCCATGCGTTATCGGTTCTTGGTCAGGTAGATCAGGGCGGCGAGGCACATCTCGTCGAGCGTGCTCTCGCCGAGGCGAACGTCCACCGGGCCCGGGATGTTCTGCTCCTGGAGCGCCTTCACGAGGAACGGATTGCTGGTCGAGTTGTTGTACGTGCAGCGCATCGTGAGCAGATCGCCGCCGTGGATGCGCGGGAGCTCCGCGATGGGAGCGTCGTAGTAAAACCCGCGCTGCCACGAGAAATCCCACCTCGGCGTCTGCACGAGGCACTGCTCCCCAGCACCGCTGGGATCGCCCCGCGTGTGCTCCAGGGTGACTTTCATGTCCGTGCCCACATAGTGCATGTGGGTTCCGGCGCCGTAGAGGTACATCTCCGCGGCAGACACCGACTCGGGCATCCGGAACTGCATGGTCTCGACGTGATCCTCCGCGCCGGCCGGGATCAAGAACTCGGCGCCGTTCCCATCGTTCGGGCCGGGCAAGAGGCCGCCGCCCTCGTCCACCGACGACTCGAAGTTGCCGATCAGCGCGACCCCCATCGAGTACTCCGGCACCCCCTTCGTGAAGCGCATCTGGAGGCGCGTCGTGTCCGGATCCGCGGTCGTCCCCGCCGGGTGATAATGCACCTGCATCACCAGCCGCGCGCCGGCCGGGAGCTCGGCGCCGATGTTCGGCTCGAACTCCAGCGGGACACCCCCCGGCGCCCACGCGGCCACCAGCTGGCCCGAGAAGCCGGGGCCGCCGAAGCAGTCGTATCCCCCGTGCTCGTCCGCGAGCTCGTCCGCCGCGCCCTCCCGGTCGAGGAACACGAGCGCGTGGTGCACCACCTTGCTGTTGCCAGGAACGATGTGCACGCCGTTGATGTAGCGCGTCTCCGCGAGCCCAGGATTCATCACGAAACACCGGAACTGGTCGGCATCGCCGCTCGCGACGAACGGCTCCTCCGGCGCGACCTCCAGCTCGACCCCGCTGAGCCCGCCGGCGCCGCGGACGAACGGCGGCGGGGCGTCGGCAGGATCGCCCTCGGGGGTGCCCGCCGCAGACCACGCCTCGAGGACAGCGATCTCGGCCTCGCTCAGCCGGAGATCATCCTTCCAGCCGTACGGGGGCTGGCACTCGTCGGTCTCCTCCGCCCCCCACGGCGGCATCGTGCGCTCCCGCGTCGCGTGCGCCATGAGGCTCGCCACCGTGCGCGCCTCCTCGTACGTCGTCAGACCGAACGGGGCGATGTTCCCCGGGGAGTGGCAGCTCATGCAGCGCTTCTGCAAGAGCGGCTCGACGTCGTGATGAAATGTCGGCGACGTCCCCGCCGAGCCCGGCGCCTCCTCGCCGGAACAACCCAGGAGCAGCGCCGGCAGGAACGCCAGCGGCGTGAGCACGAACGACATCGACTTCCGCATGAAACTCCTTCTCGACAGCGTCCGCCGCGCAGACGCGCCGTCGGGGTCGTGATGGCCTCATCGCGCAGCGGCGCGCCGGCTGGACCGGAGCAGCCGACGACGAATCGTAGGGCAGCCTACGATCGGTGCAGCATGTCCAGAGACGGAAAGCGACCACGGGAGGCGCAGAATAGTTCCGAGGAGACCCGAGGCCCCGACGAAAACGTGCGCGCCGCGGAGATCTGGAAGCAGGGGTCTGCCGAGGCGCGCGTGACGCTCGAGACGAGGAACGCCGCCGCCGTCGGCGAGGAGAAGCAGGGCCTCGCGCGGGTGCTCCCGGAGCCGGCCCAGGAGGCGCGAAGCTCGGTCTTGCTGAGCTCGCCAGGCGAGGCCCGCGCGCCCTCGCGGCGCCGCGAGGGCCTCCCCTCGCCTCACGCCTTGAGGGCGTCGAGCTCCCCCGGATTGCCGATGCCGGGCCCGTCGATGACCTTGCCTGCGCCGTCCGTGGTGAACGACGGAGAGCTGCCGCCGAAGCCGGCCGAGACCGCGTCCGACACGCCGAAGCGATCGACCGGAATCCAGTCGGGGCTCCCGGCGCCGAGCGCGTTGATCAAGGTCGTGTAGAGCTTGTTCAACGGGACGGTCTCCCCCTGCGAGCCGGTGTTGCCGCTGTTGTCCTCGCCCTCCGCGCCGGTCGCGCAGCTGGCCTCGCTGTTGCCCACCGCGAGGTTCCCGCCCGCGAGGTTCACCGAGACGCCCTGCTTGAGGTAACCGCCGGCGCTGCCGGCGATCACGATGGGCAGGTTGTTGTTGTTGTGCGCGTTGCCGTCGGCGAGCTCCGGCAGCCACATCACCGCGGAGTTGTCGAGCATGGTGCCGTCCCCCTCCTCGATGCTGTCGAGGGTCTTGACCAGCTTGGCATAGCGGCCCGCATACCAGCGGTCGATCTCGTGGATCTGCTCGAGGACGCCGCTCACGCACTGGCCGCCGGTGGCGGCGCTCCCGTTCCGGTGCGAGAGCCCGTGATGATCGTGGGTGTGGGCGATGCCGTCCCAATTGAACGTCACGTAGCCCGGCCACTGGAGCACGATGGATCGGTTGCTATCGCACATCATCGTGAGGGCGATGAGGCGGATCATCATCTCGCTGCCCAGCGTGTACACCTTCTCGCTGTTGGGGAAGCCGCCGCCGCGCGCTGGGTAGCCCGCCTCGGTGAGCGCGGCGTCCGTGACGCCGAGCGCGGCCGCAGCCTCCTCGGTGCACGCCGAGGGGACGACCTGCTGCTCCGTCTCGCGGAGCAGCGAGAGCCAGTCGTCGACCTTCCTCCGATCGGGGCCGCTCATCTTGCGGGCCTTGAAGGCGTTCAGGTCGGCGCTCACCAGATCGATGATGCTCTCGCCGCGCGCCACGCGATGATCCGCCTCGGTCTCGGAGCCGCTCGCGAAGAGCCCGGTCAGGCTGCTGTACACCGTGCGAGCGTTGGTCACCGGAGCGTACGGCGTCTTCGACGCCGAGTACGACACGATGCCCTTGACGTTCGTGAACGCGTTGCCCACGGAGAGCACGAGCGGGGACTTGTTGGTGCCCTGGTTGAAGCGCTGCGCGATCTCGTGATCGAGCGAGTGCGACAGCGCCCAGTGCTCCCCGGCCGGATCGAGGGGCGCGCAGGTCAGCTTGCTGCCCATGCCCTGATCGTGGGGGTCGAAATGCACCACCCCGTCCACCTTGTTGTTGAAGCCGTTCAGGGGCATCGCGAGCCCGCGCGGGAAGAGCAGCTTCGCCGCGAAGGGGGCGAGCGGCGCGAGGGTCCGGGGCTTCCCGTCCGCCTGCACCGCCTCCAGCGACGCCGCGGTGACGCTCCCGGACCCGTTCTCGATCGTCGGGAACCAGCGGTTCGTCAGGCAACCGTTGTTGGTGTAAAAGATCACCAGGCGCCGCGGCGACGGGACCTCCTGCGCTCGCGCAGAGCGGACGAGCGAATTCAAGAAGGGGACCGCGAGCGCTGCGCCACCAATTCCGCGTAGGAAGAGCCTTCGGTTCACGGCGCCACCTCCGTCTGTAGTGCACGAACTCGGAACGATTGACTCTGCGTGAGGTCCGCGATCAGGTCGAGCACGGTGTAGCCGCCCTGGGTGAGCTTGGCGGTCAGCTCGTCCACGGTGCAGGCGTCTTCGCTGTTGAGCTCGCGCTCGTAGGCGAACGAGACCCACTTTCTCACGTAGCACTTCTGCGCTTCCGGCGAGCTCGCGATGGCCTCGGAGAGCGCCACCGGGCCGTCGATCTCCACGACGCTCTCGCCCATGTCGACGCTCACCCGCGTGTCGATGGGCGCGCCCGAGAACGACTCCGTCTGCTGGTAGGCCCCCACGGCGTCGTACGCCTCGAGCGCGAAGCCGGTCGGGTTGATGAACGTGTGGTGGCAGAACTTGCAAGCGTCTGGCGCCGTCTGGGCGTCGACTCGAGCGCGGTTGGTCGTGAGACTTTCGTCCGTGGGCAGCGGCGTGCCCTCCACCATCGGCGGCGGCGGCGGGATGTCCGCGCACAGGACCTCCTTCTGCAGGAACGCGCCGCGCAGGATGGGCGATGTTCGGTCGTACCCCGAGTGCGACACCAGGAAGCCCAGGCGCGTGAAGAGGCCCGAGCGCTGCGTCGGGTCGAGCTCGACCGGCACGAGCTCCGCGCCGTTGAACTGCGCAGGATCCAGGCCGTAGAGCGGCGCCAGGGAGGCGTTGACGAAGCCCACCGGCGTGGTGACCAGCTCCTGGAACGTCCCGGCCTGGTCGAAGACCACGTGCTCGATGAAGCGCTCGGTCTCCTCCGACAGAAGAGGGACCATCGAAGCGTCGAAGTCCGGGAAGGCGGCCGGATCGCGCTGGATGTTCGACCAGCGGGTGCCCGGCCCCATGTGCAGGTAGTGCTCGTGGAAGGCCTTGACCATACCGCGGCTCTTGGGATCCGCCAGCATTCGCCGCGCCTGCGCGAGGATCTGCTCCGGCGTGCGCAGCGCGTCGGCGTCCGCGGCGGCGAACAGCGCGTCGTCCGGCATGCTCCCCCACAGCAAGTACGAGAGGCGCGACGCCACTTCATGGCTGTTCAGCGCGAAGTACTCGCCCTCGGGCGTCTCGTCGATCTCCGCGCGCATCAGGAAGGAGGGAGAGACCAGGAACCCCTCGATGATCAGCTGGGCGCCCTCGTCGAACGAGCCGGTCTCCGTGAGCGCCTGGCGGCGGGCGTAGAGGGCCTGAAAGCGTCCCCTCTCGTCGTCGGTGAGCGGGCGCCGGAAGGCGCGCCGTCCCAGCGTATCGATGAGCTGGTGCGCGCACGCGGTGCCGTCGCCCGCCGGGGTGCAGGGGATGGTCCTGGCGCGCGCGCCGGGGTCCGCCATCACCGCCGCCGCCACCGTCGCTGCGGCAGTTTTGTACCCATCCCACGCGCGCTGATCGACGCTCCCGACGCCGTCCGGCGCGAGCATCGACGAGGGCTGGCTGTCGATGCCGACGAGATCGCGAATCGTGTTGTCGTACTGGACCCTGGTCAGGCGCGGCAGCGCCGACGTCCGCGGGACGCCCGGCACGCACACGGTCGGCTCGACGTCGGGGCCGCCGCCCGTCGAGCCGCTCCCGCCCGTGCCAGCGCCGGCGCCAGGCCCGCTGCCAGGCCCGGCGCCAGGCCCGCTGCTCCCCTCTTCGCCATCCAGGCCGCCGATGTTCGCGATGCAACCGAGCATCGCCGCGCAGCTCGTCGTGAACAGCGCAGGAACGATGAACCGCCTCGCCCACGTGTACATGGCACTCACCTCGTCCGGGGGGCGCGTACATCGGCCATCGCCCAGACATAGGATGCCTGTTCATAGGCCGCAGATCACTCGTTTTCTCGTATTTTCGTTACGGCGCAAGTTTGTTTTCTGCACCGAAATCCCCCTGGATAAAACGTTGTCACGGCCGGCGCCCGGACGCGCTCGAGTCCAGGGGACCCGCGGCTCGCTCGTGCTGCTGAAACGACCCGAGGAGAGCGTCACAGCGCGATGCGACCCGTGGAGTTGGGCAGGACGCGCCGCGCGCCTCGCCGCTGAAGAGAAGAGAGGTCAGGACCTGGCCAGCCTTGGCGTCGTGGACGATCCGGCGCGACCCCGAAGCGCCGATCGAGCTGGGCAGGCGCCTGCGACGCGCCGTGCGGCCCGTCGTGCGTCAATTCACGGCCGGCGGCCCGCCGCCCGAGGAACGCGGCGCGTCCACGCGGCCAGCAGGGCGATGCTGCGCAATGCGGCGAGGTGCGATACCGGCCTCCATCCATCGGGACGCAGGGAGGCGTCCATTTCGCCATCGCGTCAGGTCTCGTTCCGGTGGCCGCGAGATCTGTAGACAGCGTAAGGCCTCTGAGCTCCACTGGTCTTATGGCGCGCGATAGGAATTTTCTGCGTCCGAACCTCGCCACGCTGTTCGTCCGGGTGGCGCCGCTCGTCCCCGTGCTCGCGTTGGTCGCCTCGCTCGCCGCGACCGGCTGTGCGGGGAGCTCGGAGGTCCCGACAGGGCCGACCGGGACCGGCGGCGCGGGCGGCAGCGGCGGCCTCGGCGGCGCGGGCGGCAGCGGCGGCGACGGCGGCAGCGGGGGCGCGGGCGGGGTCTGGAGCGGGAAGCTCGAGCTCTGCGTGCTCAACGACGGAGGGCCGACCGGCGCGTGCGCGAGCCCCGAGGTCCTCGACTTCGCGTCGGTGCCGGCCGGCCGGCAGCGGACACGCATGTTCCGCGT
Source organism: Sorangium sp. So ce834 (assembly GCF_051521425.1). Classification (NCBI taxonomy): domain Bacteria; kingdom Pseudomonadati; phylum Myxococcota; order Polyangiales; family Polyangiaceae; genus Sorangium; species Sorangium sp. So ce834. The sequence continues at coordinate 8,598,183 of NZ_CP150351.1, forward strand.
CGAGAACCAGACCGGGAAGGACGTCGTCTTCACCGAGGCCGGCATCGCCAGCGCCGACTTCGCCGTCGCGCCGGTGCGCTACGAGCCCGATCCGGCGAGACCGGGCGGGTGGACCCGCGCCGCCGAGGCGCTGCCGGCCGAGAGCGCGCCGGGCGGCGCGCTCTATTTCGAGGTGACGTTCACCTCGAGGGGCGTCGCCGGGCCGCTGCCCGCCGATCGGGTGACCGTGGAGGCCGAGGTCGGCGGCGCCCGCGCGCCCGACGTGGTGGTGCCCGTCATCGGGCGGTCGGGCAGCTGTCCGGTCGGGACCGCGGCGTGCGACGACGAGCCGGACAACGGCTGCGAGACCGACCTCCTGACCAGCGCGGCCCACTGCGGCGCGTGCGACCAGCTGTGCGTCTCCCCGAACGGGACGACCGGCTGCATCGACGGGGTCTGCACGGTCTCGTCGTGCACCAACAACTTCGCCGACTGCGACGGCAACCCCACGAACGGCTGCGAGACAAACCTGCTGACCGACGTGCGGTCGTGCGGGGCGTGCGGGGCGAGCTGCCTCAAGGAGCACACCACGGCGTTCTGCAACGGGGGCAACTGCAACATCATGGGGTGCGCGCAGGACCACGCCGACTGCGATCTCGACCCGCTGACCGGCTGCGAGACCGATCTCCGGACCAGCGCGGCCCACTGCGGCGGCTGCAACGTCGCCTGCGACTTCGCCCACGCGAGCGAGGCGTGCGTGGGCGGCGCGTGCGAGTTCGGGGCGTGCGACGCCGGCTACGCCGACTGCGACGGCGACCTGACGAACGGCTGCGAGGCGAACATCGGGGCGAGCCTCGCCAACTGCGGCGCCTGCGGCGCGTCGTGCAGCTACCCGGGCGCCGCCGAGGCCTGCCTCTCGGGCGTCTGCGTGATGGGCGCCTGCGACGCGGGCTTCGCCAACTGCGACAACGACCCGGCGAACGGCTGCGAGGTCGACACCGGCACGAGCCTCGCGAACTGCGGCGGCTGCAACATCGCCTGCTCGCTCCCGCACGCCGCCGAGTCGTGCCTCGCCGGCACCTGCGTGCTCGGCGCCTGCGAGGCCGGGTACGCCAACTGCGACGACAACCCGGCGAACGGCTGCGAGGTCAACACGAACACCAGCGCCGCGCACTGCGGCGCCTGCGGCGCGACGTGCGACCTGCCGCACGCCGCCGAGTCGTGCGTCGGCGGCAGCTGCGTGCTCGGCGCCTGCGCCGCGGGGTACGCCGACTGCGACGGCGACCCGGCGAACGGCTGCGAGGTCAATCTCAACAGCAGCGCCGCGAACTGCGGCGCCTGCGGCGCGGCGTGCGACCTCGCGAACGCCGCCGAGGCGTGCCTCGGCGGGACGTGCGTCCTCGGCGCGTGCGCCCCGGGGTACGCCAACTGCAACGCGAGCGCCCTGGACGGCTGCGAGGTCCACACGGCGAGCGATCTCGCGAACTGCGGCGGCTGCAACCTGGCGTGCGACCTGCCGCACGCGGCCGAGTCGTGCCTCGCCGGCAGCTGCGTGCTCGGCGCCTGCGAGGCCGGCTTCGCCAACTGCGACGGCCAGACGGCGAACGGCTGCGAGGCCGACACGCGCACCAGCGCCGTGCACTGCGGCGCCTGCGGCGCGGCGTGCGATCTCGCGAACGCCGCCGAGGCGTGCGTCGCCGGGGCCTGCAACCTCATCGCCTGCAACGCGGGGTACGCGAGCTGCAACGGCATCGACGCCGACGGGTGCGAGATCAGCACCGCGACGGATCCGGCGAACTGCGGCGGTTGCGGCATGAACTGCGCCGCGGCGATCCCGAACGCGGCGGTCGGGTGCGGCGCGGGGGCGTGCACGTTCGAGGGCTGCCTGCCGGGCTATTACAACATCGACGGGTCGCTCGCGAACGGCTGCGAGTACGCGTGCACGTTCCTGAGCGACGTGGACCTGCCGGACGACGCGTTCGTCGACGCGAACTGCGACGGCATCGACGGCGACGCGAGCCAGGCGATCTTCGTCGCCACGGACGGGAGCGACGCCGGCACCACGCCGGGCACGATGGCGCAGCCGAAGCTCACGGTCATGGCGGGCATCAACGAGGCGGTGCTGAGGGGCAAGACGCAGGTCTACATCTCGCAGGGGACGTACAACGGCCGGGTCACCCTCACGAGCGGCGTGTCGCTGTACGGCGGCTACAACCGGGCGCTCGGCTGGGCGCGATCGGCCGCGTCGATCGCCGTCGTGCGCTCGGGGTCCACGGAGGGCGGCTACGCCGCGGCGGTCGAGGGGACGAACATCAACGCGCCGACGACGATCGATCGGCTGACGATCATGACCTTGGACCTGGGCGTGTCGTCGGCGGGGATCTCGAACTACGCCATGCGGTGCGTCAACTGCACGGCGGTGACGCTGAAGAACAGCAGGCTCGAGGCCGGCAACGGGGCGCCGGGCGCGGCGGGCGGCAGCGGGACGGCCGGCGTCGCGGGCGGCAACGGGTCGACCGGCGGGGCGGGCAGCTGCAACGATGTGGGCACGCGCACCGGCGGCGCGGGGGGGACGTCGAGCTGCGGGCGCGCTGGCGGCAAGGGCGGGGACGGGGGCCCCGAGGGGGAGCACGCAGGCAGCGGCGGCCAAAATGGCGTGGGCGGGTCGCTCGGCGGGAACGGGGGCGCGGCGGGGAACGACACGCGTACCGCGCAGGCGGGCGCGAACGGCCAGAACGGCGCGAACGGCGGGGCCGGGCTGAACGGCTCCGGCGGCAACGGCGGGACGATCACCAGCAACCTCTGGCGGGCGAGGGCGGGCAACACCGGCGGAACGGGTGTGCACGGCAACGGGGCCGGCGGCGGCGGCGGCGGCGGCGGGCAGGGCGGCATCATCGCGAACGACGGCGCCGGCAACGGCGGCGGCGGCGGCGGGGCCGGGGGCTGCGGCGGCCTCGGAGGCCTCGGGGGCAACGGGGGTGGCGGCTCGTTCGGGCTGTTCCTCGTGAACTCGAACGGGTTCACGCTCATCGCCAACCAGATCTCCAGCGGCAACGGCGGCAACGGCGGCGCGGGAGGCGTCGGCGGCGCCGGCGGCAACGGCGGCAACGGCGGCAACGGCGGGACGGTGTGCACCGGCGAGGTCGGCGCCGGCGGCAACGGCGGCCGCGGCGGCAACGGCGGCCAGGGTGGATACGGCGGCGGCGGCGCGGGCGGCGTCTCGTATGGCCTCTACCGCGTCGGCAGCAGCTCGGTGTCGTTCGGGGGCAACGTCCTCGCGGCCGGCTCGGGGGGCGCCGGCGGCACCTCGATGGGGTTCCCGGGCACCGCGGGGCTCTCGGGCAACTCCATCTGAGCTGAGAGGCCATGAAGGCCGCCCTGCCGCCTTTCGGCTCCACCGTCTCCTGCTTTCCGTACGAGATCCGCGGCGCGCCCGCCGGCTGGACCCGCGCCGTCGCCGTCATCGAAGCACAAGACAAGCGAGAGCTCCGATGAAATTCTGCACCTTCAGCCATCCGGCGCGCGGGACCATGCGCCCAGGCGTCCTCACCAGCGACGGCGCGATGATCGTCGATCTCGGCGGTGCCTTCCCGGAGATGCTGTCGATCATCAAGGGTGGCGAGGAGGCGATGGCGCGGGTACGCGACCTGCATGCCAAGGCCGAGATCCGCGTGCCTCTGTCGGACGCCGAGCTGCATGCACCCGTGCCGGTGCCAGAGCAGATCCGCGACAGCATGCTGTTCGAGAAGCATGTGCAGCAGGCGATGGCGCAGATCGCCAGGATGCGTCATCCCGTGCTCGGCCCATGGTTGGTCAAGCTGGGAATGGTCAAGGTCGCGCCGACCTGGTATCAGATCCCGATCTACTACAAATCCAATCGTTTTTCGGTGATTGGCCCCGATAGCGACGTGATCTGGCCGCGCTACAGCCAGGTGATGGATTTCGAGCTGGAATTCGGCTTCTTCCTCGGCAAGAAGGGCAAGGACATCAAGCCGTCGGAGGCGCGCGACCACATCTTCGGCTTCACCATCTTCAACGATTTCTCCGCTCGAGATGCGCAGAGCATCGAGATGCAGAGCATGCTCGGCCCCTGCAAAGGCAAGGATTTCGACACCGGCAACAGCATGGGGCCGTTCCTTGTCACGACGGATGAGATCGGCGATCCCTATCGTTTACGGATGCAGGCACGGGTGAACGGCGAGACCTGGTGCGACAGCAGCTCCAGCACGATCCATCACAAATTCGAGGATCTGCTGGCGCGCGTCTCGGCCGACGAGACCGTCCATCCTGGCGAGTTCTTCGGCTCCGGCACCGTCGGCGATGGCTGCGGCCTGGAGCATGGGCGCTATCTCAAGGATGGCGACGTGGTCGAGCTGGAGGTCGAGAAGATCGGCGTCCTGCGCAACCGCGTGGTGCGGCAGAAGTAACCAGCCGGCGAAGAAGGGCTCGGGCAGGCCGGGGATATCGACCTCGGCCGTGAAGATGCCGCCCGCCAGCGGCGTGGCGGCGAATTCGTCGGCCGGGGGCGAAGGTTGAGCCCGCTGTTCACTTGGATCGACCGCCGGGCGACACGCGCCCTCGCTGCGGCCGGGCGAACGGCGAGCCGCCGCGCCGCAGCCTTGCTCCACCGCCTGCCGTCGATCTGCGTCGGGTACACTGCCGGCGATCAGCGCCTCCACCCACTTCTTCACGGAAAGCTCGCCCCCATGAAGCACGCCTTCCTCGCGGCGCTCTCGCTTGCCCTCACCGCGTGCGCCGGACCGCTGGCCAAAGGGCCGTCGCCCGATCTCCGCCTGCGGCACGTCGTCCTGTACCAGAACGGCCTCGGTTACTTCGAGCGCACCGGCGTCATGTCGGGCGAGCGGCTCTCGCTCCGGTTCCGGGAGCGCGAGGTCGACGACGTGCTGAAGAGCATGGTGGTCGTCGAGCAAAACCTCGGGCCGAACGATACCCCCTCCACCGTGAGCGCGCTCTTGCCGCGCTCCGAGCAGGCGAGCGGGCCCGACGATCCCGCCGAGGTCGAGCTCGTCTTCTCGCCGGCCGCGAGGAGGCCCGTGTCGATCGCGTACGCGGTGCCGACCGCCGCCTGGAAGGCGACCTACCGCGTGATCCTGCCGGCCAAGGGGCACAAGGAGAAGCGGGCGCTCCTCCAGGCCTGGGCGCTCATCAGCAACATCGGCGACGAGGACTGGAGCGAGGTCGACGTGACGCTCGCGACGGGCGCGCCGCTCTCCTACGCCTCGAACCTGCGCACGCCGGCGATGCTCGACAGGCCGGAGCTGAAGGGCGTCTACGACGGCGAGGGCGGCGCGCTCGCCCCCGTGCTCGCGGAGAGCTCGCCGGGGTCCGACGCCGACCGCGACGGCGTGCTCGACCACGAGGACGCCTGCCCGCGCGAGCCCGGCTCGCCGAGCCCGCAACCCGACCGGCACGGCTGCCCGCTGGCGGTCCGCGCCATCAGCAGCGAGATCCAGATCCTGACCACCGTGCCCTTCGACAAGGGCTCGGACGTCATCCCGCCGCGCGCGAGGCCGCTCGTCGAGGAGCTCGCGCGCTCGCTCAAGAGCGCCCCGCACATCCGCGCGTTCGAGGTCGAGGGGCACGCGTCGGCCGACGAGGCCGGCGCGGCGGATCTCGCGGCCCGGCGCGCCGCGGCCGTGCGCGCGGCGCTCCTCCAGCTCGGGGTCACGGCCGAGCTCGTGACGCGATCGCACGGCGCCGAGATGCCCCTCGTCGCCAACGACATCGAGGAGAACCGGCAGCGCAACCGCCGCGTCTCGCTGCGCGCCTCGGACGTCAGGCCGGCGCAGGCCCCCAGCCCGGGGCGCGAGGCGCCGGCCGTCACGCCCGAGGCGATGGAGAAGGTGCCGGAGGGCGCGGCGAGCGTGGACGCGGTGGCCGGGGCCTTCCGGTACGCGATCGCGAACCCGGTGACGCTCCCGAAGAAGTCGTCGGCGCTGATCACGCTCATCAACCGCACGGTCGCGGGCGAGGACGTCCTCCTGTTCCGCCCCGATCCCGCGGCGCCCGCGAGCGCGACCCACCCCTTCCGCGCAGCGCAGATCGAGAACCGGAGCGCGCTCGGCCTCCAGCCCGGATCCGTGTCGATCTTCTCCGGCGGGACCTTCGTGGGCGAGGGCGTGCTCACGCGCCTCTTGCCCGGGCAGAGCGCGACGATCCCGTACGCCATCGACAGCTCGACCGAGGTGCGCGCGACGAGCATGACCACGGACGTGCCGGTGCGGGTCGTGTCGCTGTCCCGCGGCGCGCTGCGCGTGGAGGATCGGTACCGGCGCGTGACGGTCTACGAGGTGAGGCCCGGCCGGGACGTGCCGGAGACGTTGCTCATCCGCCACGCGAGGGCGACGGGGTTCGCGCCGCAGGGCCTTTCGGGGTGCACGGACGCGACGCCGGACGCCTGCCTCGTCGAGAAGAAGCTCGCCCCCGGCGCGCCCCAGAAGGTCGTGGTCGAGGAGACGCGGCTGTCTCAGCGCGACATCCCGCTCGTCCAGGCCGAGAGCGAGCGGCTCTCGCTCTACCTGAAGGGCTCGAGCCTCCCGGCCGAGCTCCGCGCGAGGCTGGACCGCGCGCTCGCGCTCCGGCGCGCGCTCGACGCGGCGAACGACGAGCTCGACCCGCTGCGGCGGAGGCGCGCCGAGCTGATCGACCGCGCCGCCGAGCTGCGCGAGAGCCTGAGGACCATCGAGCGCACGCCCCAGGCCGGCAAGCTCCGCCAGACCTTGCTCGACCGGCTCGCCGAGGTGGCCCGACAGTCGGAGGAGATCGGCGCGAAGATCACCCAGCGCGTCGAGGATGTGGCCATGGCGCGCGCCGAGCTCGACGACACCCTGCGCGATCTGGTCATCGAAGGTCGGTGAGCGCCGGCGGACGACGATCGTGGCATGTGGCGGCCGCTTTCCGCCGCGACCGGCTTCCCTCCCGCCGCGGCGAAGGTGCTAGGATGGCGGCCCGACTCATGACCTCTCGAGCGACGCAGGCATGGCCAGAGCGGAGCTCTCATGAGCCGCGACCACGAACATCTCCGTCTCTGATGACAAGCGAGCCCATCGGATCACGGCGACGCCGTGTCGCAGGTGACGCTGAATGGGCCCAGGAGCGCTCATGAGGAACCGATCTCGATCTGCCGGGGACAGCCGCGTTCCCCCCCGCCGTCACCGCGCGTTCGGCGCCGCGTGGGCGGCGTCGCACGTCCTCTTCGCGATGCAGGTCGCCTGCGGCGCCTCCATGCCGCAGGCCGCCGACACGGTGCTGCGGAACGGCTTCGTGTACACCGTCGACGCCGCGGACTCGGTGCACCAGGCGGTCGCGGTGCGCGACGGCAGGATCGTTTATGTCGGCGCTGACAGCGGCGCGCAGGGGTATGTGGGCCCTCGGACCGAGGTCGTCGACCTGAAGGGCCGCATGCTGATGCCGGGGCTGGTCGACGGCCATTTGCACGTGATGTCCGGCGGGGCGCAGCGCCTGATGTGCAGCCTCGACTACAAGACGCACACCATCGCGCAGCTCCAGGAGAGGATCCAGGCTTGCCTCGACGGCGAGCCGGCCAAGGGTCCCGACCAGTGGCTCGAGGTGACGAGCTGGGATCGGCAGGGCACGGTCTCGGTGGACGCCGACCCGACGCGGGCTGCGCTCGACGCGCTCAGGACCCAGCGGCCGATCCTCGTGCACTCCACCGACCACCACAGCGCGCTGACCAACTCGCGCGGCCTGGCGCTGGCGGGCATCACCGCGAAAACGCCCGATCCGGCCGGCGGCAAGATCGGCCGCGACGCAGGCGGCCAGCCGACGGGCATCTTCGAGGATGCCGGCATCACGCTTGTATCGGCGGCCATGCCGCCGCGGACGCCGGAGGACGACGTGCGCAGCGCCAAGGCGGCGCTCGACGCGATCCGCCGCCAGGGCGTGACCACCTTCATGGACGCGTCTTCCGACGAACGCGCGCTGAGGGCGTTCACGGCCGTGCAGCGCAGCGGCGAGCTGACGGCGAGGTCGCTCTTCGCCATCCTGATCGATCCCGACGAGGTGGCGAAGGGTCCGGAGAAGGCGATCGCCGCGGCCAAGGCGCTTTCGTCCTCCTATGATCAGCCCGCCGCGGCGCCGGCCCCCGGCGTCGGCGCTCGCCACATCAAGGTCATGCTCGATGGCGTCCTGCAGGCGCCGGCCCAGACCGCGGCGATGCTCGCGCCGTACAATGCCAACGTCGGCACGGACGGCGCGCCTCAATGGGTTCCGGGCAAGCACAGCGGCGACGTCTACTTTCCGCCGGACACGCTGAAATCGCTGATCCTCGCGGCGGTCGAGGCCGGGCTCGATCCCCACGTCCACGCGATCGGCGATCGTGCGGTGCGGCAGACGCTCGACGCTTACGAAGCCGTGCGCGCCCGGCTGCCGGGCAAGGACGTTCGCGCGGCGATCGCGCATTGCGAGACGGTCGATCCGGCGGATTACGGTCGCTTCAAGGCGCTCGGCGTGATCCCGGTGATGTCGTTCCAGTGGGCGCAGGAGGCCCCGTATTCGGTCGATGCGATGAAGCATCAGCTCGGGCCGGCGCGCTACGCCCGCCTCGAGCCCGAGGGCAGCTTGCACAACGCCGGCGCGAGGATCGCTTATGGCAGCGACTGGCCGATCGATCCGTTCGCCGAGTTCCTGGCGCTCAAGATCGGCGTCACCCGCAAGGGGGACCCCACGCATCCGGCCAGCTTCGGTCCGTCCTATGCGGGCCGGCTCAACGACGACCCGCTCCTGCCGCGCAACGCCGCGCTGCGCGCGATCACCATGAACTCGGCCTACCAGCTGCGGCTGGAGAAGGTCGTCGGCTCGATCGAGCCGGGCAAATTCGCTGACATGATCGTGCTGGACCAGAACTTTCTTCAGATCCCCGAGGACGATCTCGGCAAGATTCAGGTGCTCATGACCATGGTCGGGGGGAAGATCGTCTATACCGCCGATTCATTGCGGCCGAAGGGGTAGCGGGCCGCGTCGCTCGAGCCCTCCCCACGCGCCAAACCCTCGCAGCCGAAGGATCTCATCGTGTCGATCAAGGACCACCTCTCCATCTCATCCGAGGTCAGGAAGGCGCTCGCGGCCGGCCGGCCGGTGGTGGCGCTGGAGTCGACCATCATCACCCACGGCATGCCTTATCCGCAGAACCTCGGGATGGCGCAGCGCGTGGAAGCGGTGGTCCGCCGGAGCGGGGCCGTGCCGGCCACGATCGCGATCATGGACGGCAAGCTCAGGGTGGGCGTGAAGGCGAACGATCTCGAGCGGCTGGCCAAGGTGGGCGGCAAGGCGGCCAAGGCGTCGCGGCGCGACGTGGCGGCGCTCCTGGTGTCGGGCGAGGTCGCCGGCACGACCGTGGCGACGACGATGATGGCGGCGGCGTGGGCCGGCATCCGGGTGTTCGCCACGGGCGGCATCGGCGGCGTGCATCGCGGGGCGGAGACGACGTTCGACATCTCCGCCGACCTCGAGGAGCTGAGTCGGACGCAGGTGGCGGTGGTCTGCGCGGGGGCCAAGTCGATCCTCGACATCCCCAAGACGCTGGAGACGCTCGAGACCAAGGGCGTGCCGGTCCTGGGCTACAAGACCGGGGATTTTCCGGCGTTCTGGGCGCGGCAGAGCGGGCAGAAGGTGGATCACAGGATTGACAGCGCCAAGCAAGCGGCCAAGGTCATCGCGCTGCAGTTCGAGCTCGGCATGGGCGGGGTCCTGGTGGCCAATCCGATCCCAGAGAGCCACGCCCTGGACGCCCAGGAGATCGAGGCGCGGATCGAGGAGGCGATCCAGGGCGCGGAGGCCGAGGGCGTGAGCCGCAAGGACCTGACGCCGTTCCTCTTGAAGCGCATCGTCGAGCTCACCGGCGGCAAGAGCCTCGTCGCCAACATCGCTCTGGTCGAGAACAACGCGGCGGTGGCGGCGGAGATCGCGGTGGCGTTGCGCAAGCTCGGGGCCAAGCAGAAGGCGAAGCCGAAGGCCAAGGCATGAGCGAGGCCGGCCGCGTGCTCGTGGTGGGCGACGTGATGACGGACGTCATCGTCCGCCCCGAGGGGCCGCTGGTGCGCGGCTCGGACCGGCGCGCCAAGATCCAGCGCCGGCCGGGAGGTTCGGGGGCCAACCAGGCGGTGTGGCTTGGCTCGATGGGAGCGAGGGTGTCGTTCGTCGCCCGGGTGGGCGCCAGCGACAAGCCGCACCTCGAAGCCTATTTCAAGGGCTTCCATGTCGATGCGATCCTGGCGGCCGATCCGCAGGAGCCGTCGGGCGTGCTGGTCATCCTCGTCGACGCCGACGGGGAGCGGAGCTTCCTCACCGATCGAGGGGCGAACCTCGCGCTCGAGCCGTCGGACATGCCGTCGTGGCTCCTGGACGAGACGCGGCTGCTGCTCGTCTCGGGGTATTCGCTCTTCGCCGAGGGGCCTCGGCGCGCGGTGCTGTGGCTCGCCGGGGAGGCGCGGCGCCGCGGCGTCCCGGTCGCCATCGACGCCGCGTCGGCGAGCTTCCTGCGGGAGGTGGGGGTCGGGGCCTTCCTCGAGTGGACCCGAGGGATGTCGACGCTGCTCGCCAATGCCGACGAGGCGGAGGCGCTCTCGGGCACCGGCGACCTCCACGAGCAGATGATCGCGCTGGGGGCCTGTTGCGAGCGGGTGATCATCAAGCGCGGCGCGCGGGGCGCGGCGCTGGGCGGACGGCAGGGACTGCGCCTCGACGAGCCGGCGCCGCTGGTGGACGTGGTGGACACGACCGGGGCCGGCGACGCGTTCGCGGCCGGGTTCATCGCCGCCGAGCTCGAGGGCGCGGGCGAGGCGGCGTGCTTGCGGCGCGGGATCGAGGCGGGATCGAAGGCGGTGACGCAGCTGGGCGGCCAGCCGGGGTAGGCAGCATCGCGGGCCGCTGGCGCTCGCCCCCTCACCTGCCCAGCGGCGCAGCAATTGCACCGCATCTGCAGGCCTTGCGCGGGCGGCCCCGGCGGCGCGGCGGTTCCGGGGCGTGGGGGCGCGCTGGTCGGCCACTTGCATGCTCCGTCGAGCGGGAGCCAAGGGAAGCGGAGCTCGCAACGGCGGCGGGCGCGCTCATGCGCGCCGAGGGCGCAAGGAGTCTGTTCGATGAAGCCCAAGAAGAATCGCAGGGTCGAGGATTACATGAGCACCGCGGTCATCACGCTGAAGGAGGGCGACACGATCAGCGCCGCGAACCTCGAGATGAAGCTCGCCGAGATCCGGCATATCCCCGTCGTCGACGCGAAGGGGCACGTCGTCGGGATCGTCTCCGATCGCGACGTGCTCCGCCACGCGAGCAGCCTCAACGGCAAGCCCATCCCGATCGAGTCGATCATGACCCGGCGTGTCCGCACCGTGCGATCGACGACCCTGGCCGCCGACGCAGCCCAGATGCTGCTCGATCACAAGATCGGCTGTCTGCCCGTGGTCGGCGACGAGGAGCAGCTCGTCGGGATCATCACCGAGACCGATTTCCTGACCATCGCCCAGCAGGCGCTGCGAGGCATCGACGTGACCCAGGGCGCCGAAGATCGCTAGAGGACGGTCGGGAGGCGCGCCCAGAGCTATTTGGATTCGACCCGTCCAAGCGGGTTGGCCGCGCCGGTCAGCGCGCTTTGCGCTTCCTGCCAGGCGGGGTCTCCGGGGTAGAGCTCGGCGCGGAGGTAGGCCCAGGCGAGGCGCTGGACGGCGGCCACTCGCTCGGGGTTCTCGTCCGTGGTCTCGGCGACGTCATATCCCGAGACTCCGCCCAGCCCGTGCCCTGCATCGAACAGGATGACCAGGGACTTGGGGCTCGGGGAGAGGAAGTATGGATCGGTGTGCCAGTCGGCGCCTGCGACCGTCAGGTGGGGAGAGGCGTCTTTATCGCCGGCGACCACGAGCGCGGGCGTCGTCATCGTGGAGAAGTCGATGGTCGAGAAGAAAGGATACTTCTTGGCCGCGAGCTCGCTGAGGGCATCGCCGCCTCTGCCGGGCGCGGCGAGCAGCACGCCCGCCTTGATCCGAGGCTCGGCGAGGCTCACTTCCGTTCCGTCGTGGGGATCCTTGTGCCGCGCGCCCAGCAGCAGGCTCGCGGTGTGCCCGCCCATCGAGTGCCCGACGACGGCCACCTTGCTCCGGTCCAAACGCCCGGCGAGAGCCGCGACGGCGCCCTCGATCGCGTCGAGCTGGTCGAGGATGCGCTTCATGTCCTCGGCCCGCGATCGCCAGTACAGCGGCGCCTCGGGGTGATCGGAGTCCCTGAAGGGGAGCGCCTTCGAGTCGAGATGGGTGGGCTGGATCACGACGAAGCCGTGTGCCGCCAGGTAGTTGGCGAGTGGGGCATAGCCGTTCAAGGAGGAGAGGTGGTTGGAGGGGCCGTGGCCGTGCGAGAGCAAGAGGATGGGCAGCTCGCTTCCGGTCACGGGCGCGGAGACGCGCACCTGGAGATCGACGGCGCGGCCGGGGGCTGACAGCACGAGTGGGCTGACCGAGAGGACCGGCGTCGGTCCGCGGGGGATGTCGGCTGCGGGAATCGGTTTGCTCATGATGTTGATTTCCTTTCGGTTGCTCATGCCGTACCTCCACCGCCTTCGTACCTCCCGCCGCCGCCCTCCGGTTGGAAGGACCGGACATTTTCATCGGCCCTTCCGCGCCGGCTTGACCGGCCGCGGCGCACGCGCGAGAATCCGAGGATGCCGCGCACGATGGACGCTGCAGCCTCGACGTTCTCGCTCTCCCGCTTCGTCGAGGAAGTCCGCGCCGTCGCCCCGGTCGCTGGACGCGCACTCGACGTTGAATGGCTGCCCAACGGGAGAACGACCCTTGTCTTTCGAGTGATCGAGGAGGGCCGGAGAGGGGATGTGACCGTCGCGGGCCCGCGGACGCGGGCGCTGTTCAAGAACGCAACCGGCGTCGCGCGGGCGGTGATGCTTCAGTTCAAGCCGGGCTGGTCGGGGCCGCTGCTGGGCGTGGCAGCGAACGCGCTGACGGACCGGATCGTCCCGCTGGAAGACATCTGGGGCCGTTCGGGCGGCGACCTCTGCCTCGATCTCCTCGCGGCGCGCAGCCTGCCGGAGGTGCTCGACCGACTCTCCCACGCGGTCGCCCTGCGTACCCGCCAGACCTCCGAACCGGCATCGGCGCGGCTCGCTCGCCGCGCGGTTCGCCTGCTCGAAGGAGACGAGGTCCGGGTGGAGCGCGTGGCGGAGCGGCTCGGCGTCACGGCGCGGCATCTTCGCCGCGCCTTCACGGAGAGCGTCGGCATCGGGCCGAAAGATTTCGCGCGGAGCGTTCGCCTGCAGCGTGCCGTGCGGCGGGCGGCGAGCTCGAAGGACTGGGCACGCATCGCCGCAGACGCCGGCTATTACGACCAGGCGCACCTCATCGCCGACTTCCGGGAGCTCGTCGGGCTCACACCGGGCGCCTTCCTGAAGCGCGCGGGCGCGCGGGGCGGCGAGGCCATGGCCGGGGGCGCCCCCTAGCGCCGACGCCCGGACGCGGAGCGCCCCGGGCCCCCCCCCGGCGCGCTGCTCAGATGCCCGATGCCGACGCGAGGCAGGCGTCGAGCTCGGGGGTGTCCCGCCAGCCGCACTGGCCGGACGCGTCGCGCTCGCAGACGCCGAGCTGGCCGTAGCACGCGTACTCCTCGCGCCACTCGCACGTGGTGAACACTTCCTGGTCCGCGCAGACCTGCCCGCTGCAGCCGGTGACCACGCAGCGCCCGGGGCCGCCGCCAGGCGGCGCCTTCAGCGCGTCCCCGCCGCCGAGGCACGCAGCGAGCTCCGGCGTCTGCCGCCAGCCGCACTGGCCGGACGCGTCTCGCTCACAGATGCCGTAGTCGCCGTAGCACGCGTACTCCTCGCGCCACTCGCACGTGGTGTACACGACCTGGTCCGCGCAGACCTGCCCGCTGCAGCCGGTCGGCCTACAGCGGCCGGGCTTGATCCCCCCGGCCGCCGCGGAGACGAGCTCGGCGGGCGCGCTGTCCACGCCATCGAGCTCGGGGACGGCCTGGCCGCACCCATCGTCATTCGCCCCGGCGAGCAGCGGGGCGCACAAGAGGAGCACCGTGAAAGCAAACCGGTGACGCGTGGTGAAAGACTTCATCAAAGACCTCCTTAACAAAAAAGGAACAAAGTACGGAGTGCCCGGAAGGGGCGAGCTCCTGTCCTTAGATCACACGGCGGCCCCACGCAACCCGCAGCGTTCATTCGGTGTCGCGGGCTCAGCGGCGTGGGCACACTGCGGCACATTCGCGGCAGAGTCGTCCCGAATGCCTTCTTTTCATTCGATCAACAATTGCACCATGATTGATCCTTGGTGCGACCGGAGGCGATGAGGATTCGACTTGCGACAGCGATCTTGATGGATCATGTGCTCGCTGGAGCGGCGGCGAAGCCAACGGCGGCTGGCGGCTCGTGCTCGCACGAGGGGGCTGGGTGCCGCTACGACGAGGGCGGCGCGTACGTCAGCGGTCAGACCTGCACCGGCGGTCTCTGGACCGAATCCGCCCCCGGCTGCTGAGGACATCGCCTCCGCCGTCGGCCTTTCGTCCACGGTAGGCCCCCGCGGAGGGAGCACCTCCCCCCGCACCAGCTACATCCTTGGACGATGCGCTCCCCTCCCCCGGCGCGCAGCGCGGCGGCTCACCCGAGCCGCCGCGCGCTCCTCTCGATCACGGTTCGACCCGGGTCATTTGACCTCGGTGCGGCACGTCGCGCTGCAGTCGTCGCCGCTCGCGGTGTTGCCGTCGTCGCACTCCTCGTACGGCTGCTGCCGCACGCCGTCGCCGCAGTGCGGACCGAACACGCAACCCGGAGCGCACTCGCCGTAGCCGCCGTCGTTCTCCGCGTCGTCGCACTCCTCCTGCGGCGTCTGCGTCACCCCGTCGCCGCAGCGCGGGCCGTACACGCAACCGGGCGCGCACTCGCCGTAACCGCCGTCGTTCACGCCGTCGTCGCACTGCTCGCCGAGGTCCGCCTGCCTGACCCCGTCGCCGCAGACCGCGCCGATCCGGCAGCCGAGGCACCCCATGGAGCCGTCGTTCACGCCGTCGTCGCACTCCTCGCCCCACTCGCCCTGGGTCACCCCGTCGCCGCACTTCGACGCGTCGCGGCACTCCGGCGTGCAGCCGCCATACCGGCCGTCGTTCACGCCGTCGTCGCACGTCTCGTTCGGCATCTGGACCACCGCGTCGCCGCACCGCGGCCCGACGAGGCAGTCCGTCGTGCAGCCGCCATACCGGCCGTCGTTCACGCCGTCGTCGCACGTCTCGCCAAACTGGCTGTTGATCTCCGCGTCGCCGCAGCGAGGCGCCGCCACGCACCCCGGCGCGCAGGCCCCCGAGCCGTAGCCGCCGAGGTTGGTGCCGTCGTCGCAGATCTCGTACGGCGTCGTCCGGATGCCGTCGCCGCAGTAGAGCCCGAGCTCGCACCTCGTCGAGCACTTCCCGTACCCCGCGCCGTTCTCGCTCCCGTCGTCGCACTCCTCGTCCGCCGTGACGATCCCGTCGCCGCACACCGGCTCGCAGCGAGACGGGGCCGCGTTGAAGCCGCCGAGCGTCAGCTTGTAGCTCGACCCCGTGACGTGGCGCTCCGCCTGGAACACGACCACCTCGTAGACGCGCCCCACCGTGAGGCCGAGCTCATCCATGAGCAACGTCCCGCGGTTGTCCGCCACCCCGCCGATCTCGCCGGTCCCCATCGGGGCGTGGATGCCGCCGAGGTCGATGCGGAGCCGGTTGTTGAGGAACACCCAGACGTCGTCGTCCCCGTAGAAATCGAGCCGCTCCCCGCCGTGGTACTCGAACCAGTAGCGGACCTCGCTCGTGAAGTAGAAGTTGTGGTTGCCCGCAGGAGACCAGTTGTCGAACGGATCGCCCGCCGCGCGGCTCGCCTCGCGCTGCGCCACCGGCACCGACGTGTCCTGCCAGCCCCGGCCGTCGAGCGGGAAGAACGTGTGATCCTCGAAGCGGAACACGTCCGACGTCCCGATCCGCGCGAGCGTGAGCCAGTCCACGACCGTCTTCGAGAAGGACGAGTCGTTGTACCACCGGTTGAAGTCCGTCGCGTTCGTGAGGAAGGCGTTCGGCCGCGCCGCCGCGAACTGCGGCTTGTTGTCCGCGCCGAGGAGGTTCTGCACGATGCCCGTAACGACGGCGTTCGGCGGGTTCGTGTCGGGCTCGAAGTTCGGCGCGTCCTCCTTGAAGTCGCGGTACACGATCGGCACGCGGAGCTGGTCGCCGAGCGCCACGTCGTTCGTGCAGCTGTACCCCGGCTCGATGGTGCACGTGGACGAGCAGCCGTCCCCGTCCCTCGTGTTGCCGTCGTCGCACGCCTCGCCGCCGAGGCGCAGCCCGTCGCCGCACGCCGAGGTGCAGCCGGTCTCGCCGCAGTCCGGCTCGACCTGGCAGAACGGCGTGCAGCCGTCGCCCATCGTGTTGTTGCCGTCGTCGCACGGCTCGGAGCCCTCGCGCTTCCCGTCGTTGCAGACTGTGGCGCGGCAGAGGTAACCGCCGGGCGCGGGCTCGCACACGACGCCCGGCTCCCACTTGCACGCGGCGCTGCATCCGTCCCCGTCCCTCGTGTTGCCGTCGTCGCACTCCTCCCGCCCGACGACCCTCCCGTCGCCGCAGACCGCCGTGCAGCGGCGCCCGGCGCGCGCGCAGTCGAACCCGGGCTCGATCTGGCACGTGGCGGAGCACCCGTCGCCCGAGACCGTGTTGCGATCGTCGCACCCCTCGCCGACGCCGATCTGGCCGTCGCCGCAGACGACCGTGAAGACGCAGTGCACGCCGTCCGGGCACACCCAGCCGGCCTCGACCTGGCAGCTCGGCGAGCAGCCGTCGCCCGGCTCCACGCCGCCGTCGTCGCACTGCTCGCTCGGCCGCAGCAGGCCGTCGCCGCAGCGCTCGACCGGCCTGCACGGCTTCCCCGGCTGGGGGCAGGTGATGTTCCCGGGGTCCTCGAGCGCGCAGACCTCGGAGCACCCGTCTCCGCCCACCGCGTTGCCGTCGTCGCAGGTCTCCCCGCCCGAGACGCGCGCGTCGCCGCACGAGTGGAGCCGGAAGCACGGCTCCCCGGCCCTCGGGCAGATCCAGTCGCCCGGCTCCCGCTGGCAGCGATCGTCACAGCCGTCGCCCGAGACCGTGTTCCCGTCCTCGCAGCTCTCCCCGGGCTCGATCGCGCCGTTGCCGCACGCGATCGTCGTGCGGCAGGGCTCCCCCGGCGGGCACTCGCAGTACGGCTCCACCTTGCACGCGCCGGAGCAACAGTCGCCGGGCAGGCTGTTGCCGTCGTCGCACTTCTCGGTGTCCTGGTTGATCTCGCCGTCGCCGCACGCCGCGTCGACCGCGTCGCACTCCGGCGGAGGATCCGGCGACTCGCACGGGTCGCCCCCGCTGCCGCCGGTCCCGGAGCCGACGGTGATGAACCCGCCGAACGCCCCGGAGCTGTCGTCGGTCCCGCCGGTGCCCGACGTGCCGCTGCCGCCCGCGCCGCCCACGCCGCTGCCCGCGCCGCCATCGCCGCCGCCGCCGCCGTCGTCCCCGCAGGCGGCGAGCGGACCGGCAAGCAGGACGAGGAGCACGGAAGAAGTAAGTCTCTTTCCCAAGCGCATTGATGCCACCATCCCAACTCGCTGAAGAGCGTCGTGTTGTTCAACCCGCGCCGCCAGGCGCCCCGGCCTTCGGGTGCGCCGCCGGAGGCGGCGTGGGCGCGCGCCGCACAGCGCTCGCGCGCGTATGCGCGCGTAGGTCGCCCTCGTTACCGGCACATCGCAACGCAACACCCCCCGTGCGGCAAGCGGATTTGACGCCGCAGCGGGATTGCGACGCGCCGGTCGCCGGGACGCGAGGAAATCCGCGGGCGGCGCGCGGGCCGGCGGGGGGCAGCGCGAGCTTGACATCCCGGCGCGCGGCCCCGCCTGGGCGCGCGATCGCCATCTCGCCCCCCGGACGCGGCGAACGGCGGTAACCTGGCCGCTGGCGAGCCGAGGCCCGCGCGGATTCGACGCGGGGGCGGGCCTCGAGCCTGACCACACGGAGCATGCATGGTGTCGACAGGGGCCTTGGACGGCGCGGCCCAGACCGCGGGGGCTCTCCCCCCGCAGGCGGCAGAGTCGCTCGATGGGGGCAATTACGAGGTCATCCGCCGGCGGCTCGTCGAGCGCGCCGAGGAGCTCGGCCGCCGCGCCGAGGCGCTCAACGCGCGGCGAAAGCAGGTGTTCGGCGGCGCCGACCTCGCGCTCCTCGAGAACGCGCGCGTCAGGACCGAGAACAACTGCCTGCCGCGCGACATCGTGAGCATCCGGGGCAAGCTGCTCGTCGGCTACCTCGTGTTCATGGGGCTCAAGGAGGTGAACGTCGGCGACGTCTTCAGCCTCCACCGCTTCGCGAAGGACGGCGGCGCCTTCGACCTGACGCACGTGCCGCTCGACGAGGGCGACGCGTTCCTCGGCGACCCCGCCTTCGTCAAGGAGTTCAAGGACCTCCACCGCTACGTCAAGGAGCCGCGGCTGCTCCAGCTCCGGCGCAGCGACAGCAGGCTGCTCGCCATCTTCCAGGTCGGCGCGTCCGAGCGCGACGTGAAGGTGTTCCGCTGGAGCATCGACGCGACCGGGCGCACCCGCTACCTCGACGCCCGCGGCGACGAGGACAACGTCCGGCCGCGGGCGCACGACTTCGCGTGGACGCAGACCACGCGCGACGACCACGTGCAGGGCAAGCACCCGCACGTCTCCATCCTCGGCGAGATCTTCGTCGAGACGGTCGGCGGCGACCTCACGATCAAGATCGAGAACAACACGGCCACGGGGCTCGGCATCTACCGCGAGCCGGTCGACGACGCGGGCCAGGCGCTCGACGACGCCGACATCCAGTACGCGCGGCTCGGGCCGCTCATCCTGCTCAAGATCAAGCCGTTCCGGGAGCCGTCGTACCGCTACCTCGTCTACAACGGCCGCACCCGGAAGGTCGCGCGCATCGACGCGATCGGCCTCGCCTGCCTCAGCCTCCCCGAGGACCAGGGCATCGTCTTCCCGAACGGCTACTACCTCATCACCGGCGAGACGAAGCGCTTCGAGGGCAGCACCGACAGCCTCGTCTTCGAGCGGGTCGTCCGCTCGCCGAACGGGGAGGACGTGCTCTACGTGTTCCACCAGGTCGTCGAGGGGCGCTACGTGCTCTTCCCGTACAACCTGATCCGCAAGGAGATCGCGACCCCGATCCAGTGCCACGGCTACAGCCTCTTCGACGACGGCAAGATGGTGATCTTCCGCGCCGCGAGCGAGGAGCCGACCCGCGTCCACCCGATGCAGATCTGGCAGACGCCGTTCATGACCGCGGAGTTCGCGGCGTCGGCGCCGACCGACGGCTCGTACCTCGCCAAGGTGGGCAACGCCGACCTCGTGCGCGGGATCTCGGACGCGCTCAGCATGCGGCGCGCCGCGCTCGAGGCGTCGCCGACCCGCCAGACGTACGAGGACCTCATCCGGACCGCCGAGCGGATGACCGACGCCTTCTACTGGCTCGGCCACGCCGAGGCGGGCGACCTCCTGTCGACCGTGAACGAGCTCCGGGCCGTCTCCGAGAGCATCGTCGACGAGTTCGAGAAGGTCGAGGCCATCAAGGCCCGCGCGGCGAGCGCGCTCGCCGAGACCGAGGCGGCGCAGCGGCAGCTGCTCGGCGGGGTCCGGCCGGAGGACGCGGCGAGCGTCGACGCGTTCCTGAAGGCCCTGACCGCGCTGCGGCGGCAGCGGGGGCACCTCATCACCCTCCGCGAGCTCAAGTACATGGACCTCGGCCGCGTCGACGCCCTCGAGGCCGAGATCGTCGCGCGGGCCGACGAGGTGAGCCGCGCGTGCGTGACGTTCCTCCTCGGCGACCACGCGTTCCGGCCGCTGGCCGACCGGCTCGCGGGCCTCATCGCGAAGATCGAGGCGGTCGCGAGGTCGTCCGAGCTCGCGCCGTTCGCCGCGGACCTCGACGCCGTGAGCGAGGGGCTCTCGGTGCTCGCCGACATCGTCGCGGGCCTCAAGGTCGACGACCCCACGGCGCGGACCCGGATCCTGGAGGGGATCAGCGAGGTCTACGCGCAGCTCAACCGCGCGCGCGCCACGCTCGGCGCCCGCGGCAAGGACCTCCGGGGCGCCGAGGGGCGCGCCGAGTTCGGCGCGCAGTTCAAGGTGTTCGGCCAGAGCGTCGCGAGCGCGCTCGCGGTCTGCGACTCGCCCGAGCGCTGCGACGCCGAGCTCTCGAAGCTGCTCGTCCAGCTCGAGGAGCTCGAGGGCAAGTTCGGCGAGTTCGACGAGTTCCTGGGCGAGCTCGCGGCCAAGCGCGAGGAGGTGAACGACGCGATCGCCGCGCGGCGGCAGGCGCTGCTCGACGAGCGGCAGCGGCGCGTCGCGAACCTCGTCGCCGCCGCGGACCGGATCGTCCAGGGGGTCTCGCGGCGGGCGCGCACGTTCGCGACCGTGGACGAGCTCAACACGTACTTCGCGTCCGACGCGATGGTCGCGAAGATCCGCGACCTCGCGGCGAGCCTGCACGCGCTCGGCGACAGCGTGAAGGGCGACGAGGTCGAGGCGCGGCTCAAGTCGGCGCGGCAGGACGCGCTCCGGGCGCTGCGCGACCGCGAGGACCTGTTCGAGGGCGGCGGCGACGTCATCAAGCTCGGCCGCCACCGCTTCAACGTGAGCACGCAGGTCCTGGAGCTCACGCTGGTCCCGCACGGCGACGGGCTCGCGCTGCACCTCACCGGCACCGACTTCTTCGAGCCGATCGAGGATCCGGCGCTCGAGGGCGCGCGCGACCTCTGGGGCCAGGAGCTCGTGAGCGAGACCGCGGACGTCTACCGGGGCGAGTTCCTCGCGGGCTCGATGCTCCTCGACGCCGAGGCGGGGCGCGGCGGGCTCTCGATCGAGCGGCTGCGCGAGGCGTCGCTCGGCCCGGGCGGGCTGCTGGCCGCGGTGCGCGCGTACGCCGCCGATCGGCACGACGAGGGCTACGAGCGCGGCGTCCACGACGCGGACGCCGCGCTCGTCCTGGAGAAGCTGCTCGCGCTGCGCGCCACGGCGGGGCTGCTCCGCTTCGGCAGCGCGCCGCGGGCCCTCGCCTGCCTCCACTGGGCGGGGCTCGACGCGCGCGCCCGGGATCTCGCGCACCGGCGGGCGCGGAGCCTCGGCCGGCTCGCGGCGCAGCTCGGCCCGGGCGAGGCGCGGGCGGCGCTCGCGGCCGAGCTGGCGCAGGGCGTGGCCGCGACGGCGGCGGCGCACCGGCTCGCGGCGGACGTGAGCGGCGCGGCGGACGTGCGCGTCGCGGCGCGGTACCTCGTGGAGGAGCTCGCGGCGGAGCGCCCCCGGTTCGTGACCAGCGACGCCGCGCTCGCGCTGCGCGACGCGCTGCTCGCGCGCCTCGACCTCGAGGGGAGCCGCGCGGCGTTCGAGGACGACCTCCGGCAGCTCGAGAAGCACCCGGCCGAGCGGCTGGAGCTCGCGCTGGCGTGGCTGCGGGGGCTCACCGCGCGGGACGCCGCGTGGGCCCCGATGGGCCACCTCGCGCTCGAGGCGGCGGTCGTCCTCGTGACGGAGCGGCACCTCGAGCGGGAGCCGAGCGGGGCCGTGACCGAGGCGCGCGTGGAGGGGCTGCTCGGCCAGCACCCGCGCATCAGGGAGCGCGCGATCGCGCTCCGGCTCGACGAGTTCCTGAGCAGGATCGAGGAGTTCTTGCGCGAGCGGGCGCCGCGCTACCGCGCCTACCGCAAGGTGCGGAGCGAGATCGCGGAGCGGGAGCGGCGGCGGCTGCGCCTCGGGGAGTTCGCGCCGCGGGTGCTCACGTCGTTCGTGCGCAACCGGCTCATCGACGAGGTGTACCTGCCGCTCGTCGGCGCGAACCTGGCGAAGCAGCTCGGGGCCGCGGGCGACGTGAAGCGCACCGACCTCATGGGCATGCTGCTGCTCATCTCGCCGCCGGGCTACGGCAAGACGACGTTGATGGAGTACGTCGCGAGCAAGCTCGGCCTCGTGTTCATGAAGGTGAACGGCCCGTCGCTCGGCCACGAGGTCACGTCGCTCGACCCGGCCGAGGCCCCGAACGCGACCGCGCGCCAGGAGGTCGAGAAGATCAACCTGGCGTTCGAGATGGGCAACAACGTGATGCTCTACCTCGACGACATCCAGCACACGAACGCGGAGCTCCTGCAGAAGTTCATCTCGCTCTGCGACGGGCAGCGCCGGGTCGAGGGCGTGTGGCGGGGCCGGACGAAGACGTACGACCTGCGCGGCAAGAAGTTCTGCGTGGTGATGGCGGGCAACCCGTACACGGAGTCGGGCGCGCGCTTCCAGATCCCCGACATGCTGTCGAACCGGGCCGACACGTACAACCTCGGCGACATCCTCGACGGCAAGGAGGAGCTGTTCGCGCTGAGCTACCTGGAGAACGCGCTCACCTCGAACCCGACGCTCGCGCCGCTCTCGGGGCGGGCGCCGGGGGACACGCACAAGCTCATCCGGATGGCGCGGGGCGAGGCCATCGCCGCGACGGAGCTCGAGCACGCGTACTCCGCGGCGGAGGTCGCGGAGATCGTCGCCGTGTTCGAGCGGCTCTTCCGGGTGCAGAGGGTGCTCCTGTCCGTGAACCTCGAGTACATCCGGAGCGCGTCGCAGGACGACGCCTTCCGGACCGAGCCGCCGTTCAAGCTGCAGGGCAGCTACCGCAACATGAACAAGCTGGCCGAGAAGGTCGTCTCGGCGCACACGCCCGAGGAGATCGAGCGGCTCGTCGACGATCACTACGTGAGCGAGTCGCAGACGCTGACGACGGGCGCCGAGCAGAACCTGCTCAAGCTCGGCGAGCTGCGCGGGCGGCACTCGCCCGAGCAGCGCGCGCGGTGGGAGGAGATCAAGAAGGGGTACCAGCGCATCAAGCGCATGGGCGGCAAGGAGGACGATCCGGTCGTGCGCGTGACCGGGACGCTCTCGATGCTCGGCGAGCAGCTGGAGGGCATCCGCGGGGCGATCGGCAAGGCGGCCGCGGTGGCGCAGGCGGGGGACGGGCGGGCGCGGGAGGTGAAGCAGTGGCTCGCGCCGGAGCTCGAGCGGCTCTCCGCGGCGCTCAAGGGGGTCGCGCAGCCGAAGGTCGAGGTGAAGGTCGAGACCGATCGATCGGTGTCGGAGTTCGTGGGCCACCACCTCTCGCTGGTCGAGCGGATCGTCGCGCCGCTCGCGAAGGCGACCACGCAGAGCGCGTTCGGCATCCGGGCGATCGAGGCGCAGATCGCGGAGCTCGGCCAGGCGCTCCGGTCGCTCGACGAGAAGGTCCGCGGGGCGGCGCGGCCCGAGGCCCAGCCGCCGCCGGGCGAGCGGTCTGGTGAAGCAGACCACGTGCGCGGGCGCGGAGGTGCGTGAGCGGATCACAGCGCCCGAGCTCCGCCGACGCGCGACCGCGGGCGCCGCGCCAGGCGGGCGACCGCGCTGGGCAGAAGTCTGCAAGAGGAGTAGAGGGGGGTCCCTCGTGCGTGTTATCACCGAGCCGCGACGCGTATCGTCAGCGATGGCCTGGACTCGAAGCCCCGCGTTCCGGCGCCGGGCAGGCAGGAGCTTCGGCGCATGAAGATGATGACCCTCGGACCCTTTGATGGGAACGCCTGGCTGCTCGGGCGGAAGATCGAGCGAACGGTCGCCGAGTGGAAGGAGCCAGCGCGGCTCGCGATCGTGGCGTTGCCGAGCGGGACGAAGCACGAGGAGTATCTCGCCGCGGTCGAGGACGCGACGGGCGTCCCGGTGGTCGGGGCCACCACGGGCGGGGTGTCGTTCACGGAGCGGGGCTTCAGCAGGAGCGGCGTGTCGTGCGCGTTCCTCGGGGGCGCGGGCGTCGAGGTGACGTGCGCCGCGGCGCGCGAGCTGCGGGCGGATCACGGCAAGAGCGTGCGGGCGGCGCTGAGCGACATGGACGAGGCGGTGTCGAGCAACGGCCCGCGCAGCGGCGCGCCGAGCTCGATCCTGGTGCTGGCGGACGCGTTCGCGTGCGACGGGGACGAGCTGGTGGCCGCGCTGCGGCAGGGTGTGCCGCCGCACA
Organism: Sorangium sp. So ce834; assembly: GCF_051521425.1. Lineage (NCBI taxonomy): Bacteria > Pseudomonadati > Myxococcota > Polyangiales > Polyangiaceae > Sorangium > Sorangium sp. So ce834. The sequence goes on from NZ_CP150351.1 coordinate 8,622,228, forward strand.
TGCGGGTGTTCGGCGGGACGGCGGGCGACGGGTGGACGTTCGAGGGGGCGCGGGTGTTCCTGGGCCGGAAGGCGCTGACGGACGCGGCGGTGCTGGTGCGGCTGACGCACCGGCACCGGGTGAACCTCGACGTGGTGCACGGGTTCCGGGCGGCCGAGGGTGGGCGGGATTTCACGATCACGGACATCGAGCGGAACGTGCTCCGGACGCTGGACGGGCAGCCGGCGGCGCGGGTGTACGAGGAGGAGCTGTCGCGGCTCGGGCTGCGGTCGCCGGGCGAGGGGCTGCTCCAGACGATGGCGAAGCACGCGCTCGGGGCGAAGACGCCGTTCGGGGAGGCGCTGAAGATCCGGTCGCCGATCGCGATCCGGGGGGACGGGGCGGTGGTGCTGACCGGGGGGCTTTCGCGGGGGCAGGTGGTGCGGGTGGTGAGCGCGACGGCCGACGCGCTGCTACAGGCGGCGAAGGGGCTGTCGACGAAGGTGCTCGGGCCGCTGCCGGCGGTGTCGGGTGCGCTGGTGTTCGACTGCGCGTCGCGGTTCCGGTCGCTGGGGGAGCGGTACCGCGACGAGGTGCGGGCGTTCCTGTCGCCGAACGCGGCGCCGCATCCGATGTTCGGGGTGGCGTGCTACGGGCAGATCGCGAAGTTCGGTGGGAGCGTCGAGGGGTTCCACAACACGAGCGCGGTCATGGTGGCGTGGGGGGAGTCGGACCAGGGGACGGGGCCGGCCAGCGGGTGACGGTCTTCGCGGGGTGGGGTCTTGTCGAGCTGCCCGGCCCCAGGAGAGGGAGTGCGCCGCGCGGCGCGGGGGCCCCGCGGCGGGCTCCCTCTCCTGGGGACTACCGTTGGCCGCCCCACGACCATGGGCAGCTTCGCCTGAGCTCCTTCGCTACGTGAGGATCATCGCCCGGCGCAGCGGCAAATGCCTGGACATCGTCGGAGGGTCCACAGCGGCACGCGCGCCCGTCATCCAGTGGACGTGCCACGGCTCGCGGACCAGCTGTTCCCTTCCGGCGCGGACCCCGTGAGCGCGACTCCAGCAGGCGCGCTCCGACCCGCATCGTTGTTCTAGAGCGGTTTTTAGCTGGGACTGACACATCGTCCCCGTCTGCCGTCTGCCGTCTTTCATCTTCGCTCTTCCGTGCGCGTGCGCGTGCGCGATTCCCCGGAATCAGCGCGCACGCGCACGCGCACGAGGGACGCGCACGAAGACGGGTGACGGCAGACGGAAGGCGAAGAAGGCGGGAAACGGAGAACGAAAGACGGGGACGAGAGACGGAGGCCGGTGTCTCAGTCCCAGCCGAAAACCGCTCTAGTTGGAGCGACGAACATATTGAAGATCATATGTTTCCAACGACTTACGCGCCCGCTGCCCCACGGATTCGAGGGGATCTGGCCCCCCGCGCGGATCACGCCGGGCCTCGCGTACAGCCGTGCTCGGTCGGCGGCCAGCGGGCTCGAAGACGAGCGCACACGCGCTCTGTGAGCGGGGCTCCAAACGCACGACGGCGGCCACCGGAGCTCGCGTCTCACACCGTGCGAGCCATTTGCACGAGCCGCGGAAACTTCAAGCGAAGTTGCGGAAATTACGACTCATCCAAACGCATCTTCACTTCACCGACGATTCGACGCTTGCTATGATCCGTTCATCGCGGCCGTCGAGCCAGCTTTCTTAGGAAGCTCGCGGCTGCCCTTGGCCGTGCCCGTGTCGCTCCTCGCGCGCGGGGATTCGGCGCCTGGCGCAGTCACGTGATCTCAACATCACAGGACGGAGGACACTCTCATGAACATTGCCCCCTGGCAGAAGCGCTCGTTGCAGCGGCGCTCACGGTCCCGGAGCGGGAGCGATGAGCAGCGTCGAGCGAGGGATGAGCGGCTCGTCGGCGCGTCGCGCCCGCGCCCGATCGAGGCAGGCGTCGCCGGCGCTCATCGGCTGACGCGGCTCGCGCTGGCCGGGCTGCTCGCGACGCTGGGCGCGTGCGTCGCTGGAGAGGCCGGCGATGCCGAGCTGGGCGGCGAATCGCTGATGGCGGCCGAGAGCGGCCTCTCGGCCGAGCTGAGCTATCAGCCGAGCTGGGGGGGCCGCTATTGCGCCGCCGTCAAGGTATCGAACGGCGGCGCGAGCGCGGCCACGTCCTGGAGCGTCGTCACCGACGTGAAGGACGCGACGGTGACCAGGTCCTGGGGCGCAGTGTTCTCGAGCAGCGGCACGCTCCTGACGGCGACGCCGACCCGGGGCAACGCGCGCATCGAGCCCGGCGCCTCGGTCACGTTCAACTTCTGCGCGACGGGCACCACGCGTCCGACGATCTCGTCCGTGACAGGAGGCGGAGCCTCCGGCACGACCGGCAGCGGCGGCTCCGGCGGCTCGGGCGGCTCCGGCAGCTCCGGCGGCTCGGGCGGCAGCGGCGGCTCCGGCGGCGCCGGCGGCTCTGGCGGCAGCGGCGGCTCGGGCGGCAGCGGCGGCGCCGGCGGCGCTGGCGGCAGCGGCGGCTCCGGCGGCTCCGGCGGCGGCAGCGCGCCGAGCGCCCTGCCAGCGGCCCGGGAGGCGTGTCCGACGATCGCCACCGGGACCATGACCTTCCTCGGCCGTGAGGTTCGCGTGTGGGCCGGCGCGAGGTCCGCCACCCCGGCGCCGGTGGTCATCTACTGGCACGCCACGAGCTCCCGCCCGCAAGAAGCGTTGGCCGGCCTCGGACAGGCCGCCATCGACGAGATCACGAGCCGCGGAGGCGTCGTGTTCGCGCCCAACGCGTACGATGGGCACGGCGGCGAGGACGGCACGCGGACCACGGGCAACAACGTGTGGTACGTGGGCGACCTCAACATCGCCGACGAGGCGCTCGCGTGCGCCATCCAGCAGCGCAATGTCGACACGCGCCGCATTCACTCGCTCGGCTTCAGCGCGGGCGGCCTGCAGGCCGCGTACATGGCCTATGCGCGATCCAACTACGTCGCGAGCGTCGTGACGTACTCGGGCGGTAACACGAGCCTCGGCGTGCCGCCCCTCCAGGATCCCAGCAACCCGCCTGCCGTCATGGCGGTCCACGGCGCGAAGGGCTCCGATGTGGTCATCATCGACTTCGCGCAGGCGAGCGCGGCGTTCGAGAACGACATCAAGGCGAAGGGGGGATTCGCCATCGACTGCGACACCGGCGGCGGGCACAGCATCCCGTCGGGCATCGCCACCTCGAGCTGGCAGTTCTTGAAGGACCACCCCTACAAGGCGCGCCCCGAGCCCTACGCGTCGGGCGTCCCGGCGAGCTTCCCGACCTATTGCAAGATCCCGTGAGCCCCGCTCCACGACGGAACGTCCAGATCGAACGCACCGTTGGCCGCCCCACCAAAGGGTCCAGCGATGACGGCGACCGGACGGGCTCGTCACTGCCCGCCCACGGCTCTGGCCACACCCGGGCCAGCGGCAGCTCTCTGGCCTACGCACGACGTGCGCGGTACCCTCGCTGCTGAGGGCGCTGGCACGGCTGGATGACGGACGAACCCAAGGTCAAGGGAGTGGCGTTTCGTTCCGTGTACGTGAGCCTCGGCAAGCTGCGCGGCGAGCCCCTCCAGAAGCTCAGCCTGGACGAGATGTGCGAGCCGCTGCGCGCCGGCATGCGCTACGGCAGCATCGTCTCCACCGGCTGGTACCCGATCGCCTGGTACAAGGATCTCTTCCAGGCCATCCGGCGCGCCAGCGGCGAGGGCAAAGAGCTCATCCACCAGATCGGCCGCCAGTGCACCCGCGACGACATGAGCGGCATCTACAAGGTCATCGCTGCCCTCATCTCGCCCTCCACCCTCTTCTCCCTGGGCCAGCGCGTCTTCGCCAACTACTATTCCGTCGGCCGCGTCCAGGTCCTCGAATCCCGCCGGGGCTTCACCCACGCTCGCTGGAGCGGCTGCTCCGGGTTCGACGAGAACATGTGGACCGAGGTCATCGGCTCCTGCGAACAGCTCCTCGAGATCGGCGGCGCCAGCCACGTCCGCCAGCGCATCATCGCCGGCGGCGGCGACGACGATGATCATCTCGAGTTGACCGCGCACTGGAGCTGAGGCCCCGCCGTGAGCAGCTCGACGAAGAGCGCAGAGCTTCGAGCCGAGAGGCCCCCCGAAAATACGAGAAGAGAATCCCCCTCTCGGCGTCCCTGGCGACTTGGCGGTCCATTGCTCGCTTGATCGACGCGATCGGCCTCTACGGGTGGAGCCAGGTCGCGTGAGCGCTCGCGGCCTCCACGCTCCGCGTCCGGCTGGGCCTCGCGCCCGGCCCTGCGCGGCGTGACCCTCCTCGTCACCCTCGCGGAGGATGGGAGCGCCGGCAGCGCTCAGCGGCGCCGGGGCAGCGCGCGCAGGCAGACCTCGATCCCGGCGCGGAGGTTGCCGTGCGTGGTGACGCCGGAGAGGTCGACCCCGAGGCCGCACATCGACTGGGCGACGGCGGGTCCGATGCCGGTGAGGACGCCGCTCGCGCCGAGCAGGCGGATCGCGCGGACGATGCGGACGAGGTGGTCGGCCGCCGCGGCGTCGACGCTCTCGATGCCGGTGACGTCGATGATGGCGAAGCGAGCGCCCGTGCGCACGACCTCGTCGAGGAGCTTGCCGGTGACGTCGGCCGCGCGCGCGTCGTCGAGCACGCCGATGAGGGGCACGGCGACCACGCCCTCGGCGACCTGGAGGACGGGCGTGGACAGGGCGCGGATGAGCGCCTGCTGGTGCTGGATGACCGCGAGCTGATCGGCGATGGCCTGCTTCTGCCGCTCGAGCTCGGCGATGGTGGCGGCCATGTGCTCCTCGTGCTCCCGCTGCGCCGTGATGTCCGTGCCGATGGCGAGGATGTGCGCCGTGCCGTCTTGCTCGACCAGGGGCACCTTGACGATGGACATCCACCGCACCTTGCCGTTCGGGCGCGCGACGGGTTGAACCCTCGAGACCGGCTGCATGTGCGCGAGCACCTGCCGGTCCATCTCGCCGATGGTGGAGAGCTCGGCGTGGGAGGACGGCAGATCGGCGACGGTCTTGCCCACCGCCCCCTCCGGCGTGATGTCGTAGAGCTCGGCGTAGCTCTTGCTGACGAGCATCATCTTGCCGTCCCGATCCTTGACCGTGACGACGATCGGGATGGTGTCGAGCACGAGGCGGATGAACTGCCGCTCGCGCTCGAGGGCGAGCTCTGCCTGCTTGAGCTCGGTGGTATCGATCCGCAGGCCGACGAAGCTGCCGTCGGCGAGGCGGGTGCTCTTGAGGGTGAGCCAGCGATCCCCGAACCGCCGCATGTAGACCTCCCCGGAGCGGCGATGGTCCGCGACGCGACCGGCGACCCACTCTTCTTCGCTGAGGCCGCTGTGGAGGTGGATCCCGTTTCGACAGCCCTCGCGGACGACGTCTTCGAACGTGTTGCCGATCTGGATGGCGGCGGCACATTCGGGGTAGAGCGACTTGTACGCGGTGTTGAAGAAGCAGAGCCGCTCCTCGGCGTCGTAGACGACGAAGCCGACGTCGAGCGCCTCGACGGCCGCGTGCAGGCGCGCTCGTTGATCGCGCGCCGCCTGCTCGGCCCGGCGTCGCTCGGTCACGTCGCGCAGCACGAGGAGCACGGCGGCGCACGCGCCCGCGGGGTCGACGAGCGGGCTGAGGCTCCCCTCGGCGAGGACGACGCGCTCGTCCGCGAGGTGGAGGGTGAGCTCGGGCGGCAGGGCGCGCGGGGCGCGATCGCGGAGCGCCTGCTCGAGCAGCGCGCCGAGGGGCGGATCGGGCCGCAGGGCCTCATCGACGGGCCCTCCGCGCGCCGTCGCCCCGGGCGTGGAGCAGAGGCGCTCGGCGGCGGGGTTCATCGCCAGGATCCGACCGCTTTCGTCGAGCAAGAGCAGCGGGTCGACGCTGCAGGTGAAGGCGAGTGAGTAGAGATCGACAGGAGCGTCGCTAGGCATCGGGTGGAGCGTAGAGTAGAGCAAGATGTCCTCAGGATGTCGGCCTCGGTGACGACACGACACATCCACAGGCGGCCAAGCTGCTGGCCGAGCCCGGCACGGGCTCGAGCCCCTGGACCGCCGGACCATGGGGGCCGCCGGCGCGGCGTCACCTGGACCACCACGCACCGTCGCAACACCGGTAGGCCATCGTGGCGTTACCAGCCCATGCACCCACACACTGTGTGATCGAGCCCCGGGTCCCCCACCTCGACCCGACAGCGGTCGTATCCACGAGTCGTTGTAGGTCGTACGGAGCCGGCATGGGCGCTCCTCGGCCGCCAGCGTGGCACTTCATCGTCGGCGGAGCGATTGAGACAGCGACGATCGCCGGCGCACGGTCGTGCTCACCGGACGGCTTCTCATGAGATAAGAACCACAGAGACACTGAGGGCACAGAGGGAAGAGAAGAAAGACAAATAGCTTCTTCCCTCTCCTCTGTGCCCGCTGTGCCCTCTGTAGTTCAAATTCTCCCCATCACCGAGCCAGGGATGCGCTCAGGCGATGCGGCGCGAGGTCGCGTCAGAAGCCGAGCGACCGGATCGCCGTGCGGATCGTGTCCGCGCTGGCGCGGACGCCGGCCTCCTCCTCGGGGCTCATCGGGATGGGCAGCTGCGACTCGACGCCGGAGCGGTTCACGACGCACGGCACGCTCAGGCACACATCGTCGATCCCGCGGTAGCCGCGGAGCAGGCTGCTGACGGGCAGCACGCGGTTCTCGTCGCGGAGCAGGGCTTCCAGGATCTTGGCGGTCGCCAGGCCGATCGCGTAGTTGGTCGCGCCCTTGCCGGAGATGACCTGGGCGGCGGCGTTCTTCACGTTCGAGAAGATCTCCGCCCGGTCGCCCGCGGTGAGCTTGCCGTGGCCGGGCACGGACCACGCGTCGAGCGGGATGTTCGCGACGCTCGCGCTGCTCCACAGCGGCACCTCGCTGTCCCCGTGCTCGCCGGCGATGTACGCGTGGACGTTCTGCACGGCCACGTTCAGCCGCCGGGCGATCAGGAAGCGAAATCGGCTGCTGTCGAGCACCGTGCCGCTGCCGATGACGCGGGCGGGCGGCAGGCCGGTCAGCTTGAGCGTGACATAGGTGATCACGTCGACCGGGTTGGTGACGAGCAAGTAGAGCGCGTCGGGCGCGACGGCCTGGAGCCGCGGCAGGAGCTCGCGGCAGATAGCGACGTTCGCGGTGGCGAGGTCCATCCGGCTCTGCCCGGGCTTCTGCTTCGCGCCGGCGGTGATGACGACCACGTGCGCCCCGCGGCAGACCTCGACGTCATCGCTGCCCTCGAGCGTCGCCGCCGGGACGAACTGGAGGCCGTGGTTCAGGTCGAGCACCTCGGCGTCGACCTTGGCCCGGTTCACGTCGAACAGGGCGACCTCCTTCGCCACGCCGCGGAGCAGGCACGCGTAGACGATCGTCGCGCCGACGCTGCCAGCGCCCACGACCGCGACCTTGTTGGGGGAGACGGGCTGGTTGTCAGGCATACCGCTCGGCTACCGCAGCGGCGCGACCGGACCAAGCCAAATCAGGGTGACTGCGGACCTCGGACGGCCGCGGCGGGCCGCGGCGCGGAAGCGATCTGCGGCGGGCCGGCGCCGAAGCGATCTGCGGCGGGCCGTCGCCGAAGCGATGCCGGGCGCTGGGCGCCGATCGCGGCGCTCAGCGCTCCGGGAGCGGCTCGGCGGAGCGCGCCTGCTGGCGCGGTGCTGCCGCGTCGGCCTTGCCGCTCGCGGCGGCGGGCGCCGGTGCGGACGGCACCGCGACGATCGCCGGCAGGACCACCGGAGCCACCGTCGGATCGACGGGGGCGCGCGGGTCGAGGATGCGCGGATCGACGGCGAGGCCCGGCTGCGCTGCGGCGGGGCTGAGGGCGACGCCTTCCTCGCGGCAGGCGCGGAAGAACGCCTTCATCAGCTCGGACTCCAGGAGATCGTGGCGCTCGAAGTCGGCGATCCAGAACTTGATGACATAGCGCTGGAAGAGGGGAGTGACGGCCGCGAGCCAGAGCCTGGGCGGCGGCTCGCGGAGGATGTCCGGCACCTGCGCATAGGCGCGCTGCGCCGCGCGCTCCACCGCCTCGGGGGCGGCGCCGAGGGCGACGAGCATCTCGATGTTGCGCGCGCACGTCCGGGTCGGCGCGCAGAAGTTCTGCACGCGCGCCTTGGCGATGATCGAGTTCGGCAGGATCACGATGTCTCCGGAGAACGTCCGGAGGCGGGTCGAGCGCCATCCCACGTAGACGACCTGCCCCTCGATCCCGTCGACGAGGATCCAGTCGCCGACGCCGAACGAGCGCTCGGAGTGCAGGGCGAGCCCGGCGAAGAGGTTGCCGAGGGTGTCCTGGAGCGCGAGGCCGAGGACGACCGTGATGACGGTCGAGGTCGCGAGCAGCGGCACGAGGTCGACGCCGGTGACCGCGCCGACGATGGAGAGGCCGGCGACGAGGTAGAGGATCGTGAGCAGGAGGTGCCGGACGAGGGCCGGGAGCTGCACCTTCCGGCGCTCGGCGAGCCAGTAGTCGATGACCATGGTCTCGGCGATCTCGATGGCCAGGTACGACGCGAGGGCGAGCTCCAGGAGGAGCACGCCTTTGAGGAGCGTGGGCAGCTCGCCGCCGCGCAGGGCGATGAACGTGTGCAGCGCGAGGAGCGCGACGAGCAGGCGCGCCGGCAGCCGCATGCGCCGGAGGAGGAGGTCGTCGAGCGACGTCTGGGTCGCGCGGGCGGCGCGCGAGAGCAGGGCGAAGAGCAGGCGGTAGGCGAAGAACCCGAGCGCGAGGACGGCGACGGCCGCGCCGAGCGCGACGGGCAGCGAGGTGGGGTGGCGGAGGAGGTCGGCCCAGAGCGCGGGGAGCCGGTCGAGGTTCACGCGGGGGAGTCTGCCACAGGAGGGCCGCCGCCACGCCGGCGACCGCGGCTAGCCGGCGCTGCGCGCGTGGCTCATCCACGAGATCAGCGCGAACAGCGCGAGCGCGACGAGGAAAAAGCCATAGGTGGCGGAGTTCGCCCTCTTCGCCCAGCGGAGCGCGTCGGCCGCCGGCACGCGGCGCCCGGCGCTTCGCGCCTCGATCCACACCGAGGCGAAGAAGAAGGGCACGCAGAGGAAGGCCCCGGCGGCGAGCACGCGCCAGCCCTCCTCCACGGGGCCTAGCCAGGGAGCCGAGATCGGCAGCAGGAGCAGGGAGGCGGCCGGTCCGAGATCATCGCGAGCCATCGACAGGATCGGCCCTACGGTCATCTCGAGGACCGTCAGGAGAGCCCACGTGATCGGGATCCCCGCGAGCGTGGACCATGCGTTCGCCGAGAGAGAGAGCTTGATCGCGTCTCGCGTCGGCAGGCGCAGGACCCGGCGAGCCACGGCGGCCTCGACGAGCACGACGGGAACGAAGGCTATCCACGATGCGGGCCACGCGAAGACGATCATCGGGATGCCGGCGTTCGCGAGGGCGGCCTTCGGCCAGAGCAGGATCGCGGCGCCGGACAGGAGTCCGATGGTGACCGCGAGCCGGCGACATTCGTCTTGAGGCCTAAGGGGGGCGAAAGACATGCCGAGTGCGAGGTCAGGCCGGGACGCCTGGAGACGGTCGAGGTTCACGTTGCGGAGTCTGCCACAAGCGGCGGACGGGGAGCTGCGCTGAGCTGGATACCGTCGCGCCGCTGCATGCGCGGCGGCGGGGGCGGGTCGATCAGCGCGGGGGTGCAGGGAGCGGCTGGCAGCAGAAGGTCGATTGAATCGCGAACGTTGAAGGATTACGCGGGGGGGGTGGGACGTCGCTGCGTGCAGGTAAGGGCGGGCTGGGGGTGCTTCGCTCAGCTCGCAGGACCGAGGGCGTCGACTGAGCAAAGCGAGAGGAGGAGCGGGTCGACGTCCTCCCGGCTGGCTCGGCTGCTCCACGGGCGCGCGGTACGGCGGCGCCGGAGAGAATCGGCGCAAGGCCGAGGGCAAAGACGAGATCCGGCGTCAACGGGGCCGCCGCCTGTCAGCGGCGGAGAGTCCTGCGCACGGCACTCGAGGCGGAGGACTGGAACCTGCTTCAATGGGGCCGCCGCCTTTCAGCAGCGGAGAGAGCCCTCGCAGGGCTACGAAACAATTCGCGCACTTGCAACCCGGCTTGCGAGAGGTCCCCGCCGCCCCCCTCGCTCCGGCTCCCGGAGGCCGCCCCGCGCGCCCCCGGTCATCCCCAAATCCATCGTCATTTCAAACACCTGCCGGCCTTGCGAGCGCCCCCCGGCTTCTCCGCGCCACTCCACCGCTCACAGCCGGTGCTCCCGCCCTCTTCTAGCACTCCCCCTCCTTCGCTTGACCAGCCCTTCCGTTCTCGGTACGGACCGGTGGCCTGGGTAACGGTTCAGACCGGGAGCCTGGGTAGCACCCGGACGAACCGGGAGCCTGGGTGACACATGTCGTAGAGGGTCGGCGACGGAGGATCGCTGGTGCCCTGGAAAGAGACATGTTCAGTGGACGAGAGGCTTCAGTTCATCGCGCAGGTCAACGAGTCGGACGAGACGTTCGCGGAGCTGTGCCGACGGTTCGGCATCAGCCGGAAGACGGGGTACAAGTGGGTGGAGCGCTACGAGCAATCCGGACCTCGTGGTCTGGAGGAGCGGCGGCCCGTGGCGCACACGTTCCCGCATGCGACGCCAGCGGCGATCGTCGACGCGCTGGTCGAGCTGCGGAAGGTGCGACCCACCTGGGGTCCGAAGAAGCTGCGCGCCCGGCTGGAGAGCATGGGCCTTGAGGGGCTGCCGGCGACGAGCACCATCGGCGAGCTGCTCAAGAAGCACGGGCTGATCCGACCCCGGCGGCGCCGCGTGGTGATGCCGACGTCAGCGATGCCGTCGACGCTGGCTCCAGCGGAGCAGCCTAATGACACATGGTGCGTCGATTTCAAGGGGCACTTTGCGCTTGGCGACAAGACCCGGTGCCACCCCCTGACGTTGACGGACCAGGCGTCGCGGTACTTGCTCAAGTGCGAGGGGGTGGCGAAGCCGGACGAGGCCTCGGTGCGGCCGCACTTCGAGCGCGCGTTCCGCGAGTTCGGGCTGCCGAACCGTATCCGCTCGGACAACGGCCCGCCGTTCGCCACGCTGGGCATCGGAGGGCTCTCGGCGCTGTCGGTGAGCTGGATCAAGCTCGGCGTGGTTCCCGAGCGCATTGAGCCCGGCAAGCCGCAGCAGAACGGCCGTCACGAGCGCATGCACAAGACGCTGAAGGCGGAGGCGACCTCGCCGCCCGGAGCCACGCTCGCGGCGCAGCAGCGCGTCTTCGACCGCTTCCGGCACGAGTACAATGACCAGCGGCCCCACGAGGCGCTCGGCCAGAGGACGCCGGCTTCGCGCTACACGCCGTCGCGGCGGACGATGCCGAGCAAGCCCTCCTCGCCGGAGTATCCGGACACGATGGCCGTGCGACGCGTGGGGGACATGGGACGGCTGCAGTTCGGTGGCGCGAACACCTTCGTCTCCAAGCTGATCGCCAACGAGCCCGTGGGGCTGCTTCCGATCGCCGACGACGTCTGGGAGCTGTACTACGGGCCGGTTCTGCTCGCGCAGGTCACCCTGAAGAACAAGGAGCTGCAGCTCGCCAAGGCACGGTGACCTGCGCGCACTCACGCCGGAACGTGAGGAGAGGCTCGCGTGTACCGAGACCGCGGGAAGCGGATCGTGTATAGATCCTGGCGGTCCGAGAGAGCGCGGTGAGCGTGTCGCGTCGACGAGGATCCGGCCCCTGTTTCCACTCCTCCCGGAGCAGGGGCCCGTAGCTCAAGGAAGTGTCACCGCGGCTCCCGGTCAGAAGTGTTACCAGGGCTCCGCTCGTACACTCCTCGGCCGCTTTGCCGCTCCCCCGGGCGACTCCCCGCCCCGCTCCCCTTCCTCCCCTCCTTACATCCCCGCTCCTCTTCTCTCGATCCCCGCCCTCCCGCACTCGATCCCCATCTCCCGCCACCTCTACCCCCACGTCCTGCTCGTCATCCCCCAGCCCCCCTCACTCGATCCCCACCTCCCCCGGCTCGATCCACCTCACTGGCGCCTCCCTCCCCCGGGTGCTCCGCCCCGCCGACCGGGGGCGCCCCTCGCCCGCCCTGGGTTTCCCCTTCCCGGCCCCGGCGCTCTCTTGCTATGCCCTGGTGGACGCGTCCCCCGACCCCGTACAGTCGTCTTCCACGGGAGGACCTCATTCCTCATGGCCAGGTCGACGCTCCGGCAGAAGGCGGTGCGGGTGCTCCAGCTGCTGATGGGCCTTCGCAGGGACGAGATCGCCGCGGCGCTCGTCGCGCACGGCTTCACCGACGCCGACCTCGCCGAGGGGTGGCGCCTCCTCCAGGGCCTCACGCGCCCCCGGCTCGACATCGACGTGCGCCCCAGCGCTCCCGAACCCGACCTCATCGCCGCGCTCGACGGCTGGGAGAACCGGTGGTTTCCCATCGCCGCGGCGACCCTCAAGCGCCGTCACCCCGAGGTCCATGCCTGGATGTTCAGGAACCTCGGCCAGACCGAGGGCGCGGCCGTCGTCGTGTCCGTCGGCACCTTCGTCGAGCGCTGGGACCAGCTCGCCAGGCGCAACGACAAGGGCGGCCCCGAACGAGACGGCCGCGAAGCCAGGAAGCTCCTCGCCTGGCGCGGGATCACCAGAGAGGTCGTCGACGAGGCCAGGGAGCTCCTCGCCCGCGCCGAGAAGGTCGAGCCCGCCGGGGATCGGTCGCCGGCAGACCCCGAAAACGACGGCGAGCAGGCCGAAGCCGACCTCTGGGGCTGGTACCTGGAATGGAGCGCCGTCGTCCGATCGGCCATCCAGGATCGCAAGCTCCTCCGCGAGCTCGGCTACCTCCGCCCGAGCGGCCGCCCCAGCGGCGGCACGACGCCCGCCGCGCAGCCCCCGAGAGGCTCGGTCGAACCACGAGAAGACGAAAGCGACTCGCCCCCACGCCCCAGGCCGACACGCCCCCGTGCCTCCGCCGGCCGCCGCCCCCGCTGAACGCAGCGGTCCCAGCGCCGAGCGCCGCCCAGGCCCCACGCCTCCGGCTCTCCAGCACGCCGTCCCGGGTGCCGCGCCGGCTCGGCGGACGTACACTCCCCCCATGAACGACATCCGCGACATCAGCCACGACGAGGCCCGGGTGGCGGAGCTTGTCCGCTCCGCGCGGCGCGTCGCCGTGCTCGGCATCAAGACCGAGGCGCAGGCGGATCAGCCCGCCTTCTACGTCCCGAGCTACCTCAAGAGCGCAGGCGTGGAGGTGATCCCCGTCCCCGTCTACTACCCCGACGTGAAGACCATCCTCGGCCAGCAGGTCTACCGCCGCGTCGCGGACGTCCCGGGCCCCATCGACATCGTCGACGTCTTCCGGCGCGGCCAGGACGTCGCCGCGCACCTCGACGACCTGCTCGCCGCCCGGCCGCGCGCCGTCTGGCTGCAGAGCGGCATCCGGAGCGACGCGGTGGCCGAGCGGCTGATCGAGGCCGGCGTCCTCGTCGTGCAGGACCGCTGCCTCATGGTCGACCACCGCCGCTTCGCCGCGCGGGGCTGAGGTCGGCTGACCGCGCGGTCGATGGGAGCGATCCGGGTAGCGCTCCGGTCATGCTCCTCAGCGTCGGAATCGCGAGCCGGTCACTCGATGCAGCACATCGTGCCGGTCCAGTGCTTTCCCGCGCCGGTGCAGGTGCCCGAGGTCCCGGTCGTGCACGCCGACGCCTCGACGCAGCAATCGGTTCCCGTCCAGTGCTCCTTCGTATCCGAGCCCCCGCAGGCGCTCGACGTCCCGCTCGTACAGATCGACGCCTCGACGCAGCAGTTGGTTCCCGTCCAGTGCTCCTTCGTATCCGAGCCCCCGCAAGCGCTCGACGTCCCGTTCACACAGGTCGACGCCTCGACGCAGCAATCGGTTCCCGTCCAGTGCTCCTTCGTGTCCGAGCCCCCGCAGGCGCTCGACGTCCCGTTCGTGCACATGGACGTGTTGTCGACGCAGCAGTTGGTTCCCGTCCAGTGCTCCTTCGTGTCCGAGCCCCCGCAGGCGCTCGACGTCCCGTTCACGCACGTGGGCTGATTGTCGACGCAGCACTCGGTCCCCGTCCAGTGCTCCTTCGTGTCCGAGCCCCCGCAGGCGCTCGACGTCCCGTTCGTGCAGGTCGGCGACGTGCTGACACAGCAGAGTGTTCCCGTCCAGCTCTCGGCGGGATCGCTCCCGCCGCACGCCCCCGACGTGCCGCTGACGCAGACCGTGACGGCAGCCGCCGCCTCGCCCAAGTCCTCCACGGGGACGCTCTCTTCAGAGCTCTCGCCGTAGCAAGCTGAAGCGCTCAACGCTGCAACAAAAAGCGCTGTCCATCGAACCCAATGCGTCATGACGACATTCTCCGGCGGTCGTGCCTCGCGACCACAACCCCTTCATCACAGGGATGTCACGCGACGAGGCAGAGCAGATCGAGTGAAATGTGCTGCCCAGTATGGGCCGTGCATCGTGTGCAGTCGTCAGGCCGCTAACATGGTTCAGCTCGCCCGTCAAACGCGCTCACGTCGACCCTCGCAGCGGCACCCCCGCCGTCGCTCGCCGAGCGCCGCGCTCGGCTTCCTTCGCGCCGCACCCATGAATCTGCTCGCCCCCGCTACAGCGGCCGGTGCTGCGTCCCCTTGCCGTACGTGATCGCCAGCATGTCCCCCGGCTCCCGGACGATGAACCGGTGCCACGCGCCCTGCGGGACCTTACACGCCGTGCCCGCGCGCAGCTCGACCACCCGCTCGCCGCCCTGCTCTTGCAGCACGATGTCGCTCGCGCCCGACAGGAGGACCAGGATCTCGTCGCCGGCCGGGTGCATCTCCCATTGCTGCATGTCCTCGGCGAGGTGAAACGTCGTCACCAGCCAACCGCCTGCCTCCGCGACCCGCCGGATGTCCGCGGCCTTCGAATCGCCGGACATGAGCTCTTGCCAGAACGTCGGCCTCACCTCGATGGGCAACGCGTCGCCCCCGTCCGCGAGGTGCAGGTAGGTGCTGCGGAAATCGAACCCGGGCTGTCTCGGATTGGCCATCTTGTCCCTCTCGTCGCTGCTGGACGCGCCCATGCGAGCAGGGCCCCCCTGCCCTGTCAATCCGCTCTCCCCGTCGCGCTCCGCGCCTCTGCCGCCGCGCCCTCACGCCTCTCCGCGGCGTCCTCCGCGTCCTTCACCCCCTTCCCGCCGCGCCCGCCGCCGCGCGTCGACGCCCCGCCGCTCCTCTCTCCGCCGAGCCCGCCACGCCGGCGCTCACCGGGCACACCTGAACAAACGCTCCCACCCTACCCACGACCGCGCTACACTCACGGCGCGCCGCCCGCCCCTCGCCCGGCGCGCCCCGCACCATGCCGCGCCCCGTGAACAACCCTCCGAACCCGTGGTCGTCGACGCAGGTCGAGTACCTCGAAGAGGCGCCCCCGGCGACGCTGCAGGTCTTCGAGGAGCAGGCCCGCTCCATCGTGACCGCGAACGACAGCCCCGATCTCCCGTTCCGGTACAGCGTCAACCCCTACCGGGGCTGCATCCACGCCTGCGCCTACTGCTACGCCCGGCCGTCGCACCAATACCTCGGGTGGGGCGCCGGCACGGACTTCGACCGCAAGATCGTGGTCAAGGCGAACGCGCCCGAGCTGCTCGAGAAGGAGCTCAACAAACCGGGCTGGCAGGGCGACACGATCGTGTTCTCCGGCAACGTCGATTGCTACCAGCCCCTCGAGGCGAGCTACGAGCTCACCCGCCGCTGCCTCGAGGTGTGCCTCGCGTTCAGGAACCCGGTCGGGCTCATCACCAAGGGCGCGCTCGTGCGGCGCGACGCCGCCCTGCTCGGCGAGCTCGCGCGCCGCGCCCGCGCCCGCGTCCACTTCAGCATCCCCTTCGCCGACGACGCCGTCGCCCGCAAGATGGAGCCGTACGCGAGCCGCTCGTCGCTGCGCTTCGAGGCCATGCGCGCGCTCTCGGACGCGGGCGTGCCGACCGGGATCTCCCTGTCGCCCCTGATCCCCGGGCTCAACGACAGCGACGTCCCCGAGCTCCTCGAGCGCGCCCGCGACGCCGGGGCGCAGAGCGCCTTCATGATGCCGCTGCGCCTGCCGCGCGAGGTGCTCCCGGTCTTCGACGAGCGCCTCGAGGAGGCGTTCCCGGACCGCGCCGGCAAGGTGCGCCGCGGCATCCAGGAGATGCGCGGCGGCAAGATGAACGAGGCCGCCTTCGGGGCGCGCTTCCAGGGCGCGGGCCCGCGCTGGGCGGCGATCCTGCGGCTGTTCGAGGTGCACTGCCAGCGCCTCGGGCTGAACGCCGCGCGCGAGCGCGAAGAGGCGGACGAGCGCTCGACCTTCCGACGGCCGAGCCGGCAGGGGACGCTGTTCGACCTCTGAATGACCCTTGCGACCGGCGCCGGGAATGGGGTACCAGTGAGACCGCAGTGCGTTTTTCCGGGGGGGTCGCACCGGGGCGGCCCCGCTCATGCCATGTCCTGTGCTGGCGGTCATGCCGTCCGCCCGCTGACGAGACCTCATGACCTCTCCCGCCGAGGATCGCGCCACAGCCCGCCCGGCCTCCCGCCGCAAGCTGCTCCTCAACCCGCGATTCCAGCTCAAGTACACAGGGCTCCTGGTGGCGGTGGTGCTCGCCGTCATGGCGGTGCTCGGACTCGTCATCTGGCAGACCGCGAGCGTCGCCAACGAGCAGGCGCAGTACGCGGCGTCCCAGGCCGAGCTCGCGCTCAAAGAGGCGGCCAACAGCGCCAAGATCCTGAGGATGAGCACCGCCGCCCTGGGGGGCGACGGCGCCGAGCTCGGCAATACCCTCGACGAGGAGCTCGAGAAGACGAACCGCGAGTACGAGCGCAACCTGGCGGAGGTCGGCAGGCGGCGCTCCGAGGTCGAGGCGCTGCGCCAGCGCCTCCTCAACATCCTCGTCGGCGGCGGCGCGTTCCTCCTCGTCGTCCTCGGGGTGCTCGGGATCTTCATCACCCAGCGCATCGTGGGGCCGGTCCACCAGATGAAGCGCCTGTGCCGCCAGGTCGGCACCACGCGGCTCACCATCGGAGAGGGGCTGCGCAAAGGTGATGAGCTCGGAGACCTGTTCGACACGTTCGTGCAGATGACCTACTCGCTCAAGGCGCTCCAGACAGGCCGGCTCGCGACGCTCGACGCGGCCATCGAGCGGGCCGAGGCCGAGAAGGCGTCGGCCGAGGTGCTCGCGGGGCTGCGCGCGCTGCGGGCGCAGCTCTGCCTCGGGCTCAGCGAGTCCGAGACGGTGCGGCGCCGCGCGCCGAAAGGTGGTGAGTCATGAGGCGAATCGCCGGAGCGGAGGCGACATGAAGCCCCCCGCGTTGGTCCACCAGGCGGCCGGCTTGCTCCGCGCTCGCTTCGACCTGAACGAGTACAACCCGACCCCGATCGTCGACCTCGGCGCGCTCGTGGCGAACGCCGACGGCAACGTGGACGCCGAGGAGATCGACGCCCTCCGGCAGCTGATCGAGCCGATGCTCGGCGCCGAGCTGAACACCGAGCTCGTCCGCTACCTGATCGAGGCGAGCCTCAAGGTGATCGCGGCGGCGGGCGTCGAGCCGCGGGTGCGGCTCCTCGCGGAGATCCTCATGGACTGCGACGCGGTGGAGGAGGGCATCATCGTCGCGCTGGCGGTGGCCCACGCGAGCGAGGGGATCTCGGACGCGGAGCGCGCGGTGATCACGTCGCTCGCCCGCGCGGCGGAGCTGCCGGCGCGCCGGCTGGATCAGCTGAACGAGCAGGTCCGGGCGGCGTTCACGGCCTGAGGGCGGCCCGCCGCAGGCGGAGCGAGGGCGTCGCAGCCTGGCCCGAGGGGCGTCTCGGCGCGACCGCGAGGGGCGTCGCAGCCGGCGCGCGAGGCGCCTCGCAACCGGCGCGAGCGCGCCGTCGTCAGCCCTCTTCCTTGGTCGCGAGCAGGCGCGACAGGCGCGCCCCCTCGATGCGCACGGCGATGACCTTCTCCCGATCGAAGACCACCGCGCCCGGGGCCGCGCCGCGCGGCTTGCGCACGTAGCGGCGCGGGACGTAGCTCACCTCGCACACGGCCTCGCCGCGCGCGTCGCTGAAGTGCGCCGCCAGGGTCGCGGCGTCCACGAGCACGTCGGCGGGGCAGCTCGCCCCCTTCGGGAGCGGCACGACGACGTGCGAGCCCGCGACGCCCTTCGCGTGCAGCCAGAGGTCGTGCGGCCGCGCGTGCTTCGTCGTCAGCGCGTCGTTGTCCTCGGCGCCCCGGCCGACGAGGATCGCCGCGCCGGACGCGCTCCGGTAGGCATGGAACGGCCGGCGCGAGGCGGCCCGCCCGGCCCGCGGGCCGCGGGCTCCGGCCGGCCCCGACTCGCCGGCGCCGGCGAAGGAGGCGCCCGCCCCGGCGATGTCCGCGCGCGCCACGCCGAGGGAGCGCGCGCGCTGCGCGAGCGGCTCGAGCGCCTCCGGCAGCGCCTCCGCCGCCGCGACGTCGGCCTCGAGGGCGGCGATCGCCTCGAGGGCGCGCTCGGTCTCGGCGAGGCGCGCGCGCATCACCGCCTCGCCGCGCTGGTAGCGCCGCGCCTTGGCGAAGAACGCCTCGGCCTGCGCCTTCGCGGGGCGCGCCGGGTCGAGGGCGACCTCGATCTTGCCGCCGGTCTCCCAGTCGTCGAGGAGCGCCTTCGCGGCCCCGCGCGGCACCCGCGCGCCCTGCGCGAGCAGGAGCTGCCCCGTCTTCTGGAGGCGCGCGACGCTCCCCAGCCGCCCGAGATCGCCGCGCACCGCCTCGGCCCTGCGCTCGAGCGCCGCGCGCCGCGCCTTGACGGCGCGCGCGAGGGCGGCCTTCTCCTGGCCGGCGGCGGCGTCGTCGCTCGCCTCGACCAGCGCCGCGCCGGCGGCCAGCGGATCCTCCGGGTAGGCGATCTCGGCCGGCGGGGCGCTCCCCTGAGGCGGCCAGCGGAGGATGAGGTTGCCGGCGCCGTCGAGCAGCCGCACCTCGCCGCGGCGCCCCGGGGCGAGCTCTAGCCGCGCCGCCGGGGCGGGCGCCGGGCTCGACCCGGGTTGGGGCGACGCCGGGCTCAACCCGGGTTGGGGCGACGCCGGGCTCAACCCGGGTGCGGGCGCCGGGCTCAACCCGGGTTGAGGCGACGACGACCCCGCCTCGCTCGCCGATTCATCCTCTCGGTCTTCTTCCACCAACAGCGCATCACCGGCGACGACGGCGACGCCGTCGCCCCGCACCTCGATGGCCAGCACGCGGCGGCCGACCAGGTGAGCCCGCAGGGCCGAGAGGAGCGGATGCGACGCGCCGGCGCGGAGCCGCGGCAGCCGCGGCAGGACCCCCACCCCCGCGACGCGCGGCCCGATGCCGGCGCCGAGCACACGCCGCGCTCCGGCGTACACCGCCAGCGCGACGAGCCCCGTCGCGGGGTTCGCGTGCGCCGCGTCGATCCTCGCCCCCACCCAGCTCGCGACCGCCTCGGCGAGCGCCCCACCCAGCGCTGCGCTTCCTTGCTGATCCCCCATGGCGAACGCCGTTCGTACCAGCGCCCCTCAGCCGTCGCGGGACGCACACGCGTCGTACTGAGCCAGGAGCGGCTGGCACTTGGGCGGGGTGACGTTGCAATCGAACACCTCGCCCATGGCGCAGTCGAAGAACGGCACGAGCCAATCGTTGCACGCGGGCGCGGTGGACAGCTGATCGTCACAGAGGTCGCCGCAGCTGCCCGGTACGGCGCCGCACGCCGACAGGAACAGCCCGCAGTAGTCGAGACACCGCGACCGCGCGTCGCCGCCGCCCCCCCCGGTGGAGGTCACCGCCACGTTGCTCGTCCGGCTCGCGCCGCTGCTGGTCACGCCGACGCCGTTCGCGCTGGCGCTGGCCGCGCCGGCGCCGCCCGACCCCTCGCCGGGCATCCCGTCGACGACGACGTTGCCACCGCAGGCGCTCCCCAGGGCCAGGATCGCGAACGCGACGAACCGCATCCTAAGCAGCGTCATTCCCATGGCGCGAGACTAGCCCGGCGCGGGCGCCGGCGCGAGCGCCGCGCGAGGTCCGGTGAGGCGAGCCGCCGCGCGGCCTCTCGTGCGGCGCGCGCGGCTTTGCGATAGAGAGCCGCC
Source organism: Sorangium sp. So ce834 (assembly GCF_051521425.1). NCBI lineage: Bacteria > Pseudomonadati > Myxococcota > Polyangiales > Polyangiaceae > Sorangium > Sorangium sp. So ce834. The sequence continues at coordinate 8,642,273 of NZ_CP150351.1, forward strand.
GCGTGCTCCTCGACCTCCTGCTCGCCCCGCTGCTCGCCCAGGCCGACGCGCTGCCCCGGCCCGGGGCTCCGGCCTCGTGCCCGCCCGACATGGTGCTCGTGGAGGGCACCCACCACGAGAACGTGCAGCGGATCTGCACGAGCTACCGCGGCGACCACTGCTTCAGCTTCTTCCCCGGGCTGTTCGCCGCCGAGCCGCGCTTCACGCCGGTGCGCACGTGCATGGATCGCCACGAGTGGCCGAACCGGGCGGGCGCGCTGCCGGTCGTGATGCTCCGCTTCATCGAGGCCGAGCGGGAGTGCGCCGCCGTCGGCAAGCGCCTCTGCACCGAGTTCGAGTGGGAGCTCGCGTGCGAGGGGCCGTCCGCGCTCCCCTTCCCGTACGGTTACGCGCAGGACCCGGCCGCCTGCAACGTGAGCAAGCCGTACCGGGGCATCAGCGAGCGGCGGCTCGCGTCGGACGACCCGGCGGTGCGGGCCGCCGAGACGCAGCGGCTCTGGCAGGGCGAGCCGTCGGGCTCGTATCCGGCGTGCGTGAGCCCGTACGGCGTCGTCGATCTGGTCGGCAACGTGGAAGAGTGGGTATCGACGTCGCGTCCCGAGTGGCCGCACCGCTCGTCGCTGAAGGGCGGCTACTGGTCCAAGCCGTGGGCGGGGTGCCGCGGGACCAACGACTCGCACGGTCCGATGTTCCGGTTCTACGAGATCGGGTTTCGCTGCTGCAAGGATCCGGGGGCGGGGACGTAACGCGACCGCGGCGGCGCTGCGAGAGATCGTCGCGGAGATCCACGCGGGGGCTAAGGGCGCCGAGGAGCGGGCCGAGCTGTATACAGCGCTCCTGGTGATGGCGACCATCGATCCCTGGGGGCATAATCTGCTGAAGGAGCTCATCGTCATGGTAGAGGACAAGGAAGAGGGGCTGCTCCGGCGCACGCCGATCATCGGGGAGATGATCGGCGAGGCCGAGCAACGAGGAGAGGAGCGCGGGCAGAAGGCGATCGCAGAGCTCCTCGGCCGCCTCTTCGCGCGGCGCATCGGGCGACGTCTGACGGCCCAAGAAGAGCGCTCGATCGTCGAGCGCGCCCGCGTGAACGGTCCAGACGAGGTCGAAGTCGCCTTGCTCGAGCGCGAGCGCGAGGCGCTGGTTCGATGGCTCGCGGAGCCGATGCGCAACGCCTGAGCTCCCGGCGCGCCCTCGTCCCCACCGCCTGCGGCGCGATGGCGCGCGCTCCGGTTCGTGGACATGCTGCCGCGATGGTGCCGCCGTCCGATCCCGTGGCCCCGTTTCTACCCACGGTCGCGCGCGCCCGCGACGAGGGCATCGCGCTGCCGCCCGGCGCGCCGGCCGAGGAGCGCCGCGTGGCCGCGCTGGTCGTCCTCGCGTCGATCGTGCGCCGCGAGGGCTGGACGGAGGTCGTCGACCTCAGCCCGGAGGCCGCGGCGCAGCTCGAGCCGGGCGACCCGCCGCGTCCGCTGTCCTTCGAGCCCCGCGCGTACCGGCGCCTCGTCGAGGATCTCGGCTTCGGGCCCTGCACCGGGTGCGCCGGCGCCTCGGGGCGCGCCCGCTGCCCCCTTTGCAGCGGCCAGGCCCGGCCGTACGCCTGCTCGTGCAGCGCGGGATACGTCCGCTGCCCGTCCTGCATGGGCGCCGGCCGCGTCCGACGGGTGCGCATCCGCTATCTGCAGGACCGCCCGCTCGAGATGCGCGAGCTCTACGCGCCGCTCGAGATGACCTTCGTGCCGTCGCTGTTCTCGTTCGAGGGCGCCCTGGAGCGCCGCCTGGGCGCCGCCGCCCCTCCCGAGCCTCTGCGCTGCCACGACCTCCGCCCCCGCGCGAGCAGCACCGCCTACCGCGGCGGCAGCGATCGGACGGTCGAGCCGGATTTCCACGGCCACCGCTTCGCCGGCACGATCGAGCGCGCCGTGTCCGGCCTCACCGCGCTCGCCGCCGGGGGCCGCCTCGTGGCCCAGGCGGTGCGCGCTTACGCATGGCCGCTGCTGTGGTTGCGTTATGGTCCGGACGAGCCCGCGCGCGACGTGGTCGTCTATCCCGATCTCACCGGCGCGCTCCAGATCTTCGCCGGCGTCGAGGGCGTGGCGACCCCAAACCACGTGCACGAGAGGGCACGAGGCGCCCGCGTCCCGGGAGCGACGCGATAGCTCGCTCGTGAATCGAGCGTACCGCCCGCGCCCCGCGCCCCGCCCTCGCGGGGCGCGCGGTCGTCAACGCGGGGTCTGCTTGCCCGTGGCCTGCGCGAGCTCCGCCCGCAGCGCGTCCAGCTCGGCCTGGAGCTTCCTGTTCGCCTCCCGCGCCTCGGCCTCGGCCTCTCTCGCCTTCGCCGCGGCCTCACGCTCCTTCGCCGCGGCCTCGTCCGGCGTCGGCAGCAGCTCACGGCCCTCCCTGTCGCGCGCCAGCCGGAGCATCGGGCCGACCGACGGGTCCTCCGCCACGGTCCACCAGAGGCCCAGCGTCTCGCACGCGCAGAGATCCGGGTCTTCCGGCGATCGCTCCACGAGATCGCCGTCGAGCGCGTCCCAGACGCGGATCGGCCGCGCCCGGTCGTCGGGATCGAAGCGCACGACCTCGCGGATGCCCGCGGCGCGGTAGCGCTCGAGCTTCTCCTCCCACTCGGGCTCGCCCTCGTCCGACTCGCTCACGATCTCGACCCCGAGGTCGGGCGCCCCATGCAGCCACGTCTTCCAGGTGCGGAAGGTCCGATGAGGCGCGCCCAGACGCACGAAGGCGTCGGGGGCGAGGCGCTTCCTCGGCGTCGTCGGGTCCCAGTAGACGAACTGGTCGGAGCCGAGCGTCGCTGCGTGCGCGAGCTCGCGCTTGAGGATCAGGTACAGCGCGGTGCGGAGCTCCAGGTGGCGGTTCGTTTCGGGCACCTCTTCGGCCTCCGGGAAGACCACCGGCTCGGGCGGGCGGCGATAGACGTGGGCTCCCACCCGCCGGTGAGGCGCAGCGGGCGGACGGGCGGTCATCTCGGGCTCGACAGCGGACATGGCCTTTCGCCGAGCGTAGCACGACCGCCGTCCTGCGGAGACGATCGCCCCCGCTCGCAGCCCAGCCCACGCGCCGCGCCGAAACCAGAGCCCCTTACGTCTCGCGCAGGCGTCTGATCTCGCTCAGGCGCCTGAACCGCACGCCGAGCGGCGTCGCGCATCGCGCCCGCCAGCAGGCGTGGGCTCGCGGCGGCCGGCAAGGGCGCGGGAGGACCCACGAGGCAGCGAGCGACACCTGGCCAGCCCCGACCGAGCTCAGCTATGTTGGAGACGGATCGCTCGCCGGCCGCGCCGGCATCCCCCCTTTTTCAGCAGAGCGGAGGAATGCATTGACGTCCATGAATCTCGAAAAGCCTACCTGTGACGACTCCCTGATGCGGCAGCTCGGGTATTCGGTCTACCAGCTGCCCATCATCAGCGTTGCCGACGAGCTCGGGGTGTTCTCGCTCCTCGAGCAGGAGCCCGCGGGCATCGCGGAGGTGGCCGGGAAGCTCCACCTCAGCCTCCGCGCGACCGAGGCCCTCCTGGCCTCCCTGGCAGGCATGGGGCTCCTGGTGCGGTCTCATGGCAAGTTCCATCTCACCGAGACGTCTCGCAACTTCTTGATCCCGACCAAGCCGTTCTACTGGGGCCACATGGTGCGGCTCATCTGCCAGGTTCCCATCACGCACGGCACCTTGCTGGAGACGCTGCGGCGGGACGGGGCCATCGCGTGGGGCGAGGGCCAGGGCAAGGTCATCACCGAGGAGTGGGCGCAGGTGGACCTGTCGGACGAGCGGGCATTCGCCTTCACCCAGGCGATGCACAGCCACTCGTTCGCGACCGCGGTCGGGCTCGCGCAGCGGGCCGAGCTCTCGGGCGTGGGGCGCCTGCTCGACGTCGCCGGCGGCTCCGGCTGCTTCAGCATCGCCCTGGCGCAGCAGAACCCCGAGGTGCGGTTCACGGTCGCCGAGCTGCCGCCCGTGTGCAAGACGACGAGGAGGTACGTCGCGGAGCACGGCCTCGAGGATCGCATCGACGTGCTGGAGCTCGACATGTTCCGCGACGCGTGGCCTTCGGGTCACGACGTGATCTTCTTCGCCAACATCCTCCATGACTGGGACAGCGCGCGCCAGCGGCGCTTGATCCAGCGCAGCTTCGATGCGTTGCCGCCGGGCGGCCGCGTCCTCATCTACGAGCTCCTGCTCTCGGACGGGCAGGACGGCCCGCTCACGGCGGCGCTGTTCTCCATGAACATGGTGTACATGACCCCGGGCAAGCAGCTCACGGCCGGCGAGCTCGACGAGCTCGTCCGCGGGTGCGGGTTCACGGACGTGTCCGTCGTCCCGGTGTACGCGGGATACTCGCTCCTCAGCGCCACGAAGCCGCTCGATCGGTGACGTCCTCCACCGCGGGTGCCCAGCGCCGCGACGGCGCGAGCGAGCCGCAGCGCCGTCTCGTCGCCGCCGGCCGTCACTGCGCCACGACGCCGAGCTGCTGAAGCAGCGTCAGGTTGTCCTCGATATGCCAGTTGTCCGTGATACGGCCGTTCTGCACGCGCAGGATGTCGGTGGCGATGAAGTCGACGGCCTGCCCGGCGCCCTCCCTGTCGCCGAACGTGCCGGTGAAGCGGCCTCGGAAGCGCAGGTGCGCCACCACGTGATCGCCGACGACGATGAGCTGCTCCACCTCGCAGCTCAGGTCCGGTACGGCGGCGCGGAAGCTCTTCGACGCGAACGCCGGGCCCGTCGGGCCTTGCGGGCGCCCCTTGGGCAAGGTGCGGTCCGTGAAGGTCGGCGCGATCGCCGCGTCGAGGTAGCTCTCGTCGCCGGTGTTCCAGAACGCGTAAAACCGGCGCGCCGCGAGCATCTCCGCCTCGGCCTGCTCCCTCGGCAAGCTCCCGTCGACGACGAGCGACCGCGGCGATGGCAGGTCCTCCGCGCCGGCGCCCTGCACGTAGCAGGCGCTCGCGGCGGCGAAGAGCGAGAGGGAGAGGGCGCTGATCAACAGGGTCTTTTTCATGGGACGTGTCTCCTCGGAACAAGCGATCTCGGACAGCCGATCGGCGCGCGCGCCGACCATCAGCGCCGGCCGCTCGGAAAGACGCCGCGCCCGGGTACGGCGGGCCCGAGGCCCGAGACCCCGAGCCCGCCTTCGCACCGGCGCGGCGACACGAGCCACCTTGATCCTTTCCAGCGCGTATGAAAACGGCCGCGATCGCCGAACCATCTTTTCGGAAATGTTGAAGATCGCCCCCGGAGCGGCTACCCTGCCCCCGCTTTGCTGCCCGTGACTCGCCGGGGGTGCGCATGGTCGAGCTGGAGGACATGCAGCTGTTCGTGTGCGCCGTCGCGCGGGGCAGCCTCTCGGCGGCAGGGCGCGAGCTCGGGTTCTCGCCGGCGGTGGCCAGCAAGCGCATGACGCGGCTGGAGGCGGCGCTCGGCGTGCGCCTCCTCCAGCGCAGCTCGCGGCGCCTCACGCTCACCGCCGAGGGCGCGGCCTACCACGAGCGCTGCGTCGCCATCCTCGCCGACGTGCGCGAGGCCGAGCTCGCGGTGACCGCCGGCCAGGCCGAGGCGCGCGGCCTCCTGCACGTGTCGGCGCCGGTGGATCTCGGCCGCCAGTGGGTCGGGCCCGCCGCGGCCGACTTCGCGGCGGCGCACCCAGAGCTCCGCGTGCGCGTCAGCCTGTCGGACCGCGTCGTGGACCTGCTCGACGCCGGCGTGGACGTCGCCGTGCGCATCGGCGCGCTCGGCGACTCGCGCCTCGTCTCGCGCCGGCTGGCCCGGAGCCGCCGCGTGGTCTGCGGCGCGCCGGCCTACCTCGCGCGGCGCGGGTGGCCCCGCACGCTCGCGGACCTCGACGCGCACGCGTGCATCGTGCTGCAGCGCCCCGGCATGCGCGCGCTCTCGTGGACCTTCCGCGCCGGAGAGGGGCTCCACACCGTCCGCCCCGCCGGCCGCCTCGTGGCCGACAGCGGCGATCTGGTGCGCGACTGGGCCGTCGCCGGCCACGGCCTCGCCTTCAAGTCGATCTGGGACGTCGCCGCCGACATCGACGCCGGGCGCCTCGTCCCGCTGCTCACCGACCTGCCCTCGCCGGGCTCCGCCGTGAACGTCCTCTATCCGAGCCGCCGCTTCCAGCCCGCCAGGGCGCGGCTGTTCATCGACTTCCTGGCGGAGCGCTTCGCCGCCCACGAGGCCGCGGTGCTGGCCGCGGCGACGCCGCGCGCCGCGCCGCCGCCCGCCCCCCGCCGCGCGCGCCGCGCGCGCCGCGCGCGCCCCGCCTGACGAGCGCCGCGAAGGCGGCGAGAGCACACGCGCGCCTCAGGCGCCGCGCTGCCCGCCCGCGCCGAGCGCCGCCAGGAAATGCTCCCGCTCCGCGGCCGTCGGGCGCCGGCCCGAGAGGTAGCGCCGCTGGTGCGCGCGGGCCGCGCCGATCGCCGCCTGATTCAGGATCTTGATCGGCACCCTGGGCGCGTACAGGCTCGTCACCTCGAGCAGCGTCGTCGCGCCGGAGCCCGGCGAGAAGCGGTGAATCGCGAGCCCCCGTTTCCACAGCATGCTCTCCTCGATCGTATCGACGCGGATGGCGAACGCCTCCGGCGCGACGCGCTGGGCCGAATACCGCGACGTCTGCGTGAACGGCCCGATCCCCGGGAGGTCCAGGCTCATCCGGAGCACGAAGCTCGGCTCGCGGTACGATCCCGACTGCATCGCGCACTCCGTGCCGGGGAAGAGCTCCCGCGCCTGGCCGTGCTGATCCCAGAAGACGGCGGCGGCGTCGAACGGGTCGATGTGCCCGAGCTCGATGGTGAACCGGACGCCAGAGAGCCCCTGCGCCTCGTCGCGGAGGTCCTCTGCGTGCTCGAGCTCCGTGTCCTCCTGCTGCCACATGATCGTCTCCTCGCCCGACGAAACGAGCCTATGGGAAGCACGGCAGCGCATCAAGGAAGCGGCGGGCCGGCTCACGGGCGCGCGACTCCGGCGAAACCCTACGGCGCGTTCAGCATGCCGGCATGGACCGCGCGCGGGGCGCGTTGCTACCCTCCCCGGCACCATGAACTACCGCAATCTCGGACGCACCGGCCTGAAGGTCAGCCCCCTCTGCCTCGGCACGATGAACTTCGGCCCGGAGACCAGCGAGCCCGACAGCTTCGCCATCATGGACCGGGCCCTTCAGCACGGGATCAACTTCTTCGACACGGCCAACGTGTACGGCCGCAAGCGCGGAGAGGGGATCACCGAGCAGATCGTCGGGCGCTGGCTCGCGCAGGGCGGCGGGCGGCGAGAGCGCATCGTCCTCGCCACGAAGGTCTACGGCGCCATGGGCGAAGGGCCGAACGACAGGAGGCTCTCGGCCTATCACATCCGCCGCGCCTGCGAGGAGAGCCTGCGCCGCCTGCAGACCGACCATATCGACCTCTACCAGATGCACCACATCGACCGCGAGACGCCCTGGGACGAGATCTGGCAGGCGATGGAGCAGCTCGTCCGCGAGGGCAAGGTCCTCTATGTCGGCAGCAGCAACTTCGCCGGCTGGCACATCGCGCAGGCCAACGGGCTCGCCGCGCAGCGGCACTTCCTCGGCCTCGTCTCGGAGCAATGCGTGTACAACCTGAACGCGCGCACCGTCGAGCTGGAGGTCCTGCCCGCGTGCCGCGCGTTCGGCCTCGGCGTCCTGCCCTGGAGCCCGCTCGCCGGGGGGCTGCTCGGCGGCGCCCTCCAGAAGGCGCGCGAGGGCCGGCGCGCGTCGGCCGACGCGCAGGCGCGCATCGAGAAGAACCGCGCCAAGCTGGAGGCCTACGAGGCGCTCTGCGCGGAGCTCGGCGAGAAGCCCGCCGACGTGGCCCTGGCCTGGCTGCTCAAGAACCCGGTCGTGACCTCGCCCATCATCGGCCCGCGCACCGCCGAGCAGCTCGACGGCAGCCTGCGCGCCCTCGAGATCCAGCTGACCCCGGAGCCCCTGAAGCGCCTCGACGAGGTGTTCCCCGGCCCCGGCGGCGAGGCGCCGGAGGCCTTCGCCTGGTAGCGCGGCGCCGGGCGGCGCTCGCCGGCGCCGCCCGGCCCACTCGACTCCAGCGCATGGCGCCGCGCCGGCGCCATGCGCTGGAGTCGCGCCGCGGGACGGGTCGATTTCGATTCCCTGGCGTCGAGCGGGTGGCCTACGCTCCGGAGCCCGGAGGCGCGTCCAGCGACGCGCGCGCGAGAGGGGATGGACATGGGCCGATGGCGGTATGAGCAAGGGTTGCAGGAGGTCGGCAATGGTTGCTTCGCGTATCTGCAGCCGGCCGGCACCTGGGGGCTCAGCAACGCGGGGCTCGTCACCTCGGACGGCGAGGCGCTGCTCGTCGATACGCTCTTCGACCTGAAGCGCACGCGCGAGATGCTCGACGCCATGCGCGCGGCCGCCCCCGCGGCGGCGCGGATCGGCACGGTCGTGAACACCCACGCGAACGGCGACCATTGCTACGGCAATGCGCTCGTCGAGGGCGCGACGATCATCGCCACGCGCGCCGGCGCCGCCGAGATGGATGAGGTCCCCGCGCCGATGCTCGCCATGCTGATGCGGCAGGCGCGCAGCGGCGCCGCCGGCGCGCTGGGCGATTACCTCGTCCATTGCTTCGGCGCCTTCGATTTCGACGGGATCGCGCCCACGGCGCCGACCCGGGTCTTCGAGGGGGAGCTGACCGTCACGGTCGGGGCGAAGGAGGTCCGCCTCCTCGAGGTGGGCCCCTCGCACACGAAGGGCGATCTGCTCGTGCACGTGCCCGCGGACCGCGCGATCTACACGGGAGACATCCTCTTCATCGACGTGACGCCGATCATGTGGGCGGGGCCCGTCGGCAACTGGATCAAGGCGTGCGACACCATCCTCGCGCTGGACGCCGACGTCATCGTGCCGGGGCACGGCCCGATCACGGATCGCGCCGGCGTGCGCGCGGTGCGCGATTACCTCGTGTACATCCGCGACGAGGCGCGGCGCCGCTACGACGCCGGCATGCCGCCGGCCGACGCCGCCCGCGACATCGCGCTCGCCGATTACGCGAGCTGGAGCGACGCGGAGCGCATCGCGGTGAACGTGCACACGCTCTACCGGGAGTTCAGCGGAGGGCAGCTCAATCTGCCAGGCGTGGTCGAGCTCTTCGGGCTCATGGCCGAGCTCGCGCGGAGGGCGCGCTGACGCTGAGGCGGGTATGAGAAGAGATTTTAACGCAAAGGCGCAAAGGCGCAAAGGCGCAAAGGCGCAAAGGCGCAAAGACGCCAAAAGGCAAGATGAGAATGGGTTGGGATGATCATGGGATGCGGCCGTCGCACGACGGAATGCGCCCGTTCACTCTTCTTGCATTTTTGCGTCTTTGCGCCTTTGCGCCTTTGCGTTGAAATCCGCACACCACGACGGGCTCCGCCGACAAGACAGGACGCCGGATCCCGCTCATGAGATCCAAGCAAAGATAAGCCAAGCGCACACCAGCCGTCGTCCGCGGCAGCAGGCACATCTCGGCGCCTCGGCCGCGCGCGAGAGGGGCACCGCAGCCGCCGTGGACAGAGAGCTTCCTCCGAAAGCGACTCCGGATCAAGCGACGATGAGGCGCGCACGGACAGCCAATGTCCTTGCCGTCGCGCCGCCGTGACGCCCCGCGTCGCGCCGCCGGTCACCCCTTCAACCCGGTGCGGGCGACCCCCTCGATCACGTATCGCTGCGCGGCGATGAACATCGCGAGGATCGGGGCGCTCGCGACCACCGCGCCCGCCGTGACCAGCGCGTAATCGGTGGTGTGGGCCCCCTGCAGCAGCGCGAGTCCGGGCGACAGCGTGAGCTTCTCGGGGTTGAACAGCACGTAGATCGGCCAGAGGAAATCGTTCCAGTTGCTCAGCAGGCTGAGCACGGCCAGCGTGGCCAGGGCCGGCTTGGACAGAGGCAGCACGATCTTCCAGAAGACCTGGAGCCGGGTGGCGCCGTCGAGCGCCGCCGCCTCCTCGAGCTCCCTCGGGAGGCCGAGGAAGAACTGGCGCAGGAAGAAGACGCCGAACGCCGAGGCGGCCGGCGGCACGACCAGCGCAGGGAGGCTGTCGAGCCAGCCGAGGCCCCGGACGATCAGGTAATTCGCGGGCAGGAACATGATCGGCGGGATGAACAGCGTGGCGAGGACCGCGGCGAGCACGAGCCGCTTGCCGCGGAACTCCATGCGCGCGAGCGCGTACGCCGCCGGGGCCGCCGTGGCCAGCACGAGCAGCGCGTGCGCCACGGCGGCGAGGAGGCTGTTCAGGAGCCAGCGGAACACCGGCGCCCCGGCGCTCGATCCCGCGAGCGCCTCGTAGCTCTCGAGCGTCGCCCGCGCGGGCAAGAGCGTGGGCGGCACCGCCGTCGCCTCGGAAGGTGGCTTGAGCGACGTGAGCGCCATCCAGATCACCGGGGCGAGGTACGCCACGGCGAGCAGGAGCAGCGCCGCATACGACAAGGCCCTCCCGATCTGCCGGCGGCGGACAGGGCAGCCGCCCTCGAGCAGCCGGAGCTTCATGGAGCGTCCTCGTCGCTGCCCCGGCCGAAGAACAGGAGGAACATGACGAGGCTCACGACCGCGAGGAAGAACGCCTGGACGTAGCTCATGGCCGCCGCGGCGCCGAGGCGGAAGTTCCGGAAACCCTCGTCGGCGATGTACATGATGGTGGTGCGCGTCTCGCTGCCCGGCCCGCCCCCGGTGACCAGGTAGGCCTGCCCGAACATGTTGGCCGACGCGAGGACGGTCATCGTCACGACGAACACGAACACCGGCCTGAGCCCAGGTATCGTGACGTGCCAGAACTGCTGCCATCGGGTCGCGCCGTCGATGCGGGCGGCGTCGTAGAGCTCCCGGTGGATGTTCTGCAGCCCCGCCAGGTAAATCACGGCGTTATAGCCGAGGGTCCACCACACCGTCATCCCCACCAGCGAAACCCACACCCACGGCACCGCCGTGGTCCAGCCCGTGCCTGAAGGCAAACCCGCCTTCGCCAGCAGGTGGTTGATCGCGCCGACCTGCGGATCGAGGAGCAGCCGCCAGATCATCGCCACGACCGCCACGCCGAGCACGTACGGCGCGAAGAACATCGCCCGGAAGAACGATCGGCCGGGAAAGCGCTGGTTGAGCGCGAGGGCGAGCAGCAGCGGGAGCGTCACGAGGACAGGCACGCTGAGCGCCGTGAACAGCGCGGTCGCCCGCAGCGCGCGCCAGAAATTGCCGCGGATGGGCGAGCCGGACCGGAACAGATCCGCGTAGTTGTCGAGGCCGACCCACGGCTGCGACGGCAGGAACGGGTCCCAGTCGTGGAGGCTGATCCACACGCCGAGGGCGATCGGCGTCGCGACGAAGAGGCCGAACAGCGCGAGGTACGGCGCGAGGAACAGGTAGGGCGCCCACCGCCGCGGCCGCGTGAAGCCGCGCTCCCGGAGCCGGCCGACGCCGGGGGCGCTTTGCGCGCCGCCGTCCGCCTCGGCCTGGCCGGGCTCCACGAGGGGTACGTCGACCGCCGTCACGGCGCCCTCCCGAACTTCCTCAGGTTGCCTGCGAGCAGCGCGTCGGCCTCGCGGGCGGCGCGGCTCAGGGCCTCGCGCGGCGCGGCCCTCAGCAGCACGGCCTCGTTCACCGCGAGATCGAGGGTGGACGCGCGCACCGCGTCGACCCCGGCGATGGCCGGCGGGAAGCGGACCGCCGGGAGCTGCTCGGCGACGATCGCCTGCTCCGTCATCCGCCGGAACGCGGCGCTCTCCCGGGCCGCCCGCCGGGCCGGCACCATGCCGGCCGCGGCCCACTCGAGGGAGTGCTCGCTCAGCCAGGCGAGGAACACCACCGCCGCCTGCAGGCGGCGATGGCCAGCGCCGGCCCCGGGCTGGCGCGGGAGCACGAGGTGGTGCGCGTTGCCCCAGACCGCCCGCTGCGCGCCGATCACGGGGACCGGGAGCACGCCCCAGCGGAGCCCGGGGACCGCCTTGAAATAATTGATCATCCAGACGCCGTTCCAGAGGAAGGCGTTCCGGTCGTTGATGAAGGCGATGGTGTCGGCGTCCTGGCCGACGTCGCGCGGGCTGTAGCCGCGCCGGATCAGCTCGACCATGAAGCTCAGCGCCTCGACGCCGGCCTCGGCGTGGAACATCGCCCGCGCGCCGTCCTCCGAGAACAGCTGGCCACCTGCCTGCCACAGGAGCGACTGGAACATCAGCCCGCCGGTGAACAGGACCGGCGACACCCACGATCCCTGGATCCCCCGCCGCTTGAGGTGCTCGAGCGCGGCCAGGTAGTCGCGCCGCGAGCGAGGCAGCGCGGCGTCGTCGAGGCCGGCGCCGGCCAGCACCGCGCGGTTGACGTAGAGGCCGAGCGGGTGGACATCGAGGGGAATGCCGTAGCGGCGCCCTCGGAAGACGCCCGCGCTCCAGAGCGTCTCGGAGAAGTCGCCGGCGCCGAGGCCGAGCGCCTCGGTCACCTCGTCGAGCGGAAGGATGGTGCGGTGGACCGCCGCCGTGGCCAGCTGATCGGCGTGCATGACGGCCACGTCGGGGCCATGGCCGCTGTCGACCGCGGCCGGGATCTTCTGATAAAAATCGCCCCACCGGGTCACGCTCATCCGCACCGCGATGTTGTCGTGCTCGCGGTTGAACCGCGCGATGAGCCGCTCCATCGGCGGCCGATCGCCCCCGGTGAAGCCCGTCCAGAACGCGAGATCCACGGCCGGGCCCGCGTAACCCCGGCTGCCACCGGCGGCGATGGCGGCCTGGGCGCGCAGATCGACCGGCTCGCCGCGACAGCCGAGCAGCAAGAGGCCTGCAGTCGCCCCCATGCCGGCGAGGAGCTCGCGGCGGCGCGGCGGCCGACCGGCATCTCCCCGCTCCCTCGGTGCTCGCCCCCTCCGCATCCGCCCTCCGCGCACGATCGCACCGCGGAGGGCTCGCATTTGGCTCGTTGCCCGCGACCGAGCTGAGCCACGGCTCACCTCCGGTCCTCCGGCTGCAACGGCGATCTACACCGGTGTCATGCACCGTCCAGCGGATTATTCCCGGAGAGCAGGGGCGCTCACCCGTCGATCCCAGATTGCGTGGATCTCCCCTTTTCGATGGGAGGTTTCATCCAGGCTCGTCGCCGATGACATGAATGTCGTCTGACGGCGCGGCGGGGGCGCGGCGGAGCGCGCCGCCGGCCTTCGCGCCGAGCACCACGACGTCGATGATCGACTCCAGGACGCCGTCGTCGACCGGCGCGCGCAGGCGGAAGAGGCGGTTCGTCACGGTGCCGCGGATCATCTCCACCATCAGGTCGAGATCGGTGCCCGGCGGCAGCTCGCCGCGCGCGACGCCGCGCTCGAGCACGTCTCGCCACGGGGCGAGGCGCTCCTCGCGGAGCGCGCGGGCGAGCGCCTCGACCTCCGGCACGTGCATCTCGGCCAGGAGCATGCGGTAGATGCCCTGCCCCTCGGACGTCGACGCGGCGGCGACGAAGCGCCGCACCAGCTCGAGCAGGTCGAGCCGCAGCGCGCCGGTGTCCGGCGGCGCCTGACGGTCGTCCGAGAACGAGCGCAACGTCGCCTTCACGAGCTCGGCCTTCGTCGGCCAGCGGCGGTAGACCGTCGTCTTGTTCACGCCCGCCCGCGCCGCCACGTCCTCCACCCGCAGCGCCGCGTAGCCCGCGCGCGCGATCTCGGCCGCGGCCGCCTGCATCACCGCCCGCACCACGCGCTCGCTGCGGCCCCCGCGCCGCGCGCCCTGCGTGCCGGTCCGGCGGCGCCCCGCCGCGGCACCGGACTGGGCCGGAGAAGGCTCTTTCAGAGGGGACGACGTAACGCTCCGCATATCCCGGGGGGGCTCCATTCAACCACGACGGCGCGACCCGTGGAGCATGGCTCGCCCGGACTATGGCAACAAGTAGTTGTCTTTGTCAGCCCTCATGTTATCTCTATCGCAACCACAGGTTGCCTTAGGTACGCGGCGCCCGTTGCGCCCGCCGTCGAGGCGACGAGGAGCAAGCGGCGACATGTCCACGACCACGAGCGCTCTCCCTGGAGAGGCGGCGGCTTCCCCCGAGGCGGCCTCCGGGGCGGTCAAGACCGGCAAGCCGAGCAGGGCGGTCGGCATCACGGCGGCGGCGATCGCGCTCGCCGTCGCGGCGGGCGCGGGGTGGTACGTCGCGCACCGCGGGCTCGAGACCACGGACGACGCGCAGATCGACGCCGAGGTGGTGTCCGTCCCGGCGCGCGCGTCGGGCGTGGTGGTGAAGGTCCTGTTCGCGGAGAACCAGGCGGTGAAGGCGGGCGACGTGCTCGCCGAGCTCGACGCCGAGCCCGCGCGCGCGCGGCTCGCGCAGGCCGAGGCGAGCCTGTCGGCGGCCAGGGCGAGCGCCGACGCGGCCGACGCCGACGAGCGCATCGCCGAGACCAACGCGCGCAGCAACAAGTCGGTGGCCGAGGCGTCGCTGCACGGCGCGGCCAGCAGCGCGAGCGCGTCGAAGCAGCAGATCGCCGAGGGCGAGGCGCACGTCACCTCGGCGACGGCGACCCTGGAGCAGGCCACGCTCGAGCGGGATCGCGCGAAGCGGCTCGTGGAGACCGGGGCGCTCGCCCAGGCCCAGTTCGACCAGCTGCAGGCGGCCGTCGACGTCGCCGGCGCGTCGCTGGAGCAGGCGAAGGCGCACCTCGCGGCGCTCAAGGCCACGACCACGCAGGCGTTCAGCCGGGTCGAGGAGGCGAGCGCGAGGGTCCAGCAGGCGAGCAACGTCGACGCCCTCATCGCGCTGGCGCGCGCCCGCGCCCGCGTGGCGCACGCGCAGGTCGAGACCGCCCAGGCCGCGCGGGACCTGGCCGCCCTCGAGCTCTCGTACACGCGCATCGTCGCGCCGCAGGACGGGATCGTGTCGAAGAAGACCCTCTCCGTCGGGCAGCTGGTCTCCCCCGGCCAGGCCGTGGGGATGCTCGTCCCCGCGCGGCAGGTCTGGGTGACCGGCAACTTCAAGGAGACGCAGCTCGCGCACATGCGCGTCGGGCAGCCCGCGCGCGTGTCCGTCGACGCCTACCCCGGCCTGACCGTCCACGGCGAGGTCGAGAGCTTCTCCGCGGCCACCGGCGCGCGCTTCAGCCTGCTGCCGCCGGACAACGCGACCGGCAACTTCACCAAGGTCGTCCAGCGCGTGCCGGTGCGCATCCGCCTCCACGACGCGCCGCCCGACCTCGCGCTGCGCCCCGGGATGAGCGTCGAGCTGACGGTCGACGCGAACAAGTGAGTATCGCGCAGATCGCGCAGGAGAGGAGGAACCATGGCAGAGGCGGCAATCGCGGCCGCGCCGGCGCACGCCGTCGCGCCCGTCAACGCGAACCGGTGGCTCGTGGCCGCGGCCGTGGCCCTCGGCGCGCTGCTCGAGATCGTCGACACGAGCATCGTCAACGTGGCGCTCACCGAGATGCAGAGCTCGCTCGGCGCCACGCTCACGCAGGTGAGCTGGGTCGTCTCGAGCTACGCCATCGCGAACGTCATCATCCTGCCGCTCACCGCGTGGCTCGGACACCGCTTCGGAAAGAAGCGTTACTTTGTCTTCTCGCTCATCGCCTTCACCGCGGCGTCGGTGCTCTGCGGGGTCGCGAGCAGCCTGCCGGTGCTCATCGTCGCCCGCGTGCTCCAAGGGCTCGGCGGCGGCGGCCTGCTCGCGAAGGCGCAGTCGATCCTGTTCGAGACGTTCCCGAAGGAAGAGCAGGCGATGGCGCAGGGCTTCTTCTCGTCCATCGTCATCGCCGGCCCGACGATCGGGCCGACGCTCGGCGGCTACATCGTCACGAACATCAACTGGCGGTGGATCTTCTTCATCAACGTCCCGCTCGGCATCGCGGCCGTGCTGATGTGCCTGGCCTTCCTGCCGCCGGACGCCGCGGGCGAGCGCGAGCGCGGCGGCGTCGACTGGATCGCGATCGCCCTGCTGGCGGCCGGCGTCGGCTCGCTGCAGACGGTGCTCGAGGAGGGCCACGCCGAGGAATGGTTCGACTCGCCGTTCATCGTCGCGTTCTCCGCGGTCGCCGTCGTGAGCCTCGCCCTGTTCGTCCACCGCGAGCTCTCGTCGGAGCGCCCGATCGTGGACCTGCGCGTGCTCCGGCACCGCTCGCTCTGGGCGGGGAGCCTCCTCTCCGCCGTCATCGGCATGGGCCTCTACGGCGCGCTCTTCGCCGTGCCCATCTTCGCCCAGACGATCCTCGGCTACACGTCGCAGCAGACGGGCATGCTGCTCTTGCCGGGCGCGCTGGCCTCCGCCCTGTCGATGCCGCTCGTGGCGCGGCTCGTGAACCGGTTCGACCCGCGCGCGCTCCTCGTGACGGGGGGGCTCATCCTGCTCGTCGCGCTCTTCCAGCTCCACCAGCTGACGCCCGTGACGGGCGCGGGCGACCTGTTCTGGCCGCTGATCATCCGGTCGTTCGGCACGACCCTGATGTTCCTGCCGCTCAGCATGGCCACCCTCGGGCCGCTCCCCAAGCGCGACATCGCCGCCGCGACCGGCATCTACAGCCTGACGCGGCAGCTCGGGGGCAGCGTCGGGGTCGCCGTGCTCACCACCGTGCTCGCCGACCGGCAGGCGTTCCACCGCGCGATCCTGGTGAGCCACATGGGGGCGAGCGACCCGACGACCGTGGAGCGCATCGCCGCGTACACATCGGCGTTCGCCGCGAAGGGGTTCGATCTGACCGACGCGCGCAACAAGGCGCTCCACGTCCTCGACGGAATCGTGAACCTGCAGGCCGCCGTGATGTCGTTCAACGACACGTTCTGGGTGACAGCGGTGCTCGTCATCGCCACGCTCCCGCTGGTGTTCCTGCTCGGGAAGGGCCGTGGCGGCCCCGTGTCCGCGGGGCACTGAGCCGAGCGCGCCGGAAGCTCACCGCCCGTCGCCCGCCGTACCGCGGATTCACAAGGAGGCGCGCCGCGCCGCGCCCGAACACCAAGCAACGGAGGGAACCATGCGTCACGCGTTGAATCTACTCGCGCCCGAGGTCATCGAGAACCCGCACCCCTACTACGCCGAGCTGCGCGAGAGGGCGCCCGTCTGCCAGGTCGAGCCGAACGGCTTCTGGGCCGTGAGCCGCTATGACGATGTGGTCTACGTCCTGAAGCACCCCGAGCTCTTCTCGTCCCGCACCTCCGAGGTGAGGCGGATCCTCCTCGACGAGCGGCTCCTGCGCGAGCCCCTGCTCGTCGGCGAGACGAGCCTCCTCAGGAGCGATCCGCCGGACCACACCCAGATGCGCAAGCTCATCAGCGGCGCGTTCACGCCGCGGGCGATCGCGCAGATCGAGGCGCGGGTCCGCGACATCGCGACCGAGCACCTCGATCGGATCCTCGCGCAGGACACCTTCGACATGATGGAGGACCTGGCCGTTCCGCTGCCGGTCACGGTCATCGCCGAGATGCTCGGGGTCGATCCGTCGCTCCGCGCCGATTTCAAGCGCTGGTCCGACGACACCATCAACCTGCCCGCGGGCTCCCAGCCGCTCAGCGACGAGGAGGTCGAGCGCATCCTCCGGAGCCGCCGCGAGATGCGCGCCTACTTCCACGAGATGATCGCGGACCGGAAGCGGCGGCCGCGCGAGGACCTCATCAGCGACATCGTCCGCGGCGAGGTGGAGTACGGCGTGCTGACGGAGGACGACGTGCTCGGCATGGTGGTCCTCCTGCTCGTCGCGGGCAACGAGACCACGACCAACCTCATCGGCAACGGCACCCTCACGCTCCTCGAGCACCCGGACGCGCTGCGCCGCCTGCGCGAGGAGCCGGCGCTGATCCCGGGCTTCATCGAGGAGGTCCTCCGCTACGAGGGGCCGGTCCGGCAGCTCACCCGGCGGGCGACGCAGGACGTGACCCTCTCCGGGGTCACGATCCCGGAGGGCGCGACCGTCATGCCGCTCGTCGCCGCCGCGAACCGGGATCCGGCGCAGTTCCCCGACCCCGACCGGTTCGACATCACCCGGGAGCAGCGCGGCCACGTGGCCTTCGGCTTCGGCATCCATTTCTGCGTCGGCGCGCCGCTCTCCCGCGTCGAGGGCAGGATCGCCTTCGAGGAGATCCTCCGGCGGCTGCCCCCCTTCTCGCGCGAGCCGGGGCCGCCGTCGTGGAACCGATCGTTCGGCCTGCGCGGGCTCCGGCGCCTGCCCCTGCGCTTCGACCGCACCGCGGCGGCCGCGTGACGCGTCGCCGGGCGCGCCGGACGCCGCGCGCGCCCGCCGCGTCCAGGCGGTGAGCCGCCCGGGCGCGGCCGGCCTCGGCGCCCCCGCTCACATCGAGAAGCCGTCGCCCTGCGGCTCCGCAGGAGGCGTCTCGCCCGCGGGGGTCTCGCCCGCGGGGGTCTCCCCCTCCTGGAGCTCCTCGACCGCCTTCGCGTGCTCGGGGAGCTGCGGCAGCGCGGAAGGGTCGTAACCGGGCGCGACCCAGAACACCTCGGGCGCCGGCTTGTACTCGCTCGTATAGCTGCGGTCGGAGGCCCGGCCGTCCTTGTAACGGACGGTGACATACGATCTCACGTCGTACCCGCACGAGCCCTTCTGGTGGCGCTTCACGTCGCCCCCGGAGAGCTCGGACTTCACGTAGATGCGGCGGATGAAGTCGTCGGTGTGCTCGGCCGAGATGCGGTGATCGACCTCCGCCACCGGGTCGCCGCCGAGGATCTCGACGCGGAGCACCGTGGGCGTCGGCAGGTAGGCGTGGATCATGATCGGGAACGGGAGCGTGTTCCTGATCTTCAGGTCCGACTCCGGGTACGTCACCATGGCGTCGAGCCCCATCGGGATGTAGGCGCTCGGGCGGGAGTGGCTCTGGCGGTCCGGCGTGTCGAGCGCGCCGAAGAGCGACGCGGCGAAGAGCGTGCTGGAGACCTGGCAGGTCCCCCCGCCGTAGCCGGGGACGGTCTCGTCGCCGAGGATCTCCGGGGCGATGGTGAACCCGTTCTTGCGGGTCCGCGGGCCGACGTGGGCGTTGAACGAGAAGGTCTCGCCGGGCGCCAGGATGGTGCCGTCGATCTTGGACGCCGCGGTCTTGATGTTGACGGCGCGCCCGGCCTCCTTGCCGTGCCGCTTGAACTTCGTCTCGTACGCCGCGACGACCCGGCTGACGTCGACGCTCACCAGGTCATCGACGGTGATCTTGGGGGCGGTGTACCGGACGGCGAGCTCGATGAGCTCCTCGTCCTCGTGGTCCCCGGCGCGCAGCGCGGCGAGGGAGGCGTCGACGTCGAGCTCCCGGCCGGCCTGCTCCGGGATCTTGCGCCGGTTGGCGAGGTCGAGCCGCGCGTCCACCGGGATCCGGAAGACCTGCGGGGCGAGCCGCTCGAGGAAGGCGCGCGCCCTCGCCTCGTCGACCGCCCAGACGAGCGGCACGTCGATCTCGCCGCGCCGCGCCCGCCGCGCCTCCCGGAGCCGCCGCGACCACGGCCCCTCGTGGCCGACGCGCCGCGCCTCCGCGAGCGTCTCGCCGACGTCGACCTCGACGCCCGCCTCGCCGAGCGTCGCCGTCAGGTCGACGTCGTCGTGGCGGAGCCGGACGAGGCGGCCGCGGAGCGCGTCCCGCCTCGCCTCGAGCCAGGCCTCCGGCGCGGCGCCGTCCGGCACGAAGCGCTCGCCGATCGAGAGGCCGCGGACCACCGGGGACGCCGGCAGCGCGTCGCGCACCGCCAGGGCGGCGCCCACGCCCGCCGAGCTGCCGAGCGCCAAGACCAGAGCGAGGGCCCTCGTATCCACGGCAGCTCGCCATGCTACCCGGATCGCGGACGAACTGGAAGATCGCTAGACCGCGAGGTGCGCGGCCGCGAGGCGCGCGGCCGCGAGGCGCGCGGCCGCGAGGCGGGCTCAGCCGCCGCCGACGAAGTGCACGATCTCGATCACGTCGCCCTCGGCGAGCTCGGCCGCCGTGTGCTCGGCCCGCGGCACCACCTGGCCGTTGCGCTCCACCGCCACGGGCCCCTCGGTCAGCCCGAGCAGCTCGACGAGCCTCCGCACCGTGACCGCCGACGGCACCTCGCGCGCTTCCCCGTTCACCGTGATGTTCATGGCCTCTTCACCTCGTCCATCGCCCCTCCATCGCGCCTCGCCGCGGCGGCCCCCGGCTCGCCGGCCGCGGGCGCCGCCGCGGCGAGCGCCGCCCGGAAGCGCCGCGCGTTCTCCACATAGCTCGCGGCGCCCAGCCTGCCGAGCTCGGCCTGATCCGGCCGCACCTCCCCCATCACCTGCGCCGGGTTGCCGCGCACCAGCGACCGCGGCGGGATCACCTTCCCGGGCGGCACCACCGCGCCCGCGGCGATCACCGAGCCCTCGCCGACCACCACGTTGTCGAGCACGATGCTCCCCATCCCGATCAGGCACCCGTCCCCGACGCGGCAGCCGTGCAGGATCGCGCCGTGGCCGATGGTCACGTCGGCGCCGACGATCGTCTCCGAGACGCCGCTCGTCAGGTGCAGGCACGCGAGGTCCTGCACGTTGGTCCGCGGGCCGACGCGGATCGCGCCGATGTCCCCGCGCAGCACCGCGCCGAACCACACGCTCGCCTCGTCGCCGAGCTCCACGTCGCCGATCACCGTCGCGTTCGGCGCGAGGAACACGTCGCGCCCGAGCCGCGGCGACGCCCCGCCGAAGTCGAGGACGAGCGCCACGTCAGCCCCCCTCGGCGGCGACCACCGGCAGCGAGCGCCGGGCCGGCCGCGGCTCCGCGACGCCCCGCTGCCGCGGGCGGGCCGCGGCGCGCGCCGCCTCCGTGAGCTCGGCCTGCAGCGAGTGCTTGTTCGCCCGCGCGATCGAGACCTCGACGACCTCGCCGAGCAGATCGAGCTCCGCCGCGCCCTCGATGTGCGCGATCTCGTGGCGCCCCGTCCGGCCCGACCAGAGCGCGCCGCCCTGGCCGCCGTGCCCGCGCTCCTTGTCGCGCCCCTCGACGAGCACCTCCTGCGTCGTCCCCACGAGGCCGGACAGGTGGGCGGCGAGCAGCGCCTCGCTCTCCTCGAACAGGCGGGAGAGCCGCTCGCCCTTCACGGCCTCGGGTACGTCGTCCGGCAGCTTCAGCGCGGGCGTGTGCGGGCGGCGCGAGTACTTGAACCCGAACAGCCCCTTGAACCCCACCTCGCGCACGAGCGACAGCGTCGCCGCGAAGTCGTCCTCCGTCTCGCCCGGGAAGCCGACGATGATGTCGGTCGAGAGCGTCAGCCCCGGGACCGCCTCCACGAGCGCCCGCGTCCGCGCGACGTACTCGGCGCGCGTGTAGCGGCGGATCATCCGCCGGAGGACCCGATCGCTGCCCGACTGCACCGGCAGGTGCACGTGGCGCGGCAGCACGGCGAGCTCGGCGTGGGCGAGGAGGAGCGAGGGCGTGAGGTGCCGCGGGTGCGGGCTCGTGTAGCGCAGCCGCGCGAGGCCCGGGACGTCGGCCGCGACGCGCCGGAGCAGCGCCGCGAACTCGCTCTCGTCCGGGTCGTCCGCGCTCGCGCCGGGGGCCCGCGGCAGCGCGCCGAGCGGGTCGCGGTAGCTGTTCACGGTCTGGCCGAGCAGGGTGACCTCGCGCGTCCCCGCGGCCACGAGCGCGGCGATCTCGGCGACGATCTCGTCGCTCGGCCGGTAGCGCTCCGGCCCGCGGGTGTGCGGGACGATGCAGAACGAGCACCGCTCGTCGCAGCCCTTCATGATGGTCACGAACGCCGTCGGCGCGGCGCGCGACGCGGGCGGCGGCGACGCCACGAGGAACCGGGGCGCGTCGAGGTCGAACACCGTGCGCGCGACCGGCAGGCCGCCGAGCGCGAGGTCGCCGAGCAGGCCCGGCAGCTCCGGGATGTTGTCCGGCCCGACCACGACGTCGATCGTCCGCATCTGCTTGAGGAGGCGCTCCCCCTCCTGCTGCGCCACGCACCCGGCGACGACGACCACCCGACCCTCGCCCTCGCGCTTCCAGCGCGCGAGCCGCCCCACCTCGCTCCGCAGCTTCTGCTCGGCCTTCTCGCGCACGCTGCAGGTGTTCAGCACGAGCACGTCGGCCTCGTCCGGACCGCCGGCCTCGGTGTAGCCGGCGCGGCGGAGCACGTCGTGCATCCGCTCGGAGTCGTGCACGTTCATCTGGCAGCCGAACGTCGTGATCGAATACCGGGGCATTGAAGCGATGCACCCTCTAACAGAAGGGACCCGAGGCCGCCACCTCGCGCGCCCGGCGCCCGCTCCCGCCTCCCGCGGCGCGCCCACCCAACCCGCGCGGCGCGCTCACCCCACCCAACCCGCGCGCGGGCCCATCCCGCGCGGCGCGACGCGGCCGGGATCCGCGGACGGATGCGGACGGGCGGGACAGATCCGGCGCTGGCCCGGGGAACGCCGGCGCCGCGCGCCGCAAAAGGACGCAGAGCCGGCCGGAGCATCATGGTAAAAATCGCCCTGGGAGGAGACCCGATGGCGAAACTGGAAAACCTGGTAGAACTGCTCGATCGCTCGCTGAAGCAGCATGGGCCCCGGCCGCTCTTCGGCACGAAGACCGATGGCCGCTGGGACTGGATCACCTATGCGGAGTTCGGGCAGCTCGTCGCCAGGTTTCGCGGCGGCCTGGCGTCGCTCGGCGTCCAGCCGGGCGATCGGGTGGCCCTCATCTCCAACAACCGTGTGGAGTGGGCGGTCTCGGCCTATGCCTGCTTCAGCATGGGCGTCGCGGTCGTGCCGATGTACGAGGCGCAGCTGCCGGGCGAGTGGGCGTTCATCATCAACGACTGCGAGGCCGTCGCCGCGATCGTCGCCACGCCGCAGATCTACGGCAAATGCAGGGACCTCGCCGAGAAGGCGCCCTCGCTGAAGCACGTCGTCTGTCTGTTCGAGCCCGCGGGGCCGGCGGACGGCGTCCCCGGCGCGCGGACCACCTCGTACAAGGAGCTGCTCGCCGCGGGCGAGGAGAGCCCGGCGCCCGCCATCCAGCCGACGTCGAAGGACACGGCGTGCCTCATCTACACCTCGGGCACGACCGGCAATCCCAAGGGGGTGATCCTCTCGCACGGCAACATCGCCTCCAACGTCTGCGCCGTGCTGGATCTCATCCCGTTCGGCAGCGGCGACCGGAGCCTGTCGTTCCTCCCGTGGGCCCACTCGTTCGGCCACACCGGCGAGCTCCACGTGATGATCACGGTCGGCGCGTCGATGGCGCTGAGCGAGTCGGTCGACAAGATCGTCGCGAACCTCGCCGAGGTGCACCCCTCCGTGCTGATGAGCGTCCCGCGGATCTTCAACCGCATCTACGAGGGGGTGCAGAAGCAGATGACCGAGAAGCCCGCGGTCATCCAGCGCCTGTTCCGCGCCGGGCTGCGCGCCGCGACGAAGCAGAACAAGGGTGAGCCGCTCCACCTCGTCGAGCGGCTCACGCTGGCCGTGGCGGACCGGGTCATCTTCTCGAAGATCCGCGCCAAGTTCGGCGGCAAGCTGAGGTACGCGATCAGCGGCGGGGCGGCGCTCTCGTACCAGGTGGCCGAGTTCGTCGACGCGCTCGGCATCACCATCTACGAGGGCTACGGCCTCACCGAGACGTCGCCCGTCGCCACCGTGAACTTCCCGGGGGCCCGCCGCCTCGGCAGCGTGGGCAAGGCGATCCCGGGGGTGCGGGTCGTCATCGACAAGTCGGAGACGCACGATCCGAAGCAGGGCGAGATCGTCATTTACGGCCCCAACGTCATGATGGGCTACTACAAGCGCGACGAGGAGAACAAGGCCGTCTTCACCGAGGACGGCGGCTTTCGCACAGGCGATCTGGGCTACCTCGACGAGGACGGCTATCTCTATGTCACGGGCCGCATCAAGGAGCAGTACAAGCTCGAGAACGGCAAGTACGTCGCGCCCGCCCCGCTCGAGGAGAAGCTCAAGCTGTCTCCGCTGATCAACAGCGCGATGATCTACGGGGACAACCGCCCCTTCAACGTGGCGCTGATCGTGCCCGAGATGACGGCGCTCACCGAGTGGGCGCGGGGCCAGGGGCTCACGTTCGAGTCGCCCGACACGATGCTGAAGCACCCGCGGGTGGTCGCGCACGTCCAGGAGGAGGTCGACCGGTTCGCCGCGGATTTCAAGTCCTTCGAGAAGATCAAGAAGATCGCCCTCGCGGCGGAGGACTTCACGGCCGACAACGGGATGCTCACGCCGACCCTGAAGCTGAAGCGGCGCGTGGCGCTCCAGAAGTACGGGCCCGCGCTCGAGGCGCTCTACGGCGGCGCGTCGAAGCCCGAGCGGCGCGAGGCCGCGCCGGCCGGCTGAGCGGCCGCCGCCCCCGGGCCGGCGCGCCCGCCGTCCCCCGCTGTTCTTCGCTGTTCCCGCCGTTTCCCGTCCACGCCCTCTCCCCTCCCGGCGCGCCTTGGCGTAGGCTGACGCGCGCTGGCGCGGGCAGGACGCCGGGGCAACGGACGGGAGCGGCATGATGACGACAGGCATCCAGAGGCGAACGCTGTATCCCGAGATCGAGCCGTACCGCGCCGGCAGGCTCCGCGTCTCCGATCTTCACGAGATCTATTTCGAGGAGTCCGGCAATCCGCGCGGCAAGCCGGTGATCTTCGTGCACGGCGGCCCTGGGGGCGGCACCGAGCCGAAGCAGCGGCGCTTCTTCGACCCGGCCGCCTACCGGATCGTGCTCTTCGACCAGCGGGGCTGCGGCAGGAGCACGCCGTACGCGAGCCTGGAGGAGAACACCACCTGGCACCTCGTCGCGGACATGGAGGCGCTCCGCGAGCACCTCGGGATCGAGCGCTGGCTCGTGTTCGGCGGCTCGTGGGGGAGCACGCTGTCGCTGGCCTACGCCGAGAGGCACCCGGAGCGGGTGACGGAGCTCGTGCTGCGCGGCATCTTCCTGCTGCGGAAGCAGGAGCTCGACTGGTTCTATCAGCGCGGCGCGAGCGCCATCTTCCCCGACGCGTGGGAGGAGTACCTCGCGTTCATCCCCGAGGCCGAGCGGGGCGATCTGCTCACGGCCTACCACCGACGGCTCACGAGCCCCGATCCCCAGCTGCGGCAGCAGGCGGCGCGGGCGTGGAGCGTGTGGGAGGGGCGGACGAGCTGCCTGTACACGAACCAGGAGCTCGTCACGAAGACGTCAGGAGAGGAGTTCGCCCTCGCGTTCGCCCGGATCGAGTGCCACTATTTCATGAACAAGGGGTTCTTCACGTCGGAGGCGCAGCTGCTCGACGACGTCCACCGGATCCGCCATATCCCCACGGTCATCGTGCAAGGCCGCTACGATATCGTCTGTCCGCCGGAGAGCGCGTGGGCGCTGCACCGCGCGTTCCCGGAGGCCGATCTGCGCCTCGTGGCGGACGCGGGGCACTCGGCGATGGAGCCCGGCATCCTGCACGAGCTCATCGAGGCGACCGACCGGTTCCGCTGACGCGCGCGCGTGCGGTACGCTCGCGGCATGAGCACCGGAGCGCCCTTCCTGCGGGCCGCCTTCGTCCGTGTCCCCGGCCAGCGCGATCGCATCTACGTGCATCGCCGCGACGGGACGGAGACCTCCTGGGTGTTTCCGACCTACGGGGATCACCTGCCCCACGACCTCATCCACCTCGTGGTGGAGTCGGCGTTCGGCCTGCGACACGGATTCTGGGGCCGGGTCGACGCGGGCATGGATCCGGCGCGCATCAACGCCGAGGCGAACCGCGCCGGCGGGGCCGACAAGTACCGCGGCTTCGGCGAGGACCAGCGGGAGCTGCTCTTCGCCGAGGCGCTCGCCAACGCCGGCTGGTACGATCCTCTCGTGTCGAACGAGGCGCGGCGCGCCTCCATGCTCGAGGGCGCTGCCGGGGCGGGCATCGCGCCGCCGGTCGCGATCACCGAAGGGCGGGTGGCCTCGACGCACGCCGCGCTCGAGCAGCTCCGCGGACGGTGGCGCGCCTTTGGCGCGCTGCCGAAGGGGACGTTGGAGCTCCGCTTCTTCCCGGACGATCCCGAGCGCGGCTTCGCCGAGCTGCTCGCCGCGCTGCGGTAGGCCGCGCCCGCTCTCGCCGGCGTGATTGCGTAGTGCCAGCGTCCGGGAGGAGGGCCAATCTGGGTTATTCTTGGTAGTTTTGCAGCGGTTGTTTGGCTGCTTCGAGCTCGGGCTTCCCCAGCGCCGCACGCTCCGCGCCTGACGGCAGAGTCGTGCCGGCGGGTCGAGCGCGAGCGGCGTCGCCGGCGAGCACCGCCAGGGTCGCGAGATCGATGTTGCCGCCGGACACGACCGCGATCTTCCTCCGCCCTTTCACGCGACCGAGCGCGGCGCACGCGAGCGCGCCCGCGCCCTCCGCGACGACACGGTCGAACGCGGCGAGCTCGACGACGACGTCGCGGAGCTCGGACTCCGGCACGGTCACGACGTCGTCGAGCACCTCGGCGCAGATCCGCCGCGTCAGCTCGCCGGCCGCGCGCACGCGCACACCGTCCGCGATCGTCGCGGGCACGTTCGCGAGCTCCGGGCGGCCGTCGAGCGCGCGGGCCATGGCGTCGACGCCTTCGACCTGCACGCCGACGACGCGAACGCCTCGCTCGCGCATCGCGAGGCCGACGCCGGAGGCGAGGCCGCCGCCGCCGATCGGCACGAGCACGACGTCGGGCGACGCCTCGAGCTCCCAGCCGACGGTCCCCTGGCCCGCGATCACGTCAGGGTCGTCGAACGCTGGGAGGAACCGCCAGTCGTGGCGCGCCGCGAGCGCCCGCGCGTGCTCGAGCGCGTCCTCGTACGAATCGCCGGAGCGGATCACGCTCGCGCCGAGCATCTCGGCGCCGAGGACCTTCGTGCGCGGCGCGGTGACCGGCACGACGGCATGCGCCTCGAGCCCGAGGCGACGCGCGGCCCATGCCATGCCGCGGGCATGATTGCCGGCGGACGCGGCGACGACAGGCCGCCGATCGCCGCCAGCGAGCGCGACGAGCATGGCGTTGAGCGCGCCGCGGACCTTGTACGAGCCCGTGACCTGAAGGGCCTCGAGCTTCAGCCAGCCGTCGAAGCGCTCCGAGCGCACGAGCGGCGTCGGCGCGAGCAGCGGACGGAGGCGGGCTGCTGCTGCGGCGACGTCCGTGATGCACGGCATCCGCGGGGTCATGGCCGCACCTCCGCGCGCCGCACGTCGTGCAGCTTCGCGAGCCGCCGCGCGAGCGCGCCTGTCGCGCGAGCGCCCTCGACGCGCGCGCGCACCGCCAGGACGCCGGGCTGGACCCCCGGCGCTGCGACGATGTCGGCCGCGCGCGGCAGCCCTGCTCCTCGGAGCATCGCGCGTGCAGGCGCGCGGCCCGTTCCACGTTGGATTCGATCGCTGTTCATGGGGCCTCGGACGGAGGCCCCGACGACGGCTACGAAGGCGGAGACTGGATACGAAAAAGCCCCGCTCCCTCGTGCCGAGGTGCGGGGCCTGTTCGCTGGTTGCTATCACTCAGGAACGGGCTCGCACCTCGCATCGAATGGGCATCGAAATGGCGATGGCGAGCGCCGCGACGTCTGCGCACACAGCAGCCTGCACGAACGCCGTTCGTGCGAAGAGGCTGCGCGTGCTCGAGGACGTCATCGCCGCACAGCATGCACCACGCGCGAGGCGGCTGTCAACCGTCGTCCGTCGTGAGGCCTCGAAGCGACGGCGATCGCTCGACGACCTGGCGGCGGGCGCGGGCTCCACCCGTCGATGAACGCGCTCAGCATGGCGCCCGGGGGCCCTCCATCTTGCTGGCGCTGCTCACCGCACCTACCCGCGTCGCGGCCGCCGCTGGCGCTCGCGCTCATGCCTGCGCAGCCCCACCTCCCGATCGCGAGGAGCGGCGCCGGATTCACGCACCAAGTCGATGAGCGGCCTCAGCAGGAGAGACTGCGCGTCGGGCCGCCACATCGCGATGTCGCGAATCTCCAAACCGAGATCGCTGACCGGCCTCCAGACCGCGGTGCCGACCGCGAGGAAACGAGCCGCGGGTTCCGCGCCGAAGGTCAATCCGTAGCCGCTCGCCACGAGCGTCAACAGGGCTTCTCCGTCGAGGATCTCCGAAGCCACGTGCAGGGTCACGCCGCGCGCGCGAACGGCGGCGATGATGTCGTCATACAAGCGAGGGTTGCTCTTCCGCGGATCCATCAGCATGGGCTCGGTCGCCAAGTCCTTGACGTTGATCGTGGATGCGGTCGCCAGAGGGTGCTGCTTCGGCACGACGATCCCCAGGCGATGCCGGGAGAGCACGACGCTCTCGAGCGACGAGTCATCAGGAACGTAGTTCCCGTAGCCGAGCGAGATCTGCCCCGCGCGCAAGGCGTCCCACTGCTGGGCGCTGCTCATGGGCACGAGCTCCACATTCACTCGAGGCGCCAGCTTCCGAAACCGCGTGAGGATCGTCGACAGCGGGCCTACATACCCAGAGCCGCTTTCGAAGCCGATCGTGACGGTTCCGATCTGGCCTTCGGCCGTCTCCCTCACCTCTTTCGCCGCAGCGTCCACGTCGGAGAGGATCGCCTTCGCTCTGTCCAGGAGCAGCCGCCCGGCGGGCGTGAGCTTCACGCCGCGCCCCGATGGCTCGAAGAGCTCCGCGCCGATCTCCTCTTCGAGCTGCTGCATCTGACGGCTCAACGGCGACTGTGATACGTGCAGCTTCTCTGCCGCGCGCCTGAAGCTCTCCTCCTCGGCGATGGCGATGAAGTAGCGCAGGTGGCGGAGTTCCATCGGCTTGCTCCTCGATCCCAGGGCGGGCCGCAGCCCTTCATCGATGCTCAGCAGGTCTCAGACCGAGCCCAATATTGTCTTGGACGACTCGGTTGTCAAACGGTACCCATCGGGCATGGGCATGAGGGTCGCGAAGGGCGTCCCGGCAGACGCCGTCCCGCAGCTTCGCGCTCCCCCTTCGGCCCGCGCGGCTCGCTCGGCATTCAGAGGGAAAGGAATCGTCGATATGAATTCAATCAGCAACGGCCAGGTCGCAGAGGTCCTCGAGCGTCTTCATCAGGAAGCGGAGGCGGCCGACGCGCCGCTCGCCGCCATCGCCGTGAGCGAGGCGGCCACCCGAGAAGAGATGATCACCCAAGTCGTCAAGGACGAAGCCGACGATCTGAAAGGCACGTATCACGGGTTCGCGGAGAATTTCCTCAATGTCTCCCCGGAGCTTGGACGTTTCCTCTATATGTGCGCCCGCGCCTGCAAGGCCAAGCGCATCGTGGAGTTCGGGTCCTCGATGGGGATCTCCACGATCTATCTGGCCGCCGCGCTGCGCGACATGGGCGGCGGCCGCGTGATCGGGACCGACCTCGTGCCCAGCAAAGTCGAGCGGGCGCGGGCGAACGTCGCCGCCGCCGGGCTGTCCGAGATCGTCGAGCTCCGGGTCGGCGATGCTCGAGAGACCCTCAAGTCTGGTGTCGCCGGCGACATCGACATGGTGTTGCTCGACGGCGCCTTCACCCTTTATCTCGACGTCCTCAGGCTGCTCGAGCCGCATCTGAGGCCTGGCGCGATCATCATCGGCGAGAACGCGTTCGAGCAGGCCTCGGGCTACATCGACTACGTGCGCAACCCGCAGAACGGCTATCTCTCCCAGTCGCTCCCGTTCGAGGCGGGGCGCGGCAACGAGCTCACGATCAAGACGAGCTGAGCACCCTGGCTCGAGGCACGCTGACCCCGGTGATGTTGGGGCGACCTCTGCCCAGCCCCAGGGTTACTCGCACCTCGCAGGTCGATGACCGAGCGCGACGCGTCATCGGCCCGCTGCGCTGCCAGCGGCCGGCGGTGCCCGGGCCGCGGCAGATCCAAGGGCGTAGCGAACCGCGCCGACCTGGCTCGCCCTCGCGGATCTCCGCATCTGTCCTGCCCGCGCGCCCCGTCAACCCCTGCTCGCCCCTCCGGTGCTGGCGCCAGACCGAGCAGCCCCGCCGGAGATTGCTGGTGCGCGGAGCTGCGGCGGCGAAGCGGACGCCGGGGTGCGGAGCAGGACGGAGCCCCAAGCAACCAAGGCTGAGGCCGCTCGCGCGAAGCCGCCGCGAAGCCGCCGAAGTCCGACCATCCCCGGACGGACTTCGGGCGGGCGGAGCGGGTCGGGGCCGCGGCCGGCGCGCAGCGTGAGGGCGAGCACCGCTGTCGCGCGAGAACCCGAGCCGCCTGCTGCGACCTCGGCTCGTACACCGAACACCGTATTTCGCGCTCAACGACCTCCTGAGCCGCTCTCGCCCTCTCCCGTTCTCCTCGAATTCGCGCACAGGAAGGTGGATGAGCCTGCTCGATCCGGTGCCCTCGCGTGCAATCCGGTCGAATCTCGTCGGTTTGGGCTCTCCGGCCGCTTGCGATGGAGGGGGTCGGTCTTTAACGTAACCCAAGGGAAGCGTTGATTCCCTGTGGAGGCTTATGGCAAGCAAGGCAGCACGGAAGACGTGGATCCTGGTCTCCGACGCAAGCCGTGCCCAGCTCTATCGTGAAGAGCCTGCGGGCAAGGGCTTTACCCTGCTCGAGTCCTACAGTCATGACGAGAGCCGGGCGCGCGTGCGGGATCTGATGGCCGACGCGCACGGGCGGAAGCCGAACGGCACCCCGGGCGGGAACGGCAACATCAGCGGCGGCGGGGGCGGCACGTACCTCGGCCGGCCCGGCGCGGCGCCCGACACCGATCCCAAGGAGGTCGAGAAGCAGAAGTTCGCCCAGGAGCTCGCGGAGGTGCTGGAGAAGGGTCTCAACGAGCACGCCTACGACTCGCTGGTGCTCATCGCGCCGCCGCACTTCCTCGGCCTGCTGCGCAGCACGGTGAGCAAGCAGGTCAGCAACCACATCGAGACGAGCGTGGACAAGGACCTGAGCTGGCTGGACGAGCCCCGGCTCACGGAGCGCCTGCGCGAGCTGCGGGCCGTCTAGCGCCGCCGCCCGCGCTCGCGCAAGCAGATCTGGCCTTCAGGCCGCCGTCCCCGCGGCGGCCTGAAGGCGACGCCGGGCCCGCGCGACGCGTGGAGATCCGCTGAGCGCGCAGCGCTCGCCGCCTCATCGCGCCTTCGGCTCGCCCGCCGCGTCCTCGAACGTGTACGCCACCCCGAGCCCGACCACGTTCGCGCGGACGCTATACACGCCGCCGTTGATCATGTTCGGGTTCTCCGGCGGATTGCCCTGCACCGGGCTCATCTGCGGGAGCCGCGCCTCCCTCGGATCGACCCGCACGTCCGCGGCGAAGACGTGCGCGTAGGTCGCGTCGAGGCGCCATCGACCGAGGTGCACGCCCAGGCCGAGCGCCGTCGTCACCTTCGTCGCGTCGATCGTGAGGACCGACACGTACTCGGGCGGGACCGCGCTCTGCTCGAGGCTCACGCCGGCGCGCAGCGCCCACCGCTTGCCGGCGGCCTCGAACGCGTACTCGCCCCCGAGCCTCGCCGAGAGCGACGCCTCGAACCGCCGCGGGAGCACGACCGGAGGCACGCGGAACTCCTCGGGAAAGCCGGCGACGTTCCGGAGCACCACCCCGTCGGGCTCGACGACGACCTCGTCGTGCATGCCCCACCCCTCGACGCCGACCCCGAGCTCCACGCGCAGGTCGGTAACGGGCCGCGCCTCCACGCCGGCGCGGAGGATCCAGGGCAGATCGAACGAGACGTCGGCGTCCTCGCCCTCCTGGACGGCGCGCTCGAAGACGGGCGCCGCGGGGAGCCGCGCCCTGAAGGTGGCGGGCGCGCGCACCCAGGCGGGCAGCTGGAAGGCCAGGCCGATGCGCCACGCCGGGGTCGGGATGAAGAGCGCCCCGAGCTGGCCCGTCGGCGCCACGATCGGGCCGACGGTGAGCTCGGACTGGATGTCCCACTCCGGATCCTCGGGCGCGCAGAACATCCGCTCCGGGACGCACCCGGAGACGATCACGCGGCTGTTGAACGTGCCGACCACCGCGCCGATCCCCGCGCCGAGGCGCCACCTGGGCGACGGCGCGTACGCCGCGCCGACCCCGACGAACGCGAGCGCCGAGCCCTCGAGGGTGAGCAGCGCGTACCGCTGCGGCGCCGGCGCGCCCTTCACCTGCTCCGGATAGCTGGATAGGGCCGCGTACGGCGTCCACACGCCGCCCCAGACGACCCACCGCGGATCGACCCGGAACGACGCGCCGAGCGTGGGGATCGGCAGCACCGGCGCGCTGCCGGTCACGGGCTCCATCGTCTGCACGAAGCTCGCGCCCGTCGGCTCGCCGGTGTTCGGGTCGACCTGCCGCACGATCGCCTGGCGCGTGTGCTCGCTGCGCCACTCGAAGAGCCCGGCGTCGATCAGGATCTGCGTGCCGGCCTCGAAGACGCCCGCGGGGTTGTAGGCGATCGCCCCGAGATCGTCGCCGCCGGCGATGTACGCGCCGCCGCGGGACAGCGGGCGGACGCCGCGATCGGTGAAGTACAGCCCGGCCGCGCCGGCGTCCCCCGGGAGCAGCGCGAGCGCTCCGGCGGCGGACGCCGCGGCGAGCGCGGCGCGGATCGGGGTCTCGTGCGCGCGGCTCACTCGACGGGCCGCTTCCGGAGGATGGCGTAGATCTGCTCGAGCCCGCGGGTCTCGTCGGTGAGGAAGTCCCGGAGCGAGACAAGGACCTGCCGGTAATCCTCCGCCGCCAAGGGTTCGCCGCTCGCGGCCTCCACGCGGTGCACGTCCGCGAACGCGTCGACGAACACCTCGAGCGGGGCGCGGCCGTCGTCCTTCATCGGCGTCACGAGCGCGGGGAGGACGTGATCCATCGCGTGGTACCGGTCGTACCGGTCGTCGTTGAGCGCCTTGAGCGCCGTGAGCCCCGCGTCGGCCGCGCCCGGGCCGCCGCGATCGCCCTCCGGGGTCAGCGCGGTCGACGCGGCCTTCAGGACCGGGACCAGGGTATCCTCGTCGCCGAGCAGCTGCAGGACGTCGGCCAGCGCCGCCAGCAGCGCGCGGGGCGGGGCGTCGCCGGCGCCGGGGTCGAGCAGGTAGGTGAGGAACCGCTCGAGCTCCCGCCGCGCCGGCTCGTGGGCGCGGATCGCCTCCGACACGTCGACCGCGGCGGCGAACAGCGGGTGGCTCACGAGATCGCTCACCTTCGCGCCGAGCTCCTCCTTGGCCCAGGCGCACCGCCCCGTCCTCTCGCGATCGGGGCAGCGCGCGTTCAGCTGCTCGCGGAGGACGCGCAGGGCGACGGCGCCCATCCTCGGGAGCGCGCGGTTCTTGAACCGGGTCTCCGGCCCTGACCCCTCGACGGCGAGGAGCGCGTCGACGAGCTCGCTCGTGGCCCGCTTCCACTGGCCCTTCCGCGCCGCGGCGTCGGGCGCGGCGCTCTGCGCGAAGCGGGCGTCGATGCCGTTCAGCGCGTCGGCGAGCAGGGTGAACCCGGTGAGCTGATCCTGAGTCCGGCCGTCGGCCCACGTCGCGCGCTTCTTTCCCCAGCGGTCGACCATCCCCACGTTGGCCGCGTAGCGGGTGCTGAAGAAGATCCGCGCGAGCTTCTCGATCGCCTGCGCCTTCGTCCAGGTCTGCGGGGGACTGGCCGCGGCCCCGGGGCCGCGCTGCACCGTCACCGGGGCCGACCGGTCGGCCAGCGTCCGGGCGAACGCCACCGACGACGCCAGGACGTCGTCGGCCTGGAGCGCGTCGGCCATGAGCGGCTCGTACGTGTTGGCCCCCGCCTCCGAGCAGTACGCGGTGTTGGTGGCCGGCGAGCCGGCCTTGATGCACTCCGGCCCGTGCTCCTTGCCCGGCCAGTGCCGGTACGCCGTGCTGAAGAGCTCGATCAGGATCTCCTCCCCGGTGCTGTCCGGGGCGACCTCGGCGAACGCCGCCACGATGGGGCTCAGGTAAGCGCCGAGCCCGAGCCGCTCGATGAGGAAGGTCGTCCCCGGGTGGCGGATCCGGATCAGGTTCTCCGGGGAGCTGCACTCGTTCACGCCCAGCTCGTTCTTCGGGCAGTGAATGGTGCCGGCCGGCTCGAGCGTCCCCGAGATGAAATCGTTCGTCGTCTCGTTGGTCAGCTCGCGCAGCGGGTCGAGATCGACGAGGTTCGGGAACTCGTCCGAATCGGCCCCGAAGTAGATGAGCCGGCTGAGCGCGGCCGGCGTGGGGTGGCTCGTCAAGCCGTCGATGCCGCTGGAGAACTCGAGCACCGAATCGGGAATGACGGCCGAGAGGACCGAGGGCTTGATCTTGAGCTCTGCCTTCTTGGCGTGCCCCTCGGGGAGGAGGGAGTCGAGGTAGAAGGCCGCCAGGTTGTCGATCTGGAACAGCTCGCACGGCGCGTCGCACCCGGGGCAGGACACCGAGACGCCGAACACGCTCAGCTCCGTGTCCCTCTTGTTGCACTGCCTCACCCCGGCGGTGTCGTGCATGAGGTGCATCAGCCGCTCCATGGCCGAGCGGTTGTCGCCGACCTTCGGCTTCGTCGGGTCCACCGGCGTCTTCGGATCGGACGTCGACGGCGCCCCGACCGTGAGGTTGATCGCCTGGCCGTTCAGGTCCTCCGGGTCGTACGCGTACTGATCGCGGTACCTGAGCATCGCCGCGATCGCGTCGCCCGCGTGCTTCGCCCTGCCGTGCGGGGCGAGGAGCGCGTCGCTCGCGAGCGCCTCGACGAGGCGCTCCACGAGCCCCGGCTGCTCGACGGCCCGGTCGAGCACCGCCGCCACCTCGTCCCAGAGCGGCGCCTCGCCGTCGATCCGCGCCGCCGCCTCCTTGCCCTCGGCGGCCAGCCGGTCGTGCTGGCGGGCGAGGTCGCGGATGCGCAGCGCCGCGCCCATCATGCGGGCGAGCTCCGCCTCGTGGTTCTCGAGCAGATCGATCAGCGTGAGGAGGAAGACGTCCGAGTCCTTGTCGGCGACCACCTGGCCGACCGCGTGCGCGAGGTCGGCGAGCGGCGAATCCTCGCCGCGGAAGCGGCGGTACGACAGGCGGCCATCGCGCTCCTCGCACGTCGGGTCCGCCGGCAAGACCGTGTCGGTCCGGAAGTCGTAGCAGGCCTCCTCGCGGTCACCGAAGAGCAGGGTCGAGCCGGCGAGGGCGTACATGAGCCCTTCGTGCTCGGTCTTCCACGGCTCGGGGTCGCCCTTGCCCGCGTACCGGGTCCCGTCGACGAGCGGCACGATCGCGCGCAGCGCAGCGCCGAGGAGCGTCCTTTCGGTGTCGACGTAGGCGTAGAGCTCCGGCGAGAGGCGCCCGAAGTCGTCCCGCGGCGGCGAGGTGACGCCGGGGATGGCGAACGGCGGGTCGATCGCGAGCGGCTCGCCGCGCTCGTCGACGAACCTGCCGGAGGCGTCGACGTCGGCGAGCCCGTCCCCGTCGGCGTCGACGAACGGCGCGGGGACCCCGCCGCCCTGGGGGAGGACCCACCCGCGGCGGTCGCGGCGGGCGACGAAGCTCGACGGCGGCGAGGCGAACGCGTCGTCCTCGGCGAGCAGCGCCGCCTGCGCGAGCTCCAGGAGCGTGCGCGGGCGGTTCGGCTGGGCGGTGGGCGCGTCGACCGAGAGCGGCGCCCGCTCCTCCGGCGAGAGCGCGGCCAGCTCGCGCTTGCCGGCCGCGAAGAGCGCCTGGAGCGCGGGCGCCCCCGGGCCGCCGGGGCCGATCGCGTCGAGCGCCGCCACGGTCATCGGGCGCAGGCCCGGGTACGCGAGCGCCGCGCGCATCGCGCCGAGCCCCACGTCCGCCGCGCGATACCCCTGGCGCCCCCAGATCCTGGAGAGCGCACAGGGGATCGCGCCCCCCTCCCCCTCCGCTCCCCGGTCGCAGTCGATCGGCGCCCGCTCTCGCCGCGCCTTCTCCTCCCCCTCGAGCCGAGCCGCGCTCGCCTCGCTGCCGTGGATGAGCGCGTCGAGGAGCCGCCCCATCCCCTGCGTCGACGCCGGCAGGACGGCCCTGGCCTCCGGGCTCGGATCGAACGGGTTCGCCTCGTAGAGCGGCGCGATCGTCTGCGACAGGCTCAGGAAGGCGTCGTGCAGCCGGATCTTGCCGCCCCCCTCGCCGGCCGCGACGTTGTCGATCTCGACGTCCGGGACCGCGGCGTTGACGGCGCGCACGAGGTCCTTGCGCCACCGGGCCATGGCCTCGACCTTGGCCACGCCGAGCCTGCGCGCCCGCTCCGCCCGCTCGCCGGAGACGGGCGGCAGCAGCGAGACGTCGACCTCGTCCAGGTAAACGCCCGCGCTGTCGTAATGGCAGACGCGCTGGTACGAGGCGCCCGTGTGGTCCTCGTAGAGGCTCGACGCCCCAACGCGGTCGCAGAGCACGCCGAAGACGTCGTCGCCCAGCGTCGCCTTGGGGGGCGCCCTCCGCGCCGTGTCGAGCGGCTCGTGACAGGAAGCGGCCACCGCGCCGGACGCGACGAGCGAAGCCAGCCGAAGCACACCAGCGGCCGAGGAACGCAGCGTACGCGTGCGCATGAGGAAACCTCCCCGAGACGCCGCGAGGGTAGACGATTCCGCTGAAGGGGCGTAGGGCTTCCTGCCCGCGCGGGTGAGGGCGGTGAGGACATAGTGCGCGTTTTCCAGGCTCGCCGCGCGGCGATGGGGACGGCGGCGGGGCGGAGGGTGATAGGCTGCGTGGCGATGGCGACCGCCCAACCCACCCCGCTCACCGCTGTCGTTCTCGCTGCCGGACAAGGGACTCGGATGAAGAGCGCCCGACCGAAGGTGCTCCACGAGCTCTGCGGCCGGCCGATGATCCACTACGTCGTCGACGCGGCCCTCGCCGCCGGCGCCTCGGACGTCGTGGTCGTCGTCGGCCACGGCCGCGACGAGGTCTCCGCGTATCTGGACAGGGCGTTCGGCGCCCAGGGAAAGAACGTCCGCACCGCGCTCCAGCCCCAGCAGCGCGGCACCGGCGACGCGGTGCGATGCGCCATGCCGCACCTCCAGGCGACCGCCGAGGCGGTCCTGATCCTGTGCGGCGACACGCCGCTGCTCGATCCGGAGCAGCTCGCGCAGCTCCGCGGGGCGCTCGACGGCGCGGGCGACGCGCCGATGGCGATGCTCACCGCGCAGGTCGCCGATCCGACGGGCTACGGCCGGATCCTGCGCGACGGCGCGGGGCGCGTGGTCGGCATCCGCGAGCACAAGGACGCGAGCCCGGAGGAGCGCGCGATCACCGAGGTCAACCCCGGCGTGTACCTCGCCCGCGGCCCCTTCCTCGAGCGCGCGCTCGCGGGGCTCACGACCGACAACGCGCAGGGCGAGCTCTACCTGACCGACATCGTCGCGCAGGCGGCGAAGGCCGGCGGCGCCGCGGTGGTCGTGGCGAGGGACGTCGGCTCGCTCGTGGGCATCAACGACCGCGCGCAGCTCGCCGCCGCCGAGGAGGTGCTCTACGGCCGCATCGCCGACGGGCTGCGCCGGAGCGGCGTCACGATCCGGACGAGCGCCCGCGTCGACGCCGGCGTGGTCGTCGAGCCGGACGCGGTGATCGAGCACGCGGCGGTGCTGCGGGGAAAGACGCGGATCGGCGCGGGCGCGCGCGTCGACGTGGGCTCGGTGCTCACGGACGTCGTCGTCGAGGCGGGCGCCTCGGTGAAGCCGTACACGGTCGCGTCGCAGTCGTCGATCGGCGCCGGCGCGCAGATCGGGCCGTTCTCGCACCTCCGCCCGGACAGCCAGATCGAGGCCGACGCGCACATCGGCAACTTCGTCGAGACCAAGAAGACGGTGGTCCGCAAGGGCGCGAAGGCGAACCACCTCGCCTACCTCGGCGACGGCGACATCGGCGAGGGCGCGAACGTCGGCGCCGGGACGATCTTCTGCAACTACGACGGCTTCCGGAAGCACCGGACCGAGATCGGCCCCGGCGCGTTCATCGGCAGCGACTCGCAGATCGTCGCGCCGGTGAAGATCGGCGCGGGCGCCTACGTGGCGACGGGCACCACCGTGACCCGCGACGTGCCCGAGGACGCGCTGGCGATCGGCCGGGTGAAGCAGGAGAACAAGGAGGGCTACGCCGGGAAGCTGAAGGCGCGGCTGAAGGACGCGGCGAAGAAGTAGCGGGCGCGGCGGCGCGGCCTCCGGCCCTGGGCCGACGAGGTCGCACCGTAACTTGAGAACCGCGGGATATCCTGTTCGAGCTCACAGTCTCTTCCGCTTGATGGCTTTTGTCGGCGATCGGGGCTCCTCTCGTCACGACCCCTCTTCGCAGCGCTTCCCTCTCGAGTGCATCGGCGTTCACGGACGGGTCGTACTGTGCGTTTCCCCGTTCGCGCGCATCGCGGCGGCGGCTTCGCGACTACGAGCTTTCTTGTGCCTGGCTGCCCCCCCTTCCCACCCTTTTGGCTGAAACCGGCGGGGTCAGCAAGTACACTCGCGCGCCATGCCTGTGGTCGCCCTGCTCCTCTTGCCATTTCTCGGAAGCGTGCTCACCGCGCTCCTGCCGACGCGGGCGCGGTCCGAGCTTGCGGCTTGTGCAGGGCTCGTGTCGGCCGGCGCGGCGGCCTGGGTCATCAGCCTGTTCCCGCGGGTGCGTGACGGGGGAGTGATCCGCGAGACGATCTCGTGGGTGCCTTCGCTCGGCCTCGATCTGGTCCTTCGGATCGACGGGTTCGCGTGGATGTTCGCCGTGCTCATCACCGTCATCGGCGCCCTCGTCTGTCTGTACGCGCGCTATTACATGTCCCCCGAGGATCCGGTGGCGCGCCTATACGCGCTCTTCCTCGCGTTCATGGGCGCAATGCTGGGCGTCGTCGTCTCGGGCAACCTCGTTCAGCTCGTCGTCTTCTGGGAGCTCACGAGCCTCGTTTCGTTCCTGCTCATCGGCTACTGGCATCACCGGGTGGACGCGCAGCGGGGCGCGCGCATGGCGCTCACCGTGACCGGCGCGGGCGGGCTCGCGCTCCTCGGAGGCGTGATCATCCTCGGCCACATCGTCGGCAGCTATGAGCTCGATGTGGCCCTCGCCTCGGGCGACCGCGTGCGGGCACACCCGCTTTACCCAGTCGCGCTCGTCCTCATCTTGCTTGGTGCGCTCACCAAGAGCGCTCAATTCCCGTTTCACTTCTGGTTGCCGCGGGCGATGGCCGCGCCGACGCCGGTGTCTGCCTACCTGCACTCGGCGACCATGGTGAAGGCGGGCGTATTCCTGCTCGCGCGGCTCTGGCCGGTGCTATCGGGGACCGAGCTGTGGTTCTGGATCGTCAGCGGCGCGGGCGTGACGACGCTCCTGCTCGGCGCGTACATCGCCATGTTCCAGAACGATCTGAAGCGCGTGCTCGCTTACTCGACCGTCAGCCACCTCGGCCTCATCACGCTCCTCTTCGGGCTCAACAGCCCGCTCGCCGCCGTCGCCGGCGTGTTCCACATCATGAACCACGCGACGTTCAAGGCCTCGCTGTTCATGGCTGCGGGCGTCGTCGACCACGAGACCGGGACGCGCGACATCCGTCGCTTGAACGGCCTGATTCGTTCCATGCCTCGCACCGGCACGCTGGCGCTCGTGGCGAGCGCAGCGATGGCCGGCGTGCCGCTGCTCAACGGCTTCCTGTCGAAGGAGATGTTCTTCGCCGAGACGATGTTCTTGTCCGCGCACCCCTCGGTGGAGGTGGGGCTCCCAGCGCTGGCGACGATCGCGGCGATCTTCGCGGTCGTGTACTCGCTGCGCTTCGGCTACGACATCTTCTTCGGCCCGCCGTCGACCGATCTTCCTCGGCAGCCGGAGGAAGCCCCGCGGTGGATGCGGACACCGATCGAGCTCCTGGTGCTCAGCTGCCTCATCGTCGGCGTCGCGCCGACGATCTCCATCGGGCCATCGCTCGCAGCGGCAGCCCGCCCCGTGGTCGGTGGGACGCTCCCCGACTACAGCCTCGCCATCTGGCACGGCTTCAACCCGCCTTTCGTCATGAGCCTCGTCGCCATCTCAGGCGGCGTCGTTGGGTACCTCTGGTTGCGCAAGCATCAGGAGCAGGGGCGACTGCAGGATACGCCCCTCGTCGGACGGCTCAACGGAAGGCGGCTGTTCGAGGGCGCGCTGCTCGGGCTCACGCGCCTCTCGCGAAGGGTGCTTCGGCTCGTCGGGACTCGACGCCTTCAGACGCAGATGTTCGCGATCGTCGCGGTAGCGCTCCTCCTCGCGCTCCTCGCGGGGCGTGGCGTCCCGTTGGAGTGGGGCGACCGGGACAGGCTCCCCGCGTCGCCTGCGTTCGTGCTCTTGTGGGTCATCGGGGCGGTCTGCGCGGTCGGCGCTGCGGTGATGGCGAAGTTCCACAGGCTGATCGCGATCACATTGATGGGCGGCGCGGGCCTCGTCACCTGCCTGACGTTCATGTGGTTCTCGGCGCCCGATCTCGCCCTCACGCAGATCGTCGTGGAGATCATCACCACCATCCTGTTTCTGCTCGGGCTGCGCTGGTTGCCGATGCGCATCGAGGGAATTTCCAGTCCAGTCACGGCCCGCGACAGGGTGCGGCGCGCGCGCGATCTGCTGCTCGCGATCGGCGCCGGCAGCGGCCTCGCCGCGCTCTCCTATGCCATGCTGACCCGGCCGGCGCCGCACAGCATCTCACCGTTCTTCCTCAGCCGCGCGCTGCCGGAAGGAGGAGGCGCCAACGTCGTCAACGTCATGCTTGTCGACTTTCGCGCCTTCGACACGCTCGGCGAGATCACGGTCCTCGGTGCGGTCGCGC
This sequence comes from Sorangium sp. So ce834, assembly GCF_051521425.1. Taxonomy (NCBI): domain Bacteria; kingdom Pseudomonadati; phylum Myxococcota; order Polyangiales; family Polyangiaceae; genus Sorangium; species Sorangium sp. So ce834. The sequence goes on from NZ_CP150351.1 coordinate 8,682,777, forward strand.
TCACGGTCTACGCCCTCCTGCGCCGCTTTCGACCGCCCCCGGAGAGCATCGAGCAGCCCCAGCAGCAGAGAGCTTTGCCGGCCGACGTCGTCACCGACCTCGTGAAGCCGCGCACGGCCGAGGCCGCCGCGCGCGGGTACATGATGGTGCCGGCGGTCATCGCGCGCCTGCTCCTGCCGGTCTCCGTCCTCGTCGCAGCGCACTTCCTTCTTCGTGGGCACAACGAGCCGGGCGGCGGCTTCGTGGCCGGCCTCGTCGTCGCGATCGCGATGCTCATGCAGTACATGGTCTCGGGGGCGCTCTGGCTGGAGGCGCGCGCGCGCCTCCGTCCGGTGCGCTGGATCGCCGCTGGACTGCTGCTCGGGGCGACCACGGGCCTTGGCGCGCTCGCCGTCGGCTATCCCTTTCTCACGACGCACACCGCGCATGTCAGGCTGCCGCTGATCGGCGAAGCACACCTGCCGAGCGCCACCTTCTTCGACCTCGGCGTGTTCGCGGTCGTCGTGGGAGCGACGCTCCTCACCCTCACGGCGCTCGCTCACCAGTCGCTGCGTGCACACCGGCGACCAACGCAGAGTCCGGCGTCGTCGACGAGCGAGGGCACGAGCTAGATGGAAGCCCTACTCGCGCTCGTTATCGGCGTGCTCGGCGGGTCCGGGACCTGGCTCGTGCTGCGTCCCCGGACCTTCCAGGTGATCATGGGGCTCACGTTGCTCTCTTACGCGGTGAACCTCTTCATCTTCAGCATGGGGAGCATCTTCATCGACAAGCCACCGCTCGTGCGATCCGGCGTGCCTGCCGATCTCCAGCACTACACGGATCCGATGCCGCAGTCCCTCGTGCTCACGGCCATCGTGATCGGCTTCGCGACCACGGCGCTCTTCCTCGTCGTGCTCCTCGCCTCGCGCGGCTTCAGCGGCACCGACCACGTGGATGGAACGAGGGAGGAGCCATGACCGAGCGCTTCCCGCACATCATCGTCGCGCCCGTCGTGCTGCCGCTGATGACGGCGGCCCTGTTGCTCCTGCTTGGTGGAAAGCGCAAGCGCGCCAAGTCGATCGTCAATATCGGCGCGGCCTTCGCAGGCCTCCTCGTGGCGCTGGAGATCATGCGCGGCGCCGACGCTGGCGGTTCGTCCGGCGCCGTTGGTGTGTATCTCATGTCGAACTGGGAGGCGCCTTTCGGGATCGTGCTCGTCGCGGACCGGCTCTCTGCGCTCATGCTGGTTCTGGTTGGTGTGGTGAGCCTCTGCGCTGCCCTGTACGCGGAAGCCGCGTGGGGTCGCGCGGGCGCGTACTTCCATGCGCTCTTCCAGATTCAATTGATGGGGCTCAACGGCGCCTTCCTCACGGGAGACCTCTTCAACCTCTTCGTGTTCTTCGAGGTGATGCTCGCGGCGTCGTATGGCCTGCATCTCCATGGATCCGGGTGGCCGCGGGTGCGCTCGGGGCTCCACTACATCGCGGTGAACCTGCTCGCGTCGTCGCTCTTCCTCGTTGGCCTCGCAGTGCTCTACGGCGTCATGGGCACGCTCTCCATGGCCGACATCGCCGAGAAGCTCGCGCTCGTCCCGGCGCGCGATCGCGGGCTCTTGCACGCAGGCGCGGCGGTCCTCGCCGTGGCGTTCCTCATCAAGGCGGCGATCTGGCCCCTCAACGCCTGGCTGGTGCCGGCCTACTCGGCCACGAGCGCGCCTGTCGCCGCGCTCTTCGCGCTGATGACCAAGGTGGGCATCTACGCGCTCGTGCGCTTGTGGACGCTGCTCTTCTCCGCGGGCGCTTCGGCGCAGTTCGGGGGGACAGTCCTGCTCTACGCAGGGCTCGCGACCATCGCCTTCGGCGCGATCGGCCTCATGGCCTCCATGTCCCTCGGGCGCGTCGCGGGCTTCTCGGTGATCGTGTCGTCGGGGACGCTCCTCGCGTCGCTCGGGACGGGGACCCCCGCGGTGACGTCGGCGGCGCTGTTCTACATGCTGAGCGCCACGTTGGCGGTGAGCGCGCTCTTCCTCCTCGTCGAGTTGGTGGAGCGCATCGGCTCCGATGGACAGCGGCGGGTGCCGGACCTCGACGTGGAGCCGGGCGAGGACACCAACCTCGATGACGAGGAGGCGCCGCTCGTCGCCCGAGCGTTTCCGGTGTCCATCGCGTTGCTCGGCCTGGCGTTCATGGTCTGTGCGCTGCTCGTCGCAGGGCTGCCGCCGCTCTCGGGCTTCGTCGCGAAGACCTCGTTGCTGACCGCCCTCCTGTCGCCCCGAGGGGGCGGCCACGCGAGCACCAGCGCCCCCGTCCCGCCCGCCGCGTGGATCCTCTTTGGGCTGCTGCTCCTCTCGGGGCTCGCGGCCACCATCTCCCTCGCGAGAGCGGGCATTCGACACTTTTGGTCGTCGGGTGGCCGGCTTCCGCCCCGCTTGAAGGTCGTCGAGGCTGCCTCCGTCCTCGGCCTCATCCTCTGCTGCATCTTGCTCACGCTGTGCGCTGAGCCGGTCATGCGCACCACGAGCGCGACAGCCGCGGGACTGCACTCGCCGGAGGCGTACATCGAGGCCGTCTTGTCGATGAGGCCTCGTCCGGGCCCGACGCGTCCCGTGATCGAAGAGGAGGGGGCACCGTGACCTTCATCGAGAAGCCCGTGTTCGCGCCGCTCTTGTCCGCCGCTCTGTTCGCGTTGTGGCTGGCGCTCGCGCGCTCGACGAGCGTGGGCCAGATCGTCCTGGGGCTGGGGCTCGCGCTGGCGGTGCCGCTCCTTACCTCGGCCCTGCGACTGACGAATGTCCGGGCGCGGCGACCGCTGGTCGTCGTGCGCTTCATCCTGAGCGTCGGCTACGACGTTTTGCTCTCGAATTTCGAGGTCGCCCGGGACGTGGTCGCGTGGCGATCGCGGCGACCGCGGTCGAAGTTCGTGATCGTGCCCCTCGATCTGCGTGATCCCGTCGGGCTGGCCGCGTTATCCATGGTGACGACCGTGGTTCCGGGCACCGTGTGGTCGGAGCTCGCGCTCGATCGCAGCGCACTCTTGCTGCACGTGTGGAATGTCGGTGATGAAGGCGCCTTCGTCGCCCATTTCAAGGCTCGCTACGAGGAGCCTCTCAGGGAGATCTTCGAATGAGCGCACTTCTGTCTGGCGCAATTGCCTTCGCGCTCGGCTGCTACGCCGTCGCATCGGTTCTGGTGGTCGTCAGGTTGATCCGGGGGCCGCGGGCGCAGGACCGCGTGTTCGCGCTCGACTTGCTCTACTTCCACGCAATGCTGGTCATGCTGGTGCTGGGTATTCGTCACCGGAGCGACACGTACTTCGAAGCCGCGTTGTTGATCGCGCTCTTCAGCTTCGTGAGCTCATCCGCGATGGCGAAGTTCATCCTGCGTGGGGAGGTGATTGAATGAACCAGCTCCCCCTCTGGGTCGAGGCGGCGGTCGCTGCGTTGCTCGTGTTGAGCGGCCTGTTCGTGGTCATCTCCGCGTTCGGGTTCCTACGCCTGCCGGACTTCTTCCTGCGCATGCATCCCCCTGCGCTAGCGTACACCTTCGGCAGCTGGTGCGTGACGCTGGCGAGCATCCTCTACTTCTCGATGATCGAGTCCCGGCCCGTGCTGCACCCGTGGCTCATCATCATCATGCTCTCCATCACGGTCCCTGTGACCACGCTGCTCTTGGCACGTGTGGCGCTGTTCCGCCGCCGCGCTGCGGGAGCAGCCGACACTCCGCCGCCGCTCACTCCTCCAGCGACCGCCCCGAGGAGGACGTGAGCGACCCCGGACGAGCCGCGCGGAGCCGCATCGAACATGCGTCTCCCAGGGCGGCGCCTCTGCTGGCGGCACCTCGCAGCCGTCACCTCGCCTCCGGATGGCCTCTCGCCTCCCGAGGCGGCGAGGCGCCTCGAACGTGACGGTCCCAACGCCCTCTCGGAGCGGCGGGGCGCGTCGTGGGTGCGCAGGCGAGGATGGGCAAGATCCGCGACGGATGCGGCAAGGTCTGGCGCCGGCGGGCTACGCGCCCGGCGCGCAGGCGCACGACCTCGCCGGCGGGGGCTCAGCGCACGTCACGACGGATCGCGCCCACCCCGGGCTACTCGGCGTCGCCGGCCGCGGCGCTCTCGGCGGCCGCGCCGTCGCGCAGCGCCGGGATGGCGTGGCCCATCCGGACGCGCTTCGCCTCGAGGTAGGGCGCGGAGAACGGGTTCGCCGGGACGATGGCCGGGGAGCGCGACGAGATGCGCACGCCGAGGGCGCGGAGCCCCTCCACCTTGTCGGGGTTGTTCGTGAGGAGCCGGATCGACTCGATCCCGAGGTGATCGATCATCGCGGCCGCGGGCTCGTAGCCGCGGGCGTCGTCGGGCAGCCCGAGGATGCGGTTCGCGTCGACCGTGTCGTGGCCGAACGCCTGCAGCTGGTAGGCGCGGATCTTGTTGGCGAGCCCGATGCCGCGCCCCTCCTGCCGCAGGTAGAGCACGACGCCGAGCCCGCGGCGGCCGATCTCCGCCTGGGCCGCCTCGAGCTGCTCGCGGCAGTCGCACTTCAGCGAGCCGAACACCTCGCTCGTGAGGCACTCGGAGTGCACGCGCAGCGTGACGTCCGACTTGCCGCGCACGTCGCCCATGATCAGCGCGACGTGGTCGGGCGATAGCCCCTGCTCGGGGTTCGTCGCTCCCCCCCAGTGGAACACGAGCATCTGAAAGACACCGTGCTTCGTGGGCACGGGCGCCTGCGCGCGAATATCGAGCTGAGGCCGGATCGCCGTCGTCGGGACGTACATCTCGCTCTCCTGGTGAAGGAGTCCTGGGTCTCGTGTCAAGCAAGGAGCGCCGCGTCGAGTGAGCCCGCTTACCTTGCCGATGTCCGGCCACCCCTGAAGGTGGCATCCATCAAGTAGCGTAAGCGCCGAACAGGGACAAGGTAGGCTCTCCAAGATGTTGCTCCGCGGACATGCCGGGAGCAGCTCCACGGGCTCAGCGGTGCGCGGGCGCGGCGGTGCGCAGGTGCGGGTGCCGGGGCGGGTACGGGTGCGGGTGCGGGTGCGGGTGCCGACCTGGCCGACGCCCCGCGCGAGCTGCGCGCCGCCCCTCAGAACCACTCGGGCCGCATCCTCGCGTACGAGTCCTCGCCCGACCGGCAGAGCGCCGCGAGCGCCGGGGCCCGCGGCAGCTCCGTCGAGAACCAGTACTGCGCCGCGCACAGCTTGCCCTCGTAGAAGCCGGCGGGCGACGCGCCCCGGGCCAGCCCCTCGCGGGCCGCCGCGGCCATCGCGAGCCACTGCCACGCGACCACCAGGATCGAGGCGAGCTCGAGGTAGTCCGCGCTGTGCCGCAGCATCCGCTCGACGTCGCCGCGCAGCCCCGACTCGGCGAGGTGCATCGTCAGCTCCCCGAGCAGCGCCATCGACGCGCCGAGCCGCTCGCACCACGCGGGCTCGACGCCGGCCCGCCGCGCCCGGCCGATCGCCTGCTCGACCTCGCCGCCGAGCGCCATGAGCGCCGCGCCGCCCCCGGCCACGACCTTGCGGCCGAGGAGATCGAGGCCCTGGATGCCCGTCGTCCCCTCGTGGATCGAGTTGAGCTTCTGGTCCCGGAGCCACGCCTCCGGGAGGTACTCGCTCGAGTAGCCGTAGCCGCCGTGGACCTGGAGCGCGAGGGCGTTCGACTCGAAGCCCTTCTCGGCGGGGAAGGTCTTGGTGATGGGGGTGAGCAGGTCGAGGAGCCGCTGCGCGCGCTCGCGCTCCGCCGGATCCTCGGCGTGCGCGGCGAGATCGGCGTACCGCGCCGTCGTGGAGACCAGCGCGAGGCTGCCCTCCACGATGGCCTTCTGCCGGAGCAGCATCCGGCGCACGTCGGCGTGCTCGACGATCGGCACCTGCGGCGTCCTCGGATCCTTCGAGGCGAGCGGCCGGCCCTGGGGCCGGGCGAGCGCGTAGCCGAGCGCCTCGTGGTAGGCCGCCGAGGCGGTCGCGGCGGCGTTGACGCCCACCATGATCCGGGCCTCGTTCATCATCTGGAACATGTAGGAGATGCCCTGGTGCGGGTTGCCCACGAGGTAGCCGTGGCAGTCCCCGCGCTCGCCGAAGCTCATCGCGAGGCTCGGGAGCCCGCGCCAGCCGATCTTGTGGATCACGCCGGCGACCTCCACGTCGTTCGGGACGAGCCGCCCGCCCTCGGGCCGCCGCTTGGGCACGGCGAACAGGCTCACCCCCTTGATGCCCGGCGGCGCGCCGTCGATGCGCGCCAGCACGAGGTGGACGATGTTCTCGGCGAGGTCGTGATCGCCGCCCGAGATGAAGATCTTGGACCCGCGGACGAGGTAGTGCCCCGCCTGGGTCCGCTCGGCGCGCGCCTGCACGTCGGCCAGGCTCGAGCCGGCCTGCGGCTCGGTGAGCGCCATGGTCCCGGTCCACTCGCCGGCGTACAGCCGGGTCATGAAGGTGGACTTCAGGGTCTCGTCGCCGAACGTCTGGATCAGGTGCGCCGCCGCGGTCGTCAGCCCGAGGTAGCCGCACGCGCTCAGGTTGGCCGCCATCAGGTACGCGCCGGCGAGCATCGCGACCACGAGCGGCAGCTGCTGGCCCCCAACGTCGGCCGGCCGCGCCGCGGTGAGCACGCCGAGCTCGATCATGGGCCGGAAGACCTGCTTGAGGGCGGGGTGCGCCGCGACGGCGCCCCCCTCGAAGCGCGGGGGCGACGCGTCCACCGGCCGGTAGGTCGGGAACAGCACCTCCCGCGCGAACCGGCGACAGCTCTGGAGGTAGAGGTCGAAGGTCTCCCGCGTGTGATCGGCGAAATAGGGGAGCTCGCAGAGGCGGGGCGCGTCGAGCACCTCGTAGAGGAGGAACTCGACGTCGCGGTCGTTGAGGAGCGGATTCTGAGGAGCGGTCATGGTGTCGTTTGCCGGGCTTGGCGCACGCTAGGCGCGCACGCAGCGGGATGTCGAGGGGCTTCTCGCGGCGATAGGGCCGGCGAGCGTGGGCGAACGCGCGCGCCGATCACGACGGCGCGGCGCGCAACGCCGTCGGCATCGCGGCGGCGGGTGTCGTCGGCCGGGGAGGAACCCGTCGTCATCCCGGGCGGAACCCGTCGTCAGCCGACGTGGCGCTCCTCGTCATCCAAGGTGGAGCACGGTAGCCCGCCGCCGGGACGGCCTGTCTCTACTTCGCCGGGAACGCGGCTGTCCTGATGGCCGTGCTCCCGCGCAGGGGACACCGGCGCCAGCTGTGCGCCGCCGGAGGACCGACAGCTCTTCGCCGCGGATCCGCTGACCCACAACGCCGGCGGGAGCAGGCGGGTCTCGCTGAAATTTGCGCGCCGTCGTTCTGTGAGAGGGCACACGCAAAACGCTCCGGGGAGCGCAACCCCCGCCTCTCTCCACTACCAACGTATGCCAGAGACGGGGGCTTGCGGCAAGCCCCGGGTCGTGCCGTACGGTCGCCGGCCGCAAGCCAGAGATGGCATGCACAGGAGGATCGAAATGCACGACGAATCCGGACGCGGTGTCGCCATGACAAAGCACGCAGTTGTGATCGCCGGAGGAGGTCCGACAGGGCTGATGTTGGCGGGCGAGCTGGCGTTGGCGAGGGTCGACGTCGCCATCGTCGAGCGGCGTGAGAGCCAAGACCTCGAGGGCTTGCGCGCAGGCGGGCTGTACATACGCACGATCGAGGTGCTCGATCAGCGAGGAATCGCCGATCGCTTCATTTCGCAAGGGCAGGTGTTTCGGAGCGCGCCCTTCGCGCGGGGCACGCTCGACATCAGCGACATCCCGGCTCGCCACAACTACTATCTCGGGCTCTGGCAGTACCGCACCGAGCGCATCCTGGCCGACTGGGTCTCTGAGCTGGGGGTGCCGATCTATCGCCGAAGTGAGGTCACGGGCTTCGCGCAGGACGACGCCGGCGTCGATGTCGAGCTGTCCGACGGCCGATCGTTGCGCGCGAAGTATCTCGTCGGGTGCGACGGCGGTCGCAGCCTGATCCGCAAGAAAGCAGGCATCGACTTCCCAGGGTGGGATCCGTCGACCAGCTACTTGATCGCCGAGGTCGAGATGGCCGAAGAGCCCGAGTGGGGCATCCGCCGTGGTGAAAAGGGCATCAATGCGATAGGCAAGCTCGAGGACGGCAAGAGCGTGCGCATGGTGTTGAGTGAACCGCCCCTCGCCCAGGGCGACAAGCCGACCCTACGCGACGTCCGCGAGGCGCTCATCGCCGTCTACGGGACGGATTATGGTCTTCGCAGCGCCACCTATATCTCCCGGTTTACCGATATGGCTCGGCAGGCGGCGTCCTACCGAAACAACCGCGTGCTCTTGGCGGGCGACGCGGCGCACGTGCATTCCCCGATGGGCGGACAGGGGCTCAACATCGGCGTGCAGGACGCGGTGAATCTGGGATGGAAGCTCGCCCAGGTGGTCCACGGGACGTCGCCGGAGAGCCTCCTGGACACGTACCATGCCGAGCGGCACCCAGTCGGCGCCCGCGTGCTGCGTAACACCATGGCGCTCACCGCGCTCGATCGCAGCGACGATCGTATCGAGGCCTTGCGCGGGATGATGTCCGAGCTGATGCAGAGGGACGCGCCTCGCCAGCAATACGTCGCGATGATGTCTGGCGTGGACATCAACTACGATCTCGGCGAGGGACACCCGTTGCTCGGGCGCCGCATGCCCGATCTCGACGTGGTCATCACGGACGGCCCGCAGCGCGTGTTCGCCCTGCTGCACGATGCCCGACCGGTGTTCCTCAACCTCGGCGAGCCCGGCGCCTTCGACATCACGCCGTGGGCGGCTCGGGTCCGGCGAGTCGACGCGCGATACGCCGGCGCGTGGGAGCTCCCGGTGCTCGGCGCGGTCGCTGCTCCCACCGCGGTCTTGATTCGCCCTGACGGCTACGTCGCGTGGGTCGGAGAAGGCACGGACCAGGGCCTCGGTGACGCCCTGACCACCTGGTTCGGACCGCCCACGGCGCCGACCGGCAGTTGACATAACGTACGATTTACTGTTCCGCCTACAAAAACCAACAGATCCAACGAGTTCACTCGGCTGTGCAATATTGTCTACACCACGCTGGCAGAGGCCGCAGACCGTCGCGTCAGCGCGACCGAACTCAGCGGCGAGGACACTCGAACGACCCGTGTAGGATTGCAGCATGGCTGATCGATCACCGGGCGCGCGGGGGATCGCGGAGGGCTCGAGCGATTGTGCTGGTACGGCGCGCGCCCGCCGTTCAGCTTGGAGCGCCTCTCGATCCTGGCCGATGGCCGCGCGGGACACCTCCTCCGCAAGCCGAGGCGCAACGGCGCGACGCATCGGGTGATGACGCCGGTCCACGATTGGCCTCCCCTCTCTTGCAGGCGCGTCGCAATCGTAGGATACTGGCTCGATGAGCTGGATTTTTCCGTTCGCTACAGCGCGGCTCGTCTGCGCGAACCGCACCGCCATCGATGACCCCGGTCCGAGTCCCGATACCGCAGGGATGCGGAGCATCCGCGCAACGCCGGCGATGGCCCTGCTTGCGCTGCTGCTTACGGTCGCCGGATGCAGCAGCACCGAGACGGGTGGCATGGATGGAACCGCGGGAGCAGCGCCGGGCGATGCCGGTACGCAGGACGCCGCGTCGGGCTCGGGTGGCGCCGGTGGCTCGGGTGGCGCCGGTGGCTCGGGTGGCGCCGGTGGCTCGGGTGGCGCCGGTGGCTCGGGTGGCGCCGGTGGTTCCGTCGAGGCAGGCGGCGGCGGCGCCGCTCCAGATCTGGCAAGCTATGCGAGCGGGTTGGACAAGCTGTTTATCGATGCCCCGTGCGACCCGTCGACGCCCTTGCCGCTGGCGTCCATGGCGACGTGCAATCATCCGCCCAACACCCAGCACATCGAGAAGCAGGTGACCTTCGGCGGCGATCCGAACACGACGTACTCGGTCAAGCTGCGGGTGCGCGGGATCTGGGAGCCGACGGACATCGTGGGGGGGGAGATGCCCGTGAAGCCGTTCATGATCGGCGGTAGCATTGGCCCCAACGATTCCATCAATTACCAGCAATATTCGATTGAGGTGAGCGAGCCGCGCCAGACGTACTGGCTGAACAATTATCAGTACCGCGCTCACGACATTCACAAGGAGGACTACGAGGCGACGATCCAGGTCAACGGCGGCGCCATGGTCAAGGTGGTGATGAACGACGGCAACGAACGCCAGATCGCCAATTGGACCAAGGACTATTTCGAGGGGCTGCCACCGTACGACACGGCGCCGACCACCGGCCAGATGCTGCACCTGGACGTGGTGTCGGTGAGCAAGTAGGGCAACCCGTTCCAGATGAGCTGAAATAGACCATCGCGTGCTCCTGGTCGAGCCGGCTGAGGGCAACGAGCGCCGCCTGGACCGCGGCGAGCCCGTTCGGCCCGTTGCCGTGCGCCACCGCCGAGACAGCTGCAACGATTCGTCAGGCCGAGGCGCACGAGCAGCTAAGCGAGCCCACGCAAGAACGACAGAACCACCTCTCCCAGGCGCTCGGGTTGTTGAAATGGAAGGCCGTGGCCGGCGTCCTGTACCTGTTCGATCCGTACGCGCGGGTTGAGGCTCCGCAGCTCCGTCGCCATCTCGAGCGTGACGACGGGGCTGCTGTCACCGATGACGAGCAGGCTCGGGACGTCGATCGCGCTCACCACGTCGCGATATTCGGGGTTGGGCGGCGTGAGGACGTCGAACGCGCCCATGCGGGTCTTCAGCCTCGCCTCGGCTTGAAGCTCGACGATCTCCGGCGAGCGACCCGGGTGTCGGGCGCGGGCCTGCGCGACGAGATCAGCCTTCTGTAAACCGAGGGCCTGGCGGTGTTGATCGGCGACATCGCTGTCGCGCACCTCGCGTTGGCGCTCGGGGCTCAAGAACGTCGGGTCGACCAGGATGAGGCCGCGGATGACCCCCGCCCCTCGACTCGCCACCACCGCGGCGGTCATGCCGCCCATCGAGTGGCCAAGCAGGACCGGACGAGAGAGCTCCAGGCCGCGGATGAGGCCCACGACGTCGCTCGCGTGATCCTCGTACCGGTATCCGTGGTGCGGCGCGCTCGAACCGCCGTGCCCTCGGGCGTCGGGCATGACGACGTCGAACTCCCCCTCGAGCGCCCGCGCCACGGGAGTCCAGCAGGCGCCGCTCCCCATCAATCCATGGAGCAGCACGACGGGAGGCTTGGCGCCTCCAGTTCGGAGGTAATGGATGTCGATGCCGTTCGTCTCGCAGACTCCGCTGATCCAGATCGTCATGAAACTGTCCCTGCCTGCCGCAGCTTCGCGCGTGCGATGAAGTGGTTCAGGTCTGAGTACGCGGGGAATAGCGGCGTCGATGCTAGCCCTGCTCCCCGGGCAGCGCCCCGCACCCGACGGCCGGCCCTAGCGCTCCGGCGCGGCCGGGTGCGCCGGCCCGGCGGGCGCGTGGCGCCCCGCGCGCCGCGCCCGGAGCCGCGCGACGCGGCCCTGCACGTCGTCGGCGAGCACGTAGAACGCCGGCACGACGAGGAGGCTGAGCGCCGTCGAGACGAGGAGGCCGCCGATGACCGCCGCGGCCATCGGGGCCCGGATCTCGGCGCCGGGCCCGAGCGCCAGCGCCGACGGGACCGCGGCCATCAGCGTCGCGATCGAGGTCATCAGGATCGGCCGGAGCCGCACCGGGCCGGCGCGGAGCATCGCCGTGCGGGCGTCCATGGCCTCCCCTATCCCCTCGCCGTGCCCCCGCCGCACCTCGATCGCGTGATCCACGAGGATGATCGAGTTCTTCTTCACGATCCCCATGAGCAGGAGGATGCCGATCATGCTGAAGATGTTGAGCGTGTGCCCGGAGAGCAGCAGCGCGAAGGCGGCGCCCGCGATCGACAGCGGCAGGATCGTCAGCACCGTGACCGGGTGCAGGAACGAGTTGAACTGGGACGCCAGCACCATGTAGGCGACCAGGATCCCGAGCACGAGCGCGAAGATGAGGCCGCCCATCGACTCGCGGAACGTCACGCTCGCGCCGCCCAGCACCACGCGGTAGCCGGCCGGCAGGTCCCGGCCGAGCTCCTCGACCCGGGCGACCGCCTCGCCCTGGGAGTGCCCGGGCGCGATGTTGCCGAAGATCGAGATGGCGCGCTCGCGGTCGCGGCGCGTGATCGCCTGCAGCGCGGGGAGCTCCTCGTAGCTCACGACCGACGTGAGCGGCACCAGCGCGCCCGACGCGCTCCTCACCTGGATGCGCGCGAGGTCCTCGGGCCGGCTCCGCTGCTCGGCGAGCAGGCGCGCGCGGACGTCGATGCGGCGCCCATTGTCGTTGTACTTGGCGATGCGCCCGCCGCCGACCAGCGTGTTCAGCGTCGTCGCGATCGACGCGACGCTCACGCCGAGATCCGCCGCGCGCGCCCGGTCGGGCGTGATGCGGAGCTCGGGCATGCCGAGCTGGTAGTCGGTGTCGAGATCGACGACGAGGCCGCTCTGCGCGAGCTCGCTCCGGATGCGCTCGCTGTGCCTCGTGAGCTCGCCCCAGTCGGGGCCGCGGATCGAGAACTCGACCGGGAAGCCGCGCTGCGCCGTGAAGCCCGACTGCGAGAGGTCCTGGACCACGGCGCGCAGGCCGGGGTAGCCGTTCAGCTCCTTGCGGAGCGCGCCCTGGAGGTCGGCCTGCGAGAGCGACCGCTCCTCGGGCGGCTTCATCGTGATGAACAGGACGCCCGTGTTCACGGCGCCGCCGCCGAAGCCGCCGACCACGGCGAAGACGCGCGACACCGCCGGGTGCTCGCCCACGAACGTCTCCGCGCGCTGGAAGAGCCGGTCGGTCTCCTCGATGTCCGAGCCGACCGCCGTCTGCAGGCGCACGAGGAGCCGCCCCTGGTCCTGCGACGGGACGAACTCCGTCGGGAGCCGCTGCATCGTGACGATCGCGCCGGCGAAGAGGAGTGCGCCGAGCAGGACCACCGCGACCGGGAACCGCAGCGCCCGGGCGAGCAGCCAGCCGTAGCCGCGGGAGAGCGCCTCGAAGCCGCGGTCGACGAGCTGCCCGAGGCGGCCCCGGCCCTCGCGCGAGACGTCGAGGATCTGCGCGCAGCGGGCGGGCGCGAGGGTGATCGCCTCCAGGTACGAGAGGAGCACGGCGATGCAGAGGGTCACGCCGAACTGGAGGAAGAAGCGGCCGACCACCCCCTCCATGAAGATGATCGGGATGAAGATCGCGACGACCGCGAGCGTCGCGGCGAGCGCCGCGAAGGTGATCTCGGCGGTGCCCTCGCGGGCGGCGCGGACGCGGTCCTTCCCCCCCTCGGCGTGCCGGTGGATGTTCTCGAGCACCATGATCGCGTCGTCGACGACGATGCCGACGGCGAGCGAGAGCCCGAGCAGCGTGAAGGTGTTCAGCGTGAAACCGAGGAAGTAGATCGCGGCGACCGTGCCGAGCAGCGACATCGGGATCGCCAGGACGACGTTGATCGTGCTGGAGAGCGAGCCGAGGAACATCCAGCAGACGAGGGCCGTGAGCGCGATGGCCATGCCGAGCTCGAGCTCGATCTCGTGGACCGACTCCTCGATGAACTTCGTCGAGTCGAAGTTCACCCCGACCTCCATCCCCTCGGGCAGGGTCTTCTGGACCTCGGCGAGCGCGGCGCGGACGCCCTGCGCGACCTCGACCGCGTTCGAGCCCCGCTGCTTCCGCACGCCGAGGCCCTGCGCGGGCTCGCCGTTCACGCGGGCGAGCCGGCGGACGTCCTCGAAGCCGTCCTCGATGAGCGCGACGTCCTCCAGGTACACCGTGGCGCGCGCCGACGACGGCGGGCCCGCCGGCTGGGCGGCCGCGCCGGGCGGGGCGGCGCCGCCGGGGTCGCCCTCGCGGATGACGATCTTCTTGAAGGTGGCGAGGTCGAGCGCCTCGCCCATCACGCGCACGTTGATCTCCCGCCCCTGGGTCTCGATGCGGCCGGCGGGGAGCTCGATGTGCTGGCGGCGCAGGGCCTCGGTGACCTCGGCGACGGTGAGGCCCTTGGCGGCGAGGCGATCGGCGTCGATCCAGATGCGGACGTTGCGCTCGAGGTAGCCGCCGAGGGTCAGCTCGCCGACGCCGGGCACCGTCTGGAGCTTCTCCTTCAGCCGGTAGCGCGCGATGTCGGCGACGAGCTGCGGGGAGAAGGGGCCGGAGAGCCCGACCCACATGATCGGCTGGTCCTCCGGGTTCGTCTTGGAGACGACGGGCGGGTCGAGGTCGAGCGGCAGCCGCCGCTGCGCCTGGGAGATCTTCGTCTGCACGTCCTGGAGCGCGACGTCGACGTCGCGCGACAGATCGAGCTCGATGGTGACCGAGGCGCTGCCCTGGCGCGACGTCGACGTGATCGACCGGATCCCCTCGACCTGGACGGCCGCCTCCTCGAGCGGCTCGACCACGTCGTGCTCCATGATCTCGGGGGCGGCGCCCTCCAGGGTGGCGGAGATGGTGATGGTGGGGAAGTCGACGTCGGGGAACTGGCTGATGCCGATCCGCGACACGGCCACGAGGCCGAAGACGATGGTCGCCGCCATCAGCATCCAGGCGAAGACCGGCTTCCTGAGGCACGCTTCGGTGAGGCTCACGGCGCGCTCCGCGTCGAGCTGGCGGGGGAGGTCGCCGGCGCCGAGCCGGCCGGCGCCGGCGATGAGCCGGCGGGCAAGGCGGGCGGCGGCGCGCCGGCAGGTGCTCCGGGCGCAGCGCCGGCCGGTGCTCCGGACGCAGCGCCGGCGCCGGCGCCCTCCCCGGCGTGGCCCGCGGCCTGGCCGCCGGGCAGGCTGCCGGGCGTCGCGACGCGGACCTGGGACCCGTCGCGCAGCGCCTCGGCGCCGCGCACCACGAGGCGCTCGCCCACGGAGAGCCCCGATTTCACCTCGACGCGCCCGTCCGTCGTGCGCAGCCCCAGCGAGAGCACGCGCTCGCGCGCGGTGGTGCCGTCGACCACGTAGGCGAGGAACCCGCGCTCGCTCGGCCGCACGGCGGTCTGCGGGATCACGGGCGCGTCGCCGCTCGCGCCCACGGGCACGGTCACCTCGGCGAAGGTGCCGGGGCGGAGCAGGTCCTTGCCTTCGCCCTGCACCTCGCCGGTCGCGGCGACCATGCGCGTCGCGGGATCGGCCGCGTCGGCGACGTGCGTGAGCTTCGCGGTGTAGGTCCGCGCGTCGCCCTTCACCGTGAAGCGCGCCTCCATGCCGGGGCGGACGCGCAGGGCGTCGGCGGCGGGGAGCTGGAAGCGGAGCAGGAGCGGGTCGCGGCGGAGGAGCGTCGCGAGCACCGTGCCGACGGCGACGTGCTGGCCGGTCTGCACGGTGCGCGTCTGGATCTTCCCCGGGATGGGCGCGCGCACGTAGGCGTCGCGCAGGTTGAGGAGCGCCTGGTCGACGGCGATCTTCGCCTCGGCGACCTGCGCGGCGGTCGTCGCCGCCCTGGAGCGCCACGACGCGACCTCTTCCTTGCTGAAGACGCCCTCGGCGCCCTCGGCCTCGCGCCGCTCGAGGCCGGCGGCGGCCTCGGCCTGCGTGGCGGTCATGCGGTCGAGCGTCGCGCGCGCGGCGCGGACGGCGAGGTTGTACCGGGCCGGATCGATCTCGACGAGCACCTGCCCCGCCTTGACCTCGTCGCCTTCCATGAACCGCACCGCCTCGACGACGCCGGCGACGCGCGCGGTGAGCTGCACCTGCTCGAACGCCTCGACGGCGCCGACGGCGGGCACGGCGTACTCGACGCGCTCCGCCGCGACGGGCGCGACCTCGACCGGGAAGCTCATCGCCTGCTTCCCTGGCCTGCGCCCCTGCTCTGGCGAGGCCTCCTCGCCCTTCTTGCAGGCCGGAGAGCCGATGAGGACAAGGCCCGCCACGAGGGCGAGCGCGGCGACGCGGAAAGGTTGGAGCGCCATCGAGTTGGAGGAGTAGCGCAACTCGCGGCGGTGCGCGCGAGCTTCGGCGCGGACGGCGGGCCGCGTCACGAAGGCCGCGCGCACAGCGGAGGGGCGCGATGCTGCGGGGGTGTGACGCTGCGGGGGCGCGGCGCTGCGGGGGCGCGGCGCTTCAGCCGAGGAGAGGGCTCTCTCCGGGCCCCTTCGCGGGCGCGCTCTCGGGCTTCGCCGCGTCGCGGGCGGCCTTGGCGCGGCGCGCGGCGGCGCGGCGGCGGCGCTCGTAGCTGCTCGTGACCTCGCGCAGCACCTCCGGATTCCGCTGGAACACCCGCGCTGCGGCCTTCCGCACCAGCGCCGTCTTCTCCTGGAGCAGCCTGAGCAGCCCGTTGCGGATCCGCGTCGCCTCCTTGACCTCGGAATCGGCCGCCGGCCGCGCGGCCGGCGCCGCGGCGAGCGCGCGCGCGAGCTCCTTCGCCTCGGTGATGAGGGCGACGTCGAACTCCTCGTCCACCTCCACGAGCCGGTCCTTCAGCGCGTCTGCGAGGCCGGCATAGTCGCTCAGCGCCTGGTGCAGCGCGCTGGAGCGCTGGCCGATGTCGGCGTGGAACTCCTGGATGGCCGTGAGCTGCGCGTCCGCGGGCTCCTCGACGCCGTCGTCGAGGAGGAACTCGAGGGCGGACTCGAGCTCGTCGAGGACGAGGCGCGCGCGCTCGCCGTGGTCGACGACGACGGGATCGACGAGCAGGAGCAGCTTCGTTTGCGCCTCCTGGACCGCGTACACCAGAGAGACGATCTCCTCACCGGTGCTCTCGGGCAAGCGCGCCTTGACGCGCCTGAGGCCTGACAGCGTGGCCGTGGGCTCCCAGTGCTTGTCGAAGAATCCGGCGACCTGACCTGCCTCCTTGAGGGCGACGTCGTAAGGCACCTTGAGGGGGTTCTCCGTCTGAGCGGCGGCCTTGGCCTGGTCGCGCCAGCGGTCGTAATGAGTGTTGTTCTGCTTCTTGGGCATAAGCATGAGGCTTACCCGGATGGAGAGGGTCTGGGAAGGTGTCCGAGGGTCGCGAACGTGCTGTCGAGCTCGCAGGAGCAGTTCAGCGGCGCCAAAATTATTCAGGTCGCGTGCAGGTCACACGTTCAGACGGACACGGCTCTCGCCGTATCCTCCGGGTGAGGTGCCGGGAATGGACTCCGGAGCTGAATCGGCGGGCAGCACGCGCGAGAGATACGACCATCCCCGCGTCGGAGGGGTGTCAGCGACTGCCGAGGGCTCAGTTCCTCTCGCCACCTCGCAGTCCCTCTCCCGGAGCTCCCCCAGGCGTCGGGGCATAGCGAGATTACACGCCGTGACGGATGCGGGTCGACCCCGTATGCCGACGCCGGAGGCAACGAACAATCCTCCGAGGACGTCCCCGCCGAGCCGGCGAACGGAGACGGCATCGAGTTGCCGCTGCGGGCCTCGACCCCGCGACGCGGCCGACCGGCCATGCCCATAACGTCGCTTCGATGCCGTGAGGACATAACTGCGGCCGAGACAACCTGTTGACTCCGCTCATCCGCTGGGGCAACGCTCCGCTCATCCGGCAGGAGGAGAGATTGGAGACGGTCTGAGGGCGAAGGCGAGCGCGCTCGTGCTGTGCGGCGGGCTCGGATTGATGCTCGTATCGGCATGCGATTTGTCCTACACCTGCGACACAGTGGAGCCGGGAGGCGCGGGTGCTGGATACCCGACAGGATCCGCGAGAGCGGGAGATTACCCGAACAACGACGAAGGTGAAGAAGACGGAGCCGAGAGATAGGTAGCGCAGAGCTCGCGATGGCGGGCTCGTGCTCGCCAAGCAAGACATGTACCGATATGTTCGTCAACTGCCAGGGCAAGGGCTGGCCTTGCACGCGCACCATCGAGGGACGCAAGACTCTCTGCGCCATCTGCCGGCGCGATTGCCAGCTCGAGAAGAGCTATTCATATCGCGAGTGCTACGATTGCGGGTTTGAGTGAACATGAACAGCCATCCAATGCTTCGCGCAGGAACGCACGTCGCCTTCGACACACGGACGGTGGAACGTCTATCGCACATCGGTGCAACCAACCTGGTGCGCTCGTCCGATTGCCTAATTATAGGACCGAGCCGCCGGGACGCCGTGGAGCATGCTCGGGCGCGCGAGGCGTGGTGGAACATAGGCGAAGAGTGGGATAGGCTTTATTCGTCGGATGTCCGCTGGGAGCCCCCGGTCGTCGTATGGGTGTCGGCGAGCCTTCACGAGCGGGTGAACCTCTGGAGGACCTGCAGCTGGTTGCGTCACCTTGGGATACCGCACAGCGACGTATTTCTTCTCGACTTTGAGCCAGTTCCGCTGTCGAGCGCAGCGAGCCGTGAGGTTTTGACGCGTCCGTTTACCTGTTCGGAGTCCGTGTCTGATCATCCAGATGAGGTTCTCCTCGACCGCATCGCCAGTGCGTGTCCCTGGCCGCGCGAGCGGCACGATCGTGCCGTTGGCCTCTGGGACAGATACGTCGACGAGAACCCGTTGCCATTCGTTGAAAGCTGCATCCGTGGCGTTGAAGGATTTCCAGAGCTCGCCTCCTTATGGGCACTTCTCTCTTGCTTCTTTCCAAGGAAACCCGCGGATGGCTCCCTGCGTCTCAGCCGATTCGACGATATAGTTTTTGCCCTCCTCTCGACGGAGTGGAAGACCCCGTTGGCCTTGGTCGCCCACGAATCGGAAGCGCAAATGAACCTGTGGCATCTCCTTTCCTGTACGGGAGATCTGTTCCTCCCGCAGCGGCTGGAGGACTGGGCAGGGCACGATTCGAGCGCGGCCATGGATCGGGCCCCTGGTCCAAAGCCGCCCAATGCCGGCTACCCCATGCTATCGGAGGTCTACAGACTCACCGAGCGTGGGGTGCGGCTCCGAGACAAGGGGCTCGATCAGCTCACGGATGCGCCACGGCTGCCCATGGCCGGAACCGAGGCGTACGCAGCATCATCCCCCTGGGTGCTCCTCGAAAACGGACGGCTCGCTCGCCTCAAGGCGACCTGATGTGCTCGGCAACGATTTCGTCAGACGCTTGATCTTGCACGAGGCCCTCCGCTCCCCCCTCGCCGCCGACGAGCCCCCCCGCTAACGGCACGGAGGGCAATCCCCGCCGCAGTCCGCGTCTTCCTCTTCGCCGTTCCGTCGGCCGTCGCTGCACGTGCGCGCCTGGCACTTCCCAGCGAAGCAGATCCCGCTCTCGCAGTTCTCGTTGGCCCGGCACTTGTACCCGTCTGCACACGGGTAGCAACCGAAGCCACAATCCACATCGGTCTCGTTGCCGTTTTGCACGCGATCACGACATCTGTCGACCGAGCACGTCCCGTCCGGCCCGCACACGCCCGTGAGGCAGTCGTACTTGTTCTTGCACGGCTGCGTTATCCTGCACGGATCGCAGTGCCCCCCGCAGTCCATGTACGTCTCCCCGAAATCAGGGTCGAGCATGCCGTTCTTGCACTCGACAGGAATACAGTTCCCGAGAAGCGAGCAGAACAGCTCCGGGTCTTCACAGTCGGCGTCGTACAAACATGTAACCTCCTGTCCACTGCCATTGCAGAAGCCGGAGCCCGAGGGCGCCGGGGAAGGTTCTACAAACTTGTTGGCGGGACCTGTCGGCTCGCAGACGTCCTCGGTGCACGGGTTGCCATCGTCCCACACGTCCTCCGGGTCACGCTCGGCGACACGTTGCCCCTCATGGCAGCGCGTGATCTCACAGTCGCCTCGGTACTGGCTCCTCGATGTCTCGAACAGCTCGAGCTCGCAGGTCCCCTCGACGCAGGCGATCTCCCCGCACCTCGGGTCCACGTTATAAGGCAATTCGCAGTCCGCCGTGGTTCTGCACTCGGGCGGCGGCGTGTAAGGGGGTGGCGGAGGGTCCGAGCAAGCGAGCCAGGACGACGCGACGATGAGCGCCGCGAACGCCGCGGCGAAACTTCTCAATAGCTTCATGATCCCTCGTGTCAGGTGTCTGGCCCGTCGATGTACAGCGGGCACGAGACGCAGGGGCCGCCGCAATCGAGGCCGGTCTCGTCGCCGTTCATCACTCCGTCGCTACAGCTCGCCTCGCGGCACCGGCCATCCGAGCACACGCCGCTCTGGCACGACCCGTGCGAGCTGCACCTCTTTCCCGGATCACACGCCGGGCAAGACGGAGCTCCACAATCCACGTCCGTCTCCGATCCGTTGAGCACACCGTCGCCGCAGCGCGCGTGAGCGCACGTCCCGTCGTCCGCGCAGATTTGCTCGACGCAGTCGTCGTCGCTGTCGCACGGCTGCCCGGATGCGCACGGATCGCAGGGACCGCCGCAGTCGAGCGCGGTCTCTCCGGAGGACACATCCAGGATGCCGTTCTCGCACCATTCGTGGACGCATCTGCCGGACCCGGAACATGCATAGGACGGGTTTCCGCAGTCCTCGTCTCGTAGACAACCAACCCACTTGCCGTCCTTGCAATACCCCGACGTCTCCGGCGATGGCCCGGTCGGCTGAGGCACGTGCGAGCTGGCCCCGTCGATGCAGCGATCGATCGTGCACTCGTTGCCGTCGTCGAAGACGTCGCTCCCCGAATGCTCGACCCGGATCGCCCCGACATCGTCGCATTTGACGACCCGACAGTCGCCAGGGAGCTGGTATTCGAGCTGCTCACGCAGCGCAAGCCTGCAGACGCCGGCGACGCACAGCGCATGACCGCACCTCGGGTCCACGGGCCCCGGGCAGTCCCGAGACGTCTCGCAAGCCGCCGCGGTGCATTCGCTGGCGGGTCGGCACGCCCGCTCGCACCGGTCGCCCTCCTCCTCCACGGCCCCAGGCTCGCAGCAGCTCTCCTCCTCGGCGATGGCGCACTGGCAGCGCCCGTCGATGCACTCCGTTCCGGTCTTCTCGGGCTGACATTCCTCCGTCGAATCGCACGTGGGCTCTTGCTCCACGTCGACGTAGGCGTCACCGGTGCAGGCCGCCCAGAGGAGACCCGCGAGGAACACCGCGCAGGAGGCGCACAGCCGCCGCTTCCACATGCGCGGCACGGTACCAGGCCTGCTCGCCCTCGGGATCACGGAGATTCATGGCAGGCGTCGAATCACACACGCACATCGCATTACGACGATCGCCATCGAATTCTCATCTGAAGTGAACGATCACGCAGAGCATCGGGCGAGAGCGGCCCCCGCTCCCCCGGAGCCCGCCGGCGCGACGCCGCACCCCTACCACCCGAACGAGAGCACCGCGCCGGGGGCGCCCCCCATCGCCCCCACGCGGACCGTCGCCTCCGGCGCGAGCAGGAACCCCGCGGCCACGGCGCCGCCAGCCGCGAGGCCAGCCCCGATGAACGCGCCCACCGACAGCGCCGTGAACGTCCTCGCGCGCCCGTCGGCCTCCGCGTAGGCGTCGCACGCGGGCAGCCCCGGCCGGCAGCGGAACGCCTCCCAGCGCGCCCGGACGAAAGCGGCGTCCCGATCGCCGGCCGCGTCGTTGGCCTCCGCGGTCGAGACGCCCCCGACCACGCCGAGCGCGACCGACGTGGCCGCGAGCCCGCCCACGGTCCACCACCGGAGCGCCGGATCGCGCGCGGCCCGCGGCGGCGCCGCGCCCAGCGGGACGGCCGCCTTGCTCGTCGATGGACGCGCAGGCGCCTCCGCGTCCGCGCGCCGGAGCACCAGCCAGACGGTCCGCTCGCCGCCCGCGTCGACGGCGGCCGGCACCTCGACCTGTCGCCCGGCGAGCTGCGCGCCCACGCGGTGCTGGCCGGGGGCGACGTAGACCGGGTGCGGGAGCGGGGAGACGCCGACCTGCCGCCCGTCCACGAGCACGGCCGCGCCCGGCTCGCTGACGCGCACCTCGATCGCCCCGACGTGCCGCCGCGCCTCCGCGAAGTTCGCCCGCGCCAGCTCGTAGCTCTCCTTGAAGCCCGGCGGCACCCAGATCTTCGGCGCCTCGGGGGTGCCGACCATGTCGAAGTAGATGGCCAGGAACTCCGCCGCCATCTGGAAGTCGCGCAGCCGGAACGACAGCATCCCCACGCGGAACGCGTCGGAGGCGCTCTTCGTGAGCCGCCACAGCGTCAGGTGGATATCGCGCGCGTCCGCGATGCGCCCCTGGTCCACGAGCCGCTTCGCCTCGTCGAGCATCTCCTGCTCCGGTCCGGTCGACGGGCGGCGTCGCGGGAGCGGCTCCGCCGCCGCCGGCGCGGCGCACGAGAGCAGCAGGAGGACCGCGGTGATCGGGCTTCGTGGCGAGCGTCGCATGGTCTTGTCTCCCGGGCACCCTCCGCGCAACCGGCGCCCTGTGCAGTTCGCGAGGTGCTCGCAGGCGCCCTGTCCCTCGACCGGCGCCTGTGACCTGCACGAGAGCCCGAGCAACGCGATCTCCCGCCCTCGACGGGCCCCTCATAGCAGAGATCGGCGCACGGTTGCGCTCGAAGCGCTCGACAGGCACGCAGGCGCCGCGCGAACCATGCATTACGTCGAGCGCTCTTCAATTCTCTATCTTCGTGCATCAACGCGCAGAAACCGCGTCTGCTGGCAGAAGCATGACGTGTCCACGTCGGTCTCCGCCTGCGCGTTCCTGATACCCTGCGCGGAGAGGCGTCCTCCGGACAGCCGCCTGGACGCCCGCGCTGGCCGGACGCCCGCACGCTACCGGTCGCGCCGGCGCGCTGTCCGGGTGACCCGATCCCTGTCCGGGCGGCGCGCGACGTGTCCGGGTGACCGCGATCCCTGTCCGGGCGGCGCGCGACGTGTCCGGGTGACCGCGATCCCTGTCCGGGCGGCGCGCGACGTGTCCGGGTGACCGCCGCCCCTGTCCGGGCGGCGCGCGGGATGTCCGGGTGACCGCCTCCCCTGTCCGGGCGACCGCGACGTGTCCGGGTGCGGTACCCATGTTGAGAGCTCCGGACCTTGCAAAGGCCGGCCCGGGAGGCGAGGCGTGCTCATCCGCGCCGTCGCGCCCTGTCGGAGGGCGTTCTGACGACCATCCGCCGCGCCTCCGCGCTCGCCCTCGGCCCGCGCCGCATCTACCATGGGGGCATGCGCCCCACGGTCCTCCTCTGGGACATCGACGGCACCCTGCTCTCCACCGGGGGCGCAGGCCGGCGCGCCATGGAGCGCGCCTTCGACCGGTTTGCCGGCCGGCCCGACGCGTGCGAGGCGTTCTCGTTCGCCGGCATGACCGACAGGGCCATCATCCGGGCGGGGCTCGAGGCGCTCGGGCGCGAGGTCACCGAGAGCGCCATCGACGCGCTCCTCGCGCTCTACGTCGAGATCCTCGCCGAGGAGATGTCGCTCGCCGGCGAGACCCGGGTCCACCACGGCGTCCTCGACGCGCTCGACGCCGCCGCCCGGCGGGCAAGGTGCGCCGTCGGCCTCGGCACGGGGAACGTCCGCGCGGGGGCGCAGGCGAAGCTCACGCGCGTCGGCATCTACGAGCGGTTCGCGTTCGGCGGCTTCGGCTGCGATCACGAGCTCCGCGACGAGCTCCTGCGCATCGGCGCGGCGCGCGGGGCGGCGAAGCTCGAGGCGCCGCTCGAGGCGTGCCGCGTCGTGATCATCGGCGACACGCCGAAAGACATCGCGGCGGCCCGGGCGATCGGCGCGGAGTCGATCGCCGTGGCCACGGGCACGTACGCCCTCGCGGAGCTCGAAGCCTGCGCCCCGACCCACAGCTTCAGCGATCTCCGGGAGAAGGGCGCGCTCGAGGCGCTGCTCGGCTAGCCCCAGTCCCCCGATCGAAAGATCCGCCGATCCGTCAACAAACGACGCCCTTCAGCGGCGGCGCCGCTCGCCCTACGTGTCGAGGAGGGCCAACGAAGCGGAGGAGCGTGGACCGATGATCGACATGGTTGGAGAAATGACCGACCGGCTGCTGGCCGATGCGGGCCTCGGCGCCGGTATGCGCGTGCTCGACGTGGGCTGCGGCGCCGGGGATGTCTCGTTTCGAATCGCGCAGCTCGTCGGCGGGCGGGGGCAGGTCGTGGGCATCGACCGCGACGCGCGCCCGCTCGCGGCGGCGCGCGACCGGGCGCGCGAGCTCGGGCTGCCGAACGTGACCTTCGCCGAGGGCGACCTCGGCGCGCTGGCGCCCGAGCACGGCCTCTTCGATGCCGTCGTGGGCAGGCGCGTCCTGATGTACCAGCCCGACCCGGCGGCGGCCGTGAAGGGCCTCTCCCGCGCCCTGCGCCCCGGCGGCCTGGTCGTCTTCCAGGAGCACGACGCCACCATGGTGCCTGCGAGCCTGAAGCCGCTGCCGCTTCATGAACGCGCGCATCAATGGATGTGGCGAACGGTGGAGCGCGAGGGCGCCGACATCCACATCGGCTTCCACCTCGCCGCCGTGCTCGAGCAGGCGGGCCTCGACGTCGTGCGCGTGCGCGCGGAGGCGATCGTGCAAACGCCGCGGGCGCACCACCGCACCGCCGCGATCATCCGAGCGATGCTGCCGCGCATCGTGCAGCAGGGCGTCGCCACCGAGGCCGAGATCGACGTCGACACGCTCGAAGAGCGCCTCGCGGACGAGCGAACGAAGGCGAATGCCACGTACGTGAGCGACATGGTCTTCGGCGCCTGGGCACGAAAGCCCGCCTGATACCGCATCGCCCAGCCTCTTCCCTGGTTCATGAGAGGAGGAACCACAGAGGGCACAGGGGGAACGAGGAGAGAGAAGAAACTATTGCTCTCTCTTCTCTCTCCTCTGTGCCCTCCGTGCCTCGGTGGTTCAAATTCTTCTCATGGCGGAGCCACGTACGAACTCGGGCGACGCGAAACCAGGCATCGCGCCCCGGCCTCGTTCGGCGGATCCTCGTTCACGAGGGCGGGCCCCCGCGCATCCCCGATCTCGCCGCCGCGGCCTCCCGCTCAGCGCGCGCACATCTCGATCAGCATCGTCTCCAGCACCGCCTGCGCCGGGCGGCGGCTGCTCTTCAGCGCGAGGTCGGCCTCGGCGAGCAGGCGCATCCAGCCGCCGAGCGCGCCCCTCGGGAGCTTTTGGATCGTCTGCGCCACGTCGTTCACCTTGTAGGGGGCCACGCCCGCGCGCTGGGCCGCCTCGGCCTGGCTCGCGCCCCCGGCGAGCGCCGACTCGAACTTCACCATCTGGCGGACCGACCACGAGACCGCCCCGAGCAGGCGCAGCCCCCCGTCGCGCGGGTCGTACGCGTCCGAAAGCGCCGCGAGCGCGCGATCGAGCCGGCGCCGCCCGAGCGCGTCGATGAGCTCCCAGACCGTGCTCTGCCGGACCCGGATGACCACCTGCGCGATCGCGTCCTCGGTGATCGGCTGCTTCGGCCCGACGTACAGCGAGAGCCGCTCGATCGCGTCGACCACGTACCCGAGCTCGGGCCCGGCGAGCTCGGCGAGCTGGTCGGCCACGTCGCTGGAGATCGGGTTGCCCTTCTCGCGGGCGATCGACGTGATGAAGCCGGGCAGGGCGCGGCGGTTCAAGGGCTCGCACGAGACGAGGAAGTCGCCCTTCTTCGCCGACGTGACGAGGCGGCGCTGGCCGTGGAGCTTCGCCGCCACGAGCACGAGGACCGCGCTCGGCGACGGCGCCTTGGCGTACTCGGCGAGCGCGTCGAGCGGGCTCGCCTGCTTCGACGCGCTCCGTTTACCTCCCGCACCGCCCGCGCCGCCGCGCTCGTCGTCGCCGTCGTCGCCGTCGGCGTCGTCCTTCTTCTCCCAGCGCTCGACGCCGCGGACGAGCACGAAGCGGCGCGGGCCCATCATCGGGAGCATCCGCGCGGCGCCGAGGATCGACTCGACGGGCGTGTCCCCCGCGGTGAACTTGTCCTCGTTGAACCCGGCGATGCCCCCCTTGGCCGCCGCTTCCCGGAGCGCGCTCACCACGCGATCGACAAGCCAGCGCTCCTCCCCCATCACGAGGTAGACCGGGCGAAGGGCGCCGGTGGCCGCTTCCTTCAAGGCTTGGTCGGGCGTCACCGCTCCGGCATCGGGCGTTCAGGCGGGTGCGTCAAGGGCGACGCGCGCGGCCCCTGCGCCGGCGGGCCCGGCCCCCGTCACGGCAGCGAGAACGGGACGTCCACGCGCACGCTCGCGCCGGGCGGCTCGACCGCGATCGGCGGGAGCGCGGCGACCAGGCAGGCCGTCACGTCGGGGCGCGACGTCTCGCGGTCCTCGATGATGCCGCGCGCGATCTGCCGGCCCTGGGCGTCGAAGGTCAGGTTGAAGACGTACTTCACCTCGCGCGGCGCCGGCCGCGCCGCGATCGCCGGCTTGTAGCAGCGCTCGACCAGGGCCGGGCGGCGCGCGTCGAGCGCCCGCGCGGCCTGCCTCTCGACCTCCTCGCGCGGCACGGCCGGCGCGCGCTGCGGCGCCGGCGCGCCCTCTCCCGGCGCGCGCGCGCCCTCCGCCGCCCCGGCGCGCGGCGCAGGCTCGCCCCGGTGTGAGGCATCGCCCGCGGCGACGCGCGGATCCGGGGCGACGGCGGCCGGGCCGTGGCGCAGGCCGAGGTAGACCGCGACGGCGATCATGGCGCTGCCGAGGAGGATCGCGGTGGGGGTCGAGAGCTGCCTGCGCATGCCTTGGCGTTCCCCGCGGAGCCCGGGAGAGCGCCCCGCCCGCCCGCCGGTCCGCGGCCGTCGCTGCCTGCTTAGCCGGAATGCAGGCCGGCGGCGAGCGCGGCTCGCGCCGCTCCGTTTGACACGCGCACCCCCCGCCGCTCTGATGCCGCGCCGTGTGGTCCGTCCTGCTGGTATTCGCCGCGACGTACATCCTCATCGCCGCGCGGCGCCTGTCGATCTTGCCCATCGGGCGCCCGGCCGGCGCGCTCGCGGGCGCGTGCGCGATGGTCCTCCTGAGCGCGATCGAGCCCGGCGCCGGCCTGACGCCGCACGAGGCGTTCGCGGCGGTCGAGCCGAACACCATCGGCCTGCTGCTCGGCATGATGCTGCTCTCGGCGTCGCTCGACGTGGCGGGGGTGTTCGAGCGCGCCGCCGTGTGGGTCGCGCGGCGGAACCTCTCGCCGGTCCGCCTGCTCTACCTGGTCACGCTCGGCGCCGGGCTCGCCTCCGCGGTGCTGCTGAACGACTCGGTCTGCGTGATGCTGGCGCCGCTCGTCGACCGGACCGCCCGGCGCGCGGGGCTCGATCGGGTGCCGTACCTGCTCGCGCTCGCGATGGGCGCCAACGCCGGCAGCGCGCTCACGCTCGCCGGCAACCCGCAGAACATGCTCGTGGGTCAGCTGTCCGGCATCCAGTACCGCGCGTACCTGCTGGAGGCCGGCCCCGCCGCGCTGATCGGGCTCGCCGTCACGGCCGCGATGCTGCACCTCATGCTCCGGCGCCGCATCGCGGTGCAGGCCTCCGCGCCCGCATCCGCGACGCCCGCGCCCGAATCCGCGGCGCCCGCGCCCGCATCCGCGGCGCCCGCGCCCGCATCCGCGGCGCCCGCGCCCGCATCCGCGACGCTCGCATCCGCGACGCCCGCGCCCGCATCCGCGACGCCCGCGCCCGCATCCGCGACGCTCGCGCCCGCATCCACGACGCTCGCATCCGCGACGCCCGCGCCCGCATCCGCGACGCTCGCATCCGCGACGCCCGCGCCCGCATCCGCGACGCTCGCATCCGCGACGCCCGCTCACGCATCCGCGACGCCCGCGCACGCGCCCGAATCCGCGGCGCCCGTGCTGACGAGGGGCGCCCGGCCGAGCGCCCTCGTGCCGCTCGCGTGCCTCGCGGTCGTGTCGGTGCTGTTCGTGCTGGGCGCGAACCTGGCGTGGACGGCGATCGGCGGGGCGACCGCGGCGATCCTGCTGCACCGGCGGGACGCGAGCGGCCTGTTCGACCGGATCTCGTGGACCGTGCTCGTGTTCTTCGGCGCCCTCTTCATCGTGGTGGCGGGCCTCCAGAAGACCGGCATGCCCGAGCAGGCGCTGCGCGACGCAAGCCCCTACCTCCCCGCGGGGCCGACGCTCGGCCTGCTCGGGCTGAGCATCGCGATGCTCGTCGGGTGCCAGATCGTCTCCAATGTCCCGTTCATCCTGCTCGCGGAGTCGTACATCCGCAGCCAGCCCGATCCGCACCTCGCCTGGATCGCGACCGCCGTCGTGTCCACCCTCGCCGGCAACCTCACCCTGCTCGGCTCGGTGGCGAACATCATCGTCGTGGAGACCGTGGGCGCCGAGCGCGAGATCGGCTTTCGCTCCTACGCCAGGGTCGGTGTCCCGGTGACCCTGGCCTCGACCGCCGCGGCGCTCCTCTGGCTCCTCCTCGTGCGCTGAGCCGGACCGCGGTCGCGTGCGGTCGCGCGCCATCGCGCGCCGTCGTGTCGAGGAAGCGCCGTGTCAATCGCAGCCCGCATGCTCCCGCGGCCGCTGGAGGCGATGCCGCACCGCAGCGCGGCCGAAGCGACGCCGCTCGCGCGGCCGGCGCCGCACGTCGAGCCAGGCGTGGATCAGCGTGATCCCCACGGCCGCACAGAACACCGGCCCGATGGCGAGCATCACGAGGGGACGCAGGGCATGTCGCATCGTTCGTGGTTTCATGTGTCCCAGCGTACGATGCTCGGAGGTCGACCAGTGGCGCATCGCGTTGAAAAACTTCACTTCTACGGGTAAGAAGATTCACATACGATGCAGCAGCAAGGCAGGATGACGGAAAAATCTTGTATTGCTGGATCGCAGTCGATACCACCTGCGGCGACCGACCCTGGCCCGCTGCGCGCGGCGAGCGGCGCCGCGCGGGAGGGAGGCTCCCGGAGGCGCGCCTGCGCGGCCGATCTCCTTCGCGGCGCCGGGCGACCCGCGGTCACCCATCCCCTGGAGAGGCCTGAATGGCGCACGATCTATCGAAACGAGTAGCCCTGGTCACCGGCGCGTCCCGCGGCCTCGGGGCGGCCATTGCCCGCCGGCTCGCGGCCGCCGGGGCGCGGGTGGCGGTGAACTACTTCGCCGGCCGCGAGGGCGCGGGGCGCGTTGTCGACGACATCCGCCGGGGCGGCGGCGAGGCCGAGGCGTTCCAGGCCGACGTGCGCGACGAGCGGGAGGTCGCCCGCCTCGTGGACGAGGTGCAGGCGCGCCTCGGTCCGATCGAGGTGCTCGTGCTGAACGCGACGGGCCCGCAGCCGCACGTGACCATCGAGGAGTTGACCTGGCAGCACTGCCTCGATCAGCTCGAGTTCTTCGTGAAGAGCCCGGTCCTCCTCGCGCGGGCGGTGGTCCCCGGGATGAAGGAGCGCCGCGCGGGCCGGATCATCCAGATCGGGTCCGAGGTCTTCGAGCAGGGCGTCCCCGCGTTCTCCAACTACGTCTCGGCCAAGGGCGCGCAGCTCGGCCTCACGCGCTCGTGGGCGGTGGAGCTCGGCCCGCACGGGATCACCGTCAACCTCGTGGCGCCCGGCTGGGTCCCGGTCGAGCGCCACCTCAGCGAGGGCGCGAGCCACGCGGCCATGGAGGGCTATGCGGCGGGCAACCCGCTCCGGCGCCTGGGCACGCCGGACGAGATCGGCGACGCCGTGGTCTTCCTCGCGTCCGACGCCGCCAGGTTCATCACGGGCCAGAAGCTCTCCGTGAACGGCGGCAGGACCCTGGCCTGACCGGCCCCGGGAGGCCCGCGGCCGAGGGCCCGGAGCGCCGCCCTCAATGCCGCTTCTTGCGCTCCGCTTCCTCGACGGCCGCGGCGTGGAAGGCGCCGAGGACATCGTCCCAGAAGCTCTCGACATACGCCCGCAGCGCGCTGAGCCCCTCGCGGTCGACCTCGTAGAAATTGTGGCGACCGCGCTTGTGGCACCGGAGCAGCCCGGCGTCCTCCAGCACGCGGAGGTGCTGCGACACCGCGGGGCGGCTCACGCTCACCGTCTTGGCGATGTCCCCCACGGAGAGCGGCTGTGCGCGCACCCGCTCGAGAATCTGCCGGCGCGTCGGATCAGCGAGTGCCGCCAGCACCGCACCGACCGGATCCATGGATCCAGCATGCGCAGGCGCAAAGGCAGCCGCAAGAACGATCTTCCGCTTGACCGGCCCCGTCGAACCGGTAAGTATTGGCTTACGCGATACGGCGCGCCGGGTTCGGCCGCGCGCTGGCGCGAACCGCCGGAGGCGCGGCGAGAGGGGCGCTCCATGCCTGCTCGCGCCGCGCGTCCGCGCCCCTGTTTCTCGTCAAAGGAGCTGTCATGTCGCGCATGATCGTCTATGGCACCCCTGGCTCGACCTACACCTGGAGCACGGAGATCGCGCTGGTCGAGAAGAAGATCCCCTATGAGCTCGTCGAGGTCGCCTTCGGCGCGCACCTCCTGCCGCCGCACCGGGAGCGGCATCCGTTCGCGAAGGTGCCCGTGCTCGAGCACGACGGCTTCAGGGTGTACGAGACGCAGGCGATCCTCCGGTATCTCGACCAGGTGGTCCCCTCCCCGCCCCTCCAGCCGAGCGACCCGCGCGACGCGGCGCGGATGAACCAGGCGATCGGCATCGTCGACTGGTATTTCTGGAGGGCCGCGGGCCCCGGCATCGTGGGCCAGCGGCTGTTCGCGGCGGCGCGCGGCCTCGCGCCGGACGAGGCCGCGGTGCAGGCGGCGGTCCCGGTCGTGCGGACGAGCCTCTCCGAGCTCGATCGCTTCCTCGGAGACCGGCAGTTCCTGGCGGGCGATCGGCTGACGTTGGCGGACATCATGGTCCTGCCGATCGTCCGCTATCTCCTGCTGACCCCGGAGGCGTCGCTCTTCGATCCGCACCCGCGCCTGCGCGCGTGGTGCGAGCGCCTCGGTTCCCGCGAGAGCGTCAGGGAGACCGAGCCGCAGCTCGCGCGGAAGCGCTGAGCGAGCTCCGCGCCGCCGAGGCTCATGTCGCGCTCCGCCCGGCGGCGGCCACCGAGGGAGGCTCGGGGCTCGCCGGCCGCGCGGAACGTGAGCTGGTTTACGGGGCCAGGAACACCGTCACGGCGGCCTTCTGCATCTTGCCGGAGCGATCCCTGCACTTGTCGAAAGCGCCGTCGTCGAGCTCGTGGCCGCAGACGTCATCGCACTCCCCGAGCACGTCGATGGGGGAGCAGCCCTGGATGGAGGGCCCGCACACCCGGGGGATCTGCGACGCGCCGGGCGCGACGCAGGCGTGGAGCTTCTGCGGGGTCGCGAAGATGTCTCCGAAATAGGCGCCCTCGCGCGCGGTGTATCCCTCGCGCTCCGCCCTCGCGCTGGCGAGCGCCTTGTCCTTCCCCCGGGCCGAGATCTGGACGCTCTGGCCCAGGTGGTTGACCCGGGAGATGACGCACGCGGACACCCAGGATTTGCAGTTCTCCCCGCACGCGCCGCCGGACTTGCCCCACTCGGGCGCGAGGCCGATCGAGCCCTCGAAGGAGTGGTCGACACCGTCGATGTTCAGGCGGATGGCCTCCCCCTTGGGGAGCGCGCAGCCCACGATGGCGGACAGCTGCTGGCGGCCCCGCGGATCCGAGAGCGCCGCCATGACGGGCCCGTTGAACGTCAGCCCGTTGAACGTCAGCGCGTTGAACGTCAGCCCATTGAATGTCAGCCCGTTGAACGTCAGCCCGTTGAACGTCAGCCCATTCCCCATGATCGCGGCCTGCTCGTCCGCATCGACGGGCTCCTCCGTATCCTCCGGGAGCACAGCACAGCCAAGTTGCACGAGGGAAGCCGCGGCGGCGATGACGAGGGCGAGGAGGGGCGACTTTGTCATAGTCCTTAACAATTGCCCGTCGCCCGCGCATGTTCAAATTTTTCTTTCGAGGATCCTGCGCTCCGTGTGCGCCCTCGAACCTGCGGCCATCGCCCGGGGACCCGCTGGCAGGCGCGGCGGGACACGCCATCGACCGCAACGTCGTGCCGCGTTGAACGAGAGCGCCTTCGCCCGACGCTCATTCAGGAATATTGCCACCGCGCTAGAACCGGGGTGACTCTCCTTGAATCTGCGCTGCAGCGGTGGTTCCGGAGAAATGAACGGTGCTGCTGGACGGCGATGGCGATTCGAGGCGCGCGCGTCGCTACAGACGCCCTTGATGCCACAGGGAGAGCAGGTCCATCGACGTCGCGACGGCGACGTGGATCGCGCAGCCGCCCCAGATGGAGTCGCTCTTCAGGCTCACGGTGCCGAGGATGAACCCGGCGAGCACCGAGCCGAGCGCCTCGGGCAACGGCTTGCCGAAGTGGATCATCGCATAAGGCACCATCATGGCGAAGATCGAGGCATAGCCGAGCGCGCGGCGGACGCCGTGGATGAAGAAGCCGCGGTAGAAGAACTCGAGCGCGACGAACTGCGCGGCGTAAAGGGCCTCCCACGCCCAGAACCACGGCCAGAGGTCCTCGCCGCGCGCGAGCTTGTAATAGGGGTACTTCGCCTGGAAGGCCGGCGAGAGCGACGCGACGTAGAGGACCGGCGCCATGACCGCGAAGAAAAAGGCATAGATGGACAAGTGCCGCGCCGTCCCGCGGACGCGCAGGCCGAGGGTCCGGATCGGCACGCCCAGCACGAAGCGCGCGACGAGGAGGGTCGGGAGCAGGTAACCGGCGAGGCGGCCGACCGCCCAGACGATCCGCTGGTGAAAGCGGCGGTCCGGGGAGGTGTTCAGCGCGTCGTGGAGCCGCGCCGCCACGTCGTCGAGGCCCACGGCGCGCAGGCCATCCACCATCCAGCGCGTGTCGTTCTCGTTGCCGGCGAACCGGACGAAGATGAGCACGCCGATCACGGTGAGAAACACGCTCACCATGCGGCGGGTGACCTCGCCCGCGGGAGTCTCGGCCCGATGGAGCGCCGCCTCGGCGTCGAGCCGATCGCGCAGGTCGATGACGTACTCCTGCCAGATCCCGCGAAAAAAACGTCCGATCACGCGCCGTGCCTTATCACCGCGGGCGCCCCCGGCACAATCCGGAAGGCCCGCGCCCGAGCCCGCGCGGGCCTCCGGCCGGGCCGCTCTGCAGCCCGTCAGTCGTCCGACGCACGATCGTCGGATTCGTCGTCGTCCGCGTCACCGTCCGATGGCCCGGCGCCAGGCGCGTCGGCGTCGAGCACGCCGGCGCCGAGCACGCCGGTCGCGAGCACGTCGAGGATGTCCTGCGCCTCGGTCATCATCTCCGCCACGATCTCGGCTGCTGGCTTGACGCTGGCGATGGACAGGACGCTCTCGGAGCCGGCGGGCATATCCATCTCCTCGAGGTCGCCCACCGTGTCCGGCGTGGGCACGATCGCGCTGAATTTGGGCATCTCGTACGGGACGTCCAGGACCCCGGGAAACAGCACCGTGGTGCCGATGGTGGCGGGCGGGGGCGGCGGATCCGGGATCCGAGGCTCTCTCCCGGCCCACCGCCGCACGACGCGATTCCGCAGGACGCGCTGGCGCTGACCCGGCCACTCCGGGCCGAAGAAGGTCTGTACCGCCGTGGCCCCGGCGCCGGCCGCGACGAGGCGAGCCTTGTAGTCGGGATGGGCGTAGGCCTCCGTGGACGCCACCAGCCGCGTGCCGACGACCACGCCGTCGGCGCCGTGCCACAGCGCCCGCACGACGCCGGCCCCGTCCGCGATCCCGCCCGCGGCGAGGAGCAGCGCCGGGCTCACGCCCCTGCGGATCGCGCGAACGAGGGACTTCGTCGTCGACGTGGCCCGCACGTGCCCGCCGGCCTGCGACCCCTGCGCGATGATCCCGTCCGCGCCGACCGCGACGGCGGCGCGAGCGGCCGCGACCGAGCCCACCTGGACCCAGACCTTCGCGCCCGCCGCGTGGAGCGCGTCGACCCAGGCGACCTCCGGCGCGTTCCAGTGGAAGATCACGAGCCGCACCGCCTCGGCGACGCAGACATCGATGTGGTCCCGCGTGACGAAAGCGCCCATGGGCCCGGTCGCGACGATGAAATCCACGCCGAACAGGCCCGCCGTGAGCGCCTTGGTCGCCCGGATCCGCGCCTCGACCACGGAAGGCGGCTCGGTCGCCGACCCCAGCACGCCGATCCCACCCGCGTTCGAGACCGCGGCGACCAGCGGAGGAAGGCTGACGAACGCCATGCCGGCGCTGACGAGCGGAAACGGAACACCGTAATCCACGGTGAGCCGGGTCCGGAGCGAGAGCGCCGACGCCGCGCGCAATCCGTCCGACAGCGCCTCGCCCGCCTCATCAGGCCCGCGCCCCGCGTCGCCCGGCGCGCAGCCCGGGCCCATGGCCAGACCGAGCCCGCTCAGCCCCACGAGGTCCAGAAACGTACGTCGATCGAGCTTGTGCACCGATTCCTCCGTGTCTTTCGTCCTGCGCGTCACTCACGCCCACCCAGAACCGCCTCGGCCGGCGGACGCAGGGCCTCTCAGCGCTCCTCAGCGCGGTTGGCGACGTACCGGACGCTCCGTTTTCGGTATGTGTTTTGCACTCTTACGGGCTCTCGGAGAAAGCCAGCCCATGAAAATCGTTCAGCAGCACATTGTGCGCCATCAGGAGCAGTTCAGCGACCACCCCTTCTTCGCGCGCCTCTCGACGGACCCGCCTTTCGAGCGGCTCGCGCCTTTCCCGGTCTGTCTGATGTTCTTCGTGATGACATTTCAGGACATCCTGCGCATCTGCGATGAGCGCGCGACGGATCCGGAGTACAAGCGCGTGGTGCACCGCCATCGCCTCGAGGACGCGGGGCACGACCGCTGGTTCCTCGGCGATCTGGCGGCGCTCGGCCTCGAGCCCCCCACGGCGGCCGAGCTGTTCGGCGAGCGTCATCGCGCCGCGCGCACCGCGAGCCTCGCGCTGCTCTCGGACGCGGTCCGAGCGCGCCACGACGCGGGCCGGCTCACGCTGCTCCTGACGCTC
Source organism: Sorangium sp. So ce834 (assembly GCF_051521425.1). Classification (NCBI taxonomy): domain Bacteria; kingdom Pseudomonadati; phylum Myxococcota; order Polyangiales; family Polyangiaceae; genus Sorangium; species Sorangium sp. So ce834. Next base: position 8,717,374 of record NZ_CP150351.1, read on the forward strand.
GAGTCGGCGGGACACGTCTTCTTCGAGCGCGTCGCGCGCTACCTGGTGCGCATCGGCGAGCGGCGCCGCCTGCGCTACTTCTCCCAGACGCACCTCGACGTCGAGAGGGCCCACGACGTGTTCGAGGAAGACACCGACGCTCGAATCGAGGCCATCGCCCTCGACGAGGAGGCGCGGACCGAGGCGCTCCAGCTCATCGAGCGGTGCTACCGCGAGCTCACGGGCATGTTCGACGCGATCGAGGCGCAGGTCGCGGCCGGCGCGGCGCGCCCCGCGCTCGCCCCGTCAAGGCCTAGGCCGGTCCGAGGAGCGGCGCTCCGCGTCGCGAGGACGCCTGTCCCGAGGCCGTTCGCGCGGCGCGCCCCACGGGGCGATGGGGGCAGCCCCGGATGACCGGCGTCGCGCCGTCGCTCGCCGTGAGGTGATGATCAGAGAGGTGCAGGGAGGCGGGAGGAGCCGAATCGACGTTCTCCCCGCCTTCCTGCGAGCCCCCTCCGGCGGCTTTACTGCGCCGAGGTGGGATTGACGATGATCTCGACGCGCCGGTTGTTGGCGCGGCCCTCGGCGCTCGCGTTGTCGGCCACCGGGCGATCCGGCCCGTGGCCGACGGTCGTGATCTTGTCGGCCGGCAGACCCACGCTGACGAGGTGGGCCTTCACGGAGTCGGCGCGCGCGAGCGAGAGCTTGCGATTCGCCTGGGCGGAGCCGGTCGAGTCGGTGTGCCCCTCGATCCGCAGCGGCGGCGACCCCTGATCCTTCAGGGTGGTCGCGACCTGGTTGAGCTTCTCCTTGGCGATCGGCAGGAGCTCGGACTTGCCCGAGGCGAAGAGCACCGCGCCGGAGAGCGTGATGACGACGCCGCGCTTCTCCTCCTTCACCGCGGCGATCTCCTTGAGGCTCGCGAGCGCCGCGTTCGCGACGCGCTCGGCCTCCCGCCGCGCCGCCTCGGCCTCCTGCCGGGCCTTCTCGGCCTCGGTCCGCGCGCTCTCGGCCTGGAGCCGCGCGCTCTCGGCCTGGGCGCGCGCCTGGCGCTCGCGCTCGATCTGCTGCTGGCCGCTCTGCAGCGCGTCCTTCGCGCTGGCGAGCTGCTGCTGCGAGAGCTCCTTGAAATCCTCCTCGGCCGCGGCCTTGTCGCGCTGGGCCTGCTGCAGCGCCGCCGCCGCCTCGGCCTCGCGCGCCTTGCGATCGGCGATGTAGGCGAGGTCGCGCGTCTGCTGGGCCTCGGGGTCCTCGTTGAACGCGCCCTCGGCGCGGGAGAGCGCCTGCTTCGCGGTGTCGAGCTGGGCGGGCGCGAGGCTCGACGCCGGGCCCTGGGCCGCGCGCTTGTAGCTGCTGCGGGCGTCGACGAGCTCCTTCGGCGGGAGCGCCGCGCTGCACCCCGTGGCCGCGACGAGCGCGGCGCACAGCGCGAGGGACCAGCCCCGCGACGACAGGTCGTTCACGAAAGAAGCCATCTCCTTCACCTCTCGCTTCACTGGACCCCCGACTCCTGCAGCTTCTCGACCTGCTTCAGCGCCTCCTGCGCCTGGGCCTGCGTGGCGCGCGCCTTGGCGATGGCCAGCGCGAGCTCGGCGTCGGCCTCGGCGCGCTCGAGGAGGCGCAGGGCGGACTCGTTCTCCTCGGCCTCGATCAGCTTCTTGGCCTTGTCGAGCTGCTCGCGGGCGAGCTTCAGGTGGAGGGTGGCCTGGGGGTCGGCCTCGGCGCCCACCTCGTCGGCCGCGCGGATGGCGGCCTGGGATTCGGCGAGCTGGTCGTTCGGCGGAGGCAGGGAGCCGCCGCAACCGGCGAGGGCGAGGCCGAGCAATGCAGCGAGCGCCGCAACCGGGCTCGCGAGACGGCGTAGGGCTGGCTTGTCGTTCGGGCGTCGGTTCACCCGGCCTTTGTACAACACCTGGGGTCGTCGAGAAATCAGGAAACCCCTGCACTTGCTGGCGATCGTCGCCGCAGCGCGCGAGCGCGATCGATCGCGGCGCGGCGGCGCGCGGCTCCGATGCTCGGCTAGTCGACGCGCATCGAGCTCGCGCGGACGATCCGGATCCGCGCGTCGCGCGCGTCGGGTTGGTTGACCGCGCGCGCGAAATCGGGCGCGGCGGGGGAGGCCACCTCGACGACCGACGCGGTGGAGCCGATCCGGATCGCGCCGATCTGGCGGCTCGAGACGCCGCCGCGGCGGCACACGAGGGCGAGCAGGCGCCGGGGATCGGCGCCGTGGCGCTCCCCCCAGTTGACCTGGAAGGGCACGAACGGGAGCCGCGGGGGCTGCTCGCCGTCGCCGCGGCGAGGCGCGGAGGGGCCGCGCGGCGGCGCGCCGGACCACGGCGCCTCGGCGGAGCGGCCGCGCGGCGGCGCACCGGACCACCGCGCCTCGGCGGAACGGCCGCGCGGCGGCGCACCGGACCACGGCGGCGCCGCGGGGCGGTTGCGCGGCGGGGCCTCGGACCGCGGCGGCGCGACGGGGGTGACCGGCTGCGGAGCGCAGGGGCCGGTGTGCTTCGCCCGCGCGAGGAGGGCCGCGACGAGCTCGGTCGCGTCCATGTCCGCGAGCAGCCGCGCCGCGAGCTGCTGGAGCCGCGCGTCGGGCGCGGGGCCCGCCGCCTCGCGGGGCTCCCGCGCGTCGGGCGCGGCGCCCGCCGCCTCGCGGGGCTCCCGCGCCTCACCCGCCCCCTCCGCGGCCGCCGGGGCGGCCGCGTCGACCGCGCCGCCCCGGCGCGCGCCGGCGAGCTCCGCCGCGAGCCGCTCGTCGGCGGCGCGCAGCACGTCCTCCGGCGACGGGGCCGGCCGGAACGTGGCCTCGACGCGCGCGCGCCGGAGCAGCCTCAGCGCGTGCTCGCGCGCCGACGGCGCGACGAGCAGCACGCTCGTCCCCTTGCGGCCCGCCCGCCCGGTGCGGCCGCTCCGGTGCGTGAAGACCTCGGGGTCGCCCGGGGGATCGGCGTGGATGACGCGCCCGACCTCGGGCACGTCGATGCCGCGCGCGGCCACGTCGGTCGCGACGAGGGTGGTGACGGCGCCCGAGCGGAACGCGTCGAGCGTGCGCGTGCGCTCGCGCTGCTCGAGGTCGCCGCTCAGGGCGCGCGCGGGCAGGCCGAGCGCGGTGAGCTTGTCGGCGAGCTCGGCGGCGCCCTCGCGCGTGCGCACGAAGACGAGGGTGCGCTCGCCGGGCGCGAGGAGCAGCAGGTTCACGAGCGCGGCGTCGCGCTCCGCCGGCCGCACGAGGTGGGCGACGTGCGCGATGTCGCCGTTGGCCGCGCCGGGGCGCGTGCCCTCGACGCTCGCCGGGTCGCGCTGGAAGCGGTCGGCGAGCGCGCGGACCTCGCGCGAGAAGGTGGCCGAGACGAGGTGGGTCCGGCGGTCCTCGGGCATCCTGCCGACGATCGCCTCGAGGTCCTCGCGGAAGCCGAGATCGAGCATCTGGTCCGCCTCGTCGAGCACGAGGTCGAGGACGCCGCGCGGATCGAGGGTCCCGCGCTCCAGGTGGTCGAGCAGGCGCCCGGGCGTGCCGGCGATGACGAGCGGGTCGCTGCGCAGCGCGCGCGCCTCGGCGCCGAAGCTGGTGCCGCCGGTGACGCACGCGACGCGCGCGCCGAGGGGCGACAGGAGCCAGCCGAGCTCGCCGGCGATCTGCGCGGCGAGCTCGCGCGTCGGCGCGATGATCACCGCGGCCGGCGCGGCCGCGGTCCGGGGAGCGGCGTCGGGCGCGGCCGCGCGCCCGGCGAGGGCGCGCTCGAGGCGGGGGGCGAGCGCGAGGCCGACGGCCACGGTCTTCCCGGAGCCGGTCTGCGACGAGATGCGGATGTCGCGCCCGGCGAGCTCGGGCGCGAGGACGGCGTGTTGAACGGGGGTGAGGGAGGTGAAGCCGCGGCGGGCGAGCGCGCCCGCGAGCGGCGCGGGCAAGGCGTCGTGCAGTGAGTCTGGATTCATGAAAGCCGCGCAACCTAGCAGATCCTGGGCGGTTGTCGCGGCCAATCGCCCGGCGGGGGCGCGGGGGGCTGCCGGCGCCGGGGGGGTGTCGCGCGGGGCCGCGCGGGGTCGTCGCGCGACGCTCCCGCGCCGCACGGCCTCGCCGCGCGACGCTCCCGCGCCGCGCGATCACGCGACCGCGCGGCGCTCCCGGGTCACTGGGCGCTCTTGGCCTTCTCGTCGAGCCAGGCCACCGTCCACGCGAACGGGCTGTTCCAGTTGATGGTGATCTCGTTGACCGACCACGCCCCGATGTCGTCGAGGTAGCACTTCTGCGGGGCGCACTTCGCGCGCTCGGCCGTCTCGTCGAGCGCCTCTTGCGCCACCTCATCCTCCAGCCCCGAGTTCGGCCCGCCGGAGACCGCGCCGGGCGGAGCCGACGGGTACTCGGGGTCGACCTGGGCCGCCCAGAAGCGATGATGCGGGTTCTGGAGCGGGTTCTCGCCGTAGCCGGAGACATAGGACTTGTCCATCGGGTTGCGCCCGAGGAGGTAGTCCGCGCCCGACGCCACGCCGTCGAAGTACTTCTGCTCGCCGGTGAAGTCGTGGGCCAGGGCCAGGACCAGCATGTTGTTGAGCACGAAGGAGTTGGAGCCCCAGGGATACCCGCCCTCGCCCACGTCGAAGGGCACCCGGTACCCCTCCGTCGCGATGGCCTCGAGGTACTTGTCGGCGATGGCGATCAGCTGGGTCCGGGCCGCCTCGCGCTCCGCCGCGGCGTGCTGGGCCGGGACCACGGCGAGCGAGATGGCGCCCAGCCCGTCGACCTGGCCCCAGGTCATGGTGCTGAACGTGCCGTTCACGCCGATGAGCTCCTTGCTGTAGTCCGACGCCGCGAGCTCGGCCTGATACGCGGCGTCGCCCGTGGTGAGGAACAGCTCGGCGGCCGCCCAGTAGAACTCGTCGCTCAGGTCGCTGTCGCCGTAAGCGCCGCCGCCCTGCACCGCGCCCTCGTTCGGGATGACCCGCGGGTTCGCCTTCGCCGCGGTCCACGCCCGCTTCGCGGCCTCGAGGCACTTCGCCGAGTACGTGGGGTCGAGCTCCTTCCAGATGCGCGCGGCCTGGGCCGCGGTCGCGGCCAGGTTGAGCGTCGCCGCCGTGCTGACCGGGCGCAGGAAGCGCGGCTGCGGATCCTCGTGCGGCGCCAGCGGCAGGCCGGTCCACGCGAGATCGTGGACCTTGTGGTGCACCATGCCCGCGTTGGTCTCGCCCTGGGGCACCTGCATCTTGAGCATGAAATCGATCTCCCACCGGGCCTCGTCGAGGAGGTCGGGGATCTGGTTCGCTTTCTCGGGGATCTTCAGCTTGCCGTCGCCGAAATCCCCCGCCGTGGACCCGAGCGCGACGAACCGCTCGTACTGGTTCAGCAGCGTCCAGGCGGAGATACCGCCGTTGACCACGTACTTACCGTGATCGCCGGCGTCGTACCACCCGCCCGTGACGTCGAGCGTGTACGTGCAGCCGATGTCCTCGCCGCAGGGCGCCTGGTCCGGCTTATGCCCCGCGGGGCGCGCGTGGTCCGGGCCGACGTACTGCTCCAGGATCTCGATGCCGGAGCGGTTGTGATAGAAGTACGCGAGGGCGTCGTACTTCATCTGAGAATAGATGGTCGGGCTCACGTCGAACGGATGGCTCGACACCGAGCCGACGCGGAGCGTGTAGCCCTCGCCGACGGTGGTGAAATCGCTGAAGTCGATGGTGTGCACGTGCTCGCCGGAGGCGGCGTCGTCGCCCACGACCCGGGTCGCCCCGCTGTCGACCACCGCGCCGGCGGCGTCGACGAGCTCCCACGCGTGCGGCTTGTCGGCCGCGGCCACGACCGTCGCGACCTTGGCGGCGGCCGGCAGGTACCCGACCTGATTGACGCGGATCTGCTCCGTGCCGGAAGGCGGCACCGTCTCGACCGGCTCCTCGCCGCCCGCGCCGCCCCCGCCCGAGGCCCCCACGCCGCCCCCGCCGCCACCGCCGCCACCGCCGCCCGAGGCCCCCGCGCCGCCCGAACCGTTGTTCGCGCCGTTCGAGGAGCCGTCGTCGCCGCAGCCAACCGCGGTGAGGCCGCCCACGAGCGCCAGGAGAAGCGACCCTCCCAGGGACAGCCATGAACGCTTCCAACCAGCCGACCTAGCAGCACAAAGCATGATGAGCATCTCCGGAAGAAGAAGAAGTTGAGAGCCGCGCAGCAGTGAACGATGCGAACGTCACGTCACGGCGCGGCAGCGACACCATTGATGGATACGGTGTGATTGTCAAGCGCAGATAGGCGCCCCTGGCGCCGTACGATCACCCGACCTCGTTGACTCGAGATCACGCATCGCGGCGTCGCGAACACGCCGCATCTGTGCGCCCATGGTGAATTTTTGCAGGCCCGCTCCCGCGCGTGGGCCGCGGGAGCGGCGCCCGGCCGCCCGGCTCTACATCAATTTTTCTTCATGTTTCCGAGGATTTCCTGGAGTCCATCGGGGCCCCGCGGGGCGCGGGCCGCGCGGCGCCGTCAGTAGTGCCAGGGAAAGCGCTTGAAATCCGGACGGCGCTTGTCTAGAAAAGCATCCCGACCCTCCTGCGCCTCCTCCGTACCGTAGGCGAGCCGCGTCGCCTCGCCGGCGAAGAGCTGCTGTCCGACGAGCCCCTCGTCAGGCAGGTTGAAGCCATACTTCAGCATCCGCATCGCGGTCGGGCTCTTCGAGTTGATGATCGCCCCCCAGCGCAGCGCCTCCTCCTCGAGCTCGGCGTGAGGCACCACGGCGTTGACCATCCCCATCGCCGCCGCCTGCTCCGCCGTGTAATCGAGCCCCAGAAAGAAGATCTCCCGCGCCTTCTTCTGCCCGACCTGCCGCGCGAGCAGCGCCGAGCCATAGCCGCTGTCGAAGCTCGCCACGTCCGGATCCGTCTGCTTGAACATCGCGTGCTCGCGGCTCGCCAGGGTCATGTCGCAGACGACGTGGAGGCTGTGGCCGCCGCCCGCCGCCCAGCCGGGCACCACGGCGATGACGACCTTCGGCATGAACCGGATGAGCCGCTGCACCTCCAGGATGTGGAGTCGGCCGAGCCGCGCCGGGTCGGCCTGCCCCGCGCTCTCGCCCTCGTACTTGTAACCGTCCTTCCCGCGGATGCGCTGATCGCCGCCGGAGCAGAACGCCCAGCCGCCGTCCTTCGGAGAAGGCCCGTTGCCGGTGATCAGCACACAACCCACGTCGGAGGTCGTGCGCGCGTGCTCGAGCGCGGTGTACAGCTCATCGACCGTGCGGGGACGAAAGGCATTGCGCACCTCCGGCCGGTTGAACGCGATACGCACGGTGCCCTGATCCACGGCGCGGTGATAGGTGAGATCCTCGAACGAGAACCCCTCGACCTCACGCCAGCGCGCCGGGTTGAAAATCGCAGAGACGGTCATGGTCCACTCCTTGTGGCGCGGACCCTACCCGCCTCACCATGGCCTTGCAACCTCGCTCACACTGACAGCGGACGCCGGCCAGGGGCGCGCACGCACACTCGGCTCCGGCCGCTCCCCCGCGGCTTCCGGGCGACGCCGCGGAGCCCACGAAACACTCTTGACATAAAAGTCGATCTCGTCGACAAGCAAGCTCCGAAGCATGGGTTGGGTCGACCTCCCCGCCGTGTGGACGCGGGCGCCTGCGCGCTCCGGCCGGACGGCGGAGGCGCTGACCTGCATCCGGGCAGGGGAATCGCTGGGAGCGGCCGGACGCGACGAGGAGCGCGCCGTGCCCGCGCAGGGGAGGATATTGGCTTGAGCCACGAAAAGTTGTTCGAGGTCGCGTCAGGGCTCCTGGCCACGGCGGACGCACGCGGCCATTTCCGCGATCTGAACCCCGCCTGGGAGCGGACCCTCGGCTGGTCGCTCGACGAGCTCAAGGCGAAGCCGTACATCGAGTTCGTCCACCCGGGCGACCGGGAGGCCACGCTCGCCGAGACCAACGCCCTCTTCAACGGTCGCGCGACGTCCCGGTTCGACAATCGCTATCTTTGCAAGGACGGGTCGTACCGGTGGCTCGGCTGGGCCGCCCGCGTGGACATGGCCGAGCCCGCCGACGCGCGCCTCATCTATGCCACGGCGCTCGACGTGACGAGCGACCGGGAGCAGGCGGCTCAGTTCGCGCAGGTGGCGCAGCTCGCAAAAGTGTACGAGCGGCTGTTCCAGGTCTCGGTGGGCCTGCTCGTGACCCTGGACGCCGACGGGTACTTCCGGCACGCGAACCCGGCCTGGGAGCGCACCCTCGGGTGGACGCCCGAGGACATGACGTCGCGGCCGTTCATCGAGTTCGTCCACCCCGACGACCGCGAGGCCACGGTCGCCGAGGCCACCGCCCTCTTCCAGGGCCGCACGACCATCCGGTTCGACAACCGCTACGCGTGCAAGGACGGCTCCTACAAGTGGCTCGCGTGGACCGCGCACCTGGACGCGTCCGAGGAGCCGGCGAACCGCCTCGTCTATGGCACCGCCCACGACGTCACGTCGTACCGGGAGCTGCTCGGCGAGTTCGAGCGGACGCTCGCGCGGCTCCGCGACTCGATGCAGGCGATGTCGACGCCGCTCATCCCGATCACCGATCGCATCGTGGTCATGCCGCTCGTGGGTCAGATGGACACGGAGCGCGTCAGCCAGGTGATGGCCGTCGCGCTCGATGGAGTCCAGTCCACCCAGGCCCAGATGGTCATCCTCGATGTGACGGGGCTCAAGGAGATCGACACGCGGGTCGCCTCCGCCCTCGTCGACACCGCGAGGGCGCTGCAGCTGCTCGGCGCGAAGACCATCCTGACCGGCATCCGGCCGGCGGTGGCGCAGACGCTCGTCGGGCTCGGGCTCGACCTGGCGGGCGTCATCACGAAGAGCACCCTCCAGAGCGCCATCTCGTTCGCGCTGCAAAGCGGGCAGACCCCGGCCCGGGCCCTGTCCCCGTGACGGCCGCGTGACGGCCGCGCGCCGGCGCCGCGGCCACGCCGCGCCGGCGCCGCCCCCCCCGGCTCGCCCCGGTCGCGCTCGGCCGATGGGCGGGGCGAGGCAGCTGGTGTATAAGGCAGCGTGGCGCGCGCTCGGTCCTCCCAAGAATCCCCCCGAAATCGCATCGTGCTCGGCAAACGTCCGGTCGCAGGCGCCTGCTGCGCGGCCGTCGTGTGGCTCGCCGCCGCGCCGGCCTGCACGACGAAGGTGCGGAGGTTCGGGGAGGACGGCGCCGGAGGCGGCGCGGGCGGCGCCACGGCGAGCGCCGGCGAGGGCGGCTCGACGGCGAGCGCCGGCGGCGCCTCGGCGAGCAGCGGCGGCGGGCCGTGCGAGCCCGGGACCCAGAACGGCTGTTACAGCGGAGGGCGCGACACGCTGAACCGCGGCGTCTGCCGCGGCGGCGTGAGGACCTGCGACGAGGACGGGAACGGATACGGTCCCTGCGACGGAGAGGTGTTGCCAGCGTCCGAGCGCTGCGACACCGCCGAGGACGAGGACTGCGACGGTGTGATCAACCAGGGGTGCACCTACGCCCGGTGCGCCGATGTTCCCCCCGGCCAGCCGAGCGGCGTGGTCCTCCTCGATCTGGACGGGGCCGGCCCAGAGCCGGAGTTCCCGGTCTACTGCGACGTGACGAGGGACGGCGGCGGCTGGGCGCTCGTCTACAACAGCGTCGGCTCCGACGCGGGCGCGACGCTCCCTTTCTGGAACATCCCTTACGCCGAGCGGCTCGGGACCCGGGGAGAGCCGGCCATCTCGCAGAACTATTACCGGGGCTCGCTCTACTTCGTGGGTCGAGAGTACCGCGACGAGATCGAGGATATCGAGGGGACCGTCAAGGTGGTCATGCGCGCGACCGCCCAAGGCATCGACTCGGCGACCATGAAGCTCCTGCGCCCCGAGCACGTCTCCGGGAACGCCGACATCTACGTCTCGCAGTTCCTCTCCGGGTGGTCGTCACAGGACCACGACGGCGACCCCGACCCGGGGAACTGCGCGCTCCAGAACCAGAGCGTCACGCAGCACTACGCGCAGTGCTGGGAATACAACCTCGGCGCGGACGGGGACGAGCCGCGGGACGACGGCGGCTGGGGCCCCCACCTCGGGACCCACCTCGCGGACCGGCTCGGGCTCGCCAGCGACGACACAAGATTTACGCGCGTTCGGCGAATCTCTCGCTGGACGCGGTGGTGAGCCGACCTCCGGGCGTACCTCCGCGGATTTGGTGACAGTTTCCGGGCGGCTCGAGTATGCTGCCCCGGCCATGCGCTTCTATGCACTGTGTTTGCTCATGCTCTTCGCGGGCCTCTGCCTGGCGAGCTGCTGGAACAGCGGCGCCTGCGTCGAGGGAGAGGCGTGCGAGTGCTTCAACGGCGACGACTGTTACCTCGGCTGCGACGGTGACTTCTGCGACCAGCGCTGCTTCCAGATGGTCCACTGCGGCGCCGTCTGCGAGCACGGGTGCTCGTTCGAGTGCTTCGACGTCAACGACTGCTCGGCCTCCTGCGGCGACGACTGCGATCTCAACTGCCATAACACCGCGTCGTGCGGCGCCATCTGCGACCGCGGCTGCCGGTACGAGTGCCACGACACGAGCCGGTGCGGCGTCAGCGTCGGGTCGAGCAGCGTCGTGACCTGCCGGAACGTGGCGACCTGCGAGATCGAGTGCCGGGGTTCGTGCCATGTGTTCTGCGAGAACGTGAGCGGCGAGTGCCGCGTCCGCTGCCCCGACGGCGAGGCCGCGGTCAGCTGCCCGGACGGCTCGCGCGCGTGCGGCGGATGCTGAGGAGACGGAGACCCATGCAGAGAGCGATGACATCGCAGCTTCGCGCGCCGCGCCTCCTGGCCGCCGCGCTCTCGTTCGCGGCGCTGACCGTCGGATGGGCCGAGGTCGGGGAAGCGCAGATGACGATCAAGCGCCCCGGGGATCGCACGGATTACAAGGTGGAGCTCGAGCCGCACCTGCTCTTCGCGCCGTTCGAGCCGCTGGGCCCGGGCGTCGGGACCGGCGTCGGCGCGGGCTTCCGCGCCACCATCGATATCGTGCCCGACGGCTTCATCAAGCGCATCAACGACTCGGTGGGGCTCGGCTTCGGCATCGACGGCGTCCACTACGCGGGCAACGGGAATTACCGCGGCGACTGCACGCGCTTCGAGAACGGGCCTGCGGGCACGCGCATCTGCACCGAGGTCGACGCGTACGGGGACGCGTCGAACTACGTGTTCGGCTCGGTCGTGATGCAGTGGAACTTCTGGCTTCACCGGCGGTGGTCGGTCTTCGGCGAGCCGGGGCTGTCGTTCTATCTCGGCGACCTGGGGCGCGCCCCGTACCCCGGGGTCTCGCCGGTGGTCTTCATCGGAGGGCGCTTTCACTTCACCGAGAACGTGACGCTCACGATGCGCCTCGGGTACCCCGCGTTCTCGCTCGGCGTGTCGTTCCTCCTGTGAGGTGCGCCGCCGGGAGGCGCGGGCGCCCGCCCCCTCCCGGCCCCCGGCGCTGCGCCCCTTCCCCGCGGCGCCGGCCGACCTGATATCCTGCGCCGCATGCCGGAGACGCCGCGATCCGAAGAGCCGCTCGGCTCGGCCGAAGAGCCGCTCGGCTCGGCCTACATCGAGGAGCTCACGGAGGGGAAGGTCGGAGCGCCGGCCGCCGTGCCGCTGGAGGAGCTCTCGAGCTCGGCGCTGGCCGAGGACATCGAGGCGGCGGCCGCCGCCGGCGGCGCGGGCGGCGACGCGCTGGTCGGGAGCCTGATCTCGGGGCGGTACCGCGTCGACGCGCTGATCGGCGAGGGCGGGATGGGCGCCGTCTACCGGGGCGAGCAGGTGCACCTCCGCAAGCGGGTCGCCATCAAGGTGCTCAGGCCGCTCGCCCGGCGGATGCCGGAGCTCGTGGCCCGGTTCGAGCGCGAGGCCGTCGCGGGCGCCCACATCCGGCACCCGAACGTGGTCGCGGCCATCGACTTCGGTCAGCTGGACGACGCGTCGTTCTTCCTCGTCCTCGAGTACGTCGAGGGCACGCCGCTCAAGGACGTGATCGCGGAGGGGCGGCTACCGCCCGCGCGGGCGCTCCGCATCGCGCGCCAGATCGCGTCGGCGCTCTCGGCGACGCACGAGAAGGGCATCGTCCACCGCGACGTGAAGCCGCTGAACGTCCTGCTCGACGCGCACGATCAGGTCCGGCTCATCGATTTCGGGCTGGCGAAGGTGAATGTCGATCTCCTGTCCAGCCAGAGCCGGAAGACGGCGAGCCCGACCCCGGCCCTCACGAGCGCCGGCGAGGTGTTCGGCACGCTCGCGTACCTGGCGCCGGAGGCGCTGCGCGGGATGGACGCGGTGGACGCGCGCGCGGACCTGTATGCGCTCGGGCTCGTGCTCTACGAGATGCTCACCGGACATCACCCCTTCGACACGAAAAACATCGTGGCGCGGCTCAAGCAGCAGGGCGCGGCGGGGCCGCCGTCCCTCCGCGTGCGCGCGCCGGATCTGGTCGTGCCCTACGAGGTCGAGCAGGCCGTGGCGCGGCTCATGGAGCACGACGCGTCGTTCCGCTACCAGACGGCGGCCGATGCGGTCGCGGCGCTCGACGAGGCGCTGGCGGCGATCGCGCGGGCGGCGGCGCACGCCGCGCAGGGAGCGCACGCCGCGCAGGCCGGGCCGGGTGCGCAGCCCGCGCCGCGAGCGCCAGCCGCGCAGGCCGCGCAGGCGGCGGCGGGGGCGCCGGCGACGCCGCCCGCGCAAGGCGCCCCCAAGGCCCAGGCGCCGCCGGCCTGGTCAGGCCCCCGGAAGACGCTGCTCGCCCACGCGCACCGCCGACCCGCGCCCTCGGCGGGCTGGGTGCCCCTCGCGGTGGCGCTGGTCGCCGTGGCGGCGCTCGCGATCGGCGGCGCGATCTGGCTCGTCCTCCGGCAGCCGAAGCCGACCGCGGAGGCGCCCGCGGCGGCCGCCGTGGTCACCCCGCCCGCGCCGGCAGCGCCAGCGCCGGCAGCGCCGGCGAGCGCGCCGCCCGAGGACGACGACCGGGGCGCCGCCGCGCTGCGCGCGCAGCTCGGCAAGGCGGTGGCGACCAGGAACTGGGTGCTCGGCGCGCAGTCGATGCTGGCCCTGGCCGAGGCCGACCCGGAGCTCGTCCTGAGCCGGGGCCTGCGCGAAGAGGTCGTCTCCACGGTGGCGGGCATCGCGTTCGAGGAGGACAACCCGGCGGCGGACAAGGTCTTCGACCTGCTCACGAACCGGCTCGGCACCGGCGGGCTGGACGTGCTGCTCGACATCGTGCGCGCCCGGGGGGGCACGAAGGCGGCCCGGCGCGCCAGCGAGATCCTGGCGCGGCCCGAGGTGATGGCGCGCGCGACCCCCGCGCTCCGCATCACGTTCGCGTTCCGCAAGGCCACGTGCAACGGCAAGCGGGCGCTGTTCGGCCGCGCCGCGGCCGAGGGGGACGAGCGCACGCTCTTCGAGCTCCAGGTGCTGCACGGCGCCCGGTGCAGGCGGAACGACCCGTGCTGCTTCCGCGAGGACAAGGCGATCGCCGACGCCATCCAGCAGCTGAAGGAGCGCCTCGGGACATAGCGAGTCCGCGCGGCGAGCCTAGAGTGACAAACGGGTTGAAACCGCTCGAAAGAGCAGAAATGCAAACCGCCAACGCGCCAAGGACGCCAAGATCTCGTTCTCTTCTTGACGTCCTTGGCGGTTCATTTCTCGGTCGAGCGCCTTGGCGCTGAACCGCGGGCACGTAGAGCCCGTCGGTTCCAGCGCCTTGTTGGGCGGCGCTGCAAGCGAACCCTTCGGATCACGAACTCGCGAAGCTCGCCGATTTCATGCTGCTCCTCTACGAGACGGCTTCCGAGCCGCGCGCGATCTCTCGGCGATCGAAGCCTCTTCGAAGTCCGCATGCGTCATACGCGGATCATGCAGCGAGCTCACGGATCTCAAGGAGGCGCGCCCTCACATCCTTGTGTGCGAGGAAATCGAGAACCTTGTTTTCCAGTTCCCCGACGTCACTGCACTCGGGGCGCTCGATGTCGAAGAGATCGAGGGTCACGGGGAAGCCGTCCGGCGGCACGTAGGCTCGGAATAGCACGTCTCGGAGCTTGACCTTGTCGACGTACACTACGAAGTTGTATTGCTGCCCGTAATTGACGCGGTGGCCTGCCTCGACGTGCACCCGCACGGTGTCCGCCGTGAAGGAGGCCTCCACAGCCTCAGCCAGCTCGCGGAGCTTTCCGACCGCCTGCCTGAACCGATCCAGGTCATCCCCCGCCCCTTCCTTCAGCAGCTCTGCGACCTTCTTCTTCAGCTCGTCCTTGTCCATGGCCAGCCTCTGTGCGTACGAGAAACTTCGCGGTCAGGGGGAAGTGATCCGACGCGCCGCGCGCTACACGTCCAATGAAGCTCCACCGCGTCGGTCGCCGGTCACCATCGGGCAGGTGGTGCCCGATGGTGTCGTCGAAGGCGTACTCGATCGTGCCCTCCTGCAGCACGACCGGGCCGCCGGCGATCGCCCGCTCGGTTACTAGCAATTGGTCGAACACGACCGAGACCGGACGCTCCTTGTCATAGTAATCGAGCGTGGTCCTCGGCCGGGAGGCTCGGTACGCAGCCCCGCGCGCGACCGCGACCTCGCAATAATCGGGCTCGGTGATGAAACGCCACGCGGTGTTGTAGAGCCTCGGGTAGACGAGCGGGCGGAAGTACCGGCCCGCCTGGAGGCCGGGCTTGCCGAACGGTTTCTCGAAGGGCTGGGCGTTGAAGTCTCCGACGACGATGGCGCAGGTGTCGGCACCATTCTGCGCCAGCCACGTGGAAAGCGCCTCCGCGGTGTTCACGCGATCAGTCTCCGCTTCCGCGGCTCTGGACTGGCCCACCTCGATCTTGCTCCGCCAGTGGTTCACGACGAAAAAGAACGGCTCGCTCCGCTCGCCGAGCACACAGCGGGCGACGATGAAGCGCGGGCGACAGAAGGAGCTGTCTGGGTACTTGGTGACGAGGTGGAGCGACGCGAAGCGCTCCTTACGGGCCAAGATGGCGAGCCCAGTGTGAGCGTAGGCGGTGTTCCGGCACGGCTCCCAGACGAGGAGGGGGCATCGCGAGCCGACAGACGAGCTCGTTCACGATCCCGTCCGAGTGGATCTCCGCCAGTCCGACGAGGTCCGGCCCTTCTCCACCGAAGAGGCTCTTCAGGACCTGAGCAATCCTGGCGACCTTGGCGTCCCGCTCCCCCATGCTCGCGGGAGCGCGGGCGTGACCGAGCCTCGGCTCGAAGAGGTTGTCGACGTTCCAAAACGCGACCTTGAGGTCCGGCACGGCGCTCCGCGGAGCATACAGGAGCCGTCTCTGGAACGCCACCACCCCGTCGCCGCCCGCCTCGGGCACCGATCCGGAGAGGAGCGCCTACGCGCTCCTCTCTCCGTACGGCGCTACGGATCGGCACTACCACTTCCGCCCGCCCAACAACGCGATCGGTCTTCGCCAAACGAGGTGTCGACGTGCTTGAGGCTGCGGTAGCGCTCTGCTCGGAGGGTCGTCAGCTTCATGGATGGCTCGTCGGCGCGCGTTGCCGGCGTACGTTATGCCCGTTTTCCCGCTCGGGCAAGAGCGGCCACGACATCGCCTCGGGGGCCGGAACCGAGGCGCCGGGGTCTGCATGCCGCGGCGGCGTGCTCGCCCGCGCGCAGCGCCGAGGGTCGGGGTCGGGTCCGTCGGCGCGTGCCCGCGCGCCTCGAGGCAGAGGAGGCCAGCAGATCCCGGCTGGCTCGCGCACCGTGCCGACGGGCGCAGCGGCCCCTCCCCGGTCGGGGTCGAGCACGCGGCGGCGCCCAGGTACGAAAAACGCTTGAACGAGCCGCCGGTCTCCCCGGTAAACTGTCCCTTCGGGGGAGGGGGAAAGAGGACACATGGCCAGATACGGGTATAGCTTCGTCCCCGACAGGGGATTCAGCGCCTTCTCGCGCGATCTGGGTGAGGGCGCGTGGAAAGACGTCTCCATCAAGAAGTACGACACGCCCGATCGCATGCCGCCGCAGCTCATGGAGGCGCCGCGGCCCGTCGCGTGGAAGCTCCGCGCCACCTGGTGCATCGCCGCGCTCGACGAGGTGCTCGGCATCGCCTCGGCCAGCGAGCTCGCCACGCTCGACGCCGAGTGGGACGCGGCGCAGCGCGCGCTGCACCACTTCGTCGCCTCGGCCGAAGAGGGCGAGGACGCGGCGGTCCGCGAGGCGGCAACCCGGGTCCGCGCGGTCATGCTCAAGGGCAACGGCACCGAGCAGACCCGCCTCGGGTACGACGCCGAGGTCGACTTCGGGCGCTCCCAGGCGGCGGCTGCGAAACGAACGATGGAGGCCGACCTCAAGAAGATCGGCGCCGGTGCGCACCTCAAGCGTATCGAGAAGGCCACCGAAGCGCTCGCCAGGGGCATCGGCCGAGGCGGCGGGGAGAAGCGGCTGGGGACGCGGGCGAAGCGGCTGCGCGCGGCCATCAGCGGGTGTGTGACGGCGTTCAACGCCATCCATGACGAGATCACGTGGCTCCTCGCGCACACCGCGCCCGGCGTGCAGCGGCAGCAGCTCGAAGCGCTCCATGCTCCCTTTCTCGCGCTGCTCGAGCGCTATCCGCCCCCCGCGCGCTCGGGCACGAGAGATAACGGCGAAGGAGAAGAGGAACTCGCCATGGAGGAGCCCGCGGACGACGAGGAGGAGCCGGCGAGCGCCCCGCCCTGAGCGCAGGCTCCGTCCGAAGGGAGATCATCGCGGCGTGCACCGCCGCCCGGCACCCGCCTGTCCTGCCCGATCAGGACGCCTTCGGGCCGCCACCCCGTCCAGCTTGGAGCTCGCTGGCAGCTGCCGTTCCCAGCCCGGCGCGACCCGTCCGCTGCCCTCCTCAGCCCCGACGTGACCCGTCCGCTGCCCTCCTCAGCCCCGACGTGACCCGTCCGCTGCCCTTCCCAGCCCCGACGTGACCCGTCCGCTGCCCTTCCCAGCCCCGACGTGACCCGTCCGCTGCCCTTCCCAGCCCGGACGCCACTTGTCCGCTGCCCTCCCCAGCGCGGACGTCACTTGTCCACTGCCCTTCCCAGCCCGGCCATGATCCGTCCGCTGTCCCTCCCAGCCCGGACGCGATGTTCCTCCCCCCAAGATCCCCAGCGGGGACGGCGGCATGGCTCCCCGCGCCGGGCACATGCGCGGGGCGAGCTCCCCTCCCGCCCGCCGGCGCCGGTCAGAGCAGGCCGCATCCTGGGTAGAGCGGGAGGAGATCGGCGTCGCGTAGCTGGGTCCGGATCGTCTCCGCGTAGCTTGGTCCGAGGATCGGCCCGAGCAGCGGCCCGAGCAGCGGCCCGAGCAGCGGCCCGAGCAGCGGGAGCGTGCGGCACGTCTTGTTGCCGGCAGTGTCCTCCGTGCAGGCCAGGTCGCAGAGCCCGACGAAGGCGATCCCGCACGTCGGCACATGACCGCAGAGCCTGTCCAGCTCGAGGATGCTGAGATCGAGCGGGCAGCTCAACGAGATCCTCGAGAGCTCCCCCGTCAGATCGGGATCGATGCAGGCAAACCCGGCAATGGGCCCGGAAAGGAAAGCGTTGCCGAACATCGTGGCGTCCCGCACGATGAAATCGAGAAAGGGCTCCTCGTCCGGAGAGCACTCGAGGGCCGGATGGCCGCCCCTCAGCAGGATATCCACATGGGCGCCGGAGCCGTTCAGGTGCTGAAAGATGCACGCCGACACCCAGCGCTGCTCCGAGACGTTGAGAGCACGACCTGTCCAGTTCGGCGCAAACCCAAAGGAGCCGTAATACGCCTCGCCGTTCGGCGCGTAGACGACCTGATCCTCGGACAGCGCGCAGCGCACCGTATAGTCGAGCACGCTCCTCCCGCCTGCGGTGCCGAGCAGCGGCGTCGCGACCAGGACGCCGCCGGCGCCGGCGAGCGCAGCGCCGCCGAGCGCCCGGAACGCCGCGCGGTTCTCCTGCGCCCAGAAGTGCGCGGGCGCCAGGCCGTTCGCGCCGATGGGCACCACGGTGCGAGGCCTCAGCGGCGCCTCCGCCGTCTCGGCCGTTTCGACCGGCTCGACGTCGGATGGACCGATGCACCCCGCCATGAGCGCACAAGCGCCGAGGACACCAACTGCGACGAAGCGAGTCGAGGACATTCCGCTCTCCTCCTGGGCGATTACAGCGGCAGACATAAGACCACAAGCACCGTTTTCTCAATCCAACACTATTTCATTTTCCAGGAAGACGCGCAATACTGAAAACCGGTATACACTGCGTGCACGGATAGCCACGCTCGCCCGAGCGCGGCGCGGGACATGGCTTGTCGAATCAGGCTGGCAGGGTTGGACGAACGTCCGTTCGCGACGCCTCCTCCAGCCTGCGCTCCAGCTCGCCGAAGCGGGACAGCCACATGGGGCTATCGCCGCGCCGCTCCCGCGCGGTCGCGAGCGCCTCCTCGGCCTCCGCGGTGTGTCCTCGACGAAGCGCCGTCCGAGCACGCCAGTAGAGGAGCAGCAGCGTGATCTCGACGAAGGGCTGATCCTTCGCGAGCTGGATCGCCTCGCTCCACGAGGGCGACGGCGAGCTCACCGGCCGGAGCCCGACCTCGGAGAGCACGAGCTTCAGCAAGGTGTAGTCGGAGACCTCGCCCGGCCCGACGACGCAGCAGCGCTCTATCCACTGGGCGAGCTGGCTGGCCTGCTCGTACTCGTCGAGCACCAGGTGAATCTGCGCGAGCAGGATCGCCGTGTGCGGCACGGGGCGCTCCGAGGCCTGCTCTTCCAGCCACCGGGCGCGCCGCGCGAGCGCGAGCGCCTCACGCTGCCTGTCGCTCCAGTGAAGCAGCACGGCGACGTTGTACGAAGCCATCTTCTCGAGCCACGGATTGCCGATCTCGCGCGCGAGATCGACCGCGCGGCGGAGGTCGTCGACCGCGCCCGGCAGCGACCACCTCCAGGCCCACAGCGCGATGCGGTTGATGTACGCGGCGCAGAGGTGGAACCGGTCGCCGGCCGCCGTGAGCAGGGCGATGAGATCCCCGAACGCCCGCTCGGCCTCCTCGCGGCGGCCCGCCGACGCGAGCTGGAACGACAGCATGATGAGGGCGAGCACGCGCGCGTCGTAGTCGCCCGACGCCCCGGCCTGCTCGGCGCAGTCGGTGAGCTCCGCGATCGACGCCTCGAGCTTCCCCCGCCGCCACGAGGTCCGGCCCTCGGCGACCCGGAGGAGCAGCGCGAGCTCCGGCGAGCGCGCCGCGTCGACGAGCGGCCGCGCCTCGTCCACCCGGCGCGCCGACGCCTCGAAGTCGAAGTCCCAGTCGAGCGCGGTCGCGTCCTCGAGCAGGAGGCTCGCCCTCTGGTGGGCGTCGCCGAGCGCCTCGGCCAGCGCGAGCGCCTCGCCGAAGTCGCGGCGCGCCTCCTTCAGGCGGCACATGCGGTACCGGCTCCTGCCGCGCCCCGCGAGCGCGCGCACGCGCCGGCGCGCGTCGCCCGGCCCGGCGACCTGGAGCGCGGCGCCGTAGCGCTGGTCCGCCTCGACGACGTGGTGCCGCGCGGACGCGAGATCGCCGAGCGCGAGGTAGGCGTCGGCGGCCTCGGCGCACTCGCCGCTCGCGGCCGCGTGGCGCGCGAGCGCGCGGAGCCCGTCGGTCGAGCCGGCCGCCACCTGCGCGCGCCAGTAGGCGAGGGCGCTCAGGTGGATCTCGGCGCGGTGCGCCGGGTCGAGCATCTCGTAGACCGCCTCCTGGAAGATCGCGTTCTGGAAGGCGTGGCGGTCGTCCGCGCCGCCGCCGCCCTCGCTGTCGCGCTGCAGGATCCGCCGCTCGACGAGCGCCGACAGCCCGAAGCCCGCGTCGACCATGGGGCCGGCGCCGCCCGCGCGCTCCAGGCCGTCCAGCACCGCCTCGAGCTCGGCGCGATCGAACGACATGCCGAGCGCCGAGCAGACCCGGGCGCACGCGGCGAGCTCCGCCGGCAGCTCGTCGAGCTGCCGCGCCGCGAGCCACTGCCACGCCGGCGCGGGCGGCAGCGCCTCGACCTCCGCGGTCGCGAGGTAGAAGCCGCCGCCGGCGCGCCGGCGCACGACGCCCGCGTGCTTGAGGGAACGGACGATCTGGCGCAGGCAGTCCGGGTTGCCCCCCGCCCAGTCGGCCAGGCGGCGGAGGGTCTCGGCGGGCGGGAACTCGGCGGGCAGGAGCAGCCGCGACGCGAGGTCCATCGCCGCCTCCTCCGCGAGCGGCGCGAGCGTCACGCGGGTGTGGCGCTGGTTGCGCTGGCCCCAGCTGGGGCGGGCCTGCTCGAAGCGAGGGCGCGCGCTCACGACCGCCCAGAGCAGGACGCCCTCGCCGTCGAGCGTGGCGTACTCCAGGGCGTCGAGCAGCACGTCGTCCGCCTGGTCGGCGTCGTCGAGGATGACGGCGAGCGGGCCGCGGCGCGCCCGCTGGCGGAGCGCCTCGGCGAGCGCCAGCATCAGGCCGTGGCGGGCCGCGCCGGACAGCCGTCCGCCCCCCGGGTCCGCCCAGCCGAGCGCCGCCGCGACCGCCTCCCACGTCGCGCCGCCGAGCGCCTCGCCGAGCCGCGCCACGCAGAAGCCCCGCGGATCGTCGGGGGTGCCGTCGGGCGCGTCGAGGGCGACGCGCAGGAGCGCGCGCACCGCCTGCGCGGCGCCGCCGTGGATGGGGTGGAGCGCGCGCACCACCACCACGCGCACGTCCGGGACCGGCACGCCGGCGATGCAGGCGGCCTCGGCCGTGAGCCGCGTCTTGCCGAGGCCGGCGTCGCCGATCAGCGTGAACAGGCCGGGGCACGCCCCGTCGAAGGCCTCGGTCGCGCTGCCCGCCAGCGCCGAGAGCACGTCGTCGCGGCCGAGCAGCGGCGGCTCGCCCAGGCTCTCCGGATCGTCCGGCGGCGTGGGGGCGAGCTCCTCCTCGGGCAGCGCGCGCTGGAACTCCTCGGTCATCACGAGGCCCCGCCACGGCTCGGGGGGGAGCCACGTCTCGGGGCGCTCGACCGGGGAGCCGTAGGCCGCGTGCATGCCGCCGGAGACCCGGCGCAGGCGCACGCTGGCGAGGTGCAGCGCCACGCGCGCGCCGCTGCGCTCCCCGATCTCGCGCGCCGCGGCGAGGGCGGCGCGGGCCGGGTCGTGGACGTCCCGAGCGGAGAACACGGCGAGGCAGCGCTGCCCCCGCTGCCGCGCGACGAACCCCCGGCGGCTGCCGACCGCCGCGATCACCGGCCCGGCGCCGGCCTCGGCGAGGAGCAGCGCGACCGGCTGGCGCCCCTCGGCGGCGGCCGTCGCGACGCCGTCGCCCGGCCGCGACGACCGCGGCCCGGAGCGCCGCGACGACGGCGGCGGCGGGAGGGTGTCGCCGGCCGGGCGCGCGCGCAGGGCGTGCAGGGTGCGCCGGAGCGCGGCGGCGCTGTCCGGGCGGCGGCTCGGGTCCTTGGCGAGGCAGGCGAGCGTGAGCTCCTCGAGCCCCTCGGGGACGTCCGCGAGGTCGCTCGGGCGCGGGGGGCGCAGCGCCAGGTGGCCGTGCTCGACGGCGTCCTCGTTCCCGACGAACGGCGGGCGCAGGGTGAGCAGCTCGAACAGGATGACGCCGAACGCGTAGATGTCGGCGCGTGCGTCGATCCGCGCGGCGTCGCCCCGGAGCTGCTCCGGGGCCATGTACTCCGGCGTCCCCACGACGTCGCCGGCGCGCGTCGCGCGGACCGACGATGCCGGCTGGTCGTCGCCCTGGGCGAGCTTCGCGAGGCCGAGATCGAGCAGCACGGCGCGGCCGCTCGAGCGGAGCAGGAAGAGGTTCTCCGGCTTGAGATCGCGGTGGACGACGCCGCGCGCGTGCGCCGCCTCGAGCACCGCGAGGATCGCGTCCGCGCGCCCGGCGGCGCGGTCCGGGTCGAGCGGGGCGCGGAGCGCGGCGAGCTCGTCGGCGAGGGTCCGGCCGAAGAGCCGCTCCATCGCGAGGTACGGCCGGCCGTCGGCGAGCTCGCCTTGCGCGTACAGCTGCGCGACGTGGGGCACCCCCACGCGCTCGAGGAGCGCGGCCTCGCGCCGGAACCGCTCGCGGAGGCTCGCCGCCGCCTGCCGCGCCACCTTGATGGCCGCCGGCGCGCCGTCGTCGTCCCGCTCCGCGGCCCACACGTCCGAGAAGCCGCCGCGCCCGAGCGGACCGAGCACCGAAAAGCCGCCGACCGCGGGCGCCGCGCCTGCCACGGGGTGGTGCTCTCCGGGCGGCGGCGTGAAGCCGTCCCTGGCGCACGGCGCGCCATCGGCGAGCCGCCCGTGACATACGGCGCAGCGGTGCATGATCGGCTCGATTTCAGGCAGCCGACGGTCGCGTTGGACACCGGCTGACGCCTACAGTAACGCAGGAAGTCGACGGCTGTCATGTATGAAGACCTCCTCTCAAAACGATGAGCCGTCCCCCGCCAGGCCGGCGGCGGACGCGCCCGTCGCAGGCGCGACGGCGGCCGGAACGGCGCCGACCTGGGACCAGCGCACGCTCGATACGCGCGATCGGGAGGGCGACGGCGTGGGCATCCCCATCGCCGCGGCGCCGCGGGCGGGCGAGTACCTCCTCGACGGGGTGATCGCCGAGGGCGGGTTCGGCGTCGTCTACCGCGCGGTGCACGCGACGAGCGGGGCGCCGGCGGCGGTCAAGATCATGCACGCCGAGCTCATCTCGCGCACCGACGTGGTGCTCCGCTTCCAGCGCGAGGTCGACGCGATCGGGCGGATCCGGCACCCGAGCGTCGTCGAGATCCTCGACGTCGGGCAGCTCGAGGACGGGCGGCCCTACTACGCGATGGAGCTGCTGCAGGGCAGGAGCCTCGAGCAGCACCTGTTCTCGCGCGGCCGGCTCCCGGCCGACGAGGCGCTCGCGATCCTCGATCCGCTCTGCAGCGCGCTCGCCGCGGTCCACGCGCTCGGGATCATCCACCGGGACGTGAAGCCCTCGAACGTGATCCTGTGCGAGCAGGGCGGCGGGCTCCGGGTGGTGCTGCTCGACTTCGGCATCGCGAAGCTGCTCGGCACGACGGATCTCTCGCTCACGTCGTCGCGGCACGTCGTGGGGACCCCGGCGTTCATGTCGCCCGAGCAGCTCCTGAACCGGCCGGTCGACATGCGGACCGACGTCTACGCGCTCGGCGCGCTGCTCTACACGATGATCGCGGGCGCCATGCCCTTCTCGGCGAGCGCGTACCCGGTGCTGCGCCACCTGCACCTCCACCAGGCGCCGCCGCGCCCGAGCCTGCACGCGCCGGTCGACCCGGCGTTCGACGACATCGTCGTGCGGGCGATGAGCAAGGACCCCGCGGGCCGCCACCCGGACGTCACCGCGTTCCTGGAGGACGTGCGGGCCGCGACGGCGCGGGTCCTCCGCACCGACGCGAAGGAGGCGGGGCGCATCCGCCGCCTCGCGATCGGGATGCTCGTCGAGGTCCTCGCCGAGAGCCGGGCGCTCGAGGCGCCGACCGACTCCTTCCTGACCGATTTCGAGGCGGTGCTCCCGGAGGCGATGGCCGAGCTCGCGACCGCGGGGTTCTCGCCGCTCGCGGTCACGAGCACCAGCGTGCTGCTCTCGGCGGGCTGGCCGCGCGACGAGCGCGGCGCCGAGGAGGCGCGCCGCCGCGCGATCGCGGCCGCGCTCGCGCTGTACGAGCGGATCGCCGGGCCGGACCGGCGCGACCTGCGGGTCGGCGTGCGCTTCTGCCTCCACGCCGGCGACGTGGTGGTCACCGAGGACGGCTCGGTGGTGGGCGGGAACGTGCTCGAGCTCTCCTCGTGCCTCCCGGAGACGGCGGCGGCGGGCGTCTACGCGTCGCCGGCCATGCTGGACGGCCTCGGCTTCGCGTCGCACCGGGCCACGGGGGCCCCGGGCGCCGCGATCCCGATGCGCCGCGTGGCCGCGCGGCCGCCCTCGGACGGCGCCGCGGCGCCCGCGTAGCGGCGGGCCGGCGCGGCGCTCGAGGCGCGGGCGGGGGCTGCGCGGGCGGGGGTCAGCGGGCGGGCTTCACGAACTTGAGGGTCATCCGGTCGCTCTCGCCGATGGCGGCGTAGCGCGCGCGGTCCTTGTCGCCGAGCCGGAAGTTCGGCGGCAGGGTCCAGACCCCTTCCGGATAGTCCTTCGTGTCCTTCGGATTGGCGTTCACCTCGGACTTTGTCGCGAGCTTGAAGCCGGCCGACTCGACCTTCTGGATCACCCACGCTTCCGGGAGGTATCCCTGCTTGGCGCTCTCGTCGGGGTTCGCGTCGGGCTTGGCGCGGTGCTGCACGATGCCGAAGACGCCGCCCGGCTTGAGCGCCTTGAACGCCTCGGCGACGTAGGTGTCGAATTTGCCGTTCCGATGCCAGCCGTGCGCCTCGCGGATGGCGAGGACGAGGTCGGCCTTGCCGTCGATTCCGAGCTTCGGGTCGTCGCGGTCGATCACGACGACATCGACCTTGCCGAACAGGTCGGGCGATTTCTCGAGCATGCGCTTCACCCGCTTGCCATAGAGGGTGTTGCGCGACTCCGCAGGGCCGTTCGGGTCGAAGGCGGTGATGACGAGCTTGCCCTTCTTGGCGAGCACGGGCGCGAGCAGCTCGGTGTACCAGCCCTCCCCTGCCCCGAGCTCGACGACGGTGCTCGTCGGCTTGAGGCCGAAGAACTCCAGGGTCTCGACGGGGTGGCGGGCCGCGTCCCGCTCGGCGTTGCCCGGGGCGCGGTGCTTGCTCTTGAGCGCAGCGCGCAGCGCCGCGCCGGCGCTCGGGTGATTGGCCGCGACGAGCGCCTTCACCTCGGCCTTGAGCGCGTCGTCGAACCGCGCGGCCTCCTGGTCGGCCTTGGCTTCCATGGCCTTCGTGTCCTCGGCGAGCTTGGCCAGCTCCGCCTTCTTCTTCTCCTCTGCCGGGTCCACCTGGGGCGGGGCCGCCGCCTCAGGCTGCGCGGCCGGCTCGGCGGCCGGCGCCTGAGGCGGCGGCGGAGGCGGCGGGGCGGTCTCGACGGGCGGCGGATTTGACGCGCAGGCGGCGAGCGCGCCGGTGAGGACGAACAGCAAGGTCCTTGAAGTGATGTGCATGCGCGCCTGCGTAGATCGAAGACAGGACGGCCGCAAGCGTGCGGAAAACCACGGGAACGGCGGCGATGTTCCGCGTTGACCGGGCGGCAGCGCCAGGGTAGCGTACGCGGTCCGGGGGGCAGCTCGCACATTCACGCAGGTGGCCGATGCCGCTCAAGGTCCATAACACGCTCACGAGGAAGAAGGAGCCATTCGTCTCCGCCCAGCCGAAGATCGTGCGCATCTACACATGCGGTCTCACGGTCTACGCGCCGATGCACATCGGTCACGCGCGCACCTACTGCTTCTGGGACGTCTTCCGCCGCTACCTCGAGTACCGCGGCTATCACGTGCTGAGCATCATCAACTACACGGACATCGACGACCGCATCATGCAGCGCGCGAACGAGCGCGAGGGCGCCGTCGACGTCGCCGAGCGGAACATCGCGGCGTTCCGGCGCGACTGCCGCAAGCTCCACATCAAGGACTACGCCGTCTACACGCGCGCCACCGACTTCGTCGACGAGCAGGTCGACATGGTGAAGCGGCTCATCGAGAAGGGCCACGCGTACTCGGTGAACGGCGAGGTCTTCTACGAGGTCGCCACGTGCCCCTCCTACGGCGAGCTCTCGGGGCGCAAGGTCGACGAGCAGGAGGTCGGCGCGAGCGGCCGCGTCGAGGAGGACTTCGCGCGGAAGCGGCACCCGGCGGACTTCAGCCTCTGGAAGCCGACCTCCCCGGGCCAGCCGAGCTGGCCGACCGGAGAGGGCGCGTGGCCGACGGGGCGCCCCGGCTGGCACATCGAGTGCTCGGCGATGAGCACGGCGCTGCTCGGCGACCATTTCGACGTCCACGGGGGCGGAATCGACAACATGTTCCCGCACCACGAGAACGAGATCGCGCAGAGCGAGCCGCTCTGCGGGAGGCCGTGGGTGCGCTACTGGCTGCACCCCGAGCACCTCGATCTCAAGGAGGTGAAGATGTCGAAGAGCCTCGGGAACGTCATCTCCATCGAGGAGCTCCTGTCCCGGCACGGCCACGACGAGGCGCGGTGGTTCTTCGTGACGCACCATTACCGGTGCAAGCTCCCGTTCGGCTGGGATCTGCTCCAGCAGAGCGCCCAGGGCTACGCGCGCATCAAGAAGCTCGCGGCGGTCCTCGCCGAGAAGCTGCGCGGCGCGGGGGAGGAGCCGCTCGCGGCGGGCGCGTATGCGTCGCAGCGGCCCGAGGAGGAGCGGTTCCCGAGGATGCGCCACCAGTACGTCCACGGCCGGTTCAAGGAGCACACCGAGCGGTTCATCGCGCGCTTCATCGAGGCGATGGACGACGACCTGAACACGCCGAACGCGGTGGCGGCGTTCTTCGATTACGTGAGCGCGCTCTATTCGGCGGGGATCGAGCAGTGCGACGACCGCGCGTCGCTGCTCGCGGTGTACCGGGCGGTGGCGCGCCACCTCTGGGTCTTCGGGGTGGAGATCGCCGAGCCGGCGCTCTATCCGGCGCTCGCGGCCGACTACGCGGTCGCCCCTTCCGAGAGCGCGGCGGGGCGCGGGGGCGACGCCGCCGTCGACCGGCTGATCGCGATGCGCCAGGCCGCGCGGAAGGCGAAGGATTTCGCCAAGGCGGACGCCATCCGCAACCTGCTTGCCGAGGCCGGCGTCGTCCTCGAAGACACCCCCACCGGTCCCCGCTGGTCCTCATCCTGAGGAGCTCTCCCGCTTCGGAGACGGGCCCATCTCGACGTTTTCGGTGCTCGGCGTACAAGAGTACGCCTCCGCGCCGAAAACGCCGATCTGGGCCCGTCTCCTGTGCGGGAGAGCTCCGCTGACGTGGTTCAGAGATGAGGGGGCGAGGCCCGTCTCCTGGGCGAGAAGGCTCCGCTGACGTGGGTCAGAGATGAGGGACGAGGCCCGTCTCGTGGGCGAGAAGGCTCCGCTGACGTGGGTCAGAGATGAGGGGCGAGGCCCGTCTCCTGGGCGAGAAGGCTCCGCTGACGTGTAGCAGAGATTGGGGGTGAGGTTGTAGAGGGGGATGCGGCGGAAACTTGCCGGGATTCGAAACGAACCCCGCGGCCGCCGCCAGAGAACGACGAGCTGCGGCCGCGGCGACATAAGGCCGACCAACCGTCGGGGTGCCGAGGGGGCAAGCCCCCCTTATAGGAGCTGGGACGGCCGGCCCGCTGCTTATCGACGCCCCCTCCTTATAAGAGAGAGACGGCGGCGCGGGACGATGCTCGGAGAGCGCGGCGCAATGCATTGGGGCGGCGCAATGCATTGAGGCGGCGCGGCGCGGCATATAGAAGCGGGGGACGGCGCGAGGGCGGAACGCGGCGCGACGGGCGTTCCAGCGCGTAACGGGGCGACGGACGGCAGAGACGCGGCGTTCGGGACGAAGTGCGACGGGCGCGCGGCACCAAAGAGGAGCTTTATCGTCGACGCGGCGAAACGGCGCACGATGAGGACGCGTTGGAAGCGTGCTTGTCTGACCTCGAGCCCCCGCCTGACATCGTAAAAATGGTGTGCCAGATGTGCCAGCGTCGGCCTCCCGCGACATGGCCAGGCACGCTCGGATCGACGCGACAAGGGAGAAATCGCGGTCCAGCAGCGGGCATATCGATTGCCAAAGAGCCAAGGGGCGCTCCGCACCAGCGCCCAAGCCCGAACAGCCCGGTCGGGTCTGACCATCGCCTGCTCGCGTCAACAGCCGCAGATCGCGCTGCGGCCGGACCACGCTCGTGCAGTCAACTCTTACCCAACGAGAACGCAGATGCGGAACCTCTCCTTCGGCTTCGCCCATCCTCTCGCAATCAAAACCAGCTCGGCTGCGGTCCTCGCCCTGCTCGCCTCGGGCGCCGCCGCATGCGGAAGCTATGGCGTCGATGAAGGCTCGCTCGGCAACGCAGAGCTGGCGCTCGACGAGGCGGAAGGCGTCACGATCGCCGTCAGCGTCAGCGTCGGCAGCACCGGCGTCGGCGGCGGCAGCAGCACCGGCGGCACCGGCGGCACCGGCGGAATCAGCACCGGCACCAGCAGCAGCAGCAGCACCGGCGTCGGCGGGGGCACCGGCGGCGGCCCCGTCGATCCACCCCCGGTCGGGCCTCCGGCCGTCGGATTCTGGCAGTTCGACGACTGCAGCGGCGCGACGACGGATCTGATCGATTCGTCAGGCAACGACGCGACCGCCACCCGCTCGGCCAGCGCCGCCTGCGCTCAGGGCATCAGCGGCCTCGCCATCGCGTTCGACCAGAAGAAAGACACCGTCAGCGCCGACGACGATCCGCGCTTCACCTTCGGAAAGAACCTCGCGGTCGCAGCGTGGGTCAAGCCGACCTCGGTGTCCGGGTCGACGCTGCAGACGATCGCGACGGAGCGGGACGGCGGAGACACGAGCTTCTCGCTCGGCATCCGCAACGACGAGGCGCGGTTCGCCGTGACCCTCACCGACGGCCGGACCATCACCTCCCGCGCCCCCATCGAGGCCAATGTGTGGACGCACGTGGCAGGCATCTACGACGGCAGGTTCGTGCGGCTGTTCCTGAACGGCGAGCAGGTCGGCCAGATCAGCGCCACCGGCACGATCCGCGACGTCAACGCGCCGATCCACGTCGGCGGCAACCCGCAGAAACAGCAGCGCTTCACAGGCCTGATCGACGAGGTCTGGCTCTCCGCCAGCCGGACGACCGGGAGCGAGATCGCCCAGCTCTCCTGCCTCCGGCGCCCCGGGACGATCACCGTCACCCCGGCGAGCAGCGGGCCGGTCGCCCCGAACACGCCGGTGGCGTACCAGGTCGCCGTCGCCAACAACGATGTCGGCGCGTGCGTCCCAGGGGACTACGCCCTCCAGATCTTCAGCCCGTCGCCAGGCATCAACGTCTCCGCGGGTACCACGTTCGTCCCCGGCGTCCCGCCCGGGAGCACGGCGAACTTCGCGGTCACCGTGAGCGGCACCGAGGACGCGGATCCCGGCGTCCACGAGATCCCCTTCGACGTGCTCAACTTCAGCTCGCCCGAGTTCCTCGTCGGCTCAGGCGCCCTCGACTTCGAGCTCGCCGCCCCCACGGGCTGCTTCGTCCGGACGAGCCGCGAGATCTTCGTGAAAAACCTCAGCGTGGTCGAGGATCCCATCCGCACGACGTTCAATGGCCCGCCGGAAGACCCCCGGACGGGCGCGTGGACGTTCGCCCGCCTCATGGAGGACATGGCCCCCACGCCCGCCGACGCGCCGGCCATGGTCGAGCAGATGTTCAATACCTGGCTGACCGACCAGGTCGTGAACGGCTTCACGGTGCCGGCCCGCCCGACCATTCAGCAGGTCGTGCTCGACGAGTGGCCGAGGAGCCCCGACGGGTCGCTCGACCTGACGCAGGCGCCGCTCCTGCTGCTCGGCATCGTCAACAGGATCGACGTGCGGAACCTCGCCGAAGGTCACGCCGGCGAGGGGCGCTTCGTGTTCGGCGTCGTCAGCCAGGGCTTCCCGCAGCAGTTCACCATCATCCTGGAGTACAAGCTCCCGGCGTCGACCGAAGCCGACGTGCTCGACTGGGCGAACGACTGGCACGCCCTCGGCAGCCTGCCCTTCCCGTCCGAGGAGTACAACGCCGCCCTCCAGGCCATCACCACGCGGTTCGCGGGCCGGAACGCCGCGCCCGGCAGGCCGAACGGGAGCTCCCTCGGGCAGCTCCGCACGAACGAGATCGCGCTGGCAGCCCCGTGGGAGCTGCGC
The DNA here is from genome assembly GCF_051521425.1 of Sorangium sp. So ce834. Classification (NCBI taxonomy): domain Bacteria; kingdom Pseudomonadati; phylum Myxococcota; order Polyangiales; family Polyangiaceae; genus Sorangium; species Sorangium sp. So ce834. The sequence goes on from NZ_CP150351.1 coordinate 8,747,033, forward strand.
GAGTTCGTCCTCTCGGCCGAGACGGGCTTCCTGCGCCCGGAGACCGTGAAGCTGACGCCGGACATCGGCTTCGACGGCTCGGCCAGGCTCGCGGACTTCGTGAACCAGAACGAGGCGGCGATCCTCTTGGAGCAGCACACGGTGCCCGACACGTTCCAGGGGAGCCCGTTCCTCGGCGGCTCGTCGTTCAACAACCTGACGGCGTGGACGGCCCCGGGCATCCTCAACAACGAGGCGCGGCACAAGTTCTCGCTCAACACCTGCAACGGGTGCCACGGGGCCGATGAGACGGGGACCGGCTTCCTGCACGTGAACCCGAGGTCGCTCGGGAACGAGGCGACGCTGTCCGGCTTCATGACCGGCATCAACATGCCTGACCCGGTGACCGGCGAGCTGCGCTTCTTGAACGATCTGGGGCGCCGGAACCAGGACCTGAAGGCGCTGGTCTGCGAGCCCGCCCCGACCTTCGCAGGCGCCGCGACCGCGGGGCGAGCCGGCGCGGCCACGAGCCGATCGGCGTTCATCCGCCGCGGCATCGGGCGCGTCCACTGACGCGGCAGCGCGACGGGCGGCGGGCGCGGCCGGCGAGCCGCGCGCGCCGGCCCGGCGCGGCCTCGCCCCCGCGACGGCGCGCGGCGGAGGCGGGGCGCGCCGGACATCCCCCCTCGCCGCGCCACCGCTTCAGCCGTTCAGGCCAGCGCAGGAGAGCCGCGCTCCGGCCGGGAGCTCCAGCCCGAAGCGGCTCTTCAGGACGTCGAGGAGCTCGTCGTCGCCGAGGTCGCCGAAGCGCTCGAACCGACCGCCTCGAAACACGCCCAGCTGGCGGTTGCGCAGCGTCAGGCGCGCCTCCGGCGAGGCGAGCGCCGCGAGCACATTGCTCACGAACAGCGAGTCGGGGTGGGTCGACGTGTAATGATTCGCCGCCTCGTAATCGACCGGGAAGTGCTCCTCGAGCGTGAACGCGTAGAGATCCTGCCACGGCTCGCGCCCCCGCGACTCGAGCACCCATACGTGGCCCTCCCGGCGCAGGCCGACCACGTCGTGCGCCTGCGCCTGGCTCTCCCCCTCGACGAGCCGGATCGGCTGCGTGAGGCCCGGACCGCCGAAGCCGACGTCCGCGATGAACGGCCCTTCGGGCAGCTCGACCAGGGACAGCATATGAGTCCGCGGGCCGACGTCGCTCCGCTGGAACCTCACCCGCGCGAGGAGCGTCGTGACCTTGAACCCGATCCGGCGCAGCGCCGCGACGAACAGGGTGTTCTGCTCGAAGCAGTAGCCGCCGCGGCGCGCCTTGACGAGCTTGGCCTGCACGCTGGCCAGGTCGATGCGGATAGGGCGGCCGAGGAGGACGTCGAGGTTCTCGAAAGGGATGGAGTAGACGTGCGCGGAGTGCAGCGCATCGAGCACCTCCCGCGTGGCAGCGAGCGCCCCGCGGTAGCCGATGCGGGCGATGTAGGCGTCGAGGTCGAGCGGATCGGTATCGTGTGCGGACGGATGCATTGCGCCCTCAGGATACGCGCGCCCCCCCTGACCGCGCCAGGCGGAAGCTCGGCGAGGGCCGCGGGGCGGACGGCGCGGAGCCGTCGTCGCGCGCGCTCGAGCCCGCATCGCTGCGCCGCGCGCCGCGCGCCTTCGCGGCCCGAGCTGCGGTGGACCGCAGGCTTCGATACGCCCCCGCGGCTTGACCGCCACTGTACCGGCCAGCACACTCCCGACAGTGGAGCAGATCTACCGGGCCAGCGCGCGGTATGCTCGGTCGCCCTCTGCCGTGGAGAGCGCTCGGCGGCGCTCTGCGCGAAGCCGCTCGGTCGAGCGCCCGGGCGCGCGCAGCGCCGAGCGCCGGCGAACTCGGCAGCTCGCGCGGCGCAGCCTGACCGCCGGTTGAGGCCCATGCCCGGGCCCGATCGCTATACGCTGACGGAGGTCCTGCGCGAGGAGACCAGGTATGTCGTCCACCGCGGCGTGCGGAACGAGGACGGCTGTCCGGTATTGCTCAAGATCCCCCGGGCAGAGCGCCTCGATCGCCGGGACGTGGCGCGCCTGCGCCGCGAGCTCGAGATCGGGCGGAGGCTCAGCGAAAAGACCGCGATCAGGCCCTGCGAGCTCACGACGTACCGGGACCGGCCGGCGCTCGTCCTGGAGGACTTCCGCGGGCGCTCGCTCGACCGGATGCTGGGCGCGCCGATGGAGCTCGGGCGGTTCTTGACGATCGCCGCCCGGACCTCCGCCGCGCTCGCGGACATCCATGCGAAGGGGGTTGTCCACAAAGACATCAAACCGCAGAACATCCTCCTCGATCCCGAGTCGGGAGAGGTGAAGATCGTGAGCTTCGATCTCGCGTCCTTCCTCCCGGAGGAGCAGAGCGATGCGCGGAGCCCGGGCGTCATCGAGGGGACCCTCGGCTACATCTCGCCGGAGCAGACAGGGCGCCTGGACCGGGCGGTCGATCACCGCGCCGACCTCTACTCGCTCGGCGTCACGCTCTACGAGATGCTCACGGGCGTCCTGCCCTTCTCGGCCGGCGATGCCCTGGAGTGGGTCCACTGCCACGCCGCCGTGCTCCCCCGGCCGCCCTCGGAGCTCGTCCCCGGCGTCCCGTGGGCCGTGTCCGAGCTCGTCATGAAGCTCCTGGCCAAGGCCGCCGAGGACCGTTACCAGAGCGCGCGCGGCGTCGCGCGCGACCTCGAGCTGTGCCTCGAGCGGCTCACGACGGCCGGTCACATCGACCCATTTCGGCTCGGAGAGCACGACTTCTCCGGCCTCTTCCGGATCTCGAAGAAGCTCTATGGCCGCGAGCGCGAGGCCTCCGCCCTCCTCGCCGCCTTCGCGCGCGTCGCCCTGCGCGGCGCGCCCGAGCTCGTCCTGCTCGCCGGCAGCGCCGGGGCCGGCAAGACGTCGCTGGTGCAGGAGCTCCACCGCACGTCGGTCCGCGGGCGCGGCCTCTTCGCGGCGGGCAAATTCGACCAGCAGCACCGGCACGTCCCCTACGCCACGCTCGCCCAGGCGCTCCGCGAGCTCCTGCTCGGCGTGCTCGGCGCGAGCGAGCCCGTCGTCGGCGAGTGGCGGAGGCGGCTCTCCGCGGCGCTCGGCAAGAACGCGCAGCTCGTCATCGACGTCCTCCCCGAGGTGGAGCTCATCCTCGGCGAGCAGCCACCCGTCCCCGAGCTGCCGCTGACCGAGGTGCAGCGCCGGTTCGAGGCGGTGTTCCGGCAGCTCGTCGGCGTCTTCTGCCGCGCGGAGCGCCCTCTCGTCCTCTTCCTCGACGACCTCCAGTGGGCAGACCCGGAGAGCCTCTCGCTCCTCGAGCAGCTCGTCACCCACCCCGAGACGCGGCACCTGCTCGCCATCGGCGCCTACCGCGACGCCGAGGTGGGGCCGCTCCACCCGCTCGCGCGCATGATCGAGCGCGCGCGGGGCGCCGGCGCGCCGGTCCGCGAGATCGAGATCCCGCCGCTCTCCCCCCGGGACGTCCAGCGGCTCGTCGCCGACACGGTCCAGGCGAGCTGCGAAGACAGCGCCCCGCTCGCGCGGCTCGTCCACGAGAGGACCGCCGGCAACCCGTTCTTCGCCACGCAGTTTCTGGCCATGCTCCACAAGGAGGGCCTGATCGAGGTCGATCTGCGCGCCGGCGCCTTCCGGTGGGACATCGGCGCGATCCGCGAGAAGGGCCTCGCCGACAACGTGATCGATCTCATGGTCACGAAGATCAAGCGCCTCTCCGAGCCCGCCCAGGAGGCGCTCACGCTCGCCGCCTGCGTCGGGAACACCGTCGACGCCGGCACCCTCGCCGTCATCCGCGATCGGCCCGCGGGCGCGGTTCACGAGGACCACCGGGAGCTCGTGCGCGAGGGGCTGCTCCTCCGGTCCGGCGACACCTACCGCTTCCTCCACGACCGCGTCCAGCAGGCGGCCCATGCGCTCATCCCGGCGGCGGATCGCGCGGCGGTCCACCTCCGCATCGGCCGGCTGCTCTCCGCCCGCGCGGCGGCGGACGCCGCCGATCCGCGCGTCTTCGAGATCGCCGGCCACCTCAACCTGGGCTCGGCGCTGGTGACGGATCGCCGCGAGAGGGACCAGATCGCCAGGCTCAACCTGATGGCGGGCCGGCGGGCCAAGGCCTCTTCCGCCTTCGCGGCGGCGGCCCGTTACCTCGCCGCGGGCATGGCGCTGCTCGCGGACGACGCGTGGGAGGAGGAGTACGCCCTCGCGCTCGATCTCCACGGCGAGGGCGCGCGCTGCGCCTTCCTGAGCGGCGATTTCGCCGCCGCCGAGCGGCTCGTCGGCGTGCTCCTCGGGCGCGCCCGGGGCCGGCTCGATCTGGCGGAGATCCACCGCATCGAGATCGATCTGCACACGACCCGGGCCGATTTCGAGCGGGCGGCGCGGAGCGCCCTCGCCTGCGCGCGCCGCTTCGGCGTCGACCTCCCGCTCCACCCGGCGCGCGACGCGGTGGAGCGCGCGGCGCGCGAGGCGTGGGGCGAGATCGGCGATCGCCGCACCGAGGCGCTCGCCCGCCTGCCGCGCATGGCCGATCCGGACGCGGCGGCCCTCATGACCACCCTGTCGACCGCGCTGCCGTCGGCCTACTACACGGATCCGGACCTCTACGGCCTCATCGCGTGCCACATGGTCCGGCTCAGCCTGCGCGCGGGCAACTCGGACGCCTCTCCGCCCGGCTACGTCGCGTTCGGCGGGACGCTCGGCCGCGTCCTCGGGCTCTACCGGGAGAGCTACCGGTTCGGCGAGCTCGCCCGCGCGCTGCTCGACGCCGGCGGCCAGGCCGGGAGCCGGGCGCAGATCCTCCACATGATCAGCACCTTCATCGACCCCTGGATCCGCCCCTTCCGGGACGTCGTCGCCCTCTTCCACGAGGCCTTCGACGAGGCCATCGAGACCGGCGCGCTCATCTACGCGTCGTACTGCTGTTTTCACATCGTGGCGCTGCGCCTCGCGTCGGGCGATCCCCTGGCGGACGTCGCCGCCGAGGCCGAGCGGCGCCTGGACTTCACCCGCCGGGCCCGGTACGACGCCGTCCACGACATCGTGGCCGTCCTGCACCGGCTCGTGCAGCGCCTGCGCGGCCACGAGCCGGGCCGGGCGGGCGAGGGCGCGGAGGACGAGGGCGCCCGGCCGCGCGAGGCGGCGTCGCCGCTCACGCGCTTCTACGAGCGCCTCTACGCGGCCCAGGCGGCGCTCGTGTTCGGCCGTTACGGCGAGGCCGTCGACGCGGCGGCCGCGGCGGGCGAGCTGCTCGGCCTGGTGACCGGCCAGATCCAGTCCGCCGACCACGGCTATATCGCGGCGCTCGCGCTGTCCTGCCACGCCCGCGCGCTGCCCGAGGCCGAGCGGCGCGCGCTCCTCCCCGCGCTGCGAGCGCACGAGGCGGAGCTCCGCCGCTGGGCGGAGGTCGAGCCCGCGAACCAGGAGGACCGCCACGCGCTTGTGTCGGCCGAGATCGCGCGCATCGCGGGCGACGAACTCGCCGCGATGCGCCTCTACGAGCAGGCCATCCGGGCCGCGCGCGCGAACGGCCTCGTCCAGGGCGAGGCGCTCGCGCTGGAGCTCGCCGCCGCGTTCTACCGCGATCGCGGCTTCGACCTCATCGCCGACACCTACCTCGGCGCGGCCCGCTCGTCGTACGCCCGCTGGGGCGCCGACGCCAAGGTGAGGCAGCTCGACCAGCTCTATCCGCACCTCGCGGCGCGGCCGCTCGCGGCGACGAGCACGGTCACCATGCCGGCCGAGGAGCTCGATCGGCTGGCCGTCGTGAAGGCGTCGCAGAGCATCTCCGGCGAGATCCTGATGCCCCGGCTCGAGGAGGCGCTGCTCCGGGTCGTGCTCGCGCACGCGGGCGCGCAGAAGGGCTACCTGCTGGAGGCCGGCCGCGGCGCCGCGTCGATCCGGGCGAGGGCGAGGATCGAGGGGGGCAGGCCGTTCGCGGAGGCGCTCACGGGCGAGGCGCGCACGCCGGCGTCCTCCGCCGCGCTGCCGCTGTCGATCGTCAACTACGTCCTCCGGACCGGCGAGCCGGTCGTCCTCGACGACGCGGCGGAGTCGCGGTTCTCGGCCGACGAGTACGTCGCGCAGGCCGGGCCGCGCTCCGTCCTGTGCATGCCGATCGCGCGGCGCCCCGGGGCCTTCGCGATCCTCTACCTGGAGAACGCGGCGATGCGCGGCGCGTTCTCCGAGGGCACGATCGCGGTGCTCGAGCTGCTCTCGTCGCAGGCCGCCATCTCGCTCGAGAACGCGTCGCTGTACGCGGCGCTGAAGAAGAGCCAGGAGCAGCTCCAGGCCATCGTCGACAACTCGCCGGCGATCATCTACGTCAAGGACCTCGAGGGCCGCCTGCTCCTCGTCAACCGGTGCTTCGAGCGGGTGGTCCAGCGGCCGCGGGATCGGATCGTCGGCCGGAAGGATCACGACATCTTCCCGCGGGAGACCGCGGAGCGGTTCGCCGCGAACGATCGCCGGGCGATCGAGGTGGAGACGCTGCTCGACCTCGAGGAGGTGATCCCGCAGGAGGACGGGCCGCACACCTACCTGACCCTCAAGTTCACGCTGCGCGACGCGGCGGGGGCCGCGTATGCGGTCTGCGGCATCTCCACGGACATCACCGAGCGCAAGCGGGCGGCGATGACCGAGCGCTTCCTGGCGGAGGCGACCCGGCGGCTCGTGGCCGATCTCGGCTACGAGGCGACGCTCCAGACGATCGCCGAGGTCGCGGTGCCGGAGCTCGCCGAGGGCGCCGCGCTCTACGCGCTCGACGAGGCTGGCGCGCTCGAGCTCGCGGCCGTGGCGGCGGACTCGCCGGAGAGGGCCGGGCGGCTGCGCGCGCTCGCCTCGCCCGAGGGCGCGCCCTGGGCGCCCCGCCGCGCGCTGGGCGCCGACCGCGTCGAGCTCGGCCGCGTGGACGACGGCGTGATGCGGCGCTGGGCCGCGGCGGCGGCGCGCCCCGAGGCGCTCTTCGCGCTCTCGCCGGCGGCGTACCTGAACGCGCCGCTGTTGACGCGGGACCGCTGCCTCGGCGTGCTCACGCTGGTGCGGACGGGGGCGGCGCCGCCCTATGGCCGGGCCGACGCCGAGCTCGTGGACGAGCTCGCGCGGAGGGCGGCGATCGTGCTCGACAACGCGCGGCTTTACCGCGAGGCGCAGCGGGCGATCCAGCTCCGTGAGGAGTTCCTCTCGGTCGCCTCCCACGAGCTCCGCACGCCGCTCACGCCGCTCAAGCTGAAGCTCGGGCTTCTGCAGAAGAAGCTCGCGGCCGAGGCCGCGGACCCGTCGCTCGAGCGCATGGTCGCGGCGAGCCTGGGGCACGTCGTGCGGATCGAGGCGCTCCTCGACAGCCTGCTCGACGTCGACCGGGTCGCCCGCCGCGGGCTCGATCTGGAGCTCGCGGAGCTCGACCTCGCCGCGCTGGCGCGCGACGTCGTGGTCGAGCTCGGCGAGGCCGCGTCGCGGGCGGGCTGTCGCGTCGAGCTCGACGCGCGAGGCCCGGTGCTCGGCCGCTTCGACCGGCTCCGCGTCGCGCAGGTCCTGAGGAGCTTGCTCAACAACGCGATCAAGTTCGGCGCCGGCCGCCCCGTCGAGGTGACCGTCGAAGGGCGCGGCGACGCGGCGCGCGTGGTCGTGCGCGATCACGGGATCGGCATCGCGCCCGAGGATCTGGAGCGCATCTTCACGCGCTTCGAGCGGGCGGTCTCGTCGAGGTTCTACGGCGGGCTCGGGCTCGGGCTCTATCTCGCGAACGAGATCGTCCGGGCGCACGGGGGCACGATCCAGGTGGCGAGCCAGCGGGGCGAGGGCGCCTGCTTCACCGTGGATCTGCCGCGCCGCTTCGCGTCGTGATCTGCTGGAACAGGAGAGAGAGAATTCAACGCAAAGGCGCAAAGGCGCAAAGGCGCAAAGGCGCAAAGAAGAGAGAGAGATATATTAAAAATTAATTCTCATTCTTTTTTGCGTCTTTGCGCCTTTGCGCCTTTGCGCCTTTGCGTTAAATTTTCTCTTCTTCATCATCCAATCTTCTACCGCCTTGGCAGCTCCCCCTCCCTCACGCCCCCGGTGCGTCGGGAAAGAGCCGCTGGAAGTTGTCCTTGTCGATCGCCTTCTCGAGCGCCGCCTGGACGGAGATGGTGTCCTTCTTGACGAGCCGCTCCAGCGCCATGTCCATCGTCTGCATGCCGGCGGAGCGGCCGGCCTGCATCAGGTTCGTGATCTGGAACGTCTTGCCCTCGCGGATCATCGCGGACAGCGCGCTGGACCCGACGAGGATCTCGTGCGCGGCGACGCGGCCCGTGCCGTCCTTCGTGCGGAGGAGCTGCTGGGCGATGATCGCGGCGAGGCTCTCCGACAGCATGCCGCGGACCTGGAGCTGCTCGTCGGCGGGGAACGCGTTGATGATGCGGTCGATCGTCGCTGCGGCGCTGTTCGTGTGGACCGTGCCGAAGACGAGGACGCCGAAGCTCGCGAGCTGCAAGGCGAGCTTCATCGTCTCGTTCGTCCTGAGCTCGCCGATCAGGATCACGTCGGCGTCCTCCCGCCCGGCGCTCCGGATCGCGCTCGCGAAGCTGCCCGCGTCGGGGCCGACCTCGCGGTGCGTGATCTGGGCCTTGATCGGGCTGTGCACGAACTCGACCGGATCCTCGATCGTGAGGACATGGCAGGCGCGCGAGCGGTTGATGTGGTCGATCATCGCCGCCAGCGTCGTCGACTTGCCGGAGCCGGTCGGGCCCGTGATCAAGATGAGCCCGCTCTGCCGCTCCGACAGCCGGCGGATGATCTCGGGGCAGCCGAGATCGTCCAGGGAGAGGATCTTGCTCGGGATGGTGCGGAAGACGGCCGCGAGCCCGGTGGTCTTGTAGAAGTAGTTGGCGCGAAAACGGGCCTTGTCCGCGTAGGAATAGGCGAAATCGAGGTCGAGCTCGTCGACGATGCGCCGCCGCTCCTCGGGGGTCGTGATCTCGAAGAGGAGCGCCTCCATCTCGGCCGCGTCGAGGGGCGTGTCGCGCAGGGAGACGAGCTCGCCGCGGGCGCGGACGAGCGGCGGATAGCCGATGCCGAGGTGCAGGTCGCTGCCCTTCCTGATCAGGAGCTCGTCGAAGAGGCGATCGATCCTGGCCACGCTAACCTCCCTTCTTCCCGAAGAGCGCGCCCGCGCGCTCGAACAGGCCCTTGCCCGCCTCCGGGGCGCCGGGCCGCGACGCCTCGGGCGGCGGGGCGGGCGGCTTCCTGTCCGGCGCGAGCGCGGGCTGCCGCTTGCCGGTGAGGACCGCCTCGAGCTCGTCCGGCGCCTCGGCCACCGTGAGCGCGGCCTCGAGCGTCGTCTTGCCGGCGCGGACGAGCTCGGCCAGCGAGTCGTCGAGGCGGATGATCCCGAGGCCCTTCCCCCGCTGCTGGAGGCTCGGGATCTGGAACGTCTTCGAGTCGCGGATGAGGTTCCACAGCGCGACCGAGCCGGGCAGGACCTCGGCGGCGGCCACCATGCGCTTGCCGTCCGCGCTCGGCAGGAGCCGCTGGCTGACGATGAGCCGGAGGCCGCCCGCGAGGGTGACGCGGACCTGCTGCTGATCGCCGGGCGGGAAGAGGTCGATCAGCCGATCGATGGTCTTCGCCGCGCTCGGGGTGTTCATCGTGCCGAGCACGAGGTGGCCCGTCTCGCTCGCCGCCAGCGCCATGCGCACCGTCGCCGTGTCCCGGAGCTCGCCGACGACGATGACGTCGGGATCCTCGCGCAGCGAGGCCTTGAGGGCGTTCTCGAACGAGCGGGTGTGCGTGCCGACCTCGCGCTGGCTGATCATCGCCTTGCCGCGCGCGTGGACGAACTCGACCGGATCCTCGACCGTGATGATGTGGTGGCTGGTCTCGCGGTTGAGGATGTCGACGATCGCGGTCAGCGTCGTGGTCTTGCCGTGCCCCGTCGGCCCGGTGATCACGATGAGGCCCTGATGGTGGCGGGTGGCGAGCCCGATCGCGTCGGGCAGGCCGAGCGACGCGAGGGTGGGGATGCTGCGCGCGATCAGGCGGAAGCAGCCCTTGTAGCCCCGGCGGTGGCGCGCGATGTTCACCCGGAAGCGGCCGAGCGCGCCGAGCTCCAGGGCGAAGTCGCACGAGCCCTCGGCCGCGAGGACCGGCGAGAGGCGCGCGGGGACGCGCGGGAGCAGGAGCGACTCGACCGCCGCCGGGTCGAGCGGATCGCCGTGCGGCACGAGCTCGCCCGCGATCCGCAGGAGCGGCGGCCGGCCGGCGACGAGGTGGAGATCGCTCGCGCCCTGATCGCGCGCCATGGCGAGCAGCCCGTCGAGGGCGCCCGCCGGGACGTCGGCGGACGAGGGCCGCGCGCGCGGGCCCGCCGCGGCCGGCCGGGCGGCGGCGCGGGGCTCGGCCGGCGGCGCGGACGCGCGGCCGGCGCGGGGCTCGGGGGGCGCGTCCTCGCCGCGCGGATCGAAGCGCGGCGTCGAGGGGCGGCCGGCGCGGGGCTCGGCGGGCGGCGGCGGCGCGCCGCGGAGGTCGAACGCGAGCTCGGAGGAGCTCGGGCGCTTCGCGTCCGGGTCGCGCGGCGGCGGGCGCTGCGCCTCCTCGGGCGCGAGGTGCTCCCGCATGGAGAACTGCTGCGAGGGACGGGCCGGCGGCGCGGCCGCGGCGGCCCCGGGCGCGGCGGCGGCCCCGGGCGCGGCGGTGGCCCCGGGCGCGGCGGCGGCGGACGACGGCTGCATCCGCGTCATGCGGGCGTGCACGAGGTCGCCCTGGCGGGCGGCGACGACCGAGATGGCGCCGATGCCCTCGATGCGGATGTGCCACTGCGACGGCTTCGCGCCGAGCGCCTCGACGTAGCGGCCGCCGCCGAGCGCGCTGAGGAGCATGAGGATGTCCTCGGTGGTGAGGGCGCCGGGATCGACGGCCTGGAAGGCGCCCGAGATCTTGACGCTGGGCATGCGCCCCGTGGCCACGGCGAACTCGGTCACCTCGGGGCGATTCAGTTGCGAGAGCCAGGATCGAAGGGCGTTCATCGTCGTCGCTCGTCTCCGCAAGGCGACTCTATCAACGATGAGGCGCGGCGTTTCAAAATGTCGTGCGGGGACGGCGAGATCCGGAGGGCGGCCTCACCGCGCCGCGCGCGGCCTGCGCGGGCGGCGCTCGGCGGCGCGCCGCCCCCCCCGCCGCGCCGCGACGGCGCGCGGCGGCTGCGGCGGCCCCTGCGCGGCGCAGCTCACGCGGGCGGCGTGCTCAGCAGAGGCGGTGTCGGGGCTACTGGATCGCGAGCTTGAGCCGCGCGCCCTTCACGAAGTGGCCCGGCGCCTTGCCTTTCTCCTCGGCCGGCGCCTGCGGCTCCGAGTCGATGCTGAGCTGCATGTTGCCGGTGGCCTCGATCTTCTTCATGGTCACCCTGGCGATCTCGACCCATTTCGTGGGACTCGCGCCCTTGGGATCCCCGATCCTGCGGAAGAGCACCGCCTTGGTCCCCGCGGCGACCGGCGTCGCGCTGGTGGCGACGAGCGGCAGGAGCGTCGCGACCTTCCCGGCGCGGGAGACCAGCATACCGTAGACCTCCACGGAGTAGCTGTCCCACTCGCCCGCACCGGGCGGGGCAGCGGGCTCTGCCGCAGGCGCGCTCTCCGCGCCCGGGGCCGCCGCCGCGCCCCCGGGCGCGGCTGGCCGCGTCGCCCCCGGGTGCTCCGCCGAGGCCGTGACCGGCGTGGCAGAGAGGAGCGCGGCCGCACCCGCCACGACGAGGGATCGCGAGCACCTGGAGAGCCTAACAACCAACGTCTTCATGCACTCCGCTCCTTCGCTTCAATGAGACCCCGCGGCCCGCATCCACCCGGCGAGGCCGCAAACACCCCAGTAACAAAACTTTTCATCCTGCCCGAGACTGCCACTCTCCGCAACTCTTTTTTTTCAGCTTTCGGCTTCATTCACGGCGCGGTCGCGTCATCCCGCTTCACCTCAGTCGCCGCAGTCGCCGCAGTCACCGCACCGCCGCGTCACCGCACCGCCGGATTCTCCGGATTGGATCCCGGCGCGGGTTGCTCGGCGAGGCTGGCCGGCCCTGGAGGAGCGGCGCGCGCAACAGCGCCTCGCGGCTCGCCCGAGCTCACCTGTCACCTGCTCCTGCGGCTCGCCTGTCGTTCTGGCTCGCCCGCCGTTCGGCTCTTCTGGCTGCCTGGTTACCCGGCTCGACCGCTCTCCTGGGCTCTCCGGCTCGCCTGGCTGGCTCCGCCCACGGGTAGGTCAGCGCGCTTCGCGCGAGGCGCGCTCTCGAGGAGCGAGAGGCCCGCGCGAGCGACCGGCGTGCTCGGTCCAAGCTCGCCGCATCTCATTCTGACCCGTCCGACGACACCAGCTGCGCACAACACCGCGACCTCTCCCTCGTCAACATCGCCCCCGGGACATCCCCGTTGCCTTCCAACATCGCCGACGCGAACATCGATGTCGGAGTAAAAGTCGCGTTTCAATCAAGATATCACGCCTTCGTCAAAGCAGAACAGAAATTTTCCAGAACAAGCGATTCTGGTGCGCCCTCGTGCGTCCATGTACGCTTTCGCGTGGGTCGCGTGGTCGCGTGGTCGCGTAGGTTCCGCGCGTGCGGCGGTGTGCGGCGGACGGCCGCGCGGCTGTAGGATGGCCGCGGAGGAAGAGAGCCCATGCCCACCGTCGCCGATCACTACGACAAGCTCCTCGCCGAGCACTACTCCAGGATGTTCGGGGATTACGACGCCAAGGTCGCCGAGCAGCGAGCGCTCTTCGAGCGCCTCGGCGTCCGCCCCGAGGGCGCTCCGGAGGCCATCGACCTCGGGTGCGGCTCGGGCTTCCAGTCCCTCGCGCTGGCGCAGCTCGGGTTCCGGGTGACGGCGGTGGACACCTCGGACACGCTCCTCGCCGAGCTCGCCTCGCGCCGCGGGCAGCTCCCCGTCGACCTCGTGCGAGGCGATCTCCTCGACGCGCTGGGCCGCCCGGGCCCCCCCTGCGCGCTCGCCGTGTGCATGGGTGACACGCTCCCGCACCTGGGCAGCAAGGGGGACGTAGAGCGGATGTTCGCCGCCTGCGGTCGGCGCCTCGCGCCCGGCGGCCAGCTCGTGCTCACGTTCCGCGACCTCACCCGAGAGCTCGAGGGCGTCGACCGGTTCATCCCCGTGCACGACTCGGCGGACGTGATCATGACCTGTTTCCTCGAATACGAACCGGAGACCGTCAAGGTGCACGATCTCGTCCACACGCGCGGCCGCGAGGACGGACGGTGGAGGCTATCGGCGAGCTTTTATCGCAAGCTGCGGCTCTCCCCCGATTGGGTCTGCGACAGGCTCGAAGCGGCCGGATTCCGCGTCCTCCATCGCGAGATCGCGCGCGGCCTCGTCACCCTCGTCGCGCGCTCCGGAGGCGGCGTGGGCCGGGATACGAACACCGGGTCAAAACCCTGCACGGGAGATTGATGGCCAGGTCGCGGCGGCGCTACCTTGATAGGGGAGGATGAGACCCATGTCCGAGAGAGCACAGCAGACAGGCACGAAGGACGCCGGGCAAGCGGCGGCCGTGAGCCGGCCGTCGCGGGATGAGGTCCAGGACCTGCGGCGCGAGCGAGACGAAGCGCGCCAGCTCCTGAGCACGCTGGTGACGGCGCTCAAGCGCGCGACGTTCCGGCACGGCACGTACATCGACGGGCTCGGCGCCGCGATGGTCGCCGTGGACCGGTGGTCCAAGCCGCAAGGCTGAACACCCCGCCAGCGAGGCTCCTCGCGCCGCGGCGGGGCCGGTACGTTACCGACGGGCGCGCCCACGCGGCCCAACGTCCCTGACACCCCCTCACCCACCCCGACGCGGGCGACTCGATCGAGGCGCAGAGAGGGCGCGACGCCGTTCCACCGCGCATCGGTCTTCCAGCGCCGTCGGCTCCCCCCGGGCCGCGCCGACGACACGATCCCTGTAAAGCTCGTAATCCACGCGCGTCGACTGCGCCGGCCGGACGCGAGCAATTCTAATTGACGGCGATCTCACAAAGTCACAGACTCGCTCACCCGGAGTGCCATCCTGATCGCGGCCAGTCCACGGCGGACGGCGGCGATCCGGCGCAGTGGAGACGCACGGGGCGCGGTCGACGCGCCGTGCGAGGCGCGCGCCTGCGCGCATACCGAGGAGAGGACAACCTTGATCAGGAATAGGCTGCTCGGAGCTATCGGGTGGGCCGCGGTGGCGCTCGGCGTCGCGGGCTGTGGAGCCCCGGACGGCGCGGCGCCCGAGGAAGAAAGTCATGAGTTCGCAGCATCGGAGCTGAACGATCATCCGACGAGCGGCAGGACCGTAGTCGCCGACGTCGTCGCGTTCGATCAGGTCTACGTGTACAACCGGTTCGGGGCGTTCAACCCCGCCGGCATGATCTACGCGCTCGAGCGGGACGTCGTGCCGATCGAGCGGCGCAAGCCGCTCGGCCCGGGCAACGCCATGCTGCGGCCGGGCAAGCGGCCGAGGCCGCTCGTGCTGCGCGTGAACGTCGGGGACGCGCTCCGCATCCGGTTCACGAACCTCCTCCGGCCGGCGGACAAACGCCCTGACGACTCGACGGCGACGAGGAGCGCCTCGGTGCACGTCACCGGGCTCGAGATCAGGAACATCGAGGCGCTCGGCGGCAACGTTGGCCTGGGGCCCGACTCGCTCGCAGAGCCAGGCGAGACGCGCGTCTACGAGCTCTTCGCCGACAAGGAGGGGACGTTCCTGATGCACAGCGCCGGCGCCATGGCCGGCGGCGAGGGGGACGGCGGACAGACCGTGCTCGGGCTGTTCGGCGCGGTCACCGTCGAGCCCGCCGGGGCGGTCGCGTACCGATCGCAGGTCACGGCCGAGGAGCTCGCCGCCGCCTCGCTGCCCACGCGGAACCCCGACGGGACGCCCAGGATCGACTATGACGCGCTGGACGAGCGCGGCGAGCCGATCCTCAGGATGATCAACGATCGCGACGAGATCGTGCACGGCGATCTCAACGCGATCATCGCCGGTTACGAGCAAAGCCAGCTCGACAGCCGGGTCCCCGTCGCCCCTGGGCGGTTCCGCGAGCTCACGGTGCTGTTCCACGACGAGCTCAAGGCCGTCCAGGCGTTCGACGAGCTCGAGGACGACGAGACCTTCCACGGCGTGCGCGATGGGTTCGGGGTCAACTACGGCGCCTCCGGGTTCGGCTCCATCCTCCTCGCCAACCGGGCGAGGCTCGGTCCCAGCAAGGAATGCATGGAGTGCAAGTACGAGGAGTTCTTCCTGAGCTCCTGGGCCAACGGCGATCCCGCGATGATCGTCGAGCGGGACAGGCGGGGAAAGGCGACGAAGGCGCTGTTCCCCGCCGACCCCTCGAACGTCCACCACGCGTACCTCGGCGACCCCGTCTGGTTCAGGAACCTGCACGCTGGACCGAAGGAGACGCACATCTTCCACCTCCACGCGCACCAGTGGCTGAAGACGCCGAGCGACGAGAACGGGAGCGTCCTGGACGCGCAATCCATCGGCCCGGGCGCGGCCTTCACCTACAACATCGGCAGGGGCGGCAACCGCGTCCTGACGCCCGGAGACGCGATCTTCCACTGCCACCTGTATCCCCACTTCGCGCAGGGCATGTGGGGACTCTTCCGCAACCACGACGTCTTCGAGGCCGGCACGCGCGATCGCTCCCTGCCCGACGGCGAGATCGAGAGCGGGACGCCCACGCCCGCCGTCGTGCCCGTCCCCGGGATCGCGATGCCGCCCATGCCGACCTACGAGCCCACCGTCGTGGAGCTGCCCGGCGGCGGCAAGAAGGTGCGGCCGTCGATGCCGGGATATCCGTTCTACATCGCTGCCCTGGAAGGCCACAGGGCGCCTCAGCCGCCGCTCGATCTCGCGGTCGACGGCGGGCTCCCGCGGCACGTCGTCACCAGCGTGCCCCCGGGCGGCGCCGAGCTCGGCAGGCGCGGCAGGTTCGACGTGGAGATCGAGAGAGCCAACATCAAGCTCCTGCCGAACGAGGGGACGCCCGCGGAGCTGGCGGCGCAGGCGTTCCATTCCGGCCAGTTCCCGGGAGCGACGCCCATCACGACCACGGACGGCTTCCCCGCGAAGGCGTACCCGGCGTTCACGCCCGAGGGTGAGCCCGCGCGGTTCGTCGTCAACGGCCAGCCGCCGGCCGCGGGCGCGCCGTACGCGAACCCCTGCCCAGACGGGGCGCCGGAGCGCAGGTACCGCAGCGCGTTCGTCCAGCTCGACGGCGTGGTCAACCGGCGCGGCTGGCACGACCCGCAGATGCGCATCCTCGTCCTCGAGGGCGACATCGATGCGACCCTGTCGGGCGCCCGGCCGCCGGAGCCGCTGTTCATCCGCGCCAACTCGAACGAGTGCGTCGTCTCCGAGGCGACGAACCTGCTCCCCGACTCCCTGGAAGAGGATCCTTTCCAGATCTTCACGCCCACCGACATCGTCGGCCAGCACATCCACCTCGTGAAGTTCGACGTCACCTCCTCGGATGGGTCGACGAACGGCTTCAACTACGAGGACGGCACGTTCGCGCCACGGGACGTCGTGCAGCGCATCGACGCGGCCAACAACGTCGGCGGCGCCCTGAAGGCGGACGGCTCGGTCGACGAGCGCGGCCGTCGCGTCCGGCTGACCGCGCGGCGACACCCGCGCATCCACGACGACCGGTACGGCCTGCAGACCACGGTGCAGCGCTGGTGGGCCAACCCCGTCCAGAACCGGCGCGCCGAGGACATCACCCTCAACACCTCGTTCTCGCACGACCATTTCAGCCCCTCCTCCCACCAGCAGCACGGCCTCTACATGGGCCTCGTCATCGAGCCGAGCGGCTCGGTCTGGCGCGACCCGGAGACCGGGGTCGTGTTCGGCTCGCGCGCCGACGGCGGGCCCACGAGCTTCCGCGCCGACATCCTCCCGCCGCGCGGCTCCGCGCAGCCGCCCTTCCGCGAGTTCAACCTCGCCTTCGCCGACTTCGCCCTCCTCTTCGACGAGTGCGGCGAGCCGGTGAACCCGCCGACCGTGCAGGAGGCCCCGCTCCCGCTCGCGGTCGAGCACCGCGACGTGCTCGCGCCGGAGGCGATCTCGGCGGCCGACCCGGGCGGTGGGCTCATCAACTATCGCAACGAGCCGATCCCGCTGCGCATCGCCCGGCGCGACTGTAGAACCGGCCGCGTCGAGCAGAAGCCGGGCGAGGAGGGGGAGATGCACAACGTGTTCAGCTCCCGGGTCCACCCCGACCCGTTCACGCCGCTGCTCTCGGCCCACGAGGGCGACCACGTCCGGGTGCGCCTCCTCCAGGGCGCGCAGGAGGAACAGCACGTCTTCACGATGCACGGGCAGCGGTGGCTCAACGAGCTCCACGACCCGGACAGCGGCTACTCGAACGGCCAGCCCATCGGCCTCTCCGAGCACTTCGAGTTCGGCATGGCGCCCTCGGCCTCTGCGCGGGGCGATCGCGAGCCCGGCGACTACCTCTACCAGAGCGCGCCGACCGACGACCTCTGGGACGGCATGTGGGGGATCATGAGGGTGCGGCCGCGGACCGATACGGCCTTGCTGCCGCTGCCCGGCCCGCCGGACGGCGAGCCCCGCGGGATGCGCCGCTTCCCGACCTGCCCGGCGGGCGCGCCGGTGACGAGGTATGTCGTCCACGCGATCACCGCGAAGGGCAATCTGCCGCGCAATCGCCTCGTCTACAACGAGAGGTTCAAGCTCTACGACCCCGACGCCATCCTGTTCGTCCGCGCCGAGGATCTGCCCGATCTCCGCGCCGGGCGCCGCGCCCCGGAGCCGCTCATCCTGCGCGCCGCCGCCGGCGACTGCATCCAGGTCACCCTCGTCAACGACCTTCCCTTCGACCTGCCCAAGACGCCGCACTGGAACTATAGCCCGCCGATCGTCGACGGGTTCAACACGAACCAGGTCAGGCCGTCCAACCACGTCTCGCTGCACCCGCAGCTCGTCGCCTACGACGTCAGGACCGACGACGGGGCCAACGTCGGGCTCAACGAGGACCAGACCGTCGCGCCCGACGAGTCCCGCGAGTACACGTGGTACGCTGGCGAGCTCTCCCAGAAGGACGGCAGGTGGGGCCCGGTCGAGCCGAGGGCCGTCGAGTACGGCGCCATCAACCTGAGGGACATGGCCGACGTCGTGAACCACGGCATGCACGGCGCGGTCGGCGCCCTCGTCATCGAGCCCAAGGGCGCCACCTGGCGCGCCGATCGGGGCACGCACGCGCAGGCGGAGGTCACGTTCAAGGATTACTACGGATACACGCGCTCGTTCCGGGAGTTCGTGGTCGTCTATCAGGACGAGGTCGGCCTGCACTCGGACGATCCGAGGTTCCAGTGCCTCGATCCCGCTCTCAACTGCGGCACCGCCCTCCGGAACTACGACGGCGAGGACGACGCGGAGGACACGGGCCACGAGGCCTTCAACTACCGCACCGAGCCGTTCTGGGCGCGGCTCGGGATCAAGCCCGAGCTCGCGAGGGTGCTGCTCAACGAGAAGGACCTGAGCGACATCTTCAGCTCCCGCCTCCACGGCGACCCGGCGACGCCGATCTTCACGGCCGGCGCGACGCAGAAGGTGCGCGTGCGCATCGTGCAGCCGTCCGGCCACCGGCGCATGCACGCCTTCGGGCTCTGGGGCGCGGCGTGGCCGCACAACCCGTTCGCCGAGGGGGAGCGCTCCCGCCGCATCGGCGAGAACAGGGACGTGCTGAACATCGGCGTCGAGAACGCCATCGCCCCCATGACCCACCGCAACGTGGTCCCGTTCTCCGCGGCCGGCGGGAGGTTCTTCGTCCCCGGCGACCGGCTCTACCTCGATCAGCCGAGCTTCAAGGTCTCGGACGGCCTCTGGGGCATCTTCCGGGTGGTGCCGTGAGGCCCTCGATCGCCGCGCGCCGGCTCTCGCTGGCCACAGGCGTCCTCGGCGCCGTCGTGGCGCTGGCCTGCGGCCGGCGGGAGCCGCCTCCCCCGTCTCCGGTCCCGGCGCCCGCGCAGGGCCGCGCCGAGGGCGAGCCTGGCCCGGCCGCGAGCCGGATCGAGCGAGATGGGCTGTCGATCGCCTTCGAGCTCCGGCCGCTCCCCGGCGCTTCAGCGCTCCCGGAGGCGCGCTCCGACGCGACGGCCGTCTTCACGATCACCGACGCTGCGACCGGCGCGCCCGCGCGCGACCTGTCGCCGCTCGCCTGGATGACCAGGCGCGCGGCGGCGCCGCCCGACGACGCCGGGTGCCAGGAGAAGATCAAGAGCTTCATGGGCGGGCTCATCGCCGTGCGCCCGGACGTGGACATGAACGCCTATCTCCTGTGGACGCAGAACGACGACAACACGCTGTCGGTCATCAACCCGCAGCTCGCCTTCACCCGGAGCAAGCTGCGCAGCCTCGTCACGCTCGCGGCCGGCTCCACGTCGTTCGCGCTCCACCCGGACGGGAGCCGCCTCTACGTGACGCTCCAGAACGGGCGAGGCCTCGCCGTCGTCGACACGAGGCGCAGCCTGGTGGCGGCCAACGTGCCCGTCGGCGCGGCCCCGACGCGCGTCGCGGTGGCGCCGGACGGGCGCACCGTGTGGGTCGGCAACGACGGCGACGGGACGGTCAGCGTCGTCGACGCGCGCGCGGCGGAGGTGCTGAAGACGCTGCACGTCGGCGCCGGGCATCACGAGATCGCCTTCTCCGACGGCGGGCGCACCGCGTGGATCACGAGCCGCGACGCCCGCGTCGTCACGGCCGTGGACACCGGCGCGCTCGAGCCCGTCGCCGCGATCGAGATCGGCGATGGCGCCGCCGCCGTCGCGGCGAGCGACGCCGCGGGCGCCGTCTACGTCGCGAACGAGCCGCGGGGAGAGATCGCGATCCTCGACGCCGGGCGCCGCGCCATCTCCAGCCGCGTCGCGGTGAAGCCCGGCGTCAGCGCGGTCCAGTTCGCGCCGAGCGGCCGCTTCGCCTTCGCGCTGAACCCCGCGAAGGGCGAGGTGTCGATCCTCGACGCCTCGACGGGCGCGCTCGCGCACACGCTCGCCGGGTTCGCGGGCCCCGACGCGATCACCTTCACGAAGACGTACGCCTACGTGAGGAGCCTCGGCGAGAACCGGGTCTCGCTCATCGAGCTGCCCTCCCTGGAGCGGCCCGGCAAGCCGGTGGTCGTCGAGGTGGCGGTGGGCCAGCAGGCCCCCCGGACGGCGAAGGGCGCCCGGAGCGCCGCGCCGTTCGCCGTCCTGCCCGAGGGTAACGGCGCCATCATCGCGAGCCCGGCCGACAAGGGCCTTTACTACTACGTCGAGGGCCTGATGGCGCCGATGGGCACCCTCTCGAACTACGGACGAGAGCCCCGGGCGGCGCTCATCGAGGATCGGTCGCTCAGGGAGGTGGAGCCCGGCGTGTACGCCGCCACGGTCCGGCTCGGCGACGAGGGCGCGTACGACGTCGAGCTCCTGCTCGGCGGCCGCCGCGTCGCCGCGTGCCTCGAGGCGACGGTCGCGCCGTCGGCCGCCCCCGCCGAGGACCGCTCGCCCGGGCTCGCCATCGAGCCGCTCTTCGACGGCAGCGTCGATCTCGAGGTCTCGAGGCCCGCGACGCTGCGCTTCCGCGCGACGCCGAAGGCGCCCGCGCCTCCCGTCGAAGCCAAGGAGATGAAGGTCATGATCTTCCGATTCCCGGTCGGCTTCCGCGAGATCGCGCTGCCCCGCGCCGAAGCGGACGGCGCCTTCTCGGTGACGTTCACGCCCCCCGAGCCCGGCCAGTACCGCTTCCTGCTGGCGGCCGAGTCGCGCAACGCCCCGTTCGGCGCGCTGCCGTTCGTCGATCTCCACGCCGCCGCGCCGGCGGCACGAGGCGGCCGATGAGGCGCGCCGCGCCCTCCCTCGCGGCGGCGCTCGCGCTCGCGCTGCCGTCCGCGAGCCCGGCCGAGGAGCCCGCGCCGGAGCGGCCCCGCGCCCGGGCGGGCGCCTCGTCCACCGGCGGCGGCGCCCCGGCCGCGGCGAATTTCCGACGCGGAGCTCGCCGATGACGCCGGCCCCGCCTGTCGGCTAGGCGCCACGGCTGGAACGGAGTAGGTTCCGGGCATGGCCGGATACCGCAGTCGTACATCCACCCAGGGACGCAACATGGCAGGGGCGCGCGCGCTGTGGCGCGCCACCGGCATGAAGGACGCGGACTTCGAGAAGCCGATCATCGCCATTGCCAACAGCTTCACGCAGTTCGTCCCGGGGCACGTCCACCTCCACGACGTGGGGCAGCGGGCGAAGAAGGTCATCGACGCCGCGGGCGGGTGGGGCGTCGAGTTCAACACCATCGCCATCGACGACGGCATCGCGATGGGCCACGCCGGCATGCTGTACTCGCTGCCGAGCCGGGAGCTCATCGCCGACAGCGTCGAGTACATGGTCAACGCGCACTGCGCCGACGCGCTGCTCTGCATCTCGAACTGCGACAAGATCACGCCCGGCATGCTGCTCGCGGCGATGCGCCTCAACGTGCCGACCGTCTTCGTCTCCGGCGGTCCGATGGAGGCGGGCAAGCTCGTCGGGACGCACGACCGCGACGGCAAGCCGCTCATCCGCAAGCTCGACCTCATCGATCCGATGATCGCCGCGAGCGACGACAAGGTGACCGACGCGGATCTCGCCGCGATGGAGCGGTCCGCGTGCCCGACGTGCGGCTCGTGCTCCGGCATGTTCACGGCGAACAGCATGAACTGCCTCAACGAGGCGCTCGGGCTGGCGCTGCCCGGCAACGGCACGCTGCTCGCGACGCACGCGGCGCGCTGGGGGCTCTTCGAGGCGGCCTCGAAGCGCGTCGTCGAGCTCGCGAAGCGGTACTACGTCGACGGGGACGCGTCGGTGCTGCCGCGGAGCATCGCGACGTTCGAGGCGTTCGAGAACGCGATGGCGCTCGACATCGCGATGGGCGGCTCGACGAACACGGTGCTCCACCTCCTGGCGGTCGCCCGCGAGGCGCAGGTGGACTTCAAGATGTCGGACATCGACCGGATGTCGCGCAAGGTGCCGAACATCTGCAAGGTCGCGCCGTCGTCGCACCACCACGTCGAGGACGTGCACCGCGCGGGCGGCGTGCTGACGATCGTCGGGGAGCTCGATCGCGCGGGGCTCATCCACCGGCAGGTGGGCACGGTCCACGCGGGCACGCTGGGCGAGGCGATCGACGAGAACGACCTCCGCCGCCCCACCGCGACGGCGGCCGCGAAGAAGCGCGCGCTCGCCGCGCCGGGCGGCGTCCCGACCACGGTCGCCTTCTCGCAGGACAAGTACTTCGCCGACACCGACGACGACGCCGAGAAGGGCTGTATCCGCGACGTCGCTCACGCGTACAGCCGCGAGGGCGGCCTCGCCGTGCTCTACGGCAACATCGCGGCGGACGGCTGCATCGTGAAGACCGCGGGCGTCGATCCCGAGATCTGGAAGTTCGAGGGGCCCGCGCGGGTGTTCCACTCGCAGGAGGCGGCGTGCGACGCGATCTGGAACAACCAGGTCCGCTCGGGCGACGTGGTCGTCATCGTCTACGAGGGGCCGAAGGGCGGCCCGGGCATGCAGGAGATGCTCTATCCGACGTCGTTCCTGAAGGGGAAGGGCCTCGGCAAGGCGTGCGCCCTCATCACCGACGGCCGGTTCAGCGGCGGCACGTCGGGCCTGAGCATCGGGCACGTCTCGCCCGAGGCGGCCGAGGGCGGGAACATCGGGCTCATCGAGGAGGGCGACCGCGTCCGGATCGACATCCCCGCCCGGACCATCGACGTCCTCGTCAGCGACGCGGAGCTCGAGCGCCGCCGCCGCGCCGCCGAGGCGCGGGGCGCCGATGCATTCAAGCCGAACCGCGATCGCAAGGTCTCCCCTGCCCTGCGGGCCTACGCGCTCATGGCCACGAGCGCCGCCCATGGCGCTGTCCGCGATGTCGGCCAGATCGAGCCCGGGCGGCGCGAAGGCGGCGACGGGCAGCGCAAGTAGCCAATCCCGGAGCCATCGAGTCGCCGCCCCGCCTGTCGAGGTCACGGCGCGCGCGGCGCGGCGACGAGAGCGTCGCCGCCATCACGGCGGCCGCCCCGGCCGACAGAGAGCGCCCGGGCTCGCCGGAGGGACGGCCCGCGGCGCCCGGGTCGATCCTCCCCGCGCTCGACGCGACGACGTGGCGCACGCCGTGGCGTATCATGGCGTACATGAGACAATTGGCGCTCCTCGTGTCCATCTCTCTCGTGTCGGGTTGCAACGCGCGGGTCCGCGATTTCCCCGACGCACACGGCGGCGGGGGCTCCGGAGGCGAGCCTGGAGACGGCGGTGGCGGCAGCGGCAATGGCGCCGGCAGCAGCAGCGCCAGCGCCAGCAGCAGCGGCGCCGGCGGCGCGCCGGGGGCCTGCGTCGATCCGGCGGAGGATTGCCCGCCGGCGCAGGGGGCGTGCATGGAAGCGGTGTGCAGCGAGGGCGCGTGCGCGGAGCGGCCGCGGCCGGCGGGGACGCCCTGCGGGCCGGACGGCGGCGCGGAGTGCGACCCCGCCGGGGTCTGCGTGCCGTGCGAGGGCGACGATGGATGCGGCGAGTGCGGGGACCCGGGTTGCCCGAACACGTGCGGCTCGCCGGACGTGATGGCCAGGCCGCCGAGCTGCGCGAGCGGCGCGCCCGGCGCCGGGGACGGCTGCGGGCCCGGCGGCGCGAGCTGCTGCGGCAACAGGCTGGTCCCCTGCGGCACGTACCTGAGGAGCTACGACGGCGTATCGAGCACGGACGACTCGTTCCCTGCGGCCGTCAGCGATTTCCGGCTGGACAAGTTCGAGATCACCGTGGGTCGATTTCGAGCCTTCGTGGAGGCCGGGCGGGGCGTGCAGGAGAACCCGCCCGCGATCGGGGCTGGCCGGAACCCTCACGTCGACGGCAGCGGATGGATCGCGGGGTGGAACCGGCGGCTCGAGCCGAACACCGCGGCGCTGAAATCGGCGCTGCAATGCAATGGTGATCGCCTCTGGACATGGACCGACGCGCCGGGGCCGAACGAGGAGCTCCCGATCAACTGCATCACGTGGTTCGAGGCCTTCGCGTTCTGCGCGTGGGACGGCGGCCGCCTGCCCACCGAGGCGGAGTGGAACTACGCGGCGGCCGGCGGCGACGAGCACCGGCCGTACCCGTGGGGCGCCGATCTCGACAGCGAGCGCGCCGCCTATGCTTGCATCGGCGATGGGAGCGCCGCGGGAGACTGCGCGCTGAGCGACATCCTGCCGGTGGGGTCGAAGCCGAGCGGAGACGGGCGATGGGGGCACTCGGATCTGGCCGGCAACCTGTGGGAGTGGACGATGGACTGGTGGCGCGACGCGCTCCTCACGCCGTGCATCGACTGCGTGCATCGCGTGGACGGCGAGCGCGACGCGACGCGGGTCACGCGCGGCGGGAGCTACCGCGCGCCGGCGTCGGACCTGCGCGCGGGCAACCGCGACTTCAGCTACCCCTTCGACCGCGTCAACAACATCGGCGCCCGCTGCGCGCGGGACCCGTGAGGCCGCGGCGCGCTCGCCCGTGAGCGCGGCGCGCACGCCAAGCCCGCGGCGCGCTCGCCTCGCGCGGCGCGCACGCCGGCGCGAGCGCGGCGCGCTCACGGGCGTCGGCCCGTGGACGCGGTGGCTTCCTCGGGCCAGACGTTCTCGGCGACGAGCTCCGAGAGCGGCCGGCGCGCTGCCCAGCCGCACGCCTCGAGCATGGGGCGGCCGTAAAACGCCTCCACGTGCCCGACGCAGAGGATGGCGAGCGGCCTGCTGCCCGGCGGCATGCGGAGCAGCGCGGCCAGCCTGTCCGGCTCGAAGAGCGACACCCACCCCACGCCGAGCCCCTCCGCGCGCGCGGCGAGCCACAGGTTCTGGATGGCCGCGGCCACCGACGCGACATCCATCTCGGGCAGCGTGCGGCGGCCGAACACGTGCGCCTCGCGCCCCGCCATGAGGCCGGCGACGAGCAGCTCGCCGCATTCAAGGACGCCCTCGACCTTGAGGCGCATGAACTCGTCCTCGCGCTCCCCGAGCGCGCGCGCCGTGGCGAGGCGCTCCGCCTCGACGAGCGCGTGGATGTCGCGCCGGAGCGCCGGCGCCGTGATCCGCACGAAGCGCCAGGGCTGCATCATGCCCACGCTCGGCGCCGCGTGCGCGGCCGCGAGCAGCCTGGCGAGCGCGTCGGGGTCCACCGGCCCCGGCAGGAAGTGGCGCATGTCGCGCCGCTCGTGGATGGCGCGGTACACGGCGGCGATCTCCGGATCGTTGAAGCGGTGGCTCGACATGGTCCCTCGCGTCGCGCGCCGGGCCGCAGGACGGCGGCGATCCGGCGCTGCGGATCCGCGACTGCGTAGCACCGCCCGCGCGGCGGCGTCAGCGCGCGCGAGGCGCGGGCCGCCGCGGCCGCGCCTCGCCCGGGGCGGCCGCGCGATCGGTCGCCCGGTCGGTCGGCCGGCCGATCGGCCTCGATCCACGGGCGCGACGCGCGCTCTCGACGCAGGGGCTCAGCGTGCTAGAGCGCGCGATCGTGGAGTCATCGGCGAGGCAAGCTCCGGGGCTGGACGTCACCGTCGTGGGCGCAGGGGTGATCGGATTGACCACGGCGGTCGTCCTCCAGCGCGACGGCCACCGCGTGCAGGTGATCGCGGCAGAGCGCGGCGAGCACACGACGTCCGCGGTCGCGGCCGCGCTGTGGCACCCGTTCGCGGCGAACCCGCCCGAGCGCGTGAACGCGTGGTCGCGCGCGACCCTCGATGAGCTCACGCGCATCGCCAGGGAGCACCCGGAGGCGGGCGTGGATCTCCTGATCACGCGCGAGGCGTCGGACGACGTGCAGCTGCCCTGGTGGGCCCCGAGCGTCCCGGACCTCGCGATCGAGCCTGGGCCGCACCCGCTGGGCGCGCCCCACAGCTTGCGGTTCACGGCGCCCCGCATCGAGCCGGCGCTGCACCTGCCCTGGCTGGAGTCCCAGCTCCACCGCCCGCTGCGCATCGAGCGCGTGCGATCGCTCGCCGAGGTCGAGGGCGACGTCGTCGTGAATTGCACCGGGCTCGGGGCGCGCGCCCTCACCGGCGACGGCGAGCTCCTCGCCCTTTACGGCCAGGTAGCGATCGTCGAGCCAGGCGAGATACACCTAGATGTCGCATTGGGTGATGAAAGGGACGAATCCGCGCTCGTCTACGTGATCCCGCGGCGTCACGAGATCGTGATTGGCGGCTGCGTCGTTCCGTCCCCTGACGACCGCTCGCTGACGCCCGATCCCGAGCGTACTGACGCAATGCTCCAGCGGGTGCGGGCGGCCGGACTTCGGCCAGGCCGCTTGCTCCGCGCGCGCGCAGGCCTGCGCCCGTACCGGAGCGTCGTGCGCCTCGAGCGCGAAGGCCGCGTGATCCACAATTACGGCCATGGTGGCGCGGGGTACACGCTCGCGTGGGGTTGTGCCAGCGAGGTGAGCGCGATGCTGCGGCACGGCGGCGGTTCGACGCACGGCTGCGTCTAGAAGGAACGCGAAGGAAAAAGAAAGAAAAAGCGCGCCCGCACTGTTTCGACGGTGTCGGCGAGCTCAGCGCCTCGCCTCCGGGCCGGCTCAAGACACGCCGCCGAGCCGCGCTCGCGTGGCCGCTGCAACGGCCGCGCCCGCTGTGACGCTGTGACGCTGTGACGCTATGACGCTGTGAACGCCGTGACGCGGTGAACCCTGTGCAGGCCAAGCAGAAGAGGCCGCTCCTGAAATCCAGCTAACCAGAAGCCCAACGCATCGCTCCGAAAGTCTCGTTGTGCTCTTGTTGCGAGGCTGCTAGATTGGATTCGTGCTCGTCTGCGAGCAACTCCCGCCTTCTCTCGCAGCGGAAACGCCCACGGCGCTCCCCTGTTCATTCGAGAGAGTGGCCGTGGAGGACCTCGCTCTGGAGATCGCCGGCCGCTGACGATCTCGCGGCGCGATCCCTGGAGCGCGGTCCCGGGTGGTCGAACGTTCGCTTGCGCTTGATCCGGCGTCCGTCGTCCGCTGTCATCATAGTGAAAAACCGAAGCTTCCCCCGGGAGTGTTGAACGCCATGAACAACGACGAGAATCGACTCAGTCGTCCATCGGGGCGGCCAGCGGTCTGGAATTTCACGATGAACAACGACGAGCATCGCTCCAGCCGGCCCTCGGGACGGCCCTCGGCGCGACCGTCAGGGAGGCCGTCGGGGAGACCTTCCGGGCGGCCGGCGGTCTGGAGCGTGCTCCCGCTGGCGAGCGGCCTGCTGCAGACCCGGCCGATCGAGTGGCCGTCGCTGGCGCTCTTCGCGGGGTCGTACGCCCTGTTCGCGGCGTCGGTCTACGCGGGCGTCGCGGGCCTCGTGTCGACGGTGCCGGCGGTGCTCGGGGCGGCGGTCGCGGCGTACGCCGCGTTCACGCCGATGCACGAGGCCGCGCACCGGTCGCTGGCGCGCTCCGCGCTGCTGAACGGCGTGGTTGGACGGCTGTCCGGGCTGCTGCTCATGGCGCCGTTCCTGGCGGTGCGTCACTTCCACCTCGAGCATCACAAGCACACGAACGACGCGGACCGGGATCCCGACCACTGGAGCGGGCGCGGCCCGTGGTACCTGCTCCCGCTGCGCTGGGCGACGCAGGATCTCCACTACTACTACCTGTTTCTGCGCTCGTACCACGCGCAGAAGCGCGGCGAGCGGATCGAGACGATCGCGACGCTCGCGGCGATGTTCGCGCTCGTGGCGCTGGCGTTCGGGCTCGGCCACGGCGAGCTCGCGCTGCTCTACTGGATCGTGCCGGCGCGGCTCGCGATCTTCTTCCTCGCGTTCGCCTTCGACTACCTGCCTCACTACCCGCACGAGATCACGGCGGCGCAGAACCGGTATCGCGCGACGCGCGCGATCGACAGCGCGCTCTTCAACGTGCTGCTCTTCGGGCAGACGTATCACCTGATCCACCACCTCTACCCGGCGGTGCCGTTCTTCCGCTACCGCACCGTGTGGAAGTACCAGCGCGAGGAGCTCATGAAGCTCCAGTCGGAGAGCCTCGCCCCGCCGCGCGCGCCCTTGCCGCTGCTCGCGGCAGGCAGCCTCGCCGCGCCGCGCGCGCCCACGATCCACGCCGCCCACCCGGTGCAGGCGGCGGCCGAGCTCGACGCCCTCTGATCCGCGCGGCGCGCGCGCCGCGCCGCTGCCGCGCGCGCCATGTGAGCGCGCCGCGTGTGAGCGCGCCGCCGTCCTGCGCGCACGAGCGCACGTCGCCCCCGACGAGACGAGGCGGCGCGTGCGCTTCGGATCATGCCGCGCGCCAGTGCGGCGGGTACGTCGCGTCGTAGCCGGGCAGCGCCTCGATGCGCGCGCCCCACGCCGCGAGCTTCGGGTAGCGCGCGGCGAGCGGCGCGGCGGCGAGATCGAGCGGCGCGGCGGCGGGGCGGGTCGCGGCGCGCATGGCGAGCTGGATCGACGGGTAGACGGTGAGGTCGGCCGCCGAGAGGCGCGGGCCTGCGAGGTGGTCGCGCTGCGCGAGCGACGCCTCGAGGCGCGCGAGCTCCTCGTGCAGCATGGCGACCGCCGCGCGCACGGCCGGCTCCTCGTCGGCGAGCCGCCGGCGCCTTGTGCTCCTCTCTCGAGAGCTGGAGGAGCTTCGACGTGTAAGGCACCCCTTCACCGCGAGCAGCAGCAGGACCCGCCAGGCGGGCGGGCTGCCGCTGGCCCAGTACACCTCGAGCGCGCCCGCCTGCGGCGCCGACGCCGCGGCGCTGGCGCCGGGCGCGTCGAGGTCGCTCGTGATCTTCGCGATCTTGCGCTGCTCGTTCAGCTCGAACACATCGACGCCGTCGAGCGTACCGTCCCGGCCATGGGCCGTCCTCGTGCGCAGCGTGAACCGCATGGCGGCCCCGAGGCCGAGGGGAAAGACCTTCCGGTCCAGGAACTCGATCTCGCTGAAGGAGGTGAGCAAGAGCGCCAGGGCGTCAAGGACACCAAGAGATAGATAGTGCGATACACCTCCGCATCATCTCGTCTCTCATCTCTCGTCTCTCATCTCTCGTCTCTCGTCTCTCGTCTCTCATCTCTCATCTCTCGTCTCTCATCTCTTATCTCTCGTGCTCGTGCTTCGTGCGCGCTAAATCCGGGAAATCGCGCACGCGCACGAAGAGGGGGACGGAAGACGGAGGGCGAGGGCGCGCCGCCACCGCGCGGGCGGCGCGGATCGCCGCGACCACGATCGCGCACGCCGGCGGGCCACGCCCCCTCCGCGCTCAGCCGCCGCGCGCCATGAACCTCGCCACCACGTCCGCGAACTCCTCGGGTCGCCCGACGATCCAGTCGTGGCTCCCCTTCGCGGAGACGACGAGGATCGAGCCCGGGATCAGGCGCTGGAGGGCGAGCGCATCGCGGAGCGGCACCGTGAGATCGCGCGCGCCCCACGCGAGCAGCGTCGGCACCCGCACGCGCACGGCGTAGCCGCTCAGGTCCACCGTCGCGGCGATCCGCACGAGGCTCAGCACGCTCCGCGTGTGGACGAGCATGTTGTAGAGGAAAGCGGGCGCCGTCCGCACGGAGAAGCGAGGCTCGAGCAGCATGTCGATCGCGCGCGCGCACACGAGCGACAGGACCGAGCGCGGCGGGTTGACTCCGACGGAATCGGCGAGCACGAGCCCGGATAACCGCTCGGGGTACAGGGCGCCGGTGACCAGCGCCGCAGCGCCCGAGAGCGAGTGACCGATCAGCGTGACGCGATCGAGCCGCAACGCTCGCAGCGTGTCGTCGACGCAACGCGCGTACCGCTCCAGCAACCACGGCGCGCGCAGCCGCGAGCCGCGGCGCGAGCCCGGCAGCTCCAGGACGAACACCCGGGCGCGCCGCGCGAGCGCGTCCACCGCGGGCCGGTAGGTCGCGGCGCCGACCAGCATGCTGGGCAGAAGCACGACCGGCGCCCCGGTGCCCGTCTCGGTCACATAAACGACCTCATCGCCGACCCGGATCTCCCGTCCGCGGCTCTCCTCCCGCGCCGCTCGCCTCGCCGCGAAGTCCGCGGAGCGGCGCCGGCTCTCGTCTCTTCGAGCCGGCCACAGGACAGACACCTCGGCGGCGCCGCGCGAGCGTCCATCGCAGGGTTCCATCGTTCCATGTCGTCGGGCGCGCTTCCCCATGAGCCGCGAGGCGATGCCGGACGCGTGCCACCCCGCGCGCGGCGCCGGTGCGAAGTGGCGATGCGGAGCGCGTGCAGCGCGGGCCGCCGTATGCGAAAACCTGGAAGGTCGTTGAGCCCGTCCCGCGCCGCGCTAAGCTCTTCGAAACCGCAGCAATCTCCAGGCTCACGGGGGCCAGCAGGCGTGTCGGCACGGGCCGAGAGCCCGGCGGCGCCTGCTCGGATAACCAGCTCTTCGGGAATGATAGAGGCGAAATGTTGAGGTTCCGCTCCACGTCCGGAGATCGGAAGACAGCTGAGCTCAGGGTCTCGGTGCTCTCGGTATCCGCTGCGATGTCCGCCCTCTCTCAGGGTGCATGGGGGACGGACGCCCCGCCCGCAGCAGAGGTCCAGTGGGCGTATGCGCTCGTCGCCGCGCTCGGGTACCTGCCGGCTGCGATCGAGATCGCCGCCGCCACGCTGCGGCGGACGGGGATGTCGGCCGAGGCCTATCTGCGGAAAAATGCGACGCACCTGGATCCTGGAGGGCCCGGGGACGAGATCCTGGGCGTGGTCTTCGGTGACGCGCTGGAGTCGCTCGGCGAGGACGCGCGCGGCGTGGTGCAAGCGCTCGCCGTGCTGCCGGCCGCGGGGGTCCCGCTGGAGGTGGTCGCCGCGGCGGCGGGGAAGCCCGCGCCCTCGGCCGCTCGGCCGCTTCATCTGCTCGTGCACGGCCGGCTGGCGTCGCTCGATCAGGCCACGCAGACCTATCGGGTGACGCCGCTCGTGCGCGCCGTGGCCTGCAAGGAAGTGGCCGGCGACGCGGAGCGCTGGGACGCGCTGCACCGCGGGGCGGCGGACGCGATGCAGGCGCTCCTCTTCTGGACGGCCGCGGTCGAGGGGCGGCCCGAGGCGGCGATGCGCCGGCGCGTCGCCGCCGAGGTGTTCGCGGCCCTCGACATCGCCCCGTTCCGGGACGGCGCGCGCGGCGCCGACGTGCTGGCGCGGGCGCTCGTCGACGCCTGCACGGTGCTCGATCTCGGGCTCCCGACCGAGGTCCAGCAGCGGCTGCTCGACGAGGCGGCGCGCCTCGCCGGCGACGCGCTCCCCGAGCTCGGCGCGCGCGCGCTGGCGGCGCTCGAGGGGACGCGGCGCGCCGAGCTCGCGAGCAAGCGGCGGGGCACCTTCGGGACGCTCCGGGCCACGCCGGCCGCCCGCGAGCGCGGCCGCCCGGGCCACCGCGACGTCCTCCGCAAGGCGGTGCGCGCGAACGCGCAGCGCGCCGCGGCGCGGAGCGCGCCGGTCGAGGACGACGCCCTCCGCGGCGCGAAGGAGCTCCTCGCGCGCGGCGCCCTGCGCCTCCGCGAGGGCGCGCTCGAGGCCGCCGCGTCCGACTGCGGCGAGGCGCTCGCCGCCTTCGAGGCGGCCGGGGATGGGCGCGGCCAGGCGACGGTGCTCCTGCTCGACGGCGAGCTGCGCCGGCGGCAGGGGGACCTCGCGGCCGCCTCGCGCGACCTGGAGCGGGCGCTCTCGGTGTTCAGGGCGGCGTCCGACCGGACCGGAGAGGCGATGGGGCTGCTCGCCCGCGGCAACCTCCGGCTCGACCAGGACGACGCGCAGGGCGCGGCGAGCGACTACGGCTGCGCGCTCACGCTCCTCAGGGCCTGCCGCGATCGCCCGGGCGAGGCCAACGTGCTGAAGGTGCGCGGCGATCTGTGCTTCCGCGAGGGGGATCTCGCGGGCGCGGCGCGCGACTACGACCGGGCGCTCTACATCCTCGAGGGCGTGGAGGAGCGCGTCCTCAGCCAGCTCCGCTCGCCGCCGGGCGGCGCCGAGGAGCGCCGCGGGTCGAGCGCCCGCGCCGCGCGCGAGATCCTGCCGCAGGCCGAGCTCCTCCGGGCGCTCGGGTGCGAGCAGACCCACGCGCGCACGTGGCAGGCCCGCGGCGACCTGCGGCTGCGGGAGCGCCAGACGGCGCTCGCGGCCCGCGACTACGGCAATGCGATCCTGCTCTACCGGGACAACGGCGATCGGCGCGGCGAGGCCGCCGCGCTCAAGGCCCGCGGCGACCTGCGCCGCGAGCGGGGCGCGCTCCCGGGCGCGGAGCGCGACTACGAGGATGCGCTCCGCCTCTTCGAGGCGCTCGGGGACGGCGCCGGCCAGGCGGCCGCGCTCAAGGCGCGCGCCGACCTGCGCTGCGAGCGGGGCGACACCGCCGGCGCGGCGCTCGACTACACGAGGGCGCTCGCCCTCTTCGACGCGACGGGCGACCCCGCCGGTCAGACGAGCGTAAAGAGCGTTCTCACGAGCATCTCGCATCGCGAGGACTCGCCTCGCCCGGCCACAGCGGCTGTCCCGCGTTGAGGGCGCGGCGCCGCGCGGGTCGCGCGGGTCGCTGGAGCGACCCGCGCGCCTGGGCCGCGACATCGAGACACCTTTACGCCGCTCGACGCGGTCAAGGTCGGGATTCGTCGCTCACCGATGGATGGCGCGTGACGCCGCGTCACGCGCGCTGGATCGTTCCTGCTTTGTGACTTCGTTGTTCGTCCGTCCTGCGCTAGGGTTCCGCGGGTCCGGAACTTTCGCCCCGGCACCGAGGTGGCCCCGTGCGACGACGCCGCTCCTTCGTCGGTATCAGCTTCGCTTTGCTCTCGCTCCTGCCCAGGGCGGCGCTCGCCTCGCCGACGGTGACCGGCTCCACGCCGGAGCTCGGATCGTGGGATGCGCGCCGCGGCGCGCCGCTCCGCGACGACGGGATCGCCCCGGACAGGGCGGCCGGGGACGGCGTCTTCACGGCGGCGGTCTCGTTCGCGGCGCCGGGAGACGTCGAGTACAAGATCTCGCGAAACGGCGTCGATCTCGCGGACGGCGGCGCCGGCGCGGCCAGCGGCGAGAGCCTGCGTTTCACGCTGGCCGGCGGGACACCGCCCTACGATGTCACCTTCTACTACGACAAGCGCGACCTGACCGCACAAGGGTTCTTGCCGGCGACCGAGTCGGCCTCGGACTCGCGCAGCGCCTCGCTCGACGAAGGCGGCGCACCGCAGGTGTGGGTCGCCGTCGGAGACTGGCAGAGCTCCGTGGGCGACACCGACTGGAACCCGTATTCTTCCCTCACGGTCGCGCGCGACGACGGCAACCTCGGCGATCGCGTCGCGGGCGATGGGGTGTATACGTACCGCTTCGTGGCCCGGACGGCGCTCTCCGGCGCGTCCTTCAAGTTCGCGGCGCAGGGCCCCTGGAGCACGAGGCTCGGGGCGAACGGCTGGAGCTACGCCCCGCGGGACTCGTCGAGCGGCGCCTTCAGCGCGGCGGCGGGGCAGGTCGTCACGCTGGAGCTCGACGCGCGCCACGGCCGGATGCGCGCGCAGGCGTCGAGCCCCGCGAAGCTCCTCCTGACGGAGCTCCTCGTCCACCCGGCGGCCGCGGAGTTCGTCGAGATCTATAACCCGGGCAGCGCGCCGGTCGATCTGTCGGACTACTACCTCGCGGACTACCGCTTCTATTACCAGCTCGTCACGCCGGCCCCGACGCTCCCGAACACGAATGATTTCCTGGTGCGCTTCCCGGATGGCGCCGAGATCGGCCCCGGTGAGGTCCAGACCGTGTCGATCGCAGGCGCCGAGTGCTACCGCACGGGGTGCAACGAGAGCAGGGCGTTCAACGGCTGGGGCGCGCCCCCCACCTACGAGATCCAGAGCGCCGGCGGCGCGGAGGGCAAGTCGGCCGACGCGGTGCCCGACATGAGGCTGCCGATCCAGGGATCGGTGGGAGAGACGCGCGGGCTGACGAACGATCATGAGTGCCTGATCCTCTTTTACTGGGACGGCGTGAGCGATCTCGTGAAGGACGTCGATTACGTCTTTTATGGCGTGACGGGGCCGAACACGCCTGTCGACAAGACGGGTGTATCGATCGACGGGCCGGACCCCGGGACCGCGCCGAGCGCCTACCTGGACGACGCGGCGGACGACGCCGCGCTGCACGCGCCGCTGTCGACCGCGAACGGGAGCTGTCGGCAGGACTTCACCGAAGGCACCCAGACCGCGAGCGGGGGGAACGGGGTGACCGGCGCGGTCGAGACCAGCGAGCCGACGTCGTCGACCTGGGCCGCGTGCGCCGTCCCGACGCCCGGCGCGATCGATTTCGACGGCGACGGCGTGCTGGATGGCGCGGACAACTGCCCCCATGCGGAGAACCCGCGTCAGGAGGATCTCGACGGCGACGGCGAGGGCGACGCCTGCGACCCGGACGACGACGGTGACGGCGTGCTGGATGGCGCGGACAACTGCCCTTCCACCGCCAACTCGACCCAGCGCGACACCGACGGTGACGGCGCTGGCGACGCCTGTGACCCGGACGACGACGACGACACGGTCCTCGACGCCGACGACAACTGCCCTCGGACGCCGAACGCCGATCAGCGGGACTCGGACGGCAACGGCGTCGGCGACGCGTGCGACGCCGACGACGACGGAGACGGCGTGAACAACGATGAGGACAACTGCCCCAAGGTGGCGAATCCCGGCCAGGAGGACTCGGACGGCGACGGGACCG
This sequence comes from Sorangium sp. So ce834, assembly GCF_051521425.1. Lineage (NCBI taxonomy): Bacteria > Pseudomonadati > Myxococcota > Polyangiales > Polyangiaceae > Sorangium > Sorangium sp. So ce834. Next base: position 8,781,672 of record NZ_CP150351.1, read on the forward strand.
GCGACGCCTGCGACGGGGATTTCGCCGACTCGGACGGCGACGGCGCGCTCGACGGCATGGACAACTGCCCTGTCGTCAGGAATCCGGACCAGGCCGACACCGACGGCGACGGCGTGGGCGACGCGTGCGACAACTGCGAGGCTCTAGCGAACGCCGATCAGGTCGACACCGACGGCGACGGCGCGGGCGACGCGTGCGACGCCGACGACGACAACGACTTCGTGCGGGACGTCCATGACGAGTGCCCGACCGAGCCCGGGCCTGCCTCGAACCAGGGTTGCCCCGGGGGGGAGGGCGGCGGCGCGGCGGCCTCGAGCGCGGTGAGCTCGTCGGTCGAGGCGTCGTCGTCGTCGTCGTGGGGCAGCAGCGGCGGGCTCGGCGGCGGCGGACCCGGCTGTGACTGCCACGCCGCGAGCGGCGCGCCGTCGGGCGGCCCGCTTTCGCCGTGGCTCGCGCTCCTCGGCGGCATGCTGCGGCTCGCGTGCGGCCGGCGGCGCGCGTGAGCGCGGCGCTGCGTCAGCCGTCGAGCCACCGCCGCGCGAGCTCGAGCGTGCGGGCGTTGTCCGGGACATCCCGGAGGAAGCGCTCGCGCCACGTCGGGTCACGGAGCTTCTCGGCGCGCGCGAGCAGGGCCGCCCTGGCGGCTGCGATCGCGGCGGCGGCCTCCTCACGGCGCCCGTGCGCCGAGAGCGCCTCGGCGATCGTCAGGCGGACGAGCGACTCGCCCTCTTCGATGGCGCCGAACGACGCCAGCATGTCGCTCGCTTCGGCGGCCGTCCCGACGGCCTCGTCGACGCGGCCGCGCTCGAGCAGCACGCGCGCGAGGACGGCGGAGGCCTGCACGCCGAGCGTCGGCACGGCGGGCGAGAGCGCCACGGCGGCGCGCGCCTCGCGCTCGGCGGTCTCGAGGTCGCCGGCGGCGAGGGCGACCCTCGCGAGGCAAGAGCGGACGATCATCTCCGCGCGCGCGCCGCTCGCCTGCCGGCTCTGCGCGACGCACGCCTCGGCGAGCGCCCGCGCCTCGGCCCGCTGACCGCGGCACGCGAGGACGCTCGCGAGGCTCGACTCCACGATGAGCTTCAGATCCTGCAGCTCTAGCCGGTCGGTCTCCTCGCGGGCCGCGCGCAGCGTCAGCTCCGCCCGCTCGAAGTCGCCCAGCTCCGCGTAGGCATACCCGAGGTTCGCGCGGTTGCTGCAGGCGTTGCGGCGATCGCCGGCCTGCTCGAAGGCGAGCACCGCGGCCTCCAGGCCGCTCGCGCCGGCGCTCAGATCGCCGACGCACATCGCGTGGTAACAGCGCGCCTCCTGGAGGTGCGTGCGCAGCTTCACGTCCTGCGCCTCGTCCTGCGCGTCTGATTGCGAGAGGGCGCGCTCGACGGTCTCGACGAGGGCGAGCCCTTCGGCGTAGCGCCCCCCCAGGATCAGCACGGTCGCGCCCTCGACCACGCAGGTGAGCTTGACGCCCTGCGCGCCGTCCGCGGCCGGCGCGCCCACCGCCGCCGTCATCCAGCGCTCGACGTCGTCGAGGCATCCCAGCTTGGACGCGGCGATGGCCACCTGACCGATGGCCGAGAACCATGCGCTCGAGCCGCGATCGAGCTGCTCGACCGCCTCCGTCCCTCGCTCCACGGCGAGGGCGGCCTCGCCGCGCCATCCATGGGCTTCGGCCTGGACGCCGCGGAGCCTTCCGGCGGTGCCTCCGGCCGCACCGCAGCCGATACCGCGCTCGGCTCGCTCCAGCGCCGTGGCCAGGTCGTTGCCGCGGAGCGCCTCCTCGGCGGCGCGCAGGTACGCGTCCGCCGCCCGCGCCGGCGCGCCGCCGACCTCGAAGTGCTGCGCCAGCGCCATGGCGTCCGCGACCCCGGCGCGCTCCAGCCAGTCGCCCGCGAGCGCGTGACCGACGCGGCGATCGCGCTCGGTGAGCATGCCGTAGGCGGCCTCCCGGATCAGCGCGTGGCGGAACCCGTACTCCACCTCGCCGGCGATGCGCCCTTCGTGACGCCGCACCACGAGCTCCCGCCGCGCGAGCTCGGCGAGCCGCGGCGCGACCGGCGCGCCGCCCACGAGGGCCCTCGCCCCGCCCTCCCAGAACGTCTCGCCGAAGACGCTCGCCGCCCGCAGCACGCGCCGCTCCTCGACGTCCAGCGCCTCGAGCCGCGCCTGCACCATCGCCAGCGCCGTCTCGGGAATGCCCGCGCTCCGGCCCTCGGCGACCGCGCGGATCTGCTCCTCCAGCACGAACGCGTTGCCCTCGGCGCGCGCGAGCAGCTCCTCCACCAGCTCGGCCCCCACGCCGTCGCCGAGCACCTCGCGCACCAGCCGCTCGCTCGCGCGCCGCGGCAGCGGCGCGAGCCGCAGCCGGAGGCCGTTGCGCTCGCTCCACAGCGCAGGAAAGAGCCCGTCGACCTCCGGACGCGCGAGCGCCAGCACGAAGAACGGCAGGTCCCTCGCGTGCCGGAGCGCGGCGTCGACCAGGGTCACCGTGGGCAGATCGCCCCAGTGCAGATCCTCCAGCACCAGCAGCACCGGCTTCCGCTGGCACTCGGCCCGCACGAAGTCCTCGAACGCCTCGCGGAGGCGGTCGCTCATCAGCCTCGGGCTCTGCCGCGCCGCCCGGAGCTGCACGTCGCCGTCGCCGGGGAACGCCGCCCCCACGAGCTCGCCGAGGAACGCCGCCACGCGCGCGCCCTCGTCCCCGCGCCGCTCGAGCCGCTCCACCCGGGCGAGCACCTTGCGCCGCCGCACCTCCAGCGGCTCGCCGTCGCGGATGCCCATGGCGCGGCGGAGCGCCCGCGCGAGCAGGCCGAACGCCGACCCGGCGGCCACCGGGTCGGCCCTGCCGATCCAGGTCTCGACGGCTTCGCCCCGCTCCTCGAGCGTGCGGAGGAACTCCCAGGCGAGGCGCGACTTGCCGAGGCCAGGAGCGCCCACGACGACCACCGCGTTCGCGGAGGGCTCGTCGACGCAATGGCGCCACTCGGTCGCGAGCTGCGAGAGCTCGCGCTCGCGCCCCACGCAGGGCGTCGGCTTGCCGAGGAGCCGGGGCACGGTGTCCGGCTCCTCCTTCGGTCGGCCAAGCCAGCTCCCGCCGGGCCCTTGCGATGTCTCGAAGCGGCTCGCGAGCAGGCTGGCCGTCGCGTCGTCGAGCCGGATCTCCCCGGCCGCAGGGCCATCGCGCCCGGCCATGAGCTGCGCGACCCGATCGACAAGCTCGCCGACCGGCAGCTTGCCCTCGACCTCGGTCAACCCGGTCGCGACGGACATGGGCACGGCGCCGAGCGGCGTCCGCAAGGCGCGCGCGCAATGAGCCGCCCGCGCGGCGAGGTCCGTCGGCGGCTCGGCGCCGGAGAGCGCGACGAGCAGCCAGCGCGATTGCAGCCGATCGAGGCGCCCGCCGTGGCGCGCCGCGATGTCCCGCAGCGCCTCGGCCCGCGCGGCGCCGCCCGCGTCGGTGAGCGTCTCGAGCGTGGCGCCGGCCTCGGCGCCGCCGTCTTCGGCCAGGATGACGCACATCACCTTGCGCTCGGCCGTCGTGATCGCCTCGCCCGGCGCGGCCGGCGCCGCGATCGCGCTCGCTCCCGCGGACGGCCCTGCGCCGGCCACGGCCGCGAGCTCCGCCGCGACGGCGGCGCCGTCGCGCGGCCGCTCCCCCGCCGCCTTCGCCAGCATCCGCGCCACCAGGCGCTCGAGCGGCTCCGGGACGTCGCCGCGCAGCTCCCCGAGCCGCGGCGGCTCTTCCAGGACGACCTTCATCAGGAGCGCGAGCGCGCCGTTGCCGAGGAACGGCGGCCGCCCCGCGAGGCACTGGAACAGCACGCACCCGAGCGCGAACACGTCGGCCCGCGCGTCGACCGGCGCGTCGCCGCGCACCTGCTCGGGCGCCATGTACCCGGGCGTGCCGAGCACCGCGCCGGGCGCCGTGAGGGTCTGCGCGAGCCGGAGGTCGCGCGCGATGCCGAAGTCGAGCAGCGTGACGCGCTCGACCGCGCCGCCCACGAGCATCAGGTTGCTCGGCTTCAGGTCGCGGTGAACGACGCCGAGCCGGTGCACGGCGCCGAGCGTCTCCGCCACGCGCGCGGTCAGCGCCACGCTCTCGGCGAGCGCGAGCGGCGCGGCGGCGAGCCGCTCCTCCAGGGTCACGCCGTCGAGCCACTCCATGGCCAGATACGGCTGCCCTGCGCCGGTCGCTCCGTGCGCCACGTACTGCACCACGCCCGGCAGCCGGAGCGTCACGAGCGCCTCCGCCTCCCGCGCGAACCGGCGCAGCTCGCTGGCGCTCGCGCCCTGCAGCACCTTGAGCGCCACCGCCTGCCCGGACCCCCGGTCGCGCGCGCGGTAGACGTCCCCCATCCCGCCCGAGGCCGCGAGGCGCTCGATCTCGAACCGCCCCTCCACCACGTCCGAAGCGCGCATCAGCGCTCCCCCTGTACTTCGCGGCCCGCCGGGCTCCTAGCTCCCTCGCTGCCGCTCGAGCCGCTCCCTCATCCAGTTGGGGATCCTCTCGGCCGCCTCGATCGCCCGCGCGAGCGCCGCCTTCCCCTCGGCGTCGCGGCCGCGGCGCGAGCGCGCCCGCGCCCGCGCCTCGATCACCTCGATCTGCTCCTGGCCCACGGAGCAGCGGGCGGACCGCCCCTCGAGCTCGTCCCACTCCTCGTCGGTGGCGTCGCGCGTCGCCAGGTCGATCATCGACCACAGCACCTCCTCCGCGGGGGCCATCTCCATGCCCCCGCGCCCCGCGGCGATCGCCTTCCCCTGCTGGGCCCGGATGGTCTCGATGATCTCCCGCGCCTTGCCCTCGTCGCCTCGATAAAGGAGCAGCCTCGCCTGCAGGAGCTGCGCCCAGGGACGCGCCTCCTCCCCCCGCTGCTGGCGCTCCAGGTGCGCGGCCCGCTCCACGTGCGGCATCGCCATCTCGAGGTTGCCCACCATGTACAGGTACTCGCCGAGGTTGAACTCCCCCATGAGCTCCATCGCCCCGAGGCCCAGCTCGCGCGAGAGGGCGAGGAGACGGCACATGTCCAGGATCATGCCCTCGTTGTCGCCGAGGCACGCGCGCAGGAGCGCCCGGTTGTTGATGGCCGGCCCGAGGTGCAGGAGATCGCCGCGCGCCTCGCACATCCGGATCGCCCGCTCCAGCGCCGCCCCCGCCTCATCCAGCTTGCTCAGCCCCTGGTAGATGAAGCCGAGGACGAGCAGCGACACCACCAGCGTCTCGTAGCCCTCGTCGCCGAGCGCCTCCGCCTGCGCCGCCGCGCGCTCGAACTCCCGCGCCGCCTCTTCCTCCCGGCTCTCCCGGTGGAGCGACAGCGCCACCCCCATCGACAGCCGCGCCGAGAGCGCCGGGGGCAGCTCGCCGCTCGCGAGCGCCTTCGCCTGCTCCACCCGCTCCTTCGATCGCCCGAAGTCGTCCATCCAGTCGAGCGTGATCGCCTCGTCGAGCAGGATCTCGATCTGCTCGATCGCCTCCCCCTCCTCGATCGCCATCGCGCGCGCGCGCGCGAGATCCCCGAGCGCGTCGTGGTAGCGGCCGAGCCGGTAGCGCATCAGGCCCCGGCCCCGGTACGCCGACCTCCGCCGCGCGCCGCGATCCGGGGCCGGCTGCGCCAGCGCGCGGCTGTAGTGCAGCTCCGCCTCCATGTACGCGTGCCGCGCCCGCGCCCGCTCGGCCAGCTCCAGGTAGGCCGCCTCCGCCACCGCCGAGAGCCCCGCCTCGGCCGCGTGGTAGGCGATCTTGAACCGCCGCTGCTCCCGGCTCTCGTGCGCCGCCTCGCGGTGGTGCTCGTACGCGGCCAGGTGGATCCGCCGCCGCTCGGCCTCGGCCACCCCCTGCGCGATCGCCTCCCGCATCAGCGCGTGACGGAACCCGAGCCGGCCCTTCCGATCGACGACGAGCACGCCCGCCTTGAGCAGCCGCTCGGTCCCGACCCGCGCGTCCAGCGGGAAGGCCGCGCCCTCGCCGCGCCGATCGAGGTGGCCCAGCACGCCCGCGATCTCGTCGGGCGACACCTCGGCGCCGAGCAGCGAGACGAGCCGCGCGTGCGCCCCGAGGGCCGGCCCGAGCGCCTCGATCTCCCCCTGCGCCAGCGGATCGAGGAGCGGCAGCGCCGGGAGGCGCTCGAGCTCGTCGGTCGCCAGGTACCACGCGTCGCCCCGCGGGTGCCGGCGCAGGATCCCCTCGCGCTTGAGCCCGTGCACGAGCTCGACGAGGAGCAGCGGCACCCGCTGCGCCCGCTCGATCAGGCGATCGATCGCCGACTCCGGCACGTCCCGCGCGGGCAGGAGCAGGCGCCGGCAGAGCGCCCGCGCGCTGTCCGGGTCGAGGGCGTCGAGCCGCACGACCTCGCGCCGCGCCGCCCGCTCGCCCCACGAGGGCTGCGCCTCGGCGAAGGCGGGGCGCCCCATCGCGCAGACCCACAGCGGCGCGGCCCCGTCCCCGAGCGCCGCGTACTCGAGCGCCGCCAGCGTCGCCTCGTGCGCGAACTGCGCGTCGTCGAGGACGACCACGACCGGCGCGGCCGCAGCGCACCGGCGCAGGCACTCGCCCGCCGCGCGCACGCACGCCGAGCGCAGCGCGCCGGGCACGGCCTTGAGCGCCTCGACGTCGCGGAAGAACTCGCCGCCCGTCCGCTCGTCCACCCATCCGAGCGCCATCGCCAGCCCCGATCCGAGCTCCTCGCCGAGCGCGGAGCCGAGCCGCTCCGCGAGCGCCGCGCGGACGCCGCTCTCGGGGGGCGCCTCGGGGATGTCGAGCGCCTCGCGCACGAGCTCCTGGAGCGTCGCGTCCGCGACGCCGCTCGTCGGCTCCCGCCCGCGCAGGTCGATCAGCCTGGCGTGGGGCAGGCGCTCCCGGAGCTGCCTGACGAGCTCGACGAAGAGGCGGCTCTTGCCGTAGCCGGGCTCGCCGATCACCGACACGACCGTGGGCTGCCGCAGCCGGAGCGCCTCCTCGGCGCCGTGGACGAGGTGCTCGAGGACCTCGCGGCGGCCGATGAGCGCGCCGGGGCCCGTCGTCTCCCGCGCGTCGTCGCCGGGCCGGGGCTCGCCGTCGCCTGCGCGATCGTCCTCCGGCGCGGCGAGGGACGCCTCCGGGAGCGCGGCCGCCGCCGCGGGCGTGAGGAACGGCCCCGGCGGCCCGGAGGCGGAGGGCCACCGCTCGGCGCGCGAGAAGAGCGGGCTCAGGAAGCGCCGCGCCCCGCCGGGGCGGGCCTGGACCGACACGGGCGCGAGATCGATGAGCACCCGCTCGCACAGCCCCGCGCGCAGGAGCTCGTCGGCCGCGCGCCTGGCGTGGCGCGCGGGGCTCGCCGCGCCCTCGTGGCCGAAGACCGCCGCGTAGCGAGCGCCGGACGCGTGCGCGAGCTCGCCGCCGAGCGCCCGGACCCTGCGCTGCACGGCCATCCGATCCGCCGCGCCCTCGAAGAACAGGAGCCCCACCGCGCGGCGCTCGGCGCCGGCCAGAGAGCGAGGCCCGCCGTGCTCGCTCGCCGTGAGCTCGTCCCCGAGCGCGCGCTCCAGCGCGGCGCGGAGCTCGGTCGCGCTCGCGAACCGCTCGCCCCGCTCCTTGGCCAGGCACCGGTGCACCACCTGCTCGATCGCCCGCGGCACGGCCGCGCGCGCCGACAGGCGCGGCGGCCTGCGGCTCCGGTGCTCCTCCAGCACCACCGCGCGCGGCCCCCAGAACGGAGGCCGGCCGGCGAAGAGCTCGTACAGGATGACGCCCATCGCGTAGATGTCGGCGCGCGCGTCGAGATCCGCGCGCCCGGCGGACTGCTCCGGCGCCATGTACTCCGCGGTCCCCAGGGCGAGATCGTCGTCCTGCGCGCCGTCGCGCCGCCCCACGACGCGGGCGATGCCGAGGTCGATGAGGGTCGCCTTCCCCGAGCGATCGACGAAGATGTTCTCGGGCTTGAGATCGCAGTGCACGTAGCCGCGCGCGTGGACGGCCTCGAGGGCCGCGAGCGTCGCGAGGCCGAGCTGGGCGGCCTCGTCGAGCCGCGGCGCCGGCCGCGCGGCGAGGCGCGCGGCGAGCGTGGGCGCGGCGACGAGGTCGAGCACGGCGTACGGAGAGCCGTCGTCCAGCGCGCCGCGCGCGTGCACGGCCGGCACGTGGGGGGGCCCCACGGCGAGGAGCGCCTCGATCTCGCGCCGGAGCCGCGGGGCGGCCCCGCGGCGATCGGCGCGCGCGAGCTTGATCGCCGCCGCCTCCCCGCCGCCCTCCGGCTCGGCCTCGAACACGGTGCCGAAGCCGCCCTGCCCCAGGACCCTGCGCGTCCGGTAGCCCGGGAAGCGAGGCAGCGAGACGGGGACGACCTCGGTGATGTCCGGCGGGCTCGCCTCGTCGTAGCGATGCAGCTCGGACGGCGGGCACTCGGGGCACGAACCCTGGTTCCGCCGCCCGCACGACGGGCAGCGCCGATGTTCCGGAGGGGCGCGCTCGGGATCCTGGTTCCGCTGGACCTCGGAGCCCATGCCGCATTTTACGGCGGCAGGAAGGACGTGATCACCACATCCGTGCGCGCCGAGGACGAGATCGCCGGGTTGTCGAGGCATTGGGAGTAGAAGCCGCCGTCGGCGACCACCGCTTCGCACACAGTATCGCACGAGCCCGCGAGCGCGATGGGGCCGCACGGCTCCGTGATCGGCCCCCCGGTCGCCGGGTCGACCCCGATGTGACCTGCCGCACAGTCACGCTTCAGCGCCCGCGCGCGCGCGACGCCTGCCGGCGAGTAGCAGGCCCGTAGGTAGGGCGTCGAGGTGAACAGGTTGCCCCAGAACGCGCCCTCCCTGACCGAGTAGCTCGAGCGCTCGGACCACGAGGAGCCCATGGATACCTGGCTCGCGCGCAGGGAGATCATCACCGGGACGCCGTAATAGTTCGTGCGCGCGGCGAGGCACGCGGAGATGTAGCGCTGGTAGAAGGGATCCGTGAGCGGGCCGTACACCCACCAGTCCACGATCCCGAGGTAGCCGCTGTACGTCTCCTGTCGGCTCGCCCCGCCGCTGTCGGTCCACGTGAACGAGAACGACTGGTCTGGCCGGAGCGCACAGCTCACGACGTACTGGAGGAGCTGCCTTGACAAGGCGCCCTGAGGTCCTGGATCCTGGATGGCTGCGAGCGCGGCGGCGCTGAGCGCGCTCGGCTTGAGCGCGTTTGCGCCGAGATGGCTCGGGGTGAGCGCGCCGGAGAGGAGCGCGTTCCGGTTGATGATATTGGACAGGGCGCCGTTCCCAGCCACGACGGCGCCCTCCGCCTCGCCGATGAGCTCCTCGAGCTCTTCATCGGTCTCGTCGTCGATCTCGGCCCCGATGCAGGCGGTAGTAACCAGAGGTATTGCGAGCAGCGCAACAGTCCGTGTCCAGCAAAGGAACATCTTGTTCCCCCTTTCAGCGACGGGTCCCGGCCGGCGGTTCAGTGTCGAGGTGCGGCCAAGTTTAAGTTACCATTTAGAAACGCTCCTGAGTATACCGGTTCATCAAGATCATCCTCGAAGGGGACAGCAGCGCGCGCGCGCCGCGGCCCGTGACGCGCCGCACGGTGGGGCAAGATGACGAAAGAGGACGAGACGAGGCCATTTTCGGAGGTCGAGCGGGCCAGCGCGCGCGGCGAGCTCCCGCCGGGGACCCTGGCCGGCGAATACATCCTCGAAGGATTCATCGCGCGCGGCGGCTGCGGGGTCGTCTATGCAGCGAGGCACGCCCGTTCAGGGAGGCCCGCCGCGGTCAAGGTGCTGAGCGAGGCGGTAGCCCACTCGCGCCGCGTGGTCGAGCGCTTCGCGCGCGAGATCGAGGCATTACGCCTCATCTCCCACCCAAACATCGTAGAAATTTACGAAGTAGGTGAGCTGAACAACTATCAGCCGTTCTACGTGATGGAGCGCCTGGAAGGGCAGACGCTCGATGCGCTGATCAGGGCCGAAACCCGGCTCGCGCCGCGGGAGGCGCTCGAGCTGTTCGAGCCCATCTGCGCGGCGCTGGGGGCCGCGCACGCCGCCGGCATCATTCACCGCGACGTGAAGGCCAGCAACATCTTCATCTGCTCCGGCAAACCACGGACCGTGAAGCTGCTCGACTTCGGCATCGCGAAATTGATGGGGCCCGAGGAGGGCTCGACCTGGCTGACCACCGCCGGAAGAATGCCCGGGACGCCATCGATCATGGCGCCCGAGCAGATCCTGGGCGGCCCCATCGATGCGCGGGTGGATGTTTATGCGCTCGGAGTGCTCCTCCATCGCATGTTGGTCGGAAGATTACCATTCCACACACATGACATGGATGAGATGGTGCGGAAGCACCTCGAGGAGCCGCCGATGCCCCCGAGCTTGCGGGTGCCGCTTCCTCTCGAGCTCGACGCGGTGGTGCTTCGCTGTATGGAGAAGCGGCGGGAGCGGCGGTTCGGCTCGGTCGAGGAGCTGGTGCGGGCGCTCCGGGAGGCGATCGGCGAGCCCGCGTCGGGGACGAGGGGCGGGCCGGATCCGACGCAGCCGGCGGTGGGCGTGTACCTGGAGGTGAGGACGCGCGGCGGCTCCGACGATCTCGACGACGCGCTCGCGGCGGACATCGGGCAGGTGCTCGACACGGCCGAGTCGCAGCTCGAGCGCGCGGGGTTCATCCTGGCCTCGACGACCGGCAACGAGGTGCTCGGCGTGCGCCTCTTGCCGGCCGGGGCGGACGCGGAGCGCGACGAGCGGCGCGCGGCGCTCCGGGTCGCGGCGGCGCTGCACGAGGCGGTGGTCCGCCGCGCGGGGGCGGACGCGCGCGTGCACGTCAACGTGAGCGTCCACGCGGACGACGTGCAGGTGCGCCCGGCGGCGCAGCCCGAGATCCTGGGGGGCGCGCTGATGTGCGCGGGGCAATGGGCGCCGGCCGGCGAGGAGCCGGGGGTCTTCGCGACGCCGAGCGCGACCGCGGGCCTCGTCGGCGAGGAGCTGCGCCCGCTCCGCGGCGCGTGACCCATCGCGAGCGCGGCCCGCGATCGCGGCGAGCGCCCGCGCTTCCGGGCGCGTCAGCGCAGCGCGTGGGTGCGGGTCATCCGGTTCGCGAACGTCGACAGCGTGTAGGTGCCGATGCCGACGATCACCTCGAGGGCCTGCTCGGCGGTGAAGCCCGCGCCGAGGAAGGCGTCGAGATCGGCGTCCGAGACCTGGCCGCGCTCGCGCAGCGTCGCCTCGGTGAACGCCGCGAGCGCCTGGAGGCGCGCGTCGGGCGCCGGCCTCCGCTCGAACAGCGCCGCGGCGACCTCGGGGGGCGCCCCCGCGCGGAGGAGCAGCCCGCGGTGCATCGCGCGGCAGAGATCGCAGCCGTTCTCGCCGGCGACGACCATCACCACGACCTCGCGCTCCACCGGCGAGAGCGTGGCCCCCTCGAAGACCGAGAGGAGCTCGTCGAAGGCGCGCACGAGGAGCGGCGAGGTCGCGAAGCGCGCCGAGGGCAGCGGCAGGAAGCCGAACTTCCGCGAGGTCCGCTCCAGCGCGGCGCGGGCCGCCGCGGGCGCGGTGTCGAGCGTGTGCGCGGGGAAATGAGGGGATGCGGCGGCCTGGGCAGGGGAAGCAGCGGTCTGGGTCATGCGGGTGTCTCCTGAATTGGTTGTCAATGCAATCAATTGGGGATGATGAGGCGGGCGGGGGGCGGGCCGCGCTCAGCCCTCGGGCTCGAGGTTCGCGAGGATGCGCTGCAGCGTGCGCCGGGTCGTGAGCAGATCGTCCTCCGGGATGCCGGCGCGCAGCGCGTCCACGAGGGCCTTGGCCTCGCCCGACAGCGCCTTGCGCAGCGTGCGCCCGCGCGCGGTGAGGTAGACGAGCCGGGCGCGCCGGTCCGTCGGGTCGTGCCTCCGCTCGACGAGCCCGTCGCGCTCCATGAGCGCGAGGATCCGGCTCATCGTGGGCACGTCCCGGAAGGTGCGCTCGGCCAGGTGCGTCTGCGTGACGCCCTCCTGCTCCCACAGGCGGACGAGGACCATCCACTGCTCGGGCGTGATCTCGACGCCGTGCGCGCGGAAGCGCCGGTACATCGCGGCGCGGGAGGCGAGGTACACGCGCGCGACCCAGTAGCTGAGGGCGTTGTCGAGGAGGATCCCCCCTTCGGCCGTGAACTGGTCGCGCATGATGGCCGAGCGTACCGCAGAAGAATTAATTGTCAATACAACTAATTGTCCGGCGCGCCGCGCGGGGCTCGCTGGCGCGGCCTGTGCGAGCCCGCCTGCGGTCATGGCGACGCAGGCGGCGAGCGGCGCGGGGCTCGCCTCGGCGTGGCCGGCGGGGCAGAGGAGCAGCGTCGAGAGGACGGGCGCGCCGCAGGACCGCACGCCGAGCAGCGGGACGTCGCCGTGCTCCGTCGAGCGCCGCCGGGCGGCTCCTCGGCGCCAATCCACTGCCAGCGAGCGCCGCCGGGCGGCTCCTCGGCGCCAATCCACTGCCGGCGAGCGCCGCCGGGCGGCGTTCGGATGCGAGCCCCCTTTCCCTCGATCGCCGACCGACGGCGCTCGGCGCAAACCAACTCTCGGCGATCGCCGCCCGCCGGCGCTCTCTCGTAAGCCCTCTTACTCAAGATCGCCGCCCGGCGGCGCTCGGCGCAAACCAACTCTCGGCGATCGCCGCCCGGTGGCGATCTTGCGTAAGCCCTCTTACTCGCAATCGCCGCCCGGAGGCGCTTCGGCGTAAGACACCTTACTTGAGATCGCCGCCTGGAGGCGCTTCGGCGTGAGACATCTTCCTCGAGATCGCCACCGACCACCGATCGGCGCAAGTGGACAGCCTCGCACCCCCTGGCAGGCGGCAAAAAAAGAAAGATGGCTTACCTCAACGGGGTGGAGGACGGCAGTTCGAGCAAGGTGCCCAACCTTCGCGCGCCCTGGCGCGGGCGTGGTGCTCGTGCCGAGGAGGTGAGGAGCGCCGGGCTCAGGCGCCGTCGAAGGAATCGTCCGCGTCGGCGACGGCGTCGGCGGCGGGCGGCGCGGCGTCGTCGGCCGGCGCGGGCTCGGCCGCGGCCTCGGCGCCGCCCTTGCGCCCGCGCCGGTCGGCCCGGGCCGACTCGCGGCGGAGCCGGCCGAGGAGGCGGTCGACGGCCTCGGCGCTCGCGGTCTTCTCGAGGGCGAGGTTCGTCTCGACCGCGCGGGCCATGCGGATCCAGGCGTTGCGGGCGTTCAGCACCTCACGCGGCGTCGCGCCGTCCGTGTTCGACGGGGCGCTCAGCGCGAGCTGCTCGCGCTGCGCCTCCACCTTCTCGATCTCGAGCGCGGCCGCGACCCAGGCGTCCACCACCTGCGCGAGCGGCCCCTCGGGCGTCTTCAGCTTCTTGAGCAGCTTCTCCGAGGCCTCGTCGAGGCGCGACCGGAGCAGCTTTGCGTCGCCCGCCTGGTCGCCATAGCTGCGCGAGATCGCCCGGAGCCCCGCCGGGGCGAGCCGATCGCGCAGGTCGAGGAGCGCCGCGGCGAGCTCGGGATCGTCGGTCATCTCGGCGAGCGCGCCGAGGTAGTTGTACGCCCCGCGGAGCTTGCGGTCGTGCGTGGCGTCGAGCGCGAGGGCGCGCTCCATGAGCGCCTTCGCCTGCTGCTGCAGGCTGGAGCCGAGCCGCTGCGTGGTCAGGATCCGACCGTGCGCCTCCTCGACCGCTGGCAGGAGCGGCGCGAGCAGCGGCAGCGACGTGAAGACCTTCCGATCCTGCGCCGGATCGAGCCACGGCGCGGAGATGTTGACCATCGCCTGGGGGCTGAGATTGCGATAACCCATGAGATACCCTCCTTTGGTCAGGGGCGCCCCGAGTCTCGGCGCCGGTCGAGCTCGATGCAACCGTGCGGCACCTCTGCGGCCGTCGCGTTCGTGCTGGGTCGCTGGGGATCCCGGTGTCCACCTCGATCCGCGGCCGCTCCTCCACCAGTCGCCGCCCCGAGCGAGCGGCGCCCCCAGCGAGCGGCGCTTCCCGGCGGCTAAGCCGGCTTTCCACGTCAGCGACGGCGCCGAGCTCGCCTCGAGCGTCTCGACGGCGATGCGCCCGAGCTCGGCCGAGTGGACGACGGCCGCCCAGGAGAATGGCTACGGATCCACCCAGGTCCAGACGTCCGAGAAGAGGCACATGTAGATCGTCGCCTCGCCCATCAACACCCCATCCAACTCCACATCCGGCACCACGTCGTTCCCGAGCTCCGGCGGGATCGTCTGGTAGCCGGGGTACGTGGCCTCGATCTCTTCTGCGACCGCCGCCGGTATCTCGTCTGGCTCGCCCCTACTGTGGATTCCATAATACGGCCCGAGAAGGCTCACGTGGAAGCTGAGCGAAGCCCTGCTGCCGAGCGAGGGAGCGGGCTCGAAGTCCTTGGGGCGATAGATGCGGGCCGAGTAGGCCGGGGCAACCCCTCCCGCGAACAGGTCGATAGACTCGTTTTGAAGTCTGTATCGTTCGTACATGCGGTGAATCATCGCTTCCCACGTTGTATACTCCGCACGTCCACGGTTTGCGGCTTCCACCAAGCGGCGGTGCTCCTCCGTGTCCTCGTAGACGCGCTCGCCCGGAGGCACATAGATGCGCTGCATTTTCTGCACCCCCCGCGGGTAGAAACGGTAGACGACGTCGAGCAGCTCGGAGCGGGTCATTTTCATGGATTCGTCACCGACGCGCCGAGCAGCGGATACGTGGACTTGAACGCGACCTTTGCCTTGCCGGCAAAATCTTTGCAAAAGATCCCCGGCGGGAGATTGTAGTCCATGACGTTCGCGACCGCCTCCGTAATTTCTTCGCTGAGGTTGGCCGCACGAATCGGATCAATTTTTCCCATAAACTCAGTCCGAATCGGCATTTTGATGGTGATAGCGCAGTACCACTCGGTGGTGCCGCGTGAGGATCTGTGCGTGAACTTCAGGTTTGCCTTGGCCTGTTGCCACCCGCCTGCGCTCCCCCGGCCGTCATCCTTGACAATCGTAACAAATGGAAAGTCCGACGGATCGAAATCCACGTACACAAAGTGAGCCATTCCAGGCTGCGGACACTTCGAGCTGCAGGCACCGCTACAGCTCAAGAAGGTCGCTCCGCCTCCCGTTACATCGCCGAATCCGGGGCACGGGTCTCGCGGGCTGTCCGGGCTATATGCCGGGCTCTCCGAGCTGTCGCTCGGCCTCTTGTCTTCGTCTTCGAGGTCGGACTCGTTGCACGCGATCTTGCGCTCGCTGCCATCGTACGGGCCGTCCGGCTCCGCCCCGAAGTCACCGGATGCGGCGGAGGTGTAGATGGGGACGGGATCCCAACCTGGACCTGCACCTACCCCCGAGCTTCGTTCCTCGACAGGATAGCAGTCTCCTATCGTCCAGTTGCACGCCGAAACCGCCAGAGCGGCGGCGCCCATGGTCGCCAGTAGACTCGTTCTTATGCTCATTGGGTACTCCATCGAAGCACAGGACCAACAACAATGACGACGGACACGTAGCCCGGGAGCACCAGGCTGCTCCCGCCGACCCAGTTCACGTTGGCGCTCATCGACACGCCCAGCGGTCCGGCAACGTACGCGTTGGCCTGCGCGTGGCCACCTACGGCCAAGCCGCCGACGCGGCCGCACAAGGTGATACCGCACGCCGGCATGACATAGAACGCGACCGAGGGCCCCGCGCTGACGTTGCCGTCCTTCCACGCGTACCCGATGTTAGCCGAGGTCTGGTTGTAGACCCCGGGCCCGTCCTCCTGGGTCGCGGGTAGGATCGTGCACAGGTCGTGCACCGTGAACAGGATCTCTCGCTGGATGGGCCACGCGATGCCCGCGTGCGGCCCCACCGCGAGGCGCGGAACGGTACCGGCCTGCAGCCACCCGAGGCTCACACCGGCGCTCAGCTCGGACGCTTCTACGGGCGCCGGGACAACAAGGAGCGGGAGGACAACCCCTGCTGCCCATGAGATCCGTCGCTGTGACGCCCTCACCGTCACCCCCCGGTTGGAAGCCTTTGGCCGATGCGCGCGCTGCGCGCTGAGGACCGCGCGCCATTGTTCCGGCCGTGGGATGGACGTCAACGACAAATTCTGCGGCGAAACCAGAGCGCCTCGGGGTCGCCCCGTCCCGAACGTGCGCAGGTGCGCAGGCAGTAGCGCCGTGGCTGCGCCGGAGCGGGCGCGCGGCGCGCCCTCGCTGATGCTCCGGCGCCATGTGCGCCGGCGTGTCCGAGCTCGATCCGGCGCGCGCGCCGAGCTCGCACGCCGAGGCTGGTGCCGTTGCCTCGCCCATGGTATCGGCCTCTGTTCGGAGCTCGATCATGACGTGTCTCGCGGCGCCGACGTCGGCGCTGCGCGGAGGGTCCTGGATGCGAAAGATTCATATTGCTTTGGGTGTGAGCTCACTGGCGGATTCCATCACGGATTACACGCGGCGCCTGGCGGCCCAGCCGCAGGTGATCGTGCCGGGCCAGTACGCGCTCTGGCGCACCGACGCGGTAAACTTTTCGATTCGCCAGCTCCCCGATGGCGGGGCTCCGGGATTGCGTCATCTGGGGTGGGAGGACGATGACGCCAGCGCCTTTTCCGAGGCTCGGGATTGCAATGGCATTCTCTGGGAAGAGTTCGGTCCCGAGCAGCAGCTGCAAGAGATCCTTGGGCTCTGGCCCGATGCCCAGATCAAGCGCTGACGCCGAGGTGGCGACGAATCGGCCGGAAGAACCGCGACGCCCGGCGTCTGAAAGGCCCCGCCTCGGTAGCTTGCACGGCGGATAGGTCGCCGACCGCCGTCGCGACGGCGGCGTCGTGAGGTGCGTGACGCGACGATCCAGTCAGAGCGCTGGGTGGGGCCATGCACCCGTCGTCCCGCGAAAATCGGCTCATGAGAAGAGGACCGCGAGGGCGCAGGGGACGCAAGGGGAAGAGAAGAATAGAATCTCCCTTCCCCTTGCGCCCTTGCGATCCCTCTTCTTACTGCATGCCGTGCCCTCCCCTCCCCCGCGGCAGTGCGGGCAGTCGAGCTCGGCTTCGGCCCTGGACGAGGTCGACGAGCCGTAGCCGCAGGGACGCAATCCGTGCCCTGAATCACAGTTGACACCGCCCCTCCGAACGTGCATCTGGAACCACCAGGGGGATGGGTATGCGCCACAGGCTGAAATGAAGGCCATCCCTGTGCCTATTCCTCTCGGTCTCACGGTGTGCACGCGCAACTACGACGTGGGCGAGTGCTATCTGAGGGGGACGGAAGGCGCAGGGGCCGGAGAACAATCGAGCACACCATGCCCGCCAGCGCGCAAATGCAGATCGTGCGGATTCAGATGATGAATGAGCCGATACAGGGCGCAGTCTACGTTGCCATGGGCAGGGTTGCCGGAGCGGCTCTAGCCAAGGTTGCATCCCCCGTCGTGGTCGACGATGACGAGCTCCTGCTGGGGCCATCAAGAGTCGATCCTGAACGCCATCGCGCTGCGCGCGTTAGATACTTGGGTGGAGAGCCGTCCACCGATCTCAATAAAGAGCTCGCGCGTTCTGATGGGCCGCCGGTCTGCGTGGCGCTTCCGCCGACACCAAGCGGCCTGATGAGCCTCTGTCGAATCTGCGCTTCCGTGGTCGAGCGCGGGCGAACGGTGTTCGTCGTCGATCTCAGCCCGGACGCCGCCGGAGCATTTCCGCAAGGGCCCGGCCCGGGCAGGGCCACATCCCTCACTGTCGCGGATGCTCTGCTACGCGAGCCGCCTGTGGTCCAATGGTCGAAGCTCGAGACAGCCCTCGCGGCTACGCTCTGGAAATTGTGGTGCCGCCGCTCGCCCGTCGCCTTTTCCAGGTTCTGTGCATCTGGGAGCACGTTCCACCCACAGCTGGCCAACCTTGGGCGTTATCATGCCGGACTCTTTCCCCGACGGGCAGGCCATGGGCTCTACCTATCGCGCTTTGATGAGCTCCTCCTGCGACAGCTATCGCGAGAGTGGCTCTCGCCGGTCAAAGTCTTCGCCAACTCGATCAACGCGAAATCTGAGCTCGATGCATGGTTTTCACACACGGGAGATCTGTACGTAGCCAAACGGCTCAATGAATGGTATCGCCACACGCGGGGCCGTATCATCGAACGTCGAAGCGCGCATCACCCGAGGCCTTCCGAGATGACGAGATGGTGCTTTCGCTGGCGTGCGGGGAGCGAGGAGATCCTCGAGGCGCTGCCGAGTCTACAAACGGCCCCGCCTGTCTCTATCGGAGGTGCTACCGCGTATGATCCTGACCACGCATGGGTATGCCGATTCGATGCACGAGGGACACCTTACCTGAGCCGATTCGACGCCGCATCGTCA
This sequence comes from Sorangium sp. So ce834, assembly GCF_051521425.1. Lineage (NCBI taxonomy): Bacteria > Pseudomonadati > Myxococcota > Polyangiales > Polyangiaceae > Sorangium > Sorangium sp. So ce834. The sequence continues at coordinate 8,799,902 of NZ_CP150351.1, forward strand.
GGCGACAGGCTGGAATAGGGCGTATCCGATCGCGCCCGTGACGAGGGGCGCGGCCGCGCCTTTCAGGCGGCGCGAGCGGTGGCCACGAGGCCGCCGGCCGCCACGAGGGCGCAGGCGGCGAGCAGCGCGAGGCTCGCCTCGGCGTGGCCGGCGAGGCAGAGGAGCAGCGTCGAGAGGATGGGCGCGCCGTAGGCCAGCACGCCGAGCTGCGAGACGTCGCCGTGCTTCGTCGCGTGATCCCAGGCGAAGAACGCGACGCCCACGGGGCCGAGCCCGAGCGCGAGCAGGCCGAGCACCTGGCCGGCCGTGGGCGCGACCGTGCGCTCGAACGCGAGGTGCCCGGCGAGGCCGAGGGCCGCCGTCGCGGCGCAGGGGCCGACGAGGGCGTCGGCGGGGACCTCGGCGAAGCGGCGCTGGAGCACGGAGTACGTCGACCAGAGGAGCGCGCAGCCGAGCGCGGCCGCGTAGCCGGGCAGGTGCGCGGCGCTCGGGATGACGGCGCCCCCGGCGGCGAGGACGGTCCAGACGCCCGCGAGCCCGAGCAGCGCCCCGGCCACGTGCCTCCAGCGCAGGCGGCCGCCGGGCAGCGCCGCCGAGAACAGGACGATGAGCAGCGGCCACAGGTACGAGATCACGCTGACCTGCACGGGCGGCGCGGCGGTGAGCGCGAAGAAATAGAGGGCGTGGTAGCCGAACAGGCCGCCCACGCCGACGAGCCACCAGCCGAGCGGCTGGCGGAGCGCGCCGAGGCCGCCCCGGCCACGCCGGGCGATCCGCGCCGCGCCGAGGAGCGCCGCGATCGCGAAGGTCGACGCGAGCACCTGGAGCGGCGGCAGGCTGCGCACCGAGGTCGAGAGCAGCGTGAAGCTGCCCCAGAGGCAGATGGCCGCGACGCCCGCGAGGGTGGCGGTGCGCCGCGAGGGGCGCGCCGCCGATGTCGCCTCCGCCAGGGCGCGGGGGGCCGCCTTCGCCAGGGCGCGGGGGGCCGCCTCCGCCGGAGCGCGGGGGGCCGCCTGCTCGGCCGAGTGACGCCGGACGCTGAGCTCGACCTCGGACATCGCGCGCCATGATCTCACGCGCGCCGCCCGCGCGCCATGCGCGGCGTCCGCGCGCCATGCGCGGCGTCCGCGCGCCATCCGCGGCGTCCGCGCGCCATGCGCGGCGCCCGCGCGCCATCCGCGGCGCCGATCCGCAGGAGATCGCGGGCAGACGACGCCGCCGGCCCGCCGGCGCCCCGGTGGAGCAGGCCCCGCGCGCCCGCGGCGGCGCGCGTTTCGCTGGACGCTCGGCCGCGATTCGCCAATCTTTGGACGCATGAAGCTCACGGGCATCGCCGCAGAAACCGTGCAGATCGCGAGCCGGGGCGAGTACACCGCGCCCTCGGGCGCGACGGTCCGCATCCGCGACCGCGTGCTCGCCGCGGTGAAGGCCACCGCGCTTTACCGGCCCGGATCCCTCGACACCTGGGAGCCGAAGGAGCGCCTCGAGCGGCCGACGACCCTCGAGGTCACGGGCGAGACCACGGGGGCCGCCGGCCGTCGGCTCGTCGAGCAGGAGGGCGAGGCCCGCGTCGCGGCCCTCAACTTCGCGTCCGGCAAGAACCCCGGGGGCGGGTTCCTGCGCGGGGCCAAGGCCCAGGAAGAGGACCTCGCCAGGTGCTCCGCGCTGTACGCATGCCTGGTCGAGCAGCGCGAGTACTACGACCAGAACCGCGCCTCGGGCAGCTTCCTGTACACCGATCACCTCATCTACTCGCCGGACGTGCCGTTCTTCCGCGACGACCAGCACAGCCTGCTGGAGCGGCCCTTCGCGCTGTCGATCATCACCGCGCCGGCGCCGAACGCCGGCGAGGCGCTCCTGCGCGACGAGGGGGTGGATCAAGACATCCGCGCGGCCCTGGAGCGCCGCGCGGCCATGGTGCTCGCGGCGGCGGGCGCGCACGGGCACCGGTGCCTGGTGCTCGGCGCCTGGGGGTGCGGCGTCTTCCGCAACGACCCGGGCGAGGTCGCCGACGTGTTCGCCCGGTGGCTCGATCACCCGCGCTTCCGCGGCGCGTTCTCGCGCGTGGTGTTCGCCGTGTACGACCGGGGCGCCGACCAGCCGAACTACCGAGCCTTCCGGGATCGGTTCGCAGGGGCGTAGGCGCGCGCCGCCCCATGGCCCGCGCGCGGGCCACACCGTGGGAGACCCACGCGCGGGCCACACCGTGGGAGACATACGCCCGAGCTGCGCCGAGGTGGCTCTTTCCGTCTTCCTTCAATGGAAAATCGAGAACGGAAATCGTTCGATTGCTGCTTTCGATTGTCGGACCGTGATGGAGGAGCGAAAATCACGGCTCCGCCTTGAAGACGACTGGTAGCAACTTCGCCGTACGCCTCGCGACGGCCGTCTTCTCCGCGTCGCTCCCGCTCCTCGGCGGGTGCGCGAAGGCCGCGCCCGCGCCGCGGGCCGCCCGGCCAGCGGCCCCGGCGCCGCTCCTCCAGCGCTTCGCCAGCGAGCCCGCGCCGGCGCCGCGCTTCCTCGATCCGGAGCGCGGGCGGAAGCTCCGCGCGGCCGCGCCCGAGGTGCAGGCGCTGGCGCAGCGCACCGCGGAGCGGGAGCGCCTGCCCGCCCTGGCGCTCGGCGTCGTCATCGACGGCGAGCTCGCGATCCAGAAGGTGGTCGGCGTGCGCGACGTCGCGCGGGGCGGGGCGGTCGACGAGCACACGCGCTTCCGCATCGGCTCGATCACGAAGACGCTGACCGCCGCGGCGGTCCTGCGGCTCCGCGACGAGGGGCGGCTGTCGATCGACGCCCCGGCGGCCCGCTACCTGCCCGCGCTCGCCGGCGTCGTCTACCCGACGCGCGACTCGCGGCCGATGACGGTGCGCGACCTGCTCACGCACAGCTCCGGCCTGCCCCGGCTCGGCGTGTTCTCCCCCGCGTCGACGGCGCGCGACGTCACCGAGCGCGAGATCCTCGCCACCCTCGACGGCTTCGGGCTCGAGAGCGCGCCGGGCACCGAGACGTCCTACTCGAACCTCGGCTACTCGCTCCTCGGGCTGCTCGTCGGGCGCGCCGCCGGCGTCCCGTACCGGCGCTACATGAACGACGCGCTGCTCGCGCCGCTCGGCATGCGCGACGCCGCGTGGGACGCCGCCGAGGTGCCGCCCGACGCGCTCGCGTCGCCGCACGTGCGCACGGGCGACGAGGTGACGCCCATCCAGCCGTGGCGGCTCGGGGCCTCCGAGTCGACCGCGGGGCTCTACGCGAGCCTGTCCGACATGGGCCGGTTCATCGGGCTCCAGCTCGCCGCCTGGCCCGCCCGCGACGCGCCCGAGGCCGGCCCCCTGCGGCGGAGCACGCTGCGCGAGTCGCACATGATGGCGCGCAACGGCTCGGCGTTCCCGGCGGCCGGCGGCGCCGACGGCCCGGGGCTCGGCTGGCACGTGCGCGAGGACTGCGACCTCGGCCACGTGGTCTTCCACAACGGCCTCATCGACGGCTTCTCCGCCTCGGTGATGATCCTCCCGCAGCGCGGCGTCGGCGTCGTCGCGCTCGCCAACGTGGCCGGCGCCGATCTCGAGTCGCTGAGCGCGAAGGCCCTCGGCAAGCTCGAGGCGACCGGCGCGATGGTCGCGCGCGTCGTCCCGCCCTCCCCGTCGGTGCGCCGCGCGGCGCAGGCGGTCGCCTCGGTCATCGGCCGCGCGCGGATGGATCCTCTCGATCGCCGGCTCCGGCCCGGCTGGTTCCCCGAGGATCACCTCGCGTCGCTGCGGCAGGAGCTGCGGGACGTCGGCGCGAGGGTGGGCGCGTGCGCGCTCGACGGCTCCGCGATGGTCGAGAGCGCCACGTCGGCGCGCTTCGGCCTGCGCTGCGAGCGCGGGGCGCTCTCGGTGGCCGTGCGCGTGGACACCTCGCCGGACCCGCTGATCACCTCGCTCAGCGTCGAGGAGCAGACGGGGGCGATCGCGTGGGAGGGCCTCCGCGCGCGCGCCCGCCCGGCGCGCTGCCGCTGAGCCCGCCGGCCATCGTGCCACACCTGTGGCAGAGCGCCCCCACACGGACGCGCGGCTGAGCTCGCGGTGACGGCGTGGCGGCGACGTACGGAAGCGGCCTGTTTTCCGGGGCCGCCGCGCGGGTGGCTCGCGCCGTGCATTGGGCCGCCACCGCTCACACCAACGGATTGCCGTTGTCCACGAGACTCCGGGACACCGGAGCTCGTTTCAGCGCTATCACGCCCGTCTCGGGCGGTAGCGAGGAGACTGATGATCATGCGAACTCTCGTTCACTCTCTTGCGCTCTCGACCATGCTCGCCCTCGCCGGATTCGGCTGCTCCAGCAACTCGCAGCCTGCGCAGAGCCCCGCTGGCGCCACCTCCCCGGGCGCCACGGAAGGAACGCAAGCGCCGTGGGGCTCGGACGCGAGCGGCACCGGGACGAACGCGGGCACGGGCGTCGGGACGGGCGACGCCACGGGAGCTCCTGGGACCGGCAGCAGCGCGGGTCAGCCCTCGACGGGCGGCATCGGCTCCGGCACGAGCGACCTGGGCTCTGGACAGGGCGCTTCCGGGACGGGCACGGGTGTAACGGGCACCGGCACCGGGAGCACCGGTCTGACGGGCACGGGCACGGGGACCACGGGCGCTGGCGCCACCGGTACCGGCACCCCGGGTGCCACGGGCAGCAGCGCGACGGGCACCGGGACCCCGGGCACGGGCGCGGGGGTCCCCGGCGGCTTCCGCGGCGACACGAGCAGCGGCACGCAGTCGCCCACCACGAGCCCGCAGCAGGGTAATCCGCAGAACAAGAAGGGCGGCACGACCGGCACGGGGACCGGCGCCGGCACGCAGAGCCCGGGAGCGGGCACCGGCGCCACGGGCAGCGCGCCGGGCTCCGGCGCCACGGGCAGCGCGCCGGGCTCCGGCGCCACGGGCAGCGCGCCGGGCTCCGGCGCCACGCGCTGATCGGGCGGAGCGGCCGCCGTCGTCGCCCGACGGCTCGGGCCGCGCCAGGGCTCGCGCAGCGGCGTGACGCTGCGCGAGCCTCCGTCGCCGGGCGAGATACCCGATCACCGAAGAAACCGCCAAGGCGCCACGGGACCCGGAGAATTCTCTCTCTCGGCGTCCTCGGCGCCTTGGCGGTTTGTCTCTCTCTCGCCCGATCGCCGCGCCGGCGCGGCGGCAGCTCACCGCCCCGGCGCGGCGGCGGCGGCCCCGGGGCCGGCGCGCCTCCCGCGCGGGCCGGCCCGGGATCACCCGGCGAGCGCGACGGTTGCAACCACATCGCACAACATGGTATTCGGCTCGACCGATCCCGAGGATCGGCTAGTCTAGTCGCGCCCATGCTCCGGGCGTCGAACCGTCCCCCTCACCTGCGGAGGTCCGCTTGAAGCACAACGACGTGGTGGTTTTGATCCTCGGCGGAGGCGTCGGAAGCCGCCTCTATCCGCTCACCAAGCTGCGCTCGAAGCCAGCGGTCCCGACCGGCGGCAAGTACCGACTGGTCGACATCCCGATCAGCAACTGCCTCAACTCGGGCTTCAATCGCATCCACATCCTCACGCAGTACAACTCGGTCTCTCTCCACAACCACATCACGCAGACGTACCGATTCGACGTCTTCTCCGCGGGCGCGGTGCAGATCCTCGCCGCCGAGCAGACGCCGACCCACAGCGACTGGTACCAGGGCACCGCCGACGCGGTCCGCAAGCAGCTGGGCGAGGTCAAGTCGCCGAACCCGCGCGACGTCATGATCCTCTCGGGCGACCACCTCTACCGCATGGACTACGAGCCTTTCCTCGAGCGCCACCGCGAGACCCGGGCGGACGTCACGCTGGCGGTGCGGCCCGTCCCGACCGACGAGGTGTCGCGCCTCGGCATCGTGGACACCGACGACGACGGGCGGGTGGTCAAGTTCGTCGAGAAGCCGAAGGACATGAAGCTGCTCGACGGCGTGCGGCGGCTCCCCGATCCGAAGAACCCGTGGCTCGCCTCGATGGGCGTCTACATCTTCAGCGCGAAGGCGCTCTACGAGATGCTCGAGCGCGACAACGCCTCCGACTTCGGCCACCACATCCTGCCGCGCGCGCTCGACACCCACCGGATGGTGACCTACACGTTCGACGGGTACTGGGAGGACATCGGCACGATCCGGAGCTATTACGAGGCCAGCCTCGCGCTCACCGACTCCAATCCTCCTTTCTCGTTCTACGATCCCCAGCGGCCGATCTACACCCGCCCGCAGTTCTTCCCCCCGGCCCACGTCAGCGCCGGCTCGGTCCTCGACCAGGTGCTCCTCGCCGAGGGGAGCCGGATCATCGAGTCGAAGATCTCCCGGTCCGTCGTGGGGCAGCTCTCGTCGATCGGGCCCCACGTCACGATGTCGAACACGGTCATGATGGGCGCGGACTACGAGGTCCTGTTCCAGGGCCACGCCCCCGAGAGGACGCGGGGTCTCCCGCCCATCGGCATCGGCCGGGGGTGCAGGATCGACGGCGCGATCATCGACAAGAACGCGCGCATCGGCGAGGGCGTGGTGATCCGCAACATCCCCGACCGCGAGGACGCCGACGCCGAGTACTACGCGGCCCGCGAGGGCATCGTCGTCGTCCCGAAGAACGCCGTCGTCCCCCCGGGCACGGTCATCTGAGCAGGCCGCCCGCGCGCCGCGCCAGGCCGGCGGCGAGCTCGCCCGCGCAGGTCGGCGCCGCGGCGCCCGCGCAGGTCGGCGCCGCGGCGCCCGCGCGTCCCGGACAGGCCGACCCGAGGCCGCCGGTCATGGCGCCCTGCGCCATCGGGGCCGCGGTCGCCGCGCCCTCGGTCGGTCCAGGGCGCCGGTCCCCCTCCGGGGCCCGGCGGCGCCGGCGCGCTGCCTCCGGCGCCGGCGCCGGCGCGCTGCCTCCGGCGCCGGCGCCGACGCGCTGCCTCCGGCGCCGGCGCCGGCGCGCGGGTGACCCGCCGCGGGCGGCCCCGCCGCGCCCGCCCACTGGCCCCTCGTCGGATGGGCGCCGGTCTGGTAAAGAGCGCCCCTATGCGAATCTGCATCCTCGGCGCTACGGGCCTCGTCGGTCGCGAAACCATCACCCTCATCGCGCGGGCCTGGCCCGGCGCGACGCTCGCCCTGTTTGCGAGCCGGGACCAGGAGCTCACCCTCGACGGCAAGTCGTACGAGGTGCTCGGCGCGTCGCGGCTCGAGGCGCAGGACGCCCCCCGCGGGGACCTCGCGTTCGTCGCCCTGGATGACGAGCACAGCAAGCGGTACGTCCCGCGGCTCCTGGAGCTCGGCTACCGCGTCATCGACAAGAGCAACACGTACCGCACCGACCCGAAGGTGCCGCTGGTCGCCGCCGGGGTGAACTCGAGCATCATCGACGACTCGGTCCGGCTCGTGGCCAATCCGAACTGCACGACCATCCCGCTGACGCTCGCGCTCTCGCCCCTGCGCCGGGAGTTCGGGCTCAGCGCGGTCACCGTGAGCACCTACCAGGCGGTCAGCGGCGCCGGCATCGCCGCCCTCGACGCGTTCCTCGCGGACGCGCGCGACGGCTACCAGGCCCTCGACCGGCTGGGCGGCCCGTTCAAGCTGTCGGGCTACGCCGGCAACGTCGTCCCGCACAACGGCGGCACCGACGAGAGCGGCTTCTCCTCGGAGGAGCGGAAGCTCATCTTCGAGAGCCGCAAGATCCTGGCGATGCCGGAGCTCGGCGTGTCCGCGCAGTGCTGCCGGGTCGCGGTCGCCGTGGGCCATTACGAGAACGCGTGGGTGACGTTCGAGCGCCCGGTGGACCTGGAGCGCGCGGCGAGCCTCCTGAGCGATCCGGCGCAGGCGCCCTATGTGAAGTACCTCCCCGGCGCCGCGGGCGAGGGCCTGAGCGCGCTCCACTGCGTGCAGGACCGCGACCGCGCCCTGGTCGGGCGGATCCGCCCGGACGCGCGGGACCGCGACCGGAAGACCGTGTGCATCACGGTGGTCGGCGACAACCTCCGGCTCGGCGCGGCCACGAACGCGGTCCGCATCGCGACGCGCTGGTTCAAGAGCGCCGACCAGGACCTCCAGGCCCCGTGACCGGCGCGCCCGGACGGGCGTGAACCGCCGCGACGGCCGCGGCGGCCGCGATGGCGCGGGCCTCACCCGATCTCACGGGCCAGCAGCCCGCCACCCGACACCGCTCCTCGCCCCTCTGCGTTTCTGTCGGCTCCAACCCCCCTGGAGGACTCAAGACGATGACGACCGGGCAGCCGCTCATGATCCTCGTCGCCGGGCCCTATCGCTCCGGCACCAACGACGACCCCGCTCTGATCGCCGCCAACGTTCGCGCCATGAACGACATGGCGGTGCGCCTGTTTCGCGCCGGCCACCTCCCCGTCCTCGGCGAGTGGTTCGCGCTGCCGCTCATCGAGCACGCCGGCTCGCGCCAGATCGGCGACGAGATCTTCAACGAGATCTTCCACCCCGTCGCCCGCCGGCTCGTCGCCCGCTGCGACGCTTGCTTGCGGATCGGCGGCCCCTCGAAGGGCGCCGACGAGATGGTCGAGCTGTCCCGATCCCTGGGCAAGCAGGTCTTCTTCAGCCTGGACGAGGTGCCGAGCTGCGGCTAGCTCCACCCGCCAGGAGTCCGGCCAGCGATCCGGAGAGAGAGAATTCAACGCAAAGGCGCAAAGACGCAAAGGCGAAGGCGCAAAAGCGCAAAAGCGCAAAAGCGCAAAGGCGCAAAGAACAAATATTATTCTTTTTTGCGTCTTTGCGCCTTTGCGCCTTTGCGTTAGAATTCTCTTCGCTCGCGAGGCAGATCCCTGGCGGGACTGTCCCGTGGGGGCGGACCGTCGCGATCCGTCACATCCCCGGGCAATTTGGGAGGGCGTGACGACGGATCGCACCCCCTCGGACGGCATGGACCCAACCCGGGCCCAATGGTCAAGCCCGGGCCTGGGGAGCTCGCTGTGACCGCTCCGTCGCCTCGGGCGGCCGTGATCGCCTCGCTCGCCAGCACCCTGAGCCGCGCTGTCGCCCTCGGGGATGAGGTGGCGGCCCGGGTCGTTCACGAGGCGATCGGTCGCCTGTTCGGGCTGCCGGTGGCACCGGAGCGGTGAACAAACTTGGGCCGAACGTCGAGCTCGCCGCTCGCGTGGACTCGCTGCCGGAGCCTTGCCGCTCGCCAGCGCCCGCGGACTCTGCTGAGATCGCCCGCGCGCAGTGGTTGCGCGCCGAAGCGCCCCGGAGACCTCCGGCAAAGTGATATTGGCAAGCAGCAGGCCTGTGCCGGGGAGGCAAGCGCGAGGGCGTACGCGGCGATCGACCTCTCGCCGCGATGATGCCTGGCGACGCCTTGGCGGAACTGCGGACGCCACAGGGAGCGGTGAGAAAAGGAGCGGCGAAGGGGCTCCTGCATGTTGGCACGGATGCCGCCGGGTTGCGGAGCCATGTTGGCTTCAAGCGGCGCCTCCGTTGCTTCTGCTGGACCGGGTGCGGTGCATCTTGCGCCGTGGGCGACGTTTCCGGCGGGGTACGCGCCCCATCGCCCCGACGAGACGGTCCTTCATGGGCTGGTCGAGAGAATCTCGAATCGTTCCTCGCGCACGCGCGCGAAACCTACGAGCGGTCGCTACCTCGGTACGTAGAGCAGGCGCTTCGCGGTTACCTGCGCTGCGGAGTCTTCGCGCATGGATTTCTACGGTTCCATTGCGATGAGTGCGGTCAGGACCTCCTGGTCGCGTAAGGTGGGCGTCCGGCGCCTTGCCGGCTCTCGCCGGTAGGCTCGCGCATCGTCCGCACGACGTCCTCGATGCTCGTGGTAACGGGCAGGGTGGCGAGCTCGTCCGACATCTGTCGTGCGCAACGCTCGAACCTGAGCTTCACCGCGTGCAGCGGAGGGCCTCGGGCGTCTTGACGAGGCACGAACCACGACGACGATCACCACGTCGAGCGCACGGAGGTGCCGCATGTCCGAGGAGGAGATCGAGAGCGACCCCAAGCAGAAACACGCCCCCCCACCCGCCGGCTCCACACAGGGGAGCAGAGCGGATGAGAGCCCTCGCCTCCTGCGACCCCGACGCCACTGGGCAAGCTGCAGCAAACGCTTCCCGAGGACGGCCACTGAGATCGGCCGGACGACTGAATACCCCCTCCGGCGATCATGACGCTGCGGCCTGCCCGGAGACCCAAGCGCCAGTCCTCCAGCGCAAGTAGCCCCAACACCGGGGCAAGTAGCCCCAACGCCGGGCAGGAGATCGCGGCGTTCTCCACCTGCGCGGAGATCGGACCTCGCCTCGAACCGCGGAGGCCTACGTGATGGCCGACCCCCTCCGGCCCGACGCTTCGGAGCCGCCCCCGTCCTCGGAAATGCGCGCGCCGGCGCCGCCTCCCACCGCGGTCCTGCCGGCGGCCCCTCCGGAGCCCGCGCGGGAGCGAAGGGCGCTCGCGGTGCTGGCGATCGCCGCGGTCGCGGCCATGGTGTGGATCACCCACCCGGTGGGGATCGGCATCCTCCTCGGCACGCTCAACGCCTTCACGATGCAGCCGTTCTACGAGCGGATGCGGGCGCGCGGGCGTCGACCCGCGGTGGCGGCGGCGATCGCGGTCGGGCTGTCGTCGATCGTGATCGTCGCGGTGCTGGCCGGGATCTCATCGCTGCTCGTAGGCCGGGGCGTGGTGCTGGCGGGGGCGCTCATCGCCGCGCTCTCCCCCGGGGCCCCGGCCCGGGAGCGCGTCGTCGAGTGGACCCGGCGCCTCGAACCGCTCGGGCTCCGCGCCGACGATCTTCCCGCCCGGCTGCGCGACGCCGCGGCCGAGCTCGCCGCCCGCGCCGCCGGCATCGCGGCGTTCGTCGCCTCGGCCAGCTTCAGCGCTCTGCTCGGCTTCTTCTTCGTGTCGATGACCACCTACTTCGTCCTTCGGCACTGGACCTCGCTCGCGCGCCGCGCGGAAGACGTGCTCCCGCTGCACCCACGCCACACCCGCGCGTTGCTCGACGAGTTCCGGGTCGTCGGCCGGACGACGCTCCTCGGCACCGTGCTCACCGGAATCGCGCAGGGGTTTCTCGCGGCGATCGGCTTCCTCATCACGGGGATGCCCGAGGCGGCGTTCTTCGGCGCCGCGACGGCGGTGGCCTCGCTGATCCCCGCGGTCGGCACGCTGCTCGTCTGGGTGCCGGCGGGCGTGTACCTGATCCTCACGGACCACATCGCCATGGGGATCGTCGAGCTCGCGTGGGGGGCGCTGGTGGTGGGGGGCATCTCCGACTACGTGATCCGCCCGCGGCTCGTGGGCCGGGGATCGAGCATGCCAGCGCTCTTCACGTTCGGCGCGCTATTCGGTGGGGTGGAGACGTTCGGGCTGATCGGACTCTTGCTCGGGCCGCTGGTGATGGCGCTGGCGATCTCGACGCTGCGGATCTACGTGGCGGAGACGAAGGGGAGGCGCTCGGAGGGCGAGGCTCGGAGGTGATCGAGGTGGCGAGATCGACGCTCAATCGTCCATCCTGCTCCTGGCTGCCGCCCCGGGGCAGGTCTCGACGCCGCGCGCAAGCTTCCGGTTCACCACCGCCCCCACGAGGAGCGCTGCCGTGAACAAGTACAGGCCGATCATGGTCACGCCGATCACCGCGAGCCCCGCCAGGTAGGCGCCGCCATCTCCCGCTTTGGCGATGTAGAACGCATAGGCGAAGCCGAACAGGATCTCGAGCGCGACGGCGAGCAGCGCACCGGGGAGGATCGGCACGCCACGCCGGGCCCGGGGCGGGATGCCGACCCGGTACAGGGCACAGACGTACGCGAGGACGATTCCCGCGCTGACGCAGAAGCGGAGAAGGCGGCTCGCCAGGGTCGGGGCTTCGGTCGCCCGCGGCAGCGGGATCCACCGCCCGAGCCCACCCATCGCGCCTTGGAGCGCGGGGCCCAGGGACGCGAGGAGAGCGACCGCGACCGGCAGGGCGATGCACATGCCGATGGCGAGCAGGCGCTTCTTCCACCAGGGACGCGCGATCCCGGTCCCGATCTCGAGGGAGTCGAAGATCGAGTGCACGCCGCTCGAGGCGAGCCAGATGAAGACCGCTGTGCTCCCGACGCCCACCGAACCCTCGTTCCAGGTGGCGAGGTTGATCAGCTCGGCGCTGACGAGCTGGCGGGCCGCTGCCGGGAGCGGGCTCAACAGCTGCACGACCGCGCTCCAGTTGTTCGTCGAGAAGCGCCCGGCAAGGAGACCCGCGACAGCGGCGAGCGGCACGAGCGAGAGAAATAGCCAGAACGCCGTCTCGGCGGCGAGGCCGAGGACCCTCATGCGATCCAGGCAGACGAGCACGTCCTTCGACCAAGCGCCGGCGCGTGAAAACCGCCGCTTCCATCCCGCCAGCTTCAAGATGTGCAGCCGACGCACCGATGCCTCCCACCTCGGGGCTCCATGGGCTCCTCTTCTGCATCCGGGACCGCCCTCCGCGTCCTCCTCCCGTAGCTCCCTCTCGTGCAGCCGCGCGACGGGGCCGGCTCTCTGCCGATCCACCTCGGCGGTGTGCTTCTCCAGCCGATCGCACGACCGCGACAGCGCCCGTGTCGAGCCGAGGAGAGGATCGCGGGCTCGAGACGGTCGATCATCCGACGGACCGACAGCTCGTCGCGTGCGTGACGCGGGATTTCAACCTCGGCGACCCGGGGGTGCAGCGAGGGGCGTTGTTGCCTCGGCGCGCCCGTCGATCGCGTACGGGCGCGGCCGAGGACCTCGTTTCGCGGAACGGGTCGTTTCGCGGAACGGGTACGGATATACTGTCAGCGTCGCGCGTCGTGTGATCGCGCCCCGACATGGCCAGCGAAGGCGCGTCGACGTCACGCCGCGCGCCCGCGCGTGAGGAGCTCGCGCCACCGCTGCGCGGAGACCCGCGCCGGCTCCGTCGTGTCCACGAACCCCTCGAGCACTCGCACGAATTTCTCCGGATCCTCGCAATGCGGGTAGTGCCCGACGGCGTCGAAAAGATCGAGACGGCTGCCCGGCATCGATGCGTGCGCGTCGCGGGCGTGGGCGACGGGGATCACCGGGTCGTTGGTCCCCCACACGATCAGCGTCGGCACCTCCGCCGTCAGGTACAGCCGGTCGTGCGCGCTCACGCGCTGGCCGGCGCGGTCGATCACCGAGCGCAGGGTCTGGACGAACGCGCGCCGGGCGTCCGCGTCCGCGAGCGATGAATAGGCGTTGACGAACTCGACGAGCACCGGGCCGGGTCGCCGGCCGCGCCGCTCCAGTAAGCGCACGGCGGCGCGCGTGAGGAAGCGCTCCGGGCGGAGAGCGAAGCGGACGAGCGCGCGGGAGAGCGGCCAGCAGCCGATCGGCAGCGCCAGCTCGGCCCCAGGCAGGCTCAGCGCCCGCAGGAGCGCGTTCACCTCGATCCCGAGGCCGCCGCTGCCGACGAGGACGAGCCGCTCGCAGCACTCGGGGAACTGGTAGACCGTCTGCATGGCGACGCCGCCGCCGAATGAGTGCCCGACGAGCGTGCCGCGGTCGTGTCCGAGCGCCGCCATGAGGTCGCGGATGCTGCTCGCATACGCGCCGAGCGAGTAGTCGGTCCGCGGCTTGGCGGAGGCGCCGTGGCCCAGCAGATCCGGCGCGACGACGGTGAACCGCCGGGCGAGCGCGGGGATCACGTGCCGCCACGTCGCCGAGCTCCCGACCATGCCATGGATGAGCACCATGAGCGGGCCCCGGCCTTCCCGGCGGAAGGCGATGTCGTGCCCGTGGATCGTGGTGTGCTGCAGCTCCATGACACGAAGCGTAATGCGGTTACGGCCGGTGTCGCACTGTTCCGACCTATGCGGGTCGCGCCTGGTCGAGCAGGCGCTCGTCCTCAGCCTTAGCCGCGTCTCTTCGCCGCCTCGTCCTCCGTGTCGAGCCGCTGCGCTTCCTCGTCGTAACGCTCCTCGTCGGCGCGGATCTCCGCCTCGGTCTGCTCGCGGATCGGCGGGCGCGCTGCCTCCGGTTTGTCTTCGCCGAAGATGGCCTTGGCCGCTCCCCGGCCGAGGCCGTAACCGAGCCATGCTGTGAACCACGACATGGTCAGCCCTCCTTCCTGGGCTTCTTGAGGCGTCGTACGCGCCCCCTCGACGGACGCCTCGACGTCGCTTCAGACGTCGTCGGCGCCCTGCTTCACCTCGTCCCACCTGTCGTCGGTCGTCTTGGCTATCTCATGGAGCTTGGCCTTCGCGACGTCGAGCTTAGCGTGCAGGGTGTCGAGGTGGGGCCTCGCCAGAGCTTGGCCGCTCGCTGATGTGAGCTGTCGAGGCCGGAGCTCGAGCCGCCGTCCCTCGCGGATGTCGCAGCGCTCGAAGAGCACAAGCGACCTGCGAGCATGAAGACGATGAAGTTGAAGTTCGGCGTTGTTCTCGGCTGGAGCGGCGCCCTGGCCTGGCGGCGACGAAGTGCACGGCGTCGTTCTTGTCGTTTTGGGGCTAGCGCTCTGACACGATTCTGTTGAACCAGTCGGACCCGAAGATTCGCTCGGCGTCGCCGACGGTGAACTTCCAGTTGATCTTACGGCGAGCTCGAACCGCAGCTGCATCCCACTGCCGGACGCGACCCCGGAGCTCCGCGAGGGTTGGGATGCGGTTGCGATCGAGGCATTCCCTGGACACGAGGCTGGCTTCGATCTCCGCGGCGTTGAGCCAGCTCGCGTGCTTGGGCGCGTGGTGAAACGCGAAGCGCGAGGCGAGCGCGTGGCCCCGCTCGGTCCCGAAGGCCTTGATGAGCGATGCGGCGGCGTGAGTATTGAGGTTGCCCAGCGCCAGGTGAATCCACTGTCCTATCGGATCTATGATGGCTTCCTGTTCCGCGAGGGAATGCGGGCAGACGAGGCTGGAAGGCTAGAGCCGTCCGAGCTCGATCTCGAGCGCGGCGCCGTGGTGCTCGACGAGAATACGACGGATGACCCGCGGGCCTGTGCGCTCTCCCCCGATGTCGTGCGCGCGCTTCGAGCCTATTCTGCTATATCTCCACCGAAGCAGCGCGTCTTCATTGGGCCGAGCGGCCCACTGCCGGGGCGCAATGGGGCGCAGGACTTTCGAAATCACCTGCGTCGCGCCGGAATCGATCGGCCTGAGCTCTTCGAGACCACTCATTCGAGGCTCAACATCCGCTTGCATGACACCCGTGCGACTTTCATTACAATCAAGCTCGCGAACGGCCGCACGGAGACGACGGAGACGTGGATCTCCGATCGGACCGTGCATAAGTCGAGCCGTCAGATCCACCACGACAAGCGCGCGGCGCGCAAGGTCGCTGAGATCGGCTTGGGGAACTTCGCGCCTCTGGACGAGGCGATCCCCGAGCTGAACGGCAAGGGCGGCCCTTCAGGCGGAGGTGCTCCCACGTCCGCGGGACTGGAGGCAGGCTCGCCGTCGCCGAGCGATGGCGCGTCCCTCGCCCGCGCGCTGCACGGCCAAGCACCCGGAGCGGTCGATGACCATGCCGGCCAGCCGCACGAGGCGACGCGACGGCTACAGGCGGCGCGTTGGGCCGCGCCGGAGACTCGCTCGGCCGCGAACGAGATAAAACCATATCAAATTATTGATGTTTTTTTCGGATCCCCTGCGCCGTCGCAGAAATCCTGGCGGGACTGTCCCGCGGGGGTGAACCGTCGCGATCCGTCGCTTCCCCGGGGATTCAGGGAGGGCGTGACGACGGATCGCACCCCCTCGGGAGGCACGGGCCCAACCCGGGCCCAATGGTCAAGCCCCAGGCCTGGAGAGCTCGCCGCGACCGATGCGTCGCGCCGGGCTGCGGTGGTCGCATTGCTCGCCAGCACCCTGAGCCGCGCCGTCGCCCTCGGGGATGAAGTAGCGGTCCGGGTCGTTCACGAAGCGATCGGCCGGCTGCTCGGGCTGCCGGCGGCACCGGAGGAGTGAGCAAGCGTGGGCCGAACGTCGAGCCCGCCGTTCGCGTCCTCGGTGATCGGGATCATCTGCGTGGACAGCTCCGCAAGCCGGCTCTGCTGCACCCGGATGATCTCCTCCTGCGACGCTGCGCGCTCTGCGTTCTCGCGCGCCGACATATCGAGCGCGAGCCGGGCGCTCGGCGAGCGCCTCCGCCGCCGCGGCAGCGAGCGTCGCGGTCCGCCGCCCCCCGGCCCGCCGCTCCGCCATGGGCGATAGCCCGGCGGGTTGTCGAAATTCGCGGCGAAAACGCGCCCTCACCGCGTGGCGTGCGGCGTGCAGTGTCGGCGCCGTGTGGCCAGCGCGGCTCGCACCACGGGCGTCGTCTACGAGCGCCGTCGCCCCGAGAAGACGACGCTCTACGAGATGGTGCTCCCGGACGGGTACTGCGCCGCGCAGCGGCTCCTCGGGCCCTCGGCGCTGTGGCTCGGCCCCGCGGGGACCGTCACGCCGCTGCACTACGACACGTCGAACATCCTCTTCGGCCAGGTGTACGGCAGGAAGCGCTACCGCATGATCGCGCCGTTCGAGACGTCGCTGTTCGAGGGGGCGCGCGCGATGTACGCCGGCCGGGACCCGGAGCAGGGCCCGATGGATCCGGTGCTCGTGAAGGACGTCGTGCTCGATCCGGGCGAGGCGCTCTTCATCCCGGTCGGCTGGTGGCACCATGTCCGCGCGCTCGACGTGAGCATCAGCCTGGGGATCAACAGCTTCCCGTTCTCGAACAACTTCGACTGGTACCGGCCGGGCAACGTCGTTTAGCTCCGGCGCGCGGCGCGCGGCGCCAGCGCGTCAGTCGATGCTGACGGTGGTCACGGCGGTCCAGTCGTTGCGGCCGTCCGCGGAGACGAGGCGGAAGCGGAGCGCGTCCTCGTGGCGGTCGGTCGAGACGAGGGCCGCGCAGGCGCCGACGAAGTCGTCGCCGCGGCAGGTATCGCGGAGGTCGCCGCCGTCGTCGAGCACGCCGACGCGGACGGGCGTTTCTTGCTCTCGCAGGTACGGGGCGGCGATGAGCTCGGCCGCGGTCGACGGGGCGGGGACGGGCGCTTCGAGGTCCCAGAGGCGAAGGTGGTGGGCGTCGGCGAGCTCGGCGTTGAGCCGCTCGACCTCCTTGCCGGTGTCCTCCTCGACGGCGAGCGCGACGAGGAGGATACGGTCGTGCTCGCGGGCGCGGGCGCTGCGCGCGGGCGCTGGCGGGCGCTGGGCGCTGGCGGGCGCTGAACGAGAGCGGGAGGGTGACCACGACGGGAAAGCGGCCCTCGGGCGCGTTGAAACGGACGAGGGCGCGGCCGAGGGGGCGCGGGGGCGCGAGGCCGGCCGGGGCGCTCGGGTCCGGGGGGATGAGGAGGTAGGCGGCGAGGAGGAGCACCGGCTCGGGCGCGCCGCGGAGGAGGCCGTCGTGGCCGGAGGCGAGCTCGAGGGCGGTGACGTCGAGGCGAAGGCGGAAGGAGCGCACGCGCTTCGCGGGCGGCGCGGCGGCGGCAGGCGACGCAGGGGGCGTTGGCCTTGGACCAGACGTGCTTGAAGGAGCCCTGCACACGGACGCAGCGGACCGCGCCAGGCGAAGCGGCGAGGTTGTCGAGCACCCGCTGGTAGGGCGGCGTGCTCAGCTCGAGCACGTCCGCGACCCCGATCATCGCGAACTCCTCGGTCAACACCGGGCCTTGAGGCCCGGGGCCCGGGCCGCCCGGAGGCGGCTCCTGCTCGCGAGCGACGTTGTCTATGAACTCAAGAATCCGTACTCCGTCACGATTCGCCAAGGCTCGTTCCTCCTTCGGGAGCGGCGAGACGCGATCGCGCCGGGCGGCCATCGCCGGCGCAGGGGGACCGTCCCTTTCGGCGTCTTGCCTCGCTGTCTCTATGGGGACCGCGCTCGTGGGTTTCGCCCCCTCGCTCGGCGGCGCGAGCCGTCGGAAACTTCGACAGAACGACGGCGCGGAGGCTCGGATCCGGCTACGGCGCTAGCACCAAACGCCCCCGATCCCTTCGGAGCGTTCACCGACGACTTCCGCCTCAACGTATGATCGTCGCCCGAGCCTGGCTGCTGCAGGCTTTCGCCGCTGTGGGATGCTCGTCATGGGGAGGGCATCATGACGACGGACACGGCGACGACACAGGCGAGCGAGGCGCCGCAGCAGGCGTGGGTACGCTGGCAGCGCGAGCATGCGGACGTGCTGGAGGGGGCGACACGGTCGGAGCACGTCCTGCTGGAGGCTGCGGTGCGGTTTGGGGCCGCCATCGCGGCCCAGCCGATCCTGCTGCGCGTCGCAGCCTTTTTCCTCCTGCATGCGGACATGGGGCTGACGGCCGCGCAAGTGGGCGCGGCGGTCGGTCGCACCGACCGGGCCATGCGCACCGTGCGCACGCTCTCGGCCCACCAGATGCTCGAATCGATCTGGTCGGAGCTCGGGCGACACCGGCAACCGCGGCTGCGCCCGGAGCATGCCGGTCCGATCGCCAAGTACCTCGTCGACCATCCACGATGCACTCAGCCCGAGGTGGTCGCGTTCATCCAGCGCGAGCTCGGGATCGACATCGAGCAGCAGACGCTCCGCCGGTTTCTCGACGCCTACGGCCTGTACGTCTTTCGCCCGGATCACGATCGCGCGGAGGCGCATGTCGCGCGCCCCACCTGATCGGGCGCACCCATTTCGGGGGCGCCTTCCTCCTGCTGCCGGCCGCGCTCGCTCTGAGCCGCGCCGCGGAGCGCACGCTGGCCAGGGCGCTGGGGAGCGCGGACAAGGCGCGGCGCCTCGTGCCGTCGCTGTTCTTCCGCGCGAACCTGGGCATCGAGCGCATCTTTCACTTTGAGACCCTCGACGATCCGGGCTTTGCGATCCTGTCCGGCGGCAAGAAGGTCATGTCTCGATCCCGCCTTGGCGGGCTCGTGCGCGCGGTGACGACCGAAGGGGTCAAGAGGCTCACGCGCATGACCGAGTCGTGGGGCGCGCTGCGCCACCGCAGGGTGACACTGAGCCTCGACGAGCATCTCGTCGCCCGCTTCACGCGCAAGTTCAAGATCCCGAAGGGCTTCCATACCCTCCGCAACAAGAAGATGCGCGCCGAGAAGCTCTTCTTCCTGCACTGGCCCCAGGCGCGCCGCTTCCTCGGGCTTGTCGTCACCCGCGGCAAGGGCAAGCTCATCGAGCGGACCCTCGGCTTCCTCCGCGCGGTGCGTCGGCGCGTCCGGGTCCGTCAGCTTCGCTTGATCATCGACGCGGGCGCCTCCGCCACCAACGAAGGCCTTCGGCGCCTCAATCGCTTCCGCAAGACCGTGTTCTTGATCCGCGCGCCTCGTCGGCCGGGCTATGTCAACGCGTGGAAGCGATTGCCACGAGCGCGGTTCACCCCCTATGAGGAGCCCGGCCGGTACACGGGCGCCAAGCCCAAGAGGATCGAGCTCGCCGAGACGACCACCACGATCCGCGGCATCGCTCGGCCCCTGCGGACCGTGGTCGTACGCGAGCACGCGATGAAGGGCAAGGACCGCTGGCACGCGCTCTTCGTCTTGCACGACACCACGACGCCGGCCCTGGAGCTGCTGCACGAGTACCGCACTCGCCAGCACCACGAGCAGGGCTACCGAATCGGCGTGCACGACCTCTGGCTCGACACCTCGGCGAGCGGTTACCCCAAGCGCGGTCGGCCCGACCGCCCCGGATTTCGCCAAGGACCGCTCGCGCTCTGCGCCTGGATCGCTGCGCTCGCCTGGGACGCGCTCCGGGCCCTGGGCGACGCCCTGCCCCCTCGCTTCCACTTCGCCCACCCGCGCACGCTGCGGCGCTGGGTCCTGATGCGCGACGCCGACCTGATCCTCACGCCCTCGCACCTGCTCGTCGTGCTGGCCTTCCTGCCGCGTCGAGCCTGGCTCCGCCCGCTGGTCCAACGCTTCAACGCGGCAGAGATCGGCTTGCCGTGGCTCGGCGGGCGCCGCGTCGTGATGGGGTTCGCTGCCAGGGGTCGCACGCCGTCAGACGCACGGCCTGTGCTGCCAAATACCGCGGAAGCGGGTTCTGGCAGCGCGAAGGGCTGTGGGAGCGTTTGGTGCTAGCATACGCGGCGGCGAGCCGTCGAGATCTGCCATCTTTCCCTCTCGCTCCAGCGGCGAGATGTCCTCGTCGGTGACGAACTCCTGCGCAATAAGCTGACCGCCTCGCCACCTTCGTCGCGCGCACGGAGCGCACGTGCGCGGCGCCGCTGCCCGTCCCGTCTGCATGCCGGTCCACGAGGAGATGCAGAGACGAGGAGATGCAGAGACGAGGAGATGCAGAGACCCAGGCTCGACCATTGATAGGCTCACCTCGCCGCGCAACGGCGCAACGGAACGAGCGCTCCGTGCAGATCCCCTCGCACAGCGTGCGCACTGCCTCTCGCGCCCGAGGTCGCCCTCCGCACGACGATACCGTCGTTGACGGGGCGCCTCCCCCCACTATGGATCCCATCGTGAGGGCTACCATGAAACATCGTGAGGGCTACCATGAAACAGGAAATCCGTAAGAACCAGGAGTTCGAGATCCAGGTGATCGAGGTCCAGAGCGCCGTGGAGGAGCAGCGCCCGACGACCTCGCCGACCAACGTGGCGTTCTGCCACCACTGCTGCCACAGCTGCGGGGACAGAGACGGCAGGAGCCGCTCCTGAACCAAGGCCGGTCCTGCCGGCGCGGCCACCCAGCCGCGCCGCCAGACTCGGCTCCAGGGAGGATGAACCACGTGCCCACGACGCAAGCCCTCGGCGCGCCGGCCTCGGCTCGGTCCGCCCCGTCTCCCACGGAAACCTCCCAGCGGCTCGCGCGCGCGCGCGTGCTCGTGGTCGGGATCGAGCCCTGGGGGGCCGTGGCGGCGCACGATCTGGCGACAGCCGGCGTGGGCGCGCTCCGTTTGCTCGACAGCGCCGAGGTGCTCGACGACGATCTCCTTGCCCTGCCCCTGTTCGACGCCGCGGATCGCGGCAAGGCGCGCGGCGCGTCGCTGGCCGAGCGCCTTTCGCGCGTCGCTCCCGCGTGCCACGTGGACGCCGGGCCGCTCGTCGCCGCGGCGGATCGCCCGCTCGCGCTCGAGGATACCCGTTGGGACCTCGTCCTCACCTGCGCTGCCCGCGACGACCTGCTCGTCATGCAAAGCGTCGCCCGCTTCGCACACGCGGCGGGGCTCGCCTCGCTCTGCGCCTACCTCGACGGGCTCGACGCGATCATCGGTCCGGGCGTCTTGCCGGGGCGCACGGCGTGCTGGAGCTGCGCCCGCCTGCGTCAGCTCTCGACCCGCGAGAAGGCCGCCGTGCATCTCGCGCTGCAGGCCGCGCTGCTGGCCGAGCGCCCGGCGAGAAGCGCACGGACCTGCCTGGCGCCCATGCCGACGTCGCTCGGCCATTCCCTCGCGCTCGCCGCGCTCGATATGCTCCTGCGCCCCGAGACGGCGACGGTGCGGGGGCGGCTCTTGGCGCAGAACCTCGTCAGCCTGGAGACCTCGATCCATGCCGTGCTGCCCATGCCGACCTGCGACGTCTGCGGCGGGGCTCGCGCGCTCGCCGGCGATCAGCGCCCGGAGCGAACGCCCTCCATTCCCCTCGACGCCGCGCGCACCCCGGACGAGCTGCGCGGGCTGCTCGCAGGCGTCGTGGACGAACGCACGGGCATCGTGAAAAGCCTCTCCGTCAATCCCGTCGATCCGGAAGTGGGTATCGAGGTGCTCTACCATGGCGTGGCTGTCCTCAGCACCTATGCCACGTCGGTGTACCCCGACCACCAGCACGAGCCGGACGCAGGCGCCGGAAAAGGCGTGACCAGGGTCGACGCGATGATCGGCGCGGCGGGCGAGGCCATCGAGCGCTACGCGGCCGAGCACTTCGACGAGAGGCGCCAGATCCGCGCGCCGGTCGCCTCGATGACGGGCGATCTCATCTCACCCGAGCAGATCGGCCTTTACAGCGAGGAGCAGTACGCGCAGCCCGGGTTCCCTCAGCCGAAGCTCGCCCCCACCATGCCAATCGACTGGGTGCCGGGGCGCTGGCTGGGCGACGGCGGGCCCGTCTGGGTGCCCGCGCTTGCCGCCCACTTCAGTTACCCGGCACCTCCCGAGGAGCGGTTCTTCCAGGTGACCTCGAACGGGCTGGCCGCGGGGTCCTCGCACGAGGACGCGGCGCTGCGGGCCACGCTGGAGCTCGTCGAGCGCGACGCCTTCATGCTCTCGTGGCTGGCGCGCCGCCCGGGCGTGCGCGTGCTGCTCGACGACGCGGTGGACCTGCACGCCCGCGAGGTCGTCCGGCAGCTCGCCGTGAACGGCGTGAAGACCGCCCTGTGGCTGCTCGACGTGGGCCTCTCCGTGCCCGTCGTGATGTGCGCGGGCTTCGGCGACGGCAGGCTCTGGCCCGGCGCCATGGTATCGCTGTCCGCGCACCTGAGCCCGCGCCTCGCCATCAGGAAGGCCATCATGGAGCACGCGCAAGGGGGCAATTTCATCCGCCGGTGGATGGAGGAGAAGACCATCCCCGAGCGGCCCGAGGACGTGCGCACGCTCGAGGACCACGCGCTCTATTATGTTCCTCCGAGCCGCGCAGGCGCCTTCGCCTTCCTCGACGGCGGCGGTGAGGTGCCAGCCGCCGAGCTCGCGGAGCCCGAGGACACCTCGCTCGCCGCGCTGGCGCGGCGGATCGGGGCGGCTGGGATGCGCGTGGCCATCGTCGATGTGACCACCGCGGATCTCCTGTCGACGCCGTTCCGGGTGGCCCGGGCGATCGGGCGGGGCTTCTTGCAGATCCAGTTCGGCCACTCCATGCAATGCCTCGGGAACCAGCGCCTCCGGGCGATGGCCTCCGCGGGGTTCAACCCCGATCCCCACCCCATGGCCTGAGGCAGCAATGCGGAGCAAAGAGACCGATATCGCGCGGCTGTACCACGCGCATTCGTGCCACCTGCCCTCGCGCGCGCTCGAGAGCGCGGTCGAGGGGGACGCGACGCCGCAGCTATACCGCACGTACGTGGGGGCGCCCCGCACGGCCCTGCCCGGGCGGGATTTCGCGCTCCCGGCCTCGCTCGGCGAGGTGCTCGAGCGGCGGCAATCGATCCGGGACTTCGAGCCCGGGCCGCTGCCCCTCGTCTCGCTGGGGCGGCTGCTGTTCGGCAGCTACGGCGCGCGCAAGCGCCGCAGGCTCGACGATGTGTGGGTATACAACCGGCCCGCGGCCTCGGCCGGCGCGCGCTACCCGCTGGAGATCTACGTGGCCACGCAATCCGTCAGTGGGCTCGACGACGGCATCTATCATTATGACGTCTACGCCCACGAGCTCGAGCTGCGCCGCCAGGGCCGCGTCCGCGACGAGCTCGTCGAGCTGACCGTGCAGGAGATGGTGCGGGGCGCCAACCTGGTCCTCGTCATCACGGCCGTCTGGGAGCGCAACATGTGGAAGTACGGCCAGCGCGGCTATCGCCTGGTCCTGCTCGACGCCGGCCACCTCGGCCAGAACCTCTACCTGGTGGCCACGGCGCTGGGGCTCGGCCCCTGCGGCATCGGCGGCTTCCTCGACGCGGAGCTCGCCGCGCTGCTCGAGCTGCCGGAGGGCGAGGAGCCCGTCTATGCGCTCTGCATCGGCAAGCCGCGCCGCGCCGCGGGCGACGCGGAATAGCGTGAGGAGGGTATCGTGGGGGCATGCCTTCGACTCAGTCCATCGGCGAGCATCACGCCCACGGACGTGGGCGTCATTCTCCGCTCCGATCTCGGCACCTTCCAGGTGACGGGCGCCTCGGTGGGCGCGTTCCTGGGCGAGATGGTGCCGCGGCTCGACGGCACGCGCGACCGGGAGGCGCTCGTCGAGGCGCTCGACGGTTACTCGCGGCGCAGCATCACGGACACGCTCGCGCTGCTCGAGAAGCACGGGCTCGTGGAGGTCGTCCCCGAGGGGCCGATCTCGGAGCTGCGCGCGCGCCTGCACGTGCAGGAGGAGTTCTTTCGCAAGTGGCAGCAGGACGCGGCCGCGGCCGTGCGGCGGCTCGCCGAGGCGCGCGTGCTCTGCGTGGCGCTCTCCCCCGCGGGCGCGGCCGCGGCCCACGCGCTCGAGGCCGCAGGCGTGGGCGAGGTCCTCGTGATGGACGAAGGCGCGCTCGGTCAAGAGAGCGCGGAGCGCACCCCGGAGCGCGGGCACCTGCTCGTGGCGGCGGTGGCGCCCGAGGATCGTGCGCCCATGGAGCGGATCACGCGCATTTCGC
Organism: Sorangium sp. So ce834; assembly: GCF_051521425.1. NCBI lineage: Bacteria > Pseudomonadati > Myxococcota > Polyangiales > Polyangiaceae > Sorangium > Sorangium sp. So ce834. The sequence goes on from NZ_CP150351.1 coordinate 8,823,987, forward strand.
ACCGCGCAAAGCTGCCCTCGCTGTGGGCGCAGCGCGCGGGCGAGCGCCTGGTGATCGGGCCCCTGGTGACGCCCGGACAGACGGCTTGCCGCGTCTGTGCGGCGGTGGAGGCCCTGAACGTGCGGCTCGACGAGGGGACCGGGGAAGAGCCTCCGCCCGAGCGCTCCCGGATCCTGGACGCGCTGCTCGGCCAGCTCCTCGCCCTGGAGGCGCTGAAGGTGCTCTCCGGCTACACGCCCACCAGGCTCGGGGGCCGGGTGCTCGTCCAGGATCGCGAAAGCGGCCGCTCGTCCCTGCACACGCTCGTGCGCCTGCCCTGGTGCCGCGTGTGCGGACAGGGCGCCTGACGCGCGCACGACAGCCTCCACGCGCGCGCCCCGGTCCGTGGCCGCCTCGCCGCCGCAGAAATCCTGGCGGGACTGTTCCGCGGGGGCGAACCGTCGCGATTCGTCGCATCCCCAGGGATTTCGGGGAGACCTGACGGCGGATCGCCCCCGCTCGGAAGGCATGGACCCAACGTGGGCCCAAGCGGCGAGCCTCGGGATCGGAGAGCTCGCGACGGTCGATCCGTCGCCGCGCGCCGCCGTGGTCGCCTCGCTAGCCAGCGCCCTCAGCCGCGCCGTCGCCCTCGGGGATCACGTTGCGGCTCGTGTCATCCACGAGGCGATCGGCCGGCTGTTCGTCGTGCCCGCGGCGTCCGGTGACGGGGACGAGCCCCCACCGATGGCAGCGCTCCCCCACGAGCGGGGTCGGTTCACTTAAAAGTAACGCCGAGCACGCACCAGGCAGGGGACAAGGCGCGCCTGCTCGACCCCAATCTCAGCCGTCCGCCTGCTCGAACGAATCGACGCGCCCCAGGCACGACGCCGGTCACAGGCGGAGCTCCGGCGCGTCGCGCTGACCGGCGCAGCACCCGAGCGTTAACACAGGGCTCTGACGCGAGCGGGTGCATGCAGCGCACCCGCTCGTCGGCACCAGTCCCTTGTCGGGCCGCATCGTGCTCAGTCATACGTCCAGCAAGAACGCCAGTACATCGTACTTCCAGGAGTCGGTCCCGATAGCAAAAGGAAAGATGCCGCAGGCAAGCGGCGAGCGCAAAAGGTCCCTAAGTGCAGGCAAGTATGGAACAGACCGATCGGGCGTCCCTCCCGCATGCTCTTCTATCGCTACGCGCGTCGCGGCGGCCACTACGTCAGCCAGCTGAATTCCAACGTGTGCGCCAGATTCCGCAAATGCTAAAGACTTCAACCGGTCAGTCGGAAAGCGAAGGATGTTGCCATTCGGAAAACGATAGGTGGCAGGATGAGCCTGGCTAGTCAAAGTCCATACCCTGGTAAAAAGGGCCTGAAACTGTTGCTGGGCATCGTGCACCAATGTGACAGCGGGCACCCGCAAACAAGCGGCTTGCTCGTCCATCCCATGCAGAAGTGCATTGAAGGCTGATAGGTTCGGGCTGTAATCCGATCCCATGGACCGCGCGCCTTGGACCGCGCTCCAGAGCTGCTTAAAGTTAGTTCTCTGCATCTGGCGAGCTCTAGCGGCCAGTTCATCGTCAAGACTGAGCGATAGGCCGAAGAGAAAAGATCCGTATGCTTGCGCCACTGCTGCACCATCGTCGCCGCCCCGGAGCTGCCAGACCCGCATGAGAGCCTGCGGGTCGGAGACCCTCAGGATTTTCTCGATGAGGGGCTCCCTAATGAGTGGATCCCAGCCCCAACGCTCGTCAAACGCATCATTGTAGACGTAATCGGTGCAATCGTCAACGACGACGCCTGCTGCCATATATGCCTTTTGCATCGCGACGATGGAGATGGGAGTGGCGGCGGCGCTGACAGCCTCCAGCGCGTCTCGGACCAAGCGCTGTCCCCCCGCGGTCTTCATCAGCTTTGCTCCCTTGATCTCGCGCAGCTGGACGTGGTGCCTCTTGCGTAACTTGGCGAGTTTGTCCGCAAGCACGGTCGCCTGATATTCCTCCAGCCACACGGCCGCATACGTGAGAATTGGCTGATGCACATCATACAGGTCCGCGCCACTGTGACCGGACTCGTCAATGTAGGCCACGATGCTCATGCCACTCTTCTGTCTGAGCGTCGGCTTGCCACCAGCGTGACGCGGAAGACGAGCCGAGAAGGGTGAGGTGGTGAAAGTGCGCGCATCGCTCGCCATGCGGGCCCTCGCGTATTACATTGTGTGCCGCTCTGCGAGCTCCAGCACGAGGTCGGGGGCGACGGTGGCCAGAACGTTGCTGCTGACTACAACCCCGATGGGATGAAGAAAACCTCGCGAACGTTGGGCAGAAAACCACCGGCCTGAATCATAAGCACATACGCCGCATAAGCCTCATGCGTTTGAAGAATTCCCGCCTGCACGCACTCACGTAGAAGACCCAGAGACCCAGTTACACGCTTCTTCCCGAAAAGAGAGATCGCTATCGAGCGAGCTCGCCCATCATCAGTTGCGATGCAAGTCGTCGCATTCAGGCTAGCGACAGTAATGCACTCGGTTTCCCCATCGCCGAGCCCATGAGTAGCGAGAATGGACAGATAAAGTGACGCCGAAATTTCCTCATCATCGAGTACCATCACCCGCCCAACTGTCACCGCGTCCCGCAAAGCATCGCCGCAATCATCAGCACACTCCTCGAGTACGCGAGGGCCGATAGTCCATACTCTCGCCCCAAGCTCGAGTACGTGGGCGAGTGCGCCCCCATGATAGAGGTTGATGGCGCAGCAGGCATCAAGGATCGTGATCACGCAGACGCGATCGGCGGGCGGTTTGCGCGCATCAGCGCTCCGATGCCGACGTTAAGAAACCCTGCCGCCGCGCCAATCGAGACCTCGCCATCGCGAACTCGTCGAACAGCCGCGTCCAGTAGCCTCGGCGGAATAGTGGGGAAAACTATATCGACAGCTTCAGGTAATCCGAGTTCGGCTGCCCGCTTCTCAGGCCCACCATGCTTCCTTTTCAGTTCCTCGTAGAGCGAGCGCGCGCCACCTTCAGGTAATAGGTTGAGATCCTCGCATCGTTTCGCGGCTACCTCGAAGCTTACGCCATATGCGCGGGCAAGAAGCAGCAGATCGATATCGCCGAGTTCCCCACGAATACCCATCTTCTCTCGGATCATTTTCAGCGTTATGCCGATGCCCGCCCGTGGCAGGAGCAAACAAGACGCGAATGCATTGCAATACGATTCTTCCTTGCCCGCGCTTCCCGCAAAGGTGCCAATCGAATTTTCCGGATCCAAGCTCACGAAGTCTTCACCCTTACCTGACCGCGCGACAAAGTGCCCCACCTCGTGTGCAAGCGTAAAAAGCATTCGTGGAAGATACGTTCGAGGAGAGACGAAGATGAAGGCTTGACCGTCGACTGCGGCAGAGGCTCCATCAACCCTCTCTCCGCTGAGCACAAACAAAAGCATGCCGAGGTGTTCGGTGACGAGATGAGGCAGTGATGCGAGTGCGCTGACGTTGTCACCGTTGAAGAATAAATTGCGGAACAAATCGGCGTTCTGTTCGGCGTCCAGGTACGTTGGTTCCTGGCACCTAAATGCCCGCAACCAATCTAGCTGGCCCTTCTCTCCCGACAGCAGCGTGAGCGCTTTGGCGATTCGACGCGCAAATACCTCTGCGTGTAACCCGTGCCCCTCGCTTCGGGATGCAGCAGCCGATGCGGTTCGCTTAGAAGTTATCGCGGCCAATTGACCACGAAACATCATCTCGACGCGCCCTTCACTACTTTCTGGCGATGTAGGGGCGAAATCACCCACAGACAAACCAAGCGCGCGAGCGAGTGCCCGCAGCTCTTTTAGAGTAGCCTCGGAGCCGCGCGCGAGTGCCTCAAGCCTTTCGACGGAGACGCCGGATTTGGTTGCCAGCTTCGCAAACGTCCTGCGCCGACGATCCAGTTCTTCGGCCAGCTTCGTCATCGCTTGCTCGCGTGCGCTAGCTTGATGCCTTTAAGCCACGAAACGAGCTTCTCGATCTGTACGTCGTCCACTTTCCGCCAGCGAGCCGTGATGTCATAGACGCGATCAGCGCGCTTGCCAAATACTTCCCCTAGTATGTCGAGCGTCTCATTTCGGGCTTGTGCAATTTCCGCTGACTTTTGAAGCACAATAGGCTTTCGGCCAATGACGTAATTATCGAGACGCTTCTCGAAATTGGTGTGGTAGTCGACGCTGGATCGAGAGCCGTCGCTGTTCACAATAATGTTCCCAGCGAGCGCGCCATCGTCGAGCCTTCGCTGCTTGTGTTCGGGGAAACGGGCGAGGGCCGCAAGTGCGTCGATCTTCTCGGCGACCTCGAAACCACCGACAACATATTGCCTAGCGCCATCGACGCGTCCGCTTATCGTGAAAATCATGTCACCGGGGGTAACGACGCGACGTATGTGCGGAACGCAGGCTCCGAGTGTTGGAGTTTTCCCGAAGATTGGATCGGTCATTCTCCAGCCAGCGCCGGGGTCTGCACCAGCGAACATCGTATAGATATATCCCTTCATCGCTATCTCCCGTTCCAATAGGAAAGTTCCCCGGTCGCCGCATGTAGCATGCCATCGTAATGAAGACTTGTTGCGACGAATGCATCGCGCACGCTGTCTTCAATGGCTTCCCATCCGACTATATCTACAACCTCGTCCAGCACCGCAAACGATCGGTCGGCGTGTTCGCGGTCCATCGGGCCGTGGAGCCGGTATGTCTCAGCCTGCTCGTCCGTCATCTGGTACCGGGTTGTGTAAGCGTCGTATATCTTGGGCGAGAGCTGGCAGTAATAGTGTTCGACGGCTCCTGCCCCGAGTAAGTGGCACGCAGCCCCTCGTCGCGCGATATCGCGGTACAGGGCCATTGAGGCGCTGTTGCCCGGAGTCGGGCGGCTTCGCTCAAGCTCTTCATCTGCGATACCGCACATTGTACAGAGACGTCGAATGAGCTCGAGGTGCGAAGTCCCTTTCTCATTCGTACATTCCTCGAGATAGATGGAGAGTAGGACTTCCCATAACCGCGCGTTCTGCGCGTGAGCTTCGGTCATCGCATCCCGACGCAGGCGCTGCCCTGCACGGGTTCGAAGAAAATGCTGACACTCCGCAGCGGCTACCTGTTGGAGTGAAAGCGTTCCCTTCATGACCATCACCCAAAGGGGATGCTGGTGGAATGGCAGCAGGTCGTAGAGCTCGAGCAGCCGTTCCTTCCGGTCCACATCATTTCCCTATCACGTTCGTAAGTCTACGCGAAAACTGAACAAAAGACAAGTGGTTCTGCTCGGCCACTAGTGCAGCGTCGGCTCCGCGGCGGGTAGCTCAGCCGGCGGATCCGGCGCCCCTCGCAGCGGACTCCGCCGGCCCGCCGTGCTCCCAGTGGGCGCCTCCCGGATCTTTCCGCTCTGGGCGTACAGATGCCGCCTGCCGCGAGAGACGCCTGCGGCGGTGAACGTTCGCTCGGACCCGATGTCTGGGCTCACACGAGCGGCCGGCTCGCCGGCTGCGGTTGCAGCAGATTGGCCGTCCTGGCGACCTGCCGGGGATTCGAACCCCGATCTCCCCCTTGAACAGCCAGCCGGGGTTCGACTGGCTCCTGAAGAGTTATCAGGTCACACGCAGGGCACACAAAAAACAGAAAACACGGTTCTCGCCGTGTCTCTGCGGTGGAGGCGCGGAAATCGAACCCGCTGCAAGATGCGCCGGGCGCGAGCGCTGCGAAGGTCGCCCTCGGCGCGGGGTCCAGGCTTCTGGGGCGATGCGGAACGAGCCCTCGGCGGACGGTCAGGATGCGAGGTCTGGGGCCGAGCCGGCGATCGATGGTGCCCCTCAGCCCAGCCGCTCTCTCTCCCACCGCAGCCGGTCCGCGATTGCGTCGTCGGCGACACGCACGCCCTCGAGAAGAACTCCGCGTGGGCGGGGTTGTCCAGGTTGAGGCCGAGCCGGAGCAGCACGGCGCGGTCGCGCTGCGGCACGGAACGGAGGATCTCGCCAGCAGAGCGGGGGTAGCGAGCGGGACGCACGCTGCGAGCGTACCAGAGGAGGGGTCGGCGGCCCGTGCCGTGTCACCCAGGCGCGACGCGGCACGACGCGGCGCGATGCATCCGGCTGCGCGTCCGCCGCGCCCTCTCCAGGCGCTGCCCGCCCCCCTGGGAGAGGTGGCCACTGCCGCCGGTGTTACATCGATCTGCCTATGGCGGTGGAGAGCATTTGAGCCTTGCGGCGCAGAGCCGATCCGTGAGACCTTCCGTCGGAGAGGTCACAAAGGCGACGATCTAGACAGACCTGGTCCGGCAGCTTCGGTTGACCAATCGACTGATAGTTGGGTGGGTATCGCGACTTGGGCGCCGATGAAGGGACATTCGAAGATGAACGAACGAAGTGGACGAGATATCCTCTACGAAATGGCGGTTCCCGGGCGCATGCTCGTCTTCATCGACGACAGCGGCACGCCTGGGAAGCCGCTCCCGGACCTCGCGGCAGATTTCCACTTTCTCTGCGGCGTGGCAATGACGTCAGATGCCTACGCCGCTGCGAAAGATCGGATTCTCTCGGAGCTCCTCACCATCGGCAACGGAATCCGCGAATTCCATACTGTGGAGATCGTGAACCCATCGAAGACCTCACCATGGCGTGGTGTTTCCCTGGACGCGCGTCAGGAGGCGCTAGTGGCCGCGATAGACGTTCTCAAGGGCGCGGCCTCGTCGATCCTGCACTGCTTCGTTTCTGGCGAACAGTACGATGCGGAGCTGAAGCCAAGGATTCTCGCCGCAGTGGGCCGCGCACAATCACCGAAGAATGCGCTCCAACACGTCTTTTTCAATAGTCTCATACCTTTCCTCCAGAGAACTGGCGAGGACGTTGCAATTGTAATGGACTCGGTTGCTCCCCTGTCCAACGCCATCCGAATCCAAGCAGCTGCGGATCCCATTCGGCTCTATGAAGGCGGTGTTATTCACGTCGACTCGAAGGATGAGCCAGGCATACAGCTTGCTGACCTGACGGCGTACATGGTGAACCGCGTGTATCACGCTCGGCAGCGGCTGATGGAAGGAAAAAAGAACCCATTCGATGAGATCATCGTAGATGCGGTATTCGATCTGCTGCCAAAGTTCATCAATGTCCTCGAGTTGCCTCCGAACAAGTCTGAGTCGAGCACGCAATCATGACGTGCGCCGAGTGACGAGTCCCCACCATTGAGTGGCGCACGCAGCCGTCGTACAGCACCTCGTCCCAGGGCAGGACGGGAACGAGCCGACATCGCGCTGAACCCGACTGCGCTTCGCGCGGCGAGTTATCGCAGTTTGAGCACCCCGAAGAAACGACTCTTACCTCTGCACGGTGAACAATATGGCGACAGACTGGAGCGACTACCAAGAGGAGGCCGCAGCTCTCTTTCGATCCATGGGTCTTGACGCCTCGACGAACGTCACAATTCAGGGCGTTCGTACAAAGCACGATATTGATGTCGTGGTCAAGTCTCACCATGCAGGATTCGATGTCACTTGGCTCGTCGAGTGTAAGTGCTGGAATTCGCGAGTCTCGAAACTGCACGTGCTGGCACTTCGCGAGATCGTTGCGGACACAGGCGCGGATCGAGGAATCTTGCTTTGCGAAGCTGGTTTTCAGAGTGGAGCCATTGAGGCGGCGAATCTTACGACCGTTCGAGTTGCATCACTTGAGAGGCTTCGAGCGACGGCTGGAGGCGAGATTTCTGCAATGCGTCTCCGGGAACTCTACGATCGGGTCGAAGCGTGCCGAGCGCAATACTGGGACATTCCGAAGGACGAGCGCATTGCACATGGTCTGCGTCAGGGTATTGGCGGGTGGGGCTACTCTGGGACGCTAGTTTTGGAGATCTGTGACGACTTAATTGTTCGAGCGTTTCGCGGCGTGTATCCGTTTCGTCCAGAATCCCTTCCAGCGCTAGTCGATTTCGGAAGAGATCGGCAGTTTGCATCCCCGGAGGAAGTCATTGCAACCATCGCGCCGATGGTGGAAGAGCTTGAATGCAAAATCGCCAAGGCCAGGCAGAGAGCGGGCGCCTGACCCACGGTTCGACACGGCCCCTTCCGGTGGGTTCGCTCGCCTACACGGGCGGGTCTGCCGCAACGTTCGGCCGGCGGACCGTCCGGCCGCTCCGCTTCGCACGGCGGAAGGTGTCGCTGAGGCGCGTCGCCGAGCGCGTCCACGCGAACGTTGCATCTGGGAACAACGTCGAGTGCGGCGCGCTAACGTCCAAGTGATGCGTGAGGAACATGCGTGTACGAAAATCGCTCACTAGCCTTCGGTCGTGAACCTGCGGAGCGCGACATACAGAGGCAAAGCAGATTGAGTAGATTGTTTACAGTCTCACGGCGGAACAGGCAACGTTCGAGTGTGCAGGGTACGCGTTTCAGCGTGTCGACAGCTATGATGACGCCCTGACACGGCTCTACTGTAGAAGGGCCTCGGAGATCAGCAGGAATTTAACCACGACGAGCCGCCAGATCTCCCCGCGGCGCCCCCTGAGCGCGCTCATGCCATCTCGAGCGCAAGGCGGTGCGCCCCCCGCGGCGATGGGGGAGCGGAGGCCGAGGCACGGGTCGGCGGGCTTGTGACGCCCCCGGCCCTGATGCTTTCGGACGCGGGTTCACCAGCGCCGAGCTGGGCGTCTATTCGTCGTCCAGAAGCGAGAGCAGTTTGTCGCGCAGCTCCCGCTTAACCCACTGCCCGTTCAGGTCGTCCTGGTAACCGGCTGCGACAGACACCTTGCTAACCCCCCTTGATCATCGTGTCATAGCCCGGCCTCATGGATCGCGCCTGGGTCGGCCAAGCGGATCCTGTGATCGCGAGCGCCACCTGCACGGCGATCAAGACCCGGGCGATCGACGCTCGGGGCGGCCAAGCGGATCCTACCACCCGCTCGACGTGCTCATGTCTTGCTCTCCTTCGGTAGCCGCTCCGCGGACCGCGTCTTTTCCCTAGCCAGCTTCGGTTGCACGCTACGCGACGTCTGATGAGGGCCGCGCCCTCGCCGAGCGAAGAGGAGCGAGCGATGCCAGGAAGCAGGGAGCTGGTGCAGCTGCGTGCAGAGATGTCGAGGTATCGAGAGCAGAAGAGCCGTGGGAAGTACCCGAGCGAGCTGCGGGAGCGAGCCGAGGCGTACGCCAAGGAGCGTTCCCTCGCGGGGGCGACGCCGACCGAGATCGCCACGGAGCTCGGTGTCCACAAGATGACCGTCGACCGATGGGTAGCTGGCGGTGAGCGCGCAGAGGAGGGTGCGTTGCCAAGAGCCACCCATGCGGCTCAGCATGTTCCGTTTCTCCCCGTCGTGGTGCGCCCGGAGCGCCGAGAAGCGCCGCCTGTGCGGCTCAACGTCGCATTTGCCGATGGGACGCGGATGCAGGTATGTGGGATAGGCGCGCGCGACCTCGTGGATGCGATCGAAGCGCTGCGGAGGGGACGGTGACCCCCGCGACGATAGCCGTCTATCTGGCGGTCGGTCCAGTGGACTTGCGTGGCGCATTCGACCGGCTCGCCGCGATCACCCGGCAGGTGCTGTGCCTGGACCCGGCCAGTGGCGCGCTGTTCTTGTTCCTCAACAGGAGGCGCAACCGGCTAAAAGCACTTTGGTGGGACCGCAACGGATATACGATTCTGTATAAGCGTCTCTCGAAGGGTGCGTTTGCTCTGCCCTCGTTCACCGAGGCCGACGGCAAGTGTATCGAGCTGTCAGCACAGGACTTCGCGCAGCTGCTCGCCGGTCTACCCGTGGAAGAGCTGGCAAGCCGCCGCCGGCTGGTCCACTGAGGCGTCTGCGCCGGCGCTCGTTCACCACGCTGCCGGCGCCAGCGCGGCCCGATGGCGGCCGGCGCAGCCGGATGCGGAGATGGAGCAGGGCGCGAGCTGCATCGCGCCCGAAGACCTCGCGGGAGCGCGGCGCCGATGGCGCACCACGACTGCCCTGCATTCCCGTCTTCGGCGAGAGATTCTCATCGAAAGTAGCGACAAGTCGGCTGCATAAGGTACTTGTCAAGGGCAAGCGCAGGGGGCATCCATGGCGCGCCTTGACCTCGACGACACGCCCCGGTGAGACCGAGCTGCCGCAGTCGGCGGAGCCAGAGCGCCTTGACGGTGCGGCGCTCGTGCTCGGCTACCTCCAGGCCAGGGGACAAGCCCAGGGGAGCCCCGCCGACCCCGGGTCGGCGGTCGACGCGCTGCTCCGGCGGGTGCAGGAGCTCGAGGCGAGGCTGGCCGAGCTCTCGACGGCGGAGCAGCAGGCCCAAGAGCTCGCTCGCACTGTCGAGTCGCTCAAGGCGTACAATCAACAGCTGCAGGAGACGATTCGGACCTTGGAGATCGGGTTCCGGCGCCACGTCTCCGAGCAGGTCTCGCCTGACCAGCTGCGGCTTTCGCTGGCCGGCGAGCCAGGCGGCTGTCCGGCTCCAGCTTCGTCGCAGGCCGAGCACTGCGCCTCGCCTGATGCGGACCCGAGCGACGGCAGCATCCAGCCGCCGGGCCCCGCGAGCCCGCCGGAGCGCGTGGCGGCGGCAGAGTCCTCCTCCGGCTCGGAGCCCGGAGGCGGCAAGCGAGCCAAGCGCCACGAGCACGGGCGCCGTCGCATCGGTGTCATCCCGAGGGTGGTCATCGAGTCGCTGCCGCCGGAGGTGCTGCTCAAAGGCATCGAGCGCTTCGAGCGTGTGGGCGCCGAAGACAGCTCGGTCATCGGCTACCGGCGTGGCGGCCCCATCGAGATCGTCACGCGTCGCCCCAAGTACGTGGCCAAGGCGGAGGCACCGGCGGCGAGCAGCGGAGCTGAAGAGGAGCCGGCTCCTTCGCCAGCCGGTGGACCGGCCTTCACGCACGAGCTGGACGAGCCCCTGGTCGTGCGAGAGCACGAGCTTCTGGGGATCCCCGCGGACACGGGCTTCAAGCAAAGCCCCTTCGTCGACGGCGTCCTCGTACGCTACACGCCCGAGTCGGATGCTGCGGAGGACAGCGGCGGACCGGTGAAGATCGCCGCGCTGCCGGAGCGCCCGATCGACAGGTGCCTTGCTGACCCGAGCCTCTTGGCCCACCTGTTCGTCCACAAGCTCGACTACCACATGCCCTACTACCGGCAAGAGGTGGAGTCGGATCGCCACGGCTTCCGCATCGGCCGCGGCAACATGACACGCTGGCAGTACGATTGCGGTGGCATCGCGATGCGCATCGCCGATGCCATGTGGAGCAACGCGCTCTCGCGGTCGTGGTTCGCCATGGATGCGACGGGCACCGCCATCCGGGCCAAGGACAAGCACCGCTATGGGCATGTCTTCGTCCTGGTCGCGCCGGGCGATGGGGTGCTGTTTCGCTACACACCGACGTACGACGGCCCCACCGTCGCGAAGCTCTTCGGCGGCTACCAGGGGACGCTGGTCGCCGATGCCTCGGCCAACCACAACGTGCTGTTCGGGCCGGGCAAGGCGCGCGAGGCCGGCTGCTGGAGCCATGCACGAAGGCGCTTCTTCAAGGCGTTCAAGGCCGGGGCGGGCAAGGAGGCGGCGTTCGCGCTCCAGACCCTCCAGGCGCTCTTCCGCGTCGAGGAGGAATGCGCCCTGTGCAGCCCGGACGAGCGTCTCGAGCTCCGGCAGCGCGAGTCCGCACCGCTGATTGAGAAGCTCTTCGCCTGGGTCGAGGCGCAGCGGCAGGTCGTCCCGGAGCATTCGCCGTTGCGCGAAGGGCTGGTCTACCTGCACAACCAGAGGGAGGCGCTCTGCGAGTTCCTCTCCAACGGGGAGATCCCCATCCACAACAATGCCAGTGAGAGGGCTCTGCGCCGCGTCGTCAAGGGGCGGCGCAACTGGCTCTTCCACGGCAGCGACGAGCATGCTGTCCGGGCGTGTGCCATCACGTCGCTCATCGCGACCTGCCAGATGCACGGGCTCGACCCCGAGCTGTACTTGCAGGAGATCCTGACCGTGGCTCCCAGCTATCCGCTCAGTCGCATCCTCGACCTGAGTCCCAACAACTGGGTCGCGACGCGACAACGCCTCATCGCCGAGGGGCGGCTCAAGTACCTGGACCTGGCTCGGATCACCGGCTCGCGGCTCGCCTTCCGCGACCGCTGATCGCGCCGCGTCGTCCGCTTCCGTCGCGCCCACAGCGCTCGTCGCGTCCGGAGCGGCCGAGTCAGGCGCGCGTCCTTTCCGCGTCCGCGCCGAGGTGCGTCGGCGCGTCGAGCCGGTGCTGTCGTCGCTTCGTCCCGCCACCGTCGAGCTCGTCTTCGCGGGGCGCCTTCGGGTCGCTTCGCTTCGGCGCTGCTTGTCCGCGCCTCGGGTCGGCCGCCGTTCGCCCACCTCGTCCGCGGACGGCTGGGCGGCGCTCTTGCGGCGCCGCACGCCTGTGGCCTCGGCAGATCCCGCGCGCTCCTCCTGCCCGGCCGCGCCACGCGGGCGCCCCTTCGCGCGGGCGGGGGCGTCCTCGCGGCCTTGCCACGCGACATGCGGCGCGGACAGCTTCAGCACCGCCGTCGTCAGGCTCGGGACTTCGACTCCCTCCTCCCCGCTCCGTCGCTTCGTCATCGCACCGCGACTCTACGCACGTGGCCGCCTTCCACAAGCACGCTTCAGAACGCGCTCTGCGGAGCGGCTACCTCCTTCGATGCCTCCGCCTCCCGGCGTCGCCCGCCCGGGGGAGGGTTGCGGAACGAGTCGCCCTCATAGACGAGGACGGGGGCGTCGTGGAGCAGCCGGTCCATGGCGGCGCTGGCAAGCGGCGGGTCGCCGCACAGGCCGCCGGACTCCTCTACGGCGCGATTGGACGTCTGGATCATGGTCCCCTCCTGCCGACGACAGCCGCGAGGCCGCGAGCAGCCGGATGTCGCGCGCGATCCGTGGAGGCGCATCCGCCCACGCCGCCGGCGCAGCGCTCTGCGGGCTCCGCAGCGCTCTGCGGGCTCAGCTCGAAGTCGAGCCGACGCCGGAGGATGTCGCGAACACCGTGGTAGCTGAGGGGGCCGCAATGGCTCGCTCGGCGACACGCGGCCTGCGCGCGCTCCTGCGGGAGCTTCTCTAGGTGCGTGACGATCAGGTGTGTGACGATCGCCTGCACTTTGCGCAGCTGCGAGAGCACGTCGTCGGCGCCGAACAGCTCGCGGACGAACCTGCCCACGTCCTGACCGATCTGGTCGGCGCGCTGCTCCCAGTAGGCGCGGCTCCGGTGCCGCAGCGGCGCGCGCTCCTCGGACAGGTGCCGCTCGAGCGTGCCGCGCAGGCCGGCGCCGTGCCGATCGTGCCGGGCCACGGCCTCGTCGTCGGCATACACCACCACACTCGACGGCGTCGCGCGCAGCCGCACCTCGCGCTCCACCAGCCGCGGGCGATGGACGGAGGGGTGCCTCCGGCGGGGGCGCCAAACTCGGGATGCAGCAGGACTTCGTCAGAATTCTGCGATTCTACGTGTTCGTTCACACGGGTAACTTCGAGCGCCGGGGGACGAAGCATTGGCGCAATTAGCTTCTTTCGCCAGTTCTCCTTGCGAGCTCATACGTTTGCGCGGCCCACGCCAGGACTGCATGCGCTGCGCGGGCGGCAGGGTCTTTGCCGCCCATCGCGTCGAGGATTGTAAATAGCCGCTTCCGCCCCTCCTCTTCACAATCGGCCCAACGGTTCATCGCGTCCTCAAGCGGTGGAATGCGACAAACCGGCACACTGGTTTCAGGTGTCTCAGTATGCTTCGCGCGTCCAGGTGTCGCCTCGTCTAAGACAAGTCGAGCCAACGTCAGCAGCGCCGTTGCCACCTTGCCCGCTGGGGCGCTGTAGTACGCATCGAATCCTTCCTCGATGAGGGCCTGTACGTGACTCTTGCGTAACGGAACAATGCGCCACTCCATTTGACCAACCAGTTCGTCGAGGGCCTTAACGTTTAATTCGTGAGTCTTGGAATCCATTGCTGAACCTACAAAACAGGTGTCGCAGCTACGCTGCCCCTTGGCTTCCTACGCCCGGAAGTGTCGTATTCAGTGACGAACATTCAACGTCCTCCCAACCCGATTCGTGTGCATGACTGGCCCCGCCTTCGTCATGCTGCAGCGGGAAGCGCGTCAGCGTGGCAGCGCGGCGCGCGAACTCAGCACCGGCCTCGGCGCGAGCAGGCAGCGGCGATCTCAGCCGCGGCTGTGGAGGCGGCGGGAGCTTGGCGCGTGGGCTCCTGGCAGCCGGGTCAGGAGCCGGCACCACGGGCGGCGGAACATCAGGCGCGCGAGGGGCTATCGAGGGCGGGTTTGGTGGCACCGAGATCGACGCTGGCGACGTCGACGTACGCGTCGCGCTCTCGCGCCTGGTGATCGGCTCATCGAGCTTGAGCACTACGGTATCGTCCGCGTCGGTCCGGCAGTCATCGTGAAGACGCCACAGGCGCTCCCAGTACCGAGCGGGCGTGCCCGTGAACGCCTCCAATTGCCGCGCGAGGCCGGGCGAGATCGGGAGTTCGCTGTTCAGCAGCCGCTCCACGTCCCTCGGCGTAAGCCCCGTGCTCTCGGCCAGCTTTCGCTTCCAAGCAGGCATCGTCGCGCAGAACGCTTCGATGACCCGGCCCGGCCATGGAATTGGGCGCGCTCGGCCGCCGGCCATCGCTGCGATCAGCGCATCGACATGGCAGTCCAGCAGGCGCCGATATCGCCCCAGCTCCTGCTCGGCCTTCTCCTTCGCATCGGTGAGGGTTGCCTCCTCGTCCTCATGCGCCTGCTCGCGCGCCTCGCGACGCCCGTGTTCGCGTCCCATCGCCTCGCGCGCCGTGACCGCGAAACCGATCGCGACGCAGGCCATCATCGCGAGAACGATCGGCGAGACGAGCCACATCGCACCCAGCATGTCTTCCATGATATTTCGCCTCCTGGACGTGCGCGTTCCTGTCCGACGCAAGGCGGATCTCGGCCTTGTGCTGTCGGAAGACATTACCGGCGCCCGCCGCCTGCTCAGCTGTTAATGGACGACCGACGATTCAGCGAATCTGCTTGAGGAGCGCTTCGCGCTCGGCGGCAAGCCGCCCACGGGGGAACTCCCGCGCGTGGGCCTTAAGCAGCCGGAGAGCCTCGACGTCGGCCATGGCGTCGTGGGCCTCGATGGCTCTTCGGGCCTGGTTGACCAGGCTCCTCTCACGATCGCTGACAGTTGGTCGAGCGGTGCTCGCCGGAGTCGACGAGGGCCGGCGAGCTGTCGTCTCGACGGGAGCGGGCGTGCTGCTCACGATCGCCTCGGCGCCCGCGTTTCGTTGTTCCCTCGACGACGAGCTCTCGTGCGCGATCGGCGTCGCGGGCGCCGCGGCGCCGGGCGCGCCTCCACCTCTGGCAGGCGCCGCGGCGCTGAACGCGCTGTCTCGCACGGGAGACGTCGCGGCGTCCCGCGCTCGGGGCGCGGTGGTAGGGGCGCGGACCGCCGCCGCCTCGACCCTCGATTTCAGGTCGGGCAGGGATGGCACCGAGGAGACGAGCGCGCCGGTCAGCAGGACGAGCGCGCCCTGAACGAGGATCCTCACGCTCAGACGGCGCAGCCAGGCCGCCCACGACGCGCGACGGCCGAAGCCCAGTGGAAGCGGCACGCAGGCGCTGTCGTCCCATCCTCGAGAGCGCTGCTGCGCCTGCCACTGCTCCAGCTGCACCCGGAGCGCCTTGTGCGCCCGCCAGTGTCGCGTCCTCACGGTGTCCAGCGGAAGTCCCTGCTCGGAGGCGATCTCGGCCAGCGGGACCTCTTGGAGGTCGTGCTTGATCAAGAGATCCCGGTACTTGGGATCGAGTTGGTCTAGCAGCTGCCGCGCGAGCTTTTCCCGTTGCCGTCTCCGGAGCAGCTCTTCCGGCGTGAGACACTCATCTCGGATCTCGCACCCATCGAACGACGTCAGCACCTCGGCGCGGCAGCGTGCGTCACGGACGTGATTGCGCGCCTGGTTGACGGCGATCGTGACGCGGTACGGGGCCGGGTCTCCACGAAGATCGAGCCGCTTGTCGGCCTCTAGCCCCCGCAGCAGCGCTTCCTGGGCGACATCCTCGGCATTTCGCGCCGGCACACCGTGGCGCCGGGCGAGGCGCCGGAAGAGCTCGAAGCCGGGGGAGACGGTCGCTGGCCTGTCCACGGTACGCAGCACACTTGAGCCGGGCAAAACGCTTCACAAAAAATTGACGAGGAGCAACTTTGGTCGGACAATGTGAACCAATGTATCACATTTAAACACATCGAAACGGCCCCTAGGGGACGGCTGAGCACATTCCGTCATCCGACCGCCAATTCTCGTCCAAGAGGCCGAGACGTTGCGGTTTCTGCCGGTTGACGCCGAGCGGCCGGCGTAAGTACCGTCACTGGATGCGTTACATTGCGCATTCTCTCTCGATTTTTCTCACGCTCGGGGCCGCAACAGGCTTCACGAAGTCTGCCAGCGCCGATGATGTCCCCCCGAAGGCGCAACAGACTTCACGAAGTCTGCCGGCGCTGGCGGTATCGCCCCCGGCAGCGAGCTCGAGCGACAGCTCATCGGTGAAGGACCATGTTCGCCGTGGTCGGAGAGCGCGCAATGCCGGGCGGTGGATCGAGGCACACGCTGCCTACAAGGCTGCCTTCGATGCCGTAGACCCGGCGACCAGCACCGAGCGAGAGCGCGCGGAGCTCGCCGGCGAGCTCGGCCTTTGCGAGGTCGCGCTGCACCGATACCGCGATGCTGCCGAGCACCTCGCCAAGAGCCTCGAACAGCGCGAAGTGCTGCCCGATGCGCTCCAGCGGCGATACGAGGCAGCACAGCGCGAGACAGCGAAGCGCGTCGCTATGCTTGTTCTCTCGGTCGACCCGCCCGACGCCGAGGTGCTCGTCGACGGCGAGCGCATCGGGCGGACCGCGCGGACCTACACACTCTTCTTCGAGCCGGGCAAACACATGGTGCGGGGCCGTGCACCGGGCCATGAGGACGGGCTTCA
This sequence comes from Sorangium sp. So ce834, assembly GCF_051521425.1. Lineage (NCBI taxonomy): Bacteria > Pseudomonadati > Myxococcota > Polyangiales > Polyangiaceae > Sorangium > Sorangium sp. So ce834. Next base: position 8,840,884 of record NZ_CP150351.1, read on the forward strand.
TTCGTTCCTCGCCGCGGCGGGCGCGGAGCACGAGATCACGATGAAGCTGCCGCGCACTGCGGTGAGCGGCACCAACGAGACCGCGCTGGTGTCACCGAAGGAAGCACCGAAGACCCTGAGCCTTTCGTCCGGGTCCGATGCTACGAGGAAGGCACAGCCTCCCAGCCCGTGGGTTTCCTGGCCGGGAGCGCTGCGCGTCGCGGGTATCGCCGTCACGACGGGCACCGTGCTCGGGGGCGGCGTCTTCATGCTCAGGGCCCGCAAGCTGGATGATGACCTCAGCGAGCGGCGCGACGGGCTCACGCGCGGCTCCACGTCGAGCTCGACGATGTGCTGGCAAGCGCCGCCGGACTCCCCATGCGCTGACCTGCTCCGCCTGCGAGACGCCCGCAACTTGTCCGCCGGCGTGGGGACTGCCCTGGTCATCACGGGTGGTGTGATCGGGGCAGTGACCGCTGCGTCGTTTTTCACCGATTTTTTCTTCCTGGGGGGCACGCCGACTCAGGAGCGGGTTCACGTCACGCCCGTGGCGACCGGGCGTGAGACCGGCGTGAGGATCGAGGGACTCTGGTGAGGATCCGAGGAGCAGACGGGAGGCGTTCGCAAGCAGGTCGGGAAGGCCGAAGCGCTGCAACGTCCGTCGTCGCTGCCACGCTCTGCGCGGCGAGCGCGATGAGCACGCTGACAGCGTGCGCTTACACCGACCTTTGCTCGGAGGTGGCGGGGTGCGCGCCTGAGCCGGAGCCTCCGCCAGGACCTTGCGCGGGAGAGCCCGGCACGGCGCCGGCGCTCGACCAATGCGGGGTGTTCGTGAGCGCGTCAGGCGACGACAGGAGCCCGGGCACGAAGGACGCGCCGGTGAAGACGTTGCAGCACGCCGTCGGGCTCGCCGCGAGCGGACGAGACAACGGCGAGGCACCGACCCGGCGCGTGTATGCTTGTAGCGGGTCGTTCGAGGAGGCAATCACGCTGCGTTCGGGGGTCGACCTCTGGGGCGGCCGTCGCTGTGATGACGGCGGCGATTGGTCGTATGAGGGGTCGTTCGGTGGACCGGATCACCCAACGTTCATCGCTCCGCCGGTGGGCATCCCGCTGCGGGTGATCGCGGGAGAACAAGAGGACGCGACGTCAACTGTGTTCGGCGTGCGCGTCGTGGCGGCGGACGCCTCGGCAATCGATGGGAAAACGTCGATCGCGATGATCTTGAGTCCTGGGGCCAGGGCGATCGTGCAGGCGAGCGCGATCGTCGCGGGTAACGGCAAGGACGGGGAGCCGGGAGAAGACGCGCGCAGGGAGCGGGCCAACGACGGCTTGGAGGGAAACGACGGCGTGTCCGCCTGCTCCGCGGACTTCGCGACGGGCGCTCTCGCGGTCGTGACGGTGTGCGACGACGGAACCGAGTCCACGGGCGGAGACGGCGGTTACGGCGGGCTCGAATCGGGGGGGGACGGTGCGCCCGGGCAGCCGGAGCCGGCGGAGAATCCGGAAGGCCACGGCCGCGCAGGGCTCGGCGCGCAGATGACGAGATGCAGCGAAGGAAGCGATGGCGCGAAGGGTGCTGACGGGGGTCGCGCCGGCGGTGCGGTTGGCATAGGCCACCTCACGGAAGACGGTTGGATCGGCATTCGCGGTGAGGATGGGAAGAAAGGCGGCGTCGGTCAGGGCGGCGGGGGTGGCGGTGGCAGCAAATCGCGAGGCGAGATGACGGCGTGTCCAGCAGGCCGCCCGCAGGCGGGTGCGGCTGGCGGGTCAGGGGGCAGTGGCGGTTGCGGTGGCGTTGGAGGGAAAGGCGGCGGGTACGGCGGGTCGAGCATCGGCATCGTGGCCTTGTCGGGGAGCGCGTTGACCCTTGAGGCGACTCGGGTGACGACGGGCATCGGCGGCAACGGCGGTGTTGGCGGGACAGGCCAACCGGGCGGCTACGGTCGATGGGGTGGCGACGGGGGCCAGGGCTTCACTGGCCCCGCCATCACATGGGGCGCATGTCGTGGCGGCGCGGGCGGCAACGGCGGCCGCGGCGGTGATGCCGGCGGCGGCCTCGGGGGGCATTCGTTGGGCGTCGCCTCGGTGGGCGCGTTCGTGTCCCTTGCGCCGAGCGCGACCTTCAATCAGGGAAAAGCCGGCGCCGGCGGGCTCGCGGGCAATGCAGTTCCCGGCGACGAAGTCGGTAAGGGCAACGATGGAATTCCGACGTTCTGGTACAGGTTCGATGCGCCCGACCCGGAACCGCCTCGTTGAACCGCCCTGCACGGGCGGCAACCGTCAGGAGACGCTCATGGGAAAGACCACTGCCGCTGCTTTCTTCCTCTTGTTGTCACCGTGGGCAACCGGGTGTGGGACAGCACCCGGCATCAACGGTGCTGGCGGAGCGCCCTGCGATGGACTCTCGTGCCAGGACGAACCGCCCCCGGAGTCGGTCTGCATCGAGCACGTAGCCGCCCATATCCTCGACGATGGCTGCGGCGTGTTCGTTGCGGGAGCTTTGGGTGGCGGCGACGACAGGAACCCCGGCACGAAAGCGAAGCCAGTGTTCACGGTCCATCGCGCCGTCGAGCTCGCACGCGCTGGACGAGGACGCGTGTTCATCTGCAACGACGGATTCGAGGTGAGGACGCACATCACGCTGCCCTCCGGCGTGGATCTCCTCGGGGGCTACGACTGCCGGCGATGGGTGCGCGACCCCGAAGACACGGTGTCCACGTTTGTTCACACGATGGATACCGACCCCTTGGTGATCATCGAGCCCCCGGGTTCCGAGGATAGGGGGGCCGCGGACGGGGTTTCGATCCTCGCCGATCTTGATATGCGGGCGAGGGGTCCGGTCGCGGTGCTCGTTCAGTCCAATACGGAGGTGGAGATCCTCCGAAGCCAATTGAGGGCTGGGGACGGCTGGGCAGGTCGCCCTGGCAAGCCATGGTCCGGGCTGAATCAGGCAGCGGCAGGAGCCGATGGGCTGTATGGGGGAGATGCGTGCTCGGCGACTATCGTCCACGGCGGCCCGGCAGTGGTGAACCCGTGCGAGGGTGGAATCCCGAGCACAGGCGGCAAAGGAGGCGACGGCCTTTCCGACGGCGCTGGCGACGGGGACGATGGGCAGCCGATCACGAGTTCCCACCCGAGTGAAGGGCGCGGGGGAGATGGGGACGTGACGGGCGTGCACTGCCACAACGGGGGCCCCGGGGCGCCTGGCGCGCTGGGCACGATTGGCCGTTCGGGGGTGGGCATCGGGCATATCACCGAAACAGGATGGGTCGCCGACAGGGCAGGCGACGGAAGCAGGGGCATGCCGGGCCAAGGCGGCGGCGGCGGGGGCGGCCGTCGAGGCGGGCTCGCGGTGTGCGGCGTGACCACCAAGGGAGGCGCTGGCGGCGGCTCTGGAGGCGCTGGCGGCTGCGGTGGTCGAGGGGGCCAAGGGGGCGAAAACGGGTACCCGACGATCGGCGTCTTGGCGCTTCACGCCAAGGTGACGGTGCGCGATAGCGTGATCACCACCCTCCGCGCGGGCCCGGGCGGCGACGGCGGGCCGCCCGAGGAGGGCGGCGAGGGTGGCCGAGGCGCACCGGGCGGCGCCGTGGGGGACGGCACGTGGTCCTGTGGCGGGGGCAACGGCGGCTACGGCGGCGACGGAGGCTACGGCGGCCCGGGGCGCGGTGGCGACTCGATCGGCATCGCCTACCTCGACGAGGACCAGCTCACGCTGGAGGGGGTCACGTACGAGCTGGGGCCGCCGGGCAAGGGCGGCCTGAGCTGGGATTGGTCTGGCGTCGAGATCCGAGGGGAGGACGGCATCGCTGTCAAGACGCTTCGGTTTCCCGAATAGTCGGAATCAGCCCGCGGTGAGGCATTGGCTTGGCGCGCTGAGTTGGCTGCTGGGCGACGGCGCCGGGTGTCAGCGGACACGGGCCCAGCGGACGACAACCGCCAGCACGCTCACGCCCCCGAACGCGAGCTCGAGAGCGGCACCTCAACAAACTTCGCTCCAAGGCATCCAACTGATTCCATACCAGCCTTCACAGCATCCGAGACAATCAGCTCCACAAGCGAGCCCTCGATACGGAAGAAATGGGCATCATTCGGAAGCGCGCTTTCGTTCAGCACGTACTTCGTGATCTGTCGATACTGCCCGGCAAGCTCCGATCGGTGATCCTGCTTGGTCCATTTGATAAATTCGGATCGTTCCTCGTCGAGGCATCGGATGACGCGAACCGAGTTCAGGACGAGCATGCCCGTCTGACCCGCGATCTCCAGGGGGATGCACTGAACGTCACTTCCCGCCACGGAACTCACCGCATTCGCGAGCGCCGTCGTCGCAACGGGAACATTGAAGCTGGTGAGACTGAATTCTAGGATGCGACCCGCGTGGGTTACTTCACCTCGCAGTGGCTCAGTCGCATCCAGTCGATGACCCGCATCGAGCAGCGGCTCTAAGCCACTGCGGAGCCGGATTTCGCCCAGGTGCCATCGCCCTTTAATTGTCATCTCATCTCGAAGCAGAAAGAACCGTCGCATCACTGTCCCGTGAGGAGCCGGTTGAGCCCGGATCCGGCTGTGGCTGCCTCGATCCGAATCGCGTCGAGCTCCGCTCGGAACGCGTTCGAATAGGCGTCGCCCTGCAATCCACGTGTAGCCCTGCGTAGTCGGTTGAACACCTCCTGGTGATACGCCTCCGGATGCGGCCCTCGGTGACCGGGGATTCGAACTCGATTAGCCGCATCGTCCAGCGTCATGCCAGCTCGCTTGGCCATGTCCTCAAATCGCGGCGTCCACGGTCCTCCTTGGGTCGTCGACACGCGATTCTTGTTCGTCATGATGTGATGCTCGGGTTCCCCCCCTGCGGCAGGCGCCGCGCCCTGCGAGCCCGCACTGCCTGACCCGCTCGACATCAGTGCCTGCGACAGCCCCTGGAGCCCCGCCGCGATGTTACCGACCCCACCGACGACGAGCCCGGTCGACACCGCGATCGCAGGCACACCGATCGCCGCGCCGATTCCGGTGGCGCTCGTGATGCCCCCGAAGACCTCCCCCGTCAAGCCCCCGATCGTGACGGTGAGCCCACCCACGATCTGCCCGATGGCCAGCCCCATCCTGGCTTCCGGCGTCCCATGGGCCAGCACGCCCGCGGCGTCCAGCAACTCATGACCCACGCCGGCGAACGGAACCAGACCGAGCAACAACCCGGCGACGAACCCGCCCTCAACCTGGACATAGGGGTTCTGCGACCAGTCGATCGGCGCCGTGGTCACCGGCTGCGGCACATACCCGGACGCGCTCCCGGTCGTGCTGACGTCGACCGGCGGCGCCGCCGCGCCGACCTCCGCGGCCTCGCGCGAACCTTCTACCTCGTTGGAAGGCGGCTTGGACCTGGAGCATTCGAAATCGCCGAAGCCGGCGCAACTCAATTCCTGGAGTCGCTGCACCTCGGGGTCCTTGGCGTACTCCGGATCGATGAAGAGCTCCTGGTCTGCTGGCTGAAATCCGGTCGGATCCACGAAGTTGAGCGGGCTGTTCAGCACGTAGCTGTATGGATTCCAGCTCTGTCCGAAGAACGGAAAGGACACGATCGGGTCCGTGGTCAAGAACCGCCCGATCTTGGAATCGTACATCCTGCCCTTCAGGTTCACGAGCCCGAGTTCGTCGTCGCTCTCGTGCCCCGTGAACCCTTGCGTCGTCTTGCTGGCAAACGACGCCGGTGCAGGCTCTCCCCACACGGGGTTTCTCCGCTGCCCGAACGGGTCGTAGCTCCGCCGTTCGATCACGTCGCCGTCCTCGTCGGTGAGCGCATCGACGGAGCCGAGGTGGTCGACATGCACGTACCGCGTGCCGTCATCCGCGCCGCCCCGGGTCACGATCGCCACGACCCGCTCCGGCGAGTGGACGTGGTACCGATGCTCTACGGTGCCCGACGCCGCGTCGGTGGCGCGCTCGTACAGGTCGCCGAGGTAGAGCGTCTCCTTCTCCGGCGTGGTCTTGCGGATCCGCTGCTGGTCGCCGTCGTAGGCGAACGTGATGGTGCTCGTGCCTTGCGTGATGCGCGCCGGCAGGTCGAACGGCGTATAGCGCACGGTCGTGCCGCCGGGGCGCGCGATCTGGTTTCCTACAGCGTCATAACCAAAGCTGCTGCCTGTGCCCGCATCGGTAACGGCATGCGGGTGTAACGGATCGTCGTAGGCGAGCGTGCCGACGTCGGACTTGAAGATGAGGTTGCCGTTTGGGTGGTAGTCGTAGCGGAGCGCGCAAGGCGCCGACGCTCTCTCAACCTCGCTGAAGTACGCGCAGGTCAGCCGGTGGAGCGCGTCGTACCTGAAGCGCTCCGTCGTGTTCCGGGGCTGAAGCGCATCGGTGCGGCGCGTGAGATTCAGCAGATCGTCGAACCCATAGTCCAGATCTTGCACCTCGCCCGCGCCGCTCTGCGTCACCATGTGCCTAAGGCGCTGCTTGTCGGCGAAGTAGCTCCGCTCCGTGACGGCGCCGTTGCCAAACACCTCCTCCCGGAAGCGCCCCGCGTTGTCCACGTCCGTCAAACGCCAGTAGGCGAAGCGCGTGCTGCTGTCGCGCACGGCGAGCACATGGCCATGCGCGTCGTGCTCCTGTGCCACGACAAACGGCGCTGCGCCGGCCGGCGCCGGATAGGTGACCGTCTCGACGCGACCGAGATCGTCGTAGCCGAGCCTGGCCTCCAGCGACGCGCGCTCTCCGTCGATGCGGAGCGAGGTCGTCTCGAGCTGGCTGAAGCGGGTGTAGCCGTACGTCTTCTCTCCATCGGGGCTCGTGAGCGTGTGGAGCTTGCCGATGCCATGCGCCGCGGTGTCCCAGGTCCACGTGGTCGTCAGACGCTCGGCGCCGTGCTGGTCCATGCGCGTGCGGGGTCGACCGAGCGCGTCATAGTCCCACGAGATCTCGCGCCCGAGCGCATCGGCCTCTGACATCAGCTCGCCGAAGCCGTCGTGGATCGAGACGGTCGTGCCCCGATCGGGGTCGTCGAGCTGCCGGACGCGGCCGAATGCGTCGCGCGTCGTGCGCGTCACGGCGTCGCCCGGATCGGTGACCGTGTGCAGCAGTCCGAATGGGCCATAGGCGTAGCGGGTCTCCCCGCCGGCCGCGTCGGTGATGGTTCTGATGCGCCCCAGCGGATCCTGCTCGGTCACCGTCACATGATCGAGCGGGTCGGTGGCGCGCACGAGCAGGCCATCGTATTCGGTGGTCGTGACCGCGTTCCACGGCGTTGTATGCCGCACCTCGCGGCCTACAGCATCGTGTTCATAGCGGTCGTACAGCATCTCGAGCTCGGGCGTATCCTCGCTGACCGGCACCGAGCGCCGCGCGACGTGCTCACCGAGCGCGTCATACACGATTTCCTGCATCAAACGCGGCGCATCGCGCGACCCTTGCGACGGGTCGGGCCCGTACCACAGCCACCGGATCGCGCGGCCAAGGGTGTCGAATTCGACCGTGTCGTCGGCCCCGCCGGTGGTGGTGCTCCGCTGTCTCACCCGCCACGCATCCCGCCCCGGGCCGCCATCCTTGGTACGCGAGACCGTGACCGTCGTGGTGCCGTCTGGGCGCGTTTCGACGCCGACGCGCCCGAAGCCGTCGTACGCCCACGTCGTCACGAGCTGATTCGGATCGACCCGCTTGAGCAGCACGCCGAGCGCCCCGTCGAACTCCACGAGCGTGGTGTGCCCGGCCGCGTTCACGTACCTCTCGGGGAACATGCCCTCCGCGTCGTAGGGCGTGCTGAATATCCGATGGTGCCCGAAGGCGTCCTCTGCCGTGACGCCGGTGATGTTCCCGAAGTCGTCGCGCGTGTATGTGAGCTTCAGCTTCGTGTCGGGAAGGCCGTCGTCGCTCTCGGTGGACTCGGTCTCCACCTCGCCGTAGATCGTGGTCGTTCGCGTGAGGGTCCGGCACTGCGACATCCCCGCCGCCGCGCTGCACTCCTTCTGCGTCTCGAGCTGGCCGAGGACCCAGCGCTCGGCGTCGTTCTTGAACGTCCGCGTGACGTTGAACGTCAGGTCGACGCCGCGGGTCGAGACCTCCTCGGCGCGCACGTTGCCGAACGTATCGAAGTCCGTCACCTTCGACACCGAATCGCGCAGCAACGTCGCGCCGTCGCCGCCGCGCTCGACCTCGCGCATGTATGCCTCGATGGCAGGCGTGGATCCGTTCCGTGGCGGATAGATGCCCTGCGCTTGCCTCATCCGGCGCTCGGTCGGCAGCGTGAAGTACGTCGCGCCGTCGTTCGTCGGTACGAGCGTCCGCCTTACGTCGGCGAACGAGAGCTCTATCTGCTCCGGCCTGGGCTGGCTCGGCAGTCCCGGAGCCCCGCGCCACGTCCGCTGGACGCGCCCCGCGAAGGGAAAGACCTGGAGATCGTTGTCGAAGGTGACGTGGTCGTAGGCGTCGATCGTCACAGCGCCCGTGTCCAGGTCGGTGACGATCCGCTCGCCGAACCCGAGAAATCCGCGGCCCAGTCGGTGGTAGCGCCCGTCGCGGTAGCCGACCTCGAAGCGCCGCGGTCGATCGGCGCCGTTGTTGAGGGCATACGCGCTGACCACCCGCCGCGGCCCCACCACGCAGCGGCGCGGATAGCCGCAGTCGTCCGGCGTGCCGGAACGCGCGAGGTAGAGCGCGCTCCGCCGCGCCGGATCCTCCGCAACGCCTTCGTTCGTGACCGAGGCATCGGTCATGTGGCCGTACGAGATGCTCACGTTGGGCACGAAGTCCGGCTCGGTCGGGTCGTGCGCGTTCATCCCGTCGGAGACCGCGATCAGCAGATCCTGATCGGCCGAGAGGTTCTGGAAGACGTTGAACACGCCGCCGAGCGACAGGATCACGTCCTGCGCGCCGTCCCCATCGACGTCGCCGGTGCGCGGCCCGCGCGGATCGGCGAGGGTGACCGCCGCATCGCCGACGCTGGCCTCGAACGGCAGCCCCGGGTCGACGAGCCGGAAGGGCGGCCCTGCGCGGTCGCCCGTCGCGAGCAGGACGGCCCACGACGGGAGCGCTTCGGAGCCGCCCAGCAGCATGCCTGGAGGAACCGGCATGACCAGATCCTGCCGCCCATCGCCGTTAAAGTCGAGCGGTACGGCGAGCGGGAAGAATACGTCCTGATCGGGAAGACCGAACAGATCGCCGAAGCTGAACGCATCGACGGTCCGGAACGGCGAGGCCACGAAGGTCGGGCCCGTGTTGAAGTAGGTATAGAGCTGGTGGTCACCCGGGCCGGATTCGACGGCATCGGGCAAGCCGTCGCCGTTCGCGTCGAGAAAGACGACGCGGCCCCCGGGCCACACGACAGGGAGCTCGGTGTCGATCACCTCCCAGCGCCCCTCGCCGCGGCGCATGATCGCGTCGTAGCTATCTCCGAGGAGGACCGTCCCGTCACCGAACCGTCGCAGGGACGGCACGATGAGATCGATCTTGCTGTCGGCATCGACGTCGAGCGTGTGGAGCTCCGTACCGCAGGGATAGCCGATGAGCAGCTCGATCGATTCGCCCGTGGGGTCGAATCCCGCAGGCGTCGCGCCGCTTGCCGGCCGCCACAGGTGGACGGTCCACACGGAAGAGGCCGGGATCGGCGACTGTCCCAGGCGGTCGTGGTCCTCGCACTGGATCAGATCCGGCACGCCGTCGCCGTCCAGGTCGGCGAGGTGCATCGAGGCGCCGGGGCTGCTCAGGCCTGGCGGCGGGGGCGTGCCCCCGAGCGGGAACGGCCGGCGGATGCCCGTGTCGTGGAGCGCGAATGTCCAGTCCGGCCGGGACAGGAGCACATGCCACGTGACCTCGGCACCGTAGACGTCATGGACCAGCACGTCCGTTCGCCCATCGTCGTCGTAGTCCAGGACCGTCCCGAGCTCCGGCTGAAGCATCGCCGGATCGGAGGGTCCAACCGGATCGGCGACAAACAGCCAATCCTCTAGGAAGGCGAGTTCGGCCGGTGCGAGAAAGGACGGCGAGGCAGGTGGCCCGAGGTTCCGCGCCACCTGCCACGCCGTGATCGGATTGCTCGGTGTGCTGAGCGCCGCGACCATGTCCGGAACCACGAGGTCGTCGCGCCCATTGCCGTCGACGTCGAACACCATCGGGCTCGCCCTCTCGGAGACCGGTTTGTCGATGTCCGTCGTGAGCCGCTTGAACCCGGGCTCTCCGCGGCTGTACTGAAATCGTGTTGGAGGCTTGCACACACCATCGCTTGCGCACTCCTCGACCTCGGTCAGGAGCGTGCGGCTCGTCGTCGGGCTGAGCTCGTAGCGGAACCCGTAGCTCCGGATCAGCGCGTCGCCAGGACCGAGCATCTGGATCTCTTCGAGGCGAAGCGAGTGCTGGAGCGCCATGCCGCCCGAGTACCCGGTGCGAATGGCAGCCGGATCCTTCGTCGCGTACACGAAGCGTACCGCCCGCGAAGGCTCGAGCGACGGCGTTCCCTCAAAAGCCGTGTGGCGGATCTCGTCCACCGCGTACTCGGCGGCATGGCCGTCCTCCGCCTCGGCGACGCAATATGCGTACGTCATGGCGTTGCCGCGGCCGTCGCGGGCCTTGTTCGCGAGCCAAACGCGCGGGACGCCGCCCCGCGCGAGCGGCTTGCTGCCCTCGGTGCGCCCGTACTCGACGACGCGGCCGGAAGGCAGAAACGCCTCGAAAAAGAGCGCCTCGGCAGGTGCACCGTCTTTCGGAGGGTAGTGCCCGACCACCTTGACGAGGGTATCCGGGAACGTGCGGTACTCGATGGTCCCCGGCGCCTGTCCCACGGGGACGAGGCGCTGGCCGTCGAGGCAGAGCGCGTCGTCCCCGTCGTACCTCACGCCGCGGATCTCCCCGTCTTGCGCGAGGCTCTTCGGACACCGCGCGATCGCGGACAGCCCGGCGATGGAGAAGCCGGCGCCGAGCACCCCGTCGCCGCTGTCGCTGTCGCTGCGATAGACGAGCTCGATCCGAGGACCCACGCCCGCGCGCGACGGCGGGGAGGCCAGTTCCATGGTGTATACGGCCTCCCCGGTGCTCGAAATGTAGAACGTCCCCGGGATCGTACCGGCCGCGACGGTCTCGACCTCCGGCACGGGGCGATCCGCGGCAGGACTGTGTGCGCGCTGGGTCCGGCAGGCGATAAGGCCAGGAGGCGGCTCCAGGGGCGGGTCGCCGAAGATACACTGGCATCCCCCCTGCGCGAGCACGCAAGCGAGAAACATCAAGAGCGGGATGATCGCCCGGAGCGCACATCTCGGAACGAGCGGCATTGCAGCCTCCCTCGCACCGAGGAGGCCACGGCGCGGCGGCCCGAGTCAAGCGTTGTTCTGGAGTCGATACCCTTCCCGATGCTGAGCTCAAGGCATTCATCAGGGTGTCTGTGCCCGGCTGGCGTCCATGCAGCAACAGGGATGGCGCTGTGTCGAAAACGCCTTCGGCCGTCCGCGCTGGAGGCGCAGCAAGGCGAGCTCGATCGGACGGTGCATCCACACCATCGCCCGCCATCGTCCTGGTTGTGACCCTTGCGGCGCTCGGCGGGGTCGGCCGTGCAATCGCCGGGGCCATGATGCCCTGCTCGACGAGCGTTCTCCTGCGCGTTGCCGACGTCCGCACTCCGGTTGTGCGTGACCAGCTCGGCCGCGATCCGAAGCGCGGCGCGCTGTTCGTGTTCCTCGCCTGGCGGCGAGGCCGGGTGGACGTGCTCTTCCGTGGTCGCAGGGATGTCGTGGTGGCCGCTGCCGGCACGGACCTCCGCGACGGCGTCCCTGGGCAGCAGATCGGCGCACGCCACCTCCGCGGCCGTGAGCCTCGGCGTGGGCTGGCCGCCGCCGGGAGCAAGAGAGAGACGCTTGCTTCCTTGGCGGCATGGGCGCGCGCCTCTCAGGCCAGGCGTGCAGGTTCATCGGCACGCCGCACTGTGAACGCCCGGGCACATGCAGTGTCATTTCGGACGACCTGCTGTAAACATCCGGGCACACGTAGTGTCATTTCGGATGCCCTCCTGTAAACGTTTGGGCACACATAGTGTCACTCAGCGGGCTGGCGGGACGGTTCGGCCATGGCCAGGTGTCCCCGGCCTCCTGGTCGCCCTGGTTCCGTGGGTCCAATGCCCCGGGCGACCTGGCGTAGCTGCGGCGGTGAGCCCTTGCGACGGCGGGCCCCCCCGAGGAAGGCGGCCGAGGCGCACCGGGTGACGCCTTGGGGGACGGGACAGCTTTGGGTCCTGGAAGCGGCGACGGCGGCCGAGGCGATGCCGACGGCTACAGTCGTCATGGGCCGGGCGGCGACTTGACCGGCATCGCCTACCGCGGCGCGGACCTGCACATGCTCGAGGGGCGGCCAGGCGTCCTACGCGAGCGTCACGGGCCCGTCACGACGAAATCCTGCTGCTCGTGGCGCGCCTCGACGCGCGCGGGCGCTGGTCGCGTTCTGGGCGACGTGCCTACGGTGGCGCACCCGTCTGTGTCGCGTCCATGCGCGGTGCCGACGGAGCGCGCAGAATTACCAAATTTACCCCTTCGCTCCCCCCTTTTCCGGCCCCTCAGCGGCGCTGTCCAGAACACCGAAATCCGCGATGCGACAAAGCATTTTTCTTAGGCGCGTCTCCGGGTAATTCGAGGCGAATTACCTCAGGCGCAGAATTACCTTTTCGGGCTCCTTCCGGCGGTATCGGTCACGGTTGCTCGCGAACCCAATACGGATGGAGGTATGGAATGGCACAAGCGGCTCTCGCGCGTGCATCGGCACCGCTTGCTCTTCTTCAGGCGGACAGCGGCATGCGAGCGACCGAGAGGATGGTGCTGGAGCGGCCCGTCGGCGGATCGCAGCGCCCCATCATGTTCAACACCACCGCCACTGCGACGCTCGCGATCCCGCTGGACGGGCTCACGATCACAGCGCCGCAGCCAGAGATGCTCTCGCAGAAGAACGTCGAGGCGGTCACCGGCATCCCGGCGCGCGTCTTCCTCGACACGATCCGCGCGCCAGGCTTCCCCTTGCCGGTCACGAAGCTCGGCAAGCTGCGCCTGGTTCAGCGGGAGGCGTTCGTCTCCCACCTCCAGGCGCTGGCCACTGCCCCTGCCTCGCGCCGTGACGCAGAGGGGGATGAGCGCACGCGGGTTGCTGCCGTGCTGGCGGCTGCCGGCCTCGAGGCGGTTCCGCGCACATGTTCACGCCGCCCCTGCGCTCCTCCAGGAACTGCGAGCCGTGGTCGGCTGCCGCCGAAGTAGAACGGGCTTGCTCGGCGGTGGCTCGCCGGACGAGCCCTTGATCGACCCCCACGCGACGCAGTTCCATTGGCAACGTGTGCCGATGTGCGATGGTCGCGATGGTGAAGATGTGATGCCGCCGATGAGCACCACCGCCACGGCCGGCCACGCCCGCGATCGCAGCCGGTCCCGGCGCACGTCTCGGCGGCGCTTCGCCGGGCGGTGCCGACGGGTCGCGCAGAGATACAAAATTGACCCCTTCGCTCCCCCCGTTTTCGGCCCCTCTTGGGGGCCTCCCAGAATACCTAACCCCGCGACACGACGTGGTTTTCACCAGGCGCGTACCGAAGGTATCTCGTGAAGAGATACCTTCGGCTCAGAGATACCTTTTCGGGCACCTTGCGGCCGCGTCGGTCACGGTTGCGCACGAACCCAACACGAATGGAGGTATGGCATGACACGAGCGGCTCTCGCGCGTGTGTCGGCACCGCTTGCTCTTCGTCAGGCTGACAACGGCGTGCGCGCCATCGACGGAGATAGCCTGGAGACGCCCGCAGGTGGGTGGTCGAGCCCGAAGGTGATCGACCGACGAGCGACCGCGACGGCAACCGCGACGCTCGCGATCCCGCTGGACGGGCTCACGATCACGGCGCCGCAGCCGGAGATGCTCTCGCAGAAGAACGTCGAGGCGGTCACCGGCATCCCGGCGCGCGTCTTCCTCGACACGATCCGCGCGCCAGGCTTTCCCCTGCTGATCACGAAACTCGGCAAGTTGCGCTTGGTCCAGCGCGAGGCGTTCGTTGCCTACCTGCGATCGCTGGCCAGTGAGCCGGCCTCGCGTCGCACGACAGAGGCCGATGAGCGCACGCGGGTTGCCGCCGTGCTGGCCTCCGCCGGCCTCGAACCGGTCCCGTGTCCCCGCACCGGCCGGGCGAGCGCTCCTCCCGCAGCGACAAGCCGTGCTAGGCTGCCGCCGAAGTAGAGCGGGCCCGCTCGGCGCTACCAACGCCGGACGGGCCCTTGATCGACCCCCGAATCACCGGAGACCGATCCATGACCGACGTACCCCAGCGACGGGCGCGCGCCAAGCGCTCGGCTTCGTTCCCCACCTCATCCCTTCCTGCCCCCGCATCGACCGACCGGCGTTCGCGTTCGAGCCGCTCCGGCGGACGCCCCGCTCCGGCCGCGCCGGTAGTTGCACCCGTCGCCACCTCGCCGGGCGCTGCGAGCACGACGGAGCGCCCAAAGCCGGGCGCCCGTGCTTCCAGCAGGCCGGCAGGAGACAAGCGGGCCAACGGCTCCGGGTCCGTCCGGCTGCGCGGGAAGACGTGGACCGCACGCCTTAGCCTCGGCGAGGCCGGTCGACCGACGTTCAGCTTGCCGACGTGCCGGACCGAGCAGGAAGCCAACGCGCGCCTGGAGGTGCTGGCCGACCTCGCCGGCCGCCTGCTCGCAGCCGGCCAGATCGTGCTCGGCCTGCCGTTGCTGGAGCAGGCGGCCGCACGCGAGGGGCGCGCACTCCATGACGTCCGGCTTGCCATCGAGCAACTCTGCAAGGGCGAAGTGCGTGCTCGCCCGTCCGGGGAAATCACCTTCGCGGAGTTCGCCGAGTTGGTTGTTACTGGAAGGCTCGCCGAGCAGTACCCGCTTCATGTGAAAGCGCTCCGTCGTCCCGAACCATACCGGCACAAGCTGAATCATGTTCTGGATGTGCTCGGTCCCATTCCTCTCCCTCGTTTGACACTCGATCACGCGGATCGGGCGATCTCCATGCTGCCGGCGCACCTTGAGGCTTCGTCGCGTCAAGGCATCGCAAAGTTCATCCACAGGATACTCGCGCTCGCGACCTATCCGGCGCGGATCATCGCGAACAATCCGCTGCCGCGTGGCTGGATTCCCAAAGCGGACGACAACAAGGCGAAGGGCTCCCTCTATCCCGACGAGGATAGGCGTCTCATGGCGGCGGTGGACATTCCACTGTCCTATCGGATCTACTATGGCTTCCTGATCCGCGAGGGAATGCGGGCAGACGAGGCGGGAAGGCTGGAGCCGTCCGATCTCGATCTCGATCGCGGCGCCGTGGTGCTCGACGAGAACAAGACGGATGACCCACGCGCCTGGGCACTCTCGCCCGATGTCGTGCGCGCGCTTCGGGCCTATTTCGCGATATGTCCGCCGAAGGAGCGTGTCTTCATCGGGCCGAACGGCCCCCTGCCAGGCCGCAGTGGAGCGAAGAACTTTCGGAATCACCTGCGCCGCGCTGGTATCGAGCGGGCTGAGCTGTTCGAGACCACGCAATCGAGGCTGAACATACGTTTGCACGACACCCGTGCGACCTTCATCACGATCAAGCTCGCGAACGGCCGCACGGAGACGTGGATCTCCGATCGGACCGGACACAAGTCGAGCCGTCAGATTCACAACTACAAGCGAGCGGCGCGCAAGGTCGCTGAGCTCGGCTTGGGGGACTTCGCGCCTTTGGACGAGGCGATCCCCGAGCTGAACGGCAAGGGCGGCTCCGTAGGCGGAAGTGCTCCCACGTCCGCAGGACTGGAGGCGCGCTCGCCGGCGCCGAGCTACGACGCGTCCCTTATCCGCGCGCTGCCCGACCGAGCGCCCAGCGCGGTGGATGACGACGCCGGCCAGCTCGCAGGGGGCAACGCGACGGCTACCGGCGCCGCGTTGGGCCCGCGTTGGGCCAAGCCGGCAGCTCGCCCGGCTGCGGATCGGCTAAAAGCATCTGAAATCATTGAAGTTTCGTCCGACCCTGCCGCGTCGTCTCAGGAATCCTGGCGGGATTTCCGACGCGCGGAACTAGCGCCCCTCCCCGCGCCGGCGCGGCCGCTTCATGGCGCCGCCGCCGGCCAGCCGGCGCCGACGGGCAGCGCCTGCACGTCGGGGAACAGCATGTACACGCGCTTCCCGTCCCTCGTCTGCCCGTGCGGCGGCGACGGCGCGGCCGCGGCGACGCTCGCGCGCACGGCGCGCCCGAGCGCGGCCGCGCCGTCGAGCGCCTGGCTGAGCGCGGCCAGCGCCTGCGCGAGCTCGGGGAGCGACGCCGCGCCCGACGTGCCCCGCGCGACGAGGGCGTCGAGCTCGCGGCTCCGCACCCCGAAGTCCGACGGCAGCGGGTGCGCGGGGTGCGCCGTGAGCGCGGCGGCGAGGAACTGGCGCTTCGCCACGGCGCCCGCCTCGCCGAAGCCGACGGCGAGCTCGAAGAGCGCCGACGCGACGCCGAAGCCGGGCTCCAGGCCCTCGCGGCCCTGGAGCAGGAAGCCCCCGATCCCCAGGTCATCGAGGTACTCGAGCCCCGTGTAGCTCGGCATCGCCGAGCGCTCCGTGTCCGGCAGGGGCGGCGCGACGCGCACCTCGCCGCTCTCGAACACGACGACGCGCGCGTACGTGAAGCCGGCGTGCGGCACCGCGAGCCGCACGCGCGCGAGCTGCGCGGCGACCTCGGCCGCCGCGCCGATCTCGAAGCGCGCCCCCGGGAGGTAGCGCGCGATGCCCGCCAGCGTCATGCCCGCCGCGTCGGGCCAGGGGCAGACCGCGACGTGCCGCGGCGCGGCCTCCGCCTCGCCCGGCGCGCACACGCGCTCCAGGCCGAACGAGGTGGGCGCGACGAGCGGCGGCCGCTGGCCCTCCACCCGCCGCAGATCGCCGAACAGCCAGGCGCGGTTCTCCCCGTGGTGCTCGGGCGCGAGCATCCGCGCGCCGACGAGCAGCGCGACCGTGCCCCCGGCGCGCGCGAGCCAGGCCTCCGGCACCGAGAGGTGCTCGTACAGGTGGGCCTCGACGATGAGCTGCCACTCGCGAGGCGGCTCGGGCGGCAGGGTGGCGGCGGTTCGGTACATGGCGGGTGCGGGCCTCGAGGAGCGGCGTGCTCGGCACCGGGTCCACGCGCGAGACGGGCGAGCGCGCCAGACAGCGTATCCAAGGCGGGACGTCCGCGAAACACGGCAGTGCGCCGGCGCGGCCGATCGGCGCGCGCGCCGCCAGAGCCATCGTCATTATTCATCTCCGGCGTGCCCGGCGCGCGGGGCAGAGGCGCGCTCGATCGGCGACCGCGCGCGGCCGCCCCGCTCAGGCGAGCCGCTTCACCCAGGCGAGGGCGAAATCGCGGAACACGGCCACGTTCCGCGCCACGTGCCGCGCGCTCGGATAGACGAGGTACGCGGTCCCCGCGCGCTGCGACCACTCGGGCAGCACGTGGACGAGGCGCCCGCTCGCCAGGTCGGGCGCGGCGAGGACGCGCGGGAGCGGCCCGATGCCGCCGCCCGCGCGGAGCACCGAGCGGATGAGCTGGAAGTTGTCGGTGGCGATGCGCCCGGTCGACAGCGCGTCGCGCACCGAGCGCGCGTCGCTGACCGGCCACTGGCCGCGCCGGGAGCTCGGGAGGAACACCACCCGCTCGTGGTCCATCAGGTCGTCGATCGCGCGCGGCAGGCCGCGGCGCGCGAGGTACGAGGGCGCCGCGAAGAGCTGCACGTCGGAGTCGAACAGCTTGCGCGCGACCAGCGAGGAGTCCAGGAGCTCGCGCGTCGCGCGGATCGCGAGATCGAAGCCCTCGCGGAGCAGGTCGACCTGGCGAGAGGAGAGGTCGACCTCCACGGAGAGCAGCGGATACCGCGCGCAGAAGTCGACCAGCAGGTCGCCCACGAAGGACTCGCCCCCGTCGGGGGGCGCGCTGAGCCGGATGAGGCCCTGCGGCTGGCCCTGGTAGGCGTCGAGCGCCAGCGCCGCGTCGCGGAGGCCGGCGATGTGCGGCGCCACGTCGCCGAAGAAGCGGCGGCCCGCGTCGGTCAGCGCGACCGCGCGCGGCGACCTGTGGAGGAGCCGCACCTGGAGGCCCTCCTCCAGCCGCGTCACCGCGCGGCTCACCGTCGACTTCGGGACCCCGAGCTGCGCGGCCGCGGCCGTGAACGAGCCGAGCTCCGCCACCTTGGCGAACGCGGCGATCTCGTCGAGCTGGGGCGCCCGGCGCGATTGCGCTCGGGCGGCCGCGCGGGGGCTGGACATCGAGGGACCTCAGGGCGCTTCCTGCGTCGTCGCTCGCTCGGGCCAGGTTGCGCAAGCGCAACGCTGCGTTGAGCCGTTGCACGATAGCACCGGGCTCGGCGAGCGCCCATAGAAAGGGGGCGGGCGCTCCGAGCGGGAGGGCCCGCCTCACCTCAGCGAGGCTTTGTCATGAACACCGTCAAGCGTTTCGCCCCCTCCGCCGCCCGCATCCTCCTTGGGCTCGTGTTCTTCGTCTTCGGGCTCAACGGCTTCTTGCAGTTCTTGCCGCAGCCCCCGGCGCCGGAGGCCGCCGGCCGCTTCGCGGCCGCGCTGGCCGCGACCGGCTACATGTTCCCGTTGATCAAGGGGACGGAGGTCGTCGCGGGCGCCCTCTTGCTCTCGAACCGTTACGTCCCGCTGGCGCTGGCGCTCCTCGCGCCCATCGTGGTGAACATCGTCGCCTTCCACACCTTCCTGACGCCGCCGAACCCCGTCGCCTGGCTCGTCCTCGCCCTCGAGGTCTACCTCGCCTTCGCGTACCGCGCGGCGTTCCGCCCGATGCTCGCCGCGCGCGTCGACGCCGGCGCCACGGCGAGCGCCGGCGTCGAGCGCGGCAAGCTCCGGCCCGTCGAGAGCGCCGCCTGAGCCGCCGCCCCGCGCCGAGGCCCGCGCGGCGACGTCCGAGGAAGGCGCGCGCCGCGCGGCCGCGCTACTCGCAGGGCAGGACGCGCAGCACCCGGATCTTCGTGCTCGCGCTGCCGGGAGCCGCGAAGGCCACGCTCCCGTCGGGGAAGGCGACGAGATCCTGGTATCGATTGCCGAGCACGTCGACCTCGAGCGGCTCGCCCTCGGCCTCGCCGGTGGCGCGATCGCGCGTCTGCACGTAGAGCGTGCGCTCCGGATCGTTGCGCGCGATGTCGCCGGCGCGCGAGGTGGTCTCCCAGGCCGCGAGCATGCGGGAGCCGCCGTAGGCGGCCAGGTGCGGCGCCCGGTGGTTCAGGCCCGCCGCGCTGGCGATGACGAGGTCCTTGTCCGCGGCGCCGCCCGTGAAGTGGAGCAGCCGCACGTCGGCGAGCCCGTTCGAGCCCGCCGGCTGGCCCGGGCGGATGTTGCTCGCCGTGAGCCAGTAGCCGCCGCCGGACGCCGCGACGAGGTTCCCCAGGTTCGAGTAGGCGAGATCGACTGGATAGATGGTCTTGATTTCGGGCGCGAACGCAATGCGGTTGTTGTTGTCGGTCTTGCACACCGTCACGAACTTCCGGGCGCTCTCGTCCCAGAGGATGCGCTCGTAGCCGCTGTGGCTGCAGCCCCAGTCGAAGCCGCCGCGCTGGAGCTCCCCGCTCGCGTCGACCACCTGCATGCGATCGCCCTGATGGATGTTGATGCACCCCCCTTGCGAGACGCTGATCGCGGCGCCGAAATAGCCGGCGTAGCGCGAGCCGTCGAAGGCGATGCGGCCGTGGTGCGCATACCACCAGATCATGTACACGTTCGGGCCGGTGGGGCCGGTCGAGTACGGCGGCAGCGCGGCGCTCGAGCTGGTGAGCTTGGTCGCCCAGGTCTCGCGCGCGCCGTCGAAGCGGACCATGTACATGTCGTGACAGGGGATCGGCGGGGACGGCGGCGCGCCGCACAGGTTCTCCGGCGCGCCGCAATTCAACGTCCCGCCGCCCTCGGCGTCGCGGGTGAGCAGCAGCACGCCGCCCTCGGCGTCGGCGTACAGGTCGGAGAAATCGTTCGCCGGCAGGCCGAACGAGGGGCCCACGGCCTGGTCGCCTGCGTCGAGCTCCGCGACGTGGACCCGGTCGTCGTCGCTCATCCACGCGAGACGCGAGCCGCCGGACGGTATCGGCGAGATGACGAGCGGCATCAGCGCTGCCTCGTCCTCGTTGTTGATCACGCGGATTCCGACGTCGACCTCGGTGATGCGGATTCGGTCTCGCGTGACGGCGCACGCGCCCGGGCCCGGATCGCCGCCCGCGCCGCCGCCGCCGCTGCTCGCGCTCGACGCCTCGGCCCCACCGCCGCTCGCGCTCGAGGCCCCACCGCCGCCGCCGCTCGCGCTCGAGGCTCCACCGCCGCCGCCGCTCGCGCTCGACGGCCCGGCGCCACCGCCGCTCGCGCTCGACGGCCCGGCGCCACCGCCGCTCGCGCTCGACGCTCCCGCCCCACCGCCGCTCGCGCTCGACGCCCCGGTCCCGCCGCTCGCCGCCGATCCCGACTCTCCCGTGCAGCCCGCGGTCAAGGTGACGAGAATCAGCGACCAGGTGACTCCCACGCATCGCGTCGACATGGCATCAAAGCTACTTAACGGATGCTTTGCAATGCAAGCATTCCATATGGAGCGCAATTGTTCCGGCGATCCCTCGCTTCGCCGCCGCGTCGGGGAAACCTCCGAGGAGCCCCCCCTCCGGAGCGCCGCGACACACGGGTAGTCGCAGCCCCCCCGTCGGGCGCCGTCACCAGACGCGCCGGGGGCACAGGTTCACCTACGTCGTGCCCCTCTCCCTGCGCACCGTGGAAATTTCGAGCAGCGCGCGCACGCCATGGCGAATCGTCAGCCGATGTGGGCGGGCCCTCGGCGGCGCGCGGTTTCATCGCCCTCGGGCCTCCAGGCGCCTGTCCGGAGACGTCGCCGGCCTGGATACCGCCGCAACACCTGGGACCAGAACAGACATCCACGACAGACATCCACGCACACCCCACAGCGAGATTCGTCCGCCACAAAGTGCCGTCGTGGTATTATCCCGGACACAACCACTGCCGGTCACGCCGCGCCGTGGGCCGTCCGCGCTTCGAACAGCGCCAGAACACGTCCGTCGAGGGGAGCGATGCTGACGATCTCCGGTTATCAAGCGGTCGCCAAGATCTACGAGAGCGGCAACTCGCTCGTCTACCGCGGCCGGCGCGCCGTCGATGGGCGCCCGGTCGTCCTCAAGCTGCTGCGCTCAGACTATCCCAGCCAGACGGAGCTCACGCGCTACAGGCATGAATACGCGGTGCTCCGCAACCTGGAAGCGCCGGGCGTCGTCCGGGCGCTCGACCTCTGCCGACACGAGAAGGGGCTCCTCCTCGTCCTCGAGGATTTCGGCGGCCACGCGCTGGCGCACCACCTGCAGGGCGGCAGGTTCGACACCGCGGCATTCCTCCCGCTCGCCATCGCGATCACGCGCGCCCTCCGAGATGTCCACGAGAGCAGAATCATACACAAGGATATCAATCCGTCCAATATCGTTTTCAACCGCGAGACCGGAACGGTCAAGATCATCGACTTCGGCATCTCGACGCGGCTCTCGCGGGAAGAGCTGTCGATCAAGAGCCCCACGGTGATCGAGGGGACCCTCGCCTACATCTCCCCGGAGCAGACCGGTCGCATGAACCGGTCGCTCGACCATCGCACCGATCTCTACGCGCTCGGCGCCACCTTCTACGAGCTCCTCACGGGCGCGGCGCCCTTCGACGCGAAGGACGCCATGGAGCTCGTGCACTGCCACATCGCGCGCGATCCCGCCCCGCCGCGCGCGCGGTGCCCGAGCGTGCCGGAGGCCGTGTCGGACATCGTGATGAAGCTCATGGCGAAGACGGCCGAGGACCGTTACCAGAGCGCGACGGGCCTCCTCCACGACCTGGAAGCGTGCCAGAGCCGCCTCGACGCCGCGGGCGAGATCGCCCCGTTCCCGCTGGGCAGCGCCGACGCCTCCGGCGACCTGCGCATCCCGCAGCAGCTCTACGGGCGGACCAGCGAGGTGAAGGCGCTGCTCGAGGCGTTCGGCCGCGTCGCGCGCGGCGGCACCGAGCTGATGCTCATCGCCGGGTACTCGGGGGTCGGCAAGTCCGCGCTGGCGCACGAGCTGTACAAGCCGATCACCGAGGTGCGCGGGTACTTCGTCGCCGGCAAGTACGACCAGCTCAAGCGGAGCACTCCATATACCGCGATCACCAGCGCGTTCCGCGACCTCGTGCGGCAGATCGTCGCCGAGCCCGAGGCGCAGTTCGCGGAGTGGCGCTCGAAGATCAAGGCGGCGCTCGGGGTGAACGGGCAGGTCCTCGTCGACGTGATCCCGGAGATCGAGCTCATCGTGGGCGAGCAGCCGCCCGTCCAGGCGCTCGGGCCCGCCGAGTCCCAGAACCGCTTCGTCCGCGTCCTCCAGAACTTCGTCCGCGTGTTCTGCGACGCCGAGCGCCCGCTCGCCGTCTTCCTCGACGACCTCCAGTGGGCCGACGCGGCGTCGCTGCGGGTCATCGAGCTCCTGATGACGGACGCCGGGCTGCGCGGCCTGCTCGTGATCGGCGCCTACCGGGACAACGAGGTCGGCGCCGCTCACCCGCTCTCGACCGCGCTCGCGTCCCTGCGGCGCGAGGGGGCGATCGTGCGCGAGATCGCCCCGGGGCCGCTCAGCACCGAGATGGTCTGCCGGATGCTCGCGGACGCGCTGCGCGCCGACCCCGCGGCGGTCATGCCGCTCGCCGCGCTGGTCGCCCGGAAGACCGGCGGCAACCCGTTCTTCGTCAACGAGTTCCTCCGCACGCTGCACCAGACCGGGTGTCTGCGGTACGACGCCGGCCGCGCGGCGTGGACGTGGGACGTCGAGCACATCGAGTCGAGGAACATCACCGACAACGTCGTCGAGCTGATGATCGACAAGCTCCGCGGGCTCCCCGCGGACACGCAGCGGGCGCTCATGTCCGCGTCGTGCCTCGGCAACCGCTTCGACCTGGGCAGGCTCGCGGTCATCCTCGAGGCGACGCGCGGCGACGCCCACCGGCGCCTCCTGCCCGCGCTGCACGAGGGCCTCATCGTCCCGCTGTCCCCGATGGAGCCCGCGGTCCCCGACGATCTCGCCGCGCCGCTCGTCTTCCCGGACTACAGGTTCCTGCACGATCGCGTCCAGCAGGCGGCCTACGCCATGATCGACGAGGGCGGGCGCAGCGGCCTGCACGCCGACATCGGCCGGCTCCTCCTGCGGAGCCCCGGCGGGCGCGCCGCCGAGGAGGAGGTGTTCGACATCGTCCACCACCTGAACCGCGGCGCCGACCGCCTGAGCGACGCCGCCGAGCGCCGGCGCCTCGCGGAGCTGAACCTCCTCGCGGGCCGGCGCGCGCTGCTCTCCGCCGCCTTCGACGCCGCGCGCGGCTACTTCGCCGAGGGCCTCGCGCTGCTGCCCGCGGGCGCCTGGCAGAGCGACCACGCGCTGACGAGCGCGCTCCACGTCGGCGCCGCCGAGGCCGCGTGCATGAACGCCGACTTCGGCGCCATGAAGGAGCTCATCGACGCGGCGCTCAGCGAGATCCACGACGTCATCGACAGGAGCAAGCTCTACGAGCTGCTGATCCTGTATCACCACACCCAGGCCGAGTTCCGGAGGGCCGTGGACACCGCCGTGGAGGCGCTCGCGCAGCTCGGCGAGACGTTCCCCGCGAGCCCGGGCATGCAGGACTTCCTCGACGCCTACACGAAGACGACGAAGCAGGTCGCCGAGGTGGGCTTCGAGCGCCTCGGCCGGCTCCCGCCGATGACGGCGGCCCCGAAGCAGGCGGCGCTCGTGATCCTCCGGCGCGCGATCCACGCGTCGTACTTCGCCGCGCCGGAGATGCTCGGGCTCTTCATCTGCCGCGCGCTCGACCTGACCATGGATCACGGCGAGTCGCCGCTCGCGCCCTATGCGTTCGCGGCGTTCAGCGTCCTCGTCAACGCCGGCGTGGGCGACATCGCGACGGGATCCCGGTTCGGCGAGCTGGCGATCGAGGCGCACCGGCGCCGGGACGAGCCGCTCTACAAGGCGAGCGTCTACAACTTCTATTACGGGCTCTCGCGGCACTTCTACCGTCCCGCGCGCGAGAGCCAGGCGCCGCTCATCGAGGGATACCTGAGCTACGCCGAGAACGGCGACGCGGAGAGCGCCGCGTACTGCCTCATCAACGCCTTCGTCTGCGGCGCCGTCTCCGGGCAGAACCTCCTCGAGCTCGAGTCGATGTTCGAGCGGTACATCGAGGAGGTCTTCAAGTTCAAGCAAGCGCAGGTCATCAACCAGCTCAGCGTGTGGCGCCAGGTGATCCGCAACCTCACCGGCAGGTCCGAGCACGCGGCCAAGATCAAGGGAGAGTTCTTCGACGCCGAGCAGGTGCTCCCCGGCCTGTACGCGACGAAGAACTTCAACACCGTCAATTACATCCACACGGCGCAGGCGATGCTCTATTTCGTCTTCGGCGACTACGAGCTCGCGTACAAGCACGCCGCCGAGACGGAGCCGACCCTCGGCGCGAGCACGGGCAAGGTGTTCACGCCGCTGCACAACTTCTATTACTCGCTCGCGATGACCGCGCTCTACCCGGCGGCCTCGCCGGAAGACAAGGAGCGCTACCGCGCCAAGGTGTCGGAGAACCAGGCGAAGCTCAAGGCCCTGTCCGAGACGTGCACCAGCAACTTCCTGCACAGGGTCCTGCTCGTGGAGGCCGAGCTCGCGCGGATCGACGGCCGCGTGGCCGAGGCGCTGGACCTGTACGACCGCGCCATCGCGTCCGCGTCGGAGCACGATTACGTGAACGAGGCCGCGGTGGCCTGCGAGCTCGCGGGCCGGTTCTGGCTCGCGCAGGGCAAGGAGAAGCTCGCGCGCGTGTACCTCGCGGACGCTTGCTATCACTACAACCTCTGGGGCGCCGTCCGCAAGACGCAGGATCTAGAGCAGCGGTATCCGCAGCTCGCCCCGCGCGAGCCGCTCTCGCAGCGAGCGACGGAGGTCGCGCCCTCGCGGACGTTCGTCACGACGACCTCGCTCGGCGCATCCCGCCTCGATCTGCGGACGGTGCTGAAGGCCGCGCAGGCGATCTCCGGGGAGATCGTGCTCGACCGGCTGCTCACACAGCTGATGGCGGTCGCCATGGAGAACGCCGGCGCCCAGCGCGGCTGTCTCGTGCTCCGGGAGAGCGACGGCCTGCGGGTCGAGGCCGAGGTCGACTGGACCGACGGCCGCGAGGACGCGCGCTTCCCGGGGCTGCCCCTCACCCACGCCGCGGCGGACGATCGCCCGCTCGTCTCGGCCGGGATCGTGCAGTACGTCGCGCGGACCGGCCAGAGCCTCGTCCTCGCCGACGCCTCCGCGGACCGGCAGTTCCAGCGCGACGATTACGTCGCGCAGCGCCGCCCGAGATCGGTGCTCTGCACGCCGATCATCCACCACAACGACCTGTACGGGGCCATTTACCTGGAGAACAATACGGCGACCGGCACGTTCACCCAGGACAGGCTGGAGCTCCTCACGATGCTGTCCTCGCAGATGGCGATATCCATCGAGAACGCGAAGCTCTACACGGGCGTGGAGCAGAAGGTCCGCGAGCGCACGGCGGAGCTCGAGGAGGCCCACGCGACGATCGTCCGGCTGGAGCGGGAGGCGGTCGAGAACCAGATGGCGGGCGGCTTCGCGCACGAGATGCGCAACGCCCTGTCGGGGGCCGCGATGGTGCTCGGGACCGTGACCCAGGGCGGCGAGACGGTGTGCGCGAAGAACGCGGCCCGGCTCGGCGAGCTCTTCGACCTGCTCAAGGACGACATCCCCGACGGGAAGCTCGGCTCGGTCCTGGCCCGGCTGGGCGACATCGAGGAGGCCGAGGAGACGCTGGACAGCGTGCTCTGCATGGTGGGCGACTGCACGGCCCGCGCGCTGAGCGTGACGAACAGCATCCTGGAGTACTCGAAGCTCGGCGTCGCGCTCGCCGGCAACGAGGTCGTGAGCCTCCGCCGCATCGTCGAGTCGGTCGCGGCGCGGCACCGCGACGAGTTCGCGCGCCAGGGCGTGTCGGTCGAGCTCGATCTGCGGGGCGGCTCGGCGGTCGTGGGGCACGAGTCGCACTTCGACTCCATCGTGAACAACATCGTCTTGAATGCGCGCGACGCGCTGCTCCTGGTCGACGACGGCCGCGGGCGGCGGGTGCGGATCGAGACGGCCGAGGAGGGGGATTTCCAGGTCCTCACCGTCAGCGACAACGCCGACGGCATCTCTCCCGACAACGTCTCGAAGATCTTCCAGCCGTTCTTCTCGACGAAGCCGACGACCGGCGTGGGCCTGGGGCTCAGCTTCGTCTCTCGCATCGTCGCGATGTATGGCGGGACCATCGACGTCGACAGCGACGCGGGGCGCGGCACGACGTTCGTCGTCCGGCTCCCGCGCGCGGTGCCGCGCGGGCAGCCGCAGCCGGTCGGCGCCGCCGCCGGCCGAATCGAGCTCAACCTCGCCGGGAACTGAAAGGGGGCGCCAAGATGACAACGGCGAAATTCACCAGGCGCTTTCGCGGAGCCTCGGACGCCACGCCGGAGGAGCCGCAGAAGGAGCGGCCGATCGTGGTCGTGATCGACGACGACCCGAGGATGCGCTCCGCGCTCGCGTTCACGCTGCGGCACGACTACGACGTACGCCTGTACGCGAACGCTCAGGAGGGCATCGCCGGCGTGACGGAGATGACTAGCCTGGTCATCCTGGACATCCGCATGCCGGGGATCGACGGGCTCACCGCCTACCTGAAGATCAAGGCGCTGTACCCGAAGGTGCCCATCATCTTCTACACCGCGTTCCAGGACATCCTCGAGAAGCAAGACCTGCTCTCGACGCACAAGGCGTTCGGCTATTTCGACAAGAACGGCGACGTGTCGGGGCTCAAGGCGGCGGTCGAGAAGGCCGTCCAGCACCACAGCGTGGTCTCCAGCATGGCGAGCGCGCAGAAGCTGGTGCGCGGGCTCATGCCCCCGGACGATCACTGACCCGGGCGGCGTGTCCCGACAGGCCGGGTGATCGACGGCGGCGCGGCCGCGCCTGCTGGAGAGGTCGCCGGCGCGATCGGCGGCGAGCGCCGGCGCGGCGCGCACGATCTCGGCGCGGACGAGCGCACCGCGCCGAGGGCGACAGGACCGTCGCGGAGGAGCTGGCGGGTGTGCCAGTGCGCGGGTCTCCCGCGGCAATCCTCGGGGGCGCCAGTGGCACAGTCACTCAGGCACGAGCGTTGCATTCGCGGCTCGACATGACGGCAATTTACAACTCCCTCATTCCCCTTGCTCTCATGGCCCTTCTCTCGGGGTGCGGCGATGGCGACGCGGAGCGCATCGCGCGGCAACGCGAGACGTGGAACGAAAAGCATGTCGCGAGCTACGTCGTCGAGACGTGCGAGACGGGCTTCTCCGCCGGTTGCCGGCGCGTGGCCGTCGAGGATGGCCAGGTCGTCGCCGCGCGGCGGAAATTCCCCAACAACGACTCGCCTTGGAGCGACATCGACGATCTGACGATCGTGGACGAGCCCATCGCGTGGATGTTCGATCGGGCCGAGGGCACCCCGGACGACTGCGAGCTCTCGCAGCTCTCGTTCGACGCGCAATTCGGGTTCATCCGTGAATATTATGTGTCCTGCGGCGAGGAAGGATCCGGCCAGCGCGTGACGTGCTTCGCTACCGACACCGTCGACCTCGCCGCCTGCGAGTAGGCGTCGGTCGCCCCTCCCGCGCCGGCTGCCCGAGCGTCCTGGCGTTCATCCGCGGGTGCGGGAGCGGGCGATGTGGCTTGGCTCGGTGAGCAGGCCGAGGAGCTCCATCGGCCCGGGGTAGTGCTCAAAATTGAACATGAAGGCGGGAAGGCGGGAAGGAAAGATCAATGATCTTCCCGCCTTCCCGCCTTCATGTGGAACTCTCTCCGGGCAAATGTGAGCACTACCCGGCCCGGGCCCGCCTGGCCCGGATCGCCGCCGAGACGAGCCTGCGCGGCCCAGGGACGAGCTCTGGGGCCGCCGTGCTAGGCTCCTCGTTCATGGCGCAGCTCTCGCGCGCGGACCAGGTAACGGCGCTCGCGCGCCTGATCGCGGCGCTCGACGCCCGGCCGGCGCCGCGCTTCGACGCCTTCGCAGCCCTGTTCCACGGGAAGAGCCTGCGAAAGGGCGAGGTGTTCGTGCGGGCGGGCGACGCGAGCGATTCCGTCGCGCTCGTCAACTCGGGCATCGCCAGGATGTTCTACACGCGGGGCGACGGGAAGGAGTTCAACAAGGCGTTCGTCTCCGCGCCCGACTTCATGTCGGTGCTCGAGGCGCTGATCACGAGGGAGCCCGCCCGGCTGACGATCCAGGCGCTGACCCCGATGCAGCTCTTCGTCGCGCCCTACTCGCGGCTGAGCGAGTTCTGCGAGCGTGACATCTACTGGGAGCGGGTGAGCCGGCGGATCGTCGAGCGCGTGTACGTGAAGAAGGTACGCCGCGAGGCGTCGCTGCTGATGGACACGGCCGCCGATCGCTACCGTGCCTTCGTCGCGGAGCACGGGGCGGTGGCGAGCCGCGTGCCCGACTACCACATCGCCGCGTACCTCGGCATCACGCCCGAAGCCTTGAGTCGCCTGAAGCGCGCCGCGAAGAGGTCCGTCTCTTCTTGACCTAGGTCAAGGCGCGGCCGCTCCCGGTTGGCCATCAGTCCGGGCATGACGATGGAACGAACGACGCGAGACGGCGAGCGGCGAGCGATGGAACCCACGCGCGGGCCGGAGCGCCGCGGCGAGCCGCGGGGCGCGGCCCGAAAGGCGGCGCTGCTGGCGGGGCTAGCGGTCCTGCTCGGCGGCTCGGCGCTGGTCGCGTGCGCCGCGGCGCCGCCGAGGCTCCACCCCGTGTTTCCCGAGCGCCCGGTGGCCGAGAAGCCCAAAGGGAAGATCCTGTTCGTCCTCAGCGCTGCGCGAGAGCAGACGCTCGGCGACAGCTCGAAGCGCGCGACCGGCACCTTCCTCGGAGAGTTCTACGAGCCGTACCTGGCGCTCACCGGCGCGGGGCACGAGGTCGTCTTCGCGACCGACGGAGGAGCCGCCCCGGCGATCGACCCGGAGAGCCTCGACGAGAAGTACTGGGAAGACGGAGCGCAGCGCGCGCGAGCGCAGCGGTTCGTCGAGCGCGCCCCGCAGGTCCGCGCGCCGCTCAGCCTGAAGCAGGCGCGCGCCACGGCCGACGCGTTCGACGGCATCGTCGTTCCCGGCGGACAGGGCGTGATGGTCGACTTGCTCGACAACGCGGACCTGCACGCGCTGCTCGCTCATTTTGCCGCCAAGCACCAGCCCGTGGGGCTGATCTGCCACGCGCCGGCGGTGCTCACCCGCATGAGGCAGCCGAATCCGCTCAGCCGTCGAACGGTGACGTCGGTCTCGTCGTTCGAAGAGCTCTATATCGAGACCTTCGTGATGGGGGCCGAGGCCCAGGTCCGGGCCATCGGCGAGCAGCTCGAGGACCACGGCTACGAGCACGAGGCCGCCTTCCCGGGGAGCGCCCATGCGCTGCGCGATTGCAACCTCGTGACCAGCCAGAATCCCTTCTCCACGGGCCGGTTCAGCGCATTGTACCTCGAGGCCCTGGCCGACTATCGGCGCGGCGCCCGCTGCGCGCGCCGCGAGCGGCCGTGAGCTCGCCCCGTCATGGCCGCCGTCTCGCGCCGCGGCGTCCGGGTGGGGCTAAGGAAGGGTGTCCACGAGGGCAGCCGAGGACGCCCGGAAGCCGGCCACCCGCGCGTCCACCTCGGCCTGCGACAGGAGGACGTCCTTCGCGAAGTAAACCCAGTCGACGTCCTCGGCGTACGTCCGCGGTCCGGTCTCTCCGGCGGCGAGCTCGTCGAACCACAGGTTGAAGTCGAGGTGCTGGTTCGTCTCGGGGACGTAGCTGGCGTCGTGCGTGCAGAGCAGCGCGCCTTCGATGTAGTAACGGATACCGGACTCGTCGATCTGGATGAGGAGCCGCTTCCAGCCCGACTGGTCCCCCGCGACCTGGTTCGACTGCGTATTCTCGAGCGTTGCCGTCTCCCACGAGGTCAACCACAACGTGCTGGTGTTGCCCTGACCCCACCCGCCGTTGGGCATGTACTCGAAATCCTGCTCCGAGTAGTTGGGATCGGTCTCGGGGTCGTTGATCCACGGGCTGATCGTGAAGAACGTCTCGACCAGCTTGTCGGCGAGGTGCCGGGTCCCGGTCAGCGGCGTGTTGCTGAATTTCACCCTGGCGGAGTACGTCCCGAGGCGGAACCTGTCGTCGTTGGACTGGATCTCCGCGTGCGAGGTGCTCGCGCCGGAGCCGCTCGTGGTCGCCTTGAGCCGCAGCAGCCTGTTCGAGGCGAGATCGGGATCCTCGATGAACGACACGTTGGACGAGAGCCATCGTGCGCCGGCGACCCCGGGGGCTCCGTCGGTCGTCCGTACCCACCACCGGCTCGTGAGGTTGTCGTCGGCGATGCCGGTGTAGCTGAAGTCGTCGAAGAGCTCGGCCGACACCGTGACGCCGCCGCCGGAGCCGCCCTGACCGCCAGCGCCGCTGCCGCCCTCGCCGCCGCTCCCTGCGCCAGCGCCGCTGCCGCCCGCGCCGCCGCTCCCTGCGCCAGCGCCGCTGGCGCTGTCCTCGCCAGGGACCGCGGTCTCGCTCGAGCAACCCACCAGCGCGTGCACCGCGAGGAGCGCTGCCCCCGCGGCGTGGACGAGGCGCGCGCCGCGGGGCACCCCCTCCTTCCAAGGATCGATCCTCTGGCCTTCGCAATCCACGTTCATCAAGGCTGTTCCTTCCGGGTCGAGCGTCCCATCGCCGGGACCGAGCGCCGCGCCGCAGCGTTCCCGCAGGTGCTTGCGGAGTGGACCGCGGCGGCCGCCACGATGATGATACCCTTCGCCGGTGACGTAGCCCTCGGCCCCGATCGCCTCGCTGGCGCCGAGCGCCATGCCGCCCGCTGGTCGAGCCCACGCGGACCGGCGGGATCTACGGCAGCAAAGGTTCCGCGCGGCGCGGCTTGCGCGCCCGCCGCGGCGTCGCAAGAACATCGACGATGTCGCGCGCGGCGCTGCTCCCTGCCCGGAAGGGCCCAGGCGATGAAGAGCGGCTCGCGCGGCTCCGCGGCCTCGTGCGGGCGGGCGCCGAGAACCGGCCCGGCGTCTACCAGATGGCCGCCGAGGACGGCGCCGTCCTCTACGTCGGCAAATCGAAGCGGGTGCGCACGAGGCTGCTCGGTTATTTCCGCTGCGAGCCCGAGGAGAAGGGCGCCCGCATCCTCCGCGAGACGAGCCACGTCGCGTGGGAGTACTGCCCGAGCGAGTTCGCCGCGCTCCTCGCCGAGCTCCGGCTCATCCGGCGGCTGTGGCCGCGCTTCAACGTGGCCATGAAGCGCGACCTCAAGCGCTACGCCTTCATCAAGGTCACGCGCGGGCCGGCGCCGAAGCTCCATGTCGTGCGCGGCCCGGCGCGCGATCCGGGCGCGCTCTACTACGGGCCGTTCACGGGCGCGGGCCGCGTCCGCGAGGCCGTGCGCGCGCTCTCCGACGCGCTCGGGCTGCGCGACTGCGCCGAGGACGTGCCGGTGCTCTTCAACGATCAGCAGACGCTCTTCTCGCTCGGGCGCCGCACGCCGGGCTGCATCCGCTACGAGATCAAGCGCTGCCTCGGCCCCTGCGTCGCGGGCTGCTCGTCGCGGGAGTACGGCGATCGCGCGGCGCTCGCCCGCGCCTTCCTCGAGGGCCGGAGCGACGGCCCGATCGGCCGCTTCCGCGACGAGATGGAGGCCTGCCGCGAGCGCGCCGAGTTCGAGCGCGCCGCGGCGCTGCGCGACCGGGTCCAGCGCCTCACGGCCCTGCGCGGCGAGCTGGGGCGGCTCCGCTTCGCCATCGAGTCGCTCTCGTTCCTCTACACCGTCCCCGGCCACGAGGGCGACGATCGGGTCTACCTCGTCCGGCGCGGCAGCGTGCGCGCCGAGGCCCCGGCGCCGCGCTCGGACGACGACCGCCGCGCGCTCGCGCGGCTCACGGCCGACGTCTACGGCCCCCCGGAGCCCGCCGCCGCGCCGGTGCCGCTCAGCGAGATCGACGAGGTGCTGCTGCTGTCGTCGTGGTTCCAGCGCTACCCGGACGAGCTCGCGCGGACGCAGCCGGTCCCGGGGCTCACGGGGTAGCCGCGGCCTCGAAGCGCCACCGCGGCGTCTTCACGCACATGGGGTCGAGCACGCACTTCCACGTCGCCTTGCCGGAGCGATCGCCGATGGGCCACGTGGACCGCGTGGCGCTCGCCCGCGGCGCGCGCGTCCTCGTGCCGGCGCCTTGACGCTCGACCTCCCGCGCCGCTGCGCTGTCTGGCACGGAGGTTGATACCGCCTCTCGCCATGAGCTCCCGACACCGCTGCTCGCCGTCTCCCGTCACCGGGGCGCACGCCGCGGCGGATCACACCTCCCCGCCCGGGCGCGAGCGCCCGCTGTCCGGACGAGGCAGGCCGCGTGCCCTTCGCGCTCGGCTCGATGGAGCCGGCAGGAGGCGCCGTGCGCGCGCGTGATCTCGGCGTCGCGCCCGGGATCTTCGACCCGGGCCCGCTGAACGCGATCACCGACGTGGGCGGCGTGCGCGTCGGCCACGCCACCGTGGTCGAAGGCGACGCGATCCGCACCGGCGTCACCGCCGTCCTCCCGCACGGAGAGAATCTCTATCTCGATCGCGTCCCCGCGGCGATCCACGTGGGCAACGGGTTCGGCAAGCTCGTCGGCGCGACGCAGGTCCGCGAGCTGGGCGAGCTCGAGACTCCCCTCCTCCTCACGAGCACGCTCTCCGTGTTCCGGGCGGCAGACGCCCTCGTCGAATGGATGCTGGAGCAGCCGGGCATGGAGGACGTGCGCTCGCTCAACGCGGTCGTCGGCGAGACCAACGACGGCGTGCTCAACGCGATCCGGCGCCGGCCGATCACCGCCGCGCACGTGCGCGCGGCGCTCGCCTCGGCGCGCGAGGGGCCCGTGCCGGAGGGGTGCGTGGGCGCGGGCACGGGGACGGTCGCGTTCGGATGGAAGGGCGGCATCGGCACCGCCTCGCGGGCGCTGCCGGCGTCGCTCGGCGGCGCGTCCGTCGGCGTGCTCGTCCAGTCGAACTTCGGCGGCGTGCTGCAGGTGATGGGAGCGCCCGTCGGCGAGGAGCTCGGCCAGCACGCCTTCCGCGCGGCGCTCGATCCGGACCAGGGCGGCGGGTCCATCCTCATCGTTGTCGCGACCGACGCGCCGCTGTCGGATCGCAACCTCGGTCGCCTCGCGGCCCGCGCGATCTTCGGCCTGGCGCGCTCGGGCTCCTCCGCCGCCAACGGATCCGGAGACTACGTGGTCGCCTTCTCGACGAGCGCCTCGGTCCGGCGCCCCTCCGGCGCGAGGCGGCTCGTGACGACGGAACTCGCCAACGAGGAGACCTCCGCGCTGTTCCAGGCCGTGATCGAGGCGACCGAAGAGGCCATCTACGACTCGCTCTTCACGGCCGAAACCACCGCGGGAAACGGCCGTACCGTGCAGGCCATTCCGCTGGATCGCGTCCGTGAAGTGCTATCCAGGCACGGCGTCCTGCGGCGAGACGGCCGCCCTCCGCGCGCCTGACGGGGGGCGCCGCAGGCGAGCCGACGCGGCGGCGCGCCGCCTTTTGTCCGTGGCGAAGCGCCACACTTTTGGCAACATCAGGATCCACGTCGGCGCCTCGGGGGCCGCCCCGGCTTTCGAAAATCTCCCTATGCCCCAGAGCTCACGCTACCTCGTGCTGGAGGTCCTGCACACCGGGGCAGATACGATCCTCTACCGAGCCCGGCGCGCGGCGGACGGCCGACCGGTCGTGCTCAAGGTCCTGCGGCGCGACCACGCGAGCCCCCACGCCCTCGGGCGGCTCCACCACGAGCACGAGGTGGCGAGGGGGCTCGATGTGCCCGTCATCGTCAAGGCGCACGCGATCGAGGCGTTCGGCGACCAGGCGGCGCTGGTCCTGGAGGACTTCGGCGGCCGCTCGCTCGACCAGCTCCAGGGCGGGCCGATGCAGCTCGACCGCTTCTTCCCCCTCGCCCTGCGCCTCTCCGCCGCGCTCGCCGAGCTGCACCGGCACCACGTCGTCCACAGGGATATCAAGCCCCAGAACCTGCTTTGCAACCCCGACACCGGGGAGGTGAAGATCACCGATCTCGGGATCGCCTGCCCCTCGCCCCGCGGGCCGGAGGACCTCGCCCACGACGCGCTGATCGCGGGCACGCTCGCGTACATGGCGCCCGAGCAGACCGGCCGGATGAACCGCTCCATCGACGAGCGAACCGACCTGTACTCCCTCGGCGTCACCTTCTACGAGATGCTGACTGGCACCCTGCCCTTCCAGGCGAGCGATCCCGTCGAGTGGGTGTATTGCCACATCGCCCTGACGCCGCCCCCGCCGCACGCGATCGTCCCCTCGATCCCCCCGCAGCTGTCGGCGATCGTGCTCAAGCTCCTCGCGAAGGCCGCCGAGGAGCGCTACCAGAGCGCGCTCGGCCTGCGGCACGACCTCGATCGGTGCTTCGCCGAGCTCCGGTCGCGCGGCGCCGTCGAGGCCTTCCCGCTCGGGCAGCGCGACGCCTCGGACCGGTTCCAGATCCCGGAGCGGCTCTACGGCCGCGAGCGCGAGGTCGAGGCGCTGCTCGCCGTCTTCGAGCGCGTGGTGGCGCAGGGGCGGCCGGAGCTCATGCTCGTGTCGGGCTACTCCGGCGTCGGCAAGTCGTCGCTCGTGGCCGAGCTGCACCGGCCCGTCGCGCGCGAACGGGGCTTCTTCCTCTCCGGCAAGTTCGAGCAGCTCAAGAAGGACGTACCCTACCACGCCTTTCTCCAGGCGTTCCGCGGGCTCGTGCAGGAGATCCTGTGCGTGAGCGAGGAGGAGCTCGAGCGCTGGCGGGAGCGCCTGCGGGAGGCCCTCGGCGCGAGCGGCGGGCTGCTCGCCGGCGTGCTGCCCGAGCTCGAGCTGCTCCTCGGCCCGCAGCCGCCCGCGCCGGAGCTCCCCGCGGTCGAGGCCCGGCACCGGTTCCACGCGGCGCTCCAGCGCTTCGTCGCGGCGTGCGTCCAGAAGGAGCACCCGATGGTGCTCTTCCTCGACGATCTCCAGTGGGCCGACGCCGGGAGCCTCCAGCTGCTCGAGCAGCTCGTCACCTACGCCGAGGCCGAGCACCTGCTGTTGATCGGCGCCTTCCGGGACAACGAGATCGGCCCGGCGCACCCGCTCGCGCTCATGCTGGCCGACGCGCAGCGGCGCGGCACCCTGGTCACCGACATCGTCCTCGCGCCGCTCTCCGCGTCCGACGTCGGCGCGCTCGCCGCCGGCGCGCTCCACGCCCCGGCCGAGCAGGTCGAGCCGCTCGCCCGGCTCGTCCACGAGAAGACCGGCGGCAACCCCTTCTTCGCGATCCAGTTCCTGATGGAGCTGCACCAGGGGAGGCTCATCGCCTTCGACGCCGAGGCGGGCGCCTTTCGCTGGGACATCGCCGCGATCCGCGACAAGGGCTTCAGCGACAACGTCGTCGATCTGATGGTGGGCAAGCTGAAGCGGCTCTCGGCCCCGGCACAGGACGCGCTCAAGCTCGCCGCGTGCCTCGGCAGCAGCCTGACGCTCGACACCCTCGCGGTGGTCGCGAAGCGCCCCGCGGCGGAGCTCTCCGAGGCGCTCTCGGAGGCCGCGCGAGAGGGGCTGCTGCTCCGCCGGAACGGCGCGTACCGGTTCGTCCATGACCGGGTGCAGCAGGCCGCCCAGGCGCTCATCCCGGCGGCGCAGCTCGCCGAGGTGCACCTCTGCATCGGCCGGCTGCTGCTGGAGGGGCGGAGCGCGGCGGAGCGCGAGGAGATGCTCTTCGACATCGTGGGCCACCTCAACCGCGGCGCCGCGCTCATCCGGTCCCCGGCAGAGCGGGCCGAGCTCGCCGCGCTGAACCTGCGCGCCGGCAGGAGGGCCAAGGCGGCGGCGGCCCACGAGACCGCCGCCTCCCTCTTCGCCGCGGGCGCGGCGCTCCTCCCCGACGAGCGCTGGGAGACGCAGTACGAGCTCGCCTACGACCTCGGCCTGGAGCGCGCGCACGCCGCGTACGTCACCGGCAGCTTCGACGAGGCCGAGCGGCTGCTCGCGGAGCTCACCGAGCGCGCGAGGAGCAGGGCCGAACGGGCCGCGGTCGTCGAGCTCGCCGTCGCGCTGAACGCCACCCGCGGGCGACCCGCGCGCGCCGTGGAGCTCGGGCTCTCGTGCCTCCGCGCCTGGGACATCGAGGTGTCGCTCCCCGTCACGGACGCGCAGGCCGAAGAGGAGACCGAGGCTGTCTGGAAGCTCCTGGGCGACCGGCCCATCGAGGGCCTGCTCGATCTGCCCCCCATGACGCACCCGGAGATCAAGGTCGCGATGGGCGTCCTCCGGGGCGTCATCATCCCTGCCTTCTTCGTCGACCAGAACCTGCACTATCTGCTCGTCGTCCGCATGGTCAAGCTCAGCCTCCGCCACGGCAACGCGGAGACCTCCGCCCACGCGTATGCCGCCTTCGCGAGGGTGCTCGCCCCGAGGTTCGGGAGATACAGAGAGGCGTATCTGTTCGGCCAGGTCGCCTACGACCTGGCGGACAGGAGCCCCGTCCTCGCCACGAAGGCCCCGGTGTTCACGCTGCTCGGGCAGCAGGTGGTCTTCTGGACCCGCCACTACCGGGAGACCTCCTCGTATACCCGCCTCGGCTTCAACGCCGCGGTGGAGTGCGGCGACTGGAACAACGCCTGTTACAACTGCATCTGGGCATCGGCGTTCCCGCTCCTCTGCGGCGAGCCGCTGGAGGACGTCCTCCATCAGACCGAGGATCGCCTCGCCTTCGTGCGCAAGGCCGGCTACTCGTTCGTTCACGGCGTCCTGCTCGGCCTCCGGCACGTCATCCAGACGCTGCGCGGGCGGCCGGTCGATTTTCCGATGCTGGACGGGTCCAAGCTCGACCCGGCGGGCTTCGAGGACTGGCTCCTCTCAGGGGCCGCGGGCAGCGCGCACAGCATCTACTTCAGCCTGAAGGCGCAGACGCTGTTCGTCCTCGGCGCTCCGGGCGAGGCGCTCGCGGCGTCGTCCCGCCTGGTCGTCGATTACGACTGGAGGAACGACGCGCACGCGCTCGTCGTCGAGAGCTTCTATTACCACGCGCTCGCGCTCGCCGCGGTCTCGGACGAGGCGCCGCCGCCCGAGGAGCTCCCCCGAGCGCTCCTCGATTGCGAGCGGCAGCTCGCCGTGTGGGCAGAGAGCTGTCCCCCGAACTTCCTCCACAAGCACGCGCTGGTCTGCGCCGAGATCGCCCGGCTCCGCGGGCAGGAGGGGGAGGCCATCCGGCGCTACGAGCAGGCCGCCTCGTCGGCGCGGGAGCACGGCTTCGTCCAGCACGAGGCCATCGCCTGCGAGCTCGCCGCCGGGTTCTACCGCGCGCGCGGCCTGTCCACGCCCGCCGACGCTTACCTGCAAAAGGCCCGCGCCGCCTACTTCCGCTGGGGCGCCCACGCCAAGGTGGAGCAGCTCGACCAGCGCTATCCCTTCCTCGTCGAGCGCAAGCCGATCGCGCCCACGGTCACCTTCGCCGTGCGGGCCGAGCAGTTCGACGTCCTGTCGGTGGTCAAGGCCGCGCAGAGCATCTCCGGGGAGCTCAAGCTCCCGCGCTTGCTCGAGATGCTGCTGCGCATCGTGGTCGAGCACGCGGGCGCCGAGGAGGGCTATGTGCTCCTGGTCCGGGAAGATCGTCTGTCGACCGCGGCGGCGCTCGCGGCGTCCGGCGGCGCGGCGCGGCTGCTCGACGCCGGCGAGGCGGCGGCGCTGCCGCGGTCCATCCTCAACTACGTTCGTCGCAGCCACGAGCGCGTGCTCCTCGACGACGCCGCCGCCAGGCACCCGTTCTCGGAGGACGCCTATTTCACCCGGAAGCAGCCGAGATCGGTGCTGTGCCTCCCCATCGTGCGGCAGGCCCGCTTGCTCGGCCTGCTGTACCTGGAGAACAAGCTCGTCGCCGGGGCGTTCACCCCAGCGCGGCTCAGCGTGCTCGAGCTGCTCTCCTCGCAGTCGGCCATCTCGCTGGAGAACGCCATGCTCTATTCCCAGGTCGAGCAGGAGAACGCCGAGCGCCGGCGGGCGGAGCAGGCGCTCCAGGCGAACCAGGCCACCCTCCAGGCGATCGTCGACAACTCGGCCGCGGCCGTCTACCTGAAGGACCGCGAGGGCCGGTACCTGCTCGCCAACCGGCAGGCGGGCAAAGTCGTGAGCCTGACGAGCCGTGAGATCCTCGGAAAGACCGACGCCGAGCTCTTTCCCGGGCCGACCATCGGGACCCTCCAGAACAACGACCGGCGCGTGCTCGACGCGGGCGAGCCGCTGGAGATCGAGGAGGAGGTGCTGCTGGAGGACGGGCCGCACACCTTCCTGTCGGTCAAGTTCCCGCTCGGCGAGGGGGTCATGTCGGGCGTGCTGTGCGGCATCTCCACCGACATCACCGAGCGCAAGCGGGCCGAGCGGGCCGAGCGCTTCCTGGCCGAGGCGAGCCGCAGGCTGATGGCCCTCGGCTACAGCGCGACCCTCGAGAGCGTGGCGCAGCTCGCGGTGCCCGAGCTGGCCGACTGGTGCGTCGTCGACATGCGCCTCGATCCCGGCGCCCCGGGGCACACGGCCATCGCAGGCGTGCCCGCCGAGCTGGTCGACGCCGTGAAGGACGCGGTGCGGCCCCTCACGACGGCGTCGCCGGCCCGGCCCGAGGTGGGCGACACGGGCGCCGCGCCGCTCCTCGGGCAGCTCGGCGTTCACGCCTTCATCCGGGTTCCGCTCCTCGCGCGCGACCGCTGCTTCGGCGTCATGCTCCTGCTGCTGACGGGGCCTCAGCGCCGTTACGACCCAGCCGACCTGTGGCTGGCCGGGGAGCTCGGGGCCCGCGCGGCGCTGGCGCTCGACAACGCCCGTCTGTTCGCCGAGGCCCAGCAGGCGATCGAGCGGCGGGACGAGTTCCTCCTCGTCGCTTCGCACGAGCTCAAGACCCCGCTGACATCGCTGAAGATGCAGGCGCACCTCATCGAGCGGCTGCTGCGCCGCTACCAGCGCTCCGAGCTCGCCCCGGAGCGGCTCGACGCGGCGCTGCAGGTCTTGAATCGGCAGATTGCGCGGCTCGCGCACCTCGTCAACGAGCTGCTCGACGTGACGCGGCTGAGCGCCGGGCGGCTGGCGCTCGCGCGCGCGCCGGTCGATCTGGCGGCCCTGGTGTGCGAGATCGTCGAGCGGATGAGCCAGCAGCTCGCCGACGCCCGCTGCGGCGTCCAGCTCGATCTGGACGCGCCCGTGATCGGGCGCTGGGATCCGTCTCGCATGGAGCAGGTCCTCATCAACCTCCTGTCGAACGCGATGAAATATGGCGCCGGCGGCCCCATTCACGTCGCCGTGTGCGGCCAGCCCGATCGGGCGCTGCTCGTGGTCCGCGATCACGGCATGGGCATCGCGGAGGCGGATCAGGCGAGGATCTTCGAGCGCTTCGAGCGCGCGGTGTCGGTCCGGAACTTCGGCGGCCTCGGCCTCGGGCTCTACATCGTCCGATGGATCGTGACCGCGCATGGCGGCACCATCCGCGTGGAGAGCGAGCCGGGCGCCGGCGCCACGTTCATCGTGGAGCTCCCCTTGCACGCGGCCGAGGCGGAGACCGACACGGACGGCCAGGGCGCCGCGCGCCCGCCGTCGTGATGCGTTGGGTAGGTCAGACGTCTTCTGACGGCCCGTGTCCGTCGTCTGGCGCTCCGGCTCCGTCGCCGCGCCTCACGCCGGGGGCGCGGAGAGCGCCTCGACCAGCGCGTCGCCGAGGTGAGCGGCGTCGTTCCAGACGACGACGCGATAGCCGCTCTTCGGATCGTGCTCGATCAGGGAGACGCCCGTGTTCGCCGGCACCTGGAGCGCCTTCAACCCGCTTCCGTCCATCTGGAGCATCCGCCCGACCGCGGTCTTGATGGCCGCGCCGTGGGAGACGACCCCGACCGCCTCGCCGGCGTGCCGCTCCGCGATCCGGTCGAGCGCGCGCATCATGCGATCGCCGAGCTCGGCGTACGTCTCGCCGCCCCCGCGCCGGACATCGACGCCGCTCCGCCATGCGGCCCACTCCTCCGGGAAGCGCGCCTGCACCTCGCCGCGGCTGAGCCCTTGCCAGGCGCCGAGGCTCACCTCCCGCAGCGCAGGGTCCGCGACGACCTGGAGGCCCAGCGCCGAGGCGAGGCGCGCCGCCGTCTCCTCGGCGCGCTCGAGGTCGGAGCAGTAGACCGCCGCGAGCCGGAGCCGCGCGCCGGCGAACCGCTCCGCGAGCCGCGCGGCCTGCTCGCGCCCCCGCGCGTTGAGCCCGCGCCCCGCCTGTCCCTGGAACACCTGCGCGCGGTTGTCGTCGGTCTCCCCGTGCCGGATGAGCATCAGCTTCGTGGTGGCGTTCACGATGGGCCGCACTGTAGCAGGGCGCGCGACGCGACGGGACCACGCCGCGCCACCTCGCGGCCTATGGCGCCTCGCACCCCGGGTGCTGGAGCAGCCTCCGGTCGAACGTCAGCAACGTCGCGCTGCCTTCCGCCTGCGCGAGCGACCAGATCAGATAATCGACGAAATCGGCGGAGCCCTTCGCATAGCTCTCGAGCGCAACGAGCGCCTCTCCTCGCTGGGGCACGAAGAAAGGAGGGGTGTTCAACACGCCGCGAAGGGCGTCGGCGATCTGCGACCGGTTATAGGCGTAGGCGCTGCTCAGGACCGACGCCGTCTCCGCCAGGACGACCGCGCTCACGACGACGCTGCCGCCGTCTGCTCGGATCTTGCGGAGCCGCGCGAGCGCCGCCTTCTGCTGGCGCGGGTCGTCCCCGACCAGCACCCGGACGATGACGTTCGTGTCAGCGGCGAACACGGCGCTTCTCCTTGAAGCGTTCTGCCACCGCCCGGTCCATCTCCTCCACCGTCAGCGCCCGCTCCGGCCG
Organism: Sorangium sp. So ce834; assembly: GCF_051521425.1. Taxonomy (NCBI): domain Bacteria; kingdom Pseudomonadati; phylum Myxococcota; order Polyangiales; family Polyangiaceae; genus Sorangium; species Sorangium sp. So ce834. The sequence goes on from NZ_CP150351.1 coordinate 8,881,799, forward strand.
CGGGAGAATCTTCGCGAGGTCATCCAAGCTTTGCCCGGTCTTCCGGATCGTGATGGCGCCCGTGTCGGTGACCGTCCACTCGATCTGCTCGCCCGCCTGGAGGCCGATGCTCCGGCGGATCGTCTCCGGGATTGTGGTCTGCCCCTTGCTGGTGATCCTCGAAACCGCGATCTTCGACACGGCTCGCCTCCTTACGGTGGGTAAGGATATCGGCGCAGCCCCATGGTCAAGCTCGGCACAGCCTTGGCTGCGATCCTGGCTGCACCGCCACGCGACGCACGGCGGCGCGGCGCACCGGCGTGCCTTTCTGCCACGCCCAGGCCCGCGCCGGGCCGTCGCGCCACAGCGCGCGGAGGCCGGTTTGTAAGACGTCCTCACTTACCCGCCAGCCGCCCAACAGGTACGCGGCGTGCTTCGGCCCTCGTCCGGAATGAGGTCATCCAGCGAGGGTTCCAGGCGGAGGGCGCTCCCGACGCATCCGGAGCCTCTCTTGCGGAAAGGGTCGCTCGCATGAAACGGCAATTTGCGCCTTGGCTCATCCTGTTGCTCGTCGCGGCGTGCGGCGAGGAAGGCGGCGTTCAGCCCGCCGACGTCCAGGCCGGCTCCGGGGGGAGCGGCGGCGCGCCGCCGGATCAGGGCGCGCAGGCAGGAGGGGGCGGCCAGGGCGCAGACGGCGGCAGCGGCGGCGAAGGCGGCAGCGGCGGCGAAGGCGGCAGCGGCGGCGAAGGCGGCAGCGAGGACGGCAGCGGGGGGTACAGCCCGGAGAACGACAACACCTTCCGGCCCGAGGAGCGGCCGTTCTCCGACGAGCTGCTCGAGCAGCTCAAGACGAAGCCGGGGTTCACCATCAGCGTGTTCGCCAGAGGGGCCGACAATGCGCGCATGATGGAGCTCGCCCCCGGCGGCGGAGTGTACGTCACGCGGCCGACGACCGGGGACGTGCTGCTCCTGCGCGACACCGACGGCAACGGGGCAGCGGACGAGTCGACGAAGGTGTTCACGGGGGGTCCGGGCTTCGAGACCCTGCACGGCATCGCGCTCGACGCCGAGGGCGACACCATGTACCTGGCGACGGCGACGAGCCTTTACTCCGCACGCATCGACGGCGACGGCCGCCTCGGCGACGCGTTGACCTTGATCACCGATCTGCCCGACGGCGGCCAGCACGGCAAGCGCACGATGCGCCTCACCCCCGACGGGACATCCCTTCTGTTCTCGGTGGGCAGCAGCTGCAATGCGTGCGCCGAGACGAACCCCGAGCACGCCGCCCTGCTGCTCATCGACCCATCGCTGGGCCCCCAGACGCAGCAGGACCGCACCGTCTTCGCCAAGGGCCTTCGCAACACCATCGGCTTCGACTGGTACCCGGGGACCGACGAGCTCTGGGGCATGGATCACGGCAGCGACCAGCGCGGCAACGTCGTGCCTCCCGAGGAGCTCAACCGGCTCGTCGAGGGCAACAACTATGGCTGGCCTTACGCGTACTCGAGCGGCCCCGGCGAGCGGGGGATCGATCCGATCATGGACGACCCGCCCGGCACGACGAAAGAGGAATACGCCGCCGCCACCGATCCCGCGGTGCTCATCTACGACGCGCACAGCGCGCCCATCGATTTCCGCTTCTACACGGGCGACCAGTTCCCGGCCGAGTACAAGAACGACGCCTTCGTCGCGATGCGCGGCTCGTGGAACCGTTACCCGCCGGTGGGCTACAAGGTGGTGCGCGTCCTCTTCGACGACGCGACCCACACGCCGACGGGCTTCGAGGATTTCATCACCGGATGGCTGATCGAGGACGGCCGCGCCACCTTCGGCCGCCCCGCCGGGCTCCTCCAGATGCCGGACGGGTCTCTCCTCGTGAGCGACGACACGAGCGGCATCATCTACCGCGTCTCGTACACCGGCCAGTGACGCAAGGCGCCTGCGCAGGGAGCCTGTCGCTCTGGCCCTGGGAAGCCTCCTCGAACGCGAGCTTCGCGGGGAGGCGCGCGCTCGGAAACAGCAGGAAAGCGAGGACCGGCGAGAGCGCCGCCAGGACGGCCGCCAGGCTGAAGTGCGCCGGATAGCCGAGGCGCCCCGCGGAGAAGCCGCTCGCCGCCGAGGCGACCCCCGTGGCGATCACCATCGCGCTCGCCTGGAGCGTGTAATCCGTGGCGGCGCTCTCCCGAGCGGTCCAGTCCATCATGCACGTGAAGAGCGCCGCGGTGGCCATCCCCCCGGCGAAGTGCTCGAACGCGCAGAGCGCCGCCAGCAGCGGCCCCCCTGCCTCGGCCCGGGCGGCGTACGCGTACCCGAGCACGCTCGCCGCCTGGAGGACGGCGAAGCCGACGAGCGACGAGCGCCGCCCGAGCCGCAGCACCAGCGCCCCGCCGGCCAGCGCGCCGAGCAGCCCCGCGACGAACCCCACCGTCCCAAGGAGCCACCCGATGTCCGCGAGGGAGAGGCCGAGATCGGTGAGGAACGGCCGCAGCATGCCCACCGCGAAGGCGTCGCCGAGCTTGTACACGACGATGAGCGCGAGCACCTGCCGGGCGTGAGGGCGCTTCCAGAACGAGGTGGCGATGGCGGCGACCGAGGAGGAGCGAGCGCCCTCGCGCCCACACCCCGCCTCGCGGGCGAGCAGCGTGGGAATGCTCAGGAGGGCGATGGACAGCGCCATGAGCGCGAAGGTGAGCCCCCAGCCCAGCCGGTCGAAGAGGACGAGCAGCGCCCCGCCGCCCACGATCATCCCGGCACGATAACCGGCCACCTGGATGCCGTTGGCCAGGCCTCGCTCGCCCGGCGCCAACAGGTCCACCGCCAGGCCGTCCGTGGCGATGTCCTGGGTCGCGGAGAGCAGATTGACGATCAGCACCGCCGCGAGCACCGGCGAGAGCCCCTCGCCCGGGTCCCGCAGCGCGAGGAGCCCGAGCGCCGCGATCGTGAGCCCTTGCAAGGGGAGGATCCACGAGCGACGGCGCCCGAGCCGGGGGAAGAAGAAGCGATCGACGAGCGGCGCCCAGAGGAACTTGAGCGCCCACGGGAGCGCGAGCAGGGAGGCGAGCCCGATGCCCTCGAGCGAGATCCCCTGCTTGCGCAGGAGGACCGGGAGCGCCTGGGTGAAGAAGCCGAACGGGAGCCCCTGGCACATATAAAGCGACGCCAAGAGCCCGAGGCGCCGCCAGGACAGGTGGGGAGAGCGCATCAGCGGCTCGCTTTCCTGGAGGCGGAAGAGAGGCCGAGGAGCCCCGACGCCATCGCCCACGTCGCGCCGGCGGCCGAGCCCGGGGGGATGAGATCGCGCGCCGTGGCCGCGAGCACGAAGTACCCCTGGATGGCGGCCACGATCGCCGCGGCCGCGGCGTCCACGTCGCCCCGCGCGCAGGAGAACACCCGCTCCTGCGCGCCGCGCCGCACGATCGCGGCGAGCTTCTTCACCGCGCTCTCGAGCGCGCCCGCGAACGCCTTCCGCACATCGGCGTCGCGGAGCGCCTCGCCGCTCACGCAGATCCAGCAGGCGAGCGCCCGCGGGTCGGCCCCCTCGCCCACCCGCAGGTGAGCGTCGATGAACGCGCGGAGCTCGGCCTCCGGATCGCCCGCCGCGGCGGCGAGCCGCCGCTCGATCCGGCCTTCATGGTCCCGCGCGAGCAGCTCGACGGCGGCGAGCAGGATCTCCCGCTTGCTCTCGAAGTGGTAGTGGACCAGCCCCGGCGCGATGTGGGCCGCCGCGGCGACGGCCCCGATGGACGCTCCCTCGTAGCCGCGCTCCGCCATGACCTCCAGGAGAGCGCGCGCGATCTGGGCTCGACGTTCCGCGGTGTTCGAGGGGCGAGGCATCCTGACGCTCCTGCGCTGGCTGGCGCCGGTTTATTGGTTGGTCGTACAACCAACTTATGAAGCGACCTCAGCCGCGTGTCAAGGAGGGGCTCGGGCCGCTCGAGCAGGATCACGCCGGGCGAGCTGCAGGAGCGGCGGGTAAGCTACGGCGTCTCGCCATCCAGGAGCTCGACCGATGACGCCGCGTCCTCTCTCGCTGATGATCGCAGGGCTGCTCTCCTGCGCCGGCCTCGTCTCCGCGTCCTGCGCGCCGTCGTCGCCCCCCGGCGACGCGGGCGGCCAGGGGAGCGCCGGCGCGGGCGGCCAGGGCGGCGGCGGGGCGGGCGGCCAGGGCGGCGAGGCCGGCGCCGGGGGCGAGGCCGGCGCCGGGGGCGAGGCCGGCGCCGGGGGCGAGGCCGGCGCTGGCGGCGCCGGCGGGAGCGGGCCGGGGGACGGGGCGTCCGAGCTCCTCTCGGGGCGGGACGAGGCCAGCGCTCCTTTCAGGGCGGTGGGCCGGCTGAGCGGCGGGCTCGGCTCCGGGGCCTGCACGGCGTTCCTCATCGACCCCGCGGGGCGCCCCGAGGCGCCGGCCCACGTGCTGACGAACGCTCACTGCACCCACGAGTGGGCCGCGGAGACTTCGGCCAACGCGGTGTTCGTGGACACCGAGGCGACCCCGGAGCTGCGGATGATCTTCAATTACTTCCGCGACACCGAGGGCGCGCAGGTCGAGGTGCCGGCGAAGGCGATCCGCTATGCGACGATGAAGGGCACCGACCTCGCGGTGGTCGAGCTCGACACCACGATCGGCGCCCTCGCGGAGCGCGGCGTCGTCGCGCTCGGGCTCGCGCCCTCGCCGCCGCCGCCCGGGGGGCGCGTGTCGGTGGTGGGCGCACCGCAGCTCGACGTGGAGTTCCTGCGGCGCGCCCGCTGCAGCGAGGAGGGCACCTTCGACATCGTCGAGTATCGCTGGCACTGGTTCGGCGCGCACCGGAACCGCTGCGCCGACATCGCCAACGGCAGCTCGGGCTCGCCGGTGCTGGACGACGCGCAGCGGGTCTATGCCGTCGTCAACACCACGACCCTGGGGAGCCCGCCCGACGGCGACTGCTTCCTCGGCAGGCCTTGCGAGGTCGGCGCGCCCCCCGGCGTGTCGGCCGAGGGCGCGAGCTACGCCGTCGACGTGACCGGCGTGAGCGCCTGCTTCGGGGACGACGGCCGCTTCGCGCTGGGTCGCGAGGGCTGCGCCCTCGACGCCGGCCGGGGGCTCGACGTGCTGACCTACCCCGCTCCCCGCGAGCGGCCGAGCGATCCGGCGACGGGCGCGACGAACACCTGGGATGTGACGCTGGGCGCGCGGGACGCGCTCGGGTTCTTCCGCTACAAGCTGGGGCGCGCCGGCGAGGTCGACTGCCGCCGGCAAGAGGGCTACTCGGCGCCGATCAAGCTCGTTGCCCAGGACCTGTCGGCCCTCGCGCTGCCCGAGGCCGAGGGGGTCCACCTGCTCTGCGTGCTCGCCGGCCCGACGGCGGCGCCCGACGCCGCATGGCAATCGCTCTCGTTCCCCACGGTCGTCCTCACCACGATCGACACGACCCCGCCGTCGCGCCGGCCCGCGCTCTCGCGCGGGGGCGACGCCGCCGAGGGCATGCGCGTCGAGCCGATCTTCTCCCTGCCGGAGCACGCGGATTTCGAGTACCGCTTCGGCCCCCCGGACACGACCGACTGCGACGATCCGGCGGCCGCGTGGCTCAGGTACCGGCGGATCCCCATCTTCCTCGACCCCCGCGACCTGCCGGCCCGGTTCTGCGTGCGCCCGACGGACTGGGTGGGCAACGTGGGTGAGCCGTTCGATTACCTGCTGCCCGAGTGAGCCGCGTCGCCCGCCGCCGGACGCCGGACATCCTCGCCGTCATGCAGGCCTCGGCAGCACGAACTCTTCCGCCGCGAGCCCCTTGAACACGGTCGGCCCCGTCCGGCGGAACCCGAGCTTCTCCAGCACCCTGACCGACGCGGCGTTCTCGAGCATCGCGTGGGCGACGAGGCGCGGGAGCCCGAGATCCTCGAACGCATACCGGAGGCACGCCGCGGCCGCCTCGGTCGCGTAGCCTTTGCCCCAGTGCTTCCGGAAGAAGCGATATCCGAGATCCGCGAGCCCGAGGTCCTCGTGCCACCTCAGCCCGCACCAGCCGAGCTTCTCCCCCGTCTCCCGGTTCGAGACGATGAACCGGCCCATGCGGAAGGCCTCGAACTGGCGCGCGAGCCGCGCGATCACCGCGCGCGCCTCGTCCTCGCTGGCGAACGCAGAGTCCCCCGTGTAGCGGATCACCTCGGGATCGACGTTCAGCTGCATCATGAACGGGACGTCGGAGGGCTGGTGAGGGCGGAGGCTCAGGCGTTCCGTCACGAGGACAGCGGGGGTTGCGTCAGGCTCGTTCCTGTCGAGGGTAACCATCCCGCCATCGTACCGGGTCCGCCACGGCGATGCACCGCGGGCGAGGCCAGGCGCAGCATCGCGTCGGCTCCGGCCCGTGCGTGGCACAGCGCGGCCACGGTCGCTCCTCGACCCCGGCGCGGCCGGCGCGCGGCGAACGCTCGGCGGCGGCCGCCCTCGTCGGGCTGTGCCGCGGGCGCTCCCGGAGCGCGCGGTGCGACGACGATGTCAGGCCAGGGAGCGCTCGCCGTCCGCGCGAGCCTGCGAGCCGTCCGCGCTGTTCTCGGCGGCACAGAACTTGTTGGGTGAGGACGCATATGGCCTCTTCGAACCCCATCGACAAAATCCTGCGTCATGTCCTGTCGCTCTCGCTCGCGCCCCTCGTCGGCGGATGCGGCATCGACACCAGCGGCTTCGAGCCCATCCCTTGCGCGAGCGGCGGGCGCACCCCGTACCTGGCGGGCGTCGAGCCCGGCGCTCCTGCCGATTACGTAGAGCTGAGAATGATAGCGAGCCCGTCGGGCGCGGCGGCGCCGAGCGCGCTCGAGTCGGTGGGCGAGAAGTGCTCCGGGGCGGCGGACAGGCCCGCATGCGAGGAGAAGATCGCGGCGGCCACGTCGACGAAGGGGTTCCGCCTCGGGGACTGCGTGGATTTCTGCCCGGATCACGTCCTGATCGTCAACACGGGCGACGAGGTGACGGTCCTCGATACGCGGGACGCGGTGAGGGCGTGGCTCGGCCCCGTGGACACGCCCGCGGACGCGGTGCTCGCCGCGTCGCTGGCCGACTACACCGTCCGCTGCAGCAAGCCCGGCGAGGGCGGCGTCCGGCCTGCCGGCGACGCGTACGAGGTCCTCGCGACGCGGTACACGGAGATCTGCGATCCGATCGAGCGCACGCTCTATGTGCTCGGGGTGGACGCGGGCGGCGACGTGCAGGAGCTGGAGTCCGAGGTCATCGAGTCCGAGTCCGGCGCCTGCGTCGGCCGGAGGCCGGCGGGGCTGCTGCGGGCCGCGGGCCGGGGCGCGACGCCGGCGGGGGCGTATTTCGCGAACGTGGCGCGGCTCGAGGCGGCGAGCGTCTGGGCCTTCGATGTGCTCGGGCGCGAGCTCGCCCATCACGGGGCGCCGCGGCCGCTCGTGGAGCGGGCGCGCGCCGCCGGCCGCGACGAGGTGCGGCACGCGCGGGTGATGCGGCGCCTCTCGGCGCGTTACGGCGGCCGCTGGCAGCCGCCGCGGGTAGAGCCGAGGCCGGTCCGATCGCTGGAGGAGCTCGCGATCGACAACGCGACCGAGGGGTGCGTGCGGGAGACGTACGGGGCGCTGGTCGGCATGTGGCAGGGGCGCTTCGCGCGGGATCCGCTGGTCCGGCGCGTGATGACGCGCGTCGCGCGCGACGAGGCGCGGCACGCGAAGCTCTCGTGGGCGATCGACGTCTGGGTGCGGCCGCGGCTCTCGGCCGCCGAGCGGCGGCGCGTCGAGGAGGCGCGGCGCGCGGCGCTGGCGGCGCTCGAGGAGGAGGCGCGAGGCGAGGTGGATCCGGCGCTCGTGGTCCACGCCGGGATGCCGGGCGCGGAGGCGGCGAGGAGGCTCTCGCGGAATTTCGCGGAGGCGATCGCTGCGGGCGCTGCGGGCGTGGGCGCCTAGCGGGGGCTGGCCCCCAACGCACCCGCGGCGCCTCTCGCATTGACCAGAGGCGTCCATCGTCAGCCTAGAAAGCCCGAGAACAAAAGAAGACGAACCACAGAAGCACGGAGGGCACAGAGGAGAAGAGGAGAAGGAGCTCTTTCTTTCTCTCTCCTCTGCGCCCTCCGTGCCCTCTGTGGTTCATTTTTCTCTTCGAACACCTGGCCCGCACGCCGAGGGTGAATCCAGACAAGATACACGCCAAGGACGCCGAGAGCGTCGACGTCCTCTCGTCTTGGCGCCCTGGGCTCAACCTCCTCTCGTCTGAGCACCGCGACCCGCGGGGCGCTGCTTCTCCAGGGATTCGCCGCGCTCTGCCTTCGTTCTGATTCCGCGACGCGCCCGGGCTCCGCGGGCGCGGCCGCCGCCCAGCGCTCCACGAATGCGCGGCCGCGGATCGACAGGATCCGTGGTCGTCAAGCCCTCGGCAGGGGGCTTGGTGAGCCGCCCCCATCATCTTAGGATCGCTCCAGACACAGAGGGTTGGCGACTGGAGCCTTCGAGCGCTGGCGCACCTGGCCGCGCCACGCGTCGTGGCGTGGCCCGCAGGTGTCGTATCGACGCATCGACCTGGCTTTTCGTGCCGGCAATTGGTGGGACTTTCGTCGAGAGGTCGGGGCAGGGGCCAGCGCGGAGATCCGCCCTGGAGTCGCCCTTCATCCGATTCGCTCGCCTGTGGGCTCCACCTCATTTGAACACGGCTGTCTGCGGGAATCGAGCGCATCGAAGCTCGAAATCGATAGAAAGGCGGACTCACATGCGAAAGTATCGAGCGAGTGCGGTTTCTGCCGGAATCGTCGCCGGTTTTGCGGGCGTGATGGCCAGCGCAGGCGTGGTCTGGGCCGGCGATTCGGATCAGGGCACGGCTGACGCGCAGCTGAGCTACGCGTGCAAGCACCAGCACTCTGGACAGCTCCGGAGCGTGGAGAGCCCGGACCAGTGCCAGGCCTCGGAGGAGCTGGTGTCCCAGCCCCGCACGAGCAAAGGCTTCATGGGTCAGCAGGTCTTCAAGGGCGAGCGCGGCCCCCAGGGGCCGCAGGGGCCCAAGGGCGAGCGCGGTCCTCAGGGGCCGCAGGGGCCGATGGGGCTGCAGGGACCCAAGGGCGAGATCGGTCCTCAGGGGCCGGCGGGCCCGCAGGGGCCCAAGGGCGAGCGCGGCCAGCCGGGCCCGCAGGGGACGGCGGGCCTCGTCGGCCCGCAGGGCCTCAAGGGCATCGACGGCGTGCACGGTCCTCAAGGGCCCAAGGGCGAGATCGGTCCTCAGGGCTTCAAGGGCGCTGACGGCGCGCGCGGTCCTCAGGGTCCCCAGGGCCCCAAGGGTGAGCGCGGCGAGCGGGGCCCGCAGGGACCCAAGGGCGAGCGCGGCGAGCCGGGCCCGCAGGGGATGGCGGGCCTCGTCGGCCCGCAGGGCCTCAAGGGCATCGACGGCGTGCACGGTCCTCAAGGACCCAAGGGCGAGATCGGTCCTCAGGGCTTCAAGGGCGCTGACGGCGCGCGTGGGCCGCAGGGGCCCATGGGCCCCAAGGGCGAGCGCGGTCCCCAGGGGCCGGCCGGCCCGCAGGGGCCCAAGGGCGAGCGCGGCGAGCCGGGCCCGCAGGGGACGGCGGGCCTCGTCGGCCCGCAGGGCCTCAAGGGCATCGACGGCGTGCGCGGCCCTCAAGGGCTCAAGGGCGAGATCGGTCCTCAGGGCTTCAAGGGCGCTGATGGCGCGCGTGGGCCGCAGGGGCCCATGGGCCCCAAGGGCGAGCGCGGTCCCCAGGGGCCGACCGGCCCGCAGGGGCCCAAGGGCGAGCGCGGCGAGCCGGGCCCGCAGGGGACGGCGGGGCTCGTCGGCCCGCAGGGCCTCAAGGGCATCGACGGCGTGCGCGGCCCTCAAGGGCTCAAGGGCGAGATGGGTCCGCAGGGCCTCAAGGGCATCGACGGCGTGCGCGGCCCTCAAGGGCTCAAGGGCGAGATGGGTCCGCAGGGCCTCAAGGGCGCTGACGGCGCGCGTGGTCCTCAGGGGCCGCAGGGACCCAAGGGCGAGATGGGTCCTCAGGGGCCGCAGGGACCCAAGGGCGAGATGGGTCCTCAGGGGCCGCAGGGACCCAAGGGCGAGCGCGGTCCTCAAGGGCACCAGGGTCCTCAGGGCCCCAAGGGCGAGCACGGCGAGCGCGGTCCCCAGGGCCCCGCGGGTCCTGCAGGCACCGTCGGCCCCCAGGGCCTCAAGGGCGCCGACGGCGCCAAGGGCCTCCAGGGTACCCAGGGGATCAAGGGCGAGATGGGTCCGCAGGGCCTCAAGGGCGCTGACGGCGCGCGCGGTCCTCAGGGGCCGGCCGGACCCAAGGGCGAGATGGGTCCCCAGGGCCCCAAGGGCGAGCGCGGCGAGCGCGGTCCGCAGGGCCCCGCGGGAGTTCCGGGTGCCATCGGTCCTCAGGGCCTCAAGGGCGCCGACGGCGTCAAGGGCATCCAGGGTCTGCAGGGGGTCAAGGGCGAGCTCGGTCCTCAGGGCCCTAAGGGCGAGCGCGGTCCCCAGGGTCTCCAGGGTCCGCAGGGCCCCAAGGGCGAGCGCGGCGAGCGCGGTCCCCAGGGCCCCGCGGGAGCTCCGGGTGCCATCGGTCCCCAGGGCCTCAAGGGCGCCGACGGCGTCAAGGGCATCCAGGGTCTGCAGGGGGTCAAGGGCGAGCTCGGTCCCCAGGGCCTCAAGGGCGAGCGCGGTCCCCAGGGTCCCCAGGGCCCCAAGGGCGAGCGCGGCGAGCGCGGCCCCCAGGGCCCCGCGGGTGCTCCGGGTGCCATCGGTCCCCAGGGCCTCAAGGGCACCGACGGCGTCAAGGGCATCCAGGGTCTGCAGGGGGTCAAGGGCGAGCTCGGTCCCCAGGGCCCCAAGGGCGAGCGCGGTCCCCAGGGTCCCCAGGGCCCCAAGGGCGAGCGCGGCCCCCAGGGCCCCGCGGGTGCTCCGGGTGCCATCGGTCCCCAGGGCCTCAAGGGCACCGACGGCGTCAAGGGCATCCAGGGTCTGCAGGGGGTCAAGGGCGAGCTCGGTCCCCAGGGCCCCAAGGGCGAGCGCGGTCCCCAGGGTCCCCAGGGCCCCAAGGGCGAGCGCGGCGAGCGCGGTCCCCAGGGCCCCGCGGGTGCTCCGGGTACCGTCGGTCCCCAGGGCCTCAAGGGCGCCGACGGCGTCAAGGGCGTCCAGGGTCTGCAGGGTCCGCAAGGTCCGAGGGGCGAGCGCGGCCCGCAAGGGCCCATGGGGTCGCCCGGCATCGCCAAGATCCACGTGGTCTCGGTGACGCGCGAGGCAGGGCCGACGAGCGCGTTCGTCAACGTCAAGGCGCTCTGCAACGCGGGCGAGGTCGTGCTCAGCGGCGGATTCTCGGTCTCCGGCGGGGCCCAGGCGACCAGCAGGGTGGTGGAGAACTCGCCGCTCGACGCCACCGAAGGCCGCGCGGGCTGGACCTCGACCGCCGTGTTCGAGGGCGGCTACGGCAAGAAGGGGCAGACGGTGACGCTGACCACGTTCGCAGTCTGCGCCGAGGTGCCCGAGCGCTGACGACGAACGACCGCAGGGCCATGCTCACGGGCTCGTGAGCCCCACCTCTCGACCAGCTGCCCCCTGTCCCCCTTCACAACAGCCTGAGGACAGGGGACAGCTGGCTCAGCCCCTCAGCCTTGCTCCCCACACACCGCACGCACGGCGAGAAGCCGCGCCCCGCTGCGCCGCCCAGCACGGCGGAACCCGCGAGCCCCCCCACCCGTCGCGAGCCCGCCGGCCACGAGGTCGCAGCCCCCGCACCCCCGCGCCGCGGACCCCGACGCGCTGCGAAGCGCCACGATGGCGAGGCGCCACACGTCGCCAAGCATCACACAACGCAAGACAATTCCGCCATCAACGTACCGCGGTCCAGATGCCGGGCCGGACCGTGGCGCAGCTCGCACGCTTTTCGCAAGGGGCCAGGGCGGTGACGTCGTGAACACTGGGCTCTTCCTCGGCACCGAAAAAAAATGCGCGGCCGCGGCGACTTCTGACGGAATTCCGGCGCGCCATGGCTGCTGTGCGTACTGCTGTGCGTAGGGGAGAGGCCGCGGCGCGCCGCGCCGCGGTGTTGCCATTTGTCCCAGCTGTCGTCATGTGCCACAGCAGTGCTTTCACGTAGTCAGCTCACCGGCTGATGAAGGCATCCCCTCACTTCAACCCAGAGGTACGAGGCATGCTTAGGAGATTCACGGAGAATCCTCCTTGCCTCATTAGACTCTGTGGTAACTTCCCCCAGTGGACGAGGACACGAAGGAGGGGTTTCTCTCAGGTCAGACCACATGCCTCCGAGCGCATCCCAGAGGGGAACCATGAGCGTAGATTACCCTATGAAGACGACCCAGCATGCACCGATGACCCGCGCGCGCAACAACCCTCTTGTGATCGCGCACGTGCTGAACTCCTTCCAGGTGGGAGGCGCGGAGCAGGTCGTGGTGGATCTGGCCGCGCTGCAGCGCGAGGCGGGGCATGAGGTGATGGTCGTCGGCATCGAGACGAACCCCGACGGGCCGCGCGCCGCGCAGCTCCGGGAGCGCGGCGTCGCGGTCCACATGCTCCCGAAGCGCCCCGGCTTCGACTTCAAGCTGCCCGGGAAGCTCGCGGCGTTCTTCGCCAAGCACGGCGTCTCCATCGTGCACTCGCACAACCAGCTGCCGCTCATCTACGCGACGGCCGCGGGCCGGCTCCACCGCGTGCCCGTGTGCCACACCCTGCACGGCGCCATGTTCGATCAGGGCCGCCGGGCGTGGCTGCGGCACATGGCCGCCAAGCTCGCCGACGCGCACGTGGCCGTGTCGCAGCCGACGGCCGACTTCATGCTGAAGCACAACGAGGTCCCGAGCTCGAAGCTGCACGTCGTCTTGAACGGCATCGATCTCTCCCGGTTCAGGCCAGACGCCGCGGCCCGGCGCCGCGTCCGGACCGAGCTCGGCATCCCCCAGGACGCGTGGGTCGCCGGGGCGGTCGGGCGCCTGTCCCAGGTCAAGAACCACGCCCTCCTGCTCCGCGCGGCCGCGGCCGCGGGCGTACTATCGGAGAACGGGCGCCTCCTCCTCGTCGGGGACGGGCCGGAGGCCGCCTCGCTGCGCGCCCTCGCCGACGAGCTCGGCATCAGCGACCGCGTCGTCTTCGCCGGCGAGCGGCACGACGTCCCGGAGCTCCTCTCCGCGAGCGACGTCTTCGTCCTCTCGTCGACGTCGGAGGGGCTGCCGCTCTCCATGGTCGAGGCCATGGCCACCGGCCTGCCCGTGGTCTCGACCGCCGTGGGCGGCATCCCCGCCCTGATCACCGACGGCGACACAGGCTTCCTCGTGCCCTCGGACGACGTCGGCGCGCTCGCCGCGAAGCTCGCCGACCTCAAGGCAGATCCCGGGCGCTCCGCGGCGATGGGCAGGCGGGGGCGGAAGCTCGCGCTGGGGCGCTACTCGGCGGAGCGCATGATGGCGAGCTACATGGATATCTACGAGACGCTCCTCGCCCGGCGGGAGTCGGAGCGCCGCGCCGTGCTGCGGCCGAGCGAGCTGCTCGCCGGCTTGAACGCGTAGCCGCACACCCCGCGAGGGCGCGGCCCACCCGTGCGCGGGCGGGCCGCGCCGAGCGCGACCGCGAAGGCGCGGAAGACGCAGAGAGTGCACCCATTCTCTGCGCCCTCCGTGCTTTTGCGAGCCAGGCTCGAGGCGCGGGCCGTGGCCGCCTGACGCTCGCGTCAAGGCGCGCGGGGAATCGTCGAGATCGCGCGCGGGACCGTGGCGAGCGACGCCGGCGACGAGAGCCCCGACGTCCGGGAGGACCGCGTCTGCGTCGGAGCGCGACCGGACGGCGGCCGCGCCTCCAGCGCGCCGAGGTCGCGCACATCCCTCGGCGGAGGCGCGAGCACTCCCCGCGGCGGCGGCGGCGTGACCGTGCTCCGGGGCAGCGGCGCGATCGCGCTCCGCGACGGCGGCGCCACCGTGGCCCGCGACGGCGGCGCGGCCCCGACCGCGGCCTGCGCCTCGCGCACCGCTGCCAGCATCGACCGCGCGTCCGGCCAGCGATCCGCCTGCGCGAACTCGAGCGCCCGATCCACCACCCGCACCACGGCGGGGTGCATCGACGGCTGGATCCGCGCGAGCGACGGGATCGGACACGTCATCCGCAGGAAGAAGAGCTCGTTGACGGTCGGCGCGTCCTGCACGTACCGGTTCGTGAGCAGCGAGAACATCGTCGCCCCGAGCGCCCAGATGTCGGTCCGCGCATCGACGAGATCCCAGCGCGCCCGCGCCTGCTCGGGCGGCATGTACGCCGGCGTCCCCATCGCCCGCAGCCCCGCGAGCGACGTCTGCGACGAGGGGACCCGCAGGCGCGCGATGCCGAAGTCGAGGATCTTCACCCCGTGCTCGCGGGTGAGGAAGATGTTGTCGGGCTTCAGATCCCGGTGAATGACCCCGTTCTCGTGCGCGGCCGCGAGCACCTCGAGGATCTGCTCGCTCAGGGCGAGGACCTCGGCCGGAGGGAGCGGGCCCTTCTGCGCCTTCCAGCGCTGGAGGAGGGTCTCGCCCTCCAGGAGATCCATCACCAGGAAGGGCGACCCGTCCTCGGTCACGTCGTCCGCGAGCACCGCCGCGACCCCGGGGTGATTCACGGTGTTCACGATGGCCTTCTCGCGAAGGAACCGGGCCCGATCCACCTTGTCCCTCGCCCGCTCGGGGTGCAGCAGCTTGATCGCGACCCGCTGGCCGCTCCGATGCGTCGCGGCATAGACAGCCGCCATCCCCCCGAGGCCGATCAGCGCATCCAGCCGCCACGCGCCGCTCAACACCGCCCCTACGCGTGCCTGCGCCCTCTGGACGTGCGTGACATTCTCGAAGTCCATGGCTGCTTCTCTCTGTGTGCCCTCGGGCAACCGACGCTTCAACGCTCGCGACGCAAGAACGGCTGTCTTCTTTACGTTCCCGGTGTCATGCACCGGCGCTACGGCGGAATCGGAGCTCCACGATGGCGGGCTGGGGGTGCAACTCGTCGGAACCACGACCTGTCCGGCCGTCCTGCGTCACCGAACCAGGCGACGCCTGGGGAGGGCGGTGTCCAACAGCACGTCATTTCATGGAAAAGTTCAGCAAGAGCCGCGCCACGGCAGCCCGCGCCGAGGACCGCGGCGAACGGGCAGCGCGCCTGGGGCGAATCGCCTCCCTGCGGCAAGATGCCACGACCATTGCGCCGCCACGGGTCGCTCGGGTCCACGTGGGCGCGGGTGTCGATACGGCGTCGGCGCCTCCTTCGATGAGCCCGCTGCTCTCGTGATCTCCGGGCCGAGCGCCGCTCGGCATCGCAGGGTGTGGGGAGGAGCGCCGCGCGTGTGCTCACGCGGCGCATGTCGTCCGCGGAGGCCCGCTCGCGCGCGAGGTCAGTGGAGGCCCCTCATCGTCGGGTCGCCCAGCTTGAACGCCGCCAGCGCCTGGCGGATGAAGACCGGCACGGAGACATAGGCCTCGAGCGCGACGCAGGCGCGGTTCGAGGAGCACGTGCAGCGATAGAAGTCGCTGAAATCGTCGTCGTCTGCGTCGGAGTCCTCCTCGCATCCGGGCACGCCGTCCCGCAAGACCTCGCCGTCCGGCGCGATGGCGGCGACCGTCGGATCCCACCGCACGATCGGCTGTCCGCTCTCCGGGCTCAGCTTCACCTTGTGCCAGTCCGCCTTGCCGTCGCCGTCGAGGTCGGGGCCGGGCTCCGTGACATACGCCTTGGCCAGGAGCTCGTTGGCGTATTCCAGGACGCGCGCGCCGATGCCCTTCTGCACGACCTTGCCGAAGACGGTCTCGGTCCCGTACGCCTTCGCCACGAACACCTTCCCGGACGGATGGTGGAGCTCGATCCGGTTCGGGAAGCCAGGATCGGTGTCCGCCCCGGTCTCCCAGATGTGCATCATGTCCAGCCACCTCTGCTTCTGGTTCTCGGGCAGGTAGAGGAGCGTCCAGGCGATGAGGAACTTCTGCTGCTCCCAGCCGATCTGGGGGTCGAGGATGGCGACCTTGGCCGGGGCCCGCGGGTTCCACGGCGCGCTGTCGACCGCGCCGTACGCGCTGCAGACGATGCTCCCGGCGCCGGGGAAGCAGCTCTCCGGCCCGGCCTCGCTCCACCACGACGTCCAGCCGAGCGCGCTGGCCGGATACCCGCTCGCGTCCCTGACGGGGCGACCGCGATCGTCGGCCTCGATGCGCACGCCCTTGATGGCGTCGTCGCCCGTGAGGTTGTTGCCCAGCCAGCGGCGATACCCTTCCGGGAACACGTCGGCGAGCGAGACCGCGCGGTAGCGCGCGTCGAGGAAGTCGTGCCGCGAGTCGCTGACGAAGTTGTCGACCGACTCGGTCATCAGCATCGCCACCCACGCCTTGTCGTAATAAGAGCCGGCGTTCATCGTGTACGACGAGTCGTACTCGCCCTTGTCCTCCGCGAGCGCGTTCTCGAGCGGCTTGCCGCCCACGGCCACGTCGCCGAAATAGCCCGTGGCGCCGTTCGGGACGACCACCACCGTATCCCCGGGATCGCCGAAGACGTCGCTCGACGACCGGAGGACGGTATCGCCCTTGGGGAGGAAGTGCTCGCCCGGCTGCGGGCGCGCCATCTGGAGCGCGAAGTGATCGAACGCGATCCCGGCCGCGAGGATGTTCTGCTGGAAGAGGCCGCCCGCGGCGTGCACCCAGAACGTGTCGAAGTCGTAGCCGCGGTCCAGCGCGAACTCGCGGTAGATGTTCGCGACCAGCCCGAGGCCCTTCGCGCCGTCGCGCATCTTGGCGTTGTAGCGGTTCAAGGTCCGCTCCGACGCCGCGCGCACGCTGAAGGCCTGCCGGTCGCGGCGGTAGTTGTCGAAGATGTGATTCACCTCCTGCTGCGTGATGAAGAAGTTGAAGAGCTCATAGGCGTCCGCGCCGCTGTCGTGCCGGTACACGCTCAGGTTGCCGAGATCGGCCCACCGGTCGCTCGCGAAGCCGTAGGGGACGCGGGTGCGCCCCGCCGGGTCCACCGAGGGCCCCTTCACGCCCTTCGGCGTCTCCAGCGCGCGCCACGACACGTAGTCGACCTTCTGCTGCCGGCACCGCGTGTACTTGCCGTCGACCGGCACGATGTGCCCGTCGAGCACGGGGTGCCAGGCGCCGCCCTGCTCCTCGTCCCAGCCCGAGGGCCTGTAGGCGCTCGGGTCGACCTCGACGCAGCTGCCCGGCCGGATCAGCTCGTATTTGTTCTGCAGGTCGGAGTAGTGGATGTCCTCGTCGTCGTACTCGGGCTGGAAGCCGAGGATGCCGCCGAAGTCGTCGATCTTGGCGAGCATGCCCTTGCCGCGCGGGGTGCCCGCTCTGTAGCTCGGGTCGGCGTGCACGGAGACGACGTCGCCGTAGAACATGCGGGCCGCGGCGAAGTCGTAGGCGCCGAGCCCGATGAGGTCCTGCGTGGGCTCGCCAGCGTAATCCATGGTCGACGAGTGCATGAACATCCAGATCAGGTTCTTCCGCTCGTTCTCGGTGACGGGGTCGTAGTAGCGCGGCCCGACGCACGACTCGCCGTCCTCCGAGAGCGTCTCGCACGGCGTCTTCACCCGCCCGTTGTCCGTGCGCAGCTGCCAGTACTGCGGCCGGTAGCCCCAGGCGTCGGACGAGCTCACGAAGTTGTGGCGCAGGCCGACGGAGTGGCCCATCTCGTGGAGGATCACCGCGTAGTGCGCCCGCTGCGCGAGGTAGCGCCGCATGGCCTCGGCGCGCCGCAGCTCCTGCGCGGCGTCCCCCTCGCCGAAGCGGCCGTGCTTGCTCGCGAATTTCTCCTCCAGGATGTCCGCCAGGTTGGCGGTCGCCAGCGGCGCCGGCGCCTCGTGCATCACGCACGCGCCGCGCTCGGCAAGCGCCACCTCCCTCAGGTTCCTGAGCTCGCGCTGCACGCTCGGGTTCGCCCCGCGGAGCGGCGAGGCGAAGCGCATCACCTCGTCCGTGAGCGGCAGCGCCTCCACGCCGGTGAGCTGCTGGATCGTCTTCGTCGTGAGCTCGGCCTCGAGCTCGGTGCCCACCGCCGACTGGCGGCGCGCCTCGTACACCGCGCGCATGCTGTCCGGCGCCGTCGCGTCGGCCGCGATGGCGCGCACCTCCTTCGAGAGCCGCCGGAGGTCGTCGCGCAGCGCTGGATCGCGCGCCAGCTGGCCGGAGACCTCGGCGGCGTGCTCCGCGGTGACGCCGGCGGCGCCGGCGATCCGCCGGGCGATCTCCTCCCGCGTGAGCCGCGGCAGCGCGCCGCCCTTCGACGCGCCGTCGCTCGCCTGCGCCCAGTCCCGGACGTAGTCGCCGTCGGTGACCTCCTCGGTCTTCAGCTCTCCCTTGATGTAACGGGCCGTGTCGACGATGCCCTGGCTCCAGATGTCGTTGACGTGCGTCCAGACGTTGATGCTCGACGCGATCTTCTCGCCGGTGAGCGGGTCTTCCGAGTCGCTGTAGATGCCCCAGGCCGAGGGCGACTGCGGCGCCTCGAAGTTGTTGATCTGGTGATAGCGCAGGTCGCCGATCCGCGCGCTCAGCGCCGCCCCGCACGCCTTCATCAGCGCGGGATCGCGCCCCGCCTCCTTCCGGCGCTCGTCGCTGCACATCCTCGCGGTCACGCCCTCCGGCAGCCGGGGGCCGCCGCACGCCTCCGGGTCGGCGGCCTCGACCGGGCTGTGGCAGAGCACGATCATCTCGGGCATCTTGGCGAGCGCGACGACGCCCGGCGCGTAGCCGCGCCGCTCTCCGAGCTCGTCGGCGAGGGCGTCGCACCCCTGCCCCGCGCGCGCCGCGTCGCGCCGGCACGCGTCGACCTCGCGCGCGAGCGCGACGGCGTCGGCGCTGTCGTCCATCTGCCCGTCGTAGACCGGGAACGCCGCGCTGCAGCGCGCCGCGTCGCCCGTCGTCCGGACGCATTCGACGTGCTTGGCGGTGACGACGGCGCTGCGCAGGGCGACGTCCCACTCGTGCGCCGCCGAGGCCGTGGCGTCGAAATAATCGGGGTTGCTGTTCGACGTCACGTACCAGGGTTGCGGCACGGCCTTTCGACGCTGGTACGGCAGGGTGCATCGCTGCTTGAACGTGTCGCACCGCGAGCCGGGGCCGACCGTCACCCGCTCTCCATCGACGTCCATCGTCGCCCCGGTGACGGCCTCGCACTCGTCCTCGGTCCCGTTCTTGTCGTCGTCGCGGTGCGGGTCCGCGAGAGCCGGGGTCGTCTCGGGCGTGAAGCACCGGATCTCGCCCGTCATGCGCTCCAGATCGGCGTAGTAGTGGCTGCGCTCCCAGAGGTTGTACCGCGTGATCATCCGGTGCCATTTGGCGTCGCTCATGCCGTAGTTGCGCGCGTACCCGAAGCGCTCTCGCACGAAGGGGCCGAACGCCTGGAACCGGTATCCGTCCCACTCCGCGGGCTCGTAGTCCCGATCGACGACGCGGCGGAACGACTGCCGGAGCGTGACCTCGACCGGGTTGCACGAGCCGACCGGCGCGGTGCCGCCGGGGAAGTCCGCGTCGAGCATGCAGGCCGGGAAGCTGCCGATGCCCACCCCGAGGTGGCTCAGATCGATGAGCTGGGGCATCGCGAAGGCCTTGTTGGTGACGTCGAAATATCCCTCCTCGGGGTCGAAGTGGGGCGCGTCGGGGTGGCTCGGGTCGCTCACGTAATAGGAGAGCGGCTCGTACTGCACCCCGCCGTAGACGCCGATGAGCGACAGCGTGTCGAAGTCGTAGGAGTCGACGTTCAGGTTCTTCGACCAGTCGACCCGCATGTACTCCCGCGCGTACCAGGGGCGGTCGGTCGTGTTTTCGACGACGACGTTGGTCTCTTCCCCCGTCGACCGGTTGTAATCGCGCTGGACGTCGAAGTGCGAGAGGATCTTGTACGCGACGGCCACGACGCCGTCGTCCGTGGCGGCGCCGGCGCCCTTGCCGTCGGTGTCGTTCACGCGCTCGTAGGTGAGGCGCCCGATCAGGAGGTCTTCCTGGATGACCCACTTGATGCGCGCGACCTCCGCCTGCGCGTACGAGGACGAGAAGAGCCCGTCCTGCGAGGCGCCGTAGCCCACGTCGACCACCGTGGTGCGCGTCCAGAACTCCGGATCGTCCTCCTTGCTCTGCAGATCGGCGCCCACGAAGAACGACTTCGCCAGCGCGTTCGCCTGCACCTGGCTGAGCGGTCTCCGCTCCTCGGCGCAGCCCGCGATCGAGCCCGCGGCCGCCGCGAACAGTGCCAGTCTCACGATCCAACTCATCGCAGAGTCCTCCTCCTGCAGCTCGGCCCGAGCGCGCATGCCCCCATGAGAGCCTCGGCGTCCCCACGCGATCTGCGTGACGGCCGCCCTGATTGCGCGATCGGCGTCTCTGCTCCCCCCTCGAATCAGCGGCACATCGCGTGCCACACGCCCCCAATCGCCCTTCTTCGCGGCGGATCTCCGGTCGTGCGGTGGTGTCCTGTCGACCTCCGCCGCGACCGCGCGGCGCCGCCAGCGTTAGTGGACTGACGCCTCCGCCCGCCCGCGTGCGAATCCCCGGCTCGCGCGGATCGCCTCCGGCGGAAACGGAGCTCAGGACATGAATCGATCCTCGAAGCCCGGTTGTTCCGGGCGTTCACCGTAGGCCCCCTGCGAGGGTGCTCGTCGCGCGGCGCGGGGGATGGCCTCCCCCGCCCGGCTGCGGTATTGACGACCTCACCCGATCGGGAGGAACGCAGTGCCTGAGGGAGACGTCCTGCTCTCGAACGCCGACGGCGCCATCCGGGCGCTCGGCCCCGCCGTGCTCGTCTGCGAGTGCCCGGGCGACGACCTCGACCTCGCCGTGCGCCGCGTCGCCGCGTTCGCGCTGACCGCCTCGCTGATCATCGTGGGCATCGTGGCCGCGCGCGCGGCGCCCTTTCCCATCCTCTTCATCGCGGGGACGTGGACCGCAGGAGCCACCGCGGCGCTGCTCGTCGTCCGCCGGCGCCGCCGGCTCCACGGCATGTTCCGCCTCGACTTCGAGCGGGCCGAGATCGTCCAGGAAGGCCGCGGCTTCCGGCGGACCTTTCCGATCCACGCGATCGCCCGCGTGTCGACCCCGCCGGCCTCGGACGCCGACGTCGACGAGCCGGGCCTCGCGCCGCGCTGGCTGCTCCTCCACCTGTCGACCGGGGAGCAGCTGCGCCTGGGCAGGGCGCCCGCGTACGCGCTCGGCCCCGCGCTCGCGTTCCTCAAGCGGGCCGGCGTCGAAGCGTGAGCGCGCCCGCCGCCGGCCCCGGCCGCGACGTCAGGGCCTGGGCAGGCTCGGGTAAGGCGGACCGAACTGCCTGACCACGGTCCGCGCGTCCGAGAGGAACGGCGTCTTCATCGTCTCGTCCCGGTAGATCGGCCGGACGATGCAGGTCGGGTTGCTGCATTGCCCCGGGTCGGGCTTGGGGAACACGACGTCGGCCACGAGCCAGAACCTGTCGCCCGAGTCCTCCGGGAGGAACGCCACGGGCTCCTCGGGGTCGTGGAAGCCGGTGGGCCCGAGAACCGCCCCGAGCTCGCCGTTGCAGAAGATCTTGATCCGCGGGTGCACGTCGAACGACGCGGTGCCGCCGAAGTAGTGCACGGCGACCCGCATCCAGCCGTCCTCCGGCGGGAAGTCGACGTTGATGTTCTCCGGCGCGCAGAAGTTCGGGTTGTCAGGGTCGGTGACGCGGTGCACGCAGGCGATGTTGTCGAGGTCGAGCCGCGGGTTGTGGCATCCCCGGCCGTAGGAGCGCCACGCGTCCCCCACGCCGCGGGGCGCGTAGAAGCACGTGTTGTTGGTCTCCTCCGGATCGAGATACCAGTTCACCGGCTCGGGCGGCGCCGCGTCGTCGCCGAACCAGCGGATGGACGAGCCCTCCACGATGCCATCGAGCGTGCAGTTCCCGTAGCCGCACGCGACGCTCGAGCCGCCGATCGTCCAGGGCTGGGTGTTGTTCGGCTTGTGGAGGTAGAGGTCCAGATCGACGCTGTACGGATCGTGCTCCCACTCGAGCTCGACGCGCAGGCCGCGGGCGCCGACGAACAGCGGGTAAGCGCAGGTCGCGGTCTCGCCGCCCGCCACGCGCTTCGTGTACGTGACCGTGTACTCGCCCGACTGCAGGGGCTTGAAATCGTCCGCCGGGTCCGAGCCGCCGACCGAGGGGCACGGGTCCACGCCCGGCGGGCAGGCCACGGTCCAGACCTCGGAGCCCGCGAGCGCATCCCCGCTGAACGAGCCGGTGCCCTCCTTCAGGTCGACGTTCGCGAACGGGGCCGCCTGGATCGGGTGGCACCCCGTCACGTCCCTCATGTGGCAGTTCTCGTCCGCGTGCACGCCGCCGACGCACGGGCCCCACGTGCCCGTCTCGTCGCAGAGCTGGGTGCCGGGGTAGCACCCCGGGCTGTGCCGGAACGACGGGTCGCCGCGAAAGCAGGAGTGCGCCTGGCCCGCGATGCACGGGCACGTCTCGTCGATCATCCCGTTGCAGTTGTCGTCGAGCCCGTCGTGGTCCACGCCGAGCTCATCCACGCCGCACAGCTCCACGGGACCGCAGGCGCTGCCGCACGGGTTGACCGCCACGTCGGGCGTCTCCTCGGTCGCCCCTCCATCGATGTTGAGCATGCCGCCGAAGCCGTCGGAGCCGCCGGTCTGGGCGCCCGGCTCCCCGGCGGCGCCGCCCGGCTCGCCGGCGGCGCCGGCCGCCCCGCCGGCGCTCGCGCTGCCCCCCGGCATCCCGTCGAAACCGAACCGTATGCCTTCGGCGCTGCAGCCCGCCGCGACGCCGGCGCCCGACGCCGCGGCTGCGATGACGACCGGGAACACGGTGAGGACACGAAGACGAAACATGAGACCTCCACTCGGGACCTCGACACGCGGCCGCAGGGAGACCGCGGCCGCTCAGCGCCACAGCGAAGAGCACCGTACCTTAGCAAAGCGGAGACGCTGCAGCCCGAGGGCGCGCGCGATCGCGCGCGCAGGGATGGCGGCCCACGATGCCTCGGCCTTCATCGGTGAGAGATAAAACCAGGTTACGGGCTCGACAGGCGACGCGCAGCGCTCCCTAGCACGGCCTCGGTCCGGCGTCGGCGACAACGAACCGACGAGAGCCAGCGAGAGGCGTTTTCCCGAGCCTTCGAGTCAGGCAAAACACTATCAGGTGAATCACTACAGGATCTCATCGGCCCGGCGAGCGCGGCAGTGCGCCTCGGGGCGCCGGCGTGCGGGCCAGGGAGGCAGGCGCTGTTCGGCGAGCCGCGGCGACTCGACCGGCCGAGCTCGCTCGGAGGCCTGCGCAGAGCCCCTCGCCCTCGCCGGGATCGGGCCGCTCGGGAGGGCGCGCGGCGCGCCCGCCGGTCATGGGAGCGACGGGTAGGCTGGACCGAAGTTCGACTCGACGTAGGCCTCGGTGGTGAGGAGCGGCGTCTTCGTGTCCTCATTCCGGTAGATCGGCTGGACGATGCAGTTCGCCTGGCCGCACTCGTCGGGCTCGGGGAAGAGCACGTCGGCCACGAGCCAGAACCTGGTGCCCGAGTCCGCGGGCGTGAAGGTGACGGGCTGCTCGGGGCTGAAGAACCCCGTGGGCCCGAGATCGGCGCCGAGGGTGCTGTTGCAGAAGATCTTGATCCGCGGGTGGACATCCTTGGTCACCCGGCCACCGTAGTAATGCACGCCGATCCGAGTCCACTGGCCCTTCGGCGGGAAGTCGATGTTGATGTTCTCGGGCGCGCAGAAATCCGGGTCGTCGGGGTCGTTCACCGTGGGATCGCACTCCCGGTTGTCGAGGTCGAGCCGCGGGTTGTGGCAGCCGCGGTCGTTGTCGCGCCACTCGTCCCCGACGCCCCGAGGCGCGTAGTAGCAGGTGTTGTTGCTCTCCACCGGGTCGAGGTACCAGTTCACCGGAGCCGGCGGCGTCGCGGTGTTGCTGAACCAGCGGATCTCCGAGGAGCCCACGAAGTTCTCGATGGTGCAGTTGTTCCAGCCGCAGTCCGCGGGCGAGCCCGACGTCGACCAGGGCTGCGTGTTGTTCGGCTTGTGGAGGTGCAGGTCGAGATCGACGTTGCCGAAGTCGTGCTCCCACTGGAGCTCGACGCGCAGGCCGCCCGCGCCGACGAAGAGCGGGTAGTGGCAGCTCTGGGTCTCGCCGCTCGCGACGCGCTTCGTGTACGTGACCGTATACTCGCCCGATTGCAGCGGCTTGAAATCGTCCGCCGGGTTCGATCCGCCCACGCCGGGGCACGGGTCGACGCCCTCGGGGCACTCCACCGTCCACACCTCGGAGCCCGGGACCGCATCCGCGCTGAAGATGCCCGTGCCGGGCTTGAGATCGACGGCGGCGAACGGCGGCGACTGGATCGGGTGGCAGGCGATGGAGCTGTTCGAATAGCAGCCCTCGTCGGCGTGCACGCCGCCGAGGCACGGGCCCCACGTGCCGGTCTCGTCGCAGAGCTGGGAGCCGGGGTAGCAGCCCTCGGCGTTCCGGAACGACGGATCCCCGCGGAAGCAGGAGTGCGCCTGGCCGGGGACGCAGGGGCACTCCTCGTCGATCTCGCCGTCGCAATCGTCGTCCAGGCCGAGGTTCGCGCCGGTGCACAGCTCCTGGTCGCCGCACGCGCTCCCGCAGGGGTTCACCGTCACGTCGGGGGAGCTCTCGTGCCCTCCATCGGTGTTGAGCAGCCCGCCCAGCCCGTCGAGGCCGCCGACCCCGCTCCCCTCTCCCGCCTCGCCGCCGGCCCCGCCCAGGCCGCCGGCCGCGCCCACCCCGGTGTCGCCGCCTCCGCTCGGGTTGAACGCGCTGGGCTTGCCCGTCGCGCTGCAGCCAGCCGCGATGCCGGCGCTCGACACCGCAGCGCCCACGAGGATGAGGAGCGAGGACGAGAAACGAAGTCGACCCATGAGACCTCCATTCGAGGGCACTGCGGTGACCAAGCGGATCCACCCCCGCCCGCCACCCCGGCATTCCAGAGCTCACGCGAGTGTAGCAAAATCAGCAAGCGACAACTTTACTGTAGCGCAGCAGGAAAACACGGCCCGCGGATGGTGCGCCGCCGCTGATCCGGACGCCGTCGACAGGCTCACATGTCAGGCGAGCTGCGGCGATCGCGAGCCGCCGGCGCTCGGCCACGACTGCAGCCGCTCCCGACGACGCGCGGCGTCCTGTCACGCCGAGGAGCGCCGCGCCGGAACACCGCGTCACCGCGACCCTGGAGAGCTCCGTGGCCTTGCATGGCCGCTTGCAGGCGGAGAATGCGGGACGGACGCGCGCCGGCCGCCGGAGGAAGCTATCCGACGATCGGCAGCTGCCGGCCGCCCCTGGCCTTCGCCGGCTGCGGCGGCTGCGGCTGCGCCGCGGGCGGAGCGGCCGCCTCTTCGATGTGCACGCCGGACCGGAAGCGCTGCTCGCCGCCCGCGATCTTCCGGTGCGCCAGCGTGTGCTGCATGAAATTCAGCGGAAAGAAGCCAGCCAGCTGAATCCAGCTCGACTGTCGCGTCAGGGTGAACCTGCGCCATATCGAGGACGGCGAGTAGAATTTCGTCCACGCCGACACCCAGCCCTCCCGGAGCCGCTCCCGGGACATCTGCTTCGGCACGAAATACGGTGAGCCGGCGTCGTGGTCGCGGCGCAGCCACCAGCGCTCGTCGGTGAGGCGCCCCTCCGCCTTCAGGCGGCGGTACAGCTGCGTCGCCGGGTACGGGGTGAGGATGGCATACAGCGCCATCGTCAGCTTCATGTCGATGCCGAACTCCACGGTGCGATCGAACACCTCGGGATCGTCCGTGTCGAACCCGAAGACGAAGCTCCCCCAGACCGAGATGCCGTGGTCGTGGAGCATCGCCATCGTCTCCTTGTACTGCGAGGGCCGGTTCTGCCGCTTGCCGGTGAACTTGACCGTCTCCTCGTCGATGCTCTCGAAGCCGATGAAGAGCGCCTTGCACCCGCTCTCGGCCATGAGCTTCACGTTCTCGAGGCGCTTGACCGCGGCGAGCGAGCACTGGCCTATCCAGTGCTTCTTCAGCGGCACCATCCGGGTGAACAGCTCCTTCGAGTAGGCCCGGTGGATCATCACGTTGTCGTCCGCGAACATGATGAGCTTGCCGAGCGACCTGAGCTCGCTCAGCACCTCGTCGGTCGGACGGAACCGCATCGTGGTGCCGTTCGCCGTCGACACGCTGCAGAACTCGCACGGGTAAGGGCAGCCGCGCATCGTCTGCACGACCTGGAACGGGATGTACTTCTTGGAGGTGAACAGATCGCGCCGCGGCGGGGGCTTGCCGGCCAGGTTCGGCAGCTCCGGGCGGTAGATCGGTTTGAGCTCGCCGCGCTTCGCGTCCGCGAGCAGGACGGGCCACGCGTCCTCCGCCTCGCCGACCACGATGGCGTCCGCGTGCTGCATCGCCTCGTCGGGGCAGGCCGTGGGGTGGATGCCCCCGAGCACCACCTTGACGCCGCGCCTGCGGTAAGCGGCGGCGATATCGTAGCTCCGGCGCGCGGTCTTGCTGTCGACGCTGATGCCGACGAGATCGACGTCCTTGACGTCGCGCTGGAGGTCGAAGGGCTGCACGACGTCGTCGGTGTAGATGACCTCGTCCTCGGGGGGCGTGAGCGCCGCGAGGGTGCCGAGCCCCACCCGGGGCAGGTACGCGGAATCTTCGCTTGCCGTGGCGATGAGCTCGATCTGCATGGCAGATCGTGCTTATCACGGGGCCGCGGCGAGGGCCTCCCTGCTTTGCGCTGGGCGCGCCGCCACGTCCGGCGCACCCTCCCGCGCGCTCCGGACGCGGAGCCCAAGGAGACCCAACGACGCATGAGCCTGCTCTCTCACGCCGCCGTCTTTCTCGGCGCCGCCGTGGTCGCCGTGCCGATGTTCAAGAGGCTCGGCCTCGGCGCCGTGCTCGGCTACCTCGTCGCGGGCGCGCTCATCGGCCCCTGGGGCCTGCGGATCGTCACGGACGTCGAGAACATCCTCCACTTCTCGGAGCTCGGCGTGGTGCTGCTCCTCTTCCTCATCGGCCTCGAGCTCCAGCCGTCCCGGCTCTGGGTGCTGCGGCGCGCCGTGTTCGGGCTCGGCGGCGCGCAGGTCGCCGTCACCGGCGCGCTCATCGCGCTCATCGGCATCGCGCTCGGTCATCGCGCCGACACGGCGGCCATCGCCGGCCTCGGGCTCTCGCTCTCGTCCACGGCGTTCGTGCTGCAGATCCTGGCCGAGAAGGGCCAGATGCAGGCGCAGCACGGCCGCTCCGCGTTCGCCATCCTGCTGTTCCAGGACCTCGCCGTCATCCCGCTGCTCGCGCTGCTCCCCCTGCTCGGCCCGGGGGGCGGGTCCCCGGCCGAAGGGGGCGCCCTCGCCTCGTCGCTCAAGGCGGTGGCCGTGGTGCTCGCCGTGGTCGCCGGCGGCCGTTACCTCCTGCGCCCCGTCTTCCGGGCGATCGCCGCCGCCCACGCCCACGAGATCTTCACCGCCGCGGCCCTGCTCGTCGTGCTCGGCACGGCGCTCCTCATGGAGCAGGTGGGCCTGTCCATGTCGCTCGGCGCCTTCATGGCGGGCGTGCTGCTCGCCGACTCGGAGTACCGCCACGAGCTCGAGGCCGACATCGAGCCGTTCAAGGGGCTGCTCATGGGCCTCTTCTTCATCGCCGTCGGCATGTCGGCGAACATCGGTCTGCTCATCGAGCGGCCGCTGCTCGTCCTCGGGCTCGTCCTCGGCATGATGGGGCTCAAGGCCGCCGTCCTGTTCGTCCTCGGCAGGGCGAGCGGGCACGCCGCGGGCTCCGCGCGCGACCTCGCGCTCGCGCTCCCGCAGGGGGGCGAGTTCGCCTTCGTCCTCTTCGGGCTGGCCGCGGGGCAGGGCGTCATGGACAGGCTCCTCGCCGACCTCCTGGTCGTCGTGGTCACCCTGTCCATGGCGCTCACGCCGCTCGTCATCGCGCTCGGCGACCTGCTCCTCCAGCGATGGCGGCGGGCCGGCCCGGCGCGGGAGTTCGACGCGATCGAGGACAGCGACCCCAAGGTCATCATCGCCGGATACGGCCGCTTCGGCCAGATCGTCTCCCGCGTCCTCCGCACGAGGAAGATCCCCTTCACCGCGCTCGACGCGAGCGCCACGCAGGTCGACTTCGTCCGCAAGTACGGCAACAAGATCTATTACGGCGACGCCTCCCGGCTCGACCTGCTCCGCGCGGCGCGCGCCGACAAGGCGAAGATCTTCGTGCTGGCGATCGACGACGTCGCGTCCTCGGTGAAGACGGCAGAGATCGTGAAGCGGCACTTCCCGGAGCTCAAGATCTACGCGCGCGCCCGCAACCGCCAGCACGCGTACCAGCTCATGGACATCGGGGTGGAGGTGCTCGAGCGGGAGACGCTCCGGTCGTCGCTCGAGGTGGCGGCGCGCGTGCTGGAGGGCCTCGGGACGCGCGCGCCGGACGCCCGCGCGATCGTCGAGCGGTTCAGGGCCCACGACGAGCGGGTGCTGCTCCGCGGGCACGCGGTCCACAACGACGAGGCCAAGCTCATCGAGGCCGCGAGGCAGGCCGCGCAGGAGCTGGAGGGGCTGTTCGAGACCGACGAGAGCGCGCCGTCCGGCAGGGACGACAGGGCCGCGGCGGTGTGACGCAGGGCGCCGCCGCGGCCGGAGCCTCATGGCCATGAACAAGTTCGTCAGTCTAACTAAGTGGCTCCCCGGCGCTTCGTGCGACGACCAGCATCCGCGGGGCCTTCCCGCGGCCGGAGCCTCATGAGCACGAACAAGTTCGTCAGCCTAACTAACTCGTCCCCGCGCTTCGTGCCCGTGCACGCAGCCAGCCATCGGCGGCAGCTCCCCGCGGCCGGAGCCTCATGGCCACGAACAAGTTCGTCAGCCTAACTAAGTGGGCCTCCCGCGCCTCGTACGACGCACACAGCGATCATCGTAG
Source organism: Sorangium sp. So ce834 (assembly GCF_051521425.1). Lineage (NCBI taxonomy): Bacteria > Pseudomonadati > Myxococcota > Polyangiales > Polyangiaceae > Sorangium > Sorangium sp. So ce834. Next base: position 8,910,614 of record NZ_CP150351.1, read on the forward strand.
CGCGCCGCGCAACGCACCTTCACGCCGCGCCGAGCTCACCCGGTGCGCCAGCCGACAGCGCGCCGCGCTCCGCCGCTCACTCCTGTTCCTGCTTCGCGCCGATGCCGTGGCGGCGAAGGTAAGCCCGCACGTGCGCCCGCTCCATGCCCGCGCGCCGCGCCATCTCGCTCACGTTGCCCTTCGCTTCCTCGGACAGGGCGGCGAAATAGTCGCGCTCGAACCGCGCGAGCACGTCGCGCTTCGCCTCCTGGAACTGGCGGCCCTTCAGCGAGGCGAACGAGCCGTTGAACGCGCCGCCGCCGCCGGCCGGGTGGATCGAGGGCGACGAGTTGCCGTGCACCGGCGTCTCGGTGAGCGCGCCGAGGTGCGCCGCGATGTCGATCTCCTCGCCCTCGCCCGCGAGCGCGAACGCTACGGCGACCGCGTTCCTGAGCTCGCGGACGTTGCCCGGCCAATCGTGCCGCATCAGCCGCTCGAGCGTGCTGTTCGAGACGCGCTCGTAGGCGCTCTCGTCGCCGAGATCCTTCAGCATCCGGCGGACGAGCACCGGGATGTCCTCGACGCGCTGCCGTAGCGCCGGCAGCTCGATCTTGATCTGCGCGACGCGGAAGTAGAGGTCGCTCCGGAAATTGCCGCCGTTGACCGCGCGCACGAGGTCGCGGCGCGTCGCCGCGAGCACCCGCACGTCGACCTCGCGGTAGCTCGACCCGCCGACGCTCTTGATGCGGCGCTCGGCGAGCGCGCGGAGGAGCTTCGGCTGCACCTCGAGCGGCAGCTCGCCGAGCTCGTCGAGGAAGATCGTGCCGCCGTCCGCCTCGATGAACGGCGAGAGGCGCTTGTCGACCGCCCCGGTGAACGCGCCGCGCTCGTGGCCGAAGAGCGTCGCCTCGGCGAGGGTCGGCGGGATCGAGCCGCAGTCGACGACCACGAACGGCTTCTTCGAGCGGGCGCTCGCCTGGTGCAGCGCCTGGGCGACGAGCTCCTTGCCCGTCCCGGTCTCGCCCGTGATGAGCACCGTGAGATCGGTCGGCGCCATCTTGGAGAGGCGCTCGAAGATGGCGCGCATCCCGGGGCTGCTCGCCACGAGCGGGCCGAACGACGGGATCGCCGAGACCGTGATGCGCTCGGGGCGCAGCGGCTCGAACTGGATCTCGGTCTCGCCGAGCCGGAGCTTCGTGCTCGTGAGCAGGTAGATGTCGCCGACCCGCACGCCGCCGACGAACGTCCCGTTCCTGCTGTCGAGGTCGCGCACGCGGACGCCCTGCTCGGTGGCGACGAACTCGGCGTGCACCGCGCTCACCTTGGCGTCGTCGAGGACCAGCTGGCAGGCCGCGTTGCGGCCCACGATGACGGGATCGGTGCCGATCTCCAGCCAGCCGCCGCCGCGAGCGGCCGACGACTTCGTCGGGCGGATGCGCCCGCCGCGCACCTCGACCCTGTTCTTCGTGCCTACCGTGGCGTCGAGCAACTCAGTGCCTCTCTGTCTTGCGGCGCGAAGGTGGGCCCTCCGGCCGAGGAATCTCTGCGGCTCCCGTCCTGCTCGGCGGCGCCGGCGGCACCGCGCCGGACCTGCTCGGCGGCGCCGGCGGCACCGCGCCGGACCTGCTCGGCGGCGCCGGCGGCATCGCGCCGGACCTGCTCGGCGGCGCCGGCGGCACCGCGCCGGACCTGCTCGGCGGCGCCGGCGGCACCGCGCCGGACCTGCTCGGCGGCGCCGGCGGCATCGCGCCGGACCTGCTCGGCGGCGCCGGCGGCACCGCGCCGGACCTGCTCGGCGGCGCCGGCGGCATCGCGCCGGACCTGCTCGGCGGCGCCGGCGGCACCGCGCCGGACCTGCTCGGCGGCGCCGGCGTCACCGAGCCCCCCGTCCTGCTCGGCGGCGGCGGCGGCATCGAGCCGCCCGTCCTGCTCGGCGGCGGCGGCATCGAGCCCCCGGTCCTGCTCGGCGGCGGCGGCGGCATCGAGCTCGGGCCGACATCGACGAAGCCGCCGTTCTCGGTCATCGTCGGGGGGCCGTCGACGACCGTGGGGTTGTCCTCCAGGAACGCGTCGGGCAGCTCCGAGGGGTACCGGCTCCGCTGCGAGCGGCGCACCGCGCGCGTGATGTTCGCCGGCTGGATGGCGCGCCAGCTCGCGAGCGCCTCGGCCGCGGTGCTGAAGCGACCCTCGCGCCGGCGATCGAGCGCCCGCTCGAGGAAGCGCTCGATGCCCACCGGCCACTTCTCGCCGGTCGCCTCGGCGAGCGACGGCGCCGGGCGGTCGAGCTTCATCGCGACGAGCACCGCGGCCGTCGCGCCCTCGAAGGGCAGCCGCCCGGACAGGGCCCGGAAGGCCACCGCGCCGACCGCGTAGATGTCAGCCCGCTCGTCGGCCCGCGCCGCGCCGCGCACCTGCTCCGGCGCCATGTACGCGAACGAGCCCAGCGTCGCGTCGAAGGCGGTCAGCGTCGGCTCCTCCTTCTCGCGCCGGGTGATCTTGGAGATGCCGAAGTCGAGGATCTTCGCGCGCTCGCGCCGATCGGGCAGGCCGAGGTGCTCGAGGTAGATGTTGCCGGGCTTGAGGTCGCGGTGGATGACGCCGGCGGCGTGCGCCGCCACGAGCCCCTGGAGCACGTCGTCGATGATCGGGCCGACCTCGCTGAAGGGCAGGTACTGCTCGCGCTTCAGCCGGTCGGCGAGCGACTCGCCGTCGAGCTGCTCGAACACGAGCAGGTGCGCGCCGTCGTCGGTCTCGCCGACCTCGAGCAGCTGGCAGACGTACGGGCTCTTGATCGCCGAGGCGATCTTGGCCTCGCGGTCGAAGCGCCGCACGAGGTCGGGCTTCATCGCGGCGCGCGCGAGCAGGACCTTGATGGCCACCTGCTGCATGTCCGATTCCCGTGTCGCCGCCCAGACTTCGCCCATGCCCCCCCGCCCAAGCAAGCGGGTGACTCGGTAGCCAGCAACAACGTCGCCCGGGTGGATCGCCACGTAACCTGGATCGGGACCGTACCACCGCCAATCCCAAACAGGTGAGAAAAAAGCGAGCGTCCAGGTAAACCCGGTGATTCCCGGAGCGAGCGGAACCGATCACGTCCGGCGCGCGAAGCGGCGGCGCGAAGCGGGGGCGCGGCTCGCGCCACGGCGGCTCGCGGCGGCGCGGCTCGCGGCGCCGCGGCGGCACGGGGGCGCGAGGAGCGGAGCGGCAGTGGCGACGCGCGGCGCGGCGGCTCGCGGCGATGGCGCGGCGCCGCGGCGGCGCGCGGCGCGCTGGCGTGGCGGCGCGCGGAGGAAGCATGAAACGGACGAGGCGCCGCGCCAGCCGGCGCGCCCAGGGGAGCCGGCGCCGCGCACGGCGGTTCGGAAGATCACGGCCGCGCGGCGCGCCTTCGGCGGGCGCGGCCCGAGCCCGCGCCGCAGCGCGGAATCCCGGGAGAACTCGAGGGGCGGCGGCACTAGCCCGATGCGCCATGATTCTGTAGGCTCGCCGCGCCATGCCGCGTACAGCCGAGGACGTTGAAACCTACCTCCTGCAGCTCGATCGCCGGTTCGAGAACGACGCCGGTACCTACCTCATCTCGGGGGGCGCTGGCGCGCCGCCGATCGCGATCCGCATCGATCCGCCCATCGTGGCGGTGCGCGTCTCGATCGGCTCCGTGCCCGCGGACGACGCCCACCAGACCAAGCTCTTCCGCCGCCTGCTCGAGTACAACGCGACCGACCTGATGCATGCTTCGTACGGGATCGAGGCCGGCACCATCGTCCTGTCGGCGGCGCTGGAGCTCGAGAACCTCGACATGAACGAGCTCGAGGCGATCCTGAGCGACATCGATCTAGCGCTCGCCCGCCACGTCCCCGTGCTGCACGATCTCGCGCTGAGCTGACCTGCCGCGCCTTTCGACCCTGCGCTACCCGAGAGTTGGAGCTGATCTATGGGAATTTTCGCGCGCCTTGCGACCCTCATCAAGTCGAACCTGAACGACCTCATCAGCCGCTCGGAGGACCCCGAGAAGATGCTGAACCAGGTCGTCATCGACATGGCAAACCAGCTGATCGAGGCGAAGAAGCAGGTCGCCGTCTCGATCGCCGACGAGAAGCGGCTGGCGAAGCAGGCCGAGCAGGAGGCGGCCAACGCCGCGGAGTGGGAGCGCCGGGCGATGCTCGCCATCAAGGCGGGCGACGACGCGCTGGCCAAGGAGGCGCTGAACCGCAAGAAGGAGCACGACCAGCTCGCCACGACCTACAAGGACCAGTGGCAGAAGCAGAAGCAGGCGGTCGACCAGCTGAAGACGGCCCTGCGCCTCCTCAACAACAAGATCGAGGAGGCGAAGCGCAAGAAGAACGTGCTCATCGCCCGGAAGAAGCGGGCCGAGGCGCAGAAGGCGATCCAGGAGACCATGAGCGGTCTCAACAACGCCTCCGCCTTCGAGACGTTCGACCGGATGTCGAACAAGATCGACCAGATCGAGGCCGAGGCGGAGGCCGCCGGGGAGATCGCCGAGCAGTACACGGGCGACACGCTGGCGCACCGGTTCGGGCAGCTCGAGGCGACGGCGGGCGCGGACGACGAGCTGCTCGCGCTCAAGCGGAAGATGGGCGTGCTCCCGCCCGAGCCGCCACCCGCCGCCGCGCCGCCGCAGGTGCGCGTGGCCGGCGCGGGCGGCGCGCCGGCCGGCATGCCCCAGGCCGAGCAGGACGAGCTCGCGGCGGCCATCGCGGAGCTCGAGGCCGAAGAGCAACGTGAACAAGCTCGGATGAAGCGCTAGAGCACGCCCGCCCATGAGCCAAGCCGTTACGGCGCTCCGCCGGACCGAACCGAACGCCGCCCCCGCCGCCCCCATCCCCGTACACGCCGAAGAGGTCGGCGCCTTCCTCGAGCGCGTCGGCGTCAGCTCGTCCGGCGGCCTCTCCGAGGCCGAAGCGCAGAAGCGCCTCGCGGAGCACGGGAAGAACCGCCTGCCCGAGACGAAGAAGAAGAGCGACCTCGTCCGGATCCTCGAGCAGTTCGCGAACCCGCTCGTCCTCACGCTGCTCGCCGCGGCGACGATCGCCGTGGTCGTCGGCTTCACCGCCGACAAGCACGAGAGCTTCCTCCACAGGTTCGGCGACGCGATCGCCATCCTGCTCATCGTCATCCTGAACGCGTTCCTCGGCTACTACCAGGAGCGGCGCGCGGAGGCGGCCCTCGAGGCGCTCCAGAAGCTCAGCGCGCCGAACGCGCGCGTGCGCCGCGGCGGCAAGACCGTGGTCATCGCGGCCGAGGACGTCGCGCCCGGCGACATCCTCGAGCTCGAGGCGGGCGACGCCGTCCCGGCCGACGCGCGGCTCGTGCAGACGATCAGCCTCGCGACCGAGGAGGCGGCGCTGACGGGCGAGAGCGCGGCCGCGGTGAAGGACGCCCTCGCCCCGGTCGCGCGCGACGCGCCGCTCGGCGACCGCGTGACGATGGTCTTCACCGGCACGAGCGTCGTGCGCGGCAAGGGGCGCGCGGTCGTGACCGCGACCGGCGTGAACACCGAGCTCGGCCGCATCGGCGAGATGATCCGCTCGGTCGGCGAGCAGAAGACGCCCCTCGAGGAGCGCCTCGACCGCTTCGGCGCGGTGATCCTGCGGGTGTGCCTGGCGCTCTCCGCGGTGCTCCTCGGCTGGGGGTTCATCCGGGGCGGGCGCCCGTGGCACGAGCTCCTGCTCGAGGGCGTGAGCCTCGCCGTGGCCGCCATCCCCGAGGGGCTGCCCGCGATCACGACGATCACGCTCGCGCTCGGGATGCAGCGCATGGCGAAGCGCGGCGCGATCGTGCGCAAGCTGCCCGCGGTCGAGACGCTCGGCGCCGCGACGATCATCGCGTCGGACAAGACGGGCACGCTCACCCAGAACGAGATGACCGTGCGCAACGTGTACGCGGGCGGCCACCGCTACACCGTGACCGGCGAGGGGTACAACCCGGCCGGCGCGCTGCGCGACGAGGCCGGCGCGGAGGTCGTCGATCTGTCGGCGCCCCTCAGCTACCTGCTCGCGACGGTCGCGCTCTGCAACAACGCCTCGCTGAACGAGGACCAGGCGACGTGCCGCTGGAACATCGTCGGCGACCCGACCGAGGGGGCGCTGCTCACGCTGGCCGCGAAGGGCGGCCAGTCGCGCGAGTCGGTGGCGCCGTCGCACGCGTTCGTGCACGAGCTGCCCTTCGACAGCGACCGCAAGCGGATGACGGTGATCACGCGGGACGAGCGCGGCCGGGAGATCGCGCACGTGAAGGGGAGCGTCGACGTGCTCCTGCCGCTCTGCGTGAAGTTCGCGGACGACAAGAGCGTGCGGGCGCTGACCGACGACGACCGGCGCGCGATCATCGCCGAGGCCGATCGCATGAGCGAGGGCGCGCTGCGCGTGCTCGCGATCTGCCGCCGCGTGCGGGTCAGCCACGACGAGGACGACATCGAGCGCGAGCTCACGTTCCTCGGCCTGGTCGGGATGATGGACCCGCCGCGGCAGGGGGTGAAGGAGGCGGTGGCCGAGTGCCGCCGCGCCGGCATCCGCGCCGTCATGATCACGGGCGACCACCGGCTCACCGCGACGGCGATCGCCAAGGAGATCGGGCTCTGGGACGAGGGCGACGAGGCGCTCAGCGGCGCGGAGCTCGCGGCGATGAGCGACGAGGAGCTCGCGCGGCGGATCATGCACCTGCGCGTCTTCGCCCGGACGACGGCGGAGCAGAAGCTCCGGCTCGTGCGGGCGTTCAAGGCGCACGGCCACATCGTGGCGATGACGGGCGACGGCGTGAACGACGCGCCCGCGCTCCGCGAGGCGCACATCGGCGTGGCGATGGGGCGCGGCGGCACGGACGTGGCGCGGCAGGCGGCGGACCTCGTGCTCGCGGACGACAACTTCGCGACCATCGTCGAGGCGGTGCGCGAGGGGCGCGCCATCTACCGCAACATCCAGAAGTTCATCTTCTTCCTCCTCTCGTCGAACATGGGCCTGCTCGTGGCCGTGTTCGTGGTCTCGTTCTTCGGCAAGTGGCCCCCGCTGACGCCGCTCATGATCCTCTGGATCAACCTCGTGACGAACGGCCTGCCGGCGCTCGCGCTCGGCATCGATCCGCCGGATCCGCAGCTCATGTCCGAGGCGCCGCGGCCGCGCGACGAGGGCCTGCTCGTCAAGCGCGACTACCTCGGGATCCTGTACGTCGGCGCGTTCATGGGGCTCGCGGCCGTGGCGCTCTACGCCACGTCGGAGCAGACCGAGGAGGCGCTGCTCCGCACGCGCGCCGTCGCCTTCTCGCTGCTCGCGCTGTCGCCGCTCTTCCACGCCTGGAGCTGCCGGAGCCCGGTGATCTCGATCTTCGCGTCGAAGCCGCTCGTCAGCCTCCCGCTCCTCGTGGCGGTGGCGGCCAGCGCGGCGATCCACCTGATCGCGCTGCTCGTGCCCGCGCTGCGCCCGGTCTTCCGCACCTACGAGATGTCGCCGAACGAGTGGATGCTCCTGCTCCTGCTCTCGGCGCTCATCGTGCCGGCGGTCGAGATCGCGAAGCTCGTGTACCGCCGGATCCGGCCCGTCGACGCCGGCCCCGCCCGCCTCGCCGCCTCCGCCGGCCCCCGCTGATCCGCCGACCTGGGCCGGCGCCGCCGGCCCCCTCCCCCGCCGCCGCCCTCGGCCGCGGCGGGGCGCTGCTTTCGCGCGCCGGCGGAGCTGGCTCGCCTGGCTGCAGCGGCCGCGGGCCCGCGCGCGGAGCGATCCGGAAACAAAGTGCTCGTGGTAAGAACAAGCGGGCGCGGAGAGGCGTCCAAACCCGAGCTTATGAGACGTAGAACACCTTTCCTCCGTGTGCCGGGGGCGCCTGCCCTCGGTTCCCGCCTCGCCGCGCTCGCGCCGGCCGCCCTCGCCGCCCTCGCGGCCGCGGCGCCCTCCCCCGCCCTCGCCACCGGCGCGCCGATCGCGGCGCCGCTGGTCGAGTCGAAGTGGCTCAAGCTGGACGGGGTCCCGAAGGAGTGGCCGGTGGCGCTCACGACCCTCGGCGTCAAGGTGAAGGGCAAGCCGAGCAAGGCCGACCTCGCCGCGCAGGTGGCCATCGCCTACGACGACGCGCGGGTCTACGTGGCCGCCGACGTGACCGATGACGCGCTGCGCGGCGGCGCGGACCACGTGAAGCTCGTCCTCGGCTTCCCGGGCGGGAAGGTCCAGGAGGTCTCGCTCTACCCGGGCCAGCCGGGCAAGACCCGGGGCATCGTGAAGCTGCCGGGCGGCAAGGAGGCGGCGGGGGCGAAGGTCATCGAGGCGCCGCGGGCCGGCGGGTACACGCTCGAGGCGAGCGTCCCCTGGTCGGCGTTCCCCGAGGCGGCGACGACCAGGGTCGGGCTGCGGGCGGGGCTCTTCGTCCACGACGCCGACGGCGCCGGCGGGGTCGACGCGATCGTCGGCAGCGCCGCCTCGGAGGCGTACGCGTCGCTGTCGCCGCTCGCGACCGAGCCCGAGCTCGCGGTCATCGACGGCCTGCTGAGGAGCAAGGGCATCCGCAGCGCCCCGAAGTACGACCTCGTCGCCGACGTCGCCGGCGACGCGATGCGGGAGCGGGTGACCGTGTACGAGCGGTACCTGGTCGTCCTCGGCCCCGGGTTCCGGAAGGGCGCGCAGTACTACTTCGAGGACCTCGGGGTCGACGCCAGCGAGGGGATGGTCCCGTCGCTCACGGCGCGCGACCTGACGGGCGACGGCCAGGCCGAGCTCATCCTGAGGAAGCGCACCGGCAGCGGCGCCAAGTACCGCGAGGTGATTCACGTGCTGCAGTTCGGCGCCGGCGACACGCCGAGGCCGATCTTCCAGCACGAGATCGCGATCTCGACGGAGAAGGGCTCGGTCGTCAACGACGTCGAGCTCGTTCCCGACGGGGGGAAGATGGCGATCCGCATCGAGCCGGGCAAGGCGACCCGGTACGACGCGAGCAACTACGCGGAGGCGGTGGAGCAGACGTACGACCCGCTGCTCTTGCCGTGGGGGTCGATCAAGTCGCAGCTCTACAAGCTGAATGGGGGGGTGTTCACGAAGGCGAGCGAGGAGCGGCAGGCGCCGGCCGCGGGCGCGCGCCCGGCGGCGGCGAGGGCCGAGGAGCCGCGGGGCGCGGCGAAGCCGGCCGGGCTGTCGCCGGCCGAGATGCTCGACAAGGTGTACGCGCTTTACCGGCGCGACCGCGGCGCCTCGTCGAGCAAGCCGCGGTTCGATCTCGGCGCCGACGTGGCCGGGGGTCGCGAGCCCGAGCGGGTGCTCCTGCACGACCGCGACCTCGTGGTGTTCGGCAAGGGCTTCCGGGGCGGCACGGGGTACGCGTTCATGACGCTGGCGCAGTTCGCCTCTCCGGCCGACATCCGCTCGGTGCGCGCGCTCGATCTCACCGGCGACGGCAAGGCGGAGATCATCGTCCACGGCACCGTCCGCGCGGCGGCGCCCAAGGAGGCGGGCGGCGCGACGGTGGACCGCGACGTGGTGCTCGTCTTCCGGCTCGATGGCGACAGCATCCAGCGGGTGTTCGCGGCCGAGGTCGGGCGCAGCATCGGCGACAAGAAGATCGTCGGCGAGCTCAAGTTCGTGCGCGCGGGCGACAAGGTGGGGATCGAGCTCGCCCCCGGGCGGGCCGTCGAGTGGACGGAGCAGACGTATCCGTTCAACCAGGACAAGGGCCCTGTCGGCGGCTTCGAGCCGCTGCTCCTGCCGTGGGGGGGAGCGCAGCCGGCGCGGTACGTCTGGAATGGGTCGGCCTTCGCCAAGTAGGCGGGCAGCGGGCCTCGCGGGGTCGCATGCCCCCATCGCCCTTCGGGATGCGCGCGCCGCGCCGGCTGCGGAGGGTAACTGCCGCGGTGGATGCGACCGGCGCATCCGCCTCGGCGGTTCATCTCTCGCTCGATCAGCGCGATCGGCGCTCGAGTCGTCGATCGAAGGGGTCGCCTCCGCTCGACAGCTCGCGGGCTTGCCCGCTCACGCGCCCGGAGCCGGGCGCGAGGGCGTACGCGATGCCCGAATCGAGCGTGGACCGCACCAGGATCCCGCCCAGATCCGCCCCGAGCTCCACGAGCGCCCGCGCGATCGCGGGCTGGATCCCCGTCACGAGCACCTGCGCGCCGAGCAGGTTCACCGCCCGCGCCGTCCGCACCAGCGCGCTGGCGACCTGGGTGTCGATGGTCGGCACGCCTGTAACGTCGAGGATCACCATGGAGGCCTGATGGGCGACGATGCCTTCCAGCAGGGTCTCGAGCACCTGCTGCGCCCGGGGCGCGTCGATGTTGCCGACGAGCGGCATCACCACCACGCCGCGCGCGATCGGCAGCAGCGGCGTGGAGAGGGCGCGCAGCCTGGCCTCCTGCAGGCGGATGATCTCGTCCTGGAGCCGCTGAGCCTCGGCCTCGGCCGCTCGGCTCTCGGTGACCTCCACGGAGATGCCGCACACCGCATACAGCCTCCCTCGTGAATCGAGCAGCGGGAACCTCGTGGTCACGAAGTAATGGGTGCGGCCCTCGATCAGGAGCTGCTCCTCCACGACGAGCGGCGCCTCCGTCGCGATGACCTGCCGCTCCGACTGCTCGAGACGCTCGGCGAGCTCCGAGGGCACGACGTCGCGCGCGGCGCGCCCGAGCACCGCCTCGCGGGAGAGGCCCATGAGCCGCTCGAAGTGCCTGTTGACGAGCGCGTAGCGGCCGTCCAGACCCTTGACGTAGACGGCGCTGGGCGCGTGCTCGACGATTGCGGTGACAAATGCCGCGCCGTCCTGGTACGCCTTCTCGGCGCGCATCCTGTCCGTCACGTCGAGGTTGATCCCGATCACGTAGCGCGCGCCGCCCACGTCGGCCCGCGACATCCTGGTCTCGGTCCAGACGGTGCGGTCCTCGGCGCGCTCCAGGCCGGCGTCGGCCGTGTCGTACGGGGTCGGCGCCATGATCACGCATTCGCCGCTCTGGAGCACCCGATCGAAATGGGCGGTGTATCCGCCCGCCACGGCCACCGGATCCTCGTACATGTTGTGCTTGCCGACCATGGCTTCCTTCGACGGCACGGCCAGCATCTCGCGGTTCCGGCGGTTGATGTCCGCCAGGACGCCGTCGGCGCGGTAGAGAGCCGACGGGACGGGCAGATGCTCGAAGACGCCCTGGTACAGGGCCGCCTGCGCCTCCGCGGCCTGGGCGCGCTGCTCCAGCGCCTTGATCTCACGGCGGAGCCGCTCCAGCTCAGCCTGCGTTCCCTCGATATCCACGCGCCCCCCGGGTCATCGTGCCTACACTGTCAGCTCGACCATGGCCGTCGCGCTCACGTCAAGTGTACTCATGATGATATGCCGGACCCTTACATGGTCCGTCCAGCATTGCCAAGCCGATTTGATCCAGTGCTCGGCTGTTGCGGCTGGTGCGTGGCGGCGCTCAAACCTGCGTGGACCTGTGCTCTGACGCGCGCAAGGGAACCCGCGTGCGCCCGATGTAGGCGCGGCGGAGGCTCGCCCGCGCCTGGCGGGCGGGGCCTCTCGCCGCCCCGCGCATCACCGACGGTCCGCCTCGCCCGGTTCATCTCGTTCGGCATTCGCTTCAGCGGCGCCCGTGCCGCCGCGGGCTCGGCGCGCGACGGGGTTCACGGACGCCTCCCTGCGCGCCTCTGCGGCAAGATCCAGGCGAACTCGTGGTACACGCTAGCGGCGGCGGACCGCCGCGCGAGCGGCCGCGGCACGGAAGCGCCCCACGAGGAACAATGTTGCTGGCCGAGATCCAGGGAAAGCTGAAGGGCACGTTTGCCTGTGCGGCGTGCGGCAGCAGCGACGGCGTCCGCCTGGAGGCCGCGAGCGCCATGGAAGACGTGCTCACGTCCAACGTCTTCGGCGCGCTCCGGTACCTCCGCCCGGAGCTCGGCGTGCTCCCCTTGCTCGAGCACCTCGATTTGAGGCTCGATCCCGCGCACTCCCCCCGGTTGACCGCCTGGCCGTCGAACGTCGCGTCGATCGTGGCGCTCGGAGATTGTGAGCTCCGGGACGTCGGCTGTGAGCCGGACGTGGTGCTCGAGGGCCGCGCGGCGCTCGTGCTCGTCGAGGTCAAGCTCGGCGCACCTCTGGGCGCGGATCCGATGCAGCTCCCCAAGGAGTCGATCGTGGCCCACCAGCGCGCGAGCGGGCGGCCATGGCGCCTTCTCTGCGTCACGCCCGGCGCGACCGCGCCTCACCTTCAGGGCTTCCGCGTCGAGGAGGGCCGCCTCGCCAGGGGCCCCGTCGTGCCGCTGGCCGAGGCCGTCGCCTCGTACTTCACCGCGGCGACGATGCTCGGGCCGGTCGCGGACTGGCCACGGGCCTCGGAGGTCAGGGCGAACGTGCGCTGGATGTCGTGGTCGTCGGTGGGCAAGCTGTTGCGAGCGGCCTTCCAGCGCAACGCGGCCGCTCCGCACGAGGAGAACCTGCTCGCTGACGTGCTGGCGCTGCTCCAGATGCGGGGGCTGCTCCGCCCGGACTTTCACGGGTTCACGAGGCTTGAGGCAACGCTGTTCCAGCGGCTCGGCCATCCCCTGTGGCGACGTCCCCGCCCGCGCGCCCGCTCGCTCTGGAGCTTCGCCTGCGCGGCCACTCCCTGGCCGAAGCTCCGCTGGTTGGCCTCCGTTGCCGGACGGGTCGGGCCGCGCGGGTTCGCGGCGCTCCGCCCGCGACCGCTGGCATCATGGCCTGGCGCGATCTGGCGGCAGCGAGATCAACGCGGCAGCGTGCCGAGGAGGAGGTGATCAGCATGGGTGTCGAGCCGGAGAAGATCCAGCAAGCGATGCGCTCCGTGACCGAGGCGCACGAGGTCCTGGCGGAGTTTCACAAGGAGATCGTCGCGTTCTACGGCATCGTCGACGAGCAGCTCGCGGACGCGCATGGCCCCGTGAAGCTCGAGCCGCACATGGATGGCTATATCGTGCGGTACCCGGCCGACAAGCTCAAGGCGCCCCAGGACTGGGTGCCGAAATGGATCGGTCGTTTTTATCGCGATATCGCCGCAGAGAGCGGAGGCGACGACGAGGACGACGCGGCGAAGGCAACGCAGGGCAAAGATGCGGACGAAGGCGAGCTGAACGTCGCGTTCGTCTGGATCGCCGCCCATGCGCCGGCCGACGAGGCGCCCGACTGTTCCACGCCCGAATGCTGGTTCGGCGTCGCCCACCCCGGCGTCGGGAGCGGATTCAAGGACTCCTGGAGCGCGGCTCGGTATGGAGTCTGGTACAAGCTCGATACGTGCTCGGTGCTCCCGGGCAGGTGGGTCGAGGGCGAGTTCTCCGAGTCCGGGAAGTTTGGCAAGGGAGGCCGGTGGCACGCCCGGCGCGTCCCGCTCGTGGAGCTGCTCGACGAGGAGCGCATCCGGTCGCTCGTGACAGACCCGCTGCGAAAGAAATATGCCGAGGTGTTCGCCGCGGGCGGTTGATCCGCCGATCCGGGGCGACTTCCCGCAGTCGTGCCAGGCAGCGGCGCGTAGCGTGAGGAGGCGACGGCGATCCCCCCTTCGGATCACGTGAGCTCTTCCAGCCGAGCGAGCCGTCCGCCGTCGAGCCGCGCCCGGGGGGCTGAAGCCGAATACGCCTCGGTCCCGGCGATGGGTAGGCTTGGCGCATCCGTGGGTCGCTCAGTCGCCCTCCTTCGTTCGCGGCTCGAGGGGCGGATCGAGCGCATCGCCATGGCCCCCGCGCAACACGATCGCGGCGTGCTGGGCTCCGTGCTCGACTGCATTGAGAGGATCCATTCCGTAGGTGGTGAATGGACGCCCATCGAGTTCTACAGTGACAGCCCAAGGCCACTCTTTCTCCGGAGGGTTTCGGGTCGGCTCGTGGATTCGAACCAGGATATCGCGCGGCTCGCCGTCGTCTGGGGTCACCCTGAACGTTAGCTCGATCATCACTTACACCCCTGGCAGTCCGTGCGCACGACGACGCCGCCGATCCGCGCCCCCCAGGTTCGGCATGCGACGAAGACGCCGGCGAAAATGGCCTCCAGCGAGCTCGTCACGTACCCCGGGCAGACGCCACGCCGGACGACGCGCCCTTCCACGCAGCGGGCCCATACAGCCCAGCCTGCGCCGGAAGGACCGAACGAGGCATCGGTGTAGCACATGACCCAGAACCTCGATGCGCATGAGGTGAGTTGTCGTCCCGACATCTCCGGTTCATCGTTCGCTGGGCAGGCAGCAGATCGTCTGCGCCCCCTCGCCCTTCAGCTCGCCGACGCCCATGCCACCCTCCGGGACGCAGCGCCCGGGCTCGTTGACGAGCCACGCCGCGCTCAGGCTCCCGAGCGCGGAACCCGGCACAGGGTCGTGGCAGATCCCTCCCGCCGTCACAAGTATGGCGCTGACGAGCGGAGCGCCGCACACGCGGTCCTGGTACGCGGACACCCTTGCCTCGCACCGGCCCTCCTCGACCGCCTTGCAGGTGCACGGCGTGCAGTCGCGCGTGTCGTTCACCTCGGTGTAGAACACCCCCAACTTCTCCGAGTACGTCGGCCAGGGATTCCCCGGCTCCGCAGGCGCCTCGCACGGGACGTCTTCCCCCGGCAAGCGGCGGCAGTGCCGCCACCCCTCGGGCAGGTGGTCCTGCTGCTGATAGATCATGCAGAGCTGGCCAGGCAGCGCGCACAGGTCATGGACCAGCCGGCTTCTGCATGCGACCGCGACCTCGACCGCAAGCGCATCGCGCGGCACCGGCGCCTCCTCGACCACCGGCGCGCACGGCACCTCGCGGGTCGGACCGATCGCGAGCGAGCCGAGCTGATCCGGCCCCACCCAGCCCGGCGACACGCACGCGCCGTCCCAGCCTTCCGGGGGCGCGAAAGACGTCCATGTCTCCTCGGGCCCCTCCCCGCACATGTACAGCGAGCTCGCGCTCACGTCGGACGGCAGCGCGCAGGACGGCGATGAGCACGCGCACGTGGGGCATTCGTGGCGGTCGCTGGGCAGCGTCCGCCCCCTGAACTTCGCGGGCTCGAAGGCGAGCTGCACCACCTCGCCGGCCGTCCCGGGGACGGCCCAGACGAGATCGTCGCAGGACGGCTCCAGCGGCTCGGCCCCCGTCCAGACGAGCTCCGGCGCGGGCATGCTTTCGGGCGCCTCGGGCACGCACCGGCCCCAGCAGTGGCCGTTGCTCGTGCCGTCGTCGTTGACGATCTCGCAGGCGACCTCCTCCGCACAGCCGTACTCCGCGCCGCCGCCGCATCCGCCCGCCGCCGCCAGGCCGCCCGCGCCGAGGAGCAACAGCCCCGACAGCAAGCCCTGCATGCCTCTCATGATCCTCCCCTCCTCACCATCGCCCTCGCAGCCTACCAGGCGCCGACGACGAGGACGCCCCCGCCCTGCGCGGTCGCGAGCGGCACGGCGCGCACGGCGCTCGTGCCCGGCGCCGGGGCCCACCAGAACGACGAGAGCGCGACCGCGCCGACGACGCCGGCGCTCACGAAGCTTGCCCAGGCTGCGGCCTCGAGCGTGTCGCGCGCGCGGCGCTCGTCGTCCAGCTCCCCGCACGCCGCCTTGTGCTCGTCGTACAGGCACGCCGCCGGCCCGCCCCGCCGCCGGATCGCCTCCTCCAGCGCCGCCGCCTCGTCGCCGCGCGCCGACGCCTCGACCATGAGGCCAGCGCCCAGCGCGACCCCGGCCACCGCCAGCGCGACCCCGCCGATGCGGAACACCGTGCCCGCCGCCGGCCCGCTCGCCGGTGCGGGCGCAGCAGCGGCAGCGGCCCGCACCAGCGCGACCGGCGCCGCAGCCGGCGGCGGGGGCTTGGGCTCCAGGTGAAGGCCGATCATCGACTCCCGGCCGCGCTGCGCCTCGAACGGATAGACCTCGTCGATATATCCATCGAGCCTACCGCGCGCCTCGTGGCGCCCCGGATCCAGGTAAACGAAGTACGTGGCCTGTCCGCGGCCGATCCGGCGGCCGTCGATGAACACCTCGGCCTCGGGCCGGCTCACCGCGACGGTCGCGGACGAGACCTCGCGCTCCGCCCGCAGCAGCCCCTCGGAGAAGCGCCGCCGCGCCGCCGGCGCGAGCGTCTCCGGATACAGCAGCGACGCCCCCAGGTGCTCCGCCGCATCCCGGAACCGCCCGAGCGCGAGCTCGGCGAGGCCCAGCTCCCCCGCGAGCTCCGGCCGCGGATCCGCCTGCCACGCCGCGCGGTACGCCGCCTCGGCTTCCGCCCACCGCCCGGCGCGCCGCGCCCTCTCGCCCCGCGCGAAGGCCTCTTCTGCGTCGGTGGAGCGCGCCGCGGCCGCTCCGGACGGTTCATCATGGCGATCTTCGCCGGCGGACACTGCCGCGAAACTCCACACGGCAGATGCGGCGGCCACCGCGAGGAGCAACCTGCCCGTAAAGCCCATTTCCCCGGCACCCTACGTGGCAGGCTCCATGCGGTCAAGCCGCGTTGGCCCCGAGCGAGCGACGAAATGGCCGCAATCGTCAGGCAATTTTGGTGACCTTCCGGAATGCTCCGCCACCTCGTCCACGGCCAGATGCAGTGAGCGCGCGCACGCGAGCACGACGGGCCTGGTTCGGTTCGGTCCGGCAGGACGTTTTTCAAATGTCGAACACGCGCGCCACGTAACTGGGTTGGTATGGGGAAACCATCTCGCGAGACCGACGACGCTGCCGAGGGATCACCGCTCACGCTGGAGGCGATCATGGCCGAGCACCAGGAGGCCATTCGCCGCTACGTGGAGCGGCAAGGTTTCCATGGCGCGGATCGGGACGACCTGGTCCAGGAGATCTTCCACGGCGCCGCGCGGTCGCTGTCCCGGTTCGATCCCCGCCTCGGCACCGTGCGCGCGTGGCTCCTGCGGATCGCGTTCAACCTCGTCTCTCACGAGCGCGAGCGCGCCCATCGCCGGCACGAGGCCCTGTGGCCGGAGGAGGCGCTGGACGAGCTCTCCAGCGATGCGCCGGACTCCGAGACACGGCTGATCGAGGCGCAACGGAGCGAGATCCTCGCGGAGCTGCTCCTCTCGGTCCCTCCGGCGCGCCGCGAGATCCTTGTCGCGCACGATCTGGAGGAGGCGGCGGTCCAGGACATCGCCGAGGAGCGCGCGCTCCCGCGCAGCACCGTGTGGAACCACCTCCGGCTCGCGCGGCTCAGCCTCGGCGCCGCCGCGCGGCGCTGGCTGGCGCGGAACCGCGGCCGCGGGGCGCTGCTCGCGCCGCTCGCCGTCGCGTTCGGCCTGCGCGAGGCGCGCGCTGCCTCGGGCTCGCTGCGGGAGAGCCCGCTGCACCATGGAGGCGCGCTGCGGCGAGGTCGGCTGCGGCGGCTGCTCGACCGGGCTCGCCGCGCTCTCCGGCGCGCGCCGTCTCCCGGAGAGGCCCGCCGAGCGACGAGGCCGCGGCGCACGTCGCCGGTGGCGCCCGTGACGCCGGTGGCCGTCGGACGATGGGCGGCCCGCGCCGCGCCCGGCGCCGTGGCGGGCGCGCTCGTCCTGCTCGCCCCGGCCGGGGGCGGCGACTTCCCGTTGCCGATCGCCCACGCCGTTGCGCTGCGCTCTCCGCACGCCGCAAAGCCAGCTCCCGCCTGGCCAGCCCAGCACGGCAGCCCCGTCCCCCCGAGCCCGGAGGTGCCCACGAATCCCCTGGGCGCCGGCGCCGTGACTCGCGCCCTCGAGGCCGCGAGCCACAACCGGGCGACCGCGCGGCCTCCGTCCGCGCGTGCTCGGGGCGACGGCGCCCGATCGACGCCCGAGCAGCGGCTGATTCGGCTGGCCATCGCGACGCTCGCCACCGGTCGAACCGTCGATGCGCGGCGCCTGCTCGAGCGGCACCGGCGCGACTTCCCGCGAGGCGCCTACGCAGGAGACCGCGAGGAGCTCCTGCGATGGCTGCGCGCGGACGTCGACGGCCATGGACACGGCCACGGACCGGTGAGCAGCATTCCGCCGCGCTCGCGGTGAGCGGCGCGGCGCGAAGCGCGATGGCGCGACAAGGAGGGTGAAAGAGATCAGCAGCGATGGAGAAGCGAATGGGCGGCTCGGCTGCAGGGCGCCCGATTCGTGCCATCTCGCCCCGGCGAGCCCGCCAGGCATTGCCATGGCCGCCGGCCCTGCCAACATGGCCCCGTTTTGCTCAACCCAAGGAGGCGCCTGTGGCAGACCCCTACATCGATCCTTTCGAGACGAAGATTTACGGCAAGTTCGCGCGCGAGCAGATGGCCGCGGTCCTGATGGGCAAGGTCCCGCCGCTCGACGGCATGGTGGAGTTCGCGATCGGCAAGCAGCTCGTCGCCGATCAGGCGATGTCCGACGTCCTCGATCGCCAGCCCAAGCCCGCGCCGGAGCTCGACAGCGCCGAGGTGCTCGACGAGGCGCGGGACGTCATCGTGCGGTTCGGCGCGTACCTCGACTCGCTGAAAGGGAGGCCGGTCGATCCCAAGGTGTTCTTCCGCGGCGAGATGCCGAGCGTCCTCGCGCGCCGGCGGATCACGAAGCTCACCGCCGCGGTCGGGCACATCGCCGACGAGCTCGAGCGGCAGCGCGAGAAGGTCCGCGGCGCGGACATGTGGCTGGCCGAGCTCCGGGAGGTGCACGAGAGGCTCGGGATCGTGGAGCGGCAGCAGCGCGCCACGCGGGTCGAGCGGGTCGAGCTCGGCCCCGAGGTGTCGACCGCGCGCGACGCCTGGCTGGGTGTCTACAC
This sequence comes from Sorangium sp. So ce834, assembly GCF_051521425.1. Classification (NCBI taxonomy): domain Bacteria; kingdom Pseudomonadati; phylum Myxococcota; order Polyangiales; family Polyangiaceae; genus Sorangium; species Sorangium sp. So ce834. Next base: position 8,929,230 of record NZ_CP150351.1, read on the forward strand.
CGCCAACAAGAACCTCGTGCGCGGGCTGCTCGCCCACCTCGGCAAGCCCGAGCTCCTGCCGCTCATCTTCGACGACCTCGCCGAGATCCACCGCACGAGCGGCGTGAGCGACGCGCTCCCGCCCGGCCAGCCGGCCGCGCCGCCCCCGCCGGCGGCCGGGCCGGCGGGCCAGGCGGAGCCCTCGCCGGACGCGTGAGCCCACGGCCCGCTGCAAGGCTTGATGCAAACCTTGCAGCGGGCGACTCGGTCGCCGAGTCGGCCGTTTCAAGGCTTGAGACGGCCGACTCGGGGGCCCAGCGGGGCGGATCAAGGCTTGAGACGGGCGGCTGGGCGGCCGGGAGAGCCGTTTCAAGCCTTGAAATCGCCGGCTGGGCGGCCAGGTCGGCCGTCTCAAGCCTTGAAGCGGCTGACGGCGCGCCAGAGCGTCCCGCAGCGCGGTGAGCAGCACCGGCGAGGCCGCCTCCACGCTCGCGCCGTCGCCGCGCGGGTCGCTCTCGGCTACGCTCCGCGCGCCGGGGGGGGCTGCGCCTCGGCACACGAAGGAGACCCTCTTGGGACCACATTCCCGCGAGTCCGAGGTGGACGCGCTCCCCGAGACGCCCGCCGTGCCGCGCGCCTACGCCTGGCTGGTCTTTGCCTTGAGCTTCGGCCTGCTGCTGTCCGACTACATGTCGCGGCAGGTCCTGAACGCGGTCTTCCCGTCGCTGAAGCTGGAGTGGGGCCTGTCCGATACCGAGATGGGGGCCCTGAGCGGCGTCGTGGCGCTGACGGTCGGTCTGCTCACCATTCCGCTGTCGTTGCTGGCCGATCGCCTGGGCCGCGTCCGGAGCCTGACCCTCATGGCGACGCTGTGGAGCGTGGCGACGCTGGGGTGCGCGATGTCGGCCGACTTCGGCGAGATGCTCGTCGCTCGTTTCATGGTCGGCGTCGGGGAGGCCGCCTATGGCAGCGTCGGTCTCGCCGTGGTGCTGTCGGTGTTCCCGCGCCACCAGCGGGCCAGCCTGAGCGGCGCCTTCCTGGCCGGCGGCGCCTTCGGCGCCGTGCTGGGCATGGCGCTCGGCGGCCACGTGGCGGCGAGGCTGGGCTGGCGCTGGTCGTTCGGCGTCATGGCCCTGTTCGGCCTCGTCCTCGCCGCGATCTACCGCTTCGCCATCACCGAACAACGGTTGCGACCAGCGCAGGAGGAGGGCCAGCGCGCCGCCGTCGCGCGGCCCCCCGTGCGCCAGCCGATGGCGCTCCGCTCGATGCTGAAGGCGCTGTTTCCGACGCTCTCGATCGTCTGTGTCTATGTGGGCAGCGGTCTGCACCTGTTCGTCATGGGGGCCGTGCTGGCCTGGATGCCCAGCTACCTGAACCGTTATTACGGCATGACGGTCGATCGGGCGGGCGCCGCCGCGGCCGTCTTCGTCCTGGTCGGCGGCGCCGGCATGATCGCCTGCGGTGTGCTGACCGATCGGCTGAGCCGCGGCCAGCCGGCTCGCCCGTGGCGGATGGCGCTCGCCTACGGACTGACCTGTTGCACCTTGCTCGGCGTGGCTTTCCGGCTCGAAGCAGGCCGCATGCAGCTGGTGCTCATCGGGACCGGGACGTTGTTCGCCGGGGGCACGGCCGGCCCGGCCAGCGCCATGGTCGCCGGCATGACCCGGGCGTCGGTCCACGCGACCGCGTTCGCGACGCTGGCGCTGGCCAACAACCTGCTCGGCCTGGCCCCGGGGCCGCTCGTGACCGGCGTCCTGGCCGACCGGATCGGCCTCCTCGGCGCCCTGCAGGTCGCCCCGCTGGTCGCGCTCGCGGCCGCGCTGGCCTTTGCCCTGGGCCGACAGCATTCTGGAGCCCGGCGCCACGCGGGCGCGGCGGTGCTGCGATGAGCTCGCCCCCGAGCGTCCCCCGGAGAGCCGAGGGCGTGGGCGCCGGCGGCACCCGGCCGCGGCCTCCCCGCTTCAGGCAGGGTCGAGCCGCTGCGGCCCGCGCCCGACCGTGCCGTTGACGTCGAAGTACTCGCACTGGCTGGGGTCGAGCGCGGACTCGGCCGCGCCGACTTGCTCGTCGGTGACCGCGCCGGAGCACCCGGCGGCCAGGTGGACGAAGCTGGCGCAGACGGCGGGAACAAGGGAGGCGATCTTGATGTAATTCGTTTTCTTTATGCGATCTCCTCGGCTACGACGCAAGGCGGCTCATCTGGCGCGTTCCCCCTGAACGCAAAGGGAAACAGACAATCGAGTCGCCCCCCTCAGGCAACGAGCGCCTGGCGGGCCCCTGCACTCTTCTGCGTTTTCCGCACAGGAGCCTTCGTTCGCCGTACGGGTAGTTCCCGGCGAGCGCCGCGGCGTCCTGCGGCGAGCCCGCTGGTAGAGGATGCGAATCACAGGTTATTCACAGTGAAACAACCTGACGGCTCACGGCGCGGACGTTTTACGCTGCGGCCATGGCATACGCCTCCGCCCCGTCAAGAGGGCAACGCAGGGCCCGCGACGAATCGCGCCTCGCCCGGCCAGAAGCATGCGGACAAACACGCTGTCGACGGTCTCGTCAGGGCGTTCACGGTCGCCTGGGAAGGTGAGGGTCGCGCTCCTCGGCTGAGACATTCAGGCAGCAGCAGCGGAGCGCGATTGGGCCCGTGGGCGGCCCTTGTCCGGTACCGCGGCGCGCGCGAGCTCGGGCAAACGGGACAATGAGTCGGCGTGCCCTGATTCCGGAGCGATTTCAGCACGGGAGCCGGTGGCTCGTGCGGCGGCGGGCGCGAAACGCGAAAGACGCGCAGTGGCATGCCTCGACATCACCTCCGCAAGCGGCGTAATCACACTGGCATCGGTCTTGAATTGTTGAAGTGCGTGACCTGAGGCTTGTCCAGCCAGCGCAGGCTCGGCATCGCGCGGCACCCTCGCTTGAACATCAACAGAGGACAAACCATGCGCCATCTCAAGAGCTCTCTTCTCGGCTATCTGGCTTTCCCTGCTTTCTCCACCCTGCTGGTCGCGAGCTGCACCAGCGCCGACCCCTCCGCGACCGGCGGCGATCATGACGACGAGGCCGTGGGCGAAGCCCATGGCGCGCTCACCCCCAATCATTGCGACGACTTTGACGTCAACGGCACGATCCTGATGTGCCACAGGAACGGCTCCACGACGTACCCCTACACGATCCTCAAGATCAACCTGTTGTGCCTCCCCGCGCACTTGCTGCATCTCGGCGACTACATCGCCCTGGGCGACCCCACCTGCCACGGCGACGGCTGCCTCCCGGAGGGCGCGCCCTGCGACGCCACGGTGCCGTGCTGCGACGGCACGCAGTGCATCAACGGCACCTGCCAGGACCCGTGCGCGGGCGTGACCTGCGCGGCGTCCGACCAGTGCCACGCGGCCGGCACCTGCGACCCGCAGACCGGGCTCTGCTCGAACCCCGTCGCCCCTGACGGCACCGGCTGCGACGACGGCGACGCCTGCACGCAGATCGACACATGCCAGGCCGGCACCTGCACCAGCGACAACCCGGTCACCTGCACCGCGAGCGACGAGTGCCACGTGGCCGGCTCCTGCGACGCCTCCAGCGGCGTCTGCTCCAACCCCAACGCCCCGGATGGGATCTACTGCAGCACGGGGATCTGCCAGGCCGGGGCATGTTACATGCCCACCCTGAGCTTCCAGGCGCATCAGGACTACGCCGGCTTCAACCGCCCCCAGGGCGTGGTGACGGGGGACGTCAACGGCGACGGCAAGCCCGACCTCATCGTGATCAACGTCAGCAGTGCCAGCGCGAGCGTGCTGCTGGGCAACGGCGACGGCACCCTCACGGCCGCCGCCCCCGTCGGCGGCATCGGCACGAACCCCGGCGGCGTGGCGCTGGGGGACCTCGACGGCGACGGCAAGCTCGATCTCCTCGTCGGGGGCTTCAACGTCCCCGGCACCGGCGGCCTCCGGGTGCTGCTGGGCAACGGCGACGGCACCTTCCAGACCCCCGTCCTTTATGCCGTGGGCAACCAACCGACCGCCGCGCAGGTGGCGGACTTCAACGGCGACGGCAAGCTCGACGTCGTCACGGCCAACTTCGTCGGCAGCAGCCTGAGCGTGCTGCTGGGCAACGGCGACGGCACCCTCCAGCCCGCCGTCGACTACGCCGACCCCGTCAACGCCCGCACCCCCAACGACGTGGCGGTGGCGGACGTCAACGGTGACGGCAAGCTCGATCTCGTCTCGGCCAACTTCAACAGCAGCAACCTGAGCGTGTGGCTCGGCAACGGCGACGGCACTTTCCAGTCCGTCCTCCTCTACGCCTCCGGCGGCACCGGCACCGGAGCCGTGGCGGTGGGGGACCTCAACGGCGACGGCAAGCCCGACATCGCCGCGGCCCACCAGAACTCTGCCGACGTGACCTTGCTGCTGGGCAACGGCGACGGCACCTTCCAGGCCCCCGTCGTTCATCCCGTCGGCGGCGGTTTTCTCCTCGACGTAGCGATCGCGGATCTCAACGGCGATCTCAGGCCCGATATCGCCACGACCAGCTTCAACAACCGCGCGGTGGGCGTGCTGCTGGGCGACGGGGCCGGCGCCTTCCAGCCCGTCACCTTCGTCTCCACCGGCAACAACAGGCCTTATGGCCTGGCGGAGGTGGACCTCAACGGCGACGGCAAGCTCGACATCGCCACGACCAACTTCCTCGACAACAACGTGAGCGTGCTGATCAACCAGTCGTTCTAGTTGGGATGGCCTTGCAAAGTGGACGCCGCGCAGCGCTGTACGAGCCTGCGCGGCGCTCCGTGAGGCGACCGTGCGTCGAGGCACGGTCGCCGTTCTACTCGGCACGACATCCGTACCTGCCAATGACTGTACGCGCCTCCGGAGTGGCTCAGGCAGCCTTGGCCTCCTCGGCCGCCGGCACCCCCGTTGCCTGCGCCCGGCGGAAGTGAAGCCCTGGAGCTGCGGTCGCGGGGGCTCGTGACCGCGGTCGTGTTGACCGCCGCCTGCAAGCTCCGCATGGACGAGCCGCCGCCGCCGGCTCGCCTCGACCGTCTCCCCGCTTCAGCCGAGCCCTGCGAGCGCGAGCGCCTCCACGAGGTCGTCGACCAGGGCCTGGTCCGCGGTCACGCGGCGGACGACGGCCCGGGGATCCCGCGCGACCTCGGGCAGGATGGCGGCGAGGTCGCGGCCGGCGGCGCGGGCGTCGGCGACGCGGCCGAGGCGGGCCAGGACAACGGCGCGGTCGAGCGCGCTCCAGGCGAGGTTGGGGGTGGTGATGGCCTCGGCCTCGATGAGGGCAGCCGCGTAGTCGCCGCGGCGACAGGCGTCGAGCGCGAGGGCGTGGTGGACGGTGCCGGGATAACGCTTCGTCAAGCTCCGATGCTTGCGGAGGATGGCAGTGCCGCGCTCCCAGTCGCCGGAGAGCGCGAGGAGGAAGCCCGTGAACATGAGCGGCCCGCCGAGCTTCAGGGCGACCTTGGCCGCGGCCTGCGCCCCCGGGCCGTCGCCGGCGTCGAGCAGCACGAACGCGAGCACCTGGTGGGGGTTGGCCAGCTTGGGCTCCAGCGCCACGGCCCGGCGCGCATGATCGGCGGACCGGCAACGGTCGTGATCCCTGCCGGCGGCCGTCCACGACGAGAGCACATGAAGAAACGAGGAATAGGCCAGCAGCACCCCGTCATCGGGGTCGCGCTCGAGGAAGCGCGCGCAGTGGTCCGCGAGCTCGGCTTGCAGGCGGCCATCGAAGGTGGCGAGCCACCGGGGGAAGCGCAGGAGCACTTCGTACGCCGAGCGCGGAGGGTGGACGCAGCGCTCCTCGGCCTCGATGGCATGGACGGCGCCGAGGGGCAGCGCGACGAGCAAGGTGGTGATGTCGCGCGCGATCTCGTCCTCGACCGCGAACAGGCGGTTGTCGACGTCGGAGCGGTCGAACGTCTTGCTCCACACCTGGATTCCGCGCGTCGTGTCGTGGAGCTTGACCGCCACGCGGAGCGCGCCGGGGATGAGGCGCACGCTCCCCTCGACCACGTAGCGCGCGCCCCGCGCCTCGGCCTCTTCCAGGGTGGCGGCGCGCGAGAGCACGCGCACGCGGGGGGCGCGAACGAAGAGGTCGCCGAGCCGGTCCGTCAGGCCGTGGGCGATGGCGCGGCTCCGCGTGCCGGTCGAGCCCGGCACCGGCGGCTCGCTCTCCGACCCATCCGCGTTCAAGGAGGCGGAGACGGCGGTGATCGAGGCAAAGGGGAGGATCGCGATGACGGGCCCGTCGGCGTTGGCCGGGAACCGCGGCCCTCGGGGGGACGGTGGGCCCGGCCGGTCGGAGGGCGGCGAATCGATCGAAGGCCGCCGGGGGACGGTCGGTTGGGCGGGGTCGGGCGCGGCCGGCCCCGCGGCGAAGACGGGGGCGTAGCGGCCGCGCGGCAGCTCGATGCGCACCGCCGTGGCGCGGTTCGCGGCGTAGTAGCGCTCGAGGGCGCGCCGGAGCTTGCTCATCTCGACGCGCACGATCGAGTCCTCGGTGGAGTCGAAGCCCTCGGGCCGATCGAAGATGCGCGTGGCGAGGAGAGGCGCGCGCAGCTCGGCGCCGCGCCCCGCGAGCACCTCGCCGACCAGGAAGTGGAGCAGCCGGATCTGCCGCGCGGACCCGCCGAACACCGGGCTCGTCACCACCCGATCCAGCTCGGCCACGATGGCCGCGCGCAGTTCGGTCTGCGGAGAACTTTCCATTTACGTCAGCATGCTCACCCAGGTGCCCCTCCGGATGCAACAGCGTGAATCGCACCGCTCTCCCCTCCCGGAGGAGAGCGTGTGGCCTTGCCCAACGTCGGGCCGTTCCGCCGCGGAATGCGCGAGGATCGGCGCGAGCCGCGGACCGGGCGATGTGATTCACAGCGAATTCACGGTAAAAACGCGTGTGGGGCCGCTGCGCTGAGGTTTACCGTGCGCGGTCAGGGCACACGCGCCTCCGCCCCGTCGGGGGGGCAACGCGGGGCCTGCGACGGATCGCACCGGGGGCGGCGTCCCTGCCGGGGGGCCGCCAGGGATGACCTCTCCATCATGAGCACATCGAGCTTCCTCAGAGGCGCGTCCGCGCTCGCCCTCGCGGCGCTGGGCCTCGCCGCATGTACCGCGCCGGCCGCTCCGGAGTCGACGGACCGGGGGCGCGCTCCCGCGCGAGGCGCGCGAGGCCATGGGCGAGGTGCGTGAGGCGGCCGTCGCGACGCTCGGGGGCATCGGCGCGGATCTGGCCCGCTGGGGCGTCGATCCGGTCGCGCTCTTCGACGCCGCGCTCCGCGAGACGCAGCCCGCGCTGTCGCCCTCGCTGCTCGGCTAGGCGCAGCTCCCGAGATCCCGAACTCCGTGCTTCTTCACTGTCCGTCCAGCCGGTGCACGGCGTGACTGGATGAAGGTTTCAATACAAAGGAGCGTTCAACGATGCGCATCTCTCGAATTCACCTTGCAGCCACGGCGCTCGCCGCAGCGCTCGGAGGGCTCTTCGCCGGCGCCGGGGGCGCCTTCGCGGAGGGCAACGACTTCGCCGGGGCCTACGTGGCGAGCCTCCCGGAGCGCGCGGAGATCATGCACCTTCACCGGGACGGCACGGCCGGGATGACCCTCTCGGATCAGGTCACGTTCGGCGCCGGCGGGTTCACGTTCAGCGACAGCCTGGGCTCCTGGAGGCGCGCGGGGAGCCATACGGTCTCCGTGCGCATGCTCAACCTCAACTTCGATCTGACCGGCGCAGCGCCCGCGTTCTCCGGGATCGCCGTCGTCGACTACGTCCTGGTGTTCGCGCCGGACAAGGAGACGTTCACGGCGAGCTGTCAGGGCAAGATCTTCGCCACGGGCGTCGACCCGCTCGATCCAGGCGTCACCCCGGTCACGGAGTTCGACTGTGCATACCTGAATGGATATCTCTACCATCGGTCGCCGGCGCCGTAGCTCCCCGCACCGAAAAGGCTTCCGGTGGCGTCACCGCCGTGGGACAAGAAATCGGTTTTCCGTGCTCGTTTGAACGGACCTGTCGCGGCGTACTGGCGCGAGGACGCGCCGAGAGCACGTGGCGCCGGTCCATGGAGAAGGATCGAAACCGGTATGCGCAAAAGGCTTCTGTTCGCTCTCTCGCTGCTCCCGCTCGCGGCCCTCGGGCTCGCGCTCCTGCCGGCGCCCACACTGGCCGGCGGCTTCCCCCGCAGCTGCGCAGGGACCTACCTGATCTCGGAAGCGGGCGGGGCCAGGGATTTCTGGACGTTCGCGGCTGACGGGACCTTCTTCGGGACCACCTCGACGCAGCCCCTCTACAATTTCTCCAACCAGCAGGGCAGCTGGGAGAAGGTCGGTCACGACGGCGCTCGGGGCGCCCTGTTCGCCTTCGTCTACAGCGAGGACAACACCCTGATGACGACGGCCCGGATCGATATCGTCCTCGACACGGTCGGTCAGGGCTGCGACGAGATCGCCGGCTCTCTCGTCGTGCGCACCTTCGAGGACGGGGAAGATCCGCTCGATCCTTCGAGCGACACCGGCGATCCCATCGCCTCCGACACCTTCACCGGCCGGCGCGCGACGGCGAGCCCCTGACGGCCTCCGCGCGTGCGGGCGTGTCGAGGGCGGAGGAGCGCGCAGGCGCGGTGATCGCGGCAGGGCCGCGGCGGGCCACCGCATGACCGTGGGCGATCGCGACCCGACCTTGATCGCTCGATCGCAGCGGGATCGTGCGGATCCCGTTCGAGGACATGCCAAGAGCAAGTTCGCCCGTACACGAACGGTACCGCCCGTAGACCAACGGTATCGCCTGTATACACACGGCAGCCCCTGTCCACGAACGGCAGCGCCTGTCCACGAACGGCAGCGCCTGTCCACTAACGACAAGAATGTGTGCCAGGACCATTTTTCGATTTACGCGGCTCGCCTGACTGGAGCATCATGATGCGGCGACACTCCGTCATCGATTTGGGCAGAGTGTCCGCGGTCGTTTAGGGCGGTGAGGGGCGCACTCCGCAGCTGAGGCATTCAGGCATCAGCAGCGGCGGAGCGCGGCTGGACCCAGGGGCTGCTCGTGCCCGGTACCGTGATGTGCGCGATACCGGGCAAACGGGCCCGATGAGGCGGTGTGCCCTGATTTCAGCGCGAGCGCAGCACGAGAGCCGGTGGCTCGTGCGTCGGCGCGCCGAAAGACGTGCAGGAGCCTGCATCGACATCGCCTCTGCAAACGGCGTATTCACACTGGCATCGATCTTGAATTGTCAAGTGCGTGACCTGAGACTTCTCCAGCCAGCGCAGGCTCGGCATCGCGCGGCACCCATCCGCCCGAACAGACACAGAGGACAACCATGCGCCATCACAAGAGATATCTTCTCGGCTACCTAGCGATCCCGGCGTTCTCCACCCTGCTGGTCGCGAGCTGCACCAGCGCCGGCCCCTCCGCGTCCGACGGCGATCACGACGACGAGGCCGTGGGCGAAGCCCATGACGCGCTCACCCCCGAGCAGTGCAACTACTTCGACGTCAACGGTACGGTCCAGCTCTGCCACAAGACCGGCTCCGCGACGAAGCCGTACACGATCATTCGCGTCAACGAGCAGGCGTGCATCAACGCGCACAGCGCCCACGCCCAGGACTACGTCACCAGCCTCGACCCGAGCTCGCCGCTCTACGACCCGACCTGCGGCGGCCAGGGCTGTCTGGCTGTGAGCGCGCCGTGCGACCCCACGGTGCCGTGTTGCGACGGCCTCACCTGCCAGAGCGGCACGTGCACCGATGTGAACGAGTGCGCCCTGGGCACCGACAACTGCGACGCGAACGCCACGTGCACCAACACCACGGGCTCCTTCACCTGCGCCTGCAGCGCGGGCTACTCCGGCGACGGCGTCACGTGTACGGACATCGACGAGTGCGCCGCCGGTACGGACAACTGCGACGCGAACGCCACGTGCGCCAACACGCCGGGCTCCTTCACCTGCGCCTGCAATGAAGGGTACGCAGGCGACGGCGTGACGTGCGCCGAGGTCGACGTCGACGAGTGCGCCCTGGGCACGGACAACTGCGACGCGAACGCGACGTGCATCAACACCACGGGCTCCTTCACCTGCGCTTGCAACGAGGGATACGCCGGCGACGGCGTGACGTGCGTCCTGCCCGGCTGCGGCAACGGCTTCGTCGAGGCGCCAGCGGAGGCCTGCGACGACGGAAACCAGACCGCCGGCGACGGCTGCCGCGCAGACTGCAAGGGCCTGGAGGTCTGTGGGGACGGTCTGACCGATTACCTCACGGAGGAGTGCGACGACGGGGATGACAGCGACCCTGCCGACGGCTGCCACGCGTGCCAGTTGCCCACCATCACCAGCGTGCCCGCCCAGAAGATCAACGGCACCCTCTCGTGCCCGGCCGGCGGAAACCCCAACACGGGGCGCAAGGTCTCCAGCGATGCGCTCGGCAAGTTCTACGTCGTGATGATCTGCGGGGGCGAGGCCTTCACGGCCGCGAGCCAGGACTTCGGCCAGACCTGGAGCACCCCGATCTCGACCGGCCTCACCGACGTGGCCGAGGCGGCGATCGAAGGCGGCGCCGGCAACACCGCGTTCGTCGCGGCGACCCGCGCCCCTGGCAAGCTCAGCTTCACGCGCTCGACGGACGGCGGCGCGAGCTGGGAGACCGTCCAGGAGCTCGTGGAGCCCATCCTCGACGCCGAGGTGAGCATCGACTCGCTCGGCCAGGACGTCTACATCTCGGTCGTCCCGGCCGGCGGGCAGCTCCAGATCGTGCGCAACGACCAGGGCGGCGACGCCGGCGCGTGGGCTTCCACGACCATCGCGCAGTCGAACGCCTTCCACGAGATCATCGTCGACAAGATCAGCGGCAACGTGATCTCGTCGTCGGACGACCCTGCCTTCCGCGTCCGCCAGAGCACGGACGGCGGTGTCACCTTCGGCACCGAGGCGAACCCCCCCGGGCAAGCGTTCTTCTCGGACTGGGCCGGCTCGAACGGGCTCCTCTACACGACCGGCACCTTCGGCGGCACCGACATCGACATCATCCCGCTCTCCGCGCCCGGGACGTCGACCCAGGTGAACGGGCTCCCCGCCAACCCTCCTGGGCCCCTCCGCGCGATCGACGCCGACCCGGTCGGCAATGCGTACGTCGTCTCCCAGCTCACCGACGGGAGCATCCAGCTCGACCGCATGGTGTACCAGTCGGGCGTCATCTCGGCCGCGGATGCCCGGCTGATCGCGGCGAGCGGCGCGGCGCCGGGCGTCGCGGGGCTGCCCAACAGTCAGGGCGCGCTCGTCGTGTTCCGCAGTGGGAGCGACATCTACGCCGCGGTCGAGACCTACTGACGAGACCGGTCGTACGGGTACGTAGTGGTCCCGGAAGCGCGGAGACCCCTCGAGCCGCCCCACAATGACCTCCTCCAGCAGATCCCGCTCCTTGTACGCGCTCGCGGGACACGCCTGGTGTTCCGTCTCGACATCACCTCCGCAAACGGCATATTCGCGCCGGCGTCGATCTTGAACTCTTGAAGTACATAACCTGAGGTTTCTCCAGCCAGCGCAGGCTCGCGCATAGCGCGGCACCCCCGCTTCAACATCAACAGAGGACAAACCATGCGTCACCTCAAAGGCTCTCTTCTCGGCTATCTGGCGATCCCGGCTTTCTCCACCCTGCTGCTCGCGAGCTGCACCAGCGCCGGCCCATCCGCGGTCGACGATGATCACGAGGACGAGGCCGTGGACGAAGGCCATCATGCGCTCACTCCCGAGCAGTGCAACTACTTCGACGTCAACGGAACGGTCCAGATCTGTCACAAGACCGGCTCCGCGACGAAGCCGTACACGATCATTCGCGTCAGCGATCAGGCGTGCATCAACGCGCACAGCTCCCACGCCCAGGACTACGTCACCAGCCTCGATCCGAGCTCGTCGCTCTACGACCCGACCTGCGGCGGCCAGGGCTGTCTCGCCGTGAACGCGCCGTGCGACCCCACGGTGCCGTGCTGCGACGGCCTCGCCTGTCAGAGCGGCACGTGCACCGATATCAACGAGTGCGCCCTGGGCACCGACAACTGCGACGCGAACGCGGCGTGCACCAACACGGCCGGCTCCTTCACCTGCGCCTGCAACGCGGGCTACTCCGGCGACGGCGTCACCTGCACGGACGTCGACGAGTGCGCCGCCGGCACCGACAACTGCGACGCGAACGCCGCGTGCACCAACACGGCCGGCTCCTTCACCTGCGCCTGCAACGCGGGCTACTCCGGCGACGGCGTCACCTGCACGGACGTCGACGAGTGCGCCGCCGGCACGGCCAACTGCGACGCGAACGCGACGTGCACCAACACGGCGGGCTCCTTCACCTGCGCCTGCAACGCGGGTTACTCCGGCGACGGCGCCACGTGCACGGAAATCGACGAGTGCGCGCCCAACCCGTGCCAGAACGGCGGGACCTGCACCGACGGTCTCAACAGCTACACCTGCGCGTGCGCGCCGACCTACGAGGGGACCCACTGCGAGGCGTGCGAAGGCAGCCTCGCGGACTGCAACGGGCTCACGTCCGACGGCTGCGAGGTGAACCTCCAGAGCGACGCCTCCCACTGCAACGCCTGCAACAGCGCGTGCGCGTCGGGTCAAATCTGCTCGAACGGTGGCTGCCAGACCCCGCCCTCCGGCCAGGTGCCCGGCACGCCGATCAGTACCTCCGTTCCCCACAACCCGCTGGCTCCGGCGGTCGCCGATGTGAATGGCGACGGTAAGCTCGACGTCCTGGTGGCCAACGCCGAATCGGGGTCGTTGCTGTTCCCCTCCGGGTCGCTCTCCGTCTTCCACGGCAACGGCGACGCGACCGTCCAGCCGGAGCTCTACACCACGGGCGCCCCGCTCTCCAGCAACGCGGTCGTGGCGGTGGACGTGGACGGCGACGGGTGGCTCGACGCCGTCACCGTCGACGGCCAGACCAACCTGCCCCTCATCAACGGGAGCATCAGCGTCTACCGAAACCTGGGCCCGAGCGCGCCCGGGACCTTCGACACGCCGACGAGCTTCACCACCGGCACCCCGGGCTCCGTCCACCTCTGCACCGGGGACTTCGATAACGACGGGGTGGCCGACATCGCCACCACCAGCGTGACCCTGAGTCGTGTGAGCGTGATCCTGGGCACCGGCGGGGGCAGCTTCGGCGCGCCCACGCTCATCTCCATCTCGGGCACCGGGGGCGTGCAGTCGAGCATCGCCTGCCGCGATCTGAACGGCGACGGGTTCTCCGATCTCGTGGTGACGAGCCCCAGCGCCGCGCGTCTCTCGATCCTCATCAACCAGGGCAACGGCTCGTTCGCCGCGCCGGTCGCCTACACCAACTCTGCCAGCGGCCAGACGGCGGGCATCGCCTTTGGCGACGCCGACGGCGACGGCAAGCTCGACATCCTCTCGAACGGCGCGGCCGGCCGGTTCCTCTTCTTCTTCAAGGGGAACGGCAACGGCACGGTCGCGAGCGGCGTCTCATCCACCGCCTCGCCCACCGCGATCGCCAACTCGGCGCTGGGGGTCGTGGCCAGCGATTTCAACGGCGATGGCAAGCTCGACGCCTACATCCTGGTCACCACCTCCTCGGGCGGCGTCCGCCCGATGACCGGCAACGGCAACGGGACCTTCGTCGCGGGCCCCGTCGTTCCGACCGGCACCTCGCCCGGCCCCAACGCCATCGCCGCCGCGGACCTGGACGGCGATGGGTACGACGATCTCGTCCTGACCAACCGGGGATCCGGCACGCTCACCGTGATCCCCAACGGACTCTGACCCGCCTCTTCGCCCTTACGCTGCCTAGATTCTCACAGGAGGGATGACCGATGCTCCGCAACGCGAAGCTCAACACGCTGCGAATCGCCCAGCTCACCGTCGCCGCCATCATGGCCGCCGCAGCCCCGGTGTGCTTCACCCTCGCTGCGCCCGCGCGCGCAGCGGTCGTCGACGTTCAATGCGCGGGATCCTTCGACCGGTCCTTCAGCCCGGCCGTCACCGTCACCCCGCAGAACGTCACGGTGACCGAAGCCTTCGACTACGACACCTGCGCGATCGGCCCCAGCGCCACCGGCGCCGCCTCCATCGAGGTATCCCTCGGCTGCGTGCCCGTCACCGCGGGACCGCCGGAGACCGAGACGGTCACCTGGAGCGATGCCACCGGCGGCACCAGCACCATCACCTGGTCAGCCCCGACCGTCGTCGGCCAAACCGCCATCTTTACCGGGACCGTCACCGCCGGGCGCTACGCCGGAGACGCTGCCACCAAGGTCACATCCGGGGTCAGCTATCTCGGCAGCGTCGTGGGATGCCTGCTCGGCACTCCCGTCAGCAACACCACAGGCCTGGTCGACAGCATCGTGCTCACCCAGTGACGGCACGGGGGCACGAGATCCAACCACTTCGGAGACGTCACGCACCAGCTGCGGACACCGGCCGGCGCGCGAAGGCAAGCCTATGACGGCCTCCGCGCGGCGGGTCTCCAGGAAGTGATCCCCTCCCTTTCTCCCCCCACCTCGCAGACATCCTACGACGTGCCTGCGGGAGGGGGGAGACCGTGAGTCGCTCCGTCGAGCTTCGGGGAGCGCTGCGTGCCAGTCCGGCCGGTCTCGTCAGTAGACTCCCCGGACGGTACGCAGCGTGAGGGCGAAACGGCGGGTCAGAGCCCGTTGGGGATCACGGTGAGGGTGCCGGATCCCCTGTTGGTCAGGACGAGATCGTCGTACCCATCGCCATCCAGGTCCGCGGCGGCGATGGCGTTGGGGCCGGGCGAGGTGCCGGTCGGGACGACGGGGCCCGAGGTGAAGCCTCCGCCGCCGTCGCCGGTCATCGGACGGACGCCGCCCGAGGAGGTGGTGACCAGGATGTACGCGTCGAGCTTGCCGTCGCCGTTGAAATCGCCGGCCACGACCCCCAGCGCCGAATTGGCGATCGCGCTGGCCCCGGTGGCGGACCGAACGCCGCTCGCGACCGTGCCGTCGCCGTTCCCTTTGAAGAAGTAGAGGTACGCGCCGGCCGCGCCGTTCGAGAGGATGTCGAGCGTGCCGTCGCCGTCGGCGTCGCCGAAGGCGATGCCCGCCGTCTGGCCGTTGGCAGAATTGGTGTAGGCGACCGGCGCAGCGAACGAGCCGTTGCCCTGGTTGATGAGGATCGAGAGACGCGCGGCGCTGGGGCTCGTCACCACGAGATCGGAGAAGCCGTCGCCGTTCAGATCACGGCAGGCGATGCTCGACTGCACGCCGCCGGTGGCCGCGATGGCGATGAGCGTGGGCGCGCCGAAGCTGCCCCCGCCGGTGCCCAGGATCACGCTCACCTGACTCTGGGTCACGCTGGTGGTGGCGATGTCGGCCACCCCGTCATGATCGAAGTCCCCGGCGCAGAGGTGGACGGAGCCCGGCGTTCCGGTGGTGAAGCTCGTCGGCGTGTCGAAGGTTCCGGGCGCGCTCGGGCCCAGGTTCCGGTAGACGCTGATGCTCCCGTTGCTGGTGGGCAGGTTGGTCTGGCCGTCGACGGTGACGGCGTCGAGCCACCCGTCGCCGTCCACGTCCACCGCCACGACCGCGTTGCTGGAGAGCAGGGCGCCCGCGGTGTAGAGCTCCGGCTGGAAGGTCGCGTCGCCGTTGCCGTGGAACACGGAGAGCGACCCGGAGGGGGTCATCGACGATCCGGATTCGCCGTTGGCCACCAGGATGTCGAGCGCACCGTCGCCGTTCACATCGGCGACCGCGGGAGCCAGCGGGTTGTGGGGAGCGGAGGTGCTGATCGGCGTGCCGGGGACCTGGCCGGAGGGCGGGGTCTGGCAGCCGCCGTTCGAGCAGATTTCTCCCGCCGCGCACGCGAGGTTGCAGGCATTGCAGTGGGAGGCGTCGCTCTGGAGGTTCACCTCGCAGCCGTCGGACGTGAGCCCGTTGCAGTCCGCGAGGCTGCCTTCGCACGCCTCGCAGCGGGTCCCCTCGTAGGTGGGCAAGCACTCGCAGGTGTACCTGTCGATGCCGTCGACGCAGGTCCCGCCGTTCTGGCACGGGCTTTCGGCGCACTCGTCGATGTCGGTCTCGCAGCTCGCGCCGGAGAAGCCGGGCAGGCACGCGCAGGTATAGCTGTTGATGCCATCGGTGCAGGTCCCGCCGTTCTGGCACGGGCTTTCGGCGCACTCGTCGATGTTGGTGCAGGTCACGCCGTCGCCGGAGTACCCTGCGTTGCAAGCGCAGGTGAAGGAGCCCGACGTATTGATGCACGCCGCGTTCGCGTCGCAGTTGTCGGTGCCCAGGGCGCACTCGTCGACATTGGTGCACGTCACGCCGTCGCCCTCGTACCCGGCGTTGCAAGCGCAGGTGAAGGAGCCCGTCGTGTTGGTGCACGCCGCGTTCGCGTCGCAGTTGTCGGTGCCCAGGGCGCACTCGTTCACATCGGTGCATGTGCCGCTCTGGCAGGTGAGGCCGTCGCAGCACGGCACCGTGGGGTCGCACGGCGCGTTCACGGCCATACAGCCCTGGCCGCCGCAGGTCGGTTCGCAGCTCGGGTCGTTGTCATCGTCGTCGGCCACGGAGGGGCCGGCGCTGGTGCAGCTCGCGAACAGCAGGGTGGAGAATGCCGGGATCGCCAGACAGCGAAAAAGAGAGCTCTTGCGATAGCTCATGGGTTGTCCTCTGTTTTTTGTTGAAGCGGCGGGGGGGGTGCCGCGCGATGTTAGCCTGCGCTGGCTGAAGAAATCTCAGGTCGGCGGACGCAACCAACCAAGACCGATACCCGTGTGAAGACGTCCTTTGCGGAGGTGATGTCGAGGCAGGCCCCTGCGCGTCTTTCGCCTTTCGCGCGCGCCGCCGCACGAGCCACCGGATCCCGCGAAAAGGGCGAAAAGGCGGGTCAGAGTCCGTTCGGGATCACGGTGAGGGTGCCGGAGCCGCGGTTGGTCAGGACGAGATCGTCGTACCCGTCGCCATCCAGGTCCGCGGCGGCGATGGCGTTGGGGCCAGGCGAGGCGCCGGTCGGGACGACGGGGCCCGACGTGAAGCCTCCGCCGCCGTTGCCGGTCATCGGGCGGACGCCGCCCGAGGAGGTGGTGACCAGGATGTAGGCGTCGAGCTTACCGTCGCCGTTGAAATCGCTGGCCACGACCCCCAGCGCCGAGTTGGCGATCGCGGTGGGCGAGGCGGTGGATGAAACGCCGCTCGCGACCGTGCCGTTGCCGTTCCCCTTGAAGAAGAAGAGGAACCGGCCGGCCGCGCCGTTCGAGAGGATGTCGAGCTTGCCGTCGCCGTCGGCGTCGCCGAAGGCGATGCCCGCCGTCTGGCCGCTGGCGGCGTTGGCGTAGGCGACCGGCGCGGCGAACGAGCCGTTGCCCTGGCTGATGAGGATCGAGAGGCGTGCGGTGCCGGGGCTCGTCACCACGAGATCGGAGAAGCCGTCGCCGTTCAGATCACGGCAGGCGATGCTCGACTGCACGCCGCCGGTGCCCGAGATGGAGATGAGCGCGGGCGCGCCGAAGCCGCCCCCGCCGGTGCCCATGATCACGCTCACCTGACTCTGGGTCACGCTGGTGGTGGCGATGTCGGCCACCCCGTCGTGATCGAAGTCCCCGGTGCAGAGGTGGACGGAGCCCGGGGTTCCGGTGGTGAAGGTCGTCGGCATGCCGAACGTTCCGGGCGCGCTCGGGCCCAGGTTTCGGTAGACGCTGATGCTCCCGTTGGTGGTGGGGAGGTTGGTCTGGCCGTCCACGGTGACGGCGTCGAGCCACCCGTCGCCGTCCACGTCCACCGCCACGACTGCATTGCTGGAGAGCGGGGCGCCCGTGTAGTAGAGCTCGGGCTGGACGGTCGCGTCGCCGTTGCCGTGGAACACGGAGAGCGACCCGGAGGGGGTCTGCGGCGATCCGGATTCGGCGTTGGCCACCAGGATGTCGAGCGCACCGTCGCCGTTCACATCGGCGATCGCTGGAGCCAGCGGGCTGTGGGTCTCGGGCACGCTGATCGGCGTGCCGGGGACCTGGCCGGGGGGCGCGGCCTGGCAGCCGCCGTTCGAGCAGATTTCACCCGCCGCACACGCGCTGTCGCAGGCGCTGCAGTGGGAGGCGTCGCTCTGGAGGTTCACCTCGCAGCCGTCGGACGTGAGCCCGTTGCAGTCCGCGAGGCTGCCTCCGCACGCCTCGCAGCGGGTCCCCTCGTAGGTGGGCAAGCACTCGCAGGTGTAGCTGTCGATGCCGTCGACGCAGGTCCCGCCGTTCTGGCACGGGCTTTCGGCGCACTCGTCGATGTCGGTCTCGCAGTTGGCGCCGGTGAAGCCGGGCGAGCACGCGCAGGTATAGCTGTCGATGCCATCGACGCAGGTCCCGCCGTTCTGGCACGGGCTTCCGGCGCACTCGTCGATGTCGGTGCAGGTCACGCCGTCGCCCTCGTACCCCGCATTGCAAGCGCAGGTGAAGGAGGTCGGCGTATCGGTGCATGTAGCGTTCGCGTCGCAGTTGTCGGTGCCCAGGGCGCACTCGTTGTTCTCGGTGCATGTGCCGTGATGACAGGTGAGGCCGTCGCAGCACGGCACCGTGGCGTCGCAGGGCGCGCCCTTGGGGAGGCAGCCGTCGCCGTGGCAGGTGGGGTTGCCCAGGGAGATGTAGTCGCCGAGATGCAGCAAGTGCGCGGGGAGGCACAACAGGTTGATCTTGAGGATCGTGTAGGGGTACGTCGTGGAGCCGTTCCTGTGGCACATCAGGATCGTGCCGTGGACGTCGAAGTCGTTGCAATGGTCGGGGGTGAGCGCGCCATGGGCTTCGCCCACGGCCTCGTCGTCGTCGCCGTCGGCCGCGGAGGGGTCGGCGCTGGTGCAGCTCGCGAACAGCAGGGTGGAGAAAGCCGGGATCGCCAGATAGCCGAGAAGAGAGCCCTTGCGATAGCGCATCGTTGGTCCTCTGTTTTCGTCGGAGCGGGGGGGTGCCGCGCGATCTCGGGCCTGCGCTGGCTGAGGAAATGTCAGGTCGTGCACATCTGCCAATTCAAGTTCGAGGCCAGCGCGAAGACGTCCCTTGCGGGGGTGATGTCGAGGCAGGCCCCTGCGCTGTCTCTCGGCGCGCCGCCGCGCGGGCCACCGGCGCCCGCGCCGAGCTCGCGCCGAAATCCGGGCACACCGCCGCATCGGGCCCGCTGGCCCGGCACCGCGCACACCACGGCACCGGGCACGAGCTGCCCCCCGGGCCAGTCGCGCTCCGCGGCTACGGCTGCTGCTGCCTGAACGCCTCAGCTGCAGAGTGCGCGCCTCATCGTGCCGAACGACCGCGCACACTCCGCCACCGATGGTGGGTTTTCAGCTCACGCAGGGCGCTCCAACCAGGCGAGCCGCGCCTCGCCCGGTCGGCGCCTGGTCCGGATCGCTGGCGATGTCGCTCCAGCGCGCTCACTTCTGTCGCGCGCGGAGCGGAGCGCGGGCGCTCCTCCGCAGACGTTCCGGCGCGTGCGCGTCGGCCCGCGAGCGCGCTACCCCCGGAGCTCCCGTGCCCCCTTCAGCGCACAGGCGAGCCCGTCCTTCAGCGTCGCTTTCGTCACCACGCCGCGGAAGCGGGCGGACGCCCCATCAGCGTCCACCACTGGCGGATCGTGGCGACGGCGAACGGCGGCGTGTCGTGATTCGAGCTCGGATCCGAGGTTCACGCGGGGGAATCGTCTCCGTTCCGGTGCTGCTGGAGGAACGTGAGGAACTGCTCGGCGCGCTCGATGAGATCGTCGTACGTCAGGACGGCGAGGCCGGCCAGGAAGCCGTTCTCGAGGCGCAGGCGCTCGCGCTCGGCGTCGCTCTGGTAGCGCCCGATCACGACGAAGCCGCGGGGGCGCTGGAGGTGTACCGTGATGCCCCGGCGCCCATCGTAGCCGAGAGGCCCGCGGGGCTCCTTCTCGGCCGCATCGTAGTAGGACATGAGCTGGCCCAAGGCGCGGGCGCACTCCAGGCTGTGGTGGAGCCATCCGTTGTAGTCCTTGAACACGGGGTCGCTCGGGCGCTTGAGCTCCCAGAGGTCGGGGAAGCCGTCCCAGCGGATCGCGAGGAGATCGATCTCCCCGCCGCGCGTGATCGGGTACGGCGAGCGCACGTCCTGGTACTCGGGCCCGAGGATCGCACCCCAGTGCTGGTGGATGAACTTGCGATAGACGTCTTCGGGCTCGTTCCGGTCGACGAGGGCGCGGAACTCGCGGACGGTGCGGCTCATCTTGAAGGCCGGGCTGGCGAGGGCGACGTTCACGGCCTTCGGCAGGGCGCGGCGGAGATCGTCGTCCTTGAAGACAAACGGAGCGCCGTGCGTCCGCCGCATCGCGCGGCGGATGAGCTCGGGCTGATTGTGGGCCGTCACGATGCACACGGGGCGAAACGGGTCAGCGGCGAGGAGCGCGTCGAGCACGCGGAAGCCGTGCTCGACGTCCTCGTCGGAGAGGCCCGGGGCAGAGGGGATCTGCAGGTCGAGCAGGACCACGTCGGGGCCGAAGGTGGCGGCCTTGTGCAGGGCCTCTGCGGCATCGAGGGCGTGCTCGACCGCGAATCCGTTGGGCTGGAGCACGCGCAGGAAATCGCCGGCCGTGGCCTTGTTGTCCTCGACCAGGAGCACCTTCGGGGCGTTCTTTTCGTTCATGATGCATCCCTCCACGTGACAAACCGCGCGAAGAAGCAGGTCCCCTCGCGATCGGGGTCGAGCCCCACCTGGGCGCCGAGCCGCGCCGCATAGCGCCTCGCGATGGCGAGCCCTAGCCCCGTACCGAGCGGCTGGTCGCCACCCTTCTTGGTCGTCACGTAGGGCTCGAAGATGCGCTCCCGATCCTCCGCGCGAATCCCGGGGCCGTTGTCGACGATGTCGAGCCGGACGGTATCGCCTTCGACGATCGCGCGGATCCATACGCGGGGCGTGGGGGTGGAAGCGACCGCGTGAAACGCGTTCTCCATCAGACAGTGGAGGATCTCGCGCAGCCCCACGCGGTTGGCCCGCACGAGCAGCGAGACGGAGACGTCGATCTCGCAGACGACGCCAGGGTGCTTCTGCCGGAGCGGCGCCGCGGCGGCGAGCACGAGCTCGTGGAGCGCGAGGGCCTCCGGGGGGTCGTTCGGAACTTGCTGCCATCGCCCGGTCTGTTCGGCGAGCGCCGATTGAAACGCGAGCTCTTCGTCGATGCGAGAGAACTCGTACTCGAACCGCGCCGCGTCTGCAGCGCCGAGGTGCTCCCGGACGTTTTGCATGTTCATCAAGATCGCGCCCACGGAGCGCTTGAGCTGATGAGCGAGCGTCAGCTGGAGCCGGCGCTCCACTTCGGCTTCGATCTGGGCGCGCACCTCGGCGCCTCGCCCCTCCGCGAACCGGGCCGACGCCTCCGGGGAGAGGATCGACAGGAACAGAAACACGTACTCCCTGGGAAACTGGTGACGGCTCAGAGAGCCGAAGCTGCCGGCGACGACCTCGCGCGCGATCCTGCGTGCGATGAGGTAGTCGCGGATCAGCACATTCATCCGTACGCGGCCCTCGCTGTCCCTCTTGTACCACGTGAGGACTTGATCTTGCAGAGCGCCCCATGTTCGCTCCGAGGAGAGCTGGCGCCCGGGTTCACCGGAGATCCACCCGAGGGAGAACTGGGTCAGCGCCGCGTCTTCCAGCGGCATGAGCTGTGCCAGGGAAGCCGTTTCATCCGAGAAGGCATCACGCAAGATCTTGACGATGTAGTCGTTGACCACATACGCGATCCACTGCGCAGGGCCGCTCGAAGGGACATCCCGGCAAGCGAGCATGGCGTCCAGCATTCGCGGCACGTTCGCAGGCGCATCGGTCAGACCTTTGAACTCCGGCTCATGCTCGCGAGCAGAGAGAAAACGAGCGACCAATGCCGGCGAAGCCAGCCGATCGCAGAACCAGCGCTCGACATCGCTCGATCGCGCGCATAACTTCACACATTTCCCCGGCAGATAGCCCCGGGCGCGCTTCTCGTAATCCACAATCTCCGAGCGTTCTAGACAGACCAACGACGGTCGGCGCTCACCTCGCAATTTCTCGATATTCCTGTGCACGCGAATGGCGAATCCGTGCTCGTAAGCCAGCCGCGCTGCTCCGATCGGCGAGGCCCAGGCGAGCAGCACCGTGTCGTCCGGCTCGCGCAAGAACCGGGCACCGATTTCATGAATGGCCTGTCCGACGACCGCAAAGCAGTCGGCCAGGTCGTCTGAGATGATGATGGCGGCGGATGTCGGCCCGCCGCTCGCCCACTCCTTGATCCAGGCCACGGCGTCGGGATACTCCATCTCACGGTCATCGATGCGCCGCGGCAAGTACTTCCCTGGCTCGCCCTTCGCCTCAGATGCCTTCATGCGCTCGCGTATGCCGTCCGCGATCCCTGATACCTCCAGGACCAGTCTACGGTATGAGATCGCGGCGCAGACATCTGTCCTCAGGTCCGCTGCGTACCCCGGCGGCGGGCTCCCCTCCATCACGACCCCGAGCGCACGATCTGCCGCCGTCACTCGACGCTTCTGGTCAAGCGCCGCCAGTGCGGCATCGAAGCCGTCGGGGCAGCGCGTCCACACGCGGAAGTACGTCCTCGGCCGCACCAGCCCCTGCCGAGGCGTCGCGAACCAATCCACGCTCCCCGGCTCGAGGCCGACCGCCTGCGACACCTCGTAATCCGCCGCCTCGAACAGACGGGCGACCGCGTTCTCGCCCGCCACCATCGGCGTGTGCTCGTCGTCGTTCATGGGCTGCGCATCCTCCATGGCACGCACGCGCTCGGGCGCGCAACGTCCCCTGCGTGCCGAGCCCGGCCAAGCGAAGCGCAGGAGTGCTCCTCGCCCCTCCGCGAGCGCGCCCCCCGCCGCCTCAGATCACCCGGTCCAGAAGCGGCTCCCCCCGCTCGAACCGCCGCAGGTTCGCCAGGAAATGCTCGACCTGCGCCACCGGCTCCTCGCGCCGCCCGCCGGCGGTGTGCGGCGTGATGAAGCAGCCCGGGGCGCGCCAGAGCGGGTGATCCGGCGGCAGCGGCTCGGGATCCGTCACGTCGAGGTACGCGCCCGCGAGGCGGCGCGCCTCGAGCGCCTCGAGCAGCGCCGCCTGGTCGACCGTGGCGCCCCGGCCGACGTTGAAGAACCACGCGTCCGGGCGCATCCGCGCGAGCAGCGCGGCCGAGACCAGCCGCCGCGTGCCCTCCGCCTCCGGCAGGCTCGAGACCACGTGGTCCGCCCACGCGAAGGCGTCGCCGAGCTCCTCCCTCGCGACGGCGCGGCCAGGCTCGTCGCCGTGGGGATGGGCGCGCAGGACGCGGAGCTCCACCTCGAACGGGGCGAGCAACGCGGCGAGGCGGCGGCCGATCGCGCCGAAGCCGAGGAGCAGCACCCGCCGGCCCCGGAGCAGCGCGCTCCTCGACCGCACGGCCGCGTCGGGCCAGCCGCGCGGGCCGCGCTGGTTCTCGAGGCACTCGGGCAGCCGCCGCGAGGCGGCCAGCATGGAGGCGAGCGCGTGCTCCGCGCACGGGTCGGCGTAGACGCCGCTGCTCGTCGTGAGGACCGCGCCGCGGGCCGCGAGCGCGGCGCGCACCGCCGCCACGTCGTAACGCGCATAGCCGGCCGTGCTGAGGTGCACCCACCGGAGGCGCGGGGCCGCGCACACGTCGTCCGGGTGCGGCTGGCCAAAGACCACGTCGGCGCCCTGCACCACCGGATCGCGCCCGACCACGGCGAGGTTCTCCGCCGAGCGCGCGCCGGCCAGCACGAGCTCGTGCGGCGCGACGCCCTCGACGAGCCGCCGCGCCGCCTCCTCGGGGAAGACCATGGTGCAAGCGATGACCCTCCGATCCATGGCCGCCCCGCTCACCCGTGCACCGCCCGGCCGAACTCGCGCATCCACGCGTCCTCGTCCGCGGTGAGCGGGCCCTTCGCGAGCGCGTCGAGGTTCTCCTCCACCTCGGCGCGGCTCCTCGGGCCGGTCAGCGCGACGTCCACGTGCGGGCTGGAGAGCTGGAATCGATAGCAGTCGCCCGCCGTCATCGCCGGACCCGACCAGCCCTTCGGCCTCTTCAAGAGGCGCCGCCACGCCGTCGCCGTGTAGGCGAGGACGCTCGGCCGCGCGTCGCGCACGTGCGGGAAGATGTCCCGCTCCGCCCCGGGATGCGCGGCGTTGTAGCGGATCATCAAGAGATCGAGCGGCGACGACGCCGCTAAGCTCCCCGCCCGCGGGCGGTCGTGGATGCTCACCCCGAGCGCGCCCACCTTGCCGCTCTCGCGCAGGTGCACGAGCTCGCGCTCGGTCGCGCCCGTCCACGCGGAGCCGACGCCGAGCCAGCTGAGCAGGTACACGTCGAGGTGATCGGTCCCGAGCTCGCGCAGGAGCTTCTCGGCCCCGCGGCGCACGCCCCAGCCGAACCAGCCGACCTGCGCGTAGCCGACCACCGCCACCTTGTCGCGCCGCCGCTTCAGCGCCTCGCGCAGCGGGTTGCCGAGCCCGCGCGCGCGCATCGTCCAGAGGAAGAGGTTGACGCCGCGATCCATCGCCGCGCGCACGCCATCCTCGTCGATGCCGTAGTTCGCCGCGAGGCCGAGCCGGAAGAGGCGCTTGCCGCGGAACGCGGTCGGCGCGCGGTGGAGCCAGTCGTCCATGCGCCGGCAGCTTACACCACCTCAGTCGATGTCGTCGTACTCCCGGTATCGGAGGCCCGGAATGCGCGGCGTGCGGACGTCGAAGCCAAAGCTGCGATCGACCGCCTCGAAGAGCTCGATCTTGTGCGCGAGCCCCTCGGGCTCCCCGCAGCCGGAGGCGCGGTGGCGCTCCCGCCAGCGGGCCTCGGAGCGGACGAGCGGGTAGCCGCGCGTCGCCAGGGCGACGGCGAACGTCCCCGGGCCGAGACACCCCACGTCGGAGCCGTCGGCGCGATAGGCCTCCATCCGGGGCGACTCCACCCATCCGAGCCGATCGCCCTCGCGCGTGGCGCGGATGAGGTGCTCCGTCCGGCCGTCGACCACGACCCCGAACGCGGCCTCGCGCTCGCCGATCGCGATGTCGTGCGCGGGCAGCCCGGCGCGAACGACGAACGTGAGCGCGTCCGACCAGCCGGCGACCCACATGCGCAGGCCGAGATAGAAGCGCACGGCGGGCTGCCACGACCACGGGGTCTGCAGCCGCAGGCCGGGCACGCCGTGGGCCCGCGCGACGCCGTCCGCGCCGCGCAGCAGGGCGCCCGCGACGCCGCGGCCGCGGTGGGCGGGCAGCACGTAGAGGCTCGAGACCTCGAGCAGCGGCTCGCCGCGGGCGCCCGTCGACAGCGCGACGGTGCCGACCCGGCGGCCGCCCCGCGCGAGCCAGTACGGGACCGCGTAGCGCGCGCCCGCGTGCGGCGTGCCGAGCTGCGCGCCGTCGCGCGCCGCCCTCGGCTCCCACACGGCGCGCAGCTCGGCGCCGCGCGCCGCCGGATCGACGCGCGCGAAGAAGCGGTTCTCGACGAGCGACGCGAGCTCGCAATCCATCCACGCGCGCGTCTCGGCGTCCTCCAGGGCGAGCGGCGCGATCGCTCCGCCCGCGACGAGCGCCGCGTGGATCGCGCGCATCCGCCCGTCGACGTCGCCGTCCTGAGGAGCGCCCACCGCGCGACGCTACCACGCCGCGCGGCCCTCCCGGAGCGGCGCTCCGAGACCGACAGCGCGGCACACCACCGCCCCGGCGCGCCGCCGCGCCGCCGCGCCGCCGCGCCGCCGCGCCGCCGCGCCGTCCGCGCCGTCCGCGAAGCGCAGGAATCCCGCGCCGCCGCGCGGACTGAGCCGCTGCCGACGCGGGCCGACGCGCCACACATTCGCCGCCCACGACGGCCTCGACCTGTGCGAGACTCCCCGCGACCGATGGGCCAGGACACCTCTTCCCGGTGCGCCGGCTGCAGCTCTCCGCTCCCGGAGAACGCCCGCTTCTGCCCCTCGTGCGGCCACCCCGTCGCCGCCCTCGACCCCGGCTTCGCCGCGACGGCGTTCCCCGCCACGCAGCTCGGCGCCGGAGGGCTCTCGCCCCCCTCGCTGCCACTGCCGCCGGTGCGGCTCCTGCCCGGGACGGAGATCAGCGTCTACCGCATCGAGTCGACGCTCGGCGAGGGCGGCATGGGCGTCGTCTACCGGGCCCACGACCGGGCGCGCGAGCGCGTCGTGGCGGTCAAATGCCTGCACTCGAACCTCTCCGGCAACCCGGAGATCCGGCGGCGCTTCGCCCGGGAAGCGCGGGTGCTCCGCGCCTGGAACCACGACAACGTCGTGGCCGTCTACGACTTCGTGGAGCGCGAGCACCTGCTCGCGATCGTGATGGAGTACGTCGAGGGGTCGACCCTGGTGCGGCACCTCGAGCGGTGGCGCGGGCGCATCCCGTTCCAGGAGATCCGCGCGCTGTTCGGCGGGGTCCTCGACGCGATGGACGAGGGGCACCGGATGGGCATCATCCACCGCGACCTCAAGCCCGACAACATCCTGGTCACGGCCGGCAAAGACGGCCTGATGCCCAAGATCGTCGACTTCGGCATCGCCAAGATCCTCGAGGGGACGACGTACACGCTGAGCGGCGCGTTCCTCGGGACCTGCTGTTACATGTCGCCCGAGCAGGTGAAGAGCCCCCACGCCGCGGACCCGCGCTCGGACATCTACTCTCTCGGCGTGACGCTCTACAAGCTGTCGACGGGGCAGGTGCCGTTCGACAGCCCCAACCACTTCGCCGTGATGATGGCCCACGTGGCCGATCCGCCGGCGCCCCCGTCGTCGCTCCGGCCCGACATCCCGCCGGCGCTCGACCGGCTCATCCTCGACGCGCTCGCGAAGGATCCGGCCGGGCGGCCGGCGTCGTGCGCGGAGTTCCGGGCGCGGCTCGACGAGGCGCTCGCGGAGTTCTCGCCCGCCCCGTCGCGGCCGTCGTCCGACGGGCGCGAGCTCGCGCCGACGGTCCGCGAGAAGACCGGCGAGCAGATGATCCTCGTCCCCGGCGGGCCGTTCCTGAGCGGGCAGCAGCGCAGGAAGGTCCATGTCGACGCGTTCTACATGGATCGCACGCCGGTCACGAACCGGCAGTTCAAGGCGTTCGTCGACGTGACCGGGTATCGCCCCGACGACGCCGACGCGAGCCGGTTCCTCTCCCATTTCCGGCGCGGCGAGATCCCGCCGGGGCTCGAGGAGCACCCCGTGGTGTACGTGTCGTGGGACGACGCGCGGGCTTACGCCAACTGGGCCGGCAAGCGCCTGCCGACCGAGGCGGAGTGGGAGAAGGCCGCGCGCGGCACCGACGGCCGCAAGTACCCGTGGGGGCGCGCCGAGCCGGGGCCGTCGCGCGCGAACTACGACAACCGCGAGGGCGGGACGGTGCCCGTCGGCGCGCTGCCGGCGGGCGCCTCGCCCTACGGCATCCTCGACCTCGCCGGTAACGTGTGGGAGTGGTGCGAGGATTACGACGACGCGCACTTCTACGCGGACGGCCCCTCGCACAACCCGCGCAACACGCGGCCTCCGGACAAGCCGCTGCTCGTGATGCGCGGCGGCTCGTGGATGTACGGCGCGCAGTCGCTCCGCACCTGGGCGCGCACGAGCTTCGAGGCGCATTACCGCTTCGCCGGCGGCGGCTTCCGCTGCGTGCGCACGGCCTCGTCGAGCTGACCGGCGGGCGCGGCGCCTCCGCGCTGGGCGGCGGCTCTCCGCGCGGCGCGGAGGCTCACGAGCGCCGGCGCGGCGGCTCTCCGCGGCCGCGAGGCGCTCACGAGCGCCTGGCCAACCGGCGGCGGCGCGGATAGAACGGCGGGCGCAGATGAAGAACGCGATGGCGAGCGGCGGGGTCCGCGTGCGGCTGACCGGCATCCGGCGCGTCTTCCCAGTGCTCGACGACGCCGGCCGCGCGCTCCGGGGCAGCGGCTCCAACGTGGTCGCGCTCGACGGCCTCGACCTCGACATCGCGCCGGGCGCCTTCGTCGCGCTGCTCGGGCCCTCGGGGTGCGGCAAATCCACCTTGCTGCGCCTCGTCGCCGGGCTGGACCGCGCCGACGCCGGCACGGCCGTCGTGGAGGCCGAGGAGGGGCCGGGCGGCGCGGGCGGCGCGGGCGGCGCGGGCGGCGCGCGCGCGCCCATCGCGTACGTCTTTCAGGACGCGCACCTTTTGCCCTGGCGGAGCGTCCTCGAGAACGCCGCCCTGCCGCTCGAGCTCGCCGGCGCGCCGCCCGAGGAGCGCCGCGCCGCCGCGCGGGCCGCGCTGCTCCAGGTCGGCCTCGCCGACGCGGGCGCGCGGTACCCGGCCGAGCTCTCCGGCGGCATGCGCATGCGCGTGTCGCTGGCCCGCGCGATGGTCACGCGGCCCCGGCTGCTGCTGCTCGACGAGCCGTTCGCCGCGCTCGACGAGCTCACCCGGAGCCGGCTCGACGATCAGCTCCGCGCGCTGTGGGCCGAGCTCGGCATGACGGTGCTCTTCGTGACCCACTCGATCACCGAGGCCGCTTACCTCGCCGAGCGCGCCGTCGTGCTGTCCCCGCGCCCGGCGCGCATCGTCGCCGACCGCACGCTGGCGCTGCCGGCGGAGCGGACCGCCGCGCTGCGCACCGAGCCGGCGTTCGCGCGCGAGGTGCGCGCGCTGCAGGAGGCGCTCGAGAGCGGCGGGGCGTGAGGGGCGGAGCGGGGGGCGAGCGCAGCCCTTCATTCTCGTTTGCGTAAAACGCCATCCGTCAGGCGTCCTCGTTCTCTTGAATCGATCTCTCGATTTCCTCGGGATGCGCGTCGGCGTAAGACCAGGCATTCACCAGATCCGCGGCGCGGAGGGTCGGGAAGTTGTCGAGGATGCGGGCCTCGCTCCAGCCGAGGCGGCGGTAGCGTTCGAGCGTCCACACGGGGATGCGGGTGCGCACGATGCAGGCGTCTCCACCGCAGACGCCCGGCCTCTTCTCGACGCCCGCGAACGCGCGCGTGATGGCGGGGAAGAGCGCGCGTGCGAGCTGCGCCTTCTCGGCGTCGCTGAGCCGCGCGAGCTCGTGCTCGAGATCCTCGCGGGTCACCGTCATGCGCGGAGCGTAGGAGGAACCCCTTCGCGAAGGAAGCCCGGCGCGAAGCCGCGCCTCGCGCACCTTACCGCCCGGCCTCGAGCGGCGACGGACGGAGTTCCCGGCAGAGCCGGTCCTCTCCCCGCGGCCGTCCCGCACGGCCCCCGCGGTGCGGGACGCCTGGCCCCGCGCTACACTCCCGCCGGTTGACCATGGCCAACGCGATCCGCATTCACACCCAGGTCACCTCGGATACGCTCCACATCCCGGAGCTCTCGGCCCTCGTGGGCAAGAACGTCGAGGTGATCATCCTTGAGGAGGAGCCGGCCCCGCGCAGGGGCACGCCGCCGGCGCGCAAGCTCGGAGCGCTCCGAGGCCTGTTCGACGTCCCGGAAGACTTCGACGCGCCCTTGCCGGAGGACATGCTGCGCGCCTTCGAGGGAGATGGCGAGCGTTGAAGAGACCCGTTCGATCGCATCCTCGTGGCACAGGCGCTCTGCGAGGGCGCAGCGCTCGTCACGGTGGACGAGCTGCTCACCCGGTACAGCGCCACGTTGCTGTGGGCCGGGTCGTGATGGAGCAGCACCGCTGTTGCTGCCCGATCGACCCGCCGGGGCTGCGCCCCCGCTGAGCCCGTCCTCTCCCCGCGGCCGTCCCGCACGGCCCCCGCGGCGCCCTCCCCTGCGCACCGGACCTCCGCCGCGGGCGACGCCCACCGTGGGCAGAGCTCCCACTCGGCGCACGAAGCCGCGCGCGAACGCGCTTCCATGGCGACAGCGCGCCCGTACAATCGCCTCATGCCCACGTGCCCCCGGCGGATAATTCCCCTCGCGCTTCCTTGGTTCCTGTTCGCAGCAGCGGCCTGCAGCAACCCCGAGATCGTGAACCACCCCGGCGAGGGCGGCGGGGGCGGCGGCGGGGGCGCCAGCACGAGCGAAGGCACCGGGTTCGTCGGGACCACCACCGGCAGCGGCGGCGCGGGCGGCGTCGAGAGCGGCTGTGAAGACGTGAGGTGCCGGCCCGATCAGCACTGCGAGGTCGAGGACGGACAAGGCACCTGCGTCAACAACACCTGCGAAGACCTCAGCTGCGACCCGACCGAGCGATGCCAGATGACCCCGGAAGGGGGCGCCACCTGCGTCGATATCAGCTGCCAGAGCGACCTCCAGTGCCCCTTCAACCAGTACTGTAACGGCACGATCTGCGTCGACGACGCCTGCACCGCCGGCGAACGGACGTGCGACGGCGAGAGCCTCCTCGTCTGCGTCTCGAACGGCAGCACCACGCGCGAGCTCTTCACGTGCGGCGGAGAGGCCTACTTCGAGAGCACGTGCACCGACAGCGGCGCAGGGAACGCGAGCTGCCCGTGCGAGGACGACTGGGACTGCCCCACCTTCGCCTCCTGCGAGGTCGGCTCCTGCACCGGCACCGGCGCCGCGCCCACGTGCCTCCTCGACCCGGTGCCGTTCGAGCGCGTCCTGCCGCAGATCGAGATCCAGTGGGGAGGGGTGAACCGCGCCAACGCGAGCGCCGTCGGCAGCCCGTTCCCCAACTCGGCGCAGAACGTCATGACGCCGCTCGTCGCCAACCTCGACGACGACAACGGCGACGGGCTCATCAACGAGCTCGATTTCCCCGAGATCATCTTCACCACGTTCTGCGGCTCGACGTACCAAAATAGCGGGGTCCTCCGCGCGATCCACGGCGGCGGCCCCAACAAGGGGCGCGACTACTTCGCGGTGCTCGGCGCGCAGGTGTGGCACGAAGGCGACGCCATCAATGCCGCCTACACCTGCAGCAACGCGACGCTGCTGCCGACCGCCCAGCTCGCCGTCGGCGATCTCGACGGCGACGGCGTCCCGGAGATCGTCGCGATCACCGAGTCGCGAGGGCTCCAGATCTTCAGCAACACGGGCGAGACCCGGTACCTCGAGAACGGCCTCTGGGCCGAAGCGGACGGTTACAACGAGCCGGCGCCGGCGATCGCCAACATCGACGGAGCGGGGCTCCCGGAGATCGTGGTCGGCCAGTACGTGTTCACGCTGCGCTACGACGCGATGACGCGCGAGCTCGCGATCCTCGACCGCTTCAAGGGCGGCGTTGGCCTGATGAAAGGAATTCAGGGGGATCCGACGACCACGAACAACCCCAACCGGCTCGGGCCCATCACGTGCATCGCGAACCTCAAGGACGACCACCGGCTGGAGATCGTCGCGGGCAGCACCGCCTACGCGCTGCCCCGCCCGCCGACCGGCGTGAAGAGCAGGGCCGAGTGCGCGCCGTCCTACGACGACCCAGAGGCGACGGCCTTCTGCAAGGGGGAGCTCCTCGTGGTCTGGGACGGGCAGACGGTCAACGGCAGGGGCGACGACGATAACCAGATTCCGGACGCCCACCGCGACGGGTTCTGCGCCGTGGCCGACATCCTCGGGGCCGATCAGAGCGCCGCCCCCGGACCGAACAACCCGCTCGACCAGAAGCCGGAGGTGATCCTGTTCAACAACGGGTACTTCTTCGTGCTCAACGGGCAGGACGGCACCATCAAGCGCCGAACGGTGATGGGCGAGGGCGCCCAGTACGACGGCGGGGCGCCGAACGTGGACGACTTCGACGGCGACGGCTTCCCCGAGGTCGGCACGGCGTTCGGCGGGCGCTACGTGATGCTCGACCTCCAGGAGCCGACCGCGGAGTGCCCGGCGTGGACCAACCCGCTCAACGACAACGGCTCGGGCACAGCCAACCCCGCGCGCTCCCCGAACGGGAAGGCGTGCACCACCGACGAGGACTGCAGCGCCACCGGCGCGGCGACCTGCAACACCCAGCGGGGCACCTGCGTCTGCTACCACAACAGCTGGCAGCGCGTCATCGAGGACAACTCCAGCCGCGCCACCGGGTCGAGCGTGTTCGACTTCAACGGCGACGGCGCCGCCGAGGTCATCTACAACGACGAGTGCTATTTCCGCATCTACGACGGCGTGACCGGGAACGTCCTGTCCAAGGAGCACTCCCCGAGCCGCACCCGGACCGAGTACCCGGTCGTGGCCGACGTCGACAACGACGGCAACGCCGAGATCGTGTTCGCCACCTCGAACGAGTCCAACAACTGCCGCGAGGGCGTCGATTACAACAACGGCCTCGAGGTCTGGGGCGATCCCAACGACCTCTGGGTCTCGGCCCGCCGCATCTGGAACCAGCACAGCTACCACGTGACGAACGTGCTCGAGAGCGGCCGCATCCCCGTGCGGGAGCCCGAGAGCTGGAAGGCGTACAGCGGCCGCGTCTACAACACCTACCGCTCGAACCCGCGGTCGTACGGCATCGCGCCGGACCTCGCGCTCAGCGGCATCCAGATCTCGTCGCCCGACGCGGCCTGCGGCGAGCTCACCGACAACGTCGAGATCACGGTGCGCGTCGACAACCTCGGCGACCTCCGCGTCGGCCCCGGCGTCGTCATCAGCTTCTACGGCGAGTGGGACACCCCGGACGTCGACGAGGCGCTCCTCGACGAGGCCGGCGCGCCGCTGCAGGCGGTCCTCCAGAGCAGCATCGAGCCGCACAGCTCGCTGCTCCTCACGGTGAGCTACAGCGCCGCGAACAACCCGCAGGGGACGCTGCCCGCCCGGCTGCGCGCGGTCGTCGACGAGGGCGCCACCGAGCGCGAGTGCAACGAGGACAACAACGAGGAGATCGCGGTCGTGGACGAGGGCGACGCGCTGCCGGACCTCCAGATCGAGATCGGCCGGGTGACCGACGCGAAGTGCAACGCGCAGCAGGTCGACGTCCCGACGGTCGTCAGGAACGCCGGCTCGGCGCCGGCCAGCGACGTGCGGGTCCGGTACTACGCCGGCGACCCCGGCCAGGGCGGGTCGGTGCTCCACGAGGAGGTCGTCCCGGGGCCGATCGCGCCGGGGCAGAGCGTGAACCTCGTCGCCACCATCGACAAGTTCCCGTGGAACCTGTCGATCCTGATCTACGGCGTGGTCGACCCGGACGGCGCGATCGACGAGTGCAACGACGGGAACAACAAGGACGCCGCCTCGGACAAGGTGGTGTGCGAGCACGTCGATTGACCCGCCGGCGCCCTGCCGCTGGGGCCCGCCGCCAGCGGCAGGGCGCGCGCCGCGCCGCCCCCGCGGCGGCCGGGCGCCCGCCGCGCCCCTGAGGCGCCCGCGGCGGCGCACGAACCGCCCGCTCCCCCGGGGCGCAGTGCTATGCCTGTGGCCCCCGCCGCGCCGCACCCGGCCGCGCGCGGCGCGGCGCGCCGCTCTCCTCGCCGCGCGCGGCGCGCCAGGCGCCGCGCGCCACGCGCCACGCCGATCGACCCAAGCCCCAACCGCCATGCTCGGAACGTCCAACCTCGCGAAATCCTTCGGTGATCGGACCCTCTTCGAGGGCGTCTCGCTCAAGCTGAACGCGGGGTCCCGCTACGGCCTCGTGGGCGCCAACGGCTCGGGGAAGACCACCTTCCTCAAGATCGTGGCCGGCGACGAGCCCGCGACCGAGGGGAACGTCAGCTTCCCGAAGGACGCCCGCGTGGGCGTGCTCCGGCAGGACCGGTTCCTCAGCGACGACCAGATCATCCTGGATCTCGCGATGATGGGCGATCGCGTCGTCTGGGACGCGCTCGTCGAGTCGCGCCGCCTCGCGGAGGAGGGCGGCGACGCCGGCCGGGTCGCCGACCTCGAGGACCGCATCCGCGCCCACGACGGCTACACGCTGGAGGCGCGCGCGAGCGCCGTCCTGGAGGGGCTCGGCATCCCCGTGGAGGCCCACAGGAGGCCGCTCTCGACGCTGTCGGGCGGCTTCAAGCTGCGCGTGCTGCTCGCGCAGGTGCTCCTCGGCGGCTCGGACGTGCTCCTGCTCGACGAGCCCACGAACCACCTCGACATCCTGTCGATCCGGTGGCTCGAGAAGTTCCTCGCCGGCTACAAGGGGTGCGCCGTCGTCATCTCGCACGACCAGCGCTTCCTCGACAACGTCGCGACGCACATCCTCGACGTCGACTACGAGACCATCACGCTCTACACGGGCAACTACGCCGCGTTCGTCGTCGAGAAGCAGGCGATCCGCGAGCGCAAGCAGGCCGAGATCGCGCGCGCCGAGAAGATCATCGCGGACAAGCGCGCGTTCGTGGAGCGGTTCGGCGCCAAGGCGACCAAGGCGCGCCAGGCGCAGAGCCGGCTCAAGCAGATCGAGAAGATCGAGGTCGAGGAGCTCGCCGACACGTCGCGGCGCACGCCGGTGTTCCGGTTCGCGATCCAGAGGCCGAGCGGGCGCGACGTGCTCGAGGCGCGAGGCATCTCGAAGTCGTACGGCGACAAGCAGGTGCTGCGCGACGTGTCGCTGTCGGTGCGGCGGGGCGAGCGGGTCGCGGTGATCGGGCCGAACGGGCTCGGCAAGTCGACGCTGCTCAAGATCCTCGTGGGGCGCCTCGCGGCCGACGCCGGGGGCGCGTCGTGGGGGCACGAGGTGCGCGTCGGGTACTTCGCGCAGGATCACCGCGAGCTGCTCGTCGACGGGTCGATGACGCCCCTCTCCTTCCTGTGGGAGGCGTGCCCCGACGAGTCGCCGAGCTACGTCCGCGGCCAGCTCGGCAAGGCGCTGTTCTCGGGCGACGACGTGGAGAAGAGCGTCGGCTCGCTCTCGGGCGGCGAGGCGGCGCGGCTCATCTTCTGCCGGATCATCGTCGAGCGGCCCAACGTGCTCGTCCTGGACGAGCCGACCAACCACCTCGATCTCGAGGCGATCCACGGGCTCGTCGAGGGGCTCAAGGCGTTCGAGGGGACGGTGCTCTTCGTGTCGCACGATCGGTTCTTCGTGTCCGAGCTGGCGACGCGCATCCTCGAGGTCACGCCGAGCGGGCCGCGCGATTTCCCCGGCACCTACGAGGAGTACCTGGCCGGCTGCGGCGACGATCACCTCGACGCCGACACGGTGGTGCTCAAGGCGAAGCGCGAGCACCAGAAGGCGGCGGCCGCGCCGGAGGCGGGCGGCTCGTGGGAGGAGCAGAAGCGGCGGCGCAACCGGCAGAAGGAGCTGCCCGCGCGGCGCGACAAGGTGCTCGCGGCCATCGAGGCGGCGGAGGCGCGGAAGAAGGCGATCCACGACCTC
The DNA here is from genome assembly GCF_051521425.1 of Sorangium sp. So ce834. Classification (NCBI taxonomy): domain Bacteria; kingdom Pseudomonadati; phylum Myxococcota; order Polyangiales; family Polyangiaceae; genus Sorangium; species Sorangium sp. So ce834. The sequence continues at coordinate 8,964,270 of NZ_CP150351.1, forward strand.
TATTGCAGCGACGGGTTCTTCGAGCGCACGGGGAAGGCGGAGATCGCGGCGCTCCAGGCCGAGGAAGAGGCGCTCGGGCCGCGCATCGACGCGCTCATGGCCGAATGGGAGCAGCTGGAGCAGGAGATCGCGGAGATGGGGGCGGTCCAGTGATGGCACCGGCCCCGGTGGAGGGAGGGCGCGGCGCCGCGCGGCGTGGGGGCCCCGCCGAACTCGCCTGAGATGATGCTCCTCCGGCGGAGCCGGAGGAACATCATCTCAGGCTCAGACATCGGCCCATCCCCCACGCCGCGCGGCGCCGCGCCCTCCCTCCACCGGGGCCTACCGATGTTTGTTTAGCCGCTCGTCATGCGGGGATCTGCGCGACGTCCTCGCGGTCCCAGTGGCGGTGCTGCGCGATCGCGCGGAGGAGCTCGTGGGTGAACGGGGCGAGGCCGGCGGGGTCGCGCAGGGTGACCACGCCCTTGTCGGACAGGAGCGGCGCCCCGGCCTGGACGTCGGCCAGCGCGACGCCCTGGATGTCCGTCGCCACGAGGAGATCGACCGCATCGCCCGTCGCCCCGATCGCCTTGCAGTGCTTGAACGCCTCGTTGACGAAATGCACCGCCTCCCCGAGGGCCGCGAGCGCCGTGACGCTGGCGCGCCCGCCGGGGATATAGACCGCATCGAACATGACGGATTTCGCCGTGAGCAGCGACCGGTCCGCCTCCACGGCGCTGCCGTCGTCGCCGGCGATCAGCCCGAGCCGCGTCGACACCACCTGCGCGTGCGCGCCGGCCGCCTCGAGCGCCGCTCTCACCGCCGCGAGCTCGGCGACGGCGAACCCGTCGGCCACGAGCAGGGCGACGAGCCGGCTCTTCACCGTGTCCTTCACCGTGTTCTCCATGCTGAGCGCCGGCGAGGCGTCCACCGAGCGCTTGCCCGCGGCCTTGCCGCCCTTCGAAGGCACGTGGGGCTGGCCCGCGGGCGGCGCGACGCCGATCGCCTCGGCCACCAGCCGGCCGAGCTCGGTGTCGACCTCGCCGAGCCGCGCGACCATGCGCTCGCGCACCTCCCGGGTCGCCACGTTGCCGAGCTCGAAGCGCGCCGCGCGGATGAGGTGCTTCTTCTCGGGCACCGAGAGGCTGTTCCAGAAGAGCCTCGGCTGGGTGATGTGATCCTTGAAGCTCTCGCTCCGCACCCGCTGCTTGAGCCCGAGCACCCGCTCGGCGTAGTGCACGAACGCGCCCGTCTCCCACGACGCCGTCACCGGACAGCCGCCGGCGAGCGAGTTCGGGATGTAGTGCGCCCGCCCCTGCTTGATCCGCTGCTGCATGAAGCCGTCGCGGTTCTGGTTGTGCACCGGGGCCAGCGGACGGTTGATGGGGATCTGCGGGAAATTCGGGCCGCCGAGCCGCAGGAGCTGCGTGTCGAGGTACGAGAAGTTCCGGACCTGGAGCAGAGGATCGTCGGTGAAGTCGATCCCGGGCACGACGTTGGCCGTATGGAACGCGACCTGCTCGGTCTCGGCGAAGAAGTTGTCCGGGTTGCGGTTCAGCGTCAGCTTGCCGATGCGGCGCACCGGCACGAGCTCCTCGGGGACGATCTTCGTCGCGTCGAGCAGATCGAAGTCGAAGGCGAACTCGTCCTCTTCCTCGATGATCTGCACGCCGAGCTCATACTCGGGGTAATCCCCCCGCTCGATGGCGTCCCAGAGATCGCGGCGGTGGTAGTCCGGATCCCTGCCGGCGAGCTCCTGCGCCTCGTCCCAGACATGGGAGTGCACGCCGAGGAGCGGCTTCCAGTGGAACTTGACGAAGCGCGACTTGCCCTGCGCGTCGACGAGGCGGAAGGTGTGGACGCCGAAGCCCTCCATCATGCGGAAGCTCCGCGGGATGGCGCGATCCGAGAGCACCCACATGGCCATGTGGGTCGACTCCGGCATGAGCGAGATGAAGTCCCAGAACGTGTCGTGCGCGGACGAGGCCTGCGGGATCTCCCGGTCCGGCTCCGGCTTGATCGCGTGGATCACATCCGGAAACTTGATGCCGTCCTGAATGAAGAAGACCGGGATATTGTTGGCGACGAGGTCGAAATTCCCCTCCCTGGTGTAAAACTTCGTCGCGAAGCCGCGCACGTCGCGGACCGTGTCCGCCGACCCGCGCGAGCCGACCACCGTGGAGAACCGCACGAAGACCGGCGTCCTGACGCTCGGGTCCTGCAGGAACGCCGCCCTCGTGTACTCGGCCATCGAGGCGTAGACTTGGAAGTAGCCGTGCGCCCCGGAGCCGCGCGCATGCACGACGCGCTCGGGGATGCGCTCATGATCGAAATGAGTAATCTTCTCGCGTAGATGGAAGTCCTCAAGGAGCGTCGGCCCCCTGGCCCCGGCCTTGAGCGAATCGTCGGTGCTGTCGATCCGGATGCCCTGGTCGGTCGAGAGCACCGTGCCCGTCAGGTCCTCCCGGTGAGGCTCCAGGCTATCGATCTTGCTGTATGCGCTGCTCTCCGGGCTCGCGCCCTTCTCGCCTTGCTCGGCCATGCGTCCCCCCCATCCTTCCTGCCGGCGCCCGCCTGCGCAGGTGGCGATTGGATGCGAGAGCCGGGCGGGCGTCGCACCGGGGGGGAGCGCGCCGGGGAGCGACGGAGAGGTGGAGTCGCGGGCGGAAGGGGGGTGACGCCGGCGGAAGCGTCGGTGGGCTCCGCCCCTGCGCACCGCAGGGGCGGCGCGGCTCAGTGGCCGCGGCCCTTGCGGCTCGCCATGTCGATGCCGACGGCGAGGATGAGGATGACGCCCTTGATGATCGGCTGCCAGAAGCTCTCGGTGTTCATCAGGCTCATGCCGTTGTCGAGCGAGGCCATGACCAGCGCGCCGAGCAGCGCGCCCCAGATGGTGCCCTGCCCGCCGAGGAGCGACGTGCCCCCGATGACGGCGGCCGCGATGGCGTCGAGCTCCATCATGCGGCCGGCGTCCGAGGTCGCCGAGCCGACGCGGGCGGTGAGCACGATGCCCGCGATGCCGCACATCACGCCCATCAGCGTGAACACGGCGATGAGGTGACGATCGATGTTGATGCCGGAGTAGAAGGCCGCCTCGCGGTTGCCGCCGATCGCGTAGAGGTGCCGCCCGAACGTGGTGTGCTTCGCCAGCACCGTGAACACGGTCGCGAGCAGGAGCACGAGCAGCACGGGGAACGGGATGCCCTCGTACGAGTTCATCAGCGCGGTGAACGCGATGGCGAACGCGGCGAGCCCGATCCACGTGAAGCGCGCCGGGCCGGTCGCCCGCACCGCCTTGTACAGCAGCACGAGGCAGAGGAGGCCCGCGCCCGCCCAGCCGAGCGTGTGCGGCACGTACGCCTGGCCGACGAACAGGTACGGGCGCGCCGGCGACACCGAGACGCCGCCGGTGGTGCCGAGGATCGAGCCCTGGAAGATGAGCATCCCGCCGAGCGTGACGATGAAGGGGGGAATGCGCAGCCGCGCCACGAGCGTGCCCTGCATGAAGCCGAGCAGCGCCCCGAGCCCGAGCGGCAGGAGGAAGGCGGCCGGCAGCGGCCAGCCGAGGTTCACGTAGATCATCGCCGACGCCGCGCCGAGCAGGCCGGCCATCGCGCCCACCGAGAGATCGATCTGCCCCGCGACGATGACCATCACCATGCCGACGGCCAGGATCGAGGTCACCGACATCTGCCGCGCGAGCAGCGTCAGGTTGCGGGGCGTCACGAACGTCCCGTCGGTGGTAATCGAAAAGGCGATCCAGATCGCGATGAGCGAGCCCACCATCGAGAGGGCACGCCAGGGGATGCGTACGCGAAGCTTCGCCTCGCTCATTCCGTCACCTTCCTCGTTGCTGCAAGCATCACGCGCTCGGCGGTGGCGTCGTTCCGGTCGAGGCAGGCGGTGGCCCTGCCCTGAGAGAGGACCAGCACGCGGTGGCTCATGCCGAGCAGCTCCGGCAGATCGGAGGAGATGAGCACCACGGCGAGGCCGTCCGACGCGAGCTTGTGGATGAGCTGATAGATCTCGGCCTTCGCCCCGACGTCGATGCCCCGCGTCGGCTCGTCGAGCAGGAGCACGCGCGGCCCCGCCATGAGCCATTTGCCGATCACGATCTTCTGCTGGTTGCCGCCCGAGAGCTGGTTCGCGAGCGCGAGCGGCCCCGGCGCCTTGGTCTTGAGCGCCCTCATCTGCTCGACCGCCGTGGCCTCCCGCTCGGCGTGATCGAGGAAGAGCCCCTTCACGAACCGCCGCAGCGTCGCGAGCGTGATGTTGTCGAGGAGGGTCGACTCGAGCACGAGGCCGTAGCGCTTGCGATCCTCGCTGACGAGCGCGATGCCCGCCTCGATGGCCTCGGCGGGCGACTTGAACGGCGGCGACACGGGGCCCCCGCGGACCGAGATCGTGCCGGTGACGCGGCTCTGGGCCGCGCCGAAGATCGTCGAGACGAGCGCGGTGCGCCCGGCGCCCATGAGGCCGCCGATGCCCAGCACCTCGCCGGCGCGCACCTCGAAGCTGACGTCGCGCAGCACGAACCGCCCGGGGTGCCCCGCGTCCTCGACCGACCAGCGATCGACCGAGAGCGCGACCGGGCCCTCCGGCGGCGGCGGGCAGGGGTAGAGGTTCGTCACCTCGCGCCCGACCATGTACGAGATGACCTTGTCGGGCGTGAGCGCGGTCCGCGGCTGCGTCGTGATCGACTTCCCGTCCCGGAGGACGGTGATGCGATCGGCGATCTCGAAGACCTCCTCGAGACGATGGCTGATGTAGATGCAGGAGACGCCGCGGGCGCGCAGGTCGCGGAGCAGGCCGAGCAGCGTCCTCACGCCGGAGTCGGTGAGCGCCGCCGTGGGCTCGTCGAGGACGAGGATCTTCGCGTCCTTGAGCAGCGACTTCGCGATCTCGACCATCTGCTGCTGGCCGATGCCAAGGTCCTTGATCGGGCGCTCGGGGTCGACCTCGAGCCCCACGCGCGCGAGCGCCTGCCGCGCGTCGGCGCGCACCGCGTCCCAGTCGATGAGCCCCCCGCGGACCGGCTCGCGCCCGAGCACCAGATTCTCGGCCACGGTGAGCTCGGGGACGAGCGCGAGCTCCTGCGCGATGAGCGCGATCCGGTGCTCCTCGGCGCTGCGCATGCCGCTGAACTCGACGACGCGGCCGTTCAAGCGGATCTCCCCGCCGTAGGTGCCCGCCGGGTAGTAGCCGCACAGGATCTTGATGAGGGTGCTCTTGCCCGCGCCGTTCTCGCCGCAGAGGGCGTGAATCTCGCCTTCCTCGAGGTCGAACGACACGCCGTCGAGGGCTTTCACGCCGGGGAACTGCTTCGTTATCGATGCGAGCTCGAGGAGGGGCATTGTCCTGGCGCAGGTGCAGAAGCGCGGCCACGTTTGCCCGGGACGCGCCCGCGATGCAAGCACTTATTTTGCCAGCGCGCACGGGAGCAGCGCCGCCCGGGCGGTCGCTCGGGCGGCCTGAGAGCGCGAAAGGCGCAGACTGAATGAAGGACCCCGGGCGCGAGGGCGCCCGGGGGGGAGGCCGGCGCGAGGGCGCTCAGTTATAGAAGGCGAGGTCGTCGATGTAGATGTCGAACGACTCCGCCATGCCGACCTGGAACTGGATCGAGTAGAGCTTCGTCGCGTCGATCTGGGTGGTGCCCGCCGGCGTGCCCCAGCCGCCCTGCTTCAGGTCCGCGAAGGGAATGGTGAACTGCTGCCACTCCTCGGAGATGCCGCTGAGCGCCTTTTGCCAGGCGTCGCACTCGTCCGTGCAGACGCCGCCGACTGCATCCGTGCCCGGGTCCGAGATCAGGACGCTCGCGGTCGTGCTGGCGCCCGGGCCGACCTTGGCCCAGAACGTGATTCCGGTGTACGTCGAGGCGTCATAGGGCGTCTTCGTCCCGTCCTCGCTCTTCAGATCGAAGCCGAACCCGATGCCCCAGCCCGTGAAGCCCGAGCCCCACGAGCGCGCCGCGTACGTGCTCTGCCCGCGCGCCGGATCGAGCGCCGTCATCGTGAAAGGCTTGTCGCCGGTCCCCTCCGGATCGGGCGGAGGGTTCTGCGTGGCCCCGGCCGTCTCGTCATTGAAGGTGTACCAGTAACCGACCCGGCCCCCCGCGGCGAGGATGGCGTTGTCCTTGTCCTCCATGTCATCGATCATCTCGATGCTCTGCGGGGCGCCGCCCGCGCCCGTGGTCGCGGAGGTGGTCGAGGCGGCCGTGGTGGTCGAGGTGGTGGGATCCGTGCTCCCCGTGCTCGTGGCCGACGGGCTCTCGCTGCCCGAAGAGGTGGTGCCGCTGGTGCCGCCGCCGGCGCCGCCGGAGCCGTCGCTATCGTCGCCGCACGCCGCGAACGCCGCGACCGCCAGACCACAGACCGCCAAGTTCAAGCCACGTAGGAAAATTCGATTCTTCATAGGCTCGCGTCTCCGTAATCTACCTTAGGCTAATCAGGACGTACCTTAAGTCCGGACAACATGTGTCATGAACGCCGTCCGGGCGCGCGGAGTATCACCCGGAATTTCAGGCACCGCAACCTTCTTCTTTCCACGCTGCAATCCGTCTTCATCCCGCGCGCGGCGATGGGGCCGCTCGCCCGGAGTTCCCGACTCGGGCCGCTCGCAACGGCGGTGGCGTGTTCGGAGCACCGTTGAGACGTGAGCGGCAGGGTCATCGCAAGTGGCCGCCTGCTTGCAACGCGCCTTCGCGGGCTCTCGGACGAGGCTCGAGGGGGAAAGATGGCAAAAAAGAAGGCTGTCATGCGAGCGCGCGCCGCGGCGCAGCGGACGGAAGAGAGCGCGGGCCGGCAGCGGAGCGCGAGCGCGCCGCCGGCAGAGCAGGAGAGGGCCGCAGAGCAGGAGAGGGCCGCAGAGCAGGAGAGGGCCGCAGAGCAGGAGAGGGCCGCAGAGCAGGAGAGGGCCGCAGAGCAGGAGAGGGCCGCGCCCGTCGAGCAGGGGTTCGCCGCAGGGCAGCGCGAGCCGTGCGCGCCGCTGCCGGGGAGGAGCCGAGTCGCGAGGCGGCTCTGGAGCCGCGTGGAGACGGCGGCCTACCGCGCCTACGAGCGGATCTCCGGCCTGTCCGAGGAGCGGCCGGCCCTCGGGGTCCAGGCGGCGGCGCCGGTGCTGCGGGCGCTTAGGGTCCCCGCGCCGCGGATCGCGAGCAGCGTCACGGTGAGCAGGGCGCGCGCGGCGGTGCTGGGCGCGCTGCGCGACGCGGAGGGCGTGCGGCGGTACCTGCAGCGGATCGCGCGCGTGGAGATGGGCGCGGCCGAGGCGGCCTCGACGATCGTGGCGTCCGGCATGGGAGGCCGGGAGCACGTGAGGACGGGGATCGTGTCGTTCGCCGACGCGCCGGGAGAGCGGGGCACGGAGATCCGGGCGGTCCTGCCCGGCGCGCGGCCGAAGGGGTGGCTCGCGCGGGCGGCCGGCAGGCTGCTCGCGGAGGAGCCGAGGCGGCGGCTGAGAGGCGATCTGCGGCGGCTGAGGCAATGGATCGAGGTCGGCGAGATCCCGACGACGGTGGGGCAGCCGTCCGGCCGGACGGGCCGTGAAAGGATGTGATCATGCGAGCGATCTGCTGGAACGGGGTGAATGACGTCGCGGTCGCGTCGGTGCCGGAGCCGAGGATCCTGAGCCCGCACGACGCCATCGTCCGCGTCTCGCTGTCGTCGGTCTGCGGCTCGGATCTGCACCTGCTCCACGGGTACGTCCCGACGATGAGGGAGGGCGACATCCTCGGGCACGAGTTCCTCGGCGAGGTCGTGGAGACCGGCGCGGAGGTGAAGCGGGTGCAGCGGGGCGATCGGGTCGTGGTATCGTCCATCATCGGCTGCGGGCGGTGCGCGTATTGCCAGAGCGAGCTGTGGTCGCTCTGCGAGAACTCGAACCCTCACCACGTGGTGGCGGACAGGATCCTCGGGGACACGACGGCGGCGATCTTCGGCTACTCGCACGCCTTCGGGGGGTTCGCGGGGAGCCACGCGGAGTACGTGCGGGTGCCGTTCGCGGATCACGGCGCGTTCAAGGTGCCCGACGGGGTGCGGGACGAGAGCGCCCTGTTCGCGTCCGACGCGCTCTCGACGGGCTACATGGCGGCCGATCTCTGCGACATCCGGCCGGGCCATGTCGTGGCCGTGTGGGGGTGCGGCGGGGTCGGTCAGATGGCGATCGAGAGCGCGTATCTGCTCGGCGCCGAGCGCGTCATCGCGATCGACCGGGTCCCGGACCGACTGGCCATGGCGAAGGCGCACGGGGGCGCCGAGGTGCTGAGCTACGCCGAGGTCGACGTGCAGGAGGCGCTCCGCGAGATGACGGGCGGGCGCGGCCCCGACGCCTGCATCGACGCGGTGGGCATGGAGGCCGACGGCGTGGGCCTGCAGTACGCGTACGACCGGGTGAAGCAGGCGTTCCGGCTGCAGACCGATCGCCCGCTCGTTGTGCGCGAGGCGATGCTGGCCTGCCGCAAGGGCGGCACGGTGTCGATCGCGGGCGTCTATGCCGGGTTCGCCGACAAGATCCCGCTCGGGGCGCTCATGAACAAGGCCCTGATCGTCAGGACCGGACAGCAGCACGGGCAGCGGTACATCCCGAGGCTCCTCCACCTCCTCCAGAGCGGCGACCTCGATCCTTCGTACCTCCTGACGCACCGGATGTGCCTGGAGGACGGGCCGCGCGGATACCGGCTGTTCGAGGAGCGCGCGGAGGGGTGCATGCGCGCGGTGTTCGCGCCCTGACGCCCGCATGCAGCAAAAGGAGAGATCGCAAGAGGCGCAAGAGGCGCAAGAGGCGCAAGAGGCGCAGAGGCACAGAGTTGAATTATATTCTTCTCTTCCCCTTGCGTCCCTTGCGCCCTCGCGGCCCTCTTCCCATGAATGGATCTTCGCGGGATTTCAACGCGATCGGCGTTCTAGCGGCCCTGTCCGGAGGACGTCCCCTGTTGCTTCGCGAGCTTCGCGTGGAGCGTCTGCGCCCGCTCCAGGTGGTTCACCACCTGCTCCCGCACTCTCTGGAGCTCCTCTCTCAGCGCCGGCTCCTTCACCTTCGGGATGAGCTGCTCGTCCAGCATCCGCAGCGTATAGCGGTGCGTCATCACCTGGGACTTGATGAACGCGTGGTCGAATTTCTGGGCCGGCTGCCGGCGGAGGTAGGCCGCGAAGAGCGGCGCGTGCCCGACGAGCATCGCGCTCACCCGCGTCGGCTGCACCTGGATCCTGAAGCGCCGGACGAGCGTGCTCAGACGGCGCTCCGAGTGGGTGTGGGATTCGAGCATATCCCGGGCGAAATCCTTGACCTCGCGCGACCGCGCCTGCTTGCGGGCGATCTTCGCCAGGGAGATCTCGAGATGGTTGTTCGCCGAGACGACCCCGGCGATGGCGCCGTCGGACACCTGCGTCTGCGCGCGCTGCGAGGTCGCGTGCTGCGGCCTCTGCTGCTGCGGCCGCTGTTGCTGGGAGATATGCGCGCCTTGCTGCTGAGCGTAACCTCCCCGCCCGTGCGCGTGCGCGGAGCTGCCGACGACGCTCGCGGCGAGCGCGGCGATCACCGCGACCCGATGCTTGAAATGATGGCGCATCATGGTGGATTCCCTTCCTTGTTTTCCGCGGCGCGCCTCACGGACCGATCCATGGAACGCCCGCGGGTCACTACGTCTCCAACATCAAGCAAGTAGCGGACCCGCTCTCGACGGAATCGGCGGGACGGCGCTGCTCACCGCGGCGCGCGCGGGCGCGCAGCGAGGGCAGGCGCCGCGCACCCGGGCAGGACTCCGGTGCCATGTCTCAGGCCTTCGCGGGAAGCGATGGATAGGCTGCCATCATCCCTCCACGCGACGTCGCCTCCGCAAAAGGCGCTTTCTCCGGCGAGCCCCGGCTCCGAGGGCCGCCGCGCTCCTCCGGAGGATCCGTGGCGCCGGGGGTGAGACGGGGCTTGCGGGGGGCCGGTCCCGGTGGTCAAGTGCGGCGTGGCGCGGAGCGGTCCCGGGCCGCCCCGCGCACCGGCGACGAGCTCGCCCGGAGGCCTCAGCGCACCCGCACATGCCCGACCGCGGCTTCATCCTCACGCCCACGTACCGGGTCGTCGCCGGATGCCCGGAGATCCATCTGTATGCGGTGATGGAGGACGGCACGCCGGCGCTCGTCGTCGAGGACAGGTTCAGGCCGTACTTCTTCGTGCGCGAGCGCGACGCGGACATCGCGCGGCGGCTCGCGGGCAATCGCGTCTCCCCGGAGGCGCTCGAAACGCTCGACGGCGAGCCGGTGATGCGCGTCTTCGCCCCGCTCCCGCGGGACGTCGCGGCGCTGCGCGACAGGCTGGCCGAGGCCGGCGCCGACGCCCTCGAGGCGGACGTGCGCTTCGCCTACCGCTTCCTTATCGATCGCGGCATCCGCGGGGCGTTCGCGGTCTCCGGGCCGTTCGAGCTCCGCCCGGGCGTCGGGCGCGTGTACAAGAACCCCGAGCTCTTCCCCGCGACCTTCGTCCCGGCGCTGCGCGTGCTGTCGCTCGACATCGAGACGAGCCTCGACGGCGAGCAGCTCTATTCGATCGCCGTCGCCGGCGCGGGCGGCGAGCGCTGCCTGCTCGTCCGGGACGAGCCCGTCCCGTCCGGCCTGCCCGCCTACGTGGAGCGCTTCCCCGACGAGCGGACGCTGCTCGAGCGGTTCCTCGCGCACGTCGCGGACGCGGATCCCGACGTCCTCACCGGCTGGAACATCCCGGACTTCGATCTGCCGGCGCTCCAGCGCTATTGCCGCCGCGCCGGGCTCTCGTGCGCGCTCGGGCGGGGCCCCGAGGAGGTCTCGATCCTGCGCGACCCGGGCTTCTCGCGCGAGGCGCGCGCCGTGCTCCCGGGGCGCGTGGTGCTCGACGGCCTCGCGCTGCTCCGCAGCGCCTTCATGCGCCTCGAGGATTACCGCCTCGAGACCGCCGCGCAGACGATCCTCGGGCGCGGCAAGCTGTTCGCGTCCGACGACCGGGGCGCGCACATCGAGGCGTCGTACCGCGACGACCCGGCGCTGCTCGCGGCGTACAACCTCGAGGACGCCCGCCTCGTCCGGGACCTCCTGGAGAAGACCGGCCTCATCGAGCTCTCGGTCCGGCGGAGCCTGCTCACGGGCATGCAGCTCGACCGCGTGGGCGCGCAGATCGCCGCGATCGACTCGCTGTACCTGCCCGCGCTCCGCGCCCGCGGCAAGGTCGCGCCGTCGGTGTCGCGGGAGGCGCCGGACGAGGATGTCGAGATCGCCGGCGGCCTCGTGCTCGAGCCGCTCCCGGGCCTCTACCGCAACATCGTCGTCTACGATTACAAGAGCCTTTATCCGAGCCTCATCCGCACGTTCAACATCGATCCGCTCACCTTCGTGGCGGGGGACGGGGCGCCGCCGGAGGCGCTCATCGTGACGCCGGGCGGCGCGGCGTTCCGGCGCGGCGAGCCGGGCATCCTCCCCGAGCTCGTCGCGCGCCTCTGGGACGAGCGGGCCGAGGCGCGGCGGGCGGGCGACGAGCGCGGCGCCATGGCCATCAAGATCCTCATGAACTCGCTCTTCGGCGTGCTCGGCTCGCCGGCGTCGCGCCTGTTCTCCCCGGCCGTCGCGAACGCGATCACGAGCGCCGGCCAGCACGTCATCCGGCTGACGGCGGAGGCGGTGCGGAGGGCCGGGCACCGGGTCCTCTACGGCGACACCGACTCGCTCTTCGTCGACATCGGCGAGCCGGACGCCGCGCGCGCCGCCGCCCGCGCCGAGGAGCTCCGCGACGCCGTCTCGGCCTCGGTCGCCGCCGAGATCGCGAGGACCTTCGGGTGCGAGAGCCGGCTGGAGCTCGAGTTCGAGAAGGTCTATGCGCGCTTCCTCCTGCCCGAGCTGCGCGGCGCCGCGCAGGGCAGCAAGAAGCGCTACGCGGGCCTGGTCGCCGGCGAGGGCGGCGGCAAGCTCGAGATCGTCGGGCTCGAGGCGGTCCGGCGCGACGCGAGCGCGGTCGCGCGGCGCTTCCAGCGGGAGCTGCTCGATCTCGTCTTCCACGACCGCCCGGTCGAGGGCTTCGTGCGGACCTTCGTGGCGGAGCTGCGCGCGGGGCGGTTCGACGCGGAGCTCGTCTACAAGAAGGCGCTGCGCAAGCCGCTCGGCGCGTACACGAAGACGACGCCGCCGCACGTGAAGGCGGCGCGCAAGCTGGGCGGGGACGCGGGGCGGATCGTGGCGTACGTGATCACGCGCGCGGGCCCCGAGCCGGTCGGCCAGACGACGGCGCCGCCGGACTACGACCATTACGTGTCGCAGCAGCTCAAGCCGATCGCGGACTCGGTGCTGCGGTGGCGCGGGGGCGAGGACTTCGACGCGATGATCGGGGCGCGGCGGCAGCTGTCGTTGTTTTAGCCCCGGGCGCTGGAAATCGCGTCCTCGACACGGCGGACCGCCCTGCGCCGCGCGCGAGGCCCTCGCCCACCGCGGGGACGAGGCGCTGCCCGGCGCAGTGGCGAAGCAGCGCCGAGAGGCCCGGCGGCGCTGGACCCCGGCTGGATTGATCCGGCGCGGGGTGTGGACGTAGACTTGCGGCGGCGCGCGCGTTGGCGCGCGCGGGAGGGCCCCATGAGCTCAAAAGCACCGGATCATTTCACGTTCGACTCGGACACCAGGTGCACGATTTGCCTGGAGAAGATCACCAAACGGCAATCCGACGACGGAGAGGCCTGGTTCACCTCGTGCTACCCCACGCCGCACCCATTTCACTGGAGATGCCTGGCCGACTGGTTCGACAAAAACAAGAAGAACAGCAAGTGTCCGAACTGCAATCAGCCCCAGGACGCGCGTCCGACCGCGACCTGGACCTGGTGATTCGCGTCCTGCTCGGCGCGAAGCCCCACCTCTCGCCGCTCGGTCTCCGGATTGCCCGCGGTTGACGCCCGGGACGCCAGCCAGGGGAAGGCGGGAGAGACGATCAACGATCTTCCAGCGCTCCCGCCTTGATGGAGCTCGCCCCGGGCCGATGTCCCCCCGGGGCGCTCACCTCGCCGACAGCGCGTCGGCGACCATCGCGCGCGCCTCGTCGAGGATGCGATCGAGGTGCGCCTGGTCCTTGAAGCTCTCCGCGTAGATCTTGTAGACGTCCTCGGTGCCCGAGGGCCGCGCGGCGAACCAGCCGTTCTCGGCGACGACCTTGAGCCCGCCGATCTCGCCGCCGTTGCCCGGCGCGCGGGTGAGCTTCGCGGTGATCGGCTCGCCCGCGAGGCTCTGGGCGCGCACCGCGTCGGGGGAGAGCTTCTTCAGCACGCTCTTCTCGGCGGGCGTCGCCGGGGCGTCGATGCGGGTGTAGAGCGGCGCGCCGAAGCGCTGGGTCAGGTCGCGGTAGTGCTCGGCCGGGTCACGGCCGGTGCGCGCGAGGATCTCGGCGGCGAGCAGGTCGAGGATGATGCCGTCCTTGTCCGTCGACCACACCCGCCCGTTCCGCCGCAGGAACGAGGCCCCCGCGCTCTCCTCGCCGCCGAAGCCGAGCGAGCCGTCGAGCAGCCCGTCGACGAACCACTTGAAGCCGACCGGCACCTCGCGCAGCGGCCGGCCGAGGTGCTTCGCCACCCGGTCGATCATGCTGCTCGAGACGAGCGTCTTGCCCACGGCCGCGTCGGGCCGCCACTCGGGGCGGTTCTGGTAGAGGTAGAACACCGCCACGGCGAGGTAGTGGTTCGGGTTCATCAGCCCGGCGCTGCGCGTGACGATGCCGTGGCGATCCGAGTCGGCGTCGTTGCCGAACGCGAGATCGTAGTCGTCCTTGAGCGCGATGAGGTTCGCCATCGCGTACGGCGACGAGCAGTCCATGCGGATCTTGCCGTCGTGATCGAGCGGCATGAAGCTGAAGGTGGGGTCGACGGCCTGGTTCACCACGGTGAGGTCCAGCCCGAATTTCTCGGCGATCGGCCCCCAGTACGCGATGTTCGAGCCGCCGAGCGGATCGACGCCGAGGCGCAGCTTCGCGCCGCGCACGGCCTCGAGATCCACGACGTTGCCGAGGTCGGCGACGTACGAGCCGACGTAATCGTACGGGTGCGTCGTCGACGCGCGCAGCGCGGCCTCGTAGGTCATGCGCTTCACGCCCGCGTTGCCGGTGCGGAGCAGCTCGTTGGCGCGGTCCTCGATCCAGCCGGTGACGGCGGTGTCGGCCGGACCGCCGTTCGGCGGGTTGTACTTGATGCCGCCGTCGTCGGGCGGGTTGTGCGAGGGCGTGATCACCACGCCGTCCGCGAGGCCCGAGGTGCGCCCGCGGTTCTGGATGAGGATCGCGTGCGAGATGACCGGCGTCGGCGTGACGCCGTTGCGCTCGGCGATGAGGACGTCGACGCCGTTGGCGGCGAGGACCTCGATGACGGAGCGCTGCGCCGGCTCGGAGAGCGCGTGGGTGTCCATGCCGAGGTAGAGCGAGCCCGTGGTGCCCTGCTTCGCGCGGTAATCGCAGATGGCCTGCGCGACCGCGAGGACGTGCGCCTCGTTGAAGCTGCGCCGCGCGGCCGAGCCGCGGTGGCCGGAGGTGCCGAAGGCGACGCGCTGCTGCGGATCGCTCGGGTCGGGGCGCTCGCTGTAGTACTGCGCGCGCAGCTTGTCCGGATCGATCAGCACATCGGGCGGGGCTTTACGGCCCGCGAGGGGGTGGAGCGCCATGGCCCTCCGCATAGCCGAACGCGCGGGACGAGCCAACCCTCCCACGAGGCGCCGGGGGCCGCAGCGGGCGCCGCGGCGCCCCGCGGCGGCCCCGCCCTCGGGACCGCCCAGTCGGCATCGGGCGGAGCCGCGGCCCCGCGCCCCGCCACGTCACGCGCCGACCGTGGATGGCTCGTAGCGAGTGACCCAGGCCCTGATGTGCAGCTCGCCGAAGATCAAACAAGGCGCCACGAAGCCTGCCCGGGAGAGGAGCGCGAAGACCTCCTCCTCCGAGGCCGGGATCCTCAACGACGCCATCATCTTCCGTCGCTTCTCCGCCGCCTCGGGCGGCCGCCCCCCCGCGAACGCCCGCCGGTCCTCGACGGCCGTCAGCCGCGGATCGTCCCCGGTCCGGCAGCCGATCACGAAGGGCGCCCCCGGCTTCAGCCGCCCGGCGATCTCGCGGAGCAGCGCGACGCGAGCCTCGTCCCCCGGGAGGTGGTGCAGGACGCCGATCATCTGGGCGCCGTCGAACAGGGGCCCGCGCGCGAGGTCGCGCAGCTCGCAGGCATGCAGGCTCGTCCGCTCGAGGAGGCCCTCCGCCGCGAGCCTCTCTCTCGCGACGGCGAGCATCTCCGCCGAGGGATCGACGCCCGTGAAACGGACGCCGGCCCCCATGTAGCGCGCGAACGGCGTCACCTCGCTCCCGGTCCCGATGCCGACCATCAGCAGCGACGCGGCCTCGTCGTCCGGGAGCGCCGCGGCGATCACCTCGGCGGCGATCCGGTGCATGAGGCCATGACCTGGCCAGAAGCGGTGCACTTGGTCGTCGTAGCTCAATGCGCGCTCGCGCCCGAAGGCCGCCGCGTTCTTTTCGTGCTCGTCGGTCCCCATCTCGCGTTCTCCTCGGCTGACGGCCGCTCGGAC
This sequence comes from Sorangium sp. So ce834, assembly GCF_051521425.1. Taxonomy (NCBI): domain Bacteria; kingdom Pseudomonadati; phylum Myxococcota; order Polyangiales; family Polyangiaceae; genus Sorangium; species Sorangium sp. So ce834. Next base: position 8,979,791 of record NZ_CP150351.1, read on the forward strand.
CGCCTGCAGAGAAGGAGTACCGCCCTTCGCGTCCTCTCGGCAGGGCGGGGTTTTCGATCCGATGGTCGAGGCTTCGTGTCGGGGCCCCCGCGCAGGGCGGGGACCCGGCGCCCATCAGCCCGGTGGAGCCGCCCGGCGCCCGCGATCGCTTCGGACGCGGCCGATTGAGCCGACGAGCCGCGAGCGCGCCGGCGCCAGCGGCGGCCTCAGCCGGGGGCCTCCGATCGCGGGGCATCCACGTTGCAGCGCAGCGCTGCCGCCTCCCTGGCTCACCTGAGCCTGCCATTGCATGTTCACCTGACCTGCCATGGCTACATGGTTCACCTGACCTGCCGTTGAACAATCGCCTGACCGATCCTTGCGTGAGCGTCGCAGTCGCCACGCGCGCACGCCCGGCCATTCACGTTGCATTGCAGATTCAACTTGACAATCGCCACCCATAGTAAAGACCTCTTCCTGCCAGGGCACGACACGACGGATGCCCTGCGATCCGCGGTTTCACGTCGGAAGCTCGCTCATCACGTCCGCCGGGCCCTGGAGCGGTGGGACTTGGTCAGCGCCGTCCTTCGAAACGAACAGCGAGGTAATCCCATGTCCGCATTTGTCTCACGTCGCTCAACGATCTTCCTGGCTCAGGTTGGTTTGCTCTCCGCGGCTTCGTGGAGCCTCGTCGGATGCGGCTCCGAGGACCCCCTGGACGGTCCGGTCGAAGCGCACGACGATGGCCCCGCCGAGAGCGAGCCCGTCGTCGAGGCGCGCGCGGGCTTGGACGCCGGCTTCACGTCGCGCGAGATCTTGCGCGGGCTGTCGTATCCGATGCGGATCGTCTGGGGGCCGGACGGCTACCTGTGGTTGACCGAGCGCGTGGGGAAGCGGGTCGTGCGCGTCAGGCCCTCGGACGGCCAGAAGACGACCGCGGTCACCATCACGGAAGCGTACCAGTCGGGAGGACAGGACGGGGTGCTGGGCCTCGCCCTGCACCCGGACCTGCTCCAGGGCACGGGCAACGACTATGTGTACGTCTCCTACACCTATGACGCCGATCCAGGCTCAGCCGTGAACCGCAGGGCGAAGATCCGTCGCTACACGTACAACCCCACGACCAAGACCCTGGGGAGCCCCGTCGACATCATCACGGGCCTGCCCGGGAGCGACGATCACAACTCCGCGCGGCTCCTGTTCGGCCCCGATCAAAAGCTCTATTACACCGTCGGGGACCAGGGGAACAACCAGTTCAACAGGAAGTGCCTCCCCGTCGGCGCGCAGGACCTGCCCACGGCGACCGAGGTCGCGGCGCAGAACTGGTCGAAATACACCGGCAAGATCCTGCGCCTCGACCTCGACGGCTCGATCCCGGGCGACAACCCGCAGATCGCCGGCGTCCGCAGCCACGTCTATTCGTACGGCCACCGCAACCCGCAGGGCCTCACGTTCCGCGACGGCAAGCTCTACGCGAACGAGCATGGGCCCAAGAGCGACGACGAGCTCAACCTCATCCAGCCCGGCAAGAACTATGGCTGGCCGCACGTCGCCGGCTACCAGGACAGTCAGGCCTATACGTACGACAACTGGTCCGCCTCGAGCCCGACGCCGTGCTCGTCGCTCGCGTGGAACGACTACACGCCCCCTTCCTCGGTCCCCCGGCAGCAGGAGAGCGCCTGGAGCCACCCCGATTTCACGCCGCCGCTCGTCACCTTCTACACGGTCCCGAACGGCTACAACTTCAAGGATCCGGCGTGCGGGGGCAACGATTACATCTGCTGGCCGACGATCGCGCCCTCCTCGCTCCACACCTATGCCGCTGAGCCCGGCATCCCCGGGTGGGAGGGCTCGCTCCTGATGACCACCCTCAAGAAGGGCGCGGTGTACCGCGTGAGCCTGGGCCCCGCCGGGGACTCCGTGATCGGCGAGCCGGTCGTCCACTTCCAGACCACCAACCGCTACCGCGATCTCGCGCTGAGCCCGGATGGCCTGACGGTCTACGTGATCACGGATAGCCAGGGGAGCACCAGCGGGCCGACCGGCGGGTCCACGACGGCGCTGAGCAACCCGGGAGCGATCCTGGAGTTCAAGTACACGGGCACGAACTGAGCTGACGCCGGAGGAGCGGGGCCTGCGCCCCGCCAGCGCAGCTCCGCGACCGCGTGGGTGTGACCCGAGACGAGCGGTGCCTCGCCCCGGTGCCGCCGGCCCGGGGCGAGGCTGCCGCGCCCCGCTGCCGGTGGCTCTCCATGCGCGCCGCGCGCCGTGATAGCCTGGCTGTCCGGGTCCCCTTCCCTCGGCGGGTCATCGCATGGAGAGGCGCTCGATGCGCGCATGGCTGTCGTTGTCGTTGCTGTTCGTCGGCGGGTGCGGTGGTACGGAAGCCGTCCCGCCGGAATCGACGGGACCGAGGCGGGTGACGCTCGTGACGCCGTCGGTGGCGACCGAGAGCGACGGCGTGCGGCTCGCCGACGGCGCCATCGTCGCGGGCGCCGGCGACCTGAGCCTCTATCAGGCGATGGTGCTCTCGCTCTCCTCGCCCACGCCGGGCTCCCTCTGCGCGAAGGGGACCTTCAGCGCGCTGGGCGACGTCCCGACGGAGGTCGACACCTGCCCGGAGGGGCTCACGGGCACCTGGGAGCAGAGGACGTACCTGAGCGGGGCGACGACGCACACGACCGAGGAGTCGTCTGTCATCGGGCTCGGGCTCCTCGTGTGGAACGCGGACCACACGGCGCTCTACCGCCTGCGCGTCATCGGCGATTCGTATGACGGACAAGGGGTCTCGACGGCGACGTTCGACGTCGAGCCCGTGCCGTAGACGGCGCGGCCGGCGGGGACTCTCCTCCTCGAAACGCTGGCCGACACCCCCGGACCGCATCGCCGCCGTCAGCGGCGCGTCCTCGGCGGCGACCGCCCAGGTGCTCGCCGGAGAGCGCTGGCCTGGTGCGGCGCGAGCCGGGCGCCCCCTCCGCCCGCCCGAAGCCCGGCCGGCGAATGTCACGCCGCAATCCTGCGATCCGTGACATGTCACGCCGCAACCCGTGACATGTCACGGTGAAATGGGCCGCATTTCACGGCGAGCGGCGCACCGTCCGGCGCGTGGGAAGCGACGGTTCGAGAAATCGAGCTGTTTCTACGCTTGGCACGTCGGGTGCTTTGCCCCCCGGAGCGAGGCCGAGCAGCAGCGTCGACCTTCCGGAGCGCACCTGGTTGCGCCCTTCTGCCGCTGGCAGAGGGGAGAGGACGATCGCCGCCGACTCGAGCTTCGCGCTGCGTGAGGAAGCAACGTCTGCTCGCCGCGATCAAGGCGGCAACGATGACACATGCCACGCCCTCGTGGTGAATCCAGCGAAGGAGAATGGACATGAAGAACGGTTTGATGGGAAAGGTCTTTCACGTGATCGCAGCGTCGACGGCCATGCTGGCGCTCGGAGGCACGATGAAGAGCGCCGAGGCCGAGGTCGTACCCATCTGCCTCACCGTCCCGGAGCACACCCACATCGCCAGCCTGGTCCATCAGTTCTACCAGGCGTCCACCAACGGTGATCTCGATTTCATCGAAGACATCATCTCGACCAGCCCGAACGCGGTGTTCCTCGGCACGGCGCCCGGGGAGGTCTATGCCGGCCACGACGCCATCGTTCAATGGTGGCAGGACATGTTCATCTTCCTCGATGGCCTGGGGTACCCGAACGACGGCGGGCTCCCGATCGAGGCCACCGGAGGGCTCCTCCAGCTGCAGCAGCAGGGCACCGTCGCCTGGGTGGCGGACGACCCGACGTTCGCCTTCCTGGGCGGCGACGTCCCGAGCCGGCTGAGCCTCGTCTTCCGCAAGGAGGGCGGGCAGTGGAAGATCATCCAGGGGCACTGGTCGGTCGGCCTGCCCAACGAGGAGCTCCCGCTGGAGGCGCCGTGATCCTGGAGGGGCGGCTCGCGCGCCGCTGACGTCGCCCCCCTGTCCGGCGGGCGAGAGGCGCGCTCGCGCGCAGTTACAAGGCGCCCCCACGCCTGCGCGTGGGGGCGGTCGATCGACGAGATCGGTGTTCTAGCGGCCCAGCAGGGCGTCCAGCACCTTGTTGTAGGTCTCTTTCTTCTGATACTGGTCATTGAAGAGCAGCGACTGCGAGCTCTGCCCGTTGCACAAGGCCCCGCTCCAGCTGTTGAGCCACGACCTGCCGTCGTTGATCCCCCAGAAGGTGATGGCGACGCACTTGGGCAGCGCGAAGCAGGCCGCGACGATGTCGTGGTAGTAAGTGAGCTGCTCCTCGGCGGTGACCACGCCGCCGCAGCGGTTGATGTCCATCTCGGAGATCAACACCTCCAGGCCCAGATCCGAGAAGCGCTTCAGGTTCGCCGCCACGTCCGGCCCGCCGGCCTCGTTGTTCGGCGGCCCGATGTGCATCTGGAAGCCGACGCCGTCGATCGGGACGCCCCGCTCGACCATCCCCTTGACCATATTGTAGACGAAATCGGCCTTGTCGTTGAGCGCGTCGATGCTGTAGTCGTTGTAATAGAGCTTGGCTTCCGGGTCCTGCTCCCTCGCGACCTGGAAAGCGAAATCGAGGAACCTCTCCCCCATCGTGTTGAAGAACACCGAGGGCCTCATGCGGGGATTGCCGACGCCAGTGTCGCTGTTGGTAATGACCGCCTCGTTGACCACGTCCCAGTGCTTGATCTTGCTCTTGAAGTGGCCCATGACGTTCTCGATGTGCCTGCGGATGGCCTGCTCCACCGCGGTCGACCCAGACAGGGAGTTCACCCACCCCGGCAGCTGGTTGTGCCACACCAGGGTGTGGCCCTTGACCTTCATTCCATTGCTCGTCGCCCAGTTGACGATGTTGTCCGCGGCACCGTAGTTGAAGCTCCCCGGGTTGGGCTCCAGCGCGTCCCACTTCATCTCGTTCTCCGCCGTCACGTAGTCGTGCTCGGCAGCGGCGACGCGCTTGTAGTTCGCGTCGTTGAGACCGGAGCCGGAGATGGCCGCGCCGATCAGGATGGGCGGGTTCGCCTTCGAGCCGGCCTCCTTGAGCGAGCTGGCGCTCGCGGCGGGGATCCTCCGGGCGTCAGCGCCGCCGCTGCCGCCCGAGCCGCCGCCGCCGCCCATGCCGCCCGAGCCGGCCATGTCGCCGCCCGCGCCGCCGGAGCCGCTCGTCGGGCCGACGGTCGTGGATGTCGTGTCGCCGGGGCCGCTCGTCGTGCTGCCAGGGCCGCTCGTCGTGCTGCCAGGGCCGCTCGTCGTGCTACCAGGGCCGCTCGTCGAACCCGCGCCGCCGGTCTCCCCTCCCCCGTCGCCGCCGTCCGAACAGCCGCTAGCACACAGGAACGCCGAGAGTAGAAGGGTAAGGGGTGCTGACCTCATGCTCGCATCCTCCGAAGGAAAATCTCGTCCTTGTTCCCGTGAAGCGGTGCCGTGATCATCGCCGGGTCACACCGCGCACGGGCGGCCCCGATAGGGGTGCCGAAGCGACAGTAGAGCGGACGCTCCCCCCCAAGTCCACAGCCGCAACGACGCCGGCACGAGAAAATCTGACTCCGGAAGAAAATTCCAATCTCAGTCGCGGTTCTTCGCGCCGACGGCGGGACGGGCGCGTCGCGCCTTCTTCTCCGGCGGGCCCGCGCGGCGCAGGAAGTCGACGAACGCCCGCAGCGCGGGGGGCGTCTGCCGGCGGCTCGGGTAGTAGAGGTAAAAGCCAGGGAACGACGGCGACCAGGGCTCCAGGACGCGCGTCAGCTTCCCGGCCTCGACGAGCGGCCTCGCTTGCTGGTCGAACACGTACGCGATGCCGACGCCGTCCGCCGCGGCGCGCAGCGCGAGGTCCACGTCGTTGACGGTGAGCGGGCCCTCGACGGCGACCTCCAGGGACTGCTTCCCCTTCTCGAACTCCCACCGATAGAGGCTGCCGTCGGTCGGCCAGCGCATGTTGATGCAGCGGTGCCGGTGCAGATCGCGCGGGGTCGCGGGGACGCCGTGGCGCGCCAGGTAGGCCGGCGACGCCACCGCCATCATCGAGAGATCGCCGCTCAGCTTCACGGCCACCATGTCCCGCTCGAGGCGCTCGCCCAGGCGGACCCCGGCGTCGAAGCGGCGCGCGACGATGTCGGCGATCGCGTCCTCGACCACCAACCACCGCAAGAACATGGTGCGCTCGGTCGAGGCGAGCCTCGGACGGCTCGGGACCGATTACATCGACATCCTGTACCTGCACGCGTGGGACGGGACGACGCCCGTGGACGAGGTCCTGCGCGCGATGGACGATCTCGTCCGCTCGGGGAAGGTGGTCTATGTCGCCATCTCCGACGCGCCGGCCTGGCGGGTCTCCCGCATGCAGGCGATCGCGGATCTGCGCGGGTGGGCGCCGCTGATCGCGCTGCAGATCGAGTACAGCCTCATCCAACGCACCGTCGAGCGGGAGCTCATCCCCATGGCGCAGGAGATGGGCCTCGGGGTCGTCCCGTGGTCGCCGCTGGGCAGCGGCGTGCTGACCGGGAAATACTCGAAGGCCGATCTGGACGCCGGCGACGGCACGGCGGACCCGGCCGGCACGCGGAAGAACATCGCTGCCGCGAACGGCGCGCTGACCGAGCGGGGCCTCGCCATCGCCGAGGTGGTGAAATCGGTCGCGGCCGAGAGCGGCAAGACGCCGTCGCAGATCGCGATCGCCTGGACGCTGCTGAATCCGGCCGTGACCGCGCCGATCCTGGGCGCGCGGACCCTGAAGCAGCTCGAGGACAACCTGGGCGCCCTCGACGTGCGGCTGACGGACGACCAGCGCGCCCGGCTCGACCGGGCCAGCGCCGTCGAGCTCGGCTTCCCGCACGACTTCCTGGCGCGGCCGCTGACCCGGAGCGTCGTGTCCGGCGACGTGAAGATCGAAGCGCGGCGCTGACGGGGAGCGCCCGTCCGCGGCTCAGGCTCCGCGGATCACAGCGGCCGAGCCTTCGCGATCGCCTCGAGCCAGTCCGCGCACGCGCCGTCCTCGGCGGGCGGCTGCGCGCCCTTCAGGAGATACCACGCCTCCCGGTGCTGCGCGCGGGCGCCGGGCTCCACGCGCTGGAGCGGGCCGAGCGACTCCACCTCGAGCATGTCCTGGTTCGAGAAGGTCTCGAAATTGACCCCCATGTCCGGGTACGTGGCGCCCTCGATGAACGGGAACCGCTTCAGGAACACGTTCCCGTGGTTCGCGTACGCCGCGTAGCCCTGGCTCACGAGCATCCCCACCTTCTGCGGGCCCTGACCGGCGACCTGCCGCAGGCGGAGCACGCGCTTGCCCCAGGTCCATCGGGGATCGGTCATGTCGCTGTACGGCCACAGCACGAGCGGCCGCGCCGGCAAGACGCGCTCGGGGTGCGGGAAGAACGGCGCGTGCGGGAACAGGCACTCACCGCCGCCCGCCATCACGGTGAGCGCCCAGGGCGCGAGCTCGACCGCATAGGCGCCGTGGTTCTCGATCGCGTGATCGAGGACGAACCTGCCCGCCGCGGCGTCCGCCGTGATGCGGATCTCCTTCTGCATCCCGTACTTGTCCGGGCCGGACCGGAACACGTGCGCGCCGTTCTCCTCCCGGTGCTCGACCGGATCGTTGTCCGGCTGCAGCGTCCGCTGCTCGTCCTCCGGGCCGATCCAGAGCCGGTGGCCGCCGTAGAACCTGTACTGGGCCCCGCCGGTCGCGCCCTGATCCTCGGGGATCTCGGACAGCTCGTTCGGGCCGCCGATGGCGCCATAGCGGATGATCCGCGGGCCGATGTCGAGCGTGACGACGACCTCCGTGTCGCCGCAGACGATGCGCGCGGCGCGCTTCCAACCGCCGTAGGGGATGATCTCCATGATCGGGCTCGTACCGCAGAACGGGAGCGCGGTTCAACCCCGACCGCCGGGCGCGCTCACGTCTGGCCGTCGGCGAAGCGCTCCGGAGGGGCGAAGTCGGCCGGACGGCCGCCGAGGCCGACCGCGATGGCGCGCTGCCAGTAGCGACCGCCGAGGTCGAGCGCGAGGTCCTGCAGCGACGGCAGCGCGTGCGCGCGGCTCGAGGCGGCGGCGACGGCGCGGAGCAGCGGCACGGCGAGGAGCGAGCTCTGCCGGGGCACGCCGAGCTGCTCGGCGAGCGCCTCGCCGAGGACGGCGCGGGCGACGCAGCAGAAGATGGCCATGACCTGCTCGGCGCGCCGGCGCTCGCCGTCGCTCCGCGCGCTGCGGATGCTGTGGGTGACCAGCGCGTCGACGAGCATGCGCGAGTCGTCGTCCGGCGCGCCCTGCGTGGCGAAGATCATCTCGGCGAGGCGCCTGGCCTCGGCAGAGGAGCCGGGGATGAGCTCCGGCTCGACGCCGATGACGTAGGCCACGTAGCGCCAGAGGTGGACGAGATCTTCCCGCTGGTCCGGCGGGACGTGGTAGCCGAGCTTGTCGAGGCCGTCGAGCACCGCGACCGAGAAGAGCAGCGCTGTCGCGACCATGTCGTGCTGGTTGATCGGCTCGCCCCAGAGCGCCGTCTGCCACCGGCCGCTCGCGCGCACGAGGCGCCGCACCTGGGCGTGCATGATGCGCACCTTGACGGTGATCGCGAAGCCGTCGCCGGAGCGGCGCATGCCGTTCGCCTGGCTGACGGCGTAGACGAAGCGGCTCGTCTCGCCGAGGCGGCGCCCGGCCTGCTCGCGGAGCCGCCCCGAGAAGACGAGCGGTTTGTTCCCGCCGGGCGAGGCGTACCCGAGGATGAGCGACTGCATCGCGAGCAGGACGCCGCCGATCACGCCAGTGCGCAGGAACGCGGCGCCGCCGCGGTTCACCGCGTCCCAGTCCACCCAGAGGGGGACGTGATCGACGTCCGCGAAGAGCGCCCGCAGCTCGGCCGGAGCGTCGTTCGCGACGTGGTCGATGCCGCGCGCGAGGGCGGCCTCGAGGAGGCGGAAGCCCTGACCCGAGGGCATCGACGCGAACGCCTCCACGACGGCGTCGGCCGCGGGATCGACGCGGAGCAGGAAGGGGGCGAGGCGATCGAGCTGATCGCCGAAGCGACGGCGGGCGTCCGCGGTGTCCTGGAACCGGGCAGGGAGCGTCGCGTTCTTCATGGGGGGTGGAGTCGAGTTCCTTGGCACATTGCCGACGTCGCGCAACGCGGAGGCCGCCCGCCCGGCGGGCTCGCATCACGCGTGCAGGATCCACCACGCCCCGAAGCTCGGCCGTGCCTGCGCGGCGCCGGAGCCGCCGGCCCTCGGGCGGCGCCGCCGCGGCCCACCTCGACCTGGCTCGCGCCCCGGCGCTCTAGGCGATGCTCAGCACTCGCACTCGTCCTCCCCTTCATAAGACTTGGCGATGAACGTGATGTCGTACGGGTAGGTCGCCTCCGGCGGCCCATAGATGCGCAGGAGCAGATCGTTCGCCGAATCCAGCCCTTCGCCGTCGAGCCATACCCGTCCATGATCGCTCTGTTCAGATCCGATGAGCTCCATCGTGGCCGCGCTGTACACCTCCACGATCACCGTGTTCTCTGGACCGGGCGGCGGAGTGTACTGCTCGCACCCCGCGCCGCACAGCTCTGCCCCGGCGGCCAGGACGCGGAGCTTCCAATAAAACTCTTCGTACCCGAGAGAGGTATCGATCAGGTACCAGTCCTCATCGCCTGAACAGAGGACGAAGCCGACGTGCGAGAACCACGCGTCGGGAGATCCGCTGCCGCCCGCCGTGTAGGCGAGCGGCGCCGCGGAGGCGGCCGCGTCGTTCTCCTCGTGGGCGTCGTCCGCGCAAGCCGGCGCTCCGCCGCCCCCGGTCGCGGAGCCGCCTCCGCCGACCCCACCAGGACCGCTGCCACCGCCGCTGCTGCTGCTGCTGCTGCTGCTGCTGCTGCCGCTGCCGCTGCCGCTGCTGCCGCTGCCACCGCCGCCGCTGCTGCTGCCGCCATCACCGCTGCTGCTGCCGGTGGTGTTGGTACTGCTGCCGCTACCCCCTGCGCCGGGGCCCACGCCATTGTCCGGCCTCGGCAAGCAAGACGTCGTTCCGAACAACGAAGCGCAGAGCGCCGCGAACCCCATGAATCGAATCGAGCTACGGATGAGCGACATACAAAACCTCCTGAGCACAGGCGACAACGCCCCCAAGGGCGAGACGTCGCCCCTGAAGCACGCGCATCGAGCATTGCATGAACCATGATTGGAAGCGCGATGTCAGATCATATCATTTCGCACGACTCCCTTCTTTTCCATGGCGTCAGCGAAGCCGCGGAGTATCCTTGCCGGCGATGGCTCCGCATCGTTCAATCCGCTCTCCGAAGGCGACCCGCGCCGGTCGCGGGGCTCGACTCCGCAGCGTCGCGTGGGGAGCTGCGTTCGCCGCCGTCCTGGGGTGCCGCTCGTCGCCGCCTCCGCCCCGCCAAGAGGTCATCGACATCCATGTGCACCTGACGCACGCCGACGCGGTGACACCATTGCTCGCCCACATGGCCAAGCACCGCATCGATCGCGCCGTCATCCTGGCGAGCCCGGACCTGACCAGCGGCCGCGGCGGCTCCGGGCTCGCCGGCTACCGTACGGGCAACGATATCGTCCTCGACGCCGCGGCGGCTCACCCCGGAAAGCTCATTCCGTTCGTCACCGTAGATCTGGGTCACGGCGATCTCGCGTACCTCGCCGAGCTCCGCCGCCGAGGCGCCTGCGGCGTGAAGCTCTATCAGGGGCACAACCTCTTCCACGAGCGTCCCCTGGACGACCCCTCGCACAAGGCGATGTGGCAGGCGCTGTCCGATCAGTCGCTCCCGGTCCTCCTTCATGCCAACACCGTCCGATACCGCAGCGAGCTCGAGGCGGTCCTGCGCGCCTTCCCCGACCTGCGGGTGGTGTGCGCACATCTCTGCGGCAGCCGCACCGACCTCGCGCGCATGGAGTCCCTGATGGAGGCGTTTCCACGCCTCCTCGTCGATACGAGCCATGGCTCCGCCGGCCCGGCGGCAGAGGGGTTCGCGAACCTCGAGCGCGAGCGCGCCCAGCTCGTCAGGCTGTTCTCTCGATGGCCCGAGCGCTTCCTGTTCGGGACCGACCTCGTGACCAGCGGGCTGGACCCGCTGTCCATGGAGCTGTGGGATCTGCAGGTGGAGTCGAACATGGGTCTCTTGAAAGAGGACAATTTTCGCTTCTTTCGTCAAACCGCCGACCAGCCGGCCCGCACCCTCGGCACCTATCAGGGCCTTCACCTGCCCCCCGAGCTCCTCGGCCCCGCCCTCGGACAGAACGCCTCGCGATGGCTCGGCGCCTGCCTGCGGTGAGAGCCATCTCGCGGATCGCCGCCCGCGACCTCAGGGCCCGAACTTCACGAGGAACGAATCGAAGGCCCGCTCCGACGGCGGGTTCACGAGCGGCCCCGTGCCAAAGTCGATCGTGCCCAGGAACGGCCCGGCGGCGAACACGCTGCCGGTCGCGTCGATGGCGGTGGATTGGCCGTACTGGCGCCCCCTGTCGCCGCTGTGCTTGGCCCAGCGCACCACGCCCGTCGCGTCGAGCTTCGCGGCGAAGGCATCGCCGTAGGTGCAGTCCATGAGGCCCGTGCCCAGGTCGACATCGCCGTACAGCAAGCCCGTGATGGCGATGTCGCCTTCCACGTTCGCCGCGACGTCCAGCGCCGTCTGGGGCCCGTACTCCCCGAAGCGCTTGGCCCACAGGAGCTCGCCCGCGGGGCCGAATTTGGTCACGAACATGTTGCCGCCCCACGTGACCGAGCCGGGCTCGAGAAAATCGAACCCGCCCGCGCTCACCAGAGGGCCTCCGCCGAAATCCACGCTCCCGAGGAACGTCCCGCCGATCACCACGGCTCCGGAGCCGTCGATCGCGACGCCGTACGCCCTCTGGAGCGCGTCGTCGCCGAACCGCTTGCTCCAGAGGTGCGCCCCGGCGGCGTCGAGCTTCGCCACGAAGACGTCCTCGCCGCCGGCCGAGGTCAGCGGCCCGCCGCCGAGGTCGATCGTCTTGATGTCACCATAGCCGAAGCTCCCGGCGAGGACGACGTTGCCCGTCGCATCGAGCGCGACGTCGTGCGTCTCCGTGGCGCCGAGCTGCTTGACCCAGAGGCAATGCCCCGCAGGGTCGAATTTCGCGAGGTACGAGTCGTCCACCCCGGCGCTGGTCAGCGAGCGCCCGCAGAGGCTGATCTGGCCCGTGAAGCTCACGGCCACGACCACGTTTCCGGCCGCGTCCACGGCGATGCGGTCCCATAATGCATAGGATCCTGCGCCGCTTCGAGCCGACCAGACGTGTTCTCCTTCTGCCGTGAAGACGGCCACGAAGGCGTCGAGCGCTCCCCCCTGCCCCACGAGCGGACCGCCCCCGAGATCGATGCTGCTTTGGCGAGCGCGTCCCGTCATGGCGATGAGCCCCGCTGGATTGACGGCGACATCCTGCACGTAGCCCGCGTCGAAGAGCCGCTTGTGCCAGATGAGCTGTCCTTCCCCGTCGAATTTCGCGAGGCTGACGTCCGAGCGGCCCTCTGTCGAGAGCGGGCCGTCGCCGAGGTCGACGCCATCGGCGACCTCGGTCGCGAGGATGACGTGGCCCGCCCCGTCCACGGCGATGCGGCCCCCGGAGACGCTGGCCTGGCGTACCGTCGAGCCGAAGTGCAGGCTCCAGAGGGAATCGCCGGCGCCGGGCGCGTCGCCGCTGCCGCCGCTGCTGCCGCTGCCGGCGCTGCCGGCGCTGCCGGCGCTGCCGGCGCTGCCGGCGCTGCCGGCGCTGCCGGCGCTGCCGGCGCTGCCGGCGCTGCCGCTGCCGGCTCCGCCTTCTCCCGCCGCATCGCCGCCGGCGTTATCGCCGCGAATGGGATCGAGCGGAATCCTGTCGCACGCCGCCGTGAGCACGCTGAGCGCGAGGTATCCAGGTACGATGAGCTGTTTCAAGGAGCACTCTCCGATCTCGGTTGAGGAAGCGCGCGTGTCCTGCTCCTAGAAATGGCCGCCTGCCGCGCCGGCGGCTCACCGCTCGACGACGACGCCGAGCGAGAACGACGCGAGCGGGCTGAAGGTCGATGTCACCCGTCCCACGAACCGGAGATCGACAGGGGGGATCGCCGCGCCGCCGAGCGCGCCCGCCGTGAGAGCCAGGGAGTCGATGAGCCGGAGGCGCGCCTCGCCTCGCCCGTAGACGAGGGCGGTGAACGTGGATTCGTCGCTGTCGAGATAGGGCGGCCTCGCCTCGCCAGACGCGCTCACGTGGGCGAGGCCCACGCCAGGGGACAGGACGAGCCCGAAACGGCCCGTCCTCGCGACGGGCGCGAGGACGAGCTCGGCGCCGAGGAGCGTGGCGCGAAAGCCGACCTCGCCTTCCGGCGCGTCGATCGTCGGGCCGACGAGCGGCAGGTCTGCGAGGAGCCCGACGCCGACCCGGGCCGAAGGCCAGAGCCGGAGCGAGGCATCGAGCGCCAGCGACACACCCGGCGTCTGCCACCCCACGGCCACCGCGACGCCCACATCGACGAGCGCGGCCCTCGGCGCCGCGGACACCGGGAACGCGGGCGGCGGCGGCGCCCACGCGCGGAGCGGCGGACCCCACCACGCCTGCCCCGACCCCGCGGCCGGAGGCGCGACGGGCGCGGGCGGGAGCGGCGCCGGCGCGACGGGCGCAGGCGGGAGCGGCGCCGGCGTCGCGCCGGCGGGGGCGTCGGCTGCCGACCGGAGCGCCCGCACCAGCTCCGCCGCGCGGAGCACCCGGGTGTCGAGCGGGCCGTCCGGCGCCACGCTCGCGACGAGGTCCGCCCGCCCGCCCGACGCCGACCAGATCTCGATGGCCCCCGCATCCCCCTCGGGGACGACGATGAGCAGCCCGCCGGGCGCGGCCGCCGCCGGGCTCGCCTCGACCTGCACCGGCAAGCCTGCCGCTTCGAGCTCCTGCGAGAGCCGGTGCGCCAGCGCGCCGCGCGCACCGGCGACGACGGTGATCGGCGAGCGCTCGTCGGCGAAACACGGCGCCGCGAGCGCCAGGGACGCCGAGAGCGCGACGAGCGCGCCGCCCATCGAGCGCGCCGCGGCGCGCGCTCCGGACCGCCGGCGCCGGCCCGACCCCCGCGACGTGCGCGGGCGCAGCGTCAATCGGCCCCACCAGCGAGCGTCGCCGCGAGCCCGGCGTGGGCGCCGTTCGGATAGGCCGCGAGGTAGCGCGCGGCGAGCTCGCGGGCGCGCGCGTGGAGCTTCAGGTTCCTCGCGCACTCCAGGGAGCGGCCGAGCGCCTCCGGCGCGAGCGCGCCGCGCGGCCGCTCCGCGAGGTACACCGCGAACCAGCGCTCGGCCTCCGCCCAGGCGCCGCGCCCGTCGAACGCCATGCGGCCGAGGTGGTACGCCGCCACGGCGGCGGCGTCGCTCCCGGCGAACCGCGCTCGCGCCGTCTGGTAGAACCGGGCCGCGACGTCCAGCTTGCGCGCGAGCCGCGCCGCGGACCCGAGCTCGACCAGCTCCGCGCCGGCGGCGCGCTCCAGCACCACGTCGATGCCGAGGAGCTCCACGTCCGCGAGCGCCTCGGCGAGCTTGCCCGCGGCGATGTGCGCGCGCCAGCCCCCGGCGGGGGCCGCGGACGAGGGCGCCTCTGCGCGGGCCGGCGGCGAAGGAGGCGCGGCCGGCGCGAGCGCGGCGGCGCTCGCGCTCGCGAGGAGGGCCGGCGGATCGGCGGGTGGGCTCGCCTCCGGATCGGGCGCCGGAGGCGGCGCGGCGGCGCGGGGGGCCGCGCACGTCAGCCGGATCGACTCGGGCGCGGCGACGGCGCGCCCGGGCGGCTCGACGCAAGAGCCCAGGACGCGCACGCGGCCGGCGCTCATCGAGACCGCGAGCTCCTCGGCCTCCGTGTCCCACGTGACGTCGAACTCGGTGCCGATCACGTGCACCTCGAACGGCCCTCCCGCCACCACCCACCGGGTGTCGTCGCGATGCACGACGCGCACGTGCAGCGATCCGCGCTCCAGGAGGACCGCCGCGCCGAGCGGGCCGACCTCGGTCACACGGGCGCGCGTCCCCGGCGCGAGGTCCACGCGCGACCCGTCCGAGAAGTCGAGCCCGACGCGCGACGCGTCCGCGGCCACCCACCGGCCCACGGCGCCGGGCGACCCGTCGACCCGGTACGTCAACGGATCGCTCGGCCGGGACAGCGCGAAGACGACGAGGGCGAAAGCGGCGACGCACGCCGCCGCGAGCGCGAAGCCGAGCCGCCGCGGGGAGGGAGCCGCCCTTTCGCGCAGCGAGAGCGCGGCCTCTTTGCGGTAGATCGCCTGGAGCCGATCCGCCGCCCGGGGCCGCGCCAGCCGCTCGAGCGCGGCGTCCTGGTGCGCGGCGACCCGGCGCCCCAGGGCCGCGATGTCCTTGGTCCTCACGTCCATCGGTCGCCCTCCGCGAGCCAGGAGGCAAGCACTTCATCCTTCTTGCAGCGCTCGACGAACGCGACCTCCGCGCGCTGGAGCCGGCGCTTGACGGTCGCCACCGACACGCTGCACGCGGCGGCCACGTCGGCGAGCTCCTGGCCCTCGACGATCCGCAGCGTGAAGGCCAGCCGCTCGTCGGGATCGAGCGTCTCCAGGGCCCGGTAGAAGGCGCGCACGCCCTGCCGGGCCTCTGGATCGACGCTGGCCGCGATCTCCGGCAGCTCGTCGCTCGCGAAGAACGCGAGCCATCGGTGCCGCCGCTTCTTGCGGATCGCCTCGCGCGCGACGAACACGGTGACGCTGGTGATGAACGGCTTCAGCGCCGCGGGCTCGCGCACGTCGTCGATGCGGGAGAACACCCGGGCGAACACGTCCTGCACGAGATCCTCCAGGGTCCGAATGTCGCCCAGGATGCGAAACAGCATCCGCTCGACGAGGCCCGCGTACGCGTCGAGCAGGCGGCGCTCCGCCGCGGGATTCCGGGCGTGCAGGCCGCGCAGGACCTCGGACGAGGTGGGCTGCGCGTCGACGGGGGGATCCGGCGAGCGAGGCTTTCGGACGACGCGGAGGTGCGCGGACATCGCGGTAGCCTCTAAATGGCCGGTCGCCGTCGCGACGGCTCAGCGATCGTCGCCATGGGCAGCCCGCGCGCGCCCGCTGGCGAGGTGACCGCGCGCCGACGCTAGGTCTGCGTGCGGGGTGTCGCGCGCTCCCCGTGCGCTGCAAGGGCGGCGCTGCCCGCCCTGCGCTGCGCCAGGCAGAACCTGAGGCCCTCCCGCAGGCTGCGCATCGGGTTCAGCTCGTCGAACGAGACGCCGAGCGCCACGAGCGTCTCGGCGACGTGGCCGCCCAGCCCGGTGAGGACGCAGCGAGCGCCGAGGAGCTGCACCGCCTGGGCGAGCTTGACGAGGTGCTGGGCGGTCATCGAGTCGATGACCGTGACGCCGGTGAGGTCGAGGATCACCCACTCGACGTCGCTGTCGTCCGCCACGCGGGCGAGCAGCCGCTCGGTCACCTCGACGGCCCGCACCGAGTCGAAGAGCCCGACGAGCGGGAGCGTGAGGATGCCATGCCAGATATCGATGATCGGCACCGAGAGCTCCCGGATGGCGCACTCCTGGCGCTGGATGGTGTCCAGCTGGCTCTCGAGCTCGCGCTTGGAGGCCGCGAGCGCGGCGAGCGCCTGCGCGTTCTGCTCCGCGGTCGCGGAGAGCTCGAAGAGAAAGACCCGCAGCGCCTCCTCGACCACCCCGAAGGCATCCTGTTCGACTGCCTCGAGCTGCTTCAAGGCGAGCTCGATCTCTCCCGTCGACGCGAGCGCGACCGCATCGATGACGCGTTGCATCCGGCGCTCCTCGAAAGAGATCATGTTCTCGGATTCTTGCATGGGCTCCTGTGCGCTCGGCAGAGGTTGACCGGGGGGCCGCGGTGCGATGTCGCTGCGTCGAGGCGCGGCGCCGACCTCACCGGCGGCCTGCGCGCGAACGCGCTCGTAGCGACCTCACCGCGCGCCGGACCACACGACCACACCTGTCCAGATATCCTATTTCGCCGTCCGACGAGTGAATCTACCTTCGACCAAGGTCCAACAGATAGCCCATCTTCATCGCGGCTGGAAGGAACCTGCTCGCCCGGCCGGCAGCGTCGAGGCTGCTCGCGATCATCAGTCGGCCGTGCGGGCGCAGCGGAACCCGGTCGAGACGTCGCCCGCCTCACGATCGAACGCCAGGCGGAAGGTCGACTTCGCCGTGCTGGCGGAGAAATCCCACGATCCGCCGCGGAGCACGCCCTTGCTGCCGGTCGCCGGCACCTGGGGATCCGTCTGGGCGCCCTTCGCGTAGGCGCCTGGGTCCCAGCCGTCGGCCACCCATTCCCAGACGTTGCCCGCCATGTCGAGCGCGCCCGACGGGCTCGCCCCGGCCGTGGCCGAGCCGACCTCCTGGGTGCCTTTGCCGATCGCGCCGCAGCCCTGCCCGGCAGGCCGCGACACGACCGCGTGCGCGCACCCCGGCGGCTCGTTGCCCCACGGGTACTCGCGGCCGTCGGCGCCGCGCGCGGCGTATTCCCACTCGGCCTCGGTCGGGAGCCGCTTGCCGACGAAGGCGCAGTACGCGGCCGCCTGCGCCTGATCGACGCAGGAGATCGGGTGCTGCGCCTTCGCGGGATCCGCCGCGGTGCAGAGCGCGCCGCGCTGCTCCACGTCCGCGTCGCTGGCGCGGGGGCCGTGCAGGCCGCTCGGCGTGCACCGGCCCGCGTCGACGCAGCGCTGGTAGGCGGCGACCGTGACCTCGGTTCGATCGAGATCGAACGCGCGGGTCAGCGTGACCTCGTGGGGCGGCCGCTCGGATTTGCCGCCCTTGGCGCTGCCCATCGAGAACCGGCCCGCGGGCACCCGGACCATGTCCCGCGGGGGCGGCGCCTCGGCCGGCGGCGCGGTCAGGCCGCCGCCCGCGCGCGCCGGCAGCGCGTCGTCGGGGGCGCGGAGCTGGAAGAACGCGACGGCGCCCGCGCCGAGGGCGGCGGCCAGCGCGACCGCCGAGACGACCGCGAGCAGCAGACCACGCCGCCGAGCGGCCCCGGCGGCCGCGGCCGCAGGCGCGGCCGGGAGCGAGCCCGGAGGAGGCGCCCCCGGCGGGGGCGCGCTCGCGGTGATGCCGCCCATCGTCGTGAGGGGCGCGACCGGCGGTGCGGGTTCGGGCGGAGGCAGCGCTGCGGGCGTGGGCGGCGCGCCTGCGGTCGCGTCCGCCGCGAGCGCGACGGACGCCACCGCCGCGGCCATCGCGGCCTCGAGCGCTCCCCAGAGCTCGCCCGCCGTCCGGTAGCGCTCGCGCGGCTCGACCGCGAGCGCGCGGCGCAGCACCGCCTCGACGGCCTCCGGCGCGCTCACGCCCGCGCCGCGCAGGCTCGGGCGGAACGCCGGATCTGTCGCGGCGATGTAGAGCTGCGTGACGTCGCTCCCGAGGAGGGCGCGGCTGCCCGACGCCACCTCGATGAGCACCAGGGCGAGCGCGAAGACATCGGTCCACGGCCCGGTCGCGCCGAAGCGCTGGTGGAACTGCTCCGGCGCGCCGTAGTGGACGGTGAAGGCCCGGAGGGCGCTGCCCGTCTCGGCCATCGCCTGCGTCATGCTCGAGAGCTCGCCGAGCACCTTGGCGATGCCGAAGTCGAGGACCTTCAGCGTGCGCCGGCCGCCGATGTCCGTGAGGAACAGGTTCGCGGGCTTGATGTCGCGGTGGGCGACGCCCTGCGCGTGCGCGACCTCGAGCGCGTGCGCAGCGGGCGCGAGCAGGGCGATCGCCTCGGCGAGGGGGCGCGCCGCCCCGCCGCGGGCGCGCCGCGCGGCGATGTCGTGGTCGAGCGGGGCGCCGTCGAGCCACTCGAGCACGAGGTAGGGCGTCCACTCGCCCGACGGCGAGACCGCGGCGCCCGTGTCGAGGGCCTGCACGATGCCTGCGCTCGCGCGGGAGAGGCGGTGGAGGAGCCGGCCCTCGTTGAGGAGCATCCGCTGGAACGCCTCGCGCTCGGCCGGCGCCAGCGATCCGAGCAGCTTCAGGCACTTGACCGCGACCGGCTCGTCGAACCCGAGGTGATGGCCGCGGTAGACGACCCCGAACCCGCCCTCGCCGACCACGGCGTCGAGCCGGTACTTGCCGCCGATCGTCGCGCCCGCCCAGCCGAAGGGATCCGAAGGTGCCATCTCGCGGCGCGAGTCTACACCGGGCGCTGCGGCCGCGCGGAGATCATGCCGTCATCGTGTGGTGATCGCGCGGTGATCGCGCGTGGAGACCTCGGTCGCCCTCATCACGTTTCAGCGCCCGAGAGGCGCCGAGCGCTCCGGAGGAGCGCCTGTGTCCCTCAGCCCTCGTCGCGCGCCCGCGCCTCGAACCCGCCAGAGCTCAGCGCCCGCTCGAAGAACGCGCACAGCTCCTCGTGCCGCGCCCGCGCGTCCGCGCGGCCTATCTCGATGAGCCGCCCCGCGAACTCACCGTCGAACAGCAGATACGACAGGAAGTCGGCCTCGCGCTGCTCGTCCCCCTCGGCGAGGCGCCGCATCACTCGGCCGAGCACGCTCGTGGCCCGCGCGCGGAACGCCGGCGAGCGCACGAACTCCGCCGCCAGGCTGCCGATGTCCTTGGAGGCGCGGATGAGCAGCGACCGCAGCGGCCGGAGCGCGCGCCCCGGCGGGAGCCCGAGCCCCTCGTTCAGCGCGTCGACGAAGCCTTCCCCGTAGCGGCGCCGCCCCGCCTCCAGGATGCCGTTGATGCTCTCCAGGCGCGCCAGGTCGTTGTCGATCCGGTCGAGCATCAGCGCGTTCAGCGTCTTCCCGAGCAGGAAGAGCGGCCCGGGGAAGCCCGGCGCGTCGCGCTCGGGCGCGGCCGAGGCGGGCTCGATGTCCCGCGGATTGACGACGATCACGCCGTCGGCCCCGAGGCGCCGCGCCGGCGAGAGCGGGACGTTCTGGCGCAGCCCGCCGTCGCAGTAGAGCTCGCCGTCGATGTTCACCGGGCGGAACAGGATGGGCAGCGCCGACGAGGCGAGCGCGTGCTCGGCGCGGATCGCGGTGGCGCGCGGGGAGATCGTCGGGTCGTGGCTCCAGGGCGGCAGGCCGGGCTCCCCGCGGTGGACGAAGACGACGGTGCGGCCGCTCTTGACGAGCGTCGTCGACACGGTGACGGCCGACAGGAGCCCTCGCTCGAGGTGGCCGTCGATCCGCTCGAAGGGGACAGCCTCCGCGATCTGCCGCTCGAGGCCCGACGTGTCGAGGAGCGCGGCGTGGCCGCCGCTCGAGGGCGCGCCCGCGGCGCCGCCGCGGAGCAGGTCGTGCCCGACGGCGAGCACGCCGCGCACGTCGAGGCGCACGAGGTCGTCGATGCGCAGGCGTGTCCACACCGCGGCGAGCCGCCGCGCTCGGCTCCGCGCCTCGTCCGCGAACGCGGCGAGCCCGCACACGTTGATGGCGCCCACCGAGGTGCCGCACAGGATGTCGAGCGGCGCCTCGCGGCCGAGGTCGCGCGAGACCTCCTCGAGGATGTGCTGCACGACGCCGACCTCGTACGCGCCGCGGGCAGCGCCGCCGGCCAGGACGAGCGCGATCTTGGGGGCGCGGCCATGCCGGGTCGAAGCGGGCGAGGCGTTGGCCATGGTCGCAGAGTACCACGATCGCCAGCGCGACACCGACCCTGAAAAGCGCGCCTCGCGAGGCGCCATGCTACACCCCCGTGGCCATGGTCATGGCGCGCGCGCGCGGACACGGAGGCGCCCGATGACGGCAATCTACCTCGTCCTTGCCTACCTCCTCGGAGCGATCCCGACAGGCTACCTCTTTGCGCGGTTCGTCAAAGGGGTCGACATCCGCGCCATGGGCTCGGGGAACATCGGCGCCACGAACGTCCTTCGCGCGTTCGGCTGGAGGCCCGGGCTGGCCGTCCTGGCCGCGGACATGGCGAAGGGCGCGCTCGTCGCCGGTCCCCTCGCGTCATGGCTCTCCGCCGCGCCGGGCGGGTGGGTCGCGGCGGCCGGCGGCCTCACCGCGGTGCTGGGCCACGACTACACGGTGTTCCTCGGGATGAGGGGCGGCAAGGGCGTCGCGACGTCCTGCGGTGTGCTGCTCGTGCTGGCGCCGCGGGCCACGCTCGCCACGCTCGCCGTCTTCGCGATCGTCGTGCGGGCGACCCGCATGGTCTCGGCCGGCTCCCTGGCCGGCGCGCTCGCCTTGCCGGCGCTCCTCTGGCTCCTCGGCGAGCGGGGCGCCCCGGTGCTGTGCCTCTCGCTCCTCCTCGGCGCCTTCATCTGGCTGAAGCACACCCCGAACCTGCGGCGGATCCTCGCGGGCACCGAGAGCACCCTCTCCTTCGGGAAGCGGTCCGATGGCGGCGCGAGCGCCGGGGCCCCCCGCGAGGGCGAGCGGCGCTGACGCCGCAGGCCGGCCGGGGCCGCGCGCCTCGCCAGCTCACTTGGTGATCGTCTTCGCGTAGATCACCGCGCCTTGCTTGTCGATGAACTCGAAGCGCAGCGCGGTCTCCTCGAACTCCAGGTAAGCGAAGGCCTCGGTCTCGTCGTTATAGAAGAGCTGCCCGGGCTCGTTCGGAGCCGAGGCGAGCCTCGGGCGGGTCTTCGAGCCGGCGCCGCTGACGGCGAAATAGGTATCCGGGCAGAGCTCGTCGCGCCCCTTGTCGATGAGCTCGAGATTGTGATCGTGGCCGCACATGTACATGTCGGCCCCGCAGTAGATCGCGCGCTGCATGGCGAACATCCCGTCCAGCCCGAGCTGCTGATTGTCGGCGGCGTGAGCGCCCGACGTGTAGCGGGGGTGATGGCCGAAGACGATCTTCCACCGGGCGTCCGAGGCGGCGACCCGCGCGCTCATGTCGACCGCTTGCTCATCGGAGGTGAAGTCGACGGTATCGATCCCGAAGAGATGTACGTGCCCGACGCGGACATCATAATACGCAGCGGGCATGCGCCATTTGTCGGTCGTCCGCGTTCCCGGCCCGTCGCCCACGGGCAGCAGCGAGTAATCGATCTGCGCCTGCCGCACGCCGCTGCTGCTGGGGCCGTGATCGTGGTTGCCGATGACCGCGTAGAACGGGAGGCCGTTCAGCCCCGGTCGATCGTAGGGCTGCTCGAACTTCGGCCCCCATTGCGCGTCGCCGGTATCGAGCACGCCGTGATCGTAGAAGTTGTCGCCGTTCATCATCACGGCGTGACAGCCCCCCACCGCGAGGCACTTCTCGCTCATGCGATCGGCGACCTGGTGCTGCGCGAGGTTGCCCTCGCCGGTGTCGCCGATCGCGATGATCCTCACGACCCTGGGCGGCTCGCCGACGGCGCCGTCGACCTCGGCGCCCCCGTCGTTCGCGGCGCCGCTCGCCGCGCCACCGCTGCCTTCGCCGCTCGAGCCGCTCGAGCCGCCGCCCGCTCCGGCCGGCGCGACGCCGAAGGGGGGCGTCACGCTGTCCGCTACACCGCAGCCTGCGCCCGAGGCGACGGCCGGCAACGCGGAGAGGGCGAGGACCGCAAAGGACCGCAACGCGCCGGACAAACGACAGGAATGTGTCATCGGCGCGCATTCTAGCCGGCACCGTTTTCGCTTGACACCATCAAGGTCTCCGTCTAACGAAGTTGAACATCACTTTCAATATCAACAACGGAGCCCACGTGAGCCGAGAGATGCCCCCTGCCCCGAGCCCGCCCCCATGCGCAGCGCTCGCCGCTTTCCCCGGGTCCGACGCGCCCCAGGCGGAGCTCTCGTGAGCTCGCGCACGCCGCTCGCCGTGGCTCCCCCGCTCCGGCTCGATCCCGCGCGCCCCGCGGAGCCCGCACAAGACGAAGGCTGGCCGCCGCCGCCGCACGATCCGCGCGAGCGCGAGCTCGCCCTGGTCGTCGCGGGCTGGGAGGTACGCCTCTTCGTCGGGCGGAAGTTCGAGTACTTCGTCGCGCGCGGCTTCTGGCACCTCCAGCTCTGGCACCCGGAGGCGCGCGTCTCGGTGCTGACGCCCTCGCGGCTCACGTGCGGGCTCTACGAGGCGTACCCGATCGCGAACTGGAAGGCGCAGGCGCCCGACTACGACAAGCTCGTGACGCTCCTCGGCGGGCTGTTCCCGGCGAAGCTCCCGGAGAGGTCCGCGGTGCTGCGCCTCGAGCGCGCGCTCGTCGCCGAGGTCGTCCGGGGCAGCGGCGGGGTGCCGTCGTGACGCGCCGGCCCCCGGGGGTGCTCGCGCGACCTCGCGCCCCGCGCCGCGAGGAGGGCGCATGATCTCCACGGCGGTCTCCAGGGACGCGGTGCTCTCGCTGGTCGGGCGCGCCGAGGCGCGGGTGCGCTTTCCGGACCTCGGCTTCGCCGACCCGTGGGCCGAGGCGATGCTGGCCTCGCTCGACGTGGACCCGGCGGGCTTCGACGCCCGCGCGCTCCGCACCTCGACCGTGCGCACCATGGCCATCGATCGGCTCGTCCTCGACTACGTCGCGCGGAGCCCGTACGGCCTCGTCATCGCGCTCGACGCCGGGCTCTGCACGCGGTTCTCGCGCGTCGACAACGGGACGCTCCGCTGGGTGGAGCTCGACCCGCCCCACCTGGCCGAGTTCAAGTGCGCGCATCGCCTCGGCCACGCGTCGGACCGCCACGCCGTCGCGCGGAGCTGCTCGATCGCGTGCACGGGCTGGATGGACTGCCTCCGCGGCGCGGGCGACGTGCCGACGCTCCTCATCGCCGAGGGCGCCCTGGCCCGCCAGGCGCCCGAGGTCGTCGACGCCTTCCTCACGCGGGCCTCCCGGCGCCTCGCGCCGGGGACGGAGCTCATCCTCGATCACGAGGCGTCGCCGCTCCTGGTCCCGCCGCGGGCGCGCGCCTGCTTGGAGCTCCCCTCGCTGGACGGATCCGTGGCGCGCTATCCGCGGCTGCGCCCGTTCAGCGAGGGCGACGCCTCGACCGCGCTCGGGCGCGCGCTGCGCGACGCGAGCCGGGTGCCTCGCCTGCACCAGGACGGAGGCGCCCCGCCCGTCCTCCACCTCCGCTTCGCATGAGCCCGCCGAGCGCGACGGCGCTGCGCCCGAGCCGCGATGTGCCCGCCGAGGCCGGGATCACGAGCGAGCCCGCGCGCTCGCGGGGCAGGGCGCGCCCTCGATCAGTACACGCGGAACTGCCCGCTCAGCGTCAGCAGCGAGAGCAGGTGGAGCAGCCCCGGGTAGTAGCGCGACAATCCGGTCGTCGGCTGGGCTGCCCACGCCGCCTGGATGTACGCGGCGCGATCCTTGGCCGTCGCCACCAGGCCGACGACGCCGTTCACGACGACGAGCGCCGGGTCCCTGCCCTCGATCAGCACGCCGTCGAGCGTGTAGGACCCGCCGTACCAGTTGATGCCCTGCCTCGAGAAGAACGCCAGCAGCCGGTTGGCCTCCTCCACCTGCCACGGGTCGACCCCGAACCAGATGTGGTCGAGCGCGAGGTTCAGCAGCGTGCGGTAGGACTCCGAATCGAAGTTTGCCGAGCCGGTCACCGGCGTGCCGTCGAAGTGGGCGCGCACCGGGATGAGCCCGGTGCTCGGGTGCGCGGCCCGCCTCCAGTGCTCGCGCGCGCTGTCCGCGGCCTCGGACCAGAACGGGTTGCCCGTGGCCTGCGCCCAGAGCTCGTAGTACGCCGGCATCTCGGCGGAGGGGCGGGTCGTGTCGGCCGCGTCGACGTGCGGGACGTCGAAGACGAGCTTCGTCTCCGGGTCGAAGGTGTTCGTCACACCGTCGTCGACGCCCCCGTTCAGCGTCTCCTTGAACTGCATCACCTCGAGCAGGGCGATCGCCTCCGCTCCGTAGTCGATGCTCCCGGTGTCGCTCCCCCAGCGGCCGTGGGCGAACATCAGCGCCATCGCGAGCTGCTGGAGACCAAAGGGATCGGAGCAGAGCACCGGTTTCTCGCCCCCCGGCACGTCGCACCAAGAGACGAAGTAGCCCTGCTTGGGGCCGGACGTGTGCTCGTGCCATTCCTTGGCGTACCTCCAGAGCTGATCGAACTCATCCCGCTTGTCGAGCTGGACGGTGATCATCATCCCGAGGCCCATGCCCTCGGTGCGCACCTGCCAGTGCAGGGTGTCCCAGATGTAAGCCCGATTGGCGTCGTAGGCGTCGTGGTAGAAGATGGCTTCGTTGTATTTATCGCCGTAGAAGAGCTGCTGGAACGTAGCGTCGATCTTCGACGCGATCTCTTCGTCCGTCTTGCCCAGCACGTCGCGGAGCGCGTTGGGGTACTCCTGTGGGCCGGTCAGCGGGCGGAGCTCGTCGCTGGTCATCCGGTCGTGGCCGAGCCAGTCCACCGTGTTCCCGCACGCGGGCAGCGCGCAGAGCGCCAACGAGCCACAGGCAATGCCCGATGCTGCGCGGAACAAGCGGAGGGGGACGGGACAGCGCATGACCCGGAGTTTAATCGTTTACATAGCGTCGTACCCTGGAGGCGAGCACGCTGTTCGGATGTCGTTGTAGAAACGCCTTCGCGCGCTGCGACGCGGCGTCGAGCCGGCCGCTCTTCGCGAGCGCGTCGATCCGCAGGACCTCGGCCTCGAGCCCGAGCCGGCCGCGCGGATGCTCCTTGGAGTAGGCGTCCAGGAGCGCGAGCGCGCCCTGCGCGTTCCCGCTCGCCAGCGTCGAGCGCGCCGCGTCCAGCGCGCTGAGCTCCGCCTTGAGGGCCGCGCTCGTGGAGGCGGGCTTCGGGTCGACCCTGGAGGCCGCGCCGCCGCTGCTGCCAGCGCGCGCCGGGGCGGGGATCTCCTCCGGCTGAGCCTCCACCGGCGGCACGGGCGCCGGCACCGCCGCGGGCGCCGGGCGCGCTGCGGCGCGCTCGACCGGACCCGCGAGCGCGCCGCCGAAGCGGTGGACCGCGACGAGCTCCGGCGCCTCAACCCCGCGCCAGGCGAGGTAGCCGGCAGGGATGCCGGCCAGCACGCCCACCGTCGAGAGCGCGACGAGGATCTTGGTCCAGCCGAGCTTCACGGCGACCGACGACGACGCGACGGCCGTCCCTGCCGCGGAGACCGCGGCGGGCGCTGCGACGCTGGCCGACAGCGCGGCGGCGCCGGCGAGCCCCAGCGCGGCCAGCGTCTTCGCGCGCGTCTCCGGTGAAGCCTGGTACGACGCGCCGGCGTTCAGCAGCGCGCGCTCGAGCGGGCTGTCGCTCTCTTCCAGCATGCGGCGTGGTTCGCTCATCGTCTCACCTCGCTCGTCGAAACGAGCTCGAGCGCTCGGACGCGCTCTCGAAAATCGGCCCTGGCCCTTCGTAGCCGAGAGGCCACGGTACCCTGCGGGATCCCCAGCACGCCGGCGATCTCCACCATGCTCATCTCCTCGAATTCGTACAGCACGAACACGGTCCGCAGGTCCGACTCCATCTGGTCGAGTACCTGGTCTAGCATCTGCCGCGCGTGCTTCTGGCTGGTAAGCTGCTCCGGTGTCGCAGCGTCCACGACCTCCGGCGGCTCGGCCGCCGGAAACTCCCGCCGACGCGCAGCGCTGCGTCGCGCGTGGGCGGCCACATGAAGCGCGGTCTGGAGAAGAAAGCTCTTCTCCGCCCCCGGCCGGACGTCGTCCAGCCGCTGGGCTGCGGCGATGAAGGTGCGCTGCACCGCATCGTCGATCTCGGCGGCGGGGGTCCCCGCATTGCGGAGCACCCGCCCGATGAAGTCGAGATGGGCGTCCACCATCCGGCGCAGTCGCGCATCCCGCTGTCTCACGCTCTCTGCCGAAGGCTTCACGTTCGCCGGCTCCAGGTCAGATAAAGCAGGCGATGTCATGACCTCGACGACCATGTTTCCGCTCAGCGCGAGGCGGGGCCTGAGACCCGTGGACGAGGGCTCCGAAGGAACGGCGCCCGGCAGCAGCGAGAGCGGACCAGGTGCCCCGGGTTGCGAGGGGCAGCCTCCGCGACGCGCTGCTTCCAGATGACGTCCATGTCCCATAATTCCCAGGCTGCATCGAAGTGATCACGGAAGTCCAGGCTCAGAAGCTGTGCACGATCCCGACGCCCGCCAGCGGCGAAATCACAGGAGTTTCGCCGACGGCTTCCGCCGGCAGGGAAATGGTGAAGCTCCGACGAACGAGCGGCACACTGGCCCCCGCCTCGATCTCGATGGCGGTGCCCCCGCCGAGCGGCACGGCGGCGCGCGCGAGGGCACCGGCGCTCCACCACGATCGCACGGCGGAGCGCGGGTGCGACAGGTCTTCCCCCGACGCCGTGAGCCAGCCGCCGGTGACCACGACACACGGCTCTGCGCTGAGGAAATCGGCGATCTGCCAGCGCAGGGGGCAGGCGGTGAGGGCAGCGGCCGCCCAGTGTATCAAGGCGTTGTCGGTGCCCTGCAGGATGTCGTTTCGGGCGTAGTTCAGCGAGAGCCCGAGCGAAGGGCTCAGCGCGCCGTCCGTGTGCGCGGTCGCGCGGGCGAAGAGCGCGCCGCCCAAGCTCGCGTAGGGCGAGACGACCTGCGTCACCAGGATCTGCGCGCCGACCCCGAACGTGATCGGCGGCCGCGGGCGCGGGGCCGCGGGCGGCGGTCGGACGGGTCGCGGCGGGGGCGCAGGCGGCGGGGGCGGCGGCAGGGGCGCGGTCTCCTCGGCCGCCTCGTCGAGCGCGAGCGCCGCGGTGAGCGAGAGCGCCTGGACCACGACCTCGCACGAGGTCGCATCGACGGTGCGCGTGTCCGTCGCGCCGCGCTCGTGGATCACACGGAGCTCGCCGTGGACCCCGGCCCCGACGCGCGTCAGCCGGACGCGGAGGCCCCAGGCGCCCTCTCCGTCCTCCGCCTTCCGCACGCGATCCGAGCGGGCGCGGATGGCTTCGTAGAGATCGTCGACCGTCGCGCAGCCGGCCGGCGCGTCGAAGTCGACGCGGATGGGAATCGGCGTCGGCGCCGCGGTGGCCGAGGACCAGCCGAGGACGACGAGCTCGATGAACGAGATGCCGTCACCGGAAGCCACGGGCCCGAAGGTGCCACGAACCGCGCGCGAACCGCCAGAAGCTCATGCGCTCCTCGGCGGGGTCGTGCAAAAATCCACTCGTCCGCGCGTCGCGGTGCGCGCGGCGGCGGGGGGTGAGCGGGCCGGCGCCGTGAGCTACCCCATCGTGCGAGCGCGAGATCACGCTCGAGCTCCCCCGAGGCGCTCGAGCACCTCGCGCAGCGAGCCGAGCTCCGCGTCCGCGCCGGTGAAATCCGACGGCGCGGTGAGCGGCGACGGGACGACCCAGCACGTCAGGCCCGCCGCCTTGGCCGACCGGAGCCCGCGCTCGGAGTCCTCGATGACGAGCACGTCGTGCGCGGCGAGCCCCAGCCGCTCGCAGGCGACCCGGTACGGCTCGGGATCCGGCTTTGCGCGCGCGTACTGTTCCCGCGTGAGCGCGAACTCGAACCACCGGAGGAGCCCCGTCGTCGCGTGCGCGCGGTGGAACGGCTCGAGCCTGCTGCTCGTGACGATCGCCATGCGGAAGCGCGCGGCGAGCGCGGAGACGACCTCGCGCACGCCCGGCAACAGGGGATCTCCGCGCGCGATGAGCTCGAGGTACCGGCGATCCCGCTCGTCGGCCAGCCGCCGCACCCCCGCCTCGTCGACGCCGCGCGCGCTGCAGAGGTGCCAGGCGCCGCGCGACTCGACGAGGAACAGCTGACGATAGTCCTCGGCGGTGAGCTCGACGCCGACCGACGCGATCGTCTCGCGCGTCGCCTGGAAGTAGAGCCCTTCCGTGTCGACGAGGACGCCGTCGTTGTCCCAGAGGATCGCCTTGAACACGCGGGGCGTTCCTAGCGCCGCCCCTCCAGGCCGGCAAGAGAGGGCCGCGGAGCGCGCGCGTCACGCCTCGAGGAGCTGCCGCTCGGCGAGGGCGCGGCGGCGGGCGAGGGCGAAGACGGGCAGGATCACGGCGCCCGTGGCGAGGACGATGAGCGGCGGGATGAGGTAGAGGACCCCGCCCGGCAAGAGGCTCGCGAGCGCCGCGTAGCCGAGCGCGCGGACCGCGCCCCGGGGAGCGCCGGCGGCGAGATCGGGCGTCGACGCCACGTGGATGTCGCGCGCGTGGCGGAACGCGAGGTACGCGACGACGGCGTGCACGTGGCCCACGAGGACCAGGGAGATGCGCACCCATCCGTCGAAGTCCTCGATCAGCTCGCTCCACGTGGCGAACCAGCCGCCGAGGCAGCAGTAGATCGCGAAGTGCAGCGTGAGCGGCGCGAGCACCACGACGCCGGCGAGGGGGAGCGCGACGCTGCGGCGCTCCTCGGCGTCGATCATGCCGCGCACGCACGCCGCGGGCGCCGCGGCCTCGATCCTCGCGCGATCCGCGTGCACGTCGCCGCTCTGCTGGATCTCGCGGGAGAGCGCCCGCTGGAGCCTGCCGCCGGCGAGCTCCCGGCCCACGACGTAGGCGAGCGCGGACGTCGCCCACGCGGCGAGGAGCGTGATCGTGGCGGCGCCGTCGTCGAGGACGCCGAGGAGCGGGGGCGCGGCGGCGGCCATGGCCACGAGGACCGCGCCCGCGAGGGCGACCTGGCCGGCCAGCGACCGGGCGACGCGGCGGGCGTAGAGGCGACGGAGGTGCTCCGGGATGGCGTCGACCTGACGGCGGTGGCGCGCGAGGAGCGACTCGATATGTAAACGCGCGACGTCCTCATCGTTTCGGTACGTGGCTCTCATGACAGGCTCCCCTCGAGCCCGGTGAACGCCGGCAGACCACGGCGGTTTCCCGGTGCCCTTCGCTCGGGCGGTTCAGCAAGCCCGGTGCCGGGTCGAAAGCCCTGGTTTTTGGCGACTTTCGAGACCGGAGGCCCCGCCGGCGCCCAGCCGGTAGGCGGCCGGTGTCCACGGCGTGGACACCGGCGCCAGCGGCGCTTCCGCCCGCAGGAAGCAGGCGGCCATGCTGAAGGTTTCACCGTCTCCCGACCGTCCTGCCTATCCGCGGGCGCGCGGAAGCGGCGAGACGGCAAGGCGGCGAGGCGGCGAGACGGCGGAATGCAAACGACCGCGAAGTACAAAGTTCGTGACGCCGCCACCGGAGTTGGTGCTAGCCTCGCTCAAGGTCGATTTTAACAACGCATCCACCGAGGCGGTGCTCCCATGGGTGACAAATCTCCGAAGGCCAAAGAGCGACAGAAGAAGCAGGACGCGGCGGAGAAGAACCAGAAGAAGGTCGCCGCGACCGCCAAGGCGTCGCCTGCTCCGGCCGCGCCTGCCAAGAAGAGCAAATAGTCGGGTCGAGAGGCGCCGCGCTCAGCGCCCTTCACGCCCCGTCTCGACAAAACCCCCGTTACCCGAGCCCCTCCTTCCTCCCGCAGCCGCGGGCGTTCCGGACGCATAGCGCGCCATCGCGGGCAAGCACCGGCCACGCGATGCGTCGCTCTCCACCCGATCTCTCCTCGATCGCAGAGGGCCCTCGACGCAGCTCCTCCGCGTCCTCCGCGCGACAAACCGCCCTGTGCTCTCGGCCTCTCCGCCACTGCGTCTCCTCGCCTCGAGTCGCTCTCTCCGCTGCGCGCTCGGGCCGTCGTGCCCGCGCCGCGCCGGCGCGCCGGCCGGATTTCTTCCGCCGGGCCCTCTTCCTGGCGAGGCGACCCCGCGCTATGAGGCTCGGGCCGTGCGACCCACTCTGCTCCAGGCCGTCGCGCCGCCGCTCGCCGCGCTCGTGCTCGTGCTCGCGCTCTGGGAGGTGCTCGCCCGCGCGCTCGGCATCCCCGCCTACCTCCTGCCGCCCCCCTCGGACGTGGCGCGCGCGGGCGCAGCGGACGCCGCCACCCTGCTCGCCGGCGCCGCCACCACCGCGAAGGCCGCGCTCGCCGGCTTCTGCCTCAGCGCCGCGGTCGGCGTGCTCTCCGCCATCGCGCTCGCCTCGTCTCGCCCGCTCGAGAGGGCGCTCTACCCCTATACCGTCTTCCTGCAGACCGTCCCGATCGTCGCCATCGCCCCGCTGCTCGTGCTCTGGTGCGGCCCCGGCCTGCGCGCGGTCGCGGTCTCGGCGTTCATCGTCTCCGTGTTCCCGGTCATCGCGAACACGCTCACCGGCCTGCGCTCCGTCGAGCCGGCGCTGCGCGATCTCTTCCGGCTCTACGGCGCCCGCCGCTTCGCCATGCTCCGCAAGCTCGAGCTCCCCTCGGCGCTGCCCCACATCGTGACCGGGCTCCGGATCGCGGCGGGCCTCGCCGTCATCGGCGCCATCGTCGGGGAGTTCGTCGCCGGCTTCTCGGAGGACGCCGCCGGCCTCGGCATCCTGGTCCTCTCCGCCTACCGCCAGCTGCGCACGGATCTGCTCTTCGCCGCCGTGCTGCTCGCCTCCGCGCTCGGCCTCGCGCTCTTCGGCGCCGTCGACCTCGCCGGCAAGCGGCTCTTGCGGCGCTGGCATCCTTCGGAGATCAATCGCTGATGCACTCCCGTGACAGCCGCCGGCTGGCCCTCCAGCGCCTCGCCTCCCTCGTCGCCCTCCCCCTCTTCGCCCCCGCCTGCTCGCGCTCGTCGTCGCCCGAAGGCGACGGCCGCTCCTCGGCCGCCTCCCCTCAGGGAAGCGCGCCGGCCGCGCCCGCCCAGAGCGCGGCTGCGGCGCCCGCCCAGGCCGCGCCGGCCGCGAAGGTGAAGCTCGCGCTCAACTGGGTCCCGGAGCCCGAGTTCGGCGGCTTCTACGCGGCGCGCGAGTCGGGCGCGTTCGCGAAGGAGGGGCTCGAGGTCGAGATCCTCGGCGGCGGCGCCGGCGTGCCGGTCGTCCAGATGGTGGCCGGCGGGCAGGTGGATTTCGGCCTCGCCGGCGCCGACGAGGTGCTCACCGCCCGCGCCCGCGGGGCGGACGTGCTCCCCCTCTTCGCCGTGTTCCAGACCTCGCCGCAGGCCATCATGACCCACGAGAGCCGCGGCGCGAAGGGCATCGCCGACATCCTCTCGTCGGGCGGCACGCTCGCCATCGAGCCAGGGCTGCCTTACGCCGCGTACCTCAAGAAGAAGTACGGGTTCAACAAGGTGAAGGTGGTGCCGTACGACGGCGGCGTCGCCCGCTTCGTCGCCGACAAGGACTTCTCGCAGCAGTGCTTCATCACCGCCGAGCCGATCGCGGCCAAGCGCAAGGGGAGCGATCCCGCCGCGTTCCTCGTCGCCAGCGAGGGGTTCAACCCGTACGTGGTGGTCGTGATCACGCGCGCGGCGCTCTGGAAGGAGAACCCGGAGCGCGTCCGCGCCTTCATCCGCGCTACGCGGGAGGGCTGGCGCAGCTACCTGCACGATCCGACGCGCGCCAACGAGGTCATGGCCAAGCTGAACACGTCGATGGACGCGGAGACCTTCGTCGCCGCCGCGGAGGCGCAGCGGCCGCTCATCGAGACCCCCGAGAGCCAGGAGAAGGGCCTCGGCGTGATGACCCGCGAGCGCTGGGAGACGCTCGCGAAGCAGCTCGCCGACCTCGGCGTGCTGGAGAAGGTGCCGCCGCTCGACGACCTGCTCGTCGCCGCGCTCTGATCGACGCGGCGGGCGCGCCTCCCGCGCGGCGCGAGGCGAGATCCCGGCGCGCGACTTCGTCTAGAATGCGGCGCGCGCGCCGCGCCCCCACGGCGCCGCCGCGCCACAACGCAAGGGAAACACCGCCCTCCATGGCTTCCACGCATCGACCTCGGGCCAGCCGGCTCCCGTTCGCCTCGCTGCCCCTCGCGGCGGCGTACGTGCCTGCCGCCGTCGCCGTCGCCGTCGCCGTCGCCTCCGGCGCGTGCGGCAAGGAGTTCACGGCGCGCCCGCCCGACGCGTCGACGAGCTCGAGCACCGGCGGCGGGAGCGGCGGAGGCGGCGGGAGCGGCGGCGGGTGCCCGGGCGGCGGCGAGGTGTGCGGCGACGCGTGCGTCGACACGAGGACGGACGCGGAGCACTGCGGCGCGTGCGATGTCGTCTGCTCGGCCTTCGGCGGCACGCCGAGCTGCCATGACGGCGTCTGCCAGTCGCCGGCGTGCGAGGAGGACCGCGGCGACTGCGACGAGGACCCCGAGAACGGCTGCGAGGAGGAGCTCCTCACGAGCCTCTCGCACTGCGGCAGCTGCGACAAGCCGTGCAGCGGCCAGTGCGTGCGGGGCGCCTGCGTCGTGCCGAAGCACATCTCGGCCGGCACCGATTACACGTGCGCGGCGCTCAGCGACGGCACGGTCTGGTGCTGGGGCAGGAACACCTGGGGCAACCTCGGCGACGGCACGCAGCAGCAGGATCGTCGGATCCCGAGGCAGGTCGTCGGCCTCGGCGGCGAAGCCGACACGGTCGCGACGAGCATCTCGTCGGCGCGCTCGCACACCTGCGCGGTGCTGACCGACGGCGCCGTGGCGTGCTGGGGCGCAGGCAACAGCGGGCAGCTCGGCGACGGCGAGGCGATGAACGCCCTCTCCCCCGTGCGCGCGAAGGAGCTCGCGGGCGCGACCCAGGTCGCCGTCGGCGGGAGCCACACCTGCGCGGTGACGACGTTGCACGATCTCTGGTGCTGGGGCGAGGGCAGCTCCGGCCAGCTCGGGTACGGGGACGAGGCCGATCTGTTCGAGCCCACGGTGGTCCTCGACGGCGTGGCCTCGGTGAGCGCCGGCCTCTCGCACACCTGCGCGGGCATGATCGAGCGGATGGGCGAGCGCCTGATGAGCTGCTGGGGCCACAACGAGAGCGGTCAGCTCGGCTCCGGCAACTTCCAGCCGTCGAGCGTCCCGCGGACCATCAGGGGCCTCACCAGCGTCGCGATCACGGCCGCGGGCGCCTTGCACACGTGCGCCGCGCCGTCGACCGGCGCGGCCTCCTGCTGGGGCGAGGGCGCGCAGTTCCGCCTCGGGACAGGCACCGTGAACGTCGAGGCGGCGCCGCGCGAGATCCCGGATCTCGTGGACGTGAGCCGGCTCTCGCTCGGCGCGAGGCACTCCGGCGCGGTGCTGGCGAGCGGACAGGCGCTGCTGTGGGGCGACAACACGAAGGGGCAGCTCGGCAACGGGACCCAGGACCCCGCCTTCACCCCGCAGCCGCTCGATCTGACCGACGTGATCGAGCTGGCCCTCGGGGCGGACCACAGCTGCGCGCTCAAGCGCACGGGCGAGATGCTCTGCTGGGGAGACAACCGGAACGGCGAGCTGGGCGACGGGACCGACACGCCGCGGCTCGTGCCGACGGCCGTCAAGTGGCCGTCGCGGCCGTAGGGGCGGGCTCCGGACGAATCCGGCGACCGCCATGTCACAACCGGATCCCCCCTCTCGTCTTGCCGCCGAGCCCCGGGCTGCGGGGCGGGAGGCACTCATGGACGAGAGGAAGCAAGGCGGGACGAAGATCTCCGGTCGCGCCCGGGTCGTGGTGATCGGGGGCGGGTACGCGGGCGTGGCGGCGGCGCTGCGGATCGTCGGCAAGGCGGCGCGCCGCCGCGTGCCGGTCTCGGTCGCGCTGGTGAACCCGTCGCCGCTCTTCGTCGAGCGGATCCGGCTGCACGAGCTCGCCGCCGGCAAGGCGCCCCGCCGGATCGAGCTCGCGCGGCTCCTCGGGGCGCGCGGGATCGAGCTCGTGCTCGGCCGCGCCCGCAGGATCGACGCGGCGGCGCGCGCGGTCGAGGTGGAGCTCGAAGGCGGCGGGAACGCCGGGGCGGAGACGCGGCGGCTCGGCTACGACGCGCTCGTGTACGCGCCCGGCAGCGGGGCGGCGCAGGAGATCGTGCCCGGCGGCGGCGAGCACGCGCTCTCCGTCGCGGACGCCGCGAGCGCGCGCGCGCTCCGCGAGCGGCTGCGCGCGGCGCCGCCCGGAGGCAGGGTGGTCGTGGTGGGCGGCGGGCTCACGGCGATCGAGGCCGCGGCGGAGATCGCCGAGGCGTTCCCCGCGCTCCGCGTCGCGCTCGCGACGCGCGGGCGCGTCGGCGAGGGCCTGTCGGTCGGCGGGCGCGCGTACGTCGGCCGGGCGCTCCGCGAGCTCGGCGTCGCGATCCGCGAGGGCGTGCGCGCGGTCGCCGTCGACGCGAGCGGCCTCGCCGTCGCCCCGGAGGCGGGCGGCGCCGCCCCGGGCGACGGCGCGGCCGAGCGCCTGGCCGCCGACATCGTCGTCCTCGCCGCTGGCTTCCGGCCGGCGGCGCTCGCCGAGCGCTCCGGGCTCGCCACCGTGGCCGGCGGGCGGCTCGCCGTCGACCGGTGGCTCCGCGCGCCCGCGCACCCGGAGATCTGGGGCGCGGGCGACGCCGCGGCCGTGCTCGACGGCGACGGCGCGCCGCTGCGCATGGGCTGCGCCACCGCCCTGCCGCAGGCGGCGTACGCGGCGGACAGCGTCGTCGCCGCGCTCGCCGGCGACGCGCCGCCGCCGCCGTTCCGCTTCGCGTTCTTCATCCAGTGCATCAGCCTCGGCCGGCGTCGCGGGCTCATCCAGCGGGTCGATCCCCGCGACAGGCCGCTCGATCGGGTGATCACCGGCCGCCTGGGCGCGTGGGCGAAGGAGCTCGTCTGCCGCTCCACGATCGCGGCGATCCGCCTCGAGGGGCTCCGCGCCGGCGGTCACGGCTCGCCCGGTGAGGCGCCGCGGCCGCGGGGCGCGCGGTCGCTCGGCAGCGACGCGTCCGGCGAGCGGCTCCCGTCCGGTGCCGCCACATGAGCGCCGCCGCGGGCGTGAGCGCCGAGTGCTTCACGGCGCACCGGCGCTCCCTCTTCGGCCTCGCCTACCGGATGCTCGGCAGCGCGGCCGAGGCCGAGGACGTGGTCCAGGAGGCGTACCTGCGCGCGCGGGCCGCCGGGGAGGTGCCCGAGGCGCCGGGGCCGTACCTCGCCACGATCGTGACGCGCCTCTGCCTGGACGTGCTGAAGTCGGCGCGCGCGCGGCGCGAGGCGTACGTGGGGCCGTGGCTGCCCGAGCCCGTGCCGACCGGCGATCTGCTCGACGGCGGCGGCGCCGCGGCGGGCTACCTGGTCGAGCGCGCGGGCGCGGAGAGCCCGGCGGCGCGCATGGACCGGGTCGAGTCGATCTCGATGGCGTTCCTCGTCGTCCTCGAGAGCCTGTCGCCGCTCGAGCGCGCCGCGCTGATCCTGCGCGACGTGTTCGACTGGGAGTTCGACGCCCTCGCCGGGGCGCTCGGCCGCTCGCCTGCGGCCTGCCGGCAGCTCGTGCACCGGGCGCGCGAGCACGTGGCCGCGCGCCAGCCGCGGTTCCGCGCCACGGAGGCGGAGCGGCGGCGCCTGTTCGAGGCGTTCCTCGACGCGACGGCGCGCGGCGACGCGGGCGCCCTCGCCGCGATGCTCGCCGACGGCGCGAGCGTGACCCCGGACTCCGGCGGCAAGGCCAGCGCGGCGCGCCGGGTGCTGAGCGGCCGCGATCGCATCGCGCGCTACTTCATCGGCCTGTGGCGGAAGGGCGCCGGCGCGATCGTCCTCCGCGTCGCGTCGGTCAACGGCGCGCCCGCCCTCCTCGTTTACGAGGGGGCGCGGCTCGCGACCGCCGTGGGCCTCGACGCCTCGCCCGCCGGCATCGACGCGATCTGGCTCATGCGCAATCCCGACAAGCTGGCCCGGCTCGGGGCCGCGCTCCCGCTGCTCCCGTCGCGCGGCCTGCCCGACGCGCGCGCGTGACCGACGCCGGCGCATCGCGCCGAGCCCGCGCCGACGAAACACTGCTCGGCGCGCGGTTCAATGACAATCGGACGGCAATCGATAACAGCGCGACGTCCGCCTGTTACACACACGTGTCTGCACGTGGGAACACGTAGTTCAGCGGGGGCGCAACAAACATGAATGCGCAAGTGCGCAGATGCATCCATAATAAAGACCATAACCTAAGCGCGTCGCGCAGCCGGCCTCGCCGAGACTTCAGAGACCAGAGAAAATTATCTCGACAGCCGATTGGCTTATCGGCATATACTCCAGCCATCATGGACGCGTCTTCGTCTTGACGAAGCCGGGCCGATCGCACCTTGGCTTCTCGATAGCGTTCATCAGCGTTTATTTCGAGCGTTCACTTCGACAACCCCGGTCCGTGAGCCACGGACCCAGGAGGGATCATGTCGCGTTTTATGCAGTCAAAACTATCCCGCTCCAGCAAAACGGGGCTTGTTTGCGGCGCCCTGTCGCTCCTCTCCATCGCATCGGCGCAGATCTCGGATCCGGCCTGGGCGATGGCGGCGTGGCACGGTGAAATCAAGCCGTTCGCGACGTTCCCGGCGACTCCCGGGTTCCCTGAGGGGATCGCGGTCGATGGCAATCGGGTCTTCGTGTCTGGTCCGGCGACCTTCGGCACCGCGGGCTCGGGGCCGTCGAAGATCTTCGTTTACGACAGGGACAGCAAGGTCCTGAAGAGCACGATCACCGTGGCGGGCGAGGCGCTCGGCGCGGAGCATGCGCTCAGCTGCATCGCGGTCGACGGCCCGGGCCGCGTCTACGCGCTCAGCACGCAGCTCGGGCTGCTGCGCTTCAGGAAGACTGGACATGGATATGTCCAGGAGAGCTACGGCGATCCGCTGCCGGATCTCCCGCCGTGCGCGACGGCCGCGCCGGGAGAGGCGTGCTCGCCGGCGCCCTTCGACGCGACGCCGATCCCGAACGACATCGTCTTCGACGAGGACGGCTATGCCTACGTGACCGACTCGCTCCAGGCGACGATCTTCCGCTATGCGCCCGGCGGCGGCGCGCCGGAGATCTGGTTCCAGAGCGCGGCGCTCGCCGGAGGGGGCCTCCAGCCGTTCGGCGTCAACGGGATCAGGCTCGATCCGCTGCGGGAGCACGTCTATTTCTCGGTCACCTTCTCCCTGGCGAATCCGAGCCTCGGGTCCATCTATCGGCTGCCCCTCGTCGACGCCCCCGAGGAGGCCGATCTGGAGCTGGTCCACGACTACACCGCTGGCGAGGCGCCCGACGGGTTCGCCTTCGGCAAGTCGGGGAAGCTCTATGTCACGCTCGCCGCGGCCAACGCGATCTCGGTGCTCGACGAGGACGGGGACGAGGTGTCGCGCATCGAGAGCTCGCCCTGCGACGAGGTGCCGCTCGACGCGCCCGCCAACGTCGCCTTCAACGACCCGGCGCAGACGCTGCTCATCGTGAACCACGCGCTCCTCAGCGGGAACCCGGACAACTTCGGGGTGCTGAGGGTCTGGGTCGGCGACAAGGCAGATCCGCTGGAGAAGCCGTGGCTGCCTTGAGGCGAGGCGGGTAGCCCGCGAGCGGGCCGCCCCGCGGAGCGGGGGCCATCGCGCCTCAGGCGAGCCCTCCGCGCCGGCGCACGATCCAGTGCGCGCCGAGGGCCGCGGCCGCCGCGAGCGTCCAGACCCACGGGGGCAGGAGCGGCGCGACGTGGCGCTCGGCCGCCACCTGCGTCG
The DNA here is from genome assembly GCF_051521425.1 of Sorangium sp. So ce834. NCBI lineage: Bacteria > Pseudomonadati > Myxococcota > Polyangiales > Polyangiaceae > Sorangium > Sorangium sp. So ce834. The sequence goes on from NZ_CP150351.1 coordinate 9,017,926, forward strand.
CGGCCGGCAGCGGCAGCGAGCCGGCGCCCGGCGGGAGCACCGACGCGCCGCCCGTGGCCCTCGCGATCTCCTCCAGGCGGGCGACGTCGGGGCGCGGATCCGCCCACTCGTCGCCGCCGCGCTCGCACGCGAAGTCGCGCCGCGTGGTCGCCCCCTTCGCGTCGCCCGCGCCCTCCGCCGGGACGATCTCCACCGTGGCCGCGTAGCCGCCGGGATCGAGGCGGCCCGCCGCGAGCTCGACCGGCTCGCCGCCCTCGCCGATCCGCGCGCTCAGCGTCCGCACGACCGCGCCGCTGCCGAGGCGGGCGATCGTCACCTTGGCCTCGCCCCGCTGCCCGGCGAGCGGGCGCAGGACGAGCGTCGTCTCCTCGCCCGCGAGGCAGCCGCCGCGCGGCTCGATCGCGGCGGGCTCGAAGCGGGGGTCGCGCATGAGCCAGCCGAGCAGGGCGTCCCAGAACGCGCCGTGCGCGCGGCCGGCGGAGCTCGAGGCGAACGCGCTGAAGAGCAGGCGGTGGCTGCCGTCGAGGGTCAGCGCGATCGTCCGGCCGCTCTCGTGCTCGCCCAGCGAGAGCACCGGCATCGGCGCGCCCGAGGCCGTCGTGCGGTTCGGGTGCGTCATCAGCACCGTCGCCCCGGGGAGCGGGTCGCCGACCACGTTGGTCCCCGGCATCTCCGGCATCTCGTCGCCGATCAGCGCGAGCAGCGGCGCGAGCACCGGCGCCGCGCGGCCCGCGGCGGTGATGCGCGGCACGAAGGCGCCGAGATCCACGCCGGGCCCGCCGCCGATCTCGAGATCGACCGGCAGCACGCGGGCGAGCCGCGTGCGCGCGTAGTTGCCGGGCACGAAGGCGTTCGGGCCGCCCACCATGATGAGCCCCCCGCCCTTGTCGACGTACTGGGCCAGCGCCGGCAGGTGCTTGGTCAGACCGTACGGCTTGGCGTCGAAGTCCTGCAGGACGACCGCGTCGAAGCTCGACAGGTGCACGCTGAAGAGCTCGTCCACCGGGAACGGGATGAGCGCGAGCTCGTCCGAGGACGCGTTCACCTCGTCGCCCGGGGTGCGCAGGATGAAGAACGCCACGACGTCGACCGAGGCGTCGGCCTTGAGCCACATCCGGAGCGCGCGCACGTCGTAGGTCGGCCGGCCCGCCACGTGGAGCACCCGGATGCGATCGCGCGCGACGTCGAGCGTGACGTAGCGGACGTCGTTCTCGGGGAGCTCGTCGCCGTCCGGCGCGTCGATCGCGACCTCCAGGATGCGCGTGCCGGCGCGATCGAGCGTCACGCCGAGCTCGACCGTGCCGACGCCCCCCTCGACGTGCGCCGTGCCCGTCGCGAGCGTCGTGGGCGCGCCCTGCTCGCGGAGCTCGCGCGCGACGACGGGGACCGCGTCGCACGCGAGGCCGCCGCTGCAGCCGATGTCGATGCGGAGCGAGAGCGGCTGGTGGGCGACGGCGGCGCCGGAGGTCCGGACCGCGCGCACGCTGGCGTCGCGCGGGGACTCGGTCGCCACCGCGACCGTGTGCACCGGGACGCCGAGCCCCTCCAGCGCGGCCCGCGTCGCCGCGGCGGTGTCCTCGGGGCCGGGGCGGTCGAGGCGGCCATCCGAGACGACGACGAACGCCGACGGCCGCTCGTCGGCGGCGCGGGCGAGCGCCTCGAGCGCGGCGCTGAGGTCCGAGCGGCGCTGCGGCCGGCCTCGCGCGGGCGGCGCGGCCGGAGCGGCGGGCGCCGCCGCGCCCGCGTCCGCGCGCGGCGTCGACGCCGGCGTGGGACCAGCGCTGCCGCCCGGCGCCGGCGCGGGGCCGACGCCGGCCTGCCCGTCGGCCGGCAGCGGCGCGCCCTCGCCGAACAGGTAGCGGGAGAGCCGGACGTCGGCGCGCTTCCCGAGCTCCGCGAGCGCCCGCTCCGCGCTGTCGCGGCGGGTCCCCGCGAGGCCGGGCAGGTCCATGGACCGGGAGCCGTCGACCAGCACCACGACCTTCGGGCCGACGAGGCTCCCGCGCGACGTGACCGCGACCGGGCGGAGGATGGCGGCGAGCAGGCAGAGCACGGCGATCGCGCCCGTGAGCGCCGTGGCGAGCGCCGCGCCGCGGAAGCCGCCCGACCCCGCCGCGGTCCGGCCCCGCGCGCGGACGAGCTCGAGCGCGAGCAGCCCGAAGCTCAGCGCGGCGACGACGCAGGCGACGGCGACGACCGGCGAGGAGAGGTCGCCCGAGGGCGCGAGGCTCTGGGTCACGGCCGCTCCGGGAGCGAGGGAGCACGAGTGGGAGAGGGCGAGGAGGGAGGCTCGCTGGACGCGCCGGCGGCGTGGAAGCGCGACAGCGCGAGCAGCGAGTCGAGGGCGCGCGACACGGGCGGAGCCTAGTACATCGGGCCGGGGTGTCCCAGCCCGGCGCTCACATCGACGCCGGGCGCCCCAGCCCAGCGTCATCTCTGCGACCTGAGAGGCAACGTGAAACGACCCAAAGCAACCTTGCAACGCCGGAGATGCCCCGCGTAGGCTCGAATCTGGCCGATGATGCGCGAAGATCTGAGCGAGGCTGGGCGGCTTAGAGAAGAGAACGCGGAGCTCCGCGCGCGCGTCGCGGCACTGGAGAAGGCGCTGGCAGAGCGATCCAGCGGGCGCGCGCCGGACGGAACGGCGCTGGACGGCGCGGCGTCGAACGGCGCGGCGTCGAACGGCGCGGCGTCGAACGGCGCGGCGTCGAACGGCGCGGCGTCGAACGGCGCGGCGTCGAACGGCGCGGCGTCGAACGGCGCGGCGCTGGACGCCGCGGCGAGCGCGGGCGATCACGCCGCGCTCGACGGCTTGCCCACGGAGGTGCCGGCGGTGATCTACTGGCGCCCGGATGGCACGGTGACGCACTGGAACGACGGCGCCGAGCGCCTCTTCGGGTGGAGCGCGCGCGAGGCCCTCGGCCGCAGGCTGGCCGACCTCGTCGCCGCGGATCCCGTGTCCCCCGCCGCGGTGCGGGCGTTCGATTCCCCGCGGGCGGAGAGCCGGTTCGCGGCGGCCTCGAGCGAGGCCAGGACGAGAGAGGGGCACGCGCTCCTCTGCAGGTGGACCTACGCCGTGCTGCGCGACGATCGGGGCGACGCGCGCGAGATCGCCGCGATCGTCGACGACACGGGCGACCAGCGACGGAGGGAGCGGACGGTGCACGGGCGCTACCAGATGCTCCTCCAGCTCGTGGACAACGCGCGCAGCTTCATCTTCGTCAAGGACATCGCGGGACGCTACGTCTTCGCCAACCGCGCCTATGCGCAGGCCCAGCCCGTGGAGAAGCACGTCGTCGAGCTCATCGGCAGGGACGACAGGGAGGCGCTGTTCCCCGGTATCGCGGAGGTGCTCGCGGCGAAGGAGCAAGAGGTGATGACCGGCGGGCGGGTCATGCAGTTCGAGGAGGCCCTGCAGACCGTGAACGGTCAGCTCCACTATTTCACGGTCAAATTCCCGATCCACGACGAGCGCGGCCAGCCGATCGGCCTCGGCGGCATCGTCACCGAGATCACGTCCCTGCGCCGCGCGGAGGCCGAGCGGGCCGCGCTGCAGGAGGAGATCATCGCCACGCAGCAGGCCGCCCTGCGGGAGCTGTCGACGCCGCTCATCCCGCTCGCCGACGGGGTGGTGGCGATGCCGCTGGTCGGGACGATCGACACCGGGCGCGCGGCGCAGATCATGGAGACGTTGCTCTCCGGCATCAGCAGCCAGGGCGCCCACACCGCGATCCTGGACATCACCGGCGTGCGCGCGGTCGACACGCACGTCGCGGACGCGCTGACGCGGACCGCGCGCGCGGCCCAGCTGCTCGGCACCCGCGTGGTGCTCACGGGCGTCCGCCCCGAGGTGGCGCAGACGCTGGTCACGCTCGGCGTGGACCTCTCCGGGATCACCACGCTGAGCACCTTGCAGAGCGGCATCGCGAACGCCCTGCGCCACGCCCGGCGGTGACGGCGAGCTCCTCGGAGGCGCAGGCCGCCGAGCAGATGGCGCGCTCGCGGCGCCGAGGGCAGGCTCACGGCTGGGTGAGGTACCGCAGGAGCGCGGCCTCGTCGCTCGTGATCATCCGCCTGATGCCGTCCTGCCTCGCATAGCGCTGGGCCTGCATCGCGCCGACGACCGTCTGCACGAGCACGCCGATCCTGCGGAAGCCCTGGAACCACCGTAGCCGGAGGCGGGCGATGGCGGCCTCGAACTCGGGATCGTTCCGGCCAGGACCGGCGCGGATGTCGAGGAGGAGGGAGTACCGCGGGCGGTCCAGCCCATCCATGTAATCGACGACCGCGCCCATCCTTGTATCGAGCTCGTCGAGCGAGGCGAACGGCTTGCTGCTGCGCACGTTCCAGACGATGCCCAGCTGCGCGTCGACCAGGACCGCGTAGTAGTCGTTCTGCCAGACCAGCTTCGGCGCGGGGACGAGGCGGTCCGACATATCGGCTCAGGGCGCCCCGCGGGGCGCAGGCGCGGAGCGGGGTCGCGTGTCGTCGACGGCGCGGCGGCGCATCAGGAACGGCGCGTGCACCTGGTCGTCCTTGTAGTTCGAGCAGAGCACGTACATCGCGATGTTCACGGCGAGCCGGAACGCGCGCTCGCGCTGCGCCTCGCCCCCGGGCGTGACCTCGACGCTCGGACCGCCGCCGTCCGAGCGCGCCAGCGCGCCGGCGAGGTCGTGGTCGGAGAAGATCACCTGCGGCATGCCGCCGCGCACGATCGCCGAGAGCTTCTGCGGGCCCTCGACGCGGCCGACGGCGCGCGGGAGGAGATAGAAGGAACGGAAGACGACGTTCTCCGTGCCGATCGGGATGGGCGAGCCCTCCGGCAGGACGCGGGCGAGCTCGCGCCGCGCGGCGCGGCCGAACGCGCCGCTCCCCGGGGCGAAATCGTCGACGAAGAGCACGCCGCCGAGCGCGAGGAAGCGCCGCAGGCCGAAGACCTCGCGCTCGGTGAGCGGCGGGATGTCGCCCTCGCCGCCCCAGAGCGCGAACGGCTCGGCCAGGAGCGCCGGGTCGTCCGCGCGGACCGTGGTCGGGTTGCGGCGCGCCGGCGCGCTCGTCCGGCGCTCCAGCTCGAACGACCAGCGCGCCGGCGCGGTGGCGCGCACGCCCTCCCAGCGCGCGTTGCCCGTGAGCAGCGGCCTCGGGTTCCACGCCCCCTCCTCGCCGAAGGCGCGCGCGGGGCGCGGCACCGCCGCGAGCAGCAGCGCCGAGACCAGCACCAGCGCCGCCGCGGCGAGGCGGCGGGGCGGCATCGCCGCGGCCAGGCGGCGGCGCCCGGAGCCGCCGGCGGCGCCGAGCTGCCGTATCAATCGAAGTCCTCCACCCGCCATACACCCGCCTCGCGCCGGAGCTTCACCTCGTGCCCACCGGGGATCTGAACCGTCGCGGAGTCGCCCGCAATCCGGACCTCGAGGCCCTCGGGCTGGGCGAGCCCCTCGACCAGCGAGCGGAGGTCGCTCTCGATGGCGCTGCGCGTGGCCGGCGTGAGGACGCGCAGCAGCCCGGCGTAGCTGCGGCGCGCGAGGACCCGGCGCAGCTGCTCGAGCGCCTGCTCGGGCGTGCGGCCGCCCGCGGGCAGCGCGTCGGCGGCCGAGATCCGGAAGGCGCGCTCGCGGTCGTCGAGCTCCAGCGTCGCGACCTCGCCGTCCGGGTAGCGGACCCGGGCGCGGGTCTTGATCACCACCCCGGGCGCCGTGACGCTCCTGGCCTGCTCGGCGAGCTCGGCGCGCGCCTCGGCCACGCGCCGCCGCACCTCCTCGCGCGACATCGCGGTGCGGCTCCGCTCGCTCAGCATGCCGTAGATGGCGTCGGCGTCGCCCCGCGCCGCCGCGTCCGCGTAGGCCCGCACCGCCTCATTCGGGTCGGGGAGCGAGGGCGACGCGCAGGCGAGGCCGGCGAGCGGCACGACGAGCGCGAGCGGCGAGAGGAGGGCGCGCGGCACGGGGGCGAGCCTAGTACATCGGCGGCGGCGCGTCCCAGCGCCGTGGGGGCGCGCCGCGACGGCCGCCGAGGCGCGCCGCGGCCGCCGCGGGGGCCGCCGCGATCGGCCCGCGTGGCGCGCCGCGGCGCCGTGGGGGCGCGGCCGTGGTAAGGCGGCTCGGCCCGCGCCTCGACGCCTCCTCGACCCGAACGAAGCCATCGCCGCATGACCGATGTTGTTGGAAAGCTCTGGGGGTTCTGCCACACGCTCCGCCACGACGGCATCGACCACGGGGACTACATCGAGCAGATCACGTACCTGCTCTTCCTGAAGATGGCCGCGGAGCGAGGCCTCGATCTCTCGCGCGTCGCGCCGAGGGCGCCCCGCGGCGAGCCCGAGCCGGTGGACTGCTCGTGGCCCGCCCTGCGCGCGGCGAGCGGGCAGGCGCTGCTCGACCGCTACGCCGAGGTCCTCCGGTCCCTCGAGCAGGCCCCCGGCGTGCTGGGGGAGATCTACGCGGGCTCGCAGCCGCGCTTCAAGAGCCCCGCGAACCTCAAGCGGCTCGTCGACCTCATCGACGAGATCGAGTGGACCGGCCTCGGCGTGGACATCCAGGCAGCGGCGTACGAGGGCCTCCTGGAGAAGGCCGCCGCCGAGGGCAAGAAGGGCGCCGGGCAGTACTTCACGCCGCGCGTCCTCATCCAGTCGATCGTGCGGTGCATGCGGCCCGATCCGCGGGGACGGCCGGGCTTCGCCCTCTGCGACCCGGCGTGCGGCACCGGGGGGTTCCTCGTCGCCGCCTGGGAGTGGCTCGAGGCCGAGGCGCGAGGTGCGCTCGACCGGGAGACGGCGGACCGGATCAAGTCCACGGCGTTCTTCGGTCACGAGCTCGTCGCGCGCCCTCGCCGCCTCGCCCTCATGAACCTGTACCTCCACGGGATCGAGCCGAGGATCGCCCTCGGCGACTCGATCGACGCCCCGCCGCCCGCCGAGCGGTTCGACGTGATCCTGACGAACCCGCCCTTCGGCACGAAGGGGGCGCACCAGACGCCGGGCCGCGAGGACTTCGCGATCGCGACCGCGAACAAGCAGCTCAACTTCATCCAGCACGTGCTGACGATCCTGAAGCCCGGCGGGCGGGCGGCGATGGTCCTGCCCGACAACTGCCTGTTCGCCGACCAGGCGGGCGCCGTGTTCGAGATCCTCGCCGAGGGCTGCGACCTGCACACGGTGCTCCGCCTGCCGCGCGGGACGTTCACGCCGTACAGCCCCGGCGTGAAGGCCAACGTCGTCTTCTTCACGAAGGGCCGCGCGACGGAGAAGGTCTGGATCTACGACGCCCGGACGGGCGTCCCGTCGATCACCAAGAAGGATCGGCCGCTCTCGCCGGCGCATTTCGCCGAGTTCGAGCGGTGCTACGGCGACGACCCCGACGGGCGGGCGGGGCGCCAGGCGGCGAGCTCCCGCGAGGGCCGATTCCGCAGCTTCGAGCTCCGCGAGATCGAAGAGCGGGAGTTCAAGCTCGACGGGTTCAAATGGCTCAGGGAGGAGTCGCCCGACGACGCCGGCGAGCTGCCGGAGCCGGAGGAGCTGGCGACCGACGCGATCCTGGAGCTGGAAGAGGCGGTCGCCGCGCTCGGCCGCGTGCTCGCGTTGCTCGAGGGCGGGGCGAAGGCGGCCGAGGCGTGAGCGGGCGCCTGCGCCTACCCGAAGCGTGGGCCGAGACGACGCTCGCGTCGATCTGCGCGCACCGGACCGGGAGCTCGAAGCTCATCAAGGGCAAGCTCCACCCCGAGCGGCGGCCCGGGCGCTACCAGGCGTTCAGCGCCTCCGGCCCCGACGTGTGGTGCGACCGCTGGGAGCACGAGGGCGAGGCGATCGTCGTCTCCGCCGTGGGGACGCGGTGCGGGAAGGCGTTCAAGGCGCGCGGGCGGTGGTCGGCGATCGCGAACACCCACGTGGTCTGGCCGGACGGGCGGGCCATCGATCTCGACTACCTGTTCCTCCACCTCAACGACGAGGGCTTCTGGGTGAAGGGCGGCTCCGCGCAGCCGTTCGTGAAGGTGCGCGAGACCTTCGAGCGCCCCTTCGCGCTGCCTCCCCTCCCCGAGCAGCGCCGCATCGTCGCCAAGGTCGAGGCGCTGCTCGCCGAGGTGGACGCCGCGAAGGCGCGGCTCGCCAGGGCGTCGCTCGTCCTCCGGCGGCTCCGGCAGGCCGTGCTCTCGGCGGCGTGCTCGGGCAGGCTCACCGAGGATCTCCGCGCGCCGCCGTCGCTCGCCGCCGCCGCGCCGCCGCCCGCCGGGCTCGCGGAGCCCCTCGTGCGCGCGTGGCCCGCGGCGCCTCTCACGGCGAGCGACGGCGCCGGGGCGCGGCCCCCGCCGGCGTCGTGGGCCCTCTGCCCGCTCGGCGCCCTGGTGGACAACCACGACGGCAGGCGCGTCCCCCTGAACTCCACGGTTCGAGAGCGGCGCCGGGGCCCGTACCCCTATTATGGCGCCTCGGGGATCATCGACTCGATCGATGGATATCGGTTCGACGGAGACTACCTGCTCGTCGCCGAGGACGGCGCGAACCTCCTGTCCAGGAGCACCGCGGTGGCCTTCGCCGCGAGCGGGCGGTTCTGGGTGAACAACCACGCTCACGTCCTCCAGCCGAAGCCCGGCGTGGTCCTCGGGTACCTCGAGCTGCTCCTGAACTCGCTCGATCTCCAGCACCACGTGACCGGCTCCGCGCAGCCGAAGCTCACGCAGGCGGCGCTCCATGCCATCCCCGCCCCGCTCCCCCCGACCGAGGAGCAGGTCGAGATCGTCCGCCGCGCGCGGGCGCTGTTCGCGCTCGCCGGCGCGATCGAGGAGCGCGTGACCGCCGCCGCGGCGCGGGCCGACCGGCTCCCGCAGGCGATCCTCGCCCGGGCGTTCTCGGGCGAGCTCGTCCCCACCGAGGCGGAGCTGGCCCGCGCAGAGGGCCGCGGCTGCGAGCCCGCGGGCGCGCTCCTGCGCCGCATCCACGGCGATCAGGCGGGATCCGGGGCGAGCGGCCGCGGGTGAGGCAGATGGGGAGAGCTTAGTTCTTCGTCGGCGCGGGCGCGCCGTCCTGGATCCACTGGCGGAGGGTCGCGAGCTCGGCGCTCGTCAGGGTCGGCTTGTTGTCCGCGCTCTGCGGCATCACGCCCGTGTTGCAGCTGGCCGTGGCGCTGGGCCTGCATCCGGCGCTCGCCGCCGTCCCCGCGACCTTGCGGTAGAGCCAGCTCTGCTCCGGATCTCCCGGCACCACGAGCTTGAACTGCCCGCCGCCCTTGGCCGGCTTGTTGACGAGGCCCGCGACGATGTCCGTCGAGCTGATCTCGCCGCCGAGCGACAGACCGGCCTGGGGACCGGTCGACGGCGCGGCGTGGCACCCGCTGCACTTGTTGACCATGCTCTCGAAGATCGGACGAACATTGGTGTGGAACACGCCCGACTCCGTGGGCAGGGGGTCGACCGGGTCGGGGGTCAGCTCAGGATTGATGACCCGAGCGATCGCGTCCATCTCGTAGCACTGGGCCGCGATGGCGTCCTTCAGCTTCTGGTCGTCGGGCGACAGGCCCTTGGCGACGCGGTACTTCTCCCAGACCTTGTCGATCCAGCCGTGCAGCTTCCAGAACATGTAGTTGTCGATGTTCGTGAACTGGTTGCCGAGGCCGTGGTCGGTGTTGTTGCTGCGCACCCACTTGAAATGGAGCTCGCCGTGCAGGCCGCTGGCGCTCACGCTCGCACCGGGGATGGCTTGACCGGCGAAGCACTGGAGCCACATGCCGAACGCGCCCTCGTCCGGGAAGCGGCTCAGGTTCTCCGGCTTGTCGATCTCGTCGGCGATCTTCGCGTTCGCGATCGTCGTGGCGCTCCAGGGCCTGAAGTCCGCTCTCCACTGCTGGGGCAGCTCCTCCGCGCTCGTGGGGAACTTGTCGAAGCCCTCGAACTGCTCCGAGTGATTCGGCCAGAGCTGCTTCAGCGACTGGATCATGTGCCGATGCATGGCGAGGAACTGGAAGCCGTCGCCCGTGGTCTTGCACTCCTGGTCCGACGGGACCGGGACCGACGAGTTGCAGATATCGACCCTGCTCATCCCGCCGAGCGCACCGGGGCCGCAGCGCCGGATGCTGTGCCACTCGAAGTGGGCGGCCTGCCATTCGTTCTCTTGCATCCAGGCGATCACTTCCGGCTGGACCGTGAGATCGGTCTGGCCGTTCTTGACGAACTCCGCCGGGCCGTCCTTGATCGTCGCGTCGCTGGGATGGGGATCGAAGCCATCCAAGCAATGATCCTTCGGGTGCGTGACGCCGGTCCCGCTCGATTCGCCGCCGCCGCCGCTGCCGACGGCCGGTCCGGCGGACGAGGAGGTCGTGGTCGCGGAGGAGGAGGTGGGCGCGCCGCTGCCGCTGGCGACGGAGGTCGCGCCGCCCGCTCCGCCCGCGCCCTCCCCTCCCCCAGCGGTGCCCTCCGCGTCGGGATCTCCGCTGCTGCAGGCTCCCAGCAGAAGGGCCGTGACGCACGAGACGAGACAGAACGTGCGCTGCGAGATCTTGCCGAATGACACGGTGGACAAGCCTGCCTGATCGTTGATTCGCATGGTGCTCCTAGTGACCGCTGGATGCCTGGTGCGTGCTCCCGCGCAGCCGCTGGGCGAGACGCCGGATGGGGGGGGCGTCAGGCAGCGGCTGGTCGCATCGCCTCGCACGAGGCGTCCGAGCAGAAAGGCGAGTGTAAAGTTTGTTGAAAAGGATCGTCGCCGTCGTTGGATGAGCCGAGGGAAAAGGAAGAGCGAAGCGACTCCGAGGATGTCAAGGGCGCATCGCCACGCTCTCCTCAGGTGACAAAAGGTTCCTTGCGCGATCCGCCTCCCTCTTGAAAAAGTGACGCTGATTCAAGAACTTACCCATGCATCGAAGAGCGCATCACGCCCGTCGGGCATCGAGCGTTTGTGTTGGGCACGCGTGGCGACCTCTGCCTCCCCAGCCGTCTCCAGGTGGAGCCAGCCCCGATCCCGATCATCGGCCCGGGATCCTCTGCGAAACAGGCTCATCCGCGGAGAATCCAAGAACGCTCGCGCTTCAGGGACATCAAAACCTGCCTTCCTCAAGCTCTACGCAGGCAGCACACGGCGCCCTCGCCGTGGACCACCCCACCCCTGACATTCCCGCGGCTCCGAATTTTGATCACTCGGACTCGCTGATCGTATCGATACCGCGTCCAGCAGAACATTTTCACGAGACGAGACCATGGGTGCGGCAGGCCTGCGCCCCGGAGTGCGTGTTCCACTGTGCCCGATGAAGTTTGATGGACGCGCTCGCAGACGCGGGCTCCTCGCCCGGGCCCGGCGGGCTCTGCAGTTCGGTCGAGCGGCGTCCTCAGCCTGCGGGGGGAGGCGCCTCCCCGCGGATCACCTGACGCACCGTCAGGACGGCCACGCGGCCCGCCTCGCGCTCCTCCGCGAGCCAGCCCAGGAGCGTGGAGAGGTCCTCTTTGGAGATGCTGTAGTCGTCGCAGGCGTCACAGATATGGTGGAAGGTGAGCTGTATCCATCCGCCCTCCTGCTGCGCGCGGCGGACGAGCGCCTGGATCGTGGGGAGGCGGTGAACGCGGCGGAGGGAGCCGGGCGTGCGGGTGGCCATGGGGTCGCGCGGCGGGATGGTCTCCGCCGGTGCGCAGAGGATGCACGGGGGCATGCCGAGCCCGCCCGCCCTCCTGGCGCTGTCGTAACCGCAGGAGCGCACCTGCTCTTCGCTGACACTGTCGTAGTGGCCCGCGGGGTACGCGAAGTCGCTCACGTCGAGGCCCAGCGCGAGGAGCGCGCGGCGATCGTCGCAGATCTGCCGGCGCAGCTCTCCGGCGGGGAGGCCGGGCAGCGGCGCGTGATCGACGGTGTGGCCACCGATCTCATGGCCGTCGGACGCGAGCGCGCGGAGCTGCGCGACCGTCAGGTAGCCGGGACGGTCGAGTCGACCGCTGTTCACGAAGAACGTGGCATGCATCCGGTGCTCGGCGAGGATGGCGCGCGCGGAGAGCTGATTCGCCAGGGTATCGTCGAACTCGAGGGACACGACGGCGACGCCCGGGGGATACCCTGTCAGGAGGATCGAGGCGAGGAGGACGGCGGCAAGGCACGCCCCGATGCACAGCAGCACCGCCTGGTCTTGGCGCGTCGCGAGGCGCGGCGCGCCGCCCTTCTTTGTGCGCAGGCTCTCCACACCAGACACCGCCGTATCATCGGCCGTGCCTGCGCCGACGCCGCCAGCGATCGGGCCACGTCTTCAACAAGAGATTTGAACCGCAGAGGCACAGAGGACACGGAGGAGAGAGAAAGAAAAGAGCTCTTTCTCCTCTTCTCCTCTGTGCCCTCTGTGGTTTGTCTTCTTTTGCTCTTGGCGGCACGACCTACAAGGTGGCGCGCGAAGCCGCGCGCTCACCGAAGGGGTACGTCGGAGCGGCCAGATTCGCCTGATTCCTGAGCATTTTTTCTGGATTCAGGGCAAGATCGTCCTATTTTTTGAATTGATTTTCTCGATTTGGCTGCAATTTATCCTGATTCGACCGATAAATTTCTAGATAAAGCCGTTGTACATCCAAAAATCCGGGCATATTTTCTAGATTTCCTGGATCTTTGTCTGGTTTTCTGGCTAGGATGTCTCGATGCCCCTGGTCCCCACGCCCCCCGCCGCCCCGCGCGGCTACAGCGCCCTGGAGCTGGCCCGCGCCGCCGGCGTGAGCACCGGCACGATCAAGCACTGGTTCGCGGAGGGGCTGATGGACAAGCCCGCGTTCCGCGGCCGCCGCACCACGTACGGCCGCGAGCACCTCGTGCGGGCGCTCGCGATCAAGAAGCTGCGCGAGCACAACCTGCTGCTCTCGGAGATCAAGCGGAAGCTCGCCGCGATCCCGCTCGAGGAGCTGGCGAAGGAGGTGCTGCCGCCGGAGCCGCCCGCGAGCGCGGCGCCCGGCGTGGGGGAGCACGCGGCGGAGATCGGTCGGGCGTGGCGGCGCGTGGAGCTGATGCCGGGGCTGGAGCTGCACGTGCGCGCGGACGCAGGCGCGGTGGTGCACCGGATGGCGGCGGAGATCCGCGAGACGTATGGGTGTGAGCGCGAGGAAGGGTGAGCGAGGGGCGGCTCCGCGGAGAGCGCGAGCGCCGGTCGCGCTCCCCGCAGCCGGCGCTAGCCGCTCGCCTGCCGCGCCCCGAGCGCCAGCATCGCGTCCCAGAACATCTTCTCGTAGGCCTGAAATAGCCGGGTCGTGCGGCGGATCGCCCGGGGCTCCACGCCGCGGTCGAGCCCGTCCTGCACGATCGCGACCGCGGTGTCCTCGAACGACGGCAGGTTCGCGAACGCGTCCAGGAACGCCGTGTGCTCCGGGCCGAAGCCGTACCGGTCGCGGAGCGCCTTCCCCATCCTGCCGCAGCTGAACCCCCAGGCAGGGAAGTTGATGAGCAGGGCACACGCGATCTCGGCCGCCGAGGCGTTGGCCGCCGCCCAGGCCATCTGGGTGGCGTAGGCGAATCCCTCCGCGGTGACCTCGTACCGATCCAGGTCGTCCCTCGTCATGCCGAGCTTCTGGCCCATGGCGGCGACCCCGGCAGGCGCCGCGAGCTCGCCTTGGAGGACGCCGCTCCAGAAATCGCGAAAGGGCGTGTCCGCGAAGCGCTGGAGCATCATCGCCATCGACCGCATGTCGCTGAGCACCACATGGTGCTGGTGGCCCGGAAACGCCTTCAGCCCCTCGAGCGTGATCTCGCCGCGCTCGATGGCGCCCGGATAGGGGTGCGCCCTCAGCCGATCGTCGATGTCGCGGAGCTCTTCGCGGATGTCCTTCACCAGCGCGGTCGCGGCCTTCATGGATGACGTCCTCCGATCGGGCCCCATCGTACCACCGCTCGGCCCCCGCGTTCCCGCGGACGTGCGCGCGGAGATCGGGCCATGGCGGCGGCAGCGCAGATCGCGGTCACGCCCCGTCCGGAGCGCGCTCCTTCGCGCAGTAGCGCTCGACCCACGCGATGATGCGGCGGCTGTAGAACACCCGGTGGCTCGGCTTGCCGCGCTCGGCGAGGTGGTGGTCGCCGCCTGTCGTCCGTTCGTCCGTTCGCGCGGGGCGCGCCCTCCCTGGGAGCCCTCCCTGGGAGGCCGCCCGGCGGCGCGTCAGGCGCGCTGGGCGAAGAAGCGGGCGTTGATCTCCCGGTAGTGCTGCCACTCGGCCGGCAGCTCGTCTTCATCGAAGATGGCGTCCACCGGGCACTCGCCCTCGCAGGCGCCGCAAGAGATGCACGACTCGGGATCGATGTAGAGCTGGAGGCGCGCGAGGCGCGTCTGCCGCTCTTCTTCCGGGAGCTCCGCGATGCGCGCGATCTCGTCGGCCGGGATCGGGCCGTGGATGCACTCCACGGGGCAGACGGAGACGCACGCGGTGTCGCAGGTGGCGATGCAGGGCTCGGCGATGACGTAAGCCATGAGGGGTCCTTTCCGCGGAACGATCGCCCGCGCTCTCCTCGCTCCTTTGTGCATGTGCACGGCGCATACCCGCGCCCCGAACGGCCCTTTCCCGGGCTCGCGCCGGCCTTGTGCGGCCCTGGCAACGCCCCTACGGTGCCGCGCAACGCCATTTCGGTGGCGTCGTTCCCCGCCCGATGACCGCCCCCGCCGATCGCGCCCTCCTCCTGCTCGCCGACCTCGGCGAGGCCTCGGCGCGCGCGCACACGGAGGCGACGCTCGTCCCCGCGGTGAGCGCCGTGCTCGCGCGCCACCTCCCGCTCCGGCGGCTCGATCTCCGCCGCGGCGCGGCCGCGCCGGGCGCGCCGGAGATCCGGCGCGGGGCGGGCGGCGAGGCGATCGCCGTCTTCGCGCTCCGCGACGCGGAGGGCGCGGTCGGCTGCGCCGCGATGGAGCTCGGCGAGGGCGCGGCGCTCGACCTCTCGCCCGCGCTGCTCGAGGCGCTGGGGCGCCTGCTCGCCGTGGCGCTCCGGCAGGTGCAGGTCCTCGGGCGCGTCGCGGCGATCGCGCGCCGCGCGCAGGGCGAGAAGCGGGCGCTGAAGGAGGAGCTCGACCGCGTCGCGCTGCCCCGGGAGGTGGTCGCGAGGGGCCCGGCGATGCGGGCGATCTTCCTGGAGATGGTGCCGCTCGTCGCGCGGCAGGACACGACCGTGCTGGTGCGCGGCGAGACCGGCACGGGCAAGGAGGTGATCGCGCGCCGCATCCACGCGCTCTCGCGCCGCGCGGAGCGGCCGTTCCTCGCGGTGAACTGCGGCGCGCTGCCCGAGGGGCTCGTCGAGAGCGCGCTCTTCGGCCACGAGCGCGGCGCGTTCACGGGCGCCGCGGCGCGGCACCTCGGGACGTTCGAGCGCGCGAGCGGGGGGACGCTGCTGCTCGACGAGATCGGCGAGCTGCCCAGGGCGGCGCAGGCGAAGCTCCTGCGCGTGCTCCAGGAGGGCGAGATCGAGCGCGTCGGCGGCGAGGGCGCGGTGCGCGTGTCGGTGCGGGTGATCGCCGCGACGCACCGGCCGCTCGAGGCGATGGTGGCGAGCGGGGCGTTCCGCGAGGACCTGTACTACCGGCTGCAGGTGTTCCCGATCGTCGTCCCCCCGCTGCGGGAGCGGCCCGAGGACCTGGAGCCGCTCACGCGGGTCATCGTGGAGAAGGTCGCGGCGAGCTTCGGCCGGCGGCCGCCGCGGGTGAGCGCGGAGGCGATGGCGCGGCTGCGGGCGCACGACTGGCCGGGCAACGTGCGGGAGCTGGAGAACGTGATCGAGCGGTCGATGGTGATGTCGACCGGGGACGAGCTCATCCTGTCCGCGCCGCTCGCCGCGGCGCCGCGCGAGGCCGGGCGCGCGATGACGTACCGGGAGGCGGCGCAGCGCTGCATCGAGGACGCGCTGCGGGCGTCGGGCGGGAAGATCTACGGGGAGGACGGGGCGGCCGCGGCGCTCGGGCTGAAGCCGACGACGCTGCAAAGCAAGATGCGGAAGCTCGGGATCCGGCGGGAGGATGGCGGGAAGGGATGACGCCGCAAGGTAGCGAATCGCCTCCCGCCCTCTCGGGGTACCACGCTAGAGCGACAAACGTGTTAAAAGTCAGCTAAATTCAACAGATTGCAGCACCAGCCGGAGCCGCCGAGCAACAAGCTGGAAGAGCATGGCATGCTGCAAGAGGAGATACCGCAGGGGCGCAAGAGGCGCAAGGGGACAGAGATGGGATTTTTATTCTTCTCCTCCCCCGCGCCCTTTGCGCCCTTGCGGTCATCTTCCCATGAATCGATTTTTGCCCACTTTCAATGCGATCGGCGTTCTAACAGGTCAGGGCCGTTGGCGCTGACGCGCAGCTCGCACGAGCTGGGCAATGATGGCGGGAACCGAGGAATGATGGGGATAAGTTATCACCTGGACCTGTGGAAACTTCTCTCGGACTTGAGCCGCGCAATCGCGGTGGAGCAACGCGAATTTTTCGCCTTCCGCGGCGCCAGCGTACCGAGCCTGCCTCATCGCGAGATCGAGATCGAGCGGATCGGATAGACCAAAACCGAGGAAGAGGATAGCCTGGGAATCGAAAACAAAACGAAGCAGCGAGAGATACTCCTCATTCTGTCGTAGGCGTTCGTATTCGAGGCCAGTGAGCACGACGGTATCCGGACGCGACGCGCACCCGTGGAGCTTTAACAATGGGCGATGTGCGCTCACAGCTGCGAGATACTCTCGTGCCTGTCGAGCCTCACGCCATGTGAAGACCGGGGTCCCCGGCGGAGCCGCGTATTGAAGCACGAAATCGTAATTGGTGGTCAGGATCCACTGAACCGGCATCTTGAAGAGCAGCCGGTTGGCGCGACCAGGGGAGATTACGTGCGGCGAGAAGAGATCGAAGATGGCTCGCGGATAGTAGACGGTTTCTCCCAGCGCTCGCCGGAAGAAATCCATGTCGGCGAGCAGCTCCTCCAGGGTCACGGTCTGCCTCGGCTCGACGGACCGACCTGCGTAGTGAGCTACCGCGTTCGCAAGTCGCCGCGGGACCTCGCCCCAGGACGGCAAGGACGACCATCCAAGCTTCGGAGGGTACTTCACGGCGACATCCTTCTGCAAGGACATTCCCGATCCGACCAGCACTGTCAGCCGTCCTGTGACGCACGCCTCGATCAGGCGAGGCGGCAGGTGAACGCCATCGGGGGGAGGAGTGTATTGGACGAAGGATTCGTCCTCGGCATCGTCTGTCTGGGGGGCCATGGCCTGAGGGCGGCGCCCCAGCAGGAGGGCACGAACGCGATCCAGGACTGCGCTGATCGCGTCCCGTTCGACGGATGAGACACCCTGTGCAGCTAACCTGGTCGCGCAGCGAGAACAGATGTAGGCGGCGCGCATCTTGAGCGCGCGGTCGGGCTTGTTCAGACAGAGATCGAAGAGGCACCCGACCGTCTCGTGGAGGACATCCAAATCATTGCAGCCAGCGATCGCGAGCAGGGTCGTGAGCGCGAGCGACGTCAGGATGTTGGCGTCCGGAGCTCCGAGCGGAGTCTCACCCTGCTCGTTGACGAAGGCGATGGTCCAGTCCGCGACCGAGATGACCGCTCGCCGTTGCTCCGCATGTGTGAACCAGTTGTCGCTCAGCCGTCGTCCAGTCACCACGATCTGCGGGTCGGAGACAGCGGCCTGTGCGAAGAACCTCGTGACATTGAGCCGCTCGACGCTCACTGGCACTTCAGTGTCGCCGCAAGGCTCTATGCGGATGACTCCCTGTGCAGCGTGAAAATGGGCCAGCGCTCGCTCCAGCTGTGCCCGCTGCTCCTCATCGACGCAGTTGGTGAAGACGCGTACGGATCGCAGCATGGGCCTCCTGGATGTAGGGCGCGCAGGACTTCGCGCGCTTGCGCTGACGGACTCGGTGCTCCCGGTCAGGCTAACAAGGCGGCGGAAGCGGGGGCAACCCTCCGCCGCCTCCGATCGGCAAACGCCGCCGCGAGGTCGCGCGCGCTGCCGACCTGCGCCGAGCACCGCCGGGCCTCCTACGCTCTGGACCGTCGTCGTCGCTTCGACGCACGCGTCAGCGCTCCGCGACGGCGAGCCGCTCGATGGCGCGGACGCCGCGCTGCGGGGGCCAGTAGCGCGCGGCCCAGTCCACGGTCGACTCGTCGGAGAGCACGCGGAAGCCGGCGCGCGCGAGGAGCTCATGCATGTCCTCGCGGGCGAGCGGCGTACGGACGGGCTCGCCCAGGGAGCGGAACATGCCCCTGATCACGCGCTCCGCCCAGGCGGGGAGCTCGGCGTCGGGGAGCATCCCGTAGGTGAGCGCGATGCGGCTGCCGGGCGCGGAGAGCGCCGCCGTGAGGCGCAACGTCGCCTCGATCGCCTCGCGCGTCAGGTAGACGGTCACGCCCTCCCAGATCCAGAACGTGGGCTCGGCCGGGCGGAAGCCGGCCGCGAGGAGCGCCTCGTCGAGGCGGTCTCGCTCGAAGTCCACCGGCACGCGCGCGAGGCCGCGGGCCTTGAGCTCCGGCGCGGCGCCCGGCGCGCCCGCGGCGCTGCCGTCCCCGCGCGCGAGCGACGCGAGGCGCTCGACCTTGTCGCGCTGCGTGCTCGGGTGATCGACCTCGAAGACCTGGACGCCCGCGAGCTCGGGCAGGCGCATCGCGCGGCTGTCCAGGCCGGCCCCGAGCACGACGAGCTGGGACGTGCCGCGCGCGGCGGCCTCGCGGAGCGCGTCGTCGATCGCGCGCGTGCGGAGCGCGACGTGGTAGCTGACACCGAACATGGCGACGCCGATCGCGCGGTGGAGGGCGCGGGCGGCGGCAGGAGAGCCCGCCGCAAGCGGGAGCGCGCGCGCCGGCAGCGCGAGCGGCCACGGGACGAGGCGGGCCGCGAGCGGGTCGGGCGCGAGGCGGTAGGGCTCGGGCATCTCGGTGTAGAGCGCCCGCAGCGCAGCGACGATGGAGGCCGTGAGGCTTGGACGTTGAGATCGCACGAGGTGCCCGGGTTCGCGGTGGGCCGCCCGGGGTCGTCCGCGGCGGCGCACCGGCAGCGTACATGCCACGCCGCTGGCGCGCCCGCCTCCCGTCGTTCCGTTCCCGCTCAGTTCCAGGTCGCGGTCGCTGCGGCTCGCACGCCCTGCGTCAGCGCGCTGTCGCTGCGGAGATCCAAGGCGCGGAGAGCCGCGGGCGCGGCGCGACACCGAATGCCCCGGTTCTTGCTTGCCACGCGGCCGCGGGCCGGTAGAGCCGCCATGACGTGTCGATAAATTAACGGTTGCCCTTCACGTGAGGTGCGGGGCTCACCCATTCTTCAGGAGTGTTGAGCATGAGGGCGAGTCTTGCTTGCGGCGCGATGGTCATCTTGTTTGCCCAGGGCATGCTGGGATGCGGGGATGATACGGATCCCGGTGGAACCGGGTCGTCGAGCTCCTCGACGAGCGGCAGCGGCGGCACCGGCGGCGGCACCGGCGGCAGCGGCGACGGTGGCAATGGCGGGGGCGGCGCGGGCGGCAGCGGCGGTGAAGGGGGCAACGGCGGAGGCGACGCCATCGCCTGGACCCCTTGCCCGCTCTTCACCGACGGCACCGGCGAGGACGCCGAGTGCGCCGAGATCCCCGTCCCGCTCCGCTGGGACCAGCCGGAAGGCAAGACCATCACCTTCTTCGTCAAGCGCAAGCTCGCCGCGGCCCAGCCGAGCCGCGGGCAGCTCTGGCTCCTGAACGGCGGGCCGGGGTACTCGGGCGCCGATTTCGAGCCGACCGTGCAGTTCCTCGCCGGCGTCGACCCGACGCTCGACATGTACATGCCGGACCACCGCGGCACCGGCCGCTCGAGCCGCCTCGGCTGCGCGGACGGGGAGACGCCGGAGAGCGAGGCCGGCAGCTATCTCACCGACGCCGAGCTGGCCGCTTGTCTACCGTCGATCAAGGCCGAGCTGGGCGACGACATCCAGGGCTACACCGTGACGAACGCCGCGCGCGACGTCGGCGAGACCATCGCGCGGACGCGCGCCCCAGGCGGCGACGTCATCGTCTTCGGCGGCTCCTACGGATCGATCTGGGGTCACCGCTACCTCCAGCTCTATCCCGACCAGCCAGCGGCCGTGTCGCTCACCGCGCTGGCCGTCAACTCGCGACTCTCGGACATCGATGTCTGGCTCAACGACCTCGGCCAGCGGTTCATGGGCCTCTGCGGCGACGACCCGTCCTGCTCGGAGAAGCTCGGCGCCGACCCGTGGGGGACGATGACGGAGACCCTGGACGCCTTCGACGAAGGCGCCTGCCCGGAGGTGGCCGCGCTCGGATATGACCGGCCGGTCTTCCAGGCGCTGTTCGCGCAGCTCCTCTATCAATGGGCGCCGCGGCCGCTCATGCCGGCGCTGATCTACCGGCTGGACCGGTGCTCTCCTGCCGACGTCGCCGCGTTCACCCACCTCGCGGGGATCCTGCTCGCTCCCCTCCCCGAGCCGCTCTCGCCCTCCCTGCGGTTCTACTCCCCGGTGCTCCGCAACAACATCATGCTGTCGGAGCTCTGGGCCGACCCGCCGCCGCCCGCGTCCGAGATGCAGGAGTACCTCGCGGAGGCCAACGTGGCCCTCGGGCTGACGGACGACGCCGCCGCGGTCCACGAGAGCTGGCCGCGGTACACCCCGGACGCGTACGCAGGGCAGTGGGCCACGACGAGCGTGCCCCTGCTGCTCCTCCACGGGGGGCTCGACTTCATCCCGAGCGCGATACCGGAGGCCGTCGAGCGCCACTTCACCGGCCCGAACCAGACCTTCGTGATGATTCCGCGGGCCCCCCACGGCCTCGAGAGCCCGACCAGCAGCGGCGCCTCGTGCGACCTGGAGATCCTGCTCCAGTTCATCGCCGATCCCGAGGCGCCCCTCGACACGTCGTGCACGGAGCGGGTCCTGCCCCTGGATTTCAGCGTCGATCCGACCCTGAGCGCCGCCTACCTCGGCACGGACGACGCATGGGACGGCGACCCGGGCGCGGCGCGGCGCGCGCCCCCCGCCTCGCTCACGCCCGAGCACGAGCGCGCGCTCGAGCGCCTGCGCGAGGCGATCGCGCCTCGATGATCGCTGCATAGAGTTACAACAAGACTAGATCCGGAAGAACGTCTCCCGGGGCGCGGCGAATTCTGCTAGAGCTGTGACCCGCGTCGAGCGCGGATCGCGCCCCGACGCGAGCGGCGGATTCTTAAGACGACGGCGAACGTGCCGCGCTGCGGCAGCGCAGCTCCGGCGAGCGCGCCTATCACCTTTCGGGCATCGACATGACTTCTTCTTTGCATCGCGACATCGCACGCTTCACGTGGGTTGGGATCTCCTGTCTGGCCCTGTCCGCCGCGGCGGCGGGGTGCTCGGACGACGGGAACGGCGGCTCGGACGCGGGGGGCGCCGGCGGCTCCGGCGCGGGGACCGGCGGCGCGTCGAGCGTGAGCTCGGGCACGGGCAACCCCGTCGCCAGCAGCAGCAGCGCCGGCGGCGGCGCCAGCAGCAGCGCCACGACCAGCAGCAGCACCACGACCAGCAGCAGCACCACGACCAGCAGCAGCACCGGGACGCCGAGCGCGACGAGCACCACGTCGAGCACGGGCACCGGCACGCCGACCGGCGCGTGCCCGGCGACCGCGACGTTCTGCGCCGACTTCGAGGGCGACGGGCTCCCCGAAGGCGCGACGTACCGCCCGTCGTACCAGGCGGCCGACGCGCTGAAGAACATGGAGATCGACGCCTCGATCGTCCACGCCGGCGCCCGCTCGCTGCACGTGAAGCCCGGAGGCGGCGGCTACGACTGGAGGATGCTCTCCGTCCCGGCGCCCGGCCCGACGTTCTGGGTCCGGCTCTACGTGCGCAGCAGCGTGGATCTCGGCCAGTCCGACCACAACGCCTACTTCCAGGCCATGACCGGCACCGGCGAGCCGAACGAGGGGGACAACGTGGAGGTCGCCGAGCAGTACTGCCAGATCGTCCTGAACCTGCACGACGATGTCGTCCTGCCGATGGGCGGCGACTTCCGGTGCGGGAGCGGCGGCGCGAGCCTCCCCAAGGACCAGTGGCACTGCATGGAGGCCTACTTCGACGGCACCAAGGGCGATGTCCAGATCTACGCCAACGGCACCAAGATCATCGACAAGACCGGCTGGAAAAAGCTCGACTTCAAGACGTTCAGCTTCGGCTACCTCGGCTTCCACGGCCCCGCACGCTCGATGTGGTACGACGACGTGGCGGTCGCGCCCGAGCGGATCGGCTGCGCCACCCCCTGACACGCCCGAGCGCC
This sequence comes from Sorangium sp. So ce834, assembly GCF_051521425.1. Lineage (NCBI taxonomy): Bacteria > Pseudomonadati > Myxococcota > Polyangiales > Polyangiaceae > Sorangium > Sorangium sp. So ce834. Next base: position 9,040,101 of record NZ_CP150351.1, read on the forward strand.
GGCGCGCACGTGGCGCCGGCGCGATGCTCTCTCCGCGGTCTCTCCGGCCCTCGCGCCGCGCGACCTCCTCCACCGCGCCGAGATCGGCCCAGGCGGTCGCGAGCTTCCCCACCTTCTCGTGGCACACGGCGAGGTCGAGGAGCGCCCCGGGCTTCGGCTCGAGGCGCTGGCTCTCCTCCGCCCTCCGGGCGCGATCGGCGGCGAACGGGCCGAGGCGGGCATGGATGGGCTTGCTCCCCCGCGCGGCCGGCTCCATAGCCGACCGGCTGTCACGCCGGCGCGACGCGAGCCGGGACGAGGACATGCCCGTGATCTCGGCACAAAGGTAGATGCGATGCCGTACTTCGTTTTCCGGAATTTCCCCGACGATACGCCGATCCCCGATGACTGCTATAGCTGCGACGGTTCGCCGGACTGGGCGGCATTGCTGGAATGGATATGCCCCGACCTCTCGCGCGACGAGGCGGAGCGCCTCGCCGTCATCGGCGAGGCGAGCGGAGACCAAGCGGACGTGGCGGGCCTGAAGCGGCTCATCGAGGCGCACGCGAGGCCAGAGCCGCACGGCGCGGAGCGCCCGGACGCAACGACGTGAAGGCGCGGCGGCGCGACGACGGGAATGACCGATGAAGGCAAAGACCGAGAGGGATGCCGCGGAGCGAACGTGATGACTCGGTGTCATTCGTCTGACGTGCTCGTCTCGGCAGCGAGGTCGCGCCGCTTCCTCCGCGCGGCGCCGGCGGCTCCGGCCCACGGCGTGCGCGGCGCCCTGGCGGGGCGCCTCGCGCGTCGCTAAGGAAGGGGCGATGGCCAAGATCATCGACCCTCGGCGTCACACGTGGTGTAACACCCCGGTGGACGACTTCGGCCTTCTGGTCGATGCCGACGAGTATTACCCTGAGTTCTACCGGGTCGCCGCCAAGGCGCGGCGCTACGTGCTCCTCGCCGGCTGGCAGTTCGACAGCGACGTCGCCCTGCTCCGCGGCGGGCGGGAGGCGGAGGTGTCGAGCCCGATCACGCTGCTCAAGTTCCTGAACCACCTCTGCGAGATCAACCCCGATCTCCAGATCTTCATCCTCGCCTGGGATTTCCACCTCGTGTTCGCGCTCGAGCGCGAGTGGCTGCAGCAGCTCGTCTTCGAGTGGACGAACCAGAGGCTGCACTTCCTCTTCGACTCCACCCACGTCGAGCGCGCCTCGCACCACCAGAAGTTCGTGGTGGTGGACGGCGAGCTCTCCTTCCTCGGCGGCCTCGACCTGTGCGACCACCGCTGGGACGACCGCAGCCACGCGAACAAGAACCCGCTCCGCGTCAGCCGCGGGGAGCCGCACAAGCCGTTTCACGACGTGCAGGCCTACCTGCGCGGCCGCGAGGTCGCCCGGGCGCTGACCGAGATCTTCACGGATCGCTGGCGGCGCGCCGGCGGCGTGCCCATCGCGCTGCCGGACCTCGAGGGGGCCGAGCCGACGTTCCCCGACTACCGGCCCGAGGGCGGCACCCCCATCGCGGCGCGGCACGTGACGCTGAGCCGCACCGATCCGCACGGCGCGCCGACCGGCGCCCCGAGCTGCACGGAGATCCGCGACCTCTACCTCGACGCGATCGACGCCGCCGAGCGCTTCATCTACATCGAGACGCAGTACTTCAGCTCTCACGTCATCGCCGAGGGGATCGTGCGGCGGATGCGCGCCGAGGGCCGGCCGCTGCTCGACGTGGTGCTCGTGTTGAACATGGAGGCCGAGACGATGAAGGAGCAGATCGCCGTCGGCCTCTCGCAGGCCAAGGTGCTCGGCGCGCTGCGCGCGGCGGCGGCCGAGACCGGCCACCGCCTCGGCATCTACTACACCCTGCCGGCGTGCGGCGAGGACGAGACGGCCGAGCGCGCCACGTACATCCATTCCAAGCTGATGATCGTCGACGACCGGTTCCTCACGGTGGGCTCCGCCAACCTGACGAACCGCAGCCTGTCGATCGACACGGAGATCAACGCCTCGGTCGAGGCCGAGGACCCGGGCGACGCGCTGGGCCGCTCGATCCGCAGGGTGCGCGCGTCGCTCATCGGCGAGCACCTGGGCGACACCGAGTTCGACCGGGCGGACGACCTGGTCGCGTACCTCGACGGGCTGGCGAGCCCCCCGACCGGGCCGCGCACGCCCGGGAGCTCGTGCCGGCTGAGGCTCCACCCGTCGCCGACGGCGGACGAGCGCGCCCTGCTCGAGGTGATCGACCCGCATCAGCTGCCGTTCGACCCCGCCGCGGTCGAGGACATCGACAGGCGGAACGGCTCGCTGTTCGTGGGCGGGCTCGGCGCGCTCTGGCGCCACCTCTTCAGCAGCCGCAGCGACGCGAACCACGCCGGCGCGAACCACGCCGGCGCGAGCCTCACCGACGCCAGCCTCACCGACGCCAGCCTCACCGACACGAGCCGCACCGACGCCACGTAGCCGGCAGGCGGCGCTCCGCGCTCGCCGACGGACGGGCCCCACGGAAGGCCCGCGCCGCGCGCGCCGTTGCCGGACGCCGGTGGCACATGGTATGCTGGTGTACTGCAAACCTGCAAACGGTTCCTTCGGGTGTTCTCTCGAATTTGAAGCGTTTCTGAAGCGTTGACGCGATGAGGAGTATGCAAGAGGCAGAGATCAAGATCGGGGGCATTTCGGTCCGCGACCTCGCGGAGCAGTACGGCACGCCGCTCTATGCCTACGATGCCGAGCGCATCCGGGAGAACTTCCGCCGACTCACGCGCGCGCTGCGCAGCTGTTACCCGGAGGTGTCCGTCTTCTACGCCATCAAGGCGTGCAACAACCTGGAGATAGCGAAGCTCCTGGTCGAGCAGGGCTCCGGCGTGGACGCCGCGAGCCCGAACGAGATCCGCCTGGCGCAGGCGCTCGGGCTCTCGGGCGAGCAGATCATCTACACGGGCAACAGCCTCTCGGACGAGGACCTGGCCGCGGGGCTGCGCGCCGGCGTGATCTTCAACGTGGACGACCACGGCATCCTGCGGCGCCTGTTCGCGCTCGGGCGGCCGCGCTGCATGTCGTTCCGGATCAACCCGAGCGGCGAGGACATCGCGACGCCGGATCTGAAGCCGTTCGCGGGGCCGTCGGCCAAGTTCGGGATCCACCCGCGCTACGTGGAGGACGCCTACCGCACGGCGCTGGAGAACGGGGTCGAGCGGCTCGGGGTGCACATGATGCCGCACTCGCAGGCGAACAAGCCGGAGAGCTTCGCGCACGTGACCGCCAAGCTGCTCGACCTGATCGGGCCGGTCGCGCGGAAGCTCGGCTTCGACCTGGCGTTCCTGGACATCGGCGGCGGGCTCGGCATCCCCTACCGGAGGGAGCAGCCGGCGCTCGACGTGGACGCCGTCGCCCGCGAGATCGCCGCGGTGGTGCAGAAGAAGTGCGCCGAGCACGGCCTGAAGGCGCCGCGCCTCGTGATGGAGCCGGGGCGCTACTTCGTCGGGGACGCGGGCTACGTGCTCGGGCGGGTGATCTCGATCAAGCAGGGATACAAGACGATCATCGGCACGGACATCTCGATGAACACGATGGCGCGGCCGGTGATGTACGGCGCGTATCACGAGGTGCGGATCAACGGCCGCCGCGGCAAGACCGCCCCGATGGCGATGACGGGGCAGGTCTGCGAGAACACGGACATGTGGATCAGCGAGCGCGAGCTCCCCGCGGACGTGGCCGAGGGGGACGTGGTCGTGTTGATGGATGCGGGCGCGTACGGGCACGTGATGAGCTACGACTACAACGGTCGGCTGCGGCCGGCGGAGGTGCTCGTCGACGGCGGGAAGAGCCGGCTCATCCGGCGGCGGGACACGTTCGAGGACATGGTGTCGCGGATGTGCCTGTCCGACGACATCAAGGAGCGGCTGCGCACGATGGGGGTGGACCCGGCGGGACGCGGCTGAGCGGCGGAGCCCGGGAGGCCGCGGCGCGGGGAAGCCAGTCGCCTGGCTGCGGTCCCGGAAGGCCGGGGCCTATCGCGACGATCGGAGGGGGCACAGGCCCCCACTCCGAGGCCGGCAAACAGATGACGTTGCCGCGACCCGTCAGGATGGCGCCGTAACGGCACCCGTAGCCCCCCGGCGTGGCATCGAACCTGGCAGGCTCGGTGACACAGGTGTTCACCACGGCGACATACGTGGTCCCCGGCGGACAGCCGTGACACTGCTGAGCGGCCGACGCCTCACCCACGCTCTCCTCGACGTCCGCCGGCGCCAGGGCGGCAGAGGGGTCCTCCCGCCCATCCCCCTCGTCCGTCGCCGCCATGCAGCCGGCGATCGCCGCCGACAACGAGGCTGCGAGCAGCACGACGATCCTCCTCGATTCAGCCATGTGGAATCTCCTGATTGAAGGGCGAGACAAGATTGCTCGACCGCTGCCCCGAAGACCGACAGAGTCGCCACGACACAGCTGACCAGCCCCGATTACCTTGGATGACACAGGCAGCTCGTCAATCGCGGCGGAGCGGTCGAGAGAGGCGGCAAACGACGCGTGGATTCGCGCGAATCCGGCGAACACCATCCGCCGGACGGCGGCTCGTTCGGCGCGCGTCGCGCCCGGGGCCGCTCGCGATCTGCCCTGCTTTCTTGTATACGTGGCCTATGCCGTTCACGTTCGTCTGCATCGATCACGTGCAGCTCGCGATGCCGCCCGGGCAGGAATCGCGCGCCGTGGCGTTTTACCGGGACGTGCTCGGGATGGAGCACGTCCCCAAGCCCGAGCCGCTCGCGTCGCGCGGCGGCGCCTGGTTCCGCGCAGGCGCCGTGGCGGTCCACCTCGGCGCGGAGCACGACTTCAGGCCGGCGCGCAAGGCGCACCCCGGCCTCGTCGTGAAGGGCATCGAGGACATCGCAGCGACGCTCGAGGCCGCAGGCCACGCCGTGCGCTGGAGCGACGAGCTGCCCGAGGTGCGGCGGTTCCACACGGACGATCCGTTCGGGAACCGGATCGAGATCATCGACGGCGGCTGAGGCGCGCCGCGCAGCCCGAGCTTCACGGCGCGACCTCCCCGGGGACGCGCGCCGCCCGCATCAGCTTCCCGTCGAACGCGACCGCCAGCGCGTGAATCGGCGCCGCCCCGCCGCGCGCAGCTCCGCCGGGGGCCAGGCGCCCTGCGCGCGACGGCGCGCCTTCAGGCCGCCGAGGCCCGCGACCCGGCCTTGCTCGCGTGGCGGTTCGCCGGCCGGGCCAGCCCGAGGTTCTCGCGCAGCGTGCGGCCCTCGTACTCCGTGCGGAACAACCCCCGCCGCCGCAGCTCCGGGATCACCAGCTCGACGAAGTCGTCCAGCCCGCCCGGGAGCCACGGCGGCATCACGTTGAACCCGTCGGCGCCGCCCTGCGTGAACCAGGCCTCCAGCTGGTCCGCGACCTGCTCCACCGAGCCAACGATCGTCCAGTGCCCGCGCGCCCCAGCCACCCAGAGGTAAAGCTCCCGGATGGAGAAGTTGCGCTTGCGGGCGATGTCGAACATCAGCGCCTGCCGGCTCTTGTTGTTGTTGGTCTCCGGCAGATCGGGCAGCGGGCCGTCCACCGGATACCCCGACAGATCGACCCCGCCCGACAGCCCCGAGAGCAGCGAGAGGCCGACCTCCGGCAAGATGAGGTCCTGCAGCTCCTGGTACTTCGCCCGGGCCTCCGACTCCGTCCGCCCGACCACGGGGAACACCCCCGGCATGATCTTCAGCTGGTCGGGGTGGCGCCCGTACTTGGCCATCCGCCCCTTGACGTCGGCGTAGAAGGCCTGCGCGTCCTCCAGCGTCTGCTGCGCGGTGAAGATCACCTCGGCCGTCTCCGCGGCGAGCTCCCTGCCCGCCTCCGAGGACCCCGCCTGCACGATCACCGGGTGCCCCTGGGGCGGGCGCGGAATGTTGAGCGGCCCGCGAACGGAGAAGAACTTCCCCTTGTGATCGAGCCTGTGCAGCTTCTCCGGGTCGTAATAGATCCCCGACGCCTTGTCGCGGAGGAAGGCGTCGTCTTCCCAGCTGTCCCAGAGGCCGGTGACCACGTCGACGAACTCCCGCGCCCGGACGTACCGCTGCGCGTGGTCGGGGTGGGCGTCGAGCCCGAAGTTCCCCGCCGCCTCGCCCCCGCCGGTGGTGACGACGTTCCACCCCGCCCGCCCCTGGCTGAGGTGGTCCAGCGAGGCGAACTTGCGGGCCAGGAGGTAGGGCTCCTCGTACGTGGTGGACGCGGTGGCGATGAAGCCGATGCGCTCGGTGACCGCCGCGAGCGCGGAGAACAGCGTGACCGGCTCGAAGCTGGCCCCGTAGGCGGTGCGGCCCTGCGCCCCCGGCCGGCTCTGCAGCGCGAGCCCGTCCGCGAGGAACACGGCGTCGAACTTGGCCCGCTCCGCGGCCTGCGTGATGCGCTTGTAATGCGCGAAGTTGATGCCTCCGTCCGCCTGCGCCTCCGGGTGCCGCCACGCTGCCACGTGGTGTCCTGCGCCGGGTAAGAAGGCGCCCAGACGGATCTTTCGTTGATGGTCGCTCATGGATGTCCTCGGTCCTCGCGTTCGCGCGCGGGCGCGCGCGTGCCGCCGCACGGCCGCGCCGCACACCGCAAGCGTCGTGCCCGGAGGCGGAGCCACGGGCGCACCGGCCGGGAGCAAGGCGCCTCCCCTCGCCGGCAACGAGGCAGTGCTGCGAGAGCAGCACTGGACCGCCCGCGCTGCGGAAGCATTGCTGTCAGGGAAGCACCCGGCCGCGGCCGGCCCGCCGCTCGACGGTCGTCCTCCCGCTGGCGTGCTCGCAGGCGCCCCCGCACGGGCCCGTCACGCCGCGGCCACCCCCATCACGGAACCCGATTCGGGTCGGCCGGGTCGCTGCGCGCGTCCCGCTCGTCACCGTCGCGGAAGCCATCGCCGTCGCGATCGATGCCGATACGCTCGCCCGACCCGGGCGGCACGCAGGTATACGTCAGCTCGCCGCGGCGCCCCGTGGCGAGCAGGCGGAGCTCGGCGTCCGATCGCAACGGCTCGCGCACGCGGTCGGGGTCGAACCAGCCGTTCCCGATGTACACAAAGCCCAGCTCGGCGCCGTGCGACCAGCCCTTGACCACGAGATCGCAGTCGCCGGCGTCGGCGCGCGCCACGAGCAGATCGACGCGCGGGCCGGCCGCCGCCGCGTTCGACGACGTGAGCGTGATCTGCTGGCCCACGATGGGCTTCAGGTTCGACTCCAGCGCCAGCATGTACGCTGCCACCTGGTGCTTCAGGAGGTCCCCCTCGGGGCCGACGGCGAAGCCGCCGGGGTTCTCCGGGATCTGGACGAAATCGGAGAAGGAATTGAAGCGGAAGAGCGTATCGACGGCGCCGTCGTGGAGGAAGCCGAAGCCGCGGACCTGGTCGCCCATGTGCGCGTTGGAGCCGCCGAACGGGAAGACGAACGACTCCGCCATGCCGAACATCCCGACCTTCTGGTACTGATTGCGCAGGTGCGGGACCTTGAAGACCTGAGACTCGTTGGCGTTGGCCGAGCCGCCGTCGCTGCCGAAGAAGCCCGGCGCGAAGTCGTCGGGGTTGGCGTCGGGGTCGACGACGTGGCACCCGATGCACGAGGTGCCGAGGATGCTCGAGACGGGCCCCCCGAAGAAGGCGCGCCCCGCGAGCTGATCGGGCGTGAGCGAGTCGTCGAGCGCGCGGATGGGGTTGGGCGGATAGGTGACCTGGAGGATGAAGTCCGTGAAGTCCTCCATGTCCTCTTCTGAGATCGTCTCGTCTCGCCCCAGCAGATCGACGAACGCTCCGCTGAATTTCTTGAACGCCGCCCGCTCGTCGAACACGCCGCTGTCCGGCTGGGAGGTGGGCTCATCGTGGCCGCCCGTGCGGTCGCCGCGCCAGTGCATCGGCCCGTGGTTCGCCATGCCGCGCAGGCTCTGGGTCGTCATCGGCCCCTTCATCGGATGGAGGCTCGGATCCAGGCCGAAGAGCTCGGTGCAGAACGGTCCCGGGTTGTCCAGCACGGAGCCGTCCGGGTTTCCGAGGTCCCACGCGAGGCTGTCGAAGTCGCCGAAGATGTGGCAGCTCGCGCAGGACGAGTCGCCGTGGCTCGAGCTCAGCGACGCGTCATAGAGGAAGCGGCGCCCCCGGACGACGCTCGGAGGCTCCGGGTTGTGCATCGGCACGTGCGCGACCTCGCGGCGGGTCCGTGTATCGATGACCGAGATCGCGTTGTCGAAGCGCGTGAGCACATAGAGCCGCCGCCTGCCTTCGTCGAGGACGAGGCCGGTCGGGCCGCCTCCAGGGACGCGGATCTGGTTCGCCCTGCTGGGCACGAACGTACCGTTCTCGAGCTTCGCGGTGTCGAAGATGCCGATCTTGTCCGAGCCGAGCGCCGCGACATACAGGGTCGCGCCGTCTCGCGTCACGGCCATCTCCACCGGTTGCGCCAGGCTCTTCTCGCTCTCTTCGTTCGGCACCGGCGCGCAGCAGCTGCTGTAATCGATGTGCTTGTTGAGGTGCCTCGGGACGACGCCGCCCGGGCCGAGGACGGTGATCCGGCTCTCGTGCAGGTGGCCTCGCACGCTGTGGCCAGCGAAGAGGCCCGGCCCCTCGAAGCGCTGCTCGTTTCGGGCGTCGGTGTTGGACACATAGACCTTCCCGTTCACCGGGTTCACGACCATGTTGAAGAGGACGGTCCCCACACCCGTGAAGAAGCCGCCTGGCCCGTCCACCTGACGCGGCGGGTTGGCGGTCGCGTCGATGACGAAGACGTCCTTGTCGGGCAACGAGAAGCGCACCATGTCGTCCCAGGGGCGGCCCAGCTCGTCGACCCAGTGGGCCCCGTCGAACTTGACGATCAGCCCGACCTCGGGCTGCGGGACGCCTTCGACATTCGTGTTGGGCCAGGGCAATCCGCCCGCGGCCTCCCCGCCGTTCGGCACGAGGCTCTCGTCGATGGAGGTCGTGCGGTTGCCCGAGTGGAAGGCGGCGGCGTAGACCCGGCTGCCGTCCGGCGTCACCGCGAGCGCGCGCGGCGTGTCGCTGAAGAGCGTCACGATGGAGAGCGGCGTGCCGCCGAGCGAGGTCCCGAGCTGTCTGGCATCGAACACCCACACGTCCGCGCGCCCCACGCCAGGCGTCGTGATCTGCGGATCGAAGGGGATGTTCTGCCCGCGGTGGGCCGTGGTGATGAAGGCCCGCGAGCGCTTCGGTCCGGCGAACACGATGTCGCGCGGCTCGTCACCCACGAGCAGCGTGCGGACGACGCGCGCCCTTTTGGCGTCTCGAACATCGACCACGCTCACGCTGTCGGACAGGTGGTTCACCACCCAGACTTCGTCGTCGCCCCGGGCAGCCACGGCGACAGGCTCGAGGCCCACGGGCACGGACGCCTCGAGCCGCAGACGATCGGCCTGGACGCGGAAGATCTCCAGCCGGTTGTCGGGGGTGTTCGCCGCGAAGAGCAGCTTGCCGTTCGCAGAGAGGGCCAGGGGGCGGACCTGGCCCGATTCGAACGTCGTGAACGACGTGGCGGCCGCCGCGGGGAGAGCGGCGGCCAGGAGCACGGCTGTAACACTGGAGCTCACAGCCAGAAGGCAGCGCAAAGAGCGTGATGGCAGCATTGTTTCAAGTTATATAAATTAAAAATATTTTACAACGTCGCGAACGTCGCGCGACGTGGCCCGGTGGGCTGGCCGGGTCCCAGGAGCATGATGCGACGGAGGTGCCGGCGAACCGTCCCGCGCCTCCGCTGGCCGCCGCGCGGGGGGCTACTGCCAGCGGAAGAGCTTGAGGGCGAGCGCGAAGCAGACGACGCCCCAGCCCGCCAGCAACGCGAGCTCGGGCGCGAGCGAGGCGAGGGGCGCGGCCTCGAGCATCACGCCGCGGAGCGCGTCGTTCAGCGCCGTGAGGGGCAGCGCCTGGATGAACGGCTGCATCGCGGCCGGGAAGCGCTCGGTCGAGAAGAAGACGCCGGAGAAGATCCACATCGGGAACATCGCCAGGTTGGTCAGGCCCGAGACGCCCTCGAGCGTCCGCGGCCGCGCCGCGACGAGCAGGCCGAGCCCGACGAACGACAGCGCGCCGACCACGATGACCAGCGCGAGCGCGGCGAGCGAGCCGGCGATCGGCACGCCGAGGGCGAGCACCGCGAACAGGAGCAGGGCGACGACCTCGATCGCCAGGAACACGAGCCGCGCCCCGAGGTGCGCGAACAGGAGCTGCCAGCGCTTCATCGGCGCCGCGACGAACAGCTTGAGGAGCTTGCCGATGCGCTGCTGCACGATCGAAAAGCCGATCGCCCACATCCCGGTCGACATCACGTTCATGCCGAGCAGCCCGGGCACGAGGAAGTCGATGTAGCGCGAGCCCCGCTCGGTCATCTCGAGCGCGGCCGGGCGGAACGCGTCCGCGCGCCCCGCCGCGCGCTGGAGCGCCTCGTCGACCTCGAGCCGGGCGGCGCGGCTCTCCGGCCGCGTCGGATCGAACCAGTACGTGGGCGGATCGGTGGCCAGCACGACCAGCGCGACCTTGCCGGTCCGGAGCTCCCGCTGCGCCTGGTCGCGCGGGACCACCCGGGGGGCGACCTGCCCCGAGGCCTCGAGCGCGGCGCGCCGCGCCTCGGCCCCGGCGCCCGCCTCGACGCTCACCGGCAGCGGCTCGGCGGCCCCGCCCCCGAACGCGACGGCCAGCGCCGACGAGAGCAGGATCGGGAACACGAGCATCCAGAAGATCGCCTCGGGCTCGCGCAGGAACTCCACCACCCGCGCCCGGATGAGGAGCGCGAGCGGCGAGCCGCGCAGGGAGCGGAGTCCCCTTGCCATCACGCCGCCTCCTCGCTCGCGAGCTTCCGCCCGGCGAGCGCCATGAACACGTCCTCCAGGCTCGCGTGGTGCGTCGCGAGCCGCCTCGGCGCGGCGCCGCGCGCGGCGCAGAGCGCGAGCAGCGGCGGGAGCACGCGCGCCACGTCGCGCACCGTGAGCCGGAGCGCCCCCTGCGCCGCGCGCACGGCCTCCACGCCGGGCAGGCCCCGCAGCTCCTCCTCGTCGAGCGCGCCGTCCACCTCGATCTCCACGACGTGCTCGGCGCCCAGCGAGGCGACGAGCGCCGCCGGCGTGCCGAGCGAGAGCAGCCGCCCGCGGTCGACGATCGCGACCCGATCGCAGAGGCGCGCGGCTTCCTCCATGTAGTGCGTGGTCAGGAGGATCGTGCGGCCGCGCGCCTTCAGGTCCTCGACGATGTCCCAGATCTCGCGGCGCGACGCCGGATCGAGGCCGGTGCTCGGCTCGTCGAGGAAGAGCACCTCCGGGTCGCCCGCGAGCGCGCAGGCGAGCGACAGCCGCTGCTTCTGCCCGCCCGACAGCCCGCGCACGAACGCGCCCGCCTTCTCCTGCAAGGACACGCGGCGCAGCGCCTCCTCCGGATCGAGCCCGCGCGGGTAGAAGCTGCGGAACAGCGCGATCACCTCGCCGACCCGGAGCTTGTCCGGGAAGCGCGTCTCCTGGAGCTGGATGCCGAGGCGCCGGCGCAGCGCGATGCCGTCGCCCGTCCAGCGCTCGCCCAGCACCTCGACGTCGCCGCCGTCGGGGCGGGTCAGCCCCTCGAGGATCTCCACCGTGGTCGTCTTGCCCGCGCCGTTCGGGCCGAGCAGGCCGAAGCACTCGCCGCGCCGCACCTCGAGGTCGAGCCCGTTCACGGCCACGACGTCGCCGTAACGCTTGACCAGACCGCGGCAGACCAGGGCGGGAGGGGCGGACACGGAACGCATGTATCGCGAGGAGCGCCGAAAAGGAACCGCCGCGCTGCAATCATTCGCGGACGGCGCGGGCGGCGCGGGCGGCGCGGGCGGCGCGGACGGCGCGGACGGCGCGGACGGCGCGGGCGGCGCATGCCGGGCGGAGGCGCGCTCCAGATCGCCCGCGGCGCACGGCGCGGGCCCGCACGCGCCCACAGGAGCGCCGGAAAATTCGACAGCCGACGCGACGCATTGCCTCCCCGGAGAATCGAATCTCACCAGAGCCTGCGGCAAGCGCGAGGAGCGTGGCCCTGCAAGGAACCATCCGGTCCGAGATCGTGGCTGGCCGGTCTGCAATCTCAGAGCGACGGAGTGGGGGGGGCGCGTGGTGAGCGATGAAGAGGGAGTGGTGCCCGTGCACTGCGGCGAGGTCATCGCGGACCGCTATCGGGTCGAGCGGCTGCTCGGGATCGGCGGGATGGGGGCCGTCGTCGCGGCGCGGCACCTGTCGTTGGGCGAGCTCGTGGCCATCAAGTTCATGCGGGCGGAGCACTGCGGGAACGCGGCGCTGCTGAGGCGGTTCCAGCGCGAGGCGCGCGGGATGTTCCGGCTGAAGACCGAGCACGTGCCGCGGGTCTACGACCTGGGCGCGCTCGCGCCGAGGGCGGGGATCGCGCTGCCGGTGCCGTACATCGTGATGGAGCACCTCTCGGGCAACGATCTCCGCTCGATCGTGGAGCGCCGCGGGCGGCTGCCGGTCGACGAGGCGGCCGAGTACGTCCGTCAGGCCTGCGTCGCGCTCATGGAGGCGCACGCGCTCGGGATGGTGCACCGGGACCTGAAGCCCGCGAACCTGTTCCTGACGTACCGGACCGACGGCACGCCGCTCGTCAAGGTGCTCGACTTCGGGGTCGCGAAGTTCACGTTCGCGAGGCCCGAGGAGGACGGGCTCGAGATGACGACGGCGCGGTCGGTCATGGGCTCGCGCCGTTACATGGCGCCCGAGCAGATGCTCACGCCCAAGGACGTGGACCTGCGCGCCGACCTGTGGGCGCTCGGGGTGGTGCTCTACCAGCTCGTGAGCGGCGCGCTGCCGTTCGGCGCGGAGACGCTGGAGCAGCTCGTGCTCGTCGTGTCGGAGCAGGCGCCCCGGCCGCTCCGGAGCGCGTGCGCCGAGCTGCCCGAGGGGTTCGAGGAGATCGTGATGGGCTGCCTCGAGAAGAACCGGGCCCGCCGTCCGGCCTCGGCCCGCGAGCTCGCCGCCGCGCTCTCGCCGTTCGCGCTGCGCGGGCCGCCCGACGCGACGCTGCCCACGGCGGTCCACCGGAGCCAGCCGACGTACACGTGGGTGGACGAGGGGCCGCCCACGAGCGCCGTCCGGCCGCCCACGACCGCCGTCAGGCCGTCGGAGGCGCCGGCATCCGGGGTCCGCCGCCCGAGGCGGGCGTGGCTGATGGCCGGCGCCTTCTCCGCGAGCGCCGCGCTGGCCGCGACCGTCGCGCCGCCCGGGTGGCCGCGCTCGGCGGGGGTCGCGTGGTCCGACGGCGCCAGCGCGCCGCACCTCGCCGGGGTGCCGCAGGGGCTGGCCGCGGAGCCGCTGGGGCTGGCCGGGATGCCGCAGGGGCTGGTCGCGGGGCCGCTGGGGACCACCGCGGCGGACGGGTTGCTCCATGCGCCCCGCGCCGCCGCCGACGGCGTGCTGCACGGCGGCGCCGGCGCGGCGTGCGGCGGGCCCGAGACCGAGGTCAGAGCGGTGCCCCCGGACGCGTGCGACGGGGCCAGCGCCGTCGCGCCGGCGAGGGGCGTGCCGCACGCGCGGGCGGACGCAGGGAGGCCGACGCGGGCGGCCGCGCGCGCGGCGCTCGTAGCCGGCCCGTGGGTGGGCCCGGCGCCGCAGGGGCGATCCGAGCGACAGGAGCCGCCGGCGGCGTTCGGGGATGCGCCCTCGGCAGGGCGCGATGGGACGTCGCGGCGGCCTGGGCCGGCCGAGGTGCCCTCGCCGGCGGCGAGCGCCGCCGCCGCTGCGGGGGCGGCGGGGACGGCGGCCGCGGAGCCGGCGGCGCCGGCGCCGGCGTCCGGCCCGGGCACCGCGACCGGCGCGCCGGTCCCCATGGCGGCGCCCGGCCGCGGCGCGGAAGCCCCGCCGTCGGTAGGCGCGCAGGACAGCCCCTGGTGATCGCCATGTGCCGAGGAGCTCTCCCGAAGGTCAGCAGGTCGCGCCCGCGCGAGCTCGCCTGTGCCCTCGCTGCGCTGTCGTTGCTCCTTTCGCCGGCAAGCGGCACGGCCGCCGAGCCCGGCTTGAGGCCCCCCAACCCGGGTCAGCCCAACCCGGGTCCGTCCGGCTCGGCGCACCTCAACCCGGGTCAGCCCAACCCGGGTCCGTCCGGCTTGAGGCCCCCCAACCCGGGTCAGCCCAACCCGGGTTCGTCCGGCTCGGCGCACCCCAACCCGGGTCAGCCCAACCCGGGTCAGCTCGAGGCGCGCAAGGAGCAGGTGCTCGCGCTGTATCAGGCAGCGAGGCAGCTGCTCGATGCCGGGCGCGTCGCGGAGGCCTGCGCCGTGCTCGAGCAGGGCAGGACCCTCGATCCGACGGCGATCAACCTCCTCCTGCGGCTCGGCGAGTGCCTCGCGCGCGCGGGCAGGACCGCGGGCGCCTGGAACGTCTTCAGCGAGGCCGCGGCCGTCGCGAAGAGCGCGGGCGACCGCCGCGCCGCGCGCGCGGCCGCGCTCGCGTCCGCGCTCGAGCCGCGGCTCTCGCGCATCACCATCGACGTGCCCGCGGCCGCCGCCGCGCCGGGCCTGGAAATCCGGCACGACGGCGTGCTGATCCCGCCCGCGCAGTGGGGACGGGCGCTCCCGGTCGATCCTGGAACGCACACGGTCGAGGCGCGCGCGCCCGGCAGGAGGCGCTGGTCCACCGTGCGCGCCGTCCCGCCGGACGGCGCGCGCGAGCTCGTCCACGTGCCCTCCCTGGAGCACGAGCCGCCCCCGCGCGCGCTCGCCGCGGCGCTGCCCGGCCCCCGCGGGCAGGCGCCTCGCCTCCTGGCGGGCGCCGGCCGCAGCGACGGCGACGGCGACGGCGGCGGGCGCGCGCAGCGGGTGATCGCGCTCGCGAGCGGCGGGGCCGGCCTCGTGGGGCTCGGCCTCGGCGCCGCGTTCGGCCTGGAGGCCATCGCCCGCCGGGACGCCTCGAACCGGGGCCACTGCGACGCGCGGAGCCGCTGCGACGCCGCCGGGGTCGCGCTGCGCGAGGACGCGCAGGCGGCCGGCACCGCCTCGACGATCGCCTTCTCGGCCGGCACCGCCGCGCTGCTCGCGGCCGGCCTGCTCTTCTGGACCGCCCCGCCGAACGCCGCCGCCCCGCCCGCGCGCCGCGCCGCGGCGGCGGCCACGGCCGGCCCCGGGGCGTTCTCGCTCGTCGTGGGCGGGAGCTACTGACATGCGCGCGCGCGGCTCGATCCCGACCGTCGGCCGGCTCTCGCGCGCGGCGCTCGCGGCGCTCGTGGCGCACGGCTGCGCCGGCTGCAACGCGCTGCTCGGGCTCGAGGACGGCATCCTCGTGGAGGAGCGCTGCGAGCCGCTCTCGGCCGTCGCCTGCTACACCGGGCCGCCGGCGACCGAGGGGGTCGGCGCCTGCCGGACCGGCCTCCGGCGGTGCAACGCCTCCGGCGACGGCTACGGTCCCTGCGAGGGCGAGGTCACGCCCGCGCCGGAGCGCTGCGGCAACGCGGCCGACGACGACTGCGACGGCGCGGTCGACGAGGCGGACGGCGGCGCAGGCGGCCCCGCGGCCGGCGGCGGCGACGTCTGCGCCTGCGACCCGGGCGCGGTCGAGGCGTGCCCCTACGGCGGGCCGGCGGGGACCCTCGGCGTCGGCGCGTGCAGCGCCGGCCAGCGGACGTGCGGGAGCGACGGCCGGTGGGGCGCGTGCACCGGCGAGATCACGCCGCGGGCCGAGGACTGCGCCACCCCGGCCGACGACGACTGCAGCGGCGGAGGCGACTGCGGCGCGGTGATCCCCGGCGGGCCCCTCGGCGCGCTCCTCGGCGGCTCCGGCCGCCAGCGGGCGCGCGCGCTCGCGGCGGGCCGGGACTTCGTGGTCCTGGGCGGCGACTTCGAGGGCTCCCTCGATCTCGGCGCCGGCCCCATCGCGACCGGCGCCGATCGGGACGTCTTCGTCGCGCGGATCGAGGCGGACGGCGCGATCGCCTGGGTGCGGCGGCTCGTCGACCGCGGGCACGGCGCGCTGCGGGCGCTCGCGGTGGACGCCGAGGGCGACATCGCGGTCGCTGGCGAGCTCGCCGGGGTGATGGGCGCCGCCGAGCTCACCGCGCCCGAGGCGCAGGGGTTCGTGGTCAAGCTGGACGCCTGGGGCGAGCTGCGCTGGGGCACGCTGGTCTCGGGCAAGCCGCAGGACGTCGCGGTCTGGGCGGCGGGCGACGTCGCCGTAGCGTCGGCGCTCCCCGGGCAAGGTGGGAGCGACGTCGCGATCGCCCGGCTCAGCGCGGGGGGCCGGCAGCTCTGGGAGCGGGTCTTCGGCGGGCCGGGGACGCAGGAGCCGACCGGCGTCGCCGTGGACGCGTACGGGGACGTGCTCCTGACGGGGACCTTCGAGGGGGACCTCCAGTTCGGCGAGGGGGCGCCCCACCTCTCGTCCGCGGGGATGAGCGACGTGTTCCTGGCCAAGCTCGACGAGGGCGGCGAGCACGTCGCGTCGCAGTCCTTCGGCGACGGCCGCCGCCAGTACGGGGGCGACATCGCGATCGGTCCTGGCGGCGAGATCGCGCTGAGCGGGACGTTCGAGGGGCTCCTCGGCCTCGGCGGCAGCGCGCTGTTCTCGGAGGGGTTCTCGGCGTTCGTGGTCGAGCTCGGGGCCGCGCGGGAGCACCGCTTCAGCCGGGCCTACGCCGCGGAGCAGCCGCCGCGCCTCGCGCTCGAGGCGGACGGCGGGCTCGTCCTCGCCGGCACCGTCGAGGGGCCGACCGATCTCGGCGGCGGGCCGCTCGACGGCGTCGGCCGCGGCGGCGACATCGTCGTGGCGCGGCTCGACGCCGAGGGGCGCCACGTGTGGAGCAAGCGGCTCGGCCCCGGCGCCGGGGAGGGCGGCGGGAGCCGGTCCGCGGCGGGCGTCGCGGCGTTCGTGGACCGCGGCCACGTCCTGCTCGCGGGGACCGTCGAGGGGAGCGTGGACCTCGACGGCGTCGCGGCGCAGGCGCGCGCGGCCGACATCCTGCTGGTCCGGCTGGCGCCGTAGATCCCCGGCGGCAGGCTCGACCGCGCGCCGGCCACGCAGGCTCGACCGCGCGCCGACACGGCACCAGACCCAGCCGGCTGGCTCGACCCGCGCCGACAAAAACAGGACAGGCGACCCGCGGGAGGTCGCCTGTCCTGCCCGGCCGGCGCCGGTCGCCCCAGGGTCTCTGGCGCGCGGCGCTCGCTCAGCGTTCGCGAGATCTCACTCGCTGCAGGAGATCAAGCACTCCAGGTACGGGTTGCACTCCTCATCCCCCTCGCAGTCCGCCGCGGCGGCGTCATAGCAGGGAGCGTCATCAGCGAGGCCGTTCAGGCACTCCACGCAGTCGGGGTTCGTCACGTCCGTCATGCCACCTTCGTCGGAGCAGGAGTCGGTCGTGGCATCGGTCGTGTCGCACACGTCGGCGCACGGCGAATCCGCCGCACAGCCGCACTGCGAGAACAAGTAAGCCGCGATGAGCGCGCTCTCATCCGGGAGCTCCTCATCGCAGCACGTCTGACAGGTGGCCGCGGTCTCCTCGGCGCACACACCGGCGCCGCCCTCGCCGCCCGTGCCGCCTTCGCCGCCGGTCCCCGACGTGGTGGTCGTCGTGGTGGTACCCGCGCCGCCGTCGCCGCCCGTGCCGCCCTCGCCGCCGTCGCCGCTGCCGTCGGTGACCGTACAGGCCGCCATCGCACACACGCTGACCAGGATCGCCGCAAAGTTGAAAGCTTTCATCCCTGAATCCTCCGACAAGAAGAGTTGCGCTGCTCATGGGGAAGGACGCGTCGGGCGACGCCGCCCGGCAGCCCTTCCTGTGCACTTCAGCGCCGCCGTTGGCGCCGGGTTCTGTTCCTACACCAGAAATTTACGCGATGGTATCCGCTGCGTGCTCACAGCTGCGCCCCGGGGGCGCCACCCGGCGCTCGTCCGGAGGGTTTGTAGCGGTACGTCGTCCGGACGACCGCGCGGCGCAGCCGAGCTGAGCCGCGAGCTCCAGAGCGCCGGAGCGGCGCGGCGCCTCGGCGGCTTGCTCTGCGCTCCGACGACGTGCTTTGAGCTCCCACGAAGCAGGGAGATCGCGGGCGCCTCGCAGGGCGCGCGGCGCTACGAGCCGCCCGTCGCGCGCCGCATGGCGCAGTCGAGATCGCCCTTGCAGGGATCGCTCGCCGCGCGCGCGCCGCCCTGGCTCGGCGGGGCGGCGCCGCCGCCGGCCGGTCCGCTGCTCTCGGCGCGCCGCGCCGCCGCCTTGCCCGCGCCTCCAGGGGCAGCGGGCCGGGCCTTCGCGCCGCGCGCGGCGCGCTCGTTCGCCCTGTCGCCGCGCTTCGTCGAGGGCGCCGCCGCGCTCTCGGCCTGGGCCGTCGCCTCCACCTTCGGCACGCGCGAGAGCGCCGCGCTCGCCGCGGAGCGCACCCCGGGCTGCGCGGCAGCGCGGAGCGCCTCGCGCGGGGCGCCGAGCCACACCGCGCTCGCCACGACCGCGGCGCCCGCGAGGCCCATGACTCCATGGCGCACGCCCGCCGACCGCCGGCCGCGCGGCGGACGCAGATCGATGGGGACCTCGGAGGGCACGGGCGTGAGATCGGGTGGCCTGAACGCCGGCAGCTCCGGCGCGCCGAACGGGAAGAGATCCAGATAGCTGCTGCGCTGCTGATCATCGCCGGCGGCCAGCCCCTGGATATCCACCATCCCGGAGCCCTTTGGCCCCTGATCCGCCCGCGCGCCCGCCGTCTTCGCGGCGGCCGCCTCCTCCACCGCGAGCAGCGCGCTCAGGGAGATCACCACCGAGTTCTCGTCCCGCGGCCCGGCCGCCACGCCGTTCGGCGCAGCGCCGCCGCTCGAGGATTGCTTCTCCGCATCACCGGACATGGATTTCGTGCTTCCCATACGCTCCACCCCGCCTGCCCTCCGTGTCGTCCGAGCACAGGGCGCAGACAGCATCCACCAATTTACGTGGACTCCTCCGCTCTTGATACAAGTTTTTCGCTGCGCTGGAGAGCGCACCTCATCGCAACAGCGCCGGAGCGCTCAGCGTTCGTGCGCGCCGAGGACAGAGCGCCCCACACCGGTTCGTCGCCAGCGACACCGGCGCGGCGGGTCGGACGCCGGGCCGGCGCTCCGGAGCGACCGTCGTGCCCGGCCGCGCGGGCGCCTGGGACGGCTCCGCCTGCGCGCGCCGCCCCGCCTATCCGCGGCGCCGTTCCGCCCGGCCGAAGCCGAGGTGCGGTCGAGACTCGCTTTGTGATCGGGGACCCCGATTGGCGCTGCGGAAAGCGCGCCTCGTCCCCCGGCCGGTCGACATTTCATCTCGACGAAACGTCGAGGAAACATGGCGCTCGGCATAAGACATTTCACCACGACGTCGTGTCGCTGGCCCCTGTTCGAGGGCCGAACCTCGCTGTGCGGGGCGGTCCTTCGGTGTCCGGCCGGGAGTCTCCAGTTGCCGACTCCCGAGCTTCCCAACGGCTCTTGTGCAGTCGGTTCGCCGCGCCGCGTCGATGCAGGGCATCGAACGCGCACCGGCACCCAAGGAGGATGCGTTGAATATGTTCACGTCTGGGCGAAGCGTTGAGGAGCGGCCGGCGGCGGGCTCCTTTCGGCGGCGGTCGCTCTGCGTCGCGGCGGCGGCCGTCGCCGGCGCGGCCTTGCTCTCCGCCTGCGGCAACGAGGGCAAGGAGGCGCCGGCGCCGGGGGGTTCGCCCGGGGCGGCGCCCGCCTCGGACAGCGCCACCATCAAGGTCGGCGTGCTCCACTCGCTGAGCGGCACCATGTCGATCAGCGAGGTGGCCGTCAAGGACGCGACGATCCTCGCGATCGAGGAGATCAACAAGGCGGGCGGCGTGCTCGGCAAGCAGCTCACGCCGGTGATCGAGGACGGCGCCAGCGACTGGCCCACGTTCAACGAGAAGGCCAGGAAGCTCGTCCAGCAGGACGGCGTCGCGGTCGTGTTCGGCGGCTGGACCAGCGCCAGCCGCAAGGCGATGCTGCCCTCGTTCGAGGAGCTGAACGGCCTGCTCTTCTACCCGGTCCAGTACGAGGGCCTGGAGCAGTCGCCCAACATCTTCTACACCGGCGCCGAGCCGAGCCAGCAGATCGTCCCCGCGGTCGACTACCTGCTCGAGAAGGGCAAGAAGCGTATTTACCTGCTCGGCTCGGACTACGTCTTTCCGCGCACGGCGAACAAGATCATCAAGGCCCAGCTCGCGGCGAAGGGCGGCGAGCTCGCCGGCGAGGAGTACCTGCCGCTCGGCGGGACCGAGGTCAGCACGATCATCAGCAAGATCGGCGCGGCCAAGCCGGACGCGATCTTCAACACGCTGAACGGCGACAGCAACGTGGCGTTCTTCAAGCAGTTCAAGGACGCCGGCTACACCGCCGACAAGGTGCCGGTCCTCTCGGTGAGCGTCGCCGAGGAAGAGGTGCGCGGCATCGGCGCCGACAACATCGCCGGACACCTCGTCTCGTGGAACTACTACCAGACCACGGACACCCCGGAGAACAAGAAGTTCGTCGAGGCGTACAAGGCCAAGTACGGCGCCGCGCGCGTCACGGACGACCCGATCGAGGCGGGCTATTTCGGGGTCTATCTCTGGAAGATGGCCGTCGAGAAGGCGAAGTCGACCGAGGTCGCCAAGGTGAAGGAGGCGGTGAGCGCCGGAGGCATCGAGTACGCCGCGCCCGAAGGGCTGGTCCGGCTCGACGGGAAGAACCAGCACACGTGGAAGACGGTGCGCATCGGCAAGGTCCGGCAGGACGGCCTCATCGACGAGGTCTGGAGCACGGGCAAGGCGATCCAGCCGGATCCGTACCTCACCGCATACCCCTGGGCGAAGGAGCTGGCCGCGAAGTAGCGCGGCCGGCGGCGCGGAGCGCGCAGCGGGCTCGCCGTGATCCCCGCTGTGCCTCCGCGGCTCGAACCTCTCTTGCGCGGCGTCTCAACCTGTTCGGTGCTCTAGCATGAACGAAGTTCTCCTCCACGCCTTCAACGGCCTGAGCCTGGGCTCGATCCTCCTGCTCATCTCGATGGGCCTCGCGTTCTCGTTCGGGCTGATGAACGTGATCAACATGGCCCACGGCGAGTTCATCATGGCGGGGGCCTACACGACGTACGTCGTCGGGCAGCACGTCGCGCCGCTCGTCGGGGGGACGGACGCCGGGCTCTGGTTCCTGCTCGCGCTGCCGGCCTCGTTCCTCGTGGCCGGCGTGCTCGGGCTCTTGCTCGAGCTCTCGATCGTGCGCTTCCTCTACGGCAGGCCGCTCGACACGCTGCTCGCCACGTGGGGGGTCGGCCTCGCGCTGCAGCAGGCCGCGCGCAGCCTGTTCGGCGCGTCCAATGTGCAGGTCTCGAGCCCGTCGTGGCTGAGCGGCGGCGTCGCGCTCTCGGGCGGCGTGCAGCTGCCTTATAAGCGCGTCTTTTTGATCGCCCTCGTGATCGCGTGCATCGCCGCCGTCTACACGTACCTGCACCGCTCCGCGGGTGGCAGGCGCCTCAGGGCGGTGATGCAGAACCGGGAGATGGCCTCGTGCCTCGGCGTCCGCACGCGCCGGGTCGACGCCGCGACGTTCGCGCTCGGCGCGGGGCTCGCCGGGATCGCCGGGTGCGCGCTGACGCAGCTCGGCTCGATCGGCCCGTCGCTCGGGACGAACTACATCGTCGACGCCTTCATGGTGGTCATCCTCGGCGGCCTCGGGCGGCTGCCCGGGACGGCCATCGCGGCGCTCGTGATCGGCGTCGCGAACACGCTGCTCGAGCTGTCGACGACGGCCTCGCTCGGCAAGGCGCTCGTGTTCGCGCTGGTGATCGCCTTCCTGCAGTGGCGGCCGACAGGCCTGCTCGCCCTGCGCACCCGATAGGAGAGGACACGGACATGGCCCCTCGAGACTCCGCCCTTCGCACCTTCCTCTGGACCTGGGGAGCGCCCCTCGCCGTGGCGTTGCCGCTCCTCGTCGCGCCGCTCGTGCTCTCCGACTTCCGGCTGAACCTGCTCGGCAAGTTCCTCACGTTCGCCATCGTCGCCCTCGGCCTCGACCTCATCTGGGGCTACGGCGGGATGCTGAGCCTCGGACAGGGGCTCTTCTTCGGCGTGGGCGGCTACGCGATGGCGATGTATCTGAAGCTGGAGACGTCGGGCTCGCGCCTCCCCGACTTCATGAGCTGGAGCGGCCTCGAGGCGCTCCCGCTCTTCTGGGAGCCGTTCCGCTCGCCGATCGTGGCCCTCTGCGCCGTGGTCCTCGCGCCGATGGCGATCGCGGCCGCGGTGGGCTACCTCGTCTTCCGGAGCCGCGTCCAGGGGGTGTATTTCTCGCTGATCACCCAGGCGCTCACGCTGATCGCGTCGATCCTCTTCGTCGGCCAGCAGGCGATCACGGGCGGCACGAACGGGATCACGAACCTGAAGACGATCTTCGGCTTCGCGCGGGGGGCCGCCTCGACGCAGACGGTGCTCTACTTCGTGACGCTCTTCTGCCTGGGGACGCTGTACCTCCTGTGCCGGCGGCTCACCCAGTCGCGCTTCGGGCGCCTGCTCGTGGCGACGCGCGACGACGAGAACCGGGTGCGCTTCCTCGGCTACAACCCGGTCACGCTGAAGACGCTGGTGTTCGCGCTGTCGGCGGGCATGGCCGGCATCGCTGGCGCGCTGTTCGTCTGCCAGGTCGGCCTCATCTCGCCGTCCTCGATGGGCGTGATGCCGTCGGTCGAGATGGTGACCTGGGTGGCGGTCGGCGGGCGCGGCACGCTGATCGGCGCGGTGGTCGGGGCGATCCTGGTGAGCCTGGGCAAGAGCGCGCTGAGCGAGTCGTACCCCGAGGTGTGGCAGCTCGGCTTCGGCGCGCTCTTCGCGGCGTCGGTCATGCTGCTCCCGACGGGCATCGCCGGCTTCCTGCGCCGCCACGCGGCGCGGCTCGCGCGCCGCGAGGCGAGCGCGGCGGGCCCGGCGGGCGCGCGCGGCGAGGCCGCCGTGGAGGGGCCCGTGGGCGAGGTGGAGGCGGCGGCGCGCGCCGAGGCGCCCGCGACGTCCGGGCGCTGAGGGGAGGAGCGGACATGAGCGGAGATCAGCGCGAGAGCGAGCAGAGGAGCGATGGGATGAGCCGCGGCAACATCGTCGAGGTCCAGCAGGTGACGGTGAGCTTCGACGGCTTCAAGGTGCTGGACGGGCTCGACTTCTCCATCCAGCGCGGGGAGCTCAGGTTCCTGATCGGCCCGAACGGCGCCGGGAAGACGACGCTGCTCGACATCCTCACCGGGAAGACGAAGCCGTCGAGCGGGCGTGTGGTGTTCCACGGAGGTGGGGAGTCGGGGCGGGAGGCGGTCGAGGCGCACCGGCTGCCGGAGCACGCCCTGGTCCGGCTCGGGATCGGGCGGAAGTTCCAGACGCCGGCGGTGTTCGGCAGCCTCACGGTGCTCGAGAACCTCGAGGCGGCGATGGGCTTCCGGGAGAGCGCGCCTGGGCTCCTCCGCGGGCTGTCCGCGGAGCAGGAGAAGGAGATCGCCGAGACGCTCGATCGGATCGGGCTCCGGCGGCGCGCCGAGGTGCGGGCCGCGGTGCTCGCGCACGGGGAGCGGCAGTGGCTGGAGATCGGCATGCTGCTCGTGCAGCAGCCGAAGCTGCTCCTGCTCGACGAGCCGGTGGCGGGGATGACCCGGCGCGAGCGCGATCGCACCGGGGAGCTCGTCCAGGAGATCGCGAAGGAGCGGTCGGTGCTTGTCGTGGAGCACGACATGGAGTTCGTCCGGCGTTACGCGAGCACGGTGACGGTGCTGCACGCCGGCAGGAGGCTGTGCGAGGGGCCGGTCGAGGAGGTCCAGCGCGACGCGAAGGTGATCGAGGTCTACCTCGGTCGGGCGCACGACGCGGGGGGCGCACGCGGCGGCGCCCGGGCCGCGGTCGCGGCGGAGGAGCGGTAGAGAGATGCTGGTGGTCGAGGATCTCGCGGTCTATTACGAGGAGAGCTGCATCCTGTCGCAGGTCAGCCTGGATGTCGCGCCCGGCCGGGTCTCGTGTCTCCTGGGGCGGAACGGGGTCGGCAAGACGACGCTGCTCAAGGCGATCATGGGCGTGCTGAAGCCGCGGCGCGGGAAGGTGGCGCTCGACGGGGCGGATCTCACCTCGAGGTCGCCGAGCGATCGGGCGCGCGCGGGCATCGGCTATGTGCCGCAGGGGCGCGGGATCTTCCCCTACCTGACGGTGCGAGAGAACCTGCTCATGGGCTTCGAGGCCAGGAGCGACTCCGCGCCGAGCCCGGCGGCGCTCGAAGAGATGATGTCCATGTTCCCCATCCTCAAGACGTTCCAGGCGCGGGCGGCAGGGACGCTGAGCGGCGGGCAGCAACAGCAGCTCTCGCTCGCGCGCGTGCTGCTGCGGAAGCCGAAGCTCCTCCTCCTGGACGAGCCGACGGAGGGGATCCAGCCGTCGATCATGCAGGAGATCGGGGAGGTGATCAAAGACCTCGGGAAGAAGGGCGACATGGCGATCCTGCTCGTGGAGCAGTTCTTGGATTTCGCGCTCTCGACGGCGAGCGAGTACTTCATCATGGATAACGGGGGGATCGTGCGGCGGGGGAGCGTGGCGGAGTTCAGCGACGAGATCGCGAGGGAGTTTCTGGCGGTGTGAAGGGGCGGCGCCGGGGCTCCTGACGCTGGCAGCGGCACGTCCGCGGGCAGGTGGCCACAAGGCGCCAACGGCCCGGGACTATGCCAGCGCGTCTTCTACGCTGGTCGCGGTCACCGCCTGGTCGTGCCAGCGGTGCAGGGTGGTCAGCTGAACGGGCGGGCGCGAAGAGCGGCTGCGGCGCGCGCCGCGGGCTCCCCTGCGGCCGAGCCGGCGTGCCGGGCGGCCCGGCGGTCTCCTCAGCTCGGTTGGTCCAGCACCTCGGCGAGCGTCTTCGCGCTGAGCACCCGCTCGGCCCACTGCTCGAGGGTGGCGATCTCGGCTCCCTCGACGCGGGCAACGGCGGCTTCGGGCAGCTCGCCGAAGCGAGCGCGCAGAAGCCGCAGCAGCATGGCACGCTCTCCTTCCCGGCGACCCTCTTGACGCCCCAGATCGCGTCCCTGCGCGACGTACTTCTTGGCGAAATCGCTCTGGTACTCGTAGCCCTTCATCATCGCCTCCAGCGCCCTGCGGGCCGCGTCGTTCAGGGAATTTAGCACGACATCGCCGTAGAACCTGGCCCTGTCCTCGTCGAGCTCCCGGATCGCGGGCAGCACCGCGGCGGCGATCGTCGCTCCCTGCTCGCTGCTGCCGTGCGCCAGGGCGGAGAGCACCGCCAGCTCGGGCCGGCGGGCTGCCTCCGCGGGGTCCGTCACGACCGGAACCGCCTCACGCCCGAGCACCGGCGGCCGCAGGACGAAGCCGGGGATGCCGGTCTCGATCGGCGCTGCGCACCAGGCGGCGACGTGGGGGTCGGGCGCGACGACGAGAAGGCCCACCTGGCAGCGGTGCGCGGCGCGCGCGCCCATGGTGTAGTCGGGCCAGCTGAAGCGCTTTCGTGGATCGATGCCGAGCTGGACCTCGACGATGAGCACCCAGATCGGCGCGTCGCCGTCGAGCAGGACGACGACGAGGTCGGCGCGGTACTCGGCAGGCTGGATCTCGGTCAGGTCGATCGAGGTGAGGCGCGCTCCCGAGTAGGGCGGGAGCGGGACGCCCAGCGCCTCGACGAGGAGCTCGGCGGCGAGCGAGGGGCGGTTCTTGAAGAGATCCACGAGGATCTCGTGGGCCATGGAGGGCATCGCGACGTTGCTCGCAGGCGGTCGAATCCAGGAGTGCGCGGGGTCTCCTCGGCGAAGGTCTGCTTCGCGCCCCCATCGAGGTTGCCCGCGGCGGAGTGATATCAGCGCTCCGGGAGCAGGGCATTCGAAATATCGACGCTGAGCAGCAGAAATGGAGACACGCTTGCGACAGCTCGCGCGTAATGGCGTGAGTCTGCCAGCGGCGGGAGCGGGACCGGTGGGGAAGCCGGCGGCATGGCGACGGGGACCGGAGGGGATGCTGGCGCCGGAGGAGAGGCCGGTGGCAGTGTGATCGGTACCGGAGGGGGCCCGGGCACCGGAGGAGAGGCCGGCGGCGGAACCGGTGGCAGCGGCGGTGGCGCAGAGTGCACGCCGCGAGCCCACGCGGCGGGCGGCGGGCGATCCCGGGATGCCAGCCGGAGCCCACCATGGATCGCCCGGCGATCTCGGGATGGCGGATCTCACCGTCTTTCGTACCAGAGCGGATCCGCGGATGTCCGTTCGCACCGATGCCGGCACGGAGGCGCATCCGCGGAACGTCGCGAGCACGCTCGCCCGCCGCTCTCGCCAGCGCCCCCTGGTGCGGGCTGCGAGCGCCGGCGCGGACCCCGATCGCCAGATCCGCCGCGGTGCCACGCGCCGCTGCGCGGCAGATCGGCGGCCGAGGGCTCGAACCACGCGCCGCGCGCTGCGCCAGCCTCGCCCTGCGCTCGCGACGATCACGGCCCGCTCGCTCCGCCCGTCGGTGACGCCGCGCAGGGCCAACGTCGGCGCCGCCATCACCCCACCGCCGCCGAGATCCTGCCACCGCCTTGATGCCGCCGTTTGCCGCTCGGTAACGTCCTCCGGTTACGCCTCACCCTACCAACCCAGGAGCCGACATGAGCCCTGAACCCAAGAGAATGAACGACCTCTTCGCCGAGATGAAGCCGACCCTGCTCGAGCTCCCCTCGGACGCGCTGGAGCGGCCGCGCGTCTCGCGCGAGCGCGCGCTCCAGCTCACCGCTGCGCTGCGGCAGGAGTTCGCGCCGCTCGTGCCGCGGCTCGCCGAGGAGCTCTCCCCGGCCAAGGCGAAGAAGCGCCGGGCCGACTTCGACGCGCTCGAACCGCGAGCGCTCGTGTTCTACGCCGCGGATCTCGCGGTCGACGCGCCGTGGACCTCGGCGCAGAAGGAGCGCCGGGCGGCGCTCGTCCGCAAGGTCCGCGAGCACGACGAGCTCCTCTCGGCGTGGGCCGTGCCGGTCTTCCGCAAGGACGCCGAGGCGAGCGCGGTCGTCGCCGACATCCAGCGGGGCAAGGGCATCCGCGACGACGCCGAGGACACCGTCCGGCTCGTCGCGCTGTTTCGCGAGCACTGGCCGGCGATCAAGGGCCAGACGCCGGTCAAGGAGAGCTACCTGAACGAGGCCGAGGCCGACGCGACCGAGCTGCTCGGGCTGCTCGACGCCGGCGAGACCTCGGCCAAGGGCTCGCCGCGCGATCTCCGGCAGCGGGCGTACACCCACTGGCTCGCGGCCTACGTCGAGATCTTCCACCTCGGCCGCTACCTGGAGCGGCGCGACCCCGCGGCCGCAGAGCGCTTCCCGGCCGTGGCCGCCGAGCGCGGCGCCGCCGCGCCCCAGCGCGCCGCCGCGCCCCAGCCCCAGACCGCGCCCTCCCCGGCCCCCGCGCCCGCCCCGGCCCCCTCCCCGGCCCCCGCGCCCTCGGCCTCGGCCTCGGCCTCGGCGCCGCCAGCGCCCGCGGCGGCGCCGGTGCGGCCGGCAGCGCCTGCCGGCGGCGATCCGGCGCCCGTCTGAATCCACGGCCGCCGAGCTCGGCCACCTCCTCCTGCGGCGGGGCCCTCGGAGGTGGCCGGATTCGAGCTCGAAGGCGGGAAGAAAGCTCGATGCTCTTCCTGCCTTCCCTCCTTCATGGGAATCGCGCCCGGCATCGACCGCGACGCCGCCTCGCTCGCCCGCGGAGCCGGCCGCGCCGCGGGCCGCGGTGACGTGCGCGCTGGGCTCGCCGCGCTCGACATGGCTCGACATCGACCGAGGAGTCCGGGGACCATGGGCATCCGCCGATGAGCTGCCCGAGCTGGCGCGAGGCGTACGCGCTCTGCGCCGAACGGACCCGTGAGCGAGCTAAGGAGAAGAGATGCGAAGTGTGCGCGCTGGATGGTGGTGGACAGCATCGGCCTTCATGGCCAGCGGTTGCACGGCGCTCCTGGGGCTCGACAAGGACTATCATTCGATGGAGGGCTCGGGCGGCGACGCCGGCTCCGGCGGCGGCGACGCAAGCTCGGGCCGCGGCGGCGCCGGTCATGGCGGCGGCGGCGCTGGAGCGTGCACGCCCGGCGACACGCATTGCTCGGACGACCTGCTGGCGCGGTGCAACGACGACGGCCAGTGGGATGCCCCGGAGCCGTGTCCCGCGGAGGCTCCCGTGTGCCGCGGAGCGGCGTGCGCGACCCCCCCGAGCTGCGAAGGGCTGCCGTCGACGTGCGGTCCCGGCGCGACCGAGAGCTGCTGCGCGAGCGCGGTGGTGCCCGGGGGGACGTTCCACCGCGGCAGCGATCCCGCATACCCGGCGACCGTGAGCGACCTCCGGCTCGATCGCTTCGAGGTGACGGTGGGGCGGTTCCGGAAGTTCGTGGCGGCGTACCCCGCGAGCCAGCCCGCGGCCGACGCGGGAGCGCACCCGAGCATCCCGGGGAGCGGGTGGAACCCGGCCTGGAACGGCGAGCTGCCCGCGGACGCGGCGGCGCTGCGAGCCGCGGTGATGTGCAATCCGGACAACCCGGACATGCGGACGTGGACGGAGGAGGCTGGCGGCCAGGAGCACCTGCCGATGAACTGCGTGAGCTGGTACGTCGCCTTCGCGTTCTGCGCGTGGGACGGGGGCCGCCTCCCGACCGAGGCCGAGTGGAACTACGCTGCGGCCGGAGGGGGCGAGCAGCGGCAGTATCCGTGGTCGAATCCACCAGAGTCGACGACCATCGACCCGAGCTACGCTTCCTACGATTGCAGGGAGAGCGCGGCGCCCGGCTGCACGTTCCAGAGCGACTTCAGCGACATCGTGCCCGTCGGATCCCGCTCGCCGAAGGGCGACGGGCGGTGGACGCAGGCGGATCTCGGCGGGAGCATGCGCGAGTGGACGCTGGATGGATACGGGACCTATCCGGCGGAGTGCGTCGATTGCGCCAACCTGACGGACACCTCGAACCGGGTGGTCCGCGGCGGGAGCAGCTTCGGCACGCCGAGCTACCTGCTGACGTCCGCGCGGGTCAGCGTCGCGCCGTCGGCCCCTTACTACAGCCTCGGCATGCGGTGCGCGAGGAGGCTGTAGGCGCCGCGCTCAGCCGAAGAAGTCGAACGCCGTCCCGGCGCCCCGCTCGCGCGCGGCGGCGTAGATGACGCGCGCGAGCGCCACGTCCTGGATGGCGAGGCCGGTCGAGTCGAACACCGTGATGGCCGCGTCGCCGCGCCCCGCCAGCTTGCCCGCGACGACCTCGCCGAGCGTCCCCTGGAGGTGCTCGCGGTGCAGGGCGCCCTCGTGCAGCGGCACGTTGACCTCGCCGCTCTCGGTCGCCTGCGCCCAGTCGTCGATGATCACGCGCGCGTCCCGGAGGATCTCCGGATCGAGCTCCTGCTTGCCGGGCGCGTCGGCGCCCATCGCGTTGATGTGCGCCCCCGGGCGGACCCACGCGCGCCGCACGACCGGCGCGCGCGCGGGCGTGGACGTGCAGAGGATGTCGCAGCCGGAGGCCTCCTCCACCGAGACGGCGCGCCCGCCCGCCTCGGCCGCGAACCGCTCGCTCGCCTCGCGCGACACGTCGGCGGTGAGCACCTCCAGCCGATCGCCGTAAACGACGCGGTGCGCGTCGAGCAGGAAGCGCGCCTGCACGCCGCAGCCGATGAAGCCGAGCGTCCTCGGGCTCTGCCGCGCGAGGTGCTTCGACGCGATCGCCGCGGCCGCGCCGGTCCGTACCGCCGTGAGGCGGGTCGCATCCATCACGGCGAGGGGCGCCGCCGTGGCCGGATCGCTGAGGATGTAGAGCCCCATGACGGACGGCAGGCCGAAGCGCGCCGGGTTCTTCGGGTGCGAATTGACCCACTTCACCCCGGCCGCCCCTTCGGCGTAGGCCGGCATCGCACGGAGGTCGCCGTCGTGGGCAGGCAGCCCCAGGTACACCTTCGGCGGCATCGCGGCCTCGCCGCGGCCATACGCCGCGAACGCCGCCTCCACAGCGGAGATCGCCGCGTCCATCGCGAGGAGGGAGACCACATCGGACTGGGAGAGGAGCAATGCTTTCTCGGGCTTCATCGGATGCGACCGTACGCGACGCCGCACGCGAACGCACGCGCCCCACGTGCGGACCGGTGTGCGCGCATGCTCCGCCCGCCGCCTCCGTGGGCCCTCTTTTCGCGAAAGGGACGGGTGTCCCGCTCGGATCCAGCGGCCGAGAGCGGCAGTCACGGAGCGCCGGCGACATGAACCGGGGGGTTGGCAGGCCACGCCGTTGCGCTGAAGATGGCGTGGCTGCGCCGTGGGGTGGGGTGCACCCCGCGTCTCGACGATCTCTCTTGTGGTGGAGCGGGTGGATGAACGTACGACTCGTTGCAGGTCTTTTTGTGCTCGCGCTCTCGGCGACCGCCGGATGCGGTGATGATGGAGGCGAAGGGGGCAATGGCGGCTCCGGCGGCGCTGGCGGCGCCGGCGTCACGGGCAGCGGCGCCGGCGCATCGGGCGCGACCAGCACGGGCAGCAGCGGCGGCGCCGAGCCCACCGGCACCGGCGGCGCCGGCGGCACCGGCGGCGCCGAGCCCACCGGCACCGGCGGCGCCGGCGGCGCCGAGCCCACTGGCACCGGCGGCGCCGAGCCCACCGGCACCGGCGGCGGTGGAGGGACGCCCGTCAACTACGGCGCGGCGTGCACCTACCATGGGGCGTGCGACGGCGAGTACTGCATCAAGGAGACCGACTGGGGCTGGCCGGCCGGGTCCTGTGCGGGCCTCTGCGATCCCATCGTGGGCGCCTGCGACGAGGGCGGCGTCTGCGTCGATTTCGGCGATCGGGGCCTGTGCATCCGTCGCTGCAGCACGACCGACGAGTGCCGCGACGGCTACAAGTGCAGCGACATCGGCGGCGAGATCACGGCGTGCATCCCGGCGTGCACCGAGAACGCGCAGTGCGCCGCGCTCGGCCTGTGCGACAGGGGCGACGGCCTCTGCAAGCTCGGCGAGATCGATTGCTCCGACGGCGAGGACGACGAGGGCGACGGCCAGGTCGACTGCGCGGACAGCGACTGCGCGGCCGCCTGCCGCCCGCTCGTCGGCGCAGCCTGCGCGGGCGCTGCGCCGGTGACGACCACGATCGAGGGCGACACGTCGAGCGGCACGAGCGTGCTCCAAGGCAGCTGCACCGGCGCCGGGCCGGAGGAGATCCACGTGTTCACGCCGCCCGCCGGCCAGTCGGGCAAGCTCCTCGTCGTGCTCCGGTCGGAGAGCAACCACGGCCTCTATGCCCGCGCGGCGTGCACGGACGCGTCCACCGAGATCGCGTGCAAGGATGAGCACGTCGCCTCGGGCGCCGAGCCCGAGGCGGAGGAGATCGAGGTCGTCGTGCGCAAGGACCAGGCGGTGCCGATCGTCGTCGACGCCCGCACGCGCGCCGACGCGGGGCCGTACACGCTGGACCTCGTGTTCTCGCCGGCCACCTGCGGCGATGGGATCGTCAGCGAGCCGGAGACGTGCGACGACGGCAACACCGTCGACGGCGACGGCTGCTCCGCCGCGTGCGCCGTGGAGATCGACGACGTCTGCGCGGACGCGCCCGTGGCCATTCTGGGGAACAATGCGGGCGACACGACGGGCGGCACAACGGTGTTCGACGGCACCTGCACCGCCCGTGGCACGCCGGAGAGGCTCCACGCGTTCACGCCGCCGAGCAGCGGCACGCTCAGGCTGGTGCTGTCCTCCGCGACCGACCAAGGCTTCTACGTGCGGACGGGCTGCTCGGGCCGCGAGCTCGCGTGCGTCGAGAGCGAGATCGCCGGCAGGGACGAGAGGCGCTCGATCGCCGTCGAGGGCGGCGTGCCCCTGATCATCTTCGTCGAGGCGTACCGCCTGAGAGACGTGGGGCCTTACACGCTCCGCCTCTCCTTCACCCCCTCTCCCTGAGCTCTGGCGCCGCGCGGCGCGGCGTAGCGCCCCCCGGGCCGGTGGATGAGGTACGCTGCGCGCGTGCCTGCCACCCCTCCTTCAGCTCAGCCATGTCGCCGTGCTCGCCTGGCCGCCGCCGCGCTGCTCGCCGTGTGTGCCTGCCAGCCGGGCGCCGCGTCGCCGGCCCGCGCCCCCCAGGACGCTTCGCTGCACCCCGGCGCCGCGACGCCGTCATCTCACGTCGCCGCCCCGTCCCCGCGGCCCCTGAAAGCGGCCGCGGGCGACAGCGCCGCGCAGCCTGCGCCGACGGCCGCGGGCGATCCAGCGCCGGGAGCCGGCGGGGCGCGCGCATCGTCGCTCGACGGCAGGTCCCCCGTGAAGCTCGCGCCGCCGCCGTTCGGTCAGACGCTCTTCCGGCCCGCGCCGGCCGGGAGCTCCGCCGCCCCGCGCCTCGTGAAGATCGCCGAGCAGAAGAACAAGATCACGGACGAGGCGGCGTGGTTCACCGCGAACGGCCTGTCGCTGCCGACGCTGCAGATTCCGAGCGCGGCCGCGGGCGGGGCGAGCGGCTCCCGTCCCCTCCCCTCCTTCGTTCCCGAGAGCTACCGCGATCAACCGCTCGTCAAGGCGATCGATCACGGCGATCACCTCGCCCTGTTCTACGGCTCGAGCTTCGCCGAGGAGCGCTTCGTCGCGATCCTCGACGCGGCGCACGGGGTCGTCGCCTTCTTCGATTTCGAGAGCTTCCTCACGCCGCCCGAGATCGCTCCCAACGAGGCCGAGTTCGTGCGGGGCCACGTCGGCTGGGCCGTCGTCAAGGACGGCGTGCTCTACGTCTCGTCGGGGCACAGGACGTACGCGGCCTCCTCGAAGGGCAAGAACGCTTACCTGTCAGCCGTCGATCTCGCGTCTGGGCAGCTCCTCTGGCAGAGCGCGCCGCTCGTCTGCAATGCGGAGAACTTCGTCCTCCGCGGAGATCATCTCCTCTGCGGTTACGGCTTCACGGCCGAGCCGGATTTCCTCTATGTCCTCGAGCGCGCCACCGGCAAGGTGGTCTCGAAGCTCTCGCTGAAGAGCGGGCCTGATTACCTCGTCGAGAAGGACGGCAAGCTCTTCGTCCGCACCTACGACACGGATTACGTCTTCGAGATCCGCTGAGCGGCGCTCGGGGCGCGGCCGGCGCGCCCGCCGACGGACGGCCGGGCCGATGCGCCGCGATGCCTGCGTCCAGGCCGACCAGCGCTCGCGCCGACGGCGTCCGGCGCTCCGAACGGCCCGAGCGCGGGGCGCTATGCCTCGCGGGGCTCCTCCGAGCGCGAGGCGAGGAGAGCTCGCGCAGCCTGGCGAGGGGAGCTTGCGAACGCTCGCCCTCGCGCTCGCTCCCCTGGGTGCCGCCCAGCGCCGGCGCGACGCGCCGTGCGCACCTGCTCCCGATCGGCACGGCTGCGGCGCGGCGGGCGAACCACCGAGTCGCTCGGCGCGACCGAAGGCCCGCTGCGGTGGTCAACCCCCGCCGCCTGGTGCTGTCGAGCCCGCTCGCATCGTGCTGCCCCGATTTCCCGGACCGGACAGGCGCGTGGCATTCCGACGAGATGTGACGGAACGACCCGAGATGCCCCGCGTGTCGCAAACTGCCCCAGAGGAGGACGCTCCGCCGCTCCTCGCCACGCTCCCCGCGCCAGCCTGGAGATCCACGACGGACGCAAGAACCTGCGCCTGTCGCGCAGAGCCTGCGCCGCCCTGACCCGACCCGGCGCTGGTCGACCGCGGAGCTCGCCGCCCGCGGCTGCCGCGCGGCGGAGCGACCGTGGCAGCGAACTTGCTACCTGCTCACGTCAAGCACACACGAGGTGTTCATGGTCGCGAAGAGCAACCACTCGGAACCTGCGCAGCAGGCGAAGCAGAAGCATCCCGATGAGCTGCAGCGCGATTTGAGCCCGAACCACATGGCCGGGCAGAACATCGGGGGCGGGCCTTCCACCCTGGATCCGAGCGTGAAGCTCGCGTCGGACATCAAGGAGCCGACGCGCCAGCTTCAGGACTTCACCTCGGGCGAGCTCCGGGAAATCCCGGTCCTGCCCGAGGGGGCCCGGCTGCTGCAGGACGCCGTCTACGTCGACCTGGCCGATCCGGAGCGGCGCGCGTTCCGGGCGACCGCACAGATGCTCGCGAGGTCCGGACAGTACCTGGTACCCAAATCAGACACCCCGCACATGTACTGGAATCGGCTGGTACGAATCAGCGATTCACATCGGCAGCAGTGACGCGTCCCAGCGACGCAGGATGAAAGGAGCGAGCATGCAAGTGGAGCTCACCTTCCGACACATCGACAAAAGCCCCTCGCTCGAGGAGCTGATCCGGGAGCAAGCGAACAAGATCCAGCGCTTCAACGACCACATCAACAGCTGCGCCGTGGTCGTCGAGCGCGACCACGCGAGCCAGGGCACGGGCGGAGAGTACCGGGTGCGCGTCGATCTCCACGTGGCCGGCAAGCACGAGATCGTGAGCGAGGAGCGGGCCGCCAGGAACCTGCTGCCCGCGGCCGTGCGCGACGTCTTCCAGCGCGCCGTCCGCCAGCTGAAGAAGCTCGCGAGCGAGCAGCGGAGCGAGGTGAAGTCCCACCCGGCGCAAGACACGGCCGGCGTCATTTCCAAGCTGTTCAACGACTACGGGTTCATCACGACGATCGATGGTCGGGAGATCTATTTTCACGAGCGAAGCATCGTGTCGGCGCCGTTCTCCGATCTGAAGATCGGCATGGGCGTCGCCTACACGGAAGAGGACGGCGACGAGGGGCCCCAGGCGAGCACGGTGCGGATCGTGGACGCGCGCGGCGGCAATCGCGGTCGCGAGGAGATCCCTACGCTCAGCTAGCCCCGAGCGAAGAGGTCACGGGGCTCGCGCGGGCGGCGCGCGAGCCCTGCTCTCCCTCGTTCCCCCTGCGAGCGGCTATATCGTCGTACCGCGCGGCAACGGCGGGAGAGGCGCCGGCTGCGGCGTCGAGCCCAGCGGGGGCTCGGCCGGCGGCGTCGCGATCTCCTCCTTCTCCTCCTGTACGGGCACCGCGACCCCGTCCCGGGGCGGATCGGGCTGCGGCTGCGCTCTGGGCTGCCGCATGACACACTCCTCGCGCTGCCGCTCGAGCGCGTCGATCCGCTCGGAGGCCTCGTCGAGCTTGCGCTCGAGCCAGCCCACGCGCGCGGACTCACGCCTCAGCTCCGAGAGCGCCGTCCTGAGATCGTGATCTCTCGATCTGAGCGCGGCCCTCGCCCGCTCGCGCTCGCTCTCGGCCTGATCGAGCCGCGCCGCCAGGCGCTCGCGGTCGATCTCGAGGCCGGCGATCTCGCGCTCCAGCGCGCTCTTCGACTGCTCGTAGCGCGCGTCGGCCTCGGCCTTCGCGGCGGCCGCGGCCTGGGCCGCGCGCCTCGCCCGGAGCTCGGCGTTCTCGGCCAGGCGCTTTGCCTCGGTCATCGACTCCTTGGCAGAGTTGGCGCTCTTCGCGTCGTCGCTCGCCTTCATCGCCAGGGCGAGCGCCTCCTCGGTCGCGCGCTGCGCCTCGCTCATCTTCGCGAGCGCCTCCTGCGCCGAAGCGTTCGCGGCCGCCTCGAGGCGGCTGTGCTCGCGCGCGGCGCGCTCGGCGGCCTCCGCCGTCTTGCGCGCCCGCGTCGCGTGCATCCAGAACACGGTGGTCGTCGCGACCATCCCCATCAGGACGACCACGCCGAGGCCGAGGAGCACCCGCGTGAGGCGCTCGCGGCGCGCCTCTGCGGCGGCGGCCGCGTCGAGGAAGCCGCGCTCCAGGCCGGAGAGATCGTCGATGTCCCGGGCCCAGGCGGACAGCTCGTGCAGCGCCTTGCCGCGCGGCAAGAGCCCCGGCGCCCTGCCGCCGGCGACCCATCTCGAGAGCGCCTCGTCGAGCTCCTTCTTCGCCCGGCCGAGCCGGTGAAGCGCGCTCGCCACCTCCGCCATGCGCGGCCGCGCCTCGGGCTCGAACGCCAGAACCCGGTGGACGAGGGCGACGAGATCGGGCGGCGTGGCGGCGCTCATCGGGGGCGGCCACGCGGCGCTCGGCGCGTCGGGCGTCCGCCCCTCGAGCAGCTCATAGAGGATGACGCCGAGCGAGTAGACATCCGCCTTGACGTCCACGCTCCCGGAGTGGCGCTCCTGCTCCGGCGCCATGTAGCTCCTCGTCCCGAGGCCCCACACGCCCTCTTGCGTGAACGGCATCGTGGGCTGTCCCGCGCCCTCGCTCTGCGGCGCGGGCGCGCCTGGCTCGATCGACGCGCGCGACCCGCGCGACGCCGCGAAGGAGACCGCCTCGGGCGGGATCTCGACCGGCGCGGGGTGGATCGCGGGCCTGCCGATGCTCACGACGGGGAGGCTCCGGAGCGCGTCGTCCTCGTGGGCCTCGCGCTCTGGCGTGGCGCTCGCGCCGCCCAGGGCGCTCTCTGGCGTGGCGCTCGCGCCCAGCGCGCTCGCTGGGCCGGTCGTGGCGCCCACCGTCGGCGCCGGCCGCGTCGAGAGCTCGGTGCGGATCGTGGACGCGGACGCGGGCGCGAGGGAGCCTCGCCCCTCGAGCTCCAGCACCTCGGGCAGACCCCCCCAGAGGACCTTCGCGATGCCGAAATCGAGGATCTTGACGCGGCTGCCCCCGGGCGCGAGCTCGTCGTCGACCACCATGATGTTCTCCGGCTTCAGATCGCGGTGGACGACCTTGGACGCGTGGGCCGCGGCCATGGCCGAGGCGATCTGGTAGCCGAGCCGCACCACCTGCCGCGGCCGATCCGCGGGCGGCACGGCCTGCACCCAGTCGCGGAGCCCCCGGCCGTCGAGGTACTCCATCACGATGTAGGGCGAGCCGTCCTCGAGCTCGCCGGAGTCGAAGACGCGGACGATTCCCGGGTGGTTGATGATGTTGACGGCGATCGCCTCCTGCCGGAAGCGGGCCACCACGTCCGGCCGGCGGGCGTAATCGCCGAGCAGCACCTTGATCGCCGCCCGCGCCCGCGTCTTCGGGTGCCGCGCCCGGAACACCCGCCCCATCCCGCCGCGGCCGAGCTCGCCCTCGATGAGCCAGCCGCGCAGGACCGCGGGGAACGGCGCGAGCTCGTCCTCGATGCCGTCGGACGTCGGACGCGTCACCATGCCCGACCATCCTGCACCTGCCCGCCCGGCGGCGGAAGCCCCGAGGCGCGCCGGCGCGCCGGACGCCTCGCCCGTGGGGCGGCGTCGTGGTCGCGCCGGCGCGCGGGGCTCGGGTCATCCCGCGCTCGCGCAGTAGCCTGCCCACACCTCCGGGATGCGCCGCTCGCTCAGGCCCAGGACGGGCGCCGGGGGCAGCCACTTCGGCTTCACCGGGGCGCGGAGCAGCTTCATGCCGGCCTGCTCCGGCGTCCGGCCCCGCTTCATCGTATTGCACGCGTAGCACGAGGCCACGATGTTGTCCCAGACGGTCTTGCCGCCCTGCACGCGCGGGACGACGTGATCATAGTTGAGCTCGCGTGCCTCCTTCTTCACGCCGCAGTACTGGCAGCGGAAGCCGTCGCGCAGCAGGACGTTGACCCTCGAGAACTTCACGCCGCGCTTCATCCCCAGCGTCGGCCGCTTCAGCCGCGCCACCGCGGGCGCCTTGATGGAAAGCGACGGC
Organism: Sorangium sp. So ce834; assembly: GCF_051521425.1. Classification (NCBI taxonomy): domain Bacteria; kingdom Pseudomonadati; phylum Myxococcota; order Polyangiales; family Polyangiaceae; genus Sorangium; species Sorangium sp. So ce834. The sequence continues at coordinate 9,077,541 of NZ_CP150351.1, forward strand.
GACCGGATGACGTCGTCGTACTCCTCGATGATCTCCACCTTGCCCAGGAAGCTCATCGTGACAGCGGTCTGCCACGGGATGACCTTATGGGGCACCATCCACGGCGTCAAAAGCAGCGTCTGCGCGGTCATGGCCCACCTCGTTATCGTCTCTTTCTTTTCATGATGTCGCTCCAGGTCACGCGCGATCGGTGCCCGGGGAGGGAATCGAACCCCCAGTAGGCTGGGTTTTAGCCAGCAGCGTTTGCCGTTTCGCCACCCGGGCAGGGTGTCACCCGTGGGGCTCGCTCGGGCGCGGGCTCCCGAGGAAGCACGCAGGCGAGCGGAGCGGCCCGGCGTCCCCAGCGGGATTCGAACCCGCGTCTCCGGAGCGAAAATCCGGCCGCCTGAGCCGCTAGCAAGATGGGGACGTGGTCACGCGACGAGGACCGCGGGCCGGGGGAGAGCGCCGCGCCGCGCGGTCGCGGGAGACGAACGGACGGGCAAGGGACGCCGTGGGGGACACACGGAACAGGTATGGCGGTAACCCACGAGCTTCGGCCCGTCCGGTGGAGCGACGAGGGGTCGAACCTCGATCCCTGCCGTGCGAGGGCAGTGTTCTCCCGGTTGAACCATCACCCCGGACCAGCGATCATCGCGTCAGATCTTCATCGTCATCTCCTTGTGCATTGGACGGCGAGCCGTCGGTTTCTTTGGACCGAGCTCGCTCTTCTTGGAGGGAGCCGGGCATGAAGCGATCGCGCCGTTTCGCAGGAGCTCTGGAGAGCTCCCGAGGCGCCCCCGAGGAGGGTCGAACTCCCCTCACCTGATCGACAATCAGGCTGCTTCACCAGATGCATACGAGGGCAACGCGGCGCCGCCGGCGGGACTCGAACCCGCGACATCCTAGGTTACGGTAACCGTCCTCCTTCGGCCCGGGTCGGGCAAGCGGGCGGAGAACGGCATTAGGTGCTCTACCAGGCTGAGCTACAGCGGCATGGTCGGGATCCGAGAACCGTCGTCCTTCGGCCCGGGTCGGGCCATGGAGCGGACGACGGAGGGCGGGATCCCGGCGCCCCCGGCGGGACTCGAACCCGCATCGACCGGCTTCGTAGGCCGGCCCCTATCCGATCGGGCTCGGGGGCAGCTCCTGGGAGCGGGACGCTGGAGTCGAACCACGAGAACTGTCCTCCGGCGGCCCGGGCAAGGCCGGGCAAATGATGAAGAACAGGTGCCATCCATCATGGCGGCGTCCCGCAGGAGGGGGCGCCCGCGCGGCGCCCCGGCGTCGGACGGACGGGCCGGCGGAGCCCGTCCGTCACGCTGTCTGTCACGAGACACCCCGGGTGAAATCCGCCATCACCTGGGGGGCCGCCCCATCGAACCCCACGACATCGAGCATGCCGGGGTCCGTCGGGTCGGCGATCGAAAAGCCGGTCGACGTCATACCGACGACGATCAGCTTCGCCGGTCGGCCCATCGCCTGCCGGTAGTCCCTGAGCGCCTGAAACGGGTGAACGCCGCCCGCCCAGGTCTCGTTGTCCGTGTAGATGACGAACGAATCGACCTCCACCCGGTTCCGCTTCGCCCAGATCATCGGCAGAGCACAGTCGGTGCCGCCGAAGGGGAGGCCCTCCACCGCGCGCAGCACGTCGTCGAGCCGCTGCTCCGGCGAGATCGAGAGCGGCAAGAGGCCGGGGACTCCCCCACCCCACTTGCCGCCGTACCCGCCCGACGCCGCCGAGAAGCCGACCACGCTGTACTCGCGCTCGAGCCGCGCCGTCGCCATGGCCATGGCCGCGCTCGCCACGCGCGGCGTCAGGCCAGGGATGCCAGCGATACAACCGCTGGTCATCGATCCGGAGATGTCGAGCGCCAGGAGGTGCTTCTTCCTGGTCGGCTCGACCGACCGGAACGCGAGGTAGAACGCCTCGTTCAGCGCGTCGACGATCTCGCGGACCGGGGTCCACGAGAGCGCGTTTTCGCGCCGGCGAGCGCGTTCGCCGTGCCCCTGCTCATAGACCTTGAGGGCCGAGAGCACGGCGACGGGGTGGACCCGCGCCGCCTTCAGGCGGCCGGCGTCGGTGAGCTGTTGCGCCACCCTGCGGGAAGCGTCGCTCATCGGCGCGAGCAGGCCGATCGCGGTCATCTTCCCCAGGTTCCGGACGAGCGCCGTCTGGGGCATGTGCTCGAGCAGCGCCTCCCACACCGAGGGGTCGTTCTTCCACTCGGTCCGGAGCATCTCGTGCGTGAAGCGATGCTGTCGGATCAGCGCCGTGACCTGCTTCCGGTTCGTCGCCGCGCGGAGCGATTCGAACGCGCGCACCGCGTCCGGCAGCTCCCCGACGGGGAGCGCCTTGCCGCGCGCCGACTCCTTGCCGAGCGCCTCGATGCCGCCGACGATCCAGCGGTAAAGGGCGTCGTGCTGCGGGGTCGGCGCGACAGGATGCGCGAGCCGCAGGAGATCGCGGTGGCTGAAGCCGTCGCGCTGCTGGTACTTGATCGCCTGATGCGCGACCTTGTCGGCGGGCTTGCCGTTGTACCACGCAGCGACGGCGGACCGGAGCCCGCGGCCCCACTTGCGGAACCCCTGCACGTCGCGAGCGAAGTGGAAGAGATCCGTCCCCGTGCGGCACACCTCGGGCAAGGCCGCGAGGGCGGCCTTCCGGGTCTCGAGCTTCGGGTCGGCGGAGGCCATGGCGAGCGCGAAGATCGCAGGCGCGTTCTTCGGCGCTCGCCCCGAGCCGCTGACGTCGACGATGCGCTGCACGGCGCGGGGCCCGTCCGCGGCGAGGCAGGCCTCGACGGCGCGGGCGTTCTCCACGGTGAGCTTCCGCTCGGTCGCGTAGTAGGTCCCCCCCTCCGCGCCGAGGATCAGCCAGCGGTCGAGCCTCGCCCACTCGTCCAGGGCGAAGGCGAAGCCACCGGCGCTGTTCTGCACCTGATCGGCGCGGGCCTTCCGCCGCTGCGGGGTGACCAGCGCGGCGAAGTGCTTCAGATAATTGGCCATGACACCACCTCCGGCCCGAGGGCCCGGGCAAAAGAGGACGGATAAGCGGCGCGCTCGGAGGATCTACCAAAGATAACCGAGCGCGATCGACCCGTCCTGGGTGGGCGTACGGGGATCGAACCCGTCTCCGCAGGGTCACAACCTGCCCTCTTCACCAGAAGAGTAACACCCACGCAAGCTATCGTCGGGATGGCCGGATTCGAACCGGCGGAGCTCCTCACCCCAGATGAGGCGCCTTTCCATCCCGGGGCGCCTGCTCGCGGCAGGCGCCGGCGGCCCCCGGCCGGAGGCGGGCCCGGGCCTCGCGTGAACGAGGCGGGCCCTGCCTCCGAGCGCCGGGGGCGCGGCTCCGGCGGGAGGGATCGAACCTCCAACCCACCGCTTAACAAGCGGGCGCTCTACCATTGAGCTACACCGGAACATGGAGGCGCAGCGCGCCTCCATCGACATTGCACATCCTGGTTGTCACAGAACGAGCGATCCCTCCACGGAGGGATCCATGAGAGCGCATCGACGATCTCTGCGCTCTCACGGCGCGCGCCGGCATGGAATGCCGAGCGGTGCGCCGGGTGGACCCGGGAGGAATCGAACCTCCAGCCGTCCGCTTAAGAAGCGGCTGCTCTATCCAGTTGAGCTACGGGTCCGCGCGGAGGGCGCACCTCCGCATCGCCTGCCGCGCGGCAGGCCGTCATGATCTGAAGAGCTCGATCTCCGAGCCGAGAGAGAGCGACCCACGGCCGCTCGGGCGCTACCGCGCCCGGAGACGACGCACACGAATCCCTATCGCGCCCTCGCGGGCGCACCATCCCCCCGTACGTCATTCGCTATCGACTCGAATGCTTTCAGCGCATTCTCTACCGCGCCTCCTTTCCATGGGCGCAATCCCCCAGCGCAGCGCGCGCAGCGCAGCGCAGCGCAGCGCAGCGCAGCGCGCGGCGACCTCGCACGCGCTGCAAGCAATACAATCCCTCTCCTCGGCGAGCCTATCGCTCGCGCCCCACAGCAGGCCTGAGGCCCACGAGGAGGCTACGGCCCACAACAGGCCTGCAGCCCACATCGGACCTACAGCTCACGAGCCCCAAAACGCCGAAGGCCGCCTGGGTCTCCCGAGGCGGCCTTCGCGAACGTCGTCGATCGACGCGTGCTTAGCTGCCCCTAGGCGCTATTCTCCGGGTTACCGAGCTTCCGCGACGTGCGGATGCCGCAGGAGTATCCGTGGTCGTGCGCCAAGGAATCGCCACCCAACAGATGGTCCCATGCCACGATCGCTTCAGGCGTTGCGGCCTTGGGCTGGTTGGCGATGAGCTGCATGTTGTCGCGGCGGCTGAACATAACGAATCCCTGTGTGCCGAATGAGTACTCCCCTTGAAGGGGCTGCGCAACAGAAAAGTTCTTCGAGTCGATTCTTTTTTTCTTCGCCTTCGAGACCAGAGCTCGCCGGGCCTCAGCGCCGGTCGGCGCAATCGGGGAATGCCGCGGATATATGGCGATTTGCCCTGGATATGCCGAGGGCGGCGGAAGGCAGCTGCGCAAGCAAAGCACACCTCGTGCCCTATCGGGCACCGGCCTCGATCCGGAATCGCTCATTGCACCCGGCCCCAGAGACCACCACGTGGCCTCCCTCCACCGTCACGCTGGCCTCGCTCCCCACCGGCCAGCGCAGCGCCACCACCGCTCGGCCGGTGCGCGCGTCGTAGAACGTCTGCTCCCGGTGGCTCACGCCATCGCGGCAGCGCTGCTCTTCATTGGGCTCCCCGTCGAAGACCGCGCCGGTGCCGTCGAAGTACCCCTCGACCACGAGGAGATCCCCCTTGATCGCGCCGCTCACGCTGCGCATCCCGTGGCAGCGCGCGGGCCAGCCCCCCGAGTGACCGCCGTTCGCGACCACGAACCCCCCTGGCTTGCGGGGGAAGACCACATGGTTGCGGAAGTAGGTATACGTCGCGTACTCGCGAGGGAAGGTCCACGGCGGGTCGCCGGCGCACGGGCCGTCGCTCGCGCTCTTCCCGTCGGGTCCACACAGGCGCGCCCTCGCCGCGGCCTCGGTCGTCACCTCGCCGGGCGCCTCCCCGTCGTGGCCGACCCGATCGAGGAGTTCGATCCAGCCTGTCACGAGGGCGGCGTGCTCGAGGCCGGTCTTGCGGACCTCCACGGCGCACGTCGACCTGCCGGCGAGCTTGCCGCGCGTCGCCGGCGAGGGCTTGAGCGCGTGCGCGTTCGCATAGGCGACCCGGGCCGCCTCGGCGTCTCCGGCCTTGTCACGCAGCAGCCCGAGGTTGAACCAGATCTGCGAGCGGAGCTCGGGGTCGCCGGCCCCCGAGAGCGCCGCGGCGAAATCGGCCTCCGCCGCGTCGCTGTCGCCATCGCCGAGGTGCGCGAAGCCCCGCTCCGCTAGCGCACGCGCGTCGCTCGGATCCGCGGCGAGCGCCTCGGTGAACGCCCGGATGGCCGCGCCGAAATCCCGCGCCTTCGTCGCGAGCCGGCCCCTCGCCAGGGCCGCCTTGCTCGCGGCGAGGGCCTGCTTTTCCTTCTCGGTGAGCGGCCGCGCGCCGGGCGAGGGCGGGGCCGGCTGCGCGGCGCTGCTCGCGGATGCCACGGCGGCGGCCGAGCTCGCCGCGGCCGGCGGCGCGCTCTCGGCGACGGGCGGCGCGCGCTCGGCTACCGGCCTCTGCGGCGCGTCACGGCAGCCCGCGACGGCGCACGCCGCCGCGAGGCCGAGCGCGAGGGGCCCGCCCGCGCCGCGCGTGCAGCAGCTGCCGGTGAAGCGCGTGGTCATGCTGCGCATCGTCCGCGTCCGGGTCGGGGACATCACGACAGGGCGCCGACGCGCTCCGCGGTCGCCTCGGCGGAGCGCACGGCCGCGTCGATCCCGGAGCCGTGGAACGCCGAGCCGGCGAGGAGCACGCCGGTGCCGGCGAGCGCCTGCTCGACCTCCCGGACCCGCGCCGCATGCGCGGGCGTGGAGACCGGGAGCGCGCTCGACCAGCGCGAGACCCAGGCGCGCTCGGCGGGCCCGCGCACGCGCAGCACGCGCGCGAGCGAGGCCTCGGCGCGCGCCGCCCACGCGTCGTCGCCCATCTGCTCGAGGTCCGCCGGCTCGGGGCGGAAGAAGAGGCGAAGCGCGACATGGCCGGCGGGAGCGCGCTCGGCGAACTTCGAGGTCGTGAACGTGCACGCGCGGAAGCCGTGCGCCTGGTGCCCCGCGGCGACCACGAAGCCGGTGCCGTCGAGCGGGTGCTCGATCGCGGCGCGCGGGTAGGCCAGCGAGACGGTCACGCTGGAGAGCGTCTCGGCGTCGCGGAGCGGCCGCGCCGGCTCGCCGAGCAGCGCGGCCGCGCCGGCGGCGTGGGTGGCGATCACCACCGCGTCGGCGTCGATCTCGGCCCCGCCGGCGAGCGCGAGCCGGAAGCCGCCGCCGGCCCCCCGCGCGAGCGAGGCGACCGCGGCGGAGGTGCGCACGTCGACGCGCTCGTCGCTCGCGAGCGCGCGCGCGAGCGCCTCGGTCAGCTGCGCCATCCCGAGGCGGAAGGTCCGGATCCCCTTGCCGAGCTCGTCGCGCGGCACCTGGAAACCGAGGAACGCCGCCGCCTCGCCCGGCGCGAGCTCCCGCAGCGCGGCGCCGTCGAAGCCGAACGACCTGTGCGTCTCCTGGCCGACGAGATCGCCGGCGATGCCGAGCGCGCCCGCCAGCGCGGGCACCGCCTCGCTCCGCGCGATGAACCCCTCGGCGCCGTGCTCCACCACGAAGCCAGCGGTCCGCTCGGTCCAGAGCTGCCCGCCCAGCCGCGGCGCCGCCTCGACGAGCGTCACCCGATCGCCCGCCGCCGCTCGCCTGAACGCGACGATGCACCCGGCCAGACCGCCTCCGACGATGGCGACGCGTCGCATCGCACCCGTATACCACGAGGCGGCGCCCCGAGCGGCGCGCTCGGCCGCGGGCCCCTGGACGTCGATTGGACCCGATCGCGCTCGTCAGGGCGCGCCGCAGGATGCCTGTTGCGCCCGGCGCGCGGCCGGCCGGGCCGGCCTCCTCGACGGCCCGTTCTCCTCGGTGTCCGCCGGCGCCTCAGCCGAGCTGCGACAGGAACTTCCGGAGCTGCTGCGCCTCCACCATCGTCATCACCGGGACGAGCCAGGCCTCGAGCGACGTGGTGTCGCGAAACGCCTTTCGGCTCGAGTTGTGCGCGTCCCGGATGAGCCGCTCGACCTGGAGCCCCAGGATCGCGTTCGCCACCGGCAGCAGGTAGGCCGTCCGATGCACCGTGGCGTTCTGCACGCGCATCATCTCCAGGAACTTCTCCGCGCTCTCGGGCGCGAGCACGTCCACCTGGAGCAGCTCGATGCACACCACGGCCCCGTGCCGGTTCTGGGTCACGATGCCCTGGATCCTGGCGATGCACGCGTCGACCTCGCCAGCCGGGAGCGGTGAGGCCAGCCTCACTTCGATGAGACGACCGGCTCTATTGTCAACGGAGTACATGAGCGAAATTAAACCTACCGTAGACGTCCGAGCCAGAGCGCGTCAATCAACGGCGAATCCGTGCGGTACGGCCCCGTACGCGCGCCCACGGCAATGACGCTTTGTCGGCGGCCGCCTCGATAGAACAAAACCGCCCGAGACGGTGCTCATGCGCCGGACGAGAAGATCACCTTCCCGGGGCGCGCCTCGTCCTCGGAGGCGGCCTCCCGCTCGGCCTCGAGCGCCTTCGCCTCGGTCTCCAGATCCGGAAAGCGGTACCGGATCCCGTCGCCCGCCTCGAGGTCCACGTCACCGCCGAGCGCGACCACCTCGCGGGTGATCTCCTCCGAGCGCGGCGCCTCCCCGGCCGCGTCCTGCCAGGCCCGCTGGAGCACCGCCTCCGTGATCGGCTCCCGGGCCTGCCGCGCGCCGATGCGGGTGAGGATCGCCCGCAGCACCGCCCGCCGGGCGTTCCGCCGGGCGAGCCGCCGCCGCTTCAGCGGGCGCAGGAGGGCGCGGCCGAGCGGCAGCGCGAAGAGCGCGAGCGAGAAGACGAGCGGCACCACCCCGAGCGCCATCGCCGTCCCCGTGGCGGGCAGCTCCGCCATCGGCACCCCGCGGGCCAATAGACCGAGGTTGTCCAGCGTAAGGTGCGCCCCGAGGGCGTAGAGGCTCATCATCAGGTTGAACCCGTTGAGCGCCACGATGAGCGCGTTCACCCCCGGGCCGTTCCCGGTGAGCGGCGGCAGCTCCTCGCGCTTCGCCCACACCGGCGCCGGCGCCCGCGACGGCGCCTCGGCCGCCGTCCGCCGGATCGCCTCGAACCGGTACACGATCCCCCCCTCCTCCGAGACGTCGACCGTGCCGTCGTAGTCGAGCATCAGCCGCGCCATCATCGGGTCCGCCTCGTCGCGCGACAGCCCGGTCACGCGCATCACGTCGGCGAGCCCGATCCGGCCCCGCTGCGCGCGGATCTCGGCCAGGATGAGCTTCTCGCTCTCCAGCGGATCGCGCGGCGCCGGCGTCGGGCCGAAGAAGAACCGGTTGACCTTCTCGTAGAACGGCGTCTCGTCCCTGCGCCGCCCGAACGCCCCGCGGCGCTCGTACGACGAGGACGAGGACCAAGGCGGCTCGGCCGTCCACACGAACGGCGAGAAGGGGTGGAACGTCCAGAAGATCGCGTCGAAGACCATCCGAAAGAGGACGTAGCCCGCGAACGAGCCGGAGAAGCTGCCGTGATCGCGCGAGTCGCTGTTCGACCGGGCCAGCAGCTGGGCGATCAGGATCCCGACGAAGATCGCGACGTACGCGATCAGCACGATCGCGATCCACGCGCGCACGACGAAGCGGGCCACGCCGGCGGCGCCCCGGAGGACGAACCCGAGCGCGCGCTCGAGCCGCGTGCGGGTCTCCCACGGCTTGGTGAAGCCGTGCGGGAAACGGAAGAGCAGCTCGCCTTCGGACGTCGCCTTGAGGTGCCCGCGGTACTCGCTGACGAGCAGGTGCAGGCCGCTCTCGGCGTCGCGCAGCGGCAAGCCGCTCCTCGCCGAGGCGTCGGCGAGCGTCAGATCGCCGCTGTGCCCGCGCAGGGCGGACTCCAGGATGCCGGCGGCCCGGCGGGCCTCCATCAGCTTTGGAGATTTCAGCGTCAACGGTCGCTCGCCCTCGCTCTCTGCGGCGGCGCAGCCGCCCTCGCTCGCGGCACGGCCGCGCTCGCTGGCACGGCGTCGCCGCGCTCCCTCCCGGAGGCACAGTTGCCCCCGTGCTCACCTACATGGTGACGCGCAGGGCTCCGCGCAAAGGCCGCGGCGATTTTTTCGGGGGCCGCGGCGGCTCCCGCGGGTCAGCCGCCGGAGGTCGCGCCGGACGCCGGCGGGAGCGATCTCGGCGTGGCGTCGACGATCCGCACGTCCAGGCCGAGGGCGTCGCGCAGCATCCCCGCCTTCGCGACGACGGTCCACTCCTCGAGCGCCCGGTCCTCCGCGCCCTGCACCTCGAGCACCAACGTGTCCTCCTCGATGCGGCCGCTCACGTCCACGACCTTCGCCCGGTGCTCGCGATCGAGCGCGTCGGCGATGCGGAGGATCGACGCCATCGCCTTCACCTTGGCGCGCGCGTCGCGCGAGAGCGCGCGGAAGTTGTCGTGGTCCATGCTGGGCGGCGACTTCCTGTGGTAGCGCGCGATGTTCGCGACGATCGCGCGCTCCTCCGGGGTCAACCCCATGAGGTCGCTGTGGGCGATGATGTAATAGCTGTGCTTGTGGTGCCCCTCGTAGCGGACGAAGTCGCCGATGTCGTGGAGCAGGGCCGCCGCGCGCAGGAGGATCCGGTCGCGCTGGCCGAGGCGGTGGCGCGGCGCGAGGTCGTCGAAGAGCCGCTCGGCGAAGCGCGCCACGAGCGCGCCGTGCTGCTCGTCGAAGTGGTAGCGGCGGCCGAGCCGGGTGCAGGCGTCGCTGACGGCGGCGGCCTCGCCGCGGAAGTCGGGCCCGAGGAAGTGCGCGTGGGCGAGGTCGACGAGCACGCCCTCCTTCAGCCCGACCCCGGGCGCGACGATGAGCGGCTGCACGAACGACTGGGCGACGCGGCTCAGGATCGTCGCGGCGGGGACGATCGTGTCGGCGCGCTCCGGGCGCAGGCCGTAGATCTGCGCGCGCTCCTCGGGCGTCTTCGACACCAGCTCGTCGAGCAGGCGGGACATCGCGGCCACGTCGATCGCCCGCCCCTCCACCGGCGCGCCCGGCAGGGGGCAGAGGTCCGCGAGCGTCTCGATGTTGCCGCCCGTGCCCACGAGCAAGTCGACCCCCGAGCCCGAGCCCTCGCCGAGCAGCTCCACGATCTCGCGCGTGGCGTCGGCCATGACGCGGTCGACGTACTCCTCGACGAGCCGCCGGTGCCCCGCGTCGACGGGGCGGCGAGCCTCGAGGAAGGTCTCGACCATCCGCACCGTCCCCACGGGGAGCGAGCGCGAGAAGACCGCCCTGCGGCCGCGGAGCAGCGTGAGCTCGGTGGAGCCGCCGCCGACGTCGACGAGGAGCGCGGTCCGGTCGCCGAGCGCGACGCGCTCCAGGACGGCGAGCTGGACCAGGCGCGCCTCCTCGACGCCCTCGATGACCTCGATGTGGACGCCGGCCTCGCGCGCCGCGCGCTCGACGAAGAGGTCGCCGTTCTGGGCCTCGCGCGCGGCGCTCGTCGCCACGGCGCGGTAGCGGTCGACCTTGGCCGCATCCATCGCCGTGCGGAAGCGCCGGAGCGCCTCGCAGGCGGCGCCGATCACCCCCGACTCGAGCCGGCCCTTCGTGAACACGTCGTGCCCGAGGCGCACGGGGGCGCGATCCGCGTGGACGTCGCGGAACGGGTGGAAGCGCGGCGCGTCGAGCGCCCCGGCCGAGCCCCCGGCGAGCGCCGGCTCCCGGCCGCCGCCGAACGCCCCGAGCGCCGGAGGATCGACGTCGACGATGCGAAGGCGGATGGCGTTGGATCCGATGTCGATGGCAGCGAGCCGCGCCATGCCGGGAGAAGTAGCGAAGCTCCGGGCTGTTGGCTACTCTCATGCCCGCTCATGTGGAGGAAGCTTCAACGCGGGTCGGGGGCCCGCCATCTCGGTCCCCTTCAGCATCGGCCTTCAGCGCGCGCGGCCGCGCCCGGCGAGGCCCGGAGCGCGCGCCGTCTCCTCGGCGGCGCGCGCGACGCGGCGCGCGTCGCGCTAGGGATCGCGGCCGCGGCGCTCGCGCTCGCCGGCTGCGGCGGCGGTGAGGCGCGCGCGCCGAACCCGATGCGCGCCCTCGACGAGCGCCGGGCGATCGAGGTCATCCGCCGCGCGATGGTGCACGAGGGCGCGCAGCCGGTGCTCGGGCGCGAGGTCGCTCTCGTCAGCGGGGGCAAGGTCCGCGTCGACGTCGGCGTGCAGAACCGCTCGTACGGCGTCGTCTACGTGACCGAGGAGGACGCCCAGGCGCTCGGCGCCGCGATCCCGCCGCCCAACGGCCGGGACGAGAAGCTGCGCATCGTGCGCGGCGGGCCGGACGGGGCCGTCCGCATCGTGCTCCTCTACCAGCAAAACTACCTCTACGACGACCTCGTCGGCGAGTCGCACGAGCGCACGACGATCACCGCCGAGCGCGAGCTGACGCGCGACGTGCAGGACTTCATCACCTACGCGCGGACGCAGAAGTTCCCGTGAGCGCGGTCGATCAGGGCGAGGGCGCGCGCCGCCCGGCGCGCCGCCGGGGGCAGCGGACGGAGGAGGAGGCGCGCGCGCGCCGCGCGCTCGGCGGCGGGGGGATGCTCCTCGTCGCCGGGCTCGCCCTCGTCGGCGTCGGGCCGTCCGACGCCGGCATGGGGCTCACGCTGATCGCGCTCGTCGTCCTCATCTACGGGATCCACAGCTTCGGCCGCCTGGGGCCGGAGCGGGACGAGCGGGCGCGGCTTCCCTCGCGTTGAGGCTTGCGCAGCGCGGCGCCTTCGAGCAGCATCCGCCGCCATGCATCGCCCTACGCGCCAGCACCAGCACCTCACCCTCAAAGTCACCCAGAAGCAGGAGAGGAGCTCCCAGAGCTCCCGCAAGCCCGGCCGCAAGACCAAGCGCTGGAACAAGTTCCTCACGCAGTACGCGCCGCTCGTCGCCGGCGCCGAGACGGCCGCCCCCGCCGAGAGCTGAGCTCCGCGCCCCGGCCGCCGGCCGACGGCGCCCCAGGCGCCCGGCGCTCCCTTTCCGCCTTCAATTCAATTTTCCGAAACCACCACCTGATGCGAGCCTCGTCCGCTCCGGGCGACGGAAGCGCCGTCCCCACGCCGGGCCAGGGTCGCGCCGTGTCCACGCCCGGCGACGGTCGCGCCGTCCCACGCCGGGCTACGGCCGCGCCGATGCTGCGCGACGCGACGACCGCACCACCCCTGCGCGACGCGGCGGCCGTCCCGCCCTTCCTGTGCTTCCTGCATTTTTCGTGATGGCGCCGCGCTGCTCTTGCCACGCAGCCAAGCGAACACCCCCTCTCCGCGTCTGACTCGCGATCGCCAGGCGGCCTGTCGTCCACTCCGCGCGAGACAGGCGCGCCGGCAGAGCGCGCGCGCCGCGTGCGACGCGCGAAGGGCTTACTCCATCTCTCGCGCAAGGAAGGATTCATGGCCGACCGTCCTCCGTCCCGCGCTGCCCGCGCAGCCGCGTTGCTCTGGTGCTCCCTCGTCGTGGGCGGGACATCGCTCATCTCGGGGTGCTTGACCCGACCCATCGCCGAGCAGGATACGCGCACGACGGGCACCGTCGTCGAGCGGCTCCCGCAGCGCGTCGACAAGATCGATCTCCTCCTGACCATCGACAACTCGTCGTCGATGAAGGACAAGCAGGAGATCCTCGCGCTGGCCGTGCCCGACCTCGTGAGGCGCCTGGTCAACCCCCAGTGCGTCGATCCGCTGAACCCCACGAGTGCGTCGCCGCCGGTGAACGGCGGCTGCCCGAGCGGCATGGAGCGCGAGTTCGAGCCCGTCCTCGACATCCACATCGGCATCATCAGCACGAGCCTCGGCGACCACGGCGCGGGGACCGTATGCGAGGGGCTGAACAGGCACTTCTCCAACAACGACAAGGGGCACCTCATCGCCCGGAGCGACACGGACGATGACAACTACGCGGACAACGATCCGCCGACGTATCAAAACAAGGGGTTCCTCGCCTGGGATCCGGAGCAGAAGCTGACCCCGGCCGGCGAGTCGATCCTCGACGACGGCCAGGGCGGCGGACTCGTGCCGACGCTGGCGAACATGGTCAGAGGGGTGGGCGACGTCGGGTGCGGCTACGAGTCGCAGCTGGAGAGCTGGTACCGGTTCCTCGCGGACCCCGCGCCCCACGAGACCATCGAGGTGGTGGACAAAGTGGCCATGCGGAGAGGGCTGGATAGGGCGCTGCTGGACCAGCGCAAAGCGTTCCTCCGGCCGGACTCGCTCCTCGCGATCATCATGCTGTCGGACGAGAACGACTGCTCGATCCGCGAGGGCGGGGGTGACTTCTGGGTAGCGAAGTACAAACGGATGCCCCGGCCGCGCCAGGAGTGCGCGACGAAAGGCCCGGATGACCCGTGCTGCAAGTCGTGCTCGTGGAAGGACGAGAAGGGCATATGCCCGGTCGATGAGACCTGCACCGACGAAGGGGGCGCGCTCACGTTCCTCGACGAGGAAGAGGACCCAACCAACCTGCGTTGCTTCGACCAGAAGCGGCGGTTCGGGGCCAACCTGCTCTACCCGATCGACCGCTACACGAAGGCGCTCACGGACACGCAGATCGAGGATCACGAGGGCAATCTCGTCGACAACCCGATCTTCTCGGATCTCGACCCGGACGACGAGCTCAGCACGATTCGCCCGCCGGAGCACGTGTTCTTCGCGGGCCTCATCGGCGTCCCCTGGCAGGACATCGCGCGCCAGAACGACGCGGGCCAGCCCGATCTGAAGAGCGGCAAGGACAAGGACGGCAACCCCGTCGGCGGCTTCAAGAGCGCCGAGGAGCTGACCGCCCCGAACGCCGGCTTCTCGAGCACCTGGGACATCATCCTCGGAGATCCCAAGGCGCGCCGCCCCCCCGCGGATCCGCACATGGTCGAGTCGCCGGCCCCCCGCGACGGGGTGAACCCGATCACCGGGACGACCATCGCCGGCGTGGACGCGCCGGACGACGCCAACGTCATCAACGGCCACGAGTGGACGCCCGCCACCGACCTCCAGTTCGCCTGTGTGTTTCCGCTGCGGAACCCCGTGATGAACGGAGACTGCGACAAGGCGACCGACAAGACGGACTACAACAGCCCCCTGTGCCAGGACAACCCCGACGGCACCGACAGCAACCTCCAGGTGAAGGCGAAGGCCTATCCGGGACTCCGGCAGCTGGAGCTCATCCGGAGCCTCGGGGACCAGGGCATCGTCGGATCGGTGTGCCCGGCGCAGCTCACAAATCCGGCCGAGGGCGCGCTCGACTTCGGCTATCGGCCGGCGATCGGCGCGATCGTCGATCGTCTGAAGACGAAGCTGGCCGGGCAGTGCCTGCCCCGCGCCCTCCAGCCGAACGACGAGGGCCAGGTCAGCTGCCTGGTCCTGGAGGCGCGGACCGTCGCCGACGGGCAGTGCAGCTGCGACGGGCTCGCGGCGCGGCGGAAGGTGCCCACGGAGCACAGCATGGCGGAGCAGATGGTGCGCGACGATCCGGTCGCGAAGGCGAACGGCTGGAACTGCGTCTGCGAGGTCGAGCAGCTCAGCGATCCGGACGAGCTCAAGGCCTGCCAGGAGACGGTGCCGCCGGCGCCCGTCGAGGTCGGAGGCGAGAAGGTGCACGGGTGGTGCTACGTCGACCCGCGGCTCGGCCTGGGCAGAGACGAGGTCGTCGCGAAGTGCCCGTCCACGGAGCGCCGGCAGGTCCGGTTCACCGGCGACGGTGACGCTCAGGACGGCGCCACGCAGTTCGTCATCTGCTCCGGCGACACCGCCAAGCAGTAGCCTATTCTCCCAGCTGCTGTCCCCAGGCCCCCGGCGCCTCGCGCGTCCCCTGGAGAATCGCCTGCCACGCCCCGAGGCACCGCTCCTGCTCCGTGACGAAATCGTGCGGATCGAAGCGCGTCCATCTCCCTGTCTGCGCCGCAAGCTCCCTGCATAGCCGCCGCCGATCCTCGACAGGCAGCGAGAGCCTCCACAGCTCGTGAAGCGACACCGACGGCGAGTACATCTGCCCGCGCCGCAGTCGCCGTTTCGGGTCAAAGCGCCCCCTGTGCTCCGACCAGTATGCCCGCCAATGCGCGGGATCCGTCGATGGCACCTCCAGCGTCTCTTTCGATCCGACCGGCGGGCGGTCGCGCGGATCGCTCACCAGCTCTCCGAGCGGACGACGCCCCCGGAGCGGCGCCGGGTCCGGATCGATCACCACCACATCCTCCAGCGCCTCCGGGTCGACCTCCACCTCCTTCACGAGGTTCGCGCCGAGCAGCCGCTCGAGCGCGGCGCCGGCGGCGCGCGCCACCTCCTCTACCGCCGACTCCAGCAGATCCAGCAAGCTCGGGATCGCCTCGACGAGCCCGGCCCACCCCACGGCCTCGACGGCGGCGGGCGTCGGCGAGCGCTGCATGCGCTCGAGCAGCCACCAGGCGTCTTCCTCGCGGGCGGCCAGCGAGAGGCGCACGAGCGCCCGATCCCCGAGCGCCCCTTGCGCCGCCCTGCGCGCGGCCTCGGCCGTACCCCGGTGCGCCGCGAGGAGCATGGCATCGAGCGCCGCCGCCTGGACGTCGAGATCCTCGTGCGCGAGCGCCCGCTCCATCGCGTGTCGACCGCGCGGATGTCTCGCCGAGGCGAGCGCGGACAGCCCCAGAGCCAAGACGCGCGCGTCTTGCTCCTCGCTCAGCTCCTCGAGCTCCGCGGGCGTGAGCCAGCCGCGGTGCGCCAGCACCTCCACGGCGATCGCCCGGCACCCTCGCTCGGAGGACGCGGACAAGGTCCGCAGGCAATTCGGCGAGAACGGGTTCTGGGCGAGCTTCATGGCCGAGACGAACGCCTCGGCGACGACCGGATTGCCGGGGCCGAACCGGAACAGCACCCGCTCGGCGCAGGCGAGCACGTCGCGCCCCTCGAGGCACCCGGCGATCATCGCAGCAGCAAAGACGCGCATGGGGTCGGCGGCCGGCGCATCCATCGCCATCGGCTCGACGTGCGCGATCGCCGTCGGACCGAGCGCGGCCAGCGCGTCGATGGCAGCGACCATGCGCAGCTCGAGCGCCTGACATGAACGCCAGTCGTCACCCGGGAGCGGCGCCCGCTGGACTCCCAGCATCCCGATGTCCTCGAAGCACACGCGCGCCCAGCGACGGACGAAGTCCCCGTCGGAGATCGCGGCGGGCGGCGCGAACGCAAATCCGGGCGGCGCCTCTCCCCCGGCCGAGGCCGGCCTCACCAGCCTCGGCGCTGGTCTCGCTGGACGGACGAGCGCCTCGGTCCGCTCGCGCGCCAGGCGGCGCATCGCCTCGGCCATGGCGGCCAGCTCCTCGAACGTCCTCGGCTCCGAAGGCGCGAGCTCTCGCGCTTCAGGCTCAGGCTCGGGCACCTTCGGCGCGCGGAACGATGGGACGAGCGAAGCCCGCTCGACGAAGTGCAGCGGCGGACGATCGACGCCCGCGCGAAGGAGGGCAGCGCTGGGCCCGGCGAGCGGCGCGCCGGGGAATCGCTCCTCGGCCGCGACGAGCGCTGCGCACGCCTCCCGGAGGGGAGCGAGCGCCCGAGGCAGACCCGCGCGGGCCACGAGCACAGCGGCCGCCCAGGCGTGGCCGTGCGCGCGACCGATGGCCGTGAGGCGGTCGGCGCGGCCATCGAACGCGTCGTACAGCGCGCCGAGGCCGCTCTCGAGCTTGCGCGCCGCGGGCGCGAGATGGGCGCTCGGCTCACGCTGCGCTTCGATGGAGCGCGCGACCGCGTGGAGGAGCGCGTGCGCGCGCTCCAGGTGCTGAACCCAGGGCGCGCCAGCGTCGAAGGCGGAGAGCTCGTCGGACATGGCTGGCCGCCTCACCCGATGCCTTGCGTGCGGACGCTCCCGGCGGGACCGCGGCGCCCAGCGCCTGTCGACATGAATCAGAGCCCTCCCTTGTTCAAGAAGCCGGGGCTGCCGGTGATCCCCACCATGCCCAGCTCCACGAACACGATCGGCGCTCCCATCACGATGAACGACGGCCCGCCGGTGTTGAGGCTGACCACCTCCTTCAGCGTCCCTGGCTCGTTGCCGTGGCACGCCTTGAAGCTCCCACCCACCGTCAGGATCTTCGCGCCGCCCATCTTCGTTCGTACCGGCGCGTTCTCGATCCCGTCGGCCGAGCTCGCGAACACCGGATACGGCACCGGAACCGGGCCAGGCGCGGCCGGCGTCGTGCACACGCTGACCGCCAGCGGGACCATCTGGTGCCCCGACCCGGCCGTGATGCAATCCATCCCGCACGCCGTGATGCTCATGCCTGCTCCTCCCTCTCGGCCCATCGCGCCGGGCTCGCGAGCAGCACCGCAGCCCGCTCCCCGCCGTCGTTCCCCGCCGTCGCGATCGCCACAGGCGACGGCGCATACCCGTGTTCCCACCCTGTGGCCGCCATCGCGACCAAGAGCGGCACCGCCGCGGCCCCCAGGTAGCCGATGCGCTGCGCTGGAGAATCGATGACGTAAGGGCGGCCGAGCACGTCCTGCATCCGCACGAACGCAGCCTGCCACTCGCGGAGCCGCCGCACCTCACCCGTGAGATCGGTCAACATCCACCCCGCCGTCCGCCCGGCCCGCGCCAGGGGCTCGGCCGCCTGCTGCGCCGCGCTGGTCAGCCCGAGCGCCTCGTAGGCCGGCGCGTCGTCGCCAGGCCGGGCGCGCTCCCGCCCGACGCCGACGCCGAGCACGCGCGCGAGCGCTCGGAGGCCCTGGCGCTCCGCGTCCGCGTCGCGCATCAGCACGAAGAACACCGCAGCTTCCCCCGGGATGCGCGCGTCGAGGTTGTCAGGAGAGAAGAGCCGCCCGCTCTCCTCGAGGGCCGCAATCGCGCGCGGGTCGTAATCGCTGTGCACGCCGCCCAGGATCACCGCGTCGACGAGCCTCGACGAGAGGGCGCTCAACGCCTCGAGCAGGAGCGGTCCCAGGGCCGCTTCGCCTCCGGCGACGATGCCCACGGTCGCCGATGGCATCGAGCGCTTGACGGCAGCCGCGAGGAGCTGCGTTGCCGCCGGCGCGTCGGGAACTCCCTCGTCCAGCGCGAGCTGGACCACCGTCCTCCCGTCGCGGATCGGCGCGGCCGCCTCCTCGAACGCCGGCGCCGCGAGCAGGACGAGCCGCTCGGGCCCCACGATGCGCGGATCGATCGCCGGGATGAAGCCCATCGAGATCGCCTCGCCCGCCGAGCTCGCGAGCGGCGCCTCGGAGACCGCCGGGAAGCCCGCGCGCAGCAAGAAGCCCGTCTGCCGGGCGTTCAGCCCGATCGGCGTCCGTGCCCCGACCCTGACGACCCCGACCACGCTCACCCTACCCCCCTCTCGGTCACGACGATCTCGACACCCTTCATGCGCCGCGGGGGCTGGAACGCCGCTCGCCACACGAGCTCGACGACGACGCACGCCGGCGCGAGCGCGTCGACAAGGACCGTATCGACCTCGGGCAAGAGGACCTCAGGCGCTCGCCCTCGCGCCCTCATCGCGATCTCGACGACGATGCTGGGGAGCCGGAAGCGCGTCGTCCCCCCTCCCGGCGTGAGGTTGAGCAGGGCCACGTCCTCTCCCCCGCGCAGCGACGGAGCCGCGATGAGCCCTGGCGAGGCGCACAGGTTGGCGCGGTCGTCGTGATCCAGGGGCAAGAGCGGCGCGCGCTGCCTGCGCCAGGCGGCGTCGTAGGTCCCCAGATGACGCCGCCGCGGCTCCCAGTGCCGGCCGATCGCGCCGAGCCCCGCAGGCGCCGGGCGCGCGCTCGCCGAGGCGATGAGATCCGCCGGATCCTCGATGAACGGAGCAGGCTTGTGCGTCAGCGCCGCCGGATCGCGCGCGATCCCCATCCCCACCGGATTCCGCGGCTCCTCCACGGGGCGCGACGGATCGCTCCGATCCAACCCGCCCCACGCGTAATCGTACCGCACCTCGATCCCGGTCGTGGGGCGCGGCTCGGAGAGCCCGGCGCCGTTCGCCTGCCAGACGCGCAACCCGAAGATCCGCACGACCCTCTCCAGCGCGCCGAGGCGCACGCCGGCATCGAAGAAAGGGACGGCCTTCCCGCCGGGCGCGTGCGCCGCCGCCACCACGATGACGTCCGTGCCCGGCTTCGCGATGCACAGGTCCGCTGGATACTTGATACTGCTCTTCTCCGGATCGCCCCACGGCACGTCGGCGCTGCGGATGCGGCGCTGCTCCGCCCTGTCCGGGAGCTCGAGCTCGCCCTGCCCGGCGGCCAGCACGAACGTCGCCTTCACCACGACGACGAGGCGCTCGCCGTCCTTGCCGATGAGCAGGAACGGCGCGGCGGCGAAATCGGTCCTGTTGTCCACACGCGGCGCATCCATACCGCCTCACATCAAGGACACGTTGCGCTTCAGCCTGACGTTGGGCGCGCTGATCGTGACGAGCCCGGCTTTGATCGTCACGCCCCCGCCGTCGATGACCACCTCGCTCGGGCCGCACTTGAGCAGGATGGCCCCCGCGGCGTCCACCTCGTGAAACGCCCCGATGAACATGCCCTTGCCGCCTGCCACGACGGTGTGCGATCCGCCGATCCTGTCGATCACGGCGCCGCCCACCATCGTCGTCCGGCTGCCGCCGACCCTCTCCGACTCCGGCGCGCCGCTCACGACGGCCAGGCCAGCCGCCTTCTCCGCCTTATCGCCGAGGCACGTCTCGACCCGCGCGCCGGCCACGAGCTCGACCCGCGCCGCCCCGACGCGCTGCGTCCGCGCGCCCCCGACCGTCGTGTGGATGCCGGCCGCCGCGATCGTCGCCCTCATGCCACCGACCTTCTCCTCGTGCGTCGAGGCGCACACGTTGACGGAGTGCCCCGGCCCGGTGGCGCTGTCCGATGCCGAAGGGCTCGCCGCTCCGCCGTCCGGCCCCGCTCCGCTTTCGCCCGAGGCGCCGGTGGCAACGCCCGACGCATCGCCGGGGCGGCCCGAGCCGGCCTCCCGTCCGCGCCCGAGCAGCGCTTCGAGCCAGCCAGCGTCGCCGCCCGGGGGCGCTGGCCCGCCGGCGATCGCGCCGAGCGACGCGCCGAAGGCCGCCGGCGAAGGCAGGCTCGCTGCCGCGTCGAGCGCCTTCCCCGTGGCGCCCAGGTTCCCGGCCCCCAGGGCGTCCATGGCAGCTCCCAGATCCCCGAGCTGGCTTTCCAGCGCATGGACGGGCGCCATCACCTGGTCGACCTTCGCCACGACGGCCCGATCGAGCGCCATGAGCGCGCGGCGCGCCTCCGCTGTCGCCGCCTCGGTCGGCGCCTTCCCGGCGAGGGACAGCAGGGCGCTGGCCGGATTGCCGTCCATCTCCTTGTGCGTGCCGCCCACCGTCGCCGCGCTCGCCCCCCTGGCCGTGAGCCCGAAGGCGGCGCTCACCTGCACCGTGCGATTGCCGCCCACGGTCGCGGTCTGCGCGCCGTCGACCGTGCTCAGGTAACCGTTCGTCACCTGGATCTTCTGGTCCGCGCCCACCGTGAGCCGCGCGTCGACCTTGACGCTCTTCGACTCATGGGCGCCCGTGGAGCGCGTCTTGTCGTTCGCCGTCGCAAGCGTCGTGTTCCTCTGGGACCGGATGCTGATCTCCTCGCTCCCGGCCCTGTCCTCCAGACGGATCTCGTTCGCGCCCGACCCGCCAGGCGACGAGCTCGTCCGGAGCGCGGTGCGCGACTTGCCCTCGGGCAACGCGTAAGGCGGCATGAATCGCCCGTTGAAGACGCGCCCCGTCACAATGGGCCTGTCGGGGTTGCCCTCCAGGAACTCGACGATCACCTCCCATCCCACCCGCGGCAGGAGGATCGCCCCGCTCGCTTGCGGCTGCGCCACGCGGATCCAGCACGAAGCCGTGTCATCGCCCTCGCCGTGGCGATCCCAGTGGAACTTGACCTTGCACCGGCCGTGCGCATCCGTATGGATGTCCTCGGTGGGCGCGCCGGGCGGCGCGACGACGACCGCCGTCTGCGGACCTTCGATGATCGGCGCGGGCGTCCGCCGCGGGCTGCGGTAGCGGACGCTCCTCGGAACGGTCGTGGCGCGGGCAAGGTACACCCCGTCGCGCAGCTCGTGGACGGCAGCGGTGATGAAGTGATCGCCGTCCAGAGCGTCGGGGGCATCGACGAGCTTGAGCCACCGGCCCGCCATGAGCCGCGGGCATCCGGACTCCAGCTCGAGGAGCGCCCGCTCGGCCTGCAGGGCTTCCAGCCGGACCCGGGCGAGCCGCTCCCCCTCGCGCCGATCCGTGTACAGCCCCGGATGGTCGTACACTTCGAGGTCCGCGTCCGTATCCGCCGCCGCGGTCACGGTCTGGTCCAACGTCGGCGCCTCGAAGTCGACATCGCGCAAGACCACCTTGCCCGTCGCCGTACGGCACCGCCGCGTGAGGACGCCGATCGCGTCCTCGGCGCCGGTGAGCCCGGCGCCGAGCCGATAGGGCACCTCCTTGTCTCCGTCGATCGGATCGCTCGACGTGCTGTCGTCCTCGAAGACGACGACCTCGCCGGCGTCGCCGGACTCGGCGTGAAAGTAGATGCCTTCCTCCTCGAGGAGCCGCGAGACGAAGGCCAGCGAGCTCTCGTTGTACTGCACGCAATGGACGCGCTTCGGATAGCTGCTCACGAGCCGCCATGACTGGCGCTGGTCGTCGATACCAGCGCGCCGCAGCACCTCGGAGACGATCTCCTTCACGTCCTTGTCCTGGAAGATGCGGCAGTCGACCTCGCGCTCGAGCAGCCCCATCCACGAGGCGACGTGGATCCGGTACAAGGCGCCCTGGAGGTCGTGGTCCGCCGGCGTGGCGGTGATCTCGACGTCCGTCACCACGCCGTGGACCTCGTGCTCCGGGCCCTCCCGGCCGAATGCAAGGGTGGCAGGGCTGCCGAGCAGCTCGTCCGGATCGACGTAGGCCCCGGAGCGCAGCTCGACCTCCGCCCTGGTGACGAGCCCGAGCCGGTGCTCGACCCGGAACCCGAGGACGTCCCGCGACGCGATGGCGTGGGCTCGAAAGAAGGTGCTCAGCGTCCGGGGTGTCACGGCTCAGTTCTCCTTGATGACGCCCAGCTCGCCGCAGTCGCCGTCGAACGTGATCGCGGTGCCGGCGATCGACACCGACGCAGGGGTCAGCGTGATCGTCGAGGCCCCCATGACGACGCTGAGCAGGGTCTGGGCCTCGAACACGACGTTCGTCGCCTTGACGATCTGCGCGCCCCCGGCGATCTCGAGGAAATCCGTCTCGCTCACGTCGTGGCGGTCCCCGGCGACCTGGTTGAGGATCGCGCCCGCGGCCTTCTGGCTCAAGCTGGTGCCGACCTCGACCGAGCGGCCGCCGCCGGCGAGGATCACCTTGGCCGCCCCCGCGGTCTCGGTCCGACTCCCCTTCACCGTCACGGTCCGATCCGAGGCGGTCACCTCGATCAGCGCCGCGCCGACCGTATCGTTCATCGTGGCCATGGTCGCCTCGTCCACCGAGCCGGCCGCGACCTCGACCTGCATGCCGCCGATGGTCAGCGTCGAGCTCCCGGTGACCGTGCGCTTGTGATCTCCGCCCGCCGCGAGATCGCGGTTGCCCCCGACGGTGAGCGAATGGCTGCCGACGTCATCCACCATGAACGTCGAGACGCGCACGCTCTGGTCGCGGCCGATCGCAAGGTCCTGGTTCGCTCCGACCGTGGCGGACAAGCTGTCGGCCACCGCCAGCGTGTGATCGGCCCCGATGGAACGCGACTCGTTATTTCCTATGCTCTCGGTCGCGTTGTTCCCTGCGCGCACCGAGCCGTCCCGGGACGCGCTCATGAGCATCTCTTCGGCGCCCGCCCGGTCGTCCATGCGGATCTCGTTCACCGAACCGCCGCCGGGGGTCGTGGCGGTCTGAAGGGCCATCCGGGTCTTGTGCGCCGGCAGCGGATACGGCGGCGGAGACGCCGCGTTGTACAGCCGCCCCCCCACGAACGGCCGATCCACGTCGCCGTCGACGAAGCCGACGCACACCTCCCAGCCCACGCGCGGCGTCAGCATGCCGCCGCCGAGCGGGAGCTGGCTCGTGCGGATCCACGGGCTCGAGGAGTCGTCGGCCTTGCCCCGGCGGTCCCAGGGAAACAGGACCTTCACGCGGCCATGCCGATCCGGGTGGATCTCGCTGCCCGGCGGCCCCGTCGTGACGGCCGACTGCGCGCCTGCCACCGCCGTCGCCGGCGGGGCTCGCGGGGGCCGATAGGGGGTCGTCGACGCCGGGATCGCGCGGAAGGCGACGCGCGCGCCGCGCCCCATCGCGTCCCCGCGCGGCTGGGCCGTCGCGCGCGCCTCCAGCGCGATGTCGACCTCCACGACCAGGTACTCCTGGTTGAGCGGCTCGTACGGATGGTCCACCAGCGAGAGCCTGCGCCCGGGGCGCACCCGGAGGGTGTTCGTCGTGCCGCTCGCGAGCTCGCGCCGGGCACGGAGCGACTCCAGGAGCACCCTGGCGCGGCGATCGCCCACGGCGGGCTCGGTGAACCGGCCGGGGTGCGCGTACACCTCCAGCGCTCTCTCCGGCGCGTCGTCCCCCTCGGCCGTGGCGTCGAGCTTCACCCGGGGTCGCTCGAAATCGTGATCCCGCAGGTGCACGCGCCCCGGCGCGGTCGTCCTCTCGTAAGAGAGGGTGGTTATCGCGTCATGCGCCGTGTCGAGCCCGTCCGCCGGGCGGAAAGCCAGCTCTTTTCGTCCCTCGATGTCCTCAGGCTCGCGGTCGAAGAAGACGACCGTGTCGGCGCCCGTGCTCGAATCGACGAAGAAGGCGATCCCCTCCTCCGCAAGGAGTCGCCGGACGAAATCGTGATCCGTCTCGCGGTACTGCGCCGCCATCTCGCGCGTCGGGTAGCTGTCCACGAGCCGCCAGCGCTGCGCGGAGGCGGGGATGCCCGCGCCCGCGAGGACCTCCTTCACGATGTCGGGAGCCGACATGTGCTGGAAGACGCGGCAATCGGCGCGCTGGGTGAGGCGGAACAGCCGGGGGCGCGCGACGAGCCGCGTCCCGGGCTCGTCCGTGCCCCGCGTGGTCCCGCGCTCGGCCTCGACGACGACGCCGGCCAGCCTGCGCTCCTCGCGGCCGCCGCGCGACAGCGTGAGCACGAGCGGCTTGCCGACGAGGGTCGCCGGGTCCGGCCCGCCGGCGCCGCCCGCGATCTCGCACCGGAGCGAGCCGATGTCGTCGATCGCCTCGCGCGCCTCGAGCCAGAGGAGGGGAAACGGAGCGCCGTCTATCGTGAGCTCGTGTCCGATCTCGATGAGGTCTGCCACGCCTGGCCTCGTTCACCCGATCTTGAGGCTCGCCGCCTGCCGGACGATGAGCGCCGCGTCGATCGCGATCTTCGGGCCCTCCAGCGTCATCGGGCCTCCGTCGAGCTTGATGGCGCTCCCGCCGCCGACGAGCCTCGCCACGCCGCCCGCGAGGACGATCTGCGGCGCCTCGACGACGCAATCGCCGCCCACGTTGCGCAGGTGCAGCCCGCCGATGAGCTGCTTCACCTCGCCCGCCTGCGTCGAGAGCGCGCCCACGCTGTGAACCTCGCCCGCGGACGACGTCTGGTCCTTGCTCGCGGCGACGCTCTCGACGCTCGCGCCGGCGACGAGCTGCGCGATGAGCGCCCCGGCCGTCTCATCGTAGGTCGAGAGCATGTCGTCATCGATCGAGGCGAGCGAGAGGCTGGTCTGGACCGAGCCGACGTCGCGCGTGAAGGCGCCCGTGATCTGCTGGCGGACGCCGCACGAGATGGAGATCTGGTCCCCGCCCACGGCATAGTCGCGCGCCCCGCCGACCTTCTCCACGAGATCGGCGCTCGCGTGGATCCGGTCGTCGCCGCCCACGGAGATCGTCTGCGCGCCGGCCACCTTGTTCTGGAGCGCGTTGCCCACTTCGATCGACTGGTTCGCGCCCACCGCGACCGACTCGCTCGCGCCGACGGAGACCGCGTAGTTGCCCCCGACGCTGTGCTCCTCGTCGACCCCCACGGTCTCGTCCTTGTCGTGGCCGGTGGCGATGTGGAGGTCCCTCTGGGCGGAGATGGAGAACCCCTGACCGCCCGCCGTGTCGCTCATCGTGATCTCGTTGTGCCCGGCGCCGCCGGGCGTGGACATGCTCCTCAGCGCGCTCCTGGCCGCCGCGCCGGGCAGGGCGTAAGGAGGGGTGTCCTCGGCGTTGAACGCGCGCCCGAGCACGAGGGGGCGGTCCGGGTCGCCGTCGAGGAAGCCGACCGAGACCTCCCAGCCGACGCGGGGAAGGATCATCGAGCCGCCGAGCGCGAGCTGCGATACGCGCAGCCAGGCGCTCGAGGTGTCGTCCTGCTTGCCCGAGCGATCCCACAGGAATCGCACCTTGATACGGCCGTACCGGTCGACGTGGACGGCCTGAGGCTCGTTCGATGGCCCGGTCACGATGGCCGTCTGGACGCCCCGAGCCCTCGGCTTCTTCGTGCGGCGGGGCGGGGCGAACGGCGCGCCCTTCGGGATGGCGGAGAACTCGTTCTCGCACGCTGCTGCGCCCGCCCGGCCTCGCGACCGGAGCTCGACGACCACGAACTCTCCCTCGAGGAACGGCTCGGCCGCCCCCTCGATCGCCACCGGCGTGCCGCACAGGAGCCCCGCCGCGCCGGTCTTGCCGCGGCAGAGGTCGACGTCACCGCGGAGGGAGCTCAGCCGCCGCGCGGCTCTCCGTGCGCCCTCGGCGGCCGCGGTGAAGCCGCCTGGGTATTCGAAGTGGCGAATCGCCCGGTTGCCGGGCGCCGCTGCCGAGGCCGTGGGGAAGACCTCGGGCTGCTCGAAGTCGTGGTCGCGCAGCGCGAGCTCCGTGGGCCTCAAGGCCTTTCTCCGGCGCAGATCGAGCACCGGACGGGCGTGCGCGCCAGCGCCCTGCCGGACGGAGAGCCGCACCTCGGGGGTCCCGTCCAGCGGCGCGAACGCCGCCGGGTCGTCGGCGAGCACGAGCCTGTGCCCGTCAGGGCCGTGGAGGAAGAAGTAGAATATCCCCTCTTCCTCGAGGAGCCGGTGGACGAAATCCAGCTCTGTTTCGCGGTACTGGCACAGGAGCTCGCGGGGCGCGTAGCTGTGGCGGAGCCGCCATTCCACGCCGCGGTCGACACCGGCGTCGGCCAGGACGGCCTTGACGACATCCACCGGGCTCCTGTCCTGGAAGATGCGTGAGCCCTCGCGGTGCTCGAGGGCGGCGACGGCGGGCCGGAGCCGGAGCTCGAAGACGTATTCGCCGGCCCGGTACGCGAGGAAGCCGACGCGGTCGGGCAGGCCGTCGTAATGGCGGACGCTCCCGTGGCCGTCATCGACCTCGAGCAGCATCCGGCGCTGGAGGCACGCATCGACGCGAAAGGACGGGTCGCAGGTCGAGATCTCGACGCGGACCGCGTACGGAAGCGAGATCGCCTCGTGCGCTTCGTAGGATTGAACCCGCACATCGCCGGGCAGACCGTCGCCCGCGAGGAGGAGGTGGCCGAGCGTGCCCTCCATCAAACGAGCCCTCCACGATCGGGAAACCTCAGGAGCGCCCGTGCTCTCCGCCCCTGGCGACGCTCCTCGCGCGGGGCCAGCGGGATCTCCTCGGGGCGCGGGGCGCACCGGCGCGGGCGCGGGCTCAATTCAGCCTCAAGATCCGCCCGACGAGGCGGAACAGCCCGCGGGAGGCGGCGCTGATGCGGCTGCCGATCACCTCGATGTCCCCGTCCTGGCGGATGCGGATCGCGCCGTGTCCCGAGCGCAGGAGCACCTCGTCCTCGGCCTCGATGTGGACCGTGGTCGCCTGCAGCCGGAGCTCGCGGGGCTTGCGCGTCGCGAGCGCCGCGACGACGAGCGGCGCTTCGCCCTCGCAGCACTCGACCAGCACCGAATCGCCGTTGTCCAGGGCGTCGGCGATCACCTCGGGATCCACCTCGGGCGCGAGCTCTGCCTCGACCGCCGCGGGCGCGCCGCGGAGCACGATCGTCGCGCTGCGGCCGGTCACGGCGAGCACGCGCGCGGTGCGCGTGCCGGCCGCCGGCGCGACGCCTGGCGCGACGCCCGCCCGGCGCGGCGCCGGAGAGGTGGGATCCGGCAGCAGATCGTCGATGGAGAGGCGCGACGCCGGCGCAGCCTCCTCCAGCTCGACGGTCGCGCTGCCGGCGGCGTCGGCGCCCTTGTCGTGAGCTCCCATCATGCCTCCGATACTCCACGTGGCGGCAGCGCTCGACCGCGGCGACCTCGATGAGCGACCATGGTTCTCCATGTCGACCGTGCGGCGAGCGGCGCCGAGGTCGACGCCCTCATTCCGGGGAGCCTCCGGTCTCGCCGCGGAGCGCCGCGTGGAACCGCCTTTCCATGCCGGAGTCCTCGGCCATCCGACGGCTCCAGTGCTCGCTCCCGCGCACGTAGTCGGCCAGGGTCACGCCCACCTGGGCGAGCGCGGCCTGCACGTCGCCGGTCGACTGCAGCAGCGATGTCACCCGGGCGAACTGCTCGAGCGAGACCGGCGGCGCGGCCGCGCGCGACGCCGCCTGGTAGGCCTCGCAATACGCGGCGAGCAGCGCCGGGACCGGCACGTCCTCGTCGGCCAGAGCGCCGGAGAGGCGCGCCTGCCAGTGTGCGTCGGCAGCGTCCCACCGCGCCTCGTCGACCCCGTGTCGCGCGAGCACCTCGGCCCGCGCGCCGCCGGACTCGGCGAGCCGAGCCATCACCCGCGCGTACGTCTCCAGATCGAGCACCATGAGCGAGCCGCAGAGCGTATGCGATGCGGGTGTGCCGATCCACCACGGAGCACGGCGAGCTCCATCGACGGAGCGATCAGCGAGCGTCGCCGCGGGCCGAGGCGCCGCGGCTCTCCTCGTGCAGGGCGATGGCGCGATCGAGCGCCTCCCTCGCCCCGCGCTTCTCCCGAGGGAACGCCTCCACGTGATCCCACCGAGGCCACGCCAGCGCGCGCGCGATGTCCGGGAGCGCCGCCGCCGGCTCGTTCGGGTCTGCGTAGCGGTGCACCTGGAAGAGCACCGGCACCTGCTCGGGCTGTCGTCCCGCCGCGATCAGGTCTGCGCGCAGCGCGGCCGCGCGGTGCACGCCGAGGGCGAGCCGGCGCGCCCGGCCGTCGATCGGCAGCACGACGACCTGCGCGCGCCTCAGGGCGTCGAGCTCGCCGCGCACCTCGTCGCTCTCGGCTGCGAGGCCCTCGATGGGCTCGTGCCAGGCGACCCCGCGCGTCACGATCAGCGAGAGGCGCAGGGGGAGCACGGCGGCGCCGCGCGGCCAGAGCAGGTCGGCCCGCGCCGGGGTTGGGCCGGCCTCGATCGAGGCCGAGCGGGCGAGGGCGGCGAGGTGCCGGAGGAGCCGGTAGGGGCTCCCGGTCGGGCCTGTGTAGTAGGCGACGTGGAGCGGGAGCGGCTGGGCGGGGGTGGTCACCAGTCCAGATCCTCCTGTTCGACGAGCACGCGCGCGTTCTCGAACAGCGCGGCGACGAGCTGCCGCCGGTCGTCGAAGACGAGGCCCTGGGCGTAGTCGACGATGCGGCCGCCGGGCTCCTCGTTGACGCAGTGGACGCCCCAGAGCACCGGTTCGCCCGTGGCGTCGTCCCAGGTGCGAAGCGGCTCCGGCGCGCCGTCGGGTCCGCAGGCCACGACGGCGAGCGGCGCGCCGCCGCCGTCGGCGGCCGCGCGGGCGGCGAGCTGCCGGCAGAGGAGGTTACTTGGCTTCATGTTCGGCCCTCATCTCTTCGTACAGCGCGATGGCGCGGTCGAGCGCTTCCTTGTCACCGCGTTTCTCCTCGGGGAAGACCTGCACGTGATCGCATCGAGACCAGGTGAGCACCTGAATGATGTCGGGCGTCGGCGCCTTCTCGATGTCTTCTCGAAGATAACAGTCGATCAGAAACAACACCGGAACGGTATCGGGGTCCCGCCCTGCCGAGACGAGATCCGCGCGGAGCCTCAGGAGAAACAGCCGATTCCGTTTGAAACGGTACGTCTGATTGTCGGTCACGAAAACGATGACATTCGCACGTTTTAGCGCAGCGAGCTGCTGGGCGAAGTAGGTGCTGCCGTGCCCCTCGGCGGCCTCCTGGGCCGCCCATTCCGCGATGGTTGGGGCCGGCCAGGTACCGCGCATCCAGACGAAGAACAGGTGGAGGGAGTACACGACGTCGCCGTGCGGCCAGAGCACGCGGCCCTCGTACGGCACTGAGCCGTCGGCCACTACACCATCACGCCCCAGTGAGCAAAGGAGCCGGAGATGCGCGTCGGGGGCGCTCATCGTGGCCTTGTAGTAGAGCACGTCCAAGTGCGAGAGCGGCAGACAGGGAATCACTAGCTCATCCTAGGATCGATTTCGACAAAGTAGCCAACAGCTCGATTCTCAAACATCGCCGTCGCATGCTGCTCGTAGCTATCGAATACCATCCCTTGATCGTAGTCGACGATTCTCCCGTCAGGATCCTTGTTCACCCAGTGATCGGTCCACTTCTTGGGCTTACCCGTGCTGTCGTCCCACGATGCGAGATGCTCGTTACTCCCGTCGTCCCGGTCCGGTCCTAGGATATTCACAGGAAAACCTCCGCCGATGCGACTTGCGTCGAAGGCAACGTTCGCGCATTGCATCGCGTTCTTCGGCTGGTTGATCGCCGCCTGCCGCGCCTTGAGCACTGGATCCGCCTCGAACCTCGCCCGGGCCGCGTCGCGCATTGCCTTCCTCTCGGCATCGCTGATCGGCTCGGGCTGGATGATGCGTTTACCGTAAACATCGGCCTCCGCCGTCGGATCCACGCCCCTCGCATAAAGATTGTCTCCCCCTTCCAGCCCGATCGGATCCGGGCTGATGAACCTCCCCGCCTCCGGGTCGTAGTACCGGTGCCGGTTGTAGACGAGCCCCGTCTCCTCGTCCGCGTACTGCCCGAGGAAGCGGATCGGCGTCGTGACTCCCCCCTCCCCGCCCCCCTCGATCCGCTTGCCCCACGCCGACAGCCGCAGCTCCCCGGCGACGTCGCCGCGCTCGTCCAGCAGCCGCTCCGGCGTCCCCAGGGGGTCGTTCACGTAGTGGTACCAGCGCGACGCCACGTCGCCGCTCACCCGGCGGGTCTCGCAGTGGGCGAGCGGGACCGCGCTCCCGCCGTCGAACACGTACGTCCGCTCCTCGATGACCGTATCGCCCTCGCGCGTGCGCACCTCGTGCACCGGCACGTGCCGATCCCAGTAGAACCGCGTGCGCGACACGAACCGCGCCCCCGCGCCGTCCAGCGTCGAGACGCGCTTCTCGATCCGCCGCGCAAAGGCGTCGTACGAGAACTCCACCCGGCGCCCCTCCGGCGTCTCCACCCGGCGCAGGAGCCCGCGCCCGTCCCACGCGTAGCG
Organism: Sorangium sp. So ce834; assembly: GCF_051521425.1. Classification (NCBI taxonomy): domain Bacteria; kingdom Pseudomonadati; phylum Myxococcota; order Polyangiales; family Polyangiaceae; genus Sorangium; species Sorangium sp. So ce834. The sequence goes on from NZ_CP150351.1 coordinate 9,108,013, forward strand.
CGTGATCCGCCCTCCCCCCTCGCGCTTCTCCACGAGCCGGCCCAGCGCGTCGTAGCGGTACGCCACGTCGCCGCGCCGGATCAGCCGGTCGCCGGGCCCGTGCTCGCGCGCCGGCGCCAGCGGGCCCGCATCGACCAGATTCCCGGTCGGATCGAAGGCGAAGACCTCGGACAGGCCCGCCTCAGCGACGACCTCCAGCAGCCGCCCGGCCGGATCGCGGCGGTACGCGGTGCGACCGCGGGTGAGATCCTCGACGGCCTCGAGGCGCCCCGTCGGATCATGGCTGTAACGCGCGTCCACGACCGTCCCCGCCGGGCGCGGGCCCACCCAGCCGGGATCGCCGGCGCCGATCGCCGGGTCCGCCGCGGCGCGGCGCACGACGCGGCGCGAGAGGCGACCGACGGCGTCGAAGGCGCTGTGCACCTCCCCGCCGCCCGGCAGCACGCGCGCGATCTCCCGGCCGACCGGATCGAAGTGCCGGCGCACCACCTGCCGACCGTCGAGCGTCACCCGGGCGGCGCGGCCGTCCGGCGCCGGCTCCCACGACAGCGTGTGGCCGAGCGACGTCCTTCGCCCGATCGCGCGCCCCTCGGCGTCGTGCCCCACCTCGACCGTGAACGCGGGCCCGCCCGGGCCCTGCTGCGTCTCGCGCACGATGCGCCCCATGGCGTCGCGCTCGAAGGCGACCGTGCCGTCCGGCCCCGCCACCGACTCGAGGAAGCCGCGCACGTCGTACACATATACCTCGCGCTTGCCCTCGACCTCGCGGGCCACGAGCTGCCCGGCGAGATCGTAGACGAAGCTGATCGGCGCGCCGATCCCCGGCTCGACCCGCGTCTGCTGCCCGGCCGGATCGTGGCGGTAGCGCAGCACGCGCCCGTCGAAGGTGCGCTCCTTCACGCGGCGCAGGGCGGCGTCGTACTCGAACACGTGCCGCTCGCCGCGCGCGTTCTCGACCTCCAGCACCTCCCCCTCGCGCCCGTAGCGCATTCGCGCGGTCCGGCCGGTCGCGTCCGTCACCTCGTGAAGCCAGTGGTACCCGCACCACGCAATGCGCGACGTGCGCCCCGCGCGGTCGGCGACCGAGACGAGCCGGCCCTCCCCGTCGTGGGCATACCGCGCCGTGGCGCCCGCCGGATCCGTGGTCGCCACGAGATCCCCGCGCGGCGAATACTCGAAGCGGCTCACCGCGCCCGTCGGATCGGTCATGGACAGCGTCCGGCCGAAGAAATCGTAGGTCCACTGCCACCTTCCGCCGCGCCGATCGAGGAGCGAGACCACGTTGCCGTGGGCGTCGTACCCGATGCGCACGGCGCGGCCGGTCGCGTCCTCGGCCTCGATCATCTGGCCGCGCGCGTCGTACGCGAAGCGCCGCACCGCGCCGGTCGGATCCGTCGTCCGCACCGGCAGGCCGGAGGCGTCGCGCTCGATCGCCGTCGCGAGCCCCGCGGGATCGATCACGCGCACGACGTCGCCCCGCGCGTCGCGCTCGTAGCGCACGGCGCGGCCGAGCGGATCGGTCTGCGAGAGCAGCCGGCCCCGCGCGTCGCGCTCGTAGCGCGTGGTGGCCTGGAGCTGATCCGTCTCCGAGAGCAGGTGCCCGGCGTCGTCGTAAGTCGCCGACACGGCGTGCCCGCCGTCCACCTCGAGGTCGAGCAGGCCGTGCCGGTTGCCGAAGAAGCGCTTCACCTGCCGGGAATTGGCGACCTCGCGGTAGCCGTCCGGCAGGTAGGCGAAGCGGCAATGATAGATGCCCCTCGCGCGCGTCGTGCCGTCGGCGAGCAGCGGCGGCAGCCCGTCGGCGAGGCCGGGATCCGGCCGGCCGTCGCGATCGCCCCAGGTCTCGACGCAGCGCCGCTCGGCGTCGTAGCGGTAGTGGAACGTGAGCCCGGCGCGATCGGTGTGCTCCGTGAGCAGGTTGCGCTCGTCGTACGCATAACGCGAGGTGAAGCCCTCGGCATCGGCCGCGGCGACGAGGCGGCCGAGGTCGTCGTGCTCGTAGCGCGCGAAGCGGACCCAGCGCCCCTGGGAGGCGGCGTTGTAGACGCTGATGGAGGCGATCCGCCCCTCGGGGCCCGGCGCGAAGCGGACGCGCCGGCCGGCGCTGTCCCGCACCTCCGCGATCCGCGATCCGTCGTAGGAAATCGCGATCCGGTTCCCGGAGCGATCCTCGATCGCCGTGAGCAGCCACTCCCGCTCGCCGGCGAGCGGCAGCGCAAAGGCGTGGAGCAGGCCGTCGCCCTTGTCGAGGCGGTAGCCGCCGCGCTCGCGCCGCAGCAGCCAGCCCCAGGGCCCGATCGCCTCGCTGCCCTCGGCCAGCGCCGGAAAGTCGACCGAGATGCCCTCGTCGGTCCACACCCGGATCGCGCGCCGGGCGACGGTGACACGCCAGCCGAGGCTGTGCGCCCAGCCGTGGCCGAGGCCGACGTCGCGCTCGGCCATGGCCGAGGAGTATCGGCGGACGAATGAGAACGGGAGCGGGCCGGGCAGCGCCAGATCGGTCCGCGGCACGGTGTAAACCCGCCCGGTGACGACATCGACCGGCTCCCCTTCGGACCTCTGCCTCCCCGCCCCGGAGGGGGCGCTCTTCTGATCGCCGTCCCCGCCCTTGCCGCTCCCGCTCCCCCCACCGCCGCTGCGGCCATCGCCGCCGCTGCCGCCGCCGCCGCCGTCGCCGGATCCACCGCCGCCTCCCAGCACGGCGACCCCAGGGCACATCCCGGGGGGAGCAGAGGCATCAGGCGCCGGTGCGGTCGACATGGCTCAGCGTGCCCTCCGGGCGGGTGACTCGGTCGCGAGATCGCGGCGACAAACGACGCGAACGTATCGCTTCCCCGCGGCGCGGCGCAACGCCTCGAGGCGGCGCAGCAGAGGAGCGACGCTTCGGGCTAGGATGCACGCGATGGGTACGGCGCTTTCGCTGGAGCGCTACGCGGAGATGCGCGCGCAGATGGAGGCCGGAACGCTCCGCGACGAGGTGCTCGCGCGCGCCGGGCTCACGGCGGACGAGTGGACGGCCGCGCAGCGCGCTTGGCTCGAGCGGATGGGGGCGGAGCTCGAGCACGGCAGCTTCGAGCTGACCAACCGCTACACGCAGGCCTTCCTCGAGCACCAGCGGGCGATCCTCGCAGCCTCGCGGCCCGCGAGCGCGACGCCGGTGCGCCCACCGCCCGGTCCAGCGCCGGCCCCGCCGAAGGCCGCACCGGCGCCGCGGCGCGCGGCGCCGCCCGCGCCCTCCGGCACGGCCCCGCTCCCCGACATGCCTGCGCTCGTCGCCGCCCTGCCCTTCCTGCCAGGCGCGCCGCGTGGTCCGGCGCCGGCCGCACCGTCGGCGGCCGGCCCAGCGCCGCGGCGCCCGGCGCCGCCCGGGCTCACCGGCACCGCGCCGCTCCATGACATGCCCGCGCTCGTCGCCTCCTTGCCCTTCACCCCGGCCCCGGAGGAGCGCCCCGCACCAGCGACACCGCCGGCCGAGCCCATCGCGGTCGGCACGGCCCCGCTCCCCGACATGCCCGCGCTCGTCGCCTCCCTGCCCTTCACCCCGGTCCCGGAGAAGCGCCCCGCACCGGCGACAGCGCCGACCGAGCCCATCGCGGCCCGCGCCGCGCCCGCCCTCTCGCTGGAGCACTACGCCGCGCTGTGCGCGGAGCTCTCGCTGCGCCCGCGGGGCGCCGCGGCCCTCTACCCACGCTACGGCCTCCGCGACGCGGCCGCGTGGCAGGCCACCGACGCCGCGTGGCAGCTCCGGATGCGCAGCGACCCCGCCCTCGAGGCGCGCTGGCAGCAGCTCGTCGCTCATTACCGGGCCTACTACAGGGCGCGCTGAGCCGACCCGCTCGCCGCGCCCGCGGCGCTACGCCTCGAAGCCGCGCGCCGGCCGGTCGGGCGCGCGGCGCAGCCAGTTGTCCTCGGGGTAGCGGCACGCGCCGTCCACCACGTGGAGCGCGTAGGCGTGGCGCGAGCGCTCGGACCGGTTGGCGCCGCTCCAGTGCGGCAAGAGCCCGTGAAGCAGGACCATCGTGCCCCTGGGCGCCTCGATCGGCACATAGGGAGCGCGCGGGGCGACCGCCGGGAACGGGGTGTCGTCCAGCGCGAGCATCCTCGCGGCATCGCCGTCGCGCACGAAGCGCTTGCGCAGCGGGCCCCGGTGACCGCCGGGCAGGGCCCACATGCAGCCGTTGTGCACGGTCGCGTCCTCCAGCGCGAACCAGAGCCCGATCACGCTGAGCGGGTCCGTGTAGAGGAACGTCGCGTCCTGGTGGCAGGCCACGTCGCCGCCGATGAACGGGTTCTTGAAGATGTACATCGATTGCAGGAGGAGCGGGCGCGCGAGCCCGAGATGCGACACCACCGACGCGAGGGCCGGCGCCCGCGAGAAGCGCGCGAAGACCGGATCGAGATCGTGGAGCGCGTGGCCGATCTTGTTGATCGAGCAGGCCTTCGCCTGCCGCAGCGAGCCGTCGGGCAGGAACGCCTCCTCCTCGAAGAAGAACCGGATCCGGTCGCCGGAGCCGAGGAAGTACGCGTCGGTGGAGCGCGCCTGATCCCGGGTCGAGAAGATGGAGATCTCCGCGGGATCGAAGCCCTCGACGAGCTCGGCCGCGCGCGCCCTGAGGGCGTCGCACTGCGCCGGGAGCACGAAGCCCTCGATGACCAGGAAGCCGTCGCGAGCGAAGCGGGCGCGCTCGTCGGCGGTGAGCCCGGGAGGCCTGGCGGAGAACATGCCCAACCTTACCAGCGCGCCGGCGGGACGCAGGCCGGCGGCCAGGCGCCCCGAGGCGCCGCGCCCCCGTCGGGCGCGGCGCGACGGCGCCCTGGCTACGACGCCTTGGCGCCCTGGTAGGCGCTCGGGTTGCCCGGACCCTCCAGGAACTCGTCGTACGTCCCGTTGAAGAGCTGCGGCCCCCGGGACGACAGCTCGAGCACGCGGGTGCCGAGCTTGCCCACGAAATGCCGGTCGTGGCTCGTGACGATGACCGTGCCCTTGTACTCGACCAGCGCCTGGAGCAGCGCGTCGATGCTCTCGACGTCGAGGTGGTTCGTCGGCTCGTCGAGCACCACGACGTTGTTCTTCACCAGGATGAGCTTCGCGAGGAACAGGCGCGCCGCCTCGCCGCCGGACAGGTTCTCCGTCTTCTTGAGCCCGGCCTCGCCGCTGAAGAGCAGCTTTCCGAGCACCGAGCGGACGTGCTCCTTCGTCGCGCTCGGGTCGAAGCGGTACAGCCACTCGTAGGCCGTGAACCCCGGCTCGATCGCCTCGTGGTGGTCCTGGGCGAAGTAGCCGACGCTCGTGTCGTGGCCCCACGTGACCGTGCCGGCGTCGGGCGTGAGCTCGCCGACGAGGAGCTTGAGGAGCGTCGACTTGCCGATGCCGCTCGGCCCGATGACGGCGAGCTTGTCGCCGCGGTTCAGGTTCATGTCGAGCTTCTCGAGGACGCGCAGATCGCCGAAGCTCTTCGCGAGCCCCTCGACGCGCAGCACGTCGCGGCCGGACGGCTTCTCGATCTCGAACTTGATGTACGGCCGGACGACGCTCGTGCGCTTCACCTGGATGCCCGCCTCGAGCTTCTCGATCTCCTTCACGCGCGACTGCGCCTGGCTCGACCGGCTCGCGCTCGCGCCGAAGCGGGCCACGAAGTCCTTGAGCTCGGCGATCTTCTTCTTCTTCTGCGCGGCGTCGGCCTCGGACTGGCGCTTGCCCGTCGTCTTCTGCTCGATGAAGTCGTCGTAGTCGCCCGTGTAGAGCTGGACCGTCTGGTAATCGACGTCGGCGACGTGCGTCGCGATCGCGTTCATGAAGTGCCGGTCGTGGCTCACGACGAGCAGCGTGCCGCGGAAGGTCTCGGTGAGGTACGACTCGAGCCAGCGGATCGAGTCGAGGTCGAGGTGGTTCGTCGGCTCGTCGAGGAGCAGGACGTCGGCGCCCGCGAAGAGCGTCTGAGCGATGAGGACGCGGAGCTTGTAGCCGCCCGCGAGGGTGCTCACCGTGCTCGTGTGCCGGGCGGTCGCGATCCCGAGCCCCTCCAGGATCTCGGAGGCGCGCGCCTCGGCGGTGTAGCCGTCCTCCTCGCCGATCGTCCCCTCGAGCTCGGCCAGCCGCATGCCGACCTCGTCCGTCATCTCGACCTCGTACAGCCGATCGCGCTCCTGCATCGCGTCCCAGAGCGCCCGGTTGCCCATGAGGACCGTGTCGAGGATGCGGCAGGACTCGTAGGCGAAATGGTCCTGCTTGAGCACCCCGACCCGGAGCTGCTTCGGGATCTCGACCGTGCCCTGATCCGACTCCTCCTCGCCGGAGATGATCTTGAGGAGCGTCGATTTGCCCGCTCCGTTCGCGCCGACGAGCACATACCGCTTGCCGGGGTCGAAGCGCATCGAGACGTTCTCGAAGAGAATTTTTGGACCGTACCGCTTGGTGAGTTTTTCGAGCGTGATCATCGCAGCGGGGCGGGCAGTAGCACGTGTGCGCGTGCGCTTCCGGTAAATATCGGCGGCCGCGCGCGCCCGCCAGCGTGGCCCGCGGCGAGCGCCGCCGTCGCCCAGGGAGAAATTTGCGGTGGCGATCCGGCGCGGTCGGTGCGTTCCGCCGGCGTTTTCGGCGAGCGTGACGCCGGATCCCCCTCGGTAGTGATGGCCCCAACCCGGGTCCAGCCGCCGGGTCCAACTGGCGAACCCCCGGCTCGGGGAGCCGACGGCGGCCGACTCGCCGCCTCGGGTCGCCGTGATTGCCGAGCTTGCCAGCGCCCTGAGCCACGCCGTGGCCCTGGGCGGATGAGGTGGCACCCGGGCGTCCACGAGGCGATCGGTCGGCTGCTTGGGCTGGTGGCACGAGGGAGCCGACGTCACCGGCGCGCAGGCCGACGTCACCGGCGTCCAGGGGGCGCCGGAGAGCGCCTCACCTTCCCATGGACCGGAGGACCTGCTCGGCGCTCGCGAGGTGCGCAGCCACCACCGTGGCGCGGAACCTCTCGAGCTCCGCCCTGACCTCCGGGCTCTGCGCGCGGGGCAGGAGCTGCTCGTCGATCAGCGAGAGCCCGCTCGAGTGCGCCTTGATCTCCGTGAGGATGTACTTCCGGTCGAAGGAGCCGTCCGATGCGCTGAAGGAGGCCGTGAAGGCGGTGGCGTCGGCCACGAGCGCCGCGCTCACCGGGTTCTGTCGAGGCGAGATCCCGAGCTGCGCGAAGAAGACGGACTGGCGCTGCTCCGCCTCGCTGTGCATGTGCAACATGGCCCTCGCGAAATCGAGCACCGCCGGGAGCTGGGCGCTCTGCAAGGCGACCTGGGCTCGACGGATCTCGCTCGCGTTGACAGCCGATACGACAGCCGCGATCTCCGCGTCCGACACGACCACCGGTCCCTGTTGCTCGGGCGTGCCCCTCTCCCGGCCAGAGAGATCGGCTATGTCCTCTGTGCTGCACGCGGCGGACCCGAACAGGGCACAGCCGACGACGGAGAGGACGACGGTGCAGAGCTCACATCGCTTGCGGTTCATGGATTCCCCCTACAATGCTCCGATGAAACGTCGAAAGGATACGGCACCAGCCGTAAAAGCTGGACGTCGCCGAAAGCGCGCACCATCGCGCACGCGCGACAGCCCGCCGCGGCTCACGTCAAGCAAGCGGCGGGCCGCTTCGGAGCCGCCATGGCGCGCTGTCGGCGCCCATGGCGGCGGTCATCCACCGGACGCAGGCGCCGCCGGCTGCAATGCGGCCGGAGAGCAGCGCGGCCGCGGCGCTCGTCGGCGACGACTCCCGGCGCGCGACGAGACCTCCGTGAGCAGAAGCGGCATCCGCGCTCAAGGTCTCGCTCGGCGCTCCGACAGCCCGAACCACATCGTCGCCAGAGCAGCCAGAGCGAGAGGAGGAAAAATCGCCACGTTGACCGCTCCCCAACCATAGCGGGCGAGCACCTGACCAGCGAAGAGCGAGCCGAAGGCCGAGAAGACGAACGTCGTCAATTCGCTCACCGCTTGCGCCTTGGCCTGCTCCCCTGGACGGTACGAGTGGGCGAGCAGCGTGCTGCCGCCGACGAACATGAAATTCCACCCCACGCCGAGGCACGCGAGCGCCGCATAGAAGTACTGCACGTCGGTCGAGTGCAGCGCCAGCCCCCCGCACGCCGCGGACAGGGCGATCCCTGCGAAGACCAAGGAGAGCACGCCGAACCGCTGGAGCAGGCGCGCCGCGAACAGGGATGGCGCATACATGCCGACCATATGCCACTGGATGATGTGCGCGCCGCTGCCGATCGTATGCCCGCACCCGACCGCGGCGATGGGCGTCGCGGTCATCACGAACATCATCACCGCATAGCCCAGCGCGTTGTTGGCCACCGCAGCGACGAAGACCGGCTGGCGCACGATCTGCCCGAGGGGGCGACCGGATCGCGGCTGCTCCGCCGCCCCCTCCGGTCGACGCGCGCCGTCGTCATGGAACGCGAACGCGAGCAACGCCAGCGAGAGCATGCCGAACACCGTGACGACCAGGTACGAGCCGGCGTACGTCACAGACGGCAGGAGATCCTTGCTCCAATTGGCGATCACGGGGCCCGCGACAGCCGCGACGACGCCGCCTGTCAGCACGACAGAGATGGCGCGCCCCTTCGAGCTGAGGCCGGCCGCGTCTGCGGCGGCGAGCCGGTAATACTGAGCAAAAGCCTGAAAAACTCCGACCAGCGAGGTTCCGAGGCAGAACGCCGGAAAGCTTCGATGAACGATCGACCACACGGAAACCGCGCCTCCGATGGACGCAGCGGTCGCCCCGAGCATGAAGCCCGCTCGCCTCCCGATGCGCCTCATCAGGAGCGACGCGAACACCGTCGTCACCGCTGCCGCGACCGTGATGAGCGAAAAAGGGAGCGTCGCGAGCGACTTGTCTGTGGAGATCGTGTACCCGACGAGCCCTGTAAGCGTCAGATCGATCGACAGCGACGACGTGTACAGCGCCTGGCAGACCGCCAGCACGCGCGTGTTTCGGCCGCCCACCGATTCATCTACCCCTGCTTTCCTGCCTGGCTCTTCGTCGCTTCTCGTGACTCCTCCGGCTCGCGAGAGGGGAACGACCTGCTCGTCCAGCTCTTCCATCTTCATGCGCACTGCCCAGGGCGTCGCGCGACGCTCTCAAGCTGATCCCAGGACCCCAGGGCTCCTTGTGCCGGAGCCGAACGCCGCCTACTGGTCCGACGACCTGTGGTAGAATAACGTCTTTCCTTGGCTGTCGATCACTCTGGTATACTCCGGATCTCCACAGAGGAACATCTCGGGCTCTATCTTCAAGACGCAGCGGCCCGTCTCCTCCGAGGACGAGATCGCTCCGATGCCGTGGTACGGAAGGAGCGTGGACCGGAACTTGTACTCCGGGTAGATTCGCAGGCCCAGCACCGGGATGTTCTTGCTGTGAATCGTCGCCCGGATCGCGCCGGGGAAAGCTCGCTCTTCCCATTGTAGATCGGCGGCGGCGGCCTTGAGCGCCCTGTACTCCGCGAGCGCATTGCGGGCGCGCTCATCGAGCGCGCCGCTGAGGGAGCCCCCTTCGGCGCCAAAGGTGTCCCGCAGCTTATCGTACGAGAGGCTCAGGTCGCGCGTGTTCATGCTGGCCTTCATGCTTGAGAGCCAGCCCTCATAGCTGTCCCGCGATATCCCGTCCGCCAAGGCGTTGTTCAAGAACTCCTGCCGCCGGCCCTCGAAGCGCCGATAAAACGCGGAGCCGTGCTCTGCGAGGACGTCCGACATGTCGTGGATGCGAACGCTCGCCGACAGCTCGAGCGCCGCGACGCGAGCGCGAAGCAGGCTCACATATCGCTGCGCCTCGACCGATGTCACCTGGAACGGCATGCTGTAGAACGTGCTGTCGGTGACGACGTGGAAGACCGCTCCTGGGGCATATACCTCGGACACGAGATTGGCCAGGTTCCCCAGGTGAAGGAGAGAGACGTCCTCCGCCGCGGTGGCCACGGTTGACTGGAGCCTCTTCACAGGGTTGGCGACCACACAAAACACCGGGACGACGATCTCGACCGGGCGCTGGTCCTTGCAGGCGGCGCTGATTCGCTCCCGCCAGACGGGCGATTCGCGGAACCGGCGCCGCGAGTTGAACTGGAACGCCCTGTGGTTGAGGAGCTCGAGGACCTGCAGGTCGACTGGATTGCCTCTGTTCGCCTCGAAGAACGAGCCCGGACTGAAGTGCGGCGTGATGGACGCCCGCTTCACCATGCGCGCATCGGCCTCGGACGCGACACGCACGCGCCGCTGCTGCTGTCGAGGATCCGTCGCGGGCCAGCGATATCGCTTCCCGAGCTTGCAATCGGAGATAATCTCGCCACGGCGGCCGACTTCAACATAAGAGTGATGGCCTCGCGCAAGAGCGCCGCTTTCGAGCTTCGTCAGATCCGTGGGTTCGGAGGTGCCGAGCTCGTGACCACCAGCCACATAGCCCTGATTCGACATGGTCTCCCGTCACGGCGGTCTCCGCCGTGTAGATGAGCGATGTATCTCGCGGCCCGCCCGACCCTCTCGTTCGGCGCCGTGCGCGAGCTCTCGAGCAAGGGCCGGACCAATCCCGGTCCACATCGCGTTCCAGAGCAGAGGTCCGCCGGGCCGGGAGAGCCTGGAGGAAGCGACGTCGAGAGGGGTAAAGGTCCGATATCGAGGAGTATCGTGGGGATGGGCCGTCGGGCCATATTGCGCGATCAAGCAACTTCGTGCCGGTGCGGGGGCCCGGGCACCTCGGCCTGCTAGGCCGACGGCTCGGGCTCCTGGACCGCGCCCCTCGACGCCCGCGCGGCCTCATGCTCCGCGGGCTGTCCCTCGTTTCAGCTCGCCTGCCACCGCGCGTCAAGGCGGCTGTCCTCGCCTTGCCAGCGGTCGTCGACTCGCCCATGTTCCCGGCCCGGACGCCGCGCCACGCCGCTGCAGCGCCGCTGCAGCCCGGGCGGCGGCTGCCTTTCCATCTCATCGGTTCGTCGAGAGGACATGGACGCATCCATCGCCGGAGTCCCGGAGCCGGGCGAGGTCATCGCGGGTAGGTACCGCGTCGAGCGCGTGCTCGGGCGAGGCGGGATGGGGGTCGTCCTCGCCGCGGAGCACCTGGCGCTGAAGCAGCCTGTCGCGCTGAAGCTGTTGCTCCCGAGCTGCACGCGATCTCCCGAGTCCCTGGCACGCTTCCTGCGCGAGGCTCGGGTGGCCGCGTCGCTGCAGAGCAGGCACGTCGTGCGCGTGCTCGACGCCGGCCTGATCGACGAGAGCACGCCGTACCTCGCGATGGAGCGCCTCACGGGGCTCGACCTGCGGCAGGCGCTCCGCGCGCGCGGCCGCCTTCCGGTCGCCGAGTCCGTCGACCTCGTCCTGCAGGTCTGCGAGGCGATCGCCGAGGCCCACGCGCGCGGCATCGTCCACCGCGATCTCAAGCCGGCCAACCTGTTCCTGGCGAGGGACGAGGGCGGCGAGGAGGTCGTCAAGGTGCTCGATTTCGGGCTCTCGAAGTGCACCCTCGCGGACACGGAGGATGCGGAGGGGAGCATCACGAGCTCGAGCCTGGCCGGGGGCTCGATCCCGTACATGGCGCCCGAGCAGGCGTTCAGCCTGAAATGCGCCGATGCGCGCGCCGACATCTGGGCGCTCGGCGTCATCCTCTACGAGCTCATCACCGGGCACCGCCCCTTCGAGGGCGGCTTGACGCCGGAGCGCCTGCTCGCGAGCCTCGCGGTCCCGCCGGAGCCCCTCAGCGCGTGGGGCATCAGCGTGCCGGCGGGCATCGAGCACGCGATCCTGCGCTGCCTGGAGAGGGATCGACGCCTGCGCCCGCAGACGGTCGCCGAGCTGGCCCGGGCGCTCGAGCCGTTCGCGACCCCGGCATCCGGCCCTTCCGTCGAGCGCATCCGCCGCTGCCTGGCGCCGCCCGACTCCTGGGCGCTGTCGCTCGATCCGACCGCGGAGCAGGTCCCGGCAGGTGGCGGGTGGACGGCCCGAGAGGACCAGGACGCGACGCAGCGGCTGCCGCCGGGCGCGCTGCCTCCCGCGGCGCGGCCGGCTCCACCGCTCGTCGCGCCGGCTCCACCGCTCGTCACGTCGACGGGCACCCTGGAGCCGGAGGTGCGGATCGCTTCGCCCCGCGGCGCCGCCGCGCGAGCGTCCCAGGGGCGCCTCACCCTTCTCCTCGGCGCCGCCATCGTCGCGGCCGCCGTGCTCGGCTGGGCGCTCTCGCGCAAGGCGCCGCCGATCCACGCGCTATCTTCGGAGATCGCCCCGGAGCGGCTCGCGAGCTTCGCGCCCATGCCCGCCGGCCCGGCCACGCCGCCGGACCCGTCCACCGCGGCGCAGATCAGGCTGGGCCGGATGCTCTTTCAGGATCCACGCCTGTCCAAGAACCACGATATCGCTTGCAGCTCGTGTCATCCGCTCGAGACCTGGGGGGTGGACGGGCGGAAGCTATCGCGGGGGAGCGACGACCGCGAGCCCCCGCGGAACACGCTGAGCATCTACAACGTCGCGAACTACTTCGCGCTGCTCTGGGACGGCCGGAAGGACAACCTCGTGGATCAGGCGAAGGAGGTGCTGGCGTCGCCGCGCGCCATGGCGTCGACGCCCGAGGGGGTCGAGGCGGCGCTGAGCTCGTCGGAAGGCTACGCGCGGGCCTTTGCCGAGGCGTTCCCCGATCCGCCGCACACCATCACGTTCGACAAGGTCACGCGGGCGCTCGCGGCCTATGAGAAGACGCTGTTCACGCGGAGCAGCCGCTGGGACAAGTTCCTCGAGGGGGACACGGGCGCGCTGAGCGGCGAGGAGAAGGAGGGCTTCAACCTGTTCGTCGACGTCGGGTGCATCTCCTGCCACTTCGGTCCTGACGTCGGCGCGACGATGTACCAGAAGGCCGGGCTCGTGAAGCCGTGGCCCGACACGAAGGACCGGGGTCGTTACGAGATCACGCGGCACGACGTGGACTGGATGGTCTTCCGGGTGCCTAGCTTGCGCAACGTCGCTCAGACGGGGCCGTATTTCCACGACGGGTCCGTATCCTCGCTCGAAGAGGCCGTGCGGAGGATGGCGCGTCACCAGCTCGGGCAGGAGCTGCGCGACGAGGAGGCGCGCCTCATCGCCCTCTGGCTCGGCAGCCTGACGGGCGAGATCCCCCACGCCGACATCGAGCTCGACGACGCGTCCCGCGCGATCGTGATGGATCGCGCGGCGCCTTGAGCCGTTCCCGAGGGCGGGCGACAACGTACGAGGGGCCAGGACCACCCGGCCCTACACCACGGCTCACGCGCCGGCGGACGGCTTCCCTCCCGCCCCCGGCAGCGCGCTGCGGCCGCCCCCACCCGCCGGCGGCGAGGCGCCGCCCTCGGCCACGGCGCCAGGGGTCAGCCCGGTCCACCGCTTGAACGCGCGATGAAAGGCGCTGGGGCTCGAGTAGCCGAGCTCATGAGACACCGCCTTGGGCTGGGCGGCGGCCAGCGCTTGCCGCGCCCGCTCCAGCCGCAGCTCCTGCAGGAGCTCCCGGTGGCTCACGCGCGCCGCGGCCAGCCGGCGCTGCAGTGTCCGCGCGCTCATCCCGAAGCTCTCGCCGATGCGCGAGATGCTGGGGTCGCCCGCGTCGAGCGCCAGCGCCAGGGCGTGCCGGAACGCCGGCACGAACTCGCGATCGAGCGAGGATGCGGCCCGGAGGTCGAGGTGCACGCGGGAGAGCGCGTCCTCCGCCTGCGCCACGAGGATGCCCCGGAGCGCCGGGTCGTGGCTGGAGACCGGCGCCCGGACGATGTCGCGATCGAAGACGAGCTCGTCGAAGTCGCCGCCGAACTGGACCGGGGCGCCCAGGACCTCCTCGTACGCGCTCGCCGTGGACGAGGGCGCGTGCGCGAAGCGGACGAGGCGCGGCGCGAACGCCGGCCCGAACATCGCCCGGGCGCGCTCGGCGATCAGCCCGAGCAGCAGCTCCGCGAGCGAGGGCAGGCCGCCTGGCGCGGCGTGGCGGAACCGGAAGGAGCGCCGATCCACCTCGGTCCAGACGCGCCCGGCGTCCGCGAGCAGCGGAAGGTACCGCGTGAGCTGCTCGAACGCCTCGGCCCCGGTCGTGCTCGTCTGCGCGAGGTAGTCCAGGATGTCCAGGCTGCCCGGCGGGAGCCTGCGGGCAGCGCGCAAGCTCAGGAGAGGGTCTGCCGCCCGCGCCGTCAGCCCGCTCCAGGCACGGCGGACCAGCGCGATGGGGACCCGGGCGCCCCGCCTCTCCAGCAGATCGCCGGGCACGGCCATCACGCGCCGCACGTCGTCGACCTCGAGGCCGTCCTTCACCGCCGCCGTCGCCAGGACGCGCAGGAACTCCGTCGACGCCGAACCTTGGACGGGCACGATGGCGCATTATGAGAGCGTGTCGCGAAATGTAAATCTGTCGCGGCGTCCGATCGATGGCAGCGCAGCTATTCTGCGCGTAAGCCGGGGACAAGCTCACTCGAACCCCTCCGGCCGCAACAGCGATGACCAGCCACGACCACCTCTCACGACTTGGCCTATCCACCCTCCCCGGCGCGGCGCCTCGCCGGCGCGCGCGCCCGTTCGCGACCGCGGCGCTGGCCGCCGCCGCCCTGCTGGCCTGCGGGTGTGACGCCGCGATCCTGCCCTCGGCCAGCGGGCAAGACGAGATGGCCGAGCTCACCCTCCCTGCGCGGAGCGACCTCTCCGCCGAGGCGGCGGCGGCAGCCGGGCCCGCCGCGTCGGGCGCGCTCGCCGCGCTGGCCGCGTCCCCGGTGAGCGGGTTCGCGGATCTGCACTTCCACATGATGTCCGAGGAGGCGTTCGGCGGCGGATGGCTGCACGGCAAGCACGACGGCCCCGGCGCCCTGGACGACTGCGACGGCGGCATGCCCGCGAGCGACCACGCCCGCGTTCGACAGGACCTCAGCGGCCTGCTGGATAGCTGCCCTCAGTCGACGATGCTCGACTTCGCCAGCAACGGCGCGCTGTCGGCGCTGCTCGGCATCGGGGGCGGCGCCCTCGGCTCGGAGGCGATAGGCAAGACCGAAGGGACGCAGGGCGACACCGGGCTGCACCTCCAGCGGAAGCGCTTCTCCGAGGGCTGGCCGCGCTGGGACACCATCGCTCACCAGCAAGGTCACGTGAGCTGGCTGCGCTCAGCCCACGATCGCGGGCTGAGCCTCATCGTCATGTCGGCGGTGAGCTACGACTGGCTGTGCTCGATCCTGCCGGCGCAGAACCGCGAGCGGGCCTGTGACGAGATGGCCGACGTCGACCTCCAGCTCCAGATGACCCACGCGCTGGCCGCGCGGAACGCCGGCTGGATGGAGATCGCGCTCTCGCCCGCGCACGCCCGGCAGATCATCGGGGCGGGCAAGCTGGCGGTGGTCCTGTCCATCGAGGCCAGCCACCTGTTCGGTCGTGACGTCGACGCGGCCAGGATGCGCGCGCAGCTCGACAAGTACCACGCCCTGGGGGTCCGGACGCTCCAGCCGGTGCACCAGGTCGACAACGCCTTCTCCGGGGCGGCGCTGCACAACCCGATCTTCCAGTTCGCGCAGTACACCGAGAGCTGCTTCATCGACACCGACTGCGGCGCCACCCTCGCGGGGGTCACCCTGGGCATGGATGTCGACGCGAACTGCAACAACATGCGTGGGCTCACGCCGCTCGGCGAGCAGCTCGTCGGCGAGATGATGAGCCGAGGCATGCTGATCGACGTCGCCCACATGTCCGAGCGAGGCGTCGACCGCGTCTTCGATCTGGCGCGGGCGCGCGACTATTACCCGATGTACATCTCCCACGGTCACTTCCGGGAGATCATGGGCCCCAAGGTGGCCGAGGCCGAGAAGTCCACGCCGGCGCGGGTGATCCGGATGCTCCGGCAGACCGGCGGCATCTTCGGCCTGCGCACCGCGCACGACGAGACAAAGCAGTACACCCGGAGCTCGGTCGAGAACAGCTGCCAGGGGTCTTCGCGCTCCTTCGCGCAGGCCTACGACTACGGGCGGCTCGGCCTGAAGGTCCCCATGGCGTTCGGGGCCGATCTCAACGGCTTCATCCAGCAGACACGGCCGCGCTTCGGCGAGGACGGCGCCTGTTCGGCGGCGTTCCGGGCGGAGGCCGATTGCCAGGCCTGGGAGCAGCGCGAGCAGGGGCCCGGCCCCCTGGGAACGGAGTTCGACGAGAAGGGCCTCGCCCACGAGGGGATGCTGCCCGATCTCGTGGCCGACCTGGAACGCCTCGGCGTGGACACGACGGGCCTGCGTTCCTCGACCGAGTCCTTCCTCCGCATGTGGGAGCGCGCCCACGGCCCGCGCGCCGGCATGGCCGACCCCGCCGCCGACATGGACGAGAGCGGCGTCGCGCCGTTCGTCCCCGCGGAGGCGCGCGAGCTCGCCTATCCCACCAAGTGCGGCGCCGCGTATTGCCCCGGCTTCCAGGAGCTCGGGGGCAGCTGCAGGTTCAACGAGGAGTGCGAGAGCGGCCAGTGCACCGCCGTCGCCTGCAACGCGATCCCGGGCCGCTGCGTCTGCAACGACGACGCCGACTGCGACGACAGCGTCGCTTACTGCGCGCTCAAGACGCCGGGGATCGGGGGCGACAACGAGTGCGTGCCGGACAAGGGCGATCACGCGATCTGCACGCGCGACGGCCAGTGCGCGTCCGGCCGCTGCGGCGGGTTCATCGCCGGCACCGGCTGGTGCTACACGCCCGGATCGAAGGCCATCGGCCAGGGGTGCCGGGTGAACGAGGAGTGCCCGAGCAACCGCTGCGGCGACCTCACCCAGACCTGCCTCTGCCGGAACGACGCGCACTGCGGCGCGAACCAGTTCTGCGGCTGGGGCACCAACGAGGGCGAGTGCGTGAACAAGCGCGGCCGAGGCGCGGCGTGCACGAAGGACAACCAGTGCCAGTCCGGGAACTGCAGGCTCCTCTTCTGCCGCTGACCGTGGCAGCGCGTCGGGCGCTCACCGTGGGACAGCCGCGGCCCGGCGGCGGCCCGGCGACCCGGACGAGCTGACGTCTCCGGGGGGAGGACCTAGCGCGTGGACCTGGCCGGCACCTTTGCGAACAGCGCGCCGAGGCCTTCGGACATCGTCGGGTGCGCCAGGATGGCGTCTCGCAGCCCTGTGTAGGGCATGCCGGCCAGCATCGCGGTCTGCACCACGGCGACCACCTCCCCGGCCTCCACGCCGAGCATGGCGAAGCCGAGGATGCGGTCGCTCCGCGCGTCGACGAGGGCCTTCATGAAGCCCTGCGTCTCGCCGGTCGTCGCTGCCCGCAGCACCTCGCTCATCGGCAGCGTGGCGACGCGCGCCTCGACCCCACGGCTCCTTGCCTCGCGCTCGTTCAGGCCGACGCGGGCGAGCTGCGGGTCGGTGAACATGCAGAAGGGGATGAGCCTGTCGCGCGTGGTCCGGTGGCCCCCGGCCTGGTTGTCGCGGACGACGTGAAAGTCGTCGATGGCGGCGTGGGTGAACTGGGGGCTGCCGGCGCACTCGCCCATCGCCCAGACAGAAGGCGCGGTGGTCTCCAGCCTCTCGTTGACCTTGATGTACCCTTGAGCGTCGAGCTCGACTCCGGCGCTCTCGAGGCCAATCCCGGCCGTGTTGGGCGTGCGCCCCACCGCGACCAGGAGATCGCTCCCTTCGATGGTCTGCTCGCCGCCCGGCGTGCGCGCGCGCAGGCTGACATGGTCGCCGGACCGGCCCTGCACCCGCAGCAGCTCGGCCGACAGCAGCACCTCGATCCCCTCGCCCTCGAAGATCTGGCGGAGCGCCCCGGCGACGTCGGGGTCCTCACGAGGGGCGAGCTGCGGCCCGCGGCTGAGGATGGTGACGCGGCTCCCGAAGCGACGGTACGCCTGCGCGAACTCGAGGCCCGCGTAGCCCCCGCCGAGCACGATGAGGTGCTCGGGGAGCCTGTCGAGCTCCAGCGCCTCGACGTGCGTGAGCGGTCCCGCGGCCGAGAGGCCGGGGACGTCCGGGATCGTGGCGTGTGTCCCCAGGTCGAGGAACACGCGGTCGCCCCTCAGCACGCGTGTCTCGCCGTCGGATCGCACCTCGAGGGTCCTCGGCGCGACGAACCGTCCCGCGCCGATGATCAGGTCGGCGCCGCTCGCGCGGAAGAGCGCCAGATGGCGGGCGATCTGCGCCTCGACCATGTTGCGCTTGCGCTGCCGCACGCGCGCCATGTCGACCGCGAAGGGGCCGGTGATCGTGCCGTACGCGGCCGCGTGGCGGACCAGGTCGGCGACCTTGGCGCTCCAGATCTCATTCTTGCTCGGGAGGCAATTGGTGGTGGGACACGCGCCGCCGATCATGCGGCGGTCCCGCTCCACGACGGCCGTACGGCTCCCCGCCGGGGCCATGTCCCAGGCCACGTGCTTTCCGCCGGCGCCGCTGCCGAGAATGAGGATGTCGAACTGTTCGGGAGACATGAGGCCCTCCTGGCTTTCGGGGTCATTGAAGCTGACCAGATCGCGGTGACGGGTCGGCGCGCGCGCCGAGGACGAACCGGTCGACGGCGCTCGCGAACCCCTCGTCGTCGTTCGACGTGGTGACGTGGCGCGCGCAGCGTTGCACGTCGGGGCTTGCGTTCCCCATCGCTATGCTCAGCCCCGCCAGGCCGAACATGAGCACGTCGTTCGGCATGTCGCCGATGCAGGCGACCTGCGAGAGCGGGACGCCGAGCGTGCGCGACAGCCACCGCAGCGCCGCCGCCTTGTTCGCTTCGGGGTGCGTCACGTCGAGGTAGTAAGGCTGCGATCGCGCCGCGGACACCTGTGCTCCGAAGCGTCGACGCAGCTCGCCCTCGCAGCGCGCTACCAGGGCGAGGTCGTCGCTGACGCCGACGATCTTGACGGCGTTCTCGAGGACGCCGCCGAGATCGTCGGTGACGACGGGCGCGAACTGCACGGTCTGCTCCTCGCGCGTGACGTGCGGCGCGTCGCGGCGGCGGATGAACCAGTCGCTGCCACGGTAGACCCAGACGTCCAGGCCGGCGTTCGCGAGCGCCGTCACCACCTCCTCGGCGACGGTGACCGGCAGGCAGCGTTGCTCGAGCACCCTGGCGAGATCGGGCGTCACGAACATGCCGCCGTTGAACGCGATGATGGGCGTCGCCAGCGCGAGCGGTCCGTTCAGCATCGCCATCCCGCGCGGCGGGCGACCGCTGATGATGGCGAGCCCGACGTCGGCCGAGCGCAACCGCTCGACCGACGCGCGGGCGCGATCGGTGAGACGCTTGTCCGAGGTGACGAGGGTGCCGTCGACGTCGGTGAGGAGCAGCTTGATTGCAGGTGACGAGTCCATTGTCTCACGACTCCCATGATGGGCGGACGAGGTCCGCGCGGCGCGAGGCGCGCCCTCCCTCGGGCCGAACGCTGCCTGCGCGAGCGCGTGGTGGACCTCTGCGCTCACCCGAGCGCCGCCTGCTGCTGGAGAGCTCGGGCCTCCTGCCACGTGCGGAGCCACCGCCGGCAATAGGATTCGAGATGCCTGGCCGACGCGCTCTTGTCGCCGACGAACCCGACGTAGCCGTCGGGCCTCACCAGGAGCACGCCCCTCGATCGGCCGAAGATCGCGTGAAATCGCGCGCGGGCGGCGTCGTCCGATAGGGGGGCGATCCCGACGACACGGATGGCGGGCCACGGCCGCACGGCCTCGCACCAGTCCACGCTCGCTGCGTCGGAGGCTTCGGGGTGCACGACCAGAAGCGTGAATCGGGATGGATCGAGCAGGCCGAACAGCCGTCTCTCCTGCCAGGCATCGCCGTGGCCGACCAGGCTCAGGACGGGCAGGTCGGGCACGCGATCGCCGGCACGCAGTCGGCCGGCACGCCCGTGGTGCGCGGAGAGCGGGCTGCGGCGATAGGCGATCGCGACCTGGCTGATTCGAAATGGGACGATCCGCTGGAGCGGCCGGACTCCCCCGAGGCTGGGGGCGAGGTGACGGAGCAGACCGCGAACGACGGGACGGCGGGACGTCATGAGGTCCGTAATCCGCTCCGTCTTGCGGAGGACGTAGCGCGCCACCGGCACACGCTCCTGTTCGTAGGTGTCGAGCAGGGCCTCCGGGGCCTGCCCCTGCATCACGAGGGCGAGCTTCCAGGCGAGGTTGATCATGTCCTGGATGCCGGTGTTCATCCCTTGACCGGCCGCCGGGCTGTGGATGTGCGCCGCGTCGCCGCCGAGGAGCACGCGGCCAACCCGGAGGTGCGGCACCATGCGGCTGTTGATGCGGAACCAGGAGGCCCAGCGCAGGTCGCTGAAGCGCCCAGGGACGGGCGAGCGCTCGTCGTAGATCGCCTGTAGGTCCGCCATCGCCGGGGCGGCGTCCTTGCGCACCTTGCTCGGCGGCACACCGGCGATGATGCGGAAGCGCCGGTGGCCCAGCGGGAACAGGCCCATGAAGCCGTACTCCGTGGAGAAGATATGAAAATCATCCTCGGCGAGGTCGCCGTCGACGTGCAGATCGCCAAGCGCATACGTCTCGTCCATCGTCCGGCCCTCGAAGTGAAGGTCGAGCGTGGCCCGAACGGCGCTGTGCGCGCCCTCGGCGTCGATGAGCCAGGGCGCCTGCGCCTGCTCCAGCCTCCCATCCGGGTGGCGCAGCGTGGCTTTGACCGGGCTCGGGTCGGAGGTCCGCGCGTCTTGCTCGAAGCCGACGAGCTCGACGCCGCGTTCGATCGCGACGCCGAGCTTCTCGATCGCCTCGCGGAGGATCCGCTCGGTCTCCATCTGCGAGATGAAGAGGAGGTAATGATACCGGCTGTCGATGTGGCTGAAGTCCAGGTGAAAGAGGCGCTTTCCGCCGCCGTAGACGCTGACCCCGGCGGTTGGATGGCCGATCCGCAGCATCTCTTCCGACAACCCCCGCATCTCCATCAGCTCCAGCGTCCGGGCCTGGACGCCGATGGCCCGGGACCGCTCGGGCGGCGGAGCCGCAGCCGGAGGCGGAGCAGGCACCTTCTCGATCAGGCGCACCGGGATACCCAGACGCGAGAGCTCCAGAGCGGCCGTCATTCCGGTGGGCCCGGCGCCTACGATCAGCACGGGGATCGACATGCCCCGTCGTTCGCATCCGCCGTGCCATTCGAAGGTCGCGGCGAATGCTGACCTTGCCTGCTCGGAGCGGAGGATCCGGCGCTGGATGTCGCTGCTCGATGACGAGTCGTGGGCAGAGATCGAACCTCTGCTTCCCAGCCGCGGGGCCGATCGCGACGAGGCCGATCGAGGACGCCCGACCGCGTCGCGTCGACGGGCATCGTGTTCGTTCTGCGCACCGGAATCCTGAAGCGATCGACCCGTTCTCCGGAAAAGCGCGCAGGCGGGCGGGGCGCTACGAGCGACTGGACTACGAGCGACTGGAAGCGACTGGAGAGGAGCGGCCGTGGCCCCATCTCCTCCAAGCAGCGTCGTTCGTGACAGAGGGGCTCGGGCGAGGTGAGCTCACGTGAGACCCAGCCGTTCACTCGACGGGGCCGATCTCTTCTGAGTTATTTCTACGTTCGACCCTCGTCAAACGCTTTGTGTGCTATAGACCCCGCGTTTGCACCCAATTCAGTACAATCGCCGAGGGCATCCCATGAAAATCTCTTCAGAACGCTTCGGGCTTGTAGTATCAGCGTGCGCCGTGGCCGGTCTCCTCGCTCGCGGAGCCTCTGCGCAGTCGGCCCCCTCCGTGGAGACCACGTACGTCGACGCGCCCGCGACCGATCCGGGGCGCGTGGAAGGCTGGTCACCGGGGCTGCTCCTCGGCGGCACGTTCCACCTGGCCAACAATCGCAGCGTCGTCGGGCAGGCAGACGGGACAGGCGTATCCGCAGGCTTCGTTCTGGAGGGCTCCCTCGACTTCAATAAGGCCGCCCATGAGCTCCGCGCGACGCTCGGGGCTGGCGCTGGCGTGACGCGCACGCCGGCCCTGGATGCCTGGGTCAAGACGCGCGACGCGCTCGCCTTCGAGGCGATTTACCTCTACCACGCCGTGCCCTGGTTCGGGCCGTTCGGCCGCTTCGCCCTCGATACGCAGATGTTCCCTGGCAGCGACCCGCGCTCGGCGCCGACGACCTATGCGATCACGCGCGCGGACGGGACGACCGAGGCGATCACCGGGACGCGCCTTCACCTAAGCGATCCGTTCCAGCCGGTGACGCTCAAGCAGTCGCTTGGCGTCTTCGTCCAGCCTGTCAATCGGGAGTCCGTCCTCGTCGAGGCGCGCGCCGGCGCTGGCGCGCAGGAGGTCATTGCGTCGGGCGTGCTCGCCCTGGGGGACGACGACGGGACGCCCGAGGTCGAGGTGAGCGAGCTCTCGAGCTATAGCCAGCTCGGCGCCGAGGCTGTCATCGAGGCTTCGGGCACGCTCCGTGACAAGCAGATCACGTACAAGGCGGGCATCGCCGCCCTCTTGCCGATCGTGTATTCGGATCTGGACGCAGGCGATGAGCGCGGCGCGCTGGACCTCATGAACGTCGACATCGTCGGGGGGCTCTCCTTCAAGCTCGTGGAGTGGGCGTCCCTCGACTACCAGCTCCATGTCGTGCGCCAGCCGCAGCTCGTCGACGCCTGGCAGGTGCAGAACAACATCCTGCTCACGCTCTCCTATGCCGTGGGCTCGAAGGTGCCAGGGTTGCCGCCCTGCGTGCCCTGCAAGCCGGCGCCGACCAAGGCGGAGCCCGCGCCAGCCCCGGTGTCCACGCCGGCCCCGGAGCCCGCGCCGGCGCCTGCGCCCACGCCGGCCCCCGAGCCTGCGCCTGCGCCCGCACCGGACGCGGCGCCTGCACCTGCGCCCGCACCGGACGCCGCGCCTGCGCCTGCGCCGATGCAATGATCGATAAACGCTGGCAGGTAAACACCATCAAGAGTCATCAGGAAGAGGGCACGCGGCACGTAGCAAGCGGCGCCGCGGCAGCTGCCCGCCGCGCCGCTCAACGCTCCAGCGCCGCGTGCGGCTCCAGCACGGGGCGCGGCGTCCACAGCATGACCACGGCGGCGACCACACAGTAGACGACCGCGGAGCCGTGGACCATCAGCGCGTAGGGGATGCTGCAACGGCCGCTCGTGCTCGTCACCAGGCAGTCGACGAGCGGCATCACGCTGGAGGCGAGCGTGACGACGCCGAGCGCCGTGCGCATCCGCAGCGCGAGCAGACCCACGAACATGAGGCCGATCCCGAGATCGCGGCCCGCCTTGATGTGGAGAAAGACTGCGTCTCCGACGTCGAGGAGCGGGAGGCCGAAGCCCTGAGCCGCCGTCACCGGCTGGGCGAAGCCGCGCACCGCGAGGAACAGCATGAACGCGCCGCCCAGCGCGCCGAGGATGAACGACGGCGAGGTGGGCTTCCAGGACGACGATTGCTCCAAAGGTTCACGCTTCACGATCCGCCTCCTCCGATACGGCATCGCCACCCTTGCGGTGCGCGAGCCGTTCGATGCGAGAGAAGTTAGGGATTGTCGCCGCCACGAGCCATCGCTCCGGCTCTCGATGTTTTGTCTGAAGCGCTCACGGCGCGATCGTTCGGGAGAAGGCTGCTACCGTGGCGGTCCATGAACGAGGGCGCGGTGCACGATGTGCTGGGAAGGGTGCTGGAGCTGACGCACCTGCGCGGCCGGATCTACTGCCACTCGTCGGCGCGGGCGCCGTGGGGGCTCTGCTTCGACGCGTCCGCGGGCGCGGTCTTCCACCTGGTCACGGCCGGCACGTGCTGGCTCTTCCTCGGCGAGCAGCGGGTCGCGCTCGGGCCGGGCGACGTGGTGCTCCTGCCGCGCGGCAGCGCGCACGCGCTCGCCGATCACGCGCGGAGCCGGCGGATACCGCTCGCGGCGTGGCTCGCGGCGCGCGGGGCCGTCGACCACCGCATGCGCCTCGGCGACGGCCAGGGCGCGGAGACGCAGGTGCTCTGCGGGGTGTACGCGTTCGACGTCCCCGGCGCCCGCCACCCGGCGCTGCGCGTGCTGCCCGAGCTGGTCCACATCCCGGCGAAGAAGACGCGCGGAAGGCCCGAGCTCGCCGAGACCATCGCCGGCCTGACGCGCGAGCACGATCGCGCGGATCTCGGCCAATCCCTGGTGGTGTCGCGGCTCCTCGACGTGCTCTTCGTGCAGCTCCTCCGCGCCTGGGTCGACGATCAGCCCGCCGGCGGCGCCGGCTGGCTGGGCGCGCTGCGCGATTCGCTCGTCGCCGCTGCGCTCTCGCGCCTCCACGAGGACCTCGCCGCGCCCTGGGACGTCGCGACGCTGGCGGCGAAGCTCGGGACCTCGCGGCCCACGCTGGCGCGCCGCTTCGTGGCCGAGGTGGGTCTCTCCCCGCTCGCGTACCTGACCCAGGCACGCATGCACGAGGCCGCGAGGTTGGTGCGCGAGACCGATCGACCGCTCACCGAGATCGCCGAGGCGGTGGGCTACACCTCGGTGTCCGCCTTCAACCGCGCCTTCCACCGCGAGCACGGGGTGCCGCCCGGCGCGTTCCGCAAGCAGGGCGCCGCGCATGACCGGCGTGAGGCCGGCGACGACGCGCCGGCTGCGCCCTCCCTCATCGAGTGAAGGGCGGGAGCACGCTCGACGCCCATCGGCTCGAACCAGGCCGGCCCCCTTTCCGGTGCGAAGCGGGTAGGGATCTGGAGCTTCAACGCACTCTTCGTCGTGACCTGCTCGGCCGCCGTGGTATCGGTCGAGCTCCGTTTGGAGCGCATGAGCATGATCGAGCCGAAGATCGTTCACGTCGGCCCCTACCCCCTTCGGCTGCCCGAGCTCTGGTACGAGGAGGGTGACGTCCGCGAGAAGCCCGGCTTCTTTGGGTACAACGCCGTCGCCATCGTGGGGGTGAGCTTCGACTTCTACGTCATCGTCGGGCGGGGGCGGGACGAGGAGGAACGACGGCGGCACGTCGACGGATTCGTGAAGGGTAAGGCACCGCTGCGTCACCTCCGCGAGAGCACGAGCTGGCAGGGCATGGCGTTCGAGCAGCACCGATTGGAGGAGTGTACGAAGCTCGCCCCCGGGGCGGTGTACGAGCTGTTCCTCTGCGAGGCCCACGGCGACCTGCTTCTGTTCGGTTTCGGCTTCGTCGCGCCGCTCGAACAGGAGGAGTCCCTGCGGATGCTCTTCACGACGATGGTGAGCGGCGCCATCGTGGAGCGGGGCGATTCGCTCCACGGGGAGGGCGCCGGGAGCGGCGGTGATGGCGGCGCTTCACGCGCCGCCGCAAAGCCCAAGCGAAGCTGGTGGACCCTGTTTCGGTGGCGGTAGCAGCGGTTATCGACCACCTACTCACGGATGGGCTGACGATGGCCAAGCGCAGCTACGCCGCTGCCGAGGTGCGAGCCGCCCGAGATCCCCCGGCGCGTATCGCCACGGTCGCGCCGCCGCGGCGGGGCGCCCGAGCTCAGCCACAGGCACGGCGGCCGCCAGGGAAGGACTACACCGGATCCACCCAAGTCCACACGACCGAGAAGAGGCACACGTAGATCGTCGCCTCGCCCATCATCACCCCATCCATGTCCACATCTGGCACCACCTCGTTCCCGAGCGCCGGCGGGATCGGACGGATCGTGTAGAGTATCAGTAAAATTTGCTGTCGCTTGACAGAGGGACCCCTAGGCGACCAGGGACCCCTACTCGACGAGGCTTGCGAGCACCGTGCCACCCTCGTCGGGCGACGGCGGAGCTCATCCGACGTGTCCGGCTGCACGGCTACAGTCAGCAGGTGCGGGAACCAGCAGGGTCGACGTTGCGGACGCCACGTTCACATGATGTCTCACCCATCGCAGACGTAGATGTCTAAAGTGCCCAGTGCCATGCGGAGCGCCGTACAGTAAGGTTTCTCACGGTCTCCGGGTAAGACTCCCACATCGACTTGCCGTCGCGGGACACTCGGACGCTCTCGTCCGCCGCCGAGTAGACGTCATTTGTAATGTATGTGGCGTAGTTTCCCTCGCGTAAGGAGCAGAGCTTCGCCGCGATGTTAGCTGCGCGTCCCACCCACACTAGGTCGTTCGCTCCTCGGATTCCGGTCCGGGCGACGAAGAGGGAGCTCATGTCGATGCCCACGGCCTGGCTGACGCGGAAGCTTTGGGGAAGGGTCGGGTATTGTTCGCGGACCTTCGGGTTCAGGATCTCTACGACAGCATGGTTGATCGCAAGAGCTGCGCGGCAAGCGTTCGTGGCCATCCCGCTGCCGAGGAAGACTGCCATAACTCGGTCGCCGTCGAACGCCGTGATCTCGCCACCCTTCTCACGGATGATGCGGCAGGCGCAGTTCAGGTAGACCTTATACACCGCGGCAACGAATTCTGGCTTATAAAGTGTAACCAGGCCCGTCGAATCTGCGAGGTCCGCATAGAGCACGGTACCCGTGAGCTTCACAGCGTCATTCGCGAGCTTCAGATCTGGGGTATCGGGCACTTTCGCGCCATCGCGAGATGTCCACTGCTCCTTGAGAATTTTCGTGACTTCGGCTCTGAGGTCGTCTGTGAAAGCCATGGTCGTCCCTTCCTCACCTGCACCGCAACCGGGAAACTATAGTGCGGAACTCGTTCATCGCCGGCGCTACGCGCGACGGAAGATCAGTCTCGGGACCGGGAGCGATTTCAAGCGCTTTTATCCCGACAAGATCTGAGGGGAGCTTGAGATCGCGCTCATCGCGCAGTCGCACCATGAAGGTGCGCTCGCGCCCGAGGGCCCCCATGAGCAGCCCGAGTTCGAAGGTGACGTTGTCGCGCGGGGTCGGGCTCCGCGCCCCACGGGTCTCCACTACGTCGTCGGCCGTAACCACGACAAGCCCGAAGTCGAGCGTGTCAAGCTGCGCAGCGAGGGACTCGATGGGCGTCTGGCCTGCACCGAAGACCCCGTCGGTCCACAGGCGCATTGTCCACGGGTCGTGCTGGCAGGCCGCCTGGATGGCACGCGCGACGGGCAGGCGCTCCGTGGGGGAGCCGATGAAGACGACGGGCCGCGCGTTGGACGGCCTGACGAGCTGGCCGCGCTCTCGCAGGCGCTTGCTAATGTCGACCGAGAGCCTGCGCCACACCTTGGGGTGCCGATCTGCGATTGTCGAGAAGGCCGGCTCCTCGATCCATGCGACAACCGTCTCATCAAGGGCGCGGATCGTCGCGCTCCGTTTGGCCGAGGGGTCGATCATGGCCATCTCGCCTACGTGCTGGCTGGCGCGGCGCCTGGCGACCTCGCGACCATTGATCTCTACTCCCACGACTCCCGCAAGGATAAGGCAGAGGTCGGTGTCCGTATACTCCTGGGTAATCACGATCTCGCCTGGCATGTAAGCCTCGAGCCTTACCGAGTCGGCGATCTCGCTCGCGACGTGCCCGTCATGCGCGACGATCGACTGCTCGCGCAGCGCCTCCTCTAACCGGCGCCGCCCTCGACCTTCTTTCGCTTCGGTGAATCTGTCCAGCAGCATGGTTCCTCTGGCAGCCGAGGTGGCCCGTCTTGCCGACGGCCCGGCCGGGAGCGTGAGGATACCAGCGAGAGGCGCGGATGGCGACCACCATGCTCCTCCCTCCACGATGCGGTCGGCTTACTTCTCGGCTGCCGAGCGGAACGCGTAACAGCGTGCTTCCCGAGGCTTCGCGGACCTCGCGGCACCGGGTCTTGTTCACGGTGCTGACAGGACTCCGGCAAGTCGAGCTCGCAAGGCTCGGGTGGGACGACTTCGAAAGCCTGGACCGCGAAATGCCTGTGCTCGGAGCCCTGCTGATCCTCAGGGGGCGCCATCACGAGATCGACAGCTGACGACGGACGACCCCGACATGGACGCGACCCCCTGCAGCGGCCCAAGCATCGCAACGCCAAGGACAACTCCGACAAGCCCAGGAGCCGCATCCAGTCGCGGTGTGGGCGCTCCGCCAGCTGCGTGCTCAGCTACGAGCGCGCGGCTGGTACAGGCCCGACGGTCCCGTGTTTCCTGCGACGTGGAGCAAGACTGCCGGCCACTCCGTGAGCCATGCCCAGACGATAGACTCGGAGCGGGAGATCCGCGCCATCATGCGCGCGGCCGACCTGCCGGTCCACCGCTGGGGCTCGTCGCTCTCGTTTGGCTGCCCGCCGTGCACGAGGTGCTAGCGTTCCCCGCGGCGCCGCGGAGCGCATCCGCGCGGCAGGTGGACAGCGCACGCCGCCTCGCCGAGCTCGACGCGGCTGGCCCGGGGTGGAGGGCGTCGAGGTAGGCGACGACGACTGCGAACTCGCGAGCGTGCCGCCGTGGTCGCGCGCAGAAGGCATCAAGGGCGAGCCGACAGCACGGGGCCGCGTACGTCGAGGCGCATGCGGCCGAGCTCGCGCTCCAGGGCACGCCGCGGACGCGCTCCCGCCCGAGCACTGGCCTCCTTGTGCAGAGGCCCGCGTGGGCGGCGCTTCTCCCTCGAGGAGGAGATCCCCTGCCGAGATGCGAGCCGCCAGGGTTCCGCCGGCTCGTGCGGCCATGACCGCGCCGCGGCGGCGGAGCGCCGCCGAGCTCCCCGCGAGCGCTTCCGAGGACGAAGCGCCCGAGCTCAGCCACGTGGACGGCGGCCGCCCGGGGGGAGTAGTTACGGATCCACCCAGGTCCAGACCTTCGAGAAGAGGCACATGTAGATCGTCGCCTCGCCCATCAACGCCCCGTCCATCGCCACGTCCGGCACCACCTCGTTCCCGAGCTCCGGCGGGATCGTCTGGCAACCGGGGTACGTGGCCTCGATCTCTTCTGCGACCGCCGCCGGTATCTCGTCGGGCTCGCCCGTATCGTGGATCCCATAATAGGGCCCGAGGAGGCTCACGTGGAAGCTGAGCGAAGCCCTGTCGCTGAGCGAGGGAACGGGCCCCGAGTCCTGGGGGCGATAGACGCGGGCCGAGTATGCCGGGTCGCTCCCCCCTGCCACAAGGCTGAGCGATTCGTTTTGAAGGCTGTATCGCTCGTACATGCGGTGGATCATCGCTTCCCACGTTGGGTACTCCGCTCGCCCGCGGTTTGCGGCTTCCACCAGGCGGCGGTGCTCTTCCGTGTCGTCGTAGAAGGGCTCGTTGGGAGGCACGTGCCTGCGTTCGAAGTTATGCACGCCCCGCGGGTAGAAGCGGTAGACGAGGTCGAGCAGATCGGAGCGGTTTATCACCATCATTTCGTCACCGAGGCGCCTAGTTTCGGGTACTTGAATTTGAACGCAGCGTCCACCGCGCGGTGAAACCTTTCGCAGAAGATCCCCGGCGGCAAGTTATAGTCCATGAGCTGTCCGACCTCCTCCGTGATCTCTTCGCTGAGGTTGGCTGCAAGGAGTGGATCGATTTTTCCCATCAACTCAGTCCGGAGCGGCATCTGGATGGTGAGAGAACAGTACCACTCCCTGGTGCCGGCTGTAGACACGTGCTCGAATTTCAGGTTTGCCTTGGCCTGTTGGTACCCTCCGGCCTTACCCCTTCCGTCATCCTGGACAGTGGTAACAAACGGAAAATCCGATGGATCAAAATTTACCCAGACAAAGTGGGCCATTCCGGGCTTCGGACACTTCGAGCTGCATGCACCGCTACAGCTCAAGAAGGTCGCTCCGTCTGCGGCTACGTCGCCGGCTCCGGGGCACGTGTCTCGCGGGCTCTCCGGGCTATATGTCGTCGGGGTCTCCGAGCTGTCGCTCGGTCTCTCCTCTTCATCTTCGAGCTCCCACTCGTTGCAGGCGATCTTGCGCTCGCTGCCGTCGTGCGGGCCGTCTGGCGGCTCCGCCCCGAAGTCCCCGGATGCGGCGGAGGTGTAGACGGGGCGGGGCTCCGAGCCTGGACCGGCACCTGCACCCGAAGTTCTTTCCCCGACAGGGTAGCAGTCTCCGATCGTCCAGTTGCACGCCGCCAGCGTCCAAACCGATATGACCACGATCGATAACAGGACTGTTCTCACGTTCATTTAGCACTCCATCGAAGCACAGGACCAGCAACAACGACGACGGACACGTAGCTCGGGAGCACCAGACTACCCCGACCGACCCAATCCACGTTGACGCTCACCGACACCCCCAGCGGTCCGGCAACGTACGCGTTCGTCTGCGCGTGGCCGCCTACGGCCAAGCCACCGACGAGGCCGCACAAGGTGATGCCGCACGCCGGCACGACGTAGAACGCGACCGATGGCCCCACGCTGACGTTGCCGTCCTCCCAAGCATACCCAAGGTCAACCGAGGTCTGGTTGTAGACCCCGGGCCCGTCCTCCTGGG
Source organism: Sorangium sp. So ce834 (assembly GCF_051521425.1). NCBI lineage: Bacteria > Pseudomonadati > Myxococcota > Polyangiales > Polyangiaceae > Sorangium > Sorangium sp. So ce834. The sequence continues at coordinate 9,138,166 of NZ_CP150351.1, forward strand.
TCGGGGGTAGGATCGTGCAAAGGTCGTGCACCGCGAACAGGATGTCTCGCTGGATGGGCCACGCTATGCCCGCGTGCGGCCCCACCGCGAGGCGCGGAACGGTACCGGCCTGGAGCCACCCGAGGCTTACGCCGGTGCTCAGCTCGTACGCTTCTACGCGCGCCGGGACGACAAGGAGCGGGAGGACAACCCCTGCTGCCCATGAGATCCGTCGCTGTGACGCCCTCACCGTCTCCCCCCGGGTTGGAAGCCTTTGGCCGTGGCCGCGCAGTGCGCTGAGGACCGCGAGCCATTTCTCTGAGCGTGACGTGGGCGTCAAAGACAATTTTCGCGGTGAAACCGGGATGCATGTGGGTCGGCCCGTCCCGGGCGTGCGCAGGGGCGCACGCGGTTACGCGGCGGGGGTGTCGCCAACGAGCTGGTCGATGAACGGCCGGTCACCAGCGCCCGATGCATCCCTCGATCTTCGCGGCCGCTCCGCGGCCCGGCCAGGCGACACCGACGGCACCGAGCCCGAGGCTTGCGGACGTTCACCTCGTCCCCGTGGCCGCTCCCCCGCCTGGCGCCGCCCCAAGCGAGCGGCGCCCCCGTGCGGGGTACACCCAGCCTACCGCGTCAGCGACGGCGCCGGAAGCGGAGGACGAGCGCGGCGCCCATGCCGACGAGCACGAGCAGGGCCACGCCGACCCACACCCAATCCAGGGGATCCGAGCTAAAGGAGACGGCCACCGCGCCGCATCCGGGAGAACACGCTCTTTTCATCAGGCAGCCCTCCTCTCATAGACCGCCCCTCCGGTCCGCCGGAAAATGCGGAGCACGCCGCGGTGCTCCTCGACGTCGCGGCCCCACTATCTGCGCGGGCGCCGTGTACGCAAGCGCGATCGCGAGCTCGCCGGCGTCCATCTCGACGCCGCGGCCGCGCTGTCTGCTCCGGCATCCTGTGGAACGCCAACGCGATCGCGCGCCGACGACGTCTGGGAGCTGTACTATGGGCCGGTTCTGCTCGCGCAGGTCACCTTGAAGAACAAGGAGCTGCAGCTCGCCAAGGCACGGTGACCTGCGCGCTCGCACGCCGGACCGTGAGCAGAGGCTCGCGTGTACCGAGACCGCGGGGAGCGGTTCGTATATAGATCCTGGCGGTTCGAGAGAACGAGGCAAGCGTGTCGCGTCGACGTGGATCCGGTCCCTGTTTCCGGTCCTCCCGGAGCACGGACCCGTAGCTCAGGAAAGGGTCACCGCGGCTGCCGGTGTGAAGTGTTATCAGGGCTCCGCTCGTACCCCCTCCTGCGCACCCGTCGGCCCTCCTGTACAGGCCCCGGCGCCCCCCTGCGCAGCGCCGTCGACCCTCCTGCGCAGCGCCGTCGACCCTCCTGTGCAGCCCCGCCGGCCCTCCTGCGCGGCCCCGGCGCCCTCCTGCGCAGCGCCGTCGGGCGTCCAGTGCAGCCCCGTCGGCCCCCCTGCGCAACCCGTCGGCCCTGCTGCACGAGCCCCGGCGCCCTCCTGCGCGGCCCCGTCGACCCTCCTGCGCAGCCCCGCCGGCCCTCCTGCGCGGCCCCGGCGTCCTCCTGCGCACCCCCGTCCGTGTCCTACGCCACACTCGCCGCTGTCCTGCGCAGCCCCCGCGCCTCACCTGCGCGCCCCCGATGGTGTCCTTCGCCACCATCGTCCGGCTCCTGCGCAGCCCCGTCGGCCCTCCTGCGCAGCCCCGGCGTCGTCTCGCGCGCCTTTGTGGTTGCTGCGCACCCCTTTCTCCCTCCTCCCTCCTGCGCCCGCGCCCCCTTCGCCAGCTCCGTGCCCGCTACCCGCGACGCCGGCACACCGCATCCTTCCGATGCCGCGGCACACCGCATCTCCCAACCCTCGCCCCAGCGCCTCGCTCGCGACGCGACCGACTCGTGCTCTCCTCTGGCCAATGCCTTGTTCGCCGATACCCTCGCCGATCTTCCAGCCCCTCGTTCCGAGGGGCGCTGGCCCCGACAAGGAGGCGTATTTTTACCATGGCAAAGGCATCCACCACCACGTCGCCCAGGACCGACAAGGCCTCGAAGAAGCCCGCTCCGCGCGAGACACAGGGCGCGCCTCGCTCCTCGACGAGAGCAGCAGCAACCACGCTGAGCGCCGCCCGCGAGGCCGAGCTCCTCCGAGAGGCCGAGTCGGTCGGCGACAACACCGTGGTGTTTCCAGGCAAGCTCGCCCGGCGCGTCGTCTGGGCGAGCCGCATCCAGCTCGCCGCCGAGCGCGACGCGGCGGATCTCGTCCGCACCCCCTTCCCCGAGGACGAGCCCCCGCTCACGCGCCAGGAGATCCTCGCGCTGCGCGACAAGATCGAGCTCCTGCGCGCCACGCAATCGCGCTGGCAAGCCGCGCAGCAGCGCCAGGAGCGGGCCGCAGCGACGTTCGCGAAGCCGGCGGCCGAGGCCGCCCTGCACCGGCAAACGCTCCTCCGCTTCTTCGATCTCCGCTTCAGGAAGAGCCCCGAGGGTCAAAAGCGGCTCACGGCGATCCGCGCGGGCAGCGGCGACGCGGATCTGGTCCAGGACGTCTCCGACCTCCTCTTGCTCTGCTCCGAGCACGCGGAGGCCCTTCACAAGGCGCCTCGCGGCGAGGCCGACGCGGCGGCCCGCCTCCGCGAGCTCTCGCCGCTGCTCGCGCGCATGCTCGCCGACAAGACGCTCTCCCCTGAGGCGCAGCGCTCGCGCAAGCTCCGCGACGCCGCCTACACGCTCGTCGTGCACGCCGAGCGGAGGCTGCGCGCCGCCGCGGAGTACTGGTACGCCGGCACCGACAAGATGAAGGACTATGCGCCCTTCCCCGTCTCCCGCGGCGCCGCGTCCACCGGAGATGAAGAGGAAGACGAGGCCTTCGCGGAGGACGGCGCGCCGGAAGGCGACGCGTCGGAGGAGGGCGCAGCGGACGGCGGCGCGTCGGATGGGGGCGCAACGGAAGTCGGCGAGTCGGGCGAAGACGAGGACGAGGACGAGCGGTAATCGCCTCAGGCCGCGGTGAGCGCGTCCAGAGGGGGTGGCCGGCTCGTCCTTGGCTCCCCCAAGCTCCCCCACCCCCGGGGCCGCCTCGTCAGCGGGGCGCGCCGGCGGGAGGCGGCGGCACCTCCTCGAACACCTCGGCGTCCGGCAAGGACAGGACCTCTTTGCCGGACGCCTCCAGCCCCTCTCTCGGCACGTCGCGGAAGCGCGCGCGGAAGGCCGCGGACGGGCGGAGCGTCACGGCCTGTCCGGTCGACCTGCGCCGGTACGTGGTCTCCACGCCGGCCTCCGTCGCCTCGACCAGGCTGAGGTTGAGCTTCCCGAGGCTCGCGCCCGTGGCCGCCGCGGCGCCATCAGCGATGCAGGAGAACTGCACGTTCCTCGGGCTGTGGTGGATCACCTCGAGGTCGAAGCTCCGCGCCGGCAGCCCGAGCTTCGCGAGGGCATACCGCCCCATGCGGTAGCCGGCGACGGCCCACGGCCCCGCGCCGCCATGGATCGCGGCGACCGCGCGGAGCTCGTCCTCGGGCGCCCCCGGGGCCGCGCCCGCCGCCGGCCGGTGGCCGTGGTCGTGCTGCGCGGGACCGCGATCGTGGTGATGGGCCGCGTGCCCGGGACCGCGATCGTGGTGATGGGCCGCGTGCCCGGGACCGCGATCAGGGCCGGCAGGCGCCTGCGCATGGACGACGGGCTCGTGCGCAGGGGCTGTCGGGGAATGGGCGCCCGCGCCGCCGCACCGAATCGAGGAAACGGCGGCGAGGAGGATCAACGCCGCGTGGCTCACCGTCTTGCGCATGCTCGCTCGATCCTCCGGGAGCAGGCGAAGTGTCCCCGTTCGCGCGCGACGTCAAGGGTGTCGGCCCCCGCGCGCGCCGCGCGCCGCTCCCCCGCGCCGCACGCGCGCCGCTCCCCCGCGCCTTCCGATCCGCCGGCGCCAGCGCGCGGATCGGAAGGCGCGCGTGTGTTGGACGGTTTCGCGCCCCACCGCCCGAGACCGGGGTAACATGCGGCCGTCATGCGCCGCGCGCCCGTCAGCCACCCCTGCCGCTCGAGCCGCGCCGGCCTCGTCGGCTCCGCCGGCCTCGCCGGCGGGGCGACGCCCCCCGTGGCCAGGACAAGAGGTGGTCTCCGCCGATGACCCGAGTCGACCCTGAGGGCTTCCGGCCGGAGGCGCTCGTAGGCCAGGTCCTGCGCGGCAAATGGCGCCTGGAGCGCCTCCTCGGCTTCGGCGGCATGGCCATGGTCTACGCCGGCACGCACCGCAACGGGATGCGCGGCGCGGTGAAGATCCTCCGCCGCGAGCTGTCCGAGGACCAGGAAGCGCGCTCGCGCTTCCTGCGCGAGGGCTACGTCGCGAACCGCGTGGACCACCCGGGCATCGTCCGGGTCCTCGACGACGACGTCACCGAGGACGGCTCGGTGTTCCTGGTCATGGAGCTGCTCGAGGGCGAGACGGTCGAGGCGCGCCGCGCCCGCGAGCCGAGCGGCGTGCTCGGCGTGGGCGAGGTGCTCGGCATCGCCGACGACCTGCTCGACGTGCTCGCCGTCGCGCACGAGCGCGGGATCGTCCACCGCGACCTCAAGCCAGACAACCTCTTCCTCACGCGCCAGGGGCAGCTCAAGGTGCTCGACTTCGGCATCGCGCGGCTGCGCGAGCTCTCGTCCCCGGCGAACGCGACAACGCGCGCCGGCAGCCTGATGGGGACGCCGCAGTTCATGCCGCCCGAGCAGGCGCGAGGGCAATGGGACAGGGTCGACCCGCGCACCGACCTCTGGGCCGTCGGGAGCACCATGTTCCAGCTCCTCTCGGGGCGCTACGTGCACGAGGCCGAGACGCTCCCGCTGCTCCTGCTCGCGGCCATGACCCAGCCGGCGCCGCCCGTGGGCAGCGTCCTTCCGGCCCTCCCCCCGCCGATCGCCGCCGTCATGGACGTGGCCCTCGCGTTCGATCCCGACCGGCGCTGGCCGAACGCCCGCGCGATGCAGCGCGCGCTGCGCCAGGCGCGGGGCGGCGCGGCGTTCGACCCCGCGCCCGGCTCGCACCCGGATCCATCGCGCATGTCCGCGCACCCGGATCCGGGGCGCGGGCACCTGTTCTCGGATCCAGGGCGCCAGGCGGCGCACGCGCGCGCCCCGGGGAGCGGGCCGCACGGCACGGAGCTCTCCGCGGCGAGCTCGCCCAGCACGGGCAGCGGCGGCGCGGTCAGCGCCGGCTCGGCCGGCGGGGGCGCGGGCACGGTCTCGCCGGTCGTGGAGCGCTCGGGCGGCACGGAGCGCCCGGCGCCGCGCGCGGCGGCCGTGGGCGCGCTCCTGGCCGGCGCCGGCGCGCTGGCCGTGGGCGCCCTGGTCGGGCTCGTGTGGTGGCAGCGCGGGAGCGCCGGGGGCGCGGAGCACGCGTCGAACGGCTCCGCGGTGGAGGCAGAGCCGCGCCCCGGGGCGAGCGCAGGGGGGGCGCAGGGGCCGCTCGGCGGCGCGGGCGCGCCCGGGGCCGGCGCAGAGCCCGCGGCGTCCGGCGATGCGGTCCCGGCGATCGCGCCGTCCGCGCCCGTGCCCGCGCCGCCGGAGCCCACGCCGCCGCCGGCGCCCACGCCGAGCGCGTCCGCGACCGGGGCGCCGCCCGCGCCCACGGCGGCCACCGCGCGGCCCGCCGCGGGGAAGGCGCGACCGCCCGCGACCGCCCCGGCGAAGACGCCGCCCGCCCCCGCGCCGGCCCCAGCGCCCACGCCGGCGGACGACCCGTTCAACCGGCGACGCTGAGGTCGCACCGATGGGTAGACCGATGGGTAGATTGAGCTCGCGTAAACGATTCCCGGTCGAGGTGCTCGCCCTGGGAGGGGCCGCGCTCCTCGCCTGCCCCGGCGCCTCGGCGCAGGTGCGCGATCCCGCGGCGGCGGAGGCGCTGTTCGACGCCGGCAGGGCGGCGCTCCAGGCGAAGGACTACGACGCGGCGTGCCCGAAGTTCCGGGAGAGCTACGAGCTCGATCCGGCGCCCGGCGCGCTGCTCAACCTCGCCGACTGCGAGGAGAAGCGCGGCAAGGTCGCGACCGCGTGGTCGATCTTCCGGCAGCTCGCGCGCGATCTGCCGGCGAACGACGACCGGCGCCCCATCGCGCAGGCGCGCGCCGCGGCGCTGGAGGGCCGCGTCCCGAGGCTCACCATCCGGCTCGCGCCCGGCGCGCCGTCGGACACGGCCGTGCAGCGCTCGGGGATCCCGGTCGGCGCGGGCTCGCTGGGCGCGCCGTTGCCGGTGGATCCGGGCGAGGTCCAGGTGACGGCGGCGGCGCCGGGCCGGAAGCAGAAGACGTTCACGGTGCAGCTCGCCGAGGGCGCGCAGGCCGAGCTGCTGGTGGCGCCGGAGGAGCCCGCGGCCGGCGGCGGGAGCGCCGGGCCCGCGCTCCCGCCGAAGGAGGGCCCGCGGGCGGGGGGGAGCTCGATGCAGCGGACGGCCGGCTGGATCAGCGCCGGCGCCGGCGTCGTCGGGCTGGGCGTCGGCGCCGCGTTCGGCCTGCGCGCGCTCGGGAAGAAGGGCGACGCCGAGCCGTACTGCGACGAGGCCAACGTCTGCGCGGAGCGAGGGATCCAGCTGCAGCGGCAGGGCGCGACCGCGGGGACGATCTCGACGGTCGCGTTCCTGGTCGGGGCGGCGGCGCTGGGCGCCGGGGCGGTGCTCATCTTCACGGCGCCGTCGTCGGCGCAGGCGCCGGCGGCCCCGAGGGCGACGGTCGGCGTGGTGCCGGGAGGCGCCGTGGCGAAGGTGATCTTCTGACGGCAGCCGCGGCCGGCGGAGCGCTGGTAATCTCGCGACGTCCGGAGCCACGCCCGGCATGCAGCCGGCGGTGGCGAGGGTGATCTTTCGCCGGCCGCCGGAGGCGCCGCGCCACGGGAGACGGAGAGATGACGCGCGATCTCATGAACACTCGACCCATGTTCCGCGCTGCGCTGCTCGCGGCCGCGGCCGGAGCGGGCTGCAACGCGATCATCGGGCTCGAGGTCGGCGAGCTCGATTCGTCCTCCGGCAGCGCGGGCGCGACGTCGGCGAACGCGTCCGCGGTCGGCACGGGCGGCGGCGGCGGCGGCGGCGGGGACGGCGCCGGCGGGGACGGCAGCGGCGGGGACGGCGGGGACGGCGGCGGCGCCGGCGGGGAGGCGGCGCTCTGCGGCCCGACCCGCGAGGGGGCGGTCCGCGGCGCGTCGAGCCCGTGGGGACAGCTGTCGGGCCTGTCGGTCGCCGGCATCGCGGCGCGGGACGGCGCGGTGACGGCGGTCATCAAGGAGGCGCGGGAGCTCCCCAGCATGCCCGGCAAGGTCGGGTTCTCGGTCGCGCGCTGGAGCCCGTCCGGGGCCCTCGACTCCACGTACGGGATGAGGACCGGCGAGCTGCCCGGCAGCGTCTGGCCCGAGCACCTGGCCGTCGTGTCGGACACCGCCTACGTGACCGGCTGGTCGGACGCGCCGTTCACCTTGCTCACGCCGGACGGCGGGTGCTTGATCGGTTTGCCCGACGAGAACGGGCACAGGCCGAGCTTCCTGGCGGCGCTCGATCCGCTGGGCAAATGCAAGTGGATCTGGAGCGTCGACGCCGAGTTCAACACCTCCCCGCTCGCCCTCGCGGCGATGCCCAAGCGGGTCGTGTTCGCGGTCTCGCTCTCGGGACAGGCGACGGCGGGCACCCGCGATTGCGCCCTCGGGCCCGGCGACGAGCGCGGCTCCACGGAGCTCGTGGCGCTCGACTCCGACGGCGCGTGCCTCTGGCATCGCCCGTTCGAGGCCGCCGCGGCCGTGCGCATCGAAGAGCTCGTCGCGGCCCCGGAGACCGGGGAGGTGCTCGTCTTCGGCGATTACGATGCGCCGGACGCGGCGATCAAGATCCAGACGAAGGAGCTCCCCCGCACGCCGGATCGCGACCTGTTCGTGGCGCGCGTCCGGCTGGAGGACGGCGAGCTGACGGACCTCCTCCCGCTCAGGGCCCCTGGGAGCCAGTCGGCGGCGCGACACGGGGCCGCGCTGCTCCCGGGCGGCGACCTCGCGATCTCCGGAACGTACTCCGGGCCGTCCTTCAATTTCCAGGATGACTGCCCGCTGCTGCCGGACGCGGGGAGCTCGGAGAACACCTTCGTCGCGCGCGTCTCGAGAGGAGGAGTCGTCTGGAGCCGTGGATTCGGCGACGCGGTGAAAGATCAGATGGCCGTCCGCCTCGAAGTGGACAAGAGCGGCGCGATCTACGTGGCGGGGACGCTCGAGGGCGAGATCCCGCTGGAGAGCGGCGAGACGCTCGCCGCCGGGACGGACGAGCTGTCCAGCTATCTGATCGCGCTCGACCCGCGCGGCAACGTCCTCTGGGGCACCGCGATCGCGGGGAACGGCACCGTGGCAGTCTGGTCGGTCGCGCCGGGCGAGAGACCCGGCGATCCGCTCCACATCGCCGGCGAGCTGACGGACACGTTCCCTCTCATGGACTTCGACCGTCCCATCCGGGCGCCGGGAGAGGGGTTCATCGTTCGGCTGAAGGGCATGCCGTGACCGCTGCGCTCGGCATCGAGCGCGCGCCTGCAGAACAGCCCACGACATTTCCACACGGCGCCGCTGAGCCTGCCACGGAAGCGGCGCGGCGCGTGATCCGGCCGCCGCCGGTTGACGCCGGTGGGAACGGGGGCTTCCATTCGAGGATGCGCTCGCTTCACCGATGTTTCCGCCTGGCTCTGCCCGCCGCGGCCGCCGCGGCCGCCGCGCTGGGCGCGGTCGCGGGGTGCTTCCCCGAGGTCACGTTCACCGAGGGCCCGGGCGGCCCAGGCGACGCAGGCGCTGGCGGGGACTACGCAGGCACCACCTCCTCGTCCGCGAGCACCGCCGCCTCGTCCGCGGACGCCGCAGGCTCCGGCGGCGGCGCGGCGAGCTCCGGCGCCGGCGGGGACGGCGGCGGCGCAACGGCCTCCGGCTCCGGCGGCGGCGCGGGCGGCGATGGCTCCGGCGGGGGCGCGGCGAGCTCCAGCGCGGGCTCCACCTCGGCCACCTCCGGCGCCGGCGGGGGCGAGGCGACCTCCAGCGCGAGCTCCACCTCGGCCACCTCGGGCTCCGGCGGCGGCGGCGGCGTCGACTGCGACGCGGACGGCGACGGCTATCGCTCGAAGGCGTGCGAGGGCGGCAACGATTGCAACGACGACAACCCCCTGGTCCACCCCGGCCAGGCCAGCGCGTTCTACGACAGGCCGATCAGCCCGGGAGGCGGCTTCGATTACGACTGCAGCGGCGCCGAGGAGAAGGAGTTCCGCTCGGTCAACTGCAGCGGCCTCCTGACGTGCGCGGTGGTATCCAACGTGTTTCTGGCGGACGTCCCGTGCGGGCAACGCGGCCCGTTCGGGTCGTGCAGCCTCACCTGCCAGTCCACCATCCTCTTTCCTGATTACGTCAGAGCCTGCCATTGAGCCCTCGCTGGCGCGGCGGCAGCCTGGAGGATGCCACCCCGCGGAGAGCCGATCCGATGAAACGCGAGCCCCGTCCGATCCGATCCGCCGTGTCCTGCGCCGGCCTGTGCGCCGTCGTGGCGGGCGGCTGCAATGCGATCATCGGGCTCGAGGTCGGCGAGCTCGACCGGTCGCAGTCCGGCGCTGGCGCGGCCCCGGGCGCGACCTCCTCCGCGGCGAGCTCGGGCGAGGGCGGCACGGGCGCGGGCGGCATGGGCGCGGGCGGCATGGGCGCGGGCGGCACGGGCGAGGGCGGCTCCGGAGCCGCGGAATCGGGCGGCGGGGGCTCGGGCGCGGGAGGAGCGGGCGGCGGCGGGGGCAGCGGCGGCGGGGCTCCGATGTGCAGCGAGGCCCCGGGCGCCATCATCGAGCCGTCGGCCGCGTGGGGCGAGACGCTCGGCTTCGACGTGGGCGATCTCACCGCCTCGGGCGGCGCGCTGACGGCCGTCGCCACGGATGTCCTCGAGGATTCACGCTATCAATTCACGGTCGCGAAGTGGAGCGCCGCCGGGGCGCGCGACGGCCGGTACGGGCTCTCGGTGAATGACATCTGGGGCTTGCACCTGGCCGCCGGCAAGGACTTCACCTATGTCGCCGGGGAGTCCGACGGGGCCACCAACCTGCCCACGGGGTCGCTCAGCGCCTGCCGCATCGGACCAGGCCTGCTCGACACCGCCTTCACGACGAGCTTCGTGGCGGCGCTCGGCCCAGAGGGCAAATGCGGGTGGGTGTGGAGCGTCGACGCCGCGCACGGCACCACCGCGCGCGGCCTCGCGGCGACCTCCGAGGCGCTCGTCTTCGCCGTCGACGTGACGGACGCCGGCAGGAGCTTCGGGCCGTGCGCGCTCCGGGACATCCCGCAGGAGTCGGCGCTGCTCGCCGCGCTCCACCCGCAGGACGGCGCGTGCCGGTGGCAGCACCGCCTCGGGCCGCGAGCCGCCGTGACGGTCAAGGCGATCGCCGCCAACGCGAGGTCAGGGTCGAGGTTCGTGACCGTCGTGGGCGACTACGACTCGCTCAGCGGAGCGGTCTCGTTCGGCGGGGACCTCCCCTTCGCCTCGGAGCGCCGCGACGTCTTCATCGCGCGTTACGTGGCCACCGACGGCGCCCTGCAGGACGTGAAGACGCTGAACGTCGAGGGAGATCAGCAGGTGGCGCAGCACGGGGCCGCGCTGCTCCCGGGCGGCGACGTCGTGATCGCCGGGACGTACCGCGGGCGCGTCCGCTTCGAAGAGCGCTGCCCGCCGCTGCCCGACGCGGGGGAGACCGAGAACTTCTTCGTCGCGCGCGTCTCCGACGACGGCGTCGTGTGGAGCCGCGGGTTCGGCGACGCGACGGAGAGCCAGGTCGCGGCCGGCGTGGCGGTGGACGAGGCGGGCTCGATCTACGTCACCGGCGAGTTCACGGGCGCGCTCCCGCTGGGGGGCGCCGGGGCGCTCACCACCTCCCGGAAGCGGGCGGGATTCCTGATGAGGCTGGATGCTCGAGGCAACCTCGTCTCGGCGGCCCAGCTCGAGGGAGACGGCACCGTCGCCCTGCGGGTCGTCGCCGCGAACGGCGCGTCCGGCGATCCCCTCTATGTCGCCGGCGCCGTGACCGGGACCCTCCACCTCCCCGGGCTCGACGAGCCGCTCGGCAGCGACAGCGATCCGGAGTCTCACGGGTTCATCGCGAGGCTCTCGGGCGTGCGCTGAGCTGCGATCGCGCCGAGCACAGCCGGAAGCGGCGGAGGCGCCGTCGCGTCCCGCACGGCGCGCGCGGCGACGAGGCGTAAGGAGATCCATGCAGTCGACTTCAAGGGCGGAGTTGTTTGTCGCCGCGCAACCAGCGTGTTTCCAGGAGACGTCGTGAGCAGCGGAGAGGACCCGTCCGGGACCTCATGCTCTCTGCGGTTCCGGGCTCAGGCACGCTGGGTTTCGAGAGGAGCGGCGATTGCGGCTTCGCTCGCCTCCTGTCATGGCGGCCGCGACTGCGCCGTGCGATAGAGGTCGACGCAATGAAGCGCTCTCGCACGAAGCTCCGAGCTGGGCTCTGTGGCGAGTGCGACACGGCGCGCGGCGCCGTCGCGTTCGGCGAGGACACGCCCCGCGCCCCGGAGGGCCGCGGGATCTTCGTGGCGCGCTACGCGTCGAGCGACGGCGCGCATCCAGCTAGCCGGCGCGCGGTGCGGGCGCCGCGCCGTCGCGCCTGGCCCTGGATCTCGCTGCGGTGCCGTGATCTCCTTCACGAGCCCGAGCGGCTCCGGTTGCGCCGGCGACGCGCGCCGTCGCACCCTCGCGCGCCGTGCCCCCCGAGAGCTCGCTCCGCCGACCTCGCCGCGCCGCGACCGCGGCGCGCTCCTGCGCCTCGGTCGCATGGGCCGCGCTCGCAGGCGCCGCGCTCTCCTGCGCCGCGCTCGCATGCGCCCCGGCGCCGGCGGTCGCCCCCTCGCAGGCGCCGGCGCCGCTCCGGAGCCTGCGCATCGCGGACGTCGACCTCGACGGCGAGCCGCGGACCGTGTCCTCGGCCGAGGCGATCCTCGATCTCGACGACGCGCGCTACGCCTTCGAGCATGCCTACGCGGGCCTCGACGGGCGCCCGCCCGCGCCCTCGCCGCTCGCGCTCGCCCGGGCCGAAGCCGCGCTCCGCGGCCGCGCGGCGTGGCGCCCCGGCGAGCTCGCGCGGCTCCTGCGCGACGTCTTCGCGGCGCCGGACGGCCACCTCGCGTTCGGCCACGGCGGCCGCGCGCCGCTCCGGCTCACCGCCGCGCCGGCGGCCGCCCCGGCGCTCGCGCCGGCCGCCCCGGCGGCGTGCGCCGGCCGCGGCGCCGACGCGCGGACCGAGGCCCCGCCGCGGCCGCTCGATCCGCCGCGCCGCCCCGGCCCGCCCGTCGAGCTCACGCAGAGCCGCGACGGCGTCCCGGTGCTCGCCATCCGCACCTTCAGCGCCGCCGCCGCCCCGGCGCTCGCGGCGCTCCCCGCGCTCGCCGCCGAGCTGCGGCGAGCGCCCGCCTTCGTCGTGGACCTGCGCGGCAACGCCGGCGGCAACTACCTCTTCGCCGAGCGCTTCGCGCTCGCGCTCACCGACGCGCCGCTCTGCGCGCTCGACGAGCGCGAGGTCATCTCCGTCGCCGCGGCCGAGGGGCGCGCCAACAGCGCCCGCCGCCGGCTCGCCCGCGGCGACGTCCCGCCCGAGGCGCGGCCGCGCTTCGTCGAGCACCTCGCCGCGCTCGAGCGCGTCGCCGGGGCGCTGCGGGGTCGCGCCGCGGACCGCGCCGCCGCGGCGCCGCGCGTCGACCTCACGACCCGCGGCGCCGTGGTCCGCGGGCGGGCGACGGGGCCGCTCGAGGGGCGCGCCGTCTTCCTGGTCGACCGCGGCTGCGCGTCGGCGTGCGAGATGCTGCTCGCGCTGGTGCGGCAGATCCCGGGCGTCCTCGTGGTCGGGCAGAACACCCGCGGCGGCATGAGCGTCGGCGAGCTCGCGCTCTTCCGGCTCCCGCGCTCGGGCGTCACCCTCTCGCTCGGCACCCGCGCGTACCGCGACCCGCTCGGCGACTTCGTCGAGCTGCGCGGGTTCGAGCCCGACGTGCGGCTCGACGGCGCCGATGTCGTCGAAGGCGCGGCCGCGCTCGCGCTGCGCGGGGCGCCGTCCGGCGCGCGTCGCCGCGGCGCGCGGACATCGTGCGCGCCTCGTTGAGTTCGCGAGCCGTCCGCGTATGCTGGCCTCGCTGCACCGAAGCCACCGCAGTTCCTCGGAGTCGCCGCGCGAGCGCGACGGGAGCCAGCATGCCGATCGGGCCAACGGAAGGGAGTATCGTGCCGCGCCGCCGCCTCGCCGTGCCGCGCCGCCGCCTCGCCGCGCCGCGCGCCCGCGGCGCGCAGGCCGCCGCGGTGCTCGCCGCGCTGCTCGGGCTCGCCGCGCCCGCGGCCGCGCAGGTGCCTGGCGCGCCGCAGAGGCCCGCGCTCGGCAGCACGACGGCGGCTCCCGCCGCGCCGGTCGCTCCTCCCGCGCCCGCGACCGCTCCTCCCGCGCCCGCGACCGCTCCTCCCGCGCCCGCGACCGCTCCTCCCGCGCCCGCGACCGCTCCTCCCGCGCCCGCGACCGCTCCTCCCGCGCCCGCGACCGCTCCTCCCGCGCCTCCGGGCGGGGCGCCGATGTCCATCCCGCCGGGCTATTACCTGCTGCCGCCGCTCCCGCCGTGGGCGAACCCGCGGACCATCCAGTACGAGGAGGGCGACCCGATCCCGCGCGGCTACGCGCTCAAGACCAGGACGGACCGCGCGCTCGTCGGCGCGGGGCTCCTGACGTTCGGCATCTCGTACGCGCTCTCGTTCACGGTCGCGGGCGTCGCGACCCTCGCGGAGGAGGATTTCGACGAGTTCGGGCCGCTGTTCATCCCGTTCGTCGGCCCGATGATCGGCACGGTGAGCCTGGACGCCGAGGGCGCGGGCATGTTCTGGCTCACGGTGGACGCCGTGGCCCAGGTGGGCGGGCTGCTCCTGGTTGCAGCCGGCCTGGCGCACGAGGAGGTCTACCTGGAGCGGCAGTTCACGGTGAGCTCGCGCAGCCCCGAGCACGCTGCGTCCCCGTGGCCAGCGATCTCGATCGGCGCGTCGTCCGCGGAGCTCCGATGGCGATTCTGATCCGGCGAGCCTGCGCCAGCGGCTCTCATCCCCGAAGGGAGACGCACGTGATCGCGATCCGCACTGTCCTCTCGATGGCCGCGCTGCTGGGCGTGCTCGCGCTCGCGACCCCGGCCGCGGCGGAGAGCGACGCTCCGTCAGCGCAGAGCGCGCAGCCGCCGGGCCACGCGCCACCTCCGGGCCACGCGCCACCTCCGGGCTACGCGCCACCTCCGGGCTACGCGCCACCTCCGAGCTACGCGCCACCTCCGGGCTTCGCGCCGCCGGGCTACCCGCCGCCCGGCTACGCGCCGCCGCCGGGCTTCGCGCCGCAGGGTTACCCGCCGCAGGGCTACCCGCCGCCGCCCGGCTACCCGCCGCCGCCGGACGACGCATCGTATACGGCGCCCTTCGTCCTCGGCATGCCGCGGACGCTGCCCTTCAAGGAAGGCGAGCCGGCGCCGCAGGGCTACCGCCTCGAGACGCAGAAGAGCCGCCGGCTGCTTGTCGCGGGGTCCATCGTCCTCGGCACCGCGTGGGCGCTCGCCGCGCTCACGGCCGGGAGCATCCTCAGCGAGGGCGAGAGCGAGGCCAGCAGCTACACGCCGCTGTTCGTGCCCGTGGGCGGCCCGTTCATCACGCTCGCCACGGGCGAGGACGTCGACTTCTCCCGCGACGACGGCCAGGTCGCCGGCTCCCTCGTGCTCCTCAACGGGCTCACGCAGGTGACGGGCTTCGCGCTGCTCGTCGCGGGCCTCGTCTCCAACCAGCAGGTCTGGGTGCGCCACGACATCCCGCGCGAGACGTCGCTCCACGCCCCCGAGCTCCGCGTCGGCCCGACGGGCGGGACCCTGCGCGTCCACTTCTGAGCGACGCGCGCCGGGAGCCCACCCCGGCTCCCGGCGCCCCCTGCGCCCTTCGCTCCCCGCGCCTCCTGCGCGCCTCACGCCTCAGCGGCGCGCCTCACGCCTCAGCGGCGCCGCCCCGTCGGCCGCCCCGGGCGAGGCGGCCCGCCCCCCCGGGCGGGCGCCCGCTCACCGCGCCAGCCGGTACGTCGCGTCGAACGGCGAGCCCCCCTGCGGCACCTCCCGGACCACGCCGCGCTCCGGGTTCGCCGCGAGGTGGCGCAGGATCCAGAAGACCGTCTCGACGTCGCCGGTGCCCGCCGCGCCCGCGATCTCCTCGAGCTTCAGCGCGCGCCCCGCGCCCGCGGCCAGCGCCGCGAGCACCTTGGCCTGCAGATCCAGCACCTCCTGCGCGGCCTTCTTGCCGGCCTCGACGCCGGGCTGGTGGTACGCGTTGATGCCCACGAGCGACGCGTACAGCCCGACCGCGCGCTCGTAGAGCGCGATCAGCATGCCGACGGCGCGCGCGTCGACCGTCTCGATCGTGATCGTGATCGACTCGCGCCCGCTCTCGGTGAGCGCCTTGCGCGTCCCCTGCAGGAAGCCGGAGAGGTAGTCGCCCGTCGTGACGCCGGGGTCGACCTCGATCGAGCCGCGCGGCGGCGCGCGATCGCGCAGCACCTCGATGAACGTGACGAAGAAGTTGTCGAGCCCGTCGCGGAGCTGCTGCACGTACGCGTGCTGATCGGTCGAGCCCTTGTTGCCGTAGACGGCGATCCCCTGGCACACCTCCTTGCCTTGGCGATCGAGCCGCTTGCCGAGCGACTCCATCACGAGCTGCTGGAGGTAGCGGGAGAAGAGCTCGAGCCGGTCCTTGTACGGGAGCAGCACCATGTCCTTGCGGCCCACGCCGCCCGTCGCCGAGTACCAGGCGAGCGCGAGCAGCGCCGCCGGGTTCCGGAGCACGTCCTTCGAGCGCGTGACCTCGTCCATCTCGCGCGCCCCCTGCAGCATCTCCAGGATCGACAGCCCCTGCAGCGCCGCCGGCAAGAGGCCGACCGCCGAGAGCTCGCTCGTCCGCCCGCCGACCCAGTCCCACATCGGGAAGCGGGCCAGGAAGCCGTGCTTTACCGCGTACTTGTCGAGCTCGCTCCCCTCCCCCGTCACCGCGACCGCGTGCGCCCCGAGCGAGAGGCCGAGCCGCCGGTACGCCGCCTCGAGCTCGAGCATTCCGTTGCGCGTCTCCTTCGTCCCGCCCGATTTCGAGATGATCACCGCGAGCGTCGCGCCGAGGTCGTCCCCGATGGCGTCCAGCGTGCGATCGATCCCGTCCGGATCCGTATTGTCGAAGAAATACGGCTGCATTCGGTCGGCCGGCGTCCCCAGCGCCGACGCGACGAACTGCGGCCCGAGCGCCGAGCCGCCGATCCCGACGACCAGCACCTTGCGGAAGCGGGCCGCCCGCTCCGGCCGCACCCGCGCCGCGTGCACGTCCGCGGCGAAGCTCAGGATGCGCGCGTTCGTCGCCTCGATCGCGGCGCGCAGCGCGGCCTCGGGCGCGAGCTCAGGCGCGCGCAGCCAGTAATGGCCGACCCGGCGGTTCTCGTCGGGGTTGGCGATGCTCCCGCCCTCGAGCGCCGCCATCTCGGCGAGCGCCGCCTGGATGCGCGGATCCATCGTGGCGAAAAAGTCTTTCTCGAAGCGGATCCGGCTCACGTCCAGCCAGAGGCCGAGGCTCCCGTCGTGGAAGAGGTGGTCCCGGAAACGGTCGATGGGGAGGACGGCGGGCGCCGGTCCTCGACCCGGGGTTGCGCGGTCTTGATCCATGGCCCCCTTCTACCGCTTCTCCCTACCGTTTCTCCAGGCGCTCGGACCCCTTGCCCGGACGATGTTCCGCCCTATGCACCGAGGCCATCGGAAAACGACTCTAGCGTGCCGCCCCGACACGCGTTATTTGCACGCCGAACCACGATGCAGCTTGATTTCGGAATCAATGCAGGGCTCGTCGAGGAGCTCTATGCGCAGTACCTCGAGAACCCGGAGTCGGTAGACCCCGGCTGGCGCTCGTTCTTCGAGAGCAAGAACGGCGGCGCCGCGCCGATCAGGCTGCCCGCTCCGGCCGCGCTGCCGTCCGTCCAGCCTCAAGTGGTGCGGCCCGCGGCCGCGCCGGGGAACGGGCACGGCAAGACGAACGGCGAGGCCGCGAAGACGCTGGAGGCCGCGTTCGCGCAGACGCTGAGCGAGCACCCGACCTCGCTCGAGACGTCGCGCGATCTGAAGGTGCTCGCGGAGGCGGCGCTCAAGGCGCGCGTCTACGCCCTCGTGAACGCCTACCGCGTGCGCGGCCACCTCTTCGCGCACGTCGACCCGCTCGGCCTGCCGCCCGCGACGCCGCCCGAGCTCGACCTCACGAACTTCGGGCTGCGCGTCGAGGACCTCGACCTCGCCTTCCCGACGACCGACCTCGCCGGCGTGCCGCCCGTCCTCACGCTGCGCGAGATCATCCGCCGGCTCGAGGAGACGTACTGCCGCTCGATCGGCGTCGAGTTCACGTTCATCGAGGAGCCCGAGGCGCGCCTGTGGCTCCAGCAGCAGATGGAGTCGACGCGCAACCGCCTGACGCTCGACCGAAAGAAGCAGCTCCGCATCCTGACGAAGCTCTCCGACGCCGAGATCTTCGAGCAGTTCATCCACAAGTCCTACGAGGCGGGGACGAAGCGCTTCTCGCTGGAGGGCGCCGAGAGCCTCATCCCGCTGCTCGACCTCATCATCGAGCGCGCGGGGTCGCACGAGGTCGACGAGATCGTGGTCGGCATGGCGCACCGCGGCCGGCTCAACGTCCTCGCGAACATCATGGACAAGAGCCTGCGCGAGATCTTCGCGGCCTTCGAGGACAAGGACGCGGAGCGCCACCTCGGCAGCGGCGACGTCAAGTACCACCTCGGCTACTCGACCGACCGCACGCTCGAGAACGGGCGCAACGTCCACCTCACGCTCACGTTCAACCCGAGCCACCTCGAGTTCGTGAACCCCGTCGTGCAGGGCCGCGTCCGCGCGAAGCAGGACCGGCGGCTCGCCGACGGCGCGGCCGACGCGCGCCGCCGCGTGATGCCGCTGCTCATCCACGGCGACGCGGCGTTCATCGGGCAGGGCGTCGTCGCCGAGACGCTCAACATGATGAACCTGAAGGGCTACTCGACCGGCGGCACGGTCCACGTCATCGTGAACAACCAGGTCGGCTTCACGACCGATCCGATGGAGGGCCGCTCGACCCGCTACGCGTCCGACATCACGCGGATGCTGAAGGTCCCGGTGTTCCACGTGAACGGCGAGGACCCGGAGGCGGTCGCCCACGTCGCGCAGCTCGCGATCGACTACCGCACGCGCTTCGGCTCGGACGTGGTCATCGACATGTACTGCTACCGCAAGTACGGCCACAACGAGGGCGACGAGCCGCGCTACACGCAGCCGCGGATGTACGCCGCGATCGACAAGAAGCCGACCGTGCGGCAGGTCTACGTCCGGCGCCTCATGGAGCTCGGCCAGATCACCGCGGAGAAGGCCGAGGAGATCGTGCTGCGGCGCCGCGAGGCGCTCGCCGCCGCGCTCGACGAGGTGAAGCAGAAGGGCTTCGCGCCGGTGCTCTACTCGATGGGCGGCGTGTGGACGCACTACCGCGGCGGCGCCGATCACGCGACGCCGGACGTGCCGACGAGCGTGCCGGCCGAGCGGCTCATCGCGCTGTCCGAGCGGCTCCTCGAGCTGCCCGAGGGCTTCAAGGCGCACCCGAAGGTGCTGCCGACGCTCAAGCAGCGGCACGAGAAGCTCGTCGCCGGCGAGCCGTTCGACTGGGGCACGGGCGAGATGCTCGCCTACGCGTCGCTGCTCGCCGAGGGGACGCCGGTGCGGCTCTCCGGGCAGGACGTGCAGCGCGGCACCTTCAGCCACCGGCACGCGGTGCTGCGCGACGTGGAGACGAGCGCGCGCTTCGCGCCGCTGTCGAGCGTGGCCAAGGCGCCGGCGCGCTTCGAGGCGTACAACAGCCCGCTCAGCGAGGCGGGCGTGCTCGGCTTCGACTTCGGCTACAGCCTCGACTACCCGGACGGGCTCGTCATCTGGGAGGCGCAGTTCGGCGACTTCCTCAACGGCGCGCAGGTCATCGTCGACCAGTTCATCACGTCGAGCGAGGACAAGTGGCACCGCCTGAGCGGCATCGTGCTGTTCCTGCCGCACGGCTACGAGGGCCAGGGGCCGGAGCACTCGAGCGCGCGCATCGAGCGCTGCCTGCAGAACAGCGCCGAGGACAACATCCAGGTGTGCAACCTGACGACGCCGGCGCAGCTGTTCCACGTGCTGCGGCGGCAGGTGCACCGCCCGTGGCGCAAGCCGCTCATCATCGCCACGCCGAAGAGCCTGCTGCGCGTCCCGGCGACGTCGAAGGGCCCGCACCGGCCCGTGTCGACGATCCAGGACCTCGCCGAGGGCCAGTTCCAGCGCGTGCTGCCCGACACGAGCGGCGTCGATCCGGCCGACGTGAAGCGGATCCTGCTCTGCTCGGGCAAGGTGTATTACGACCTCGCGCTCGCGCGGGAGACGCGCGGGCTCAAGGACGTGGCGATCCTGCGGCTGGAGCAGCTCTTCCCGCTGAACGAGGAGATCGTGCAGGCGCTCGCGCCCTACAAGGACGGCACGCCGCTCGTGTGGGTGCAGGAGGAGCCGCGCAACTACGGGTCCTGGTACTACGTCCTCGCGGTGCTCCGGAACAAGCTCGGCGACCGGCTGCCGCTCTCGTGCGTGAGCCGCGCGCCGAGCGCGAGCCCGGCGACCGGCTCGCGGGCGAGCCACCTCCTCGAGCAGAAGATGCTGATGGACGAGGCGTTCGTGGGGGGCACCCGTTGAGCGAAGCGGCGAGCCTGCAGGACAGGTACGCGCCAGAGAGCCGGTGCTTCGGGTGCGGGCCGGCGAACGAGAGGGGGCTCCGGCTGAAGAGCCGCGTCGAGGGCGACGCGGTGGTCTGCGACTTCACGCCGGAGGCGCACCACGAGGCGTTCCCCGGGATGGTCAACGGCGGCATCATCGGGGCGCTGCTCGACTGCCACTCGAACTGGACCGCGGCCCACCACCTCATGCAGGCGCGGGGGGCCGACGCGCCGCCGTGCACGGTGACGGCGGACTTCCACGTGAAGCTGAAGAAGCCGACGCCGCTCGGCCCGGTGCGCCTGCGGGCGCAGGTCGCGGAGGCCGAGGGCGACCGCGTGGTGGTCGAGGCGACCCTGGAGGCGGGGGGCCGGGTCACGGCGACGTGCCGCGGGACGTTCGTGGCCGTCAAGGAAGGGCACCCGGCCTACCACCGCTGGTAGGCCGGCGGCCGCGCGCCGCCGCGGTAGGCCAGCGGTCGCGCGCGCCGCTGCGGTAGGCCGGCGGCCGCGCGCGCCGCCGCGCCGCCCGTCCGCGACCGAGAAGGCGGTGCTCGCCGCCTCCGTGGCACACGCGATGCTCCGCGCCCCGCGAGCGGCGCCCCCGGACGGCTCGCGCGGCGCGGGCCGCGCAGCGCGGATCGTGGCGCGCGGATCGGCTCCGCCGCCTCGCGGCGCCGCGAACGAGGAGGATCCGCAATGAAGGCATACACGGGGTTCGCGGTCGCCGCGGCCGCGCTCGGCGCGCTGTACGCGCGCGTCGCCTCGGCGCAGGACTACGAGGGCGAGGTCCCGCCGAGCTACCTGAGCTCGCCGCTCCGGGCGCCGAGCAACGCGCTCGAGCTCGGGGTCGCCGCCGGGTACACGCAGGGGTTCGGCAACATCGGGAGCGAGCGGCGCCTCCGCGACGTGTCGGGCCCCGGCGCCGGCGTGGCCGTGAAGCTCGGCTACCGCGCGACGCCGAAGATCGGCCTCGGCCTGACGTCGAGCTACGAGCAGTACATGGCCATGGGCCCGGCCCGGCGCGACACCGACGTCCGCGGCCTGACGGCGGGCGCCGAGGCGAGGTTCCACATGGCGCCGTTCCAGCGCATCGACCCGGTGATCGCGCTCGGCGGCGGCTACCGCGCGCTCTGGACGGCGGCGCCCGGCCAGGAGCGCGACACGCTCACCCACGGCGTCGAGCTCGCGCGCCTCACCGCGACGCTCGATGTCCGCATGTCGGACAGCGTGGCGCTCGGCCCATCGGTCGGCGGCGGGCTCAACGTCTTCTTCCTGGAGCGCACCGGCGGCGCGAGCGCCGCCCACGAGGTCCGCGGCAGCCGCATGAACGGCTTCGTGTTCGCGGGGCTCGAGGGGCGCTTCGACCTCGGCGGCCAGCGCGCGCGGGAGATCGTCGAGATCGCGCGGCGCTGAGCGCTCGAGGAGCGGAGCGGCGCTCCGGCAGCGTACGTCCCGAATCCATTCATCCACCTGCGACAGGCCATCTCGTGGCCTCACCGCTCTCTCCATCACCGCTCGACACGTGCTGGACACAACGCGGCTCCCCTTCCAGGAGAGGCTCGGGCCGCGGACATTCGCTCTCCGAGCAGCACGCCTCTGGCGGTGGCAAACACCGATTTCTATGGATCCTCAAAAACCGATACCGTAACGTACGAGACATCGAATCGACGAAGGCGGCGCGGACGGGGGACACGACCGCTCAGGAGCTCTTCTAGGCGACGAGCAAGCTGGAAGAGCACGGCATGGGGCAAGAGGAGAGACCGCAAGGGCGCAAGAGGCGCAACGGGACAGAGATAAAATTGTATTCTTCTCTTCCCCTTGCGTCCCTTGCGCCCTTGCGGTCCTCTTCCGGCGCCTCAGTCGCGCGCGTGCGCGAGCGGCGGCCGCGCTCGTCGTCGGGCGGGGCGCTGCGGGGATCTTGCTTTCAAGGGGGCGACCTCATGACCACCATTCTCCTCGTCGAAGACAACGAGATGAACCGCGACATGTTATCGCGACGCCTGCTTCGCCGTGGATACGCCGTGATGACCGCCGTGGACGGCGAGTCGGGGGTGGAGATGGCGCGCGCCGCGCGGCCGCAGCTGATCCTCATGGACGTCGGCCTGCCCAACATCGACGGCCTCGAGGCGACGCGCCGCCTCAAGGGGGACACGCGCACCAGGGACATCCCGATCATCGTCCTCACCGCCCACGCGATGAGCAGCGATCGAGAGCAGGCCATCGAGGCGGGCGGCGACGACTACGACATCAAGCCCGTCGAGATCGAGCGCCTCGACGCCAAGATCCAGACGCTGCTCGCCCGGGAGTCGCCGTGAAGCGCCCGACCGATCCCCTCGCCGGGCGCGGCGCCGCGAGCGACAGGCCCGGGAAGCAGGAGCTCTGGAGATCGCTCATCGCGCACCTCCGCCACGAGCTCCGCACCTCGCTCACCGCGATCGTCGGCTACGGCGACCACCTCCTCGAGTGCCTGCCGCTCGACGCGCCGACGAGCACGTTCGACGCGCTCAACGGGCTCCGGGGCATCGGGGCCTCCGTGCTCACCCAGGTGAACGAGCGCATCTCGGAGGAGGCGCTCGGCAACCGCGACTCGCAGGCGCTGCTCCGCAGCCTGCGCGAGCTCAACGACGCCACCGAGCCGCACACCAGCAAGATCGAGCCGCTCTGCGCGGAGCTGCTCTCCCGGTTCGAGCGCGAGGAGCGGTTCGCGCTGATTCCCATCCTCTGCCGGATCCAGGCGGCGGGGGTGATGCTGCGCAGCCTCATCGCGGGCTACTCGCAGAGCGGCCTCCCGAAGGCCCCGTGGCTCGGGCTGCCGCTGGTCCAGGACGAGGCTCCCCCGCCCGCGCTCACCTCCCCGGCCAGGGCCGGGAGCATCGGCGGGCGCCTGCTCGTCGTCGACGACAACTCCGTGAACCGCGACATGCTGACGTCGTGCCTCGAGCGGCGGGGGTACGAGGTGGACCAGGCGCCCGGCGGGCGCACGGCGCTGCAGCTCATCCGCGAGAACGACTACGACCTGATCCTGCTCGATCTCGTCATGCCGGACCTGAGCGGCCTCGACGTCCTGGAGAAGCTGCGGGACGAGGGGCGCCTCGGCCTCGCCCCGGTGGTCCTGCTCTCCGCGTCCGACAAGCTCGGCGACGTGGCGCGCGGCATCGAGTGCGGCGCCGAGGACTACGTGACCAAGCCGTTCAACATGGTCCTGCTCCAGGCGCGCATCCGCGCCTGCCTCGAGCTCAAGCGGCTCAGGCAGTGCGAGGAGGCCTACGTCACCCTGCTCCGGGAGCACCAGGCGCGCGCCGAGGAGGCGCAGCGCGCGGCGACGCGGGGCGCCGCGGGCGAGCAGGGCGGGGGCTGAGCGCGAGGCCGCGCCGGCCGGGCGCGCGCGGGGCGCTTCACAGGGCGGTTGTACCGAGGACACGAGGGCGCCTGTCCGGGGCGTGCCGCGGACAGGCGCGGAGCGGCGAGCCATGCAGGTCATCCACACCATCGTCAGGGAGAGGCGCGCGTACAACAGCTGGGTCGCCAACGAGACCATGGAGGACTACTCCCTCCGCTACGCGCCGAGGTCGTTCCGCAAATGGTCCCCGGCGCTCCTCGCCAACACGGCGCTCGGCGGGATCTCGTTCCTGGCGCTGGAGGCCATCGGCGGCTCGCTGCTCGTCAGTTACGGGTTCACGAACTCGCTCTGGGCGATCCTGGTCTCCAGCGTCATCATCTTCCTCACGGGACTGCCGATCTCGTACTACTCCGCGACCTACAACCTCGACATGGACCTCCTGACGCGGGGCGCGGGGTTCGGCTACATCGGCTCGACGATCACGTCGGTCATCTACGCGTCGTTCACGTTCATCTTCTTCGCCCTCGAGGCTGCCATCATGGCGCAGGCCCTCGAGCTCTACTTCGGGCTGCCGCTCGTGCCCGGATACCTCCTGTGCTCGGCGGTGATCATCCCGCTCGTGCTCTTCGGCGTGACCCTGATCAACAAGTTCCAGCTCTGGACCCAGCCGCTGTGGCTCGTGCTCATGGCGCTGCCGTTCGTCTTCGTGCTCCAGAGGGACCCGGAGGCGCTGTCCGGCTGGACCAGCTTCGCCGGCAGGTCGGAGGGCGGCGACCGGTTCGACCCGGTCCTCTTCGGCCTCGCGGCCAGCGTGAGCTTCTCCCTCATCGTGCAGATCGGCGAGCAGGTGGATTACCTGCGGTTCATGCCGGACAGGACGCGATCGAACCGCCGCCGCTGGTGGCTCGCGCTGATCCTGGCGGGGCCGGGGTGGATCCTGCTCGGCGGCGCCAAGCAGCTGGCCGGCGGCTTCCTCGCGTCGCTCGCGGTGCGGCAGGGCTCGAGCGTGGACGCGGCGCTCCGGCCGGTGGTGATGTACCTGGCCGGCTACGAGCACGTCTTCTCGAACCGGAGCGTCGTCCTCCTCGCGGCGATGGCGTTCGTCATCGTCTCGCAGCTCAAGATCAACGTGACCAACGCCTACGCCGGGTCGCTCGCGTGGTCCAACTTCTTCTCGCGGCTCACGCACCGCCACCCCGGCCGCGTCGTCTGGCTCGTGTTCAACGTCGCCATCGCGCTCCTCCTCATGATGTTCGGGGTCTTCCATACCCTCGAGAAGGTGCTCGCGATCTACTCCAGCGTGGCGATCGCGTGGATCGGCGCGATCGTGGCCGACCTCGTCGTCAACAAGCCCCTCGGCTTTAGCCCAAGGTATATCGAGTTCAAGCGGGCGCACCTCTATCACGTGAACCCGGTGGGGGTCGGCGCGATGGGCGCGGGCGCCGCGGCCTCCATCCTCTGCTTCGCCGGGGTGTTCGGCCCCGCCGCCGCGGCGTACTCCTCGTTCATCGCGCTCGGCCTCGCGTTCGCGCTGTCCCCCGCGATCGCCTGGCTCACCCGGGGCAAGTACTACATCGCCCGCGAGAACACCCATTTCCCGAGCGACAAGGCCCCCGGGATCGCCCAGTGCTGCGTCTGCGAGCACGGCTACGAGCCGCAGGACATGGCGTACTGCCCCGTGTACGAGGGGGCGATCTGCTCGCTCTGCTGCACGCTGGACGCGCGCTGCCACGACGTCTGCAAGACGCCCCGGCCCGGGGTGTCCGCGCGCCGGGCGACGGCGCTCCGCGCCTTCGTGGCGGAGCGGCTGTCGGCGCGGCTCTCGTCGCGGCTCGCGCGCTTCGCGCTCGTGTTCGCCGCCATGGCCGGCGTCGTCGGGGCGCTCTTCGGGCTCTTCTACTGGAGCGCCGCCCTGACCGCCGAGGCGCGGCCCGAGGTCCTCGCCGCGTTCATCAAGCTCTACGCCGCGGTCGTGGTCCTCATCGGCGTCGGCGCGTGGTGGCTCGTCCTCTCGTGGGAGAGCCGCGAGCTCGTCGAGGAGGAGCTGGATCGGCAGAACGAGCAGCTGCAGCAGGAGATCGCCCTGCACAAGGAGACCGAGCAGGCGCTGTCCCAGGCGATGGAGCGGGCCGAGGTCGTGAACCGGCAGCTCTCGGAGGCCAAGACGCACGCCGAGGCCATGGCGCGGGCGGCCGAGCGCGCGAACCTGGCGAAGAGCCAGTTCGTCGCCAACATGAGCCACGAGCTGCGCACGCCGCTCAACGCGATCCTCGGCTACAGCGAGATGCTCCAGGAGGACGCGATCGAGCTCGGCAACCAGGCCTTCGTGGCGGACCTGAAGAAGGTCCACCAGGCCGGCGCCCACCTCCTCGGCCTCATCAACGACGTCCTCGACCTGTCGAAGATCGAGGCGAGCCGGATGGAGCTCCACCCCGAGTCGTTCGACGTCCAGGCGGTGCTCGACGAGGTGACCTCCACCGTGCGCCCGCTGGTCGCGCAGCGCCGGAACACGCTCTCGATCCACCGCCCCGAGGGCGCGATCACCCTGCACGCCGACCCGCGGAGGACGCGGCAGATCCTCTACAACCTCCTCAGCAACGCGGCGAAGTTCACCGCCGACGGCGCCGTGCGGGTGCGGGTCGCGGTCGAGCGCGGGCCCGGCCTGCCGGCGCTGCACCTCGAGGTCGAGGACGAGGGCATCGGGATGACGGAGGAGCAGCTGAATCGGCTGTTCCAGCCGTTCGTCCAGGCCGACGCGTCGACCTCGCGCAGGTACGGCGGCACCGGGCTGGGCCTCATGATCACGAAGCGGCTGGTCGAGCTCATGGGCGGCGCCATCGAGGTGACGAGCGAGGTCGGCAAGGGCTCCACGTTCCGCGTGCGGCTGCCGCTCGCGGCGCCGCCCGACGACGCCGCGGCGCGGGGCGGCGCGGCGGACGGCCACGACCGCGCGGGCGCCGAGGCGTGGGCGCCGGGCCACGCGGACGCTCAGCGGCTCGTCCTCGTGGTGGACGACGACGTCACGGTGCGCGACCTGCTCAAGCGGCACATCGAGGCGCTCGGCCACCACGTGGCGCTCGCGCCGGGCGGGCGGGAGGGGCTGCGCCTCGCCGGCACGCTGTTCCCCGACGTGATCACGCTCGATCTCCTGATGCCCGAGATGGACGGCTGGCGGGTGCTCTCGGCGCTCAAGTCCACCCCGGCGCTCGCGTCGATCCCGGTGATCGTCATCTCGATCGTCGAGGAGCGGGGCATCGGGTATTCGCTCGGCGCCGCGGACTACATCACGAAGCCGGTGGAGCGCGAGGCGCTGGAGCGCGCGCTCGCGCGCTGCGCGCTCCGGAGCGGGCGCAGCCCGCGCGTCCTCGTGGTCGAGGACGACGCGCCGAGCCGGGAGGTGCTCGAGGGGATGCTGCGCAGGTCGGGCTGCGACGCGCTGTCGGCGGCGAACGGCCGGGTCGCGCTCGATCTCCTGGAGACCGACGCCGAGGCGCCCGACGCGGCCATCGTCGATCTGATGATGCCCGAGATGGACGGGTTCGAGCTGATCGAGCGGCTGCGCGTCCACGAGCACTGGCGCCGGATGCCGCTCATCGTGCTCACGGCCAAGGAGCTCACGGACGAGGATCGCGCGCGGCTCCGGCTGGGCACCGAGCGGGTGTTCCAGAAGGGGGAGCTCGGCCTCCAGGAGCTCCTGGAGGAGGTCCGCGTCTGCGTCGAGGCTGCGGCGCAGGCCGGCGCTCCGCGGGCGCCCGCCCCCATCGGCGCGCCCGCGCCGTGAGCTCGCCGGCGCGCCCGCGGCGTGAGCTCGCCGGCGCGCCCGGCCTCGGCTATCCTCGGCGGCCAGCGCGGCGCCGCCGCTGCGCGCCTCGCCCACGATGCGGTTATACGTCGCCCTCGCCCACTTCGAAGGCTGCCCCTTCGATTTCCTGAACAGCAAGGCCGCGCTCCGCGGGGCGCTGGAGGCGGCCGTGGCCGCCGGGCGGTTCACCCTGCTCGAGATGGTGGTCGTCCCGTTCTCGCCGCAGGGCATCACCGCGTGCGCGGTCGTCAGCGAGTCGCACGTGGCGCTGCACTCCTGGCCCGAGTCGGGGCGGCTCTTCGTCGACGTCGCCTCGTGCAGTACGCTGGAGAGCGTCCGCCGCGCCGTGGAGGCCATCGGGGCCGCGCTGCCCGCGGGGCGGCTCGCGGTGCTCGACGAGCGGATCGTCGACCCCGGCGGCGCCAGGGCGCCCTGACGCGGCGGCGCGCCCCCTCCCCGGGGGCGCCGCCGCGCCTCTCGACGGTCGGTGTCAGTGGCTGCCGATGACCCGGCGGAGCGGCTTGTTGAACGCGAACATCGCGGCGCCGGCGCCGACGCCGAGGACGGTGAGGAGCAGGAAGAACATCTCCTTCGGCCAGCGCGTGTAGAAGATGCCGATGTAGCCGCTCAGCGTGTTGCCGAAGAAGCTCGAGACGAACCACATGCCCATCATCATCGACACGATCCGCACCGGCGAGACCTTGGTCACGAGCGACAGGCCGATGGGCGACAGGTAGAGCTCGCCGATCGTGAGGAGCAGCGTGCAGAAGAGCGGCCAGAACAGGCTGCCCTTGCCGTCGCCGACCGCCTGCGCGCCGAGGATCATCACGATGAACGACAGCCCGAGGAGGGTGCAGCCGATGGCCATCTTCGACACGCTCGTCGGCTCCGTGCCGCGCTTCGACTGCCAGCGCCAGAAGATGTCGAGGAGCGGGGCGAACAGGATGATGCAGAGCGGGTTCCACGACTGGAACCACGTCGACGGGATCTGGAAGCCGAGGATGACGGGCCACACGGTCTTCTCGTCGGCCCAGGTCTGCATCGTGTTGCCCTGCTGCTCGTAGACCGCCCAGAAGACGATATTGAGGGCGCAGAGCGCCACGAGCGCGCCAACGCGCTTCCACTCCTCGCTGGACAGCGGCTGCTTCTCCTCGCCGGTCCCTTCGGCCGCCTTGGTGAGGTTGTCCTTGGCGAGGTACTTCTGCCCCATCAGGTAGACGACGAGCCCAAGGCACATCCCGACGCCCGCGGCGGCGAAGCCGTAATGCCAGCCGTAGACGGCGGCCAGCGTGCCGCACACGAAGTTGCAGATAAAGGCGCCGAGGTTGATGCCCATGTAGAAGATGGTGAAGGCGCCGTCGCGGCGCGGATCACCCTTCGGGTACAGGCTGCCGACCTGGGTCGAGATGTTGGGCTTGAACGCGCCGTTGCCGAGGATGAGCAGGAGCAGCGCGAGGAAGAACGAGTTCTCGAAGGCCATGACGAAGTGTCCGACGGCCATCAGGGCGCCGCCGATCACCACCGTCTTGCGCTGGCCCCACACCCGGTCGGCGAGGATGCCGCCGAAGAACGGGGTGAGGTAGACGAGGCCCGTGTACAGCCCGTAGAGCATGGACGCCTGCTCGGCGGGCGCGCTCGGGAGCAAGCCCCGGATGAAGTCTCCGGCGAACACCGTGGCCGGATCGCCAGGGACGAGGTCGCACGGCGGCGAGTGCTGGCGGCACCCCTGGTACGCCTCGCGCGCCGTGACGAACAGGTAGTTCGCCATATACAGCTTGAGGAGGCCACGCATGCCGTAATACGAAAAGCGCTCCCACATCTCCGCGAAGAAGAGGATCACGAGCCCCGGCGGGTGCTTGAAGCGCCTCTCGAAGGCGGTGACGGGGAGGGCCGGCTCGGTTGCTTGCTCGCTCAATGCTGTCTCTCCACGAGCTGGGACCACGCTGCGTGGTCGTCGGGCGATGCAGGGGATGGTGGGGCGCGATGCCCCTCGGCATGCGGATGCTAGACGATCCGCGACGCCCACGTCACGCCCTTGTTGCGCACAGCGTCGACCCGGGTGAACCGGGTATCCACGTGGGCGGCCCCGCGGCGCGCGGTGCCCCTCCGGCGTTCCAGGCCGTCGGTACGCGCCCGGATGGCCCTGCGCCGAGGCGGCCGCGGCGCCGGCGCCGCGCGGCGGGGCGGCGGTCGAGGCGGCTGGGCGGCGCCGGCCGGCGCGCCCTCGGTCGCGCCGCGAGCGCCGCGCGGCCGCGCGCTCCGCCCTGGCCGCGCGAGGCCGCGCGCGTCGACGACGGGAGATCCGATCGAGCGGTGGAGATCGGCAGTCGAGGCTTCCGGTGAGGCGCCGCCGGTCGCAGGTGACGCGTGATGCGAACTCCAAAGCTCCGCTCCGTCCCGAGGGATATCGCTCGTTCGTCGATCCTCCTCTGGATTCCTCTCCTCCCTGCCTGCGCCGGAATCGAGCCCTCGCCGCCCGCGGCGTGCGCGCCCGGCGAGGAGCTCTTCCGGGGTCGGTGCGTCCCCCCCGCCGCCCGCTACGAGCCTGAAGAGCGGATCGACCGGGACAACGTCGTCGCGTTCGGCGCGCCGCTCACCCGGCTCCGGCTGCCGGAGCCGCCGCGCAGCGGCTTCAGGATCATCGCGCCGCCGCGGACCCTCGCGCCCGGCGAGGAGGCGCTCTTCTGCCTCTCATGGCCCTTCCCTGCCCTCGTGAACGAGACCGTCCACGCGGCGCGCCTCTACACGACGGCCGGGCTGCACCACAGCAACGTCATCGCCAAGCCGGTGAATCCGTCGTTCGGGCCGAACCCCTACCCGGGCTGCCATCCTGGCGCCGACGATCCCTTTGGCGCGCTGCCGGCGGTCATCCCGGACGTCCTCTTCGCGAGCTCCACCCAGGTCGTCGGCGACGAGACGCTCGTCTTCCCCGAGGGGATGGGCTTCACCCTGGACACGACCCGCGAGATCTCGACGAGCGTCCACCTGCTCAACGCGTCGGCCGAGCCCGCGGTCGTCGAGCTCGCCTACGACTTCTTCACCATGCCCCTTTCCGAGCGCACGGAAGAGCTCGTGCCGTTCGTCATGAACGTGAACGACTTCCTCGTCCCGCCGCGCGCGACCCGGACCGTCGGCGCCACGTGCTCGACGTTCGGCGGGAACATCGTGTCTCTCATGCCCCACACGCACCGTTACGCCGAGGCCTTCGACGTGGATGTCGTCGGCGAGGACGGCGGCGAGGCGCGCGTCTACGAGGGCGGGGCGTTCGACCTGGAGGGCGACATCGAGGTGTACCGGCCGGCGATCGCGCTCGAGGAGGGCGACTCGCTCCGGTACGCGTGCAGGTTCCAGAACACGTCGGACCACGATCTCAGGTTCGGCTTCGGCGACAACGAGATGTGCACGCTGTTCGGGTACATGTACCCGCCGGAGAAGCAGTTCGCGGCGGTGTCGCTGCGCGACGGAGAGCCGTGCCTCTCGTTCGGCATCGGCGCGCTCCGGTGACGGGCCGGCGCCGCCCGGCCGCTGCTCCTCGCCGCCGAGCGCGCCGTTCCGCCCCGCAGCATCGCGTCGCCTACGGGCGAGTTGCGCCGGCGACGCCGGCCTCCCGTCGCTGAAGCGCCTCGGACCGCCCCTTCATGCTTCCTGGACAGGCGGGCGCCGTCCCCCCGGCACGCCTCCGGCATGCCTCCGTTCCTGGCGTCGGTGGACAGAATTTGTGTTCTGCAACACAAATTCTTCACAAAACTATGTACCAAGATTGCACAATCATGAACAAACGATACACATCAACATGCTCTCCGGAGATTCCGGTGAGCTAAACCACATTCACCTTCGCTCGAAGGTCCACGTTCAGGAGATTCACCGTGAAGCGAGAGCTCCTCCGTTCACCGCACGCGATGCTGGTCGCAGCGCTCCTCGTCTCGGCCTTCGGAGGGCTGGGCGCCTGCCAAAACAGCGAAGACAATGCCGCCCCGGGGGCTCCAGAGCCCTCCGGGACGCCGGGCCGTTGCGTCTACACGAGCCCCTTCAGCCAGGCCGAGGAGTGCCGCGAGTACACCGGCGGCGGCTGGACCGCGGAGGCCGCCGAGGCCGATTGCAAGGCGCTCCAGGGCTCGACCTTCACCAGCGGCGAGAGCTGCGCGTATCCAGAGACGCTCGGCCGCTGCGTGCTCGGCGGCGGGACCGACGACGCGTACACCCTCGTCTTCCCCGGCGGCGACACGAGCCAGTGCGCCGCCACCCAGCGCGGCTGCGAGATGTTTGGCGGCGGCCAGTTCGAGCCCGACGCTTGCGGCGCCGCGACCGACGACCCCGGCATCGGCACGGGCGGCGCCGTCTTCCAGTGGCCCGAGCAGGTCTGCGTCGATCCGAAGGCCGGCGAGCCGGCCGGGCAGAGCGACGGCAAGGTCTGCACGTTCGGCGCGATCTCGGGCTGCACCGAGCCGGGCCGCCGATTCACCGATTACGCGTCGTGCGAGCCGGTCCTCACGCAGCGCCCGTACTGGCCCGCGCCTCCCTCCGGGTACAAGACCCCGAGCGACGATCCGCGCCTGTCCGACCCGGCATGGCTCGCCGAGCTCGCCTGGGTCACGGAGCAGACCGAGGCGTGCGGGTGCGTGTGCTGTCACTCGACGGAGGCCGCGCCCGCCACGGGGCCGTCGAACTGGTACATCGAGGCCGGGCCGATCTGGACCGACAGCTTCAAGCCGTCGGGCCTCGCGCTGGCCGCCGGCTGGGTCTCCTCGGCGGCGCTCGGCGCGTATCCGCCGGACCAGAACAACGGCTTCTCCCGCGACGTCGCCGGGCTGCCCACCACGGACCCGGCGCGCATGATCGCGTTCTTCGAGGGCGAGCTCGAGCGCCGCGGGCTCACGAGGGAGGATTTCGCGGACATGACCCCGTTCGGCGGGCCCATCTATGAACAGAGCCTCTACGAGCCGAGCGACTGCGCGGCGGGGGAAGGCGTGGACGCCGCAGGCAAGGTCACCTGGGCCGGCGGCGGCGCCCGCTACGTCTACGTCATGTCGGCGGACGCCGAGAACCCGGGCGCTCCCCCCAACCTCGACCTGCCCGAGGGGACGATCTGGCGGCTCGACGTGCCCTCGAGCGCCGAGCCCATGAAGAGCGGTATCACCTACGGCGAGGTCCCACCGAGCGCGAAGCAGGGCTATCCCGCCGATGGGGCCCCCGAGGAGCTCGTCCCCGGCACGAAATACTATCTGTACGTGCTGGCGGACGTCGGCATCCCGATCACGCGGTGCCTGTTCGAGATCTCGCCCTGAGAGGGAGCGCCGGAGCGCGGCGCCCCTCTCTCTCCGAGCGTCGAGCCTGTCGAGGCTTATCCGGCGTCAGCCCGCGGATTCACCGCCGGCGCCGCCGCTCCCCGCCGCGCCACCGCCCAGGCCTCCGCTCCCCTCGTCCTTTCCGCCGAGGCCGCCGCTCCCCGCGTCTCCACCGCCCTCGCCGAATCCGCCGACGCCTCCACCGCCCTCGCCGAATCCGCCGACGCCTTTACCGCCCTCGCCGAATCCGCCCTCACCTCCACCGCCCGCGCCGAATCCGCCCGCGCCGACCGCCGCACCGACGCCCCAGCCGCAGTCCTGGGGATAGCCGCAGTAGCCGCCGCAATCGACCTGCGGAGGAACGCAGAGCTGCGGCTGCTCGCGGTTCCTCTCCAGATCCTCCGGCAGGAATTTGAGCTGCTCGGTGAGCCAGGCGTCCAGCGCCGCGTACCGCTCCTCGTCGCCCGGACGGAGCATCCCCTCGTCCGAGAGCTGCTCGTAGATGCCCTTCAGCACCGCGTTCGGGTCGAGCGCCGCGAAATCCTCGATCACGTCCTCGCACATCGCGATCGTGTCGGCCCAGCAGGCCGTATCGCTCTGGCACCCGCGCGCCAGCGAGTTCGCGCCGGCCAGGGGGACCAGCGGATACCAGCTCTGCCCCAGGCTGATGTCGACCGAGTACGGCAGGTACTGGAACAGACCATCGGACCGCTCGACCAGCACGACGTTGTTGCTGTTGTGGATGGCGTCATCCCCGGTGGCGAGCACCCACGACAGGCACTGGAACCGATGGAAAGCAGGCCAGTCGATCCAGCCCTCGAGCGCGGCCTTGAAGCCCTCGCCCGGCGGCGTTTCGGCGATCGCCTGCTCGAGCGCCTTCGCGCGGGTGTTGTCGCACGTCTTCAGCTGGCAGGTCGCCGGGTCGTCGAAGATGCTGCCGCCGGGGATCACCACGTCGATCGGCTTCGGGATCCAGCCGCCCCCCGGGAAGTTGCCGGCGAAGTCCCCGGCGAACTCCCACATGTTGGCGCAGCCGCCGCCGAGCTTGTCCCCGAGGCGCGCGCAGAACGCCTTCTTGTAGCGCTCGACCACGATGTATGGAATCGACACCTCCGGCCCCCAGACGTTGCTCGAGATCCAGGCGTAGTTGGTCAGGGGGGCCGGGTAATCGAGGCGCGCATAGAGCTCGAGCGTGAGGCGCTCGCGGAAGATGGTGCCGACCTGGCCGTTGTTGAAGCGCAGGTGCTCGAAGCCGCCGAGCCGCTGCTTCTCGACGAACTCGTCCGCGTCGACGTTGAGGTTGGGAATGGTCCGCTTCGTCCAGGGCCGCAGCGTCGACTGGCCGGCGACCCCCACCTGGACCTTGCCGTAATCGGCCGTCTTGCCCTTGGCGCCGGCCGTCGTCACCCACAGGTGATCCACGAAGGTCGCGTCTTCCCCGGTCGGTGAGTAGATATCCCCGAACCCCGGCCGCGCGATGGGGATCGGGCCGTTGTCGAGCCCTTCGTTCATGAGCTCGAGCTGCTCTTTCGAGACGGCGAGCCAGTAGCGGTTGCCGATGGCGCCGAAGACGTCGAGCGCATGATCGGCCACCTCGGTGTCCGCGACGGGCGCCCCCGGGAACTCCTCTGCCGGCGCGCCGCCATCGCCGCCGTCGCCGCGGTCGCCGCCGTCGCCGCCGGCCCCGCCCTCCCCGTTCGTGTAATAGTAGTTGTTGATGGTGTCCGGCGGATCGGCGCAGCCCGCGAGGAGGATGGCAGACGGGATGACCGAGAGGGCGAACAGCGAAATCGCTCGCGTGCGGAACGACCGTGACCGAGCCGAAAGAGACGGTAGCTGAGAGGGCATGAGCGCAACCTTTCCGCACCATGTCACTGCAAAAATCGTACCGTCCGTGGCAAAATTGTGACAGCGACGGTGGCGATGCCCCGGGGCCATGCCGACCCCGCAGATCCGGTGAGATCTTCGAGGAGATCATCCCTCTCGCCCCGCGGGCCGCGCGGCGCGCGGCCTTCGCCCCCTCATGACACGGGGATCAGATCCTGGCACACTCCCCCGGCGCCGCGGCCATCTGTGCCAGCTCGCGCTCCGACAGGGCGAGTCCCTCAACGCGCTTCCAGCGCGCGGCCCTCGCGCGGCGCACAGCGCACCTCGATGGCCTGTTCCGAGGATGGCTCGCTCCACGACCCGCGCGCCCTCATGTCCCGATCGAGCGCGCCCGAGCCGCCGCCCCGCCGTTCGAGCGGCGGCTACCGCCGGCCGCGCCGCCGCGCTACGTTCGCCGCCGTGGACGCACCCCGACCGTCCGGCACCCGCCGTGCGCTGCTCATCGGCCTCCCCCTCGCCGCGCTCGCCGTGGCGGGCTTCCTCGCGCTCGGCCGCGACGAGCGCCCCGCCCGGAAGGCGCGGCCGTCGAGCGCGGAGCCCAGCGAGGGCGCGAGGCCGCAGCGACGCGACGAGTCGTCCGCCGTCCCCCCGGCGCCGCCGCCGGCCGCTACCCCCGCGAGCGCCGCAGCACCGCAGCCCGACGCGGCGCCGGCGGCGCTGGACGCGGACCCCGAGGCCCGCGTCCTCGAGCACATGCGCGCCGCGTTGACGAGCGCCCCGGAGGAGGTGCTCCGGCTCGACGACGCGGCGTCTCGCGATTTCGGCGACAGCCCGCGCGCCGCCGAGCGCGGCCTGCTCCGCGTGCGGGCGCTCGTGCGCCTCGACCGGGCCGGCCAGGCACGCAGCCTCGCGGAAGACCTCATCGAGCGCTATCCGGACGACCCGTCCGCCAGGAGCGCCGCCGCCTATATGGGGGTTCACCCCAGGCCGCGCGGCCCCTCGCGGTAAGGCGAAACACCGCAGCTGCCCCAGAGGAGAGGCGATGATCTCGCCAGGGCCGCTGTGACAAGCATCTTGTAGCCACGGCAGAACGTTGCGCGGTGAGTCACTGAACCGATTAAGATTTCGGGCTGGCTCGAACGTGCGTTTCTGGCGATAATCGGCCCATGCGCAATTGGCTTCTTCTTGTTGGGGTTCTCCAGCTCACCGCGGCTGGCCTTGGGTGCGGCGACGGGACGGGCGACGGCGGCGAGGGCGGCGCCGGCGGGGAATCGGCGGACAACGGCCCGACCGGCAGCGGCTCCTCGGGCACCGCCGGGCCCACGGGCACGGGCGCCGGCGCGCCCACGGGCACGGGCGGCGGAGGGCCCACGGGCACGGGCGGCGGCGCGCCCACGGGCGGGCCCGCGAGCACGGGCAGCGGCGAGCCCGTGGGCAGCAGCACAAGCAGCGGCGGAGAGCCCAGCACCTGCACGGTGGAGGACGAATGCCCGTTCGAGGCCGGTGTCGAGATCGCCTGCCGCCTCCGCTTCATGTACGGCGTGAACTACGCGTGGCGCGACTTCGGCGCCGACTTCGGCGGTCAGTCCCGGTGGAGCCAGGCGGGCGTCTCGGGCAAGAGGAGCCAGGTGCTCTCCGACCTCCAGGACATGCGCGCCAACGGCGTCGACGTGGTCCGCTGGTGGATCTACCCCCGCTTCTACGGGGACCAGATCAACTTCGATGGGCAGGGCAACCCGACCGGGCTCGGCGGCACCTCGACGCAGGACATCCTGGCGGCGCTCGAGCTCGCGGACCAGGCGCAGGTCAACGTGATGTTCACCCTGTTCTCCTTCGACGGCTTCTACAAGACGTCGCACAACCCGCCGAACGGCCTGACGGTCTGGAGCATGGGGCCGATCGTCGCGGACGCGGGCCGGCGGGCCAAGCTCATCGAGAACGTCGTCCGGCCGATCGCCAAGACGGTCGTGTCGAGCCCGCACCAGAGCCGGATGCTGGCCTGGGACGTCATCAACGAGCCCGAGTGGGCGATGACCGGGCCGAGCCTCTACGGCGGCGACCCGGCGTTCGAGGGGGACTCGAGCAAGTTCGATCTCGTGACGCACCAGCAGATGGAGGCGCTCGCCAAGGAGTCGGCCGCGGTGCTGCGGGAGGAGACCGGCGCGCCCGTGAGCGTCGGCAGCGCCGCGATCAAGTGGGGTCAGGCGTGGACCCACGCGGACGTCGACTTCTACCAGGTCCATATGTACGGCTGGGTCAACGACTACTTCCCGTACGACAGGCCCCTGTCCGAGTACCGACTCACGGACAAGCCGGTCGTCATGGGCGAGTTCCCCATCAACATGGCCGAGATGGACGTGGGCTACGACAAGTTCGTGGGCGACCTCTACAACATGGGGTATGCGGGCGCGATGTCCTGGTCGATCACCGATGCGAACTTCCCCTGGTCGTCCAACAAGACCCGCGTGAAGGCGTTCGCCGATCAGCACCCCTGCGAGACGCGGTACTGAGCGCCGGGCGAGCGCTGCTGTCCGCGGCGCCGCGCTTCCCGCCATCCAGCCTGAACCTCGTCGTCGCGCCGGCGGTGGCGAGATCGTCCTGGACGAGCTCGACCGCGCTCGCGTGACAGCTTGCCCCAGCGTGTGGCGCATTGGCGCGTCGTCGCGCGCGCGGCGCGCGAGGCGCAGCGCGCGATTGAGCCGCCGAGGCAGTCGCTCGGCGGCCCGGCGCTCGTCCTCCGTCTCCTGCGGGCACGTCGGTTGCTGGGCAAGCAGGCCCGCTGCTCACGGAGGTGTTCGCTTGCGTGAGCCACGAGCGTTGTCAACCAGCACCCAGCAAGGAGAGCGACATGGCACGAGATCGCTACGACGACCGAGATTTCCGTGACCAGGGGGCGCGCGACGACTGGCGTCGCCGGGAAGAGCAGGGGCGCTTTCCTGGGAGCTACGATCAACGCGGCTTCCGCGGCCACGAGGAGGAGCGGGACGCGTTCGAACGAGGCTCGTACAGCCGCGGCAACTACGCGAACCAGAGCGGCGGCAGCCGGCAGGGCGAGCTGGGCCAGGAGCCACAGTACGGGCAGCCGCAGTATGATGGCCAGCAGGGGCGCGGCGAAGGCAGGGGACCGTGGCAGGCGGGCGGCCAGCACGGGCAGGACCACCGCGGCGGGTACGGCGGGTACGGCGGGCGCGGGCAGGAGCAAGGCGGCTACGGCGGGCCCGGCTACCGCGAGCACGAGGAGAGCCGCGCGTACGGACAGGACAGCCCCTCGTGGGAGCGGAGCGGCGGGCGCGGCGATCACTTCGGCGGCCGGGGCGCGGAGGACGAGCGCAGAGGGTTCGGCTCGGCGCAGCGAGGGCGCGACGAGAACCGCGGCTATTACGGCCGCGACGTGAACCGCGGGACCACCGGACAGGAAGAGGGCCAGCGCCGCGGTTCTTACGGGCGCGACGACTACGGTCGCGACGATTACGGCCGCGAGGAGAACCAGCACCGCGGCTACGGGCGCGAGGAGGAGTACGAGGGCCACGGCTACCAGGGCCAGAGCCAGGGCCGCGGCCATCAGGGGCGCGACGACGACCAGGGCCGCGGTTACCAGGGCCAGAGTCAGGGCCGCGGCTATCAGGGCCGCGACGACTATCAGGGCCGCGGCTATCAGGGCCGCGACGACTACCAGGGCCGCGGCTATCAGGGCCGCGACGACTACCAGGGCCGCGGCTATCAGGGCCGCGACGACTACCAGGGCCGCGGCTATCAGGGCCGCGACGACTACCAGGGCCGCGAGAGCTACGGCCGCGGCTACGGGCGACAGGACGAGTACCAGGGCCGCGAGAGCTACGGCCGCGGCTACGGGCGACAGGACGAGTACCAGGGCCGCGGCTACGGGCGCGGCGAGGACCAGCACCGCGGGTATCGAGGCGGCGACGAGCGCCAGAACCCCGGCCATTACGGCTGGGGCGACGAGCGCGGCGGGTCCAGCGGCCAGCGCGGTCGCGACGAGCACCAGCGCGCCGGCGGCCGGGGCTGGGAGGCAGAGCGCGGCGGGCGCCGCGATCGCGACGAGGACCGCGGCCACCAGGGCCGCAGCGACGAGCGCGAGAGCCACGGCCGCGGCCAGGAGCGCGGCGGCCAGGGCGACATCTACAACCGCCCGGAGCGCCGGCCCGGGTTCGGCCGCTTCATGGGCGACGAGATCCCGCAGGGGTACTCGACCCGGGTCCACGAGCGCGACGACGTGCGCGCCTCGCAGGGCCCAGGCCGCTCCTCCGCCGAGGAGAGCGGTCGCTCCGAGCACCAGAGCCAGAACCGGACCTGGAACTGAGCGCCTCCGCGCCGATCCATCGCGCTAGACGCGTATCCCTCCCCTGACCCCCGGCGCGGCAGCCGAGGCGCGCAAACCACTCAGCGCTCCCGCCCCGCCTCCCGCCGTCCTGTTCGAGTCCCCTCTTCTGGCGACAGCGCCGCCGCTCGCTCACCCGACATCGTCGGAGCGCCCGCGCGCCAACCGATCTCCGCCTCTCCACGGCCGCATCGCGGAGTCTGCACCGGTTTCCAGGGACAGATTGGAGTTGTGTGCGCCACGGACCTGCAGCATCCTCCGCCCCCATGAAGACAGCAGCTTACTCAACCTTCCCGAAGCTCGTTTCCGCCGTCTGCATCGCCTGGTCGGCGCTCGCCGGGTGCGGGGACGACGATCCGAACGGGACGACGGGCAGCGGCGCCGGCTCATCGACCTCGACGACGAGCGCCTCGGGCGCGGGCGGCGACGGCGGCACGGGCGAGGGCGGCGCCGGCGAGGGCGGCGCAGGCGCGACGACGGCGTCGAGCACGAGCGGCACCGGCGGGGGAAACCCCTCCGGGGACACCGTCCGCTTCATCGGGCGCTTCGACACCACGAAGCCCGAAGGCCCCCGCTTCTCCTGGGCCGGCAGCGCGATCGCCACGCGGTTCTCGGGGACGTCGATCAGCGTCCGCTTCGACGACGCGTCGACGACGGCGCGGTCCAACTTCTTCCAGGTGGTGATCGACGGCGAGTCGAAGGGCGTCCTCAAGGTCAACGCCAACGAGGAGCTCTACACGGTCGCCGAAGGGCTGCCCGACGGCGAGCACGATCTCCTGCTCCACCGCCGGACCGAGCCGCTCGTCGGCGTGACGCAGTTCCTCGAGTTCGTCCCGGAGCAAGGCGGGGAGCTCCTGCCGGTCGCGCCCGCGCCCGAGCGCCGGATCGAGGTGATCGGCGACTCGATCTCCGCCGGTTACGGGGTCGACGGAGCGGATGAGACGTGCCCGTTCACGAGCGACACGGAGAACAACTACCTCGCCTACAGCGCCCTGGTCGGCCGGCTGCTCGAGGCCGACACAACGATCGTCGCCTGGTCCGGCAGGGGCGTGGTCCGCAACTACGACGATGAGAAGGTGCCCACCATGCCGGAGATCTACGGCCGGACGATCGCCGACGAGGCGCAGCCCGCGTGGGACTTCTCGTCCTGGGTGCCGCAGGTCGTCGTGATCAACCTCGGCACGAACGACTTCAGCATCAACGTCCCGGGCGACGCCCAGTTCCGCGCGCCGTTCACGAACGCCTATGAGGGCCTCGTCGACACGGTCAGGAAGAACTACCCGGAGGCGTACATCTTCTGCACCATCGGGCCCATGCTCAGCGACTCGTACCCGGAGGGCGCCGAGGCGCTCAGCAGGGCGCGCGACTACATCGGCCAGGTGGTGGAGGACCGGACCGCCGGCGGCGACGATCGGGTGCGCTTCCTCGAGTTCCCGCCGCACGACAAGGCGACGGACGGGCTCGGCTGCGACTGGCACCCGAGCGCGAAGAAGAACCGGGACATGGCCGAGCAGCTCGCCGACGCGATCAGCGAAGAGCTCGGCTGGTAAAGGCACGGCGCGGGGCGCAACGACATCGCTCCTCCGCGGCGCCCCGGCGCGCGCCGCGCCTCGTCGCG
Organism: Sorangium sp. So ce834; assembly: GCF_051521425.1. Lineage (NCBI taxonomy): Bacteria > Pseudomonadati > Myxococcota > Polyangiales > Polyangiaceae > Sorangium > Sorangium sp. So ce834. Next base: position 9,178,187 of record NZ_CP150351.1, read on the forward strand.
CGCGGCGCTCGACGAGGCGCCGGCCATGAGATTGGCCTCTTCTCCAGCAGCCCACGCGAGCCGGACACGCCGGGGCAGCGCCGTGCACCGGCGGCGCAACGCCGGGGCATCGTGTCACCGGCGCCTCTCGTCGGCTGTGGCACGCCGCTACACCCGACGCACGTTGGGGCTTTCGCCCGCGCCCTGGCGCTCGAGCGCCGATCGGATCGGCTCGCCACAGCGCGCGCCGCGCAGCGTTTCAGCCTTGGTACACGCGGTGCATCTCTGGATGTCGGAACGTCGTAACACCGGACGGGCGGCGTCGCTGAAAGCGCGTGGGAGCGTGCCGCCGAGCGAGGAGATCACCCATCATGCAGACCAAGCAAGACGGCTCCCAGCGGGCCACCAGCAGAAGCCACGGAAAGGATTTCGTGGAGGCAGCGCGCAAGAGCGCGACTCGCACGGACGACCGCGATGCGTTCATCCCCGATCCGGGGGACGGCCCGCCGCGGGTGGTGGACGAGTTCGCCGAGCAGATCGCCGAGCAGTACCTCGCCTCCGCGACGTCGGGCAAGGGCGACACCACCGAGGATTACGAGGACGCGGTGGATCCCGAGGAGATCGGGGGCCCCTTCATCATCACCACGGCCGAGCAGGAGATCGGGTACAGCAGGGATTCGATGAACCCCGACGACGCCGAGGTCGAGCCGTTCCCCCTGGTGAGCCGCTCGCCCCTCGGCGGATGATCCGGCCGCGAGCGACGGCTCGCGCCCGGAAGCCCGCGAGGCAGCGATCGCCCACGCGGCAGGCCGGCCGGCGCTTCGGGGCGCCGGCGGCCTGGCTGGATCTGCTTGGCATCCGCCCTCCGCGCGCCTACGACGGGCGCCGAAGCACCGCTGCACAGAGGAGGATGCGACCATGGCTCAGACCAAGTTCAAGGGAAGCCCCGTCCACACCGCCGGCGAGCTGCCGTCCGTCGGCGCGACCGCACCCGATTTCACGCTCGTGAAGAGCGATCTGTCGGAAGGCAAGCTCTCGTCGTATTCGGGCAAGAAGATCCTCAACATCTTTCCGAGCGTCGACACCGGCGTCTGCGCGAAGTCCGTTCGGACGTTCCACGAGCGCGCCGCGCAGCTCCCGGGCGTGACGGTGCTCAACATCTCGGCCGATCTGCCGTTCGCGCACGGCCGCTTCTGCGGGACCGAGGGCATCAAGAACGCGGAGAGCCTCTCGACCTTCCGGGGCGATTTCGGGGACAAATACGGGGTCAAGCTGGTGGACGGGCCGCTCGCCGGCCTGCTCGCGCGCGCGGTCCTCGTGCTCGACGAGCAGAACAAGGTCGTCCACGCGGAGCTCGTCCCGGAGATCGCGCAGGAGCCCGACTACGACGCGGCCCTCGCCAAGGTGCGGTGAGCCGCGCCGGCGCCTTCGCCCTCACGCGCTCGCGCGCCTCGTGAACCGGATGCGCAGCCCCTCCGGCTGCATCGCGAACGCCATCCGCTCCCGCACCGGCGCCGCGGGATCCGCGAGCTCCACCGTGAAGCTCCGGAGCACCATGCCGACCGTCACGGCGCACTCCAGCAGCGCCATCGAGCGCCCCGGGCAGACGCGCGGCCCGCCGCCGAACGCGAGCGCCATCCGCGGCTCGTGCGGCAGCGTCGCGGGCGCGCCCCCGAGCCAGCGCTCGGGGCGAAACGACTCCGGATCGCCGAAATACTCGGGCTTCCGCCCCGCGGCGCGCGTGAGCGCCACGACGCCGGCGCCGGCCGGCACCGCGACGTCGCCCACGACGGTGTCGTGGTTCGCCTCCAGGTAGAGCAGCGGCGCCGCGGACCGCAGGCGCAGCGTCTCGTGCGCGACCGCGCCCGCGTACTCCAGCCGCTTGCTCTGCTCGAGCGTCGGGATCAGGGCGCCGCCGACGACGCGATCCGCCTCCTCGCGGGCGCGCGCCTGCACGTCGGGGCGCGAGCCGAGGTAATAGAGGATCCACGCGAGGGTGTTCGCCGTCGTGTCCTCGCCCGCGAGCAGCATCGTGAGGACGTTCGCGTAGACCTCGGCGTCCGAGAGGCGCGCCTTCGGGTCCTCGCCGTCGCGCGCCGCGATCATGAGCTCCAGGAGGGTCCTCGGGCGCGCGGGCCGGTCCGCGCCGCCCTCGATCTCGCGGCGCGCGGCGGTCACGAGATCGAGGATGAACCGCTTCACCGAGGCGATGGCGCGATCGTAGGCGCGGTCGGCGGGGAGGCCCAGGTAGCGCCAGTAGGGCAGCGGCGCGAGCATCCGCCGGTTCAGGCCGACGAAGACGCGCTGGAGGTGCTCCTGGAGCGCGTCCGGGCCGCGCGCGAGCGTGTCGAGATCGCGGCCGAAGGCGACGGACGAGGTGACGTCGACCGCGTAGCGCATGAGATCGCCGAGCACGTCGCGCGCGGCGCGCTCGTCGGCCGCCTGCGCCCAGAGCGCGCGCAGCCTGCCCGTGATCGCGGAGATGCTCGGGAAGAAGCCCTCGACGTGCCGCGCGTGGAACGTCGGGCCGATGAGCTGCCGCTGCTTCCGCCACGCGTCCCCGTCCGCCGAGAACAGCCCGACCATGTCCGCCTCGCGCGACACGTCCTCGATGGTGCGCATCCGCCGGAACACCGCGGGGCGGCGCTGGAGCACGTCGCGGACGAGCTCGCCGTCGGCCACGACGAGGTTCGACTTGCGGCCCAGCCGGACGGCGAACAGGTCTCCGTGGGCGCGCCACCATCGCTCGAAGTCGAGGTGCCAGCGGTCGGGGTGGAGCGCGAGCAGATGACCGACCACGGGCAGCCCCCTCGGCCCCGGGAGGTCCGCGAGCGTCCGCCGCGGGCGCGCGGGCGCGGCGCCGCGTCGGATGGAGTCATCCAGGGTCAGGGACGTGGCCTTCATGCTCTCTTCATACAGAGCCGGCGCGCCCCGGCGCAAACACGACAGGCCACGATGGGCGCGCCGCAGGTCGCGCTGGAGCGCAGCTCGAGGCCGCCGCGCGCCGGGCCGTCGCCCGGCGCCGGGGCGGTGGGCCGCAGCGTCGGTGGGGTACGGATCGCGGCGCCTGGTGGTCGGCCGGGCCGGAGCGCGGCGCTGGCGTGGCGGCACCGGCGCGGGTAGAGACGCGGACATGGCGGAGCCGCTGGCGAGAGAGCTCGCGATGCTGTCCGGCGAGGAGATGGTGGCGGCGCTCGGCCTCGGCGGGGCGCCGGCGTGGGTGCGCCGCGCGGGGCGCGCGGCGTTCGCGGTGCCGTCGTGGCCGCTCGGGCGCGCGCTCGCGCGGTTCGACCGGCGCGCCGGCGAGGCGGGGATCCACGTGGCGGCGCGGGAGGCGCTCTCGGGCTTCGGGGCGCGGTGGACGGCCGACGCGGCGCCGCCGTCGCGCGGGGCGCTGCTCGTGGTGTCGAACCACCCCGGCGCCTACGACGCGCTCGCGCTGATGGCGGCGATCGGCCGGGGGGATCTCATGATCGTGGCGGCCGAGCGGCGATTTTTGCGGGCGCTGCCCCACGTGAGCGAGCGGCTGCTCTTCGTGCCGATCGACGGGGGCGGCGGCGGGCGGGAGCTCGCGGCGCGCACGGCCGGGGTGCGCCGCGCGCTGCGGCACCTGCGCGGCGGGGGGGCGCTGCTGCACTTCCCCGCGGGCCGCATCGAGGCGGATCCGGCGTTCGCGGGCGACGGCGACGCGCCGCTCGGGGCGTGGCATCCGAGCGCCGGGGCGCTGCTGCGCGCGGCGGCGGCCGCGGGGGGGCGCGTCGCGGTGGCGGTCGTCTCGGGGGTGCACTCGCCGCGGGCGAAGCGGCTGGCCGTCACGCGCTGGGCCGAGCGGCGCGGGATCAGCACGCTGGCGCCGCTCCTCCAGGTGGCGCTGCCGGGCTTCGACGACGTCGACGTGCGGGTGCGGCTCGGCGAGGCGCGGGAGGCGGCGGCGGCGGTCGGCGAGGGGGACGATGACGCGGGGCTCACGCGGCGGCTCCGGGAAGAGGCGGCGATGTTGCTTGCGAGGACCGGCCCCCGGAGAGGGTGTTCTCGGCGCGGGGTGGGGGGTGGGGCCCCGCCGAACTCGCCTGAGATGTGAGCCATCCGGCAAGCCGGATGGCTCACATCTCAGGCTCAAACATCGGCCCATCCCCACCCCCCACCCCGCGCCGAGAACACCCTCTCCGGGGGCCTACGGTAAAGGGGGTGGATCCGGTCGAGGAGGCTTGCCGTGATGTGGGGGCGGCCGACGGGGGCTGCCATGGATGAGGTGGTATTTGCTTCATACGCAGGAGGCGGGCGGCATCGGGGCCCCTGCGACGAAATCCACAGCAAGACCATTCCCATAAACCGACAAAAATTATCATCGTCTAATCCGAATCCCGTCCCCAGATCATGAAACTGGACGCTGACGGTTGACAGGAAGACCGATCTCCACGCTATCAGTCGGACTCATTCCCGCGAGCCTGCGCAAATTACCACTTCACCGCGCGCGATTCGGTCGATTTGAAGATTGACTTGTGGATTGACCACGCATGATCCTCGCAACCGAGGATACCCATGCTCAGGACATTGCTCGCCACCGCATTGTCGCTCGCGCCGCTCGGGTGCGGCAGCGACTTCGAGCCGCCGCTGGTCGCGGGGAGAGCCGTGCTCACCCTCGGCGCGAAGCAGCTCTTCCTCGATACGGGGAACAACGGGGAGACCGCGGTCGCGTTCGACGAGGACAACCAGCGCAGCTGGTACACGGATTGTGGGGTGAAAGGAGATGGGCTCGAGGTGATGATCCTCAACGATCCCATCCGGGAAAAGAAGGGGTTCTGGGGTATCACCCTCCGCGCATCTCGCGAGCTGGACGACGACGAATGGAACGTGTCCGCCAACCTCGGCGACGACGTGCTCAGCGGTGTTTGCCAGCTGAACCACAAGACCACTCGCGAGAAGGACCTCTACGAAGGGGAGCTCTCCGTGGCGGCGTGCATCGTGAGGGACCCGACCCCGGACGCGGACGGCTTGCAAGAGGCCCGCTTCGACGCCTTCGTCCGCGCCAAGAGGTGCGTCCTGCGCAACCCCGGCGGCAGCGGCGGATGACGGCTCAGCGCCCCGGCGCCGCCCGGGCGAGCACCGCGCCGACCGCGGCCGCGGCGCCGTCCCACGTGGGCAGCGCCGGAGCGCGGAGCATCGCCGCGCGGCTCATGCTCGCCCTGAGCGCCCCGTCCTCGATGAAGCGGGTGAGCGCCCGCAAGAGCCCCTCGCCGTCGTCCCAGAGCAGCGCCTCGGCGCCGTCCTGCACGACCTCGGCGATCGCGCCGGCGCGGGCGGCGAGCACCGGCACGCCAGCGCGGACCGCCTCGGTGAGCACCATGCCGTACCCCTCCAGCCGCGAGGGCAGGACCAGCGCGTCCGTCTCCGCGAGCGCGGCCGCGAGCGCCTCGTCGTCGAGCAGGCCGCGCACCTCGACGCGCGCCCGCAGGTGCGCGGAGCCGTCGATCGCCCGGCGCACGCGCTCGGCATAGGCCGGGTCGCGCGCCGCGTCGCCGACGAGGACGAGCGCGGCGCGCGCGCTCCCGACCCGCTCGAACGCCGCGAGCAGCTCCAGGAGCCCCTTGCGCGGGATGAAGCTCCCCACGAACGTGAGCCGCAGCGGGCCGCCGCCCCGCGCGGCGGGGCCGCCGCCCCGCGCGGCGCGAGGGCGCAAGGGGAGCCGGTCCGCGCCCGGCGGCGCCACGTCCACCCGGGCGAGCCCGTGCTCGCGCCGGAGCCGCGCCGCGGTCGTCGCGCTCGTCGCGAGGTGCGCGTCGCAGAGCCGGATCACCGCCGCCTCGGCGAGCGCGAGCGCCACGCGCCGCGCGCCGGGCGGGAGCTCCCACGCGCTCAGGTGGTGCACGAGGAGCACGCGCGCGATCCGCCGCGGCAGCGCCGCGAACGCCGGGCCGAGCTCCGGGAAGCAGAGCTCGTCGCCGACCACGACGGCAGGGTCGAGCCGGGCGAGGCGCCCCGCGAGCGCGAGCCCGGCCAGCGCGCGCGACCGCGGCGCCGGGTCGAGGGACACCACCTCGACGACATCGCCCCTCCGCCGCAGCCGCTCGACGACGAGCCGATCGTAGATGTACCCGCCCGTGATCTGGTCGAGGGCGCCGTAGACGACCCAGGCGATGCGCATGCGTCGACCCAGTACCACGGAACCCGGCCAGCCCCGCGCGGGCGGCCAGGCGCCGCGCCCGGGTGTCACGCGCCGGGCGGGGGCCTCCGGCGCGCCCTCCACGCCGACAGCTCCCCCGCCGCGACAAGGCCGGCGCCCAGCGCGAAGCACACCAGCGAGGTCGCCAGCGCGGGCAGCGGGATGTCGCGATCGCCGCCGTTGTACGCCTCGACCGTGGACGTCAGGAGCCAGTACTGGAACGCGCAGAGCATCGCCACGGAGAGCAGCCTCGCGCTCATCGCGCCCTTCGCCCCAGGGCGCAGATCGTGCTTCGGTCCAGGGATCGGCATCGCTCACCTCACGTCGCGCGCCGCCGTGAGAGCCCTACCGCGAACACCTTGCCGTCCTCGACCGCCAGCGCGATGCGCCCGAGCGGCCGCAGATCGCGCGGCGGACCGGACGTGCCCTCGCCGGAGGCCACGTCGAAGCGGCCGTTGTGGCAGTAGCACCGGAGGTGCTCTTCCCCGCCCTCCCGCGCATACGAGACCGGGCATCCGAGGTGGGAGCACTTCTGCTCGAACGCCAGGAGCTCGCCGCTCTCCCGGCGGATCAGCAGCGCCGGCGTCGTCTCGTCCGGGTAGCGAAAGGCCACGGCGCTCCCCGGCGCGAGATCCTCGATCCGCGCGATCTCCACGCGGCCGGGCGGCTCCGCGGGCGGGCGGCGCGAGCGGAGGTACACGACGGCGTTGCCGGTCGCGAGCCCGCCGCTCAGCAGCACGAGGAAGCGGGCGAAATCGCGGCGGGTCACGTGGTCGTCGCCCTCGGACTCGTAGGGGAAGTCCTCTCGCCACTTGGGCAGATCGTCCGCGCCCATCACAGAAACTCCGCGTCCAGCCGCGCCTCCTCCGGCGCTCGCCCGTCGCCCGCGCCCGCCGCCAGCGCGGTCGCGAGCGCCGCGGGGCCGCCGCCCTCGTCGAAGGCGGGCAGCTCGACCCCCATCTCGTCCACGTCGTGCGGCACCATCACGTGCACGCGCGTCGCGATCCGCTGGTTGCCGAAGCGCCAGCGGTTGATCGGCTTGCTCGCCGGCCGCTGCTGCGCGATCTCCTCGCGCGTCCCGTAGAACAGCGCGCCCGTGGGGCAGACCGTCGCGCACATCGGCTTCTTCCCGGCGCTCGTCCTGTCGAAGCACATGTCGCACTTCTGCATTTGCTGGATCTCCATCTTGATGATCGGGACCCCGAACGGACACGCGAGCTCGCAGTTGCCGCACGAGATGCACCGGGGCTTGAGGCTCGAGTGCACGATCCCGTGCTCATCGACCTTGATGGCGTCCGCGGGGCAGACCGACGCGCACGTCGGATCGGCGCAATGCATGCAGACCATCGGCGCGGTCTGGAGCGACACGCCCGGCGCGACGAGGTCCACGTGCACCATCGGCAGCCCGCGGTGCGTGTGGCACTCCGAGCACGCCGCGGCGCACGCCTGGCAGCCGATGCACCGCTGAAAATCGATGAAGAAATCCCGCACCACAGCGCTCATGAGGCCTCCAGCTTGAGCTCGGCGAACAGCGATCGCGCCCGAGCGGCTTCGGCGCGCGTGGCGGCGCGCACCCTGCACGCCGCGACCTTGAACTCCGGCATCTTGCTCACGGGATCCAGCGCGCGGACCGTGAGCTGGTTGGCGGCGAGCTCCTCGGGCCAGTGGTACGGGAGGAACACCGTGTCCGGCCGGATCGTCGGGGCGACCCGGAGCGGGACCGTGATCCCGCCGCGCCGGGTCTCGACCGTGACCAGCTGCCGATCGGCGAGGCCGAGCCGCGCCGCGAGCGCGGGGTGCATCTCGCAGCTCGGCCCGGGGCTCTTCTCGACGAGGAACTTGATCCGCCGCGTCTGCGTCCCGCTGAGGTAATGAAACACGCTCCGGCCCGAGGTCATGTACAGCGGAAACTCCGCGTCGGGCACCTCCGCGCTCGGGCGATGAGGCGTGGGGATCAGCTTGAACTTGCCGTCGGGGTGGTAGCTCCTTCCGTCCTCGAAGAGCCTCGGGGTGCCCGGGTGCCCCTCCGACGGGCAGGGCCAGAACACCCCCATCTCCCGCTCCACGCGCTCGTACGTGACGCCGGCGTAATCGGCGGTCCCTCCCGCGCTCGCGCGGCGCAGCTCGTTGAAGATGTCCTCGCTGCTCGAGAAGCGGAAGTGCTCCTCCTTCCCGAGCCGCCTCGCGAGCTCGAGGAGGATCCACGTGTCCCGCCGCGCGTTGCCGGGCGGATCGACGGCGGCGCGGAGGCGCACCACGCGGGCCTCCGCCGTCGTCGAGGTGCCCTCTTCCTCCTCGTGCAGCGAGCCGGGCAGCACGACGTCGGCATAGCGGGCCGTCTCGCTCATGAAGAAGTCGACGACGCAGAAGAACTCGAGCCTCTCGAGCGCCTCGCGGGCGAAGCCCGTGTCGGGGTGGCTGACCATGGGGTTGAAGCAGATGTTGAGGAGCCCGCGGATCTCGCCCGCGTGGATCGCCTCGACGATCTCCACGGTGGTCTTGCCCTTGCGCGGCAGCTCGGCGTCGGAGATCCCCCAGATATCGCAGATGTGCTTGCGGTGCTCCGGGTTCTCGATGTCGCGGTTGCCGGGGAGCTGATCGCACTTGTGCCCGTGCTCGCGCCCGCCCTGCCCGTTGCCCTGCCCCGTGATGGTCCCGTAGCCGCAGCCCTTGCGGCCGATCCTGCCGGTGGCGAGCACGAGGTTGATCAGGCTGAGGACGTTCTCGACGCCCTTCGTGTGCTGCTCCACGCCGCGCGCGTGCAGCAGGAAGCTCGTCTTCGCCTGCCCCCACGCCGCGGCGACCTCGCGGATGAGCGCCGCCGGGACGCCGCAGATCTCCGCGGCCCACTCGGGCGTGCAGCGCTCGACCGAGGCGCGCAGCTCGGCCCAGCCGGTGCAGCGCTGCTCGACGAACTCCCGGTCGAACCAGCCGTTCGCGACGAGCTCGTGGAGCAGCGCCTGGTTGAGCGCGCTGTCGGTGCCCGGGCGAAGCGCCACGTGGTGGTCGGCGGTGCGGGCGATGGGCGTCTCGCGCGGATCGACCACGATGAGCTTCGCCCCCCGGTCGCGCGCCTTCCAGATGTAGTGCGTCAGCGTCGGGAAGCACTCGCTCACGTTGGTGCCCGCGAGCAGCACGACGCCGGCCTCGGGGATGTCGTCCCACGGGTTCGCGGTGCGGTCGATCCCGAACGCCTTCTTGTTCCCCGCGCCCGCGGAGACCATGCAGAACCGGCCGTTATAGTCCAGGTTGGCGGTGCCGAGCGCGAGGCGCGCGAACTTGCCCACGAGATAGCTCTTCTCGTTGCTCAGCGAGACCCCGCTCAGCATCGCGAAGGCGTCCTTGCCCCGCTTCGCCTGGATGGCGCGCACCCTCGACGCCACGAGATCGAGCGCCTCGTCCCAGCCCGCCTTCCTGAACCCGGCCCCGTCGCGGATCAGCGGGTCGGTCAGGCGGTCGGGGTGGTGCGTCTGCATGTACCGCTTGACCCCCTTCGGACAGAGCCGCCCCTCGTTGAACGGGAACTCCTCCCACGGCTCGATGCCGATCACCCGGCTGTCCTTGACCTGCAGCTTCACGCCGCACTGCATCCCGCAGAAGCAGCAGTGCGTCTCGACCAGCCTGTCGGGCTCGGGCTTCGGTCCCCACCCGGTCACGGGCGAGTCCGAGACGTGCGGCCCGTACTCGCGGATGTAGTCGGAAATAGGCAATCTCAGGTGAGCCATGTGTCGTCTCCTCCGCTCCGTCGTTCACGAGAAGCGGCCGCCGCGCGCGCGGTGGTGCGCGCGGCCGATGAGCATCCGCCGCCCCCGCGGGGAGATCTCGCTCCACGCAGGTCCGGTCGCCGTCGGCGCCGCGTAGTCGAACCCCACCTCCGCGAGCACCTCTTTGAGATCGTCGGTCTGGAGCTTGGCCGCGAACGCCTCGCCCGTGACCGGACAGACCGCCTGCTCGCCCCGGCCGCCCGCCTCCTTGTAGAACGTGACGCCCACCGACGCGGGGCGCTGGAACACGTGAAAGAGCTTGCCGAACGGCAGGTAAACGAGCGTGACGATCACCGTCAGCGCGTGGACCTGGGCGAGCGCGCCGTAGAAATACCCGTGCAGCCATTCGTAGCTCACCCAGAGCAAGAGCCCGCTCGCGCTCACGGCGAAGAGCAGGAGGAGCGGCAGGAGGTCGCGCTCGAAGCGCTGGGCCGCCACCGCGCCGCCCTCCCGCATGCGGCGGAGCATGGCGAGCATCACCCCCGGGACGACCATGAAGCCGCTGACGACGAGCGCGTGAAAGATCGCCCACCCCACGACGCCGTGGACCGGGATCTCCGACACGCGGACCCCGAAGAGCACCACGCGATAGACCGCGCCGGCGGCGCCGGCCTCGAAGTGAAGCCAGCCGAACACGAGCGGGAACGTCACGGCCGCGGCGAGCGCGCAGCCCCACGCGATGAGCATGTGCGCGATCCAGCGGGTCAGGCCGCGACGCAGGATGAAATCCTGCGCGATGATCTTCGACCACAGCGCCTTGACGATGAGCGTCGGGCGGCCGAGGCGCGGCCAGCGGCGCGGCGAGAAGAGCACCTCCACGCCGCGGACCCAGTACTTGCGGGTCGGCGGCTTGCTGAGCCAGACGGAGTACCGGTACACGACCCCGAAGGTCATGAAGAGGCACGCGAAGGTGTAGCCCACGAGCGCGGAGTCGAAGTCCGCGAGGTCGCGGCTGCCGAGGACGATGAGCGCCGCGAGCGCGGCGGCGGCGGCGGCCCCGTTGCGGACCGCGCCCCAGTGCGCAAGCGGGACGCGCCGCGGCGGGCTCGCGGCGGCGCCGGGGCGCACGGGCACCGCGCGGCACGCGGGGCGCTCGGTGAGCTCCGCGCTCATGGCTGCACCGCCGTGCCGGTCGCCGCGCTCCGCCCCGGCGGCGCGGCGACGTGCGGCGGCGCGTCCTCCGCTCCGCGCGCCTGCCGCGGCGCCCAGAGCGGGTAATCGACGCCCGCGAGGCGATTGATGATGATGGCTTGCATCGTGAGCAGGGCGACGCCTCCGAGGAGCACCAGAAACATCGGCGGCCGGTCCAGGATGCCCAGCGAGACGATGAGCGTCGTGGCGCCCGCCGGCGGGTGGGGAGCTCGGGCGAGCACCATGAGGCCGGCCGTGAGCCCCAGCGAGAGCGCGGCGGCGAGGGCGCGCGGGAGCGTCACGCTCGCGGCGGTCGCCGGGCCCGCGTGCGTCAGCCCCGTGACGAACAGGCTGAAGTAAGCGGCCGCGATACCGATGCTGTGCCCGATGAGGGTGTTGCGCGGCGCGGCCGAGGCAGCCCTGGGCGTGTAAAAGAACAAGAAAGCGGTCGGACCGAGCGACGGAAACACGAAGGGCTCCTTCGTCACGGCGGCGAGGGCCGCCATCAGACCGATGCTCACGAACCCGTTCACGAAGCTGAACGCGGCGAGCACCGGCACCTGTGCGTAGCGCTGAAGGAGCCGCGGCAGCCGCAGGCGCGAGAAGATCCCGCGCGCGACGTCCGACATCTCGCCGCCGAGCGGGTGGCGCGGCGAGATCGGGCCGTAGCCGCGCCCGGCGCCCCACGGCTCTTCCTGCATCCTGGATCGAATGTCCCTGTCTTCCATCATGGGCTGGGGCCCTCGCATTCGCTCGCCGCCGCGTCCAGCGCTACCGGGCAGACGCGACACAGCGGGCTCGACCGCCTTCCGGCCACGTAGTCACTGATGCAGCACGATTGCAGTAGAACAGGCGCCGTTGCCCGGCAGCCTCGACGTGCATCCATGTAACCCAGAAGACGGAACGAGCCGTGCGCCGGGTTCCAATGTCACGACGATTCAGGAGAGCCCCGAGCGATTCGTGAGAAACCGCGCGTGTCATCCGGACGCGACCGGGCCAGCCTGAATGGCGTTCACGAAGAGATCGTGTCGGCGGAATACGCGCGGCTCGGGATTGTTTCGGGATCGGGATTGTTTCGGGATCGGGATTGTTTCGGGATCGGGATTGTTTCGGGATCGGGATTGTTTCGATAGTGTTTCGATAGTGCGCGCCGACTGCCCTCCTCAGCGGGCGGTCGCCTCGGCGCGCAGCTGCGCCAGCGCGGGTGGCTCCTCGCGCGAAAAGGGGGAGGTGCCCGCCTCGGGACGCGAGAGGCGGACGAGGATCTCTCCCGACGCGCTCAGCGCCACCTCGAAGCACGCGAGCGCGCTGCACTCGGCGCCGATCGGGTGACCGGTCGAGAGGTCGAAGGCGATCCCGTGAAGAGGGCACTGGACGACGTTGCCCCCGAGGAGCCCGTCCGCGAGCGGCCCTTCCCGGTGAGGGCAGCGCGCCTGCACGGCGAACAGCTCCCCTGCTCGCGTCCGGAACACGGCTACCTCGTAGCCGCCGACATGAAACGCCCTCCCTTCTCCTTCGGGTATCTGGCCCAGCGGGCCAAGGTTGAAGACGTTCCTCTCCTTCAGCGCGACATTGCCCATCACCTGAACTCCTCCCCGGCCGGCGCGCGGGCCGACCGGATGACACCCCTCGTCTCCGCGGGCGCCGGGCGCTGGCCCGGCGCTCCTCTCCGCCGATCCACGGCCTACTCCGCCGGCGCGGGCGCGCCGCTCGGCGGCGGGAGCAGCGTCGTGAACTGGGACGGATGGATCGGGCTCTCGGCCTCGCTCCAGGGGTCCGCGTACGCGTCGACCGAGGCCTCGACCTCCGCGTCGAGGCGCGCCGCGATCCCTTCGGCGTCGTCCACGATCACCCTCCGCACCTTCTCGATGCCGACACGCTCGACGAAATCGTACGAGCGCTCCATGTACCTGGCCTGCTCTCGGTAATACTGCATGAAGCGGCCCGCGTAGCGGATGACCTCCTCCTGCGTGTCAACCACGCAGAGCAGGTCTCCCTTCCTGACGCGCGAGCCGGCCCCGCCTCCCACGTAGATCTCCCACCGGCCTCCCTCGATGGCGACGGCGCCCACGTCCTTTGTCGTCGCCTCCGAGCAGTTGCGAGGGCAGCCGGCGGTGGCGAGCTTCAGCTTGTGGGGCGCCTCGAACCCCTGGAACCGGCGCTCGATCGCGATGCCGAGCGCCGTGCTGTCCCCGACCCCGTAGCGGCAGAACTCGCTGCCGACGCACGTCTTGCAGGTGCGGAATCCCTTCGTGTAAGCGTGACCGGACGGCATGCCCAGGTCGCGCCACACGTCCGGCAGCCGCTCCTTCGAGATGCCGAGGATGTCGATCCGCTGGCCCCCCGTGATCTTCACCATCCTCGCGTCGTAGCGCTCGGCCACGTCGGCGATCTTCCGGAGCTGGGCCGGCGTCGTGACGCCTCCATAGATGCGCGGGATGACGCTGAACGTCCCGTCGCGCTGGATGTTCGCGTGCACCCGATCGTTGATGAAGCGCGCGTCGCGCTCGTCCTCATAGGCTCTCCCCCAGATGCTCTTGAGCAGCGAGGCGAGCCCCGGCTTGCTCGCGACGTCCTCCTGCCCGCCCGCGAGCTCCCGGAACACGGACGAGACGCTGCGCAGCCCGCGCTCCTTGATGAGCCGGACGAGCTCCGGCTTCGCGTAGGGCACGCCGGGCACGTAGTAGTGGGCCGAGGGGTCCTCCGCCGCGCCGCTCCCGAGGACCAGCTCGAGGACGGCCTGCACCTGCGGCTTGCACGCCCCGCAGCCCGACCCGGCGCGCGTCGCGGCGCACGCCTGCCGGAGCGTGCGGCACCCGCCCCGCGCCGCCGCGGCGATCTGGCCTTTCGAGACGCCGTTGCAGTTGCATACCTGCGCCTCGTCCGGCATGTCCGCCACGCTGGGCTCGCCCGCGCCGGCGTGGGCCCCGGGGAAGAGGAGCGCCGCGCGATCCTCGGGGATCGCGAGGCCCCGCTCGAACGCCTGGAGCAGCCTCCCGCCGGGCCCCCCGCCGCCGAGCAGGATGGCGCCCGCCAGGATGCCGTCGCGGATCACGAGCTTCCGGTAAATCCCGCGCGACGGCTCGACGTAGGCGACCTCTTCCTCCGCGTCGGTCGCGGCGCGCTGCTCCCCCATCACCAGGAGATCGACGCCCATCACCTTGAGCTTGGTGGAGACCTTCGAGCCCGCGTACGCCGCGTCGGGCCTGCGCTCCGTGAGCCGATCGGCCAGGATCTGCGCCTGTTCCCACAGGGGAGCCACGAGCCCGTAAGTGCGCCCGCGGTGCTGTGCGCACTCGCCGATCGCATGGACGTCCGGATCGTCGGGCGAGCAGAGGTCGTCTCCCACGACGATCCCCCGCTCGACCGTGAGCCCCGCGTCGCGCGCGAGCTCTGCGTTCGGGCGGATTCCGGCGGAGATCACCACGAGATCGCACGCGAGCTCGCTCCCGTCCTCGAAGCGGAGCCCCTCGACCCGCTCGTCGCCGAGGATCTCCCGGGTGGATTTCTCGAGGTGGATGACGAGCCCCATGTCCTCCAGCGCGCGCCGGAGCACGGCGCCGCCGGCCGCGTCGAGCTGGACCTCCATGAGGTGCTTCATCAGGTGCACCACGTGCACCTCCAGGCCGAGCCCGAGCAGGCCCCGCGCGGCCTCGAGGCCGAGGAGCCCGCCGCCGATCACGGCGGCCCGGCGCGACCGCCTCGCGTGCTCGATGATGCCGCTGCAGTCATCGAGCGTCCTGAACACGAAGACGCCGCTCCTGTACCCGCCGCCCTCCCGCTCCAGCCCCTCGAGCTTCGGCACGAAGGCGCGGCTCCCCGTGGCGATGACGAGCTTGTCGTAGGCTTCGACGACGCCCGAGGCGCCGCGGACGGTCTTGCTCCTGCGGTCGATCGAGGCGACCCGGACCCCGGCGTGGAGGCGGACGCCGTTGTCCTCGTACCACGACAGAGGGTTGATGAAGATGTCCTTCGGATCCTGGATTCCCGCAAGAACGTTCGATAGCAGGATGCGGTTGTAGTTGCCGTAAGGCTCATCGCCGAACATCGCTATCTCGAAGCGGTCCCTGCCCCCCCGCGCGACGAGCTCCTCCACGAACCGCGCGCCGGCCATCCCGTTGCCGATCACCACGAGGCGCCCCTTCTCTCTTTTTGGGACCGCCTGCCCGCCCCTGCCGGTCGTGCCCCCGTCGGCGACGGCAGATCCAGGTTCATCGTTCATGAGATCCAGTCCTCCTTGTTCTTCAGGCAGCCGCTCGACGCGGCTGCGCGCGCCCCGAGCGCTGTCGCCCGCGGTCGTACGCGAGCGCTCGTCGGGCCATCCGGAACAGCGGCCCCTCGACGTCACGACGACGCGGCGGAGCGGGCTCGGTCGCGTTCTCGCATCGAGTTACTGATGCAACATGGATACAAAAATTGATCCAGCCCCGCGCGGGTCGCCTTGATGCGCCGCGCCTTTGTGGCCCAGAAGACGGAACAGGGGGGTGCCGGGTTCCGGGCGTCGTGACGAATTGTGCGATCCCGATCGCATGTCGCGAGACACCGCGGGTGTCCTCCGGGCGCGCCCGGTCGGGCTACATGGCGTCTCTGTGAAGATCGCTCGTCAGAGGAATAAGCCTGTCTCGGCCTTGTTATGCCGGCGGAGCCGACTGCCCTGCTCCCGCGCGAGCGCCGGAGCAGGCGCCGAGCCGCTGGCCGCTCGGCCTCGGCCGGACAGGCGCGCGCCTCGCCGGGCTCAAGGGCGCTCGGCTCTGCCGGACGAGCGTCGCGAGCGGCCTCGGGCCTGGGAGAGCGAGCGAGGAGATCTGCAGGTCCTCGAGCGGGGTCGGCCGGCCGTCCGGGCGGCGCAGCAGCTCGTCCGACAGGGCCTAGAGGTCGCGCTCGAAGCCCGCGTATGCCGTGGGCGACTCGCGGACGAGCACCCGCAGCGTCGCGCCCGGGCAAGGCGCCTCGTCCGCGGGGAGCTTCGCGATGTCCGCGGCGAGCAGGCCGGCCACGTGCTCGGCCACGCGCTCGGTCGTGGAGGTGCGCCCGGGGAAGGCCGGGTGCTCGTCGAGGTTCTGGTAGTCGATCGTGTCGAGCGCCCGGCGCAGCGACGCGTGCAGCGCGCCGATGTCCATGACCACGTGGTACCGGCCGAGCGCCTTCGCGCGGATCTCGACCTCGACGGCGTACGTCGCGCCGTGCATCCGGGTCGCCGGGCCGAAGAACGGATCGGAGAAGCTGTGCGCGATCATCACGTGATCGCTGACGCCCAGGAGGAACATGGGAGGCCCCTTGGTTAGGTTGCCCCTCGCGTAGCCGATCGCGGTGCGTACTGGAAGACCGTCTGCAGCCTCGCCCCGGGCGCGGCGGCGAGCTCGGCGTACACCGAGGGCGCGGCGTCGAACGGGACGGGCGGGTCGAGCAGCGCGTCGAGCGCGGCGTCCTCCAGCAGGGCGCGCACCAGCGCGAAGCGGCGCGCGTGGTCCCAGCGCGGCGCGCGCTCGGGCGGGATGGTCGAGACCTGGCTCGCGCGCAGGCGCAGCCGGCGGCGGTGGAACTCCGCGCCGAGCGCGACCGGGCTCGTCCGCGCCCCGTAGAACGACGCGACCGTCACCGTCGCCTCGCGCGCCGCGTGCGCGATCGCGCGGTCGAGCTCGCCCGGGTCGCCCGTCGCGGCGATCACGACGTCCGCGTCGCCGCGCGGCCGGTCGTCTTCCGGCCGGATCGCCGCGGCGGCGCCGAGCGCGAGGCCGGCGCGGCGGCGCCGCTCGCTCGGCTCGACCAGCCGGACCTCGGCCCCGGCGCGCCGCGCGAGCGCCACGACGAGCAGCCCGACGACGCCGCCGCCGAGCACCACCACGGCGTCCCCGAGCCCCACCCCCGCGTCCCACACGCACGTGATCGCCGTCTCGAGGTTCGCGGCCAGCACCGCGCGCTCGCCCGGGATCGAGCGGGGCAGCGCGCGCGCCGCGCCCGGCCCGAACAGGTGCAGATCGCCGTGCGGCGCGAGCGCGAAGACGCGGTCGCCCAGCCCGAGCGCCGCGCCCTCGCCGCGGGTGACGACCTCGCCGACCCACGCGTAGCCGTAGCGGCGCGGGTAGGTCGGCGCGCCCGGCGCGTCGAGCGACGGATCGAACGGCGTCGGCCCCTCGCCGCGGAAGAGGAGGAGCTCCGTCCCCTGGCTGATGCCCGAGGCGACCGCGCGCGCCACGACCTCGCCGGCCCGCGGCTCGCGCGGCGGGTCGACGGCGCGCACCTCGACGACGCCGGGCCGGACGAACCAGAGCTCCCGGGCGGGCCCCGCGAGCGGCGCGGGCGCTCCCGGCGGCGTGGAGGCCTCTGGCGCCGCGGGCGGCGCGGAGGTCCCGGGCGGCGCCGGAGGATCAGTCGGGATAGGCAACTTCCCCTCGCAGGAGCAGGTTGCCCCCCAGGAGCTCGACCGCCGGCTCGCGCAGGTCGATCGCCGACGCGAGCGGCGCCTCGCCGAGGGCGCCGACCGCGGGGATCGCCGTGTCGCCGAGCAGGCGCGGCGCGATCTCGACCTCGGCGCGATCGGCGAGCCGCGCGCGCAGGAACGAGGTGAGCACGGCGGCGCCCCCCTCGACGAGCAGCCGCCGCACGCCGCGCGCGTGGAGCTCGGCGAGCGCGTGCGGCAGCGAGACGCGGCCGTGGTCGTCCGCGGGCACGACGATCACCGCCGCGCCGCGCTCCTCGAGGCGCGCGCGCGCGCTGTCGAGCGCGCGGCCCGCCGCGCCGACGACGACCACGCGCCCGCCGGCCGGCTGCCCTCGTGCGGTGCCGGTGGTGGTGGACGTGGTGAACGTGGTGAACGACAATCGCAAGAGGCGCGCCCCCTCCGGCACGCCGAGGGAGCTCGCCAGCACGACGCGCATCGGCTGCGGGCCCTCGCATGCGCGCACCGTCAGCAGGGGATCGTCGATCACGACGGTGCGGATCCCGACGAGCACCGCGTCGTGATCCGCGCGCGCCCGGTGGGCGTGCTCGATCCCCGCGGGCGTGCTGAGCTCGACGCGCTCGTTGGGGGCCGCGATGCGGCCGTCGAGCGTCTGGGCGAAGTGGAGCGTGACCAGCGGGCGCGGGAGGCTCATGGCGCGCTCGCGGGCGGACGCCCGGCGCGGCCGAACGCGCGCGCCGCGCGGGCGTTGGGGGACGACGTCCTCGTCCCGAGCCGGCCATCGAGCCTCCGGACCACGGCGCCACTCTAGAACAGAACGCCTGATCGGGCGAGGAGGGCGCCCGCGGGGCCGCGTTCGCCGTCGCTCGCTTGCCGCGCCGGCGCTGGCGCCCTAAGCGAGCCCCGATGCCCATCGGCTGGCCTGATCTCTCGGCGCGCTGCGACCGCGCGGGCATCCCGCTGCGCGGCGGGTTCCACCCCGGCGAGGGCGACGGCGTCCCCGCGGCCGGAGAGCTCCCCGCGGGGACGCTCGTCCTGCTCGGCAACGCGGGCCCCTCCATGTGGCGCGCGTTCTCGCGCGCCCGCGAGCAAGCGCCCGATCTCGCGCTCGACGACTGGACCTCCGCGGTGGTCTCCGCGCTCGCCGCGGAGCTCGGCGCGGCCCCGCTGTTCCCCTTCACCGGCCCTCCGTACTGGCCTTTCCAGCGCTGGGCGCAGCGGGCCGAGCCGGTGTCCCCGTCGCCCCTCGGCATCCTCATCCACCCGCGGTTCGGCCTCTGGCACGGGTACCGCGCCGCGCTCGTCTTCGCCGAGCGGCTGTCGCTCCCGCCGCGCGAGGACCTGCCGAGCCCCTGCGCGTCCTGCGCCGACAAGCCCTGTCTGCGCGCCTGCCCCGTCTCCGCCTTCTCGCCCGGCAGCTACGACGTCGCCGCCTGCGTCGGCCACCTCGACGCCCAGCCTGCCGGGGCGTGCATGACCGCAGGGTGCCTGTCGCGCCGCGCGTGCCCCGTCGGGCAGGAGCACATCTACTCCGACGATCAACGCCGCTTCCACATGCGCGCGTTCCTCCGCGCTGCCCCGCCCGCGGGGCGCAGCGAAATCAGCTCGTAGCGCCGAGCACAGCCGTGGTTCGCCAGGCTATGCTCGGGTCCTGGAGCGCAACGGCGCTCGCCCCCAGGGAACGCAGCATGTCCATCGAGCACTTCGACGTCCTGATCGTAGGCGCCGGCCTCTCCGGCATCGGGGCCGGCTACCACCTCCAGGCGCGCTGCCCCGGCAAGCGGTACGCGATCCTCGAGGGGCGCAGCGCCATCGGCGGTACCTGGGACCTGTTCCGCTACCCCGGGATCCGCTCGGACTCCGACATGTTCACGCTCGGCTATTCCTTCCGCCCCTGGAAGGAGGCCAAGGCGATCGCCGACGGGCCGTCGATCCGCGAGTACGTGCGCGATACGGCCCGGGAGTTCGGCGTCGACCGGCACATCCGGTTCAATCACCGGGTTCGCTCCGCGTCGTGGTCCTCGGAGCACACGCGCTGGACCGTCGAGGTCGACGTCGGGCCAGGCGAGGAGCGCGTCCGCTACTCCTGCGACTTCCTGTACGTCTGCAGCGGCTACTATCGTTACGAGAGCGGCTATACGCCCAGCTTCCCTGGCGCGGACGACTTTCAGGGACGGCTCGTGCACCCTCAAAGCTGGCCGCAAGATCTCGACTACCGGGGCAAGCGCGTCGTGGTCATCGGCAGCGGCGCCACGGCCGTGACGCTGGTGCCCGCGATGGCCGCCGACGCAGCGCACGTGACGATGCTCCAGCGCTCGCCGAGCTACATCGCCTCGTTGCCCTCGGAGGACGCGATCGCGAACGCGATCCGCGAGCACCTGCCGGAGCGGGTCGCCCACCGCGTCGCCCGCTGGAAGAACGTCGCGCTCAGCCTGCTCGTCTACCAGGTCTGTCAGCGCGCGCCGTCGCTCGCCAGGCGGATGCTCCGCAGCGGCGTCGCCCGGCACCTGCCGCCCGACTTCGACATCGATACGCACTTCAACCCTCGCTACGATCCGTGGGATCAGCGTCTCTGCCTCGTGCCCGACGGCGACCTCTTCCGTGCGGTGAAGGAGGGGCGCGCCTCGGTGGTCACCGACCGGATCCGGACCTTCACGAAGAGCGGCGTCCTGCTCGAGTCGGGCAAGGAGCTAGAGGCGGACATCATCGTGACCGCGACGGGCCTGGAGCTCCTGCTCTGCGGCGGCATCCGCATCGACGTCGACGGCGACGTCCTCGAGCCCGGGCGGGCGTTCATCTACAAGGGGTTGATGCTGGGCGGCGTCCCGAACTTCGCGCTCTGCTTCGGTTACACCAACGCCTCGTGGACGCTCCGCGCGGAGCTGGCCTCGATATACGTCTGTCGGCTGCTAAGCCACATGGATCGCCACGGCTACCGGCAGTGCTTGCCCCGCCATGACGAATCCGACCTCGATCCTCGGCCGCTGCTCGGGCTGACGTCGGGCTACGTGCGGCGCTCGGCGGACCACCTGCCCAAGCAGGGATCGAAGGCGCCGTGGTACTTCCGCCAGAACTACGTGCTCGATCTGCTCGCGATGAAGCTCGGCCCGGTGGAGGACCGCGCCATGGTCTTTTCCAAAGAGGGTCGGCCGCCGCGCCGCGATGTCGCGAGCGCGGAGCGTCCTCGGCACGCGGAGGCGTGGTATCCTGGGACGGAACCAGCGCGTGTGGCGACTGCCGGAGGGGACCCATGGGCGAAAGCGGGAACACGGGGCTCGGCGCCCCCGAGCTCGCGGCGAACGAGGAGCTGAGATCGATCGCCGCGGGCGCGGCGACGCTCGCGCAGGGGGCGCGCGGCGACGGCGTGCGCGCCTTGCAAGAGGCGCTCGGCGCGATCGGCGACCGGATGACGGCCGACGGCTCGTTCGGGCCGAAGACGCGCGACGCCATCGTCGCGCTGCAAGCCGCGGAGGGCCTGCCGCAGACGGGCATCGTCGACGCCGCGACGATCGCCGTCCTCGATCGACGCCTCGCCGCCCAGCGTGCGCTCGCGCTCGACGAGGCCCTGGCCAGGGCCGCGGGGCTCAGCCCGGACCAGGTGGCGGCGCTCGGCCGCAAGTCGCCCGCGGTCCAGGCGTCCGGCGGGCCCTCGCGCCACGATGAGGGCTATTTCAAGGATGGCGACGAGCTCCCGCAGGTGGTGCCCGGGGCCGAGCCGGATCCGGACTCGCCGCCGCCCGCCGTGGACTCCGTCGACGACAGGCCCGCGGCCACCGCCGCCGGCGCGCTCGCCGCCGATCGGGGCGCGCGCCTCGACGAGGTCCGGCGCGCGCTCCGGGGCGACGCGCCCGCGCTGGCCGCGCTCGACAGGCTGCTCGCGGCGGGCCGGCTGCACACGGGGGCGCTCCTGCCGAATTTCGCGACGATGGCGGGCGTCCGGCGCGATCCGAGGCTCGTGCTCGAGGGCGGCATCGATCCGCACCTCGTGCTCGCGCAGGCGATCCGGCACGTGGACAACCCGCTGCGTGTCAAGCAGGGCGCGTGTCACGGCACCTGCGGCGCGGGGACGATGGAGTACGTCCTGCTGCGCGTCGATCCGGCCGAGTTCGTGCGGATCCTCGACGGGATCACGCGGGAGGCGGGCGAGGTGACGCTCCGCTCGGGCCGCGCGCTCAGGATGCCGCGCAACGCGATCCTGCGCGACGCCTCGGGCCGGGTCGACATCGACCGGCTGTTGCAATCCGCGCTCATGAACCACGCGACCGCGATGAGCTGGATCTTCGATTACGACAACCCCGAGGACAACGACTCGTTCTGGGCCGCCCTGGGGGGCGACTCGCGCGTCCCGCTCGGCAATTTCACGAGCCTGTTCCAGGACATCATGGGCGGCAGCTACACGAGCGTCTCGTCGCTCCTGCGCAGCGGCGCGTCCGTCGCCGCCGACGTCGCCGCGGCGATGGAGCGCGGCGAGAGGGTGCCCGTCCTCCTGAAATGGGACGGCGGCTACCACTGGGTCGCGGCCGAGAAGATCGAGCGCGGGGCCGACGGCGCGCCCGCCGCGGTCGTCCTGCGCAACCCCGTGGGGTCGGACAGCTGCCAGGGCCCCCCGCCCCGCGCGCCGGTCCCCGAGCTTGGCGGCCGGTTTCGCATGAAGTACGCCGATCTCGCCGCGCACATCAACGGCGCGACCCTCAGGGGCTAGGGGCGGCGCCGCCCGCGACCCCGAGCGCCGGTCAGCCGATGCCGCCGCCTCTGGCCGTCCCGTCCGATCGATAGCACACGTAGTTGTAGCCGATCTGCCCCGGTGTGCCCGACTCCGAATAGCTCGTCGTCAGGTAGTAGGCCATCGCGTAGCCCCAGCGACCGAGCGAATACGAGTAGCCGTACGACCAGGCACCGTCGGTCGACGCGACGTAGAACTTCGAGATGCCGTTGTACGGGCCCGTGTACATCGTGCCGATCGTCGCTCCGCCGGGTGAGCTGCGGAGCGTGAGCGAATCGGCGCAGGCGGCGTTCACCGCGCCGTTCGTCACCCCCTGCTCGGCGACACCGGTCTGCTCGCCGGCCTCCGCGTCGTCCCCCTGCTCCGACGAGGAGTCCATGTCGGCGACGCACCCCACGAGCCCGAACACCGAACCCAGGATCAGAAGCACACTGAACGATTTCATGATGACGATACCCTTGGATACCCACCGCGTGACGACCCGCACGCGGCTGCCCGAAGCAAGCGCGCCGGAGGCGCATGTCCTATCGGCTCCGGAGCCATCTCCTCTGCTTCGTTGGCTCCGGGACGACGGATCTCCCAAGCGTAAACTAATCGATCGTGAGGGCTCTTGGGGATTTATTTGATTCATCCGCCACGCACGCGCGCGCACGCAACGACGGGTCGTCGCCCTCTCACATGGGACGACATCGACTCTGCATCATCGACGACGTCAGCGAGGGCTGCACTGCACGACGCAGATGGCCGAGGCGCCCTTCGCGCGCGCGCTCGCCTCGCACGAGCGCTTGGCTTGCTGCGACGCCATGAAGCGGTCGTTCCCCGTGCCGTTGCCGAACACCATCTGATAGTTGCAGGCGCCCGCGAAGCCGCAGACGCGCACGGACGCGCTCGCCGTGCACCACCAGGACGTCCCGCTCGCCGCGCTCCCGCTGTTCGACCCTTCCTTCGAGGCGCCCGCGCTCGGGGAGGCGGGCGTCCGCGTCCCGGCCAGCGAGGGCGCCGGCGCGTCGCCCGCCCCGTCGTCGCCCGCGGGCGACGGCACCTCGGGGACGCCGTCGCCGCCGCTGGACGGGTCAGCGCCCGCCGCCTCGTCGGCCTCCTGGTCGGGGCGCAGCCGGGTGCTCGTCGACGCGGGCGGCACGGGCAGCACGGGCGAGGCGCCGCCCGCGGTCGGCGCGCCGGTGAGCGCGGGCTCGCCGACGGCGCTCTCGGGCTCCGCACTCTCGGGCTCCGCGCTCGCCACCACGTACACCACGCCGCCGATCACGACGAGCGCGCCGACGCCGAGCGCGAACAACCCGCCCAGCACCGCGAGCACGATCACGATCGGCGACACGCCCGGCTTCGGGCGCTGCGGCGGGGGCGGCGGAGGAGGGTAATAAGGCGGCTGCTGGGGAGGGTAATAAGGCGGCTGCTGGGGACGATACTGAGGATGCCCGGGACCGAACATCCCGCAGTCGTAGCGCAAAGGCGCCCTCCGCGCTGCGTGGGAGATGTGCGCACGCTGTCGGCGACCGGCCGTTCTCGACGCGGCCGAGCCCGCCCGCACGTGCGGGCGCCCGCGCGCGCTCGCGAGGGGCGCGCTGCCGGACGGGCGCGCGCCGGCTCAGCGGGGGATGAGGTTGCGGCAGCCGCTGCCGCAGTCGTCGCCGTCGCGGTTGTTGCCGTCGTCGCACTCCTCGGGACCCTGGACGATGCCGTCGCCGCAGTACTCGCCGAGCTGGCAGTCCGGCCCGCACTCGCCGTAGCCGCCGTCGTTCACGCCGTCGTCGCACTGCTCGCCCAGGCCGACGACGCCGTCGCCGCAGATCGGCCTGCACTCGCTGCGCGCCGTCGCGAAGCCCTGCAGCGTCAGCTTGAACGTCGACGCCGCCGTCTGGCGCTCGGCGTGGAACACGGCGATCTGGTAGACGCCGCCGTCCGCGAGGCCGAGGTCGACGTTCCGCGGCCGGATGACGTCGTCCTCGCCCCCGGCGTAGGTCACCGTCCCTGTCCCGTTGGCGCCGATGACGAGGTGCCCGGTGACGGCGCTGTGGATGCCGCCGACGTCGACCGCGAGACGATCGTTGATGAACACCCACACGTCGTCGTCGCCGGTGAAGTCGAGGACGTATTGCTCGCCCGCCGTGTACTGGAACCAGTAGCGGATCTCACTCGTGAAGTGGAAGTTGTGGTCCGGGGTGCCTTCCTCTTTCAGCCAGCTCCCGTCCCCGTAGCTCGGGAAGATGTCGGCAGGGACGCGCTCGGCCGCCGGGGTGAACCGATCTCCGTCGACGGGGAAGAACAGCGGGTTCCCGTCGTACGTGGCTTCCACGTACCTCGCCCAGTAGACGCCGCCGCGCACCTCGCAGCTGCGGAAATCGGGGCCGTGGATATCGCCGCAGGCCGCCGTGTTCTCGGTGGACGAGGTGCAGCGCTCGCCGTCCACCTCGTTGCCCACGTTGCCGCAATAGTGCGCGCTCTCCGGCGACAACAGGGTCCACGGCGCGCCGTCCTCGCCCCAGCGGTTCACGAAGCGGCCATCCCCGATGTCCCACAGCGTGAGGGTGGTGACCGTGGTGCTGTTGGTGCCAGGCACGTCGTGATACCAGGCGGCGAAGCTCTGCGCGCTCGTCACCTGGCTGTTCGCCGCGGCCACGTACGCCGGCTTCTTCTCCGCGTCGAGCCGGTTCGCGACCATGCCGAAGACAGGCGCGCTCCGGCCTGGACCGTTCGGCTCGAAGTCGGGGTGGGCCGCCCGGAAGTCGCGGAACACCACCGGCACGGCCATGGATCCCGAAGGCTGGGGCACGGCGCACTCATAACCGGGCTCCCTCGTGCACGCCGAGGAGCACCCGTCGCCGTCGATGTTGTTGCCGTCGTCGCAGTCCTCCGCGAGCACGAGGCCGTCTCCACAGCGGGAAACGCAGGTGCCCGCGGAGCAATCGGGCTCGGCCTGACACGTCGAGGAGCAGCCGTCGAACGGCATCGTGTTGCCGTCCTCGCAGCTCTCGGCCCCCTCCTGGACGCCATCGCCGCAGGTCGTCGCCGCGCAGGCGCTCGGGCTGCCGTCGCATTTGTAGCCCACCTCCACCTTGCAGGTCGGCGAGCAGCCGTCGCCCGCAGCGGTGTTGGCGTCGTCGCAGAGCTCCGGAAACACCACGGCGCCGTCCCCGCAGCGGGCGATGCGGGAGCAGGCAGCGCCGGCGATCGGGCACGACCAGCCCAGCTCGACCGAGAGGCAATCCCCGGCACAGCCGTCCCCGCTCTGGATATTGCTGTCGTCGCACGCTTCGTCCGAGGTCAGGACGCCGTCACCGCAACGGAACGTCGGGCCGTCGACGCCGATGTCGCCGTCGCCGAAATCGCCGCCGGCGCCGGCGCCGGGGTCGTCCCCGGGGCCGCCGCCGCCGCCGGACGTGCCCCTCTTGCCCTCGCCGGCCGCAGAGCAGCTCGCCGCGACGGCGAGGCAGCCCGCGATGAAGATCGTCGAACCAAAGCACGAAGCACGAGGACGCATGACCTGCTCCTTTCGGTCGCCCGCGATCGCCCGAGACGCGCGAAGCGGCCGCAGTCTTTCACGCGGATGCCCTGAACTCGAGCCCCTCGTGGGCCGCGCCGTCGACCGCGAGGATCGCGCGGTGAAGGCCCCTTCTCCGGTGCGCGGATAAATACCGATGCAGCGTCGCTTTTCTACAAGGGCGGATCGAGGAGCGCGCTGTCGATCAGGCCGTTTGCCGCTGGACTCCTGCGTGGCGTATCGACGCGGCTGCCTCGAACAGCCCGGCGCGCACCGGAGCGCCCCTGCGCTAAGCTCGGCCGGACCGTGCCGCCGCTGAACCATGGCCCCGACCGCGAGCGCGTCCTCGCGTTGCTCAAACGCCACGGGTGGAACGCGACCTCGTTCCAGACCCTGGAGTCCGACTTTCGGTATTGGTTCCATGGCGAAGACGCCTGCGTGGCCTATGTCGACACCGGCGGCGCGTGGGTCGCCGCCGGCGCCCCGATCGCGGCGGCCGAGCGGCTGGCCGAGGTCGCGCGGGCGTTCGTGGAGGCGGCCGCGACGGCGGGGCGGCGGGCGTGCCTCTTCGGCGCGGAGGCGCGGCTCTCCGAGAGGGTCCCGTGGAGCGCGATGCTCATCGGGGAGCAGCCGGTGTGGGATCCGGCGCGCTGGGGCGATGTCCTCCGGTCGAGCCGGAGGCTGCGCGAGCAGCTCCGGCGCGCGCGCGCGAAGGGCGTGGTCGCGCGCGCGGTGAGCCCCGGCGAGATCGAGGACGCCGAGAGCCCGCTGCGGCGAGAAGTGGAGCGCCTCATGGCGCGCTGGGCCTCCTCGCGGCCGATGGCGCCCATGGGATTCCTCGTGCAGCTGGAGCCGTTCTCGTTCGCCGGCGAGCGGCGCTACGTCGTGGCGGAGGCCGGAGGCGCGGTGGTCGGCTTCCTCGCGGCGGTGCCGGTGTACGCGCGGCGCGGCCTCTTTTTGGAGGACCTGCTGCGCGACCCGTCCGCGCCGAACGGCACCACGGAGGTGCTCGTGGATCACGCGATGCGCACCGCCGCGGCGGAGGAGTGCGTCTATGTCACGCTCGGCCTCGCGCCGCTCGCCGGGCCTGTGCGGCGCGGGTTGCGCGCGGCGCAGCGGCTCGGGGCTCGTCTCTACGACTTCCAGGGCCTTTACGCGTTCAAGGCGAAGCTGCGGCCCGACAGCTGGGTCCCGATCTACCTCGTGTACCCGCCCGGCGGCCACGGGCTCGTGGCCATCTATGACGCGCTCGCGGCGTTCGCGCGCGGAGGTCTCTTGCGCTTCGGGCTCGCGACGCTGCTGCGCGGGCCGGCCGTGGTCTTCGAGGTGCTCGGCTGGCTGCTCATTCCGTGGACCGCGCTGCTCGCGCTCGCTCCCGCGGAGCGATGGTTCCCGTCAGCCGCCGTGAAATGGGCGTGGGTGGCGTTCGACGCGTGCCTCGCGCCGGCCATGCTGCGGCTGAGCCAGCGGCACGGGCAGACGCTCTCTCTGGTGCTGGCCGGGCTGGTGACCTGCGACGCGGCGCTGACGCTGGCGCAAGCGTTGCTGTTCAACCTGCCGCGGGCGCGGGGGGCGTTCGAGCTCGCGGTCGTGGGGGTGGCGGTCGCGGCGCCGGCGGTCGCGGCGGTGCTGCTGTGGAGCGCACGGATGCACAGGCCGAAGCGGCTCGTCCGGGCGGCGCCTCAAAGGAGCCGGCGAGACGAGGCGCGGCGCGGTCCGCCACCGCAAATTCGAGGCCCAAGCTCGTCCTCGACCGTGCACTCACGATAGGATCGCAGCACCTGCCACTGCAGGTTCGTCTCCGGCCGACGATGGACTAGGCTGTCTCCATGGCCGAAGGGGCACCTGAAGATTTCGCCGCGGCGTTCAACGCCGCGAACATCGACGGCTGGGTCAGCGCCATGGGGCTCCGGCTCCTCCGCGCGACGGGCGACGGGGTCGAGGCCGAGCTCGACATCGGACCGCAGCACCGGCAGGCCTACGGCATCGTGCACGGCGGCGTCCACGCGGGGATCATCGAGACGCTCGCGTCGGTCGGCGCCGCGCTCCACGCCCTGCCGGACGGCCGATCGGTCGTCGGGCTCGAGAACCACACGAGCTTCTTGCGCGCGGTCCGGTCGGGGAAGCTCCGCGCCGGGGCGCGGCCGCTCGACCGCGGGCGGCGCACCCAGGTCTGGGAGGGCTCGGTCCACGACGAGGAGGGACGGCTCTGCGCCACCGGGCGCGTGCGCCTGCTCGTGCTGGAGCCGGACGCGGTGCTCGCCGGGCAGCGCGCCGGCGCGCCCGGCTGACGCGGTAGCCTCGACGCCCCTTCGCGAGGTGCCCTCGATGCGCGACGCAGTCGCCCTCCGGACGATCGATCGCATTCCCCGGCTCGGCTGGATCGACGCCCCCTCGCCGGTCGCGGCGCTGCCGCGGCTCGCCGCCGCGCTGGGCCTCGATTACCTCGGCGTCAAGCGCGACGACCTCTGCGAGCCCGTCCACGGCGGGATGAAGATGCGGAAGCTCGACTACGTGCTCGCCGCCCCTCCGCTCTCGACCGCGGCGGCGTGGTCCGCGGCGGGCGGCATCGGCTCGGGCAACCTCGCGGCGCTCGCCGCGGCGGCGGAGCGGCTCGGCCGGCGGGTGCACGCGCACCTGTTCTGGACCGACCTGTCGAGGAGCGTTGTCGACAACCTCGCGTTCATCGCCTCGGGGCCGACCTCGATCCGCTTCTACCCCGCGCGCCTCGAGCTCGCGCTCGCGCGCCCATCGCTGTTCCTGCCGCTCCGCGCGCGGGACGGCGACGGCGCGGCGATCGTGCCGCTCGGCGCCTCCTCGGCGCTCGGCATGGTGGGCGTCGCGCGCGCCGCGCTCGAGCTTTGCGCGCAGGTGCGCGCGGGCGAGCTCCCCGAGCCCGAGCGCGTCTACGTCCCGCTCGGCTCCGGCGGCACCGCCGCCGGGCTCGCCGTCGGGCTCGCGCTCGGCGGCCTGCGGTCGCGCGTCGTCGCCGTCGCCGTGGTCGAGCGCCTCCTCGCCTCGCGCCTCCGCCTCCGCGCCCTCACGGCCGAGCTCCGCGCCCTGCTCGCGCAGAAGGGCGCCTGGCCGGTGCCCGCCGCGGCGCCGATCGACCTCGTTCACGGCTACCTCGGCCGCGGGTACGGCGCCCCGACGCCCGAATCGCTCGCGGCCTGCGAGGCGCTCGCGGCCGAGGGCATCTCGCTGGAGCCGGTCTACACCGGCAAGGCGATGGCCGCGCTCATGGCCGACGCGCGGCGTCGCCGGCTCGGCCCGGCGCTCTTCTGGCAGACCGCGCGGCGCGAGCCCCTGCCCCGCGCGCCCGGCTTTTGCGACCGCCTCCCGGCGAGGCTGTCGCAGCGGCTCGGCGCCCACTGCGGCGGCGGCGCTCGGTGAATGCCCCACAGCTCAGCGCATCTCCGGCGGACCTACCGCTCTGTCGCATCGTCGCAATTTTATGATTCGACCAGCGATGGCGGCGGGATAAGATCGCGTTCTCCCTTGCGCCCTCGGCCGGTGTTTGGTTTGGCTGCCCGGGCGCCTCGCGCGCGCAACTCACGCTCAGAAGGAGTCTTCGCATGCTTCAGCCGCTGCAATCGAATTGGTGTGCTCCGCTCGCAATGATGCTGGTCCTGGCCGGGGTCGCCTGTGGCGGCAGCGACGGCGAGTCGAGCGGCTCTGGGAACGGCGCCGGCTCCGGCGCCGGGGCTGGCGCGGGCGCGCCGACGGGCGGCGACGACATCGGCAGCGGCGTGACGGGGGGGCCGGGCGCGGGCTCGGGCGCGGGCAGCGGCAGCGGGTGCGACACGACCCTCACGGGGATCGTGCGCGACTTCCGCGCCTACAACCGCGGCGAGGGGCACCCCGACTTCGAGACGTTCACGGGCCAGGGCCTGAAGGGCATCGTCGAGCGCGAGCTGGGCCCGGATCAGAAGCCCGTCTATGCGCACCGGGGCGGCACCGAGCACACGACCGGGCCGGCCGAGTTCGATCAGTGGTACCGCGACGTCGACGGCGTGAACATGCCGATCCAGTTCACCATCACGCCCACGGTCGACGGGAACGGCATTGCCACCTACGACAACCGGGCCTTCTTCCCCATCGACGGGAAGGGCTTCGGGAACGAGCGGAGGGAGCACAACTTCCACTTCACGTTCGAGCTCCACATGAAGTTCGTCTACAGAGGTGGCGAGGAGTTCTCGTTCTCCGGCGACGACGATCTCTGGGTGTTCATCAACAACCGGCTCGCCATCGATCTCGGCGGCCTCCACAGCCCGCAGTCCGACGAGCTCGACCTCGACGCGATGGCGAGCGAGCTCGGGATCACGCCCGGCCAGGAGTATCCGCTCGACTTCTTCCACGCCGAGCGGCACACGAACGAGTCGAACTTCAAGATCCAGTCGACGCTCGCGTTCACGAACTGCGAGCCCATCTTCGTCGACTGAGCGCGCGTTCCTCGGGAGGATTTGAGCCACAGAGGCACAGAGATTATTCTTCTCCCTCTGTGCCCTCTGTGATTCTTTCTCTCTCTCTCGCTCGTGAGCCCGGGGACGACGCGGCGGCGCGGGGCTAAAGCCAGGACGACCCGCTCACGAACGTCGAATCCGCGAGCCGGTACGGCACCCCCATGATCTCCCTCGGCCGCGGCCCGGGCGCGAGCTCGCGCGGGAGCTCGTAGGTCTGGTCCATCAGCCGGATCTCGATCGGCCCCGCGTCCTCGACCTCCAGCGACCACTCGATGCCTTCCGGCGGCAACCCCATGTAGGTGAAACCCCAGCGCTGGTTCCGCCCCGCCCCGCGGGCCGACTCCTCCACGCGCCGCCCGTCCACCACCGCGCGGATCACCGCCGTGGGGGACGCCACCTCGGCGAGCAGCCAGGGGGCTCGCCGGGGCGACGCGACGCGCAGCCGGAGCGACCGCACGCCGCCGCCCGTCGCGTCGCCGAGCACCGTGAGCGAGGGCGGCGGCAGGGCGAGGGCCGGCGCCTCGCTCTGGCGGGCCACGCGCACGTACGGCACCGCGAACGAGGGCGCCTGCGCGCGCCCGGCCGGGAAGTACCCGGCGGTCCACGGGTCGAGGTCCCGGTCCGCCGAGAGCCAGTGGGCCCTCCCGCCGGGGGCGTCGAGCGCGTACGCGAGGCTCGCCGGCCGGGGCTCGGCCTCGGTGAAGCCGTGGGTCGCGCAGGCCGCGGCGAGCGCCGCGAGGCCCGGCAGGGCGAAGGCGAGCGCGAGCCGCCGCGAGGCGCCGCCGCCGAGCAGCTCGGCGTGCGGCAGGAAGAGCCCGAACACGAGCGCGACGGCCAGGGCCGGCGCCGCCGCCAGCGGCAGCCCCAGCGCGACGAAGAGCAGGTACGGGCCGGGCACGGCCAGCGCGACCGCCGGCGCCGCGGTCGCGACGAGGAGCGCCGCGTCGCCGAGCGTGGGCGGGGCGTCGCCGCGCCGGATCGTCACGGCCACGACGCCGACGAGCGCGAACGCGAGCGGCCAGGCGAAGTAGAAGCTCGCGCCCGGCATGAAGAGGCTCGCCCCGAGGAGGAGCGAGAGCCACACGAGCAGCGCGCCGAGGGCGAGCGCGCAGGCCCCGAGCCGCCGCCGGAAGAGCCGGTAGCCCGCCGCCGAGACCGCGAGCGCGACGAGGGCGAGCGCGAGCCGGAACGCGGGCGCGTTGTACGGCTCGAACGGCATCGCCCGCAGCGCCGCGTGGACGCGCCGGAGGAGCCAGCCGAGCCCGCCCACCGCCCCGGCAGCGCCGAGGAGCAGCGCCAGAAAGGCGAGCGAGCCCGCGAACAGGCCGCCGAGCGAAGCGCGCCGCCGGCGCCGCGCGAGCGCCGCGGCGCCCGCGAACAGGCCGAAGACCAGCGCGGCGATCGGGATCGCCCAGCCGATCGGGTGGGCGACGACGTGGGCGCCCCAGGTGTTGAAGTACACCGCGTCCTCGCGATCGAGGCTCCGCAGGTCGAGCCCGCCGAAGCGGCGCGCGAGCGAGAGCGCGTAGTCGCCGGCGTGCTGCACGCTCCGGAGGTCGAGGTTGTCCACGGTATCGGACGGCGTGTGGTAGTGCGCGGCGTCGTCGCTGAAGGCGAAGTTCAGCCCGGGGATGCCGGCCCGCTTGAAGACGCTGAAGTCGGTGCCGTGGCCGAGGCGCCGCGCGACCTCGGGGAAGAGCGACGACGCGATCGGCAGCGGCGCGGCGCGGGCGAGCTCGCGGACGGGGAGCGCGTCCCCGGGCCCGGTCTCGAACATCGCGACCACGCCGCCGGCCCCGCGGGCGTCGAAGTTGAGCGCGATCCCGATCTCGCCGCGCAGCGGGTGCTCGTCCATGAACGCCTTGCCGCCGAGGACGCCCCCCTCCTCCGCGTCCGTGAACAGGAGCAGCACGTCGTTGCGCAGCGGGGGGCCGCTCTTCAGCGCGCGCAGCGTCTCCAGCAGCGCCGCCACGCCGCTGCCGTCGTCGGCGGCCCCCGGGCTGCCGGGCACCGAGTCGTAGTGCGCGACGAGCGCGACCGCCCGGGTGCTGTCCGCGCCCGGCAGCCGCGCCACGACGTTCTCGACGCGCGCGGCGTCGTACGGCAGGCCCCACTGCCGGCTGAGCACCGAGGTGCGCTGGACCTCCGCCTGCACGCCGAGCGCCGCGAGCTGCGCGAGCAGGTAGTCGCGCGCCCGCCGGTGCCCCGCCGAGCCCGTGGGGCGCGGCTCAGCGGCGATCTCGAGGAGGTGCGCCCTGGCCCGCTCGGCCGAGAACACGTCGGGCGGGGCGCTCTGCGGGACGACGCTCGGAGGGCTCAGCTGCGCGATGCGGAGCGCGATCAGCGCGAGGAGCGCGAGGGCCACGGCGAGACGGGGCGACCACGCCATGCCGCGGTCGTATCACCGATCCGCGGCGGCGCGGAGCGCGCGGCCGGCCGCTCCCACGGCGCGAGGGGGGCGCGCCTCGCCGGTCACGGACCGCTTCGATAGTTCGTCGCCTCGGCCCGCCGGAACCGGAAGAAGTCGTCCAGCGTCCGGCCCTCCACCTCCTCGAAGCGCTCGTCGAGCGCCTCGAGGCCGTGGATGCGATCGAGGCGGAAGCTGCGAAACTCGGCGCGCAGCTCGCACCAGGCGGCGAGCGACCAGCCGGTGCCCAT
Organism: Sorangium sp. So ce834; assembly: GCF_051521425.1. NCBI lineage: Bacteria > Pseudomonadati > Myxococcota > Polyangiales > Polyangiaceae > Sorangium > Sorangium sp. So ce834. The sequence continues at coordinate 9,210,967 of NZ_CP150351.1, forward strand.
GAAGAAGAGCCCCAGCGGGAGCGCCGTCCTCGTCGAGCGGGCGCCGTCTTCGCGCGCGTAGCCGAAGCGGACCTTGCGGCGCTCGCCGACCGCGGCGCGCAGCTCGGCGAGGTGCGCCGTGGCGCCCTCGGGGATGTGGAAGCTCGGCGCGAACAGCGCGCTCGCCGCGACCCTGGGCCGGAGGCGCTCGGGCAGCGCCGCCTCGATCTTCTCGAGGGCGCGCCTCGCGGCGCGCACGAGCGCCGGATCGGACCAGCTCTCCACCATGCGCGCGCCGAGCACGAGCGCCTCGATCTCGTCGTCCTGGAACATGAGCGGCGGCAGATCGAAGCCGCGAGGCAGGGCGTACCCGACGCCGGCCTCGCCCTCGATCGGCACGCCCGACGCGATGAGATCGCGGACGTCGCGGTAGATGGTCCGCTCCGAGACCTCGAGCTCCTCGGAGAGGCGCGCGGCCGTCGTGATGCGGCGGCGGCGCAGCAGCTGGACGATCTGGAACAGTCGGTCGGCTCTCCGCATGGTGGCGCGCCCCCTCGCCGGCGCGGACGCGAGGCGCGTGGAGGGAGCCTAGCCCGGGGCTCCTGACAGCGATCTGTCAGGAGCGTCGATCCGATCCGCGCCGGCCCGCCGGCGCCCGGGCTCCGCCTCAGCCGAGCGGCGCCGCGGGCCTCGGGCCGCCCTGGGGCCTGCCGCCCCCGGGCCGGTCGATGTCCTCGTCCTCGGGCCGGCGCGACAGGCGCGCGGCCGCGCGCTGGTAGAGCTCCGTGAGCGGCGCGCGGTGCGCGGCGAGGAGGACCGTCGCCCCGGCCAGCCACAGCAGCGCGAGCGGCACCAGCGCCGAGGACGTCGTGTAGACGAGCACGGGGCGGAAGGCGCGCTCGCGCGTGACGAGCTCGCGGCTCGCCTGCACGGACCGCTCGTAGTCCGGGAGCGACAGCGCCACCGGCGTCACCCCCTCCAACACGGCGCCGCCGGGCGCGAGCGAGCCGCCGCCCTTGGACGGTTCGTCGCCCTTGACGGCGCGCGGGGCCGCGGCCGGCGCCATGGCCGATTCGTACGAGTTCCACCGCTCCGACCGGTAGCGCCCCGCCGAGACCGCGAAGAGCCCGACCAGGAGCGCGAGGCCGCCCGCGCCGAGCAGCACCACCATCGCGACCGCGCGGCTCGTGCCCCGGAAGAGGCGCCCGACGAGCCACGCCGCCCCGGCCGTCGCGATCCCGACCAGGATCGCCACGAACGTGGCGGGCGCCACGAACCACAGGCCCGCCATGATCAGCCCGCCCAGCGCCCGCAGCGCGCGCAGGCGCGCGCGGCTCGGCGCCCCGCCGGGGCGGACGGCGATCCACGCGGCCACGAAGCCGATCGCCACGGCGACGGCATCGCCCGCGTCCGCGAACCACACCGGCCGGTCGCCGCCGAGCAGCGCGAGCGGCACCACGCGCTCGGGCAACCCGACCGTGAGCGCCACCTCGCTCGCGGTGAGCGAGTAGCGCGGCATCGGCAGCTCCAGCGATCCGCCGAGCGGGCGCACCGCGGCCTGCCCCAGCGACTGCACCTGGATCCTGTGGCTCCCCGTCTGCAGGGGCACGAGGACCTCCTCCGCGGCGGCGCCCTGGTGCATGATCCGCTGCGCCTTGCCGTCGGTGGCGAGGAAGATCGGCCGCCCGCCGGGCGCGTAGGGCAGGTAATCGATCCCGTTGTTCTCGTAGGTCAACGCGTCGTCGGCCACGAGGTCGCCGCGCTCGGTCAGGATCAGGGTGCGGCGGTGCTCGCGCACCACCGCGGCGAGCACCTCGACGCCCGCGAGCGGCTCGACCGCGACCTCGACGCGCTGCCCGCGCTGGACCAGCAGCAGGCGCGACGTCGCCTGGGTCCGCGGGATCGGCGACTCGGCGGCGTCGACCTGGCGAGCGTCGCCCTTCACGGTGAGCCGATGCTCCGCGTCCGACTCGAACAGCCACCACTCGTAGGCCGAGCGCGGGTCGGGCGAGAAGACGCCGACCTTCGGGAGCGTGCCCGAGATCGCCACCTCGGCGGTGCGGCCCGAGGTGGGCAGCACGAGCTCCTCGCCCTCGACCCGGAAGCCGCTCGCGCCGGAGACGTCGAGCACCTTCTCCCCGAACGCGAGCGGCAGGCGCACCACGCCGAGATCGGTGCCCGACCGCAGCACGAGCCGGTACTCGAAGCCGATCTCCCGCCCGACGCGCACCGCGCGCGAGAGCTGGAAGACCGTGGGGCCCGCGCTCTGCGCCGCCGCGCCCCCGTCGCGGCTGAAGTGGAGCGTCGCCCCCGAGAGGCCCGAGAGCTGCGCGCCCTCCGCGACCGAGCCGCCGGTGACGTCGGCCTCGAACGAGTTGAGCGGGCCGGCCACGAGCAGCGTGAGATCGCCGTCGAGCGACAGCGTGCCCCGGAGCACGAAGCGGCGCGCGGCGGTCCAGAGGTAGTAATGGTCGTTCTCGAAGCTGATCGGCGCGGCCTCGCGGCGCGACGCGGGCCGTCCGTCGTCGAGGATGGCCTCGATGCGGACGTGCGCCGGCGGCCCGAAGAGCGGCACCGCCACCGGGCCGTCCGCGAGCACGCCGCCCGAGAGCTCGAACTGGAGCGGCCCCTCGCCCACCGCGCCGGTGATGCGCAGCCGGTCGAGCGCGTAACAGCGCTCCTCGCATTGCCCCGGGCCGCGGCGCTGATCGACCCAGCGCGAGAGCATCTCCAGCTGACCTGCCCATGAGTCCGGCGGCGGCGACGACGCGTGCGCCGGCGCCGCGGCGGCCTTCGCCGCGGGCGCCGCGGGCGCCGCGCCCGCAGCAGGCGCCGCCGTCGCCTCGGCCGGCGCCTGCGCCAGCGAGAGCGAGGGGACGGCGAGCAGCAACAGCACCACGAGGAACCAGAAGAGCCTTGGAGGCGCGGCCTTGTTCCAGCGCGCTAGCGACATAGGGAGACTCCCTTCGTTGACCTGCCGAGCGAACGCGATGGCCGCCGCAGCGTCCTCATCAAACAGCGTAGCGAAAAACGACTGCAACAAAATCGACATGAGGGCTTGACAGTTAACGCGTCGCGTCGCAGTGTCGTTGCGTCGCGTTTGTGCCTCCGACGAGGCCACAGCGTGGGTCTGTCGGCTGGCATGGCCGCGCGGCGAGGCCCCTCGTTCCAGTGCACATCGCATCTTGCGTCCTCGCGAGAGCGGGCGATGTGCGAGGACGGTCGGCCTGTGCTCGATGGATCGTTTCTGTACGCCCGCGTCCGTCGCGGGGGGAACAACCGAGGTGGGAGGCAGAGCATGAGTGAGACGCAGAGCATCACGGAGCCGAAGGTCGAGAACAGCGTGAACGGGAGCGCCGCGCCCGCGCATCAGGCCGACGCGAGCGCCGCGGCGCCGGCGACCAAGCCGCCTTTCATCGAGACGCTGCGCGAGCGGGGCACGTGCTGGGCAGGGGTGGCGATCGGGTATGGGCGGCTCGCGCTCGAGCACGCCGCGCGCGCCCTGGACCGGACGGCGGGGAAGCTCGGCGAGCTTCAAGAGAAGCTCAAGAAGGGTGACGTGGCCGCGGCCGAGGGCGCCCGCTGAACCGCCGCCGAGCCAGCGCGCCGCCGAGGAGCGTTCATCAGGGCGCTTCCGGCGGCGCGGGGACCGGCGCGCCGCCGATGCCGACCGCGACGGCGTAGATCGAGCCGGCCGCGCCCCCGACATAAAGGGTCCTCGCGTTGAAGCCGGGGCCCGATCCGAACTGCGCATTGGCGACCCCGGTCGGAAAGCTCGCCAGGAGCTCCGGCTCTCCCACGGCCGCCCCGCCCGCGTCGAGCCGCACGCGGTAGAGCTCTCTGTCCTTGTTATCGATCGTGTAGAGGTGACCGCACGTGTCGAGGGCGAGCCCGTCGAGCGTGGCCGACGCGATCGTGGCCACGAGCGAGGGCCGCGCGCCGGGGTCGGCGAGGTCGATCCTGCGGATCTCGCCGGCGGCGGCGTTGGTGTAGAACACGGCCTTTCGCGCCGGATCGAAGGCGATTCCGTTCGGCTGGCTCACCTCGGGGGCGCCGCTCGCGATCTCGTCGACCGTGGCGTCCGGGTTGAGGCGGAGCACGCGGCCGGCCGCATGGTCGGTCGCCCAGACGTTGCCGTCGGCGTCCGCAGCGAGGCCGTTCGGCTCCTGGAGGCCCTCCACGTAGTCGATGACGATGCCGGCCGCCGAGATCTGGACGACGTCGCCCTGGCCGGGCCGCGCGGCCACGAGGGTCCCGTCGGGCCGGTAGCGCAGCCCGAGCACGTTGCCCGGCAGGGACGCGAAGTTCGAGGTATGGCCCGAGGCCTCGTAGCGAACGAGGTTCGGCCCCTGCTTGGCGACGAGGTAGCCCTGGCCATCGAACGCGAAGTCCTCGCTGCCGCTGAACACGTCCGTGACCAGCGTCGGCTCGAACGGCCCCGGCGCGACCGCCGCGCACTCCCCCGTCGGCCCCGCGCCCACGCCCGCGCCCCCATCGCCGGCGCCTTCGCCGCCGCCCCCGCCGCCCCCGCCGCCCCCGCCTCCGCCGCCCCCGCTGCCCGAGCTCGCGCTGCTCGACGCCGTGCCCGCCCCGCTGCCCGACGTCGCGCTGGCCGCCCCGCCGATGTCGCCGCCGCACGCCGGCGGCGCACCGGAAAGGAGCAGGGCCCATCCGAGCAGCCGGTAACCTCGCTTCATCTACCTCTCCTCCTCGCGCCGCACACTACACGTCGCCTCCCGCATTGCCTACGGTCGACGGCGCTCGCGCCGCGCGGCGCCCGCCAGCAGCCCCCCGATCGCCGCAGCTCACGGCACGCTGCCCGGTCGAGGAGGCACTTCCGCCCCCGCGCTGCCCCAAAGGAAGACAGAGCGGGGGGGCACCCGCACAGGAGACGGGCCCAGATCGGCGTTTTCGGCGCGCAGGCGTACTCACGTACGCCGAGCACCGAAAACGTCGAGGTGGGCCCGTATCCGCAGCGGGTGCCCCCCCGCTCTAGTGACGGAAGCGAGTGACGATGATGACGCCCGCGCCGATGATGGCGGCCGCCGCCCACGTCGTCGCGGAGGCGCGCTCGCCGCCGAGGAGGATGCCGAGCGCGATGGCGACGATCGGGTTCACGTAGGCGTAGCTCGTCGCGATCGCCGGGCGCGTCCTCCGGAGCAGGAACGCGTACGCGCTGAGGGCCACGATCGACCCGAACACCGCCAGGTAGCCGAGGGCGAGGAGCGACCGCGCCGACGGCGGCGCCGCGAGGCGCTCGCCCGCGAGCGCGCTGATCCCGAGCATCACCGCGCCGCCCGCCAGCATCTCCGCCGCGACCGCCATGGGCCCGGCCGGCAGCGGCAGCGTGCGGCTGTACAGCGAGCCGAGCGCCCACGCCACGGGGGCCAGCACGATGAGCAGCGCCCCGGCGTGCGCGGCGTGGAGGTCGCCGCCAAGGTGGAGCAGCGCCGCGCCCGCGAACCCGACGAGGAGCCCGAGCCACTCGCCCCGGGAGACCTCCGGGGCCCCGGCGGACGCGCCCTCGCCGCGCCCGATCCGCACGGTGGTGAACAGCGCCAGCCAGAGCGGCATCGTGGACACCACGACCGCGGCGACGCCGGAGCTCACCCACTGCTGCGAGACGACGACCAGCCCGTTGCCGAAGACGAGCAGCAGCACCCCGACCCGCGCCGCCGCGCTCCACTCCCGCAGGGTCGGGCGCGGGACCCCGCGCAGCCGGAGCACGCCGTAGAGCAGCGCGCCCGCCGTCACGAAGCGCACCCCGGCCAGCAGGAACGGCGGCAGCGTCTCGAGCGCGATCGAGACCGCCAGGTACGTCGAGCCCCAGATCAGGTACAGCGCGGCGAGCGAGAGGAGCACGAGCCAGCTCCCCCGCGCCGCCCCGAGCGCCGCGCGCGCGCGCTCGAGCGCCGCGCGCGCCGTCCGCCTCGCCTCGCCCGCGGCCACCGCGATCTGCGCCGGCTCGAGCGCCTCCACCACGAGGAGCCCGCGCCCCTCGCCGCCATAGCTGGCCCCCGCCTCCAGCACCACGTCGTCCGGCTCACCCTCGCGGGTGACCCAGACCGAGCCGGCGGTGCAGCTCAGGAGCAGCGGACCGCCCCGCAGGCGGTGCGTCCACAACCCCCCCTTCCCGAGCTCGATCCGCGACGACCCTCGGAGGCGCGACCGCGCCTCCGGAACAAGTGAGGTCAATTTCATGCCGCAGAGCTTGGGCTCGAGCGAGCGACCGGCACAGAGGCAGTCCGTCCGGCATTGAAGCCGGTACAGTTCGCCGAACGGGCAACTGTGCTGGTCCTCACGCCGGCCGGCTGTACCGGTACCGCAGCGCCCGCCCGGTTGTACACTCATCCGTCGTGCAGGCGCAGGCGCCCATCGAAGCCGAGGACGAGGCCCACCTCTACGATCGCGTCGCCGCCCACATCGCCGATCTGATCGCGCGCGGCACGCTGCGGCCCGGCGACCGGATCCCGTCGGTGCGGCGGCTCAGCCGGCAGCAGGGGGTCAGCGTCGCGACCGTGCTGCAGGCGTACCTGCAGCTCGAGAACCGCGGGCTCATCGAGGCGCGCCCGCAGTCGGGGCACTACGTCCGCGCCCGCCGGGTCTCGGCGCTCCCCGAGCCGCGGGCCGCGCGCGCCTGCACCACCGCCACGCGCGTCAGCGTGAAGAGCCTCGTCTCCAAGGTCTACCGGGCATCCCGGGACCCGCACATCGTCCCGTTCGGCGCGGCGTGCCCGAGCCCCGATCTCCTGCCGACCGACAAGCTGAACCGGATCCTCGGCGCGATCGCGAGGAGCGCGGGCGGCGCCGGCGTCTCGTACGACCCGCCGCCCGGCCTGCCGGCGCTGCGGCGGCAGATCGCCCGGCGCTCGGTCGAGTGGGGCGTCGCGCTCTCGGCCGACGACATCGTGACCACGGTCGGCGCCATGGAGGGGCTCCACCTCTGCCTGCGCGCGGTCGCCCGCCGCGGCGACACGGTCGCGCTGGAGTCGCCGGCGTACTACGGGCTCCTCCAGCTCATCGAGAGCCTCGGCATCAAGGCGCTCGAGGTCCCGTCGCACCCCCGCACGGGCATGGACCTCGACGTCCTCGAGGAGATGCTGGGACGCCACCGCATCAAGGCGTGCCTCGCGATCCCGAACTTCAACAACCCGCTCGGCAGCGCCATGCCCGACGAGGCGAAGGAGCGGCTCGTCGCGATGCTCGCGCGCCGCGAGGTGCCGCTCATCGAGGACGACATCTACGGCGACCTGCATTTCGGCGACGTGCGCCCCCGCCCGGCCAAGGCGTTCGATCGCAAGGGGCTCGTGATGCTCTGCTCGTCGTTCTCGAAGACGATGGCGCCGGGCTACCGGGTCGGCTGGACGGCCCCCGGCCGCTTCCTCGACGAGGTCGAGCAGCTCAAGTTCGGGCAGAGCGTGGCGTGCGCGACCTTGCCGCAGATGGCGATCGCCGAGTTCCTCGAGATCGGCGGGTACGAGCACCACCTGCGCACGCTCCGGCGCCGGCTCGCCGCCCAGGTCGCGCGCATGAGCGAGGCGATCGCCGAGCATTTCCCCCCCGGCACCCGCGTCTCGCGCCCCGCCGGCGGCTTCGTGCTCTGGGTCGAGCTGCCGCCCGGCGCGAGCGCGCTCGACGTGCACGAGCGCGCGCTCGAGCACGGCATCAGCGTCGCGCCGGGGCCGATCTTCTCGGCCAAGCACCGGTTCTCGAACTACATCCGGGTGAACTGCGGCTACCCGTTCACCGACCTCATCGAGCACGCGGTCCGGACGCTCGGGCGGCTCTGCGCGGAGGCGGCGGAGGGGTGATCCGCGGCGGCGCCCGGGGCGCGGGCCCGCTCGCCGCGACGGCGGCGGCGCGGCCGACGGCGTTGACGGGCGCGCTCTGGCTGCCGTACCCGCCCTGAAGTAGAACCTCGTCGCTCGCCACGAGCGCCCCGACGAGCCCACGACCTTGCGTCCCAGACACCCCGCGCCCCGTCCTTCGCCCGCGCCCCCGCCGCCGCCTGCGCTCCGTGCCTCCGGGCCCGCGCGCGCGGCCGGGCCCGCGCACGCGGCCCGCGCCTCGACCCCGCGCGCGGCCCGCCCCGCGCGCGCCCGTGCGGCCTGGACGCTCGCCGCCCTGCTCTCGGCCGCGCCCGCCTGCCGCGCCGGCGCGGCCGCCTCGCCGGGCGCGCCGGCGCCCGAGACGCTGCGCCCGCTCCCGGATCGCATCGACGGCAGCACCCTGCTCGGCAGGGACGCGCAGCGCGCCGCGCAGGCCGGCGCGGGCCCGCTCCGGGTGATCGGCGCGGACATGGTGTCCGACGGCGATCGGCTCGGCGCCTTCGTCGAGGTGCCCGCCGGCGAGTGCATGCTCGCGATGGCGCGCGTCTCGCCGACGATCGGCGACGTCGACCTGTTCGCCTTCGAGGACGACGGCAGCGCCTTCTCCACGGACGAGGCGGCCGACGCGCGCGCCTCCATCCTCGTCTGCCCCCCGCACCCGCGGCGGCTCTACGTCATGGCGCGCGTCATGTCGGGCGCCGGGGCGGTCAGCGTCGGCGTGCAGGGCGTGCCGGTCCAGGCGGCGGACGCGGTCGCCCGCGCCGTGGGCGCGCGCGGCCGGGCCGGCGACGAGAGCGGGCGGCTCGAGTCGTGGCCCGGCCTCGAGGCGAAGGTCCGCGCGCACCGCGGCGCCGTCGGCGCGCGCTGGGAGGACGTGCGGCGCGTCGCGCTGCCCGTCGGATCGAGGACCGCGAGCCGCATCGGGGCCACCCTCGACGGCGGCCGCTGCGTCGACGTGCTCGTCTCGCCGAGCGACGAGGTCGCCTCGCTCGAGGTCGTCGCCGAGGACGAGACCGGCAGGATCGTCGCGCGCGCCCGCGAGCGGGGCCAGGATCGCGTGCTGCTCCTCTGCTCGACGATCTCGATCGAGCTCTCGATCGCGGTCCGCTCGCGCGGCACCCAGGGCCTCGTGGCCGTGGTCATCGGCCGCTCCCAGCCGGGCGCCGAGGCGGAGATCTCCGGGGCCACGCCGATCGATCGGGTGACCGAGGGCCGCGATCTCGCCGAGGTGCGGGCGGACCACGGCCGCGCGCTCGCCGGCCGGGGCTACGGCGCGCCGCGCGTGTCGACCGGGGCCGCGCGGCTCGGCAGCCGGACGACGCTCCCGATCGAGCTGCCGGCCGGCTGCGCCCGGATCGACGTGCTGGCCGGCAGGCCGCTCGCCGACGTGCTCGCCGAGCTGTGGAGCGACGCGCACGCCCTGCTCGGCCGCGCCCGGGGCGGCGCGCGGGCGACGCTCTTCGCCTGCGGGAGCGGCGGCCCCGCCCGGATCGACGTCGAGTCGATGGCGCAGCCTGGCCCGTTCGCCGTGGAGGTCCGCAAGGAGCCCAAGGCCCCGCCGGCGCTCGTCGCGCACCCGCTCGCCGCCGCGAGGCTGCTCGGGCGCATGAGCGCCGCCGGCCTCGCCGACGCCGCGGCGGCCGCCGGGGCGCAGGCGGTGGCGCTCGACGCCTCGCGCCTCAAGATCCTCCCGCTCCAGATCCCGGCGAACACGTGCGCCGAGGTGATCGCGGCGCTCGACGCCGGGGGCGCCGGCGTGGATCTGCGCCTCGTCGACACCTCGACCGGGGAGAGCTCGCTCGCCCGCGCGCGCCACGTCGTGTCCGACAGCCGCTGCGCCGGCGCGTCGCCCGTCCCCGCGTCGATCGAGCTCAGGCTCGCCGACGGCAAGGGGGAGGCGCTCGTGCTGACCCGCACCTCGGCCCGATCGCCGTCGCCCTGACGGCGTCGCGGGGCGCCGCTCCCCCGCGTCGCGGGGCGCCGCTCCCCCGCGTCGCGGGCGTCGCTCCCCCGAGGCTTGACAGCGGAGACGTCGGAACCCTCAGATACCTCCGAGAGGCCCTTCGATGTCCTCGGGTCGCTTCGCCATCGCCACGCACGCGCTCGCGCTGCTCGCGCAGACCGAGGAGAGCTGCGCGAGCGACGCGCTCTCCGCGAGCATCAACACGAACCCGGCGTTCCTGCGGCGCATCCTCGCGCGGCTGTCGCAGGCCGGGCTCATCGAGGCGCGGGAAGGCCGCGCCGGCGGCTACCGCCTGGCGCGGCCGGCGAAGAAGATCCGGCTCAGCGAGGTGTACGCCGCCGTGGAGCCGGAGGGCGCCATCGCGCCGAGCCCGTGCGAGCCGAACGCGAGGTGCCCGATCGGCGCGGGCATCCAGCGCGCGTTCGACGAGGTCGCCGAGGCGGCCAACGAAGGGCTGCTGCGCGGCCTCTCGCAGAAGACCGTCGCCGACATCGCGCTGCGGGCGCAGCACCTCGGCCGCCCGGCGCCGGCGCCGATCAAGGCCGGCTGAGCCGCCGGCCCCCGCCCCGCGCGGCGCCTCCCCTCCCCTGGCGGAAACTGAAACCGTGTCTATAACAGTTCATGCGAGCGTGGCCGTCGAGACCGGGCCGGCGTCGAGCCGGCGATCGCGGCCAGGGCCGCTCGCCTCCGAGTTGAGCTGAAAGGACAGCGCCATGGGCAGCAGCAACGTCATCGAAGTCAACGACCTGAATTTCGCTCAAGAGGTCCTGGAGACCGATACACCGGTGCTCGTGGACTTCTCCGCGTCCTGGTGCGGCCCCTGCAAGCGGCTCGCGCCGATCGTCGATGAGATCGCGGCGGAGACGGCGGGTCAGGTGAAGGTGGTCAAGCTCGACATCGACGCGTCGCCCGCGGCCACGAAGCGCTTCGGGATCCGCGGCGTCCCGACCGTGGTCGCCTTCCAGAACGGCGAGCCCCTGGGGCGGCACGTCGGCCTCGCGAACAAGAAGACGCTGCTCGCGCTCGTCGGGCGCTGAGGCCATCCGCCGGCCGAGCGCGCCGCGCCTCCGCCAGCGCCGCACCGCAGATCACCGCGGATCGTCCGCGTCGTGATGCTCCCCACACACGGCGCGGAGGCCGCGCGCGCCGTGCGCGGGCGCCCGACATCGACCTTCATTTCGCGCGGGCTGCGCGCTTTCACCCGATCTGCGCGCGTGGTGCGCGGCGCAGCACGGCTCGTCCGTTGTCTTCCACGGACGCAGCACCCCGTTGACATCACCACCCGATACGAGATCCTTTCGCCAAGGAAGCCCAGCATTCCGCGGCGGTGCTCGCGGCCGTCCGTCGAGGCCGTCCGGGGGTCACCACGCGGGGCCCTGCCGGTGTGGGGTGTTGCTGGCACGGCGCGACTGGCCTGGCTTCCCGAAGGCCATGGCTCTGTTCGACGACGATTTCGAGACGCTCGAGCAGCTCCCCGAGATGCGAAAATCTCGTGGAAAGGGCGGGGATTCGCACGGCCAGACCCCGACGCCGGTGAACCCCGGCCGCGCCCGGGCGGAGCTCGCGGACCTCACGAGCGACGGCCCGCGCTACGAGGTGCGCTCGCTGCTCGGCGTCGGCGGGATGGGGGAGGTCCACTTCTGCAGGGACCGCCGCATCGGCCGCGACGTGGCCATGAAGGTCATCCGCGCGGAGCACCAGGGCGACACGACGCTCCGCCACCGGTTCCTGCGCGAGGCCCGGGTGCAGGGCCAGCTCGAGCACCCGTCGATCGTGCCGGTCTACGACCTCGGCGTGGACGCCAAGGGCTCGGCGTACTTCACGATGAAGCGCCTCCGGGGCCTCACGCTGGCGAGGATCCTGAACGAGCTCCGCGAGGGCGACGCGACGGCGCTGCAGAGCTTCTCGCGCCGCAAGCTGCTGACCGCGTTCTCGTCCATCTGCATCGCCGTGGACTTCGCGCACTCGCGCGGCGTGCTCCACCGCGACCTCAAGCCCGCCAACATCATGCTCGGCGACTTCGGCGAGGTGTACCTGCTCGACTGGGGCGTCGCGAAGCTCATCGACACGCCGTACCAGACCATCGACATGGGGGAGGACCCCATGAGCACGAGGACCATCCCGGGCGACGTGCTCGGGACGCTCGGGTACATGTCGCCGGAGCAGGCGCAGGGGTGCGTCGACACGCTCGACGCGCGCAGCGACGTGTACTCGCTCGGGGCCATCCTCTTCGAGCTGCTCACGCTCAAGCCGCTGCACCCGAAGAAGGATCGCAACGAGATGCTCGACTCGCTCCTGCACGGCGCGGACGCGCGGGCGTCGGTGCGCGCGCCCGAGCGGGAGGTGCCGCCGGAGCTCGACGCCATCTGCGTGCGGGCGACCCGGCGCGAGCCGTCCGAGCGCTACCCGACCGCGCGCGCGCTCTACGAGGCGGTCGAGCGCTTCCTCGACGGCGACAAGGACGTGGAGCTCCGCCGCGGCCTCGCGGCGCGGCACGCGGGCCTGGCCGAGGAGAAGGTGGAGAGGGCGCTCGCCGGCGGCAAGGAGGCCGAGAGCGCCCGCAAGACGCTGCTCAGCGAGGTCGGCCAGGCGCTCGCGCTCGATCCGTCGAACGAGCGCGCCCTGGAGACGCTCCGGCGCATCCTGACCGAGCCGCCGCGCGAGATGCCGCAGGAGGTGCTCGCCGAGCTCGACGCGGCCGCGGCGGCGCGGCACCGGCTGCAGCTGCACGCGGGCATCCGCGCCGAGCTGCTCGCGACGGCGATCGCGACGCTCGTGGCCGCGGTGTGGCTGGGCATCCGCGAGTGGCAGGTCTTCGGCTTCATCCTGGGCTTCACGGCGCTGGCGGCGCTGATGAAGTTCATCGCGGCGCGCCTCGTGCACCGCCGGTCCGCGGAGTGGTACGCCTACGCCGGGTTCGTCTTCAACGTGCTCAGCTTCCTGTGCATCGGGCGCGGCTTCGGCCCGCTGCTCTTCATGCCGATGCTCCTCGTGATCTTCACGTACGGCAACTCGTTCACGTACCGGACGGCCTACCGCGTGGCGGTCGTCGTGACCGGCTGCGTCGCGGTGCTGGCCGCCGCGTGGATCGAGTACTCGGGCATCCTGCCGCGCTCGTACGAGTTCACGGACGGCGCGATGGTCATCCTGCCCCAGGCCGTCGAGCACTCGAAGATCCCGACGATCACGGCGCTGACGCTGACCACCCTGTTCATGCTGGTCGTGCCGGCGTTCATGATGGGGCAGCACCAGCACGCGCTCCGGGACGCGGAGCGGCGCGCGTTCCTGCAGGCGTGGCAGCTCCGCCAGCTCCTGCCGGAGCGGGCCCAGCCGGGCGCCGTGGCGAGCCCCGCATCGGCGCACACCACGCAGCGCCGGAGGCGCCCGCGCCCGGCCGAGTGACCGCCGCGTCAGTCCATGGGCCAGACCGCGAGGACCCAGACGGGCGAGCCGCCGCGCGCGGACACGCGCAGGGCGGCGCTCTCCTCGATCTCGGAGCAGAAGGCCACGCCGGCGCCCTCGCCGCCCTCGCCGGCGTCGTCGCGCGCGGCGCGGTCGCCCAGCTCGACGGAGATCCGGAGCGCGCGCATCTCGCCCCGCGCCAGCGCCGCCGCCGCGAAGTAGCAGCGGCCCGGCTCGACCTCCACGGGGACGAGCGTGTCGCCCTGCGCGCCGACGGCCTCGGCGATGGCCTGCGCGCGCGGCGCGGGCGCGTGGCGGCGCTTCAGCACGGCGGCCAGGTTGCCCCGGGCGCGCGCGCCGAAGTACCCCGGCACGTGCGGGGGCATCGGCCACTGCGCGTCGGACAGCACGACCTTGACCGGGCCCGCGGCGCCGAGGAACGGCACCTCGACGACCCCGGACCCCCCGAGGCAGAAGTCGAGCCGCGCGTCGGGCGCGTCGGACCGGTCGCGATCGAGCAGCCGCCCCGTGCCCGCCTCGCGCGCCTCGGCGTCCAGATCGGTCGCGCGGCGCACGGTGGCGCTCGGGACCTCGGCCATCAGGTCGAGCCGGTGACAGCCCTCGGCGAGCTTGACCGAGAACTGCCCCGTCCCGACCGTCGAGGCGCGCATGTCGAGCGGCGCGACGCGCGGCGCCCCGTCGGCGCGGGCCCGGCGCGCGGCGCGCGCGACGCGGGTGTCGAGCGGCCCCGGCTCGGCCGGCCGCCCCGGGTCGCCGCGCGGCGCGACGGGCCCTGACACGCGCTCCGGCAGGATCGACTCGAGCCGCTCCGGCGGCCCGCTCGACGCCGCGACCACGACCTCGAAGGCGCCCCGCGGCGACAGCACCTCGAGCGCCACGCGGCGCAGCGTCTCGCGCGCGTCCCCGCACCGGACGATCGCCGCGGCCCCGGCGACGCTGTGGATGCGGCGCTCGTCCTCGGGATCCTGGCCGCGCAGCCGGTGCACGAGGCCCTCGAGGGCCGACAGCTCGCCCGAGGACGACTCCGGCTCGAGCGTGAAGTCCACGATGCGCGGCGCGAGGAACGCGACGGCGAGGCACTCCTCCGCCTTCGGCGCGACCGCGCCGCTCGCGCCGGCCGCGCGGCCCGCGCTGGCCGCGCCGCTCGCGCTGACCGCGCCAGGCGCGCCGGCCACGCCGGCCGGCGGCGGGTCGATCGCCACCACCCGCAGGCGGCCGTGCTCGACGAAGGTGGGGGGGAGCCGCGCGACGCGCGCGCCCGAGAGCGACCACATCCGCGCGACGCGCGCGGCGTCGTCGCCGAGGTCCGCGCGCGCCGGCGCCCCCGCGGTGAGGCCGGCGAGCGCGGTCAGGGCCGCGAGGGCCGCGCCGCGCGCGGCGCCGGCGGCAGCGCGGCGGCCCCGCTCGACGAGGCCGCGCGCCGCCGCCATCAGGCCGGGAGGGCTACGACGACTTGCGCATCGCCTCGATGAGGATGCGCGCGACCTCCGGACGGGAGAACTCCGGCGGCGGCAGCTCGCCGCGCTGGAGCAGCTCGCGCACCTTCGTGCCCGACAGGTTGACCTGCGTCGACGCGTCGCCCGGCGCCGTCTTCGCGGTGGCCATCGCTCCGACCACCGTCGAGTAGAACGCGTTCTCGAAGTTGAGCGTCGTGATGCCGAGCTCTCCGGGGCTGAAGGCATTGAAGATCTCCTGCGCGTCGTACGTGCCGTAATAGCTTCCGACGCCGGCGTGGTCGCGCCCCACGATGAAGTGCGAGCAGCCGTAGTTCTTGCGCGCGAGCGCGTGGAAGATCGCCTCGCGCGGGCCCGCGTAACGCATCGCCGCCGGGTAGATCGAGAGCAGCACGCGATCCTTCACATAGTACTTCGCGATGAGCTCCTCATAGCAGCGCATCCGCACGTCCGCCGGGATGTCGTCCGACTTCGTCGCGCCGACGAGCGGGTGGATCATCAGCCCGTCGCAGATCTCCAGCGCCGTCTTGGTGATGAACTCGTGCGCCCGGTGGATCGGGTTGCGCGTCTGGAAGCCGACGATGCGGCGCCACCCCTTCTCGGCGAAATACGCCCGCGTCACCGCCGGGCCCCGGTCGTACGCCGGGAACGGCGACTCGACCGGCCGCTCCAGCACGCGGATCTCGCCGCCGACGTACACGGGGCCCGTGCCCATCAGGTAGGCGACGCCCGGGTGCTTCGTCTCGGTCGTCCGGAACACCTCCTGCGCCTCGAGCTCCTTGTTCGGCCGCCACTTGTCGCTCAGCTCGATGACCGCCACGATGCGGCCGTCGCGCGCGCGGAGCGCGGCCTCGGACCCGACGCGGAGCCCCTCCGCCGCCTGCTCCGAGACGGCGAGCGTGATCGGCATCGACCACGGCAGGCCGTTCTCGAGGCGCATCTCGCGCACCACGCGCAGGTAGTCCTTCGAGTTCATGAAGCCGCGGAGCGGCGAGAACGCGCCGATCGCGATCATCTCGACGTCGCTCTCGGTCCGCTCGTCGAGCGCGATGACCGGCAGCCCCTTCGCCCGCTCGGCGAGCGACGCCTTCTCCGCGCCCTCGGCCCACCGGTTCACGAGCTCGCCGCCGTGCGGCGCGATGAGCCCGCGGGCGCCGGCCGCCGCCGCCCCCGCGGCGGCAGCGCCGGACACCGCGACCGCGGCGCCGCGGCGCGGGACGTACCCGAGCTCCTCGAGCTTGGCGAGGATCTTGGCGAGGCCCTCCTCCTTGGTCTCCTTGTCGGTGTAGACGACCACCTCGGGGTTCTCGGGCGCCTCGTACGGGTCGTCGATGCCCGTGAAGTTCTTGATCTCGCCCGCGAGCGCCTTCTTGTAGAGCCCCTTCGCGTCGCGCTCGGCCAGCACCGGGATCGGACAGGAGCAGTACACCTCGACGAAGCGCGGGTTCTGCGCCCGCTGCTCGTCACGGATCGCCTTGTACGGGCTGATGGCCGCCGTCATCGCGCACGCGCCCGACCGGGCGATGAGCTTCGCCACGTATCCGATCCGCCGGATGTTCGTATCGCGGTCCTCCTTCGAGAACCCGAGGCCCTTCGAGAGGTTCGTGCGCACCTCGTCGCCGTCGAGCACCTCGACGTGGACGGAGCGGGCGCGGAGCTCGGCCGAAAGCATCGCCGCGAGCGTGCTCTTGCCCGCGCCGCTCAACCCGGTGAACCAGACAACAAAACCTGACATTTAGGCAACTCCTTCGATGATCGAGTGACAACTGCGGAATCGGCCTCTCTGGGCCTCGGGAGCGGAACCCGGCAAGCGGGTGCGGGCAGCGCGAGGACGGCGGACGCGCCCCGGCGCGATGAGCTCAATCGATGACGGAGAACGTCGACGCGACGAACGCGGCGCCGTCCCAGACGAAGAGGCGGTGCTCGGCGATGCGGGGCTCGCCCCCGTCGCCGGAGCCGCCGCGCACGCTCGTGACGAGGAACGCGAGCGGGAACGCCGGCCCGGGCCCCATCACGATCGCTCCGCCCTCCTCGGCCGGCGGCTCGCCGCCGCTCATCATGGCGGCGTCGGTCGGGCTGAAGTAGGCGCCGGCGTCGAGGTGCGAGTGATAGAGCACCTTCACGGGGCGACCCTCCGCGGCCCCCCTCTCGACGGCGTCCGAGAAGCGCTTGCCGTTGAAGTCGAAGAACGTCCGCGCCGTCCGGAAGTACCGCTCCGGATCGACGGCGTGGAGCTTGTTCGCGATGTTCTCCATCCGGACGTGCTCGTCGCAGAGCAGCGCGTCGCCCGCGGGCCCCTTCAGGTACCCACAGGCCTCCTCGTCGCGCGCGTACCCGGCGAGCGCTTCGGCCTCGACCGCCTTGAGGACGGCCGCCTTGAGGACGACCCCGCCGGCGGTCCACGGGTGAGACATCACCATACGTAACGCTTCTCCCATTTCATGGGCGCAAAGTAGCGGTCGCCCCGGTCCGGGACAATCGCCACCACGCACCCTCCCTGCTGTTCGCGGTGCAGGCGCTTCGCCACCTCGAAGGCCGCGAAGACGGCCGCGCCGCCCGAGTGTCCGACGTGCAGCGCCTCCTCGCGCGCGAGGCGATCGGACATGTCCCAGCCCTCCTCCGTCGTGATCCGCATCGTCTCGTGGTACGCGCCCGCGTCGTGGATGGCGGGCACGAGCGAGCTCGGGAGGTGCTTGAGCCCCTCGAGCCCGTGGAGCGCGTCCGCGGGCTCCACCGCGATGCAGCGGATCGGCCGGTGGTGCTCCCGGAGCCGCCGGCTCGTCCCGACGATGGTGCCGCTCGTGCCGACCCCGGCCACGAAGTGCGTGATCCGGTCGCCGACCGCCTCGAGGATCTCCCGCGCGGTGCCGTGGTAGTGGGCGAGCGGGTTGTCCTCGTTCGAGTACTGGTCCGGGTAGAAGTACCTCTCCGGATCCGCCTCGACCAGGGCGCGCACGTGGCGGATCGCGCCGTCGGAGCCCTCCATCGGGTCGCTGAAGATGAGCTCCGTGCCGAACGCGCGCGCGATGTCCTTGCGCGCCTTGGACACGTTCGACGGCATGACGAGCGCCACCTTGAAGCCCATCGCCGCGCCGAAGAGCGAGTAGGCGACGCCGGTGTTGCCGCTGGTCGAGTCGATGAGCGTCTTCTGGCTGGTGAGGCGGCCGTCGGCGGCGGCGCGGCTCATCATCCGCAGCGCGGCGCGGTCCTTCACCGAGCCGCCCGGGTTCGTGAACTCGAGCTTCGCGTACACCTCGACCGAGGGCGCGTCGCGGCCGATGCGCGACAGGCGCACGAGCGGCGTGTCGCCCACGGCGTCGACGACCGACGCGATCCGGCGGGAGCGGGCGAGGGAGAGCCTCATGACGGCTTGCCCTCCGCCGCGCCGCCCTGCCCCGCCCCGGCGCCGCCCCGGCCGAGCGCGGCCCGCATCTCGGCGAGGGCCGCCCGCGCCCCGGCGAGCACCGCCCGCGCGGCGGGCGACGCGACGAGGTCCGCGGGCGCGAGCGCGTCGACGTCGAGCGCGCCCTCCGCGAGCGCGCCGAAGCCGGCCCCGCGCGCGTAGCGCTCCGCCACCTCGCGCGCGAGCGGCGGCGCGCCATCGCCGCGCCCGCCGAGCACGCGCGCCGTCGCCGCCCCGAGCCTCGCCTGTCCCTCTGGACCGATCTCCGCGAGCAGCACCTGGCGGAGATAGCGCGGGTCGTCCACCTCAGCCCCCGGCGATCGCGGGGACGATGGCGACCTGATCGCCGCCCTTCACGGGGGTCTTCAGCCCGTCGAGGAAGCGGATGTCCTCGTCGCCCACGAAGATGTTCACGAAGCGCCGCACGCCCTTCTCGTCGAGGAGCCGGTCGCGGATGCCCGGGTAGCTCTTCTCGAGGTTCTCGATCAGCTCGCCGACGGTACCGCCGGCGGCTTTGACCTCGTCCTGCCCGCCGGTGAGGGTGCGAAGGGGGGTCGGGATGCGGACGGTCGCGGTGTCAGCCATGGTCATGCTCTCCAGTGTTGAGGTGGGTCGGGGATCCGCTCTCGCGGTCCCCTGCAACGACGGTCGGGGATCCGTTTTCACGGTCCCCTTCAACGTGGGTCGGGGATCCGCTCTCGCGGTCCCCTTCTGCAGCACACGAGATCACGTAACGGGACGCGTCGATGGTCGCGATGTCGGCGCGCTCGCCGCACAGGGCGCAGGCGGGGCGGGCGGCCACGGGGACGCTCCGCAAGGTGTCCGCGAGGCCGTCGTACGTCGCGATCCGGCCGTAGACCGACGCGTCGCCCGCCAAGATCGCGAGCGCCCGGTCCGCCGCGAGCGCGCCGGCCACGCCGCACACCGGGCCCGCCACCCCGGCCGTCGCGCAGTCCGGCGCGTTCCCCGTCGGCAGGTCCTCGAACAGGCAGCGATAACAAGGCCGCCCCTCCGCCGCGACCGCCATCACCGTCGTGCGCCAGCGGATCGCCGCCGCATGCACCACCGGCGTCCTGGTGAGGCGGCACACATCGGCGATCAGGAACCGCGTCGCGAAGTTGTCGGTCGCGTCGACCACGACCGAGACGCCCGGCATCAGGGCGGCCGCCGCGCTCGGCGTGAAGCGGCCGTACCGCCGATCGACCCGGAGCGTCGGATGCCGGCGGCGCAGCGCCTCGGCGAAGGCGTCGAGCTTCGGGCGGCCGACGTCGTCGGCGTCGAACAGGATCTGCCGGTGCAGGTTCGTGACCTCGACCTGGTCGTCGTCGACCACCCGGATCTCCCGCACGCCCCCCGCGGCGAGCGCCAGCGCGGCCGGCGCCGCGATGCCCCCCGCCCCGACGAGGAGCACGCACCCGCGGACCGCCGCGCCGTCGCCGCCGCTCATCGGAAGTACTCGTCCAGGCTGAAGTACCGCTCGCCGGTGTCGCACAGGACCGTCACGACGTTGGCGTCGGGGCCGAGCTCGCGCGCGACGTCGAGCGCCACCCGCACCGCGGCGCCGGCGCTGATGCCGACGAGCAGCCCCTCCTGCCGGGCGAGCGCCGCCTTCGTCTCGTACGCGGCGCGATCGCCGACCGTGCGCACCTCGTCCACCACGCCCGGATCGTAGTTCGCCGGGACGAACCCCGCCGCGAGCCCCTGGATCTTCGTGGGCCCGCGCTCGCCGCGCGAGATCGTCGCGCACGACTCGGGCTCGACCGCGATGACGCGCGTCCCGGGGCGCAGCCGCTTGAGCACGCGCCCGACGCCGCTCACCGACCCGCCCGTCCCCACGCCCGCCACGAACGCGTCGATCGTCAGCGACTGCCGCGGGCCGGGCCGCTCGGGCCCGTCGAGGCCCGCCATCGCGTGCAGGATCTCCCGCGCGGTGGTCTCCGCGTGGACGCGCGGGTTGTCGGGGTTGTCGAACTGGCCGAGGATGACCGCGCCCGGGATCTCGGCCGCGAGCCGCTGCGCCTTGTCGATGGCGCCCTCCATCTGCAGCTCGGGCTCGGTCAGCACGACCTCCGCGCCGTAGGCCTCGAGCAGCTGGCGGCGCTCGAGGCTCATGCTCGCCGGCATCGTCAGGATGCACCGGTACCCCTTGGCCGCGCACACGATCGCGAGCCCGATCCCGGTGTTCCCCGACGTCGGCTCGATGACCACGCCGCCCGCGCCCGGGCCGAGCAGCCCGCGCGCCTCGGCGCCCTCGATCATCGCGAGGCAGATCCGGTCCTTCAGCGAGCCGCCCGGGTTCTGCTGCTCGGCCTTCCCGAAGACGCGCCCCCGGGGCGTCGCCGCGTCGACGCGGCGGATCTCGAAGAGCGGCGTGTCGCCCACGAGGTCGAGCACGCTGTCGACGACGCGCGGGTGCGAGGGCAGCGGGGGCAGCTCGGCCGCCCCCGCGGGTGCGCGGGGGACGCCGGAGGACGGGTCGGCTCGGTCAGGGCTTCTCATGGGAGGTCGGCTCAAATCACGTAGGTCGACCGCTCCGGCCGCCCCTTGCGGCGCACGCCGAGCTCGACCCCGCGCTCGCAGACGTCGGCGATCGACACCGCGTCGAAGCAGCGCTCGATCGCGAGCGCCAGATCGTGGAACACGGCCGTGGGCGGGTCGAGCGTCGAGCTCTCCGGGTTGCCCTCGTCGTCCGGCGCGATCACCGCGACCGGCCCCTCCAGGGCGCGGACGACGTCGCCCAGGCTGATCTCGCTCGCGGGCCGCGCCAGGTGGTAGCCCCCGCGCGGGCCGCGCTTCGAGCTGATGAGCCCGGCCTTCTTCAGGTCCTGGAAGATCTGCTCCAGGAACCGGGCCGGGATGAGCTCTCGCTCCGAGATCTCGCGGATCTGCGTCGGCCGCCCGTCGTTGTGGAACGCGATATCGAACAATGCGCGCACACCGTAGCGACCCTTGTTCGAGAGCTTCACCGCCAGTCCTATGCATTGGTACATCGGGGAAGTCAAGAACCGCACAATCTGCGCTTCTTTCCGTGCGACACGGCACCCGAACAGCGCACAGAAACCGGCTGGCTCGGCGAAATTGACAGCCGAGGTTCACCGTTCGCCGCGCCACGGCGAGCGGGCTCTCGGCTTCCTGTTGAACCGGATGGGACGGGTTCAGTAGCTTCGAGTGGTTCGAGGCTGCGAGTCGCCGCGCGTGCCGGAGGGCGCGCGGGACCCGATCGACGCTTCCGCGTCGCACGGTTCGGGCTGCGGCGCACCAACCCAGGAGTCGGCCGGTGGCTTTCTATCAAGACCCCCCATCACTCGGGAACCAGTACGACGACGACCGCGTCTTGCGGTCCTACCTCGCGCGGGTGCTGCCGCGCGAGGTGGCCGCGTCGATCACGCCCTCGCTGCGGGAGATGGGCGAGCTCTCGGGCGGCCGCCTCTACCGCCTGCAGCTCGCCGATCGCGAGAACGAGCCCGAGCTCACGTCGTGGGACGCCTGGGGCAAGCGCGTCGACCGGGTCGAGGTGACGCAGCTCTGGAAGGAGGCCGCGCGCATCGCCTGCGAGCACGGGGTCGTCGCGACGGCGTACGAGCGGGCCCACGGCGCGTTCTCGCGCGTCCACCAGTTCGCGCTCGCGTACCTCTTCGACGCGTCGAGCGACGTCTACACGTGCCCCCTGGCGATGACCGACGGCGCCGCGCGGGCGCTGCTCGCGAGCGACAACCGCGCCCTCATCGACCGCGCGGTGCCCCGCCTGACGAGCCGCGACCCGGCGAGCGCCTGGACGTCGGGCCAGTGGATGACCGAGCGCACCGGCGGCTCGGACGTGGGGCGGAGCGAGACCGTGGCGCGGCCCGGGCCGGACGGGGCGTACCGGCTGTACGGGACGAAGTGGTTCGCCTCGGCGGCCACGTCCGAGATGGCGCTCGCGCTCGCGCGCCCCGAGGGCAACCCGGAGGGCAGCCGCGGGCTCGCGCTGTTCTACGTCGAGCTCGCGGGCGAGGAGGGGCGCCGCGAGGGCGTGCTGCTCAACCGGCTGAAGGACAAGCTCGGCACCCGCAAGGTCCCCACCGCCGAGATCACCCTCGACGGCGTCCTCGCCACGCCGGTCGCCGGCCTCACGAACGGCGTCCGGGCGATCGCGCCGATGCTGAACGTGACGCGGACCTGGAACGCGATCGCCGCCGTCGCGGGGATGCGCCGGGGGCTCGCGCTGGCGCGCTCCTACGCCCAGCGCCGCGCCCTGTTCGGCGCGACGCTGGCCGAGAAGCCGCTGCACATGGACACGCTCGCCGAGCTCCAGGCCGAGTTCGAGGGCGCCTTCCACCTGACCTTCCGCGCGATCGAGCTGCTCGGGCGCGAGGAGACGGGGTCGCTCACCGAGTCGGAGGCGAAGCTCCTCCGGCTGATGATCCCGATCGCGAAGCTCACGACCGCGAAGCAGGCGGTGTCGGTGCTGAGCGAGGTGCTCGAGGCGTTCGGCGGGGCGGGCTACATCGAGGACACGGGGCTGCCGCGCCTCCTGCGCGACGCGCAGGTCCTGCCGATCTGGGAGGGCACGACCAACGTGCTCGCCCTCGACGCGCTGCGGGTGATCCTGAAGGACGGCTCGCTCGACATCCTCGCGGCCGAGGTGGCGCGCCTCCTCACCGGCGTGGTCGAGCCGAAGCTCGCCGAGGCCGAGACGGCGGCGTCGCGCGCGGTGTCCCACGCCCGCGCGTGGATCAAGGAGATGGCCGCCACCGACCGCCCCGGCCTCGAGGCCGGCGCCCGCCGCGTCGCGATCACCCTCGGCCGGGCGCTGTCGCTCGCGCTGCTCGTGCGGCACGCGGCGTGGGCCATGGACCGCGAGCGAAGCCGGGCCGCGCTGGCCGCCGCCATCCAGTTCGAGCGCAACGGGGTCGACTGCATCCGCGACCACGACCCCGACACCGTCGAGACCCTCGCCGAGACGACGCGGCAGAAGCCCGCCACCTGAACAGACGGCGCCCCACACGGACCTGAACAGCGCCCGCCGCCGCCGGGCGCCGGGCGCCGGTCTCGGCCGCCGATCCGCCCCGCCTCGCAGCCTGCGACGATTTTTCC
Organism: Sorangium sp. So ce834; assembly: GCF_051521425.1. Classification (NCBI taxonomy): domain Bacteria; kingdom Pseudomonadati; phylum Myxococcota; order Polyangiales; family Polyangiaceae; genus Sorangium; species Sorangium sp. So ce834. Next base: position 9,234,094 of record NZ_CP150351.1, read on the forward strand.
GCCGGTTCCACGCGTTCTGATCGCGCAGAATTAATGTGTATTTTCGGATAGTTGCGGATGACGTGACGTCGCCGGAGGCGGACGACTTTTGTCCTACCGGCGTGCAAAGGCACTAGACGGAACTACCTGAACGGGCATACAGTAATCCGTAGCTGCGGCGCTGAACGCGTGCCCGACGGGGGCGGCGTGCGGGCGGTCCTGCCCCTCGGGGCGGGGGCCGCGCGCGCGGCGTCCCCGGTGGGGTGAGATCCGCCTGCGCGCGCCGGCACCGGCGCGCGCGAGGGACTTCGTCCGCCTCACGGACGGATCGGGCTCGCGTAGCCCCGGGCACGCGCGCGGCGCGCGGTGCTGGAGCGCGCACACGACGAGCTGCGAAGAGGCGAGATGAAGACGCAATACACGCTGCTGTCCGGCGAGACGGTCGATTTCGCGACGCCGACCGGCGAGCTCGGCACCTTCCTGTGCCGGGTGCTGGCGGCGGCCCGGGATCCCGCGGTGTCCGAGGCCGAGCTGACCGATCTCGTCCTCGGGCCGGAGAACCCGCTGCTCGACAAGACCGCCGTCGCGGGGCGGAGCGTCGCGACGGCCGACGTGTACCGCGATCCGGCGTTCCACGTGATGCTCGACTGCCTGGCGCGCAAGCGGCTGCCGCCCGAGTCGGCGGTGGCCACGCCGCGGACGCGCTACACGATGACGGTGCCGGAGGCCGCGCAGCAGCTCGGCATCTCCGAGAGCGCGGTGCGCCAGGCGATCTACGCGGGGCGGCTGCGCGCGAACAAGGAGGGCGGCACCTACTACCTGGATCCGCACTCGGTGGCGAGCTACCGGGTGAGCAAGCGCGGGCCGCGGCGGCAGGACCAGGACGCGAAGGGGCCGCCCGGGGGCCCGCTCGACGCGCGCATCGGGTCGGGCCCGGACGCGAGCTTCCGGGTGAAGCACAGCCGCGACGACTTCGAGCTGACGGAGAAGCGCGGCCCGGAGTGGACGGGGATGATCCCGGGCGGGTGGCGGCGGATCGCCGTCCTCGGCACGTCGCGGGATCTCTCGCGCTACTGGGAGATCGAGCCGGCCGAGGGCGAGAGCGTGCTGCACTTCGAGGGGTTCTACCTCCGCGGGGGCTTTCGCATCGTCGAGACCGTGGGCAGCACGCAGCGGGCCGTGGCGGCGTTCAAGGGGTTCCAGCCGCGGTGAGCGCGGGCCGCGGGGGGGGCGCGGCGCCCGCGCGATCCTCAGAAGCGGGCCTGGGCGCTGATGCCGCCGCCGACGAAGTCGGGGTTCACGAAGGTGCGCAGCGCGAGCGTGCCCTCGGAGGGGTCGCGCTCCATGAAGGTGCCGTTGTTGTCGCGCACGTACTGGACCCACGCGACCGCGGAGAGGATCCGGCTGATATCCCACTTGAGGCTGACGCGGGCCTGGAAGATGGGCACGGCGGAGCGGTTGTAGGGGAGGATGGACAGGTTGCCCTGCTCGCGCACGACCACGGTGCGCGCGATCGGCGCGCTGTAGAGGTCGAACGACGTCGTCTTGAAGGTGGCGGGGAGCTGGAGGCCCGCGCCGATGCCGGGGGTGAGCCGCGCCCGCGCGACGTAGTAGTCGGCCGAAAGGGCGAAGAACAGCTCGTCGCCCGTCGAGGCGCCGCGCGTCTCGGGGATGCTCTGGAACGGGATGAAGCTCGGCTGGTTGCGCAGCACGAACGGCAGATCGCGGTAGATGCCGGTGACGCTCGCGCGCGCGTACCCCGACTTGAGGACCGCCTGGAGGGCGCCGGCGCGGGCCGCCTGGCGGGTGGTCACGCCCGCGGACTCGAAGTCCTTGAGGTTCTGGTAGAGGTTCGACGCCTCGAGGCTCACGGCCCAGGTGGTCTTGCCCGGCGTGTAGGTCTCGGGCTTGAAGATGATCTGCGGGCGGTCCGGATCGTTGCGGTAGAGCAGGAAGTCGACAGACTGCGGGATCGGCTCGCCCTTCGTGTGCGCGACGACGCGGGCCGAGGCGCCGTACGTGTAGACCGGCTCGCCCGCGACGTCGGGCCAGTCGAACCTGCCCTGCTGGAAGTAGCCGGCGCCGAGGTCGGCGTGCACGTGGGGGTGGAGATCGACGCCGCCGCCGAGGAGAAAGCCGTAGTTCGTCTGCGCGACGCGGATCTCCTCGACCTCGCTGGTGCCGGGGGTGAGCACCCGCTGGAGCTGCGTGAGGCTCGCGACCTTGAACCCGGCGAAGACGCTGAACCGCTCGGCGTCGAACTGCACCTTCGCGCCGGGCGCGGTGCCGATGATGCGCGGGAAGATCGATTGGTTGATCGACGCGTTCGTGCCGCCCCACGAGATGTCGTAGAGGTAGCCGAGGCGGAACCTGTCGGTGTCGAGGGGCCAGAGCGTGATGCCGAGCCCGGTCTTGCCGTCGGCGTTGCCGTCGGTGTGATAGAAGGCGCGGATGAACGAGCCTGCGTCGTAGAGCGCCTGATTGACGTTGTTGCTGTTCCTGGACAGCGAGGCGAGGTCGATGCGGAGGACGAGCGAAGCCTCGGTGTCCAGCCCCTCGATGAACCCCGGCATCTTCTTGTAGAGTGCGAGGTGCGTCAGGTTCTCGCGCCCGCTGAAGCGGGAGTTGAGGTTGTCGAAGAAGAGCCGGTATTGCTTGCGATCGCCGATGCTCACGTTCGGCGAGATGGGCTGCGCCTGGCCCGTGTCGTGGAGCACGTCGTCGTCGCCGAGCGTCCAGGTGAGGCGCGTGTCCATGGCGTCGCCGACCCGGACCGGCGGCTCCTCGGCCGGGGGCGTCCCGCGGGGCTCGAGCCGCGGCAGCGCGGTCGCGGCGCCGGCCGCCGGCGGCAGCGCGCCAGGGGCGGGGGCCGACGCCGCGGCCGCCGGAGCCGCCGCCGCGGCGGCCGGCGCCGGCGCGGCGGGCTCGGGGCCCAGCGCGGCGGGGGTCTGGACCGGCGCGGCGGGCCCGGGGGTCGGCGCGGGGGGGATGTCGGCCGGCGGCGCGGGCGCCGCCGCGGGCGCGTCGGGGGTCTGGGCCGGCGCGGCGGGCGCCGGCGGGGCCTGACCGGGGAGGGGCTGAGGCTGGCCCAGCGCCGGCGGGGCGAGGGAGAGCAGCAGGGCCGCGGAAACGGCGGGGGCGAGGAGCGCGCTTCGGTGCATGGCGGGCGGTGGGCTTCCTTGGGGCCTGGGGGATCCGAGGGCGCGGCGCGGCCGCGGGGGGAGGCGGCGGCTAGTTGGTCTCCGCGTCGTTGTCGTCGAGGCTGCGCAGCCGCACGCAGGCCTCCGTCGAGGGCTTCGCGGCCGGCGCGCAGCCGGGCGCCTCGCAGACGAGATCGTCCGGGCAGCGGGCCTCGATCGTCCAGTTCAGCGAGCCGCCCGAGAAGTTCCGGAGCGTGCCCGTCACGGCCTCGAGCGCGCGGCCCCGGTGGGACGTCGGATCGAAGGCGCTCACCGTGCCCGTCTGGATCTGGATCATGCTCGACCCGTCGGTGACCTTGTAGTTGCCGCGCGCGGAGAAGCTCGTCCACTCGCTGCACTCGGGGTCGCGCGAGCACGCGTTCGCGCAGCTCCCCTCGGCCCGGCTCTCGAAGTCGACCTGGCCGTCGCCGTTGAGATCGCAGCTCGACTGCTCCGGGCCGAAGACGTTGTTCCGCGCGGGCTTCGGGCCGAAATTCTTGCTGATGTGGACCCCCTCGACGCGCACGAGCCCGCTCTCGAGGCGCTCCATGGCCGAGGCGTCGGCGATCGTCCGCGCGTCGAGCACGGTCGGCTCCGGGACCGGGCACGGCTCCCCCTCGTGGAAGGGCGCGATCTCGTAGGACGGGAACGAGAGCTCGGTGAAGCCGAAGAACTCGTTCACGGTGCCGGCGAGGTACTGGAGCCGATCGCAGACACGCATGTTGGCGGGGGTGTTGAAGTTGTACGCGAAGAGGTGGTTGTACCCGCCGTCCTGGCCGGCCAGATCGGTGACGTAGAAGCCGTCGCTCGCGACGCGCGTGACGACGACCTCCTGGGGCGCGGCGGTGTTGATCTGGATCCCCTCGAACGCGTAGGGCGTCGCCGAGCCGCCCCCCTGGACGTCGGCGATGCGCGGCAGGGCGTAGGCGACGGGCTTCGAGGCGCCGGCGCTGAAGGTGCCGCCCTCCTCGCTGTCGTCGTCGGCGAACGCGCACCCGGGGTCGGCGGGGAAGTCGATCAGCACGTCGCCCGGGGCGTCGTCGTTCTCGCCGTTGGCGCACGCGGGCCGGCCGCCCCGGGGCGCGGGCTCGTAGCCGACGTCCTCGGCCCAGAGCCGGGCAGGCCCGTAGACGGCCGTCACGTGGGCCACGCCGGTCGCGACCCCGCCGCGGAGGCGGACGTTGCGGCCGACGGCGAGGTCCGCCTCGTCGGCCTCGACGTCGACCACGGCCCCGGGCTCGACGCTGAGCCGGACCATGCCGTCGAACGGCGCCCGGCGGCCGGCGGGGTCGCGCGCCTCGATCCGGAACGACCAGGCGTCCACGGTGTCGCCGCGGTTGGCCGGGAGGGGCGCCTCGGCGGAGGGCGGCGCCGCCCCGTTCACCTCCACGACCTGGACCCAGAAGCTCGAGACGCCCCGCGGCGGGCCGGCGTCGCTGCCGCACCCGGCGAGCGCCGCGGCGAGCAGGGCCGCCTGGAGCCGCGCCCGCGGCGTCACTGGCCCACCATCCGCAGGCGGCCGTCGGAGAAGTTGCCGAGCCGCCGGTCGACGCACGCGAGGTACTTGCACTGCTCGCCGGCGGCGCTGCACGGGGCGAGCGCGCCCTCGCACTGCTGTCGCACCTCCGGGGTCGGCGCCCTGGCGCAGACGTCGCGCTGGTAGGCGGCGACGTCGTCGCGGCAGCGCGCGAGCACGCACGCGCCCTGCGCGCACGGCGCGCCGCCGGTCTTGCACACGGGGCCCTCGACGACCGACTCGGGGCACGCGCAGACGTAACCCTCGCCCACGCCGGCGCAGTCGGCGTCCCGCTGGCACGACGCGAGCTCGCCGCGGTCGTCCGCGCCGCACGGGCGGCCGGCGCGGAGGTAATCGATGAGCGCGTCGCGCTGCTGCACCTGGGTGTCGAACTGGGTCGTGTTGCGCTGGAGCACGCGGAACCCGCTGCCGCCCTGGGCGAGGTAGTTCGACGTGGCGAGCTCGTAGGTGGCGATCGGGTCGATCGGCTGCCAGCACCGGTTCGCCTCGACGTCGCAGCTGCCGGTGAGGCCGCCCGGGCAGTCGGCGTCGCCGTTCGGGCACGCGATCGGCGGGTCGTGGGCGCCGATGTAGACGTGGGTCGCGACGCCGGGCGCGGCGCCCTCGGAGGCGCGCGCGGCGCAGTCGATGACGACCCGAGCGCCCGCGATCTGCGCCTGCGACACGCACCCGCGGCCGCTCGACCGGCGCGCCACGAAGTCGAACAGGTCCTGCACCTCGAGGCCGGAGAGCTGCATCTTCGAGATCGAGTTGTCGAAGGGGAAGATGTTGAACATCTGCTCGACCGTCACCGGGCCGGGCACGAGGTCGGCGCGGATGCCCGTCGTGTTGGTGAGGGCGAAGTCGGTCTGGATGCCGAGGCGCAGCCACATCGCCGCGGCGATCAGGTTGCCGAGCGGCGAGTCGCCGCCGCTCGTGGAGACGCGGCGCGAGCCGTCGAGCGCGTAGCCGACCAGCAGATCGAGGTTCGCGAGCGCGTCGAGCCCCTGCGCGTACGGCTCGAGCACCGAGGCGACGATCGGGTCCGCCGGCACGCCCTCGGTCACCGGGAAGAGCTCGTACCGGTCCGAGAGCACCTCGTAGCCGTTCAGCGGGTCGTAGTCGGCGCCGAGCTCCGAGGGATCCTTGGACAGCACGAGGTCGAGCCGGCCGACGAACTTCGCGAACGCGCCGGAGTGCGCGAGGACCACGTCGCGCGGCGTGCAGTAGCGCCGCCGCTTCTCGCCCGCCTCCGGGGAGCGCTCGTCGTTCAGGAGGATGTAGTGGCGCTGCGCCTCCTCGTCGTAGTACCGCGAGCAGTCGCGGACGCGCTTCGGCGGCTGGAGCACGATGTGGTTGTGCCCGCCGAGCACGACGTCGATGCCCGTCGTGGTCTCGATCATCCGCTCGTCGACGTCGAGCCCGAGGTGGGTGACGAAGACGACGACGTCCACGGTGGGGCGGAGCAGATCGACGTAGAACTGCGCGACCTCGGTGGTGTTCAGCGGGGTGACGCCGAGCCGGTTCGGCGCCTCGAAGATCGAGGTCAGGCTGGAGAGGTTGCCCATCCCGATGACGCCGACGCGCAGGCCCTCGAGGTCGAAGACCGTGAACGGCTGCAGGATCGCGCCGAGCGGCGAGGCGCCGGGCTGGGCGGGGTCCTCGAGGAGGTAATTCGCCGCGAGGATGGGGAAGCTCGCGTTCTGCTGGAGCTGCACGCCGAGGTTCAGCGCGCCGCGATCGAACTCGTGGTTGGCGACGATCATCGCGTCGACGCCCATCGCGCCGAGGGTGCGGATCTCCGCCTCGCCCGAGTAGAAGTTGAAGATCGGCGCCCCCTGGAAGCAGTCGCCGCCGTCGAGGTGCAGCACGCGCGACGAGCGCGCGCGCTCGCGGCCGATGATATGGGACATGCGCGCGGCGCCGCCGACGTTGGCGATGGAGGTCGCCTCGCCGAGGCCGAGCCCCGCGTCGACCTGGCCGAGCTGCAGGTTGTACGGGAAGAGCCGCGAGTGGATGTCCGACGTGTGGAGCAGGGTCAGGTGCACCTGGCCCACGAGCCGCGTGGGCGGCTGCTCCTGCTCGCAGCCCGCCGCGCACAGGCCGAGCGCCGCCGCGCCGGCGGCCAGCGCGCGCGCGACGCGCGACGCGGCCGGCGAGCGCGCCGCGGCCCCGCGCGCCGGTGAGAGGGGAGCCTCGGAGGGCCGCGTCGTCGCCCCCGGCGCCGCGCCCATGGCTTTACGGGACTTCATGAAGCGGCATCACGCTAGGAAGCCCTCCCCGCGAGCTCAAGCGAAAAGGAGGTGAAGACGGCGAGACCGTCGACCTGCGACGCGGGTCACCGCGCGCCGCGCTCTCCCGTGCGCAGGCCGGTCACCGCGCGTCGCGCTCTCCGGTGAGCAGGTCGTAGAGGCCCGGCGCGAACGCCGCGGCGACGCAGCACTCGACCTCCTCGGCCGTGGTGCAGGCGAGCGCCTCCGCCGCGACCGCCTCGGCCTCGGCGACCGTCACGCGCCGGAGCGTCTCCTTGATCTCCGGGATCGCCGCCGCCTCCATCGAGAAGTCGCGGAGGCCGAGGCCGAGCAGCAGCAGCGCCGCGAGCGGGTCGCTCGCCATGGCGCCGCAGAGCGAGACCGGGCGGCCGTACTCCTGGCCCGCCCGGATCACCTTCGTGATCAGCCGGAGGATCGACGGGTCGAAGGGCGAGGCCAGGTAAGCGAGCGAGCGGCTGGTCCGGTCCACCGCGAGCGCGTACTGGATGAGGTCGTTCGTCCCCAGGCTCAGGAACGCGGCCTCGCGCGCGAAATGGTCGACCATGATCGCGGCCGCGGGCACCTCGATCATCACGCCGAGCGGGATCTCGTCGGCGCAGGGCTGGCCGCGGGCGCGCACCTGCTCCTGCGCGCGGCGGAGCAGCTCGCGCACCTGCCGGAGCTCGCCGAGGCCGGCGACCATGGGGATCATGATCCGCACGTCGCCGAAGGCGGAGGCGCGCACCATGGCGCGGAGGTGCTCGAGGAAGACGTCGGGGCGCGAGAGCGCGAGCCGGACGGCGCGGAGGCCGAGCATCGGGTTCATCTCCGGCGGCACCTGGAAGGTGGAGACGAACTTGTCGCCGCCGATGTCGAACGTGCGCAAGGTGACCGGCTTCGGGCGGAGCGCCTCGACGACGGCGCGGAAGATCTCGAACTGCTGGTCCTCCGAGGGCGGGGACGTGCGGTCGATGTAGAGGAACTCGGTCCGGTAGAGGCCGATGCCGTCGGCGCCCTGGTCGCGCGCGAGGATCGCCTCGGCCGGGAGCTCGACGTTGGCCCGGAGCGACACCTTCACCCCGTCCTTCGACTCGGCCGCGCGGTGCCTGGACTCCGAGAGCTCCTTGGCGAGCGCGCCGTAGCGCTCGGCGCGGGCGCGCGCCTCCGCGAGCTCGACGGGCCCGGGCCGGACGATGACCGTGCCGCGCAGGCCGTCGATCACGACGACGTCGCCCGTGATCACGCGCTGGAGCACGTCGCTGACGCCGACCACGGCCGGGATCTCCAGCGCGCGGGCCATGATGGAGGTGTGGCTCGTGCGGGTGCCGACCTCGGTGACGAAGCCGACGACCGGCTCGTCGACCATGGCCGCGGTGTCGGCCGGCGAGAGGTCGTGCGCGATGAGGATGGTCGGCCCGGAGAAGCGCGGCAGCGCCGCGCCGAACGTCGCCGGCATGGCGATCGAGTTCTGGAGCTCGATGAGGCTGCGGGTGGAGAGCGGCCCGGTGTCGCGCGAGGACGGCGGCTCCTGGGGCGGGAGGGTGAAGGCGCGCAGCAGGCGCTCGCCGACGAACATGACGTCGTGGCTGCGCTCGCGCAGGTACGGGTCGTCGAGGGCGGCGAAGCGGCCGGCGATCGCCTCGCACGCGGTCGCGACCGCCCACTCGGCGCAGCGCCGCTCCTCGAGGACCTGGCGCCTCACGGCGTCGGCGAGCGCCTCGTCGCCGAGCATCAGGAGGTACGCTTCGAGGATCGACGCCTCGGCGCGGTGGTCGCCGAGGCGCTTCGCCATGTCGCGGAGCTCGTCCTGCGCGCGCTCGACCGCGGTCTCGAAGCGCTCGAGCTCTGCTCCGATCTCGCTGGAGCTGACGCGGCGGCGCGGGTGATCCGTCCTGTGCCCGCCGATCACGACGGCGGCGCCGATGGCGACCCCGGGCGATCCGGAGATGCCCCGCAGCGTCTCGGTGCGGGCGCCAGGCGGCATCGAGTCGCCGCGGGCGCCAGGTGGCATCGAGTCGCCGCGGGCGCCAGGTGGCATCGAGTCGCCGCGGGCGCCAGGTGGCATCGAGTCGCTCCGCGCGCCGGGCGCCCCCGAGTCGCTCCGCGCGCCGGGCGCCCCCGGGTCGCCGCGGGCGCCGGACGCCCCCGGGTCGCCGCGAGCGCCGGGCGCCCCCGGGTCGCCGCGGGCGGCGTCCGCCGGGACGGCGTGATCGCCCGGAGCCCCCGCGGAGAGCGCGCTCCGGCCGGACGTCACTCGCTCTCTCCGAAGCGTGAGGCGATCAGCTCGCCGATGGCGGAGACCGCCTCGGCGGCCTGATCGCCGGTCGCGTGGACCTCGATCTGGGTGCCCATCGAGCCGCAGAGCAGGAGCACCCCCATCACGCTCTTCGCGTTGGCCGACTGCCCGTCCGGCCCGGTCAGCGAGATGTCGCAGTCGTAGCGGCCCGCGAGCTGCACCAGCTTCGTCGCGGCGCGCGCGTGCAGCCCGCGCACGTTGATGATGGTGAACCGCCTCCTCACCCCCTCGATCGTCACCGCTCGCCCCCCGTCACGCTCTTGTCCGACGCCGGGCGCGACTCCGCCGCGGCCGTCCCAGGCTGCAGCCGCCGGAAATCCACGCTGGGCGTCCCCGCCATGCCCTCACCCGCCCCGGAGGGTACTATACTACTGCTCGCCCGGGCGACGTCTCGGTGGACGACCGTGATCGGGAGGCCCGTCTTCCGCCGCAGGCTGTCGCTGAGCACGTTGGTGAGCACGACGGAGCGGTGCCGGCCCCCGGTGCACCCGATGCCGATCGTGAGGTAGCTCTTTCCCTCGTCGGCGTAGCGCGGCATGCAGAACGCGAGCAGCTGCTCGGTCTTGCTGATGAACTCGAGGGCGTCCGCGTTCTTCAGGATGTACTCCCGCACCGGCTCGTCGTTGCCCGTCAGCTCGCGCAGGCCGTGGACGAAATACGGGTTGTCGAGGAAGCGGACGTCGAAGAGCAGATCGGCGTCGAGCGGAATGCCGTACTTGTAGCCGAACGAGATGAACCGGGTGGACATCCGGGGCAGATCGACCTTGGCCGGGCGCAGCCGCTCGAGGACGACGCGGCGCAGGTCGTGCGTCGACAGCCGCGTCGTGTCGAGCTCGATGGTCGCCCTGGCCCGCAGCGACGCGAGCCGCTCGCGCTCGAGGAGCACGCCGTCGAGCATCGCGATGGCGCCGCTGCCGCCGGTCGTCAGCGGGTGCGGCCGCCGGGTCTCGCTGAAGCGCCGGAGCAGCGTCTCGTCCGAGGCGTCGAGGAAGAGGATCACCACGTCGCGGCCGACCCGGATCGAGTCGAGCGCCGCCGTGGCGCCCGCGAGGAACGAGCCCACCCGGACGTCGATGCCGAGCCCGATCCGGTTGATCCCGCCCGCCTCGCACGCCTCGACCGCGGAACGGACGAGCGAGGTGGGCAGGTTGTCGACGCAGAAGAAGCCGAGATCCTCCAGGGCGTGGAGCGCCGTCGACTTGCCGGCGCCCGACAGGCCCGTGACGACGACGACGCGCGCCGTCGCGCCGTCGGACGGCGGCTGGGCGGGCGGCAGCGGGTCGGGCGCGCCGCTCACCCTCGCCTCCTCGGCCGCGGCAGGCTCACGGACGACTCCGTGGCGACGAACCCGGTGCCGGGCCGCTCCGGCGGCCTCCCCCGCTCCACGGGCTGCCGGAAGGCGCTGCTCGGCGGGCTCTGCACCTCCACGCCGTGGCCGGGCCGCGGCGGGCGGGGCGGGCCGTGCGGCGCCGCGCCGCGCGGGGCGCCCTCCTCCGCGAGCCGCACCGGCGGCGGGACCGACGACTCCTCGGCCGAGCGCTCGCGGAGCAGCTCGCCCTCGACGTTGCCGAAGAACTCGCGCGCCGCGTGGAACCCGGCGTTCTTCAGGAGCTCGTTGCGGGCGGCGACCTCGAGGATCGACGCCATGTCGCGGCCGGGGCGCACCGGGATGACGAGCTCGCGGATCTTCACGCCGAGGATGGTGTGGTACCGCTCGTCGAGCCCGAGCCGGTCGTACTCGGTGTCCCTCGACCACTCGACCAGCTTCACCACGACGTCGATGCGCTTGCGCTCGCGGATCGAGGTGACGCCGAAGAGGTCCTTCACGTTGAGGATGCCGAGGCCGCGCACCTCGAGGTGGTACCGGAGGAGCTCGGCCGGCGCGCCGAACACCATGCCGGGCGGGCGGTAATCGCACTCGACGGCGTCGTCGGCCACGAGCCGGTGGCCGCGCATCACGAGGTCGAGCGCGCACTCGCTCTTGCCGATCGCGCTCGACCCCACGAGCAGGAGGCCCACGCCGAAGACGTCGACGAGCACGCCGTGCAGGCGGATGCGCGGCGCCAGCCGGTCGTCGAGCAGCGCGTGCAGGGCGGTGATCGTGACGCTCGACCGCACCGCCGAGACGAGGAGCGGCGTCCCGCTCTCCTCGGCGCACTGCGCGAGCTCCGGCACGGGGACGAAGCCGACGCCGGAGCCGTTCAAGTCGAACGGCTGGTCGCCCTGCGTGAGGATGACGCAGCACAGGCCGAGCTCGAAGAAGCCGCGCAGCGACAGGAGCCGGTCCTCGCGGGAGAGCTTGTGGAGGAACGAGAGCTCGGTCTGCCCGAGGATCTGCACCCGCGTCGGGACGATGCCGTGAAAGTGGCCGACGAGCGCGAGCCCCGACTTCTGGATGCGGGTGTTCATGATGGGCCGGTCGAGGCCCGCGGCGCCGGCGATCAGCGTGAGCTCGATGCCGAGCCCGTCGTCGGCCATCAGGCTCCGCACCGTGAGGGCGGGGCGATCGGGCCGCCCTGCGCCGGTCGCGGGGGGCACCCGGCCGCCCCCGTCGCCTTCTTGTGCGCTGCCGCGCGAGCTGCTCATGACACCGACCTCCCTTCCTCGGCGGCGATGAGCTCGAACGCCGCCCGCCCGGTCGAGGCGCCGAGCAGCCGCCTTCTGAACGTCTCGTCCCGCAGGAGGCGGGAGATGCGCGCCAGCGTCTTCAGGTGCTCCCCGGTGGCCCGCTTCGGCCCGATGACGGCGATGAGGATGGACACCGGCGCCCCGTCGATCGCGTCGAAGTCGATCGGCTTCGGGCAGAGCAGGACGGCGCCGATCAGCCGATCGATCCCCTCCATGGCGCCGTGGGGGATGGCCACGCCGCTGCCGACGCCGGTGGACTGCAGGCGCTCGCGCTCGGCGAGCACCCGCTCGATGTCCTCGCTCTTGACCCCCTGCTGTCCTGTCGCGAGCAGGGCGGCGAGCCGGCGGAGCGCGTCCGCCTTGGAGCGGACGACCCCCTCCTGCTCGCTGGCGACGGATACCTGGTGCGCGGTCAAGATGTCGCAGACTTGCATGCTGATTTCGGCGCTCGGCGAGGTGAGAGGGCTCTTTTGTGGCGCACGCGGTACGGGCGGCGCGGCGCTCGGCCAGGGCCAGGCGCGCCGACGTGCCATCGTACCCTGGGGACCTCGGGTACGCGACTCAAGGACGCTATCGCGGCCGGCGGCCCTGGAGGGAGCGATCTTCGCGCCGCGATCGCCCGCGCCGCGGGCAGCAGGCGCCTCGGGCGGGTCGCCCGCGAGCGCGCCGGCGCCGGGCGGGTCACCGCGTGCGCGCCGGCGCCGGGTCGGTCGCCAGCGCGCGCCGTCCGCCGTCACGACGGCAAGCGCGGCAGTTCACCTTGCGAGGGCCGCCGGCCACGATGGCGAGCGTGGAGGCTCACCCGCGGCGGCGAGCGTGGAGGCTCACCCGCGGCAGGCGGCCGCCGCGGCGGCGAGCGCGCAGCTCCCCCGCGGGAGAGGCCGCCGCCGCGACGGCGAGCGCGGCGGCTCAGGCCCCGGTACGCCGCGCCGCCGCGCCGCCTCGGCGGCGAGCGCGGCAGCTCGGATCGCGCGCGCTCCGCCGCCCCGGCGGCGGGCGCCGCGGCTCAGGATCGACCGCGTCCCGCGGCTGCCACCGCCTCCCGCTCCACCTCGGCGGCGTACTCGCCGGCGCTCGTCCCGCCGCGCTTCCGCGCGATCGTGTGCCCCTTTCCATCGCGGATCTGCCGTTCGAGCTTGTCGTGGACCGTGTCGATCGACGCGTACATGTCCTCACCCCGCTCGGTGGCCTGGAAGGCCAGGCTGCCGGAGGAGATGCGGACGTCGGCGACGTGCATCAACCCCTCGACCGAGAGGGTCACCTGCGCCGTCATTGCCTGCCGAAGAAATTTCTGGAGCTTGGCGACCTTCTCGTGAGCGTACTTCTTGACGGCCTCGGTACCCACCATGTGCCGGAACGTGATCGTGATGTTCATCGGGCCAGCCTTCCTTCCCTGATGCGTAGAGGAAACAATCGACTACGGCGACAGAGCTCCCCTCCATCTCCACAATAACACTGACGTAGAGCTCCGGTCTGCCCTCAACGGCGCGGCTCTTTCGTTTTGTTTGCCTTCCTCTCGCTCTGGCGCTGTGCCGCGTCTTGCCGCCTCTTCCGCGTCTTGCCGCGCTGCGCTGTGTCCGGCGCGGCCTGCATGCGTCCTCTTCAACAAGTCTTGGCGCGCCCCGCTTGTTCCAGCGCCCGGCGCACCGTGTGCGGGGCATGACCAGAGGCCAGCGCGATCTCGCCGATCGTGGGTCTGCGCCCAAGCTCGGCCGCGAGCCGCCTCGCGCTCGCGAGGACGGCCCGGAGCACCTCGACGTCGCCCGCGTCGAGCGGCTCGGCCACCCGGAGGCCCTCGGACTCGAGCCGGTCGATGATGTGCTCCACCTCCTCGTACGAGACCGGCCGGCGGTCGATGACGTCGGCGATGTCGTTGAGGTCCACCCGGCCGGTCGACCGATGGCGAGTAAGGAGCTCCTGGATCATGTCGTCAATGACAGGCCGCACGGGGCTAGGGTGCCACCTTCGCGCAGGCCGCGCACGCGCGCCCCGCCCCGGCGCGGGCGCCATCGGCGCGGAGCCGCCCGGGCGTCCCGAGCCCGTCCCCCGCGCAGCCGCGGCGGCCTGGTCGCGCGGGAGCCCTGAACGACCGGCTCTCCGGCGCGCGGGCCGCGTCGTCCCCACGTCACGGACGCCGCGCGCGGCGTCCGTCCTCACCTCGTCTCGTCGGCGTCGGCTCATCGTCGTTGGCGTCCGCACCGGCTCAACGGCGTTTCCGCCAGGATTCGCGGAGGTATGATAGACACAGAGCCGTCATCGATCGGATACAACTCAGGAGATCTCTCTATGCGCTGGGCTCCTCCCAAATCGCGATCGCGTTATGCGATCCGCGACCATATCGAGGCGAACCTCGATCCGGTCCAGGATCATCAGGAGATCGCGTTTCTCTCGACGTGCTATGATTTTCCGTGGGACACGCACCGCGCCCTCGAGCTCGCGCTGCTCCGCGTCTTCGGCATCGCGAAGGGCACGCCGCTCCTGGTGCAGACAGGGGAGCTCCTGCAGCGGACCCAGAAGCGCTACGACGACACGGTCCTCATCCTCTCCGAGATGCTGGAGAACGGATACGACAGCGAGCGCGGCCGGACGGCGCTGCGGCGCATGAACCAGCAGCACAGGCGCTACACCATCCCGAACGACGAGTACCTGTACACGCTGTCGACGTTCATCTTCGAGCCCATCCGCTGGAACGAGCGCTTCGCCTGGCGGCCGCTCCTCGAGAAAGAGAAGCTCGCGGCGTACCACTACTGGAAGCAGGTCGGGACGCTCATGAACATCCGCGACATCCCGCCGAGCTACGAGGCGTACGAGCGCTTCAACGTCGAGTACGAGGCGGAGCACCTGCGATTCTCGGAGAACAACCGCAGGCTCGCCGTCGCGACGCGCGACCTCATGCTCGGCTGGGTGCTGCCGAAGGCCCTGTGGCCGCTCGGGGCGCAGGTCATCCACGCGATCGTCGACGATCCCCTGCTCGACGCGCTCGGGCTGCAGCGGCCGCCGCCGGCGCTGCGCCGCGTCGTGGAGGCCGCGCTCCGCGCGCGCGGCCCGCTCCTGCGCGCCATGCCGCGCCGGCGCTCGCCGCGCCTGCTCACCAAGAGGAAGAGCCGCACGTATCCGGACGGCTACCGCGTCGAGGACCTCGGCGCGCGCTGACCCGCGCGCCGCTGCGCCGCGCGCGCCCGCGGGGACACGCATGCCCGTTCAGGGCAGCTGGCGCCGCAGGAACTTGAGCGCCTCGCGCGCCGCCGGGTTCACCGGCTCGTAGACGTCGGGGGATTTCCGGAGCGGCGCGCCGATCGGAGCGCCGGGGCGGGCGCCGAGGATGCGCTCGACGTCCTCCAGGAGCGATTGCATCGAGTCGAAGCGGTTGCCGGGCAGCTTGCGGAGCGCGGTGGCGACCAGCGCCTCGAGGCGCCGGTCGATGCCGGGGCGGATCGCGCTCAGCCGGGGCGCCGGGGTGCAGGCGTGCTGGGCGACGACCACCACGTCGTCCGGCGAGGAGAAGGGCAGCTGGCCGGCGAGCATGCGGAACATCGTGACGCCGAGGGCGTAGACGTCGGTGCGGCCGTCGACCGGATCGGCGAGGGCCTGCTCCGGGGCCATGTAGGGGACGGTGCCGAGCACCAGGCCGGCCGCGGTCACCGGGCCCGATCTCACCTTGGCGAAGCCGAAATCCATCATCTTGAGCACGCGCGGGCCGCTCGAGGAGCGGACGAGGAACATGTTGTCCGGCTTCACGTCGCGGTGGACGATCCCGGCCGCGTGCGCGGCGGCGAGCGCCGACGCCGCCTGCCGTATCAGCGGCAGCGCGACGGCCTCGCTCACGGCCACCTCGCGGCGGAGCAGGGCGCCGAGCGACTCGCCGGTGAGGAGCTCGAGCACGATGAACGGAGACCCGTCCTTGCGCTCGCCCGCGTCGAGGACCCGGATGATGTTGGGGTGCCCGAGCTCGGCCGCCACCTCGAGCTCGCGGAGGAAGCGCTCGCGCTGGGTCCGGTCCGCGGCGAAGGTGCGGTTCAGGATCTTGACCGCGACCTGCTCCTTCGTGTGGCTGTCCACGGCGAGGTACACGCGCGACATCCCGCCGGCGCCGATGAAGCCCTGGATCACGTAGCGGTCCTCGAGGACGGCGCCGAACTGCCGCGTCGGCTGCGCGGGCTGCGCGGCCGACAGGGACTGAACCAGGCGGGCGCCGTCGTCAGGGCAGAACGCGTACGAACGGTCGGCGTAACCGCGATGGCAGCGCGGGCAGATCATGGGCGCGCAACATGATGGCGGCGCGGGCGGGGATCCTCAAGGGACATGCGTCCCGGCGAGCAATCGTACGTAAACCAACATGAAACAAAACCGATCCACGCGGAGCGACACGGACCCGCGCAGGCCAGCGCGGAGCGCATGAAACAATTGAAACATGTGGAGCATAACGGTGACGGCGGTGACGACGGGACGCGCGGCGCGCGCTCCGTCGAGGGCGCGATCTGCCGTCCCGGGAGGTAGATCGCGGCGCGGACCTCGACTATGCGTGCAACTTTCCTGGACGACGCGACCCACCCCGAGCCCGAGAGACAGAGCCCGTGACCTCACAGATGCATCCTGCGACCCTCATCCCCGGCGATGGTATCGGCCCCGAGATCGTGGAGGCGACGCTGCGCGCCCTCGACGCGCTCGGCGCGCCTTTCGAATGGGAGACGTGCGTGGCCGGCATGGCCGGCGTCAAGGAGTCCGGCGATCCCCTGCCCCGGGCCACGCTCGACAGCATCCACCGCACGCAGCTCGCGCTGAAGGGGCCGCTCGAGACGCCTATCGGCGGCGGATACCGCTCCTCGAACGTGCGCCTGCGGCAGGAGTTCAAGCTCTTCGCGAACGTGCGGCCCGCGCGCACGCTGATCCCGGGCGGCCGTTACGAGAACATCGACATCGTGCTCGTGCGGGAGAACCTCGAGGGCCTCTACGTGGGCTTCGAGCACTACATCCCCATCGGCAGCGACGAGCACGCGGTGGCGATCGGGTCCGGCGTGAACACGCGGGTCGGCTCGCGGCGCATCGCCGAGTTCGCCTACGACTACGCCGAGAAGAACGGCCGCAAGAAGGTCACGATCGTCCACAAGGCGAACATCATGAAGGCGCTCACCGGCATCTTCCTGGAGACGTCGCGCGAGGTGAGCAAGGCCTACGAGGGCCGCGTGGCGACCGACGAGCGCATCGTGGACGCGTGCGCGATGCAGCTCGTCCTGAACCCGTGGCAGTTCGACGTCATCGTCACGACGAACCTCTTCGGCGACATCCTGTCGGACGAGATCGCGGGCCTGGTCGGCGGCCTCGGCATGGCGCCCGGGGCCAACATCGGCCAGAACGCCGCCATCTTCGAGGCGGTGCACGGCTCGGCGCCGGACATCGCCGGCAAGGGCGTGGCGAACCCGATCGCGCTCATGCTCGCCGCCGCGATGATGCTCGACCACGTCGGCCGCCGGGATCTCGCCAGCCGCCTGCGCGCCGGGATCGACGGCGCGCTGAACCTCGACGGGGTGCGCACCCGCGATCTCGGCGGCAAGGCGGACACAAAGGCGCTCACCGACGCCATCGTGGCGCGCATCAAGAACGGCTGAGCGGCGCTCGGGGCCTCGCGGCGCAGGTGCGGCGCCGGCGCGCCGCGGGCGCGAGGTCAGCCGTCCGGGGGCGCCTCCGCGAGCGGGAGCGTGAAGTGGAACGACGTGGTCTCATCCGGCTCGCTCCGCGCCCAGATGCGGCCGCCGTGCGCCTCGATGATGCCTTTGCAGATGTAGAGCCCGAGGCCCGTGCCGGGCAGGTTCCTCCTTGACGGGCCTGACGTGAGCCGCTGGAAGCGCTGGAAGAGCTTCGGCAGCTCGTCCGGGTGGATGCCCGGCCCGCGGTTCTCGATCGCGACCTCCACCTCGGCGTCGCGGCGCGAGAGCGTCACCCGGGTCGGCGCGCTCGGGTCGCCGTACTTGGCGGCGTTGAGGAGGAGGTTGCCGACCACCTGGTCGACGCGCGCCGCGTCCGCGTGGACGGGCGGCACGTCCTCGTCGGCGGCGAGCACGACGGCGCGCTCCGGCCGCTCCATGGTGGCGAGCTCGACGGCGGCGCGGAGCTGGGCGCAGAGGTCCATCGGCCGCCGCTCGAGGGAGAAGCGGCGCGCCTCGAGCTTGGAGGCGTCGAGCAGGTCCTCGGCCATCCGCTCGATGCGCTGGACGCTAGCCAGGATCTTCCGGCTAGAGCCCCGGACGTCGGCGGCCTCGGATCGTCGCGACAGCATGCCCGCGCACGCGGAGATCGCGGTGAGCGGCTGCTTGAGGTCGTGCGCCACGATGGAGAGCCACTCCTCGCGGAGCCGCTCGCGCTCGATGAAATGGGTGACGTCCTCGTAGCTGGCGATGGCGCCGAGGATGGTGCCCTGGTCGTCGCGGACGGGGCCGGCGCTCACCACGACGGGGATATGGCTCCCGTCGCTCCTCCGGAACCACAGCTCCGTGCAGGTCATCCCCTGGCCGCGCGCGGCGCGGACGAGGGGCATCTCGTGGTGCTGGAGGGGCCGACCGCCGGGCGCGCAGAGGAGCGCGCGGCGGGCGGGCGCGGGCGTCGCGAGGGGGTGCGCGCCGTCGCAGAGCTGCTCGCAGCGGCGGCTCGCGACGAGCGAGCGGCCGCCGCGCTCGTCGAAGACCGCGATCGCGACGGGGAAGTCCTCGATGATGCTGCGCAGCCACTGCTGCTCCGCCGCGACGCGGGCGTTCGCCTCGTGGAGCGCGGCCTGGGCGTCGCGGAGGAGCGCCTCGGCGCGCGGCTGCGCCCCCGAGCTGCCGACGGCGTCGGCGGGCGCGCGGTGGGGCTGGCGCTCGTCGCGCGGCTCGCCCTCGCGCTCGGCGGAGGCGAGCGCGAGGACGAACAGCGCGCCGAGCGCCTGGACGCGCGGGAGGAGCTCCGCCGAGGGCGCGCCGCGGCCGCCGAACGCGCAGGTGAGGACGCCGAGCAGCCGCCCGGCGGCGAGCAGGGGGGCGGCCAGCACCCAGCAGCCCTTCAGGCAGGCGTCGATCGCGCGCACGTCGGCGAAGCGCTCGAGGGCAGCCTCGTCCGCCGCGGCGAGCTCGATGCGGCGGCTCTCCGCGGCGTGCAGGGCGAGGGATGGGGTGCTCGTGAGATCGTCGAGCGCCCCGGCGAGCGCGCCCGGCGGGCCGGAGGCGGCGAGCAGGCGGATCGCGCGCACGCCGTTTGCCGGCGTGGGCGCGTCGTGGAGGAGCGAGAGGTCGGCGCCGAGCAGCCGGGTGGCCTGCTCGACGATGGCGTCGTGGATCTGGCGCGGATCGCGCTTCCCGGAGAGCGCGGCGGACGCCGCGACGATCGCCGCCGCGAGCTGGGCGGCGGCCGCAGCAGCAGGATCTCCGTGGGTGCCCGGGGGCCGGTCATGCGCCGCGATCGTCGTCATGCGTCCCTCCGTCTTTGGTTTAGCACCTGTGGAGGGCGGTGCCGCTCGAGCGGATGGCACGTCGAAGCGATGGGGCGGCGTGAGCGATGAGGCCGGCGCGAGCGAGCAGGCGGAGAGGACGCGCAGGCCGCGCGAACGAACGGGCGGAGGTGTGCGGCGCGTGCCGCCGGCGGTCGGTCAGCGGGAGGGATCGAAGCGTCGTTTTGCCCAGCTCACGAGCGGGCTGTTGTCCCGGGTTCGCGCGGCGCCGGGCGCGCCGCGGCGTTTCCGCCAGTCGCCCTCGCGGACGCGGCGGCACCCTGCCGCCTGCTCCATCGAGAGGAGGTAGGCCTGGGCTTCCCGCCCGTCGGCGAGGCGGACGGCGGCTCGCCGGTGCAGGATCGGGTGTCCCCGGTGCACGTCGAGCGCGGCGAGCGCGGCGGGCGCGATGGCGTAGAGCTCGCCGGTCACGGCGACGAGCCCGCCCTCGACGAGAGCGCCGCTCGTGCCCAGGTCGACGAGCGCGTACTGGGGGGTCGTGGTCGCCGCGCCGAGCGGCCGGGCCGCCGCGAGCCACTCGTGCTGGTCCTCGCCCTTCATGAGGTTGTCGTAGACGAAGAGCGCGATCTCGCTGGTGGTCATCGGGCGTGGTCCTCGGGACGGGCTCGGCGGCCCGGCAGAGACCCTCGCAAAGGGAGGGAGCGGGCGCAAGGTCGGCCGGGAGGATGCCGGCGGCGCGCGGGGGAGCTGCAGCGCCATGGGAACGTTGCACCTGTGTTCCGGGGGAGCTGCGACTCGGGTGTGGAGCTCGGACGAGGGTGGGTGCCGAGATGAGGGGCGATGGATCGGCGGCCCTTTGGCTGTCCCATCTGCGCGTGGGCAAAAGCGCGCCTCGCTTGCGTCGTTCTCCGCCACAACCCATCTCGCCGTGGTCTCTCGCCCTGGGACGAGGCGCCCATGCGTCGTCGCGCGAGGCAGCGCGGCGACGCCACCTCAGTCGCTCGGTGATATCGTCTCCTGATGGAACGCTCCAGCCGCGTGATGGCGACGCTTCTGCTCCTGCCCCTATGGGCCACGACCGCATGCGAGGCCACGACGGCCGCGACGCCGGGTGCCGCGCAGCAGGACGAAGCGCGCAAGCTCCCGGCACGCCGTGGAACGTGGGCCTGTGCTTTCCCCGAGGAGGCAGAAAAGAACGGCATCGACGAGGGCACCGCTGTCGTGAGGGTTTACGTCGAGCTCGACGGCTTTCCCCGACAGGCAATGGTGCTGCAGGACTCTGGCTACGGCTTCGGATCGGCCGCAGCCGAGTGCGCAATGACGAAACGTTACGTGCCATCAAAAGACCGGTATGGATCGCCGATCCATGGTTGGACGCCGCCAATCACCGTCCGCTACTTCAAGAAGCCGCAGCCCTCGACCGCTCGATAATCCGCCGCCCGCAGCGTGAGGCCAAGAGCGCCGATCCGGCGATCAGGGCGGTGGAGGCGTGGCACGAGGCCTACGGCACGCTCATGGTCCAAGTCCACGCCGAGTACGACGACGACAGGGACGAGACGCACGCGCTGCTCCGCGAACGGCTGCTCTCGCCGTACGAGGACGCGGCGGAAGAAGCGCGGCGCGCCGAGCAGCGGTCCCGTGCCGCCAGCGCGAGGAAGAAGGCCGAGCCCAACGAGCCCGAGCCGATGTGAGCGCCCTCTCGATCCGCTGACATCCACCGTCCTGCGGGTCGCCCTCGCGCGCGTGGCGACACGACCTCGTGTGCCAGAAGCTCGGGTCGATGCCGGTCGGCATTGTGGGCCAGGCGACGCTCGGTTTGCCCCGAGCTGCGTGCGCTCCGGGATAACCTTGCAAACGCGCGCACGCTCCGCATACAGTCGAGCAACTGACCAATGGCGGACGACGGGCTGGGGGAAACCGGGCGGCTCACGGCAGAGATCACGGCGCTGCGCGCGCGCGTGCAGGAGTTGGAGAGGGCGCTCGCGGAGCGATCCAACGGCCCTGCGGGCGAGGAGGTAGCGCCGCGCAGCGCGGCGAGCGAGGACGCTCACGCCGCGCTCGCCGCGCTCGCGTGGCTGCTCACGCCGGAGCGAGCGCAGATCCGCTGGCGCCCCGATGGCACGGTGACGCGGTGGAACGATGGCGCCGAGCGCGTCTTCGGCTGGAGCGGGGGCGAGGCCGTCGGTCGCGCGCTCTCCGACCTCGTGGCCGCAGATCCGGTGTCCCCGGACGCGGTGCGCGCGCACATGCTCGACTGGGCGGAGAACCGGTTTGCCTCGGTCACGAGCGAGGGCAGGACGAAAGACGGGCAGGCGCGCCTCTGCCGGTGGACCTACGCGGTGCTGCGCGACGACCGCGGCGCCGCGCGCGAGATCGCGGCGATCGTGGAGGACGCCGGCGACCCGTCGTGGAGGGAGCACGCGCTGCTCGGGCGGCTTCAGCTGCTGCTTCAGCTGGTGGACCACTCGCGCGACTCCATCTTCATCAAGGACATCGACGGGCGATATGTCTTCACCAACCGCGCTCACGCGGAGGTCTATCGGAGGCACGTCGTCGACGTCATCGGCAAGAAGGAACATGAGTTGAGCCCCCTGGCCCCCGAGGCCACGGACGAGGTCGTGGCGAGGGAGCGCGATGTGCTTGCCGGGGGGAAGGCGATACAGTGCGAGGAGGTCCTGCTGCTCGGCGATACGAGCATTCATTTCTCCACGGTCAAATTCCCCATCCTCAACGGGCGTGGCGAGACGATCGGCCTCGGCGGCGTCGTCACCAACACCACGTCGCTGAGGCACGCTGAGGCCGAACGGGCCGCGCTGCAGGAGAAGATCATCGTCGCCCAGCAGGCCGCCCTCCGGGAGCTGTCCACGCCGCTCATCCCGATCGCCGATCAGGTGGTGGCGATGACGCTGGTAGGGACGATCGACACCGCGCGCGCAGCGCAGATCATGGAGACGCTGCTCGCCGGCATCAGCAATCACGGCGCCCACACCGCGATCCTGGACGTCACGGGCGTGCGCGCGGTCGACACGCACGTTGCGGACGCGCTGACGCGGACCGCGCGCGCCGCCCAGCTGCTCGGCACCCGCGTGGTGCTCACCGGCGTCGGCCCTGACGTGGCGCAGACGCTGGTCACGCTCGGCGTGGACCTGTCCGGTATCACCACGCTCGGCACCTTGCAAAGCGGCATCGCGTACGCCCTCCGCCACACGGGGCGCTCGCGACAAGCAGGTTGAATCCGTCCGAAAGCAGAATCTCGCACCGCCGGCGGTGCCGGCGCTCGTCCTGTCATGCGGTTTCGGCGACGTCGGTATGAGCCGCCGTGTCCGCTCCCCGCCGCTCGCTCCGCGACCGGATTGCCCCCCCTTTACACCACCGTAGCGCCGGCGGGAGGGTCAGCGCGGCGGGGGCGGGTGGGCGCGGCGAGCACCGACCGAGGTGCCATAAGTTCCCAGAGGGCTCGGCGTCCCAGGCGCGCCTTGTGTGGCGCGCAACACAACGTCCCAGGTGGCGTGGCCCGAAGGGAGACATGCCGGGTGGTGTTCTCAGCGCAAGCTCCCACGCTGCCCGTCTTGGCGGATGGCCGAGCGCCCACCCGCCCCCGCCGCGCTGACCCTCCCGCCGGCGCGGGCTACCAGCTGACCACGAACTGCAGCGCGTCCGGCCCTCGCACCTCGACGGCGATGGTCGGCTTGGCCCCGTATCCCATGACGAGCGCCTCGAAATTCCCGAGCGGGTATTCCAGCATCCCGCGGAAGCTGCCGATGTCGACCTGCACCTCCGACGGCCCCAGCTGCCGCGCCCTGGCCGACGGCCCCTTCACGAGCGCGCCGAGGCTCCCCGTGTAGCGCATCAGCGCGGCGCCCGGGTCGGTCGCCAGGTGCATCGTGATCCGACCGAGCGCGCTCTCCCGGAACGCCGCGACCTGCTGCCGCGCAAGGCGGCGGTAGGCCTCGCGCGAGCTCCGGTTCGGGTGCGAGAGCCGGGCGGCGGCGTCGTAGACGCGGAGGAAGTCGCGCATCGGATAGTCCGAGAACGGCAGGTAAAGCCCGCCCCGCGGCGGGCTCGACAGCGTCGTCACCACCTGCGCGAACCGTTCCCCGAGCGTCGCCGCCAGCGCGTTGAAGAACATCCCCTTCATCGCGTAGAACTCGGGGACCGCCGCCACCACGGCGTCGATGTCGATGTTGCCGAGGAGCGGATCGGACGGACGCACCTCGAAGGACGCACCGTTCGGCCCCACGAGCGGCCCCTCGGCGGCCGGCGCGCTCGCCGGCATGACGCTTCGAGGCACGGTGCGCATGACACCGCTCCTGGGAATCGGCGTCTCGTTGGCTTGCCGGCGCTGGTCGCTGCGGACCTCTTTCATATGGAGCTCGCGGCGAAAAAAATCTCAACACGGGGCCGCTTGCGGCAACCACCGCAGCGAAGGGAACACGCCCGATAGTGCAACGGCCATGCCGCTCGATCCCGGAACGAGTCACCGCACGAACAAGGGGATTCACGGCGGATTTCCCTTGCATGGATGAAACGCCGCTTCAGCGGTGCAACCGGGGCCGATGGCCAGGACGGCACCGACCTCCGCGCCCGCCGCGAGCGCGCGTATGCGGAGACACATCCGCGAGCGCCCTGGCCGAAGGAACACCGCGTCAAACGCGCCATCCGCGCACCGGTAGGACGAGATCGCGGCGCTCCGCCGCACGCAGCGAGGGCTCCTCGGCCACGAAGAGCTCGTCGAGCAGCCGCGGCTCCGCGTGCGCTCGACCTGAACGTGATCGCTGCGCAGAATCTGCACCTCCCCGTCCGGCGCTGCGTCATCGGAGCGCTGCTCGCGCGTTGCGATGAGCCGGCGCTCGGCCTCCCGCTGCGCCTCGTGCAGCACGGCGATGCGCGCCGTCGGGAGGGCGCCGCGTCTCCTGACAGCACGCTGTCAGGAGGGCCGCCGTAGGTTGCCGGAGCGCGTGGGCGGAAGCCCCGCGAGGAGGCTCTGATGAAGACAGGATTGGGTGGCGTGATCGTCTATGTGCCCGACGCGGTGGAAGCCGCGGCGTTCTACGAGCGCGCGTTCGGCTTCGAGCGCAAGTTCGTCTCCGGCGGCAACGACTACTGCGAGATGCAGGGCGACGTGCCGCTCGGGTTCGTGCGGGAGGAGTTCGTCCAGAAGCACCTGCCCGAGTTCGTGAAGAACCGGCCCGGCGCGCGTCCCGCTGGGTTCGAGATCGCCGTGACCAGCAAGGACGTCGACGCGGCGTTCGCGCGCGCGGTCCAGGCCGGCGCCGCGCCCGTCGCGGAGCCCCACGACATGCCCTGGGGCCAGCGCGTCTCCTATGTGCGCGACCTGAACGGCGTGCTCGTGGAGATCTGCTCGCCGTGGTCCACCCCATGAGCTCGATCGCTGCGCCGCGGCGGCGCGGCCGCGAGCGCCCTCGCGGCGCGGTCGCCACCGTGGCGGCACGGCCGCCGCGACGCAGTGCGCAGCCGGCCGAAAGGGTGCGCCCTGTCACCTGACGGCGATCTCCTGACGGGGACCTGCGGCAAGTCCTTGCCGCCCCTGACCCGGCCTGCTTAACCTCCGCGCGTGAACGCGAACGGCCGGACACGGGTGCACGTGCTCGTGGCAGCAGCGCTCGCCCTGCTCGCGGTCGGCCCCTCGGGGCTCGGCGGCGGGCCCGTCGCCGAGGCGAAGGAGGCCGCGCGGGGCAAGAGCAAGAAGACGACGCAGTACGAGTGCCGCGTGCAGAGCCCGCAGAAGTTCCTGAAGCGGCGCACCTTCGTCCAGAAGGGCATGCTCGACCCGAAGAAGCACGCGAAGGCGGTCCGCTACCTCGCCGAGCATTACGGCCACGTCGAGACCGAGGAGACGCGGCGTCACAACTCCGAGAGCGCCCACTCCCAGGCGAAGACCGTGCAGTTCATGGGTCTGCCGGTCTCCGTCCACGAGAAGATCGCGCCCGCGCTCCACTGCGTGGAGAAGCGGATCCGCGCGACGTGCTCCAGCAAGTCCCGCCGCTACACGCCGCGCGCGGTCGGCGGGTTCCGCACGGCGAACAGCTACCGGGGCGCGGAGATCTCGAACCACCTGTTCGGCATCGCCATCGACATCGATCCTGACCGGAACCCGTGCTGCGGCTGCGTCGATCCGTGGCCCACGAGCCCGCTGTGCCAGGAGAAGAAGCGCACCGCGTACGAGCGCACGTCCCTCTCCCGCTGCTGGATCAAGGCGTTCGAGCGCTACGGCTTCGACTGGCTGGGCCACGACGACCTCGAGGACACGATGCATTTCGAGTTCCTCGGGAATCCCGACCGGTTCAAGAAGAAGTAGCGCCGGCGCTCGCCCCCCGCGCCGGCGCGCCGGCGCTCACGCGCTGCGGCCGCTTCCGCGCCGGGAGAGCCGCCGCGCGCGCCGCTCCGCCGCGGCCTCGGCGAGGCGGCGGTCCTCGTCCGTCTCCAGCCGGAGCGGCGGTACGGCGGTCGGCCGCAGCGACGCGTCGACGGCCACGAACGTCACGAAGGCCGTGACCATGGGCCAGACGTCGCCCGTGGCTGCGTCCTCCCCCTCGACGGACACCAGGATCTCGAGCGACGTGCGGAAGGTCGCGGTCACCCGCGCGGACAGCCGCACGACCTGACCGACCTTGCTCCCGCGGTCGAACGAGAGGTCGTCGATGCCGGCGGTGATGACGGTGCTGCCGGTGTGCCTCTGCGCGCAGATGGCGGCGCACAGGTCGATCCAGGCGAGCACCTGCCCGCCGAAGATCGTTCCGAGCGCGTTCGCGTGCGTCGGCAGGACGTACTCGGTCATGGTCGTGACCGAATCGGAGGCGCGCTTCTCGTGGTGGGGCTTCACCCGGCAGGTGTATCACCGTGCCCCCGAGCTCGTCCTCACCGCCGCGACCACGGTCTACCCCCGTAAAGCTGATTCCTCGCGCGGCACGCGCTGCTGCCATGCCGCGCCCGAGGCTAGCTCTGGGACGCCCAGCTAGCTGGACGTGGACGCCCGCCCCGGGCTCGGAAACGACGTCTCCTCCGCCGTCGCCGCCCGCCCCGGGCTCGGCGAGGACACCGGCTGCTTCGCGAGCCCCGGCGGCCCTGTCGGCAGCGTGGGCTCGTCCTCGAAGCGCATCGACGTGATCTTCAGCCGCCCGAAGATCGCCTCCGCCCGCTCGTTCATCGTCACCGCCTCGCGCCGCGCCGCCATGTTCGCCACGAAGCTCCGGTCCGTCGTCAAGAACCGCGCGTAGGCCTGGAACGTGCGCGCGAGCTCCAGCTCGTTCCCCGTCTCCTCGAAGATGCTCACCGACCGCGCGAAATACGCGCGCGCGCTCTTCGTGTTCGCGCTGCCCCAGCCGCCCGCCGCCGTGATCTCGCCGAGCGTCCGGAGCGCGATGCCGAGGTGCACCTTGCTCCGCACCGAGGCGAACAGGTCCACCGCCCGGCTGATCGAGTCGCGCGCCTTCTCCAGGTCGCCCCGGAGCATGTACGCCTTCCCGAGCGCGCGCCGCGCCTCCGCCAGGCCGAGCCGGTCGCCCAGCTCGTCGCAGAGCTCCTCGGCCTGCTGCAGCACCCGCACCGCCTCGTCGGGATCGCCGCTCCGGTAGAGCGTCCCCCCGATGTTCGTCAGGATGAGCGCCGTCCGGTTGCGGTCGCCGACCTGCCGCGCCACCTCCAGCGCCTCCTCGAAGAGCTTCAGGGCGCGGCGGTGGTCGCGCTGATCCTGGGCGATCATCCCGAGGTTGTTCAGGCTCACCACGACCCCGAGCAGGTCCGAGATCTCGCGCCGGATCGCGAGCGACCGCTCGAACGTGTTGAGCGCCTGCTTGAACTCCCCCGAGTCCTGCAGGGCGAGCCCGAGGTTGTTCAGCGACAGCGCTATCGAGCGGCGGTCGCCCATCCGCTCGCGGCGGGCGAGCGCGTCGCGCAGCCACTTGAGCGCCTCCTGGTACTCGCCCCGGAGCCAGTGCAGCTTGCCGATGTCGTCGATGGTCGACGCGATCCCCCGCTCGTCCCGCGCGCCCTCGAACAGGCGGAGCGCGGTGGTGAGGTGCTTGCCGGCCTCGTCGAGCGAGCCGCTGTCGCGGTAGAGCCGCCCGATGCGGTTGTGCGCGGCGCCGCCCTTGCGCCGGTTGTCGAGCCGGTAGGCGAGCGTCAGCATCTCGCGGAAGGCGGCGAGCGCGTCGTCGATCCGCCCGGCGAGCTGCAGGACGTCGCCGTAGTCGTGGAGCGCGTCGATGCGCCGCGCGACGTGCGCGTCGCCGAGCAGCGACAGCCCGCGCGCGTAGTACTCCGCGGCCTTCGCGTTCGAGTAGCGCCCGCGCGCCACGTCCCCGGCGTCGAGCAGCGACAGCCCCGCCCGCACCGCGTCGCCGATGCGCTCGCGGTGCGTCGCGAGCTCGGCGAGGAGCTCCTCGCTGGCGCGCACCGCCACCTGCTGCTCCAGCCACTCGGCGATCGCGTGGTGGTACCGCCGCTGGGCCGCGGCGCTCATCCGCTTCTGGAGCGCCTCGCGCTCCTTGTCGTGCACGAACACGTACTCGTCCGAGCCCGCGAAGCTCGACTCGCCCTGCTTGCGCAGGTAGCCGCGGTCGCACAGCGCGCGGAGCGCGGCGTTGATCCGGTCGAGATCCTTGTCGCTCTGCTCCTCGCCCCACAGCTCGGGCGCCTGACAGCCGGCCCGGCCGAGCACGAACAGCGCGCCGCTCCAGAACACCGGGCCGATGGTCGCGGCCTGCTCGAGCAGCTGCCGGCAGTCGTGATCGAGCGCGGCGAGGCGGACGTTCACGGCGTCCTCGACCGTCGCCGGGAGGCGCGCCGTCGACAGCTTCCCGAGGTGCACGCGCCAGCGCGGCCCGCCCGAGTCGGGCGCGAGCTCCTCGATCACGCCCTGGTCGTGGCAGATGCGGACCATCTGCTCGATGAGCGCCGGGTTGCCGTTCGCGAAGGCGCAGGCCGCCTCGACGAGCTCGGGCGGCGCGCCCGGCCGGGCCTGCGACTCCGCCCCCGCGGCGTCGACGACGACGACGTCCTCGCCGCCGCGCGGGGTGCAGGGCGCGAGCAGCGCCCGCGCCAGCTCCGCCGCCTCGGCCTCGCCGAGCGGCGTGAGCTCGAGCAGCGCGTGGCGCCGCTCGCCGACCTTGCCCCAGTCGTCCTGGCGGGTGAGCAGCTCCGGGCGGGCCGCGCCGACGATCAGGATCGGGCCCGCGAGGTACTCGATGAGGTAGCGCAGGAGCGCGAGCGAGTCGTCGTGGGCCGCGTGGAGATCCTCGAAGAGGAGGCACATGGGGCCCTGGGCGGCGTCCGCCTCGAGGAACGCCTTCAGCACGGCGCGGCGGATGAGGTCGCCCTGCGCCGGGTCGTCCTGCACCGCGCGCGTGAGGGGGCTGTCGCCGAACGCGAGCCCGATGAACTGGCCGAGGAAGTAGATGACGTCGCCGACCTTGCGGTCGCCCATCACGTGCGCGACCTGCGCGCGGACCTCGGCGCGGGCCGCGTCCTTGTCCATGGCGTCCGAGAGGCCGAAGCGGGCGCGCAGGAGCCGCGCGAAGATGCCGTACGCGGACGCCACGTCGCCGGCGGCGCCCGAGTAGACGCGCAGCGCGGCGGAGCCCTCGCGCCGCCCCTCGAGGAACTCGCGCGCGAGCCGGCTCTTGCCGATGCCCGGCGGACCGACGAGCGTCACGGTCCGCGTCGAGCGCTCCCGCTCGACCGCGTCGAGGGCGCGGGCCAGCGCCGACAGCTCGGCCTCGCGCCCGACGAGCGGTGCGCGGGCGGGCGTCGCTGCGCCAGTTGCACTGTCCTCTCGGCTCATCTCCATGGCCTCCACGTCCCCGGGTGCCGCAGCGCGGGGCACTCCCCTCGGCTCATCTCCCTGCCTCCGCGTCCTCGGGTGCCGCAGCGCGGGACACGATGTCCCGAGCCTATACCAGGTTCGGCTTCGGTGGCGCGTGCGGTAAGCTGCGGGGCGTGGACGACGAGGTCACGGGGACGCCGCCGCGCGCCGGTAGCACGGCGCGCAATGCCGCGGAGATCCGCGGGCGCATCGCGGCCTGCTTCAGCCTGGCCGAGCTGCGCCGCTTCGCAGAAGAGCTCGGCGTGCCCGACATCCCCTGGGACCGGGGGATGCAGGGGGCGGCGCACGAGCTCGTCCGCCGCTTCGAGCAGCGGCGCGAGCTCTGGTCGCTCGTCGAGCAGCTCCGCGCGGTGCGGCCGCTCGTGGAGTGGCCCGACATGCCGACGGTGCCGCCCGCCTCGTCGATCGCACAGGCGCACGCCGACATCCCGCGGCCGGCGCCGCTGCCGAACCTCGCGCCGCAGCCGGTGCCCTCGCCCCCCACCGAGGTCCCGACGCTGGCGCCGCCGCCGATCCCGCCGACCACACGGACGCCGACCGTCCCCACGCCGGAGCCCGCGGCGGCGCGGCCGCGCGGCGCCGGCGGGCCGGCGCGCCCGGCCGTCCCGCCGGGCGCCGCCGAGCCCGCGCCGGCGCGGGCCGCGCGCCGCGTCGATTCGCGGCTCCTGCTCGCCGCGCTGGGGCTCGTGGTGGCCAGCCTGGTCGTCGCCTTCCTGATCGGCCGGGCGTCGAGCGCGCCGGACGGCGAGGCGGCGCCCGCGAGCGCCGCGGCCGCGAGCGCCGCGCCCGCGCCGCCGACCACCGCCCGGCCGGACGGGGTCGCGGCGCGCGCGGCCGCCGCGATCGAGCGCCGGATCGAGAGCGTGGCGCGGGCGTGCGAGATCCCGCCCGGCGCCGCGGACGACGTGATGCGCCGCGCCTTCGAGCGCTGCGGGCCGGCGCCCACCCACGCGGCGCAGCGGGCGGCCCCGGCGCAGCGGAGCGACGCGCCGGCGGAGGTCCCGGCCGCCCGGCCGGACGCCCCCGGGGCGGCGCCGCGCGCGGCCGCCGCGGCCGCCAACGCGCCCGCCGGCGGCAACTCCGGGTGCGTGGGGGCGTGCGAGCGGCGCCACCAGGCGTGCAGGGCGACGCAATGCGGCAAGGAGCCCACGCAGGGCAGCCAGTACCAGCGCTACCAGAATTGCCTGTCGACGTGCCTGGAGCAGGCGTCCCGGTGCCGGCTCGGCTGCCTCTGAGCCGCGCCCGCCGAGCCCCCGCGCCGCGCCGGCGCATCGTCCCGTGCGACCGCGGGCCGGGCGTCAGAGCGGCGGGCGGCTGCGGCGCATCACGTTGACCGTGGCGGTCGGCTGGTGCTCGGGGCAGCCGGTCCGGCCGGAGCGGCTCGGATCGAAGTCGATGCGGAGGCAGGTCTTGCAGACGCAGAGATAGGCGTCGTGGAACTCGCGGTAGCTCAGGATATCCGCGGCGAACAGGCTGAGGACGATGTCGCTGAGCAGGTCCTCTTCGCGCGGGCACGGCTCCCAGAGCGCGCCGTCGCCGGCGCGGCGCACGCGGCCGTCGTCGATCGCCGCGGCGAGGAAGCGATCGTCCGCGGCGGGCGGCATGAGGGCGCGGAGCGACGAGAGCACCCGGAACCGCGCCGCCTCGACGAGCGCCTGGAGCTCGGGCTCGTCCGGATCCTCCGGGGCGGCCGGGCCGAGCGCCACCTGCATGGAGAAGCCCTCCATCACATAGGTTGGGCGCCGCATCCGCCCGGGCGCGACGAGGTGCTTCTCGAACCAGCCCGAGAGCGCCGCCGCGCTCCGGGGAGGCTTGTCGACGAAGGTGAGCGCCGCGAACAGCGCCCGGCGATCATGCTCCTTCGCGACGAGCGACGGAGCGGATGGAAGCGTGGGAATCGAGGTGTGGGAGTCCGCTTGCCGCATGAGCACCCCCATGATTTCGCCCCAGTCTGCCCGAGGTCTTCTGTCGCGGTAAAGACGCGATGGCGTCCCGATCCCAGATTGCGGAACCACCTGCAATGCAATGCGTTAGCTGCACGTTGCCGCGGCGTCGCGCGGGGGGAGGCGGGCTCAGTCCGTGATCTTGAGCGCGCCGCTCTCGTCGAGCGCGCCGCTCGCGTCGGCGCCGTCCGAATCGGCCTCGACGTCCTCCTGGGACGTGGAGGGCCGCAGGAAGGACAGGTCGAGGCCGCCCATGGGCTGCTGCGCTGCCGCGCGCGCGGCGGCGAGGGGGATCGCGTCGGCCTCGCCCGCGCGGGGCGGAGCGCGGCGCTCGGCCTTCTCGGGGCGCGGGTCCTCACGGCGCGGGTCCGCGCGGCGCGCGCCTTTCGCGGCGTCGCGCCCGCTCGCGCCGGCCTCGCGGGGCCGCTCCGGCGCGGGCGCGGCCTGCGGGCGCGCGGCCTGCGGGCGCGGGGACGCCGGGGTCCGGAGCCCCTTGGCCGCCTTCGCCATGCGCGCGCGCGTGCGGAACGAGGGGGCGTTCTTCGCGAGCTCGATGCAGCTGCCGCGCATGGCGCTCGGGCAGGAGATGCGCACGTGCATGTGGTCGTCGTGCGGCTCGGAGCCCGTCGGCTGCATCATGGCGAGCTGCGCGCGGACGATCAGCTCGCGGGAGACGCCGATGCGCTTGGCGTGGGCGATCAGCGCGTGCCGCAGAGGATCGGAGATGAAGATGTGGCTCACATGGGCGCGGGGATCGGTGAGCAGGTGCTGCACGAGCAGCCAGTTGCGCGGCAGGTCGAAGCGCGCCCCGGTCAGGTTGGTCGAGGCGAGCCGGGCGTTGAAGCGCAGGAAGTACGGCGCGTGGATCTGCTTGCCGCGGCCGTCGAGCGCGTAGAAGCCGAGGTCGACGTCGCGGCCGCTCTCGTGGGAGTTGTGGCGGTGGACGTCGCCGCCGTGCTGGCGCGACAGGTCGCCGACCTCGAGCACGGCGCCCGGGAAGCGCTTGGCCACGCCGCGCGCCGCGCGCTCGATCATGCCGACGAGCGCCGGCAGCCCCCAGCGCACGTCGGCGTGGGCGTAGGCGGGCACGACGCGGATGTCCTTGCGCGAGGTGTCG
This sequence comes from Sorangium sp. So ce834, assembly GCF_051521425.1. Classification (NCBI taxonomy): domain Bacteria; kingdom Pseudomonadati; phylum Myxococcota; order Polyangiales; family Polyangiaceae; genus Sorangium; species Sorangium sp. So ce834. Next base: position 9,266,265 of record NZ_CP150351.1, read on the forward strand.
AGCCGCACGCCGCCCTCGAGGTGCCCCTCGTTCGGGTGGCCGACCGACGTGGCGGGCGGCTTGGGCGGGGCCTTCGTCTTGGCCGGCTCGGTCGATCTCGGCCCTGCGCCGCCGGCGCGGGGGCGGTGGCCCTTGCCGATGTCGGTCGTGAGCCGCGCGCGCGGGGCCGCCGCGCGGGGCCGCGTGCCCGCGCCGCCGCGCGCCTTCGAGCCCGCCGGCGCCCCCGCGGCAGAGCGCGCCTTCGAGCCCGCCGGCGCCCCCACGGCAGAGCGCGCCTTCGAGCCCGCCGGCGCCCCCGCGGCAGAGCGCGCCTTCGAGCCCGCCGGCGCCCCCGCGGCAGAGCGCGCCGGGGCGTCCGGCGCCGCGGCGGCCGCCGGGGCGCCGGGCAAGGAGAGCGCCAGGATCGTGAACAGCACGGAGATCGGTCGAGGCACACCGGTGCGTTACGGGGTTTCGGCGGGCCGGGCCAAGAAGCCGGCGCCGCCCGGCCCCCGTGCCGCGCTGCGGCGTCCCGGCGTCGCGGCGTACCGCGGCCGCAGCGGAGGCTTTTGCCTCGCGGCCAGTTGGGGTACCTCTCGGTCGGCCATGGACAAGGTCTACAAGAGCGCGCTGGACGCCGTGCGGGACATCCCCGGCGGCGCCACGATCCTCTCGGGCGGCTTCGGGCTCTGCGGCATCCCGGAGCACTGCATCGCCGCGCTCCGCGAGCTCGGCACGAAGGACCTCGTGGTCGTGTCCAACAACTGCGGGGTCGACAGCTTCGGCCTCGGGATCCTCCTGCAGAACCGCCAGATCCGGAAGATGATCTCGTCGTACGTCGGCGAGAACAAGGAGTTCGAGCGGCAGTACCTGAGCGGCGAGCTCGAGGTCGAGCTCACGCCGCAGGGCACGCTGGCCGAGCGCATCCGCGCCGGGGGCGCCGGGATCCCCGCGTTCTACACCCCGACCGGGGCGGGCACGGCCATCAGCGAGGGCGGGCTGCCGGTGCTCTACAACCCCGACGGCACGGTGAAGAAGTACTCCGAGAAGAAGGAGGTGCGGCAGTTCGACGGCCGCGACTACGTGCTCGAGCCGGCCATCCGGGGCGACTACGCGCTCGTGAAGGCCTGGAGGGGCGATCGGTTCGGCAACCTCGTCTACCGCCACACCGCCATGAACTTCAACCCCATGATGGCGATGGCCGCGAAGGTGACGATCGCCGAGGTCGAGGAGCTCGTCGAGGTCGGCTCGCTCGACCCGGACCACATCCACACGCCCGGGATCTTCGTGCACCGGATCTTCCAGGGCGAGCGCTTCGAGAAGCGGATCGAGCGGCGCACGGTGCGCAAGGCGCCGGCCGCCTAGGCGCGGGGCCGGGACAGGGGACACGATGGGACTCACGCGGGAACAGATCGCGCAGCGCGCCGCGCTGGAGCTCAAGGACGGCTACTACGTCAACCTCGGCATCGGGATGCCGACGCTCGTCGCCAACTACATCCCCGCGGGGATCGAGGTGGTGCTCCAGAGCGAGAACGGGCTGCTCGGCATCGGCCCGTACCCCGCCGAGGGCGCGGAGGATCCGGACCTCATCAACGCCGGCAAGGAGACGGTGACCATGCTCCCCGGCTCGGCGATCTTCTCGAGCGCCGAGTCGTTCGCGCAGATCCGGGGCGGCCACATCGACCTCGCGATCCTCGGGGCCATGGAGGTCTCCGAGAAGGGCGATCTTGCCAACTGGATGATCCCCGGCAAGATGGTGAAGGGGATGGGCGGGGCGATGGATCTCGTGGTGAGCGCGAAGCGCGTCGTCGTGATCATGGATCACGCGGCGAAGAACGGCGCGCCCAAGATCCTGACCGAGTGCGCGCTGCCCCTCACCGGGCGCGGCGTGGTCCACCGGATCATCACCGATCTCGCCGTGCTCGACGTGACGCCCGAGGGGCTCGTGCTGCGCGAGCTCGCGCCCGACGTGAGCGCCCGAGAGGTGCAGGAGAAGACACAACCAACGCTCCGGGTCCCCTCCGACGTGAAGGAGATGGGGCAGCGGAGCGCCTAGGGGTTCGCCGATGACCTGGCCCGAAAAGACCCTGCCGACGACCGACGCGAGCGAGAAGCGCTCGCTGGGAGCGGGCGTGTTCCGTCGCTGCGACGGCTGCTCGCACACGCACGACGCCTCCGAGCTCGCCCGCGCCTTCGAGGTGTGCTCGCAGTGCGGCCACCACCACAAGCTCGACGCCGAGGGGTGGCGTCGGCTCCTGCTCGACGACGGCGAGCTCGCCCAGTGGGACGATCACCTCGTCCCCAACGACCCGCTCGGGTTCAGCGACGGCAAGAGCTACCGCGACCGCGTCGCGGCGCTCCACAAGAAGGGCCGCGCCAAGGAGGCGATCGAGATCGGCCGCGCCCGGCTGAGCGGCCGCGACATCGCGTACGGCGCGTTCGTGTTCGCCTTCATGGGCGGGAGCATGGGCTCCGTCGTCGGCGAGAAGATCACGCGGCTGTTCGAGCGCGCGGCGCGCGAGGAGCTCCCGGTGGTGCTCCTCCAGTCGTCGGGCGGCGCGCGGATGCAGGAGGGCATCCTCTCGCTGATGCAGATGGCGAAGAGCGTGGCCGCGCTCGAGCGCTACCGCAAGACGCGCCTCCCGTTCATCTCGGTGCTGCTCCACCCGACCACGGGCGGCGTCGCGGCGAGCTTCGCCTTCCTCGGCGACGTGAACATCGCCGAGCCGAAGGCGCTCATCGGGTTCGCCGGCCCCCGGGTCATCGAGAACACGATCCGGCAGACCTTGCCCGAGGGCTTCCAGCGGGCGGAGTTCCTGCTCGATCACGGGATGGTCGACGCGATCGTGGCGCGCCCCGAGATGAAGGCGTACCTCGCCACGCTGCTCCAGCACCTCGCGGGCGATCGCCGGGCGCGGCGATGAGCTCGGCGGCGCCGCGGCTGCCGGCGCTGCTCGAGGCGCTGGGGCAGCGGGCGCCGCGGGGCATGGTGCTCGGGCTCGGCCGGGTGCGCGAGGCGCTCGCGGCGCTCGGCGACCCCCACGCCGACGTCGCCGCGGTGCACGTCGCCGGCACCAACGGCAAGGGGAGCGTGTGCGCGATGGTCGAGTCGGTCGCGCGCGCGGCCGGGCTCCGCACCGGCCTCTACACGTCGCCGCACCTGTCCCGCTTCGCCGAGCGCATCCGCATCGACGGCGAGCCGATCGGCGACGCGGCGCTCGAGCGCGCGCTGTCGGCCGCGCTCGAGCGGGTCCCCTCGCCGCTCACGTTCTTCGAGGCGCTGACGGTGGCCGCGTTCGTGGCCTTCCGCGACGCGGGCGTCGACCTCGCGATCCTCGAGGTCGGCCTCGGCGGGCGGCTCGACGCGACAAACGTGCTCGCCGCGCCGCTCTGCACGGCGATCACGTCGATCGCGTTCGATCACGTGGCGCTGCTCGGCCCGACGCTGGCCGACATCGCCCGGGAGAAGGCGGGCATCCTCAAGCCGGGCGCGCCCGTGGTCCTCGGCCCGCTCGACCCCGAGGCCGACGCCGCGATCGAGGCCGCCGCGCGGGCGATCTCCGCCGGGCCGCGCCTCCGCGTCGCGCGGGCGGAGCGCGGCGGGAGCGCGGGCGAGATCGCGGTGGTGGGGCGCGCGGGCGAGATCGCGGTGGGGCGCGCGGGGCCTCTCGCGCGCGCGACCCGCGTCGCCGGGCCGGGGCGCCCCGCGCTCGAGGTGGAGCTCGGCCTCCGCGGGGCGCACCAGGCGGAGAACGCGGGCGTCGCGTGCGGGATCGCGTGGCAGCTCGCGGGCCGGTGGCCCGAGGTCGAGCGGGCGCTCCCGGCGGGGCTCGCCGCGGCCCGCTGGCCCGGCCGGCTGGAGCGGATCGACGCGGGCGCCGCCGAGGTCCTGCTCGACTGTGCGCACAACCCGCACGGCGCGCAGGCGCTCGCCGCGTGGCTCGACGAGGAGGGTCCGGGCGCGGCGCGCACCGCGCTCGTGTTCGGGGCGATGGCCGACAAGGGGTGGGGCGAAATGCTACAGACGCTCGCCCCGCGCGCGCAGCGGCGGCTCTACGCGACGCCGCAGGGCCGCGCGGCCGCGCCGCTCGAGGCGCTGCGGGCGATCGCGCCGGGCGAGCCGATCGGCGATCCGTGCGCGGCGGTGGCGCGGGCGATCGAGGTCGCCGGGCCGGGCGGGCTCGTCGTCCTGACGGGCTCGATCTACCTGGTCGGCGAGGTGCGATCCGCGCTGCTCGGCATCGCGCCGGACCCGGTCGTGACGCTCTGACGCGGGCGCGCCGCCGCGCGATGTGCAGGCGCGTCGCTGCGCGGCGGCGCGCCGGTCTGGCACGGGCGATGCCAGTCCGCCGGCATGGCGTTCAGGAAGCGGCGTTCTCCGGTGCTCTTCCCTGCGGCGGCCCTCGGGGCGGCCGCGCTCGCGCGGACGGCGTTCCGCGCCCTGCGGCGGCTCGATCTGCGCGGCCGGGTCGTGGTCATCACGGGCGGCTCTCGCGGCCTCGGGCTGCTCCTCGCCGAGGAGTTCGGCCGGCACGGCGCCCGGGTGGCGATCGCCGGCCGCGACCCGGGGGCGCTCGACCGGGCCGAGCAGCGGCTGCGGGCGCTCGGCGTCGAGGTGCACGCGGTCGCGTGCGACCTCGGCGATCGCGCCTCGGCCGAGGCGTTCATCGACGGCGTGGCGCGCGCGTTCGGCCGGATCGACGTGCTCGTCAACAACGCCGGCGTGATCCAGGTGGCGCCGATGCAGGACCTCCGCGTGGAGGAGCTCGAGGAGGCGATGCGCTCGAACTACTGGAGCGCGGTCTACACGACGCGGCGCGCGCTGCCGCACCTGGAGAAGCAGGGGCGCGCGGCGCGGATCGTGAACGTGGCGTCGATCGGCGGGCGCGTCGCGGTGCCGCACCTGCTCGGGTACAACGCGTCGAAGTTCGCGATGGTGGGCTTCTCGGAGAGCCTCCAGGCCGAGCTCTCCTACGGCGGCGCGCGAGGCCCGCGGGTCACCACGGTGATCCCCGGGCCGATGCGCACGGGGTCGATCTACAACGCCGAGTTCGGCGGCGACCCGCGGCGCGAGTTCGGCTGGTTCGGCCTGGCCTCGTCGATCCCGCTCGCGACGATCGACGCGCGGCGCGCGGCGCGGCGGGTGGTGGCGGCGGCGCGCGAGGGGCGCGCCGAGGTGAAGCTCGGGCTGCCTTCGCACCTGCTCAGCTGGGCGCACGGGATCGCGCCGCAGATGACGGTGCGGCTGATGGGCCTGGTCAACGCGCTCCTGCCGGCGCCCCGCGGCGCCGCGGGGACGACGCGGGGGCGGGACCTGCGCGCGCCGGCGCAGGGGTCGGCCCTGCTGCGCCTGAGCAACGAGGCGGCACGGCGCAACAACGAAGCGCCGCCCGAGGCGGCGCGGTGACGCACGACGCGGGGATCGGCCGCATCACAAAAGCGGTGCGATGGCCGGAGCGATCGATGCGACGGTGAGCGCGCGCCGCGGTCGCCGCGCCGGCAGTTGGCCGTAGGCTGTCTTGGCAAAGGTTGCTAAGGGTGGTCTCCTCAGCCCAAACCACAGAGAGGGACCGTGCCGAAGCAGACCAAGAAGGATCAGAGGGAGGGCGCTCCGTCGGCGACGGGCGCACCGCAGAAGGACTCGGCTGGGCGCAAGCTCTTCGGCACCGACGGGGTGCGCGGCGTGGCGAACCAGCCGCCGATGACGCCGGAGATGGCGCTGCGGCTCGGGCGCGCGATCGCCTTCGTCGCGAGCCACGGGAAGTCGCGGCAGGTGCGGGTGGTGATCGGGAAGGACACGCGGCTGTCCGGCTACATGCTGGAGACGGCGATCGCGTCCGGCGTGTGCGCCATGGGCGGGCGCGTGATGCTGAGCGGGCCGATCCCGACGCCGGCGGTCGCGCAGCTCACGCAGAGCATGCGGGCCGACGCCGGGGTGGTGATCAGCGCGAGCCATAACCCGTACCAGGACAACGGCATCAAGATCTTCGGGCCCGACGGCTACAAGCTGCCCGACGCCGCGGAGGAGGAGATCGAGCGGCTCATGGAGAGCCACGAGCTCGACGAGGCCCGGGTGGTGGGCTCGGCGATCGGCAGCGCGGTGAAGCTCGACGACGCGCGGGGGCGGTACGTCGTGTTCTGCAAGAGCACGTTCCCCACGGCGCTGACGCTCGACGGCGTGAAGATCGTGGTCGACGCGGCGCACGGGGCGGCCTACCGCGTGGCGCCCTCGGTGTTCACCGAGCTCGGCGCGCACGTGACCGCGCTCGGCGTGAAGCCGAACGGGCGCAACATCAACCGCGAGACGGGCGCGCTGCACCCGGAGCACGTGAAGGCCGAGGTGCTCAAGCGGGGTGCGGCGATCGGCATCGCGCTCGACGGCGACGCGGACCGGGTGATCATGGTCGACGAGCGCGGCGAGGTCGTGGACGGCGACGCGATCATGGCGCTCTGCGCGCTCAGGATGCTGCGCACCGGGAAGCTGCCGCGGAACACGATCGTGACGACGGTGATGTCGAACCTCGGCCTCGAGCGCGCGCTCAAGGCGCAGAACGGGCACGTGGTGCGGACGGCGGTCGGGGACCGCTACGTGGTGGAGGCGATGCGGAACGGCGGCTACTCGTTCGGCGGGGAGCAGTCGGGGCACCTCATCTTCCTGGACCACGCGACGACGGGCGACGGGATCGTGGCGGCGCTGCAGGTGCTCGCGATCATGATGGAGGAGGACAAGCCGCTGAGCGAGCTCGCGTCGAAGGCGATGCAGCGGGTGCCTCAGGTGCTGGAGAACGCGACGTTCTCGACGCGGCTGCCGCTCGACAGCATGCAGCGGACGCGGGTCGCGGTGGATCGCATCGAGAAGACGCTCGGGGACAAGGGGCGCATCCTCGTGCGGTGGAGCGGGACGGAGCCGAAGCTGCGCGTCATGGTCGAGGGCGAGGACGCGTCGACCATCGGGGCGTACGCGCTCGAGATCATCGAGGCGGCCAAGCAGGACGTCGCGGGGGCCACGGCGTAGCCAGGCCTGCCCGGCCCCCGGAGAGGGTGTCCGCTGGGCGGGGTGGGGGCCCCGCCGAACTCGGCGGAGACATGGAGCATCCGGCAAGCCGGATGAGCCATGTCTCCGCCTCGAACATCGGCCCATCCCCCACCCCGCCCAGCGGACACCCTCTCCGGGGGCCTACCGTTGTCCGAAGGACGCGCTTCCTCGGGCCTGCGGTTGTCCGAGGGATGCCGGGCATTGGCTACAGCGCGCGGCGCATGAAGAGGTCCTCCAGCGTCTCGCGGCGCGGCGCCACCTCGACGACCTGCGCGCCCGCCGCGAGCGACGCCTGAAGCACGTCGCGCACGCGCGCCTCGCCCTCGACGTCGACCACCACGACGTCGCCCCGGCCCGTGGTCGCGAAGCCCATCCGGGCGAGATCCCCCAGGAGGTCTTCGCTCGCGCCCGCCAGCGTGACCTCGGTGCGCAGCACGTCGCCCCGGAGGAGCTGGCGGATCGCGCCGCTCACCACCACCTGGCCCTCGCGCAGGATCGCCACGCGATCGCACATCGCCTCGACGTCGCTCAGGATGTGCGTCGAGAAGAAGATCGTCCGGCCCTGATCGCGCTCCGCAAAGATGAGATCGCGCACCTCCTTGCGGCCCACCGGATCGAGGCCGCTCATGGGCTCGTCCAGGATCAGCATCTCGGGATCGGCGACCAGCGCGGCGGCCAGCCCCGTGCGCTGCAGCATCCCCTTCGACAGCCGGCGCACCTGCCGATCCGCGGCGTACGCGATCTTCACCTGTTCGAGCACCTCCATCGCCCGCCGGCGCAGCGAGGCGCCGCGCATCCCGGACAGGCGGCCGCAGAGCTCCACGAACTCGCGCGGGGTGAGGTACGGGTAGACGTACGGGTTCTCGGGCAAAAAACCGATCTTCCGGCGCGCCTCGGGCGACGGGACGCGCGCGCCGAACAGGTACGCCTCGCCGCCGGTCGGGGCGATGAGGCCCGTCAGCATCTTGATCGTCGTCGTCTTGCCGGCCCCGTTCGGCCCGAGGAAGCCGAAGATCTCGCCGCGGCGCACGCCGAAGCTCACCCCCTTGACCGCCTGGACCTCCCTCCGGCGCAAGAAGCCCACCCGGAACGTCTTCAGCAGGCCGCGGACGTCGATCAGCAGCTCGCCGCCCGGCGCCTCCCCGCCGGAACGGGACGGCGCGGCGCGCTCGCCGCGCTCCTCGACCATCGCCTCGACACCGTCGCTCACGCGCCCTCCTCGCCGTCGGGGCCCTCGCCCGACGCGCCGTCCCCCGGCCGCGCGCGGCCGCGCGCCGTCGCCGCGCTGTACTCGTGCAGCTTGTACTGGATCTTGCGCGGGCTGATCCCGAGGATCGTCGCCGCCTTCGAGGTCGAGCCCTTGCACGCCTCGAGCGTGCGCAGGATCGCGTAGCGCTCCAGATCGTAGATCGTGCTCCCCGGGACGCGCGGCATCGCGTCGGACGCCTCGGCCGGCTCGGACGACATCTGCGCCGGCAAGTGCCGGAGCTCGATGCGCGCGCCGTCGCAGAGCACCGCCGCCCGCTCGATCGCGTTCTCCAGCTCGCGCACGTTGCCAGGGAACGAGTAGCTCGTCAGCGCCGACAGCGCCTCGTCCGTGAAGCCCTCGATCCGCTTGCCGTTCTCCTGCGCGTAGCGGCCCAGGAAGAACGTCGCGAGCTCGGGGATGTCGCTCCGGCGCTCCCGGAGCGGCGGGATCTCGAGGGTGACGACGTTGAGCCGGTAGTAGAGATCCTCGCGGAACAGCCCCTCCGCGATGCGCTGGCGCAGGTCGCGGTTCGACGCGGCGAGGATCCGCACGTCCACCTTCAGGGTCTCGTTGCCGCCCACCCGCTCGAACGTGCGCTCCTGCAAGAAGCGCAGGAGCTTCACCTGCGTGGCGAGGGGGATCTCGCTCACCTCGTCGAGGAACAGCGTGCCGCCGTTCGCCTGCTCGAAGCGGCCCTCGCGGCGGCCGACGGCGCCGGTGAAGGCGCCGCGCTCGTGGCCGAACAGCTCGCTCTCCAGGAGCGACTCGCTCAGCGCGGCGCAGTTCAGCCGGACGAGCGGCGCCTTCGCCCGCGGGCTCGCGCGGTGGATCATCTCGGCGATGAGCTCCTTGCCCGTGCCCGTCTCGCCCACGATCAGCACGCTCGCGCGGCTCGGCGCCACCTGCTCGACGAGCCGGAGGAGCTTCACCATGCTCGGGTGGCTCGCGATCACGTGGCCGAACGCGTTGCGCTCGCGCAGCCGCTCGCGCAGCCGCGAGTTCTCCTGGAGCAGCCGCGCCCGCTCCACCGCGCGCTCGACCACCACCGCGAGCACCGAGAAATCGAGCGGCTTCGTCAGGTAGTTGTACGCGCCCTTCTTCACCGCCTCGACCGCGCTCGAGATGGTGCCGAACGCCGTCATGACGACGAACGTCGCGTCCGGCAGCGCGAGCTGCGCCTTCTCCATCATCCGGATGCCGTCGAGCCCCGGCATCTTCAGGTCGGTCAGGACCACGTCCGGCGCGAACTCCTCGAGCTTGCCCAGCGCCTTGAAGCCGTCGGCCGCGGTCTCGGTGGTGTACCCCTCCTCGCGGAGGATTTCGGAGAGCGCCGCGCGCGCGTTGGCCTCGTCGTCGACGATCAGGATGCGCCCCCGGGATGCCATGTTGATCGCTTTCCTAGCATGCGCGCCCGCGGGATTGGGCGGCTGCGCGGCCCCGACCGAGCAGCGCCGGGGCCGCGGGGCGCCGCGGCCGAGCACGTTTGCGACCGGGTCGCCGGGCGCCGGCGCGCGCCATCAGGACGAGGCGCGACGAGGCGCGACGGAGGCCCGACGATCGCGCCTCGCCGCGGTGAGGCCGCACTTATCGAGCCGCGCGACGCGGCTCGTCGGGGATCTGCCATCGACGAAAACCGCTGTTTCGTGGGCCGCCCGGGATGGTACAACGGGCCGCGCGCGAGGTCCCCACCGTCCCGATTGGCGGGCGTTTCCTTGTTCGATCTCGCGGATGAGGCTCGATGCATACGCTTCGGAAGGTGTTCGGCGATAGGCCCCGGCGCGCTGCGCTCACGGCGCTGCCGCTCGTCGGCTCGCTCACGCTCGCGGGCGCTGCCGAGGCGCAGCAGCCGCAGCCGCCCTTCGGACCGCAGCCGCTTCCGCCTCCTCCCGCGCAGCCCGGCCCCTTCGGCCCGCAGCCGGGCTTTCCGGGCGACGCGCCGCCGACCCAGTTCGGCCCCCAGCCGCAGCCGGGCTTCGGCCCGCAGCCGGGCTTCCCGGGCGACGCGCCGCCGACCCAGTTCGGCCCTCAGCCGCAGCCGGGCTTCGGCCCGCAGCCGGGCTTCCCGGGCGACGCGCCGCCGCAGTTCGGGCAGCCGGGGCAGCCGCCGCCGGACGCGAGCTTCTCCTTCGGCGCGCAGGCGTCCGTCGGCGAGCAGGGCGCCCAGGCGAGCGCGACGGCGCCGCGCTCCACCGCGTGGGACGAGGAGGAGCGCGCGCTCTCGCTCACCGCGCAGCCGAACCTGTGGGGGTCGACCGGCCTCCTCAGGACGTCGTACGCGGGCTCGGGTGCGCCGGGCACCTTCCGGGTGTCGTTCCTGCTCGACTGGTTCTCGACGAGCGGCTTCCTCTGCGATCCGGCCGAGTCGACGCTCGCCGGCCACCCGATCACCTGCGGCCCCGACGCGCGGGAGGACTCGGCGAGCCACGTGGGGGCGTTCTTCGCGCTGAACGCGACCCCCCTGCCCTTCCTCGAGGGCTACGCGTCGATCCGCACGTTCGCGAACGCGAACGATCAGGGCCGCCCGCGGCTGTTGCAGGTGCTCGGCGACACGACGTTCGGCGTGAAGGCGTTCACGCCCACGAAGATCGGCAAGCCGCTCACCTTCGGCGGCGAGGCGCAGCTGCTCCTGCTCAACGGCACGGGCGACGTGGGCCTCGCCGGCGGCGGCACGAGCGCGGTGTTCCGCGGGCTCGCGACGCTCGATCTGCGCAAGCCGCAGGGCAAGGGGTTCCCGCTGCGGGTCAACCTGAACCTCGGCTACAAGCTCGACAACTCCGGCAAGCTCGTGGAGGAGGTCGAGAAGGAGCGGGCCAAGGCGTTCACCGACGGGCGCGATCGGCAGCCGATCTCGCGCATCGAGCGGTTCGGGCTCGGCATCAACCGGGTCGACTTCTTCCAGACCCACCTCGGCGTCGAGGTGCCGCTGCCGAAGGTGCAGCCGTACCTCGAGTACTCGCTCGACATCCCGGTGAACCGACAGGGCTACGAGTGCCACACGAGCCGCGTGTCGCGCGGCGACGTCTGCCTCGGGCTCGACGATTTCGCGTCCCCGGACCCGCAGAGCCAGGGCGGACCGGGCTACGCCGCGGCGCCGTCGCGGCTGTCGCTCGGCGTGCGGGTGACGCCGTTCCAGAAGGCGTTCCGCGGGCTCTCCGGGCACGCGGCGTTCGACCTCGGCCTGTCGGCGACCTCCGTGTTCATCGAGGAGGTCGCGCCGCAGGCGCCGTGGACGCTGTACCTCGGGATCGGCTACGCCTACGACACGAAGCAGAAGGAGCCGCCGCCGGCCCCTGCGCCGCAGATCGTCAAGGAGCCGCCGCAGCTCGTGCCCGCGCCGCAGACCTTCGCGCGCGGCTTCGTGCACGAGCAGAACAGGCCCGACGCGGCGGTGGCGGACGCGATCGTGACGATCGAGGGCGTGCCCCAGCCGCCGTACGCGACCGGGCCGGACGGCCGCTTCCTCACGCGGCACCTCGAGCCGGGGACGTACACGTTCAACGTCCGGGCGAACGGCTACAAGCCGGGCACGTGCCAGGCGACGATCCTCGCCGGCGGGGCGGCGCCTGGGCAGCCCGGGCCGTTCGGCCCGCAGCCGGGGCCCTTCGGTCCGCAGCCCGGGCCGTTCGGCCCGCAGCCGGGGCAGCCCGGATCGTTCGGCCCGCAGCCGGGGCAGCCGGGCGCCTTCGGTCCGCAACCCGGGCAGCCCTTCGGCCCGCAGCCCGGGCAGCCCGGCGCGTTCGGTCCGCAACCCGGACAGCCGGGTGCCTTCGGCCCGCAGCCGGGGCCGTTCGGCCCGCAGCCGGGGCCGTTCGGCCCGCAGCCCGGGCAGCCCGATCCCTTCGGTCCGCAGCCGGGGTTGCCCGGCGCCGGACCGGGCGCGGCGCCGCTGCAGGGGCCGACGTTCGTGGACGTCGACTGCTCGCTCGAGGCGCTGCCCAAGACGGGCAACATCGTCGGGACGGTGAAGGACGCGGAGAGCGGGGACGCGGTCGCCGGCGCGACGATCCGGCTGACCGACGCGGCGGGCCGCGAGCAGACGGCGACGAGCGACGCGAGCGGCGCCTTCCGCTTCCCGGATCTGCCGGCCGGCGCGGTGACGCTCAAGGTCGAGGCGCAGGGCTACATGAACCACGTCAACCAGGCCGACGTCCGCACGAGCGAGGACACGCGCGCCGCGCTCACGGTGAACAAGCGGCCGAAGGTCTCGCTCGTGAAGGTGCAGGGCAACGAGATCAAGATCTCGCGGCAGATCCACTTCGAGACCGACTCGGCGAAGATCCTGGGCGACTCGAACGCGCTGATGGAGGAGATCGCGGACGTGCTCCAGCGGAACCCGAACATCCGCAAGGTCGAGATCCAGGGGCACACCGACAACACGGGCGGGCGCGAGCACAACCAGACCCTCAGCGAGGCCCGCGCGAACTCGGTGCGCGCCTGGCTGATCCGGGCCGGCGTGGACGGCTCGCGCCTCCTCGCGAAGGGCTACGGGCAGGACCGCCCGGTCGCGCCGAACGTCACGCCCGCGAACAAGGCGAAGAACCGGCGCGTGCAGTTCATCATCGTCGAGAAGTGAGCCGGGCCCGCCGCCGGGCGGATCCGACGCGCGGCCGCGCCTCGGCGTCGCTTGTCGGCGCCGGGGCGCTGCGATAGGGCACGCGCATGATGAAGCAGGTCATCGCGGGCGCGCTCGCCGTGATCGCGGGGTGCGCGGCGCCCACCCCGGCGCCGGACGCCCGGCCCGCCGAGAGCGCGCGGCCCTCGTCGGCCGCCGCCGCCCCGCCGGCGTCGGCGACGGCGGCCGCCAGCGCGCTTGCGTCCTCCGGCGCGGCGCCGGCGCCGCAGCCGGAGGACGCGAGCGCGCCGGCGCCGCCGCTGGACGGGGGCGCGCGCGCGGCCGACGAGGCGGCGGCGACGGACGGGGCGCCCCCGCCGGGAGCGCCGCCGGCCGCCAGCGCCGATGCGACCGCGATCGCGACGAACAAGATCCTGCCGCCGCTCGAGAGCGAGGAGCTCACGGCGCGGGCCAGGGCGCTGTTCGACGCCATCGTGAAGAACGAGCCGGCGCTGGCCGACCCGTTCTGGTTCCCCAAGGAGCCGTTCATCCCGCTCAAGGACGTGAAGGACCCCGGCAAGTACTGGGACAACCTGCACGCCGCCTACGCGAACGACGTGAAGGCGATGCACCGGAAGCGCAAGAGCTGGGAGGGCGCGCGGTTCGTCGGCTTCGAGGTCGGCTCCAGGCCGAAGTGGGTGCCGCCCGGCGACGAGGTCAACAAGATCGGGTATTACCGCTCCTTCCACGGCAAGCTGAAGGTCGAGCTCGACGGCAAGCCGGCGAGCGTCGACGTCCACACGATCATCTCGTGGCAGGGCCGCTGGTACATCACGCACCTCGGCGACTTCAAGAAGCGCTAGGCGCCCGCTCCCGCCGCAGCGACATCGCTCGCCGATGACGAAGGGATCCGAAGTGAACGCGATGGAACAGGCAGAGCGCGTCGCGGGCGGGCTGAGGGCGCGGTACGACGCGGTCCGGGCGTTCACGGAGTCGCTCTGCGCGCCGCTCTGCGCCGAGGACTACGTCGTCCAGTCGATGCCGGACGCGAGCCCGGTGAAGTGGCACCTCGCGCACACGGCGTGGTTCTTCGAGGCGTTCGTGCTCGGCCAGCGCGCCGGGTACGCGCCCTTCCACCCGCAATTCGGGTACCTCTTCAACTCGTACTACGTGAGCGTGGGCGAGCGGCACGGCCGGCCGCGGCGCGGGGTCCTGTCGCGCCCGACCGTCGAGGAGACCTACCGCTACCGGCGCCACGTGGACGAGCGCATGCGCGCGCTGCTCGACGAGATCGCCGCGGGCCGGCACCTCGATCTCGCCTTCACGATCGAGGTGGGGCTGCACCACGAGCAGCAGCACCAGGAGCTCATCCTGACCGATCTGAAGCACGCGATGGCGCAGAACCCGCTGCGCCCCGCGATCTTCGGCGGCGCGCCGCCGGGGCGGCGCGGCGGCGCCGCCGGGGAGCTCCGCTTCGTCGAGCACGCCGAGGGCGTGCGCTGGATCGGCCACGGCGAGGGCGGGTTCGCGTTCGACAACGAGGCGCCGCGGCACCGCGTGTTCGTCGGCGCGTTCGCGCTCGCGGACCGGCCGGTGACGTGCGGCGAGTACCTCGAGTTCATGCGGGACGGCGGGTACGCGCGGCCGGAGCTCTGGCTGTCGGGCGGCTGGGATGCGGTCGTGGCGAACCGGTGGGAGGCGCCGCTCTACTGGGAGCAGCGCGACGGGGGGCTCCAGCTGTTCACGCTGCACGGGCTCCGCGAGATCGACGCCGACGAGCCCGTCTGCCACGTGAGCCACTACGAGGCCGACGCCTACGCCCGCTGGGCCGGCGCGCGGCTCCCGACCGAGGCTGAGTGGGAGACCGCCGCGCAGGGCGCGCTCGCCGCCGCGGGGGAGGTCGCCGGCGGCGCCGCGCCGGGCGAGGCGGCGCTCCAGGGGAATTTCGCCGAGAGCGGGCGCTATCACCCGGAGCCCGCGGGCGCGCCGGCGCGGCCGGGGGCCCCGCGGCAGCTCTTCGGCGACGTGTGGGAATGGACGTCGAGCGCGTACGCGCCCTACCCCGGGTTTCGCCCGTGGCCGGGGGCGCTCGGCGAGTACAACGGCAAGTTCATGAGCAGCCAGCTCGTGCTCCGCGGCGGCTCGTGCGCGACCCCGGCGACGCACCTCCGCGCGACGTACCGGAACTTCTTCCCGCCGGACGCGCGGTGGCAGATGAGCGGCATCCGGCTGGCCCGCGACCTCTGACCGGGCCGCGCCGGCGGCGCGCGCCCTTCCTGTGGACGTCGCGCCGGCGGGGCGCGCCCTTCCTGTGGACGCTGCGCCGGCGCGCCGCCATGGTCTCGGCGTGGCGCCGCTCGTCTCCGTCTTGCTCCCGTACCGGCAGGCGGAGGCGACCATCGAGGAGGCGCTGGAGAGCGTGCTCGCCGAGCGCGAGGTCGACCTCGAGGTGATCGCCGTGGACGACGGCTCGACCGACGCCGGCCCGGCCACGGTCGCGCGCATCGCGCGGCGCGACCGCCGCGTCGTCCCGGTCGCGACCGGCGGCGTGGGCATCGCGCGGGCGCTAGCGCACGCGGCCGAGGCGGCGCGCGGCGAGCTGCTCGCGCGCATGGACGGCGACGACATCTCGGTCGGCGGGCGCCTCGCGCGCCAGGCCGAGGCGCTCCGGCGAGATCCGCGGCTCGCCGTCGTCGGGGCCCGCGTGGAGGCGTTCGCGGCCGGGCCGATCGGCGAGGGCATGCTCCGCTACGTCGACTGGCTGAACTCGATCCTCACCCCCGAGGATCACGCGCGGGAGATGTTCGTGGAGTCCCCGCTGTGCCACCCGTCGGTGATGCTGCGGCGGAGCGCGCTGGAGCAGGTCGGCGGGTTCCGGGAGGCCCCCTGGGCGGAGGACTACGACCTGTGGCTGCGCCTCGACGCCGCCGGCGCGCGGATGGCGAAGCTCCCGGAGCTCGGCCTGCGCTGGCGGCACCGCGAGGGCCGCGCGACGTTCGCGGATCCGCGGTACGCGATCGCGCGGTTCCTCGAGGCCAAGGCGCACTACCTCGCGAGGAAGCTGGGCTCGGCGCGCCCCGTGGCGGTGTGGGGCGCGGGCAAGACGGGCAGGCGGCTGGCGAGGGCGCTCGCCCGGAACGGCGTGAGGCCGGAGCGGTTCGTCGACATCGATCCGCGCAAGATCGGCCGGATCGCGCAGGGGGCGCCGATCGTCGATCCGTCGGGGCTCTCGCGGGGCGCGCAGACCCTCATCGTCGCCGTGGGGGCGCGGGGGGCGCGCGCGCTCATCCGCGAGCACCTCGCCGCGCGCGGCTTCGTCGAGGGCTCCGACTATGTGTGCGCGTCCTGAGCGCGCGGCGCGCGGACGCAGGGCGCCTCTTTGCAACCGCGTGCTCCGGTGGGAGGATTCGATCCGACAGCGATGCGCGTCCCGGTGCTCACGAGCAAGCTCGACTTCCCTCCGCCCGAGCGCGCGACCCCGGAGGGGATCGTGGCCGTGGGCGGCGAGGCCTCGCCGGAGCGGCTCCTGGCCGGCTATCGCCGGGGCATCTTCCCGTGGCCCCACGACGGGCTGCCGCTGCTCTGGTTCTCCCCGGATCCGCGCTTCGTCCTGCCGCCGCGCGAGGCGCACATCCCGCACTCGCTGCGCAAGCGGGTGCGCCGGGGCGGGATCGAGGTGCGGACCGACACCGCGTTCGCGGACGTCATGCGGGCCTGCAGCGCGACGCCGCGGCCAGGACAGAGCGGCACGTGGATCACCGAGGAGCTCGTCGACGGCTACACGGCGCTGCACGCCGCCGGGGTGGCGCACAGCATCGAGGCCTGGTCGAACGGCGAGCTCGTCGGCGGGCTCTACGGCGTGTCGCTGGGGCGGATGTTCTTCGGCGAGTCGATGTTCGCGCGCGCGCCCGACGCCTCCAAGGTCGCGTTCGCCACGCTGCTCGGGAACCTCGTCGCCTGGGACTTCGCCCTGGTGGACTGCCAGGTGTACACGGAGCACCTCGATCGCTTCGGCGCCGTCGAGTGGCCGCGGCGCGAGTTCCTCCGCGCGCTGAAGACGGCGCTCGACGCCCCGACGAAGATGGGGCCGTGGCGCTTCGACCTCGAGCCCGCGCAGGCGATCGAGCGGCTCATCTCGCGGTGATCGCGCTCGAGCCGCGCGCAGGGCCGTCCGAGCCGCGCGCAGCGCTGCCCGGGCGCGCGCCGCGCCCCGGCGCTACGAGCGGCCGTCGCCCGCGTCGTCCTTGATCTCCCGGAGCAGCTCCTCGATCCGCCGCTCGGCGTCGGGGCCCTCGTCGTAGAAGAACCGCAGCGTCGGCACCACGCGCAGGCCCATGGTGCGGGCGACGTCCCTGCGCAGCCGGCCGGACGCCGCGTCCAGCCCCTTGAGCAGGGCGCGGCGCGACGCCGCGTCCTCCGCCCCGAACTCGTGGCGCACGTGGACCTTCGCGCTCTGCAGGTCGTCGGTGATCTCCACGCGCGACACGAGCACCCCGACGATCCGCGGATCGCGCAGCTCCCGGAGCAGGTTGGACAGGTCCTCGCGGAGCCGTTCGGCGACCCGCGTCGCCCGCTTCACCGTGCCGCTCATTCGTCGTCCTCTGCGTCCTCGAACCTGTCCGAGGCCGCTCCCAGATCCTCATCCTCGCGGCCGAGCGCCTGCTCGATGCCGCCCTGCACCCCCGCTCCCCCCTCGCCGAACGGCACGATCTCGGTCGCCCGGTCGGTGAGGACGGCGTGGGGCAGCGACCCGGCCATCGCGGCCACGTCCGCGAGGACCCGGTCGCACATGGCCGCCGAGTTCGAGACGACCGCGACGCCGAGCGTCGCCCGCCGCGGATCGTCGAGCACGCCGACCTCCGCGATCGACACGCGCATCCGGCTCTGCGCCCGCTCCTTCAAGGAGCGCACCACGCTGCGCTTGTCCTTGAGGGAGCGGGCCCCGACGATATCGAGGCGGAGACGGAGGACGCCGACGAACATCTACGGGCTCAGAGCTTCGTCTTGACCTCTTCGATCTCGAAGCTCTCGACGATGTCCTTCTCCTTGATGTCCGAGTAGCCGTCGAGCGAGATACCGCACTCGAACCCCTCGACCACCTCTTTCACGTCGTCCTTGAAGCGGCGCAGCCCCGAGAGGCGCCCCGTCCAGATGACGACGTTGTCCCGGATCAGGCGCGCCTCGCCGCTGCGCTTCACCGAGCCGCTGATCACCATCGAGCCGGCGACCGTGCCCGCCTTCGTGATCTTGAAGACCTGGCGGACCTCGGCGCGGCCGAGGACCTTCTCCACCTTCGTCGCGGGGAGGAGACCCTCCATCGCGCTCCGGATGTCGTCGACGGCGTTGTAGATGATGTTGTAGAGCCGGATCTCGACGCCCTCGTTCTCGGCCAGCGCGCCCGCCTTGCCGGCAGGCCGGACGTTGAAGCCGACGATGATCGCCTTCGACGCGACCGCCAGGTTGACGTCGCCCTCCGTGATGCCGCCGACGGCGCCGTTCACGATGGTGACCTTCACCTTCTCGGTCGAGAGCTTCGCCAGCGCGTGGGTGATCGCCTCGACCGAGCCCTGCACGTCGCCCTTGATGATCAGCTTGAGCTCGAGCTGATCGGCCTCCTGCAGGTTCTTCGTGATCGACTCGAGCGAGACGCGCGAGTCCTGCGGGATCAGCGTCTTCGACGCCTTCTTGCGGCGGGTCTCGGCGATCTCCTCCGCGGTCTTCCCGTCCTTGACGGCGTGGACGGGATCGCCCGCGCTCGGCACCTCGTTGAGGCCGAGGACCTCGACGGGCGTCGCGGGGCCGGCCTCGGCGACGGAGCGCCCGAGCTCGTCGGTCATCGCCCGGACCTTGCCCCACGCGGCGCCGGCCAGGAGGATGTCGCCCGTGCGGAGCGTGCCGTCCTGGACCATGACGCGCGCGACCGGGCCGCGGCCGCGATCGAGCAGCGCCTCGATGACGGTGCCGCTGGCGCGCTTCTTCGGGTTGGCGCGGAGGTCCTGGACCTCGGCGAGGAGCAGGACCGACTCGAGGAGCTGGTCGATGCCCTGCCCCATCTTCGCCGACACGCTGCAGAACATCGTCTCGCCGCCCCACTCCTCGGGCTGCAGCCCGAGCGCCGCGAGGTCGCGCTTGATCTTGTCCGCGTCGGCGCCCGGCTTGTCGATCTTGTTGACCGCGACGATGATCGGCACCTTCGCGGCCTGGGCGTGCGAGATCGCCTCCTTGGTCTGGGGCATCACGCCGTCGTCGGCGGCGACCACCAGGATCACGATGTCGGTCAGCGACGCGCCGCGGGCGCGCATCGCCGTGAACGCCTCGTGGCCCGGCGTGTCGAGGAAGGCGATCGTGCCCCGCTGCGTCTCGACGCGGTAAGCGCCGATGTGCTGGGTGATCCCGCCCGCCTCGCCCTCGGCGACGGTGGCCTTCCGGATCCGGTCGAGCAGCGACGTCTTGCCGTGGTCGACGTGGCCCATGACGGTGACGATGGGCGGACGGATCTCGACGTCCTCGTCGGCGTCGACCCCGGCCTGCATCGCCGCGGTCAGCGTGTCCTGCTCGCTGACGGCCACGTCCTCGACGCTCCAGCCGAACTCGCTCGCGAGGATCTTCGCCGTGTCGGCGTCGAGCGTGCTGTTGATGTTCACGCCCGTCATGCCCATCGACAGGAGCCGCATGAGCACGTCGGTGGCCTTCAGGCTCATCTTCGCGGCGAGCTGCTGGAGGGTGACCTGCTCCTCGATCTTGATGACCTTCTTGTGCGAGGCCATCTCCTGCGTGGAGACCTGGACCGGCTTGCGCGGCAGGGCGCCGCCCGGGCGCTGCCGCCCGAAGGTCCCCGGGCGAGCGTTCCGGCCGCCGGGCATGGACCGGCCGCCCGGACCGAAGCTGGGGCCGCCGGGGCGCGCCTGCTGGGCGTTGGCGCGCGGATCGTAGGTCGTGCGCCGCGCCGGCGGCGTGCCGGTGCGGGCGGCGGGCATCGTGACGCCGGGGCGCCCCTGCCACACCTCGATGCCGGTCTTCGGCGGCGACGACGGGCGGCGCGGCGCCTGGTTCGCGGGCGCCGCCTCCTCCGGCTTGGCCGCGGTCGCGGGCGCCGGCGGCTGCGTCGGCCGCGCGCCGGGGCGGGCCGCGGACGCCGCCGGTTGCGCCGGAGCCCCCGGCCGCTGCCCCGCGGGGGGCGGCTGCGTCGGCCGAGAGGCCCCCTGCGCCGGAGCGGGCGCCGGCGTCGAGGGCGCAGCCTGCGGCCGGGCCGGAGCGGGCGCTGCGGCAGCCGCGGGCTTCGCCGGGGCCGGCGCGGGCGCAGCCGCCTGCGCCGGGGCCGGCGCGGCGGGCGCCGCGGGAGCGACCGCTTGCGCCGGAGCCGGCGCAGGCGCCGCGGGAGCAGCCGCGGCGGGCGCGGGCGCCGCGGTGGGCGCGGGCGGGGCGGCGGCGGGCGCCGTTGCGGCGGGCGCCGCTGCGGCGGCGGGCGGAGCGGGCTTCGGCTCGGGCGAGGTCACCTTCGTCTCCTCCGCGGGCGCGGGCGCGGACGCCGCGGCAGGCGCGGGTGCTGCGGGAGCGGGAGCCGCCGGGGGCGGCGGCGCTGCCGGCGCGGGGGGCGCAGCCGCAACGGGCGGCGCTTCCGGAGCAGGCGCGCTGGGCGCGGGCGCAGGCTCGCGCGGGGCCGCGGCGACCACCGGCTCGGGAGCCGGCGCCGGGGGCGCTGCGACGGGAGCGGCGGGCGGCGGAGCGGGGCGATGGACCGGCGCTTCTTCCTGGGCAGCGCGCTCGGGCGGCGGCGAAGCCGGAGCGGACGCCGCCACAGGCCGAGAGGGCGCCGGCTCCGGAGCGGCGCGCACGGGCGCCTCGGCCGGCTCGGGCTCAGCCCCGGGCCGGGCGCGGCGCTTCACGACGGTCGGACGGATCCGCTCCTCCACCACCTCAGGCGACTTCTGCCGCTCGAGGTGCCGCTTAACCCGCTCGACGACGTCGGACTCGACGGCGCTCATGTGGTTGCGCACGTCGCCTATACCCATGGACTGGAAGAGCGCGACCAGCGTCTTCTGGTCCATGTTCAACTGCTTGGCGACCTCGTAGACCCGGACTTTGCTCATGCACCTCGCTCCACGTTAACCAATCCGCCTCACCCATCCGCGCGGGCGACGATTTGCGGCCACTCTGTCCACCGTCGAGGCGCGTCCGGTAGAACCGGACATCGCCGCCCTGCCCCCGACCGCGCCGCCTTCCCCGGTCCCCGGCGCAGTAGCAAGAAGCCGACCGGACCCACTCTCTGACGCCAACCGCGCCTCGCGGCCAGCAAGCTCGCCCGTCGGGCTGCCAGGTTGTCCCCCGCCCCCCTCGGACGCCGGCCGAGCGGAAGGCCTGGGGTGCTCGACGTCCACCCCCGCCCTCCCCGGCCCACGGCGGGGCGGCGGGCCGGCAGGGCCGGGCGCAGCCTTCTGCGGCTCGGGGCTCCCGCCCTCCTCGGATCGGGCAGCCGCGTTGCGCGAGGGCCGCCCCTTCCGACCGGAGCCGCCGCGCCCGCCCTCCGCGGCCCCCTCGCCGCGCTCGATGCGGGCGCAGGTGTCCACGACGTGCGCTGCGTGCGCGACGGCGGCGGCGATCGAGGGCGAGGAGATCGCCATCACCGCCACGCCGCGCTCGCGCGGGCCGCCCGCCAGGGAGCCGAGCACCTGCTTGCTGCCCCATGCGACGGCGCGCCCCTCGGCGATCGCCCGCCGCACCTCCGGCAGATCCGCGCCCGCCGCCGCGTCGCACGCGACCAGCACGAGCGCGGCCTCGCCCCGCTGGCACGACCCGACGACCGCGTCGGCGCCGACCGCCACGCCCTGGGAGCGGACGGCCGCGCGGATGAGCCCCTGGAGCCGTCGCTCCGTCGCCTCCCGGATCGCCCGCGCCAGCGAGATGGTCGTGAGCGGCTCCGGCCCGGGGGCGGCCGGCTCGCCGGCGCGCTCCTCGCCCGTGCCGCCCGGGCCGGCGGCCCCGACGATCGCGTGGACCCGCCCCTTCGCCGCACGGGCGAGGCCCCGGGCGACCGCGGCCGCCAGGCAGTCCCGCTGCGGATGCACGTGCGCGCCCCGCCCGAACCCGCCGTCGCCCGGATCGACCGCGATCACGCCGCCGGGGCCGAGGATGAGCCGGACGAGCGGACGGGCGCCACGGGCGTCCTCGACGCCGACGCGCTCCCCGCAGCCGACGCACGTGCGCACCCGCCCCTTCTCGAAGGGCTCGCGCTCACCCGCGTCGCTCTGTCTGCTCACCGTCGATTCCATCCTTGGCCCTCTGCGCTGCCCCACTCCTTACGCGTGCCTCGCCTCCGCCGCGCGACGGATGTCCGCCCGCGCTGCATCGAGCACCTTCTGCTCGCTCTCGACGAAGTCCCGCGCGCCCTGCTTGATGGCGCGGGCCTTCTTGATGCCGAGGCCGGTGCGGATCGCCAGCCGATCCTCGTCCTCCCGCAGCACGTCCTCCACGCTGCGGTACCCGGCCTCCTCCAGCAGCACCACCGTCCGCTCGCCGACGCCGCGGATGAACATCAGCCGCTCGCGGTCGGTGAGCGGCTCGGTGCGCGAGCTCGCGGAGCGGATGCGCTCCTGCCGCAGCCGCTCCATCGTCGTGTCCGCCTGCGACTTGATGCGCTCGGCGGCCTCGGCGCCGCCGAGGCCCGGGATCGCGGCGAGCTCCTCGACCGACGCCTCGCTCACCTCCTCCAGCGCCCGGAAGCCGAGGCGGTACATGGACTTGGCGATCTGCTCGGTCACGCCGTCGATCTGCTGGAGGGCGGAGATCGCCTCCTCCTCCATCTGCTTGAACTTCGTCTCGCTGATGATGTCGAGCTTCCAGTTGGTCAGCTGCGCGGCGAGCCGCACGTTCTGGCCCTTGCGCCCGATCGCGAGCGACAGCTTCTCGTCCGGGACCACGAGCTCCATGCGCCCGTCGGCCTCGTCGACGATGACCTTGTGCACCTCGGCCGGCTGGATCGCGGCGATGACGTAGCGCGCCGGATCCCGGTCGAACGGCACGATGTCGATCTTCTCGCCGCGGAGCTCCTGGACCACGGCCTGCACGCGCGAGCCCTTCATGCCCACGCACGCGCCCACCGGGTCGACGTCCGCGTCGCGGCTCGTCACCGCGATCTTGGAGCGGGCGCCCGGCTCGCGGGCGACCGACACGATCCGCACGATGCCCTCGTAGATCTCGGGGACCTCGGCCTCGAAGAGCTTCTCGACGAGCCGGGGGTCGGAGCGGGAGAGGATGACCTGCGGCCCGCGCGCCTCGCGATCGATGTCCTTCACGTACGCGACGATGCGGTCCCCCGGCCGGTACGTCTCGCGCGGCGTCTGCTCGCGGAACGTGAGCACCCCCTCGGTGCGGCCGATGTCGACGATGATGTTGTTGCCCTTCTCGAACCGCCGCACGATGCCGCGGATGAGCTCTCCCTTGCGATCCTTGTACTCGTTGAAGATGAGATCGCGCTCGGCGTCGCGCACGCGCTGGAGCAGGACCTGCTTCGCCGTCTGCGCGGCGATGCGCCCGAAGGTCGTGCGGCCGTGCTTGAGCTTCAGGATGTCGCCGTACTCCTTGTCCTGATCGCGCGCCTTCTCCGCGTCCTCAGGGCGCCAGAAGACCTGGAAGCCGAGCTCCTCGCCCAGGGTCGCGTCCAGCTTGAGCTTGTTCACGTCGGTGATGGAGATCTCGCGCTCCGGCTCCGTCACGGCCTCGACCACGGTCATGTACTGGAAGAGATCGATCTGCCCGGTGTCCTCGTTGAAGCGCGCCTCGAGCTCGCGGGTCGGGCCGAAGACGCTCTGCGCGGCCTTCAAGATCGCGGCCTCGATCGTCTCGACAAGGATCTTCTTGTCGATCCCCTTCTCCTTCGCGACCTGATCGAGGATGCTGCCGAGGCTCGTCTCCGAGGTCGGCATCGCTGCCATCGTTGCCATGACGTCCCTGTCTCCTGATCTTTCTTCTCTCTACTTGCGCTTCTCGGAGCCGCGCTCGCTCCGCCCGGAGGACGGTCCCGGAGCCGCCCCCGCGGACCGCTTGGCCTGCCCCGACTCCTTAGCGGTCTCCTTGCCGTGCCGCTGCCCCTTCTTGGGCTTGGGCTGCGTCGTGAGCTCGAAGACGAGGCGCGCCTCCACGACATCCGAAACCGGCACCTCGATCCGCTTGCCGTCGACCAGGACCGCGACCTGCCCCTCAGGAGCCTGAAGGAGCTCGCCCCGGAGCAGCCGCTGGCCGTCCGGCGCGGGCCGCGACAGCTTCACCTTGGCCGCCTTGCCGAGGAAACGGGCGAACTCGGCAGGGGTCCGCAGCCGCCGGTCGAGGCCAGGAGAGCTGACCTCGAGGTTGTAATGGTTGGGGATGAGATCCTCGACGTCGAGGACCGACGAGACGTCGCGCGACACGTCCGCGCAGTCGTCCAGCGTGACGCCGCCGCCCACGTCGGCCGCCCCCTCGCGCTCGATCGTGACTCGCAGCGTCCAGCCCGCCCGCTCGGTCGTCCACTCCAGGTCGACGAGCGTGACCCCGTGCGAGGCGAGCACCGGCGCGACCGCGTCGCGAACGCGGCCGAGATCGAACGCGGCTCTGGTCGTAGGCTCCATCGGTTGCGGCATGTGAGAGACGTCACCCTCGGCGGATCCGGGACCTTCCGGCGCCATGAACCCCGAGCGACGGTGCCCGGCGCCCCTGCGCCAAAAAAAAAGAGCCGATTCCCGAACTGGGAATCCGGCTCGCGGATCCGCCTAGTTGTCGGCGGACAACCTAGTCGAATGCGGGCCTTCATGCAAGGGGGGATACGGGCAAACCGCTCCTGCATGGCCGGGGATCTCCCCGCCGGTTTTTCCCCGCGTCGCCCGCGTCCGGGCCGCGCCGCGTCACCGCCGGGAGGCGGGCCGCCTTACGCCAGATTCGGCAGCGCGACGATATCCACGTGCAGGACCTCCTCGAACGCCGCGATCTCCTTCAGGCAGGCTTCGCTCGGCCGGCCGGTGACCCGCATCTTCGTGCACGTGGCAGTGGCCCCCTCGAAGACCGTATTCGAGATCTCCTCGATGTTGATCCCGTGGCGTTTCATGACGCTGAGCGTGTTCGCGAGCACGCCGACCTTGTCCAGCATCCGGACGACGACCGCGTAGCGAGCGGGCGAGGTCGCGCAGATGTTGACCACGTTGGGCAGGTCCGCCTCCGTCAAGAAGGCGCGGATGATCCGGGCCGTCTCGAGGGCGACCGCGCGCTGGGCCTGCTCGGTCTGCGCGCCGATGTGCGGGGTCGCGTAGACGAGCCCCCGCCCGAGGAGGTGCGACTCGAACGGCGCCGAGCCCTTGTCGGGCTCGCTGGCGAAGACGTCGAGGCCGACCCGCAGCCCCTTGCGCGGGATGAGCTCCTCCAGCGCGGCGTAGTCGAGGACCTCGGGGCGCGCGGCGTTCACGACGATGGCGCCGTCGGGGAGCGCCTCGAGCACGCTCCGGCCGACGATGCCGCGCGTCTGCGGGGTGGCCGTCAGGTGGATCGTGAAGATGTCCGAGCGGGCGGCCAGCTCCTCAAGGGTCCGGGCGTAGCTGACGTCGAGCTTGGCGGCGCGGC
The DNA here is from genome assembly GCF_051521425.1 of Sorangium sp. So ce834. Taxonomy (NCBI): domain Bacteria; kingdom Pseudomonadati; phylum Myxococcota; order Polyangiales; family Polyangiaceae; genus Sorangium; species Sorangium sp. So ce834. The sequence goes on from NZ_CP150351.1 coordinate 9,291,666, forward strand.
CCGGCGTCAGCGAGCGCGACCAGGCGTGCGGCTCGAGGCCGAAGGCGCGGGCGCGCAGCAGCACCTCGCGGCCGATCGCGCCGAGCCCCGCGATCCCGATCCGCCGGCCGAACAGGCCGCGGGCCGCCGAGTACTTCGTCTTCTCCCAGCGGCCGGCCCGGAGCTCGGACGTCGCGTCGACGAGGCGGCGATCGAGCGCGAGGATGAACGCCATCGTCAGCTCCGCGACGGCGGTCGCGTTCTTGCCGGGACAGTTCGCCACGTAGATGCCGCGCGCGCTCGCCGCCGCCACGTCGATCGTCCCCACGCCGACCCCGGCCCGCACGATCAGGTTGAGCTGCCGTCCAGCCTCGATCGCCTTCGCCGTGACCTCCGTCGAGCGAACGACCAGAATGCCGACCCCGTCCAGGGCCGCCGGCAGGGTGTCCCTGGTGAGCTCCGGCCGGGACTCGATCTGGATCCCGAGCACCTTGAGCTCTTCCAGAGCCGAGAGGTCCATCTTGTCGGCGACTAGCAGGCGCATGCGGAAGGGAACGGTAACAGAAAAGCTCTCGCTGACGGCGTGCGTTCTGATCGCCGCCTGCGTTGCCGCCTGCGCGAGCGATCATCAGGTTTCTCCCTGGGGCGCCGCGCGCATGCCGCCCCTCGCCGCGTACGTCGCGCCCCCGGACCTCGACGCCCACCTGCGCGCCATCGACGCGGAGGCCGCCGAGCTCGGGCTGACGCTCGAGGTCGAGCTCCGCGGCGCGCTCCCGCGCCGGGGGGGCGAGGTGGTGCTGCGCGGCTACGGCGGGACCGACGCGATCGGGCGCCGCACCTCGGCGGTCCGCGTGGCGACCCCGCGCGGCGTGGTCATGGCCGCAGGGCCCCTCGACAGCGCGCGCGCGGACCGCAGCCAGGCGACCCAGCTGGTACCGTCGCTCCCCCCGGGCTCGGAGCCGGACGCGACCGAGCAGCTCGGGGCGTTCCGCTCCGGGACCGATCTCAACCGCGACGGCGCGCCGGACGTGGTGCTCAGGAACGAGGCGGGCGCGCTGGAGATCTGGGCCGTGCAGCCGTTCGGCGCGGCCAGGTACGCCGTCGAGCTCGCGGCGCCGCCGCGGTTCGCGCTCGACGTCGACCACGACGGCACGCTGGAGCTCGCCGGTAGGGTCCCGGTGACCGAGGGGGATCCCATCGCGCCGGATCTCCTCGACGTCGCGGGCTTCGAGGGCGGTCGCTACACGCACCGCGGCGGCGCGGCGCGGTCGTTCCACGCGGCGCGCGCGGGAGGCTCGGGCGCGGACGCGGGCGGCCAGGGCAGGCCGAAGGAGCCGGAGAAGGACGACGCCGCGCGGCTCAGGGGCGCGCTCGAGCGGGCCTGGCACGCGCTGCTCGCGGGCAGGCCGGCGGCCGACGCGCTCGCGGCGCTCGACCGGGAGCCGGTGCCGCCCGCGCTCCGGGAGGCGTTCGCGGCCCACCGCGCGCGGGTGACGGGCGCGGCGCCGGCGGCCCCGGGGAGCGCGCCGGCGCGGTAGGGGCCGGGCGGCGCGGCCGCGGCGCGCCTACTCGTCCGCAGGGAGCATCGGAAACGCCTGACCGAAGGTGACGAGGATGTCGCCCGGGAGCGAATCGGGCTCCCGGTAGCCGCGCGTGAGCGGGAAGCCCCAGTCGGCGCGCATGACGACGCGGTTGAGCTGCGGGAAGAGGGCCCGGAGCCCGAAGCCCGCCGACTGCTTGAGGCGCAGCTCGCCGTAGCCGTCGAACGCGTCGCCGGCGTCGAAGAAGGCGGCGCCCGCGATCTGGCACGACCAGATCTCGACCGGGCGCGAGCGGAGCTCCAGGTTCGCGGAGAGCACGTCCTCGCCGATGAACGCCGCCGTCGGGTACCCGCGCAGGCGGGTGTCGCCGCCGAGCTGCGACCTCCGGTTGAGGTAGTTCCGGTAGCGGTCGAGCAGCCGCACGTCGAACACGAGCCGCCCGAGGCCGAAGCTCGGCGTGTGCACGCGCGCGCGCGCCTCGATCGAGGCGTCGAAGATCTGGGAGCGGTCGAACTCGGTGATCGTCTTGACCACCGCGCGCGCGAGGCCGTCGCCGAGCGCGACGGTGTACGCCGCCGCGGCGGAGACCCCGAGGAAGCTCCGGGTGGAGTTGAGCGCGGTCGTGACCGGGTAGATCAGGATCGAGAGCTCGTGCCCGAGGCGGTAATCCTCCTGCAGCGCGAGCGTGTTGAAGTCGAGCACGCGCGAGAAGCGGGTCGAGTACGTGGAGTACTTGAACGTGGGCGCGACGCGGGTGTCGCTCACCGGCATCTGGCTCGCCTCGAACTCGGCGATCGCGGCCGGCGCGATGCCCGCGGGCGCGTCGAGGCGGTAGACCCTGCGGCTCGCCTCGATGCCCACCGAGAAGTCGTGCTTCACGGTGGAGCCGGCGCCGCCGCGGCTGCCGAAGCTGCGCGTGACGGCGTAGCTGCCCACCAGGATATCGCTGCGGTAGCGGTACGGGACGCCATCGTCGTCCGGCGTGGCCTTCGCGTCGAAGGTGGCGAGCTTCGTGCCGATGAAGCGGCGCGTCACCTCGTCGCGCCACGAGATCTCGGCGTCCCAGGCCCACTCGGCCTCGGTCGCGTAGAGCGGCTGCCCGTACACGAACGTGCCGCTCGAGCCCTCGAGCGCGCCGGTCTCCCGCGCGACGATCGCGTTCAGCTCGGTCCGCAGCCGCACGTGGCTGCCCCCGATGCGCGGCATCGCGTAGGCGACGCCGAGCGAGAGCGCGCCGGGATCGAGCGTGAGCTGCGCCGCGACGGCGTGGTGGATGCCGAACAGGTTCGTCTCGGCGGGCTGCAGGAAGAGGTACTCGAGCTTCCCCCCGGCGAAGCGGTAGTTCGAGTTGAGGCGCAGGCTCCAGACGTCCTTGGTGGCGACCGCGACCCGCACCCGACCCGGCGCGCTGCCCCGCACGGCGAAGATGAGGACGAGCGACACCTGGCTCAGGCCGCGCAGGTTGCGCGCGGACTCGTCGGCGAGCGCCTGCTCGTAGGGGCGCCCGACCGCGAGCAGCACCTCGCGCCGGATGACGTACGGCCGCGAGAGCACGTGGAACCAGTTCAGGAAGGACGGAGCGGGATCGCGGTCCTCGATCACCTCGAACGGGACCACGTCGATCCCCTCGACGATCTTGCCATCGGGCGCGGGATCGAGCGTCGCGCCGAGCCGCGCCAGGGTGCGCTCGATCGTGGCGCGCTCGTAGCTCGAGTAGCCCTCGATCTGCCGAGGCGCGGCGTCAGCGGCCGGCGCGCTCTGCTGCGCGTGCGCCGCGGTCGCGAGGAGCGCGCCGAGGAGCGAAGGCGCGCAGCGCATCAGCACGATCGATGCGCACCGCACGCGCCGCTCGCCTCAGTAGGACTCGTTGGCAGGGTACGTCGCCATGACGTTGATCTTGTACTTCACGTACTGGTGCGGGATCGTCCCCCAGTCGGGCGTCGGCATCGCGCGCTTCACGCAGCGGAGCAGCTCCTTCGTCTTCGCGCGGTTCACCGTCGTCGACTTGCCCGCGTAGAGGTTCGTGCGCTTGCGGCGGAAGTCCATCTCGAGGACGTAGCTCACCGTGATGCTCGTCTTGCCGGACGGGGCGCACTGCACGTTGTCGCGGATCGCGCGCGCGAGCGCATCCTCGAAGAAGGTGACGTGATCGCAGCGCTCGGGCGGCGTGGTGCCCGGGCCGGGGTTCTCGCACTTGATCGTGGTGAACGGCGAGAGCGTGACGCCTTCGTCCACGTGGGCGCCGGCGTCGGCGAGCGCGCCCGCGTCCCAGGCGTAAGCGCCGGCGTCGGCCGTCGCGGCGTCCGCGGACGGGATCGACTCAGGCTTCGGGCGGCGCCAGAGGTAGAGCGGCACCGCGACGACGATGAGCCCCGCGACGAGCGCGATGATGATCTGGAGCCGCACGGGGCGCTCGCCGCCGCCGCGGCCGAGGTATCGGTACGGCGAGGGCTGAGACGGCGGGCTGGACGGGAACGGAGGCCGGCTGTTCATCGGACGCGTTCAGGTTCAATCGATGAGCGTCCGCGCAGGGCGCCCGGGCTCGCCCTTCACCAGCGTCGCGCCGAGCTCGAGCGTCTCGGGGAGCATCCCCTGAACCTGCGCGACCACCTGCTCGACCACGTGGCGCGCCTCGTCGATGCTCGGACCCACGATCGAGACCACGAACTTGAGCGGCCCCGTCCGCCCCGCCACGGCGGGCGTGAGGCTGAGCAGGAGCATCTCGGTCAGATCGATCACCCGCTGCGCCGCCTTGCGGAGGGCGAGCATCTCCAGGATGGTCGGGCGCTCGCTGACCTGGCGGTTCGGCCCGCGCAGCTCGTAGCGCGCGACCTGCATCGGCACCTCGGCCCAGTCGGCGAACAGGCCATCCTCGTCGATCGCCTTCATCAGGTGCTCGCGCACGAGCAGGCCGGTGAGGCCGTCGCGCTTCGCGAGGTACTGCTTGGCGCGCCGGTGCTGCGGCGAGTCCGGGCCGAACGTCACGAGCTTCATCCGGCACTCGCCGACCTGCACCTCGCCGCCGTGCAGCAGCGAGACCTGCGACTTGCGCTCGTAGTTGAAGTCCGCGTAGGTGCCGTTCGTGCTGCCCTGATCCTCGATGAGCCACGAGCCCGTCTGCCACTTCAAGATCGCGTGCGCCCCCGAGACGGTCGCCTCGGGCACGCACAGGCTCTGATCGCTGCGCCGGCCGAGCGCGAGCTTCGTGTCGTGCAGCGGGAGCAGCGTGCCGACGATCTCCGGCGCGTTCGTCGCGTACGTCACGAGCAGCGACTGCGCGCCGGGGGTGAAGTTCAGCTTCAAGGCGCCGCCCGGCGGCGGGCCCGGGTCGAGGCGCTCGCGCGGCAGCTGGATCGGGCTCGTCGTGAGCTGCGACGGGTTGAAGAAGCGCATGTGCCGCGCCTGCGGCCGCATCGACGGGTCCTCGTTGAGGCCGCGGAAGATCTGCCGCACCTCGTCGATCGACAGGCCCGCGGGGACGTCGAACATGATCTGCTGCTTCATCGTCTTGAGCCGCGGCTTGTAGCCGGGCTCGGGGACGCGGCAGGTCCACATCTCCCAGAGCGTCAGGGCCATCGCGTACACGTCGTCCTCGGGGCTCGCGCCGCCGTTGCGCAGCCGCTCGGGAGACATGTAGTTCGGCGTGCCGCCGTCGGGCGGCGCGCCGGGGCGGCGCGCCGAGGCGCGCGCGCGCTCCTGCGCGAAGCCGAAGTCGAGGATCACCGCGCGGCCCTCGGAGACCATCACGTTGCCGGGCTTCAGGTCGCCGTGCACGAGGCCCTGCGCGTGGATGGCCGCGAGCCCGTTGCACACCTCGCTCGCGATCTTGCGGAACTCGTCCGCCGTGTAGCCGCCCTGGGCCTTGCGCTTGCGGATGTGCGTGTGGAGCGTCTGCCCGGGGATCTGCTCCATCACGAGGATGGGGCCCCACGGGCTCGGCGCGAGGTCGTGCACGCGGCAGACGTTCGGGTGGCCGACCGAGCGCGCGAGGAGCAGCTCCTGGCGGAGCGCCTCGTCGTCGCCCGGCATGCGCGACTCTTCGCGGACCACCTTGAGCGCCACGGTCTGCTGCGTCGAGCGATCGAAGGCTAGGAAGACCTCGCCCATGCCGCCCTTACCGAGGCTCTGACGGATGTCGTAACGATCGTTGATGACCGTTCCGGCAGTGATGGGAGGAGGGGGTGTCTTGGTCACGGCCCGCGGTGGATGAAAGGAGCGCGAACCGGAGCGTGCCCGACACCGGCTGCGGCGCACAGCGTCGTCCATCTGAACGTCGAGCGCAACGGTCGTTCTAGGGAACAGACAGGACGCAGCGCGGCGGCAGCCGCCAGCCCGCTGGTTTGTGCCGAGATCGCCCCTCCGGACGCCCCGGGCGCCGGGATCTCTTCGGGATCTCTTGACGATGGCCGCCGATTTGTTTACGCGGCTCGGCCAGCCCGGCGGGACCGCCGCGCGCGCCGGCGCTGGCGCCGCGAGGCGCGCCGGGCCAGCGAGCCGGCGGAGCCGAGATCCGGCGCAGCGCCCCCGCCGGCCCGGAGCCCGGGACGGACGCGATCACCGGACCGCAGCGCCGCGGATCCTCGGAGGACCGATGCGCTGGGACGGCTGGATGGAGCAGGAGCAGCAGGAACAGAGGAGAGCGCGCCTCGCCGCGGCGGCGCTCTGCGCGGCGGCGGCGGCGTTCGCGGTGGGCTGCGGCGACGACGCGGGCGGGAGCGCCGGCGCGGCGTCGGGCGGCGGCGCGGACAGCGTCGGGTGCCTGGACGCGCGATCCCACGGCGCGCCCTTCTCGCTGGTCGACCCCGCGTGGTGCGCCGTCGCCGTCTACACGACCGACGAGGAGATCGGCTTCGCCTCGGTGACGTGGGGACGGCACGGCGGGCCGATGTTCGCGCGGAGCGACGCCGGCGGCGCGGCGGAGATCGTGCGGCTCACGCCGCCCGAGGGAGCGGACGGGGAGCTCGCCGCGGCATCGACGACGATCGACGCCGGCGTCCCCGACGGCGCCTTCCTCGGCGCACAGGCCGTGGACCTGCCCTTCTTCGGCTGGACGGCGCTCTCGTGGACCAGCGCGTTCCCCGACACGCTCGGCGAGGTGATCCTGATCGAGGATCGCGCGGTGCGCGCGGTGGCGGAGCGCTACGAGGTGAACGGCTTCTTCGCGGCCGCCGCCGTCGAGGGGCGCCTGCTCTACACCGGGCTGTCGCCGCTCGGCGATCCCGCCGCGGGCGCGAACGGCCTCTATGCGGCCGACCGCTGCGGCGCGGCGGGGCAGGACGCGCGGCTCGTGCCCGAGGGCGACGCGAGCTGCGCGGCGCCCGCCGCCGTCGCGGCGTGGGGCGACAGCTCCGGCCCCGTCGCCGCGGACCTCCGCGGCAACGTGGTCGCCGTGCTCCCGTCTGCAGACGGAACGCAAGAGGCGCGCGGCTTCGCGACCGAGGCGATCGCGCGAGGCGCCGGGCCTACGGAAGGCGACGTCCTCTTCTCGCTGCCGGGCAGCGGCACGAGCCTCGCTGCCCTCGCGCCCGAGCAGGGCGCGCCGGGCGTCGTCGTCTTTCAACCGAGCGACCCCGCGACCTACGAGGCGCTCGCGCCGGTCGCCGTCGCGACCAGCGACGACGGCGGCCGCGTGCGCGCCGAGGGCTCCCCGGCCCCGCTCGTCGAGCTTGCCACGGCGGGCACGCAACTCTCCCTCTTCACCGACGACGCGAACCGCCTCTGGATCGGCGGCCCCCTGCCGGACGGCGGGTTCCTGTTCGCGGTCGCCGTCCGCCGCTGAGCCACCCGCCTCGGGCGGGCCACGCCGCGCCGCTCACGCGCCGCGCCGCGGCCTCGTCATCGCGGCGCCGCGGCCTCGTCATCGCGGCGCCGCGGCCTCGTCATCGCGGCGCCGCGGCTCACCGGCCGTCCGGACGGCAGCGCACCAATCTCCGCGCATTTCTTGCGCGTATCGTGACACTGCAGATTGACACCTCAGAGTCGCCTCAGTCACACTGACTTCGAGGCGGCTGCTGTGTGTCCAATCTTTACCTCCTCACGCTGCCCGAGGAGAGGCACGACATGCCTGATGGCCGACAGCCAGAGGTAACCGGCAGCTCGAGGGGATCGAGGTCTGCCGCGCCCGACCCGCTGCTAGGGCGTGTCATCAACGGTCGCTTCAAGATCGTCAGCGTCATCGCGCGCGGCGGCATGGGCAAGGTGTACAGGGCCGAGCAGGCGCCGCTCGGCCGCATCTGCGCCCTCAAGGTGCTGAGCCCCAAGTACGACGGCGATCACGATCCCGAGTTCCACCGGCGCTTCTTCCTCGAGGCGTCGACCGCGGCGAAGCTCTCGCACCCGAACACGGTCACCGTGTTCGACTACGGCCAGAGCGACGACGATATCTACTACATCGCGATGGAGTACATCGAGGGGAAGACCCTCCACCGCGTGCTCCGCGAGGAAGGGCCGTTCCCCGAGGCGCGCGCCGCGCACATCGCCCGCCAGATCTGCCGGTCGCTCCGCGAGGCGCACGGGCTCGGCGTCGTGCACCGCGATCTCAAGCCCGGCAACGTGCTGCTCGTCGACCACGAGGACGAGCACGATCACGTGAAGGTGCTCGATTTCGGGCTGGTCAAGGACACCCAGAGCGGCGAGGACCTGACGCAACAGGGCCTGTTCATGGGCTCGCCCAAGTACATGGCGCCCGAGCAGATCGCCGGCAGCGGGGTGTCCGCGCGCACCGATATCTACGCGCTCGGCGTGATGATGTACGAGATGCTGGCGGGCCAGGTGCCCTTCGACAAGGGCGCGAGCGTCGGGACGCTCATGTCGCACGTCAACGACCCGGTCCCGCCCATGCAGGCGCACAACCCGAGCCTTTCCATCTCTCAGACGATGGAGGGGATCGTCTACCGCTGCCTGGAGAAGGACCCGGCGCAGCGGTTCTCCTCGATGAACGAGCTCCTGGCCGCGCTCAAGTTCGCCGCGGGGGGCATCTCCACGCGGGACACCGGGGAGACCGCGCCCATGCTGCCCGGCGCGGCGAGCCACCGCCCGTCGGCGCCGTCGTATCCGTCGCTCCCGGCGTATCCGCGGCCCCCGTCGTATCCATCGGCGCCGTCGTCCCCATCGGCGCCGTCGTATCCGCCGATGCCGTCGTACTCGACGACGAGCGATATCTCCGGCCTCTCCACGCCGAACTCGTCGCCTCCCACGAGCTCGCCCGCCACCTTGACCGCCCCCGTCGCCACCGACAGCGCGCTGCGGCCGCCGGCGGCGCCCCTGTTCGTCGCGCCGTCGATCACCGATTCGATGGGCACCGATTCGATGGGCACCGATTCGATGGGCACCGACTCGATGGGCACCGACTCGATGGGCGCCGACCCGGTGGGGGCGCGCCCGGCGCCGCACCCCGACGGGCTCTCGTCGACCCAGCCCGGCGCGAGCCCGGGCAGGCGGCTCGTGCCCTGGGCGATCGCCGCGGCCCTCGCCGCCGTGATCGGCGTCGCCGCCGTCATGACGACGCGCTCGCCGGCGGCAGAGACGAGCGCCGCGGCGCGCGAGCAGGGCGCGGGGAGCACGCCGCCGGTCGAGGCGCCGCCGGCGGCGACCGCGCCCGCGGCGCGCCCGCTGCAGGTCGAGAGCACGCCGCCCGGGGCGGCGGTCCGGGAAGGCAACAAGGAGCTCTGCGCCGAGACGCCGTGCGAGATCATCTGGCGCGGGACGGCGGCCGCGCTCGCGTCGGAGCACGAGCTCGTGTTCGAGAAGACGGGCTATCGCCCCGCGCTCGTGCGCGTCTCCGGCGCCGAGGAGAGGGTGCGCGCGCGGCTCGATCCGGCCCCGATCGCGGCGCCGGGCGCCCCAAGCAAGCCCAGGGCGAACGTCCAGAAGGCGGATCCATACAAGAGCAACCCGTACTGACGAGCGCGCGCACGCGCGCCGGCCGCCCTGCGCGAACGCGCGCCGGCCGCTCTGCGCGCACGCGCGCCGGCCGCTCTGCGCGCACGCGCGCCGGCCGCTCTGGTAGAATCGCCGCGCCTTCGCGGCCAGAGCCGCTCGCCATGACCAGAGTGGCTTCGCGCTCGCGGGAGGGGCGCGCCGGGCGCTCCCCTCGTCGATGAAGTGTTCGGTGTGATGTGGGGAGCCGCGCCGTCCGCGCTCCCGAGCTCTCGCCGGGATCGCCGTCGCGGCCCGGCCTTTGTCGCCGGAGGATCGCGGTCGCGCCCCCGGCCCCGATGAGGACAGGGCGAACTCATGTCGTCTCCCGATTCCTGCTCGCACGGCCGGAACGGCGCCGCCCCGGCGCCCGCCCCGACCCACGACGCCCGCCCGCCGCGCCCCGCGCGGCCGCGCAGCGGCGCGGCGCTCGCGCGGCGGCTCCTCGCCTGCGCCGTCGCCCTCGGCGCGACGACCGCCGCGCGCGGCGCGCTCGCCGACGCCCGCACCGAGGCGCGCCTCCACTTCCGGGCAGGCATGGACCTCATCGCCCAGAAGCAGTTCGACGAGGGCATCCGGCAGCTCCAGAAGGCCAACGAGATCCTCCCGCACCCGAACGTCGTCTTCAACATCGCGCGCGCGCACGCCGAGGCCGGCCACATCGAGCAGGCGATCGCCGCGTACCGCGAGTACCTCGCGAGCGATCCCGCGGACCGGGACCAGGTGACGCGGATCGTGGAGCAGCTGGAGCAGCGCCTCGCCGCGCAGCGCGCCGCGGCGGCCCCGGAGCCGAGGCGGGCGCCCGCGCCCGAGCCGCAGGCGCCCGCCCAGCCCGCCCCCGACGACGCGCCCGCCCAGCCCCCCACCGCCCAGCCCCCCGCGGGAGCCGCGGCACCGACCGGCGCCGCCGCGGCGCCGACGCCCGCGCCGGCCTCGAGGGCGGCGCACGTCGACGCCGCGGGGATCGTCGGCGCCGCCCGCACCGAGGACGTCTACCAGGAGACCGTGATCACCGCGTCGCGCGGCGCCCAGAGCCCGCTCGACTCCCCGAACTCGACGACCATCGTCACCCGCCAGGACATCCGGCTCTCCGGCATGACCCGCATCCCGGAGCTGCTCCGGCGCGTCGCCGGCATGGACGTCATGCAGATCACGGGCGGCGACGAGAACGTCTCGATGCGCGGCTTCAACAGCCGCCTCGCGAACAAGCTCCTCGTCCTCGTGAACGGGCGCACGGTCAAGAACGACGTGCTCGGCTCGACCTTCTGGGAGGCGCTCTCGATCGACGTGGATCAGATCGAGCGCATCGAGGTGGTGCGCGGCCCGGGCTCGGCGCTCTACGGCGCCGACGCGTTCGCCGGCATCGTCAACATCATCACGATCGAGCCCGGCGCCGGGAAGAGCGGCTTCCGCGCGGGCTACGGCGACCACCAGCAGGGCTACGGCTCGGTGTGGGCCTCGGCGCGCGAGGGCGACTTCGCGTACCGCCTGTCCGCGGGCTACACGCGCTATCCGCGGTGGACGCGCGAGGTCTCGGGCGACCGCATCGACCTCGAGACGAGCGGCCAGAGCCAGGATCTCGGCGCGCAGAACGTGCGCATCGATCTCCGGGCCTCGCAGCGGCTCGGGCCGCGCCGCGAGCTCGCGGTGGGCGCCGGCTACTCCCGGAGCGAGCTCGACATCTACGGCATCGGCCCGTTCAACGACTACAACCTGGAGGCCGCCAACACCGACGCCTCGGTCGCGTACCGCGGCGAGAACGTCAACGCGCGGACGTACTACTCGTACATCGACGGCTACTCGCTGCTCAACGCCGCGTACCTCGGGCACACCCTGTACGCGGGGCGGCCGCGCCAGCACATCGTCAACGCCGAGCTCGAGTTCGCGAAGACGCTCCGCGCGCCCGCGCCCGTCGTGCACGACTTCCACATCGGCCTCGGCTACCGGCTCAAGGCGACCGACTGGAGCTACCTCGACGGGGACATGCCGATCGAGCACCACGGCTCGGTGTTCCTCCAGGACTCGATGAAGCTCGGCGAGCGCGTCACGGTGGTCGCCTCCGGCAGGCTCGACTACGTGCCTTACCTGGAGCGGCTCATCCCGTCGCCGCGCGGCTCCGTCATCGTCAAGCCGACCGCCCGCCAGGCGATCCGCCTCTCCGGCTCGACCGCGTTCCGCTCGCCCACGTCGCTCGAGGCCTACGTCGACCTGCCGATCCAGCTCGCGCTGCCCGGCCTCGAGCTCCTCTCGACCACGCGGCCGCCGGTCCGGTCCGATTTCATCATCGACCCCGAGCAGATCATCACCGCCGAGGCGAGCTACCTGAACCAGCAGAGCGATTACTTCGAGTTCGAGGTCACCGCGTACTACAACCGCGTGAGCGATCTCATCGTGCTCGCCGAGCCGCAGCGCATGACGCTCTCGCAGCGCGCCCAGGGGGTCGGGGGGCTGAACCCGGAGACGGGGCGCTACACGTCCGGCTTCGGCGGCTTCGAGAACCAGTGCGACGTCTACCACGTGGTCGGCGGCGAGCTCGGCGGCCGCGTCTACCCCGTCGAGGGGCTCGACATCTTCGCCAACTACGCGCTCAACCTGTCGGAGCAGCAGCGCCCCGCCGGGTGCAACGCCCCCGAGGACGAGCGCACCAGCCAGCACAAGGTGAACGCCGGCGTCCAGGTCCGCACCCCGATCGGCGTCGACGGCGAGGTCACGTTCCACTACCAGTCCGCGCAGGCGTGGGCCGAGCAGGTCCCGGCGGGGACGGTCATCGCCACCACCGTCTACCCGCTGCCCGCGTACACGCTGCTCAACGCGCGCCTCGGCTACCGCTTCCTCGACAACCGCGCCGAGATCTCCGCGACCGTCTTCAACGCGCTCGACGGCCTCGGCGAGGCGCCGCTGCAGATGCACCCGTTCGGCAACCGCATCGGCCGGCGCTTCATGGGATTCTTCCGGTACTCGCTCTAGGCACCTCCATGCTCGGATCCAGCCCCCGCACCGGTCTCCTCCTGCTCGGCGCGCTCCTCGCGGGATGCGAGGAGGCGGACGTCTTCATCCCGCTGCCGGACCAGAGCGGCCCCGCCGGGGTGCTCGACGGCACGGTGACCTACACCGGCCCCCGTCCCTGCACGAAGGACGGCCGCGTCGTCGGCGCCGCGATCGTGCTCGGCTTCGACACGCGCCTGCTGCCGCCGCCGGAGGGGCTCGGCACCTCGGCCGCGAGCCTCGACGTGATCCCCGGCGACGAGCTGTTCGGCGGCCTGGGCGCCGCGCTCGATCTCACGAACGACGGCGCGCTCCGCTGCCCCGCGCCGGACGATCCGCCCGTGACCGTGAGCGCCACGTGGCGGCTGTCGCCGCTGCCCGCCGGCACCTACCAGGTCCGCGGCTTCTACGACCACGACGGCGACTTCGATCCGATCTTCAGCATCGCCGACCTGCCGACCCGGGGCGACGTGGCCGGCGGCGCGATCGAGAACGCGACCGAGGTGCTCGGCGGCGCCGCCCCGCGGTACCGCGAGATCGCGCTCGCCGCCCCGATCCCCGCGACCGGCGCGCGCGTCAGCGGCATCGCGGTCACCCTCGGCCTCCCGCTCCCGCTGGAGCGGCCGATCTTCCACGTCGCCGAGGTGCTCGCGCCGCCCACCGGCGTCCAGGAGGGCCCGGGCGAGGTGGTCATGGCCTCCGACTTCCAGCTGGAGACGTTCAGCCTGGGCAATCCCGGCGGCACCGAGGCGTCGCTCCTGCGCCTGCGGCTCGCCGCGGGCGTGCCCGACGAGGAGATCGCCAGCGCGGCGAAGCCCCCGATCTCGCTGCCGGTGGGCGGCGAGCCCGCGCCGACCCTCACGTACGCGCGCCAGGACGTGAACGGCGACGGAGCGCTCGACGGCTACGATCACGTGCCCGACTCGGCCCTCCTCCCGGCGCTCTTCCCGATCGCGGTGTTCGCGAAGCAGGGCGGCGACGACCCGCTGGTCAGCCAGGCCGCGCCCGCGGTGCTCCTCCAGGGGCTCACGATCTACGACGACCTCCTGACCACGGCCACGCTCGGCGCGGAGCCGCTGAACGAGCCGCGGGGCAGCGCGCTCATCGGCGTCCGGCCCGCCGCGCTCTGCATGCACCCGACCGAGCCGGAGCGAGGCGGCGTCCTCGTGATCAGCCACGCGAAGGACAAGGAAGGCAACGACATCATCGCCGAGCAGGACGCGCCCGAGGTCGAGGAGGCGCTCGCCCGGCAGTTCGGGCGCCCGATCGAGATCGTCTACGGCTGCCTGCCCGAGGGGCGCTACGCGATCAACCTCATCTACGGCACCGGCCAGGCCTGGACCGTGCCGAACGAGGCCGGCGTGTGCGCGCCGTCGGAGGCCGCGCCGTCCCCCGACGTCTGCGGCGCGCGGCCGCGCCTCGCGTCGCAGGACATGGTGCTCCGCATCGGTCCGCCGGACGACCCGGCGTACTGCGCCGAGCACCCCACCCCCGCGCTCTGCCTGCCCTGAGCGCCTCGCGCCTCCCTGCCCCGAGCGCCGTCGCGCCCGCCCCGAAAGAAGCGCCGATTTCCTGCGGAGAGCGCCGGTTGCGCCGCGCGCGCCGGTTCCCTCGCGCGCCTTCACCGATGGTAGGGTCCAGGCCCATGCGCTGGTTTCGCTTTCCCTCGCTTGCTTGTCTGGGGGCGCTCGGCGGCGCTGCGGCGGGCGCGCTCGTCCCGTCCGACGCGTCGGGCGGCTGGCCGCCGGACGCCTCGGCCAGCGCAGCGGACATGGCCGATCCCGAGAACTGGCCCAGCGATCCCGACTACGGCCCCTCGGCCACGCAGAGCGGGCAGTGGAGCTTCTACTCCTTCCTCCCGGCCCCGAGCGGGAGCGTGCGCCCCCGCCCGGAGGAGTCCGCCGCCGGCATGGCGATCGATCTCGCCTGGCGGCGCACCCAGGGCGACCCGCGCGTCCGGATCGCCGTCACCGGCTCCGGGATCCTCTGGGACGATGGCGATCTCCTCGAGAAGGTGTGGCTCAACCGGGGCGAGCTCGCGCCCTTCAAGCCGCTGCACGCGGACGGCGCGCCGTGCGCGGGCGACGGCGAGCTCGCCGGCTTCGACTGCAACGGCGACGGGGTCCTCTCGGCCTCGGACTACAAGGACACGCCGGGGCTCACGCCCGCGGCGTCGGAGGGGCGGCCGCAGGGCGACCGGAACGGCAACGGACGGCTCGACGCCGGCGACCTCATCCTCCACTTCTCGAACGGCATCGACGACGATCAGAACGGCTACGTCGACGACATCGCGGGCTGGGACTTCTTCAAGAACGACAACGATCCGTTCGACGACACCCACAACGGCCAGGGCACCGAGGGCGCGAAGATCGCGGCGGCGCAGACGAACAACCGGCTGGGCGGCGCGGGCGCCTGCCCGCTGTGCAGGGTCGTCCCGCTGCGCGTCGGCGACAGCCGCGTCGCCGACGCGCAGGACCTCGCGAAGGCGATCCTCTACGCGGCCGACCTCCGGGCCGACGTCGTGCAGTGCCCGGTGACCGCCGTCGACAGCACCGCCTTCCTCCAGGCGGCGCTCGATTATGCCCACGGCGAGGGGACGCTCGTCGTCGCGCCGGTGGGCGACGAGGGCTCGCGCCACCACAGCGCGCCCGCGATGAGCAACCACGCGCTGCCCGTGAGCGCCGTCCGCTACGACGGCCAGAGCGTCCGGACGTCGACCACCTTCCTCGACGTCTCCCCGTGCTCGAGCTTCGGCGGCAACAACCTGCTCGCCGTGTCGAGCGCCGGCTGCGCCAGCGACGCGACCGCCGAGCTCGCCGGCGTCGCGGGCCTCCTGTACTCCGCCGCCCTGGAGCGCGGCGTCACCCTGTCGACCGCGGAGATGCAGGGCCTGCTCATCGCGAGCGCCGACGACATCGACGTGCCCGAGTCGCGCGAGCCCGGGTCGCCGTACTTCTCCTCGCAGCCGGGGTTCGATCAGCGATTCGGCCACGGCCGCGTCAACGCGAACCGCGCCGTCGAGGCGCTGCGCGACGGGCGCGTGCCGCCCGCGATCGACCTCACGTCGCCGCGGTGGTTCGAGGTCCTCTACAAGGATCAGGCGCAGGTGCCCGTGCCGATCGAGGGCACCATCTCGGCGAAGCGGGCGACGGCGTACGACTACGCGATCGAGTGGGCGCCCGGCGTGCAGCCGCTCGAGTCGGAGTTCAGGGTGCTCCAGCGGGAGGTGAACGTCGCGCCGACGGTCATCATCGGCGCCAGCGGCCCGCTCGCCTCGCTCGACGTGCGCACCATCGACCCCTCCCACGCCCGCGACGCCGACAGCCCCCACGGCGAGAACGACCGCGCGATCACGGTGCGCGCCTGGGCGACCGCCCGCTACGGCGGGGCCGCCGGCGACGTGCGCAGCGAGGCGCGGCGCACCTACTACGTCGCCAGCGATCCGACGCTGGTCGACGGCTTTCCCGTCCTCGTCGGCGACAGCGGCGAGGGCAGCCCGAAGCTCGCCGACCTCGACGGCGACGGGGGGCGCGAGATCATCTACCCCACGGCCGGCGGCGAGCTGCACGTGCTGAAGATGACGCCGAAGGGCCCCAAGCCGCTGCCGGGGTTCCCGTTCCGGACGCGCCACGCCGACGGCCTGCTCGATCCCGAGACGTCGGAGGACATGCCCTTTTATGCCGGCGCCCGCGCGTACGGCGAGGTGGCCTGGGAGAAGCTCGGCCGCGAGCCGATCCTGGGCGCGCCCGCGATCGCGGATCTCGACGGCGACGGCTCGCTGGAGATCGCGGTCTCGACCTGGCCGGGCACGGTCTACGTCGTCGGCGACACCGGCGTGCTCCGCGACGGGTGGCCGGTGCGCCTGCCCGAGATCCCCTCCTGCCCCCTCGATCCCGGGGCGCCGGCGAGCGCGCTGTGCATGTCCG
The DNA here is from genome assembly GCF_051521425.1 of Sorangium sp. So ce834. Lineage (NCBI taxonomy): Bacteria > Pseudomonadati > Myxococcota > Polyangiales > Polyangiaceae > Sorangium > Sorangium sp. So ce834. Next base: position 9,308,014 of record NZ_CP150351.1, read on the forward strand.
CGGGCGCGCGGCTCGCGCGCGGGGCGTTCGCCGCGCCGGTGCTCGCCGACCTCGACGGCGACGGCCGGCTCGACGTGATCCAGGCGGCGTTCGACGGCAAGGTCTACGCCTTCGACGCGGACGGCGGCGCGCTGCGCGGCTGGCCGGTGGAGGTGCACTACGAGGGACCGCTGGCCCGGGAGCCGGCGCAGAGCCGCCTGCTCGCGACGCCGGCCGTCGCCGATTTCAACGGCGACGGGCTCCCGGACCTGCTGGTCGGGTCAAGCGAGCGGCTCGGCGACGACGGCGACGCCGGGGCGGTCTACGTGCTCGACGCGCGCGGCACGGCCGCGCCCTCCGGGCCGGTGCTCGCGGGCTGGCCGGTCACGATGCCGTCGCTCTCGCTCGCGCCGCTCGTCGCGGAGGGGATCGCGGCCTCGGGCGTCGTCGGCCGGTTCGGCGGCACGCTGGCGGGGGTGGTCCAGGGCAACGGCGCGCCGCCGCTCGTGCTCCCGGCCTCGCCGGGCGCGCAGGACGGGCTCCTGTCGACCCCGGCGGGCGCGCTGCCGCCTTCGCGGGGCGGCTCGCCGGCCGGGCTCGATCCGACGTTCGGCCCGCTCTCGCCCGCTGCGGGCGCCCGGACGATGCTCCCGCTGCTCTCGCATCCGGCGCTGGGCGACGTCGATCAGGACGGCACCCCCGACGTGATCGCCGCCGGCGCCTCGGAGGCGGCCGCGCTGGCGCTCGCGGGCGAGCGCGGCGCGGAGCGGCCGGGGCCTCACCTGCTCGCGGTCTGGAGCGGCCGGTCGGGCGCGATGCTGCCGCGCGCGCCGTTCGTCCTCGAGGATCACACGGTCGGGGGCAGCCAGGCGGTGGTCGATCTGAACGGCGACGGCTACCCGGAGGTGCTGACGGGCTCGAGCGGCTATTTCCTGCACGCCTTCGACGGGTGCGGCCGGGAGCCGCGCGGGTTCCCGAAGTTCACCGGCCAATCGATCGCGACGACGCCGGCGGTGGGCGACCTCGACGGCGACGGGACGCTCGAGGTCGTGGTGGGCACCCGCGACGGCTGGCTCTTCGCGTGGCACACCGAGGCGACGACGGGCGCGCTCGTCGCGTGGGAGAGCTTCCACCACGACAACCAGAACACGGGCAACCTCGAGACGCCGCTCGCTCAGGGGGGCGGGCGGAACGCGGCGCGACCGCTCACCGTGGATCTGTGCGAGGGCGCGCAGCAGGCTCAGGTCATCCTGCGGCTGGGCGGCGGCTGCGCCTGCGCGGCCGCGGGGGATCCGCAGGGCGGGGCTGGCGGCGAGCGCGCGGCGATCGGGGCGGCGCTGCTCGGGGCGATGGCGCTCTGGGGGCGGCGGCGGAGGGCATAGGCGGGGCGCGCGGCGCTGCGGCAGCCGAGCGAGCCGTCGCGCGGCGCGCCGCTGCCGCCGCCAGCCGACCCCTGCCTGCGCCGCTCCCGGCGCTCCTCAGTAGGGGCAGGCCAGCACTTCCGGCGCGCTCACGCCGTCGGTGCGCACGCCCGAGATGACGTTCTCCTCCGGATGAAAGAGCGCCTGGGCGCCAGCCGGCCCCGACAGCCAGCATTGCTGCTGGATCGATCGCGACTGCCTCCCGCGCGAGGGGTCGCAGCGGCCCACCGTACCGCCGAGGACCGTGACGTCGCTGGCCTCTATCCTGATGCCGGGATAGGAGCCCGACGCGAAGCGCAGGGCATTGTCGAAGACGAGCAAACGCTGCAGCGTCACGTCTCCCACCCGGACCGAGGTCGCGGGCAGCGTCGTTCGCGAGCTCAGGAGCACGCCGTAGAGCCCGTTTCCCCAGGACCCGACGTCCCGGAGCATCACCCCGGTGCCCGCCTGGACGTGCACGCCATAGCTCGCGTTGTATGCGGATAAGACCCTCTCGATCAGGATCCCCGTCGGACGGTCCTCCTCGATGGCGCTCGCCAGCATGACGCCGGCGCCGCCGTTGTGATGAAAGTAGCTGTCCTGGACCACGATGTTCGCGGGCACCGCGCTGGGGATCCCGGGCCCAGGGGGGACCTGGGCGGAGATCCACAGGCCATGTCCGCCGCTGCCCGTCGTGGAGCCGTTGCCGGGGTGGATCAGGTTGTGGTGAACGTCGCAGTTTCGCACGGTCACGTTGGCGGTGACGATCTTGATCGCGCTGGCGCCGACCGGGCCGTTGATGTTCTTGATCTCGCAGTTCTCCACGAGGATGGGCGGCGTGTCGTGGTACCCGGCGACGGAGGACAGGTAGATTCCGCCCTTCGAGACGCCGTCCACGATCACGTTCCGGATGACGCCCCCGGAGCCCCAGGAGAAGCCGATGCCCTCCAGATTGGCCGGCTTGCAGGAAGGTGGCTGGGGCACGAGGGGCGAGTATCGCACGATGACGTTCTCCACCTTGCAGTCGGCGCACGTGTTCAGGTGGATGCCGCTGTTGGCCGTCCTGCGTGGCCCATCCGTGAGCGCGATCTGCAGATTGCGGATCCAGAGGCCCCGGACCGCGCTGACGACGGTCCCGTCCAGCTTGACGACCCCGGTGACCTGGATGGCCCCGGGGTACTGCTCCGGATTGCAGGGGATCGCCACGAGGGTCGCGGTCCCGGGATCGCCCGGGCCGGCGCGGGGAGACAGCTCCGGCCCCTCCAGGGTCAGCGCGTCGTAGTGAGGCCGCAGCGGGCTGCGCAGCACGTATCGCCCCGCAGGGAAGGCCACGATGCGCCTGCGGGCGCGCAGCGACGCTGCGCACTCGATGGCCGTCGCGATGCCCGGGCTGTCGTCGACGTTCGTGCTGTGGTCGACGGACGCGTCGGCGGAGAACGGCCATTCCGCCGGCCTCGCCAGGTAGGGAAGGACGTTGACCACGCCGTCCGGGTCGACGGAGCCCGGCAGGCAGCAGCGCGACCCCTGGCAAGCATTCAGGTCCTCGTGCAGCGTCCTGGTCCCGAGGCAAACGCCGCTGGCGGGGCAGAAGGGCCCCGTGCAGATCGGAGACAGCGCGGCGGAGTCAGGGCAGGCGACGCCGGTCGTCTCGTCTGCCACGAAGGGCGGCTCGGTGTAGGGCGCGTCGAGGCCGCAGAAGTCCCGGGACGCGGCGCTCTCCATCGCAGCACGGCGATACCCCCATCCAGCCTCGTCACGGCCGGCGCTGTCCGGGGGCTGGGTGGCTCCGGCTGGAGCGGAGACGAGCGCGAGCAAGACTCCGATCCAGATCTTCACAAACCGCTGGTCCAACGACACACATACCTCCTTCTCGGACGAGGGGGTGATCCGGGACTTTCAGGTGCAAGGAGCGAGCGGGGGCGTCGAGCGGAGCATCGCTGTGCGAAGGAGCGGGCCACCCGCTCCGGGGTCGCCGCGGCGCGATCGCACGACCGTCCCGCTCCACGCGTATGGCATGAGCGATTCTCCTGAGCGGGCGCGCCGCGCGCGGCGCGGCGGCCCGTCCCAGCGAGCGCGGAGAGGGCACGTCAACGACAGGGATGCTGCGAGCCGGGGCGCGCTGGCTCGCTGCCAGCGGGGCGCGAGGCTGTCCGCGACAGTCGCTCTCGAGATCGATATGCCCGTTGCGGCGAACGCGCCGGAGGCTCCGTCCCTCGTGCCGGCCCCGCGCCCGCGAATGCCACGTGGCTTGTCACGCGCGACGCCTCTGCGCAAGCGACGCGTCCGAGCGCCTCGCGGCGGCCCGCCGAGGGCGATCGGGTGACGAGCCCACGACGGCCGAGCGAATTTCGTGAAGGACGGGCGCGCGGCCCCCGACAGGACGGTGCGCCGCGTGGGTCGCGAGCTCCCCGCGCGCGCCGGGCTCGCGCCGAGCCCGGCGCTGCGCGACGGAGGCGCCGTCAGCGCTCGCGCTTGGCGCGCATGCCGCCGCCGAAGCTGACCGTCCACACCTCGTCGAGGTCGTGCGGGTTCCAGAACACGCGCACCGGCTGCTGGAACGAGTACCCGCCGTCGCGGAAGAACGTCGGCGCGTCGTCGTTGAGGTTCTCGGTGATCCAGAGCCCGTCCCGCTCGGTCGTCATGTACATGCGGTCCGGGTCGCGCGGGTCGATCGCGCACGACTCGACGCGGACCTTGTCGCTGATGCGCTGCCACGTCATGCCGCGATCCCGGGTGCGGTACAGCCCGCCGAAGAAGCGGTCATCATGGCTGAACACCGTCACGTACCACGTGCTCTCGGTGCGGTCGTTCGGATCGACGACGACGTCCTTCGTCCAGTAGTGCATCTCCGGCGAGGAGCGATCCTCCCACGCCGACGCGCCGGGCGGCAGGAGGAACACGCCCGATCGATCGGTGAACGTCCGGGTGTTGCCGGGCTGATGGCCGGAGTAGGTCGCGACGATGCTCCCGTCCTTCAGCACGTGGACGTTGAACGCGTGCCCCTGCGTCCGCGACGGGGCGGGGAGCGGCTCGGGCGCCGCGCCGGGCGCGCTCAGATCGAGGTGGACGATGCCGCCCGACACGCTGTTGACCGTGCTCGCATAGAGCTGGTCCGGATCGTTCGGATCGAGCGCCAGCCAGATGACGGGGCGGCCCAGATCGGCGACGAGCGACCACGTGGCGCCCTTGTCCTCGGAGACCATGATTCCCCCTCTGGCCGGGCGGCTCGGCGTGCCGTCGATGCGGGCGTCGCGCATCCAGGGGCTCTGGTAGATATCGTGGACGCTGCCGGTGGCCGCGTAGAGCGCTCCGGTGATCGGGTGCTGGACGGCGTGGTAGGTGGTGTTCAGGGTCAGGCCGTTCGCGCCGTCGCGAGCCCAGGACCTGCCGCCATCCTCGCTGTAGGCGCTCCGGATGTCGGTGAGCGACGCGAAGATCGTGTGCTTGTCGGGGAAGGTCAGCCACCAGCCCGACGTCTGCTCGACGCCGCTCGTGCGGTAGAAGCGGGACTTCGGGGTATCCGCGCCCCTCCGGTGCTCGTCCGCCGGATTCACGTACGCCTGCGCGAAGCTCCTCCCCCCGTCGTCGCTGACGTGGACGAACCCGAGATCGGTGATCGCCACCCGGCGGGGATCCTCGGGCGACACCGAGAGGCCGAGCGCGTACTCGCCGAAGTCCCAGCCCATGTCGCCTCCGGACCCGCTCCAGCCGGTGGCGATGTTGGCGTTGTGATCGGTCCTGAACACGTGCCGCCAGCTGACCCCGCCGTCGACCGTCTTCAGGACGATGGGCGCGAGCGTCTCGCGATCGCCGCCGGCGACGTACGCGACGCCAGGGTCGTCCGCGGACGTGGCGACGAACGCGAGCTTGTCGCTCGGTCCGAGCCCGTTCGTCGCGGAGATCCATCGCCTCTCGCCGACCTTTAGCCGGTAGAGGCCGGCGTAGGCGTCGAGCTCCCCGCCGGTCGTGTCCGCGGTGACGAGGGGGTTGCCGTCGCTGTCGGCGGCGGAGAAGGTGACCGCGAAGAAGCGGGCCCGCCTGCCGTGCCCGGCCCCCGCGAACGAGACGATCTTCTCGCCCTGCGGGAGGCCGCGGATCGAGGTGTCGAGCGCGAAGCTCCCGCCGCCGTTGTGCGAGACGAGCAGCCCGTCGCTCGTGCCGGCGTAGATGTCGTCGCCGTCCCAGTGCACGCCGCCGACCAGGAGGCCGCCCGGCCAGTCCGTCGCGTGGACCAGGTGGAAGCTGCTGCCGCCGTCGAGCGAAGCATAGAGCTGGCGCGTGTCCGAGAAGAGCAGCCGCTCGGTGTCGCAGGGGTCCACGAACAGGTAGTGGGCGTCTCCGGGGGCCCCCGGGGTGGAGACGGGCGCGTCCCACGTTGCTCCCCCGTCGGTGCTCTTGGCCAGCGTTGCCGTGTCAAAAATGACGTTCTCGGGGCCCTTATAGGTCACGGCGTAGAGGACGTCCGGGTCGGCGGTGAACCGGAATTGCGAGAGGACGCCGCCCTGGATGTTGCGGAAGTCGAGGTTCGTCCATCGCCTGCCGAAATCCGTCGTGCGGTAGACGCCCCGCATGTCGCTGGCCATGAAGATCTCGCGGCCGTCGTGGGGGTTGATCGACGGCGAGAAGAGGGCTCCTCCGCCGCCCACGCCGCGCGATTGCCACCTGCCGCGCGCGCCGCCGCCGCCGTGATGGCGGCGCTCCTCCGTCCGATCGACGCCGAGCGCGGACGACGCGAGGCGCGCGCTCCCAAGGACCGCCGGCTCGCCGGTCGCCACCTCCTCGGCGCAGCCTCCCGCGAGCAGCCCTGCGCCGACGGCCAGCAAGCTCGCCACCCTCCGCAGGCACCCGCCGCCGCAAACCTCGATTCTCATGCTCTCTCCTTCCACGCGGACGCCCCGGAGCTTCACCAGCCCACGGGGCAGGAACCTGGCGCATGGGCTCCTTGCGCTCGCGATGCGACGATGAGCGCAGGACGCGATTCGTGCGAGCACATCACAGGATCTCGACGGAGGGAATCCCATCGACCGTCGCAATCGTGCGCATCGCGCGCGGCGTCGCCCGCGACGAATGTGTGCAGCCAGGTCGGCAGGAATCCTACACGTTCGAAACGGTCATGTTCACGCCGGCAATGCTTCCATCGCTCCGTGCGATGGACCGACCCGATGCTGGAGGATGGCCCGGAGCCAACGGGTCCGACTGTCAACTTCTGGTTGACACCGTGTACACCACCATTTGACCGTGGCGTTCACGCCTTTCGGCGAAGAGGACGAAAGGCGGCTCATGGTGAAACAATACAATAGAGGTGCGCTATTCGGACCTTCGCGTCGGCGGCGCTCCGTGGCTCGATCGTTGCTACCATACGAGGCCCCATGCAACGCCAAGTCCTGTTCGCGCGCACCACACCTCTGCGCGCGCTTTCTCTTGTGGCCCTGATGGCCGCTCTCTCCGCCTGCGGCGATAGCGTCAGCGGCGCCAGCTCCGGTGGCTCCTCGTCCAGCGGCTCCAGCGCGTCGGCCGGCGGCTCCAGCGCGTCGGCCGGCGGCGCCGGTCCCTCGTCCAGCAGCTCCAGCGCGTCGGCCGGCGGCGCCGGTCCCTCGTCCAGCAGCTCCAGCGCGTCGGCCGGCGGCGAGAGCTCATCCTCCGGCGGCCCCGGCGATCCCGGAGCTTCCGGGGCCTGTATCGACCTGGTGACCAACCCGGCCATCAACTGGCGCGAGTCGTCCTTGAAGAGCGATCAGGAGATCGTCCGGTGCCTGGCGGAGACGCTGGGGCGGCCGGTGGGCTACGGGGAAAAAGCCCGGGGCGGCTTCGACCCCGGCGGCAACAGCCGCCTGACGGTGATCACCACCCGCTCCGACGTCTCGGTGGAGCAGCAGATCTACGACGCCGTCACCGGCGACGAGCACAACTGGGTGGTGTTCGACAAGGACGATTTCAAGAGCGATTACGACATCGCCATGTACCGCCTGAAATGCGGCGAGCCCGCGGTCCTGGCCAAGCTGGGCGCCACCGAGCGGCAGTGCATCGATTACCAGGAGTGGTGCAGCGTCAAAGGCGTGCCGGCGGCGGACTGCGAACATCAGTTCTTCAACGTCGCCCTGAACGACGCGAGCCTGCCCATTCGCAACGTCGTGATCGGCTCCAACACCACCATCGATGGTCGCATGAGCCGCGCGGTCTTTCGCTTCAGCGGCTTCGCCATAGGCCGCGACAGCACCGGCATGCCGACCCAGACCGCCGAGAGCGTGATCCTCACCCACCTGAGCTTCAAGGGCGCCGGCCATGTGGAAGACCATGGCCTGGATCCGGACATGATCCGCTCCACCGGCGCGTCCCACGACATCTGGATCCACAAGAACAGCTTCAGCTTCACCGGGGACTCCGCCTTCGACGTGAAGGTCGGCGCGCACGACATCACCATGTCGTTCAACCGCGTCCTCGACGTGAAGCGGGCCACCCTGCACGGCTCCAGCGACGACCACACCATAGACGCTCAGATCACCACCACCATGCACCACAACGCGTTCATCACCAGCGAGTCGTTCTATGACGAAGGCCGCGGCACGGCCCGAAGGGTGCCCTTGTTGCGCCGCGGCTCCTCGCACATGTTCAACAACGTGTTCATGAACTATTACAAGGACTTCGCCAGCGTGCGGGTCGGCGGCACCCTGCTGTTCGAAGACAACGTCTTCCTGGGCGGACCCCCCGTCCAGCGCGAGAAGAGCGATCGGGGCGCCGCCTTCAACGAATGGACGACGAAGCGGCTCTCGAGCAACGTCGTGGACGACGGCAATTTCACCGCCACCGGCTCGTTCGCCTGGTTCTCCGATGACGAGTGCGTCATCGACCCGACCTACGAAGCCGCGGTCTCGGGCGGCGGCGGCGCGGCGCGGGATCTCTCCCAGGATTACTCGGAAGCGTCGCGCGCGCTGATCGGCATGCACGAGCTCCGCGCCGGCCAAGACTTGGTGGATTACGTCAATGCGACAGCGGGCAAGGACGGCGCCGTGCCGTTCAACTCGCCTCTCTCCGAGGGGCGCGACGCCATCCTCGCATTGCCCCACGAAGCCTGCGTTCGCTAGAGCCATCAGTATTCTCAGCATCGCTTGCGCGGCGAGCGCGGCGCTCTCCGGGTGATGGCGCGAGCCGCCACCCCTGAAGGCTGCAGCCTCTAGCCGGGCGCCCTCGAGCCGGCGCGACCGTCGATTTCGCGCCCGAATCGCCTCGATCGGCCGCGCGCGCCGATGGCATCGAGGTTGCCATTGCTCCGGACACGCAGGCACGCCTCCCTGGCGCCGCCGGATCCGGCGATGGCCGGGAGGGCTCCCCGTCGACCTGCGGAACACGAACCGAGGGTGAATCGACATGCGAATTTCCGCGGTGGTCTCGAGCGCGTTGACGGCGGCATCGGCGATGATGATGGGCTGCGTGGCGGCGCCCGATCTCGACGAGCAGCTCGTGGGTGAGGTCTCACAGCCCACCATCTGCGGCAGCACCGTCGACTTCCAGCACGTCGAGCAGTACGACGGCACCCTCGGCGTGACGGCGGGGTTCGTCGGAGCGCACGAGGCCCCGGTCGGGCAGATCCAGTGGAAGAGCGATCTCGCGTCCCGCTACGCGAACCCGGGCAACGTGAGCGGCACCCGCACCTGCTCCGGGACGCTGATCGCGCACAACCTGTTCTTGACCGCCGGCCATTGCTTCGACCCCGACGGCAACGGCTGGACCTGGCCACGGACCGCCTCGAAGACGCCGATCTCGGCGAGCCAGGGGGCCGCCGAGATGCGCGTCAACTTCGGTTACCAGGAGGACCCGAGCGGCAACCTCAGGACGGCGGAGTCGTTCGACATCGTGTCCTTGCGCGAGTACCGGCAAGGCGGCCTCGATTACGCCGTCGTGCAGCTCGCGCGGAGCGCCGCGGCGAGCTACGGCTTCACGGTCGTCTCCACGACGGACGCCGCCGTCAACGACATGCTCGCCGTCATCGGCCACCCGAGCGGCGAGCCCAAGCAGGTCGACGCGGGCCCGGCCAGCAGCTTCAACGGCGATTATCTCCAGTATAACTCTCTCGACACGCTCGGCGGCAACTCCGGCTCAGGCGTGCTGCACGCCGCGTCCGGCAAGATCGTCGGCGTCCACACGAACGGCGGGTGCACCTCGAGCGGCGGCGCCAACGCCGGCGTCAGGATCACGTCGATCCTCGAGGAGTCCCCGATCCTGCGCGACGTGACGCAGCGGCTCGTCGTGTTCGCGAAGGGCTCGGACAACGCCATCTGGCACAAGTTCTACGACGGCGGCTGGTCCAGCTGGACCTCGCTCGGCGGGAGCCTCACCTCGGCGCCCTCCGCCACGCTCACGCGGGAGGGCCGCCTGACGGTGTTCGCGAAGGGCTCGGACAACGCCATCTGGCACAAGTACTACGAGGGCGGCTGGTCGGGCTGGACCTCGCTCGGCGGCCCGCTCGCGTCGGCCCCCGCCGCGACCGTGACGCGCGAAGGGCGGCTGACGGTGTTCGCGCGCGGCACCGACAACGCCATCTGGCACAAGTACTATGACGGCGGCTGGTCCAGCTGGATCTCGCTCGGCGGCGCGACCACGCAAGATCCGGCGGCGGTCGTCACGGCCGAGGGGCGCCTGGTCGTCTTCGCGAGGAGCTCGACCGGCGAGCTCGTCCACCGGTACTACGACGGCGGCTGGTCCAGCTGGATCTCGCTCGGCGGCACCATCGCCTCGGGCCCGTCGGCGGTCGTCACGGCCGAGGGGCGGCTGACGGTGTTCGCGCGCGGCGCCGACAACGCCATCTGGCACAAGTACTATGACGGCGGCTGGTCCGGCTGGAGCTCGCTCGGCGGCGCCATGGTGGATCAGCCCGGGTCCGCGGTCACGCCCGAAGGGCGCCTGGTCGTGTTCGCGCGCGGCACCGACAACGCCATCTGGCACAAGTACTACGACGGCGGCTGGTCGAGCTGGATCACGCTCGGCGGCGCGCTGACCTCGAGCCCGGCCGGGATCTGATCACGACGCACGCGCGCCTCCCGGTGGAGCGAATAGCCCCGCTCCACGATGGCGCCGCTCACCATCGTCGTGAAGAGCATCCGCAGGGACTCCTCCTGTTCGAGCGGCGCGACGAAGCCGAAACCGAACAGAAGCAGGTCGCCGTAGGCCTCGCAGAGGAACATGCTGGCTCACGAGGGCTGCGCTCCAGGTGGGATTCCTGGGTGACTTGCCGCCGTATCCTCGGGTGGATTTCAAGGTCGTGGCGGGCCAAAATACCGACGTCACCATCGTGGCGGAGCCGGCGCCAGCCCGCTTCCCTAGGACGGAGAAGGTCCACATGTCAGAACCCCTGATCCGCGACGTCTCCGACACCGCCCGCTGGGCCGCCTGGTGCCGCGGCACGGAGGGCGATCGCGCCGACGCGCTCTTCCACGACCCCCTGGCGCGGGCCCTGGCCGGCGAGCGCGGCGCCGCCATCGAAGCCACGATGGGCGGCTCCACCGTGGCCTCGCTGGTGACCCGCACGGTCTCCTTCGACCGGCTGCTGCTCGAGCGCCTCGCGGAAGGCGGCATCGACACGGTCCTGAACCTCGCCGCGGGCCTCGACACCCGCCCCTACCGCTTGGACCTGCCCGCGGCCCTGCGCTGGATCGAGGCCGACCTGCCGGGGCTGGTCGCCTACAAGGAGGAGGTCCTCGCGAGCGAACGGCCGAGGTGCCACGTCGAGCGCCACCCCGTCGATCTCTCCCAGCCCGACGCGCGCCGGGCCCTGCTGGCCCACGTCGGCGAGGCCTCGAAGGGCGTCCTGGTGCTGACGGAGGCCCTGCTGCTGTACCTGGAGGCCGACGTCGTCGCGGAGCTGGCCCGCGACCTGGCCGCCGTCCCGGCGATCCGCACCTGGCTCACGGACTTGCTGCACCCTGCCCTGTTGCCGATCGTGCTGCAGCGCTGGCAGGGGCTGGGGGCGGACGCCGAGAGCCGACCCCGCTTCGCACCGGAAGGGGGGCCGGCCTGGTTCGAGCCGATGGGCTGGGCCCTGCGCCACCAGCTCTCCGCGCGGGAGGAAGGCGAGCGCCTGAACCGGCCGATCGGGCCGCCCCTGCCGGAAGCCCAGCGCGAGGCGGCCCGTTGGATGAACACCTACGTCCGGTTGGACCGGAGCTAGTGGGACGGCTCCTTCTCCGTGGAGCCCGCCAGGGCGCCCGTGGAGCGCTCACGGTTGGTGATCGCCGTTAGCACCTGGTCGCGTCGAGCACGCCCCGAGCGCTGCGCCGTTCGTCGCGGTACACGTCGCGAGGGCTTCGCCTCGTCGAGCACGCGCGCCGAGCGTCGGCCTGCTCCGTCGGGTGTACCTCGAGGGCGTGTTGGCCTGCCCGTGTGGCGGGCGGCGGAGGCTCGTGGGGCGAATGACCGACGCCCGGGGATTACGCCGAATGGAGGGCAAGGCCAGAATGGCTTTCATGCCCCCGAGGGCATCACTACTTCAGCACTGTATCCATATCCCAGTCAACCCACATGCCTTTCCATTCGCTGACCGGCTGCTGAACGCCATTGTCCAGGATGCTCATCACGTCCGTGTTTGCGCTGGCATTCCCTTCGAACGCTCGCTTGAACATCTCGCCTGCAAGGGCGGTTTGAGAGCCCGATGCGCCGCAGTGGTTCGCGCTGTACATCTGAAAGCCCATGCGCTCTGGAACGCCGAGCGCTTTCCACACCGGTTTTGCTGCCCATGCGGAGAGCGCTTCGCAGGTCCCACCCAGGTGACACCATGAGTTCCTGCCATTGGCATTCGTGAAGTGCACCAGATGCCGTGGAGCGATGGTCGCCAGGATCATATGCGTATCGAAGGGGAGGTTGTATACCTTCGAGGGGTCGTTCCGGAGCCAACGGGCCGCGCTGGTCACCCAGGGTCCGCAGATGCCGCTGTCTTCGAGGTTGTCGATGCTCTGAGGCTTGGCGTCCGAGCACTGCCAAACAGAACCACCTTCACCGTGCCTGAACCACTCTGCCTGACGCAGGTTGGCTACACCACCACCGCCAGATTCCACGATGACGACCACCGGGGCGCGACTGAAGACGCCCGCCAGGTAAGCGCCTTTTCCGCATCCGGAGCACCCCGATACCATCACCTTGGTGGGATCATGTCCGCTGCCCGGGTTCTGTTCCAACACGTCCATCACCCGGTCGATCATCCATCCGTTGGCGATGTTGGTGTTGAGCTCGGACAGGCCGAAGAGGTTTCTGATCTTGCCTTCGAAGCCGCTACCGAACGACAGCGTCTTGCTGCCTGACGGGAAAATCCCGCCCGACAGCTTGAGAGCGATGACGCTGCCGGACCCGCTGATGCTCGCCGAGAAGGTCTCTGTCTTTTCGCCTACCTTGGCGGTGATTGAAACGTTGCCCCCGGATACGGTTCCGGTCACTTCATCCGGCTCGGAGGGGACTGGACCGTAAAGGTACTTTGCCGCCATCGCCAGGATTTCCTTGCGGCGGCACTCCCACTGTTCTTTGGTGGTGACCTTCGTTCCGTTGAAGAAGGTGAACGGATCCGGGAGCTTCGGGTTTACCTCGGTCAGACCACTCGGTTCAGGCAAAGTGGGCAGGGTACACGTGAATTCGCCGCCGCCAGTCCCGCCGCTCCCGCCGCTCCCGCCGGTCCCGCCGGTCGGGGAGCCGCCCGTGCCGGTTCCGCCCGTCGGAGCACCGCCGCCCGTGCCGGCGACTCCGCTGGTCGTGGAAGCACCGCTGGTCGCGGAGCCTCCACTCGTGGTGACTCCCCCGCTCCCGCCCGATGTCCCGCCGCCTGTGCCCGAGCCGTCTCCCCCGGTACCGCCGGATCCTATATCTGAAGCGCAGCCAGGGAAGCTCAAGAGGGCGAGGACGGGCACCGCGAGAGCGATTGATTTGCGCGAGGCACGAGAACGGACAGGCATGAAAGCCTCCATGTTTCGAGTGCAGTGGCGGAATGCGACACGCCGTGCATGGCACGTAGTACGTGACACGCAATCGCCGTACTTATAGCAGACGGTAGAGAAGTCTATGTGTTTTCGCGTTGGTAACGCTGTTTTGTCACGTGTGCGAATTTGCGCTGTGACTATGCCAATGACAGGTGAACGAGAAGTTTCAGGGCGCAGTGCGATGCGTTCGCCGTCAAGCCGAGGACCCGCTGCCGACACACCCACTGCGCCCGGGTCGTCACCTTCGTACCATCCATCATGGTGAAGGGATCGTGCAGCTCGTCATACGCCTTCAGCTCGCTGAAGGCGGGCATGTTGGGCACGGGACAGTCCGCGCCGGGGGTCTCGACCCCGACCAGCGTCGTGTCCCCGCCGCCCGTCCGGTTCGAGCCGCCGGCGCCCGTCGGGTCCGAGCCGCGGACGCCCGCACCGCTCGTCGAGGAACCGCCCGTTCCCGAGGTCACGCCACGGATGTTACCGCCGCCGGTGCCGGCCACGGACCACGTGGTGCCAGCCGACGAAGAGCCGTTGGTCGGGCTGCCGGTGCTGGTGGTGTCATCCTCATCAACTGTGATGCCGCCATCGCTGGGGCCGCACGCGACGAACAGGGGGAGGAGGGCCGTTGGGGGGAGAGGTCTGGAGAAGGCTGGCCGAGACGACACCATCAGACGACCATTCCCAGCGGAGGGCGGTTCGATCACGCTTATCGCTGGGAATCGTACGGCCGGAGCGGGCAGCGCTTGGTTGGGGTGCAAATGTTCAACCAGTTTGTAGTCGATGGGATCGATCCGGATCGTCTCCGGGAACACCTCGCGAAAGCTCGCGCCTGCGGGACATCCGAGGAAGCGACACTTTTACCCGACCTCGTGTCCGGGCTCCGCGCGCTAGCTCGGCCGCTGCGCTCCACGGCCGATCTCGACCCCTTGACCGAGCGCATCGGCGACGCGCGCTGCGCGCTCCTGGGCGAGGCGACGCACGGGACGCGCGAGCTCTACACGTGGCGCGCAGCGCTCTCCAGGCGGCAGATCGTCGAGGCCGGCGCCTCCTTCATCGCCGTCGAGGGCGACTGGCCCGATCGCTACCGCGTCAACCGCGATGTGAAGGGCTGCGCGGACGCGGGGAGCAGCGCCCGCGCGGTGCTGCGCGCCTTCGATCGCTGGCCGACCTGGATGTGGGCCAACGAGGAGGTCGCCGACGTGGGTGTGGGGGTCCAAACGCCTTTGCGAAGGCAAGCGCCCACTCGCCCCAACGTTCGGTTGACATCATCGCACAACCACGATGTGTTCGTGCCATCCAGAACACCCTAGTATTTAGCGGGTAAGCGTGTCCCGTTAGGCTCAGCGGTTACCGCTATACTGTACACGCCTCCGGAGTGGCAGGTGAGCGCCGGCGTTCGCGCGGGCGCGGCGCCCGCAAATAATGATTGACCCCCGTTCCTGCGACACCTCAACCTGGTCATCGAGATGTCGCAAGAACTCCTTGGAATTGTAAAATTCCCCCATCGGTGCGGAGGCCGCGCCAGCGCCCTCGGCGGGCTTCTCCGCCGTGTCGCTCGGCTGCTCGACCTCGACGGAGGGCGTGAGCGGCACGCCGGACGCCGGGGGCCCGACGGCTCCGGGCGCCGGACGGAGCGAGCGACCGGCGCCCCCACGTGCCTCGTCGGCGCCTTGCTGGGAGCTGGAGGCCGGGGAAGGGGCTGCCGGCTCCTCACGCCGCGTGTGCCGTTCTGGAACCAGCCGTGCGGGGGCGGGGCCAGTGAGCTTCGCCGATCGCGGCGCGACCGACAGTCCAGCTTACCAAGACAAGGAAACGAGACCATGAAACGCGCTTATCACCTCTCCTTGCTCCCCCTCACCCTGGCGCTGCTCTCTCCCGCGCTCGGCTGCTCCGGCTCGGACACCGAATCCTCGAGCGACGGAGCGACCGGCGCGTCGTCGAGCTCCGGCGGCTCCGCGACCGCTGGCGGGGGCAGCACCACCGCGTCCACCGGCGGCGGCAGCACCACCGCGTCCACCGGCGGCGGCAGCACCACCGCGTCCACCGGCGGCGGCAGCACCACCGCGTCCACCGGCGGCGGCAGCACCACCGCGTCCACCGGCGGGGGGACGACCGAGAAGTTCAGCTTCTTCGTAACCAGCCTCGCCGCCATGCGGGAGCTGTCGGGCTCCCAGGACGGCTTCGGGGGCGATCTCCGCTTCGGGGAGACCGGCCCGGGCGCCGGCCTCCGCGGAGCGGACAAGATCTGCGCGACGATCGCCGAGAAGAGCCTGCCGGGCGCTGGGAGCAAGACGTGGCGCGCGTTCCTGAGCGCCGCGGCAGGCGAGGACGGCAAGCGGGTCGACGCGATCGATCGGATCGGCGAGGGGCCCTGGTACGACCGCATCGGCCGGCTGGTCGCCAACAACAAACGAGAGCTCTTGAACGAGCGCCCCTCCGGGGCCGACGAGGCGGTCGCCGACGATCTGCCGAACGAGGACGGCGTCCCCAACCACCAGCCCGATCCGAGCCTGCCCGAGGTGGACAACCACGACACGTTGACCGGGAGCAACGCGGAGGGGCGGCTCTATGGCGCGACGGCCACGTGCAGCGATTGGACGAGCGCCGCAGCGGACAGGAGCTCGAAACCGCGTCTCGGGCACTCGTGGCCGAGGAGCTTCGGCGGCGGCGGGGCCGGCGGCCCGGGCGGCATCAACATGGCCCACTGGATGTCGGCCCACGACGCGGCCGGGTGCACCCCGGGCGTCAACCTCGTGGACGCGGGGGGACCGCAGCAGGGCTCGACCAGCGTCGGCGCCGGCGGCGGTTACGGCGGGATCTACTGCTTTGCCCTGACGCCCTGACGTCGGCGCGCCCGCGGCGCTGCCCGCGCCCCAGGTTCGCGGCAAACGCGCTCGGTCGCGCAGCGCCGACCGACCCGAGGCGCCCCGACAACCGGCCACTGGGCGGTAGAAGGCACATTCGACGTCCTCGCCTATCCGACACAGAAAGGCTCACCGAGGCACACGCTCCCTCCTGCGACGCTACAAAACCACGCGTTCTTCGGGCTCGCCCAGCCTGGCCTACCGTTTGCTCTCCGCGGGCTCGAGAGGTAACGCTGATGTCGAGATTCTTGACGATGGTGTGCGCTTGTCTGCTTGCGTCCGCATGCGGCGACGACACGACGGGGGGGAGCCCGTCCGGCTCCTCGAGCAGCTCCGCCAGCGGCGGCGGCCAGGGCGGGGACGGCGGCTCCGGCGGAGGGCCGGGCGGCAACGGTGGCAGCGGCGGCGGCGAGGTCGATTGCTCGGCGTTCGAGGACGACGAGCCGGGAACGCCGGTGACGATCAGGGTGACCAACCACCGAGCGACGTCCATCTATCACCCGGGCAACGAGTGCGTCGAGCGCTTCCGCATCGGTCCGGACGGCGGGCGCCTCGGCACGGCGGATTACCCTTGGGTGTATATGACCTGCGAAGAGGTCCAGACGGAAGACGACTGGCCGCAAGACTGCTTGGGCGGGAGCACGTTCGAGATCGCCGCCGGAGAGAGCGCGACGTTCTCCTGGAGCGGTCTGCTGTACGAGACCCAGCAGATGCCGATCGCCTGCGCGGCGCAGCCGGACAATCCATTCGCCAACGACTGCCCGCGCGCGGTCGCCGTGCAGCCCGGAGCGTTCAAGATCGCCCTCGAGCTCTTCGGCGCGGCCACGTGTGAAGACGAGGGCCTGTGCTCCCTCGGCGAGCCGTTCACCGTCGAGCAGAGCTTCACGTACCCGGACGACACGGCGGTCGAGCTCTCCGTCGACTGACGTCGCGACGTCGAGCGCGCGGCTCTCGCCGCCTGGCGCCTCCCATCGCGCGTGCGCGGAGCCCCAACTGCGAAGCGGCGTGAGCGCCGCAGGCGAAGCCCCCTGGCGCCCGCAACGCCGGCGTCGAGGCCGCGCGCGGTCTGCGCCCGTTTCGGCGCAGCCGCGCGGCCCGATCGAGGCTCGATGCGCCCGCTCCCTGCGCGTCCTCGGCAGCGGGAGGGGCGGCGCGGGTCGTCGATCGCGTGCTCTCGGCGGAGCGACCCGGCTACACGATCGTGTAGCTGGTGCAAGGTGGCCTGCGCGGGAGGGAGACGCCGCGGGCGAGGGCAAGCATTTCACCAGGACGCCGGACCGCCGCAGCGAGGCTCAGACAGAGGTCAGCAGCTCAGGCGGAAGTCGTGGGTGAACGGTAACCGCCCGACAGGCGCCATCTTGTGCCGTCGCGCTCCCGCGAGCACGCTCCGCCGTTTCGCCGCTGCGAGCCGTGCGCGCGCGTTCGCAGGCGGCGAGGCCCGCGCGGAGCGGCGCCCGGCGCAGCCGCGGCCGTCCGCGGCCATACGCGACCGCGCCGCCGCAGCGCACCAGGCGGCGGCTCTCGCGCTCCCCGCGATCTGTTCGATCAGCCGCCGCCCCCCCCCGGGGGGGCCTCGGCTCACGCGTCGGTCGCCGGCGACTTGCCCCAGGCGTCGGGCAGCAGCTCGTCCAGGCGCGACAGCGGCCAGCCGGCTTGCAGCTTGCCGATGACGTCCGTGGCCCACGCCAGCGGGTCGATGCCGTTCAGCTGGCAGGAGCCGAAGACGGTATACGCACGGGCGAGGCGCTCTGCTCCCTTGTCCGAGCCGGCAAACAGGTAGTTCTTCCGGCCGATCGAGATACGCCGCAGGCTTCGCTCGGCCTCACCGTTGTCGATCTCGAATCGACCGTCGGTGAAGCAGCGCCGCCACGCCGCCTCTTGACCGAGCGCGTAGCGGGTCGCTTCGTAGAGCGGTGTCTTCGGTACGAGCCGCGGGTGCAGCTCGCGAATCCACCGATACAGCTCATCGACCGCACCGAGCGACTGCTCGTCGCGTCGCTCTTTGCGCGCATCGGGCCCCAGTCCTTCGGCCTTGCAGGCGGCCTCCACCCGGTAGATCGTCTTGAAGTACGACAGCGCGATGGCGGCGCGCGCATCGCCGCTCTTCGCCGCCTTCTCGAACTTGGCGCGGATGTGCATGCCGCAGCCGAGACGGCGCTCGTCAGGCACCACGGGGGCGCCGTCCTCGTCCTCCATCGCGTCATAGCCGGCGTAGCCGTCGCCCTGCATGTACCCGCAGAAGCCGGCGAGCATCACGGCCGGCCGCTTCGAGCTCCAGTCCGGGGCATAACGAAACGCAACCAGCTTGGTGCCATCATCGACCTGGGCCGCGAACGACCAGACATGCCCGCGCTTGACCCCGTTGGGATGATCGCGATCGAGCACGCGCAGGCCCGTGTCGTCCACATGCAGGTAGAACGCCTCGACCACCCGCTCGAAGATGCGGTCGGCGACCGGGGTGAGCACGTCGACCCCGAACGCCGCCCAGTCGCCGAGGGTCGAGGGCGACAGCGACACGCCGCTGCGCTCGTACTGCTGCGTTTGCCGGTAGAGCGGCGTCGAATCGTGGTACTTGTGCACGAGGATGTGCGCGAGCAGGCCCGGTCCCGGTCGGCCCCGATCCATGACCTTCTCGCTCGCCGCGGTGACGACGCCCTCCTCGGGGCAGGCGGGGCAGGCCAGCTTCTCGCGCTTCTCCTCGATGATCCGGAACTGGGCCGGCACGAACTCGAGGACCTCGCTGGTGCGATAGCCGATGCACTGTTTCGTCTCCCCGCACTGCTCGCAGGCGCGCTCGGCCTCAGGGACCTGGATGACGCGCTCCTCGCGCGGCAGGTCCTTGGGCAGCGGCGCGCGGCCACCGCGGCCGCGCGGAGGCTTCGGAGGATCAGGCGGCTGCGGTATGGGGCCGTCGCCCGGCTCTGTCGCTGCCGCCTCGTTCGAGGGAGCGGGCGCGGGCTCGCCGCCCTTCTGCTCCGCGTCGCCGAGCGCCGCGAGCATGAGCGACAGCTGCTCGGAGCTGACCTTCTGGCTCTTGCGGCCGTACAGCTCACGAAGCGCGTTGGCCAGCCGGACGCTCAGCGCGGTGTTGGTGTCTCGCTGCCCGACGAGCAGCTGGACGACCAGCTCGATGAGGTCCGCGATGCGCCCCTCGGCTGCCAGCTGCTCGAGCTTGCGCCGGACATCCTCAATGTCGACGGGTAGCTTGGCGGGCGGTGCGGGCGGCTCGGTCATCGGGCGCGCCATGTATCCACGGCGCGCCGGACAAACAAGGCGTTCCGTTTTCAGACGGAGTTTTCTCCGTCTCGGCCCTCGTCGGGCGCCAGCGCTTGCGCCGTGTCGCGGTCGACAGGTCCAGCCCTTCGAGCATCAGCGACAGCTCCGCGGACTCGACCTCGACGTGCGTCGCCCCTTGCGGCACGTCGCGCGCCAAGTGGAACCTTCCGCACGCCAGCTTCTTCGCCACAAGCATGTACCCAGTGCGATCCCAGAACAAAATCCGGATCTGGTCGCCTCGCCGATTCCTGAACACGAACAGATGCCCGCAGAGCGGATCGGCTCCGAAGCACTGCGCGACCAGCGCCGAAAGGCCATCGAAGCTCTTCCGCAGGTCGGTCGGCTCGGCCGCGACGTACACGCGCACCGACGGCGGCAGCGTCAGCACGGCACCTCCTCGGCAGCGAGCGCCAGCACTCGCTCGAGCGTGGCCGGGTCGAAGCCCGGCCGAACACGGACCACCCGGCCGTTGGGCAGCGCGATCTCGATCGGCTCTGCCGCCGCCGGCGATGTGTCGGCCACCACGTGCACCGGCAGAAAGCGCGGCGCCTCCACCGACGGAGGCGACGGCTGGGAGGCCACTTCAGCCCGCAGCTTCCAGCGCCACCAGTACAGCTGCTTGGCCTTGTACCCCTCGCGCCGTGCGAACTGCTCGGCGCTCAGTCCGCTCCGCTCCCATCGCTGCACCCGCTCGGCCCACTCCACTCTCGTCGCCATCGCTTCCTCCTTCGTCGCGATGGGAACAGCTAACCGGCGCCGCACGGGCGGTCACGATGGCGTTGGTCGGGCGCTTACGGTGAACGCTCCGAAGGGCTCCGGGGCGTTTGGTGCTAGTACTACAGCCGCACGTCGGTGAGCACCGAACGAGCTGGGCTCCACCAGTGTGCGGAAGAGCCAAGCGTTCCGATCGCCCGCCCGCTCATCGAAATCCGCGGAGATTCCGCGACGTGCGGCTGTAGTACTAGGTCGTCGCGGTCGTCGGCGCTCCCGTCCCGGGAGTAAGGGTTCCCGTCGCCCCCATCTCCGCTGCCCCCCGAGATGATGGTCACTCCCCCGCCGCCATCACCCGGCGGCGTCCACGGCGCGCACGTCGTGCAGTCCGGCCCCGTCGGCTCGTACCCCGTCGGATCCACGAGGTTCATCGGGTCGTTCAGCACGTAGCTGTACCGGTTGTAGCTCTGCCCGAACAGCGGCGCCGACACCACCGGATCGGGCGTCAGCACCCGCTTCAGCTTCGGGTCGTAAATCCGCCCCTTCAGGTTGATCAGCCCGAGCTCGTCGTCGTGCTCGTGCCCCGTCAGCCCCAGCCGCAGCTCCGCCAGCAAGCCACCCAGCGGCGCTCCGTCGCGCTCGATCCGCCTCCCGAACGGCTCGTAATACGCATACGCCGACTTCGACGCGCTCCCGTCCGCCTCCGTCACCAGCGTCACTTTAACTATTTGCTATCGAGGCTATGAAGCCGGAGCTCAACCTCGCCGAGAAACATT
This sequence comes from Sorangium sp. So ce834, assembly GCF_051521425.1. Taxonomy (NCBI): domain Bacteria; kingdom Pseudomonadati; phylum Myxococcota; order Polyangiales; family Polyangiaceae; genus Sorangium; species Sorangium sp. So ce834. The sequence continues at coordinate 9,328,971 of NZ_CP150351.1, forward strand.
GAGAGCCTTTCTCGATCAACCTCAAATGGACTGAGCAGCACTGCCGCAGCATCGCGCCTCTGTTCCTCCGACCATTTCCTCCAAACGCCTCGCCAAGAGGAAGCAGCAAAATCGCATGCCGCTGCCCATTCCGGCCTGCCTGGTCCAAGACGCGCCCACGAGCTCCACCGCTCAGCAGCAACCGCGCCTTCCCGTCGAACCTCCTCTGCGACGATGGATTCCTTAATCCTAACGGCCAGAGCAGCCAGGACTGAGCTTCCAGGAATGTCCAAATCGTCTGGATTTGGATGAAACTTTGCCTCGACTATAGCTCGAAGCAGTGCCAGCGCCTCAGCATGCGACCCAACTTCAATCATTGAAACCTCACGCTCATCGGTACGGGTTTGGACCTGAGAACAGCACATCAACATGGCGACCGAATCGCACCGTTCCTTTATAAATCAGCTCACCGGGCTTACCCGGCACAAAGATCACTCCCTGCCTCGTCGAGAACTCAATGACATATGCTCCGCGGTCGACATGACTCAGCGCTCCAATAAAGATCTCGTCAAACGCTTGCTCTGGGCTTAACATCCTCTCAGTAGCGAACACTTGACCCTTTGAGTTGGGCCGAAGCATTCGTGATTCCATAATAGCCTCATATCCAGATTTATCCGTGTAATGGCGCAGAATTCGCCCCGCGCCAATTGCGCCCGCCCCTCCCCCCGCGCGCGGCCCCGCCCCCAACCCGTCGCCGAAGCTGGCGCCCGCGGAGGCCGCCATCATCAGCCCGTCGGCGATCCTCCCCGGGTCGTTCTGGCTCAGCCCCTCCAGCACCCAGACCTCGCCCACGAGCGCCGGCACCGCCTTCAGCGCGAAGCTCGCCGCGTTCGCCGCCCCCACCTGCGTCGACGTCATCCCCACCGCCCCGCCGAACACCGACAGCTCCTCGATCGCCAGCAGCGCGTAGCCCCCCGACCACACCAGCAGCGCCGCGCCCGCGCCCAGCATCGCCCACTGCGTCACCCGGAACGTATCGCGCTGCAGCGCCTCGTGGTACAGCCGGTCCTGCCGCGCGCGCTCGTTCAACAGCTGCACCAGCAAGCTCTCCTGGTGCGACCCGGCCCCCGCTCCCTGGAACCCGTCCACGTCCGACTTCACCACCTGCGGAGGCGAAGGCGGACCTAGGTCGTCGCGGTCGTCGGCGCTCCCATCCCGGGAGTAAGGGTTCCCGTCGCCCCCATCTCCGCTGCCCCCCGAGATGATGGTCACTCCCCCGCCGCCATCACCCGGCGGCGTCCACGGCGCGCACGTCGTGCAGTCCGGCCCCGTCGGCTCGTACCCCGTCGGATCCACGAGGTTCATCGGGTCGTTCAGCACGTAGCTGTACCGGTTGTAGCTCTGCCCGAACAGCGGCGCCGACACCACCGGATCGGGCGTCAGCACCCGCTTCAGCTTCGGGTCGTAAATCCGCCCCTTCAGGTTGATCAGCCCGAGCTCGTCGTCGTGCTCGTGCCCCGTCAGCCCCAGCCGCAGCTCCGCCAGCAAGCCACCCAGCGGCGCTCCGTCGCGCTCGATCCGCCTCCCGAACGGCTCGTAATACGCATACGCCGACTTCGACGCGCTCCCGTCCGCCTCCGTCACCAGCGTCACGCTCCCCTGCGCGTCCTGATGCAGGTACTGCACACGCCGCGCCGCGCTCCCCGCCTCCACCACCACCTGCGCCACCATCAGCCCGTCGCTCCCCGGCACGAGGAACACGTGCTTCGTCCCCTCCTCCCCCTGCCGCCGCTCGTACAGGCCGCCCACCGTCACCGTCGTCCCCGCCGGGCCCACCTTCCGCACCCGCGCCCCCGCCGCGTCGTAGTCGAACCGCGTCACCCCCGCTGCCGTGGTGATCTCACGCGGCAGGTCGAAGCTCGTGTACCGGATCTCCCGCTCCGGGTCCCGCTCCAGACGCCCGCGCGCATCGTAATGGAAGCTGCCCTCGAGGTTGGACGACACCACGTGCGGGCGCGCATCCAGATACTCGTTCTTCTCTCGCTCCTTCCCGTCGACCAGCACCCGCGTCAGGTTCCCCAGACGGTCGTACAGGTACTCCGTCTCCTGCTCCACGCCGCCGGCCTTCAAGCTCCACGCGCGCAGCCGGTGCAGCGTGTCATACGCATAGCTCTCGCTCCGATCTCCCCCCGGCTCGAAACGGTGCTTCACCCGGCCATCGGAGTAGTACGCATACTTGAGCGATGACAGCACGAGCCCGTCGATCCGCTGCTCCACCGACACCAGCCGGCCCGTGACAGGATCATGCCACCGCGTCAGCATCACGCCGCTGCCGTACTCGGCCTCGAGCAGCGCACCGTCCTCGTTGCGCGCGTTCACCGTCCACAGCGGCGCCCCCGCCGACGCAGGATCCGACGTCACGTCCGCGATCCGCTCGAGATAGCCCCGGCTGTCGTACGTGTGCTTCACCGTGAACCGCGGCGCCTTCGGCACCTCGGGGTACGCCACGGTCTCCACCCGGCCCTGCGCATCATAGGTCGTGCGCACCTCGAACGGCTCGCCGTCGACCCTCCACGTCAACGACTCCAGCCGCCCTTGCTTGTCATAGTCGTAGCTCGTCGTGGTCCCATCCGGGCTCGCCGTGGCCGCGAGTCGCCCCACCCCGTGCGCCGCCGTGTCCCACGCGTAGTCCGTCTCCCCATCGCCGTCCACGAACCGCTCGATCCGGCCGATCACGTCGTGCTCGTAATTCGTGACCTCACCGCCGTCCACCTTCTGGTAGAGGTCGCCGAGGCCGTTGTACGAGAACCGCGTCGTGCCCCTGTCCGGGTCCTCGATCCGCGTGCGCCGCCCCCGCACGTCGTACTCGATCACCGTCGCGTTGCCCTCCGGATCGACGACGCGCTCGATCTGATCGAACGGGCCGTACCCGTAGCGCGTCGTCAGCGGCCGCGACAGGTGAGGGTCGAACCGGTCGGGCTCCGTCGACAGCTTCTTATAGCCCAGGTACGAGGTGCTCTGCACGACGCGGCCGTCGAGGTCCCGCACCAGCTTCGTCAGGCTGCCCCGCGGGTCCGACGCCACCGTCTCGAAGAACGAGTGCGTGTAGCGCGTCGTCGCGCCGTCGGGGCCCACCACCCTCAGCAGCCGCCCGAGGCTGTCGTAGACCTGCTTGGTCCGCGGCGCCTCGTCCAGCTGGCGCGCCGGACGGCTCTGCGCGATCACGCGGCCGAACGCATCGTACGTCGTCTCGCTCGTCACCGTGCTGCCGTCGTGGCCGACGTGGCCGGCGCGCCACGGCCTGCCGGACACGTCGAGCTCGACGAACCCGCTCGCCCCGCCGCCGTCCGACGCGCGCACCGTCACCCCGTCCCACCGCTGCTCGTAGCTCAACGCCTGCTCGCCGGCGCCGCCCGACCGCCGGCTCACCAGCCGGCCGAGATCGTCGTGAACACGGCTCGTCTGCACGCCGTTCGCGTCCATCTCCGCCATCACCACGCCATACCCGGCGTGCACCGCGAACCACTGCGCGTGCCCGAGGTCGTTCCAGATCACGCTCGGCGCCGTGTGCCCCGGCGTCCCGCCGTACCCGACGTGGATGCGCCGCGCCGGCACCCCCGGCGCCGTCTGCGTCACGCGCCGCAACAGCCCCTCGGCGTCATACTCATAGTGCACCGCCGCCGCCACGCTCGGCTCGGAACCCGGCAGATCCAGCGGCTCGACCACCGCGCGCTCGATCCTCCCCTCGCCGGTGAACTCGAACCTGGCGCGCCGCTCCGTCGAGGCCGTCCCCCCGGCCGTCGTCGACGTCACCTTCTCCCACGCCGGCAGCGACAGCAGCCACGGCTCCAGCCGGTGCTCGTACCCCCTCTCCACCACCGTCCGCGTCCCGCCCACCGTCTCGGTCGCCTCGCGCTCCAAGCTACCCCAGTCGTCGAAACGGGTCGAGCCGAACCGCGTCCGCAGCGCCGCCTGCACCGGCCCGTCGATCTCCGCGATGTGGGCGCCGCCGTCCGGCCCCCAGTCGATCGCCACCTCCTCTTCCCACGCCTCGCTCATCCAGTCCCGGGGAAACACCGCATGGGTCGCGCCGCCGTTCAGCGCGCGCGCCTCGTACTGCATCGTCCTGCGCTCGATCCGCGCCACCGCCTTGCTCGGCTGGTCCGTCGGTCCATCGGAGTCGTTCTCGAGCAACGGTGTCGCCACCGTCACCGTCGCCGGACGGCCGGCGAACGGATACCGCGTGCCGATGCGCGTCCCATGGTCGAACGTCGTCACCGTCTCGCGCGGGATCTTCGGCTCCCACACGCGGACCTTCCCGAAGCCGAGGAAGCCCCGCCCCAAGAGGTCCGAGCGCGGATCCTCGTACGAGAAATATCGCGACCTCAGCGCGCCCATCCCCGGGTGCACGAGGTGCTTCCGTACCACCGGGATGCCGCGCCGGTGGCACACCTGCGGATACGCGCACGCCGCAGACTCCGGCGTGTCCGTCCATTGCCGCGCGTACTCGATCTCCTCCCGGCGCGTGCCGCCCTCGTCCAGGATCTCATCGACCACGTCGATGACCGTGCTCTGCTGCACGAGCACGCGCAGGCTCCCGACCTTCGTGCCCGAGGAGCACGCGGACGTCGGCCCCTCGGTGGCGCTCGAGCAGCGCTCGGCGAGGTACATCAAGTCGAGCAGCCCGTCGCCGTCGAAATCGCCGCGCCGCAGGGCGGTGATCCGCGCCGACGGGGCCGCGACCGTCGTGGTCCTCCACCCCTGGTCCCAAGTTTGCGAATAGGCCGCGAGCAGCCGCTGAATCTCGACTCGCGGCGGATCGTCGGCAACGACGATGAAGTCGTCACGACCATCCGCATCGACATCAGCCACCTGGAGCGTGCCGGGATACCTGGCCGCCCCGTACCCGAAGGGCTCCTCGCGCTCGACGAATCCCTTTCCCGAGTTCCACGCCAGGTCGACAGCGGTGGTTCCCCCCGCGATGTGCTCGAGCAACACACGGTCACGAAGACCATCCCCGTTCATGTCCCCCATGTGCGAGTCGAAGACCGTGTAGTTGCCCGCCATGGGAATCTCGACGGCGCTGAAGCCGCCAGCGTCATCCCGATAATATGCCTCCGAAGCGCCCTTCAGCCACAGACCCGCGCGACCGTCGCCCTGCACGTCGAGCGCGACGGACGCGAACTCGAGCGCATCGACCGTGACGGGGATCCCCGTCTCGTCCACGGAGTCGAAGTCGCCGCTCGGCAGGTTGCGCCGCACCAGGAACCTCGGCTCGTAGATCGCATCCACCACGTTATCGAGCAGCTTCACCAGGTCGGCGAGCCCGTCGCCGTCCACGTCGGCGAAGTGGAAGGGCTCCACGCCGGCAGCGGTCGACCCGAGATCGGGCGACATCGGCACCGCGGTCCCGGTCGGCGCGAACCCGCTGCCCGTCCAGGCGTACATCTCGAACTGCTCCGCCCGGCGATTCCAGGTGAAGAGTTCGCTCCGGCCGTCCCCGCCCGCATCCACCGCCTTCGCGTGCTTCAGCGTCGCGCCTTCGAAGGCCGGCGAGCTCCCGGTCTCTCCGGCGAGCGCCATCTTCGCGCCCAGCGGCTCGCCCGAGGGCAGGCTGCGCAAGAGCAGGTACGGCGCCGCGGGATCGGCGGTCTCGAGCAGCACCTCGTCCTTGCCGTCGCCGTCCACGTCCAGCACGAGCGGGTGCTCTGCGCCGGTGAACCACGGGTGCTCGTCGAGCGGGACCTCCTTGAACCAGTCGCCGTAGCGGGACGACCACTTGAACTGCCGCGCGACAAAGCAGCCGCCGAGCCCACCGCAACGCTTCACCTCCACGAGCCGCGGGCGCGCCGTGTCCGCGCTCTCCTCGGGGCCGTCCTCGTAGGCGAGATCGTAACGCCATAGCAGCCCTTGAGCGCTCGGGTTCGGCCCATGGACCTCGATCCATCGCAGGACCCGGCTTCGCCTTCGAGGCACGCCGGCCGTGTAGAGCGTCCCCGTGCCGTACCGGCCCATGCCGTAGCCGAAATCGATCCGATGGCCCAGGTACTCGATCCTGTCGATCAGGTGCTCGGCCTCGTCCTCCTTCGCTTCATCTCCCGCGAAATCCGCATAGATATAGGAGACCGTGTTGCCGTAGCGGTCTTGCTCCTTCGTCATCCGGAAGTCGAGCGGCCCGACCCGCTCGTAGTCGCGGATGCGCCCGTCCTTCAGCCACGCCCGGAAGCGCTCCGGCTGCGGGGTGCCGTAAGAGATCACCCGGGTGAAGCTCTCTTCCTCGGTACGGTACTCGGTGCCATCCGCCCCGTACGCGCCGTTCACGCCCACGAGCCGCTGGCCGTCCAGGCAGAAGACGTCGGTCGCGTCATTGTCGATCCCGTCGACCACCCCGTCGACGGCGATCGTCTTGTGGCAGCGCAGGATCGACGAGAGGCCGCTCAGCGAGAACCCGACGCCCAGCAAGCCGTCGCCGGCGCGGCTCGAGTACGTGATGGCGAGGCGCGGCTCGATGCCACGCCCGGGCGGCACGTCGATCGGCAGCCGGTAGGTATACGCGCCGTCCGGCGTCACCTCCCCCGACCCGGGCAGGTAGCCTGCGTCCGCGCCGGCGACGATCGGTGTCTCGGGCAGCTTGAACGCCGCCGGCTGCTCGGGAGGTGCCTCCTAGTTGAAGGCCTGCCGGACCGCGTCGAGCTGGGGCACGCGGTCGCCGGCGCACGACAGCATCGCCAGCAACGCGAGCAGGGCGAGCTGCGCCCACGCACAGAAAGGCTTCATCATGATCTCCGTGACCTCTGCCCTGGGTTGGCGACCTCACACCCGGTCGCGCGGCCGCGCTCTGCACACGCGGGGCCAGCGCGGGCGTAAGGAGGGCTCAGGCCCCTGGAAAACGGAGCTCCCAGCGTTCATCGCGGCGAGCGAGGCGATGATGGCCCGGGCACGCTGCTCCTCGCTGGACCATGACCGCAACCTGTTGCGGCAGGACGCAAGAGATTGCACGTTGCGCGCAACCCGGCGATATGGGGCTCGGGGTGAGGGTCGCCCCGCCTGCACTCCTGAGGGGTCCAGACTGCACTCTCCTGGGGTCCAGACTGCACTCCCCAGCGGTCCCAACTGCACTCCGGAGGGGTCCAGACTGCACTCCCCAGCGGTCCCAACTGCACTCCGGAGGGATCCGAGCTGCATGCCAGAGACATTCGGGCCACAGCCCGGAACGACCCGGATCACGGCCCGGGGGCGTTCCCACTGCACCCCGTACCCGTCCGGAGACAAACGCTGGGCTCGATCGTTCGCGCCTCGGAGCGCTCCCGCCACGCCGCCCGCGGCGGGCTCGCGCCGCGCCGACAGCAGCGCGCTCCCGCGGCGCCGCCCGCGCCGCGCTCCCATCGAGCAACGCCCGCCCCCTCGCCGCCGGAACCTCCCCGCGGCGCCGCTGTCTGTCGCTGGCACGACGGACCGCCGGCCGGAGCGCCGAGCGCGTCGCCCGGAGGGCGCGGTTCCACGCGCCTGCCGCCGGATTCCTGACGACATGAGCGCGCCGCTCCGCGCGGCGCACAGGGGAGATCCATGCCCAGCGCGAACGCATCGGACGCCGCGGGCGGCGCCGCCGCCATCACCGACGCAACCCCCACGGCCGCGTGCCCGCCCGACGCGGCGAGCCCCGGCGAGGCCGCGGGAGCCGCGGTGCGCTCCGTGGAGATCCTCGTCTCGTGGGGCACGACCGTCCTCTTCGTCCAGCACCTCGCGCCGCCCCGCGCCTTCGACGTCGGCGAGCGGCGCGACGACGGGCGCCCGTGCGATCTCTTCCTCCCCGAGCGCGTGCTCGGCGCGCGGCGCGCCCCCCTCCTCGACGTCGACCCCGCGGGGCGCGTCCGCTTCGTCCTGCTCGGCGCCGCGACCGGGACGCTCGCCCTGGGCGGCGCGCCCCTGTCCGCCGCCGACGCGCGGGCGCGGCACGCCGGCGCGACGCGGCCGGACCTCCCCGGCGCGGTGCTCGTGCCCCTCCCCGCCCGCGCCCGCGTGGACGTCGAGCTCGCGGGCGTGCGGATCCAGATCGCCGCCGACGCCGCTGCGGCCGAGCGCGCGCGCCGGTCGCTCGTGAGCCGGAAGAGCCTCGCCCTCCACACCGCCTCCGCGGCGCTGCACCTCGGCCTGCTCGGCGCGCTCGCGCGGTGGGCTCCGCCCCCCGAAGGCCCGTCCTCCGACATGAGCGAAGGCCGGATCGCGCTCATGCGGCAGTACCTCGCGTCCGCGGACGAGCGCGAGCTGCGCGCGTCGCTCGAGCAGGAGGCCGCGCCGAACGCGGACGCGAAGGAGGGCGGGACGGGAACGAGGGCGAAGGGCGAGGAGGGATCCATGGGCGGCGCGCCCGCGCGCGCCATGGCGACCGGGAACCGGTGGGGGGTGGCCGGCCCGAGCGATCGCCCCGCGCCGTACGCGACGCCGCAGGAGGCGCTGCGCGACGCCGCCGAGTTCGGGATGATCGGCCTGCTCAACGCCGGGGCCGGCGGCCAGCCGAGCGCGCCGCCGTCGGCGCGGGGCCAGCCCTGGGGCGATCCCATCGCGCCCGCGGGCGCGGGCGGCGCCGGCCTCCCGCTCGCCGGCCTGGGGTACGATGGCGCCGGAGAGGGGCTGGGGCTCGGCTCCATCGGGACGATCGGGCACGGCGCGGGCGCCGGGTCGGGCCAGGGGTTCGGCGGCGGCCACGGGCGCGCCGGCGCCGCGCCGCCGGCGTCGCCGCAGGGCGCGGCCGCGTACGCCCCGGAGGCCGAGGTCCCCCTCGATCCGAACGGCCGCTTCGCCACCACGTACCGGCCCGGGGGCGGCCACCTCGCCGCCTTCGAGGCCGCCCTCGCGCGCGGCGTCGTGCCCGAGGCGGAGCGCGAGCTCGTCAGCGACGTCGGCGCCCGCTACGCCCCGGAGGTCCCGCTCGGCCCCGGCAAGGCGCTCGGCCTGCGCGCCGACCTGGAGCGCGCCGCGCTCGCGCCGGGCGGCGGCGCCGTCCACCTGCGCCTCGCGCTCCGCTCCTCCGCCGCCGCCGCGGCGGCGCGGCCGCACCTCTCGGTGCACCTCGTGCTCGACACGAGCGGCTCGATGGCCGGCGCGCCGATCGAGAGCGCCCGCCGCGCGGCGCAGGCGCTCGTCGACCGCCTCGCGCCCACCGACGACTTCTCGCTCACCACCTTCTCGACCGACGCCTCGGTGGAGATCGAGGACGGCCCGGTCGGCCCGCGCCGCGAGGCGATCCGCCGCGCCATCGAGGGGATCCGCGAGGGCGGCGGCACGAACATCGGCGCGGGGCTCGCGCTGGGCTACGCGCAGGCGAACCGGCCCGGCATCCCCGAGGACGCCGTGCGCGTGGTGCTGCTCGTCTCCGACGGCCGCGCGACCAGCGGCCTCACGCACGGCGAGCGGCTCGCGCGGCTCGCCCTCGACGCGTTCCAGCTCGGCGTCCAGACGAGCGCGCTCGGGCTCGGCGACGACTACGACGGCCAGCTCATGAGCGCGATCGCGAGCGACGGGGCCGGCGGCTACTACTACCTGCGGCACCCCGAGCAGATCGCGCCCGCGCTCTCGACCGAGCTCGACAAGCGCCTCGACCCGGTGGCAACCGCGGTCGAGGTGCGCGTGCGCCTGAAGCGCGGCGTCGACCTGCTCCGCGTCTACGGCTCGCGCCGGCTGAACGACGCCGAGGCCTCCCGCGTCCGCGCCCAGGAGATCGCGGCCGACATCGCCGCCCTGTCGCGCGACCGGATCGCGGTCGACCGGCGCGAAGACGCCGAGGGCGGCCTGCGCTTCTTCATGCCAATGTTCGCCCGCGATGACCGCCACGCCCTCCTGCTCAAGCTGAGCGCCGAGCCCGGCACGGGCACGCGCACCCTGGCGACGGTCGAGCTCAAGTACAAGGACCGGCTCTCCAGGAAGAACGTGATCGAGGAGATCCCGATCGAGGTGCGCTATGCCGACAGCGACGCGGCGAGCGCGGCGTCCGTCGACGCGTCGATGACGCGGACTCTTCAGGGCTTCGCCGCGGGCGAGTCGCTGGCCGAGGCCGCCGCCCGCGTCGGGCGAGGCGACCCGAGCGGCGCGGCCGCGCTGCTCGCCGAGCGCGAGGGCATCCTGCGCGAGGCGGCGGCCCGGCTCGACGAGCCGCTGTTTCTGGAGGACGCTGCGCGCCTCGCGCGCCTCCGCGCGCACATGGGCGCAGAGCACGGCCTCGGCGATCCGCTCGTGCTCGCGATGTTGCTGGAGACGGCGGGCCGATCCCACCTGCGCTGAGGCGCGCGATCGCAGCGCGCACACGGGCGGAGGCGTCGCCCAGGTGGTAGGCTGAGCGCGGCCATGACAGAGAGAGTCTCATCGACCGGTCGCGCTGCGCTGCGAGAGTCGCTGCTCCAGTTCTCCGCCTTCGCCGACGCGCTCGAATCCCGTGCCATGCGCGAGGCCATCGACGCCTGCATCACCGTCCTGGACGCTCCCGGTCCGCTCGACAAGCGCGCCCTGGCCCCCTGGCTCAAGGTCGTCCACGAGCGTGCAGCCGAGGTCTTTCGGCGGGGCATCCGGGAGACCACGGGGGTGCTGCGCGAGCAGATGAGGCACGGCCTCAAGCAAGCCGAAGAGGACGCGGTCTGGATGCAACAGGCCATCGACGCGCTGAGCCGAGAGCACGCCAACTGACATGAGAAGACAGGAGGAGACGACGTCGGTGGTCCCGTGGACCGGGCGTTCGTACAAGGGATCTGGATTCCTCGAACCCCGCTGAAAGCGACGCTCTGTGGGACGAGGGTTGTGAGGACTGCGAATCGTCGAGCACGCCTCGAGGCTGCGCTGATCGGGTGTCACCGCAGCGTCGCGACACGATCGACGAGCCTGCTTTCTTGAGTCGAGTCGAGAGGACATTCTTCACCGGGTTTGCCCGCGAAGCGCTGCCGGCCGGACAGGGCCGAGCCGAGCCATCGGTCGCGGCGCGCGGGGCCGGGGCACCGCAGGGAGCCCGTCGCACGCCGCCGTGGCACGGGGAGCACGGTCCGTGCTACGAAGCGGGCATGATCGCCTCGGCGTTTCCGCTGCTGCTCCTCGGCTTCTCTCTCGGCGTGCGCCATGCGACCGACGCGGACCACGTGATCGCGGTGGCGACGATCGTGAGCCGCGTCCGGAGCCTCGGGGTGGCGCTGCTGATCGGCGCGATGTGGGGGCTGGGCCACACCGTCACGCTGATGCTCATCGGCGGCGGCATCCTCCTGTTCGGGCTTGTGGTGCCGCCGCACGTCGGCCTGGCCATGGAGCTCACGGTCGCGCTGATGCTGATCGGCCTCGGCGCGTACCACCTCGTGCGGATCTACCGGGCGGTCCGGCGGGGCGAGCCGCAGGCGCAGGCGGCGGAGCACCACGACGGCCACCGCCACGGCGTCGGCTGGGCGGACCGCGTGTTCGGCGGGTCGCGCCTCTACGTGAGCCTCCGGCCGCTGCTCATCGGCGTGGTGCACGGGGTGGCCGGCTCCGCGGCGGTCGCGCTCCTCGTGCTGACCACGGTGCACGATCCGCGGTGGGGGCTCGGGTACATCGCGCTGTTCGGCGCGGGCACGATCGCCGGGATGATGCTGATCACCGGGATGCTGGCGGTGCCGTTCGCGTACACGAGCGCGCGCTTCGGCGGGATGCACCGCGCGCTCGGCGCGGCCGCGGGCCTGCTCAGCGTGGGCTTCGGCCTGTTCCTCGCCTACGACATCAGCGTCGGGTCCGGGCTGTTCACGGCGAACCCGCAGTGGACGCCCGGCTGACGGCGCCCGGCGCCGGCCGACACGCACCATCGCCGCGCTGACCGCCTGTCTCGCGGCGCGGAACCGCATCCAAAATGAATGCTTGGGCGGCAACCCCGACCCGCGACACGCGGAGTCCATCGCGCAGGTGACGAGCGGACTGACCGCCTGTCTCGCCCTCCAGGCGGTGAATTGCGCGCCGGACCATCCGATGGCGGATCTGTAAATCAGACCATCAGCGGCTCACGGCCGGCCACGCGCGCTCGGGCTCGCGCGGCGGCGCCGGCGCGAGGTGCGCGTCGATCTGGGTCATGAGCCAGTCCAGGAACTCGTCCTTCAGGATCGTCTGCGCCACGTGCAGATCGGTCCAGACGGGCGCACGCGCCGCCGCCCGGTCGCTCGTCTGCACCACCACAGGGATCGTGCAGAACCTCGCGTCCTCGCGCATCGCGCGGATGAGCTCCACCCCGTTCATGACGGGCATGTGCACGTCGACGATGGCCAGCGCCACGGGCTCGCGCGAGAGCAGATCGAGCGCGGCGCGCCCGTTCTCGGCCTCGATCACGGTGAAGCGCGGAGCGAGGATCAGCCGGTAACACTCCCGGATGTCCGCGTCGTCGTCCACGACGAGGAGGGTGACCCCCTCGACGGCGCCGAGCACGCGCTCGACCGCGGCGCGGAGCTCCGCCGCGGTGACGGGCTTCCGCACATAGCCGGCGACCCCCCGCAGGATCGCCTCCGCCGGCTTGTTCACGACCGAGACGAGCATCACGGGCACCCGCTCGCGCGACTGCACCAGCCGGTTGAAGGCGAAGCCGTCCATCTCGGGCATCAGGAAGTCGGCGAGGATGAGGTCCGGCGTCCAGGTGCGGAGGAGCTCCAGCGCCGCGCTCCCGCCGCGCACCGTCCGGACATCGTAGGCCGCGCCCTCCAGCGCCTCGGCCATCCACGCGAGCGTCCCCGAATCATCGTCGACCAGCAAGAGCTTGGCCATGGCATCACTCCCTTTACGTCTCTCCCGGGGCCCCTCTGCCCCCCGCCTCGCCCGCCGCGCCGACGCGCCGCAGCCGGAGCCAGAACCTCGCCCCTCCTTCCGGCCGCGCCTCGTACCCGATCGCCCCGCCCCACCGCTCCGCCGCGATCCGCGCGCCGTAGAGCCCGAGGCCGCTGCCCGCCTCCGGATCGCGGCCGTGCGCGAACTTCTGGAACAGGTGCGGCGCGATGGCGGGCGAGACGCCCGGCCCCTCGTCCTCGACCGTCACGCGCGCCCACCCGGGCTCGTCGCGCACGAGGACCCGCACCGCCCCGCGCGCGGGCGTGAAGCGGAGCGCGTTCTCGACGAGGTTGGAGACCACGCGCGAAAGCCGGCGCTCCTCGCCGACGACGCGGCACGGCGGTCCCCCGCCGGTCTCCGGAGGCCCTTCCAGGCGAACGCCGCGGCTGCGCGCCATGGGCAGCAGCGCCTCGACGACCTGCGCGACGGCCCCGCGCAGATCCGCCACCTCGGCGGGATCGCCGCCGGGAGCGTCGAGCGCGGCCCCCTCGGCCGCGAAGGTGTCGAGGATCTCCCGGATGAGCTCGCGCTGCCGCAGGGCGGCCTTCAGCGCGACCTCGGCGAGCGCGCCGCACCTCTCCGGGAGCGGCTGCTCCCGCAGCAGCGACAGGACGCCGAGGAGGCTGTTCAGCGGGCCGGAGAGGTCGTGAACGATGCAGTGGACGAGGACGTCCTTCCGCTCGATCTCGCGCGACAGCGCCTCGTGCACGAGGCGCAGCTCCCGCGCCCGCTGGAGGACGCGGCGGCGCTCGTGGAACAGCGCGTCGTTCCGGGTGATCACGAGCAGCCGCGACGGGCCCACGCAGAGCGCCGTGGCCTCGAGGTGCAGCGCCTCATCGTCCTCGGTCATCTGCGTCCAGCCGTCGGATTGCACGCTCGGCGCTCCGCCCGCGGACCAGGCCCGCTCCGCCTCGGGGAGGAACACCTCCAAAAACGGCAGCGCGCGGTCGATCCGGAGCGGCGTATCGCGCCACGGCGGCGCGATCCCGAGCCGCAGGAACCAGGGCGGCGGCTCGCCGCGGACGACGAAGGCGCCGTCGTGCAGGCGCTCGAGCACGAGCTTGTCCAGCGCCGAGAGGAGCCGGGTGTCCACGTCCATCAGCCCCGCCACACGGGCGCCTCCTTCGCCAGCATCGCGCGCGCGAGCGCGCCGAACGCGCCCTCGACCCCGGCGCCGGTCTTGGCGCTCGTCCTCGCGACCCAGAGGCCCGCCCTCCTCAGCCTGGCCTCGGCGGCCTCGTCGATCTCCCACGCCGCCGTGAGATCGGCCTTGTTCAGGACGGCGACCGACGGGAGCTCCCCGGCGATCGCCCGCGCGTCGGCGTGGAGGCGGAGCCCCGTCTCCACGGTGAGGCGCCGCGTGCCGTCGATGACGAGGAGCAGGCCCGCGGAGCCGCGCACATACGATATCTGGACGTCCTGGAACTCGTCCTCTCCGCTCAGGTCCCAGAGGATGAGATCGAGCTCGCGATCATCGCACCTCACGCGGCGCGTCTCGATCGTCACGCCGATGGTCGTCCGGTAAGCCTCGGAGAAGATGCTGCGCACGAAGCGGGCGACGAGGCTTGTCTTGCCGACCCCCGTGGCGCCCAGCACGCAGACCTTGCGCTTCTCCCCCATGACTCATTCCTTGCTCGACGGGCGCAGGTCCACAAGGAAGATCACGCTGCGCGCGCGCCGCTCGCCCGCGCCGCCGACGGCGCACCCGGCGCGCGCCGCTCCCCCGGGACACGGCGCGGGCGCGAGGTCGCGGCGCAGGCCGCCGCCGCTCGCCCGCAGCCGCTCGGCCGGGACGCCGCGCGCGATGAGCTCGGCCGCGACGTGCTCTGCGCGGGCCAGGCTGAGCGCCCGGTTCGACGCCTCCGATCCGACCGGATCCGCGTAGCCGATCACGCGGATCTCGGCGGTCATGCCGGCCTCGCGCGCGAGCGCGATCTCCTGCGCGGCCGCGGCCGCGGCCTCGGCGGCGCGCGCGCGCTGCTCGGGGGCGAGCCGGGCGGCGCCGCGGCGGAAGAGGAGCTCGATCCCCTCCAGCGACCGCGCCGCGGCGCGCGCCCGCTCGATCGCCTCCTGGGCCGTGAGGCGCTCGCCGTCGAACCCCGAGACGCCCGGGAGCACCGCGGCCGTCCAGCGCGCGCGCTCGATCCAGCGCTCGGGCGCGACCCCGCTGGCCACGACGACGCCGCCGCGCAGCGAGAGGGCGACGCCCGGCGGCGGCTCCAGCGCCCGCGCCGCCCGGCGCTCGACGATCTGCGGGTCGAGCGAATAGAACGGCTCGAACCGCAGCGTCACCGGCGTGCGCGCGGGGCCGGCGCGCTCGATCACCGCCCGCGGGTCCGCGGCGAGCGGATCGCGCAGGCCCGTGAACGCGACCTCGCCCGCGCGCCGCTCCGCCTCGGTCACCACCAGGCCGGGCTCGCGCCGCAGCGCCTCGGCCCATCCGGCGAAGCGGCGCTGGTCCTCCCACGAGGCGCGCATCCAGACGGCGAGGGCGGTCGCGGCGATCGCGACAAGCACGGCGGCCGCCGCGAGCGCGCGCCCGCTCCGGCGCGGGACCGGCTTGCGCTGCTGCTGGAGGCAGCTCGAGAGCAGCTCGCGGGCGCCGGAGAACGGCGACCGATCGCCGCGGAAACCGGCGAGCTCGTCCGCGTACGCCAGGTGCACGCGCTCGAGCGTCTCGCAGAGGACGGTCCCGTACGCCTGCGGCGCCACGCCGCGCACGATGGCCACGAGGAGGGCCGACGGGCCGTGCTCGACCCACCCGGTGAGATCGCCCACGCAGAAGCGCTGGAGCCGCGCGTCGGTCCGGAACGCGTCGTGGGCGAACGCGTCGATGGCGGTGAGCATCGCGGAGACCTGATCGGGATCCCGGTAGGGGATGTCCTCGGCGCTCACGTGCTCGAGGACGATCCCCGTCCCGCGGTGGACCAGGAAGAGCTGCTCGGTCCGGTAGATCATCGCGCGGAGCAGCACCACCTCCGCGAAGGGGCGCCCGGTGCGCCGCGCCTCGAGGCGCCAGCGCACGCTCTCCCAGGACAGGCCGAGGGCGAGCGCCTCGTTGAGGCGCTGGATCATCCCCCGGAGGGCGCTGGTCACGGCCTTGCGGATGGCCGGCCCCATGGCGGGGGAGATCGCGTCCGCGAACGACCCCGGGTCCCGGCGCACGCGCTCGTGGATCGCGCTGGCGATGAGCGGCTCCAGCGCCCACGAGAGCGCCTCGCCCTTCTTTCGGCTCTCGATCACGGCCTCGGGCAGCGCCCCGGCGACCATCTCGGCCATCGACTGGTCGAGCCGCTCCTCGAGCCGCCGGATCCGGCGCTGCTCGGGGCCCACGAGCAGGGGGCGGAGGTCTTCGAGCGTCTTGTTGACCGGCGGGGGCGGCCCGCGACGCGCTCTCGGCTGTCCCATCGTTCTTCGCCTCCGGCCCTCCACGCCCGCGCCGCTCGCCGGAGCGGCGCGGGCGCCTCACGCGGCTTCGTCCGAGCGGCGCTCCGCCTTCTGGTAGCGCTCCGACTCCGCGGGCCCCTCCCGCGCCGGCGCGTCCGGCTGGGCCGCGTCGGCGCCGTCGGTCCACAGGACGGCGAGCTCGCGCTCGACCATCGCGCAGAGCTCGCTCCGCGTGCGCCGCGCCTCGTCGAGGAACGATTTGGACTGATCGAGCAGCTGTTGCCGGAGCTCCCGCTGCGTGCGCGCCACGAGGTCCTCCAGCCGCTGCACCCGCTGCTCGAGCAGCTCGATCCCCTCCCGCGCGTCGCGCGCGACGCTGCCGAGCGCGCCGGCGCCGGCCGCGCGCTGGGCCTCGAGCGACGCGGCGAGCGCCTCGAGCTCCCTGCGCACGTGCGCCTCCAGCACGTCGAGGCGCCGTCGCGCCTCGAGCCGGAGCTCCTCCGCCTGGGCGGCGACCTGAGCGTCGGTGTGCGCGAGCCGGCGA
This sequence comes from Sorangium sp. So ce834, assembly GCF_051521425.1. Taxonomy (NCBI): domain Bacteria; kingdom Pseudomonadati; phylum Myxococcota; order Polyangiales; family Polyangiaceae; genus Sorangium; species Sorangium sp. So ce834. Next base: position 9,345,694 of record NZ_CP150351.1, read on the forward strand.
GCGAGCTCGCGGAGCTGGGCGCCGCACAGGATGTCGCGCACCTGCTCCAGGCTGTTGACGATCGCGGACTCCGCGTGTCCTGCGCTCGCTTCGTGCTCCGTCCGCCCGCTCATCTTCATGGTCATGATGGAGATCCCCCCTCTCCGTGCGCGCCGCGCGCGTCCCCTGCCGAGCGCCGAGCACGCTCGTCAGGGAGCCTCCGCGCCGCGCGGTCGCGCTCGCGACGCCCCACCGAGCCCGCTCGCTCCGGGTGTTCTCTTCGTCTGGACACGAGGCCCCCTCGCTCATCACGTCACGCACCGCGCTCCATGGGTCATCGCCCTGGCTCTTGGTAGCCCTCGCGAGGCCGCCGGGTGGCCACGGCCCGGGCCGAGGAACCGCTCGGCTGCTCCGGCGCGGCCCGGCGCGCAGGGGATCCCGGAGCCCGGCTAAGATGCCCGCATGCGAACCCCGCGAACCTCCCTGGTGGCCGCGGCCTTGCTCGCGGCCTGCGGCGCGCCGGCCGGCGGCGGCGCTCCCTCCGCGGGCGCCGCGCGCGCCGTCGCCGGCGGCCCGAGCTCGCCGTCGGCCGCGCCGCCGCCCGCCCCGCAGGCCCCCGGCCCCGCCGCCTCGGCCACCGCGGCCGCGGCCCCCACCTCCCCTGCTCCGGCGCCCTGCGGCGCGCTCGGCTGCCTCGCCTTCGATGCGCCGGCCCAGGCCTTCGCCCACGCGCTGCAGAGCGGCCCGCGCGTGCTCGCGGTGGGCGAGGCGCACGCCCAGCAGGGCGCGGAGGGCGTCCCCTCGGCGACCCGGCGCTTCACCGAGCTCTTTCTGCCGGCGCTCGCCGGCCGCGCCTCGGACCTCATCGTCGAGCTCTGGGCGGTGGATCCGCGCTGCAAGAGGGAGCAGGTGGCGCGGGTCGAGGAGGAGCAGAGGGCGGTCACCCAGGCCCAGTCGGCGGGCAACCAGGGAGAGTTCCTCGCGCTCGGCAGCGAGGCGAAGCGGCTCGGCATCCGCCCCCACCTGCTCGCGCCCTCCTGCCAGGAGTACGACGCCATCGTGCGCGCGGGGCCGGACGCGGTGACGGCCATGCTGGAGATGATCGCGCGCCTGACCGCCGCCGAGGCGAAGGCGCTGCTCGGCCGCGAGGACGCCGCCGGCAAGATGGTGATCGCCTACGGCGGGGCGCTCCACAACGACGTCGCCCCGCGCCCCGGGCGCGAGCGCTGGAGCTTCGGACCGGAGCTCTCCGCGGCGACCGGCGGGAAGTACGTGGAGCTCGATCTCATCGTGCGCGAGTTCATCAAGGACTCGGAGTCCTGGCGGGCGCTGCCCTGGTATCCCCATTTCGACCGGGAGGCGCATCCGGACAAGACGGTGCTCTTCAACCCGGCGCCGGGCGCGTACGTGCTCATCTTCCCTCGCTCGTCCTGAGCCTCCACGAGCGCTCCCTCGAAGGGCCGCAGCGGCCGTCGCGCCGCCCTTCTGGCGGCGCGCGGCGCGAGGCCCTCAGGGCGCTACGGAGAACGTGACCGGCTCGCCCGCGAACGGCCCGCCGCCCTGCACGATGCGGTTGTTCTCGAACACCGCGTTGAGCACGCTGACGGTGATCGGCCCGCCGGCGGCGCGGAGCTTGTCCCAGGCCGCCGCGTCCGGCGTGTAGCTCAGCTTCGTCGTGAACACCCGGAGCAGCCCCTCGCGCCCTGAGGTCGAGAAGACCAGGAAGTAGGCGCGCCCGTTGATCGGCATCCCGTGCGCCTGCGCCGCCCGCACCGGCCCGAGGAGCGCGCCGAGCTCCGCCCACGGCGACGCCCCCGCCGCCGGCGCCCCCGGCCGAGCGCCCGCGAAGCCGAGCGCCGGCGCGGCCCCAGGGGCCGTCCACCGCGCCGCGCCCGCGACGTGGAAGGTCAGCTCCGGCGCGGCGTCGCCGGGGACCGACGTGCCGTCCTCGGGCGCGTCGAACACCGTCCCCTGCGACGGCTCGTCCTTCGGATCCACCGCGAGCAGCGCGTCCAGCGCCTCGTCGGTCGCGCCCCCCTCGAAGATCACGTCGGCCAGCTCCGGCAGGGCCGGAGTGTCCTCGTGGCCGCACGCCCCGACGTACATCGCGGCCGACGCGAGCGCCGCCAGCGCGGGGACGAGGACCGCCCGGTGAAGGATGGGTGTCCGGCTCACGGCGCCTCCGCCCACGGATCCGCGTGGCGCGGGTCCGTCAGAAACTCATCGTCCGTCAAGCTCTCCAGGAAGGCAATCACGTCTGCTTTCTCCTCTTCGGTGAGATCGAACCCGGTGATGAGCTCGCTCTTGAACTTGTTCTTGCTCCCCACACCGGCGTTGGGGCCGTCCTCGATCGTGCGCCCCCCGGCGGCGTAATGGTCGAGCACCTCCTCGAGCGTCTCGATGCTGCCGTCGTGCATGTACGGCGCCGTGAGGGCGATGTTGCGCAGCGTGGGCGCGCGGAACCGGCCCATGTCCGCCTCGTTGCCCGAGATCTCGTAGACCCCGGCGTTGCCCTCCGGGTAAGCGCCGCTCCCGCCGATGTTGTAGAGACCCGTGTTGTGGAACATCACCTCCGTGAAGGTGGTCCCGTCGTGCTGCACCGAGTCCGACAGGTTGAAGCCGCCGTGGCAGTGGAAGCACTCGAGCTTCTCGGAGAAGAAGAGATCCATGCCGCGCAGCGCCGCCTCCGACATCCCCGAAGGGTCGCCGTCGTAGCGGTACCGATCGTAGGGAGAGCGGTACGAGAGCAGCGACCGCTCGAACGCCGCGATCGCCTTCGTGATGTTGCCGAGGCGGATGGGGCCCTCGTCGCCGGGGAAGGCCGCGGGGAAGAGCTCCTGGTACAGCGGCTCGTCCCGGAGCCGCTGGAACAGCTCCGCTTCCATGCCCGCGAGCCCGAGCTCGACCGGCGTCTCGCCGAACATGGGGAGGAGCGCCTGCTCCTCGAGCGAGTCGAGCAGCGGATTCCCCCAGGTCAGCGCCGTCAGGTAAGCGACGTTGGCCAGGCTCATCGAGCCGCGCACGTGGAATTGCCCGGTCGAGCCCTTGCCGGTCGGGAGGCCGTCGGTGAACGCGAGCTCCTGGACATGGCACGAGCCGCAGGAGTACGTGCCGTTGCCGGACAGGCGCCTGTCGTAGAACAGCCGCCTGCCGAGCTCGACCTTGGCCGACGACATCGGGTTGTCCTCGGGGACCTTCGGCACCGGGAAGCCCGGCGGCAGCCCCCACGCGAACGCGCCCGCGTCGCCGCCCCCGCCGCTTCCCCCGTCGCCCCCGCCCTGGCCGCCGGCGCCCCCCCCCGAGGTTCCGCCCGCGCCCGGCGTGCCCTCGCTGTCGCCGCAGGCACAGGCGAGGGCCGCCAGCGCGGCCAGGACGGAGGAGAGCGCGGAGCGGCGGAGCGCGGTCACCATTGCGGACATCGTCATGGCTCCTATTCTATCCTGAAGAACGACTGCTGCTCCGGGCGCGGCGAGCCGTCGGTAACGTCGATGCCGAGGTGGGTGAACAGCGGCGCACAGTCGGGATCCGTCGCGTCGGACATGCAGCCGGGCGTGCCGCCCGCGTTCGCCGACACGTCGGTGTCCAGGACGAGCGCCCCATAGTCGACGAGCACCTTCGTCGCGAGCGGGTCGATGCCCTCGAAGACGATCTCGGCCACGTTGGGGCGATCGCACGCGGTCACCTCGCCGCCGTCGCCGGCGACGCAGCCGGTGCTCCCGACGTGGATGATGAAGGGGTCCCCGCCCTGCTCCGGGACGCTGTCGATGCGCAGGAACTTGTACCCGGCGTTCCAGCTCCAGAACAGCCCCGACAGGTTGAGCGGCGACGGCGCGACCGAGGCGTCGCCGTGGTTCCGCTCGAACGGGACGCCCAGCTTGAACGACAGCCCATCGTACTCCCCGGCCGGGACCGTCCCGCGCACGAGCCCGTTCGTCTCCTGCGTCCCGTTGGCGCAGCTCCCGGACTTGTCCTCGAAATCGAGGAGCACGAGGTTCTCGAGCTGCCACCTCCCGTCCTGTTCGAGCGTGAGCGGCACCTTCTCGCCGTCCGCGCGGTGCAGGCGTACATCGTGGATGTACAGGCGGAAATCGTTGAGCTTCACGTCCGTCGCCGCGGTGCCGACAGCGTACGTGTCGCCGCAGGAGAACACCTCGTCTCTGACGCGGGCCTCGAACTCCAGCTCGACGGCGATCCCCGCGTCGCCGCCCCCGGCCCCGCCGCCTGCCTCGCCGGTCCCTCCCTCGCCGCCCGCCCCGCCGCTCCCGCCGCCGCCGCCGGCGCCGCCGACGCCCGTCGAGGTCGATGTGCCATCGACCGGGTTCACCCCACCTTCGCCGCCGCCGCACGCCGTCAGCGAGAGCGCCGCCCCGGCCAGCGGGAACAAGAGCCGTAATGCACGAAGACCGCGGTTCATGAGAAGCCTCCTGAGGAACAAAGACGCGCGCAACGATAGGCCGCGTCGCCACCAACCTGAATGCGACATCTTGTCGCGATCGCCGTCGCGATCCGCTGGAGCGCACGAATCGAGCCGGCGTCGAAAAATAGCCTCCGAGCGCCCCGGTGCGGGGCCCGGCGGCCAGCGATCATGAACGCCGCGGGCTCCCCGCGCCCGCCGCCCGAGACCGCGCAGACATGCCGACGCCGTCCCAGGCGAGCGAGCGCATCCAGATCGTAGCACGCATCCTCCAGATCGTGCTACGGACGGTCCCGCTGTGACCCTCTCCCTGCGCACGGCGCTCGCGCCGCTTCTTATCACCACGGCCGCCGTGCCGGCGCGCGCCGGCGACGGCGCGGCCCCTCCGCCGCCCGTCGCGGCGGCCGAGGCCTCGCCGGCGGCGGAGACCCCGGCCGCGGCGCCGGACGGCGGCGCTGGCCCGGGCGCGGCCGGCGGCGCCGCGCCGGTCTCGGTCGTGGTCCAGGGCGCGGCGCCGCCGCGCAGCGCCTCGGAGGCGGTGCGGGAGCGGGCCGAGGTGAGGGCGGCGCCCCACCGCACGGCGAGCGACGTGCTGCAGCTCGTGCCGGGCGTGTTCGCCGCCCAGCACGGCGGCGAGGGCAAGGCGCACCAGATCTTCTTCCGCGGCTTCGACGCGGTCCACGGCCAGGACCTCGAGATCTGGGTCGCGGGCGCGCCGGTCAACGAGGTGTCCAACGTCCACGGGCAGGGCTACGCCGACCTCCACTTCATCATGCCCGAGGTGATCCGCGAGCTCCGCGCGCAACCCGGGTCGTACGACCCGCGCCAGGGCGACTTCGCCGTCGCCGGCAGCGTGCGCCTTGAGCTCGGCTACGACGAGCCGGGGATCACCGCGACCGCCTCCGCCGGCTCGTTCGGCGCCCGCCGGCTCTTCCTCGCCTACCACCCCGAGCGCGCCGAGGAGACCACGTTCGCCGCGTTCGAGGCGTACGCCACCGACGGCTTCGGCCCCGCCCGCGCCGCCAGCCGGACCTCGGCCGTCGCGCAGGGCGTCTACGAGCCCGTCGCGGGCGTCCGCGCGCGCGTGATGGCCTCGGCGTTCGCCTCGCGCTTCGCCTCCGCCGGCGTCCTGCGCCTCGACGACCTCGAGGCGGGCAAGGTCGATCGCTTCGCCTCGTACGACCCGGATCAGGGCGGCGACTCGTCGCGCGCGCAGCTCGTCGTGGACCTGCGCGGCACCGGCGCCGACGCCGCCCGCGGCGAGGGCCTCTCGCTCGCGCCGTTCGTCGTGCTGCGCTCGCTCCGGCTGCGCTCGAACTTCACCGGCTACCTCGAGGACCCGACCTCCGGCGACGCCACCCAGCAGCTCAACGAGGCGATCACCGCGGGCGCGACCGCCTCGTACCGGCTCAGGTTCCCGCTGCTCTCGGATCGCGACACGCTCGAGGCGGGCGTCGTCGCGCGCACCGACTGGATCGAGCAGTCGCAGCGGCGCCTCGCCGCGGTCGACGGCCGGCCGACCGCCACGCTCGTCGACGCGAAGGTCCGCGCGACCGACCTCGCCGGCTACCTCGACGCGTCGATCCGGCCCGCGCGGCGGGTCACGGTGCGCGGCGGGGTGCGCGCCGACGGGCTCGCGTACCAGGTCGTCGACCACGCCGGCGAGGGCGCGCAGGCGCGCAGCGCGCAGGGGATCCACGTGGGCGGCAAGGGCACGGTCGACGTGGCGCTGCTCCCCGGGCTGCGCGCGCTCGCCAGCGTGGGCCAGGGGTTCCGCTCGCCCCAGGCGCGCAGCCTCGGCGACGGCGAGCGGACCCCCTTCACGCGCGCCCTCTCGGCCGAGGCCGGGCTCCGCTACGCGGACGAGCTCGTGCGGGCGTCGATCGCGCTGTTCCACACCCGCCTCACCGACGATCTCGTCTTCGACGAGGCGACCGGCCGCAACGAGCCCGTCCCCGCCACGGCCCGCACCGGGGTGGCGTTCGACGCGGTGGCGCGCCCCGCGCCGTGGCTCGTGTCGAGCGTCGGCCTGACGTACACCCGGGCCGCCTTCACCGCTCCCGGCGGGCGCTACGCGGCCGGCGATCTCCTCCCGTTCGTGCCGCAGGTCGTCGCGCGCGCCGATCTCGCGGCGACGCCGCGCCTCGGCGCGCTCTTCGGCCGGCGCCTCGAGGCCCGCGCCGGCGCCGGCGTCACGCTGCTCCACGGCCGCCCCCTGCCGTACGGGGAGCTCGGGCGCGACGCGCTCCTCACCGACGTGACGGCGCACGTCCGCTACCACCGCGTCGAGCTCGGGCTCGACGTCTACAACCTCCTCGACGCGGCCTGGTTCGACGGCGAGTTCGTCTACCCGTCGAGCTTCACCCGGGGCGCGGCGCCCGACCTCTTGCCCGCGCGGCACGTGACCGTCGGCGCCCCCCGCAGCTTCCTCGTCTCGCTCTCCCTCTTTCTCGGATGAGGTCCTCGATGATGTCCACCACAGCACGGAAACCAGAGCCCCGCCGGCGCGCCGCGCTCGCCGCGGCGGCGCTCCTCGCCGCGGCGCTCGCCGCAGGGTGCGGCGCCGGGGGCGACGGCGCGACCGCGGGCAAGCGCCTCACGCTCGCGACCGAGGTCGCCGCCGACGCCGCGTCGGTCGCGCCGTTCACGAACGCGCTCGGCTGGACCGTCACGCTGTCGAAGGCGCACCTGTCGATCGGGCCGCTCTACTACTTCGAGGGCGCCCCGTTCACGGCGCGGCGCGCGGCCCCGGGCCGCGGCGGCGCGCCCTCGCTGCTCGACCGGCTCGCCCGGTGGGCCGTCCCGGAGGCGCACGCCCACCCGGGCCACTACCAGGCCGGCGAGGCGCGGGGGCAGATGGCGCAGCCCGCCTCGGTCGACCTGCTGGAGGGGGCGACCGCGCTCGCGGACGCGGACGCGGTGAGCGGCGTCGTGCGATCCGCGCGCTTCACGTTCGGCGCGCCGCCCGCGGGCCCCTTCGCCGCGGAGCTCGACGGGCACGTCGTCGCCCTCGAGGGGCGCGCCGAGAAGGGCGACGCCGCCCGCGTGTTCCGCGCGCGCGCCCTGGCCGCGGACGTCGCGAGCGACGTGACCGGCGAGCCGGCGGTGGAGGGGTGCGTCTTCGAGGAGACGTACCTCGACGGCCCCGGCGTCGTCACGCTCGTGGTCAAGCCGTCGGTCTGGCTCGACCAGGTCGAGTTCGACGAGGTGGCCGAGGGCGAGGACGGCGCGCCGGCCGATCTCGAGCCGGAGAGCCAGGCCCAGCGCGGCTTCGTGCGGGGCCTCAAGAAGGGGACCGCCTACGCGCTCTCGTTCGCGCCCGGCGCGCCGCACGAGGAGAAGGAGGAGGAGAAGGAGCGATGAAAACCATGGGAAGCTCGTGCGCGGCGGCGCTGTCGCTCGCCGCGGCGGCGCTCGCCGGCTGCGGCGACGACGGCGCGTCGGGGGTCGGGAGCGTGGCGTTCTCGACGTGGGGCGAGGAGTACATCGAGCAGGAGATCCCGGCCGCCGACCTCGAGGACGGCTGGAGCATCCGGTACGAGAAGTTCCTCCTCGTCCTCCGGAACGTGGCCGTCGCCGATCGCGACGGGAACGTCGGGGCGCGGATGGAGGGCTCGATCCTGTTCGACCACACGAAGCCCGGCGTGAAGCCGGTCGTGAGGTTCGAGGGCCTCGAGGCAAAGCCCTGGGAGCGCGTCTCCTACGAGATCGGCCCGGCGGACGCGGACACCGCGCTCGACGGGGCGACGGAGGAGGACAAGGCGCTCATGCTGGCCGCGGGCGCGTCGGTGCACATCGAGGCGACCGCGCGGAAGGGCGACGGCGGCGACGAGAAGCGCCTCGACTGGACCTTCTCGCTCGCGACGCGCTACGCCGATTGCAAGGGCGACAAGGCCGGCAAGGAGACCGAGGGCATCCTCGTCACGAACGGCGGCACCGACACCGTGGAGCTCACGATCCACGGCGACCACTTCTTCTACGACGACCTCCAGTCCGCGTCCGCGGCGCGCCGCTTCGCGCCGATCGCCGCCGCGGACGCCGACGCCGACGGCGCCGTCACCCTGGAGGAGCTCGCCGCGGTGCGCCTCGTCGCGATCGAGGAGGGCCCCTACGGGACGGGCAGCGCCGGAAATATCGACGATCTCGGCGCCTTCGTCGCGGCGCTCTCGCGCACGCTCGGGCACTTCCGCGGCGAGGGCGAGTGCGTCTCCGTCGACCCGTGATCGGGCCGCGGGCGGGGCTCACTCGAGCGCGACCGTCGTCGAGACCTCCTGGAGCTCGTTCCCGTCGAACGCCGGCACCCGCGCGGAGCTGAGCACCATCTGCACGCAGGTCCCGGCCGGGGTCATCGCGACCCTCGGCTCGATGCTGATGCGCTGCACGGCGCCCGCGGGGTTGAAGTACACCCGCGCCGTCACCGCCTTCGGCCCCTCCTTGCCCCTGCAGTGGATCGGCGCGGTCGCCCCCTTGCGCTGCAGCGCGGCATGGGCCGCGGCGTGATCGAACGGCCTCGCCGCGCCCGGCTGCGCCGCGCCCGGCTGCGCCGCGGTCGCCGTCTCCGGCGCGCCGCCGTCGCGCGAGGGGCGCGGGGCCTGCGGCAGGAGCACCGGCACCGGCCCGTGGCGCGGGCCTGGCGGCGGCTGCTGTGCGTCCGCGCCCTCCGCCGACGCCGGCGGGCGCGCCTCGTCGCCGCGGCCGGCGCTGATCACCGTGGGGCGCGCCGGCTCGGGCAGCCGCTGCGCCACCTGGACCTCGCGCCGCGCGCGGCCCGTGGAGAACGCGAGCGCCGCCGCGGCGCCGCCGAGCAGGCCGAGGGCGAGGAGCAGCATCGGCCTCCACATGGCTGGCCTCGAGGGCGCCGGCGCCGGCGCGCTGCTCGCCAGGGCCGGCGCGCTCGCCGGCGGAAAGGACGCGCCCGGCCGCGGCCGCTCCGCCGGCGGGGCGGTCGACGCGCCTCCGCGGCCGCCCGCGCGCGCGTCCGCCGAGCGCTGTGCGTCCGTGGCCATCTCGGTCGGCCCGGTCAGCGACACGGGCGAGGCCGTCCCCGCGGGGGTGGCCGCCGCGGCGATGCCGGGCGGCGTCACCGAGATGGCGGCGCCGGGGGGGCGCACGCTCCGCGGCTCGGCGAAGAGCGCCGGCCCGAGCGCGTCGAACGCCTCCTGCGCCGTCTGGAAGCGCTGCGACGGCTCGCGCGCGACGCAGCGCGCGAACCAGGTGTCGAACGGGTGCACGACGCAGCCGGCGCGCCCGAGCGCCGTCGCGCGCGTCGAGGCCGGGTCGATCGGCTCGAAGAGGATCTCGCGGAGCAGCACGGGCATCGCGGTGCCCATCGGGTCGTTCGCGGCGCGCCAGTACATGCGGCCGGTGAGCGCCGCGAAGGCGATGAGCCCGAGCGCCCACACGTCGGTCGCCGGCGTGATCTGCCCGCGCGCGTCGGTCTGCTCGGGCGCCATCCAGAGCGGCGTGCCGAGCGACGCGGTCGCCATCGTGCTCGCCTCCGCGGCGATCTTCGCGATGCCGAAGTCGAGGACCTTGACCGACCACGGCGCCGTCGCGCTGTTCGACTTCGCGAGGAAGACGTTCTGCGGCTTCATGTCCCGGTGGACCACGCCCGCCCGGTGGGCGGCGCCGAGCGCGTGGCAGAGCTGCTGGAAGATCTCGTGCACGTCCTTGGGCGCGAGCAGCCCGGAGCGCTTCATGCGCTGCGCGAGGTCCTCCCCTTCGAGCAGCTCCATCGCCAGCCACGGCACGCCGCTCGCCGCGTCCACGCCGGCGGCGATCACCTGCACGATGTGATCGCTCTCGACCAGCGCGCCCACGCGCGCCTCCTGCTCGAAGCGCTCGCGCAGCCGGGTGTCCGCGCAGAGCTGCGGGTGCATGAGCTTGAGGGCGCGCAGCTTGCCGGTGCTCGCCTGCTCGGCGATGTACACGGCGCCCATGCCCCCGGCGCTGAGAGGCCGAACGATCCGGAACTCCCCGAAGAGCATCCCGACCGCCGGCTGAAGCGGCGCGATCATGGCCCGCGATGCTAGCATGGGGGTGCCTTGGGGGTGTCGCCGCTCACGGCGCGGCTCCGTGTTGCAGCGCACACGGACGCGCCGTCGGGCGGGCGCGCCCGGGCGCGGCGCGCGTCGGCGCCGCGTGCGTCCTGACGGCGCGCGCGGCGCGCCTCGCTAGAGCGGTATTCGCCCGTCTCTGGTACATGCGTTACAGAGCGGCGGTCACCCGCACAGGAGACGGGTCCAGCTCGGCGTTTTCGGCGCGGAAGCGCACTCCAGTGCGCTGAGCACCGAAAACGTCGAGATGGGCCCGTATCCGAAGCGGGTGACCGCCGCTCACGGGTGTGCGGCGTCGCGCGGGGGGAGCGACGCGACCAGGCGATCGAGCCCGATCCGGCCGGCGACGAGCGCGCCCGTCGCCGCGGCGCGGAGCGCGTCGGGCGCCGGCTGGGGGCTCCCGGCGAAGTGGCGCATGCCGAAGCGCAGGAACGACGGCTCGCGGAGGAGGTAGCGCTCGACGCGCTCCCGCGGCGCGCCGTAGAAGGCGCGCATCGCCCGGCGCCGGAACCGGAGGTCCAGGCCGAGCAGCGATCGCTCGACCCGCCGGCCCCAGTCGTCGAACCCGAGGTCGCGGGCCTCGAGCTTCTCGGCGAGGTACGCGCCCGCGAGGGCGCCGTAGGCGATCGCCTGCGCGATGCCCTCGCCCAGCATCGGATCGATGCCCGCGGCCTCGCCGACGAGCAGGGCCGCGGGCCGCGCGATCGGGGCCCTCGGGTCGAGGCCGCGCTCGGCGAAGCGCTTGCGCCGGTAGCGGTCCGGGTCGAGGCCGAGCGCCGCGAGCCGGCTCCGGAGGACGCGCTCGGCGTCGGGGGCGGGGCGCGCCGCGCCGAGGGCGCCCTCGTGCAGCACGTACGCCCCCCGGCAGACGAGCTCGCGCCCGCCCACGATCGTGGGGAAATCCCACAGGTAGCCGGCGAACGAGCGATCCCGCATCTCGAAGTGCAGGAGGTCGCGCGCCCGGTCCCCCGCGACGGGCTCGGTGTCGACCTCGACGGCCTGCGCGCGCAGCCGGCCGAACGGCAGCCCCATCGCGCGGCGGACGACGCTGCCGACGCCGTCCGCGCCCACGACGACGCTGCCGTCGAAATCCCCGGCCGAGCTCTCGATCCGGGCGCCGCCCGGGCCCAGCGAGGCGGCGGTGACCCGCGCCCCCTCGACGATCCGGACGCCGCGGGCGCGCGCGGCGAACGCGAGCGCGCGATCGAACTCGACGCGCCGGACGACGCGGCCGATGTTCCCCTCGCGGAGCGCGATCTCGCCCGTCTGGAAGGCCGCGCTGACGCCGTGCACCACGACCGACGGCACGTCGATCGTCACCCCGATCGCCGCGAGCGCCCTGTCGGCGCGCTGACCGAGCCCGCCTGCGCAGCACTTGTCCCGCGGGTAGCGCTCCTTTTCGAGCACCACGATCCTGTCGGTGAGGGCCGGGCGATGGTGGGCGAGGAAGAGCGCCGTGCTCAGGCCCGCGGGCCCGCCGCCGACGATCACGACTTCATGCGCCGACATGGGGCGCCCTCTAGCACGGCGCCTCGCGCTGCGGGCGCGGGATGCTCGGCGGGCGGGACGCTCGCGGGCAGGCCGGGAGATCCGCGGGCGGAACGCTTGCGCAGAGGCGAGCTCTGCCGTCGGAGGCGCGGGCGCGCGGGGGATCAGCGCCGCTCGTAGGACGCCACCTGCGTGCGGTACGGGAAGAGGTACGCGCCCTTGCCGGCGAGCTCCGGGTGGCTCCCGGCCAGATCGCGGACCTCGTTCAGGACCGAGTACCGCTCCTTCAGGGGGAGCGCGGCGATGTAGCTGATCGAGGCGACGCGCTCGAGCAGCCCGTCGAGATCGAGCTCCTGCGTGTGGGTGAGCTCGTGCTCTCCGATCGGCGCGAAGAGGCGGGAGTCGGAGAACGACCGGCGCCACGCGCCGATCCGGTGGACCGGGGCGTCGCGGCCGTAGCGGTTGAGGATGTGGGAGATGCGAGCGACCCAGTCGATCCGCTCGTCCCGCAGGTTGAAGAGCAGCGAGAGGCGCCCCCTCGGCCGGAGCACCCGGTGGATCTCGGCGAGCGCGAGATCGCCGTGGAACCAGTGGAACGACTGCGCGGCGACCGCGGCGTCGACCGACGCCTCGGGCAGGGGAATGGCCTCAGCCACGCCGTCCAGCAGGACGGCGGACGGGACCATCTGGCCCAGCTTGCGGCGCATCCCCTCGACCGGCTCGAGCGCGAGGAGCCGGGCGCCCGTCGGCACGAGGAGCCGCGTGAGCTTGCCGGTCCCCGCGCCGAGATCGAGCACCGTGCTGGCGGCGTCGATGCGCAGCGTGTCGAGCAGGAGCTCGATCGCGCCGCGCGGGTAGTCGGGGCGCCCTTTCTCGTAAGCATCCGCTGCAGTCGCGTAGCCCTGTGCAGCGAGGCGATGGAGAGTCATGGCCTGCGTCCGCTCCGCGTGAGGATGAGTTCGACCAGCGCCGGAGGGACCACCCACCCCGACGGCCCTGTCGAGAGGCTACGCAACCGAGAGCTGCGTTGGAAGTGGATTGTCGCGCAAGACGCGCATTGCGTTGCCGCGCAGCAACTTGCCGATGACACGCTCGCTCAACCCGGCTTGGAGCAGGGCATCCGTCAAGAGCGGAAGGTGCGCGGCGTCGCGGAGCTGGCGTGTGGGAACGATGAACCCGTCCCAATCGGATCCGAGCGCGGGGGTGTCCTCGCCGGCAACGTTGATGATGTGCAGGAGGTGCTTGACCACGGGAGCGAGCCCGTTGCCGCCGAGGTAGAGCGGGCAAAAGATGATCCCGGCGCACCCGCCGCGGTCGGCGAGGGCGCGGAGCTGATCGTCATCGATGTTGCGCCAGTGGTCGAACGCGCCGGCGACGCCGGTGTGGCTGACGATGGGCGGCCGGCGGGCGAGCGCGCACGCCTCGAGGAAGCCAGCGCGGTTGATGTGCGCGAGGTCGACGATGACGCCGAGATCCTCGGCGCGGCGCACGACGTCGCGGCCGAAGGGGGTGAGGCCTTCACCGTCCCTGCGACCGCGGCCGTAGGCGGGATAACACACGTCGTTGGCGCTGAAGTGGCAGAGCCCGAGGTAGCGCACGCCGCGCCGCGCGAAGCGCTCGAGCGTGTCGAGCTCGCCCTCGAGCGCGTGCGCGCCCTCGATCCCGAGCAGCGCCGCGACGGCGCCGCGGGCCCTCGCCGCCTCGACGTCCTCGGCGGTGCGCGCCTTGACGAGGCGATCCGGCTGCGCGAGGGCGGCCTGCTCCAGCAGGTCGATCTGCTCGTCGACGACGGCGGCGAGCCCGCGCCGCTGGCCGATCGGCAGCGAGACCAGGCCGAAGAACTGCGCGCCGACGCCGCCCTCGACGAGCCGCGGGACGTCGACGTGCCCGCCCAGGGCCGCGAACGGCAGCATCGGCTCGTGGCGCTCGTGCAGATCGTAGCCGACCCAGCGTGCCCACATGAGGCTGTCGGCGTGGAGGTCGATGGCGGGGAACTGCGCGTGCAGGGCGCGGGCTTCGGGGCTTCCGTGCATGGGGAGAGGTTAGTCGAGGCGGGGCGCTCGGTCGTGCGCGCCGCGCGCGGCGGCTCAGGAGCTCGACAGCTTGAGGCCGAGGATGGCCACGACGAGGAGCGCGAGGAACCCGAGCCTGGCGGGCGTGGCGGGCTCGCCGAACAGGACGATGCCGGCGAGCGCCGCCCCGAACGCGCCGATGCCGACCCAGACGGCGTAGGCCGTGCCGATGGGCAGGGTGCGCGAGGCGGCCTCGAGAAGGACGAGGCTCGCGACGATCGCCGAGATCGTGAGCACCGTGGGCAGGGGGCGCGTGAAGCCCTCTGTATACTTGAGTCCGACGGCCCAGCAGACTTCGAGCAGACCTGCCAGGAACAACGACAGCCAGGACATGACGACTCTCCTCGTAATGTGGCTGCGTCGTCTTATCCTAACCGGGTACGGCGCGTCTCGTCCGGGACGCTCCTGTGGAGCGCCGGCGGGAACCTAGCAGGCGCGACGGGCCGTGCAAAGGGTTGCCGCCGACGCGGTGCGGCGCGGCTGTGGCGGCGCGACCCGGTTCGCGATCGATGAACGTCGCGGCGTGCGCCGGGGCCGAGCTCGCTAGTCGGTCTCCTCGCCCTGGAACGCCACGCTGGCCTCCGCCGTGCTGATCAGCGCCGCGGCGAGCTCGTTGATGTACTCCTCGATCGCGGTGTATCCGGACGGCATCACCCGGCTGTGATCGTTCGCGTCGGAGGAGCTGAGGCCGTGGGCGCGCTCCCACGCGTCCGCCATCCCGTCGCGGTCGGCGTCGGCGGGCGCAGCCCCTGGGGTGAGCCCTTCCATCAGGTTGCTCACGTAGCGAGCGCCCCACGCGCCGTCGCGTCGCTCGATGTTCCGGAGGACACCTTTCGTCACGGCGTCGCGCGGCAGCGCGCCGGCCTGCGCGAGGACGAGCCGATAGGCGTCCTCCGCGCGGTGCGTCGTCACGGGGATATACCCCGGGACGTCGCGCGAGAAGTTGAACTGCGACGAGGCGCGGTACGACTCGGGCCTGTTGAGCCGGCTGAAGCTCGGGTGGAGGTACGGCTTCTGCCAGGGGTTGTCGACCACCCCGGTGAACTTGCCGGGATCGTCGATGTAGTTGTCGGCGAGGAAGTACTTGAGCCCCGCGCCGGCGCTGCCGTCGAAATAGAAGGGGATCAGCTGATCGCTCGGCCCCTTGATGTACGCGTTGCCCACGATGTTGAACTGGCCGCTCGCCCGGTTGTGGTGCACGAACCCGTGTCTGACGTTGTAGGCCACGTTGTTGCGGATGTCCGCGGGTCCGTTCGCGACCGCGGGGCACCTCGCCTTGTGATGGGCGAACAGGTTGTGATGCAACGTGATCCGATGGCCGTCAGGGCCGTTGATGAGACCGTAATTATGCGCCCCCTCTGGATGCCCGGTGGTCGATGACGACTCGATGGTGGACCACTGGACCGTGACGTCGTCCGCCTCATAGAGATCCAGGGTCTCGTCGACGCCCCAGGCGATCGAGACATGATCGAGGATCACCTTCGAGTTCAGCGAGAACTGCGCCCCGTCGAACTGCTCCCCGGCCGAGCCGTCGAACACGGGGCGGACTCGCAAGAATCTTACAATGATATTGTTGACCGCGTTGGAGTACCTGGAGAGCAGGCGCCCGCGCACGGTGATGCCCGCGCCCGGCGCGGTCTGTCCGGCGATCGTCACGT
Source organism: Sorangium sp. So ce834 (assembly GCF_051521425.1). Taxonomy (NCBI): domain Bacteria; kingdom Pseudomonadati; phylum Myxococcota; order Polyangiales; family Polyangiaceae; genus Sorangium; species Sorangium sp. So ce834. Next base: position 9,361,361 of record NZ_CP150351.1, read on the forward strand.
CTCCATTCCGGATGACGACATCCCCTTCGATGACGCCGCTCACGTCGAAGACGATGATGCGCGGCCCGCTCGCGTCGAGCGCCGCCTGGAGGCTCCCCGCCCCGCTCGATCGCAGGTTGGTGACCTTGATGACGCGCCCGCCGCGCCCGCCGGTCGCGACGGCGCCAAAGCCCTCTGCGCCGGGGAACGCCGGGAGCGCGCTCGCCGGAGCCGACATCGCGGTGAGCGCAGAGGCCGCTGCGATCGCGCAGCCGAGACGGCGAAGCCCCTGTGCTCCAATGGAAGAACAAGTAGGAAGATATGTCATGACGTCTCGCTCCCCTTTCGTACGTCTTAACCGCAAGCCGTAGTGTGATGACCCTACAGGACCGACTTCATCGATGGCAATCGACAATTACCAATCTGTGCGACAGGGCACATCGGAATCGATTTGGCAATTTCATATCGCCAGGTGAAGCGAGCCTGGTTATCCTGAGCGCGAAGCGCACGAGCGGGCTCATGGAACACCGGCGCGCTCCCACCCGCGACGACACCAGGCACACCGGGGCTCGAGCGCCTGAGCGGAGATTGCCCGGCTTTGCAACTACGCACGTCTCGCAAAGCACGCTGCGAGACACGGCGACACACCAGCTCGCCAGAGATCGACACGCCGGCGTGGCGCATCAATCCATAGCGGCTCTAAACCAATAAGAAATCAGACCAACGAGACGCCAAGACGAGACGTCTAGAGCGGTTCTCGGCCCCGTCTCCCGTCTTCCGTCTCTCGTCCCCGTCTTCCGTCTCCGTCTTTCGTCTTCGCTCTTCCGTGCGCGGGCGCGCTGATTTCGGGGAATCGCGCACGCGCACGCGCACGCGCACGCGCACGCGCACGCGCACGCGCACGCGCACGAATGACGCGCACGAAGACGGAAGACGGAGACGACGTGTCCCGCGCCAGCCCGTTCGCCGGCCCCGCTTACCGCGCCTGCGCGCCGCGCCCCTCGACCGCCGCGAGGTAGTCGAGCACCGACTGCTTCATGCCGACCTCGAGCGCGCGCACCACGAGGTGGTGGCCGATCGACACCTCCTGGATCTGCGGCGCCTCGCTCACGAGCGGCGCGAGGTTCTCCACGGTGAGGTCGTGCCCCGCATTGATCCCGACCCCGGCCGCCGCGGCGGCCCTCACGGTCGCGACGATCTTGTCGAGCTCCGCGCGGTGATCGCCGCGATCGAACGCCTGCGCGTAAGGCCCGGTGTAGATCTCGATGCGATCGGCCCCCATCTCCGCGACCACCGGCACGACCGCAGGGTCCGCCTCGACGAAGAGGCTCGTCCGGATCCCCTCCTCCTTGAGCCGCTTCACCACCGGCTGCAGGACGAAGCGCCACTTCACGACGTCCCAGCCGCGGTGCGACGTGAGCTCCCCCGGCGTGACCGGGACCAGCGTGCACTGCGTCGGCCGGAGCTCGAGCGTGAGGTCCAGGAACTCCTCGCGGAGATCGCCCTCGAAGTTCGTCTCCACGGTGGTGATGTGCCGAGTCACCGCCCGCGCGTCGTCCGGCGTGATGTGCCGACGATCGGCCCGCGGATGGATCGTGATGCCGTGCGCCCCGTAAGACACGATCCGCTGCGAGAAGGCGAGGACGTTCGGGGCGTCGTGTCCCCGCGAGTTCCGCAAGAGCGCGATCTTGTTCACGTTGACGCTGAGCTTCATGGGGCATCCTCTCGCGGGCGCGCCGCGCGCGACGCCGCTATACACGATCGACGCCGCGAGGCGAACACGCCGCGCGCCGGCCGTGGAAACGCGGCCGGCCGGCGGGGCGGCGCCGGACCGGGCGCGGCGCCCCGCCCTCCCGCTCCCCGCCGGCGCTAGATGCGCGGCACGGTCCGCGCCCCCCGCACCTCCACCTCGGTCGGGACGAGCGACACGATGAGGATGCCGATGGCGACGACCGCGCTGTTCCACACCGTCCACACCGACAGCGCCGGTATCGACCAGGCGCTGACGAAGAGCCAGATCGCCAGGATCGAGTTGAGGTAGCGCGCCCGGGGCGCCCAGAGCGCGAGCAGGGCGAAGAGCACGCACAGCGCGCCCACCACCCAGGCGTTGGTGAACTGCCCCTGGCTGTGCCGCCAGAGGAACGCGGAGATGAACAACCAGATCCCGAGCGCGATGTTGACGCCGCGCACGGTCGCCGTCCGACGCTGCATGGCTTCCCCCTCCTCTCCTGCCGCCGCGCCGGCGCCCTCCGCCGCGCGACGCTCTCGCTCCCCGCCCGCTCGCCCCATGACGCGCGCGAGCGTCACGCCCCGGAGCGGCCCCGGGAAGGCCGAGTCCGCTCCCCCCCTCTGCCGAGCGCCGGCGCGCGCCTGCGCCCGGTCCACACATCACCGAGCTCGCCGAGCTCCGTGCGAATCCGATGCCACCGCCGCGACCCGCGCCGCCCCCCGACCGGCGCGGCTCGCCCGGCGGCAGCGGCCGCGGGGCCGCGGCCGCCGTTCGTGAAGGCCGCCGCAGCGACCGTTCGTGAGGGCCAGAAGCCGGCGGTTCGGCTACAAGCCGGTCGCCATGGACTTCTTCGCGACCGCCGCCAAAGGCACCGAGCCCGCGCTCCGCGACGAGCTCCGCGAGCTCCGATTCCGCGGCGTCCGCGCCGATCGCGGCGGGGTCCACTTCTCCGGCGCGGCGGACGAGGGCTTCCGCGCCTGCATCGAGCTCCGCACCGCCGTGCGCGTGCTCACGGAGCTCGCCTCCTTCGACGCGCCCAGCGGGGACGCGCTCTACGAGGGCGTCTCCCGCGTCGACTGGGCCCCGTACCTGAGCCCGGTCCACACGCTCGCCGTCCGCGCCTCCTGCCGCTCGAGCGCGCTCACCCACACCCAGTTCATCGCCCAGCGGACCAAGGACGCCATCGTCGACCAGATCCGCCGCCGCGTCGGCGCGCGCCCGTCGGTCGACCTCGACGACCCGGACCTCGCCCTCTTCGTCCACCTCGTCCGCGACCGCGCGACGCTCTACGCGGACCTCGGCGGCGCCGCGCTCCACCGCCGCGGCTACCGCACGCACATCGGCGGGGCGCCGCTCAAGGAGACCCTCGCCGCCGCGCTGCTCCGCCTCTCCGGCTGGGACCGCGCCCGCCCGTTCGTCGACCCGATGTGCGGCGCCGGCACCATCGCCCTCGAGGCGGCGCTCTGGGCGCGCGACATCGCCCCCGGCCTGCGCGCGCAGCGCTTCGGCTTCGAGCGGTGGGCCTGCCACGATCAGGCCGCCGCGCAGCGCACGACCGCCCTCCGCGACGCCGCCCGCGCCCGGATCCGGCCCGAGGGCCCGCCGATCCTCGCCGCCGACATCGACCCCCGCGCCGCCGAGATCACCCGCGGCAACGCCCGCATGGCCGGCGTGCAGATCGAGGTGCGCTGCCAGCCCATCACGGCGATCGCGCCGACCGAGCCGCCGGGCCACGTGCTGACAAACCCGCCGTACGGCGAGCGCCTCCCGGGCACGCTCGCCCTCTACCGCGACATGGCGGCCGCGCTCTCGCGGCTCGCGGGCCACCGCGTCGCCCTCCTCGCCGGCACCGAGGACATCGAGCGCGCGATGCGCCGCCGGCCGGAGCGGTCGCTCACCGTGTTCAACGGCCCGATCGAGTGCCGGCTGCTCACGTACGACATCCCCTGAAGCGCGGCTTCCTCCGCGCGGATCACCCCCGCGCTGCCCCGCGCGGCGCGCGCCCGGGCGAGCGCCTCAGGAGAGCAGGCGCATCACGAGCGCCATGGCCGCCGCCGTGAGGATCATCCCCGCGACGAAGCCGATGACGAGCCCGCGCTTGCCGGCGAGCCAGCTCGGCTCGCGCGCCGGCGACGGCGCGGGCGGCGCCCCGAAATCCGGCACGGTCGCGCTGCGCTCCAGGGACGAGCGCTCCGCGGCGAGCGTCGAGGCGAGCTCGAACGGCAGCGCCTCCGCCGGGGCCGCCGGCGCGGCGCCCCCGGCCGCCCTCACCACCACGGCGGCGCTCCCGGCGCCGGCGGCGCTCGGCGCGGCGGGCGCCGGCGGGATCATCGCCTGCAGCTCGCCGGGCTGGAACGTGGGCAGCTGGCTGTCGGCCGGCGGCGGCGACGAGACCAGCCGGAGCGTGTTGGCGACGCGCTTCGGCCGCCGATCCCACGCCGCCGCGCCCGGATCGAACTGCGGGCTCTGCGGCGTCGGCGGCACCGGCGGCGTCGGCGCGGAGTCGACGCGCACCAGGCCGACCTCGGCCCGCTTCGCCGGCGTGCCCAGCCCGAAGTCCTCGGCCGAACGGAGCGTCGCCTTCACCTCGCGCCCCGGGGGCGTGATGTCGAGCTCGTCGCCCTCGTCATGGGATGACGCCGCGTTCACGCGGACCTTCGGCGGACCGAGCAGCTCGTCGCGGCGGACCATCGTCAGCGTGCTGTCCTCGCCCCCGTCGTCGGGCGACGCGGCCAGGCCGTTCCCCGAGAGCAACGCCTCGCTCTCGCTGTGGGACCAGGACGGGAGCTGCAGCGAGATCTCCGGCACCGACTCCCCGGCCCAGCGCTGCGGCTCGGCGCCCAGCGACGGGTACACCCCCGGCGGATCGAGCGTGGGCGGGAGCTCCAGCGCCGGCGCGTGGAGCAGCGCCGGCGGCGGCGGCCCCGCCTCGGGCCCGGCCGTGCCCGAGACGAGCGTCCTGGCCGACTCGATCGACACCTCCGGCCGCGGCTCCGGGCCGGAGATCGGCGCCGACGTCGAGCTCGGCAGCGACGTGAGCGGCGGGAGCGACGACAGCGGCCCCGGCGGCAGGTCCCGCGAGAAGAGCGAGCTCGGCTGCCGGCGCGAGATCGGCCCCAGCCCCACGGCCGTGTCGGGCAGATCGGCGAGCAAGGTGTGCAGCGCGTACCCGAGCTCGCGCGCCGTCTGGTGCCTGTCCGCCGGCTGCTTGGCGAGCGCCTTCACGATCAGGGCCTCGAGCCGGGGGTCGATCCCCGGCGCGCAGGTGCGCGGCGCCGGCACCGGCGCGTGGATGTGGAGCGTCGCCGTGTGGAGCGGCGTCTCCCCCTCGAACGGAAGCCGCCCCGTGACGAGCTGGAACAGCAGCACCCCGCACGTGTACAGATCCGCCCGCTGATCGATCGGCAGCAGCCCGCACTGCTCCGGCGACATGTAAGCCGGCGTACCAACAAACGTCCCCGCGCGCGTCACGACCGAGAGCGGATCGGCCTGGATCGAGGGCTCGTCGGCCGACGTGGCGGTGTCGAGGATCTTGGCGATCCCGAAATCCAGCACCTTGACGCGCTCGCCGTGAGGGTGCGTCGGGTCCGGGACCACCATGATGTTCTCGGGCTTGAGGTCGCGGTGCACGACGCCCATCTCGTGGGCGACGGCGAGCGCCTCGCACACCTCCGAGAGGATGCGGACCGCCCTCGCCTGGCCGATGGCGGCGCCGTGGCGCTCGAGGAGGACGTAGAGGTCGTCGCCCGAGAGCAGCTCCATCACGATGTAGCTGAGCGACCCCTCCACCCCGTACTCGAAGATCTTGACGGAGTTCGGGTGCTTCACCCGCGCCGCCGCCTTCGCCTCGCGCTGGAAGCGCCGGACGAACGCGCGGTCCGCGGTGAGCTCCGGGTTCATGATCTTGATCGCCACCCGGCGGGGCTCGGCGTCGCGCTCGGCGATGTAGACGCTGGCCATCCCGCCCTCGCCGAGGAAGCGGGTGATCGTGAACCGCCCGGCCACCCTGCGGCCGAGGAGAGCCTCATGCCTCATGCGCCCGGCACCCGCCCGCGCCTCTGGCGCTCGCTCGCCACCGCCCGGCCGCACCGCTCGCCCGCCGGCGGGCCGCCCCGCCGCCCGCGCAGCAGCGCACCGCCAGCAGGGCTGTCCGCGCGCCTGCGCGACCCGCGCGCTCGATGCGAGGGGGAGTGCACGCGGCGACCATACCAAAGAACGTGTCAGGGGACGACTTGTCGGCCCCGGCGGCAGCCCACCAGCGGACGCAGCCGCCGGCCAGCGCGCGATCGGCCGTCCCGACCACCGTTCCCGACCCGCGCTCCGGAGCACCGTTCCCGACCACCGTTCCCGACCACCGCGCGCGGCCACCGTCACCCCGGAGACGGCGCCGGCCGCGGGGCCCGACCGACGGCAGTTAACTCTTTAACGCCACCCCCGGTGCAAATGTGCGACAGATGCTTAACTTATCGAAAGAGCTCGCCTTCGACCGTTGGCAGCGTTCTTGCCTGGGGGGAAATGCCTCGCGCCGCGCCGGGTGCGTCGCGAAGGGCCGGCTTGTGCGTCGATCTCGACAGGCAGCTTCCGGAGGATCGTTGATGAATCGAATTTTTAGGCGCGCGGTGCTCCTCGGCACCGTCGCGCTGACCGTCGTGGGGGCGGGCTGCGCGGAGGAGCGGCAGTCCATCAGAAAGGTCCAGAGCGATGCGCTCGCCAAGTCCTTCTTCGTCGGAGGGAGCTTGGCCGACATCGCCGACGACCCCGAGTTCTACATGCGGGGCACGGTCATCGACGTCGGGTACGGCGCTGCCCAAGACGGCCTCTTCACGTCCACGTACGCCCAGCCCGTCGCCCGCATCAAGTGGGAGATCACCGAGCGCCAGCTCAATGCTCGGCTCGCTTACGAGCGGATCGAGGGCACCGACGCCAAGGGCAACACCTATAACGGGCTCACCAAGAAGACGACGAACGACGGCCAGATCGTCGCGAGCTACGCCATCGAGTCGCACTTCGACATCCGCCGCGACTACAACCCGGCGACGGGCGAGGAGTCGAACGTCATCGTCGAGAACACGACGGACAGGCTCTGGCACGATCGCGAGTACATGCGCGTCGACTGGTCGCGCAACCTCGCGACCGACGCCTACAACTTCGACACCCTCTCGCAGCTCGGCCTCTACGGAGGCGTCGAGTACGAGCCGCTCGCCTACACCGTCAACGATCCCAACGCCGCCGACGCCCCGAAGTTCGACGCCGCGAACGGCTACTTCGACGTCACGACGAAGGCGTTCGCCACGCCCGCCATGCTCGACCTCTCGAGCCTCGGCTGGGGTATCGACAAGTACCCGGCCTGCATGCTCCCGGGCGACTTCGCCGGCGGCACCGACCCGTACGGCAACTGCAACCCGGTCGAGATCACGATCCGGCAGTCGTTCAAGAAGGTGGTCGACACCGACTACGAGCCGGTCGACTTCGACGGCGTGCGGTTCCAGGCGTTCGGCATCTTCAACTTCGACTACCGCTACGGCTACGAGCGCAACTACGGGATCCTCGACAACCAGTGGCGGCGCTTCGCGGCCCGCTACAACCTCTGGAAGCGCAGCCACTTCTACGCGGCCCCGGAGACGATGGAGGGGGCGATCGCCTGCGCGACCCGGGAGACGGCCCTCCCGTCGGGCGAGCTGAACGCCGATCCGAACCGCGACGAGGACAACGACGGCACCGCCGACGAGTGCGCCGCGGCCGGCCCGGGCTCGCAGTGCGACGTGTTCAAGCAGAAGTGCACGCTGCCCTACGCGCAGCGCGAGGCGGTCGTCATCCCCTGGTACATCGGCGGCAACACGTCCGAGGACCTCTTCGAGGCGACCAACTGGGCCGCCGAGGAGTGGGATCTCGCGATGAAGACCTCGATCCAGACCTCGCGCTTGGTCGAGTGCAGGAAGACCGGCGGCGCCGACTGCGACGCGCGGTTCCCGATGTGGAAGGGCCAGCAGGACGACATCGACGAGGCCGTCGCGATCTCGCGCGACCTCAACGCGTGCCGCCGCGCGAACGGCTGGGACGCGCCGCAGTGCGACCAGGCGGCCTGGGAGGCCGTGACGAAGCTCTCGGAGCTGCGCAACAACGACCAGGCGACGCTCGCGATCGGCAACGTCGTGACGCAGCCGCCCGTGATCGTGCTCTGCCACAACCCCGTCGTCGCGGGCGATCACCCGGCCTGCGGCGCAGAGGGGCTCTCCCCGCGCCTCGGCGACCTCCGCTACAACAGCGTCCTCATCGTCGACAAGCCGCAGACCCCGTCGCCGTGGGGCATCATGGTCGACGGCGACGACCCGATCACGGGCGAGAAGGTGGCCGCCAGCATCAACATCTGGAGCCACATCACCGACTCGGCGGCGCAGGGGCTGATCGACCTCGTCCGCTACATCAACGGCGAGATCTCGACCTCCGAGATCACCGAGGGCAAGTACATCCGCGACTGGGCGCAGGCGAGCCGCGCCTCGGGCGGCGGGACCGGGCCCACGATGACGAAGGACGAGGTCACCTCGCGGCTCGCGAGCGTCACGAAGCTCGACCCCGAGGCGTACAAGAACCTCGTCGCGCAGGGCGTCTCCCCGCAGCTCCGTGCGGTGATCGAGCCGATGAAGGCCAAGGTCGCCGACATCGCGGTGCGGAGCGACGTCCCCTCCCCGCACCAGGCGGTCGTGAGCGCGCGCATGAGGGCCGCCCGGGGCAGCCTCGCCGAGGCGGAGCTCATGAACCCGGCGATGCTCCAGCGCGCCGGCGTCCCCGCCAGCGTGCCGGTCGAGGGGCCGTTCGCCGACGCGGCGTCGCCGTTCGCGATGAACAACCCGCAGGTGCAGTCGCAGCTCCGCCGCATGCACGACAGCGCGCTCGCCGCGCGCGGCGCCTGCATCCTGCACGAGGCGCCCGAGGCCTCGGCGATGACGGGCCTCGCGGAGGCGCTGCGCGAGAAGTTCCCCGCGGGCGACAACGAGACGTCCGCGGAGCGGCGGCAGCGCTACGAGCGGATGTTCAAGTACATCCAGCGCCGCTACCAGTACGCGGTCATCGCGCACGAGATGGGGCACTCCATCGGCCTCCGGCACAACTTCGTGAGCACCTACGCCTCGCTCTTCTTCCGGCCCCAGTACTGGCAGCTCAGGACGAAGAACGGCACGATCAAGGCGCAGTGCACCGGCGAGCCGGGGGAGAACCCGGAGCAGTGCGTCGGCCCCCGCTACTTCGACGCGATCACGGACGAAGAGCAGAAGAACATGATCTGGATGTTCCAGCACTCCACGGTCATGGACTACCCGGGCGACGTCTCGCAGGACCTGGTCGGCCTCGGCGTCTACGACTTCGCCGCCGCGCGCTTCTTCTACGGCGACACGGTGAGCGTCTACGACAACGGCGACAGCAAATACCTGGCCGGCGGCAAGGTCGGCGGCGCGCTCCTCGCCGCGACCGACACCTTCGGCGGGCTCGCCGGCATCAAGTACGGCACGTACGCGAAGGGCAGCGGGAACGTCTCGGACTTCCACTACTCCCAGCTGCAGTCGCAGTACAACGTCATCCGCGACTGCTACGAGGTGGAGACGAAGGCGCCCGCGAGCTGGAACGAGGCGCTCGACGGCAAGTGGCACCAGGTCATCGACGGCGGCATCGTCACCGTCGGCAACGAGACGAAGCGCTGCCGCCAGCAGCCGGTCGACTACGTGAGCTGGAGGAACCTGCGCAAGCCGCAGGACAAGGAGACCAACATGATCTCCTTCCGCGGCGGCCCGGCGGTCGACGATCGGGGCCGGGTCCGCGTGCCGTACGCGTTCGCGAGCGACAACTGGGCCGACACCGGCAACGTCTCGGTCTTCCGCCACGACAACGGCGCCGACCCGTACGAGCAGCTGATGTTCCTGATCACCTCCCAGGAGAACAGGCACATCTTCGACAACTTCCGGCGCGGCCGCACGACGTTCAACGTCCGCGCCGCGGCGGACCGGTCCTACAGCCGCTACAACGAGAAGCTCCTCGGCATCGCCGGCGGCATCGGGTTCTTCGGGACGATCTACCAAGATCTCGCGACGAACCAGGGCCTGTCGTTCGACTCGCTGTGGCCGTTCCTCATCGAGGGCAACCTGGAGGAGAACGTCATCGCCGCGACGGTGGCCTTCGATCACTTCGCCCGGCAGCTGTCCCGCCCGGAGGTGGGGCCGCACTACCTGCGCAACAGCGAGGCCTTCGATCCGGGCAACCCGTGGTCCGAGTGGGGCATCCTGCGGTCGAACGACGACAGCGACGACTACGGCGCGGGCGAGGACTTCAGCGGCTTCGGCGGCCAGGCCAACACCGACGTGCTGGTGCAGATCCCGAACGGCTCGACCGGCTACTTCAAGGACATCGGGTTCGGCGGTCACCCGCTCGCGAACAAGAACTCGGAGGACAACGGCGACTTCGACACCGACTTCACGATCAACGCGGGCAGCTACTACGACAAGATCAACACGGCGATCCTGCTCTCCGAGTCGGAGGACCGGTTCGTGAGCAGCTCCCGCCGCGACTTCTACGACGCCCGCTTCCGCGCGGTCGGCATGGCCGACGTGCTGCCCGAGGGCTACCGCCGCCTGCTCGCCAACGCCCTCACCGGCGACCGCACGCTCCTCGCGCCTCGCCTCGAGGCCGACGCGAACGGCTTCCCGGTGGTCAGCGCGGACAGCAAGGATCCCGACCCGCTGGCGACGCAGTACCCGGCGCGGCCGATGGGCTGGATCAGCTGGTGGCCGAACGAGGGGCCGAAGGTCTGCTTCCCGAGCGACGGGAAGAACCTCTGCTCGAACTACATCGGCGGCGACTTCAACCCGGAGACCGTCCCCCGCACCATCGCGGTCGATCCGCAGGTCGGCTGGGAGGTGCAGAAGTTCCTGATCGCCTGGACGCTCGCGTACATCCCCGCGAACGGCAAGACGAACTGGATGGACATGATGCGCGTCTACCGGCTCGGCACCGACGCCGAGCCCGGCATCGAGCAGCGCATCGAGTGGCAGGACCCGACGTCCGGGCAGGTCTACTACGCCCGCACGTACGGCATGGAGTGCCTCTTCGGGACCGGCAAGGACAGGGCGACCTGCAAGGACTCCGGCGGCAAGTGGGTGCAGAAGGGCATCGCGGCGCGCGTGCTCGAATACGCCAACGACCTCACGTCGAAGGGGTACCAGCTCGATCCGGCGTATGAAGGCACCGTGCCCGGGGATCCCGCGCACGCGGCCGACTACGGCCCGGGCTTCAACAAGTACGGTCGCGCGGTGGTCATGCACCACCCGGACGGCGCCGCGATCATCGTCCCGGATTCCGCGGTCAGGGACTTGAACCCGAACAGCGGTCAGCTGGATGCCGTGAAGCCGTGCGACCAGAACATCAACGCGAACTGCGCGCAGCTCACCATCTACAAGAACCACTACGCGTACGAGCTGAAGAGCTACAAGTCGGTGCCCGACTACCTGCTCCAGATGATGGTCCGGCTCGGCCTCGCCGATCCTGATCAGCTCGGCATCTACCCCGACTGATCCGCGCCTCGCTGCGCCGGGGGCCCCACGCCGGGGCCCCCGCGTTCCCCTCCTCTCTCCCCCTCCAGCACCAGCGACCCGAGCGCGCGGGCGCTCGGCGATCCCCGCGGGCGCCGTGACCCGCGCGGCCGTCGCCGGCCGTCAGGCCGGGCGAGCCCGCGGTCGCTCGGCCCCGCCCCGCGCGCGGCGGCTTCGAGGTCGCGCCGGCGCCGCGGCGGCATTACGCTCCCCGAAGCGCAGCGCGCGCCACGGCATGGACGCCCCCCCCGCCCTCCCCGCCATCGCCCCGGCGCAGCTCTCGGACGCGCGGGCCTTCATGACCTACCTCGTCGAGCACATGGCCGAGTCCGGCCGCCGCGGCGCGCCCCATTTCGCCGTCGTGACGTCGCTCGCGCCCGACGAGGTCGAGAAGGGCGCGCGCGACCGCTGGAGCAAGGCGCTCGACGAGCCGCTCTGGGGGCGGGCCTGGCTGCTCCGGTCGACCGAGCCGCGGGCGCGCGTCATCGGGCACATCGAGCTGCGCGGCGGCCGGGTCTGGTCCGAGAGCCACCGCGCCGTCGTCGCGATGGGCATCCTCGGCCCCTACACCGGGCAGGGCCACGGCCGGCGGCTGCTCGAGACGGCGATCGCCTGGGCGCGCGACAAGGCGGGCCTCTCGTACCTGGATCTCGGCGTCTTCTCCAACAACGAGCGCGCCATGCGGCTCTACACGCGGATGGGCTTCGTCCCGATCGGCACCCGCCGCGACGCGTTCCGGGTGGGTGACGCCATCCTGGACGACATCCAGATGACGCTCGCGCTCCGCGCCCCCGACGCGCGTCCGGACGCGCGCGACGCCAGGCCCGCCGGGCGCTGATCCCGGCGCGCCGGCCGGGCTGTGCCGTCGGGGCGCGCTGGAGGGTACCCACCGCGGCGCAGATGGGTCATGAGGAGACCGCCGCCCGGGCGCCCGTCGGCCGGCCCGGCCACCTCGGCGCGGATCGCCCGCGGTCCTCGCCGCCGTCCATCGCCACCGAAAGCCACCATGCGCCGTTCGCCGCTCCTGCCGATCTTCCTGACCGTCTTCGTCGATGTCCTCGGCCTCACGCTCGTGCTGCCGCTGCTCCCGTTCTACGCCGAGCACTTCGGCGCCAGCGAGCTCGTGGTCGGCGTGCTCGCGGCGAGCTACGCGGTCTGCCAGCTCGTGTCCGGGCCGATCCTCGGGCGGATCTCCGACCGGGTGGGCCGCAAGCCGACGCTGCTCGCGAGCCAGACCGGCACGTTCTTCGGGTTCCTCGTGATCGGCTCGGCGAGCTCGCTGTCGATGCTCTTCGTGGGGAGGATCATCGACGGCCTCACGGCCGGGAACCTGACGATCGCGCAGGCGTACATCAGCGACGTGACCCGGCCGGAGGAGCGCACCAGGGCGTTCGGCCTGATCGGCATCGCCTTCGGCTCGGGGTTCCTGCTCGGCCCGGCGATCACCGGCGAGCTCGCGAGCCGGTTCGGCTACGGCGCCCCGGCCTACGGCGCGGCGGCGCTGTCGCTGACGTCGATCCTCCTGACGGCCACGCTGCTGCCGGCGAAGCCGATCGTGCCGGCGGCCTCGCCCGAGGCGGCCGCGGCCGAGCCCGCCCGCGCGTCGGCGATCGGCCGCGGCGACGCCTTCCGCCGCCTGTTCGACCGGCCGCTCCCGCGCCGCCGGCTGCTCGAGTTCTTCGCGTTCACGCTCTCGTTCTCGACGCTCATCGGCGGCCTGGCGCTGTTCCTCGAGCGGCGCTTCGCGTTCGGCGTCAAGGAGACGGGCTACCTCTACGCGTTCTCCGGCCTCATCGGCGGGAGCATCCAGGGCGGCGCGATCGGCCGGCTGGCGAAGCGGTACGGCGAGGAGCGGCTCGCGCTGATCGGCTTCGGCACGATGGTGATCGGCTACGGCCTGCTCGGCGTGGCGTACGCGCTGCCCACGCTGCTCGTGCTCGTGGGGATCGGGGCGTTCGGCTCGGCGGTGGTTCGGCCGGCCGTCACCACGCTGCTCACGAAGAGCGTCGGCCGCGACGAGCAGGGCGCGGCGCTCGGCGTGAGCCAGTCGCTGGCGAGCCTCGCGCAGATCGTCGGCCCCATCGGCGCCGGGTGGCTGATCCAGCACCGGGCGCTCTCGGCCTACGGCCTCATGGCGGCGGGCTTCGCCGCCGTCGGCGTCCTCCTCGGCCTGCAGAAGCTCCCCGTCGGCGAGCCGGTCGAGTCCTGAGGGCGCGCGCCTGCGCCTGAGCGAGCCGCCCCGCGCGGCGCGCTCAGGCGCGCGCCCCCTTCACGAAGGGCAGCACGGCCTCGACGAGCGGCGGCGTGGCGTCGTCGAGCTTCAGGGGGTTGTACCAGGCGAACGGCTCGACGAGCCGCGACGGGCGCAGGCCGAGCCCGCCGCGCGAGCACTCGACGAGGAGCGACAGCGCCCCGTGGCGGTCGTGGAGCCAGTCGATCTCCAGGCCCGCCTTGCGGATGCCCCAGGCGAAGCGGACGTAGGACATGGCGCGGTACGGCCTGCGGCCCGCGGCGCGCGCGACACTCCGGGCGAAGGCGCGGTGCTCGGCGGCGTCGGCCACGGGCCAGAGGCTGTGCGCCGGCGGGTACAGCACGGCGCCGCCGGCGCTGTGCAGCGACAGGGCGCGGTCGATCCGGCGCGAGGACAGCGCGTGCGCGATCGCCTCGACCTCCGGCTCGCTGGCGGGGCGGCTGCCGGGCGAGACGGCGAGCCCGATGAGGCGCTGCACGAGGCCGCGCTCGTACCACCCGGCGTCGAAGTTCCGGTTGAGGTCGACGCCCCGGGCGTTGCCGCGCACGTAGCGGTGGCGCCCGGCGCGGAGGTTCATCTCGACGCGCAGGAGCCCGTCGGGGTTCACGATCGGGACGGCGAAGATCGATCGGCCGCCGAGGTCCTCGGTCGCGAGGCGCTCGAGCAGCGCGAGGTTCGCCTCGATGCCGATCCACTCGAGGGGGTGGATGCCGGACAGGATCACCGTGGTCCGTCCGCGCGGCCCGGCGCCCGCGGCGCGGCGCGGATCGTGCGGGCCGGCGCCCGCGGCGCCGCGCGGGTCGAGCGGCCCGGCGCGCCCGGCCAGCTCCGCCGCGGCGGTGTCGTTCGCCGGCGGCTCGTCCGCGCCCCCCGGCGCGTCGCCGCCGAGGTGGGCGCCCCGGGGCGGCGCGCCGTTCGCGAAGCGCCGCCCGCCGTGGGAGAGCAGCGCTGGGCGACCTACACCCGGCCGGTCGCCGCCGTCACCGGGCGGGCGGGCGGCGCCGATGTGGACGGCGAGCAGCGGCTCGCCGCGGATCGAGCGGCCGATCAGGGAGAGCTGCGCCCCCCGATCGGCGAGCCGCTCGATCGCCTCGAGGAGCTCGCCGTAGCCGCGGTAGGGGCCGAGGCCGCGGCGAGCGAGCTGGCGCGAGAGGGGCGCGCGGCGATGTACAAAGAGGGCCGCCCTCAGGGCGGCCCGGCCTTGCTCTTCCGACGCCGGATCGGACTTCGGCATGCAGGGCTCACCTTTAGCCTAGATGACATGCACTATAGAGCACGGGTCGCGCCTTCGCGCGATCCGGACCAGGCTGAGCCGTGATTATCGTGGCAGCGGGCGCGCCGATGGAATTCGATGTCAACGGGTGGGCGGAGGGACGTATCGAGCTCGCGCCGCCTGGCCAGGGCTGGTCGCTGCTGTCGCCGGAGCCCGAGGCGCGGATCGACGAGCACCGCTGGGCGCACCAGGCGCGCGTCTTCTTCGGCGCGGAGCTCACGCTCGCGCAGAAGAAGGCGTATCCGTCGGGGGCCACGCCGATGGCCGACGCCGTGGAGGTCGACGTCGCCCGGTCCGGCGGCGCGCCGAGCCGGGTGCTCGTGCTGACGGTGCCGCTGGATCGCGCGCCTCTCCTGCGGGCGGCGGCCGCCGCGGGGGTGCGGGCGATCGGCGGGCGCGGGTTCGACGCGCTGATCGCGCGGGCGCGGCGGGCCTGGCAGGTGCGCGAGCCGCCGGTCGCCGGCGGCGACGCGCGGGCGCCGCTGGTCGTGACGGCGATCCTCGCGGCCGTGCTGCTCGCGCCCGTGGTGCCGCCCGGCGAGGCGACGATCTTCGGGGTGAAGGGGGCGCGGGAGCGGCTGCAGCGGCTCGGCTGGTGACGAGGCGGCGCCGGGCGGTCGTTCTGTGGAGCGCGCGCCGCTCCGCTGGGGTAATTTTTCCTCGAGGCTGCCCATGGAACTCGCACCCAGGCTCGTCCGTCCGGCGACGCTCGCCGACCTGGAGGCGCTGCCGCCGACGTGGCGGGGCGAGATCCTCGACGACACGCTCTACGCGTTCCCTCGCCCGCGCGCGCCGCACGCGAGCGTCGAGGGGCTGATCACGACCGACCTGACGAACCCGTTCCAGCGGGGGCGCGGCGGCCCCGGCGGCTGGTGGATCCTCCCCGAGCCGAGCATCCAGCTGCCCCGCGCGCCGGAGATCTCGCCCGATGTCGCGGGCTTCCGCCGCGAGCGCCTCCCGACGCTCCCCGTCAAGGGGCCGATCACCCTCGTGCCGGACTGGGTCTGCGAGATCCTCTCGCCGAGCACGGCGAGCTACGATCAGATCGTCAAGCGCCGCTTCTACATGAAGATCGGCGTCCCGCACATCTGGTACGTCGACCCACGCGACCGGACGCTCCTCGTGGCCCAGCACGTCGACGGCAAGTGGATGGAGCTCGGCCTCCACGGCGCGGACGAGACGGTGCGCGCCGCGCCGTTCGACGCGGTCGAGATCGATCTCTCCGCCTGGTGGGAGGGCATCGAGCCGGAGATGGGCGCGGATCCGTAGCGGCGCCGCGCCGAAGGTCGACGAGGTCACGGCGCGGCGCGCTCGCCCGGCGCGGCGCCGCGACGGAGGTCGACGAGGTCACGGCGCGGCGCGCTCGCCCGGCGCGGCGCCGCGACGCGCCGCGAGCCCCAGCGCCACGAGCGTCGCGACGTACGGCAGGAGCTGCGCGAGATCGGCCGCGCGCGACGCCCCGCGCGCCGCGGACTGGAGCGCGATCTGCAGGGCCTCCAGCGCGCCGAACAGGAGGCACGCGAGCGCCGCGCGGCCGGCGCGGAGGCCGCTCACGACGACCGCCGCGAGCGCGATGAAGCCGCGGCCGTTCGACATGCCGGCGTCGAAGCGGTGCTGGTCGTAGGCGAGGTGCGCGCCGCCGAGCGCGCAGAGGGCGCCGGACAGCGCGAGCGCGGCGCAGCGGACGCGGGTCACGGGGACGCCCGCGGCCGCCGCGGCGGCCGGGTCCTCGCCGGCGGCGCGCACCCGGAGCCCGAAGCGGGTGCGCGCGAGGAGGAGCGGCGTCGCCGCGATCGCGAGCGCCGCCGCGAGGACGATCGGATCGAGGAGCACGCGCGCGAGCAGCGCCGCGCCGCTCCGCCCGGTCGGGCCTGCGCGGAAGCCCTCGATCGGGGGCGAGCTCGTGGCGCTGTCGTAGAGCCCGCGCAGGAGGAGGCGCGTCCCCGCGTAGGCGAGCAGGTTGAGCGCGATGCCGCTGACGACGGCGTGCACGCGGGCGCGCTCGACGATCAGGGCGTGGCCGAGCGAGAGCGCGGCGCCCGCGGCGAGCGCGGCGGCGAGGCCGGCCGCCGCGCTGCCGCTCGCGTGGGCGACCGCCACCGCGGCGAACGCGCCGGCGAGCAGCACCCCCTCGAGGCCGATCTGGACGACGCCCGCGCGCTCAGCCCAGATGCCGCCGAGTGCCGCGCACGCGTACGGCGCGGAGATCCGCAGCGCCTCGGCGAGCAGGACGAGCGCGGGCGAGCTCACGCCGGCGCCCCCTCGGGGCGGCCCGCGCGCTCGCCGCTCCTGGCCGCGGCGGCGACGAGGACGATGGCGAGCGCCTCGAGCACGTCCATCGCCTCCTTCGGCACGCGCGCGTTGATGGCGAGGCCGGCCTGCTCGAGGGTGCCGAACAGCACGGCCGCGAGCACGAGCCCGACCGGCGTCCCGCGGCCGAGCAGCGCGACCGGGATCCCGGAAAAGCCCGCGCCCGCGCCGAGGCCGAGCTCGTAGTACCCCTTGTACCCGAGCGTGGTCGCGGTCATGGCGGCCCCGGCCACGGCGCCGGAGGCGAGCAGCGCCGCGAGGCGCCGGCGCGGCACGTCGATGCCCTCCGCGCGCGCCGCCTCGGCCGACTGCCCGACGAAGCGCATCTCGCGGCCCGCGCGGGTCCGCGACAGCGCGCGGTGCGCCGCGAACGCGAGCGCCACGGCGAGGGGGAAGGCGACGCTCGCGGCGCTGCCGCGCAGCGCGGGGACGAACCGGTCGAGCCGCGGCAGCGTGGCCGCGGGGATGGCGTCGGCGGTGCGCATCGCGGCCCTGCCGAGGGCCGACGCGAGCAGCCACGGCGCGAGCGCGTCGGCGACGCGGTTCATCATGATCCCGCTGATGATCTCGTGGGCGCCGAGGCGCGCGCGCAGGAGCGCGGGGACGAGCGCGACGGCGGCGCCCGCGGCCATGGCGCACGCGATCGACGCCGGGACGGCGACGGCCCACGGCGTGCCCGGAGGGAGCCGGGCCGCGACGACGGCGCCGGCGAGGCTCGCCATCGCGAGCTGCCCCTCGGCGCCGATGTTGAAGAGGCCCGCGCGGAGCGCGATGGAAAAGGCGAGCCCGGTGAAGAGGAGCGGCGTCGCCTTGAAGAGCACCTGACCGACGCCGTACGGGGTGCCCCACGTGCCCTCGAAGGCGCGGCGCAGGATCGGCGCGGGCGCCTCGCCGAAGCCGAACGAGATGAGGTTCAGGGCGAGGAGGATGCCGCCGAGCACGAGCGCCGCCGGGAGGGCGGCCCCGCGGAGCTCGCGCAGCCCGCTCCGGAGGCGCGCGGCCCCGGCGAGCCCGCGGACTGCGCTCACGCCGCCTCCAGGCCGAGCATCGCGCGCCCGATCTCCTCGTCGGAGCACGAGGGCGGGAGGGTCGCGACGATCCTGCCCTTCCGCATCACGAAGAGCCGGTGGCAGAGCCGCCGGAGCTCGCCGAGGTCCGCGCTGATCACGAGGACCGCGAGCCCCGCCGCGGCGGCCTCGGCGATGGCCGCGTGGATCACCGCGGCGGCGCCGACGTCGACCCCCCGGGTCGGCTGCGCGAGGACCGCGGCCGCGCGGCGCGGCGCCCGGGTCGCCGCGCCCGGGCCGGGCGCCGCCGGGGCGACGCGATCGAGCGCGCGCGCGACGACGATCTTCTGCTGGTTGCCGCCGGAGAGCTCGCCCGCGAGGCGCGACGGATCGGGCGGCTCGACGCGGAAGCGGGCGACGCGGCGCGCGACGAGGGCCGCCTCGGCGTCGCGGCCGCGGGCGCCGCGCGGGAGCTCGCCGAGGTCGCCGAGGACGAGGTTGTCGCCGACCGAGGCGCCGAGGAGCACGCCCTCGGCGTGGCGGTCCTCGTGCACCACGCCGAGGCGCGCCCGGCGCGCGCGGATGTCCCACGAGGAGAGGTCGACGCCGCCGACGGCGACGCGGCCGGCCGCGCGCGGCTCCAGCCCGGCGAGGGCGCGCACGAGCTCGCGCTGGCCGTTGCCCTCGACGCCCGCGACGCCGGCGATCTCCCCCGCGCGCACGGTGAGGGTCACGCCGTCGAGCAGGCGCCGCCCGCCGGCGCCGGTCAGGGTCAGCCCGGCGACCTCGAGCGCCGCCGGCGCGCCCTCGCCGAGCGGCGGCCGCTCGACCCGCGGCGGCGGCTCGCCGCCCATGATCGCGCGGGTGAGCTCTCCTTCGGCGCCGTCGCCCCCGGCCTCGGCGGACCGGCCCGCCGCGGGCCGCGACAGCGCGACCTGCCCGCGGCGCATCACGGTGACGTGGTCCGCGAACCGGATCACCTCGTCGAGCCGGTGGGTCACGACCGCGACCGTGCGGCCCTCGCGCGCGAGGCGCCGGAGGGTCGCGTACAGCCCGTCGGCCTCGATCGGGGAGAGCACGGCCGTGGGCTCGTCGAGCAGGATCGCCCGGGCGCCGCGGTAGAGGACCCGCAGGATCTCGAGCTTCTGCCGCTCGCCCACGGTGAGCGCGGAGGTCGCCGCGTCGAGCGGGATCGAGAGCCCGGCGGCGCGCATGAGGGCGCCGGCGCGGGCGCGGGCGGCGGCGAGGTCGAGCCGCCCGCCGCCGCGCGTGGGCTCGCAGCCGAGCACGACGTTCTCGAGCGCAAGGAAGCTCCCGACGAGCATGAAGTGCTGGTGGACCATCCCCACGCCGCGGCGGGCGGCCTCGGCCGGCGTCGCCGGCCGGAGCGGGGCGCCGTCGACGCGGACGGCGCCGGCGTCGGGCGCGAGCACGCCGGCCGCGAGCTTGAGGAGCGTGGATTTGCCGGCGCCGTTCTCGCCGACGATGGCGTGGATCGCGCCGGGGGCGAGCCGGAGCGAGGCGCCGCGCACGGCGACGTGCGCGCCGTAGCGGAGGATCACGCCGTCGAGCTCGATCACCGCGCCGCCAGGGAAAGGCGGCGCGGGCACGCCCGAGGCCGGCGGCTCCGTCACGGCGCGGGGCTCCGGGGCGAGGGCGGCGGGCCGGAGGTGAGGGGTGGGCGACGCTGGGCGGCCACGCCGGCGATCAAGGGCCCGCGCCGGCGTGACACCAGTCGCGCCGGCGCTGCTTGGAGGTCCGGATTCGCCCGAAGAGCGGCGCCGGGGACGGCGCGTCGCCCACCCCTCGCCCGCCGCGAAGGTGCCTGCTCCTCGCGCGCCTGTACTAGCGTGCGCGCCCGTGCGCTCCCGCTTCCCGCTCGTGGCCGCCCTGTTCTTCGTCTCCGGCGCGACCGGCCTCCTCTACGAGGTCGCCTTCTCCAAGCTGCTCGCCTACGTCTTCGGCGCCACCGCCTACGCCGTGAGCACGGTCCTCGCCGCCTTCATGGGCGGCCTGGCCCTCGGCGCGCACCTCGGCGGCCGCCACGCAGCGGCCGCCCGCCGCCCGCTCGTCGTCTACGGCGCGCTCGAGGCGATCGTCGGCGCCATCTGCGCCGTCTCGCCGTTCCTGTTCGAGGCGCTGACCTCGGCCTACGTCGCCGTCGCCCGCGCCGCGCCGGACTCGCTCGCGCTGCTCACCGCGGCGCGCGCCGCGCTGACCGCCCTCGTGGTCGTCGTCCCCACGGTCGCGATGGGCGCCACGCTCCCGGTGCTCTCGCGCATCCTCCGCGCCGGCGCCGCGCCGGACGGCGCGCCCCCGGCCGAGCACGACGCCGCGCGCCGCCTCGCCTCGCTCTACGCCATCAACACGGCCGGCGGCGCGGCCGGCGCCCTCTCCGGCGCCTACGTGGTCCTCCCGCACCTCGGCATCCGCGGGGCGCTCTGGTCCGCGGCGATCGCCAACCTCACCCTCGGCGCCGTCGCGATCTCCGCCGGGCTCCGCGGCCCGGCGCTCGCCCCGCCCGCCGCCGCCGCGCCCGACGCCCGCGCGTCGTCCACGGCGCGCGCGTCGCGCGCCCCGCTCCCGCCCGCCGGCGGCCGCGGCGAGGCGTCGTTCCTGCTGCCGCTCGCGTTCGCCTCGGGCTTCCTGGTCTTCGCCGCCGAGGTGGTCGAGACGCACCTGCTCGCGCTGCTCATCGGCAACAGCGCCTACGCCTTCGGGCTGATGCTCGCCGTCTTCCTCGTCTGCCTCGCGGTCGGCGCCGCGCGCTCGCCGGCCCTCGCGCGGCGCCACGGCGAGGGCGCGCTCTGGCGCGGGCTCGTCGCCACGGCCCTCGCGCTGGCCGCCACCACCCCGCTCTGGGACCAGCTCCCGCGGCTCTTCGCCTTCGCGGGCAAGCACGTCGACGGCTGGGCCGGCCGCGAGGCGTGCCGCGCGCTCGCCGCGCTCGCGATCCTCGCGCTGCCCACGCTGTGCATGGGCACCACCTTCCCCCTCCTCCTCGCGCGCGCCGCCGCGCACGCCGACGTCGCCGCGCGCGTCGGCAGGCTGACCTCCGCGAACACCCTGGGCACGATCGCCGGCTCCATCATCACCGGCTACCTGATCCTCCCCGCGCTCGGCTCGGAGCGCGCCCTCTTCGCGATCGCGCTCGCCTTCGCCCTCACGGCGGTCCTCGCCGCCGCGCGCGCCCGCGCCGAGCTCCCCCGCGCCCTCGCGGCGGCCGCCGCCGCGGCCGCCCTCGCCGCGCTCGCGCCCCGCTGGGACATGGCCCGCCTCACGAGCGGCGCGAACGTCTACTTCGCCATGGGGCCGCGGCCCGAGCGCATCGACTTCGTGCGCGAGGACGTGCACGGCGGCGTCACCACCGTCGCGCACCTCGGCGGCGTCACGACCATGTACACGAACGGCAAGTTCCAGGGCGACGACGGCCCCGAGATGACGGCGCAGCGGCGGTTCGCGCACTTCCCCTCGCTCTTCGTCCGCCACCCGCGCGCGGCGCTCGTCATCGGCCTCGGCACCGGCACGACGACCGGCACCATCGCGGCCTACCCCTTCGAGCGCATCGACGTCGCCGAGATCTCGCCCGCGATCGTCGAGGCCTCCCGCCGCTTCTTCGCGGGCCCGAGCCTAAACGCCCTCGACGACCCCCGCGTCCGCCTCTCGCTCAACGACGGCCGGAACGAGCTGCTCGTCGCCGCCGAGGGCCGCTACGACCTCATCGCGATCGAGCTCACCAGCGTCTGGTTCGCGGGCGCCGCGAGCCTCTACAGCCGCGAGTTCTACGAGCTCGCCAGGTCCCGGCTCGCCGAGGGCGGCGTCCTCCAGCAGTGGGTGCAGCTCCACCACATCCGGCGGCGCGAGCTCGCCGCCGTGATCCGGACCATGCGCAGCGCCTTCCCGCACGTGGCGCTGTTCGTGGGCGGCGCGCAGGGCATCCTGGTCGCGAGCGCCGCGCCGCTCGTCGCCTCGGCGGCGCGCCTCGCGGCCCTCGACGCGCGCCCGGCGCTCCAGGCGACGCTCGCCGGCGCGCGGCTCGCGGACCTCCTCGACGATCTCGTGACCTCCGGCGACGACCTCGACCGCCTCGTCGCCGACGCGGCCGAGGACGGCGGGCCGATCCTGTCCACGGACGACAACCTCTACCTCGAGTACGCCACGCCGAAGGGCAACGTGCTCCCCTACGGCGCGTCGCTGGAGGCGGCGCTCGCGTTCCTCTCGCGGTACCGCACGCCGGCGCCGCGCGCGCGCCACCTCGGGCCCTGAGGGCGCTCAGGCGCCGCCGTCGGCCCGCCCGCGCCACCTCGGGCCCTGAGGGCGCTCAGGCGCTGCCGTCGCCCGCCCGCGCGCGCCACCGCGGGCCCGCGGGCGCTCAGCCCCCGCCCGCCGGCGCGCCGCCCTTCGCGGGCGCCTCCTTGGCCGGCGCGCTCGGCTTGAGCGGCTCGCCCTCCGGCCCCGACGCCTCGACCGGCGGCTTGACCGGCACCGGCTTGATCTCGTCGCCGGTCGCCACGAAGGCCTTGCGGGGCGGGGGCGCCTTGGGCCGCGCGGCCTGCTCCGCGCGCAGCTTGCGCTCCTCGAGGCTCAGCACCTCCAGCGCGAGGCCGCCCGCGTACGGGTCCTGCCCCTGGAACGGGCGCCCGTCCACCTCGGCCACGTGGAACTCGACCCGGCGGTTCTCGCTGCGCCCCGCCGCGATCTCGTTCGGCCCGAGCGGGCGCGACTCGCCGAAGCCGACCGCGATCAGCCGGATGTTCTCGACCCCGTGGTCGACCAGCCAGTCGGCGACCGCGAGCGCGCGCTTCGCGCTGAGCTCCTGGTTGTGCTCCTCGCTCGACTGCGCGTCGGTGTGCCCCTCGATCCGCAGCCGCGTCACCTCGGGGTGCTCCTTGAGGAACTGGAGCAGCGTCTCCAGCGTCTTCTCGCTGCCCGGCCGGATGGCCGCCTTGCTCGTCTCGAAGACGATCTTCCCCTGGATGTAGACCTGGCTCTCCCCGCCCTGCTCCGACCAGGGCTTCTCCGGGTACCAGCGCGGGAGCGGGCGCTGCTCGTCGGCGCGCGGCAGGTCCCGCGGCGGCAGCCGGTTGTCTCCGCACCCCTGCCCGGCGTGCGCGGCGGCCGCGAGCGCCACCGCGACCGCGAACGGCAGGGCGGTGCGGCCTGCCTGCTTCCTCTTCGAGTCCATCTCGCCCTGTAGCGTGTCAGAACCGGCGCTCGAACCGCAAGTAACCTGGCGGCGGCCTCGGGGTCACCCCCGCGGGCGCCGGGCGGACCGGCGCCCGAGACGGCGTGTGGTAAAGGGAGGATCGCCATGTCCGCGCCGTCGCTCACGCCCGAGGGCTCCCCCATCGACACGAAGCTCGCCGGGCTGCGCGCCCGGCTCCGGGAGCTCGGCTCCGTCCTCGTCTGCTACTCCGGCGGGGTCGACAGCGCCTTCGTCCTCGCGGTCGCCCACCAGGAGCTCGGCCCGGAGGCCGTCGGCATGACCGCGGTCTCGCCGAGCCTCGCGCCCGCCGAGAAGGAAGAGGCCGCGGCGATCGCCCGCCTCATCGGCGCCGACCACCGGCTCGTCGAGTCGTCCGAGATCGACGACCCGCGCTACGTGGCGAACAACCCCGACCGCTGCTTCCACTGCAAGAGCGAGCTCTACCGGATCGCCGCGCGCAAGCGCGCCGAGTGGGGGCTCGCGGCGATCCTGAACGGCACCAACACGGACGACCTCGGCGACTACCGCCCCGGGCTGGAGGCGGCGCGCGAGGCCGGCGTGGTGAGCCCCCTCGTCGAGCTCGGCTTCAGCAAGGCCGACGTGCGGGCCGGCGCGGCGCGCGTCGGCCTGCCCATCTGGGACAAGCCGGCCGCCGCCTGCCTCTCCAGCCGCATCCCCTACGGGACGAGCGTCACGCGCGAGCGGCTCGCGCAGATCGGCGGCTTCGAGGCCGCGCTGCGCGGCCTCGGGTTCCGCCAGGTCCGCGTCCGCTACCACGACGACCTCGCGCGCATCGAGCTCGACGCCGGCGAGCTCGCGCGCGCCGCCGAGCCGGCCGTGCGCGCCGAGGTCGTGGCCGCCGGCAAGCGGCACGGCTTCCGGTACGTGACGCTCGATCTCGGCGGGTACCGGACCGGCAGCCACAACGAGGTCCTCGTCGGCCGCGCCCTCAAGATCGTGAGCTGACGGCGGCCTCCGCCGGAGGATCCTGGTCATGGGACGCTTCGATCATCTCGCGACTCGGCCGATCCGCGGCCCGGCCGACATCTTCCGCTGGAAGGTCATCGACGCCATCGCCGGCAGGAACCGCAAAGATCCCGGGGGGTTCTCGACGCCCGCGCGGCCCTACGATCGCGCGCTCGTCGCGGGCGCCGCGCCGTCGCTCACCTGGATCGGCCACGCGTCCTTCCTCGTCACGCTGGGCGGCGCGCGGCTGCTCATCGACCCGATCTACCGCGACGGCCCCGGCCCGCTCCGCCGCCTCGCGCCGCCGGGCATCCCGCTCGGCGAGCTGCCGCCCCTCGACGCGGTGCTGATCACCCACAACCACCGCGATCACCTCGACACGTGGACGCTGTCCCGGCTGGGCGGCGCGCCGGTCTACGTCGCGCCCGTCGGCCACGAGGCGATCCTCCGCGAGGCGGGCGCCGAGCGGATCGTCGAGCTCGAGTGGTGGGGCAGGGCCGTGGTCGGCGGGGTGGAGATCACGCTCGTCCCTGCGCGCCACTGGTCGATGCGCTTCCCCTGGGACCGGAACGAGGCGCTCTGGGGCGGGTACCTGATGCGCGCCGCCGAGGGGACGGCGTATCACTCGGGCGACACCGCGTTCTTCGACGGCTTCGCGGAGATCGGCCGGCGCGCCGGCGCGATCGACTGGGCGATGCTGCCGATCGGGGCTTACGAGCCGCGGTGGTTCATGGAGCCGCAGCACATGTCCCCGGAGGAGGCGATCGAGGCGAGCGTCCTGCTCGGCGCGCGCCGCCTCGTGGCGATGCACTGGGGCACGTACCGGCTCACGGACGAGCCTCCCGGCGAGCCGCCGGAGCGGACGCGCGCCGGCTGGCAAGCGCGCGGGCTCCCGGAAGACGCGCTCTGGATCCTCGACATCGGAGAGACGCGGGCGCTCGTCCGCTGAGCGGGCACCGCGGCGACCGGCGCGCGCCGTTCGGGGAGCGCCGCGCGCGCCGGCCGCGGTGCGCCTCGGCCGTCCGCCGGAGGGCGCGTCGGTCCGTCGAGCAGACCGCATGAAGCCTCTCCGGCAGGAGACCTCGAGCATGAGCCAGAACAACGAGGCATGAGCCAGAATGAGGAAGGAAAGCGAAAGACCATGAGAATTTGCCATGAATAATTGCAATGCTCCGCGCCGGTGACATTGCGAGATTCGGCCGCAACCCTCGATTGACAGCGATACGAAACCGGCCACAGGTAGCGACGACGCGCTGCCGGGCAAAGGCACCAGCGCACGAGCGCGCAGGAGCTGCTCAGGGGTCATGGACACGTCGTCCGCGAAGCTTCCGGCCTTCACCTACCTGACGGTCGAGAACGCGGCGCTTTACCGCGCCATCATGCGATCGTTCGTCGAGGCGCGGGAGCGCTTCGTGCTGCACCTCAGGCCGGCCGACGTCGGCCGCGCCGTCCGCGATGGCGGCCTCGACCCGGCCTCGGTCGAAGCGTCGCTCCAGAAGCTCTGCGAGTGGGGGAACCTGCAATCCCACCTGGACACGGCGGATGTCGCGACCGTCGAGGAGTTCTACCGGCCGCGCTTTCTTTACCAGCTCACGCCGCAGGGAGAGGCCGTGGAGCGCGCGGTGGGCGCCTACGTCGAGGCGCTCGCGCAGCGCGGCGAGCTGAAGGCCGCGGCGCTCGACGACATCCGCACGCTGCTCGAGAGCGTCGCGCGGATGCTCGCCGGGCCGGAGCTCGACGACAGCGCGGTCCACCTCGCGCTCTCGACGCTGCGCGCGCGCTTCGACGAGCTCACCACGCAGGCGCAGGCGTTCATGGGCAGCCTCCAGCGCAGCATCGATCTGCACGGGGCCGACGTGGCGAGCTTCCTCGCCTACAAGCAGCGCCTCATCGACTACCTCGAGCGCTTCGTCGGCCAGCTCGTCGTCGCGACGGCGGACATCGCGGAGCTGCTCGGCCGCGTCGACGCGGCGGCCGCGCAGCGGCTCGCGGAGAGCGCCGGCAGGCGCGAGATCGCCGACGCCCTCGACGGCGAGGAGGCCGACCTCCGGGCCGCGTCGGCGCGGTGGGCCGCGCGGATCGAGGGCTTGCGCGGCTGGTTCATCGGCCGCCCGGGCACGCCGTCCCAGGCGGAGGAGCTCCGGGCCCGCGCCCGCGCCGCGATCCCGGCCCTGCTCGCCGCGATCGCGAGCCTCCACGACCGCCGCTTCACCCGCAGCGACCGGGCGGCCGACCTCCGCGCCCTCGCCCGATGGTTCGCCGCGTCCCCGAGCGACGCCGACGCCCACCGGCTCTGGCGCGCCGCGTTCGCCCTCGCCTCGGCCCGGCATCTCTTCATCAACGAGGAGGCGATCGCCGAGCGAGAAGGCGCGCCGGTCCCGGCCGCGCGGTCGTGGTTCGACGCGCCGCCGCTCCGCATCTCGCCGCGCCTCCGCGCCACCGGACGGCACGCGCGGCCCGGGCGCCCGAGCGATGTCATCGACCGCTCCCGCGAGAAGGCGCTCCTCCTCGCCCAGCAGGACGAGGAAGCGCACGCGCTCCGCGCCGCGCGCGCCCAGCTCGCGACCGGCCGGCCCACGCGCCTGTCCCAGCTCGGCGAGCTCTCGCCCTTGGCCTTCGAGATGCTCCTCGACTGGCTCGGCGAGGCGCTCGCCGCCGGCGACGGCGAGATCCTCTCCGCGGACGGCGCGATCGCCATCTCGCTCTCGCCCACGCGCGACGGTCGGACCGCGACCATCACGACGCCCGCGGGCACGTTCAGCGGTCCGGATCACGTCATCACGCTGCGCGCCGTCGCGCCGGACGAGGCCGCCCCCGCGCCGCGCCGCGCGCCTCCGCCCGCGCCGGCGCCGCCGGAGGGCCCGTGACGCGCGCCCTCGAAGCCCAGGCGCGGCACGAGCAACAGCAGGCGATGCGAGCGCTCCTGAAGAGCCCGCTCCTGCCCGCGGCCGGCGCGCACGCCGCGTCGTTCCTGCTCGTGCGGCGCCACGCCGCGGCGCTGCGCGCCTGGTTCGCGCGCTTCCCCCGCTGGTCGCTGCACGTCGAGGTCGAGCAGGCGCGCCTCCGCAAGACCCCGGCCGACCTCGCCGACGGCACCCGCCCCGCGTTCGACCCCATCCACGGCACGCCCTTCACGCGGCGCCGCTACGTGCTGCTCTGCCTCGCCCTCCTCGCGCTGGACGGCGAAGATCGCCAGACCACGCTCGGGCGGCTCGCCGGGCGCGTGATGGGCTACTTCGCCGGAGATCCGGCGCTCGCCCAGGCCGGCACCTTCGCGCTCGACGTGCAGGACCAGCGGCGCGACCTCGTCCACGTCGTGCGCCTCCTCCTGGACCTGCGCGTGCTCGCGCGCGTCACGGGAGAGGAGCAGGGGTTCATCGCGGATCAGCGCCGCGACGTGCTCTACAACGTGAACCGGCCCGCGCTGGCCGCGATGCTGAGCGTGCGCCGCGGCCCGTCGACCGTCGAGACCGACGACCTCACCGCGCGGCTCGCGTGCCTCGTCGAGGAGCTCGCCCCGGAGACCGAGGACGGAAGGAACCAGGCGCTGCGCGCCCGCCTCTTCCGCAGGCTGCTCGACGATCCGGTCGTCTATTACGACGACCTCGGCCCGGACGAGCGCGCCTACCTCACGAGCCAG
This sequence comes from Sorangium sp. So ce834, assembly GCF_051521425.1. Classification (NCBI taxonomy): domain Bacteria; kingdom Pseudomonadati; phylum Myxococcota; order Polyangiales; family Polyangiaceae; genus Sorangium; species Sorangium sp. So ce834. Next base: position 9,389,297 of record NZ_CP150351.1, read on the forward strand.
CGGCCGTTCATCGTCGGCGAGATCGAGGCGGCGACCGGGCTCGTGGCCGAGGCGCGGCGCGAGGGGCTCGCCATGGTCGATCCGCACGAGGAGCTCACCGACCTCGCCATGCCGGAGGAGGGCACCGAGGGCCACCTGACGCTGCTCGTCGCGGAGTGGCTCGCCGGCCGCGCGCGGAACGACGAGCGCGTCGGCCGGGCCGCGGTCGAGCAGCACGTGGCGGGCCTCATCGCCGTGCACCGAGGGCGCTGGAAGAAGGCGGCGACCGAGCCAGGCGCGGAGATCGAGCTCACCGACCTGGCGCTCGCCCGGCTCACGGCGCTCCGGCTCCTGCGCTGGACCCCGGCGGGCATCGAGCCGCTCCCGGCGCTCGCCCGGTACGCCGTCGCCGCGCCGGCCGGTCCGCGGGCGCAGACGACGAGCACACGCGCGGCGACGCCGCCCGCCGAGCGGGCGCGGGAGCCGATGCCCACAACGACCGAAAGCACGCCGTGATCCTGCCCTCGCCCTCGACCCGACGCTGGCAGCCGCTCCGCAGCGGGCTGCTCAACCTCTACCGCTACGACAACGAGGAGTTCCACTTCGAAGGGGGCCGGCTGCTCCTGCGAGGCAACAACGGCAGCGGCAAGTCGCGCGTGCTCGCGCTGCAGCTCCCCTTCCTGCTCGACGGCGAGGTGAGCCCGCATCGCCTGGAGCCGGACGCGGATCCCGCGAAGCGGATCGAGTGGAACCTGCTGCTCGGCCGCTACGAAGAGCGGCGCGGCTACACCTGGATCGAGCTCGGCCGGCGCGACGACGACGGGACCGAGCATTACCTGACGCTCGGCTGCGGCCTGCACGCCGTCGAGGGGCGCGGGCTCGCCGGCAAGTGGCTGTTCGTCACCCAGAAGCGCGTCGGGCGCGACCTGTTCCTGCAGAGCGCGGGGGCCGCCATCGGCAAGGAGCGGCTCGAGGCGGAGATCGGCGACAGCGGCGACGTGTTCACGAGCGCCGCGGCCTACCGCGCCGCCGTCGATCGCCGGCTCTTCCGGCTGGGCGAGCGGTACGGCGCGCTGCTCGACCTCCTGATCCAGCTCCGGCAGCCGCAGCTCTCGCGCAAGCTCGACGAGGCGCAGCTCTCCAGGGCGCTGTCGAGCGCGCTGCCCCCCGTCCCGCCCGCGGTCGTGGCGGACCTCGCCGACTCGTTCCGGAGCCTGGAGGCAGATCGCGCGGGGCTCGACGGCTTCCTCGCGGCGAACGCGGCGTCGGCGGCGTTCCTCGACGAGTACCGCCGCTACGTCCGGGTCGCGGCGCGGCGCCGCGCCGCCGGCGTGCGGGGCACGCACGCCGCCTACGAGGCCGCCATGCGGGAGCTGCGGGCCGCGGAGGCAGGGCTCGAGCGGGCGAAGGCCGGCGTGGAGGAGGCGGCGACGCGCGAGCAGGAGGCGTCGCTCGCGGAGCGCGGCGCGGCGCGCGAGGTCGAGACCCTGAGCCAGCGCCCCGAGATGGATCAGGCCCGCGCGCTCGACGAGGCGCGCCGGGCGGCGGACGCCGCGGCCCGCGAGGCGGAGGACGCGGAGCGCGAGCTCCGCCGCGCCACGGAGCACGCCGGGCAGCGCGCGCGCGATCTCGAGGGCGCCGAGGCCGACGCGCGCGCCGAGCGCGGCGCGCTGGCGGAGGCGCTCGCCCTCGTCGAGGGCGCGGCCTCGGCCGTCGCGCTGGCGCCGCCGGCGCTGCCTGACGGCTGGGAAGCCGACCCGGAGCGCGCGTTGCCAGGCGCGCGCGCTCGCCTCGACGCCGACGTGACCGACCGCCGCCGGGGCGTCTCGCTCGTGCGCGGGCTCGACGTCGAGCTCGCGGCGGCGCGCGCCGCGCTGGAGCGCGCGAGGGCGGAGCTCTCGGCGGCCGCCGCGCGGCTCGAGCGCGCGCGGGAGCGGGCGCGCGGCGCAGAGGAGCAGCGGGAGAAAGAGGCGGACGCGCTCATCCTCGCCTGGCGCACATGGGCGGCCGGGCTCGCGGAGCTGCGCGTCTCCGGCGCGGAGGTCGAGGAGCTCTGCGACGCCCTCGCGGCGTGGTGCGAGCGCGGCGACGGCGAGGGCCCTGCGGCGCGGGTGGCGCACCGCGCGCTCGCCGACGTGCAGGGGCGGCTCGCGGCGGAGCGGGCCCTGGCCGACGGCGCCATCGCGGCGGCGGAGGCGGCGCGGCGCGCGCTCGAGGAAGAGCGGTCCGCGCTCGAGCGCGGCGCGCACCGCCCGCCGCCGCCGCCGCCTTCGCGCGCCCCGGACGCTCGCGAGGGGCGCCCTGGGGCGCCGCTGTGGCATCTCTGCGAGTTCGCGCCCGAGCTCGGTCCGGCCGCGCGCGCGGGCCTGGAGGCGGCCCTCGAGGCGGCCGGCCTGCTCGACGCATGGGTGACGCCCGACGGGCAGCTGCTCGCGGAGGGCGTGCTCGACACGGCGCTGTCGGGCGCCGGGGTCCCTGCGCTCCCGCGCGAGCGGCAGCTCGGCCGCTGGCTGCGCGCGGCGCCGGGCGAAGCCGGCGGCGCGGAAGGCGCCGCGGGCGCCCCGCCGGTGCCGCCGGAGGTGGTGGACCTGGTGCTCGCGCGGGTCGGCGCCGGGCGCGGATCGGGGCGGGTCTGGGTCGACGTGTCGGGCAGCTTCGCGCTGGGGCCGCTGCACGGCGCCGGGGCCAAGGCGGAGGCGGAGCACATCGGTCAGGCCTCGCGGGAGGCGGCCCGGAGGCGGCGGCTCGCGGCGCTCGAGGCCGAGCTCCGCGCGGCGGCGGCGGCTCGCGCCGCCGCGAGGGCGGCGCTCGCGGAGCTCGATCGCCGGGAGCGCGCCGCCCGGGACGAGGCGGCCCGGGCGCCGTCGGACGCCCTTTTGCGGGGCGCGCTCGCGGCGGAGCAGGCGGCGGCGGCGGGCGTCGTCGATGCGCGCGCGGCGGTGACCGCGGAGGAGGAGCGCGCGCTCGCGCGGCAGCGGCGCGAGGCAGAGGCGCTCGCGGAGCGCGACCGGGCCGCCCGGGACCTGCGGCTCACGGCGTGGGTCGACGCGCTGGATCGGCACGACGCCGCGCTCGCCGCGCTGGAGCGGGCCGCGGCGGCGCTCTGGCCGACCGCGCGCGCCGCGGCGCTCGCGGCGCGCCGCGCGCGTCAGGCCGAGGAGGAAGCGCGGCTCGCCGCCGAGCGCGCCGCCGACCGCGGTGACGCGCGGCGGCGCGCCGTGGCCCGTCGCCACGACGCGGAGGTGCGCCGAGACACGCTGCAGCGGACGACGGGCGCGCGGGTCGAGGAGATCCTGCGCCAGCTCGCGGCGGCGCGAGCGCGGCACGAGGCGCTGAGCGCTGCGCTCGAGGGCGCGCAGAAGGCCCACGTCGACGCGCGCGTGGAGGAGGGGCGCGCGCACGAGAGGCTCGAGCCGCTCCGCGACGCCGTCGAGCGGGCGACCTTCGAGCGGGCGAAGCAGATCGAGTCGCTCGCGGTGATGGCGCGGGCCCGCTTCCTCTCGGTGCTCGATCTCGCGGACGTGGAGCTCACGGCGGACGTGGCCGCGGGGTGGTCGCCGACGCGGGCGGTCGAGGTGGCGCGGAGGATCGAGGCGTCGAGCGGCGATGTCGAGCACGACGACAGGGCGTGGGACCGGCTGCAGAGGGGCATTTTCCGGCACGTGGAGGCGCTGCGGGACGCGCTCTTGCCGCACGGCTACGGGCCGCAGACGACGAGCGAGGACGGGCTCATCGCGGTGACGGTGCCGTTCCAGGATCGGACGTGGGCCGTGCACGACCTCCAGCGGATGCTGGCGGACGAGGTGGCGCACCGCCGCATGATGCTGGACGCCCGGGAGCGGGAGGTGCTGGAGAACCACCTCATCGGCGAGGTCGCGAGCCACCTGCACGACCTCTTGCACCGGTGCGAGGCGATGGTGCGCGACATGAACCAGGAGCTCGAGGCGCGGCCGACGAGCACGGGGATGAGGCTGCGCTTCTCGTGGACGCCGCTCGCGGAGGGGCCGCCGGGGCTCCCGGAGGCGAGGCAGCGGCTGATGCGCGCGGGCGGCACTTGGTCGCTCGCCGACCGCGAGCTGCTCGCGGGGTTCTTGAAGGCGCGCATCGAGGAGGTGCGCGCTCGGGACGAGGCGGCGAGCTGGCAGGAGCAGCTCGCGAGCGCGCTCGACTACCGCGCGTGGCACGCGTTCGCGGTGGAGCGCCACCAGGACGGCATCTGGAAGCGGCTGACGCGCCGCACGTACGGCACGGGCTCCGGCGGTGAGAAGGCGCTGGCGCTGACGATCCCGCAGTTCGCGGCGGCGGCCGCGCATTACCGCAGCGCGGATCCCCACGCGCCCCGGCTGATCCTGCTCGACGAGGCGTTCGTCGGCATCGACCCCGACATGCGCGCGAAGTGCATGGGGCTGCTCGCGGCGTTCGACCTGGACTTCGTGATGACGAGCGAGCGCGAGTGGGGGTGTTACGCGACGCTGCCCGGCCTGTCGATCCACCAGCTCACGGTGAAGCCCGACATCGACGCCGTCGGGGTGACCCGGTGGGTGTGGAACGGGCGGGAGCGGGTGCGCGCGAGCGGCGCGGCAGCGCCGGCGGAGCCGCCGCGCGCCACGCCGGGGCCGATGTTCCGCGACGGCTCCTCGTGAGCGGCGACCGGCTGCGGAAGGTCCTCGGCGCGCCGGAGCTCGGGTGGATCATCGAGAAGGCGCGGCGGCGGCTGGAGCGCGGCCAGCCGCTGCGGGGCGCCGTCGTGCGGCGGAGCGCGCCGGCGGCGGCGGAGCGCGCCGCGGTGGAGCGCCTGCTCGGCCGGGTGATGCGCGGGGCCGTCCTGTCGGTGTCGCTGGATGAGCTCGACCAGCTCCTGCGGGACGCGGAGATCTGCGCCGGCCTCGAGGCGGCGGTGGCGGCGCTCGCGGGGCCGGCGTGGGACCGCCGCGCGGAGGCGGCCCGGGTCGAGGCGGCCTTCCGGGCGATCTTCGAGGAGGCCGCGGCGGCGTGTGAGCGCCGGGCGGAGGTGGTCGCGTGGCTCGACGATCTGCGGGCGACCGGTCTCGTACGGCGGCTGTCTTGCGGCGATGTCGAGGTGGCGCGGCGTCTCCTGCGGCAGGGGGTGGAGGTCGTCCGCCGCTTGCCGGCCGAGGGCATCCCGCTCGCCGAGCTCGCGGCGTCGGCGACCGGCGACAGCCACGCGCTCGACGCAGGCGCGCCGCTCGGCGCGCTGGTGATCCGGTTCGCGGCGGCCGTCTCCGGGGTGGCGCGGTGGGCGCGCGCGGCGGAGCGGCGGGACGTGTGGGATCAGTCGGGCGTGCTGCTGGACGAGCTGAGCGCGCCGGTGCTGGTGCTCAACCTGGGTGCGGCGCCGGACAGCCTGGCCGGCCGGGTGCTGGCGATGCACGCGGAGGCCGGGGAGCCGTGCCGGCTCGCGGTCCGGCAGCTCCGGCGCGCGCCGCCGCGCTTCGATCTATCAGGCCGCGAGGTGTTCGTCTGCGAGAACCCTGCGATCCTCGCGGCGGCAGCCGATCATCTCGGCCCGCGCGGGGCGCCGCTCGTCTGCGTGGAGGGGCAGGTCCGGACCGCGGCGCGGCTCCTCCTGGAGCGCCTCCGCGGCGCCGGGGCCACGCTGCGGTACCACGGCGATTTCGACTGGGGCGGCGTCCGCATCGGGAACGTGGTGATCGGGTGCCACGGCGCCCTGCCATGGCGGTACGGCGCTGCGGACTACCGCGAAGCGCCGAAGGGGGTGGAGCTCGCCGGGGCGCCGGTCGCGGCGGCCTGGGACGAGGCGCTCGGCGCCGCCATGCGCGAGGACGGGCGCGCGGTGCACGAGGAGGGGGTGGTGGTGGCGCTGCTCGCGGACCTGCGGGCCGCGGGCGCGCGCTGATCTGGTGCGCGCGCCCATCTGGACACGCCGCACGCCCATCTGGACACGCCGCACGCCCATCTGGACACGCCGCACGCCCATCTGGACACGCCGCACGCCCATCTGGACACGCCGCACGCCCATCTGGACACGCCGCACGCCCATCTGGACATGCCGCAGCCCATCTGGACACGCCGCACGCCCATCTGGACATGCCGCAGCCCACCCGGACACGCCGCTCCCCTGCCTGCGCGCCGTGCGGCAGCGCCGCGCGTCCGGCTCGCCCGCTAGCGCCGCCTCACATCAGCGACGAGCGCGCGGCCTTCGCGCGCTCGTCGCGCTCCTTCAGGTGCTCCAGGATGATCACCGCCGTCTCCTCGATGGCGCGCCCGGTGACGTCGACCACCGGCCATTCCGGGTGCGCGGCGAAGAGCCGGCTCGCGTAGTCGAGCTCCTGCCGGACGTGCTCGCGCATCGCGTAGTTGGTCTCGGCGGGCATCCCCAGCTGCCGCAGGCGCGCCTGCCGGATCTCGCAGAGCTGGTCGATCCCGATGGTCAGGCCGACGACCCGGTCCTGGGGGGCATCCATGAGCTCGGGCGGCGGCGCCACGCCGAGCACGAGGGGAAAGTTCGCGACCTTGAGGCCGCGCTGCGCGAGCAGCGTCGACAGCGGCGTCTTCGACGTGCGGGAGACGCCGACGAGGACGATGTCCGCCCGCTTGAAGTTCCGCGGCTCCTTGCCGTCGTCGCTCTTCACCGCGAACTCCACCGCCTCGATGCGCCGGAAGTACTCCTCGCTCAGCGGCAGCATCGCGCTCGGCAGGTTGATCGGCTCCCGGTCGAGGAACGTGCCGAGCCGGACGATGAGCGAGCCGATCAGATCGATCGCCTCGATGTTCAGCTGGGCCGTCGAGGCGTGCACGAACTCGCGCAGCTCGGGGCTCACCACCGTGAACACCACGAGCGCGCCCTCCCGGGCCGCGCGCTCGAGCACCGGCCGCGCGATCTCCGGCGTGCGCACCCGGGTGTGGAGGCGGATCTGCACCCCCGCGTCCGGGTACTGGAGCAGCGCGGCGCGCACGGCCTTCTCGGCCGTCTCTCCCGTCGAGTCGCTCAGGACGTCGATGAACTTCGGCTTGTCCATGTCCGATGCCTCCGTCGCCGTGTCGGCGCAGGCGCTCGAGGCAGCGGTCGTGCCTCGGCGTTCAGCGGGACGCAGAGGATCGCCCGCGAGCGCGGGGCGGGTCAACCAAACAGCCCCTTGAGCTTGTCCATGAAGGTGACCTGCTGCGGCTGCACGCTCTCGCCGAGCTCCTTCGCCAGCTGGGAGATGAGCTCCTTCTGCGAGGCGGTGAGCTGCGTCGGCACCTCGACGCTCACCTCGACGAGCTGATCGCCGCGCCCGCCGACGACGCGGCGCGGTATGCCCTTGCCCTTGATGCGGAGCACCGAGCCCGGCTGCGTGCCCGGGGGGATCCGCAGCCGGCCCTTGCCGTCGAGCGTCGGGATCTCCAGCTCGCCGCCGAGCGCCGCGCGCGCGAACGAGATCGGCACGGCGCACACCACGTCGTCGCCGACGCGGCGGAAGAGCTCGTGCGGCGCGACGCGGATGGTGAGCTCGAGGTCGCCCGGCCCGCGATCGGGGCGGACGGCGTTGCCGCCGCGCTCCACGAGCCGGGTCGCGCCGTTCTCCACGCCCGGGGGGATGGTCACCTCGATCGTCTTCTGCTTCGCCGCGAGGCCGGCGCCGCGGCACGTCTTGCACGGGTCGATCACGATCCGCCCCGTGCCGCGGCACTTCCCGCACGGTCGCTCGATCGCGATGGGGAACATCCCCTGCTGCATCCGGACGCGGCCGCGGCCCGCGCACGCCGCGCACCGCTCGGTCGACGAGCCGGGCGCCGAGCCCGAGCCGGCGCAGTCGCCGCACGGCTCGACGCGATCGTAGGTGATCTGCTTCGTGCAGCCGAACGCCGCCTCCTCGAAGCTGATCCGCACCTCTTTCTGGAGCGTCCCGCGGTCGCCCACCTTGATGCCGAGGGCGCCGAGCAGGTCGCCGAAGATGGCGTCCAGGTTGAGGTCCTGCATGTCGAAGGGGACGCCCTGGAAGCCCGAGCCGGCGGCGGCGCCGACGGCGGCGGGGCCGAACCGATCGAACGCCGCGCGCTTCTGCGGGTCGCTCAGGATCTGGTAGGCCGCGTTCAGCTCCTTGAAGCGGACGTGCGCGCCCTGGTCCCCCGGGTTCTTGTCGGGATGGTGCTGCGCGGCGAGCCGCCGGAAAGCGCTCTTGATTTCATCCTGCGTCGAGGAACGCTCGACGCCCAATACTTCGTACGGATCCCGCACGAGGTGCGAAATAGCATCGATCGCCCCCCCGGGACAGCGGCTACCGGCGGGGCTATCAGGCCGATTTCCGCGCGGCTCCGGCGAGCTCGCGCTTCATCACCTTGCCCGTCGGGTTGCGCGGCAGCGCGTCGACGAAGACGATCTCGCGCGGGACCTTGGGGCCCGCGAGCGCGGCGCGGCAGTGCGCCCTGATGTCGTCCTCGCTCGCGGACGCGCCGGGGCGCAGGGCGACGAACGCGCGCACCCGCTCCCCCCAGGCGCGATCCGGCGCGCCCACCACGGCGGCCTCGGCGACCGCAGGGTGATCGTGGAGCACCGCCTCGACCTCGGCGGGGTACACGTTCTCGCCGCCCGAGATGATGAGGTCCCGCTTGCGACCTTCGATGTGGTAGCAGCCGCGCGCGTCGCGGCGCGCGAGGTCGCCGACCGAGAAGTAGCCGTCCAGCGTCGACGCGCGCGTGGCGCCGGGATCTCTGTGGTAGCCGGACACGAGCAGGGGGCTCCTCACGTAGAGCTCGCCCACCTCGCCGTCCCGGCACGGCTCGCCGCCCTCGCCCACGAGCAGGAGCGCGCTGCCGGCGACCGGGCGCCCGATGGTGCCCGGCGACGCGCGCAGATCCTCGGGGCCCGCGATCGTCACGATGCCCGTCTCGGTCGCGCCGTAGAAGTTGAAGAGCTTGTCGCCGAACACCCCCATGACCTCGGCCGCGAGCGCCGGCGGCAGCGGCGCGCCGCCCGTGAAGATCGCGGTGAGCGACGACGTGTCGTAGGCGCGGAGGCGCGCCTCGCCGAGCTCGAGCACGCGGTGGAGCATCGTCGGGACGACCGCCGTGGTGGTCACGCGGTAGCGCTGGATCGCCTCGAGGAAGAGCTCCGGATGGAACTCCGGCAAGATCACGATCGTCGCGCCGAGGACGAGCGACAGGTTCACGAAGCCGAACGCGGTGAGGTGGTAGAGCGGGCACACGGCGAGGTGCACGTCGCCCGCGCGCATCGGGGTCGCGCCGATCGCCCCGAGCGCCGACACGACGACCCCGCCGCCGAAGCCGCGCACCGCGCCCTTCGGCTTGCCGGTCGTGCCGGAGGTGTACATCACCACCGCGGCGCGCTCGCTCCGGTCCGGCGCGGCGCCGGGCTCGGCGAGCAGCTCGTCGAAGCGCGAGAAGCCCGGCGCGCCCTCGCCGACCGCGATCATGGCCTCGGGAGGGATCCCCTCTAGCCGGGGCGCGGCCTCGCGGATCACGTCGGCGATGTCGGCGTCGAACACGAGCAGCCGCGCCCCGGAGTGGCCGGCGAGGTACGAGAGCTCCGCCGGGGTCGATCGCCAGGAGGCCGTCACCACGGACGCGCCGACGCGGGCGAGCGCGATCTGGCACATCACGAACTCGGGGCGGTTCTTGAGCGCGAGCAGCACGGTCGCGCCCGGGCCCACGCCGCGGCGGTCGAGCCCGTGGCCGAGCCGCTCGATCGCCTCGTTCAGCGCGAAGAACGAGTAGACCCGATCCTCGGCCGGGGCCGTCGCCTCCCCCCCGGCCGCGCGGCGCCCGAGGCCCCGCGGATCGATCACCGCGATGCGGTGCGGGCTGTTCTCGGCGTAGAACCGGAAGAGGAGCGACGGGTTCGCCCTGCCCTTCGCGAGCTCGCGCGCGAGGACCTTGAGCCCCGGCCAACGCAGCGCGGCGAGGAGCCCCGTCTGCGTCACCGCCCGCCCCGCGACGAGCGCCCCGTCCTTGAGCGCGGACGCCCTGCGCCGCCCGCTCGCGAGCGCCGCCCTGACATGACCGAGTTCCATGACCGGCGACTTTACTCTGGCCCTGGCGCGCCGTGGTAGGGTGGGGCCGTGACGGAGCCAGACCGCCGCACAGCCCATCGCGCCGCGATCGAGCTGAGCGTGGAGTACAAGCGACTCAACACGTTCTTCGCCGACTACACGCGCAACATCTCGAAGGGGGGGACCTTCATCCGCACGGAGCGCCCGCTCGCGGTGGGCACCGAGTTCGTCTTCGCCCTCTCGATCCGCAACCTGGCCGAGCCGCTCCGCCTCCGCGGCCGGGTGAAGTGGATCGTGATGCCCGCCGAGGCGACGGAGACGGCCCCGGCGGGGATGGGCATCGAGTTCCAGTACGCGAGCGACGCGGAGCGCGGCGCGACCGAGGCCGTGGTCGAGCAGCTGATGATGAACGAGCTCGGCGAGACGCTCGCCTCCAAGCTGCTCGGCCGCAGGCTCGGCGACGGCTCGCGGTAGCGCCGGGACAGAGCGCCCCGGGGGGTGCGCGCACGCTGTGCCCGTGTACACTGCCCCGCAATGTCGCTGCCGACCCTGCCCCCCCGGCGCCGTCTCGCCCGGGGCCTCGCCGCGCTCGCCCTCGCGCTCTCTCCCCTCGCCTGCGCAGCCTCCGGCACGCCGGGGGCGAAGGGGCCGCCCGGCGCCGAAGGCCGCGCCGCCCCCGTCGAGGTCCGCGACGCCGATTTCTCCGCCAGCCTCTACACGATCGTGCGCGACGGCAAGCAGAGCCCGCAGCGCACGGGCCTGCTCATCGGCGTGGTCCGCCGGCAGCTCGCGCACGCCGCGGCGCGCTTCCACGCCGGGCGGGCCGACCGGGGCGTCGACAGCGTCCGCGGCGCGCTCTACCTGGTCCGTCCCGGCGAGGGCCACGCCGAGATGATCGACGCCGTGGGCGAGCGCGCCCTCGCCGGCGCGATCGAGCGGCTGAGCCCCCGCGGCGACGAGGGGCGGGTGCGGGCGCTCATGGAGCTCCGCGCCGCCGGGCTGCCGGCCGGCAGCCGGGCCCGCGCCGAGGTCGACGAGCACCTCACCGCGCTCGATCGCTGGATGAAGGACACGCGCACCGGCGGGCCGCTCGAGCAGCTCGGCATGGAGCAGCGCGCGTCCGTCACGCGCGCGCTCCTCGACAGCCGCCCGGAGGCGATCCAGCGCGCGGCCGCCGCCACCGCGGCGTGGATCGACCGCGCGATCGAGTTCAACATCGAGTACCGGCAGGGGGGGAAGCGGCCGGAGCGCGAGGAGGCGGTCGAGGCGGCGCGCGCGCTGGAGTCGGGCGGCGCGAGCATGGCCGCGCTGTTCCTGCGCTACGGGGACGCGAAGGGCGCGCTCGAGCAGATCGACCGCACGAGCGCGCGCCGGGTGATCCCGCCCGGCCTGTACGACCGGATCCAGGCGGCGGCGTCCGACGGCGACGCGGTCTCGTGGCAGGCGCTCGCGGCGGCCTTCGCCAACCACGACACGCAGGAGCGCGACGCCGAGACCGGGATGCTGCAGGACCTGCTCGATGGGGCGATCTGGGGCACGGCCCTGGAGGCCTACCGGCGCGACCCGCAGAGCTACGACAGCGCCACGCTGCTCTCGCAGGTGATGATCCGCCTCGGCATGTCGGAAGTGACGCCGCTCCTCCTGGCCGGCGCGCTCGGCGACCGGCCGAGCGCCGGCGCGCTCGGGGCCGCGCTGGGGCTCGTGCTGAGCGCGCTCTCGGAGGAGGCGTCGAACGACGACGTCGAGGCCGCGCGGCGCACCTACAACGCCGCGGGGCCGCTGCTCGTGCTCGCCGACCGGGCGGCGCGCGGCGGCGCCGCGCTGGATCCGTCGGGCGCGCGCGTCCGGTCCCTCATGGCGTCGCTCGAGCTGCGCGCCGGCAACCTCGCCGGCGCGCTGCCGCTGCTCCGCGCGGCGACGGCGGCCGAGCCGACGGTCAACGGGCTCACGCTGCTCGCGATGGCCGAGCGGCAGTCCGGCGAGCTCCAGGCCGCGCTGGAGGACGTGCGGCGGGCGCTGGGCGCGCCGGACGCGCGCACCGCGCCGCTCGAGGTCATCCAGGCGCACCTGCTCGCCTTCGAGCTCCACCGCGAGGCCGGCACGCAGGACCGGGCCAAGGAGTCGCTCGACGCGGCGCTCACCGCCGCGCTCGACGCCCGGCAGCGCGCGCGGGATCCCGGCGCCAAGGCGCGGACGGAGCGGCTGCTCGCGCGCATCCTCGACGGCTACGGCGACGAGAAGGGCGCGACCCGGGCCTACGAGCGGGCGTTCGCCCTGGTGGCCGCCGAGCCGCCGCAGCTCGGCGCCACGATGCTCGACGCCGTGGGGCGCGCGCTCGTCGAGCGCGATCTCCCCGCCGCGCGGCGGGCGCTGAAGCGCGGCCTCGAGGCGAACCTGGACGAGGAGGATCTCGTCTACGGCGGGCTCTGGGTCCTCCTGCTGGAGCGCTCCCTCGGCGTCGCGACGGACGGCACCGCGGGCCGCGCGCTGGACAGCGCGGTGAGCCGCGCGTCCTGGACAGGAAAGCTCGCGGCGTGGGCGAACGGCAGGATCAGCGACGCGGATCTCGGCAAGCTCGCCCAGAACGCAGCGCAGCGCGTCGAGGCGCAATTCTACACGGCCATGGCCAAGAAGGCGGCCGGCGACGCGGGCGCGGACGAGCGGCTCCGGGCGGTGTCGAAGAGCCCCGTCATCGACCTGCTCGAGGTGCACCTCGCGCGCGAGATGCTGGCCCCCGAGCTGCGGATCGAGCTGCCCCGCAACGCGAGCCTCCCGTAGCGGCCCGGGCTGCGCCGCGGCGAGAGCCTCCCTTCAAGGTGGGATGTCGTCCCCGCGCCGGGCAGGTGGCGAGGGGGTCGGATGGTCGGCGCGCGGCGCGCGAAACCGCATGCGCGGAGAGAAAATGACTTCCACGCGTGCGCGCTCTTGTTCGATCATCGATTGATGTCCGATGACCGGAACGATCCGCTCGAGAAGCTCGCCTCCGCTCACCGGAGCCTGGAAGAGAACCTGAACGACCTCGCGCGCGCCGCGCGGGCGCTCGGCGATGCCCGCGGGCGGGCCGGCGCGCTCGAGGGCCTCTCCAGCGTGGTGGCCTACTTCGAGCGATCGATGAGCCGGCACCACGAGGACGAGGAGCGCTCGCTGTTCCCGCGGCTCGCGGTGCTGGAGGCCATCGCGCCGACGCTCGAGCGCCTCCGGCAGGAGCACAAGGCGCATCAGCGCGCGATCAACGAGCTGCGCGCCGCGATCGAGCGAGACGGCGGCGCCGAGGCGCTGGAGAAGCTCCCCCAGCTCATCGAGGACCTGCGCGCCGCGTACCATCGCCACGTGACCTGCGAGGAGCAGGAGGTGTTTCCGGCCGCTCGCCGGTTCCTGCAGGCCTCGGCCATGCAAGGGATCATGAACGAGATGGAGACGCGCCGGGGGCGCGGCGGGCAGGGCAACCCCGCCAAGGGGATCAGCGGGCGCCCGTACCGGCCCGGCGGGATGCGCAGGGGCCCGTGACGGCGCGGCGAGCTCGACGCGCTGCCCAGCGCGCGCTCGCCCAGCGGAAAGAGCGCCGCGCTGACTAAAACCGATCTTCGCTCGCGCGCTCCAGCGCCGCGCGCAGGTAGTTCTGCGCCCGCAGCGTGTACGCCCCGTCGGGGTGCTGGTCCAGGTGGCTGCGGAACGCGTCCGCCGACTGCACGAACTTCCCCAGCCGGTAGAGGGTGATGCCGCGGGCGAGGTGCCTGGGATACGCCGGATCGAGCGCGGCGAGCTCGTCGATCTTCTTCAGGCGGTAGTGCTCCTCGGCGCGCTGCGCGTCCGCTGCCCGGAGCGCCGCCGCGGGCGAGCGCGGCCCCGGATCGCTCGCCTGCGAATCGAGGAGCGCCGCCGCGTCCGCGGCGGGAGGCGCCGCGAGCTCCTGCGCGCTCCTCCCGCTGAGCGGGTGCGACAGCAGGAACTTGTACAGCGCGCGCTCCTCGTCGAGCGCCACCCCGAACGGCGCGCGCCGCAGGCCCACGATCGCGTCCCAGCGCTTCTTGAACAGCGCCCCGAGCGCGGCGCCATCCAGGGCGACGCGGCGCGCCTCGCCGCCGCCGCGCGGCCCCGCGGCCCCTGCCCTCAGCCACGCGTTGCGGCGGAGCAGCCCGGGGAAGTTGCCGCCGAGCTCGCGGAGCTCGTCGGACGCCTCGCCGGTCGCCTCGAAGCGGCGCACCTCGCGGACGAACGAGCTCATCTGGTAGGCGCGCAGCCGGAGCACCGCCTCGTCGCCCTGGGCGAGCGCGGGGCCGACGGCCTCGAGCACGCGCTTGCGGGCGGCGAGGAGCTCCGCCTCGGTGTGATCCGCGTCGGCGTCGACGATCCCGAACGCGCGGATGGCGGAGCCGAGCGCGCGCACCTCGGCGTCGAGCCCGAGCTGCTCGGCCTCGCGGGCGCGGGCGATGTCCGCGTCCCGCACCCGCGCGAGGGCCCGCGCGTCGGCGAGCGGCAGCGGCAGCTCGGCGGGCTCGACCGCGCGCGGCACCGCGAGGATCGCCGCGCAGCCCGCGATGAAGACGGCCACGAGCCCCGGCTCCCAGCCTTCGAGGTGCCGCCGCAAGCCGCGGCGCTCCGCCGCGCGCTCCTCGATCGCGCGCGCGGGAAGAAATCGAAGACGACGAAGGCGACGAAGAAGCCCACCGGCCGGGCCACGGGTCGACGGGGCCGAGCGCGGCTCCCGGCGCTTGACAGAGGCGCTCTCGGCTCGCGACATTGATCGTCTCCTCTCCGCCTCAGAATACCCCACGCGGCGACCTCCAGCGCCGCGCACCGAACCAGCGAGGAACGTGCGAGATCACCGCAAGCACCCGCGCAAGCCCATCGAGCTCTCGATCGCGTTCCGGATCGGCGACGGCCCGCGCATCGATGCGATATGCCGCGACATCAGCCTCGGCGGGATGTTCATCGAGACCACCTCGCCGGCTCCCTTCGGAGCGAGCATCGAGGTGCTGCTGTCGCTGGAGGGCCTGAAGCAGGCCGCCGCGATCCCGTCGGTCGTGCGCTGGACCACCCCCGAGGGGATGGGGGTGCAGTTCGGGGTGATGGGTGCGCGGGAGACCTACGCGCTCACGCAGCTCCTCGGCTCGCTCTGAGCCTCCGCGCGGCGGCCGCGCCGCGCTCCCCGCCGCGGCTGCGCTCAGTCCTCGAGGATGAAGGGGATCGCGAGCTGCATCGGGCCCCCCGCGAAGCGCCCCTGGTAGAGGCCCTCGGCGCACGCCTGCAGCGCGGGCCGGAGCGGCGGGTCGAAGCGCATGGCGGCGACGCTGCCGTCCGGGCGCACGGAGATGCGCAGCGTCGAGACGATCGACTTGCGGACCAGGGACGGGCCGCTCGCCGTCTCGCGCGCGAAACAGCTCGACAGCTGCGACTGCACGGACGCCGGCGTCAACGCCGGCGGGGGAGGCGTCGCCTGAGCCTCGGCGACCGGCGCCGCGACCGCCGGCGCCGGCTCGATCGCCGGCGCGGCGACCGCCGAGGCGGCGGGCGCGGCGGATGTTGCGGCGGGCTCCTCCACGGGAGCCACCATCGCACGGGCGGCGGATGCTGCGGCGGGCTCCTCCACGGGAGCCACCATCGCACGGGCGGCGGATGCTGCGGCGGGCTCCTCCACAGGAGCGACCACCCCACGGGCCGCGGCGGCGCCGCTCGGCGGGCGCACGCCGGCGGTCGCGCCGGCGGTGGGCCGGGGCGGCGCGGGTGGACGCGCCGGCTCCATCGGCGAGGCGGCGGGCGCGCTGTCCTCCGGCGCGGCGCTGTCCTCCGGCGCGGCGTTGCCC
The DNA here is from genome assembly GCF_051521425.1 of Sorangium sp. So ce834. NCBI lineage: Bacteria > Pseudomonadati > Myxococcota > Polyangiales > Polyangiaceae > Sorangium > Sorangium sp. So ce834. The sequence goes on from NZ_CP150351.1 coordinate 9,405,054, forward strand.
TCCGGCGCCGGGCGCTGGAGGAGGCGCGCCTCGCGGCCGCCGTCGAGCGAGAAGGTGCCGCGCGACGGACCGACGAGCAGGTGCGCGGTGGTCGCGCCGCGGTACGCCGCGGGACCGACCGCGACGGTGCCGTGCTCCACGTCGACCTCCACGCGATCCGCGAGGCGGGTCACCGTGAAGAGCGTGCCGTGCACCGCGACGCGGGTGCCGTCCACCTCGACGGCGAACGCCTCGACGAGGCCCTCCTCGGGCGCGCGCGTGACGACGTCGGCCCGCACCGCGCCACGCTCGAGCGCGATCACGTGGCCGACCCCCGCCGCGCCGACGGCGCGCACCACGGCGCGGCTGTTCGGCAGCAGCGTCCAGCGCACCGAGCCGACGTCGGCGAAGGAGATCGCGTGGGCGGCGGACTCGACGGCGTCGCCCGGCCGGAGGGCGCGAAAATCCAGATCGTCGGCCGCCCCGGCGGCCCTCGGCACGTCCGCGAGATCGCGGGCGCGCGGCGGCGTCGACGTCGCCACGACGGGCGGGGCGGAGCGCCCGGCCGCGAGCACCGCGAACGCGATGGCCGCCGCGGCCGCCGCGAACGCGAGCGCGCGCCCGAGCGGCGACCGCCGCGGCGGAGCGGCGCGGCGCGGCGGAGCGGGCCGCTCGATCCGCGCGAACAGCTCGCGCTCGATCGCGTCCCAGCGAGGCTCCGGAGGCTCCTCGGCGCGGAGCAGCCGCTCCATGTGCTCCCGTGCCCGCTCGTACTGCTTTGCGCCGCTCACATGTCCTCCGCGTCGACAGCCGATTGATCCGCCGCGGGATACCGCACGGCGGCGCCTCCCACCGAAACCCGAGCGCGCGCCGCCTCCGGACCTGCGCCGTCCGCCTTGTCCGCGCCGCCCTCGGCCAGCTCGGCGGCGAGCTGGGCGAGCGCGGGCTCGGCGCGCATCATCGCCTCGATCTCGCGGCGCGCATAGAACAGGCGCGTCCGGACGGTCAGGACCGGCGCGCCGACGATCTCCGCGATCTCGGTCGGCGCGATCCCCTCGAGCTCGTGGAGGATGTAGACGACCCGCTTCTTCTCGGGGAGGCGCTCCAGCACGCGACGGAATGCGTCAATCCTGCGGGCGCGGGCGGCGTCCTCGTCCGGGAGCATGCCGCGGTCGACCTCGAGCTCGACGCTGGGCTCGCCCGAGAACACCGGCCGGGAGCGCGCCGCGCGCCGGGCCATCAGCACGGCGTTGACCGTCACCCGGTGGAGCCACGTCGTGAACTTCGACTGCCCCCGGAAGTCCCCCAGGCTCCGGTGCACCTGGATGAACACCTCCTGGATGACGTCCTCGGCGTCGGCGGACGGCCCGAGCATCCGGAAGACGAGCCGCGCGACGTCGCGGCGATAGCGGCGGAAGATCTCGGCGAAAGCCGTGGGGTCTCCGCTCTGGAAGCGGCGGATCCACTCGCCCACGTCGTCGGGCTCGGTCACGGGCGGAAGCCTATCCGCCCCTTCGGCGCTCATGGAGCTCGATGGCGAGGCGACCGGCTCCGGACGGCGAGAGAGGTCGTCGCCAGCGGACGTCACATCGAGCGCCACGCGCGCGCCCTCGGCCTCCCGCGCGGGCAGCTCGTCGGCGCGGCCGCTCGGCGCACCCCAGGTGAGCGGGAACAAGAACGACCGCGAGAGGTGCGCCCAGAACGCCCCCGTCTCGACCGCCACGGTATGCACAAGGCCTCTGATGCGCCCGGCAGCCGGATCATTCAGGCCGCGGCGTGGCCTCGCGCGGCGCCTCCCCAGGCCCGCAATGGCGCCCGGAAACGCACAAAAGTTGTTCCTCCGGGCACATTGGCGCGACCTTCCAGCGCATGATCATCATCGCCGTGTCGCTGACCGTGGCCCTCGTGGCCGCCGACCTGTTCGAGCTGGGCTCCCGCCGTCGCGAGCGCGCATAGCGGCCGGCGTCAGGCCCCGACCGACAAAAAGGTGCCCGGCTTGAGCCCGCTTCGGCCTAGGGCCGACAAAAAGTGCCCGGCTTGAGCCCGCTTCGGCCTAGGGCCGACGTGCGCTCAAGCCGGGCGGCGGAAAGAGCCGTAGGGGTCCGGGCCGTCCGGTGGGATCAGCCCGCGGCCTCGGCGCCTTCCGCCGCGGCGCCACCCTTCTTCGGCAGGTCGAAGAGCGCCGACAGCTCGACCTTCTCCTGCTTCTTCTGCTCCAGGATGCGGTTGACCGCGCGCAGCAGGCGCGTCTTCGCGGGGCCGCTGATCGGCTTGCCCTGCAACGCGGCGCTCAGCGTGCGGTCGGTCACCGGGCGGCCGCTGCGCGGCTTCTTGGCGCCGGCGGCCTCCTTCTTCTTCGCGGCGTCCTCGCTGCCGCGCGCCAGCCGCTTGATCAGGCGGATCGCCCGATCCTCCGGCTGCAGCCGCTCGATCTTGACCGACGCCGCGATGATGCGGCGGGGGTCGACCTTCTTTTCCTTCAAGAAATCTTCGATCTTGGTGCCCATCGTCGTCACTTGCCCCGAAAGGGCGGCGACCCTATCACGGGCGATGTCGTCGTGCATCTGCGACGTTTACCCTGCGACGTTTAACCTTTGCGTCGCCCTGGGGTAGCTTGTCGCGATGACCCTCCTGGCCGAGCTCGACGAAGCCGCACGCGTCATTCGCCAACGAATTCCAGCGCTTCCAAGCGTCGGTGTGGTGCTGGGCTCAGGGCTCGGGGGCTGGGGCGACGAGCTCTCCGGGCTCGTGAAGGTCCCCTACGCCGAGATCCCCGGCATGCCCCGGCCAGCCGTCGAGGGGCACGCCGGCTTTCTCTGCGCCGGGCGCGTCGGGGACGTGCCGGTCGCCTGCCTGCAGGGCCGCGCGCACCTCTACGAGGGGCACCCGCCGGCGAAGGCCGTGTTCGGCGTGCGCGTGCTCGCGCGGCTCGGCTGCCGCGCCGTGCTCCTGACGAACGCGGCCGGCGGCATCCACCCCGGCTTCGCCGCCGGCGATCTCATGCTGCTCATCGATCACCTGAACCTGATGGGGACGAACCCGCTCGTCGGGCCGAACGACGACGCGCTCGGCAAGCGCTTCCCCGACATGACGTACGCGCACGATCCCCGGCTGCTCGAGCTCGCGCGGGCGGCCGCGGGCGACGCCGGCGTCCAGCTGCGCGAGGGCGTCTACGCCGGGCTGCTCGGCCCGACGTACGAGACGCCGGCCGAGATCCGGATGCTGCGCACGCTCGGGGCAGACGCGGTCGGGATGAGCACCGTCCCGGAGATCATCGCGCTCCGGCACATGGGCGTGCCGGCCGCGGCGATCTCGTGCATCACGAACCTCGCGGCGGGCCTGACCCAGCGCGAGCTCGATCACAAGGAGGTCGAGGAGACCGCCCGGAGGACGCGCGCCCGGTTCACGGCGCTGCTCTCGGCGTGGGTCCGCCGCGTCGGCGCCGAGGCTGCGGCCGGGAGCGCGGCGTCGTGAGCCGCGCCCCGCAGGACCCCGGCGAACCGGCCGCCGCGGCCGAGGCGGCGCCGGCGATCGACTGGGACGCGCTCGACCGGGCGGCGCTCGCCGTCCGGGAGCGCGCGCACGCGCCGTACTCGGGCTACTGGGTGGGCGCGGCGATCCTCGTGCGATCGGGCCGCGTGTTCGCCGGCTGCAACGTCGAGAACGCCTCGTACGGGCTCGCCATCTGCGCCGAGCGCTCGGCCATCGTGCAGATGGTCGCGGCCGGCGAGCGCGATCCGATCGCGCTCACCGTCGCCACCAGCGGGCCCGTCCTCGGCAGCCCGTGCGGCATGTGCCGGCAGACCCTCGCCGAGTTCGCCGCCGATCTCCCGATCCGCCTCATCGCCGCCGGCGGCGGCGCGCCGCCCCGGCTCACCTCGCTGGCAGCGCTCCTGCCCGAGGCGTTCGGGGCGGCCGCGCTCTCGCGCTGATCGCCCCGCGCGCCGCCCCCGCCAGCGAGCGCCGCCGGCTCACTCGACCGACAGCGCGTCGTTCTGCTCGATCTGCGACAGCGCGACGGCGAGCGCCTCCCGCGCGCGCTCCAGCGAGGCGCGGTCCTCGCCCCATTTCGAGCGCGCCTTCTGCAGGCGGGCCCGCTCGACGGCGAGCTGCTCGGCGAGCTGCTCGCCCTGCACCCTCAGGGTGTCGCGCTCCTCGGTCCGATGCGAGAGCTGCGCGCCGAGCTCGCTCTCCCGCTGCTCGGCCTCGACGAGCCGACCCTGGAGCGCCTCGACGTCGCGCGCCCGCTCGGCGAGCTCACCCTGCAGGCGATCGCGCTCCCCGGTGCGGGCGGAGAGCTCGCCCGCGCGCTGCTCCAGCTGCTGCTCGAGATCGTGCGCCCGGGACTCGAGGTGCGCCACCTGGTTGCGCGCCTGCCCGAGCTCGGTGGAGAGCCCGCGGGCGTTCTCGTCCAGCTCGTGCTTCTGCGCCGCCCACGCGGCCTCGCGCTCGGCGATCTCGGCCCTTTGCGCCTCGTGGAGATCGGCGAGCGCCTGCGCGTGCGCCGCCTCGATCTGCGCCTGCCGCTCGGCGACGCGCGCCTCGAGGTCGGCCACCCGCGCCGCATGCGCCTGCTCGGCGGCGCGCACGGCCTGCTCGCGCTCCTCGACGAGCTCGCGCTCTCGCGCCGCGAGCCGCGCCGCGAAGTCGTCTCGCGCCGCCTCGAGCGCCCGCGCGTGCTCGTTCGCCTGCCCCTCGACGGCGCGCGCGTGCTCGCCCCGCAGCGCCTCCAGCGCGCCCGCGTGCTCGCGATCGCGCCGCTCCCTGTCGTCCGCGTGCTCGCGCCGCAGCGCCTCGACGGCCGCCGCGTGCTCGCCCCGCAGCGCCTCGACGGCCGCCGCGTGCTCGCCCCGCAGCGCCTCCAGCGCGGCCGCGTGCTCGCCCCGCAGCGCCTCGACGGCGGTCGCGTGCTCGCCCTGCTGCCGCTCGAGCGCGGCGACCTGCTCGGCCCGCGCCGCCTGCAGCGCGGCCGCGTGCTCCGCGCCCATCCGCTCGACGGCGGCGGCGTGCTCGGCGCGCGCCGCGTCCAGCGCCGCGGCGTGCTCCCGGTCGCGCCGCTCCGCCTCGCCCGCGTGCTCGCGCCGGAGCGCCTCGACGGCGGCCTCGTGCTCGCGCTGCGACGTCGCGACCGCCGCGTCGTGCTCCGCCCGCTGCCGATCCAGCGCCGCGGCGTGCTCCGCCCTCAGGCCATCCATCGCCGCGGCATGCTCGGCCCTGAGCCGATCGACGGCAGCGGCGTGCTCCGCCCTCAGGCCGTCCATGGCTGCCGCGTGCTCCGCCCTCAGGCCGTCCGCCGCCGCCGCGTGCTCGGCCCTGGCTCGCTCGAGCGCCGCCGCGTGCTCGCCGGCCAGCTTGTCGATGGCCGCGGCGTGCTCGCCGGCCATCCTGTCGGCGGCCGCGCGGTGCTCGGCGGCCTGCTGCTCCGCGCGGGCGGCGTGCTCGGCGCTCAGCCGCTCGACCTCCGCCCGGTGCGCCGCGGCCGCCTGCTCGAAGCGCTCCCGCTCCGCCTGCGCGCTCTCCTCGAGCTCGCGCCGCGCCGACGCCTCGACGGCGGCGATCGCCTGCGCCCTCTCGTCCGCCGCGGAGCGCAGCGCCTCCGTGTGCGCGGCCTCCGCGTCCATCAGCGCTTGCCGGGCCGCCGACAGCTCCGCGTCGCGGCCGGCGATCTGCGCCTGCAGCTTCTCGGTGCGCGCCCTGAAGTCGTCGGCGCGCTTCGCGGCGAGCTCCTTGTCGGCGCGCAGCGACGCCACCTGCGCGTCGAGGTCCTCGCTCGCGCGCTCGAGCTCCAGGATCCTGTCGACCTGGTCGGCCTTCTCCCGCTCGAGCGACAGCGCCTGATCCCGGAGCTCCAGGAGCTCCTTGTCCTTGCGCGACATCTGGTCGCGGAGCGCGAGGATCTCCTTGTCCTTCTTGTTCAGCGCCTCGCGCAGATCGAGGAACTCGCGGCTCGACACGCCGCCGGGCCTGATGCCGCTGCCGCCGGTCGCGGCCTTCGCCCTGAGCTCCTCGAGCTCACGCCGCAGGCGGACCGCCTCCTGGCTGCTGTCGCTCGTCGAGGAGAGCTCGCCCTCGAGGCGGAGCGACGTGGCGCGCGCGGCGGCCACCTCCTTCGTGAGGCGGACGATCTCGTCCTTGGACCTGTCCAGCTCGGCGCGCAGGCGCTCGATCTCGCCCGCGTCGGCGTCGGATCGCGGCGCCGGCGGCGCGGGGGTCAGCCTGCCGCGCTCGGAGACGGGGGCGCGGTAGGCGCCGCCGCGCTCGGAGACAGGCGCGCGGTAGGCGCCCCCGCGATCGGAGACGGGCGCGCGGTAGGCGGCCACGGGCGACGAGCTCACCGGCGGCACCGAGGCCGGCAAGGGCGTGCCGGTGGACGTCGGCGTCCGCGCGGACGGCGCGGCCGAGGGCGTGCGCGTCGACGGCGCGACCGAGGGCGTGCGCGTCGACGGCGCGACCGAGGGCCTGACGTCGGTCCGCTCCTCCTCCTCGTCGCGGATCAACCGGGTGAACGCGCCGCCGATGAACTCCTCGATGTCCTCGTCCGACTTGCCGGAATCCGACCTCACCGCGGGCGCCTGCGGCGGCTTCGTCGGCCCTGGCGCCCGCGCGCGATCCTGCGCGACGGCGGCGGGCGGCGGCGGCGCGGCGGACGGCGGCCGCGGCGCGACGGACGGCGGCCGCGGCGGGGCCGGCGGCGGCGGCGGCGCGGCGGACGGCGGCCTCGGCGGCGGCGGCGGCGGCGGCGCGGCGGACGGCGGCCTCGGCGCGGCGGGCGGCGGCGCGGCGCTCGCGGGCGTGCCGTTCGAGGACACCGCCGCCGTGATGATCGTGGGGTCTCCCGAGTCCTCGTCGATGTCGGCCTCGAGCACCTCGGCCTCGTCGATCATGATCGGATCGGCCTCGGCCTCGTCGCCGTCGAGCGGGACGTAGTTGCGGATGTGCTCGAGGAGCTCGCCGAACGCGATCGGCTTGTGGATGTAGTCCTCCGCGCGCGTCCTGAGCTTGCGGTGCTGCTCGAACGTCTCCTCGCTCGACTCGCTCGACATGATGACGAGCGGGACGTCCTTGAGCTGCACGTCCTTCTTGAGCTTGTTGCAGACCGAGAAGCCGTTCATGCGCGGCAGCTCGATCGACAGGAGGATGAGGTCGGGGCGATCCGCCGCGGCGGCCTGCAGGCCGACGTTGCCGTCGTCGACGACCTGAACGGTGCAGCCGAGGCGGCCGAGTTCCGTGCGGAGCTCCCCGGCGAACGCCGGATCGCTCTCAAATACGAGGACTTTCGTCATGTTCCGGGTGTGCGCGGGTTCGGAGGGGAACCCAAGATATCGGCCCCCTTCGACGAGTGTCAAACACGAGGCTGGTTGCCTCGCTCAGGCCGTCCGGCCGACGACGCGCTGCGCGAAGCGCCGGCCGAGGGCGAACCTGGACAGCCCCGCCGTGCCTGCGGCCGGGCCGACGGCCGACAGCAGCCCACCCGCGCCCCCGCGGGTCAGGGCGGGGCGAAGTGGCCGGCCGGCTCGTCGCCGAAGCACAGGCCCATCTCGCGGGCCGTGACGACCGTGTCCGAGTCGAGCGGCACCGTCTTCGTCTTTCCCGCGACCTCGTCGAGGGGGACCAGCTCGATCCGGTTCGCCCGCAGCGCGACCATCCCGCTCCCGCAGTCCTCGACGAGGCAGCGCGCCGCGGCCGCGCCGAAGCGGAGCGCGAGCAAGCGGTCCGCCGTCGTGGGCCCCCCGCCGCGCTGCAGGTGGCCGAGCACCATCGAGCGCGCCTCCTTGCCCGTCCGGGCGGCGAGCTCCTTGGCGACGCGCTCGGCCACGCCCCCGAGGACGGCGGTGCGACGGAACGCGTCGCCCGCGTCCTTGATGATCAGCTCTCCCCCCTGCGAGTACGCCCCCTCCGCCGCCACCACGATGGAGAAGCGCCGCCCGCGCGACTCCCGGAGGCGGATCTTCTCGGCGATCGGCTCGTACCGGAACGGGATCTCCGGCATCAGGATGACGTCGGCGCCCCCGGCCATCCCGGCGTTGAGCGCGATCCAGCCCGCGTGCCGCCCCATCACCTCGACGACCATGATCCGCTCGTGCGCCTCGGTGGTGGTGTGGAGCCGATCGAGCGCCTCGGTCGCGATGGACACGGCCGTGTCGAAGCCGAACGTGATGTCCGTGCAGCACACGTCGTTGTCGATCGTCTTCGGCACGCCGATGACGAGGGGCAGACCGCGCTGGAGGAGCTCGTGCGCGATCCGCATCGAGCCGTCGCCGCCCACGGAGATGAGCGCGTCGAACCCCAGCGCGCGGAACCGCCGCACGAGATCCTCGGACCGATCCCGCGGCACGAGCCCGTGCTCGCCCGGCGTCGGGTAGTGGAACGGGTCGCCGCGGTTCGCGGTGCCCAGGATGGTGCCGCCGAGGTGCGCGATGCCCCGCACACGCTCGCGGTCCAGCCGGATGAGCCCGTCCGGCGAGTCGTCGAGCAACCCGCGGTAGCCCTGCCGGATCCCCCAGACCTCCCAGCCGCGCTCGATCGCGCCGAGCGTGGCCGCGCGGATCACAGCGTTGAGCCCGGGCGCGTCGCCGCCGCCGGTGCAGATAGCGATCTTACGTGCCGCCATGAGGCGGCCAGCATTGCGAGCCATCCTCGGCGACGCAATAGACATCTTCCCCGCCCGAGCCTCGACTCGAAGGGCGCGGGGCGCGCGCGACAGCCACGCTTCGCGCCGACGACGAACGACGAACGACGGCGCGCGGCGCGCTGGAGGAGCGAAGACGCCTCCGCGAAGCGTGGTTCGCACCGGCGCGCGCGTCGTGTGGTCGGGCCCGCTCCGCGGCGCGCCTCGCGCCGGGAGCAGCGCCGCATGACGGTCGCGGGCGCCGGCGACAGGGTATAGGGGCATGCGCATGCGATCACCCCGGCTGCGCGCCCCCGTATGAACCGCGCCACCCTGATCCGAGGCATCCAGGTCATCGTCACGCTCACGCTCGCGTCGTTCGCGTACGTGCTCTACAGCGAGATCCACGACAAGCAGGAGAGCCTCGCCGCCGGGCTCGCGCACGTGCGACCGGGCTGGCTGCTCGTCGGCGCCGCGCTGGCCCTGCAAGAGGGCGTGTTCGGAGGCCTCAGGATCTGGGTCCTCGGGCGCGTGCTCTGGCCCGGGCTCCGCGTGCGCACCGCGGTGACCTCGGAGTTCGTGCTGATGTTCTGCGCCGGCGTGACCCCGGGGCAGGCCGGCGCCGCGCCGTCGCAGGCCGCCGTGCTCGTCCACGGGGGCATGCGGCTCGTCGACGTGGCCACGGCGGAGCTGCTCACCGCCTCGTGCACGGTCTCGTTCTTCCTCCTCTCGGCCGTCGCCATCTTCGCGCTGCGGCAGGACGGGATGCTGGTCTTGCACGGGGGCCCGCAGATCGAGTGGCTGCTCTTCTTCACCATCACCATGTTCGGCTCGGCGCTCGTCGCGCTGATCTTCGCGGCGGCGTACCCGCCGCTGCTCAAGGCGATCGTCCGCGCGCTGTCGGTGCCGCTCGGGGGGCTCCTGCGCGCCGCGCTGCGGGTCGCCCGGCGCGTGCCCCGGCTGCGGGCCCGCGCCGACGCCGCGCTCGCCGCGCCCCACGCCACGACCGCGCGCGTCTTGCACAGCGTGGACGAGTTCCACAAGGGCTTCCGCATCTACATGCGCCGCGGCAAGCGCGCGTACGCCGCCGCGCTGCTGCTCACGTTCGGCTTCTTCTGCTCGCGGTTCGCCGTCGCCTACTTCATCCTGCTCGGGCTCGGCATCCCGACGACGCCCTCGACCTTCGTCTCGGTGGGCCCGCCGATCGTGCAGATCATCCTGACGCAGACGGTGCTCAACTTCGCGCTCTACATGAGCCCCACGCCCGGCGCGAGCGGCGTCGCCGAGCTCGGCTCGAACGCGCTCATGTCGCCCTGGGTCGAGGGCGCGTTCGTGGTGCCGTACGTCGTCCTGTGGCGGGTGCTCACCCTGTTCCTCTGCATGTTCGTGGGGGGCATCTATGTCTTCCGCTACCTCGGCACCGACGTGCTCGAGGCGCGCGTGGAGCAGACGGAGGCGGAGAAGCGAGCGCTCGAGGCGGCGCGCGCCGCCGGCGCCTCGCCCGCCAGCGCGCCCGGGGGCGCCCCGCCTGCGAGCGTGTCGGAGGGAGGAGAGGAGGCCGCCGGCCGGCGGCGAGGCGCGGGGTGATGCGGGGAGGGCCGGCGCGGAGCGACGCGCGCCGGCCGCGCCGCGGGATCAGCGCGCGGGGATGCGCACGGCCGCGAACTGGACGACCTTCCCGCGCCGCACCTTGAGGAGCGCCGTCGACCCCGCCTTGGCCTTGCCGATGACCGCGCGCAGGCCGGCGACGTCCTTGATCGGGGCGCCGTTCACCTCGAGGATCACGTCGCCCACCTGGAGCTCCTGGGCGTCGACGCCCTGCGCGAACCCGTCGACCCGCACCCCGCCGCCGGCCACGTCCGAGACGTGGATGCCGAGCTGCTCGGCGCTCTGCTGCCGCTCGGGCCGCGCGCCCTGGCCCGGCCGCGCGCGGCCCTGCGCGTCGCCCTCCTCGTCCTGGAGCGCGTCCAGCTTGGCCCGGAGCTCCTGCCGCTTCTGGCCGCGCACCACGGTCACCTCGATCTCCGAGCCGGGCGCGTTGCGCGCGACGTTGCGCCGCAGCTCCTCGGCGTGGAGGATCGGGGTGCCGTTCACGTCGACGATCACGTCGCCCGGCTTGATGCCGGCGCGCGCGGCCGCCCCGCCCGGCTCGACATCGGCGACGAGCGCGCCCTTCGGCGCGTCCAGCTGGAGCGCCGCGGCGAGCTCGCGCGTGACGGGCTGGAACAGCAGGCCGAGCTTGCCGCGCTCGACGAAGCCCTTCTCGCGGAGCTGCGGGAGCACGTCCTTCAGCGCGTCGATCGGGATCGCGAAGCCGATGCCGTTCGCGCCCGCCCGGATCGCCGTGTTGATGCCCACGACCTCGCCCCGCCAGTTGAACAGCGGCCCGCCGCTGTTGCCCGGGTTGATCGAGGCGTCGGTCTGGATGAAGTCGTCGTACGGCCCCGCGCCGATCGCGCGCGCCTTCGCGCTGACGATGCCGAGCGTGACCGTGTGGCCGAGCCCGAACGGGTTGCCGACCGCGAGCACGTGCTCGCCGACCCGCAGCTGCTCGCTGTCGCCGAGCGGCGCCACGGGCAAGCCGGTCGCGCCCTTCAGGCGGAGGAGCGCCAGATCGAGCTTGGGATCGCGGCCGACGACCTCGGCCTCGAACTCCCGCTCGTCGGCGAGCCGGACGCGCACGCCGGAGGCCTCGTGGATGACGTGCTCGTTCGTCACGACGTAGCCGCTCGGATCGATGATGAAGCCGGTCCCGAGCGCCGTCTGCGTCGGCCGCGGGCCGCCCCGCGGGTTGAGCCGGCCGCCGCCGGGCGGGCCGAAGAAGAACTCGAAGGGGTCGAGCCCCTCGGGACCGCGGGACTCGTGCATCGTCGTGATGTTGACGACCATCGGCCTGACCCGCTCGGACAGCGCCGCGACGTCGAAGGTGGCCGGCACCGGCGCCGGCGGGAGCGTCACGGTCGAGACGGGCGGCGGCGCCGCAGAGGGCGGCGCGGCGGCGGCGGCCTGGGTGGAAGGGGGCGTGGCGTGAGCCTGCTGGCCGCACCCGCCGAACGCCAGCGCCGCCATCGAGAGCAGCGCCAGGGCCGAGGCGCGAGAGCGATAGGAAACCGCTTGAATCATGGAATCTCCGTCGGGCAGTCGAAAGGTCCCGTCCTGCGTTCGGCGAACAGGGGACCGACTGCGTTCATTCCGCCGCACAAATAGCCCCACGAGGTCCGCTGACAAGGGCGCTCGCCGCGCGCCGGGCCGGGCGGGCGCCGCGCGCCGGCACGCCCGTCCCCGGCGGCACGCCGCGCCGGCGACGGTGTCCGTCGAGATTTGAGCCGCGGGCTCGGCAAGGCTGCTAGGGTGCGCGCTCCTGGAGGCGAGCGAGGGCGATGGGGAGCGACGACGGCCGGCTGCGAGGGCGCAAGATCGGGTTTCTTGGCGGCGGGAACATGGCGGAGGCGCTCATCCGAGGCCTGATCCAGGGCGGCGCCGTGGGCGCCGAGCAGATCAGGGCGAGCGATCTCAAGAGCGATCGGCTCTCGTTCCTCCACGCGCGGTACGGCATCGACACCACCGACGACAACGAGGCGCTCTGCCAGTGGGCCGACGTGCTCGTCATCGCCGTCAAGCCGCAGATCGTCGATCGGATCCTCGCGCCCATCTCGTCGGGGCTCGGCCGCGCGGACGTCGTCATCTCGGTGGCGGCCGGCGTGCCGATCGACGCGATCGAGGCGCGCCTGCCGGAGGGGGCGCGCGTCATCCGCAGCATGCCGAACACCGCCGCGATCGCGCTGGCCGGCGCCACGGCGATCGCCGCCGGGAGCCACGCCACGAGCGACGACGTCGAGATCGCGCGGGCCCTGTTCCAGGCGGTCGGCCGCGTGGTCGTGCTCGACGAGTCGCTGCTCGACGCGGTGACCGGCCTGTCGGGCAGCGGCCCCGCGTACGTCATGCTGATGATCGAGGCGCTGGCCGACGGCGGCGTGAAGGTCGGCCTCGGCCGCGACGCGGCGCTGCTGCTCGCGGCGCAGACCGTGTACGGCGCCGCCAAGCTGCAGCTCGAGACCGGCGAGCACCCCGGGCGCCTGAAGGACATGGTGACGAGCCCCGGCGGCACGGCGATCGCAGGGCTCCACACGCTGGAGGCCGGCGGGCTCCGGCGCACCTTGATCGACGCGGTCGAGGCCGCGTCGAACCGCTCGGCCGAGCTGGGTGCGCAGATGGCGCAGAAGCTCCGCCGCACCTGATCGCCCCGCGTCGCGATGCCGTCGAGGCGAGGCCTGCGGCGCCTCGATGACTCGATGAGCCGATAGCAAATTGCCACAGCTGTCACAGCGGGCCGCGACAGAGGCCCGCTCCGCGCTGCCCGGGACGTGACCGGCGCGGAGGTATTGGCGTCTGGACGTCCCTTGACTATGTTCGCCGCGTCGCAGCGGGACAGGCGATCGCCGGCGGCCGGGGGAACCCGGTCGCGGGAGGAAAGTCCGAGCTCCGCAGGGCAGGGTGCCGGGTAACGCCCGGTGAGAGCGATCTCGAGGAAAGTGCCACAGAGAACAGACCGCCGCGCCGCGCGCCTCGCGAGGGCGAGGAGCCTCCTGCCCGGACGGGCTGCGCTCCGAGCCTCCGCCGGCGCGCCGCGCGGCAAGGGTGAAACGGCGGGGTAAGAGCCCACCGCGCCCTTGGCAACAAGGGCGGCACGGCAAACCCCACCTGGAGCAAGGCCGCGTAGGGAGGCGTCCGCGGCGGCGACCGCCGTCACGGCAAGGGCTGCCCGCCCCAGGCCTCCGGGTTGGCTGCTTGAGGCGCGCGGCGACGCGCGTCCTAGAGGAATGATCGCCAGCGCGAGGGGGGCGACCCCCCGCGCAACAGAACTCGGCTTACGTCCCCTGCGACCACGGAGCCCCGCCCCGGCGGGGCTCCGTGCTTTTGTGCTCGCCCGCCGCTCACCTGTGGCAAGGCGCTACGCCGCCAGGGGCTGCAGGCGGTCGCGCAGCTTCTTCTTCGCGCGCGCCTCCAGCTGCCGAGCCCGCTCGCGCGACACCCCGAGGCGGCGCCCGATCTCGGCGAGCGACAGCTCCTCCTCCGGGTCGGCCATCATCCGGGTCTCGACGATGTACCGCTCGCGCGGGTCGAGGTTCTCCACGGCCTGCGTCAGCCGCTCGCGGAGCAGCGCCCCCTCCTCGGCGCGGGAGAAGCGCTCCTCCTGGTCCTGGTCGTCCGCCGGCAGGGTGTCGACCAGCGACCGGGCGCCGTCCTCGAACACCTTCGTGTCGAGCGAGACGTCCCGGGCCTCCAGCCGGTGCGCCATCTCCAGCACCTTCTCCGCGGGCGCGCCGAACTTCTCGGCCAGGAGCCGATCGCCCTCCTCCCCCTCGCCCACCAGGCCCGCGATGCGCGCCCGCTCCCGCCGCAGCCGGAAGAACATCTTCGAGCGCAGCGGGCCCGAGCCCACGCCGACCAGGCTCCAGGAGTGGATGACGTGGTTCAGGATGTACGCCCGGATCCAGTAGGCCGCGTAGGTCACGAAGCGATTTCCACGGTCAGGGTCGTACTTGCGGATCGCGTGGACGATCCCGAAGTTCCCCTCGGCGATGAGGTCGGCGAGCGGGATCCCGTACCGCCGGTAGCTGATCGCGATCGAGACAACATGCCTCAGGTTCGCGAGCGCGAGCGCGGCTGCGGCCTGCTCGTCGCCGTGGTCCCTCCACCGTCGAGCGAGCTCGACCTCTTCCTCGCGCGACAGCTCCGGGATCTGCCGAACATGCGTGATGTAGCGCGAAACCGCGCTGGCCTGATCTCGGGACGTTTGCACAGGGTTTCCTTCGAGGTCCGAAGACCCCGGTTCGGTTGTTGAGGCCGGCCGACGCCGGACCCCGGCTCCTGCGGCCGAGGCCGGCCGAAGCCGGACCTCGATCGCGTTGATCGCCTCGCCGGCACTTGCCGCCGAAGTGGTTGGTTCGAGATTCCGAAGAGAGCAGCCCACCCAGGCTGCGATGCAGCTGGCATGCCGCCCCGGGCGGGCAGCTTGTACACCGTGGCTGCGAAGCCATGGCGCACGCGGCTCAGGCTCGCCCGCGCGAGCGCTGGGGCAAAAAGGAGCCGCTAGAGAGCCGGGAAGGTCTCGATGCTCCGGGCGTACGCGCGCGCGGGGCCCGTGTGCATCTCACGTCGGCCGCTCCGCCGACGGGCGGAGCGAGCCAGGACGGACGCGAGGCTCAGGAGAGGCGCGAGCGCGCTCGGTCCGAGGGAATCGGACGGGAATCGGACGGGAATCGGACGGGAACCGACGAGAGCGACGGAAACCGACGAGAGCGACGGGATCAGACGGAGAACGAGGAGCCGCAACCGCAGGTGCTCTTGACCGACGGGTTGCTGAACTTGAAGCCCGAGCCGTGGAGGCCTTCCACGTAGTCGATCTCGGTCCCGTCGAGGTACTGGAAGCTGAGCGGGTCGATGTAGAGCTTGATGCCGCGGTCCTCGAACTCCTCGTCGAACTCGGTCGGCTTGTCCTCGAAGTACAGGTCATAGGAGAAGCCGGCGCATCCGCCGCCCACGACGCGCAGGCGCAGCCCCTGCCCCAGCAGCTCCTCCGCGGTCGCGATCTCCATCACCTTCTCGGCTGCCTTCTGCGTGATCGTGATCATCCTGAATCTCCTCTGCGTGCTTTAGACCGGCGGGGGACGGCAGGTCCTGCCCGAGGGGGCGCTCGCCCCGCTGGAGGGCGAACCGCGCGCGCGCCCGGCCGGCCGTGCCCTGGGGTGGGGTGCTCAGGGCTAGCCAAAGATACGCACCTTGAGCGATGTCCGCCAGTGCCTCAACCGGAACGGGGTACGCCTTCGACCTGACCGCCCGCTCGTCCAGGCAGGGCCTCCGTTCGCCCAGGGGATCCCGCCCTTCGCGCCGGTGAGGCCGCAGCTGAGGGCCGCCGTCCTCGCCCGCCGCAGGCGAGGCTTGACGCCCGCCCGCCGGCCCGCCACGATGTCATCCGTTCATCCGGATTGAGAGATACGCGTTGCCCGACCTCACGGCCACCACCGAGCTCCTCCGGCTCCTCAGCGACCCGACCCGCGTCCGCCTGCTCGCGCTGCTCGGCTGCGAGGAGCTGAGCGTCGCCGAGATCACCGACGTCACGCAGCTCGCGCAGTCCCGGGTCTCCACGCACCTCGGCAAGCTGCGGGAGGCCGGCCTGGTCAAGGACCGGCGCGACGGGGCGTCGTCCTTCTACGCGATGAGCCACGGCGCCATGCCCGAGGAGGCGCGGCGGGTCTGGGCGCTGCTCGAGGCGACCACGGAAGATCCGCTGATCGAGCAGGATCGCGAGCGCGTCCGCGAGGTCGTGCGGGCGCGCGCCGGCGGGGCGAGCTGGGCCGACTCGGTGGCCGGGCGCATGGAGCGGCACTACTCGCCGGGGCGGACCTGGGAGGCGTCGCTGCGCGGGCTGCTCGGCCTGATGTCCCTCGGCGACGTGCTCGACATCGCCTCCGGCGACGGCGCGCTGGCCGAGCTCGTCGCGCCGCGGTGCCGCGCGATGACCTGCCTCGACGCGAGCGAGACCGTGATCGAGGCCGCCCGGCTGCGCCTCGCGCGCCTCGGCAACGTCCGCTTCGCGCGCGGCGACATGCACGAGCTGCCGTTCGAGGCGGCGTCGTTCGATCAGGTGATGCTGATGAACTGCCTGACGTTCGCCCGGTCGCCCGCCCGCGCCGTCGCCGAGGCGGCGCGCGTGCTCCGGCCGGGCGGCGCGCTCGCGGGGGTGACGCTGAAGGCGCACCGGCACGAGATCGCGGCCGTCACGTACAGCCACGTGCGTTTCGGCTTCGAGCCGCGCGAGCTCCGGGCGATGCTCGAGGCCGCGGGCCTCGTCGTGGACGCCTGCGACGTGACCTCGCGCGAGAAGCGCCCGCCGCACTTCGAGGTGATCTCGATCCACGCCCGCAAGGAGGGCGCGGCCGAGGCCGCCCCGCCGGCCCGCGAGGGCGAGGAGACAGGGCCCCGGGCCGCGCGGCCCTCCCAGCAGGACGGCTGCCCCGCGGCCGCAGCACCCACGGTAAAGAAGCCCAGGAGAAGAGCAGAGCCATGAACGGAAGCGAACGCCCCGCGCGCCTCGAAGAGATCCTCGACAGCCGGATCCTGTGCCTCGACGGCGCGATGGGCACGATGATCCAGCGCTACCGCCTGGGCGAGGCCGACTACCGCGGCGAGCGCTTCCGCGACCACGAGATCGACCTCAAGGGCAACAGCGATCTCCTCGTGCTGACGCGGCCGGACGTCATCGCGGAGATCCACGGCGCGTACCTCGACGCCGGGGCCGACATCATCGAGACGAACACCTTCACGGGCACCTCGATCGCCCAGGCGGACTACCGGCTCGAGTCGCTCGCCTACGAGATCAACCTCACCGCGGCCCAGATCGCCCGGAAGGCGGCCGACGCGTGGACGGCGCGCACGCCCGACAAGCCGCGCTTCGTCGCGGGCTCGATGGGGCCGACGCCGAAGACGCTGTCGATCTCGCCGAGCGTGAACGACCCGTCGTTCCGCGCCGTCACCTTCGACGAGCTGCGGCGCGCGTTCGCCGAGCAGGCGCGCGGGCTCGTCGACGGGGGGGCCGACGCGCTGCTCGCGGAGACGTTCCTCGACACGCTGAACATGAAGGCGTGCCTCGTCGCGATGGAGGAGGTCTTCGCCGAGAAGGGGCGGCGCCTGCCGATCATGCTCAGCGTGACGATCACCGACCGGAGCGGCAGGACGCTCGCCGGCCAGACGATCGACGCGTTCTGGACGAGCATCGAGCACGCGCGCCCGCTCAGCGTCGGCCTCAACTGCGCCCTCGGCGCCAGCGACATGCGGCCGTACCTCGTGGATCTCGCGAAGCTCGCCCGGGCGCGGGTGAGCTGCTACCCGAACGCGGGCCTGCCCAACGCGTTCGGCGAGTACGACGAGCAGCCGGAGACGACGTCGCGGCTGCTCGCGGAGTTCGCGGAGAGCGGGCTCGTGAACGTCGTCGGCGGCTGCTGCGGGACGACGCCGGACCACATCCGCGCGATCGTCCGGGCGGTGGCGGAGCGGAGGCCGCGGCCGCTGCCCACGGCGCGCGACGGCTTCGGGCGCTTCAGCGGCCTGGAGACGCTCGTCATCCGGCCCGACACGAACTTCCTGATGATCGGCGAGCGGACCAACGTGACCGGCTCGGCCCGGTTCATGGAGCTCATCAAGAAGGGCGACTTCACGACCGCGCTGGAGGTGGCGCTCGACCAGGTGCGCGGCGGGGCGAACATCCTCGACGTCAACATGGACGAGGGCATGCTCGACTCCGAGCAGGCGATGACGACGTTCCTGAACCTCATCGCCACCGAGCCCGAGATCGCCCGCATCCCGGTCATGATCGACAGCTCGAAGTGGTCGGTCATCGAGGCGGGGCTCAAGTGCATCCAGGGCAAGGGGATCGTCAACTCGATCAGCCTCAAGGAGGGGCCGGAGGACTTCCTCAAGAAGGCGCGCGTCATCCACCGCTACGGGGCGGGGGTCGTGGTGATGGCCTTCGACGAGATCGGCCAGGCCGAGACGGTGGAGCGGAAGGTCGCGATCTGCCAGCGCGCGTACAGGCTGCTCACCGAGGAGGCCGGCTTCGATCCGCAGGACATCATCTTCGACCCGAACATCCTCGCGATCGCGACCGGCATCGAGGAGCACAACGACTTCGCCAAGAACTTCATCGAGGCGACGCGGCTCATCAAGGCGACCTGCCCGGGGGCGCGCGTGAGCGGCGGCGTGTCGAACCTGTCGTTCTCGTTCCGCGGGAACAACGTCGTCCGCGAGGCGATGCACTCGGCCTTCCTGTACCACGCCATCCGGGCGGGCATGGACATGGGCATCGTGAACGCGGGGCAGCTCGCGGTCTACGAGGACATCCCGAAGGACCTGCTCGAGCGGGTGGAGGACGTCATCTTCAACCGGCGCCCGGACGCGACCGAGCGGCTCGTCGAGTTCGCCGAGCAGGTGAAGGGCAAGGGGAAGAAGAAGGAGCTCGACCTCGCCTGGCGCGAGGGCCCGGTCGAGGAGCGGCTGTCGCACGCGCTCGTGAAGGGGCTCGTCGACTTCATCGAGGCCGACGTGGAGGAGGCGCGGAAGAAGTACGAGAGGCCCCTCTCCATCATCGAGGGGCCGCTGATGGACGGGATGAAGATCGTCGGCGAGCTGTTCGGCGCCGGGAAGATGTTCCTCCCGCAGGTGGTGAAGAGCGCCCGCGTGATGAAGCGGGCCGTCGCGTACCTCCTGCCGTTGATGGAGGCCGAGAAGGCCGCCGGGGGCGGGACGTCGTTCCAGGGGAAGGTCGTGATGGCGACCGTGAAGGGCGACGTGCACGACATCGGCAAGAACATCGTGGGCGTGGTGCTCGGGTGCAACAACTACGAGGTGATCGACCTCGGCGTGATGGTGCCCCAGGACAGGATCCTCGAGACCGCGCTGAGCGAGAAGGCCGACATGATCGGGCTGAGCGGGCTGATCACGCCGTCGCTCGACGAGATGGTCAGCGTGGCGCGCGAGATGGAGCGGCGTGGCATCCGGCTGCCGCTGCTCATCGGCGGGGCGACGACGAGCCGGCAGCACACGGCGGTGAAGATCGCGCCGGAGTACGGCGGGACCGTGGTGCACGTGCTCGACGCGTCGCGGGCCGTGGGCGTGGTGTCGAGCCTGCTCGACCAGACGAACCGGCAGGCGTTCGACGCGCAGAACCGGCAGGAGCAGGCCAAGCTGCGCGAGCTCTTCGCCAGGAAGCGGGCGAAGCCGCTCGTGACGCTCGCCGCGGCGGACGAGGGGCGGCTCAAGATCGCGTGGCGGCCCGAGGACATCGCGGCGCCGTCGTTCACGGGGCGGCGCGTGGTGGACGACGTCCCGCTCTCCGAGATCGCGCGGTACATCGACTGGACGTTCTTCTTCACGGCGTGGGAGCTCAGGGGCCCGTTCCCGCAGATCCTGGAGCACCCGCAGTACGGCGAAGCGGCGCGCGAGCTGTTCGAGCACGCGCAGAAGGTGCTGCAGCGGATCATCGACGGCGCGTTGATCAAAGCGCGGGGCGTCTACGGGTTCTGGCCGGCGAGCGGCGAGCAGCGGGACATCGTGCTCTACGGCGACGAGGCGCGCTCGCGCGAGCTCCTCCGGCTCAACATGCTCCGGCAGCAGCAGGTGAAGGCCGCGGGCGGCGCCGAGGAGGACGGCGAGAAGGCCGTGGGCGGGGTGAAGCCGTACCTGTCGCTCGCCGACTTCGTGGCGCCGAGGGAGAGCGGGCTCGCCGATCACGTCGGCGCGTTCGCGGTGACGGCG
Organism: Sorangium sp. So ce834; assembly: GCF_051521425.1. Classification (NCBI taxonomy): domain Bacteria; kingdom Pseudomonadati; phylum Myxococcota; order Polyangiales; family Polyangiaceae; genus Sorangium; species Sorangium sp. So ce834. The sequence goes on from NZ_CP150351.1 coordinate 9,424,954, forward strand.
GGGATCGGGCTGGATGAGATCGTGCGCGCCTACGAGAAGGACAAGGACGACTACAGCGCGATCATCGCGAAGGCGCTCGCGGACCGGCTCGCGGAGGCGTTCGCCGAGCTGCTCCACGAGCGGGCGCGGAAGGCGTGGGGATACGGCACGGCAGAGGCGCTGAGCAACGAGGAGCTCATCGCCGAGCGATACCGGGGGATCCGGCCGGCGTTCGGGTATCCGGCGTGCCCGGATCACACCGAGAAGCGCAAGCTGTTCGCGCTGCTCGACGCGCCCTCGGTCGGCATCGAGCTGACCGACACCTGCGCGATGACGCCGGCGGCGAGCGTGAGCGGCATCTACCTGGCGCACCCCGAGGCGCGGTATTTCATGGTGGGGCGTCTCGGCAGGGATCAGGTCGCGGACTACGCGAAGCGCAAGGGGATGACGCTCGAAGAGGCGGAGCGGTGGCTGTCGCCGAACCTCGGATACGATCCGGGAGCGAGCGGCGGCGCGTGAGATCCACGCGATAAGGCATGTGAGCCCTCGCGGCCGAAGCCGAGCACATCAAGCTCGTCCGCCCATTGTACAATTTTGCGTAGAGATCAGCGGCTGTTCTCGGCAGCGATCTTGAGGATAGCCGCGCGTCGAGCATTTCTGGTGGACGACAAACCGGATCCATGAGACCGTCCTAAAGCCATCTCTTCTGGACCAGTCCCGCCTGGTAGCGTTGGAGCTCCAACCGCTTTGGTCAGCGATGGACTTCCAGCCCGCTTTCGTGGAGGCGCGCCATGCCCGAGGCCGCACGCGTGGGTGACAACCACACCTGCAACATGGTGGATCCGAGCGGGACGCCGCACGCGGGCGGGCCGGTCAATCCGCCGGGCTCGCCGACGGTCATCACCAACAGCGTTGCGCAGGCGCGCGCGACCGATCGGCTCACGTGCGCCGTCCCTGCGCCGGACTTCATCGTGACCGGCGCAGGGAGCGTGCTCGTCGACGGGCTCCCTGCGGCGCGCAAGACGGACCGGACGATGCATGCTCCCCCGGGGCAGATCATGATCGGCTCGCCTGACGTCCTCATCGGAGGCCCGACGGTCGGGGCGACCCTCGGCAACCCCGCCGGCGGCAACACGACGTGCCAGGCGGCCGCGTCCGGGCGCAGCTCGGGGCGTACGCAGCAGTCTTACAACAACTGTGGGGTCGAATCCTCGCGGCAGCTCATCAATCAAGCGAACGGCTCGAGCGTCCGCGAGGACGCGCTGCTCGACGAGGCCATGCGCAATGGCGACGCGGACCAGGAGCGGCGGCGCTTCGACAGCGGGGGCACGAGCCCGGCGCAGCGCCAGTCGATCCTGGCGCGCAACGGGGTTCCATCTACCCTGCAACCCAATACGATGGACAACATCACCCAGGCCGTCGCCGAACGCCGGGGCGTGATCACGTCGCACGACGTGTCCGTGCTCTGGGGACCAGGCAACAGCGGAGGCCACGCCGTGGTCGTCACCGGGCTCGAATACGATCAGAACGGCAACCTCATCAACGTCGTCATCAATGACACGGGCAGGTCGAGCGGAAACTGCCAGAACAGAGTTCCCGCCGCGCAATTCCGAAACTCCCTGCGGCCCGGGCGAGATATCAATGTCACCACCAACCCGATCTGGTAGGACGAGGCCGGGGAGGCGCTCGTGGCTGCTGGCGCTCGCGCTGTGCCTGGCCGTCTCGATCGGCTGCCGGAATCCACGAGGGGAACCCATGAGCTCGACGGGACCGTTCCAGTCAGCGCACGAGCTGCGGCAGATTGCAGGAAAGACCTCCGGCGCGGTGCTCCCGGACGAGGACGCCGACACGCTGCCCATCCCGGTCAAGGTGGATGGGGCGGTCGTCATCCTCATCATGTATTACCGGGAGCGAGGCCGGCCTGGTCAGCGCGTCGTGGCGCCGCCCCATTACGCGATGCACCTCGACGGCCGGACAGGGCGGGTCCTGAAGTTCTGGGCCGTCGTGCCCGAGGACCTCGGGATCAACGATCCAAGCGCCGCGGTCGAGGGCGTGGGGATCCCGCCGGGGATGAGCTCCGACGATTTCTTTCAGAAGCGGGAGCGCCTTCTCGCGATCTCGCCGGACGTGTGGGCCGCCTATGCGCGCGGGGCCGCCCCGACCGATCCGGCGGTGCGGCCGCTCGCGAGCGAGTACTGGTCGCTGTTCTCGCAGATCACGAAGCGCGAGGTGGCGCCGTTCTACCTGCAGGCGTCGCCGGACTTCTTCGCCTGGATTCGCGCGGCCACGTCGGCCGCGGCGCCTGGGCGGCCGTGAAGGCGCTGCCCAGGCTTCAGCCGATCGAGCTGCTGCAAAGGAAGGCATCGCTGGCCGCCCTGGGCGCGCTGCCCCTCTGCAATTACCAATCCCTGCCGGTCCCCGTACCCGGGCCGGGCGGTCTACGGGTCGCGTTCGTCTACGGGAGGTCGACTCCGCAGCTCGACGGCGGGCTGCTGATCCAGGCGCCGCGGTACATCGCGCTCGTCGACGCCGAGGCCGGCGCCGTCAAGGAGGTCCGGCTGCTCCCGGGAGGCACGGCGGACGAGCTCCCCTCACAGGCCGTGGCCGCACCGTCAGGCGCAGCCGAGTCGCGCGCGCGGCGGGCGCACCTGCTCGCCGGCTACGACGTGCTCATGCCCGAGTTCGCGGCTGGCAGGACGCACCTGCCCCCCGGCGCGGCGCGGGTCGCCGCCGAGTTCGAGCCCCTGTTCCGGCAGATGGCGGAGCAGCCGCTCCTTCCAGTTTACGCGGAGCTCGGCCAGTCGTTCTTCCGATGGCTGGCCGCGGCCGCGACGTGAACGCTCAGCGTTCGTGAGGTAGAGATGACCCGCCCACCCACGCGCCTGTCGAATTTCCTGCAGCACCGCGGCGCCTGCCCCGAGGCGGTGTTCTGGTCGAGGCAAGGGTCGAGCCTGGAGGAGCTCTGGTTACGCTGCCCGCGCCCGGAGTGGATGCTCTGGGCGATGGCCCAGCTGGGTTATCAGGGCAGCCGGCGGCTCCACCTCTTCGCGGCGCGCTGCGCGCGGCGGAACCTGGTTCTCCTCGCCGATCCGCGCAGCACGCAGGCCATCGACGTCGCCGAGCGGCACGCGAACGCGCAGGTGGGAATCGAGGAGCTCCGGCGGGCCTTCCGCGCTGCGCAGGACGCCGCCGAGCAGGCCGCAGCCCGCCCGGGCTGGACGGCCGCGCTCGCGTGCGCGATGACGGCCGCAGCCCGCGCGGCGCGGAACGACGCGCTCGACGCGGCGAGAGAGGCGTCGAGCTACGCCGCGCGCGCCGTGGCCTGGGACATCCAGCGGGACGCGACGCTCGAGTCCGAGGAAGCCTGGCAGGCGGACGAGCTCCGGCAGATCGTCGGGAACGACATCGACAGGCTCATCCAGGTCGCAGCCTATGAATCCTACGGCCACGCCCCCTGACATCGTCCGCCGCGCCGCGCTCTGCCTCGCCGCGGCGTGCGCCGCGGTCGCCGCCGCGGCGAGGCCCGCGGCGGCGTGCGCCTCGGCTTACCCGCCGGACAAGTGGGTCCGTATCGCCAACGAGTCGGCGGTCATCGTGTGGGACGAGCGCGCGAAGGTGGAGCACTTCATCCGCCGCGCCACGTTCACCACGACGGCCGCGGATTTCGGGTTCATCGTGCCGACCCCGAGCCGCCCCGAGCTCGGGGAAATACCCGACACCCTCTTTCAGGCCCTGGACGAGCGCGTGGCGCCGCGGGTGATCACGCAGGCGGACGTCGACGACGTCAGCGTCGGGTGCGCCTTGCTGGGGCGCGACAGCGACACGGCCAGCTCCTCGATCGCCGCTGCGCCGCCGGTGCAGGTGCTCGAGACGCGGCGGCTCGCGGGATACGACGTCGCGGTCCTGGAGGCGAGCAGCGCGGTCGCGCTGGCGCAGTGGCTGAAGGAGCACGGCTATGCCCTCCGGCCGTCGCTCGACGCGTGGCTCGCGCCGTACGTGAGCGCCCGCTGGACGATCACCGCGTTCAAGTACGCGCCGGGGCCCGGCGGCGGCGCCGTCGCGAGCTCCGCCGTCCGCATGTCGTTCGCCACCGAACGCCCGTTCTTCCCGTACCGCGAGCCCGCCGACCAGCGCGAGGTGCCCGCCGGAGCGGCGGACGCGCAGCCGCCCGCGCGCCTGCTGCGCATCTTCTTCGTCGGCGGCGGGAAGGTCCAGGGCGTCCTCGGCGAGGGGCACGAGAGGTGGCCCGGCGAGGCGGTGTGGGCCGACGCATGGCCCCGCGACGAGGCGGCGGCGCTGCTCGGCGCGCTGGCCGGCGGCATCGCGCAGCCATGGCTCACGGCGTTCGAGGATCGCTCGAGCCCGCGGCCAGGCACCTCCGATGTCTATTTCGACCCGTCCGGCGACGCGGCGCCGCTCCACCCCGAGCCGATCCGCGTGGTCCGCGGGCGCACGCTCCGGCTGCCGCTCGAGCCGTTCGTGCTGGCCGCCGGCCTCGCGCTGTGGCTCGCGCTGCGATCCCCGCGCGCACAGCGCAGGTGATGAGGGCCTGTTCGCCCGCGCTGCACGGGCCGTGCTACCGTCGCTGCATGTCCGAAGCCGAGTGGTTCGCGCTCAATCGCACCGCCTGGAACGCGCGCACCCGCGTGCACCTGGCCTCGAAGTTCTATGACGTGGACGCGTTTCGAGCCGGCGCGAGCTCCCTGAAGCCGATCGAGCTCGAGCAGGTGGGGGACGTGCGCGACAAGACGCTCCTCCACCTGCAGTGCCATTTCGGCCAGGACACGCTCTCGTGGGCGCGCCGGGGCGCCCGCGCCACCGGGCTGGATCTCTCGGACGAGGCCGTCAGGGCCGCACGCGCGCTGGCCCAGGATCTCTCGCTGGATGCGCGCTTCGTCGAGGCCAACGTCTACGACGCTCCCACCGCCCTCGGGGGCGAGACGTTCGATATCGTCTTCACGTCTTACGGCGTCCTCGGATGGCTCCCGGACATAGGGCGCTGGGCGCGCGCGGCCGCCGCGTGCCTCAAGCCGGGAGGCGTCCTCCACGTCATCGAGTTCCACCCCGCCGTCTGGATGTTCGACGACGCGTTCGAGCGCATCGATTACGCATACGACGGGCACGGAGAGCCGATCATCACGGAACAGACGGGCACGTACGCCGATCGCAACGCGCCCGTGAAGCTCCGGGAGGTCGGCTTCAATCATGGGATCGGGACGGTGGTGACAGCGCTGCTCGAGGCAGGCCTCACGCTGGAGCGGCTCCGGGAGCTCGACTGGTCGCCCTACGATATCTTCCCGGACATGGAGGAAGGGCCGCCCGGACAGTTCCGCATGAAGAAGTTCGGGCGCCGCCTCCCGCTCGTCTACGCGCTCGCGGCGCGACAGGGGCGCTGAGCGGAGCTGGGCGGCTTGTAAGCCGCATCGCCTCGATGCTAGGCTTTCCGCCGGGCGGGCCTGGAGGGCACCCTGCTTGGCGCGCCCCCGAAGGCGAGGCGACCCAGCTGCGGGAGGGGGCTCATGCCGGATTATCACGCTTCGGTGGAGGACTTCGCGGCGCTGCGCGCGTCGATGGATGATCCCTTCGGAGACCCGACGGCGTGCCTCGCTGGCGCGGGGCTCGACGAGCGGTCGTACGCGGAGCTCACCGGCGCGTGGCGCGCGCGGCTCGCCCTCGAGGGCGACGCCGGCCGCGAGCTCGGCCGACGCTTCGCCATCGCTTACCGGCAAGCCCAGACGGCGCGCCGCGCGCGCGCCGGGGGGGAGGACGGCGCGCCGCGCGCGGAGGACGCGCGGTTCTTGAGCCGCGACGCCCAGCCGTGGCGCGCCGAAGCGGCGCAGGTCGCGCTCGTTCCCTCCAGCGCGCCGTCGCCCCCGGAGCCTCCCGCGGCGCCGGCGCAACGAGCCGTCGCCGCGAGCGCCGCGACCGACGAAGCCGGGCCGGCGAACGCGGCCGCGAGCAGCGCGGGCGGGCAGTGGGAGACATCGACGCTCCCCGTCTTCTCGTCCGAGCCGAGCGCGCCGGTCCTGCCCTTCATCTCCACAGAGGCGCCGCGGACGAGCCCGCCGCCTCCGGGCCCGCGCCCCCCGCTCGCGGGGCTGCCGTTCCAGCCGCGCCCCGCGGCGGAGATCGCGATCCCGCCGCAGCCCGCCGCGCCGGAGCACCTCGATGGCGCCGCGCCCGCGCCGGGCGCGCCCCCGCGCAAGCGGCTGATGCGCTTCGACCCGCAGACCGGGCAGCCGCTGCCGTACCCGGTCTGGGTCGACGTCGCGCCGGCCGCGGGCGAGGAGAGGAAGCGCTGATGCCCGGCAGACCGCTCTTTCCGGCGGAGCTGGAGATCGCGACCCGCGTCTTCAAGGCCACGCTGCCGTATCCCAAGATCTTCATCACCCCGATCGTCGGCATGCAATCCCGGCCGTTCACGTCGACCATCCCGCCGCTCGTCGCCGGGATCGTGCCGCTGGCCTACACGATCAACGTGGGGTGGAACGGCTTCATCCACGGCATGGACACGGCGCAGCCAGCGACGCTCGTCCACGAGCTCACGCACGTCTGGCAAGGCGCGCACCGGCTCATCGCGTCTCAATACATGTGGGAATCGATCGCGCACCAGGCGATCGGCTGGATGACGGGCACGGACCCTTACCGCTACGCGCCCGGGCAGAGCTGGTCGAGCTACAACGCCGAGCAGCAGGCCAGCATCGTCGAGGACTGGTTCGTGCGAGGAGAGCGCACGGACGATCCGCTCTACCGCTACATCCGAGACGATATCCGCAGCCTGCTCTGGTTCATCTGACGAGGCGTGCATGACGGCGATGCGACCTGAGCCAGCGAGCCGGAGGAGCGAGGCCACGACCGCCGCCGTCGGCCTCGCGTTCCTCTCCGTGCTCCTCGTTTCCTGCTCTCCCCTCGCCCGCGTCCGCTCGCGGCTGGATCTGCCGGCATCGGTCGGCAGCCCGGATCGGCAAAAGTTGCACGTCACCTTCGCGGCATCCACCGCCGCAGGCCCGCTCGCCGCGCCTCCGCCTGGGATCGAGCCGCCGGAGCAGCGGCTCCTCGCCGAGGTGGAGGTCACGCCCGCCGCCTCGGGCTTCGACGTCGAGCTCAAGTTTCGCAAGCGGAGCGTTTACGTCAACTTGACAGGCTGGTACGATAGCAACGGTGACGGGGAGGTGAACGCCGGCGACGCCGTGGGCTCGCTGGGCCCTGCGCCGGTCCTCGCCACGGACAAGGGCGTTTTCAGCGGCAACCTCACCGTCACTCCCCCCATCGCGCTCAAGCCGGTGCTGTGACCTGACAGCGCGCTCCTCGGGTCGTGCGACGAACCTCAACGAGGCTTATGGCTGTCACGCTGTCGTTCCTTGATGCTCCGGACCCCGGTTTTCACCTCCTGTCGTACGAGCTCCGCGACGACATGAGCCGGCTGTTCAGCCTGGATCTCCTGGTCGAGTCGACGGACGCGGCCCTCGAGATGGCGTCCCTCGTCGGCCGGCGGATCGCGCTCGATCTCGGCCCGGGGATCCAGCTGCCGCGCGTGACCGGGATCCTGCGCGAGGTCAAGGTGGTCTCCACGGAGACGAGCGGCGTCTCCCGCTATTTCCTCTACATCGTTCCCCCGCTCTGGCTGACCACGCGCAGGACCAATCACCGGATCTTCCAGGACCGGACCGCGGTGGAGATCGTGGACGACGTGCTCGCCGACTACGGCGGCCGCGTCCCGGCCCCGATCAAGCGGCTCGGGGGGAGCTACCGCAAGCGCTCCTATTGCGCCCAGTACGGGGAGAGCGATCACGACTTCATCTTTCGCCTCCTGGCGGACGAGGGGATCGCGACCTGCTTCGATCACACCGCCGGCAGCCAGTGGGTGCTCGTCGATCAGACCGACAGCCTGACGCCCAAGCGCGACGCGCCGATCCCCTATGTCGAGCCCGCGCTCGGCAACGAGCCGCCCGTGCCGTCCGTGAGCGCGGTCGTGGTGACGGCCAAGATCAAGACCTCGGCTGTCGCCGTGCGCGACTATGATCACCTGAACCCGTCGTTCACCATCCAGGCGCGCTCCTCGGCCGAGGGGGCCGAGCTCTTCGTCGAGGAGAACGAGCTCGAGGCGTACACGTTCGAGGTCGGCGAGGCGCAGGACGAGGAGCAGGCGAAGGCCCGCGCTCAGCGGCTGCTCGAGGCGACGCGCGTGCCGGGGCGAAGGCTCGAGATCACGGCCAACGTGGCGATCGCGCCGGGCACCCGGGTACGCCTCGCGGGGCACGCGCGCGCCGACGTGAACGTCCCGCTGCTCGTGACCCGCACGGTCGTCGTCGGGCAGGAGCGCGGCGCGAGCCATCACATGGAGTGCATCGACGCCGCCGTGCCCTTCCGGCCGCGGCGCCTGCCGCGGCCGCGCATCATCGGCACGCAGACGGCGTTCGTCGTGCCGACCCACGCCGGCGACGAGATCGACGCCGACGCGCTCGGCCAGGTCAAGATCGAGTTTCGCTGGGACCGGCGCGGCCTCCGCGCAAACACCTCGCGCTACGTCCGCGTCTCGCAGGCGTGGGCCGGCATGGATTATGGCTTCATCTGCCTGCCGCGCGTGGGCGACGAGGTGGTCGTCGACTTCCTCGACGGCGACCCCGATCAGCCGATCGTCGTCGGTCGCGTCCACAACGCGGTGAACGTGCGGCCGTTCAGCTCCCCCGCGGAGAGGACCATCTCGGTGTGGCGCTCGAAATCGTCGCCGGGCGGCGGGGGCTTCAACCAGATCCTCCTCGACGACAAGGCGGGGGCCGAGCGGCTCGAGCTGCACGCGCAGCTCGATTTCAAGTCGGAGACGGGCCGCGACGCCGTCACGCTCGTCGGGAACAACCAGACGAGCCGGGTCAGCGGCAACTCGTCGACGACCGTCTCCGGGGCCCAGTCGATCGGCGCGGGCAGCACCAGCATCTCCACGGGGCCCTACCGGCTGACGGCGAGGTCCATCGACATGAAATCGCGGACCGACATCGAGAGCGTCGCCGTCAACATCCGGCGCGACGGCAGCCTCAACCACTTCGTCGACACCCATGGCTTCTGGATCGACGCCAAATCCGTCATGCAGGTGGTGACGCCGCGCTTCGTGGTCTTCTCCGGGGACATCGTGCTCGACGCGGGCGGGTCGAAGATCGAGATCTCGAGCGGCGGAATCAAGATCACGAGCGGCGGGACGATCGAGATCAACGGCGCGATCGTGGACGTCAAGGGCACGCCCATCAAGCTGAACTCCTGAGCGCCTATGAAGCTACTGGATCTTGAGGTCGAGAATTTCCTGGGGCTCCCGGACGGCCGGTACGCGTTCACGCACCCGACCACGGGCGCGCCGCTGCCGCTCGTGCTCGTCGGGGGCGGCCCCTCCTCGGGCAAGACATCGCTGCTCGAAGCGATCATCGCGCTGAAGGAGAGCGTCGGGAGCTATCATGTCCTGCCCGAGCCGTCGCGCCTGCTCCGGTCCGGGAAGCGGTCGGGGCAGGTCCGGGGGCGGTGGCTCTTGAGCCCAGAAGAGATGGCGAAGGCGGGATTGTCCGAGCCCACCTTCACGGCGGCGCTCGAGCTCGGCGGCGGCGAGGTGCGCGCCCCGGAGCCGGCGCTGGAGGCGCTGTTCAGCGCGTACACCCGCGACCCCGCAGCCTGGAAAGCCGAATACTTTCCATGTGATCGGCGGCTCGTGCCGCGGGTGGGGCTCGCCCCGCCCGGCGAAGCGGACGGCGGCCGCCTGCGGCTCACCCGTCGGCCGGACAAGTATGCCGGCCTGGAGCAGGTCCTGATGCAGCTCGCCGTCGAGGACGGCCTTCAGGCCATGGCACACGTCAAGGAGAGCGGGATCCTGCTCCGCGGCGATCAGCGCGACTCGCTCGCGCCCTACAAGGCCGCTGTCGCGGCGCTGTGCCCATGGCTGCGCCTGTCCGGCGTCGAGCCGCGGGGCGGCGCAGCGGCGCTATGGTTCGAGCGGGACAACGGCGCGCGGGTCGAGCTGTACAGCCTGTCGCACGGCGAGCAGCAGGCTGTCCTGTTCGCCCTGGTCCACGTGTTCCTCGGGCTGCGCCGCGCGCTCGTCCTGATCGACGCGCCGGAGGCGCATATCCACCCGAGCGAGCAGAGCCGGCTGCTCCATGCGCTCGCGGGCCTCGGGGAGGACCACCAGATCATCGCCGCGACAGGATCGAGCGAGCTGCTCGGGAGCGTACCCCGCCATCAGACGCTCCTTTGCAGATCGAAGCACGGCTGAACGGCAGCGCGAGGTGACCTGTGCCGAGGCGCGTCGAGCGCCGCGACGTCGAGGATCAGGCAGCCTCCGGCATGCTCATGCATCCGGCAGCGCGCGCCCACGCCGTGCGAGCGTACCCCGCCAGGTCTCCCGTACCTGGAGCCGGCGGGCCGCTCCTCCCCGCGGTATCCCCCGAGCTCTGCAGCGCGTCCCCGGCCGCCGTCGTCGCCTGGCGCAAGGTGCGGGGTTGCGCCCTGCTCGCGGTCTGCGCGGGGGCCCTCGGCTGCGCGACGGCTCCGGGCGGGCCGGTTGCCCAGCAGGGGCGCGATTTCGTGTGCTCGCCGTCTGGCCGCCCGGCGTCGCGGCAGCTCGCCAGGAACAGCTCACCTTCACGGAGCGCCTCCGCTCGCCGTTGCCCGTGCTCGACTACCGCGTCGCCACGGCGGAGTAGGCGCCGGGCGCGATGCGCGCCAGCCCTCCGCAGAAAGCGGCCGCGCCGTGCACGGAGCAGCCGCTCAGGCGGCGAGCGCGCCCGCCGGCACGCTCCGCCCGAGGCCGCCATAGAGGCCCTGGACGCGGTCGAGCCACGGGAGCAGCGGGTCGTCGCTCTTGAGGAGCGGGGCCGTGCCGATCGACGCTATCCAGAGCAGGAAGCCCGCCACGATGTAGTCCGCGTAGCCGGGGTGCGCCCCCGAGAGGAACGGCGCGCCGCCCTTGAGCGTCAGCCGGACCGAATCGAAGCCCGCGCGCGCCGAGTCGATGTGCTCCGCGCGCGCGCCGGCCAGCTCCTCCAGCGTACAGCCGAACAGCTTCTCCCGACTCTGCCGGAAATAGGCGCGATCCTTGTCGAGCAGGTGGTCGTGGATGTCCTTCACGTAGCTCTTGAGGAGCGCCCTGCCGGCGCTCATGAACAGGCTGAGCTCGACGAAGCGGCAGAGCTCGCGCTCGGTCGGCGAGCCGAAGAGACGCGGCCTGTCGGGATAGGCCTCGTCGAGGTGATCCGCGATCACCCAGGAGTCGCAGAAGGTCTTGCCGCCCTCCTCGACGATCGGCACCGTCTTGTGCGCGCCGCCCGCGATCGCGGGGATGTCCGTGAGCCCGACGGGCACGGCCTCGTACGAGAGGCCCTTGTGCGCCAGCGCGTACTTGATCCGCCAGCAGAAGGGGCTCGGCCGGCGGTCGTCGCGCACCTGGAGATCGTAGAGTCGGATCGCTGTCATGGGTCGCCATCTTCCAGGCGAGCCGCCCGCCGCCGCAAGCCTCGCGCACGCTCACGGCGCCGCCGCGCCGCCGGCCGCCTTGGCGTACGAGCTGCCCGCCGGCGCCGTGAGGTGCGGGTTTCTCTCGACCTCCTCCGCGGCCGCCGCGGACCAGCGCGCCATCGCCGGGAGCGACGTGATGGTGCCCGCATAGGCCCGCGCGACCTCATCGATCTCGACGTCGTATGAGAGCAGGCGCGTCACCACGGGCGCGAACATCGCGTCGGCGATCGAGAAGGCGCCGAACAGGAACGGTCCGCCCTGGCCGAACCGAGAGCGGCAGTCGCGGAAGATCTCGAGGACGCGCGCGACGTCGCGGGCGGCGCCGTCCGAGATCGCGCGCCGCGGGTACCGCCGCGCGACGTCCATCGGCAGCTCCCGGCGCAGGTCGGCGAAGCCGGCGTGCATCTCGCTGCTGACCGCGCGCGCGATCGCGCGGGCCTCGCGCCCCTCGGGCCACAGCCGCGCGCCGGGAAACGCTTCGGCCACGTACTCGCAGATGGCGAGCGACTCCCACACGACGAGCTCGCCGTGGCGCAGGGCGGGCACCTTGCGCGTCGGCGAATGCTGCGCCACCCGATCGACCCAGTCGGGGAGCTCGTACGGGATGACGTGCTCCTCGAACGGGACGCCCGCGTGGGACATCGCGAGCCACGGCCTGAGCGACCAGGACGAGAGGTTCTTGCTGCCGATGTACAGGTGAAGCTCGGGGGTGCTCATCGTTTCGTCTCCTTGTTTCGTCGGGCGGTGGAATCAGGAGCGCCGCTCACGCGCACAGGACGCGCTCGTCGACCGGGAGCCGCGCGCTGCGCTCGGGGTGCGCGAAAGTGCCGGGCGATCGCAGCGCGTCGCAGAGGCCCGCGTCGGCCAGCGCGACGAGCGCGCCCGGCGCGGCGGGCAGCGGGCCCTCGCACGGGATGAGGTGCACCAGCGCGTGGACCGTCGGACCGGGCCGGAGGAGGCTCTCGTAAAGCGCGTGGCCGAAGACGAGCGCCGCGGCCTCGCCCCGCTGAACGGCGCCCCGCGCCTCGCCGGCGCAGCGCCCGAGATCGGCGGCGTCTTCGAGCAGGGGCGCCCGGCGCGCGTCGTGGAGCAGCAAGAGCCCGCCCTCGTCGAGGAGCGCGAGCCCGTCCAGCTCGCGCGTGCGCGCTGGCGGGAGCGCCGCGGCGGACGGGTCGAGGCGCGCGGCGATGGCCCGGTGCTGGCGCGCGTGGAGCTCCGCCTTCGCGCGCGGGAACGCGGCCCACACGAGCATGTTGAGGAAGTCGTGCCAGTTCCTCGGGCGCGTGGGCACGCAGCCCTCGACGTGGATGCGCGCGTCGTAGAGCGACGAGGGGTCGACCGGGCCGCGCCGCCCGCGGCGCCGCGGCCTCGGCGGCTGCTCCACGAAGCGGACGGGGAAGCCCTCGCCGAGCGCGCGGCCATACTCCTCGACCGGCGGCCAGTCGACGCACCCGGAGAACACCTCGGCCCGCGGACGGATGGGCCAGTAGAGGCGGCTCTTCTCGTAGAAGAGCGGCTCCCAGGGGACGGGGCTGCGCCCCGGTGCGCCGCCCTGTTGCGGCGCAGCTCGGCCGTCGGCGCTCACGCCGGGCAGCGTAGGAGCAGGACCGCGAGAGCTCAAGCCGCGACGGAGCGCGTGCGCTCGAACCGCCACGGACCGCGAGCGCTCGATCCGCGACGGAGCGCCGCCCCGGCGGCCCGCTCGGCGCCGTGGTATCCTGGCGCCCCTGATGACGCCGGACCTCATCGTTCGCGGGTTGCGGGTGGTCACCGGGGGCGCGGTGCGGCCGGCCTCGGTTCACATCCAGGGCGGCACGATCGCCGCCGTCGCCGGGCACGACGAGGTGCCGGAGGGCTGCCCCGTCGTGGACGCACGAGGCGCGGTGGTGATGCCCGGGCTGGTCGACGCGCACGTGCACATCAACGAGCCCGGACGCACCGAGTGGGAAGGGTTCGAGACGGCGACGCGCGCCGCGGCCGCCGGCGGCGTGACCTCGCTCGTCGACATGCCCCTCAACAGCATCCCGCCGACGACCACGGTCGCGCACCTCGAGGAAAAGGCGCGCGCGGCCGAGGGCCGCTGCCTCGTCGACGTGGGCTTCTGGGGCGGCGCCGTCCCGGGCAACGCGGGAGAGCTGATTCCGCTGCTCGAGGCCGGCGCGCTCGGCTTCAAGTGCTTCATGGTCGACTCCGGCGTCGCGGAGTTCGGCCACGTCGCCGAGGCGGATCTGCGGGCGGCGCTCGAGGTGCTCGCGGGCACGGGGGCGCCGCTGCTCGTCCACGCCGAGCTCCCCGGCCCCATCGACGCGGCGCGCGCGGCGATCGCCGGCCTGGATCCGCGGACGTACGCCGCCTACCTGCGCTCGCGGCCGCGCGAGGCCGAGGACGACGCGATCGCCCTGCTCGCGTCGCTCTGCCAGGCGACCGGCGCGGCGGCGCACGTGGTCCACCTCTCGTCGGCGACGGCGCTCGGCATCCTGCGGCGGGCGCGCGACGGCGGCGCCGCGCTGTCCGCCGAGACGACGCCGCACTACCTGCACTTCGCCGCCGAGGAGATCCCGGACGGCGCGACGCCCTTCAAGTGCGCTCCGCCGATCCGGGAGCGGGAGAACCGCGAGGAGCTCTGGGCCGCGCTGCAGGGCGGGCTCATCGATCTCGTGGTCTCCGACCACTCCCCGTGCACGCCCGAGCTCAAGCGGCTCGAGGCCGGCGACTTCGACGCGGCCTGGGGCGGGATCTCGAGCCTGCAGCTCGGGCTGTCGATCGTGTGGACCGACGCCCGAACGCGGGGCGTCCCGCTCGAGCGGCTCGCGGACTGGCTGTGCCGGGGGCCGGCGCGGCTCGCCGGGCTGCGCCGGAAGGGGGAGATCCGGCGCGGGTTCGACGCGGATCTCGTGATCTGGGATCCGGAGGCGAGCTTCCGGGTCGAGCCGCCGCTCATCCAGCACCGGCACAAGGTGACGCCGTACGCGGGGGAGGAGCTCCACGGGGTCGTCCAGGCCACCTACCTCCGCGGCGAGAAGGTGTTCGACCGCGGGAGCTTCTCCGGAGAGGCGAGGGGGCGATGGCTGAAGCGAGAGGGGTGACGGGGCCGGCGTTCGCGGAGGCGCTCGATCTCGCCTCGGAGCGCCTGGGCGGCGCGGTGATCTCGGCGAACGACGAGTTCTTCGCGCCGAAGGAGAACCTGCTCAAGGCGACGAAGCCGGTGTTCCTCGAGCACGAGTACACCGATCGCGGCAAGTGGATGGATGGCTGGGAGACGCGCCGGCGCCGGACTCCCGGGTTCGACTGGTGCCTCGTCCGGCTGGGGTTGCCCGGGATCATCCGCGGGGTCGTCGTCGACACGGCGTTCTTCCGGGGCAACTACCCCGAGCACTGCTCGATCGAGGCGTGCGCGGCGCGGCCCGACGCGCGGGTGGAGGAGCTGCTCAATCCGCGGACCCACTGGGTCGAGATCCTGCCGCGCTCGCCGCTCGCGGGCGACGCGCAGAACGCGTTCGCGGTGAGCTGCTCTTTCCGGTTCACGCACCTCCGCCTGAACATCTATCCGGACGGCGGGGTGGCGCGGCTCCGGGTGCACGGCGATGCCGTCCCCGACTGGCGCCGGCTCGACCGCGCGGGCGCGGAGCTCGATCTCGCGGCCGCGGAGAACGGCGCCCGCGTGCTCTCGTGCAGCGACATGTTCTTCGGGGTGCGCCACAACCTCATCATGCCCGGCCGGGCGGCGAACATGGGAGAGGGCTGGGAGACGCGCCGCCGGAGGGGGCCCGGGTACGACTGGGCGCTCGTCGCGCTCGCGGCCCAGGGCGAGATCCACCGGATCGAGGTCGACACGAACCATTTCAAGGGCAATTACCCCGACAGCTGCATGATCGAGGGGATCGACGCGGCGGGGCGCCCGCTTTCGGAGCTCGCCGGCGCGGGCGATTTCCGGGAGATCGTCCCGCAGACGAAGCTCCAGGCGCACACGCGGCACCTCTTCGAGGAGGAGCTCCGCGCGGCGGGGCCGTTCACGCACGTGCGGCTGAACATCTATCCCGACGGCGGGGTGAGCCGGCTCCGCATCTTCGGCAAGGCGACCCGGAGCGGGGCGGCGGAGCAGCGGCTCCGCTGGCTCAACGCGCTCACCGACCGGGAGGCGGAGGCGGAGCTCCGCGTGGCGTGCGGGGCGTCCTCGTGGGCGTCGCAGATGGCGGCGGCGCGGCCGTTCCGCGGCGAGGAGGAGCTCCACGCGGCGGCGTCGCAGGTGTTCGCGCGGCTCGGCCCGGAGGACTGGCTCGAGGCGTTCCGCGCGCACCCCCGCATCGGAGAGACCAGGCCGCAGGCCGAGGCCGCGGAGGCGAGCGCGACGGCGAGGCGGTTCTCGAGCCAGGAGCAGGCGGGGATGAGCGCGGCGGCCGAGGAGACGCGGGAGGCGCTCGCGCGTTACAACCGGGCTTACGACGAGAAGTTCGGGTTCATCTATATCGTCTGCGCGACCGGGAAGAGCGCGGACGAGATGCTGGAGATGCTGCGCGAGCGGATCGAGCACACGCCGGAAGAGGAGCTGCAGATCGCCGCCGAGGAGCAGCGGAAGATCACGGGGATACGGCTGAAGAAGCTGCTGTGGGGCGCGTAGATCCCGGGGCACGGCCGCCGAGGAGGGTGGAGCGCCAGAGGGCTTTGGCGGCGGCACGACCCCTGTCCGGGACGCCGGTTGTCGGGATGTCGATCGTTCAGCGCGATAGCTGGCCTCGCAAGGCGCCGTCGGGGAAATCGGCGGTGCGGACGTCGACGTAATACCGCTCCGGCGCGGCGAGCAGCGCGCTCAGGTCGTCGGGGGACGCGCCGACGCAGCCCGTGGAGCTGCCGCCCATCGGCGGCATCAGCGTGAGGACGACGCGGCCCGCATGGCCGGAAGAGCCCTCGTGGACGCGCGCCGCGATCGCGGGCGCGATCCCGGAGACCGTGAGGTCGAAGCAGACCTCGCCGAGGACGAGATCGAGCGTGAGGCGGGCCGTGCCGCTCCCCCGCCGATCGCCGCGACCGGGCGCCTCGTCCTGCCCGGTCAGCGCGGCCGTGAGCGGCCGGAGCGGGCGCTCCGGCAACGCCGCGCGCGCAGGCGCCGCCGCCAAGAGGACGGCGCCCAGAGCGGACATCGTGAGATGCGGCATGTCTCCCTCCTGCACATCCCGGGGATGCGCCACGCGAGGGCGCCACGAAGAGCAAAGACGACGCCGGCCCGCGCGCCGCAGCACGGCGGCGCAGGCGAGGAGGGCTGCGATGGACACGGCCCTTCCATCGGTCGCGCCCGGCGCGCTGAGTCGAGGACGAAAGCGGACAGGAGCGGCCCAATGCATGGACCCAAGTCGCCGCTTCTGCCGCGATTGAACCCGGATCGACGGAAGCGTAGAGTGTCCGCCACTCATGATCTCGACCCGGAAGCCGTCCCGCGCCGCGACGCCCAGGCGCGGCGAGGGCAAGCCGCCCCGGCAGCGGCTCGACCTCGACGCACGCCGCGCGCAGCTGCTCGCGCTGGGGCTCGAGCTCTTCAGCCAGCGAGCCTACGACGACGTGTCCATCGACGAGGTGGCGCAGGCCGCAGGCATCTCGAAAGGGCTTCTCTACCATTATTTTCCAACCAAGCGCGATTTCTACATCGCCGTCCTGCGTGAAGCGGCGCGCGAGCTCGTCGAGCGGTCGCTGGACGTCGACGACGTGCCGGTGCCGGAGCGGCTGCGCACCGGGCTGGACGCCTATCTGGCCTACGTCGAGCGACAGGGGATCTCTTACGCGGCCGTCTTCCGGGGCGGCATCGGCTCGGACGCCGAGGTGCTGGCGATCATCGAGGAGACGCGCAGCCGGTTCCTCGACAAGCTGCTCGCCGATGCGCCGGTGGCCGAGCGGCCTCCGGCGCTCCGGGTGGCGCTCCGCGGGTGGATCGGGTTCGTGGAGGCGACGAGCCTCGACTGGATCGAGCGCCACGAGCTCGACCGGGCGTCGCTGCGCGACCTGCTCGCCGATCTGCTGCCCGAGGTGGTGCGGCTGGCCATGCTGCACGCGGGCGGACAGGGCGCCGGCGAAGCGGCGGCGGAGGCGCCCGCCTGAGGGCGCCCGGTCCGCCGCGGCCGGGGGGTCAGGGTTGACGGCGAGCCCGCGTTCTGCCAGGAGACGGGCGCGCGCGACGCGCGCGGAGAGCACGGCGGAGGCACCCGATGAGCACAGAGAACCCGAAGATCGAAGACGACTGGACCATGCCCAAGCTCATCGCGCTCGCGGCCGCGACGCTCACCGTGGCCTTCACGATCATCTATCTCATCTCCCCCTGACGGCGCGCACGGCGCTGGCCAGCGCCGCCTCGGGCAGCGCGCCCGGCGCTACAGCCGCCTCGCTGCCCGCTCCCACCGGCCGACGCATCGTTCCACTCCCTCCATCGGGAGCCGCCCGCCGCCTCAGGCGCAGGGCGCGAACGCAACGAGCCAGCTCACGCAGCGGATCGGCTCGGCCTCGTTCTCGCCCGCGTCGCCGGGCGCGCGCTCAGCTGCCGCGGTACGTGGTGTAGCCGTAAGGGCTGAGCAGCAGCGGGACGTGATGGTGCTGCGCCGGGTCCCGGATCTCGAAGAGCACCGAGACCGTGGGGTAGAAGCTCTCGGACCCGAGCGCCGCGTAATAAGCCCCGGTGTGGAAGGTGAGCCGATAGGTGCCCTCGACCGGGCGCTCGCCGGGCGGGAGCAGGCCCCGCTGCCGGCCGTCGTCGTCGGTCGCGCCCCGGCCGACCTCCCGGTAGCCGCCGCCGTCGCCGACCTCCAGCACCACCAGCACGCCGCTCGCCGGGCGGCCCCGCGACGTGTCCAGCACGTGCGTCGTGATCGCGCTCATCGATCCTCCTCGCGCTCGGGCCCGCGCTCGGGCTCGGGGCTCGGGCCCGAGCGCGATGCCGTCCGTTCCGAGCCTCCCATATCACGCGCTCCGGCGCGCCACGATGGCAGGGAACGAGCGCTCCCTGAGCTCGTCCGGCGTGAGGCCGGTCCGCTCCGCCGCCTCGCCCTCCGTCATCGCGCCCGCGCTGACCGCGCGCAGGAAGAAGCGCAGCAGCCCCTGCCCCGTCGCGGCGTCGTCGAACACCGTCCCGGCGACGGTCGCCTGGGCGGCCCGCTCGATGAAGCTCCGCAGCCGGGCGGCCGTCGCCTCGACGCCCTCCAGGAAAAACGCGTAGGTGGCCGCGTAGCGCACCGGGAGCTCCGCCGGATGCAGATCCCAGCCCTGGTAGTAGCCGCTCGCGAGCGCGCGACGGACGTGCTCGTACTTCAGCCGCCAGGCGCCGACGACCGCGCGGCGGTTGTCCTCCACCTGCTGCGGCGAGAGCGGCGCCCCGCCGGGCCGCGCGCGGTGCGGCGCGACCGGCAGGATGTTGCTCGCGCCGTCGGAGAGCCAGACCCCCGAGCCGGCCAGCGCGACCTGCATCACGTGCCGCGCGAAGTCGCACGCCGGGTGCGCGAGGTGCTGGTGGGCGGCCGTGATCTCGCAGCTCGCCGTGTAGTCGTAAGCGCCGAAGTGCGCCGCGACGCACCGCCCGCGGGCCGCCTCGACCATCCCGGGCAACGCGATCTCGCCCCGCGGGCCGATGATCGAGGCCGGCGTCTCGACCATCAGCTCGATCCGGATCGAGCCGACGGGCACCCTCAGCGCGGCCTCGAGCGCGTCGAGGGCGTCCGCCAGCGCGGAGACCTGCTCGGGCGCGACCACCTTCGGCAAGGTCACCACGAAGCCGGGCGGGAGCGCGCCGCCCGAAGCGGCGACGAGCGAGGAGAGGAAGAGATCGAGCGTCCTCAGGGCCCGCTCGGCGCACCCGTCGCCGAGCGATTTGATCCGGATCCCGAGGAACGGCGGCAGGCCGCCCGCGGCCATGCCGAGGGCGACCTCGCGGCCGGCGGCGGCGGCGTGCGCGTCCTCCTCGTGCCCGGGGCGCACGCCGTAGCCGTCCTCGAAGTCGATGCGCAGATCTTCCACGGGCTCGCGGCGGAGCTTGTCGAGCACGCGCGCGTGCACCGCGTGCGCGAGCCGCGCCGGGCCGGAGGCGCCCGCCGCCGCGCCGCCGCCGGCCTCGATGGCGGCCGAGAGCGCGAGCGCCCCGGCGCGGTCCTCCGGGAGCCCGTCGGCCCCGGGCAGGCCGAGCGCCCGCGCGAAGGCGGCGAAGTCGGGCGCGTGCTCCTCGACGGCGCGGAGCGCCACGGCCCCGAGCTTGCGGGCCGTATCGGCCTTGAACAGGTGAGCGCCGCCGTAGACGGTATGGACCGGCTGACGCGCGCCGGCGCGGTCGAGCCCAGGGTGGCCGCTGCGGAGGCGCGCGAGGGCGCCGCGCAGCGCATCAGGGGAGAGGCTGGTCTGGAACATGGCGTGCACGTGGCGGGTGATGGGTGATGGGTGGGTGGCGCGACAGGTGGGACGCACACGAGAGGCCGCCTGACTCGGCACGTCAAGTCGCGCTCGCGCCGTCGCGGCGAGACGCCATGCGCGGCCGCGGCGCCCGAGCGAGCCCGAGGGGCGCTCGGGCGCGAGGGCGGGCCCGGCGCCGCCGTTGCGCGCGCAGCGCCCGGGGTGTATCCGTCGTCGGAGGGCTTCAATCGATGATGCGACGCCGAGACTTTCTTCGCGCCACCCTGGTAACTGCCGGCTCGGTGGTCGTGCCCACGGCCTGCTCCGAGGACGAGGGGGTGGCCGGCGCGTGCGACGCGCACGAGAACGACGCCTACTTTCCCCAGTCGGTGGCCTCCGGAGACCCGAGGCCCGACAGCGTCGTGCTGTGGACCCGGCTCGCCGACAGCCAGCAGACGGCGGACGTCAGCCTGGCGCTCGTCATCGCGCTCGACGAGGCGTTCACGCAGCTCGTGACGCTCACGCCGACGTCCGGCAGCGCGGCCACCGTTGGGTCGACCAGCACGCGGCTCCCCGTGATCGCCCGGGCGGAGTTCGACCACTGCGTCAAGATCAAGGTGAGCGGCCTGAGCCCCGGGACGACGTACTATTACCGCTTCTTCTACACGACGGCCGACGGCTGTGTCAGCTCGCGTATCGGGCGGACGCGGACGGCGCCGACGCCCGACGCGGACGTGCCGGTGCGCTTCGCCTTCGTGTCGTGTCAGGACTATGTCGGTCGCTACTACAACGCCTACGCGGCCCTGGCGAGAGAGCAGCTCGACTTCGTCGTCCACCTCGGGGACTACATCTACGAGACGACCGGCGATCCGAGCATCCAGACCCCTTCGGAGGAGCGCAAGGTCACCTTCTCCGACGTGAAAGGCGCGATCGCCTTCGAGCCGGCAGAGGGCGCCCCGTACCACGCCGCCCGGTCGCTGAGCAACTATCGGGAGCTCTACAAGACGTACCGGTCGGATCGGGCGCTCCAGCGGGTGCACGAGCTGTTTCCCATGATCGCCATCTGGGGCGATCACGAGTTCTCCAGCGAGTGCTACGGCGCGACCGCGACCTATTTCAACGGCCGGCAGCCGGAGACGGACGTGGATCGGCGCAAGGCGGCAAACCAGGCGTGGTTCGAGTACATGCCGGTCGATTACCCGGCGGGCGACGACTTCAGCTACGACAGGACGGCCGAGTACCCCCAGGACATCACCATCTACCGGGACTTCACCTTCGGGAAGCACGTCCACCTCGTGATGACGGATCTCCGCACCTACCGCGCGGATCACCTGATCCCGGAGGACGGCTTCCCGGGGAAGGTCTTCGCGAGGCAGGGGGATCTCGGGATCGGAAACGTGCCCGACCAAGGGAGCAACTACTTCGACGACATCGATGATTACGAGGACGGCTACTACGCGAACGTACTGAAGGAGGCCGCGCCCGTGCTCGGCTTCGATCCGAGCCTCGGGTTCGCGCAGGACGAGGGGACCCACACCGTCAGCGTCCCCTTCGTCAACGCGATCGTGGAGAAGCTGAACGAGAAGCGGGCAGCAGAAGAGCAGCTGACCGTCCTCGACAAAGCGGCTTACATCTTCTGGGACCGCGGGATCGCCTACGTCGATCTCGGGAAGTACGTCGACTTCACGCTCGAGAAGCCCGATTTTTATAGCGCGTTCGGGTCGCGTTACTTCGTGGTCAAGGAGACCTTCGATGCGGCCTCGCGGTTCGCGTATGCGTCCACGGAGGGGAGCCCCGACGCCAGGGTCATGGGGGAGGCGCAGCTGGCCTGGTTCAAGGACACGATCAAGGAGTCCAAGAGCACGTGGAAGGTGTGGGGCAACGAATGCTGCCTCTCGCAGCTCGCCATCGATCTCACGCCGTCCTTCGCGACGGACGACCCGCTCAAGCGGCGCTTCTACCTGAGCTGCGACGGCTGGGACGGCTTCCGTGAGCAGCGGAACGCGCTGCTCAGCGAGATCGCGACGGCCGGCAACGTGGTGGCGATCACCGGCGATCTCGGCGCCTTCCTCGCAGGGACGCCGGCGGTGGACCGCATCGACGCCGAGCCGGCGAAGATCGTGGAGTTCGTCGGCGCGGCGCTCTCGTCGGACACGTACCAATCGCGGCTGCAGAGGCAGATGGCCAGCCATCCGCTGCTGAAGCACGCCATGGGCGCGGAGAGCATCGCCGTCGGTATCGACACGTACCTCGTCGACACGGTCAATCCTTACCTCGCCTTCAGCAACGCCAGCAGCAACGGGTTCTGCATCGCCGAGGCGAACGCCGACGAGTTCGTCGTGAGCATGCACATGCTCCCCGCAGACGCGCTCGCGAAGCCCCTGTACGAGGAGGCCGACAAGGCGACGCTCGACGGCCAGATCACGATCGTGCGGTTCAAGACGACGGGCGGGTCGGAGCTGTACAAGGAAGAAGAGGGCACCTGGAAGAAGTGGAGCCCGGCCACGGCGAGCGAAGGCAGCTGACCCACGGCGGCCCCGGCGCGCCGCGCTGGCGCGCCGGCCGCAGCCCTCGCGCGGCAGCGCGGCAGGCCGGTCGTCGAGCGCGCCACGGCCGCGCGGCGCGGCTCAGCGCGCCAGCATCACCACGGTGCCGTCGCGGCAGGCGATCGCCATCCGCTCCTCGCCCGCGGGGACGACGGCGACCGGAGCCGCGCAGACGCGCTCCGCGGCGATCGAGACGTTGCCGTCCGCCTCGACCACGCCGGCGCGGCCGCTCGCCCGCACGAAGCCGACGCGGCCCGCGCGGTCGATGACGACCGGCGGGCTCGGCTTCGCGTCCACCGGCCCGAAGAAGCCGGAGAGGCCACCGTCGGCGGGCGGGGCCGCGAGCGGCCGGTCGATGGCGACCCGGAGCGCCTCGTTGCCCGAGGGGTCGACCCCGACGAGCAGGCCGGCGGTCGAGAGGACCACGGCCACGCCGCGGGCGCCGACGGCGGGCGGCCCGTCGAGCGCGCCGAAGGCGGCGCCGCCGGCGCGGACGCCGGTGGTCCCGGTCGGCAGATCCAGCGCGACAAGGCGGCGGCCGTCGACGACCGCGAGCAGGGTGCGGGCGTCGGCCAGCGCGGCGCCGCGCCGGGGCAGGCCGCCGAGGGAGCCGAGCCGCCTCGGCGCGCTGGGCGGACGCCAGGTCAGCACCGCGCCCGACTCGGTGGTGACGAGCGTGCCGTCGGGGCCCGCGAGCAGGGCGCCGGTCGCGCGATCCGGGAGCTCGGCGCGGGCGCGCACGCCGCCGTCCGCGGCGAGCTCGACGAGGGAGCGCCCCGCGGCCGCGACGAGCCCGCCGTCGTCGAGCGCGAGCGGCGTCACGTCGGCGTCGCGCCCGCGGAGGCCGAGGGGGACGGCGAAGCGCACGCCCCCCGCCGGCGTGAGCCCGACGGCGAGGCCGGACGAGGTGATCAGCGCGATGGTGCCGTCGCTCGTGATCGCGGCGGGCGCGAGCGGCGCGCTGTCGCCGATGCGCACGCGCCAGCGCTCCCGGCCGTCGGCGCCGAGCTTGACGACCTCGGGGACGGTCAGCGTGAGGACGAGATCGCCCTCGGCGTCGGCGAGCGGCGCCGCGTCGATGCCGCCGCGGAGCTGCTTTCGCCACACCTCGCGCGCGGGGAAGGGCAGCCGCGCCGCGGAGCGGCCGGTGCGGCGCGCGTCGAGCCGCTCGCTCGGCGCGAAGCCGCGGGGCGCGCCGACCACGATCGTGTGCGGCCGGCTCGTGTCCACCGCGTCGGCGAAGGCGAACGGCGCCGCGGCGGGGAGCAGGGCCGCGGCCGCGGCGAGGCCCGCCCTCGCGAGGCGGCGCGGCCGGCGCGGCCGGCGCTCTGTCGCGCGCGCGGCGCTCATCGAGCGCCCTTCACGGTGAACTCGACCCACACCTCGGGGATCTCGGCGCCGCCCGGCGCGACGAACGGGGGCGCGACGCTGCCGTAGGCGGTGAGGACGTCCCCGCGCTGGGCGGGGTTGTCGGCGCCGTGGACGAGGCGGACCTTGCAGGTCTCGGGCGAGCGCGCCGCGGCGCCGGGGCCCGCGCTGGCGGCGGCCGCGCCGGCCTGCTTACAGCCGGACGTCCGCGGCATCGAGAGCAGGATCAGCGTCGAGTACCCCTGCCGGCGCGCCTCGAGGACCTCGCCGGTCAGCGCGATCGGCTTGCCGATGACGTCCTTCCCGCCCGCGGCGAGCTCGACGTAGCCGATGGGGTTGCGGCCGGCGAACTCCTTCGCGGCGGTCTCGAGCCGGTCGACCCGGCGCACCGCGATCTTCGCGATGCGCGGGGCCATGCCCTGCATCTTCGCGCGCACCTCGAACTGGGTCGCGCCCACGGACGAGACGTTCATCACGTGCGCGAAGGTGCCGTCGGGGCGGACCGTGATCGGGTGCGCGCCGGCGAAGAGCTGGGCGCCGCGGGCCGTGCGCCCGGCGAGCACGAAGCTCTCCTTGTCGATGACCACGCTCGGGCCGGGCGCCTCGATGCCGAGCGGGACGATGCCGACCGCGACGCTCACGACGCCCTGCTCGCGCGGGCCATCGGGCGGCGCGACCGTGTACGGCACCTGCCGGCTCAGCGTCTTCGTCTCGTCCGAGAGCCCGGTGACCGCCTCGGTGACGTCGATCGACTCGATGGCCCGGCCGCTCGCGAGCGCGACCTCCTTGCCGTCGAGCGTCACCTGCGTGCCCTTGCTCGCCTCGACCACGACCTGGATCGAGGGGCGCTCCCCTTGCAGGGTGCCGAGGTCGGGGCGGATCCGGTACGCGACGTGGATGGAGACGCCGACCGTCTCATCGCGCCCGCTGCCGGGGCGGTCGATGGCGACCTTCATGTGATTTTCGCCGACGGAGAGCGGGCTCGCGAGCGGGATCTGCGCGACGCGGCCGGCGATGGTCGCGCGGCCCTCGCCGATGGAGACCGCCGTGCCGTCGGGGCAGCTGTCGCACCGGAGCTCGATGACCTCGCGGCCGCCGGCGTCGGCGCGGGCGCGCGCGGTCACCGGGGGCGCGCTCGGCCAGAGCAGCGCGAACAGGACCGCGCCGAGCGCGAGCACGCCGCCCGCGGCGACGACCACGACGGCCCGGCGCGACGAGCGCGCGCGGCGCTGCGGCGGCGCCGGCGCGAGCCGCTGCTTCAGGCGGTGCGGGCGCATGAGCACGGGGTTCCGCAGCTCCGGGGCGCGGAAGCGCATCGGGGCGATCGTGGCGCCGAGCTCGCCGGCCGGCTGGTAGCGCGCCTCGAGGTCGGGATCCGGCTCGGGGTCGGCCGGGGCGCCGGGCGCGAGCGGCGCGATGCCGGGACGGGCGACGCCGACCAGCGTGCGGGACGCGCCCGGCGGCGGCGCCGGACCGCGCGCCGCGAGGCCCGGGGCGAGGGGGACCGTGTGATCGAGGGGCTGCGCGCCCGGGGCCGCGTGCACCGGCGCGCCCGGCGGCGGGTAGACCGGCGCGCCCGGGGCCGCGTGCACCGGCGCGCCCGGCGGCGGGTAGACCGGCGCGCCCGGGGCCGCGTGCACCGGCGCGCCCGGCGGCGCCGCTGCATCGAAGCGCGCTCGCGGCGCGGCTGCCCCCGGCGTCCCCACGGCGAGCGCGCCCCCGGACAGGCGCGGGTCCGCCCGCCCGGGCGCCTGGCCCAAGATCGCGGCGGGCATGCCGACGATGGTGCGCGAGGCGGCGCCCGACGCGCCGGCCACGGGCGGCAGCGCGGCCTTGCCGTGGCCCGCGCCGCCCGGATCGGCCGGAGCGGACGACCCCTGCCGGAGCAGATCGGGGAGCGCGACGCCGACCATGGTGCGGGCCGCGGGCTTCAGATAGCCCGCGGCTCCGCCCGGCGGCGCGAGCGCGGCGCCGCAGTGCGGACACACGTTCGCGCCCTCGGGGATCGGTTTCCCGCAGTGCGGGCAGTGCATGGGCGCCATGGTAGCGAGGAACCGCGGCGCGGTCAGGCTCCGGGCGATCCGGCGCGCGCGCGGCGCCGTCCTCGCGGCAGAAACGACGGCGAAACCACGGGAGGTCGCGCCCGCGGCGCCGGCGCCGGCGCGCCGCGCAACAGTTGGCCCGCGGCCGGAAGGTACGCTAACGCGGACGTATGCTCGCGAAGCGCATCATCCCGTGCCTCGACGTCAAGGACGGCCGCGTCGTGAAGGGCGTCCGCTTTGTGGGGCTGCGGGACGCCGGCGATCCCGTCGAGGCCGCCCGCCGCTACGACGCCGAGGGCGCGGACGAGATCACGTTCCTCGACATCACCGCGTCGCACGAGAAGCGCGGCATCATCCTGGACGTCGTGGCGCGCACGGCGGACGTGCTGTTCACCCCGCTGACGGTCGGCGGGGGCGTCAAGTCCGAGCAGGACATCGAGGCGCTCCTCCACGCCGGGGCCGACAAGGTGGCGATCAACACCGCCGCCGTGAACGATCCCGACCTCGTGCGGCGCGCCGCGGACCGGTGGGGCACGCAGGCGATCGTGGTGGCGATCGACGCGCGCCGGATCCCGGATCCCTCGCGCGTGGCCTGGACGGTGGTGACCCACGGCGGCCGGCGGGACACGGGGCGCGACGCGGTCGCGTGGGCCGAGGAGATCGCGCGCGCGGGCGCCGGCGAGCTGCTCGTCACGAGCATGGACCGCGACGGCACGCGGGACGGATACGACCTCCTGCTGACGGCCGCCATCGCGCGGGCCGTGCCGGTCCCGGTGATCGCGTCGGGCGGCGTGGGGAACCTGGATCACCTGCGCGCCGGCCTCGTGGAGGGCGGCGCCGACGCCGCGCTCGCCGCGTCGATCTTCCACGACGGCGAGTACACGATCGGCGAGGCGAAGGCGTACCTCGAGGCGGCGGGGGTGCCGGTCAGGCCGGCGCGCGCGGGCGGGTCGAGCGGCGCGGCGGCGCGGGGGCTCTCGTGAGCGCCTGCGTCACGCTGGAGGAGGTGCTCGCGGCGGCGCACGCGCGGTGCGCGTCGCTGGTGCCGGAGACCTCGGGCTACCTCGCGCTGGCGGTCGGCGACGCGACGTCGCGGCTGCCGCTGCGGCTGGACGATCGCGCGGTGCTGCTCACGACCGAGGGCACGGTCACGGTGCGCTCGCGCGGCGAGCCGGTGGCGCCCGCCGAGGCGGCGCGGCTGCTGCGCGATCTGCTCGCGCGGCTGCTCTCCGCGTCGGCCGGGAGCATGCCGAACCTCGCGGCGACGGCGCGCCCGCGCCCCGCGTCCGAGCAGGACCCGGACGCGGTGGCGCGGGAGCTCGAGGCCGCGCTGATCCCGGTGAACCGCAACGCGGCCCGGCGCGCGCTGGCGCGGCTCGCCCGCGAGACGCTGCGCGCCAAGGAGGCCGGCCGGCTGAGGCGCGCGCGGGCGGAGGTCCGGGAGAGGCCCGCGGCCCAGGGGGCGAGCGACGGGGTGCGGCCGCCGCCCGCGCGACCGGAGCGCGCGCCGCGCGCCGAGGCCGCGGTCGCGGCGCGCGAGCCGGCCGCCGTGACGGCGCGCGTCGAGGCCGCCGCGGCGCGCGCCGAGGCCGCCGCGGCGCGCGCCGAGGCCCCGGCGCCGGCGCCGGCGATCGTGGAGCTCACCCTCAGCCCGGGGCCGGTCGCGCCTGCGATCGTGGAGCTCACCCTCAGCCCCGGGCTGGTCGCGTGCGCGACCGCGGGGCGTTCGCTTTCCCCCGCGATCGCGGGCGAGGTCACTGGGACCGCCGCCGTCGAGCCGTCGCCCGAGCGCGCCGCGGGCGCCGACGAGCATGCCGGGGCGCCCGAGCCTTCCACCCACGCCGCCGCGCAGACCGACGCGGTCGAGCCTCCCGCACACGCCGCCGCGCAAGCGGAGGCTTTTCCGGAGCCTACGCCGACCGTCGTGCAGGCGGTCGTGGAGGTCGAGGCGGACGGAGCGCCGGCCGAGATCCCGTTGATCCCGGAGCTCATCGAGCCAGTGCGGTCGATCGCGCCCGTGGCGCCGATCGCGTCGAGCTCGCCGATCGCGCCGGCGGTGGAAGCGCTTGCGCCTGCCGAGGCGCGCGCCGTCGTCGCCTCCTCGCCGGTCGTCTGCGGCGCCTCGGCGTACGGGGAGGCGCTCACGAGCCCGGAGGGGATCGAGGTGTTCCTCGTCGACGTCTCCCCTGCCCCCGCCGTCGTCGAGTCGCCTCCCCGGGAGCCGACGCCGACCCAGTCCATCCTCGTCGAGTTCTCGCCGGATCCTGCCGGCGTCGTCCCGCTCTCGCAGGAGCCGACGCCGACCGTGGCCACGGCCGTCTGGGCCGAGATGATGGCGGCCGAGGGCGCCGTGGCGGCCCCTCCGGCGGAGGCGACCGCCGACGTGACCGACGTCCCGCCGGAGGCGGTCGAGACCGCGCGCGCGCCCGCCATTCATTACAAGGTCGAGGAGGCAGCAGCTCTCCAGGTCACCCCGGCGTACGGCGGCTGGCCGCTCGTCCATCGGGAGCACCTCGGCCGGGAGCACCTCGGCGGCCTGCCCGTGGGTCCTCGAGCGGCGGTCGAAGAGACGCCGGCGGCGCGGCACACGCTGCCTTGGCCGCTTCCGGCGCCGCGCAGCGACGACGCTCTGCCCGCGCCGGCCTCCGCGCCCCTGGCGGCTCCTGCCCTGCCAGCCGAGGCATCGCTCGCGGTGGAGGCCGTGGCCCCGGTGTCGGCGCCCGACGTCGTGCCGCCCGCGGACGCCGCTCCGGCCGACCCGCCCGCGGACGCCGCTCCGGCCGACCCGCCCGCGGACGCCGCCCCGGCCGACCCGCCCGCGCACGCAGCTCCCTCCGATCCGCCCGCGGACGCGGCACCGGCGGAGGAGCCGTGTCCGGCGGGCCTCGGCCCCATCGACGCCATCGTGTGGAGCGCCTCGCGGCGGTCCCCGAGCGCGCGCCCCCCGGCGGACGGCGCCGGCGCTGGCGCTTCCCGGGTCGACGAGCTCGTCGCGCGCTTCGTGGCGCAGTCGGAGCACAGCGCGCAGCGCCGCGCAGCGCGCAGCATGAAGGCGCTCGCGGGCCTCGACCTCACCCTCACGCCGCCGCCGGTCGCATCCCTCTCCGCGAGCTCCGCGCTCGCCCTCCAGGGCGCGCGCTCGCCGCTCTCCGGGGCGAGCCGTCCCGTTCCGTCCGAGCGCGCCGCGCCCGACGTCGAGCCGCTCGCGCTGGACGAGGACAGCAGGCCGCCTGCGCCCGTGGTGACCCCGCGCCGGAGAGGTCTGTCCTTGTGGCTCGCGCTCGTCGCGCTCGCGCTGCTCTGCGCCGGGCTCGCCGGGACGCTGCGGCCGGAGCTCTTCGCCTCGCTGGCCGAGCCGCTCGCGCGCGGCGCCCTCCACGTCGTGCCGCACGCCGAGGCGAGGACGCCGCCCCCTCGCGATTGACGTTGCCCCGGAGGAGCGACGACACTCGTCGCCATGCAAGAGCAGAGCATGGCGATCGTGAAGTCGCTCGTGAGCGTGGCGTGGGCGGACGGCGAGTTCCACGACGCCGAGCGCGAGATGGTGGAGGGGCTGATCGCGGCCTTCGAGGCGAACGAGGATCAGGCCAAGGAGATCCGCGCCTACGCCGCCGAGCGGAGGACCCTGGACGACGTGCCGCTCGGCGAGCTCGGCGGCGAAGACCGCCGCGCGCTGCTCCAGCACGCGGTGCTGCTCACCTTCGTCGACGGCGAGCAGCACGAGGCGGAGAAGCAGTACATCGCCGCCCTGTGCAAGAAGCTCGAGATCCCCGAGGCCGAGTCCGAGCCGATCATCCAGGCAGCCGAGGCCCGCGCCCGGCGCCTCCTGACCTTGCTCTGACGTGGCCGGAGCGGCGCCCGCGCGCTGCGGGCCTCGCCGCGACCCGCGTTCCTAGTTCCGCCCGCCAGGGATCCGGAGAGAGATTTCAACGCAAAGGCGCAAAGGCGCAAAGGCGCAAAAAAAGGTTTGTAGTTTTGCGCCTTTGCGCCTTTGCGCCTTTGCGCCTTTGCGCCTTTGCGCCTTTGCGCCTTTGCGCCTTTGCGCCTTTGCGCCTTTGCGCCTTTGCGCCTTTGCGCCTTTGCGCCTTTGCGCCTTTGCGTTAATTTCTCTTCGCTCGCGCGGCAGATCCCTGGCGGGAGTTCTGACCCGCGGTACTAGGGCGAGCTCGTTCCGCCGACCCAGACGGCGGGCTGGCCGAGCTCGGGCGCGAGCTCTGCGCTCCTCCCGCGCATAGACGCCACCCGCTCCCCTCAGCAGGAGCTCAGGCGAGGCTGGTCCTCCCCCGGTTCCGCGGACAGTCTCACTATGCCGCGCGCGCGGTCACGTAGGTCTTCAATTCGAACTCGATCGGGCTCATGTAGGCGAGCCGTGAGTGCCGTCGTTTCAGGTTGTAGAAGTTCTCGATGTAGTCTCCGATCGATGCGATGGCGGCCGCTCGCGTCGGGTAGCGCTCGTGCTCGACCAGCTCCGCCTTCAGCGTCGCGAAGAAGCTCTCGGCCACGGCGTTGTCCCAGCAGTCGCCGGCGCGGCTCATGCTCGGGATGAGCCCGTGGGCCCCGAGCACGAGCCGGTAGTCGTCGCTGGCGTAGGGGCTGCCGCGATCCGAGTGGTGCACCAGCCCAGGCGCCGGCCGCCGCGTTCCCAAGGCGAACGCGAGCGCGGTGAGCGCCAGGGCGCGATCGTTGAACGCGCTCGCGGCCCAGCCGACCACGCGGCGCGAGAACAGGTCCAGGATCACGGCCAAGTACAGCCAGCCCTCGCCGGTGGGAATGTACGTCACGTCCGTCACCCAGACTTGGTTGGGCGCTCGAGCATCGAATTGCCGCTCGATCACATTCGGGGCGATCGGGCCGTTGTGCCGCGAGTCGGTGGTGCGGCGGAAGCGCCGCTTCCTCCGAGCCGCGAGCCTCTGAGCGCGCATCAGCCGCTCGACCCGTTTCTTGCCGACACGCATGCCGCGAGCACGCAGCTCCGCGTGGATGCGCGGACTGCCGTAGCGGCCACGGCTCTTGTGGTGCACGGCCCTGATCTGCACGCTCAGTTGAGCGTCGGACTTGGCCCGCGCGGACTCCGAGCGCTTGGCCCACCCGTAGTAGCCGCTGCGCGAGACCAGCAGCACCGCGCACAGCACCAGCACCGGGTAGTGCGCCTTCTCCGCGTCGATGAACTCGAACCTCACTCGTTTTCCTTCGCGAAGAAGGCCGCCGCTTTTTTTAAGATCTCGCGCTCCATCTCCAGCCGCTTCACGTCGCGGCGCAGCCGCTGCAGTTCCTCACGCTCCGGCGTCGTCAGCGCCCCCGGCGGGCCGTGGCCCGCGTCGGTGTCCGCGCGCTTGATCCAGTCGCGCAGCGCCGTCTCGGTCAGGTCGAGGTCCTTCGCCACCTGGCCGATGCTCCGGTCGCTCGCCTTCGCCAGCCGTACCGCCTCCGCCTTGAACTCGGGCGTGAACGCCCTCCTCTTTCTCCGTCCCATCCCTGCCTCCTGGTGCCGTCGGGGGTGTCGACGGAAGCGGGGGAGGACCAGGCTGGCGCGCTGCGACCCGCGATGGCTACTCCAGGACGGCGGCGTATCGACCGCTGGGCGTGACGATGACGTGCGCCTGGAGCGGGACGTTCAGCTCATGGGAGAGGTGGCGCAGCTCGTGGGTCATCGCATGGTCCTCTCCGGTCGGCGTCGGATCGCCGCTCGGGTGGTTGTGGGCCAGGACGAAGCTGACGGCTGCCATGTCCAGCGCAGCGCGCAGGATGGTCGCGCGGCCCGCATAGAGGGCGTCGTCGACACCGCGGGCGAGCATGCGCGTCTCGCGCACGCGGCCGTGGCTGTCGAGCGACGCGATCCAGAGCTCCTCGTGGACGAGGGAAGCGAGCTTCGGGCCGAAGTAGCGCGCCACGCGCGCGGCGTCGGTGAGGAGCGCGCCTCGGCGAGCGCGCGCGGCGTGGGCGCGGCGGCCGAGCTCGAAGGCCGCGGCGAGCCGGGTGGCGTCCAGGAGCGCGATCTGGGTTCGCTCGGCGAGCGCCGCGGGAGAGAGGCGACCGAGGGACGGGAGGGCGGCCGTGCCGAGGATGCGCGGCCCCACGGCCGGGATGCCGAGCACCATCTCGATCAGGCCGGCCTCGGTCGCGGTCGGGATCTCGGCCGCCGTCTCGGCGGGCGCGTCGACGGGGGCGCTGCTCATCGGGGCCACCTCCGCCGGCGTGTGAGGGCTCGGGCGAAGAGACGCCGCGCGAGGCGGAGCCGCGTGGCGACGGTCGGCCTCGGGATCGCGAGCGCTTCGGCGATCTCGCGCATCGTGAGGCCCGTGGCGGTGAGCGCCAGGACGTCGCGCAGCTCCGCGCGGAGGCGGTGGAAGGCGCGGAGCAGCCCGCGCGCCACGAGGCGCGGCTCCGGAGAGGGCGCAGCGAACGCCGCGAGCCGGTGAGGCTCGACCGCGGCCACCTCATATCGGCGGTACGCCTTGTCGCGGTAGTGCGAAGCCTGCCGCGAGGCAACCGCCGTCAACCAGGCGCGCAGGGCGTCGCCCGGCGGCTGATCGAGGGACGGCCGGAAGCGGCCGGCGCGCATGCTGCGAAAGGCGCCGAGCACGGTCTCCTGCGTGACGTCGTCGAGATCCGCGGCGCGAACGCCACGGGCGCGCAGCGTGCTCCGGATGAGCGGGCGGTGCTCGAGGAGCGCCGTGGCTTCGAGATAGACGGCGGGGTGAGACGACGCGTGACGGGGCTCGGGCGGGCGACCGAGCCGGCCGCGGGCGGCGGTGCGCCGGCGGCGGCGCGAGGGCGGATCGATCTCTTGGCCCTCTTCGGGGCGCGGACGTACTGTTCTCATGTCGGACCTCGGTTTCGCGGGGTTCGGCCACGCTGCCCGGACAGTTGGCGCTGTCGCGGGCAGCACTTGTTTGCGGGGAGTTTAGGTGGTGCAGGCGCTCACGGCAACGCAAATGCGATCGAATTTGCGTTATTCAAGATCGCACGAGAAGCTGCGCTTTCGTCATGTCTGATGCTCGGCTGGAGGAGGTGCTCCGCTTCATCGGGGCCAACGTTCGCCGGATCCGCCTGAAGCGCGGCATGACGCAGCAAGAGCTCGCCGACGCAGCAGGTGTCGCCCTCCGCTTCCTCCAGCAGATCGAGCGGGCCAAGACCAACGTCGGGGTGGCCGTCCTTGTGAGGCTGGCCGACGTGCTCGGCGTCCGGCCTGGGGTGCTGTTCCGCCAGCGGGAGCTTCCGCCGGTCAAGCGGGGCCGGCCACGCAAGGCACGACCCCGCGCGTAGTGACCCCGAACGTTGGGCAAGCGCTTCGCGCTTCGAGGCCGCTGCGGAACGAGGCGGCGCCCACGTCACGTGCGTGGCGCGCGGCATCGCCCATGGCACGCCGGCGCCCAGATCCTGGGCCGCCCGCCTGCTTCGGGACGGAGCTGCCCCGGTGGGCGTGACGATGACGGGATCGGCGAGGGGGATGCCCGTTGCGAGCGCGCGGCGTGGACGCCGCGGCCGAGCTCGAGTCGTCCGGTGTGGAGCCCGCACGAGCACGCGTTGGTCTCCTTGACAAGGCGGCGCAGCCGTCAGGTACGCTACCTTTCACGATGAGTGGGGCCGGGACGACGGGGTGGGGTCGGAGCTCAAGGCGCTCCCCGCTGACGCGGCGGTCAGCGGCCAAGGGGGCTGATGGCGCCGAGAGGGCCGCGGTCGACGATGTGGGCGTCGATCATCGTGGTCCGCCCATCGTTGTGGCCGAGCAGCGTCTGGATCGTCCTGATGTCGAGCCGCGAGAGGACCGAGGGGAGGTGCTCCGGCCGGCGTGCCCGTTCGAGCGCTTCGAGCCGGGGTATCTGCAGGTCGAGAACCCGCTTGTAAAGGAAGAGGAGCGCGCACAGCGCTTGGTTCTGCGTGGATGCCGCGGGGCGGCGTGCGACCGCAAGCTCGTCAAGGAAGGCCGTGACCTCTTCCGCGCCCATCTGCCGTGGGGGCTTGCCGCTGTAGAAGCGGATGGGTACCCAGCCGTCGGCGCGAATCTTGCGCGACGACACGCCGTCGCCGTCCGAGACCTAGCAACGGGAATACGTAGGTACGCAGCGGCGGCCTATCTCCGCAATCCCGCAGATAGGCTGCGGAAGGCCGTGGCCTATCTGCGGGATTGCGGAGATAGGCCATGATGGGCCGCGACTTATCCTCGGGAATATGGAGATAGGGTGCCACGGCTCGCGGCCTACATGTGAAATGCGTAGATATATCGCGCATCACGACTGATTGCGACGTTCGGCGGGCGAGTGTCATGCCAACGCGCCGACCCCAACTCGGGTCGGTTCGGCGACACCTGGGGCGCGCCCGGGAGGTGACCAGCGCACCTTCCCGTTGGGACGGGCATGATCTACCCTGCCGGCCGTGGGCAAGCTGAGCCACGCTGAGATCCTGGATGTGCACGGGGCGATCGTGTCGGCGCAGCTCTCGGGGAGCCGTGCCGCGCTTCTGGCAGGCCTCGACGGGAGGTTTGTCGCCAGCCTGCCGCAAGTTGCAGCACCGGGAGAGCAGATCCTGACCGATCTGGATGCGCTCAACGCGACCGCCGCGCTGGTGGACGGCACCGCGCCTCTGGCGCTCTGGCTGAAGAACGCCGTCGCCCTGGCCGGCCCCCGCAAGGAGGTCGAGGTCTTCCAGCGGGCCCTGGAGCGACTTCAGGCGCCTGAAACCGGAACGCCGACGGAGCCGCCCTCCGCAAGTTGGGAGGTGAACCAGGCCACGACTTCAACTCAGTCACCACTTCGTCGCGAACGCGTAGCACAACCCGAGTCCACCTTGCGCGAGATCGCTCGCGTGCTGCTCGACGACGCTCGTCCTGGATCGCTCCAACTGCTATTCCCAGGTGCGTCGCCTTCGGTGCGGACGGCAATCGACGAACTGAGTCGGTTCCCGCGACGAGTAAGGCGGTTACTCCCACCCGACAAAGAGAAGTCCTCCAAGGACGAGATCTCCCTCTCGCTCGCCGAGCTTGCGGCCCGGAGAGGTCGTTTCCTAATCCTCGCTCCACCTGGCTCTGGAAAGACACACGCGCTATGGCACGCCGCCGACGCCATGTTGCATGCGCCGGGGCTGATACCGATTTACGTGACAGGGGGGCGCTTCGGGTCTTGGGCAGCCATTCTCGAGTATCTCTCCGAATGCGGCCTCGACCCAGTCGCTACATTCAGTGACGGAAGAGTCGTTGTATTCGTCGACGGATGGACTGAGTTCGGCGCCGGCAATTCGCACGCTCACCGTGACGCGCTCCTGGGCCTCGCGAATGCCACGATGGTGGCTACCGGCCGACATAGCGCGCCGTATGACGCACGCTTCGAGTCGTTTACCCTGGAGCCTCTCCCGGGCCACATGGTTCAGTCGGTCCTCGTGACCGCCTTCCCAAGCCAACCGTCTCCACCGGCATCGCTTCTCGAGCTATTGAGGCTACCGATCGCCCTGCTCCTGCACATACTCCTCGGAGGCCAGGCCGGCGCGAGGGGCGACATGATTGCGCGGCTCCACGAGCGACTGCTCGAGACACGTTCAGACGCGCTGACTTCTGCCTTGGCTACTGCGGCTGCCCGCACGGCGCTCGAAGGGAGCGAGCAACGGCGCGGTGTCTTCGAATCGAAGCTCCGCAGCGCCGCAGCGACGCTCAAGATTCCGAACGCGCTCGACCTCACGAGGAGCCTGGGCGCGCTGGGGAGCGACCTGCGAGAGCCGAGGCCGGTGCATGACCTCTACTGGAACTGGCTGGTGGGCGTCGGTTTGATCGAGTCTGCTGAGATCCTTCGCGCGCTCCCGCGGCTCGATCTGCGAGACTCCCTGGACCTTGCCGTCGAATCCGGATCCAGAGTCGACGACGCGATGCTGCAGACGCTCAGGACGCGCGACATCGAGTGGGCGACGCGACTGGCGGTCGCAGCCGAGCCTGCGGAGCTGGCTACCCAGATTGGGGCGATGCTCGTGCATGACAACGACGCGATTAGAAGGCGCGGCGTAATCGCAGGCCTCCGTTGCCGAGACGGACGCGTGTTCCGTGAGGCGCTTCGCATTCGCAGCGAACTCCTGGCGCAGGACCGCTTGTTCGATATCGATGATGCGCTGGACATGAATTCTTTGTGGAACCATCGTGCTGAGATAGCCGCCTGGGCCGATGGTCATAGCGTGACCGAGTTGCTCGAGGCTGTCGCGGAACGCGGAGACGACCGTTGGCTCCCGTGGCTCCAGGGACTTGCCTCGTCACGGCGCGCTCCGGCACATATCGCTGCTGCAACGGCCATCGCGTGTTGCCGATCGATACCTGGCTGGGTCGAGCCGCACCTGTCCACGCTCTTCGAGCACGCGTGGCTACTCAGACCGGCGGCCCGCCGCGGAGCGAACGTTGAACTCGCGCGCTGGGTGGCTGCCAACTACGCAGAGCTACTGGCCAAACGACTGAACTCGTCGCTGTTCATCGAGCTCAATGGCATCCTAGTCTCATGCGCCGATGACGCTGTCTTCGCGGACCTGCTCTCTCGCTTTTGGGACATTTCGGGCGACGCTCACGATGCGCTTTCATATGCGATCGTCGAGAAGGGCGATCCCTGGGTCGGGGCGTTCCAGAAGGTCGCGTTCGCCGACCATCACCCCCTGCCGAACGTTCACAAGCTCTACAACTATGTATCCAATGACATAGACGACGAAATCGCGCGAACATGGGTAGAGAAGGGACCCGAGGTTCTCGGGTGGAGGGTCCTCGTGAGGCGCCACGGAAATGCCGTCCTGGAAGAGATGATCAAAGCTCTGCCGGACTCGTTCTCGAACTTGAATACCATCCCCCCGCTCCGCGCGATGGCAGATCTCGAGGACCCACCCGAGTACCTGGTCGACGAAATCTGGAAGCGAGTTCGCGGGACGATCACCCCGATCGCGATAGAAGATGTAATCCGTGCTCTTGCGAGGGTTCGTCTCAAGGGAATCCCGTCTCTGATCGCCTTCCAGCAACGCAACATCAGAGCGCTTCCCAACCTCAGCTTCAACCGCTTCTTGCTAGAGTACTACAAGTGGGAGAGCGACACAGGTCTCAGCGTGCAAGTCAAGGACGAGCGGGGGAGTAGAGACTTCGGGGAATGGATTCGGCTAGAGCGCTGGAGCACCGACCAATCGGACTCGCTGGTGGGCCACTACCTCGTCAGCGCCGCGCTTCCAGTGTCTGACGACGTACTCGACGCATGGGCAGCGGGGGACCACTCGCTGCGTAAGTTCGTCCGCATCTCGGCTCCGCTGGGACGCTACCACGCGGCCGCGGTGTCGATGCTGCTCGCGAGTCAGGGCGGATTCAATGACATTCTTGAGATCTTCGGGACGGCTCTCAGCCAGTTCCCTCAGCAGGCGCTCATCGAACT
Organism: Sorangium sp. So ce834; assembly: GCF_051521425.1. NCBI lineage: Bacteria > Pseudomonadati > Myxococcota > Polyangiales > Polyangiaceae > Sorangium > Sorangium sp. So ce834. The sequence continues at coordinate 9,462,112 of NZ_CP150351.1, forward strand.
CCTGAACAAGGCGCTCTCCGACGGACAGTTCCATGCGCTGCTCTCGGCCGTGGAGGCGTCCAATGACCCCGCGAATCGACGCTTCCACGCGTGCCTCGTTTCGCGATACTTCACGCAGTCGCCGAACGATGTACACACGTCGCAAAAACTCGCGGGTGTTCTTCGAGTGCATCCGCTGAGTGTGATACGGGAGATGCTCGACGAGCAAAGACACTCGTCTGCGGGGCTGTGGCTCCTCCGCGATATAGAGAAGGCGACCGGCATCCGAATGGTCGATGAGAACGGAGACTGGCTCGCGTGAACCCGGCGGTTCTCGTGGCATAGCTGCGCTCTGCTGTGGACGCTTCCAAGGGAGCACACCCGTTGAATCATCTGAGGGCATGTTTGCCAGGCGTCATCCGCCGCCGAACAAGCCGCTGGATCCGACCGCGCCTGCGGCGCGGCGGCTCAGCGGCAAGGCGTTCGGCGCCAGAGCGCATAGCCGACGATTGTTGTCGCCCAACACCTGATGCGGGGCGGGAACGCCGCGGGGCAAAGCACGTCGTCGCCGATGTCACCGCGCCACGCCACGAAGTCGCCGGCGGGCGACGGTCGTGGTAGCGCTGCTCCTGATGGCGAAGGGCAACCGCACGGCGGCGACGCGCGAGGTTCGATCCTCGCAGCGACAGCGGCGTGTTCGCGTCTACACCGCCTGGCACCCGGTGCTCGTCGCGCTCCTGGAGCACGTGCTCCCCGAGGGCTGGTACCAGTGCATCTCGGAGTTCCAGCTCGCCCGCGAGCCCCTCCGCGTCGACATCGTCATCCTCCGTCGCAGCCGTCGCGGAGCCCCACCCAGGCCGCGCCTGCTCACGAGCGTGGTGGGCGAGCTGGCCGAGCACACGCTCGTGCACTTCAAGGGGCCGACCGACGAGCTCGAGCGCGACGACGCGCGCATGCTCCTCGCGTATGCGCTCCAGTACCTCGTGGTCGCCGAGATCGAAGCTCCCGCCGCGGTCGCCCTTCGCGTGCTCGCGCCCAGCCTCACCCCGCGCTTCACCGAGGCGCTGATGTCGCTCGGCTGCACGCTCACACCGACCGGGCCGGGCACGCACGAGGGGCGGCTCGGTGTCTTCCCGCTGCGGGTGGTGGAGACGGTGCCCGCCAACGCTCGCGAGGGCGAGCATCTGCTGTACACTGTGACCCCTGGGATGGTCGCCGACCCCGGCGGCATCCCGGCGCTCTCCCCGGCGGAGGTCGCGGTGTTCTGGGCGCTCCTGGAGCATGTCGAGCAAGTTCGGCACCCCCTCCCGGGGCAGAGGAAGCGGCACATGAAGGACGAAAAGCGGGTCGTCGAGAGCTTCGAGCAGGCGCTGGCACGCCTCGTTGCGCGGCTGCCGCCCGAGCAGCGCCTCGCGGGGCTCGCCCCCGAGCAGGTGCTGCAGGCGTACGCGCCCGAGCAGCGCCTCGCGGGGCTCGCCCCGGAGCAGGTGCTGCAGGCGTACGCGCCCGAGCAGCGCCTCGCCGGGCTCACCGAGGCGCAGGCGGTGCTCGCGTTGCCGGACGCGATGCTTCGTGCGTTGTCGGAGGAGTACCTCGCGACGCTGCCCCGCCAAACGCAAGCGGCGATTCAGAAGCGCCTCGGGGCGGCATCGGGGCGGCAGCCCGCGCGCCGACGAAAGACGCGCAGCCCTTCGAGATGACGACGGGAGAACGCAAGCCGCGGTGGTGGTCGCGTGATTCGTTCTTCCTGACCGGGCGCCGAACAAGCCAATGCGGCTGCCGGTTCGGGCAACCGCGCTTCGCGCGGCAGCCCGCCCCGCAGCAGATTGGCGAGGCGTTGGGCCGCCGGGCGTCATGCTGCACGGGTGGGCCTGCGTGACCGCGGCCTCCCAGGCCCGACGAAGGAGAGCTGTGGACACGTGCGCAGCGGGAGCGCAATCCACCGGTGCCTGCCTCGCTCTCGATCGGGGCCCGCTTCCACGGCCAGGATGCGCGGGGCCTCATGACGACGGCACTCGGTACGACGGCGCTCCGTCCGCCAGGGATCGCGCTCGACTGTGGGCAGGGGTGGGGTGCAGTCGGGCGCGGCTGCAGCCCCTGCTCCTGCGATCCCTGCGCCACCGTTCGCTCCGAGGCTGCCCTTGACGGAGGCCCCACCTCCGGCGCTGCCTGCGTCCCCAGAGCGGCTGCCGCGACGGGAACGGCGGGAACGGCGCGACATGGTAGACTGGACAGCGGCGGAAGTGGAGGTTGGGCATGATGGACGCCGAGCGAATTTTCCAGGAGATCCGTAGTCTTCCGACCGATGCGCGGCGCACGCTCATCGAACGCATCGTTCGGGAGCTGGGCGGCACCCGGAGCGAGCCGGCGGGGCTGGCGAACCCACCGGACGATCCGTTCCTAGGACTGCTCGCCGACGAGCCGGAGCTCGCCGACGAGATCCACCAGGTCGCGATCACGTCGCGCCACCAGGGGCGCGAGGCTTTCAATGGCGACGAGAACCATTCTTGATACGGACATCTGGTCCGAGATCCTCAAGGCGAAGGATCCGACCATCGCAGAGAGGGCGCGCAAGTATCACGCAGAGCTAGGACGCTATACGCTCTCAGTGATCACCGTGATGGAAGTAGTTTACGGCTATTCGCGCGTGGGTCGTGACGATCGGATTCAACAATTCTTGTCGCTGCTGGCGCGAGCAGAGGTCTTGTGGCTTGACCCTACGGTAGCCGAGCTCGCGGGCCGGATCCGAGCCGATCTTGAGCGCCTGGGAAGCCAATTGACGATCGAGGATACTCTGATTGCAGCGACGGCGATCCGTCATGGACTTCCTGTCGCAACGGGAAACACGCGCCATTTCGTCAAGATCCAAGATGCGGGGTACCCGCTCATGCTCGAGAACTGGAGAGAGCCTATCTTATGAACCCGCAGGGTACTCAGGACGCCGTGCGGTACGAATACGGCCCAGCAAGCCGCTGCTGTCGGCGGCGCTTCGCGCCGCGGCAGACCGGCATGTCGTTGGGCGGGCAGGCGTGAGCCGAGGCAGTGGAATGACGGAGCGTTACGGCGGGCCCGCAGCGCTAGCGCGCCGCGTTATCGAGCCGGCGCGGCTTCAGACCGGCGCGCCTGTTGACTCGCCCGACGGAGGCTCGGGCGGCGCCGGCTCGTCCGGCGCGGCGGCGGTACCCCGGCGCTTCGGGCGGAGCCGCCGCAGGGCGTTGCGGAACGAGGCGGCGCTGAAGCGGCGCTTGCCCTCGGGGATGTCCCAGCAGGCGTTGACGCCGGCGGCGCGCGCTTCGTGCCCGAGCAGCGTGGCATAGGTCACGATGGAGTTGCGGAGCACCATCGCCTCTTCCCGGTTGCGCAGGCCGAGGATGCCGAGCAGGTCGCGGCCGCTCACCTCGTCGAGCAAGGCGCTGCCTTCGCGCAGGAACTCCTCGGTGAGGCCGACGGGCGACAGGCGGGTCCGGTGCTGCTCAGCGAGCCGGAGCAGCATGGCGAGGTCGCTGGTCTCCTCGGTGAGCGTGCCGCTCGTGTTGACGTCGGCGAACTGGTCGGCGACGTCCGGCTCGAACGCGAACGCCTGGTCGGCGAACGCCTTGAGCCGCGCGCGCCAGGGCCGGCTCGCCTTGATCACCTGGTCGACGGGCCGCACCTGGTAGGCGCCCGTGCGCTTGCCCTCGCCGAACCAGAGGTTCGCCGTGTCGAGGAGCTGGATGGCGCCGCGGAGCAGCGCGCGGCGCTCGGGGCCGTAGGCCTTGCTGGCGAGCGGCGCCTCGTACTGGACGACGGACAGGTAGAGATCCCGGAGCTCCGTGAGGGTGGTCGAGATGGGTTGGCTCGGCTCCATGACCTCGCGGACGATGCGGTCCATCTCGGGGCGCGCGGTATCGAGGAGGGTCCGGAACGCCGCGGGGGTGGCGACCGCGCGGGTCTCCTTCAGGACGGCGTGCTGCTCTTGCGATAATTCGATTCCCATGAACCTACCTCCATTGGGGTGGCGAGCGGGCAGACGTAGCACGACGGCAGAGCTCGCAACGACCCACGTGGGCTCCGGCGCTCCGGAGAGCACGATTGCGTCTCCGCGGCGCTGCGCCAGCGCGCCCGGGGGGCGCCCCTGCGCACCGGCGCGTGGGCCCAGCGGGCCGGGAGCGCGGCCAGCGCCGCCGAGACGGCCGGGAATCGCGTCAGCAGGTCCGAGGAGCCGTACCAGCACGTTCGAGGAGCCGTACCAGCACGTTCGAGGAGCCGTACCAGCACGTTCGAGGAGCCGTACCAGCACGTTCGAGGAGCCGTACCAGCACATTCGAGGAGCCGTACCAGCACGTTCGAAGAGCCGTACCAGCAGGTCCGAGGAGCCGTACCAGCACATTCGAGGAGCCGTACCAGCACGTTCGAGGAGCCGTACCAGCGGACGCTGGCAGGCATCCCGGGGCTGCTGGGGGAGTCGCCGGGAGGTGCTGGCAGGGAGCCGCGAGGTGCTGGCAGCCCACCGGCCGATGCTGGGCACGGCGCGGCACGTCGCGGGCGTCACGCGCAGCGGTGCGCACGACGGCGGAGTGGACGCAGGCGTGCGAAGCGGTCAGCGCCGAGGCGCTGTACCGGCCGCCGCTCGTGACACCGAAGCCGCGTGGGACGGAACCGGATCGCGTCGCCGTGGCGCTCGACGACGGCGTTCTTGAGTTTGTCCGGGCGGGGCGGCGAAGAGTCCCCATCGGGTGCAGCAAGGCGAACAACGCACGATTCTATCTGGACGAAATCCTTGGGGCCAGCGGCTGTGGTGCCCGGCGTCCGTCTGCGCTCCACAGACTGCGGGGCGTAGAGCGCCGCTGCCGAGCGCGTGGCGAACGACGCACCTGCGCGCGGCGACGCGAGCTCGTCCCGAAATGTGCCCCGGCCGCGACGGCGATGTCGTTGAGGAGTTCGACGACATCTGCCACAAACGTTGCGGCGGCCGAGCCATTAGTTTATGTCTGGGAGGGGCCTTCCTCGGGTGGCCGGCGCTTGTCGGACGCGTTGAGAGTCCCTTCGCGACGCACGCCAAGCTCCAGAGTGCCGTCCCCTCGAGGAGATCTTCACATGAGGCGCCATGAATTGAGGAGCTGGGTGCCTGCCTGGAACACCCGGACGGCGGTTCGAACGGCACCGATGGTCATCGCCGCTGCTGTCGCGGGGCTCGCCCTCGCGGGCTGCACGTTCGGCGATGACCCGCAGAGAGCTCAGCCCGTCGTCGGGAACTGGTTCGATCAGAACTGCATCCCCGCGGAGTGCTTGTTCGAATGTTGTCAGGGGTGGAATTATAATAGAGATCCGCTCCTCCGCGGAAGAAGATGGCATGGTCCTCAGTGCGAGGAAATCCGGAAAAAGAGCGCTGCTTATTCGGAGTACGTTTATTTGATGTTACTGGAGCAGAATTGGTGCACTGAGGATTTTACCTACTTCGAGTCGGGGTACTGCGCGGTCGTTAATCCCCCCGACGTCATCAAAGAGTTCGGGCCCGATGGACAGCCCGTGTATGCGAGATTGAGCTTCTTGGTCTGCCCGCCGCGGGGACAGCCAGCGGCGCACCCCATGGAGGATGTGGAGCTCATCCCCGAGGAGTGAGGGTGGTAGTGATGGTCCTGCCTGCGCGCATCCTCGCGACCGTCATTATCGTCGTCTCCGCCTTTGTCCGCCCCTCGAAGGTGTTCGCTCACGCGGGCCCCTGCGCGGCCCCCGAGCCCTTCAACGGGTTCTGGGGTGTTGGGCAGTTCCAAGTGAGACAACGCGTGGCGGGAATTCCGCTCCTCGCCATGACGCGCTTTTCGTACAGGCAGATACGATACTCTCCCTGCGCCGGCGGGATGCCCGTGCTCCCTCTCGGGATCGGCGAAGCGAGCATTGGCGTGGGGGTCCCTGTCTTCGACAACCGGCGCGGCGGGTGGCTTCTGCAAATGACCGCCAAGGGGCAGGGCTCGCAGAGGCCGAGCGAACCCGTGAGCGGTGTCATCACCAGCGCACCCGCCACCGCGGGTCACATAAACCTTTGGGAGACCGCGCTGCCGTTGATCCAGCTCACGGGGGCGGCGTCGGCGGCCATCATGCCGCAGCCCTCGGACGTTCCCCTGTCGATTGCGTATCTCGGCGGCGTGCGGTTCTACGCTCTTCATGGCAAGCGCGCGCAAGCGAACTTGGGGTTCATGGTCGGCGGCAAGAATGGTGTCGTCAGCGCCGTTCCCTCGCTCGCGGTCCGGGGCAGCGACCTGGCGATATGGGGTCATAAAGTCGCGATGGGATTAGAGCTCCGCTCACCCATCGAGTTCTCTGGCGGCCCGATACCCGTTCGGTGGCGGCTCTGGGGTGCCTTGACCTTCGCGCTCGACAAGCTGGACGATGGGAGGAGCGACCACGCGCGCGACACGCAAACGCCCTGGTCTTCCTCCGACCTGGTCGGTTCACCCATCGAAGCCCCACCCACCCAGACGGTCTGGGAGATGACGTTATGAACGCGTTCGTTCATTCGGGAGACAGTCCGAACCTTTTGCGGCACCTGCGGAATGTCTCTTGCACATTACGTATCAAGTCGTCCCTTGTCCTCAATGCGCGGTTTTGCTCTGACTGTGCGACTCTAAATTTTTCTTCTTGCGTTAGCTCGTCTTCGTCCAGATGCGCTGAAAAGTCGTCGAAGTTTGTGCATTTTTCGACACTATTGACGAGAAACTCTCCAACCCCCGCCTCGTCCACGCATGATGCGCTGTATGTCAAGACGAACAGCAGGTTGCTGTGATCTGTAATGGTGCCGCAAACGTAGGCATTGGACAAGGTCTCTCGGACTCTGCATTCTTCTACCTCTTTTTGCAGTGCCTCGACCTTGGCGGCGGCTTTCTCCACCCCGGCGTCGTCCGTTTCTCCCGGAGGAGCCGTCGCCGTGGCCGGCGGGATGGCTGTGGCTCTCGCGCGCGCTTTCACTGCGCGTCGGCACGCAGCGAGCTCCCGCTTCACCTCAGCATCAGGGATCGACGCCGCGCTCTTTTCCATGGCCGGAGGTCTGCGCTCCCGCGTCGCCCAGCCGACCAGCACGCCACCACCAAAGACGAGGCCGAGCATGGCCACCGCGATAAGGAGACGAACTACGAGGCCAGCGCTCTTGGGGCGTTCGCTCATGTGTCAATCTCCTAAGGCTTCGGTGCCTGCTTCGGCATCGGAGGGAGCTTCGGGGGCGTCTCCGTGCACGTCCAGACGAACTCTTTCAGGCTGCGGAGCAGCTCTTCTTCCGTGAGCGTCTCACGAATCCGGATCGCTTCCGCGACGAGGCTCGACTCTTCCTTCGTGAGGTCGCCCAAGCGAAAATCCGCGGGAATGTCCGAGAGCGCCGCGCAGCTCTCGAAGTTCTGCTCGATGAGATCGGCAGACCTGGACTTCGGCCCGCACATCAACCCATCCTTCGGTAAAGCCATCAACGCCCTGAACTGACGAGCCGCGGCGCTGCAAACCTCCGCGTTGACCAGGATTTCGCTCTTCCTGCACCGTTTCAGCTCCACCTCGAGCTCCTCGACGGTGGCTGCTTTCTCGGGAGCGTCTTGTTGCCCTTCCCCTGGAGAAGCATCGGCGGCCGAGGCGATCGCTTGCGGCTCCGAACGAGCTGCCAGTTTTTCTTGACATACAGCGAGCTCTCTCCGGTCTGTCCGCGTCGAGCGATCCGAAGTAGGCTCCTCTCTCTTCTCCGTCGCCGGTGGCCTCCGGTCCAGGATCGATCTGCCGACCAGCACGCCGGAGCCAAAGGCAGGGACGAGCAAAACCGTCGCGGCCAGAACACGAATGGCGTGCCCCGTCTTCTTGGCGCTCTCCATCATGAGTCGCGCGTCCGTCCCCCGAGCTCGGCCCGGCCCGCGTCGTCGATGAGCTCGTCGCAGTTCGCAGGAGGTCTCGGATCCGGCATGGAAACGAGGGTACACCCAGGTGCCGATACGAATCGAGCGCGTCTCGCTCACGCGCGCCGTCGAGGGTCCGGAGCTCCGAAACAGCCTCAGGGCCGCGCGCCCTGCAGCTCGGCGTCTCGATGTCGGCCCTCCTCGCAAGGCGACGTGAGCGCCGGCGGGGGGCTATGCGCGGCGGCGCGCGGGTGGGCGCGATCGAGCACCGAACGAGGTGCCATAAGCTCTCAGGGGACTCTACGTCTCAGGCGCGCCTTGTGTGGCGCGCGACGAGACGTCTCAGAAGGCATGGCCCGAAGTGAGACATGCCGGGTGGTGTTGCATGCGCAAGCTCCCCGGCCCCCGCCTTGGCGGATGGCCGAGCGCCCTCCCGCGCGCCGCCGCGCATAGCCCCCCGCCGGCGCGCGGCTCGGCGCACCCGCCCGGGCTTGGTCCCGCCCGGCTCGGATCCCTCCACGGCACCTCAGGTGCCCGGAACGAACCGGCCGCCATGTCGAGGTCGTCCCTTCGCTCGTTCTGGACACCCCCGCAGCCCCGGCATCCACGCTTCGACCCTTCCGCGCGATGTTGCAGCGCCGTCGCGCGCGCGTCGCCCCTTCAGCGCATCCTCCCGCCGCTCGGGCCGCCCCGGAGCGTTCGTCGTCGAGGAGTGCTCATGAATTACGACATCGGCATGATCTGTCAGGCCTGCGGTTGCGTCACCATTTTCCAGGCCGGCACCAACACCCCGCGGCGGTGCGCCCGCTGCGACGACGTGGACATGGATCCTCCGCCCGCGCCGCCGTCGCGCGAGCGGCCGGCGCGGTCCGGCGGGCGCGGCCGCCGGCCCGAGGCCGCGCAGCTCGACTGGATGGAGTGATCAGACCGGCGCGCCGAGCTGCCGGAGGAGCTCTCGCACCACCCCGCGCGCGCAGTGCTCCCGGTAGGCCCGCGTCGAGCGCACGTCGTCGATGGGCGAGATGTCCTGCACCACCGCGGCGTCGACCTCCGCCGCGGTGAGCTCGCCGGGCGGGCGCGAGAGGCACAGCGCGCGCACGGTCGGCAGGAGCGCCGTCGTAGGCGCGACCGACGCCATCCCCAGCCCGAGCCGCGCGAGCCGCCCGGATCGCACCTCGGCCACGCCCGCGAGCGCGACCTTCGAGATCGCCTGCGCCCGGCGCGCGCCGACCTTCCGCCAGTACCAGGGCGATCCGCGCTCCGGCAGCGCGATCTCCACGGCCACGATCACCTCGTCCGGCGCGCGCGACGTGCGCTTGTAGCCCGTCTGCAGGGCGCTCATCGGGATGCGCCGCTCGCCCCGGACGCTCTGCACCACGACGGTCGCGTCGTAGGCGGCGAGCGCGGCGACGCCGTCGGCCGCCGGCGACGCCGTGGCCAGGTTGCCGCCGAGCGTGCCGCGCGCCTGGATCTGCACCGCGCCCACGTCGCGGCTCATCCGCGCGAGGAGCGGCGCCCGCTCCACGATCGCGTCGCTCCGGCGCATCTCGAGGTAGGTCGTCGCGGCGCCCACCCGGAGCGTGTCGCCGTGCGTGTCGCGGTCGATCGAGATGCCGCGCAGGTCCGAGAGCCGGGACACGTCGACGACGAGCGGCGGCGCCGCCGGGCCGGCGCCCCCCGGGGCCGGCGCGCCGAGCGGCGGCCGGAGCTCCTGCTCGACGACCCAGTCGGTGCCGCCGGCGAGGAGCGCGACCGCCGCGCCGCGCGCGGCCTGCTCCGCCACGAGCTCGCACAGGGCGCCGAGCCCCGAGACGCGCCGCATCTCGAACAACCCGAGATCCGCGATGCTCACGGCGCCTCCCCTCCCCCGCCGCGGCGGAGCGCCGCCGCGGCGCGGACGCTCTCGACGATCCGCTGGTAACCGGTGCAGCGGCAGAGGTTGCCCGCGAGCGCCTCGCGCACCTCGAGCTCCGACGGATCCGGGTTCCGCGCGAGCAGCGCCTCGGCGGAGATGAGCATGCCGGGCGTGCAGATCCCGCACTGCGCGCCGCCCTCCTCGATGAAGCAGCGCTGGAGCGGCGACAGATGCCCGGCGGCCCCGAGGCCCTCGACCGTCGTCACGCGCCGCCCCTCGCACTGCCCGATCGCGACGAGGCACGCGTTCACGGGATCGCCGTCGATCAGCACCGTGCACGCGCCGCACTCGCCCTCCGCGCACCCCTCCTTCGTGCCCGTGAGCCCGAGCGGCCCCCGGAGCGCGTCGAGCAGCCGCGAGAGCGGCGGCAGGTCGACCTCGCGCGGCGAGCCGTTCACGACGAGCGATACCTTCATGCGCGCTCCCCTCCCCCCGCGGCCGGCCGCGGCGCCGCGGCGCCGCGCGCCGCCTCGAACAGGCGCTCCGGCGTGAGCGGCAGCGCCCACGCGGCGATCCCCGTCGCGTGCTCGACCGCCGCGGCGATCGCGGGCGCGCCGCCGTCCATCGGCATCTCGCCGATGCCCTTGGCCCCGCCGCCCGGACCGAACGGGAACGGCGCCTCGACGAGGTCGACATGGAACGGCGGCGCGTCGAGCGACGTCGGGATGATGTAGTTGGTCATCCGCGGGTTCCTGATCTTGCCGCCCTGCCAGACGATCTCCTCGGAGAGCGCCCAGCCGATCGCCTGGAGGCTGCCGCCCTCGATCTGCCCCTTGCACATCACCGGGTGGATCGCCTTGCCCACGTCGGCGGCCGACCAGAAGTCGACCACCGTCACCTCGAAGGTGTCGAGGTCCACCTCGACCTCGGCCACGTCGCACGCCCAGCCGAAGCACGGGTACGCGTCGCCCTTGTAGGCCTCGTCGTCCCAGCGCACGTAGCCCGGCGGCTCGTACTGCTTCAGCGACGTCACCTGCCCCTCGCGGGCGAGCAGCAGGTCGGCCGCCTCCTCGAAGCTCGGCGCCGCCGCGCCCGCGCGCCCCTCCTCCGCGGCGCGCTGCAGCGCCGCCTCCTGCTCCGCGCGCACGCGGCCCGCGAGCTCGCGCGCCGCCGCCTCGAGGATCGAGCCGACCACCATGACGGTGCGCGACGCCACCGTGGGGCCCGAGTCGGGCACCGTCGTCGTGCACGGCACCGCGAACTCGACCCGGTCGAGCGGCAGCCCCGCCGCGTCCGCGGCGATCTGCCGGAACACGGTCTCCGTCCCCTGGCCGATGTCCGTCGACGCCGTGCGGATGCGGAGGCGCCCGCCGGGCGCGAGATCCAGCGCGACCTTGCCCTTGAGGTAGCGCTCGCCCGACCCGGTGAACCCCGCGCCGTGCATGAACACGGAGAGCCCGATCCCGCGCGCCACGCGCCCGCGCACGACCGGGCCGGCCGCGCGCTTCTGCCGGTAGCCGCTCGCCTCGATCGCCTTCGCGATGCACTCCTCGCCCGCGACGCTCGCGTGGAGCACCTGCCCCGTCGCGGTCGAGTCGCCGGGGCGCAGCACGTTCTTCGCCTTCAGGTCGAGCGGATCGCGGCCGAGCTCCCGCGCGACGCGGTCGAGGTGCCGCTCGATCGCCCAGATCGTCTGCGGCGCGCCGAAGCCGCGGAAGGCGCCGTTCGGCGGCGTGTTCGTCGCGACGGCGGTCGCCTCGATCCACACGTCGTCCCAGCGGTACGCGCCCGAGGCGTGCAGGGCGCCGCGCGACAGGACCACCTGCGACAGCGTCGCGTACGCGCCGCCGTCCATGAGGATCCGGATCTTCAGCGCGCGGAGCGTGCCGTCGCGATCGCAGCCGCTCGTGATCTCGCACGACGCCGGGTGGCGCTTCGTCGTCGCCTCGATGTCCTCGGTCCGGTCGTAGATCATCCGCACCGGCCGGCCGCTCTTCTTCGCGAGGAGCGCCGCGTGGAGCGCGATGATCGACGGGTACTCCTCCTTGCCCCCGAAGCCGCCCCCGGTCACCGACTGGGTGATGTGGATCCGGTCGGGCGGGAGCCCGAACGCCCTCAGGAACGCCTTGTGCACGTAGAACGGGCACTGGATCGAGCCGGTCGCGTGCGCGCCCGCCTCGTCCCACCAGGCGATGACCCCCTGCGGCTCGATGTAGAGCTGCTCCTGGTGGTGCGAGGCGTACGTCCCGGTGACGACCACCTCGCAGCGCGCGAGCGCCGCGTCGATGGCGGCCTCGCCGCGCTCCCGCTCGACGTCGGGGCGCCCCTTCGTGATGAGGTACCGCTTGATGACGTTGTCGGCGCCCCAGAGGATCTCCTTGCCCTCGAGCGACGCGCGCATGTCGAGCACCGGCGGCAGCGGATCGATGTCGAGCGTGACGGCCTGGACCGCCCGCGCGAGCTTCAGCCGGTCGGCGCAGCCGAGCAGGACGATCGGCTCGTAGGCGTGGTTCACCCTCCCCGCCCCGAGGATCGGCTGATCGTCCAGGATCAGCGCGACCACGTTGACCGGGACGTCCTCGGCGAGCACCACCGTGACGTCGCTCCAGTCGAACGCGGGGTCGAACCGCACCTCGCGGAGGATCCCGCGCGGCACCGGGCTCCGCACGGTGCGCCCGAAGATCTCGCCCGGCATCGCCGGGATGTCGTCGACGTAGCGCGACGCCCCCGTGACCTTGGGGGGGCCGTCGGCGCGGGGCACGCTGTTCCCCACGGCGCTCGCTGAGGCTGGAGGGCTCGTCGCCATTCTTCTGCTCCTCCTCACCGACGATAGCCCGGTCGCCCGGGCGACGTCGACCCGGCGCCGCGCGCCCCCAAGCCCGGCGCGCGACGTCGGCGAGCGCCGCAGCGCCGGCGTCCGTCAGGCCAGAAAGCGCGGCGGCCCGCCGAGCACGCGGATCACGTCGACCGGGACGTTCAGGTCGTGCAACACCCCCGGATCGTCCACCTCCTCGTCCACGCACCGGTCGCCGAGCGCCCTCAGGTGATCCCGGAGCGGCGGTGGATCCGCCTCAAGGTAGCGCTGCAGCGCCTCGGCGCGCAGCACCACCGGGTGGCCGCCGCGGCCGAGGTGCCGCGGCCGCACCGCGAGCGGCGGCGCCGCGGACGGCGCGCCCGCGTCGAGCCGGGCGAGCAGCCGCGCCACCGTCGCGGCGCTCGCGGGGGGCACGTCGACCGGCGTCACGACGACGGCGTCCGCGTCGCCGATGCGCGGCGCGGCGACGGCCAGCGAGCCCGCCGGGCCGAGGTCGTCCGGGGCGGTCCACGAGACAAGGTCGATGCCCGGCCGCACGTGGGCGAGCAGCGCGTGGAAGACGGAGGTGCGCACCACCACGAGCACCCGCGCGCTCTCGGCCGCGAGGCGCGCCTCCGCGTGCGCGATCGCGAGCGGCCGCTCGGCCCCGCCCTTCTCCGCCGGGGGCCAGGCGAGGAGCGCCTTGGGCCCCCCGAGCCGCTTGCCCGCGCCCGCGGCGAGCACGATCGTGATCACGGTCTTCATCGAGCCTGCTCCTCCCCTGCCGGCGCGGCCGCGGCGGGCGACGCGGACGACGCGAACGACGCGAACGACCACCGCGCGCGCTGTCGCCCGGAGCGCCAGGCGATGAGCTCCGCGGCGAGGGCGACGCTGATCTCGGCCGGGGAGCGCGCGCCGATGTCGAGCCCGATCGGCATCCTGACCCGCGCGACATCGCCCTCCGGCACCCCCTTCGCCTCGAGCCGCGCGCGCGTGCGCGCCGCCTTCGCCCGGCTCCCGACCCCGCCGACGTAGCCGAAGCCGCGCGCGAGCGCCCACGCGATCGCCTCCTGGTCGAGGCCGTGGTCGTGCGTCATCACGAGCGCCGCGGCCTCGCCGAGATCCCCCGGCAGGCCCGCCGTCACGTCGGGGTCGTCGTGATCGGCGAGCACGAGCCGCACCTGCTCGGCGAGCGCCGGCAGGGGCCCCTGCTGCGCGCCGTCGTGCGGCGGCGACACGCCGGCGAGCGGCGCGGACGGCAGCACGCGGGCGGGGTCGGCGGCGGCGGCGCGCGCGTCGCAGAGGGTGACGCGGAAGCCGAGCGACGCGAGGAGCGGCGCCGCGAACGCGCCCACGTGCCCGGCGCCGATCACGAGGACGTGCACCGCGGGCAGCATCGGCTCGATGAGGACCTCGACCGAGCCGCCGCAGCACATGCCGAGGCTCGGGCCCAGGCGGAAGGTCTCGAGCTTCGGGGTGGTGGCGAGCTCGTCGAGCGCGCGCCCCATGATCCCGAGCGCCGCCCGCTCGACGGCGCCGCCCCCGATCGTGCCGATCGCGGTGAGATCCTCGAACAGGCAGAGCTTCTGCCCCGGCGTCGACGGCGCCGACCCGTGCCGCGCCACCACCGAGGCGAGCACCACCCGCCGCCCCGCCTCGAGCGCGCCGAGCGCCGCGCGCAGCACGTCGTGCGGCAGCGCCGTCCGCGGGATGACCTGGCTCAGATCCGGCATGGTGGAACTCTAGCGACCCGGGGAGCGAAAACGAGAGCGCCGAGTGCGCCCGCGCCGAAAGAGCTTGCCGGAACGCCGCGCTTGTCGCGAAAGTCGGGCCCGCGCGGCGAGCGGCGCAGGCGCCCCCTGGATCCCGGCCGGCGACGACCGGCGGGATCCTCAATGAAAACGTGGAGATCCGAGACCCCATGAGCTCCCCCGCCACGCCCGATCCCGACCTCCAGCGCGCCCTGTCGGACCCGGGCTTCACGCCGGGGCGCCGCCACTTCGCCGCCCTGATCGCGCTGCTCGAGGCGGCCGGCGAGCCCGCCGAGCTGGCCGAGCGGGCGCTGCGGCGCGCCGGCGCGGCCGCGCTGCCGACCGCGCTCGATCGCGCCGCCGCCGCGCCGCCGTCGCTGCGCGCGCCGCTCACCCGGCTCGTCGGCAAGCTGATGGCCGCCGCGCCGCTCGAGCCCGAGATCGCCGGGCGGGCGCGCGACTACCTGGTCGCGCGGCTCCGCGACGACGACCGCCGCACGCGCCGGATGGCGGCGGTCGCGCTCGGCAAGCCGCCCGCGGCGGACGTCGATCGGCCGCTCGTCGAGCAGGCGCTCGCCGAGGCGGCGCGCGGCGAGCGATCGCCCGACGTCCGCCGCGCGCTGATCGACGCGCTCGGCAAGGTCGGCGGCGGCGCCGCGCTCGACGTGCTGGCCGAGCTCGGCGGCGACGACGACACCGCCGGCGTGCGCGCGCGCGCCGAGCTGCTGGCCAGGAGGACCCTCACGCGCGGCGAGCCGTCGGAGATCGCCGGCGATCGCGCGCCGGAGCGCCCGGTGCGCGTGGCGGTGCGCTGCCGGCGCGGGCTCGAGGCGATCCTCGCCGAGGAGCTCGCGGCGCTCGACCGGGGCGCTCCGGGCGGGGCGCTCGTCCCCGAGCTCCGGATCGATCCGTGCGGCGGCACGCGCGTCGAGGTGATGCTGAGCGGCCGCCTCGACGCGCTGTTCGGGGCCCGCACGATGCTGTCGTTCGCGCTGCCGCTGCCGCTGCGGAAGCTCGATCCGGGCGCCGATCTCGCCGCGGCCGTCGCCGAGCGGCTGCTCTCGCGGGAGTCGCGCGAGATCCTGGGCCGCTTCACGAACGGCGCCGTCCGCTACCGCATCGACTGGGCCGGCGGCGGCAAGCGCCGGGCCGCGGTGTTCCGCGCCGCGGCGGCGGTCGAGGCGGAGGCCCCGGAGCTCGTGAACGATCCGACCCAGAGCACGTGGGACGTCGTCGTCTACGAGGGCGCCGGCCGCGTCCGGGTCGAGCTCGCCCCGCGCCTGCCCGACCCGCGGTTCGCGTACCGCCGGGGCGACGTGCCCGCGGCGTCGCACCCGACGATCGCGGCGGCGCTCGCGCGCATCGCGGGGGCGCGCGCCGACGACGTCGTCTGGGATCCGTTCGTCGGCTCGGGCCTGGAGCTCTGCGAGCGCGCCCTGCTCGGGCCGTACCGGCGGCTCGTGGGCTCGGATCGCGATCCTCGGGCGCTCGCGGTCGCGCGGGAGAACCTCGACGCCGCGGGCGCGCGCGGCGCGGAGCTCCTCCAGCGCGACGCGCACGGCGCGCCGCCCCCGGGCGACGCCCCCACGCTGATCCTGACGAACCCGCCCCTCGGGCGGCGCGTCGAGCGCACAGGGGATCTCGAGGCCCAGCTCGAGCGCTTCGTCGAGGGCGCCGCGCGCGCGCTCGCGCCCGGCGGGAGGCTGGTGTGGATCTCGCCGTTCGCCGAGCGGACCGAGGCGACGGCGCGCCGCTCAGGCCTCCGGCCCGAGGCGCTGCAGCGCGTGGACATGGGCGGCTTCGACGCGCAGATCCAGAGCTTCCACAAGGCGGAGGCCCGGCCGCAGGCGAGCCGCGGCCGAGGCGACGGCCGCCGCGGGGACCGGCTGGATCCCGCGCGGCCCGGGCGCGCCGGGCGCGGCCCCCAGCAGGCCGAGCTGCGCGGCGAACAGCATCGCCCCCGCCGCCAGGAGGAGCGCCACGATCACCGCGATGATCATCCCGAGCCGCCCCGAGCGGTCGGGCGGCGCGTCGGTGAGCATGGCGTCGTCGACCTTGCCGAAGGGCGACGGCGCCGGCGCGGCTGAGCCCTGCTGCGCCGGCGCGGCCCCTGACTGCGCCGGCGCGGCGCCCGACTGCGCCGGCGCGGCGCTCGGCTGCGCGGGGAAGGCCTTCTGCGGAGGCGGCGACGCTGGCTGCGGCGAGCCCGCCGCACGGGCGGCAGCGGCGCTCGGCTCGCGGAGCCCACCGGCGTCGGCGCCCGCGGGCGCAGGGGCGAGCGGCGACCCCGGCGCGCGATCGAGCGGCGCTCCAGCGGGGCGGCCCTTCGCCGCCGCATCGGCGAGCGCCGCTCCGGGGGCAGCCGCTCCGAGGGGCGCCGCCGCGACCTGGAGCGGCACGTCCGACGTGCCCTGGGGCGCCTCCCTCGTCCGCGTCGGGACGTCGTCGTCGTCGTCGTCGTCATCGACGACCGTGGGCGCATCCAGCGTGGGCTCGTCGTGGATGCCGTCGTCGAGATCGCCGAGGAAGGGCATGTCGTCGCCCCGGGCCTGCGGCCTGGCCGGCGCGCCGAGCGCCGCGCCCGGACGCTCGCGCCCGGACAGCGCCGCGGCCGGCACCCCGAGCGCCGACGCCTCGCGAGGGCCTCCGGCCGGCGACACCGCGCCCGCCGCGGGCCGCGCGACGCCGCCCACGCGGTGCGCGACGGACGCCGTTCCTCCGAGGCGCGGGGGCGCTGCCGCGGCCGGCCCAGCCGCTCCGCGGGCGTCGAGCGACCCCTCCCGCATGAGCGTCATGTGCTCCTCGCCTTCGCCGTCATCGCCGAACGACTGGGTCAGCGGGACCGCCCCCATGCCCGCGAGCCGCCCCCGCGCGACCGGCGCGGGGCCCCGCGCTGCGGGAGCGGCCGGCGCGGCCGCGGCCGCCCTGGGGACAGGAGCGGCGCCCGGCCTCGGCGCCGGCGCGGCTTGGTACGCCGCGGGCGGCTGCGGGCGCTCGGGCGGCAGGGGCGGCGGCGGCTGCCCAGCCGCCGCTGCCGCCGCGCGCTGCGCGATGATCGCGTCGAGCTGGCTCGAGCTCAGCGGCGCGACGCGCATCAGCGTGCGCACCTCGTCGTCGTCCTCGTCGCTCGTCGAGTCCTCGTCGTCGAGCGGGAGCAGCGTGCGCACCGCGGGGTCGGGGTGCCATTCCTCGAGGGCGCGCCGGAAGGCGGCGGCGTTCGTCGTGCGGAGGGAGCGATCGCGCTGGAACGCGTCGTCGAGGACCCGCTGGAGATCGTCGTCGCCGACGTCGAAGACCGCGAGCGGCGCCGGCGAGGAGCCCGCGATCCGCTGCCGCGTCTCGGCGTCGCTCCCGCCGCCGAAGGCGCTCGTCCCGGTCAGCACCTCGTAGAGCGTCGCCGCGATCGCCCACACGTCGTCGCCGGGCGAGAGCGTCCCGCCTGCGACGCGCTCGGGCGACTGGTAGGCGATGCGGCTCGGCGTCTGCCGGAGATCGGCCAGGATGGCCTTCGAGGTGCGGTCGACCGCGGTCGTGAGCACGCACTCGGGCGAGATAGCGCCGTGCGCGACGCCGAGGGCGTGCAGAGCCTCGATCCTCTTCGCGAGACGGATGGCCCAGCCGACGGCATCGAGCTCGTTCAGCGGGCCATCGCGCAAGATCCGAGTTGCAAGCGTTTCCACTTACGAAGCCAGCGTAGTACCGGTCTGACGAAGTTTGTACCTGGATCCGCGTGCAGCTCGCCCCCGAACCGCCCAGCTCCGGGGTGCGCGCCCGGGCGTGCACCGCCCGCCCGGGCGGCGCCCCCGACGGACGGCGCCGGCGCGCGGATCCGCGGCGCAGGGGGCGGCGATCGTCACGACCGCTCGCCCCCGGCCGCGTCGGTCGGGACGATGCGGACGCGGCGCACCCGCCGGCCGGCGACGTCCATGGCCACGAGCGTGTATCCCTCGCACTCGACGCGCTCGCCGGCCTCCGGCGGGTGCTCGAGCCGGCCGAGCATATACCCGCCGACGGTCTCCACGGTCTTCACCTCGGGGAGCAGCACGATATGGGCGTCGCGCTCCAGGTCCGCGAGCAGCACGCGGCCGTCGACGTCGACGATGCCGCCGCCGCGGCGGTGGATGGGCGGCACCTCCTCGTCGTTCTCGTCGCGGATCTCGCCGACGATCTCCTCGATGAGATCCTCCATCGTGACGAGCCCGATGAACTCGCCCGACGCCGAGGTGATGATCGCCACCGGCACCTGGCGCGCCTGCATCTCGAGGCGGAGGCGCTCGACCGAGGTGTTCTCGCGCGCGAAGATCGGCTTGCGGAGCAGCTCGGCCACGCGCGTCGCGCGGCGGCGGTGGCTCAGGACGTCGAACAGGTCGCGGAGGTGCAGGTAGCCGAGCACGTTCTTGCCCTGCTCGTCGAGCACCGGGTACCGGGAGTACCCGGCGTCCGCCACGGTCCGCACCGCCTCCTCGATCGTCATGTTCGCGCGCAGCGTCGCCGCGTCGGAGCGGAGCGACATCACGTGCCTCGCCGTGCGCCGGCGCAGGTCGAAGATGCGCACGAGCATGCTGCGCAGCGCCGGGTCGAGCCCCGCGGGGCTCTTGGTCAAGAGCAGCCGGAGCTCCTCCGACGTGTGCGCGATCTCCTCCTCGCCCGCCGGCCGGAGCCCGAACAGCCGGACGAACCCGTTCGCCATCGAGTTGAGCGCCCAGATCACCGGCCACATCAGGACGAAGAACCCGTGCAGCGGCCGCGCCGCCCAGAGCGTGACCTTCTCCGTCCGCTGGATCGCGAGCGACTTCGGCGCGAGCTCGCCGATCACGGTGTGGAGCGACGTGATGATGATGAACGAGATGCCCACGGCGATGGCGTGCGCGCCGACGCCCGACCACGCGTCGAGCGGCGCGAGCAGCGGCTCGATGAGGTGGGCGATGGCCGGCTCGCCGATCCAGCCGAGCCCGAGGGACGCGAGCGTGATGCCCAGCTGGTTGGCCGAGAGGTACGCGTCGAGCCGCTGCGACATCTGGAGCGCGAGCTGGGCCCGCGCGTCCCCCTCGCGCACGAGCTGCTCCAGCCGCGTCGGTCGCATCTTGACGATGGCGAACTCGGAGGCGACGAAGAACGCGTTGAGGAGCACGAGGAGCGCGGTGCCCAGGAGATAGACGAACGTCATGCCGGCCTTCGTCCTCCCCCGGGTGCGCCTGCCACGCCTCGCCTCCTCGGCGACGATGGGCGCTCAGATCCTCGCACGATGGAGGATCTTGCTGCGCAGGTCCGGGTCGTCGTTGCTGAGTCCATCGACGAGAGCATCGGCTGGGGACTGCCCCTTGGCGATGAGCGCGCTGAGCCGGTCGAGGTGGACGCGCTCGTCCTTGCCGTTCTTGTTCAGGCGCGCGCGCCGCTCGAGGCCGCCCGCCGCGATCGACAGGAGCCGCTCGGCCATCGCCGCGAGCGGCTTGCCGCGGAATGTAGCGCGGAGCGCGCGCTCGGCGATCATCGGGCGCGCGGCCTCGAGCTCGTCGAACCTGAAGCTCTCCGAGAGGGCGTCGGCCTCGTCGAGCGCGCGCGCGTCGTACAGGATCCCGGTCCACAGCGCCGGGAGCGCGCAGACCAGGTTGGCCGGCTGCGAGTCGGCGCCGCGGACCTCGAGCGTCCGCTTGAGCCGGACCTCCGGGAACAGGGTGTTGAGGTGCGTCTCCCAGTCGGCGCGGGTGGCCCGGTGCCCCTGGAAGCCGTGCTCCAGGAACTCGCGGAACGTCTGCCCCGTGTTCTCGATCACCTCGCCGTCGCGCTTGATGAGGAACATCGGCGCGTCCACCGCCCACGCGACGTAGTCCGAGAAGCGGCGGCCGCGCTCGAGCACGTTGCGGAGCAGCCCTTGCCGCGCGGGGTCGACGTCGAGCCAGACCTTGGCGCGGTAGCTCCGCCCGCCGAACAGCGCGCCCTCGTAGAACGGGGAGTTCGCGAAGATCGCCGTCACCAGCGGGGAGAGCCGGAGCGACACGCGGAGCGCGCGCATCGCCGCCTCCTCGCTGGCGTAGTCGAAGTTCGCCTGCACCGTGGCGGTGCGGCGCATCATGTCGAGGCCGTGCGCGCCGCGCGTCGGCAGGTAGCGCCGCATGATCGCGTAGCGCGCCTTGGGCACCCAGGAGAGCTCGGCCTGCGACGCGAACGGGTGGAACCCGATGCCGAGCCAGGCGAAGTTGAGCTCGGCGGAGATGTCGCGCAGCTCCGCGAGGTGCCCGCTCATCTCCAGACAGATCTGGTGGATGCTCTCGAGGGGCGCCCCGGACAGCTCGAGCTGCCCGCCCGGCTCGAGGGTCACCGAGGCGCCGGCCCGGGCGAGCGCGATCAGCGGACCGCCGGGGGTCTCGTGCTCGGGCGTCCAGCCGTGCCGCTCGACGAGCGCCTGGAGCACGGACAGGACGCTCCGCGCGCCCTCGTACGGAATGGCGGCGCCCGTCCTGGCGTCGACCCCGAACTTCTCCGCCTCGGCGCCGATCCGGTGGAGCGCCTCGGGCTTCACGGCCTCGTGGAAGGGAAACAGCAGGTCGTCGAACGTCTTCAACGGTTGAGACTTCGACTCACTCGCGTGGCTTGCGTCGGCCATCATCACGTTTCCGGTTGGTTTCGTTCTCGCCTAGAGCGCGCGCCTGAGCAGGGGCGCGCGCTGCGTCGTACGGAGCATCTTCGCGAGCGCGCCGAGATGCGCCAGCGTCGTCCCCGTCCCTCCCCCAAGCATTCGCGCCCCCGCCTCGATGAGGCGCACCGCCGACGCGGCCCAGGCGTCGCACGCCTCGGCGGGCGCCGGGCGTTCGGCCGCGTCGGCCTGCGCGGGCTCGACGCCGAGCAGCACGCCGACCTGGACCTCGTGGGCGACGCCCTCGAGGCGCCGGAGGATGCTCAGCCCGAGGTCGATCGACGCGACCTCGAAGAGCAGCGCGTCCGCGCCGCTGTCGAGCGCCCCCCGGGCGACCTCCTCGAACCCCTCGCCGTCGGCGGTGCGCCCGGCCCCGTCGAGCTCCACGAGCGCCCACGTCGCCAGCTGCGTCGTGCTGGCGCTCACCACGGCCGCGCGGCGCGCGAGCCGCGCGACCGCGGGGGAGACGCACGCCGCCTGCGCGGGATCGAAGCCGCACGCGACGAGGATCTCGCAGCCGGCGGCCGCCAGCCTGGCCGCATGGACCGCGTAATCCTCCGCAATCCGATCGGCCATGGGCGCGGCGGCAGTGTGGCCCAGGATACCGGCCACCGCCACGCGACGCGCGGCCGCGCCCGCCGCCTCCGTGGCGAGCTCGACCGCGGTCCCGGTCAGCGCGGCGGCGCGGAACGCCATGCCGATGGGCGCCAGGGCGCGCGTCGTCGTCGCGGACGTGAGGGCCCGGACCACGTCGATCCCCAGCGCGATCTCCTGCTCGTGCAGCTCCGCGATCGTCCGAGGCGACTCACGGAGCAGCCGGCCGAGGGCGGTGTTGGACGAGACCGAGGCCCCACGGCCGCGGAGCGAGGCGAGCGGATCGCCGCTGATGATGAGCGGACGACCTACCGGAGGCCGAGAGGTGGAGGCCTCGAGCGCGTTCACGTCCTTCGCTGCTTTCCAGGGCTCCTCTACCACCGGTCTATAAGGGGAAACTAGCCCAAGACAGCCCCTCCGCGTCGCGAAATGGTGCGGACCAGCGGTCTGGGGCACAGCGATTCATGCAGCGGAGTCGGGGACAACCTGACGCTCGCTCGCCGGCGCTGGGCGCGACACCTGGGCGGAACGCAGGATCAGCGCTCATGCAGGGCTCGGCCGTGCCGCGGGCCGTCATACGGCGGGGAGGCTCCGGCCTCCTACCCCGCGCCCGCGGCGCGCGACGAACTTCCGGTCGAAGAGCCGCACCCGCCGGACGAACAGGTCGAGCAGGAAGACGACCATCGCGGCGTAGATGAACCGTTGCCAGAGCTCCTCGTGGAAGGTCACCTTCTCCCCGGCCGGGTCGAAGATGGCCGCCACGCCGCTCGGATCGACCGCGCCGCCGGTCGACGTCGCGGCCTTCTCGAGGGTCGCGAGCTCGGGCTCGAAGCTCGCGTACTCGCGAGGGTACGGGTTCGAGACGTGGCCGTAGCTGACGGCGACGGGCCGGAGCGATCCGTCCTCGGCCTCGCGCAGGTGCTCCGCCCGCAGCAGGAAGGAGCCGTACCGATCCAGCGCGAGCGCCGTCTCGTACCGGCCCGGCGCGGTCTGACGCATGTCGACCACCCGCGTCGCCCCGCCCGGCTCGGGCCCGATGATGCTGAGGCGGGAGGTCAGGTTGTTCTCGAACCGGTCGTCCGCCCCGAACGCGTCCACGGACGCGCGCAGCTCTCCGTCCACGATCTCGGCCTTCATGTCGAGCTCGCGCCGGTGCTTCTGGCGCATGTGCTCGTGGATGAGCTGCCCCCAGAACTTCTCGAAGCCCGGCCACCGGAGCCACTCCACGGCCCAGCGCGCCTTGACGTCGCTCGTCCAGGCCAGCGTCCACCCGAGGCCGACCCGCCAGCGCGCCAGGATCGGCTCCTCGGCGTCGCTCGTGAGCAGCTCCTGGGCGGGCGGCGGCTTCAGCTTGGTCGAGACGTAGCCGTGCAGGTTCGGCGCGGTGCGGACGTCGATGCCGCGGAGGAACGCCGCGTCGCCGACCTGCGTGACCGGGAACCACTCCTCGACGGCGGCGGCGCGCGCCACCATCTCGGTCTCCTTGGTGAAGATCCGCGGCAGGTTGTTCGGGTCCGGGACCGCGTGGAAGCGCCCGCCGCCCACGTCGGCGATCATCTTGAGCAGCTGCTCGTCGAGATCGTTCCCCAGCCCCACCGTGGTCACGGTGATCGACTCGGCGATCATCGCGGACACGAGGTCCCGGATGCCGCCCGTGGACGCCTTGCCGTCGGTGAGGAGGATGACGTGCTTCTTGCGCGCCTGCGTCACGGTCATGTCCTGGTAGGCGGCGTCGAGCGCGCTGAAGATCTCGGTCCCGCCGCCCGGCTGGATGCGCGCGATCTCGCCGGCGATGCGCGAGCGGTTGCGCGCGGGCTGCATCTTCACGTACCGGGTCGGCGCCGAGTCGAACGCGATGACCTCGATCAGGTCGTCCGACGACAGGACCCCCGCGGTCGCCTTCGCCGCCGCCTTGGCCATCTCGAGGGGCAGCCCGGTCATCGACCCCGATCGATCCATGACGAGCGCCATCGCGACGCTCGGCATGTCCTTCTTCCGCTCGTTGTCCATCCGCACCGGCAGGATCCGCTCGATGGTGGTGCGGTACCAGCCGCCGAGGCCGTAGCCCGACTCGCCGCCGGCGAAGAGGAACCCCCCGCCGAGATCGCGCACGTAGCTCTCGATGATCTCCTGCCCCTGCAGGCTGAGCGCTTCCTTCGGGGTGTCGGACACGATCAGGAAGTCGTAGCGCTCCATCTCCTTGAGGGAGCCGGGGAAGCCGGCCGGCGGCCTGACGTCGACGTCGAGCTGCTGCGCGGTCAGCGCGCTCGAGAGCGGGCCGGCGTGCTGCGGCGTCCCCTCGATGTAGAGCACCGACGGGCGCCCGGGCACGTCGATGGTGGTCGCGTACCGGTTGTTCTCCTTGAACTTGTCGTCCGCGATCTGATCGAGCTCGAGCGCGTAGGTCACCTGCCCCGCGATGCGCACGACGCTCTTGAACACGACGTCGTTCGGCCCCGCCTTGAGCTCGAGATCCCGGATGCCCTCGAGGCCGTTCAGCGCCTCCCCCTGGAACAGCCGCGCGCGGGCCTTCGTGGCGCGGCTCGCGTAGATGTCGGCGTGGATCTCGAACGTCTCGCCGACCTTGACCCGGTCCGGCATCCTGAGCTCGCGCACCGCGACCTCGGGCGGCGCGGGTCGCCGGTACGGGATGGAGAACAGCCGCACCCCGAAGTCGCGCGCCCGGTTGGCCTCGGCGAGGATGTCGCCGTCGGTCTGGACGCCGTCCGACATCAGCACGGCGCGCTTCAGGTAGCCGGGCGGGTACAGCCCGTAGGCGAGCTGGAGCGCGGCCTGGAGGTTCGAGCCCGCGCCGAGGTCGCCGCGCTGCCCCTTCTCGTCGAGGTGGCGGCCGATGACCGGCGCGCGCCGCTCCGCGTCGCCGCCGGCCGCCTCGCCGGCGGCGCGCTCGACGAGCCGCGGCCGCCGCGCGAAGGTGATCACCTTGATGACGCCGTCCTCCGGCTTCTCGGCGAACGCCTTGTCGAGCGCCGCGCGCGCGTCGTCGAGCGACTCGTCGGTGACGGACTCCGAGACGTCGATGAGGTAGATGGTGGCGACCTTCTCCGTGGTCGCCGTCCTCGCGAGCCGCGACAGCCCGAGCGCGATCAGCGCGACGAAGGCGATCCGCAGCAGCACCGAGAGCACGCGCTGCGGGAGGGGGAGGTCGGCGAGCGAGCCCGCGAGGACGCCGACGAACCAGGGCGCGAGCAGGAGCGCGCCGAGCATCTTCGGGTTGAGGAGCTCGTACTTCACCCCCTCGCGCACCCACGTGAGCGTCGGATCCGGATGCAGCAGGACGTACTTCCGGTACGCCCAGAACAGGATCCCACCGAGGGCGGCGCAGGTGATGGCCCACGCGACGACGCGGAACTTGCGGCCAGTGAACGCGCTCACACCGTCACCCTCCTGTGGTACGTGAACCACTCGATCGCGGTCACGAGGAGCACCGCCGCGAGCAGGTAGACCCAGAGCTCGCGGCGAACGCCGATCTTGAACTCGCCCACGGCGCCCGCGCCGCGCCCGTCGACCTTGAGCTCGGCGGCGGGGGCGATCGCGCTCTCCTCGGGCGCGGAGAGGTTCGCGGCGAACATGCTCACCTCCTCCGCGCCGGGGGCCCCGACGCGCAGCGTGTAGAAGCCGGCGTGCTGTCCGAGGAACACGGCGCGCCCGTCCTGGATCGGGACCGCCCGCTTCGTCCCGTCGGGCAGCTCCAGGCTGGCCGACTCCGCGGACGAGGACGCCGGGATGTGCCAGACGGCGCCCGTGCGGAACGAGGAGATGTAGCTCGTGTCCTCCTCGACGAAGTTGTTGATCGCGTTGAGCAGGAAGAGCGGCCAGGCGATGCGGAGGGGGAAATCGCTCTCGCGGACGTCGAAGCCGAGCGCGACGAATTTCACGCCGCCGCGCCGCCCCTCGATGAGCAGCGGGCCCCTGTGGCTCCGGCCGACGACCCTGTCCTCCTTGTTGCCCTTGAGCACGTGGGCGCGCGCGATGTTCACGTCGCTGAGCGCCGTGTAGCGCAGGAGCGGGTGCTTCGCGTCGAGCTCGTCGAAGCCCAGGCCGTAGTTCGGATCGTCGTCGAGGACCTCCTTGCCCACCTCGAACGGGAGGTTGGTCCCGGTCGGGTTCAGGTAGAGCAGGCTCCCGCTGCCGGGCGCGACGCTCGGCGCCACGCCGTCGAAGATGGTCACGTCGAACGAGGACGCCGCCGGGTAGCGCTGCGGCTCGACGAACGTCACGTCGAGGTACTCGTCGAGGAGCAGCGCCGCCTCGAGGAACATGTTCCCCGCGGAGACGACCTGGATGCGCGCGCGGCGCCGCTCGGGGAGCAGCGCGTAGGCGCGGTTGTCCGCCGGGAGATCGTCCGAGCCGCCGTCGGCCAGCGCGAGCTTCGCCTCGAGCGTCTTCGACGCGCCGGAGAGGTTCGGGTAGAAGCGGGGCAGCTTCTCCTTGGGCTGGAGCCGGAGGCGCGTCAGGTCCGTGAGCTGGCCGTCGCCGAGCAGCGACAGCTCGAGGTCGAGCGGCTCGTCGCTCGTGTTCGTGACCTCGAGCATCACCTCGTAGCGGCTCTTGTCGAGCGGGTAGCGCCGCACCGAGAACTCGGTGATGGCGGCGTTCCGCGCCCCCTTGCCGACGGGCAGGAACGAGAGCTTGACGTCGCCGAGGCGCACCGGCCCGCCGGCGTCGGCCGGCTCGCCCAGCGCGCCGTCGCTCACGACGATGACCTCGGGCGACGGGAGCCCGCTCAGGGTGTCGCCGGCGAAGCGGAGCGCGCGCGCGAAGTCGGCCGTGGCGTCGGTCGGCCTCACCGCCGCGAGGGCGGCCTCGAGGTCGGAGATCTCGCCGGTGAGCGTGGACAGCGGCGTGACGGCCGCGTCCATCTGGGCCAGCAGCATGCGGTCGCTGCCGGACAGGCCGCGGACCATCTTCCTGACCTCCTCCTTCGCGAGCTCGAGGCGCGACGGCGCGACGTCGACGGCCTGCATGCTCGCGCTCGCGTCGATGAGGACGACGATGTTGCGCCCCTCGACGAGGTTCGCCTGCGGGCGGGGATCCCCGAGCGCGAGCAGGAGCAGCGCGAGGAGCGCGAGCTGCAAGAGGAGAGAGAGCAGCCGCTTCAGCTGCGAGAACAGGCTCGTCGCCTCCTTGTCGCGGAGGACGCGCTCCCAGATCTTCGAGAAGGGGACCGCGACGGGCCGCCGGCGCAGCTTGAGGATGTAGAAGACGACGACCACCGCCCCGGCGAGGGCGCCGATCTGGAGCAGGGTCGCGAGCGGGACGCCGGTGAAGTGCAGCATCGCTACCGGAGGAAGCCGCCTCTGCGGAACACGCGCAGGATCAGCTCGTCGAAGGGGACGGACACGTCGGCGCGGAAGTAGCTCACCTGCCGCGACGTGCAGAAGCGGCGGATCTCGTCGAGGTACTGCTCGTACGCCTCGGCGTAGCGGTCGAGCACCTTCGCGGTCACCGTGACCTCGCGCTCGTCGCCGGTCTCGCAGTCGTAGACGCGCACGTCGCCGCGCAGCGCCGGCCGGGCCTCGCTCGGGTCGACGATGTGGAGCACGAACGGCTCGAACCGGTTGTACCGGAGCACGTTGATGCCGCGCTCGAAGCCGACCGGATCGTAGAGATCGCTGAGGATCACGGCGAGGCCGCGCCGCTTGTGCTGCGCCACGAACGTCTTCATCGCCTCGCCGAGGTCGGTCGCGCCGTCCGCGCGCGCCTGCCCGAGGAAGCGGAAGATCCTGAAGATCCGCGCCTTTCCGCGGGTCGACTGCATGCGCCCGCTGATCTCGTCGGTCGCGGTGACGATCGCTATCCGATCGAGGTTGGCGAGCCCGACGTACGCGAGCGCGGCGCAGAGGCGCTTCGCGTGCCTGAGCTTCGCGCCGTCGCCGAACGCCATCGACGCCGAGGTGTCGAGGATGAAGTAGATCGAGAGGTCTTCCTCCTCCTCGTAGAGCCGGATGAGGAGCCGGTCGAAGCGCTGGTACGCGGCCCAGTCGAGGTACCGGAAGTCGTCGCCCGGGGCGTAGTCGCGGTGATCGGCGAACTCGACGCCGGAGCCGGTCTTCTTGGTCCGCCGCTCCGCGCGCATCGCGCCCGAGAAGACGCGGCGGCTCACCATCGCGAGGTAGTCGAGCTTGCGCTGGAACTCGTCGTCGAAGAGCTCCTCGTCGGAGGCGCCGGCGGAGACCGCGGAGAGCCGCCGCAGCGGCGCGGCGGCCCGCTTGAACGCGTCGAAGAGCCCCATGCTACCTTCGGCGGCGCCTCACTTGCTCTCCGGCAAGCGCTTCAGGATGGCCTGCAGCACCTCGTCGGTCTTCACGCCCTCGGCCTCCCCCTCGAAGTTGAGGAGCACGCGGTGCCGCAGCGCGGGCAGCGCGCACGCGCGCACGTCGTCGACCGACGCCGCGAACCGCCCCTCGAACAGCGCCCTGATCTTCGCGGCGAGCAGGAGCGCCTGCGCCCCTCGCGGCGACGCGCCGAACTTCACGAACCGCTTCACCTCGTCGAGGCTGTCGCCCTCGGTGGGGTGGGTGGCCTGGAGGAGCCGCACCGCGTAGTCCTGCACGTGCTTGGCCACGGGCACCTCGCGGACGAGCCGCTGCATGGCGATGATCCGCTCCTTGTTGAGGACGGGCCGCGCCGCCAGCGCGTCGGTCCCGGTGGTCCGCTCCAGGATCGCGTTCAGCTCGTCGCGGCTCGGGAACGGCACGTGCAGCTTGAAGAAGAACCGATCGAGCTGCGCCTCGGGCAGCGGGTACGTCCCCTCGCTCTCGAGGGGGTTCTGCGTCGCCAGGACGAAGAACGGCTCCTCCAGCGTGTAGCTCTGCCGCGAGACCGTGACCCGGTGCTCCTGCATGGCCTCGAGGAGCGCGCTCTGCGTCTTCGGCGTCGCCCGGTTGATCTCGTCGGCGAGGATGATGTTCGCGAAGATCGGCCCCTTGCGGAACGAGAACGACCGCTGCCCGCCCGCGCTCTCGTCGATGACCGTGGTGCCGATGATGTCGGCGGGCATCATGTCGGGCGTGAACTGGATGCGCGAGAACTGGAGGTCGAGCGCCTCGGCCATGGTGCGGACGAGCATCGTCTTGCCGAGCCCCGGCACGCCCTCGAGCAGCGCGTGCGAGCCCGCGAGCATGCACGTGAGCACGCCGTCGACCACGTCGCGGTTGCCGACGATGACCTTCCCCACCTCCTCGCGCAGCTCTCCGACGCTCGCGCGGAACTCGTCCACCTCGGCCCGCGCTGCTTCCTTCGTCTTCTCGGCCATAGCTTCCTGCTTCGCGCCCGCTGCCGCGGAGCGCCTGTAGAGGCGCGGTCACGATCGAGCCGACGGCTCGACTCACTCGCGCGGCCTGATGAGCTGGAAATACCGGTTCACGTAGAACCGGTATCCATCAGGGATCTGATCCTTGTTGATCTGCTGCTCTGCGACCGTGTGGTAGTCCGTGAAGACCTTCTTGTAGCCGGTCCCCTTGAAGCCCCGCTCGGCGGCGCTGAGGATCACCTCGCTGTTCGAGGGCCCCTGCTGGGTGTCGAGCCCCTGCGCCTGGACGTCCTGGGTCCCCAGCTTCGGGTCCGTGCGCTTTCCCGCGATCTCGCCGCCGCGGCCGGAGCCGGCGCCGTCGCCTCCGGGCTGGTTGCCGCCGCCCTGGTTGCCCTGGCCGCTCCCCTGCCCCTCTTGCCCCTGACCTTGCCCGCCGGGCATCAGGATCTTCTTCCCACCGGGCCCGATCACCAGCTCCTGACCCTGGCCTTGCCCGCCCTTGCCCTGGCCGCCCTGGCCCTGCTGGCCCTCCTGCCCTTCCTGCTCTCCGTCGCCCTGCCCCTGCTGGCCCTGGCCCTGCTGCTGCTCGCCGCTGCCCTGGTTGCCGCGCGCGCGCTTGCCGAAGCGGAGCATCCTCGCCATCCGCTGCTTGCCCCCCTGCCCTTGCTGGCGCACGAGCTCCCGGAGCTCCTCGAGCCGCTGGCGCAGCTCTTCCTTCTCCTGCTCGGACATCTCCTCCTGCTGCATCCGGTTGATGTCCTCGGCGGCCTGCTCGAGATCGTCCGCTGACATCCCGAGATCGCGCATCAGATCCTCGGCGGCCTTGGCGAGCTCCCGGTCGAGCCGGTCGAGCTGGCGCCCGGTCCGCTCCTTCTGCTCGGCGTCGCGGTCGAGCCGCTCCAGCTCGCGCTCCTTCTTCTTGAGGAGCCGCTCCTCTTCGGACTTCTGCCGCTCGTTCGCGGAGGCCTTCTGCTTCTGCTTGAGCAGCTGCTCGCGCACCTCGGCCCGCTTCTCGTTGATGGCGGCGAGGGCCTCCTTGCGGCGCGAGGCCGCGTCGGCGAGCGCCTTGCGCAGCCGCTCGATCTGGGTTTTGTCGAGCTTCTGCTTCTTGTCGCGGAGCTTCTCGGCGAGCTGCTTCAGCTCCTTCTTCGCCTGCTCGAGGTCCTTCTTCTCGAGGGACTCCCCCACGCCCTTCGCCAGGTCGCTCCGCTTGAGGTCGAGCCCGGTCTCCTTCAGCGCCTCTTCGAGCGCCTTCAGGTCGGCCTCGGCGCCCTTGAGGAGCTCGCGCTCGAGCGCCTCCATGCGGCGGAACGCCTCGGTCCGGTCGAGGCGCTTGTTGGCGATGTCCTCGATGAGCTGGTTGAACCGCTCGACCGCGGACTTCATCTCCGGGCTCTGATCCTGCCGGTCGAGCGCCTTGGCCGCGTCCTTGAAGAGCTCGATGTCGTCGGGCGACATCGTGAGCGCGTCGATCGTCTGCGCGACGGGCGCCTGCTTCCGCGGGGTGCGCACCTCGAGCAGCGCCACCGCGAGCACGCCGAGGCCCACCGCGGCCGAGGCCCAGAGCTCGCGCGGGAGCGCGAGCGGCGCGGCGCCGGCGGGGCGCAGCCTGGCCGCGTGCTCGCAGGCGTCGTCGATCGCCGCCTCCATCAGGGCGGTCCGCTGCGCCGCGGGCAGCGCGTCGAAGGCGAGGGCGTTCGTCAGCCGGTCGTGGAGGCCGTGGTGCCGGTCGAGGGCGATCGTACCGGCGCGGGGGGGCAGGCGGCGCAGCATCGCCAGCGCGACGGTGGCCAGCACGAGCAGCCCCGCGCCGAGCAGGATCTGCCGGGCGCGCGGCTCGCTCAGGTGCGCCGGGAGCGCCTTGTGGACGGCGAGCGTCCCGGCCGCGATCGCGAGCGCGAGGGTCAGCGCGGTCGGCAGCGCGCGCAGCGCGCGCGCGACCCGGAGCCGCAGCTCGACCGCGAGCGCGGCGCTACGGATACGGTCCAGATGCTTCGTGCGAGAGTCGCTCACGGTGCCCAGCGCTCCGGACGCCCCCCGCGGGGCCCCTCGAAGAGGAAACGTCGCAGCATTGTACCTGCTGACGGGTCGGACGCCCGAAAGTTCCTGGGAGGCTGCGCGCGACGCGTGAGGGCATGACGCGCGGCGAACCCCGATCATTCCCGCGCGGGGAAGCCTCAGCGCTCAGCGACCGCCGGCGTCGATCGCGCTGCCGGGCGCGCGTGAGGGCCCTCCCTCCGGGTTACGACCGCATGGATCCCCGGCGCCGCTGCGCCAGCAGACGAGCACGAGCGTTCGACGGATGCGGTGGAAACGTCCTGACCGGGCCCGCGCGCACGGCGCAGGCGTCCGGCTAGGTTACTTCGTCTTCTTCTTGGGTGCCGCCTTGCTGGCGGCCGCCTTCTTCGTCGCTGCCGGCTTCTTCGCCGCGGCTTTCTTGGGCGCCGCTTGCTTCGCGGCCGGCTTCTTCGCCGCGGCGGTCTTCTTCGCAGCCGGCTTCGCCGCGGCCTTCTTCGCGGCCGGCTTCGCGGCGGTCTTCTTCGCGGCCGGCTTCGCCGCGGCCTTCTTCGCAGCCGGCTTCGCGGCGGTCTTCTTCGCAGCCGGCTTCGCGGCGACCTTCTTCGCGGCCGGCTTCGCCGCGGCCTTCTTCCCGGCGGTCTTCTTCGCAGGGGACGTCTTCGCGGCCGCCCTGACCGTCGCAGCGCCGTTCGCCGCGGATCTCTTCGCCCCCGTCGCGCGCTCTCCGGACGGCTGCTCCGCCTCGAGCTCCTCGCCTGCTGCGCTCGGCTGGCCCTTGCTGCCGTTCGCGTCGGGCAGCGGCTTCGCGTAGCGCGCGAGCGTCTCGCGCACCCGCGCGTCGAGGTCGGCGAAATCGAACGGCTTGTTCAGCCAGGCGTCGGCGGCGAAGAGCGGCGACGTCATCTCGTTCAGGTTCTCGCCGATCCCGGTGAGCATGATGACGCCGGTGCTCGCGAACGGCCGGCCGTCGGACGCGTCGCTCTTCAGCCGCTTGCAGATCTCCCAGCCGCTCATGCCGGGCATCATCACGTCGAGGATCACGAGGTCCGGCTGGTGCTCGCGCGCGAGCTCCCAGGCGGCATCGCCCTCGGAGGCCTCGATCACGGAGAAGCCCAGGTTCCTCAGGTGGCGCGCGACGAGGCTCAACATCGCCGGTTCGTCTTCGGCCACCAGCACACGGGGCGGCGTCATGCTCGCGGAAGGCATCGTGGATGCGGATGAGAGTACGTGCGCGCGAACCGGTCAAGAGAGAACGAGCCCACATGGACGCGACGTGCGCTCGGAGCCGCCCTCCCGCGGCGACCCCGAGCGCCGGCGAGGCCGCGATCACGCCGCTCGCGCGAGGGCGATCTTTTCCGTCTGTCCCGCCGCGTAGAAGCGCCGCAGCGTGGCGAGCAGCTCGGCGTGCCGGCCGCGGCGGGCAAGCTCGGCCTCCAGCCGGCCCACGAACCGCGCCGCCAGCTCGTTCGCGATCCGGTAGCGATCCCCGGTCTCGGTGCCCGGCGGATCCATGAAGGTGACGCGCTCGAACAGGTGGGCGCGGATCCGCGCGGCGCGCTCGGGCTCGAAGCGCGCTGGCCCCGGCGGCGCGGCCTCGCGGCGCCGGAGCGGCGGGCCCGGGAGCTCGACCTCGTCGGCCAGGCCGCCGTGGACGAGCAGCACGTACTTGTCCACCTCGGCCTGGAGCTCGAGCTCGAGCTGGGTCGCCGGCAGCTCCCTGCGCGCCCGCTCGGCCACGTAGAGGAAGTGGCTCACCCCCTCGACGATCTGGCAGATCTCGTCGAACGTCCCCTCCCGCCCGCGCGTGATCGCGCGGCGGGGCAGGTGCAGCGCCACCTCGATGTCCCCGTCCGCGTGCCGGATCAGCAGCGCCTCGCGCGCGCCGCCGTCCGTCGGCCGGATGAAATCGTCGACGGCGGGGGCGTCGTCGAGCGCGTAGGTGCGCGCGAGGTGCTGCTGGATCCGGGCGGGGAAGGTCGCGCCCCGCATCAGTTGAGCCCGCCCGTGCCCCGGCTCGGCACGAGCCCGCGCGCCCCGAGCTCCTCGGCGAGCCGGCTGGAGCCGGTGCGGGCCCAGCGCTCGTACATCCGGAGCACCGAGCGCTCGTCCCGAGCGCCGGACGCGAGCGTGCCGTCGGCCACATCGTTCAAGACGCTCACGAAGCGCTCGAACTTCTCGGCCATCTCGG
This sequence comes from Sorangium sp. So ce834, assembly GCF_051521425.1. Taxonomy (NCBI): domain Bacteria; kingdom Pseudomonadati; phylum Myxococcota; order Polyangiales; family Polyangiaceae; genus Sorangium; species Sorangium sp. So ce834. The sequence goes on from NZ_CP150351.1 coordinate 9,495,049, forward strand.
CGAGGACGTCGGGGCCCTGGCCGCCGCGCGCGTTGAGGCGCAGCATCGCGGCGGCGTGGTGGTAGGCTGTCGACCCGACCCCGACCACGTAGCCTCGATCGATGCCCTTGAGCTCGATGTGGCCGCCGAAGAAGCCGACCACGTAGAGGACGCCGTCGCCGAGGTTGCGCAGCCGCCGGAAGCGCTCGGCGCCGGAGGCCTCCAGGGCGTCGCGCAGGAGAAAGGTCAGGGGCTGGTTGAAGGTGGACTCGGCGTGCTCGTCCGGGTGAGCGAAGGCACAAAGCAGACCGACCAGATAACTCGACGCCGCCTCGGTCGCGGCGACGTTCCGAACTCGGAGCGCCTCGTCCACAACCTCCTGGAAGTAGCGGGTCATGCTCGGGGACACAGAGATCGCTTGGCTCACGGGGGCACCTCACTTGCGCGGGCACCCTGGATACCGAAGGAACCCGGGCCACCACGCGCTCAGGTCAACCAGACACGTCCTGTCGGCCTCCCTCGGGCAGGGGACCGTGAGGGCGTCGCGTCACGGTGCTGCTGCATTTCCGCCCTCATACGCTCACTTTAGCCGAGGGACCTGGCCAAGCCCAGCCGCACGCCCCGCGCCTTCCCTTGCAATCTCCAGAACTTACAGCCACCCGGACGCCTGGCTGCCACGCCCGAAATGCCGGACTGGCCTGCGCTTGACACCCTGGAGGGGGTGGCTATCTTCGGCGCGCTCGCTAGCACTCCCCTGAGGTGAGTGCTAGCAAAGTGCCCAGACTGCAATCGTATGGGACCTTGCGGCCGCTCAGACAGGCCGTCTGGGTCCTGCCGTCTCGTGGGACGCGGCCGCTCGTCCCCGGAGGATTCGCAAACATGAAGATTCGACCGCTCCAGGACCGCGTGATCGTTCAGCGCGTGAAGGAAGAAGAGAAGACCAAGGGGGGTCTCTACATCCCGGACACCGCGAAGGAGAAGCCGATCGAGGGCACGGTCATCGCCGTCGGCAACGGCAAGGTCGGCGAGGACGGTACCGTGCGCAAGCTCGACGTCAAGGAGGGCGATCGCGTCCTCTTCGGCAAGTACTCGGGCACCGAGGTGAAGATCGACGGCGAGGAGCACCTCATCCTCCGCGAGGACGACATCCTCGGCGTGATCGAGAAGTGACGCGGGCGACAGCAGGAACTTAGGAGAGACACCATGGCAGCCAAAGAAATCATCTACAACGAGTCCGCCCGCAGCATGATCCTCGCGGGCGTCAACGCCCTCGCCGACGCGGTCAAGGTCACGCTCGGCCCGAAGGGGCGCAACGTCGTCATCGAGAAGAGCTTCGGCTCGCCGACGGTCACCAAGGACGGCGTGACGGTCGCCAAGGAGATCGAGCTCGAGAACCGCTTCGAGAACATGGGCGCCCAGATGGTCCGCGAGGTCGCCTCGAAGACGAGCGACATCGCCGGCGACGGGACGACCACGGCCACGGTGCTCGCCCAGGCGATCTACCGCGAGGGCTCCAAGCTCGTCGCGGCCGGCCACAACCCGATGGAGATCAAGCGCGGCATCGACAAGGCGGTCGAGGCGATCGTGGGGCACCTCCACAGCTCCGCCAAGCAGACGAAGGACGCGAAGGAGATCGCGCAGGTCGGCACGATCAGCGCGAACGGCGACGAGACGATCGGCAAGCTCCTCGCCGACGCCATGGAGAAGGTCGGCAAGGAGGGCGTGATCACGGTCGAGGAGGCCAAGAGCGCCGACACGACGCTCGACGTGGTCGAGGGCATGCAGTTCGACCGCGGCTACCTCTCGCCGTACTTCGTCACCGACCCCGAGGCGATGAAGGCGAACCTCGAGGACTGCTACATCCTCATCTCGGAGAAGAAGATCTCCAACATGAAGGACCTGCTCCCCGTGCTCGAGGCGATCGCCAAGAGCCAGAAGCAGCTCCTCATCATCGCCGAGGACGTCGAGGGCGAGGCGCTCGCGACCCTCGTCGTGAACAAGCTCCGCGGCACGCTGCACTGCGCGGCCGTGAAGGCGCCGGGCTTCGGCGATCGCCGCAAGGAGATGCTGAAGGACATCGCCGTCCTGACGGACGGCCAGGTGATCGCGGAGGAGCTCGGCCTCAAGCTCGAGAACGTCACGATCAGCGATCTCGGCCGCGCCAAGACGGTCATCATCGACAAGGACAACACCACGATCGTCGGCGGCCAGGGCAAGAAGGACAAGATCAAGGCCCGGCAGCAGGAGATCCGCGCCCAGATCGAGAACACGACGAGCGACTACGACCGCGAGAAGCTCCAGGAGCGGCTCGCGAAGCTCGTGGGCGGCGTCGCGGTGGTCAAGGTCGGCGCCGCGACCGAGACCGAGATGAAGGAGAAGAAGGCCCGCGTCGAGGACGCGCTCCACGCGACCCGCGCGGCCGTCGAGGAGGGCATCGTCCCGGGCGGCGGCGTGGCGCTCATCCGCGCGCAGAGCTCGCTCGAGAAGATCCAGGTCAACGACGAGCAGCGGTTCGGCGTGAACATCATCCGCCGCGCCATCGAGGAGCCCCTCCGCCAGATCTCCGCCAACGCCGGCGAGGAGGGCTCGATCGTCGTGCAGAAGGTGCGCGAGGGCAAGGACTCGTTCGGCTACAACGCGGCGTCGGGCGACTACGGCAACCTGCTCGAGATGGGCGTCATCGATCCGGTCAAGGTCGTCCGGTCGGCGCTCCAGAACGCGGCCAGCGTCGCCAGCCTGATGCTCACCACCGAGGCGCTCATCGCCGAGCGGCCGAAGGAGGAGAAGGCGGCGGCCGGCGGCGCCCACGCGGGCCACGGCCACGACTTCTGATCGCGGCGCGGGCAGCTAAGCCCGTCGGGTGAGGGCCGGCTTCCCCCTGGGGAAGCCGGCCCTTCTCCATTTCGACTTCCGGCAGGCCGCGACGCGTGATCTGATCCGCGTAGGTTCGCGATGAGCACCCTGACTACCGAGCGCCTTGATCTGACCCCGGTCTCGCTGCCCCTGCTCGAGGCGGTCATCCGCGGAGATCGCCTCGAGGCGGAGGCGCTGTCCGGCGCGCGCTTCCCCGACGCCTGGCCCGGGCGCGCGCTCGTCGAGCGGGCCTTCAGCTCGCCGCTCGACCGGCTGCGCGACGATCCGGAGGCCTTCCTGTGGGGCACGCGGCTGATGGTGACGCGCGGGCAGGAGGAGCGCGTCGTCGTGGGCAGCGTGGTGCTGAACGGCCGGCCCGACGCGACCGGCACCGTGGAGATCGGCTACGGCGTCGAGGGGAGGTCCCAGGGCCAGGGCTACGCGACCGAGGGGTCGCGCGCCGTCCTGCACTGGACGCTGCAGCAGGCGAACGTGAGGCGCGTGATCGCCACCACGCCGGCCTGGCATCGCGCGTCGCTCCGGGTGATCGAGAAGCTCGGGATGCGCCCAGCCGGGACGCTCGACCACGCCCTCCTGGGCGAGCTGCTCGTCTTCGAGCGCTCCCGAGAGTAGCGGCCGCTCGCGCGCGGCGGGCCCGCGGAAGCGCGCCTCAGGCCCCGGCGCGGCTGACGCCGCCGCGCGGGTCGTGGCGCCGAGCCCACTCGCACATGGTCATGCCCGCGGCGATCGCCACCGGGTACGAGTGGTTGATCCCGTACATGGGGATCGCGATCACGTCCTCGCACGCGTCGAGCAGCGCCGGCGGCAGCCCGTCGTCCTCGCTGCCGAACAGGAAGACGAGCCCTCGGGGAAACGGCGCCTCCCAGAGGGTCCGCCGCGCGTGGTCGCGCTCGACGCCGATGAGGGGACGGCCGCGCGCCGCCTCGAGGAAGGCCGCCTCGTCGGGGCACTCGACGATGGTCTCGTACTTCTGCATGCCCATCGAGGCGCGCTCGTAATAGGGCTCGGTCCCGATCAAGAAGATCTCGCGCACCAGGAAGGAGTGCGCGACGCGGATGATGGCGCCGATGTTGAACGGGTTCTTCGCCCGGCAGACGGCGATCGAGAAGTCGTTCCGCAGGGGGGAGAGCTCCTCGCGGATCTCCTGGGTGGTGAGCCCGAACGGCGGGATCTTCACGGCGCGCTGGCTTCCTTACTCGGCGGCGGCGTAGCGATCGAACAGCGGATAGATGGGGCCCTCGTGGAGCCTGAGCTGCTCGGTGGCGCCCGTCGCGTGTTTGACCAGGAGCACGAGCCCGGCGCGCGGCGCGGCGTCGAACGCGCCCCGGATCGCGGCGACGGACAGGCGTCGCACGGGCCGCCCCGCGATCTCGAGCACCTCGTCGCCCTTGCGGAGCCCGGCGCGCTCGGCGGGCCCCCCCTCGACCGTCCGCGAGATGAACGCGGCGCCCGAGTGCAGCTCGTACCAGAAGCCGAGGCCGAGCTTGGCGTGGGCCGGCTCGAACGCCAGCGTGAGCCAGCCGCCCCCGTCGAGCTCGACCTCGATCTCCCCGGCGGCGCGCTGAGAGTCGGTCGGGCGGCCGATGTCGCGCACCCCGATCGGCTTGTCGACGAGCGCGTCCGACTCCCAGACCTCCACCCGGAGCCGATCCTCGGGCGAGACGTGGAAGTTTCCGCTCGGCCCATCGGGCCACGTCGGGTCGACGGTGTCCTCCTGCACCTTGGTCCGAAAGATCTCCTCGCCGTTGACCAGGACGCGGGCATACGGATCGGGGAGGCCTCCCGCCTCTGGATCCCAGGCTCGGCCGTCCCGCGTGCGCTCCGGGATCCTCGCCCGGACGACCCGGAGCCACCGGACGTCCTCAGGCGGGGGCGGATGCAGCTCGAGCTCTGGAGGGGGCTCGCGGAGCCGGGTCGCGAGCTCCGGGTAGAGGAACGAGCAGCCCCCTGCGGCGAGCAGGATGCCCCCTGTGGCGAGCAGCTTGCCCCCTGCGGCGAGCAGCTTGGACAACGCAGGCATGCAGAGCGCGCGAGGCTTTCGGAGGGCCACGATGGCGCCATTTTTGGCCGGAGCCGGCGTCAGCCGCAACTAAACCGTGCTATTTCCGGCACCCATGCAGGACTCGCCCGTGATCGCTACCAGCGACCTCAGCGCGCATGTCGACGGCAAGGTCGTGCTCCGCGGATGGCTCTACAACAAGCGCTCGAGCGGCAAGCTCCACTTCCTCGAGCTGCGCGACGGCTTCGGCACCGTCCAGTGCGTGATGGCCAAGAGCGACGTCGGCGACGAGGTCTTCGCGGCCGCCGACAAGGTCACCCAGGAGAGCGTGATCGAGGTCACCGGCCAGGTGAAGGCGCACCCGAAGCGCGCCGGGGTGTTCGAGGTCGTCGCGTCCGGCTTCCGCCTGCTCGGCCCCACCACGGGCGAGTACCCCATCTCGCCCAAGGAGCACGGGACCGATTTCCTCATGGATCACCGCCACCTCTGGCTGCGCTCGAGGCGGCAGCACGCGATCTTGCGCGTGCGTCACACCATCATCCAGGCCATCCGCGACTTCTTCGACGGGCGGGGGTTCACGCTCGTCGACGCGCCCATCTTCACGCCGAACGCGTGCGAGGGGACGAGCACGCTGTTCCAGACCGACTACCACGGCGACCCGGCGTACCTCACCCAGTCCGGGCAGCTCTACATGGAGGCGGCGGCGGCCGCGTTCGGGAAGGCGTACTGCTTCGGGCCCACGTTCCGCGCGGAGAAGTCGAAGACCCGCCGCCACCTGGCCGAGTTCTGGATGGTCGAGCCCGAGGTCGCGTTCATGGACCTCGAGGGCGACATGGACCTCGCGGAGGACTTCCTCTGCTTCATCGTCGAGCGCGTCCTCGAGCGGCGCCGGCCCGAGCTCGCCGTGCTCGAGCGCGACGTCACGAAGCTGGAGGCCGTCAAGAAGCCGTTCCCGCGCATCCGTTATGACGAGGCCGTCGCCATCCTGAACGAGGCGCGCGCGGAGAAACGCAAGACGGCCGGAGAGACTGGAATTCCCGATTTTCCCTGGGGCGAGGATCTCGGCGGCGAGGACGAGACGATCATCTCCAGCCGGTACGATCGCCCCGTCATGATCCACCGCTATCCGGCCCAGGTGAAAGCCTTCTACATGAAGCGCGATCCGACGGACGACCGGCTCGCGCTCTGCGTCGATGTCCTGGCGCCGGAGGGTTACGGTGAGGTGATCGGGGGCGGGCAGCGCGAGGACGATCTCGCCACCCTCGAGCGGGCAATCGAGGCGCACAAGCTGCCCCCCGAGGCGTTCAGCTGGTACCTGGACCTGCGCCGGTATGGCACCTTCCCGCATGCGGGGTTCGGGCTGGGCGTCGAGCGGAGCGTCGCCTGGATCTGCGGTCTGCCCCACGTGCGCGAGACCATCCCGTTCCCGCGGATGCTGAATCGGCTCTCGCCGTAGTGCCGCGCGTCAGAGATCCTGCCGGGTTTCTGGCTGCCGCGCTGTCTCACCTTCACCTCGCGCGCCGCGCGGGGCCGACCTCGCCCCCGCCGCGCTCTGCCCCGCAAACGTTGCGCGACTGCCGCTGCGCCGCTGCCCGCTGTGCAGCAACCGCCTGTGCCGGCCGCACGTCGCGGGACCGGCGCGAGAGCTACCGGCGGGGCGGCCGAGCGCTGGAGGGCGCGCGCCACGGCGCGATGCGCCACGGTGCCGACGCGACGAGCCGACGCGCAGAAGCGGATGAGGCTCGCCGCTGCGCGCGGGGAGGCGGGGGGAGGCGGGGAGGAGGAGCGGGTGGGAGCGCTCCGTGGGACGAGGAGCATGAGTGAGAGGTAACGCGACCAGCGACCGCCGCGACGAGCGGCGGGCAGTGTGGTCAGGCCGTGCCCGCGACGAGCGTCGCCGCTGGGGATCCGTTTTTGCTCCGCTTGCAGGGCGACTCTGTCGTATCAAGAAAGCATAGGGCGCAACGCGCGACCCACGCTCACTCGGCCGACCGACGGAGCCACCCCTGCTTGCAGATGAGGGAGCGCTCTACCGGCGAGCCGGACCCTGCCCCCGGCCCAACTCGCGAGGACAAAGCTATGGCTCGTCTCGTCGGCTTCATCGGTAACCGTCCGGATCTCGGCGCGCGTGCGATCGAGCTTGAAGACCGTGCCCTCACGGTTCGCCGAAAGGAGGGCGTGATCCCTGGCTGGGGCGTCGGCTTCTACCAGGGAGGAGAGATTCTCCTCAAGCGCCGGCCGATCGACGATCGACCCGAGATCAGCCTGGTCGACATGACCAAGGACGTGCGCGCCGACATCCTCGTGGCGCATGTCCGGGCTGCGACGGTCGGCAGCCTGCGCACCGAGAACACGCACCCGTTCCGCTACCGGCAGTGGCTGTTCGCCCACACGGGCACGGTCGAAGGGTTCGCCCGACTGCGGAGCCAGCTCAGCGACTCGCTGCCGCAGTTCCTCCAGCGCGACGTCCGCGGCGAGACGGACAGCGAGATCCTCTTCCACCTGTTCCTCTCGTTCCTCCACGACAGCGGCCAGCTCGATCGGCCCAACGTGGACGCGGCGAGCGCGCGGGCGGCCCTCCGGTCCTCCATCGCGCTCGTCGATCGGCTCTGCGCGGAGGAAGGGGCGGGGCCGAGCGCGATGAACATCGTGGTCACCAACCCGGAGTACCTGCTCGCGGCCCACGGCGGCACGCCGATGGCGTACCGCATCTACCAGGGCAGCGACGACATGGAGCGGCTCCTGAGCGACGGCGGCCTCGGCCGCATGCGCATGCCCGACTACGCCGCGAGCCGGCTCACGCTCGTCGCGTCGGACTTCGACGACGACCAGTGCCCCGCGGGGTGGACCCACGTCGGCGAGCGTGCGATCGTGACGTTCACGCGCGCCGATGCTCCAGCGATCGAGCCGATCTGAACGCCCCCACGGCCCGCAACGGGCCGCGGCGCACGCAGCGCCGGCCGGCGTCCCCGACACCTCGCGAGCGCCGCCGGCGCTCCCCTCGCTGCTCCTCGCCGCGCTCCTCGGCTCGTCCCTCCTCGGGTGCGGGCTGGGAGGCCCGGCCTCGTTCCCCGCCGCTTCCGAGCTCCCCGACGATCGTCGCCGTCCGGACGGCGTGGCGATCGATCTGGCGAGCGCCCCGCCGCGACCCGCGAACCAGGCGGACGTGAGGGACAGCGTCGTGACCCTCCGGACGCCGCTCGGCGTCGGCGTGGCGCTGGACGTCGTGGCCGAGTTCTTCAAGCGGATCATCGCCGAGGACAGCGAGGCCCTGGGCGAGCTGCTGACGCGCGACGCCCTCGCGATCCACACCGGCTCCGGCGGATCGGGGCAGCCGCCGAGCGCCGGGCTCTTTTGGGAGCAGCGGTTCCGGCGGCTCGAGTACGGAAAGCTCGCCGGAGAGCCGGTCTACCGCGAATCGGAGCTGCAGATCTTCCGGGCGGAGGACGTGCTCGCGACGCCGCAACACCCCGCGATCCAGCCGGAGACGCTCGACGACCAGGACATCGTGATCCGCGTGCCGATCATGACCGCACGGATCGCGGCGGACCGGCTGCTCGGCGACGAGATCGTGGTCTGGCTGCGGCGAGACGGCCCGCGATTCAAGATCTATCGGCTGCTCGAGGACTTCCAGCTACAGTAGGCTTTGCGCTCGTGCCGCATCTCCGACAAGATCAGGGCTCGATGAGCCGCCTCAAGATCGCGTTCGTTGGCTCCGGGGGGGCGGCGCGCGGCCTGGCGCACCTCGGCGTGCTGAAGGCCTGCGAGGAGCTCGGGATCCATCCGGAGATCTACGTGGGCGCGGGGGCCGGCGCGCTGGTCAGCGCGACGTACGGGCAGGACATCCCGCTCGACGTGCTGCTCGACGCGTACCGCCTGCCGTGGAGGCGACGGCACCGCGGGCCTCGCCTCCACGTGTCGAGCTTCTTCGGCGCGCCCGCCCTGCGCGATCTGCTCGACCCGGGGTACCTCTGCTCGGGGGTGTTCTCGATCGATCGGCTCGAGCGCTACGTGCGCCGGACGCTGCCGATCAACGACTTCCGGCAGCTGCCGCACGCGGTCTACGTCACCGCCGTCGACGTGGACAGCGCCAAGCGCGTCGTGTTCGGCCCGGGCTACGACGAGGCCACGCCGATCAGCCAGGCGGTGGCCGCGAGCTGCTGCGTACCCGGCCTGTTCCGGCCCTACCGCATCAACGGCCGCTATCACCTGAGCGGCGAGGTGATCCGGACGCTCTCCGCCGACGTGGCCGTGAACGCCGGCGCGAACATCGTGATCATCTCGAACATCTACCGCCCCGAGGAGCGCGACGACTCACAGCGCTCGATCGCGAGGAGCGGCGCGCCCGGCGTCGTCCGGCAGTCGCTCAGCATCCTCTTGGCCGAGAAGGAGCGCCGCGGCGTCGAGCTGCTCTCGAAGCTCTACCCGAACGTCACCTTCCTCGACGTGGCGCCCGCGATCGGCCGTTATAGCTACATGAACCGGTTCGCCGCGAAGCCGCTCGTCTTGCGCGGCTACCGCACGGCGCTCCGCGTGCTCGCCGCCGCGAAGGAGAAGGGCGTCTTCGACGTGCCCTCCTCCAAGAGCGCGCTGAACTAGCGCCGCACCCCCGTCGCAGGGCGGCGCGGCCGGGCGCTACATCCCCGCGACGATACGGTACTCGTTCTGGTGCTCCACCAGCTCGAGGCGGTTGTCGTCGACCTTGCGGCGCCACTCTTCGCCCTTGCGGCCCGGGATGCGGTAGCTGGCGCTGTAGGTGTAGTCGACGTAGATGACGTCATCCTCCCGGAGCACGCGCCGGTAGCGGATCTCGTAGCGGATGGCGCGCGCCTCCTGGAATTTGCCGTTGAGGTATTCGCGCAGGCCGGCGTAATCGAGGTCGTCCGAGGCGTCGATGTTGCCGCCGTCCTCGTAGTACTTGGGCGAGGCGAGCTGGAGCAGCGCGCCGACGTTCTTGCTCTCCACCGCGTTCCGGTATTTCTCGCAGAACGAGATGATCTTGCGGTTGTCGTCGTTGTCCACGACGTCCGTGTTCGGGATGTAGTGGGTCGCGCAGCCGGCGAGGACGGTCGAAGCCACGACGAGGAACGAGGCGACAGCTTTTGTTTGGCGGCAGAGCATACGCGGGCAGGACAACGCTCAGGGGAAGCAGCTGATTCCAGCCGGGGACCTTGCCAGATCGGGGTGCGGATCGGCAAGCGAAGCGATCAGGACCGCCGCGGATGACACGGACGGGCGCCCCCCGCTACCCGTGCTCGTCGAGCCAGCGGAGGAGGGCGAGGTGGCCGACCGGGCCGTCATGGTCGACGGGGAGGTCGAGATCGACCTCGCGCAGGCGCCCGGCGTCGCCTGGCTCCGCCTGGAGGAGGAGCGCGACGGCGCCGCAGGCGACCGCGCGGTGCTGCGCGACGGTCAGACCGAGGAGCTCGCGCGCGACCGGCCCGGCGTCGTCGGCCGCGACGACGACCATGCGATCGGCGTCGGAGGACGCGACGAGCTCTGCCGCGGCGCGGAGCGCCTCGAGCGCGCCGCCCAGCCCGGCGCCGACCGCGAAGCTCGGCCCGGTGAGCTGGTACGCGATGGCGCACTCCCCCGCGATCGCGTTCGGCGACGTGGCGGGAAAGAGGCGCGGCTCGACGAAGCGGGCGCCGCGCGCGCGACGGCGGGCGTCGTAGACGTCGTTGGTGTCGATCGTCGCGAGCGCGTGGCCCGCGACGATGCCGGCGCCGCGCAAGGCGCCTTCGCCGACGACGTCGGCGAGGGCCGCCACGGCGGTCAGCCCGAGCCGGCAGAGCGCGTCGAGGCGCGCGAGGCGGTCGCGCGGGATGCCGGTGGTCTCGGCGAGGCGTCCGAGATCGAAGCCCGTCACGCGCGCCGCGGCGCGGAGGTGCACCGGGCGAGCGCGCCGCGGCTTCCGCCCGCTCGCGCAGGACGTGAGCAGGAGCGCGGCGTTCGCGCCGCCGAAGGCCGCCGAGAGCTTGAGCGCCGCGTCGAGCGGCCGAGGCTCGGCGCGCTCGAGCAGGAGGGCCGGGGCGTCGGGGTCGAGCTCGCCCTCGGACGCCGCCGGCGGGGCGATGGACGCCGCGAGGGCGGCCGCGGCCGCGAGCGTCTCGAGCGCGCCCGCGGCCCCGAGCGTGTGCCCGATCTGGGCCTTGAACGGGTGGACCACGGGCGGAGGGCGCTCGGCGCCCGGCGGCGCGCCCGAGCCCTCCGCGGGGCGGGGCGCGGCGAACAGCGCGGCGATCGCGCGCGACTCCATCGCGTCGTTGTAGGGCGTCGCCGTGGCGTGGGCGCTGACGAGGCCGACGCGCGAGGCAGGCCACCCGGCGTCGGCGAGCGCGGCAGCGCCGGCGCGCATCAGCCCCGCGCCCGTCCGATCCGGGGCGGTGATGTGCACCGCGTCCGTGGAGGCGCCGAAGCCGGCGACCCGGACCATCACCGGGGCGCCGCGGCGGCGATCCTCGCGCACGAGGGCGACGACGGCCGCGCCCTCGCCGAGCGCCATGCCGTCGCGGCCGAGGCGGAACGGGCGCGATCTCGACGCCGTGGTCGCGCGGAGCGCCTCGAAGCCGGCGGCGACGAAGGTGCTGAGGGCGTCGTAGCCGCCGGCGAGCACGAGATCGCAGGCGTCGCGATCGAGCCAGCGGAGGCCGAGGCCGATGGCCAGGGTGCTCGCGGCGCACGCCGCGAGCAGGTGCGTGCGCAGCGGGGTCCGCTCCAGCCCGAACGCGGCGAGCGCGTCGTTGAACGGCGCGAAGTAGGTCGCGCCGGAGGCCAGCGCGGCGAGCGAGCCGGCGTCGGCGCCCTCGGCCCGGGCCGCGAAGAACCGCTCTGCGGTGAGCATGCCGCCGCTGGACGTGCCGAGGGCGATGCCGATGCGCTCGCCGCGCCAGCCCGGCCGCACGCGCTCCAGCGCCGCGAGCGTCTGCGAGAGCGCCGCCTTCAGGAGATCCGTGGCGCGATCGGCCCCCGGAGCGACGTCGAGCGCCGCGGGCGCGCGGGCGGCGAAGGGCCGCAGGAGACCGGCGCGCGCGAGCTCTTCGTCGCGCGCGATCGCGACCGGCGCGGGCTCGCCGGCGTCGGGGACGCGGTAGGCGAGAGGGCCGAGGCCGAGCGCAGAGACGGCGCCCGAGGCGATGACGCAGGCGTCGCTCATGAGCCGTCCTCCGTCCCGATCGCGTCGGGATCGACGAAGGCGCGCGGGTCCGGCGCGCGATCCCGCTCCTCGGCCTCGCAGGTCACGGTGACGAGCAGCCCGGTCGAGGCCTGCGCGTAGCGGACATGGCTGCAGCCCATGCCCTCGGCGATCACGACCTCCTCGTCGAGCTGGCGCCGGCGCGCGCCCTCCGCCGCCCACGTCGTGCGGCGCGCGCCGATCAGGCCGCGGTCGTCGATCCGCAGATCGATCACGGCGTCGCCGTCTCGCAGGACGAACGAGGCCGTGCTCGCGGCGCGCTCGTACCAGAGCAGCGTCCCCGCCGCCGGGTGGAGCATCCACCAGCGCAGGAAATCTACCGGCAGGCCGCGGAGCGACGCTCGCGGCGTCGAGGCGTCGCCGCGCTTCAGCAGGTCGAGCGCGGGCACCGCGAAGCGGAAGCGGTCGCCGCGCGCCCACAGATCGAGCGCGGTGGTGCCGCCTGGCCCGAGGAGGATCATCCGGAGCGCGCCCTCCGGCGCGAGGACCGCGCCGCCCGCGGCGGGCGCGCGCCCGTCGATCGCCGGCGGGGCGATCGCGATCGCCCCGCGCGCCTCGAGCACCTGGCCGGTGCGCGGCTCCCGCAGCGAAAGGCGGACGCGGAGCGTGCGCGGGCCGGCCCCCTCGACCTCGCGGCGGAGCGCCGAGAGGCGCTCCCGCCCCTCGCGCCACGCCGACGGATCGTGCCGCGCGGCGGGCGTGCCCGGCGACGGCCGAGGCAGCATCCGCGCGAACTCGGCGTCGAGCGGGCTGCCGCGCCGCGCGACGTTGGCGGCGCAAGCGGGGGTGCACGCGAGCGAGAGCAGGAGGCACGCGGCGCTCACGAGGCGGCGTTCACGATGGCCGGGCGCAGGCAGCGATGTCGTCACGCGTCGCCGGGAGCGACCAGCAGGATGGCGTATCCGCGGTCGGGTGCGCCGCCCAGGACGAGCACGCTCGCGAGGGCGCCGCTCGCGAGCGCCGCGACCGCCGCGGCGGCGGCGAACCCGCCAGCGCCCTCGTGATCGCCCGCGCGCGGCGCCAGCGTGGAGCACGGCACCTCGGCCCACGGCGAGCCGCGCAGGCAGGCGATGAAGCGCTCCTCGTTCCGCCCGACGAACACGGCGGCGGGCGACGGAGCGCTGGGCTGCGCGCGCTGCGCGACCTCCCCGGGAGCGCCGAGGGGCGCCGGCGCCGGCGCTCCCGCGAGCATCCCCGCGCCGTCGCCGCGCCAGGAGCTCCACCAGGCCACCGTCGCCACCGGGCGCGCGCCCCGCTCGCGCACCCGCGCGGCGCTCTCGAAGAGCAGCACGGCGGCGCCCTCGCTGCGCGCGCCGCAGCTGACGACCTGCGAGCAGATCGGACCGAGGCACCGCTCGATCATGGGGCTCGCCTCCTCGACGCTGCCGGCGGCGAGCGCCTCCCCTTCCCCGGCGGTGATGAGCTCGATGGCCGTGACCATGGCCGACTCCGCGGTCGCGCCGAGGTCGGCCATGGCGAACACCGGCCCGCGGAGGCCCAGGTAGATGGAGGCGTGCCCGACCGGCGACGAGGGGACCAGGTTCGGGAAATCGGCGGGGCTCGCGTACTTCGCCCCCTTGTCGTAGATGCGCCGCATGTAGGCGGTCGAGGCGTCGACGCTGCCGAACGAGGCGCCGACGATGGCGCCGGGCAGGGTGCGGCTCGGCGCGACGTCGGCCGCCGGGTTGCCCGCGCCCGCGTCGCCCGGAGCCGCGCCGCCGAGGCCGGCGTCCGAGAGCGCGGTGAGGATCGCGGCCGTCGTCAGGCGGCCGGCGCGATCGAGCCGCCTCGCGCGCGCGAGATCGAGGTGCGCGCCCGTGTTGAAGGCGATGGCGCCCTCGGCTGGCGGAGGGCCGGGCTCGAGGTACGCGGCGCCGCCGCGGGTGGCGAGGACGCCGAGCGGGCCGATCGTCGCGGCCGCCGTCACGACCACCGAGCGCCGCACGGGCGCGCCGCCGGCGCCGAGCGGCGGCGGAAACCGATCGGGCTGCGCGAACACGAGCACGCTGTCCGTGCCGCCGAAGCCGAACGAGTTCGACATCGCCGCCCGGATCGGCGCCTCGCGCGCCTCCTTGAGGTGCAAGAGCTGGCACTCCGGATCGACCTCCTCGAGGCCGCCGGTCGGCGGCATCACGCCGCGCGCGACGGCGAGCGCGGCGATCGCCGCCTCGACCGCGCCCGCGGCGCCGAGCGTGTGCCCGATCTGCCCCTTGGACGACGAGACGGCGATGCGGCTCACCTCGGCGCCGAGGCAGGCGCGCAGGGCGGCGCTCTCCATGACGTCGTTCAGCGGCGTCGCGGTGCCGTGCGCGTTGACATAGTCGAGATCCGAGGGCGTGAGCGCCGCGCACCGGAGCGCGTCGCGCATGACGCGCGCCGCGGTGCGCCCCTCGCGCTCGGGGTTCGTGATGTGATGCGCCTCGGCGCCGGTCGCCCACCCGCGGAGCTCGACGATCGGCTCCGCTCCCCGCGCGCGCGCGGCGTCCTCCGACTCGAGCAGCAGGAACGCCGCAGCCTCGCCCAGGTTCAGCCCGGCGCGCCGCCGATCGAACGGGCGGCACGGATCCGGATCGACGGCCGCGAGGGCGCCGAAGCCGGTGTACGTCAGCCGGCACAGGCCGTCGGCGCCCCCCGCGAGCACGCGGGTGGACAGGCCGGCGCGGAGCCAGGCCGCGCCCAGCAAGAGGGCGTTCGCGCCGCTCGAGCAGGCGCTGCAGACGCTCCTCACCCGGCGGAACGGGCCGACGGCGGCGCGGACGTGGTCGGCCGTCGACGAGAGCGGGTGCGAGAGCATCCGCTTCAAGGGAGCGATCGCGCTGGGATCGTGCGAGAGCCAGGCGAGCAGCTCCTCGGTCTCGAACATCCCGGCGGTCGTGCCGCCGACCACCAGATCGACCGGCATCGCCCCGGGGTCGACGCCCGCGTGCGCGAGCGCCTCGCGGGCCGAGAGCACCGCCATCGCGTCGGTCCGGGACCACCCTTCCGCCTCGCCCGGCGGGGCGACGTCCTCCGGGGAGAGGTCGCGGACCTCCGCGGCGATGCGCGCGCGCGTCCCGGGGATCTCGAACAGGGAGAGCGGCGCGAAGGCCCGCTCGCCTGCGATGAGCCGGTCCATCGTCGCCCTCGCCCCGCGCGCCAGGGGCGAGACGACCCCGATGCCCGTCACCCAGATTCGCACGCTCGAACGGCTCTCTGCGGCGCGATCACGCGGCCGCGGTCGACTTGATGATGTGGGCCACGAGCGCGTCCACCGATGCGAAGATCGGCCTCGCCTCGTCGCCCTCCGGGATGCGGACGCCGAAGCGCTCCTCCACGCTCATGGCGAGCTGGAGCGCGTCCAGCGAATCGAGGCCCAGCCCTTCGCCGAACAGCGGCGCGGCGTCGTCGATGTCCGCCGGCGTCTTCCCCTCGAGGTTCAGCTCCTCGACCATGAGTTCTTTTAACTTCTGCCGCACGTCCTGCGCGTTCATGAGCACGTCCCTGCGGGGTAGCACAATTCCGCGCCTTTCTACCAGGGGGCAGCGCTTTTTCTGACGGTTTGGTAAAGAGCGCCCATGGCTCTCGTCGACTACGCCACCTCTGCAGGCGTCGCGCTGCTTACCCTCAATGATCCGCCCGTCAACGGGTACACCCACGAGATGATGAAGGACCTCGACGCGGCCATCCTCGAGGCCCGCTTCGACAACGATGTGCATGTCATCGTCATCACCGGGCACGGCGAAAAGTTCTTCTGCGCCGGAGCGAACATCAACATGCTCCGCGAATCGGATCCGACGTTCAAATACTACTTCTGTCTCCACGCGAACGAGACGCTGAGCCGGCTCGAGCACACGCCAAAGCTCTGCATCGCGGCGCTGAACGGCCACACTGTAGGCGGCGGCCTCGAGATCGCGATGGCCTGTGACCTCCGCATCGCCCGCAAGAACGCCGGCAAGATCGGTCTCCCGGAGGTCGCGCTCGGCGTCCTTCCCGGCACGGGCGGCACCCAGCGCCTCGCCAGGCTCATCGGGAAATCTCGGGCGATCCAGCTGATGTGCGAGGGCCAGACGTTCGATTTCGAGACGGCCCTCGCGGTCGGCCTGGTCAACGACGTCTGGGAGACCGCCTCCCACGACGAGTTCATGGACCGGATCCTCGCGTACGGCCACACGTTCACGCTGCCGGGTCGCGCGGCCTTGGCGGTCGGACGCATCAAGCGCGCCGTGCAGACAGGCTTCGAGGTGGGGCTTGAACAGGGGCTCGCCCTCGAGCGAGAGCTCCAGGCCGAGCTGTTCGCGTCGGAGGACGCGCGCGAGGGGCTCGCCGCCTACATGGAGAAACGGAAACCCGTGTTCCAGGGCAAGTGAACGCGCGAAGCACGCGCAGCGTTGCGCACGTAATGCCCATTACAACAGACAGCTTCCTTGGGATGGTCTGACGATTTTCAAATCAGCTTGGGCTGCTGCACGTAAGTTCAGGCATGCAACAGCCTCTTGAGCACGTGCCGCTTCTGGAGCGGCCCAGCTTCGAGACCGTGTACACGGTTGGCCTGTCGTTTCTCCGGCAAGCGCTCCGATGGCTCGGCGTGGCAGAGCGCGACGTCGACGACGTCCTGCAAGACGTCATGATCGCTGCGTACCACGCGCTGGAGAGCTTCGATCCGAGGCGCGGCACCGACGGGGCGCGCGCGGGTCATTCCCCTTCCGGCCGCGCGCCGGGCGCGGGCCGCAGGGCTCCGCAGGCCCCGAGCCCGCTCGGCGAGCCCCTCAGGCGCTGGCTGTTCGGCATCGCCTGGCGGCAGGTCGGCCACTACCGCGGGCGCGCCCATCGCCGCCGCGAGATCGCGGTCGGCGCGGGGGCGAGCTGGCCGTTCGATCTCGCCGACCCGGGCTTGAGCTCGGAACAGCTGCTTGCACGCGAGCAGAGCGGCCAGCTCGTCGGCCGGTTGCTCGGAGCGATCGACCTCGAACGGCGGGTCGTCCTGATCATGCACGATCTGCTCGACATGACGAGCGCCGACATCGCGCGCGATCTCGACGTGAACGAGAACACGGTGCGCAACCGCCTCCGGCTCGCCCGCGAGGACTTCCGCGTGGCGGTGAAGCGCATGAACGCCGAGGACCGGCGCGCGCTCCGCGATCCGTTGAGCCTCCCGGTCGCGGAGCGGTCCCGCGCGGCGGACGAAGAGTCGCTCCTCGACGCGGCCAGGCTCGTCCCCGACGTGCCGGACGCGATCCGACGCAGGCTCTGGATCGCGGTGGCGCACGCGATCGCCCACGCGCGCGCCGCCGGCCCGAGCGCGCAGGCCTCCGCCCCGCCGCCCGCGTGAGCGAGCGCCGAGCGGTCGAGAGGCGCGCCGCCGGGCGCGGCGCGCCGGGCGGCCGCGATCAGCGCTCCAGCATCCTGCCGTAGTGCTCGGCGAGCGCCGTCCCGCCGAGGCGCGAGAAGAAGGATGAGTAGCAGATCCAGATCGCCAGCCCGTTCATGTCGTCGAACATCGGCGGGAGATACGGGGGCGGGCGGATGATCCCGTCGGTCACGTGCGCGTGGAGGACGGGGACGTCCTCGTGCGCGACCTTCCCCACGAACAGGAAGGGAATGAGCATCGCCCGATCGTGCTGAATGGCGGCGCGCATGAAGGCATAATTGAGGACGATCCCCTTGCAGTAGCAGGCGTCCTTCGTGAACGGCGCCCCTCCCGCGAGCACGCCGCCGCGGAAGACGCGGCGGGCGTTCTGGAAGCACTCCTCTTCCTCGTACCCTTCGGTGCGGTACCACTCGAACACGTCGAGGAAGGACGCCCCGTCCTCCGCCTTGTCCACCGCGAGGATGCGGTCGTTCAGCTTCTTCGCGCGACGCGGCGTGCTCCTGAAGGTGAGGATCTCGACCAGCACGGCGAGCCCTTCCTGAACCGCCGTGGTGCGCGGAGGCCCCTTCGCCAGCCAGCGCGCCACGGGCTGAGCCTGCCCGTTCAGGCTGGTCGCGACGTGCACCCACCCCTCGTGCGCCTCGAGGATGTCGACGTCGCTCCTGGAGAACATCGCGCCGCTCCGGATCTTCACGTAGTCGCTGCCGGCGGCGGCATCGGCGAGGAGCGAATCGTCCACCTGCACGCGGATCGAGGCGCCGCCGAAGAAGCGGTCGAAGCGGGCGTTCAGCTCGAGCGCCGCCATCTCCGCCGTGATCTCGCGCTGCTGCGACGGGCCGAGCCGCTCGCCGCCGATCGCCGTCAGGAGGTCGTAGAGCACGAACCCCATGTCCCGCACGCTCGTCTTTCCGTCGGGCAGCTTGTCCTTCGGGGAGCCGTAGAGCTCGCGGGACAGGTCGTAGAACGCCTTGGTCCCCCGCCCCATGAGCATGCTCACGACCTTCCTGTACTCGTCCGCGGTCGCGCGGAGGATCTGGCCGAGCCGATCGCGCTTGCCGAGGTCCCGCTCGGCGTCGCGGAGGATCTCCTCGAGCTCGCGCTGCTTCGCCGCCGGATCGAACCCGAGGTCGTCCGCGTAGGTCACCCTGGGCAGCTCGCGCTGCTTCGCGCGGAGGAACTGCTCCTCGACGTCCGCTTCCCACCGGAGCGCCTGGAGGATGCGGATCGGGCGCTGCGCCTCGAGCACGCGCTGGGCCAGGTTCGCGAGGATCTCCTTGTAGGAACGCCACGGCCCAGCGACCGGCGACAGCGGCGCGTGCGGGATCGGCCCGTCGCGCAAGCTCAGCGACTCCAGCGGCGCCGAAGGCGCCTCCCCGTTCGACCCGCCGACCTCGTCAGGGACGCCCTGCCCCCCCGCCCCAGGGGCCTCCGCGCCGTCCTCCGCCGCGCCGGCGCCGCCGCTGTACGGCTCGTCCGCTGGCTCGCTCACCTTGACCTCGCGCTGCGCCTCCACGTCCGCCGCGCGCGGCCCCCTCCTCTCCCGGGCCTCAGAGCTCTGCGCCATTGCGATCGATTGCTAACACCTGCTCACCTGTCGGAGCAAACCTCCACGGAGCAGGATCCGCCGCGGTGAGCGCCGGCTCCGCCGGGTCCTTGTCGGCATCGCGGCCTCGGGGTACGAGCCCTGCCCCTATGAGCGATCCCGAGCACAGGAACGACGCCGAGACGACCGCCGACGAGGAGTCGAGCTCCCTCTCGGACGCCGCGCTCCTCGAGCGCACAGCGGAAGGAGCCAAGCGGCTCCGCTCGGCGATCGCGGCGGCGGTGGTCGGGCAGGACGACGTGGTCGAGGCCATGCTGATCACGCTCGCCGCGCGCGGGCACGCGCTGCTCGTCGGCGTCCCGGGGCTGGCCAAGACGCTGCTCGTGTCGTCGCTCGCCAAGGCGCTCGACCTCAGCTTCGGGCGCGTCCAGTTCACGCCGGACCTGCTGCCCGCCGACATCACGGGGACCGACGTGCTGCACGAGCAGCACGGCTCCCGGAGCCTGCGCTTCCAGCCCGGACCCATCTTCCACAACCTCGTCCTCGCGGACGAGGTGAACCGCACGCCGCCGAAGACGCAGGCGGCGCTGCTGGAGGCGATGCAGGAGCGCAAGGTGACCGTCGGGACCGCCACGCACGCCCTCCCCGACCCCTTCCAGGTGTTCGCGACGCGAAACCCGATCGAGCAGGAGGGGACGTACCCGCTGCCCGAGGCGCAGCTCGACCGCTTCCTGCTCGAGATCCACGTCACCTACCCGAGCGAGGCCGAGGAGCGCGAGGTGGCGCGGAGGACGACCTCGGGGAAGCCGCCCGCGATCGAGGCGGTGCTCAGGGCGGCCGAGGTGCGGGCGATCGGCCGCCTCATCCCGAGGATCCCGGTGACCGACGAGGCCGTGGACCTCGCGGTGCGCCTCGCGAGGGCGACGCGGCCGGGGACCGACCGCGCCGCGCAGGAGGTCCGGGACTACGTGCGCTACGGCGCGGGGCCGCGCGGGAGCCAGGCGCTCGTGATCGCGGCCAAGGCGCGCGCGGCGCTCCGCGGCGAAGCCGCGGCCGACGTGGACGACGTGAGGGCCCTGCTGATCCCGGCGCTGCGGCACCGGATCGTGCTGTCGTACCGCGCCGAAGCGGACGGCGTGCGCGACGTCGACGTGCTGAGCGCCGTGGAGCGGTCGGTGCGCTGAGCGGCGCCGAGGCGCGGACGGCGCTCAGCGCGGGCGAGGCGCCTGCTGCTGTGCGTCCTTCACCGGGTCGACCGCCTTCATGGCCTTCAGATCCAGGGCGAAGCGCAGCGTACCCGGCCCACGCCCGTCCCAGCTCACGGCGACGACGCCGCTCTTCTTCAGGCCCGTCCAGCCGACGTCGCCGAGCAGCGATGTCACCAGCGCCGACAGCGAGGGCTCGTGCCCCACGAGCGCCAGCGGCTGAGCCCCCTGATACTGCGAGAGCAGGCGGAGTATTTCGGCGGTGTCCCGCGAGGGAGAGAGCTCGGCGATGACCGAGACGTCGTCGGTCAGCTCGGCAGCCTCGGCGATGATCTCCGCGGTCTGCACCGAGCGCACGAGAGGGCTCGTCCAGATCGCCGCAGGGCGTCGGCCCTTCTGCTTCGCGAGCCACTTGGCGACGCGCCGGGTCACCTTGCGACCCTTGCCCGTGAGCCAGCGACCGGCGTCGCCGAGGTCAGGCGCGTCGTCCACGGCCTGGCCGTGGCGGATGATGAGGATCTCCATGGCGTGAACTTAGCCCGGGCGACCGCCAGCAGGGGAGCGCCGTGCGCGCGCAGCCGGCGGAGGCGCAGGCCCGCGGGCCCTCAGAACTCGCACTGGCTGGTCGCGTCGTTGCAGTGCGAGCCCGGCGCAACGAAGGGACAGATGCTCCCGAAGAAGCTGTTGCAGGGCAAGCCGCACGTGTACGACGTGTGCGTGTAGCAGATCTGCCCCGCGTCGCAATCCGCGTCCGAGGCGCACCGGCAGCTGAAATCGTCGGGGATCCCGTTGCCGTTGTCGTCGCGGCCGTCGCAGCACTCCGTCACGTAAAAGTCGCTTGCGCTGCAGTCCTCGTCGGCGCAGTCGAGCGTGCCGTCGCAGTCGTTGTCGATCCCGTCGGTGCACGCGGCGGTCCCGAACTCGGGGCCGGGCGCGGCGCCGCCCGCGCAGCCCCGGCAGGGACCGAAGGCGCCGCAGTCCGGATCGGCGCAGTCGACGTAGTGGTCGCCGTCGTTGTCGAGATCGTCGTCGCAGATCTCGCTCGGGTTCGGGACGATCTCGACGTTGAGCGCGAAGGGGCCCTCGTTCGCGCCGCCGAAGGGATCGACCGTGAAGCCGTCGAGGAAGACGAAGTACTTGCCCGGGTAGAGGATGCTGAAGTCGAGCCGGGAGGCCCACGACCCGCCGCCGCTGTCGTCATCGCAGCCGATCTCCCGCCCGGTGTTGCAGATGCCGGTGCGGACGTAGAGCGTCGTGTCGAAGCTCGACCCGCGCGTGTCGAGGTGCACGCGCGACGGCGCGGTGAGCACGAAGTAGAAGACCGCCTCGCCGGCGTCGCCGCCGCACGCGCCCCGGGTCTCGCTCACGTGGCCGGTGGTGTCCCCCGTGTAGGTGCCGGTCCCGGGGATGCGCTTCGGCGAGAGGCAGTTCGCCTGCTCGAGCACGCACACCGGGTTGTTCGCGCAGTCCGGATCCTGGCAGTCGATCAGGGCGTCGCGGTCGTCGTCGAGCTCGTTGTTGCACTGCTCCGGCGTCGGCGCGCAGCTCGGCGCGAACACGCAGGCCGCGTCGGCGCAGTCGATGCGCCCATCGCAATCGTTGTCGACGCCGTCGTCGCAGACCTCCGGCACGCAAGCCTTGCAGGCCGGCGCGGTGATGCAGTCCGGGTCCGCGCAGTCGACGCGCCCGTCGCAGTCGTTGTCCCGGCCGTCGTCGCACCGCTCCAGCGAGACGGGCGGCTGGCACACGCAAGGAAAGCTGCTGCGGCAGTCCGGATCGGCGCAGTCGACCAGGAGATCGCAGTCGTCGTCCGCGCCGTTGTCGCAGCGCTCGCCGTTCGCGCTGCAGACGCACCGCGGGTCGGAGCCGCAGTCGCCGTCGTCGCAGTCGAAGGCGCCGTCGCAGTCGTCGTCGACGCCGTTGCCGCACGCCCCGCTCTCCGAGGCGGAACAGCTGCAGGAGCGGGTCCCCGAGCAGTCCGCGTCGAAGCAGTCGACGAGCGTGTCGCAGTCGTCGTCGACGCCGTTGTCGCAGCGCTCACCGCCGGGGCGCGGGGTGCAGCCGCAGTCCTGCCCTGCGGCGCACGCGGGATCGAAGCAGTCGCTCACGCCGTTGCAGTCGTTGTCCGCCGCGTCCGTGCAGATCTCCGGAGCGCCCGGGAAGACGGACGGGTTGAAGTCGTTGCAGTCGCTCCCGCCGCAGATCGTCGGACCCACGCCGTCGCCGTCATCGTCGCGGGGCGCGTGCTCGCAGCGCTCGTCGACGCAGGTGTCGCGGGTGCAGGCGTCGCCGTCGTCGCAGTCCGCGTCGCCGCCGCACGGCGCGGAGCCTCCGAAGCCGCCGCCGTTCGACGACGTCGACGCGCTCGCGCTCGTCGTGCCGCCCCCGCCGCCTCCGAGCCCGCCGACGCCGGTGTCCGGGAGCTCGAGCAGGCTCGTCCGGCCGCACGCTCCCGCCATCACCCCGAGAGCCGCCCACGCCCCGATCGCGAAGAGGAACCGTCGAATCCCTGGGGACCGCCGACGCGCCTCCCCGACCCATGCTGAAGAGCCCGGCTTCATCGCTCACCCACTCGCACCGGCCGCAGGGTGCCCACGCGTCGCTTCAATGTACACGCCCGAGTTTCCATGGAGGCAAGTTTTGATCCCTTGACGCCGACCGGCTGCCTGCAGGTCCCCGGGCGGCCTGTCGCCTCGCGCTGCGCGGCTGGACACCGGGAGGTGGGGTGCCGGCCGGCGGGTGGGGCGACGCGCCGAATCCGGCCGGCTCGCGCCGCGGATCAGTTGCGGGTCGACGCATCCGCGTGTAACGAGGCCCCGTGGGCGCGCAGCTCCAGATCGAGGTCGAGCGGCCGCCTCCTGGCCTGCAGCGCGGCCGTTACCCTGCGCCACAATGGGTCATCCTGGCGGTCGGCGCGGCCGTGGTGCTCGGCGCGGTCGTCTTCCTGATCTGGCGGGCGCGGCGTGCCCTCCGCTCACGGGAGCGAGGCGGCCCTCGTTCTTCGAGGCGTGGGTGACGGGCGCGCGGGTGACCGAGGATGGCGCCCGCTCGGCCGCTTCCTGCGGATGAATGATCGACAGCAAGTGCGATCGCGGGTTGACACCGAGCGGACCGGACCGGTAGGCACCATAGAGGGACGCGCTCCCGGTCGGCTGATGTAGAGTGCCGCCCGAGCGCGCGACGAGCCCGCAACAGCCGGGGCCGAGAACGCGGCCCCAGTGAGGCCCTTTGGGTCCTGAAGAACGCCGCGCAACTGCGGCCCGTGGAGCCATGGCATCGATCGAACGTGGCGTTGAGCTTGTGCATCGGGTGATCGCGCAACTGAAGAAGCGCCCTTCCAGCCATGCCGCCGTGGGAGCGAGCCAGGCGGCGCTCGATGCGCTCGAGTCGAAGTTGATGGTCGAGCTGCCGCCCACGCTGCGGGCGTTCCTGGAGTTCGATTTCACCCTCGATAGCCTGGGCCCGCGGTTCAAGGGGCGGCATCGCTTCGGCCAGGATCCGTCGGCGCCGCGACCGAAGCTCACCTCGGTCCGCAAGCTGGCGGAGGCGAAGACCGACCTCGGCTGGACCGAGTCGCGCCTCCGGGGCAAGGTCGTGCGGCTGCCCAACCTCCCCGGTCACCCGTGGAACGCGCTCTACCTCGGCGAGGCCAGGCGGGACGGCGAGCTCGTCATCCTCGGCCTCGACAACGAGGACACGAACGTCCGCGTCTTCCCGCGCTACACGGCGTTCGACCTGTACCTCGTCGAGCAGTGCGGCCTCGCCAGGCTGTCCGAGGCGCAGCGGCTCGAGGACCTCGAGTCGCACGTCGCGCTCAACCCCGAGCTCGGGACCGCCGAAGAGGACGACGAGGGCGATACGGAGTATTGATCGCGCGGCTGCGACGCCGCTGGGCTGGCGCCGCTCGGCCGTGAACGACGCCCGTGACGAACGCGATGGCTGCCGGTGCGGAAGCGCTCCACTTTCGGGTGGACGACGTCGACCCGCACGACCGGCTCGACAAGCTCGTCGTCCACCTGCTGGAGCGCGCCGGCCGCGCGACCTCGCGCGCGGCGGTGCAGCGGTGGATCGCCGCGGGCCGGGTCCTCGTCGACGGGGAGCCCGCGCGCGCGTCGGTGGCGGTGCGCTCGGGCGCCCTGGTCGATATCCGGCCGGAAGCGCCGTCGCCCCCCGCAGCGGCGGCCGATCCCGGCGTGGCCATCGCGGTGGTGTACGAGGACGAGCACCTGCTCGTGATCGACAAGCCGGCGGGGCTCGTCGTGCATCCGGCGCGCGGGCACGCGTCGGGCACGCTCGTCAACGGATTGCTCGCCCTGCCCGGGTTCGCCCTGGCGCCCGCCGATCCGCGCGATCCCATGGGCCACGTCCGCCCCGGGATCGTGCACAGGCTCGACCGAGGCACGAGCGGCCTGCTCGTCGTGGCCAAGGACGAGCCCACCCGCGAGGCGCTGAAGGCGCGCTTCGCGCGGCACGAGATCGAGCGCGAGTACGCGGCGATCGTGGCGGGCGAGGCGCGAGACGCCACCTACGACACGCTGCACGGCCGCCACGCGACGGACAGGCTCCGCTTCACGTCGTGGATCCGCAGCGACGCCGGCGCGGGCGGCGCCGCGCCGCGCCGCGCGGTGACGCACGTCCGCGTGCTCGAGAGGCTCGGCGACGCGGCGACGGTCGTGGCCTGCTCGCTCGAGACGGGCCGCACCCATCAGATCCGGGTGCACCTCGCCGAGCGCGGCAGGACCCCCATCCTCGGCGACCCCCTCTACGGCAAGCCGCCGAAGAAGCCGGCGGTGCGAGCGGTCGCGGAGGAGCTCGGGCGGCAGGCCCTGCACGCGCGCGTGCTCGGGTTCATCCACCCCGCCACGCAGAGGCCGGTGCGCTGGGAGAGCGCGCTGCCCGCGGACATGCGCAGGGCGCTCGACCAGCTGCGGAGGCTCGCTACCAGATCTTCGATTTGATGTGGCCCTTGGACTTGATCAGGATGTCCACGAGGGCGCGGTCGTAAAAATTCTTCTGGTACAGATCCGGCGAGACGCGGCTCTTGTAGAGGGCGCGGCCCTCCTCGATCTCCTCGGAGAGGACCGTGAAGAGGTCATCCTGCTGGATGCCCTGCACGATCTTTTCCTCGTTGTAGAGCGAGAGATCGCTTGCGATGGCGCGCGCGAGGCGGCGCGCGGCCTCTTCCGTTTCAATCAAGGGCATCCGTCTCTCCTCCAGGTTCGCCGGCCGGGGGCACGCGCTCCCGAGCCGACGGGCGCCTAGGATGCAGCAGCCCAGGCGGCGCTGTCAAAGTAGCTCGTCGTTCGACCCGCGCCGGAGCGGAGGGCGCGCGGCTCGCGGGGTGCGGCGCGCCGGCGCGCGGCGGCTCCGGGCTCTGGCGCGCCGCGGCGAGGGCGGCGAGCCCCGAGAGGAGCGGGAAGACGACCAGCGCGTAGCGCCCGGCCCCGAAGAACACGGCGTGCGTGGCCGCGGTCGCGGCGAGGACGGCGAGCGCCGAGAGCGCGAGCATCGGCGCCCGGAGCAGCGCGCGCCCCTGGAGCAGCGCCAGGCCGAGGAGCGCGAGGTAGCCCACCCATGCGTGGACGTGCAGCGCAGCGACGACCCCCAGCGCGAACAGCGCGAGCCGGGCAGGCACGAGCGCCCGCTGCGCGAGCGACGGACCGCGGGCGCGGTCGTCAGGGTGAGGGAGGGGGTGCGGGGGAGGAAGAGCGCCGGGCGTCGGCGCGGGCATGCGCGCTGCCCACGCGAGCGCGCAGAGCAGGACGAGGCGCTCGAAGACCGTCTCGACGGCGCCGAGCGCCACCTTGTCGTCCTCGGTGAAGGCCGCCGCGTTCGAGGCGTGCAGGTACCACCCGGCCGCGCCGCAATAATCGAACGTCGCCGCGAGCTTCCGGGGCACGAGGCCGAGCCATGCGCCGGGGTGCTCCGCGATGTAGCGGCGCGCCTCGCGGCCGAAGCACGCGTCCTTGCCGGCCTCGTCGAAGACCTCACGGCACGCCTCGGGCACCTGGATGGGCGCCCAGGCGCCGGTGGAGGCCGGGTCCGCGCCGATGAGGAGGTTCCAGCCGCCGTTCACGCTGACCAGCGCGCACTGGTTCATCCGCGCGCAGTTGCGCGCCGTCCAGGGCGCGCACACGACGAGCGCCGCGAGGACGGTGACGAGGACGGGCGCCGCGCGTCGCGCCGCGCGCGCGGCGAAGGAGCCGCGGCGCACGGCGTCGCCGGGCGGCGAGCCGAGGAGGGCGAGGCCGGCGAAGAGGGGCGCGAGCAGGAGCGCCTGCGGGCGGACGAGGGTGGCGGCGCCGACGAGCAGCCCGAGGACGGCGAACGGGGCCAGCGCCGGGCGGCGCTCGCGCGCCCGCGCCGACGCCCACGCCGCGCAGGCGACGAGCGAGCCGGTGACGCCCTCGGTCATGACGGCCGGGGTGTACGCGACGAGCCCGGGGTGGAGCGCGACGAGCGCGCCCGCGAGCGCCGGTACGGCGCGCGAGCGCGGCGCAGCGCGGATCGCCAGGCGGTGAACCGCGAGCGCCGCGAGCGCGCCGACGACGGCGTTGAGCACCATGGCGACGGCAGGGCGCGCGCCGAACACCGCGTACAGCGCGCCGACGGCGCCCGGATAGCCGACCGGGTAGTGCGCGGCGTACGTGACGACGCCGTCGGGCCAGAGCCACGTGTAGCCGAGCCCCGCCGCGATCCGCTCGGCGATGCGGTGGTAGTAGGTGCCGTCGGCGGTGGGCGGGAAGCGCCCGGCCGCCCAGGCGACGACGGCGATCCGCACGGCGAGGGCGAGGGCGAAGATCGCGCCCCCGTCGCGCCGGCGCGCGGCGATCGCGAGGTCGTCGCTCATGACGAGCGCGCGGGCGACAGCGGGAAGCGCGCGAGCAAGCCGGCGGCGCGCAGCGCCGCGACGACCTCGCACGCCGGCAGGCCGACCACGTTGGAATACGAGCCCTCGATGCCCGCGACGGCGAACGCGCCGATCCCCTGGATCGCGTAGGCGCCGGCCTTGTCGAGCCCCTCGCCGGTCGCCGCGTACGACGCCACCTCGTCGTCGTCGAGCTCGCGGAAGCGCACCCGCGTCACGACCGTCTCGGCGTGGAGGGCCTCGGCGCGGCCCGGGGTGGCCGCCGGCGCGAGCTCGGCCTCGGCGCCGGCGATGGCGAACCGGGTCCAGACCTGGTGCTCGCGGCCCGAGAGGGCGCGGAGCATGGCGCGCGCGTCGCCCTCGTCCCGGGGCTTGCCGAGGATGGAGTCGCCGAGGATGACCGAGGTGTCGGCCACGAGGATCGCGCCGGCCCCGACCGCCTGCTGCAGGCGCCGCGCGGCCGCGAGCTTCGCCAGGGTGACCCGCTCCAGGTAAGCCGCAGCCCCCTCCCCGGGGCGACCCGCCTCGTCGACCTCGGCCGCCGCCACGCGGAGAGGCAGGCCGAGCGTGGTCAGGATCTCTCGCCGGCGCGGCGAGCCGGAGCCGAGCAGGAGCGGGTGCGCGTCGTCGATCATGGTCGTGCGGGCGCCGGCGGCGCCGGCCCCGGCCGGGCGTGGTCGTAGCACGGCGCGGGACCGACCGCGGAGCGCAGCGCGCCGCCGGAGCGTCGGGCGCCCCCGGATCGCGCCGAGACGATTGCTGTTTTGACTCTCACCCCGGCAGTAGTAGAGGGTCGGGCGCGATGCGCGCCAACTGGAGGGTGCCGGCACGATCAAGCCTCCCGCTGCTGGTGGCCTCCGGTTTTTTCATGGCGGCGGTCCTTCCGGCGCCGGCGCGCGCGGACGAGTGCGCGCCGGCGCACGGGATGTCGAGCTGCATCGACGCCGACAACCTCTGGCCCCACGCGGGCGGCGGCCCCTTCTTCGCCGTGGGGAGCACGGCGACGACGCCGAGCGCGAAGGCCTCGTTCGGCCTCGTGGCGAGCTACCTCTCGCGGCCGGCGGGCCTGCGTGTCCCCTCGCCCGACCCTGACGGCACGGTCGTCCACGTGCTCGACAACATGATCGACGCGACCTTCCTGTGGTCGCTCGGGCTCACCGATCGCCTCGAGGTCACGGTCGCCGCGCCGGTCACGCTGTACCAGGACGGCGCGGGCTTCGCCGATGTCCTCGGCACCGACGCGGTGCTGCACCGCAGCGTGATGCGCGACGCGCGCCTCGGCGTGGCGTTCGCCATCGTGCCGCCGCCCCGGAGCGGCCCGCTCGACGGCTTCTCGCTCGCGGCGCGCCTCGAGCTCGGCCTGCCCACCGGCGACAGGACCGCGTTCGCCAGCGCCGGGACCGTCACGCTCGCGCCGACCGCCGCCGCGGCGTACCAGCTCGGCCAGCTCCGCCTCGCGGCCGAGGTCGGGGCCCGGATCCGCGGCTCGAGCGCGCTGCTCGGCGTCGAGATCGGCTCGCAGCTCCTCGGCGCCCTCGGCGCTGCGGTCGACGTGCTCCCGGGCCGCTGGCTCACGGCGTCTGCAGAGGCGTTCGCCCTCTACACGCTCGCCGAGCAGCCCGCCCGCGGCGCGGCGCTGGTGCCGGCGGAGTGGATCCTCTCGGCGACGAGCGCGCCGTTCCTCGCCGGCGACGTCTCGCTGTCCGCCGGCGGCGGGAGCGCCATCCCGTTCTCCGCCGAGGGCACGCTCACCGCGCCCCGCTTCCGGTTCAACCTGGGGCTGCGCTATGCGCCGATGGGGCGCGACGCGGACGCCGACGGCGTCCTGGATCGCGACGACGCGTGCCCGAACGTCGCGGAGGATCGCGACGGCTTCCAGGACGGTGACGGCTGCCCCGACCCCGACAACGACGGCGATCGAATCCCCGACGACCGCGATCGGTGCCGGGACGAAGCCGAGACGATCGACGGCTTCAAGGACGGCGACGGCTGCCCCGACGACGACGACGACGGCGACGGGATCCCGGACGACGCCGACGCTTGCCGGAACGCCGCCGAGGACCGCGACGGCTTCCAGGACAGCGACGGCTGCCCCGATCCCGACAACGACGGCGACGGGATCCCGGACGAGCGCGACACGTGCCCGAACGGCGCGGAGGACGTCGACGGCTTCAAGGACGACGACGGCTGCCCCGATCCCGACAACGACATCGACCAGGTCCCTGACGCCGACGACCGGTGCCCGGACGAGCCCGAGGATCGCGACGGCTTCCAGGACGACGACGGCTGCCCCGATCCCGACAACGACGAGGACGGCGTGGTCGACGCGGCCGACGCGTGCCCCGTGACGGCCGAGACGATCGACGGCGCGAACGACGCCGACGGCTGCCCGGAGCCGGGAGCCAGGTCGCTGCCGCAGTGGTCGGGCGATCGGATCCTCCTCGACGGCCTGGCCCGCTTCCCCGCGGGCAGCGCGCGGGTACCGCCGGCCCTGGCGGCGCAGATCGGCATGATCGCCCAGCTCATGCGCGGGCGCATGCCCCTCGACGTCGTCATCGTGGAGGCCTACCCCGATCGCCAGGGCGACTCGTCGGCGCGCGCGATCGAGCTCGCCGGCGCGCGCGCGAGCGCCGTCAAGGAGCTCCTCGCCAGCGCAGGTATCCCGGCGGACCGGATCACGGCCGCCGCTGGCGACACATCAGCCATGCGCGCGAAAGACGCGCCCCAGATCGAGGTGACGGCGACCCGCGCTCGGCGCTCGGAAGGAGCACGCCGTGCTCCGGGCGCAGCCTCCTCGACGACCGGAGAGAAGAAACTGCGATGAATGTTTTCGAGGCACGCCGTGCCCGTCATTTGATCATCCGCCTCGATCGGGGCGAGGAGCTCCCAGCGGCGCTCGTGCGCGCCCTTGACGAGGCCGAGGCGCGCGCCGGCTGGATCGAGGGGATCGGCTCGCTCGAGAAGGCGGAGGTCGCGCTGTTCGATCAAGCATCCCGCGCCTACGCGAAGACGCGCGTCCTCGAGGGGCCCTGCGACGTGGTGGCGCTCTCCGGGAGCATCGCGCTCCAGCAGGGCGAGACCTCGCTTCGCCTGTCGGCCACGCTCGCCCGCGAGTCTGGCGTCGGTCTCCAGCTCGCCGCCGGCGAGCTCGTCTGGGCTCGGGTTTACGGGCTCGAGCTCCGCGTCACGGCGTTCGACGACCTGCCCCTCGCGCGGGCGTTCGACGATCGAACGGGCCTCATGCAGCTCGTCGCCCAGTCGACCGCCATCCCGGCGATCGCGAGCGAGGCGCCCCGGATGGCGCCTCCGGCGCAGGCCGCCGAGCCGGCGCGCACGGCGCCTCCGGCGCAAGCCGCCGAGCCGACGCGCGCGGCGCCTCCGGCGCAGGCCGCCGAGCCGCCCCGCGCGCCGCCGCCGGCCGCCGAGCCGCCCCGCGCGCCGGCCCTCGCTCCAGAGCCCGCCCGCGCGGCGGCCTCGGTTATGGAGCCCGCGGCCGTGCCGCTGCCGCAGCGCCCGGTCCGCCCTCGCCAGGAGGAGGACATCTATCCGGAAGTGGGCGACAGCGTGACCCACTTCCACTTCGGCGAGTGCACCGTGATCAGCTCCGACGGCGAGCGGATCCGCCTCCGCCAGGAGCGCGACGGGCGCGTGCGCGAGGTCTCGCTGACGATGCTCCGCATCGAGCCTCCCACCGTGGATCCGGCGACGGGCCGGAAGCACTTCCGCCTCGCGCGAAAGAACTGAGCGCGCGGCGCGCTGCGTCGATCGAGGGGCGGCGGACGGCGCGCCGCCCCTCGGGCGCGTCGTCGCTCAGAAGACGCGCTGGGCGACGTTGATCGAGTCCCCTGCCTGGAGGGGCACGTCGGGGATCTTGTTGTCGATGATGTCCTCGACCGAGACGGTGGCGAACACCGTCTTGCCCTGGGACTTCCTGCGGATCGTGACCCGATCCTTGTCCGCGATGCTGTTGAACCCGCCCGCCATCGAGATGGCGCGGAGCAGCGTCATGCCAGGCTGGAGCGGCAGGGATCCAGGCTTCTGCACCTCGCCGAGCACCTCGACCCGCTTCGAGTTGTACTCCTTGATGCTCACGCTCACGCTGGGGTCGGTGAGGACCTGCCCCTCCATGAGCTTCGCGCGGACGAGCTCTGCCACCTCCTGAGGCTCGAGGCCCGCCACCTTGAGCCGCTTCACGTAGGGGACGTCGACGGTGCCGTCCGGCGCGACGGTGAACGTCGTGGGCAGCTTGTCTTCCCCGACGATGCGGAGCTCGAACACGTCTCCGACGCCGATCGTCGTCGCCTCCACCGGAGGCGGCAGGTTCACCGGCCCGGCTTGGCGCGACGAGCAGGCGGCGATCACCAGCGCGAGGATGGCGGCGGCCCACCGACCCGAGCGTCGCATCACATGAACCAGCGCACGCCCAGATAGGCTTCGAACTGCTGCCATCCGAGATGGTTCTGGACGTTGGACTCGTCGAGGATCCTCAGCGCGGTGCTGCTGATGTTGTTGCCATACCGCAGCGTGGTGTTGATCCCCAGAGAGTCCGCGAACCGGTACTCGCCGAACAGAGAGGCGTCGATACGGACGTCCGTCCAGGGCTCCTCGGCTGCGACGAGGCGCCCGTCATCCGCCGGGATCCCGGGGAACACGTGGGCAGCCACGCCGCCGTCGAGGATGAGCAGGAACCGACCGCCGAAGAAATAGGTCAGCTTGAGGTACCCGCGGTCGCGCTCGAAGTAGCTCGCGAGAAAGCTGTCGTGGAAGTCGCGCGTGAAGCCGGCCGAGAGCGATGAGAGCGCGAGCGTCGCCGCCGCAGGGTCGGCCGACGGATTCGGCGTCAGGAACCACTTCAGCTCGAGCTGGCCGATGACGCTGTCGAAGTCGTGCACGACGTCGTTGTCATTCTTCGGCGTGTAGAAGCTCGCGCCCCAGCCGGCCATCGCGAGGAGGCCGAACGACGATGTCACGAGGCCGTTGATCCCGAGCTGCGCGCGCAGCGGGTGAGAGGAGAGCTGGGCGCCTGGATTCGGGTAATCGACGAACCCGAGCGACGCGTCGTAGATGAGCGCCGTGCGCGGCAAGAAGCGCCAGCGCCCCCGCGTCCGGACGATGTGCTGCATGTTCGTCAGGCTGTCGTACTCGTCGAGCTCGAAGAACGTGCCCGCGAAGCGATAGCCAAGCCGCCAATCGAGCAGCCCGCCGCCCGGCGTCCACACGAGCTCTGCTCCCGCGCCCGCGTGGACGCGCCGGAAGCTCTGGTTGGAGATCCCGATGTCCGAGGGAGCGATGGTCCGGCCGAGCGACGCGTCGAGGACCGCGGACCACGGGCGCTGGGGCAGGATCGTCAGGTTGGCGTCGAGCGAGCCGCCGATGTTCCGCTGCTGACCGAGCCGCTCCTGCCCGCGCTCCGGCCCGGAGACCGGGAAGAAGTCATCATAGGTCGCGGCGATGCCGGCGCGAAACTCGACGTCCGGCGGCGGCGCGTCGGGCGTCACCTCCTGGCGCTGCCGGCTGAGCGTCGAGAGCGAGAATGAAGGCGTGATCCGGAGCCGCATCGAGCCGACAGGCCCGATGTCGTCCACGCTGGCCACGTCTTCCTCGTCCCTGCGAAAGAAGTTGGAGTCGTAGCCGAACTCCGCCGCGATCCCCGGGTGCAGCTCGAGATCGCCGGCACGAATCCCGATGCCCTCGGTGTAGCGGCGATCCTTGAGCCAGGGCTGATCCTGCGCGAGGGCCGACGCCGGGGACAGAGTTAGTGTGAATACGGCAGCGACTATGGTGTCACGAGGTTTCATCGCCTATTGGGCAGTGGCAATCCGAGAGAGGCGGTCGCCTACCGAAAACAGCTGCTGCACGCAGGCGGCTCGATGATGATCTGGCTGACGGGATACTCGGAAGGATCCTCCTTGGGGAGGTTCTCATCGATATCGACCTTGACGGCGCTCTCGCCGATATAGCCCGCTTCCTGGCCAATGCACTGGTTGGCCTCGGCCGTCAGCTGCTCGGAGCGCTGGCGCAGGACCGTCAGGATCGTGAACTCGTGATTGGAGAGATCGGCGTCTCGCCGATTCACGGCGAGCTCCAGGCCCTGCCGCCGCTCGCGGGCGGAGCGGATGGCGACGTCGATCTGATTCAGCTTGTCGTTCAAGCAGAGCGTCTTCACGACGTCTCGCTGCGAACGGGCCGTCTCGAGCTGGCGACGAACGGACGTCCGGGCCCCATCCATCCGAGCGAGGAAGGTCTCGCTCTGCGCGAGCTGCTCGGCCGGCGAGAGCGTCACCTGCCGCGCGAGGCCCGCGGACGCATCCGGCGGAGGCGCCGTCTGCGCCTGCGCAGCAGCGATGCCGTGGCCGATGACGACCGAGACCAGCGCAACTGCTGCGAAGCCGGGGATCTGTTCACGTTTCATCGAAGCCTCCGAAGTCAGGCCCGCGCAGTATAAGTGCGGGCAGACGTGGTTGTCAAAACGCAATGAACATGCCGAACGGCCAGCAGCTCGACCTGTCGGGAGGCCCCGTACCAGGTTTTTCCCCATTGGATGCGCGACGGCATCACGCCATTCACGTTCTGGCGAAGGGGGAGGATTGCGTCTTGTCCACGAATCTGGGTGGCGTCGGGCCTATTGGCTCACGAAGGTGACAGGAATCACAACCGTCGCGCCGCCGCCCTCGGGCGGCGCGAACTGCGCGCTCTGGACGCGCGCGACCACGCAGGAGACCACGGTCCCGGACAGGCCGGAGCCGCCGGAGGGGGTCGCCGAGAGCACCTCGCCGTTCGGGCCGATCTTCGCGGTGATCCGGACCGACCCCTTCATGCTCGGGTCCTCCTGAAGCCCCTTATTGTAGCAACGACGGAACCCAGCGGTCATCCCTGCCACGACGGAAGGCGCGTTCGAGACGCTCCCGCCGGAGACCGCGGCCCCGCCCACCTGGGCGTTGCCGACCGGTCCCTTGACCTGCTGCGCCGAACCGGCGGTCGCCGGACCGCTGGTCCCTGTGTTGCCGATGGTCGCAAGACCGCCGCCGCCGGCGGCGCCAGGTCGCACGGTGCCCCCACCGGCGCCCCCCATGTTCAATCCCGCCACACCCCCCTTTCCGACGCCGGACCCGGAGGCGGCCGCGTTTTCGAGGAGGCCCGTCGGCACATCGCCGGAGCTCAGGACGCTGGCTGTGGCGTTTCCGCTCGAGTTGAGCGCGCCCAGCATCTGCATGTCGAGCTGCGCGAGCTCGTTGGTGAGCGCCGAGGCGCGGGCGTCGCTCATCCCGCCGGAGCCCTTCCCCGCGCTGGCAGCCGCGCCCTTGTTCCCGCCGCCGCTCGCGGCCTTGGGCGCCTCGGCGGTCGGCGCCGCCGTCGCGGCCGGCGCCTCGGCGTTCTCCTTCGGCTGCTCGACCACCGGCGGCGGGGGCAGCTGCTTCACGGACTCGAGCAGCGCCGCGACATCGACCTCATCGTCGACGACCGGATCCATCCAGTCGGAGTAGATCGACCCGACGGCGCCGAAATGGAACAGGAACGAGAACGCGGCGATGATCGTGGTCGTCCAGTCGATGTCGTTCGCAATCCCCGACTTCACCGAGACGGGCAGCTGCGGCTTGGGCTGCACCGGCGGCGGCGCGACGAACTGGAACAGGAACGTCGTCTCCCCCACGACGATCTTGCCGCGCGCCTCCTCGCTGAGCTGGACCTGATAGGCCTGGGCATTGCCCACGGCCACGCGCTTGGCAGACGACTTGAGCGCGGAGAGCTCCGAGACGCCGGCCTTGAAGGCGACCCGGCCGGTCATCCCGTCCAGGAAATTGAGGAAGTACTCGCCGCCCACGAGCTCGAACAGCCGAAAGCTCGGCGGGATGCTCTTGCTCGGGATGACGAACATGCTCTTTTCGCTGGGCCCGATGCTGACGTGGGTGCGCTGCTTGATGACGCGCTCCTCGATCACCTTTCCCCCCTGGACCAGGCCGATCCTGAGGACCTTCGGGCCGGTCACCGGTGCGACCGCCCGCATGACCGCGGTCATCTGCCCGGGCTGGCCGGGGCGCGACGGGGTGGGGTGCGGGTGCTGCTGGGTCATTCCAAAGGGCTCCGGGAGAGAGGGGACGACGCAGGGGCCGACGCCGGTCGCGCGCGGCGGGCGGAGCCGCGCCCGAGGGCCCGGCGGGCCCCGGGCCTGGATCCGCGGAAGGAGCGCTGCGCAGCGGAGGGCACCACAGCCCGCGAGGGTACACGGACAGCTGGGGGCGGTCCAGGAGAGCGCGCCGCGCTCAGGGGGGCGCGCGGCGCGCTCGCCGCGGTGATGCGCGAGGCGCGCGGGGAGCTCCGGCAGCGCCGTCGAGCGGGCCCACTGCGACGACGACGAGCGCGTCGACGGCCTCGCGCGTCCGCGAGGCCGCGGCGCGGCCGGCGCGCCCGGCCGCCGCGGACGCGATCGCGCCGGCGGCGCCCGCGACCAGGACGAGCGCGATGGCCGAGGGCCCGGCCTGCGCGAGGAAAGAGATCGTGGCGAGGAGCAGCGCGGCGAGCGCCGAGAGGCGCGCCGCCGCGCGCGGCCACCCCGCGCCCGCGTCGAGCCGCTGCTCGAGCTCGGCGAGGAGGTCGTTCGCCGCCGCGATCTTCGCGCGCGGGTCCGCGGCGGACATGACCTCGAGCGCGAGCCGGCGCTCCCAGCTCTCCGGCGGCGACCGCCTCGCCAGCTCGGAGAGCCGCGCCTCGGCGGGCAGCGCGCGGAGCGAGCGCGCGAGCGCCGTCAGGTCGCCGCCCGTCGCGCGCGCGACCTGCGCCGGGTGCTTCCACGAGATCGCGGCGCAGGCGCCGCTCGCCGCGATCGACAGCGCGATGAAGAGCGCGGCGGACACGCCGCCGCCTAGCGCCCGCGATGCGCGCCCGGAAATCCGGCGAGATCTCCGGCCCGAGGCACTAGAACGGCTCCTTGAAGATCGCCTGCTCGATGCGGTCCAGGAAGGGCTGGCGCAGCTCGGCGAGCGTGAGCTTCGGCTGGATCCGGCTGACGTCGACGGCCGCGATGGGCTTCTGGATGCGGCCGGTGATCGTCACCTCGGCGAGCGTGATGACCCCGCGCTGCTTGCCCTTCTCCTGCGCGCTGGCGCGCTCGCCGTGGCAGAGGATCGCGAGCAGGACCGAACCCAGCGCAAGTGCCTTGTACATGCTCATGGTCTCCCTCACGTGTCGGTCGCGGCGTCGGCGACGCCCCCGTCCGCCTCGGCGGCTGGCGGAGCCGCGGGCTGCGCCGCGGCCGCAGCCGCGTTGAGCTCGCCCTCCTTGAGCTTGGCGCGGTTCAGGAGCTCCTCCGAGTCGTCGCGCTGGCCCTTGTTGCGCAGCTCCTGGAACCGCGTGAGCGATTTGATCGCCTCCGCCACCTGCTGCTTGGGCGTCATGCCGGGGACGCTCGGGGCGAACAGGTACAGCAGGCCGAGGTCGTAGTGGACCTGGGGCAGGTTCGGGTTCCGGGCGAGCACCCAGTCGAACTCGCGCTTCGCTTCGGCGTAGCGCTCGAGCAGGCGGTAGGCGTCCCCGAGGTTCAGGTGCGCGGCCACGTGCTCGGCGTCGAAGCGGACGGCGCCCTCGAGGAGGGGCAGCGCCTCCTGGGCGTTGCCCGCCTCGAGCAGGTAGGTCGCGAGCTGCACCCGCGCCTCGACGAGATCGGGGCGGCGCGTCACCGCCTTGCGGAACTCCTCCAGCGCCGCGGCGCGCTGCCCCTGCTCCCGGTAGATCAGGCCGCGGAGCAGCAGCGCCTCGGCGTTGTCCCTGTCGCGCGGCGGGTTCTCGCTGACCGGCTCGAACCCGTCCAGGATCGCCTGGAGCGCGTACAGCGCGAGATCGAGGCGCCGGTTCCTGTAGTGATCGCGGGCGATGATGACCATCGCCGGCCGGTAGTCCGGGTTGATCTTCAGCGCCTCCTGCGCGAGCCGCTGGGCCGAGCCGGTGTCCCTCTGGAGCGACTTGATCTCCGCGAGCGTCGCCGCGACGGCCGCCGACTTCGGCATCTGGCCGCGCTTCTCGTTGAGGAGCCGCTCCGCCTCGCCGAGCTGGCCCTTCCGGGCGAGGAGCATCGCGTACGCGACGATGGCCGGCTCGTAGTCGGGCACGAGCGTGAACGCCTGGCGGTAGCTCGCGCCGGCGCCCTCGTCGCGGAGCCGCTCCTGCACCACGCCGAGCGAGTAGAAGGCCTGGTGGGCGCGCGGATCGGCCTGCGTCGCCTGCGTGAACTGCGCCTTCGCGCTCGCGAGGTCGCCGTTCGCGAACGCCTGCAGGCCGCCCTGGTAGATGGTCGCCGCGCGGGCGTTCATGGCCACCGGCGCCCCCGGGGCAGGCTGGTCGTACGGCCGCATCGAGCTCGGCGCGTCGTTCATGCCGTACGGCGCCTGGACGGGCGGGGCCGCGCCAGCAGGGCCGGTCACGGGGCGGGTGGGCGCCTTGGGCGGCGGCGTCGCCTCCTCACCGCAGGACGCGAGGGCGAACGGCGACACGACCGCGAGCAGGCTGACGAAGAGGCTGATGGAGAGGCGGCGCTTCATGGCACGACCGGCAGGGGCAGGGGGAGGCCGTCGGGGGCGAGCGGCGGAGTCATGCCGGGCCGCGTCCGGAGGAAGATGCCATCTTTGTACTCGAACGGACGCTTCGTCTCGGGATCGATGATCCCCTGGCTCCACTCGCGGAGCTTGGCGTCGCCGAGGATGTCCGTGAAGAACGCGAGCCGCTGGATCGCATAGTCCACCGCCGGATTCCGCACCTTCCACGCCTTCGCCCAGACGACGGACTCGACGTAGAACTTGACCATCGCCTTGTCGGCGTCGTTGAGGAGCCGCTCGCGCGCCGCGCGCCACTGCTCTCGGCGGTTCTGCCGGAGCGCGTCGGCCGTCTCCTGGAGATCCTCGCGATCGCTCGTCTCGGCGAGCTTGAGCAGCTTCTCTTCCTTGTCCGTGTAGAGCCGGAGGCCCGGCGGGCGGGCGTTGTACAGGCCCGTGCGGCAGGAGTCGTAGAGCGAGCCCTGCCGCGCGCGCGCGGCGACCGACCACGGCCGCGACTCGTACGCGGTGATGACCTCCTGGAGCTCCTTCCAGTACCGATCGTTGGCCTTGGCGATGTCGGCCTCGAAGGCCCGCTTCACCTGATCGATGACCCCCTCGTAGCGGTGGTGCCCCGTGTCGTAGTCGAACTCGGCCTTGATGCGGTCCTCGATGGCCTTGTAGGCGCACTCCGC
This sequence comes from Sorangium sp. So ce834, assembly GCF_051521425.1. Taxonomy (NCBI): domain Bacteria; kingdom Pseudomonadati; phylum Myxococcota; order Polyangiales; family Polyangiaceae; genus Sorangium; species Sorangium sp. So ce834. Next base: position 9,533,277 of record NZ_CP150351.1, read on the forward strand.
CGCCATGTCGGCCTGCACCGACCCGAGGGCCTTCTTGTCGCCGGCCGCCGAGCTCCGGAACGACGTGAACGACGTCATGGTGTTCTTGCACCACTCCCGCGCCTTCGGATCGCCGGCGGCGCCGCGCATCTTGGACGCGTGGTAGGCCGCCTGGACGACATACCCGCTCGCGGCCGGGTTGTTCTTGTTGGCCGCGTAATAAGCCTCCATCGACTGCATGGCCTTGGTGCGCGCGGCGCGGTTCGGGCCCTCGTCGGGCCCCTGCTCGTCCCAGGCCTTCAGGTCCGCCGACGCGACGAGGAAGTCGATGTCGGCCTTCTGCTCGGGGGGCGGGTTCAGGCTCATGAAGGTGGCGCGCGAGGCCGTCATCTTGTCGCGCTCACCGATGTTCGCGTAGAGCAGCACCGAGTTCCGGGCCGCGTCCCGGCGCGCCGCCTGCTCGAACCGCGTGTTGCGAGCGATGGTGTCGTAGGTCTCGGCCGCGCTGCGGTAGTTGAAGAAGAGGACGTACGCGGCGGAGAGCGCGTCGTAGGCCTGCTTCAGGTACTTCACCCGCTCGGCGTAGCGCTTCGGATCGGGGTTCTTCGGCGGGTTCGCCCCCGGGTCGCCCTTCTCGAGCTTCGCCAGGTTCTCCTCGTTTCCGTACTCCTTGATGAACAGGGAGTACATCGCGATGGCCTGGTCGTAGTCGCCCACCTGCTTGTAGCAGTAGGCGCCGTTCATGGCGGCCTCCGGCGCCTCGTCGCGGGCCGGCGCCTTCTCGAGCGCGACCTTGTAGAGCGCCGCGGCCTCGCGCCAGGCGGCGACGCGCGCCGGGCCGTCCGGCATCTTCTCGGCCTTCTCGAAGGCGCGGGCCGCGTCGAGGTAGTAGCCGCGGGAGATCGTCGGCCGGGCGATGTCGCCCTCCTTCAGCTTCTGCTCCTCGCTGACAGCGCAGCTCCGCGTGAGCGCCGCCTCGGCCAGCTTGCGGCTCTGCTCGACGTTGTTCTCGAGGTTCGACATCGTCGTGAGCCGCTCCCACGCCTTGTAGCCGAACTCGGTCTTGCCGCACTGCGCGTCGTAGATGGGCTCGAGCCGCCTGCGCGCCTCGGCGAACTGGCCGTAGAGGAAGTAGTAGTCCGCCGCCTGGAACGCGTAGAGATCGATGTTCTTCGGGGCGTCGAGCGCGGGGGGCACGCGCTGGATGTACTCGTCCCGCGCGGTGACGGCCGCCTGGACCTCCGGGGGCAGCGGCTCGGTGACGACGCGCTGCTCGTCGCCCTCGCCGACGATCTTGACCTTCTCCCGCGGCTCGAGCCCCTCGGCGCCCTTCGTCCGCTGGAAGAGCTTGTGCCTATCGAGGAGCGCCTGGTGGGCGGTGTCGACCACCATGTACGCCGCGGGCTGCAGGTACTTGTCGTCCTCGTTCGAGTCGCGCACGCCGACCGCAGAGCTCCTCGCCAGCTCGACCTCCTGCCGCGTGGGCGAGCGATCCATGGCCACCGTGATCACGACGACCATGTGGTGCGCGTCGGCCAGCCAGTACCGGCTCTCGTACGCGTCCGGGGCGTTCTCGTCCTGGGCCAGGTAGCCGGCCCACCCCTGCGCGGCGAGGCGATACTCGCCGAGCGCCCGCTCGAAGATCGGGTCGCGCGTCTCCTTCTCTTCGATCGTCAGCGCCTGCTGCACGAGGGCGCTGCCCGCGTTCGTGTGATCGGCGGCGGCCCGGCGGAGCCCGCCGCGCACGAGCCGCTCGGCGGTCTGGATCGCCTCGGGATCGTCCTTGTTGGCCTCGACCCACGGCGTCATCCCGACGTACTGGGCGAGCTTCGTCCGCGCCTCGAGCGCCTTGGCCGAGTTCATCGCCCGCTCGGCCGTGCCCTCGCGCGACTGCGACGTGAGCGTGTCGTAGATGTCCGCGATCTGGTTCTGGATCACGGGCGCGTCGCGGTGCATCGGCCACTTCTGCAGGATGATCTCGCTCACCTCGATCGTGTTCCGATACTGGTTGAGCTCCTTGAACTCCAGCGCGAGCGCCTTGTAGATCTCGACCGTCCACTTCTGATCCTGCGGGATCAGCTTGGGATCCTGGACGCGCTCGATCGCGATCCGCATCTTCTGCTCGGCCATGCGCGGGTCGGTCTCGATGTCGAGGACGTCGTTCCGCGGGATGTAGGGCTCCTCCGGCCCGGGGCCGACGAAGTCGAGGTACGTGAGCGAGCCGGCGATGTAGGTGTACGCCTCCGCCCGGAAATCCGCGCCAGGATCGCCCGTGAGCTTCTCCTGCTCGTCGGTGTAGCGGAGCAGCTCGATGAACTGGCGTACCGAGGTCTCGTAGCGCTGCTGCTTGAAGTACGTCCAGGCGAGCTTGTACATCGCGACGCCGTGGACAGGCGGCTTCTTGTACTGGATCGACTGACGGTACGCCGACCCCGCCCTGTTGTAGTTGAACGGGCCGCCGGCGCGGTCGATCTCGTTGAAGTGGTAGTCGCCGATCTGCCACCAGACCTCGGCGACGTAACGGGGCTCGGCGCCGAGCGCCGTCTTCTGCGGGATCGGCTGGCAATCGTCGGGGTAGGGATCGATGTAGCCCGTCTCGTCCTCGACGACGGGGGCCTTGCCCCGCGCGGGCCTGCGGGCGGGCTGGGCCGCCCGGCCCGGCGTGGGGCCGATGGGCGTCGGGTGGCGCGCCTCCCAGCCGGTCCAGTAGTCGGCGTCGTGGTCCTGCGGGAGCTTGCCGATGGTGTCGCGCGTCGGGTCCTTCGGGTCGGGCGCGACGGGGTACGGGTACTTGTTGTGGCAGACGAGCGAGCGCCACACCTGCTGCGCCTCGGGGAATCGCACCGAGTCGTTCAGCGCGTGGCCGAGGTAGTAATAGATGCCGGCGAGCTCGCGGTACTGCGGGAACTCGTGGATGACGCGCTTGTAGAGCGCGATGGCCGGGAGCAGCGCGACGCTGAGATCCTCGCTCGCGTCGGAGTCGGTGCGCGCGCGCTCTTCATAGAGCGCGGCCAGGCGGAACATCGCGTCGGGCGTGTTCTCGGGGTGAGCGTTCGGGCCGCTGTAGCGCTGGACGAACGCCTCGAGCCTACGGATCGCCTCTTCCCGGGCGTCGCGGAGGCCCTTCCGCTCCGTCTCGATCTCCCGGTCGAGCGACGAGAGGATGCGCCGGCGCCTGTCCTCGTAGTGGTGCTGCACGATGCGGGTGATGGCGCTCCGGTAGTCGCGGGCCGCCTTCTCGTAGGCGGCCGCTTCCTTCTCGAGCGCCGCGAGCGCGGCGAGCTGGGCGGGCGTCGGAGGAGGAGGCGGCGGCGCCTGCTTGCGCCCGACGGACATCGGCGGCGCGAAGGGTTGCACCGGCGGCAAGCCCGCCGGCGCAGGGGCGGCTCCGGTCTGCGGAGCCGGCGCGGCGGCCCCCGGCGCGGCGGTCGTCGGCGCGGGCGTGGCGGAGGCCGCCGGCGCGGGCGCGGGCTGGGCGACCGGCTGGGAGAGCGCGAGGGGCGCGACCGCCAGCACCAAGGCGAGGCTGGCCACCCCGAGCGCGCCGCGCGGGCGACGGCGCCTCGTCCTCACGACGTCGCCGAGCGGGCCGCGCGCCCCCGCCGGTCCGAGGATCTGCGCCCCTCGGCGCGACGCATCAGCGATCTGCGGCGCGCTCGCGCCGCCCTGCTCGTTGCTCACTTCTCATCCTCCGGATCGCCGCTGTCGTCGAGGACCTCGTTGAGCTCCTCCTTGAGGACCCGATCCTCACGGGCGCGCTCGACCTGCAGGCTGCGAACACGCGTCATCTGCTCCTCGCGGACCTCCCAGGCTTCCTCGGTGATGCCGACGTCGGCGCGCAGGATGATGTTCTTCAGCCGGTCGCGGACGAGGCCGAAGTTCCGCATCGCGACCTCGCCGACGACGAGGCGCGCCTCCCGGTCGAGCGCGTCGAGCTGCACCGAGTAGTGCACGACGCTCGCCGTCTCCCGGCTGACGATCTGCCGGAGGCCCGAGGACTTCTGCGCGACCTCGCCCTCGATCTCGCGGAGCGCCGCCTCGACCCTCGCGTCCGCCGCATCGCCGGACCGGAGCAACGGCGCGATCCGCTGTGCGTACGCCGCGAGATCCGCGCCGCCGGCGCCCGCCGCGGCCAGCTCGACCTCCCGCGTCAGGGCGTCGCGGTGGGCCTTGCGCGTCTGCGCGTCCTCGATGAAGCGCTGATCGCCGAAGCCGACCTGGACCCGGCCCGCGCTCACCTGCTTTCGGAGCGCGTCCGCCTGCTGGCGGTAGAGCGCGAGGTCGCGCTCGTTCTGCGCGAGCTCGTGCTCGAAGCGGGCGATGCTCGCGGGATCCCGGACGACGCCGGCGTGCGGCCCCTCGCGGAGCAGCCGCCGGAGCCCGTTGATCGTCGCCTGCAGCGAGTCCATCTGCAGCGTCAGCTGCTGGAGGCGCTGCGACTGGGTGTTCCACTGCTTGAGCGCCTGCGCCTCCCGGTCCTGGAAATCGGCGTCGGTGACGGGCACCCGCGAGAGGCGCTTCTCGAGCGCGCGGCGCCGCGCGCGCGCGCTGCCGATCTCGCCCGAGAGCGGATCGTCCTCCACGTCGTCCATGCCCTGGCCGAGCGCGAGGCGCGCCAGCGCGACCCGGTTGAGCAGCGCGAGCGCCTTCTCCTCGCCCGCCTTGAGCTCCGGGAACGCGCGCACCCGGTTGGGCGAGCTGAGCACGGCGTTCAGCTTCTCGATCAGCTCGTTCGACTGCTTGATCAGCTCGCGGCAGTAGTGGATGTCGTCGATGACCGCGAACGCGGCCGGGCCGTCCTCGGCCTCGCGCGCCCACTGGACCGCGAGCGGCGGGAGCGAGGCGTTCGTGTCGAGCGCCTCGAGCTGCTCCTGGCTCAGCTTGTCGTAGTAGACGGCGGGATCGCTCGTCGAGCCGAGGAAGGCGTCCACGCGCGCGCGCATCGGGTCGTAGGTGGCGCGCACCCCCTCGTACACCTTCAGCGCCTTCTCGAACCGGCCGGCGCGCAGCATCAGGTCGCCGCGGAGCAGCGAGCCGTCGGCGATGTTCTGGCTGTCCGGCTCGGCGATGGCGAGGATCTCGAGCGATCGCTGGGCGCGATCCACGTCGCCCAGGCGGACGTACACCCAGGCGAGCTCGTAGAGCATGGTCCCGAACTCGGGCGAGACGCGATCGATGTGGCCGTACGCCTGCACGGCCTGGGCCCACTGGTCGGCCTCGTAGAAGAGCCGCCCGATCGCGAGCCACGCGAGATCGATGACGCGCCGGTGCTCCGGGGTGTCGGCCGGCAGCTGCGTCACCTTCTGGAACAGGTCGATCGCGGCGACGTAGCGGGTCTTGGGCACCGCCGGGGGCACGTCGCCCTCCTTGAGCGGCTCCGGCGGGGGCGTCGCCTCCTTCACCGCGATCAGGCCGAGCAGGTACCTCGCCTGGTGGAAGTACTCGCTCCGCGGGTCGACCGCGCCGAGCGCCGCCTTCGCGCCGGCGAAGTCCCTCTTCACGTAGAGGCCCTTGCCGCGCGCGTACGAGAGGGCGCTCCCCGCCGCGGAGGACGGGACGTTGTTCATCGAGGCGAAGACGGCGTCGAGGGCGTCGTAGTCCTTGATCCGGAGGCAGATGTCCACGAGCCGGCCGAGCGCCTTCTCCTGGTAGGCGGCGAAGCGCGGCTCGGCGCCGCTCGCGACGATCCGCTGGAACACCCGGCGGGCCGAGAGGTACTGCTTCGAGCGGAAGTACGTCTCGCCGAGCAGGTTGAGCGCGTCCGGGAAGGCCGTCGGATGGTCGGGGTACTTCTCGACCACCTGGTTCAGCACGTTGGCCGCGCGCTCGTAGTCCCTGGACCCCATCAGCAGGACGGCGTCCGCGATGCGCTGCTCCGGGGTGCGCTGCTCGCCGCGGGACTTCTGGATCGCCGACTGGATGGCGCCCAGCCCGGACGAGACGCTGCTGATCTGCTGCGAGGCGCTCGTGTAGGCGCGCTCGCTGTCTAGGGCCCACGCGTCGGCAGGGGCCGCGGTCGTGGCCGCGCCGAGCAGGAGCAGGCCAAGCAAGGCAGGGGTAACCCGCGATCCGGAGTCCCAGGTCATGGCGACTTGTCCTAACGAGCTCGAACCTACTTGCCACCAGCGGCGGCGGCCGGCTGCCCGGAAGCGTCCGAGAGGCCGCTCACAATCTTCTCGACGAAACGGACCGCCGGGCGCTCTTCGAGCGGGGTCGTGACGCCCCCCTTCTCGAAGGCGACCGCCTGGAGGTTGATCGTCTTGCCCTCGACCGCCGTGAAGGAATGGCTGGAGCGCACCTCGAAGCGGTAGCCGCGCAGGTACGAGAACACCCCGTAGCCGTTGCCCTGCAGGTTCACGAGCACCTGGAGGGTGTGATCCCCCGGCGGGACCGAGCCGTTGAAGATCGGGATCTCGGTCTGCTCCGCCAGGGCGCCCGACTGATCGGTCTTGTTGTACTGGACGGCGCCATCCAGGACGATCAGCACGCGGGTCACGCGGAACGCGCTCGACAGCTCGTTGTTGAACCGGATCGAGGCGCGCGAGCCGGCGCCGCCGCCGGAGAGGATCGTGTCGCTGAGGAGCGAGAGCCGCGTATGGCTGCGGCGGATCTGCTCCTTGAGCTCGTCGATGCGCTGCTCCAGATCGCGCAGCCGCACCGCGTACGTCGGGCCATCCATCCCCGGGGCGGCGGCGCCCGCGGCCGGCGCCGCCGTCGCGCCGGGCGATGCGGCCGGCGCCGCCGTCGTGCCGGGCGATGCGGCCGCGCCCGCGGCCGGCGCCGCCGTCGCGCCGGGCGATGCGGCGGCGCCCGCGGCCGGCGCCGCCGTGGTGCCGGGCGATGCAGCCGCGGCGCCCGTCGCGGGGGCGGCCTGCGCTGCGTTCGCGGGCGCCGAGGCGGCCGGCGCCACCGAGGCGGCAGGAGCGGCGGCCTTGCCCGACGCGGCGCCCGGGCTCTGCGCGAAGGCCGGCACGGCCATCAAGAACGAGGCCCCCACCCCCACAGCCAGCATCCTGATAAGTCGCATCGAAAGGTAACCTCGTGGTTTTACCCTCGTCAGCAGAGGGGGGCGACCTCACGCCCGGTGCCGGCGAGTCTAGTGGCGGCGGGCTTCGGAGCGCAACGACCTGGGCGGCTTCCGCTCTCCCGGCGCAGCGCCCCGCCGCTGGCGGCGCGACGGCGGCGCGGACCATGCAAAAAAAGTGCAGAAACGTGCAGAGGAAAACGTGCTGCCGCCTTCCCACAGCGCGCGCCCGCGGCGTCCTCAGCTGGCCGACGGTGCGCTGCCACGAGGGCGCCGCGGGGCAGAACGCGGGCGCGCCTCCCGACGCCAGCGGCCCTCCCATCGACGCGGGCGAAGGGGGCTCGCTCGCTCGGGGGCGGATCCGCTAAGGTGCGCTTGTGTCAGGGGAAGGAGAGCGCCTCAGATCTTCGAGCCACGCCGCGCGTCCGATCCGACGTCGCGGTCGTCGCCACGAACACCCCGCCCATCGGGCCGCCGAAGGAGCGCCGCAGAGGCTCGGCCGCTCCGGGAGCTAGGATGGTCCCGATTTCTCGAGAGGAGGTCACCGACGAAGCCCTGATGATGCGTTTTCAGGGCGGCGACCGCGCGGCGTTTGCCGGGCTCGTCCGGCGGCACAAGACGCCCATCTACAACTTCATCCTGCGGCAGGTCCGCGGGCCTGCGGTCGCCGAGGATCTGGTGCAGGATGTGTTCGTGAAGATCGTGCAGAGCGCCTCCGACTTCAAGCACGAGGCGAGGTTCACCACGTGGGCCTACGCGATCGCGCGCAACGTCTGCATCGACCACCTGCGCAAGATGTCGCTCCGGCGCCACCCGTCGCTCGACCAGGGCTCCGGCGACGGCGACGGCCCCACGCTCGGCGAGCGGACCGCGGACCCGGCGCCCCAGGCCGCGGTGGACCGCGTCGCGATCGGGGCCGAGATGGGGCAGCTCATCGTCCGCGCCGTGGAGGGCCTCCCGCACGAGCAGCGGGAGGTCTTCCTGCTCCGGGAGATCGGGCACGTGCCCTTCAAGGACATCGCCCAGATCGTGGGGGTGCCCGAGAACACGGTGAAGAGCCGGATGCGCTACGCCTTGGAGCGGCTCCAGGAGGCCCTCTCGGAGTACGAGGATTACGCGAGGGCGCTGCGCTAGCGCGCCGGAAGAGCTGTCTATGGACTGCGAGAAGTTCGACCAGCACGTGATGGACGCGCTCTACGACGAGCTCGACGAGCTGACGCATGCGGCCATGAAGCGCCACATGGACAGCTGCGCCCGGTGCGCCTCGGCGTTCTCGGGGCTGCGCGCGGCCCGCGACGCCGGTCCGCTGCCGCTCGAGGAGCCGAGCGAGGAGCTCGAGGCGCGGATCCTCGAGGCGGTCGAGGTCGCGCAGAAGAAGACGCCGTTCCGGCGCAAGGCGCTCCGCGCGTTGGCCTGGGCCGGCAGCCACGCGATGCGGCCGCAGCTGGCGATGGCGGCGCTCTTCGTGCTCGTCATCGGCTCGAGCCTGCTGCTGCTGCGGCCGAAGACGGGCGTGGCCCCCGTGCGGGTCACCGAGTGGGGCCAGCCTGCGTCGGATCATCAGGAGCCGCCCAGCGCCCCCGCGCCGACCGCCCTGACCGCGCCGGCGGACGAGGGCGACGGCCGGCGCATGGCCGAGGCCAAGGCGAGCGAGCCGCCCAGGCCGACGGCGGAGGCGGCGAAGGAGAAGAGCGCGCGCGGGGCAGCGGCCCCCGAGGACGGCGCGAGGCAGGCGCTCCGGGACGCGCAGGCGCTGCAACGGACGTCGGGCTGCGCGGCCGCCGTCGGCAAGCTCGACGAGGTCGGCGCGCAGTACCCGGGCACGCCGGCCGCGCACGCGGCGATGTGGGAGGCCGCGCGGTGTTACCAGGCGGCCGGGGAGACGGGCAAGGCGCGGGAGCTGCTGCTCGCGCTCCGCTCCGCGAAGGGCTACGGCGACCGCGCCGAGCAGATGCTCGCGGGCCTCGAGGCGAACGCCGCGCGCTCGCAGGCGCAGAACGCGGTCCCGATGGCCGCCTCCCCCGCGCCGGCATCGGCGGCGCGGCCCGCCGCGAAGCCCGCGGCGCCGCCGCGCGCCGACGAGCAGGGGCCCGCGCAGGCGGCACCTCCCGACGCCGTGATGGGGCGCTGACGGCCGCGGGCGCGCGCCGGCGCCGCGTCAGTTCGATTTCACCGGCGCGTCGCGGATGTAGGCGATCGTCCTGATCGTGTCGACGATGCGCTCGCGATCGTCGGGCGTGAGATCGACGAAGCGGATCCCCATGCCCGGGTTCGGGTTGTCGTGGAGGGGGCGCACCTCGTTGACCCACTGCACCGTCCCCTCGAGCACGTACGAGCCCTCGGACCCCGGGGGCGAGAAGCGGAGCGTGAGCCGCGTGCCGATCGAGAGCGGCTGCGTCGTGCGGACGAAGATGCCCATCTCCGAGATGTTGGTGATGGAGGCGTAGAGGAACGTGTCATCCGTCTCGCAGTCCACGAGCCAGGTGACGTCGAGGCGCTCGGACGAGCGTCGGTTGAGCGAATCCGGGGGGAGCTCGCACTCGGCATCCTCGACGGCATGGCCGGCGTCCCCGTAAGCGCCGTTCTGCGCGGGGGTGGCCGACGAACCGCCAGGCGTGTCGGGCGGATGGTTCGAGTCACCACGGCCCCCGGTCATGTTTCTGCGACTAGCCGCTTTCCGCACGCGCGTCGAGGGCGCTCGACGACGAGGACCGCGCGTGGGTCGCCCGGCGCACAGGAGGACGCGCGCGCCGCGGCATGCGTCGGGAATCCCACAACCGGCGGCTCACCGCACGCGGATGACGCCGCCGCGGATGCGGTTCTCGTGTTCAGGTCCGCGGGTCACCTCGAAGCGCGTATCCCCGGCAAAGAAGCCGAAGTAGAGCGCGTAGTCGCCCGGGGTGAAGTTGGGCTCGAGCTTTAGCTCGTGGTCGTCGACGATGACGTCGCCCGGTTGCCACAGGCTCATCGGGTAGCGCCCCTCGATCACGGCGTGGTCGCCGTTGTAACGGCGCTGAAACCCATCGATGTGAACGAACATCTTCCAGTTGCCGGTGATCGGCCGGTGCACCCGGAAGAAGGTCCGCAGGTGGTAGATCTTCTGCGGGACCACGCTCGAGGCCTGCTGGCCCTCGTCGTCGGTCAGCTCCCAGCCGAGCACCTCCAGCTCATCGTCGAACATCGCGTCGAGCGGGTTCGCGGGAGCGACGGGCTCGTCGAGCACGACACGGCCGAGCCAGCTCTCGTTCGGCTGGCCGCCGAGCTCGTTCGACGCGAGGAGGATCTGGCTCGATCGGCCGTCGAGCACGGGCAGGTTGCGCCGGTGGTGCTTGCGGAAGAGGCTGTTCAACCTGGGCAGCTCGTCGGATTTGACGACGAGCCAGCGGCGAGCGCCGGGAGCGGCGGCGCTGTCGGCGGCGCCCTCCGCGGCGGGCGCGGTGAGCCAGGCGAACGCCTGCGGGGCGTCGTTGAACGACGCGACCTCGCCGCCCTGGTAGTAGGCCGCCGCGCGGCTCCGGACGCCGAGCATCGCGAGCGGCTCGCCGGGCTTGCGCAGCGACGCGTACGACTCGAAGACCTCCTTCGGGGAGAGCTGGGCCGCGAGCGCGGGGTAGTACCAGAAGCTCAGCGCGAAGCCGGCGACGAGGCCGGCGAGCGGCGTGCCGAGGGCGCGGGGCACGGAGGCGCGCGCGACGACGAAGCGGAACGCGTCGCGCACCGCGATGAGCACAACGGGCCCGACCGCGAGCAGCAAGGGCAGCGCCCACCACGCGTTCATCCCGTAGGTGGCGAGGTGGTTCGGCATCCGCGCGACGGTCCCCCATCCGATGCGCTTGCCGACGAAGATCATCGCGCCGACGCCGACGAGCGCCGCCTCGAGGACGATCAGCAGGAAGAGCAGGTTGCCGCCCCAGATGCGCGCGAGCTCCGCGGCGCCGGCGTGGACGTCGCGCTCGAGGCGGCGCGCCCACGCCTTGAGGCCGCGGTCGATCTCGCGGGGCTGCTCCTCGAACCAGGTGAGCGCCACGAGGCCCGCGAACGCGATCAGGACGAGGCGCATCACCGAGGCCGCCTCTTCCTCGAAGCTCTTCGGGAACACCGGCTTGTCGACGGAGAAGACGCTGAGGGCCCGGTCCGGCGAGAGGACGAGGTCGCGGTACAGGACGAAGGCGAGCACGGAGCAGCCGACGGCGAGCGCCCGCGAGGACGGGGCGCCGCGCTCGAGATCGCGGACGGCGAGCGCGGCGATCGCGGCGAGGAGCGCGGGGCCGCTGAACGGGAGCGCCCCGGCGTGCGGCGCGAGCAGCGCGAAGGCGCCGTAGGCGAGCGCCGACGTGACGACGAGGGCGATCCGGACGCCGGCCTCGCGATCGAGGCCCGCCGCGGCCCCTCGCGCCGCGGCCGGCGCGCGGAAGAGCCGGCCGACGGCGAACGGCAGGAAGGCGCTCCACGGAAAGAGCGCGTGCCCGAGCTGGCGCAGCGTGAGATCGAACGTGGACTCGACCGGCGGCTTCTTGAGGAGCGCGACGCCGAGGGCGCGCGGGAGCGGCGCGTCGGCGCTCGCGCTCGCGAGCACGAGGAGGCCCTTCGCCGCCGCGGCGACGCCGAGCAGGAGCGCGGCGCCGCCGACGAGATCGCCGAGCGTGGGCCGCGGGCGCTCCGGCGCGGGCCAGGCGCCGGACGTGCGCAGCACGATCCACGTCAGGCCGGCGCCGAGCGCGGGGACGGCGACCCCGATCAGCAGGCCGCGGCTGAGGTATCCGGCGGCGAGGCCGAGGAGCCCCACCGCGATCCACGCGGCCGGCGCGAGCAGGGCGCCGCGCTGCGCCCTTCGCCCGCCCTCGAGCAGGGCGCCGGTCAGCCCGCAGAACGCCATCGTGAGCGCGGCCATGGTGACGATGTCGCCGAGCATGGTGCGGGCCTGCATCACGTAGAGCGGCATCGTGACGAGCACGGCGACGCCGTACAGGCCGGCCTTGCGGTCGACGAGGCGGGCGAGGAACTCGTAGAGCACGAGCGCGCCGGCGAGCCCCCACAGCGCGAGCGGGAGGCGCCCGGCCCAGTCGTGCAGGCCGAGCAGCCGGAAGCCGAGCGCCATCGAGGTGAACCCGAGCTCGCCCATGCCGAGGTCGGTCAGGGTCGGCAGCTGCCCGGCGGGCTCGGCGAGATCCACGCCGGGCGCGGGCGGGGCGTGGAAGACGTGGAGGGCGATGCGGCGGGCGAGGTCGGCCCGGTCGAGCTCGTAGGGGTCCCAGATCCCGCTCTTGCCGAGGAGGGGCAGCAGCGCGAGGGCCGCGAGCGCGAGGGCCGCGAGCCGCGCGAGGCCGCCGCGCAAGTCGCCGTCGACCGCGCCCGCGCGGCCCGCGGCCGGTGCGCCGCCGGCCTCGGCCGAGCGGTCGTCGCGCGGCCTCCCCTCGTCATGGGACGGGGCTCCGGTCGCGTGCGGGTCGGGGGCGGCGGGCGGGGCTCCGCTTCGTGGATCCCCTCGGTGGGCGCTCGACATGCGAGGCATCCCCTTACCGCCTTCGCGCGCGCTTGACCACGGATCGTAGGGAAGCGTTTGTAGCCCCCCTGGGCGTCTGCTATCGCGCGCGGCGTGGTGAAAGGCCGTCCCCCGAGCGCGCCCCAGGGCGCGAGAACGCGCCCGCAGGCGCCGAAGCCCTCCCAGGCCGCCGCTGGCCCCCGTCCTGCCAGGAACGGTGGCCGCCGCGTCGGCCGCCCGGGAGCATCGTCCGGCGACGATCCCCGGACGGGCGACGCGGCGATCCCGCGAGCGCGCCCGCCCCGACGCGAAGACGAGGCGCCCCCCGACGACAGGTCGCGTCGCGCGAGCCATCGGGGCGGCGCCGAGCGCGCTGCCAGGCGAGGCGAGGCGGACCGGGGCGGCGCCGAGCGCGCTGCCAAGGCGGGGGGTGCGGAGCGGGGCGGCGCCGAGCGCGCTGCCAAGGCGGGGGGTGCGGAGCGGGGCGGCGCCGAGCGCGCTGGCAGGCGAGGCGCGGCGGACCGGGGCGGCGCCGAGCGCGCTGCCAAGGCAGGGGATGCGGAGCGGGGCGCCAGGAAGAACCGCGGCGCCGCGGCGCGCTCCTCCAGCGCAGCCCGCGGCCAGGCGGGGCGCGAGCCTCGCCCCGAGGGCGAAGCGAAGGGTCGACCGCTCCCGGAGCGCGCGGCGGGCGCGCTCGGCGGCGGGCAGCAGCAGCGAAGGAAGCGCGCCGAGCCGAGGCGTAGCGAGGAGGCCGACGCGTCTCTCGATCTGCCGCGGCGATCCGGGCGCGTGGCCCTGGTGGGGCGGCCGAACGTGGGGAAGTCGACGCTGCTCAACGCGGCGCTCGGCCACCCGCTCGCGATCGTCTCGCCGACGCCGCAGACGACGCGCGACGCGATCCTCGGGGTCGTGCACCACGGCCCGGCGGAGATCGCGCTGCTCGACACGCCCGGGCTGCACCGGCCGCGCACCGAGCTCGGGCGCGTGATGAACCAGGCGGCGCGCGAGGCGGCGCGGAGCGCCGACGTCATCGTCTTCGTGACCGAAGCCCCGGATCCTGCGCGCCTCCCGCGGCGCGCGACGGAAGGCGAGGACGGCCCGCCGTTCGCGCCGCACCCGGGCGACCTCACGCTGCTCGCGGACCTCGGGAGCGAGTCGCCGGTGGTGTTCGTCCTCAACAAGGTCGACCGGGTGCGGGACAAGGCGCGGCTCTTGCCGCTCCTCGACGCGTTCGCGAAGATCCGGGAGTTCGCGGCGATCGTCCCCATCTCGGCGCTGCGCGAGGACGGCGTCCAGCGCGTGCTGGACGAGGTGGCGAAGCTGTGCCCCGAGCGGGCCTGGGGCTTCGCGCCCGATGAGCTCACCGACAGGCCCACGCGCTTCTTCGCCGCCGAGTACGTGCGCGAGCAGATCCTCCGCGCGACGAAGGCCGAGGTGCCGCACGCCAGCGCCGTGCAGATCGAGCGCTACGTCGAGCCGACGGGCGACGGCGCGCTGCACATCGACGCGACGATCCACGTGGAGCGGCCCGGGCAGAAGAAGATCTTGATCGGCGCCGGCGCGGAGCAGCTCAAGCGGATCGGCACGGAGGCCCGGCTCCGGATCGAGGAGCTCGTCGGCCGGCAGGTGAACCTCAAGCTCTGGGTGCGGGTGACGCCGGAGTGGCGCGAGTCGCTCCAGAGGCTGGAAGAGCTCGGTTACAACAAGGGAGAGACCTCGTGAGCGCGGCGAAACCAGCTCTTTCCAAGGGGACCAGGCGCGGCCAGGCCGCCGCCGCCGGCGGTGGCCGGGCGACGAAGACGGGCGATCGCCCCGAGAAGAGGGGCGGCGTCGCTCCCAGGAAGGGCGCTGCCGCCTCCGGCAAGAGCGCGGTCGCCTCCAGAAAGAGCGCGCCCGGCAAGGCCGCTGCGGCGCCCGGCAAGGCCGCCGCGCCCCGCAAGGCCGCTGCCGTGCCCCGCAAGGCCGCTGCCGCATCCGGCAAGGCCGCAGCGGGCGCGAAGAAGGGCAGCGGCTCGGGGCTGAGCAAGGGGCGCAATGCCTTCGAGCAGAGCAGCCACGATCCGACGGAGGACAGGGACGAGCTCGCGGCGGAGCTCGCCGACGAGGCCCTCGCGGCCGCCGAGGACGCCGCGGCCGGCGCGCCTGCCCCGCCGCCCTCGGCCGGGATCGTGGCGCTGGTCGGGCGGCCCAACACCGGCAAGAGCACGCTGTTCAACCGGCTGGTCGGCAAGCGCGTCGCGATCGTGCACGACGAGCCCGGGGTGACCCGCGATCGCCACTACGGCGACGTCACCTCGCGGGGACGGCGCTTCACGCTCGTCGACACGGGCGGGTTCGACCCCGAGAGCGACGACCCCATGCGGCAGGGGATCAAGCGGCAGATCGATCTCGCCATCGCCGAGGCCGACGTGATCGTGTGCGTGCTCGACGCCGTGACGCCGGTCACGCCGTCCGAGCACGCCGAGCTCGGCCTCCTGCGCCGCGCGGGCAAGCCCGTGATCTACGTCGCCAACAAGGCGGACTCGCCGCGCGCCGAGGCCGAGGCGGCGGAGCTGTACCGCCTCGGGATGGATCGGCTCATCCCGATCAGCGCCCTCCACGGCCGCGGCATCTCGGATCTGGAGATGGCCATCGAGGCCGCGCTCCCCAAGGAGCCCGCGGCGCCCGAGGAGTCGGCCGAGGGGGCGCTCCGCATCGCCATCGTCGGGCGCCCGAACGCGGGGAAGTCGTCGCTCGTCAACCGCGTCGCGGGCGAGGAGCGGATGCTCGTCGACGCGCAGCCGGGTACGACGCGCGATCCGATCGACACCCTGGCCGAGCGCGACGGCAAGCGGTTCCTGCTCATCGACACGGCCGGCATCCGGCGCAAGTCGAAGGTGACGAAGGAGGACAGCGCCGTCGAGGCGGTCAGCGTGATGCACGCGATCCGCGCGATGGAGCGGGCCGAGGTCGTGCTCCTGCTCTGCGACGCCGCCGAGGGCGTGGCCGAGCAGGACGCGAAGATCCTCGGCCTCGCGGTCGACCGGGGGTGCGGCATCGTGATCGGCCTGAACAAGATCGATCTCCTCGACCGGAAGGCGCTCGCGAAGGCGGAGCAGGACGCCCGCGACAAGCTCGCGTTCGTGCCGTGGGCGCCGATCGTGCACGTGAGCGCGCGCAGCGGGCGCGGCGTGGCGAAGCTCCTCGAGACGGTGGGCCAGGTGGCCGACGCCTACCGGAAGCGCGTGCCCACCGGGGAGCTCAACCGCTTCTTCGAGCAGATCCTCCTCACGCACCCGCCTCCCACGCACGGCGGGCGCGCGCCCCGGCTGTTCTTCGTCACGCAGGCCGAGACGTCGCCGCCGCTGTTCGTCGTCGTCGCGAGCGACCCCGAGAAGCTCCACTTCAGCTACCGGCGCTACGTGTCGAACCAGCTCCGGCAGGCGTTCGGTCTCGAGGGCGTGCCGGTCCGGGTGAAGTACAAGGAGCGCCGCCGGCGGGGGTAGGCCGCCCCGCGCGCCCGGGCGGCCGGACAGCGGTCCCGCACCGCTCTGCCGCGGGAGCGGTGCCCGCCGGCCGATCCGGGACGTCGACCAGCAGACCTGGGGTGCGCACCAGCAGCCCCCCGGGCGCTTGCCAGCAGACCCGGCTCGCGTGCCGGCGGTCCCAGGTCGCTTGCCAGCACCTGCTGGTACGGCTCCTCGAGCCTGCTGGTACGGCTCCCCGGAGCTGCTGGTATGGCTCCTCGAGCCTGCTGGTATGGCTCCCCGGAGCTGCTGGTATGGCTCCTCGAGCCTGCTGGTATGGCTCCTCGAACCTGCTGGTATGGCTCCTCGAGCCTGCTGGTATGGCTCCTCGAGCCTGCTGGTACGGCTCCCCGGACCTGCTGGTACGGCTCCTCGAGCCTGCTGACCCGATTCCTCGCCGCTCCACCCGCCGCTGGCCGCGCCCCCGCCCCGGCGGACCGCGGCCTGCCCGTGCTGGCGCAGCCGTCAGCCCGCCGCCCCGGGCAGCGGCGCCAGCACGTCGGCGATCCTCGCGAGGCCGGCCACGTCGTAGATGTCGTACGGGAACGCCGGCACGTCGACGCGGACGCTGCCGCCGGTCTGCTCGTCTTCCAGCGCCGCCTCGAGGGCGATCAGGTTCAGCTGATCGAGCTTGCCCATGCGGGTCTCGTCCTCGGCGGCCTGCAGCAGGCGCGCCGCCGCGCCGGGGCCGAGCGCGAGGCCGCTGCCGTCGAGCGCGGCGGCGACCTCGGCGGCGCCGGGGAGGGCGCCGTACACCGGGTGGACGCGGTTCACGACGAACGCGTCGCGCCGCATGTCCTGCTCGCGCAGGCGATCGGCGAAGAACAGCACCTCGCGCACGCAGAGCGGATCGGGCGTCGTGACGAGCACGTAGGCCACGTCGGGGCCGCGCAGCGCCGACGCCACCGCGTCCGCCCGCTGCTTCCAGCCGCCGAAGACCGCGTTCATCTCGCTGATGAACGCCGCGATCTGCTCGAGGAAGCCGCTGCCGGTCAGCTTGCCGATGCCGCGCAGCACCGCCGCGGTCGACCGCGCCAGCAGGTTGAGCGACAGCTTGCCGGAGCTCTGGAACGCCTGCACGAACCAGCGCGTCGCCGCGCTGTCGATGGCGCCGACG
Organism: Sorangium sp. So ce834; assembly: GCF_051521425.1. NCBI lineage: Bacteria > Pseudomonadati > Myxococcota > Polyangiales > Polyangiaceae > Sorangium > Sorangium sp. So ce834. Next base: position 9,550,385 of record NZ_CP150351.1, read on the forward strand.
AGCCGCTCGGGCGCGTCGAGGAAATCCAGCGCGTTCGCCGTGGGCGGCGTGTCGAGCAGGACGAGGTCGTAGCTCGGGTCGCTCCTCACGGCGTAGAGCTTCTCCATCGCCATGTACTCCTGCGTGCCCGCGAGCGACGTGGAGATGTACTTGTAAAGGACGTTGCCGAGGATCCGGTCGCGCTGCTCGGGCGACGGGGCGAGCGAGGCGACGAGGCCGTCGAACGTCGACTTCGTGTCGAGCATCATCACCGTCATCGAGCCGGGCACGTCGATGCCCGCCCTGGCGAACCGGGCCGGCTCGATCGTCTGCGCCTCGGTCTTCATCTCCTCGAGCCCGAGGCTCTGGGAGAGGCGGCGCGCCGGGTCGATCGTCAGGCACAGCACGCGCTTGCCCCGGCGGGCCGCGGCGAGGCCGAGCGCCGCGGTGGTGGTCGTCTTGCCGACGCCGCCGCAGCCGACGCAGAGGATCACCCTGCGGGAGGCGAGCAGCGAGGCCAGGCCGGCGTCGTCCGCCCGGAGGGGTGCGTGGGCGGCGGGCGGGGTGTTTCGAGGGGGTGCGAGCGGGCCGGGCATGGCGCGCGACCTGAGGTCGCGGCCCCTTGTAGCACGAACCGGGGGCGCGAGCGCTCGTCCGGCTGCGCGGCGAGCGCTCCGGCTGCGGCCGGACGGTCGCTCGACCCGCGGTGCCCGCGATGGACGAGCGCTCGACCCGCGGCCCGACGAGCGCTCAGCCCACGGTGGATGAACGATGCGCTCGGCCCGCGGTGAACGCAGCGCTCAGGCCGCGGCGCGGAGGATGCGCAGGCACCCGGCGGCGGCCCGGGCGATGGAGGCGCCGCGCTCCGCCGTGCCGCCGCGGCCGCAGAGCAGCACCTCCCCGCCCGCCACGGCGAGGCTCTGCACCTCGACCTCCGCGGTGAGCGCGGCGATGCGCGAGCCGACCGCGGCGCTCTGGACGGCGTCCGGGTTGGCGAGGAGCGGGGCGTAGGCGGCGAGCTCCTCGCACGCGGGCCACGCGCCCGCCCCGGCGACCAGGCAGCCGCTGTCGTCCACGAGGACCACGACGTCCAGGTTCGCCTCCGAGCGCGTCGTCGAGAGCTGATAGTGCAGCGCGGTGATCGGGTCGTCGCTGCGGCGGCGCCGCCGCTCGGAGGCGGGAGCCCCCTCCCCGGCGGCCGCCGCGTCCCCCTCGGCCGAGAGCGCGCCTCGGCCTTCGGGCCGCTCCGCGCGGCTCCCCTGCTGGTCGCCGCGCTGGCCCCCTGCACCGCCATTCGACCCGGGCTCCGGCACAAGCTGCTGGTTCGATAACGAGAGCGACACGAACACCTCCTCCACGCGAAGGATGGTCGCAGCGCACGAGGGCGGCCAACTTTGCTAAGTTCGAGCGCACGATGCGCGGCTTCATCGATCTCCACTGCCACTGGGTCGCCGGCATCGACGACGGCGCCCGCACCGTCGAGGAGAGCTTCGCCCTCCTCACCGCGCTCCGCGGCGCCGGGTTCGACACCGTGGTGGCCACGCCGCACATGCGCCCCGGGATGTTCGACAACACCCGGCAGAGCCTCCGCGCCGCCTACGACGCGACGTGCGCCGCGCTGCGCCGCGCCGACGACGCGCGCGGCCTGCCCGCGCTCGACCTCTCGTCGGAGCACTTCTTCGATGACGTCGTCTTCCAGCGCCTCCTCGACGGCAGCGCCCTCCCCTACCCCGGCGGCCGCGCGGCGCTCGTCGAGCTCCCGACCCGGAGCTTCCCCGTCCGCGTCGCCGAGCGGCTCTTCGACCTCAGCCGCCGCAAGCTCCGCCCCGTCATCGCCCACCCGGAGCGCTACGAGCCCGTCTTCGACGACTGCTCCTCGCTGGATCCGCTCCTCGACGCCGGCGCCGTCCTCCTCCTCGACGTCGCGGCCCTCACCGGCAAGTACGGGCGCACCCCCCGCCGCGCCGCGGAGCAGCTGCTCGAGGAGGGCTACTACTACGCCGCGTGCAGCGACGCCCACGCCGAAAGGGACGTCGCCGACGTCCGCGGCGGCATCGACGCCCTCTTCGCCAGGGTCGGCGAGGAGGAAGCGACCTTCATGCTCATCGACGGCCCGCGCGCGATCCTCGAGGGCACCGTCGACCCCTGACGCGCGCGGCCCCGCTCCCTCGACGGCGCGGGACCTCGCGCCGGCGCCGGCTCATCTCCGGTGCGGCGTGCTCGCCGCGCCTCGGCGGCGCGGGGGCGCGCCGAGGCTGCTCGCGGCGCTGTCCGCGCGCGGCCCGGCCGGCGCGGCGAACGAGGCCGGCGGGAGCGGGCTGTCCCTCACCGCCGTGGTCCCGGCGAGCGCGACCCCGAGGACCGCGGCCCCGAACGCCCACGCCGCCTGCGCCCACCGCCGCCAGGCGGGCAGCGGCTCCGCCTCGTCGGCCGCGCCGTCCCCCGGATCGAGCGACTCGAGCGCGGCGCGCAGCTGCTGCGTGCGGAGGTGGGACGCGTTCCCGAGCACCTGCCCGATCCAGGCGGCGACCAGCGCGTCGTTGCCCGGGTGCGCGGCGCCCGGCACCGCCTCCTCGAGCGCGCGCATCAGCTGCGCGGCCGTCGCCGTGCGCGCGGTGGGCGACTTGGCGAGCGCCTCGGAGACGAGGCGATCGAGCGCGGGCGGGATCGGCTCGGGCGGCGGCGCCGCGCTCAGCCGCTCGGCGAACCCGCGGCGGGACGGGACGGCGCGCGACGACAGCGGCGCGGCGGGCCGCTCGCTCGCGATGTGGGTCATCGTGCTCTCGCTGTCGTCGGCCTGGAAGGGGTGCGCGCCCGAGAGGAGCTCGTAGAGCAGCACCCCCACCCCGAAGAGATCGGCCCGCCGGTCGCACGGCTGCCCCCGGATGTGCTCCGGCGCCATGTACGGCGCGCTGCTCCTGAACAGGAGCGCGCCCCCCTCGCCGCCCGCCGCCGCGGCGAAGGCGCGCCCGCCGTCGCCCCGGAGCGAAGGCCGGCGCTCCGACAGCCGCTCCTCCTCGAACCTCGCGATGCCGAAATCGACCAGGCGGACGAGCCCCTCGGACGTGATGAGGACGTTGTCGGGCGAGACGTCGTAGTGGAGGAGCTCCCGGGGGTTTCCGACCTCGTCCCGGAGCTCGTGCGCCACGTCGAGCGCCGCGCAGATCTGGTACGCCAGCCGGGCCGCGGCGAGCACCGGCGCCGGGCGCCGGCGCGCGGCGCGCAGCACCGCCGAGAGGGGCTCGCCGCTGACCCATTCCATGACATAGAAGAGGGTGCCGCCCTCCTCGCCGAGATCCACGACGGGCACCACGTTCGGGTGCCGGATGCGCGCCGCGAGCGCGGCTTCCTCGAGGAACATCCGCACGGCGTCGGGGTCGGGCGAGAGCTCGGGGTGAAGCACCTTGATGGCAAAGAGCTTCTGAAACCCGTGCTCGCGCCTGAGCCGACCCGCCCAGACCTCCCCCGTCTCGCCTGCGGCCACCCGCAGGACGAACTCGTACCGGCCCAGGGAAAACCCCGGGAAAAAGCGGCCCCCGCCCCCCACGTGGAAGGTGTGGCCCACACATGAAGAGTCCGCCAGCGTTCCCGGTGTGCGACGATCACGATTGTTGCCCGGGTTGTGAGACTCCACGGCAGCCGGGAAACGGCCCTTCCGACCGCGACGTCCTCGCCCCGTCCGGCGTCGGTCCGACCGGGCGCGAGGCTGTCGCGGCGCCCGGCGCGGCGGCCGCGCGCGACGGCCGTCCGGCCCGGCCCGGCCGGGCCGGCGCGCGGACGTTTTCGGTCCTATCCGGGGTGCGGGGGTCTTGCTTCCTGAACAACCGGACAGTAAAGCTGCCGGAAACTGTTGCCCCGCACGTCGGGGATCCGGCAGCGTGATCCCCTTCGGTCTCCCCTCCCTTCGGCCCCCCGCCCCGAGGTACGCATGAGCGACGAGAAGAACACCAAGCAGAAGTCTGCCGCCCTGGAGCTCGCGATCGCGAGCGTCGAGAAGGAGTACGGCAAAGGGGCGATCATGCGCCTCAAGGACGGGCAGACGCTGCACGACGAGGTCGCGGCCGTGCCGAGCGGCTCGCTCGGCCTGGACATCGCCCTCGGCATCGGCGGCTACCCGCGCGGCCGCATCGTCGAGATCTACGGGCCGGAGTCGAGCGGCAAGACGACCCTCACCCTCCACGCCATCGCGGCCATCCAGCGGGCGGGCGGGACGGCGGCGTTCATCGACGCCGAGCACGCCCTCGACGTGAACTACGCCAAGAAGCTCGGCGTGAAGACCGACGAGCTGCTCATCTCGCAGCCCGACTACGGCGAGCAGGCGCTCGAGATCGCCGACATGCTGGTCCGCTCGAACGCCGTCGACATCATCGTCGTCGACTCCGTCGCCGCGCTCGTCCCCAAGGCGGAGATCGAGGGCGACATGGGCGACAGCCACGTCGGCCTCCAGGCCCGGCTGATGAGCCAGGCGCTCCGCAAGCTGACCGGGACGACCTCCCGCTCGCAGTGCCTGCTGATGTTCATCAACCAGATCCGCATGAAGATCGGCGTCATGTTCGGCAGCCCCGAGACGACGAGCGGCGGCAACGCCCTCAAGTTCTACGCCTCGGTCCGGCTCGACATCCGCCGCATCGGCGCCATCAAGGAGGCGGCCGCGGGCGGCAAGGAGCCGGCGGTCGTGGGCAACCGGACCCGCGTCAAGGTCGTGAAGAACAAGATGGCGCCCCCCTTCCGCGAGGTGGAGTTCGACATCCTCTACGGCCAGGGCATCAGCCACAGCGGCGACGTCATCGACCTCGCGACCGAGGCGAGCATCATCGAGAAGAGCGGCTCCTGGTTCTCGTTCCAGGGCGAGCGCATCGGCCAGGGCCGGGAGAACGCCCGCTCCTATCTCGAGCAGCACCCGGCGGCGCTCGAGAAGATCGAGTCGATGGTCCTCGCGAAGCACGGCATCTCCCGCGCCGGCGCGGGCGCCGCGGCGAACGGCGCCGCGGCCGCCGGCCCGAAGGGCGGAGCGGCCGCGGCCGAGCCCCCCGCGCAGGCGAAGGGTCGCGGCGAAGCGGGCCCGTCCGGCCAGGACGCCCGGCGCGCCCCGGGCAAGACGAACTGACGCGGGCCGCGACCGCCATGCACCTCTACGTGATGCGGCACGGCCCGGCGGAGGACCGAGCGGCGAGCGGACGGGACGCGGACCGGAGGCTCACCCCCGAGGGCCGCGACCGCGTCGAGCGGGTCGCGATCGAGCTCCACCGCATCCGGGGCGGCGCGCCGCTCTCGCGGGTGCTCGCGAGCCCCCTGGCGCGCGCCCGCGAGACCGCCGAGATCGCGGCGCCCCGCTGCGGCGCGCCGGAGGTCGAGGTCCGGGACGAGCTCTCGGTCGACGCCGATCTCCCGCTCGCGCTCGTCGCCGCGCTCGCCCGAGGCGGGGCCGACGCGCTCCTGGTCGGGCACCAGCCGAACGTGGAGCACCTCGTCCGGACGCTCATCGACGCGTCCGGCCGGGGCGCGCCCGGTCTGGCCCTCCCCGGCTTCACCACGGCCCTGATCGTCGCCCTCGAGCCCGACCCGGCGCCGCACGCGCAGCACCGCTGGCGCGTGGCGCGGATCCTCGACCCGCGCGCGCTCGCCTAGCGAGGACGCGCCGTGCGCGTGCCGGGTCATCGCGATGGAGCGGGAGCAGACGCACGCGTCCGAGGCGGAAGGCGGCGCGGCCCGAGCCGGGTCGACCGGAGCGGCCCCGCGGCGCGCCGCGGCGGCCCAGGCAAGTCCATGAATTTGCTGTGGAAATCCCGATTGTGGGCGAGCGGCGGCCGGGGCGCCTGCCGTACCCCCGCAGGCGGTGCCGGCCCCCTGCTTACGTAATCACAAATCCGAATGATTTCGATGATTTCGGCCGCTCGCTTGACAAGGATCCCACCCGAGAATACGCCCAAATAAGGAGGATTGAGATGGCGGGACAGATGGTCTTCCCCTTCGCTCAACCCCCTCCAGGCCGTCTGTCGCGCAGCGGTGGGAAGGGTGCAGCACCCTCTTCCTTGTGGCCGCGCGTCTCTCGGGCCGTCGTCCGGGTGCCGGACCCCCGCCACCATCCGATCGACATCGACCTGCCGTCGGGCCAGCCGCAGATCTACGTGCACGAGGGGGCGCGCCAGGCGCTCGTCCGGCGCCTGGAGCTGGCCCAGAAGCGGCCGGTGCTCCTCTCGGTGACCGACAACTACCGGCAGATGATCTCCTCGTCGCTGCGGGAGGGGATCCTGCAGGCGCGCGTCCATCACATGTTCCTGGATGCGCCGGCGGTCGTTCAGGATGCGCTCGTCCGGTACGTGGTGAACCAGGACCGGGCCGCGTCGCTCCTCGTCGGCCAGTACATCGACGAGAACGGTCATCGCATCCGGGCGAGCCGGCCGGTGAGCACGCCGCTCTCGACGCAGGGGCGGACGCACGATCTGCTGACCCTGTTCCAGAAGGTGAACCACACGTACTTCGGCGGCGTGGTCGACGCGCTGATCACCTGGGGCAAGCGGACCAAGGCGCGGAAGCCGCGGCGCACCATCAAGCTCGGGAGCTACTCGGCGGTGGAGCGGCTGATCCGCATCCACCCGGTGCTCGACCGGCCCTGGGTCCCCCGCTACTTCATCTCCTACGTCATCTACCACGAGATGCTCCACCACGTGATGCCCGCGAGCCACGGCAACGGGCGCCGGATGCTCCATCCGCCCCAGTTCCTCGCCCGCGAGCGGCTCTTCCGCGACTACGAGCGCTCCCTCGCGTGGGAGCGGGACCACGTGGGCAGGCTCCTCCGCACCTGACGCGCCGTCTCCGGCGGACCTGCGCGCTCCGACGCGACGCGCGACGCGCGACGAACCGGCGCCGAGCGACGAACCATTGCGCGGAGTACCGGCTGGCTCTAAACCGGCGGACCCCCGTGCGGGCCGCGCGACCGGCGCGCCCCGGGCGATCCCGTAACCTCGAAAGTGTGGAAGGACAGCGTGCAGGAGATTCTCACCCAGGAAGCGAGCCCGAAGCGGGCCATGGAGGCGCTCGAGTGGGCCGTTCAGCGAGCAGAGAGGGCCGAGCCCGCGCAGCCCGAGGCGGCCGCCGAGCCACGCCCCTCGACCAGGGTGATCTCGGGGCGCCCCGCCGACTTCAAGGCGGCGGCGGCGATCTACCTGCCCGACGTCCGCAAGCTGCTCGACCGGATCATGATGAGCGACGACGCCGAGGCCGGGCTCGACGCCCTGCTCGAGTCGGGCGCCCTGGCGACGATGCTGCCCGAGGTCGAGGCGATGGTGGGGTTCGGCGACGGCGAGTGGCGCCACAAGGACGTGTGGAAGCACACGAAGCAGGTGGTGCGTCAGGCGGTGCCGAGGCTCGAGGTCCGCTGGGCGGCGCTGCTCCATGACATCGGCAAGACGAGGACGCGGACCATCTCGCCGACGGGGGAGGTCCATTTCTTCGGTCACGCCGAGGTCGGCGCGCGCATGTTCGACAAGATCGACCGGCGGCTGCCGCTGTTCTCGAAGGAAGAATCGCTGAAGGGCAGCATCCGCTTCCTGATCCTGCACCACCTGCGGGCGAGCCAGTACGACGCGTCGTGGACCGACAGCGCGGTGCGGCGCTTCGCGAAGGAGATGGGCGGCTGCCTGAACGATGTGCTCGACCTGTCGCGGGCGGACATCACGACGAAGCGGCCCGAGAAGAAGCGGAAGGGGCTGAAGCAGATCAACGACCTGGCCGAGCGGGTGCTGCAGGTCCAGGCCGAGGACGCGGTGGTGCCGCCGCTGCCGAGCGGCATCGGCGACGCCATCATGCAGGCGTTCGGGCTGCCGCCGTCGCGTCGGGTGGGCGAGATCAAGCGGGCGCTGGAGCAGGCGGTCGACGCGGGCGAGGTGACGTCGCACCAGGAGGCCGACGTGTACATCGCGTTCCTCCGGGAGAACGCGGCGCGCTTCGGGCTCTGAGGGTCGGCGGCGCGCGGGGGCGGAGTGCCGAGCCGCCCGGCCCGAGGCGACCTGGCGCGCTCCCCGGACCGAACCACCGACGCGCTCACTGAGCGGCGGTCGCCCGCACAGGAGACGGGTCCAGATCGGCGTTTTCGGCGCGGAGGCGCACTTCAGTGCGCTGAGCACCGAAAACGCCGAGATGGGCCCGTATCCGCAGCGGGCGACCGCCGCTCAACGCAGTGGGGCTTCGCAGGTCGTGCAGCGGGGGGGGACGCCGTCCTTGTGGTAGAGCTCGCCGCAGCGGCCGCAGAGGCGGGCGTCGGCCTCGAAGGCGATGAGCTTGTCCGTGGCCTTGCAGTGAAGGCCGGCGACCTGGGGCGGCTCCAGCGGGCGCGCCTCGCCGGCAGCGTCGTCGGGAGCAGGCAGGGCGTCCTCCTTGATGTCGGCGACGCGGCCGGGGATGCGCTTCCTCGCCTCCGCAAGGACGCGAGAGGCCGCAGGGAGATGCGCGCGCAGCGGGATGGCGATCACGGTGCCGCCACCCTGGACCGTGAGCGCCGACTCCGTCAGCAACAGGCCGGTGACCTCGTTCCAGCCGATGCGCTCGATCTCGCCAGGGCCGTTCTCGAGCGCCACGCCGGCGTCGCCGACGCGGACGGGCTTCATCGACCACTGACCGAACAGGCCCGCCGCGGCGCCGAGGAGGAGCGCACCGACGAGCAGGTACGGGGCAGCAGGGTGCGCGCCCGCCTCCTCGCCCCGAAACCACTGGCCGTAAACGCCCGCGCCGGCGAGGAGCGCCGCGACGGACATGCCGAGCAAGGTGAGGGCGAGCTCGAGCGACGCCTTGGGCTCGAAACGACGCTCGCTCCGCGGATCGGTGCGCTGCCGCAGCAGCACCTCGTCCCCCTGCCCCGTGGACCCCGAGCCCTTGCGCTTGCGCTTCACCGGTCTGTCGGCTGCCATCGGCGGCTTCCTATCGGAGGAGACGCCCGGACGCAAAGGGGCTCGGCAAGCCACCAGCGCTCCGCACGAGCAGCCAGCCTGACCCGAGGCCCGCCCGCGCCGCAGGGACGGAGAGGTATGCTGGGACGACCATGAGATCGATGCCCGACGCGGCGACCTACGTCCTGCCCGCGCTCAGCATCGGGCTCGCCGCGCTCGTGTTCCTGGGACCAGGAGCGCAGCGCATGGCCACCGGCGTGCGGGTGTGGGGCGCCCCGATCGCCGGGAGCGAGGCGCTCGCGCTCCGCATCGAAGGGGTGCGCCGGCTCCACGGCGCCGACGATCCGGCGGCGCTGCCGGAGATCGAGGTGAGCGCGACGTCCGCGGGGGCGCCGCTCGCGGGATGGAGCGGCTCGACAGGAAAGGACGGAATCGGCGAGGCGCTGCTGCGCGCAGGCGGCGGGCTGAAGGCGCCGGTCGTTGTGCGGATCCTGCGGGGCGGCGACGCGCTCCTGGAGCAGGAGGTGCCGCTCTCGCCCCCGCTCCCCACGGCGGACGCGAGCGCGCTGCCCGGAGCGGCGGACGCGAGCCCGCTGCCCGGCGCGGCGCAGGGGGAGCTCCGCCTCCGGGTCACGGTCGCGCGGGGCGCCATGGCGGCGCCGTTCCCGGAGCCGGTGCGCGTCACGGTCGAGACGGAGGACGGAGCGCCCGTGCCAGGGGCGCGCGTGGAGGCGAGCGCCGTCGGGGCGGATCTCGGGGGACAGGGCAGCGGGCCGGCGCAGATCACCGCCGACGCGCGGGGCGCCGCGGAGCTCACGATCAGGCCGCTGGCGCACACCGTCGAGCTCACGCTGCGCGCGGCGCGCCCCGGGAGCGCGCCGCCCGGGGCGCGGGGCGCGGGCGGCGCCTGGGAAGGGAGGCTGCCCGTGATCCCAGGCGCGATCTGGCTCGACCCGGCCGGCCTCGCGGGCGAGCGGCCAGAGCTCCGGCTCACCTCGCCGGCGCCGAAGCCGCACGCCTACGTCTCGATCGGAGGCGCGCACGGCCGCCTGCTCGGGGCGGTGGTCCCGCTCGCGGCCGATGGCGGAGGCTTCTTCTCGGGGACGCTGGCGCTCCCGGACGGGCAGCCGCCCGGCGCCGCGGGGTGGGCGGTCGTCGCGAGCGACCCGTACGAGCGAGGCGCGGGCACGGTCGCCTGGCCGCTCTCGCCCGCCGCGAGCCCGGTCGCGCCGCGGCGCGTGGCGCTGCTCGCGGACGGGGTGCCGGCGGCCGAGGCGCGCGAGCGGGCCCGCGCCTCGCGGGCGCGGCGCGCTGGCCTCCTGGTGCTCGGCGCCGCCGGGGTCGCCGAGATGCTCCTGCTCGCGCTCCGCGCCCGGACCGCGCGGCGGCGCCTCGCCGCGCACCTCGCCGCAGCGTCGGGCGGCGAGGGGGAGGACGGAACCGACGGGGCGCCGCTGTCCAGGGAAGATCGCGGCCGGCTGCTCGCCACCGTGCGGGCGGAGCCGATCCTGTCGGTGCTCGCGCTCGCCGCGCTCGTCGGGCTCTCCTTCGCGGCGGTCGCGGCGCTCGCCACGTTCCGGTGACCCGGGGCGCGGCGCCGCATGGATTTCATCCGCCGCCGGCCCCGAGCCGCTAGACTGGGCACACGAGACGGGACGGGGCGGGAGGACGACAGACAGGGCATGTCCGAGCAGCAGCGGTACCGGGTCATCAAGCGCCTCGCCTCCGGCGGCATGGCGGAGGTCTTCGTCGCCGAGAGCGCGGGGATCGAGGGGTTCAAGAAGCAGGTCGCGATCAAGCGCGTCTTGCCGCAGCTCAGCAAGAAGGAGCAGTTCATCGCGATGTTCCTCGACGAGGCGCGCCTCTCGGCGCACCTCTCGCACTCGAACGTCGTGTCGGTGTTCGACATCGGCGTCGGCGACGGGACGTACTTCATCGTCATGGAGTACGTCGACGGCGCCGACCTCCGGGCCCTCCTCGAGCACCAGAAGAAGGTGGGCCGGCCGATGAGCGTCGAGGTCGCCGCGTTCATGGCCGCGAAGATGTGCCAGGGCCTCGCCTACGCGCACGACCTCGCGACCGCGGACGGAAAGCCGCTCCAGATCGTGCACCGGGACATCACCCCGGCGAACGTGCTCATCACCCGCTACGGCGAGGTGAAGATCGTGGACTTCGGGCTCGCGAAGGCGTCGAGCCAGCTCGCCGAGAGCGACGCGGGCATCATCAAGGGGAAGTTCGGCTACCTGGCGCCGGAGACGGTGCTCGAGCAGGGCGTCGACCAGCGCGTCGACATCTTCGCGCTCGGGATCATCCTCTGGGAGATGCTCGCCGGGCGCCGGCTCTTCCTCGGCGACTCCGACTACATCACGGTGCGGCTCGTGCGCGACGCGGTGGTCCCCTCGCTCCAGCAGATCAACGGCGAGGTGCCGCGCGAGCTGGAGCAGATCATCCGCCGCGCGCTCGCCCGCGATCCGGCGGCCCGCTACCACACCGCGCGCGAGCTCGGGCGCGACCTCACCCGCTTCCTCTACCGCTTCGGCCGCCCGGTGAGCGAGGACGACGTGGCCGAGCTCGTGGAGCGCGCCAAGGGCGGGCCGGCGCGGGCGGTCGACGGGACGCAGAAGATCGCCGAGCTCATCGACATGATGCTCCTCGAGTTCAAGTCGCTCACGAAGGAGCCGACCTCGAGCGGCAGCGGCCTCAACCTGCTGCCCACCCTGGACGGGTCCACGAGCCTGCTCCACGGGCAGACCCACTCGAGCTCGCCGCCCCCGCGCAGCGATGGGCCGCTCGGCGGGCTCGCCGACGAGCTGGAAGGGCCGGAGTCGCTCCACCAGGACGAGTCCTCCTCGTCGGTGGCGGCCTGGTTCCGCGGGCTCATCCCGCGCTGAGCCGGCGCGGGCAACGAGAGGATTGCCCGGGCCGCGCCGCTCCACCACAACATGACCGTCACCGGCCAGGAGGCGCCGTCCTCCGGCCCACAGCCAAAGGCAAAGAGAAGATGAGCGTCGAGATTGGAAAGCCGTTCCCGCGCTTCGCGCTGCCGAACCAGGACGGCAGGACCGTGAAGCTCGAGGACTTCGCGGGCAAATGGCTCGTCGTCTATTTCTATCCGAAGGACGACACGCCGGGTTGCACCATCCAGGGCAAGTCGTTCACGGCCTCCAAGGAGGACTTCGACAAGGCCAACGTCGCGGTGGTCGGCGTGAGCGAGGACGACGTCGCGTCGCACAAGAGCTTCTGCGACAAGTTCTCGTTCACCATCGATCTGCTCGCCGACACGAAGCACGAGCTCCTCAAGGCCGCGGGCGTCGGGCAGAGCGAGTGGAAGGGCAACTTCTACTGGGACCGGACGACCTTCGTCGTCGATCCGCAGGGCGTGCTGCGGAAGACGTACCAGAAGGTGAAGCCCGAGGGGCACGAGCAGGCGCTCCTCAAGGACATCGCGGAGCTCAAGGCCCAGGGCTGAGCTGGAGAGCGCCCGCGGCGCGGCCCGGGGGCGCGGGGCTCGGACGAGCGTCCTGTACAAAACCTGCTCTCGCTGGATTTGCCAGCGTCGCCCCCCTACCCTGTCGCCTTCGTGGCTGCACGCCTTCCCCTCGCGCCAAGTCGAGCCCTATCGTTCACGGCCTTCGCGGCGCTCGCCGCGGCGGCGCTCGCGATCGCCGCCTCCGTGGGCGCCTGCAAGGCCCCGGGGGGCGGCGGGGCCGGCGGCTCGGGCATGGGCGGCGCCGACGGCTGCCCAATGGGGCCGCGACAGGCGATGTTCACCATCGCCGTGCGCGCGAGGGGCGCCCCCGTCCCGCCGGACACCGCCCTTCACGTCGCGTGGAGCGCAGCCGAGGAACCGACCTTCGTCCTGAACGACCCGAGCACCTGGAAGACGCTCGACGAGGCCAACGTGGTGTGCGCCGTCGATCGCGCGAAGCCTCCCCCTGAAGCGCTGGAGGAGCTCGTCTGCGAGCTGTGGACCGCGGGGGTGACCCGGGTGGAGATCTCGGGGACAGGCTACGAGGATTTCGAGCAGACGCTCACGCCCGTCGTGAGCGACGAATGCGAGGACTTCGTTCCTCAGGAGATCGACATCGAGCTCGTGCCGGTGGTGGACGAGGACAGCGAAGAGTAGCCGGCGGGAGGCCACGGGCGCGAGGTCTCGAGCTCTGCCCGGCGCGGGCAGCGGCCATCCCCCGGGGCGAGGCGAGCGTTGCCAAGCCTCAGCTGCGTCTCCTGTCCAAGGCGGCATGCACCCCTGTCGCCTTTTCCCCGTGCTCCTCCTCGCCTGCGGTCCGGCCCCGGAAGCCAAGACAAAAGCCCCCGCCGGGCAGACGTTCCCCGAAGCCGTCGCGATGATGTGCGACGTCGACGGGAGAGCCGGGCTCGATGCAGAAGGCGATCCGATCAGCGTCGGGCAGATGCGGTCGGCGTGGATCGCGGAGCACGTGACCAACCCCGATGGGATCGAGCTCCGCACGATGCTCAGCGTGAAGGGGGCCGCAGAACAGGGCGCCATGCTGCGCGAGGAGGCCCAGAGGGCCGGTCTCACGCGCTGCGCGCTCGCGGCATCGCTGGCGGAGGACGGGACCGGCGGGCTGTCGCCGTGATGCCACCCGAGCTCGGGACCCGCAGCAGCAGCCGCTGCCGGCGGTCGACTTCTTCGCGATCGGCCGGCGCAAGGAGCCGGTCGAGCAACCCGCAGACAAGAAGCCGGTCGAGCAGCCTGCGGCGCCGGTGGACGGCGACGTGTAAAGGCCGCTCGCGCGGCTGAGCCGCCCGGTTGAGGGCACCCGCGCGCTCGCCCCGCCGGCGATCCTGGGCATCCTCGAGCGCGCCGAGCTTCGCTCAGAACGCTCCACCCATCGCCAACCCAAAGCCGTGCGGCGCAGCGACCGGCGCTGCCCACGCCGAGGCCGCCGGATTCGCGGCAAGCGCACGGCCGCCTGGCCCGCATCTCTCCCGTTCCTGAGCCAGCTCAACCTCGCAAACGCAGCAAGGATCTTGCGGCGAACGAGCTACAAGGTTTCCTTGCTGAGAATCGACGTACCGTGACCCTAGGCTAGACCTTCGGCCCGTGCTGGCGCTTCATCATCAACTCCGCCGGCACCAATGCAGTCAGTGACAACCCGCAGGAATTCAACGATCCGCGATAGTCTATCAACATTTCTTCAAATGGGCAATATTCAACGATGTCCTGATGTAACGAATTGAAAGATGCTCATCAAAATTCAGCATCTGAACCGCGCTAAGCCATTTAACAACAGGAACGAGCTTGCGTCCAAGCAATTCCTCACCGCTGATTCGACGACCACCGCGCGTCGGGGGGGAAGGAGCCCGCTCGGCGCGTTTTTGGCTGCGCCGCGCACTGTCAAATCGGCAGTGAGGACCCACTCAGGCTAGCGCTCCTGCGGAAGGAAGCGCCCGGCCAGCGCCATCATGACCGTCGGGCCGTAGCCCCGGCACGTCGGGCGGTTGCTCTACGGCCACACCCACGGCGCCGACGTGGCGGAGATCGTCCCGAACGTCGTCGTGCGCACCGGCGGCGCCGAGTACGGCGAGCCCGCGGTGCAAGGCGTCATCGCGACCGCGTAAGCCACCATCGCGCCGCGCGCCCCGCCTCCCTGCCGCCCCGACGCGCTCGCGGTCGTCCATCCCAGGTACCTTCCTGTCCCGACACGACGTATCCTGCGCGCCCACTGCCCACGCCAACTCGACAGAACGGTGAGCCATGCCGACGAACGACCCCGATAACCAGCTCGACGAGCTCCTTCGCGCGCTCGAAGCGAACCCTCGCTCTGCCGGCGTCTTCTATCCCAGGCAGGTGAACACGCCCCCGCCCGCCAGCGCGACGGATTACGACATCCCCGTCGCCCCCGGGGTGACCGTCGGGGCGCGATGGCACCTCGCCGACCCGCAGAACCCGACCGTGCTCGCCTTCCACGGAAACGGCGAGACCGTCCCCGATTACGACGACATCGCCGAGATGTGGCGGGACATCGGGCTCAACCTCTTCATCGTCGATTACCGTGGCTACGGCTGGAGCGGAGGCCGGCCGACGCTGCGCTCGCTCCACGACGATCCCGCGAAGGTCGCCGACTTCTTCGAGCGGGAGCTCGCCGAGACGAGCCGCGCCAGAGGCCTCGACCGGCCGCCCGAGCCGCTGCTCTTCGGCCGCTCGCTCGGCAGCTCGCCCGCGTCGCGCATCGCCAGCGAGCGCGGCAGCGCCTACCGGGCGCTGATCCTCGAGAGCGGCTTCAGCGACGTCCGGCACCTCCTCGCCCTGTTCGACATCGAGCTCGGCGACCTGCGCGACGAGGCACACCGCCGCTTCTCCAACCCGGAGCTCCTGAAGCGCGTCCAGATCCCCGTTCTCTCCCTGCACGGCGCGCACGACAGCCTGCTCCCGCCGTTCCACGCGCGCGAGAACCACGCGGCCGTCCCGCACGAAAAGAAAGAGCTCTGCCTCATCAATGGCGCAGGGCACAACGATATCCTCCTCTTCGCGCCGGCGTACTTCGGCGCGATCCGGGACTTCCTGCAGAAGCACGGAGGCCGGCGTCCCTAGGACGCCGTAATCGCGAGCGGCACGATCTCGGCCGTCACCGCGGCGCCCCGCACGATCAGCCGGGCGACCGACAGCGGCAGCTTGAAGCGGCGCGGCCCCGCGCTCCCGGGGTTGAGGAAGAGCACGCCGTCCTGCTCCAGGATCGCCGGCCGGTGCGAGTGCCCCGCCACCACCGCCGCGTACCCCGCCGCGCCGGCGCCCGGGCCGAGCTCCTTGACGTCGTGCAGCACGAACAGCGTCGCGTCCGCTACCCGCACCGTCGCCCGCTCCGGCAAGCCGTCCGCCCAGCGCCCTCGGTCGTTGTTACCGCGCACCGCCGTCACGGGCGCGATCGCCGCGAGCGCCGCGAGCACCTCGGGGCCGCCGACGTCCCCCGCGTGCAGGATCAGCTCCGAGCCCGCGAGCGCGGCCAGCGCCTCCGGGCGCACCAGGCCGTGCGTGTCCGAGATGACGCCGATCCGGTGCTCCCGCTGCGCTCGTCGCTTCGTCATGAGGACCCCGCAGGAGACTCCATCCGGCCCGCGCCCTCACACCTCGAGCACGAGAAACGACCGCCCGGTGAGCTTCCTGAGCAGCGGCATGGCCACGTTGTAGACTGGCGTCCCCCTCGGCGTGCGCCCCTCGAGCGCCCCGTGGTGCGCGTGGCCGTGGAACACCACGTCGGCGCCGTACAGATCGATCGGCGCGACCAGCCGGCTCGTCCCAAGGAAAGGCCTTATCTCCACGTTCTCGCCGACCGTCGTCTCCGGGATCGGCGTGTAATGCATGATCACGATCCGCTTGTCGCTGTCGAGCTGCGACAGCGCAGCCTCGAGCTTCAGCGCCTCGGTCACGGCCTCCTGGACGAAGGCCTTGAGCGGGCCCTCGCCGAACGCCTGCAGCGTCGCGCTCCCGAACCCGCCCATGAACCCCTTCACGCCCGCAACCCCGATGTCGTCGCGCAGGATCAGGTGATCCCCGTCGAGCACCTCGACGCCCGCGTCGCCGAGGAGCCGCGTGACCTCGGCGGCAGCGCCGCGGTCGAGATCGTGGTTGCCGAGCACGGCGGCGCACGGCACCGACAGCCCGGAGAGCGCGTCGGCCAGCACCTTCGCCTCCTCGGGGTGGCCGCGATCGGTGAGATCGCCGCACAGGACGAGCAGCTCGGCCTCCGCGTTCACCGCCCTCACGAGCTCGCGCATCCTGCCGGCGTGCTCCGGCCGGCAATGCAGGTCCGAGGCCGCCGCGACGCGCCGCTTGCCGTGATCCCCGCTGCCCCCGGCGACGGCGCTCATGACCCCGGCTTGCGGAGCCGCACCGCCTCGACCTCCACCCCAAGACGATCCGCGCCGCCCGGCGCCCCCTCGCGGACCTGCGCCCCGTGGCCGACGCGCCGCCGCGCCGCCCCGGACCGCCGGCGCTTCCGGCACGGCGACCCCAGCGCCACCTCGGGCTCGAGCGCGGGCCCGGCGGGCGCAGCCACGAGCCCGAGCTTCTCGTAATCGTGCGCGTACTGCCGCCGGCTGATCAGGTTCCCCCGGCAGACCCGGAGCGGCGCGTCGCCGGCCCGCGACTGCTCCAGCGTGCGCCGGCAGAGCTCCGCGACGAGCCACTCGGGCACCCGGCTCCGCGCGCCGGGATAGACGAAGCGGTACAGCGTGACGTGCGCGAACAGGACCTCCCAGTGCGGGCCGAACCGATCGAGGAGCCGCTCCCAGTCCATCTCGTCGCCGCACGCGTAGATGAGGTGGTTCACGTCGGCCCCGTCGTACCGTTCCCGCTCGTCCACGAACGCCTTCGTGAAGATGATCTCCTCGACCGGCGCGATCAAACAGGAGTGCCCCAGGATCGTCGCCGGGCGCGCGTGCTCGAACCAGCCGCCGTCCACCACGGCCAGGCCGTTGCTCGACGAGAAGATGAGATCGATGAAGCGATCGCCGGCATACGCCTTCCCGATCCACCGCGGGTCGAGCAGCGCCGTCTCGAAGCCGACCCGCTCGAGCGCCCTGAACGCCGCCGGCACCTCCCGCTCGTCCAGCATCACGTCGAGATCCTTCGTGTCCCGGAAGATGCCGGTGTACGCAAAGAAGGCATACGCCCCCGCCACCATGAAGGGCACCCCGGCGCACAGGAGCGACTCCAGCGCCCTCACCCTTACCTCCAGCTCGCCCGCGCGGGACAGCGGGCCGGCGGCATCGTCGGCGGCAGGCGGGGCGAGCGCCGCGCGCTCGCCGGCCCGCGTCGACCGGGCTGAACCCGCGCGCTCCGCGTCGAAGACGGCAGGGGGTCCGCTGCGGGCCATCCCGCTCTGCGTAATGAACAGGACGTGCGATGGCGACCCCCCTCCGCCCCTACCCTGCGCTCGCGGGCGCCCCATCGACACGGCAGCGGGAACAGAGGTGGGTTCGTCCTCGCTGACCATTGCACGAAGAGGCAGGTCTGGCTCAAGCTCGCCTGCCGGGATCGCTCGGCGCGCTCTTGGCCGGCAAGAGACGGGCGCGGCCCCCCGGCGCTCGAAGCTCGAAGAGGAGGCACATCCGTGAACACCGCGATCGCGACGATCAATCCAGCGACGGGAGAGACGCTCGAGACCTTCGAGCCCCTCTCGTCGGCGGCGCTGGAGCAGAAGGTGGCGCGCGCGCACGCCACGTTCCGCAGCTTCCGGCGGACCCCGGTCGCCGAGCGCGCCCAGAAGCTCCGCCGGGCGGCCGAGATCCTGGAGGCCGAGAAGGAGCAGCTCGGGCGGCTCATGACGCTCGAGATGGGCAAGACCATCGGCTCCGCCATCGCCGAGGCCCAGAAGTGCGCGACCGTGTGCCGCTACTACGCCGACAACGCCGAGCGCCTGCTCGCCCCCGAGGAGGTCGCCACCGACGCCGGCAAGAGCTACGTGGCGTTCCACCCGCTCGGCCCGGTGCTCGCCATCATGCCGTGGAACTTCCCGTTCTGGCAGGTCTTCCGGTTCGCGGCGCCGGCGCTCGTCGCCGGCAACGTCGGCCTCCTCAAGCACGCGTCGAACGTCCCCCGCTGCGCGCTCGCCATCGAGGACATCCTCCGCCGGGCCGGCTTCCCGGAGGGCGCCTTCCAGGCGCTGCTCACCGGGACCGACGTGGTGCCGCGCCTGCTCGCCGACCCGCGCATCGCGGCCGCGACGCTCACCGGCAGCGAGAACGCGGGGCGCAGCGTCGGCGCCCACGCGGGCAAGCACCTCAAGAAGGTGGTGCTGGAGCTCGGCGGCAGCGATCCGTTCATCGTCCTGCCGAGCGCCGACCTCAACGCCGCCGTCGGGACCGCGATCAAGGCGCGCATCATCAACAACGGGCAGTCCTGCATCGCGGCGAAGCGCTTCATCGTGCACGAGTCGGTCGTGCCGGAGTTCGAGCAGCGCTTCGTCGCGGCCATGCGGCGCCTCCGGGTGGGCGATCCGATGGACCCGTCGGTCGACGTCGGGCCGCTCGCCACGGCGCAGATCGCCGCGGAGCTCGAGGAGCAGGTGCGGGCCTCGGTGGCCGCGGGCGCGCTCCTGCTCACCGGCGGCAAGCGGCTGAAGGGGCCGGGCAACTACTTCCCGCCGACCGTGCTCACCGACGTCCGGAGCCCCTCCCCCGCGGCCGACGACGAGCTCTTCGGCCCGGTCGCCGCCGTCTTCCGCGTCGCCGACCTCGACGAGGCGATCCACATGGCGAACTCCACCCGGTTCGGCCTCGGGGCGAGCGCGTGGACCCGCGACCCCCAGGAGCGCGAGCGCCTCATCGACGAGCTCGAGGCCGGCCAGGTGTTCATCAACGGGATGGTCGTGTCCGACCCGCGGCTGCCGTTCGGCGGGGTCAAGATGTCCGGCCACGGCCGCGAGCTGTCGTCGTACGGCCTGCGCGAGTTCGTGAACATCAAGACCGTCTGGATCGCCAAGGACGAACGACCGAGGGGGTTGCCGGCAACCGAGTAAACCGAGTAACCCGCGCGACCACATGATCACGTGACCACGTAACCACGTGACCCGGGTCACGCGCCCGCCGCCGCCAGACCGAACGCGACCGAACGCGACCGAACGCGACCGAACGCGACCGAACGCGACCGAACGCCCGAGCCGAAACGTGGCGTCGCCCTGCGCAGCCGGTTGCGTCTCCGTGAACGTCGACCTAGCGTGATCGATTGTGTCGGACGATCCGGCCGTGGCCGCTCTGCTGAGCGAGTACCCTCCCGCAGCGCAGCAGCTGACCCTGCGCGTGCGCAAGCTGCTCCTCCGCATCATCCCCGACGTGCACGAGCACGTCTATCCAGGCTGGCGGATCATCAGCTTCCGCATGGGCGACGCGCACAAGCGCCAGATCTGCTGGCTCGCCCCGCAGCGCTTCGGCGTGAACCTCGGCTTCGAGCACGGCGCCGAGCTGCCCGATCCGAGCGGCCTGCTCACCGGTGACGCCAAGCAGGCCAGGAACGTCCATATCCGCTCGGCCAGGGACGTGGACGTCCCCAAGATCGCCGCGCTGGTCGCGGCCGCCGTCGAGCTCCGCCGGGACCGCTGACCGCGCGGGGCCGCGCGGCCCGAGCGGCGGGCGCCGCGGCTCAGGAGCGCCGGTAGACGACCCGCCCGCCGGTCTTGCCCAGCGCGTACGAGAACCCGAGCTCCAGCGTGGAGCGGGTGACGATGCCCCCGAGGTCGAGCCCCTGCTCCACCATGAGCCGCGCCGCCTCCGGCGCGATCCCGACGAGCACGACCTCGGACCCGAGCATCGCGGCGGCGCGCGCCGCCTGCGCGATGTGGCTCGCCGCGCTCGCGTCGACGACCGCCATGCCGGTCACGTCGATGATCACGGCGCGCGCCTTGTGCTCGGAGATCTCCTGCAGCATCGCCTCGATGAAGCGGCCGGAGCGCTGCGCGTCCAGCGTGCCGACGATCGGCATGACGAGGACGCCGGGCGCGATCGGCACGGCAGGGCTCGACATCGCGGCGATCGTGTCGAGGAGCGCCTCCTGGCGTCGGCTCAGCGACTCGAGCTCCCGCGTCCGCTCCTTGATCCGCGAGAGCAGCCGCGCGTTCTCGAGCACGACGGCCGCCACGGCGGCCACGCGCTCGATCAGCGCCAGGTCGTTCGCCGAGCACGCGTCGGGCCGCGGGCTGCTCAGGACGAGGACCCCGAGGACCGCGTCCCGGGAGAGCAGCGGCACGCCGACCAGCGTGCGCGCGCCGTTCCAGCGGGCCTCGGCGACGTCGCTGAAGTGCTGGTGCTCGCTCGACGCGGTGTCGATGACGAGCGAGCTGCACGAGCTCATCACCCGGCCCACGAAGGAGTCCTCCTCGACCGGCGCGCGCTCGTCGTCGACGAGGCTCTCGCGCTCGGCCATGCCGATCACCAGGAACTCGAGCGGCCGCCCGCGGCCCGACGCGCCCAGCCGGCGGTTCGTGATCCGGCGGGCGGAGCTCATGGCGAGGTGATCCGAGAGCGCCACCGAGAACGGCGTGCGCTCGACCGTCACGACGTCGACGCCCGTGTCGATGAAGCGCGACGCCGGCAGGGCCTCGAGCGCCGCCTCGACGCCGCGCGTGGCCATGTCGTAGAGCACCTGCACCGAGCGGTACCCCATGTCGTACTCGCGCTGCACGATCGCGGCGTGGACCACGCCGTCCTGGAGCATGGCGACCGTGGGCGTGATGAGATCGAAGGCGACGAGCTTGAGATCCCCGGACCGGCCGAGCGTCACCGAGGCCGCGCCGAAGCTCGGGCCGTTCTCGCTGCACACCCCGAACGCGCCGGCGATCTCGGGGTCGGCGCGCAGCGCGGAGGTGGCGAGCTCGATCCCGCGCGCGGGGTCGAAGTGGTTCTCGAGGGGCGCGCCGACGCGGAGCGCCGAGCCGGCGATCGCCTCGCGGAAGCCCTCGAGGCGCTCGCCCGCGTTGGACACGGCGAAGGAGGCCGCCTGGGTCACGACCACGCCCCCCTGCGGCAGGAGCCGCAGCATCACCTCGCCGGCGAGCCTGCCGGCGGCCCGGTTGTCGGTCCCGATGTAGACCGGGGCCGCGCTGCCCTGCACGGTCGGCGAGTCGATCGCGACCACCGCGACGCCCGCCGCGACCGCGCGGCGGATGAGCGGCTCGAGCGCGACCGGATCGATCGGCGCGACGGCGATGCCCATCACGCCCCGGCGGAGCCCTTCCTCGAACAGCGCCTCCTGCGACGCGGGGTCGGCGCCCACCCCGCTCGTGAACGCCACCGCGACCCGCAGATCCCGCCCCGCGGCCAGCGCGCCGTCGCGCACGTTGTTCCAGTACGCCGTCATCGGCCGGCGGGGGGCCCTGTAGAGGCGCAGCGTGCGCCGCGCGTCCGCCGCGGGCTCGCGCCCCGCGTCCTCCAGGATGGCGAGGTCGATCGTGCCCCAGCGCGGGCCCGTCTGCACGCTCCGGATCCCGTCCGCGAGCGTCTCGATGAGCTCCACGAGATCGACCGACTCGGCGACGGAGCTCAGCACCTCCTCGAGCAGGCGCAGCTCCTGGGCGACCTGCGCCTTCTCCTCGAACAGGCCGCGCCGCTCGAGCGCGGCGCCCGCGCTCTCCGCGACCGACTCCACGAGCGCGCGGTACGGGCCCGTGAGCGGCGCGCCGTCCGCCTGCTCCAGCGCGAGGTAGGCGCCCGGCCCTCCGAACAGGGGCACCGGCACGACCTGCACGTACGCGCCCTCGGGCGGCCAGCCGGGCCGCGCCGCGACCTCGGGCAGGTGCGCCCGGTACCACGCGGCCGCGGGGACGAGGCACGGGCCGCGCGCCGCCTCGGGCGCCGCGGCTGGACCGAACGGCGCCGACGCGCTCAGCAGCCCGCCGTCCGACGGCATGCGCAGCTTGCCTGGCAGGATGCCGTCGAGCCCCACGGTCGCCGTGTACACGAGCCGCCGTCCCGCGCGCACCAGCAGGCCGCCGCGCTGCGCGCCGGGGAGGCTGGCCATGGCGCGCTGCACCAGGTGGTGGAGCGTCGAGAAAACATCGAGTCCGGTGTTCATGCAGATCCGTTCAGCCGGTCACCCGTTCGCTCGCTGCGCGCGACGCAAGGGAGCACCGCACTAGCAGGCGCGAGCGGCCTCGTGCTTGTCAAGCGGAGACGATGAGAGCACCGTACCGCACGAGGAGCTCGCACCCGCATGAAGCTCGCCTCTCTCCGCGGCCCCGGCCGCGACGGCACGCTCGTCGTCGTCCGCCGCGATGGCCTCGCCTACGCGCCGGCCGGCGCCGCCTTTCCCACGCTCCAGGCCGCGCTCGACGACTGGGAGCGCGCCGAGCCGGCGCTGCGCCGCATCGCCGACGACATCGAGCGCGGCGGCGCGGCCGTGGCGCCGCTCGCCGTGGAAGAGCTCGCCGCGCCGCTGCCCCGCGCGTACGAGTGGATCGACGGATCGGCGTACATCCACCACATCGAGCTCGTGCGCAGGGCGCGCGGCGCCGAGCCCCCCGAGACGCTCACGACCGATCCGCTCGTGTACCAGGGCGGCTCCGGCGTGCTCCTCGGGCCGACCGACGACATCGTCCTGCGCGACCAGGCCTGGGGCCTCGATTTCGAGGCCGAGGTCTGCGCCGTCCTCGGCGACACCCCGCAGGGCGCGCGCCGCGACGAGGCCCACCGGCACATCCGCCTGTTCCTCCTGGCCAACGACGTGACGCTGCGCAACCTCGTGCCCGCCGAGCTCGCCAAGGGCTTCGGGTTCTTCTGCTCGAAGCCGGCGACGGCGTTCTCCCCGTTCGCGATCACGCCGGACGAGCTCGGCGACGCGCTCCGCGACGGGCGCGTCCACCTGCGGCTCCGCTCCACGTACAACGGCGCGCTCGTCGGCGACCCCGAGGCCGGCCCGGAGATGCACTTCTCGTTCTTCGACCTCATCGAGCACATCGCCAGGACCCGCAGCTTCACGGCCGGGACCCTCCTCGGCAGCGGCACCGTCTCGAACCGGGACCCGGCGCGCGGCGTCTCGTGCCTGGCCGAGAAGCGCATGCTCGAGGTCCTCGCGCACGGGGCGGCGAGGACGCCTTTCATGAAGCCAGGAGACACGATCATGATCGAGATGCTGAATCGCTCGGGAGAGAGTCTGTTCGGGCGCATCGCGCAGCGGGTGGTGGCCGGATGAGCGCCGCGCTCACGGGGCTCACGCTCTACGGCTACTGGCGCAGCTCGTGCAGCTGGCGCGCGCGCATCGCGCTCGCCTACAAGGGCGTCGAGCACGCGTACCGGCCGGTGAACCTCGTCCGGGACGGCGGCGAGCAGCTCCGCGACGATTATCGGGCCAAGAACCCGATGGCGCAGGTGCCGCTGCTCGAGTTCGAGCAGGGCGGCGCCGTCCGGCGCGTGTCGCAGTCGGTGGCGATCGTCGAGCTGCTCGAGGAGCTGTTCCCCGCGCCGCCGCTCCTGCCCGCGGATCCGTACCTGCGCGCCAAGGCGCGGCAGCTCGCCGAGATGATCAACTCCGGCACGCAGCCGATGCAGAACACCGCCACCCTGAAGTACGTGCGGGACGAGCTCGGCGGCGACGAGCGGGCGTTCGCGCGGCGCTTCATCGCGTCGGGCCTCGCCGCGTTCCAGGCGGTCGCGAGCGAGCTCTGCGGGCGCTTCTGCGTCGGCGAGCAGGTCACCGTGGCGGACGTGTTCCTCGTGCCCCAGCTTTACAATGCGCGACGCTACGACGTCGACCTCGCGCCGCTCTCGACCCTCACGCGGATCGAGGCGGCGTGCATGGCGCTGCCCGCCTTCCAGGCGGCCCACGCCGACCGCCAGGTCGACGCGGTCGCGTAGCTCGCCCCCTGCGTTTACCCCTCGCGACGGAGGACCCGGATGGCCAAGGTGGAGTCGATCGGCATCAAGCGGGTGGAGGCCCTGCACTACTACGTGCGCGACCTGGAGCGGAGCCGCAGGTTCTACACGGAGAAGCTCGACTTCCAGGAGACCGCCGCGAGCTCGCCGGAGCTGAGCGCGGCGGCGGCGCAGCGGTCGGCCGTCTTCCAGGCCGGCGAGTGCGCCATCGTCTGCTCGCAGCCGATCGGCGAGGGCGGGCGGGCGTGGCGCTACCTGCGCAAGCACCCCGACGGGGTGGGCACGATCGTCTTCGAGGTGGAGGACGTGGACCGCGCCTTCCGGCTGCTCGACGGCCGCGGGGGCACGCCGATCGACGAGATCCACCGGGTGACCGAGGGCGGCGGCACCTTCGCCTCGTTCTCGATCACGACGCCGTTCGGGGACACCACCTTCCGCTTCGTGGAGCGGCACGACTACCCCGCGCTGTTCCCCGGCTGCGCGGCCTACGACGCGCCCCGCGGCGGCGAGAACCGGTTCGGGATCGCCCGGTTCGATCACATCACCTCGAACTTCCAGACGATGGCGCCGGCCCTGCTCTGGATGGAGCACGTGCTCGGGCTCGAGCCGTTCTGGAAGATCGCGTTCCACACGAACGACGTCGCGAAGGACGCGGGCCACGGCTCGGGCCTGCGCTCGGCCGTGATGTGGGACCCGGGCTCGGGCGTGAAGTTCGCCAACAACGAGCCCTACCGGCCGCACTTCAAGAGCTCGCAGATCAACGTCTTCAACGAGGAGCACCGCGGCGACGGGGTGCAGCACGTGGCGCTCGCCGTGGACGACATCCTCGCCGCCGTGCGGGCGATGCGCGCGCGCGGCGTGGAGTTCATGCCGACCCCGGCCGCCTACTACGACCTCCTGCCCGAGCGCCTGCAGCGGCTCGGCGTCGGGCAGCTCGACGAGGACGTGGCGACGCTGCGCGAGCTCGAGGTGCTGGTCGACGGCGACGGCGCGCGGTCGTACCTGCTCCAGATCTTCCTCAAGGAGTCGGCCGGCACGCACCGCGATCCGGAGGCCGGCCCGTTCTTCTTCGAGCTCATCCAGCGCAAGGGGGACCGCGGCTTCGGCGCCGGCAATTTCCGGGCGCTGTTCGAGAGCATCGAGCGGCAGCAGAAGGTCGAGGGGCGCGGCTGATGCTCGATCGCGTCGTCGCCGGGAGCGTCCCCCCGAAGCACCACGTCGCCCTCCGGAGCGAGGCGGGGGAGCTCCGCTACGAGGAGTGCCTGACGCGGGCGGGCTTCGACGGCCCCTACACGATCGCCTACCACGAGCGCCGGCCGCACGAGCACCGGCTCGCGCGGGCCGAGCACGGCTTCGCGCTGCCGGTCGCCGCGCCGCCGCGCCCGCTCGCGAAGCGGCACTACCGCTCGCAGGAGCTGCCGCGGCGGGGCGGGCCCGCGGTCGACTGCCGCGTGCCGCTGCTCTTCAACGACGACGTGGTGATCGGGCTCGCCCAGCCGGACGCGGCCGATCCGGTGTACTTCGCGAACGCGGACGCCGACGAGCTGCTCTTCATCGCCCAGGGCGGCGGCGTCCTGCGCACGATGCTCGGCGACCTCCGCTTCGAGCAGGACGACTACGTCGTCGTCCCGAAGGGGCTCTTCCACCGCTTCCTCCCGGACGCCGCGCCCCAGCGCTGGCTCTCGATCCAGGCCGCGGACGTCCACCTCCCGCGGCAGTGGCGCAACGAGGTCGGCCAGCTGCGGATGGACGCGCCCTACTCCCACCGCGATTTCCGGCGGCCCACGTTCGTCGGCCCGCTCGACGAGGGCATCCGCGCGCTCGTCGTGAAGCGCGGCGGCGCGTTCCACGGCTTCGCCTGCGAGCGCTCGCCGCTCGACGTCGTCGGCTGGGACGGGACGGTGTACCCGTTCGCGTTCCCGATCGAGCGCTTCCAGGCGCGCGTCGGGCTCGTGCACCTGCCGCCGGACTGGCACGGGACGTTCGCGGCGCGGGGCGCGCTCGTCTGCAGCTTCGTGCCGCGCCCGGTCGACTTCCACCCGGAGGCGATCCCCTGCCCCTACCCGCACTCGTCCGTCGACTGCGACGAGCTCCTGTTCTACTGCCGCGGCAACTTCACCTCGCGCCGCGGCGTCGGCCCCGGCAGCATCTCGCACCACCCGGCCGGCCTCCCGCACGGGCCGCACCCCGGCGCGTACGAGGCGAGCCTCGGGAGCCGCGCGACGAGCGAGCTCGCGGTCATGCTCGACACGCTCCGCCCGCTCGCGGCCACCCCGGCCGCGCTCGAGGTGGAGGACCCGGGCTACCAGGACAGCTTCATCGCAGGCCCCTGAGGGGCCCGGCGCTCAAGGCTTCAGGAAGCAGCGGCTGTTGCAGTCGTTGAAGCGCTGGGCTTCCTCGAAATTGATCCCGTTCAGCCCGTCGCAGGACACGCTGACGATGCACTCGGCGTTGCACGCGACCGGCTCGGGGCACGCCTCGGGGCCGCTCCCGAAGGGGGCCCCCTGCCCGCACCCCATGAGGTGCTCGTTGGCCCGCTCGCAGACGGTGCGGAAGACGGAGATGCCGCACTGGCGGAGGTCCCTCTCCTGGTCGTCGCAGCCGTCGTAGGAGAGCACGTCGTTCTTGCACTCGGCCTCCTCGTCGACGCAGGCCAGGTACTCGTCGAGGAAGGCGGGGCAGCTCGCCTGCACCGCGGCCTGCCTCGCGGCGTCCGTCTTGTCGATGCACTCGCGGTACCGCGCCTCGCTGCAGCCGCTGCAGTCGCACATGCGATCGCAGACACGCTCCTCCTGCGAGGGGCAGCCGGCGACGAGGAGCGCGCCGCCGGCGGCGGCCAGGGAGAGGAGCGCCTCGAGGAGGCGCGGCGGGCGGGGCATGGCGGCGCGCATGGTGGCTTGCTCCGTTATTTCGGCATCTTGCCGAGTCGCTCGAGGAGGGCGCGCACGAGGAGCGGCCAGGCGACCGTGGCGTCCGCGTACACCTCGGCGAACCGGCCGCCCTCCTGCGACGGGGTGAACTTCCCCCAGCTCACGCCCTCGGAGTAGGTGCAGCCGGAGAGGCCGCCCCAGTGCACCGGCTCGGGGCAGATGCGGACGCCGTACTGGAACCGCGGGTGATCCACCTCGATGTCGAGGCGATCGCCCACGATGTCGTAGAACGGCGCGACCTGCTGGGCCCAGTTGCGCGGGACGCCGCCGCCGATGGTGAAGATGCCGAGGCGCTTCTTCGTGCGGACCAGGCGGGCGTAGCTCAGGAGATCGAGGAACGGGTTGTACGGCGGCGGCACCGCCTCGCGCCACACGTCGAAGCCCGGCTTGTCGCCGTGCTGCGCCTTCACCTTGCGCAGCATCCACGTCGCCACGTCGAGGCCCATCTCGCTGTCGGTGAAGGCCGGCACGTAGACGGGGACGTTGCGGAGGTACGCGCTCCGGAGCACGCCGGGCGAGTCGCCCATCTCGGCCAGCGCCTTGCCGAGCTGGCGGCAGACGATCTCGCTCGACAAGGGCGACCCGTCGTCCAGCTTGTCGAGCTCCTTCCGGACGAAGACCTCGATGGCGTTGAGGTTCTTCTCCATCTCGAGCGTGTCGTAGACGCGGTTGTACCCCTTCTCGAAGTACGTCTCGTCCGCGATGGCCGGGTTCGCCTTGTAGTGGGTCAGGCCGACCGCCTCGCTCAGCCCGTGCGCCATGAGCGCCCCGGTGCTGATGATGCAGTCGATCATCCCGGCCTCGAGCATCCGGACGATGACGACGCCCATCTTGGCCACCGTCATGGCGCCGGAGAACGTCGCCACGACGAGGCAGTCGTCGTCACGCACCATCGTCTCGAGCACGTCGCACGCCTCGCCGAGCGCACGGCCGCTGAAGGCGGTCCGGCTCATCGCGCGGAGCAGATCGTCGAACGACCCGATCTTCAGCGGGTCGAGCGCCTCGAGCGGGACGAGCTTGTCTTCGACTCCATCGCTGAGATGGCGGTGCGAGGAGCGCGGGTGTTTCGAAGAGGACATAGCGCGCGAACATATAGCCGCGCGGGGGGTGGGGCGTCGAGCACGAAGCTCCCCGCGGCAGCGGCGCTTCAGGGCCGGACGGGCAGGGAGCACGCGAGGCGGCGCGCGGTTCCACGTACGGTTACGGTTCCACGTACGGCGCCGCGCGCCGTTCCTCCGAGCCTGCCAGCGCCTTC
Source organism: Sorangium sp. So ce834 (assembly GCF_051521425.1). NCBI lineage: Bacteria > Pseudomonadati > Myxococcota > Polyangiales > Polyangiaceae > Sorangium > Sorangium sp. So ce834. The sequence goes on from NZ_CP150351.1 coordinate 9,578,761, forward strand.
GCCGATCCCACGCTCGCCACCTTCGGCGCGCTGGGCCGCGAGATCGGCGCGCACGAACGCGATCTCGCCCGCGCCGGGGCGGGCGCTCGGCGGGGCCTCGGTCCGGCGAGAGGGCTCGATCAGCGCGGCGATCTTCGCCACGCAGGCGTCACGCCCTGACACACGAACGTCATAGACAGCCGTGCTCGCGGTCGCGCCGCGGCCGTCGAGGGTCGCGGCGGCGCTCGCGCGGTCCAGCACGAAGCGCGCGCCGCGCGGGCGCGCGGGGCACGCTGGAAGGCGGGTGAGCTCGGCGCGGACGTTCGGGGCGATCTCCCAGCCGTCGAGCGGCAGCAGCGGAGCCTTCGCCGGCGCGGCCGGCGCGGCCGGCGCGGCCGTCTCCGGAGGTGCGCCCGGCGCGGCCGTCTCCGGAGGCGCTCCACGCGCGCCTCGCTGCGCGGGCGCCCCCGGCGCGGCCTTCTCCGCGGGCGGGATCGGCACCGTGCGGCCGAGGGTCAGGTCGCGGAAGCCGAGCAGCAGCGGCACGCCGGCGGCCGTCGGCTGCCCGAGCGCGCGCGCGCCGCGGCTCGCGACCGAGGCGATCGGCCGCGGGGCCTCGCCGGATCGCCACGCGACGAGCGACGGGCCGTGGAGCCACGCGATCGGCCCGTCCGGCGCCTCGCCGAAGGCGACCTCCGCCTCGGGCATCAGCTCCTGCGGCGCCTCGACGGCCTCGGGGCCGCGGCCGGGCCTCGCCCGGACGAGCAGGTCGCGGCCCGAGGCGCGCACGCCGAAGACGATCCGGTCGCCGGACGCCGCGAACCGCGTCAGGATCGCGTCGTGCCCGACGCCCTCCGGCGCGGGGCCCGTCCACGAGCGAACCCGGGCCCCTGGCTCGGTGGGATCGAGCCAGCGCAGCGTCCACGAGACGCGCGGCGGCGCGGCGCCCCGCCCCGGGCCGGCGCGCCTGGCCGCGCCGTCGGGCGCGGTCGCCTCGAGCACGGCGACGGTGGAGAGCGGGCCCCAGCGCCGGTCGCTCACCGACGAGGCGCGCCGCTGCCCCGCGGGCCCGGGCGTCGCGCCGCCCGCGAGCAGCGCGAGCGCCTCCTGCGCGCTGCTCGGCGGCGGCACGCCCTGCGGCGCGGGCGGCGGCCCCGGCTGCGTCGTGCAGGCGAGCGCGCGCTCCGGGAGCGCCGGCGGCGGGCGGTGCGGCAGGAGCGGCGCGACGTCGAGCGCCGGCCCGGCGGCGGTCGCCCCCGGCGCGGGCAGCGCCGGGCCCCAGCCGACGCGGAGGTAGGCGTCGATCTTGAGGCCGACCTCGTTGACGGCCAGCACCCCGGGCTCCGCGAGCAGGTCGCCGAGCTGGGCGGTCGCCTCCAGGGCGCGGGGCGGGGCCTCGACGGGCGCCCACGAGCGGCCGGCGTCGGTCGACGCGAGCACCTTGCCCTCCCCGACCGCGACGCCGCGGCCGCCGTGGATCAGGGCGTGCGCGGCGCCGGCCAGGCGAGCCCGCGACGCCTCGCCGCGGCGGGGCACGACCGCGGCGGTGAGCGCGCCGGCCTCGTCGGCCACCACGAACGACAGGGCGCCGTCGCGCCCCTCCTCGATCGGGCTGACCACCTGGACGTCGCCGCCCCCGTCGCGCAGCCAGCCGAGCGGGATCAGCGGCTCCTCCCGGCCGCGGGCGTCGATCACCGCGACGTGGGCGCCGGCCGCGGCGCCCTCGCGGCCCTGTCCGCCGCGGGGCGCGGGCTCGGCCGCGGGCTCCTCGCGGGGCGCCACGTCGCTGTCCCAGAGGCCGCGCACGATCGCGATCCGGCCGTCGGCGAGCGGGCCCGCGCCGCGCCAGTGGATGTCGGTGCCCGGGCGGACCGTGATCCACGCCCCGTTCGGCTGGCGCACGCACGCGCTGCCCTCCTCGTCCGCGTCGCACGGCGCGAGCAGCATGGCGCCCCCGCTCGGCGACACCCGGAGCTCCGCCTCGCCGCTCCGCAGCAGGACCGGGGGCTCGCGGCCGAGGGGGCCGCCGGCGGTGACCTGGAGCACGCCGAACGGATCGTGGCGCCTGTCCGCCCCCTCTTCCCCGAGTGCGCAGGCCACCCACGCCGAGCGCCCCGCGCGGCCGACGCCGCAGGCGCTCAACCACCCGTCGCCGCGGGCGAAGCCGGCGAGCTCGTTCAGCGCGCCCGAGGCGAGGTCCACGCGGGCGAGGAGGCCGTGGCTCGCCGCGATCGCGGCGTTCCCCCACGCCGCGCCGCTCGCGATCGCGGCCTCGAGCGGGTGGCGCCCGGTCGCGCGGATCCAGCGGAGCAGCGGGGCGTCCGCGCCGGGCTCGGGCGCGTCGCCGGCGGGCGCGAGCCGCGCCTCGGCGACAAGGATCCGCGCCTCGCGCTGCCCGGGCGGCGCGGCCGCGCCCTGCGCCACCGCGAGCAGTTCGTCGCCGCGCAGGCGCAGGCCGGAGAGGTGGAGCTGGGCGGCGGCGGGGTCGGTCCCCGGGCCGTCGCCGGGCGGCGCCGGGGCGACGGGGCGCCACGACGCGCCGCCGTCGGCCGTGACCGCGAGCCCCGCCGCCTCGAAGAGCCCGGCGCCTTGCCGGAGGTCCCGGAACGCGACGGCGCGGAGCGGCAGGGCGGGCAAGCCCGGCAGCGCGCGCGGCTGCCCGGTCTCGATGTCGAGGAAGCTCGGGAGATCCGAGGCGGCGTCCCACACCGCGACGACGGCGGGCCCGCCGCCGATGCGAAGGAGCTCGGTCTCGGACCGGGCGAGGACGGCGGGCGCGCCGAGCGGATCATCGAACCGGTAGACGCCGTGGACCCCGCGCCCGACGAGCCGCGGGCCGGCGGCGGACGGCACGAGCGCGAGCTCGATCAGGGGCTCGGGGCAGGGGGCGGTCTCCGGCCGGGCTGCGCCGTCGCTCCCGACGAGGACGCGCCGGCCGCCGAGCAGGGCCATGGTGCCGCCGGCGACCCGGGGGCCGACCACGGTCGCGCCGCTCGCGTCGACCCAGCGGGCGCGCAGGGGCTCCGGCGCCGGCGGCGGGGGGTGCGCCGGCGCGGGCGCGCGGCCCTCCTGCGGCGCGGGTCGGGGCGGTGCGCCCCCGCAGCGGGCGAGCGCGAGCGCCGCGAGGAGCGCGGCCGCGCGCCGCGACCGGCGCGGGGGCGCTGCGAGGCGGGGCGCGCCCGCCGCTCTGGACTGCATCATCGCGGCGGAGCCTACCGTGATCCGCGGCCGCGGCGACGCCGCGAGCGCCGGCGCCCGGCGCCGCCGGACGCGGGGGTGTCCGCGGACGCCGCGAGGGCGGCCGGCGCTCAGTGGACGGTCGAGGCTGCCTGTTCCGGGGCCGGCGCGCGATCCAGCGACTCGGCCCTTCGGGCGAGCAGGGCCATGAGCCCCTTGGCCCCGAGCACGGCGTAATCGGACACGCAGTTGTTGAAGATCGCGTGGACCCGCTCCGCCTGCTGGGAGAGCCGCGCGACGGTCTCGGCCCAGGGGTCGAGCTCCGCGGGGTCGTAAACGTACCTGAACTTCTCGTTCACGCTGACCGAGGCGCCCCAGGTCTCCGCGCGGCGGCCGTGAAAGCGCACCACGGCGAGGCGCGGATCGGCGACGAGCGGGGTGGGAGGCATGCTGTTCTCCTTGCCCTGCGGCTCGTCGACGATGACGTAGAAGGCCTCGAGATCCCGCAGGAAGTCCACGACGCGCTCGATGCGGTCGGGCTCGCCCCAGGACGCGTGACGGAGCTCGACGGCGAGCGGGATCCCCTCCATGCGACCGCGGCAGTCCTCGATGACCCTCACGTTGCCGCGCGTCGCCGTGAACCACGGCGGGAACTGGAACAGCACGTACCCGAGCTTGCGCGCTTGCCGCAGCGGCTCGACGGCTTGCCGGAAGCGCTCCCAGAGCACGTCTCTCGTCTCGGCCGGCAGGTCGCCGGGATACAGACGGCGCCTGTCGAGGAGCGCCGGCGGCAGGGCGCGCTGGACGTCCGCGGGGAGGCGGGCGGGCTCCACCGGGTGCTGGGTGAGCGGCGCGAACGCCTTCATGTTGAGCACGAAGTCGGGCGCCGTCCGCTGGACCCACTGCGCCACCATCGCCGTGCGGGGGAGGGCGTAATAGGTCGAGTTGACCTCGACCACGGGGAACTGGGACGCGTAGAACTTGAGCCGTTGCTCCGGGCTCGACGCGCCCTTCGGATAGAATCGCTGGCTCTTCACCAGGGTGGGGTCGGTCCAGCCGGCGGTCCCGGCGAGGACGTTGCCCCAGCGGGCGGGCACAGGCGCGCACCCCGCGAGAGCGCTGGCGCGCGCGAGCCGATCTTCGTGCTGGTGCGGAGTCTCCTCTGAAGGCGACCGCGGCGGGTCGCGCAGGGCTGCTTGGTGCATATCGAGGGCAACGTAAGGCCTTTTCGCGGCGACGGAAGCGCTCTCCAGGAGATTCGGCCAGAGGCGCTCATCGTATCTCCTGGAGATCCGCGCTGCTGTCGAGCACGTGCTGCGCACGTACGCTCATGCCCGCTCGCCGCGTTCGACACATTCCGCTCGACATTGGAATTTTCTCACGCGCTCTGGGGCGCTCCGGGCGTCGCGAGCAGCGGATGTCGATCCGGCGCAGGCGGTCCACCATCACCCCCTCGTCGGGGCCTCCGTCGCTGCTCCTCCGGGCCGCTTCTATCTACGGGCCTCTCCTCCGGGATCAACGAGTTCCTGGAGAGCCCAGATTGTGCATGCGCCGCCCCGCGGCATGCGCTATACTGAATAACGGCAGGGGCTTGGTGCATTCCTGCACGACAGAGGTGGTCGATGTACTCAGCGAACCGTCGCAGGAATATCGAGCGGGAGGAGCGCATGCTGCTCCGCGGGAAGCGGGAGCAGGCAGCTGGCAAGCTCCTTCACAAGGTGCCGGATCTGATGAGCTTGAACCTGGAGATCCGCGAGGCCAGGCCCGATGCGGCCAAGAATGACACGCAGTACATCCGTCGCGTCGTCGTCGAGCACGCGCCGGCGCTGTTCGAGATGCCGTGCTCGTACTCTTCCTGCGACAACGGCGGCTACGACGTGACGCAGGAGGTGCTGAGCGCCCTCGCTTCGCACGCGGCGCGCTTCGAGGGCGAATGCGTGTGTCGGGGGAGCTGTGGCAGCGCGTTCTGCTCCAGGGTCCTCCGGTACGTCGCCACGGCCACGTACCGGGCGACCCCCGAGGCGTAAGGACCGGGAACGGCGGTCCTCGCCTGAGGCCGCCTCGGACGGCGCGAGCGGACCGAGCCTACCAAGGACGTTGGAGCGAGCTCGACCGGACGTCGGGGCCGCGCGCGACGAGCGCGGCTCGACCGCAAGCACAGGAGCGAGCGAAGCAAAGGCCACATCCACGGCGATGGCGGGCGATGAGGTCGATGCACCTCCGATCCAGCTCGCCTGCTGCGCCTCCAGCGCGGACGGCCGAAAGCGTCGTCGACGCAGCGCGGCCCCTGCTGCTGCATGGAGCCTGCATTGGGAACCAGTGTCGAAGGATCCCCGATGGCACACGCATCAGGATCATCGTGGAATAGGACATGTCCCCGTTCAGCACCGAAGTCACCTATTCACAAATTTCCATTTTCAATCGTGCCCACAAGATCCATTCACCGAAACAGTCGTAATCGAACTGGTTCCGGGGGATTACACGGCGCTCTTCGAGCGCGGCCGATGCCGTGATTCAGATGCGCGATCCACTCACGGGGTGCCGGCGGAGTGGGTTCATGCAGATGGAGAGCGACGCGGAGGACAATGGGCTTCATTCACTCGGGGGAATCGAAGCGTCTTGACGGCGACGCCGTCCCCCTCTGACCTCGTCGCCAGACAAATCCCAGCTCACACCGCGCTTGCCTGGCGGTCCCAGCTCGTACGTGACGCCTTCCAGCGCAATTGACGAGAGAGGTCTTCGGAAGCGTCACGAGCGCCACCGGCCTCGGCGCGGCGATCGGTGCGCCGGCGCCGGAGGCCTCGAGGTCTGCCGGACGGGTCGATCACCCGTTCCGGGAGGCCTCCCGGCCTCTCCAGCAGGTCAACGACCTCCGGAAAGAGCCCGATCGGCCTGCGCCAGCACGTCGGCAACCCGTTCCGGGAAGCCCCGGGGCATCTCCGAGCGCGCCGGCGACCCGTCGAGCAATCCCCGGGGTATCTCCCCGCCTCCCGGTGACCCTTCGAGCAAGCCCCGGAGGCGGGTGGCCCACGTCGGTTACCGCCCCGCCTACCGGCCCCGCCCCGACCGGGATGGCCCTGCCCTCCCCGCCCGCGTCAGGCCCGCGCTCCAGCACCTCTCGCGCACATCGAGTACGCCAAGAAATCTCAATACTTTGGCGCCCGTGGCGGTTCGATCCGCTGCGGCGCCGCCTGCGGTAAGTACCGCACCACCCCTTGTCGTGTGCGGGAGATCGCGGCTCTACGGCGTCTCGGGCTCGAGATGCCTGCGCCACTCGTCCCGCGCGCTCGCGTTCGCGGTCCGGGCGGCGAGCTCGCGCTCCACCCCGGTGATGGCGGGCATCTTGCGGCGCAGCAGCTCGCCTGGGAGGGAGCTCTCTACCTGCGTCCGCGCTTCGCGCAGCGTGCCGGGCCATCCGCCGGCGGTGGGGCGGCCCTCGCGATGAAGGTCTTGACGCCACCGCTTGGCCCACGCCTGGCCCACGGCGGTCGCGCTCTGCTCGATGAACCGCTGCCGATCGGTCGGCGGTGCAGCGCTGTCCCGATCGGTCGCCGGCTCGGGCGGAGCGCCCTCGGCGCCCCCGCTCGGCACGGCGCGTTTCACTCCACGACCGGAGGCTGAGGCCCCGGGATGATCCCCGCGATGTCCGGATCCTCTCCCGGTGCGCCGTTGCTGCCGGGGCCCTTTTCCTTGCGGCGCGCGAGGCGGTTCGCGTCTTTCTCGCGCTGCTTCTCTTGCCGTGCGCGTTCCTTTTGCCGCTTCAATGCTCCCTGCTTCTGCATGCGGAACCAGGCCTTTCGGCGCCATCCGGCGCGTTCTTCAGCGCCCTCGGGCGCGCTCTGAAGGCGCAGGCGCGGCGGCGCACGAGCTCCGCCGCGCCGCGCCGTTGATCAGTACCGGTCCCGACCGCCGCCGCGGCCACCGCGGCCGCCACCGCCGCCGCCGTAGCCACCACCGCCGCCGCCGTAGCCACCACCGCCGCCGCCGTAGCCACCGCCACCGCCACCACCGAAGCCGCCGCCGCCGCGCGCCGGGCGCTCCTGCGCCTCGTTGACCTTGAGCGGGCGGCCGTCCAGGAGGGCGCCGTTCAGCTGCGAGATCGCGCTGTTCGCGGCCTGGACAGAGCCCATGGTCACGAACGCGAAGCCGCGCGGCTGCCCGGTCTCACGATCGGTCGGCATCGCGATCTCGCGGACCTCGCCGGCTGCGGCGAACGCGGACTCGAGCGTCTCGCGGGTGGTGCTGAACGAAAGATTTCCTACGTAGAGACGATTTCCCATGTCATCCTGCTTTTACGGCTTTCTGATGCGCCATGAGGCGCTCTCGGCCTGCCATCCGACGAAGCCGTAACGGATCGAACGGAGACGTGCCGCGCGGAACTCCCGCGCGGTCACACGGTGCGTCGTCCAGTCGTCCGAGCGAGCTGCAGTCTCCCTCGCGAGAGGGAAGAGGGAAAGCGTCGTGTCGAGGGCCAGGGACGTTCGTGAGGAGGAGCATCCTAGCCCGACGTGCCCTCGTTCGCAAGCAGGCCGTTCCGTCTTCCGTCGCTCTTCCGTCGCCTCCGCGGTCGAGGCTGTTTCTGCTGCTTTCGAGGAGGTCGCGCGTCCAGCCGCCCCGGCGCGTGGGCCAGGGCGCCGACGAGCTCGCAGGCGCCGTCGCTCCTCCACCAGGGCGCTCCACCAGCAGGGCGCTCCACCAGGCAGGGCGCTCCACCAGGCAGGGCGCTCCACCAGGGCGCTCCACCGCCGTCCGTCCCGACAAAGATCCGACGTCGAAGAAGCGGGCAACATCTCCGGCGCGTCGGGCAAAATAGCGCGCATGAACACGGCGACGCGCGATGAGGTGTTGAAGCGCTGGCGCGCCCGCGGCTTCCACGGCGGGCTCTGGACCGACCCGCCCGGCCGCGTGTGGGAGGACTTCGTTCACGAGGACGACGAGCTCTTGATGGTCCTCGAAGGCGAGCTCGAGCTCACGCTCGCGGGCAGGAAGCTCGTGCCCCGCATCGGCGAGGAGATCGAGATCCCGGCCGGCGTGGTGCACACCGTCCGCAACCGGGGGGCGACGACGGCCCGCTGGCTGTACGCCTACGGGCGGCTCGGGTGATCGCCGGCGCGGGCGAGGGCGCCCGCCGAGGCCGCGACGTCCCCGCGCGGCGCGGGCTCGGCCGCGGCGCCGGCGTCGGCCGGCGCGGCCGTGGCGGGGCGGCTCGCGACCCAGAGCCACAGGACGATGGCGCCGAGCGCGATGCGGTACCAGCCGAACGGCGCGAGGCCGTAGCGCTTGAGGTACCGCAGGAAGACCGCGATCACGAGGAGGGCGACCACGAACGAGACGGCGAGGCCGACGGCGAGCGCGGCGGCGCCGCCGGGCGCGTCGAGGAGGGCGCCGCCGTTCTTGGCGAGGTCGAAGACGGTCGCGGCGCCGAGCGTCGGGATGGCGAGGAGGAACGAGAACTCGGCGGCGGCGGCGGTGCTGAGGCCGGAGAGCTGCCCTCCGACGATGGTGGTCATCGAGCGCGACGCGCCGGGCCAGAGCGAGAAGCACTGGGCGACGCCGATCGCGAGCGCGCGCTGCAGCGTCACGTCCTCGACCCGGGGCGCGCCCTGGTCCGGCCGGCGCCGGCGGGCGGACTCGACGCCGATCATCAGGAAGCCGCCGGCGATGAGCGCGACCGCGACGGGCCCGGGGCCGAAGAGGTACGCCTTGATGGCCTTGTGGAAGAGCAGGCCGACGAGGGCGGCCGGGAAGAAGGCGAACGCGAGGGCGAGCGCGAGGCGGAGGCTGTCCGGATCGCGGCGGAAGATGCCGCGCACGGTGACGGCGAGCCGCTCGCGGAAGTAGACGACGACGGCGAGCACCGCGCCGAGCTGGATCACGATGTCGAGCGTCTTCGCCGCCTCGCTCTCGTGGCCGAGCCACGCGCCGAGCAGGATGAGATGACCGGTGGACGAGACGGGGAGGAACTCGGTCAGGCCCTCGAGGACCCCGAGCAGGACGGCATCGAACCAGAACATTGCGCGGAGTCTAGCCGCACGCGGGCCGCGGGTGGGGAGCGAGAGAGCGCGCGGGCTCGGACCGCGCGGCGGGACGGCGGCGCCGCGAGGGCGGCGCGGTGGCAGGCGCCGGGGCCGGCGCGACGGCGGCGCCCGGGCTTGACACGCGCAGCCGCATCGTGCGCCGTGTACTCGCAAAGACCGCGGTGGGCCGGAGAAGCAGAGGAGCGACGATGAAGGCATTCTACATCACGGGAATTGGCGGCCCCGAGGTCATGACCTACGGTGATCTCCCGGAGCCGAAGCCCGGCAGGGGCGACGTGCTGGTGGACGTCAAGGCATCCTCCATCAACCCGGTGGACTGGAAGCTCAGGAGCGGGATGATGCGATTCCTCACCGGCCGAGGCCTGCCGAAGCCGCTCGGCGCGGACTTCTCGGGCGTCGTGCGGACGACAGGGCCCGGCGCCAGCGGCTTTGCCCCCGGCGACAGGGTGTTTGGCGTCGTGCTCACCATGCTCGGCAAGCCGGGCGCGCACGCGGAGCGCGTCGTCGCGCGGGCCAAGGACACGCACAAGCTGCCCGATGGCTGGACGTTCGAGCAAGGCGCCGCGCTCCCCGTCGCCGCCCTGACGGCGCTCGCCGGCCTGCGCAAGTGCGGCGATCTCGCCGGCAAGACGGTGCTCGTGAACGGCGCCACCGGCGGCGTCGGGCACCTCGCCTTGCAGATCGCGAAGGCCAAGGGCGCGAGGGTGATCGCCGTCTGCAGCGCCAGGAATGCCGCTCTGGCGCAGTCGCTGGGCGCCGACGAGGTGCTCGACTACGGCAAGGTGGACGTCACGGCGCCCGGCCGGACCTGGGATGTCTTCTTCGACGCCTTCGGCCAGGTCGGCTTCTCCAGGGCGGCGCCGGCGCTCGCTGCGAACGGCGTCTATGCCACCACGCTGCCCGGCCCGGACGCGATGCTCCGGTCCGCGCTCGGCGGGATCTTCGGGGGCAAGCAGGTCGTCCTCGCCAACATGCGCGACAAGCGCGAGGATTACGCCGAGCTGGAGCGGCTGATCCAGGGCGGGGTCAAGGTCGTGGTGGAGACGTTTCCGCTGGAGCGCGCCGCGGAGGCGTTCGCGGAGTGCGAGGGCGGGAAGGTGCGGGGCAAGGTGGTGCTCACGGTGCCTTGACGGGGTGACGTCGCCACGCAGCGGGTCGAGATCCGCCCGCCGCTGCCCGCGTGCACCTGCTCGTCACGACGCAGCACACCGGCTTGTCGCCCCTATTTCACGTGCCCCGCTGGCGGCGAAGATCGTGCGCTCCCGGCGACGCGCGTTGCGCGCGTTGCGCGCGGTTCCGACGTGTGCCTCCGCGGTGGCGGCTCTCGTCGAGGCGTAGGCGTTGCTTTGCGCTCTCGTGCAGGACGACGGGGCGTCATGGAGGCCGAGCGCTCAGCCCTCCGCCGGCGGCGGGGCGCTCGGCGCGGCCGGCCGCGCGCGGTCCGCGCGGTCCGCCGGAGACGCGCTCGAGCGCGCGGCGCCCGCCGTCATCGCAGGGAGGAGCTCGTCGGCGATGGCCGCGTACAGCTCGAAGAACTGCTCGTCCCGGAACCGCGAGCCGCTGCGGAAGAGACCCCGCTTGAACCGCGACCAGCGGACCTCCTGCCCCGGGAGCGCGGCGCGCAGCTCCCAGCGGTCGTAGTGCCCGATGACGTCGGCGTGATCGGCGACCACGATCGCCGCGAGCTCCTCCGGCGACCCCGGATCCACGAGCTGATGGGCGGTGTTGACGACACCATCGTTGCTCGACGGGGAGATGGGCCCAGCGGGGCTGTCCGGGAACTTGATGACGCGGCACGGCCGCGGCGGCCCCCCCTGCGCGTGCAGCCGCAGCTCGTCCTCGAGGCGCCCGATGGCCTCGGCCGCGATCCGGCTCGGCGCGCCGGACGCCGTGTTCGCGGCCCGCTTGTGGAGGTCGACGAAGAAAGGATCGGAGTCGTCGCTCGCGTTCGCCACGGTCACGAAGCTCCGCAGGCGGGCCGGATGCCGCGGCCCGGCGCTTTTGTCCCTGTCCCGCACCTCGGCCATGCTCTCCGGCGTGAGGGCGTCGATGAGCTTCCGGTTGTTGCCCACGTCGAGGAAGAACCCCCACAGCTCCGTCACCGTCGCGAAGGTGAGATCGAACGCCGAGAGCGCCGATTCGACCACCGTCAGGCGAAGCAGGTTGAAGAGCGGCGGAATGGCCGTCACCGACCCCGGCTGGACGCCGGAGCCGACCAGCCGCGCCAGATCGGAGTGGGCGAGGTACGTCCCCCAGTGCGGCGCGCACAGGGAGACGACCGACCGGATCCTCGGACGCCACCCGCTCACCGGATCGAGGTCCTCCTCGTCCCAGCGGTCCTTGCCCTGAGGCCGGGCGCTGGTGAGCAGCTGGGCGTGCACGCCGCCGGTGCTGTGGCCGACCAGGTGGAGATTGGCGCTCGGGAACTGCTGGACGACCTTTTTGAGAAAGACGATCAGCGAAGCCTGGCACTCGGCGAGGGACGCCGTGGGCCGCGACGTGACAGGGATCACCGGGACGAGGCCGGGGCGGCCGAGCTTCACCTCGAGCGCGCCGCGCAGCGCGCCGCAGACGCGGTCGGCGAAGTAGAAGAAGCCGCCGAAGTGGTCGAAGCCGAGGAATCCGGGGACGAGGACCACGACGTCCCTCACCTCGGGAGCCACCTTGGGCTCCTCGTGTCGACCGCCGAGCTGCAAACGAAGCTGTTCGAGCATGAAGGGCACCCCCGGAGCGGCGTCGCGCGCGGCCCGATCGCGGGCCGGCGTGGGCCATCCTAGCGGATCGGACGCGCCCTGGTCGAGCCGGTGCGTCGCTCGCAGGGCCGCCGCGCGCGGGCCTTCGTCAGGCGTCTGCCCTCGCGGCGCGGCTCAGCTCGCCGTCCTGCCGCTCAGCGCGTTGTCCCCCTGGGCCCGGGCGAGCACCGACGCCTTGACCCAGGAGCGCACCATCGTGAGGTGCCGCGCCTCGGCGGCGCGCGCCGCCTGGAACCGCGACAGGACCTCCTGGTCGCTCAGGCCCTGGCACATGTCGATGAGCACGTCCCACGCGTCGTTGTCCGTGAGCTCGGCGATCAACATCGCCTCCAGCGCGTCGGCCAGGTTGGTCCTCGGATCCGTGACGACCTTGATGAGGCCGCACGAGGCGACCCCGAGGATGTCGGCCAGCGGCGTCTCGGCCGTGGGATCGGCGCCCAGCATCCGGATCACGGAGGCGACCAGGAGGAAGTGCTCGGCCTCGTCCCTGTAGATCTGCTCGATCTCCGCGCGCGTCGGCCCGCCCTCGAACGACCCGAGCGCGTCGAACTTCGCGAGCACCCCCTTCCATAGCCGGCTCCCCGCCCGCTCGAAGGCGAGGCGCTCGCCCAGCTTGTCGAGCAGGACGAGCGGCGCCTCGCCCTTCAGCGCCTGGAGGGCCGACTTCACGGCGCCCTTGAGCGTGCCGGGAGGAGGCATGGTGCCGACCCGCTCCTCCCGCCGCGCGTAGTGCGCGACGACGTTGGCGATGGCCGAGTCGTCGCCAACGCTGCTCGGCGGCATGATCCTCGCCCCGACGACGACCTCCTTCGAGTCCATCGGAGACATGTCCATCCCGGTGCGGTTCATCCCCGCGGTCGTCTCGGTCTTCATGCTGACCTCACTCGGTACACCCTGGCCCCGTTGCCGTTCGCTTCCTTGCCGTGGACCGCCTGCACGGCGAGCTCCGTCCCGGGGACCCACACGTACCCCGCGGCCACCGCCTCGGACGGCGATCCGCTCATGTTGATCCGCTCGCGGTAGGCGAGCGTCTGCGGGGACTCCGGGATCTGCATGGGATCCACGATGTTCTTGCCGACGGCGCGCAGGTGCACCTCGCCCTGGAGGACGCGGCGCACGAACTCGCGGTGGCTCCGGAACTCGATGGGATCGGGCAGCTTGGCCGGCAGGAGCTCCGCCGAGTCCCTGCCCTCGATCTGCTCGAAGAGGCGGCGCACGTGGTGCAGCTGCCCGAGCTCGTAGTCGACGAACCGCTCCCAGACGGCCTTGATCCGGGGGTTCGACTCGGACTTCGCACAGCTGTAGTAGTTGTAGACCTCGGTCGCCTCGTGCAGCAGCCACTTCTCGAGCCAGCTCTCGCTGGGATCGATGATCGACTCGTACTGCGTGACGTGCTGCTCCTCGATGGAGGCGATCTCCGCGTAGAGCTGCCGGGCCATGGGGTCGGCGAACGTCGGGCCGACGTTCATGTAGTAGTCGTGCGTCTGGTGCTCGGACGCCATGATCGTGAGCGCGTGCAGCTTGGAGAGCGGCGCCGCGGTCCTCCGATCGTAGGGGGCCCGCAGGTCGTCGTCGGGGTGACGGTGCTCGACGCTCGTGGGCCTGCCGGGGCAGATGTCCGTGTAGCACTGCAGGATGTTGTTCGCGTCCTTGCCGTGCACCCGGTCCATCAGCGCCGCGTAGCGGTACAGGTGGTCGAAGTCCTCGAGCATCCCGAACCGATAGACCTGGGCCAGGTACTCGTCGGGCTCGTTCATCGCCACCGACGCGGTGACCTCGATGGCCACCTGCTCGAACCCGATGGTGGTCTCGAGCACCGACAGGTCCCCCGGGAGGAGCCAGTTCACCATCGTCTGCTGGTGATGCTCGACCCGGCGGATGCGGGCGAGCTCCTGCTGGAGCGCGCCGTTCATGCGAGCGCAGGCGTGCGAGAAGCGCACGGCCTCCGACTCGATGCCGTTCATCAAGATGATCCGGACGCGGGTGAACGCGTCATCGTTCAGCTTGCTGGACGGGATGCTGACCAGCTCCCGCCAATCGAACTGCTGTTTGTCGAGCGGTGTTCCCGGCTCGTTCAACAAATCAAGTGCCACCTTGACCTCCAGTGCCCGGGCTGTGTGCAAGAGGCGCTCCACGCGGGTGCCTGCCCTGTCCACGACAGCCGGGGGCCGCGATGGGGCACTTGGTCACAGCTGTCGCAAAATCGCCCGCGCGATCTGCCTCCGGCGCTCGCGACGCGCGCATGGCGGATATTGATGAGGTCGGAGATCGCCGCGGCGCCGAGCAGGAACGAGGCCGCCCGCGCGACGCGCGGAGACAGCGCGACTGGCAGGCTCGGCGGGGCCTCCCGCAGCGCGCGACTGGCAGGCTCGGCGGGGGCCCCGGCGCGCGCCAGTGTGAAGATTCGAACATCACACCCATGTTAACCATCATGCGCCAATGTGAAGCTTCGAACATCGCACATTTGTTAATTATCATGCATCGCGCCCGCAGCAGCGATGTTCCGGTTCGTTCACGTCACACCCTCGACGTCCGGGCTACCTGAAAAGATGCCAATTTACGCAGGTCGAACGGATCTCGAGATCTGCTTTTGACCCGTCGAGAGGTCGTGTTGCGGTGTTGACTCCGACAAACGTGGTCGTGTAGCTTCCAAGGAAGAGGCCGTCGGCGCGGGGGGCGCCGGGCAGGCCGCTCGAACACACGCAAGCGCGCTCGCGCACCTCCGCGGCAACGCGGCACGGGGCGCGGACCCGCGATCGTCGCAGGAGGCAGCCACCGTGTCATCGACCGTAAGAGCCCATCGCACCTCTTCGCAGGGTCAACACAGAGGCGCCGTCAGCTCATCGTGCCGGCGAAGGTACTGCGTCCTCGTGGTCGAGGACGACGAGCAGATGCTGAGCACCATCTCAGCGGTCCTGTCCACGGAGGTCGACGTCGTGGAGTGTACGTCGGCGGAGCACGCGCTCGCACTGCTCGAAACGAGGGAGTTTCACCTGGTCTGTTCGGATCTGCTCATGCCCGGGATGAGGGGTGACGAGCTCCTCCGGAAGGTCTCGATGATGCCCGTGTACACGAGCTGTCTCTTGATCACCGGGGCCGAGGAGTACGCGCGCTCGAAGGAGGCGGCTTATCACCACGTCCTGCTCAAGCCGTTCCATCCGGATCGGCTGGTGGCGATCGTCCTCCAGCTGGCGCGACTCACCGAGATGAAGCGCTCGGTCCACTCGATGGCGGACTCGCTCACGCCCGCGGACCCGGGGGGCGAGCTCGTGTCCTGCGACTGGTCCGAGCCTTCAGCGCTGCCGGAGTCGTCGCGGGCGCCGAGATCCACGAGGTTCGTGGGCCGCATGACGTGCGGCCCCGCGGCGCTCGAGCTGCAGGAGCTGCAGCCGGCGAGCGCCGTCGCGCCCTCGCCCCGCGCCCGCAGGCCGCGGGCCCGGTGAGCCTCGGGGCCGCGGTGCGCGCCGCGGCCCGCGCGGACGCGGGCGGCGCCCCGGCGCGACGGCGGCGGAGCGACGCGGGCGGGCGGCGCGCGGCTCAGGCGCCGCTCGGGCCCTTCCCTTCCCATCATCTCGCCATGCGCACCTGCATCTCCTCGACGGAGACGTCCTCGATGACGGCCGACAGCTTCCACTGATACCCGAACGGGTCCTCGATCCTGCCCTCGCGCCGGCCGTAGAACTGGTCGTCGATGGGATAGATGATCTTGGCCCCTGCCGCGACGGCGCGCGCGGCGACGGCGTCGGGGTCCTCGACGTTCAGCGTGATGACGATGGGCGAGCCGCCGAGCGCCTTCGGGCCGCGGGCGTTCCACTGGGGGGCTTCATCCGCGACGGTGATCACGGAGTCGCCGATGACGAGCTCGGCGCAGACGATGGCGCCGCCCAGCTTCGGTTCGGCGAGGCGCAGCTTCTCGGTCGCGCCGAACGCCTTCTTGTAGAACGCGATGGCGTCCGAGGCGCCGGCCACGACGAGGTGCGGCACGACGGTGTGGTACGGGGGCGGGGCGATGGGGTGAGGTCGCGTGGTCATGGGCGGAGGATGTCCGCGCGGCCGGACCGGGTATTGTAAAAACGTGCCGGCGGGGTCGGCCGGCGACGCCGGCCGAGCCGCGGGCGATCGCTCAGCCGTCGAGCGGGACGTGGTTCCGCTCGCGCCGCCGCGCGACGTACTCGGTCGGGGTGAGGCCGGCGAACGCGCGGAAGTCGTGGATGAAGTGCGCCTGGTCGTAGTAGCCGCACGCGGCGGCGACGCCCGCCCACGAGACGCGCTCGCCGCGCTCGATCGCCGAGATCGCCTGCTGGAAGCGCTGCACGCGGCAGTAGCGCTTGGGGGTGAGGCCGACCTGCTCGGTGAAGGTGCGGATGAAGCGCTTCGAGGTCATCCCGAGCTGCCCGGTGACGTCGGCCACGGTGTACGCGCGGGAGGGGTCGGCGAACGCGGCGAGCGCGAAGTCGACCGCGGGGTCGCCCGCGCGGTCGGACGAGCCGCGCGGTCGGACGAGCCGCGCGGCGAGCGCGGCCTCGAGCGCGCGGAGCTTGTCGTCGGGGGTCCTCGCCTCGAGGACGCGCTCGCGGACGAGGGCGGCCTCGCGGCCCCAGAGCGCGTCGAGCGAGACGTGGGTGCCGCTGAGCTCCTCCGTGGCCGGACCGAAGAACGGGAGGGCGCCGCCCGGGGTGAGCTCGGCGCCCACGATCGCGCGCTGCTCGGCCGTGTCGATCGCGAAGTGCTCGGCGTGGGCGCCGCAGACGGCGATGCCGGAGAGGCGGTGGCAGCGGGCGGGGGCGGCGGCGTCGTACCAGCGCAGCTCGTCCTCGGCGAGGTTGATGAGGAGGCTCATCGCGCCGCTGGGGAGCACGCGCTCGAGCAGGTCGGGGAGCTCGGGGGCGGCGTAGTACCAGAGCCGGCCGACGAAGCGGCCGAGGGGCGGAGGCGGAGCGTACGTGACGAAGCGCATGGGGCGGCCCGTGGGAGACAGCATGCCACGGGACGGGCGGCGAACGGGCGGCGACGACGGCGCTCCGGGCGGATTCCCCCGGAGCGCGCCGCCGGCCGCTGGCCCCGCCCGCCTGGAGTCCGAGGGATCCGGAGAGAGCGCTCGGCGCAAAGGCGCAAAGGTGCGAGAAGAACAAAGTTCTATGTATTTACCCCTGCGTTTTTGCGCCCTTCAAAGGCGCAAAGGCGCGAGGAGAGCAAAGTTTCATGTATTTACTTTTGAGCTTCTGCGCTCTTGAACCGGGTTTTACGTGGACTCGCTTCCGGAGCCATGCCGCTCGCCAGCGCTCGCGGGCTCTTCAATCGCCAGGCGCGCAAATGTATTTGATCATGTTAACCGGTTCATCTAAACTTCCTTTTCGCAACGACCGCGCGGCGAGCCGCGGTCACCCGACGTCGCCTCCGACCACACGTCGTGATGGCCAGCGCGGGCTTGCGCTTCGCATCAATGTCTTACGCCGCACGAGGAGTCGATATGAACTTAGGGGTAAGCCGACCGAGGCAGACACCATGGGCCGGGATCGCGAGCCTATGCGGTGCAATGTTGCTTCCTGGGTGTATGGGACGGATTGGTGGCGAGGACGGCGTCCAGGAGTCCGAGCTCCCGACGCTCCCGAACGACCCCTCCGCGATCGACGCCGCCTGCGAGGCGAACAACGGTGTTCTTCACGTGGGGTTGACCAGGCTCCGCCGACTCACGCGGGAACAGCTGAACAACGCCATTCGCGATCTGCTCGGCGTCGAGGGGCGCCCCGCCGACGCGCTGGCGCCGGACGAGCGCATGGGGCCGTTTCACAGCAACGCCATCGCTCCGATCACGGATCTCCTCGTCCAGCAGGCGGCGGAGCTCGCGGCGCGGGTGGCGTCGGAGGCCGAGGGGCGCATGGACCTGATCGCGCCGTGCAGCCTTGCGGACGACGACGGGACCTCGTGCGCGACCGAGCTCGTCGAGCGGCTCGGGCAGCGCGCGTACCGCCGCCCGCTCGAAGCGGACGAGATCCAGGGGCTCGTTTCGCTGTACGCGCTGGGCCGGCGATCGGGCGGGGAGTCGCGCGGCTTTCGCCTGGTGATCGAGGGACTGCTGCAGTCGCCGTCGTTCCTGTACCACGCCGATGTCGGCGAGTCCGGCGTCCCCTCCGCGACCCCAGAGCCGATGGATGGCTACGGCCTCGCCTCGCGGCTCTCGTTCTTCTTGTGGAACTCGATCCCCGACGCCGAGCTTGTCGATCTCGCCGCCGACGGCCGCCTGCTCGCGCGCGACGTGCTCGAAAGACAGGTCGACCGCATGCTGCAGGACCCGAGGGCAGGCGCCACGATCGCGCTGTTCCACCAGCAGTGGCTCGGGCTCTCGGAGCTGCCCAAGGCGCAGAAGGCCCCCGAGCTGTTCCCGGCGTACAGCGAGGAGATGGCGAACGCCATGCTGAACGAGAGCGCCCGCTTCACGGACCACGTCGTGCGGCAGGGCGACGGCCTGCTCCGCACGCTGCTCAGCGCGGACTACACGTTCCCGGAGGGCCCCCTGTTCGACCTGTACGAGATCGAGCCGCCGGACGGGTTCACGCCGGGAGACCAGGTGTCGCTCGATCCGAGCCGCCG
Source organism: Sorangium sp. So ce834 (assembly GCF_051521425.1). Taxonomy (NCBI): domain Bacteria; kingdom Pseudomonadati; phylum Myxococcota; order Polyangiales; family Polyangiaceae; genus Sorangium; species Sorangium sp. So ce834. The sequence continues at coordinate 9,597,299 of NZ_CP150351.1, forward strand.
CGCCGGGATCCTGACGCAGGCGGCGTTCCTCGCGCGCTGGTCTCACCACAACCAGACCTCCCCCATCCACCGCGGGATCGTCGTCCGTGAGAACCTCATGTGCCAGCCGCTCAGCCCACCGCCGGCGAACGTCAACAACGTCCCCCCGCCGGTGGACGACGTGACCTCCACGCGCGAGCGCTTCGCCCAGCACGTGGCGGACCCGGGCTGCGCGGGCTGCCATCAGTTCATCGATCCGATCGGCCTCGGCTTCGAGCATTACGACGCCATCGGCAAGTACCGCGCGACGGACGGCCTCGGCGAGGTGAACGCGGCTGGCGAGATCACGAGCGCACGCGAGGACCTCGCGGGTCCGTACTACGGCGGCGTGGAGCTCGCGAAGAAGCTCGCGGGGAGCTCGGAGGTCGCCGACTGCGTCGCGAACCAGTGGTTTCGCTTCGCCCTGGGCCGGATCGAGAGCACGGATGACGCTTGCTCGATCCAGCGCATCCACGAGGAGTTCAAGGCGTCGGGCGCGAACATTCGGACCCTGTTGTCTCAGGTGGCGCTGAGCGACGCCTTCCGCCACGTGCGGCTCACCGCCAGCGAGGAGTGACCGTCATGAACCGTCGAACGCAAATCGGAGCTTCACGCCGCCGCATGCTTCAGGCCCTCGGCCTCGGCGCCGGGGCGGCGGCGATGGGATCGCTGCTTCCGCTGATGAACGCCTCCGGGCAGGAGAAGGGGCGTCCCAAGCGTCTCCTGCTCATCTTCCAGCCCGACGGCGCGCCGGCGCGGGACTGGAACAACGTGGTCGACTGGAGGCCGCAGGGCTCGGAGCGCAGCTTCTCGCTCCACGCCATTCACGCGCCGCTCGATCCCTGGAAGTCGAAGCTGGTGATCCCGTGGGGGCTCAAGATGACGGCCGGCGGGGCCGGCGAGGCCCACGCCTTCGGCATGGCGGGGCTCTGGACGGCATCGACGCTGAACGGTCCGTCCTCCGGAGCGAACTTCGACGGCGGCAACGGAAACCGCACGGGCTGGGGGAGCGGCGCGTCGATCGACCAGATCATCGCCCGCGCCCACGGCAGCGGCATGCCGTACGAGCGCGCTCCGGACGACCCCGTGCAGGAGACGCCGTACCGCACCGTCGAGCTCGGGGTCCAGTGCTTGAATCCAAACAGCCTGAACCGGATGATCTACGCCGGCGAGAACTCTCCGATTCACCCCGAGACGAGCCCCAGGGCCGCGTTCCAGCGGCTGTTCGCCGGGGTGACGTCGACCGGCGGGGCGCCCACGAGCGATCAGGGGGCGGAGCAGGAGCGGACCGAGCGCAAGGCGATCGTCGACCTGCTCAAGGACGATCTCACAAGGATCCGCAGGCGGGTGGGCAAGGAGGACTACCACAAGCTCGACGCGCACCTCGAGGGGCTGCTGGCCATGGAGCGCAGGCTGAACCAGACGGCGGAGCCTGCCGATCCGGCGCTGAGCTGCACGGTCCCGGAGGCGCCGGAGCAGACCAGCGGCCGCGGCTCGGAGTATCCGGCGGAGATCAGGAACATGATGGACATCGCGGTGGCCGCGTTCTCCTGCGACATCACGCGCGTCATGAGCCTGCAGCTCAGCTACGCCTTCAGCCATATCCTGCACTCGTGGCTCGGACACACAAGCGATCACCACACGATGTCCCACGACGGGCAGGATCGACGCCGGGAGCTCCAGGAGATCGACGCCTGGTACTCGGAGCAGATCGCGTACCTGCTCGGGAGGCTCGACGCCGTGCGCGAGGGCGACGGCACGCTGCTCGACAACACGCTCGTCGTGGTGGGTCGGGAGCTCGGCAGCACGGCCCACCGCATGGAGCGTGTTCCTTTCGTGATGGCGGGAGGGGCGGGCGGGGCGCTGAAGACCGGGCGTTACCTCGACTACGACGGGGAGGACCACGCCAAGCTCCTGGTCTCGATCGCCCAGCTCATGGGCCTGGAGACGAGCAGCATCGGGAACCGAAAGCGCGATTCCGGCCCGCTCTCCGGCCTCGTGTGATCCGCCGGACGCGGAGGCCTGCCGAGCACCGCTACTCGCTTGCCCGCTAGCCGGGGGGCCGCCTCTCCAAATGGATGGAAAGCTGCCAACGTGTTGGCAAGGCGCCACGCGCCCCCGCCGGAGCTGCTACATTGTCGCCGGACCCGGCGACGTGGAGCGGCCGCTTGGCCGCGAAGCGCGGGCGTTCGATCCGTGGCGGGAGCGCCACCCGGAGGTCTTCGCCGAGCTACTCACAACGGGCTGCGACGAGCGCTAGCCGTCGACACGCAACACGAGGAACAGAACCATGGCCTTTACCCTTCCCGAGCTCCCCTACTCCAGAGACGCACTGGTCCCCCACATCTCGGCCGAGACGCTCGATTTCCACCACGGCAAGCACCACAACGCCTACGTCACGAAGCTGAACGAGCTCGTGGCAGCGGACCCGGCGCTCGCGGGCAAGAGCCTCGAGGATCTCGTCCGCACGACGTCCGGCGCGGTCTTCAACCAGGCAGCTCAGGTGTGGAACCACACGTTCTACTGGCACAGCATGAAGCCGCAGGGCGGCGGTGAGCCCCCCGCCGCCCTCCGCGCGGCGATCGAGGCGGCGTTCGGAAGCGTGTCGTCGTTCAAGGAGAAGTTCAGCGCCGCGGCCGTCGGTCAGTTCGGCTCGGGCTGGGCTTGGCTGGTGAAGAACAGCTCCGGCAAGCTGGAGATCGTGCAGACGGGCAACGCCGGGAACCCGCTCACGGAGGGCAAGACGCCGCTGCTCACGTGCGACGTGTGGGAGCACGCGTATTACATCGACTACCGCAACGCCCGGCCGAAGTACGTCGAGGCGTGGTGGAACCTGGTGAACTGGGACCACGCCGCCTCGAAGCTGTGACCTGCGCGCTCCCCCCGTCCTCGCCTCACGCGCCCAGCTCGAAGAGCTGCATCGCCACCAGCGCGACGCAATCGGGCTCGCGCGAATCCGACACGATCTGACGAAGCTCGTGAAAATACCTCACGTGCAAGGCCCGTAGCCGCTCGAGGTCACGGCGCGCGACGCTGACGAGGTTGTAGGAATACAGCCCCGGATCGCCGCGACGCTGCCGGCGCGCGGCGACGTCGAGCCAGTGCGATTTCAATCGTTGTCTGGGTTCGGCGGCGCCGCGGGTCATGTCGACCGTCTCGGCCGTGGTGGCGTACCGCCCTTCGCGCCACCGGATCAGGCCTGCCCGCGACAGGGCTTCGCGGCACGCACGCACCTCGTCGTCCGGGAGCCCGAGGCGAGCGGCGACCCAGGCGTCGTCATGCCGGGGGAGGGCCGCGTAGCTCGCGAGCTCGAGGACGCGCAGGACGGCGTGAGACCAGGGTAGCTCCGTCGCTATCCGGCGGCGCTCCTCGAGCACGCGGAAGTCGCGCGCCACCGAGGGCAACTGCCCCGGATGCACGAAGAGGGCGAGGAAGTCGAGGAGCCGCTCGGTGGTCGCGTCGACGAGGGCCAGCACATCGGGGAGCCGGGGCTGGGACGTGCCCGCGATGAAGCGCGACACCTGGGACGCGCTGCGCCCGATACGGGCGCCGATCTCCGCGTTGCTCAGCGCTCCCTTGATGGCCTGAAAGAAGGCGGCCGTCAGGGCCGGGTCGGAGACGGCGACGTCGGCGCCGAAGGCCGACTCCTGGCGCACGAAGCCCGAGAGCTCGCGATGGACGTCAACGCCGTTGTAGGCCGCGACGCGCAGCAGGGTGGGGAGCGTGGGAAAGCGCCGCCCGGACTCCCAGCCGAAGGCGACGTTCGTGCCGTACCCGAGCCGGACGCTCAGCTGCCGCTGCGAGCGCCGGCCGCGGAGCGCCCGGCAGAAATCCTTTGCGATTTCATCGTATTGCGGCATCTTGTATCGCATATATGCATCGATGGTAGCACATCGGAGCGATAGAATAATGCGTGGCTGCGCTACGAGGCGCTTGCGCTGGCTCGGTCGCTGCGCCAAATGGGGGCGGAGACTTCGATGAACGTACGACTCGCTTGCTGGCTCTCGGCGGGGCTGCTCATGGGGTGCTCGCACGCCGGGGGACAGACGGGGGAGGTCGGCTCCGATCCCTGTGACTCCCTGCCGCTGACGGCTGGTCCGGCCGTGGAGCATGGCCTCACCGACCCGACGCCCCTCGGCGTGAGCGGCCAGGAGGCCCTCGACGCGACAGGCCGGGCCGGGAGCTTCGACGTGGCATGGGCCACCGGGATGATGAGCGCCGTGAGCTGGTCGCTCGTCGCCGACACCGAGAGCTCACCGACCGTGGCGTACATCGACCGCAGCGGCGAGTGTGGCGACGGGTATCTGCAGATCCTCGTGCTCGGGCATCTATCGAGCGCCGACGGCCTCCTCCACCACGAGCAGCGCGGGGCGCTCTATCGGGGCGACGACGGGGCCGCGCACCTTCGCCTGTCGTTCGTCTTCGACGAGAACCCGTTCCCGGACGTGTACGCCGGCGGAGGATCGGGGGACGGCTGCACGGGGTGCGGCGGCGCCTTCGACCTCTCCGTCGAATCGCGCTGGGAGGCGGGCGAGTCGGCCCCTCGAGGCCATGTGTACCTGCTCGAGAACGGGGCGCTGCTCGGCGAAGTCGGCGCCTTCTAAGCCCGATCCGCGGCGCGCGCGGCCGTCTTTCACCCACGGAGGCGGCCTGCGGCGCGCGAGGTCGGCGCAAGCGACTTCTCCCCGCGTCGGTGCGACGCGGCGATTCACGGATGTAGTGACGGAGAGGATCGACGCAGCTTGGCGCCGCGATGCACGCTTCCCGTGTGCGCGAGCCTGAGCCGGCGCTTTCCTCGTTTCAAAGAAGAAGGTTGGTTCATGAGTTTGGTTTCCAGGAAGATCAAGGTCAGAAGTCTCGCTGGGGTGCTCGCCGGTTGTGTCGGTCTGGTCGCCGCTCAGGCGTCGGCAGGCGTGGTCGTGGGTAAGCCCACGCCGCACGGCAACACCGCGTACCCCGAAGCCGGGACGACCCTGGCACGGGCAGGGACCTACACGCTGGTGGGCGCGCTCCAAGAGCACGTGAAGATCAGCGGGGAGCCGGAGCCCACGTTCCCCAGCACGATGCAGGGCGCCGTCTATTTGATGAACGGGACGAACGCCACGCCCGAGCGCGTTTACCAGTTCCCGGGCGTCGCCCAGTTCAACCTCCAGGCCGGGAGCCAGCTCGCGATCTCGAGCCGCTTCCTCGCGTTCGCGACCCGAGGCACGAACTCTTCCACCTCTCCGCAGGCGAACTCCGTGTTCATCGCCCGGAAGAGCAACGGCTCATGGGCGGAGTGCCCCCTGGTCGGCGGTCAGCGGAACTGCAACGGCGCGGTGCGCGAGAACGGCCAGAACATCAGCCACGCCCTCACCCGCATCCCGCTCAGCTACCCCGCGCTGAGCAGCTTCAAGGACATCGCGCTCGCCCTCTCCGACGATTACCTCGTGATCGGCTACAAGCGACACAGCGTGCTCGAGATCTACCGCTACAACTCCTCGAACGACACGTGGGTCCTCGAGCACTTCCTCAACGAGCCGGACGAGCGCTTCACCGGCGCCGCGGTCGCGGTCGACGGCGACCTCGTCGCGGTCGGATCGCCGTGGTCCGACGGCGGCGAGGCCGGGGTCGAGCTCGGCTCGGTCCGCATCTTCCGCAGGAATGCCAGCGACGTCACCTGGAACGCCGTGGCCCTCGCGAGCGGCTATTTCTCGAGCGGCGCCTTCGGGCGAAGCCTCGCCATGGCCTCCGGGAACTTGGCTGTCACGTCCGGCGCGACGTTCCTCGTCAACGACGTGATGCCGCAGCAGCACCTCTCGTTTTACCGGGTGGCGGCCGACGGCACGATCACGGCGAGCCAATCGCTGGCGACGGCCTACCCTCACGTGCACCTGGCGCTCGACGGCGACACGCTGGCCAGCACGGTCGGCGGTGGAGACGAGGGCCTCTCGCTCTACAAGCGCGACGCCGCGTCGGGGCAGTGGGCCTACGAGACCGGCCTGATCCGCGACTTCTACAAGAGCGTCAACAGCTCCAACTCCGGGTACGGCGGCATCGATCCCATCGGCCTCGTGGGCGATGACCTGTCGCTCGGCTGGCGCGCGTTCTCGGGCCTTCTGGGCGGCGTGGTCCACGAGAAGGTCAGCCTGATCGACGCTTGCCGAGATCCTCTCAATCTCGTCAGCAACTGCTCTTTCGATAATGTGACCAACACCGCGCTCGCGGGGAGCCAGAGCAGCAGCGGCTGGCAGGTCCTCAGCTGGAACGGCGCCTCGGCATGGGCGGACTTCACCGGCCGCCAGATGCGCATCAACGTGCAGCAGCCCGGCTCCGACATGTGGCACATCCAGGCTCGCACCACGGTCAACTTGCCGCAGGCGGGGCGCTACCTGCTGACATTCCGCGCCAAGGCGGACGACGTGCGCACGTTCGTGGTGAACCTGGGACGCAACGGCAACAGCGACAACAACTGGGCGAGCTACGGTCGCGTGACCGCGGCGGCGGGCCCCGCATGGGTCATCTACTCGTTCGAGCTCCCGAACATCCCGCAGGATTCCGCAGCGCTCCTCGACTTCAACGTCGGCAACGCAGGGACCGCGGCCGTCACCGTGGACAGCGTGAAGCTCGTTCGTCTGGCGCAGTAAAGACGGCGCGCAGTTGCCAAGAGCTTGCTCGGCTGCCCATGGTAAGGGTCTCGGCGGTCCCGCGGCAGCGGGCCGAGCACGCATGCACCGATGGCTCTGGAGCGGTCCCTTTCTTGCGAGGGCCGCTCCAGCGCGAACGAAGCAGTGCTCCCGTGCCCCCAAGGAGGCGACCATGCCGAACCAACTCGAGATGAGACACCTGCACCGCTGCGTCGAGCTCGCGGCGCTGGCGCTGGAGACCGGCAACGAACCGTTCGGCTCCGTGCTGGTCGCGGCGGACGGGACGGTCCTCGCCGAGGATCACAACCGCGTGGGCGGCGGCGATCCGACCTGCCATCCGGAGCTCGCGCTGGCGCGCTGGGCGGCTGCGAACCTCGCCCCCGACGAGCGAGCCGCAGCGACGGTCTACACCTCGACCGAACACTGTCCCATGTGCGCCGCGGCCCACGGCTGGGTCCGGCTCGGCCGCATCGTGTACGCGAGCTCCTCGGCACAACTGGTCGGCTGGCTCGCCGAGTGGGGCGTTCCGGATCCTCCGGTGCGAGGCCTGCCGATCCGCGATGTCGTTCCGGGACTGCCCGTGGAAGGCCCTGTCCAGAGCCTCGCGGAAGAGGTTCGCCAGCTGTTGCGACGCTTCCATTCCGCGCGCTGACGCGCGCGGCCGTACCAGCGGGAAGACGCCCATGGAAGGGTTCGGCAGCACGCGCGAGCCAGCAGGACAGGGCCGCCGTCAGCCCGGCGCGATCGGCAGCCCCTTCGGCGAGCTCGCGGCCGCCGGCGCGCCCCGCGCCTCCGGCGAGCTCGGCCCGTCGAGCAGCGCTCCGACCGCGGCGAGCGCGCCGACGATGGCGGCCGCCCCCGCCCACAGCGAGCCTCGGGCGAGGCCCGGCGCCGCGTAAAGGAACGCGATCGCGCCGAGCAGCGCCGAGAGGAACAGCGCCGCCGCCAGCGCGCGCACCAGAGGGGAGCGCTCGACGTCGTGAAGGACGTAGCCCGGATCGGTGCGCAGCGGGCCCCCCTCGGGCGGGGCCGCCGCGGAGCGGAAGTCCGGCGGCCGGAGCCAGACGAGCAGCTTGCCGGAGAGGCGCGGCTCCGCCGCCGCCATGCGCGCGAGCTTCCGCCACGGGTCGACGTTCGCGCGCAGCGCGCTGAAGCTCGCGAGCGGCTGGACCACGCCGTACCGCGGCGGCGCCTCCTCCGCGCGGAACGTGCCGAACAGCCGATCCCACACGATGAGCACGCCGCCGTGGTTCCTGTCGAGATACTCGGGATCGACGCCGTGGTGCACCCGGTGATGAGACGGCGTGTTCAGCACCCACTCCAGCGGACCGAGGCGGCCGACGAGCTGCGTGTGGATCCAGAACTGATAGAGGATATTCAGCGTATACGTCGTGACGACCATCGCGGGCGGGAAGCCGAGGAAGGCGAGCGGCCAGAAGAAAGGCCAGAAGAACGCCCGCTGGACCCAGCTCTGGCGCAGCGCGACCGAGAGGTTGTAGTCCTCGCTCTGGTGGTGGACCGCGTGCGCCGCCCACAGGAAGTTCACCCGGTGGCTCGCGCGGTGCGCCCAGTAATAGCAGAAGTCGACCGCGACGAAGCAGGCCAACCAGCTCGACGCCGCGCCCGGAGGCAGCCGCACGAGCGCGGCGCGCTCGAAGAGGAAGAGATGGACGAGGACCCCGCCGCTCACGACGGAGACGAGCGCCTGCTGGCCGACGCCGCACGAGAGGTTGGCGAGCGCGTCCGAGAAGCGGTAGTCGCGCCGCCCGCGGCGGCGGCAAAGCCAGAGCTCGACGCCGATGAGCGCGAAAAAAGCCGGCACCGCAAACAGGATCAAGCTCGGTGACATGCCCCCGGCCCTCCGCGGAGCCGAGCGCCCACCGGCTCGGCTCACGCCCGGCCATTCTAGCCTGAACACCCCCGCCACGCCCGGTGGCGCACCTCACCGGCCGACCTCGGCCGGCGCGCCCTTCCGCGATTCTCCGGCGCATTCCTCGCGCCCGCCGGGCCCCACCGCCCGTCCCGAGCGCCGCACCCGCGCCGGTGCGGCGCCGCTCGGCGCGACTTCGCTGTTGACGCTGAACCGATTAAGTGGTCTGCCACGAACCGCGCCGGTGCGACGACGACACCCTGAGCGGAGATTTGCATCGGCGCGGGCCCCGGGGAGCTCGCTGTGGTCACGGGAACACGATCACCACGACGACGGCGCGCCAGCCCGGCACGCCGCCGCGAGCGGCCGTGTGCTTGCGGCGGCAGCGCTCAGCCGCGCTTGAGGAACGACACTCGAACCAGGTAAGGAACACCCGACCATGAAGAAGACCTTGTTGCTCGCTTTGGGCTTGCTCTCCATCGCCGCGTGCACGTCCGACACGACCGACCCCGTGGGCTCCGGCACCGGGGGCGGCGGGGGCGGCGGCGGCGACGCCACCGGCGGGGGCGACGCCGGGGGCGGCGGCAACAACGCGACCGGCGGCGGCGGCAGCGACGCCACCGGCGGCGGCGGGGACGGAACCGGGGGCGCCGGGGCGCTCGACTGCGCCGAGCAGCCGGAAAAGTGCTACGTCCGCGCGGAAGGTAGTATGCTCACGCTCGACGGGAAACCGTACAAGTACATGGGCACGAACTTCTGGTCGGCTCCCTTCATCTCCCTCGAGCGCCTGCGCACGGAGCTCGACATCCTCGATGCCCACGGCGTTCAGAACCTCCGCATCATGGCGCTCAGCGAAGGCGACATCCCCGCGTCGCAGCAGAACGATCAGCAGTACGGCCCGCAGCGGATCTTCCCTGCGTCGTCGGACGAGCCGTGCGCCGACCCGAAGCTCGAGGAGTTCGCGGACCACCTGGCGACCGTGCTCGACGAGATCCACAGCCGCGGCATGAAGGCGGTCATGACCCTGAACGACTTCTGGCACTGGTCCGGCGGGATGCCCCAGTACATGAAGTGGGCCCACGAGGAGCCGGGCACCTCCTGCGGGGAGGACTTCGGCGCGTACCAGGTCGGCCTGACCCACCCCGAGACGAACGCCCCCCTGCTCGCGGCCGGCCACGACGTGCCGTTCAACGGCTCGATCCGGTTCCGCGAGGGCACCGGCGAGGACTGCCAGGCCGTGGCCATCAACGAGTGGGCGATCCCCCACTCGGGCACGCTCGACCCGAGCACGAACCCCTGGCCCGACCAGATGGATCTCTCCAGCCTGTTCTTTTGCAACAAGAAGGCACAGGAGTTCTACTTCAGCCGGGCCAAGGTCGTCATCGAGAAGCTCAAGGACCACCCGGGGATCATGGCGTGGCAGCTCGGGAACGAGCCGCGCTCCTTCAAGGGCTGGGGCGCGCTCTTCAAGCTCTGGGTCGAGCGGAACGCGAAGTTCATCAAGGACATCGACGAGAACCACCTCGTCTCCATCGGCTCGGAGGGCGACCTCTCGTACAACTGGGGCGACTACGCCAACAGCGACTACCGGGACTTCCACGACGTGCCCGGCATCGATTACCTCACCTTCCACGTCTGGCCGGAGAACTGGGAGTGGTACGACCCGTCGCTGCCGGCCGACAGCACCGCCGACAGGTCGCTAGCGGCGGCCATCACCAAGAGCAACGGTTACATCGATCTGCAGATCGAGCACGCGAAGGCGCTGAACAAGCCGATCGTCGTCGAGGAGTTCGGGCTCGCGCGGGACGACAAGTCCGAGCCCGTCGCGTCGACGGTCAAGAAGCGGAACGAGTACTACTCGACCATCTTCGACGCCGTCGTCAACAACCCGGAGCTCGCGGGCGTGAACTTCTGGGCCTGGGCCGGCACCGGGAGGCCGTCGGACGACGGCAACGACTACTGGCTCCTCGGCAACGATTACATCGGCGATCCGCCCCATGAGCTCCAGGGGTGGTACTCGGTGTACGACGACGACACGGAAACGCTCAACATCATCATGAGCTACGCGGACAACATCAACACAATCGAGTAGCCACCGGCCCGAGCACGGGCCCCTATCCCTCATCTGACTCGGAGGTCACCTTGATTCGTCGCTCCACCTTTCTCATGGCCATGATCTCGCTCGCGTTCTCGACCGGCTGCTCGAAGCCGGCCTCCGAGGGCGAGACGAACGCGGGCAAGACCGAGGACAAAGCCGCAAAGACCGCGGACGCCAAGGGTACGGACAAGAAGAAGATCACGATCGGCTTCTCGATGGATACCCTCAAGGAAGAGCGGTGGCAGCGCGACCGCGACCTGTTCAAGGCGAAGGCCGAGCAGCTCGGGGCGCAGGTGCTCGTGCAGTCCGCGAACAGCGACGACGCCCTGCAGAACTCCCAGGCGGAGAACCTGCTCACGCAGGGCGTCGACGTGCTCGTGGTCGTGCCCCACAACGCCAAGACGACCGCCACCATCGTCGAGTCGGCGCACAAGCAGGGCGTGCCGGTCATGGCCTACGACCGGCTGATCCTCGACTCCGACGTCGACCTCTACGTGTCCTTCGACAACGTCCGCGTGGGCGAGCTCCAGGCCGAGGCGCTCGTGAAGCCGGCCCCGAAGGGGAACTACCTCCTCATCGGCGGCTCCCCGACCGACAACAACGCGAAGCTCTTCCGCGAAGGGCAGATGAACATCCTGAAGCCGCTCATCGACAAGGGCGACATCAAGGTCGTGGCGGACCAGTGGGCCAAGGACTGGCAGCCGGTCGAGGCGCTCAAGATCACCGAGAACGCCCTCACCAAGAACAACAACAACGTCACGGCGGTCGTGGCCTCGAACGACGGGCTCGCGGGCGCGGCGGTCCAGGCGCTCGGCGAGCAGAAGCTCGCCGGCAAGGTCGTCGTCTCGGGGCAGGACGCCGAGCTCGCCGCCTGCCAGCGGATCGCGGCCGGCACCCAGAGCATGACCGTCTACAAGCCGATCAAGTCCCTCGCCGAGAAGGCCGCCGAGCTCGCCATCAAGATGGCGAAGAAGGAGCAGCTCGGCGAGAAGACGCAGACGGTCAACAACGGGAAGAAGGACGTCCCGAGCGTGCTCATCGCGCCGATCGCCGTGGACAAGAGCAACCTCGCCTCCACGGTCATCGCCGACGGGTTCCACAAGGTCGAGGACGTCTACAAGGACATCCCGAAGGACCAGTGGCCGTCGGGCGCCGCCAAGTAGGCCCCCTCCGGCCGGGCCGCACGGCCCGGCCGTCGCCCCCGCCCCCGCCCCCGCCCCCGCGGTGGGCCGCCGCGCTCCCTCCCAGGACACAATCAGGGCCGTCGCGCTGAGGGTCTGGCAACGCCGGAATCCTCATCATGGTCATGCACGCCCGCGAATCCGGAGCTTCCCGGGTGGACCGGCTCCGTGCGCTGGTCATGATGCTGCGCCCCCGCAGCGCCGCGCGAGGCAAGGAGTTGCGATGTCCTCCATGAAGCGACGACGGCTCCCGACGCACGGTCCGCTGCGACGGGCTCGATGCGCTCCGGCCAGGTGGGCGCGGTGAGGGCCGCCGTGGACAGGTGTCCGGCCGTCCCGGGTTCGGCCCCGACCCTCTCCGGCGCCGCGATCTCCAGGTACACGCGCCCGCTGCTCATCCCGCAAGTCATGCCCCAGGCGACGGGGCTCAGCGCGGGCAGCGCAGGCCTCGATGGCTACGAGATCGCCGTCCGGCAGATCGAGCAGCACGTCCTGCCGCCCGAGCTGGGCCTGCCGCCGACGACGGTGTGGAGCTACGGCTCCGTCCATCACCCGGAGACGTTCAGCTACCCGGCGTTCACCATCGAGGCGAGGTGGCGAAGGCCGGTGCGCGTGAAGTGGATCAACGATCTCAAGGACCCCGCGACGGGCCGCTTCCTCCCTCACCTGCTCCCCGTCGACCCCACCCTGCACTGGGCCAACCCGCCCGGCGGGGCGCAGGGTCGCGATTCGCGGCCGACGTTCCCAGGCGACTGCCCGCCGGGGCCGTACCGGGGCCCGGTGCCGTTCGTCACGCACCTGCACGGAACCGACGGGGTGGCGCAGGAGAGCGACGGTTATCCCGAAGCCTGGTACCTCCCGGCGGCGACCGACATCCCCGAGGGGTACGCGGCGACCGGCACCTTCTACGACTACTACAAACGCACCTCGCCGCTCGGAGGCCTGTGGGAGCCGGGCGCCGCCGTGTTCGAGTACCCGAACGACCAGCGGGCGACGACGCTCTGGTATCATGACCACTCGCTCGGCATCACCCGCCTCAACCTCTACGCGGGGCCGGCCGGCTTCTACCTGCTGCGCGGCGGGCCTGACGACCTCCCCGAGGACGTCCTCCCCGGACCAGCTCCGCGACCAGGAGACCGTGCGGGAGCGGGCGTGTACGAGATCCCGCTCCTGATCCAGGACCGCTCGTTCAACGACGACGGGTCGCTCTTCTATCCAGCCTCCCGCGGGCTCTCCCCGCCGCTCGACGCGACGTACATCCCGAAGGGCGATATTCCGCCCATCTGGGTCCCGGAGTTCTTCGGCGACGTCATGGTCGTCAACGGCCGAGCGTGGCCCTACCTCGAGGTCGAGCAGCGGCGGTACCGATTCCGCATCCTGAACGGCAGCGCCTCGCGGTTCTTGATCCTGAAGATGGATAACGGTCTCCCGCTCTGGCAGATCGGCTCGGACGGCGGATTTCTCCCCTCCCCCGTGGAGCGCGAGGCTCTCCTGCTCGCCCCGGCCGAGCGCGCGGACGTGATCGTGGATTTCAGCGGGGTACGCGCGGGCGCCGAGATCGTCCTCCTCAACCTCGGTCCGGACGCGCCCTTCACCGGCGGCCCGCAGACCCCGGCCGATGCGACGACGACAGGGCAGGTGATGCAATTCCGCGTCGTGCCTGCGAGCGGCACGGACGCGAGCACGCCCCCTCACCGGCTCGAGCTGCCGCGGCTCACGCCGCTCGGAGACGTGGCGGTCGTGCGGCAGGTGTCCCTGAACGACCTGAGCTCCGCGCTCCAGCCCGACGCCGGCCTGAGGGTGGCCGCGCTGGGCGTGCTGGAGCCTCCTCCACGCTCCAGCACGCCCAGGCCGCTCTTCTGGCACGACGCCGTGACCGAGAACCCGGCCCTGGGCTCGACCGAGGTGTGGGAGATATACAATTTCACCGTGGACGCGCACCCGATCCACGTCCACGAGCTCCACTTCGCGATCGTCGATCGCCAGCCGTTCGACGGCGCTCCGCGCCCGCCCGAGGCCGGGGAGGAGGGCTTCAAGGACACCGTCATTGCGCTGCCGTTCGAGATCACGCGCATCAAGATGAAATTCGAGAGTCCTGGCCGGTTCGTGTGGCACTGCCACATCCTCGAGCACGAGGACAACGAGATGATGCGGCCTTATCAGATCGGGCCCATGCCCGCCGACATCCCGAGGCGCTGAGCCTGCCAGCGCGCGGCCTGCCGAGCGGCTACGCCGCCGCGGGATCGCTCGCCGGGTGCCCCCACCCACGGCGCGAGCCGCGCCGTCCGCGCTCCCTGGCGCACCGGGCGTCGGCCGAGACGGACTCGATCTGCACGGACGGCGCTCGATCGCGCGTGTACCCGGCCAATCAGGACCTGCTCGTGATCGCGCAGGAACCTCAAATACGGGGAATCCTGGATGGCTCGGACTCACGTCGCAGTCATGATGATCATCCGCTCGCGCCGCCGATCGCGGCGCAAGGAGATTTCATGTCTTCACTGAAGCGACGACTCCTGCTGAAATACGGTATGGCCGCGACAGGCGGGCTCCTGATGCTGCGCCGCGGGGGGATCGCGCGCGCCGTCGTGGGCGAATGTACCTTCCGCCCGGGTTCGGCCCCGACGCTGCGCGGCGCCGACATCCCCAAGTACACGCGCCCGCTGCTCATCCCGCCTGTCATGCCCAAGGCGCCGTGGCGCCGAGGCCACAGCGCGCTCGTCGATCACTACGAGATCGCCGTTCGCCAGCTCGAGCAGCACGTGTTGCCGCCGGAGCTCGGATTGCCCCCGACGACGGTGTGGGGATATGGTTCCATCCATCATCCGGAGTCGTTCTCGTACCCCGGTCACACCATCGAGGCCAGATGGCGGAGGTCGGTGTGCGTGAAGTGGATCAACGAGCTCAAGGACCTCCGGACCGGCCGCTTCCTCCCGCACCTGTTCGCCGTCGACCCGACCCTGCACTGGGCCAATCCGCCCGGCGGGCTGGAAGGCCGCGACGGACGGTCCGTCGTGAGGGGCCATTGCCCGCCGGGGCCTTACCGGGGCCCGGTGCCGATCGTGACCCACCTGCACGGGAGCACCCCGGTGGAGCAGGAGAGCGACGGGTTCCCCGAAGCCTGGTACCTCCCGGCGGCACGCAACATCCCTGACGGGTACGCGAAGACCGGCACCTTCTTCGATTACTTCCAGCGGACGTCACCGCTCGGGCGCCTGTGGGAGCCAGGGGCGGCCGTGTTCCAGTATTACAACCGCCAGCGGCCGACCACGCTCTGGTACCACGATCACTCGCTCGGCTTGACCCGGCTCAACACCCAGGCCGGGCTCGCCGGGCTCTACATCATCCGCGGCGGGCCTCAAGACCTGCCGAAGGGCGTGCTGCCTGGCCCTCCGCCGGGGCCAGACGACTGTCCAGGCGCCAAGGTGTACGAGGTTCCGCTCGTCATCCAGGATCGCTCGTTCAACGACGACGGCTCGCTCTTCTACCCGGACAGCCGCGGGCTCCCGCCCGAGCTCGCGGAGGACGTGTACGTGCCGAACGGCCCGGTCGCGCCGATCTGGGTCCCCGAGTTCAACGGGAACACCATCGTCGTCAACGGCCGGACGTGGCCCTACCTCGAGGTCGAGCAGCGCCGTTATCGCTTCCGGATCCTGAACGGCAGCAATGAGCGGCTCCTCATCCTGACGCTGAGCAACGGGCACCCGATCTGGCAGATAGGCTCCGATGGAGGGTTCGTGCCCGCTCCCGTGCCGCTCCAGACGCTCCTGATGGGGCCTGCCGAGCGCAACGACGTCATCATCGACTTCAGCCGCGTCCCCGCTGGCACAGAGGTCCTCCTCCTCAACGTCGGACCGGAGCTCCACGGCGACATGTCGACCGTGGCCGATCCGGAGACGACCGGGCAGGTGATGCAGTTCCGGGTCGTGCGGGCGACGAGCAGGGACACGAGCGTGCCCCCTGAGCGGCTCGTGCTGCCGGAGTTCGAGCCCCTCGGAGACGAGGAGGCGATACGCCGCGTATCGCTGTCGGAGGAGATGCTGCCCGGCGTCGGCGCGGTCAGGCTGCTCCTGGGCACCGTCGAGCCCTCGGGCGACAGGCCGAGGCCGCTCCACTGGGACCATCCCATCACGGAGACCCCGGCCGTGGGCTCCACGGAGATCTGGGAGCTCTACAATTTCACCGAAGAAGCGCACCCGATCCACCTCCACGACGTTCAGTTTCAGGTCGTCGAGCGCCAGCCGTTCGACGGCTCGCCGACCCGCCCGCCGGCCGCGTGGGAGACGGGGTACAAGGACACGGTCGGCGCGCTGCCCGGCGAGATCACGCGGATCAGGGTGAAATTCCCGAACGCCGGTCTGTTCGTGTGGCACTGCCACATCCTCGAGCACGAGGACAACGAGATGATGCGGCCCTACCACATCGGGCCGATCCCCGACGATCTCCCGATGCGCTGAGCGGCCCCCGAGGGTGCGGCGCCGCGCACGCCTCGCGCGGGCACGCAATTCCTGCGAGCTCCCCCGCCGCCCGGCCCGTCCGCGGCCGCCGCTGCTGACCCCGGTCGAACCCGGATCGGATCGCGGCCGCGGGCGCAGCGGGACCGAGCTCGTCAGGCACATGGCCCGACTCTCGCAACGCAGGCCGTACGACGATTACGACCCCGCCGACCTCGGCGGACCGTCAGCCCACACGCCGGAGGAGACCATGAACGCCCCGTCGGCCCCGCACGAATCCGATCCCTCACGCGCAGTCCGCCAGCTCGTCGAGGCGGTCTTGCCGGACGCGCGGGTCGAGGAGATCACCCCCCTGGGACCGGACGGCGGCCCGGGCCACGACCTGACCGAGAAGGCCGCCGGCTACGGCGTCCCACGCCGGATCACCGTGGTGAGGCGCGACGGCTCGAAGCAGCGGCTGGTCCTGCACACGTCGACCGCGAACGCGTTCGGGCACGACCGGCGGGCGGATCGCGCGGCGGACATGCTGCTCGCCTTCGACACCTTCGGGTCGATCCCGGCGCACGTCGAGGTCGTGGACGTCGGCTCGCTGACCCGCGACGGGCGCTTCCTGTCCCTGCGGGACGCGGGCGAGTTCTACCTCCTGACCACGTACGCCGAGGGCGACGTCTACGCCGCGGATCTGCGGCGGATCGCGAAGGAGCGCCGCGCGCGCCCGGAGGATCTCGCGCGCTCCGAGGCGCTCGCCAGGTACCTCGTCGCGCTCCACGGCGAGAAGGGCGCGCAGCCGGGCAGCTACCGCCGCGCGGTGCGCGATCTCGTGGGCCACGGCGAGGGCGTCTTCGGCATCGTCGACGGCTATCCGGACGGCGTGCCCGGCGCGCCGCCCGCGCGCCTCCAGGCCATCGAGCGGCGCTGCGTCGAGTGGCGGTGGAAGCTCCGCGGCCGGGACCACCGGCTCGCGCGCACGCACGGCGACTTCCACCCCTTCAACATCGTGTTCGACGACGCGTCGCGGCTCACGCTGCTCGACACGAGCCGCGGGTCCCAGGGCGATCCCGCGGATGACGTCACCTGCCTCGCCATCAACTACGTGTTCTTCGCGCTGGACGCGCCCGGCGCATGGCAGGGCGGCCTCGGCGCGCTGTGGCGGCGGTTCTGGGAGGTCTACCTCGGCGGGAGCGGCTCCGCGGGCGTGCTCGACGCGGCGGCGCCGTTCCTCGCGTGGCGCGCGCTCGTGCTGGCCAACCCCGGCTGGTACCCCGCGGTCACGCCGCGCGCGAGGGAGGCGCTGCTCACCCTCGCGGAGCGCGCCCTCGACGCCCCGCGCTTCGATCCGGACGACGCCGAGAGGCTGTTCGCGTGAGCGGCGGGGTCGTCTGGATCACGGGGCTCCCCGCGTCGGGCAAGTCCACCCTGGCCGCGCGGGTGCACCGCGCGCTGCTCGGCGAGGGCCTGGCGAGCTGCCTGCTCGACGGCGACGAGGTGCGCGACGCGCTCGTCCCGCGGCCCGGCTACACGCCGCGGGAGCGCGACGATTTCTACGAGACGCTCGCGCGGCTCGCGGCGCTGATCGCGCGGCAGGGGCCGATCGCGGTCGTGGCGGCGACCGCGCACCGCCGCGACTACCGCGACCGCGCCCGCGCGCTCGCGCCGCGGCTCGTCGAGGTCTACATGGATGTCTCTCCCGAGGTCTGCCGCGAGCGCGATCCGAAAGGGCTCTACCGGGCGGCCGGCGCCGGCGAGATCGGCGCGCTCCCCGGCGCGGGCTCGGAGTACGAGGCGCCGCCCTCGCCGGAGATCGTCGCGCGCGGCGGCGAGGACGCGGCGGCGCTCGAGGCGATCCTGGAGCGCGCGAGATCGTGGTCCGCCTCCGCGAACGTGCGCTCATGGTAGGCTCCGGCGCCGTGCCCGCGCGAGAGACGCTCTTCGACGAGATCAAGCGATACGTTCGCTTCGACGAGGAGGACGCAGGCCGGCTGGCCGCGTTTCACGCGCACGCGGCGCCGCACTTCCCCCGCATCGCGGGCGAGTTCTACGACCGCATCCGCGAGCACGAGGGCGCGCACGACGTCTTCACCGGCGAAGATCAGGTGGAGCGGCTCAAGCGATCGCTCGTCCGCTGGATGACGCGGATCTGCACCGGGCCCTACGACGAGGCGTACTTCGACGAGGCCGCGAAGATCGGGCGGATCCACGTCCGGGTCGGCCTGCCGCAGCGGTACATGTTCACGGCGATGACGCTCATCCGGCTCGCGTTCGACGAGATCGCCGAGGGCGCGCGCTTCGCGCAGGCGATCGCGGTCCGATCCGCGGTGAGCAAGGTGCTCGATCTCGAGCTCGCCATCATGCTGGAGACGTACCGGGACGACTTCCTCGCGCGCGCGCAGCGCGCCGAGCGCCTCGACCGCGAGCAGGTCGGCCGCACGCTCGCGCGCACCGAGCACCGGTACAAGAGCGCCGTCGAGCTCGCCCGCGTCCTCGTCGTCGGCCTCGACGCGCAGGCGGTCGTGCGGCTCTTCAACCGGGAGGCCGAGCGGATCACCGGGTTCGCGCGCGAGGACATCCTCGGCGCGCCGTTCGTCGAGGCGCTCCTCCCCGAGGAGCTCCGCGCCGATCACGGCGCGCTCGTGAAGGACGTCGCCGCGGGCCGCCGCCCCGGCGCCGATCTCCTGGAGAGCAGCCTCCGCACGCGCTCCGGCAAGATCCGCGACGTGCGATGGCAGCTCGCGTACGCCCCCTCCTCGGCGGACGACGAGGTGGCGCTGTTCGCCATCGGGCAGGACACGACCGACGAGAAGGCGCTCGCCGCGCGCGTGCGCCAGAGCGAGAAGCTCGCCGCGGTCGGGACGCTCGCGGCCGGCCTCGCGCACGAGATCAGGAACCCGCTCAACGGCGCGCAGCTCCACGTGACCTTCCTCGAGCGGGGGCTCGCGCGCGCCGGCATGAGGGATCCGGACACGCTGGAGGCGATCCAGGTCGTCCGCGACGAGATCCGCCGCCTGTCGGAGCTGGTGAGCGAGTTCCTCGACTTCGCCCGGCCGAAGCCGCTGGTCGTGAAGCCGACGTCCCTCGTCTCGCTCTGCGAGCGGGCGGCGCGCGTCGCCGTGTCCTCGGACGGCGGCGGCGCGCGCCCCGAGGTGAAGGTCGATCTGCCCTCGACCGACGTCGTGCTCGACCTCGATCCCGCGAAGATGGAGCAGGTCCTCCTGAACCTCCTCCGCAACGCGCTCGAGGCGGTGGGCGCGGCCGGCGGCGGCGCCGTCACCCTCCGCGCGCGCCGGAAGCCGCGCCACGCCGTCCTCGAGGTGGAGGACGACGGCGCCGGGATCGCGAGCGAGGACGCGCCGATCTTCGACCCGTTCTACTCGACGAAGCCGAACGGCACCGGGCTCGGCCTGGCCATCGCCCACCGCATCATCACCGATCACGAGGGGGCCATCGAGTTCCAGAGCCGCCCGGGGAAGACGCTGTTTCGCGTGACGCTGCCGATCCGCCTCTCCGGCTGAGCTCCCCGCCGCCGCGGCGCGCGCGGGCCGCCCCACGGCGCTGGCACGCAAGTTGGTAGATCGCCCGGCGTGGAACCGCGCAGCCTCGAAGAGCCGCTGATCCTCCTCGTGGACGACGACGTCCGCACCGCGCGCCTGCTCGCGCGCCTGCTCGAAGACGACGGCTTCCGGGTGGAGCTGGCCACCGACGGCGCCCTCGCGCTCGCGCGGCTCGCCCGGACGCCGGTCCCGGATGTCCTGGTGACCGACTTCCGCATGCCCCACGCCGACGGCCTCGCGGTCGCGCGCTTCGCGCGGTCGCTCCGGCCCGATCTCCCGCTCTTCGTGCTCACCGGCTACCCCGAGCTCGTGGCGCGGCTCGGGCGCGGGCTCGAGCCCGAGGCGGTGGTGCACACGAAGCCGCTCGACTACGCCGCCCTGAGCGCCGAGCTCCGCGCCAGCGTGGAGGCGGTGTCCTCTCGCGCCGCCGGCGCGCAGCCGAGCGCCCCTGCGCCGCGCCCCTCCCCCACCCCGGCCTGAGCCCCGCCTTCGTCAGGGAGCGCCCGGCCCGGCGAACGGCTTGCGCCCTCGTGCAACCGCTGCGACCCGCCGCGCGCGGCGGCGGGCCGCAGCGCGGCCTCCCGCGGCCATGGATGCCGCGGATCCGGGCCCGCGGCGCGGTCGCGGGCCGGGGCCGCGCGACGCCGGGCACGCAGCGCCGGGCGCGGCCGGCGTGGCGCGCGTCGTGCACCGGGTCCGGGCATGTGCCTCAGCCGCTTCGAACATGGCGCCGTGAGCGCCGAGCTCACCGAGACCGCAATCGACGTCGCGCGCCGGATGCGCGACTTCCGCGTGGGCTGCGTCGTCGTCACGCAGGGCGCGCGCGCCATCGGCATCCTCACCGATCGCGATCTCGTGATGCGGGTGATGGCCGACGCGCGCGAGCCCGAGAAGACGCTGGTGTCCGAGATCGTCACGTACGACCCCACGACGCTCCAGCAGTCCGACAGCATCGAGACGGCGCTCCGCCTGATGCGCGAGCGCGGCGTCCGGCGGCTGCCGATCGTCCGTCACGACGGCAAGGTGACCGGCATCGTCACGGCCGACGATCTCACCGTGATGCTCGCCGCGGAGCTCTCCGACCTCGGCGCGGGCATCCGCGACAACGTCGACGCGACCGAGAGCCGCTGACGGCGCCTCGTCGCTTCCGCGAGACCGCGCGGCGCGCCTCCGTCGACGACGGCGACGGCGCGGCCTCGCGCCCGGCCTCCGGGCGGCGCTCGCCGGCGCGCCGTCGTCGGCGGAGGCGCGCCGCCGCAGAAGGAGGATCGCGACGCCCGAGAGGCGCGGTATCCTCTGGCGGCCTGCGGAAGGGACGACATGAACGCTGAGAAGAGACAGGGCGCGCGGGTGCTCGTCGTGGACGACGAGGCGAGCGCGCGCTCGGGGCTGGAGAAGCTCCTGCGACAGGAGGGCTATGTCGTGGACGCGGCGGCCGACGGCGCCGCGGCGCTCGAGATCGCGGCGGAGCGGCCGCCGGACGTCGTGGTCACCGATCTGAAGATGCCCAAGATGGACGGGGTGACGCTGCTCGGGAAGCTCCGCGCGCAGGATCCGGCGCTGCCGGTGATCGTCGTCACCGCGTTCGGCGACGTGAGCTCGGCGGTCCAGGCGATGCGGGCCGGGGCCGAGGATTACCTGACGAAGCCGGTCGACTTCGACGCGCTGCTCGTCTCCCTCGAGCGCGCCCTCGAGCGGAGCGCGCTCCGCGTCGAGGCGGAGAACCTGCGCCGGCAGCTGCGCGAGCGCGAGGGCGAGGGCGTCGAGGGGCTCATCGGGGCGAGCCCGGCGATGCAGAAGGTCTACCGGATGGCCCGGCAGGTGGCGGGCGCGCGGGCGACGGTGCTCATCACCGGCGAGAGCGGCACGGGCAAGGGGGAGCTCGCGCGCGCCATCCACGCGAAGGGCCCGCGCGCCAGGGCGCCCTTCGTGACGCTGCATTGCGCGGCGCTCGCGGAGTCGCTGCTCGAGAGCGAGCTGTTCGGCCACGAGCGGGGCGCCTTCACCGGCGCCGACAAGCGGCGCATCGGGCGGTTCGAGCAGGCGCACGGCGGGACGCTCTTCCTCGACGAGGTCGGCGAGATCGCGCCCTCGACGCAGGTGAAGCTGCTCCGGGTGCTCCAGGAGAGGACGTTCGAGCGCGTCGGCGGCAACGACACCGTGTCGATCGACGTGCGCCTCATCGCGGCCACGAACCGCGATCTCGCGGCGGCCGTGCAGGAGGGCCGCTTCCGGGAGGACCTCTACTACCGGCTCAACGTCGTCCACATCGACATGCCCCCGCTGCGCGTCCGCGACACCGACGTGCTGCTCCTCGCGAACCACTTTCTCCGGCGATTCGCGGCGGAGAACCACCGCAAGATCGAGGGGTTCACCGACGAGGCGCGGGCGAAGCTGGTCGCGCACCGGTGGCCGGGGAACGTGCGCGAGCTCGAGAACGCGATCGAGCGTGCCGTGGTGCTCTGCGACGAGACGCGCATCGACGCGGAGCACCTCCCCATCGACGCGGCGCCGGTCGCCAAGGGCGCCCTGCGGATCCCGGGCGCCACCATGGCGGAGATCGAGCGCTATGCCATCCTGTCGACGCTCGAGGCGACGAACGGCTCGACGACGCGCGCGGCCGAGCTGCTCGACATCAGCATTCGCACCATCCAGTACCGCCTGCACGAATACGGTCTGACGGCGAAATCGAAGAAATCGCAGGCTGCGGAGTAGGCGCCGCGCGCCCGCGCGCCGCGCGGCTCACGAGGCCCGCGCCGCGCGTCGAGCGAGGACCGCGAGCGGCGCGCGGCTCCTCGTCAGACCACGTCGTGCATCCAGCCGTACCGGTCGGGGGCGACGCCGTGCTGGATGTTGAGCAGCGCCTCGCGGAAGCGCGCCGCCACCGGCCCCGTCTCGTTGTCGTGGATGGCGAAGGTCCCCTCGCGGGATTTCACCGCGCCGATCGGCGTGATGACCGCGGCCGTGCCGCACGCGAACGCCTCGGTCATGCGGCCCTCGCGCACCGCCGCGCGCCACTCCTCGAAGGTGACCTTGCGCTCCTCCGCGCCATAGCCGAAATCGCGGGCGAGCTGGATGATGCTGTCGCGGGTGATGCCGGGGAGGAGCGTGCCTGTCAGCTCGGGCGTCACGAGCACGGTGCGGCCGCCCTCCTCGTAGACGAAGAAGATGTTCATTCCCCCCATCTCCTCGACATACCGGCGCTGGACCGCATCGAGCCAGACCACCTGCGCGCAGCCCTCCGCCGCCGCATTCATCTGCGCGAGCAGGCTCGCGGCGTAGTTGCCGGCGAACTTGGCCGCGCCCGTGCCGCCCGGCGCCGCCCTGACGAAATCCTCCGAGATCCAGACCGTCACCGGCTTCACGCCCTGGGGGAAATACGCGCCGGCGGGCGACGCGATCACCAGGAAATCGTACTCGCGTGACGACCGCACCCCGAGCGCCGCCTCGGTCGCGAACATCAACGGTCGGATATACAGGCTCTCGCCCACCGCCGCGGGCACCCACGCGCGATCCTGGCGGATCAGGGCGTCGACGGAGCCCACGAACAGCGGGACCGGGATCTCCGGCATCGCCAGGCGCCGGGCAGAGCTGTTGAAGCGGTGCGCGTTCGCCTCCGGCCGGAACGTCTTGATGCGCCCGTCCGGCTGGCGGTAGGCCTTGAACCCCTCGAAGATCGCCTGACCGTAGTGCAGCACCATCGCCGCGGGATCCATCGTGATCGGCGCGTACGGCTTGAGCTGCCCCCGCAGCCAGCCGCCCCTGTCCGCCGCGTACGGGATCACGACCATGTGCTCCGTGAACACGCGCCCGAAGCCGGGGTTCTGCATGCGCTGCGCGCGATCCGCGTCGCCGAGGGGGTGCTGCGTGGGGAGGATCTCGAGATCGGCCTTCGTGGCGGGCGCGCTATCGGTGCTCATCGTGCTCGACTTCCGTGACGGACGGCGGTCGACCCCGCTCCAGCGGGCGCGGCGCGCGCTCTCGTCGTGCGGCATTTTTCAGAAGAATCCTGGCGGGATGCAAGCACTTTCTCGCCGGAAAGCGGCGCCGGCGCGCGGGGCGTTCAAGGCTGGAAGGCGGAGAGATCGACGGGAATTTTCTCCCCGTTTTCCCGCCTCCGCGCCCCGGCGTTCGCGCGGGGGCGCGACGCCGCGACGCCGCGGCCGACGCGCGGCGGATCACGCGCGCAGATAAGGGTTTCTGTCGCGTTCCTCACCGATGGTCGTGGAGGGCCCGTGTCCGGTCACCACGCGGGTCGACGGGTCGAGCGTGAGCAGCTTGCTCCGGATGGATCGGAAGATCGCCTGCGAGTCGCCGCCCCACAGGTCGGTCCTGCCGATGCCGTGCCGGAACAGGGTGTCCCCCGTGAACGCCACCGCGCCCGCCGCGGACAGGGCCAGGAACGACACGCTGCCGGGCGTGTGCCCCGGCGTGTGGAGCACGTGCAGATCGAGCCCGCCGGCCTTCACGACCGCGCCGTCGTCGAGGTCGCCGTCGAGCTCGCAGCGCTCCGGCGCCGCGATGCCGAGGAACGCCGCCTGCACCGGGAGCATGTCGTAGAGGAAGCGGTCGGCCTCGTGGATGCGCGCCGCGGCGCCCGACCAGCGCTGGAGAGGCGCGGTGGCGCCGACGTGATCGATATGGGTGTGCGTGTGCACGATGGCCGCGACCGTCGCCCCGGCCTGCTCGAGGCGCGCGCGGATCTTGTCGAAATCGCCCCCCGGGTCGACGACCACCGCGGCCTTGCTGGCCGGATCGACCACGATCGAGCAGTTGCACCCCAGCGGGCCGACGGCAAACGTCTCGAGCAGCACGGGGCGAGCTTGTAGCACGCCGCGCCCCCGCCTCCACGCGCGACGAGGGCCGGGGCGGCGACGCGTCGACGCCTGGTGGGCCGCGGGCCGCCTCGGCCGCGAGGGCGCGGATCCCCCCGCGCCGCCTGCGGTCGCTATTTCGGAGCGCTCATGAGGGTGCCGCCCGTGCCGAGCCCGTTGGTCCAGTAGGCGCGCTCCGCGTCGAGGGCGATGCCGTAGGGCGAAGGCTCCCCGGCGACGAAGGTCCCGATGATGCCGTTCGGCAGCATCCTCATGATGTTCGGCGACGTCGGGTCGGTCCAGTAGACGCCTGTCGCGTCGGCGGCGATGCCCCTCGGGTTCCCCAGCCCGGTGGCGATCGCCGTGGGCCGTCCGCCGGTCTTGGCCACGCGCATGACCGTGCCGGTCCTGCTGGTCGTCCAGTACACGTGCGTCGCGTCGACCGCGATCTCGCGCACCTCGCCCTGATCGGCCGCCAGCTCCTTGGGCTGGACGTTGCCCGTGGAGCCCTTGGGCGCGGACAGCACGCGGCCGCTGTCGTCGCGGATCGTCCAGTAGACGTGGGTCGCGTCGACCGCGAGGGCGTGGGTCGTCCCCTCGCCCTCCGAGATGACGACGAACGGCCCATTGCCGTTCGAGTCCTTCCGCGCGCGGACCACGGAGCCGCCGCGCTCGCGGTTCGTCCAGTAGACGAACTCGTCGTCGATCGCCACGCCGAAGGGCGCGGCCTGCCCTGCGGCGATGGCGACCGGCTCCTCCTCGCCGCCGATGCGCGTCCTCATCACCTGGCCGTCCCGCTCGCCGCTATTGCCCTGGTTGGCCCAGAAGACGTGGGTGTCGTCGGCCTTGATGTCCGCCGGCTGGACCTGGCCGGTGGCGAGGTTCTTCGCGACCTCGTCGCCGATCACATACTGCCTGACGACGCCCTGCTCGCCGTTGGTCCAGAACAGGGTGCGGCGGGAGACCGCGATGTAGAGCGGATCCTGCTGGCCGGAGACGTGGCGGGTCGGGCGGCCGCAGGCGCTGTCCCGGCAGATGCCGTTGCACGTGACGGGGCAGGTACCGCAGTGGAGCGCGTCGTTCGTCACGTTGACTTCACAGCTGTTCCGCTCGTCCCCATCGCAGTCGACGTAGACGTCGCCGCACTCCGGCGGCTCGTCGACGATGACGGGCCCCGCGCCCGCGCCCCCGGTGCCTCCGCCCGCGCCCGCCTCGCCACGGCCTCCCTCGCCGCCCTCGCCGCCGGCGCCCCCGTCGCCCGGCGCGCCGCCGTCGCCTCCGCCTGCGGAGGTCACGCCCCCCGGCCCGGAGCCGCCGGTAGCGAAGAGGCTCGACGCGTCGGGAGCGGAGCAAGCTGCCACGGCAAGTCCGGAGAAGAG
Source organism: Sorangium sp. So ce834 (assembly GCF_051521425.1). Taxonomy (NCBI): domain Bacteria; kingdom Pseudomonadati; phylum Myxococcota; order Polyangiales; family Polyangiaceae; genus Sorangium; species Sorangium sp. So ce834. The sequence goes on from NZ_CP150351.1 coordinate 9,623,284, forward strand.
CGCGGGGAGAACGGTGCGACGCATGGTGCTGTGCATGGAAACCTCCACGAATAGAGGCTACACGAGCCCACCGAAAAAACGCATCTGCGAACTTGGCGTGTTGATCACACCGCGTTCGTCCACGCACGACGGGCGCCGGTGTGGGCTGCTCGTGGCGCGACCGCCGTGGTCGAGCCCGCGCGCCAGAGCCGGCTCGTCCGTGGCCCTGCCCTCGCGCTCTCATCTCCTCTCCTCCTCCTCCCCGCGCGCGGATCCCCGCGGAACGGGGCCCGGCGAGGTCGCGGGATCTACCGAGAGGTGGTCGCGCTCCGCCGGCGACGGGCGGCCGCCGCCCCGCGCGGAGTGGGGGTCTCGCGTCGACGGGGCGCGGGCGCGACTCCGCATCTCACGACCAGCGTCTCTCCTCGCGCGCGCCGCCGCGGGCCACAGGCCATGAGGGCTCCTCGCGCGCTGTCCGGCCGGAGTCGCGATGAGCCCGCGCCATGAGCGCGGGAGACGGCGCGGCGGGCGACTCGGCATCACGGCGGAGCGGTCGAATCCCGGGCGAACAGCCGCGAGGGCGCGGCGATCGACGGGCAGCCCGCGCCGAGCGCGTCGAGCGCAACCTCGCGCGACGCGCGCTCGGCGCCGCGGCTCACCCGCGCTCCGCGAGCTCCAGCCTCCGCGCCGCATGAGCCCGCGCAAGCGCGCGTCCCGCCGCCAGGCCGAACCGTGACGATGGCGCTGCGCCCGCAGGGGCGCTACCCTCGGGACGCCCGGTGCGAGCGCGTATGATGTCAGCCAGGGTGGAAGCGCTGTTCCGCCGCCAGACGCCTTGCGGGCGCCGGGCGGCTGCGCGCGCCCTGCGCCGCGGCGCTGCCGGCGCGCGGGGGGCTCGGCCGGGAGGCGCCGCCGCATGAGCGATTCGGTGTACCTCGCGGGGGGTCAGGCGAGCTCGGCGGCGCGCGAGCGGGCGATGGCGCTCATCGGGCGCACGCTCCTCCACCGCTACCGCCTCGAGGAGCTCGTCGCGATGGGCGGCATCGCCGCCGTCTTCAGGGCCACGAAGCTCGCGACCGGCGAGGACGTGGCCGTCAAGGTGCTCCACCCGGACGCGGAGGAGCTGCCCGAGCTCATCGAGCGCTTCGAGCGCGAGGCCGTCGCCGGCCGCCACATCTTCCACCCCAACGTCGCGGCGGTCTACGAGATCAACCAGCTCGACGACGGCGCGTGGTTCATGGTGATGGAATTCATCCGCGGCATCACGCTGCGCAAGCTCATCGACCAGGGCCCCATCCCCCCGCCGCGCGCGGCGAACATCGCGCGCCAGATCGCGACCGCCCTGAACGCCGCGCACGATTTCGGGATCGTGCACAGGGACGTGAAGCCGCTCAACATCATGGTCCTCGACGGGCCGGAGGAGCGCGTCCAGCTCATCGATTTCGGCCTCGCCAAGGTCCCGATCGAGCAGTTCTCCTTCACGACGGGCGACGGCTCGCGCCGCTCGCTCACGAACGCCGGGGTGCTGCTCGGCACGGTGGCGTACATGGCGCCCGAGGCGGCGCTCGGCATGCGCTCCGTCGACCGGCGGGCCGATCTCTACGCGCTCGGCGTCATCCTCTACGAGATGCTCGCGGGCAAGCACCCCTTCACGGCGGTGGAGCCCTCGGCGCTGTTCGCCCAGCACCGGTCGACGCCGCCGCAGCCGATCGCCGAGCGCACCCCCGGCATCGTCATCCCGCCCGCGCTCGAGGCGGTCGTGATGCGCCTGCTCGCCAAGGATCCGGACCACCGCTTCCCCCACGCGCGCGCGGTGCTCGTGGCGCTCGACGCCGCCATCCAGAGGATGAGCGCGCCGGACACGAGCCTCGCCATCGCCGCCCCGGCCAGCCTCCGGGCGGCGGCGAGCTTCATCGAGCGGCGGACCTCGCGCGCCGTGCTCGCCGGCGCGGGGCTCCTGTTCTTCGCGCTGGGGAGCGTGATCGCCTGGATGCTCGCGTCGCGGTGAGCGCGCGCGGCTCCGTCGCGCGCGCCGCGCGCGCCCCGCGGGGCTCCCCGGCCTACTCGCAGACGCCCACGGGGAGGCCCGCGATCGCGGCGCGATCGACGCACCGCTTGCCGCCCGGGCACGCCTCGCCGCGCTCGCCGCGCGGGTCGCAGAGATCGCGGCACGCGCGCGAGGCCCAGTCGCACATGCTGCCGGGCGCGCAGGCGAAGGACGCGTCGCATGGCTGCCCGCCCGAGCCCTTGCCGGCTGACCAGCACGACGTCGCGCCGTTGCCCCAGAACACGCAGGCGGCGCCGTTCTCGCAATCCTGCGCGAAGAGGTCGCAGCCGTCGCCCTCGACGCACGACCCCCCCGTGGGGGAGCCGCCGTCGAAGAGGCACGCGCTCCCCGGCGCGCAGCCGGCGGCGTCGATGCAGGTCGCCGCGCAGACCTGGGCCGAGCTGCACGACCGCGCGGGCGCGCACTCCGAGGCGGCGAGGCACGTCTCGCCGGGGCCGCCGCCCGTCCTGGGCTCGCGCGCGAGGCTCGTCTTGCGGGGCAGCGCGAGCGCGTCGCGATCGAGCAGGACGCCCGATTTGTAGACGCGCGACACCCGCTCGAGCGCGCGGATGTCGGCGAGCGGATCGCCGTCGACCACGAGCACGTCCGCGAGCGCCCCCTCCTCGAGGCGGCCGAGATCGGGCCGGCCGAGCACGTCCGCGGCGGCGCGCGTCGCGGCGGCGAGCGCCGCGGCCGGCGGCATCCCGGCCTCGACGAGGAGCGCGAGCTCGCGGCGGAGGGCGAGCCCGTGGAAGACCGCCGGGTTGCCGGCGTCGGAGCCGGCGGCGATGGTGACCCCGGCCTCGTAGCAGGTGAAGAGGTTCGCGGCCGCGTGATCGCGCGATGTCCTCGAGAGCTCCTGATAGCGCGCCGTCCTGAGCTCCCCGACGAGGGACGGATCGCGCAGGGCGGCGATGACGTCGGCCGGCACGTCGTCGGCGAGGGAGGGGTCGTCGAGCTCGGTGAGCGCTCCGCTGGCCGTGCGGTAAAGTCCGTCCATCACCACGAGCGTGGGGATGACGACGGCCCTGGCAGCGGCCATCCTCCGCGCGAGCTCGGGCGAGATCCGTTCCTGGTCCGGGACGTGCGCGAAGAGCGTCACGCCGGCGTCGAGCGCGTCCTCGATGTCGACGGCCTCCGTTGCGTGGGCGATGACCGGGACGCCCGCGGCCGCGGCGGCCTCGGCGATCGCGGTCACGGACGGGCGCGACAGGCGCGGCAGCGTCCGCGATCCGCCCGACTCGAGAACGATTTTGATGACGTCGGGGCGCTTCGGGAGGAGCGCCTCGAAGGCCGCTGCGACGTCGCCGGGAGCGTCGATGAAGAGGCAGAAATCGCCGGGAGGGTCGCCGTGGTAGCAGGGGTGTCCTCCGGTCGCCGTGAGCAGCGGCCCGGCGGCGAAGAGCTGCGGCGCGAGGACCTCTCCGGCGTCGATGCGCGCTCGCTGCTCGAAGATGACGCGCTGGGAGGAGCCGAGATCGAGGTACGAGGTCACGCCCGCCCGGAGCATCGCCTTCGTATGGTCCTCGAGGTGGAGATCGCCGTCGATATAAGCGTAGGGCCCGGCGACGCTGAGCGAGTGCACGTGGAGGTCGATCAGCCCGGGGAGCACCGTCTTCCCGGCGACGTCCACGACCTCGCCCCCCGCGACCTCGGCGTCGCGCTCGCCGAAGACGACCCGTTTCACCCTGTCTCCTTCGATCACCACCGTCGCCCTGGCCGCGCGCGAGCCGTCGAACACCGTGCCTCCCTTCAGCACGGTGCAGCCCGCACACCCCACCTCGGCGAGGGCTTGCGGCGAGGAGCGCTCCTCGGCGCCGCACCCTGCGAGCCATGTTGACGAAGCAAGCAGACAGGAAGACAGGCCACCTATCGCCAACCCAAGAGAAGTACGGCGCATGACACTCCTTTGGTGATGAGCGCTGAGCGCTCGAGAAGAGGCGGACCCAGGTACCGGAGAGAGCGCAGAAAGGCAATTCTTGGAGGCCGCTCTGATGACTCGATGGATGCGGGCGCGCAGGGCGCCGCATTATCCAGGGTCGTTGGGGCCGCGCGGAGCGCCGCGGCCACGGCGGTACGTGCCCGACGGGCCCGGCGGCTCTCCGGCCGGGGCGCATGGCCGCGCAAGGTCACAGGCGAGCTTGAGCAAGCAGGAAGAGCACGGCATGCAGCAAGAGGAGAGGCCGCAAAGGCGCAAGAGGCGCAAGAGGCGCAAGGAAACAGAGATGGAATTATATCCTTCTCTTCCCCTTGCGTCCCTTGCGCCCTCGCGGTCCTCTTCCCATGAATCTATTTTCGCGGGAGCTCAACGTGATCGACGCTCTAGGAGAGCGCCATTCGTGAAGCGCGAGAGATAGGCAGTCTCGCAAACAGCCCGCAAGCGGTCGGCTCACTCGCGCCGCCCACGGCGCCTATCGACCTGGATGACAAGGGACCTGCGCAACGTCCGTCGCCGGGCGATGAGCCACAGGATTGACGCCCCCCCTTTGCGTACCACACCTAGCTGCGGGAGGCTCTGCGATGAGTGATTCGAACAACGAAAATGGGACGCGGAAGGATCTGGATGTGTCGATGAAGGAGCTGCGCAACGCCATCGACGCTTTGTCGAGCAGGCTGGAAGCAATGGAGTTTGCGAATCCGACCAGCTTCTACTGCGGTTGCAGTTGCCGCTGCCGCTGCCGCTGCCGCTGTGCTTGCGGCGAGTAGCGCTCCTCGGCGCCGCAGCCTGCGAGCCGTGTTGACGAAGCAAGCAGACAGGAAGACAGGCCGCCTATCGCCAACCCAAGAGAAGTACGACGCATGACACTCCTTTGGTGATGAGCGCAGAGCGCTCGAGAAGAGGCGGCCCCGGGTACCGGAGAGAGCGCAGAAAGGCAATTCTTGGAGGTCGCTCTGATGACTCGATGGATGCGGGCGCGCAGGGTGCCGCATTATCCAGGGCCGTTGGGGCCGCGCGGAGCGCCGCGGCCACGGCGGTACGTGCCCGACGCGCCCGGCGGCTCTCCGGCCGGGGCGGATGGCCGCGCACGGTCACAGGCGAGCTTGAGCAAGCAGGAAGAGCACGGCATGCAGCAAGAGGAGAGACCGCAAGGGCGCAAGAGGCGCAAGAGGCGCAAGAGGCGCAAGAGGCGCAAGGAGACAGAGATGGAATTATATTCTTCTCTTCCCCTTGCGTCCCTTGCGCCCTCGCGTCCCTCTTCCCATGAATCTATTTTCGCGGGAGTTCAACGTGATCGACGTTCTAGGAGAGCGCCGTTCGTGGACCGCGGGGATAGGCGGTCTCGCGAACAGCCCGCAAGCGGTCGGATCGCTCGCGCCGTCCACGGCGCCTATGGCCCTGGATGACAAGGGACCTGCGCGACATCCGTCGCCGGGCGATGAGCCACAGGATTGACGAACCCCCTTTGCGTGCCTCACCTATCTGTGGGAGGCTCTGCGATGAGTGATTCGAACAACGGAAATGGGACGCCGAAGGATCTGGATGTGTCGGTGAAGGAGCTGCGCAACGCCATCGACGCTTTGTCGAGCAGGCTGGAAGCAATGGAGTCGGCGACTCCGACCAGCTTCTACTGCCATTGTGGCGGCGGCTGTGGCGGCGGCTGCGGCGGCGGCTGTGGCGGCGGCTGTGGCGGCGGCTGTGGCGGCGGTTGCGGTTGCCGCTGTCGCTGTCGCTGTCGCTGTCGCTGTGGCTGCGCCTAGCCCTGAAGCCGGCGAGGCCGATCGATGGAGCGCCGGAGGAAGACGAGGAGCGCTGGAGTTCAAAAAAAGCAACTTCCCGTCTTCCTGGGCTCACCACGCTCGAGCGAAGGACCGCAGGCCGCCTGCGAGTTCTTCCTCTCTTTGGCTTGTCGGGGCGCCGCTCCTTGGGCGCCAGGTTTGAACCTCTTTACCGAAGGTGCCGCGCGGCGCCGGTCGATCCGCCGCCGCGTTGCCCTTTCCTGGAGATCTCGCGTGGCCATTCGACTGCCCAGCGCATCAATGATCGCCTCAGCGCCCGAGGGGACCGCCCAGCCCGCGCCGGCGGCGGAGCGCGATAGCCTCGCGCGATCGCGCGTCCTCGTGGTCGGGCTCGAGCCGTGGGGCGCCGTCGCGGCCGCCGAGCTCGCGTGCGCGGGCGTCGGCGCGCTCCACGTCCTCGATGACAGGGAAGTGGCGGCGGACGACCTCGGCCCGTTCGCCGAGGCGGATCTCGGGAAGGACCGCGCGCTCTCGCTCGCCCTCGAGCTGTCGCGGATCGCGCCCGGCTGCGCGGTCACGGCCGGGGCGCTGCGCGTCGCCGCAGATCGCCAGCTCATCCAGGAGGACACCGGCTGGGACCTCATCCTCACGTGCGTCTCGGGCGATGATCTCCTCGTCCTTCAGGGCGTCGCGCGCTTCGCTCACGCGGCGTCCATCCGCTCGCTCAGCGCGCACCTCGAGGGGCTCGAGGCGGTGATCGGCCCTGCCGTCGTGCCGGGCGAGACCGCGTGCTGGGACTGCTGCCGTCTCCGGAGGCTCGCGCTCAGCGACCGGTCAGAGGCCGATCACGCGCTCCAGGCGTCGCTCCTCGCCGCACGCCCAGGGCGCCGCGCGCGCACCTACCTCGCGCCGACGCCGGCGCTCCTGGGTCACGCCGTCGCGCTCGCGGCCATCGATCTGCTCGTGAAGCGAGGCGCGTCGCGGCTCGCCGGCCATTTCATGGTGCAGAACCTGGTGGACCTGGAGGCGTCGCTCCACGCCGTCCTGCCGATGCCCTGGTGCCCGGTCTGCGGCGGCGCCGCCGACGCCCTGCGCGCGGGGCGCGCGCGCAAGGGCTCGAGCGCGCTCCTCGTCGACGCGCGTGAGCCGGCGGAGCTCCGCCGGCTCCTGGCCGGCATCGTCGATGCACGGGCGGGCATCGTCCAGCACCTCCGGCTGGGCGCGGTGAGCCCGGCGCTCGCCCCGGAGACGCCGATCATCGCCACCGCGATCCTCAGCAACTATACCGACGGCTCGGCGCACGCGCACTGCTGTGATGAGCCTCAGGTGGGCACCGGAAAGGGCATCACCGCCGTCGACGCTCTGATCGGGGCGACCGGCGAGGCGATCGAGCGCTACTCTTCCGGGCTCTTCAACAAGCAGGGGCTGCTCCGCTGCTCGGTCGCCGAGATGAAGGGCGAGTTCATCGCTCCGGAGCGGCTCTGCCTCTACGACGAGGCGCAGTACGCGAACCCCGGGTTCCCCTTCACGCGGCTCGATCCGGCCACGCCGATCGAGTGGGTCCTCGGGCAGTGGATGGACACCCGCGAGCCCGTGTACGTACCGGCGCTCCCGACCTACTATAATTATTGCGCAGGGCCCGACGCGTACTTCTGCCAGGTGACCTCGAACGGGCTCGCCGCCGGCCCGACGCTCGAGGGCGCGTCGATGGGGGCCGCGCTCGAGCTCATCGAGCGCGACGCCTTCATGATCTCGTGGCTCGCTCGCCGGCCAGGGCGGCGGATCTTGCCCGACGACTCCGTCGCCCCCGAGGTGCACGAGATCGCGCGGCAGCTCGAGGAGCGCGGCGCCCGGATCGAGCTGTACCTCCTCGACGCGGGCATCGCGGTCCCTGTGGTCATGTGCGTGGGCTACGGCGACGGAGAGCGCTGGCCCGGCGCGGTGGTCTCGATCTCCGCCCACCTGAGCCCCGCCGCCGCGATCAGGAAAGCCGTCCTCGAGCAGGGGCAGATCATCAATTACGTCTTCCGCCTGATGACCGGCGAGGAGCTCGCCGTCCCCGAGCGGCCGGAGGACGTGCGCACGCTCGAGGATCACGCCACCTACTACGTCCCCCGGCGACGCGCCGAGGCCTTCGCCTTCCTCCGCGAGGGGGGCACGGTGACCGCCGCCGAGCTCGAGGAGCCCGAGGAGATCTCGCTGCCCGAGCTCGCGCGGCGCGTCCAGGCCGCGGGGCTGCGCATCGCGATCGTCGATGTGACCTCGCCCGATCTGATGGCGACCCCCTTCCGCGTCGCCCGGGCCCTCGGGCCCGACTTCCAGCAGATCCACTTCGGCCACGAGCTCGCGCGGCTCGGCAACCCGCGCCTCCGCTCGATGGCCCCCCGCGGGATCAACCCTGACCCCCACCCGATGGCCTGAGAGAGGACACCATGGCAAGGAGCAAAGAGGCGGACGTCGCGCGGCTCTATCACCTCCATTCCGCCCACGTCAGGGCGCGGCCGCTGGAGCCCCCGTTCGACGCGGATCTCCGGCCGCTCCCCTTCCGCACGTACCTGGGATCGGCGCGCACGCCGCTGCCTGGGCGCGATTTCGCGATCGACGCCCCGCTCGGCGCGGTGCTGGAGCGACGGCGGTCGATCCGCGACTTCGCCCTGCGGCCGATGCCCCTCGCGACGCTCGGGCGGCTCCTCCACGCGAGCTACGGCGTCCGCGGCATGCGAAAGATCGATGGGGAGTGGAGCAACGATCGCCCGACGCCCTCGGCCGGCGGGCTGTACCCGCTCGAGATCTACGTGGCGACGCAGGCCGTGGAGGAGCTCCCGGACGGCCTGTACCACTACGACGCGCGCGCGCACGAGCTCGAGCTCCGCCGGGAAGGCCTCGCGCACACGGCGCTCGTGGGGTTGACCCTGGATCAGGGCATGATCATGAACACCAACGTCGTGGTCGTCATCACGGCAGTCCCGATGCGCACGATGTGGAAGTACGGCCAGCGCGGCTATCGCTTCCTGTGGCTCGACGCGGGGCACCTCGGCCAGAACCTCTATCTCGTCGCGACGGCCATGGGCCTCGGCCCGGTGGCGATCGGCGGCTTCTACGACGAGGAGCTCAGGCGCCTCCTGTCGCTCCCGGCCGAGGAGGACGCCATCTACCTCGTCTGCATCGGTCAGCCCGCGCCGGCAGGGAGCCGGACCGGGACGCAGCGAGCCTGAACCGGGAGCGTCGGAGAGCACCATGCCCAGCATTCGACTCAGCCGCTCGGCCAGCATCACGACTACGGACGCGGGCGTCCTCCTGCGCTCCGATCTCGGCACCTTCCAGGTCACCGGCGCGGACGTGAGCGCGTTCCTCGAGCGGGTGGCGCCGCTGCTCGACGGGTCGCGCGATCGGGAGGCGATCGTCGAGGCGCTCGCCGACTACTCCAGGCAGAGCGTGCTCGCGCTCCTCGACCTGCTCGAGGCGCGCCGGCTGATCGAGCCGGCGCCCGAAGCGCCGCCGGTCGACGGCGAGCGCCTCCGCGGGCAGGGCGAGTTCCTCCGCCGCTGGTCGTCGGCCCCGGAGCAGGCGGCAGCGCGGCTCGCGGCCGCGCGCGTGCTCGTCGTGGGCCTCGAGCCGTGGGGCGCCGCGGCCGCCCTCGCGCTCGCGGCGGCGGGGATCTCCGCGCTCCGCCTGATCGACGCGCGCGACGCCGCCGTCGGCCCGGGCGACGCCGCGGTGGTCCGGGCGCGGGGCGAGGCGGCGCTCGGCGCGCCCCGCCGCGGCGCCGTGGCGGCGCTGATCCGCGAGCGCGCGCCGCGCTGCCGGGTGGACGAGAGCCCCGCCGCCGCGCTCCTCTCGGACGACCTCCTCGCGCGCGTCGACCAGGCGGAGCGCCCGCACCTCCTCGTCGCGGCGGTGCGCGGCGACGACGCGGAGCTCCTGGAGCGCGTCGCGCGGTTCGCGCACCGCGCGCGGATCGTCTCCCTGTTCGCGCACCTCGCGGGCGCGACGGCCGTCCTCGGCCCCCTCGTGTTCCCGGGCGAGACGGCGTGCCGGGTGTGCGCGATGGCCGAGGCGCTGAGCCCCCTGCCCGCCGCAGCCCCCCGGGCCGAGCCCGCGCCCCACGCCGGCGCGATCGGCGCGCAGCTGCTCGGCCAGATGGTGGCCATGGAGGCCCTCCAGGTGCTCTCGGCGTACACGCCCTCGAGGCTCGGAGGCCGGCTCCTGATCCAGGACCTCTCGACGTTCGAGACCTCGCACCACACGCTCGTGCGGCTGCCGTGGTGCAGGGCTTGCGGCGAGGGGTGACGCGGCGGCGGAGGTGCTCTAGCCTGCGGCCGTGAAGAGGGTTCGCCCCCACGCCGCCGCCGACGCTCCGGGCCTTTCGCCATGATCGGCCGGATCCTCGACGAGCGCTACGCGATCCTCCGGCTGCTCGGCCAGGGCGGCATGGGCGCCGTCTACGAGGCGCGGCACACCGGCACCGGCCGCCGCGTCGCGGTGAAGGTCATCCTCGGCCAGGCCGCCGACGACGAGCTCCTCCGCCGCTTCCAGCGCGAGGCGCGCGCGGTCGGCGCGGTCGAGTCGGAGCACATCGCGCAGGTGTTCGACACCGGGCGCGACCGCGAGACCGGCTCGCCGTACATCGCGATGGAGTTCCTCGACGGCGAGGACGTGCAGTCCCTCATCGAGCGGCTCGGCCCGCTGCCGGTCGATCTCGCGCTCCGCATCGCCCTTCAGGCGTGCCTCGGGCTCGAGCACGCGCACGAGGCCGGCGTCGTCCACCGCGACATCAAGCCGGCGAACCTGTTCCTCGCGCGCAAGCCGGGCGGCCAGCGCGTCGTCAAGCTGCTCGACTTCGGCGTCGCCAAGGTGACCGATCAGAGCCTCGGCAACGGCGGGATGACGAAGAGCGGCGCGCTCCTCGGCTCGCCCCTCTACATGTCGCCCGAGCAGGCGCGCGGCAGCGGCGCCATCGACGCGCGCTCGGATCTCTGGTCGCTCGGGATCAGCCTGTACCACGCCCTGTCCGGGCACCGCCCCAACGAGCACCTGACCGGCCTCGGCGAGCTCGTCCTGGCCATCTGCACGACCCCCGTGCGCTGGATCCAGGAGGTCGCGCCGTGGGTTCCGCCGGAGGTCGCCCACGTGGTGCACCGGACGCTGATCATCGATCCGGCCGGCCGCACCGCGAGCGCCGGCGAGCTGGCGGCGGCGCTGCGCGCGTTCCTGCCGCACGGCGAGGCGATCGCCGAGGCGATGCTCGTGCCGCTCGACGCCGCCACGCGCGCGTCGCGGGCGCCGAGCGCGCCGTTCAGGGCCGCCGCGCCGAGCGCGCCGTTCGGGGCCGCCGCGCCGTTCGGCGCCGGGTCGACCCCGCCGCACATGCCGAGCGCGCCGTTCAGCGCCGCCGCGCCGTTCGGCGCCGGGTCGACCCCGCCGCGCATGCCGAGCGCGCCGTTCGACGCCGCGTCGACCCCGCCCCGGCTGTCGGGCGTGCCGTTCGACGCCGCGCCGGGCCCGGCGCGGCCGTCGGGCGTGCCGGGCGGGCCGCACGCGCTGTCGGGCACGGCGCCCGCCACGAGCGTGGGGCTGTCGAACCGCAGCGACCGCCCGGCGTCGCGCGCGCCCGTGGCGCTGCTCGCCGGCGGCGTGCTCGCCGCCGCGATCGCGGGCGGGGCCGGCGTCTACCTCGCGGTGCGCGGCGGCGGATCGCCCCCGGCCGCGCCGTCGGCCGACCCGGAGCCCCCGCGCGCCGAGGCCGAGCCGCCGCCGCCGTCCGCGGGCGCCGAGGCCAAGCCGGCGCCGCGCGCCGAGGCCGAGCCGCCGCGCACCGGCGCGCCGGCGCCCGGGGACGCGCCGGCCGCGGCTTCCTCGACGGCCGAGGCGCCGCCCTCGCCGACGGCGACGGCGACGGCGCGCGCCGCCGCGTCGGCGAGCGCCGGCGTCGCCGCGCGCCCGCCCGCGCCGAGGCCGTCCGCCGTCAGGCCGCCGCCGCCCCCCAGGCCCCCGAGGAATGACGATGACGAGACATCGAGGAAGTAGGCGCGCCGCGTGGTGCATCGCCGCGCTCCTGTCGCTCTCGGCGGGCCTGGCCCGCGCGGAGCCGTCGGCGGATCAAGCCGCCGCGGCCGAGGCGCTGTTCCGCGAGGGGCGCGAGCTCGTCGCGCAGGGCAAGCTCGCCGAGGCGTGCCCCAAGTTCGCGGCGAGCCAGCGGCTCGATCCGGGCTACGGCACCCAGTGGAACCTGGCGGACTGCCTCGAGCGGCTCGGCCGGACCGCGAGCGCCTGGGCGGCGTTCCGCGAGGCCGCGGACATGGCGAGCCGGGCCGGCCAGGCCGACCGCGAGGCGAAGGCGACGCGCCGCGCGGCCGATCTGGAGGCGCGGCTCGAGCGGCTCGCCGTCGCGGTGAGCGCGCCGGCCGACGGGCTCGTCGTGCGGCGCAACGGCGCGGTCCTCGACGCCGGCGCGTGGGGCGCGCCGCTGCCGGTCGACCCGGGCAAGCACCGCATTGAGGCGACCGCGCCCGGCAAGAAGCCGTTCTCGGTGGAGGCGCAGACCGCCGGCCCCGGCAAGGTCGTCACCGTGGCGATCCCGCCGCTCGAGGACGACCCCGCGGCGCCGGGGGCGTCCGCGGCGGCGCCGCCGCAGCCGGGCGGGCCGCCCGCGGCCGGCCGGAGCGGCGCAGCCGGCGCCGGCGCGGGCGGCGACGACGGCGGCGCGAGCACCCGCCGCACCCTCGCCTTCGTGGCCGGCGGCGTCGGCGTCGCCGGCGTCGTGACCGGCTCGATCTTCGGGCTCATCGCCGGCGCGCGGTGGAACCGGGCCCAGGACGAGCACTGCCGGACCGAGACGCTCTGCGACGATCGGGGCGTTTCGCTGGTCGACGACGCCAAGCGCGCGGCGACGCTGTCCAACATCGGCTTCGTGGTCGGGGGGGTCGGGCTCGCGGCCGGCGTCGCGCTGTTCGTGACGTCGCTCGGCGACGCGCAGCCCGCGGCGGCGCGGATCGTGGTCACGCCCGCCGTCGGGGCGAACGGCGGCGGGCTCGGGATCCACGGCCGGTTCTGACGAGCGTCGTCGGCGGCCTCCAGCGCGCGGCGGCCGCCCGCGCGGGGCGCGGCCTGCCGCGCCGCGGTGGGCGGGGCGCGCTCCAGAGGAGGAGCGCGCCCCGCACGTCGCTCACTCGTCGATCACGAACTCCACGCGGCGGTTCTTCGCGAGGCTCGCCGGATCGTTGCCCTCGGCCACCGGCCTGTCTGACCCGAAGCCCTCGGCCGTGAGCCGGCCCGGGCTGACGCCCTTCTGGATCAGGTACTTCCGGACCGCCTCGGCGCGCTGCTGGCTCAGCTCCTGGTTCAGCTCGCGCGTGCCGGTCTCGTCGGTGTGCCCCTCGACCCGCAACCGCTCGATCTCGGGGTTCGCCTTCATGACGAGCGCCACCTGGTCGAGAGTCTTGTACGACTCCGGCTCGAGCTCGGCCGATCCCGTCCGGAAACGGATGGTATCCCGCATCACGAACTCGCCCTGCTCGTACGTGACCCGCGGATCGCCCTTGTCCGGGCAGCCGTCGTCGTCCTCGACGCCGTTGATCGTCTCCTTCTCGTCCGGGCACTCGTCGTCCGAGTTCGGCACGCCGTCGTGATCGTCGTCGGCGTCCTCCTCGGGGCAGCCGTCGCTGTCGTAGTCGCCGTCGCGATCCTCGGGCACGTCGGGGCACTGGTCGCGCTCGTCGTCGACCCCGTCGTGGTCGCGGTCGTGCGAGGTCGGCGTGTACTTCACGCCCGCGAACACGCGGAAGATCGGCACGCCGTAGCCGGCCAGCGCGCCGATGCCCGGGCCCGCGACGATCTCCCACTCGTCGCTCGGGTTGATCTTCACGTAGCCGAGCGCCTCGAGCGGCGTCTCCTCCTCCTTCAGGTCGTCCGCGGTGAAGCCGATACCGCCGTTGGCCTCCGCGCCGATCTCGACCTTCCCGTCGATGCCGCCGAAGCGGTAGCCGAGCGCCGCCGCGTACGTCAGCTCGCTCCCCGCCTCGACGTTGCGGTACGTCGTCCCCTCGCGGATGGCGACGCCCGCGTTGACGCCGAACCTGAGGCCGGGCGCGAACCGGTGATCGAGGACGATGCGCGGCCAGAACACCACGTTGCGCGCGCCGCCCGCGAAGTCGCCGGTGTGCGTGGGCACGCGCAGCTCGGCCACGAGGCCGAGCCCGATGGAGTCGCGGTCGTCGAGGATGCGCAGCTTCGGCACGAGCCGGATGTCGCCGAGGCCCCCGAACGACGGCGAGCCCTCCCCCGACTGGAAGAGGAAGAACGGGATGTCGAGGCCGAGCGCGAACGGCTCGGCGATGGTGACCGAGGCCATGAGATCGGCGCCCAGCCGGCCGCTCACGATCTGGGTCCGCACGCCCCCGTCGCCGGTCGCGACGATGAGCGGGTTGCGCGCGTAGTTCAGCAGCAGCCCGAACTCCCACGGGTCCGCGGGCTCACGGACGCCGGAGCCCTCGGTGACGACGAACGCGTCGTGGGTGACGGCGGGCTTGAAGCGCTCGACGTCGAGGTTGGTCTCCTGCGCCGACGCGATCGTCGCGGCGGCGAGGATCGTGACGATGCTGCAGGCGGTGGCGGCGGTGGTCCGTGCGCGCATGGGTCTCCTCTTCATCGGCCAGCCCCCGGTCCGCGGCGGGGGCGTCTGCGCCAGGCGAGCGCGAGCCCGCCGGCGGCGAGCAGCGACAGGGCGCCGCCGCCGAGGGGCGCGGGCCCCGCCGTGCAGGCGCAGGCGCCGCCCTGGACCGCATCCGCGCCGTCGACGCAGCGCCCGGTCGGCGCGCAGAGCAGGTCGGCGCCGCACTCGGACGAGCCCGGCGAGCACGGGCCGCACTGCCCGCTGACGCACACGAGATCGCCGCACTCGGCGCTCGACGTGCAGGTGCCGCTGGGCGTGGGGACGCACCGGTGATCCGGCGAGCAGTCCTCGTCGGCGTCGCAGTCCGCGTCGTCGACGCACGACACCGGGAGGATGCAGTCGCCGGCCACGCAGACGCCCCGGCCGGCGCAGTCCGCGTCGCGCGTGCAGCCGGAGGGCGGCACGATCACGTCGGGCACCCGGTCGCCGTCCGCGTCGCCGGCCACGCACGGCGCGGAGATGCCGATGTCGAGATCGCCCGCCCCGAGCCCCGGGGCGTCGTTCACCGACCGGAAGTACAGGTTCGCGTTGCACGTCACGCCGACGCTCACGATGTCGAGCGCGATCGAGCCCTGCGCGTATCCCCGCGTCTCGTCGCCGATCAGCACCGGATCGACGTCGGTCCCTGCCTCGGTGGCCACCTGCTGGTCGGTGACCGTGAGGGGCTCGTAGCTCCCCGACGCCGCGAACGTCCAGATCCCCGCGCGCGTGCCGTCGCCCTTCACGCCGAGCACGACCTCGTAGCCGCCCGGCGACTCGTCCTCCGTGAACCGCGGGTCGATCTCGGGCGCCCGGGCCGTGCCGCCGGTCCCCCGGTTCTTGTCGGCGTCGATGAACACGAAGAGCGTCGCCTGGGCGCCGATCGCGGTCGTCCCCGACACGTAGGCGCGCACCCAGAGCCGCCCCGCGTCGGCGACCGCGTAGGCCGTGCGGAAATCGATCGACTGCTCCGGAGCCGCGAACGTCCCCTCGCCGTCGCCCGCGACGTCCTCTTTGCCGTACGGCCAGCGCGGCTCCCCGGTCCTGTCGACCGCGACGATCTCGTCGAGCACGGGCGTCGTCCGCCCGTCGGTCCACGTCTGAGCGGACGAGCTCTTCGGAACGAGCGCGACGGCGAGCGCCGCGCCCACAGCCAGCGGCGCGACCAGCGAGCGCCCCCTCCTGCACCCCTCTCTATGATGTGCCATGGCGGGCCGCATCCTCGCATAGGTCGCTGCAACCCTTGCAAATGAAAGGCGAAATGACCGGTGCAACGCGCCCAGAGTGCGCAGGGGTGCGCGCGCCTCGGACAGCGCCCGCGCGCGCGCCGCGCTCGCCTGCGCCGGCGGCCCGCGCGCCGCGCTCGTGGCGCGCGCGACCGAGCGCCTGTTTTTTCAGCGCCGGGCCTCTCGCCGCCGTTCTCCGGGGCGTCGCCTTCGCTTGGCCACGGGCCCGGGTTCTGTAACTGTCCCGCGGTCAGTTACGCGTCGCTGCGCCGGCTCGGGCTCGAATGCCGGGCTCTAGCGTCGGCCCGGCGAGGGGAAGCTCCTCATTCGATCGAGGGAGACCGGATGCACTGCACTGTCCAGAAACACCGCCCCGGAGCGTTCCGGGTGGCCTGCCTGCTGCTTGGATCGCTCGCCGCGGCGTGCTCGGGGGAAGACCCGGCGCCGCTCGAGGGGAGCGCGTTCGACGTCGAGCGGTACGATCTCCGGGGCGAGTTCGACTGGGAGCGGGGCCGCCTCGTCGCGACGCTGGGCCTCACGCTGTCGATCACCGGCGACGGCCCGCGGGTCGTCGTGCTCGACAGCGCCGTCGCCGAGGTGAAGGAGGTCCGTCGCAAGGACGGCGGCGCGCTCCCGCACGCGATCGATCCGGCGCGCGAGGCGCTCGCGGTCGATCTCTCGAGCGTGCCCGAGGCGGCGCGCGGCGAGCCGATCGCGCTCGAGATCGACTACGAGGCGCTCTCCGGCGACGCGCTCCGCGCGGTGCCGGCGCGCGAGGGCGATCCGGTCGCCGTGCGCGCGGTGTACACGATCTCGGAGCCGCTCGGGGCGTCGCGGTGGATGCCGTGCCACGACGCGCCCTCGGACCGGGCGGTGTTCTCGGTCGCCATGCGCGTCGACGGCGCCGAGTCGCTGATCGCGAACGGCGATCTCGTCGGCGACGAGGATCTCGGCGCCTCGGGCCGCCTCGTCCGCTACGAGACCGCCTACCCGCTGCCGCCCTACCTCATGGCGTTCGCGATCGGCGATTTCGAGGTCGAGCGCGGCGCGAAGGGGGACCTCCCCATCGCGGTCTGGCACCGCCGCGGGCTGCCCGGCGATCACCGCAAGATGCTGGACGAGATCGCGCGCGCGATCGGCCGCTTCGAGGAGCTGCTCGGGCCGTACCCGTTCGAGAAGTACGCGCTCGTGCTCCTGCCGGACTTCTCGGTGGGCGGGGTCGAGCACGCGAGCATCAGCTTCCAGCGCGAGGAGCGGAGCACCGAGCCCGCGCTCGCCTCGGATCTCCTGCTCACGACGCACGAGCTCGCGCACCAGTGGTTCGGCGATCTGGTGACGGTGGCGACGTGGGACGACCTCTGGATCAAGGAGGGCATGGCGACGCTGCTCCAGCAGGAGGGCGTCCGCGCCTACACGGACGAGAGCGGCGCGGGCACGCTGAACGGCGACGAGCTCGGCCCCCGCGCGGGCGACGCCGTCCGCGACCCGTCGCTCGCGCCGGACGAGAAGTACACGAGCGGCCCCTACGACCGCGCGGCCTGGCTGCTCACCCAGATCCGCAGCCTCACCGGCGAGGACGCCTTCTGGTCGGCGCTCCGCGGCGTGCTCGCGGAGCGCCGCTTCGGGACGATCGGCACGGACGAGCTCCTCGACGCCTTCGCGCCGGCGCTCGGCCCGGAGGCGCTCGCCCGCGCGCGGCGCGCGGTCTCGGCCAAGGCGCTCCCGACGCTCGCCGTCGAGCCCGCGCCGTCGGGCGGGGCGTTCGTCACGCTGCGCGACCCGGAGGGCGCGCTCGTCGCCCCGCTGGAGCTCGCCTGGGTCTCCGAGGACGGCGTCACCCGCGTGCAGGCGCTCGCGCCCGGCGAGCGCGTCGAGGTCGCGCCCGCGCGCCCCTCCGAGCTCCTCGTCGTCGATCCGCAGGATCGCCACCCCGAGTGGGCCTTCCTCGGCACCGAGCGCGATCTCGAGGCCTACGCCGCGGCGCTCGCTCCGCGCCGCGTGCCGTCGGCTCCCGAGGCGGTCTCGCGCTTCCTCGACGTCGGCGGCGCGCACCAGCTCGCCGCGCTCCAGGGCGGCCTGCCCGCGGGGCTCGCGCCCGAGCAATTCGAGATCTTCCTGGAGGACCTCGACGGCGAGGCGGCCCGCGCCGTGGCGCTCGCCGCGGCGTGCGACGCCGCGAGCGCGCCGGGCCTCGACGCCGAGGTCCGCGGCGCGTGGTCGAGCGTGCTCGCCGGCCTCCTCGCCGGCGCCCCGCACAGCTACGGGCTCGACTACGTCGACAGCTACGCGGCGTGCAGCGCCGTCGTCTCGCCCGAGGAGCTGTTCGCCGAGGACTGGGCCCTCTTGCGGGGCGGGCTCGCGTGCGGCGGCGTCTCCGACGCGCGGCTCCAGTACCTCTCCAAGTTCAGGTTGTCGCCCGACGCGGCGCTCCGCACGTGGGGACCGGTCGCGCTCGCGTCGGGCTCGGTGCGCGCGCGCGTCCTCGCGATCCGGCACCTCGCGACGTACCTGGAGGGGCTCGACCAGGCCGCCCTCCCCGCGTGGCGCGACTTCTTCGCTGGCGTGCTCGGCGTGACCGACGTCTCCGACGTCCTCGCCGCGGATCTCCGCGCCGTGGTGGCCTCTGCCGCGCCCACGCCGGCTGGCAACGAGGCGGCGCTCAGGGGCCTGACTCGGGTGCTTCGCGCGCCCGCGGCCCGCTCGGTCCACCCCGGCGCCGTCTGTGCGGCGTTCGCGTTGATGGGCGGTGACGAGCAGGCGTTCCGCCGCTTCGCCGCCGCCCTCGACGGCGCGGACTTGACCGATCGCGCCGCCGCCTTGCTGCGTTCTCCAGCCGACTGCCGCTGAGGCTTCGCGCCCCGCGACGCGTCTCCTGCGGCCAGCCTCGCGTCGAGGCGAGGCTGGCCGCCTGCGTCGAAAGCGGACGCTGCTATGCTCCTCTGCCCATGTCGGAGCTCATCCACCTTCTTCGCCAGAACGCCCCGGTCGCTCGCCTCGCGGAGTACCTCGATGGCCTGACGCACGACGAGCGTCTCCGCGCCCTCTCGACCACGACCCGCGCGGATCAGCGGTCGCTCTACGCCGCCGCGAGCCACTCCCCCCCGATCACGCTCGACTTCTTCGTCCCGGACGGCATCTCGCGCCGTGTCGCGGTTCATCACCAGGGCAGGAACAGTCTTCCTCTCCCGTCGCCGTTCCGCTTCTTCGAGAAGCGTTTTGCCCGCCCCGAGGACGGCAGCGCCCGGCTCTTTGGTTACAACGAGGGTCTCACGCGCTCCTGGATCGGCCCTGGCTTCTTCGTCGCGGTCCCGACCGCCGGCAATCTGGCCTGGCAGGAGCGCGGCGCGGTGGTGATCGACTACTTCCAGGTCCCGGACGGCCCCGTGCCCGACGGCTGGCCCCAGGTCGTCCCCAACAGCAAAGGCCTCCAGGCCTTTGTATACAACGGAACGCGCGACTTCATGCGTCGAGTCTCCAAGGACGTATCCGTCGGCGCCGCCTTCAAGGGAGAGAAGGCGCTCGATCACTACTTCACGCTCTGTCGCACCCCGTCGATCTAGAGCGGTTTTCGCCCGTCTCTCGTACATGCGTTACAGAGCGGCGCTCACCCGCACAGGAGACGGGTCCAGCTCGGCGTTTTCGGCGCGGAAGCGCACTCCGGTGCGCTGAGCACCGAAAACGTCGAGATGGGCCCGTATCCGAAGCGGGTGACCGCCGCTCTAATTCGGCCGCGTCCCCCCTGCCCCCGAGAGCCGCGCGACCAGCCCCTTTCTCAGGAGCCCCACCTTGTTCCGCATCGCGGTCACCTGCTGCCGCATTCCGTCCGCCTGCTCCGCGAGGTCCACGATCCCCGCCGCCGTCGCCGCCTGAGCCAGCTCGCGCGCCTCGTCGGCGAGGCGCCCCATGCGCCCCTCGACCTCGTCCATGGCCGCCACCACCTCCGCGATCTGCTCGGGGCTCGTCGCCTCGCGCTGGCGCGCCGCCGCCTCCTGGACCAGCTGGTTGATGTTCCGCCCCTCCTCGCCGAGCGCCGCGAAGCGCTGAAACAGCTCCCCGAGCTGCTCCGCACGCCGCTTGATCTCTTCCCCCCGCGCGGCCAGCGCCGTCGCCGTCGCCTCGTGGCGATCCCGCGCCGCGGCGATCGCCGCGATCAGCGACCCGAGCGCCACGCTCACGCGCTGCTGCGCCTCCGCGGCCTCGGTCGTCGACTTCGCCGCGCGCTCGATCCCCTTGCGTGTGTCCAAGGACAGCCGCCGCGCCGACTCTGCGAGCTCCTCGAAGCGGATGAGCTCGCGCTCGAGCGCGCGCGCCGCCTCGGCGAGCTCGCCCCCGCCCTTGTTGTGCTCGTCATTCCCGCCCCCGCCGCGGCCGTTCTTCTCGCGCTTGTTCACGTTGTCCACTCTCGACCGCCCCTTGCGTCCGTCCGCGTGAGGCCCCCTGCATCCTGCACGATCCCCGGCCCGCGCGGCACTCCCTGCGCTCGCCCGGCGCGCGATCCCCGCGCAGCGGC
This sequence comes from Sorangium sp. So ce834, assembly GCF_051521425.1. Classification (NCBI taxonomy): domain Bacteria; kingdom Pseudomonadati; phylum Myxococcota; order Polyangiales; family Polyangiaceae; genus Sorangium; species Sorangium sp. So ce834. The sequence goes on from NZ_CP150351.1 coordinate 9,643,374, forward strand.
GCTGCCGAGCGAGGCGCCTCGCGGGCGCGCGACCGCGCGCGGCCCCCTGCGCCGGCCCGGGCAGCGTGGTATCGGATGGCTCCCTACGCCCGCATCCGGTACCCTCACGATCCAGCGCCCTCGCGATCTGTTGTCTCCATGAGAACGAAGAACAGCAGCCGCGCCAGGCGGCCATCCAGCAGGAACAAGAAGCCAGCGACTGCGCAGGTCGCACCGAAGCTGGAGGGTCGTACGCCCGGCCCCGTCGCCCAGAGCGCCGGGGCCCTGCCCGCCCACGAGCAGCTCGCCCAGGCTGGCCCCACCTACGTCGTCGGGATCGGCTCCTCCGCGGGGGGCCTCGAGGCGCTCCGGATCCTGATTGGCGGCCTGAAGGCCGCCGATCGGATGAGCCTGGTCATCGTGCAGCACCTCGCGCCGCAACACCGGAGTCGGCTCGTCGAGATCATCAGCCACTCCACCACCCTGAGCGTCAAAGAGGTCTCCGAGGGCGAGGTCCTCTGCGCGAACACGGTCTACGTGACCCCGCCCAACGCAGACGTGGTGGTCGACGGCCAAGTCCTCCTCCTGCGGCAGCCCGAGACAAAGGTCGGTCCGAAGCCCTCGGTCGACCTGTTCTTCAAGTCGATCGCCGAGCACTACGGCGAGAACGCCATCGGCGTCGTCCTCTCGGGCACCGGGTCGGACGGCGCGCAGGGCGTCCGCGCCATCAAGGCCGCCGGCGGGGTCACCATCTGCCAGACCCCCGAGTCGGCCAAGTACGACGGGATGCCGCGCGCCGCGAAGCAGACCGGCGCCGTCGACCTCGAGCTCGGCCTGGAGGAGATGGCCAATCGGCTCAGCAAGTTCAACGAGCTCGCCGGCCGCTCCGACCAGCCGGACGCCTCGCTCCGGCAGCTCAGCCTGAGCCAGCAGGACCCGTATCACAGCATCCTCACCTTCCTGGAGAAGGCGAGCCGGGTCAACTTCGCCCAGTACAAGCAGACCACCGTCCGCCGGCGGATCGAGCGGCGCGTCATCGCCACGCGCTGCGAGTCGCTCGAGGCCTACGCCGACTACCTCCGCGCGCGCCCCGAGGAGGGCAGGCTCCTCTTCCAGGACGTCCTGATCTCGGTGACGTCGTTCTTCCGCGACGAGGCCTCGTTCAAGGCCCTCGCGGCCTCCATCGCAGAGCGGATCGACAAGAAGCGCACCGGCGACAGCTTCCGCGCCTGGGTCGTCGGCTGCGCCACGGGCGAAGAGGCGTACTCGATCGCCATCCTCGTGTTCGAGGCGCTCGCGACGGCGAACAAGCAGCTCAACGTCCAGATCTTCGCGACGGACATCGACGAGCAGGCGATGTCCGTCGCGCGCAAGGGGCTCTATCAGAAGGCCTCGGTCGCCGACATCCCCTCCAAGCTGCGGTCCAGGTACTTCGACGAGCAGGACCAGTGGTTCAGGATCAAGGACTACGTCCGCGACGCCATCGTCTTCGCGCGCCACGACGTCGCCCAGGATCCGCCGTTTCTCAAGCTGGATCTCGTCTCGTGCCGCAACGTCCTCATCTACTTTAACCCCCACCTGCAGGAGCACACGCTCAAGACGTTCCATTTCGCGATGGACGACCAGGGCGCCCTGTTCCTCGGCAAGTCCGAGTCGGCGACGACCGTGAGCGACCTGTTCGAGCTCACGGACAAGAACGCGAAGATCTTCGCCCGGTCCGGCAAGAAGGGCGATCTCCCGCGGTCGTACTCTCGGCAGGAGTTCAACCGCGAGAGCGCGCTCATCACGAAGGATCGCCAGTCCACCACGGCGATGGACCTCTTCACCGCCATGGTGAACGGCTTCGCGCCGGACTCGGTCCTGGTCGACGACGACCACCGGGTGCGGCACGTCTTCGGGAGCGCCAACCGGTACCTGAACTTCCCGAAGGGCGAGCCCACCGTCTCGATCCAGAAGCTGCTCCCGTCCGACGTGGCGATCGAGCTCTCCGCGCTGCTCCACCGGGCCGAGCGGTCGGGCCACGCCGCGAAGGGCGACCACCGGCACACGTTCGTCGTCGACCGCGAAGAGAAGAAGCTCCAGCTCACCGTCGTGCCGCTCCCGTCCGACGGCGGGACCGAGTTCATCGTCTGCTTCAGCCAAGCGCACGACCCGCCCCGCCCCGCGAGGGCTCCCGCGAGCGGCTCCCGCCTCGCGCCGGAGGAGCAGATCCGGCGGCTCGAGCAGGAGCTCGCGGCGGCGCGGGAGCACCTCCAGACCATCATCGAGGAGCACGACACCGCGAGCGAGGAGCTCCAGGCCCTCAACGAGGAGCTCCAGTCCTCCAACGAGGAGCTCCAGTCCACCAACGAGGAGCTGGAGACCACGAACGAGGAGCTCCAGTCGGCGAACGAGGAGCTGACGACGCTGAACCAGGAGATCAACGTCAAGTCGTCCGAGCTCATGACGCTCAACCAGCGGCTCGTCGCGATCCAGAACGCGATCGCCTATCCCCTCCTCGTCGTCGACAAGAACCTCCGCCTCACCGACTACAACCCCGCGTCTCGCCACCTGTTCCGCATCTCGGAGGTGGACCGCGGCCAGCATCTCCGCGCCGCCCTCGCGCACCTGAGCGTCGAGGCCGTCCTCGATCTCGTCGTCGAGAGCCTGCGCGAGCGGCGGCCCATGAGGCTCCAGATCGAGGTCCTCGACCGGCACTTCGAGGCGCGCATCCAGCTCATCGCGGGCTCGAAGGGCGAGGTGGACGGGGCCGTCGTGAGCTTCGTCGACAACACCGAGCTCGTGCACGCGCTCACCCAGAGCAGGGTCAGCAAGGAGCGGCTCTCCGCCATCCTCGACAACACGCCGGCGCTCGTGACCATGAAGGACTCGATCGGCGCCTACGTCTACGTCAACCAGCGCTTCTGCGACGTCCTCGGGCGCTCCGAGAAGGACGTGCTGGGGAAGACCGACGAGGAGCTGTTCGGCCCGAAGGCCGGCAGCGCGCTGCGGGAGCGCGATTTCGAGGTGCTGAAGAGCCGGTCGCCCATGTGGCTGGAGGAGAGCCTGCATGTGGGCGGCAAGCTCCGCTACTGGCTCTCATCGAAGTTCCCCCTGCTCGACGACCGGCGCACCGCCCAGTCTGTCTGCGCCATCGCGCTCGACATCACGGAGCGGGTGCTCCAGGAGCAGCACCTCAAGGTCTTCAAGAAGGTCGTCTCCGCGTCGAACGCCGGCCTCGCGATCCTCGAGTCGGACCAGGGGCGCTACCGGGTGACCTTCGCCTCGAACGAGTTCGCCGACAAGGTCGGCACGGGCGAGCCCGAGCTCCACGGCCTCGCGCTCGACGAGCTGCTCGGCCTCGTCCTCCGCGGCGCGGAGTCGCCGCGCATCGCCGATGTCTCGGAGGCGGCCCGCCAGAAGCCGCTCGCGTCGTTCACCATCAACCTGGCGGAGCGGACGGGCGGCGAGCTCTGGATCGAGCTCAGGACGGCCACGGTCAGCTTCGGCGGCGAGGAGCCGGGCTATCTCATCCTCCTCATCTTCGATATCACGCAGCGGGTCCAGGCGCAGCGGCTCATCCTCTCCCAGCAGGAGGAGCTCTCGAGGTTCAGCAAGCTCGCGTCGCTCGGCGAGGTCGCGGCCGGGATCTCCCATGAGATCAACACGCCGCTCAACGTGATCACCACGAAGACCGATCTCCTGAAGCGGCTCGCGGAGCGGGGGCAGCTGGAGAAGGAGCGCCTCGCCCGCGTCGCGACCGAGATCGACGGCATGGTCGAGAACATCACCAACGTGATCTCCGGCCTCCGGTCCATCACCCGGATGGAGTCCGAGAAGCTCCGCCCTCACAACGTCCAGGAGCTCATCCGGGAAGCCGTCCGCGTCAGCGGCTTCCGGCTCCAGCAGGCGAGCGTCCAGCTGAGCTTCGATCTGCCGCGGGAGGAGCTCGTCATCGACTGCTACCCCGTCCAGATCATCCAGATCCTCATCAACCTGATCAACAACGCCGTCGAAGCCATCGCGGCGCTCCGGGAGCGATGGATCCGGATCGAGGCGCGCCCGTCGGACGGCAGGGTCCACGTTCGCGTGATCGACAGCGGCAAGGGGATCGATCCCGCGCTCGCGGAGAAGATCATGACCCCGTTCTTCACGACGAAGAAGGAGGAGCACGGCACCGGCCTCGGCCTCAGCCTCTCGCGGAACATCGCGCAGCACCACAGAGGCGACCTGCGGCTCGTGACGGAGCACAAGAATACGTGCTTCGAGCTGGAGCTGCCCCAGCGGCAGGTGTGAGCCCGCCCGCCGGCCAGACGCTCGCCTGGGGTCCCGCGGGCTCACGGCGTTGCCGGACGCCGCGCTGGCCTCGTCCCCACGGCCGGTCGAATCGGCTTGAACCCCGGCGATCTCGCCCGGACTACATGTTCTCATGTAAGGCAGTGCCTTACTTCCGACCTCGCCCAGAGCGCCGAAGCCGCGCCGGAGCCGGCCAGCGCTTCGAGCGGGACACGACGCGGGATTTTGGAATCCTCGACGTCTGCCGCACGAGCTGCTAATCCGTCGTGAATGCCCGGCGTGAACATCGACACGCAGGTCGGATTGGTGGTGGGAGCATGCTCCTGAACATCATCATCGTCGAGGACAGCGAGGAGCTGTGTGAAGGATGGCAGGACATCCTCTCGCTCGACGGCCATCGCGTGCACTGCTTCCTCAACGGCAGGAATGCCCTCGAGAACCGGGCGCTCATCATGCAGGCCGACGTCCTGGTCACGGATTATTACTTGCCCGACATCAATGGATTGACGCTGGTCTCCAACTTGCGGAAGATCCGCGACGACCTCCCGATCATCCTGCTCACCGGCACGCGCGATCCGGCGATCCGAGAGAGCCTCCGTCAGGTGGAGAACGCGATGTTCCTGAGCAAGCCGATCAGGATAGAGCAGCTGGAGCGCAGCATTCGTGAGCTCATCGCCGCCTCGTCCAAGGCCCCGGCCGTCGACGCCGACAAGGCCGCCTCGTCCAAGGCCCCCGCCGTCGACGCCGACAAGGTGGACCGGACGCCCTCCTCGCCGTACTGAGCCGCGCGCTCCGACGCGGGCGGCCTCGCGAGCGGGCGGCCTCGCGAGCGGGCGGCCTCGCGAGCGGGCGGCCTCGCGAGCGGGCGGCCTCGCGAGCGGGCGGCCTCGCGAGGGTGAGCGCGTGAGGGCCCTCTGCCCCGCCTGTCGCACCTTCCGGAAGGGCGCCGCCGTTTCGCGTGCGGCGGTTGCTCGGACCGGTGTACTGTATCAAAACGGCGGACCGTACGTCGGACGGACCTCGGAGGAACCGATGCGAAGCGCGTTGCTCGTCCTCGTCGGAGCTCATGCCCTGCTGGGCTGCGGGGTGGCGTCGCAGAGAGAGCCAGCGACCGACGCCGATCCCGCGCACCTCCGGAGCGCTGCCCCGATCGCGGTCCCGGAGGGCTCGATCCGAGAGGCGCGCGCCGCCCTGCCCCCGCCCGAGGAGGCCCTCCTGCCGTCGCCCGAGGAGGCCCTCCTGCCGTCGCCCGAGGAGGCTCTCCTGCCGTCGCCGGTAGAGAAGGAGCGCGCTGCGCTGCGCTCGCCCGGGAGTCGGCTCGCCCGCGACGCCGCGCCCGAGGCCGCGAAGGAGCGCGCCCCCGTCCCCTCGCCCTCGAAGGAGCGCGCCGCGCGCTCGATCGAGGCCGATTGCAAGGCGCTCGGCCCCGAGGTGCAGAAGGCCTCGCGGATGATCGAGGTCCTCCGGGAGTCCGACCTGAGCACGCCCCCCGAGGTGCTGCTGCGGATCGCGGATCGGCTCGACCTGTGGGCCGGCGCCGCCGCGGTCCGCGCCGCCGATCCGGAGCTCGCCCGCGAGGCCAGGGACATCCAGGAGAGCTTCGCCCGGACGAGCACCGCGGTCCGCAAGCTGCGGGCGTCGCTCATCCTCAACGACCGCACCCCGAAGAAGGCGGGCGCCGCGCGCGCCGGGCTGGAGCGGGAGCTCGACAAGGGCGCGAAGGTCGTGCGGGGCATCGCCGGCCGTTGCAAGAGCAACCCCTATGAGCCGATCAAGGGCAAAGCCCACATCCCGCCGCACGTCGTGCGGCGCGTCGTCCAGGAGAACTTCGGCGCCATGCGCGCCTGCTATGAAAAGGGCGTTCGCGCGAATCCAAAGCTCGAAGGGCGGATACCCGTGCACCTCGTCGTCGACGGCCAGGGCAAGGTGACGTACGCGGGTGACGCCGACCACCCGCCCGCCGACGCGCCCCTCCTCATCGCGCTCCCTTCGCCCGGCGCGGCGGCGCCGTCCTCGCCCGCCCCGCCGCTCCGCGACCCCAAGGTCGTCGGCTGCGTGCTCGACGTCTTCCGCGGCCTCCGATTCCCCTCCGCCACGGATCGGAAGAGCGTCGCCACGGTGGTCTATCCGGTCGTCTTCGGTGTGGACGATAACCGCTCTTCGGCCACGTCCTCCAGGTGACGCAGAGCGCAATCGCGGGCGGCGGCGCGCTGGACATCTGCCGTCCGAGCGGGGCCGGCGCCAAGCACGCTCGCGGCCGGACGTGCAAAGTTATTTCCTTCTCAGGAGCCAGAGGGTAAGCATTTCCCTGATGAAGCTCTCGCTCACCGAGCTCCAGGACATTCGCCGCACCCTCGCGGCCCGCATCGTCTTCGGCCTCTCCACGCCCGGCACCGAGATCGCCGCGCTCCCCGCCTACCTCGCGCCGCCGCCGGAGGGGATGACCGGCCGCGCCGTGGTGGTCGACGCCGGCGGCACGAACCTGCGCGCCGCGATCGTGGAGCTCCAGCCGGGCGGCGTGTCGCGCATCGTCGCCGGGCCCGCGCCGGCGAAGTTCCCGGGCGGGCCCGAGGTCGCGGGCGACGCCTTCTTCGATGTGCAGGCGGAGCTGGTCGAGCGCCTCGGCGCCGTGCAGGGCCTGCCGGTGGGCTACTGCTTCTCGTATCCGTCGGAGACGCTGCCGTCGCTCGACGCGCGGCTGCTCCGCTGGACCAAGGGCGTCCAGGTCGCGGGGGTCGAGGGCACGTGCGTGGGCGAGCGGCTCGGCCGGGCGCTCGCCGCGCGGAAGCTCCGGCCCGGCCCGGTCCGGGTGCTGAACGACACGGTGGCGAGCCTGCTCGGCGGCGCGTTCGCGCACGGCGGGGCCTCGCCCGCGGCGTTCATCGGCCTCATCGTGGGGACGGGGACCAACATGGCCACGTTCCTCCCCGCCGGTCGGATCCCGAAGCTCAAGACGGGGCACTTCGTCGCGCCGATGGCGGTCAACCTCGAGAACGGCAACTTCAACCCTCCGCACCTCCAGCCCTTCGACGCGGAGGTCGACGCGAGCTCGGAGAACCCGGGGGCGCAGCGCTTCGAGAAGGCGGTGTCCGGGGCCTACCTGCCGCGGCTCTTCGCGCGGCTGTGCCCGGACCACGCCCCGCTGACCAGCTCGGCGGACCTGGTGCGGCTCCGCGACGAGGGCACGGGGGACGCGCGGCGGGTCGCCGGCGACCTGCTGCAGCGCTCGGCCGACCTCGTGGCGGCGGCGCTCGCGGCGGTCGCCGACGTGCTCGAGAGCCCCCCGGGGGTCGGCGTCCTGGCGGAGGGCAGCCTCTTCTGGGGCGATCCGCGCTACGCGCCGCGGGTGCAGGAGACGCTGCGCGGCCTCCTCGGCGCGCGCGTCGAGCCGCGGATCGCCCGGCTCGAGCACGTCAACCTGATCGGGTCGGCCTGCGCCGCGCTGTTCGCCTGATCGGCCGCGCGCGTCGCCCCCGCTCGGCGTGTCCCGGCCGGCGCAGGGCGCGCCGGGGCAGGCCGTGCCAGGGCTGAGCGGCGGCCGCGCGAAGCCGCCGTTCTCCAGTGTTTCCAGGAAGTTTCCGCAAGGGATCGCGGTGGCGTCCGGCGCGGCAGCGCGACGTTGCCACAGGCGGCCTGAAGCGGCAGAATCGCACATTTCTGGCCGTATTCGCCGTTTAGGACCACCATGGCGCAGCGTTGACCCCGAGGAAGGAGCTCGGCCGGTGATGTGTGGAACAGCAGCATGCTTCGGCGTTGCCGGGCCGGATGGGCGGGCGGGGCGCCTCCGGTCGTCGCGGGCGGGCCCCGGTAGCCGGAATGGCTATTGTCATTAGAGAGATGCTCCCGTCGAACCGCAGATTTGCGTTCCGAAGGCAGCCGCACCTGCTCGACGACAGCGGGAGCGTCGGCGTGTGGATCACGCAGCCGGCGGGCATGGTCGTGCAGCTCCTGCGGGAGACGGCGGCGACGGGCGAGCTGGCGCGGTTCATCTCGGTCGACGCGTACCAGAAGCTCGTGGGCGTGATGCGCCCGGGGGAGCGGGCGTACTTCATCTACGACATGGCGCTCATGGTGCGCTACGAGACCGAGGCGCGCGTGATCCTGACGCAGTGGGGGCTCAGCGTGCGCGACCGGATCGAGCACATCGTGGTCCGCCCGCCGCCCGAGATGAACAAGCTGGGGCGCATGGGGATCCAGACGATCGCGGCGGCGATGAGCCTGGCGGGGGTGCAGCTCGACATCATGGACGACCTCGAGCCGTTCCTGCGCGAGCGGAACCTGCGGCCGCGGATCAGCCTCACCTGAGGCGAGGCCTCGCCGGGCCGGCGGCCTGGCCGGCCCCGCTCAGGCCTGCGCCATCAGGATGCGGTCGCGGGGGCGGTCAGTGGCCGCCGCCGGTCCCCTTGATCTCGAGCTGAGGACGGGAGGGGTGGGGCCAGTCGAGGTGGAAGAACTTGCCGCGCGGCTGATCCGTGCGCTCGTAGGTGTGGGCGCCGAAGTAGTCGCGCTGCGCCTGCAGGAGGTTCGCGGGCAGGTGGGCCGCGCGGTAGCCGTCGTAATACGACAGGGCCGACATGAACGCCGGCGCCCAGACGCCGTTCTGCGCGGCGATCGAGACCACCTTGCGCCAGTTGGCCTGCCCCAGCTTGATCTGATCGTTGAAGTACGGGTCGAGCAGGAGATTCGTCAGGCCAGGATTGCGCGTGTACGCCTCCGTGATCTTCTGGAGGAACCGCGCGCGGATGATGCATCCGCCGCGCCAGATGCTCGCGATCGTGCCGAAATCAAGCTTCCACTTGTACTCCGCCTGGGCGGCGGCCATGAGCTGGAACCCCTGAGCGTAGGCGCAGATCTTCGAGCAATACAGGGCGTCGCGGATCGCCGTGATCGTCCCCTGCCGATCCTTGACCGGCACCGGCGTGGGCCCCGAGAGGTGCTTCGAGGCCTCGACGCGCTCGTCCTTGAGCGCCGAGAGGCAACGGGCAAACACCGCCTCGGCGATGGCGTTCGCGGGGATGCCCATGTCGAGCGCATTGCCGCTCGTCCACTTGCCGGTGCCCTTCTGCCCCGCCGTGTCGAGGACGAAATCGACGAACGGCTTGTCCTTCTGGACAGGGTCCTTCTGCTGGAGGATATCCGCGGTGATCTGGATGAGGTACGAGTCGAGATCGCCGCTGTTCCACTCGGCGAACACCCGCGACATCTCGTCCTTCGACAGCCCGAGCAGCCCGTCGAGGAGCGTGTACGCCTCGCAGATGAGCTGCATGTCGATGTACTCGATGCCGTTGTGGACCATCTTCACGTAATGGCCCGCGCCGTTCGGCCCGATGTACGCGGTGCAGGGGACGCCGCCCTCCACCGGCTTGCCAGGGGCCGCGCCCTCGATCGGCTTGCCGGTCGCAGGGTCGACCTTGGCGGCGATCGCACGCCAGATCGGCTCCAGGTGCTTCCAGGACTCGGGATCGCCGCCCGGCATCAGCGAGGGGCCGAAGCGCGCCCCCACCTCGCCGCCCGACACGCCCGAGCCGAAGAACTTGCACTGCTGCGCGTACTCCTGCTCCCGACGGATGGTGTCCGTCCAGAGCGAGTTGCCCAGATCGACGACGATATCGTCCGGCTCGACGCCCGCCTCGATGAGCTGCTTGACCACCATGTCCACCGGCGGACCGGCCTTGACCAGGATCACCGCCTTGCGCGGCTTCTTCAGGGCGCGGACGAAGTCCTTCAGCGTCTCGCAGTAGACCAGGCCGCCGGGGGTGCTCGGGTTCCTCGCGACGAAGTCCTTCGCGACCTGCACCGTGCGGTTGTACACGGCCACCTTGAACCCGTGGTCGGCCATGTTGAGCGCGACGTTCTCGCCCATGACGGCCAGCCCGATCATGCCGATGTCGCAGCTGGATGTGGCATCATTCATCCCGGTTCTTCTCCTTCACGCGTTGCTCATGCTCCGTCAGCGACCGCTGTCTTGCGCTGTCTTGCGCGGATCGAGCGGCTCAGCAAGGCCTCGGCCCGCGCGCCGTCAATCTCGTTGGGTCGGCTGGCAGCCACGGCCGCGCATTCTGAGCAGGCCGGCGGCGCGGCGTCCAGTGCGCTCGTGAACGGACGCCGCGCCTGCACGCCAGCCACGCCAGCCACGCCGGCGACGCGCGGAGGCGGCGCGCGCCTCGCCCCGCGCGGCCGGCGTGGAGGCGCCTCGCGCGCGCCTCGCCCCGCGCGGCCGGCGTGGAGGCGCCTCGCGCGCGCCTCGCCCCGCGCGGCCGGCGTGGAGGCGCGCTCGCGCGCCGTGGTAGGCTCGCGCCGGTGCGACCGGGCCCGGCGCTCGTAGGCCTCCTCCTCGCCGCGGCCGCGGCCTCGGCGTGCGTCCCCGCCACGTACAACGTCCGCGCGGCGCGCGCCTTCGCCAACGAGGACGCCCGCCGCGCGATCGTCGACGACCGCGCGGCCGATCTGGAGCGCGCGGTCTGGCTGGCGGACGAGGTCCTCGCGAACACCCCCTACTCCCCGGGCGACGCGTGGGTCGCGGCGCTCCGGCTCGACGACGACGAGGGCGAGCGGCTCCGCGAGCGCTTCGAGGAAGCCGCGCCGTACGACGGGGAGCACGAGGTCCCGCTCGCCAAGCTCTACCGCGTGAAGCTCGACGAGGCGCTCGCCCGCGCGGCGGCGCCTCGGCCGGCGCCGCCCGCGTTCGCGCGGCTCTTCGACGCGCTGGCGGCGCTCGCGGCGCTCGTTCCTACGGCGCCCCCGCCCGCGGCGCCCCCGCCCGCGGCGCCCCCGCCCGCCTCCAGCGCCGCGGGCCGCCTGCCGGCCGCGTGGCAGGCGCTCGCGGAGCACGCGCGGGCGCTCGCCGCCGAGGAGCGGAGCGTCGAGCGGCTGTCGGCCGGAAGGCCCCTCGGCGCGCCCGACACGCCCGAGATCGCCGCCGCCAAGGGGAGGGTCGCCGCGCGGCGGCGGGCGCTCGCCGGAGCGCAACGGGACATCGCGGCCGCGGCCGCCGAGCTCCGCGCGGCGAGCGCGGGGCAGGAGCCCGCCGCGACCATCGCGCGCGACGCCCTCCGCGTCACGTCGTTCCTCCTGCGGATGCACACCGAGGCGCTCGCCGTGGCGCCGTACGTCGTGAAGCAGGCCCGGCGCGTCGCGCGCGGCGAGCCGGGCTACGGGGCCACGGCGGCGCGCGCGGAGGCGCTCTCCAGGGTCCTCGAGGAGCAGCGCGAGGCGCTCTCCGCCTGCGCCGAGGCGCTCGCCGTGCCGGCGCGGACGCCGCTCGAGGACACGGCGGGCTTCGAGATGCAGGAGAGCCTGCTCGAGCAGGGCAGGGCGATCAGCCTCGACGCCGTCCACCTCCAGCTGAAGAGCGACGTCGAGCTCCTCTTCTTCCACCAGCTCGCGAGCCCGAGCTCCTCGGGCGGCATCAACGATTACCGGGGCAGGACGCGGCGGCTCGCCTACGACGTCGATCCCGTGTTCATGGTCGGCGGCCGCGCGCTGCTCACGTACGATTTCGAGCACGTGCGCAACGCCGCGCGCCTCAACGCCGGGTTCAAGACGGACCGGCTGTTCTCGTCGGGGGGCGACATCGCGTACGACAGCTCGCTCGGGAAGCTGATCGGCCTGAACGGCTTCGCGAGCGACGTCTTCGACATCGGCGCCGACCTCGTCGGCATCAGCACGAGCCTCAAGATCGCGCGGTTCACCTCGGGGAACGTCACCGAGCTCGCCGTCGATCCGGCGACCGGGCGCGACGCAGGCGCCGTGGCGAGCGCGCCGTTCCAGCTCCTGGTCCGCCAGATCGACGTCGGCTTCGACGTGACGAAGCTCTTCCCGGAGGCCGCGGACGATCTCTACCTCGAGGAGCTGCTCCTCGGCTTCCGGTACATGGATTACAAGCTCCCGCGCATCTTCTATGCGCTCCGCGAGCGGGAGCCGGGCACCGGCGATGTTTACGTCTTCGAGCGGCAGAGCCCTGCTCAGAGCGTGACATCGCGCTTCTACCAGGGCGGCTTCAGCCTGCGGATGGGCAACGGCGAGTGGCCGCGGCTCGCGCCGTTCGGCGACCTCGGCCTCTACGGCGGCGCCGGACCGGTGCGCTACGCCTTCCCGGCGGATCTCGCGGTCCCGGGCGGCCCGCGCGAGGTCGACGAGGCGACGATGATCGCGCTCTCCGGCAACCTGTCCGTGGGGCTCCGGCTCCGGCTGACGTCGTACCTCAGCCGGCTCCGCCTGTTGACCGAGCTGTCCTACAACGTCGAGGCGGTCGGCCAGGGCATCGTGTCCAGCATCCACGCGACGAGGCGCGGAGACGAGACGACCTACACGGTCGGCCGCAAGATCGACATCGGCGGCTTCGACCTGTTCCACGGGCCCCGCCTGCTCGCGGTGCTCGTGCTCTGAGGCGGGTCTGCCGCCGCCGGAGGCGCTGCCCTGCCCTGGCGAAGCGGCGCCGGCGCCCGGCGGGACGTCGGCGGCGTGAGCCGCGTCGATTCGATAGCAGGAGACGTCGCTCCAGACTTCGAATTCTTCCACGGCATCGTAACTGAGCTGGTGGGCGTGGAGCTCGGCCATGCCGAGATCGAGCTGGGCAAGCGGCGCAACTCAACGGCGACACGGCGACACGGCGACACGGCGGCGACACGACGACGAGAGCGCACGGATCGCGCCAGCGCGGCCTACACCGGGCGAGCGCTGTAGGCGGACATGCGACGATCATTCCTGGATGCAGCCGTCCGACCTCATGGTGTAAGCTCGATCGACGCGGTGGACCCCATGTCGCTGAACTTCATCGAGGGGAGGCTGTTTGCAGGGAGGTACCGCGTCGTGCGCTGCATCGCGACCGGAGCGATGGGCGCGGTCTACGAGGTCGTGCACATCGAGACGGAGCGCCGTCGAGCGCTCAAGGTGATGCACCCGCACCTCGCCGAGAACCCCGAGTTCCACGCCCGGTTCAAGCTCGAGGCGCGGGTCGCCGCCCGCATCGCCACCGAGCACATCGTCGAGGTGTTCGACGCCGGTATCGACCCGGAGACCGGGATGCCGTTCCTGGTCATGGAGCTGCTCCGCGGCGAGGAGCTCAGCAAGCGCATCCGCCGCCTCGGGCGCCTGTCGCCGGAAGAGGCCGTCGCCTACCTGCGCCAGACGGCGATCGCCCTCGACAAGACGCACGCCGCCGGGGTCGTCCACCGCGATCTCAAGCCGGCGAACCTGTTCCTGGCGGCGTTCGGCGACGACGACGAGTTCCGCATCAAGGTGCTCGATTTCGGCATTGCCAAGCTCGTCGCGGAGACCTCGCTCGACTCGGCGACGACCGCGGCCCTCGGGACGCCGCTCTACATGGCGCCTGAGCAGTTCAGCGGCGCGTCCATCTCGAAGGCCGCCGACCTCTTCGCGCTCGGCATGATCGCGTACACGCTCCTCGTCGGCAAGGCCTACTGGCTCAACGACATGCGGGAGTTCAGCAACACGCTCGCGTTCGCGGTGATCGCGATGTACGGCCCGCAGGAGCCCGCGTGCGCGCGCGCGGCGGCCGACGGGGTGGAGCTGCCCCCGGCCTTCGACGCGTGGTTCGCGAAGGCGACGGCGCGCGACCCCGAGGCGCGCTTTCCGACCGCATTCGCCGCGGTCGAGGCGCTCGCCGAGGTCTTCGACATCGCGCCCGCGCCGGCGAAGTCGTCGCGCCTGTCCGTGGTGGACACGCCGCTCCCGCGTGCATACCAGGGGCCCGCTTCATCGGTGCCGGCGCCCGCCCAGTCCTCCAACACGGGCCTGGAGACGAGGGTCGCCGCCACGTCGCCGCGGAGCTGGTCCACGGTCGCGATCGCGGCCGTCGCCCTGATCGGCGGCGGCGCCATCGCCTTCGCCTCGCTGGGCGGGGGCGCGCGCTTTGCTCCGGGTGGCGCCGGCGCGGCCGACGCGCCGGCGGCCCTGGCGGCACCCGCCCCGCCGATCTCCACGCCGCCCTTCCCATCGGCCGTGCCGGTGCCCGCTCTCCGCGAGGCCTCCGGACCGCCCGCAGCGCCAGATCTCGCGGCGCCCGCGACGCCCGCGCCGCACGAGGACGGCGACGTGGCGCCCGTCGCCGCGGCAGCGTCCGCGAGCGCGAACGACGCGCTCCCGCCGCCTCGCGCGGCGCCGCACCCTCGCGGCGCCACGCCTTCCAGCGCAGCGCCGCCGTCCAGCGCAGCGCCGTCGTCCAGCGCAGCGCCACCTTCCAGCGCAGCGCCGCCTTCCAGCGCAGCGCCGCTTTCCAGCGCAGCGCCGTCGTCCAGCGCGGCGCGCACGCCGACGCCGCCGACGTCCTCCTCGGCCAAGCCCCGGGAATCGCTCTACTCGGCGGACTGACGCAGCGCCCGCGCTGACGCGGCGACAGCGGAGCGCTGTTTTCTTGCCTGCGGCGATACCAGGAGTGGTATCTCCTGCATTCACCGATGCGCTTCGCCTGGTCTGCGCCTCTAGTGAGCGGATTGCTGAGCATCGCGCTCACCGCTCCGGCGAGCGCGCAACCCGACGCCGTGGCCGTCGCCGAGTCGCTCTTCAACCGCGGTCTCGCGGACATGCTGGCGGGCCGGCATTCGAGGGGTTGCCCTGCCCTCGCCGAGAGCTATCGGCTCGATCCTCGCGCAGGTCGGCTGTTCACGCTCGCCGAGTGCGAGGCCCAGTGGGGGCGCATCGCCACCGCCGTTGCGCGCTACAACGACTTTCTGGCGCTGTATTCCCGCATGTCGGAGGCCGATAAGCTCCAGCAGATCGAGCGCTACAAGGTCGCGATCGAGCAGCGCGACACGCTCGCGCCGCTCGTCCCGCAACTCACGCTGTCGCTGCCGGACGACGCGCCCGCGGGCACGGTCGTGCAGCGCGACGGCATCACCCTCGCGGGGCCTGCCCTCGGCATTCCGCTCCCCGTCAACCCGGGAGAGCACGTCGTGACGACGAGGGCGCCGGGGGGGCCGCTGCACGAGGTGCGGTTCACGATCGACAAGTCCGACGCGAAGACGATCGCGCTCGAGGTGAAGCTCCCCCTCGAGGCGCCTCCGCCCGACAAGCCGGCGTCTCGGCCGGCCGACCCGCTCGGCGCGCCGCCCGCGAACGGCGCGAAGGGCGCCGCGGGGGCCCCGCAGGGGTCCGGGCCCAGCGGCCAGCGCGTCCTGGCGTACGTGGCGGGCGGGCTCGCCCTGAGCGGGCTGATCGTCGGCTCGGTGACCGGATGGATGGCGCTCAACGAGAGCAGCCGCGCGGACAAGGATTGCAAGGACGTCGGCCCCGGCGTGGCGGAATGCGACACCGCCGTCGCGAAGGCCGCCGGCGACCGCGCGAAGGACCTGGGGGCGGTGAGCACGATCGGCTTCAGCGCCGGGGCGGCGCTCGCGGGCGCGGCGGTGCTGCTCTTCCTGACGGAGCCGTCCCCGTCCGGCCCGCAAGCCAGCGCCGCGCCCCGCCTGCAGGCCGGGACGGTCAGCTGGTCGCTGCTCGCCGGGCCGAGCGGCGGCGGCGTCGCGGTCCAGAGCCGGTGGTGAGCCCGCCCCCGCCCGTCGCCGCCGGCGCGACCCGCCCGTAACGCCACGCCCGCGGCGCCCCATCACGCTGTGCATGTCGGCGCGCCGCGCGGACGCGCCGGGCTCACGTCACCTTGCACCCCGCTTGCACCCGGGTTGCGGCATCGATGCAGGGGAATCCACGTCGGGATCTCCCCGATTCGTCGAAAACGTGCGCTTCGTCGGTGGACACGATGGACACGATCCGGTGTAGTATCAATAAAAAACTACAGTCCGGCGCGCCCGGGCGGGAAGGTATGGCGATGAGGAAAGGACAATTCATGGTCACCAAGACCACGATGGCCATGTGCGGGCTCGCGGCCTCCGGGCTGCTCGCGGGCTGCACGGAGACGCTCGACTCGAAGCAGATCCGCACCGGAGGGATCTCGGCGACGCTGGAGGCGACCGCCGAGAGCGCGTCGTCGACGAGCGTGAAGGCCACCCTCAAGGCGGGCGGCGACGAGAGCAACACCTACATCATCCTGAGCACGGGAGACCGGATCTCGGCAACGGCGGACGGCAAGGAGGTCGAGATGTCCTCCGAGGACCCCGGTGTCTACGTGGCCCACTTCAACGTCGGGGAGGGAGGCACCGAGTTCACGGTGCAGCTGGACCGCGAGGACGACGACGACGCGCCGAACAACGCCGGGACGCTCCCCGACCCGTTCGACCTCGAGGCGCTGCCCAAGGATCCGGTCCCGCGCGGCGAGGACCTCACGGTCACGTGGGCGCCGAGCGGGTCGGGCGACGACATGGTGATCCACGTGGACGGCAAATGCATCTTCTCCAAGACGTTCGATGTCGGGGGCGATCCCGGGACGTACACCATCGACGCGGGCAAGCTGGAAGCGACGAGCTCGCAGGAGCCCGAGAGCTGCGATGTGGACGTCGTGATCAGCCGCACGCGCGGCGGCACGACGGACAAGACCCTGGACCCGGAGAGCTCGTTCGAGCTGACCCAGGTCCGGCAAGGCCGCTTCACCTCGGCGCCCTGAGGCGCCCTCCCTGCGCCTACCGGTAGAAGGCGACGTCGTCGATCCAGACATCGAACGCCTGCCCCGGATCGAAGAAGAAATAGAAGCCCCAGAGCTGGTCCATGGCGGGCGCGTCGAACCGATCACCGAACCCTGCCTGCTTGAGGCACGCCGCTGGAAGCTTGAAGTGCTTCCAGTCATCCGCCAGCACGACGTACTGGTGGAAATGGTCGTAGCATCCATCCGCCTCGAGATCGCAGATGCCCCCCGTGTGACGGGTCTGCCGATCGACGAACATCACCTTCATCCTCCCGGCAGAGCTGTCCCCGGCGCGAGCCCAGAAGGTGATGCCACGGTACTCGGAGGCGTCGTAGAAGTCATCGTTGTCCAGAAAGAAGGCGACGCCGGCTCCCCAGTCGCGGAAGCCGTCGTTGGCGCTGGTGTGCACGGCCACGAGGCTATCGCCGCGCGGAGGATCAACGGTGCTCATCAGGTCGAGCTCGTTCTCAGGCTCGTGGATCCCCTCCGGTGACAGGTCGTTGTCCTTGAACCAGAGCCCTGCCCGAGGGTTCGCGCCGTCCCCCGTGGGGATCGAGAGGTCTTGATCTTCCATGTCGTCGATCAGCGACAGGTCGAGAATCTCCCCCGGCATCGCCTCGAAGACCTTGCACGGATCCCCGCCGCCTGCGCCCGCTGCGCCGCCGCCCGTGGCCGCGCCCCCCGACCCGCTGCTCGTGGCTGCGCCTCCTGCGCCGCTGCCCGTGACCGCGCCGCCGCCCGCGGCTGCGCTCCCTCCGTCGCCGCCGCCTGCGCCGCCGCCCCCGTAGGCCCCGCCATCGACCTGGTAGTCCTTGTCGAAGCCGAAGATCTGCGCACATCCGAGCCCTAGCATCGCGATGGCACATTCGCCGGTGCACCGAACGAGAGCCCGCAACATCTTCGTTTTCATGGTCGTCCCGAGGTTTTCATAGGCGAAGATAGGATGATTTCTTGCCCGAATGAACGGTGAACATGGCCGAGGCACGCGGCTGTCGCCGCTCCGCCTCCTGCCCCCCCCCGCGCCCGCCGGGCGCCGGGCGCCGGGCGCCGGCGATTCCGCTGCGCGACGACGCAGATCGAGGGAGCGGCCCCCACATCAGGGGAGCGACGTAGCCAGCCTCCATGCGGCCTCAGCCGAACAGCGCGGCGTAGTCGTCCTCACGAAAGCCCACCAGCACCCGGCTCCCCTTCACCAGCACGGGCCGCTTGACGAGCTTCCCGTCCTCGGTGAGCCACCGCGCGACCTCCGCGTCGCTCGCGGCGTCCACCCGCGCCTTGCCGAGGGCGCGGTAGCTCTGCCCGCTCGTGTTGAGCCACCGGCGCACCGGGAGCCCGCTGGCCGGGATCCATCGGGCGAGCTCCTCGGCCGTCGGCGGCTCGTCGACGATGGGCCGCACGGCGACGTCGACGCCGCGCTCGCCGAGCCACTTCAAGGCCTTCTTGCAGGTGCTGCACCCGGAATACGAGAGGATCTGGACCTTGCTCATGCGGGCCCTTTGCCCTCGCGCGCGCGAGGTGGCAAGGCCCGCCGCTCCTTCTCCGCTGCTTTGCGCCCTGCGCCTCGCGTCGAATCGGATGGATCCGCCCGGCGGGCCGCGCCCTCAGTAGGGATAGCCGGGGATGTTCATCTGTATCGAATAGAGCGAGTCGCCCGCCGTGATGTAGAGCGTCTTCCGATCGGCCCCGCCGAACGCGACGTTCGACGCCTCGATCATCCCCTCGATCGTGCCGAGCCTGGCGCCGTTCGGCGCGAGGACCTCGACGCCGCCCATCCACCCGACGTAGAGGTTGCCCGCGCAGTCGACGCCCATGCCGTCGGCCTTCGCGAGGTTCGAGGCGAAATCGGAGGAGGGGCCGGGCGCGCCGCCTTCGTCCAGCGGATATCGCCGGATCCGGCCGATGCTGAACTCGGTGGCATAGAGGACGCGCCCGTCGGGCGAGAGCGCGACGCCGTTCGGCTCGTTCATCGTGCCCACGACGCTCACCTCGCCGGACGGCGACACGCGGTACACCGCCGTCGGCAGCTCCGGCCAGCCGGTGAGCTGGAACTCCGGATCGCTGAAATAGACGTTGCCGTCGGCCCGCACGGCGACGTCGTTCGGCGAGTTGAACCGCTTGCCCTGGTAGCCCTCGGCCACAGGGCGCCGCGACTTCGTGCCGAGGTCGAAGGCGGAGATGCCGCGCGTGTCGTGGGTGCACGCGATCAGGTTCCCATCCGTGGACAGGGCGAGGCCGTTCGTCGAGCTGTTCTCGATGAACACGTCGAACGAGCCCGGAGGCGTGAACCGGCGCAGGGTCGCCGGCGGGCCGTTGAGCGGCGGCTGGTTCTGCTGGAAGCGGTGAATGTCCGAGAAGAACAGCGCGCCGAGCTCGGCAACCCAGACCGGCCCCTCGACGTAGTCGAACCCGCCGCGCACCCGCTCCGCCCTG
Source organism: Sorangium sp. So ce834 (assembly GCF_051521425.1). Taxonomy (NCBI): domain Bacteria; kingdom Pseudomonadati; phylum Myxococcota; order Polyangiales; family Polyangiaceae; genus Sorangium; species Sorangium sp. So ce834. The sequence continues at coordinate 9,662,593 of NZ_CP150351.1, forward strand.
CGGTTCGCCGGCAGCGGATCGGCCGCATACGGCCCTCCCGGGCAGATCCGCAGGTCGCCGCCCCCGCCGCCCCCGCCGCTCCCCGCCCCGGGCCCGCCCCCTCCGGACCCGCCGCCGCCCTCGCCGCCTGCCCCGCTCGCCGTCGTCGCCCCGCTCGCCGTCGTCGCCCCGCTCGTGCCCGCGCCGCTCGTGCCCGCGCCGCTCGCGCCCGCGCCGCTCGCGCCCGCGCCGCCGCTGCTGCTCGCGGCATCCTGGCCCCCGGTGGAGCCGCCCGGATCGCCGCCCCCTTCCGAGGAAAATCCGGGAGAATCGGCGCCGTCACCACAGCCGCTCGCGGCCGCAGCCAAGATTCCGCATACCAGCAGAGAAAATCGAGCTCTCATAAGCAAAGTTCTCCATCCCAAGGTGCGTACGACGTGGATGTATCACAGGCCAGCCGCCGGTGTGGTCACCACCTTGCGGCGGAAAAATTGCCACGTCGCGCGACGGGCCGTCTGGTATACGTGCGCGGAAAGGAGCCGCCTCTCCGCGGCAGCGCCCCTCGTGATCCGCCTCGATTCCATCAGCAAGCAGCACGGTAAGCAGATCCTCTTCCTCGAGGCCTCCGCGGCGGTGAACCGCGGCGAGAAGGTCGGCCTGGTGGGGCCGAACGGCTCCGGCAAGACGACGATCTTCCGGATGATCACCAAGGAAGAGGCGCCCGACGGCGGCCAGGTCGCGATCGACCGCGGCGTCACCATCGGCTACTTCAGCCAGGATGTCGGCGAGATGAAGGGCAGGAGCGCCGTCGCCGAGACCATGGACGGCGCCGGCCCGGTCTCCGTCGTCGCGGCGGAGCTCCGCGAGCTCGAGGCCGCGCTCGCCGACCCCGAGCGCATGGACGAGATGGAAAGCCTGATCGAGCGCTTCGGCCAGGCGCAGGCCCGCTACGAAGAGCTCGGCGGCTACGCGCTCGACGCCAAGGCGCGCGAGATCCTCGCCGGCCTCGGCTTCAGCCAGGCCATGATGGATGGCGACGTGGGCGCCCTCTCGGGCGGCTGGAAGATGCGCGTGGCGCTCGCGCGCATCCTCCTCATGCGGCCCGACGCGCTCCTGCTCGACGAGCCGACCAACCACCTCGACATCGAGTCGATCATCTGGCTCGAAGGGTACCTGAAGCAGTATCCAGGGGCGCTCGTCATGACCTCGCACGATCGCGAGTTCATGAACCGCATCGTCACCAAGATCATCGAGATCGACGGCGGCGAGCTCACCAGCTACTCGGGCAATTACGAGTTTTACGAGCAGCAGCGGGCCATCAACGAGCAGCAGGCGGAGGCGCAGTACGAGCGCCAGCAGGCGATGCTCGCGAAGGAGATGCGCTTCATCGAGCGCTTCAAGGCGCAGGCCGCCAAGGCGGCGCAGGTCCAGTCGCGCGTGAAGAAGCTCGAGAAGATCGACAAGGTCGAGCCGCCGAAGCGGCGGAGGACCATCCGCTTCGAGTTCAAGCCGGCCCCGCGCTCGGGCGACGACGTGGCGCGGCTCGACGGGGTCAAGAAGTCGTTCGGCGACCGCCCCATCTACGACGGGTTCGATCTCCTGATCCGCCGCCGCGAGCGCTGGTGCGTCATGGGCGTGAACGGCGCCGGCAAGTCCACGCTCCTCAAGCTGATCGCCGGGGCCTCCGCGCCGGACGCCGGCCAGGTGAGCGTCGGCGCCAGCGTCAAGCTGGGGTACTTCGCGCAGCACGCGATGGAGCTCCTCGACCCGACCCGCTCCGTCTGGGAGTCCATCGTCGCTGCCTTCCCCCAGGCCTCCATCGGCTCGCTCCGCACGCTCGCCGGCGCATTCGGCTTCTCCGGCGACGACATCGACAAGCCGTGTCGCGTGCTGTCCGGCGGCGAGAAGGCCCGCCTCGTGCTCGCGATCATGCTCTACGATCCGCCGAATTTCCTGGTGCTCGACGAGCCGACCAACCACCTCGACATGGCGACCAAGGAGATGCTCGTCGAGGCGCTCGCCTCGTTCGAAGGCACCATGCTGTTCGTCTCGCACGATCGCCGCTTCCTCGCCGCGCTGTCCAACCGCGTCCTCGAGCTCCTGCCCGACGGGCCGCGCGTCTACGGCGGCGGATACCTGGAGTATGTGGCCCAGAGCGGACACGAGGCGCCAGGCATCCGGAGCTGACGGCGCGGGCGCCGCCCGGGAGCGACGCCCGCGCGCCAGCGCGACTCGGCGCGGGGCGCGAGGTGAACACGTGCTCAAGGTTTCGCGCTATCGTAAGGACCTCGATGGAGCAGCTCGGTAGACCGAACCCAAAGCGGCTCTCCGACTTCATCCAGCGCCACCACGACGCGGTCCTGGAGAAGTGGAAGCAGCGGGTCCAAGCGCTGAGCCCGGCGCGGCGGCTGTCGGATACGATGCTGACCGACCATATCCCGAGCGTCCTCGCGTACATCGCCGAGGCCACGGGGAGCGAGGGCGCAGACGCCTCCGTCGACCGGAAGCTCCGCGGCATGCCCGGGTTTCACGCGCTGAACCGGCTGGCCCACGGGTACGACCTCTCCGACGTGGTGATGGAGTACGCGGCGCTCCGCGCCGTGATCCTGGAGCTCTGGGAGCGCGACGGCGGCGGGGACGGCGGGCGCGAGCTCATCCGGCTGAACGCGGCGATCGACGAGGCGATCGCGGGCGCGGTGTCGCACTACCAGGAGGCGCGCGTGCGCCTGCTCCAGGCGCTCGACACGATCTCGACGGCGGCCCTCGGCAGCAGCGACCTGGGCACCTTCCTGAAGGCGCTCATCCGCGCGACGCGGGAGGCGGCGGCCGCCGTGGACGTGGCGATCGTCCTGCTCGGGGACGGCCTCGAGGTGCACGCGACGGCCGGGCTCGACGATGGGCCGCTGCTCGGCCCGCCGCTCGATGCGACGCGGGAGTTCGCCCGCGCGGTGCTCGCGCTGCGCGGGCCCACCTCGCTCGACGCCGCGCTCCCGGCCCTGCCCGTGACGGCGCGCGAGATCCGGTCGAGGGGGCTGCGCGCCGTCTACGGCGTGCCGCTGCTCCACGAGGGGCACGCCATCGGCGTCGCGATCCTCGGCTCCCGCAACGCCAAGGAGTTCTCGGAAGAGGACATGCTGATGCTCCGCACGATGACCAGCCGGGCGACCGGGATCATCGTGCAGGCGCAGCTCGTCGCGAAGGAGCGCGCGTCGCGGCACCAGGCGGACGACGCCCGCGCGCTGCTCGCGACCGTGGTCGAGCAGATGCCGGCGGGGCTCATGATCGGCGAGCGGCAGACGGGGCGCGTCCTGCTCACGAACCGGCAGGCCACGGAGATCTTCCGGCAGTCGTTCGAGGGCATCCAGAGCATCGAGGGCTATACCGGCCGCGGCTTCCATCCGCGGTCGGGCAAGCCGTACGAGACGTGGGAGTGGCCGCTCTCGCGCACCGTCACGACGGGCGAGGTCGTGAGCGACGAGGAGATCGACGTCCTCCGCGGCGACGGCACGTGGGGGCGCATCCTCGTGCGCTCGTCGCCGGTGCGGGATCCGGACGGGCGCGTCTCGGCGGGCGTCGTCACCTTCTTCGACATCACCGAGCGCACGCGCGCCGAGCAGGGGCAGCGCTTCCTCGCGGCCGCGAGCGCCGCCCTGAGCGACAGCCTCGATCTCCAGGGCACGCTCGACCGGCTCGGCCGCCTCACGGTGCCCGAGCTCGCGGACTGGTGCGTCATCCAGACGCTCCCGGAGCTCGAGGCGGCGCGGCGGGTCACGGTGACGCACGCGGACCCGGAGACCGTGAAGAGGGCGCGCGCGCTCTTCCGCGAGATGGATCCGCCCCCGGCGCTGACGGCGCTGATGGAGCAGGTCCTCTGCTGCGAGCGCCCGGAGCTCGTCCGGGACCTGTCGCACCCGCTGCTCGCCTCGCTCGGCGGGCACGCCGCCTTCGGCCGGCTCGTCCGCGCGCTCGGGATCACGTCGGCCATGGTGGTCCCGATGGTGGCGCGGGGGCGCACGTTCGGCTGCATCACCCTGGCGACCGCGGAGTCCGGGCGGATCTACGACGAGGCGGACCTGGCGGTCGCGCACGATCTGGCGCAGCGGGCGGCGCTCGCCGCGGACAACGCCCGGCTCTACGAGGCCGCGCAGCGGGCGATCGAGCTCCGGGACAACGTGCTCGCCACGGTGTCCCACGACCTCCGGAACCCGCTGAGCGCGATCATCACCGCGGCCGCCGTGGTGACCAAGCGCGCGGCGGCGCGGGGGGAAAAGGGGGACGCGAAGGCGATCCAGGCGATCCAGCGGTCGGCGCACCGGATGGATCGGCTGCTCCACGACCTGCTCGACTTCGCGAGCCTGCGCGCCGGCCGGCTGGCGCTGCGCCGGCAGCCGCAGGACCCGCGGGAGATCAGCCGGGAGGCGGTCGAGACGTTCGAGCCGCAGGCCCAGGAGAAGGGGATCCACCTGGGCGTGGCGTCGACCGAGGACGTCCCGCTCGTCGTGTGCGATCGCGATCGCGTGCTCCAGGTGCTCTCGAACCTCCTGAGCAACGCGGTCAAGGTGACCGGCGCCCAGGGGTCGGTCACGGTGCGGTGCGAGCACCGGGAGGAGCACGTCGTCTTCTCGGTGGCGGACACGGGGCCGGGGATCCCGGAGGACGAGCTGCCCTACCTGTTCGAGCGGTTCTGGCGCGGCCAGCGGAACGGCTACAAGGGCACCGGGCTCGGGCTGGCCATCGCCCGGGAGCTCGTGGTCGCGCACGGGGGGACCATCCAGGTGGAGAGCTGCGTGGGCGTGGGGACCACGTTCCGGTTCACGATCCCCATCGGGAGCGCCGAGGGGTAGTCCGGCGGCGGGAGAGCCCGCGGCGAGCGCCGGGGCGGCCGCCCCGGGAGGGAGTGGACGATCGAGCGCGCCGGCCCCAGAGGCCTCCGGAAGGAGGAAACATGGGAGACGAGACAACGCGCGACCAGCTGGGCGCCCCGCGTCCCGAACGCGAGGTCAGCGAGGAGAAGCTGCCCCACCCGCAGGCGGACGTCCCCGGCGTGCGCGGGCCGATCACGTCGTCCGGCGAGCGAGAGGATGCGCCCCCCGGCGAGGTCGAGAGCTGGGGCAGCGAGGGCGGCGCCGGGTCGTACGAGGGGGGGCCGGTGATCTCGGACACGAAGCTCCCGGCGGGGAGATCGGGGCGTAAGCCTTCGTAACTACATGTTTATCTGTCGATGATGCGGCCCGTGGGGCCTCCCGGATGGGCCGCCGGTCACGGCTGCTGCTGCTGCGTGGGCCTGGGCGCGCAGCGCTGCATGTAGGCGGGCTCGGGGCAGCCCTCGTGGGTCAGGATCTCGCCCTCCTGGCACTTCACGAGCGCGGCCCGGATGTCGAGGCACTTCCCTGGGCCCGCCGCCACGCACCGGTGCACCGAGGTGGTCCCGTTGGCGCAGCCGTCGAGCTGGCCCTCGGGGCAATCCAGGAGCGGCCCGACCGAGCAGTCGCGCTCCGGGGTCGGGCCGGTCGCCGTCGTCGACGTGCCCTGGGCCGCCTGCTGCCGGGGCGTGCAGGCGGCGCTCCCGGCGAGCGCGAGCGCCGTGAAGAGGAAGAGCAGGCCCCGGCGGGGCGAGCAGCTGCGCGTGTTCATGCCGTCGTTCTCCGTGGGTGAGGCTGGGCCGGGGGCCGAAAGGCAGGTCGCCGACCAGCGCGCCCGGCAGACTACTCCACGGAATGAGGTCGTCCGGCGCTTTTGCCTGGGCCGCCGGAGGCCCCGGGGTCGGACCGCCGACCTCAACCTGGGTCGCCGACCTCAACCTGGGTCGCCGACCTCAACCTGGGTCGGACCGCCCGCCTCAACCCGGGTCGGACCGCCGACCTCAACCTGGGTCGGACCGCCCGCCTCAACCTGGGTCGGACCGCCCGCCTCAACCCGGGTCGGATCGCCCGCCTCAACCTGGGTCGGACCGCCCGCCTCAACCCGGGTCGGACCGGCCCGCCTCAACCCGGGTCGGACCGCCCGCCTCAACCCCGGTCAGAACGCGCCGCCGCCGTGCGCGAGCAGCGCCCAACTGTCGCCGCCCGTCTGGCTCGCCGCACCCCGGACGGTCAGGTCGTCGAAGAACGCCGGTCGGAAGTTGAACCGGGCGCCCAGCTTGACGTTGCGCGTGACCAGCCGCTCCACCCCCACGGTGACCGGCACCGTCAGCGCGAACGCATCGCCGCCCTCGCCCGCCCAGCCCGCGTAACCCAGCCCCGCGACCACGAACGGCTGCACGATCGCCTCGTCGGCGCGCAAGACGTTGTAACGCAGCCCCGCGTCGAGCGACGTCAACACCAGCGACCGGCCCATCGTCGCCCGCTGGTTCACCGAGCCGATGTAGTTGCCCTCGACGGCCACGCGCGGCGACATGCTCCCGGTCACGCGCACGTTCCAGGTGGGCCCGACGCCCGCGGCCCCTCCCAGGTAGCCCAGCATGCCGAAGCCGCCCTCGACCGCGATCGTGGGCTCGGGGATGCGCCGGATGAGCGGCTGATCCGCCGGAGGGATGTTTCCCGCCGGCCGGTCGCGCTGGTCCTGTCGCCCCGCGCCCTGCGCCTCCGCCGCGCCAGCGAGCCCCATCAGGGCGGCGGCAGCCATGGCCGACGCCGCGAATCGTCGCGTGCTCATTGCAGTTCTCCCCCCCGGTGGACCGGTTCCGCTTCCGACGACCGCCTCGTGCACACCGCACGCCACGCGCGGCTGTGCATCCCGGGCTCGACGCCCTCACCCGCGCCGCACGCACGCCCGCGGGCGCCGCCTCACGGCCGCACCCGCCGCCGAAACCGCTCCGCCGCTCGCACGTAAACCCGTACGCAGCATCAAGCGAGGCGCGCCGAGCCACCGCTCGCCCGGATCGGACGCCGCCCGCGGCCACGGCATCGCTCGGGTCAACGGTGACATCGAGCGAACGGGCGGGCAGACGGGGCAGCCCCCGATCGCCCTTCCCGCCTTCCTACCTTCCTGCTCCAGTGGAGAGCGCCACGCGATCACGGCCGCGAGCACCAACCCCATGAAATCCAGGAGACGAGCGTGAAGACGATCCGGACAAGGACACTGCTCCTCGTCGTGCTCGCGGCCGCCGCCCCGGGCGCGACCGCCTGCCAGGGAGAGGCGCAACCCCTCGCGCCCGCCGCGACCGAGCTCAAGGCGCCGGAAGCCAAGGCGCCCGCCGCGGCGGCCTTCGCGATCGACCGGGCGCGCAGCAAGGTCGAGCTCGTGATGGATGCGCCGCGAGAGAAGATCCGCGGGCGGATCGAGGGCGCCGCCGGGGGGACGTTGCAGGTCGATCCCACCGACATCACGAAGACGACGGGCCTCATCACGGTCGACCTCTCCACGCTCGAGCTCTTCCAGACCGCCGTGGGCGACGACGGCAAGCCCGGCGAGGAGAAGAAGAGCGACGTGCAGAACGAGCACGCGCGCACCTGGCTCGAGATCTCGAAGGACACGCCCGACGACGTCCGCGAGAAGAACGCCAGGGCCCAGTTCGCGATCCGGTCGATCTCGACCTCCGGCGAGAAGGACCTCTCGAAGCTGTCCGGCGCGGAGCGGACGGTGACCGTCACCGCGTCGGGCGACCTCCTGCTGCACCAGCGGCAGGCCCCGAAGACCGTGGAGCTCATCGCCACGTTCCGGTACGAGGGCGACAGGCCCGCCGGCGTCACCGTGAAGACCGCGAAGCCGTTCTCGGTCGGGCTGGCCGAGCACGACGTCCGGCCGCGCGAGGCGTTCGGCAAGCTCGCCCAGAAGACGCTCGAGGTGCTGGCGCCCAAGGTCGCCAAGGAGGCGATGGTGTCGCTCGATCTCACCGCGACCGCCGGCGCGGCGACCCCGCCGCCGGCGGCAGCCGCGGCGCCGGCGGGCAGCGCGGCGCGGTGAGCCGGCCGCCGCCTGCCCGGGAGCCAGCGCGGCGCGGTGAGCCGGCCGCCGCCTGCCCGGGAGCCATTGCGGCGCCGCGGCGGCTCTGAGATGACACGGCGCTCCGTGCGCCGCCGGGAAACCGGATCACGCCTCGCCCGTAGTGGGCGCAGGCCCGTCACGACGACAACCAGAGGAGCCACACGATGCTGTCGAAGAAGAGCATTTACGAGACCCTCGCCGCGCTCAGCGCCGGCGCCCTGCTGATGGGCGGCTGCGGCGCCGCGCAGGCGCCGGTCAACGCGACCGAGGTCCCCGCCGAGCAAGAGGCGACCCCGGCCGCGCCGGCCGAGCCCGCGCCGGCCGAGACGACCTCCGGCGACGCCGCCGCGGGCGCGAACGTCCCCGCGGCCCCGGCCGCGCCGGAGTCCGCCGCGCCGCCGAGCGACGCGCAGTCCGCCGCGACCTCGCCGCAGGTCGCGCCCACGGCCACCCCGGCCCCGGCCGCCACCGCGCCCACGCCGCCCACGCCGACCGCCGCGCCCAAGCCCGCCGCGAAGAAGGCGGCCGCCAAGAAGCCCGGCCACGCGGGCTGCGGCCAGGGCACCTGCGCCTGATCCCGGTCGGCCCCGCCCGCCCCGCGCCCCCATGACCGAAAGCGCGCTCACCGGCGTCGGCCTCGGGCTCCGATGGGAGTTCCTCGACGAGGTGCTCACGGCCCTCGAGGCGCCCGACGAGGGCGCGCGCGGCGCGGCGCTGGCCGTCCCCTTCTTCGAGCTCTCCCCCGAGAACTACATGCGCCGCGGCGGCTACTACCCCGCCGCGATCGCGCGCGTCCGGGAGCACCGCGCGATCCTGACGCACGGGCTCACCCTCTCGGTCGGCGGGGTCGATCCGCTCGACGACGGCTACCTGCGCGCGCTGCGCGGGTTCGTCGATCGGCTCGACCCGCCGTTCCACAGCGACCACCTCTGCTTCTCGGGCGTCGACGGCAGGTTCCTGCACGACCTCCTGCCGCTCCCGCTCACCTCCGCGGCCGCCGCCCACGCCGCGGCCCGCATCCGCGAGGCCGCGGACCGGCTCGAGCGCCCCATGGCCATCGAGAACATCACCTACTACCTGGCCCCGGGCCGCGCCTCGCTCGACGAGGCCGACTTCCTCGTCGAGGTGCTCGAGCGCGCCGGCTGCGGGCTCCTGCTCGACGTGAACAACGTCTACGTCAACGCCAGGAACCACGGCTTCGACCCGGTCGCGTACCTGGAGAAAATTCCACCCGCACGCGTCGTCTCCATGCACGTGGCCGGGCACGAATGGCGCGACGACGCGGAGGTCTTCCTCGACACGCACGGCGCGCCGGTCGTCGAGCCGGTGCTCGACCTGCTCGCCCGCGCGGTCGCGCGCACCGGGCCGGTGCCGGTCGTGCTGGAGCGCGACAACGACGTGCCGCCGCTCGACGCGCTGCTCGCCGAGCTCGCGGAGGTCGACGCGGCGTACCGGCGCGGGCTCGCCGCGCGCGAGGCGCGGGCGTGAGCGCGGCGCGCGCGGCGATGGATGAGCCGCCGCCGGAGCTCCCGGGCGCGAGCGCGGCGCGCGAGGCGGCGCACGAGCCGCCGCCCGAGCTCGCGGCGCTGCAGCGGGCGCTCCAGGCGAGCGTGAGCGCGCCGGACGCCGAGGCGATCGCGGCCGACGCGCGCGCGTGGCTCGCCCGCGCCGGGCTCGAGGGACCGGACCTCGACGCGATGGCCGCGCTCCCGCCGAGGCGGCTGCTGCTCTACCGGAGCCTCGTCCGCCGCGGGCTGACCGGCGCGATCCGCGCCGGCATCCCCCGGACCGCGGCGCGGCTCGGCGCCCGGTTCGAGGCGGACGCGACGCGCTTCCTCGAGGCGGAGCTGCCCCGGTCGCGCTACCTCCGCGACGTCGCCTTCGCGTTCGTGGCCTTCGCGGCGCCGCGCTGGGTCGAGGACCCGGAGGTGCCCGCCTACCTCGCGGATCTCGCGCGCCACGAGCTCGCCGCCTTCGCGGCGGCGTGCGCCGAGCCGGACGAGGAAGAGGCCGTCGCGACGGGCGGCCCCGTCGCGACGGGCGGCCCCGGCGCGACGGGCAGCCCCGGCGCGACGGGCAGCCCGGGCGCGACGCGCGAACCGGGCGCGCCCGCCCCCGGCGAGGCGCTCTCGCTCGACCGCGGCGTGCGCTTCCAGCGGGCCGCGGCGCTCGTGCGCCACGAGCACGCGGTCCACCGGCTGCAAGGCGCCGAGGCGGCGCGCGACGTGCCGGCCCGCGAGCCCACGCGCCTGCTCGTCTACCGCGACCCCGAGCTCGACGTGCGCTTCCTCGAGCTCACGCCGCTCGCGGCCGAGATCCTCGACCGCCTCCTCGCGGGCGCCGCGCTCGGCGACGCCGTGGTCCAGGGCTGCGCCGCGCTGGGGCACCCGGTCGACGGCCCGGTGCTGGAGAGCACCGCGGCCCTCCTGAGCGACCTCGCCGAGCGCGGGGCGCTCCTCGGACCGTCGCGCGCGCCGGCCGTCGGCGCGCCGGGCGCGGCGCCGTGCTGATCGCCGGCGCGCAGACGGTGTATGCCGTCAGAGGCGCCATGGACGAGCTCGCCTTGAACGCAGCGATGGACCGGTACGCGTGCGGCGACGCGCGCGCGTTCACCGAGCTGCACCGCGCGCTCTCGGCGCGCCTCCTCGCGTACCTCACCCGGATGTGCGGCTCCGAGACGCTCGCCGGCGACCTGGCGCAGGAGACGTTCCTGCGGATGCACCGCGCCCGATCGACCTTCGCCCGGGGCGGCGCCGTCACGCCGTGGGCGTACGCCATCGCGCGGAACGTGTACGTCGATCACGCGCGCGCCCAGAAGCACCGCAGCACCGAGCGGCTCCCGAGCGATCCGGGCGCGGAGCCGCCGGACGCGCGCGGCGCCGACGCCGAGGCGGTGGCGATCGCCACCGAGACGGCGCGGGCGGTCGAGCGCGTGCTCGCGCGCCTCCCGGCGTCGCAGCGCGAGGCGTTCATCCTGATCCGGTACGAGGGCCTGAGCGTGCAGGACGCCGCGGCGATCCTGGGGACGACCGGGACCGCGGTGAAGCTCCGCGCCTTCCGCGCCTACGAGGCGCTGCGCGCCGCGCTCGATGAGCTCAAGGGGCAGCCCGAGGCAGAGCCAGGCGAAGGCAGGGGCGCGGAGAAGGGCGCCGGAGAGAGGGGCGACGGGCCCGCGGCCGCGAAACCGGGGCGGAGCGACCGCCGCGGCAAGGGGCAGCCGGGCGTCCGGGGAGGTGCCGATGGCGAATGAGCGCGACCTGTTGAGCGGGATCGAGGACATCCCCGATCCCGCGGCCCACCTCGTCGCCCGCCCGCCGCCCGCCCCGGCGGCGGCGCCGGCCGAGCCGTCGCTGACGCGCCCGGCGCGCGAGCGCCGCGCCCTGATCGCGGGCATGGTCGGGCTCGCCTGGATCCTGATCTTCAGCTGGATCGAGGGCTTCCGCGACGACCTCGGATCTCCCGGGGTCGCCGTCCCGCTCGCCGTCGGGGCGGCGCTCTCCGGCCTCGGCCTGCTGCTCGCGCTGAGGCCGCGCGCCCGGGGCCTGCCGGCCGGCGTGCGGGCGCTCCAGGCGCTCGTCGCCGCGGTGCCGGTCGGGTTCCTGGCCGCGGCCGTCGCGACGTCGCGCGTGGTCGATCCGCCGGTGCCGCTGGAGCTGCACCTCAGGTGCATCGCGAGCGCCGTCGGCACTGGGCTCGTGCCGTTCGCGCTGGCGGCGCTCGTGCTGCGCCGCTCGTTCCTCTCGGCCCCGGCGTGGCGCGGCGCCGCGATCGGCGCCCTGTGCGGCCTCGCGGTGGTGGTCGGCCTCGGGACGCACTGCGAGCTCGACGATCTCCTCCACGTCGCCCTCGCCCACGGCCTCCCGATCGCGGCCGGCGCGCTCCTCGGCGCCGCCGCGGGGGCGCTGCGCGGGCGAGCCTGACGAGCGCCGTGGCGCTTGCCCCGCGGCGCCGGCCGGGGGTAACGCATGTCCGGTGAACGTCGACCGATCGATGCAGCCCCTCCTCCTCTGTCTGGCCGCTGGGCTGTGGCTCGGATGCGGCAGATCCGCCGATGGCCCCGCGAACGGCGGCGCGACGGCGGGGATCTCCGGGGGCGGCGGCGGCATGAGCCAGGGCGACGCCACGACGGCCAGCGGCGCGGGCGGCGGCGGCGCGGGCAGCGTCGGCGCGAGCGGCGGGGCCGGCGGCGGCGGTGTGCCGCCTGCCGTCGCGCCGCTGGTCTATGTCGGGGGGCACAAGGGCATCTTCGTCTTCCGCCTGGACGAGGCCGACGGCGCGCTCTCGGCCGTGGAGGGCCCGCTCGACGCCGAGATGAACCCGACCTTCCTCGCCGTCGATCCGGCGCGCCGGCGCCTCTTCGCGGTGAACGAGCTCGGCGAGGTGGACGGCGAGATGTCGGGCGCGGTCGCCGCGTTCCGGATCGACGCGGGCGACGGGACGCTCGCGTTCCTCAACCGGGCATCCTCGCAGGGCGAGGGCCCTGCCCACCTCTCGCTCGATCGCGCCGGGCGCTTCGTCCTCGTCGCCAACTACGGCGGGGGCACGGCGGCGGTGCTCCCCATCGGCGACGACGGCGCGCTCGGGGACGCGGTCGACCAGATCGCCTTCGACGGGCGCATGCCGAGATCGCACCACTTCGTGACCGACCCGGACAACCGGTTCGCCTTCGTCACAAACCTCGGCCTCAACTCCATCGCCCAGCTCACGTTCGACGCGGACATGGGCCAGGTGGAGCCCAACGACCCCGCGGCCGTCGCGCTCGCCGCCGGCGCGGGCCCCCGGCACCTCGACTTCCACCCGAACGGCCGGTTCGCCTACGTGATCAACGAGTCCGCCGACACGATCACCACGCTGAGCTACGACCCGTCGCGCGGGGCGCTCTCCGCCGTGGCGACCGTCTCGACGCTGCCGGAGGGCGTGAGCGGCCGGGGGAACACCTGCGCCGAGATCCAGGTCTCCCCGTCGGGGAGGTTCGTGTACGGCTCGAACCGCGGCCACGACAGCATCGCCATCTTCGCGGTCGATCCCGACCGGGGGACGCTGTCCCCGGTCGGCCACGCGCCGACGCAGGGCATGACCCCGCGCCACTTCCAGCTCTCGCCGTCCGGCGCGCTGATGCTCGTCGCGAACCAGGACTCGGACAGCATCGTCGCGTTCCGGGTCGACGAGGCGACGGGCGCCCTCGAGCCGACCGGCCGCGTCACCGCCGTCCCCGAGCCCACCTACGTCGGGATCGTGGCCTTGCCGGGCCGGTGATGCCGCGCCGCGCAGCACGCCTCGCGCTCGTCGCTGCGGCGCTCGTCGCTGCGGCGCGCCCCGCGCGCGCGTCCTCCGGGGAGCAGACGGCGTCGCTGAGCTGGGTCCGGCTCGCGGGCGCCGAGGCGTGCGTCGCGGCGCGCGCGCTCGCGCGGGCGGTGGAGGCGCGCCTCGGGCGCGCGGCGCTCGTCTCGGCCGCCCGGGCCGACCTCACGATCGAGGGGCGCGTCGAGCCGGGCGGCTCCGGCGGGTGGCGCGCGGTGATCGCGGTCGCCGACGCGGACGGCGCGCTGCTCGGGACGCGCGAGATCGCCACGGCGTCGCCCCGGTGCGGGGCGATCGACGACGAGCTCGCCCTGGCCATCGCGCTCATGATCGACCCCAGCGCGAGCCTGTCCCCCAGCGCGCCGCCTCCTCCGGCCGCGCCGGCGCAGCCGCCAGCGCAGCCGCCCGCGCCCGCGCCTTCGCAGCCGCAGGTCGTCGTGCAGCGCATCCTGATCCCGGTCCCGCCGCCGACGCCTCCGCCGCCGGCGCCGTGGCGCGTCGAGGTCGGCGCCGGTCCGCTCTTCGGGCTCGGCCTGCTGCCCTCGCCCGGCGCCGCCGCCGCGATCCGCGCGCGCCTCACGCCGCCCCGGTTCTGGTCGTTCGAGGTCGGGGGGGCCGTCTGGTTCCCGAACGAGGCGACCACCGGCGCCTCCACGACGCGCTTCTCCTGGGGCGAGGGGTTCGTGTCCGCGTGCCCCGTCTCGCTCGGGAGCGCCACGCGGCTCTCCGCGTGCGCCGGCGCCCGCCTCGGCGCGCTCCGCGTCGGCGGCCTCGGGTTCGGCGTCGACCGCGCCGACCAGCGGCTGACCGCGGGCGGCGCGCTCGACGTCCGTCTCACCCGGCGGCTCGTCGGCCCGCTCACCGCGGGCGGCGGCCTCGGGCTGATCGTGCCGCTCGTGCGCGACACCTTCTATTACATCGACGCGCAGGGCCGGGATCGCGAGATCTTCCAGATGGCGCCGCTCGCCGGGACGGCGGACGTCCTGCTCGGCGTCGATTTCCCCTGAATTATCCCTGGTTCCCCGCGATTCGCGCCCGGCATCGATTTTCTTTCATAGGCTCTCGCCCTCGCGGCCATGAAGGGCAGGGGGATGACAACGGGCTGCGCTGACAGGCCCGGGGAGACAGGAATGCGACGCCTCGCGAACCCATCCATTTCATTGTTCTTTGGGCTGATGATGCTCCAGACCTTCGGCGCCGGATGCACCGCCTTCGTCGAGGTCGGCGACGACAGCGGTCATGCGGCAGGCCCCGATGATGACGCCAATGGGACCGGCAGCGGCGGCGCCGGCGGCAGCTTCAGCACCGGGGGCGGCTCGCCGGTCGGGAGCGGCGGCAACTCCAGCACCGGGGGCGGCTCGCCGGTCGGGAGCGGCGGCAACTTCGGCACCGGGGGCGGCCCCGAGTCGGCGACGGCCGGCGCGATCGCGCTCCTCGGGAGTCAGCTCCCCGAGCCGCCGGATGACCCCTGGAGCAGCTCCGCCACGGGCGGCGGGCCTTCCCCCGATCCGGACGATCTCATGGTCATCATCGGCGCCCCGACGCGTTCCTGCGCGGCTCCGAACGCGGCGCTCGAATGCGGCGACTGGCGCGTGAGCTTCCGTATTCCCCCTACGCTGCAGGTGCCCGGCATCATCGATTTCAGCGATGAGAATTTTTATCTGCTATCGCTTTATCATGTAAACGGCCCCGACAGGGGCGACGGCGACTGCTCGCGGTTCGGCGGCATCTTCACGTCCGGCATGCTGGAGATCGTGAGCATCGACGCCGCGAACGTCGTGGTCCGGCTGAGCGGCACCGAGACCGACCGTTTCGACGCCAACGGCGAGTACACCGCGGCTCGATGCCCCTGACGTTCCTGGCTCCGTGATGGAGAAGAATTTGAACCACAGAGGCACAGAGGACACAGAGGAAGAGGGAGATAGGTTTCATTCCCTCTCCCTCTGCGCCCTCTGTGCCTCTGCGGTTCATCTCTCTGGCTCTTCGAACCTCCTCGACACGGAGCTACGTCGCCGGGAGGCGCCGCTGCTTCTCTTCCAGGGAGAGCTCCTCGATCCGGCTCGCGAGGGCCCAGCGGTGCCCGTACGGATCGCGGAGCCACGCCATCCTGTCTCCGAACGGCGTGTCCCGCGGCGGGCGCTCGATCGTCGCGCCCGCCGCGGCGGCCCGCGCGGCGAGCGCGTCCACGTCCTCCACGTAGACGACGACGCTCGCGCTGGTGCCCCCCAGCGTCGCGGGGCTGACGGCGCCGAGATCGGGATACTCGTCCGACAGGTAGAACCGGCCTCGACCGATCGACAGCTCGGCGTGGCCGAGCCGCCCATCGGGCATCGTGACGCGAAATTCCTCGCGCGCGCCGAGAGCGCGCTTGTAGAAGTCGATCGCCTCCGCGGCGCTCCGCGCCGTCAGGTAAGGAAAGCACGTCTGACCTTCGGGGATGGGGGGGACCTGGCTCTTCGTCATCGTCGCGCTCCTTCGTGCTCGCATCGAACCGCGACCGTTCCCGGGGAACGGCGGATGCCAGCTTCCTAGAGGATCGCGCCGAAGACGTATTGGAAGAAATTCACCTGCGCACCCGGCGGGTTCACCACGGCAGCCCGTCAGGTCGCTCAGCTCCGCGCCGAGGGGCGCGGGGACCTCGCGGACACCATCGCGTCGCTGCTGCGGGGCGCCGTCATCGAGCGCGATCCGATGCGCAACGCCGCGCACATCCGTCGCGCGGCAACCGTGCTCCTTGCAGGCGGCCTTGCGACTCCTGTTACATTGCGCCCGTGATCCGTGATCCCTTCGAGCTCCACGCCGGGCCGTTCACGCCCGCGGACGTGCGCGTCATCTCTTTCCGCGGGCGTGAGGCGCTCTCCGAGCTGTTCTCGTTCCATCTCGTCGTGCAGGCGACCCCCGAGCTCGAGGGCCGCGACGCCGAGCTGCTCGGCAGCCTCGCCACCTTCGTCCTGCGCGACGGGCGCGGGGCCGAACGCCGCATCGAGGCCCTCGTCGACCAGGTGCGCGCGGACGCCGCGTTCATCGCGCGGACTGGCCCGACCTGGCACCTGCGCCTCGTCCCCCCGTTCGCGCTGCTCCGGCGCCGGACCACGAGCCGCATCTTCCAGGACGAGACCGTGCCGCAGATCCTCCATCACGTCCTTGCCGCGGCCTCCATCCCGGTCGAGCTCCGCCTCTCGCGGACGTATGCGGTCCGCAGCTACTGTGTGCAGTACCGCGAGAGCGATCTCGCGTTCGTGCGGCGGCTCGCGGCCGAGGAGGGGATCGCGTTCTGCTTCGCGGACGCGCCGCCAGGCACCGTGGGGACCCGCGCTCCCGTGATCTTCCTCGACGACCCCGCCCAGTACCCCGCAGCGTTCGGCAGCGAGTCCGGCCCCCTCGTCCTGCGTCCTGAGGAGGGCCTCATGCCCACAGGGCGCGAGATCATCTCCTTCGGTCTGCAGCGATCCATCAAGCCAAGCTCGGTACACCTCAGGGACTATGACTTCCGCCGACCAAACCTGGTCCTGAGCGAGCGGGTCGGGCTCAAGGCGAGCGGGCCGCCACCGCTGGAGGTGTACCAGCACCACGCTGACTACGACACGCCGGATGTCACACCCGATCGCGCGCGGGTGTTCCTGGAGCAGGCCCAGCGCCGAGCCGTCGTGGGCAGCGGAGAGAGCTGGGTCCGCGAGCTCGCGCCGGGGCGTCGCATCGATCTCAGCGCCGAGCTCTCCCCCGGGATCGAGGGAGCCTACGCCGTGACCCGTGTCGTCCACGAGGGCCATACCCCCGAGCTGTCCGCGCGATCCGCGGAGCGCACCTACAGCAACCGATTCGCGTGCATCCCCGCGACGGCGCTGCTCCGACCGCGCGCCCCCGGACGCAAGCCGAGGCAGGTCCTCGAAACGGCGGTGGTCACCGGGCCGGCAGGGCACGAGGTTCACACCGACGAGCACGCGCGCGTCAAGGTGCAGTTCCACTGGGATCTCGCGGGGCAGCGTAACGAGAAGAGCTCGGCCTGGCTGCGTGTCGCGCAGAGCTGGGCGGGCGCGTCGTTCGGCGCGCAGTTCGTGCCGCGCGTGGGCATGGAGGTGCTGGTCGGCTTCCTCGGCGGGGACACCGACTGCCCGGTCGTGCTCGGGTGCCTCTACAACGCCACGCATCCGCCGCCCTTCCAGCTCCCTGCCGAGAAGCTCAGGAGCGGAATTCGAACCCAGAGCTCACCGGCTGCGGCTGGCTCCAACGAGCTCAGCTTCGATGACACCGCCGGCGACGAGCAGATCTACGTGCATGCGCAGCGTGACCTCGATGAGCGGATCGAGCGGCGCCGAACGACGTTCATCGGCGAGGATGAACAGACCGACGTGCGCGGTGACCAGCACCATCGGGTCGCCGGTGGGCGACACGAGCGTATCGGAGGCAGCCGGCGGGGCAGCGTCGGCGGCGATCACGAGGAACGGGTCCAAGGCCACCAGACCGTGCGCGTGGATCGCGACCAGACGAACGAGATTGGAGGGAACCGGCGGCTCGTCGTCGGCGGCGCATCCAAGGAAGTTTTCATGGACGATGCGGCAACGCTCTGCCAGGACACCTACACGCTCCACGTGGAGCGTCAGGCGGCGGTGACGATCGGTTCTCGCGGTGATTCGTCCCGGAGCGACTTCTACGTCTTCGGCGATCACACGACCGGAGCCGCGGGCAGCCTCGTACTCACGGCGAGCCGCTCGCTCACCCTGCAATGTGGCGACAGCATCATCGCCCTCACGCCCGAGGGCGTGAAGATCGGCGGCAACGTGCTCGCGCTGGCCGGAGCGAACGGGGCGAGCATCAAGGGCAAGGGCCCTGCGCTCGAGCTGGGCGAGGAGGCCGAGCTCGTCGCCAAGAAGATCCGGATCTTCTCCCCGAACGCCTCGCTCGATCTGGACGACGATGCGCACCTGCGCGGCAAGCTGGTCAAGCTCAACTGCGACTCGGCCGACCTGCTCTCGGGCGACGAGGACCAGGAGCCGCCGAGGACCCGGCCGCTGCGGCTCAAGCTGTCGGATGTCGCGATGGTGCCCTACGCGGAAAAGCACTACCGCCTCACGGTCGACGGTCACGTCCACGAGGGAACCACGGGCCCGAGCGGTGAGCTCGAGATCGAGGTACCGGAAGCCGCAAAAAGCGCGGTGCTCGTCGTCTGGATCGAGAGTTACCCGGAAGGGCCGCGCCAGCAGTGGACCCTCAGCCTGCGCGAGAGCGCGCCCGCGGGCTCGGTGCCGGGCGCAGCGCTCAGGCTGCGCAACCTGGGCTACTACGAGGGGCCGCTCCGGGATGACATGGCTGAGCTACCCGAGGCGGCAGAGCACGCGCTCGTGGAGTTCCAGCGAGACCATGGAGTGGAAGAGACCGGCAAGCTCGACGCCGCGACCGTCGCGAAGCTGAGAGAGGCATATGGCCACTGACGTCGTGATGCGGGCGCGAAGGATGCAAAGCAGGTCTTCTCGAGGTGTGTCATGAATTGGACCGATGGCGGAGGGGGCGCCGGCGGAGCGAGCGGGGGGAGCGATCCCCGGTTCGATGGTGCCGAGGGCGGGCCGCAAGCGTACGATTATCACACGCCCGATCCCCACGAGCCCGAGGCGCTGCCGCCCGAGCAGCCGCCGGCCCCTCCACCGCCGCCTCCTCCCCCGAGCACCTTGCCAAAAGATCCGCCGCCACCCGTTGCTGCTGACGTAAGCCCAGGGCCTGACAACCACATCTCCCAGGCGGCCGGCACGCCCTTCACGGCTGCGCTGCCGAAGTGGGTCCTCGAGATTACCCAGACGCAGGACGCCGCCGATCTGGAGCTTACCTACCCTAAGGGCGGGCCAACCACCAAGCGAACCGTTCGGCTCTATTGGTTCCGATTTCTTGGCGTAGGGTTCCATTCTGGCAATGTGATGGGCGTCAATCGGGAGCTCCTCAAGAAACTGCTTCGCGCGCAGGAGGAGCTCTATCGACAGTACCGCGAAGCGATGGGCGCTCCGGCTGACGATGCCGACGATCAGAAGAAGTTCAAGGAATGGTGCTCGGCGAAGGAGCTTGTCGGAGGACAGGGGAAGCGCGGCGGGGGCAACCACCGAGATGGGAGTGCGATCGACGTCGAGTATACGACCTCACCATGGGTACCCATCTACGACAGCAGTGGCCCAACCGGCGAGATCCACAACAACAGGAACGTCGAGTGGAGCAGGATCAACGTGTGGGAGCCATGCTTGGAGGTGTACCAGCGGGCCACGCTCTTCTGCTTCGGCCACAGCATTCAGCCGCGCAAGTCGAGCGATGCATCACGCTCCTACGATACGTTCAAGAAGGTCCATGATGGGCTGGTAAGCTACCTTGCCCACCGCTATCCTAACGGCGCACAGGAGGACCTGACCGAGGCATCCCTCAGCGACTTCATCAACCGCGTCAAATCTGAGAAGGATACGACGCTCAGCGGTTGCAAGATTTTACTCCGCGATGGGAGCGGAAAGCTCGCTGAACGGAGCCCATACGACGAGCAAGGGGGCGTCGATGAGCGGCTCCTGGGCGAGGCGTACGCCCAGATCGAGGCCGATCGCAAGGTGATGCGGTACGGCATGGTGAAGAACGCCTTGAAGATCAGCGCCGACCGCATCGATGAAAGCGCGACCAATTTCCGAGAGCCCTGCCGAGGGTTCCTGATGCTCAAGAAGGAAGTCGTGCTGGCGCTGATCAAGGTGGGCCTGCGCTGGGGAGGACAGGACTTTGGCGACATGATGCACTTCGATATGGGATTCGAGGTGCTCAACGAGTTCTATGATGTCGCCGTCGCACACAAGGCGTCGCAACTCTTGAACATGTTGGGTACGAAGGACGATGTCGGCCTCCAAAAGCTGAGGGACGCTGCTACGGCGATCAAGAGTGCAGCAGAGACGGCGGGGCCAGCGGCCAACCAGGCAAGCCTCGCCGGCGACACGGCGAAGGAGGACGCATGTCGTGCGGCGGTACGCTCGGCAGACGCAGCGCTCAGCAAGGTGAGCGCTGCCGGTGATGCCGTGAAGAGAGCTGCCTCCAGCGAGAAGATGCCAGAAAACAAGAGGCAAAAGGCGCTGGATGCCGCAGACGCGGCGCTGGCGGCAGCCAAGCAGGCCGAAACCGAGGCACGACAGGCGACCGCGATGTAGGTCGACGTCGTGTCCCAGCCGCTTCGATCGGGTATCATGATGCGCGAGATGAGTCGTCTTTTTCTCTTTGGTCTATCTGTCGCGATCGGCGTGACCACCTCTGCCTGCCGCCCAGCGGCGCGACAAGCGCAGCCTGAAGCCGGCGTCGCGCACGCCGCTCCTCGTCCGTCCGCAGCGCCGAGGGAGCAGGTCGGCCTATGTCCACCGATTCAGCGCGCCCGGGTGGCGACGTTCAATGAAGAACAACGCACCCATGACAAGCGCTGGCTCTTGCCCGAGATGGTGGAGAGTCCGCCCAGAGAGCCCGTGCAGGAGGACTCCGAGGTACCGCTGGACGAAGCCAGCGCCCGGGCGCGAGGTGCCACCTCTAGCGACGATCCGGTGTGGATACTGGGCGACGGGGTTCCGCCGTGCCGGATGACGCCGGGGCAGTATCTGCTCCAGCGCGAGAGCTGGGGACCCCAGATCGCGAGGGTCGTGCGGGTGCTCGAGGGGGTGTGCTCTGAGCAGGGTCGGTCGGCACGGTCGGTCGTGTTTCAGCAGGCCGAATCGCCGGAGAGGTGCCTCTTGCACAAGAAAGAGACATTGACCCAACGTGCTCCCCCCGAAGGTCTCATCCCCCAGAAGCGTTGCGAACCTCCGGAGTGCCGCTACATGGAGGCGGTGAGCGGTGGTGAGCTACCCGGTGATGGCGGAAGCGCGGTGCTCGAAATTACAGCTACTTGGCTTTACCCCACGGAAGAGCATGAATGTTCCTGGGCGCACGACGATTTCTACGGCATCTTCGTCCGGGCGAGGAAAGACCTACCGTTCACCAAGATTCCCAAGGTGGAGGACCTTTTCGGTGTCCTGGTCGACGATCGAGGGCTCCGCGCCGTGATCGGCGACGCACTATGGATCATGACCTTCGTGCCTATTGCGCCGTCCGGGCAGCCGGAGAAACCGCTCAGCGTGACGGCTCACGTGGCCCACCATGATGAGAAGACCTGGAACTCGCTCGCGCCCTACTGCGGGCCGTGAGCCGGTGATTGCCGCGAGAGAAGGAGAAGCGAGGATGCCAGCGCATGGGCCGAAGGCGGGCAAGCCCGCGGCGAAGCAAGGGGACAAGGTCGTCGGCATCGACACGCACGTGGTGATGCTCCCCTCGCCTGGCGGGCCGGTGCCCACGCCGACGCCGCTGCCCTTCAGCGGGACGTTGAACGGCGATCTGAGCCGCGACGTGCTGATCGAGGGAAAACCGGCCGCTACCCATGGCAGCACCGCGGCGAATGCGCCCGCGCATGTGCTTCCAGGGGGCACGTTCCAGCGGCCGCCGTCGAACCAGGCCCGTGTTCAGGCGAGCAGCAAGACGGTGCTCATCAACAACAGGCCCGCCGCGCACCTCGGGGATCCGGCGATGACCTGCAACGACCCGGCCGACGCGCCGAACGGGAGCGTGATCGCCTCCGGGACCGTGCTGGTCGGCGAGTAGAGGCCGGCGGATGGCGGCAGCCACGAAGCCCGCAGCAGGGGCGCAGGGAGCGAGCGAAGGGATCTCGCTGGCGCGGTACGCGGCCGTCAGGGCGGCGGTGACCGAGGGGTTCCCGCTCGCGGACGTGCTCGCGGTCGAGGGGCTTTTGCCGCGTACGTTCGCGCGGGCCGATCTCGCCTGGAAGCAGCGGCTGGCCGCCGAGCCGGAGTTGCTCGCCGCGTATGAGCAGGAGCTGGCACAGGCGGAGGACTGGCTGGATCGACAGGTCGAGCCGCTCGCGAGCGACCCGGCCGCCTGGGTGAGCTTCCTTGCTGCCTTCGGGGCGCACCCGGCCCCGTTCGAGCTGCTCCAGGAGAGAGACCTGGGCATGAACGACGTCGCGCGGCTCCGCCGCCGATGGGCGCGGCGCGCTGAAGAGGACGCGAAGGTCGGCGAGCTTCTCAAGGAGCTGCACGCGGAGCCCGGGAAGCTGGGGTCGCTCCGGGCTGGCCCCCGGGTGCTGCGTCCGTCGAGGATGGCCGAGGCGCGGGGATCGGCGGCCTCGTCCGCGCCTACCGTGCCGTCCTCCGAGGCGATGGCCGGCCCTGGGGCGCCCCTCGTGGCCCCGGCGGCGCTGCACGGCACGGGGCCCCTGCTGGATGTCCCCCGAGGCGCAGCGGTCCCCTTCGTGCCCGTGCACGCCGAGCTCGCGACCGGAAAGGCCGAGCCGAAGCCTCCTCGCGCCGCGGCGTCGCTCACCGGCACCGCCCCCTTGCCCGGCGTTCCGCGAGGGCCGGAGCTGCCGTTTCCGCGATCCGGCGCGGCGAAGGCGGTGAAGCGCCCGCCTCCTGAGATCGCGGAAACCGCGCCGCTCTCGGACATTCCCCGTGGCCCCGCGCTCCCGTTCACGGCCGGACCATCGGGGACTTCCGCGTCGTCCCCACCGACAGCCCGGCCGCAGCAGCCGCGAGCCCCCCGGGAGGTCGCAGAGACGTCACCGGTGCAGGCTCCCCCTCGCGGCCCGGTGATCCCCTTCGCGGCAGCGGACCCCACGAGGCGTGCCGGAGCTCTGGCAGCATCGAAGCCCGCTCCGCCGGCCGCAGCAGAGCTCCGGGAGACGTCGCTGAACCTCGCGATCCCCCGTGAGCTGCTGACGCAAGCCGCGTCCACGCCGGCCACGGTGACCGGAGCTGCCTTACGGACCGCCAAGGCATCGCCGCCTTCCGCGCCGTCGAGCACGGCCGGGGAGGGTGGTACGGCGCCCCTCCCTGAGCCGCTGGAGATGCTCCTGCCGCTCGCAACGTATGCGGCGCTCTGCGCGGAGCTGGCGCTGTCGCCCGCCACGGCCGAGGAGATCTTCCGGGGCTACGGCCTGGGTTCCAGCGAGATGCGGTCGGCGGTCGATGCGGCCTGGAAGGAGCGGCTCCGCGGGAACCCGGCGGAGTACTCGAGGTGGCAGGACATGGTCCAGCGCTACTACGCGCACTTCGCCAGGCGAGGTGCGCCCCCGCGGTGAACCATCACCACGACGCGTCCTGGTCCCCCCCGCGACCGCGCTCGCCCGTGACCACGACGCGTCCTGGTCCCCCCGCGACCGCGCTCGCCCGCGACCACAACGCGTTCTGGCCCCCTCGCGAGCGCGCTCGCCCGCGACCACGACGCGTTCTGGTCCCCCCGCGACCGCGCTCGCCCGCGACCACGACGCGTTCTGGTCCCCCCGCGACCGCGCTCGCCCGCGACCACGACGCGTTCTGGTCCCCCCGCGACCGCGCTCGCCCGCGACCACGACGCGTTCTGGTCCGCGGAGATGTATCTTGTGAAGAATGCTTGTCTTTTTACGACAACGTGAGCGACATCACAGCCTCAAGCTCGACTCACGCCGGATCGGCCAGGGGCTCCTCGTCCGCTCCCGACGGCGCGGCGGGCGCGGCGGGCGCCTCGGTGTCGTCGCCGGCCTCGCTGCTCGATGCAGCGGGCCGCGACTCCCACGCCGCCAGCGGCGCGAGCAGCGCCGCGCTGACCTCCTCGCTGCCGGGCACGTCCGGATCCGCGTGCGCGGCGACCCGGGCCGCATAGTCGCGGAGGGCGGCGAGCGTCGCCAGGAACGCGGCGCGCACGTCGCCCGTCGGCGCGCTCTCGGGCTTCGGCGCGGTGATGTGCAGGGCCCGGCCGTAGGCCTCGTGCGCCTCCTCCAGGTGAGCGAGGAACGCCTCGCCGCCCAGCTTCTTGAACGTCCTTTCGTGCCGCGCGCTCCGGATCGCGTCGAGGCGGGCCTTCGACTCCTTCCATTCGAGCTTGTACGGGAGCCGCGTAAACGAGAGGCCGTCCGGGTAAAGGAGCTTGAACAGATCCTTCGCCTCATCGAGGCTCGGGTTCCGTTCCGGCGGGAGCTTGCACCACCCCCCGAGCCAATCGAACGTCCCGCTCCACGCGTTGTCGAGGAGGCGATCGGCCTTCGGCTTGGTCTTCGTCTCCACCGGATCGCCCCCGTGCGGCCGGGTGAGCGCCTCGAGCGTGGCGACGGCTGCGGCGAGGCGGCCCTTCGACCGCCCGATCGCCTCGGGGAGCTTCCTCGGCCTGAGCTGCCGCTCCCTGGCGTCGGCGACCGTGATGAGCTCCGTGGCGAGCACGACCGACTCGGCGGCATTGAGACGGGGGAGAGAGACGAGATCCTGGGAGGTGAATGAACGAGCCATGGTGAACTCCTTCCCTGAAACGGCGCAATCGATCGCGCCGGGGAGGAGCGCCATGGCAAGAACGAAGCCACGCGCGGCACCTCGAAAGCCCGTGCTCTCCACCGCGCCGCGCATGCTTCTGGCCAGGCTCGGCACGCCAGGCCTGGCCGGCCAAGGCAGGCCAGAGGCCGGCCAGGCCGCGTGCACCGGGGCTCATGGCTCGAGCGTGAACACTGCCCTCCGGCGCCCCCCTCCCCCTCAGAAGCTCGCGTCGAGCTGGAGCCGGCCGACGTGGCGGCCCTCGGAGGCGTCCTTGCCGAAGATGTAGAAGTAATCGCCCTGGAGCTTCAGCGCATAGCCGTTCAGGTACACATTGAGCCCGCCGCCGACCTGCTTGCCCTGCGCGTCGACGAGATCGACGAGCTTCGGATCGGTGCCGCGCTCCGCGAAGATCTGGTCCCAGCGCGCGGCGACCTCGACGTGGTCGGTCAGCAGGTAGCCCGCCTGGGCGAAGTAGCCGTAACCCGACCGGGTCCACTCCCGCGCGACCGCGCCGTCGACCTCGGCCTCGAAGGAGTCCCGCTCGGCGTGGCGCACGACGGCCTCGGCCGCGAGCGAGAAGCCCGCGTATTTGAAGATGAGATCGGCCGCGCCGTGCAGGTAGTCGGCCGCGCCGAGCGAGAGCGTCGTGCCGAAGGTGCTGTGCTGGCGGTTGGTCTGATGGTTGTAAGCGCCCGTGACGCCCACCGCGAGCCGGGGCTTCGCCTCGCGAGAGAGGTCGCCGTCCTGATCGTCGTCGAACGCGCCGAACGGGCGGACGGCGAGCCGCGCCACCGCGAGCGGGCCGTGCTTCTGGGCGCCGAAGCGGTTGCGCCCCTCGCCGCCGCCGAGGAAGAGGTTGTACTGCAGCCTGCCTCCCAGGCCGAAGAGATCGGGCGACGAGAGCATCAGGCCGACGTCGCGATCGAGGTTGAACTCGCGGACGGCGATCGGACGTTCGGTCTGCTGGAGGGAGACCTCGCGCAGGGTCCGCGCCCGGTTGAACGGGGCGAGGAACTGGCCGACGCGCACGTTGAGATCGCGGATCGCCGTGTACTCGACGAAGGCGTCGAAGATGGGAGAGGGGCTGTCCTTCTCGAAGTCGTTGCCGCCGAAGGCGAGCTGCACGTTGTACTTGAGATCGGGCGAGATGAAATGGCCGCTCGTCGTGAGGCGCACCGTCCTCACGTTGATCTCGTGCGTGTCGTCCTCCGCGGTGTGCGTGAACGTCTCGCGGACCTGCACGCGCGCCCGGATCGTGGACGAAAAGCGGCCGTCCGCCGTCTTGACCGTGAAGCCCTTCCCCGCCCCGGCCGTCACGCTGACGTCGCCGCCCTTGTCCTTCGCCGGCTGCGCCGCGGCGCTCGCCGCCGCCTCGGCGGCCGCCCGGCGCTCCGCGTCGAGGCGCTCCTGCAGCGCGCGCTGCTGCTGCTCGAGCTCCGCGACCCGGCGACGCAGCGGCTCGACGCCCTCCGCCGCCCCGATCTCCGGCGGCGTCGGGGCCGGCGCGGCCGGCGTCGGGGGCGGCGCGGCGGGCGGCGCCGCGGGCGCCTGAGCGGACGCCTGGGAGGGGAGCGCGGCGGCGAAGAGCGAGAGCGCTGCCGCCGCGCGGACCATGTGCGACTTCTTTCGGTGGATCGATTTCAAGCGTCTTGTCCTCGGATCAAACCCTCTGCCGCGCGTCCGGCGGGCACAGGCCGCCGTCGCGAAGGCGCACCACGCCCTCGCGGACGGCGGCACCTCGCTCCCCGCGGCCGGCGCTTCGCGCCACACGCGCAGACGCCAGACCGCTGCCACGGGCGCCTAGCTGCGATCAGCCACGCCCGTGGAGCGCCCAGCTCCGACGTCCAATATAACGGACAACGGAAGCTGTCAAGACATCCTGAATACGTCGACAATGGCGCCCAAGAACGACAATTGTGCGCCAAACCACGCGCGCGACCCATCCGTCATACCGGACACCGAGGGCGGCGCCCTGGCGCCCGCCGGGGCGCGGCGGCGGAGGGCGGGCGCCGGGGCGGCGCGGACGCCGGATCGCGCGAAAGAGTTCCAACCGACCGCCGGGCCACTAAGATGACCCGACGCACGCACGAGGCGCTCCGATCGGCGCCCCGTCGCGGTGCGTAGGGATCTCATGAGCCAGAACCCGGACCGCCGCGATCCGCTCAACATCGCCGGAAGCCTGATCGCCGACAAGTACAGGGTCGATCACGCCGTCGGCGAGGGCGGCTTCAGCGTCGTCTACAGGGCCGAGCACGTCATCTGGAAGCAGCCCGTCGCCCTCAAGTGCTTCACGCTCCTCGCGGACGCGCCGACCGAGCAGCGCGAGCAGCTGCTCCAGGCGTTCATCCAGGAGGGCAAGCTCATGGCCGAGCTCTCCAGCCGCTCGGCCGCGATCGTCCAGGCGCGCGACATCGGCACGTTCAACGCGCCGGACGGGCAGTGGCTGCCCTACATGGTCCTCGAGTGGCTCGACGGCAAGCCGCTCGATCAGGTCCTCTACGAGGAGACGAGCCGGCGCGCGCCGCCGCGCGATCTGCTCGCGACCATCGCGCTGCTCGAGTCGGCGGCGGTCGCGCTCGAGCTCGCGCACTCGCGCGGCATCGCGCACCGCGACATCAAGCCGGCGAACCTGTTCGTCATCGGCCCGCCGCGCGACGCCTCGACCTTCGTGAAGGTGCTCGACTTCGGCATCGCCAAGGTGATGGCCGAGCACGCGGCGGCGGCGACGGCGCTCGCCCACACCGGCAAGGACATCACCGCGTTCACCCCGAGCTACGGCGCCCCCGAGCAGTTCAGCCGCACCCACGGCGCGACCGGGCCCTGGACCGACGTCTTCGCGATGGCGCTCATCATGATCGAGGCGATGCTGGGCGGAGCGCCCGCGCTGCAGGGCGACGACTACCTCCAGCTCGCGGTCGCGAGCCGCGATCCGTCGCGCCGGCCGACCCCGCGCACCCTGGGGCTCACCGTCAGCGACGAGGTCGAGGCGGTCTTCGAGAAGGCGCTCGCCGTCGCGCCGGCGGATCGCTTCCCCACCATGGGCCGCTTCTGGGCGGCGCTGCGCCGGGCCGTCTTCCCGGACGATCCGGCCTGGGCCGTCGCCACGGGCAACGGCCCGCCCGCGCCCACCTCCGGGGCACAGGCGGCCCGCGGCTCCGCCCCGCGGATGTCCTCCGCGCCGCGGATCTCCTTTCCGCAGATCGCGCCGACGCTGGCGGCGCCCTCCACGGCGCCGGGGCCCGCCGCCTCGGCCAAGCCGACGTCGGTCGCCGTGGGCGACACGAGCAGCACGGGCGGCACCGCGAACGACGCGGCGACGCAGCGGTCGACGGCGGCGGCGCCGAGATCGAAGGCCGCGCTCGCGCTCGGCGGCGCCGCGCTCGCGCTCGCGGCCGGCGGCGCGCTCGTCTGGGGCCTGCTCCGCTCCGAGCCGCCCGCGCCGGAGGCGGCGCCGGTCGCTCCGGTCGCCACCGCGTCCGCCGCGCCCGTCGCGACGGCGAGCGCCGTGGCCGCCGTGGCCGCGGTCCCCGAGCGGCGGACCGAGTGCCCTTCCGGCATGGTGCTGGTGCCGGGCGGCAAGTTCTTCATGGGCTCCGACGAGCCGGACTTCAAGCTGTGGCAGCCGGCGCACAAGGTGACGGTCGACACGTTCTGCATCGACGCCTACGAGGTGACCGCGGGCGACTACAAGGCGTGCTCGGACAAGGGGGAGTGCAAGCGGCCCCCGACCACGCCCGACTACCCGAGGGCGGAGGGGGTGTCCGCCGCCGAGCACCAGAAGACGCTCACGGCCCTCGCCGAGCTCTGCACCTTCGGCAAGCCCGGGCTCGAGAAGCACCCGATCAACTGCGTGCCGTGGAGCCTCGCGGAGGCCTACTGCGACGTCCACGGCAAGCGCCTGCCGACCGAGGCCGAGTGGGAGTACGCGGCGCGCGGCTCCGACGGGCGCAAGTTCCCCTGGGGCGACGAGCCCGGCGACAAGACCTTCATGAACGCGTGCGGCACCGAGTGCACCGCGTGGGAGAAGGCGCGCGGGCTCACGCCGAGCACGCGCATGTACGACGCCGACGACGGCTTCTACGGCACGGCGCCGGTCGGCTCGTTCCCGAAGGGCAAGACGAGGTTCGGCGCCCACGACGTCGTCGGCAACGTCTGGGAGTGGACCGCGGACTGGTTCGAGACCTACAAGGACGAGGAGCAGGTGAACCCGAAGGGCGCGCCGGCCGGCGATCGCAAGGCGATCCGGGGCGGCGGCTACAACGGCGGCGTCCTGCTCTGGCTGAACCCGGCGTTCCGCTACCACCAGCTCGCGACGGCGAGCGCGCCGGGCATCGGCTTCCGCTGCGTCACGAACCTGTAGCCGTGCCGGTCCCCGCCTCGCAGCTCGCCAACCCCTCGATCGCCGGCCCGCTCGGCACGCTCGCGTTCTCGCAGGTCCGCCCGCTGAGCTCGTCGCTCGCGCTGCGCGCGATCCGCTGGCACCAGAGCCTCGAGCGGCTCGGGGTGGTGCTGCCGTTCGCGCTGGTGCACGACGCGGGCCTGCTCTTCTCGACGCCGCGCGAGCAGCTCGAGCTCGGCCCGCGCTGCGACGCGAGGGAGCTCGCGGGCCGGCTGCGCGACGCGGAGCGCATCCTGGAGGGGTACCGGTCGATGCTCCGGGAGCTCGCCGAGAGCGAGGCCGCGCGCTGCGCGGCGCAGCTCCGGATGAGCGACGATCTGGTCACGGTCGTGCTCTCGCGGCTCTTCGGCGCGGTCGCGGCGCGCACCCACGCGGCGCCGGCCTACCGCGCGATGCTCCCGGCGGACGCGGCGCTGTTCGAGGGGATCGAGCCGCAGCTGCGCGGCCTGTTCCTGTCGGCGCGGCGCGAGTTCGAGCAGCGGGCGCTGGAGGCGCTCGACGTCTCGCGGCTGTACGTGCTCACGATGTCGGACGCGCTCGACGTCGAGACGCTGCGCCTGTTCGGCATGCTGGGCTCGGAGGCGTCGGCCGGGGCGCTCGCCCAGGTCGACCTGCTCGCGGCGCTCTCGTCGCCCGAGGCGAACGACATCGTGAACTTCTCGCTGGAGATCCTGCCGAGCGTGCTCGAGACGAAGACGCGCCCGGCGGCGGGCACGTCGGCGGCGCACGGCTACTCGGGGCTCGGCACGCGCGGCTCGATCGACAGCATGGTGCTGACGGAGCTCGCCTGGGACGACGTGGAGCTCGCGCGCCGGATCGCCGACAACGAGGTGCTCTATTTCGCGCGCGAGCAGAGCCGGGACGAGCAGCGGCGCATCCACTATCTGCTCATCGACGCGTCGGCCTCGATGCGCGGCGATCGCCAGACGTTCGCCCGCGGGATGGCGATCGCCACGGGCAAGCGGCTCCTGCTCGAGGGCGAGGACGTGGCGTTCCGCTTCTTCGACGCGCGGCTCTACGAGCTCTACCGCGCGAAGAACGGCCAGCTCCCCACGGCGCACCTCCTGTCGTTCAAGGGGGAGCGCGGCAGGAACCCGGCGCGCGTGTTCGCCGAGCTCGCGACGGACCTCGATCTGACGCGGCACCACGATCCGCGCACGCCGGTGGTGCACCTGTTCACGCACGCGGCGCTCTACATTCCGCGGGAGATGGTGCAGGCGGTGCAGAGCCACGCGCACATCTCGGCGGTGTTCATGCTGCCGTCCGGGGGGCAGCTCGATCTCGACTACCTGGACCTCCTGGACGCGCACTGGGTGGTCGACCACGCGACGGTGGCGAGCGGGGCGGCGAGGGCGAGCGCGGCGAAGGCCATCCTCGTCGAGAAAGACCGGCCCGAGGAGGGAGGTGGCGGTGCACGGCGCCTGGGGGCCCCGCCGAACTCGCACGCGCCCTGAGCCTTACCCTGCGGGTAAGGCTCAGGGCGCGTGCTCAGACATCGGCCCATCCCCCAGGCGCCGTGCACCGCCACCTCCCTCCTCGGGCCTACGGGGGTTGAAGGGGACGGCGTCGAGGATCGCGGGGGGAGACGCGTGAGGGGGGCGATGTTTGCGGGGGTGAGCGGTGCCGAGGGCTCGGGCGCATGGATGGGTGGTGGGAGCGCGAGGGCACCTCAGTGGTGCGCGATCAAGCCCAGCATGTCGAACGGGCTCGACTCGTACTCTTCCGGGGTCAGGAAGTTGTCGAGATCGAGCCACTCCACGAGGGGCCGGCATTCACGCACCTTCCATGGCTTCATGAGCGCCGCCAGCTCCTCGGACGTGCGCGGGTAGACCTTGACCCCGGCGAGGGCCGCGGCGCCGTTCAGCTGGTGCGCTGCGGCGACAGCGCGCGCCTCGATGAAGCTGAGGGCCAGCACGCTGCCAGGGGCGCAAAACGCGTGCACCCTCCGCAGGAGGTCGCTCAAGCGCTCATCGTCCATCATGTACGCGATGCCGATGCACCCCACCGCGACGCGGCGCTCTGCGCCGAAGAACCGCGCCGCCTCGGCCAGGAGCGACGACGGCTCTCGAACGTCGGCCTGGACGTAGCGCATGTTCGGTTTGTCGGCGAGCATCTGCTCGCCGTAGATCACGCTCACGGGATCGACGTCCGAAAACAGGATGCGCGCCTCGGGCAGGTAGTCGTTGAGGTGGCCCTGCGTCGGCAGCCCCGAGGCGAGATCGAGCACGTTCGTGATGCCCGCCTCGGACCATCGCTGCCCCACGAGCTGGATGAACCAGCGGTTGAGCTTCGCCCATTTCGGATAGGTCGGTACGAGGTTCAGGATCGCCGCGGCCGCGCGGCGATCGACGTCGTAGTTGTGGTGCCCGCCGAGAACGTAGTCGTAAACCCGGCCGATGTGCGGCTTGGTGATGTCGATCTCCATGGTGCCCTCCTAGCGCGAGCGCGCGGCGCGCCTCTTCAGCGGTACGAGCGAGCAGCCCCGCGCTGCGGGAGCGGGCTGCCGCACACTTCGAGCCCTTCCCGCCGCAGCGCATGGACGATGCCGCTTTGAAGGTTGGCCAGGACGACGATGCCCTCGAGGTGGGCGCCCTGGTCGGTCAGCGCGCGGGCGGCCTCCGGGCGGATGCCGACCAGCACCGGGTGGGTGCCGAGGAGGTCGAGCGCGCGCGCGGTGCGCACGAGCGCGGCGACGGCCTCCGCGTCCATGGACGGCACGCCGGTCACGTCGATGATCGCGGTGCGCGCTTGCCGCTCCACCACCTCGCGCAGCAGCGACTCGGTGATCCTGCCCGCCCGCTCGGCGTCGAGCTTGCCGATGAGCGGCAGCACCAGGATGTGGTCGTGGACGGGCATGATCGGCGTCGAGAGCTCCAGGATCACGCGGCGCAGCTCGCGCTCGCGGTTCTGGATCGCGCGCTCGAGCGCGAGCTGCATCTCGTCGCGCTGGACGCCGATCTCGCGGCTCTCCTGCTCCGCCACCGCGTCCACGAGCAGCGTCAGGTAGTCGCTCACGCGCGCCACCAGTTCCAGCGCGTCGGGCGCGTTTTCGGGCAAGCGCGCCAGCACCTCGCGCAGGAGGGCGCGGCTCAGCCCGAGGAGGGCGCGCAGCCCGAGCCCCTGCTGCCCGAGCTTCTGCCCGAGCGCCAGGACGGGCGCCGCGTCGCCGGTGGAGAGGAAGTGGAACAGCTCGTCCAGGATCTGCTGCGCGACCTGCGACAACCGGAACGGCGGGAGGCCGCTGCGGTTGTGCACGGCGTTGTCCTTGAGCGCCTTCGCGGCGCTCTTCACCAGCACCTGGCGCTCCGGGTCGATCCAGATCTGCATAGGATGTCGACTCCCTTGGCCCTGGCCTTGGCCATGCTGTGTCGTAGGGGTGTTCATGGAGTAGGAGGACAAGCCACCTTCGGATCGCGCAAGTCGATCGGCGCGCCAGAGGAGGGTGGAGCTCGGCGCGATGCCACGATCTGCTTGCCAAGCAGATGGATTCGTGGCGTCGCAAGGTGCTCCCCCCGAGATGCGGCCCCAGGCCCGCGCAGTGTCTCTACATTACCAGCGTTCTGGCCCCCTGTGGTCCATCACAGACGCAGCCCACGACAGCGCAATCGCCGTACCAGGCAGGGTCCGCACCTCCCCTACGAGGACGCATCCGACGGGAGCGATGGCCGGCGTCTCCTTCTTGGGGATCCCTCGACGCCCGCCCTCCGGGCCTGCCGCGGACCGCCGGTAGGACGTCAATGTCGTCCGATGACGCACCCGGTATTATGGTGTCGACGTGAAGCGTCCGCGCCGGCCGGATCCGGTGCATCGTCCGGAGCCGGCGGAGCGCGTCCTCGAGCGGCTCCGCACAGCGGTCTTCCCTCCCCGCTGGCCGGCGAGATCATTTTACCCGGCCGCTCGCCCGGTCGGGGTCGTGCTGCGGCGGGATCTTCCCCGCGTCGCCGCGCAACTTCGCCCGGAGCGCCTCCCATTGCCGCGACTTGGCCTGGATCTCCCGGAGACGCGCCGGGGTCACCTCCGGGTCCGCCGCCACCTCGATGGCGTTCCGAAGGGCCTGTTCGGCCATGAGCGATACGCGCTCGAGCGAGCTCTCGGCAGCATCTGGCTGGGCGCATCTTCCGACGGCGGCGCCGTGTCGGCCTCCACTGCAGCAGGCTCGACGGGGCGGACCCGCGCCCGCGTCGGAGCGGGCTTGAGCGGCACTGGCTCATCGGGGCTCTTCTCGGCCTGCTCCACCTGGCCGGCGCGCGCATGCGTCCGGTGCCGCTGCTGCGTGAGCCGCGAGACCCGGTGCTCCGAAGCCATGTCGAGCAGAGCCTCGTCCGGGTTCGCGGCAGCGAGAGCCGTGGAGTGCGCTGCCTCGATCGCCGATCGGTTCGCCTCTGGAAGCCGGCAGATGGTGCAGCGGTCAGACGTCACGCTCGGAGCGTGAAGCGTCTATCTATGCGTTAGGGCATAATCGACGCGACGCGGACGATTATGCGGTTGCCATCGCGGCCGCGTCGCTGATCGGCGCGGCTCGCATCCTGGGCTCGAACGGGATGCCGTACACGCGCCGGCAGGCGTCCCGGTCCTCGAAGCTGCGAGGGCGGGACATGCCCGACTCCCACCGCGACACGGTGCGCTGGTTCACCCCGAGCTTCCGCGCCTTCTCCCACTGCGTTCCCGCGGCCCGCTGCAACATCACGCTGCCCTCGCTGCGCACCGGGGCATTTGGGCGCACCGTTCTATGCAGTGCCGCATAAACGCTGAGCACGTTTGGGGTCTTGCGCGAAAAAGTCGCTAGGTCCCCGCCCGGACACCCCCTTACCACTGTTCGAGGGGGGGTGTAGGTGTGCGACGGTGGCTCCTCCGACCGCCCGCCCCCTCCCGGGTCACCGGGCCCGGCGCGATCTACCACCTCCCAGCCCGTACCCGACCCGGCGCGCAGCTACCGCTTCGTCGAGCTCAAGTGCACGTCAACCACGATCTCTCGGGCGGTCCCCGGCACCCCGATCCACTCCTTGCCGTCCCAGCGCTGCAACCCGACGGATACCTTGACCAGCCGCGCGCCGTTGTCCCTGTAGTACTCGTGAGGGATCTCGACCCCGGGTCCGTGACCGTCTTGCCATTCATGCGCGCCTTGGCCTCGTCGCCAAGCCTGGCCGATGGCTCCATGACGGCGCTGACGACGTCGTTGGCTGCACGCGCCGTCATCGCGCAAGCGCGCGCGAGTCGGAGCATGCACACACCGTCACCTGAGGACTCCCAGGCAGTCCGTACGTCGGGGAAGGCGCGGAAGTGCTCGCGAACATCGTCGGGGAGTTCGGGAAAGAGACTGTCGATCCAGTTTTGCATGGGGCTGGTATAGGCGGGCGCCCCCTCAGCGGAAGTCCATATCCGCCTTGGATTCGCGCACTGTTCATGTGCGCAGTGTGCGGCAAACTCCCTCCACCTATGCGCCTCGCAGAACTCCGCCACGGCGCGCCGACGCAGGTAAGCCGCCTGGCTCTTCGCTGCGAGGTACCGGCGGCACGCGTGCGGCTTCTCGCTGCTCTCGGGGTAGAGCCGGTCGACCCGGAGAGCCTCCACCTTCGGCTTCGCCGCCTCCACCTCGGGGAGCCGGTCCGCGTGCTCCGGTGCGGCCCGGTGGCGACGCTGGCCGGGCGTCTCTATCAGCTCGCCGAGCGCCTGGAGGGTAGCCACGGGCGTCGGGCCATGATGCCGCCGCTACCGGGTCCTCGCCGGCGGAGGAGGCGTCGGGCCCGGGTCGTCTCTCGGTCCAGCCCGAGCCACCGCTCGACCCACTGCGCCATGCGGAAGCCGCTCCTGCGGTGCCGCCCGGCGAGGCGGCTCACGTCGTCAGCCCACACCAGCACCTCGTCGCAAGCCCGGCGCCAGCTCCCAGCTCGGCCGCGTCCACCGCGAGGAGCCGTATCGCCCGCGCGACCTCCCCTCGCTCCGGTCCCTCCGCGCGTCCGCCTCGACCTAGGCGTGCTCGGCTCGCTGTAGCCCCCCCAGTCCTTCGGAATGGCGGTGCGCCGCGCGCGCCAGCTACGGGCAGGAGACCTCCGTTGGCAGCGGCTCACAGCCAGCAACGCCGCGGTGATGGGAGCAGCACCCGCGGTGCGGCCCATGGCAGCGGCAGGTGGGGCTCATCGTCCCGTCCCTGCACATCAGCCCGCGCGTCTGCTCGAAGGCCGCGCGCTCAGCCTGCAGCACTCGAGCCTCCGTCACCTTCACCAGCGACAGCGCCCTGCGGACGTCCGCGGCGCCTCTGTCCTTGGGCTCGATCGGGTCGAGCAGCTCACGGGCGCGGCAATAGGCCTCCTTCGCGTCACGGCCGTCGCTCGTGAGGGCCTCGGTCGCGAGGGCGGCGCGCTCCGCCGGTGGCCTGGCCGCTTCGATGGCCGCAAGGCGCGCCTTCTCCTGCTTCCGCTCGCGCTCTCGCTGCTCTCGTTCCTGCTCCTCACGACGCGCCTGGTTCGCGCGCACGGTCCTGGCGAAGACATCCGCGTCCGGGTTCGGGCGGTGACTGCCGTCCGGCGGCGAGAGGTCGTCGAACGCTCCCGAGACGATGAACGCGAACATCGCGGACAGCAGGAGTATGACGCCAGTCTTCTGGATGAACGTGAGCCCGCCCCAGCCCGATTCGTCGGCGGTCGCCTGGGCGCGCCGCACCCGCTGACACGCGTCGCAGTAGGTCTGCCCTTCCGGCGCCCGCATGTCGCACCGCTCGCAGCGCGTCGGGTAGTCGTCCCCCATGCAACCAGGCTACCAGCATCGGGAGGCGACCGACTGCCGTTTGGTGCTAGGAGCGACGCGCACCTGGCGCTCGCACCGCCGCCGTCCGATCAGTTGTAGACTGCCGCCCATGGGGGACGGCGATCGGGCCATAGGTACTGGATGCGCGGTCGTGGCCGCGCTTTTGACGGCGGGCTCGCTCTCCTTCGCGGTGGCCACGGCCGTGATGGTGCCGCGCCGGTCGCCGAGAGCGCGCCCCCTAGTGCAGCAGCAGACCGCAGCGGCTCCGCCGGCTTCGGTGGCGTCAGCCTCGGCTTCAAGCGCCCGGATCGCGGTCGGGCCGACCACACCGACACGGCCAACCGCGACCGCGCCGCCACGTGACCCGCGGGTCCAGCGCTACCGCGCGATGACGCCGTCGGGCCGCGAGCAGGCGCTCCGTCAGGCTTGTCCGCGTGGCGTCTGCAACCCAGAGACCGAGCGCCTTATCTTCGCCGCGACGGACGACGCCTACGAGGCGGCCTCCCTGCGGAACACGCTCACCAGGCTGCGCGATGCCGCCTCCGAGTCCGCGCGGGAGCGGCAGCGCGCTCCCGAGCGGGCCGCCGAGGCTCGGGAGCGCGCTGCTCAGAACGTCGGCCGTGTCTGCTGCTGCGACGGCAGCGTGTCGCCAACCTGCTCCACCCCACGACGCGGATGCTGCTCACACCACGGCGGGATCTGCGCGTGCGAGTAGAGGGCACGAACGCAGGAGCGCTCCGTATCGCCGGCCGCGGGGCGCGCTACACCCGGTACACCCACCAGACCCGCAGCACCCGCTCCCGTACGTCACGCGTTAGCCGCACGCGGTACGAACCGACGCGCAGGCGCAGCGTCACAGCGTCGTCCTCCGGCAGCCGGTAGAAGTCGCCCTCGCCCGCCCGGGCGAAGCGCTCGACGGCCTCATCGATCCTGGCGGCGTCGGTCCACGGGAGACGCTCCAGCGCGACGCGTCCGGGCGGGGTCCAGTCGACGATCCACGTCATTGAGGACGAGAGGCCGTGCGCCCGCGGGCCCGCATGATCCCCTCGTACTCCGCCGAAGCGCCTTCGGCTTCCGCACGCCGCCGGATCTCGGCCCTCACCTCCTCGTGCGGCGTGAAGGGCCCCGCCGCTCCGGCCGCGACCGCCTCGCGCTCCTCGTCCGAGATCTGCTCGTCGTAGACCACCGGCGCGAGGCGGAAAGCGCGGAGGACCGGATCCTCATCGTCGCCGAGGTCGGGGGCCATGGCGGGGGCGGCGCTGTCTCGTCGGGGGCTCATGCCGGCAGGGTACTACGGGCCTCCTGCCGGAGCGACGGCGTCCGGCATGGAAAATGCGCGCGGCAAGCCGTAATGCTCGCGCCTCAGCCGAGGCGCTCCCGCTCCCAGCGCTCCTGCTCCGCGATCGCGTCGTCTGCGGCGCGGACGCCCTCGACGAAGAGCTCCGCGGCCTCGGGGTCGTCAAGGTCGAGGCCGTGCCGGAGCATCACGGCGCGGTCGCACGGCGGGACCGAGCGGAGGATCTCGGCGGCGGAGCGGCGGCGGCCCACGAGCGTCGCTCCGACCACTCGGCGGCATCGACGCCCAGCCCTCGAAGGCATACCTCGGTGCCGCCAGCGAGCGCCGGAGGCGGGCGGCTAGCCGAGGAAGGCGACCGCATCGTCGCGGCGACGTGGTGCCTCGCCGCCTCCGGCGCGCTCGGCGAGCGGGCGTTACACCGAGTACACCCACCAGACCCGCATCGTGCCGTCCCATGGGTCGAACGTGGCGCGGACGTCGTAGGAGCCGCACGGTTGTGATGTCGTCTCCGGGACGCCGGTAAGCGTCGCCCTCTGCGGTAGTTGCGAAGCGCTGGACAGCCGCGTCGATGCGCTCGACGTCCTGCCATGAGATCCGCTGAAGCGAGATGGTGCCCTGCGGGCGTCCACTCGACTTGCCAGGTCATCGAGGAAGGGACGGTGCGCGCCCGTGGGCCCGAATGATCTCCTCGTACTCCGCCAAGGCGCCCTCGGCTTCCGCCCTCTTACGGATCTCAGCTGTCACCACTTCGCCAGGAATCCCCGGAGCATTCGCGTCAGCCGCCACCGCGGCACGCTCCTCGTCGCTGATCTCCTCGTCGTAGCGCGTCGGCGCGCGCAGCACGGCCTGCCAGACCGGGTCGTTCTCGGGGATCACACGCTTCCTGGCGGGGGCAGCGCTGTCTCGTCGCGGGCCCATGTCCGGGAGGATACTACGGGCCCCTCGCCAGATCGACGGCGCCGGGCATGGAAAGTGTGCACGGCAGGCCGGAATGCTCCGCCTCAGCCGAGGTGCTCCCGCTCCCAGCGCACCTGCTCCGCGATCGCGTCGTCGGCGGCGCGGACGCCCTCGATGAAGAGCTTCGCGGCCTCGCGGTCGTCCAGATCCATGCCGAGCCGGAGCAGCACGGCGCGATCGCGGGGCGGGACCGAGCAGAGGATCTCGGCAGCGGAGCGAGGGCGGGGCACGTGCGCGAGCCTGCCACGCCGAGCGGACCTCCACCCGGATCCAATCGGCTGTGATTCCCGCTAAATCCGCCCGTAATACTCCGGCTCATTGCCCGACTACGGATCTGCGATCTGCTGGAGATACGCAGCAAAACGGCCAGGAATCTGATGGTGGTGATGCGCGTTCCAGCGCATCTAAGTGTCCGGAACCTCGTCCCCGGGCAGAATTCGGGCAGAATTCCCCTGCCCCTCCTCTGCCCACCTCAGCTGATGCCCGAGACCCTGAGGCCGCGGCGGCGCTCGCCCTGATAGGCCGGCAGATCCTCGCGTCCTCGCTGGTGTGGGACGCGCTCGAGGCCGACGTCGAGCGGCTCGCCGAGGACGGCGAAGGGGGCTCGCGATGAGGCTCCTCGTCGCCGCGGCGGCGCTGGCCGTCGCCGCGTGCATGGCCCCTGACACCGCGGACTCGTGCCGCAGCGCGTGCCGGAAGCTCTGCGGGTGGGGCCGCGCGGACTGCGAGAGCGAGTGCATCGCCGAGAGGGAGTGCGACGAGCTCCCCGAGGCCGAGCTGGCGGAGCTCGAGCCGGAGCCGGTCGCGCGCTGACGCCGCGAGCGTCCGCGGCCGCCTGCCCCTGCGTGCGGGGTCGGGCGCCCGCGCGTGTGCGCGTGCGGGAGACGGAGACGAGATGAAGAGGCTGATGATCCTGATGGTGGTGGTGACGGCGAGCATCGCGACCGCGTGCTCGATCGTGGACCCCGACGACCGCGCCAGCCTGCGCGACATGGTGGCGTCGCTTCCCAGCGCGCAGGGGGAAGCCTGGAAGCTCATGACGATGAATGCGAAGGCCATCCAGTACCTGAACGGCCGGCCGCCGAACGACCAGGTCGGGAAGTACGAGTGCAGGGTGCGCAACGGCGACAAGTTCGGCGCGTGGTCGCAGCTCGGACAGTCGCTCATGGTCAAGGACGTGCTCAGGTGCCTACGCACGAGCGTCGTGGAGGCGCAGTACGTCTCGTGCGTCGATGCGTGGAAGCTCACCATGCAGCGGCGCGCCGCCGCGTCCTTCGACCGGCTGGGGCTCGATGGCGAGTGCCGTTACGTCTGGGATTCCCGCTACGAGCCGGAGAAGTTGCCGCAGGACTGCGTCGACCCCGACGCCGTCACGATCGACGACACCGTCGAGGCGCTCATCAGCTCCGAGACGCCGCCTCCCCTCCCCGGAGGCCTTCCCCCGGGGCTGCTCCCCGTCCTCTGCCCGCTCGCCGAGCACCCGGATGCTTGGGGGTGCCCGGGGGGACCGAGCGGCCCGCCAGGCCAGACGCCCGGCGACGAACCTGGCGGTGACCATTGAGAGCGGGCGCCGCCCTCGCCGCGGGCCTGCTGCTCGCCGCGCCGGCCGCCGCGCAGGAGCGTCGTGACGAGCGCCCCTGGTCCGTCGAGCTCGGGGCGACGCACGTCGCGCTCGGTGACCAGCACCCGACGGGCGGCTGGACGCCCACGATCGCCGCGCGCCGGTGGTGGCCCGCGTCGGAGCGCGCGCGCGTCTCCGTCGGCCTCGCCGCGGCGGCGTTCGACTTCTCGTCGCTCCGCTGGCTCGGCGTCCTCGCTGGCCCGGAGCTCGGCGCCGACTACCGCATCAGCGAGAGCTGGCGCGCGGGCGGAGGGCTCGCGCTCGACGCCGGGCGGATCCCCGTCTGCAACGGGTGGCACCTGTGCCTCAGGTTCTGGGGCCTGTTCCCGCGAGCGCTGGCCGGCGTGACGTACGAGGCCTCGCCAGGTGTCTCGACGAGCCTGGGCATCGGCGCGCGCTACGTGAACACCCTCGCCTGGGAGGGGCTCAGCTGGGAGCCCGCCGTCCAGGCGCGCTTCGGCTGGTAGGCGCCCGCCCACCCCCCAAAAAAAGACACCGCCTACCGCATGAGTCCTTGCCAAGTGTACTCAAGTGAGTACACTAATGATCAAGAGGTGCGGCGATGACCATCCAGCAGATCGAGGAGCGGCAGGCGATGGAGATGCTGAAGTACGAGACGGCGAAGAAGATCCGGGCGCTGCTCGACGAGGCGCGGGAGCGGGCGGCGTCGGCGGACTGGGACGAGGACGAGTTCGAGAGCGCGATTCTTGAGCTGGTGACCGAGGAGGAGTGAGGGCGGCCCGGGGAGGGCGGCTCGGCCGGGGCTGCGCGAGAGCGCGGTGCCCGGCTTGAGCCATTGGGAGGAGCCCACCATGAACAACACTGCTCGCACCATTCAGCCGTCGCCTGCTTTGCCCGCCCCTGCCGACATCTTCGTCGAGCTCCGGAGCTTCCTCATGAGCGCTCGGATGTCCATCGAGGACCTCGCGATGGAGGTCGGCACCCTGACGTGTCTCGAGCGAGGGTCCCGGAGCGGGACCAGCCGGTCCATCGTGCGGCAGAGCGGCGACTGCGTGCAGGCGATCCTGCTGGCGGCGCAGCACCTGGCCGCCGCGGAGACGCGAGCCTGCGTCCCGCGGACGATGTCCATGGACGACCATGGCCGGCAGCATCGGAAGCTGGCCGCGTTCTCGCGCGAGGTCAAAGGCATGCTTGAGGTGGTGGACGAGATCGTCGAGATCGCCACCGCCCAGCGGTTCAAGCCGCGCGCGAGGCGCCTCCGGGCGTTCGAGAAGCTCGCCCTGCTGTCCTCGCTGCTCCGCCACGCGGACCGCGATCTGGCCGCCGCGTGGACCACACGTGAGCCCGATAGCGCGCCTGACTCGTCGGTGCGCCGCCGCGCCCACGGCGAGGGGCCGGCTGTGGTAGACGCGGAGCGGGATGGACAAGCTCAAAGCGCTGCGTGACAAGCACCTCGCCGAGGAGGAGGCGCTCATCCGCGAGGCCTTCGAGGCGACGGGGTGGAGGTTCCGCGAGGCCGCGCGCTGGCTCGGCCTCGCGACGCCGAGCTCGCTCCAGAGCGCCCTGCGTCGGCACCCGGAGCTCAAGGAGGAGGCCTCGGCGCGCGCTCGCGAAGGCGACGCGTGATCGTTCCCCGCCTCATCATCGGCGCCGCGGTCGTCCTGGCCGCGGTCATCGCCAGGCGGGACGCCGCGCACCGGCCGCTCGCCTGGGCGCTCGGGGGCGCGCTCGCCGGCGACGTCGTACGGGCGGCGCTGGAGCTCCCGCCGCAGGTCGAGCTCGCGCTCTACCTGGCGGCGCCGGCGCTGTCGGCGTGGTGCGCGCTGCGGGTGCTCGCGGGGCTCACG
Source organism: Sorangium sp. So ce834 (assembly GCF_051521425.1). Lineage (NCBI taxonomy): Bacteria > Pseudomonadati > Myxococcota > Polyangiales > Polyangiaceae > Sorangium > Sorangium sp. So ce834. The sequence goes on from NZ_CP150351.1 coordinate 9,703,946, forward strand.
CCGTGGGCGGCGCCGGCCGCGCCGCTCGCCATCTGGGCCGCCGCGCTCTGGCTGGCGGTCGCCTGGCCGTGGTTCTGGCCGCACGCGCCCCTCGCCGCGCACGTGGCGGCGGTCGTCGTCCAGGGCGCGGCCGCGGTGTCGTTCTGGCGCTCGCCGCGCACCGCGGGCGTCTCGGAGACCTGCGCGCTGGTGCTCGCCGGCGGGGACGTGGTCGCGCTGGCGGGGCCCCTGGGCTTCCCCGAGGCCTGGGCCAAGCTCGGGTGGGGGTGGGCCGTCGTGGCGGCGCAGGCGGGCGTCATGGGGGCGGTGCTGGTATTCTTGCAAGGGCGCGCTTTGATGCGCGAGGAGGCGTGATGTTGCATTGCGCGATGGCCGACGACGATGTGGAGGTCTGCGACTGGACCGGCGACGTCCCGCGCGTCGGCGAGACAATCATGGCTGCCGGTCAAGACAGTCGAGGCTACCGCGGGAAGTGGACGGTGACCCGGGTGCGCTGGATGATGCGCACCAACATGACTGGGCCAGCGACGGCGGAGGTCGACGTCGAGCCTGCGTGCGAGCACGCCGCGGCGTGGCTTGGGCGGGTGCGCGCCGAGCGAGCGAAGGAGGCCGTCACGGCGGCCGGAACCCGATCGGTCGGCGAGCCGGGGTGAGCTCCTCGGAGGGCGATGGCTCGCTCTCCCGGGCGGCCTCTGGCGCCGGCGCGCGCTCGCGCCGCATCGCGCGGAGGACGAGCGCGAGGACGACGATCGCCGCGCTCTCCGCCATCGCGAGGAGCAGGAGAGCGGCGGCGACGACCGGCCACACCGCGGCGTCTCAGCCGAGCAGGTAGACGCCGGCGAGGCCCGCGCTGTGGATGCCGGCCTGGGCGCGGGCGCTGCCGCGCTGGCGGTCGATGATGACCGGGGTCCCCTCGGGCGGCGTCTCCTTGCGCTTGAGCGTCACGCGCCCGCCAGAGCGCTGCGAAGGGGCGTGGTCGGGCGAGGAGGGATGCCGGGGGCGCTCGGTCGGTGGCACCGTGGGCGGCGGCTCTTCGATGGGCTCCTCGGGCGCTCGCGCCGGCGGAGGCGGCGGCGGCTCGGTCGGGATGATCGGTGGACGTCGCTCGTTCTCGTTCATGGGGGGCTCCTCAGCAGTCCGTCGTGACCTGCACGACGGTGTGGCTCTCGGCGGTCACCTCGACGATCGTGTGCGCGTCCGCCGTAGCGCGCACCTCCGGGCACGGGATCGCCTCTCGCTCCTGTTCGCCCGGCCCCCCCAGACCGAGCGACACGAGCGCGCTCCCGAGCTGCGACAGCAAGCCCAACAGGTTCATGGGCGTGCCATCACCTGCAGGTCGAAGGTGGCGGCGGCGACCGGGTTCGCGGCCCCGGAGATGGTCAGCCATGGCGTGATGCGCCACGTCCGTGCCGCGGCGGTGTCGGCCTCCCGGTAGCGGTGCTCGACGACGAGCTCGTCCCCGACGCGCTCGAGGATCGTCGTCGTCCACGTCGCCGGAGCGGGCGGCGAGGCCCGGCGATCGACCACGGAGAGCTCGACGGCGGTCACCAGCGTAAGGTCCGGGACGGCGTCGCTCGCCGCGATGACGATGCGCAGGGCGACCGGGTCGCGCGCGCCCTGGCGCGTGCAGTACTTCGGGATGGCGCTCGAGCAGTTCATTGCGGCGCACCCCTCCTCGTCGGAACGCCGGCACCGAGCGCGATCGCGTTGCCGTAGCCGTCGCGCAGCGTCCTCGTCCGCCAGGGCGTCTCCCCGTCGTCGTCGTAGGTGATGCACCGGCCGCCGCCGACGTCGTCCACCTCCTGGCGGTTGTCGAGCGCCTTCCGGGCGATCTCCGCGTCGCTGGCCACGTCGGCGAGCGCGGCCGCGCTAGCGAGGCCGGCCTGCACTGCGGTGACCGCGCCCGCCGCGAGCGTCATCTCGTCGCCCGGCGCGGCGAGCCCGCCTACGTGGATCTCCACGACGCCGCGAACGACGCCGTCGACCGCGACGAAGGCCTTGAAGCGCTCGCCGTCCGCGCCCCCGGGCCACGTCGCCTCGTACGTGCCGGGCTCGTCGAGCTCGGGCATGGGCTCGTCGAGCTGCGCCACGGCGCCGCGCGCGGCGTACGAGCCGTCGGCCCAGTCGTACCAGAGCCCGTCGGCGCGCCTGACCCGCACCGCGACGTCCGCGCCCGAGATGGGCGCGCCCTCGTCGTCGACGTGCACGTACGTGATCGGCTCCGGCGCGCCGGCGCGCGGGTAGGCGATGGCCATGGCGGCTCAGCCCTCCTCGGCGATCCCGACGTGCTCCCAGTCCTTCGCGAGCCAGTCCTTGAGCGGCTCGAGCGCAGCGTCGTCGCTCAGCGTGTAGGTGATGATCTGTTCCGGGACGATGGGCCCGCGCTGCACGGTCACACCGGGCGGGAGTGCGTTGAGCTCGAGCTCTGCTGCCGACGGGCCGACCTTGCGAAAAACGTGCGTGGACATGTCATGCCTCCTCAGGTTCGAAGATGATCGTCACGAAAGTGTCGACAGGGCTGTTTGTGACGGTGCCCGTCAAGATCACCTGCAAGGCGAACTCCTGGCCCTCCTCGAGGATGCCGGAGTCACCGGTCACGTCGCCCGTCCGATCGAGCACGCCGCGGGTCATGGTGAGCGGCGTCGCGGTCGCCACGTCCGCCGCCACCGTGCAGAAGTTGAGCGTGTATCCGCCGGTGCCGTCGCTCGAGAAGCCGGGCGTCGAGTTCGTCAGCATGAGCCGCGTCGCGCGCCCGCGGAACGGCATCCGAGCGCGCTTGACGTTGGTCGCAGCGACGGCGTTGACGTAACCGGCGGGAAAGAAGTACCTCGTGCCGCTCGTGCCGAGCGCATTGACGCCGAAGATCACCCAGCTCGGCCCAGCGTCGCCCGCTGCACCAGCAGGGCCCTGCGCACCGTCAGCGCCTGGCGGGCCCTCGGGGCCGGTAGGACCAGTCGCCCCCGTGGCACCGGGCGCGCCTTGCGGTCCTGCAGGCCCTTGGGGACCGCGACGACCGCCTATCGCGTTTGCGATGGCCATCGCCTCAATCCTCCGGGGCCCATGTGACGAAAAGCATAATTCTCGGCAGAGTCGAACCGGCCCCCTGCTTGAGCACACGAAAAACGAGAGCGTAAGGCTCCGGCACGGTTGGTATGTCAAGCGGAATACCGATCATCGACGCACCAAGTTCGCTGTAAACGCCTGTCCAACCGGAGACGCCACCGCCCGTATTGGTGGCGATCTCACCCAGCAAAATATCCTCGAGCCCTGGAGATTGCGCCACCAGCTGGATACGAGCGATATCAACGGCACTACCGCTGTCGTAATCGTCGTACGACAAAAAGTGCGCTGTCGTAATTCGACGACTCTCTGTCAGAAACGAGCTCAGGTGCGTGACCGTTTCGTCAAGAGGGTCTGAGTCCGCCGCGCGCTCGTAACGGAGCACGCTCGGGCCGCCCCCGCCGCCCCCGGCGATCGTGACCGTGGTCCGGTTGTTCGCCGGGTCATCGGCCACCGCGACGCCGGCGCCCGTGAAGTTGATCGCGGGGCGCTCGGGCTGCTCGACGCCAGCGGCGAAGATGCGGCGGACGCCAAAGAACAGGGTGTCGATCCAGTTGAGCATTCCAGCCATATGCCCTCACTTCGTGCGGAACCTGGAGACGCAGAGCGCGCCGACCGACGCGATACCGCCCACCCATGCACCAGACGCGATCCTGCCCAGCAGCCGGAGCCGCGTCGTCCCCGCCGCCGCGGCCACCCAACAGCCAGCCGATATGACGGCCAGCGGGGTGTTGTAGATGGCGAGCCTTGCCACCGCCGAGCTGACCTTCGTCTCGACGCCGGCGCCCCCGACGTCGTCGGTGGCGTGGACCGCCAGGAGGAGCTCGTCGGCGAGCACGGCGCCGCTGTTGAACGTGTTCCCGTGGAACTGGATCAGGAAAATGTCACCGACTCTCACGTTCGTGAACTGCACCGACATGGCGGTCGCGTCGCTCGTGTTGACCGCGTAGCTGGTGGTGTTGAACGGGAACGTGCTCCCGAGGCCGGATTCGGTGAGGTAGCTCCAAACCTGCTTGTCCACGAACCCGCGGGCGCGCAGGTACGTGGTGCGGTCGAGCGCCGCTTCGGCGCCCACGTTGACGCTCGCCGCATCTCGGTCGTCGCCGTCATCCACCAGATCGGCGGAAGCCGGGAACGTGTCATTACCTGCATACAGCACGGCTCACACCTCCACGTATCGCGCGTCGTCGCGACGCGACTTGACCCGACCGCCTGACCCGTTGTCCTTGGACCAGAAGCCCCACAGGCCGTCTGGCATCCCCGGCGCGCCCGGCGCGGCCTCCGGGTCGAAGCTGTCCTCGTCATACGCCACGATGAGGCAGACGCAGTTGGAGTGCGCGCCCTTCCACTGCTGCACGAGGCGCTTGATGGTCTCGATGGCGCCGGTCTCGACGTCGAGCCCGAAAGCCTCTCCCGCGCCCCACGTCTGCCCGTCGCTCGTCCCCCAGTCGCCCGCGTCGTCGAAGTGCGGTGGGTACACGATCACCCAAAAGTCCGACCAGTTGCCGGCGTTCTCCGGGTGGGTGATCGAGTCCCAGTCCCAATTGCTCGGCGAGGCCTGGTGCCAGGAGAGCTCGCCCGACGGGTCGAGCGTCCACCACAGGCCCGCCCGGTTCACGATGCGCACGCGCGGCGCGCCGGGGTACAGGAACGTCTGGAGCGCGAGCGCGAGCGTGTACGCGTTCCCCGCACCGCGCCAGTACTCAAGCCAGCGACGGAGCTCCGCCGCGTAGGCCTCGTCGGTCTGCTGCGGCCCGCGGACGATCAGCCGATCGCGCCCGATGTACTCCAGCGCCGTGGGGGTGCCGAGGCCGGGCATGCGCGCCTGGATGCCCTGCACGAGCACCTCGGCGCCCGCATCGAGGACCGCGGCAATCCCATACAGATACCGGAAGGCGACGGTGCGCCCCGGCCGATCCGAGAGCCAGGGGGGCACAAATCGGCGCAGCGACTCGCGAAAGCTCAGGCGCATTGACGGCCCCCCAGCTCCGCGTAGCCTCCTAGGCCATGCGTGCAGTCGTCGGCGCTGTGGTCCTCCTGTTCGGGTGCAGCTCTCCCGAGGCCGAGGGGCTCTTCTGGACCGGCCCAGGGCCCGCCCCGATGCCGGCCATCGAGGACCCCGCGACGAGCAGCTCCACGAGCTCCGGTGAGGCCTCCTCGACAGCCAGCGCCGGCGGGCACGCGGGAGCAGGCGGCGAGGGCGGCGCCGGCGGGCAGGGTGGAGACGGCGCTAGCGCGACGAGCAGCTCCTCGACCGGCGGCGACGTTAGCGCCGGCGGCGCGGCCGGGGTGGGCGGTGCTGGCGGCGCGGGTGGCGGCACCCCCGAGCCCGAGTGCCTGCGCGCGGAGGACTGCCCCGGCCGGGACGGGCCCTGCGCCCGGCGGACCTGCAGCGACGGCGCGTGCGGCCTCCAGCTCACCGCGGCGGGGACGCCGCTGTCCGCACAGACCGCCGGGGACTGCATCGAGCAGCGCTGCGACGGCCGCGGCGGCCAGGAGGCGGCACCTGCGCCCGCCGACGTCGCCGACGACGGCAACGCGTGCACGGCCGACGCCTGCGGCCCCGCGGGGCCCACGCACGAGGCGATCGCGACGGGTACCACGTGCTCGGGCGGCCTCTGCCAGAGCGGCGCCTGCGTGCCGTACATCACCGTTCGCTGCACGACGCCGGAGGGCATCTTCGAGGACTGCGACGGGTTCCAGGACAGGAGCTACGTGATCCGGTGGTTGAACGATGACGGTTCCTACGGTGGCTGCCTGTCCCACGGGCCTGGCTACTGCCCATCCGGCACATGGTGTCGAGTGCGCCGAAGCAACGGTATGACGGTCGAAGGTACTTGCCTTTAGCTTCATCACGACACCTGGTTTACGGCAATCGAGTGAACGCCTGAAACCGGCACTTCGCCCACTGCCAGCGAGGTGTCACCGGGGCCGGTCGCGTCGAACTTGATCACGCTCTTCGACACGCTCTCCACTTGGCCGATGATGGCATTCTGGTAGATGCGCCCGGGGGCGACGGTGAGCACGTAGCCTCCGATGGGCGCCTCCGAAAGGTAATTGTCGAGTTGGTCATAGAACATGGCCTGCCACGCCGGTCCGCCCAGGTTCGCCGCGGCCATCACCCACGCCGTGCCCGTGACGGCGATCGCAACTGGCACCGCGCTCTCCACGGTGCACGTCGCCGGAAGCGGGACCACCTTCGTCTGGATCGCGTGGTTCACCGCGCCGAGGTCCGTCGTGAGGTCGCCGATCGTCCCTGAGACGGCGCCGCTCGGGCTCGCCACGATGACGCGCACCTGTCCGGTGCTGCTCGACTTGCTCACCCAGACGCGGTTGACGTTGACCGTCGTTCCGTCGGAGCGCTTGGCGCTCTTCGCCCAGTACACGTAGGCCGCCTCGGGCCCGTTCGGCGACAGGCTGCCGAGCGCGTCCCGGCAGCGCTGGCGCAGCGCCGGGTCCAACTCCTGGTCTCGCCCGACGATCGCCGTCGCGTTCGAAACCGTGACGTACAGCATCGCCGTGACGAGCGACGAGATCTGCCCCGCGGAGGACGTCCCGCCCGCGCCCGCCTCGACCGCGCGCACGTCAATGGTGAGCGTCTGCCCGGCCCCGAGCGTGAACGCCGACACGTTCGTGTAGTGCGCGTCTGTGGTCGGGTTCCTGCAAAAGAACTCCCCGGGCTCGAACTCGTACACCCCACCGCCCGTGTTCACGAGGGTGACCTGTCCGCTGGCGAATGTCGCCTCGATGCGGGTCACGCCGTACACGTAATAGGCGAGGAGCGTCAGCCAGATGCCCTCGGCGAGGTCCAGGAAGTTCGCCCGGATGGCGAGAGCGATCACCTCGGTGAAACCCGCGAAGATCGCCGCGCAGACCGCGATGATCGTGCGGGCGACACCGCCCTCCTGCCACGACGTGACCTGGAGCCCCGCCGCGGTGAGGAGCCGATACATCGACTCCTTCACCTGGTCTCTGGTCAGGGGCTTGATGAGCTGGTCGATCGGGAGCATCACCGCACTCCGGCGAGGACCGCAGCGGCCGCGGTCACGTTCATGGTCATCTCGAAGGGCCCCGCGGCGGTCCGGCAGCGGACGACGAGCTCGAGCGTCGCGCCATCGAGCATCCGCGCCCGCACCTCGACGTCCTCGAGGCGCTCTTCCTTCGTCAGCTCGCTCCGGACCTGTCCCGGGATGGCGGCCACCTCGGCAGCGGTCATGCCGCGGGAGAAGAACTGCCGGACGTCGAGGCCGTAGTCCGGCGCGTCGAGCACGGCGCCGCGCGGCGTGGTCAGGCGGCGATACGCGGCCTGCGCGAGCGTCAGCGTCGGCGAGGCGAGCCGCATGTCCTCCCGGAGGTCGTCGGCGCAGTCGAGGTCGACCCCGAAGCCCGCCACGGCGGCCGCCGGCGCCGCCGCGGCGCCCGCGTCGGCCACGACCGCGGCCATGATGTCCTCGAGCAGGCTCATGACGTCGTGAACACCTCCTGCATCGCCGCCCAGGCAGGGCCGCTCGTGGTCACCAGGACGAGCGCGTGGGCCGACGTGGTGTCCGGCCCGAGCGCCGTGGCGAGCTCGCCGCCGAGGGTGTCCTGCGCGCCCGAGAAGGCCAGGAGACGCACGCCCCCGACCGCGAGCTGTGCTTCGAGCGCCAGGCCCAGCGCAGCCTGCGCCTGCACCGCCTCGAGCATCCCCTGGAGCTGGGCGATGACGGCGGCCGCAGCGGCCACCTGAGCGTCGAGGCTCGGTGGCTCGATGCCCAGCGTGATCGCCTCCTGGATGTTGCTCACGATGGCCTGCGCGAGCTCGAGCTGCGCGGCGAGGGTGAGCGACGCCGTCGGGGTGAACGAGGCGAGCGCGTCGAGCTGCGCGGACACGTTCGGCGCCGCGATGTCGCAGGCAACGTCGATGGCAGCCGTCGCGCTCACCGCAGCGGGCAGCGCGGCCCCGAGAGTCATCGAGCCGAGGTCCGTGATCATTCCGACCTCACCTTCGCGCTCGCGGTGGTGATGTTCCCCATCGTCTGGCCGGGCGACCAGACGACCATTCCCACCGCCGGGGAGCCCCCGATCGTGCCCGTGAACGTCGCCGGCGGTAGCAACGTGGTCACGCTGTCATCGAGTCGCGCGACGCCCCGGGTAGCGTCCCTCCCGAAGAGAAGCGCGTTGACGGCGTCGAGGGTGAGCGACACCGGCACGAACGTCTCGCCGCCGTCGCGGGAGAAGCCCGTGATGATGGGCAGATTCGGGTCTCCTTCGATGAACTCAACGAGCACGATCGCGCTCGGCGTGAGTTCGGCGAAGAGCCCGGCCATGCCGGCCACGATGGGGATCGGCGGGAGGTCGGGCAGGCCCGGCTCCTTCCGCACTGCCTGGAGCACGGCGCGCTCGCCCTGCATCGCGATCACGCGGTACCGGTACCGACCCAGGAAGTCGTAGCGGGGGAACATCTCCCGGGCGATCGCCCGGATAACCTGGAGCAGCCTGTCGCCCGTCACGAGGACAGCTCCTCTCCCACCGCGCTCGCGCGCAGCGTGTTCTTGCTCATCTCGATCCGCAGCTCCCGGACCAGAAGGGGCCGCGCGAGCCGGCCGCGCAGGACCGACCCGACCACCACCGCACCCGGGTCGTCGAGCGCGAGCTCCGCCACCTTCGCGCGCTCGTCGAAGTCGAGGAGCTGATAGGCCTTCTCCGGCGTCTCGACCCGCGGCCGCTGCCCGGCGCGCGTGATCCCCTGGTAGTCGACCCACCACGGGGTATCGCCCAGGATCTGCTCGAGCACGCGCGAAGCCGGCGCGGCCTGTCTCACGAACACGGCGTCGAGGCGCCCGGACAGCGTCGTCGGGTCGAACGTCTCGCCCACGTCCGCGGCGAGCGCCGTGACGGCGCTCCTGACCGTCACCCCTGCATCGTTGTGGAACTCGCGGGGCTTGCAGCGCTTCAGCCAGCCGCCGGCGCCGGCGACGACCCGCACGCGGCTGCGCTCCTGGAACGCGCCCGAGCGGGACACGTTGACGGTGCCGCGGAGCTCGAGCGCGCCGAGATTGACCACCGCAGCGCCCGACAGGCCCTGGGCGAGGTCAACGTCGAGGTCGGCATACCAGAGGCCGGCGTGAGGCACGTAGAGCGCCGCGGACAGCACACGATACCCGTTTACGCTCGCAAACAGCGCCATCCTCAGCCTCCCAACGCGCGGCTAAACACCGTGCCCAGATCGTCCGTTGGCCGCTGGAACTGATCTTTCAGATACAAAATCGACTTGTCGTACGAGTCCTCTGCGGTGGGCTCTTTCAAGGTGGCGCTGCTCCCCTCGGGCTTTCCCAGCATCGGTGTGGGCGCCCGGAACTGGAGGAACTTGATCTCGGACATCCACATGCCCGTTTCGTCCTCCGGCGCGAGCTGCGTTCGGTCCTCCACGACGACGGACCGAATGCCGAGGTCGTCGAGGGCGGGATGGTAGATGTCGAGTGCCTTGGGCCGCACGCCGCGAGGCGGCTTCGCGAGGAGCTGCGCCCACGCGTCCCACGCGTCGAAGTGCGCGTCTTCGAACAGCCGCACGCGCACGCTGAACTTGGCCAGGTTGTCGCCGGTGTAGACGACGAAGGCCCCGCTGAGCCCGTAGCCCTTCCGGATGTCCCAGTCCCGCGGCGAGCCGGCGCCGACCACCTCGGCCAGGCCAGGGTTCTTCCTGCCGGCGAGCACGACGACGCTCCACGGATCCGAGTCGATCAGCGGGTTGATCATGCGGGCTCCGGGTTGATGGGGATTCCGCCCGACGTCGCCGCGCCCTCGAGCACGTCCACAAGCCGGACGAGGAATTTGCGGCTCGTGAGCTCGTCGGCGTCCTTGACCCCGTTGATCTCGAGGTGTTCGACGTGCAGCACCATGCCGGCGCGGCCGGCCCCCGGGCCGCGCGCAGGCTTCGGTGCATCGCCGCCGCGCGCCGCCGCAGCCACGCCAGGGCCCGCCTGCATGCCGTCCAGCCCGTCCACCGCGGCGCTGGCGAGCCCGCGCGAGGCCGCCTCTACACCTGCCGTCCCGTGCTCGAGCGCGAGCTCCGAGCCTTCGACGAAGTGGGTCGTGATCTTGGCCGACACCCTCGACGGCGAGTTCACGTCCCACACGCTCCGGAGCGCGCTCACCGCCGACGAGCCCAGGCGCTTCACCGCGCCGACGAGCCGCCCCACGCCCCCAGTGATGGCGAAGACGAGGCCGTCCACAAGCCTCGTTCCGAGTTCGGCGAAGTCGAGGGAGGCGATGGCCTGGTAGGCCCACCGGAAGGCCGCGTAGACCGCGAACACGGCCGCCCCGACGGCCACCATGGCGAGCACGAGCCCGGCCACGATGACCCCGACGAGGACCCCGAGAGGAAGGAACGACAGGGCGATCAGGCCAGCGATCGGGACGAGCGACAGGAGCGCCGCGCCGAGGAGCATCACCGCGGCAACGCCCACGTACATCCCGACCTTCACCCAATCGATCTTCGACTTCGTGCTCGAGCCGAAGGCGTCGTCGAAAGCCTTCTTGAGCCGCTGCACGGTGATGGCGACGAGCAGCGCACCGATGATCATCCCCTTGAACATCCCCTGCACGAACGGCGATACCGCGCGCGCCGTGTCGAAGATGGGGTTGAGGAACGTCTCGGCGATGAACTTGAGCTGCTGCCCGGCCACCGTGTTCCGGTCGAAGAGCCGCAGCACGTCGCGCAGCGCCTCGAGGAACGGCTCGATCTTCACGTCCTTGAAGATCGCCCCGACGTTCTCCCGGGCGCGCTTCATCTGGACGTCGAAGCTCAGCATCTGCGCCGTGGCGATCTTTCCGAACTTCGCCTGCACCGCGGCGTCGAGCGCGGCGAGGCCCTCGCTCACCCGCACGCGGCCGTTGCGGATCGCCTCGGTCGCGGCCTTCATCGAGACCCCGAGGCGCTTCGCGAGCTGCGCTGCGACGTCGGCCACCTTGAGGCCGGTCCCGTCGAGGGAGAACGCGCCGAGCATGAACACACGCGTCCTCGCCGCCTCGGTCGCGATGCTCTGGAGCGTGCTGCCCGCAGCCTGGCCCATGACCGCGGTGGTCGTCGCCACTGCGCTGAATGCCGCCTCCAGCGCGCGCCCTTGGAGCCGCGTGCGCCCCAGGGCGAGGGCCATCTCGTTGAGCTGCCCCCGCGCCAGGTTCACCCGCTCAGCGAGCAGCTCAACCTGCACGCCGAGGCGCTGCCCGGCGCCCGAGCCGACGTCCACCGCGTCGAACAGGAGCCGCGTGTCGCGCGCTGCGTTCGCCGCCTGGAGCGAATAGGCGGCGAGCTGAGCCACCGCGGCCACCGCGGCCACAGTGAGGCCGACGAGGGCGACCGTTACCATGATGATCGCGCCGTAGACCCCCGCCTTGCCCAGGATCGCGGTGAGCTGCTGCCCGCGCCCGATGAGGCCTGACACCGGGTCTCCTGATCCCGTGACCGTCGAGATGAGGTTGGACAGCCCCGCGTTCGCGACGCTCGCGCCGCTCGCGACCGGACCGAAGGTGCCTCCCAACTTCACGTACTGCTCCTGCGCCGAAGCGAGCGCCGCCTTTTTCGCCGTGAGCTGGTCGCGGAGCTTCTTGAACACCTCGGTGTTCGTCTGGCCTCCCCCCTGGAGGCGACGAAGAGCGGACTGGAGCTCGGCCACCGCGCTCTGGTCGGCCTTGATCTTGTCGCGAAGGCCGGAGAGCGCATTGGCCAGGTCGCGAGCCTTATCGCCGCCCTTGGCGTCGAGCTCGACCGCAAACCTAGCTGTCTGGTCACCCGATCCGGCCATCACATCACCCGCGCGACTTGATCGCTGACTCGATGCGGCGGAACTCCCTCAAGAGCACCACTGCACCCGCTTGACCCCTGATGAGCTCCGCCTCGTTGCGTCCGCGCTCCTGGAACAGGCACCGGATGAGCTCTGCGCTCAGCCCGTCATTCCCCCGTGCCCGCTCCACGAGCTGCTCTATTTTCCCGAGACCTCCTTGGCGCCGATGCCGGCGAGCTCGAGGACCTTCCCGGCGGCCGTGACGAGGAGCAGCGGGCGGTCCTTCACCATCTCGTCGAAGCGCTCGAGCGCGGGGTGCACCACGCACGGGCGCACGAGCTCTCGGCACGCCTGCACCGAGGGCTTCTCGCCGTTCTTGTCCGCCCAGAGACGCACCTTGACCCCGTCGTGCTGCTTGACGATCACGAGGCCGTCGACCGTGTCGAGCGCGGCGAGCTTCTTCCCGAGCGGACCGAACTTGCTTTCTGCCTCCGCGAGCGCTGCCTCCTCTTGGCACTTCCGCTCGGTCTCCGCGAGCTCGGCCTGGAGCTCGGCGAGGCGCTTGGACTTCTCGCGCCCGGCTTGGAGCGTGGCGAGCTCCGCGCGCTTCTTGTCGAGCTGCGCCTCGAGCTCCTTCTCCGCGTCTCGCGCCTGCTCCTGCTCGTCGTCATGAATCGTCGGCATGGTCAGTATCTCCCCTGGCTGTTGTCGAAGAGTGTCAGGCCCTGGATGTTCGGGCCCGAGATCTTGGCGTACATGACGGTGATCGGGATCTCGTCGATCGCGGCGTCAGGGCCCTGCGCGATGCTCCGCTTCGCGCCGGCGATGCGGCACCCGAAGAGCTCTTCTGTGACGGAGATGTCCTCCTCCACGTACTGGAGCGTGAGGTGGAAGAGCACGTGTCCGTAGCTCTTCCCGCCCGGCGACTTCCGCGCCAGCGCTTCGATCAGCGCCAGCGCGGAGGCCTTGTACATCTTGATCGAGCTGCCCTCGACGCTGTACTTGCCCTTGGTGACGCCGCGGGGGACACCTGCCTTGTCCATGCCCCACGCGAAGGCGCGCTCGAGTTTCTCCTCGTAGTCGACGCCCGTGAACCCGTAGAACTCGTCGTTATCGACCTTCGCCTGCATGCTCGCCCAGGCGAGCTCATATCCGTTGCGGCGAAAGACGTCCTTGCCCGTGGTCATGTGATCACCCCGCGATGTTGGTCGGGGCGTTCGCCGACGCGACGAGCGCGACCTTGCCCCGGAGCTTCTTGAGGTAGGCGAGCGGCACGACACGCACCTGCCAGCCGATCGACCCGGTACGCAGCACGTCATCCGTGCGCGAGAGGGTGAACACGACCGTGGTCGCCTTGCGCTGGCCGACGAGCGCGTCTCCGAGACGCGCGCTGATCTGCCCCTCGACCGCGATCGCGAAGTTCGGATCGATGCGCCCGGTGCCGTCGGCCCGCACCAGCACACCGCGGTTGAGGATCGGCTCGAGTTCGAACCGCGCGACGGTACACGCGAGGTCCACGATGCGGCCGTACTGGAGATACAGGAAGTCGCTGCCCACCGGCGCGAACAGGCGCGGGTTGTTGACCCAGACGCCCGCGCGCCCCTCCCAGCTGCGCAGCGTGAGGAAGCGCTGGTCGTCGAGGCCCGGGTTGATCCGCTCGTCGTGCTCGTCGGGGTTGCCGTTGCCGTCCGCGATCGCCACGCCGGGCAGGGGCCCATAGGCGAGCTCGGCGAGGTCGATCTCCTCCGAGACCGCAGCAGCGAGCGCCCCGACGGCGAGCGCCGGCGAGCGCCGGTAGCGCCGGCGGGAGATCGACGAGTCGATCTTGGCGCCGCCCGCGCACAGCGCGACGCGCCGGCTCGCCGAGCCACCGAACGCCGTGATCATCGCTGCGAGGTAGGTGGCCTCGCTCTCACCTGGGGTCGGCTTCCGGGCGTGCGCCACAGCGCGCCGCTCGCGGCCGGCGGTGTGCATCGCCTCGAGGCCGGCGTCGAGGGCGGAGAGCTTCGTCGCGTCCAGGTCGCCGTACACCGACAGCGCAGTCCAGCGCGCCTGTGTCAGGCGCAGCGACGTGAGGCCGGCGCCGAGCTCCGTGGCATTGAACCCGGGCGCCGTCGTCGGATAGCTCAGCTGGTCGTTGGCGATGATCGTGCCGGCGTCGAAGTCGACCGCCCCACCACCGGGCACAACGAGCTTCGTCGCGGTACCGAGCGCGTACACCGGATCCGTCGAGTTGAGCCCGCTGCGGCCGCCGTCATACGACAGCCAGTACGTGATCCCAGCAACGCCGATCGTGCCGCCGGTCTTGAACCGGATCACGACCTCGTATTCGTCGATCGGCTCGGCGGTAACGTCGAGCGTCGGTTCGCTCGTGCCCGTGATGCCGTCGGTCAACGTGCCATAGCCGCCGGCGACGCTCGCGTCCGTGCGGACCGGCAGGACGGTGAGACCGAAGCGTTCGATCGCGTACGCGCAGGCCTCGACGAGCGGCCCCTCGTCATACGTGTCGACGAGTTCCTGCGTCTGCGTGACCGGCGCGAACACGCCGATCGGTCCGTCCGCCGCCGTGGCCACGACGGCGAGCATGGCGTCTTGCGGAGCTCGGATGTCGAGCTGGTTGTCCAAGACTTCGATTTCGACACTCGGCGTCATCTCAGCACCCTTGCTCCTCGCCGTTCGGCGTCACCAGGAATGTTTGGCCGGGCGCCACGATCGGCGCCTCGCGCCGCGGCCGCGGCGTCGCCAGCACCGGTTGCCGGTGCTCGAGCAGGAAGACGATCTCCTCGCCGAAGCGGCGCTCTGTCGTGCCGAGCACCCGAGGCGAGGAGGGCTGGTAGAAGCCCGCCGTGTAGCTGTGGATCGCCTCGAGGACGAGGTCGTGCAGCTCGGTCACGGCGTCCCACTGCAGGGCCTCGTCGTTGGGTGCCGAGCCGTCGTAGGCCCAGACGTAGACCCGGGCGACGAGGAGCCAGTCCCAGATCGGGCGCGGGTTCCTCCCTGGCTTCACGGGCGCCTCGTAACCACCCAGGCCGCCGCCATCGTCGCCCGGCGAGAACACGACGCGGTTGGCGCGGCCGACGCCCTGGTTGATCTGCTTGGCGGGCTCGCGACGACCGAAACGCACCTCTGCCGTAACGCCGGCGACTTCAAGACGCTCCTGTACATGGCGATACAGCGCAGTGAGGCTCATTTGCTCACCGCCTTTCGGAAGGGCTCGACGAAGCCAAGGCGGATCGCGTTGCCCAGCTTCGCCGGGAGCGAACCTTGCGGGATGACCTGCCGCCGCGGCTTCCCGCCCGCGCCGAAGTGGTGGAACACCTCGGGGCCGGTGAGCGTGATCAGGATGACCGTGCCGAACGCCTTGACGGCGATCGCCTTCGCCGCGTTCACCATCGCTCGGCCGCCGGACTTCTTGTCGGCCCAGGGCGTGCCGTCCGGCGCCTGACCCGCGCTCGCCGTCCGGTCGAGCTCCTCAGCGACCTTGCGCGCGGCAATGGGGGCCGCGTCCTCGGGCAGCCGCGCCAGCGCCTGGCAGGACGAGATCATGCGCTCGAGCGCGGCGAAGTCACCGCCGCTCATCGAAACCCTCCGCGCGCCCGCTCGCGCTGGCGCCGCATCCACGTGTACGGGTTCTCCTCGCTGTAGGAGAGCGGGCCGCCCACGTTCACCGCGCCCCCGCCCGGCGGCGACTCCTGCCGCCGCGGCAGCTCGACGAGCCCCTCCTTCGCGTTGGCCGCCTCGTCGAGCCACGCCCAGGCCGCGTCGTTCTTGGCCTTGATCTCGGCGTCCTGCGCCGAGGACGGGTTGAAGCCACGCTTGAGATAGAGGTGGTACGTGACGGCCTGCGATACCTGATAGACAAGCACGTCCGGATATGGCTCCTCGAACGGCGCCGCGTAGCGCTTGATCAGCTTCGCGTCGAAGAGCGCCGAGACCATGGTACTGATCCGCTCGGTGATGCCAGGATCGCGACGCTCGAGCTCGTCAATGTCCTCGCTCGGCATGACGCCGAAGTCCTTGACATTGAGGAGGGTTGCGTACAGCGACATGGGGTCTCCTGACCCGAAAGCCCCGCCGGCGCAGGGCCGGTCGGGGTCGGGCGGCGCTGCTCCTGGAGCGCCTGGACTGGGTGCGGCGCGGCCGCGGGGGTCAGATCAGGGACCGGAGCCCTTGAACTTGAAGCTCTGGTAGGGGTGGCCGTACATGTGCCCGAACCGGCCGCGCACGTGCCACTCGAGCTCGAACTTCCGCGAGAGCTCCGCCTGCGTCATGCCGTTGTAGCTGGTCATCTCGAACGGCATCCGGGCGAACCGGACGAAGGGCAGCAGCTCCGGCGTCTCGCCCTCGAGGCAGTCCAGGTACCAGTGCGTCGGTGCGTTGCCGAGCTCGTTCACAACGAGCGTGTCGAGCTGGTAGTTGCGGATCACGTTCTCGGTCGCCCCGATGAACGCGGCGCTCGTGAGCTCGATGCCCGTCTTCTCCAGCTGCGGTGGTATGCGGAGGACCGCGGGCCGGAGGTTCCGGTTCTTGCCGTTCGGCATCTTGATCGTCTTGATGTAGGCGATCGCCGCGACGAGATTCGCCGAGTTCAGCGCCGGATTCGTCGCGTTGGCGAACGACGAGTCGATGTCGTTCATGTCGTCGATGAGGTTGTCGTAGGTCCCCGATGCAGTGCCGATGAACGGGTTGATCGGATGAGCCTTCGAGTAGAAGGCCTGCCCGTCGTACCCGTTCGACGTCTCGCCGTTCTGCATGAGCGTGATCAGCGCGTACTGCGGATCGAGCGCCATGGCCGACCCGATCTGCCGCGCCCAGTCCCCGGCGAAGCCGAACGCGTCGTCCTCCCACTGCTTGCGCTTGATCTTGAGCCCGACGCCGTAGTCGTCGTGGACGACCTCGGTGGACTGCGTCATGAGGTCGTCGAAGCGAAGGCCGTTGCCGTCGTCGAGCTTGTAGATCTGCGCGGTGGTCAGCAGCCACTCGAAGACCTGGCGCGCGCCCTCTCCGGGGCGCACCGTCATCAGGCGGTCGTACCAGACGTTGCGCAGCGCGAGCGCGAAGGAGTCCGCCTGCAGCTTGGTCAGGCGAGCCTCGGTGTTCAGCACATGATTGATGGTCCAGAGCATCTCTCGTTCCTCCGATCAGAAGAAGACCCAGACGCCCTCGGACGTGACGTCCCAGACCGTACCGCCCTGGCTGCGCCCCGTGTCGTCGCCGGTCACGGTCTGGTTGTCGAGCCAGTACGGCGAAGTGCCGATATCCGCGATGGTGAGCGCCGTGCCCGTGTCGTTGGCGTAGAGGTAGACCTCCACCTCGTGACCGAAGTCGATCACGACCTTCTTGGCGCCGGCGGATCCGCCAGTGTTGTCGACCGTCTTGCGGACCTTGCCCCAGATCTTGAGTCCGGTCGCCGACGTGGCGGGCACACCGTATCCGCTGGCGTTGCTCGCGCCGATAGTGCCGCCGTACAGCACCGCATTCGCGGCGGCGCCGAGGACGATGTAGTCGACGACCTTGCTCGACGTCGGCCGGTTCTTCGTTGCAGCGGCCATGTCACTTCACCCCTTTCGCAGCAGCGCGGACCTTGCCGGGGCTCGGCGCCTGGAAGACGCGGACGCCACGGATCGGATCGAACTGGCCGTATCCGATCTGGTCGGTCTCCTCCTGGATCCCGAACATCCGGTCGAGCCGCTTCTCGTCCTCCCCGGGGATGGCCGCAGCGGCGTCGCCCGTCCCCTGCTCGGCGCCGCGCACGGCGGGCGCCGCGGCGGGCGCCTTGAGGTCGACCTTCGGCGCCCTCTTGATGTAGCGCTGGACCACCTCGAGGCTCTCGCCGAGGGCCCACGCGCGGGTGGTCTCCGTGAACCGGTCCTTGTGCTTCTCGACGAGAGACGCGACGGCACGCCGCTGCTCCGACGCCTCGAGCTGCGCGACGCGGACGGCGAGATCGATGACCTCGCCTCCACTGGAGCGCACCTGAGGAGGCCGTGCCGCGGGACGGGGCGGTGCGGGGGCCCGCGCGGAGCGGTCGCCGTCCTCGTCGCCCTTCTTCTCCCCGTCCTCCTCGGACTTCTTGTCGCCCTCGTCGCCCTCAGCGCGGCCCTCGTCGTCCTCGCCCTCGGCCGCCTTCATGGCGTCGTCGCCGCCCATCTTCTCGTAGAGCTCGGCGGCGGCCTTCTTCTCGTCGTCGCTCCCGTCGCCGTCCATGATGGCGCGGAGCGCCTTCATCAGCGCGCCCTTCTTCATAGCGTCTCCCTTTTCGCCCGCCGAGCGCCGAAGGGCCTCGGGGTTGGCTGGTACCGGAACGCAGCTGATCTCCATCAGCTCGCTTCGGGTGTATTCGATGACCTGGCGCCCACCGTCCTCGATGACTCGACGCTCCAGCGGGTTGAAGCGAACCGAGAACCCGCGGAGCACACCGCGCCGGTACTTCTCCCAGACCTGCTGGTCGAACTCGGTCGCGTCGTCGAAGACGGCGTCGAAGAGAAGCGCCTTCCCCTCGACGCGCACGTTCTCACACGTGCCGACCGGCAGCATGCAGTCGTTGTGCGCGAAGAGCAGCACAGGGTTCGCGTTGAACCTCGCGAGCTCCCAGTTTGCGCGCAGGATCGTACTGTAGGAGTCGACCGCCTCCGTTGAGGCGACTGCCGAGATCCGACGGCGCTCTTCATCGATCGAGCGCACCTGCGCCGAGCGGACCAGAGGCGCTGCTGCTGGGCGCGTGCGCTTCTTCATGCTGCCTCGTCGATCTCCTGCTCGTCGTCGTCGCCTTCGCCAGGCTCCTCGAGCTCCACGCCTGGCGCGCCCTCATCGACCTCGCCGTCGCCGTCCACGTCCCCCTTGATCGGGACGCGGTAGCGCACGGCCATCTTGTCGCGGTCCACGCGATTGCCGGTCAGGCCATCCCACGCGGCGATCGCTTCCGCGGAGGCCTTCTGCGCCTCCGCCTCCGCCTTCAGGTCGGCGGGCGGCGTAACGTCGTACTCGACGAGCGGGGCCTCCTCGAGCGCGTCGGCGCCGTACGTCACGTTGACCCACGGCGGGATCCCCTGGGTGTTCAGCGTGTGCCCGAGCCCATCCGCGTCCTCCTGCACGAGGTCCGCGCGAATCGCCTCGTACACCTTGTCGTTCGAGAACGCGCTACCACCGTCGACGAGCACCTTGCTCCCGGAGAGGATGAGCGCGATCTCCTCGTTGCGCCGATTCGTGAGCTGCTCGTAGACCTCGTAGCCGACACCGTTCGACTCGATGAGGTCGAGCTCCCAGGAGGGAGGCATCTCGATCACGGTGTTGATGCCCCAGGCGATCAGCTGCTCGAGGAAACCAAGGCGCTCAGTTTGCGTCGCACCTGCCGCCGTCCGCGCGACCCTCGCAGGGTGCGCGTGCTTGGCGGCATAGGCCTCCTCGTACATGAAGGCGTGGTCCTTAGAGACGAAGGCTCGCGCGAGCCCGAACCATGCTCCGCCGTTCCACGGCGCGATCTCTCCGCCCGGCGAATGCAGGATCCACCGCCCGTCACCAGGCGTGATCGGCAGCGGCCCCGCGATCGAGTCGTAGTAGTACCGCCCCTCGTTCCATCGATACCGGAGGTACTGAGGATCGAGCCGACGGAGAACAGGGAAGCTCCGCCCCTCCACAGGGAGCAGCTCGGCAATGCCGACGCCAAGCAGGATCCCGTCGGCCACGAGCGCGGCGAGCTCCTTGGCGGGGAACATCGCCTCGAACACGCCGCGGCGGTGGTCCGGACCCTCGAGCGCGGCCCGCATCTCCACGTTGCCCGTGAAGCGCTTTGGGAGCCGCACGAGGTAGCCGGTCCGGGCCTTGAGGAGGCCGAGCACCATGCCGTCACCACGCAGCGCGTGGCAGAGCTGCCCAGCGAGCTTGAGATCGCCAGTGTCGGCCGCGCGCTTCGCAGTGTGGATGTCGTCCTGGAACCACTCCAGGATCGAGACGGGCGGCGGTGCGAGCTGCCCACCGAACATCTTGCGCACCCGCTCAACGTTCTCCGGAAGCGGCACGCCGAGGGCGCGCGCGACGCGCTCCTTGCCAACCGCCTGGATGACTGCTGCCCCAGCCGCGGCGCGCACGCGCGAGAGCAGGCTCATGAGCGCCTCCCGAAGGCCCGGCTCGCGGCGTAGGGGTTCATCTGCCGGCTCGCGGCGTAGGGGTCAAACGCGCGCTGCTCGCCGTCCCTTGACGGCGCCGCGGGCCCCTGCAGGTAGTCCTCGGCGCGCACCTGGTGCGGCTCGTAGACGCAGAGGGCGAGCGCGTCGGCGCGGTCCGGGGAGCGACGAATGCGCTTCTTGAGGTCGTCCTTGTTCTCGACGATGCGGCGCTGTCGGTCGTCGAATTCGTAGCTCGGCGTCATCAACTCGACGTCGAGCTTCTTCTCCGGCGGGATGGCACCGCCCTCGCGCAGCCACATCGCGACCCCAAACCAGATCTCGTCGCGGAGCGTCCGGTATTCGCTCTTGCGCGACGACGGCAGCGACGCGTCGACAGGCACGATGTCGATCTCGTCCTTGTACTCGCGGATCGCGGCGTAGAAGTCGGTTCCGACCGTCCCGCACTTGTCGAACTTCAGGAGCGGCTTCTGCGTCTCCGGGCGCCCGCGACGCTTGGCACGCTCGGCGAGCTCCGCGCGGATGACCTGCATCACCTCGGCCGCGACGCGCTTCTCGTCGAGCCCTCGCCAGGCGCGGGGGGCACCGAGCACCATGTCCCCGCGGCGAAGGATGCAGATCGATTCGTCGTCGCCGGTGCTCGCGGGATCGACTCCGACCTGGAGCCGCCCCTCGTACTCCTTGCCGAGTTCGCGGTGCTGGTAGAGGAAGTCCTCCCAGCGCTCGTGAGCCTCGTTGATGAGGTACATCGGGACGACCTTCGTCGAGTCCGCGATCGGGAATTCGCCTTTGACGCGGGCGTAGTACCAGGCCGAATCCTCGCCGTAGTTCGAGGCCTGCAGCTCGACCCAGTGCCTCGTCGCGAGCCCGGGGATCACCGTCCGCCCCTCACGCACGTTCGGGCTATCGGTGCTCGGGATGTGGATGCAGTGCCAGGCTTCCTTCCCTTCGTTGTGGGACCGGAAGAACGTCCCCTCAATCTTCGTCGGGTTGCCCGTCAGGAGGATTTTGCCACCACCGGCGCAGTTGCCCTCGATCGCCTCGAAGATGGGCTCGGGGACGCCGCTGGCCTCGTCGATGATCCAGAGGACGTTGCCGGAGACGCCCTGTACGGCCTCCGCTTCCTTCGCGGTGAAGCCGGAGATCTTGCGGCGCTCGCCCGCGGTACGCAGACCGGTCGCCGGGACCTCGGAGAGGTCACCGTCGATCAGCGGCGCCGGTGAGCACCTCTCGCATCGGCTGAACCCGGTGAAGTCCCGCGCGCGGCACTCGGCGCAGCGCCCGGAGCGCGCGACCTCGAACTTGAGCTCGCGCCACAGGATGGTGTTCACCTGCCGCGCGGTGACGGAGGTCATCTGCACGAGGGCCGGCTCGTAGGAGCAGTAGAACCAGAGCGCTGCGCCGACGACCGTGTTCGTCTTGCTGACCTTCTGGCCGGCGCGCACGCTCACGCGGTCGTGGTCGCGGATCGCCTCAATGACCTCGAGCTGTCGGTCCCACGGCTCGATCCCGAGAACCTCCCGGAAGAATGCGACCGGGTCGTTGCGGTACTTCTCCGACGGCCACGAGGGCACGGTCGCGGCATGCGCAATCGCGAGCAGCCCGGCGGCCAGCGCGCCCGCCATCGTGGCGTGCTTCGTCGCCTTCTCGACGCGCCCGAGCCCGCCGTTCAAGCGGCCTCCTCGAGCGCCTGGAGCGCCTTGCCCGCCGCCTTCGCGGCCTCCGGGAAGGGACGCAGCGCCTGGAACAGGGCCGCCTCGACCTTCTTCCACTGCGGCGACTGCACGATCACGACCTCGCGCTCGGGGCCGAGCTCGCGGGTCAGGCGGGCCAGGAGCGTGATGCTCTCCCGGAGCTCCTTGTACGCACCGAGCAGATCGCGATGGCTCGCGCCCTCGTCGCCCTCAAGCCTCTCGACGAGCCGTTCCAGCGCCTCGAGCAACCGCACGGACCGGCGGTACGCGGACTCCAGATCCTCGTCGGTGATGCCGCGCCCGGCGCGCTTCGGCGCGGGCTCCGATGCCGGAGCCTCCTCGTCGAGCTCCGGCTCTGGGGCAGCGGCGCGCTTGCCGCGGATCGGAACCACGCGCGCCGTCGCGGATCTGGCCGCGGCCGGTGCGGGCGGCGGCGCCGGCGCTGGCTCGGCGGCAGGCATGTGCGCACGGTGCTTCTTCACCGCCGCGCGGGTCACGCCGCGGAAGCGGTCAGCGACGGCGAGGTCGTCATCGCACGTAGCGATGAGCGCCTCGATCTCCGAGCGCTGCTTGTGCTTGCCGACCGGGCAACACGACACGCCTCAAGCGTGAGGCAGCGACGTATGCTTGGACGAATATTCACCCTGTGCGCGGGTCGATTATTCGATATCGAATATCACGCGTGTTCTCGGCGGTTTGCGAAGTCCCGCCACGGAATCCGGCGTCCGGTCCTCGTGTCGAGGAACTCCCAGGTCCCCACGTACCGGCCGGTGCGGAACACGGTCCAGGCATCCGCCTCGACGAGCTCGACGCGGTGGAAGTCCGTGGCGCGGATCTCGTTCGTGTCGCCGAGCCGGAGCAGGCGAGAGGCCGCGCGGTGCCGGTGCTCGCGGTACCCGCCGGCGAGGATGAGGCTCACGGAGCGGTCCCAGGGGTGGTTGTGCAGCTTCTCGGCCTGGTCGCTTTGCTGGAAGTGGTGGAGGTACACGCGCGGCCCGCCGCGGGGGTACTCGGCAAGCTGGTAGCGGACCAGGTACGGCCGGCCGTCGGCGCCGAGGATGATCTCCCCACGGAGCTGCCGGGCGAGGCGCGCGCACGCCGCGCGTACGGCCATGCCGTCGCGCGCACGTAGCGCCAGGTCCACCTCACGAGCCCAGCGCGCCTGCGCCGCGTCAGCGGGCGTGTAGAGGTCCGCGACGCTGGTCACGGCTCAGGGCGCTCGACGGCGAGGTACCCCGCCTTGATGCGGGGCTCCGCGCGCTCGGGCGCGGGCTGGTCGAGACGCACCGTGACCGGCCAGACGCCGATCTCGGCCTTGCCCATCGCCTCGCGAAAGCGACGCAGCGCCGCGCGGATGGGCAGTTCACTCGCGCCGCGAACAGCGCAGCGCACGGCCCTCTCCGCCAGATGTGCGGCGGACATCATGAGTACAGAGCTATCCATTGCTAAGCTGCCGCCTGCGGCGAGGTCTCCACCGGCTCGTCCCAGGCCTGCACCGGGATCTTGAGCCGGTCCCGCATGAGGATGCGGTTCTCGTACAGCGGCTTGGTGCCGGAGCCCCACTTGCTCACCGTGCCCTGCGAGACACCGAGCTTCCGCGCGATGTCCTCCTGCCGCCCCGCGTTCCGCAACGCCACCATGCCTTTGCTGCGCACGTGTGAGGTCTAGCGCGCCTCCGCATTCGCGGAGGAATATTCGGCAGGGCATACCCGCGGCGAACACCGGTGATTGCGACCTCTGATCTGCGATCTGGTCAGCGTGGCCCAGTGCCGCCAGGAATAAAATATCCAGCTCGGATCCGGGTCGAATCACACGCAGCGGGACCCGTCGCCTCGGACCCCCTCAAACACTGTTCGCGGGGGGGTGCAGCAGAGCGCGGTCTACTCGGAGTCGCTCAGCGTCTCGGCTGCCTGCTGGATCGAGGTCGCGATGCTCTCGCCTGCCGCCTTGCAGCCCACCTCGACCGCCTCGGCGATGCTCAGGCCCTGCTCCTTTCCGTACTTGAGACCGTAGAGGAGCCCGTTCGTCGCGTCTGCCAGTCGGCGCAGCTCACGCGCCACATTCAGGACGGCGTTCACCATCGGGTCCTCGTCGTACGCCCCAGGCTCCCATTCCGTGCCAGATCTCACAGCCATCGCGCCACCTCCTGTGCCAGCGGGCCCACAGCGGGCCCGGCCAAACCTACGCCGCCTCTCACCCGGACGCATCACCGGCAGCGCCGAGACGCTAGCAGCCCGCCTCCGTTGCCGGGGGTGACGGGGGTGCGGTTCCGTGCGCCTCCTCGGCAACTTAGGCCAACGATTCCGAGCACTTGAGCCAAGGATCCGGCCACACCGGGTGACGGGGGTGACGGGGGTGACGGGGGTCTTTGCACCCAGGGCCTGGTGTACGGGCGCGCGCGTGTGCGCGCGTGCGTAGAATATACAAAACATCCCCCGTCATCCCCCGTCATCATCGGAAACACGTGTGATTCAGCGCAGTTAAGTGACGGGGGTGGAGCCGTCACCACCCCCGTCACCACCCCCGTCATCCCCGTCGCGACCCCCGTCACGACCATGCCCCGAGGCCAGCGGCGGCGGCCCGGCGGGCGCGCGCGGACAGCTCGTCGGGGGGAGCCCGACGACCCCTGCGACCGCCAGGCACTGCGGCGCCCCCCTAGGCGCCCAGCCAGGCACGACGACAAGCGCGAGGCGACCGCGGCCTGCGCCGCCTCGGGAGCTCGTCGCCGACACCTCCACGGCGGGCGAGGTCATGGGCTCGCCCCGCTGCATGAGCCCGGAGCAGCTCCGCACCGAGCGCGACGTCGACGCGCCTGCGGGCGCGGAGCGCGGCGAGAGCTACGCGCGCGGCACCTGGGCGACGCGCCAGGTGTTGTTGCCCCGGCGGTCCTCCCGGGAGTCGAGCATGACCCCGCCGATGTTGGTCCGCCTGTACTTGGCGAAGACCTTCCCCAGCTTCGTGGCGTCCGGCGGCGTCCTTGGCTTGGTCTCGACGAGCGCCTCGATAGCCTCCCGGGTGTCCTCGTGCCCGTCGGGCGGCATGGCCTCTCCGCGTACGCGCTCGGGCGGGTAGAGGCTCGACAGGAGCACCCGGAGCCTCAACCCCTTCCCCTCCTCGTCGAGGCGCTGAATGCCCGCCATGAGGGCGGCGAGGGCCACCCGCTCCGGGTTCGCATCAGCCGACTCGCTCGGGCGGCACTCGAGCGGGTCTGCGCCGCCGGCCCAGACGATCGCGTCGGCCACGACGGCGGTCCACGACTCGAAGCTGGCCCAGGTCCTGCCTGGAGACGGCCTCCCCGCGACAGCGTGGGCTCGCAGCAGGGTGAGCGCAGCGGCGACGAGTTCGGGCCGGTGCTCGCGGATCCAGCGCTTCAGGCCGAATGCCCTCTCCGGGTGCTTGAAGTCCGAGAGCGGGCGGTTCTCGGGCCGCTCGTAGGGGCTCTCGATGCGAGCGACCATGCACCGGCGCAGCATGTCGCGCGTCAGGCTCACGTTGTTGCCGCTGCCGAAGACCACCGTGCGCCACGGGAGCTGGAGGATGCGGTTCGTGCTCAGCAGCCGGAAGTCGACGCTGTTCTCGGCCGTCACGACCATCTCGAGCGCCGATCCGCCGAATTGCACCTCGGGCGAGAGGTTGTCGAAGTTGATGCAGCGCGTCCCCAGGAGCGCGTAACCGCAGAGGATCTTGTTCACCTCCTCGTCGGCCGCTCGCTTGTCGGTGGGGAAGTTCTTCCTGCCCGAGTCGCGCCCCGTCGCCAAGACGCAGGCGGAGTCAGCCTGGAGCGTCTTGCCGCTGCCTGGCGTGTTCGCGTCGAAGATGGCGACCGGCGTCGCCCCGCGGATGGCAGGACGGGCGATGAGCGTGAGCGCGGCGGCGACAGCCACGGATCGGCCCGCGGGTGTGCCGTACGGGAAGTCGATGAAGACGTCCTCCAGGACCGCCAGGGCGCGTTGCGCGTCCTCGCGCGTCGGCTTCGCCAGAACGGTCGGGTAGGCGCAACTGGGCGCGTAGATGTAGCCGGTGGCCGCATCGTAGCCCTGGGACGAGATCACCGTGCCGTCTGGCCGCAGCGTCGGCGTGTCGATCACCCCCACGAGCGGGCGGATGCCACCCCACTCCTTCGCGGCGTGGATGCCCTTGGTGATGTTGTCGGGCGGGACGACAGCGATGCTCTCCCCCGTCCGCGGGCTAAAGCGCTCCCATCTGGCGTATCGGGTCAGCCGCGCGCGCAGCGTGTCGACGGCGATCGCGTGGATCTGCGGCGCCCCCTCCTCCTCGTCGCCTAGGGTCGGTGCGCGCACGACGTGCACGAGGGTCGCGTCGCGCTGGTACAAGTCAGGATCGCCACGCAGTGCGGCGACGCCGAGCCGGATCGCCTCGTGGAGCTCCACCTCGCCAAGCCGGATGACCGGCCGATCGTCCAGGATCGCGTCGCGCTCGATGTCCTCGTCGCCGGTGTCGTTCATCGGGATGGGCGGCGGCGCGCCGCGCGGTGCCCGCCTTTGATCCACACGCCCGCCGCGCTGCGTCTCGACGCTCACCTCGCTCATCAACCGGCACCCCTCAAAGCCTGGACGAACACCATGGCCTCCTCGACGCTGCGCACGACCTCGACGAGCATGCCGCGCCGCCGGGCCGCCTCGTGCCACCGCGCCTGCTCCTCGCTCACGCGCCCGGCGCTCGCGCCGCCACCGCCCTCGCGCTTGAGCTCGAGCCAGCCGATCCGCCCGCCGACCGAGAGCAGGAGATCCGGCGAGCCAACCCCGAGGCCGTAGGTGAGCCTCGAGCGCGTGAGCACGCGCATGACGTTCTCGCGCGCCGCGCCGTCGAGCTCGCGCATGAGCTGGCCGTAGACGGCCCCGTGGAACCCTTCGCCCACGACGTTGGGGTGCACCCAAACGTCGTGCTCGCGCCCGAGCCCCACGAGGATCTCGCGCTGCAACCGCGCCTCATCTCGTCTCATTGGTCACCTCGCGCATCATCGAATCGTCGGGGAAGGCGCCGTAAACGCCCTTGTAGATGTGGCGCGCTCGCCACGGGGACCGCCCGGCCTCTCGCTCGCGCTGGGCCCACCTCCGCAGCGCGTCGAGGCGCCGCTCGGGCGTGTGGCGCTCGGCCTCGCGCCGCACCTCGGCCATGTCGCGGCGCTGGACGCGCGGAGCTGGCCGCGTCGGTTTTGTAGCACCGCACGACGGGCATGGTGTCCCCCGGCTCCACCCGAGGCACCTCGGGCACTGCATGGCCGGCGGCAGCGCGGTGGCGCGCCGCGGAGGAGCGCCGTCGATCGACCAGTGCCGCTCGTCCTCCGGGAGGCCGAGCTCGTGATACAGCCCGTACGGGTCGAGGAGCGTCATCCGCTCCTTCCCAGACGCCGGGCGGCGGCCGCGGCCGATCATCTGGATCCATGTCGACTCGCTCGAGCACGAGCGGAAGACGGCCACGACCTCGGTCGGCGGAAGGTCGGTGCCCTCGGTCAAGCAGAACACGTTGGTCAGCACGCGGGGGCCGCTGCCGTCGCAGTAGGTCCTGAGCGCCTCGCGGCGCCGCTCCGGATCGGTGCCCTCATGGATCGCGGCGGCGGGCGTGCCGGCGGCGGTGAACTCGCGCGCGACGCGCTCGGCCTCGTCGACGGAAGCGCAGAAGAAGATCGCCCGCTGCCCCGGGGTGAACTCGTGCCATGCCTCCACCGGACCACGAGCGAGATGCTTGACCCTCGTCGAGGGCGCGATGGTCCGGCAGGGGACAAGGAAGCCGCCGGCGACGAGCTCCTCATCGGTCGCCACATCGACGATGGCGTCGAACAGGTGCCGCAGCGGCCGATCGGGTGTGGCGTCGAGGCCGACCCGCCATGAGCGCTCGTAGCCTCGAGCGATCTCGGCCCAGAGCGGGGCGGAGTAGTGCCGCGCCTCATCGAAGATGACGAGGTCGGCAGCAGGCAGGTCCCCGCGCCGCGCGAGGGTCTGTGTCGACGCGACGACAAGCCGCGCGTCCTCGTTGCCGCTCGCCTCGTCGGCCCGGACGACCCGCACCGGCAAACCAGTCTCGCGCAGCCGCGCCGCCGGCGTGTCGATGAGCTCGATCCGGTGGGCGAGCCAGAGCACGCGCGACTCCGCGCGCTTCGCGAGCGCGGCGAGCGCGATCTCCTGCGCCATCCGGGTCTTTCCCGCCCCGGTCGGGGCTCGGACAAGCACGCCGCGCGCGCCGGCGCCGAACGCGCGCCGCGCCTCGTTGACCGCGCGGTGCTGGTAGCCTCGCAGCGGCGGCAGGCTCACGGGCTCACCTCGTCTTGGGGTTGCTCCAGCAGGGAGAGGGCGTGGCGGAGCTCCTCGCGAGCAGCGCCCACGCCACCGGGCCGGCGCAGGGCCTTCGCGGCCTCCTCCACGGCGCGGAGAGCGCGGCGGCATCGCGCGAGCGTGACGACGTCCTCCATCGCCTCGTCCATGCGCTCCGGCGTGCAGCGCCGCCGCATCAGCCCGCGGCGGTAGCCTCGCATCTCGGGCAGCAAGAGCGTCTGATCGAGCTGCCCCGTGGCGACGGCCAGCGCGAGCTCGTAATGCCACGGCGCGGCGAACAGCGCCGGCGGCAGCGGGCACGCGCCGCGCAGCATGGCACCGAGCACGTCGGCCTCGGCCTCGTAGTCGTAGAGCGCTTCCGCGGCTCGGCGCCGGCGGAGGCGTTCCGACTTCCGAGCGGCGAGGAAGACGGCGAGCCCCGCTGTGAGCTCGTGCAGGGCTCGCCGCTGCTCGAGCAGGAGCCCGCGCAGGTGACTGCACCTCGGGCACGTCGCCGAGGGCGCGGGACGATCCCGCGGCCGCCCCTCGCTCCGCGCCTCAGCCTGCAAGCGGTGCGCCCTCATCGCTCCGGCTCGCGACGCGCAGGGCCGCGAGTTCCAGCCGGAGTCCCTCGATCTCGTGGAGGAAGCCCGCGCGCTCGTCCTGCAGGTGCTTGCACATGCTGCAGCCGGTCACCCGCGGCGGCACCGGCGGGTACCAGGTCGGCTCGACGCCCAGGAGCGTGGCCCCGTCGCGGCGCGCCCGGAGCGCCCGGAGCCGCACCCAGGCGATCCCCAGCACGACGAGCGCGAAGACGCCCGCCACGGCCAGCAGGACCTGCAGCGCCCTCGGTCCGCCGAACGCCGCCGCGGCAATCGACCCGCCGCCGGTGATCCCGATGATGGCGATGAGCCTGAACGCGGCCCAGTCGTAGATCTCCTCGCGCGCCCAGTTGAGCTGGAAGTCGTTCATCACTTCGCTCCTCCCTCCGCCGGGAAGCTCCGATAGAGCTGCGCCATGCTCGTCGCGTACGGCTCGGGGCGCGCCGTGAAGTACCCCTTCCGGCCGAGCGCGAGCGCCGCGTCGTACGGCCGGCCCGCGTCGAACAGCACCACCGCCGCGGCGTAGCTCTGCGCCATGACCGCCCAGTAGTCGGAGCTCCCGACCTCCGGAGCCGCGTGCGCCCGGAAGCGCATGTCGATCCACCGCCACACGTCCGGGTTCTTCTGGACGCGCTCCTGCACGCGGATGACGTAGTACGCGCCCGACCAGCTGAACGCCGAGATGTTGCCCAGGTTGTTGCAGTGCACCGCTCGGCCCCGGGCGTTCTCGTGGGCCACGTGGGCCCAGGCGCAGGCGAGCCGCTTCGGCGACGGCGCGCGACCGAAGCGGAGCTCGTGCCCGCGGGCCAGCACGTCCCGCAGCGCCTTCTCCGAGAGCGGCGTCGTGACCTTCGCGACGAGCCCCGACGGGGCGGTGAGCGCAGCGGCCGCTGCCATCGTCCTGGGGCCCACGATGCCGTCGACGGCCAGGCCGCGGGCGCGCTGGAAGCTCCGCGTCGCGGCGTCCGTGCGCGGCCCGAAGTCGCCGTCGACGACGAGGCGGTACCCGAGCGCGACGAGCTGCCTCTGCCACACCGCGACGTCGTCGCCCTCGCACCCGATCCGCAGAAGCCGGGGCTCGGTCATCGGCTCACCTCCGCGCCGTCAAGCCCCACCTGCTCGGCGCGCTCGCGGAAGATCCCGCGCAGGCGCTCCTCCTCGCCGGTCGCCTCGCGCGCCCGGGCGCTCAGCATGGCCAAGACCCGCGGGTCGTCGGGATGGTACAGGTGACCGGCGCTATCCACGTAGCAGCTCCCGGCGAACCTAGAGCCGAGCAGCAAGATCCTCTTGACGTCCGGAAGAGGGTCTGGGCCCTCCCCATTGGGAAAGGGGAGTTGCGACACGTCGATGCCGTACTTCTCCTTCAGCCGTGCCTCGTAAGCCTGTGAGATGGCGCGATCGTGGTTCTGCGCCGCGTCGACGACTTCCAAGAGGCACGAGAGGATCGGGCCCGCCAAGCGCGACGCGGCGGCCGACGGATCCAGCGGCGCCTCGGCGAGGTTCCGCGCGAGCGGTACGGCGGCGCGGACCAGGTCCTCCACGTGCGGGAGCAGTGAGACCAATACGCCGTTCTCGAACACGTAGTTCTCGGCCGCTTCAGCGAGGGCGTCGTCGTGGCACGACCCGGCCGCCGGCGCCGTCGCCTCGGGCGCGGTGACGTGGACGCCCGCGTGCGCCGGAGCCGGCGCGGCGGGCACCTCGCCCCGCAACGGATCGACCGGCTCATCCACCGGAATCAGCTCCTCGACGAGCGGCGCCTCCGCGATGAGGCGCGCGAACGGCTGACCGGTCCGCACGACCTTTCCGTCGCGGACCTCGCGCGGGATCTCCCACTCCTCGAACCGAACGCCTTGGAG
The DNA here is from genome assembly GCF_051521425.1 of Sorangium sp. So ce834. NCBI lineage: Bacteria > Pseudomonadati > Myxococcota > Polyangiales > Polyangiaceae > Sorangium > Sorangium sp. So ce834. The sequence continues at coordinate 9,734,318 of NZ_CP150351.1, forward strand.
CAGCCATTGGCGACCCTTCGCGTCGAACGCGACCACGCTCGACGTGCGGTTCGAGCCGGTGGGGGCACCAACCTCGACGCGCACCTTCAGCTGACCCACCGCCGGCGGCGTCGCGTCGGGCATGAAGGGGCGCAGGCGCTTGTACCGCGTTGTCTGCTGGCGCGACGCATCGGCGATCGGGAGCGGATCGACCATGGAACGCAGCGCGCCGACCTCCCGATTGAGGAGCCGCACATCGCGCATCACGGATGCGAGGGCCTCCCGCACCAGCTCGATCAGCCCGTCGCGCGCCTCGGCGTGCCGCCTGCAACCGTACTGCTCGACGCTCTCCTCCGGGTCTTCCGGTGCCAGGTAGGCGGAGCTCCCGTCGGACCGGAAGCCGGTGATGACCCCGGCCAGGCGCGCCGCGGCGGCGTCGAGGCCGGCGCCGTGCGACGACGGTGGAGCCGACGGAGCGCCTGCACCGTCCCCCGGTGTCGATCCACCGACGCACGTCACCGTGTACATCCGGCCGCAGTCGCGGCAGCCGCGCGCCCCGAGCGCCATGGGCGACGTGTCCCGCTCGCCACAATGCGGGCAGCGGCCGAAGCCCTCGTTCCCGACGACCACGGGCGCCGGCGCCGCGGGCCCAGGAGCGGCGGTCACGCTCGCGAGCACCAGATCGATCAGGGCAACGCGATCTACGCTGGCGATCCCCGGGTACCTCGCAGCGAGCCAGTCGACCAGCAGGGCGCGGCGCTGCGGCTCTATCATCCACCGCCCGGCGGCGGCGTGGGCGGGCTGCTCGATGAGCTGCACGTCATAGCCCGGCGCGCGCGTGACGGCGGTGTCGACGGCCCAGCCGAGGAGCCGCTCGAGGAAGCCCTTGCGGCGCGCCGGCGCGGGAGGTGCGGTCGCGCCAGCGGCGACGTTCTCGGGCTCGGCGTCGCGCCGCGCCCCCACGCCGCTCTCGTCAAGAGCCGCCACGAGCACCGCGCGCACCAGCTCGATCGTGGCGTCGCGCGCCTCTCGATAGGTCAGCGCGCAGCAATCCTCTGGCGTCTTCGGCGCGTCGTCCGGCGACGTTGGCACGAGGCTCCCGTCGCTCCGGTATCTGGTGACGGCCTCGACGAAGCCAGTCACCGCGTCGTCGAGCGCGGCGACGATGGGATCCTCCGGGCGCTCGCCGCGCTCCTCGCCGCCGACCGAGCCGCCGATCCGGCGGAAGTGCTCGGCGTCCTCGGACGTGAACGGCGTCGCATGCCAGGCGATGCAGCGCAATGCCTCGAGGCTGTCGTCGCGGAACGGATGCGCAGTGTCACGGGCGGGCGTGTTCTTCTGGTCGGTCATGTCGAGTCGGTCTCCTGGGCGGCAAAGCCGCGGTGTCGTGTCGGTGAACAGGGCAGCGGCCAGCGACGGCCGGCCGCTGCCGAAAGGGTCAGGCGTCGATCACCTTGACGCTCTTGACGCGGCCGGGCTTGATCTCGCCGGCGCGCACCTTCTCCTGGAGCTCCTCCAGCGCGCTCGACACGGCGGCCTCGTCCGTCGTCGTCGCCGGGAAGCTGCGGCCGTAGTTCTGGGTCCAGTCGTCACCACCCCAGTTCACCTTGACGAACTTGGTGTGGGTGGGCGGCGGATCGCCGGCGTCCCGGACCGCCGCAAGCTTCTGCGAGGACTGCGAGCGGATCGCGTGCTCGGCGCGGCGTTCAGCCGCCGAGCGCTGGATGGACGCGTCGAAGTCGGCGCGCTCCTCCGGGGTGATGAGCGACGAGGATGACGGGGTGTTCTCGTTCATGTCGGTCGGTCTCCTGGGCGGCCGTGGCCGCGGTTCGGACGAGAGCGCCGGCGCGGGCCGGCGAGGGAGTCAGGCGCCGCCGACCACCGCGAGAGCGCGGTCGCGGGCGGCGGTCAGCGCGAGGAAGGCCTCGTGGGAGCCCCCTCGGTCGGGGTGCGCGGCGAGCGCGCGCTGCTTGAAGGCGCGCTTCACGTCATCGGCGGTGGCGTCGCGGGCCAGGCCGAGCGCGGCGAGCGCGGCGGCGTCGGCGACGGGGTTGCCGCGGATCCGGCAGAGCGCATCCTCGATGCGGCGGCGGGCATCCTGCGCGTCGCGCTCCGCCTGCACCTGGGCCTCCGCGTGGATCTCGCGCCAGCGGCGCTCCTCCTCGGCCATCCGGGCGGCGCGCTCCTCCGGCCACTCGCCGGTCCGCGCCCACTTCGCCCAGGCGGCCGGGAGCTCCTCGAGCGGCCAGGTGCGCCCGAAGGCGCGGGCGATGCGCTCCGCCTCGGCGAGGCCGGCGGCGTGCGACGCGGCGCCGCCCAGGCCGTCGGGCCGGGTGGGCGCCTCGCGCGTCGGCTTCGCTCGCCACCACGCGCACCACGTGTACCGGCCCGCCGGGCAGCGGATGCCGGACGGCGGGCGGCCGAAGGCGACGGCGACGTAGATGACGCCGGGCGGGGGCGAGGAGGAGGCCGGCGCGGGCACGTCAGGCGGCGGGCGGGGGGAGCGGGTTCGCGGCGGCCTCGTTTGCGGCGGTGGCCGTGGCTACGGCAGCCATGACCCGGGCCCTGCTCGGGGCTCGGCCCGTGCCGGTCGCGAGCCAGTCGATACTGCACCCGAGGACGCGCGCGATCCTGACCAAGGTGCCAGCCTGGGGGGACGCGACCTTCCCCCGCTCGATCATCCCGACAAGCGCAGGGGCGATGCCGGCGATCTGGCTCAGCCTGCGCCGGCTCACTCCCGCGAAAGTTCTCAGGTTCTGGAGTCGAGCCCCCAAAGTCTCCGGGGGACGAGCGGGTTCCGTCATGGCCAAGAGCTTAACCGAAACCAAGTTCTTGTCAACCAAGGGCTAGAGGTGACAAGCGCTTGTTAGTGGTGTACAGCACTCGGATGTCGTCACTCGCCGAGAGACTGAAGTGGGTCCTCCAGGAGAAAGGGATGAGCGCCCGCGAGCTCAGCCTGAAGGCTGGCCTAGCACCCGGCCACGTGGGCGCCATGATCCGAACGCTCGGGGATCGTGTGGCGTTTACCACGATCGCCAAGGTCGCCGACGCGGCAGGGGTAAGCGCGCTGTGGCTCGCGCGCGGTGAAGGGTCGCCCAAAGAGCCGGCGGTACACCGGGCGGATCCCCCGCCCGACCAGACAGCCTGTCCGATGATGGCGCATCCAATGTGGCCGACGCTGCGCCGTATGGCGGTTACGGCCAACCCAGGGATCGAGGCCTACGTCGACCGGGCGGGCCTGTCGGTGATCGTCGACCGAGACGACTTCATCGAGCCGGCCGACGTGGTCTCCCTGGCGCATTTCTACCACAGACTAGAGCTTCGCATGCAAGCAACCGAGATTGTTGACGCGCCGAAAAACGAGCCGAGTCTAGCGGACCGCTTCCGCCTTTTCGTCGCGTCCGAGATGACGGACTACCTGAACAAGGGGCACGGCGCCCCCCTGGCTGGCTCGGAGGACCGGGAGCAGTGGGAGCACATGCGGCTGCGGTCTCTCTCAGCGCTGCTGGAGCTCATCGCCCCCAAGGACGCATTCGGAGGGGCCCCAGAGGCCGCAGCCGGCGAGGCGCGCGAGCATCCTCCCCAGAAGAAGGCGAAGCAGAAATAGATCGAGTCGCTGGCGGCTAAGAACTTAGTTGACAAGCGCTTGGCTGCTGGTCAAGATATTGGCCATGCCTCGCCCCGGACGCTCGCCGTACAGCCCTGCCCCTACCCCCACCACCCGCCGCGCCCGCCAGGGCCGGCCCGCTCCTGAACCGCCGCCGCGCGCTTCCTCGACGTCCTGGCGGAGCTGGCGGGCACCGGCCTGCTGCGCCTGCTGGAGGCCGCGTGAGCAGCCGCCCCAAGCCCGCCAGCCGCGCCACGCGCCAGGCCGAAACGGAGCCGAACGAGGCGATGCTTCTCACGGTCCGCGGCGTCCTCAAGGTGACGTACCTGTCCGACCCGAAGGACATCAAGCCCGGGCCGCCGCGCGAGCGGATCCGCCGCTTCAGGGAGCGGGTCGACGCGGCGATGGCCGCCGAGTCCATCAAGGTCGAGCCGCGCGCGCTGGACGAGGTGCTGTGGTCCGACTTCGACGGGCCGTGGCTCGAGCGCGACATGGCGACGCGCGGTTCGAACGGAGTGCAGGTGTGGCTGGAGCGCGTGACGAGAGGAGCGGTCTCGTGAGCAGCGACATCATCAAGCCCGGCGCGGCCGGGGCGAGCGGGTACACGTTCCACGGCCACGTCGTCCGGAGCGTGAGCGTCCGAGGGCAACGGTGCCGAGTCGCCCGCGACTGCGGCGCGGCGCTCGACTACGAAGAGGGCGGGAAACGGTTCGTCCGCGACCTTACGACGGACTGGAAGCACATCATCCGGGAGGGGGTGCACTGGTACCGGCTGAAGGGCGAGGAGCTCCGCGATGCCAAGGCGCAGTTGGAGGCAGGGGCGGATCCCGCGCTTGCCTCCGACGGCGAGGATCTGAGGTTCGCCTCGGAGCTCATCGTCATCACCGACGTCGGCCTGAACCTGGCGCTCCTGAAGAGCGGGAAGCCGCGGGCCGTCGAGTTCCAGCTCTGGCTCGCCGGCGACGTCGTGCCGGAGATCGCCCGGACCGGGAAGTACGATCCGACCGCCCAGCCGGCCGCGCCGGCGATGCCGCCGTCGGACGACCTCCGCCGCGCCGAGCTCGTCGCCGAAGCGCTCCGCGGCATGGGCGAGCACATCGCCGCCGACCAGAAAGACGTGATCCGCGCCCACGTCGTGGCGCTCTGCACCGGCCTCGACCCGAGGCGCCTCCTCCCGGTGCAGGAGCAGCGCTGGAAGCGCCCCGACGAGATTGCGGCCGAGCTGGGAGTCACCCGCTACGAGGTGAGCCGGGCGCTCACCGCTCTCAAGCTCCGCGAGAAGGAGCGCAGCGACATGCACCGCGTGGTGCGCGACCTGAAGTCGCACGGCCACGGCACGGTCGACTGCCTCGAGTACTGCGAGGCGGCCGTGGCCGAGATCCGCGAGTGGATCGCCGCGAACCCGTGGACGCCGAAGCGCTCGAAGAAGAAGGCGCCGGCCGCGCTCCCGACCGATCCCACCCCTACCCCGGCGAACGACGCGCCGGAGAAGGAGGGGCCGACCGCCGCGTGAGCGCGCGCGGAGCGGAGTCAGCCGCTGGTGCTGGAGCTTAAGGAAACGCCGTGAGCGCGCACCCAACGTGAGAATTTCGGCGCGCTCGGCGTAAGGCTTGAAAGGGGGAAACCGCTCTGTTGGTGGAGCCTGGTGAGCGGGTCTCCGTGGGCCGTCGTGTGCCCGCGGACCCATGACGTCAACGGACTGAACGATACGAGGTTGCCATGATGCATGCACAGGAGTCGGTTCACGCAGCGTCTCACAAGCCGGATCGCGGGCAGATGAACGGGGCCAGCGCGCCGCGCTCCGCCGAGGAGGCCGGTGCCGCGGAGTCGCCAACCAAGGTGCGCCAGTACCCGCCGCGCGCCTTCCTCGACGAGGTGGCCGCGCTGTACCAGCGCTGGCTGCCCCGCGACTGGGCCCGCCAGCCCGAAGAGGAGAGCGCCGCGGCCAACACCGCCCTCTACCTGCTGGCGGTCCTGGACATGATGATCCGGGCGCTCGGCTCGCCGCTGGCCAAGTTCGTCGAGGACGAGGCCGACAAGCTGCACGAGACCGCCCTGGCGATCTCGCGCGGCAAGATGGATCCGCCCGGCGCCACACGGGTCGCCGCGTCGCCCACGCCCGGGCCCGCCCCTCGCCCGGCGCGCTCCGTGCTCCGCGCCCTCGGCATCGAGCACGAGCACGACGGCAGCACCCTGCACGCCGCGAACCCGGTGGAGCTCCTCGCGTGGTCATACGCGGGCGACCCGATCGCGGATCCCATCGACGGGATGCTCGACTCGATCAAGGACGACCTGTCCATCCTCCAGAGCGCAATCGCTGGCGAGCAGGAGCTGGACGAGGCCACGCTCCAGATGCAGCTCTACCGGCTCCAGAGCCGAACGGAGGCCGCGCACCTGCTGTACCAGCGGGTAATGACCCACGTCGACCGGCTGCTCGCCGAAAAACCGGAGGCGCCGCACTCCTCCGGAACGACGGATGCGCAGCAGGGCGCGACGCCTCCTCCCCCGCCCGCGCCAGCTTCGGCGTCCGCCTCGGCGACGTCCCAGCGTCGTGCCCCGCTCGGCCTGACGAAGGATGGTGATACGCGGTCTTCCACGCTGCATCGCGACGACCTTATCGACGTTATCACCAAGGGGCTGTGCTCCGGCTCCGACGACCCGGTTGCAGGGATCCTCTACACCGTCGCCTCCGACATCGAGGTCGTGAACCTTGCGGTCGCTCGAGCCCTGGAGAGCGGCGACCATCCGGACCTGACGTTCGACCTGACGCTAACCGGGCTCGGCGATCGGGTGCGCGTTGCGCTCGAGCTTCACCTCCGCATGGTCGAAGAGCGGCGCGAGCACGCCGCCGAGAGTAGCGACGGCAGCGCTGCGCCGGGTGGAAAGGGCAAGCGATGACCGGCGCCGCTGAAATTCGGGTTGTGACCGACGGCCGGCTCGGCCTGGAGCTCGGCGCGAGCATCCACACGCCCGCGAACCGGGAGAAGCTCGACACCGCGAGCCTGCTCGTACAGGCGCTCTCCGCCAGCAGTCTCGATCCGGTCGAAGGGATGCTCGAGGACGTCGCCGACGATCTGAGCCTACTTGCCGCCGCCTTGAGGCCGGGGGCGAAGGGAGAAGAACTGCTCGACACCATGGACGTGTCGCGCATCCTGTCCCGGCTCGAGCGCTACGTGCTCGTGTGCGCTGAACTCCACCGGCGGCTCCTGGCGGAGGCCCGCGGCGAGCGGCGCGCCGACCGAGAGGAGAGGCCGTGACAAGCTGGGACCTGGACGAGCGCGCTCGCGAGGCGCTCTCGGACGCGTGGGCGTCGCGCCGGCCGGGGCGCGCTCGCCAGGTCCTCCTCGCCGCGCCGACCGCGGAAGCGATCGCGGCGGACGTCGCGCGACTGCCCGGGGCGCGGACCGCGGGCGACGTGGTGATCGCCGTGGTCTCCGCCGAGGCTGCGGCGAGGACCCTCGATGTGTGCTTCGGGTGGCGAGGCGACGAGGTGCGTGAGGCCGACCCGGCGCGCGTACTCGTCGTCCTGGTCGAGGATGAGGAGGCCGCGGTCGGGTACATAGGCGACGGGCCCGCTCCGATGGAGCCGGCCTCGCCGGAGCGGGCGCGCCCGCAGAGACCAAGGAAGGCGTCGAAGGACGAGGCGAGGAGGAACAAGGACATGCGCACGTCGAAGCGGAAGCGTGGAAACGGCCAGTACGGCTGCACCACGAAGGTGAGCGCGGCCGAGTCGCGCGATCAGATCGAGAAGGTCCTGGCGCGCTACGGCGCGGATTCGTTCACCTACCAGACCAACCCCAAGACCTCGACGACGACGCTCACGTTCCGAGCGCACGAGCGGCTCATCAGGTTCGAGCTGGTGCTCCCCCGGCTCGATGAGTTCGAGCGCGACGCCGGAGGGAAGAGGCGCGGTGAGAAGGATCAGGCGGGCGCGCACGAGCAGGCGATCAAGCAGCGCTGGCGCGCCATGCTCTTGATCATCAAGGCGAAGCTCGAAGCGATCGAGTCGGGTGTCGTGGACTTCGAGAGCGAGTTCATGCCGCAGATGGTGATCCCGGACCGTGGCGTCACCGTCTCCCAGGTTGTGCGCGAGGCTGGGATCCTCCCGCGGCTCGCCGCGGCCCCCGCTTCCGAACTCGCCGCGGAGCTCCTCCCGCCAGCGCGCCGGAACGGCCTCGCGGAGGCGCGCGCCCAGTGAACTCCGCCGCCGTCGAGGCCTTCGCGCGTGCGGTCGCCACCATGGCCGCCGAGCTCGCTGCCGATCTCCTCACGGATCGGCTGAAGGTGTCGCCAGCGCCCCGCTATGCGACCGCGAGGGAGAACCCGCTCGGCTCAGCGCGGGCCTTCCGTGAGGCCGCCGCGGCGGGGGCCTTCAAGACCTTCCGCCGCGGCAAGCAGGCCGCAGCGCTCTGGGAAGACGTCGAGGCCTGGATGGTGTCGCAGCCGCCGCCGGCGCCACGGACGAAACCGCAGGCGGACGGCGATCTCTCGCTACGTGACGAACTCGCGATTGCGGCCAAGCCGTCCACGCGCAAGAGGAGGGTCTCGACATGACCGAGCCGACGCAACGGCGCGGCCGCGGCCGGCCACGCACCGGCTCCGTGGAGCGCCACGGCGACCACTGGGACGTGCGCCCGACCCTCGCAGACGGGAGCCGCGGCGATCGCGTGTGCCAGCCGCCGGGCATGTCCGAGGCCAAGGCGCGCGAAAAAGCCCGCGCGCTGACGGAGCTCGCCCAGCGTGAGGGCGTCACACGCGCGCCGGCGGTGGTCGCCGTCGCCCCCGCCGGCCCGACCTTCGAGGCGTGGGCGGAGGCCTGGTGCACCGACCGCGAGCGGCGAGGCCTCGCCTCGGTCGCGGACAACCGGGCCAACCTCCGGAACTGGGTGCTCCCACGGCTCGACCCGCCGCTCGGCTCCCGCCCGATGGCCAGCATCGAGAGCTCCGACCTGGAGCAGCTCGTCGAGGACCTCGACGCGCGCGTCCGCGCCGAGGAGCTCTCATGGAAAACGGCCAAGAACATCTGGATGCTCGTCGCGAAGGCGTTCAAGGACGCGGTGAAGTCGAAGACGCTCGCGCTCCGCATCCGCAAGGACAACCCCGCGCTGAACGTCGCGGGCCCCGACGAGGGCGTGCGGCGGGCGAAGAGTTATCTCTACCCCTCGGAGTTCCTCGCGCTCATGCACTGCGCCGCGGTCCCGCTCCGGTGGCGCCGCTTGGTCGCGCTGCATGTCTACTGCGCCGCGAGGGCCGGCGAGGTCGAGGCGCTGCACGTGGAGGACATCGACCTGCGCCATCGCGTGCTACACGTCCACCGCGCGATCGATCGGAAGCGCGGCGGCTTGAAGGAGGTGAAGACGAACATGCCACGGCGCTTCACCATCGAGCCCGAGCTGCTGCCGCTTCTCGAGGTTCTCGTCGCCGACGCCCGAGCAGTCGGCGCGGTTCGGCTCGTCGCGGTGCCGCCGCTACACGCGCTCGCGCCGCGCCTCCGGAAGTACCTCCAGCGCGCCGGGGTGACACGCGCCGAGCTCTTCGCCGACGACGCCACCCGGAAGCGCCTCACCTGGCACGACCTCCGGGCGACGGGGATCACGTGGATGGCCATCCGCGGCGACGAGCCGCTGCATATCATGCACAGGGTCGGTCACGAGCAAATGAGCACCACGATGGAGTACGTGCGCGAGGCCGAGTCGGTCGAGTTCCTCCGGTCGGAGGTCTTCCCCCCGCTGCCGGCAGAGCTATTTCTGCCCGGAATTCTGCCCGACAGGGGTAGACCTCGGGTCCAACCAGCTGTAATCGTTACTGAATTCGCCCGTAATACTCCGGCTCATTGCCGGGCTTCCACTTGATGTTGCACCCGATGCTCGGGCGCTGATCCGAGGGGATGGGCGCCGACGCGAGCACCGCGTCGATGGCGGCGCGGAGGTCGCGGCCGGTCACCGGGACGTCGTTGCCAGGGCGGCTGTCGTCGAGCTGACCGCGGTAGACCAGCCGGCGATCCGGGCCGAAGAGGTAGAAATCCGGCGTGCAGGCCGCCCGATAGGCCTTGGCCACCTGCTGCGCCTCGTCGAGGAGGTACGGGAACGTATAACCGAACTCGCGCGCCTCCCTCGCCATCGCCTCGGCGTTGTCCGCCGGATAAGCGACGATGTCGTTCGGATTGATGGCCACGATGGCCACATCCTCGGGGCGATAATCGCGCCGCAGCCGGGCGAGCTCGTGACGGACGTGCTTGACGAACGGACAATGATTGCAGATGAACATCACGAGGAGCGCCCGCTCCCTGGTGAAATCCGACAGCGCCACCTGCTTTCCGGTGAAATCCGGCAGCCGGAAGTCGGGCGCCGGAGTGCCGAGCTCAAGCATCGTGGACGGGGTGCGTGCCATGGCAGAAATCTCCTCTCGCTGTGACGGCGCGCACCATACCACGCAGCGGGACGGCCGCGCTCCCCTCCGCGCACCGCGGCGGCCCCGCCCGCGCCGCGGCCGCGCCCGAGGTCGCCGGCCGTCGCTCCGCTCGGCTGCCCCGGGCCGGCCCGCGCCGGCTCCCCCGCCGGCCCGCGCCGGCTCCCCCGCCGGGCCGCGCGACCAGGACCGGCCGGCAGCCGGCGCGCGACAGGCCGAGGCGGGCGCGCCGGCGCCACGAACCCCCGAACAGCCGGGCACGCCGGACAGGCACGTACAGGGAGACGCCCTCGTCATGCCGCTGACGGACAGCGCACGACGGAGAGACGCTGTCATGGCTCATCATGCCACGCGCACTACATTCATCGCATGCGGCTCCAATCGCTGGACATCTTCCGCGGAATGACCATCGTCGCGATGCTCCTCGTCAATTTCCAGGACAGCTTCCCGGCCATCTATCCGCCCCTGGCCCACTCGTACTGGGAGGGCTGCACACTCGCAGACACGATATTTCCCTGCTTCCTCTTCATCGTCGGCGTGACCCTGCACATCTCCATCTCAGGGCGCCGCGCGCGCGGCGCGACCGACCGTGAGCTCGCCCTCCAGATCGTACGGCGCGGCGCGATCTTCATCCTGCTCGGGCTGTTCCTGTCGGCGTTCCCGTTCTTTCCCGAAGAGCGCCTGACGGAGCTGCGCATCCCGGGCGTCCTCCAGCGCATCGGCGCCGCGTACGTGCTCGCGGCGCTCCTCTGCCTCAAGACCACCGCCAGGCAGCAGGCGGGCATCATCGCCGCGGCCCTGATCGGCTACTGGCTCGTCCTCCGGCTCCATCCGCTCGACGATCCCCACGAGACGCTGGCGGCCCGCGTGGACCGGTATTTCCTCGGGGGGCACATCGCGCGCAAAGGCTGGGACGCGATGGGCATCCTCCCCACCCTCCCCGCGGCGATGACGGTGATGCTGGGGAGCCTCGGCGGACGCTGGCTCACCGCGCCCGCCGGGCTCCGCGCGCGCGTCGCCGGGCTCCTCGCCGCCGGCGCCGCGGGGATCGCGCTGGGCGCCGCCTGGGCGCCGTGGTTCGCGTGGAACCGCAGCCTGTACTCGAGCTCGTTCGCGCTGCTCACCGCCGGCGTGGCCGCGGTCGTCCTCGCCGCCTGCGTGTGGATCGTGGACCTGAAGGGATGGCGGCGCTGGGGCGCTCCGTTCCTGATCTTCGGCGCCAACCCGATCGCGGCTTACGTGGGCTCGACCATGATGGGACACCTGCTCTATCACGTGAGCAGGACCGGAGACGACGGCGCGAGGACGAGCGCGCTGGAGCTCCTTTACACGCGCCTCTTCGCGTCGTGGCTCTCGCCGCTGAACGCCTCCCTCGCCTTCGCGCTCGCGGCCGTCGCCCTCTGGCTCGTGCTCCTCTACCCCCTCCACCGCCGGGGCATCTTCCTCAAGGTCTGAGGCGCGCTCAAGGTCTGAGGCGCGCCGCGGCGCGATCACCTGGGGAAGTGGCGCTCGATCATCGAGAAGAACGCCGCCCCGCCCGGCTCGCCGCCGATGCTCCAGTACGTCACCCCGCCGAGCTCGCCCCGCCTGGCGGCGGCGACCTTCTCCTCGAGCGACCCGAGGTCCTCGAAGAAGAGGTGCTCTCCGCTCGCGAGGACCCGGTTCGGCGCCCTCCCCGCCGCGAGCCGCGCGGCCCCGTCCTCCGGGCACCGGCGCATGTGGTCGGTGCTCGTGTCGTAGCCGTCGCCGCCCGCGAGCTCAAGGCACTTGCCGAGCGGCTCGCACCCCACCACGGCGCCCCCGTCCCCCGGCGCCTCCGGCCCGAGCAGGCCGTAGTTCGGCAGGCCGAGGATGAACTTCTCGCGGCGCGCGCCGCCGTCGAGGCCCCCGATGTACGCGACGGTCCGCTCCACCCACCCGAGGGGCGCGACCGGGCCGGCGTGCGCGCCGCCGCCAAAGTGGTAGTCGTAGCTCATCACGTGCACGTGATCCGCCGAGGCGCTCAGCGCCTCGTAGTCGAACACCCCCGTCGCGGAGGCGACCGCCGGGACCGCGAGCGAGAGCGTCTTTTCGGCCGCGTGGAGCGCGCGCGAGAGCTCGTCGATGAACGCCGAGAACGAAGCCCGCTCGGCCTCCACGGTCTCGCCCGGCCCGAGCACGGACGCGAGGTGCTCGTAGTCGATGTCGAGCCCGTCGTAGCCGTTCTCCACCGCGAGGGCCACGAGGCCCGCCACGTGCTGCGCCCGGAGCGCGGGATCGTGGATCATCGCGTGCACCGCGACGACGTCCGGCCGGTCGACCGCGGCGACGAGCGGGACGAGCCGGGTCCGCCCGCCGCCGGGCGTCGTGCGGTCGAGGACGCGCGGGTCGTGAAAGCCCGCGAACGGCGCGGACCGGCCGCGCGGGTGGTTCTCGAACGTGGTCGGCGAGGCGACGCGCCACCACTTCGGGTGGACGGCGTCGAACGCCTCGGCGCGGGCCGCGAAGGTGTCGTAGCCGAGATCCGTGGACGCGGGATCTCCGAGGAACTCGTGCAGCCAGCCGCAGAAGCGGTGATCGCCCGCCGCCCCCTCGCGCGGCGCCGCGGCGTGCGGCGCGTCGGGCGCCTCCGGCGCGCCGGGAGCGGCGCTCCCGACCTCGACGATGAGCGGCGTGCGCTCCACCCCGCCGCCGCACGAGGCGGCGGCAGCGGCGGAGCAGGCGAGCGGCAGGATCCGGAGGAGCAGCTTCATGGCGGCCGCCCCTCTAGCAGCCCGCGGCCCGAGCTACAGCCGGGATCGCGCGGTTCCGCGGGGCGCCTCACGATGCGCCCGAGATGCGCCGTTTGACGGCCGCTCCATCTCCGCGCCGAGCGCCCGTTCTGCAGCACCGCGCTGTCCGCGCTGCGCGTCGTCTTCAGGCGCCCGAGCCTGAAATTTCGGACTGCTTACCTGGCGCATGGACATCGCTAGGTGGCGAGGCTCAAGATCAACAACACCGGGTAGGTCGAGGGCGCACGGGCCCGGCGAACGGCTCCCCGACCCGAGTGGGCTAGGCGTCGTCACGTGGCGCACGGACGTGGTGCAGATTCTTTACTCGGCGTGGACTACGGACTCCTTCACGCCTTCGCCGTCAGTCCCTGGCCTCGGCGCGCAGAGCCTATTCGTCCTCCTCGGCTCGGTCCACCAGCTGGCAGTCATGGCAGAAGTGGCGTTCCACCTTTAGAAGGGTCGCAAAAAATTCGTGGCGGAAGCTCATCGGGCCGACAGCGACGTGAAACGGCACCTCGCGGCCTTCGGGGGACTCGGCTCGCGTGCCGAGGAGATCGAGCAACGTTGCGAACGAGAGCGCATCGGCGGCGATGAGATGCGCCGGCTCGCGAAACAGCACGACATGCCCACGCTGGGATTCACTGGGCGACTGCGACCGATGCGACCAACGCATGCTCGTGATACAGTCTGCGGCACCATCCCAGCTCCGATTATAGCCCGCATCACCACGATGAGGCAACCCGAACGCTTGAGCGAGCTCTCTTAACACCTCCGCCTCATTCGCCATTCGATCCCCGCGAAGCACAGTAAACTGATACGACAGATCGCGCGCAACCTGCCGCAGCGCCGTCTCGACGCTCTCGATCCGCACACCATCACGAAAGACGTGAATATCCCGCTCAACAGAGCCTTGAAAATGCATCAGATCCATGATCATCGAATTGCTCACTTGCTCCGATCGAGCTTAGTGCCCGGGGCTTCTCGATCCGGAAGGCGGCCGAGAAGCTCTGCTTGTCGTCCTCGGTCCTCCATCTGGCGCTTCGAGCCCATGATGGCGGCGTCCCAGAAGCTTCGCTCGAAGCCGGCTGCTCGATGCGCTGATTTCCCGGGAGATCCGATGGGTCGATCCGGGGGAACGCGGTGTGCCGCAAGCTTGAGCTTCTGGAACACCGCCGCTGGAAACCGCTCCGCTATCCGCTCCGGGCGCTCACCATCCCCATCTTCGGCCCGCTCACCTGGCGCATGAACAGCGGTCGATGGCAAGCGTCAACAACAACAACACAACACTAACAACACCGGGCTGGTCGAAGGCGCTTGGATTGGACGAGCGGCTGCTGCACCGCCCTCCTTCACCGACGCCAGTCCCACATTGGTCGAGCTCGGATCAATTCAGCGAATTCGTGAAGCGGCAGAATGATGCCATGCTGCGTATCCACCACGAGGTCACGTCGTTCCGCGAGTTTCTGCACCACCCGACGCGTGAGCGGCAGGTTGCTCGTCGTCAGGGTGAAGAAACTCGGAGCAGCTCCGATGAGCCTAGTGATCATTGGGACGGTATCAGGATCCTCGATCTCCGCGTACGGGTTTGGATTGAGAACGATCCACCTCTCCCCAGGGGCGGCAATTGTGATCCCACCAAACTCCGTCTTGGTGAGCTGAAACACTTCGTCAAGTGGCGCGGCGAGGCTCTCAATGAACTCCCCGGGCGGTGCGGCAATCGTTAGGGTATCGGTCATGGCTTTTGGATCCAATGCGATGGCCGAGGACCGGCCTTTACAATATCATAAAGATTCTCTGGGGTGGTGGCCAGCGGCCACCCTCTCTGCGCGAATTGTGTTTGTAAGGCTCTTGACGCATTGGGCGCATAGGCGATGGGATCCCAGCCGCGCGCCGCAGTTTCCTCCATTTGAGTCGTCAAACCCTTCGTATTGCCAGTCTTTATTCGAATCACCCGCCCATCGGTCAACGCGATGTCGAGGTCCGTACCAGGCAGGCCGTTGGGCCGCATCGTCTTTATGTTGACATCCTCCACGATCCCGGGAACGCGCCTCTCGATCTCGGTCGCCAGCTCTCCAACCTGCGGATCGGTGCTGGTGAAGGTCCTGGGTGCTACCCTTGCGGCGGCGCCAGTCTCAGCGGCTGCTTCCGCGGCGAACCGCTCCGAGAAGGTGACCACCTTGCCGCCGCCGCCTGCTCCCAGGCCGTACAACTCAGGCAGCTTCCCCGCTGCCGTTCGCGCCCCCGCAGCGATTTCGCTCCACGGGACGAAAGCGGCTCCTGCCTGAACGGTCTGTGAAATCGCCCGTCCAGTCTCGTAGTTATCCTCTAGCTGGAACTTGCGTAGCCCCTCTGCGCCAGCAGACGGCGCTTCGCCATGCAGCCCGCTGAGGTCGACGAACAGGGACCCCAAGAAGAGCACTGGTCCGGCTGGCAGTAGCGCCGAGGCAAGCAGAGCGTGCCCAGCGCTCTCGGTCACATCGTGTTTGATGCCCGTCTTGGCGGCCTCCCAGCGCTCCTCCTTCGTCGCAGGAGTGGCACGAGCCCTCAGGGCCGCTTCCTTAGCAGCTTCCGCTCTGGCCGTCGCTGCCTCGGCTGCGTGCTTTCTCCGCGCCTTCTGCTCTTCCGGCGTTGCAGAGGGCACCCCGAGCTGGGCTGCGTTCACCTCGTTGATCCGCTGGAGCGCCTCAAGCCCGTAGTTGGGCTCGTCTCCCTGCGTTCCACTCGGATCCCTCAGCCGAGCCGGACTCCCTCGCACGTATTCATACAGGTTTGGCCCGTCCACCATCCCCGCCGGATCCGCGCTCGTCCACCTCCCTAGCCACGGCGCGTAATACCTCGCTCCGTGGTAGTACAGCCCCGTCTCCTCGTCCTTCTCCTTGCCCGTGTACCTGTACCTCCTCTGCGAGACCTCGATTCCTGACGCTGCCGACCAGTACGCCGTCGTCCCGTACGGATGGTACTCCTCGTACCCGATCACCAGCCCCGCCCCGTCGACCTCCAGCGACGCCGACCCGAGGTGGTTGTCGAGCTGGTAGCGCACCCGCGGCGTCACCGTGAACGGCCCCGCGGTGTCCACCGTCTTCGTCTCCACCATCGCCACCCGCCGCGCGCCATCCATCACGTGCAGCGTCTGCCGCTCCAGCTCCAGCCCCGAGCTGTTGCGCCTCCGGTACACCTCGTAGCCGCCGAGGTAGATGCGCTCCTCCACCAGCCCGCTGTGCTCCCACACCTTGCGCACGCGCTGCCCCGCAGCATCGTAGTCGTAATAGACATCGCCCCCGCCGCCGAGATCCGTGCTCCTCACCTGGTCGTTCTCGTCCCAGGTCAGCGCCGTGATGTGCGGCATCGACGTCATGTTGCCGTGCGCGTCATGCGCATAGGTGCGGAACGGCCCGTGCTCCGGGTCCCCGGTCGTGCTCGTCAGCCGGTTGTTCGCCGTCTCGTACGCATACCACCGCGTCCAGCTCCCCAGCCCGGCCTGGTGCACCCACTGGTGCACCATCCTCAGCAGGTTGCCCACTGCGTCATAGACGTACTGCTCCGTATAGTTCCTCAGCGCCTGCGGGTCGTTCGGATGCGGCAGCGACTGGATCGGAAGGTCGTTCTGGTCGCGCGGCGCGTCCGACAGCCCGCCCGCGTGCTCCCGCCCCGTCGCCTCGATCAGCCGGTAGACCGCGTCGTACACGTACTGCGCGCTCGGCGACACCACGTCGTTGTTGAAGAACACCGTCTGCTGCGCGCTGTCCCCGATCTCCACGATGTTCCCGACCGGGTCGTACACGTACCTCAGGTTCTGCAGCACCGCGCTATCCGAGCTCCGCGTCGTCTTCAGGCGCGAGAGCCGGTACGTCAGCGGGTCATACGTATAATCCGTGAAGGTGCCGTTGCCGTACTCGATCCGCTCGCGCTGCCCCTTCGCGTCGTAGTCGATGTCGTCCACGAACGTCGTCCACGCCACCGCGCCGCGAATCCGCGCCTCCACACGCTCCAGCAGCCCCGCCTCGTTGTACGTCGGCTTCACCTCGCTCGCGTCCGGCGCCGTCACGCTCGTCGGCCGGTTCAGCGCGTCGTACGCCGTCTGCGTCCCGAAGCTCTCCGTCTCCAGCAGCGGCTCGGCCGTCGTCGCGATGGCGGACACATCCGTCAGCCCCGCCAGCACCGACCAGTCGGCGTCCGCGTGCACGTCGCTGCGCAGCCGCCGCGACGCCTGCAGCACGTTGCCCTTGAAGTCGTACGCCTGGCTCGTCACCACACCCGCGCCATCATACACCTGGTACGCCCTGCCGCGCAGGTTCAACGCCGTTGTGACAGACCCGGTACTGGCCGAGAAGGACGCCCTGGCTCGCTTCGGCTTGGAGAGGATCGCTCGCTTCGGCTTGGATCGGCTTGGAGAGGACCGACGAGATCCCAGCTGCCCACGGGAAAGGTCTTCCGGCGGTTCGAATGAGGTCAACCGTAAACGAACTCGGGGAAGAGCGTGGTCTGAACGTTCACTCGTTTTTTTCGCTAGTCCGACGGGCATCGCGAGTCTCCAGCACCTCCTGGTCATGCTCGACCACCTTGCTGGCGAGATCCTCCCCGTGTCCCGAGCCCGACGATATCCGGACAGTCACCACCATGAGCCGGACCGCCGTGGAAGGCATCATGAAGGCGGCCACCGAGATCGCCAGGACGGGTCGAAGGCGCGTGGACTGGTGCTCGGCAGCGGAGCTCTATCCGGGGCGGCCCCACCACGGCTATAGGAGGGCCGCGTGCCCCGCGTCGAGCATCGTCGGCCCACGCGAGATCCGCAAGTGGCCATGGCGACGGCTCGGCGGCTACCATCATACAACCCAGCACAAGCAAGTGTCAATTTGCCAAGTATGGCATCATGAGCTCCCATTCAACATCGCTATCACGATCAAGCTCATCAGGAACCCCGGCCGCGCGCTCCGGCGAAGTTAGCTCCAGGAAATGTTTATAGCTCGCTGCCTGCACCATCGAATCCTTATCCCTCGCGACGGACTGCGCCAATGCGCGCAGAACAATGTCCCGATCTTCGCGATTCGACGCGGAGAATGTTGCAAAGTTCCAAAGAATACTCGACGCCTTCAGCCGACAGTACAGATCGGCATCTTGATGGAGCATGTGGATCACAGCGTCCACGTAGCTTTTCCTTCCCCAGAGCGCGACCAGGACGGCCGCCGCCCTCTCTCGGAGCACAGGCTCCTCATGCTGCAACAGCATAGATATTGATTTTTCGTGTTGATACAAACGATCTGAGCCAATTCTCGAAATAGCAGAAGCTCGATCCGTTGCGGCCGCGCGCTCGTCATTGATTAGCCGCTCATCTTGCGCGTTTGATTGGATTTTGCTCATTTGATTACCTTGATGTCAAAAATCGTTTCGCACGCGCAGAAAACTCTGCGAGGGATTCGGCCTGCGCGGACAGAAGCTTGTGAACATCAGACCCAGCCTCTTCGTGGAACATCTGCCTCCGCACCAATTTGCGCACATTCTCGAGTGAAGCCAAACCCTCGTTGACCTCTTTCAGATGCTCAAACGCTTCCCCAGTGCCCGGCCTGCGTACCGGCAAGCCAAGTGTATCACGCAGCGCGCCGGAGAGGTCGGACGGCTTCAGATGGGTAGACAAGGCATTCTGTGCGTGCTTGAGCGTGTTATGCATGGCCTCGGACAGCCTTGGATCCCCTATCATCACGTCCAGCCGTGCCATCATCTCTGTGCGTGCAACGTTCAGAGCCTTGAGTTCCTTCGCAGCCTTCGCGGCTCCTGCCTTGCTTAGCCTCTTCGCCGCGCGCTTCATGCCAGCACCGGCGGTTCCTTCAATGCCCTCTTCCGCCGCCTCACGAAGCGCCTTCCTGCCGGCCTTCGTTCCCCCCTTCAGGAGATCGAGCCCCGGAACAACCGCCACGACCGCGATGCCGAGTTCAATCGCTGCTCCATCTTTGCCCTCCATGACGTTGCGGGCGGCCGCGCCGATATCCCGAATGTCGGCGATTTGCCCCACAACCGGCAGAAGTCCTACGAGCACCTGGCCCGCAGTCGCGCTCCACGAGTCGTTCTCCGAGAACCCGCCTGCGATGGCTCCTTCTAAAAATGAGCCGACTCCCTCGGCTTTCCCGGTGACGTCAGAAAAGTCGTCAACGACCTCTTGCGGTCTTGCGGGTGCAGGCCTCGTCGGGGTCTTCGCAGGACGGCTTGGAGCAGAATGGAGCGGATCATCAGCAAAGACGACTAGATGCCGGTCCTCGAACGACACGTTGTAGCGCTCGATATAGGTTTCGCCACGGTGTGCGACATCTCCCGTGCCAACGTGCGCAATGGTGTCTTCGTCAACCCGAACGATCTGGTCACTCTCCGTTCCTGTCGGATCCGTCAACCGAACCGGATTCCCCCTCACGTAATTATACAACCCCGGACCATCCGCCATCCCCGCTGGATCCGCGCTCGTCCACTTCCCTAGCCATGGCGCGTAGTACCTTGCCCCGTAGTAGTAAAGCCCCGTCTCTTCGTCCTTCTCCTTCCCCGTGTACCTGTACCTCTTCCGTGATACCTCGATCCCCGACGCCGCCGACCAGTACGCCGTGGTCCCGTAGGGGTGATACTCCTCGTACCCGATCACAAGCCCCGTCCCGTCGACCTCCAGCGACGCCGACCCGAGGTGGTTGTCGAGCTGGTAGCGCACCCGCGGCGTCACCGTGAACGGCCCCGCGGTGTCCACCGTCTTCGTCTCCACCATCGCCACCCGCCGCGCGCCATCCATCACGTGCAGCGTCTGCCGCTCCAACTCCAGCCCCGAGCTGTTGTGCCTCCGGTACACCTCGTAGCCGCCAAGGTAGATGCGCTCCTCCACCAGCCCGCTGTGCTCCCACACCTTGCGCACGCGCTGCCCCGCAGCATCGTAGTCGTAATAGACATCGCCGCCGCCGCCGAGATCCGTGCTCCGCACCTGGTCGTTCTCGTCCCAGGTCAGCGCGGTGATGTGCGGCATCGACGTCATGTTGCCGTGCGCGTCATGCGCATAGGTGCGGAACGGCCCGTGCTCCGGGTCCCCGGTCGTGCTCGTCAGCCGGTTGTTCGCCGCCTCGTACGCGTACCACCGCGTCCAGCTCCCCGTCCCCGCCTGGTGCACCCACTGGTGCACCATCCTCAGCAGGTTGCCCACCGCGTCGTAGACGTACTGCTCCGTATAGTTCCTCAGCGCCTGCGGGTTGTTCGGGTGCGGCAGCGACATGATCGGCAGGTCGTTCTGGTCCCGCGGCGCGTCCGACAGCCCGCCCGCGTGCTCCCGCCCCGTCGCCTCGATCAGCCGGTAGACCGCGTCGTACACGTACTGCGCGCTCGGCGACACCACATCGTTGTTGAAGAACACCGTCTGCTGCGCGCTGTCCCCGATCTCCACGATGTTACCGACCGGGTCGTACACGTACCTCAGGTTCTTCAGCACCGTGCTGTCCGGGCTCCGCGTCGTCTTCAGGCAGTGCCCGCATTGACGGTTCGTCGGGAATCTTCGACAGACGAGACAAGAGCCTTCCGGATTGAGCAGCTTCCGACGGCCCAGCGGCACTGCGGCTGGACCGGCGCGGGTCGGACGGACGCTGTCGTTGAGAATAAAACTCTCGCACCGGGCCAGACGAGACATCATTTCGAACGACGAGCTCAGAGACTATTCAACGCAATAGAACAAGAATTCGCCAGCGGCGACAGTTCGGAATACAAAATCGGCCCAGCTTGGACGCACCGGGCCCAATGTCACATCGCGAAAAACTCTACGCAGATCTTCGTTCTGCGACAGGATCCTCGTCAACGGAGCATCTATGTTGCTTTCACAAACCGGCCACATCTCCCGTGGCACACCCAGAGACTCAAAGTACTCAACAACTTCCTGCCACGACGAATTGGACATCACCTCAATGTCACCGCCGCGCGGCAACAGCTCGTAATGCCGCTGGCCATCGCCGGCGGTGTACCAGACCTGCTCAAATTTCGGCCCATGCAAAAGGCTGCCTGCCATAACACCCCACGCGTAAAACAGAGACAACGAAACCAACGATCCGACTACGGAGAAATCACACGAAACTGGACACCTGGGACGAGCTTCTTTATCATCTCGGCATAGTTACTTGGAATTGGCTGGTGAGTCGCAATACCGATCTGTTTGCCGTGGAGCGCAGCCGCCGCCTTGGTTCTCTCGAGCTGGCGCACCAGATCCCCCGGAAGCCGATCCACGGGCCATTTGTTGAAACTCGTGATGCGCTTAATTTGCCAGAAGTGGGTTTCTGTAGCAGCATCAATATCTACAGGCGTGTCCCCCGGAATATCAACGGATTGCTTCTTTCCACCGAGTACGTCTCGCGCATGAGTCTCATACTCGCTCGGATCGATCTTTGTACTCTCGGGTGCCTTCTTTGGACCGTTTCCGCCGCCACTAGACCCCGACATCGACATCGCATGGCTTATCGAACCAGCAGCAGCAACGACGTTTGTGACCCCTTGGGCAACTGCTGCCAATCCACCAACAGCGGCGGATCCGCCTGCCAGCGTGACGAGGATGCTCGCGCCGCCTGTGACAGGCGCGGCCGCCACGCCGCCCACCGCTGCACCTCCGCCGCCGATGATGGCCCCGATCCCGCCGATGATCTGCGCCAAGCCCATGGCGGCTTCGCCGACGCCGCGGCCCAGCTCGGAGTATCGCGTGGGCATCGACACTGCGTTTCCAACGAAACCGAACGGTAACCAACCCTGAAGACCACCAATGATCGCCCCGGCGCCGAACTGCACCAAGGAGTTATCCTTCCAGGATGACGAGTCCGAGGCTTCCGAGAATTTCGGCTGCGAAGCCGACGGGGCGAGTGGCCTTGCTGCGGGCTTAGAGGGTGGCCTTGCTGCGGGCTTAGAAGATCCCGGCAATGGCGGCGAGTGATCCGCAGAAATAATAGGCTCTTGCCAGACGAAATCGCCGGCGTACGTGGAGTACTGCCGATGCTCGACACCGTCGATTGTCACATTGCCCTGATAAATGACGTCGTCAGCTCCGGGTGTCGCCTGTAGCCCGCTGGGGTCGCTCTTAATAATGGGACTGGAGTCTCCATAAGCGTACATGGTGACGTGCGGAGGCCAGAGTGGATCCGCGCTCGTCCACCTCCCGAGCCACGGCGCATAGTACCTCGCCCCGTGGTAGTACAGCCCCGTCTCCTCGTCCTTCTCCTTGCCCGTGTACCGGTACCGCCGCTGCGAGACCTCGATCCCCGACGCTGCCGACCAGTACGCCGTCGTCCCATAGGGGTGATACTCCTCGTACCCGATCACCAGCCCCGTCCCGTCGACTTCCAGCGACGCCGACCCGAGGTGGTTGTCGAGCTGGTAGCGCACCCGCGGCGTCACCGTGAACGGCCCCGAGGTGTCCACCGTCTTCGTCTCCACCATCGCCACCCGCCGCGCGCCGTCCATCACGTGCAGCGTCTGCCGCTCCAGCTCCAGCCCCGAGCTGTTGTGCCTCCGGTACACCTCGTAGCCGCCGAGGTAGATGCGCTCCTCCACGAGCCCGCTGTGCTCCCACACCTTGCGCACGCGCTGCCCCGCAGCATCGTAGTCGTAATAGACATCGCCGCCGCCGCCGAGATCCGTGCTCCGCACCTGGTCGTTCTCGTCCCAGGTCAGCGCGGTGATGTGCGGCATCGACGTCATGTTGCCGTGCGCGTCATGCGCATAGGTGCGGAACGGCCCGTGCTCCGGGTCTCCGGTCGTGCTCATCAGCCGGTTGTTCGCCGTCTCGTACGCATACCACCGCGTCCAGCTCCCCGTACCCGCCTGGTGCACCATCCGCAGCAGGTTGCCCACTGCGTCATAGACGTACTGCTCCGTATAGTTCCTCAGCGCCTGCGGGTCGTTCGGGTGCGGCAGCGACTGGATCGGAAGGTCGTTCTGGTCACGCGGCGCGTCCGACAGCCCGCCCGCGTGCTCCCGCCCCGTCGCCTCGATCAGCCGGTAGACCGCGTCGTACACGTACTGCGCGCTCGGCGACACCACGTCGTTGTTGAAGAACACCGTCTGCTGCGCGCTGTCCCCGATCTCCACGATGTTACCGACCGGGTCGTACACGTACCTCAGGTTCTGCAGCACCGTGCTGTCCGAGCTCCGCGTCGTCTTCAGGCGCGTGAGCCGGTACGTCAACGGGTCATACGTATAATCCGTGAAGGTGCCGTTGCCATACTCGATCCGCTCGCGCTGCCCCTTCGCGTCGTAGTCGATGTCGTCCACGAACGTCGTCCACGCCACCGCGCCGCGAATCCTCGCCTCCACCCGCTCCAGCAGCCCCGCCTCGTTGTACGTCGGCTTCACCTCGCTCGCGTCCGGCGCCGTCACGCTCGTCGGCCGGTTCAACGCGTCGTACGCCGTCTGCGTCTCGAAGCTCTCGATCTCCAACAACGGCTCGGCCGCCGTCGCGATGGCGGACACATCCGTCAGCCCCGCCAGCGCCGACCAGTCAGCGTCCGCGTGCACGTCACTGCGCAGCCGCCGCGACGCTTGCAGCACGTTGCCCTTGAAGTCGTACGCCTGGCTCGTCACCACACCCGCGCCATCATACACCTGGTACGGTCGACCGCGCAGGTTCAGCGACGTCGCCTGCGGATGCGCTTCGCCATAGACGTAACGGCGCGCCACCCGCTCGCTGCCCGAGCCCAGCTGCACGTGCTCGTGCGTCGGCCGGCGCAGCCCATCGTACGACGAGCGGTAGGCGAACCCTCGCCCGTTCCATGCCCGCAGCCGCTGGCCGGTCGCGCCCGCCAGCATCCGCCGCTCCCCGCCGTCGTTGCTGTTCTGAACCAGCAGCTGCCCGCCCAGCCCGAACCGATGCTGCATCGCCAGGTTGCCGCGCGCGTCGGTGATCGCGAGCGGCTGCCCCTCGATATCCAGCGCGCTCTGCGTGACGTACTGCCCCTCGGCCCCATTGTCCGCCACGGCGCGGAACACCCGCCCCAGCGCGTCCAGGTGGCTCACCGCCGGCGTCCCGGCGTGCGCCGCAGCGAGCTCCGCCGCACGCCGCTCCGGGTCGCCCGCAGCCAGCGCATGCCGCGCCGCGTACCACGTGCTCTCCAGCACCGTGTCGTTCGGATCGTGCGACGTCTGCTTCCACGCATCGAACTCCACCCGCGAGAACGTGCCATTCGGAAGGTCGGTCCGGATGAGCCGGCCGAGCGGGTCGTACCGCAGGATCGGCGTGACCCCCCACTCCACGAGCTCCGCCTCGTCCTCATACTCGTACGTCGCGCTGAAGAACGGCTCGTACTGCTTGACCGGATTGCCCTTATTGTCCAGCACCGTGCGCCCGGTGCCGACCCAGCGCGGCGCCGCGTGCGAGAAGACCAGGTCGCCCTGCGCGTCGTGCACCAGCGCGCCGGTCCCGTCGCGCTCGGGCGCCAGCCCCGGCTCCGCATTCACCTTGCGCAGCACCTCGTTGCCCGAGCCGTCGGAGTACGTATACGTGTCCAGCCAGCGCGTGTTGCCAGCGCCGTGCTGCTCGCGGGCGCGGGCGTGCACCACGTTCGGCTTGCCGGCGAGCACGAATCGCTCGAGGTCGTACGCGAACGTGACCGTCGGGTCCTCGGGCGTGTCGCCCTCGCCGCCCCCCGGCTTGCCCATCACCGCCAAGAGCGTGACCCTGCCCAGCGCGTCGAAGCGCACCTCGCTCACGTTGCCGTTCGCATCGGTGAGCTGCCGTGGGGCGAGGACGCGGTAGTCGGGGACGGCAATCACGGCGTTGCTCAGAGGATCCGTCACCTGGGTCACGAGCAGGCGATACGCATCATAAACGACCTGCGACGTATTGCCGAACGGATCGACGAACGCCGTCGGCTGGTAGAAGTGGGCCGCCGAAGGCACCGCCCGCCCCGAGGACACCCAGTAGTCCACGTCGCCCGAGAGCTGCAGGTAGCCGCCCTCCGCAAGCACGCCGCTCGTGACGCTGGCTCCGAACACCGACGTGATCAGCGCGGGCGTGAGGATCTTGGCGTAGCTCTCATACGGCAGCGCCCTGCCGCCGACCTCGCCGAACGGCAGCGGCCCCGTGAGATCGTCGCTCCAGTACCTCGTGCGCGTGTGCTGCAACAGGCGCTTCTCGAAGCCCCCGCTCGGCGTCCCGTCGTAAGCGAGGTCCGTCGCCTCGTCCGCCGCGTCGAGGACGTCCTGGAACGCGAGCACCCCCTCCTCGCCGAGCGGCAGGCCGTGCAGCTCGTAGGTCCGGCTCCCGGTCGGCACCCCGATGCGATAAGCACCCTCCTCAGCGGGAACCAGGTGCACCACGTCGTGCTCCGTCAGCGTCGCCTTCCCCTGCTCCTGCTCGGGGAACGCCGCCCACGCCGCCCGCCGGCGATACCCGATCTGCGCCGTCCGCTTGACCGCGCCGTGGTTGTCGACTTCCAGCGTGAGCGCGTGCGCCACGCGCGGATCGCTCTCGTTGCGCTCGTAATGGTACTCCAGCGCCTCGCGCGGATGGGCGAAGAACACGGCGTGCGCACCGCCCACCGCGGGCTGGAGCCGCCGGAGCCCGTAGCTGCTCTCCGTGACGACGTACGGACGCGGCTCCTCCGCCGAGCCGTCGAGCGCATAGACCTCCTGGCGGAGGGGCCGCCCCTTGAGCGCCCGGCACGCCTCGCGCATCTCCACGGCGCTGAGCCCCTCGGCAAGCACCGTATCCTCCAGGCGAACCGCGCCCGCATCGCCCGCGTAATACTCGCTCTCGTACTGCGCCGAGATCTTCGCCCCCTCGACCCAGGCGCCGGTATGAAACCACGTCTTCGTCAGCACCGGCGGCAGGTGCAGCTCGGGATCGGCGTTGGCCGCGGGCGGCGCGAAGCCCGTCCCGCTGAACGCCGAGAACGACTCCGTGTCCCGCTGCTCCACCATGCCGAAGCCGCGCATCTCCCGCTCCACCCCGTCGTAGTCGCCGTGGTGGTAAGCATACGTCGTCACGAAGCGATGCCTCGAGACCGCGTCGAACACCTCGACGCGCTCGATGACGTGCACCACGAACGGCAGCTTCGTCACCCACGGCCGGCCCGCCGCCCGGTCCGCGAGGTAGAACTTCGTCGACGGGGCATACGTCACCGTCGTGGTTCTGCCGAGGTTGTTGGCGACCGACGTCAACAGATGCGGCTTCTTGCTCCCGAGCAGATCGATGTAGCGCACCCCGGGTCGCGCCCCGGGCAGCGACGAGGCCCACACCAGGCACCCGGTCCCGGAGCCGAGTAGGTCGACTACGTCGACCGCCGCGAGCTCGCTCACGTCCGGCAGCCGCGGCAGGATCACCGGCGCGGCCAGCGTGTTGCCGGCGTTGTTCGCATAGAAGCGCACGCCGTCCGGGTGCAGGTAAACGATGTCGGTCGTCCCCGAGCCGTCCACATCCGCGAGCCGGATGCGCTTCGGGTCGAAGCGGCCCTCGTGGTCGAACCGCATGCTGCCGCCCATCTGCACCTTGGCGCCGAAGCGGCAATGACCGAGGTTGGGCCAGTAACACACGTTGCCGTTCCGGATCCGCACCAGGTCGACCAGCCCGTCCCCGCTCATGTCGGCCAGGAAGATGCTCTGCGCCGCGTCGGCGAAGACGAGCGATGGCCCGCGCTCCTCGTCGCTCGGCCGCGCGATCGTGATCGGCCGGTCGAAGCCGCCCTTGGCGAGCGACGGATACCATGTGAACGTGTCAGGCCCCGTGATCAGGATGTCCTCGTGCCCGTCGCCGTTCAGATCGATGAGACGGACGTTCGGATCGCTCCAGTCGACGTTCGGCTGCGACGCGAACGGGCGGAACGGCGCCCAACCAGCGTCCGTGCGGTCGAAGTAGCCCGCCACCGGCCGCTCGAACACCACCATCTCCTTGCGCCCGTCCCCGTCGACGTCGAGCAGCTGCCCGCCGTTCAGGACCGCCGGCCGCGACGGCAGCGGCCGCGCCGGGGACAGGACGCCCCCGCCGAGGTTCTGCTTGTAATACAGCGCCTCGCCCTCATCGATCAGCACGCCGGGCAGCGCCTCTCCGTCGAGATCGACCCACCGCCGCCCAGACCCCATCGCGCCGACGGGCAGGTCGCGCAGACTCTCGGGGTCGAGCGACTTCACCTCGCGGTGAATCACCGGCTCGCTGTACGTCAGCGCGATCGGCGGGAGCGCCTCGCGGCTGTACGCCTGCGTCTGCGGATCGCGGACATAGCCGGCCTGCGTCGCGGTGGAGAGCCGCGTCAGGGTAGCGTTCTCCGCGTACGTGAGGTCGAGCGACCGCACGAGGCACGGCGCCTCGCCGAGCTCGGACATCCGGTGAAACATCAGCACGCGACGGCAGAGCCGGTACGTGCGGATCTCGAAGCCGGCGCGGTACACCGAGAACGGGTCCTGGCGGACCGGCCACGAAGCGCTCTCCTCGGGCGTGGGCGCCTCGGCGTCGTGCTCGCCATAATCGAAGACGACCTCGAACAGGCTGCTCTCCGCGTCGCCCGGCACGGTGTTCCCGTAGCGGACGCGCTTGAGATAGCGGTTCGCGACCGCCGCGCGGCCCGCGTGGCGGTGGCCCTCCGCCGCCTCGTCGCGCGCAACGCCGGTCAGGTCCTCCGCCTTGTACGCGTAGGCCACGACATTGCCCTTGTCGTCCCGCGTCTCCTCCAGCAGCCATGAGAAGATGCGCTCCGGCCTGGCCGGGTCGGCAATCCGCGCCTCCGGGCTCCGCCCGTAGACGCTCGTGACGTTGTCCGGCGTCGTCGCCGTCCAGTACACGTTCCCGCTCGCCTTCACCTCGCGGCGCTCGATCCGCGCGAATGCGCCCTCCACGCGGGGACGGTAGCGGATCACCTTCTCGCTCTCGGTCTCGTACCGATCGAGCTCGGCTCCGTCGATCGACCGCGCGGGCACGAGATCCTCCGCGCCGGACAGCACGAACACGTCGCTCTCGTGCGCGTCGTCGTAACGCGGAAGGCCCTTGTCGGTCTTCCGCGCGATGCGCGGAATCGACAGCTGCCAGCCGGCGCCGAACGGGCCGTTGCCAGCTCCCGAGTCGTACGTCACCGCCATCGCTGGCCCGAACCCGGCGCGACCGGGGCTCAGCGGCAGCGGGATCGAGAACGACCCCGTGCCCGTCACCGGGTTCGCGGAGAATTTCTCATCCACCCCGCGGATCGCGCCGCCGCCCTTCGGCAGCGCGGGCGCGGGCAGCTCCGGCGCCTTGGGCGCGCCGGGGAGGCCCTTCGGCGCCTCGGTGCCTTTACCGGACCCCGCCCGGGCGGACGCGGGGTCTCGGCTCTTGCCGCGTGCTCCGGCGTCCGGCGCGGCCGGTGATGCTGCCTGCGCAGCGGTGGTTTCCTTCTTGGGCTCACGAGCGTTCATCCGTCTCCCTCTTCCCATGGCAATGGGCGGCCTGCGCCCGGAGCGCCTCGCTCCGGCACGGTAACGTCTTCCACCGGCCGACCTTGGCCTCGATACGGGATCACGCGCCAAAGCCGGACCTGCCGAGCCTACTCGATGGCTCAATCGACTCCTTGCGAGCGTCCGCGGCTCACGGCCCGACACCGCACGCAGGAGATGCTCGATAGGAGCTATCGTGGCGCGCCTCGTCCCACATCGCGAGCGAAAAAACGCCCGGCCCATCTGGTGATCCGGATGTGTATCCACGAGATCCACGCGCTGGACCAACACGCGCCCATGCTCGCCAGGCGGTCCGACCGCCCTCTGCCCATCGAGATCACCGCTCGCCAGGCGGTCCGACCGCCCTCTGCCCATCGAGATCACGCCTCGCCGGGCGGTCCGACCGCCCTCTGCCCATCGAGATCACGCCTCGCCGGGCGGTCCGACCGCCCTCTGCCC
Source organism: Sorangium sp. So ce834 (assembly GCF_051521425.1). Classification (NCBI taxonomy): domain Bacteria; kingdom Pseudomonadati; phylum Myxococcota; order Polyangiales; family Polyangiaceae; genus Sorangium; species Sorangium sp. So ce834. The sequence goes on from NZ_CP150351.1 coordinate 9,762,905, forward strand.
ATCGAGATCACGCCTCGCCGGGCGGTCCGACCGCCCTCTGCCCATCGAGATCACGCCTCGCCGGGCGGTCCGACCGCCCTCTGCCCATCGAGATCGCGCCTCGCCAGGCGGTCCGACCGCCCTCTGCCCATCGAGATCGCGCCTCGCCGGGCGGTCCGACCGCCCGTTCCCCTGCGCCCCCGCCGGCCGCCGGCCCTCCGTTCAAGCCCCGGCCGCCCGGCGTCGGGCCCCAGCATGCCCGGATCGCACCTCGTGTGGTCGGGCTTCGTGCCATGACAGGACCTCGTCTCGCAGCGACGGCGAGCGACCTCCCACGCGAGAGGACGGGAACGCAGGCGGCGCGCCGCCCTCGCAGGCGCCGCGCCGCCCTCGCAGGCGCCGCGCCGCCCTCCCCGACCTGTACTACGCTCCCCCGCCAGCCACCCGCATGACCCAAGGCGTCCGCCCCCTGCACGAGCTCCGCGACGAGGCCCGCTCCGCGCTGGCCAGGAGCGACCTCTCCCGCGCGCGCGACGCGCTCTTCAGCGCCCTCCAGCACACCATCGCCCGCGAGGACGACTACGTCGCCATGACGGACGAGCTCCGCGACGTGCTGGTCCGGCTCGGCGACCCGAGGAGCGCCCTCACCGTCGCCTGGTACGCGGGCGGCGAGCACAGCCAGCGCCCCCTCGTCGCCCACGTCCCGCCCATCGACCGCGCGCGCACCGTGCTCGCCTGGGCCGAGCGCGAGCAGGACCCCGAGCGGCAGAAGCGGCTCTACGCCCGCGCCGCCGACGAGTACGAGGCCGCCGGCCTCGTCGCGCAGGCCGCCATCGCCCGCGAGCGCGGCCAGGACTTCGCCCGCGCCCGCGCCCTCTGGTCGCGCCTCGCCCAGCTGCTCTCCTCGTCGGGCAGCGACCTCTACGCCGCCGGCCTCGCCCGCTTCAACCTCGCCCGCACCTCGCTCCGCACGGGCGACGCCGCGGCCGCGCGCGAGGCCGTCTTCGCCTCCGTCCACCTGCTCGAGGAGGCCGCCGACCGGTACGAGACCATCGGCCAGCGCGAGCGTGCCTTCGACTGCTACCAGGTCCTCATCGCCGTCGGCCGCGAGAGCCGCGCCTTCGAGCACGTCCTCGAGGGCTACGTGAACGTCATCCGCATCCTGCGCGAGGACCACCTGCGCTACTACGCGCTCCAGTCCTACGAGGAGGCGGTCGCCGCGGCCGAGAAGCAGGGGGAGATCTCCGCCGCCGCCACGCTCGCCCGCGAGATGGCCGCGTACGCGCGCAAAGAGGGGCTCACCGCCGTCGCCAACTTCGCCGTGCTCGCGCAGGCCCGCCTCTGGCAGGAGGTGTCCGCCGTCTCGCAGAAGCGCGCCGCGCCGCCCGAGATCGCCGAGAACGCGCTGCTCGCCGCCGTGATCGCGCTCGGCGAGGCGGGGCAGTACAGCAAGGTGGGCAGCGTCTACCGCGCCCTCACGCAGCTGCCGCTCGACGAGAACCGGAAGAAGCACTACGCCCGCGCCGGCGGCCGCTACGTCAACGCGCAGGACCTGCCGATCGACGCGTCGCCGCTGCCGGCGCACCTCCGCCACGAGCTCGGCTTCCCCGACGTCTGGCACATCGACCTGGTCGAGTGGGAGCAGGCCGGCAGCGCCAGCCAGGCGTGCGGCGACATCGTCCTCGACCCGGCGCAGTGGTCCGAGGTCACCCGCCGCCGCGCGATGCTCGCCCGCCTGACCGCGCTCGCCGTCGAGGGCGCGACGCCCGAGGCCGCCCCGGCGCAGCGCTCGCCCGCGCAGCAGCTCATCAGCCTCGCCGAGCAGCTCGCGACGGTCGAGCTCTACACGATCCTCTCGCCGCTCGAGCACCTGTTCCGCCGCCCCGAGCCGAAGATCCGGGTGGCCGTGGTCCGCGCGCTCTCCCGCTTCCTCTACAAGCGCACGTTCATCACGCTCCGCGACGCGCTCGTGGACCCCGACCCCACCGTCGTCCACGAGGCCGCCCGCGCGCTCGAGGAGCTCCGCTTCGCCCACGCCTTCGATCCGCTCGCCCGCATCTACCGCGAGTCGCAGGCGCCCGCCGTCCGCGCCAGCGCCGTGCGCGCGATCGCGAAGATCGACACGCTGGAGGCCGGCGAGATGCTCCTCGGCATCCTCCAGCACGAGGGCGCCGAGGAGCGCGCCGCGGCCGTCGAGGCGCTGAAGCGCGCGCGCGGCATGAAGTTCGTGGAGCTCGCCCGCGCCTCGCTCGCCGAGCTGCCCGCCTCGACGCAGGCCGTGGTGCGCGAGATCCTCCAGAGTCGCGGCATCAGCCCATGAGCGCACAAGCGCGCCTGTCCGCCCCCGGCCGCGCCGCCCGGCGTGGAGCCGGGGTAGTTGCCTGTCCGGACGGCGACAGCTGGCTGCGTCCGCCCCTCACCCCCGCTCACGCGCTGGAAAACCGCCTCCGACGAGCAACCTCGCGATTGTGCGCTGCGGCAAGGGGATTCCCCTAACGACTTTGTGTCTGGCGTCGCGATGGGGGGCTGCGCTACGCCCATGAGTCGGGATACCCTGCACGCGCCAATCCAACTCATCCCGAAAGCTTCTCGGTGCGCGATGTCGTAAGCATGGAAGCGGACGGAGCGCTTGGGGGAGCGCTGGGAAACCGCCGTCCGGGCTCCCGATGGTGCGCTGCTCGACAACGGTCGACTTCTCAGCGCGCCACCGGCGGCTCTTCTTGCGTGGGCAGCAGCTGGGCGCCGCGCCGCGGCGCCCAGCTGCCCAGGCAGATCCTTCGCTGCCGGGGCGGATGGGCGCCCGCTCCGCCGCGGGCGCTCCGCGGCGCGGGCCCGTCGCTCAGCGGCTGAAGATCGACTGGAGCGCGGGCGTCAGGTGGGCGTAGCGGAACTTGTAGCCAAGCTCCTCCGCCCGCCGGGGGTAGGCGCGCTGCCCGGTGGTCACGATCTCGGCCGCGTCGCCCATCCCGAGCTTCACCACGGCCTCGGGCACGCGGAGCCACGACGGCCGGCGGAGCACGGCGCCGATCGTCTGCGCGACCTCCTCGCCGGTCGCCGCGTGCGGCGCGGTCACGTTGAGCGGGCCGCGGACCGCGTCGCTGTCCAGGGCGAGCAGGGTCAGCGCCACGACGTCGTCGCGGTGGATCCACGGGATCACCTGCTTGCCGTCGCCGATCGGCCCGCCGAGGAAGAACCGGAAGGGCGCGATCATCTTGTCGAGCGCGCCGCCGCCCTCGCCGATCACCACGCCGATCCGCAGCTGCACCGAGCGGACGCCGTGCTGCTCCTCGATGGCGCGCGCGGCCTCCTCCCAGCGGACCACGACGTCGGCGAGGAAGCCCTGCCCGGGCGGGGCGCCCTCGTCGAGCACCTTCTCGCCCGGCTGCGGGCCGTAGTAGCCGACCGCGGAGGCGCAGACGAACGCGCCCGGCTTGCGCTTGGCCTTGCCGATCGCCTCGCCCATGAGGCGGGTCGTGTCGATGCGGCTGTTCACGATCTCGCGCCGCGCCTCCTCGGACCACCGCTTGACGATCGACTCGCCCGCCAGGTGGATCACGCCGTCCACCCCGTCGAGCTCCTCGAACCAGGGCCCCGCGCTGTAGGGGCTCCACGACACGACGCGCGCCCCGGGCAGCGCCGCCTGCGTCCGCCCGACGTCGCGCGTCAGCACCGTCACCCGATCCCCCCGCGCGAGCAGCTCCTTCACGAGACCGCGCCCGATAAACCCGCTGCCGCCGGTGACAAGAACCGTTTTCACGGGATCGTTCTATCACGGCTCGGACGGAGGCGGGGCTCCCCCTTCGGCGCCGCGACGGGGGCGCGCCGGGACGGGCGCCAGCTGTCCAGTCGTGACGCGGAGCGCGGGAGACGGTAAGACGCCGGACGTGATGGATGACCTAGAGACCTTCAAGAAGCTTCCCCTCGGCGGCCTGGATCGCCGCTCGTTCGTCGGCGCGCTGGCCGAGCACGGCGCGCGCGTGGCGAACGAGCAGCTCGCGGCGCACCGCGCCCGCATCAGCCCGGCGGGCACGCAGATCGCCCCGGACACGGCGGTGCTGATCCTGGGCGGCTCGAACGGCATCACCCGGGCGCTCGCGCTGCAGCTGCTCTTCGGGGAGCGGGCCGCCGTCTTCGCGGTGCACTTCGACAGCGAGAAGATGCAGATCGGCCCGCACCACGTGAAGGCGATCACGGACGCGGCGGCGGCCGAGGGGCTCACGGCGCGCTTCTGGAACAACGACGCCACGAGGCCGCAGGTGATCGACGAGGTGGTCGCCGCGCTGAAGGAGCGGTATCGGGCGGTGCACCTCGTGAACGGCATCGCGGCGGGCGCGATGAAGCGGTACGCGGAGCACGGGCCGACGAAGGTGAAGGACCTCGACGTCGCGTTCGATCCGGTGCTCCAGGTGCCGGATTTCTCGCGCGCCGAGAACATCCGCAAGCTCGGGCTCGTCGAGGTGGACGTCGCGAACGACGCGGACATCGAGCGGACGAACAAGTTCATGGGCACGTCGTCGCTCCTGTGGGCCGAGCCGCTCGCCGCGGCGGGGCTGCTCGCGAAGGGCGAGAGCGTGGTGTCGTTCTGCGACTACGACTACCCGAGCGACGATCCGGTCTACGCGATGGGCCCGCTCGCCGGCGCGAAGAAGCTGCAGCGCCAGACGATGGCGGAGATCCAGGGGCGGTTCGGGGTGAAGACGGCGCGCATCTGCTACCCGGCCCTGGCGACGACGGCGCTCGGGGCGATCCCGGGCGGGCTGCTGATGTACGGGCTCAGCACGCAGATCCTGAAGGAGCGCGGGCAGTTCAGGGACGTCATCGATCTCGCGCGCGACACGATGGAGATCTGGCGGCCGAGCTGGGACGGGAGCGATCTGCGGGTGGACGCGGCCTACCAGGCCTGTCTCCCGGAGTTCAACGAGCGCAAGGCGCAGATCGGGCCGAAGGACGTGCCCGGCGCGTTCCGGCTGCTGTTCGAGTAACGTCGAGGGGGTCGGCGCGCGGGGCCTCGGCGCCGCGCGCCTCGCTTCGCGGCCTCGCGGGCCGGCCGCGCCGTGCGCGCGGCCTCGCGGGCCGGCCGCGCCGTGCGCGCGGCCGGGGGAGCGGGTCGCCCTACCCTTCGGCCCGCGCGACCTCGGGCTCGAGGCGGGCGACCTGGACCTTGTCGGACATCTGGAGGATGCCCAGCCAGGCGAACACGCGGATGACCTGGTAGGCCGGGTCGATCTCGAACCACCGCACCGCGAAGTTCGGGCTCATCGAGTACTTGTGGTGGTTGTTCTGGAAGAGCTCGCCGAGCGTCACGAGGTCGAGGGCCAGCGTGTTGCGGGAGTCGTCGTCGCTGTTGAAGTTGCGGTAGCCGTAGCGGTGGCCGCACCAGTTCACGATCGCCCCGTGCAGCGGGCCCATGGTCCAGTGGAGCGGGAGGAACAGGAACTGCCACCAGTGCGAGGCGAAGGCCGCGTAGAAGAGCACGTAGCCCGTGCCCCACGCGAGCCGGCTGATCCACGAGTTGCCGATGCGATCGAGCGTGCGCCACTCGGGGTAGCCGCCGCGGAAGCGCGGCTCCACGTCGGCCGTGCCCTCGTAGATCGCGTCGTAGCGCTTCGCGGTGTCGAGCATCATCGGGACGACGCTCGAGTAGTACCGCGGCGAGTGCGGGTCCTTCGGCGTGTCGCTGTACGCGTGGTGCATGCGGTGCAAGATCGCGTAAACCCACGGAACCAGATACGAAGACCCCTGCGTCAGGTACGTCAGGAGGTGAAAAGTCCGCTCCCATCGCTTCGACATCGTGAACATCCGATGCGAGGCGTACCGGTGCAGGAAGAAGGTCTGGAAAAAGACCGAGAACGTAGAGTGGGCGATGAGGACGATCGCGATCTCCATGCTCGCGTCGTAGCCCGGCGGTCCGCGGCAGGGGGTCAGCGCACGGTCACGTTTCCGTAACGGGGGCCTGGATCCCGCGTGTTTTCTCGTGGCTCCTCAGGTCCGTGGGCTCTCCCGCGTCCGTCCGTGGTAACGGCGGAGCCGTGAAGGCCGTGATCATCGGGGCGGGCCGGGGCAGCCGGCTGCGTCACCTCACCGAAGAGCTGCCGAAGACGCTGGTCCCGATCCTCGGCCGCCCGATGCTCGACAGCATCCTCGACGCGCTCGCGGCGGGCGGCTTCAAGCGGTCGGACGTCGTGTTCGTCTGCGGCTACAAGGCCGAGGTGATCCGGGCTGCCTACCCGGACATCACGTACGTCGAGAACCGCGACTGGGAGCAGAACAACATCCTGCTCTCGCTCCTCTGCGCGCGCGAGCACCTCGAGGGCGGCTTCGTCTCGACGTACGCGGACATCGTCTACCGGCCCGGGATCGTGGCGGATCTGGTGCGCTCCCCGCACGACGTCGCGCTCGCCTGCGACACCGACTGGCGGCGCCGGTATGTGAACCGCTCGCAGCACCCCGAGACCGACGCCGAGAAGCTCCGCGCCGACGGGGACCGCGTCGTGGAGATCTCGCGCCGCATCCCCTCGGAGGCGGCGACGGGCGAGTTCATCGGGGTGATGAAGCTCTCCGCGCTGGGCGCCGCGCGGCTGCTGGCCGCGTTCGACGCCGCGCGCGCCGCGTTCGCGGAGCGGCCGGAGTTCCGCGAGGGCCGCTCGTTCCGGCGCGCCTACCTCATCGATCTGCTCCAGCACATGCTCGAGTCGGGCGCGGCCCTGCACAAGATCGACACGCACGGCGGCTACATGGAGATCGACACGCTGGAAGACGCGTCGCTGGCCGACGCGTGGTGGCGCGGCGGGGCCTGAGATGCGGCCGGCGCGCGGCGGGGCCTGAGATGCGGCCGGCGCGCGGCCGGCGCGAGCGCCCGCCCTAGAAAGCGTCGGCGAAGTCGGCGCCCTGCGCGAGGAGCCCGGGCAGCCCGCCGGTGTGCAGGAACAGCACCCGCTTGCCCGCGAGCTCGCCCCGCTCGGCCATGTCCCAGAGCCCGCAGAACGCCTTGCCCGTGTACACCGGGTCGAGGACGAGCCCCGACAGCCGCGCCGCCTTGACGATGCGCGCCCGCTGCTCCGGCGTGGACACCCCGTAGGCCGGCCCCCGGGCGGAGTCGTCGATCACGAGGTGGGCCGGCGCGCCGAGGCGCGGATCGAGCGAGCGCGCGTCGTCCATGATCTCGACCGCGACGCGCGCGAACGTCGCCTTGTCCTCGCGCACCGCCATCGCGCGCACCTCGCCGGCCACCTCGTAGCGGGCCGCGCCGAGCGCCGCGCCCGCCGCCGTCCCGCCCGAGCCGCACGCGTGCACGAGGACGTCGAACGGCTTGCCCCCCGCGAGGCCGAGGTCGAGCTGCTTCCGGATCTCCTCCATCGCGCGCACGTAGCCGAGCGCGCCGAGGCCGTTCGAGCCGCCCTCGGGGATCACGTACGGCCGGCCGCCCGCCGCGCGGATCTCGGCGGCCGCCTCGGCCATGACGGCGTCGCGGCCCCGGTACGCCTCGGGCGAGATCAGCCGGAGCTCCGCGCCGGCGAGCCGGTCGAGCAGCACGTTGCCCGCGAGCGGCGCCCCGGCCGACGGGTCCGCGGCGCGCAGGAACAGCAAGGAGCGCAGGCCGAGCGAGGCGCAGAGCAGCGCGGTCGCGCGCGCGTGGTTCGACTGGAGGCCGCCGCAGGTGATCACGCAGTCGGCGCCCTCCTCGCGCGCGGCGGCGAGCAGGTACTCGAGCTTGCGGATCTTGTTGCCGGCCTCCGCGCCGGCGGTCATGTCGTCGCGCTTCACGTAGAGGTCGACGCCGAGCGCCTCGGCGAGCCGCCGCGGGCGCTGGATCGGGGTCGGAAGGTGGCTCAGCGCGAGTCGTTTGCGCATCGGTTCTCTCCCATGTCTCTCCTCCGGAGGGCGAGGCCGCGGCCGGCGCCGTCGCCCGACCTCGACGAGCCGCGCGCCCGCCGCGCCGCGCCGCGCCCGCCACGCAGACGCCCTCTACCACCCTGGGCGGCCCTCGTCTGCCGTGTCGCGCGCGAGCTCGCTCGAGGGCCGGCGAGCCCCGGCCGGATCAGTGGATCACGCCCAGCTTGAGCGTGAGCAGGTACTGATCGGGGAGCTCCGTGCCGGCGGCGTCGTCGAACGCGCCGCCGGGGAAGAGGACGCCGGCCTCGGTGCCGAGCTGGATGGTGACGAGCCTGCCCATCGCGATGCGCGCGTCGACGCCGAGGTCGAGCTCGACGCCGAGATCGCGGCGGCGCCTGTCGCCGCCGTCGTAGTTGACGAGGTTGCCGCCCGACCGGGTGCCGTACGGGTCGACCACGTCGGCCGTCGCCTCGGCGATGACCGCGCCCGCCTTGAGGTCGAGCCAGCGCGCCGGCCGCACCACCATCCGCGGGTTCACGTAGGCGGCGCCGAACACGCCGCCCTTGGAGGGCAGCGACCTGATCCCGGGCTCGGGGGACGCGGCGAAGAGCTCCCGCTCGGCGATCGTGGCCGAGCGCGCCGTCTTCCAGGCGAGCACCTGGTCGAAGAGGAGGAGCCCGACGTTGTGGCTCGGGTCGAAGGTGAACCGCCGCGCCACGTCGTCCCTGGGGTCGTCGTCGCCCGACGCGTAGCCGGCCTCGAGCTCGGTCACGACGCGCCCCCACCGCTCGGCCGGCCGCCGCCCGCGGCCCGCGACGTGCACCGCCCCGAGCGTGGCCGCGCCGCCGACCGAGCGCACCGCCACGGGCGCGCGCCCCGCCGCCGCGCCCGCGAGCGGCGCGGGCCCGCGCGGGACGAACGACGTCGCGCCCAGGATCACCGCGGCCTCGAGCTCGCCGTAGACGTGGGCGCCGCCCCCCGGCACCGGCGCGTCGAACCTGCCGGCCACGTCGATCACCGCCGCCGCGAGCGCCTCGGTGAACCGGGCCGGGCTCGTCTTCGCGCGGCGCTCGCGGGCCTGCCGCCGGAGGGCGCCGTAGATCCCGACCTCGCCGCGCCGCTCGCGCCAGAGCGCCGACACGACCGCCTGGACCGCGCGATCGCCCTCCCCTTCGTCCTGCCCCTCGACGTCGTTCCCGAGCAGGTCGGCCGCGTTGTCCTCGAACACGAGGTCGGCCGCGACCGTCACGACGAGCGGCCCGGCCCGCCCCATCGGCGTCGCCTCGAGCATGACGCGCTCGACCAGCGAGCCGCGCTCGTGGTCGCCGAAGAGGGTCGCGCGCTCGCCGTCGTTGACGACGAGCCCCATCCCCCAGTGCGCGCCCTGCTGGCCCAGCCGGAAGACGCCGACGGACGACGGCAGCTCCAGGTAGAGGTGGCGCGGGTGCACGTCGTACCAGGCCAGGGCGGCGCGCGCGTCGCGCACCTGCTCGACGTGCCGCGTGGTGTCGCCGGCGATGAGCCCGCGGACGACGTCGATCTGGGCCACGATCGACGCCTTGTCCTTGTAGTGGAAGCGCGGCGAGAGGCGCAGCCAGTGCGCGATGTACTGGTTCTGGCCGAGCGTCGTCGCGCCCGGATCCGAGAGGCGCGGGGCCCGGAGCCGGAGGTCGGTCATGGCGCGGTAGCGGAGCTGGTACTCGCCCTGCACCGAGAACGTCGACCGGGTCGGGTCCGGCGGGGGGGGCGGCGAGCGGCCGGTGTCCAGCACGAGCCGCTCCTCGAAGCGGTCGGCGTCTGCCGCGGCCGGCGGCGCTCCCTGCCCCGCGTTCGCGCCCTCGACGGGCTGCGCGGCGCCCGGCGAGGCGAGCGCGACGGCGAGCGCAAGGGGGGCGAGGTGGGCCAGGGCGAAGCGCATCGGAAGCAAGCGGCCGCGTGCCGGCGCAGGCCGGAGCGCGCCGGCAGGATAGGCGGATCGATCCCTGCGGGGCACTGGATTCTTCTTCCGGCGCAGACGGGGCGGCCCGTCGGCGGCGGCGGAGCGCGATTCCGCGCTCATCGGCGGCGGCGGAGCGCGATTCCGCGCTTTCCAGCCGGGGCGCTGCCGGGCCTCGTCCGTCGCCGGCGGGCGGCCGGGCGGCGCCGCGGATCGTGGCGCCAGCGGCTTTTCTCGAGGCATCCGCCGCTCTAGCGTGCGCCCCCGTGACCCTCTCCACGCCGCGCGCCGCCGTCTCTCCTTCTCCTTCTCCGTTGCTCCTGGGCCGCCCTTTCTCGCTCGCGGCTCTCGAGGAGGTCGCGCGACGCGGGCGGCCGGTGGCGGTCTGCGCCGAGGCGCGCGAGCGGGCCGCGGCCTCGCGCCGCGCGATCGACGCGATCGCGGCGGCGGGCGACGCCGCGCCTGCGGTGTACGGGATCAACACCGGCTTCGGCGCGCTCGCGGAGACGCGCATCGCCGATCACGACATCCGTGCGCTCCAGCGGAACCTCGTGCGGAGCCACGCCTGCGGGGTCGGGCCGGATCTCGGCGAGGCCGAGGTGCGCGCGATGATCCTCCTGCGCGCGCAGGTGATCGCGCTGGGGCACTCGGGGGTGCGCACGGAGGTGCTCGACCTGCTCGCCGCCCTGCTCGACCGCGGCGTGTGCCCGCGCATCCCTGCGCAGGGCTCGGTCGGCGCGTCGGGCGATCTCGCGCCGCTCGCGCACCTCGCGCTGTCGCTCATCGGCGAGGGGGAGGCGCGGCTCGAGGGGCAGCTCATGCCGAGCGCGGTGGCGCTCGCGAAGGCCGGCCTCGCGCCGATCGAGCTCGCCGCGAAGGAGGGGCTCGCGCTGATCAACGGGACCCAGTACATGACGGCGCTCGGCGCGCTCGCGCTGCGGGACGCGGCCGCGCTCTGCACGGTGGCGGACATCGCCGGCGCGGTGAGCCTCGAGGCGCTGATGGGCTCGAAGCGCCCGTTCGACGAGCGGCTCATGCGGGTGCGCCCGCACCCGGGCCAGGCCGGCACGGCCGGCAACCTGCGCGCGCTGCTCGGGGGCAGCGAGATCATGCAGAGCCACGCGGACTGCCCGAGGGTGCAGGACGCCTACTCGCTCCGCTGCATGCCCCAGGTGCACGGCGCGACGCGCGACGCGCTCGCCTGGGCCGCCGAGGTGCTGACCCGGGAGGTCAACAGCGTGACGGACAACCCGACGGTGTTCCTCGGCGAGGGGGGCGGAGAAGGGGGCGGAGGGGGGGTCGCGGAGCTGATCTCGGGCGGCAACTTCCACGGGCAGCCGGTGGCGCTGGCGCTGGATCTCGCGGCGGTGGCGGCGGCGGAGCTCGCGAACATCAGCGAGCGGCGGGTCGAGCAGCTGGTCAACCCTGCGCTCTCGACCGGCCTCACGCCGTTCCTGGCGCCGCGGAGCGGGCTGCACTCGGGGTTCATGATCGCCCAGGTGGCGAGCGCGTCGCTGGTCAGCGAGAACAAGGTGCTCTGCCACCCGGCGAGCGTCGACTCGATCCCCTCGAGCGCCGGCCGCGAGGACCACGTGAGCATGGGCAGCATCAGCGCGCGGAAGCTCGCGCAGGTGATCGAGAACGTCCGCAGCTCGCTGGCGATCGAGCTCATCACGGCGGCGCAGGGGGTGGACCAGCGGCGCCCGCTCCGCCCGAGCGCGGGGGTGGTCGCGGCCCACGCCGCCATCCGCCGGGTGGTGCCCGAGCTGGTCGAGGACCGGCCGCTCTACATGGACATCGCGGCGGCCACCGAGCTCATCCGGAGCGGAGCGCTGATCGCCGCGGTGGAGGAGGCGGTGGGTCCGCTCAACTGATTTTTTCTGTTTTAAGAATTACAACTGAGACGATCCTGTGGAAATCTGACGCGGCTCATCGGAATGCAAATGCTCCATCGAAGGGCGAGTTGCTGTACATTGGCGCAGTGCCCATTCCGGTCAGCACCCCGCCGTTTCCATTCGATGCCGTTCGAGATCTGCTCGGCGTGGTGCGGGCGATCTACGCGGCGGCGAAGGACGGGGGGGCGTCGCGGGAGGAGCTGGCGCGCATCGCGCAGGTGGGGCGGGAGCTGAGCCGGGCGCTGGATCTGGCGGGGTCGCCCCAGCAGGGGGTGTCGGGTCACTCGGCGGCGTGGAAGGTGACGGACAAGGCGATGCTCCAGGTGAACGACCTGGTCGATCCGCTCACGCCGGCGGCGCCGCTCCTGCTGGCGGCGCGGAGCCGCGTGACGGGGAGCCGGCTGGCCATGCGGAGCAAGCCCCAGGGGCGGTAGGGGGGCGGCGAGGAAGCGGGGCGAGGGAGCCGGGAGGAGGTTCCACGCGGATCGGCCCCCGGAGGGGCTGTTCTCCGCGCGGTGCGGGGGCCCCGCCGAACTCGCCTTTGCCTTTGCTCCTCCGGCAAGCCGGAGGAGCAAAGGCAAAGGCTCAAACATCGGCCCATCCCCCACACCGCGCGGAGAACAGCCCCTCCGGGGGCCTACGGTTCGGCCAGGAGCAAGGGACGGCCAGAAGCAAGGGACGGCCACAGCAGAGGCACAACAGCGGGGCTCGGCGGGAACGGACAGTCCAGCCGGCACGCTCAGGGTGCGTACTGTGTGGGTAGAATCGTCAGCTGCGACCGAAGAACCTGCGGCCGCGGGACCGCTCGGCATCGCGCCGGATGCCCTGCATCACCACGCGAATGAGCTCGCGGGTGTAAGCACGCCTGTCATGACGCTTGTGCTCGGGCAGCCTGACGCCCAGAGCGTGTGCAAGACGTTCTACGTTCTCTACCTTCGCCTCACGCAGACAATCGATGTCCAGATCCATGTAGTGGCGCTCCCATTACTCGAATCCACTTGGTTTGTCGAGCCCCAGAGGACCCCCAACGGGGCGCGCGCCGCCTCCCTTCAGACCACGACAAGCGCCATCAGACCGTGACAGGCGCGCGACGTCCCCGGCAGGTCGGCGCCACGTGGGACACAGAGCGACCTGGTCCCGTTCGAGGCGAGCAAGCTGCTCAGGCGAGACGTCGCCGGAGGATGGGCGAGACGTCGCGGTGGATGGGCGAGACGTCGCCGCCGATGGGCGAGACGTCGCCGCCGATGGGCGAGCCGTCGCCGTGGATGGGCGCTGCGGCTTCCGCTCGGCTCCCGCCCGAGTATGACGCGGGACGTCATGTGAAGCTCCGAGCTCACCGCAGGGCAGGTGCAACACTCCACAGCCCCGGAGGGTGTGAGATGCCATGAGCGACGGCAGAGCGTGTGTCAGGGAGGGCTCAGGACGAGCGTCTCAGGCAGGAAGCTCAGGGGTAAGGGATCGCGAGGGACGGCAGGACGCCCACGAGCCTGGAGGGCACGCGGTCACGCGGAACCGGCGGAACTGGCAGAGCTCGACAGCTGTAGGTCGTCGACGCGCACTCCCGGCAGGGCCCGCCCGCCTCCGGGGCGAAGCTCGCGCCGCCCGGCGGCTTCCAGCTGGAAGCACCGAGCGCCCCCATCACGTCACAGCGTGGGCCAGCTCGGCACGTCCCCCATGAGGTAGCCCCGGCCGGACTCGAACCGGCACGCCCGCGAGGGGCCGCGGATTTTAAATCCACCGCGTCTGCCATTTCGCCACGGGGCCAAGTTGTTGATTTTACTTCTGTTATCCGGATTCTTGTCCCACCCCCACCCTGTTCTGTGCCGTTTCCTGTGCCTTTTCCCCTGCCCCGGAGCTCGGGGATCGCCTCGGCGAGGGAAGCTAGCTCGCCAAGGCCTAGCTCTGCAAACGTCCTGGCCGCCCGGCGATACCTCTGGATCATGATCGAGCTCCGGTGCCCGGTCCGGTCGGCGACCCAGGTCTCGCTGCGGCCGTTCGCCAGCGCGACCGTGATGAAGGTCGAGCGCGTGTCGTGGGCGCGGACCTGCTGGCGCTCGTCGGAGTCCTCGAAGAGCTCGGGGCGATCGATGCCGGCGAGCTGGAGATGAGCGCGGAACCGCTCGGCGGCGTGCTCGACGCTGAAGCGGCCGCCCTCCTCGTTGACGAAGAGCGGGGCGGAGGGGGGCGGGTTGCCGCGGAGGGCGAGCCAGGCGCGGAGCGCCTGGGGCACGCCGGGAGAGAGCGCCCAGGCGCGGGGGTCGTTCGTCTTGTTCTTCTCGAGGCGCAGCGCCCCACGGTCGAGATCGACGTCCTGCACCTGCAGGCGCGCCGCCTCGCTGATGCGCGGGCCCTCGCGGTTCAGGAAGCCCCAGAGAACGCGCCAGCAGAGCGGGATCGCGGTGCAGGCCAGCAGGCGAGCGTCCTCGTCTGGGTAGAGGCAGGCCTTCGCCTTCGCAGGGCCGAGCTTCGGGAGGAAGCCGCGGGGGAGCGGGTTCGTCGCGAGGAGGCGGCAGGGGAAGACGGCCATCGCCATGAGCCGGTGCAGGAGCTGCGCAATGTGACGGCGCGACGCGGGGGACATCGGCGGGAGTGCGCGCATGACGCGCTCGGCGTCGTCGAGCGTGAAGGCCGCGACGGGGACGCGGCCGGCGATCGGGTAGATGTGGCGGTCGAAGCGGTAGACGTCCTGCTCCACGCTGCGCTTCGGCTTGACGTGGTCGGGGTACATGCGCGCGAGCTCGCCCGAGGTCCAGAGCTCACCGAACTGCTGGAGGGTGACCTGCTTCGGTACCGAGCCACCGCCGGGGACCACCTTCGCTTGTGCGCCACCCCGGCAGACGACCTCGACCGCCTCAATGACGTCGCGGAGCGCCCTGCCCTCGCGTACCGCCGCACGCTCCAGCAGCGCGACGATGGCGTCCCGCGTGACGTTGCGCGAGGCGCGCAGCCGCGCGGCGAGGTCGGCGACGAGCTCCTTGCGCTGCTCAGCCTGCTTTTCGGTCAGCTTGGGGTCGAGCGGGAAGCTCTCGCGGTCGTTGTCGCCAACGAGGACGCGGACGTAGAGCCGGTCAGCGGCGTTGCGGAAGAGCGATCCAGTGGGCCTGCGGGGCATGGCGGTTCTCTTCTACCGCGAATTGCGGCCGCGCTCACGCCTGGGGCGGCCCGCCGGCGTGGGGGCCAGCCGGAGGCCGACCTCACGGAGCACCGCCGCTGCGCCGCCCCCTTGCTCGGGTCGTCCTCCGGGAGCGCTCCGGGAGCGCGGGGGCGGCGTGATGCTTCGTCTCGAGCCGGGTCGAGCCGGGCCATCAACGCCGCTCGCCCGACAAGGTGATGACGAGCGGCACCTTCTTCTACTTCTCGTTTACGACGTCAGCACGGAACGTCTGGTATGCTCGTAATGTGCCCTCCTACCGCCGCGACCGCTCCGCCGCGGAGATCCTCCGCTCCGTCCCGCCGCGCGACCGCGCCGTGATGCTCCGGTTTGGCCTCGACCTGGACGACCCTGCGGACGCAGCGCTCTTCGTCTCGGGTGTCCGCGCCGCGGACGACGCGATCGCGGCGCAGGAGCGCTGGGAGCGGGAAAACGCGCGACGTTGAGGTGGTCCATTGCGCGCTGCGGTCTGCGCTTTCCAAATTTGGCGTCGTCGATCCAACAGGCGTCCCGTCGTGGCCCTGATCCATGAGCCCTCGACGAAACAGCACCGCCGCTGCCGTTCGCCAGCGGGTTATCCGCAGACGATCCGGTCTGGCAGGCGTTTCTTCGCGCGCCCGTGGTCGAGAGCGAAATGATCACCGACGAGGAGCGTAAGGCAGTCGCGAAGCCAGCTGACGGACCCTGAATCCCGCACGAAAAGGTCGTCGCGGAGGTAAGCGCGCGCCGGCCTCGATGCCCTGGAGGGTGGACTGAACTCCTAAGGTGCGTGCGTGCGGGCAGGACGTGCCGGCACGACGTCCCGCACCGGAACTCTGACATTCGCAGCCGCCTGCCGGCCTCAAACCCTGCTACGCTGCCGGCGTGCCCAGGCGCACCACCGCTGAGATCGCCTCTGTCAACATCGCTGCCCTTGCCAGCGCCGCACGACGCGGCGAGGTCGACACCGATGTCGAGATCGACATCGCCGACGCGCGCCTCGTGCTGGCCGGAACGGTCGCCCTGCCGCTCGAGACGACCCGCATGGCCGCGGGCCGCCTCCGGGTCTGGGTGCGTTGCCCCGGGTGCTCCGCACGGGCGGCGGTGCTCTACATCGATGCGCCAGGCCTGCGCTGCCGTCGCTGCGCCGGGCTCGTCTATCGTTCGCCACGGCATCGTCCCGAGGAGCGTGTCCTCGAGCAGGCTCTCGCACGCCGGACGAGGGCACGGGCCGCGCTCGGCGCCGGGCCAGACCCGCGGGAGCCGATCCCGCAACGACCGCCGGGCGTGCGCTTCTCGACCTGGGTGCGCCGTCTCGACAAGCTCCACGAAGCCGACGCCGCGGTGCAAGCCGCGCTCGGCGCGCTCGTCGATCGGATCGGCGCCCGCTCGGGAGCGCTCGCGCAGAAGGCCGGCCTCGCTGCGCCGCCGGTCGCGTCCACGCCTGAGGCGCCTTCGAAGAGGGGCCGGCGACCTCGCGAATCCACGCCCTGAGAGGCCTCTGCGGACCTCGGGTGTGGAGGTGGTCCACCTCGGCCTGGGCCGCGCGCTCAGCTGGCGCGCACGCTCGCGAGCCACAGGCGGCCCTGCGCGGAGCGCCCAGCACCGGGAGCTGGGAGGCCGGCGCTGTCGTAATGGCCCCCGGCCAGCCACACGCGTCCGCGCCGAGCCGGTGGTAGCGCCAAGCGGACCACTCTACTTTGGCGGCAGCCTGCCACGCCTCGTGCCTTCGGGAGGAGCGCTCGCCCGGCCAGCTCGCGGCTGCCGGACCGGTTCAAGGCCGGCAGCGGCTAGCACCGCGGCGACCCCCGTCCGCTCGTCCGCCGCCACGGCTCGGCGCGGTGCCGGGTCACCACTGGCCAGCACCTGGAGGTAGCCGACGAACGCCTCGCGCTGGACCAGGCGCAGCTTGCCGAGCTTCGTGACCGGCAGGGGAAAGCCCGGCGCGCGGATGGTGTCGAGGAAGACGCGCGCCGGGATGCCGGTGACCGACTCGACGTTCTTCTGCGAGAGCATCTCCGGCTGCGGCGCTGCGATGGTGAGCCCGTCAAGCGGGATCGCGAGCGTCGCAGTGGCCGTGGCAGAGGGGTTGCTCACCCTGGGGCGCTGCGATCCGCCCATGGGCGTCGCCGGGAACGTCCTCTCGATCGCGCGCATACTGTTGTCAGCCCCACAGATAGCAAGCTGTGACGATACACGCGCAAGAGCCACCGATGCCATGCCGTACCTCCATCCGTGTAGGGTTCTTGGGCAACCGTGACCGACGCTGCCGGAAGAGGCCCGAAAAGGTATCTCGGAGCCGAAGGTATCTCTACGCGAATTACCCTTGTATGCTCATGGGGAGAATCGCTGTTATCACGCGGGGTTAGCTACCCTGGGAAGCGCTGCTGAGGGGGCAAGAGAGAGGGGGTCCGAAGGGGTCAATTTGGTATCTCGGAGTAACCCGCGGTGCCGCGTGGAGGCAGGCCGGGGTTTGCGCCGAGACCGGCAGCGATCGCGGGGGTGGCCGGACCGTGGCGGTAGGGTTCATCGGCGGCATCGGACTTTCTCCACTGCACATCGGAGCACGACGGGGCGCGGACCTGCGTCGATTCCGTGCGGTATCGCTCGTGGGGCGCACAGTCGGAGATCAGCTCGATGCCACGCCAGCCGCAGGTCGGCCGAACGCGCCCGTCGTGACCGAGCTCTGCAGGGCTACCTTCTGGCGCAGTTCCTGCTACCACTCCGCCCCCGGCTCAATCCGGGTGATGTCGCCTGGAACCAGCAGCTGCTCATCGCCGCCAGGAACGCCGTAAGGTACGGCAAGTACCGGCCCGATCCGAGGACAATCTCTGGGACGCGCTCCGAAACCAGTCGCACCGGGTCGCTTGGCGACGGACCGCCCAGCACGCCGTCACCGGCGAAGTGACGAACGGTAGCCAGCGCGCATGCTCGAACACGACGATCCACAGTGTGCGCTAGATCGGGTCCTCCCCCTCGACGACGTCGTCGGCCCGTTCGCTGTCGGGGTCGCGCTTGGTGATGAGGTGGTAGGCGAACGCGGAGGCGAACTCGCGGAGCTTGGTGGCATGCCGCGCGGCGACATCATCGCCGTGGGGCTGCGCGATGGGGCTGCTCTGCTCAGCGGCTCGGGGCTTCTGCCTCTCGCTGGGTCGCGCGCGGGGGTAGGCGGGTCGTCCCCTCCGGCGCTTGTTCGGCTCGGAGGCGTTCGGCTCTTCAGGTCGCGGCATCCGGCGCGGCGGCCGCTCGCCCGCGAGGATCTTCCGGGCCCTCTCCTCCTGCTCCACGAGCGTCGCGCCGTACGCCACGAAGCGCAGCGCAGCGAACGGGACGCCAGCCTTGTCGAGCTTTTCTCCCAGATAGGGCGGGAGCCGGGCGATCCGCCGGTACTGGCTCCGGCGCGCCTGCGACACCTCCGCGCGCACGTCAAGCGACGCCCGGTAGAAGGCAACGCACCAGGCATACGTGATGCATTCCGGCAACAGCAGCCGCAACTGGTGGTTGTCGTCGTAGCCGCAGGCGGTCGTGCTGCCGGGCGGCGCGGGCCTCCTGCGGCGCTGGTGGCGCCCCGCGTTGCCGGCTGGCGTGTGCTGCGCGATGCGCGCGGCTTCGGCCTGCAGCCGCGCGCGCTCGAGCTCCGCCTCTCGGCGCTCGAGCGCCCGCTCCCTTCGCACGAGCTCCGCGCGCGCCTGCTCGAGCTGACGGCGCTCGAGGGCGATCTGCATCTCGCGCGTGTGGTGGTCGGTGTGGTCCTGGGTGAGCAGCGCAACGGTCGCCGGGGCGGCAACAGCGAGGAGCTCGAGCAGCGGCGGCGGCTGCGGCTTCGGGGGAGGGGCGTCCATCCGCACCATCGTACTGACGGAGGCGGTCGGGTCGAATCTGCCCTCTATTTACGGCGACGTAAATCGATCGCCTTCGTTTCCGGATGCCGAATCATTTCGCGAAGTTAGATCCTCGCACTCCAGCCGCTCTGTGGCATGGAGCACCAACGGCAAAGCCGAAGGATCTCCATGGCTTAGAGCGCGGTCCGATGCGAGAGGGCGCAGCGCGGCGCTGCGCGCGAGCAGCAAGCATCACGCCGATCGGCCAAACACGGCTCACTTGACCGGCTCGTTCTTCCCGCCAGGTTGCGCCGCGAGAGCAGTTTTCCGACCAGGACCCCCCCATCAGATCAGCTGTAGCCGGTCTCACCAAGATCGGCGAACGGCGGGCACGCGGTGGAGCGCGCAGCATCGGCGATGGGACGGCCACGGAGAGGGCAACGCGCGTGTCGGCGAGCTCTCGTCCACTTCGCCGAGCTCTGGCAGATTGCCGGCGACGAGGGCCGTGCTCGCGGGGAACGCTTGGTCGCGCATGAGCGCCGTCGTCCAGCTCTGAGCGTGCGGCCGTCAGTGCGCCGTCACCGCGCGGCCTGTGCACGCGCCGTGTCCCCCGTGTGACCAGCCGATTGACGGTCATCGCTCCGCCCTGCCAACCCAGCGCGCGCGTCCCCCGCTCGCGCGTCACCTGCGCCGTCGCAGCGCCCGAGTGTCGTCGGGGCGGCTGCCGGGGTCTCCGGTACCGGTGCTCGGGTGTCGCCGGAACGACCGCTCCGGTCACCGGAACATCTGCCCGGGCGCCGTCGGAACGACCGCTCGGATCGCGTCGGAACGGCTGTTCGGATCATGTCGGAGCACCCGACGACGGCGCAAGATGGCGCCCCCTCGGGCCGTTGCTAAGGCTTGGGGCTCTCCTCAAGCGCCAGCGAGGCGATGCCGCCCCGTTGCCGAAGGGCATCGGCCCTCCGCTGACCTCGCCACCTCCGGCGTCGCCGCCGCCTACGACGCGTCGCAACAGTGCGTCGATCGAATCGCCTTATCGACTCGTTCCGAAGGCTTGACATGTCGGGTTGGCCGTCGGCTACGCTACCTCCCCACGATGCGCAGGAGGGGCACGACGGGTGGGATTGGATCTATCGGCCGTCCGCGCAGGAACGCCGATCCGTGGACCCGGAGCCTGATGACGCCCAGCTCGCCGCGATCGAGGAAGGCCATGACCGCATCCTCGAGCGCGCGCGCTTGCTGCGGATCGACGGGCCAGCCGAGCGCATGCGCCCCCTCAAACTCGACGGACGCTCATGAGACCGACAACGCAGGGCGCGCGGGCACCCGGCGGTGGCGAGCCGCGGGGTCCAGGGCCGCCGTCCCCAGCCAGCTCGATCGCCCGGCCAGACGCTCCGGAGCAATCGAGGCAGAACTCCCGGAATCAACCACCGGAGTGGGAGCGCGCAAGATGCGGCGATTGGAGGATACTTCGACCGGATTCCGGTCGCGCGGTGTGCGGTACCATCGGCACGGATCTTGTGGCGCGACCAGCTGGGGCGTCGGCGACTTAGCGAGGGGAATGCGTGGCTATGCCCCGGCGGCCTATCTCCGGACACGTACTGAAAAGTCGCGGGGGGTCGCGGCCTATCTCCTGGAACACGGAGATAGGCTGCCTGGAGATGCGGCTCATCCGCCGGAATACAAAGATGGGCAGCAGCACCTCGCGGCCTACATGCTGGACCACGGAGACTCTCCGTGCGTCACAGATGATTGCGACGTTGAACCGACAGACGAGAGCCCGCCACCGCCACGGAAGTCCTAGAAGCGAACATCCGATGACCACCAATCCGAACCTGACCAAGAAGGCGTACTATTCGGCACGGACCGGCGATGTAGAAGCCGTCCGGATTGATCTGGAGACACTTCGCGCGCTCTTCATTCCCGTACACAGACGCTTCGTGGAAAGGGGCTACTTCGATGAAGTCTTTGGCAAGGACTGCGTCGACGCGGGGCTTATACCTGGAACCGCAGGCGGCGACATCGAATCGTTCTTCTTCCTCAAGCTACGAAAGAGAGGCATTTGGCCCATCTTCACGAAGTGCGAGGGCTACTCCGAGCCCGATTTGTTCAGCGTCATCGAACTCCTGTACGATGTAGTATCGAAGCCGAACGAAAAAACTGGCCACTACCACAGCTGGAGCGACTGTGGGTGGCACTTCAAGGACTTCGACAAGGCCGCTGGACAGCGAGAGCTCCGGGAATCTATCAACGAGATACTCTCGGACTATGGAGACGGTTTCACGCTGTCCGAAGACGGGCAAGTGACGTCGGCGAAGCGGCCTTTGATTCCTTTCCAAGCTACTACCCAGACACCGACCACGTCTACCTTCGACTCACTGTTCACATTCGGCCTGCCAATAGGCCTCCACACGAAGCCCTCTGGAGCCGTCGAATTCGGCGTACAAGGTCAGACATTCAGCTTTCGCGAGACCGATTCCGTAGGCGTGCTGCGGGGCGACGTGTATCCGAACTTCTGCATGACCGACCTGGAGCGGTGGGCTGCACCGAAGCAGAGACTCGGCAAGTACGCGAACCCGGCGGTGGTACTGCAAACGCCGCTCGGCGCAGCCCAGGCAGAGTGCCTGACGATATTGCACAACCTGTGTCAAACAGCTTCGGAGAAGCAGTTTCTCAAGACATATCTTGAAACATACGTAGCTTGTCACGCTCGCAGCGGTGCAAGAAGGGCGCAAGTGAGCCTCGACTTCTCCGCCATGAAGGACAGGGTTCCGGCGCTCCTGCCGCAGGCGTGGATCAACTGGCGCTCTGACGATCGTGAAGCACTGAACGTGGATTTCGCGCCTACGAGGCCGATCCGACGCGTGAGAAATCCGGCGTCGTAAACGGAACGCCTTGAAAGAAAGGCTCGGCGTGGCGACTCGTCCGGGTTGCTATGACCAAACGAAGGCACACGCCGAGCACCTTGAAGGTGCGTCGGCGCGAGCTCGGGTTCAAGAGGAAAGGCGACGGGCATCGCCAGGAGCGAATCCGGCGGCCGGACCCTCGCAGGATTCACGTCGAGCTCACGGAGAAGAACCTGACCGGAGTCGCAGGGCTTGCCACTTTCGGCGCCTTCATTCGCGAGCTCGGCCTCGACGCGACCCTGAGCCGCAGGTTCTCCCGGCTCAAGACGGGCCGCTCGGTCATCTACCCCATGGCCGCGCAGATGCGCCTGCTGATGGACAGCGCGCTCGCCGGTGAGGAGCGCGTCTTCGGCATCGAGGCGCTCGCCGTCGATCCGCTCTTCGTGCATCTCGCAGGCGGGGTCGTCCCGAGCATCGACACCGTCTACCGGGACCTGTGCCGGTTCGACGAGGATGCGCTCGAAGCGCTGCACAGCATGGTCGTCGACCACGGGCTCGCCCTCGTTGCTCGCCGAAAGCACCGGTTCCTCCATATCGACGTCGATACGACCGTGGAGCCGCTCTTCGGCATGCAAGAGGGGGCACTTCCGGGCCCGAACCCACGCTACCACGGCCGGCCGAGCTATCATCCGATCCTGGCGCGCATCGCCGAGGTCGAGGCCATCGTCGGGGCCAAGCTGCGACCGGGCGATACGAGCTTCGGCGAAGCCGATGTGCCCTTCGTCGAGGAGTGCATCGACCGGGCGCGCGCCGCAGTGCCGAGCGCGGCCATCTACGTGCGGATCGATGGCGCAGGGGATTGCAGCGCCTTGATGCACGCCGTCGCCGCGAAGGGATGCTTTTTCCTGACCAAGGCGCGGATGAGCCCCGATATGGTGGGCATGGTCGCATACGCCACCGGATGGCGTACCATCGACCGGGATGCCGACGGTCGTCCTCGAAGGCAGGTGACCGAGGTCCCCTTCCGGCGCAGCGGTTGGCCGGAGGGGGTCCGCGTGATCGCCGTACGCACACGCGACCGGGACAACGGCAAGCAGATCTACCTCTGGGAGGGCCTCGACTACACGGTGCAGGTCTTCCTGACCAACGAGCCGGTCGAAGCGCCGGAGTAACCGCCCGACAGGCGCCATCTTGTGCCGTCGCGCTCCCGCGAGCACGCTCCGCCGTTTCGCCGCTGCGAGCCGTGCGCGCGCGTTCGCAGGCGGCGAGGCCCGCGCGGAGCGGCGCCCGGCGCAGCCGCGGCCGTCCGCGGCCATACGCGACCGCGCCGCCGCAGCGCACCAGGCGGCGGCTCTCGCGCTCCCCGCGATCTGTTCGATCAGCCGCCGCCCCCCCCGGGGGGGGCCTCGGCTCACGCGTCGGTCGCCGGCGACTTGCCCCAGGCGTCGGGCAGCAGCTCGTCCAGGCGCGACAGCGGCCAGCCGGCTTGCAGCTTGCCGATGACGTCCGTGGCCCACGCCAGCGGGTCGATGCCGTTCAGCTGGCAGGAGCCGAAGACGGTATACGCACGGGCGAGGCGCTCTGCTCCCTTGTCCGAGCCGGCAAACAGGTAGTTCTTCCGGCCGATCGAGATACGCCGCAGGCTTCGCTCGGCCTCACCGTTGTCGATCTCGAATCGACCGTCGGTGAAGCAGCGCCGCCACGCCGCCTCTTGACCGAGCGCGTAGCGGGTCGCTTCGTAGAGCGGTGTCTTCGGTACGAGCCGCGGGTGCAGCTCGCGAATCCACCGATACAGCTCATCGACCGCACCGAGCGACTGCTCGTCGCGTCGCTCTTTGCGCGCATCGGGCCCCAGTCCTTCGGCCTTGCAGGCGGCCTCCACCCGGTAGATCGTCTTGAAGTACGACAGCGCGATGGCGGCGCGCGCATCGCCGCTCTTCGCCGCCTTCTCGAACTTGGCGCGGATGTGCATGCCGCAGCTGAGACGGCGCTCGTCAGGCACCACGGGGGCGCCGTCCTCGTCCTCCATCGCGTCATAGCCGGCGTAGCCGTCGCCCTGCATGTACCCGCAGAAGCCGGCGAGCATCACGGCCGGCCGCTTCGAGCTCCAGTCCGGGGCATAACGAAACGCAACCAGCTTGGTGCCATCATCGACCTGGGCCGCGAACGACCAGACATGCCCGCGCTTGACCCCGTTGGGATGATCGCGATCGAGCACGCGCAGGCCCGTGTCGTCCACATGCAGGTAGAACGCCTCGACCACCCGCTCGAAGATGCGGTCGGCGACCGGGGTGAGCACGTCGACCCCGAACGCCGCCCAGTCGCCGAGGGTCGAGGGCGACAGCGACACGCCGCTGCGCTCGTACTGCTGCGTTTGCCGGTAGAGCGGCGTCGAATCGTGGTACTTGTGCACGAGGATGTGCGCGAGCAGGCCCGGTCCCGGTCGGCCCCGATCCATGACCTTCTCGCTCGCCGCGGTGACGACGCCCTCCTCGGGGCAGGCGGGGCAGGCCAGCTTCTCGCGCTTCTCCTCGATGATCCGGAACTGGGCCGGCACGAACTCGAGGACCTCGCTGGTGCGATAGCCGATGCACTGTTTCGTCTCCCCGCACTGCTCGCAGGCGCGCTCGGCCTCAGGGACCTGGATGACGCGCTCCTCGCGCGGCAGGTCCTTGGGCAGCGGCGCGCGGCCACCGCGGCCGCGCGGAGGCTTCGGAGGATCAGGCGGCTGCGGTACGGGGCCGTCGCCCGGCTCTGTCGCTGCCGCCTCGTTCGAGGGAGCGGGCGCGGGCTCGCCGCCCTTCTGCTCCGCGTCGCCGAGCGCCGCGAGCATGAGCGACAGCTGCTCGGAGCTGACCTTCTGGCTCTTGCGGCCGTACAGCTCACGAAGCGCGTTGGCCAGCCGGACGCTCAGCGCGGTGTTGGTGTCTCGCTGCCCGACGAGCAGCTGGACGACCAGCTCGATGAGGTCCGCGATGCGCCCCTCGGCTGCCAGCTGCTCGAGCTTGCGCCGGACATCCTCAATGTCGACGGGTAGCTTGGCGGGCGGTGCGGGCGGCTCGGTCATCGGGCGCGCCATGTATCCACGGCGCGCCGGACAAACAAGGCGTTCCGTTTTCAGACGGAGTTTTCTCCGTCTCGGCCCTCGTCGGGCGCCAGCGCTTGCGCCGTGTCGCGGTCGACAGGTCCAGCCCTTCGAGCATCAGCGACAGCTCCGCGGACTCGACCTCGACGTGCGTCGCCCCTTGCGGCACGTCGCGCGCCAAGTGGAACCTTCCGCACGCCAGCTTCTTCGCCACAAGCATGTACCCAGTGCGATCCCAGAACAAAATCCGGATCTGGTCGCCTCGCCGATTCCTGAACACGAACAGATGCCCGCAGAGCGGATCGGCTCCGAAGCACTGCGCGACCAGCGCCGAAAGGCCATCGAAGCTCTTCCGCAGGTCGGTCGGCTCGGCCGCGACGTACACGCGCACCGACGGCGGCAGCGTCAGCACGGCACCTCCTCGGCAGCGAGCGCCAGCACTCGCTCGAGCGTGGCCGGGTCGAAGCCCGGCCGAACACGGACCACCCGGCCGTTGGGCAGCGCGATCTCGATCGGCTCTGCCGCCGCCGGCGATGTGTCGGCCACCACGTGCACCGGCAGAAAGCGCGGCGCCTCCACCGACGGAGGCGACGGCTGGGAGGCCACTTCAGCCCGCAGCTTCCAGCGCCACCAGTACAGCTGCTTGGCCTTGTACCCCTCGCGCCGTGCGAACTGCTCGGCGCTCAGTCCGCTCCGCTCCCATCGCTGCACCCGCTCGGCCCACTCCACTCTCGTCGCCATCGCTTCCTCCTTCGTCGCGATGGGAACAGCTAACCGGCGCCGCACGGGCGGTCACGATGGCGTTGGTCGGGCGCTTACGCGCCGGAAGACGTCGCGGCGCGGTATGACCTGCGCGCGGGTATCGAGCCGCTCATCGGCGATCTCAAGCATGGGTGGGGATGCGGTCGCGTGCCGAGCCATAGCTTCAACGCCAATCACGCCGCGCTGCTGCTGAAATTGCTGACCGCTAACCTGAATCGCCGCTATGTGCTGGAGCACGTTCCGCACCTGGCAAGCTGGCGAACACCGTGGCTGCGCCGAGCGCTGATCCTCGTCCCGGGGCGGCTGGCCCGCTCGGCTCGGGGCACGAAGCTGCACGTGCCAGAGCGCTCGCAGCTCGCCCGCCGGCTGAATTGAGTCCGGAACCAGCCGAAATCACGGTGGGGGGTAAGGGGGGCGTGTGCCTTCGCGACGCGCTGAGCGCGTTCAATTGTAACGGACGTCGCATTCGTCGGCGAATCGCCGCTCGCGCATCGCCGTCGGCCCGCTCGTGCCCCGTGGGCGCGAAATCCAGGTTGATTGCCGCAGGGGCTTCCTCGGTGATTGTCGCTGCAGATGTCATTGAGGCGTTCCGTGGATCGCTGAAAGGCGACAATTCGGACGGCCGTATGAGCCGTGAGATGGCCGACGCGATCAGAGAATTTTGTTCTGCGCCGACAGCTTCCGATGCAATTAGCAGCCTTGCGGAGACGTTCCAGGGATTGCATGCCGATTTGGGCAAGGCGGAGGATGATATCTTTTACGTCGATCCCCCCTTTCTGCATCTCTCCGACTATGCCACGCGGTATGGGAGCGACTACGAGCGTTTTCTTGATGATATCGAAGCAGCGAAGGCTCAGCTAGCGTACGTGCCGCCATTTGAAGATGATGGCGCAAATGCGCCGGTCGAACTGTGGCGGCGTCCTTTGCACCTTATGACTGCGCTTCGCGCCAAGGGGAAGGAGTTCGGAACCGTCATCCTGTTGGACGCCAACGACGGGATTTGGCCGAGCAAACACGCAAAAACGCCTCAAGAACACGAAGCTGAACGCCGCTTGTTCTATGTTGCGTTCACTCGGGCGCGTGAGCGGGTTCTCATCCAGGTTGCACAACGGATTGGTGGTCGCGAGGCCACTCCTTCACCGTTCCTCCGCGAACTGGGGCTTGGGCAATAGTGGGCAGCGGTGAAAGTCCTGCCCAACAAGCCGATGGATCTGACCGGCTTCGCCGGCAGCTCATCGTCATGTCGTTGGCCATCGGCGCCCCCCATCGAAAAACGAACGCTCGTGAACGCTCGTTCACCAAGTTGTAACGCGTCCATGCTCTTGGAGACGACACCATGAACCTGAACGAAGCGGCCTCACTCCTTGGGATGTCGAAGGAGCGCGTCCTCCTAGCTATCGAGGAGGGCATCGAGACCCCGAAAACGAAGACGCGGGTCCGCCTTCGTACAGTCCCTCTTCAGCACGGCCATGACATTGCCCAAGAGGATCTTGACGCCTTTATACGGGTCTTCGAGAGTGAAGAACCGGGCCGCCATCCTCCAGTTGCCGTGCGCCGGACGTTACTTATCGAAGCCCGCTATAAGTGCGCCATTTGTCGCGAGAACGGCCCGATCGAGTTTCATCACGTGATAGAGTGGACTACCGTGTCCCACCACGACCCTCAGCACATGCTGGCCGTTTGCTCCAATTGCCACGCAAGGATCACCCGGTTTGGGGAGCCCGATGTTCTAGCGCAGCGGCAGATAAAGAAGAACCTGCAAGAGCGTCAAGCCGCCAGCGAGCCGACCCCTGAGTTTGTGGATCCCGCCCCGCCCTTGCCGAGTCCGGCGCCTACACCTCCGCAGGAATCGGACTGCGCTGATTTCTTTGCCGTGACCTCTCCGACGACGAACGCTCCCACCGCTCCTCTGGCCGCCATGACACCCGCGAGCGCGGAGCAATTACGTCTTGCAAGATCGTTCGAGCAAACCATGCGCCAGATCTTTGCACAGGAGATCACCTACGCGGGTCCGAGCTCTCCTGAGTTGGAGTGGGTCGGTGCCCTACTCTTCGGAGCCTGTCCAAGGAATGACGCCGACTGCGTCCTTCTTCTTCGAACCGCGCGAGCGATCTTCCAGATTCAGCGCATCACTCGTCCGGATGCGGCATGGACGGATTGGGCGTATACATCGCGAATCATTGAGGCGACCGCGAACGTGCTGGCCGAACTCGACTACAATATCGATACGCTCAACGGTACGGCCGAGAAGGCTCTGCGTATTGCAAGAGAGCGACGGTATCTGCAGTTCAAGGATGAAGACGAGTGGCGGCCAGGAATGGCCTCCGGCACTGGATGGGTCGAGTACGCCGCCTTGTCGCTTATCGGCGAGAAGCTACTCAAGAAAACCGACGCGCAGGGGACACATTCGCATGGTGGCTAACTCTCGGCTGCTGCTGACGGCCTGCTTACTGCGCGGACGGCCGCAGCAGAGCCGAACGATCGGCGGCGGAGATTGTGGGTGAGTGGCGTAGAATGCCGTCGTATCAAACCAGCGCGCGGCCCCACCGAATGCGCCAGGTAACTGCGGTGGACGTGCAGCGCGCCAGGCCGAATGCGTGAGACGTTTCAAATGGCAGACCTCACTTTCATCGAGAAAACGAAACTTGAGAAGCTGCTCGGAATGGGCGGCGGCTACGTGCTAGATTTCTCAAACAGAACTCTTGAGGAGTTCGTTCGGCAGAGCGTTCGGAAGAACATCTACGATGAGGTCTACAACTACGCCTCTGGCTCGAAGGCGAATCGCATCCGTGCGTTCTGGGACCGCGAACCCAATAGCGTTGTCGGCAAGCTACTCGCAGACCTCTTGGAGTACTGCGAGTTCAGCAATCCGAGTCGCGACGAGGAGAGCAAACGCCTGTACCAGGATTGCCGCCGTATCGCTGAAAGACTCTCTTCAGGCTGCGCCGTCGGGCATGCTTCCGCGACCACTTCGGAGCCAGTCCTTGAGCGCCCGTCCGCGCGGGAACAGCACTTGGTGGCGCTAGGCCAACTCAAGGCCGAGTTGGAGGCGCTTTTCGTACAACCGGACCGCCAAGAAGCTGGTCTGAAGCTGGAGAGACTGCTCAATCGCCTATTCAGCCTCTTCAATCTGGCGCCGCGAAGGCCGTTCGAACTTGTCGGTGAGCAGATCGATGGATCCTTCGAGTTGGACCACGAGATCTACCTGCTGGAACCGAAGTGGGAGCGGAAGCCATTGCGCGAGAAGGAACTGCTCGTCTTTCGAGGCAAGGTTGAGGGCAAGTCTTCCTTTACGCGCGGGATGTTTGTTGCCATGAATGGCATCACGCAGGAGGCGGAGGCGGCGATCCGAGTCGGCAAGCAGCCCACCTTCTTCGTAATCACGGGCCACGACCTGATGATGATTCTGTTGGGC
The DNA here is from genome assembly GCF_051521425.1 of Sorangium sp. So ce834. Lineage (NCBI taxonomy): Bacteria > Pseudomonadati > Myxococcota > Polyangiales > Polyangiaceae > Sorangium > Sorangium sp. So ce834. The sequence continues at coordinate 9,791,607 of NZ_CP150351.1, forward strand.
TCCCTGCCATTTGATGAGTTCCTCCGGCGCCGTCGCCGGTTGCTTGCAGAGGAGGCAGCCGTGACGGCACACTTCGACCGAGTTGCGCAATAGAGGGAACATTACACGGAGGTGCTCCGGCGCGATCAGCGCTCGATCGTGCTCGGGAACCGATCGGCGAGCGTGACCGGCGGGGACGCGGTGACCGTCGGGGACAGCCAGAGCACGAGCATCGGGAAGAGCCGGAGCCAGGCAATCGGCGAGAACCAGACGAGCACCGTTGGCAAGAGCCGCACCTCTATCATGGGGACATCGGATCCGATCGATGCCGGCGCGAGCCAGAGCGTCACGGTCGGCGGCGGCGTCGGGTACACCATCACCAAGGATCGAACCGTCCACATCACGAACGGCGTCGCGTCGATCCGGATCACGCCTTCCGGCATCTTCATTGATGCGCAGGGTGATCTCGAGATCTCGGCGGGAGGCGTGCTCAAGCTCTCCGGCAAGGAGGTGCAGATCGACGGCACGCCGAACGTGTTCATCAACAGCACGGGCGCGAAGGCGCCTTCGGTGGCCACGATCGGCGAGGCCAGGGATCCGGGAGGCCCCGGCAGCAGCGCGCCGGCCGGCAAGGGCGAAGGCAACGGCGGGGCGCAGGGGCCGCGGGGATGAGGCGCACCTCGCCGCGCCTCGCCCTTGCGTGGCGTGGTGCAGCAGCGCAGTGCTTGCGCAGACAGTGCCTTGACGCCGGGGCGGGCGCGGTGCTTTCAAGGCGAGCGCCGCGCGCCTCGCGCGGCGCGTGACGCCAGCGGGGAGCCCGAGACATGCCGCGCTACGAGAACTCCGACGTGTCCTTCGACGTGCCGCGCGACTGGGAAGACCGCTCGGTGGTCGCCTTCGCGGCTCCGCCCGAGCCGGGCCAGACCGCGGCCGCCAGCGTGGTGATGACGCGCGACGCGCTCGCGGCAGGCGAGGATTTCCGCAGATATGGCGACCGGCAGCTCCTGGAGCTGGCCAAGCGGCTCGAAGGGTTCCAGCTGCTGGCGCGGCACGAGCGCGCGATCGGCGACCGGCCAGGGCTGGAGCTTCGTTTCGCGTGGCGTGGTCAGAGCGGGCCGCTCGAGCAGCGGCTCGTGTTGGTGCCAGGCCGCCGGCCGACAGTGCTGAGCTTCACCGCGACGATCCCGAAAGACGAGGCCGCCCGGCTCGACCCAGTGTTCGATCGCATCTTCGCGAGCGTGAGGATCGCGGGCTCGCCCGACGGCTGACATCTCGCCTCCCCCGCCTCCCCCGTCGAGGTCTCCTCCGGAAGCTGCTACGATAGAGGCCCTTGCTTGGCTGGGCGCCGGCCAGCTCACGGCCTTCCGCCCTGGATCTCCTCCAGCAAGGCGACCCGGCCGAGCGCGAGCGCCTTCAGGGCAACCCGGCTGCTCTCGGCGTGGTCCTGCCTGAGGTGCGCCTCCGCGATGAGGCGCACGCGCAGCCTGGGCAGCATCGGCAGCCACGGCGAGAGGCGCTTCGGCAGGTACACCGGCAGCGCGTCCTGTTCGCCCGCCCCGAGCAGCGCGCGGATCCAGATGTCGCCCAGCACGGCGCGGGTCTGATACCGCCGCTGCTCGAGCAGGAGCCGCTCCACCTGGGCCTCGAGGCGCGCCGAGGCCGGCGAACGGCCCGGCGGAAGAAGTCGCTCCCTGATCTGCTGCGTCAGGGTGGCGGCGGCGCCGGTCGCCCCCTCGGGGTACGGCAACCTCAGGAGCTCGCTGGCCAGGTCCACCGCCTCCTTGAGGCTCTTGTCCGCGCCCGCGAGCGGGGCGACCACGGCGAGGGTCCCCTTGAGCGCCTCGATCTCGTCGAAGAGGAATCGCAGCTCGCCCTCCACAAGCACAAGCGGCGGGGTGAAGAGGCCTTTTTCGCTGATGGACGCGAGGATGGTCTGCTGCACACCGCTCGGTTCGATCCGTGGGCCGCTGGTGAGCAGGCCGGAGACGTGGTGGTGATCTTTGGGGGAACCCGCATCGCCGGGCGGCAGGTCATGGCGCGGATCGAGCGCCTCGAAGTCGAGATCGAGGATCACGTTGCTCCACGAGGCGCGGATGCGCGGGAGCGCCTTCGGTTCGAACCAGAGGAGCTCGACAAGCTCGGCAGGATGTGCGGGCGAGGACGCCCGCGTCGGGGACGGCGATCGCGGCCGGGGCACGGCGAGCTCGGTGCCGAGAGACAGGCCCGGTGTCGCATCGCGGTCCGTGCGCTCGGCCGGCCCGGCGAGCTGCCCGACGGTCAGCGCCGGCATCGTGACGCGCTTGGCCCACGGGCTCGCGTCCGCGGCCGGAACGATGGCGTCGCGCGTCGTTGAGGGCGGCAGCGACGAAGGCAGCGGTTCGGTCAAGCAGACCGATGCGGCCGCCGTCGAGGGCGCGAGCGGCAGAGGCAGCGGCGCCATGACTGAGATCGGTGCCGCCGAGAGGCCAGAGGCGACAGGCCAACGGAACGGCGGCGCTGGCGTCGAGCGGCTCGCGCGCGGAGCGCTGTCCGGCCCGTGCTCCGCTGCCGCCCACGGCAGCACCGGGGCCTGGGAGAGTAGCTCGGAGCTCACCGACTCGATCTCCTCCGTCTGCGCGACCTGTGCGACTGGAGGAGAAGAGCCGCGATCACCGGAACCGGGGGGCATGGCCGCTCGATCTAGCAGGAAGATCGCCTTGCAGACGACGGTGTCGAGTGCCGGCAGAGGGAGGGGCAAGCGCTGTGGCACCCGGCAGTGGGTGCGCCAGGCCGTGTTGGCATCTTGCTGAGCAGAGACGGCCCCGACAGGATCCACTTGACGCGCAGGGTCATCAAGGGGCATGGCGCGGCACGCTGGCCCGGCGGGTGATGTGCTGACCTGGACGGGCCTCGTGCGCTGCAAGCACGTGGGGAATTGGGGATGGATCGCCGTGACGATCGGCTCGGCGAGAGCGGCCGCTGCCACAAGTACCGCCTGGTGAAGCTCATCGCCGAGGGCGGGATGGGGCGCGTCTACGAGGCCGTGGACGAGTACCTCGACCGGACCGTTGCGCTCAAGGTCGTCCGACCCGAGCGGATGAGCGATGCCGACTTCCTGCGTGGGCACCGCAAGGAGGCGCGCGTGCTCGCTGACCTCAACCACCCGAACATCGTCCGCCTCTACGACGCGGGGGTTACCACCGACGGCGTCATGTACATCGCGATGGAGCACGTCGACGGCGTCTCGCTGCGCCAGATGCTCCACGCGATGCGCCGCTTCGACACGCGCGTCGCGCTCTCGATTGCGATCCAGGTGGTGGACGCGATCCGGGTGGCGCACGAGGGGGGCATCGTGCACCGCGACCTCAAGCCGGAGAACGTGCTCGTCATGCAGAGCGGCCTGGTCAAGGTCGTCGACTTCGGCCTCGCGCGGCGCGTCGGGGGGCTCGCGTCGAGCGACGTGTTCTCGGACCTCGGGACGGTGCACTACATGGCGCCCGAGCAGGCGCTCCGGCGGCCCGTCGGGCGGCCCGCAGACATCTACGCCGCGGGGCTCATCCTGTACGAGATGCTCGCCGGCAAGCATGCGTTCGCCGAGAGGACGGGCGAGCTGCCGCCGCGGCAAGAGGTCTGGGCAAACCACGTGCACGCCGTGCCGGCGCCGCTCGCCGACGCGATCCCGGAGGGCGCCCCGAGGAGCCTGAGCGATTTCGTGGCGCGCATGCTCGCGAAATCCCCGGACGAGCGGCCCAGCGCGGACGAGGCGTTCGACGCGCTCACACGGGAGTTCGACGGCTGCTCCGCGCAGCCATCGCAGGCCGAGGGCCACGTCGCGCTCGATCCGAAGGTGCGCGCCTCGATCCCGTCGCTGCGCCTGATCCCGGCGGCGGAGGCCGTCCACCTCGCGACGGCGCCGCTCGACGCGGGTTACCGGCCGCCCGGGGCGGTGCTCCCGTTCTTGCCGCCGGACGTACCCTCCGCGGAGCGCCCCGGGCGTGGAGGGCTCGCGGCGGGCACGGGCGCCGCTGCGACCGGAGCGGCGCCAGATGCAGCAGCGGCGCGGGGCCCGCGCTGGCTGACGACCGAGCGGATGCCGTCCGCGCCGCCGACACCGCCGACGGCGCCAAGCGAGCGGCCCGGTACCTGGTCCGCGGCGCCGCTCGTGGCGGGGCCGGCACCGGTGACCGCACCGCTGCCTCCGGAGAGGAGGGCTGCGGCGCCCAGCGAGGTGGCAACTACCGCCTCGACGGGCACGAGCGAGGCGGCGCCGAGCGAGGCCGTGAGCAGGGCGTCGAAGGCCGCTGCGCCGGCGATCGAGGTGACGCCGGCCGCGCTGCCTGCGCGACTCGCGCGCGAGACGGCGCAGGAAGCCGAATGCTCGCCGCTGGAGATGCGCGGCCCAGGCGATGCGCCGAGCCCGACGGCGGCCGAGATGCGGCGCAAGCGTCGCATCGGTCTTGTGATGGGTGCGAGCATGCTGTCCTGCGCGCTCGCCGCCATGTGGATCATCCCTCGACGGACGCCAGCGGTCGAAGCGCCGCGCGGCGATGCCCTGCTCGTCCCGTCGGCCACAGCCGTGCTCTCCCCGTCGACCACATCGGCCACAGAGGATGCTCCGCTGTTGCCGCTGGGCTCGCCTGCGCGGGCCGGCGTGCCGTCGCCAATCGGCGCTCCTCCGCCGGTCGACGAGGTGCTCGTCCCCGCGCCGCCACCGGCGGCGGCGGCGCCGGAGCCCGCCGTGCTGCGGCCGGCGGCGCTCGACGCAGCGCCTCGCCCCAGCGCGCGCTCGCCGGCCGCCCCGCCGCCGGCTGCACCGGCGCTGCTGCGCGGCCCTGGGCCGGCTGCGGCGCCGGCCTCCACGACACATGCGGGGATGGCGCCGCGCAGCGCCGCCTCGAACGCGAGGCCGACAAAGACGCCGGGCGCAGTGAAGGTGCCGCAGCCGAGCGATGCGTGGGCGGAAGAAGAGGAGAAGCTCATGAAGGAGAAGCCGTATTTCAAGCCGGCGCCCCGCACCCCGCGCCCTGCGCCGACAGCGCCGCGCCGTGCGTCGACGCCGCAGCGCCCGTTCTAGAGAAGGTCCGACCGGAATGAGCGACGAGGATCTGAAGAAGTACCTGCCGACCGAAGAGACGTTCCGCCGCGTTGCGGATCGGGCCGCCTCGGACGAGAACATGCGGCGGGCGCTTTCGCGCGTGAATGCGGCGCCGAACGCTGCGGATCGGCTCGGTCCCGCCGCGCGCGCGGCGCTCACGCGCCGCGAGGCAGGCCCGGAAATGCGCCGGAAGGCGCCCAGTCGGCCCAGTCGATGGCGGCTCCTCGGGTGGATCGCCGGCGCCGCCGTCGCGGTGAGCGCGCCCGCGCTGCTCATCTACTGGCTGTTCGTGCCGCGCGACGCGCCGTCCGGCGCCGTCGGGGCCAGCGCCACGTCGACGCCGGGGGCGCCGCTCCTGCCGTCGAGCGCGCCGGCATCCGCTGCGCCGCTTCTACCGCCGAGCGCGCCGGCATCCGCTGCGCCGCTTCTAACGTCGAGCGCGTCGGCGCCGTCTCCCATGGCAGGAGCTTCCGGCGCGCCAGCCGAGAGCAGCGCCGCGACGCGCGCGACCGCGGCGCCGGCGCTGTCTGCGCTGCCGTCCGCTGCGCCCTCGCCGAGCGGCGGCGCTACGCCAGCGGCCGCGCGCCGCACGCCGGCGCGTGGTGCGAACGCCGTTGCGGCACCCGGCGATCCAGGGCAGAGGATGCCGCCGCCACAGACGACCGCGGCAGCGCCAGCGACATCGATGCCGGGGCCCTTCGCGGGACCGCCGAGGTACTGAACGATGCTTCGAAAGACCATCGCACCGATCGCGATCGCAAGCGCGCTCGCCACGGCTGCGCCGGCGATCGCGCTGGCGGCGCCGGGAGGCGCGCAGGACGAGGCGATGACCGAGAAGGTGCGCGAGCTGCACAAGGAGGGGAACGCGCACTACGCGCGCGGCGACTACGAGCGGGCGCGCGTGGCGTACCTCGCGGCGTGGGCGCTGCAGAAGCGCCTGCAGATCGCGGGCAACCTCGCCGAGGCCGAGATGAAGCTCGGGCGCTTCCGCGAAGCGGCCAAGCACCTCGCCTACTACCTGCGCGAGGCGCCGAAGGAGCAACCGCCGCCGCCGCCGGCCGAGATGAAGGCGGCCGAGGCGCTGTACGCGGCGGCGCGCGCGCAGGTGGGCGAGCTATCGATCGCGACCCTGGAGAACGGCGCCGAGATCCTGGTCGATGGCGAGGTGGTGGGGGTCGCGCCGCTGCCGGCTCCGGTGTTCGTGGAGCCCGGGATGCACACGGTGTCGGCGCGGCGAGGCAACCGGTTCGGGGCGCGCCAGGTGCGCGTTGACAAGGGCGGCGCGGCGGCGGTCGAGGTGGAGCTCGCGGACGGGAACCTGGGCGCGTCGATGACGCCACCGCGCGCGGAGCCACAGGACAGCGCAGCGCCGGAGCCGCCGGCGAGCGCGGCGCCAGAGCGGCCGGCGGGCGGTGCGCGGCTGCCGGTGGTGCCGATGGTGATCGGCGGAGCGCTCGGGGTGGTGGGCCTCGGCGTGGGCGTGGGGTTCACGCTCGCGGCGAACGCGAAGGGAACGGAGATCGACGGGCCGCTGCGCGTTGGAGACGGCAACCGGTCGGCTTGTTACCAGAGCCGGAGCGCGGCGTGCGCGAGGCTTGGCGACGCGGTGGACGAGCTGGATGCGTTCACGAGCGCGGCGGTGGTCGGGTACGTGGTGGGGGGCGCGGCGATCGCTGCGACCGCGGGGTACGTGCTGTGGTCGAGGTCCGCGGGAGACAGCCAGGGCAAGGCGCAGGTGACGGCGGCGCCGTGGTTTGCGCCCGGAGGCGGAGGGGTCGGCGTGGCGGGGCGCTTCTGACATGTCGGAACGGCGGCAGGGTGAAGCGTTGGAGGCGGTGAGAAAGCCGATGCGAGGCAGGCCGAGGGCAAGGGGCTGGCAGGTCGCGGTGGCGAGCGCGGCGCTCGGGATGGCGGTGGTAGGGAGCAGCCTGGCGGGGGGATGCAGCTCGCCGTGCGAGCGGTCGCAGACCTGTCCGCCGGAGGCGTCGGGTGCGACCGAGGGCGGCGGCATGCCGTCGAGGTGCGTGCCGAGCGAGAGCGGAGCGCCGGTCGACGATGCGTGCGGCGTGTTCGTGGCGGCGGCCGGCGACGACGGCGCGGAGGGGACGAAGGCGGCGCCGCTCAGGACACTGGGGGCGGCGATCGCTCGGGCACGAGAGAACGGGACGGGACGGGTGTATGCGTGCGCCGAGACGTTCGAGGTCGAGGCGGCGGTGGAGATGCCGGCGGGGGTGACGCTCTACGGCGGGCTCGACTGCGCGGGCGGCTGGGCCTACGCGGGAGCGAGCGGAGGAGGGAGCGACAGCGCGAGGACGACGCTGACGGCGATCGAGGGCGTGATCCCGCTGGTGATGCGCGGCGGCGAGGGTGTGGCGCGGATCGAGGATGCGGCGATCGTCGCGCGGAGCATCGACGCGAGCGATCCGGAGAAGCGCGGGCTGTCGTCGATCGCCGCCGTGGCGGAGGGGGTGGCGGTGGAGCTGGTGCGCTGCGCGCTGGAGGCAGGCGACGCGGCGCCAGGGGAAGACGGCGCGGCGCACGCGGAGCCGGCGCAGCGAGGGGGCGACGGGCGCGCGGGGAACGCGGCGTGCTCGGCCGAGATCGTCGTGCCGGCGAATGCTCCGGTGAATGCGTGCGGAGCGCCGGATGATCCGAGCGACGATTCGTTCGGCGGTAGCGGGGGCGTGGGATTCCAGAGCAGCGGCGGAGCAGGAAGCCCTGGTAGTCCGGGCAGCGCGATGAACGGAGGCGCCGGCGAGGTCGCCGCGGCATGCATGCCTGGCACCGCGGGTGATAACGGCATCGACGGCGCGCCCGGCGCCGGCGCGCGTGGCGCTGGTGAGATCGCAGCAGGCGGCTACACGGGTGTCGCGGGCAGCGACGGCGCGCCCGGGACGACCGCGCAGGGCGGCGGCGGTGGTGGCGGCGCCAAGGGCGGCATCGCCACGGGCCAGTGCATGGCCGGCGCGGCAGGCGGAGCCAGCGGTGGATCCGGCGGTGCGGGCGGCTGCGGCGGCGCGGGCGGAAGGGGCGGCGGCGCGGGCGGGTCGAGCATCGCGCTGGTGAGCCTCGATGCGACGCTCCTGTTCCAGGACGTGACGATCGCCACGGGAAGCGGCGGAGACGGCGGCGCTGGCGGTCCTGGTCAGGACGGCGGCGCGGCAGGCGCGGGTGGTCCTGGTGGCGGCGTGCCGGAGGACGCCGCGGGGCTACGGCCAGGCTGCGCCGGAGGCCCGGGCGGCACCGGCGGGCGTGGCGGCACCGGAGGCGGCGGGCTGGGCGGGCACGCGCTCGGCATCGCGCACGTGGGCGCGGCGCCGTCGACAGACGGCGTAACGTTCGCGGTGGGCAAGGCCGGCGCGGGCGGTGTCGGCGCGGACGCGGAGCACAGCGGCGCGCCGGGGGTCAAGGCCGACGCCATGGCGTTCGAGCGGGGCGAGAAACGCTGAGCGCGCGCGGCCGAAGGCTGAGCGGAGCTGACGGCGAGGCTCGCGATGACGGCGCTCGAAGCGGCTCGGCTCGGCGATTCGATCGCACATAGCAGCGCGTGGTCAGGTCTGTTGACCGGCGCCGTAGCAGGCGTGGCGCTGGCTGCGACGGTCGTGGCCGTCGTCGGCACCGGCGGCGTGGCCGCGGTGTTCATCGGGGCGGGCATTGCGGCGGCGGGCGCGGGCGGTGGGCTCGCGGGCGCGTACATCGGCGAGCTCATTCCTGGCGACGTCAAGGGGACGGTGGCCACGGGCTCGCCCGATACGTTCTTCGGCAGTGAGCGCCGCAGCGCTGTGCGAGCCGGGCTCGACATCGTCACGTGCGCCGACCACGGCGTGGTGCGCGTCGCGCAGGGCAGCGCGACGACGTTCGTCAACGGCAAGCCGCTGGCGCGCAGCACCGAGAAGATCGAGTGCGGCGCGATCCTGCGCGAGGGGATCGCGACGGTGATCATCGGCGGCGACACGGCCCTGGCGCCGGGCATGGCGGTGGCGGACGAAGTGCCGCCGTGGGTGAAGACAACGCTCACCGTCGTGATGTGGGGTGGCGCGATCGTCGCCACCGGTGGCGCCGCCGCCGCGGTCGGCTTGGGCGCTGCGCTCGCAGGGTTCGGCGGCTCGGTTGCAGGCGGCGCGGGGCTCGGCTGGGCCGGTGGTGAGGTCGGCCGGCACTACGGCGGCGAGCTCGGCGCGCGCATCGGCGAGGTGATCGGCGGGACCATCGGGAGCGTCGCCGGCGGCATGATCGGCGGCCTGCTAGGCTCGCGCCTGAGCCAACAGCCAGCGCCGCCTCGGCGTGGCTATCCGGGGCCGTCGGAGAGGAGCGATGCGGCGATGGACAGGGTGTTCAGCGCCATGGAGCAGGCGGGCGTAGGCAAGCGCAAGGCAGTTGGCGTAGTGGTGGATCGAGACGGCAACGTGACTGTGGCTGTATCGGGAACGGAAGCCCAGACACAGAAAATCTACTCCCGAATTAGGCCCAATCTGCCGCCCGATTATCAGTATGCAGGCCCTGCCGACGTGCCCCTCCAGCCTGCCAGGTACCCTGACGGACGGTGGTTCCCTGGCGGGGCTGAGTGCGCCGAGCCAAAGCTGAGTCCGGCATTACAGCGAAATCCCGAAGGGATGACCGTGCGGTGGTGGGGCGATCCTGCCAATAACCGATACCCGGTAGAGCCTGGTAGCCTCGACATGAACCCATGCTACAGCTGTGCGCACAACGAAGACCTCATCGTGAATGGGCCAGCACCCTCCCCTCCGCCACCCGAAGGAATCATGCCGCCGCTCGTCCTCTCAGATCTGCAGGACAACCAAGCGGAACAGTAAGCAGTGAGCTCACCCGGAGATTGGCATCTTGGACAAATTGGTCACCTACGCGAGCACCTTCGATCCCACATTCCCATCGCGCATTCGCGGCGCCGGAACGGAAGAAATCGAGCGTCTCCAGGATCTAGCCGGGCACGTGTTACCTCAGGACTACAAGGAGTACCTCTCGCTCATGGGCCACGGCGATGGCGGTGCACTCAGCAGCACGGAGATATGCACCGACATTGCTGAGGTCATCGCTTTCTACGAGGAGAACGTTGCCACAGGCGAAGATGAAGTCCCTAGCGATTGTGTTGTGATTGGCGTGGGCGGCGTTGCCGTGCAGCAGCTGTACCTCGAACACGAGGCCCAGGGGCACGTTTTTGACGGCGCAGACGGAGAGAAGCTTCGCCTTTGGTCCGAATCATTTGAGAAGCTGCTCCATCAGCAAATATATATGCAATATCGCCCCAACCAGCTTGCCCACTCTGCGTTCTACGCCACCTCGGATCGCGCACCTGTGTTCAACTCGGCGCGTGCGGCAGCGATTCGACTCGGATTCGCACCGGAATGGTTCTCCGACAAGATTACGTTTTGCGGGGAGAGGTCTGGTACCGTTCTCGTGCTGAATCAGCTGGAAGGCCAGGGCTTATGGGTTCGTATCGCGGCCGAACGCGTCGAAGCCCTGCCTACGATCGCCCAGAGCATCGCTGAAGCATCGGGTGTTGTACTCCAGAGAAGCGCGTAACGTCGGGCTTCGACGTCCAGCGCCAGTCACGAGCACAACGCCATCGCCGTGTTCCGCTCACCGCAAATTCAGATCACTACAATGCATCGCCTGATGCGCGCTGCTCCTATTCAGGGAAGCGAAGTGTCTCGACGGCCATACCGTCTGCTCCCGACGTCGTACTGCCGTCATGGTTCCAGCTGATGCCGCCCTTGCCCGGCAGTCCGATCTCGAAGGTGACCCCCTCCAGCGTGAGCTGGTCCTCGTCGAGGTAGGCGATGCCGATCGAGTCGCCGCCGCGCCCCGGGCCACCGAACCCCCCCTCGCCGCCGAAGCCGCCCTCACCCCCGCCACACGACCAGGTGCCGTCCCCGACGGCGCCCCCTGGCGCTCCTCGACCGCCTGGTCCACCTCGCTCAGGCGGGCCCCCGTCGCCACCCGGTCCCCCGTCGCGCGCTGTGATCACGCTGTCGCGCACGGTGAGCTTCGCGTGGAGCGCGATGATCCCGATGCTCGGGTGCCCGTTCGCGCCCCCTCGGCCGCCTCGTCCGCCGCAGCCGCCGGCGCCTCCGGAGCCGCCGCCGGCGCCGCCCTTCGAGGCCACGCCGCACACGGCGAGCCCGCCGCGACGGCCGCCGCCTCCGCCGCCACCTTGACCGGGCATGCCCCTGCCGCCCTCGCCTGCCGTGTCTCCCTCCCACCCCGTCTCGCTGATGCGCCCGATGCCCTCGCCGCCCGCCCCCACCGTGCCCAGGGCGCCAGAGCTCCCGGGAGACCCGCTGTGGCAACCGACGTTTTCCCGGTCTGCATGACCGCCACGCCCTGAGTTCGTGGGGTTCGGCGTCGGGACCGGGGCGCCGGTGTCGCCATCCTCGGCGGCGTCGGGCAGCCCATCCCCGCCCTTGCCGCCGGTGCTTGGAGCGCCGCCGTCGCAGGGGTTCACCACCGCCGCACCCCCGGCGACGTTGGCGGCGGAGCACGCGTCCCCGCCGTACAGCCCGTCGGGACCGGTCGCAGCTCGGTTCGGCCAGGGCCACTCCTCGCCATCAGGGCCACTCGGTCCGTAGTCGGCGAGAATCTCGCTCCGGATGATCTCTACCGCCGTGCTCGACTCGATGAGCATCGAGATCGGCCCATTCCCGTCCAGGAACATGTCGGCGATCGTCGATACGCCGTCCGCGGCCCCCGTATCGCTCGGGCGCGCCGGCTCGACGAACACCAGCGGACCGGCGTAGTGCGTGCTTGCGCTGTCCAGCGTGGATACCTTCCTGATGTCATCGCGGCCCCAGTGCCGACAGTTGAAGCCTCCCAGGAGATCGACGCCGGAAGGCAACCGCACGTTTTCGCTAAAATTACCGTTACAGAGGAACACGCGCCCTCGTCGGGTGCGCGCCAAGTCGATGGCGTGCTGAACGGTAAACACGGGATTCGCCTTCGTTCCGGGGTTCATGTCGTCGCCGCCCCCGTAGAACCCGGCGACGAACACGCCGCAACCGTCGTCGAGAATGTCGGAGGCGATATGCTCCAGGCAGACCGCTTCCGGCGGCTCATCGCCCTGGCACGAGGCGCCATCGCAGGGCGGTCCGCCAGCATCGCCTGGACCGGGGGCAGTCCCGCAGCCGATCGCCCACGGCGACAACATGAGGGAGAGGGCTGCAGCGATCGTCTTTCTCATGGGCGTCTCCTGTCGTGGGTCGCCGGAACAGGGCGGTTCATTGCGGCGGTTCCGGGGCGGGGGCATCGAATCGATACCAAAAATCGGCACGTCCTGAAGCTCCCTGGCCCCTGCCGTCCCCCGAGGCTGCGTTGCCTGCGAGCCCACCCTCGCCGCCGCTGCCGTGGGTAACGATCGCATCCAGGGCAAGGGTCACGGTGGCGGCTACCGACGCAATCCCGAGCGAGTGGCCACCGAGGCCGCCACCGGCATCGCCGCCACGGCCGCCTTCGCCACCGTATCCACCGCCGCACGCGTCCCACATCTCGGTTCCACCCAAGCCCTTGCCGAACAACCCGCCATGTTCCCCGGCGCCGCCCAGTTGGCCCGTTCCGCCGACGCCACCGCGGCCCCCATCGCCCGCGACGACCTCGCTGTCCTCGACGGTCAGGACGCTCCCCTGCAGGGCAACGATCCCGATGCTCCCGCCGCCGTAGCCGCCGCCCTTGCCTCCCAGGCCACCGCAGCCGCCGCCGCCTCCGGAGCCGCCGGCCGCGCCGCCCTGCGGTTGACCTGCGCGACAAGCCACCATGGGACCGCGCGATTTGCTGCCGCCGCCGCCGCCCCCGCCCTGGCCGATGCCACCCTTCTTTCCGTTATCGCCCCGAACGCCGATCCAGCCGTCGACATCGAGGTACCCCACGCCAGCCGCGCCGGCAGCACGACCGCCGTCGTCGCCCTTTGCTCCGTCTTCACCCGGCTTGCATCTCTCACTCGCCGCGCCGGCCCCTCCAAGGCCTTTGCCTTCCGGATTCTCCGCGGGCGCTGGCTGTCCTGCAGTGCCATCGCCGCCCACGTCCATCCTGCCATCACCCCCATATCCGCCCGTCGACTCGGTGCCATCGCCACAAACGGTGACGGCCGGTGAAGCCCCCATCACGACATCCGCCGTGCAGGCGTCCGCGCCGTCGTTGCCCAGAGCGCCGTCCTGCGCGCGGTCCGCGGGCGCGTCTTCTCCCGCTTCCCCGTCCTTGCCGTTGGCAGCGTGGACCTCGCTCGATCGCACGATGGCCCTGGCACCGGAGCTCAAGATCACCGCGATCGACGACTTCCCATCCCTCGCGGCGGCATGGGCCGCCACGACACGCACGCCGAAGATCATGGACGTGGCGTCCTCCTCTGCCGCGAGGACGCGCAGCGGGATTCCTGCCGGCGGCGCGATGGTGGTCAACTCATCGGGCCCTGCAAACGACCCGCCATACGACCAATCGCCGCCGTCGCAAAGACGGGCGCCCCAGAGGTCGACGCCCGCGGGCAACGTGATCGCCTCCTCGAACGCCCCGCCGCAAGCGTACACGCGCCGGGTCGGCGCCTCGCCGTTGCCTCGCCCGCTCGCGGCGAGCCTGACGGCGTGTTGCAAGGTCTTGACCGGCGCGCCCTTCGTGCCGGGGTTGTTGTCTTTGCCCTGCTCACTGACGAACACCCCGCACTGGTCGAGCGCCGGCGCGCTCTGGGGCTGCCCCTCGCACGGTCCGGGCGGCGGTTCCGGATCGGGGGCGCATGCATACACCTCCCAGCAAACATCGGCGTACGTGCACGCCGCCAGTGTGCTGGCGCTCCACGCGCAGAGCGCGAGAGCCAAGACCGACGTCCTCGCGTTTCGGCCCTCCTGCGAATGCGTCTCTGCGGCTCCCGGTGCCGTCACCACAGCCCCTCGATCCTCACGCCGCCCCCTTGCCCTGTCGCCACGGGCGAGACGTGGATCCGTTCCCGAGCCGGCGTGCGTCCCAGGAAGGAGAAATCCGTGAAGAAGGACGCGGCGGTTGCCGCCCCGATAACGCCCCCCATGATGACCAGGGCCGTGCCTGCGACTCCGGACAGATTGCGCTCGTCCCGCAGCCGGAGCAGCTCAGCACACGCCGAGCGTTGCGGCGCCTGCCAGCACATGGACGAGTTCGTCCTCGGATCGCTGTTGAGCCCGTCACGCCGCTCGCTCAGATCGCCGTCAAGCCTGCTGGCCCGGATCATGAGGAGGCTGCCCACCGACACGGTAGCCGTCGTGACGGCGATCCCCGCGATACGCAGCGCCCCCGGCCACGAAGCCCACGGGCTGGGGGCCTGCGTCGGAACAGCCAGCGTAGAGCTCAGCGCCTTGGGGGCCTCCTTCGGTGCTGCCGCAGCCACCTCCTTGGTACTGCTACCTGAGGAGCGCGGCAGCTGCATCAGCATCTCGTGCTCCTTTCCCGGCATGGCTGTGAACACCTGGAGAGAGTCCTCGCGTCCCGGCGCGCGGGCCCGCACCATGTGTTGCCCGGACTCGAAGAACAGCTTGTGGGTCCGCGCGGTCCTGCCTACGGGCTTGCCATCGACGAGCACCTCGGCGTCCGGCGGCTCGACCGCGAGCAGCAGCGTCGCAACGTGCGTCGTTGCCTTCCGCAGTCCTTCCTCGAAACGCAGTTGGAGGGCCACAGGAAGCGCCTCGCGCTCCTCAAGGCTCCAGGCCAGGCGCTCGGCTGCCTCGCGGTACTTGCGCAACACAAGCGCGCAGAGCCCGAGCTCCCCGGTGATCTCCGCACGCTCTCGCTCTGTGGTCGACGCTGGCTCTGCTGCTTCCAAGGCTGCCCTGTAGGCATCATATGCCTCGGTCCACCTTCCCGCTGCACGAGCCCTTTGCCCAGAGCGTACAAGGTCTTTCACTGTCGAACCGTCGCTCCGTCGCGGCGTCCCAGCGATGCTCTGAGCGCTGGCCGGGCTCACAAGGCCGGTGGCAGCGCCCAGCATCAAACAGATCGACAGTGAATGTGGAGCGCACCGCATACGGGCGACGGTACTGACGCCAGCCTCGCGGCGTCAACCCTCAGGGATTTCCGTCAAATGCCCCATGGACGAGAAAGAACAGAGCAATCCCGGAACGCGCTGGTTCGTTTCACCACGACGGAACTGGAGGAGGGGCGCACAACTCTACCACAATGACACACATTGTCCGACCAAAGTTGGCCGTCCGTTCATTTTCCTGAACCCTTCAGGGCGGCTCAGGTGTGCTACCCGCCGTGGCCAAGCGCGCGCTCACGTCCGTCGGCTTCGACCTCTTCCGACGCCTGGCGATCCGTCGCGGTGTCCCGGAGCGAGACGCAGAGGACGTCGCTCAGGAGGCGCTGCTGCGCGGCTTGGAAGCGGCTCAGCGGATCGAGCCGGGCGGGGACTCGGCGCCGTACCGCGTCACGATTGCCCTCAACCAGGCGCGCAACCATGTGCGCGACGCGGGCCGCCGCGGCGAGGTTCTGACGTCCTTCGACGAGCGCGAGCTCAGAGGGGAGGATCCCACGCCGGAAGACCTGCTCCGCCTGCGGCAGCGGGCAGAGCTCATGCGGCGCCTGATCACTCAGGTTGACCCCAAGTACCAGGACATCCTCATCAGACACGAGCTGGAGGAGACGCCGCTGGTCGAGATCGCGGCCCAGCTCGGGCTCAGCGTCCAGACGGTGAAGACCCAGCACCGGCGCGCGCGCGAGGAGCTGGACGCGCAGAAGCGACGGTGGGATGCGCAGCAGCATTCCCACGGCTGGGACGACGACGCCTGCGTGGTGGCACCGCTCGCCTTCGGGTTTCGCGATCGCGCGTCGTGGGTGGCCCCCCTGCGCCATCTGGGGCTGAGACTCCTCATCCAGGGTGGGTTCGTCGTTCTGGCGGGCGCTCTCGTCTCCGGCGTGGCGCCTGTGTCTGGCCTGGCACCGTGGCTGCGACGGACGGCGGTCAACGCGCCTGAGGCCGCGCCCGCCGCAGAGGACGCTACGGCGTCCACCGTACCAGTCCGCGCCGCCATCGCCGCGCACGCGGTCTCGTGGTCGGCGAGAGTCGGCAACGCGGGCGCTGGAGTCGCAGTGAATAGCACGCCCGCTTCCCCGGTGATGGCAGTTCGTCATGCCGCGTTGCGGGGGAGCGCCGTGCGCTCCCCCGTCAGCGAGCGGGAGAGGAGCCTGGTCAACCAGGCCCGGAGGGCGATCGAGGCCCATACCGCCCTCGGTTACCTCGAGGCGCGCCGGCTGCTCGAGGCCCACGCGCGGGAATTTCCGCGCGGGCCGTTCGCTGCGGAGCGCGAAGCGCTACTCAGGCAGATTCGCTGAATCGTCGGCTGTTCACTGACGGTTAACAGGCGGTAGCTCCGATGCTGTCGTCGACAGCAGAAGGCCGAGATCCGTCTCGCGTCGGGCAAGAAGGCGCACGTCCAGGAGGAGGAACACGTGGAGGAAGTGCTGGGTGCGATGTGGCTCATCTCGCCGATCGTTCTCGCGATGATGGCCTGTGTTGCGATCGGGTTCGCGGTGACCGCGCGCGAAGCGCTCGGCCGCGAGCGCGGGCTCCGTGAGGCACGCGAGCAGGCGCACGAGGACGAGGAGCTGGCCCTCATCGAAGCGAAGGAGAAGGCAGGGCGGGAGCTGGAGCATCACCGGCGCCTGCTCGACTGCCATGTGGACGCCCTGATCGCGGCGATGACAGAAGTTCGCGCGCGCCCAGTCCCATGGCCAGGCAGAGTTCTCGAATCGTTCTGCGCGACGATACCCTCGTGGCAGCACAAGCTGGCCGAGAGCACCGGGCTACAACGACGGGAACTCGAGCGGCTGCTGAACAGCGACCACCCGATGACGCCCGGCCTCGCGCGGCAGCTGGAGGTCTTCACAGGCACGCCTGCGCGGTACTGGGAACGTCTGTGGCGTCTGCACGATGACTACCGGGCGGACGCGGAGGATACGGTGATGATCCCGCTCGGTGAGCCGATCACCAGGCGCGAGAGCTCGGCGCGCGCGGCGGCGTCCTCAACGTCAAGCCCGACGTCGACGAGTCCGACCGCGATTCCTCCTCGCGCGACTGATGTTCCCCCGCCCGTGCTGCCTTGTCCTGATCTGGCTGCCAAGAGCCCACGGGTCCAGCTCCCGCCGCCTCCTCAGCCGCGGCTTCGGTCGCCGCTCCCCGTTCGTACAATGTCGGGCGCTGAGTTTGCGTGTCGCGCGGCCGAACTGACGAGCTTTCCGGTACAGCACGACGAGGCTGGATCTAGCCCTGCGCGAGGAGCCGATTGGGAGGACATCGAGCGCTCTGCGTTGAACACGACGCTGCCAGGCGTAGGCAGCCATGAACATGCATAGCGCGAGTCTCGCTCGGGGCACCTGAACTCGGCGCCGCTATCAAGCCGGCCCTGGGTGGAGCGCCTCGCGACTAGGGGCCAGCGGCGAGATCCGGAGGCGACGGTCCGAATTTGGATCGAACCCACACGGAACGACCGCACGCCGGCCGCCGGCGCGCCCTCTGACGACACGGAGCTACGGTAATCCATCTGCTCACGCGACCCAAGGATCAGAAAGAGCGATGCCATGATCGCCGGATACGGCTCGGCAACACTGTTGCTCGCGTTCACGGCGGTGATTCTGGCGATTTCCCGAATGTCCACGTCCGGCGATCCAGCTATGCTGCCCGCTCAGCTCGACGCGCTCCGGAGCACGGCGGGCGAGCGGGGACTCGCCGTCGTGGCGGCGTGGATCGCAGGCATGGGCGTGCCACGGAACGACCAAGCCGACGTTATGCAGCGCGCGCTGGAGACGGCGACCGCTGCCTGGCCCCGATTCGATCCTGACTTCAACCGACCAGGACAAGAAAGCAGCGCAGCAGCATCAGAGAGGCGCCGGAAGCTCTTCTCCCGCTGGCTATACCGCATTGTCGCGCGCAGCGTGTCTAGGTACTTTAGACAGCACTTCCGGTCTGTCGAGATCCTGATGGACGAGCCGCTCGATCTTGAGACGCCTGACCCTCGGCGGAACGCCGAGGCGGAGCTGATCGCGGAGCAGAGCTGGCTCCGTCTACTGGAGACGCTCCTTCGCGCCGACCCCGAAGCGGCGGGGATCCTGGTGGCCCGGGACTTGGACGAAAGACCCATGAGAGAGATTGCAGAGTCGATGGGAATCCCGCTGTCGACGGCTTACAAGATGCGTGATCGCGCTCGTGCTGCGCTCCGCGCGGAGCTCGAGCGCCTTGAGGAGCTCGATCGCACGCTAGACGACGAGGAGAAGCGGAGATGAGCGATCTTTCGTGGATCGATCGGGCGGACCAGCAGGTGGCGGAGTATCGGCGGGCGCCCCCCGCGGCCGCCGCGGAGCTTGACGCCGCCGCGATGGCGCTCGCGGCCGTGGCAAGGTGCTCCGTGGCGAGCTCCCGCCGCCGAGGATGGGAGCGGCGCCAGGGCGGCACCGAGGCGGGCGGTAGCGACGCGAAGCCGCCGATGACGGGCGCGAGCTGGTGACGGCCATCCTCGGCGCCGTAGCGGGGCGGTGGCGGGAGCTAGAGCAGCGCCTGGGCGGCGCCGAGGCGGGCGTGGGCGGCGCGTGTGGCGGCGAGCTGGCCGGCCGCGAGGAGCCCGCGGAGTTCCTCGGAGAGGCCGCCGCGTCGGCCGCCGTTTTGGCAGCAGGGCCGCCGAAACGGCTGCAGAGGCGTCCTGGTGCCGACCGGACCGCGCCCCGAACGCGTCATGTGCCTCAGAGGCTCGCGCTGGTAGATGCGTGGCCGGCCCGAGAGGGTCCTCGGCGACCGGCCACGGGGCCGGCGACAGCGTCGCCGGCGCCCTCGCCTTCTTCCTCGCCCGGGGCCCTCCGATCGAGGAAACGTGCCGGGTCCCGGACCGCACAGCGCCGTGGTGCTGCCGGGAAGCGATCTGCTCGAGGAGCGGACCGACGCGTCGCGCCATGACGCCGGCGGGCTCGGCAAATCCGTGCAGGTCGCCCGCCGTGTGAGCCTGCGGCCTCCTCCACTCCGCCGGGTCCGAGCGGGAGTGCCGTTCGCGGGTTGCATGTCGAAGCAGCGCGGAGGATTCCTGTTGCAGCGGAGCACAGGGTGGGCAGAGCATCACCGCCGGAGGCGAGCGCGGCGGGGAGCCCGGCGGGCATCTTGAGCATCGACGTCGGGCGGGTTGCGCCTCTAATCTTCGCGAGGGGAACAGCCATGGACGACCAGCGGCACGACGACGGACGGAACGACACGAGCACCGAGAAGCTCCCGGGCGGTGGGGATGGGCCGCCCGCACGACCACGGCCGCGCGGCGTCTCCGTCTTGTTCTTTCATCGCGGCGGTATCGAAGCGATGCGGCTCGACCCTGGCCAGCCGGGAATGGTCGTCGGCCGGCGCGCGCCCGCGGATCTGTGCATCCCCGATCCCGTCATTTCTCAGCCGCATGCACGGTTCACGTTCTTCGACGGCTACGTCCTCGTCGAGGACCTCGACTCCACCAACGGCACCTGGGTGAACCGCGAACGGATTGACGGGCCTGCCATGCTCACGCCGGGCGGCGAGGCCATGCTGGGAAACGTTAGCGCTCACGTCGTCGCTCTCGGTCCCGTCGCAACGCCGGTTCTGCTGGGCGAGGCGGCCTTCCATCGAGAACTGGAGGCGGAGCTCGCTCGTGCGCAGTGCCTGAACCGAAATTTCGCAATCCTCGCAGTCCGCCCCAGCGAAGCGGAGATAGCACGCGCCAGATCCGGGTCGTGGGCCATGCAGCTCTCGGCGAGTCTGCGAGCTGTCGATCGCGTGCATCTGTGCAGGCCGGATACGGCGCTAATCCTGCTACCCGAGGCGAGCGCGGAGGACGCCGCTCGGGTGGCGAACGCGGTCGCCTATGGCGCCGGCGGCCAAGGCGGAGTTCGCCGCGTCGGTTTAGCCGTGTACAAGAAAACCGGAAGCTCGGCACAGAAGCTCGTCGACCGAGCGCGCGAGGCGGCGGGCCGCGCGACCCTGGAGCATGCCGTCGTTGATGCGTCGACCGGCCGAAGGTCGGAGGGGGACGTCGACCTCTTCGACGCCCCGATCATCGGCGCCTCTCAGCGAGAGCTGTTCAGTAAGGCTCAGCGCGTGGCCTCGGCGCGCGTTCCCGTACATATCAAGGGCGAGACCGGTGTGGGCAAAGAGGTGCTCGCGCGCTTTCTCCATGAGCGCGGTCCGCGCGCAGGCAAGCCCTTCATCGCAGTAAACTGCGGCGCTATCCCTAGCAACATCGTCGAGAGGGAGCTCTTCGGTCACGAGAAGGGGGCCTTTACCGGTGCCGATCAGCCAAAGCCGGGTTATTTCGAGGCAGCTCACGAAGGGACCTTGTTCCTCGACGAGGTCGGCGAGCTAGACCCGGAAGTGCAGAAGACGCTGCTACGGACGCTCGAAACGCGCAGCATCTGCCGGGTCGGCGCGACTCAAGAGACGAAAATCGACGTGCGGGTCATCTCGGCCACGCACCGCGACCTTGAGGCGATGGTCGAGGGCGGCCAGTTTCGCAGGGATCTATACTTTCGGCTGAACACGATCGAGCTGGAGATGCGTCCTCTGCGCGAGCGCTCTGATGAGATCGAGGCGTTTGTGGAGCGCTTCCTGAGACGCGCGAACCATGAGAACGGCCGCAGCGTGCGTGGCATCGCCCCGGAGGCGATGGCGCTGCTCCGTGCGTACAGCTGGCCGGGGAACGTACGCGATCTCCGCAACGCCATCGATCACGCCGTTGTGTTGGCCGAGGGAGATCAAATCCAACTGGAGGATCTGCCGCCGAGTCTGCTCGCGAAGGCCCTACCGGCGGGAGCCGAAGGTGCCCCTCTGGCAGTTCCGCCGCCGGATCTCGCCGAGAAACAAGCGACCGGCCGCAAGCTCCGATCAGAGCGGGATCGCACGGAAGCACAGCTCATCAAGGCTGCGCTCCAAGAGACCGGGGGAAATGTGACGAAAGCGGCGGAGCAACTCGGAATCCCGCGCGGTACGCTGAGGCATAAGATCAAGGTTTTCGGCATCAAGCTCCCGACGCGATAGACCATGGTTGGCGACCAGGTGGCGGGTGGCGAACCTTGGCCCGCCGGTGGCGAACCTTGGCCCGCCGGTGGCGAACCTTGGCCAGCGAGCCGCGCAGGCGATGAGCAATGATGCGGAGTTTCTGCGGGGATCCGCGACGCGCCTGGCTCGGCACGCAACGTGCTGGGTGTCCGCGACGTGAGCGCGAAGAGCGAAGGCAGCACGACGATGCCGCAGAGGAGACCTGAGGGGGAACGCCTCCAGGGGCTCGCGTCTGCCGCTCGGTCTCCCAGGATGATAGGACGCCAGGCCGGCGTCGAAGCTGCGGTAGCCTGCTGCTCTCGGATGATCGACGAGCAGGGGACAGCCAGCGACGCACCGGACGAGCCTCGCCAGCTCGGCCCGTACCGGATCATCGAACGCCTCGGCGGAGGCGGCATGGGCGTCGTCTTCCGCGCCGCACACGCCCTGACAGGCGAGGAAGTGGCCATCAAGACGGTGCGCGGCGTGAACGACGCCGACCACCTCGCCGCGATACGCCGTGAGACGCGGGTGCTCCGCCGGTTGAACCACCCTGGCATCGTGCGCTTTCTCGACGAGGATGTCACCGGCGGGGTGCCCTGGGTCGCGATGCCGCTCCTCCGGGGCGGCACGCTCCGGGATTACATCGCGGCTACCTTTTCGAAGGACGCCGGCCTGGGGGCGGCCATCACCATTCCCGTGCAAGCCCCGGGGTCGGTTCCGGCCAGCGCCCGCCTGCGCACCGACGCGCCGGCGGCGAGCGCAGACGCGCGCCCGCTCGGCCCGATGCTCACGCTGATCCGCCGCCTTTGCGCGCCGCTCGCCTACCTGCATGGCGAGGGCCTGGTGCACCGCGATCTCAAGCCTGCGAACATCGTCCTCCAAGACGACGGACGCCCTGTCCTCGTCGACCTGGGAATCGCCGTTCACTTCGGCGGCGCCGGCCGCGAGGTGCTCGACGTGGATCCGCTCGCCGGCACGTTGACCTACACGGCCCCGGAGCAGCTACACGGGGAACCGGTCGACGCGCGCGCCGATCTCTACGCGCTCGGCTGCATCCTCTACGAGTGCGTGACGGGACGACCTCCCTTCCTTGGCGACACCTCGTCCCTTTGCGAGCAGCACCGCTCCGCCCCGCCTCAGCGCCCCTCGGCTCTTGTCACGGGCCTCCCCGCCGCGCTCGACGACCTCATCCTCGCGCTCCTGGCGAAGAATCCACAGCATCGGGTGCAGTACGCCGCCGACGTCGCCACGAGGCTCGTCGCACTGGGCGCGGCGGCCGAGCGCGACGAGAGCCCGCCGCCTCGCGTGTACCTGTACCGGCCCGTGCTCGCAGGCCGCACCGATGCCGTTTGCAAGCTGCAGGTGATGGTCCAGCGCGCCGCCTCTGAGCGGCGAGGCGGCATCGCGCTTGTCTGCGGGGAGAGCGGCTCAGGTAAGACGCGGCTCGTGCGGGAGGTGAGCCGCGCCGTCACGGCGAGGGGGCTGCCGCTCCGGGTGTTCTCTGGCGTGTGCGTTGCGCCTGGGGCCGGCGAGGCGGGTGCGACGGCGGCGATGGCCGCCCCGCTACAACCGCTGCGTACGACGCTCTTGGCCGCGATCGATGGAGCGCGCGCATCCGAGGCCGAAGCAGACCGGCTCTTCAGCGGGCGTCGCGAGGTGCTCGCGGCCTATGTGCCAGAGCTGCGAGCGCTCGGGAGCACGTCGGAGCCGGCGCCCCTGCCGCCATCGCAGGCGCGGAAGCGCGTCGTCGCCGCGTTGCGGGAGACGCTTCGGGCGCTTGCCGCGGCGAGGCCGCTCTGCCTCCTCCTGGATGACCTGCAATGGGCCGATGATCTCACCCTGGCCCTGCTCGATGCGTTTGCTCGAGCCGAGCCCGACGAGCGCGGTGGCGTGCTGATCATCGGCACCTACCGGATGGAGGAGACGCGCCCGGAGCTCGAGGATATCGCGCACGTCGCGGGGGCCACCTCGATCCGGCTCGACAAGCTGGCCGCTCGCGACATCGAGGACATGGTCGTGGGCATGCTCTCGCCGAGCATGCCGCCCCGGACCGTGCTCGACGCGCTCATCCGCAACGCGAACGGCAACCCCTTCTTCGTCGCCGAGTACCTGCGCGCGGCCCTCGACGCAGGGGAACTCCAGCGGGACCAGGGTGGCAGCTTCTCTTTCAAGGGGCGCGGTGCCGCGGCGCTCGGGTCCCTCCAGATCCCGGGCACGCTGGACGAGCTGCTCGGACGGCGGCTCGACCTGCTCGACGCGAAGGCGCGTGAGCTCGCGGCGTGGGCGGCAGTACTGGGGCAGGAGCTCGACGACGAGCTCCTCTTCGCGGACCCGCGCGGGCAAGACGCGGCCACCGAGGCAGTTGCGGAGCTCCGGGCGCGACGAATCCTCGAGGAGACGGAGACGGGACGGCTGCGCTTCGTGCACGACAAGCTCCGCGAGAAAGTCTACAGCCGGCTCGACCCGAGAGCGCGGGCCGCGCTGCACCGGCGCGCCGGCGAGGCGCTCGAGGCGCGCGGCGCTGAGCCGCCGGTGCTCGCGCACCACTTCGCGGGAGCAGGCCTCCACGGCAAGGCCGGCGCGCACTTCGCGCGGGCCGCGCAGCGCGCCGCCGAGGTCTATGCGAACCGCGACGCCGTCCGCTTCTACCGTCTGGCCATCGACGCCCTCTTGACCGCTAGCGCCGCGCCCGCAGCGCTTGCCGAGCTCCGCGAGGGGCTGGGCGACGTGCTCGGGCTCGTCGGGCGTCAGGCCGAGGCCCGCGATGCCTACGGCGCGGCGCTCGGCGCGACGATTTCCCGCATCGACCACGCTCGGCTCCACCGCAAGGTCGGCAAGACCTGGGAGATGCACCACCAGCACGCCAGGGCGCTCGAGTGCTACGAGCAGGCGGAGACCGCCCTTGGTGAGCCGACCGAGCGAGCCTCGGGCGAGGCTCAGGCGTGGTGGAACGAGTGGATCCAGATCCACCTGGATCGCATCTCCGTGCATTACTGGCTCGCCGATCTCGTCCGGCTGGACACCCTCGTCGAGACCGTACGCCCCGTGCTGGAGCAGAGGGGGACACCACTGCACCGCGCCCACTACCTACACGCTCTGACGCAGCGGGGCATCCAGCGAGATCGGTTCGTCGCTTCCGCCGAGACGCTGCGATACGCCGACGAGTGCGTCGCGGCGTACCAGGCTGCGGGCGCTCCGCCCGAAGGCCACTGGGCACTCGCCGCTCGCTGCAGCCTCGCGATCATCCGCATGCTGTACGGCGACCCCGACGAAGCCGAAGCGGAGATGCGTGACGCGCTCCCGATCGCGGAGCGGAGCGGCGACCTCGAGGTCATGACGCGCTGCCTGACTTATCTCACGGTTATCCAGCGCAAGCGGAGCTTCGTCGAAGGTGCCGAGGACCTGGCCAAGCGAGCCTTGAGGCTGGCCAGGGCTGAGAACGTGCACGAGTACGCCGGAGCCGCCCTGGGCAACCTCGCGTGGTGCGCGCTCCAGCGCGGCGACCTCGCGCGGGCCGAGGAGGCAGGCCAGGAAGCGCTCGCCTGCTGGGAGCCGCTCCCCCTGGTCTACCCCTTCCAGTGGTTGGCCAGGTTGCCGCTGTGCTCGGTGGAATTCGCGCATGGTCGCCTGGAGGGCGCCATCGCGCAGGTACATGCGGTGCTCGACTCGCGGCAGCAGCGCTTGCCGAGGCAGCTCACCAAGCTGCTCACGACGGCAGCTCGCGCTTTCGCAGCAGGCTGCGAGTCCCGCGCTCGCCGACCGCTCGCGCTGGCGCTCCACGACGCCCGCCACGGCGGCTACGCGTGAGCTGACCCTCGACTCAACCGGTCTTCTTGACGGCGCGCCGAGGCCCGCCGCGCGGCCCCCGTCCGCGCCCGGTCCGCGCGCGCTGCGTGTGAAATTGCAATAACGAAACGAGAACGGAGCCGAGCCATGTCCAACGAGATCCCGTGCATCAACGATCGAAGAGGCATTGTCTTCACCATCAATCGCGAGTCGACCCCCGTTTACCAACTGGAGTCCGGCGCGTGGGCGAGCGCAGAGAACCGGTGGGCCGAGCGCGATATCCCGCCCGAGATCCGCGACAAGATCGCCTCCCTCAAAGAGACCGGCAAGCCTGGAGCATTCGTGCAGTTCCTCCAGGGCGAGGTCGGTGTCTATGTCATTTACGAGAGGAACATCAAGAACCTTCCTGAGATGGCATGCGACGATCTCGTCGTCCAGGGGACGCGCGCGAAGGTCGGCAGCGCGCGGGGGCTCGCCGATTACGATCTGGTCATCTGCGCCAAGAACGGCACGATCCGCGCAGAGAACGGCGAAACCTTCGAAACCCGCGAAGGCGACTACTACGTCGTCCACTGCCAGTCGTGGGGACGCTTCGTCCTGAATCCCTCCCTGAGACCCGGGTTCGTCGAGACGACCAAGGAAGTCTTGCTCCTGCTCGAAAGCCTGCACCGTAAGAACTTCCTCTCCATGAGCCCCGATCCCACGGACGAGCGGTTGCCCCCGGACTTCGCGCAGCCTACAGCCGTCCCCGTCGGGATCAACTGCTACGTCCTCAACCTGTCGCGCTTCAAGCGCTGAGCGAAGAGCGAGGATGTCCATGGCCACCTCCACGAACCCCGGCCCCGCCGAGCAGCGATCGGGCCCTCCGCCGCCGGCGCCCAAGCGATATCTCGCGGGCACCCACCGCCTCGTCTCTCCCGATGAGACGGTAGAGCGGGTCCGTCCCCTCCTGCCCGCGATGGGTATCACCCGCATCGCCGACGTCACCGGCCTCGACACGCTGGGTGTGCCGGTGGTCATGGTCACCCGACCGAACGCTCGCTCGATCGCGGTCTCGCAAGGCAAGGGCTCGACCCTGGCCGCCGCGCGCGCCTCGGGTGTGATGGAGTCCATCGAGCAATGGCACGCCGAGCACATCCAGCTCCCGCTCAAGCTCGGCACCGTAAGCGAGCTCCGGCACCGCCACCGCCTCGTCGACGTCCACAATCTGCCGCGCCTGTCCGTCGTCGACTTCCATGATCATCTCCGCCTCTTCTGGGTGGCTGGCCTGGATCTCGTGACGGGCGCGCCCACCTGGGTGCCGTTCGAGGTCGTCCACACGGACTACGCGCTGCCGTTGCTCGCCGCGAGCGGAGCCTTCGTGATGAGCTCGAACGGGCTCGCCTCCGGTAACCACCCGGTCGAGGCCGTGAGTCACGCCATCTGCGAGCTCATCGAAAGGGATGCCGCTACGCTCTGGAGGCTCTCGGGCCGGGAACAGCGGCGCCGCTCGCGGGTCGACCCGTCCACGGTAGACGACCCGGGATGCCGCGCGCTCCTGGAGCAGGTGGAACGCGCCGGCGTTGTCCCGTTCCTGTGGGAGATCACATCCGATATCGGCGTCCCGGCCTTCTGCTGCACGCTCGTCGACCGCGCGCCCAACATGCACCGGCCCATCGCGCCGATGGTCGGCTTCGGTTGCCATCCCTCCCGCGGTGTCGCGCTCCTGCGCGCCATCACCGAGGCTGCACAGAGCCGGCTCACCGTCGTCACCGGCGTGCGCGACGACGTCCGAGCCCGCGGCAATGGGCCCGACGACGATCTTCGCGAGGCGAGCCGCTTCCTGGAGGAGCACGCGGGCGAGCCGCCCCAGCGCAGCTTCGACGACGCGCCCGATCATGCGGGCGAAACCCTCGACGACGACGTCGCCTGGGAGATCGAGCGCCTGCGCACGGCGGGGCTTCATCAGATCGTCGCTGTCGACCTCACCCGGCCCGAGCTCGAGATCCCGGTGGTGCGCGTGGTCATCCCGGGCCTCGAGTCGCTCGACGACGTACCCGGTTACATCCCCGGCGCGCGCGCGCAGCGGCGCCTTTCGGAGCGCAGATCATGAACCTTTGCATCTTCACAGGTCCCACCCTCCCGGCTGCGGAGGGCCAGCAGCATATCGACGCCATCTTCCTGCCGCCCGCAGCCCAGGGCGACATCTACCGCGCGGCGCTGGAGCGACCCGTCGCCATCGGCCTCATCGACGGTTACTTCGAGCGCGTCCCGTCCGTGTCCCACAAGGAGATCCTCTGGGCGATGGCGCAGGGGATCCACGTCCTCGGCGCGTCGAGCATGGGGGCGCTGCGCGCCGCCGAGCTCTCGCTCTTCGGCATGGACGGCGTGGGCGCCATCTACGAGGGGTACGCGCGCGGTGACCTCGACGCCGACGACGAGGTCGCCGTGGCCCATGCGTCCGCCGAGGACGGTTATCGCCCACTGAGCGAGGCGCTGGTGAACATCCGCGCCACCTTGCGCGCCGCCGAGCGAGCCGGCGTGATCCCGGGCGCGACTCGCGAGCGGCTGGAGGCGTTGGCCAAGCGGCTGTTCTATCCGGACCGGTGCTATCCGATCCTCCTGCGGCGCCCCGAGGAGGAGGGCGTGCCGCGCGAGCAGACCGCGGCCCTGCGGGAGTTCCTGCGCGATGGCCGGGTGGACCAGAAGCGCTCCGACGCGCTGGCGCTCTTGGAGGTCCTGCGCAGTCGCTTCACGGGTGCCGCCGAGCCGAAGCAGGTGCGCTATCACTTCGAGCCGACCGACGCGTGGGAGCTGATCCGCGAGCGCGTGGACCGCCGCGTCGCGAGACCCTCCGCGAGGGCGATGGAGGTAGGCCGATGAGCTCCAGCGAACAGGTCACCCTCTCCGGCCTGGGCACCTACGTCCTCGGCCGGCTCTTCTTCAAAACCGAGGGTTTCACCCCGCGCCAGATAGCGAAGACGCTGAGTTTTCTTTTCAGGCGGAGGGAAGGTCAAAGCGACCCGACCCGACTCATCGAAAACGAACTCATCGGCTTCGTGCAAATCGGTCTCGCCGTGCGTGCAAGGAGGGCTTCGTATCAGATCACCCACGACGGGCAAAAAGCCATCCGCGCGGCCCTCCATCTGGCACACAACAAGAAGGTCCGCTGGCTGGAGTTCAAGGATCTCATAGCGGCTCGGATATTCGAAGAGCATCTATCCGCGGTCAAGGGCCCGAGGGAGCTTGCCGTCGACGTGCCTCCGGCAGAGGCCGCGCGCATCGCGACGCTCCTCGTCGGCGCCTTCCACCTCAACCTTGGCCAGGTCCCATCGCTGCCGCGCGTGCTCGGCGCGGTCGCCTGGAGCGCCATCGGCGTCACGACGGCAGATCCTTTCACCGTGGAGGCGGTCATGCGGGTGCTGCTGAGCCGTCAAGCCGATGCGCCTCCCCAGGGGACGCTGAAACAGGCGATCGACCTGCTCGTGAGAAAGGCGTCGGCCCTCGGCACGGGAGCGCGCGGCCTGCTCGCTCCGCAGACAGCCCCCCTGCCTGCGGACGAGCCAGCCTTCGCCGCGCGCGTGCTTGAGGCGGCGCGGGCGTCAAAGAGCGGGCGGTTCGGGGACAACAAGGTCTTCATCTCGCACGTCGTCCGGCGCCTCGCCGAGGACGGCGTCGCGATCGGCGACGCGGACACGTTCAAGGCCCGGCTGGTCTCCGCGCATCGCCGTGGGCTCCTGGCGCTCAACCGCGCCGACCTGGTCGAGGCGATGGACCCCGCCGACGTCGACGCCTCGGAGACCCGGTATCTCAGCACGACGTTCCATTTCGTGCGCATCTGACGTGGGAAGCGCCGGCGACGTCCGCGCGCAGTGTGCGCGCCGCCGGCGTCGAGGAGCAAGAGGGAGAAGGGGTGCACCATGACGAAGCAGGACGCCCTGCTCGACGTGTTCCTGTCGACAGCGAAGAAAGACGTGTTCCACTCCGTGGAGCACCGCGGGCAGATCTGGCGCGAGGATCCGTTCGACGTCGATTCCGTGCATGAGGAGGCTCGCACGGCCTTCCAGCGGCTGCTCACCCAGGTGACGACCCCGCCGGGCCTCGATGCGGGCCGGATCCTCCTGCTCCTCGGCGAGTCCGGCAGCGGAAAGACGCACCTCGTACGCGCTTTCCGCAACCACGTTCACCTCAACGGGCTCGGCTTCGTCGGGTACATGCAAATGACCACATCGGTCACGAGCTACAGCCGTTACCTGGTGAGCAACCTCGTCGACTCGCTCGATCAGACCTACTACGAGGCGCTGGGAACCGGATCGGGGCTGCTCCGGCTCTCCAACGCGGTCGCGGCGAGGTGTGGAGATCCGGAGTCCATCCGCTCCTTGAACGAGCGCGAGGACCTGGACGCGGACGAGGTCGTCGATCTCGTGGAGCGCGCCGCCGACAGGCTCATCAGGCACCCCCGCTACGCCGACCTCGACCTGGATCTCATCCGCGCCCTACTCTATCTGCAGCGGCAAGATCCGGCGCTAAAGAAGCGGGTCGTGAAATACATGCGTTGCGAGGTGCTCTCGGAGCGCGAGCAGAAGCTGCTCGGGGGTCTATCGCCTAAGCGCGAAGAGGAGGACGCGCAGCACCTCGTCGAGCAGCTCGGACGCCTAATGTGGGCGTGCGACTCCCGCGCTCTGGTCCTCTGCGTCGACCAGTTCGAGGACTCGTACCGCGTCAACGACGCCGAGTCCCTGTTCCGGCGGGTGATGTCCTCGCTCTGCGCGGTCGCCGATCAGGTGCCCTCGTCCATCATCGTGATCGCCTGCCTCAAGGACTACTACGAGACGATGCGCGCTCGCCTCACCCGGTCGACGCTCGATCGCGTTGAGCGCGACCCCGCGCCGGTCCACCTGGTCGCGGAGCGCCGCAAAGAGGAGATCGCGCCAATCATCCAGAAGCGGCTCGCCTACCTCTACGAGACGGCGGGGCATGCGCCGGCGGACGGCGCGGTTGATCCCCTCTACCCCATGCCCCGAGAGTTCGTGGAGCAGCTCTCGGGGATGAGCGTCCGCGCGGCGCTCAACGAATGCCAGATCTTCCGGGATGCGTGCATCGACGCCGGCCGGATCGTGGCGCAGTGGGGCACGAGCGCTCCTCCCAGCACACGGCCCCGGACCCCCGCGGATCAAGACGTCCGCGCGGCCAAGGAGAAGATCGAGCAGGAGTGGAACGACTTCCTGGCGCAGTTCGAGGACGACCCGTCCGAGGACGATGCCGAGATCGCCGCCCTCTTCGCCTGGGCCGTGAACCAGTGCGCCGAGGAGATCGGGAGTGGCATTCGCTTTGATGCCCGTCCACGCGACGAGGCGATCGAGATCGACATCCGGATCCCGAGCCCGGGCGGAGCGACTCGCGTCGTCGAGGAGATCCTCGTCGTGGTCTGCAACCGGGCACCCCAGGGCGGCGGGCTTCGAGCCCAGTTCGAGGATGCGCGCAGGCGAGCCGGGCGCCGGACCCTCGCGCTGCTCCGCTGCGGCGAGTTCCCGCGCAATCCAAACACGCAGGTGCACTCGGCGCTCGCCGAGATCCTCAAGAACGGCGGCCGCAAGGCGGTCTTCGAGGAGAGCGATCAACGCACGTTGGCCGCGTTCCACAGGTTCCACGAGACCCACGCGCGACGCGAGCATTTCTGCGATTGGCTCAGGGAAGAAAACCACATCTCGCGTCTCTTGCCGCTCATCCACGTGCTGGATCTCGACCACCTCGACCGCTTCGAGCAGGAGCTCCCACCGTCCGCCCCGGCGCCTCGGTCGCGGGGAGCCGCGCCATCGCCCTTCGATACATCACCTGCGAGCCCGGGCGCACCGCCCCCGGCCGCCGGTCCCGACGGTGCGACGCCAGGCAACGTCGACGGAGCGGCGCCGCGGGAGGCCCTCTCCCTCGCGCTCGGCACGACGGGGGAGCTCGTCTCCCACAAAATCACGCTCGACGCTGGGCAGCTCACGGCGCACGCCGCGTTCCTTGGCAGCACCGGGAGCGGCAAGACCACGCTGGCGCTGAACCTGATCGAGCAGCTCCTGCTCCACGGCGTTCCCGCCATCCTCATCGACCGCAAGGGCGATCTCTGCGGCTATGCGCGCCAGACGCTCTTCACCCGCGCGCCCCCGGAGGCGGCGCTCGAAGCGCGGCGGCGGGCGCTCGCGGAGCGGCTCGACATCGCCCTCTTCACGCCGGGCCACCCCGGCGGCCGCCAGCTCGGGCTCTCGCTGATGCCGAGCGGAATCGAGGCGCTCCCGGATCTAGAGCGCGATCAGGCCGCCGGCTATGCGGCGCACGCCCTCGGCGACATGCTCGGCTACAAGCAGACGCGCAAGGACAAGGGCCTCCGTACCGTCCTCGTCCAGGCCTTCCAGCTCTTCGCGGCGCACGGCGCCTCGCGCAAGCTTGACGTCGCGTCGTTGATCGAGCTCATCGCGAACGAGGATCCAGCCCTCGTCGCTACCCTCGGGCGGCTCGACACACGGCTGTTCAAGGACCTAGTGCACGACCTTGAGGTGCTCAAGCTGAACACTGCGGACCTGCTGTCGATGGACGGCGAGGCGCTCGATGTCGAGCTGCTCCTCGGCCTCGGCCCTCACGCGCAGCCTGGGAAGACGCGGCTCAGCATCGTCAGCACGAAGTTCCTGGGCGACAGCGCGCGTGTCCTCTTCTGGGTCGCGCAGCTCCTGCTCGCGCTGAGCCGCTGGGTGAGCCGCGCGCCGTCGCCCCACCTGCGCGCCGTAGTGTTGCTCGACGAGGCCGACATGTACCTGCCGGCACAGTCGCAGCCGGCAACCAAGGCGCCCATGGAGAACCTCCTGCGCCGCGCGCGCTCCGGGGGCCTTGGCGTCCTGCTCGCGACCCAGAGCCCGGGCGACCTCGACTACAGGTGTCGTGACAACCTCCGGAGCTGGTTCGTTGGTCGGGTGACCCAGCAGACGGCGCTCGACAAGATGAAGCCGCTCCTGAGCGACGCTCGGGTCGACGTCAGCGCCCGCATCCCCGGCCAGGAAGCGGGCGAGTTTCATCTGCTCCAGGACGGACGGGTGACCGCCTTCAAGAGGGATGTTCCGCTGCTCCGCGCCGAGCAAGTGCCAGAGAGCGAGATCCTAAAGCTCGCGAGGCGCCGGCCGCGCGATGCCGCCCGCTGAGCCGGTGCGGGCGAGCGCGAGGTGCACAGTTATACCGTTGGATTCATCGGTGTCGATTGGCGCGAGGAGTGACACAGTGAGCGGCGCAATCAACGATTTCGAAGAAGAACGATCCAGGCATGGCGAGCTGCTCGGGCGCGACAACGTGGTCGAGAGGCTTCTCTGGCTGATCGAGGACAGCGCGCCGCGTGGCGGGTGGGTGCTCTTCCTGGGGAGCGCCGGCGCCGGCAAGAGCGCCATCATCAGTCGCCTCCTGGACCTGTTGCCTCCGCAGACGCCGCACCATTTCATCCGTCGTGATCACGACGACTGGGATCGACCCGACGCGGTGGCGCACAACCTCTGCGCGCAGGTCGAGCGGATCCACCCGGAGCTGACGGATGCCGAGCAGCCCGTGGAGGCTAGGCTCGGCGAGCTCTTGCGGCGCGTCTCGAAGCGCCACCTCGTGCCTCGCGGGGACAAGCTCGTCGTCGTCATCGACGGGCTCGACGAGGCGGCGAAGGACCGAAACGGCAAGAGCCTCTTGCCGCCCTTCTTGCCGCGCGTGCCGCCGAAGGGTGTCGTGCTCCTCGGCGCCTCGCGGCCGATGTATCGAAGGCACGAGTGGCCCGGCGTCGTCGAACACGCGCGCACGCTCGACCTCGACGACGAGGAGTGGGCGCCCTTCAACGAGGCCGCATGCCGCGCCATCTGCGAGCAGCGCTCGCGCTCGCTCCCCGCGCCGTTCGACGCCTCGCTCATCGACGTGATCGTGCGCAGCGCGCGAGGAAACATGCTGTACGCGAGCGGGATCTGCGACTGGCTCGCAGGCCAGCCGCCGGCGCAACGCACAGCCGCGCGCATCTCGCAGGGGCTCACCCCCTTTCTCCGCCAGATCTTCGACGAGCTCCGCGACATGGACGAAGCGCGACGCGGGCTGATCCTCAAGGGCCTGGGCCTTGCCTGCGCCGCGCGCGAGGCGCTCCCGCCGCACGTCTTCGGTGAGCTGCTCGGCAGCGATCCGATGACCGCCGCCGGCGACGAGTTCCTGCGCGCCACGTTCCACCTGCTGCGCAAGGAGCCGGCGCACTGGCACGACAACAGCCAGTTCGGCTATCGGCTGCGTCACGAGCACGTACGCGAGGTCTTCGTCAACGAGCTCGGAGAACGGGTGATTCGTAATCATCACCTACACCTGCTTGGACGGCTCGCGGCGTGGCCACCCGACGAGGGAGATCCGGCCGGACGGCGCTACGCCCTCCGGCATGCGGTGATGCACCGAATCGAGGCGGGCGACGTGGACGGGGCGCAGCACCTGTGCGTCGATGTCGGCTATCTGGACGCGAAGTGCCGCGAGCTCGATGTCACCTCCATCGAGCGGGATCTGGAGGCGGTCATCGGCGCCTCGGAAGGCAGCGCGACCTTCGATCTCACAGCCGTACTCGCCGCGGTGCGCGCGGAGGCGACCCGGTTGTCCGCCTACCGCGATCAGGGGCTGCTTCCCTCGCTGCTCTACAACCGCCTGCGCTGCGCCGGATGGCCCTCCGAGGAGATCGCGCGCATGCTCCACTTCGGAGAGGACCTGCCCCCGCTGCGCCTTTTGCACGGGGTGCGCCTCGGACCGACGCCGCTGCGCACGTTCTGCGAGCCGACGAAGGCGATTGTCGCTTGCGTCGTGAGCCCGGACGGCCGCTGCGCCCTGTCGGCCTCGGCCGATCGCGTGCTGCGCTACTGGGCGCTCGTCTCCGGCGAGGTGCTCGCGAAGATGCAAGGACATAGCGACGAGCTCACGGGCTGCGCGCTCACGCCGGACGGCAAGCTCGCGCTGTCGACGTCCGTCGACACGACGGCGCGGCTCTGGGACCTCGCGACAGGCCACTGCATCGGCGTGCTCGACAACTGCGGTCGCTGGGCCACCGCCTGCGCGATCAGCCACGACGGCCGGACGCTCGTGGTCGGCTCGGACAACGGCGCCCTTACGCTCTGGGACAGAGGCTCGCTCCAGATCATCGGCACGCTAGAGGGTCACAGCGATTACGTGACGGTGTGCATCACGACCCCCGCGGGTCAGCTCATCTCCGGCTCGCGAGACGCCTCGGTGCGCGTCTGGGACCTCGCGTCCCGAGAGTGCCTGTTTGAGCTCTCCTCGACGGGTGCGGCGCGCTCGCCCTCGCCGGCAGCCTCGGAGCAGGGTTGGATCACCGCGCTTGCCCTCATGCCGGGCGGCGAGCAGGTGCTCGCCGCGAGCGGGGACGGCACACTCTCGCGCTGGGATCTCGCGGTCGGCCAATGCCTCCAGCGCGTCGGTGCGGGACAGGGCCGCGTGGACGCGCTCGCGATCCTCCCATGGGGTGGCCACCTGCTCTGCGGGATGGCAGACGGCGCGATCGCCGTCTGGGATCTCGCCGCTGAGCGACGCATCCTGCGCCTCGCGGCGCACGCGAATGCGGTGTCCGCGTGCGCCGCGACGTCGGATGGCCGCAGGATACTCTCCGCGTCGCATGATCGCTCGGCCAGGCTGTGGGAGCTCGGAGGTCCGGAGAGCCTCATGGCCCAGGACGGGCACGCCGCGCCGGTCACCGCGGCCGCGGTGACCCTCGATGGCCGGCTCGCGGTCTCGGCATCGGAGGACCGGCTGCTCAAGCTCTGGGACACCGCGACCGGCGTGTGCCGCGCCACGCTGACGGGGCACGCCGACCTGGTGACTGCCTGCGCTATTTCTCCCGATGGGCGCCGCGTGCTCGCCGGCGCGCGGGACGGCGGCGTGCTGCTATTCCACCTGGATCTCGAGCGCGCCGAGGTGCGCGTGGAGACCGCCAAACCGCACCAGAAGCTGGTGAGTGGCTGTGCATTCCTGCCGGACGGACGGATGATCACCGCCTCCCGCGACGGCGCGATCTGGATCCGCTCCGAGGCGACGCTCGACCAGCCCTCGCAGATAGGCGCGCACGACGGGCAGATCAGCGGTATCGCGCTGACCCCCGACGGGAAGCGGCTGATGTCGTTCTCTCGAGACGGCGCGGTGAAGCTCTGGCACCTCGCCGACGCCTCACGTGCCCCCTCGTCTGTCCGCCTCACGGGCGGGCTCCTCGCCGGAGCGATAACGCCGGACGGCAGGCGCGCGGTGCTCGCCCGCGCCGATGGCCAGATCGAGGTGCGCGAACTGCCGAGCTTTGGGTATGTCCGCCAAATCCCCGGTCACACCCGGCGCGTGTTCGGCTGCGCCGTCTCGCCCGACGGCGCGCGCGTGTTCACGGCATCCGAGGACGAGACGGTGCGGGCCTTCAGCCTGGACACGGGGCGACCTCTGGGAACCCTGGTCGGGACCTCGTGGTTCCGGTGCGTCGCAGCGTGCTCCGGGTTGCTCTGCGCCGGGGACGAAGAAGGCAATCTCTGGATGATCGTCGACGGCTTGGCCGGTGTCGACCCCCGCGCCAAGACGAACGCGAGGCGGCGACCCACGCTGTCCGACAGCGACAGATTCCGCCTCCGAAAAAGGCTCGCTGTGCTCTATGACACCGAGCACACCGCGCGGCGCATCGCCAGGGAGGCGGGAATCAGCCTGCAGCTGGTCAAGATCTCCGGGAGCATCATCGACATCTGGGACGCCATCCTCGAGGAGGTAAGAAAGCAGCATCGTCTCGCAGATATCGTACGTTGCGCGCTGACAGAATACACCGACGACGACGATCTCCTAGAGCTCGCACAGAAGCTCGCTCGCTGAGAGACCCACGTCGCGGTCTGCACGCGGCGACAACGCCGGCGTGTTCCACCACAGAACGAGGAGATCATGAACCAGGCTCTTTCCCCCGAAGCGATACGCACCTTGCGAGAGGCTCTTTCGTGGAAATACCCGTCCGACGCCGAGGTGCGCCGGTTCCTCTCTGACATCAAGCTCGACGCGACCCGCATCGCCTTCCATAACCGAGCGGACCTCACCTGGCACAGCGTCCTCGACGAGGCGCAGAAGCGAGGCGCGCGGTGGGTCTACGCGGTGCTCGACCGCGCCATCGAGGAGTACCCCGAGGACGAGATCCTCAGGCGCTTGCGCGACGGCGCCGCGGTGCGCTACGCCGAAGGGCCGAGCATCACCTCGCTCCCGTGGCGGGGTAGCGGCGGTCCGCCGCTTGAGAAGATCCTCGGCACCCAGAGCTCGCTCGTCCCCGTGAGCTACCTCGAGATCGGCATTCGCCGCGCTCAGGCGGTCGCGCGCATCCAGGTCTCCGACGGCTCGCTCGGAACGGGCTTTCTCATCCCCGGTGACCTCCTGGTCACCAATCACCACGTTCTCGGTGACCGAGACGCTGCTGCCGGCGCGACCGCGCAGTTCAACTACCAGAAGACGGTCGAGGGTCGTGACGCGGAACCGGAGGAGCTGTGCTTCGACCCCGACGCCTTCTTCGTTACCTCCAGCGACGACGACTGCACGATCGTCAAGGTCGCGGGCGAGCCCTCCGCACGCTGGGGGACGATCGCTCTCCAGTCGGCCCGGGTCGAACTCGGTGAACGGGTCAACATCATCCAGCACCCCGGCGGCGATCAAAAGCAGCTCTCGTTCTTCCACAACCTAGTTGTTTACGTGGGCGAGGGCCGCGTGCAGTACCTGACCGACACGCTGCCCGGCTCATCCGGCTCGCCGGTGTTCAACAAGCACTGGGAGCTCGTCGCGCTGCATCACAGCGGCGGATGGCTCCTCGATCCAGGAACCAAGGACCGCTTCTTCCGCAACGAAGGGATCCATGTCGATCGGGTGGTGGATGTGCTCCGCAGGTGCCGTTGAGACACGGAGCTCATTACCTGCCGGTCGAGGCCAGAGAGCGCCCTCAAGGGGTGATACTCAATGAATCCCGCAAGCGTTTCGTCTTTCGGAGGTGTACGATGGTGAATCGAGTCATCCTTCTCTCGGGGCCTGTAGCGTCCGGCAAGACGACGCTCGGCGATGCGCTGGTGAACCGATACCGGTTCAAGCGGCTTAAGACCCGCGATCTCATCCACGCGATGGCTGGGACCGCGGCGGAGCGGGGAGCGCTCCAGGAGGCCGGAGAGCGGCTGGATCGCGAGACTAGGGGGCTGTGGGTCGCCGAGGCGCTGACCAGATCGGTTTCGCAGCTTGGGGAGAACGTGACGGTGGTCGTGGACGCGGTGCGCATCGAGGCTCAGGTCGACGCCATCCGGAGAGCGTTCGGCCTCCGTACAACGCACGTGCACCTCACGGCCTCCGACGGCATTCTCGCGCAGCGGTACCGGGACCGAAACCGTGCGGTGAAAGAGTTCACGTCCTACGACGAGGTGCGCTCCAACGCGACAGAGAGCGGGATCGAGAAGCTCAAAGACATCGCCGATGTCGTGATCGACACCGCGCGCAGCTCCCCTGAGGACGTCTTCGTCCGCGTCGCGAGCCACCTCGGGCTTTACGGCCGGGGCGTCGAGCAGGTCGTCGACGTGATCGTGGGCGGTCAGTACGGCAGCGAGGGCAAGGGGCACATCGCGTCGTATCTCGCACCCGAGTACGATCTCCTAGTCCGGGTCGGCGGCCCGAACGCAGGGCACACCGTATACGAGGAGCCGGAGCCGTATACCTTCCACCTCCTCCCCTCGGGCACCCGGCGCTCCGAAGCGAAGCTTGTGCTCGGTCCCGGCGCCACGCTCGACGTCGATACGCTGTGCAGGGAGATCGCGGACTGCCGGGTGCCACAGGGCCGGCTCTTCATCGATCCGCAGGCCATGGTCATCGAGGCAGCAGACATCACGTTCGAGGCAGAGAAGCTCACGGGCTCGATCGGCTCGACCGGACGAGGCGTCGGGGCGGCAACATCGCGCAAGATCCTGCGGACGGCGGCGGCCCCGCCGGTCCGTCGCGCTCTCGACGTGCCGGAGCTCGCGCCTTATATCCGGCCGACGCGGGAGGTCCTGGACGACGCGTTCTCTTCGGCCAGTCGGATACTGCTTGAAGGGACCCAGGGCACGGGCCTGAGCCTGCACCACGGTCAGTACCCATTCGTCACCTCACGTGATACCACGGTGAGCGGCTGCCTCGCCGAGGCTGGCATCGCTCCGAGCCGGGTACGCAAGACGATCATGGTCTGCCGAACCTATCCCATCCGGGTACAGGACCCGAGCGGCGGGACATCCGGAACGCTGGCAGGCGAGCTCGACTGGGACGAGATCGCGCGGCGCTCCGGCATCGACGTCAAGGAACTTCGAAAGGCAGAGAAGACTTCGACGACGAAGCGCAACCGGCGCGTAGGCGAGTTCGACTGGGCCCTTCTGCGGAGCGCGGCAAGCCTCAACGGACCGACCGACGTCGCGCTGACCTTCGTCGATTACATTCATATCGTAAACAAGGACGCCCGCCGCTTCGAGCAACTCACGCCGGAAACCATCCGCTTCATTGACGAGGTAGAGCGCGTGACATCAGCGCCCGTATCGCTCATCACAACCAGGTTTCACTTGCGCAGCATCGTCGACCGGAGGAGGTGGTGATGGGAGTGACCCACGAAGCGCTTTCGGTGCACTACCCTCGCCTCTATCACATGGCCGAGGCCGGAAGCTGGCCTGGAATTATGTGCCACGGTCTGCTGAGCACAAGCGCCCTCCTGGACCTCTTTGAGGTCCATGGACCTAAGCGAGACGCCATCGAATCCGCGCACCGCCCCGAATCGCTCACGATCACGCACCCGGTGCACGGGACGGCAGTCATACGCGACCAGAAGCCCATGAGCGACAAGGCGCTCCGGCGCGCCCTCGGGGGCAGTCTCTCACCGTCCGATTGGTACCGGATCCTAAATGCAATGGTGTTTTTCTGGCTAACCGAGAAGAGGCTCAAGCGCCTGCTCGAAGCCGTAGAGTATCGTGATAGACGACAAGCAGTGCTCACGATCGATACGGCGCGGCTTCTCAAGCGCCACGGGCACCGCGTGCGGCTCTCGCCTATGAACAGCGGAAACACCAGACCCTATCCTCACCCTCGCGGACGCGACACCTTCCTTCCGCTCTCGCAGTATCCCTTCGAGTCTAGGAAGGCTCGCGGTCTCGAGCCCGTGGTCGAGCTCACCGTAGAATACTCGGTCCCGGACATCCGTGATCTCATCTTACGCGTCGAGGAGACTGGCGGCGGACGTCCCGCGTCAGTGTTGTGGATGGCTGCAGCGAATAGTCCCCGCTGACGAGCGTGCATCGTGAGGAGCAAGTGAAACGACTCAGCGCATGGAGGCCCCGCCGGCGCCTTGCCAGCAGATGCGGAGGTCCAAGTTATGGCGAACGCTGGCCGTCATCGGGACTGGACCGTTCGGGAGGCGTCACGAAGCCAGTGCGCGCTGGGGCCGCGCGCCGTCAGCGACGTCGACATCCGAGTCGCCTGCGAACCGCCTGCGGAGCGTGGCGCAGTCAGCTCGATGAGTGCAGCTCGAAGCCGGTGCAGAACACGAACAGGTCTACCGCCGCCGAGCTCGTCGCGCGGATTGCAGCAACGCCGATACCAACTGAGAGTAAGGCGACCGAAAGGCAGCCGACGCGACCGTATCGGTGGATGTGCGCTGCGTGGAAGTGTTGCGCCGGGAACGGGTGGTCCGCATCGGCACTCCCGGCGTACTATCGTGAGCTCATCGGAAGGGAATCTTGACACATGTTCCACCTCACCGCTCGCGTCGCCTGGCACGACTCGCGCTGGAACGGGCGCGTCTGCCGCGTCCCGTCCTGCAATTCTTTCTGCACCGCGCTCGACCGGATCCGCGAGGAGCGCGACGACGCGCGAGAAGACGCCCTGGCTGGGAGACCGTGGAGCGGCCTCGAGCTCGACGATGTGCCGCCGTGCCAGGCCGAGTCCGGCGCGTTCATGAGCCCGGAACCGTGGACGCGCCGCTTCACCCATCCTTACGCCGGCATCAAGAAGGCCGAGGAGACGCACGGGCACCTCGTGCCCACGCTCGTCAAGGCGCCGCCGTACTCCACCTTCGTCGTGCCCTTCGCCTGGATGCTCAACAACGAGCAGGAAGCCATCGACGCG
This sequence comes from Sorangium sp. So ce834, assembly GCF_051521425.1. NCBI lineage: Bacteria > Pseudomonadati > Myxococcota > Polyangiales > Polyangiaceae > Sorangium > Sorangium sp. So ce834. The sequence goes on from NZ_CP150351.1 coordinate 9,831,590, forward strand.
AAGCTCCCCGAGCCGCTGCCGCCCGATGAAGAAGCGCCGTTCCCGAGCCCCTGGGTCTTCGGGAGGTCGCGCCAGGAAGCGCTGCTCCAGCTCTTCTTCGGTCGCCTCGTTCCCGAGCGGTCGCTCGTGTTCTTCTACTGCAAGGAGGGGCAGCCGCTCGGCGATACGATCTCGCGCCTGGTCATGGGCGTCGGTCGCATCACGGTCATCGCGCCGCCAAAGTCCTACGATACCGCGAAGAAGAAGCCGTCGTACGTGATGTGGGATCGGCTGATCCAGCACTCGATCCGCCCGGACGGCAACGACGGCTTCTTGCTGCCGTACCACGACTACCTCGAGCCGACCGGCGATCCCGACGAAGACGCCCGCCGACTCGCGCAGCTCAGGGAGATCGCCGTCCCTGCCGATCCCGCACACGTGCGGGTCTTCTCGTACGCGGCCGAGCTCGCGCCGGCCGACATCGCGCTCTCCACGCTCGTTCGGTGCCTCGAGGCCGTCCGCCGGATCCGGAAGCACGGCATCGCGAAGGGGCCGTGGGAGCGCCGCGAGGAGTGGCTCAACGCCCAGATCGCGACGACCTGGAAGGACCGCGGCGCCTTCCCTGGGCTTGGACCCGCCCTCGAAGCGCTCGGGCTGCGCCTTGGAACGGCGCTCGCGCTCGAGCTCCTCTCCTCGAACACGGTGGCGCGGGACGCGGATCCGTGGCCCGTCGTCGATGCGATCCTCCGGGGGAAGAAGAAGCCACCCCAGCGCGCCTACGCGGCCGACCTCGAGGCGGTTCGCGAGACCTGGACGAATCTCGCCGACCAGCAGCGGGAGCTGCTCCGACTGCTCTCTCGGTTCGCGCTCACGCCCGCCCAGGCGCAGCGCTGGTTCGATGTGGCCGAGCGGGCGCGGGGAACCACGGCCAAGGTCTCCGACCGAGAGATCCTCGAGAACCCCTACCGCATGAGCGAGGTCGATCTCGGAAGCTGGAACGACTCGCCCGTGTCCGTCTGCATGATCGATCGCGGCTTGCTCCCCGAGGCGACCATCGCCGCGAAGCATCCGGTGCCGGCACCCTCCGCGGTGGGATCACCGAACGATCCCCGGCGCATCCGGGCCGCCATAGTCGCGGTGCTGCGACGGGCGGCCGAGGAGGGCGACTCGCTCCTCGGCACCGCGGATGCGCTCCAGGAGGTCGCCGAGGTGGATCTCGCGCACCCCTGCGTTGTCGGGAGCAACTGGCCGGCAGCGAACCGCTCGGCGCTCCAGAACGTGATCCAGCTCGTCGATGTCGTGACCGACGACAGGGGCACATCGACCGCTGCCCTCCAGCTCACCGAGCTCAAGGGGCGCGAGGACCGTCTGCGGTCGACGCTGTCGAAGCGGGCTGGCAAGCCGATCATGCCCGTGAAGGCCGACTGGAAGACGCTCCTCGTCGAGGCAATCACGGGCGCGGGCGGGAGCTTCGACCCGAAGAACGAACGCCACGCGCTGGCGATCGCCGAGCAATCCAGCGCGCTCGCGCGCCTCACGTCGCGTCGTTTGAGCGTCCTCATCGGGCGCGCGGGCTCAGGGAAGACGTCGGTCCTGGGCGCACTGATGCTCTGCCCGCCGCTCGCAAAGGACGGGATCTTGTTCCTCGCCCCCACCGGCAAGGCCCGCGTCCGCCTCGCCAAGGCCACGAACGCCGAAGCGATGACCGTGGCGCAGTTCCTCCATCACCTCAAGCGCTACGACGGCGCCCGTCAGCGGCCGCGCTTCGAGGGCAAGGAGAAGTACCGCCAGGAGAAGACGATCGTCATCGACGAGTGCTCGATGCTCACAATGGACGATCTCTTCGCCCTGCTCGAAGCCCTCGACCTCGCTCATGTGCAGCGGATCGTCCTCGTGGGGGATCCGAACCAGCTTCCGCCCATCGGTGTGGGGCGCCCGTTCGCGGATCTCGTCGCGTTCCTGGAGACGACGACCGCGGCGGCCGACGATGGAACGCCGCTCGGCGACGCGCTCGCTCGGCTCACCGTGGAGGTGCGTACGCTGGCATCGTCGAGCGAGCCGTCGGACACGCTGCGGCTCGCGTCGTGGTTCACCAGGGAGCCGCAGCCCATCGACGCCGACCGCGTCCTCGGCGATCTCGAAGCGGGCACGCCGTTCAACGACCTCGAGGTGGTGCTCTGGAAGACGCCCGACGAGCTGCGGGCGAAGCTGCTCGAGGCCTTCGCGCGACACCTCGGCGTGAACGACGCGAGCGACGTCGCCGGCTTCGACGGAGCGCTGGGCCTCAACGACAAGGGGTGGGTCCCGTTCGACAAGCCCGACGGCTCGGAGCTGTGGCAGATCCTCTCCCCGGTACGCATGCATCCCCACGGGGTGCATGACCTCAACCGGTGGATCCAGCGGCAGTTCCGCGCGAAGGAGCTCGACGCCGCCGTGAGGCGATGGGCCCCGAGCCTCGGCGACGAGACCATCGTGGCGAAGGACAAGGTCATCCAGACCGTGAACCAGCGGCGCAAGGCGTACGACTGGAAGGAGCGGAACGCCTGCGAGCTCGACATCGCGAACGGGGAGATGGGGCTCGTCAGCAAGGTGAAGGACAACCTCAAGGTGGCCTTCGCCGGCCGTCCGAACGTCACGTTCGACTACTGGCCCAGCCAGTTCGGCGACGGACGCGCGCCGCTCGAACTCGCCTACGCGCTCACGGTCCACAAGGCCCAGGGCAGCGAGTTCAAGAAGGTGTTCGTCGTCCTGCCGAAGGGCTCACGTCTTCTCACGCGCGAGCTCGTCTACACCGCGCTCACGCGCTCGCGCGAGCGGCTGGTGCTCCTCGTCGAGGGGAGCGACGCGACGACGCTGTTCGACCTCACCCGCCCGGAGCGCTCCGAGACGGCGCGCCGCAACACCAACCTCTTCCAAGGCGCAGTCCGCCAGGGGGAGGACGAGGTGCCCTACGCCGAGCACCTAATCCACCGGGCCGCGAAGGGCCACCTCGTGCGCAGCAAGTCCGAGCTCGTCATCGCCAACATCCTGTACGAGCTCGACGTCGACTACCACTACGAGCGCGCCTACGACGGTCAGGCGGAGGCAGGTCGCGTCCGCCCGGACTTCTCGTTCGTCATGCCCGACGGCGACCTGCTGATCTGGGAGCACCTCGGCATGCTCGACCGAGAGGACTACCGCCGCGGGTGGGACTGGAAGCGCAACTTCTACGAGCGCAACGGCTTCGTGCTGGGGAAGACGCTGTTCACGTCGCAGGAAGGCGAGCGGGGTGCGCTCGATACGCTCGCCCTGAAAGAGATGGCGCGCACCATCAAGAAGCTCCTCGAGTAACGCCATGGACGCGGAAGAGCGAGCGCAGATCGAGCAGGTGCTGTCGCGGATCTTGCGCGAGGACTGGGACGGGTTCCTCGCGAGCGACGAGGGCTCGCGTGTGGGCGAGCGGCTCGACGCCGTGCGGGCGGCGCTCCGTGGATCGGGAAACCTGTCGCCCGGAGCCCCCTCGCGTCCGATCGCCGAGGTCGTCGACCTCCTCGGGCACCGGCTGCTGTCCGACGGCGCGACCGGCCCGTGGCTCCGGGAGAAGGTCCTCCAGAACCTGCCGACGACGAAATACAAGAAGCTCGAGGTTCTCTACCGCGAGGTCGGAGGACGGCGCGCTGCGCCGCTGCACGGCAACATGACGCAGCAGGGCGCGGGCTCGCGCGTGATGGCAGCTTACTGGCACCAGGGTAGCACCTGGGCACGCCGCTTCTGCGAGATCGCCGGGTTGCCCGAGCTGCTCGCGAAGTGCCGATCGAACCCCCTGCCCGACGACGAGGAGGTCGTGCCGGTCGAGCCGTTGCCGCCGCTGCACGACTTCCAGATCGAGGTGTACGCCGCCATGCGGAAGATGCTCCTTGGCGGCACCGGGGAAACGGCGATGCTGTCGCTCCCCACGGGGGCTGGCAAGACCCGCGTGGCCGTCGAGGCGATCTGCGATCATCTCGCCGAGGAGCGGCAGCGGCGCAACGTCGTGCTCTGGATCGCGCAGAGCGACGAGCTCCAGCGGCAGGCATGGGAGTGCTTCCGGCAGGTCTGGCAGGTGCCGCCGCAGCGCGCTGGGGAGATCATCCGTCGGACGCTGCCGCTCAGCATCGTGCGGCTCTGGGGTGGGCGCGATCCGGATTCGATCGAGATCGGCGACGAGCCCACCGTGCTGGTCGCAGGCATCGACCAGCTCGCGAGCTGGGTGGACAACAGGCCGGACTTCTTCGAGAACTTCCCGACCCGGCGGCTCGCGTGCGCCGTCGTGGATGAAGCTCACTCGCTCATCACGCACACGCAGCGCGAAGTGCTCGTAGCGCTCGGGCTCTGCGCGAAGCGAGAATGGCGTGCGCTGCATGGAGCGGCCCCCGTCATCGGCCTGTCCGCGACGCCGTGGCGCTCGGACGACGAGGAGAGCGCGACGCTCCAGCGGTACTTCCAGAAGCAGCTCCTACGCCCTGACTCGCTCGGTCAGAAGCCGATCCAGGCCCTCCAGCGGCGGGGGATCCTCGCTCAGGTCAACGCGGAGCGCCTCCGCGTCGAGGGAACCCGCGCGATGACCGACGCCCAGCTTCGCCGCTTCGAGCAGTTCAGGGACCTTCCCGGCGATTACGTCGCGCAGCTCGGGCTCGAGCACGACCGGAACGCCCGGATCCTCAAGCGTCTCGGCCGGCTCCCGAAGCGCAGGCGCTCGCTCGTCTTCGCGTGCTCCGTCGCGCACGCGGAGGTCCTCGCCGTCGCCCTGAACCGCGCCCTTGACGACGGCTGCGCCGCGGTGGTGACCGGGCAGACACCGAGAGCCGAGCGCGCTGCTGCCATCGAGCGCTTCCGCGACGGCGACGGCCTGCGATTCCTCTGCAACGTCGGCGTGCTGACGACGGGCTTCGACGCTCCTCGTGCGGACGTGGTCTGCATCACGCGACCGACGACGAGCGCGTTGCGGTATGAGCAGATGGTCGGTCGCGGCCTGCGCGGCCCAGAGAACGGGGGGACGGCAGAGTGCCTCGTCGTCGACGTGCAGGACGACGGGCTGCCGGAGGGCATCCAGAGCTACAGCCGCGTCGTCAACCTGTGGGACAGCTGACGGTGCGCCTCTCCGCAAGGGTAGACCCCAGCCCGGATCCCGGCACAAGGCCTCACGCCCCTAGGGACGGACGGAGAGGGCGCGGAAGCCAGACGGGAGGGGCGCCAGTTGCGGCCAGCACCGAGAACCCCAAGGAACCAGCTGCGCGATTACCCTTGACGCCGTGCTCATCGTGGCGTTCGCTTGTCAGCGAACATGAGTACAGTGAGCCTGGGCCAGCGTCTGCAAGATCGCCGAATCGGAGCGGGTATGGGGCTTCGCGAACTGGCGAGGAAAGCGGACATTACGCCGTCCTACCTAAGCGACATCGAGAGCGACCGTCGCGTCCCCAGCGAAGATGTGCTGCGAACTCTTGCCAATCTGCTGCACCTCGATGCCGATGAGCTCATTAGTCGCGCCGGCCGAGTAGGAGAACTCGTTGAAGACTACATCAAAGGCGAACCGGCCGCCGGCATCCTATTCCGAAAAGTCGCCGAGGGGCGACTCAACAAAAATGCTATCGAGCAGTTGATAAAGCACACTGAGAAGCTGACCAAGAACAAGGAAGGCTACCGATGATAAAGTTCACCAAAAATTGCATTCCCGACGGGGCATACGAGGAAATCAGCCTGGCTGCCGCAACAACGGACATCTTCGCAGCATCGAACGCGTGGCACCGATTCGGCCGCGAACGCTTCACATGATTGTTTGGACATTGAGAACAGCTCTGCTCAGTGGTCACTCGCATTCTCTTGGCTTGCACGTACGTATGTTCCCGAGTTAGGCGAACGCCCTGGGCGGTGTTCGCTAGGAGGAAGGCCAGCATCATGAGTTCCTCGCAGGGCGCAGCACAACGACAAGGCAATGGAGGCGGGTCCGAAGGCACGGTCGACCCGGAGTCGACACAGACATCGTCGAGCTACCAGGCTGTTCGAAATGCTGACTTCATCTTATCATGCATTCGCATCAAACTGTTGAACAACACGCTCGATGCAGCGTTACTGCCGTACCCCGGAGACGACGCTTTCAAGAAGATGCGTGCCGAGATGAATGATGTGTTCGTGCATCGCAGGCGAGGAGAAGGGATCGCTCTCGTCCCGCTCACTCCGGGTGCAAACGTCGACAATCTCTGCACGCTGCCCGCCAATGAGCATCTTGGGATCATTCGCGCACTCATCAGTCATCGTCTTCCTGCGCTATTGCCAAATCTAGGACTTCGACGGCGACAATTCGAGCACGAGCGGATCCTACACACATTCGATATTCTCGAAAAGGCTTTCGAACAAGCCAAAATCAAGCGCCCACGCGCATGCGTGGGTCTACACAAGTTCCCCCGAACTGGCCTAACGATTCAGCTGATCAAGATGCCATCTCGGGAAACTACCCTCGGGATGACGATTCGGCTGCGGCAGCGGTATGAGATCGAGCCCAATGCGAAAGATTTACTTGATCGTCGCTTTGACCTTCGTGGATGCTGGCTCTACGATCCCGCTCCTGACGCCCACGAGAAATGGATTGGACGGGTAACCGGAATTGCTGGGCGCTATGTCGTAGTAGAAGGAGATCAGGGAGTCCGTCACGTAGACCCCGAGCGCTATCGGATTGAGGCGCGGCAAGAAACGCTCCGTAACCTGCTCGGACAATTTCTGCGGCCGTCTGAGCTGAACGATGTCGAGCGCGCAGAGCAGCAGTTGATGGCGTCAGTGTTTTCAGGCGACGGGTATCTTCGGAAACTTTGCAGAATGAGCAAAGAATTCAGGAACCGCGGGGTTCTGGAAGCTGCTCCTTCAATGCGCTTTCAATTCACAGGCCTGCTCGACGCCGAGAGCCGGGTTCATGTCCAACGACTCCCACCCACACGATATTGCTTTAGGCCTGATCGTAGCGCGATCCATACGATTCCCTCTTCTGGGCTCGAGCAATACGGACCGTTTCAACGATGCAACGATACGCCACGAATTCTCGTGGTTCATCCGCAGGAGTTCAAGGACGAGATCAAGATGTTCGTCGAGCGCCTACTGCATGGCGGGTACGGTTCCGGTCGCGGACCGATGCGCAGGGGTTTCTTGCACACGTTTGGCTTCACGGGCGCGGAGCTTCAGTGGGCACCAGTCGTGTACTCGCAAGGCGCGTCCGCGGAGGCGGTGTGCTATCGGCGCGCCATCCAGGATGCGTGGAATCAGTCCAACCGTCCTGAAATCGCCCTCGTGTTCCTCCGCGACCACACTGACGAGACGGTACTGGGAGGACCGTACATCATTTCAAAGGCGCATCTGTTGTTGAACGGTGTGCCCTCCCAGGAAGTACGCATGGATACCGTGCGGTCTCATCAGGCTGGACTCCCGTACATTCTCGAGAACATCGCGATTGCCATGCATGCCAAACTCGGCGGAACGCCTTGGACCGTGCTTTCCAATGATTCAAGCGCACGTGAGATCGTTCTGGGGATGGCTCACGCAGAGATTGGCCCGCGATTTTCAGCACGCAATCGATATATGGGTATTACCACGGTCTTCTCAAGCGATGGAAGCTACTGGCTTGCAGCTTCCTCTGGACGCTGCGCCTACGAGGAGTACCCGGTCGCACTCTCGCGATCCGTGACGGAGATCCTGGCCCGCCTCAAGCATGATCAAGCTTGGCGCCGCGGAGACCGGGTGCGACTCATCGTTCATACGCGCAAACCGCTAAAGAACACCGACATCTCTTCTGTAATTCACGCGGCCACGCGTGAATTGTCAACCGACATCTGCTTCGAAACCGCATGCTTAACGGTGCACCGAGATCATCCGTGGAAGGTAGTCGAACCTCGCCAGAATGGCCGGAACCGAAATTCAGCAACGAACTCTTCTGCGAACACGCCAACTAGAGGCGAGCGGGTCCCCTCGCGTGGAACGGTGGTTCACCTCGGGGCAAGACAGCGACTGCTTTGCGTGAAGGATGGCACACTCATGCTGCGTGACACGGACCCGATGCCGCAGCCGCTCCGTCTCGAACTGCACAAACATTCGACCTATGAGAACATGAACGCACTGACACGACAGGTCCTCGATTTTGCAGGACTGTCCTGGCGCTCGAGCCGGTGCATCTTTGAGCCGGTTACGACCTACTACGCGCATCTAATTGCCGACCACATAAACCACCTATCCACCGTAGAGGGATGGTCCGACGCCGTGATTGATACACAACTTGCAGGGAGCCTGTGGTTCCTTTGATCGATGACAGTCCGATATTAATCGGCATCCTCCGCGAGTTGCGCGAAGCGTGCGTTCAACGCGAGCGGAGCTTGGGAGATCTCCATCGCAACGCAGCCCTGTGGCTCGCGCGCCACGCCGGACTTGATCCCGGAGCGTCATCGTTTGAGCTCTCTCATGGTGTGCAGCTTGAAGTAGAGCGCCTGCATGAAGCCGCGTACCTCGGAGCTGTTGGCTTCGCCCGGGCTGTACTTCCGGAACTCGGAGACATGTCGCTACTGGCTGATGCCTTACGCGCGGTGCTCGACCGCCGTCCGCACACAAAGGAGCGCTGTGGTTACGCGGACGATCCATGGACTCTACTTGGGCTCCTCGCCCTAGCCGACGGTCTGAAAGAACACGGTCCACGCGGACTTCTGGAAAATCACGTTCGTGAGCATCTTCGTGGGCAGCACGTGACTCCGGGAGTAGTACTCGCAGCTGTTCTGGTGCTCAGCCCTGAGCGCCTGGACAAGATACCATGGTTCTGTGCCTCAGACGCATCCCCTGAGGCCGTGCTCGCCGCGCACGCAAAGCCAGGAATCTTCGAGCGGATCTTCCCCGGACAGCATCCAGAAGAGGTCGTGGCGCAACTTCTGTCGCGTGTCAGACGTGGCGAGATGGACGTGAGCGCACGTTTTGAGAGCATATTGATGCTGACCGCGCTGGAGGTCACGCTGTCCGTCCGCCGATATTGCAGCGCAGGCCAAAGCTGGCCCCGGAATCGAAATTCGATACACGCAATGCAGTTCGTCCGCGATCTACTTCCACCACGCATGCACCCTCTTCTTCAGGACCTTCTCGCACTGCACGACAACCGCGCTGAATTCGAGCGCCTCACGGACGTTGTACGTGCGGGCAAGGTCCTGCCCTTCGTTGGGGCGGGGGTCTCGATCCCTTCTGGGTTCCCCGGTTGGACCAGGTTCTTGGAGGAGGCGGCGGACCAGGCAGGGATAGGTGCCGAGGTACGCGACGATCTCGCCAATTGGCGATACGAGGCTGCGGCTGGGCGCCTTGAGAGCGAGCTCGGCAGATTTCATTTTCAGCGCTTGATCGAGAACACATTCGGGCGGGCATGCACGCCCCAGGGCACGGTGCTCATCCTGCCGAGCCTCACCGCGGGCTCGATCATCACGACCAATTTCGATCGGGTACTCGAGACAACGTTTCAGCAGAGCGGGACAATGCTCACCCCGGTATGGGGTACCCGGTTCGGAGCGCTACAGCATGCTCTGTTCGATACAGAGCGCTACCTGATCAAGTTGCACGGAGATGCGAACGACGATAGTGACCGAGTCCTCACCGAAAGAGAATACGATGCTCACTACGGCGACGATCCAGGCGCGCTTCGACCGCTTCCTTCGGCTCTTCGCCGCCTTTTCTCGTCCGCAACGATCCTGTTCATCGGTTGCAGCCTGAATACCGACCGTACGTTGCGCGTCCTACGCCATCTAGTCGACCAACCGGCGCTGCCCGCCCACTATGCCATTGTAGAGGCTCCCGCTAACGGAAGCGACCTGCGTGCTCGTCGACGCACACTCGGAGAACACCGGATCGTCCCGATCTGGTACCCAAGTGGCCAGCACGAGGCGGTGGAAGCGCTCGTCCGAGCGCTCGCGGCGGCACGAACTCCGTGAGAGATGCCCCTCTGGCGGAAGGCCATCTGATGGCGACGCTCCCGTACTCAAGGCCGAGCCGGATCTCATCGTCCCCTCCGCTCACGCTCCCGAGCAAGGTCGAGCACTTCGGCCGCAGCCTCGCCCTGCGACGACGCCGGCCCTCCGAGCAGCCGCCCGATCGCCTCGTGCGCTACGCGCGCCGTCTCAACATCGCCTGCCGCAACAGCCGCCGCCAGCCCCTCCCCGAGCTGCACAAGCAGCATCGCCCTCACCGACGCCCCCCTCGCCCCCTCCCCCTCTCCGCCCCGCTCTCCCCCCGCCCCACTCCCCCCGATCGAATCGCCACGCGCCCCCTCCGAATCGTCACACCCCCGCTCCAACCGCGTCCATCCGTCGCCACCCCCCTCCGATTTCCCCGGCAATTTCCCCGCTTCGCCCCCATTCCCCCGCCCCAGAGCGCCTTTTAAATCCACCGCGTCTGCCATTTCGCCACAAGACCAAGTTATTGATAATTACTAGCATTTTTCGTCTTACCGTCCCACCCTCGCCCTCCTCCGTGCCGTCTCCCGTGGCTCTTCCCCTGCCCCCTATTACCGCGCCCTCTCATTAATGCGGCAGCGCATCGCATCGAGCATGCTGCTTGATGGTGAGGGGTTCTGCCCAACGAGGCTGGCCATCAAGGAGAGTGCTCGCTCTGGGCGTAGCCGCTCCGCAGAGCGCGTTCTGAAGCGTGCTTGTGGAAGGCGGCCACGTGCGTAGAGTCGCGGTGCGATGACGAAGCGACGGAGCGGGGAGGAGGGAGTCGAAGTCCCGAGCCTGACGACGGCGGTGCTGAAGCTGTCCGCGCCGCATGTCGCGTGGCAAGGCCGCGAGGACGCCCCCGCCCGCGCGAAGGGGCGCCCGCGTGGCGCGGCCGGGCAGGAGGAGCGCGCGGGATCTGCCGAGGCCACAGGCGTGCGGCGCCGCAAGAGCGCCGCCCAGCCGTCCGCGGACGAGGTGGGCGAACGGCGGCCGACCCGAGGCGCGGACAAGCAGCGCCGAAGCGAAGCGACCCGAAGGCGCCCCGCGAAGACGAGCTCGACGGTGGCGGGACAAAGCGACGACAGCACCGGCTCGACGAGCCGACGCACCTCGGCGCGGACGCGGAAAGGACGCGCGCCTGACTCGGCCGCTCCGGACGCGACGAGCGCTGTGGGCGCGACGGAAGCGGACGACGCGGCGCGATCAGCGGTCGCGGAAGGCGAGCCGCGAGCCGGTGATCCGAGCCAGGTCCAGGTACTTGAGCCGCCCCTCGGCGATGAGGCGTTGTCGCGTCGCGACCCAGTTGTTGGGACTCAGGTCGAGGATGCGACTGAGCGGATAGCTGGGAGCCACGGTCAGGATCTCCTGCAAGTACAGCTCGGGGTCGAGCCCGTGCATCTGGCAGGTCGCGATGAGCGACGTGATGGCACACGCCCGGACAGCATGCTCGTCGCTGCCGTGGAAGAGCCAGTTGCGCCGCCCCTTGACGACGCGGCGCAGAGCCCTCTCACTGGCATTGTTGTGGATGGGGATCTCCCCGTTGGAGAGGAACTCGCAGAGCGCCTCCCTCTGGTTGTGCAGGTAGACCAGCCCTTCGCGCAACGGCGAATGCTCCGGGACGACCTGCCGCTGCGCCTCGACCCAGGCGAAGAGCTTCTCAATCAGCGGTGCGGACTCGCGCTGCCGGAGCTCGAGACGCTCGTCCGGGCTGCACAGGGCGCATTCCTCCTCGACGCGGAAGAGCGCCTGGAGGGTCTGGAGCGCGAACGCCGCCTCCGTGCCCGCCCCGGCCTTGAACGCCTTGAAGAAGCGCCTTCGTGCATGGCTCCAGCAGCCGGCCTCGCGCGCTTTGCCCGGCCCGAACAGCACGTTGTGGTTGGCCGAGGCATCGGCGACGAGCGTCCCCTGGTAGCCGCCGAAGAGCTTCGCGACGGTGGGGCCGTCGTACGTCGGTGTATAGCGAAACAGCATCCCATCGCCCGGCGCGACCAGGACGAAGACATGCCCATAGCGGTGCTTGTCCTTGGCCCGGATGGCGGTGCCCGTCGCATCCATGGCGAACCACGACCGCGAGAGCGCGTTGCTCCACATGGCATCGGCGATGCGCATCGCGATGCCACCGCAATCGTACTGCCAGCGTGTCATGTTGCCGCGGCCGATGCGGAAGCCGTGGCGATCCGACTCCACCTCTTGCCGGTAGTAGGGCATGTGGTAGTCGAGCTTGTGGACGAACAGGTGGGCCAAGAGGCTCGGGTCAGCAAGGCACCTGTCGATCGGGCGCTCCGGCAGCGCGGCGATCTTCACCGGTCCGCCGCTGTCCTCCGCAGCATCCGACTCGGGCGTGTAGCGTACGAGGACGCCGTCGACGAAGGGGCTTTGCTTGAAGCCCGTGTCCGCGGGGATCCCCAGGAGCTCGTGCTCTCGCACGACCAGCGGCTCGTCCAGCTCGTGCGTGAAGGCCGGTCCACCGGCTGGCGAAGGAGCCGGCTCCTCTTCAGCTCCGCTGCTCGCCGCCGGTGCCTCCGCCTTGGCCACGTACTTGGGGCGACGCGTGACGATCTCGATGGGGCCGCCACGCCGGTAGCCGATGACCGAGCTGTCTTCGGCGCCCACACGCTCGAAGCGCTCGATGCCTTTGAGCAGCACCTCCGGCGGCAGCGACTCGATGACCACCCTCGGGATGACACCGATGCGACGGCGCCCGTGCTCGTGGCGCTTGGCTCGCTTGCCACCTCCGGGATCCGAGCCGGAGGAGGACTCTGCCGCCGCCACGCGCTCCGGCGCGCTCGCGGGGCCCGGCGGCTGGTTGCTGCCGTCGCTCGGGTCCGCATCGGGCGAGGCGCAGTGCTCGGTCTGCGACGAAGCTGGAGCCGGACAGGCGCCTGGCGCGCCGGCCAGCGAAAGCCGCAGCTGGTCAGGCGAGACCTGCTCGGAGACGTGTCACCGGAACCCGATCTCCAAGGTCCGAATCGTCTCCTGCAGCTGTTGATTGTACGCCTTGAGCGACTCGACAGTGCGAGCGAGCTCTTGGGCCTGCTGCTCCGCCGTCGAGAGCTCGGCCAGCCTCGCCTCGAGCTCCTGCACCCGCCGGAGCAGCGCGTCGACCGCCGACCCGGGGTCGGCGGGGCTCCCCTGGGCTTGTCCCCTGGCCTGGAGGTAGCCGAGCACGAGCGCCGCACCGTCAAGGCGCTCTGGCTCCGCCGACTGCGGCAGCGCGGTCTCACCGGATCGTGTCGTCGAGGTCAAGGCGCGCCATGGATGCCCCCTCCGCTTGCCCTTGACAAGTACCTTATGCAGCCGACTTGTCGCTACTTTCGATGAGAATCTCTCGCCGAAGACGGGAATGCAGGGCAGTCGTGGTGCGCCATCGGCGCCGCGCTCCCGCGAGGTCTTCGGGCGCGATGCAGCTCGCGCCCTGCTCCATCCCCGCATCCGGCTGCGCCGGCCGCCATCGGGCCGCGCTGGCGCCGGCAGCGTGGTGAACGAGCGCCGGCGCAGACGCCTCAGTGGACCAGCCGGCGGCGGCTTGCCAGCTCTTCCACGGGTAGACCGGCGAGCAGCTGCGCGAAGTCCTGTGCTGACAGCTCGATACACTTGCCGTCGGCCTCGGTGAACGAGGGCAGAGCAAACGCACCCTTCGAGAGACGCTTATACAGAATCGTATATCCGTTGCGGTCCCACCAAAGTGCTTTTAGCCGGTTGCGCCTCCTGTTGAGGAACAAGAACAGCGCGCCACTGGCCGGGTCCAGGCACAGCACCTGCCGGGTGATCGCGGCGAGCCGGTCGAATGCGCCACGCAAGTCCACTGGACCGACCGCCAGATAGACGGCTATCGTCGCGGGGGTCACCGTCCCCTCCGCAGCGCTTCGATCGCATCCACGAGGTCGCGCGCGCCTATCCCACATACCTGCATCCGCGTCCCATCGGCAAATGCGACGTTGAGCCGCACAGGCGGCGCTTCTCGGCGCTCCGGGCGCACCACGACGGGGAGAAACGGAACATGCTGAGCCGCATGGGTGGCTCTTGGCAACGCACCCTCCTCTGCGCGCTCACCGCCAGCTACCCATCGGTCGACGGTCATCTTGTGGACACCGAGCTCCGTGGCGATCTCGGTCGGCGTCGCCCCCGCGAGGGAACGCTCCTTGGCGTACGCCTCGGCTCGCTCCCGCAGCTCGCTCGGGTACTTCCCACGGCTCTTCTGCTCTCGATACCTCGACATCTCTGCACGCAGCTGCACCAGCTCCCTGCTTCCTGGCATCGCTCGCTCCTCTTCGCTCGGCGAGGGCGCGGCCCTCATCAGACGTCGCGTAGCGTGCAACCGAAGCTGGCTAGGGAAAAGACGCGGTCCGCGGAGCGGCTACCTCTGGGCACGCGACCCGGGAGGACGACTCCGGAGCGCCGCGGAGCACGACGCATTACCTCCTGCCCCTCAAGATTCTCATCATAGCCCCCTCTGCGCACGGTTTCGTCGGCCCAGAGAAGCCCTTCCCGCGCGGGCACCCCACTTCCATTCACCGGTCGAAAATTACCACCCCTTGTTGCTCCCACACCCGCCTCACGACGGGGTAGGCCGACCGCAGGAGCGGAGCAGCGGCGCGGTGCCGGCCACAAAATAGGCGACGAGGAGACCTGATCTTGGCGGACAGCCTCCTCGTCGTGCTCCGGTTCTTGTGCCCAGGAATCGAAGCGGTCGCAGTGTTATCCAGAGCGCCATCGACATCAAGCGCTGGCAGCAGCAGCCGCCCACGGTCGTCGAAGCTCGGCCTGCGCGCTGCCCCGTCTGCGGCGCTGCGAGCTGTCCGCTGGGCGGCGCCATCCGGCTCCAAGGCCACGGCAGGCGGGAGCGGCAGGTCTGGGGCCCCACCAGCCCGGACCATCCTCCCGAGGTGCTCTTGGTGACCGCCCGCCGCTACCGCTGCCTCGATTGCGGCGCCGTGCTCCTCGTCGTTCCTCGCGGTGTGCTCGGCCTTCGCGTGTACAGCGCCGTCGCGATCGGCTTCGCCCTCGCGCTCTGGGGCCTGGCGCTCGCGACGGCGGCCGAGGTCCGTCGGCGCGTGGGCCCGGCGAAGATCCTCGGCGACAGCGCCGTCGCTGGTTGGGCCACGCTGCGCCGGTGGGCGCGTGACGTCGCGCAGCGACGTCTGTTTGCGGATGCCCCCGACCCAGGCCCGTCCGCCTCGCTCCGGAAGAGCGCAGCCGCCGTTGCGGCATCGCTCGCGGCACGCGCGGACCCGACGACCCGGGCGCTGCCGATCGAGCAGCGAGCCTTCTTCGGCGCCGTGCATGCGGCGTGAGGGACTTTGCCCCCAAGGAGACCCACTCGTACAGCCCACCTCAGAGGATCCCTGCCGAAAACGCCGCCAATCCCGGACAAGGACCGCGCGCCAGCAAGGCGCAGAAAGGACCTGTCCGAATGCCCCTCGGCCCTGCCGACCATGCCGAGACCGTCGCGATCTATCGCGCCACGGTCATCGGCCCTCTCATGCATCGCGTGCTCACCCACGGCCAGCTCGCCGCCGAGCTGCGCATGCTTAGCGAGCAGCGGTTTCGACCGCCGGGCGCGCACAGCACGCGCACCTACTCGGTGCCCACGCTCGAGCGCTGGCTGTATGCGTATCGCTCCGCTGGTCTCGACGGCCTGCGCCCGCAACCACGCAGCGATCGCGGCTTCGCGCAGGACCTGTCGGAGGAGCTGCGCACGCTGTTGCTCGACATCCGGCGCGAGCATCCCGACGCCTCGGTGCCGCTCATCCTCAAGACGCTCGTCGACGAGGGGCGGCTCGAAGCGGGCAAGGTCTCCGAGCCTACCGTACGGCGGCTGTACGCCGCGCACGGCCTTCGCCGCCGCGCCGCGCGCGCCGAGGGCGAGTCGAAGACGCGGCTGCGCTGGCAGGCCGAGCGCCCCGGCGCGCTCTGGCACGGTGACGTCTGCCACGTGACCGGCTGCACCGTCGGCGGCAAAGCGATGCCGTTGCGCATCCATGGGCTGCTCGACGACGCCTCTCGTTACGTCGTAGCGCTCGAGGCGCACACGACCGAGAAGGAGGTCGACATGCTCGCCATGACCGTCGACGCCCTGCGTCGTCACGGCAAGCCCGACGCGCTCTATCTCGACAACGGCTCCACCTACCGCGGCGACGTCCTCAAAACCGCGTGCGCGCGGCTCGGCATCACGCTGCTGCACGCAAAGCCGTACGACCCCGAGGCGCGTGGCAAGGTGGAGCGCTTCTGGCGCACGCTGCGCGAAGGGTGCCTGACCTACCTCGGCGCCGTGGCGTCGCTCGTCGACATCAACACGACGCTCCGCGCCTTCCTCGACAGGCGTTACCACCCGGCGCCGCACGCGGGCCTGCTCGGCCAGACCCCGGCGAAGATCTATGCGGCCCGCCCCGCCGCCGAGGGCGGCGTCGACGAAAAGGCGCTGCGCGTCGCGCTCACCGAGCGCACTCGCCGCCGCGTCTCGGGCGATAACATCGTTTCTATCGACGGTGTCGCCTGGCAGCTCGATCAGGGCTACCTCGCCGGCCAGATCGTCTCCGTCGCCCGGTGCTTCGTCGCGCCTGACGAGCCGCCGTGGGTCGAGCACGAGGGCAAGCGCCTGGTGCTGCATCCGGTCGATCCGCAGCGCAACGCGCGGCGCAAGCGGCTGCCGTGCGGCGGGCCTGCGGCGGACAAGCCGACACGCCCGGTGGACTTCAACCCCGCGCGGACGCTCGGCCGCTCGATGGGCACTGGCGTCGACACGAGCGAGCGCGGAGGTGAGACGTGAGCGAGTCCTATGTCCGCTTCTTCACCCTCTCCGCCGCCCCCTTCTCCAAGGAGATCCAGGACGGCGACCTGTGGCTGCCGCCCTCCAAGGAGCAGCTCGTCGAGGAGGTGTGCGAGGCCGTGCACGAGCACGCCCAAGTGCTGCTGGTCGGCGAGCCCGGCGCCGGCAAGACGTGTGTGCTGCGGGCGGTACGTCATCGATTGCCGCAGGCAGGCTTCCGGCTGACCTACTGCCACAACGCCACGCTGGGCCGCCGCGACTTCTATCGCCAGCTCTGCCATGCCCTCGGACTCAACCCCGCCGCGACCGCAGCGGCGGTCTTCTACGCTGTCAGCGCGCATATCGAGACCCTCGGCCGCGAGCGCATCCACCCGGTTTTCCTGCTGGACGAAGCGCACCTGCTCCACCAAGACACGCTCGATCATCTCCACATCCTGCTCAACTACGAATGGGACAGCCGCGCCCTGCTGTCGCTGATCCTGGTAGGACTCTCTGACCTCCAAGACCGGCTTGAGCTGCGCAAGAACCGCTCGCTGTATTCGCGCATCGAGCGGCGTCTCTCGATCGGTGCGATGGTGCCCGACGATACCGGAGAGTACGTGCGGCTACGGATGGGCCGCGCCGGCGCCGACCGCGACGTCTTCACCGCGGACGCTCTGACGCTGCTCCACGAAGCGGCCGGCTCGAGCCTGCGCGAGATCGACCGCATGGCCACCGCCGCGCTGCGCGAGGCGGCGCGACGGAAGAAGAAGCTCGTCGAGCGTGACGTGATGGCACGCATCGTCGGCGACCTGGGGACGGACGGCAGCTGACGCTGACCGACACGACGGGCGTCACCTCGGCGCTAGCGAAGGAACACCTCGCTGGCGCCGACGGCCACGAACGATGATGGCCATCGCGAGCCGCCCTGCGGTGCGCGTCCGAGCGATGGCCATCGCTCTCCTTGACTGCAACCGCGTACGTCCGCGATCGCCATCAAGCGGCCTGCTTGGCGGACCATCAGCCAGCCTGAGCGTCAACACCCCCGAGCTCGGGTAGCACCTCGGCGAGGGAAGCTAGCTCGCCAAGGCCCGGCTCTGTAAACGTCCTGGCGCCCGGCGATACCTCTGGATCATGACGGAGCTCCGGTGCCCGGTCCGGTCGGCGACCCAGGTCTCGCTCTGGCCGTTCGCCAGCGCGACCGTGATGAAGGTCGAACGCGTGTCGTGGGCGCGGACGTGCTGACGCTCCTCGGAATCCTCGAAGAGCTCCGGGCGGTCGATGCCGGCGAGCTGGAGGTGGGCGCGGAACCGCTCGGCCGCGTGCTCGACGCTGAAGAGATCGCCGTCCTCGTCGACGAACAGTGCCGCGGAGGGCGCCGGGTTGTCGCGGAGCGCAAGCCATGCCGAAGCGCCTGCGGCGCGCCGGGCGAGAGCGCCCAGGCGCGCGGGTCGTTCGTCTTGTTCTTCTCGAGGCGCAGCGCGCCGCGCTCCAAGTCGACGTCCTTCACCTGGTGGCGCACCGCTTCGCTGATGCGCGGGCCGTCGCGGTTCAGGAAGCCCAAAAGGACGCGCGCACAGAGGGATCGCGGAGCACGCCAGCAGGCGCGCATCCTCGTCGAGGTAGAGGCACGCCTTCGCCTTCGCGGGGTCGAGCTTCGGGAGGAAGCCGCGGGGGAGCGGGTTCGTCGCGAGGAGACGGCAAGGGAAGACGGCCATCGCCATGAGCCGGTGCAGGAGCTGCGCGATGTGACGGCGCGACGCGGGCGACATCGGCGGGAGCGCGCGCATGACGCGCTCGGCGTCGTCGAGCGTGAACGCCGCGACGGGGATGCGGCTGGCGATCAGGTACACGTGGCGGTCGAGCCGGTAGACGTCTTGCTCCACGCTGCGCTTTGGCTTCACGTGGTCGGGGTACATGCGCGCGAGTTCGCCCGAGGTCCACAGCTCGCCGAACTGCTGGAGGGTGACCTGCTTCGGTACCGAGCTGCCGCCGGGGACGACCTTCGCTTGTGCGGCGCCTCTACAACCGCCTCGATGACGTCACGGAGCGCCCTACCCTCGCGTATCGCCGCCCGCTCCAGCAGCGCGACGATCGCGTCGCGCGTGACGTTGCGCGACGCGCGCAGCCGCGCGGCCAGATCGGCGACGAGCTCCTTGCGCTCCTCGCGCTTGCTTCCTGGTCAGCTTCGGATCGAGAGGGAAACTCTCGCGGTCGTTGTCGCCGATCCTCCTCTACGGGCCGGTTCGCGCCCAAGCGCCCCACCCCGGGGCGGCTTGGAATCACCACAACCCCTGACCGCCGCCGCATCAGGTCGAGCGCCATCCGGCTCGCGCTCGCGCTGGCCCGCGCCATTCGTCGACGGACCGTCGCTTTCCTCGGGCGCGGCGGGCTTTTTTCCCCCGACGTGTCAAGCGCCGTCTTCTGCAACTGAGAGCTCAGATCGGGAGCGACGTCAATTGCGCGACCATCGAGGAGATCACTCGAGGCCGCCCCGAGCTCTCACAGCGGCTCGATGCTCAGAAGATCGCCCGCCAGGTGATACACGCGGTAGTGGGCGCCGTGCGTCGTGAGCTCCCACGCTTTCCGCGAGACGACGAAGGCGACTCCGCCGATCACGTAGCGCCATTGGCTCGGCATGCCGCCGCGGCCGTCGACGTGCACCTTTTGGAGCGGACCCTGGGCGACCAGCGCGGGGCTCTGGGCGTACGCCTTGCGCCTCGCGCTGACCTTCCAGAACATCAACAGCGCGCCGATACCGAGCAACACGCCCAGCACGACGCCGCCCCCGCCGAGCGCGTAGAGCCCGTTCATGTCGGTGTCGGAAATCGGCTTCGAGTAATCGTCGTGGAGGTAGAGCGCACCTCCAACACCCCCAGCGGCGACGAGTAACCCGAGCAGAAGCAAGAACACCCCGCAGCCGATGCCGGAGCTCTTGCCGCGCCTGACCTGCGCCGGATGAAGGCGCCCTTGCCGGTTCATTTCGAGCTCTTCGAGCGTGAAGCCGTGGGCCGCTCCGAGGTCTCGGAGGTACGCCTGGCGCGGGTCGGAGGGTGAGGCCATCATGCGAGCCTCGAGTGACCCAGGACGACCAGGACGTCGATGGGGGCTTCGAGCTCGGCGGGCTTCAGCGGCTGACCGCCGTAGGAAAGACAGAGCTCGCCGTTGTCGTAAGAGAGCCCGACCTGATTCATGGGCAGCTTGAGCAGCGCTGCCTGCACCGCCGAGTTCATGAGCGCACGAGAGAGGGCGGGCGAGTCGCTCCTGAGCGAAATCATGCGATCGAAGTTCGGGTCGCCCGTCGGCACCAAGTGATGCTGCGGGCCACCCGCGCCGCGCGTGATCTGGAGGGAGAAGCGATGCGGCACCGGATACAACGAGCGCGCATAGAAGGCCGTGGAGGTGGTTCTGGTGTTGCCCACCATGCTCCAGGTGGAGATGACGCGGAGCGGCACGTTCTGCACGACGCCGGTGAGGGACTTGACGCGGCGCTGTGACGTGAGCGCGCTGCCCTCGTTCTGCTGATCGAAGGTCAGCCCGTACCTCGTCGCACAGTTCGGCCAGACCGCGTCCGTCGCGCGCGAGAGCTTGATCGCGCCCGCCACGATCGCGACCAGGACGAGGGCGCCCGCCCCGAGCCCCAACCATTGGAGAAGTTCGTACGTGCTCATGTCGTGCTCGCTATCTCAGAAAGAGGTTACTCGCCTTTGGAGAGGCGCGACAACGGGCCGCTCTCGCACCACGAAAAAAAACGACGAAGCACGGGCCACTCCCCCTTAGGCGTTTCGAATGAACGTGTCGCGATGATCCAGATTCAGCGAGGCGGGGACGGGTGGGTCGTGGTCGGGAGCAGCGCGCTTTCGAGAGGATAGCCCGCGCAAAGCCATTCCGACCAGTCAAGAATTTCCCGCCAACGACCGGCAGTTGACATAACGTCAGGTTGAGCGAAGCCGCCTTCGGCGGCAGCTTCCCTCGCCCGCGTAGACCGGGTAGGCTGCCGTAGCTGGCCGCGCGTAGGCGGCGATGCCCAGCTACCCCTCGCCCCATGCCGGCGGGGAGGGGGCACTGGACGAGCCACATGGCGGGTCCTTCGGTGTCGACCCGTCGGCGCGGCAGCGCCCCGAGGAGCGGGCGGGCTATCGCGCAGGCGGCGGCCATGCGGACGAAGGCGCGCGCCAAGCTCGGTGATGGGCACGGCCCACGGGAGCCGCTCCCCACCGCGCGGTCGCAGCGGGCTCGGCTCCCGCCATTCTTCACAACAGCGCACCGGAGGGCACAAGACCACAGGAGCCGGGAAGCTCTCGCGGGCGTTGTCGCCGATGCGGACGCGGGCGTAGAGCCGACCAGCGCCATGCTCGGAATACGCACACGTGTTTCGTTGCCCGTGGTTGGCGGTCGGCCGGCGGCTGTGCTCTGCACGGCGGGCGAGAAATCGTCCGCAGAGTTTAAAGGAACACGGGACGGCGCGGAATAGGGCCAGAGACGAGCCGGCGCATGACGTGCCGGCCCGACTGAAGACGCCTCTTTCCTGGAGACCCCATCATGAAAAAAATCCATTCTCTTCGCCTTTGCCCCGCTGCTCGCGGCGTGTGATGTGGAACCGACGACGAGCGCTGGGCTCGATCTCCAAGACCGCGAGGAGGCAACGCTGCAGTCGGCGCCCCTCGTCGATCCGATCGTCGCGCGCGGAGCGTTTGCCACGGAGGCCGATCGCGAGCGCTTCGAGGCCGACGTGCTGCCCTCGGCGCGAGCGTTCCTCGCGTACTGGGCGGAGGCAGGGCTGAGCGTACCGCATGCGCCAGCGCGGCTGTTCATCTCTCCGCCGAGCGGGACGAGCGCGACGGAGGCCCTGCCGCAGCTCTACGGCGAGCGCATCTTCGACGATCTGCGCGCGCTCGAGGCGGAGGTCGCGAGCGCGCCCTCGAACCGGGCAGCGATCGAGCGGATCGATGCGTTCACGTGCGAGCGGCCACCCTTGCATCGCAGCTTCCTCGAAGACGTGGAGGAGCACGCGGACAACCCCGACGTCGGCCCGGCAGACATTGCGCAGGCGCTGCGCCGGAAGCACGAGCAGCTCCTGGGACCCGATGGAACCTTCTCGTTTCGCACCGACAACGGCGAGTTCGAGCTGCCGCTGCGCAGGAACTGCTCCTACACCCTGCTCGGACACGCCACGCAGCCCACGCGCGCTCACCCTTACCTGGAGAAGGACGTCGTAAATCACGAGCTGGGCCATGCGCTGCACTACGGCCTCTGGCTCGCCTCCGGTCCGCTCGGCGAGCGCCTCAGCACCGCCGCGAACGAGGCCATCGCCGACATTCTCGCGCACGTGTTCGACGGTGATCCCTGCCATGGCAAGGTGCTGGACGAAGGGGGCACGCCCGTCGACTGCCGCCGGAGGATGGACGTCTACGAGCAGTCCGTCTCGGAGGCATTCTGGGGTTTCGGTCGCGCCGATCACGAGACAGGCCAGTCGCTCCGGCAGCTGATCTGGACCCTGCGAGAAGAGGTGCCGGCGGACGTGCTCCGAGTTGCCATCGTCGATGGGATCGCCGCGGTGCAGGTCGCGCTGAATCAGATCGACGCGGAGCCGCTCGCCAACGTTCCGATGTTCGACGACGAGATCCTGGCCACGCGCTACCGCTTCGTGCGCGAGTATGAGGCGGCGAGCGCGTTCTTTCACGGAGTGTGCGCGCGCCTGGGGGACGCGCCGCCGGCCTGCGGCGAGCACGCCCAGCGCATCGGCGATCCGCGCGTCGCGATGCGCGAAGCGTGGCTGGCGAACGCGCCGACATCGATCGGCCGTAGCGGCGTCACCCTGGCGGACGGCCGCCGCGTGACGTTCGAGCTGGAGGGCGCGCTCATCAGGCAGATGACGGTCACGCTGGCGGACGGTGAGCAGCGGAGCTACCCGGGCGATCCCGATCTCGGGCTCCCCGAAGTGGAGCGTGAGCCGACGAGCGGTCGCATCACGCTGTGGTTCCCGGAGCCGGGCTCCACGGCGCCCGGCGCGCAGGTGGGGTGGACCTCCGACGGGGAGCTGATCGCGCGCTGAAGCACGACGAGGCCGCACGTGGAGGGGTCACAGATCGCTCGTGCAGCGGAAGCAGTGATGGACGAGCTGGCAGCAGAACGCGTCCAAACGTTCTAGTGCGACAGCAAATGTCGCGCTTCGATGGATCGAAATATCCGCGACGACACCCCTCCAGGTGTCCAGGCGAGCGAGTCGAGGACGCCACGGCAAATCATCTGAAGGATCGCGCCGCCTGGCGGCATCAACGATGTAGTTGCGCATGAGCGAACGCATCGTCGTCTATTGTGGTTTGAATATTTCATCCGCAGCGCCGGTGCTTCCCCTCGCGGTACCACCCATTCGCAATGGTTGAACGTCCTATGAACCAAGTGCGCTTGATTACCCTCGCGGCCCTGCTCTTGCCTGGACTCGCGTTGAGCGTGGCATGCTCCAGTGAGCCACCCAACAACTCGAAGGAATCCATTTCGGACCACGATGGCGATGAGGCGCCCGCCGACGACGGCGATGAGGCGCCCGCCGACGATGGCGATGAGACACCAGCCGATGGTGGCGATCAGACGCCCGCCGACATGTCGCCGGACTCGCAGATGTTCACCTGCAACGCTTCAAAGTCGCCCATGTTCAAGAGCCGCGACGTGTTGAACATGCGGATCTCTGCCGATTTTACGAAGCTGAACAGTGCGCCCACAAAAGAGGAATCTGGCTCACAGGCCGTGATCGAGCTGAGCGACCAGAGCGGCGCGGCGCCGATCACCGCGAACATCATCGCCCGGGGAGTTTCGCGCTTTCGTTGCGGCTTTCGCCCGTTCTCGCTCAAATTCGAGGAAAAGCAAAAAGACAACATCTTCGCACACCTCGGCAAGTCGGTGAAGTTCGTCACGCACTGCGGAGACAGGGAAGGCTTGTCGCCCACGCTCAAGGCGGATTCTATCGAGGCCTACGAGCAGCGCCTGCTGATGGAGGACACTGTTTATCAAGTGCTCGATCAGCTGCAGGTGCCCTCGCTCAAGACGCGGCTCGTACGGCTCACCTACCACGACGCGCCGACCGGCAAGGAGGAGACGCACCTCGCGTTCGTGCGCGAGCCCGAGGACGAGATGGCCGAGCGCTGCGGCATGGTGGAATGGGAAGACCTGTCCGGGGTCGATACCTCGCAGCTCGAGGTGGACCAGCATGGTCTAGTGCTGTTGAACCTGCTGAACGATTTCGTGATTCAGTACGACGGGATCGACGGGAAGAACCTGGTCACCATGGTCGACGTCGATCGCAAGGCGATATTGTACGCTCCCTACGACTTCGACCTGGTCGGCGTGTCCCGGCCGGATTACGTGGCCAACGAGGGGCGCACGCTCGAACAGAACCGAGACGCGTTCGCGGACTGGCTGCGGCGCAACCAGAGCCCCACGCTGTTCGACCAGATCGATAGGATGCTGGCTCGAGCCGACCAGATGCAACACGCCGTCGATCAGTCGACCATGAACGAGGAGAACCATGAGGTCTTCTCCCGCTGGCTCTCGCTTTACTTGGGTCTCCTCCGGGATTTTCGCGCGTGCGAGGGTCACACGGACGACCCGTCGCGGCCCCTGTGCCACGTCGAAGACGACCACGGCAATCGCCCCGATTCGGCCAGCGTGGTCGATCCCGGCGAATGGAGCGCGCGCATCGAGCCGCCCGGCGACGTGGACATGTTCGCCGTCGATCTCCAGGCGAACACGCTTTACTCCCTCGGTGGCCGCGTGCCCCTCGAGCTCTTCGATGCCCAGCAGAACCTGGTGGCATCGGCGTCGGACCGGACCGTCTCGTTCAAGCCGAGCCAGACGGGCACGTACTACCTCCGAGCTTCGCTGGGGGAACAGATGGTCTCGTCGCCGCTGCTCCCGCGCCCCGAGGAGATCGATCGCTACATCTCCCTCTACACGGACGATCACGGGGCGTCCCTGGAGACGGCGACCACGCTGGAGGCCGGCAGGGCCGTCGAGGGGAAGTGGGAGCTGGCCAAGGGAGAAGACGAGGATTGGTTCTTGCTGAGCGCAGGCGCATCGACCAACCTCCACATCGTGCTGCGGGATACGGACACTGGCCGCGTCGAAGTGAGCCGGCGCGATGCGCCGGCCGACGAGCTCCCCCTCGAGGAATATCTTCTGGAAGGTGACAATGACGTGTCGTGGCTCTTCGAGCAACCTGGCCAGTACGTCGTCCGGGTCATCCAGATGCTCGGCCTCCGAGCCAATGGTTCCTACACCATGACGCTGCAATAGCCCGGAGCTCCTGGCGGTCGGCGCGAGCACGTCCGTGTGGCCCGCGCCGCCAGGGGGGTCGCAGCCCCCTGCCGAACGCGAACGCCGTCATCGCCCGCTCTGCGATTGCGCTCGTCCTGCACTGCGCGCGCAGCACGCCTCTACCGTGGAGCGCCGATGCGCACGCATTGCGCACCTCACCGCAAGCGCGATCTCGACGCGAGGGTGCCCCAGACCGCCCGTCCTCTCAAGGCCAGCCCACGCAGCTGCGCAGCGCGAGGCCGAGCCCCACGCTCAGCGCGTTCGCGCAGAGCGCCCAGCGGAGCGCGCGGCGCAGGCCGAAGAGGCCGAGATAACCGCCTTCGGCCACGACGGCGAACGCCTCGGCCGCCGCGAACATGGTCCAGTAGCCCTGGCGCGACAGGAGGCGCGGGAAGACGAACCAGACGATCGGATGCGTGAGCGCGCTCGCGCCGAACGCGGCGCAGAAGCGCGCCGCGCGCCCTGCCTCGACGCGCTGCCGGCGCATCGCGGCGAGGTACACGGGTACCTCGACGACCTGTGTGAAGACGAAGGCGACCGCCCAGCGCATCATGCGCACGACGGCGCGAGCACCGCGCCGCGAGGGCTCGGGGAGCGCCGCTGCTGCCCCGGGTCGCCGGCGCCGGCCATCCAGCGCCGCTCGACGAAGAGCCATGTGGCGGCCGCGAGCTCGAGGTGCCCGTGGAATACCGCGAATCGAAGGTAGCCGGCGCGCGCAGCCAGGAGGTCGAAGCAGGCCCATGCGATCAACGCGAGCGCGGCGGCCGCCGTGAGCCCGAGGAGCGGGCGCCCGAGATCGTCCGCGAGCGCTCGCCAGCTGCTCACGAAGCCGCGCGGAGCGGGGCGGGGGCGATCGTCCTCCGGGACGAGCCTCAGCCAGACCGCATAATGCACCGACTGCGCGAAGGCGTAGAGCAGCACGAGGCGGACGCCGACGTCGCCCGGCGCGCGCGGCGCGAGGGCGCGCACGTGGGCTTGCATCGGCGCTCCGAGCCCGGGCAGCGCCGCGGCCGCGGCGCGCCAGAGCGGATCGAGGAGGCCTGTCGCGAGCGCGATGGACGACCCGAGAAACAGCGCGAGGGGCACGAGGTGCCAGCGTGTCCGCCGCGGCCGCCAGGCGCACCATAGCCCGACGGCGATCGCGTTGTGGGCGTGCGCGAACACCAGCTCGGACCAGCCGCGGAAGGCCACGGCGACGGCGACGAGCGGCGCCAGGCAGGCCATCGCAATGGCGCGGCGGCTGCGCGCGCCCCTCGCGACAAAGGCCGCCGCCACCGCCGCCAGGAGCCCGCACGCGAGGCGGCTCGTCACCGCGCCCGCGGCGAGCGGCGCGGCCACGGCGAGCGCCGCGAGCCCGCGCCGATGGAGGCCCGGGCGCGCGACGAGGTAGCGGACGTCCGCCAGCACGTGAGGGACGCCGAGCACGATGGGGCCGAGCGCCAGCAGCCATGTCGGCGCCAGCAGCGCGCCCGAGAGCGCCGTCACGACGGCGACGGTCCCCAGCACCGACACGCGGACGTCCCGGCGAGCGACCCAGGTGCCCACGTGGCGGCCCAGGAGGCGGAAGCAGGAACGCCGCAGGCGGTCGAGCGGCGAGAGGATGACGTCCATCATGACGGCGCTCGCGCTGCGTCACCCGAGGGCTTCGCTAGGCCGCCGCCGCCGGAGCGCGAGGGGCACCCCCACGAGCCCGGCGATGGCCAGGATGCTCATCACGCCAGCGGCCACCGGCGTCGCCAGGGCGGCGGGACCACCTCCGCCGTTGGCGGGGGGAATCACGTCCGCGTACGCCAGGCTGGTAGCGCCGAGCCATGCGGATGCCACGCCCGCCGCCGCGATGAGACGATGTGCAGTTTTCATATTGTTCATTCCTCCAGCTTCGGGTTATTGCTTGTTGCAGTCGAGCCAAGAAGCGCCTTCTCTGGCCCAGCAACGATTCGTTGCTCACCTAGCCACATGCATTGAGAGTGCCATGAGACATGCACACGCTCACCGGAGCGTCCGTGCGCGCCGCTGCGCGCCTGACCAGGAGGCAGCATCGGGCGCCGTCATCTCGAATGGCCGAGCGCTTCTCCAGCGCCTCCTCCGAATCCACCCTAGACGCCGAGCTGTCCTGCAGCCTGCCTGTCCGATGTCCGGTCTGCATCATGTCGGGCCAGCGAGAATGCACTCCTCATGCCCCGCTGCGCCCCCGGCCTTCGCTGGATGGGATCTCGCCGGTTGTGGCTCGCTCGCGCAAAACGTTGCGTCAACAAGCAAAGCCGCGGTGCTCGTGCCGTTCGGGCTCGTCGTCAACCGTGAAGCCCCGGCGCCGGAGAACACGCGCGCAATCCACCAGCCCGCCCGCTGGCTTGTTCACCTGCAGCATGGCGCGCCGACGCTCTTCGCCGGCGTGTCGTACTCGTCGTGGCGACGCCACCAGACGCCCGTCTCGTTGCGCCCCCTGGGGGCGCGGTCGAGCCACTGGTACGCACCCCACAGCCCGTCCAGGCCGCGCGCGTAGGCGGAATAGGTGTGGTAAACGGCGCCGTCCTCCAGCGCGAACGCGCTCATGCCGGGCCTGTCGCGGTGGAACGTGGCCGTGTCGGTTCCGCACATGGCCGCGATCTTGCCCTCCGCCGCCTCGCCGCCGCCCTCCTGGCCCGGGCGCCACTCGAACGCGACCTCGCGCCGGTAGTTGTAGTCGACGCCCCCCTTGCGCTGTTGCTCCTCGGTGAACCAGACATTGAAGTCGGCGTTGAAGTCGCTCGCAGACGACGACGCCCAGGGAAAGGTCCACCCCATTCGCCGCTTGTACGCCTGCAGCTTCGCGAGCGGCGCCCGCGAGACCGCCCAGAGCATCACGTCATGGTTGGCCAGGTGAACCGAGAACCCGTTGAAGCCGTCCGCGATCATCGAGCAGGAGGGGCAACCCGCCGCGAAGTCGGGCCCGAACATGAAGTGGTACACGAGGAGCTGCGAGCGCCCTCGGAAGAGGTCCGCCAGCGAGGCAGCCCCGTCGTCGGTCTCGAAGCGGTAATCCTTGTCGACTCGGACCCATGGCAGCGCCTGGCGTCGCCGCGCCACCTCGTCGCTGCGCCGCGTCAGCTCCTTCTCCGCCTCCAGCAGCTCGAGCCGCGCCGCCAGCCAGTCTTCGCGTGTCCCGGTCATGTGTGCCGTCATCGTCTTCACTCCTTGAATCGGTCGTGAGGTAGTTTAGGATCGGGCGCCGAACGGGCGGGAGTTACAAGTGTGGCGGGATTCGGATGGACTCACTGATCACGGCCGCAGCGCGCGCGCTCACGGCGGGTGATCCGCTCGGCGCGCTGAACCGGGTCGCCTTGCGCGACGACGCGCCTGCGCTCGCGCTGCGCGGCATCGCGATGGCGCAGCTCGGCGATTTCGCGCGCGCGAAGTCTCTCTTGCGAAGGGCGGCGCGCGCCTTCGGCGCGAAGGAGGCCGTGGCCCGCGCGCGATGCGCGGTCGCCGAGGCCGAGATCGCGCTCGCGTCGCGCGACCTGGACTGGCCCGCGAAGATGCTCGACGCGGCCCGGATGACGCTCGAAGCGCACGGCGACCGGGTGAACGCCGCGCATGCGCGGGTCCTCGAGATCCGGCGCCTGCTGCTGATCGGACGCCTCGACGAGGCCGAGGACAGGCTCGCCGAGCTCGATCCGGCGCCCCTGCCGCCCGCGCTCAAGGCCGCCCACGAGATGGTCGTCGCCGGCATCGCGATGCGGCGCCTCCGGACGAAGCCGGCGCACGCCGCGCTCGCCCGGGCCGCGCGCGCCGCGCGAAAGGCGGATATCCCCGCGCTGACGGCGGAGGTCGAGAGCGCGTCCCTCGCCCTGACCACGCCGGCAGCACGCCTGATCGCGCGCGGCGAGGCGCGTCCCCTGCTGCTCGAGCAGGTCGAGGCATTGCTGGCGTCGGAGGCGCTGGTCGTGGATGCCTGTCGCCACGTCGTGCGCGACGCGCGCACGGCGGTCTCGCTCGCAAGACGGCCGGTCCTGTTCGCGCTCGCACGCGCGCTGGCGGAGGCATGGCCCGGAGATGTGCCGAGGGACACGCTGGTGGCGACGGCCTTCGAGGCGAAGCGCGCCGACGACTCGCATCGTGCGCGGCTCCGGGTCGAGATCGGCCGGCTTCGCGCGACGCTGCGGGCTCTGGCGAGCGTGAGCGCGACGCGGCGGGGCTTCGCGCTGGCGCCGCGCCTCGCCCGCGAGGTCGTCGTGCTGGCGCGGCCCGTCGAGGAGCGGCATGCGGCGGTGCTCGCCTTCCTCGCCGACGGCGAGTCCTGGTCGAGCTCGGCCCTGGCGCTCGCACTCGGCACGAGCCAGCGCACGGTGCAGCGGGCCCTCGACGCCCTCGCGGCGGCCGGCAAGGTGCACTCCTTCGGTCACGGGAGGGCGCGGCGCTGGATGACCCCGCTGGGGCCGGGATTCACGACGATCTTGTTGCTCCCCGCCCCGCTGCCGAATGACTAGCATGGACGCATGACTCGATCAGCAGCCAAGATCCTCCGCGAATACGGCCCTTTTCCGGGTGGCGACCACGTGCATGGCGTCGCCTTCGACGGTCAGCATGTCTGGTTTGCGTCCGGCGACAAGCTGAACGCCGTCGATCCCGAGAGCGGAGGGGCGGTGCGTTCGCTCGATGTCGCCGCGCACGCGGGGACGGCCTTCGACGGCCGGCACCTGTTTCAGATCGCCGAGGACCGCATCCAGAAGATCGACCCGAAGACCGGCCGTGTGCTCGCGACGATCCCGGCGCCTGGCGGCGGCGGAGACTCGGGGCTCGCCTGGGCCGAAGGGACGCTCTGGGTGGGTCAGCATCGCGGCCGCAAGATCCATCAGGTCGATCCCCAGACAGGCGCGATTCTCCGCACCATCGAGTCGAGCCGCATGGTCACCGGGGTCACCTGGAGCGACGGCGAGCTCTGGCACGGTACCTGGGAAGGGGATGAGAGCGAATTGCGGCAGATCGATCCCCGGACCGGAGAGGTGCTGGAGCGGCTCGAGATGCCGCCCGGCATGGGCGTCACGGGTCTGGAATCCGACGGCGGCGACCGGTTCTTCTGCGGCGGCGGCAAGAGCGGCACGATCAGAGCCGTCCGCCGGCCCAGGCGCGCCTCCGCGACAGGCAGCAGCGCCAAGACCTCCGTCAAGCCCACGGGCAAGTAGCCGAAACGGCGCGCGGCCGCGCGATCGTCTGCTACGATATTGCCGGGCGGCTCGGTCGCTGGCGCGCACGTCGCGCCCGCGCCGAGGCGCCAGCCCGCATGAAGCATTCATTCATGCGTTGCCCGATGGAGCGCGCCGCGCCCGGCCGGCGCGGGCGCTACTTCACGTTCAGCGTGGCGCTGGCCGAGCGACAGACGGGCTCGCAGCCAGGGCCGTTGGGGCGCGACTCGACGTAGGATGGGGAGAAGTCTGCCCTGGCCAGGGACGCGCCGTCGCGCGAGATCTCGACGGTGACCTGCCCGGGAGCGGAGCTCATCTGGATCTCGGAGAACCCGTGCGCGCCCGGCGGCAACGCGCAGCCGGACTCGCCGATGAGCAGGCTCGGGCCGCTGCACGTGAGCGCCCGGCCCACCGCGCAGTCCGGCAGGGGCAGCTCTCCTTCGCAGGTGGTGGTCTCGCCGTCGGCGGTGATCACGAAGCGATACGCACCGGCAGGCCAGGGCGCTTCCGACGCGAGCCGGAGGGTAAAGCCGTCGATGCACCCGATCTGGGTGCAGGCCCGGGCCGGGGGAGGTTCGCCGGCGGCGGAGGGCGAGTCCGGAGACGGGGTTTCTGCTGCACACGCAGCGACGATCCCCAGAACGACCAAGACCAAGGGCGATGCGCTGGCGCTCCTCATCGTCATGTCCCGAGCAACGCGCTCGCCGCCCAGCAGCTTACACCCCGGAGGCCACCGCCAGGAGCCCTGCGCGCCCCCCAGCGGTCGCGCCCGCGAGCTCCCCGACGGGCGGACGGGCTAATGGGGCACCTCGGTCGGCGCGCACGTCGAGACGCCCGCGCCGATGACCGCGGTCAGGAGCACGGGCATCACGAGCTCCGGCGGGGCCTGGGAATCAGGGTCCAGGCGATAGACCAGGGACGAGAACACGTCCTCGTCGTTGGTCACGAAGAACCAGAAGGCGCCCCCCCACGTCGCGAACGCCCAGCTGCTGCCGATCGTCACGCCGGGCAGCGCTCTCTCCGAGAGCGTGGCGCCGGTGAGCTTGTCGAGCTCGCTGACGAAAGACCCCTCCGCCGGCTGCTTGACGAACCCGAAGAGACGGCCGTCGCCCGTGCCCGTCAGGTCCGCGTTGGCGCCCGCGCCCTGGCCGAGCGGGTGGACCGCGTACGACCGCCTGTCGAAGACGCCGAGCGTCCGGGCGCGGTTCACCTCGTCCGTGTCACCGAAGAAGACCGCGTCTCGCACATAAAGGGTCTCCTGGTCGGGACCGTCGTCGGCGGCGAACGCCATGCCGAAATTGCGAAACGGTGCCCCCTCTTCCACCTTGTATGGCGTGGCTTCGCAGCGACCCGTGGCGATGTCGACCCGGATGACCGACCCGTTCCAGTCGACGATCCAGGCGACGCCGTTCCGGTCGACGGCCATCGAGAACGGGCGGCCATCGCCGCAAGGGAGCCTGCCGATGCGATGGAGCTCCAGGCTGGCGGGATGGAAGGAAAAGAGCTCCTGGTAGGGCGAGACGAGATAGATGTGGTGCGTCACATCCGAGCACGGGCCGACCGAGCTCCCCAGCGGCGGATCCCAGCCGCTCCCGTCGCGAGCGCTCCCCCCTCCGCCGACGTCCCCGATTGCGCCGAACGGGCCAGCTTCCCCCGCGCCCAGGCCCCCATCCTCCCCGCCGCTCACCTCGGCGGGGTGGTCCAAGGTGGTGCCCTGCGCACACGCGGCGAGCGAGACGACGACGCCTACGGAAATCAGAGGCCGGACGATACGCGGCATGGTCGCCCCCTGGACAAGGTTCGCGGCTGCGAATGGGTGGCGACGCCGGCAGGGCGCCATTTCGAAAAATGAACCTTCGAAGTCATCCCCGGCGACCGGACCGCCCGGCGGCCCGAAACCTGACGACGGCGAGGCTCGCGTCGGCTATCTGCGGGGTCGCGGAGGGAAGCGGCCGTGACGCAGAACATCTACGACGATCCCGGATTCTTCGAGGCCTACAGCCAGCTCCGCCGGTCCGTCGAGGGCCTCGATGGAGCGCCGGAATGGCCGGCGCTGCGGGCGCTCGTGCCCGACCTGACGGGCCGGCGCGTGGTGGACCTGGGCTCGGGCTACGGCTGGTTCTGCCGGTGGGCGCGGCAGCACGGAGCGGCCCATGTGCTCGGCCTGGACGTGTCCGAGCGCATGCTGCAGCGCGCCAGGTCGGCGACCTCGGACGACGCGATCGCCTACGCGCGGATGGACCTGGAGCGCCTGGACCTGCCGGAGGCGGCGTTCGACTTCGCCTACAGCTCGCTCGCCTTGCACTACATCGAGAACCTGAGCGGGCTGCTCGCGGCGGTACACCGGGCCCTGGTGCCGGGAGGGCGCCTGGTCTTCTCGGTCGAGCACCCGATCTACACGGCGCCGAGCCGCCCCGGCTGGCGCGTCGATGCGGACGGGCGCAGGACGTGGCCGATCGATGGCTATCTCGCGGAAGGCCCGCGCACGACGAACTGGCTGGCCGAGGGCGTGGTGAAGCAGCACCGCACGATCGGCGCCACGCTCAACGCGCTCCTCCGCGCGGGCTTCGCCATCGCGCACGTGGAGGAATGGGGCCCGACGGACGCACAGATCGTCGCCCGGCCGGAGCTCGCGGAGGAGCGGGAGCGGCCGATGTTCCTGCTCGTGGCCGCGCAGCGCTAGCGCCCCGGCGCGCTCCTCATCGCGCACCCCTGTCCGCGCCGATCGCGACCACGCGCGCCGCGCCCCGGACACCTCCCCCGCGTCAGTCCCCCCCGCCGCCGACCTCGCGCCAGCGGATCTCCACCCGCTTCGCGCCGAGCTGCGTCGCGAGCGCCGTGATCTGCCGCTCGGCCTGCGCCTTCGCCCGCGCCATCACGTTCCCCTCGAGCGCGGCCTTCTCGATCGCCTCGGTCGCCTCCTTGCGCGCCCGCGACTCGAGCTGCTCGTTGCGCCGCGCGAGCAGGCTCGTCTTGCGCGTGTAGACGTACGTCTCGTCCTCGTCGAGCCGGGTCGAGAAGACCTCGGGCGCCGGCAGCGTCATGCGCGCGACCCCGGTCTCCGGATCCATCGCGATGTCGCCCTCGCCGATCCGCGCGAGATCGACGCCGATGGTGACGTGACCCACCGCGACGAGCAGGAGGGCGTCGGTGGCCTGCACCAGGCCGAACAGGCGGCTCTGCCGGTCGGCCAGATCCACGACCTTCTCGACGTGGACCTCGGTGGTCTCGAGCCGCGAAAGGTCGCGGATCGCGACGAGGAGCGCGGGGGTCGGCCGCGCGACGATGGTGCTCGCAGGCGCGGGCGCGCGGAGGCGCGGCGCCACGACGAGCGCGCCGAACCCGACCGACGCGAGCAGCGCGACCGCGAGCAGCGCGATCCGCGCGGCGCGGCCGGCCTGCGCGCGGGGGCGCGGCGCGTGCGCTGCGACCGAAGCGTAGGGGTCCTGGAGCGGGCCTTCCATCGGGGGTACCTCGGAGGACCGCAGGCGCGCAGGCGCCCGCGGCAGCTCGGATGGGCACAGCCTAGAAGAGCCGCGCGTCCTTCGGGAGAGAGTTCTGAGAACCGGAAGGCCGGAGGGCGAGAAGAACCGACCGGGCCCGGCGAGCAGCGCGCCCCTCCGGGGCAGCGTCGCGCGGCTTGCGTCACGTCACGCGGCCGGCGTCGCGCACCGCGGCGCGTCCAGCCGCGGCCGCGCCGCCGAGGACGACAGCGCCTGCTCGAGCATCCCGTCGTCCACGTCGTCCTCGGCCGCCTGCTCGATGGCGAGCCGCACGTCGCGGTTCGCGCAGCCCTCGGCCGCGATCCGCAGCCGCTCCACCGTCTGGGCGTCGCGCGACGACGAGAGCGCGAGCGCGGCGCCGATGCGGAGCTCGGCCGGCGCGCCGCCGTCCTCGAGCACGGCGAACGCCTGCTCCGGCGTGAGCTTCGCGGTGCGGTAATCGGCGCCGGCCTCGCTCACGAGGCGGCGCAGCGCCGCCCGCCAGGCCGGCGCCGGCAGGCCGCGGCGCCCGAGGAGCGCGCCCGCCCGCCCCACCTCGCCCGCGCCGCGCCCGCTCCGCTCGCGCAGGAGCGCGAGCAGGTGCTCGCGGCGCCGCTCGGCGAGCTCCATGCTGAGCCCCGTCTCGCTGGGATCGCGCAGCAGCTGCGGCGGCACGAGGGTCAGCGGGAGCTCCTCGCCCCCCGTGAGCACGAGCTCGACCCCGAGCGCGGTCTCGTCGATCCGCTCGATGGATCCGAACGAGACGAAGCGCTCGCCGGCCTCGTCCCGGAGCGAGAGCCCGTCGCTGCCCGCCACGAGCACGCGGCGCGCCGAGCCCTCCCGGAGCAGCGCCGCGAGCACCCACGCCGCGGCGCCCGTGATGACGCCCAGCGAGAGCGCCAGGTCGAAATCGAGCACCGACCAGCAGATCAGCGACACGAGCGTCGCCACGCCGACGAACAGGCGGCGCCGGAGCGGCCGCGGCGCGTCGTCGTAGAGCCGGGCGCTCCACGTGCCCCGCGCCCGCCCGGCGGCGATCGCGCCGAGCAGCCGCTCCGCGTCGACCGGGTCGTCGACGCGCACGCGGATGACGTCGCCGTCGTCGGTCCTCAAGGCGACCTCGCCGCCGGAGCTCGAGAGCCGCGCGCGCGTGAGCGAGAGCAGCGGGAACGACCGGCGATCGCCAGGGCGCTCGATCCACAGCGCGTTGCTCACCCGGACGACCGCCGCGCCGGACGAGCCCACCGCCGCGCAGAGCCACGCGATCGGCGTGTACAAGAGGCACGCGAGGCAGAGCAGCGCGAGCAGCGACCCGAGCAGCACGAACGGCATCAGGAGCGCCATCGCGAGCCGGCCGGCGATGGGCTCGACGAGCGAGGCCACCGAGAAGACGACCAGCAGCCACGCGAGCGCCGAGGTGAGCAGCCGGCCGACGAAGCGCGCGTCCGCGTAGGGCTGGACGAGCACCCCGCACCGCTTGAACACGCCGTCGCTGCCAGCGGTTCCTGCCACCCCATCACGGTGAGCGCACCCGGCCGCGAGTTCAAGCGCACAGCGCAATTTCAGCGCAGGAAGAACGCCTGCGCCGCCGCGGCGCGGCCACCCTCGCGCCCTCAGTACGCGTCGGCCGGGGCGCGCGCGTCCGCGGGGAGCGTCAGCGGGAGCATCTCCACGGCCGCGTCCCCGCCGTCCAGCCACTGATACCGCGCCAGGTTCGCGAGGACACGCCCCACATAGGTGCGCGTCTCGTCATAGGGGATCCGCGCCACCCACACGCCGGTGTCCCGGTCGATCTTCCCCTCGAGCCAGTGCGACACGGCCTTGGGGCCAGCGTTGTACGCCGCGGTCGCGAGCGGCAGGCTCCCGTCGAACGTCCGCAGCAGCTTGCCGATGTAGAAGCCGCCGAGGCGCAGGTTGAGCGGCGCGCTCTTGAGCTGCCCGAGCTCGAACCCGAGCGACAGCTCGCTCGCCGCCTTCCGCGCGGTCGCCGGCATGAGCTGCATCAGCCCGACCGCGCTCGCGGGGCTCACCACGACGGGATCGAACGCGCTCTCCTGCCGCATGAGCGCGTGGACCAGGCCCTTCGGCAGCCCGTGCTGCGCCTCGAGCGCGCGCACCTCGCCGGCGTACGGCTCCGGATAGACGCACTCCCACGTCCAGCGATCGGCGTGCGACGGCGCGCGCTGGAGCGCCGCGGCGGAGACCGCCTGCGTGCCCACCCGGTAACGGCGCTTCGCGGGCGAGAGCATGCCGTACATCCTGCAGAGCGCCTCGCTCTCCTGCCCCTCGTAGGCCGCCGTCACCTCGCGCTCGTTCTCGGCGAGGTAGCTCTCCGCGTCGCCGTCGAGCCCCATCGACGCGAGCAGCGCCGCGGCCGGCGGCAGCTTCACCTCCACCGGCCGCGCGTCCCGGAGCGACGCCGGGACGAGCAGCGGCGGCATGGGCGCGCCCACCGCCGCGAGGCGCGAGCGCGCGAGCAGCGCGCCCCACGAGAGCGGCTGCTCCTTCATCACCTCCGTCCAGAGCCGCACCGCGCCGTCACGATCGCCGCCGCGCAGCGCCGCGAGCCCCGCGAGCTCGCGCAGCCGCGCCGCGTCGGCCGGGCGCGCGCCGCGCGCGAGCTGCTCCAGCGGCTTCCGCGCCCGGGCCGCGCCGCTCGTCGAGAGCATCGCGAGCGCCCGCTCGTAGAGCGCGTCGCCGCGCCGCTCGCTCCGCGGGTAGGCGTCGATGAACCGGCCGTACTGCGCGACCGCCTCCGCGTAGCGGCCGACCTGCATGAGGAGCCGCGCCGAGAGCAGGCTCGAGAGCTCGCCCCAGCGGGTCTTCCGGAACTTGCGCGCGACCGCGAGGTGCCGCTCGATCGCCTCGGCCTCGCGGTGGAGCCGGGAGAGCGAGCGCGCGGCGAGGTGCAGCTGCTCCGCCTGGCGCGCCGACGGCGAGGCCGCGACCTTGAGGAACGCCTCGGCCGCGCCCGCGTAGTCGCGCGCCTGGTAGAGCGCCGTGGCCCTGCGGTGGTGGAGCTCCGACGCCGGCACGCCCGAGAGCTTGTCGAGCTCGGCGATCGCCTCGGCCGCGCTGCCCCCGGCGACCATGGCGTCGACCTTCTGGAGCCGGTCCTCCGGCGAGAGCGGCCCCGGCATCTCGGCGAGGAGCGCCGCCGCCTCGCGCCCGTCGGGCGACGACGGCGCGCTCTTCACGATCCACCGGAGGTCGGCGAGCGCGAGCGCCGCCGCCGCGGCCTTCGCGCCGCCCTTGTCCCCCGATCGCTCGGCGGCGTCGCGCACGCCGAGCTGGACGCGCGCCCGCGCGAGCCGCGCCGCCGCCTCGTCGCGCGACCGCCGCGCGCGCTGCGCCGCGACCACCGCCCGATCGGCGAGCGCGCGGGCCTTCTGGAGATCGCCGCCCTTCATGGCGGCGATCGCCGCGCGCGCGAGGCCGGGCGCGCTGCCCGTGGCCTCGAAGTACGCCGCCGCCGCGAGGAACGGCCCAACCTCGAACGCGGCCTCCGCGCGGTAGCGCGAGACCTCGCGGGCGAGCACCGGCAGCTCCTGCTCCAGGCCGTGGAGCAGCTCCACGGCCTTGCCGTGATCGCCGAGCTCGAACGCGACGCGCGCCCGCGCGTACTTCATCGCGGGCAGCGCCCGCTGCTCCATCGGCAGGGCGTCGAGCCGCTCCGCCGCCTCGGCCCAGCGCTCGAGCCGCACGGCCTCGACCCACGCGCCGAGGGCCAGGGGCGGCGCGAGCGGCGGGATGGCGGCGGCGGCGGCCGCGGCGGCCGCGGCGAGCGGCGCGTCCGAGGGCGCGGCGCGCGCGGTGCTCTGCGACGGCGGCGGCCCGGACGCGTGGGGCTCGGCGCACGCGGCGAGCGAGGCGCCGAGGAGACACGCGGCGGCCAGCCCGCGGCGCGCTCCTCGCGCAGACGGCTTCGGTGGCGACGGAGCCCGTTTCATAGCCGACCCGGCGCGGTGAACGACCCGAACGCAGCGCGCCGTGAGGACCGGGCCCCGCGGGCCGAGGGCCCCCGCGCGCAGGCCGCTCGAACCGCAGCGCTCGCGCTGCCGACCCCTTTAGCTAGCAAGCTTCCGCGCCAGGTCGCAAACAAAGTGTCGGGGCCGACGCGATCCACCGCTTTCCGATCTCGACGTCCTCCTCGAACAGGAAGGCCGCGACCTCGTCGAGCGAGCCGGCGCGGTTCGGCGGCGCACCGAGGCGGAGCGCCGCGGCCTTGCCGAACGCGGCGACCACCGGGTGCGGCGAGCTCGCGAGCCGCAGGAGCTCGGGCACGAGCTCCGTGGCCCCGAGCACGCCCGCGAGGATCGCCGCGAGCGGCCGCGGATCGGCGGGGCAGTCGTGGCTCCACGACAGCGCCGAGCGCAGCACCGCGACCGTCTCGGGCGCGGCCGCGCGCGCCGCCGCGGTGCGGTAGCCGCCGCCCGGGAGCGCGAGCTGCGCGGCGCCCTGGCTGGTCGCGCAGACGCCGTCCGCCGCGTGCAGCAGCGCCGCGGCGATCGGCTCGGTCACCCCGTCGCCGAGCACCGTCAGGCCCTCGATGTCGCCGGCGACGGGCCGCGCCGCCTCCTGCGCGTAGCCCTCGAGGTTGGCGAGGAGCCGCTCGAGGTCCACCGCGCCCGCGGCGCGGCCGGCGAGCACGTCGCGCGCGGTGTGCACCGTCACGAGGCTCGACACGACGGCCGGGGTCCCGCCGCGCATGGTGTGCGAGACGTCGACGCTCACCCGCTTCACGGCGGGCCACCGCAGCACGCGCGGCTCGGTGTCCGGGTCGACGAGGACGCCCCAGGGCACGACGGCCATCGCCACCTCGCGCGCGCCGCGCTGGGCGCGGAGGCGGTGCTCGGCGCGGGCCAGCGCGAGCACGCCGAGCGCGCTCCCCATCGCCATGAGCCCCAGCGAGAGCGTGTGGCTCCCGGCGCTCCACATCGCCGCGGAGGCCCCCGCGAGCCCCGCGGTCCCCGCCGCGGCGAGCGCGCCGGTCGAGCCGGGCTCCGGGTGGAGCCACACGTAGCGGAAATCCGGCGGAGGCAGCTTGCGCAGCACGATCACGACCCCGGACAACGACTCTAGGCCGCCGCGCCACCGGGCGCCACCGGATGCGCGGGCGCCGCCGGAGGCGCGGAGGCGCCGGCGCGCGCGGGCCTGCTGGAGGAGCGGAGGAATCCACGCGTGGCGCATGCCACGGCGCGTCGAAGGCGGGCGTCGTGCCGATCGCAGCGGTGCGCCGACTGCGCCGACCTCCGCGCGCCGACCACCGCGCCGCCCGCGCCGCCGTGCGCGCGGCGGACGGGCGGCGCGGGTGGGCGCTGGCGGCGTCCCGCGCGCGCGGCGCGGTGGTAGCTTCGCGGGCGGTGCTGCTCTCCCGCGTCCGCCTCGCCCACGTCGGCCCGTTCGATGATCTCTCGCTCTCCTTCGAGGACGCCGACGGCGCGCCGCGCCGGCTCGTGGTCCTCTTCGGCGGCGACGGCGTGGGCAAGACCTCGATCCTGTCGGCGATCGCGTCGACGCGGCCCGGGTACGCGGTCGCACAGCTGAAAGCGCGCGGCGACGACGCCTCGCCCCCGCTCGTGGTCACCGACTGGATGCTCGGAACGGACGATCCGGCGCGCGCGCACCCGCTGCGCGTCGCGAGCCCGAACGCGCGCCTCGACGAGCCCGAGGACGCGGCGCTCCTGCGGCGGCGGGAGCAGGCGCTCTTCGAGCGGCGCGCGGCCGAGGGGGGCTTCGTCCTCGTTGCGCTCTCGGGCGCGCGCTGGTTCTCCCGCACCGCGATCGTGCTGACGACGCCCGAGCGCAGCATCCTCCGCTACGACGTGCGCGCCGCCGCGAGCTTCGACGACGCGACGCGCACCGACCTCGCCCGCGAGACGAAGCAGGTGCTCTCGTTCTTGCCGGTCGCGGCCGCGATCGCGCGCGACCGCGCGAAGAACAAGCCCGAGGCGCGGCCGGACGCGCGCGCGGACGCGCAGGCGGAGCGGCTCGGCGCGCTCGAGCGCGCGCTCAAGGAGGTGCTCGACGCGCTGCTCGAGGGCCACGACGCGACGTACGTGGGCGTCGATCCGCTGCGCCTCGAGCCGATCTTCGAGCGCGCCGACGGCCAGCGCGTCGACTTCGACGATCTCGGGCGGAGCGCGCGGCACACCATCGCGTTCGGCGCGCTGGCGCTCCGCGCGCTCGCGTCCGCCCACCCGACCGGCGATCCGCGGCTCGCCGAGGGGGTGGTCCTGATCGACGACATCGAGGCGCAGCAGCCGGCGCACCGGCAGCGCTCGCTCGCCGCCCGCCTCCGGGCGGCGCTCCCCAACGTGCAGTGGATCGTCACGACGTCGTCGCCCACGTTCGCGCTCGGCTGCGAGCTCTCCGACGTGATCGCCCTCCGCCGCGAGCCCTCGTCGGGGCGCGTCGAGCCGCACGAGGGCCCGGACGCCGTGCTGCACTGAGGGGCCGCGGCGCGCCGCTCCGGCACCCGGGCGCGCGCGCCGCGCGTCAGGCGAGCGGCACGGCGAGGAGCACGACCTCCTTGCCGCGCACCTCGATCTTGTAGCGCATCGGCTTGCCGTGCTTCCGCCCGAGCTCCTGCTCGCTCGCCTTGAGGCGGGCGACGAACGCGCCGCGGGTGATGTGATCCACCGGGTCGCCGAGCGACGTCTTCGCCGCGATGTACTCGGCGAAGATGCGCGCGTAGTAGGCGTCCTCAGGCTCCTCGAGGAGCGCCTTGGCGTCGGCCGGGATCTCGCCGGGGGACAGCGCGGCCATGCGCTCGTCGACCTCGAGGGCGTCCCGGAACGACGCCGACGTGGGCGCGCGCGACGGGCGCCCCTCGGCGTCGGTCTCGTCCTCCTGCACGCCGAGCAGCTGGTTCAGGAGCGAGTTCAGCCGGAACACGAGCCCGCCGAGCTCGGCGTGCTCGATCCCGAACCGGAGGTCGGTCCGGCCGTTCATGATCGCGAGCAGGCCGTCCTCGATCTCGGACACCGGCTGCGAGATGTACGCGTCCAGGAAGTAGGCGGCGATCACGACGAGCACGAGCCCGAGCGCGGTGACGCCGAGCATCGGCCAGAGCAGCGAGCTCGCGAGCCCCGGCGTCCGGATCTGCGCGACGCTGAGGAGCACCGCCCGCCGCCCGTCGCCGTAGCCCTCGAGCGCGTGCCCGACGGCGCCGTACTCGCCGGACAGCCCGCCGATGTCGACCGCCCGCCCGGAGCTCAGCGCCTGGAGGGCGCTGTCCTTCGCCGGCGACGCCGTGAGCGCCGCGACCAGCTGCGGGGGGGTCTCGCGCGACTTCGCGACAACGTCGAGCCCGTCGCCCGACTGCATCGCGACCACGAGGAGCCGCCCGCTCGTGCGCTCGCTCGCGTTGGTCAGCCGCTCGTCGTTCAGCGCGGTGCCCACGGCGACGGCGCCGATGATCTGCCCGGCGTCGCCGCGGATCGGCGCGTAGGACGCGAGCAGCTGCTCGTTGCGCGCGCGGCTCACCCACACGTCCGAGCCGGTCACCCCCTGCTCGAGGGCGCGCTTCAGCGACGGGTAGACGGCGCCGAGGTTGTCCCCGCGCATGAGCGCGGAGCCGTTCCGTCCGAGCACCACGCCCTTCGCGTCCACCAGGACCACGAGGGAGGGCGGGGTCCTGCCGAGCTCGGGCGAGGCGGCGACCGCCTCCCGGATGGCGTTGGCGGCGCTCGTGGCCGCCTCGGCGCGGGCCGGGGCGGTGCCCGCGTTGAACGGCTCGCGCAGCTTCGGGTCGCTCGCGTGGGAGGCGAGCCACCGCTCCAGCACGAGGCCGTCCACCTGGAGCTGCGCCATGGCGGCCGCGAGCGCGCGCGACGCCTCTCCGGGCCGCCCGATCTCCGCGAGGGAGGCGCGCGTGAGGGCATACGAGAGCCCTCCGACCATGAGGACAATCACGGCGAAGACTGCGATGATCTTTCCGCGCATCCTGCGTCTCCACTCCTTCTTTCGGGGGCTCAGGGCAAGCTACCATCCGCTGCGGCGCTGCTACAACTCTCCACCCAGCTCATGGTGCACTTGAATCACCCGCACTCCGAAGCCCCGCGCCTCTACGTCGTCGACGACGCGCTGTTCGAACAACACCGCGCGCGCGGCGCGCACCCCGAGCGCCCGGAGCGCCTCGAGGCCGCCCGCCGCGCGATCGAGCGCTGCGCCGCGGCTGGCCTCTCGATCGAGCGCGTCGCGACGCGCGACGCCACCGAGGACGAGCTCGCCCGGGTCCACGCGCCCCGGTACCTCGAGTCGCTGGATCGGGTCAGCGGGCACTACGCGGCGCTCGATCCCGACACGTACGTCGTCCCGCGGTCGGTCGACGCGGCGAGGCGGGGCGCCGGCGCCGCGGTGGCGCTTGTCGAGGCGGTGCTCGCCGGCCCCGGTCGGCTCGGCGTCGCGCTGCTGCGCCCGCCCGGCCACCACGCGACGCGCGACACGGGCATGGGCTTCTGCCTCCTGAACAACGTCGCCGTGGCGGCGAGGGCCGCGCTGAGCAGCGGGCTGTCGCGGGTGGCGGTGATCGACTTCGACGTGCACCACGGCAACGGCACGCAGGACATCTTCTGGGACGACCCGCGGGTGCTGTTCTGCTCGCTGCACCAGTGGCCGTTCTACCCTGGCACCGGCTCCGCCGAGGAGATCGGCGGCGGCGAGGGCGCCGGCTACACGGTGAACGTGCCGCTGTCCGACGGGGCGACGGACGCGGTCTACGAGGCGGCGTTCGACGAGCTCGTCCTGCCGGTGCTCGACGAGTACGCGCCCGAGCTCATCCTGGTCTCGGCGGGGTTCGACGCGCACGAGCGCGATCCGCTCGCGGCGATGAAGCTGTCGCGCTCGGCCTACGCGGCGATGGGCCGCCGGCTCGCGGCGATGGCGACCGCGAAGGCGGGGGGGCGGCTCGCCGTCTTCCTGGAGGGCGGCTACGACCTGGCGGCGATCGAGGGCTCGCTCGCCGCCGCGCTGATCGCCGCCTCCGGCCGCGAGGCGGACGAGCCGGCGGGCGCGTCCGGGCCGCCGCCCGCGCAGCGCGCGCCGATCTCGACGCGCCACCGCGGGGACCTCGACCGCGCCCGCCGGGTCGCGCTGCGCCGGTGGGCGACGCTCTGAGGGAGCCGCCCGGTGGTGGGCGCCGGGGCGCAGGGCGCGACGGGTGAACGAGGCAGCCGGGGCGCCGCCAGCGGGCGGACCGCCGGCGGCTCGGGATGCGCGGGATGTCAGGGGGTGTGCCGCGCGGCGAGGCGGCGCGGCCTCGTTTCCAGGGCGGGGGAGCCAAGCCGGGGGCCCCAGGGCGGGGAGCAACGCGGGGCCGGGGGGGCGCTGGAAGCGAGCCCGGAGCAACCCGGAACAAAAAGAGCGACGCGCCGTGCGTTTCCCCGATTGCACTCTGCGCGGAGCTGAGTATTCTGCCAGGCCTTCGCAGCCCCCGGGCCGCGAAGAACGGTGGGTATAGCTCAGTTGGTAGAGCACTGGATTGTGGCTCCAGGTGTCGCGGGTTCAAATCCCGTTACTCACCCCAGGTAGGACAAGCCCGAGGCCGCCCAGCAAGCGACGGGTGCCCGGAGGCTGATCGCACCACGACGGATCAGCAGACCGCCGAGGCAGGCCTGCCGGGCTCCTCGACCGAGCACCGCGACGTCTGCGGCGCCTCCCGAGCGTGCGCGCGCCATGCCCTGCGCATCGCAAGAGGCGGCGGAGCCCGGCGAGCGGTCGCCTGACGATCGCGGCGCTTCCAGCAGGGCCGCGCAGCGGCTCGCCCCCGGCGACCCGCCGCCCTCCTGAAGCGGCATGCCCGCGGGAGCGACGCGCGCGATCTCCGCGCCCTGCCTTCTTCCTTCCACCGCGAGCCGCGGCCCCCCTCTCTCGGCCGCCCCCGCGCGAGCGCGACGCGTGCCCCGGTCCGAGCGCGCGACGCGCTCCAGGCCGTTGCCCTCGGTGAGCGCGCTCGCGCGTCACCTCATGAGCGCGCTCGCGCGTCACCTCATGAGCGCGCTCGCGCGTCACCTCATGAGCGCGCTCGCGCGTCGCCTCATGAGCGCGTCGCGCGGCATTCCATGCGCGCGTCGCGCGGGGCTCCGCGCATCGCTCGATTCTATAAGTGTTCTTCGCGAGCCCCGGAGACATCGATTCATGGATATCCATCCATCGCGGTGAGCCTTTATCCCTTCTCCCGGAGACAGCAAGTCTCGCCTCTGTAACCGGTTCGCCACAATGCCCGCATAGCGTCCGCGCCCATGAAAACCACGCTCCCTCGGAGCCGCGCGGTGACCGCGCGGCTCATCTCCGCCGTTTTTCTCGCGCTCGGCGCGCCCGGGCTCGCGGC
This sequence comes from Sorangium sp. So ce834, assembly GCF_051521425.1. Lineage (NCBI taxonomy): Bacteria > Pseudomonadati > Myxococcota > Polyangiales > Polyangiaceae > Sorangium > Sorangium sp. So ce834. The sequence goes on from NZ_CP150351.1 coordinate 9,875,563, forward strand.
GTGCGCCGCCCCGGCGGACGACGTCGCGGATCCTGCCGAGCTGCCGGCCCCCGGCGCCGTCGATGTCGTCCAGCCGCTCAAGCTGTCCGAGCGCGCCCGCGTGCCCGAGAAGGAGCCGGGGTTCGTCGCCGCGGAGCTCGGGGAGCGCGAGATCGTCATCACCCACGACGGCAGCCTGCCGCCGTTCGCCGCGGGCGACGTGCTCGGCGGCACGCAGGGAGGCGGCTACCTCGCCCGCGTCGTGCGCGTCCGCGCGCTCGACGCGGCGCGGGTCGCGCTCGAGACGACGCCCGCCGACCTCACGGAGTTCATCACCGAAGGGCACGTCCACGTCCACTACGACGCGCGCGAGTACGCGCAGGCCATCGACGAGCACCTCGCGCGCGTCCGCGAGCTCGGCCTGGAGGGCGACGAGCCGATCGCGAGCCAGGCGGAGGCCCTGAAGATCGCGTCCGGCGCCTCCATGAAGCTCTTCGAGCTCTCCTCGGCCTCTCTCCCGGCCTCGTGCGGGGTCACCGCGCACGGGACGGCGGCGCTCGACGTCACGGCCGAGCTCTCTCCGGTGCTCGACTTCGAGGTCCACGTCGGCCCGCGCGGCGGGGTCAACCCGGTCCCGGAGCTGAAGCAGCTCCGCTTCGTCGCCTCGGGCAGGCTCGACGTGAGCGCAACGCTCCAGGGCTCCGGCACGGTCACGGGGAGCTGCACGGTCGATCTCCTCGAGCTCGCCGGGGGCGTCCCGAGCGTGCCGCTGCCGACGCTGACGTTCTGGGTGGGGCCCGTGCCCATCGTCGTCACGACGAACGTCGTGCCGAGGGCGACGGCCGATGTGGGGCTGTCGTTCACGGCCGCCGAGGTGGAGGCCGAGGCGCAGACGACCGCCGAGATCGAGGCCGGGGTCGATTACAAGAACGGGAAGTGGCGCACGATCTGGGAGCCCTCGTGCTCGGCCTCGGGGACGGCCTCGATCGGGGCGCCCGGCGCGATCACGGCGTCCGGCAAGGTGAGCGCCGGCGCGGAGCTCCGGGCGCGCCTGTACGGCATCCTCGGCCCGAACGTCGGAGTCCAGGCGTATGCGCGCGTGAGCGCGGAGACCGCGCCGCCGTACTGCTCGTACGACGCGCGGGTCGACGGCGGCGTGCGCGCCTACGCCGAGGCGGAAGCCGGCGTGTCGGTCGGACCGCTGAACCTGACGTTCAAGCGCCTCGATCTCGTCGATCTCGATCTCCTGCGCTTCGACGCGCCGCTCGCCTCGGGCAAGCTCCGCGACGCGCCCGAGTGCGACGCGGAGCCGTGATCGCGCCGGCCGTCATCGCGCCGGCCTCCCGGCCGGGAGGCCCGGCGCGCCCCGCCCCCCGCGGCGCGCGCGCTCGCCGGGCTCAGGGGTCCGCGCACGCCACATAATCGCACGACGCCTCGTTCACGCACTCCTCGGTTCGCTCCACGAGGCCTTCTCCCTCGAGGCCGAGGCACGCGGTCTCACAGCTGGTCTTGCTCGGCGGCGGGTCCCCTTTCTCTTCCGCGCAGAGGATGCGGTGCTTGCAGAGCTCACTGCACGCGTGCAAGTTGTCTTCGTCCTTGCACCCCGCGGCAAAGAGGCCGAGAGCGGCGATGACGAGGGGGATCGATCGGAGTCCTGCGTTCTTCATGGGCAGCTCATCTCGGTTGTGGGGCGCTCCCCGGCGAGCGACCCGCTGCCGACCGGCAGACCGGGTCAGCGCACGAGAAGGCGAGCGCGCGATCCGGCAGGATCGCGGCGCGTTGCAAACGGCCTGCAGGCCTCACCATGAGGCCACGCCTCGGCGCCCAGCATAGACGAATCCCAGGCCGCCGCCCACGGCGCGGACGCCCGCGGCACGACCCCGCGCGGCGGAGCCACGCCCGCGCCGCGCCGTCTCCGCGCGCCGCTATCTCCCTCTGCGCGGCGCGCTGGCTCGATGCGCAGGACGTGGTACATTGTGTCATGGGCGTCTCGACGCGCCCTCCACGATCCACGCAGAATGTCGTCCAAGGAATCCGATACCCTGCTCGGGGCCGATCCAGCCCTGCGGCCGGATCGCGAGAAGCCCGAGTCCACGCGGCTTCCTCTCGTGCTCGTGGTCGACGAGGACAGGGGCCTCTGGCAGCCGCTCGGCGCCCTCCTCGCGGAGCGGTATCGCCTCGTCGTGTGCGCCTCGGCCCTGGACGGGGTCGCCGCGTTCACCGAGGACACCTGTGCCGTGATCATCGATGTGCGGATGTCGGGGCAGGACGGCTTCTGGGTCTGCGACCAGATCCGCAAGGTGCAGCCGGAAGTCCCCGTGATCTTCTATTCGCCGTATCAGGACGAGAAGGACTCGTTCGAGGTCATCAACGCGCACCGGCCGTTCGCGTACGTCGACAAGCACGGCGCCGCGCAGAGGCTCCTCGACGCCCTCGAGAAGGCGACGCGGATCTTTCAGAGCACGCTCCGCAGCAGGCGGATCATCGAGCGGCTCCAGCGCCGCCGGCAGGAGGCGGTCTGAGCCAGCAAACGAGCGAGGCGCGCCCGCGCGACGACCGGCGAGATCTGTGGCGCACGCTGGTCCAGCTGGTGCTCAGCCTGGGCGCGCTCTTCGGGCTCATCGCGCTGGCGGCGCACCTCGCGCGCGACCAGCTCGACGCGCTCGGCCGCGGGTTCGTGCAGCGCTTCGGCCTCGCCGGGATGTTCGTCGGCACCTACCTCGCCGACGCGTTCTCGTTCCCGATCCCGCCGCAGTTCTACATGCTGACGGCGATCACCTCGGGAGGCCCGCAGGTCGCGCCCATGATCGCGATCTCGGCGGCCTCGCTCCTCGCCGGCTGCACGGGATACCGGCTCGCCGGCCACCTCGCGCGCTTCCGCATCTTCGCGGCGCGCCTCGAGCGGACGCGGCCCAAGATCGATCGGCTGTTCGACCGTTACGGGTACTGGGCCATCGCCGTCGGGAGCGTCTCGCCGGTCCCCTTCTCGATGCTCTGCTACCTGTCGGGGCTGTACCGGATCCCGCCGCGCTACTTCTTCACCATGGTGCTGTTCCGGGTGCCTCGCCTCCTCATCTTCTACGCGCTCATCCGGATGGGATGGAGCCAGTGAGGCCGGAGGCGTGAGCCCCTACCTGGGGCTCTCCGCCTCCTCGGACGGGTTCACCCGGACGCGCTCCAGGATCTGATCGACCATGCCGAGATCGATCCCGGAGCGCTCCACCACGTTCCTGGAGAACAGCCGAGTCGCCTCCTTCGCGAGCTCCTCGTCCGGGAGGAACGGCCGCGCGGGCGACCGCGGCGCCGGCAGGCCGATCTCCTTTTCGAGCTCGGAGATCGCCCGGATCATCTCCTGGTAGCAGGCGGAGGCGATCTGCACGGAGAACGGGAACACCTGGACATTGCCGCGGCCGGCGCGCACGGCGTGCAGCGTCGCGGCGGCCTGCTCGGCGAACTGCCGACTCCCGAACGCGTTGGCCATCTGCGCGTACATCGCGATGGACTCCTGGTCCGCCGCGAGGTCCTCCTCGCGCGTGCGCGGCGCCCCGGACCCGGGCGCCGAGGACCACCGGACGATCATCCGCGCGTAGTCGTCGAGCGCGCGCCGCTGGAGGGCCAGCCGCTCCAGGAGCGCCTCCCGCCGCTGTCGCAGGAGCTCCGCCCTCTCCTCGTGCTCGGCCCGGCGCTCCGCGCTGAGATCTGCCGATCTGCGCGCCACGTAAGCGCCGATAAAGAGGGCGACGCCGTTGCTAACAGCGATGAAGAGCATCTCCAAAATCTTGGGATCCATGCCGTTCTCAAGACTTCTATCACGTTCGCGCTGAACGCAGAGATATGCCGCATGACGCGAAGAAAAGTTGGCCACCGCCCTCCCCCCGTGCAGGTGCGTGGCCATCCCACAGGCGGCCGCGGCGCAGGCGCCCGCCGGCGAGCTCGCCGCGCGACCGCGCCCCGCTCCGCCGCGTCGCGCGTCGCGCGTCGGCGCCCGCGCGCGTCGTCGACGCCGCGGACGCGGCGCGGCGCCGGCGGCGATGCGCGCGGCGGGCGTGATACGATGTTCGTATGACCGGCTCACTCGACGGAGGCGCGGGCCCGCACCTCGCCGGGCTGGAGGGCCCGCTGCGCGAGGCGCTGGAGAGGAGCCTCGCCGACCGGCTCGCGCGCCGCCCCGGGGCGGAGCTCAACCTGGACAACGCGTTCTGGGGCGCCCCCGAGCCCCGCGATCTCGGCGAGGCGCTCACCCGGTTCGGGCCGACGTGCGTCAACGTGGTGGCGCGCATCTTCGAGCGCATCCGCGATATCGACCCCACGCTCGGGCTGTGGGCGCAGATCAGGTATCTGCGCAACGTGTGGGTCGGCGGGAGCGCGGGATTCAAAGCGGTCTACGCCGAGCCGGCGGCGATGCGCGAGCGCCTCGACGGCCAGTTCGCCGGGACGGGCGGCCGCCGCATGGCGCGCGACACGATCCTCGGCGGGATCGAGCACCAGCGAGGCCCGCTGCTCGGCGCCCTCGCGGGGAGCATGGGCTCGCTGCTCCGGGGCGGCGAGCCGCTCGACGCGGACAGCTGGCGCGAGGTGCACCGGCCCGATCAGGAGGCGGTGCACATCTGCGTGGGCAAGCGCGAGCCGCGGCTGCCGGAGCTCGACGACATCCACCTCGACTGGAGGTCGCCGGTCGTTGGCGTCGACGAGGCGACCCGCCGCTGCCGGTACGGCCTCTTCATCGGCGTGGTCCACTGGGCGCAGGCGCGGTTCGGGCTCGGCAATCCGGTGTTCCCCTTCCAGAGCATCGACGATCGGGTCGCCGCCCTCGACGGCCGGGGCGACGCGCCGGCGCGCTGGGCCGATTTCGCGGCGCGCTGGCGCGAGGCGCGGTGGGCGCTCGCGGTGCGCGGCAAGGACGGCGCGGAGGAGGCGCTGCGGTGGCTCCGCGCGTGCGACGAGGCGGCCCCGGCGCCGGCAGGGAGCGGCTGAGGGGCCCATGCCCTACCCCGCTCCCGACGGCACCGAGCTGATCGAGCACCTCGGCGCGGGCGCCACGTTCGACGTGGCGCTGGTCCGGCTCGGAGGCCCGCCGCCCAGCCCAACGCTCGGCCCCACGCTCGGCCCCACGCTCGGCCCCACGCTCGGCCCCACGCTCGGCCCCACGCTCGGCCCCACGCTCGGCCCCACGCTCGGCCCCACGCTCGGCCCCACGCTCGGCCCCACGCTCGTTTGCAAGCGCCTCGCCCCCGCCGCCCTCCGCGCGCACGCCGGGCGCGCCGCCATGGTCCGCGAGGCGAAGGCGCTCTCGCTCGCCCGGCACCCGGCCCTGCCCGCGCTCGCGCGCGTCGGCGCCGATCGCCACGGCCCCTTCCTCCTCGAGAGCCGGCGCGAGGGCGCCTCGCTCCGCGACGTGCTCGACGGATGGCGCGGCCGCGGCCGCCCGCCGCCCGCGTCGCTCGTCGTCCACGTCGTCCGGGCCGCCATCGAGACCCTCGCCGAGCTCCACGAGCTCGAGGACGCCGCGGGCCCGCTCGGCTTCGTCCACGGCGATCTCGGCCCCGATCACGTGCTGCTCGGGCCGCTCGGCGACATCGGCCTCGTCGACCTCGGCGCCGCGCGGTTCCGCGGCATGGATCCCGATCTCGAGACCGCCGACCGGGGCACCGTCCCGTTCGTCGCCCCCGAGATCGCCCGCGGCGAATCGCCGCCGACCGCGCGCGGCGACGTCTACGCCATGGCGGCGACCCTCGTCGCCTTCGCCACCGGCGCGCCGCTCACGCGCGCGCGCGAGCCGGCCGCGATGCTGGTCGAGATCGGCGAGTCGGGCCTCCGCCTCGACGCGCTCGCCGCCGCGGGCGCGCTCTCGCCGGGGCAGCGCCGGGCGCTCGCCCGCACCCTCGACCGCGATCCGGAGCGGCGCGTCGAGAGCGCGCGGGCGCTGCTCGACGCCTTCGACGCGGCCGCCCCGCGCGGCTAGCGACGCGGCCGCCCCGCGCGGCCAGCTCAGGCCCAGGAGCGCGGCCGGCTCGCGCGCGCCCGGCCCTCGCGCGCGCCAAAACCGTGGACGCACGCGGTCCGTGGGATAAGTCTCGATCCGCATGAAGCCCCACCTAGGTCACGACAGGCTCGCCCTCGACACGCTCGCCATCCACGCCGGCCAGCCGCCGGATCCGACGAGCGGCGCGGTCATGACGCCGATCGTCCTCGCGAGCACGTTCGCGCAGGAGCGGCCGGGCCAGCACAAGGGGTTCGAGTACTCGCGCAGCGGCAACCCCACCCGCAAGGCGCTCGAGGAATGCCTCGCCGCGCTCGAGGGCGGTCGCCACGGCTTCGCCTTCGGCAGCGGCTCCGCGGCGACCGCCACGCTGCTCCACACGCTCCGGCCCGGCGATCACGTGCTCTCGGGCGACGACGTCTACGGCGGCACCTTCCGGCTCTTCGACAAGGTCATGCGGCCGATGGGCATCGCCTCGACCTCGGTCGACATGAGCGACCTCGACGTCGTCCGCAAGGCCCTCACCCCGGCCACGCGGATGATCTGGATCGAGACCCCGACGAACCCGATGCTCAAGATCTTCGACATCGCCGGGATCGCGGAGATCGCGCGCGCGCACGGGGCGCTGCTCGTCGTCGACAACACATTCGCCACGCCGGTGCTCCAGCGGCCGCTCGACCTCGGCGCCCACGTCGTGGCGCACTCGACCACGAAGTACCTGAACGGGCACTCGGACGCCGTCGGCGGCGCGCTCATCACCTCGGAGGACGCGCTCGCCGAGCGGGTCGCGTTCCTGCAGAACGCGCTCGGCGCCGTGCCGAGCCCGTTCGATTGCTACCTCGTGCTCCGCGGGATCAAGACGCTCGGCGTGCGCGTGCGCCAGCAGTGCGCGTCGGCCGCGCTCATCGCCGGCAGGCTCGCCGGACACCCCGCCGTCCAGGCCGTGAACTACCCCGGCCTGCCCACGCACGCCGGCCACGCGCTCGCCGCGCGGCAGATGCGCGCGCCCGGCGCGATGATCTCGTTCGTCGTGCGCGGCGGCCTCCCCGTCGCCTCGCGTTTCCTCGAGCGGCTCGCGATCTTCGCCTGCGCCGAGAGCCTCGGCGGCGTCGAGTCGCTCGCCGAGCACCCCGCCATCATGACCCACGCCTCCGTGCCCGCGGCGGCGCGGGAGGCGCTCGGCATCGCCGACGGCCTCCTCCGGCTCTCGGTCGGCCTGGAGGGCAGCGAGGACCTCTGGAACGACGTCGCGCAGGCGCTGGAGGACGCGCAGGCGCTGGCGCCCCGCGCATGATCGCGCGCGCCGGTCGCGGCCGCTCGCGCTCGCGCTCGCCGCGCGGTCGCGCGGTCGCGCGGGGCGCGTGGCGCCGTTTGATCGGGGGCCCTCGAATACGATAGAAGCGAGGTGCGGCCTCGGGGCCGCCATCCACCACCGGAGCTTGCCATGAGTCTCGCCCGCCTCGGCTTCGTGCCCGTGCTCGGCCTTCTACCCCTGCTCGGCTTCGGCTGCAGCGACCCGGCGCCGCCCACCCCGCGCGCCGCCTACTCCCTGAACTTCGTCAAACCGGGCGCCAGCTGCAACGTGGGGGGGCACTCGGAGGTCCTCGGCGAGGTGACCGCGGCCCGGCGGCTCCGGGTGGTCGCCGACGGCGACGAGGGCGCCTCGGTCGACTGCACCGTGACCGGCTCGGGCTCCTTCGACGTCTCGGCGACGCTCAAGAACAGCGCGACCGCCACGCAGGTCCGCGTCAAGATCGTGGACATCAGCCCCGGGGCGACGAAGGAGATGCCCGCCAGCGGCAGCGTCAGCTTCTCGTCGGCGAAGACGAGCGGCACCACCTTCACCTCCACGACCGACGAACAGTGCCAGTTCTGGTTCGACGCGGAGAGCGAGCAGGGGGTCGACGCGGGCAAGATCTGGGTCGTCTTCGAGTGCCCGTCCGTGACCGACGGCCAGCACACCTGCGAGATCCGGCGGGGCGCCCTCGCCCTCGACAGCTGCGGGAGCTGAGCCGACCGGCGCGCGCGGGGGGCTGAGCGCGCCCCCCCGCGCGTCGGCGCTTCGCGGGGCGCGCGGCCGGGACGCGCGGGCGCAGGCCGCGCCGCTCGCGCGTCAGCTCTTCTCGGAGCGCGAGGCCGACGCCGCCGGGACCGTCGACCGCTCGCCCATGTTGACCTGCTGCGAGTCGGCGGGCGGGCCGATCGTCGCGCTGTTCGGGAGCTCGGCCTCGTCCTGCTCGTCGATCCGGATCACGAGCGCCGTGATGTTGTCCTCGCCGCCGTTCTCGTTCGCCTTGGCGATGAGGCGGCGGCACATCTCCGGCACCTCCTCGGTCGAGCTCACGATCTGGAGGATCTGATCGTCCGAGAGCATCCCGCTCAGGCCGTCCGAGCAGAGCAGGTAGACGTCGCCGGGCTGCGGCTCGTCGCTGATCAGGTCCACCGCGACGCTGTCGTTCATCCCGAGCGCGCGGGTGATGACGTTGCGCGGGAGCTCGGCCCGCTGCTCCTCGGTGAGCTCGGGCATCGCCATGATGTAGTCGTTGAAGAGCGAGTGATCGCGCGTGAGCTGGTTGATCGAGCCCTTGCGGACGCGGTACGCGCGGCTGTCGCCGACGTGGCCGACGTAGATGCGGTTCTTCTTCTTCGAGAAGAGCGCCCCCACGACCGTCGTGCCCATCCCGGCGCAGTCGCGCGACCGGATGCTGCGCTCGAAGATCTGGCGGTTGGCGACCCGGATGCCCGCCTGGAGCCGGTTCTCTTCCTCCGACAGGCTGGTGTCGAAGTGGAATGGCCAGGTGGCGTCCTCCCGCGACGTGGACCGGAAGAAGTCCGCGATGGACTCGGTCGCCAGCCTGCTCGCTACGTCCCCCGCGCGGTGGCCCCCCATGCCGTCCGCGACGATGAACAGGTCATACTCCGACAGGACGGCGTAGCTGTCCTCGTTGTGGTCGCGTTGGAGACCAACGTCCGTCATTCCTGAAGCGATCGCTCGCATAACCTCGGGAATCCTTGAGACGGCTCCGGGCCTTTGGCTTCGAGCACCAACCGTTTCATGCTACCGAAAACCTGTCAAGCAGGGCCTCTCGCACCGTAGTGGACGTCATCAGACGTCCACTCGCCGACCTTCCTGATCCTACCGACTCGGACCGGGGGGACCGCAAGCCTCTTTTTCATTGAACGCTTCATTGTCGGCCCAGGCGTCGGTCCGGCGCCGGCGCGCGGGCTCAACCCCCGGCCCCGCGCCGGCAGGACTGCGAGGCGCCTCCGGGCCGTCCTCGACCAGGACGAGCCGCGCGCGGCCGTGGGCGGCGCCACCGCTCACGCCGGGCGGCGCCCGGCGGCCGCGGACCACGCGCCCCCCTCGCCCGGAGACCCGGGCCCATCACGCGAAGGCCAGGGACGCCGCGTCGCGCGGTCCGGCCTTCGCGCTCGGCCGCCGGCACCGCGGCGGCCCCGCTCACACGTCCAGGATGTCTTTTTCCTTTGTCGCGATCACCGTGTCGACCTGCCTCGTCCCCTCGGCCACCACGTCCTCGACCTTCTTCTTCGACCGGTCGGCCTCGTCGCCGCTGACCTCGCCGTCCTTCTCGAGGGTGTCGATCATCTCGTTGGCGTCTCGACGATGCTTCCGGATGGCAACTTTACAGTCCTCTCCGTTCTTCTTGGTGAGCTTCACCATCTCGCGGCGCCGCTCCTCGGTCAGCGGCGGGATCGGAAGCCGGATGAGATCCGCGTCCACCTGGGGGTTCAAGCCGAGATCGCTCTCCCGGATCGCCTTCTCGATCGCCTTCACCTGGTTCTTCTCCCAGGGCTTGACCGTGATGAGCCGGGGCTCCGGCACGGACACCGTGGCCATCTGCACGATCGGCGTCTGCACGCCGTAATAATCGACGCGGATGCCGTCGAGCATGGCCGCGTTGGCGCGCCCGGTGCGCACCTTCGCCAGGTCTCGCCGGAGAGCTTCGATGGCCTTGTCGATCCCTTCGCGCAGCTCCTTGATGACGTCCTCGAGCATGATCCGGCTTCCTCCGTGTGGGGCTCGCCCAGCCCGCCCTCTTCGCGGGCGGGCGCGGAGCTTACCGCGTATTTCTGGGCCGGCGGAGAAATCGATCCGCCCGGGCGCCGCCGGCGTCGCGGCCGGACGAACGATCGCCTCCGTCTGGGCGTGGGCGCGGCGGCGCGGGCGGCAGGGCGCCCCGTTTCGGGACGGCGGACGGCAGGGCGCCGCCGGCGGGCCGCGGAGCGCCGCCGGCGGACCGCGGCAGTCCGCGCGGCGGGGGCCGCGCCGGCGGCCGGGCGGCGCCACCTCCGCTGTCACGGTCGCGCCGAGCTGTAGTAACTCTGGGAGGCAGGGCGACCCGATGCGCGATCTGGACTGGAACAGCTTCGACGTCCTCGTCGTCGACGACGAGCAGGACAACCTCGATGCGTTCCGGTTCGCCTTCAGGAAGTCGTTCAAGCTCCATTACGCGCTGGGCGGCGCCGAGGCCCTCTCGCTCCTCGATCGGCTCGATCCTGCGGTGATCGTCGCGGACCAGCGGATGCCGGGGATGAGCGGTATCGAGTTCCTCAAGCAGGCGAAGGAGCGGCGGCCCGACGCCGCGGGCGTGCTGCTCACCGCCTACGCGGACATGACCGTGCTCATCGATGCGGTCAACTCGGGGGCGGTCGACCGCTACGTCCAGAAGCCCTGGAACTCGAAGGAGCTCGCCGTCGTCCTCCGGCAGGCGATCGCCGGCGTCGCGACCGTCCGGGAGAACCGGCGGCTGCGGGAGCAGCTCGCCCACTACGCCGGCTACCTCGAGCGCGAGCAGCGCGACCCGATCGATTTCGGGGAGATCGCCGGCGAGAGCGAGGCCATGCGCGAGGTCGCCGCCCGGATCGGCGAGGTGGCGAAGGCGGCGACGCACGTGCTGATCGAGGGCGAGGAGGGGGCGGAGAAGGAGGTCGTCGCCCGGGCGATCCACGTGGGCTCCCCGCGGGAGGAGCAGCCGTTCGTCAAGGTGACGTGCGCCGCGTTCCGGGGCGACGCGCTCGAGCGCGAGCTGTTCGGCTGGCGGCGGGGCGCCTTCGACGGCGCGTTCACCGAGCGAGCCGGCCGGCTCGAGCTCGCCCACCGGGGGACGATCTACCTCGACGAGCCGGCGCCGCTCACGCCCTCGCTCCAGGCGCGGCTGCTCCGCGTGCTCACCGACGGCGAGGTCGAGCGGCTCGGGTCGACCGAGACCACCCGCGTCGACGTGCGCGTCGTGCTGTCGCTCACGCCCGGAATCGAGGAGGCGTGGGCGCGCGCGGGCGTGCTGCCCGAGCTCGTCTCCCGGCTCTCGGTGTTCCCGCTGCGGCTGCCGCCGCTCCGGGAGCGGCGCGAGGACATCCGCGCCCTCGCCGAGCACTTCCTGCGCAAATACGCGCGCCGCAACGCGCGCGCGGCCACGTCGCTCTCGGACGAGGCGATCGCCAAGCTCACGGCCTACGCGTGGCCGGGGAACACGCGCGAGCTGGAGAACGTCGTCGAGCGCGCCGCCATCCTCTCCCGCGGCGACGTGATCCTGCCCGAGCACCTCGCGTTCACCGCGCGCCCCCAGCCGACCGAGCCGCCCGCCCGGCCGCCGAAGGCCGCGGACCCGGAGGCGGACGCGGCCGGAAAGGCGCTCGCCGCGCCGGCGTCGTCGCGGCCGAAGCTCGACCTGAGCTCGCAGCTCGACGACATCGAGCGGCGGGAGCTCCTCGCCGCCCTCGAGCGCTGCGGCGGGAACAAGGCAGAGGTCGCGCGCCAGTTCGGCATGCAGCGCACGACCCTCTATTACCGGCTGAAGCGGCTCGGCATCGACACGTGACGCATCTCGGGGGCTCGCGCGGATCGCGGCCGGCGGCGCCGGCGCGCGGCGCCCCCTCGCCTGTCGACGCGGGCGGCGACTTGCGGCAGATTGCGGCGGCATGCTGAGGGTCGGTGAGCTCGCGCCGGAGATCGACAAGCTGGCCACGGACGGCCAGCGCTTCGTGCTGTCCCGGCAGGGCGGGCTCTGCACGGTCGTGTTCTTCTTCCCGAAGGCGTTCACGCCCGGATGCACCGTGGAGACCCGGCAGTTCCGCGACAACCACGCCGAGCTCGCGCTCGCCGGCGCCAGCCTCGTCGGCATCAGCACCGATGATCACCGGACCCAGTGCCGGTTCGCCGCGTCGCACAAGGTCCCTTTCCCGATGATCGCCGACGACGACCGCGGCGTGTGCCGCGCCTACGGCGTCCTCTGGCCGCTCATCGGCGTCGCCCGGCGGGTCACCTACGTCATCGCGCCCGACCTGCGCGTCGCGGCGGTGTTCCATCACGAGCTCCAGGCCTCGAAGCACCGCGACGACGTGCTCGCGTTCGTCGACGAGCGCTTCCGGGCGGCGCGCCCCCCCGCGATCCCGGCCGCCCCGCGCGGCCAGCGCGCGCCGTCGGGCCGGCCGCCGTCCGACGCCGCCCCGCAGGCCTCGCCTGCCGTGGGCGCGCCCGCCTCCGCCTCGCCGGGCGCGCCGCCCGACAGCGATGCCCCGCCCTCCGGGACGCCCGCCCCGCCGGGCCACCTTTCCTGACGGCGCGCTCGTCCGCGCGCCGGACGTCCGCCGGAGACCCGAGTGCCCACCACGCGCCCCACGCCCGAGCCGCCCGCCCCCCGCGACGGAGCCGCGCTCCTCGAAGGAGCGCCGCCGCTGCCGCGCGACTTCTACGCGCGCCCCCCGCTCGTCGTCGCGCGGGCGTGCATCGGCAAGGTGCTCGTCCACAGGACGCCCGAGGGCATCGCCGCCGGACGCATCGTCGAGACCGAGGCCTACCGCGGTCCGGAAGATCTCGCCGCGCACAGCGCCGGAGGGCGGCGGACAGTGCGGACGGAGATCATGTTCGGCCCGGCGGGCTACGCGTACCTGTTCATGCTCTACGGCATGCACTGGGCGTTCAACATCGTCGTGGCCTCGGAGGGGGAGCCGCACGTGGTGCTCGTCCGCGCGATCGAGCCCGTGCTCGGGCTCCCGCTCATGAGCCGACGGCGGGGCGTCGCGCCCGGGCGGGTCGAGCTGACCAACGGCCCTGGGAAGCTCTGCAAGGCGCTGGGGCTCGATCGCTCCGCCTACGGGATGGATCTCTGCGGAGCCCAGCTCTCGCTGCTCCCCGGCGCGGCGGGGCGCATCGGTAGGTCACCTCGCATCAACGTGGACTACGCAGGTGCGTGGGCCAAGAAACCGTGGCGCTTCTACGAGCGCGGCAATCGCTATGTATCGGTTTCGCCTCGCCATTGAGCCGGCGTGAGGGCGCGAGCCGCTCGAAGCGCTCGCGCCCGGGCCCAGGATCGCGCGAGAATGGCCGCATGGGATTCTGGCCTTTCGGGAGCCGCGAGCCTGCCAACGTCGAGAGCGCCTCGCAGGTCGTCACGACGGCCACGCGCCGCGAGACCGTCAGGGGAAAGTTAACACTCTATTTCAAGGCCCCGCAGACGCAGAGCGCCGCGAGCAAGGCCGCGGAGCGGTGCGCGCAGATCGCCGGAGACCTGCTGCGCGAGACCGGCGAGCAGGAGCCGCTCCTCGGCAGGGAGGCCGAGCTCGCCGCGGCGATCGCCGCCCGCGCGCCGCGCGGCGTCCCGGCGCTGCGCGCGATCGAGCTCGCGTCGCTGCACGTCGTGACCGACCGCACCACGCAGTCGCGGCGCAACCGGCTGACCCCGGTGCCGCCGCTCGCCGCGGATCCGCTGCGGAGCGCCGGCACGCGCGCGCCGTCGAGCCGGCCGCCGCCGGGCGGCCTGCACGCCGGCGCGCCGCCGCCGCCGCCGAGCAGCCGCGGCGTCGGGCAGCTGCCGAGCCCGCCGCCGGTCCTCGGTCACGGCCCGCCGTCGAGCATCCCCCCGTCCAGCGTGCGCTCGCCGCCGAGCTCGGGCGCTTACCGCCTCCGCGGCGCGGGGGCCGGCAACGGGCGCGGGTCGAGCCCGGGGCTCGTCGGCTCGCCCCCCACGGTCATCGCCGCCGCGCTCGCGCCGCTCCTGCGCGACGCGTCGACGCGGCTGCTCCTCGGGTGCCTGCGCGCGCACGACCTGATCATCGTGCGCCGCGTCGCGATCGATCCGGGCGCGGCGGAGCAGATGGCGGCGCTCCTGCCGGCGTCGGAGGCGCCGCCGGGCGAGCTCGAGGCGAGCCGGGCCGCCGAGCTCTCCCGGTGGCACGCGGTGCTCGGCTCGCCCGTGATCAGCCAGCTGCGCACCGAGTCGTGCACGATCAGCGCGCAGAAGGCCCGGATGGCGCTGAGCACCGCGGCCATCCCGCCGGGCCTCGTGGGCGAGCTCGTCGACGCGCTCTGCCGCACCGCCTTCCCGGGCCTCGCGCTGTCGAGCGCCCACATCGATCGCTACGTGGAGCACGATCTGAGCGAGCTGGCGGCCGAGAGCGTGGCGCGCATCCTCCGGCACCCGAACTCGAAGCAGCTGCGGCTCGCGCTCGGCCCGCTGCTCGACGCGGTGCAGAGCGACATGGACGCCATCTCCAGCCTCGCGAAGGCCTCGCTGGGCAGCGCCCCGTGAGGCCGGCGCTCCCCCCCGGCGCGCGTTCCCTTCGCCGCCAGCTTTCGCTAGTTTCTTCGAGGGCTTTCGCTAAAAAGGCCGAGGTGCGACACCATGGTCCGTTCGATGCTCCCTCCCCCGCCCGGCGGCCGCGCCGCGGCGGCCTCCTGCTGCTCGTCGCGCTGCTCTGCGCGTGCGGGTCGGCCGAGCCTGCGGTCCCGCCGCCCGCGCAGCCCGGGGCGAAGGAGCCCGTCGTGAGCGCGGCCGACGCGCGGCCCGGCGCGGGCGACGCGGCGGCCGGCGCCGAGCAGGCGCTCGCGGCGCTGTCGGCGCGCGTGCTCGAGGAGTACCTGCGCGACGAGCCGGTCCGCGCCACCGAGGCCGGGGACCACCGGTACGACGGCGCGTGGCCCGACATCACCGAGCAGGGCGAGGCGGCGCGCCGGCGCACGATCGAGCGCGCGCTGTCGGAGCTCACCGCGCTGCCGCTCGATCGGCTCGGCCTCCAGAGCCGCGTCGACGCGGCGATGATCGACAACCAGCTGCGCTCCTGGCTGTTCGCGATCGACGAGCTCCGCGAGGCGACGTGGAACCCGATGATCGCCACCGGCCTCATCGGCGACGGGCTCGACCCGCTGATCACGCGGAGCTTCGCGCCGCTCGAGGAGCGCATGCGGAGCCTCGAGGGCCGCCTCTCGGGCATCCCCGCGCTCGTCCGGAGCGCGCAGCAGCGCCTCACGGGGGCGCCGCCGCGCATCCACACCGAGACGGCGATCGCGCAGAACCAGGGGCTCATCGCGCTCTGCAAGGCCGAGCTCCCGGCGCTGTTCGCGTCCGCCCCCGCCCAGAAGGCCGAGCTCGAGGCGGCGGCGAAGGCCGCCGCGGCGGCGCTCGAGGGCTTCCAGGCGTTCCTCGAGAAGGACCTGCTCCCGCGGAGCAACGGCGACTTCCGGCTGGGCCGCGCGCGCTTCGAGAAGAAGCTCCGCTTCGCGCTGGACGACGCGTCCGTCGACATCGACGGCGTGGTGGCGAGCGCCCGCGCGCTGCTCGCGGCGACGCACGCCGAGATGCTCGAGACCTCGCGGGAGCTCTGGCCGGAGCTCTTCGGGAAGCAGCCGTTCCCGAGGGTCGAGGCGCAGGACGAGAAGATGGCGGCGATCCGGAAGGTCCTCGACGCGATCGCGGCCGATCGCCCGACGAACGCCACCATCGTGAAGGCGTCGGAGAGGCTGCTCGCCGAGGCGACCGACTTCGTGCGCAAGCGCGACCTCGTGCGCGTCCCGGAGGAGCCCTGCCGGGTGATCGAGATGCCGGAGTACCGCCGCGGGGTCGCGATCGCCTACTGCGACGCGTCCGGGCCGCTCGAGGCGAAGCAGGAGACGGTCTTCGCGATCGCGCCGACGCCGAAGGACTGGCCGAAGGCGCGCGTCGACTCGTTCTACCGCGAGTACAACATGAGCATGCTCGCCGACCTCACCATCCACGAGGCGATGCCGGGCCACTTCCTGCAGCTCATGCACAACAACGCGTTCCCGTCGAAGTTCCGCGCGGTCTTCTCGAGCGGCCCGTTCGTCGAGGGGTGGGCGGTCTACACCGAGTGGCTGATGGCCCATCACGGCTTCGGCGGCCCGAAGGTGCGGATGCAGCGCCAGAAGATGGTGCTGCGCATGGCGGCGAACGCCATCATCGACCACGGGGTGCACGCGGGCGCGATGGACGAGAAGGAGGCGATCGCGCTCATGACGAGGGACGCTTTCCAGGAGGAGGGTGAGGCCGTCGGCAAGTGGCGGCGCGCCCGGCTCACCAGCGCGCAGCTCACGACGTACTTCCACGGCTTCACCGAGATGATGCGCCTGCGCGCCGAGCACCAGGGCAAGCCGGGCTTCACCGAGCGCGCCTACCACGACCGGCTGCTCAGCCACGGCTCGCCCTCGGTGCGACACCTCCGGGCCTTGCTCTCGGAGTAGCGGCGCCGCGGCGCAGAGCGGCGCGCGCCGCTCTGCTACCGGGGGTTGATCATACGGGGTTGATCGAGCCGCCGAGCTCGACGAAGCGCGTCTTGGGGAACGCCTTCGCGCAGGCCTCGAGCTGCCATTCGCCCTTGAAGAGCACGACCGCGTTGCCGTGCACGTCGAGGGCGCCGTAGCCGTAAAGGTTCGACTCGAGCTCGGCGAGGGGCACCGGCTCGCCCTCGACCCAGCGCGCAAGGCTGAACGAGAGCCGCTCGATCCGGGCGTCGACGCCGTACTCGGCCGCGAGCCGGTGCTTCACGACGTCGAACTGGAGCTCGCCGACGACCCCGAGGATCGCCTCGCCCTCGCGCCCCTCGGGCGGCCGGAAGAGCTGCACCGAGCCCTCCTGCGCGAGCTGCTCGAGCCCCTTCTTGAGCTGCTTGCGCTTCATCGGATCGATCATGACGACGCGGGCGAACTGCTCCGGCGGGAACTGCGGCAGCGGGGCGTACTTCACGGGCGAGCCGCTGCAGAGGGAGTCGCCGATGAGGAACAAGCCCGGGTCGAAGACGCCGATGATGTCGCCCGCGAAGCCGTCCTCCACGAGCGTGCGCTCCTGGGCCATGAACTGCACCGGGTTTGTGAGCCGGATGTCGCGGTCGAGGCGCACGTGGTGCACCTTCATCCCGCGCTCGTAGCGGCCGGAGCAGACGCGGAGGAACGCGATCCGGTCGCGGTGGGCGCGGTCCATGTTCGCCTGGATCTTGAAGACGAAGGCGGTGAAGCGATCGTCGTCCGGGGCGATGGGGCCCTTGTCGCTGCCGCGCGGCGCGGGCGGGGGCATGAGCTCGATGAAGGCGTCGAGGAACTGCGGCAGGCCGAAGTTGGTGATGGCGCTGCCGAAGAACATCGGCGTGACCTCGCCGCGGGCGAGCTTGTCGCGGTCGAGCGCGTCGCCGGCGGCGTCGATGAGCTCGATGTCCTCGCGCAGCTGGCGCGCGCCCTCCTCGTCGAGCACCGCGACGAGCTCGGGGGCGTCGAGCGAGACGACCTCCATGGGGGCGATCTCGGCGCCGTGCGCGACGAGCTCGAAGAGGAACACCTGCTTGCGCTCGCGGTGGTACACGCCGCGGAACTTGCCGCCGACCGAGATCGGCCAGGTGACCGGGTAGACGCCGATGCCGAGGACCTCCTCGACCTCGCCGATGAGCTCGAACGGGTCGCGGCCGGGGCGGTCGAGCTTGTTGACGAAGGTGAAGATCGGCATCTGCCGGAGCTTGCAGACGCGGAAGAGCTTCTTCGTCTGCGCCTCGACGCCCTTGGCGCAGTCGAGGATCATGATGGCCGCGTCGGTGGCCATGAGCGCGCGGTAGGTGTCCTCGCTGAAGTCGGCGTGGCCGGGGGTGTCGACCAGGCTCAGGAGGCGGCCCTTGTACGGGAACTGGAGGACGCTGGTCGAGATGGAGATGCCGCGCTCGCGCTCCATCTCCATCCAGTCGCTGACCGCGTGGGCCCGCGCCTTCTTGGCCTTCACGGCGCCGGCGAGCTGGATCGCGCCTCCGTACAGCAGGAGCTTCTCGGTGAGCGTGGTCTTGCCAGCGTCGGGGTGGGAGATGATCGCGAACGTCTTTCGACGGGCGATCTCGCGGGTGAGCATTGGGTCGGGCACAGCGGCGCGGCAGGATAAGAGCGGCGGGGGCGGCGTCAACCCACGGCGGCCACGGAGCCGAGCGGGCGCCGGCGCGGGCAGGGGTGGCTCGCGAGCGGGCGGGCGGGGGTCCCCCCACGAACTCGGGCCTTTTAGGAGGCTATGGCCGGGTGGACGGAGGACGCGGTCCGGGAGGTGGACGCTGCGATGCGGGCCGGCCCTCGGATTCGTGGGGCCCACCCCCGCCCGCCCGCTCGCGAGCCACCCCTGCCCGCACCGGCTCTTCCAAGGGGGGTGGGGGGGGTTCTTGCCCTACTTCTGGGCGCGGAGGGAGAGGGTGACGGTGACGCCAACGGGGTCGGCGCTGGGGGTGCCGATGGCGCGGTTCTTGAGGAACTGGCGGATGCAGCGCTGAGCATCGGAGGTCACGCCGCGAGCGTCGAGGATCTCGACGCCCTCGGCACGGCCTCGCACGCGGACCAGGAACTGGAGCTTGATGGTGCCCGTCGCGCCGGAGAGGCCGCCGTTGTCGGCGACGCACTTCGCGAGGTCGGAGGAGACCTTCTCGAGACGCTTGGCCACGTTCGGGACGTCGCCGTTCATGAACTCGGGCTCCTTGACCTCCACGAGCGGAGGAGGGGCCGAGACGACGGAGGCGTCGGGGGCGCCGCCGTCGATGGGGCCGGCGTCGGGCGGCGGGGCGCCGGCGTCGTCCGGAGGGGGCTCGGGCTGCGGAGGCGGCGGGAGCCAGCCGGCGTCCGCCTCGCCAGGCTCGAGACACCGCACGAATCCATGGTGAGGATCCTCCAGCGCGCCGTGCGGACAGCGCGGACCGGCATCGGCGTCAGACGCCGCGGTGATCCACCCCTGCGACGGAGGACCCTGCGGCGACGCGGGCTGCGCGCCGCCCTCGGTAGCCGCGCCGACACACGCGCCGATGGCGCTGATCGAGAGCGCCACCGAGACCGTCCACTGACCCAAACGCCCACCTGCTGCTCGCCACCGCATCGGCCGCTGTGATACTGCGGAACGGGCGCTTGTACATCGGAAACGGCGCTTTTTTGTCCCCGGATCAGAGGGCGACGTGCGCGAGCGAGCCCGCCGAGGCGTCCCAGAGCGATCGCGCCCGGGAGAGGACCGCCGCGTGCACCTCGGTCCCCACGGCAGGACCCGTCACCGAGACCTCGCCGCCCGAACCGAGAGCCACCCGCTCGACCCCGGCGTCCGGAAACTCGGCGCGCAAATCCTTCGTCATCCGCTCGCCGATGCGGTCGAGGAGACGCGCGAGCCGGTCGGGCGTGATGTCCCGGAACGTGAGCACCTGCGGGAGCTTGAGCTCCGAGACGAGGCGCGCACGATCGGACAGGCCCCGCTCGGCGAGCCGCCTCTCCACGAGCGCCGCGAAGACGCTCCCGTAAGCCCGATCGACCTGCTCGCGCCGGAACCGCTCGTCGATCGACGGGCCGAGCCGCGTCTCCAGCTGCGCGACGCCGTTCAGCCCGTTGGCGAAGCGCCCCTCGTTCTGCGCGAAGTACTCGCCGCGCGCGCGCAGGTCGGAGGCCAGCGACGCGAAATGATCGCCCATCGTCGAGAGGGCCCGCAGCACGAGATCGGTGAACCGGAGCTCCTCCCGGATCCAGCCCACGTCCGTCACGCGGTCGGCCATGAACGGCCAGACGACCAGGTTGTAGTAGTTGTTGAAGTCGAGCAGGTACTTCAGCCGGTAGAGCTCGAAGCAGCCGAACACCGGGTACATGCGCTCATAGAGCCGCAGCGTGCTGTCGTACTTGAACCGGTAGTACGCGTCGTACGCCGCGACCCGCTCCTCGAACCCGGTCCGGTCGCCGGCCACGTCGGCGAGGATCATCTGCGTGATGAACTCGTTCGCGGTCGCGATGAAATCGGAGCCGGGGCTGTAGAACGGATCGGTGAACGCGCCCGCCTCGCCGGTCACGGCGTAACGGTCGGTCGAGAAGTACCGGTCCGCGTGGTACGGCAGGTGGGCGTAGGCCTGGAAATCCTCGAGCTCCGCCCCCTCGAGCAGCTCGCGCACGGCGCGGTGCGCGCCGAGGAAGCGCTCGAAGTCCGCCCGCGTCCGCGGCCCGGGCAGCGCGCCGGCCGGCGCGTTCCCCTCGCCGATGCGGTCCTTGTCGAAGACCACGCCCACGCTCATCAGGTCCCCGGCGAGCGGGATGAACCAGATCCAGTACCCGTCGTACATGAAGTGGTTCGTCGACAGGTGGCGCGACGTGTACCGCGCGCGCGACCGCCACGCCGCGTCGGTGACCGCGTCGAGCCCCGCGACGCCGCGGTAACGCCCCCACGCGGCCGCGGTGTTGAGCCGCGTCTCCTTGTGCACCTTCACGCCGAGCTTGCGGAGGAGCACGTGCCGCCGGCCCGAGGCGTCGCACACCCAGCGGCAGGCGACCTCGCGCCGCTCGCCGCCCTGCTCGTAGACCACCTTGTGCCGCCCGCGCCCGTCGATCGCCAGGTCGACCACCTTGGCGCCGAGCTCGACCTCGGCGCCCGCCGCGCGGTTCATCGCGACGAGATCGCGCTCCAGCCGCGCGCGCTCGAGCTGGAAGCTCGGGTGGAACGGCATGTGGTCCGAGCCGATCTCGCTCATCCGCGGCAGCGGGAGATCCTTGCCCGGCCCGTCGAAGAAGAAGCGGAGCCCGTTCTTCGGCAGCTGGTGCTGGTAGAGGTACGTGCCGAGGTTCAGCCGGCGAACCATGTAGTTCGCCGCGACCTCCACCGTGCTCTCCCCGACCTTGTAGTCCTCCATCGCGCCCGCGGCCTCGAGCACGAGCACCCCGAGATCCGGGCGCGCGAGGCGGAGCTGCCGCGCGAGGAAGCCGCCGGCGATGCCGCTGCCGATGATGACGATGTCGAACGTGCGCATGACGCCGGCCCTTATACCCCGCCGCCGGCCGGCGGCGCGGGCTCTCCGAGCAGCTCGGCGCGGAGCGCGCCCGGCATCGCCGCCGCCTCGTCCGGGCGGAGCAGCCCGTCGCCGTAGACGATCGACGCCGAGAGCCGCCCGCCGAAGCGGCTGAAGATGACCTGGAAGCCCGGCGGCGTGACCACCGCAGGCAGCGGGTACGCCGAGCGCACCGGCAGCCCCGCGAACCGGTCCACCGTCACGGCGCCGGGGTTCGAGACGATCAGCGAAGCGAGCTCGCCCTCGAACGGCTGGTCGCCGAGCCAGCGGTAGACCGGCCCGGGGAGCCAGCGGGCCAGATCGAGCGCGGCGACCATCGCGAGATCGAGCCGGTCGCGCACCATCGCGCGCTGCTGCTCGGCGAGGCGCGCCACCGCGCGGGCGTCGTCGTAGAGCTCGTCGCGGCCGAGCGAGAGCAGGACCATGGTGAGGTGATTGCCGAAGAGCCGCCGCGCGCCCCCCTTGGGGTCGAGCGAGAGGGGCAGCGGGACCACGTGGTGCGGCGGGGCGAAGCCGCGGGCCACGAGCGCGCGATCGGCGAGCCGCGCCGCCGCGATCAGCATCAGGCTCGTCTCGGCGAGCCGCGCCCGCTGCCGCACCCGGAGATCGAAGGCGCGGGTCTCCTCCGCCGAGAGCGCGAGCCGCGCGACGCGGGAGGTCGCGGCCCGCACCCCCGGACAGGCGCGCGCGAGCGACAGGATCGGCGCGCGGCCGAGCGCCAGCACGTGGGCCTTGTAGGCGCGCGCCAGGGCGAGCCGCTCGTCGCGGCCCATCGCCGCGAGGAGCCGCTCGGGCGCGTCGTGCCGCTCCTGCCGCAGCGGCGGGTCGTCCGGCGCGTCGCCGCCGCCGGAGCCGAGCCACGCGGCGAGCCGGTCCGCGCCCCTGCCGTCCGTCAGCGCGTGGAAGTGGCGGAGCACGACCGTGTCGCCCTCCCCCGCCCCGCGCACGACGTCGAGCGCCCACGGCCGCTCCCCGGAGGTCCGCTCCGCGAGCAGCGCCTCGAGGCGCGCCGCGCGCTCGCGCTCGCCGGCGACCTCGTGGAGGCGCGGCTCGGGGGCGCGCCGGTGGTGATCGACCACCCAGCGGGGCCGCCCCACCCGCCCGAGCACGCTGTTGTCGAGCCGGAGCCGGAGCTCCGGCAGCGCCCGCGTCGCGCGCTCGAGGCGCGCCGCGAGCCGGCCGAGGTCGAGGCGGCCGTCGAGCTCGAGGACGAACAGGCAGTGATTGCCCGCCTGGCCGCGCGCGCGCATGGCGCGATCGTTCATGAGGTGGAAGTGGTCGATCCCCCCGAGCAGAACGGTCGATGTCATGGTCTCCGCAGGGCGCCGCCGGTCGGGCGGAGCCGCGGGCGACCCTAGCAGCCGCGCTGGCCGCACGACAGCGCCGCAGGCGCCCCGCCGACCACGCTCCAGCGCGCTCGCTCGCCCGTACACGCGCCCGCGCGCAAGAAAACGTAAGTATCCATCGCATGGATGCGTGTTTGATTTATCATTCCGCAGGTGAATCTATCAGCGATCGACGTCAACCTCGTGATCGCGCTCGACGCCTTGCTCCAGGAGCGCAGCGTGACCCTCGCGGCCCGCCGGGTGGGGCTCAGCCAGCCCGCGATGAGCCACGCGCTGACGCGGCTGCGCGAGCTGTTCTCCGACCCGCTGCTCGTCCGGGTCGGGCGGCAGATGGCGCTCACCTCGCGCGCCGAGGCGATGACCCCGCAGGTCGCGGCGCTCATGCACGACCTCGCGAGCCTCTTCGGCGGGGCGAGGCCGGCCTTCGAGCCGCGGGCGAGCGAGCGCGCGTTCCGGATCGCCACGACGGCGTACGTCGAGCTCCTCCTGCTGCCGCAGCTCAACGAGGCGCTCGCGGAGAGCGGACCGAAGCTCGCGCTCCACCTGCTCCCCCTCGACGCCCGCGCCGTCGACGCGCTCCGCAACGGCGAGGTCGATCTCGCGATCGGCGCCTTCCCGGAGGGCGCGCTCCCGTCCGACGTGCGCCGCGCGGCGCTCTTCGACGATCGCTTCGCCGGGCTCGCGCGCGCGAGCCACCCGAGCGCGCGCGGGCGCGTCGACCTCCAGACCTACGCCGCCCTCGGGCACGCCGTGGTCCCCCGGCAGGGCGCCCACGACGGGGTCGCGGACGACCTCATCGCCGCGCGCGGCGTCGCGCGCCGCGAGGTCGTCGCGGTGCCGCACGTGCTCCTCCTGCCGCACGTCGTCACGTCGTCGGACCTCGTGGCCACCGTGGCCACGCGCCTCGGCCGCGCGTTCTCGAGCCTGATGCCGCTCCGCACCTTCGACCTGCCGTTCGAGCTGCCGTCCCTCGAGATCGCGATGGCCTGGAACGGCCGGACCGAGGACGATCCCGCGCGGGCGTGGCTGCGCAGCCTCGTGACGGCCGCCGTCCCGCAGATGCGGGAGGCGACCCGACGGAAGCGCGTCTGAGGGAAGTCCGAGGGAATCCGAGGGAGACGGGGCGCGCGGCGCGGCTAGCGGCCGAGCGCCTCGGCGCGGTTCACGATGCGCGGCGTGAGGAAGATGACGAGCTCGCTCCGGGTGTCGCTCGCGCGGCGCCGCTGGAAGAGCAGCCCGAGGATGGGAATGTCCCCGAAGAACGGCACCTGATCGAGGTTCCGGCCGGTGTTGCGGGTGAAGATCCCGCCGATCACCGCCGTGTGCCCGTCCATGATCAGGAGGTCGGTCTCCGCCTCGCGCTTCAGGATGGTGGGGTCGCCGCGGGCCGAGGTCTGGTTGAAGTCGGGCTCGTCGCGGTTGATCTTCACGTGCATCGCGACGCTGCCGTCCGACGTGACGTGCGGCTTGACGAGCAGCTGGAGCTTCGCCTCCTGGAAGGTCGTCTGCACGCCCTGGGCGCTGATCTGCGAGAACGGGATCAGCGTGCCCTGGCTGATCCGCGCCTCCCGGTTGTCGAGCGTGAGGATGCGCGGGCTCGAGATGATCCGCAGCATGCCGCTCGCCTCGGCCGCGGAGAGCCGGACGCCGAGGTTGACGGTGTTGTTGATCGAGCCGAGCGTGAAGCCGAGCGCGCCGCCCTGCCCGGCGCCGACGATGGCCGGCAGGTTCACCGCGAAGTTCGGGTTCGAGACCGAGGCCGAGAACGGCGAGAGGCCGCCGGTCGGGGTGTTCGTGTCGGTCGCGCCGCCGGCGACGCCGATCGCCGAGGGGAACACGAGCCCCGTCGGGTTGCCGGTCGCCGCGCTGAACGTCCCGTCGCCGCCCCACTGGATGCCGATGTCGCGCACGTAGCGGCTCGTCGCCTCCACCACCCGCGCCTCGATCAGCACCTGCGGCGTCTGCGTGTCGAGCGAGCGGACGAGCTCCTCGATCTGGTTCAGGTTCCCCGCGACGTCGCGCGCGATGAGCACGTTGGTCCGCTCGTCGACCGCGAGCGAGCCGCGCGGCGAGAGCATATCCTTCGCGCGATCCTGGAGGTCCTTCGCCTCGGCGTAGTTGATCGGGATGAGCCGCGTCTCGATCGGCGCGAGCTGGAGCTCGCTCTTGCGCCGCGCGATCGCGAGCTCCCGCTCCTTGTTGAGATCGGCGATCGGCGCGACGCGGATCATGTTGCCCTGCCGGACCACGCCGAGGCCCTTGGCCTGGAGCACCGTCTCGAGCGCCTGGTCCCACGGGACGTTGCGCATCCGGATGGTGACCGTCCCGCTCACGTTGTCGGCGGTCACGATGTTCACCCGCCCCACGTCCGAGATCAGCCGGAGGACGTTGTGGATGTCCGCGTCCTTCAGGTCGAGGTCGATCCGCCGCCCCGTGAACCGCCGCTGCTGCCCCGCGAGCGCGGGCGTGAAGGCGCCGGCCTGGTCGGGCTCGACGAGCGACTCCTGGCTGCTCGCCGCCCCGTCGAACGAGGTCTCGACCCTGGGCGCCGTGTCGCCGAGGAGATCCTCGCGCGCCACCGTGCGGGTCCGCCGCGCCGCGCCCCCGTCGACGCCGATCCCCGAGAGCGTCGAGGGCAGCGCCCCCTTCGCGACGCTGAGCACGAGCGCGTTGCCCTCGCGCGCGAGCGCGCCCGCGGCGCCCTCGGCCTGCTCGACCTCGACGACGACCTTGGAGCCGTCGCTGTTGCGCCGGAACGCCGAGATCGCCCGCACCGGGCCGCCGAAGGCGCCGACGTCGAGCTTGCGCTGGAGGGCGTCGGGGAGCCGGACGCCGCTGAGCTCGATCACCCGGCGGCCGGCCCTCCCGGTCGACTCGCGGTAGCTCGGGATCGACGAGAGCTCGATGACGACCCGGTCGACCGTCGCCTGATGCTCGAAGCGCACGTCGGTGATCGTCGCCGGCTCGCGGGCCGGCGCCGCCGCCTCGGGGCCGGCCGGGGCCCGCGCCGCCATCGGCGCGGTCGCGTCGGCGGCGGCGAGCTCGATCACGAGCGCGCCCTGCTCGGCGCGGATCCGGTAGGCCGCCGGGCGCGCCAGCTGCACCAGCACCCGCGTCGTGCGCTGCGCCGCCGTGCCGAACCCCTGGGTCATGACCCCCGCCACGATCGCGTTGCCGTCCGTGAGCGCGCCGGGCGCCCCGGCCGCCTCGGCGCCCTCGAGGTCGACGAGGATCCGCTTGCCGCCGTCCGCCACGCGCGCCGAGAAGCGCGGCGCGCCGCTCGTCGCGACCACGATCTCGGCCCTGTCTTCCGAGGGCGCCGTGAGCCTGACGTCGCTCACCCGGATCGGGGCGGCGGCGTCCGCGTCTCCCGCAGGAGCGAGGATCAACATCATCCCGAGTGCCGCAGCACGGCGAAGCGCGCCCCGCCTCGGGCGATAGTCTCGATTGCTCTTCATTGCACTCCCGCTTCGCGGTGACGCGAGATCCGCGTCACGCTGCCGGGAGGCTACTTCGGGTGCCCGGATCGGGCCCAATTCGTGGCGGTCAGGGCGAACCGAAGGCCGACTCGTCCGCGTCGCCGAGCGGCCTCAGCGCGATCACCCGCGTGGTCGGCGGGATCTCCGGGTGCGACGGGTCCTCGCGGATGAAGACGAGGTCCGAGTCGCGGATCCGGTCGACGCGCCAGTTCACGGCCACGTCGACGCCCGTCGGGCCGCCGGCGTGCACGATCTCGGCCTTGCCGACGAAGTCGCCCACCTTCACCACCCACCCGAGCCCCGTCGGGTCGGTGAGCAGCGCGCGGGCGGGGGCGCGCGAGACGACGCCGACGAGCTTGAGCTCGTCGAGCGCGAAGCGATCCACGAGCACCTGGCGCTGGATCGTCACCCGCCCCCGGGCCTGCGTCGCGAAGAGCGACGCGAAGCTCCGGAACGGGTCGCGGCTCCGGTCGCTCTCGGAGAAGTCGGCCTCCTGGAACTCCCGGAGCGGCAGCGGCGGCAGCTCGGGCGCGCCGGCGTCCGCGGACGCGGCCGCGGAGGCGGCGGCGCGCGCCGGCGAGGCGCTGGACGCCGGCCTGGCCTTCGCGGGCGCGGTGGTGATGACGTCCGGCTCGTCCCCGCACCCCGCGAGCGAGGCGGCCGCGAGGGCGGTCGCCCCGAGCGCGATCAGCATCATCCGGCCGGCGTTCACCGCACACCTCCGCCGCTCCGCCGCTTCACGCCGCTCGTCGGCGTCTCCCCCGCGCGCACCGCGCGGAACGCGGTCGCGAGGCACTCCACCTCGACCTCCACGTCGGTCCCCACGACCTTCGGCTCCTTGATCTGGACCTCCTCGAGGTTGATGATGCGATCGAGCTGCCCCACGCCGTGGAAGAACTTCGCCACCTGGTGGAACTTCCCCGAGAGCGTCAGCTTCATCGGCACCTTGGAGAAGAACTCCTGCGGGATCTCCTCGGTGGGGCTCCAGGACGTCAGGTTGACGCCGGAGACGGTCGCGACGCCCTGGATCGCGGAGAGGAAGGCCGGCGTCTCGGACTCGTCGGGGAGGATCTTCTTCTGCTCGCGGCTCAGCTGCTCGCGGCGGGTCTTCTCGTCGAGGTCCTTCTGGTAGGCGGCCTTGGACGCCTGCGCCTTCGTGAGCTCGGACTGGAGCGACTGCTGCCGCTGGACGGCGCCCTCGATCTGCGAGTCGACCTCGGCGTAGAAGCCGACGAAGTACAGGATGCCGACGAGCGCCGCGAAGAGCGCGCCGACGCCGACCTTGGCGAGCGGCGGCAGCCGATCGAGCGCCGAGCCGGCCTGCGCGGGCTGGGGCTTCGTGGCCATCAGTACCTCACCTTCAGCTGCAGCGCGAACGAGACGAGCTCGAGCCGCGACGCCTTCTCGTTCTCCTTCTTCCCCGGGAGCAGCTGCACGTCGTAGAAGTACGAGGACAGCTTGAGCCGCTGGGCGAGCTCGTAGACGTCGGTGCCGTCGCGCGCGAGCCCCTCGATGCGCACGGTCCGCTGGGACTCGACGTAGCTCGTGAGCCACAGCCGCCGGCTGTCCCAGGACGGGTTGTAGACGGCGAGCGGGTTCTCCTTGCGGAGCTGCGCGAGCTTGTCCGGGTCGGCGGTCGGCCCCTTGCCGTTCGTGAGCAGCTGCGCGAGCTCGAGCAGCACCGCCGTCGGCCCGCTGCGCGCCGCCTGGAGCTTCGCGATCGCGTCCTCGCGCGCGCGGAGGACCTCGAGCGCCTTCTTGATCTCCTCGTGGTTCGCGACGAGCGTGCGGATCTCCTGGATCTGGCTCTGGAGCAGCGAGTTCTTCCGCGTCTGCTCCTCGAGCTCCTCGACCTTCGTCTGGTGGAAGAGGAAGAGGGCGACGATCTCGAGGATCACGACGCCGAGCGTGACGAGCAGCCACCGCTGGCTCGCCTGGGGCGCGGCCCCGCGCGTGCCGCGGCGCTGCGGGAGCAGGTTGACGCGGATCACGAGCGCTTCTCCCGGTCCTTGCGCATCGCGAGCCCGAGCGAGACGCAGAACTGCGCCGCCCGGAGCCGGAGCAGCTCCTGGTTGACTTCCTTCGCTTCCACGGTGATGCGCTCCATCGGCTGGATCAGCTCGACGGCCACCCGGGCGCGCCGCCCGATCGCCGCGGGCAGCGCCGGCAGGTTGGACGAGCCGCCGGTCAGGTAAATGCGGTGCATGTCGCCCTCACCGCTCGTGGCCAGGAAGAAGTCGAGCGAGCGCTGGATCTCCCCGGCGATGGAGTCGCACACCTGCTCGATCGTCTCGATGACCTGGGCGGGCACGCCGCCCGGGCCCGAGGTCACGCTGGCGCACTTGAACTCCTCGGCCTGCTCGAAGCTGATGCCGAGCTTCCGCTGGATCTGCTCGGTGATGTAGTTGCCGCCGTTGCCGATGTCGCGGGTGAACGCGCTCGCGCCGCGCGACACGATGTTGATCGACGCGAGGCTCGCGCCGACGTTGATGATCGCGAACGTCTGGTCCGGCGGGATGCCGCGGTTCACCTCGAACAGGTTCTGGACGGTGAACGCGTCGATGTCGACCACCATGGGCTTCAGCTTCGCGTTCCTCGCGATCTGGGTGTAGTCGTTGATCTCGTCGCGCTTGGCCGCGACGAGCAGGAGGTCCATCTGCCCGGCCTCGGGGCGGCGGCGCAGCACCTCGTAGTCGACGTGCACGTCCTTGATGTCGAAGGGGATGTGCTGCTCGGCCTCCCACTGGATCTGCTCGTCGAGCTCCGCGGCGGTCATCAGCGGCACCGTGATCTTGCGGATGATGACCGCCTGGCCGCTGATGCTGAGCGCGATCTCGCGCTGGCGGATCTTGGCCTCGGAGAACGCGCGGCCGAGCGCCTCGACGATGGCCTGCGCGTTCATGACGTGGCCGTCGACGATCGCCTGCGGCGCGAGCGGCGCGTAGCCGAGCCTCACGAGGCCGTAACCCTTACGACCCTCCTTGATCTGAGCGATCTTGATCGCGCTCGATCCGATGTCGACCCCGACCAAGTTCTTGCCTTCCGACATCCCGTCCGTCCCGATCCGCGCCCGCCTTGATGAAGAAAGGGAGGGCCGGGCCGCGTTGCCCGGCTCCCGGGCGCCCGATCCTCTCTGATCCCTTGTGGCCGCTTCTGGCGAAGCTTCGCACCACCGCCGATCGCGGGGCAAAAAACCGCTTTACGCTCGCCTCTCGCCCGCCTATCGAAGCTCGATACGCGGCACGGCGCCGCCGGTCGTGCCGGCAGGCGCGCGCCAGCCCAGGGTAGCACTGTCCGGGGCTCGGTCGTCGGGCACGGATGACGTCAGGTCAGAGTCCCCTCATGCATCCGGAGATCTCCCGTTTCTGCGGCACGCTCGGCCTCCGCGCCGGGGCCGCGATGGAGCCCCGCCCGCGGTCCTCGCGGCTGCGCTCCGTGTTCGCCGCCCTCGCGGCGGCTTTTCTCTTGAGCGCCGCGCCCGGCGAGGCGCTCGCCGAGGACGGCCAGCACACGGTCTACGCCGGCCAGACGCTCGGCAAGATCGCGAAGCGGTACCGGATCACGGTCGACGCGCTCCGCGAGGCGAACGGGCTCAAGCCCGGCCAGCGGATCCACCCGGGCCTCGTCCTCGTGATCCCCGAGCGGGGCAAGCCCGGCGCGCGCCCGCCGCGGGGGGCGCCCGGCCGGGCGGCCGCGCTGCGCGACGGGCCGGAGCGGAGCCGCGGCGCCAGCGCGAAGGAGCGGGCCGCCGAGGCCGGTCCCCGCGGCAAGGGGTCGGCGAAGCGCGACGCGAAGGCCGACCCCCGGTCGCTGCCGCCGAGCAAGCGCTACGTGCAGCGGCCCAAGCGCCCCGGCTGGGTCCGCCTGGTGCGCGGCGCCGAGCGGCTCGACGTCCAGCTGCTCACGCCGAAGGGGCGCCTCGTCCCCAAGTCCCTCCCCAAGCTCAGCCGGCTGATGCGCGCGTCCCCCACCGCCTCGATCCCGGTCGACCCGCGCCTGGCCACGCTGATCGGCATGGTGAGCGACCACTTCGGCGGCCGGACCATCCGCGTCGTCAGCGGCTATCGGCCTTACTCTCCGACCCAGTACACCCCGCACTCCAACCACAATTTCGGTCGCGCGATCGATTTCATGGTCGAGGGGGTGCCCAACACCGTGGTCCGCGATTTCTGCCGCGGTTTTCGCAACGCGGGTGTGGGATACTACCCCAACTCGACGTTCGTTCACCTGGATGTTCGATCAGATAAGGTCTACTGGGTGGATTACTCAGGTCCTGGCGAGCCGCCGCGCTACGAGGGTTCGAGGGGCGCTGTCGCGGCCGACGAGGCGGCGCGCGATGTCCCCATCTCGGCCGAAGAAGAGGTGTATGGGTCAGGGGAGCCCCGCCCCACCCAGCCGCAAAGCTCGAATACCACAGGAACAAATTCGGATGCGGGGCGCGGCGGCAGCGAAGCGCAAAGGGGCGTGGGTACAGGTGCACCCACCCCGGCTCCAGCCGCTTCAGCGGCGGCGAGGTGAGCTGCCGAGGCCGCTGGCTACTCTCCACACACTGAACATCCGCACCAGACACAATTGCACGGCTCTACCTTGCACGCTGCGAGAGTTGTGGCACCAATCCACCTCACGTGCAGCAATCGACCCGACTGCAGCGGGAAGAGTTCGCTCCTCCCAGGCCACTCCTTCCGTGTTGTGACGCGGAGGAGTTTGTCCAGCCGGTCATCCTGGGCGAGACCTGCCCGGTCGTCACGTGTGACCGGGCGCTGATCGAAGCGCCCGGCGCGCTCGGCCTCGATGCGCTCGAGGATGCGCCGAGCGCCCCCGAGCAGGAGCCCGGCGCGGCGCTCGCGCACGAGGCCTGGGAGCCCGCCGAGGTCAGCTGCGCGCCCGACGCATGGGAATCCGGGGAGCCCCCGTCCCCCTGCACGGACGACGAGGGGTGGCAGGCCGCGGAGCCGGACACCGACGCGAGCAGTCCGCAGTGCTGTAGCGAGGCGGGCTGCGCGAGCGGTCCGCAGCTCCGCGATCTGCCGTGGGCGCCGCTCCGCCCGGAGGTGCTGAAGGGGTATTTCCCGCTCGTCCGGAAGCTGGTGCGGCAGGTGTCGCGCCACCTGCCGCCCAACGTGCAGCGCGACGATCTGCTCAGCGCGGGGATGCTCGGGCTCGTCGACTCGCTCCGCAAGAACGGCGGGAGCGACGGCGAGACGTTCGCCGGCTACGCGAAGCTCCGGATCCGCGGGGCGATCGTCGACGAGCTCCGCGCGCAGGACTGGCTCTCGCGGCGGGCGCGCGAGGCGGTCGAGGCCGGGACCGCCGCCAAGGTCGGCGGCGCGACCGTCTTCGTGAGCCTGAGCGAGGTGACCCCCGCCGAGGAGTCGGTGCACATGGCCGGCGGAGACGACCCGATCGAGGCGATCTCGGCGCAGGCGACGCGGCGCGCCCTGTCCTTCGCCATCGCGCAGCTCCCCGAGCGGGAGCGGCGCGTGATCGGCATGTACTACTTCGAGGGGGCGAAGCTGAAGGACATCGGCGCGGAGCTCGGGGTCGGCGAGCCGCGCGTGTCGCAGCTGCACACGCGCGCGCTCGGGATGCTGCGCGGCATGCTGTCCCACGCCTGACCGCGGGCCGCGGCCCGCGCCGCGGCCGCTCACCCGAGGCCCGGGCCGTGGTCTGACCGAGGCCCCGGCCCGCGCCGCGGCCGCTCACCCGAGGCCGGGGCCGCGGCCCCGGCCGGAGCCGCGGCCGCTCAGGGGCGCGCCGCCTCGGTGAGCCAACGCGCCCGGCCGGGCATCGCGAGGCCGACCGCGAAGAGCGCGGTCTCCTCGTAGGCCTGCTGCAGCGCCGGGTCGCCGGCGGCGCGGTGCACGAAGGCGTTGCGGTGCGCGCCGCGATCGAGCGCGACCACGCGCGCGCAGCCGAGGTCGAGCAGCGCCTCGGTCGTCGCCTCGTCGCTGTCGAACGTCGTCGAGGCCACGAGGAGCGTCCCGTCGTCGAGCGCGCACGCGGCGCTGCGCCGGCGCATCGTGCCGATCTCGCGCGCCTCGGGCCGCAGCCTGCCGTCGTCGGCGGTGAGCGGCAGCTCGGTCGCGTCCACGCCCGGCCCGATCTCGACGCCGCCGGCCGGGCGGATCTCGACGCGGCCGCCGCGGACCAGCAAGAGGCCCCCCTCGCCCCGGAAGCGGAGCCCGACGGTGCCGCCCACGGCGAGCCCGCGCGGGCCGCGCCGCCGGCCGGTGCCGACGCCGATCGCCGCCATGACGCGCGGCCGCTCGTCGGCCGGCACCTCGGCGTCGAGCTTCGGCGCGGTCCGCGGCGAGATCTCGCGCGATCCGGCGCGGAGGCGGAAGAGGAACCGATCCGGCGCGAAGGCGTGGACGCGGACCTGCGCGCCGAGGTGCACGGCGCTCGCGGCGTACACGGCCGGGCTCCACGCCGGCGGCGGCTGCGCGCCGCCGTCCGCGGCCCAGCCGACGCGCTCGCCCGGGAGCGACAGATCGGGCGCCGGCGGGCCGTCCGCCGAGCGCGACTCGAAGTAGAGAAACGGGCCCGGCGACGCCGCCGCGACGTGCGCCGGCGGCGCGAGCGACATCTCCGGCGCGAGGCGCTCCGCGATCATGCCGCCGTCCTCCCGGCGGCTCAGGAAGGCGACCCCGAGCGGATCCGGCGCCCGGCCCAGCGAGACGCCGGCGAGGCACCGCGCGCGCTCGAGCGCCGCCCGCATCGCGGCGGCGTCGGCGGCGCCGCTCCACGCGTGGATCACGAAGCCGCGATCGGTCATGCAGAGCGCCGAGCGCTCGACCACGAGGTCGTCGCCGTCGCGGGGCGAGGGCGCCGCGCCGGCCGGGGCGCGCTCGGCGGGGGGGCTGGCGAGCGCCGGGAGCGCC
The DNA here is from genome assembly GCF_051521425.1 of Sorangium sp. So ce834. NCBI lineage: Bacteria > Pseudomonadati > Myxococcota > Polyangiales > Polyangiaceae > Sorangium > Sorangium sp. So ce834. Next base: position 9,908,297 of record NZ_CP150351.1, read on the forward strand.
GGGAGCGCCGGGAGCGCCGGCGCGGGGCTCGCCGCCTCGAAGAGCGACGGGCCCTGCCAGAGCGCCCAGGGGAAGCGCCGGCCGCCGCCGTCGCGGAGATCGCGGGGGCTCGCGGTCGGCGGACCCTGCCAGAGCGCCCAGGGCACGCGCGCGACGCCGCCGCCGGAGGGCCACGCGCCGAAGTACGGCCGGCCCGAGACGTCGACCCCGATCGTGGCCGCGCCGTCGCGCGGCGGCACGAGCGCGCGCCCGCCGACGACCATGCCGAGCGCCCCGGCGCCCGCGGGGGGCGCGCCCGGGCCGCGCGCGCCGACGCCGAGGCCGATGGCCCCGCGGAGCGTCGCCGCGTCGGGGAGCTGCCCCGTGCCGTGCGGGCCGACGGTCGGCCTGGGCGCCTCGAAGCCGGCCTGCAAGGTGAACTTGACGTGCCGCGTGTCGATCGCGAGCAGGTGGACGCGCACGTGCTCCCGCTGCGGATCGGGGCGGAGGGTCGTCGCGGCGAAGGGGCTCGACGGGCGCTGCGGGTCGCCGTCCATGCCGGGGAGCACGCGCGGGAGCGAGGGCGAGACGAGCACCCAGTCCCCCTCCCCCGGCAGCGGGGGCTGGATCGCGGGCTGGACCTGGGGCGGAGGCCAGAGCGACGGCCACCCCTCCGGCGCGGGCTCCGGCGCGGCGGCGCCGTGGGTCTGGTACGCGGCGGCCGGCGCGGCGCGGAGGCCCGCCGCGGAGCCGCCCGCGGCGAGCGCGAGCCGCTCGACCGCGGCGGCCGCCCCCGGGCCGAGCAGGCGTCCGGCGGACGGCCCGGCGAGCTCCAGGAACGACGGCGCGCGGCGCGGGAGGTGGTGCGCGCGGGCGCCGAACGGATCGCGGCCGCCCGTGTCGACCTCGCCGGTGCCTGCGTTGAGCGCCGCCGGCACCGCCTCCGGCCCGAGGGCCATCACCAGGCCCTCGTCGACGAGGTCGAGCCGCGCCGACGCGGGCGGGGTGTCGAAGACGATCTCGGTGCGCGACGCGCCGTCGGCGCTCCCGGTCTCGAGCCAGCCGTCGATCGCCGCGCGGAGCCGCTCGCCGAGGGGCCGAGGCCCCGGCGCGCCGCCGCCGAGATCGAGCAGCGTGATCCCCTGCACGACGCCGAACGCGGAGGTGGTCACCGCGACGCGGCGGCCGCGGGCGACCAGGTTGCGGTCGTCGCCGAGGGGCGTGTCGGTCAGGTTGCGGAGGCCGCCCAGGCTCACCGGCCGGCCGGAGCGGGTGAGCCGCACGCGCGCGCGGTACAGGTCGGCGGCGCCGCGCCCGTCCGGCGCGCGCTCGTCGGGCGCAGGCCCGGCGCCCGCGGCAGGCCCGGCGCCCGCGGCAGGCCCGGCGCTCGCGGCAGGCCCGGCGCTCGCGGCAGGCCCGGCGCTCGCGGCAGGCCCGGCGCCCGCGGCAGGCCCGGCGCTCGCGGCAGGCCCGGCGCCCGCGGCAGGCCCGGCGCCGCGCTCGTCGGGCGCGGGCTCCGCGCCGCGCTCGCCGGGCGCGAGCTCGCCGTCCGGCGGCCGCGGGACGCCCAGGAACAGCACCCGGCGGCCGATCAGCGCGTCGGAGAGGAACCCGCCGCGCTCCTCCCAGACGAAATCGTCCGGGCTGACCGCGCCGCCGATCGCGTCGCCGAGCATCCCGGCGATGGCGTCGGCGGTCCGCGCCGGCGGGGGCGGCGTCGCGAGCCGCGCGACGGCCCCGAGCAGGGCGACACCGAGCGCGACCGGGAGCCGGCCCCGCAGGTGATCGATCCAGGTGGAGAGCGGCCGTTCAGTCATCCCTGCGCGAGCGCGCTCCCTCCTCCAGCAGCGACGGCCTGGGCCGCCGCGGCGCGCGGGCGGATCCCGAGGAGCTGGCGCGCGCGGTCCGGATCGACCACCTCTCGGCCGACGCTCCGCGCGAAGGCGGCGGCGCGCGCGACGAGCGGCGCGCTCCCCTCGGCCAGCACCCCCTTCTCCAGGTAGATGTTGTCCTCCAGCCCGACCCGCGCGTGCCCGCCGAGCTGCATGGCGAGCTCGGTCATCGGGCGCTGGTGCCGGCCGACGGCGGCGACCCCCCAGCTCGAGCCTCGCGGGATCTGGCTGATCATGAACCGGAGCACGTCCTCGCGCGCCGCGATGCCGCCGGGCACGCCGAGCACGAACTGGAAGTGGAGCGGCTCGGCGAGGAGCCCCTCGGCGAGCAAGCTGAGCGCCTCATGGATATGGCCGACCTCATAGCACTCGAGCTCGGGAATGCTCCCCGCCTCGCGGATCCGGGCCGCCATGTCCCGGATGAGCGGCCGGGCGTTGTCGAAGATCCCGTCGCCGAAGTTGAGCGTGCCGCAGTTCAGGGTGGCCATCTCGGGGCGGCAGAGCAGCGGCTGGGCGCGCTCGTCGACGCCCATCCCGACGGCGCCCCCGGTCGACGTCTGGAGGATGACGTCGGTCTTCTCCTGGATGGCGGCGATCGCCTCGGCGAAGAGGGCGCGCGACTGGCTCGGCGTCCCGTCCGGGTTCCGGACGTGCAGGTGGACCACCGCGGCGCCCGCGTCCCGGCAGCGCGCCGCCTCGTCGGCGAGCTCGCGCGCCGTGACCGGCAGGTGCGGCGTCTGCGCCCGCGTCGTCTCGGCGCCGACGATCGCCGCGGTCAGGATCAGCGCGCTCTGCGGCGGCGTGACGATGATCCGCGGGGGCGGCGTGATGATCGGCCGCGGCTCCGGGAGCTGCGCGTGGTCCGGGGGAGGCGCCGACAGCGCCGGCAGGACGAGGCGCGGCCGTCGCTGGAGCTCCTTCGGGACGACACAGGTGCCGAGGGCCCGGCAGACGACGACCGGCTCGGCCAGCGCGTCCGCCGCCGAGGGCGCCACCCCGGGTTCGCGGACGCTGGCGACGACCTTGCGCGCCTCGAAGGCCATGGTGCGCGACGTGGCGCCGACCTTCGTGACCACCCCGGTCGCCTCGATGAAGTCGCCTGCTCGGACCGGGGCGAGGAACTCGACCGCCTCGTACGCACGGAAGAGCCCCTCGTCGCCGTCCAGACGGATGAGGAGCTCGGTGGCGACGTCGCCGAAGAGCGCGAGAATACGCGCGCCATCGCACAGCTCCCCCGCGTAATGTGCGTCGTGCGCGCCCATCCTGACGCGCAGCGTGACCGTGAGACCAACCCCAGTGCTCATGGGCGTGAAGACTCAACAGTCGACAGTCGTTAGTCAACAAGGGAAACTCCCTCAGCCGATGAACCTCGTAGAAGCCAGAAATCTCCCGCGCCACGTCGGAATCATCATGGATGGCAACGGCCGCTGGGCGGAGCTGCGCGGCGAGCCGCGCGAGGCCGGGCACAAGGCCGGCAGCGCCGCCGTGCGGCGCATCGTGCGCGTCTGCCGGAGGCTCGGCGTCGAGGCGCTGACGCTGTACGCGTTCAGCGAGCAGAACTGGGCGAGGCCCCGGAACGAGGTCGACGCGCTCATGGGCCTCTTGCGCGAGTACCTGATGAGCGAGCGCTGCGAGATCCTCGAGAACGACATCCGCCTGGTCGCGATCGGCGACATCAGCCGGCTCCCCGAGCCCGTGCGCGACGTGCTCGATCCGCTCCGGAAGGCGTCGGCCACGAACCGGCAGATGACGCTCGCGCTGGCGCTGTCCTACGGGGCGCGGGAGGAGATCGCCGCCGCGGCGCGCGAGCTCGCGATGGAGGCGGTCGCCGGCAGGCTCGATCCGGAGGCGATCGACGGGGCGCTGCTCGCCGCGCGGCTGCCGAGCCTGAGCGTGGGCGAGCCGGACCTCATCATCCGCACCGGCGGCGAGCAGCGGCTCTCCAACTTCCTGCTCTACGGGGCCGCGTACGCCGAGCTGTCGTTCACCGAGCGGCTGTGGCCGGACTTCACCGAGGACGACCTCTTCGCCGCGATCGCGGCCTACCAGGAGCGCGTCCGCGCCGCCGAGCCCGAGGCCGAGGCCGAGGCCGAGGCCGAGGGTGGCGGCGCGGACGAGCCGGCCCGCGCGAACGGCGCGCTCGGCGCGGGGAGGCCGTGGCACGCGCGCGAGGTCGCCTCTCACAACGGCTCACGGACGGGAGTCTGACGCTTGGCTGCTTCCAACCTCACGATGCGGGTCATCACCGCGATCGTGGCTGCACCGGTCCTCCTCTCGCTGCTCTACCTCGGCCCGAGCTGGGGGTGGGCCGCGCTCGTCGCGGTCGCCTCCGCCATCGGCGCGCTCGAGTTCTTCGCGATGACCCACGCGGACGACCGCGCCGCGCGCGCCGCCGGCGTGGCGCTCACCCTCGGCGTGCTCGGCGTGCTCTGGCGCTACGGGGGCTCGCCGGCCGCGCTGCTCGCGCTGATCTTCCTGCTGCCGTTCGTCGCGATGCTCGTCACGCTGGTGCGCCTCGGCGACATGCGCACCGCGGCGCTGCGCGTGCTGGCGATGACCTTCGGCCCGCTCTACGTGGGCGGCGGGCTCGGCGCGCTGGCGCTGCTCCGGCGCGACGGCGGCGCCGACGGCCCCTCGTTCGTGGTCCTGGCGCTCCTGCTCTCCTGGTTCTCCGACACCGGCGCCTACTTCGCCGGCCGCTTCCTCGGCCGGCGCAAGCTCTACGAGGCGGTGAGCCCGAAGAAGACCGTCGAGGGCGCCCTCGGCGGCCTGCTCTTCGCGGTGCTCGGCGCGCTGCTCGCCCACTTCTGGTTCCTCCGGTCGCTGCCGCTCGTCGACGGGCTCGCGCTCGCGATCGTCGCGGGCGGCCTCGGTCAGGCGGGGGACCTCGGGGAGTCGCTGTTCAAGCGCTCCTTCGGGATCAAGGACTCAGGCGGGATCGTGCCCGGCCACGGCGGCATCCTCGACCGGGTCGACGCCCTGCTCGTCACCGGGACCATCACGTATCTCTACGTCCTCTGGTCGCGATCGTGAACGGCGCCCCGCGTCGCGCGGCGCCCGCGCGCCACGGTGAGCGCGGCGCCGCGCCGCGTACTGCCGAGCTGACGCGATGCCCCGGCCGTCTGCAACCGCGTGACGCGTCGCATGATTGCACCCGACACATTGAACTGGGCCGCGCCGCGCACTAGAAAGTTACAGAGCCATGCAAGATCAAGTCGGTACCAAGATCACGACTCCGCCGGTGAGCGGCGCTGCTGCTCCGGGCCATAAACACAAATACGAGTTCTTCAAAGTCGTCCAGGGTTACCTCGACGAGGCCGCCCGCCTGATCGAGCTGCCGGGCTACATCACCACGATCCTGAGCCAGCCGAAGAACGAGATCATCGTCAATTTCCCGGTGCGGATGGATGACGGAAGCATCCGGCTCTTCAAGGGCTACCGGATCCAGCACAACAACCTCCTCGGGCCGTTCAAGGGGGGCATTCGCTACCACGAGACGGTGTCGCTCGACGACCTCAAGGCGCTCGCCGCGATGATGACGTGGAAGTGCGCGCTCATGAACCTGCCGCTCGGCGGCGGCAAGGGGGGCATCAAGTTCAACCCGAACGAGGTGTCGCGCGCCGAGCTCCAGCGCATCACGCGCCGCTTCTTCCATGCGCTCGGCTCGAACATCGGCCCGGAGACGGACATCCCTGCTCCCGACGTCGGCACCGACGCGAAGACCATGGCGTGGGCCATGGACACGTACATGAACACCGTCGGACAGCTCTTCAAGCAGGCGGTGAAGGGCGTCGTGACGGGCAAGCCGGTGGCGTCGGGCGGCACGTACGGGCGCGAGAAGGCCACCGGGCAGGGGGTCGTCCACTGCATCACCGAGTGGGCCGAGGACAACGACGTGAACCTCGGCGGCGCGACGCTGCTCGTGCAGGGGTTCGGCAACGTCGGCTCGAACACGGCCGTGCTCCTGTCGAAGCTCGGCGCCTCGACCGTCGCGGTCGGCGACCACACCGGGTACCTCTACAATCCGGAGGGGTTCAATCCGCACAAGCTGCAGGACTACGTGAAGAAGCACCGCTCGATCGCGGGCTACCCGGCGGGCAAGCCGATCAGCCGCGAGGAGTTCTTCCGGCTCAAGGCGGACATCTTCATCCCGGCGGCCCTGGAGAACCAGGTCGGGGTGGAGGAGGCGAGCTGGCTGCAGGTCCGGCTCGTGGCCGAGGGCGCGAACGGGCCGTGCACGCCCGAGGGGGAGAAGGTGCTCCTCGAGCGCGGGATCGACATCCTGCCGGACGTCCTCGCCAACTCGGGCGGCGTCACGGTGAGCTACTACGAGTGGGTGCAGAACAAGCGCTCCGAGACCTGGACGCTGGAGGAGGTCGACGCCCGGCTCGAGAAGGCGATGAAGCGGGCCTACCGCGAGGTGACCGAGATGGCGCGGCAGAAGAAGTGCACGCTGCGGCTCGCCGCCTACGCGGTGGCGCTGCAGCGGCTCGCCGCCGTGTACGGCGAGCGCGAGATCTTCCCGTGAGGCGGGGCGCGGCCCGCGCGGCGCCCCCGCGCCGCGCGCGGCTGAGCCGCCGGTGACGCGGGGTGAATCAGAAGCCGAGCGTGCGCCGGCCGATATCCATCTTCATCTTCTGCTTGGCGAGGTAGAGCGTCTCCTCGGCCACCGCGTTGGCGCGCGCCGCGTGCTCCCGCAGGATGTCGAGGACCCGATCGTCGCCGCCGGGTTTGTCGTACTCGGCGCGGCGGGCGCGCATCGGGCCGAGGAGCTCGTCGATCGCCGCCGAGACCTCGGCCTTGATGTGGCCGTCCCCGATGTTGTCTCCCCGGCTATAGCGCTCCTCGAGCACCTTGACCCGCTCCGGATCCTTGATGAACGCGCGCACGTACTGGAACAGGGAGCTCGTGATGTCGCCCGGGTCGGTCATGCTCTGCCGGCCGGTGTAGAGCGCCCCCACCTTCTTCTTGATCTCCTTGGCGCTGTCCGAGAGGAAGATGGCGTTGTTGAGGCTCTTCGACATCTTGTGGACGCCGTCGGTGCCGACCAGCCTGCCGACGCGGCCCAAAAGCGGCGCGGGGACCGGGAACAGGCCTCCTGCGGTGACGTGCGCCTCGTCGTCGAGCGCCGGATCGACGTCGCAGTAGACGTGGTTGAAGCGCCGCGCGACCTCGCGGCACATCTCGAGGTGGGCGACCTGATCCTCGCCGACCGGGACGAGCGCGGGGCGGAACGCGAGGATGTCGGCGCACTGCCCGACCGCGTACAGAGGAAACCCGAAGCTATATTTGTCGCCGAGCCCCTTGGTCTCGATCTCGTGCTTGAGCGTCGGGTTCCGCATCACCCGGTTGAAGGGGAGCTGCATCGCGAAGAACCATGTGAGCTCGGCGATCGCGGGGACCTCGCTCTGGAGGACGAGCGTGGAGCGCTCTGGATCGATGCCCGCGGCCAACCAGTCCTTGACGATCTCCAGCATGTCGCGGCGGATGTCGGCCGGCTGGTCCGCGCGCGTCGTGAAAGCATGGACGTTGGCGATGAGAAAATAGCACTCGTAGCTGTCCTGGAGACGGACGCGGTTCTCGATGGATCCGACCCAGTGGCCGACGTGGAGGCGCCCGGTGGGCGTATCTCCGGTGAGGATCCGGGGGCGACCGGGCTGGGCGGAAGGGCTGGAGGTCGAGGAGCTCATGGCCGAGATCACCGCTCTCATAGCACCGCTCGCGCAGGATGTCGCTCGCGGACACGCACCCGCGGATCGCCGACGGCACGACCTTGACCGCCGCGGAGGTCGTGGCGATCCTGCGCGACGCCATCCGCCGCCGCTCCGAAGAGGAGGAGTCTTGCTGAGGCAGCTATTGCGCCGTTTCTTGCGCCCGCAGGCGCCCTTGCTCGCGATCGTCGTCGCGCTCCAGCTCGTGGCGACGCTCGCCTCGCTGTACTTGCCGAGCCTGAACGCCGACATCATCGATCATGGCGTCGCCGTCGGCGACACGTCGCGCATCCTGAAGCTCGGCGCGATCATGCTCGCGATCACCGGCGTCCAAATCGTGTGCTCGGTCGCCGCGAACTACGCCGGCGCGCGCGCCGCGATGAGCTTCGGCCGCGACCTGCGCGCGGCGGTGTTCCGCCGCGTCGGCGAGTTCTCCGCGCGCGAGCTGTCGCGGTTCGGCGCGCCGTCGCTCATCACGCGCACGACCAACGACGTCCAGCAGGTGCAGATGGTGGTGATGATGGGCTGTACGATGCTCGTCCTCTCGCCGCTCATGTGCGTCGGCGGCATCGTGATGGCGCTGCGCGAGGACAGGTCGCTCGCCTGGCTGCTCGCGATCGCGGTGCCGCTGCTCGCGGGCGCCGTCGTCGCGATCATGTCGCGGATGGTGCCGCAGTTCCGGCGGATGCAGCCCCTCATCGACGCGGTGAACCGCGTGCTCCGCGAGCAGATCACCGGCGTGCGCGTGATCCGCGCCTTCGTGCGCGAGCCCGCCGAGGCGGCGCGCTTCGATCGCGCGAACGGCGACCTCACCGAGGCCGCGCTGCACATCGGGCGCCTGCAAGCGATGATGTTCCCGGCCGTGATGTTCGTGTTCAACGCCTCGAGCGTCGCCGTCCTGTGGTTCGGCGCGCACCAGATCGCGGACGGCAGGCTCGCGATCGGCTCGATGACGGCGTTCCTCGCCTACCTGACGCAGATCCTCATGGCGGTGATGATGGTGACGTTCATGGCCGTCATGCTGCCGCGCGCGGCCGCGTGCTCGGAGCGCATCGTCGAGGTGCTGAACACCGAGCCGTCCGTGCGCGCCCCCGACCAGCCCGTGACGCTCGTCGAGCCGACCGGCGTCGTCGAGCTGCGAGGCGTCGAGTACCGATATCCGGGCGCCGAGCTGCCCGTCCTGCGCGGCGTCTCGTTCGTCGCGCGCCCCGGGCAGGTCACCGCGATCATCGGCAGCACCGGCTCGGGCAAGACCACGCTGCTCGACCTGATCGCGCGGCTCATCGATCCGACGCGGGGCGAGGTCCGGCTCGACGGCGTCGACGCGCGCATGCTCGACCTCGAGGCGGTGTGGTCGTGCACCGGGCTCGTGCCGCAGCGCCCCTTCCTGTTCTCCGGCACGGTGGCCTCGAACCTGCGCTACGGCGACCCCGCGGCGACCGACGAGCAGCTCTGGGCAGCGCTCGCCGCCGCGCAAGCGCGCGACTTCGTCGAGGCCATGCCGCAAAAGCTCGACACGCCGATCGGGCAGGGCGGCACGAACGTCTCCGGCGGCCAGCGCCAGCGGCTCTCGATCGCCCGCGCCCTGCTGCGCCGGCCGCGCGTGTTCCTGTTCGACGACGCCTTCTCCGCGCTCGACGTCGCGACCGAGGCCCGGCTGCGGGCGGCGCTCGCCGAGCGCACGCGCGCCGCCACGGTGATCGTCGTCGCGCAGCGCGTGTCGAGCATCGTCGACGCGGACCAGATCCTCGTGCTCGACGGCGGCGAGATCGTCGGCCAGGGCAAGCATGGCGAGCTGCTCGCGTCGTGCCCGACGTACGCGGAGATCGTGGCCTCGCAGCGCGAGGCGGCGGTGGCCGCATGAGCGCGCGCCGCGCCGGTCCCCCGCCCGCCGCCCCCCAGGGGGCGCGCTCCCCGATGCTGCAGCGCGGCCCCTTCGGCATGGGGGCGGCGCCGCCGCAGAAGGCGAAGCGGTTCGCGCCCTCCGCGCGGCGCCTCCTCGGCCGCCTCGCCCCCGAGCGCGCGCGCCTCGCGGTCGCGATCGCGTGCTCGCTGCTCAGCGTGGGCCTCGGCCTCGCCGGTCCGAAGCTGCTCGGCCGCGCGACCGACATCATCTTCTCCGGCGTGATCGGCGCCCGCCTCCCCGCGGCCGCCACGAAGGCCGAGGCCGTCGCGGAGCTCCAGCGCTCCGGCCAGGCGCGGCTCGCCGAGCTCGTGGGCCACATGGACGTCGTCCCCGGCCGCGGCATCCAGCTCCGCGAGCTCGCCGATCTGCTCCTGTTCGTGATGGCGCTGTACGCCGGCGCGTCGCTGTTCGCGTGGCTGCAGGGCTACCTGCTCAACGGGGTCGTGCAGCGCACCGTGCGGCAGCTCCGCACCGACGCGCAGGACAAGCTCGCCCGCTTGCCGCTCGCCTACTTCGACGGCCGCCCGCACGGCGAGCTCTTGAGCCGCGTCACCAACGATATCGACAACATCGCGCAGGGCCTGCAGCAGACGCTGACGCAGCTCATGAACGGCGCGCTGACGCTCGTCGGCATCGTCGTCATGCTCGTCGTGATCTCACCGGTGCTCGCGGTGATCACGCTCTTCACCGTGCCGCTCTCGGTGCTCACGACCGCGGCGGTCGCGAGGCGCGCGCAGGCGAAGTTCGTCGCGCAGTGGGCGCAGGTCGGCGCGCTCAACGGCCAGATCGAGGAGGCGTTCAGCGGCCACTCGCTCGTCAACGTGCTCGGGCGGCGCGGCGACGTCGAGGCGCGCTTCCAGGCCACGAATCAGGAGCTGTTCGAGACCAGCTTCCGCGCGCAGTTCATGTCCAGCACCATCATGCCGGCGGTCAATTTCGTCGGGAACCTGACCTACGTCGCGATCGCCGTCATCGGCGGCCTGCGGGTCGCGTCGGGCGCGATGCTGCTCGGCAGCGTGCAAGCGTTCATCCACTACTCGCGCCAGTTCTCTCAGCAGCTCGGCCAGCTCGCGTCCGTCACGAACGTCCTCCAATCGGGCGTCGCCTCCGCAGAGCGGGTGTTCGAGCTGCTCGACGAACAGGGCCAGTCGCCCGAGGCCGCCCCGCCCGCGGCCCTGCCGAAGGTCACCGGCGAGGTCCGGTTCGAGCACGTCACGTTTCGCTACAAGCCCGACGAGCCCCTGATCGAGGACCTCGATCTCACGATCATGCCAGGCCAGACGGTCGCGATCGTCGGCCCGACCGGCGCCGGCAAGACCACGCTCGTGAACCTCTTGATGCGGTTTTACGAGCTCGACGGCGGTCGGATCCTGATCGACGGTGTCGACATCGCGCGCTTGCCCCGCCACGAGCTGCGCGCGAAGCTCGGTATGGTGCTGCAGGATACATGGCTATTCTCGGGCACGATCCGCGACAATATCGCGTTCGGCAACGCGGCCGCGACCGAGGCCGACATCCAGGAGGCAGCGCGCGCGGCGCACGTCGACCGCTTCGTGCGCGCCCTGCCCGCCGGTTACGATACCGTCATCGACGAGGAGTCGGGCAACCTGAGCGCCGGCGAGAAGCAGCTCATCACGATCGCGCGCGCGTTCCTCGCGAGCCCGGCGATCCTGATCCTCGACGAGGCGACCTCCTCGGTCGACACCCGCACCGAGGTGCTCGTCCAGCGCGCGATGGCCGCCCTGCGCGCCCAGCGCACGAGCTTCGTGATCGCGCATCGCCTCTCGACGATCCGCGACGCCGACGTGATCCTCGTGATGAACGCGGGCCGCATCGTCGAGCGCGGCACGCACGCGGAGCTCCTCGCCGCAGGAGGCGCCTACCGCGCGTTGTACCAGACCCAGCTCACCGGCAACGGCGGGAGCGGCGCGACGCTCGAGGGCCAGAGCGCCGCTCCACCCGCTTGAAACGCCCGAGGATATGAGATTGGACCCACGGAGGCACCGAGGGCACAGGGCTATTCTGTCGTTCGTCTGAAACTACCGCCCCGGCGCCGCGCCGCTCGCCGCCGCCCCCGGGGCGCGCGTGATCTCGGCCGCCCGGCCGGCGACCCGGAGCGCCGTGCCCTGGACGGCGTGCTTGTACTTGACGTAGCCGAGCGCCAGCACCCGCTGGCCGCCCGGATCCTTCACCTGGCTCGTCACCGCGCCCACGGCCGCGCCGTCGGGCAGCGCGATCTCCGCGCCCGCGGGCACGTCGCCCTCCCCCTCGACGGCGAGCTGCACGAGCCGCTTCTTGGCGTGGCCGCGCATCTGGAGCATGAACACCGTCTCCTGCCCCAGGTAGCAGCCCTTGTTGAACGAGACGGCGCGCTCCTCGAGCGACGCCTCCTGCGGGAAGTTCTGGTCGTCGAAGTCGACGCCGAACCGGGGGACGTTGTTCTCGACCCGGAGCACCTCCCACGCCGCCGCCGTCGTGGGCAGGACGGGGCCGGCCCCGCCCGCCGCGAGCAGCGCCTCGACCACGGCGCCCTCGGCCTGCCGGGGCGCGACGAACAGCGCTCCCCCGAGGCCGGTCCAGTCGACGAGCGCGGCGTCCGCCCCGGCCGCGCGCCCGGCCGCCGCGAGCTCGGCGGCCCGCGGGCCGTGGGCGAAGACCCAGGCGTGCTCGCCCGTGGCGTCCGCGAGCTCGGCGTCCTCCATGATGAGGTAGCGCTCGAAGCTCTCGCGCAGCGCCTCGATGCGATCCCGGAGCGCGCCGACGTAGATGCGGTCCTCCGCGATCACGATCCACACCTCGGCGAAGATCTTCCCGGTCTTCACCACGTTGAGCCCGTACGCTCCGCCCGCGGGCGGCGAGGCCTTCGCCCCGGCGGGCAGCGGCTTCTGCGGGGCGAGGTCGCAGGTGACCAGGCCGTTGAGCCAGGTCTGCCGGTCCGAGCCGGTGACGATCAGCGTCCCGAGCTCGGGCATGGGCTGCACGAGCGCCCCTTCGCGGAGCGCGCGCCGCTGCTCGTCCAGTCCGTGGGCGTCGTTCATCGAGGTCCGATCGTGGAGGCGGGAGGCCGGGCCGTCGAGGGGCGGCCCCACATTTCGGCGGCCGCCCCGCCCGGGCTCAGGGATCGACCTCGGCGACGAGCGCCGGGAACTGGGCCGACGTGTGGACGGCCGGCGGGACGATCGCCGCGTCGACGTGGCCCACGAGGCGGCGGAGCGCGTCGGCGTCGGCCGAGAGCACCTCGGCGACGACGGTGAGCGTCTTCGGGAGCGACGCGACCGACGCGATCACCGCCTCGGCCGAGGCGCCCCGGACCAGGACGGCGCGCGCGCCGGCCTTCGCGGCGGCCTCGGCCCCCTCCAGGCTCTCGGCCAGGGCGAGCGGCAGCATGCGCATCGTCCGCGCCCCCTTCGCGAGGCGGTCCCAGTCGTCGAGCGGCAGGAGCGCGTCGACGCAGACCCCGTCCGCCCCGTGGTAGCGCGCCGCGAGCGCGGCGTCGCGATCGCCGACCCGGGACAGGCAGAGCGACGGCACGGTCTTCGTCGCGCGCGCGGCCCCCTGCATGGCGGGCCCCGCCTCGACGAACGCGAGCGCAGAGATGTTGAGCTCCTGGAGCCGCACCGCGTCCTCCGCTGGCGACTCCGAGCCGACGAGCGCGACCAGAGCCATGTTCTTCCTGCGGGTGGAGATCACCTGGAGAAGATCGCGTGTGGACGGGACGATCGATCCCGCATCGAAATCCTGCATGGGAGGGCGGGTAGACGAGCCGAACGCGCGGGTCAAGCGAGGGATCGCTCGAGCTCCTCGAGCGCGGGTCGGGAATCCATGGCTTGAACGTCCTGCACGCGCATCCACACGGCCGTCTGATCGCCCTCGTAGCAGACGCTGCCTTCGTGCCGGAACTCGAACGAATAGCGGATCATGTGCCGCTTCTGGCCGAGGCGGGAGCGCGTCGCCACGCACGTCGCCTCGATGGGCGCGCCCGGCTGGACGAGCTTGCGAAAGACGACCCGGTGGATGTTGGTGCCATAACCGATCCAGCCCTCGCGGTGCCGCAGGCCGAGCAGGTGGTAGGCGTGCACGAAGCCGAGCATCCCCGTCGCGTGCACCATGATCGCGCCGGCGACGTGGCGCGGGTGCAGCAGCGGGTGCGCCCGCTGCGCGTCGACGAGCGGCATCGGGCGGTCGGTCGGCATGCGGCAGCGCACCAGGCTCCTCTCGGCGTCCACCTCGAGGAGCTCGTCGAAGAAGAGGACCGACGGGTCGTAGGGCAGGTCCGCGAGGAACTCGGCGTCGAACGGACCAAGCTTCACAGGATGGGGCGCGCCGCTCGCCGCGCCAGGTGCAGAGGTCGTCATCGGAGTTGGCTCTGGGATCCCGGATCCCCGAGGGCAGCTCCCTAGCAGCGGCCGATCGCGTGGGCAACGGCCGTGACGAAACCGAGAAAATGGGGCGGCTCGCGGGAATGCTCGCGGGAATGGACGAGCGGGTGGTGGCTTTGAAAATCGTTGGACCTCCATGGATTTCGAGGGGCTCTCTCGGAGGTCCGCGGGTAAGGTTCTGTGATGCACACGACAGACTCGCTCGACCGTTTCATGGCGGATGTCCGGTCGGGCCTGAAGGCGTCGCCGAAGCACCTCTCGCCGGAGTATTTTTACGACGCGCTCGGCTCGCACCTCTTCGAGGCGATCTGTCAGCTCCCCTGGTATCCGCTGACGCGCGCGGAGCGGGCGTTGCTCGAGCGGCACGCCGAGGAGATGGTCGCGCCGTTCGGGGCCGGCGCCTCGATCGTCGAGCTCGGCTGCGGCAGCGGGGAGAAGCTCGCCCTGCTGGCGGCGCCGCTCTGCAAGCGGGCGCCTCGCCTCTGCGTGCACCTCGTGGACGTCTCGGAGACGGCGCTCGACCTCTCGCGCCGGACCCTGGGCCGCCTGCCGCGCGTGGAGGCGTCGGCCCACCGGGCGAGGTACGAGGAGGGCCTGGCCCGCGCGGCGGCGCGCCGCGCCGTCGACGCGCGGGGCGACGGCGGCGCGGTGCTCGTGCTGTTCCTCGGCTCGAACATCGGCAACCTGGCCCCGGCGGCCGCGGCGGCGTTCCTCGCGGGGGTGCGCGGCGCGCTCCGCGCCGGGGACGGGCTGCTGCTCGGCGCCGACCTCGTGAAGCCCGCGGCGGATCTGGTGCTCGCGTACGACGATCCGCTCGGCGTCACCGCGGCCTTCAACAAGAACCTGCTCGCGCGCATCAACCGGGAGCTCGGCGCGACGTTCGACCTCCGCTCGTTCGATCACCGCGCGGCGTGGAGCGCGGAGGCCTCGCGCGTCGAGATGCACCTCGTCAGCCGCAGGCGGCAGTCGATCCGCGTGGGCGCGCTCGATCTCGAGGTCGCCTTCGACGAGGGCGAATCGATCTGGACAGAGAGCTCGTACAAGTACACCCCGGACGAGGTGGTGCGCATGGGGGAGCGCGCGGGGTTCCGCTGTCATCAGCAGTGGATCGATCCGGTCGGGCGGTTCTCGACGACGCTCCTCCTCGCCGAGGAGCGCGCGGCGGACCGCTGAGCCGGCGGGCTCAGCGCGGCGCGCGCGCCGGTGGGCCGCGGACCCGCGGAACGGTGCGCTCGCGCCGCGCGTCATGCGCCGCGCGCCGTCGGGAGACGCCCGTACGCGCGGACGTCCTCGATTTGACGCGTTGCCCGACGTCGCGTAATCCACTCGGCCATGTCAGGCAGTCGTAGTCCTCGCGGGCCTGCGGCGCTCGCGCTCAGCGGGTCGCTCCTGGGACTGGCGTTCAGCGCCTCGTCGACGTTCGACTACATCCGGCACCTCGACCGGCAGGTCCACGACCTGCACTGCAGCTTCATCCCCGGCCTCGGCGCGCAGTCGGGGGCCGACACGGCGTGCCGCGTGGCGATGTACAGCCCCTACTCCGCGCTGTTCCGCGAGAGCTTCTGGGGCGGTATCCCGATCTCGCTGTTCGCGCTGGGCGCGTTCGCGTTCTTCGCGGCGTTCGCGCTCTACGTGCTGCTCTCGGGCCAGCACGCCCCGCGGCGCGCGGCGCACTTCCTGTTCGTCGCGGGCCTCACGCCGCTCGCGGTGTCGCTCATGATGGCGCTCATCTCGGCGCTGCGCCTCGGGGTGTTCTGCAAGACGTGCGTCGGGATGTACGTCTCGTCGGCGCTGCTCGCGGCCGGCGGGGTCTGGGCGTTCGTCGAGGACCGCAGGGCGGCGCGCGCCGCGGCCTGGTCCAGCGCGACGCCGCGGCCGGCCGGGGCGGCCGGGGTGGGGCCCACGGTGCCGATGGCGCCCCTCGGCGTCGACGCGCCGGCCGGGGCGCCCGCCGCGCCCGCCCCCGCGCGCCGCATGGGCTCGAAGCTGCTGCTGCCGGGGTGGCTCGTCGCGCTCGGCGTGTGCACGGTGACGCCGGCGCTGCTCTACGCGAGCGCGCTGCCGAGCTACGCGAGCTACCTGACCGGCTGCGGCAAGCTGGAGAAGCCGACCGAGCCGAACGGCGCGCTGCTCCAGGTGAAGCACCCGGGCGCGGTGCAGCCGGCGACGATCTTCGTCGATCCGCTCTGCCCGACGTGCAAGGCGTTCCACCAGCGGCTCGTGTCCGAGGGGGTGTTCGACAAGCTCGACGTGACGCTGGTGCTGTTCCCGCTCGACAGCGACTGCAACTGGATGCTCGACCGGCCGGTGCACCCGGGCGCGTGCCTCCTCTCCAAGGCGATCCTCTGCAGCGATCACCGGGCGATGGATGTGCTCGAGTGGGCCTACGACAACCAGGAGGAGCTCCTGGCGGGGGCGAAGGCGGGGGCCGGCACCGCCAACGTGCAGGCGGCGATCCGGCAGCGCTGGCCGGGGCTCGACGCGTGCATGGACTCGAAGGAGACGTCGCTGCGGCTGAACCGGATGCTCCGGTTCATCGTGGACAACAAGCTTCCCGTGTCGACGCCGCAGATGTTCCTGGGCACGACGCGGCTCTGTGACGAGGACACGGATATCGGGCTGTCGTATGCCATAAGGCAGCTCGCGCCGGCCCTCCGGACGAGGTGAGGTGGTCATGAGGGGCGCAGGGGTCATCGGGATCGTGGCCGGGTGCGCGCTGCTCGTCGCGTCGGGCGTGACGGTGCACGGAGAGGTGCAGGCCGCGTCGCAGCGCCTGAGGACGGGGGTGGCCGAGGCGGTGAGGCCGGCGGTGGCCATCGCCAACGACGCCGAGGCGCCGTATTGCACGCCGGCGTTCAAGACGGTGCTGCAGCGGGTGCTCAACGCGTGCGGCCTGGTCGGGGCCGAGGCGCGGCGCGGGTGCCAGCCGGCCGACGTGAAGACGCTCGCGTCGATCAGCGACGACGACTTCAACGCGCTCTTCACGCCGCTGAAGCAGCGCGGCGGGGTCGTGATGTTCGACGACGCGTCGGAGAAGCTCGACGACGGGGCGAAGAAGATGATCGAGGAGATGTGGCTCGATCGGCGCGGGGCGCGCTACTTCTTCATCGTCGCCCGGGCGTCGAAGACGGGGACGCCGGAGTTCAACCGGACGCTCTCGCACAAGCGCGCGAACAGCGTGCTCTTCGACATCTCCGACAAGTTCAAGGAGCAGGACCTGGACAAGAAGGTCGGGATGCTGTGGCTCGGGAACGAGTTCGCCCAGCTCGGCGCGGAATACTGCCAATGGAACGTCTCGCGCAAGGACAAGGCATGTACGGCAGAGGCCATCAACCGGAGCGCGTTCGTCTCCTGGGTGGACTGCCAGCTGTGAGCGCTGCGAGGAGGATCGGCGCGCTCGTCGCCCTCGCCGCGGCCGCGGGGCTCGCGGGCGGGTGCGAGGGGGACAAGGCGGATCTGCCGACGCCGCCGACGCCAGGCCAGGGGCGGAGCAACGCGGTGACGGCGCCGGGCGGCGCCGCGGCGGCGAGCGCGAGGGCGCCCGCGAGCGCGGCGGCGCCGGCAGCGCCGGCAGCGCCGCGGCTCCTGTGCGCGGGGCAGTCGCCGCGGCCGGCGCCCTCGGCGGGGGGGCTCACGGCGGTCGCGGCCCAGGGGGAGGAGGCGCCGCCGGCGAGCATCGGGTTCGGCGTCGGCAAGTGGGTGTGGGTGAACTTCTGGGCGGCGTGGTGCAAGCCGTGCCTGGAGGAGATGCCGCGGCTGCTCGGGTGGCAACAGAAGCTGCGGGCGGCCGGCGTGCTCATCGATCTGGCGTTCATCTCGATCGACGACGACGAGCGGCAGCTGTCGCGGTTCCTGGAGGCGCAGCCGGGCAACGGGGTGCGCGCCTCGTACTGGCTGCCGGACGGGCCCCATCGGGCGGGGTGGCTGCGGGCGCTCGGCGTCAAGGAGGCGACCGAGCTGCCGATCCACGCGATCGCGTCGCCCAGCGGGCAGGTGACGTGCGTGATCCAGGGGGCGGTGGAGGACAGCGACTATCCGACGATCGCGGCGCTGCTCGGGGCGAAGAAGCAGTAGGTGGGGGCGCTCCTCGAGGCGCGCCGTCGCAAAGCGGCGCTCGGCTTGTGGGGAGGTCGCGGTCGAGCTCTATTCTCGAAGGCGCGCCCTCATGAAAACCTCCCTGCTAAGACGCCGTATCGCCTTTCTCCTTTGTCTGTCCTCGCTGGTCGCGTCGACGGCGCTCCTCCTCGCGAGCTGTCATCGTAGCGCCCCGCAGCAAGGGTCAGGCGATCCCTGCGAGAGCGCGCAGGACTGCGCGGACGGCATCCCCTGTACGGTCGATCGCTGCATCGGCGGTCGGTGCGAGTCGGAGGCGGACGACACCCGCTGTCCGGGCGGGCGCTGTGATCGGGTGAGGGGCGCCTGCGTCATCGACAAGGCGTGCGCGACGTCGGCCGACTGCGCGGACGCGGATCCGTGCACCCAGGCAGAGCGCTGCGACGAGTCGCTCCGGCAGTGCGTCTTCGAGGGGCTCGACGGCGATGGGGACGGCGCGCTGCCCGTGATCTGCGGCGGCGCGGACTGCGACGATGACAATCCGCGGAACGCCCCGGCGCTCGCCGAGCTGTGCGACGGCGCCGACAACAACTGCGACGGCGTGGCCGACGAGGGCAAGGACAGCGCCCTCTGCGGCGCCGACGATGCGCGCTGCGTGAGCGGGCGCTGCGAGTGTCCGGCCGGGAAGGGTTACTGTCCGCGCGAGTCCGCCTCGGGGTTTCACTGCATCGACGTTCAGTCCGATCCGGAGAACTGCGGCGCCTGCGGGGCGTCGTGCCCCGCGGACACGACCTGCGTGGGCGGGCAGTGCACGTGCGAGGATGGCCTCGCGCTGTGCGGGTCCACGTGCGTCGACCTCTCCCAGGACGAGCGCCACTGCGGCGCGTGCGGCGAGGCGTGCGACGAGATGGACTGCATCGATGGCGTCTGCACGGCGTGCGGCAGGGTCGGCGAGCGCTGCTGCGACGGCGTGAGCTGCCAGGACGATCTCAGCGAGTGCGGAGAGGGCGGCACGTGCGTCGTGAAGGCGTGCGCGGAGCCGATCGAGGCGCTGCCGGACACCCACCTCCCGCGGTGCTCGGCCGACACGGAGCCGTGCATCGATGCGTGCACGGTGAGCTCGTGCGTCGACGACTGCTTCGAAGCGGACACCACGGCTCCCCGCGAGTTCCGCGGTGCGCTGTTCGACTGCGAAGCCTGCGTCGACCATCAGGTCCAGGCCTGCACGTCGCGGATGTGCCAGCGGAGCCTGTCTGTGGCGTCTTGCTGCGTCGTGGAGCGCTGCCGCGGGGTCATCGACAAATTTTGCGAGGCCCAATGCGGCGCGGAGCTCGATGCGTTTTATAGCTGCTCCGACTCGACGGAGTGCGGCTTCTTCCTAGTGGCAGAGGAGCCGCGCTCCTGCTTCCCCTGACGCTCCCTCGTGCGCGAGCAGCCACCGCTTCCGCTCGAGGCCGCCCGCGTAGCCCGTGAGCTCGCCACGGGCGCCCACGACGCGGTGGCAGGGGATGATCAGGCAGACCGGGTTCCTGCCGTTCGCCAGGCCCACCGCGCGCGAGGCCGACGGCTGGCCGAGGAGCGCCGCGACCTCGCCGTAGGAGCGCGTCGCGCCGGGGGGAATGCGCTGGACCTCCGCCCAGACGCGGCGCTGGAACGGCGTGCCGCCGGGCTCGACCGGCAGGCCCGTGAGCGCGCCCAGATCGCCGCGCCAGTAGGCCCTCAGCCGGCCGGAGAGGCCGTGTGGATCCGCGGCGCTGCGCAGCGTGACCGCGCCGTAGCGCGCCTCCAGCGAGGCGCGGAGGCGAGGCGCGCGATCCGCGAACTCGAGCGCGTGGACCGCGCCGCCGCCGGCCGCGAGGAGCATGGCCCCGAGCGGCGACTCGACCTCATCCAGCAAGAGATCCATTCGAATTCTCCCTCTCCGCGGGCCGCGCGCCCTGCGCGTCCGCCGTCCACAAGAGCATCGCCGCGTAGGCGCGCCACGGCCGCCACGCCTCCGCCATCGCCAGGAGATCCGCGCCGGAGACGCCGCCGAGCGCGCGCCGCAGGCCGAGATCCGTGGCCGGGAACGCGTCCGGCTCGCGCAGCGCCCGCATCGCGATGTAGTGCGCGGTCCACGCGCCGATGCCCGGCACCGCGCAGAGCGCGCGCACGGCCTCGTCCAGGCCGCGCGAGGCGTCGAGCGCGACCTCGCCGCGGGCCACGCGCGCCGCGAGCGCGGTGATCGTCGCGGCCCGCGCGCGCGGCACGCCGAGGTCGGTCAGATCCGCCGCGGCGAGCGCCTCGGGCGACGGAAAGACGAAGCGGAGCCCCTCGGCGCCCTCGGGCAGGCCGCCGCGCGCCGCGAGCGGCTCGCCGTGCCGCTCGACCAGGCGGCCCGCGAGCTGCGTCGCGGCGCGGACGCTCACCTGCTGGCCCAGGATCGCCCGCACCGCGAGCTCGAAGCCGTCCCACGCGCCCGGCACGCGCACGCCCGGCGTCGCCGCGACGAGGGGGGCGAGCCGCGGGTCGGCCCGGAGGTGCGCGGCGATCGCGTCGGGATCGGCGCCGAGGTCGAACAGACGCCGCAGGCGCTCCGCGCAGTGGATGAGCCCCTCGGTGCCGGGCAGCCGCAGCCGCGCGAGGAGGTGAGGCTCGCCCGGCGCCGGGCGCACCTCGACGACGCCGTGCCCGCCGGCCACGCGCACCGTGCGGCGGTAGACGCCGGGGCCCGCCGACTCCACGCCGGGGATCGCGCGCGCCCCGAGGAAGCCCGCGAGCGCGCCCCAGTCGAGCGGCGGGCGGAACGGGAGGCGGAGCGCGATGTCCGGCGCGCCGCCCGCCGCCCCCCCGCCCCGCTTCGAGGCGGCCGTGCGCAGCTCGCGCGGCGTGCGGGCGTAGGTGGCGCGGATCGCGTCGTTGAAGCGGCGGACGCTCGAGAACCCCGACGAGAGCGCCACCTCGGTCATCGAGAGGGCGGTCTCGTCGAGGAGCTTCTTCGCGAAGAGCAGGCGCCGCGTCTGCGCCACGGCGAGCGGGGAGGCGCCGACGTGCCGCAGGAAGAGCCGCCGGAGGTGGCGCTCGCCCACGCCGAGCCGCGCCGCGAGCGCCGGGGCGTCCGCGTCGTCCAGCGCGCCCTCCGCGATGAGCCGGAGCGCCCGCGAGACGAGCGCCGACGTGCCCAGCCACGCGGGCGTCCCGGGCGACGCCTCGGGGCGGCAGCGCAGGCACGGGCGGTAGCCGGCCTCCTGCGCGGCCGCCGCCGAGGGGAAGAAGACGCAGCGCTCCCGCTTCGGCGTCCGCGCCGGGCAGATCGGGCGGCAGTAGATGCCCGTCGACAGCACGCCCGTGAAGAAGCGGCCGTCGAAGCGACGGTCGCGGGTCTCGAGCGCGCGGTAGCAAGCCTCCTCGTCGAGCCGCATGCGGAGCGTCGTAGCGCGGGCGCCGCCGCGCCACTGGCGCTTTTCGGACCTGGAGGGCGGGCGGCGCCCGCGGCGCCCGGCCGCCCCCGGCGCCCCGCGCGGTGGTACGCTCGGCGCGCCATGAAGAGCGTGTTCGACACCCTCGCCGCCATGGGCCACGAGCAGGTGCTGTTCTGCGCGGACGAGCCCGCGGGCTACCGCGCCATCATCGCGATCCACAGCACCGCGCTGGGCCCGGCGCTCGGCGGCACCCGGCTCCTCGCCTACGCGAGCGACGAGGAGGCCCTGGTGGACGCGCTGCGCCTGTCGCGCGGCATGACCACCAAAAACGCCCTCGCCGGGATGGACGTCGGCGGCGGCAAGGCGGTCATCCTCCGCGGCGCGGGGCCGCTCGACCGGGAGCGGCTCTTCCGCGCGCACGGGCGCTTCATCGAGCGCCTCGGCGGCAGGTTCATCACCGGCGAGGACGTGGGCACCACCCCCGCGGACATGGAGCTCATCCGGCGCGAGACGCGCCACGTCAAGGGCCTCGCCGGCGAGGGGGGCGACCCGTCCCCGTGGACCGCGCGCGGCGTGCTCCGCGCGATCCAGGCCGCGGCCCGCCACCGCTGGGGCAGCGACGACCTCGCGGGCCGGACCGTCGCGCTCCAGGGCTGCGGCAGCGTCGGCGGCCGGCTCGCGGCGGAGCTGCGCCGGGCCGGCGCGCGGCTCCTCGTCGCGGACGTCGCGCCGGATCGCGCCCGCCACGTCGCCGCCGAGCTCGGGGCCACGGTCGTGCCGCCGGACGCGATCGCCTCGGCCCAGGCCGACATCTTCGCCCCCTGCGCGCTTGGCGGCGTCCTCGACGACCGCGCCGTGCAGGAGCTCAGGGCGGAGATCGTCGCCGGCGCCGCCAACAACCAGCTCCTCGAGCCGCGCCACGGCGAGGCGCTCGCGGCGCGCGGCGTCCTCTACGTGCCCGACGTCGTGGCCAACGCGGGCGGCGTGCTGAGCGGCGGCGCGGATCTCTTCGGCTGGTCCCGCGCCGAGGTCGAGCGGCGCGTCCACGCGATCCACGACACGGTCCTCCGCGTGCTCGAGATGGCGGCGGCCGACGGCGCGCCGCCGGCCGTCGCCGCCGAGCGGCTGGCCGAGCAGCGCCTGCGGGCGCGCGCCGCGACCGGGTGATCGCCAGAGCGGTTCCCCACCACCCCTCGCACGAGCGTCGCAGAGCGGCGGTCACCCGCACAGGAGACGGGTCCAGATCGGCGTTTTCGGCGCGGAAGCGCACTCCGGTGCGCTGAGCACCGAAAACGTCGAGATGGGCCCGTATCCGAAGCGGGTGACCGCCGCTCTAGCCGGGCGCCGGCTCGGCGGCCGGGCCGTTCTTCATCGCCTTCACCGCCTCGACCATCAGCGACAGCGCGAGCCCGATCAGCGCGACCCCCACGACGCCGTTCATCGTCGTCGCGTTCAGCGCGAGCCCCTCGGCCTGCACGGCGGTGACCGCGGTCCGCACCTGCAGGATGAGGGCCCACACCGTGATCGCCATGACGAACACCATCGGGATCGCCGTGTACCAGATGCGCCGCTTCTCGCGGTGCAGCCAGACCGTGACCGCGAGGAGCGTCAGCGCCGCGAGCAGCTGGTTGCTCGTGCCGAACAGCGTCCAGAAGTCGAGGTACGCGGGCCGCACGCCGGGCGCGGGCGGGCGCGCGGTCATGATGAACAGCGTCGGCGGCGCCAGCGAGAGCGCGGTCGCCGCCGCGGACAACACCCTCCCCTTCCAGTTGAACAGCTCCTCGAGGATGTAGCGGCTGAGGCGGGTCGACACGTCCAGCGTGTCGAACACGAAGGTGGAGAACGCCATCGCGCCGAACGTCGCGGCGAAGAGGAAGTGCTCCTTGCCGATGATCACGGTGAGGAACCTGCCGATCCCGTCGCCGTAGATCTTGCCCGGCCCGGGCAGCTTCGTCCCCTGGGCCACGATGACCAGCGTCGCGAGCGCGATCAGCGCGACGAACGCCTCGGCCAGCATCGCGCCGTAGCCCACCGGGTGGGTGTGCGTCTCCTTCGAGATCTGCTTCGACGTCGTCCCCGAGCAGACGAGCCCGTGGAAGCCTGAGCAGGCGCCGCAGGCGATGGTGACGAACAGGAACGGGAACAGCATGCCGGTCGCGCCGCCGGCGTTCCACGTGGTGAACGCGGGCTGCCGCAGCTCGAACTCCCCCGGGTACCGGAGGTTCCCGAAGAAGATCCCGATCACGCCGACCGCGAGCGCCACGTACAGGATGAACCCGCCCAGGTAGCCGCGCGGCTGGAGGAGCAGCCAGACCGGCAGGAGCGAGGCCACGAAGCAGTAGACGAGGATGATGAGGCCGAACGCGCGCTGCGGGTTGTCGACCGGCAGCACGAACGCGGTCGAGATCTTCGTCCCGAGCCAGACGACGCCGAGCGTCGCGGGGACGAAGATCAGCGTGGTGAGCCAGAGCGGCGGCTTGAGGTACCGCTCGACCACGCCCATGACGAGGGAGAGGCCGAGGTAGGCGGCGCTCGCCGCCGCGACGGCGCCGCCGGGGTTGAACTGGAACGCGCCGCCCTCGAACTCCTCGGTCTTGCCGACGAAGGTGCTCGCCGTGATGTCCGTGAAGGCGACGATCACGTAGGCGAGCGCGAGCCAGATGAAGATCATCATCGACAGCCAGGCGCGCCGGCCGATGTGCCGCTTCGCGATCTCGGCGACGCTCTCGGCCCCGTGGCGGACGCTCGCGATGAGCGCGGAGAAGTCGTGCACCGCGCCGATGAACACGACGCCGAGCGAGATCCAGAGCACGCACGGCAGCCACCCGAACGCCTGGCCGGCGAGGATCGGGCCGGCGATCGGCCCGGCGGCGGCGATGGCGCTGAAGTGCTGGCCGAAGAGGTAGAACGGCTTGGTGGGCACGTAGTCCTCGCCGTCGTTCACCTTGACCGCGGGCGTCACCACGGCGTCGTCGAGCGCGTAGTTGCGCGCGACCAGCCTCCCGTAGAAGCGGTAGCCAAGGCACAGCACGACGACGACGGTCAGGGCGAGCAGCGGCAGCACGCGGCGCAGTATAAGGCCATCCGCGCGCGGTTGTGGTCCTGCAAACGCCCCGACCGAGGGGGGCGACCCGGGGTGCCGGGCGGGCGGCTCGGTCGTCGGCGCGGCGGCTCGGTCGTCGGCGCGGGCGGCTCGGCGCGGGCGGCTCGGCGCGGGCGGCTCAGCCCTTGGCGATCGAGAGGATCAGCTTGCCGGCGCCGTGGCCCGAGTCGAGGCGCCGGTGCGCCTCGGCGACCTGCTCGAGCGGCAGGACGCCGGAGACGACGGGGAACGCGAGCCCCCGCTCGAAGAGCGGCGTCATCTCGCGGAGGCGCGCGGCCTCCCGGGTGAGGAAGATGCCGTGGAGCGTCTGGTTCTTCACGTAGAGCGCGGAGAGGTCGCCCTGCGGCGCGAGGACGCAGGCGAGCCGGCCGCCCGGGCGCGTCGCGCGCAGGCTCTTCGCGACGAGGTCTCCGCCCACGGTGTCGAAGACCGCGTCGACGCCGGCGCCGCCGGTCTCCTGCAGGGCGACCTCGGCCGGGTCCTCGGACGTGTAATCGATGGGGCGATCGACGCCGAGCCCGCGCAGGGTCTCCTGGTTCGCCGCGCCCGCGGAGGCGAGCACGCGGGCGCCCGAGGCGCGGGCGAACTGCACGGCGAACGAGCCGACGCCGCCCGCCCCGCCGTGGACGAGCACCGTCTCGCCGGGCTTCACCGCGAGCCGGCGCACGATCGCCTCCCACGCGGTGCCGCCCGCGAGCGGGATGGCGGCCGCCTCGACGTGCGACATGCCGCGCGGCTTCCTGGCGACGATCGACGCGGGCGCCACGTTGTACTCGGCGTAGCTCCCCGACGGGTTGCCGAAGATCTCCGGCGTGTAGAAGACCTCGTCGCCGGGGGCGAAGCCGCGGACGCCCGGGCCGACCGCCTCGACGACCCCGGAGACGTCGTAGCCGAGGACCACCGGCGGCGCGATCTGCGCCCAGCTCCCCGCGGCCCGGATCTTCGCGTCGACCGGGTTCGTGCCCGACGCGACGACGCGCACCAGGACCTCGCCCGGCCCGGGCGAGGGCCGCTCTACCTCACGCAGCTCGAACAGCTCGGGCCCGCCGAAGGCGGGGATGACCATCGCTCGCATCGCATTTTCCTCCCCGGCGCCGCCGCTGGCGCACACCTGAAGCGCCGGCTGGCCGCCATTCTAGTTCAACCGGCCGGCGGTCCGGCCAGCGAAGGGCATGGCCAGGCGCCGGAGGAGATCGGAGCTGGTGGAGGTGAGCGCTGGATTCTGGATTGGTCACGGCGGATAGCACACCTGAGCCGCCCTTCAGGGATCAGGAATCCGCATGAACCGCGCGGGCGCCCCGAGCTGAGCAAGCTCCTGCCCGCTTGTGGCACGTGGCATGGTCTCCTACGCTCTCCGGGTGCACACGATCGAGAACACGAAGAGGCGCTTTGCTCGCGCGCGGCGCACGCGCGATCGGCTGGAGGCCGTGGAGCGGGCGTTCGATGGCGACCTCGGCTGTGCAGCGGCTCTCCAGACGGCGACCTTGGCGCGAGGTGCCCTCGACGAGCTCATGCGCGGATCATCGAGGCTCATCTCCGGGTCGGCGGTGGCGTCGTGAGCTTCGGCGCGATTCTGCTGCTCGCCCTCGGCCTGGCCATGGATGCGACGGCGGTCTCGGCCGCGCGGGGGCTTGCGGTCCCCGTGATTCGCGCCCGGCACGTCGCGCTCGTCGCCGGTTTCTTCGGTGGGTTTCAGGCGCTCATGCCCTTGATCGGGTGGCTCCTCGGTGCGCGTGTCGGGCCCCTGGTACAGGCGTGGGATCACTGGATCGCCTTCGTGCTCCTCGGGGCCATCGGTGGCAAGATGCTGTGGGAGGCGCGGTCCAGCGCTGACGACGACGACGACGCGCCGAAGGACCTGTTCGCCTTGAAGGTCATGTTCGTGCTCGCCATCGCGACGAGCATCGATGCGCTCGCGATCGGCTTCACGCTTCCGATGTTGAACGCACCGCTCGCGCTCTCGCTGGCCACCATCGGGATCACGACGGCGGTCCTGAGCGCGATCGGCCTCTTCGCCGGGAGGCGCTTCGGAGCGATGCTCGGCAAGCGGCTCGACGTCGCGGGAGGCCTCGTGCTCATCGGCCTCGGCGTGAAGATCTTGATCGAGCACTTGCAGGCGGCATAGTCGCTGCCCCTGCCTTCGTCTTGGCCTCCTCGGCGGGCCGCGCGCGCTCAGGACGGCAGCATCATCGGCGCCCGCACCTTCGCCGCGACCTCCTGGCCGCGGAGGCGCTCGACGAGCGCCAGCGCGAACGCCATCGCGGTGCCCGGCCCCTGGCTGGTCACGAGCTGCCCGTCCTCGACCACCGGGCTCGCGACGATCGCGCCGTGCGCCGACACGACGTCGTTCACGGACGGGTGGCACGTCATCGTCCTGCCCTGGAAGAGCCCGTGCGCCGCGAGCGCGATCGGCGCCGCGCAGATCGCCGCGACGGTGCGGCCCGCGTGCGCCTGCGCGTGCAGGCGCTCCCCCACGGCCGGCGAGGAGGCCAGCCGGTCGGCCCCGCCCTTGCCGCCCGGGAGGATCACGGCGTCGAAGTCGCCCGCCACCGCCGAGAGATCCACGTCCGGCACGAGGCGCACGCCGCGGCTGCAGCGCACCGGCCCCGGCCCGTCGAGCCCGGCGAGGACGACCTCGACCTCGGCGCGCCGGAGGACATCGACGATGATGGTGGTTTCCATCTCCTCAGCTCCCTCGGCCAGGATCACGAGCGCGCGCGGTGCCTTCATGAGGACCGCCATGGCCCCGCGGGCCGCCGGATGCAAGCAGCACCAACGAACCGGAGCGGACGGCGCGGGCGGGCGCGCGCGGCGCTGAAGCCCCTTTGCCTGCGAGCGGCTCCGCGCTAGGAGCGGGGCATGACGGAGCCCTTCGACGATCCTTTCGGCCTCGCGGGCCAGACCATCGAGGGGAAGTACCGCGTCGCCGCCGTCATCGGCGACGGCGGGTTCGGCGTGGTCTACCGCGGGGTCCACGAGGGCTTCGGCGAGCTCATCGCCATCAAGTGCCTGAAGCTGCCGACCTCGCTCGACGCGGAGCAGCGCGACGCCCTGCTCGAGACGCTGCGGGGCGAGGGGCGGATCCTGCACCGGCTGTCGCGGGCCACCTCGGGCATCGTGCAGGCGCTCGACGTCGGCGCGTTCACGACCCGGGCCGGCGTGTGGGTGCCCTACCTCGTCCTGGAGTGGCTGGAGGGCCAGACGCTCGGGCAGCACCTCCGGGACCGGCGCGACCGGGGCGAGGTCGGCATGTCGATCGCCGAGGCGATCCAGCTGCTCTCGCCGGCCGCGCGCGCGCTCGCCGTCGCGCACGCGCACAAGGTCGCGCACCGGGACGTGAAGCCGGCCAACCTGTTCCTCACGGACGTCGGCGGGGTGCGGACGCTGAAGGTGCTCGATTTCGGCATCGCCAAGGTGCTGGCCGACCACCCCACGTTCACCGAGGCGCTCGCGGCGACCCGGCAGGGGCCGAGCGCGTTCACGCCGCGCTACGGGGCGCCCGAGCAGTTCAACAAGGCCCGCGGCGCGACCGGCCCCTGGACCGACGTGTTCGCGCTCGCGCTCATCTTCGTCGAGCTCGTGAGCGGCAGGCGCGCGCTCGAGGGGGACGACCCCACGCAGCTCTACATCGCCTCGGCCGACCCGGCGGTGCGCCCGACGCTGCGCGCGCGCGGGCTGCCGGACGCGCCGGAGGCGGTCGAGCGCGTGCTCGACAAGGCGCTCTCCATCGAGCCGAAGCACCGCTTCACGAGCGCGGGCGAGTTCTGGGACGCGCTCTCGGCCGCGGCGCTCGGCGAGCGCGCCGGGTCGGGCCCGCGGCTCGACGTCCCCGGCGCGGAGCACGCGGGCGGGCTGTCGACGGCCGAGTACGCGGCCGCGCGCGGGCTCGGCGCGGCGGCCGGTCACGCCGGCCTGCCGGTCGAGCCGACGATGCTCGCCGACGCGCGCGCGCCCGCCCCGGCGCGGCCCGCCGTGGTCAAGGTGAGCCACGGCGCGGGCGGGCCGCCGACGGGCGGCGCGGCCGGCTTCACGGGCGGCGCGGCCGGCAGCGGCGGCGCGGCCGGCTTCACGGGCGGCGCGGCAGCGGTCTCCGGCGCGGCCTCCGCCGCCGGCGCGCTGGCGACGGGCGGCTCCCGGACCGCGCAGGTCGACGACTCCATGATCGAGACGGTCGCGCCCGCCGGATACCCCGGGGCTCGCCCGCCGCCCCCGCCGCCCGGCGCCGCCCCGCACCCGGCCGGCGGCCCGCCCCACGCCGCGCCGCCCGGCGCCGCCCCATACCCGGCCGGCGGCCCGCCCCACGCCGCGCCGCCCGGCGCCGCCCCATACCCGGCCGGCGGCCCGCCGCACGCCGCGCTGCCCGTCGCCCCGCCGCAGCGCGGCCGCGGCCCCGTGCGCGCGGCGCTTCCCTGGTTCCTCGCGGCGCTCCTGCTCGGCGGCGCCGGCGCCGCGGCGTACTTCCTGGTGCTGGCGCCCGACGGCAAGAAGCCGGCGCGGGCCCCGGCCGCGCGCGCCCCCGCGAAGGCATCGCCCACCGGGCGCGCCGTGGCGACGGCCCCCGCGGGCGCGGCGACGGCGGTCGCCACCGCCGCGCCGGCGGAGAGCGCCCCGACCGAGGCGTCGGCCGCCGCGCCCGCCGCGCCGTCGGCGCCGCCGGCCGACATGGTCTACATCGGGCCGGTCACGACCACGATCGGCGCCGCGGGCGAGGCGCGCCAGGTGACGCTCACCCGCGGGTTCTACATCGATCGCAACGAGGTGACCGTCCGCGCCTACCGCGCCTGCATGCAGCAGCGCATGTGCGGAGCCGCGGATCACGTCTCGCTGACGCCCGAGCTCCTGCCGGGCGTGCAGGCGCCGGCGGCGTCCGAGGACCAGCAGGAGGCCGAGCTGTGGTCGCGGCGCTGCAACGAGCCGCGCAACGCGACCGGGCACCCGATCAACTGCGTCGACTACTCCCAGGCCGAGAGCTACTGCCGCTTCCGGGGCCGCCGGCTGCCCACGGAGGCGGAGTGGGAGGTCGCGGCGCGCGGCGCTGCGGGGCGGGCCTACGTCTGGGGCGACGACGCGCCCACGTGCGAGCGCGCCTGCTACGACCGCAACGAGGGCTGCCTCGCGCGCGGCACCGAGGTCGCGACCTGCGCGTCGGGCGCGCACCCGAGCGATCGCACCCCGGAGGGCGTCTACGATCTCGCCGGCAACGTGTCCGAGTGGGTCTCGGACGGCCTCGTCTTCCCGCCGCCCGGCGGCGAGAACCCGCAGGGCGACCCGTCGTTCCCGCTCAAGGTGGTGCGCGGCGGGAGCTTCCTGGACGGCCCGGAGAAGCTCTCGGCCACGTACCGCACCGCCGCGGCGCCGGTGACCGCGCACGCCTGGATCGGCTTCCGCTGCGCCATGGATGCGCCGGCGCCGGAGGGCGCCCCGGCCCAGGAGAGCGCCCCGGCGCCGTGAGCGCCCCGCGGCGCCGTGACGCACGGGGCGGAAGGGCGCGGGCTACTCGACCCGCCCGCGGGCGCGCTTCACGGCGTTCCTGACCATCTCGCCGTACGGCCCCGCGGGGAGCTCGTGGAGCAGCGCCGCCGCGCGCTCGTAGCAGGCGCGCGCCTCGGCCATGTCGCCGAGCGCCTCGTGCGAGTGCCCCAGGTTGAGGACGAGCGACGGATAGAAGCCGCGCGCCCGGTCGCCGCCCACGGCGTCGGCCCGGCGCAAGGCTTCCTGGTTCCACGCGAGCGTTTCCTTGTCGCTCCCCTGGTGGCGGGCGACGTAGTGGGCGGCGATGCACGCCTCGTAATCGTCGGTGCGCGCGGCCCATGCTTTCTCGAACAGGGCCCGGGCGTCCTCGTTCCGTCCCTCGGCTTCGGCCTGCATGCCCTCGGCGCAGAGCCGCACCACGGGGTTGTTCGGGTCGATGCCGTCCATGCTGCGAGTCTCGCGGTCCGGTGGAACTACCGCAAGCCGGTCCGGGCCGACGGCGTCACGACCCTGGAGCGCGCTGGGAGGACGGCCTTGGACGATACGACTTGCGGTTCGGAGGGGGTCCCGACCCCGCGCCGGCGCTGTGCATTGCGGTCCGGAGGGGTCCGGACCCCCCCTGCTGGCACAAGATCCGGCGCTTCCCGGGGGGTAAATGGCGCAGAACCGCACAATCCAGAGCGTATTTTGGCACAATTTCGCGCCGAGAGACGCTCCGCGGAGCGTTCCGGGGGGGTCCGGACCCCGGTGTGTCGCAATGCATTGCGGTTGAGCCAGTGTCGGACCCCCCTCGATTGGCACAGGTGAAGGTCGTCCTGGCACACCTTCGTCGCCTGCGAGACGGCAACGTGCTGCGAATTGACGCCGCGCGTGGCCGCCGGCGACCCTCGTCCCATGGCGCGCACGGCTCCGGTTCCGAACATCCCCGCCCTCCCTGGCATGAACCCCGGGACGTGGATCCTGTGCGGCGGGGGCAGCGGAGGAGGCGGCGGGGGCGCGGAGGCCGCGGCGGCGGGGGCGCGGAGGCCGCGGCGGCGGGGGCGGGCAAGGCGCCGACGGCAAGGGCGGCGGCAAGGACGCCGGCTCCTGCGGCCCGGGGAGCGGTGGAGGCTGCCCGAACCCGTCCCATGGGCATGAGCGGCGCCTGGGTGCGCATATGAGCACGAGCGACTGGTCGCCTTTCTGCAGAGCGCACCTGAGTAGAGTCGACGTGCGGCCGCTCGACCCGAGCAGCGCCCAGGATTGGGAGCTGGAGCTCTATGAGCTGACCGACAGAAGAGGCCTGCCCCGCCTGCTCGGTACCGAGCTCGGACATGACACCGCCTCGGCGGCTCCCGTCGAGTCTTGCGAGGGAGGCGCTGCCCGAAAGCCGTTCGCCTCATCGCCGTCCCTGGGGGCGCTGTACATCAGCGCGCCGAGCGGCCCGAAGTCGCTGCGTAGCATATCTACGCTGAACGGGCTCCATCTCGCACAGGACTGGCGGGACTGGGTCGAGCGTCTCGCCCGTGTCGATGCGATGGCGCCGTTCCCTCCTCCGCTCGTCGTCTCGAATGCAAAGAACCGCCAAGCACAGCGTGAGCTGCTATCGAGCTTCATTACCAATCTAGGCCTCTCACAGGAGCCGACGAACGACGACGTATCCCCAATCTTCGCGAAGGAGGACACGCTGGTGATGGGGGCGTACCCACATGGAGGCAGCCGAGAGCGCGTCTACACCACGAACACCGGCGCTCTCGACGCGGCGCTACGGGCCGCTACAGAGATCGGTCTCCCCTGGTGCATGGATACAACACGGCTCCCCTTCGGTGCCATCCTGGCGGGACTCACGGATATCGTAAACGAGCATCGTCGCGCAACGTACTTCGGCGCATTACGCGTCCTCGTTGGAAAGCACGCCGTCGTGCAACAGCTAGTGGACTGTTTGATAAGTTTTTTAACATATTCCCCTGGGTGGCGTAAGCTTCGGCATGCGAGGACGACCACCCAGGAAGATCGAGCTGTCGCGGGACGATCGGGCGTACCTGGAGCGGCTGGTGCGCGACGGACGCACCGAGCAACGCGTGGCTCGCCGAGCTCGGGTGCTCTTGGCCATGGCAGACCCGGCGACGGTCGTGGAGGAACTGGCGGCGCACGTGGAGCAGAGGCGCGAGACGATCTGGCACCTCTGCCGTCGGTACGAAAAGGTGGGGGTTCGGGCGGTCGAGGACGCTCCTCGCGAGGGTCGGCCCCGGGCTTTTTCCCCCTCTGCAACGCGTCGGCCTCGAGATGCTCGCCTGTTGTGAGCCCGCAGGGCTCGGGCTGCACATGACGCACTGGTCGACGCGCAGCCTGGCGAAGGTGGCGGCTGAGCGTGGGCTGGTGCCGAAGATTGCGCACTCGACCGTCTCGCTGATCCTGCGTACCGCCGATCTCCAACCCCACCGTTCGCGGTACTGGAAGACGCCCACGATCGATGCCGACTTCGAGAGGAGGGCGACGCGCATCCTGTGGTGCTACGAAAGAGCCTCGGATCTCACTGCGCGCGGCGAGCTTGTACTTTGCTTCGACGAGAAGCCGAACATCCAGGTGCTCGAACGTCGGCGACCGACCCGCCCCGTGAGGCGCGGCCAGGTCGAGCACCAGGAGTTCGAGTACATCCGGCACGGGACGGTGAACTTCGCCGCGGTGCTCGATGTGCACACGGGCAAGATGCGCGGGTGGTGCCCCAACCGGAACGATAGCGAGCACCTGCGCGCGATCCTGCCCGAGTTACTCCACGAGTGCTGCAATGCGCGACGCGTGCACCTCATCTGGGACGGAGCCCCGTCGCACGTTGCACAGGAGACCACCACCCTGCTGCGTACCCTCTACCCGCACGTCCGCGTGCTCGTGACGCCGGCGCACGCCTCGTGGCTCAACCAGGCCGAGTTGCTGCTGCGCGCGTTCAGCGAGCGCTACTTGAAGCGCGGCAGCTGGAACAGCCGCCAGCAGCTCGTCGAGCACCTGGACGCGAGCTGGCGGGAGTACGACCAGCTCTACGCTCACCCGTTCAGGTGGTCCTGGACGCGGCAGAAGATGCACCGCTGGGTTGAGCGGCATGCCGCGTGATTATGTTAAAAAACTTGTCGAACAGTCCACTAGAGGTGCTGGGCATCAGGATCGAAGATGCACAGTTCACGCCCGGCGGCGGCGTGCGGCACTTTGATGTCGTTCCGCCTCACGGCTCCGAGCGCCTAGCGCGGTGGGCGCGAACCGCGCGGGTGGTACGCACCTCCACCCAGCTGGACGAAGCGAGCGTGGCGCAGTGGGCGAGGGAGCGAGGAATCACGCCCTGGCCAGCGCTCGCCCGGTGCGAGCAAGATCTCGGCGGCCTGCTGGCGCCCGGCGGCGGAGGAGCGGGCGACGCCGACCCGCTGAGCCGTCCAGCGATCGTCCTGGGGCTCGGCCTCCTCATGCGATCGCCGGAGACGCTGGTGGCCTCCTGGAGCCGGGCGTATCAGACCTCCCCGGACGAGCCTCTGCTGCTGTCGTGTGGTGTCGAAGAACCCCAAGTGCGCCGCTACCTGCTCTGGAGCTGGCGTGGACACGACCTGGTGTTCATCGGCGAGTGGCGAGGACGCTTCGTGTTCTGCGATGCGGCAGGTGCTATCTGGCGCTATGATGGGCTCGCTGGCCAGCTCGACGTCGCGGCCGGCACCCCGCGAACCTTTCTCGAGCGCATCGCGCTCGAAGAGCACCTGTGGTCTGAATGGGGCCACTATGTCCCGGTACACGTATTCGCCGACGTCGGGGCGGAGGCGGCGCACCGGCTGGGTCTTCGCGAGGTGCGAGAGGCGACGGATGAGCTCGAGCAGACCTACGAAGGGGATGGAGTTCTGCTCTGGCAGATCGTCGAGTATGGGCCGAATCGCACCGAGGTGCTGGTTGCGGGGCTGGATGCAGCCCGCGTCGTGGAAGCAGTGCGCGCAGCTCGCTCGCTGGCACCCGATTCCAGGGTCAAGGTTTTCAGCGAGACCGGCCAGGGCGCAACGCTCGTCAATGCTCTGATCGAAGCTGGAATCGGCGATCGATGGAGCCTCACCGCCACGGAGCTCCAGGAAAAACTCGCGTCGGAGGGCGACGCTCCAGAGAGCGACGCGTGAGCGGGCGCCTCGACCGGTCCGCCCGGAGCTCGAGGCGCTCCGGAAGACGTCTCCGTTCGCCCACGAGCCACACGCTCGCCGCACCTCACGTCTCCACGCGCTCTCCCGCCAGGCTCCCCGCGCCCTGCGCCGCCTTCGCCGGACCGCCCGCGGCCCCGGCGAGCAGCACGATGGCGATCGCCCCGACAACGATGAGCGACAGCGCGAACGGCAGGCTCGTGGCCGCGGCGATGTGGCCGACCACGGGCGGACCGCCGAGGAACGCCAGGTAGCCGAACGTCGCGACGGCCGCGATCGAGGTGCCCGTGGGGCCGGAGCGCGCGGCCGCGCTGAAGACCGTGGGGATGACGCACGAGAGCCCGAGCCCCACGCACGCGAACCCGAACAGGCCGGCGATCGGACGGCCGATCAGCAGCGCCGCGGCGAGCCCCACCGTCACCAGGACGGCCCCGCCGCGCACCACCGCGACCGGGCCCAGCCTGCTGCTCACCCCGTCGCCGAGGAAGCGGCCCGCCGCCATCGCCACCGAGAAGGCCGCGAACCCCGTCGCCGCGAAGGCCGCCGTCGTGCCGAGCGTCTCCCGGAGGTACACCGCGCTCCAGTCGGCCATCGCGCCCTCGCCGAACATGCACAGGAACGCGATCGCGCAGAGCGGCCACATCGCGCGGGGCGGCAGCGCGAACGGGTTCCTCGGCGGCTCCGGCGCGGGGACGCCGGGCCGCACCCAGGGCGAGAGCAGCCCGACGAGGAGCAGCACCGCCACCGCGGCCAGGGAGAGGTGCGCCGCGGGCGCCACCCCCGCGTGCGCCAGCGCCCCGCCGGCCGCCGCGCCCGCGAGCCCCCCGACGCTGTACAGCGCGTGGAACGACGACATGATCGGCCGCCCCCACGCCTCCTCCACCTCGGCGGCGTTCGCGTTCATCGACACGTCCATCACGCCGTTCGACACGCCGAAGAACGTGAGCACGAGGAACAGCTCGGTCGGCGTCCGCGCGAGCCCCGGCCCGAACAGGCTGATCGCGAACGCCGCGCCGGCGGACACCGCCACGACCCGGCTCCCCAGGTGCGCGACGAGCCACCCCGCGAGCGGCATCCCCACGAACGCGCCGAGCGCCGGCGCGAGCAGCACGTTGCCGAGCGTCGCCTCGCTCAGCGCGAGCGCGCGCTTGAAGTCGGGGATGCGCGTTACCCACGTGCCGATGCAGAAGCCGTTGGCGAGGAAGATCAGGAGCCCGGCGGCGCGCTGCGCCCGGACCCGCGCGGCGGCGGTCCGGCCCCTCGCCCCCTCGACAACCTCGTGCTCGACCCCCGCCTCCTCCGGCCCTCGCGCGAGCTCACCCTCGGTCTTCTGCATCGTCTGGCGCCTCTCGACGCCTACGTATCAGAGAGCGTGCCCCCTCGCCGCCCCGCGCGCGCATCGCGCCTCCCGCGCGCGATCCTCCCACCACGTGGGACGCGGAGCGCACGGGGACGTCGCGAACCGAGAGCACCCGCCCTCGAAGGGCGGCGACCCGCGGCTTTCCATCGCGCGATCGCGCGATCGCGTGATCGCGCGCGCGAGCCCGCGACAAATCGCCCCATGTGGCCAGCTGCACCATCCATCGCCGGCCCCGGGATCGTCGGGCGGACGCGCGGCGGCCGAGCCTGCCCGGATGCTCGCGGCCCCTGCGAGCTCGCCCTCGCGGCCTGGACGTTGCAGTGCCCGACATCGGCAGAATCGCCGTGCCTCAGGGCAGCTTCTGGGTCTCGCACGCCCCGCAGCGCCCGGGCGGATCGAGGTGAGCCACGAGCGATCGTCCGCTGGTCGAGGCGCCTCGCCGCGATCCCGTGAGACCCCCGTCGGCTCGAGGCATTCGGCCCCAGGAGCGCCCCAGGAGCGATCGATGTCACGCACGCATGACCTGCTCATCCTTGTCGCGGCAATCGCCGTGGGTGTCGCGCAGACCGGCTGCCTCGCGGAGGCGCTCGAGAGCGAGCCCGCCGAGGGGCAGCTCGGGTCGGCGGGAGAGGCGCTCACCTCGATGAACCGCCTCTCGATGAACCGCCTCTCGATGAACCGCCTCTCGATGAACGGCCTGTCCGCGGGCGGGCTGTCGCCGAGCGGCGCGGACCTCTCCTCCACGGCGCTCATCGAGACCCCCGAGGGCCGCGAGCTGCTCACCTACGTGATCCGGTGCGCCCTGCCCGAGGGCGAGAGCCTCAGCGGCGCGCACGGCGGCGTGACGTACACCTTCCCCGGCGCCGTCGGCGTCGCCCCGGACTGGCGCGACGAGCCGCTGGATCCCGCCGGCCAGCGCTGGGTGAGCGCGTGCCTGCTCGCCCACGTCAACGGCTACGGCGTCGAGGTGCCCATCTCGCTGCGCGGCGAGCACGAGGCGCTCGGGACCACCACGACCGAGCGGGCGCAGTTCAACGCGCAGGAGGCGGCGTTCTACGGCAACCTGTTCGGCAGCGGCCCGGATCACGGCATGTACGCGTGCGCGGGCGCCGCGGTCGAGGCGCAGTGCGGCGCGAACCCGAGCGCCGGTGTGCCCTCGCGGTCCTGCGGCGCGAGCGAGGATTGCGAGCTCTCCTTCGCCGGCCCCTGCCGCGACCTGGCGCAGCCCGAGCTGCAGACCTGCGAGGACGCCTCGGCGGATTTCGTCGAGGGCTGCTTCGCCGAGCCGAGCGGGCCGGACGGCTGGTCCGGCGGCCTGTTCGAGTACCCCGAGGTGATCACGGTGTACCTCAAGAGGGACGACTTCAACGCGCTCTACCCCGGCTGCGCGCCGCTCCCGTGAGGGGCCGCGCGCCTAGCCCAGCGCCGCCCCGTCCCGGAGCCCGAGCGTCTCCTCGCGCGCCGACAGGCACGCCTCGCTCCCCACGACGAAGGCGCGGCAGTTGTCCGGCCTGATCTCGTAGATCGCGCAGCGCCTGTCCTCGCAGAGGTGCTGGCAGCGGCCGCTCGCGGCGAAGCGCAGCGTGATCTTCCCGTCCCGCGACCGCCGCACGTAGGCGCGCCCCGTGAGGTCGCCCCGCCCGGCCCCCCGCCACCGCGAGAGGTCCACGTCGTCGAGCACCACGTTCGCGTCGTGGCAGCAGGCGCCGCAGGCCAGGCAGTCGAGCGCCACCTCGCGGATCGCCCCGGCGTGCACGCTGTCGCGCTCGCACCAGTCGAGCACCGAGCCCTCGTACTGCCGCTTCACCCGCGCCGTCGCGAGCCCCTGCGCCGGGCCCTCGGTCACCCGCCGGAAGCGCTGCTGCTCGATCGACAGGAGCGACCACAGCCCGAGCTCGGTGAGCTTGCCCTGCGCGTCGACCGAGAGGAGGAGATCGATCCGCTCGTCCGGCAGCACGACGGCCGCGTGCCCGCCGGCCCTCACGTGCGCCGCAGCGCGAGCCAGGAAACGCGGGCGAAACCGCCGCCACACGGGGCGCGACACGACATAGGCCGACATGCGGGCGCATCTTCGCGCCCCCGCCCCGCGCTGCCAAGCCCCCGCCCTTGCCGAGGCGGCCGCTCTGCTATCTTGACCGCGTGGGACAGGACGAAAAGGACAAGAAGATCGTCATCGTGAAGACCGGTGAGCCCGTGCCCCCGGTCCTCGAGCGGCGCGGCGAGTTCGCGGTCCTGATCGAGCAGACGATCGGCGCCGCCTGGCGGGGCGGCTACGCCGTCGTCGACGCCCGCGCGGGCGAGCTCCCCGCGCCCGACGCCCCGGGGATCGCCGCCTTCGTCATCACCGGCTCCTCGGCCAACGTCCCCCACCGCGAGCCCTGGATGCTCCGCTGCGAGGCGTGGCTGCGCGACGTCGTCCGCGCCGGCACCCCCACGTTCGGCATCTGCTTCGGCCACCAGATCCTCGCCCAGGCGCTCGGCGGCGAGGTCATCCGCAACCCGCGCGGCCGCGAGATCGGCCGGATCCGCGTCCAGCGCCGCGCCGACGACGTCCTCTTCGACGGCCTCCCGTCGAGCTTCGAGACCCACGCGACCCACGTCGACACGGTCGGCACGCTGCCCGAGGGCGCCCGGAGCCTCGCGTTCACCGAGCTCGACGACCACCAGGTCATCCGCTTCACGAGCACCTGCTACGGCGTGCAGTTCCACCCCGAGATGGATCACGACGTCATCGCCGGCTACATCGCCTTTCGCCGCGAGGTCCTGCAGGCCGAGGGCCTCGACGTCCCGGCGCTCCTCGACCGCATCTCCCCGGATCAGCTCGGCACCCGGACCCTGCACAATTTCATCGCGCACATCGTCCTGCCGCGCCTCGGCCGTACGCCGTCCGCCGGACCTGCATAGTCACCGCCCTGACTGACGCGCCGGTCAGTTCCCTCGGGGCCTGGCGCGGCGGGCGCGCGGCGGGCTGGCCCGCTCCGCGCGCGCCGCCCGGGCGGGCGCGGCGTCCTCCGGCGCGGGCGCCTCGGGCTCGCCGTCGGCGCGCGGCGCCGGCGGGCCGGGCTTGGCGCGCGGCGCCGGCTGGCCGGGCCCGACGCGCGGCGCCGGCGGGCCGGGCTCGGCGCGCAGCGCCGGCTGGCCGGGCGCCGGGTCCATCCGGAGGTAGCCGCGCCGCAGGAGATCGTAGAGCGCCGTGACGATGCGCTCGCGCGGGCGGGCCT
Source organism: Sorangium sp. So ce834 (assembly GCF_051521425.1). Classification (NCBI taxonomy): domain Bacteria; kingdom Pseudomonadati; phylum Myxococcota; order Polyangiales; family Polyangiaceae; genus Sorangium; species Sorangium sp. So ce834. Next base: position 9,946,913 of record NZ_CP150351.1, read on the forward strand.
GGTCCTCGAGGGCGTTCTCGAACAGCACCTCCTTCAGCGCGCCGATCGTGAACGTCGCGTAGAGCTCGGTGTCCCCCGGCTCGATGACGCCGAGCCGCTGCCCCTCGGCGAGGCTCCGCTCCAGGAGCAGCTTGACCTCCTGGCGGAAGGCGCGCAGCTCCTTGACGAACGCCGGATCGAGCCCCGCCGCGTGCGACAGGAGGATGCTCGTCAGCGCCGGATCGTCGAGCAGCACCGCCACGATCGCGCGGATGTTGTGCTTGACCTGCGCCTCCACGTCCGCCGACGGGTCCACGCGCAGGATGGCGCCGCCGAGGCGCGAGAAGAGCCCGCGCACGAGCTCGCCGAACACCGAGCGCTTGTCGGGGAAGTACAGGTAAAACGTCCCCTTCGCGACCTTCGCGAGCGCGACGATGTCGTCGACCTTCGCCTCGTGATAGCCCTTCTCGGAAAACACGGCGCGCGCCGCCCGGAGGAGGGCTTGGCGGCGCTCGGACTTGTTCATGGGCCGGTCGCTTTACCACCACCGGCCCGTCACCTGGGGCGCGATGTCTCCGCCGCGGCGTCGCCCGGGCGTGCCGCCCGAAAAGCGCCGGAAAGATCGGAGGACAGTGGACGACGGGCGGGCCGACGCGCCGACCGTACCGCGCCCCGCCGCGCCGAGCCCAGCGGCGGAACCTTGCGCCCCGGACGCAGATCCCGGGAAACCGGCGATCGCCGCCGGCCAAGACGCACCGAATCATTTGATTTTCGGGTCATCCCGTTGTAGCCATCACGACTGACCAGCCAGTCAGTCGGGCGCTGGTGACCGGCGACGGCGGTGGGAGGAGCCCCGATGGGAAGGCAGATCCAGGATCCGGTCGTGGTCGGCATCGACGTCGGCTCGACGACCGTGAAGGCCGTCGTGCTCGATCCGCAGACGCTCGAGATTCTCTGGAGCGACTACCAGCGGCACCAGACGAAGCAGCCGGAGAAGGTGCTGGAGCTCCTCGAGGCGATCGAGGCGTCGTTCCCCGCGTCGCCGCGCGAGAGCTGGCGGGTGTTCATGACGGGCTCGGGCGCGGCGCCCCTCTGTGCCGGCCTCGGCGCCAAGTTCGTCCAGGAGGTCAACGCGGTCACGCTCGCGGTCGAGAACCTGCACCCGGACGTGGGCAGCGTCATCGAGCTCGGCGGGCAGGACGCGAAGATCATCATCTTCCAGCGGGACGAGAAGACGGGCGACAAGACCGCCGCGCCGTCGATGAACGACAAGTGCGCCTCGGGCACGGGCGCCACCATCGACAAGTGCATGATCAAGGTGGGCCTGCCGTCGAGCGAGGTGGTCAAGATCCACTTCGACGACTCGAAGCTCCACCACGTCGCGGCGAAATGCGGCGTCTTCGCCGAGACGGACATCGTGAACCTCGTGAAGAGCGGTATCCCCTCGACGGAGATCCTCTGCTCGCTCGCCGACGCGATCGTCCTCCAGAACCTGTCGGTGCTCACGCGCGGCTCGACCTTGAAGCACAAGGTCATCCTGCTCGGCGGCCCCAACACCTACCTCCCCTTCCTCCAGGAGTGCTGGCGCAAGCGGATCCCCGAGACCTGGGAGGAGCGCGGCTACGGCTGGCCGAAGGACCGGCCGATCGAGGAGACGATCTTCGTCCCGGAGAACTCGCAGTACTACGCGGCGTTCGGCGCCTGCGTGTACGGGCTCAAGGAGGCGCCGGAGGTCGGCCTCTACGCCGGCAAGGCCGGGCTCATCGAGTACATGACGAACGGCCGCAAGGCCCGGCTCGGCGAGAGCGCGGGCCCGCCGCTCGTGAAGACGCGGGACGAGGTCGAGGAGTTCCGCAAGCTCTACAGCATCCCGAGGTTCACGCCGATGAAGCTCGCGCCCGGCCAGGTGGTGCGCGGGGTCATCGGCCTCGACGGCGGCTCCACCTCGTCGAAGGCGGTGCTCATCGACGAGGACGGGAGCATCGTCTGCAAGGCCTACCAGCTCTCGAAGGGCAACCCGATCCAGGACGCGAAGGAGCTGCTCGCCCAGCTCCGGCAGTATGTGATCGACCAGGGCGCGCAGCTCGAGGTGCTCGGCTTCGGCGGCACCGGGTACGCGGCCGACGTGCTCCAGGAGTGCATGCGGGCCGACGTCAACATCGTCGAGACCGTCGCCCACATGATGAGCGCCGTGAAGTTCTTCGGCGACGTCGACGTCATCTGCGATATCGGCGGACAGGACATCAAGGTCCTGTTCATGAAGAACGGCGACATCGCGAACTTCCGCCTCTCCAACTCGTGCTCTGCCGGCAACGGCATGCTGCTCCAGGCGATGGCCGACCAGTTCGGCCTGAAGGTGACCGAGTACGCCGACACCGCGTTCGGCGCCGAGCTCGCGCCGAAGTTCAGCTACGGCTGCGCCGTCTTCCTCGACACCGACCGGGTGAACTTCCAGAAGGAGGGCTTCTCGAAGGAGGAGCTGCTCGCCGGCCTCGCCCAGGTGCTGCCCAAGAACGTGTGGCAGTACGTCGTGCAGATCCCGCGGCTCGCGGCGCTCGGCACGCGCTACGTGCTCCAGGGCGGCACGCAGTACAACCTCGCGGCGGTCAAGGCGCAGGTCGACTACATCAAGGAGCGCGTCCCCGGCGCGGAGGTGTTCGTCCACCCGCACACCGGCGAGGCCGGCGCGCTCGGCGCCGCGTTCGAGACGCTCCGGGTCGTGAAGCGCAGGGGCCGCTCGACGTTCATCGGGATCGACGCGGCGATCGCGCTCGAATACACGACGAAGAACGACGAGGAGACGGTCTGCCACTTCTGCCCGAACGAGTGCAAGCGGACGTTCATCGACGCGAAGCGGCCCGACGGGACGACGAGCCGCTACATCTCGGGCTTCTCGTGCGAGAAGGGCACGGTCGAGAGCGAGCAGGCGATGCTCGCGCTCGTCGCCGAGCGGAAGAAGATCGCGAAGCAGTTCCCGAACCTGGTCGACTACGAGTCGAAGCTCGCCTTCCGGCACTTCTACGACACGGCGCCGCTGCCGGAGGGCGGCGCGCCGGTGAAGGACGTGGTCGTCAAGAAGGGCTTCCTCGGCATCCGCCGGGTGGAGACGACGCGCCCGTTCCGGCGGAGCGGGCCCGAGGTGCGCGAGCGCCTCCGCCGCGTCCGCATCGGCATCCCGCGCGTCCTCAACATCTACTCGACGGGCCCGTACTACCGGGCCTACTTCGAGGCGCTCGGCGTCCCGAAGCAGAACGTCGTCTTCAGCGACGCGACCAGCGAGGAGATGTGGGTCGAGGGCGGCAAGTACGGCTCCATCGACCCCTGCTTCCCCTCCAAGGTGGCGCAGGCCCACATCCACAACCTCCTCTTCACCCACCACTCGGACGAGAAGAAGCTCAATTACATCTTCTTCCCGATCCTCACCCACGTGCCGAGCTTCGGCGAGGGGGTGATGGACAAGACGAGCTGCCCCATCGTCGCGGGCGTGCCGGACGTCATGAAGGCGGCGTTCACGAAGGAGATCGACTTCTTCAAGACGCGCGGGATCGAGTACCTCGATCCGCCGCTCACGTTCTCCGAGATGACGCTGACGGCGCGCCGGATGTTCGAGACGTGGGGCCCGCGGCTCGGCGTCACCGAGGACGAGAGCGACCACGCGCACCGCGAGGGGATGCGGGCGCTCTCGCAGTTCGAGCGCGACCTCCAGGACAAGGGGCGGGCGATCCTCGAGACGGTCGAGGCCGAGAACCGCGTCGCCATCCTGATGGTCGGGCGGCCGTACCACTCCGATCCGGGCCTGAACCACGGCATCCCGGAGGAGTTCCAGGTGCTCGGCTATCCGATCCTCTCGGTCCGGTCGCTCCCGCGCGACATGGAGTACCTCGCTCGGTACTTCAAGGACGAGATCGCGAACGGCCAGCACCCGCTCGACATCAACGACGTCTGGCCCGAGAACTACTCGGCGAACAGCGCGCAGAAGGTCTGGGCGGTCAAGTTCGCCGCCCGCCACCCGAACGTCGTCTTGCTCGACCTCTCGAGCTTCAAGTGCGGCCACGACGCGCCGACCTACGGCATCATCGACAGCATCGTGAGCTCGAGCGCCACCCCGTACGCCGCGCTGCACGACATCGACGCCAACAAGCCGGGCGGCTCGATCAAGATCCGCGTGAAGACGTACGCGCACAGCCTCAAGCTGCACGAGGAGGCGCTCGAGGACGCGGCGAAGAAGAAGGCGGAGCTCGTCCACCGCATCGACGAGAAGCGGCTCGAGCTGCTCGAGCTGAAGCGCGAGCAGCAGGCGGCGCGCAAGATCACCGATCCCGCGCTCGAGCGGGAGATCGCGGCGCTCGCCGAGAAGGTGCGGAGCTACGTCGCGCCGGCGTCTCCGCCCGAGGCGCCGAAGACGGGCCTCGTCCAGCTCAAGAAGAAGCAGTCCGACGGGACCGTCGTCCCCTTGGAAGCCTGAAGACACGGCCAAGGTCGAGGGGGGGACGGCGCGTCCGGCCCCCTTCCAGCATCCGAGCGAAGGGAAGCCACGCCATGCAACAGACGATCACGCAGAAGACGCGCCTTCCTCTGGTCGGCGAGAAGAAATCCATCAAGGCGGACATCGACATCGAGGCGGAGCTCAGGGCGTTCGAGGAGGCCGAGCGGGAGCGGCTCGGCCTGAAGGCCGAGCGTCGGCAGTGGGTCGACAACATGCTCAAGCCGAAGATGACGAAGAAGGAGCGCGACAACGTGACGCTCCTCATCAGCGGCCTCACCGCGGCGCAGGACTTCCTGTGCGAGGGCGCGCTGAAGGGCCTCGGCTACAACGTCCATTACTTCGGGATGAGCGACAACGCCGGCCTCCAGACGGGCAAGGAGTTCGGCAACCGCGGGCAGTGCAACCCGACGTACTTCACGGTCGGCGGTCTGGTGAAGTACCTCATCGACCTGCGCGACAAGCAGGGGATGACGACCGAGGACATCATCAAGAACTACGTGTTCCTGACCGCGGGCGCCTGCGGGCCGTGTCGGTTCGGCATGTACGTGACCGAGTACCGGAAGGCGCTGCGCGACGCCGGCTTCGACGGCTTCCGGGTGATGCTCTTCCAGCAGACGGGCGGCCTCTCGCAGGCGACGGGCGACGACGTCGGCCTCGAGATGAACCCCGCCTTCTTCATCGCGATCATCAAGGCGATCGTCTGCGGCGACACGCTGAACGCGCTCGGCTACCGCGTCCGGCCTTACGAGGTCGAGCCCGGCGCGACGAACCGCGCGATGGAGAGCGCGAAGCGCATCCTTTACAAGGCGCTTTACGAGCAGACGAACGTCTTCCGCGCGCTCTACGAGGCGCGCAAGGAGTTCGAGGCCGTCCGGGTGGACAAGCTCCGGCCCAAGGCGAAGACGTCGATCATCGGCGAGTTCTGGGCGATGACGACCGAGGGCGACGGCAACTACGCCCTTCAGAAGTTCCTCGAGAGCGAGGGCGGCGAGAACGACATCCAGCTCACGACCGCGTGGCTGCTCTACAACATCTGGGAGTGCGCCCGCGACACCCGCGAGCGGCGCGATCTGCGCGGCGCGGACGAGGGCAACTACGGCCTGGCCGGCCTCGACGAGTTCGGCGTGGCGAAGCGGCTCGCGACGATGCGCCTCGCCGAGTCGGCGCTGCGCGTCGGCTTCCAGGCGTTCGCGCTGCCGCTCGGCCTGTTCGACTACCACCTCCCGGACATGGATCTCGTCGCCGACGTGGCGAAGGACTACTACTCGAACGACCTCCGCGGCGGCGAGGGGCACATGGAGGTCGGCAAGCTCATCGTGAACGCCGTGAAGTCGAAGGCGCACCTCACGGTGAGCGTGAAGCCGTTCGGCTGCATGCCGTCCTCGGGCGTCTCCGACGGCGTGCAGTCGCTGATCACGGCGCGTTACCCGGGGACGATCTTCTGCGCGGTCGAGACGAGCGGCGACGGCGCGACGAACTTCTACTCTCGTATCCAGATGTACATGTTCAAGGCGCGCATCCTGGCCGAGCAGGAGCTCGCCCGCGCCTACGAGGAGGCGGGCGTCACGGAGGCCGAGGTGCGGGCGTTCCTCGAGAAGCACCCGAAGTACGCGAGCCCGCTGCACCACGCGCCGCACCGGGTCGCCGGGTCGGCCGCGAACCTGGTCTACGAGGTGGCGCCGCTCATCAAGCAGTCGGCCGCCGAGCGCGCCGCGGAGAAGGTCCGCGCGGCGGCGGCGGCGGTCCGCGAGGCGGTGAAGGCGGCTCCGGCCAAGGCGGTGGCCGCAAAGGCGTTCCTGACCGACCCGGAGACGCTCTCGCGGGCGCGCGAGGACGTCGCGCTCGTCCGCGACCTCCTCGCGGGCAAGGCGGCGGAGCGGTTCAGCCCGCTCGTGAAGCGCCTGGCCGGCAAGGCGTACTTCGAGAACAACCCCGAGGTGCGCCACACGACCTACAGCGAGGAAGCCATCGCGGCGGAGTGAGGCGGCCGCCGCCGGGCTCGTCCCGGCGGCTCCCTCGGCCTCTCGGAGGTCGGTCCGGCGCGGTGAGCTGGGCTGAGAGACGCAGAGAGAGAAGAAAAAACGCAAAGGCGCAAAGGCGCAAAGACGCAAAAAAGAAGAGTTAGAAAGGAGCTTTTCTTTCTCTCCTCTTTGCGCCTTTGCGCCTTTGCGCCTTTGCGCCTTTGCGCCTTTGCGCCTTTGCGTTTTTTCTCGCTTCTCTTCTCGCGTTGGGGTCAGCCCTCCGCGGGCAGGAACCAGCGGAGGGCGTCGCGCGCGATCTCCGGGGGCACCACGTGCGGGCCCTCGAACTCCTCGTAGCGCAGGTCGTACCCGGCGACCCGGATCAGCGGCGCGAGGCGCCGGCTGCAGGGGTCGATCCGCAGCACCTGGTCCTGCGTGCCGTGCGAGATGAAGATGCGCGGCCGGCCGCGCTGCTCCGCGGGGGCCATGAAGCCCGGCGAGAACGCGATCACATGGGTGAACAGGTCGCCGTTGGTCAGCCCGAGCGACAGCGCGTACGACGCGCCGTCCGAGAAGCCGCCGATCGCGATCCGCACCGGATCGACCGCGGCGCCGCGGAACAGCTGGTCGAGCGCGCGATCCAGGAAGTCGACGTCGGGCCCGTACGCGTCGTCCGAGATGATGTCCCAGCTCGAATGGCGGGAGTCGGGCGCGAGCAGCAGGAGCCCCGCCGCGTCCGCCAGCTCCCGCAGCAGCGCGATCCCGTGGTGCGCGCTGCCCCCGGCCCCGTGCAGCAGGACCACGAGCGGCGCCGGGCGGTCCGGCCGGTAGCCCGCCGGGACGTAGAGCAGCCCGTCGCGCCGCGGGGACAGCCCGAGCGGGCTCAGCCCGGTCGAGACCTCGCCCCCGGGCTTGGCTCTCGGCCGCGCCCGGAGGCGCGAGGGATCGTTCGTGATGGCGCCGGCGCGCATTGCCTCATCCTCCTCCGGAGGCCCGGACGGGCTCGTGGTCGCCTGACCTCGCCCGCATCCCAGGAGCCCGACCAGGGCCCCAGCGCTCCCCATGCCGAGCAGGCGCCGCCGCGCGAGCTCGGGTCCCGGCCCCGCGGGGCCGCGGCCGCCGTCAGCTCGCCGCCTTCTGTTCGTAGTACTCATTGATATGCTGATAGACCTCCTCGGGGAACTCGAGGTCCTTGTAGACATTGCCCTCGTCGGGATCGTCGGCGTTCGGGATGATGGGGAACTCCTGCTGTCGCTGCCATTCCAGGATCCGCTCGCGCCGCGGCGGGCTGTAGCCGCGCCGCTCGACCTGCATCGCGAGCGAGCGGGCCTCCTCGGCGCCGCCCTCCGGGTCGCGGCCGAGCCAGTCGACGAGCTCGTCGTGATCGAGGAAGTGGTGGGCGATCATCGCGAATACCAGGCGACCGTAGCGCCCGATCGACTCGCCGCGCTCGAGCGCGCCGAGCAGGTGAGCCATCATGTGATTCTTGCGCAGGGCCTCGACAGCCATGGATCCTCCTCTGAACATGAGATCACCCGGCCCGATGCATCGGCCGTACCAGAGCCCGCCGACGCCGCCTCTGGGCCCGACGGGGCGCGGCGGCACAGGGCTCGTGGCAAAACGCATCACGGCGGAGGGCGGCTGTCACAGCGGGCCCAGGCGCGGGCGAGGCGCCGGCCGCGAGGGCGGAGGCGCCGGCGGGGGTAGAGGGGCGCGACGGGCGGCCCGGCTGCGGCGTTTCCGCTGCCGACCGCGGCATTTCCGGCGCGGGGGGCGCGGGCCCACGCGGGTCGCGACGCGGCCGCGAAGTTCTGCTAGACATCGCTCGCCATGACCGAACTGCGCTCGTTGTCCCCCGATGCTCTTGCCTCGCTCACCCGGGAGCTCGAGGCACGTTATGCTGCCTTTGAAGCCCGCGGCCTCAAGCTCGACATGACGCGCGGCAAGCCGTCGTCCGAGCAGCTCGACCTCGCGAACGGCCTGCTCGCCCTGCCCACCGCGAACGACTTCGTCGCCTCGGACGGGTCGGATACGCGCAACTACGGGGGCCTCGACGGGCTTCCCGAGATGAAGGCCATCTTCGCCGAGCTGCTCGAGGTGCCCGCGGCGCAGGTCATCGTCGGCGGCACCAGCAGCCTGACCATGATGCACGACGCGGTGGTCCGCGCGCTCGTCCACGGCGTGCCCGACGGCAACGGCGCCTGGGTGAAGCAGCCGAAGGTCAAGTTCCTGTGCCCGAGCCCCGGCTACGATCGCCACTTCGCGATCTGCGAGCACCACGGCATCGAGATGATCGCGGTCGACCTGAACGACGCCGGCCCGGACATGGATCAGGTCGAGCGGCTGGTCGCCCAGGACGAGGCCATCAAGGGGATGTGGTGCGTCCCCAAGTACAGCAACCCGACCGGCACCACGTACTCCGCCGAGGTCGTCCGCCGGCTCGCCGGCATGAAGGCGGCGGCCCCGGATTTCCGCCTCTTCTGGGACAACGCCTACGCGGTCCACGACCTCTATGCCGAGGGCGATCGGCTCGCGGACATCGTGTCGGCGTGCAAGTCGGCGGGCAACCCCAACCGGCCGATCGTCTTCGCCTCGACGTCGAAGATCTCGTTCGCTGGCAGCGGCGTCGCGGCCATGGCGTCGAGCCCCGCGAACGTGGCGGACGCGAAGAAGCACCTCGGCATCCAGACCATCGGCCCGGACAAGGTGAACCAGCTGCGCCACGTGCGGTTCTTCAAGGATTACAAGGGCTTGCTGAGCCACATGCAGAAGCACGCCGAGCTCATGCGGCCCAAGTTCGAGGCGGTGACGAGCATCTTCGAGCGCGAGCTCGGGGGCAAGGGCATCGCCACCTGGACCTCGCCGCGCGGCGGCTACTTCGTCAGCCTCGACACCCCCGACGGCTGCGCGAAGGAGGTCGTGCGCCTGGCCGACAAGGCGGGCGTGAAGCTCACCGGCGCCGGGGCGACGTACCCGTACGGCCGCGATCCTCGCGACCGGAACATCCGCATCGCGCCGTCGCTGCCGCCGCTCGATCAGATTCGCGTCGCCATGGAGGTCGTCGCGGTCTGTGTCCAGCTCGCGAGCGCGCGCAAGCTCGCGGGCTGAGCGGTCGTCTCCCTCCTCATCGCCGCTCGCCCGCATGGCGAGCGGCGGACCGCCGTGCAAGGCTCGGCGCTTCCCTCCCGGAGCGCCTCATGCAGCCACTCACCCTCGAAGGTCAGCGGAGAGTTGCCGATCTGTCACAGCGCTATTTCGTCAGCACCGACGCGGTGATGACGCTCTTGCAGGCGCTCGTGAACGGGAACGGGACGATGGCGCAGTTCTATCACCCCGAGCTGGGCGGCGCTGGGCAGTGGATGCAGGGCGGCATGACCATGATCGGGGACATGTTCAACAGCGCGCTGAAGGCCAAGGTGGAGGGCCTGTGCGCCGAGCTGTCGAATCTGCTGGCCAGCCAGCCGTTCGCTTCGGCGCCGGCGGGCTATCCGGCGCAGGGCGGGCAGCAGCAGCAGCAACAAGGCGGCAGCGGAGGCCTGGGGGGCTCGCCGGTCAGCCTGTTCGTTCCGGCGTCCGGGGGCGGCTCGGGGAGCTGGTGGCCCGGGGAGCTCGGGGCGCCGAGCTCCAGCGGGTCGCAGAACAACATTCGCTATGCGGTTTTCCCCGGCGCGCGGCGGTTGGCCGTCGACGTCGACGGGCGCGTCAGCGTCTATGACACGCTCGATCACCAGATCGGCGGTGTGTCGCAGCAGCAGGGGTCGGGGTCGTCGGCCACGTTCACGAGCCAGTACGGCGTCGTGAGCGTGCAGAGCTTGCCGCTCGTCTCCGGCGACGCGGCCGCGCAGCCGGGGCCTGGAGCTGCGCCAGCTCCGGCGCAGGCCGCGGCCGCCCTGCCCCGCGCTTCGTCGGGTGCGGAGGGGGATATCTTTGCTGCCATCGAGCGGCTCGCGGACCTGCGGCAGAAGGGGATCATCACCGAGCAGGAGTTTGCCGCGAAGAAGACCGATCTCCTGAGCAGGCTCTGATCGCGAAATCGCGCGAGACGCCGGCGTCGACCGAGTCGACACGGGGGAGGAGATTTCAACGCAAAGGCGCAAAGGCGCAAAGGCGCAAAGAGAGAGGAATAGACATTCTCACTCTCTCTTGCGCCTTTGTGCTTATTCTCTCTTCATCCCCTTGCGCCTTTGCGCCTTTGCGCCTTTGCGTTTACTCTTTCTTCATATCAAGCCACGATCCCCGTAGCTCGTGAGGACGAGCCCCCTGAAGCCATCACCGCTCAGGGCCCATGGCACACGGCCTCGACGTTGTGCCCGTCCGGATCGAGCACGAACGCCCCGTAATACCCGGGATGGTACTGCGGCCGGAGCCCCGGCGGGCCGTTGTCGGCGCCTCCAGCCGCCAGCGCGGCCTTGTAAAAGGCGTCGACGTCGGCGCGCGTCTTCGCGACGAAGGCGATATGCATGCGGCCCTGCAGCGCGGCGCCCGTGCCGATCCAGAACTGCGGGTTACCGTCGGCCCCCAGACCAGCGTGCTTGTCCGCACCCCCGGTCACCTCGGGCGTGATCTCCATCACGAGCCCGTAACCGAGGGGCGCCAGGGCCGCCAGATAGAAGGCCTTGCTCCGTTCATAGTCCGAAACCGGAAAACCGATATGGTCGAGCATGCGCGCCATCATCGCCCAGACCGGCGCGCGTCGGCGGACAAAACCTACCTCGCGGGCCGCGCCCTCTCGCGCTCCAGGCCGCGAAGGACCTCCTCGAGCGCTTCCTGGGTGATGAGCCCCACGTGCCGGAACGCCTCCCTCCCCTCGGGGTCGAGGATCACCACGCTCGGCACGTGGTGCAGCCCGGCGAACGGCCCCTCCCCGGCGATCGTCGGGGCGTCCGCGAGCGCCACCGGATACGGGAGCTTGAGCGTGGCGGCGAAGGCCTCGACGAGCGGCCGGTTCTCGCTCGCCTCCAGCACGAGGAGCGCCGCGTTGATGCGCGGCGTGTGATCGCGGAGCAACCCGGAGAGGAACCGCGCCTCCGCCTGCGACGCCACGTCGTAGGTCGCCGCGAAGCCGATCACGCTGAACCTGCCCGCGAGCGACGCGGTCGAGAGCTCGCGCCCGTCGAGCGTCTCGTACGAGAAGCTCAGCGCCGGGCCCCGCGGCGGCGCCGCCTCCGCCGCGACCGCGGGCGCCGCCGCCGCGGGCTCACGGACCGCGTCGCCGCGGCCAGCGCAGCCGAGCGCGAGGAGCACGAGCGGCAAGCCGGCCGGCGCGAGCGACCTCATGGCAGCGGATCCCCCTCCAGGTGCGCGTCGAAGAGATCGGCGCAGAGCTGCAGCGACGGCGGGAGCTCCGCGCCCTTGCGCTGCTGCGCGAGGATCGCATGACACAGCTCCTCGATGACCAGCTTGATCGGCGTCGCCTCGAGCTGCGCGCCGTCGAGCACCATGCCAGGGCCGGGCGCCTCCTCCGCGCGCACGATCGGGTCGTGCCGCGCCCAGGCGATGCCGTCCTCCGGGAGATAACGACACCAGAGCACCCGCACGAAGCGCAGGTAGAGCGGCGTCACCAGCGCCACCACGCGATCGCCCCCCGCGGCGATGCCGCGCAGCGCGAAGCCCGCGGCCGGACGCGGGGCGCGCTCCCCCTCCCCCATCGCGACCTCGATCCGCTCGCGGCGCGCCGCGTCGCTCTCGACCGACAGCAGCGGCGCGTAGATCGCGACGGCAGGGACCTGCAGCTTGGGCGCGTCCTCGGCGAGCACGTCGAGCCACGCCTCGCGCGCCTCGGGGCCGAGCTCGCCGTACACGTGCGCCGCGGCGATGGCGGCCTCGGCGTCGGTCGCGAGCGCGGCCAGCCACTCGCGCCAGGCGGCGAGGATGCGCGGATCGAGCAGCGCGCCCGAGGCGCCGGGCAGGCCCTGCGCCGCGCCCTCGTGGACAGCGGCGTCCAGCGAGGCATCCTGGACGAGATCGACCGAGCTCGGATCGCGGCGCTCCGTCATGCCCCCCTCAGCGTGGCGCGCCGCGGCGCCGCGCCCCGACGTCCCGCTCCAGATCGAGCAGGAGCTCGGCGAACTCGTCGCCCCGGTCGAGCGGCGACGCGAGCGTGAGCTCACCCCCGCGATCCGCGAGCAGGAGCGCGACGCCGTCGCTCGCCTCGACGATGCCCTTCACGAACACGACGTCCGCCGGATGAACGACGACGTCCTGGACCAGCATCCCGGCGCTCGCCTCCGCGACCGAGAGCGGGCCGCGCGCGGGCCCGAGCGGCCCCGCGTCCCCCGCCGAAGGCTGCCCATCGGCCGGAGACGCCGCGGCGATTCGCCTTGAATTGCTGTCGCGCCGGCCCATCGACGGCGGAGCTAAGCACCGCTCGCCGGAGGGATCCAGCGGGCACACCCGGCGGGGATGACCAGGGCCCTCGCCGCGTCAAGAGGCCGCGGCCGGCCCACGATCCGCGGCCCCCGAGCCGCTCTCGAGGAGACCGAAACGCTTCGCGAGATCGTCGGGCCGCTCACCTTCGAAGGCGCGGAGCTCGTGGGCGCGCTCGATCGGCACGACCACGAAGCGCCACGGCGTCGCCGCGAGCTCGGTCCCCTCGATGCACCGGGCGACGTGCGCCGCGTTGAGCGCGGCGCCGATCGTCGTCTCGAGCACGCCCTCGTAGAAGGCGGACAGCTCGACCGATCCCGACGCGACCGGCGGCCGCACGAAGCACGCGACGCGCGGGGGGTTGGCGCAGAAATCCGCGGCGAGCCGCCCCATGCCGAGCTCGGCGAGCGCCTGATCGAGCGCGCCCACCGCGAGCAGCACCGGCGCCTTGTCGAGCGCGGCCGCGCCCGCCTCGACGACGGTGCTCTCCGCGACGCCCGCGATCCTGCGGCCGACGCCCCGGCCGAGCTCCCGCGCGGCGCCCTGCCCGACCCGCGCGAGCAGCGCGGCGACCTGATCCCACGCGAGCGGGAACATGGCGCCGAGCGGGCCGCTCAGCCGGCCGCGGTCGCGCTCGTGGCGGATCGTCGCCGGGCGCTCGTGCTCGTCGCGCTGGACCGGCACGCGGTGCACGGTCATGAACACGCGATCGACCGGCGCGCGCGCGAGCTGGACGAAGACGTCCTGCGCCCCGTGGAGGAAGTGGAAGCGGAACGCGAACCGATCGGTCGCGCCCGGCGCCTGCTGCGCGAGGGCGCGGAACCGGCCGAGGAACGCCTCGACCCGGGTGCAGGGGGCGATCTCCTGGAAGAAGTTCCTGCCGACGACCCGCGCCGACGGGAGGCGGCTCATGCGCTGCTCGTAGCGGTTGTAGAGGAGCACGACGCCCTCGTCGTCCAGCACGATGAAGCCGTACGGGAGGTCGTCGACCTCCTGCGAGGTCATCTCGGCGAGGCGCTCCACGCTGAGGGGGAGGGCGTCCTGCGGGCTCTCGGGCACCTCATCCATCGTCGACATCTGGGTCATCGCTCGGCTCCTTCGAACAAGACGCTCGCCCACCCGACCTGCTCGACCAGGCGCGTGAGCCCGCCGAGCACCTCCCGGATGCGGTGGCGCTGGAAGCGCGACGGGACCCTCTCCGCGGCGGCGTCGAAGAAGGCGACGATCCAGGCGGCGACCGCCTGCGGGATCGCCGAGCGGGCGCGATCGATCTGGGCGACCGAGACGAGCGCGTCGCCGCTGATGGCGAACGCGTCGAGCGCGCCGTGGTGCTCGCGCGCCGTCGTCCACGAGGACGCGAGCAGCCGCGACGTCATCGGCGGCCCGAGCCAGGCGCGCGCGTAGGCGGTGCAGGCGTTGACCACGGCGGCGGCCAGCGCCACGTCGGCCGCGTCGTCGGCGGGGAACGCCGGAGGGTAGTGGCTCTCGCGCTCGCCGCGGTGCGGCCCGCTCGAGTCGCTCGCGACGACCTCGAAGGTGGCGCCTCGCCACGCGCCGAGCGAGTCGAGCGCGTCGGTCCAGCGCTCCGAGGGCCGCACGCCGTCGGCGCGGGCGTGGACGGGGCGCCCGGCGTCGACCGTCACCTCGGCGCGGAGCGCGCCGGCGCGCACGCGGATGAAGCAGCTCCGGCTGCGCGAGGCGAGCGACGCGAGGAGCCCGTCGAGCCCCACGTCGTCGAGCTCGCCGCGCAGGATGACGCGGCTCCGCTGCCGCTCGGCCTGCGCCGCGAGCCGCTGGACCTGCGCGGCGAGCACCGATCCCGGGACGTCGTCCGCGAGCACCCCCGCGAGCTCCGCCATCGAGACGATGGTGCGCGAGGAGCTGACGCCGATCACGGGCGGCGGGCCGTCGAGCACCGCGCGGAGCGAGCGGGCCATGTCGAGGAGCGCCGCCGGGCTCTGCGCGCAGGCCACGGCCGCGTCGACCCGCAGCGCGTCGGGCGGCGGCCGGTTGGGCGCGACCTCGCACGTGACTACCCGCATGCGGGCCTCGCGAAGCGCAGAGGCGACCCGATGGGCGAAGGGCGTTGCCGGCGCCGAGGTGACGACGATGTCGAACATATCGAAGCGGACTCTAGGATCATGAACACCCTCCGTCAAATTCTATCAACAAACATTGTATAAACCATCCGCTCCGGAATCACATGAAATTGTCCGTAAATCTCTGTACTCAGCCTGGACTTTAAGTGAAATTCGATACAATTCATGCGACATGCCGATACATGAGACAATCTTTGCACAAAGATGATCTCCGGTGCGGTCCGCCAGCAGGATCACCGGGGCGGAGCGGGTGATGGCCGGGGCCGCGGGGAGGCCGACGCCGCGGCGCGCCGAGGCAGGCGGGCTCGGGAGGGCGGCGGAGCGCGTGGCCGAGGCGCGGCGCGGGGCGAAAGCGCCGCGAGGGGCGCTACACTCCCGCCGATGTCAGCCTCACGAGCTTGCAGCGAACGAACGGCGGACCCACGCGAGACGTGCCCGGCGCCGCAGCCGAAGACCGCCGTCGATGATGACGAGCTCGAGCGCGAGCACGACGAGCACGACAACAAGCTGCTCGATCTGCCGCCGCTCGGGCACGACGACGACGAGGCGGGCGAGGAGACCTTCGAGGAGCTCCTGCAGACGCTCGACGACGCGGAGGACGGGCTCGACGACGCGAACGCGAGCGACCTGGAGGTCGGCGTCGAGCTCGCCGCGGACGAGGACGCGGCCGGGGAGGACGAGCCCGCGGAAGAGGGCATCGACGTCGGGGCGCTCCACGAGGGGATCGACGACGCCGACGCGGGCTCGTGGGTGTCCGACGAGGCCGCCGAGCACGACGACGCCGAGCACGACGACCTCGACGATCAGGGCGAGGGGCACGACGACGGCGGCGCCGAAGGGACCGGGGAGGATCCGTCGAACGACGTCGACGAGCGCGAGCTGCCGGCGCTCGACGCGGATCAGGAAGGCACGTACGAGGGCGAGGATCTGCTCGCGGAGCTGCCCGACCTCGCGGACGACCAGGCGCCGGGCTGGGACGCGCAGCCGTGGACGGTGGTCGAGGGCGCCGGGGCGGCGGTCCCGTGCAGCACGCTCGCGGTGGCCGGCGGCTGCGTCGTCGCCGGCGGCGCCGGCGAAGGGCCCGCGCTGGCGAGCGAGCCGACCGTGCGCGCGGCGGGCCGCTCCCGCCGCGCGGACCGGACGGGCGGCGAGCGCGGGACCGTGCTCGTGGTCGACGCGGGAGCGCTGTCGGCGCGCCGCGCGGGCGTCGACACGTCGGCGTCCTCGATCGCGCTGTCGGACAGCGCGCTGCTCATCGCCACGCGCCGCGGCAACCTGCTGCTGAGCGACGACCGGGGGAAGACGGCGAGCGCGCTCGGGGCGTGGGGCTCGGGCGGGGCGCCGGTGACGCTCGCGACGACGCCGGGGCGGCTCTGGGTGCTGGCCGGCAAGACGCTGTGGTCGCCCGCGGCCGGCGCGGTCGCCGTCCCGCCAGAGGCCGGCTCCGCCGTGGCCGCGGGCTCGCCTCGCCGCGACGCCGCGGTCGCGCCGCCGCGGGGCGCGCTGTCGCTGTCGCCCGGGCCCGCGCTGCGGGACGGCGTGCTCCGGATGAGCGCGAGCGAGGGGGTGATCGTGGCGCTCACGAGCGCGGCCGCGGGTCCGCAGCTCGAGCGGCTGCGCGGCGACGATGAGGGCTCGCCGGTCGTGCCGCTGTCCGGGGCGGCGCGGCGCGCGGCGGAGGCCGGCGACGGTCGGCTCGCGGCGGCGGCGGGCGGGCGGTCGATCGCGCTGTCCGGCGCGGGGCTCCTGTGCGTGTCGCGCGACGGGGGCGAGACCTTCCGCGTGATCGAGGGGCTGCCCGCGGTGGTGGCGCTCGCGTTCGCGGGCGACCACAAGGCCTCGCCGCTGCTCGCGCTCGTGGCGCGCGAGGGCGAGCGCCGGGCGCAGCTGGTCCATGTGCCGTCGAGCGGCGCGCCCACGCTGGTCGCCGAGATCGGGGCGACGGGGCACGGCGGGGGCGAGGAGGAGGCGGCCTCCATCGGGGCGGCGGCGATCGCGTGGGATCCGTCGCGCGAGGTGGCGTGGGTCGCGTGCTGGGCGGGGCTCATCGCGCTCACCAGGCAGCGGAAGCACTAGCTCGCCGAGCTGGCCGGCCCCCGGAGAGGGTGTTCTCGGCGCGGGGCAGGGGGGTGGGGCCCCGCCGAACTCGCCCGAGATGTGAGCCATCCGGCAAGCCGGATGGCTCACATCTCGGGCTCAAACATCGGCCCATCCCCACCCCCCTGCCCCGCGCCGAGAACACCCTCCCCGGGGGCCTACGGTCTGCGGAGTCGAAGAGTTGGGGGATGTGTCTTGAGGATCAGGGCTCGACGAACGTGGCGTGGAGCAGGCGCTGCGCGGGGGCGGCGTCGACGGCGTCGACGAGGGCGCCGAGGCGCAGGGGGGACGCGACCGTGAACCGGGGGGCAATGCCGGCGCCGCCGAGGACCTCGATGAAGCAGGACAGCGGCGACGCCGTCGCGGTGAGGCCGTCGCCGACGACGCTGACGGAGGCCAGGCCCTCGTCGAGCTCGATCTGCGGGAGCAACGCGACCAGCTGGCGCTTGGCGCCCTGCCAGTCGGGCACGTTGAGGAGCGGGATCACGAACGACCCGCCGCCAGGGCCGAAGGAGAGATCGCGGAAGCCCAGCCCGAGCTCGCCGGCCGCGCGGAGGAGCGCGTCGAGCCGGAGACCGCCGGGAGCCCGCGCGAGGACGACGTTGCCCTCGGCGACGATCGCGCGCGCCGAGTGCGTCGAGGACGCCGAGCCGGGGGCGAACCGGCGCACCACCGTCTCGCGCGCGCCGGGGGCGACGTCGAACGTCGAGCGCGCATAGAGCGCCACGCCGGAGCGCCGCGCCCACTCGACCGCCTGCGCGCAGACGACCTTCGCGCCGCACTCGGCCATCTCCTGGAGGACCGCGCAGTCGAGCTCCGGCAGGTGACGCGCGTCCGGGACGACACGGGGGTCGGCCGAGTACACGCCGTCGACGTCGCTGTAGATCTCGCAGCGCTCGGCGCTCAGCGCCGCCGCGAGCGCCACCGCCGTCGTGTCGGAGCCGCCGCGGCCGAGCGTCGTGATCTCGCGGCGGTAGCTCATCCCCTGGTAGCCAGCGACGATCACGATGCGGCCGCGCGCGAGCTCGTCCTCGATCCGGAACGGGCGGACCTCGATGATGCGCGCGTCGAAATGGCGATCGTTCGTGAGGATGCCGGACTGGGAGCCCGTGAACGAAATCGCCTCGAATCCACGGGCCTGGATGGCGATCGACAGGAGCGCCATCGAGACGCGCTCGCCGGTCGAGAGCAGCATGTCGAGCTCGCGCCGGGGAGGATCCGCGGCGGCGCCGCCGCCCGCGCTCGCCGCCTGCCGGGCGAGGGCGAGCAGGCCGTCGGTCGTCTTGCCCATCGCGCTGACCACGACGACGACGTCGTTGCCGGCGCGCCTCGCGGCGACGACGCGGTCGGCGACCTTGCCGATCTTGTCGACGTCGGCGACCGACGACCCGCCGTACTTCTGCACGATGATCGGACGGCCCGGCCTCGCGGGCGAGGCGCCCGGCTCGCACGGCGAGCCCTCCTGCTGGACGCGGTTCGTCGGCTGCTCGGCCATGCTGCACCTCCAAGCGCTGCGCGCGCTGCGCAGGAGATCCGGCTATCACGGGCGCGGCGATCGGGCCAAACGCGCGGCGCGCGGCGCGCCGTCGCGATCAGCCGAGCTCGGCGTGCAGCAGCATCTCGTAGAGCTCCGCCTCGGCGGCGCGCCCCTCGGCCCGCGCCCTCGCGGCGAGCCGCACGAGCACGTCGCGCCGCCGCGGCGCGACCTCCTGGCGGGCGGCCTCGTCCCCCTCCTCGAGGCGCGCCGAGAGCAGGGCGAGGAGATCGAGATCGCGGCCGAGCCGCTCCAGCACGTCGGCGAGCGCCATCGCCACCCCGTGGTCGGTGGGATCGGCGCGGAGCCGATCCGCGAGCCGCTCGGCCAGGAGCTCGTCGTCGACGCCGAACGCGCGGGCGAACGGCGCCTGCCCCTCCGCCAGCGTGACGCTGTTCGGGACGGGCGGCATGTCGGGCAGGTCGGTCGACGTGTCGCCGCTGTCGAACGTGGGCATCTCGTCGAGGAGCCCGGGATCGCGCGGCGCGATCGGCGGGGCCGCCGGCGGCGCGATCCGCGGCGCGGGGGCCGGCGCGATCGGCGCGGTGACGGCCGGCGTCCGGGCGATCGCGGCCGGCGCGAGCGGCGGCGAGGGGGCCGGCGGCGGGGCGACCACCACGGGCTCGGGCGGGATCGTGCGCCGGCGAGGCGGCGCAGGGACGTGGACCTCGATCCGCTGCTCGGTCGCGCGGGGACGAGGCGCGGGGCTCGGCCGCGCCCCGCGCGGGGGCGCCCCCTGGGGCGCGAGCTCGCCCGAGACGCGGCGGAACGCGGCGGTGATCTCCGGATCGCGCGGGCGCAGGCGCAGCGCGAGGCCGAGGTGGCGCTGCGCCGCGAGGAGATCCCCGCGGGATCGCTCCTCGATCTCGGCGGCCTCGGCGAGCAGGGCCGCGACGGCGGCCGGGCCGCCGGCGAGCGGCGAGCCCGCCGCGCGGGCGGAGCCTGCGTCGGCGGCGCGGTCCTGGAGCGCGAGCTCCACCGCGTCGCGCAGCCGCCCGAGCGCGACCGACGCTCCCCCGAGATCGCCGAGCTCGGCGCACCAGCGGCCCTCGAGCAGCCGCGCCTCCAGCGACTCCGGCGCGCCGGCGGGGATCGCCCGCACGCGCGCGACCGCCGCGGGGAGATCGCCGGCGATCTCCGCGAGGCCGCGGCCGAGCTCGAGATCGAGCGCGCCGGCGGGCACGCCGCCACGCGCGGCGAGGACGCGCGCGCGGGCGAGGAGATCGAGCGCGCGCCTCCCCTCCCCCGCCGCCCGCAGCGAGCGCGCGAGGCCCGCGACGACGTCGGGGCTCTCCGGCGCGTAACGGAGCGCCCGCTCGAACAACACCCGCGCGTCGGCCGCGTGGCCCCGCGCGAGGAACGCCTCCGCGGCCCTGCGGGAGGCGGCGTGGCGCGCCTCGGCCCCGCGCGCGGCGGCCTCGAGGTGCTCGGCGTCCGCCAGCGCGCCGCGCACGTCGGCGACGTCGAGCCGCGCCTCGAGCCGCGCCCAGCGCAGCGCGTCGAGCCCGGGCGCGCGCGCGACGCCGAGGTTCAGCGCGTCGAGGCGCACGTCGATGGCGTCCGCGAGCCGCGCCGCGCGCAGCCAGGCGAGCGCGGCGAGCGGGCCGTACGGCTCCGCGTGCGCGGCGCGCGCCAGCGCCGAGAACGCGCCGTCGCGGTCGCCGACCGCCTCGAGGAGCGCGCCGCCGAGCAGGCCGGCGTCCACGGCGGGCATGGCGTCGACGACGGTCGAGAGCGCCCCCTCGGCGCGCTCGCCGGCCATGAGATCGATCCACGCGAGGCGCGCGGAGATCTCGGGGTGCCGCGGGGCGCGCTCCAGCGCGGCGAGGTAGACGCGGCGCGCGTCGTCGTGACCGCCCGCGAGCGCGAGCTCGTCGGCGGCGCCCGCGAGCTCGGCCGCCTCGAGCGCCCGGAGCGCGCGGTCGCCCAGCGCCGGAGGCGCCGCGTCGAGCGCGCCCTCGGCGCGGAAGCGGCCCGCCTCCGCGACGACCGACGCCCACTGCACCCCGGCCACCGCGGGCGCCCTCGCGCCGGCGGCGGGCAGCAGCAGGCGCACGACCCGCTCGATCGCGGCGTCCAGCACGATCGCGCCCTCGACGAGGCGGCCGTGCGCGCCCGCCATCATCGACAGCGCCTGGAGCGCGAGCGCGTGCGGCGGGGCCGAGAGGCCGACGCCGCGGGCGCGCTCCGGCAGGAGCCTGAGCGCGCGCTCGCTGGGCGCGACGGCGACGTCGAACGCGAGCGCCGCCTCGCCGGACCGCAGCGCGACCAGCGCGCCGTCCTCGATGGGCGCGATGATCAGCTGCGGCGCGCCGTCGCCGAGGAAGCCGCGGAGCCGCGGCGCGGCCCAGCCGGCGAGCTCGGTCCCCTGCGCCTCGACGACGAGCCGGGCGAGCTGGCCGCGCCGGTGCCGGAAGCGCGCGACCCCGCCGGAGAGGTCGACGGGAAACCGGATCCCGGCGAGCCGCACGACGAGCTCGGTGACGCGGAGCGGGCCGATCGCGAACGGCTCGCCGAGCTCGATCGCGAGCGCCCCCTTGCTGACGGCGAGCCGGAGGACGGGGCGGTCGTCGGGCGGGCGCGAGGCCGCGCCGCCGCCGGGCGCGAGCGCGCGGAGCGACGGCGAGAGGCCCAGCGCGCGCGCCGACCGGCCGCGCCTCTGTCCAGCAGCCATACCCGCCAAGGCTATCAACCCCGCGGCATTCGAGGCGAGTTCACGGCGATCACGCCGGACGAAGGATGACGCGGCGGAGCGGGCGGGAGGAGCGGCCGGGCGCCCGGGAAGGGGCCGCGAACGGCCGAGGTGGCCGGGCTGCGCGGGCGCTGGCCGCGTGGGCGCCTCGCCCGGCGCGGCGAGGGGGGACGGCGCGCGCCGGGCGGTCAGCGGTCGCGCGTCAGACGTCGCCCTTGGCGAGCTTGTCCTTCATCTTCTGGACGAGCGCCGGGAACCCGTCCTTCTTGATGATCTTCGTGAACTGCGCGCGGTAGCTCCCCACCAGGCTGACGCCCTCGGTGACGATGTCCCGCACGAGCCAGGTGCCCCCCTTCTCGGAGAGCTTGAAGGCGATCTCGACCGGCTCCTCGCGCGCGTCCTTCTTGGAGACGGCCCTCGTCTTGACCGTCATGACGCCGTCGCTCTGGGTCTCGCTCGTGTACTCGATGTTGAAGTCGAGCGTCTTCTTCAGGTTGCGCTCGTAGGCCCTGCGCACGAGCTGCTTGAGCAGCTCGGTGAACTGCTTCTTCTCGGCGTCGGTCCGGGCGGCCCACTCGCTGCCGAGCGAGCTCTCCGCCAGCGCCGAGTAGTCGAGCATCTCGTCGAAGACCGCGCCGACCTTCTTCTGGCTCTCGGCCCCTCCCTTCTTCAGGAGGTCGAACAGGACCGTCTGCTTGGCCTTGACCACGTCCGTCGCCGGCCCGGCGTTCGCGAGGCCCACCTGGCCGAGCGTGAGCGCGAGCAGCGAGAACGTCGCCGCGAAGAGATGGTTCATCCTGCGTGTCACGTATGGTTCTCCTTCTATGCCTGCGAGCCGCGCGCGAGCCTCGGTCGCCTGCGCTGCTCGCCCTCGTTCTAGTCGTTCTACGCACGAGGCAAGCGGCCTGCCACGTAGGACGAGGCCGCGGCGGCGCGACCACGTCTGGTCCGTGCTTTCCATGAACGCCGCGAAATCACAGAGCAATCCGCCGGCGCCGGGCCGCTGTCCAGGGGCAGACGACGGTCTCCGCGGGCTATTCACGCGCGGGGGCGGGCTCCGCCGCAATCTCCCGCGGGGCCCCGGGCGGCGACGCGCCGGGGAGCGTGAACGGAGCGCCACGCGCCCGGTGTGACGCGCGGCGAGCGCGGCGGCGGGCGTCCCCGCGTCAGCCCGCCGAGCGGGATCGCGGGGCGAGCTGCGCGCCGGCCGCGGCGTCCGCGCGGGGCTCCGGCTCGCCGGCCGCGAGCGGACCGGCCGGGACCCGCACCCGGAACGCGGTGCCCTCGCCCTCGCGGCTGTCGACCTCGATCGCGAAGCCGTGATCGTCGAGGATCCGCTTCACCACCGCCAACCCGATGCCCATGCCGTGCGTGCGGGTCGTGAAGAACGCGTCGAAGAGGCGATCGCGGGCGCCCGCCGGGATGCCCCGCCCCTGGTCGCGGATCTCCAGCAGCCAGGCGCCCGCGTCGCGCCAGAGGCGCACGGTCACGACGGCGCCCGCCGAGCTCGCCTGGATCGCGTTCCGCACGAGGTTCCAGACGACCTGGCGCATCTGGGCGGCGTCGGCGGTCACGGGCGCGGACGGCGGCCCCTCGAAGCGGACCTCGACGTCGCCGCCGCGGCCCGAGCGCCCCGCGAGCACGACGACGTCGCGGGCCGTCGCCGAGAGGTCCACGCCCTCGAGCGCCGGCACCCGCGGGCGCGACAGATCGAGCATGTCGCCCACGAGGTCGTTCAGGCGCGCCGTCTCGCGCTCGATGATCTCGCAGAGCTTCCGGTCCTCGTCGGAGAGCGTCCCGCCCGTGCGCAAGAGCTCGATGGAGCCCGCGATCGAGCCGAGCGGGTTGCGGATCTCGTGGGCCAGCCCCGCGGCGAGGCGGCCCAGCGCCGCGAGCCGCTCGGCCTGCTCCGCCCGCGCCGTCGCCTGCACGAGCCGGCCGCCGGTCGCGCGCAGCCGCTCCGCCAGGTAGCTCGCGAGCAGCGTGACCACCACGATCGCGAGCAGGTTGACGAACATGGGGTACCGGAGCTCGTCCCACTGCGTCGCGTACGCGCCGGCGGGCTGGTCGGGCGGCACGCCGAGCAGGTGGAGCCCGAGCGCGGCGCACAGGAGCAGGTACGCCGACGCCCCGGACGCGGCGGCGACGATCGCGCCGGGGACGCCGAGGAGGATCGCCCCCGTCAGGCAGGTGAGGCCGTAGAGCGACGTGGCGCCGCTCGTGGCCCCGCCGGTGATGTACACGAGCGCGGTCCAGGTGATCTGGTCGGTCACGAGCTGCGCCCGTGCGATCGCGCGGAGGGCGCGCCGCATGCGCAGGAACACCGCGTAGACGCCGGAGACGCCGTACGCCACGGCGACCGTCACGAGCGCGACGATGCTGGAGAAGCCCCCGGGGGTGAAGCCGCGGAGGTACACCGCCGCGGTCACGACGAGGAAGACCGTGAGCACGGCGAGGCGCAGCGCGATGAGCCAGGTGAGCCGGCTCGCGAGCGGCGCCTCGGCGCCGCCGGGTGCGCCGGGCGGGACCGGCGACGCGACCGGCGGCGCCGGCGGCGGCGCCCCGGCCTCGACCTCGTCCCGCCGCGCCACGGCCTCGCCGCCCGGGTCCGCCGGGGGGGCCGCGGGCGACATCACTCCGCCTTGATCTTGCCGGCGAGATCGAAGATCGGCAGGTACATCGAGATGAGCACGACGCCGACCATGCTGCCGACGACGACCATGAGGAGCGGCTCGAGCAGCGACGTCAGCGCGGAGACGGCGACGTCGACCTCCTCCTCGTAGAAGTCGGCGATCTTGTTCAGCATCGTGTCGAGGGCGCCGGTCTGCTCGCCGACCGCGACCATCTGCACGACCATGCCGGGGAAGACCTGCATCTCGCCGAGCGGCTCGGCCATGTTCTTCCCCTCGGAGATCTTCTGGCGCGAGTACATGAGGCCCTCCTCGACGACGACGTTGCCCGCCGTCTTCGCGACGATGTCGAGCGCGTCGAGGATAGGCACGCCGGAGCCGAGGAGCGTGCCGAGCGTGCGCGAGAACCGCGCCACGGCGATCTTCTGCATGACGGGGCCGATGATCGGGAGCCGGAGCACGAGGCGGTGCACCATCCGCTTGCCGGACGGCGAGCGGTAGAAGTAGGTCCCGCCGACGATGGCGGCGACGGTCAGCACGGCGATGAGCGGCAGGTAGGTGACGAACGCCTTCGAGGTCGCGATGACGATCTTCGTGAGCTGCGGGAGCGCGTCCTTCGCGCCGAACTCCGCGAACATCGTCTCGAAGGACGGGATGACGAACGACATCAGCACGACCATGACGACGATCATGATCACGATGACGGCGATCGGGTACGCGAGCGCGCCGCGCACCTGGCGCGCGAGCTTCACGCGCTTCTCGATGTAGATCGCGAGCCGGTTCAGGATGCTGTCGAGGATGCCGCCCACCTCGCCGGCCTGGACGAGGTTGACGAACAGGTCGTCGAAGATCTTCGGGTGGCGCCGGAGCGCGTCGCTGAACGTGGCGCCCTGCTCGACCGTGTTCTTGATGTCGCGCAGCGCGGCCTGGAAGATCTTGTTCGGCTCCTGGTTGGACAGGATCTCGAGGCACTGGACCAGCGGGAGGCCGGCGTCGATCATCGTCGCGAACTGGCGGATGAACTTGACGAGGTCCTTGGCCTCGACGCCCGAGCCGAAGCTCAGGCTGATGTTGAGCGCGGCGCCCTTCTTCTTGACGCGGGTCGGGCTCAGCTGCTGAGCGCGGAGCCGGTTCTGCACCGCCGCCTCGTTCTCGGCTTCCATCGTGCCCTTCCGGATCTCTCCGGTGCGGCCGCGCGCCTCCCAAACGAACTCCGCCATAGTGCTTCCGGTCTTCTCCCTGGGTCTCCCTGGGTCCACGGCGGGCCGAGCCGACGCGCCGGGGCGGCCCCGCCTCCGGGGACGCCAGGATAAAGTTCGGCGAGGCCGGGGGTCAAAGACGGTGGGGCTTTCTCTGATCCAGAGGGCGGGGGGGTGGTGCGACGTGGGACGTGGACGCGGAGGGACCGCGATCCCGAGACGCACGCGCCGGCGGGGGTCTCCGCGCGGCGGGGGCGGGTGGGCGCTCGGCCATCCGCCAAGACGGGGACCGAGGCGCTCGCGCTGAGAACACCGCCCGGCATGTCTCACTTCGGGCCATGCCTCCTGGGACGTCTCGTCGCGCGCCACACAAGGCGCGCCTGAGACGCAGAGCCCCCTGAAACCTTATGGCACCTCGTTCGGTGCTCGCCGCGCCCACCCGCCCCCGCCGCGCGGAGACCCCCGCCGGCGCTCACCGCGAGGCCAGGAGACGGCGGCTTCGATGAGCCACAAGGCAGCGGGCACTGGCACGGACCGTCACAGCTCGCACCCGGACACGGAAGTGTGTCATCCGGACGCGAAGGAGCGTCGTCTGGACACGGAGGGGCGTCTTCTGGACAGAGAAGTGTGCCATCTGGACAGGGAAGTGTGTCATCTGGACAGGGAGGTGTGTCATCCGGACATGCTGGGGGTCGAACCGGACGACACAGCCCTCGAGGCGAGGCCGTGCGAGGGGCTCCCGTCGTCGAGGCGACGAAGCATCGGGTCCGGAAGCGCAACGACCGCCTCGCGGCCGAGGGCAGCGACACCTCAGCCGCGTTCCACGAGCGGCACGAGACGCTCCCGCACCTCGCGCACGAAGCGAGCGAGGCCGCACGCGCCACCATGGGCCTCGAGACGCTCGAGGGGAACGTCGGCCCAGCGCGCGAGGGCATCCCGGCCGGTGGAGGCCAGCACCCCGAGGACCCGCTTGGCGTCCTTACGGTCCGCTTCGTTCTTCGAGGTGAGCTGCTCCGGCTTCGTGCAGGGGTCGAAGTGGAGCTCGCCGCGGAGGGCCGCGTGGCGCTTGCGTTCTGGGTCGTCCTCGGGGATCCATGCTGCAATCAGCCAGGCTTCGATCTCGGGCTCTGGAAGGGCACCGATGACAACATCGAACGGCCAGCTCCCGGCCGCTACCGCCTGGGCGAAGCCCTCGGCGCGCTCCGCCCTGCCGTCCAGATCCCGCGCGATCACCACGGCTGCAGGGGGCTCGGCCTCCTCCGCGAAGAGCAGGAGCGCGGCTCGGTGCATCCGCGCATCGGCCTCCCCCGGATCCCCGGCGAAGCTGCCGTAGATGCGGAGCCCGCGCTCGCGGGCGAGATCCGAGACGCGGTGGAGGTCGAGCCAGCCGGAGCCCTCCACGCCCCGCCAGCTCCGGCACGGGGAGAGGCTATCCTCCATCGACGCCCGACACCCCTCGAAGGTCTCCGCCACCCAGCGGATCTCGTCGATGAGCAGCCGGTCCACGAGGGTCTGAACGATCCGTACGTCGCCGGCGCTCTCGGCGGCGACCCCCAGGGCGACAGCGCTCACCCGCCGCCCTCGCTCACCCACCCCTCGCCGACGAGGCTCCACAACTCACCCGGACGAAGATAGGCGCCCCGCTTCTGCGATGTCGGGTGCTCGTCGAGCCGGCGCAGCGCCGAGCCGCGCGCTCCAGCGCGGCTCATCACGATGACCTCCTGGACGCGCAGCTCATCGAGGAGGAACGGCGAGTGGCTCGTCGCCACGATCTGCAGGTGAGGCGTCGCGTCGAGCACGCCACGGAGGTGCGCGACGAGCTTGCGCTGCGCGACCGGGTGCAGCGCCTTGTCCAGATCGTCGAGCAGGACGAGGCGCGGCGCGTCGAAGCGCACGGCCGTGATGAGGCCGAGCGCGAGCAGCGTCCCCTCGGAGAGCTGACCGGCCGGCACCCACCCCAGCCCTTCCCACTCGACCTCGAAGCGGGCGCCGGTGACGTCGCGCGACCGATCGGCCCAGAAGTCCTGGCCATCGACGGATATCCGCTGCTTCTCCCGGCGCCGGACACGGGCGGGGAGCGCGCGGATACGCCGCGCGCCAGGGACGATGGTCGCCAGATCCCGTTCGATCGCGTCCAGGGTTCCGTCACGCAGCCCCTGCACGTATTGCAGCACGGAAGCCAGACCCTCACCATCGTGCCCGACGCCTGGGATCTCCTCTTCAGAGTAGTGCTCCGCGGCGAGCGTCTCGGCGTGCAGCTTGAGCCGGACGACCGATCCGAGCCCCGCCTCGCGGGGGCCTCTAAAAAAGCTCTGTTCTTTCGTCTGGTCGTCGCAGGGCAGAGAGAGCTTCGTCTCCTGCCCTTCCTTGCCGAACCACAGGTCCCCCCACTCGGGTTGCGGCTCCTTTGTCGCGGCCCGTGCGAGAAGACGGAACCGCCTTCCGTCCTCCAGGACGGCTCCCAGCTCGAGCTCGGTGGCGTCCGGCTTCGCGACAAGGTCTTCCACCGCACGCTCGCCCCTGAAGAGCACCCCCGAATGGATGGTCGTGGACCACCCAGGCTTCGCGGCGGCAAGCTGGAGCAGGTCGTGCAGCCCCTCCAACACGGTGCTCTTGCCCACGGCGTTCGGGCCGACCAGCACGTTGAGCCGACCGAGAGGCAACCTCACGTCTCGAAGCAGCTTGAAATTCTTGAAGTGTGCTTCCGTCAGCATCGCCGCTTCCTCGTTAACCCGGGCTCGAGGCCGGGTACAGAAGCCTAGCCGCGCCGCTGCCGCGCGTCGCCGTGAGCCAGGAGGCCGTACGGCGCGCAGGACCAGCCTCCGACAGCCCTGGGACGCACACCCGCGCGCGATGCACCGCGCGCCGGCCCGCCGCCGGCGGTCGCGCCCCCCGGCATGCCCAGCGAGCGGCCTACCCGCGCCCGCGCTCCGCCACGTAGCGGACCGCGCCGTGCACCTCGCGGAGGAGCGCGCCCTGCCGGCGCTCGACGCGCATGAGCTCCTGGTGGCCCTCCCACGCGCCGACCGGCGCGACAAGGACGCCGCCGTCGGCCAGCCGCTCCTCGAGCGCGGCGGGCGGCTCGATCAGCGCGTAGGTCACCGCGACCTTCCAGGGACGCTCCGACGGCGTCGCCCGCCCGGACGCGAGCACGCGCTCGGCGAGCGAACGCCCGTCGCCGCACAGCAACGTGACACCCGCGCCCTCGTCGGACGGCCCGGCGCCGCTGCTCGCGAGCGCCGCGTCGTCGCCATCGCGATCCGGACGCGCGCCGAGGAGCCGCGCCGCGCGGGCGTGCAGGGCAGGGTCGATCTCGATCGAGGTGACGTGACCGGCCGGGCCGACGATGCGCCGCGCGAGCGCCGCCCCGTAGCCGGTGCCGGTGCCCAGCTCGAGCAGACGATCGCCCGGCGCGAGGCCGAGCAGGCTGAACGTGAGCAGGTACGCGTGCGGCGCGCTCACCGTCGCGTGACCGGCCCGATCGAGCGGCAGCGGCGTGTCGTCCGCGGAGGCCGCGAGGTCCTCCGGGAGGACGAAGCGCTCGCGCGGCACGAGCAGGATCGCGTCGAGGTAGCGCGCGGGGAACTCGAAGCGGCGCGCGAGCTCGGCCACGAGCGGCGCGCGCGCGACGCGCCCAGCCTCGGCGAGCTCGACGTCGAACGCGATCGCGGCGTCGAGCTCCTCGGGGACCGACGCCCAGCGATCGGGCCGGCGATCGTCGTACCTCGCCGCGAGCGCGGCGAGCGACGCGACCGCGGCGCGTGATTCGGTGCTCGAGGGAGAGCTCACCGCGAGATCCTGAAGCAGGACCGGCCCCGCCGCTCGATCTTTCGGGGAGCGTTCCGCGTTTCCCCAGGCCCGGTCCAGCCCGCCGTCAGAGCTCGTTTGACAGGGGCGCACGCGCCTCCTCATCCTCGGCCATGGCCCTCGTCGACCTCACGCCGATCGCAGCGCTCGCGGTCGAAGAACACAGCGCCGCGCCCTGCGCCTGCGTCGCCGCCGCCGTGCGCACACGGAACAACGTCCGGTACGGATCGGGCGCAGCCGGGCGGCTGTGGTTCGAGGACAGCCCGCCGGCGGGCGCGGGCGGCGCGCCGCCCGCGGCGACGATGGACGCGATCTTCGACCTCGCGTCGGTGACGAAGCCGTTCACCGCGCTCTCGTTCGCCCGGCTCGTTCGCGCCGGCAAGGCGAGGTACGACGAGCCGCTCGGAGAGGTGCTGCCCGAGCTCGCCGGCACGCGATCGGCCGCCGTGCCGCTCGAGCTCCTCGCCGCGCACCGCGCCGGGCTCGAGGCGCACCGCACGCTCCATAGGCCCGGCGACGGCGCGCCGATCGATCCCCTCGAGGCGCTCCTCGCCTGCGCGGACGCGCGCCGCGAGGGGTGCGCGGGCGATCCGCCCGAGGGCGGGTTCCCGCCGGTGTACAGCGACCTCGGGTACCTGCTCCTCGGCGCCGCGGTCGCGCGGCGCGGCGAGGCGGAGCTCGACGAGGTCGTCGCGCGCGAGGTGACCGGCCCCCTCGGGCTCGCGGTCGCCTCGGCCCGCGCGCTCAGGCGCCGCGATCCGCGGTTCGACGAGCGCGTCGCCCCCACCGAGGACGTGGCGTTCCGCGGGGGCGTGATCCGCGGCGCGGTGCACGACGACAACGCCTGGACGATCGCGCAGGACGGGATGGCCGGGCACGCGGGCCTCTTCGGCGACGCGATGTCGGTGGCGCGGCTCGGGGTGGCGCTGCTCGAGGCGCTCGCGGGCGACCGGCCGGAGTGGCTCTCGCGCGACGAGGTCGAGCGGCTGATCGAGCCGCGGCCGGGCGGGTCGCTGCGCGCCGGGTTCGACGGCAAGAGCGGCGAGAGGCCGAGCGCCGGCGCCCGCTTCGGCCCGCGGACCTTCGGCCACCTCGGCTTCACCGGGACGAGCCTCTGGATCGACCCGGACGCCGAGCTCGTCGGCGTGCTGCTCACGAACCGCGTCCACCCGACGCGCGCCTCCGACGCGATCCGCCGCGCGCGCCCCGCGGTCTACGACGCGATCGCGGAGGCCATGGCCGCCGCGCGATGACGCGACGAGGGCATGGCGCGCCGCATCGAGCCCGCGTGTTCGCGGGCTGAAGCCGAGCGATGCTAGGCTGCCGCGGTGTCACACGGCGCCGCACCTGAACAGCAGGGCCCGTCCCCCGGGTTGCTCCGCTCGCCCACCGAGCCCGCGCGCGCGCCCGGCGAGCTGCGCCCCGGCGCGGTCCAGCGCGAGCCCGACGGCGCCACGCCGAGGCCGCTCGACGGCGCGGCCACCCCATCGAGGCCGCCCGACGGCGCGACCACCCCGTCGATGCCGCCCGACGGCGCGGCCACCCCGTCGATGCCGCCCGACGGCGCGGCCACCACGCCGAGGCCGCCCGACGTCGCCGGCCCCGCGCCCGGGGCCCGCGAGCCGTCGCAGCGCCCCGCGGCGGCGCCCCGCTCGTTCCGGCAGAACGCCGCGCAGAGCGGCCGCTTCATCCGCGCCTACCTGACGACGTTCACCGTCATCGCGAGCTACCTCTGGTTCTTCTTCCTGCGCCGCCTCTTCGGCGACGCGTGGGCGCAGGGCCGCGTGGACGAGGTGCACGCGAGGAACGCCCGCCGCATCGAGCGCACGATCGTCGAGCTCCAGGGCCTCTTCATCAAGGTCGGCCAGATGCTCAGCATCATGGCGAACTTCCTCCCCGCGACGCTGCGCGCGGGGCTCGAGGGGCTGCAGGACCAGGTGCCGCCGCGCCCCTACGAGGAGATCGAGGCGCGCATCGCCGAGGAGCTCGGGCGCCCCATCGACCAGGTCTTCGCCCGCTTCCACCGCGAGCCGCTCGCGAGCGCCTCGCTCGGCCAGGTCCACGAGGCGTGGCTCATGGACGGCACCCACGTCGCCGTGAAGGTGCAGCACCGCGACATCGACGAGATCGTCCGCCTCGACCTGCTCACCATCCGCCGCATCATGGCGATCGTCGCGCAGTTCGTCCCCGTGCAGGGGCTCGACGCCTACTACCACCAGATCCGCTCGATGATCCTCGAGGAGCTCGACTTCGTGCGCGAGGCCAGGAACATCGTGCGCATCGCCGACAACTTCGCGAAGCAGCCGCAGGTCCGGTTCCCCCGGCCCATCGAGCCCTACTGCACGCGGCGCGTGATGACGACGACGTTCGTCGAGGGGATCAAGGTCGGCGACGTCGCGGCCCT
Source organism: Sorangium sp. So ce834 (assembly GCF_051521425.1). Taxonomy (NCBI): domain Bacteria; kingdom Pseudomonadati; phylum Myxococcota; order Polyangiales; family Polyangiaceae; genus Sorangium; species Sorangium sp. So ce834. Next base: position 9,978,167 of record NZ_CP150351.1, read on the forward strand.
CGAGGCGCACGGCGTCGACCGCAAGGCGCTCGCCCGGCAGATCGTGCAGGTCTTCTGCCAGCAGATCTTCATCGACGGCATCTACCACGCGGATCCGCACCCGGGGAACATGCTGGTCGGGCCGAACGGGGAGCTCATCCTGCTCGACTTCGGCGCGGTCGCCGAGCTCTCCCAGGAGATGCGCGAGGGCATCCCCGAGTTCCTCGAGGCCGTGATCCGCCGCGACACCGAGGGGATCATCAAGGCGCTGCGCAAGATGCGCTTCTTCTCGCGGCGCGACACCGTCGACGTCAGCGAGAAGGTCGTCGAGTTCTTCCACCAGCGCTTCCAGGACGAGGTGAAGCTCGAGTCCTTCAACCTGAAGGACATCAAGCTCGACCCGCAGAAGGGCATCGAGAGCCTGATCGACCTCCGGCGCATGAACATCGGGCTGAAGGAGCTCTCCGGCGCGTTCCACGTGCCGCGCGACTTCGTGCTGCTCGAGCGCACCCTCCTCCTGCTCACCGGCGTCTGCACGCAGCTCGATCCGGACCTCAACCCCATGGATGTCGTGCGCCCCTACGTGCAGGACTTCGTCCTCGGCAGCCGCGACTGGGCGCAGATCGCCCTCGAGGCGGCGAAGGACATGGGGATCAAGGCGCTGACGATCCCGGACGACCTGCGCAAGTACCTGACGCGCGCCAACCGCGGCGAGGCCGAGGTCAAGATCCGCGGCCTCGCCCAGGCCGCGTCGCTCGTCTATACGGGGGTGCGCCAGCTCATCTACGCGGCGCTCGCGATCGCCGCCGGCTTCGCGGGGCTGCAGCTCTACCTCGCTGGCCACGCGGCGCTCGCGCGCTATTGCCTCTACGGCGCCGCGGCGGCCGGCGCGCTGCTCGCGGGGAGCATCCTGTTCACGAACCGAGGTTGACGACACGCAATGAGCTCGATCGATCTGTCGCAGTACGAGGCCGAGGTCGCGGCCGCCGAGGCCGAAATCACGCGGATCAGGGAGGCGAACGCGGAGCTCGCCGAGGCCTACCGCGGCGACCCGGGGGACGGCGCGCGCGAGATCCTCCGCCGCGGCGCGGCGTCGCTCGCCGCCGCGCGCGACCGCTTGGAGGCGGCGCGCGTGGCGCTCGCGCTCGCGCGGACGACCGGCTCGCCGCACGGGCTGCTCGCGCGCGAGGGGGTCGTCACGGGCTCGGTGGCCGTCGCCATCCCCGCCGGCTCGTCGAGCGGCGAGCGGGCCCGGATCATCGACGCGGCGCTGTCGGCCGAGCTCACGACCGCGGCGCGCGAGCTCGGCGTCGTGCTCGCCGCCCCGGCGGAGCGCTACACGCGGGAGCGGCCCGGGCGCGACGCGGAGGGCCGCACCGTCCTCGACGTCTCCGGGCACGTGGAGGGCGACGTGCTGATGCCCGCCGTCTCCCGGGGCGCCAAGAACGCGCGCAGGGGCTGAGCGGCGACCCGAGCGACGATCGCGCGCGGCCGCGGCGCTCAGGCCTTGAACGCGGCGACGACCGCCGCGGCGCGCTCCTCGACGCGCGCGCGGAGCGGGGCGAAGCGCGCGTCTGACCGCGCGCGATCGAGCACCGCGCAGCGCTGCATCCAGAGGGCGTCGAAGAGCCCCGCCTCCACCGCGCCCGCGAGCGTGCGGAAGAGCGCGTCGTCCTCGCCGAGGAAGGCCAGGAGCTCGGCGTGCATCTGGAGGAAGAGCGGGCGCAGGCGGCTGCCCGGCTCCGCGCCGTCCGACCTCGCGCGCAAGAACGCCCGCTGCTCGTCCGAGAGCCGCGACGTCGCGAGCACGTCGCGGTAGATGCGCGCGTACTGGATCGGGACGTTCTCCGCCGACGGCGGCAAGAGGTCGTCGATGGGGTACGGGGCGCCGCGCCACAGCCCGAACCGGGCGCGCATGATCGCCTTGTGGAAGCGGCTCGACGGGTCCTCCGCGGCGGTGTCGAGGAGCATGCCGGCCCCCGCCCAGTCGCCGAGCAGCGCCCGGCCCCGCGCGAGCTCCCAGCGCGGGAACGGCTCGCCCGGATCCAGCGACAGCGCCGTGTCGAGCCGGAAGACCGCCTCGTCGACGAGCCCCGCCTCGAGGAGGATGCGGCCGAGCAGCTCGTGCGCCTTGGCCAGGCTCGGCGCGCGCTGGAGCGCGTTGCGCAGCGCCGGCACGGCGCCTATGGGGTCGCACGCGCTGAAGCGGACCGTCGCGAGCGCCACCCACGGCTCGCCGAGCGAGGGGGCGAGCGCGATCGACCGCTCGGCCGCCTGCTGCGCCTTCGCGAGCTGCGCCCTGCCGTCGCCCTGCGCGGCCATCAGCCGCGCCGAGGCGATGGCGTAGCCGGAGAGGATGCTCGGGTCGTTCGGAGAGAAGGACAGCGCCTCCTCGAAGAGCGACACCGCCGGCGCGGCGTCGCCGTACCAGAGGTGCCGCAGCTGGTGGCGGGCGCGCAGGTACAGGTCGATCGCGCGCGGGTCGCTCGGCGCCTCGCGCTCGCGGCTGGCGGCGTCGACGGTGAGCGCCCCGGCGATGGCGCTCGCCGCGTCGTCGCTCACCGCGAGCAGCGCCTCGGGCGAGCTGTCGAACCGCTTCGCCCAGAGCTGGAACCCGTCCTCGACGCTGATGACGCGCGCGGTCACGCGCACGCCCGCGGGCGGGCCCGCGGGCGGCAGGCGCGACCCCGGCCGCGAGTACGGCGCCGAGGGCTGCGAGCGCGGCGGGTCGTGCCCGTAGCCGCCGCCGGTGCGGCGCAGCGAGCCCTCGACCACGACCTGCACGCCGAGCTCGCGGCCGATGTCCCGCGGGTCGCGGCCGTCGAGCCGCACCCGGGACACCGCGGCGCGCGGCCGCACCTTGAGGCCGGCCGTCATCGAGAGGGTGTCGGTGAGATCCTCGGTGAAGCCGTCGGCGAGGTACTCGTCGTCCGGGGCGCCGACGTTGCGGAACGGGAGCACGGCGACGGTCTTCAGCGCCGGCGAGGACGCGGACGAGGGCGTGGACGTGGGCGCCGGCGTGGGCACGGGCGCCGACAGCGTGGGCGACATGAGCCGCGGCTGCGGCGCGGTGACCGCCTCGACGGACGCGGCGACGCGGGTCGGGTTCTGCTCGATCGGCTGCCGCGCGGTCGGCGCGGCCGTGGCCGCGGACGCGGCGATCATCGAGGCGAGCGACTGCGCCGGCTGCGGGGCGATCGACACCCGCGAGCGCGCGAGCAGGAGCGCGCGGTGGGCCTCGGCCGCGCTCACGTAGCGATCCTCGCGGCGCGTCGCCATGCACCGCAGGACGACGTCCGCGACGGCGAGGGGCACGTCAGGACGGACGGAGCGCGGGTCCGGCGGCGGGGACCGCAGCCGCGCCATGGCGGCCGCGATCGCGCCGGAGCCCGGCCAGGCGCGCCGGTGGGTCAGGCACTCGAAGAGGATCATGCCGAGCGCGTAGATGTCGGTGCGCGCGTCGATGTCGGGCTCGCCGGTCAGCTGCTCCGGCGACATGTACGCGGGGGAGCCGAGCACGAAGCCGGCCGACTCGCCGGCGCTCGGCCCGGACGAGGCGCGGGCGATGCCGAAGTCGGTGATGACGACCCGCCCGCCCCGGTCGAGGAGCACGTTCTCGGGCTTGAGGTCGCGGTGCACGATGCCGGCCGCGTGCGCGGCGCCGAGCCCGTCGCAGAGGGCGCAGCCGATGCCGATGACCTGCTGCGCCGGCATCGGGCCCGTCCGCGCGAGGACGCTGTGCAGCGACTCGCCGTCGACGCACTCCATCGTGAGGAACTTCTCGCCCTCGTGGTCGCCGAAGTCGAACGTCCGCGCGACGTTCCGGTGCGTCACGCGGCGCGCGAGCTTCACCTCCTGCCGGAAGCGCTCGAGCATCCCGGCCGAGTCGGCGAGATCGCGCCGCAGCATCTTGAGGGCGACCACCTCGTCGAGCTCCACGTCGCGGACGCGATAGACGCTGCCCATGCCGCCGGTGCCGAGCAGGCCGAGGATCTCGTAGCGCCCGGCGATGCGCTGGGGCGCGGCGACGAAGCCGGACCCCTGGCCGTGCTCGCTGCGCGGCTCGGTGCGGGGCGTCGGCTCGGAGGCCGTAAGTCGCCTGTCGCTCACGCGCTCAGTCTACCCACGCCGAAGGGTAGAAGTCAGCGCGAGCGAGCCGCTGGACAGAAAACATGAAATACGTCGCGCGAGCTCACCTCGACACACCTTCTTCCCGCTTCCGCTCCCGCCGTGGGTCCGTTATATGTACGTGCCCCGCGGGTGGACGAATGCAGCATCGCACCAAGCATGAGCCGTCGTCCTCGCTGCTGGAGGTCAGCCTCGATCCTGGCGAGGCGCTGCTCGCGGAGGCGGGCGCGATGGTCGCGCGCTCGCCGAGCCTGCGGACGGTCGTCCGGCTCAACGCGGGCCGCGGCGCCGGGCTCTTCGGGCGGCTCAAGGCGCTAGTCGTCGCGCTGCTCCGGAAGCTCGCGGGCGGCGAGACGTTCTTCGTGAACCACATCGAGGCGCCCGAGGGCGGGTGGGTGTGGCTCGCCCCGCCCCTCAGCGGCCGCGTCAAGCACGTCCCCCTCCGCGGGGAGACGATGCTCTTCAGCGCCGGCTCCTACCTCGCGAGCGCGGGCGACATCGACGTGAAGGTGCGCTGGGGTGGGCTGCGCGCCGTCCTCGCGCGGGAGGGCGTCTTCTTCATCGAGGCCTCCGGCGTCGGCGATCTCTGGATCACGAGCTACGGCGCGATCGACGAGCTCCCCTGCGACGGGTCGCTCATCGTCGACGGCGGGCACCTCGTCGGGTTCGACGCGTCGCTCGCGCTCAAGATCAGGAGCCCTGGCGGTGGGCTCATGGGGCTCATGGTCTCCGGCGAAGGCGTGGTGTGCGAGTTCACCGGCCGCGGCCGCGTGCTGATCCAGTCGCGCAGCGCCGGCGCGCTCGTGGGGTGGCTCGCGCCGCTGCTCCCGCCCTGAGGAGCGACGGAGACGTCCGATGCAGGTGAATCTCCTCTACCGTCCCTCCCAGGCCCTCGCGCAGTGCTGGCTCGCGCCGGGCGAGCACGTGATCGCCGAGAGCGGCGCGCTCGTGGGCATGTCGACCAACGTGCGGGTGGAGACGCAGTCGGGCGGCATCATGTCGGGCCTGAAGCGGATGCTGGCCGGAGAGTCGTTCTACCGGAACTCGTTCATCGCGGAGGGCGGCCACGCAGAGGTGCTGTTCGCGACGCCGCTGCCCGGGGACATGGCGGTGCTCGAGGTGGGCGACAGGCAATGGTGCGTCCAGAGCAGCGCCTATGTCGCGTCCAGCCCGGAGGTCGAGGTGAAGACGCGCTCGGGCGGCCTGCGCGGCTTCTTCTCGGGAGCGGGGCTCTTCGCCCTCGAGACGGCCGGGCAAGGTCAGATGATCATCGGCGGCTTCGGCGCGCTCGAGGAGCTCCCGGTGAGAGGCCACGTCGTCATCGACACGGGCCACCTCGCAGCGTGGGAGTCGACGCTCTCGTGCCGGATCGGCAAGAACACGTCGACGTGGCTCGGCACGTGGCTCTCGGGCGAGGGGCTCGTCTGCCACGTCGAGGGCAGCGGCAGCCTGTGGGTCCAGTCTCGCAACGCCGGCAGGTACGGCGCGGCGGTCGGCGCGCGGCTCGCCCCGCGGCAACCCTAGAGACCGAGGGGACGGCGTGCGCGACGAGATCCGAGACAACCCCGAGTTCGGCGTCCTCCACGTGACCTTCGAGCACGCCGGCGAGCAGATCATCGCCGAGAGCGGCGCGATGGTCGCGCGCGACGCGGCCATCGACATGAAGACGAGCCTGCAAGGCGGGCTCGCCAGCGCGCTCAAACGCAGGCTGACGGCCGGAGAGAGCCTCTTCCAGAACACGTTCACGGCGACCGCGCCCATGCAGTCGATGCGGCTCGCGCCGGCGCCCGAGGGGTCGATCGAGCGCATCGTCCTGCGCTCGGGGATGGAGGTCTTCCTCCAGTCGGGCGCCTATCTCGCCTCCACGCCCGGCATCGCGCTCGACACGAAGTGGCAGGGCGCCAAGGGCTTCTTCGCCGGCGGCCTGTCGTTGCTGCGGGCCTACGGCGAGGGGCTGATCTGGTTCTCGAGCTACGGCGGTATCCACGCGATCGACGTCGGCCGGCAGCACCAGGGATATATCTGCGACAACACACACCTGCTCGCGTTCACCGAGGGCCTGCGGTATCAGGTGCGCAAGCTGGCCGGCCTGAAGGGCCTGTTTTTGTCCGGCGAGGGGCTCGTCTGCGAGCTCCAGGGCCACGGGCGGCTCTGGCTGCAGACCCGGAACCCGGGGGCGCTCTCGGCGTTCCTCCACCCGTTTCGGCCCGTGGGAGGCGGCCATTAGCCCGCTGCGCGCCGCGCCGAGCGCGGACCCGGGGCGGAACGCCGCGCGGCCGCGACGTTCCGCCGCGGCTGCGCGCGGGCGCGGCGACGCCGCGTCCAGCCGGCGGCGCGCGGGGCGTGGCGGCGCTCGGCGCATGCGAGCGCGCCGCTCTCCGCGCGCCGGCCGGCTGGTGGCCCGCCGGGTTCTTGCCCGGCGCCGCCCGCCGCTGGCCGAAGGAGGCGGGCGAAAGGCCGCGGTCCCGGCCGCCCGCCATCGGTCGGCGCGCCGTCGTTGCCTTCCCGGAGGCGGACTCGCTAAAGTAGTCCGGCCTCGCAGAGGAGGCTCGCACGGCGAACGGCAGATGCCACCGATCCACAGCGGCTCGCGGGGCGAGCCTGGCGTCGCCTGAATGCCCCGAACCCGCTATGTGGAAGCTGACGATCGAGGATGACGAGGGGAAACAGACGGGGCTCCCCCTCGCCCATGAGGAGTATGCGCTCGGGCGCGGAGAGTCGAACTCGATCCGGCTGACCGACCGCAACGTCTCGCGGCGCCACGCGACGCTGGCCAAGAACGGCCAGGGCTGGGTCATCCGCGATCTCGACAGCTACAACGGCACGTACGTCAACGGCGGGCGCGTCAACGGCGAGCAGCACCTGCGCCACGGCGACCTCGTGCAGCTCGGCGACTACCGCATCGAGATCGTCGATGAGGCGCTCTCGTCCGCGGTGACGAGCCCGACGCCGCCGCCCGGCAGCCGGAGCACGGCGCACCTGCCGCTCCACACCCGCCCGAACCGGCTCGTCATGGTGGTCGGCCCGACGCCCGGCGCGGAGTTCCCGCTCGACGGGGAGCGCTTCACGATCGGGCGCTCCGAGGACGCGACGATCTCGATCAACCACAGCTCCGTGAGCCGCCTGCACGCGGAGCTCATCAGCCTGGGCAACGGCCGCTACGAGGTCGTCGACAAGCAGAGCGCCAACGGCGTGCGCATCAACGGCGTCGAGCTGAAGCGCGGGCTGCTCGAGGCGGGCGACGCGCTCGAGCTCGGCGACGTGCGGCTCCGCTTCGTCGCCGCCGGCAAGATCTTTCGCGCCGGACCGGACGGCGGCCCCGGCTCGCCGGGCGCGTACGGGAGCGTGGCGCCCGCGGTGCAGTCGTCCCGCTCGCTCGGCGGGGCGAGCAAGGCGATGGGGATCCTCCTTGCGGTGGCCGTGATCCTCGCCATCGCCGTGGTCGCGGTCACCCGCGCTCGCTCGCAGGGGCCGGCGGTGCCCGAGCCGGACGCGCGCCCCACGACGCCGGAGCTCGGGGGGAACGACGCGCAGATCCTCGACGCGGCGCACGAGCACCTCCGCGCGGGGAACATCGACGCCGCGCACCGGAAGCTGCAGGAGATCGCCGAGACGGCGCCGGTCCGCGAGACGCAGCGCTTCCGGGAGATCGAGGAGCGCTGGGCGGAGGCGATGTTCCAGCAGGTCGAGCGGGCCGCGACCAAGAGCGAGAAGCTCTCGCTGCTCAACGAGATCGCGAAGACGACGGGCGTACCGACGGCGCTCCGCGAGCGGGTGGCCGAGATGCGGCGGCAGGTCGACCCCGAGGCGCCGCCCGAGCCGGAGCCCGCGCCGCAGGGCGTGCCGCAGATGTCCTGGTCCCCGCAGCAGCACGCGCACACGCCCGCGCCCGCGCCGCCGGCCTCCTCGACGCCGAAGGCCGCGGACACGGGCGCCCCGCAGGCGAGCGCTCCGCTCGACTCGAGCTCGTACCCGGCGCAGCGAAGGGCGCTCGAGCCGAAGGTCTGGGGCGGGCGCGCGTCCGCCAGCGAGATCAAGCTGCTGCGCGCGATCTGCATCCACCAGGGCGACATGAGCTGCCGCGACAGGGCGACCGCGGCGCTGGACAAGCTGGAGAAGCGCAACGCTCCTCCGGACGCCGGCCTCTGAGCGGGCACGCCGTCGCAGAGCGCCCCTCTTCCCTCCCGTCCGCGCATCGATGACCTCCACGAGCAGCACCAGCGCCCACGAGCCGGCCGTCCACGGGCCTTCCGATCGCGAGCCGGCCGTCCACGGGCCTTCCGATCGCGAGCCGGCCGCGCACGGCGCGCCCCCGTCCGGCGGGCGCGCCGCGCCGCCCGCGGGAGGAGCGCCGCGGAACGGGCTCGTCTCGCCGGCGGCCGGGGCGCTGGCCACGCTCGCGCTGCTCGTGCTCTTGCCCTACGCGCACCCGAGCCTGCGGCGGCTGCGGCTGCTCACGCCGCTGCCCGAGGGCGAGGGGCTCGTCGTTGTCCCGGCGCCGGCGCCCGTCGCGTCGGTCGGGGAGACGACGCTCGTCACGGAGACCACCGAGCAGGCCGAGCTGCGCCAGCCCGAGGAGGTCGCGCTGCCGCCCGCGGCCGCCGAGCTCGTGCCGGCCGCGGTCGCCTCCGAGGGGAAGCCGCCGCGCCCGATCGAGGACCCGAGCGGCAAGGCGATGACGCCGTTCTTCCGCGCGCTCGCCGCGGTCGAGCGCAAGGCGCCGGGGTCGATCGCGCGCATCACCTACTTCGGCGACTCCATCGTGGCGAGCGACTTCGTGACCGCGACGCTGCGGCGCAAGCTGCAGAAGCGGTTCGGCGACGCGGGCCACGGCTTCATGCTGATGGCCAACGCATGGCCTGGATATTTCCACAACGACGTGGTGCGCTCCGCCGGCCCTGGCTGGCAGGTGAGCCGCGTCGTCGGCCCGTTCGCCAAGGACGGGCTGTACGGGCTCGGGGGCGTGTCGTTCCGCTCGCAGGGCGCGGGGGTGTTCTCGCGCTTCGCCACCGCGGAGAGCGGGAGCTACGGGCGCGCGGTCTCGCGGTTCGCCGTCGATTACCTGAAGCACCCCGAGGGCGGGCGGATGGAGATCAAGATCGACGGCGAGAGCCGCGAGACGATCGACACGCGGGCCGACGCGGCCAGCTCGGCGATCGCGACCTACGAGGTGCCCGACGGGCCGCATGCGCTCGAGGTGTGGGCGCGCGGGCCGGGGGTGCGCGCGTTCGGGGTCTGGATGGAGCGGGACACGCCGGGGGTGGTGCTCGACGCGATCGGCATCCAGGGCTGCCGCATCCGCTTCCTCGACAAGAGCGACGACGCCCACTTCGCCGAGCAGCTGCGCGCGCGGAACCCGTCGTTGACGGTGTTCCAGTACGGCATGAACGAGAGCGAGGACGGCGAGCTGTTCCCGCTCGATCAGGTCGAGTCGACGATGAAGGCGGTGCTCGATCAGGTGAGGGCGGCGCTGCCCGAGTCGTCGTGCCTGCTCGTGGGCCCGATGGACCGCGCCGACAAGAAGGGCGAGGTCTACCGGAGCCGGCCGGTGATCCCGAAGCTCGCGGCGATCCAGCGCCGGGTGGCCGGGCAGGTCGGCTGCGGCTACTTCGACACGTTCGGCGCGATGGGCGGCTCCGGCTCGATGGGGGTGTGGGTCCAGCGGGGGCTCGGCGGCGCCGATCTCGCGCACCCGTCGGGCGCGGGGGCCGAGGTGATCGGCCGCTGGGTGTACCTGGCCCTGATGGAGGCCTACGAGGCCTGGAAGGCGGAGGCGGCCGCGGGCCGGCCCTGAGGCTACGCGGCCTTCAGGTCCTCGGCGTCCTGCTCGTCCGCGGCGCGTCGCTTGTGCTCCCGGGCGATGCCGACCACGACGGCGAGCCACGCGAGCGCGAGCGCGACGTTGACCATCGCGAAGTGCCGGACGGAGAGCGCGAGCACCTGGCCGACGATCACCCCGACGGCGGCGAGCACGTCGCCCGCGCGGACGACGAAGGTGTCGATGGCGGCCTTGGCGCTGTATTTCGCGTCGCGGCCGACCGGCAGGAAGAGCGCCTGCCGCGCCGTGTTCTGGACCGAGTAGTCGGTGCTGTTCTCGGCGATCTTCGCGACGCGCACGACGGCGAGCGCCGGCAGGACCGCGAGGGACGCGTTGCCGAGGAGGGCGATGGCCGGGAGGATGAACAGGGCGAACCGCACGCCGAGGTACTTGAAGATGCGGGAGACCAGGAAGAGCTGCAGGACGACGCCGAGGGTGTTCACCCAGTAGAAGAAATCGCCCTTGAAGGTGCCGATGATCGCGCCGAGCGCCGCCTTTTTCCCCTTCTCGGTGCGCGGGTGGACGAGCCCCTTCTCGGCGCCCTCGACGACCTTGCCGCCGGCCTCGACGTCGAACGCGCCGCCCTTGACGGCGGCGATCTTCCCCTCGAGCAGGCGCGACGCGTCCGGATCGACGAGGTAGACCGGGGCGCCCGCGGCGAGCGGCGCGCCCGGGTCCGCGCCCTCGGCGGCGGCCGGCGCTGCCTCGGCCGCGGCGCCGGGCGCGCTCTCCTGGCCGAGGGCGCTCGTGGCGGACTCGATCAGGGTGCGATCGAGGATGTACTCGCCGGTCGAGTTCACCCAGTTGAGGACGAGCGTCAGGGCGGCGATGAGGAGGAGATAGCGGTCGCCGGCGATGATCTTGAAGCCGCCGGCCGCGCCTCCGGGCGGCGCGTCGGCCTTCTGCGGCCCGCCGCCCGGGCCCGCGAGGTCGTCGCGGTGGACGAGGTAGGTGAGCCATAGACAGGCGAGCAGGACGCCGGCCGCGACGAGCATCATGTTGTAGGGGCCGATTGGCACGTAGACGCGCTTCGCGATCTGCGCGCCGAACATGGCGCCGAGCGAGCTCCCGATACCGACGATCGCGAAGAGCCGCTTGCCCTGCTCGGGGGTGTAGACGTCGTTGGCGAACGACCAGAACTGCGCGATCACCGTGAGGTTGAAGCAGCCCACCCACAGGTAGAACGGCACCCCGAGGGGGACGCCGAGGCGCGCGAGGAAGAAGAAGAGGACGAGGTTCCCGGCGAAGAAGAGCGTGAGCGCGGTGGTGAGCTGCATGCGCCCGAAGCGCCGGGCCATGGCGCCGTAGGCGCGGACGACGCCGACGAGGAGCAGCGCCTGGCCCGCCGCCGCGTAGGCCTTCACCTCGGGGCCGTCGAGGTCGAGCTTCTGCCCGCCGATCTCGAGCCCGCCGCCCGCGAGGATCAGCGGCTCGCGGACCACCTTGAGGAGATAGTAGCCCGTGAGCAGGAGGAAGACGTTCAGCGTCAGGACGAGGACGCTGAAGACCTCGCGGGGCTTCACCTCGGCGAAGATCGACAGGAGCCGGTGAAGGACCCCTCGGGCCGGTGTCTCGTTCTCGCCAGTGCTCGCCACGCGCCGCTCCATCCCGGGAAAACCGCCGTTCAGGCGGCACCGGAACAGGACCGATGCCCGCGCGCGGGAGGCTATCGAGCCTGGTCCCGGCCGGCAACCTCCCTCGCGGCGCCGCGCGTGTGAAGCACCGTACAGGGCGTTGGACAGAGGGCGCGGCGCGCGGACAAACGTCTCGGCGGTCGGGAACTCGGCTAGGCTCCCGCGCGGCGACGTGCGAGAGACGAGGCGGATTGGGCACTGACGAGAAGGGATGGACGCGCGCGATCGGCACGGGCCTCCGGCGGCGCACGGCCGCGCTCGCGAGCTGCGCAGTGCTGTCGCTGGGCGCCGAGGCGCTGGCCGCGCCGCAGGCGGGGGCGGCTGAGCCGGCGCCGCAGGCCAGGGCCGCGACGCAGCAGAGTGGGGCGGCCGCGACGCAGGCTGGGGCGGCCGCGACGCAGGCGGGGGCCGCACCGCAGGCGGGGGCCGCGGCGCCCGCGGCGGCGGCGCCACAGCCGGCCCCGGGGGCTCCGCCAGCGCCCCGCGCGGCGGCTGCGGCGGCGCGGCCTCCCGTCGCGGCGCCGCAGGCGCCCAGCGCGAGGCGCCCCCTGCCGGACTACGATGGTCGCCCGGACGAGGGGGCGAGCGTCGGCGACGCGCTCCTCTGGGTGCCGCGCGTCCTGCTCTTCCCCGCCTACCTCGCCAGCGAGTACCTGGTCCGGCGGCCGCTCGGCTACCTCACGGTCGCGGCGGAGCAGGGCGAGTGGATCGAGGAGCTCAAGGACATCTTCACCTTCGGGCCCAACGACACGATTGGCATCATCCCGACGGCGCTCTTCGACTTCGGCTTTCGCGCGAGCGTCGGCGTCTACATCTTCTACGACGACCTGTTCTTCCCGGGCAACGAGCTCCGCGTGCACGCGGCGACGGGCGGCATCGACTGGCTGCGGCTCACGATCGCCGATCGCATCCCGCTCGACGGGCGCGCGTACCTGAAGCTCCGCGGCGAGGCGGACACCCGGCCTGACTGGCTGTTCGCGGGGATCGGCCCGAGGTCCCTGGGGCGCGACTGGGCCCGCTACGCCGCCCACAGCATCCAGGGGAGCGCGACGGTCCACGTCGATTTCGACGCGTTCAGCTTCGTCGAGGCGTACACCGGCGCGAAGACCGTCGATTTCGACGACATCTGCTGCGAGCCGACGGTCGGCTGGCGGGTCGCGAACGGCCGTTATCCGCTGCCTCCCGCGTTCGACACGGGGTACACGGCGTATCGCATCGGGGCCCGGGCCGCGCTCGACTCGCGGCGGCCGCGCCCCGAGCGGGGCCACGGCGTCCGGCTGGAGCTCTCCGGCGAGCACGCCGCCGACCTGGAGCGGCCGCTGCAGAGCCGGTGGCTCCGCTACGGCGGCACGCTGGGCGGGTTCGTCGATCTCACCGGGCACGATCGCATCGTGAGCCTCGTCCTCTCGGCGGCCTTCGCCGACCCGCTCGGCACCGCCGAGGTCCCCTTCACCGAGCTCGTCGAGCTCGGCGGCGGCGCGCCGATGCACGGCTTCCGCGAAGGGCGCCTCCGCGGGCGGAGCGCCGCCGCGGCGACGCTCGAGTACCGATACCCGATCTGGGCGTTCCTCGACGGCACGGTGCAGGTCGCCGCCGGCAACGTGTTCAGCGAGCACCTCCGCGACTTCGAGCTCGACCTGCTGCGCATGTCGTTCGTGCTCGGCCTGCGCACGAGCAGCTCGCGCGACCACTCCTTCGATTTCCTGATCGGCTCGGCGACCGAGACCTTCGAGCAGGGGGCCGGCCTGCAAGAGCTGCGATTGATGGTCGGCGCCAGCCGCGGTTTTTAAGCGAGCGGCGGGGCTCAGAGGCTCAGTCGGGCGCGGTTGGATCGTCCGGTCGCTCGATGCCGACGAGCTTGTAGCCGCGGCGCGGGCCGAGGTCGTAGAGGTGGGCGCGCAGCGGGCCGGGCGCCTGCCCGTTGAGGATGTCGACGATCGCGTAGCGCGAGGGCGCGTCGTCGGGCGCGCCGCCCTGAGCGGCGATGTGCGGGAGCGAGAGGCACACGCGGCCGTCCGGCGAGGGGCGCACGACCGGCCGCGCGCGCAGGGCGAGCGCCTCGCCGGCGTACATCGCGGCCCCGTAGCGGAGATCTTGCGCCCGCGCGACGCCGGTGCGCCGCGCCAGGTCGACGCCGCACAGCTCCGCCGGCGAGGCCACGGCCACGTCGGCGATCGGCGACAGGCGCGTGAGGTACCGCGCCATGATCGCCTGCTTTCGCTGGAGGAGCTTGTCGATCAGCCACGCGGTGTGCCGCGGGGCGGTGAAATCCCCGACCCGCACCGCGGCCTCGACGAGCTCCGGCGTGAAGCGCGCGAGCGTGCGCGCGGCCCAGGCGCCGTCGAGCTCGGTCATGCGCCCGAAGGCCGGGTTGGGGTAGCCGCCCCGCCAGCCCTCCGGCCGGAAGTCGCGGGCGTTGAAGAAGCCGAAGATGTCGCCCTGCGGGTCGCGGGTCGCCCGGTCCCACGGCCGCTCGGGGATGCCGAGCGTGATGAAGTCGAGGAGCACGTACTCGGCGTCGAAGTAGTAGGCGTGGCCGAGGCGCTTCGAGATGCCCTCCCAGTCCCACTCGCTGCCGAAGCAGTCGCCGAGATCGATGTAGTAGTGCCGCACGTGGCCGGGCGATGCGTCCTTGTCGTCCTCGTCCTCGGAGAGCCAGACATCCATCGAGTTCTGCTCGCGCGAGTCGAAGTGGTTGAGCCACGCCGCGAGCAGGCGCCCGCCGCGCAGGTCGCGCCGGTCCTCGTGCGGGATGACGTCGTTCGGGTCGTCCTCCCGGGTCCCGTCGTACTTGAACGGCCCGAGGGCGCGGCCCGGCAGCCAGCGCGAGGCGACCATGCGGACCCGGTCCCCCCGCTTCGCGGCCTTGGCGAGCACGCGGTCGAGCGCCGCCTGATCGAACGGCCTGGAGGTGCCGCTGTTGTCGGTCACGGTGAGCCCGGGCGAGAGCTTCAGGACCGACGGCTTCAGGTAGACCACGGAGTCGCACGGCGCCCAGTAGCCGGCCGCGTGGTAGAGGCGCGCCGCGATCGCGGTGGCGCCGGTCGCCCGCTCGGGCTGCTCCGCGGGATCGGCCTTGAGCATGAACTTGCCGATCCCCTCGACCTTGATCCGGAAGCCGGGGTTGGCGCCGTTCGGCTTGCCCATGTCGATGACCCAGGACCCGTCCGGCGCCTCGGGGTCGAGCGTCTTGTCGCCGCACGGCCCGCTCACGAGCTCCTCGACGGAGAGCGGCCGCTTCCCGATCCGGTTCGTGAACCAGCTCGAGTCCGGCACCTCGTCGACGCTGTTGACGTTGACCGCCTCCCCGCCCGGATCCACGGCGAAGAACCGCGTCACCGGCCGGAAGACGAGGTTGTCGGCGGCGTCCCACGCGAACGACGACTCGTACGGCTCCGGCGTGCAGAGGCGGTGCCGCGGATCGTCTTTGGGCGCCTCGGGATCGGGCCGGCAGGGCAGCGAGACGGGGCTCAGATCGGCGTCGCGCCAGACCGGATCGCGCAGGGGGAACCGGCGCACGTCGCTGCTGCAGGCCGCGCTGAGCAGGGCGAGCAGCGGGAGCGACGAGGTGAGCAGCGCCTTGACCATCGGCCGGGCATGGTACTGGACAGGGCGCCGCTCGGGGCGGTTTTCGACGGCGGTCAGAAGCCTTCTTGGCGGAGCCGCTCGATCACGGCGCGGTAGAAGTCGATATAGAGCCAGGTGTTCCCCTCGCCCGGGCTCTGCCCGAAGAGCTGGCCGATCTCGTCGAAATGGTCGGCGGGGAGACAGCCCCAGAAGCTGCCCCAGCGCGCGTCGCGCGCGCGCACCAGGCCGTCGTTCGGGATCGACTCCCCGAAGCCGCCGTCGAGGATGGTCTCTGTCAGCGAGAGCAGCGGGTGCACCGGATCGAGGCCTTCGTCGAACTGCGCGACGAAGGGCACCGGGGCGAGCGTCGTGCAATCGCGGCCGCCGCGCGCGCGGTCGGTCCTGCCGCCGAAGGAGGCGTAGAACACCCCGGGAGAGTCGGTGTATTTCGCGTTGAACTCCTCGATGCCGGGCGTCGAGAACTGCTCGAGCGACGCGAACACGCTCGTCTCCTCGCCGATCTGGTCGTAGAGCGGCGCCCCGATCGCGTTGAGCAGGTCGTCGAGGACGTCCTGGAGGCGCTCGTCGGCGACGAGCTGGAGCGCGATGTCGGCGATCTTCGACCCGAAGTGCGGCGTGGCGACGGTCACGACGGAGGCGACGAGATCGGGCCGATCGTGCGCGACGACGCGGGCGTCGAGGCCGCCTTGCGAGTGGGCGATGATATTCACCTTCTCGTGGCCCGTCTCGGCGAGGATCTGCTCGATCCGCGCGGTCAGCTGGGCGCCGCGGTATTCGGAGCTGTTGAACGGATCGACGGAGGGCGTGAACACCGCCTCGCCGCCCTCGGCGAGGGTCTGCTTGACGTTGTAGAAGTAGCTGACGTATCCGGCGCCCGCGAAGTCCTCGAATCCGAAGAAGCCGTGGGCGAGCACGATGGGATACGGCGGCCCGAGCTTCGCGGACGACGGCCAGCCGCCCCCCGTCCCGGCCGGGCCGTCCGCGGCGCCCTCCCAGCCGCCCGAGGCGGAGCCGCCGCCTGCCCCCGTGATCACCTCGCCGGTGTCCCACGGTTCGAGCTGCTCCTCCGCCGCGCCGCAGCCGGCGAGGAGCGCCCAGGAGGCGAATATCGCACACCCGGCGAGACCAGCGGACACCCGTCGTCCCCTCGAACGAGCGTCCATGTGAGACTTCCACTTACGCGAACCGCCAACACGCGATGATGACAATGCGGACGAAGAAAGATCCAGCACGACCACCTCCTGCCGGAATCAGCTCAGACTCTGCTGATGGGCAGCTGATGTCAAGTGCTGTCGGAAAACTGAACCATCACGGCGGTCGCGGGGGACCGTCGAGACGGTTAGCGCATTGCGTTGTGAACGGTGGGGTGGATCTCCTGCATTGCGCCACGGGGTTGCGCGGTCGTGCTGGCGCATTGCGTCGCGGGCTGTTGTTGTTTTTCCATGCGGAGGGGCGTGCGGGCTCCGGTAGGTTCGTGGGCCATGCGATCTGTCCAGAGCTCTTTTGTGCTTGTTTTGATGGGTTCCCTGGTCGCTTGTGGCGGCGCGGCGCCTCCTCCGTCGGCGCCGGAGCCTGCGGAGGCCGAGGAGGCGCCGGCGGCGGCGTCGGGCGGCGAGGCGGCGGAGGACGGGGACGGGAAGAAGAAGGAGGAGGACGCGGCGGCGGATGCGTCGAGGCAGATCCCGACGACGTGCGAGCAGAAGGGCGACGTGTGTTTGCCGCCGGCGGCGTTCGTGAAGCGGCTCTGCAGCGGGTTCTATCCGGACGTGGCGCTCAGCCTGTTCGCCAAGGGGTCGCCGTTCACGCGCGGGTACCTCACGCGCGACACCGAGGCGTGGAACGCGTCCGGCGGGTCGTCCTCGAACGACAAGCTGCTGTTCGATGAGGAGGTGCTGATCCTCTATCACCGGGTGCCGGACACGGGGGGCATGGTCGTGAGCGGCGCCGGGGGCGGCTACGACGTGCTGCGCTGGGACGGGACGTGCGCGTCGCTGATGACGGAGGAGGTCCGGCAGCACGTGCCGCCGAAGCCGAAGTTCGCGCCGATCCCGTGGAAGAGCCTGGATGACAAGACGCGCGAGGCGTTCCAGGCCGACGAGAAGGTGGGCAAGATCGTCGCCGAGCGGCGGAGGGAGTGCAAGGGCGCGACGATGGGGGCGGTCAGCGCGAAGTGCGAGAAGGTCGACAAGCAGATGAGCGCGGCGCTGATCGAGTACGTGCGCGGCGGGGGGGCGCTGCCGGCGCCGGGGGCGCTGAAGTGAGGGGGTGAGGCGGGGGGGCTGGGGGGGGCTGGGGGGGGCTGGGGGGGGCCGGGGGGGCCGGGAGGCCCGGGGGGCCTATGAGTGGCGGGCGCATCCGCAGGGGTGGAGGACGCCGGTGGGCCGGGCGCAGCTGGTTGGGGAGGTGCGAAGCCGGACAGGTGGGCGGCACGACCGCAGCCGGCAGGTGGACGGGAGCGCCGCCGGCGGCAGGGCCGACGGAGAGCGGCTACTCCGGCTTGTCCTTGGGGGCCACGTAGTCGGGCGGGAGCTGCGCGGCCTCGTTCCCGGCGCTGAAGAAGTACTTGTCGAGCTCGGTCATCCAGATCCGCTGGCCAGCCTCGGAGATGAGATCGAGGCGGTACTCGTTGATCAGCATCTTCGAGTGCTCCAGCCACATCCGCCACGCCTCCTTCGAGACGTTGTCGTAAATCCGCTTGCCCAGCTCGCCCTTGAGCGGCGGCTTCTCCAGCCCCTCTGCCTCGCGGCCGAGCTTCACGCAGTGGACCATCCTCGTCATAAGCTGCCCGTCTCCTTTTCCTTTTCGCGGGCTTCTTAGCCGAGCCAGGGGGAGCCGTCGAGAGCGGCTGGCGAGCGGGCGGAGGCGGCAGGAAGCGGGGCGGCGGGGGCGAGGGGAGGCGGAGGGAGGCGGAGGGAGGCGGCGGGGGCGGCGCGAGGGGGAAGCGGCGCGAGCGAGGGAAGCGGCGCGAGCGAGGGAAGCGGCGCGAGCGCCGGGGCAGGCGCGAGCGCCGGGGCAGGCGCGAGCGCGAGCAGGTGCAAGCGCGGGAGCAGACGCGGCAGGGCGCAGCGGAGCGAGCGCAGCGCAAGCACGGCGGAGCCGCGGAAGCGGACCGATGCGTGAGGGACGGCGCCGGGGGCAGGCGGAAGAGAGAATGCCCGGAAGAGGCGGATCGACCCGGGCAACCCGAGACCGCGGACCGACGGCCCATGCACGGCGCGCTCAGCGGCAGAGCGATCTGACACGGAGGGGTTGACGGCAGCGCAGTTCCTAGCAATATTCGGTCCGTCTGAACGAACCACGAGGGGGCGATCGGCTTCGACGTGGGGACTGAAGGTCTGTCTGCGTGCTGGCGGCTCCTGCTCCGCCTATCAAGCGGGACGTTACAAGTGCGAACGACAACGCATACGCTGTCGCGGCCTAAGAACCGCTAAGCCATCTGAGGAGGAGGTCGTCCTAGTACTCCAAGGGTGTCAACCACAGGGCTGGGCTGCGTGAGGGTGCCCTCGATAACGCGGCCGAGATTCAGTGAGGGATAGGTCGTAGCCGAATCTACGAACGCCGTCGCCGGCGCATGGCGACTACGCACGTGAACGAAGGTAGACTGGATGCCTTGCGGACCCGGGTTCGATTCCCGGCGCCTCCACCAAGAAGACACGGCGAGAGCCGTGTCTTCTTGCTTTTGTGTGACCTGCGTGTGACCTGATAAATTTCGGCGACGCTGGATTTGGGGCGGGGCCGGCGTGAGCGTGACCACCGGGAGCGGGCGCCGCGGGTGACGCCAGGGTACGAGGCTCCACGGAGCTCCACGGCGGGCGAGCAACTGACACCAGGCCCGCGGGACCAACCCCGGGTCCGTGCTGGCGCAGCCCGGAACCAAGCGAACGGACGCGACGCTGCGGAGATGTGTGCGCAGGTGCGTCCCCTGCCCGGCCGGCCTGCCTCCCCCCACCCTGCCGGCGGCACCCTGCCGAGCGCATGCCCCGTCTTGACACGGGACGGTATCTCCGCTGGCCTTGCAGGATGGGGTGGCCATGGGGGTAGCGCGAGCGGCAGCGAGGACCAGAGAGACCGCTCTGAATGCGGTGCCCGGCCGCGCGAGTAGAAGACTCGGCGGCAGTTGCTGCGACGCCAACGGAAGGGTCGTCTCGTTGTCAATTTTCGCCAACGTTCTGGACTCCAAGCATGACGACGCCGCCCGTACCCTCCACAGAACGCCTCAGCGGAAACCATCGCGCCTGGCGACCCTGACATGTATTACATTTGGAATAGCGCTGCTATCGAGCTTGGTTACTGGACTCGTCCTCAGTGACAGAGCCGCTGTCGTCGCCATCGCTGCGCCAACACTGCCACTCGCCATGGCGTTCGCACGAATCGACCTGTTCCAGGAGATCAAGGGCGCCTCGCAGCATGGGCCCTCGACATCCAGGCCGACCGGGACCCCACTTCTTGCTAGCAGGCCGCCCTGCCTGTGCCCTACGTTCGGAGACGTCATGACCAAGCCCATGAATAGACGCCACGTTCCAAGCGACTCGCCCACACGAGGACCGTTCCTGACCGCGTGGATGATCTTCATGGCCTTCGGCGAAGCGGCCCGGCTGTTTGCGTGCTACATGATCACACGAGGCGACGGCCCCACTCCCTGGTTCAACGCCGTGCATGCCGTCGCCTCTTTGCTCTGCGTCGTTCTCGCATGGCGCTGGAAAGCCATTGGCGTCACCGGCTACATCATCTTGGCCCTCGCGAATCTGTTCTACCAGATGGCCATTGTGCAGCCTCTGGGAGGTCTGGGTAGTGTGGTCCTTGCCGCCGGCCTGTGGCTCGCTGTTCGCAACAAGTGGGCAGCGTTCACGACGTGAGCCTCCCCCACAACCGTTCCCGGGTAACCTGAAGGCCTGACTCATGGGGTCGTGGTCGAGCACCAAAGCTCGCAGTCGTGGCGCGTGTGTACCTATGCCGCCCAACAAGGGCTTGCTCGCCGACGGACAGGCTTCGCCCGCCCGGGGCAGAAGCCCAGGGCGTTAGGCCGCTTACGCGCCGGACGGCTCGACCTCCTTGTCGCTGCTGCGTAAGCGCCCGGCCAAGGGCATCGTGACCGTCCGCGCGGCGCCGGTTGCGGAGACCGCCCATCGTGATCACGCAGATCACGCCATCGTGATCACCGCGATCGCGCATCGTGATCGCCCTCGGAGCGAAGCGACGCTGGTCCGTCGGGGTCTAGGGTTCAGGTCTCGGTGGTCTCCTTGCCCTTGCGGCGCGAGGGGCCCTTCAGCGTGATGCGGTGCGCGTTGTGGACGATGCGGTCGAGCACGGCGTCGGCGATTGTCGGATCTCCGAGATGATCGTGCCACTTTCCGACAGGGATCTGGCTGGTGATGACCGTCGACCGCAGGCCGTGGCGGTCCTCGAAGACCTCGAGCAAGTCGCGGCGCTCCTGGTCCTTGAGCGGGGCGAGCCCCCAGTCGTCGAGCACGAGCACGTCGATCTTCGCCAGCCGCCCCAGCAGGCGCGTGTACGTCCCGTCGGCGTGCGCCAGGGCGAGTTCCTCCAGCAGGCGCGGCACGCGACGGTAGAGCGCGCGGAAGCCAGCGCGGCACGCCTGATGCGCCAGCGCGCAGCCCAGGTAGCTCTTGCCCACGCCCGTCATCCCGGTGATGAGCACGTTGGCGTGGTCGACGATCCAGCGACCCGACGAGAGCTGGCGGATCTGTGCCCGATCGAGCTCCCGCTTCGGCGCGTAGTCGATGTCCTCGAGGCACGCGCTCGGGATCCGCAGCTTCGCCTCGCGCAAGAGCCGCCCGATCCGCTTGTTGTCACGGGCCATGTGCTCGGCGTCGACGAGCAGCGCAAAGCGGCCGTCGAAGTCGAGCTCGGCCATCGCGGCGTCAGTCCGCTGCGCCACCCAGGTGTTCGCCATGACGTAGAGGTGAAGGCTCTTGAGCTTCTCGAGCGTGGGTTCGGTCAACACGTCGTTCTCCATCAGTTGAGGTAGTAGTCACGGCCACGGATGTTCTCGTGGTCGATGGGTTGGGGGGCGACGGGGGCCCCGTCATCATGAGCAAGCGGCACGCGATCGAGCCCGTTCTTCAGGATCGACTCGATGTGCCGGTAGGATCGGGCGCGGACGCGCCCGGCGCGCTCGCAGGCGGCCTCCAGCCGCTCCTGGCCGTAGCGCTTGCCGAGGCGCAGCAGGCCCAGGCAGGAGCGGAAGCCCTGTTCGGGGTGGGGCCGCTCGGCCAGGATCGCCGCGCAGAGCTGCCGGGTTGCCGGGCCGATCTTCTCGGCCCACGCCAGCAGGCGCGAGGGCGTCCACTCTGCGTGCGCCCGGTGGGCGCTCGGCATGTGCTCACGCAGGGTCGAGTGCTTGCCGCGCGCTCGCGAGCGGGGGTGCGACGCGATCCGGCGGCTGTGCAGCAGGACCTCGACCGTCGCGACCGTCGCCCTGATCCAGACCTCCTGGTGCACGTGCGCATACGGCACCGAGTAGAAGTGGTCATCGAAGACCACGTGGTAGTCGATGTTGACACGCGCCTTCTTCCACTCGGCGTACTCGAAAGCCTCAGCAGGCAGGGCGGCGAGCGCTGGCCTCTCGAGCTTCTCGAAGAGCTCTCTCCGGCTCTCCCCGTAGCGCTTCATCACACGGCTGTTGATGTCGACCAGCAGCTCGGTGATGCGCGCGTTAAGCGCTGCGAGCGAGTGAAACACCTCGTTGCGAATACGGGCAAGAATCCACCGCTCGACGACCTGCACGGCGACCTCGACCTTGGCCTTGTCGCGCGGATGCTTCGGTCGCGCGGGCAGCACCGTCGTGCCGTAGTGCGCGGCCATCTCCTCGTACGTCCGCTGTACCTGCGGCTCGTACCGGCAGGCGCGCGTGACGCCGCTCTTGAGCTGGTCGCACACGACGGCGCGCGTGACACCGCCGAAGAACGCGAACGCGCGGCAGTGGCTTCCGATCCAGTCGGGTCCTCTCTGGCTGCGCGTCGCCTCGGCATACGTGTAGCTGGAGGCGCCCAGCACGGCGACGAACAGCTCGACCTGGGTGACGCCGCCGGTGGCAGCGTCCACGAGGGTCGGCTTCGTAAGCGCTGCGCGAAGCGCCGTAGCCCCCAACGTCGGTCAGCTGGTGCAGGATGGGCGCGATGGAACCGGCCCGGTCAGCTCGTCGCGCGCTGCTCTTCCGCGGGAAACGGGGGCGGGACGGTGATCGGCCCGAGGGGCAGCTTCATCTCTTCGGCGACGAGGCGAGCGCGGGTGCGCGCCCAGTATCGGGGGGCGAGCTCGAGGTAGCGCTCACGCGGCCAGTAGGGCATCACGCGGATGACGTCGGCGAGGTAGGCCTCGGGGTCGAGGTGGTGGAGCTTGCAGCTCGCGACCAGCGAGAAGAGGTTGGCGGCGGCGGAGGCGTGGTCGTCGCTGCCGAAGAACAGCCATGCCTTCCTCGCAACAGCGAAGACCCGATCATTCTGCCCATGTCGACCTGCGCTGCGTGGTGCACTACCGTTGGCACCCGGCGTATGGCGAGCGGGTTCAGGTGTCCTACCGTGAGCACCGCCAAGGCGAGCTCGTCGCCGTCTGCGAGATGGGTGACGGTACGCGGGAAGTCCTGCCTGCTTGGATGCTCGACCGCGTCGCATGCGCGCGGATGAGCATCGGCGCCGCTCGGCCCAATGTTCAAGCGTTGATAGACCTCCGCGGCCTGCTCGACGACCTCCGTTTCCGCTGCGCTCCCCCAGCACCCGACCATGGTTCGACCGATGACCAGGAGGGGAACCATGAAGCCGATCCAAGCGCCGCTGCCGCCATCGACAACGACGCCGCCGCCGAGCCAGCGACCATGCCTGCCGCCCGAGGCTTCCGCCGAGAGCGTCGAAATTCTCGCAGAAATCCTCCTCAGCGCGGCCGGCAGCATGCGCCGCAAGGCGCAGGAGGTAAGCGATGAAGCCAAGTGACCTTCCGCAGAGCGTGGTAGAGCGCCGAGCCGTCGTCTACGTGCGGCAGTCGACCGGCGTGCAGGTGCACGACAACCAAGAGAGCCTGCGTCGGCAGTACGATCTCGCTGAGCTGGCCCGTTCGTACGGGTTTCGCGATGTAGTCACTATTGATACGGACCTCGGTCGCTCCGCCAGCGGTACGACCGAACGGCCTGGATTTCAGGCACTGGTGGCCCAGGTATGCGAAGGAGGCGTTGGAGCTATCTTCTGCCTGGAAGCGTCCCGCCTGGCTCGCAATGGGCGCGACTGGCACCATCTTCTCGAGCTTTGCGGCCTTGTGGGGTCCCGGGTGATCGACGCCGAGGGCGTGTACGATCCGAGCCATCCCGACGATCGACTGCTGCTTGGGCTCAAGGGCACCATGAGCGAGTTCGAGCTCACGGTGATGCGCCAGCGCTTGGTCGAAGGAGCTGTTTCGAAGGCACGTCGAGGCGAGCTCCGCGTCGCGGCGCCGGTCGGGTACGTCTGGTCGAAGGAGACGGGACTGGACCTGGATCCGGACCGCCGCGTCCAGGAGGCTGTCCGGACGGTATTCCGCTTCTTTTCTCGGTTGGGCAGTGCGAGGCAGGTGCTACTCGCGATGTGCCGTGATCATATACTCTTTCCGCGCCCCGAGGACCCCAAGCGACCGGGCCGCGTGGAGTGGAGGGCGCCGGCATACCGCAACATCATCGCCATATTACAAAGCCCGTTCTACGCCGGTGCTTACGTCTATGGCAAGTCCGAGCATCGAACCCGCCTGGTCGATGGAAGACTGCATACGACCTACGGCCACGAGCGCCCCATGGACAAATGGACCGTGCTGCTGCGGGAACACCATCGCGGCTACATCACGTGGGCCAGATTCGAGCAAAATCAGCAGTGCCTCGCCAGAAACGCCTTTCGCAAGGCCGCTGGGGGCGCCAAATCAGGCCGCGGTGGCCGCGCCTTGCTCTCGGGGCTCTTACGGTGCCGCCGGTGCGGCCGCATGCTGGGAGTAACCTATGTAGGCCGCAGCCCCGGCGTGGCGCGGTACGCCTGTCGCGTCGGTCATACGATGCATGGCCTCCAACCATGCATCACCTTTGGTGCTCCGAGGCCTGATCTTGCCGTTGGTCGCGAGCTCTTGGCCGCGGTAGAACCCCTGGCGATCGATGCTGCCATCCAGGCAGAGCAGCGAGCGAGGCAGGGCATGAGCGAGCGGAGGCGTGCGTTGGAGCTGGAACGACAACAAGCCGCGTATGAGGTGCGCTTGGCCGCTCGCCGCTACGAGGCGGTCGATCCGGACAATCGGCTTGTTGCCGCGGAGCTTGAGGCGCGGTGGAATACTGCTCTTGCGCACCTGCACGACTGTGATGCCCGCTTGGCCGCGGACGTGACCGAGCCAGGCGCGGTGCCTGATCGTGCGACGCTGCTTCGACTCGCTGGCGACCTGACGGCGGCGTGGAACGCGCCAACGACGACGATGGCCATGAAGCAGCGACTCGTGCACGCGCTGATCGAGGAGATCGTCGCCGATGTCGATGAAGCTACGCGCGAGGTCGTGCTGCTCATTCACTGGCGCGGTGGGCAGCACTCGGAACTGCGCGTCCGCAAGCCAGCGCCAGGAGAGCACAACCGACGTGCTCCCGAGCAAGCCGATCAAGTGATCCGCTCCATGGCCACCCGCTGGTCCGACGAGCACATCGCCGCAACCCTCAACCGGATGGGCCTGCGGACGGGCCAGAACAATTTCTGGAATGCCCGTAACGTCCAATCCTACCGAAGGACGGCGGGCATCGCCGCCTACCAATCGGCGCACAAGGACGGTCGATGCCTTACGATGCATGAGGCGGCCCGCGTGCTCAAGGTGACCGACCATGTCATCCGCAAGCTGATCCGACAGGGAACTCTCCCGGCACACCAAGTTGTCAAAGATGCGCCCTGGCAGATCATGTTCGACGACCTACGCTCGCCCGCAGTTCTGGAAGCGTTAAGCCGCCGTCGCGTGCTCTACCGGCGCCCGTGTCGAGAAGTGCGCGGTAGCAAAAGGCGAACGATTACGACCACTTGAAGGAGTGACGCACAATGACCCCCCCATCGCCTCTCTGCGAAGCTCGAGCTCGCTCCGGTTGTTGTCCGGACGGAGCCGACCATCGTCGAGGAAGCGGGTGAGCGCGGTCCACTGGTTCAGCGCGTAGCCGACGGCGATGGCGATGGGGCTCTTCGGCAGCACGAGCAGGTCCTGCGCCTGCAGCCACCCGCGGAACGCATCGAGCACGGGCTCGGCGGCCTTCCGACGCTGCTCCGTTCGACGGCTCGGAGGCAGTTCCTTGGTCGCCTTGTCGATGGTGTAGAGCTGGTGAATGAAGCCGATGGCCGTCGTCGCCCGCTCCCGGTCGGGCACGGGGTTCCACGAGAGGGCTCTCCGGGGCGATGAGGCGAAGCAGGCTGCGGGCAGGCCGAACCGCGGCGTTCGGTCAGGAGCCGTTCGTGGCGAGAAGCTCCCGGGCGTCGATGACGACCGCGGCTTTGCGGAGCCAGCGGTCCAGCTCGGCAAGGTCGGTGCTCACGAGGATGCGCTCCCGCACGACGGCGGGGACCTCCAGCCTGCGGGCCTCGAGCACGGCGAGCACGTCGTGCGCCTCGGTGGGGCTCCCCTGCGATTGCGTCACCCGCGAGGCTTCGCCGATCTCCGACGCCGCCATCTCGGGCAACTCGCGGCGATCCTCGCGGCCGGCGCGCTGCCCATCGCGCTGCACCCCAGGTTTTGGCTCACTGGCGTGCGCGTGACGGTGTTGGGAGCGATGCTCGTCTTCTGGCTGGTGTGCTGGTACCAGAGGTTCCGGTACGACTGAGCGTGGATCTCGTGTCCAGCAGGCGCGAGCTCCAGAGCCGGACCGTCGATGCTGCTGCCCGTCTCCTGCTGCTCAGTCAGTCGTCCGATTCGCCCGTCAGTTCTTGACGAACCCGTTGAAGAGCCCGATGCACATCTCGTCGAGCGAGCTCTCACCGAGGACGATATCCCTCGGCGCGGTGAGGTTCTCCTCCTTGAGCGCCCTCCGCACGAAGGGGTTGTCCATCGTGTTGTCGTAGAGGCAACGCAAGCTCATGACATCGCCGGTCTTCAGGACGGGGAGCTCCTCGATCGGCGCGTCGATGGTGTACGTCTGCTGCCAGTTGAAGTCCCACTTCGGCGTCTGGACCACGCACTCCTCGGCCGGATCGCCGCCCTGCGGGCTCGGGCGCTCGACGTCGACCTTCATGTCGGTCCCGACATAGTGCATGTGGGTCATCGCGCTGTAGAGCCGGATGCCATCCACCAGCGACTCCCCCATGAACGTCTCGGGGAGCGTCATCTTCATGACCTCGGTGTGATCCTTGGTCCCCGCCGGGACGAAGAACTCGACCCCTTCCCTGTCGTTGGGCCCCGGCTGGAGGCCATCGCCGTTCGGGAATTGCGAGCGGAAGTTGCCGAACGCCACGAAGACGACCCTGTACTCCGGGGGCTCCGGGAGGAACCGCAGCTGGATCTTTGTCGCGTCCGGCTCGGCAGCGGCGCCCGCCGGGTGGTAATGGACCTGCATCACCAGCCTCGAGCCCGCGCGGACGAGGAAGCCGGCGTTGGACGGGAACTCGGTCGGACGCCCGCCGGGCACCCACACGCCGAGGACCTGGCTGTCCTGGACACCGGCGCTGCCAAAACACTCGTAGCCGCCGTCGGCGTCGGCCATGGCGTCGCTCTCCGCGTGCGGGTCGGTGAAGACCACCACGTGGTGGACGACCTTCGAGTTCCCCGGGACCACGTTCATGCCGTTCACGAACGTGTCCTCCGTGAGCTTCGGATCCATCACGAAGCAGCGGAACTGGTCCTCGTCGCCGCCCGTCACGTACGGCCTCGCGGGCTCGATGGTGGCGCTGACGCCCTCGAGGCCATGGATCCCCGACGCGTCGAGCGCCGGGGGCGCGTACGCGGGGTCGCCCTCGGGGGCGCCGGCGGCATGCCAGGCCTCGAGCGTCGCGAGCTCCGCGTCGGAGAGCCTGCTGTCGTCCTTCCAGCCGAACCGCGGCGTGCACTCGTCCGTCTCGATCGCGCCCCAGGGCGGCATCGTCCGGTCCTGCGTCACCGCCACGATCCGGCTCGAGACCTGCTTCACGTCCGCGTACTCGGTCAGGCTGAAGGGCGCGATCTCGCCGGGCGAGTGGCAGCCCTGGCAGCGCTTCTGCAGGATGGGCGCCACGTCCTTGTGGAACGTCGGCCCCGCCGTGGGGCCCTCGACCAGCGGATTCGTGCCCTCAGGCTCGCTGCCGCAGCCCATGATGGGAACGAGCAAGGCGAGAACGAACCTCCAAGGCCTGTTGATCATCGTCATTATCTCCTCTTCTTCCACGCGTGATGAAGACACGAAGGAATGCTGCCTGCCTGGGCGCCTCTCGCCCCTGCCGCTCCGCAAACACCTCTCGCGACCAGGGGCCCGCGGCGGGGCGCAACCTCGCGGCCGGCGCGCGGCGCGCGGCGCGCCCCCGGCTCAGCAGAGGAGCGGCCAATCCCCTCGCGGCGCGCCGGCGGCCTACCTGCTCGCCGAGGCGCCGGTCAGAAAGAGCGCAGCGGTCCGCTGGAGCGCCGTGCCGAGCGGCAACGCCGGCTCGGCGAGCCACGCGATCGTCGTCGTGAACAGCTGACCGAGCAGGATGCTGCAGAGCCACTCCATCGGGAGCGCGCGGCCGAGCTCGCCGCGATCGGCCGCGAGGCGGAACCGCTCGGTGAGCAGGCGCCCGACCGGGCTCATCTCCGCGGGGGGCGTGCGCACCATGCCCTTGCGGATCATCGCCGCGGCGAGATCCGGGACGAGCAAGCTGTCGCGCTCCCACTCCAGGCTGAACGCGGCGCACAGCGTGTCCAGCAACACTCGCAGCGGCGCGTCCGCGGGGAGCGCCGAGAGCGCGGCGACGACGCGCTGATCGAGCTCCCGGTGGTGCTGGAAGAGCACGTCGTCCTTGGTCGGGAAATGAAAGTAAAAGGAACCGTGGCTGACGCCCGCCGACCGGGCGATATCCTCGATGCGGGCGGTCGCGAAGCCGTCGCGCCGGAAGACGGCGATGGCCGCCTCGTAGATGCGCTGCCGGGTATCCTCGCGCTGGCGATCCCGCACCGTGGAGCCAGCCTTCACCGGACGAGGAGTCATGAACCGATGCCGCCTTCGCGCGAGATCTATCGGAGAACCCGACTCCGCTCCAGCGCAGATCGTCCGTTCCCAGCTGATCGATCTGCATACTGACATTCGTCATTGACGTTTGTCAATGACCGGGCGCGGGGCCGGCGTCAACAAGGAAGGCCTTGGTCCGGGCGTCCGGTCATGCCCGAGGCACGCCTGCGGCCGAGGCCGGGGGTGCTGGCCGCCTCGGCTTCCGACATGGCAGGATCGATGTCGATGGCTCATCGCGTACGACCTGCTGCCGCCGGACTGACCACCATGGCGTCCGTGAGCACCACCGAGCTCCTCGCGCGCTTCGATGCCCAGATGCGCCGGGATCTCCCGCCTCCCAGCCCGGCATGGCGCGTCGAGCGCGACGGCCGCGTGGTGCGGTGGGTGTCGCCTCCGGAGCTGCCATGGGGCTGCGGCGTGCAATGGAGCGAGCTGGACGAGGACACCGCGGACGGCGCCATCGCCGAGCAGGTGTCGTACTTCGCCGGGCTGGCGCGCCGCTTCGAGTGGAAGACCTTCGGCCACGACCGCCCCGCGGATCTCGGAGCGCGGCTGCGCGCCGCCGGGCTCGAGGCGGGGGACGATGAGGCGCTGCTCATCGGGGCCGTCGACGAGGTCGCCGTGACGACCGCCGGCGCGGCGCCGCCCCCGGGGATCACCGTGCGCTGTCTCGACAACGGCGAGCCGCTCGACGGGATCGCCGCGTTGCAGTCCGCCGTCTGGGGCGGGGACTGGGACTGGCTCGTCACCGAGCTGCGGCAGGAGCGAGAAGCCGATCCAAGGGGGCTATCCATCCACGTCGCGGAGGCGCAAGGTCAGATCGTCTGCGCCGCTTGGGCGCGCTTCCATCGAGGCACCGAGTTCGCGAGCCTGTGGGGCGGCAGCACGCTGCAGGCGTGGCGCGGGCGCGGGATCTATCGAAGCCTCGTCGCGCGGCGCGCCGCGCAGGCCCGAGAGCGCGGGCTGCGCTATCTGCAGGTGGATGCCTCGCCGGACAGCCGTCCGATCCTGGAACGGATGGGGTTGCGCGTCGTCTCGACCACCAGGCCTTACGTGTGGAGCCCGCCGTCCCCGTGAGCCCCCGCGCGTGACACCGCCGCTCGCGCGGCTGGCACGCGATTCTCCGCGAGCTGTCGAGCGCCGACGGCGGTGTCCCGTCGCTCCCCCGCGCGGCCCGCGCCCTCGGCACGACGGAGCGGACCTTGCGCCGGCACCTGGAAGCCGAGGGGACCAGCTTCCGACGCCTCGTCGACGACGTCCGCCGCGAGCGCGCCGGCAGCCTGCTCCGGAGGGATCAGCGAGGCAGGCCCTGAGCTCCCGCACGCGCTCGATCCTTTCTCGGGCTCGCTCGGGGAAATCCAGGCTCGGCCGCGCCATGGCCTCTCTGCTTACCTGCGTGGACATGGACGCTCCGCCTGCGGGTCAAGAGGATCCCTGCCAAAGCGACGACGGTGAGCATGGCCGAATGCCACACGATCGGGCCATCGTGCCCGCCCTGGGCGCCAAGGGTGACGAGCGCCGTCACCGCGACGACGGCGGTAGAGCCAAACGGGACGACAGCGTGGAGGATCGCCCCCAGGCCACGGAATCGCCGGAGCTCGTCGCTGCCAATCCCCTTGTAAACATCGCAATTGTCACGATCCTTCTGCAACAGCCGATCGCTCTTCTTGTTCATGCCGGCACCGCACGGGTTTGGGGCCGGAGGTACGAGCAGGACAGCCATCATGCACCATGTTCGGCTGCTGCTCGTAAGAGCACGCCGGTCAGACGGAGCCGACCGGAGCGCCCCTCGGCCCCGTTGATATGCATTCTGTCTCGGAAGGACATTTCCTCGACTTCCGAGACCAAAGCCTGCGCGTCGTGGTCGAACAGGACTGCTCCGCAGATACGGGCGGACTCTCTTGCTGGCATATCATCGGGTCCCTCGCTCACTCCTGCGCGGAGGCGATCTCCGCGATCGGCCTCACCGCAATCGACGAGCGAGCCGCGTATTTTCATTCGCATCGGGCGAGCCGGGATCTTGCTCTCCGGCCCGCGGCTGCATCCCGGACGGATCGCAGGCGTAGTTGCACCTCTCCGTGAGGCCCCGCGCGCGGCGCCGCCCCGCGTTCACCCGCGATCGGCGGGAGGCCTCGCGCCCGGGCGCGGCGCGATCACCTTCCCAGGGTTGAGGATGCCGTCCGGGTCGAAGGCGTCCTTGATGCGGTGGTGCAGCGCGAGCGACGCCGCGCCGAGCTGGCGCGTGAGGAGGCCGCGCTTGAGCGTGCCGACGCCGTGCTCGCGGGTGATCGTGCCGCCGGGCTCGAGCGCCTGCGCCATCACCGCCTCGAAGGCCGTGACCGCGCGCCTCGGCCGCGGCGTCGTGGCGGAACGCAGGGCGCTGCCCCCGCGCGCCGCGCCTCCCGGGCAGGGGGCTCGCCGGGACCCGGGCCGGCCGGGCGAGCTCGTGCCGTCCGGCACGCACGATCCCTCCAGGATCGTGCACCTCGGCGCTTGACTACGGCGACGCCGGTTGATACTCCTCCGCCGCCTCGACGGAGCAGCCCTTCGGCGGTGGCTCGGCGCAGCTCAGGATCTACTCCGAGCGGCTCCGATGAGGGTGCTCTCCAGCTCCCTCTGTTTCTGTACCCGACGTTTGCGGGAGTAACTCAGTGGTAGAGTGCAACCTTGCCAAGGTTGACGTCGCGGGTTCAAATCCCGTCTCCCGCTCCACGATCTAGACGCTGCGGCGCGAAGCAGGCGCCGCGCAGCGCACCCCTGGTGCCCGTCACTCCGCCCCGGCGCCCAGCGCGAGGAGGGCGAAGCTCGCCAGCCAGTGCTCGCCCATGTAATCGCCGGCCACGTGCGGCAGGCTGGTGTCGAGGTGCCGCTCGGCCGCGTCGAAGGCGCGGGCGCGGACCGGATCCCCTTCGGGCAGGGCCGCGGCGAGCGAGCGCCAGCAGAAGGCGCGGCTCAGGTTCAACCCGTCGAGGTGGGCGATCTTGCCGTCGCTGCGGTCGCTGACCGTCGCCGGCGCGAACAGGGTCGCGGGCTCGCCGTCCGCCGCGCGCGGGAGGAACCGCGCGAACCAGCCGCGGAACTCCGGTCCGGACAGGACCCGGCGCATGCACTCGGCCTCCATGAGGGCGGGCGAGAGGAAATCGTCCTGCGAGGGCTCCCACGCCTGGCAGTCCGCGTCGCGGCCGTACCACGCCCGCGCGGACTCGGCGCAGCGCCGCGCGAGCCGCTCATCGCCCTTCACGGCGGCGTACTCCAGCGCGAGCGCGAGGGCGAAGGCGCTGTTCGTGTGCGCGCCGGCGCGGACCGGGTACGTGGCCCGGGGCAGGTACTCGAGGAGCCGCTCGGCGAACGCGTCGCCGAGCGGGGCCAGCGCGGCCGACCACCGCTGGCCCTCGCCGGTGCCGCAGCGCGCGAGCTCGGCCGCGAGCAGGAGCAGCCACGCCCATCCATACGGCCGTTCAAAGCCGCGGCTCGCCGGCCGCCGTAGATAGTCGAGCTCGGCGGCGACCTTGTCGGCCGTGAGCTGCGCGTCCAGGAGCGCGCGGATCGCCGCCGCGCCGGGCGCGCCGGGGAAGAGGCGGTACACCCGCGCGAGGAGCCAGTGGCCGTGCACGCACGAGTGCCAGTCGAAGCTGCCGTAGAAGATGGGGTGAAGGTCGCGCGGGCCCTTCACGTCCTCGGGGCCGGACATGACGTGATCGAGCTTGTTCGGATACTCCCGCGTCACGTGCCCGAGCGCGATGGAGGCGAGACGCGAGGCGATGTCGGGTGTGAGCACGTGTGCCATGGCTAAAACCTCAGCGCCGGAAGGCGAGCAAGTACATGAGGAGCGTGTTCCCGACCAGCAGGAGCAGCGCGGTGGGGAGCTGGGCCTTGATCACGCCGTCGCGGTCGGGCAGCTCGAGCAGGGCCGCGGGCACGATGTTGAAGTTGGCGGCCATGGGGGTCATCAGCGTCCCGCAGAAGCCGGACAGCATGCCGATGGCGCTCATCACCGCCGGATCGCCGCCGAGCCGGCGCACGATCAGGGGCAGCCCCACGGCCGCGGTCATGACCGGAAAGGCCGCGAACGCGTTCCCCATGATCACCGTGAACACCGCCATGCCCACCGTGTAAGTCGCCACCGCGGCGAGGCGGCCGCCGAGCGGGAGCGCGCTCCCGGCCAGCCCCCCGACCGCGTCGCCGACGCCCGCGGCCGCGAACACGACCCCGAGCGCGGCCAGCATCTGAGGCAAGATCGCCGCCCAGCCCACGGTGTCGAGCAGGCGCCGGCCCTCCTGCAGCGGGGCGAGCAGCGGCGGGCGCAGCCACGCCACCGAGGTCGCGAGCGCCAGCACCACGCCGAGCGCCAGCGAGATCAGCGTGGCTTGGCCAGGGTGGAGCAAGGGAGCTCCGTGGATCTCGACCCGCCGGAGGACCAGCGCGCCCAGGAGCGCGGTCGCCGGGATGATCAGCGCCGGGACGAAGAGGCGATCCCCGCGCCGGTCGGCGCTCGCGCGCCGCTCCGCGGGCGTCGTCGTGGCGGGGCGGCCCTGGCCCAGGCCCCCGACGCCGGCCAGGAGGACGAGCGCGATCGCGAGGACGCCGTTCGGGAGATCCCCGAGGCGCGCGCCGAAGAGGAAACTCGTCGCCAGGAGGCCCCAGAAGAGGGCGTTCTTCCAGCGCTTCGGGTTCTCGCGGTCGACCGCGCTCAGGGCGGACGCCGCCGCGAAGAACAGGCCCGCCGCGAGGTAGCCGATGTCGAGGGTGATCATTCGCGCGCCTCGCCGCCGTCCGCGCGGGCGAGCTCGCGCCGTAGCCGCCGGTCGAGCAGGAGGAGCCGCGTCCCGTGGACCAGGAGCGCCAGGATCGCCGTGGGGATGGCCCAGACCGACAGCTGGAGCGGCTCGACGAAGATCCCGTTCTGCTCGAGGAACCCCTTGATCAGCAGGATCGACGCGATGGCGAGGAAGATGTCCTCGCCGAAGAACAGCGCCACGTTGTCGGCCGCCGCCGCCGCGGCGCGGATCCGAAAGCGCGCGCTGTCCGGCAGCGGCCCGTGTCGGTTCTCGGCGGCGGCCTCGGCCATGGGCGCGATCAGCGGCCGGACCATCTGCGCGTGGCCGCCCAGCGAGGTCAGGCCGAGGGCCGCGCTGAGCTGCCGTATCATGAAATACGCGAGCAGGAGGCGGCCGGTCGTGGCGGTCTTCACCCGCGAGACCAGCGCGCGCGCCCGCTCCTGGAGCCCGGAGCGCTCCAGGAGGCCGATGACCGGCAAGACCAGCCAGACGAGGCTGACATAGCGGTTGTCGTTGAAGGCCTTGCCCAGGGCGGAGATCCCCTGGACAAGACTCATCCCGGCCGAGAGGCTGGTCACGACGGCGGCCGCGGCGACGACCAGGAGCGGATGGATCCGGACGACAAAGCCGACGACCACGACCGCGACCCCGAGGAGCGTGAGCATGCTTCTTCCCCCGTGTTCGCGGGCAACGTCGCACGCGGGCGGCGGCATCGTCCATGGGCGCGCCCAGCACGGCGCGCCCGGCCGCCTGCCCTTGACGCAGGCCGGCGCCTCGGATTGCTTGCCGCTAGGCGACGGATGTAGGGGTCGCCACGGGGCCGCGAGGGACCGGCCCCACAGCCTGCACGCGCAACGGAGGAGCGACGGAGTGGACCACCAGGCAAGCGAAGAGCTCGTCATCTCGTCGGACAAATCGCGCCTCGATCGCGCGCTGATCCACAGCGTCCTCGCCTCCGCGTACTGGAGCAAGGGCATCCCCCGGGACGTGGTCGAGCGAGCGATCGAGGGCTCGCTCTGCTTCGGCGCCTACAAGGCCGGCGCGCAGATCGGCTTCGCCCGGGTGATCACCGACCAGGCGACGTTCGCGTACCTGGCCGACGTGTTCATCGTCGAGGCGGAGCAACGAAAGGGGTACGGCAAGGCGCTGATGGCCCACGTCACCGAGGCCCTCGGCCGGCTCGGGCTGCGGCGGACGTTGCTCGCCACCGCCGACGCGCACGGGCTGTACCGGCAGTTCGGCTTCGCGCCGCTCGAGAAGCCGGAGAGGTTCATGGAGATCCACGTCAAGGACGTCTATCAGCAGAGCAAGACGGGGACGTCGTAGCCGCGCCGCGCGATCGGGGGTCGCCGGCTCGATGGATCTCGATGCAGATCGAGCGGACATCGCTCGAAAGGAATGAAATGCCTCCCACCCACGACTGGCGGCGGCTCGCAGAGCAGTTCCTCGACACCCACGGCATCCGGTCGATGGGGGAGATCGAGGCCCGCATCGGGCCGCTGGAGGGGCTCGCATCGCCGGAAGCGCTCCGCGCCTTCCAGGCGTGCGCAGAGCCCGACGCAGCCGAGCTCTCGCTCCTGCTCCGCGATAGGCGCCTCCGGCTGTTCGTGAAGCTCCTGATGTTCGCCACCGAGACCGTGCCCGCGCCGATCTTCCCCGATGCCGTTCGAGCTGCGGTGGACACGGACGATCCGTCGTTCAATCAGCAGTTCGCCTGGGCGTGCACCATCGTCCACGGGCGTAGGCCCGTGTTCGACGAGCTCCTGAAGATCTGCGAATCAGGCTCGAATCGCGAGAAGTACGGCGTGGCGGGGGTTGTGTACTGGTGCGCGATACCTCGCGAGCACATCCGCTGGCCTCACCTTCGGTACACATCCCGGCAGCTGCCGCCGGACGAGCCCATCGATGACCTGCTGGCTCGGTTCGAAGACTGGGCCGTCGCGGAGTTCGTCCGGAACCCCGATCTCGATGTGCGCCGATCGCTCGTGCATTACATCACGCGCGGCAAGGAGCGCCATCCCGACCTGACCGACGCCGCCATCGCGAGCGCTCGCGAGCACGAGGACGACTACGTCAGGCACCGGATCCGGGCGGATCTTGGAGAGAGCCTCCAGCTTCCCTGCAAGCCCATGCTGTCGAGAGGTCCAGAGGACGCGGGATAGGGCCGCGTCGGAGAGGAGATCCGCCGCGGCCGCCCCGTCACAGCCCCAGGCGCCGCAGCGGGAGCTCCCGCGCGCGCGTCTTCGTCAGGGCGAACACCGCGTTCGCGATCGCGGGCGCCACCGGCGGCACCCCGGGCTCCCCGACGCCGCCGGGCGGCGCGTCGCTCTTCACGATCTCCACGTGGATGCGCTTCGGCACCTCCGTGCTCCGCACCACCGGGTAGTCGCGGAAGTTCGTCTGCTCGACCGCCCCGCCCTTCACCGTGATGGCGCCGTGGAGCGCGATGCTCATCCCGAAGACGACCGCGCCCTCCATCTGCGAGCGCACGCGATCCAGGTTGACCACCGTGCCGGGGTCGGCGACGAGCCACACCTCGTCGACCTGCACCTTGCCGAGCGCGTCCTTCGACACCGCGGCGACCACCGCCACGTAGGTGAGGAAGCTCCGGTGCGCGGCGAGGCCCACGGCGCGACCCGCCTTGCGCGCGGCGGCCCACCCCGAGATCTCCGTCACGCGCTCGATGACGTGCCGCAGCCGGCCCACGTCGACCGGGTGCTGCTCGATCGGCGCCCCGTAGTTCGGGACCTTCTGGACCCCCAGCTCGGCCGGCGACGCCTGCCGGGCCGGGCCGAGCACCTCGAGCAGCACGTCGCGCGGATCGGCCTGCCGCGCGTGGGCGATCTCGTCGATGAAGCTCTGCACCGCGAAGGCGTGGAAGATGTTGCAGACCGACCGGAGCCACCCGATCCGGACGTGCGCCGGCGCGTCGCACGCCTCGGCGCGGACGTTCGGGGACGCGAGCGCGAGGTCGAGCACGCCGAGGCCGAGCTCGTTCTCGCTCGGGGTCTTCACCTTCCCGTCGAACGTCGACGGGATCGGCGGAAACGCCGTCCGGTGCAGCCAGGCGCTCACCTTGCCGTCCGCGTCGAGCCCCGCCTTGAGGTACTGCGCGCTCACGCTGTGGAAATACCCGCTCTGCACGTCGTCCTCGCGGGTCCACTGCACCCGCACCGGCGCGCCCATGGCGCGCGCGAGCAACGCCGCCTCGGCGCAGTAGTCCGGCTTCGACTTCCGGCCGAAGCCGCCGCCGAGCAACGTCACGTGCACCGCGACCTTGTCCTCGCCGACGCCGAGCGCCCGCGCCACCTCGGTCCGCGCCGCCTGCGGGTTCTGCGTCGGCGCCCACACCTCGCAGCCGTTCGCGTCGACCCGCGCCACCGCCGACGGCGGCTCCATGGCCGCGTGCGCCAGGTGCGGCACGTAGTACTCGGCCTCGATCGTGCGCGCCGCCTTCGCGAACGCCCCGTCCACGTCGCCGACCTTGCGCACCACCTTGCCCGGCGCCCGCACCGCGGCCGAGAGCGCCTGGCGATAGCTCGCCGAGTCGTACGCCGCGTTCGCGCCGTGATCCCACTCGATCTGCAGCGCCGCGCGGCCGCGCATCGCGGCCCACGTCGTGTCCGCCACGACCGCGACCCCGCCGAGCGGCTGAAACCCGACCGCGCCGCCCGTCGGGCCCGGCAGATCCACGAGCTTCTTCACGCCCGCGACCGCCAGCGCCCGCGCCCCGTCGTACCGCGCCACCTTGCCCCCCACGACCGGCGGGCGCGCGATGACCGCGGTGAGCATGCCCGGCAGGCGTACGTCCGCGCCGAACTGCGCGGCGCCCGTCACGATGGCCGGCCCGTCGAGCAGCGGGAGCGGGCCGCCGACGCGCTTCAGCTCGGCGACGGGGCGGAGCGCGACGGTCTTCGCGTCGGGCACCGGGAGCTTCGCCGCGTCGGCCACGAGCTCGCGGAAGTCGAGCGAGCGCTTCGACTTCGCGTGGTGGACGGCGTGCTGCTCGGCCACGCACTCGGCGGCGGGCACGCGCCACCTCTTCGCCGCGGCCGCGACCAGCATGGCGCGCGCCGTCGCGCCCACGCGGCGCATCGGCTCGTAACCGTTGCGCACGCTGCGCGAGCCGTCGGTGTTCTGATCGCCGTAGGCCTTGTCGCCGTCGCCCTGCACGATCTTCACCCGCGCCATGTCGGCGCCGAGCTCGTCGGCGACGAGGACCGGCAGCGAGCTGCGGATCCCCTGCCCCATCTCCGACCGGTGGCAGACGATCGACACCGTGCCGTCGGTCGCGATGTGGAGGAACACCCCGGTCCGGAGCCCCGGTTCTTGCGGCAGCGTGGAAGGAGCCGGCGGGGGCGGCGCGGCCTCGGCGTCGCCCTCGGCGAGCCCGAGCGCGAGCCCGCCCATCGCGAGCCCGAGCCCCGCGAGGAAGGAGCGGCGGAGGAGGACGACGCGTTGCTGTTCCATCTTCACTCCGTGGGCAGGCCGGCGGCCTTGCGGACCGCGGCGCGGATGCGCGTGTACGTGCCGCACCGGCAGATGTTGCCGGCGAGCGACTTGTCGATGTCCTCGTTCGAGGGGCGCGGGTTCTTCCGCAAGAGCGCGGCCGCGCTCATGATCTGCCCCGCCTGGCAGAAGCCGCACTGCGGGACGCCGAGCTCCACCCACGCGCGCTGCAGCGGGTGATCGCCGGCCGGGCCGAGCCCCTCGATGGTCGTCACCGAGCCGCCGGCGGCGCGCTTCACCGGCGTCACGCAGGCGCGCACGGTCTCGCCGTCGAGGTGCACCACGCACGCCCCGCAGAGCGCCTGGCCGCAGCCGTACTTGGTCCCCGTGAGGCCGAGCACGTCGCGCAGCACCCAGAGCAGCGGCATCTCCGGATCCACGTCGAGCTTCTGCTCGGCGCCGTTCACCTTCAGGATGATCATGGTCGGGACTCCTCGGGCGGGCACGCGGCGCCCGCCTTCACCCACGCGTCGACGAGCGCGCCGAAGGCCGCCTGCGAGCCGGGCGCCTTCGTGCGGCCGTGCCCGGGCGCCCACCCCCACGCGACGAGCTCGTCGTGCGCGGCGTGCTCGGCGATCTGCGCGAGCGTCTTCTTGCCGTTGCGCGCCGGGTCCTTGATCTGGGCGCAGATGGCCGCGGGCGAGCGGCCGAGCCAGGCCATCTCCGCCGGCGCGAGGTGCCAGCCCGGCGCCCCGGGCACGCGGGCGAAATCGAGGTTCTGCACCTGGTGGCACGACGTGCACTCCAGCGCCGCGAGCCCGCGATCGGCCGGGCCGCGCTCGACGGGCGGGCTGTGGCGCTCGCCGGCGTCGCCCTGGCGCGGGACGCCGTCGTGCGGGTGGCAGTTCACGCAGCGCGGGTGGAGCAGCACCTTGCTCGCCTCGAGGAAGAGCGAGGCCGCGCGCGCGTCGTCGTCCCGGATCGACGCGAACGCCTCCGGGCTGCGGAGCTCGCCCGGGGGCGCGGGCGGGAGTTGGACCGGCTTGGGCGCCTCCGCGGGAGGGGCATCGCACGCCGCGGCGAGGAGGCCGACGCCCGCCAGGAAGCAGAGAAAGAGAGGCTGCATCGCTGCGCGTAGACTGCTTGCTTCGCCCGCACGACACAAGCCCTGATCGACGGCCGCGCTCGCGAGATCGCGCGAGCTCTGCCGGCGGTGGTCCGCTTGCCCGCTCGACCCGCTCCACCCGCGCCCGCGCGTGACCTCGTGTCCGGCGCGAGGGAGCGCCGCGCGAGCGCGGTTGTCTCGGCACTCCGCGGCTCCGGGGTGCGCGCCCCGGAGCGTCCTCGGTGTCGGCAACGGCACAAATACGTTGCTCGCCATCATCCATCCATCCGGCAACGCCGAGCTCGGACACGCGCCCGATCGCGCCGCTCTCGACATCACACCTCGGGCGACCCTGCCCGCGCCAGAGCGCCGCGCCCGCTCCTCGGAGCCCCGGCAGCGCGCGTGGAAACCTCTCCGCCGCTCCGGAGATCTCGCGTGGAAATGCCGCCCGTTCTCATCCGTTCAGCGCCGCGGCCATGGACGGACCCCTGCTGGCGCGCCGACAACCGGCGCCGGCCGCAACGGCGCGCGGTCGCCCGGAGCGCACGGCAGGCGACATCGCGAGTCCGGGCGGCGTGACGGTCCGAGCGGCGTCGCGGCTCCTGGCGATGTGGCGCCGCCCGCAACGCGCGATGCGCGCGACCGTTATTGAAGGCAGAGCGCCGCGAGGCGCGCCCGCCGCGGTAACCTCGCCTGTAGCGAACTGTCACGAGGGCTCTGTGCGGCGCGGCCTCGCGCCACGATGCGCCACGCCGACTCCAGCTCATGTCCTTGGAACCGTTCAATCGAGACGCTGGCTCGCCGCATGCAAGCCCCCTCCGGCATGAGCAAGACGGTAGGAATGGGTGAGGCCACACAGCCATCGCCGTGCCTGATCGCCCCAGCTGAGGCAAGGTGCCACACCGCGCCGTCGAGCTCGGACCGCGCACCGCTGCCGGGGATGCAGGTGGGCGCGCAGCTGCGGCTCCTCCGCGCGCTCGGTCAAGGCGGGATGGGGAGCGTCTGGCTCGCCGAGCACGTGGGGCTCAAGACGCAGGTCGCGGTCAAGTTCCTCCGTGACATCTACGCCGATCACCCGCTCGCCGTCACCCGGCTCCGCCGCGAGGCGGAGGCCGCCGCCCGGATCCAGAGCCCGCACGTGGTGCGGGTGTTCGACCTGGGGTTCACCGATCAGGGGGTCCCGTACATCGTGATGGAGCACCTCGAAGGCGAGACGCTCCACGACCTGGTCGAGCGCCGCGGGCGGCTCTCGCTCGACGAGACGGCGACCATCCTGCGCCAGACGTGCGCCGCGCTGGCCAAGGCGCACGAGGCCGGCATCGTCCACCGCGACGTCAAGCCCGAGAACATCTTCCTCGTCTCGGGCGAGCGCGAGCCGTTCGTGAAGGTGCTCGACTTCGGCATCGCCAAGAACACCGCCGAGGAGGCGGAGCGGCTCACGGTCACGGGCGCCATCATGGGGACGCCGCACTTCATGTCGCCGGAGCAGATGGCGGGCGGCGCGAAGGTCGGGCCGCACAGCGACCTCTGGGCGCTCGGCGTCGTGGCCTACTTCTGCCTGACCGGACAGACCCCGTTCGGCGGGGCCACCATCGCCGCGGTGGCGGTCGCGATCGACCGCGGGCCGCCCCCGCCGCCGTCCCGCCTCGTCCCGGGCCTGCCGCCCGCGATCGACGCCTGGGTCCTCTCGCTGCTCGAGCCGGATCCGGCGCGCCGCGTCCAGAGCGCCCGCGCCGTCCTCGAGGCGCTGGACGCCGCCATCGCCGCCCCGCGCGACTCGCGGCCCGCCCCGACCGAGATCATGCCCCCGCGCGACAGCCTCGCCTCGGGCGAAGGCTTCTCGTCCCTCGTGACCACGCTGATGCCGTTCGGCACGCTCGGCGCCGCCTCGCCGCGGCAGCGGTCGCGGGCGCGCACCTGGGCCGTGGCGGCGGCCGCCGTGATGGGGGTGAGCACCCTGGCGTGGGCGGGCGTCACCCGGACGGCGCCGGCATCGGCGGCGCACGTCGCGTCGCTCGCGATGGTCGGCGTCGGGCCGGCGGCGCACGCCGCCCCCGCCGCCGAGCCCGCGGCCCAGTGCGCGACGAGCGCGCCGCAGCCCGAGGCCCCGGCCATCGCGCCGCGCCCCGCGGCCAGCGCGCCGCAGCCCGACGTCGAGCCTGCGGCCGAGGCCCCGGCGCCGGCCGCGCATAAGGCGCCGGTCGCCGCGCAGGCGGCGCGCGTGGCGCCCGGCGAGCCGCCGGCCAAGAAGGTCGCGACGCGCAGCCGCGCGCGGCGCGATCTCGGATTCTGACGGGGAAATCCATGCACTCCCGGCCCACGACCCTGATGATGATCGCCGGCCTGCTGATCGCGGCCTCACCCGCGCTCGCCGGCGAGGGCGCAGGCGCCGCCGGCGGCGAGGCCGACGACAAGGCGCGGAGCGAGGCCCGGGAGCTCGTGTACACGGGCGACGAGCTCTTCGCCCAGAAGCGCTACGCGGAGGCGCTCCGCGCCTACCAGCGCGCCGAGCGCCTGGTCTGCGTGCCCACGACCTCCATCGAGGTGGCGAAGACGCTCGCCGCGATCGGCCGGCTCAGCGAGGCGCGCGAGCTCGCGTCGACGATCGCCTCGTCGCGCGCGACCCCCGGAGAGCCGTGGCCGTTCACGCAGGCGCGGCGCCGCGCCGACGCCCTGGGCAGCGAGCTCGACGGGCGCATCCCCCGGCTGAAGGTGCGGCTCGCGCCGAACCCCGCCGGCGCCAGGCTCAAGGTCGACGGGCAGGAGGTGAAGGTCTCCGCGGAAGGATCGCCGATCGATCCGGGCAACCACTGGGTCGAGGTCGAGGCCGACGGCTACCTCGGCGCCCGGCAGCGGGTCTACGTCCCGGAGCGGGAGGTCACGACGCTGGACGTCGCCCTCACCCCGGAACCCTCCTCGGGCAAGGCCGCGACGTGGGCCATCGGCGGGTTCATCGCCTCGGGCGCCGGGCTCGCCGTGGGGCTCGGCGCGGGCGCGGCCTACCTGGGCGCGCGGAGCGACCTCGAGGACGCGTGCCGGCGGGGCACCTCGAGCTGCACCGACGGCGCGCGAGGCAGCGCGAACGCGCTGGGCTGGGTCTCGAACGTGGGGTTCGGCCTCGCCATCGCCGGGGCGGCCGTCGGGGGCGTCGCCCTCGGGCTGGAGAGCGCGCGGGCGCCGGCCTCGAACGTCACCTGGGCGGTCGGCCCGGGCTACATCGGCGTGCGGGGAGCGTTATGAAGGCGCGCTCGGCGACGGCCTGCACGCTCGCCGCATGGCTCGCCGGCTGCCAGGTCCTCGCCCCGCTGCCCGGCGAAGGCGGCGAGGGCGGCACCCTCGCGACCGACGGCGGCAGCGTGGAGACCGACGGCGACGCCGGCGACACCGGCGACGCGAGCCGGGACAGCGGGCCCACGCCGCCGCCGGCGCCCACGCCGC
Organism: Sorangium sp. So ce834; assembly: GCF_051521425.1. Taxonomy (NCBI): domain Bacteria; kingdom Pseudomonadati; phylum Myxococcota; order Polyangiales; family Polyangiaceae; genus Sorangium; species Sorangium sp. So ce834. The sequence goes on from NZ_CP150351.1 coordinate 10,020,240, forward strand.
CGTCGCCGCCGCCGCAGCAGCAAATCGGCCCGTGCGAGATCGCCGAATGTTCGACGCACTGCGTCGCCTCGGTGGATCGATGCGAGCTCGCGCCGCAGTATCCGTCGGTCGAGGCGTGCTGCGCGGTGTGCGAGGCGATGCCGTCGCCCGCGGGCTACGCCGCGTGCCGGCCGGCGGAGACGGGCGATCCCGCCGGCTGCACCGGCGCCGGGCCGCTCGGCCCGGACGACGGCGACGGGTGCGTCGGGCGGTGCGAGGCGCTCTGCACCCTCTACGCGGCCCTGTGCCCGCTCCGGGTGCCGGATCGCGAGACCTGCACGGCCATGTGCTCGCTCTGGCCGGCGCCGGACGTGTTCAACGCGTGCACCCGCCTGCGCGCCGAGGGCACGCTCGAGTGCCGCATGCAGCTGATCTTCGCCGCGCTCGACGACGACCTGGACGAGAAGAAGCGCGACCAGCTGTGCCGCGACATCCTCCAGGGCCGCTGCCGCGACCCGAAGTGCGAGGACGGCGGCGACGACGATTGACGGGGCGCGCGCCGACGGCGGAGGGGCGGCGCCCGGGCGCGCTCCCGGAGGCGGCGCAGCGCCGCGCTCCGCGAGCGCACGGCTTCGACGGCGCGCCGCGGCGGGAGATGCTACCCCCTCGCGCACCGTGAGCTCCCGCGTTCCGCACGAGTCCTCCCCTGCGCCGGCCGCCCCCGGCGGCCAGACGTCACCGCTGCCCGCGTCCGCGGGCCCGGTCCGCTTTCCCGAGGAACTGCCCATCTCGGCGCGGGTGCTCGACATCGCCCGGGCCATCGAGGCGCACCCGGTGGTGATCGTCGCGGGCGAGACCGGCTCGGGCAAGACCACGCAGCTGCCCAAGATCTGCCTGGCCATGGGCCGCGGGCTCACCGCCCGGATCGGCGTGACGCAGCCGCGCCGCATCGCCGCCACGAGCGTCGCGGCCCGCGTCGCCAAGGAGCTCGGCGTCGAGCTGGGCAAGGAGGTCGGCTACAAGATCCGCTTCTCGGACAGGACGAGCCCGGCGACGTACGTCAAGTACATGACCGACGGCATCGTCCTCGCCGAGATCCAGGGCGATCCGCGGCTCTCGGACTACGACACGCTCATCATCGACGAGGCCCACGAGCGCAGCCTCAACATCGATTTCCTGCTCGGGTACCTCAAACGCCTCTTGCCGAGGCGGCCGGATCTCCGCGTCATCATCAGCTCCGCCACGCTCGAGACCGACCGGTTCGCGGCCTATTTCGACGGCGCGCCCGTCATCGAGGTCTCCGGCCGCACGTATCCCGTGGAGGTCATCCACCGTCCCCCCGAGAGCGGCGAGCCGGAGATCGCCGACGCGGTCGCGAGCACGGTCGAGGAGATCACCGAGATCGACCCGCGCGGGGATATCCTCGTCTTCCTCCCCGGAGAGCGGGAGATCCATGACACGATGGCCGAGCTCGAGCGCCACGGCCTGCCGCACACGACGCTCTTGCCGCTCTACGGGCGGCTCCCGCAGGGCGACCAGCAGCGCGTGTTCCAGTCGATCCCGGGGCGGCGGATCGTGCTCGCGACGAACGTGGCCGAGACCTCGCTCACCATCCCAGGCATCGTGTATGTGGTCGACGCGGGGCTCGCCCGCGTGAACCGGTACAGCCCCCGCACGGGCGTCACCCAGCTCCAGATCGAGCCGATCTCGCGCGCGAGCGCCGATCAGCGCAAGGGACGCGCGGGCCGCGTGCAGAGCGGCGTCTGCTTCCGGCTCTACGCCGAGCAGGACTACCAGTCGAGGCCTGCTTACACCGATCCGGAGATCCTGCGCGTCGGCCTCTCGGGCGTGATCCTCCAGATGAAGGCGCTCGGGCTCGGCGCCATCGAGGATTTCCCGTTCCTCGACGCGCCGTCGAAGCGCGCCGTGGACGAGGGCTATCGGGTCCTCGAGGAGCTCGGCGCGCTCGACGAGTCGGGCGCGCTCACGGACATCGGCCGGAAGCTCGCGCGGCTGCCGCTCGATCCGCGGCTCGGCCGGATGGTCCTGGGCGGCGAGCGCGAGGGGGCGCTCGCCGAGGTGCTGATCATCGCCGCCGCGCTCGGGGTGCAGGATCCGCGGGAGCGGCCGCTCTCCGCGCAGAAGCAGGCCGACGACGCGCACCGGAAGTTCAAGGACGAGACGTCGGACTTCGTGGGGCTCCTGAAGCTGTGGAGCTTCTACCAGGACGCGCAGGGCCGGCTGACGCAGAACCAGCTCCGGAAGGCGTGCCGCGATCATTTCGTGTCGTACCTCCGCATGCGCGAGTGGGCCGACGTGCACCGGCAGCTCAGCCGCATCACGCGGGAGATGGGCTTCTCGCCGAACGGCGCGCCCGCGAAGGGCGACGCCATCCACCGCGCGCTCCTGCCCGGCCTGCTCAGCCGTATCGGCATGTGGAACCAGGAGCACCGGGTGTATCTCGGCGCAAGGCAGACGCGCTTTCAGCTCCACCCGTCCTCGGGCCTCGCGAAGAAGCCGCCCGCGTGGATCATGGCCGCCGAGCTGGTCGAGACATCGCAGCTCTTCGCCCGGATGGCGGCGGCCCTCGATCCCGCGTGGATCGAGGCCGCGGCCGGGCCGCTCTGCAAGCGCAGCTACGGCGATCCTCACTGGGCCGCGAAGCCGGCGGCGGTGATGGCCAAGGAGCAGGTGACGCTCTACGGGCTGCCGATCGCGCGGGACCGCAGGGTCGATTACGGGCCGATCGACCCGAAGGCCGCGCGCCCCATCTTCCTCCTCCACGCGCTGGTCCGGCAGGAATACACGACGCGCGGGGCGTTCATGGAGGCGAACCGCCGGCTGTTCGAGGAGGTGAGCCGGCTCCGCGACAAGGCGCGGAGGAGCGAGATGCTGGCGGACGAGCACGCGCTCGAGCTCTTCTTCGACCGCCGCGTGCCCGAGGGGGTGTACAGCGGCAAGACGTTCGAGGCGTGGCGGAAGGAGGCCGAGGAGAAGGACCCGCGGGTGCTTCACCTGTCGCTCGCCGACGTCCTGCTCGACGAGGCCGCGGAGCTCACGCCCGAGCGCTTCCCCGACGCGCTCGACCTCTACGGCGCGACCGTGCCGCTCTCGTACCGCTTCGATCCCGGCGAGGACGACGACGGCATCTCGCTGTCGCTGCCGCTGGTGCTCCTGCCGCAGGCCGATCCGGACGAGCTCGAGTGGATGATCCCCGGGTGGCACGCCGAGAAGATCGCCCTGCTGCTCGAGACGCTGCCGAAGTCGCTCCGCAAGGCGCTGGTCCCGCTCCGGGAGGTCGCCCGGGAGATCGCGGCGGATCTCCGGCCGTTCCAGGGCCCGATGCGGCCGGCGCTCGCGGCCGCCGTCGAGGATCGCACCGGCGAGCGCGTGCCGGCGGACGCGTTCCGGCCCGACGATCTCCCGCCGTACCTGCGCTTCTATTTCCGCGTGATCGGCGAGGATGGCCGGGTGATCGGCGAGGGGCGCGACCTGCGGGAGCTCAAGGAGCGGCTGTCGGGCCGGGCGCGCGAGGCCTGGGCGAAGGTCGGCAAGGCGGGTCTGGAGCGCGACGGGCTGACGTCGTTCGGGGTCGACGCGCTGCCCGAGCGCGTGCAGGTCGACGCCGGGGGGCAGAAGGTGTTCGGCTATCCGGCGCTGATCGACAACGAGACGTCGGTCTCGGTGCGCGTGCTCGCGTCGGGGGCGGCGGCCGCCGAGGCGACGCGCGCCGGGCTGCGGCGGCTCGTGCTGCTGCAGATCGGGGGCAAGATGAGCCAGCTCGAGCAGCCGCTGCGCAGCGCCGTGGCCGTGAGCGGGCTCGGCGCCAAGGTGGCCCCGGGCGAGCCCGGCCTCGCGCGGCAGATCGCGCTGCGCGCGCTCGACGAGGCGTTTCAGCTCGGCGATCCCGCGGCGTTTCCGAGGACGCGGGCCGCGTTCCAGGCGCGCCTGGACGAGGGCCGGCGGTCGCTGCAGGGCGTGCTGGGGAAGCTCTCGGGGATGGCGCGCGAGATCGGCGTCGAGCTCGATCGCGTGCAGTCGATGCTCCGGTCGATGGCGGGGAAGCCGGGCTCGCCGAGGCAGGCGCTCGACGACGTGCGCACGCAGGTCGACTTCCTGCTGCCGGTCGGGCTCTTCGCGCGCGCCCCGCTCGACCGGCTCGCGCACCTGCCCCGCTACCTGCGCGCCACCCAGATCCGGCTCGAGCGGCTGCCGAACGGGCCGCAGAAGGACCAGGCCAAGGCCGCGCAGGTGCTGCCGTTCTGGCAGGACTACCTCAAGCACCAGCAGGCGCTCCTCAACAAGGGGGTTCCCGCGGAAGAGCTGGAGTCGTTCCGCTGGCTGATCGAGGAGCTCCGGGTGTCGCAGTTCGCGCCCGAGCTGAAGGCGGCTGTCCCGGTGTCGACGCAGCGGCTGTCGGAGCAGTGGAAGCGGCTGCTGGGGTAGCTGGGGGCAGAGCGACGAATCCAAGCATTACGTCGAAGCGGCCCCAATTGCCACTCATCCAATGTTTTTGATGATCCCTTGCAAGCTCCCCTCGGCGTGATCTGTTTTTGGTATGTAGCTGCTGGTGAACCTCACGCCCTCGCGAGCGCTCGTTCGATCGCTGCTCTCCCTGGCGCTGGTCCTCGTGCCTTTGGCCGCTCGCGCGGACGCCCCCCCGGGCGGACCCAAGGCTCGACTCCAGCGCTCGGCCGACCGGGCCGTCGCGGAGGGCCAGCTCGCGGAGGCGCGGGACCTGTGGTTGCAGCTGTGGCAGCTCGAACCGTCGGAGAAGGCGGCGTGCAACGTCGGGCAGCTCTCGTTCCGGATCGGGGACATGCCCAGGGCCGCCGAGTTTCTCACGGCGTGTCTGGAGAGGACGCCGGCGCCGGCGGACGCCGGCGCGCGTGAGCGGTACCAGAGCCGAGCGCTGGATCTCGCGCGGGCGAAGCAGGCGGTCGGCGCGTTGACCTTCGCCGTGCCCCGGGGCGCGGAGGTGTCGGTCGACGGCCGGCCCGTGGGGCGGGCGCCGCTCGGCCGCGCGGTGTTCGTCGCGCCCGGCTCGCACCGCGTCCGGGCGGCGCTCGGCGAGGCGGCGCAGGAGGCCGCCGTGGAGGTGCGCGCGGGGGACGCGCGCCAGGTCGTCCTCGATCCCACCGCGCCGGCGGACACCGGAGCGGCAGCGCCGCGCCCGCCGGCGCGGGTCGAGCCGGGCGCGGCGGCGCCGCGTCCACCGGCGCCGCGCCCGCCGGCGCGGGCCGAGCAGGGCGCGGGGCCCGCGCCGGGGCTCGTCCTGCTGGGCACCGTCGCGTCCGCCGGGTGCGTCACGCTCGGCGCGGTGCTGCTCGCGAAGTCGGGCGAGCACGAGCGCAGGTTCGACGACCTGCTCGAGCGCAACCACGGAGGCTACCGGATCGCCGGCCTGGAGCTCCAGCGCGCGCAGCGCGCCTACAGCGCGATGGAGCTCGCCCAGGAGCGCGCCGCGGTCGCGCTGACGGCCGGCGCGCTCCTGGCCACGGCGACGCTGTTCTACGCCTTCTACCCTCGGAGTACCCCGAGGAGCGGCGGCGCGAGGTTGACCGCGGTGGGGACGCGGCTCCACCTGGAGGCGGCGTGGTAGATGGGTCTGGGCTGGGATACCGGATCGTCGAGCGGCTGGAGGACCTCGGCCATGTGGACGTCCATGCCGCCGTCGATCGCGAGGGCAGGGACGCGCTGCTCTACCTGAGCGAGGCGGTGCCCGGCGGGTTCCGCGACGGTCTCGAGCGGCTGCGCGCCGTGAGCCGGCGCATCGAGGAGGTCCCGCTGGTCCTCGACGGCGGCCTCGGGGACTCGTTCTGCTGGGCGGCGACGGAGCGGTACGACGGTCGGTCGCTGCGCGCCCTCCTCGAGGAGCGCCCCGGGAGCATCACGCCGCCGTGGGCGCTCTCGCAGGTCGCCGAGGTCGCCGAGGTCCTGAAGGTTGCGCACGCCGCGGGGGTCTTCCATGGGGACCTCTGCCCGGAGCGCGTGATCCTGCTCGACGACGGCTCCTTCAAGCTCACCGGCCTGGGTCTCGCGCAGCTCTTCGGGCTGAGCGCGGCGGACGCGGCGGAGGCGCCGGCTTACCGGGCGCCCGAGCAGCTCGCCGAGCCCGCGGTCCTGGACGAGCGGACCGACGTCCACGCGCTGGGCCTCGTGCTCTACGAGCTCATCGGGCTGCGTCGGCCGTTCGCGGAGCGGGCGCCGGAGGAGCTCGTCCGCTGCATCCTGAACACCACGCCGCTGCCGCTCGAGACCTTCGTCCCCTTGCCGCCGCTTGTCGCGGCTGTCGTGAGGCGCGCGACCGAGAGGCCCCCGGAGGCCCGGTACCGCGACATGGCGGAGCTCATCGCGGCGCTGCACGGCGCGCTCGAGGGCTGGTGTCGCTGGCAAGGCGAGGTCGACCAGGGGGCCGGCCCCGGGGTGCGCCGCGCGTCGATGGCGTCGCGCGGCGGGAGATCGCAGCGTCCGGCGTCGCTGTCCGACGGGTTGGCGCGGCCCTCGGGCGAGCCTGGCCCGCGGTCTGGGGGCGCGACGCCGCACGACCGGCGGCCCGAGCCGGCGAGCGAGGAGGTGACGGAGCGGCCGGGTGACGTTTCCTCCTCGATCTCGATCTCGACCTCGACCGACACTGCGCCGGCGCCCGGCGCGCAGGTGAACAGCCCACCTTCGCCTCCCGGGAGGCGGACTCGGATTGCGCTCACGGTGGGAGCAGGCGGCCTGGTCCTCGCGGCGACGGCGGCAGCGCTCGTCGTGTGGCTCCATCTCGGCTCGCCGCCTGCGGCGCGCCCGCCGACCGTCGCGCGGCTTCCGCGCGTCCTCGTGCTGGCTGCGCGCGCTGCGCCGGGTCCCGGGGAGCAGGACGCTGTCCCGAGGAAACGCCCCCTCCGCCCGAGGCCCGCGCTCCGGGCGAGTCCGGAGCCGACGGCCCCCGCGACGGCGGCGGCGCCGGTGCCGGCTCCACCGGAGCCGAAGGAGCCGGTGCCGCCGTGCAACGCGGACTGGTACGAGTGCGGGGCAAGCTGGCCCGACGCGCGTTCCAGCACGTTCCGTTGACGCCCTCGACATTTCCAGCCTTTAGCAGGGCTTTCTGTCGATTTCTTACGCGCTTCTACGACTCCGGTGCTGTATAGGAGGAGCCGTGTAGAGGGCAGTCCGCGACCCTCGCTGGCCGCTGTGCCGGCGAGCGAAGGGTCGTGCCCGGAGGCTCTGTTCGCATGAATATGCTATTTCGCCGCGTGGTGCTTGCCGCGCCGGTGCTCGCTGGCGCCGCGTGGTTCGTGGGCTCTTGTGCCGGGGATTCTCCTTCTCTGGGAGGCTACTGCGAGGACGACGCCGACTGTCACACAGAGTACCAGGACATCCCCGGAGCGACTTGCGTCGGTGATCGTTGCCAGTGCGTCGATCCGGACAAGCATATCTGTTGCCTTCCCAGCGAGGCGAGCGATCCGGATTGCCCCGTCGCGTGCAGGCCCTGCCAGGAGTGCGCTCCAGGCACCGAGGGGTGCACGCCCGACGGCGGCGTCGACGCTGGCTGCAAGAGCGACGCGGAGTGCCCTGGGCCGCCGAGCCGCGCGTGCGGGGCCGGGCGGTGCGTCGAGGGCGCGTGCACCGTGGAGATCCGCCCCGGGCCGGTCGCCTCGCAGCGAAAGGGAGATTGCCGGCGGGTGGAGTGCACGGTCACTGGCGAGCTCATCGAGCTCGAGGACCCGTCCGACGTCTACGACGACGGCGAGCAGTGTACGTATGATAGCTGCGGCGAGGGCGGGCCGGTCAACAAGCCCCTGACCGAAGGCGCGGAGTGTCCGGACGAGCAACAGAGGATGTGCCATGTGGGCACGTGCGTGGCTTGCTACAGCGGCGACGTGACCATGAACGACTGCCGCAACAACCTGGCGTGCGACGGCGTGCTATGTGTGCCCTCCCATTGCATGAACAACGTCGTCGATGTCGCGCTCGGGGAGACCGCGAGGGACTGCGGCGGTCCGTGCCGCCCCTGCGCTGCCGGTGAAGCCTGCGGGAACAGCGCAGATTGCGAGGACAAGGTGTGCGACGGAGGTCGCTGTGCTGCGCCGACGTGCGAGGACGGCGCGCAGAACGGGGATGAAACGGGGGTCGACTGCGGGGTGTTCCCCTGCCAGCCCTGCGCGGCGGGTCAAGGCTGCAGGACGGGCGCGAGCTGCGAGAGCGGCGTCTGCTGGGCGGGCGAGTGCCAGCAGGCCTCGTGCGCCGACGGGGTGATGAACGCCGGCGAGACCGGCGTGGATTGCGGCGGAGGCTGCGCGCCCTGCGGGTGAGCCGGCGGCCTGGGATGCGGGCGCGCACAGCGAGCCCTGGCTGCTCTGCTGGCCGTGCAGGCGGCCAGGACTGGGCAGCTCAGCTCGCCCTGGGCACCGGGAACGGTTCGGGCCAGGCTCCCAGCTGCCCCTCGGGAACCGGGAACGGTTCGGGCCAGACTCCCAGCTTGCCCCTCGGGAACCGGAAACGGTTCCGACCAGGCTCCCAGCTGCCCCTCGGGAACCGGGAACGGTTCGGGCCAGGCTCCCAGCTTGCCCCTCGGGAACCGGAAACGGTTCCGACCAGGCTCCCAGCTGCCCCTCGGGAACCGGGAACGGTTCCGACCAGGCTCCCAGCTTGCCCCTCGGGAACCGGGAACGGTTCCGACCAGGCTCCCAGCTGCCTCTCGGGAACCGGGAACGGTTCCGACCAGGCCCGCCGCCCTCAGCCTTCGCCATGGCGGCGACTCCCGTAGGACGGCGCTCGGGGCGCGCCCTTCGTTCTTGGCGATGGTCACGATGACCTCGGCCAACGGGACGAGCTCGACGACTTCACCCTGCCCTGAGCTCACGCGCGCGCTGGTTTATGCGGCCCTGGCATGCCGCTGGCAACAAAGTCCCGCGCGCGACGGAATGCGTCGCGTGGAGGTGGACCATGCACACCAGGCTCGGCCTGACCCTGGCCGCGCTCATGGGGGCGTCGGCCTGCGGAGCACCAGACGAACCGAGCGACGTGGGAGCCGAGAGCGGCGGCGCGGAGGACGTTCCCCCAGCGCTGCGAAGCTTCGAGGTAAGCCTCGACGAAGAGACGACGACCGAGAGCGTCATTCCGCAAATCCTCGATGCCGGGCGGCCTGAACTCGCGGCAGCCTGCGCGGACCGTCCCGAGGCGCTGATCCGCATCTACAACCCACTGGATCCGGGCGCCTTCACGGACATGCCCTGCGCCGCGTCTCTCGGCGGCGCCGAGGCCGCCGCGGGCAACGCCGTGCCAGCCTCTGCGGGCGACGAGCCGATCGAAGCGACTCAGCAGCGGTGGAGTCCGTTTTCGCTTGGGTGTGCAGCCTTCATCCTGGGCTCGACCCTCATCGCCACCCGCAAGATCTGCCCCAGGGCAACGAACCCGCGCGCCGAGAGGCATTGCAACCGCTGGTCGGATGTAGGCTTCGGTACACTCACGCTCATGTGCGCCTTCTTCTGACCGGAGGACGGCATGCACCCGATCCCGCGAACCCTGGGAATCTTCGCCTCCGGTGGCGCTCTGATCGCCGCCGCCCTCTCCGCGCCGTCGGAGCCGCACACATACTCGTGGGTGCACATCGGGCTCCCGCTCGCCCTGTATGTGTACGCCCGGTGCTGGCTAGACGAGGGTCGTGCCCGCGAACGGCGCGCCCGTGGGCTCAGGGACGAGGGGTAGCCGCGCCCGCCCGGATCGCCGCACGACCAGGCGCATCCTGGACGAAGCGCTCGGCGAGCGCCGCTCACTCGTAATGGATCAGGCGCGGCCAAGCTGCCGCCAAGGACACGCGGGGTCTCCGGCAGCGGTACACCCAGGACTCCGCCTCGTAAGGCATGCACCATCCGCAGTCCAATGGAGTGACCGGCGTGACCTCTTCGAAGAGCACCTCGAGCCGCCCTCGATGACGCGGAGAGACGACGACCAAAAGCACATCTCCGCTCGCACCGCGCGGGCCCCAGAGCCCGTAATTGTTGTGACCGCTGATGGCCCGCGGCAAACCTCGGCTCGGCCCCAGAAGATCGACGGCACCGGCCTCGCCGTAGTTGGCCGTGAAGATGCCGGCCCGCGAGCGCTCTTCGGGCTCGAGCGTGGCGTAAGCGCGGGCGACCGCCGCGACCACCGCGTCCCAGCCGTGCATGTCCGCGTACAGCTGCGGGAGCGCTCCCACTTGTTTCTTCTCTTCGGTGGCCGGGGCGACGCCAAGAGCTCTCGCGTACGCGAGGTAGCGGTGCACCGACAGGATCGGCAACGCCAGGGGCGCCGTCGCGATTCCGCCGAGCGCGACCGCGACGATGACCAGCGGCTTCGCCCAGCGTTGACGGAGGCCGTCCACCGCGACCGAGCCCGCCGCGAGCAGCACCGTGTAATACGGAGCCAGGTAGCTCGCACGGCTCTTTCCGCTCAGGGCGAGCAGCGCAAAGATTGCCAGATACGCGATGGACACCGGACGCAGCCGACCCCTCGAAGCAATCCAGAAATAGCCGAGACCGGCCAGCCAGATCGGCGCATACAGCGGATGCATCATTTCGATCTGCTCGAACGAGAAGCCAGCCCAGGACACCTCCGCCATTTTTGACTGGGTGGCCCCTCGCAAGAACGCGGCCGTGGGCCAGCCATGCTTCATTTGCCAGAGCAGGTACGGCACGCCGCACGCCAGCGCGCCGAGGAGCGTCAGCCAAGGCGCGCGTGTTCGCAGCAGATCTCGGCGCGTCAGCAGGAGGCCGCCGCCCATGCCCGCGATCAGCCAGAGCGCGCCGAGCTTGTTGAGCAGCGCGAGCCCGAGCGTCGCGCCGAGCGCCACCCAAGATCTGGAGTCGCCCTCTTGAAGCACGCGCACGAAGAACCAGGCGCTGGCGCCCCAGAGCGCCAGATCCAGCGCGTTCATGGAGTAAAATGAGCTGAGCCCCAGGTACACGGGCGCGAGCGCGGTCGTCAGCATGGCGAGCGCCTGCGCCGCGCGCCCGCCCCCCAGAGCGCGCGCCGTACACGCCGCGATCGCCACGGTGAGCGCATGCGCCAGCGCGGGCACCCATCGCAAGGCTGTCACCGATTCGCCCAGCGTGCGGCTCACGAGCCACAACAGCGCGATCGAGAGCGGCGGATGGTCGACGTAGCCGAAGTCGAGCTCCCGGGCGCAGGCCAAATAATAGAGCTCATCGCGGAAGTAGCCATATCCGCGCAAGAACGGCAGGTGCATCAGCGCCGTCGCGACGGCGCCCACCAACGCCGCTCGGTTTACCTGATTGCGGCCCATGGGGCTAAGCATCCCAGGAACGTGGCGTCCGCAAGGTCGATCCTGCTGGTCCCCGCACCTGCCGACCGTGGCCGCGCGACCGGACACGCCGGCGAAGCCCCCGGCCCCTGCCTACCTCACCCCGCGAGCGGCGCCGAAAACGCCTGCTTCGCGGAGAGCAGCGCCTCGACGAAGGCCTCCCGCTCCTCGGGCAGCGGCGCCGCGATCCGCTCCCACGCCTCCTTGCGGTGGCTCGCCTTGACGAACCGGAACGCCGCCGCGGGGCGGCTGCACGCCGTGGCGAGCCAGCGGCGCGCGTCCTCGAGCGGCTCCTTGGAGAGCGAGTCGCCGACGCCCATCTCGAACACCTCCGCCGGAGAATGGCTGTCCGCCCCGAAGACGAGCCGCCGAAACGCGCGGGTGGGGCAGGCGGCGCGCACGATCTCGAAGGCGACGCGCGGGAACGGGATCCCCACGACGAGCTCGGGGAGCCCGAACTTGGAATCGCCGTCGCCGAGCGCGATGTAGTCGGCGCACATCGCGAGCACCGCGCCGCCCGCGAGCGCGTGGCCGTGCACGGCGGCGGCGAAGGGCTTCGGGAAGCGGAACGCGGCGCCGAAGGCGGCGTCGAAATCGTCGAGGAAGCCCGCGAGCCGCGCTCGATCGAGCGACGCGACCTCGCGCAAATCGAGCCCCGCGGACAGGCACTTGCCGGCGCCGCGGACGAGGACGCCGCGCACGGCGTCGTCCTCCGCGAGCCGCCGGAAGACGTCGGCCATCTCGCGGAGCACCGCCTGGCTCATCGCGTTGACCTTGGGTCGGTCGAGCACGACCTCGGCGACACCGCCGCTCTCGAGCACCTCGATGAATTGCATCGGGAGAGCATCGCGCACCGCCGATCACGGCGCAAGACCGCGCGCCCGGCGGCGATCCGACGGCCTCATCCACCCCGGTTACCCCGGCCACCCCCGGCCGCGCTCAGGGCGGTATCGCCCCGCCGCCTACCGCGCCCGGACGAGCGGCGTGTCCACGAGGTGCTCGGACAGGAACCACACCTGCATCTCGTTGACGCGGACAATCTGGCTCACGAGCAGGTCGTTCGTCCCGTCGTCGCCGCCCTCCGCCGCCTTGCCCGCCGCCTCGCGCGCCTCGATCAAGATCTGCTCGTGCGCCTCGAGCAGCCGCGAGATCTGCACCGGCACCTCCTCGCGCCCCCGCGGCGGCCGCTCGATCTTCGACATCTCCGCGACGTCGTGCGCCATCGCGATCGCGATCCCCCCGAGCGTCTGCACCCGCTCGGCCAGGTCGTCGACGAGCTTGGCCTGCTCCTCGTAGTGCTTGTCGAGCAGGAGGTGCAGCGAATAGAACGTCGCCCCGGATACCTGCCAGTGGTGCTTCTTGTACATGTCGCGCAGCACCATCGTGTCGCTCAGGATCTGATTGAGCGCCTTGACGCTCGCCGCGCGCACGTCGTCGCCGAGCCCGAGCGGATAGCGCGCCAGCGCCCCGTACGGCTGAATCTCCTCCCCGCGCTGGCGCAGGATGGGTTGCGCCTCGGGCCCTGGCCTGCCGTCCCTGGTCGTCTGCTCACGCAACTGAGTCATGGTCGCCATGATCGCTCCTCTCGCCACCCCACCTTCTTCGCGTTCGAGGCGCCGCGTGGCAACCCCTCCACCAGCGCCGCGAGGCCGCCTGTGCGCGCGTGCCGCGCTCACCCCGCCTGCCGCGCTCACCCGCCTGCCGCGCTCACCCCACCTGCCCCGCGGCTCCCCTGCCCTGCGCTCTGTTTCGATGACATTTCCAGCGCGCGCCCGCACATGCGCGCTCGGCCGCCCCGGTCGGCTTTCCCCCCCGAGACGTACGCCGGCCCGGGCGCGGGCCCGCGCGGCGCGGAATGAGCACTGGACGCAGAGCTTGCCTCGCTGGCAGTCTGGCCGCCGGTGAGCACCCTCCCGGGGCGCTCGGTGAGCGATGCAGGCAGGAGACATCATCGACGGCCGCTTCTGCATCGAGCACCTGGCGGCCTCCGGCGGCATGGGCGCCGTCTACCGCGCCCGCGATCGAGAGACCGGCGAGGCCGTCGCCATCAAGCTCCTGACCACCGAGGGCGCCCCGCACCTCGGCCGCTTCGCGCGCGAGGCGCAGGCGCTCGCGGCGGCGCGCGTGCCCGGCGTCGTGCGCTACGTCGCGCACGGCACGACCGCGTGGGGGCAGCCGTACCTCGCCATGGAGTGGCTCGACGGCGAGACGCTCTCCGACCGCCTCACGCGCCAGGGCCTCACCCTCGAGGAGACCCTGGAGCTCGGCCTGCGCGTCGCGACGACCCTCGGCGAGATCCACAGGCTCGGCCTCGTCCACCGCGACCTGAAGCCGAGCAACCTGCTGCTCCAGGACGGCGCGCTCGACCGCGCGAGCCTCATCGACTTCGGCCTCGCGCGCGCCGCCACCGACGAGCCGCTCACGGCCGCCGGCCTCGTCCTCGGCACGCCCGGGTACATGGCCCCCGAGCAGGCCCGCGGCGAGCTCAGCGCCGACGCCCGCGTCGACGTGTTCGCGCTCGGGTGCATCCTCTACCGCTGCCTCACCGGCCGCCCCGCCTTCCAGGGGAACGCCGGCCTCGCCGTGCTGATGAAGGTCCTCCTCGAGGACCCGCCCCGCGTGCGCGAGCTCCGGCCCGGCACCCCGGCCGCGCTCGACGACCTCGTCGCCCGCATGCTCGCGAAATCGCCGCAGGATCGGCCCGCCGACGGCGACGGCGTCGCGGCCGAGCTCGCCAGGATCGACGCGCCCGAGGGCAACCTCGGGGGGCCGCGCTCCTTCCCGCCGCGGGCCGTGGAGCTCACGGCCGGCGAGCGGCGCGTGATGTGCCTCGTGGTCACCCGCGAGCCCCCCGCCGAGGGCGACGGCGCCGAGGAGCCGCGCCGCGCGCAGCTCTGGCAGCTGCACGACGTGGCCGAGCAGTACCGCGGCGAGCTCGAGCTCGTCGAGGGCCGCTCGCCGCTCATCGTGCTGTCGGGCGCGGGCACGCCGACCGACCTCGCGGCGCGCGCCGCCCGGTGCGCCCTCGCGCTGAAGGAGCTGCTCGGCGGCGCGCCCGTCGCGCTCGCCACCGGCCGGGCGGAGCTCTCGGCGCGCGTGCCCGTCGGCGAGCTCATCGACCGCGCCTTCCAGATGCTCGCGGCCGACGACGGCCGCTTCCCCCTCGCGGGCGTCCGCATCGACGAGGTGACCGCGGCCCTCATCGGCGCCCGCTTCGACGTCGCCGAGGACGCCGCCGGCCGCGTCCTCCACGGCGCGCGCGACGAGCGCACCGCGCAGCTGCTCGGCAGGCCGACCACGTACGTCGGCCGCGAGCGCGAGCTCGCGATGCTCCTCGCGGAGGTCGATCGCTGCATCGACGAGGGCGCCGCCGGCGCCGTGCTCGTGACCGCCGAGGCGGGCATGGGCAAGTCGCGCCTGCGCCAGGAGCTCATCCGCAAGCTCCGCGAGCGCGGCGACCGGATCGAGATCTGGATCGGCCAGGGCGACCCCATGGGCGCGGGCTCGGCCTTCGGCCTGCTCGCGAGCGCCCTCCGCCACGCCCTCGGCATCGCCGACGGCGAGCCGCTCGAGGCGCGGCAGCGCAAGATCCGGAGCCGCGCGGAGCAGCACGACGGCCTCGACGCCGCCCGCGTCGCGCCGTTCCTCGGCGAGCTCGTCGGCGCGCCGTTCCCCGACGAGCACGACGTGCAGCTCAGGCTCGCGCGGCGCGACGCCGTGCTGATGGGCGACCAGCTCCGCCTCGCCTGGGAGGCCTTCCTCGGGGCGGCGTGCCGCGCGGGGCCCGTGCTCCTCGTGCTCGAGGACCTGCAGTGGGGCGATCTCCCCACCGTCACGATGGTGGAAGGGGCGCTGCGGAAGCTCAAGGACGCGCCGCTGCTCGTGCTGGCGCTCGGGCGGCCCGACGTGCGCCGGCTCTTCCCGGGGCTCTGGGAGGGCCGGCTCGCGCACGAGCTGCACCTCTTGCCGCTCCCGCGCCGGGCGAGCGAGCGGCTCGTGCGCGAGGCGCTCGGCGCGCACGCGCGGCACGACCTCGTGGCGCGCCTCGTCGAGCGCGCGGACGGCAACGCGTTCTTCCTCGAGGAGCAGATCCGCGCCGCCGCGGAGGGCAAGAGCGAGGGCCAGCCGGAGACGGTGGTGGCCATGGTGCAGGCGCGGCTGGAGACGCTCGACGCCGAGGCGCGGCGGCTCCTCAGGGCGGCGAGCATCTTCGGCGAGACGTTCCGGGCGAGCGCGGTCGCCGCGCTGCTCGGGAGCGTCGACATCGCGCCGCTCCTCTCGGAGCTGCTCCGTCGCGAGGTGATCGTGCGGCGGGGCGAGGGGCGGCAGCGCGACGACGCGGAGTACTGCTTCCGCCACGCGCTCGTGCGCGAGGCCGCCTACGGCATGCTGACCGCGCGCGACCTCCGCATCGGCCACGCGCTCGCGGGCGGCTTCCTCGAGGCGGCCGGCGAGGGCGATCCGCGGGTCCTCGCCGAGCACTTCGAGCGCGGCGAGGAGCCCGAGAAGGCCGCCGAGTGGTACCTGCGCGCGGCCGACAAGGCGCTGCGGGGCAACGACCTCGCCGCGGCGATCGCGTGCGCCGAGCGCGGCATCGCCTGCGGGCCCGGGGAGGCCGCGGTGGGCGCGCTCCGCCTGGTCGAGGCCGAGGCGCAGCTCTGGCGCGGGGAGCCCGCCCTCGCCGAGCAGCGCGGGCTCGAGGCGACGCAGCACCTCGCGCCCGGCTCCGTGGCCTGGTTCTCGGCGTTCACGCAGCTCGCCGGCGCGGGGCACAAGCAGGGCCAGTACGAGCGCGTCGAGCGCTGGATGATGGTCGTCCTCGACGCCGAGCCCCTCGAGGGCGCGCGCGTCGCGAAGAACGCCTGCCTGCTCGAGGGGGCGATCGTGCTCCTGCTCGGCGGCCGCTACGCGCGCGTCGACGCGCTGATCGACGCGGTCGAGCAGGCGACGGAGGACGCGTCGGCCGCGGATCTGCTGATCGAGGCGAAGCTCCTCTACCTGCACGGGCTGCTCCGGCAGCACAACGGCGATCCGAGCGCCTGCATCGCGAGCATGAGCGCGGCGCTCGCCGCCTTCGAGGGCATCGGCGATCGCCGCGAGGCGTGCCGGGCGCGGCTCAACATGGGCCTGTGCTACGTGCAGTTCGGGTACTTCGAGGCGGCGGCGGAGGTCCTCCGCGCCGGGCTCGAGGAGGCGGAGCGGATGGCGCTCGACGATCGGGTGCCGAACGCGCTGCAGAACCTCGGCCTCGCGCTGGCCCACTCGGGCCAGGTCGACGCCGCCAAGGCGGCCCTGCGGAGCTCGATCGAGGCGCTGGAGCGCCGCGGCGACCGGCGCCGGGAGTGCGAGAGCCGGCTCCAGCTCGCGCGCGTGCTGCTCCTCGCGGGCGAGCCCGCGCTCGCCGAGGTGGAGTCGCGGGCGGCCGAGGCGCTCGCGCGGGACGTGCCCGAGCGGCTCCCTGCGGCGATCGCGACCCGCGCGCGCGCCCTGCTCGAGCTCGGGCGCGCCGGGGAGGCGCTCGCGGCCACGACCGAGGCGCTGTCGCTGCTCGAGTCGGACCGCCGCGAGGAGGAGGGCTTCCTGGTGCGCCTGGTCCACGCCGAGGCGCTCTCGGCGACCGGCCAGGCGGCCGAGGCCAAGGGCGCCATCGCGCTGGCCCGCAATGGGCTGCTCGTGCGGGCCGGGAGGATCGGCGATCCGGTCTGGCGCGAGCGCTTCCTGAGCGACGTGCCGGATCACGCGCGGATCCTCGCGCTCGCGCACGAGTGGCTGGACGAGGCCGCTCGCTGAGGCGCCTGCGGCCGTGGAGCGCCTGCGGTCTCGTGGAGAAAGGCGTCCGCGGCGCACGGGGAAGCACGTATCCGGCGGTGACTTCGGCCCGCCGACCGGTGTTTTGTCGCGCTGGACAGCCGATATCGCAAGTAAGCTGGGCGTCTTCCTCTGACCTCGTGATTGAATGCAGGGAGGCAGCTCCATGATCCGGTCGTCTGTCGTTCTGATTCCTCTCGCGGCCCTCGCCGTGGCCGTCTCGTGCAGCAGCAGCAATGATGGGGGCCGGCCTCCGACCCAAGGAAACCTCCCCACGGGCAGCGTCACGACGGGCACCGGCGGCACCGCCGGGCAGGGCAGCGGCACCGGCGGAGACGGCGGCGGCGCCGGCGGACAGGGCGGCGGCACCGGCGGACAGGGCGCGGGCGGCGCTGAGCCCTCGCCGGGCTGTACCAACGGCGTGAAGGACGGCGGCGAGACCAGCATCGACTGCGGCGGCGGCGACTGCGATCCCTGCCCCGCGGGCGAGGCGTGCGCTGCGCCGACGGACTGCATCTCACGGCGTTGCGAGGAGAGCGCGGCCGGCGGCGGGCCCACGTGCGCGGAGGCGCGGTGCGACAACGGCGTGAAGGACGGCGACGAGACCAGCATCGACTGCGGCGGCGGCGCGGCGCCGCGCGACGGCAACCCGGCGTGCCCTCCCTGCGCGGACCTCCTGGACTGCGCGGTGGGCTCGGATTGCGAGTCGCTGAGCTGCGTTGGCGGCAAGTGCCTGACGGCGAGCTGCAGCGACAAGGTGAAGAACGGCGACGAGACCGCCGTCGATTGCGGCGGGCGCTGCGCCGGCTGCGCGGCCGGCGAGGCATGCCGCCTGTCGACCGACTGCCGCGAGCGCGTCTGCGCCAGTCAGATCTGCCAGACGGAGAGCTGCAGCGACGGGGTGAAGAACGGCAAGGAGACCGACGTCGACTGCGGCGGGACGGTGTGCGGCACCAAGTGCCCTGCGGGGCAGCAGTGCACGCGCCGCGAAGACTGCGTGACGGACGTCTGCAACACCACGACCCATCTCTGCGCCTGCCCCGACGGGATGTTGATCGCGCCGGTGGCGGGCGGAGGGAACTACTGCATCGATCAGTACGAGGTGACCAAGAAGGAGTACAACGCCTTCCTGGGGGCGAGCCCGATGCTCGCCGGCCTGCCGGCCGAGTGCTCCGGGAACATCTACCAGCCCTCGGACGGGTGGCCCTACAGCGAGGAGAGAGCGCCCGTCAACTATATCGACTGGTGCGACGCTTACGCGTACTGCATGTGGCGGGGCAAGCACCTCTGCGGCAAGATCGGCGGTGGAGCGAGCTCGCCCGCCGATCTCGCGAACGCCGCGCAAAACGAGTGGTACAACGCGTGCTCCGGCCAGGGCGTGAACGAATATCCCTATGGCCACGCGTACGCGCCGAGGTGCAAGGTCAACGATCCCGACGGCGAGTTCGCCCTGAAGTCCGTGGGTCCCACCCCGATTCCGCCGGTGACGATGTGCGAGGGCAGCGTGACGGACCTCTATCATATGAGCGGCAACGTGGCCGAGTGGGAGAACTCCTGCGACGCGGAGGGCAACTGCCTCATCCGCGGCGGCTCGAGGGCGTCCGAGCCGGACGCGGACGATGTCGCGAAGGGCTCGCTCAAGGCGGCCAGGTGCGATGCGCGCTCGTACGCGCCCCGGCGCGACGACACAAACCCGGACATCGGCTTCCGCTGCTGTATGTGAGGGTTCGCGCCTGACGGCGCACAGGGCAGCGCGCCCGACCGGGCGGCGGCGCTGGCGAGCGCCGCCGCCGCTCGCGCATGCTCAATCCGCCGCTTCGGGATCGCAGCCGTAAAGGACGTCGATCGCCGCCCCGGCGTCGGCCTGGACCGCCTGGCACGCGTCGGGGCAGAGCTTGATCATGTCGTCCTCGATGAAGAACGAGCCCGCGGCGCACGCCGCTGCGTTCGGCACCTGACGGAACGACCGCGGGTCGCCCCCCTCGCCCGGCGTGTACTGGACGACCACGGTCTTGAGGTCGATGACCTCCCCCGGCGGCGAGTCCGGCACCGCGAACTCGCACTCGACCACCGCGCCGGTGATGACGCCCTCGGCGATCGCCTGGAACACCATGTCATAGGAGCTCGTCTGGCAGAGCGGGAACCTGAGGCCGCCGGTCCTCTTGCTGAGCGTCTGGTAGCCCGTGCCCGGCGCCACGGCGGTGCCGCACATCTCCTCGACCACGTCGCCGTCGGGCCCGTAAGCGTCCGTGGCGGGCGTGTTCTCGCGGAGCCCGACGATGCTGTGGAAGACGTAGTTCCGCGCGGTGACGTCGCCGAAGACCGCCGGTTCCAGGCCGAACAGCAGCTTTTCGAAGTCGTCGGCGACATTGTTCAGGGGCTGCCTCGTGTCGTCGATATAGATGTTGCGCGGGAGGTGCGTCGACTGGCAACCCACGTGATCGTCGGTGATCACCGTGATCACCTTGAGCGAGTCCTCGCGCACCCACTCGGACCAGCCGGACGGCGCGACGCCGTGCTGATCGGGCAGGCCGCCGTTGTAGCTGCCGAGCAGGACGCAGAGCGCGTCGTTGCTCCTGATCTCGTGGCTGTATTGGTAGAAGACGGGCGGGTTGTTCCCGGGCGCCGCCGGGACCGGGTCGCAGCTCACCGCGCTGAGCGGGGCGCCGACGCAGATCGAATCGTCGACCTGCGCGGTGCCGTGCGCGGAGATCATGATGACGCGGTAGTCGATGCCGCTCGCGCCGATGATCGCGGCGAAGCTCTCGTTGATGTTGTTCTGCACGCTGATGATCTCGTTCGCCATGCTGGGCGAGTTGTCGATGACGAACACGATATCGACCGGCCGCTTCGTGAGCGTGGCCTCGGCGACCGTGGCGGCACACGCCGTGTCCGGCGTGACCGGCGGCGCGCCTCCCGTGTTGTGGCCGGAGCCCGCGCCGATCTGGTCGTCGCCGCCGTCGCCGCCGCCGCCAGCGGTCCCCCCCGCGCCCCCGGCGCCGCCGCCCGCGCCGCCGTCGCCACCGACGTTCGCTCCAGCCGCCGCGCCGCCCTCGCCTTCCGCTCCGGAGCTGCAGGAGCACCCCGCGGCGCCGGTGATCATCAGAACACCCAACCCAAGAAGCGGAACCAACATGGTAGACCGGGAGAGCTTCACATGAACCTCGACCGCTAGGGCGCAAGAACGCGCCATATCAGATTGCACAATTGCAACGAGATGTGGTGGTGAATTTGACCTGAACGCGATTTTTTCTCGCTGGTTGCTCGCTCGCTGGGTCGTGTGAGGGTCGTTGTGTGCTGTGCGCGGCGCGCCGCGCGCTCTTCCAGACCCGATGTGCTGCGGTCCGGGTCGAGGCTCCGCTTCATGCGCGTTCGCGCAAAGCACGCACGTCCGGGCGCGCGAGCGCACATCGGTCCACGGACCGCAGCAGGTCACATCCGCCGCGGCGCCGGATCGGGGCGCCCCCGCGGCACCCCGACGGCGCCACGACGCGCCGCATCATCACCTGTGCCGCTCCTCCGAGCTTCCGCGCGGGCTCGATGGTCTCTGCACAATGTGCCCCTAGGATGCAGGGATGAGCCTACGTCATGACTTTCCCCCGATCGGCATCGATGCGATCGCCCTCGCCGTCCCTCGTCGCTACGTCGAGCTCAGCGAGCTCGCCGAGGCCCGGGGCGTCGCGCCGTCCAAGTACCTGACCGGCCTGGGCACCCGCCGGATGGCGATCGCTGCGCCCGACGAGGATCCGATCACCCTCGGGGCCAACGCGGCCCGCCGCCTGTTCCAGCGCTCGGGCGCGAGCCCCGCGGACATCGGCCTCTGCGTCGTGGGCACCGAGACCGCCGTGGACCACTCGAAGCCGGCGGCCTCCTTCCTCCACGGCCTGCTCGGGCTGCCCAGCGCGTGCCGGGTCTTCGAGGCCAAGCACGCCTGCTTCGGGGGCACCGCCGGCCTGCTGAACGCGGTGGACTGGATCGCGTCCGGCTCGGCCCGCGGCCGCGCCGCCCTCGTCGTCTGCTCGGACGTGGCGCGCTACGCGCTCGGCTCGGCGGGCGAGCCGACCCAGGGCGCCGGCGCCGTGGCGCTGCTCGTGCGCGAGCGCCCGCGCCTCGTCGAGATCGAGGTCGGCAAGACCGGCACCTACGCGCGCGACGTCTACGATTTCTGGCGGCCGCTCCACCACAAGGAGGCGCTCGTCGACGGCCACTTCTCGGTGCAGTGCTACCTCGACGCCCTCGCCGGGGCTTACGCCGAGTGGCGCCGCGTCGCGGGCGACGGCGAGCCGCTCGCGCGCACCTGCTACCACGTCCCCTACGGCAAGATGGCCCGCAAGGCCCACCGCCACCGGCGGCTGATGGACGGCCTGACCGAGCAGGCCGCCGACGAGAGCTTCGCCGTCGAGGTGGAGCCGTCGCTCGATTTGCCGGCGCGCATCGGCAATATCTACACGGGCTCGCTGTACCTCGCGCTCGCGTCGCTGCTCAACGCGGAGGCGCGCGTCCTGGAGGGGCGGCGCGTCGGGCTGTTCAGCTACGGGTCGGGCTGCTGCGCCGAGTTCTTCGCAGGCAGGGTCCGGCCGGAGGCCGCCGCGCTCGTGGCCGACCTCGCGATCGACGCCCCGCTCGACGGGTGCCGCCACGCCTCGATCGCCGAGTACGAGGCGCTGCGCCGGAGCGACGAGGCCGCCGACCGGCGGCCGGCGCCGGAGGACGCGGAGCGCGGGGGCGCGAGCCTGGACCGCCGGGTCGTGTACCTGGGGCTCGATTCGAGCGAGCGGCGCGTCTACGCGAACGAGTGAGCGCCGGACGCGGACGCCGGGCGGCGGCCGGCGCGCTGGGGCCGGCCGGCGGCCGGCGCGCTGGGGCCGGCCGCCGCCCGGCGCGCTGCCCCCAGCGCGCCGGGCGGGGGCGGCCGGGGCGGCTCAGTCGGCCGGCAGCTCCTTCGCCTTCACGGTGAAGAGCTCCGCCCCGCCGGCCGCCGCGACGACGACCCGCAGCGTGCCGGAGGGGACCGCCCTCTTCATGTCCGCGGCGACCGCCTGCGTGACGGGCGAGAGCGGGGCGATGATCTCGGCCAGCGCCGCGCGCGACATCACGCCGGCCAGGACCGGCGCGCGCACGCCGGAGGCCAGGGCCGAGCGGAGCGTACGCTCGGGCTCGAGATCCGGGTCGCGCTCCTGCAGGCCGATCGCGATGAGATAGCCTGTCGGCTCGCGCAAGGAGAGGAGATAGCCCGAGAGCGACGAGACGGCGCTGCGCGGGGGCATGCTCCGCAGCAGGCGCCCGAGCTCAGGGCGGTGATCGTCGAGCAGCTCGGCGCGCTCGTCGTGATCAGAAGACATGCGCCACCTGCCCTTTCTTCTCAAGGGCGGTCGTGGGGAGATCGCGATTCAACCGGATTTCCGTCGCTGCGAGTTTCATGACCGTGTGCCTCCAGCGAGGGCTCGTGCCCTCGCTGTTGTTTGTTCCGGTCACCCCGCCGCGCGTGTCATGGAATCGGACGCGGCGCCGCGAAATCCCCCCGCCCGCGTCAGCGCGCCGGCGACGCCCCGCGCGCCGCGGCGGGCTCCGCGCGGCCGGCCAGCGAGAACAGCATGTACAGCCCTCCCGAGACGAAGAACCCCACGAACCACGCGTACGTGTAGATCGCGCGCATCACCTCCGGGACGCCGTCCTTCATCGACGGGATCGCCTCGGCAAGGAAGCCGGGCAGGTTGATGAGCACGCCGACCGCGAGGGCGGCCATCGCCCGCCAGTTCACCCCGCCCTGGTACTCGTAAGCCCCGCCGCGCCGGTACAGGTCGCCCACCTCGAGCTGCGTCCTCCGGAGGAGGAAGTAATCGGCGATCATGATCCCGCCGATCGGCCCGAGGAGCGCCGAGTAGCCGACGAGCCACGTGAAGATGTACCCCTGCGACGACTCGATGAGCTTCCACGGCAGGATCACCGCGCCGAGGACGGCGGTGATCACGCCGCCCGCCCGGGCCGAGATGCGGTGGGGCGCGAGGTTGGAGAAGTCGTTGGCCGGCGAGACGACGTTGGCGGCGAGGTTCGTCGAGAGCGTGGCGACCGACACGCCCACCATCGCGAGGACCATGATGAACGCGCCGCCGATCCGGGCGAGCAGCTTCACCGGGTCCCAGATGAGCTCCCCGAAGATCACCGGCGTGGCCGAGGTGACCGCGACCCCGATGAACGAGAACAGCACCATGGTCGCCGGCAGCCCGAGCGCCTGGCCGATCGCCTGATCGCGCTGGCTGCGCGCGTACCGCGTGAAGTCCGGGATGTTCAGCGAGAGCGTGGCCCAGAACCCGACCATCGCGGTGAGGCCCGGCGCGAACACGCTGAGGAGCTGCCCCTCGGGGATCTTCGACGGCTGCGACAGCATCGGGCCGAACCCGCCCGCGCGGACGTACGCCCAGCCGAGCATCACGAGCCCCATCACGATGAGGAACGGCGCCGCCCACGTCTCGAGGAACTTGATCGACTCCGTCCCCTTCAGGATGAAATAGAGGTTGATCGCCCAGAAGACGGCGAACCCGAGGAGCTCGCCGGGGTGGATGCCGATCGCCCCCTTGAACGCCGCCGAGGTGAGCGGCGCCTCCGCCGAGGGCAGGAGCGCGACGAGGAGCTGCCACAGCGCCTGCCCGCCGAGCCACGTCTGGATGCCGAACCACCCGCAGGCGACCAGCGCGCGCAGCACCGCGGGCACGTTCGCGCCCGTCACGCCGAACGACGCGCGGGCGAACACCGGAAACGGGATGCCGTACCGGGTGCCCGCGTGGGCGTTCAGGATCATCGGCAGGAGCACGATGACGTTGCCGAGCGCCACGCACGCGAGCGCCTGCTGCCAGCTCATCCCCTGATCGATGAGCCCGGAGGCCATCGTGTACGTCGGGATGCAGACCGCCATCCCGATCCACAGCGCCGCGAAATGCCCGAGCTTCCAGGTGCGCGCCGCCTCCGGCGTGGGCGCGAGATCTTCGTTCGTCAGCGACATCGAGGCTCCTCCCTGCGAGCTCCGCCGGCGCGTGCGCGTTCGCGATCGTCGCGGGCTCCGGGCCGGCGGATCAGGAGCCCGGGATCAGGAGCTCCGCGCGCGGGCGGTCGCTTCCAGCCCGCCAGGCACGAAGTCCGTCCCCTTCTGGACACGGTCGTTCCACGTCTCAGGCGGCCTGCCTGACGGCACCTCCCTCATCGTGATGCACCCCGACACAGGGCACACCAGCGCGCACAGGTTGCAGCCGATGCACTCCTCCTCGTCCACGAACGGGACGCGCGACGGCACGGCGGCGCCGCTCGGGTCCGCCGTCACCGGGCGATCCGGGATGACCTTCGGGATGTGCGTGTGGCCCGCCGCGCGCGCCTCCGCCTCCGTCCTGCCCGGCAGGTGGATGCACTGGTGCGCCCCGTCCATGCAGGCGACGTAACAGAGCTGGCAGCCGATGCACTTCTCAGCGCTGATCTCCGCGACCACCCGGTACGAGAGATCGAGCTCGCCCCACTCCTGCACCTGCGGGATCGCCCTGCCCCGGAGCTCGCTCACCGAGCGCATCCCGTGATCGTCGAGCCAGTCGCCGAGCCCCTCGATCATCTCCTCGACGATGCGGTAGCCGTAGTGCATCACCGCGGTGCACACCTGCACGCTCGTCGCGCCGAGCGCGATGAACTCCGCGGCGTCGCGGGAGCTCGAGATGCCGCCGATGCCCGAGATGGGCAGCCGGCCGATCTGGGGGTGGCGCGCGAGCTGGCTCAGGAGGTGGAGCGCGATCGGCTTGACCGCGGGCCCGCAGTAGCCGCCGTTCGTCGACGCGCCGCCGACCCGCGGCAGCGGGACCATCCGCTCCAGATCGACGCCCATCAGCGACTTGATCGTGTTGATCAGCGAGATCCCGTGCGCCCCGGACCGGAGCACCGCCTCGCCCGGCTCGAGGATGTCGCCGACGTTGGGCGTGAGCTTCACGATGACCGGCGTCGTCGCGAACTCGACGGCCCACCGCGCGATCTCCTGGAGGACCGCCGGCTCGTTGCCGACGGCCGAGCCCATGCCGCGCTCGCACATCCCGTGCGGGCAGCCGAAGTTGAGCTCGAGCCCGTCGGCGCCCGTGTCCTCGGCCTTGCGGATGATCTCGCGCCACTCGTCCTTCGTCTCGACCATGAGCGAGGCGATGAGCGCATGGCCCGGGTAGCGCCGCTTGACCTCGCGCATCTCCTTGAGGTTCACGTCGAGCGGGCGGTCGGTGATGAGCTCGACGTTGTTGAGCCCCATGAGCCGCATCGTGCCGTAATCGATGCCTCCGAAGCGGCTCGACACGTTGACGATCGGGTTTCCGAGCGTTTTCCAGACGGCGCCGCCCCAGCCGGCGTCGAAGGCGCGCCGGACCTGATCGCCGGTGTTCGTCGGCGGCGCCGAGGCGAGCCAGAACGGGTTCGGGCTCTTGATCCCGGCGAAGTCGATAGAGAGGTCGGCCATCGCTCAGCTCCCTTGCGGTGCGGGCCCGGGCGCCGCGCCGCCCGCCCGCGTCATCAAAGCTTCGTGCATCGCGCGCGCGGCGATCTTGGCCTCGGCGACCGCGTTGACGACCTCCTTGCCGCCGTTCACGCAGTCGCCGCCGCTGTAGACCTTCGGGTTGCCCGTGCGGTGCGTCGCCGGGTCGACCACCACGCGCCCCCGCGCGTCGAGCGAGACGCCCTCGAACGCGAGCGCCACCCGCGTCGCCCGGCTCTGCCCGATCGCGACCGCGACGAGGTCGGCCGGCACGAGCTCCTCCGCGACCGGCGCCGGGCCCTGCGCCCCCCGCCGCGCGTCCGCGGGCGCGACCCGCAGCGCGACGACCCGCCCGCCCTCGCGCACCACCTCGACCGGCACCCGGTTCTCGACGAGCCGCGCCCCGGCCACGCGCGCGCCCTCCAGCTCGTGCGCGTAGCCCGACATCTCGGCCTCCGAGCGGCGGTACACGATCGCCACGTCGACCCCGAGCAGCGCGAGCTCGTGCGCGACGTCGAGCGCCGTGTTGCCGCCGCCGACCACGGCCGCGCGCCGCACGCCCGCGAGATCGAGGCGCGGATCGGCCTTGAGCCGCTCGATGAACGCGGTCGCGCCCACCACGCCCTCGCCGTCCTCCCCGGGGATGCCGAGGCGCGCGTCGGCGCCGAGGCCGAGCCCCAGGAAGACCGCGTCGTAGCCCGCGATCAGGTCGCCTGCCGACACCTCGCCCGGCGCGGCCGCCCGCTCGACGACCGAGACGCCCGTGCGGAGCTCGACGTCCCCGAGCGACAGCACCCACTCGAGCTCACGGAGCGCCTCGTGGCCCTTCATCTTGTAGGGCGCGATCCCGAGCGTGTTCAGGCCGCCGGGGATCGACTTCCGCTCGAAGATCACGGCGCGGTGCCCCTCGAGGGCGAGGTAGCCCGCCGCCGCGACCGACGCGGGCCCCGCGCCCACGAGCGCGACGCGCTTGCCCGTGGGCGGCTTCGCCCGGAAGAGCCGCGGATCGCGCGCGAGCGCCGACTCGACCGCGTAGCGCTGGAGTCGGCCGATCGCGATCGGCGCGCGCCCCCACGCGTTGTAGACGCAGTCGCCCGCGCAGAGCACCTCCACGGGGCACGCCTGCCCGCACGACTGGCCGAGCAGGTTGGCCGTGAGGATGGTGCGGGCGGCGCCCTTCACCTGGCCTGTCGCGATCTTCCGGATGAAGCTCGGGATGTCGATGGAGGTCGGGCACGCCCTTACGCAGGGCGCGTCGACGCAGTAGAGGCACCGGTTCGCCTCGGCGATCGCCTCGGCCTCGGTGTAGCGCGGGCTCTTGTCCTCGAATCGCTCTTCGATCCGGCCGGACGGGAGGGGTGAGGGGCGGCTTGGGTCTCGGGTCATGCTCGTGCTCGCGCGCTCCGGCGGCCTCGGATCACGCGGCCCGTGAGCCCTGGATCGGGCCGAGCCGCCGCGGCAGGTAGCGCCCGGCGCCGCGCTCCACGTCGAGCTTGCCGTCCGCGAACTGGACCCGGCCGTTCACGATGACATGCGTCGGCCTCCCCTTCACCTCGAACCCCTCGAAGATGCTCCGGTCGCACCGGTGGTGGTGGGTCTTCGCGGAGATCGTGCTCGTCCCCTTCGGGTCGAAGACCACGAGATCCGCGTCGCCGCCGGGCACGATCGAGCCCTTGCGCGGGTACAGCCCGAAGATCTTGGCCGGCTGCGTGGAGACGAGATCGACGAAGCGGTGGACGTCGATCCGCCCCTCGAGCACCCCGTAGGTCCAGAGGAGGGCGAGCCGGTTCTCGATGCCGGCGGCGCCGTTCGGGATCTTCGAGAAGTCGTCCTTGCCCATGTCCTTCTGGCCGACCTGGTTGAAGGGGCAGTGGTCGGTCGCCACGGTCTGGATGAGCCCCGTCGAGAGCGCGGCCCAGAGCGCGTCCTGGTGCCCCTTCGGCCGGATCGGCGGGCTCATCACGTACGCCGCGCCCTCGAAGCTCGGCTTGTCGTAGACCGAGTCGTCGAGCAAAAGGTACTGGGGGCACGTCTCGGCCATGACCACCTGGCCCCGGCTGCGCGCCTCGGCGACCGCGGCGAGCGCCTCCTTGCAGGTGAGGTGGACGATGTAGATCGGCTCGCCGAGCACCCGGGCGAGCATGATCGCGCGCCCCGTCGCCTCCCCCTCGATCGGCGAGGGGCGGCTCTCCGCGTGGTACCGCGGGTGGGTCTTGCCCTCCTTCAGCAGCTTCTTCTGGAGCGCGACGACCGCGTCGCCGTGCTCGGCGTGGACGGTGACGAGCGCGCCGAGGCCCTTGGCCGCCTCCATCACCTGGATGAGCTCCGGGTCGTCGACGCCGATGGCGCCGCGGTAGGCCATGAAGGTCTTGAACGACGGGATGCCGCGCTCGCGCGCGCAGACCGCCATCTCCTTGAGCGTCTCGTCGCCGAACCAGGTGACGGCCATGTGAAAGGCGTAATCGGCCACCGCCTTCTTCGCCTTCTCGTGCCACATCGCGAGCCCGTCGAGCAGCGATTGCCCGCGGCTCGGGATCACGAAATCGATGATCGACGTCGTGCCCCCGGCGACGCCTGCCGCGGTGCCGGTCTCGAAGTCGTCCGAGCTCTCCGTCCCCATGAACGGCAGCTCCATGTGCACGTGGGCGTCGACCCCGCCCGGGAAGACGAGCTGCCCCGAGGCGTCGATCACCGTATCTCCCGCGCGCTCCTTCGCGAGCCCCGCGCCGACCGCGGCGATCTTCCCGTCCTCGCAGTAGACGTCGCCGACGAACCGGTCGCTCGCTGTGATGATCTCGCCGTTCTTGATCAGGATGCCCATGTTGCTTCTCCGCGGGTGCGCGCCGGGCGGCGGGCCCCCTCCGGGGGGCGGCGCCGCCGTGGCGAGGGAAACGCCGGGGGAGCGTGCCGTCCGCGACCAGCGCCCCGGCGCTGCTCCTGGCTTCGCGGTGGACTTCGCATGGACCGGCTAGCGACCTCCGTCGCCTCGCCGCGGCCGGTGGCCCTCAAGGCAGCTGCTTCGTGAGCTCACCGTAGCTCTCGGGCCGGCGATCCCGGTAGAACTGCCATGTCCTCCGGACCTCCTCGATCAGGTCGAGGTTCATCTCGGTGACCACGAGCTCGTCCTGGTCCTCGCTCCCGGTCGCGAGGAAGGTGCCCCTCGGGTCGCAGAAGTAGCTCGTGCCGTAGAACTTGCCGATGTTCCACGGCGCCTCGGTGCCGACGCGGTTCGAGGCGGCGATGAAGTAGCCGTTGGCCACGGCGTGCGCGGGCTGCTCCAGCTTCCAGAGGTACTGGGAGAGCCCGGCGACCGTCGCCGACGGGTTCCACACGATCTCGGCCCCGTTCAGGCCGAGCAGCCGCGCCCCCTCCGGGAAGTGGCGATCGTAGCAGATGTACACGCCGATCCGCGCATACCGCGTCTGGAACGTGGGATAGCCGAGGTTCCCCGGCTTGAAGAAGAACTTCTCCCAGAACCCGTTCGTGTGCGGGATATGCGTCTTCCGGTACTTGCCGAGGTACGTCCCGTCGGCGTCGACCACGGCCGCGGTGTTGTAGTAGACGCCCGCCATCTCCCGCTCGTAGATGGGGATGATCATCACCATCTTGTACTTCTTGGCGTAGGCGGTGAGCCGCTCGACCGTCGGGCCCGGGACGGGCTCGGCCACGTCGCACCATTTCGCGTCCTGCGAGGGGCAGAAATAAGGCGTGTTGAAGACCTCCTGCAAACAGAGGATCTGCACCCCCTTCTTCCCCGCCTCGTCGATGAACGGGAGGTGCTTCTCGAACATCGCGTCCCGGATCGCGAGGACCGAGGCGCCCTCGTCGAGGGCCGGGGTCGAGCACTGGATCAGCCCGCCAAGTACGTTTCGTGCCATCAGAACCACCTCGTGATGACGATCTTGCGCTCCGTGTAGAAGTCGATGGCCGTCGGGCCGTGCGCCTTCAGGTCGCCGAAGAAGCTGCCCTTCTGGCCGCCGAACGGGAAGAAGGCCATCGGCGCCGCGACGCCGATGTTCACGCCGACCATCCCGGCCGTGACGCGGTGCTGGAACTCGCGCGCGGCGCCGCCGCTCGACGTGAAGATCGACGCCGCATTGCCGTACTCGCTCCGGTTCGCGATCGCGATCGCCTCGTCGAGGTCGCTCGCGCGCATCAGGCAGGCGACCGGGCCGAAGATCTCCTCGGTCGCGATCACCATCCCCGGCTTCACGTCGTCGAAGACCGTGGGCCCGACCCAGTTGCCGTTCGGATACCCCTCGACCCTGGCGTCCCGGCCGTCCACGAGGAGCGTCGCCCCCTCCGACACCCCCTTGTCGATGTACGAGATCACCCGGTCGCGGTGCGCCGCCGAGATCACCGGGCCCATGGTCACGCCCGGCTTCGATCCGTCGCCCAGCACGATCGACCTCGCGTGGCGGACGAGCCCCTCGCGCACGGCCTCGACCGCGTCGCCGACGCACACGACCACGCTGCCGGCCAGGCACCGCTGGCCCGAGCAGCCGTAGATCGACTCGGCCACGTTGCTGATCGTCTTCGGCCGCTCGGCGTCCGGCATCACCACGAGGAAGTTCTTCGCCCCGCCGAGCGCCTGGGCCCGCTTGCCCGCCTCCGCCGCGCTCTTGTACACGTGGCGCGCGACCGACGACGAGCCGACGAACGACACGCCCGCGATGTCCCTGTGCGCGCAGAGGGCGTTCACGACGTCGCGGCCGCCGTGGACCAGGTTCACGACCCCGGGCGGCAACCCGACCTGGTGGATGAGCTCGAAGATGCGCTGCTGCGAGAGCGGGACCTGCTCCGACGGCTTGAGGACGAAGGTGTTCCCCGTGGCGATCGCGTAGGGCAGAAACCAGAGCGGGACCATCGGAGGGAAGTTGAACGGCGTGATCGCCGCGAACACGCCGAGCGGCTGGCGGACCGTGTGGCAGTCGATCCCGGACGCCACGTCCCCGAGGCCCTGCCCCATCATCAGCGACGGGATGCCGGCCGCGTGCTCGACGTTCTCGATGCCGCGGCCGAAATCGTTCCTGGCCTCGGCCAGCGTCTTGCCGTGCTCCGAGGTGCAGATCGCCGCGATCTCGTCGCGGTGGGCGTCGAAGACCTCGCGCAGCTTGAAGAGGTAGCGCGCCCGCTGCACCGGCGGCGTCGCGCTCCAGCCGGGGAACGCCGCCTGCGCCGCCTTCACCGCCGCGTCGACGTCCGCCGCGGTCCCGAGCGGGACCTTTGCAAGAGATTCCCCGGTGGCCGGGTTCTTCACCTCGAGGTGCGTCGTCCCCGAAGAGCGAGACCAGGCGCCGCCGACGAAGTTTTCCAGCACGCGCATCGCGAAACACCTTTCCCCCGGCGAGGTGGTCACATTGACATCCGCAGCAGGCCGGGCGCCGGCCCTGTCCGCTGGACAATACAACCCACCGATCGAGCGCTACATGCGGTGGGGGTCATTCGTCAAGCCTCGCTGCGACGCCGCATGCGCCGGAGCCGCGGTGAGAAAGACCGTCCACGCACATTCCGTAGTATAGACCACAGCGTGGCTGACAGGCCCCGGTGCAACTGCCCAGCAGCACGTCATGAAATCCTTTGGAAACAACTCGGGTACGCCCTGGTCATGCCGCGTCACGCCGCACGATCGCGGGCGGTCGCCCCGCTCGGGCGGCGTCATCGACCGCGCCTCCGAGGCCGAGCCGGCCCGACGCCGCGGGCGCGGCGCGCGGCCCGGCCGCGCGCGCCGCATGGCGCCGCCACCGCGTCGAAAGTCGCCGCCGAGCGTTGCTGCGTCGATCGAACCGTCCTAGGTGCAACGCCATGGATCTCGCGACCCCTTGCCCCGTCGCCGTCCACGCGGCGGCCCCAGCAGACGGCGCCGCGATCTGGCGGCTCGGCGACGCGACGACGTAAGCTCTGCGAGCGCTCGGTGAGACGATGACCCTACCCACCATGCTGTTCGACACGACGGAGCACGTGCTCATCGCCGTCCACGGCAGGGAACCGCCGAGCGACGAGGACTGGGAGCTCTACATGCAGACGGTGCTGGCGCTCCCGCCCACCTGCTCCAAAACGCTGGTGGTGACCGCCGGGGGCGGCCCCAACGCGAAGCAGCGCGCGTCGGTCAACGATTTCGTAAGCAACCACACACTCACTGTGGCGATCTGCACCGATGCGCTGCTCGTTCGGCAGATCACGATAGCGCTCAGCTGGTTCAACCCGCGGGTGAGGTCGTTCCGGGGCAACGACATCGCGGGCGCCCTGCGCTACCTCGAGGTCAGCGGGCCCGAGGCCGCCACGGTGCACCACAAGGTCGCCAGGATGAGGCTCGAGATCGAGGGCCGGGCGCCCCGCACGCCGCGCTGATCGGGGGGCCACCGCGGGCCGCGGCGGCGGCGCCGGCCGGCGCCGCGACGCGCCGGGAGAGACCTGGTACCACGGTGGTCATGACCAGCTGGCAAGCGCTCCTCTCCTCCCCTCAGCGACGAGACGCGGAATCGACCGAGTGGCGGCCGCGCCTCTTCCGGCCGGCGCGCGACGCGGACGCCGAGGCGCTCGGGCGCCTGCTCCGCGACGACGCGCGCGTCCAGGTCTTCGACGCGATCGACCGGCAGCTCGCGGATCTGGTCAAGACGCGGCACCCGAGCCGCACCCTCGCTGAGCGCGAGATCGCGCGGCTCGTCGAGGAGCACCTCCGCGGCGCCCCGCGGGAGGCGTACGGCGTCTGGGTCCACTACCCGTGGTCGCACCGCCTCGTGCACCTGCTCGATGAGGCCGAGTTCGTCGAGCTCCGGACCAACCGCAACAAGTACAAGATCAGCGCCGAAGAGCAGGAGACGCTCGCGCGCCGGCGGATCGGCGTCGTCGGGCTCTCCGTCGGCCAGTCCGTGGCGCTCACCATCGCGCTCGAGCGGAGCGCCGGCGAGCTGCGCATCGCCGACTTCGACCACCTCGAGCTCTCGAACATGAACCGGATCCGGACCGGCGTGCACAACCTCGACGTGCCCAAGGCGGTCGCCACCGCGCGCGACATCGCCGAGCTCGACCCGTTCTTCAAAGTAACGTGCCTTTCCGAAGGGGTCACTCCGGACAACATCGATCGCTTCCTCCTGGAGGGGGGCAAGCTCGATATCGTCGTGGAGGAGTGCGACAGCCTCGATATCAAGCTGGAGATCCGCTACCGGGCGCGCGCCCACCGCATACCGGTCGTGATGGACACGAGCGACCGGGGGCTCATCGACGTCGAGCGCTTCGACCTGGAGCCGGACCGGCCGATCCTCCACGGGCTCGTCGGCGACCTCAGGCCCGAGCGCATCCGCGGCCTGTCGACCGAGGACAAGGTGCCTTATGTGATGCAGATCATCGGGCAGGACACGCTCTCTGCGCGGTTCGGCGCCACGCTCATCGAGGTGCAGCAGACGGTGAGCACGTGGCCGCAGCTCGGCTCGGCGGTCGTCCACGGCGGGGCCGCGGCCGCCGACACGGCGCGCCGGATCGCCCTGGGGGAGCCGGTGCGGTCGGGCCGGTACTACGTCGACCTGGAGCAGATCATCGGCGGCCCCGAGGGCGACCCGGCCGCGCCGCCCGCGCCCGCGCCGCGCCGCCCGGCGCAGGGCCCCGCGGCGCTCGCGCTCCCGCGCGGCGGGGACGACGCCGCCGCCCCGCTCGACCCGGAGCGGCTCCGGCGGCTCGTCGGGGCGGGGATCGCGGCGCCCTCGGGCGGCAACTGTCAGCCCTGGCTCTGGGTCTACGAGGCGCGCCGCCTCGGCCTGTTCCACGACCGGGCGCGCTCCGAGTCGCTCGCCGACTTCCAGGGGGCGGGCGGCGTGGTCGCGCTCGGCGCGGCCGCCGAGAACGTCGTCCTCGCCGCCCACCGCGAGGGGCTCTCGGTCCGCCTCTCGCCCTTCCCGCTGGGCGGCGAGGACCTCGCGGCGACGTTCGACTTCTTCGACGCGCCGGTGAGCGGCGCCGAGGACCACGCGATGGATCCCCTCGCGGACGCCATCGGGCTCCGGCACACGAACCGACGACCCGGCGAGCGGGCGGCGCTCGCCGACGAGCACCGGGCCGCCCTCGCCGCGGCGGTCCGGTCCGTTCCGGGGGCGGACCTCCAGCTGCTCGAGTCGCCGGCGGCGCTCGAGGAGATCGCCGCGCTCATCGGCGCGGGCGATCGCGTCCGGCTGCTCGCGCCGGGCACGCACGCCGACCTGATGAAGGAGATCCGCTGGACCGAGGCGGAGGCGGCGGCGCGCCGGGACGGCATCTTCGTCGGCTCGTTCGAGTTTTCGCCGGCCGATCTCGCGGGGTTCACGATGTGCCGGGACTTCCGCAAGATGGAGCTCGTGCGGCGCTGGGGCGGCGGCCGGGCGCTGGAGAAGACGGCGCGCAAGGCGATCGCCGGCGCGATGGCCGTCGCGCTGATCACGATGCCGCGCGCCGGGCTCGCGGACTACTTCCAGGGCGGCCGGGCGGTCGAGCGGGCGTGGCTCACCGCCGCGCAGCGGGGGATCGCCGTCTACCCGATGGCGACGCTGCCGTACCTGTTCGCGCGCCTCATCCGCGGCGGCGGCGAGGGGCTGGATCCGGAGACCGTCGCGGTCGCGCGGGGGCTCCGGGAGCGGTACGTCCGGCTGTTCGACGTCACCGACGCGATGGCGGAGATCCTGCTGTTTCGCCTCTCGCTCGCGGGCCCGCCGTCGACGCGCGCGCTCCGCCGCCCCCTCGAGGACGTGCTCGTCGTGCGCTGACCCGGGCCGCCCCGGCGGCCGCCCGCCTCACGGCGCGGCGCGGTCGCCGAGGAGCCAGGCGCGCGCGGCGCCCTCGTCCTTGAAGACCCGCACGAGGCCCGCGGTGCCCGCCTCCCGGGCGATGCGGGCCGCCTGCAGGGCGGCGAGGTCGCTCTGGACGAGCTCGGCGGTCCGGATCACCCCCAGCGCGGCCGAGGTCGCGCCGATGTCGCGGAGGAGCTCCGTCGCCTCCTCGGAGGCGATGGAGAACCCCCGGAAATCCACGAGGACGCGGATCCTCCGGCCGCAGAGCGAGCCGAGCGCCCTCCTGTACTCGGCGGCGTACGCGTGCGCCTCCTCCGCGCGCACGACGCCTTGCAACGTGACCTCGATGAGGGCGTTGATCCTGTCGATCTTGATACGGTACATGCCGCCTCGTGGGGGAGCTAAGACCGTAGCGCGCCGTCGCGGCGGAGCCAGCTCGCCGGCGCGACGCGAGCCTCGCGCCAGCCTCGCGCCAGCCTGGCCCTGGCCTCGCGCCAGCCTGGCCCTGAGTCCGGCCGCGGCTAGCGTTGCGGCGGCTTTGGCTCGGTGAGCTGGTAGACATGCTCGACGAACGCCGGGACGAGCTCCCGGGCGACGATCCACAGCCGCCCTTCGCCGAGGTCGTTCAGGCCGGCGGGACCGTCGTAGCTGAGCCTGCCGCTCTCGCCGAAGTAGATGAACGACGGCCGATCGTGGCCCCGGAACCACGCGCACGCGGCGTCGACCAGCGGGGCGAAGGCGGCGTCCCCGCCGGGGCGCATGGGGACGAGGCGGACCGAGTCGAGCAGCCGGAAGAGGTTCGTGCCGAGCTCGCCGAGCTCGAGGACGGCGGCCGCGACGGCCTCGCCGCGCTGGCGCGCGACGAGGATCGCGCGCTCCCGCTCGAGGCCGGCGCTGCGCCAGCGCTCGACGCAGGGGCCCATCGCGAGCCTGCCCGGCACGAGATCGAGCGCCTCCGCGTACGGGCGCGGCGACGTCGCGCACAGCTGGCCGAGCAGCGCCGCCTGCTCCGACGGGGTCGCCTCGCCGATCTCGAGCGGCGCGCCGTCCGCCCCGGAGGGCCCTCGGGGCAGCGCCGGGACGTCGACGCCCATCAGGCGGAACGGGAGTGAGAGCACGAGCCCCGTCGCCTCGTGCCTGCGGGCGAAGTCGAAGAACGACCGCTCGTTCCACGAGACGTGCGCCTCGGCGTAGACGATGACCCACCGGCACTCCGGGTCGGCCAGCGCGTACTCGCAGCAGCGCGTGAAGATGTCGCGGAGCACCTGGCGGGAGCTCAGGTTGGAGGCGCTCTTGGGCCGCTTCGCGAGCTGATGAAACATCCACGTGCCGTGGTAAGGCTTCATCACCGAGAAATTGCCCTCGATGCCGTGCTCGGAGAGGCAGGTGACGTTGTGCAGGAGGTGCGGCACCGCCGCGGCCCGCTGCGCCATCCGCATGAAGCTCGGCCGCATGGCCTCGAAGTTCTCCGGCCGCCGCCCGGAGAGGTTGAAGTAGCCGGACGAGGCGAAGAGGTCCCAGAACTCCGCCTGCCAGGCCGTCCCCCCGTAGGTGGTCGCGTGCAGGATGCGGGACACGAGCCGCAGCCAGCGCCGCTCGTCGTCGCGCTTCGCGGCGACGACGCGCACGCTGGAGAGCTGCCCGGCGCCGCCCTCGGCCGCGGACACCGACCGCACCTCGCCCTTCAGGTGGATCACCCCGTCGTCGCCGTCCGGGAGCTCCAGCGCGAGCTTGAGCCGCGGATCGAGCGGCGGCTGCCCCTCGCGCACCGCGAGCCGCAGGCTCGAGAACGACACGTCGACCACCTCGGCCACCACCGGCGGCAGGTGGAGCCAGTCCGGGTGCAGGAAGCGCGCGGTGAGCTCGACCTCGACGCCCCGCTCGTGGAGGCTCTGCCGGAGGCGCTCCACGCGCGCCGGCAGCGCGGACACGATCTCGCCCGGGCGCACCTGCTCCGCCCGGATGTTGAACCGGAAGACGGAGCTGTGCCCGGCGATCTCGACCGCGGACGCCTCGCTCCAGCCCTCGATGCCGAACCAGCGGACCGTCCCGATCCCCACCTCGCTGAGCATCACGCACAGGGATGGCGCGCTCTCGGCGGCGCGGCGGACGATGCCCTTCTTGCGCAGGAGGACGCTCAGGATGTCGCGCACCCGCCGCGGGTCGTCGATCACCTCGCGCACCTGCCCGGCCTCGGCGGCCGAGGACCGGAAGAGGCTCGAGGCCGCGGCCTTGGCCGCGCCGGCGTCGACGAGGGCGCGCAGCGCCTCGCGGATCTGGCCGCTCGCGCGCGCGGAGACCTCCTGGAACGAGAGGCCGATGAGCGGGCCCCGGAGGCCCATCGACTGCAGCACGAGGAGGGCGGGGATCGGGCCGATCTCGTCGCCGCGGAAGCCGAGGCGCACGAGGACCACGCTGCCGAAGGGGAACGACGTCTGGTAATCGGGCTCGATCCAGGCGCCCATCGCGCCGAGCAGGACGACCGGGTAGCTCGGATCGAGCCCCTCGATGCGCAGCCAGAGCTCGTCGCCGTCCAGCCAGCACGCCTCCGGCTCCTCGACCGGCAGATCGCCCTGCAAGAGCGCTCGCCCGAGCGATAACCCGTCAGCGCCGCCGCGGGCAGCCCAGCTCCCCTCCTGCCCGAATCCGATCTTCGGAACCAGCGTCACGAGGTCTCCCCCCCCTCCATGAGACTACCTGTTGCAGGTGGAGAACAGACGACCACGCCGCTTCGCCGGTGTGGCGAAAAGACACAGCGCCCCGCGGCGAGCTCGCCAACACCCCTCAGGAGCTCACCTGGAAGCCAGGAAGGAGGCAGATCCACTTGATCGTACTTCCATATCATCTGTACCGGATCGCGACATCCTGCGTCAAGCGCCGGGCCTTTCCCTTTCAAGCCCGCGCGCTCACGCGAGCGCCCACACCGACGCTGGCCGCGGCCCCGCGCCCTGAACGCGGGAGCAAGATCGCCCTGGATCCAGCCGGAGAGCGGGCCATCGCGGGACGACGTCGCGGGCGTCCGCGCCGCGTCATGCTACAAAGGGCCACCCCGATGCCCGACATGAGCGCCTTTCTGCACGCCGACGGCTGGCTCACGCTCGCGACGCTCAGCGCGCTGGAAATCGTGCTTGGAATCGACAACATCGTCTTCCTTTCCATCATGACGGCGAAGCTGCCGCCTGAGCAGCAGCCGCTCGCGCGCCGCATCGGCCTCTTGCTCGCCCTCGGGATGCGGCTGCTCCTCCTGCTCGCGATCTCATGGGTCATGGGGCTCAAGGCGACCCTGTTCACCCTGTTCGGACACGGCTTCAGCGGTCGTGACCTGATCCTGCTCGGCGGCGGTGTATTCCTGATCGGCAAGGCGACCCACGAGATGTTCGACAAGCTCGAGGTCGAAGATCCCAAGGGCGCGCCGTCGAGGGGCGGGGCGTCGTTCCCCTCGGTCATCGCGCAGATCGTGCTGCTCGACATCGTCTTTTCGCTCGACTCGGTCATCACCGCCGTCGGCATGGCGCAGCACATCTCGATCATGATGGTGGCCATGTTCGTCGCGGTGGGCGTGATGCTCGTCTTCGCCGGCAAGATCGGCGCGTTCATCCACCGCCACCCGAGCATGAAGATCCTCGCGCTGAGCTTCCTGCTCCTCATCGGCGTCGTGCTGGTGGCCGACGGCATGGGTCAGCACATCAGCAAGGGCTACATCTACTTCGCCATGGCGTTCTCGCTCGGCGTCGAGCTCATCAACATGCGCCTCCGGCTGCGCCAGAAGCCGGTCCAGCTGCACACGCGGATCGGGAGCTCTCCGGAGCTCTTGCAGGCGCCCGGGCAGGCTCCTCGGGGGAGCTGAGGCCGCGCGGGGGCGCCGCGGCGAGGGCGGAGACCGGGGCCGCTGGAGCGAGCTCCGGGAGAGCCTGTAAACAATTCGCACAGATGCGGTGTCCGAGGGTAGACGGCGAGAGCGGCCGGTCCCAGAAGTGACACCGGAGTTCTCCACGAGGTGAGCGTGAGCGACGAGCAGGGAGACGCAGGACGGGGGAGGCGGCGCGTCGTCGTCGTCGACGACGACGACGCGATCGTCGAGACGCTGGAAGAGGTGCTGCTGGCGGAAGGCTATGACGTCGAGGGGTACACCGATCCGCTGGAGGCCCTGGAGCGGCTGCGCTCCCAGGCGCCGCCGGACGTCATCATCCTCGACTGCGTGATGCCGTTCCTGGACGGGCCGCGCCTCCTGGAGACGCTCGCGGCCGAGGGGAGAGCGGTGCCGGTCGTGCTCGTGACCGCGCTCAGCGATCCCGGCTTCTGCATCGACCCGGACCACCCGGACGCGACGAGGATCATCAACAAGCCGTTCGACCTGGAGCAGCTGCTGGAGACGCTCGACGACCTCTCGAGCGCGCCCCCGGTGAGCGGGCCCGGGTCGCGGCGGCGCGCGCGGGCCTCGTCGACGCAGCAGACGTAGCGACGCGCGGCGGCGAGGCCCGCGGCGCGCGGCGCCGGCGGGCCTCGGCAGGCGCGGGATCAGGGCTGGGGGAGCGCCGCGGCGAGGTCGTGGACGACCTCGGCGCCGACGGGGACGGTGAGGCTCGCCCCCTGGAAGTCGCCGCCGATCGGCTCGTAGGAGCCGCCGAGGCACTGGGCCAGGAAGGTCTCCGCGATCGCGTTGAACGACATGGAGTTCTCCGGGCGGGCGAAGCCGTGGCCCTCGTCGGGGTACAGCGCGTAGGTCACCGGGATCCCCTTGCTGGTCATCGCCTTGACGATCTGATCGCTCTCGGCCTGCTTCACGCGCGGATCGTTGGCGCCCTGGCCGATGAGGAGCGGCCGCTTGATCTGGTCGGCGCGGTAGAGCGGCGAGCGCACGCGCAGGAGCTCGCGGCCCGCCTCGGTGCGGAGGTCGCCGACCCGCTTGGCGAAGAGCTCGAGCATCGGCGCCCAGTAGGGCGGGATCGACTCGAGCAGGGTCACGAGGTTCGACGGGCCGACGATGTCGACGCCGCAGGCGAAGGTCTCGGGCGTGAAGGTGAGGCCGACGAGCGTCGCGTAGCCGCCGTAGCTGCCGCCCATGATCGCCACGCGATCCTTGTCGGCGATGCCCTGCGCGACCGACCAGGCCACCGCGTCGAGCAGGTCGTCGTGCATCTTGCCCGCCCACTCGAGGTCGCCCGCGTTGATGAACTTCTTGCCGAAGCCCGTCGAGCCGCGGAAGTTGGGGCTCAGCACGGCGTAGCCGCGGTTCGCGAGCCACTGGTGCATCGGATCGAGGCGGAACGAGCTGCGCGACCAGGGGCCGCCGTGGACGAGGAGCACCGTCGAGAGCGGCTTGTCCGGCTTGCCGTCCCCGTCGGGGTCGGCGGCGCGCGGCAGCGACAGGTAGCTCACGAGCTCGAGGCCGTCGCGCGCCTTGATGACGACGGGCCGCATCTTCACGAGCGGCTGCGACTCGAGCGCCGTCCGGTTCGTGAAGAGGAACGTCGCCTTCTTCGAGGGGCGATCGTAGAGGTAGTACCGGACCGGGCCGTCGGAGACGGTGTAACCGACGGTCCACCGCTTGTCGTCGAGCGAGCGGCTCAGCACCTCGAGGTCGCCGTCGGCGACCGCGCGGAGGGCGTCGAGGTCCGGCTGGAGGCTCTTGTCGATCACGTGCCAGCGCTTGCGCTCGTGCTCGGAGGCGGCCGCCTGCACCTTTCCGGTCGCCGGGTGGACGATCACCCCGCTGACATCGGCCTTCGCGTCCTCGGCGAGCACCGCGGGCTTCGCGGTCCTCGGGTCGAGGGTGACGAGCGCGGCGGTGTCGCGGCCGCGGCTG
The DNA here is from genome assembly GCF_051521425.1 of Sorangium sp. So ce834. NCBI lineage: Bacteria > Pseudomonadati > Myxococcota > Polyangiales > Polyangiaceae > Sorangium > Sorangium sp. So ce834. Next base: position 10,060,367 of record NZ_CP150351.1, read on the forward strand.
TCCCGGAAATAGAGCGTCTTGCCGGTCGCGTCGAAGCCGATCGCCCCGCTCGTCGCGGCGTCCTCGTGCCCGAACGCGACGAAGGGCTTCGGCTCCTTGCCGGTGATGTCGAGGAGCTCCTGGCCTCCATCGCCCGTCATCCGCACCGCGAGCCGCGCCTTGAAGTCGTCGTCGGCGACGAACCCCGCGAACCCGTCGTTCTGTCGCACGAGCTTGCGCTCGCCGGTGCGGACGGAGACGCGGTAGAGGTCGTGGTGCTTCTTGTCCCGATCGTTCATGCCGATCAGGATCTCGTCCGGGATCTTCTTGCTCACCCCCTCGAACGTCGCGGAGATGCCCTCGAACGGCGTGAGGTCCTTGATCTGCCCGGTCTTGAGCTCGACGGCGTAGACATGCCAGTTCTCGTCGCCGCCCTTGTCCTGGCGGTAGAGGACGTAATCGCTCGCGTACGGGAACAGGAAGGCGCGCACGCCGCGGGTCTTTTCCTTCGTGACCGGCTTGGCCGCCGATGGATCCGAGGCGGGGCCGACCCACAGGTTGAGCACGCCCTCGGAGGGGGCGAGGAACCCGAGCCGCTGGCCATCCGGGCTGATCTTGGGAGACGCGCGATCGGGGTTGCCGAAGAGGACGCGCCGCGGGAGGAGCGTCGCGTCGGCGCGCGGCGCGGGCTTCGCCGGCGCGGCGGGCGCCGCGGCGGCCGGGGCTGCCGGGGCCGGCGCGGCGGCCTGCTGGGGCGGCGCGGGCGCGGGCGCGGGAGCGCCGCCGCACGCGAGCGGCGCGAGGAGGGGCAGCAGGAACAGCGATCGGAGCTTCTGGGGCAGGTCCATGGATTCACCCGAGGCGCGGAGTCAGCGGCGGCATTCCGCATGCGCCGCGCCCGCGCCCCGAGGGTCATACCGAGATCGCCGAGGCAGGTCTACGGCCGCCGCGCGGGCCGCGCGCCTCGTCGCGGCGCCCGATCTCCCGGCCCGCGGGGCGCGCCGGGCGGCTCGCTGCGGTGTCGTGGTGGTGGGCGCGTCAGGCGGCTTGTTGCGGCGTCGAGGTGGTGGGCGCGCCGCGCGCGTCGAGCGCGAGCTTGCAGGACAGCCACCCGCGCACGAGCTCGAGGTGGCGCACCTCGCGCTGCTCGGCCACGCGGAACTCGGCGGCCATGTCGTCCTGGCCGTAAGCGGTCGCCAGATCGATGAGCATCCGCCAGCTGTCGTTGTCCGTGAGCTCGGCGACGAGCAGCGCCTGCAGGCTCTGTCCGAAGTTGATCCTCGGCTCGACGGCGACCGAGAGCACGCCGGCCGACGCCAGGCCGATCACGTCGGCGCTGGGCGTCATCGCGGTCGGATCGGCCCCGAGCCGCTCGATCGCGCGCTTCAGCAGCGCGAAGTGCCGGAGCTCCTCGTCGCGGATCGCCTCGAGGTCCGCGCGCGTGGGGCCTCCCTCGAAGCCCCCCTCGGCGTCGTACTTGGCGATGACCGCCTCGTAGAGGCGCGTGCCCGAGCGCTCGAACTGGAGGCGCTCGCCGAGCTTGTCGATGAGGAGCGCCGGCGGCCTGCCCTGGATGAGCTCCCCGGCCGCCTTGACCACGCCCTTGAGGCTCACCGGCGGCGGCACGCTCCCGACCGTGCCCGACTCCCGCGCGTACTCGCTCCTGACCGCCGCGGCGTCGGCCTCGCTCCCGGAGGAGCTCGGCGGGACCGCCTGCGCGAACTCGATGAGCTCCTTGCTGTCGATGGGCGAGGTCGCGATGCCCGTGGTGTTGGTCCCGATCGTGATCTGCTTCATGGCGTCGCCTCCTTCTGTCCGTCGATCTTCTCGGCGCGCCGCGAGAGCTCGGTGCCCGGCGTGAACTGGTAGCCCGCGGCCGCGATCTCGGAGGGCGAGCCGGCGGAGTTCATCTGCCGCCGATAAGCGAGCGTCGCCGCGCTCTCCGGGATGACGTTCGGGTCGACGATCCGCTCGCCGACGGCGCGCAGGTGAACCTCCCGGGAGAGCACGTCGCGCACGAACTGGCGATGGCTCTTGTGGGAGACCGGGTCCGGGAGCGAGGCGGGCAGGATCTCGGCCGCGTCGCGCCCCTCGATCCGGTTGAGATGGTCGATGGCCACGTGGAGCTGCCCGAGCTCGTAATCGAGGAACCGCTCCCAGATCCGCTTGAGGTGGGCGTTCTGCTCCTGCTGGAGGCAGCTCCAGTAGTTGTAGACCTCGTTGGCCTCGTGCAGGACCCACTTCTCGAGCCAGGTCTCCTCGGGGCTGATCATCGACTCGTACTGGGTGACGTGCTGCTCCTCGATCGAGGCGATCTCGGCGTAGAGCAGCCGCGCCACCGGGTCGGCGAAGAACGGCCCGACGTTGACGTAGTAGTTGTGGGTCTGCTGCTCGGCGGCCATGATCGTGAGCGCGTTGAGCTTCGTGATCGGGCTCGCGGTCTCGCGGTCGTACGGCGCGCGCACGTCGTCCTCGGGGGCGCGGTGCTCCACCGCGGTGGGGCGACCCACGGTCACGTCGGTGTACGATTGCAGGAGGTTGTTCGCGTCCTTGCCTTCCAGGCGATCGAGGAGCGCCGAGTAGCGGTAGAGGTGGTCGTAGTCCTCGAGCATGCCGAAGCGGTAGACCTGCGCGAGGTACGGGTCGGGCTCGGACAGGGCGGCGTGCGCGGTGATCTCGATGGCGACCTGCTCGTAACCGATGGTGGTCTCGAGCGGCGACTGGTCCGGCGGGTTGAGCCAGTTCACCAGCGTGACCTGGTGGTGGTCGACGCGCCGCACCTGGGCGAGCACGCGGCGGAGATCCCGGTTCATGCGCGCGAAGCTGTGCAGGAACCGCACGCTCTCGAGCTCGATGCCGTTCATCAGGATGACGCGCACCCGGGTGAACGCGTCGTCGTCGAGCTTGCTGAACGGCACCTGCACGAGATCGCGCCAGTTGAACGACTGGCGGTCGAGCGGAGTCCCCCGCTCCTTCAGGATGTCGAGAGCCATCTTTCCCCTCCTCGCGCGTCGCGCTCGTGCGCCGATGAGCGACCGCTGCGGCGGTACCTGAGGCCGCCCCCACCGCGGCGCAAGTAAGGGCGGATCCCGAGGGGCCGGGCCCCTCCGGGCGATCCTGCCCGGCGGATCCGCGCGCCCCGCCCGCGCCGTGCTAGGAGCTCTCGTGATCTCGAGCAGCGTCCCCGAGCTCCGGCTCCGCACCCGCAACGCGATGCCCGTCCGCGAGGACGGCGATTACGTGCTTTACTGGATGATCGCGAGTCGCCGGACCCGGTACAATTTCGGTCTGGAGCGCGCGGTCGCCTGGTCGCAGGCGCTCGATCGGCCGCTCGTGGTGCTGGAGGCGCTCCGGTGCGGCTACCGCTGGGCGAGCGACAGGCACCATCGCTTCGTGATCGACGGCATGGCCGACAACGCGCGCCGCCTCGCGGCGGCGGGCGTCCTCGCGCACCCGTACGTCGAGCCCGCCGCGGGGGCCGGCAAGGGGCTGCTCGGCGCGCTCGCGGCGCGGGCGTGCGTGGTCGTGACGGACGACTACCCGTGCTTCTTCCTCCCCCGGATGGTCGCCTCGGCCGCGCGGCAGGTGCCCGTCCGTCTGGAGCAGGTGGACTCGAACGGACTCTTGCCGATCCGCGCCGCCGATCGGGTGTTCACGACCGCGCGCTCGTTCCGCATCTTCTGGCAGCGGGTGATCGGCGAGCACCTCGGCGCGCAGCCGGCGGTCGATCCGCTGAGGAAGGCGAGGCTCCGGCCGGCGGCGCCGCTCCCCCGCGCGATCGCGCGGCGCTGGCCGGCGGCCTCTCCGGCGCTGCTCGGGGGCGACCCTGCCGCGCTCGCCGCGCTCCCCATCGATCACACCGTCGCGCCGGCGCCGCGCCGGGGCGGCCCGGAGGCGGCCGGCGAGGAGCTCGCGCGCTTCGTCGCGGAGCGGCTCCCGCGCTACCTGGAGGGGCGCGATCACCCCGACGCCGGCGCGGCCAGCGGCCTGTCGCCGTACCTGCACTTCGGCCACCTCGCGGCGCACGAGGCCTTCGCCGCCGTCGCCCGGCGCGAGGGCTTCCGCGCCGAGCGGCTCGGCCGCCCCGAGGGCGGCGTCCCCAGGCCGAGCGGCAGCCGCGAGGGGTTCTGGGGGATGAGCGCCTCGGCCGAGGCGTTCCTCGAGCAGCTCGTCACGTGGCGGGAGCTCGGGTTCAACGCGTTCGGGCTCGGGGCGAGCGAGGGAGACGGGCCTCGCCCCTCGTGGAAGCGCGATCCGACCGATTACGAGTCTCTCCCGGACTGGGCGCTCGCGACGCTGGCGAAGCACGAGCGCGACCGGCGCCCCCGCCTCTACCCGATCGAGGCGCTCGCGGCCGCGGCGACGGCCGATCGGATCTGGAACGCCTCGCAGGTCGAGCTCCTCCGCGAGGGTCGAATCCACAATTACCTGCGCATGCTCTGGGGCAAGAAGATCCTGGAGTGGTCGCGGACGCCGCGCGAGGCGCTCGAGGTGATGATCGAGCTCAACGACAGATATGCGCTCGACGGCCGTGACCCGAACTCCACGTCGGGCATCTTCTGGGTGCTCGGCCGCTACGATCGGGCCTGGGGTCCGGAGCGGGAGATCTTCGGCACGATCCGTTACATGTCGTCCGAGAGCGCCGCCCGGAAGCTGCACCTCAAGGAGTACCTGGCGCGCTACGCGCGGTAGCGCGCGCGCCCACGCCGGCGCGGGCGGCCGGCGCGGCCGCGCGCTCGCCCCGGGCATCCGGAAGGCGCCGCTGGGCAGCTCGTCTCCCGGGGCGCCGCCCGCCTCCGGGGCGCGGAGGAGGACGGGGCGAGGCGGCGCGCGCGGGAACGGCCGCGCTGGACGCCGGCGGGTGCCGGCGGCGGGGGCGCGGGCGGGGGTGCACGCGGGGTTCGACGCCGCCGCCGAGGTGAGCTATCGAGCGGGCGTGGAACTCCTCCGTGAATTTTTCAGCAGGCTGCGGGAGCTCGAGTCGCTCCTCGAGTGGGGCGGCTACCCCGTCCTGATGATGATCGTCTTTGCCGAGACGGGGCTGCTCATCGGGTTCTTCCTTCCGGGGGACTCGCTGCTCGTCACGGCCGGGGTGCTCGTCAATGCGGGGCTCATCAACCCTCTCAATCTGACGAACTTCCAGAACCTGCTCCTGATGAACGTCACGCTGATGACGATGGCGATCGTCGGCGACGCGGTGGGCTTCTCGATCGGGCGGCGCGCCGGGCCGAAGATCTTCACGCGCGAGCAGTCGCTCCTGTTCCGCAAAGATCACCTGATCGCGACGCAGAAGTTCTACGAGAAGCACGGCGGCAAGACGATCATCCTCGCGCGCTTCATGCCGTTCGCCCGGACGTTCGCCCCGGTGGTGGCGGGCGTGGGGCAGATGGCGTACCGGCGCTTCGTGATGTTCAATGTGGTGGGCGGCGTGCTCTGGGTCTTCTCGATGACCTTCCTCGGGTACTTCCTGGGCAAGGTCTTCGACGCGAAGCAGATCGAGCGGGTGGTCTACCTGATCATCTTCGTCTCGGTGGCGCCGGTCATCTTCGGGGCCATCAAGCACCGGCTCCAGCAGAAGAAGGCTGCCGAGCGGCTCGGGACCGAGCCGTAGCCTGCGCCGTCATGCGCGCTGGGCCGGCGACACCGCCGCTCGTGCTCCGAAGGCCGCCCGCCTCTTGTACTGCGCGCCACCTCCCCGCTACGCTCTCCACCTACCATGCCGCAGCAGCCCGCCGTCCCTTCCGGCGTCCCCGTGCCCGGCGACGTCCTCGCGGGCAAGTACCGCATCGAGCGCGTCCTCGGCGCGGGCGGCATGGGCGTGGTCCTCGCGGCGTGGCACCTCGTCCTGGAGCGCCGCGTCGCGGTCAAGTTCCTCCTCCCCGAGGCCGCCGCGCTCCCCGACGCCGGCGCCCGCTTCCTCCGCGAGGCCCGCGCCGCCGCCGCCCTCGACGGACAGCACATCGCGCGCGTCCTCGACGTCGGCCGGCTGGACTCTGGCGCGGCCTACATGGTGCTGGAGTACCTGACCGGCGACGATCTCGGCCAGGTGCTCCAGACCCGCGGCCCCCTCCCGCTCGCCGAGGCCGCCGACTACCTCCTTCAGGCCTGCGAGGCCATCGCCGAGGCCCACGCGCGCGGCATCATCCACCGCGACCTCAAGCCGAAGAACCTCTTCCTCACCCGCCGCCCCGACGGGACTCCCCTCCTCAAGGTCCTCGACTTCGGTCTATCGAAGTTCATCGCCACCGGCGATTCCGTCAAGGAGGCGAGCCTGACCGCGACCGGCCTCATCATGGGCTCCATCCATTACATGTCGCCCGAGCAGATCCGCAGCCTGAAGTTCGCGGATGTGCGCACGGACCTCTGGGCCCTCGGCGTGATCCTGTATCGCATGCTCACGGGGCGGCACCCGTTCGAGGGCGACAGCGTCACCGCGGTCACGGCGGCCATCATGATGGACGCGCCCGTCTCCGTCACGGCGCTGCGGCCGGACGTGCCCCCGGCCGTCGCGGCGCTCGTGAGCCGGTGCCTCGTGAAGGACCCGAACGCCCGCGTCCAGAGCGTGACCGAGATCGCCCGCGTGCTCGCGCCTTTCGGGACGCAGCGCGCGAGGCTCGCGTTCGAGAGCATCGACCGCCTCCTGCCGGAGCCCGCGCCCCGCGCCGGCTCCTCGCCGGCCGTGGTCGCGCCCACCGTGGCGGCCGGCGCGTTCGGCGCGTCGTCGCCCTCGTGGATCGGATCGCCCGAGGCCGCGACGACGGCCCCGATGCCGGCGCCTCCTCCGGGCACCCCGTCGTCGCCCGGCAGCGAGGCGGCGGGGACGGCGCACGCGACGCTGCCCCACGCCTCCTGGGGCAACACCACGCGGGCCCGCGCGCCGCGGAGCCGCGTGGCGCTGCTCGCTGGCGCCGCCGGCGTGTGCTTGCTGGCCGGGTTCGCCCTCGCGTGGCGGCTTTCGCCGAGCGGGCCCGCGGACAGCGGCGCGCCCGTGACCTCGCTCGCAGCGCCCGAGCCCCCGTCGGCGTCCCCCGGCGCGGCCGCGGCGACGGTGGCGCCCGCCGCGGATCCCACGGAGGCCGCGGCCCCGGCGCCGGCGCCCAGCCCGACGCCGGCGGCGAGCATCTCCACCGAGACCACGGGGTCGCCGGCGGCGACGCCCGCGCCGCCGCCGAATCCGAAGGCGACGACGGCGCCGAAGCCGACGGCGGCGAAGGGGACGTCGCCCGCAAGCGCCCCGCCCGCCGCTGCGACCAAACCGCCGCCAGCGGCGAGCACATCCAAGGCGCTGCAAGACCACCGGAGGAGGTTCGATTGAGGCGAACGAGAGGCCTTTCGGCGATCCGCGGCGCGCTGTCGCTCGCCATCGTCTGCGCCGGCCACGCCGCGTCGGCGCAGCCGAAGGCGCCGAAGGACGAGGCGTACGGCCTCTTCCAGCAGGGCCTCGTGCTGGCCGAGGCGCACGACTGCCCGCGCGCGCTCCCGCTCTTCCGCAAGAGCCAGGCGCTGTATGCGTCGCGCGGCACGCTGTACAACCTCGCGCTGTGCGAGCGGGAGATCGGGCAGGTGGCGAGCGCGTGGCGCCACTTCAAGGAGCTGTTGCCGCAGCTCGAGGCCAGCGACCCCCGCCTGTCCAGCACCCAGCAGCAGCTCACGGAGCTCGAGCCGCGCCTGCCCAGGCTCGTCGTCACGCTCGCGGACGGCGCGCCGGCGCCCTCGGAGGTGGTCCTCGACCGGGCCGCGGTGCCGCAGGCCAGCCTCGGCAGCGATCTCCCGGTCGATCCCGGCGACCACGTGCTCATCGCGAGGTGGGCGGACGGCCGGCAGGCCGAGGCGCGCGTGTCGGTCGACGAGGGGGTACGCAAGGACGTGCGCCTCGAGCCGCCGCCGGTCGCCGCCGCGCCGACCCCGGTCCGCGTGTCCGACGCGCCGCAGGCCCCCTCGTCTCCCCCGGACGCCCCGCCGCCGGCCGCCTCCAGCGCGCGGCGGACGCTCGCCTTCGTGGTCGGCGGCGTCGGCGTCGCGGCCCTGGGCGGGAGCCTCATCACGGGCGGGCTCGCGATCGGCGCCAAGGGAGATCTCGAGAAGGAGTGCCCGGATCCTTCGCAGTGCAGCGACGAGGGCATGTCGCTGAAGTCCCGAGGCCAGACGCTCACCACCACGAGCACCGTGCTCGGCGCCATCGGCCTCGCCGGGCTCGGCGCGGGTCTGGTGCTCTTCCTGACGACGCCGGAGCACGGCACCTCGGTCGCCCTCACGCCCGCGATCTTGCCGGGCGGCGGCGGCGCGCTGCTGCACAGCCGCTTCTAGCGAGCCCCCGGCCGCGCCTGCCACGGCCCCCCAGAGAAAGGGCCGCCGGAGGCGGCCGTCGAGATCCCGGTCAGGAGCCGGCGGCCGGAACACGTAAACCTCAATAAGTTCGCCGACTTATCATCATCCGCAAAAAAGATCGCCCGGCGTGTCGATCTTGCCCCGCCCGGTTCGTCGCGTCGGTAGAGCCAGGGACGTACCCCTGCCGGAGCCCGGAAGCCCGGCTCCACACGGAAGCAAGGAGAACGACCATGCGATTCATGATCCTGATCAAGGCCACCAAGGACAGCGAAGCGGGCGTCATGCCGAGCGAGCAGCTCTTCACCGAGATGGGGAAGTTCAACGAGGAGCTGGTGAAGGCCGGCGTGATGGTCGCGGGCGACGGGCTCCACCCGAGCTCGAAGGGCGCGCGCGTCAGGTTCTCGGGCGACAAGCGGACCGTGATCGACGGGCCCTTCGCCGAGACCAAGGAGCTGATCGCGGGCTTCTGGATCTGGGAGGTGAAGTCGAAGGAAGAGGCCATCGAGTGGGTGAAGCGCTGTCCCAACCCCATGTACGAGGACTCCGAGGTCGAGATCCGCCAGGTGTTCACGGCGGACGACTTCGGCCCCGCGCTCACGCCCGAGCTCCGGGAGCAGGAGGAGCGCCTGCGGGCGCAGGTCGAGGCGAAGAAGTAGCCACGGCGCGCCCCGGGGGATCGCGGCGGCCGAGGGGGCTTGCGCCGGCGGAGGAAGGTGCTCTGATCGGCCGCCGTGACGGCTCCCGACGCGCATCGCGCGATCCACGCGGTCTTCCGGATCGAGTCGGCCAGGCTCATCGCCGGCCTCACGCGGATGGTGCGCGACGTCGGCCTCGCCGAGGAGCTCGCGCAGGACGCGCTCGTCGCCGCGCTCGAGCGGTGGCCGGAGGCGGGTGTCCCCGACAACCCGGGCGCGTGGCTCATGGCCACCGCGAAGCGCCGCGCGATCGACGAGCTCCGCCGGAGCAAGCTGCTCGAGAGGAAGCACGAGGAGCTCGGCCACGAGATCGAGGCCCAGCGCGCGATGGCCGCGCCCGATCCGGACGCCGCGCTCGACGACGACGTGGGCGACGACCTCCTGCGCCTCGTGTTCACCGCCTGCCACCCGGTCCTCTCCACCGAGGCGCAGGTGGCGCTCACGCTCCGCCTGCTCGGAGGCCTGACCACCGAGGAGATCGCCCGCACGTTCCTGGTCCCGGAGCCGACCGTCGCCCAGCGCATCGTCCGGGCCAAGCGGACCCTCGCCGAGGCGCGCGTCCCCTTCGAGGTCCCCCGCGGGGCCGAGCTCGCCCCCCGGCTCTCCTCGGTGCTCCAGGTCGTCTACCTCATCTTCAACGAGGGCTACGCGGCGACCGCGGGCGACGACTGGATGCGCCCTGCCCTCTGCGAGGACGCGCTCCGCCTCGGCCGCATCCTGGCCGAGCTCGTCCCGAAGGAGCCGGAGGTCCACGGCCTTGTCGCGCTCCTGGAGATCCAGGCGTCGCGCGCGAGGGCGCGGGTCGGCCCGTCGGGCGAGCCCATCCTGCTCCTGGATCAGAACCGCGCCCTCTGGGATCACCTCCTGATCCGCCGCGGCCTCGCGGCGCTCGAGCGCGCCGAGCAGCTCGGCGGCGCGCGGGGGCCCTACGCGCTCCAGGCCGCGATCGCCGCCTGCCACGCGCGGGCGCGCGCTGCGGCGGAGACCGACTGGGCGCGCATCGCGGCCCTCTACGCGGCGCTCGCCCAGGTCACGCCGTCGCCCGTAGTCGAGCTCAACCGCGCCGTCGCGCTCTCGATGGCGTTCGGCCCGGCCGCGGGCCTCGCCGTGGTCGACGCGCTGACCTCGGAGCGCGCCCTCGAGAGCTACCACCTCTTGCCGAGCGTGCGCGGCGACCTCCTCGCGAAGCTCGGCCGCCTCGACGAGGCGCGCGTCGAGTTCGAGCGCGCGGCGTCGCTCACGCGCAACGCGCGCGAGCGCGAGCTGCTCCTCGGGCGCGCCGCCGGGTGCGCGCCCGGCTCGGCGCCGCCGCCGGCCCCCTCGGGCCGGTGACGGCCGCCGGCGTCACCCGCGATCCACCGCCGCCGCGAACGCCTCGCCGCTCGCCGCCGTCGCCGCGCTGGTCAGCCAGCGCCCGAGCGCCGCCGGGTCCTCGCACGCGAGCACCCGGGCCCGCACCGCCTCGGGCACCGCGAGGCCCCGCGCCGAGAGCACCGCGAGTATCGCGCGCGCGTGGGCCTGCGACTGGGCGCGCGCCCGCACCCACTCGTCCGTGAACCGCGACGCTTCGCGCTCCTCGAACAGCGCCGCGACCGGCACGGCGCCGAGGCCGTGCTTGTCCAGCTCCGGCAGGAGCGGCACCTCGGCGCCCGGCCGGTAGGTGATCGACGCCGTCCCCGGCCGCACCACCTCGAGCTCCCGCCGCTCCGCGTGCGCGATCCAGACCCAGGGCCACTCGTGCTCCAGGTACAGCTTCACCTTCTCCTCGAGGTAGCGCTTCGACTGGGTGCCCCGGATCTCCACGGCCAGCACCGGCGTGCCGCGGTAGGCGTCGTTCCGCGGCGACGAGAGATCGCCCACGAGCACCACGTCCGGCGCCCGGAGCGAGGGCCCCGCCGGGTCGCTGAGGTCGCAGTACACGTCGGTCATCACCGTGAGCCCCTCGCGCGCGTGCGTGCGGAACAGGGCGGCGAGGAGGGCCATCACGATGCCGTGGATATCCTTGCTCCCCATCTGCTCGATCAGCTCCCCGCGGTGCAGCTCCCACGGGCTGCCGTCGTAGCAGTCGTCGGCCGTCCCCAGCCGGCGGCCGGTCGGCCCGAAGTCCCGCAGCTCGATCGGCCCCGTGTTCCGGGGCGGACGGGTCGGGATGCCGTTCCTACGTGCGGTCATGCCCGCGAGCATAGCACGCCGGCCCGATGGCCCGCGGCCGCCCCGGCCCCGCCGGCCTGGGCCCCGCCGGCCCAGGCCACGCCGGCCCGACCGCCCCGCGGGGCCGCCTGGCCCTCGGGGCGCCTCAGGCCGAGAGCTTCTGATCGGCGATGTCGAGCGCCGCGTCGAGCGCCGCGATCCCCTCCTCGATCTCCGCCTCGCTGATGATGAGCGGCGGCGCCACGAGCAGGTGGCTCACCCACCCCATGACCGACACCCCGCGCTTCGCCGCCTCGGCGACCACCGCGTCGACCACCAGGGGCCGCCGAGCCGCCTTGTCCTGCGGCACGTTGAACGGCTCCTTCGTCGCGCGGTCCTTCACGAGCTCCACCGCCCAGAACAGGCCGATCCCGCGCACATCGCCGACCGAGGGGTGCTTCTCCTTGAGGGCGCGGAGCTTCTCGCCCACGACCTCTCCCATCTTCGTCGCGCGGTTCAGGAGGTCGAGCCGCCGATACTCGTCGATCGCGGCGACCACCGGGGCCAGCGTGAGGGGGTGGGCCTCGTAGGTGTGGCCGTGGGCGAACACGTTGTCGTCGAAGTAGTCCGCGATCGCGCGCGAGGTCGCCACCACCCCGAGCGGCGCGGCCGCGTTCGTCACGCCCTTCGCGGTCGTCAGGATGTCCGGCACCACCCCCCAGTGATCGACCGCAAACCACTTTCCGGTCCTGCCCCACCCGCTCATCACCTCGTCCGCGATGAGGAGCACGCCTCGCTTGCGCGCGACCTCGGCGATCCGCGGCAGGTACTCGGCCGGCGGGATGAGGACGCCGTTCGTGCCCACGATCGGCTCGACCAGCACCGCCGCCACGTTCTCCTCGTGGTCGATCATGTAAGCCAGGTAGTCGGCGCACGCGACGCCGCACTCGGGGTAGCTCCGGCCGAGCGGGCAGCGATAGCAGTTCACCTCCGGGCCGAACACCACGCCCGGGATCTTGCCGGCCGGCTCGATGAACCAGCGGCGGAAGTCGCCGGTCGCCGCGATCGAGCCCCCCGTCGAGCCGTGGTACGACGTGTAGCGCGCGATGATCTTGTGCTTGCCCGTGTAGAGCCGCGCAATCTTGAACGCCGCCTCGTTCGCCTCCGTGCCCGACGTCGCGAAGAAGAACTTGTCGAGCCCCTTCGGCATCACCTCCAGGAGCTTCTGCGCCGCCCTGACCCGCACCTCGCACGTGTGCGCCGGGCTGATGTAGGCGAGCTGCCTCGCCTGCGCGCAGATCGCCTCGATCACGGCCTCGTTCTGGTGCCCGAGGTTCGAGCAGATGAGCTGCGAGGACAGATCCAGGTAGCGCTTGCCGGACGCATCCCAGAACGCGCAGCCCTCCGCGCGGGTGACGTGGATCGGCTTCCAGCCGCGCTGAGCGCGCCAGGTGCCGTATGTGTGCTTCGTGGTCAGCTCAACGATGTCATCGCTCATGGTAGCCTTCGCGGTTCGAGGAGGTGCACAGCGTAGTGGGTGATCGGACCTCCTCGCACGCCAATTTCCCGGCGCCGCTCGCCCGCTCCCGCGCCCCGCGATTCCGCGCGGCGCGCCTCGCCGCCTCCGCGATGTCCGGACCGAACGAGCGCGCTCGAGGCGCCGCGCGAGATCGCGTAACGAAGGACGTCCGTGATCCGTCCTTGTCGTCTCGCCTGCACGTCGGCTCTCCTCTCCATCGCGCGGCTCTCCTCCGGGGCCGGCGCCCAGATCGTCACCTTACCTTCTGAGCCGCGCCTTTCCCGGAGATGTGCGGCGGCCGGCGCTCATCGCCGGGTGGCTGAGGCGTGAGGGCTTCATTTCTCTCGCCTCATCGGTGGAACGGGCGTGTCGTCGATCTCGAGATTGCCGATCATGTCGGCGAGGACACGCCTCGTGGTCTCCAGCTCCGCGGCCGGAATGCCCCGCGTCGCGCGGCGCTCCACCTCGACCACCACGTCCTGGACCCAGTCGTACTCCGCGATCTGAGGCGTGCAGCGCACGCGGAAGGCGCGCGCGTCGCTCTCGTCGGGGGTCCGCTCGACGAGCCCCTTCTTTTCGAGGCGGCCGACGAGGGCCGAGAGCGACGCGGCCGTGATCTGCAGCCGCTCGGCGAGCTCGCGCTGCGTGAGCCCCACGCGCTCTCCGAGCAGCGCGCCGATCAGGCGGAACTCCGCGAGCGTGACCCCCCGCTCGGCGAGGCGCCCCTGGATCAGCTGCAAGGCGGTGCGATCCACGCGAGCGATCCGCGCGAGCAGCAGCGTGGTGAAGACGGTCAGCGTGTCGGTCACCCTCAATAGTTCGTGAGCCTAACTAACTTTGTCAAGCGCGAGCGCCGGCGAGAGCCCCAGCGCCGCGCCGGAGCGCGCGGCGGGGGCGGCCGCGCTGGGCCTCTCCCGCTCGCCCTCCAGGATCATCGCCATGCCCCCGCTCGGCCCCATGGTGAGCCCGCGGCGCACGTGCTGGATGGGCGCCTGGCTCTCGAGCCGGAGCCGGTATCTCCCGAGGATCGTGCCGAGGACGACCTTCATCTCGTACATCGCGAACGCCGCGCCAAGGCACCGGCGGGCGCCGCCGCCGAAGGCGATGAACTCGAACGGAGAGAACTTCCGTTCGAGGAAGCGGGAGGGGCGAAATCGCTCGGGCGACGGGTAGAGATCCTCGCGGCCGTGCAGGAGCAGCGGTGAGGCGGCGACGGACTCGCCGCCCGGGATGGTGTAGCGCCCGAGCTGGAAAGGCCTGTTCGCGACGCGGCCGACATCGACCACCGGCGGGTGGATGCGCAGCGCCTCCAGACACACCGCCTCCAGGTACGGCAGCGACGCGAGCGCGTCCGGCGCGGGCGACGGGCCGAGCGCGTCGATGTCGGCGAGGAGGCGCGCGAGCACGGCGGGCTCGCGGTGCAGCCAGTACATCGCCCACGCGAGCGACATGGCCGTCGTCTCGTGGCCCGCGAACAGGAGCGCGCGGAGCTGATCCGCGATCTCGACGTCGCTCATGCCCCCGCCGTCGTCGTGCCGGGCGCTCATCATCAGGCCCAGGATGTCCTGCGAGGCGTCTCCCGCCGCGCGCCTCCGCTGGACCTCCTCGACCAGCAGCGCGTCGAGCGCCCTGGCCGCGCGCCGGTTGCGCGCATAAGGGCCGAAGCCGCCGAGCTCACGCCGGAGCGCGGGGAAGACGAAGAAGCTCGCGCTCAGCGAGTCGATGAGCGCGAGCACGGCCTCGCGGGTCCGCCCGACGCGCTCCTCGCCCCTCACGCCGAAGACCACGCGGACGATCACGTCGAGCGCGATCGCCTGCGTCGCCACGACCATCGAGAACGAGCGCCCCGGGCGCCACCGCGACGCCTCGCCCAGGCTGATGTCCGCGATCGCTTCGCCATAACCGCGCATCGCGCCGGCGCTGAACGGCGGCCCGAGCAGCTTCCGATCGCGCCGGTGCCGGGCGCCCGTCGTCACGACCACAGAGGTCGTCCCGAAGACCGGCTCGGTCAGCTCGGCGGCCCAGACCCCGAACGTATCGGGGTCGGCCGTGTAGATCGCGCGGATCGCCTCCGGATCGCCCGTGATGGTCAGCATCCCGTTCGGAGATTTCACGCGGAACGTCGGGCCGTGCTCGGCGGCGTAACGCTTGAAGACGGGCTCGGAGGAGATGAGCCCAGAGCGGAGATAGTCCACGAGGCTGAACGACTTCGGGCCGGGCGGCAGAGATCCCATGTTGCTCCGTGGGTGAGGTGAGGGTCGTCGTGCGGATCCCCGGGCCGGGGAGATCAGGGCTCCGGGGATCCGTACGACACGCGCGCGGGCGCCTGGTTCCGGGAGATCGCCGGCGCGCGCTCAGGCCTGCGGCTCACACCGCCGCACGACCTCGACGACGGCCTCGTCGAGCGGGAGCTCGCGCTGCTGTCCGCCCTCGCGCTCCCGGAGCGCCACGGAGCGGCGCTCCGCCTCGCGCTTGCCCACCACCGCGACCAGGGGGATCGAGGCGGCGTGCGCGAGGGCGATCTTCCGCGACAGCGTATCGTCGCCCGCGTCGAGGATCGCGCGCACCCCCTTCTGGCGGAGGCGCTCGAGGACCTCGTCGGCATAAGCGCGCTGCGCGTCTGTCACCGGCACCACGACGACCTGCTCGGGAGATAGCCAGAGCGGCAGCGCGCCCCGGTAATGCTCGAGCAGGATGCCGAGGAAGCGCTCCACGCTGCCGAACAGCGCGCGGTGGAGGATCGCTGGTCGCCGGCGCGCGCCAGACGCTTCTACATAGGTGATGTCGAAGCGCTCCGGCAGCACGAGATCGAGCTGGATCGTCCCGCATTGCCAGCTCCGCCCGAGCCGGTCGCGCAGCACGAACTCGAGCTTGGGCCCGTAGAAGGCCCCCTCCCCGGGCTGGAGGCGGTACTCGAGCCCCGCGCTCCTCGCCGCGGCGGACAGCGCCGCCTCCGCCCGGTCCCACACGGCGTCGCTCCCGTAGCGCTCGGCGGGGCGCGTCGAGAAGCCGACCGCCATGTCGTGGAAGCCGAAGCCGGCATAGAAGTCGCGCAGCGCGCTCGCGAAACGCACGACCTCGTCCTCGACCTGCTCCTCGACACAGAAGATGTGGCCGTCGTCCTGAGTGAACTGCCGCAGCCGGAACAGGCCGTGCAGCGTGCCGCTCGGCTCGTCCCTGTGCACCATGCCGAGCTCGCCGATCCGGAGCGGCAGATCCCGGTACGACGGCGCCATGCGCGCCACGATCTGCATGTGACCCGGGCAGTTCACGGGCTTGATGGCGGCGGCGTGATCCTTCTCGGACAGCCGAAACATGTTCGAGGAGAAGTTGTCCCAGTGGCCGCTCGCCTTCCAGATCGCCTGGCGCAGGATCAGCGGCGTGCGGACCTCTCGATAGCTGTCGCGCATCATCTGGCGCCGGACCGCCTCCTCCAGGAGGCGATAAAGCGTGAAGCCGCGCGCGTGCCAGAACACCATGCCAGGCGCCTCCTCCTGGAGGTGGAACAGATCGAGGCGCTGGCCCAGATAGCGATGATCGTCTTCGTCGAGCATGTCAGTCTCCGTCGGCGGTGGCCGGGCCAGACGGAGCGCTGAAAAGCGACGTGCCCCGTCCGGATTCCGGCGGGGCTTGGTGTCTCGTGGATCGTCAGCTCATCGCATGCACACGAGAACCATCCCGCCGGTGCGGGTAGTGGTCGTCGTGGTCGCGGTGAGACGGGAGCTCACGAAGGGAGTCATATCGCGGCGATCCGGGCTCGTCAAGCGGGACGTCCGCGCGTCCTTCGTGCTCCGTGCTCCGTGCTCCGTGCTCCGTCATTGCGCATTGCGCTGTGTCGCGTCGGGATTGCATCGGGATGCTTCGGGGAGCGTGGAGAGGATCGCCCGCTCGCCGCCCGGGCCGCTCAGCGCGAGGGCGCGGGCGCGGCCCGCGCGGCCGCGGGGCCGGCCGGCCGGCCGGCGAGGGCGCGGGAGAGGAGCACCGCCCCGGTGAAGACGTAACCCGAGCAGGACCGGAAGACGTCGTAGGAGCGGCCGATGAATGGAAGCTTCCGCAGGATGTCCCCGACGCGCCAGATCTCCTCGTGACGCGTGATCCTGAAGCTCTCGCCTCCATCGATCAGGTCGAACTCGTACGTCAGGATCACCCGCATCGGGTACGCGCAGCGCGGGAACAGCCTCAGGTAGAGGGTGCCGTCGACGACGGCGCGGCCCGCGTCGCGCGGCGCGCAGAGCCGGACGCTCAGCTGCGAGACGTCGAGGTCGAAGCGGGGGCCGCCGCGCGCCCCGGAGAGGTCGACCTGGTACGTCTCGACGCCGCGCACGCGCCGCCACGGATTGACGAACTCGATGCCAGGGGCGAGGTAGGGATAAACCTCCTTCTCCAGCGTCGCGAGCGGAGCGCCCGTGTCGTACATGAGGAGCGAGAGGCGCCTGAAGCGGTCCTCGAGGTCGTCGAGCCCGAGGCGCGGCATCGAGGGCATCGTGAACGGGAGGCAGTTCACCTTTGTCGCCATGTCGTGACTCTCCATCTCGGTGCGTTCCCCGCCCGGTGTGAAGCGACGGCGCGGACGGGGAAGATGAAGGCCGAGACGCAATGGATGGGCCGAGGCGGAGCGCGCGGCGGCGCCTCGCTCCGCCCGGCGCGCCGCGTGTGGTCCGCCGCGCACGGCGCTCGAAAGGCCCAGATCTCCGCGCGGCAGCAGGGCGAGAATCGGCGCGCTCGCCGCCGATTGGCCTGGTCGCGGGGGCGTCCGCCGCTATCTTCCCGCGCCGTTCGGCTCGCGAGGGGCGCGGCGTTTCGCGTCCTCTGCTGCAGGCGGGTCCACGGAGGAGAGGGAGTGTCACGGGTGCTGGAGAGCGCAGCGGGGGCCGCCGGGAGCTTCACGGAGCCGCGCAGGGCGGCGGCGCGGCGGCTCGCCGCCCTCGCGGCCCTCGCCCTCGCCTCGGCGGGGTGCATCGCGGGGGGAGCGCCGGCGCGCGCCGGCCACGCAGACGCGGGCGCGGCGGCTCCGGCGCGCCCCGGCCACGCAGACGCGGGCGCGGCGGCGGAACGGCTCTTCCGTGAGGCGGAGTCGCTGGCGAGCCGCCGCCGCGCGATCGGCGTGCAGCTCTTCGTGCTCGACGAGGCCGCGGAGGCCGGCGCCGCGGGCGAGCGCGCCGAGGCCCGGCGGGCGGCGCTCGAGGCGGAGGCCGCGCGGGTGCTCTCGAGGACCGTCGCGGCCTACGCCGCGCTCGTCGACGCGCCGGCGCTGCGCGCGGCGGCGCAGCGGCCCTCGGCGCTCCTCAGGCTCGCGCAGGCGCTCCAGGACAGCGGGGACCTGCGCGGCGCCGAGGCGCGGCTGCGCCAGCTCGCCCTCGAGCACCCGGCGTCGCGCGAGGCGCCCGAGGCCCACCTCGCGCTGGCCAACCTCGCGTTCGCGGCGGGGCGCCTCGACGAGGCCGTGAGCGCCTGCGACGCGGCGCTCCGCGGCCCCGCGGGCGCGGCGCTGCGAAAGCGCGCGCTCTACGTGAAGGCGTGGAGCCTGCGGGGGCTCGGCCGCGAGGGCGCCGTCGAGGAGGCGATGGAGGCGCTGCGCGCCATCGTGCAGCTCGGCCCCGCGCCCGCGGGCTCGCCGGAGGCGACGATCGACGAGGCCGCGGAGCGCGAGCTCGATCGGCCGACGCTGTGAGCGGCCGCGGGGAGGGTCACCCTTCGCCCGCGTCGACGCGGAACCGCGGCGCCTCGATGCGCTCCCCGCGGCACGCCGGGCAGCGGCTCGGCTTCGCCAGCGAGCGCCGCTCGTCGAACGCGTAGCCGCAGCGCAGGCAGCGCGCCGGCGCGATCGAGAGCCGCTCGCCGCGGGCGCGCAGCGAGCGCGCGAGGTGCTCGAGGTGCGGCGTCACGTCGCGCTCGCGCAGCCCGAGGCGCCCGGAGAGCTCCCACGCGGTCGCGGCGCCCCTGCGCAGCTCCTCCAGGAGCGTCTGCCGCACCGTCTCCGACCGGGGCGCTGGGCTCGGCGGTGGCTTCGACTTGCTCATAGAATTCCAGATCGTGACACCGCGGCTGCGCCGGTCCACAGCCGGCGATATGCCCCGCGCGCGCCGCGAGCGCTCCTTTGCCGGTCCGCCGCCGGCGATGTGCCCCGCGCGCGCCTCGAGCGCGCTCCTCGGCGGGGCCCGCGCCGCGCGTCGACGCGGCGCGGCCGGGACAGACGGGCACCGTCTCACGACGGCACCGGCGCAGCGCGGCGCGGCAGAGCCCCCGCCGCCATTGCGCGGAACACTCCTCGCACGGAGAATGCCGCTCCGGAGAACCGCAGCGCATGATCCCGTGCCCGTCCGAAGACGCCCTGGCCGCCTGGCTCGAGGGCCGCCTCCCGCACGAGGCCACGGCGACCCTGCGCGCGCACGTCGACGGCTGCGCCGACTGCCGCGCCGCGATCTCGGCGCGCGCGAGCGAGAGCGACGTGGGCGCGCCGCTCCTGCTCCCCTCGACGGAGCGCCGCTCCGGCGAGGCCGAGCCGCCGCCGTCGTCCTCGGAGCCGTGGGCGCCGCCCTCCACCTTCGACGATTACCGCGTGGTCAGGTCGCTCGGCCGCGGGGGCATGGGGCAGGTGTACCTCGCCCACGACGAGGTCCTCGACCGACCCGTCGCGCTCAAGTTCGTCGCCGCGGACAACCCCGATCCGAGGACCATCGAGCGGCTGCGCGTCGAGGCCCGCGCGATCGCGCGCCTCCAGCACCCCAACGTCGTCGCCGTCTTCCGGATCGGCGAGGTGCGCGGGCGGCCCTACATCGCCTACGAGTTCGTCGAGGGCGAGCCGCTCGAGCTGCTCCCGAAGCCGGTCCCGTGGCAGGCCGCGCTGCGCATCGCGCTCGGCCTCGCGCGCGGGCTCGCCGCGGCGCACCGGCGGGGCGTCCTGCACCGCGACATCAAGCCGGCGAACGTGATGCTCGACGCGAACGGCGAGGTGAAGCTGCTCGACTTCGGGCTCGCCAAGCTCGTCGACCGGCCCGCCGGCCGCGACGCGGGCCGGCGCGTCTCGTCGAGGCCCCCCGGCGCGCCCGCGCGCCGGACGCTCTCGGACGTGTCGGCGGCGACGACCGCGATCCTCATGGAGGCCGACGCGGCCCCCGCGCTCGAGGCCGCCGGCCTGACCCATGGCGGCACGATGATGGGCACGCCGCTCTACCTCGCGCCGGAGCTCTGGACCGGGACCGCCGGCACGCTCCAGTCCGACGTCTACGCGCTCGGGCTGGTCCTCTACGAGCTGTGCGTGGGCCGGCTGCCCCACGCCGGGCTCGACCTGCACGCCATCGCCAGCTGGGTGACGGCGCGCGCGCTCCCGCCGCTCCGCTCGCTCTGCCCCGACGTCCCGGAGATGCTCGCGGAGGTCATCGACCGCTGCGTCCTGCGCGATCCCGCGGCGCGCTTCGCGTCGGCCGAGGAGGTGCAGGCCGCGCTCGAGGAGACCGAGGCGCTCTGCCGCGCGTTCCAGATCGTGCGCTCCGGGCCCGCGTCCGCGGGGTCGCCGGAGACGGACGCGGACGTCGTGGGCGCCTCCTTCGCGCGCCTCGCGCCGCGCGCCGAGGAGCTCGTCTCGCGCTTCTACGAGCGGCTCTTCGATCGGGAGCCGGCGCTCCGGGCGCTGTTCCCGCCGGACATGCGCGAGCAGCGGCTCAAGCTCGCCGCGGCGCTGCAGCTCGTGATCGACAACCTGCGCGCGCCGGACAAGCTGGTCGAGATGCTCGAGGCGCTCGGGCGCCGCCACGCGGCCTACGCCACGCTGCCCGAGCACTTCGACGCCGTGGGCCGGGCGCTGCTCGAGGCGCTCGAGGAGCTGGAGGGCGACGCGTGGTCGCCCGCCACCGCGCGGGCGTGGGCGGGCGCGTACGCGCAGGTCGCCGAGGCGATGCGGCGCGGGCTCGAGGCCGCGCGGGGGACGGCGGTCTCCTCGGCGCGGACGCCGGCGCCGCTGCTCGCGGCGGAGACCCGGTTCGCCACGAGCGCGGACGCGAGCCTGGCCTACAGGGCCGCGGGCGACGGGCCGCTCGATCTGGTGCTCGTCCAGGGGTGGGTGACGCACGTGGAGGCCGCGTGGGAGGACCCGCTCATGTCCCGGTTCTTCGCCGAGCTCGGCGCGCGGACGCGGCTCGTCGTGCTCGATCAGCGCGGCACCGGCATGAGCGAGCGCGAGGGCGCCGGCGCGCCCGCCGAGCAGCAGGCCGAGGATCTGCTCGCCGTTCTGGACGCGGCCGGCGTGGAGCGGGCGGCGCTCCTCGGCGTGGGGGGCGGCTTCGCGCCGTGCGCGCTGCTCGCGGCGGCGCACCCGGCGCGGGCGCGCGCGCTGATCGCGCTCGGGAGCGCGGCGCAGATGGCGGCCTGGCCCGGGTGCCTCTTCGGGCTCAGCGGCGAGGACGCCGAGGAGGCCGAGCGCGCGCTGCGGAGCGGCTGGGGCGAGCCGCTCTTCCTCGATCGCCTCGCCCCCTCGGCCGCGGACGACGCCGCGTTCCGGCGCTCCTGGGCCGCGTACCTGCGCCACGGCGCGAGCCCGAGCGGGGCGGCGCGCATGCTCCGGGCGCACGCGGCGGCCGACATCCGGTCCACGCTGGGCCTGGTGAGCGCCCCGTCGCTGGTGCTGCACCGGGCCGGCGATCGGGCCGTCCCCGCGGCGGCCGGGCGCGACCTGGCCGGCCGCATCCGCGGCGCGCGCTATGTCGAGCTGCCGGGCGACGATCACCTGCCCTTCGTCGGCGCGTCGCGGCCGCTGCTCGCCGCGCTGCGGGCCTTCCTCGACGCAGAGGCCGCCGGGGGGAGCACCGTCTCGAGCTTCGCGCCGCCCGCGGCGCTCGATACCTCCGGCGCCGCTTCCGGCAAGTGACGCGTGACGCGCTGCCCCGAGCACGTCGTGAGTCGCTGAACGTCCGACGGCGCCGCGACGGCGCCTGTCCGGCTCGCGCTGCGGAGCTCATGTGGGGAGGTCGCCGCTCGCGCGAAGCGCCGCCGGACCGGCGCTCGCGCTCGCTCAATGGGTATTCGAGCGCATTCGTTCGTCGCGCAGAAGCGCTCGAATTCAGCGCGCGGCGTCGCCATCTCCGGTTTTGCCCGATAGCACTTGAGAGATCTCCTTATCCATCTATCTATCTTGTTGTCCAAATGCGGTATCCGCCTTGCCGGTGCATGATTCGACCGCTAACTTGAATTGATGGATATGTGGACACGCGCGCTCACCTGTGGCTGCGCCTTGATCGGCGCGCTCGCGAGCGCTTGCTCCGGGACGGAGCAGGGCGCTCCCGCCGCAGCGTCGAGCGCGGCGGATGCGGGCGGCGAGGACGGCGAGGGCGGCGAGAGCGGCACCGGGAGCGCGGGCGGCGGCGGCGCCGGGGGCGCGGGCGACGGCGCGGGCGGCGCTGCCGGCGCCGCCGAGGGCGCGGGCGGCGCCGGCGGGGAGGCGGGCGGCGGGGCCTGTCCTCCCGGAGAGGAGGGCTGTCCGTGCGGGACTCTCGGCCAGTGCGACGGCGAGCTCCGCTGCGCGGACGGCGTATGCATCTCGGGCTGCGGCTGCACCGACGGATACGCCATCGTCGACGGCGAGTGCGTCTGGCAGGGGGGCCCGCAGGATCCCTCGTTCCAGAGCGCGGACGCCTGGAGCGCCACGGGCGCCGCGCTCGTCCACCCCGAGGCCGAGGGCAACGGCAACCCCGGGGCCGGGGTCATCGGCCGGGACGCGGTGTGCCAGATGGCGGGCTTCTCTCAGCAGCTCACGATGCCGGACCTCGCGTGCGCCGAGCCGCTGCTCCTCACGTTCGCCGCGCACGTCGCCTGCGACGCCGGCCTGGGCTGCATCGGTCCCCCGGGCGTCGGGGTCCGCATCAACGGCGGTTTCACGAACCTCGATCTCATGCCCTCTTCGTCCTTTGCCCCGCAGCGCGTCTGCCTGGGCGAGCGCGCCTATGGCGGGCAGATCGAGCTGCTCCTCGGGCCCTCCCGGAGATCTCCACAGTGCGACCAGGAGGCCGGACAGGGCTACATCCTGGCGTTCGATGACGTCGCGATTCGACCGGACGAGATGAGCGCCTGTCCCCTGCCGGGCCAGGTGCTGAACGGCGACTTCGAGGCAGGCGACGCGGGCTGGACGGCGAAGCCGGAGAACGGCGTCTCCGATGTCAAGAGCGGCCTGGGCCTGGGCGGCGGCAAGGGCGGGCATCTCGGCACCACGCATTTCTGCCAGTATCCCTCGCTCGAGGGCACGGTCTCGGCGCCGTTGCCCTCCCCCGCGCTGCCGAACCCGGCGCTCCGCATCTGGAGCCAGGGCAGCCCGGGCGCGGTCGTCAACGTCACGCTGAGCACGCACCAGCTGACGGCGCTGACGGGCACGGGCGAGGCGCAGGTCTCGCACGTCTGTTTACCCCGGTGGGCGCTCGGCATGGCGCACAGGCTCGCCTTCGCCTACCGGAACCGGAACAGCCAGCCGTGCACGGACGAGAACCAACGCGACTTCGCGGTGGATGATCTCGCCTTCGTCTCCGACGATCGGTGCCCCGGGGACGCGCCGCTGTTCGACCCCGGCTTCGAGAACGCCGGCGCCGGCGCGAGCCTCTCGCCGGCGTGGGTCCTGAACGCGGACGATCCCGCGCGCGGCAGCGCCAGGCTCGCCGTCGACGCCTCCGCCGCGCACTCCGGCGAGGTCTCGCTCTCGCTGTCCGTGAAGAAGCCGTGCCGGGAGCCCTCGGCCTCCACCGTGTTCACGGTGCCCGCGCCCGAGGGGACGGCCGGCCCGGCGCTGAAGTTCTGGTACCGCACGAGCGGCCTCCGCGCGGCGACCGCCTCCTCGACCCCGGGCGCCGCCCTCCCTGCCAGCGAGCGCTGGAAGCAGCGGACGATCTGCCTGGATCCGCGCACGGCGGGCAGGCCCCAGCACCTCTCCTTCAAGCTGGGAGCCAGCGGCGTCTGCGACGAGCCGCTCGGCCAGGAGACGCTGCACGTCGACGACGTCGAGGCGACGACCGACCCCTCCTGCCCGGCCGCGCCGCCCCCCTGAGCTCCCGCGCCCCGGCGCCTCGACGCCGTCGTTGCGCCCGGCCGAGGGCGCCGCTCGGCTCAGCCGCGCTTGCGCCCCACCAGGATGACGATCGGATACGCGAAGCACACCTCGTCCCCCCGGAGCGCCGCGCCGACGCCGAGCGCGTCGACGCCGACGTCGGCGCGGTAGAGGGCCCGGAGCCGATCCGCCCCGCCGGGCTCCGGGAAGGAGGCCCGGAGCGTGGCCTCGAGCTCCACCTCGAGCCTGTACCGCGCGGTCGTCTCGATCTCGAGCCCCGCCGCATCGAACAGGGCGCCGAGCTCGCGCTCGGTGTGCGCCCGCGCGTGCGACGGATCGCGGATCTTCTCGGCGGCGTCGTACGCGTCCCGCTTGTCCTCGGCGGGCGCCACGTCGATCACGGCGACCCGCCCGGCCCTCTGGCACACGCGGGCCATCTCGCGCAGCGTCACGAGCGGATCCAGCAGGTGATGGAAGCTGTAGCGGGTCGTGACGATGCGAAAGCTCTCGTCCGGATAGGGCAGCCGGCTCGCGTCGCCGAGCTCCCAGGTGACGTTGGAGAGGCCGAGGCTCGCCTGTCGCTTCCGCGCCTCGTCCAGCATCGCCGGGACGATGTCGAGCCCCCGCACGCTCGCCACGCGCGGCGCGAGCGCGCAGGCGACGATGCCCGGCCCGCAGGCGACGTCGAGGGCCGCGTCGCCCGGCGCCGGCGCGAGCGCGTCGAGCAGCAGCGCCATGGCGGATTCGGCCGAGTGGGCCTCGACCTCGGCGAACGGCCTCGCCTGCCTCGTGAACTGTTCCTGTATCAGCGCATCATGCGTCGTGGGATCGGCTTGGCTCATGGGGCTCGAAGGTGGACCACCTCGGTCTTTACGGCTGCCGGCGACAGGACAAAGATCGTCGCCGAGAGGCCACGCCGTGCAAACCCGCGTCATGACCCCCACGGAGACCGCCGAGCACCTCGCCAGGCTCGGGCTCGACCAGGTCCCCGCGCGCGCGTTCTCCTATGAAGACGAGCTGCCGGGCGCCACCTACGCCTGGCACACGCACGCGCGGCACCAGCTGCTCTGCCCCCTGGCCGGCACGGCGCGCCTCGACGTCGAGGACGCGTCCTTCCTGCTCCCCCCGCAGCGCGCCGCGCTCATCCCCGCGGGCGAGCCGCACGCGACCACCCGCCGCGACGCGTCGATCGTCTCGATCTACTTCGAGCCCGCGGCGTTCCCCTCCCCCCTCACGGCCGTGAGGGTCTTCGAGGTGCCCGCGCTCCTGCGCGAGATGGTGATCTACGCGCGCCGCTGGCCGGTCGCGCGGCGCCCGGACGACGCCGCGGCCGACACCTTCTTCGCGGCGATGGCGGATCTCATCGCGCCGCTCCTCGATCGCGGCGCCACGTACCGGCTGCCCCGCGGCAGGACGCCGCCGGTGCAGCGGGCGATCGCGTGCGCGCTCGGCGACGTCGCGGGCGCGGATCTCGCGCGGGCCGCGGCGTTCGCCGGGGCGACCGAGCGCACCCTGCGGCGGCGGTTCCGCGAGGAGACCGGCGTCACGTGGCGCGCCTTCGTCACGCGCGCGCGCGTGCTCCGGGCGCTCGACCTGCTCTCCGGCCCGAGCGCCAGCGTCACGCAGGTCGCGGTCGACGTCGGCTTCCAGAGCCTCGGCGCGTTCGCCGCCGCGTTCCGCGCCGTGACCGGCCAGACGCCGAGCGAGTTCCGCAGGACCGCGCCGCCCTGGCCGGGCGGCGATGGCCACAGCAGCTGGCCCGAGCCGACCTGACGGCGCAGAACGAGCGCCCGACGAGCGTGGATCCGGACCGCGGCCGCGCGCGCCGCTCCCGCGGCGCGCGCCGCGCGATCCCGCGCTACTGCGTGATCGCCTTGAGGTCGAGCATCTCCTCGACGCTCGGCACCACGATGAGGTCGCACCGGCGGTTCTTCTGCCGCCCCTCGTCCGTGTCGTTCGTCGCGACCGGGTCGGTGTCCGCGAAGCCCGCGGCGCTCCATTTCGCGACCGGGAGCGCGCCCCCGCCGCCCTTCATGTCGGCCGGGCTGACCAGGTACAGCAGCACCTCGCGCGCGCGCATCAGCGACAGGCCCCAGTTGTCGCGGAACTGACCGCCCGCGAGCGGCCTGTTGTCGGTGTGGCCGGCGACCTGGTAGTAGCGGTTGAGCAGCGACGGGTCGTTCCGGACGACCGTCGCCACCTTGAGGAGGATCTCCTTGCCCTCCTTCTTCAGCGTCTCGCGCCCGGAGTCGAAGAGGACGTCCCCCGGCAGCGAGATGACCATCCGGTTGTTCCGGATGTTCACCGCGAGGCCGAGCTTCGTGAGCTCGTCCAGCTTCTTCCGGAGCGTCTCGAAGCGCGCCTTGATCTGCTCCAGCTGGCGGGCGCGGGCCTTGAACTCGGCGAGCGCCTTCTCGCGCTCCTCGAGCGTCGAGCTCAGCTGCGACACCTGCGTGCTCGTCGCCTGGAGGTTCTCGTTCAGCTTGCTGATGTCGACGCCGGCCGCCTCGAGCTGCCTCGTCAGCTCCGCGACCTTCGCCTGCTCCACCTCGAGCGCCTTCTGGGTCTCGGCGAGGCGCTGCTCCGTGCTCTGTTGCTGGCTCTGAAGGCGGCTGTACTTGTCGAGCTGGGCCTTCCACTCCTCCTCGGAGTAACCGCACCCCAGCGAGAACGACGCGATCACGGCAGGCAGGAAGGCCGCGAAAGCAAGGCTGCGACCTTTCAAGACACGAGGGTGCATGAGCACGCTCCTTCACTCTAGTTGGTGAACATGGGCGGGGGCGGATGGCCCGGCCCGCGCCCGGTTCCGGGTGACAGCGGCCCGTCAGGCCGTGCGGGGGCCTACCCTAGCGAGGTCGGCCGCGGTTGTAAAAGGCGCATCGCACCACCTCCCCCGGTCGCCCCGCGCGTCTCCCCGGCCCCGCGCGGCGCGCGCCGGCAGGCGAGCGCGCGTCCCCCGCCGTACGCTCGGGCTCGCTTGCCCATTGTTCCCGCCAGCACACCTGCTAATGGGACGTCCCATGGCCTATCGCATCACGTTGATCCCCGGCGACGGCATCGGCCCGGAGGTCGTGAAGGCGACTCAGGACGTGGTCTCCGCCGCCGGCGTCGCCGTCGACTGGGAGATCCACCACGCGGGCATCGAGGTGGCGAAGCTGACGGGCTCGCCGCTCCCCCTCCCCGTCATCGACGCCGTGCGGAAGAACCGGATCGCCCTCAAGGGCCCGGTGACCACGCCGATCGGCGGCGGGTTCCGGTCGGTCAACGTGACGCTCCGGCAGACGCTCGACCTCTACGCCAACGTGCGGCCGATCCGCAGCCTGCCGGGCGTCGAGCCTCGGTTCGACGTCGACATGGTCATCGTGCGCGAGAACACCGAGGGGCTCTACGCCGGGCTCGAGCTCATGATCCTGCCCGGCGTGGCCCAGAGCATCAAGCTCACGACCGAGCGCAGCTCGACGCGCATCGCCGAGTTCGCGTTCCGGTACGCGAAGCAGCACGGCCGGAGCAAGGTGACCATCGTCCACAAGGCGAACATCATGAAGCTCTCCGACGGCCTGGCGCTCGACTGCGCGCGGCGCGTCGCCGTCGGGCACCCCGAGGTCCAGCTCGGCGAGATGATCGTGGACGCGGCGGCCATGACGATGGTCCGCGAGCCGAACAAGCTCGGTGTGCTCGTGACGGAGAACCTGTACGGCGACATCCTCTCGGATCTCGGCGCCGGCCTGGTCGGCGGCCTCGGGATCGTGCCCGGCGCGAACATCGGCGACGAGGCCGCGGTCTTCGAGGCGGTGCACGGGTCGGCGCCGGACATCGCGGGCAAGGGCTACGCGAACCCGACGGCGCTCGTGCAGAGCGCCGTGATGATGCTGCGGCACCTCGGCGAGCACGAGGCGGCCGACCGGATCGAGCGGGCGCTCACCGCCGTCTACCGCGCCGGCCAGGTGCGCACCCGCGACCTCGGCGGCACCGCGAGCACCGACGACTTCACCCGCGCGCTCTGCGCGGAGATCGAAAAGCCTCGCGCGGAGGCGTAGCGGCGGGCATCCTGATCCCGCGGACGTGGGATCTGCCTGGACGTGGCTGCTCGAGCGGTGCGCCGAGATCGTCGGCGTGACGGACGGGGCCGCCGGCCCGGCGGGCGACCCCGCGCGGCGTCGGCGGACGCTCGTCCTCGTGCTCTCGCTCCTCGTCGGTGCGAGCTGCCTCCTCGGCGGGCGCTGGGGCGCGAAGGGCCTGCTCCCCGCGGTGGCGCTCTTCCTGCTCGCGGTGCAGGCCACGCGCGCCGTCCTCGCCGCGCGCGCGTCGGTGTGGCGCGCCGCCGCCCTCGATCTCGAGGACCCCGCGCAGCGGCCGAGCGAGCGCGCGGATCCGTGGTTCGCGCCGCCGACGGCGAGGGTCCTCTGCGCGCTGGCCGCCGTGATCGACGCCGCGCGCCGCGAGCGCTACGCGATCGCGCTGGAGCGGCTCCCGCACGTCGATCGGGCCGCGCTCCGGCCCGACGAGGTGCGGCTGCTCGACGCGGCGCGGGCGCTGCTCTCCCTCGGCCTGGGCGACCCGGCGCGCGCGGCGCAGCAGGCGATCGTCGCGCTGCCCACCGGGATCGACGCCATCGACGCGCGGCTCGGCCGCGTGGTGCTCGCCGACGCGTGGAAGAGCCCCGCGCGGATCGAGGCGATCGAGCGCGCGTGGCGGAGCGAGCTCCAGAGCGGCGTGACGTCCGAGGCGCTGGAGCGCCTCCTGTCCCTGTCGCGGCTGCGCTTCGCGCCGCAGGCGCTCGAGGCGCTCAAGCCCGCCGAGGCGCGCGAGCTGTCGGCCGAGGCTTGGTCGATCGGCGAGGAGGAGCTCGCCGCGGCGCTCGAGGCCCGCGCGCGGGGCGGCGTCTACCGCTGAGCCACGGGCTCGGGGCGGCGGCGCGCGCTCAGGGCGGCGGCTCGCGCGGCACGGCGGGCGTGGTCTCGCGCACGAGGCGGAGGCCGCCGAGGGAGAGCTCGACCATCGCGGCGAGCCGCTCGGCGACGAGCCGCTCGGCGGAGGGCCCCGCGGCGCGCGTCTCGGCGACGAAGGCGAAGCAGCGCCGGCCGGAGCCGCCGAAGGCGACCGCGAAGCCGTCGATCGGCGCGCCGGGCGGGGTATCGGCGACGCCGATCGCCACGACGGTGTCGAAGCCCTCGGGCACGTCGATCCGGCGCTCCACGGCGGTGAGGCTCTGGTCGGGGCGCGGCAGGTCGCGCCAGAGCCGCGCGCGCGCCTCGCACGCGGCGCGGCTCGCGCGGCCGTCCTCGCGCCAGGTGCGGACGAGCAGCGACGTCGACGACGCGGCGTGCGTCGCGACGAGCCAGGGGCCTTCGCCGTCCTCGACGCGGAAGCCGCGCGCGTCGGGCAACGGGAGCACGAGATCGAAGCGATCCGAGCGGTACTCGCCGAGCTCGCCGCCGCCGAGCGTCGACGGGGGCGGGGGCGGCGCGGGCCTCGGCGGCGGCGCGGGCGGCGCGGCCGGGGCCGGCGCGCACGCGGGCAGCAGGGCGAGCAGCGCAGCGGCCGGCAGCAGGCCGCGGCGCGCCGCCCGCGCGGCCGGCAGCAGGCCGCCGAGCGCCGCCCGCGCGGCCGACAGCAGGCCGCCGCGCGTGGCGCGCGCGGCCGGCAGCAGGCCGCCGCGCGTGGCGCGCGCGGCCGACAGCAGGCCGCCGCGCGTGGCGCGCGCGTCCGGCCGCCGCGCGTGGCCCGGCGTCTCGGCAGGCTCGGCGCGCGCCTTCGGCCTCATCGCGCGAGCAGCACGAGCACGGCGCCGGCGCCTCCCTCGGCGTCCGGGGCCGTCGCGAACGCGGCGACGTGGCGGGCGACGCGGCCGTGGCTGAGCCAGGCGGCGATCTCGCCGCGGAGCACGGCATGGCCGCCGGGCGAGTGGTTGCCCTTGCCGTGGACGATGGCGACGACGCGATCGCCGTCGCGCTGGCGCTTGCAGATGAAGGCCTCGACGGCCTCGCGGGCCGCCTCGAGCCTCAGGCCGTGCAGGTCGAGGGTGCCGTCGACGGCGTAGCGGGCGCGCCGGAGCCGCCGGAGCTCGCGCGGATCGACGTCGAGGCGCCTGCCCTCGATGCGCTCGCTGTCGTCCGTGGTCTCGAACTTGATGCCCTCGATGACGAGCGAGCGCATGCGCGAGCGCGCCTCCTCGTCCGGATCGGACGCGATCGTCGGCAGCGCGGCGCGCTCGACGCGGCTCGCGGTGACCGGGATCCGGTTCACGCGGTCCTCGAGCACGCGGACGCCTGCCATGTAGATGGCGAACGTCTCGGGGTCGACGGGCCGCGGCGCCGGCTCGACGCCTGCCTGCGCCGCCGCGCCGGCGGCCGCCTTCGCCTTGGCCTTCGCTTCGGGCGCCGCGGCCGCCTTCGCCTTCGCCTTCGCCTCGGGCGCCGCGGCCGGCTTGGCCTTCGCTTCGGGGGCCGCCGCGCCCTTGGCCTTCGCTTCGGGCGTCGCGGCCGGCTTGGGCTTCGGCTTCCTCAGCTGCCGGAGCGTGGAGAACGGCTGGTAAAACGCCTCATTCGCCTTGTGTGCCGCCGCCTTCGCCGCCCGCGCCGGGCTGGCCGTCGCTCTCGGGTCTCTCTCGCGCTTCGCGCCCTTCGCCATCCCCCAGAACATCGCGCGCGAGACCGCGGAGCGCAAACCGAACGGCTTCGATGCCGGCGAGCTGCCCGTCCTCGAAGTGCCAGTCGGGGTCGTCGAGGCCGGGGAAGTCGTGCGGGTTGCGGATGTCCTCGGCCGTGAGCGTGGGGATGAGGCGGCGCGCGAGCTCGATGACCTTGCCCCGCTGCGCCTCCTCCATGGCCGCGAGCAGCTCGAAGATGCGATGGAAGAGCTCGGCGGGCGTGGGGGTGGCTTGCCGGGCGCCGGGCCTGGTTGCATCGGGAGAGGGCATCGGGCGCAGGATACTTCATCGGAGCGGAGCCGCCGCCCGGCCCGCTCCCGGCGCGCCGCCGCGCTCCTTCGGGGCGGGCGATGCCGGGGAGACGCGCCGTCAGCGGCGTCAGCGATGGTCCTGGAGGCTCACGGCGGGCATGGGGTAGTTCCCTGCCGGCGTCGCCTCGGATCGCCCGTGGTCACGGAGCCGGCCGTCATAGGGATGGAACGGCTCGAAGGGCCGGAACGGCTCGAAGGGCCGGAACGGCCTCTGCGGCACGAAGTGCCCATACGGCCGGAAGGGCCTGTAAGGGTGGATGGGCCTGTACGGCCTGAAGAGCCCATAGGGCCGGAAGTCCCCGTGATAGGGGATATCCTCCGGGGGGATCCGGGCGTCGGCGAGCGTCGGGCTCGCCGTCTCCTCCACGATCACGAGCTCCTGGACGGGTACCGTGTCCTCCGCTGCCGCGAGCTGCGCGGCGCCGAGCGCGATCCCGGACAGCGCCAGCGCGCCGAGCGCTTTCACCAGCTTCATCGCCGACTCCTTTCACGATCCGAGCGGCTTGCCGGGTGTCGTCCCATGCAAGCTGCGTCCACGACGATGCAAGCGCGAGGCCCGTTCGCGGCGGATCGCCGGGTGCCGCGCGCCGAGGTGTGAATTCCCGAGAGCCTCGGCTCTGCAGCTGCGCGCCCGTCCGGCGGGGCGTCTCGTGTGCAAGGCGTGGACAGCGGGCAGCGCCCGACGCCGGCGCGGGCGCTGCCCGTACCGGGGTCGGGGCGCGGCGCGCGGCTCAGGGGGTCACGAGGGCGCCCGACAGGTCATCGACGATGCTGCCGACGTCGCCTCCATCGAGATTGACGCACGGAGGTTTGAGGCGCGGCGCAGGCGCCGCTTAACCCGGGCCGTCATCCGCTGTCCTTTTCCGTGAAGCCGAGCACGTGCATACCGAAGGAGGCCGCGAGGAGCATCACCGTCTCGAGCGGAACGCGGGCGCCCTTCACGTTGTTCTTCGCCGGATCGACGAACAGATCATGGGACCGAGGGAACTGAGCGTTTCGAAGATCGCAGTCCTCGAAGCGTGTCCCCATGAAGCGGCACTCCTCGAACACGGCTCCGGCGAGGTCCGTCGCAGCGATCACCGACTCGGTGATCGAGCACCGCTCGAAGCGCGTCTTGCGCAGCGCCAGCGAATCCATGACGTTGTACCGCATGTCGCAGTCCTCGAACGACACGTCGGGGAATTTCGCGATGTTCGTCCAGTCGATGCCCATCAGCTTGCAGGAGCTGAACGACACGCCGCGCAGCGAGAGCATATTGGTATTGGCTTGGGTCAAATCGCATCTCTCGAACACGCACCCCTCGAGCCGAGTGCGCATCCAGCGGCTCTCGCTGAGCTTCGAGCGCCGGAACACACAATTGCAGAACTCGCGATCGCTCAGGTCCGCTCGTTCCAGCGTGAGCCCGTCGAACGTCTCACCGTCGAACGAGTCCTTCCCTTCGAACGGATCCGTATTCTCCGTACTGAATACGCGGGCCATGTATAGCCGGCGATGGTACCGTGTACCGATTCGTTGTCAATAGAAACCGGCCTCTACCCAAGGCAACGCGCTATCCGCGGCATCCAGCTCCGCCGCGCATGCGCCGCGGCTCCGGCTTCGATGGTGCCCGCGGAGGCGAGTCGATAGGCACATCCGACGAGGCGGTCACGGGCCGGCCGAGGGTACGGCGACCACGCTCGACATCGCGTCTTGGAACATCGAATGGTTCGGCGACACGGCGAACGGACCCACGAACGAGCCCCTGCAGCTCCAGGACGCCCGCGACGTCATCAGCGGCGCCGATACATCTCGGGCGTCGCGGAGATCGTGAGCACCGCCCGATTCAACGATAAGGCGCAGCTGCCCGGCTACTCCGGGTTCCTGGCCAACGACGCGGTGGTGACGGGCGACTCGGGCTCCTACAGCGCGACGGAGCATAAGGTCGGCATCCTCTACAAGAGCTCACGAACGCCCTCGCGTGCTCGACGGGCACGCTGAGCCTCGGCAACGGCAGCGAGCAGGTGTGCCTGAGAGACAGCGGCGGCGTCACGAAGGATTGCTTCACCTACACGAGCGCGCTGTCGGGCACGGATGGCGTGTCGGCGAACCGGAGCCCCGACGGCAGCGCGACCGGCACCTTCGCGCTGCACACCTCGGTCGGCGTGGGATCATCCTCGGCGGGCAAGCGCGCGTCCGGCGCGGCCTGGTGACGCCGATCGAGGAATGAGAGGTCTCGAGGTCTGACGAGGGGGTCTCGAGGTCTGACGAGGGGGTCTCGAGGTCTGACGAGAGGGGTCTCGAGGTCTGACGAGGGGGTCTCGAGGTCTGACGAGGGGGGTCTCACGAACGGAATTTCGGCTCTCGAGAATGAAATCCTGGCTCTCGAGCACCGCGCGCGGGGTCTCGAGGTGTGCCTCGACCTCGCCGCGCGTCCTCAAGACCTCCGATCCCGTGGACCAGAGCCATTTTTCTGCAGCCGCGACCCGAGATCTCGTTCCGAAGAGCGCCGATCCCGTTCCGCTCCCCTGAAGATTCGATTCGCGGGCCTCGGGAGCGCTTCCCACCGCCGCCGAGCGGCACCGGCTGACCGCCTTGCAGGCGCCGCGGTCAGCGCGGGGCCGAGGTCGCGACGGCGAGCGCCCGCAGCAGGGTGACCACCGCGATCACGTGGCTGATCCGGCCGTCCTGCATCGCTGCCGTCACCTCGTCGGCGCTCATCACGACCGGCTCGGTGCTCTCGTGCTCGTCGCCCTCGGGCTCGCCGACCCTGCGCGCGCCGCGCGCCAGGTAGAGGGAGCAGCGATTCGCCTGGAGCGCCGGATTCGGGTGCACCCACCCGAGCGACTCGATCGATCCCGCGGCATATCCCGTCTCTTCCAGGAGCTCGCGCGGGGCCGCGGCCGCCGGCTCCTCCCCGGGATCGACGATGCCGCCGGCCGTCTCGACGGTCACCGCGTCGACGCCGTGCCGGTGCTGCCGCACCAGGACGAACTCCCCAGCATCGGTGATCGCCGCCACCGAGATCCAGTCGGCGAGCTCCAGCGTGAAGACGGGATAAGACGCGCCCGCGGCCACGACCTCATGGCGATGTACCGCCAGCGGACCGAACGTACCGGCGACCGCCGAGGCGTGCCGGCGAGGGATGGTGATGCCCATCGCGCCTCCCTACTACAGCGCGCCGCCCGCCGCCTTCTCCGGCGCGCCGCCCGCCGCCTTCTCCGTCCCAGCGCCCGCCGTCTTCTCTGGCCCGGCGCTCGTCGACTTCTCCGCCGCCTTCTCCGAGCCAGCGCCCGCCGCCTTCTCCGTCCCAGCGCCCGCCGCCTTCTCCGCCGCGCCGCCCGCCGCCTTCTCCGCCGCGCCGCCCGCCGCCTTCTCCGACACCGCGCCCGCCGCCTTCTCCGACACCGCGCTCGCCGCCTTCTCCGCCGCGCCGCCCGCCGCCTTCTCCGATACCGCGCTCGCCGCCTTCTCCAGCACCGCGCTCGCCACCGCCGCCGGCGCGGCGCTCGCCGCCTTCTCCGCCACGATCGCCGGCTTCTCGCGGCGCTCCCGCCGGAGCACCTCCTCCGCGTCGTCGCTGGACACCACCTCCGTCGCCGACCGCGCCTCGTCCTGCGGCGGCGGCCACGCGGCGACGTAGCGGGGCACCTCGCCGGGCCCGGACGCGTCGATCCAGGACACGGTCCCCGTCCCCGGCGCGCGCACGTCGACGTGCACGAACGAGCTGTTCGGATAGTACCCGCAGCCCGTGTCCGCCAGCCGGCGGCACGCCGCCGCGAGCTCGTCGTTGCGCACCCCCGCGATGCGCAGATCGAGCGCCCGCCCCGTCTGGTGCAGGCTGCCCTGGCTCTGCGGCCGGTACCCGCTCACGAGCGACACGAGCCGGCCCGGATACCGCCGCGCGAGCGCGTCGATGCGCGTCAGCAGCCCGGGATCGAGCAGCCGCACGCCGGGCGCGACCTCCCCGGCGTGCACCCCGCTCGCGCCGCTCGCCTTGCCGGAAGCGGCTCCCCGCTTGTCGCCCGCCGACGGCCGCTTGCGGCTCGCCGCCTCCGCCTTCGGCGCAGCCGCGCGCTCGCCGTCCAGGATCGGCCGCGGCGTGCCCCACGGGCGCGCGAGCAAGGAGAGGGCGCGCCGCGCCTCCTCGCGCGGCCTGCCCTTGCAGTCGACGAGCTCGAGGCGATCCGGCTCGATCCCGCTCCGATCCATCGAGAGCACCGGCCCATGGCACGGCTTCGGAGGAGCCTCCCTGTCGGGCCCGCTCTTCGCCCCGCGCCGCTTGCTCTCGACCGTCCGCGCCGCCCGCCGCTTCTCCTTCTTCTTCCCCCCGGCCACCTTGGCCGCGCCCCCACCCTTCGCGCCCGCGCTCTCGGCCGCCTGCGACGGCTGCGCGCGGCCGCGAGCCTTCCGACCGCCGGCGCCGCTCGTCGCCCCGTCACCGGTCGCGCCGATCGCCGCGGACGCGGTCTTCCCGCGGCCATGGCGCGGCTTCTCCCGCGTCTCCGTCCGCTGCCCGTGCTCCGCGCCCGGCGGAGACGCGGTAGAGCCCGGCGCACGATCGCCGCGGTCCCCGCGACGGTCCCGCTTGCCAGCCTTCTCCTCGGCCTTCGCAGCGGCGTGCGCCCTGGGCAGCGCCTCCCCGCGCGCAGACCCCGCCGGGACGGCCGACACCGCCATGCTCACCAGGACCGCCAGCACGGCAGCGCGAGCACGAACGAGGCGCGCTCGCGGCTCCGCGCTGCGCACAGCCCCCCCCGCGTCCCGCGGCGCCGCGCCTGCACTGCTCACGGATCGAAGGCTGATCATGGAAAGCTCCAGTCGGGTCGGGTGCGAGTGGCATCCACCACGGATCGGATCTCCCGGACACGGCGTCCCCGCCCGTCCGCAGGATGTGGGGTTGGAAAGGCCGTCGGCGGTCCGCTTCTTGAATCGACCTGGAACGAGGTCATCCGCGTCGAAACTGCGTCTCCGAGACGCCCCTCGTGGACGCTCGGAAGCTCCGAAGACCGAGAGCTCGGAAGCTCCGAAGCTCGGAAGCTCGGAAGACCGAGCGCTCTGAGGACACGAATGTCATGAAGTGCGGAGGGCAGCCCAATTTTCTGCGGCGCTGACCAAAGGCTGTGGTAGGAACCAGCTGCCTCGCGACTGCGGTCGGGTCGTGAGCGCGGTTCCGGGGTGCATGGGGGCACAACCCCTCACCACGCGGTACCGCGGCCGGGTATCGCCCGGCGCGCTACGCACTGCGGCGGGACCCTGCCTTCACGATCGGCGCGACCAGCGCGATCAGCCCGGAGGCAGGCATCGCGCCCCAGGTGCAACATCGTCCGGGCCATCGCGAGATCGCGGGGGAAGCGCCCGGCCAACCACGCACCAGCCTCATTCACCACACCATCGATGCAAGCGGGGCGCCACACGCGGGATGCGGAAGCCGAACCCGGTGGCGCGTCCATGATCGCTCCGAGGTCAGCAGGGGCACGACATGCGGCGAATTCGTAGAGACGCAACCAAGGTCTGGCACAATCCCGAGCTCCACACCGCCTATGGCCGTGGCCAGCCCAAC
Organism: Sorangium sp. So ce834; assembly: GCF_051521425.1. Classification (NCBI taxonomy): domain Bacteria; kingdom Pseudomonadati; phylum Myxococcota; order Polyangiales; family Polyangiaceae; genus Sorangium; species Sorangium sp. So ce834. The sequence continues at coordinate 10,096,540 of NZ_CP150351.1, forward strand.
AGCGCGGGGCTGCCGCGCCCAACACAGAGCGGCGAGGACCGGCGGGCGGCGAAGCAACACCGCGCCGCGCTCGAGGCGCTCTTCTCCCCGCGCAAGGAGCCCGAAGCCGAGGATGGCAAGGGCGGGCGCGCCAAGTCCGGGCGCGACGCCGCCTCCAAGGCGCCGGGGCGCATCGTCCTCGCGCCGCCTCCGCAGAGCGACCCGAAGGCTGTCGAGCGCCAGCGGCTCCTGTCGAAGCTGCTCTGCGCGTCGGGCCGGCCCAACATCTCCAAGGCCGCGAACGAGTTCCTCCGCGCCGGCCACACCTTCCCCGCAGAGCAGGACGTGTACCTCCAGCTGCTCGAGCACAGCGACGAGCAGCGCATCCAGGAGGCGATCGACGAGCTCTCGGGCATCCTCGTCGCCGAGCTGCCGAAGCGCCGCGCCGTGCTCGAGTCGCGGCTCCGGCGCATCGAGGAGTTCGCGGAGGAGCCGGCGACGCGCGAGGCCGCCGAGCGCCTGCGCCGCCAGGTGAGCGGCAGGCCCGAGGCCCCGGGCGCCCCCTCGGCCGAGCCGGGCTCCCACGCGCGGCCGTCGACCCGCGAGGCCGCGCTGCCCGGCGCGGCGGCGGACGGCGCCGCCCAGCGCGGCGACGGCGGCCTCTCCGAAGCGAGCGTCGAGGCGGAATGACGCGCGCGGAATTCGAGGCCGAGCTCCGCAAGCTGATCCAGGCGTTCGAGACGGGCACGGGCAACGAGCGGTGCGTCGCGTGCGTCGCGTGCGAGCGCTGCGTCGACTGCACGTTCTGCCGCAACTCGAAGGCGCTCCAGCGGTGCCACTACTGCGTCGACTCCCAGCGCTGCTCGGACAGCACGCACTGCCGCGGCTGCCGCGATCTCATCGCCTGCAGCCACTGCGTCGCGTCCGAGCGGTGCACGCAGTCGTCGTACCTCGTGCGCTCGGTCGACTGCACCGGCTGCACCTACTGTTTCGGCTGCGTGGGCCTCGTGCGCAAGGACTTCCACATCCTGAACCAGCCGTACGATCGCAGCTCCTACTTCAAGCTCACGGCGAAGCTGATGCGCGAGCTCGGGCTGAGCGCGGGCAGCGGGGCCGAGCCCGCCCCGGCCCCCGCCGCGCGCGCTGCGCAGCGCTAGCGATGCGCGCGGTCGTGCAGCGAGCGCTCGCCGCGCGGGTCGAGGTCGACGGCCAGGTGGTCGGCGCGATCGAGCGCGGCCTCGTGGCCTTCGTCGGCGCCGCGAAGGACGACGACGAGGCCGACGCCGACCACGTCGCGAACAAGGTCGCGGGGCTCCGGGTGTTCAGCGACGAGGCCGGCAAGATGTCGCGCGCGCTCGCGGACGTGCGCGGCGGCGTGCTCGCGATCAGCCAGTTCACGCTCTTCGGCGACGTCCGGCGCGGCCTCAGGCCGAGCTTCGACGGCGCCATGGAGCCCGCGCGCGCCGAGGCGCTGTGCGAGCGCTTCGTCGCCGCCCTGCGGGCGCGCGGCCTCGAGGTGGCCACGGGCCGCTTCCGCGCCGACATGCGCGTGTTCGTCGAGAACGACGGGCCGGTCACCATCCTCATCGATTCGAAGCGGACGTTCTGACGCCGTCCGCCGCTCGCCAGGAGCGGCCGCCGCCCCTTCCCTCCCGGCGTCGCGCGGGCTACGTGGGGCGCCATGCGGATCAGCATCGTGGGCGCGGGGGCGCTCGGGCGAGTCTACGGCGTGCGCCTCGCGGCCCAGGGAGACGAGGTCACGTTCGTGGTCCGGCCCGAGCGCGTCGCCGACGCGCGGCCGTTCGTCATCGAGCAGGTGAACAGCGCCGATCGCCGCGACACGCTCGAGCGCCCGCGGCTCGCGGCCGACATCCCGGCCGACGCGGAGGTCGTGCTCGTCACGGTGCGCTTCGATCAGCTCGCCCCCGGCCCCGGCGGCGCGGCGCCGCGCCCCGCGGATGGCAGGACGGTCGCGGATCTCCTGCTCCGCGGACCTTCGGTCCCCGTCGTCGTGCTCACGCCGCTCCTGCCGCCGCAGCGCGCGGGCCTCGAGGAGGCCGCCCGGCGCCGCATCACCCCCGCGATGCCGAGCGTCTCGGGCTACCTCGATGAGCGCGGCGTCGTCCGCTACTGGATCGTCGGGTTCGCGTCGACGCTCATCGACGACGAGGGGGGCGCCCCCGCGGAGCGGCCGCTGCTCGAGGAGCTCGCGCGCCGCCTCACGAGCGCGGATCTCCCGGCGCGGCTCGATCCGGACGTCGGCGCGCAGAACGCCGCCACCACGACCGCGTTCTTCCCGCTGATCGCCGCCATCGACGCGGGCGGCGGCACGAGCGCCCTCCTCGAGGACGAGGGCGTGCTCGGCACCGCGCTCGCGGCCACCCGGGAGTGCGTGGCGCTCGCGGACCGCGTCGGCACGGTCGCGCCCTGGACGAAGCTGCTGACGAGGGCCATCGGACCGTTCACGCTGAGACCCGGCGTCGCGCTCGCGCGCCTCGTGGCCCCCGAGGCGCTGCGGTTCCTCGACGCGCACTTCGGCCCGAAGCTCCACGCGCAGCACCTCGCGATGGGCGCCGCCGTGCTCGCGATGGGGCGCGAGCACGGCGTGAGCCTGCCGGCGCTCGAGCGGCTGATGGGCCTGCTCGAGGACCGCACCGGCGCGCGCTGAGCGGCGCGAGGAGACGCCGGCGCGCGCCGGCTCGCGCTCGGCGCGCGTCGGCTCGCGCCCGGCGCGCGTCGGCTCGCGCTCGGCGCGCGTCGGCTCGCGCTCGACGCCCGTCAGCGCGCGGCCGCGAGCTGCGCCGCGAGCGCGATCGCCTCGCGCATGCCGCGCGGGTCGGCCCGGCCCGTGCCCGCGAGATCGTACGCGGTCCCGTGATCGACGCTCGTGCGCACGATCGGCAGGCCGAGCGTGACGTTCACCGCCTCGCCGAAGCCGAGGAGCTTGCTCGGGATCGTCGCCTGGTCGTGGTACATCGCGACGACCCCGTCGAGCGCGCCCCGCGCCGCCAGCCGGAACGCCGTCTCCGCGCCGACGGGCCCGCTCAGCTCCGCCGCCGCTCCCGAGCGCGCGAGCCGCCGCGCCGCGAGGCGGATGCCCGGCGCGATCCGCAGCTGCTCCTCGTCGCCGAGGAGCCCGCCCTCGCCGGCGTGCGGGTTCAGCGCGGCGACGGCCACGCGCGGCCTCTCGCGGCCGAGATCGGCGAGCAGCCGCGCGAGCCACACCGAGGCGCGCGCCACCTCGCGCGGGCTCACCGCCTCGGGCACCTCGCGCAGCGGCACGTGGGTCGTCACGAGGGCGGTCACGAGCTTGCCCGAGGCGAAGGCCATCGTGACCTCGCGCGCGCGGAGCCGCCGGCCGAGGTGCTCGGTGTGCCCGAGGAAGTCCGCGGAGCCCGGCGCGCCGCTCGTCGCGATCGCGTGCTTCGACGCGGGCCCCGTGACCAGCGCCGCCGCGACGCCGTCGCGGACCAGGTCCGTCGCCTGATCGATCCACGCGAGCTGCGCCGCGCCGTCCTCGGCCTCGGGCCGGCCGAAGGCGCTCGGCCGCGAGAGCCGCGCGCTGCCGGCCCAGACGCCGATCGCGCCCGGCGCGAGCTGCTCGATCGCGGCGCGCCCGTCGACGACGACGAGCCGGCGGGCCGCGACCCGGACGAGCCGCGCGGCCCGCCGCAGGATCGCCTCGTCGCCGACGAGCACGCAGCGCACGCCCTCGACGGACGCCGCGCCGGCCACGGCCACCTCGGGGCCCACGCCGCTGGGGCAGCCGACGCTGATCGCGACGATCGGCGCCGCGGCGCCGCGCGAGCGGCCGCCACGCCCCGCGCCGCTGCGCCCCTTGGCGGCCGTCGTCCGGGCAGCACCGCGGCGGTCGGGCGACGTCATCGCGTGACGCGCCGCTCGCGGCCGGGCGTGCCGGCATCGTGCGCCGACGACGCCGACCGCCGCTCCGCGCGCGCGGCCTCGTCGTCGTCCTCGTCCTCGTCCTCGTCGCCCTCGTCGCCCTCGTCGTCCTCCTCCTCGTCCTCGTCCTCGTCGCGCGGCTCCCCGCGCTCCGCGCCGTGAGCCTCCGCACCGGCGGCGCCGCGCGGCGCCGTCCGCGCCGCGTCGCCGCCCTCGGGCCCCCCGGAGCCGGGCAGCGGCGACTCGAGCCGGTAGCCGGCCCCGCGCAGCGTGACCAGCGGCAGCGCCGCGCCGAGCTTCGCCCGCAGGCGCCGCACGTGGATGTCGACGGTCCGCGCGCCGCCCTCGTACTGGCTGCCCCAGACGCGCCGGAGCAGCTCTGTCCGCGACACAACCTTCCCGCGGCGTTCGCACACGTACGAGAGCAGCGCGAACTCCTTCGCGGTGAGCGGCACGTGCATGCCGCCGACCGACACGTCGTGGGCCGCGCGGTCGATGACGATCGCGCCCACCTTCACCCGCTCCTCGGTCGCGAACTCGCTGCGGCGCCACTCGACGAGGCGCACGCGCGCGTAGAGCTCGGCCGGCACGTACGGCACGAGCAGGAAGTCGTCGAAGCCGCTGGACGGCTCGATCCGCGCGATCTGCGCGACGCTCACCGCGACCAGCGCGCCGACCTCCTCGAGGCGGGGCTCGCGGCGCAGCGCGCGCAGCGCCGCCGCCGCCAGGTCCGGCCGATCGAGCGCCTCGACGACGATCGCCCGCGCCTTGCTCTCGTCGTCGTGGAAGAGCCGCGGTGGATCATCCCAGAGATCCAGGGTTCGAACGTCAGCGCCCAGCGAGCGCAAGACCGATGCAGCGCCCTCCTCCCGCTCCAGGTCAGGTCCGTGTCCGACGATGGCTATGAACGAACGACGCGCCATGTCCGCCCCGTATACGGGTGTCACGGCGGGCCGGCAAGACGCACCGCGCTAAACACCCCCATGCTGCAGCGGGGCTTACCTTTCCCCCGGGGCTCCAGCCTCAAAAAAAAATCAGCCGATCCGCGTCCCGCCGACCGTGATCCGATCGATCTTGATTGTGGGGCAACCAACACCCACCGGAACGCTCTGTCCGTCCTTGCCGCACGTCCAGATGCCGTCGGAAGTGGCGACGTCGTGGCCGAGCATGGTGACGCGCCGGAGCACCTCGGGGCCGTTGCCGATGAGGTTCACGCCCTTCAGCGGCGCGGTCAGCTTTCCATCCTCGATGAGGTAGCTCTCGGTGAGCGAGAAGACGAAGTCGCCGTTCGAGATGTCGACCTGGCCGCCGCCGAACTTCTTCGCGAAGACGCCCCGCTTCACGGACTTCATGATCTCCTCGGGATCGTGGGGGCCGGCGAGCAGGATGGTGTTCGTCATCCGGGGCATGGGCGCGGAGGCGAAGCTCTCGCGCCGTCCGTTGCCGGTCGGCGTGAGGCCGTAGTGCCGGGCCGAGAGCCGGTCGTGCATGTACCCGACGAGCTTGCCGTTCTCGATGAGCGTGCTGCGCTCGGGCTCGTTGCCCTCGTCGTCGACGTTGATCGTGCCGCGCGACTGGAGGAGGGTCGCGTCGTCGACCACCGTGCAGAGGGGGCTCGCGACGTCCTTGCCGACCCGCCCCGCGTAGTTGCTGGTCCCCTTGCGGTTGAAGTCCGCCTCGAGCCCGTGCCCGACGGCCTCGTGGAGCAGGATGCCGCTGTCGCCCGGGGCGAGAACGACGTTCATCTCGCCGGCGGGCGCCTCGCGCGCGTCGAGCATCGCGACCGCCTGCCGCGCCGCCTCCTTGGCGTGCCACTCCGGCGACCTGTCCTCGAAGTAGGCCGTCGTCATGCGCCCGCCGCCGCCGCTCGAGCCCTCCTGGCGCTTGCCGTCGCGCTCGGCGATCGCCCGCACGCCGATACGGATGAGCGGCTGGACGTCGTGCGCCATCCGCCCGTCGCTCGTGGCCACGAGCACCTCGCGCACCTCCTCGACGAAGCTGGCCTCCGCCTTGATGATGCTGGGGTCGTAGGCGAGCGCCGCGGCGCTCGCGCGCTCGAGCAGGGCGCGCTTCGCGAGCCCTGGGGCGTCGAGCGAGATGCTGGGCAGCTCGTAGCGGCTCGGCAGCTCGCGCCGCCGGAGCTCGATCCTCTCCGTCCCGCCGGAGCCGGTCGCGATCTGCGCCGCCGTCTCGGCCGCGCGCCGCATCGCGTCCCACGTGAGGTCCTCGGTGTAGGCGTACCCGGTCGCGTCGCCCCGCTGGACGCGGACGCCGACCCCCATCGACACCCCGCGCGACGCCGCCTTGAGGATGCCCTCGTCGAAGGTGAACCCGCCCCCCGCCCGGTACTCGAAGAAGAGGTCGGCGTAATCGCCCCCCTTCGACAGGGCGACCGACAGGAGCCGCTCGCAAAGCGCGGCGTCGACGGCATTTTCCTCTCCAGGAGCGAACGGGGCGCGGTAGGCCTGGCTGCGCGACATGGTGCCCAACTCTAGGTCCATTCGCCGGGGCGGTCGAGACGCGGCAGCGCTCCGCGCGCCCTGCCCGGCCGCAGGGCTGCGGAGATGTATGCAGAAATGTGCAAGAAGGCCGCTCGACTGCTATGGTTTGAGCCGTCCTCGCGTCGACGGCGGCGTTTGCCGCCTTCTCCGCGATCTTCGCGAATCCCCGGCCGCTCGGCGCGCTCCTACGACGTCACGATGTAGGGCGCGCTCGTCGACGCGCCTCGACCGGACCGCCCAGCGTCCGACCGGGGCGGGGGCTCGCGGCCACCGCGTCAGGCGGTCGCCGCATCCCGCGCGGGTTTGCCCCCCGCGCGGGCTCGCCCCGCGTGGCTTTGCGCCCCGCGCGGGGCTCGCCCCGCGCGGGTTTGCGAAGAGCGCACGCTGCAAACAAGCACCTTGGCGGTAGCTTCGGAACTTCCGAAGCCGTGTGCTTGTACGTGGTAGCGGGATTGGCTAGGTGTTTTTAGATGGCGAAGCGAGGGCTCCCGGCGGGGCGCCCGAGCGACGCCTCGCTGTCCTCAGTAGGAGATTCCCATCGCCGTGGCGGTCGATCGCGACAAGGTACTCCAGACCGCGCAGAAGCTTGTCGAGCGGAAGCGCTACGACAAGGCTATCGCCGAGTACCAGAAGCTGGTCGCGGAGGATCCGAAGGACGTCCGGACGCTGCTCAAGATCGGCGACCTCTACCTGAAGACGGAGGAGTACGTCGAGGCGATCACCACCTACGAGCGCGTCGGCCAGTTCTACTCGCTCCAGGGCTTCGCGCTCAAGGCGATCGCCGTTTACAAGCAGATCCGCGAGATCATCCACAAGCACGTCCCGCAGTACGAGGACCGCTTCGGCCACATCGTCCCGCGCCTCGCCGAGATCTACACGCAGCTCGGGCTCACGAGCGACGCGCTCGCCGCCTACGACGAGGTCGCGACGCGCCTCCTCCGCGCGGGGCGCGACCGCGACGCGATCGACATCTTCAAGCGGGTCGTCGACCTCGACCCGAACAACCCGCTCGCCTACCTCCGCCTCGCCGAGGCGCTGATCCGCGTCCGCGACTACGACGGCGCGATCCAGCGCTTCGGGACGGCGGCCGAGCTGCTGCTCAAGCTCGGCCGGCGCGACGACGCGCTCAAGGTGGTCGAGCGCCTGCTGCAGCACCGCCCGGACGCCCGCTTCGCCCGCATGGCCGCCGAGATCTACCTCGATCGCGGCGACCCGAGCGACGGGATGTCGGCCCTCACCAAGCTGCAGATCGCGTTCAAGGAGAACCCGCGGGACCTGGAGACGCTCGCGCTCCTCGCCCGGGCCTTCGACCTGCTCGGGCAGCCGGCCAAGGCGATCGAGGTGCAGAAGGAGTCGGCGCGCATCGCCAAGGAGGCGGGGCGGGTCGACCAGTTCGCCGCCCTCGTCTCCGCCCTGGTCGCGCGCGCCCCGAACGACGAGGGCGTGCGCCAGCTGGCCGCGCAGCTCGTGCCCTCCTCGCGGGGCACGCGCGCGTCGATCGACGTCGAGCTCGACGAGGACGACGAGGCCGAGGAGCTTGAGGTCGAGGACGTCGAGCCCTCGTCCGCGGCGCCGATCCCGCTGCGCGCGGCGCAGCCGTCGACGGCCCCGGTCACGAGCCCGCGGCAGCTCGTCGCGCACGCCGAGAGCCTCCGGCGCGAACGCCAGTACGACAAGGCGGTCGCCCTCCTGAAGGGCGGCGTCGCCCGGCTGCCGGCCGCGCGCGAGCTCCGCGAGAAGCTCTGCGACATCCTCATCGAGGCGGGCGACCAGGACGGCGCGATCGAGCAGATGCTCGCGTTCGCGCAGCAGCTGTCCGGCGAGGGCGCCGTCGACGACGCCGCGCGGCTCCTCGACGAGGTGCTGCTCCTCGAGCCCGGCCACCCCCAGGCGACCGAGATGCTCAACCTCCTCGGCTACGCCGTGCCGCAGGAGGACGAGCTCTCCGACGAGGAGCACACCGGGCCGGAGGTCTCGCCGACGGCCAACGACGCGTACGCGTCCGAGGTGCCGAGCCAGGACCTCTACGACCCCGACGCGCCGCTGCCCGCCTACACGCTCGACGAGGACGGCGTCGTCGAGGCGCTCCCCAGGCGGCCCGAGCTCGTCACGCACCTCGACGATCCGTTCGCGAACGAGCCGCCGCTGCCGAGCTTCCCGATCGACGACGTCGAGGAGGTCGAGGACGTCGAGCCGCTCGAGGAGCTGGAGGAGATCGACGACGAGGAGGAGACGGCGTCGGTCAACCCGAGCCGGTCGCCGGCGCACCCGCTGGCGGTCGCCGCGTCGCAGGCGCCGCCCGCGCCCTCGTCGATGCCGCCGCCCCCGGTGCTCGCCCCGCCGCCGGCCCTGTACAGCCCGGCGCCGCCCCGGCCGGCGTCGGTCCGGCCGGGGTCGGGGCGGTCCGTGCCGCCGGGGTCGGGGCGGCGCGCGGACGCGCTCGACGAGGACGCGCTCGAGGAGGTCGAGTTCTTCGCGCAGCACGGGATGTTCGAGGAGGCGCGCAACATCCTCGAGGAGCAGCTCGCGCGGCTGCCGAACCACCCGCTCTTGATGGAGCGGCTGCGCGAGGTCACCGAGCTCGCGTCGCAGACGCACGGGGCGCGCGCGGCGACCGACAACGAGAGCGGCACGCGGGCCGTCCCGCGCGGCAGCGAGCGGCCGGACGAGGACCGCGCGTTCGACATCGCCGAGTCGCTCAAGATGATCGACGAGCTCGAGGTCGCGCCGGGCTCGGTGACGGGCGTCCAGGACGATCCCCGGCAGATCAGCGTCGAGAGCGTCTTCGAGCAGTTCAAGGCCGGCGTCGCCGCGCAGATCTCCGAGTCCGACGCGTCGACGCACTACGATCTCGGGGTCGCGTACAAGGAGATGGGCCTCTACGCGGACGCCGTCGCCGAGTTCGAGCTCGCCGCCCGCGACCCCGGGCGAGAGTGCGTCTGCCAGTCGATGATCGGCGTCACCCACCTCCAGATGGGCAACATCGAGGCGGGGATCGACGCGCTCATCCGGGGGCTGCACGCCTCGCACAAGACGGTGGAGCAGGAGCTCGCGCTGACGTACGAGATCGCGAACGCCTACGAGATGCGCGGCGTCCCCGAGCAGGCGCTCTACTACTTCCAGCGCGTCGCCCGGATGAGCCCGAGCTACAGCGATCCGCGCGGCAGCGTCGCGGAGCGGCTGCGCCGCATCGACGTCCCGAAGCCGGCCGCGCGCGCGGTCGGCGCCGAGATGATCGCGGACGAGTTCGACGCCGCCTTCGACGACATGCTCCCGAGCGGCAAGCTGCCCTGAGCGCGGCCTGAGCGCGGCCTGAGCTTCGTGCGCAAGGCGCCGCGGGGCCCGGCGCGCCCACGGAACGCCAGAAATTGGGCCCTGGCCGGCGCCCTCATGTACCGGAGGTGCATGAACCGACCGCTGCTCTTCGCCGCCCTCACCTCGCTCCTGGCCGCCGGCTGCGGCGCCGGGATCGGAACGAACGCTCGAGCTGGCCGCCCCCAGGACGCCGCCAAGGCAGCGGCCCAGGCAGAGCGCGAGGCCCCGGAGCGCGCGAAGGGCGAGGCCGACGCGAGCGCCCCGGCCGCGGAGGAGGCGCCGCCCGCGCGCGCGCCCGGCGACTACGTGGCCTACCGGTTCTCGGGCAGCTTCAGGAAGGCGCCGCTGCTCCTCACGCAGCGGGTGGTCGCGCGCGAGGGGGACGTCCTCGTGGTCGACGTGACCCTCGAAGACGGCAAGGAGACCGAGGCGCTGCGCGTCCGGATGAGCGACGCGCCGAGCCGGCGCGGCGAGATCCTCGGCGCGGCGTGGATCGACGGCGGCGCCGAGCGGCCCGCGACCCTCGCGGCGTACGACGCGATGATGGCCAAGACCGCGCTCGCCGCCGACGAGAACGAGGAGGTGCTCGGCACCGAGGCGGTGAACGTCGAGGTCGGCGGCGGCGCCATCGCGTGCCAGAAGACGAGCTTCCGCGTGCGCATCGGCAGGACGAAGGCGACGATGCGCACGCTCCAGAGCGACGACTTCGCCTGGGGCGACGTGGGCGGCGAGATCACCGCCGAGGACGGGCGCGTGCTCTACCGCGCCGAGCTGATCGACCGGGGCCACGCGGACGCGCGCCCGAGCGCGCCCGTGGCGGCCGCCGGCGCGGCGCCCGGCCTCGCGCCGCGGCCGGCGACGGTGGCGCGGTCCGAGGACGACGGCGAGGGCGACGACTACGAAGACTGAGCCGGCGGGGGCGCGTCGCCCTGGCTCTCCTTGCGGGCGAGGACCTCGCCCGAGCGCACGGCCGCCGCGCGGACCAGGTGGCCCATCTTCGGGTGCTCGGGCTCGACGTCGGGCTCGATCCCCTCGGCGCGCAGCGCCTCCGTGCAGACCGGCCCGATCGACGCCACCATGCCCCGCGCGAGCCCGGCGCGCAGCCGGTCGACGAGCCCCTCCTCGGCCGCCACGAGGAGCGCGTGCTCGACCTGCGCGCGGCTCGTGAAGAGCGTGATCGCCGCGCCGCCGTCGGCCAGGAGGCGGAGCGCCTGCCGGAGCGCCGAGGTGTCCTCCGGGAGCGCCCAGCGGTACACCGGCACCGGGGTGACGCGGGCGCCGGCCGCCTCGAGCCCGGCGTAGAGCTCGTGGCTCGGCGCGCCGTGCTCCTGCACGGCGATGCGCTTTCCGCTCAGGTCGCCGAGCCCGCGGACGACCTCGATGATCTCTCGCCAGGTGTTCGGCTCCGGGACGGTGACGAAGCGGGTCACGCCGATCTCTCGCAGCGCCGCGGCCGGCTTGGGGCCGCGCACGACGAGCTGCACCGACGAGAGCGCCGCGGCCAGGAGGGATATGCCCTGGGCGCCTGCGTCGCCGGGCGCGCCGTCGCCGCCGTGGCCCGGCTCGAGCGCGGGCGCCGCCTCGGCCACGAGCGCGCGGGCCCCGACGCCGGTCATCAGGATCACGAGGTCGAGCTCGGCGCCCGCGAGGCGCCGCGCGAAGTCGAGCGCGCGCTCGTTCCGCTCGATGGGCACCTCGCGGAGCGTCGGCGCCGTGACGGGTACACCGCCGTACCGCTGGATCAACGAGGCCATCTCGGGGGCGCGGCGGCTCTCGAAGGTGATGACGCGGCGCCCAGCGAAGTCAGGCGACGCGGGACGGGAGGGACGGTCGTTCAGGGGGTGCGTGGGCGTGCTCACCCGCGCAGCATAGCCCGGGTCCAGCGCAGGCGGGTTTCGGGCGGTTGACCAGTTTGCTAAGCTCCCTCCTGTGAGCCATCCGATGAGCAACGAGGCTGGCGGGGTCCAGGGGAGCGGGCTCTCGCGTGCGACTTCGGAGAACGACGTCGGCCCCGATCCCGTCATCGGCGCGGGCATCGCGCTGCTCGGCATCTTTCTGATGGGGGTGGGCGGCGCGCAGGGCGCGCACTACCTCTTCAACTTCGGCACGCTCGTGGCGGTGCTCGGGGCCGTCCTGTTCGTCCTCTTCGTGACGCTGACGGCGCTGAAGCAGCGCCGCGCGAGCCGCGCGTCGAGCCCTGACGCGAGCGCCGAGCAGCGAGACGCGCGCGACTGACCGCTCCGCCCGGCGGCGCCGCTGCTCAGGCGGGCGGCGCCGTCGCTCACGCTGAGATGCCGCCGCCGGGCTCGCCGCGATCGTCCGGCGGGGCCGGGGCGCCGGCCTGCACGGAGAGGTCCGGCTCGATGTCGGTGAGCGAGACGCCGAGCTCCTCGGCGATGCTCTCGATCTCGGCCCGCTCGGCCGGCGTGGGGGCGCCGTCCGCCGCCGCGAGCCGGATCAGGAGGCGCACGACCTCCACCCGCTCGCTCGCGTTGCAGAGCGCCTTGAGCTCGCGGTAGCAGCGGTCGACCTCGCCCTCCTGGAGCGCGGGCAGCTTGCCCTGAAGGGCGTTGAACACCGCGTCGACCCCGCTCGGCGCGAGGCCGTCGACGTGCGTGAGCAGCTCGCGGAGCAGCTCGTCTTCCTTGTCGGAGAACCGGCCGTCGACGCAGGCGACCTTGCCGAGCAGGACGATGACGGTCGCGATGTAGCGGAGGACCACCGCCTCGTCGTCCGGGAGCGCCGCGCGGAGCTCCTTCAGGAGGGCGTCGAGGTTCGGGAACGAGCCCCCCTGCTTCAGGCCCAGCCAGGCGAGGAGTCCCACGGGATGAGGCTACCAGATCCTCGCCGGGCAGGGCAGCCCGGCGGCGCACCGCCGTCGACGACCGTCATCCATGCCAGGCGCCTTAGTCCTCACCCCCGCGGTCCGCAATCCAGTCGTCCACCGGGTTGTCGGACTTCGGGGTCTTCAAGATCGAGCCGTCGGGCCCGTCCTTGCGCACCACGAGCGTGCGCCGCGTGGTGGTGTCGGGCGTCTCGCGCGCGACCACGGTGATGACGTTCACCCCCGGCCGGAGCGGCGCCTCGAACGAGAAGTCGGCCTTCTTCGGGTCGGCGCCGTCGCGGTTCGACTTGTAGTAGAGCTTCCGCGACCCGACGAAGATGAAGGTGTCGAGGAGCCGCTCGCTGTCCGCGGCCGTCCCGGTGATCTTCACGGTGTCGGTGGTCGTCGCCAGCGCCGCCGCGGCGATGTCGAGCGTCGGCGGCGCGTGCGAGTAGACGTCCTCGAACGCGACCGCCGCGGGCGCCGGTCCGCCGCCGGGACCCACCTCCCGCGCCGCGACGAACGCGAAGCGGCCCGCGCCGAGATCGACCTTGAGGAACCCGCCGGGCGCCTCGCCGAGCACCTTGATCACGGCGCCCGCCGGGAGCCGACCGAAGCCGCGCGCGCTCGCCTCCGGCGACGGGAGCAGCGTCGCCCCCTGCGCGCCGGCCTTCACGGTGGAGCCGCCGCCCGTGAGCTGCACGCGCGGCGAGATCGGGATCTTCACCTTCTCGCTGGCAAACTCGCGGAGATCGCGATCGCCCACCGAGAGCGAGAGGGTCGCCTCGGGCTCGGACAGCTGCGGCTCGACGTCGAAGCTGAAGACCACCTTGCGCACGTCGCCCGGCTTGATGTTCGAGACGTCGAAGCGCCCCGCGTGCAGCATGAGCCCTTCGCCGGAGAGGTTCGCGATGTTCGCCTGCGTCTCGTACGACGGCCCCTTGCCGACGTTCTTGACGGTCAGGTACATGCTGACCCGCTCGCCCTTCTGGATGAGCCCGTCGCCGTTGCCCTCGCGGTCGTCGACGATCTGGTAGGCGTACTGGAAGAGCGGCCGGTCGAGCGCGCGCACCGTGGGCCGGATCTCGACGGCGGGCGGCTCCGGCGCGCCGGCGACCTCGAACTTCACCTTGAGCCCGTCGCTCCGCGAGAGGGCGTCCATCGGGATCTTGCAGATGCGCTTCTCGTTCGCCTTCCGCGGCTTCGTCGAGCCGACCTTCCGCCCCTCGACCTCGCACCAGCCGAGCGGCGCCTTCGCCGTCTTCGTCTGGCCGGGGCCGATCTTGCCGAAGATGAGCTCCTTGCTGTCGAAGTACAGGTTGTCGCTCTCCGTCGTCCCGCGGAGGCGGTAGACCGGCTGCTTGCCGTTGTTCTTGACCGTGACCCGGAGCTCCATCGGCTGGCCAGCGACCACCTCGGCGTTCGGGCGATCGGTCTCGACCTTCACGTCGAGCTCGGACTTGGCCGCCGCCGCGTTCGCGCTCTCGGGCGCGTCGGACCAGTCGACGCCGAGCTTCGCCAGCTCGGCCGCGACCTTGCCGAGCTCCTCCTTGCCGACCTGCTCGATGTGGTCGTGCACGGCGCGGAGCTGCTGGAGCCGCGGGGTGCTCGGCGGCATGCGCACGGCGAGCTCCCGCGCGAAGCGGATGGGGAAGTCGAGGGCGAAGTCCTCGTCGATGTCGCCCCCGCGATCGCGCATCGCCTCGCGCTCGGCGCTCGTGAGCTGGTAGCGGACCACCTCGACCGGCTTGCCCGCCGCCGCCGCCCGCGCGTTCGAGAGGTGCGCCGAGAGGTCGCGCTCCCGGATCCCGTCCTTCTGCACGGTGAGATCCATCTCGAGCTCGTCGACCGTCATCGGATCGAGCTCGATGTCCGGCGTGACGCCGACGCCCTGGATCGAGATGTCGCCCGGCGTCAGGTACTGCGCGATCGTCAGCTTGAGGGCCGCCTTCTCCGCCGTGACGTCGGGGAAGACGAGCTGCACGCTGCCCTTGCCGAACGTCTGCGAGCCCACGATGACGGCGCGATCGTTGTTCTTCAGCGCGCCCGCCACGATCTCGCTCGCGCTCGCGCTGTTGCCGCTCACGAGCACCACGATCGGGTACGGCGGCTCGGTGCCGGGGCCCTTGGCGCGCTTCTCCTCGCGCCCCTCGGAGGCGCCGACCGTCGAGACGATGACGCCGTCGGCGAGGAACTTGTCGGCGATGCGCGCGGCCTGATCGAGCAGGCCGCCCGGGTTGCCGCGCAGGTCGAGCACGAGCCCCTTCAGCTGGCCCTTGGCGCGCAGCCCGTCGAGCGCCGCGTCGAGCTCAGCGGTCGACGTCGCCTGGAACGTCTTGAGCCGGACGTAGGCGATGCCGCCGTCCAGCGCGCGCGACTCGACGGACCGGACCTTGATCACCTCGCGGGTCAGCTCGAACGCCTTCGGGCCCTGCCACCCGCCCTCGCCGTCGCGGGTCACCCACACGGTGACCGCGGTGCCGGGATCGCCGCGGAGCCGCCGCACGGCGTCGTCGAGCGGCATGTTGAGCGTCGACTCGTTGTTGATCTTCACGATCCGATCGAGCCGCTTGAGGCCCGCCCGGCCCGCGGGCGTGTCGGGCATCGGGTTCAGGACGGTGAGCATCTGGTCGCGGATCGAGATCACGACGCCGAGCCCGCCGAACGCGCCCGACGTGGAGAGGTTCATCTCCTTGTACGCCTCGGGGCTCAGGAACGACGAGTGCGGGTCGAGCGTGTGCAGCATGCCGTTGCACGCGGCGTACTCGACGTCGCGCAGATCGACCTCCGTGCCGCGGAGGTTCTTCTGCAGGAAGGCGAAGACCTCACGGAGGCGCGCGGAGACGTCCCAGGGGCCCTGGATGTTGTCGATCCGGAACTTCTTCTCGCTGGTCTCGACGCGGACGGTGACCTCGTTGGGATCCTCGTTGAGGACGATCACCTGCGCGACGTCGCGCTGCACGGCGTTCAGCGCCGACAGCAGCATCTCCTTCGGCTTGACGCGATCCGGCTCGACGTACTTGTCCCGGATCATCTTGAGCGTCTCGTTCACGGCCTCGAGGCGGGTGAGGTCGTACGGCGCCTTGGCCACCTGCCCGGTGACCGCGAGCGCCGGCTCGAACCCACGCCAGAGCCCCCCGGGGCCGAACTGAAGAACGAAGTACGCTGCCAGCGGGAACGCGGCGGAGACAACGAGCGCCTTGACGATGCGCTCCAGGAGTCGGTGGGGCATACGGCGATCGAGTATAGACGCGCGCCAGCGAGCGTCGACCGACCTCGTACCGTGCAGGCCTCGAGCGCCGCGATCCGGCGCGGGCGCTACACGGGCTTGTGGGTGTCCTCTTCCTTCACGTCGGGCTTCGCGGGGAGCTGCTTGGCGGCGTCCTCCTCCTCGTCGTCGCGGATGCCCTTCTTGAAGTTCCGGATGCCCTCGCCGATCCCCTTGCCGATGTCAGCGATCCTCCCGGCACCGAAGAGGAGCAGGGCGAGCCCGATGAGAAGGGCGATTTCCAGCGGTCCGATGCGGCCCATAGCGATCTTCCCTCGAAGGCTGCCGCGCGCGGCGACAGGTGGCGGGCCACCGCCCGACACGGGTGGACCCATACCACCCATCCTCCGCACGGGCAATGCAGCGGTTCGGTGCCTCGAAACCCGTGCTAGGCTCGCCCAACCGGCTTCGCTGGCGGAGACAGGACGCGCGCGCACTCGCTCCGCCAGCGGTTCACAAATCGAGAACGGCGCGACGGCCCAGCGGGGCCGCCGGCCAGCCGGCCGGAGCGGACGCGAGCGCGACGCGCGGCCGGCGGCGGTCCAGCGCGGGCGCCCTCGCGGGCCCCGCGACCATCGAGACGGGGAAAACACGATGCCGATCAACCGCATGAATCGAAAGGCAGCGCAGTGTCTGGCAGGAGCGTCGGTGGCGGCGGCGGTGCTCGCCGGCGCTCCCGAGCGCGCGAGCGCCCAGGAGACGAGCGACCGGGTGAGCGTCGACGGCAAGGGGATCGTCGGCGGCGCGCTGCTCGGCGGCGAGGTCGTGATGCTGACCATGGGGGCCGTCGGGGTCGAGCGCGCCTGGCCGTACCTCGTCTTCGGCGGGCTCGGCGCGGTGGGGGGCGGCGTCGCCGGCTACTTCATCGAGGCCTCGGAGCCGCCCGCGGAGGTGCCGCTCTACATGCTCGCCGGCGGCATGGCGCTCGTCATCCCGACCCTCGTCGTCACGCTCAACGCCACCGCGTACAAGCCCCCGGCGGGCGACCAGAGCGAGCCGATCCGCAACGAGCCGGCCGCCGAGCCTCCCCAGCCGGGCGTCAACGTCCAGATCACGACGGACGCGGCGCCGCTCCTCCGGGGCACCCGCTGGGAAGAGCCCCGGCTCGGCCTCGTCGACGTCACGCCGCGCCGGGTCGCGCTTGGCATGCCGGCGCTCTCGCTCAGGCCGCTGTACTCGCAGGACGAGATGTTCAAGTTCGGCGTGGCCCAGGGGCACGAGCTCCGCGTTCCCGTCCTCCGGGCGTCCTTCTGACCGGGGCGGCGCCGGGCCGGACGGCGGTCCTTCTGACCGGGGCAGCGCCGGGCCGGACGGCGATCCCGGCCCTTCGCCCCCCTGCCCGGCGCGCCGGTCTCTGTACCCAACGCGACGCTCGGCGTTAGGCTCTCGCCGTGGCCGATCTCCACGATCCCCCGCTCCCCTGGTCCACGCGGCTCTGGTTCGCCTTCGCATGCTTCTTCCGCGTGCTGTTCGATCCACAGTTCGCCGCGCGGGCCTGGCAGGCGCGCTCGGCCGCCGCCCTGCCGCCGGCCGAGCGCGCCGAGCCGCACGAGCTGGAGCGAGCTCGAGCCGACGGAGCGCCGCCCGCCGCCGAAGCCGCGGAGAGGGCGCCTGCGCCCGCGGCGGCCCCTGCGCCCGCTGCCGCGCCCGGCGTGAGCTCGGCGCTCCAGCTGCTCTCGCTGCTGCAGCGCGAAGGCCGGCTGGTCGACTTCCTCGAGCAGGACATCGCCTCCTTCGGCGACGCGGACGTCGGCGTGGCGGCGAGGATGGTCCATGAGGGCTGCCGCAAGGCGCTGCGCAGCCACGCGAAGCTCGCGCCCGTGCGGCGCGAGGAGGAGGGGGCGAAGGTGACGCTGGAGGCCGGCTACAACCCGTCCGAGGTCAAGCTCATCGGCAACGTGTCCGGGAGCGCGCCGTACCGAGGGGTGCTGCGCCACCGGGGCTGGCGCGCCGACGAGCTCTCGCTGCCCACGCCGGTCGCCGGCCACGACGCCAGCGTCATCGCCCCCGCGGAGGTCGAGCTGTGAGCGCGCGTTACATCATCGGCATCGATCTGGGCACCACCCACTGCGCGCTCGCCTACGCGCGCCTCCCCGAGGACGGCGCCGACCCGCGGCTCACGCCGTCGCCCGAGGTGCTGGCCGTCCCGCAGCTCGTCGCGCAGGGCACGCTCGAGGCGCGGCCGCTCCTGCCCTCCTTCATGTACATCCCCCACGAGAGCGAGGGCGTCCAGCTGCTGCCGTGGGACGCCGAGCGGCGCTTCGCGGTCGGCGAGCACGCCCGCGCCCGCGGGGCCGACGCGCCGGCGCGCCTCATCTCCAGCGCGAAGAGCTGGCTGTGCCACCCGGGCATCGACCGGCGCGGGCCGACGCTGCCGATCGGCGCGCCCGAGGACATCGAGAAGATCTCGCCGGTCGAGGCGTCGTGGCGGTACCTCGAGCACCTCACCGAGGCGTGGGACCACCTGTTCGCGAAGGACGACCCCGAGCTCGCCCTGGCGAAGCAGGAGATCGTGATCACCGTGCCCGCGTCGTTCGACGCCGCCGCGCGCGACCTCACCGTCGAGGCGGCGAGCGCCGCGGGGTTCGAGGACCTCACGCTGCTCGAGGAGCCGCAGGCGGCCGTGTACGCCTGGATCGACGCGGCCGGCGAGGCGTGGCGCAAGCACCTCCAGCCGGGCGACGTGCTGCTCGTGGTCGACGTCGGCGGCGGCACCACCGACTTCTCCGCGATCGCCGCGGTCCCGCGCGACGGCTCGCTCGAGCTCGTCCGCGTGGCGGTCGGCGACCACATCCTGCTCGGCGGCGACAACATGGACCTCGCGCTCGCGCACGTCGTGAAGGCCAAGCTGGCGGACGAGGGCAAGGAGCTCGACCGCTGGCAGATGACGTCGCTCACCCACGCGGCGCGCGTCGCGAAAGAGCGGCTGCTCGGCGATCCGACGATGACCGAGGCGCCGATCGTGATCGCCGGCCGCGGCTCGAAGCTGCTCGGGGCGTCGATCCGGACGGCGCTCACGCGCGACGAGATCACGCGGACGCTCGTGGACGGGTTCTTCCCGGAGGTCCCGTCCTCCGCCCGCCCGGCGACGCGCGCGCGCGCCGGCCTGACGCAGCTCGGCCTGCCGTACGCGCAGGACCCGGCGATCACCCGCCACCTCGCCGCGTTCCTGGGGCGGCAGGCCGGCGCGACGGCCAAGCTCGAGGGCTTCGTCCCGAAGGGCGCGGAGGCCGCCGAGGCCGGCCGCGCGCCGCTGCTCCTGCACCCGACGGCGGTGCTGTTCAACGGGGGCGTCATGAAGAGCGCGGCGCTGCGCGAGCGGCTGCTCGCGACGCTCGGCGCCTGGCTCGAGGGGGACGGCGCGCCCCCGCCGCGGGTGCTCCCGACCGAGGACCTGGATCTCGCGGTCGCGCGCGGCGCCACCGCCTACGGGCTCGCGCGGCGCGGCCGGGGGCTCAGGATCCGCGGCGGGACGGCGCGGGCCTACTACGTGGGCATCGAGGGCGCGGTGCCCGCGGTGCCCGGCCTGGAGCCGCCGATCACGGCGCTCTGCCTGGCGCCGTTCGGCATGGAGGAGGGCACCGAGGCGACGCTGCCGCCGCAGGAGTTCGGCGTGGTGGTCGGCGAGCCGGTGCGCTTCCGCTTCTTCAGCTCGTCGGTGCGCCGGGACGACCAGGCGGGGACCGAGCTCGAGCACTGGAAGCCCGGCGAGCTCGAGGAGCTCTCCCCGATCGAGGTCACCCTGCCCGCCGAGGGCCGCCGCGAGGGCGACATGGTGCCGGTGCAGCTGCGCGCCTCGGTCACGGAGGTGGGGACGCTGCTCCTCGAGGCGATCCCGCGCGAGGCGCAGAAGCCGAACGAGCGCTGGCGGATCGAGCTGTCGGTGCGCGCCGAGGCGTGACGGCCGGCGCGGAGCCGAGCCGGGGCTCGGACCGGCTCCGCGGACCTCAAGGCGCGAGGCTCACTCGCCCGTGTCGGCGACGCACGCGTCGCCCTCGGCCTTGCAGGCGCCGTCCGGGGTGAGGGCCGCCGCGCTGCCGCAGGTCGTGCACTCCTCGCTCGGCACCGCCTCGCCGGTACAGGAGTCGTAGCAGGGATCCCCCTCGGCCGCGCCGCACGCCGTACAGATGCACGTCGTGATGGCGTCGTACTTCTCCACCGAGGCCTCGCACAGGTCGTCCGGGTTGGCCTCGGTGAGCAGGGGCGCCGAGCAGGTCACGCACTCGGTGCCGGCCCCGCCCTCGTTGCTGCCGCCCTCGTTGCTGCCGCCCTCGCCGCCCGCGCCGCCCGTGCCGGTCGTGCCGGACGTGGCGCTCGTGCTGCTCGCGGTGGTCCCGCCGCCCCCTTCGGAGTCGTCCCCGCACCCCGCGGAGAACGCGGCCGCGCCAAGGATGAGAGCCATCGAGCCAACGCTGATAAGATTGATATTACGCATGATGTCCTCCAGCGCGCTTGAATGAGCGCCTGTCGTCAAGAGTCGCTTCGTCAGCCGGTCCCAACGGGACCCGCCGGTCGCGGCCTATCCCGCGCGCCAGCGGTGGCACACTACTCCACCCCGGCTGAGACGCTCAACTATCTCGATGCGGCCCGCCGAATCGACTGCCCGCGCTTCGGCCGCTCCGGCGCGACCCAAACACCATGGCATGAGCCCCTCGGACGAGCCCGGCGGCGCCTGCACGGCTCGGGAATCGCCTGACGTCGGCGCCGTGCCATCGCAACACCGAAGTCGCCAACCTTCGGCGAGCGCCCATTACCGCGACCCCGGCGCCTGCGCTCACGCGCGCTGCGCACCTGCAAAGGGTTCGGGCGCCGCGCCGAATCCAGCAAGTCGCGAGTTCGGAGCCTCCCTGTGCTCCACGAAACGCGGCGCGCCGGAGCCCGGACAGGCGCACGCGCCGGCGGCGCCCGCGGCGTGGCCGCGACTCGATGCAACGAGCGAATCTGGAGATGGAGGCGGACGTCGACGGGAGCGCGCCTTCGAGTTGAAGGTGGAAGTTGGAAAGCGCTCGTGATCGCGGCCCCGCGGGCCGGAGATGCTATGATCAGCGGTGCGGCGTGCGCGATCGCGCACGATCGCAGCATCCGGCCTCGCCCGCGGGCGCGCGCGCTGGGCGAGAGCGATACGGCTCCACGCGCGTCGCGGGGCTCCGGCGACGCGCGCGGCCCGTCGCGATCGGGGGACACGGGGGAGGGCACGATGAGCTTTCGGTTGCGCGTGTGTCTGTTGGCGACGCTCGCGGGCCTGTGCGCCTGCGCGAGCGCGCCCGTGCAGTGGCCCTCGCCGGAAGGTCCGCCGAAGCTCCCGCCCGCGCGGGAGCTCAACCCCCCCGCGCGGCCGGACGCCGCGCATTCCGTCGCGATCGTCGGGGCCACGCTCGTGGACGGTCGCGGGGGGCCGCCCGTGCGGGACGCCGTCGTCGTGATCCGCGGCGACCGCATCGTGGCCGCGGGCGCGCGCGCCGCCACGGACGTCCCGGCCGGCGCGGAGCTCGTCCGCGGCGCGGGGCTCTGGGTCCTGCCTGGCCTCATCGACGTGCATTTCCACCTCGGCGGCGACGACGGGCTGCCCGGCCTCGTCCTCCAGCGCGGCGTCACCTCGCTGCGCGAGCCGGGGAACTGGATCGAGGCGTACGACGCCGCGCGCCGGCGCGGCCCGGCGCCGCGGCTCTTCTTGACGGGCCCGATGCTCGACGCGCCGTACCCCGCCTACCCGCAGAGCGCGATGCTGGTGCGCGACGCGGCGGAGGCGCGCTGGGCGGTCGAGCAGCTGGTCGAGCGCGGCGCGTCGGGGATCAAGGTCTATTTCCGGTTGCCGCTCGGGCTCGTCGAGGCCATCGCGCAGGCCGCGCACGCCCGCGGCGTGGTCGCCGTCGCGCACCTGGAGACGGTGGACGCGGCGGCGGCGGCCCGCGCGGGGCTGGACGGCATCGAGCACATCACCTCGCTGGGGACGGCGCTCGTGCCGCCGCGCGAGGCGGAGCGTTACCGGCAATCGGTGATCGCCGACAACGAGGCGCGCTTCCCCGGTCGTTACGAGATCTTCCGCGGCATCTCGCTCAAGGCGCCCCGGACCGCCCAGCTGCTCCGGCTGCTCGCGGCGCGCGGCACCTTCGTCACCCCCACGCTCGCCATCTTCGAGCGCCGCGCTGGCTGCGAGGGCGTGACCGAGGCCGAGGTGCGCGGCTTCGAGAACATGATGAGGCTCACCGCCGCCGCGCGCCGCGCCGGCGTGCGGGTGGCCGTCGGCTCCCACGGCGCGGTGCCGGGCGCCGCGCGCGGGTGGGCTTATCAGCGCGAGATGGAGCTGCTCGTCGAGAGCGGCCTATCGCCCATGGAGGTCCTCGTCGCCGCCACGCTGGAGGGCGCCAGATATCTCCGCATCGACGATCGGCTCGGCAGCGTCGAGCCGGGCAAGCTCGCCGACCTCGTCCTGATCGAGGGCGACCCGCTCGCGGACATCCGGGCGATGCGCCGCGTGAATCGGGTCATGTTGAACGGGAGGTGGGTCGCTTCACCTCAGGGCGATTGACCCCCCCCAAGCTCGTCTCCGGTTGTACGCCGACGGTAAACGTCAGCCCATCTCGACCTCGACGCGCACCGTCGCCCCGGCCTGGGCCAGCGGGATGACGTTGCCCGCGACCGTCTTGCCGTCGACGGTCAGCTTCTTCACGCCCTTGCACACCCCCGAGTTCTTGACGCTGATCTCGTAGGTGGCGCCGCGGAAGCGGCGGGAGATGGAGAAGCTCTTCCAGGCCTTGGGCACGCAGGGATCCAGCTTCAGCCCGTCGTACTGGGGCTGCACGCCGAGGATCCCCTGGCTGACGGACACGAAGGTCCAGGCCGCGGTGCCGGTGAGCCAGGCGTTCTTCGCTTCACCGAAGACCGGGGCGTCCTTGCCCGCGATCATCTGCGCATAGACGTAGGGCTCGGCCCGGTAGGTCTCGATCTGGCTCTCCTTGGCCGAAGGACAGATGGAGAGATAGTACTCCAGCGCGCGCTCCCCCTCGCCCAGGAGACACCAGCCCAGGTGGATCCAGGTGTTGTTGTGGCAGAAGATGCCGGCGTTCTCCTTCACGCCCGGCGGGTACGAGGTGACCTCCCCGAGCTCGAGGTGGTAGGTCGAGTACGCGGGCTGCTGCAGCACGATGCCGTTCTTCGTGTAGAGGTGCTTGTGCACGCTCTCCATCGCCTGCCTGGCGCGGCCGTTGTCCGCGCCGGCGCCGCCCAGCACGCACCAGCCCTGGCTCTCGATGAAGATCTTGCCCTCCTCGTTCTCCTTGCTCCCGACCGGCCGGCTCTCCGCGTCGTAGGCGCGGCGATACCACTCGCCGTCCCAGGCCTCCTTCTCGACCACGGCCAGCATCTCCGCGTAGTGCCCGCGCATGCGCTCCGCGTCGGACTTCTGGCCCATCCAGTCGTACAGGGCGGCCATCTCGCGGCTGGCGTAGAGGAAGAGGCCGGCGATCATCACCGACTCGGCCTTCGAGTCCTTCACGTCGCCCGCGGTCTGGAAGCTCTCGTTGGGCTCGGTGCTGAAGCAGTTCAGGTTGAGGCAGTCGTTCCAGTCCGCGTGGCCGATCAGCGGCAGGCCGTGCGGGCCGCGCTTCTTCATCGTGTACGCGATGGACGTCTCCAGGTGGTGCAGGAGGTCCTCCTTGGAGCCCGGCTTGTCGGCGTAGCCCACCGCCGCCTTGAGGATGCCCCTGTCGCCGGTCTCCTTGATGTACGCGCACGTGGAGAGGATGAGCCACAGGTGATCGTCGTAGAAGTCGCCGCCGATGTCGGCGTTCCCCTTCTTCGTCAGCGGCTGGTACTGGTGGTAGCAGGTGCCGTCGCTCAGCTGCGTGGCGGCGATGTCGAGGATGCGCTGGCGGGCGCGCTCGGGGATGAGGTGCACGAAGCCCAGGAGATCCTGGTTCGAGTCGCGGAAGCCCATGCCCCGGCCGATGCCCGTCTCGTACATGCTGGCCGACCGCGAGAGGTTGAAGGTCGCCATGCACTGGTACTGGTTCCAGGTGTTGAGCATGCGTCGCGCGTGCTCGTCCGGGCAGTCGGCCTGGAAGTTCGAGAGCAGCCCCGCCCAGTCCTCCTTCAGCTGAGCGAACGCCCCGTCCACGACGCCGGGCGCCGAGTACTTGGCCAGGATCTCCTTGCCCTTCTGCTTGTTGATGACGAAGGGCGCCTTGAACTTGGGCAGATCCCCCTGGTCCACGTACGAGAGCACGAAGCTCAGGGTCTCGCTCGCGCCGGGGGCGAGCGAGAGGCTCACCTGGTGGCTGCCGATCGGGTTCCAGCCGAACGCCTTCGAGTTCGTGGCCTTGCCCCGGAGCGGGACCTGGGCCTCGTGCAGGCCGTTGTGGACGCTGCCGCAGAACGCGTCGCGGCTCGTGTCGAACCCGTCGATGGCCCGCGTGCAGGCGAAGAGCGAGTAATGCGAGCGGCGCTCGCGGTACTCGGTCTTGTGGTAAATGGCGCTCCCCTCGATCTCCACCTCGCCGATGGAGTAGGTGCGCTGGTAGTTCGTCATGTCGTTGAGCGCCTCGAAGAAGCAGAACTCCTGGAAGGAGAAGAGCTGGATGTCCTTCTTCGAGCCGCTCTTGTTGGTGACCCGGGTGCGCCAGATCTCGACGTTCTCGCCGGGGACGATGAAGAAGAGGACCTCCACCTCGACGCCGTTCTTCTCGCCCGTGATCTTCGTGTACCCCAGGCCGTGGCGGCACTCGTAGCGATCGAGGGCCGTCTTGAGCGGCTTCCACATCGGGTTCCACACCACCCCGCCGTCGTTCACGTAGAGGTAGCGCCCGCCGATATCCATGGGTACGTTGTTGTAACGATACCGGGTGAGCCGGCGCAGCTTGGCGTCCTTCCAGAACGTGTAGCCGCCCGCGGTGTTGGTGCAGAGGCCGAACATCTCGTCCGAGCCCAGGTAGTTGAGCCAGGGCAGCGGCGTGTCGGGCCGGGTGATGACGTACTCGCGGCTCTCGTCGTCGAAGTGGCCGTACTGATTGCTCATGGACGCGCGGTCTCCGTGGATTCGGTGGAGTCGAAAGCTGGGTCGAAAGCGGAGGGCTTCTTCCCCATCAGCGACAGAAAAAAACCCGGCGGCAGAGCTGCCCCCGGGTTGGTTAAGCCGATGATTGTTGGGCTTGGGGCCTCCGAGCAAGCTCAGAGGGCCGCCACTCTAGACCCCAGCGGCTCCGGTTGTCAACGGGGCCTGCGGGAGCGTCCGGGGGCAGTTTTCCGGCGGGAACGCGGCGCTCCGGCGCGCTCCGGCGCACCGCGCGTGTGCGGCAGACAACCCCAGATTACAGCGTGAAGAGAATTTTACATAGCGCTTCTCGAGGGGATCAGGAGGCGGGCGCCAGGCGCCTGCTGGCCCGGACAATCAGTCATCGTCCGGCCGGGCCCCCGTCGGGGAGCACCAGCCTGCCAATGGCCACCTGGCGCACCGCCGCCGGATAGTAGGCCGTGACGGCGGCCGTGCTCCAGGTGTGCCCGACGACGGTGCCAGCCACGTTCGTGTAGAGGCGCATCACGCCGTAGCCTGCGCCGGAGGCCCAGCGGCCGCCCGAGGAGTACCTGGAGTCGGACGAGCCGTGTTGGAAGTTCGTCGAGTCGACCACGCTCACCTCGTACTGGAACGTGCCCGCGACGAGCGGGCTCGCCGGGAGCCTCACCCTCGGCGCCCGGCGGAGGATCGCGACGTGCCCCGTCGCCGATTCGCTCTCGGGATAGCGGATGGCCATGACGTCGCCGGCGCGCGCGTCCCGGAGGTCGCGGATCCTGTCGAACCCGTTCTCTTCGACGATGGCGTCGTGATAGGTGGCCGCGCTCGGGCTCCGGCTGCCCAGCCAGCCGTCGAACGACGACTCGGTCCAGCCGTAGCTCCGCTTCAGCAGCTGCGTCAGGAAGGTGGCGCACTGGGTCCGGTTCGTATAGCGCCGCGCGCCGGCGACGCCTGCCCAGGTGATGAAGCTAGGAGTCGAGCTGTACTCGTTGTCCTCAGGATCGATGTTGTCGACGAGGCGCTCCGCCCAATCGAGATGATCGACGCGGTGCGCAGCCGCAGCGCGCGGCGAGAGCCACGCGAGACACGAAAGGACGAGACAAGCGATCCCCACAGGACGACGACGAATGCTCGCCATGACCCACCACGCAATGCAATGAGTTGTTCGGACCGGCGCGTCGCACTCAGCGCGCGTATTCCCGTGATGTATTAACCACGATCGCGACACATCGTTCAATAAAAACTTGCAGCACGAGTGATTTTGGGAGTCGCTTGTCCCACAGGCGCACAGAGAGACAGGCGCCCTCGCGCGCCGTGCGCCTCACGGGGCGACAGGACATCGCATCGCGCCGCTCGGCCGAGGGGCCAAGGCGACCGACGCAACCGACGCAACCGACGCGACCGCAGCGACCGACGCAACCTACATGGCCGGCGCGACCAGGCGGCACGCGCGGCGAACATGGCGAACGTGGCAGACGTGGCGAACGTGGCGAGCCTCGCAATCCCGGCGCGAGGCGGCGGAAAGCAGTCGATTTCGAGGGAGGACCCGGGTTAACCTGGCCTGTTGTCGAGGCGCACGGGGGCCTCGGCCAGGAGGCGTGAGCGACGGTGTGGATCGGAGGTCACTTCGTCTTGATACGGAACTCCACGCGCCGGTTCATGGCGCGGCAGCCCTCGTCGTTCGTGAAGCAGACCGGCGCGGCGGCGCCGTACCCCGGCGCCGTCATCGGCGTCGCGACGCCGCGCTGGACCAGGTAGCGGACCACGGCGTTCGCGCGGCGCTCGGACAGCTTGATGTTGTGCTCCACCGTCCCCTGGTTGTCCGTGTGCCCCTCGACCGTCAGCGCGGTGATCTCCGGGTGCGTCCTCAGGATGTTCGCCACCGCGTCGAGGACCGAGAACGACTCGGGCCGGATCTCGTCCTTGTCGAGGTCGTAGAAGATGGGCCGGGCGATCTTGATGCGATCCCCCTCGATGACCGCCTCGGCAGGCGCCGCCGGCTGGACCGGCGCCGGCGGAGGCGGAGGTGGGGGCGGCGTCGCGCTCGCCGCCAGCGACATCTCGGCGTTCGCCGACCCGCACCCCGCCGCAAGGACACCCATGACCACCAGCCAGATCGCTCGGTTCGCTCGCATTTCGCGCCTCTAGCACGGGGCATCGCCCGGAAGAAGCGCCGGCGACGGCCAGAACAAGCGCCGGCCTCGCCCGGAACAAGCGCCGGCGCCGCCCGCCGGCGGGCGGCCGCGCCCCGGGCGCGCGCCTGCCCCCGGGCGCGCGTCAGCGGGGACGCGCGCCGGAGCTGCGGAAGGCGCCGCGGCGATCCAGTATCGTTGCTGCGCGCACGCATGTCCGCCCCCGCGAAGACCCCGAGCCTGATCGTCGGAATCGACCTCGGCACCACCCACACCGTCGTGGCCTGGGCCGAGCGCGACGCCGGGCCCGGCGCGATCCGCGTCTTCCCCATCCCGCAGCTCGTGACCGCCACCGAGGTCGAGGCGCGCCCGCTGCTGCCCTCCCTGCTCTACGCGCCCCTCCCCGGCGAGGCGCCGGCCGACCCGTTCGGCGACGCGCCCTTCGCCATCGGCGAGCACGCCCGCCGGCGCGGCGGCGAGGTCCCCGGCCGGCTCATCGCCTCGGCGAAGAGCTGGCTCTGCCACCCCGCCGTCGACCGGACGGCGCCCGTCCTGCCCTGGGGCGCGGCCGAGGACGCGGCCTCCCTGCCGCGCGCCTCGCCGCTCGACGCGAGCGCCCGCATCCTCGCCCACGTGCGCCGCACCTGGGACGACGCCTTCCCGGATCGCCCGCTCGCGGCGCAGGAGGTCGTGCTCACGGTGCCGGCCTCGTTCGATCAGGTCGCGCGCGAGCTCACCGTCGAGGCGGCCCGCCGCGCCGGCCTCTCGGCGCGGCTCCTCGAGGAGCCGCAGGCCGCGTTCTACGACTTCATGCGGCTCGCCGGCGCGGAGGGCCTCGACGCGCTGCTCGCCCGCTCGGGCGGCGACGCGACGGTCCTCGTCTGCGACGTCGGCGGCGGCACCACCGATCTGTCGCTCATCCGGGTCGCCCGCGGCGCCGGCGCCGCGGAGGGCCGCCCGGTCGAGGTCTCGCGCGTCGCCGTCGGCCACCACCTCCTGCTCGGCGGCGACAACATGGACCTCGCGCTCGCCCACCTCTGCGAGCCGCGCCTCGTCGGCGGCACGGGCGAGAAGCTCGACCCGGCGCGGTTCGGGCAGCTCGTGCTCGCCTGCCGCACCGCCAAGGAGCGCCTGCTCGGCGGCGGCGCATCGGCCGGCGGCGGCGCCTCGACCGGCGGAGGCGCCTCGGCCGGTGGCAACGTTCCGGCCGGCGGCATCGCGCCCGCCCCGCCGGACGAGGCGCCGGTCACCGTGCTCTCGCACGGCGCGCGGCTCGTGGGCGGCGCGCTGACGACGCGCCTCCGCCGCGAGGAGGTCGAGGCGATCGTGCTCGACGGCTTCTTCCCGGAGGCGCCGCGCGACGCCCGGCCGCAGCGCGGCCGGAGCGGGCTCGTCGCGTTCGGCCTGCCCTACGAGCGCGACGTGGCGATCACCCGGCACGTGGCCTGGTTCTTCGCGCGCCACGCCCCCGAGGCGCGAGGGCCGACCGCGCTGCTCCTGAACGGCGGCGTCTTCCGCGCGCGCCGCGTCGCGGAGCGCCTCGCGCAGGTCATCGAGCGCTGGGGGGGGCCGTGGGGGGGGCCGCGGCTCGACGTGCTCCCGCACGCCGATCCCGATCTCGCGGTGGCGCGGGGCGCGGTCGCCTACGGCCTCGCGCTCGCCGGCCGCGGCGTGCGCATCGAGGGCGGCGCGGCGCGCGGCTACTACGTCGGCCTGGAGCCGCCCGCCGGCGGCGGGCCGCGGCCCGCGGTGTGCGTGGTGCCGCGCGGCGCGAAGGAGGGCAGCGTGCACGCGGCGGCCGGGCGGACGTTCGCGCTCGTCGTGGGCCGCCCGGTCCGGTTCGACCTGTTCGCGTCGGACGACGCGCGCGCCGATCGCGCCGGCGACCTCGTCCCGCTCGAGGACGACCGGTTCGAGGCCCTGCCGCCGGTCGCCGTGGCGTTCGACGCCGGGGACGCGGCGCGCGCCGCGGCTGGCAAGCAGGCGGAGGTGCGCGTCCAGATCGAGGGGGAGCTCACCGCGATCGGCACCCTGGACCTCGCCTGCGTCGAGGTGGGGGTCCCGGCGCCGCGCCGCTTCCGGCTGGCGTTCCAGCTGCGCGAGGACGGCCGCGGCGCGCGCGCCGCGGCGGCGGAGGGGGGCGCGCCGGGCGGCCCGCCGGAGGGGGCGCACGGCGGCCTGCCGGAGCGGGCGCAGGCGAGGGCTCCCGCGGGGGCGGCGCCGGGCGGGAGGCGCCTCGACGAGGCGCGGGAGGCGATCGAGCGGGTGTTCGGCAAGGGGCGGCCCGACGTCGCGCCGCGGGAGGTGAAGAACCTCGTCCGCGAGCTCGAGCGCGTGCTCGGGGAGCGCGCCACCTGGACGACGGAGACGGCGCGGGCGCTGTTCGACACGCTCGCCCCGAGCGCGCGCTCGCGGCGGCGCTCGGCCGATCACGAGCGCCTGTTCTGGTCGCTCGCCGGCTACTGCCTGCGCCCCGGCTTCGGCGACGCGGGCGATCCGGCGCGGGTCGCCGCGATCGCGCCGCTCTTCGCCGAGCGGCTCGCGTTCCCGCAGGAGGCGCGCTCGTGGCAGCAGTTCTGGATCGCGTGGCGCCGCATCTCGGGCGGCCTCGACGAGCCGGTGCAGGTCGCGATCCGGGATCTCGCGGATCCGTTCCTGGCGCCGGCCGAGCAGCGGCTGAAGAAGCCGAAGGGGGTGAAGCCGGAGGCGCTCGACGATCTGCTCGAGCTCTGCGCGTCGCTCGAGCGCGTGCCGGCCGGCCGGCGGAGCGAGTTCGGCGCCTGGATCCTGGAGCGCACCTGGACCGATCGCGACGCGCGGCTCTGGGCGGCGATCGGCCGCATCGGGGCGCGGGTGCCGGCCTACGCGAGCGTGCACCACGTGGTGTCGCCGGCGGCGGCCGAGCGGTGGCTCGATCACCTGCTGCGCG
Organism: Sorangium sp. So ce834; assembly: GCF_051521425.1. Classification (NCBI taxonomy): domain Bacteria; kingdom Pseudomonadati; phylum Myxococcota; order Polyangiales; family Polyangiaceae; genus Sorangium; species Sorangium sp. So ce834. The sequence continues at coordinate 10,126,398 of NZ_CP150351.1, forward strand.
AGAAGTGGCAGGAGCTGCCGTCGGCCGCGCCGGCCGCGGTGCAGCTCGCGCGCCGGACCGGCGACCGGGCGCGCGACGTGTCGGACCGGATCCGCGGCGAGGTGGAGCGGCGGCTCGTGAAGGCGGGCGCGCCCGAGGCGTGGGTGAGGGCCGTGCGCGAAGTGGTGGCCGTCGAGGAGGCCGAGCGCGCGGCGTTCTTCGGAGAGGGGCTGCCGGTGGGGCTGCGGCTCGTGGGGGAGTAGGTTTTCCCCGGAGCAGTGCCGTCGCGCGGCGGGCCTGCGCAGCGGCGCGGCTCCGGCGGGAGCCCGCGACTGCGCGGAGAGGCATTAACGCGACCTGCGAAGGTACGGGCTCAGTGCCGGAGCGCCTCGGCCGCGGGCGCCGGCGCGTCATCGTCATCGCCGCCGCTCGCCTCGGCGCGTCTGATCTCTTCCTCGTAGGCGAGGAGCACGAGCGGCCGGAGGCGCTCGAGGTCCTTCAGGCCCGAGATGTACACACGGCTCTTGCCGACGTTCTCGGGGGCAGGCTCGATCTCGAAGCCGGGGACGAGCGGCGAGGCGCGCTCGACGGCGAGGCGCGTCACCACCGCCTTGCGACGCCCGTCGAAGAAGAGGCGCATGAACCACTTCTTTCGGTTACCGATGTTCAGGCCGAAGTAGTTCACTGAGTCGAGGTACTGGACCTGAGGTTTGTCCTTCACCGCCGAGTCGGCACAGATACGCTGGATGATATCGTAGGCTTCGAGCTCCTCGGCGGTGGTCACGATACCTTTGGCGAATTCAGGCTGCGACTCCGCCGGAGCGCGCGGCGGTGCCGGCGGAGACGCCGCCGGCGTGACGGCCACCTGCGGCGCGGGCTCGTAGGTCTCCTGCTTGATCGAGCGGGTCGCCATCTCAAGGAGCGTCGACTGGATCGCCTTCTTCACGATGGGCACGAACTTCTCGACCCTCTTGGCCGTGAGCTTTCCGGTCGTGATGTTGATCTCGTTCAAGAGAAAGCGGGTAAACGACTCCGATGGGTTCCGCAGGAGCTCATTAACATAGCTCGTCACCTTGCCGGTATAGATGATGTCCTCGGCGCGCTGCCGCACGAGGGCGGCGTCGAAGAAGGCCTTTGAAAATGCCTCGAGCGTCTCGACGTCGCGCTCGGAGAAACCGAGGACATCGAACTCGAAGAAGGCTTTACCATCCATGATGTTGGGCTCTTCGAGATCGGTGAAGAAAAGATACCGCACGCCGTTCGTCACGACGGCGACCTTCACCGACGGCGTTGCGTTGAAATAGCGCTGGAGCTGGCCATTGTGCAGGTTCGGCTCGGAGTCCGCCGACTTGCACTCGAAGAACATGATCGGCATGCCGTTCAGGTAGATTGCGTAATCCACCTTCTCCGACGGACCGCTCGGGCGCTTCTTGGCGAAGTCGGCGATGTACTCGGGGTGGACTTCGGTCGGGTCGAAGATGTCGTACCCGAGCGCGTCGAGGAAGGGGAGGATGAGCGCGTTCTTGGTCGCTTGCTCTCCCCGGGTGTGAGGTTGTCTTCTGCGGACGTTTTCGCTGAGACGGCGGATGTTGTCGAGCAGCGCCATATTGCCTCTGAGAGCACCGGCTTGGATCCAGCGGAACCCGCTGGCGGTCGCTCCCCCGGAACAGGAGCGCGCACTTTCCTTCACGATGAACGGTACACCCGCCGCATTTTTACTAGGACACGAAAAATCGCTCTCGCCGACATTTTGGTGGGTGAAAGACGCTGGACGACAGTGGACCCCCGAGCTGTCCTCTCACAGGGCAGCATCACGCTCATCGTCGTCATTACGACCACATCAGGGGAAACGGAGACTGGAGCGGCTCCCGAGCGCGCGTTCGCGGCGGCGCTCGGCCGATCCTCAGCGCTGTCTCGCTCGCCCGCCGGCCGCTGCCTTCAAGCCTCGATGGCCTGCAGCACGCGTTCGGGGGCGACCTCAGTTCCAGAAGGTGCAGACGCCGTCCACGCACCCGCACGCCAGCCCCGGGCTGGAGCAGTCGCACGTCGAGGCCCCGTCGCTCACGGCGGGGTTGTAGCAGAGCTCCCCGCCGCAGCCGCCGACGGCGCAGTCCGCGTCCGTGGCGCACGCGTCACCGCTGTTCGGGATGCAGCGCCCGCCGACCGGCGTTCAGTTGCCGGTCGCCGCCTCGATGCACGCCTCGAGCTCCGGCGTCGGTCGCCAGCCGCACTCGCCCGACGCGCCCCGCTCGCACACGCCGTGCTCCGCGAAACACGCGTACTCCTCGAGCCACACGCAGTCCGTGGCCACGTCCTCGTCCGCGCAGATCTGATTGCTGCACCCGGTCACCACGCACGGGGCAGGCTCGCCGCCCCCGAGGCACGCCTCGAGCTCCGGCGTCGGTCGCCAGCCGCACTCGCCCGACGTGCCCCGCTCGCACACGCCGTGCTCCGCGTAACACGCGTACTCCTCGCGCCACTCGCACGTGGTGACCACTTCGTCGTCGGCATCGGCGCAGACCTGCCCGCTGCACCCGGTCACCACGCACGGGGCAGGCTCGCCGCCCCCGAGGCACGCCTCGAGCTCCGGCGTCGGTCGCCAGCCGCACTCGCCCGACGCGCCCCGCTCGCACACGCCGTGCTCCGCGTAACACGCGTACTCCTCGCGCCACTCGCACGTGGTGACCACTTCGTCGTCGGCGTCGGCGCAGACCTGCCCGCTGCACCCGGTCACCACGCACGGGGCAGGCTCGCCGCCCCCGAGGCACGCCTCGAGCTCCGGCGTCGGTCGCCAGCCGCACTCGCCCGACGCGCCCCGCTCGCACACGCCGTGCTCCGCGTAACACGCGTACTCCTCGCGCCACTCGCACGTGGTGACCACTTCGTCATCGGCATCGGCGCAGATCTGTCCGCTGCAGCCCGCCGGCCTGCAGTCCCCAGGCTCGCCGCCCGCAGACCCGCCGCCCCCAGGCCCGCCGTCGCCCGGGCTCTGACAGCCCTTGCCCTTGGCGCCGGTGAGCAGGGGGACGAAGAGCACGAGCATTCCAACCACGAGCCGATGACGCTTGCTGAACAGATCCATCGTTAAGCCTCCTATCAAGGGTTCGACCGTGCCATCCGGCAGCCGCAGGCGCCAGGGTTCGCCGGTCGCTTCACGGGCCCGCGCCGGCGTGTCCTCGAAGCGTGAACGCGACCTCCCGCCGAGACGAGCCGCTTTCTCGCTGTTCGCTGTTGCACTCTGCAAGAGGCGAGCCGCCCTCCAGCTCATGAGAGCTCAGCCGGAAGGAGGCGCACCGGCGGCGACGAAGCGCACGCCTTGCGGGCGGGCGCCTGCCGCGGCCGCCAGCGGGGCTGCACACTCTGGCACAGACCGAGCACGCCCCGGCGAAAGCCGGGCATTTCCGCGGACTCCTGCCTGGCCTGCCGCTTGCTTGTGCGCCGGCACGGGACGCGGACAGCGCAGCACGCACCGGCGCGGCCATGACGCCCTGTGTCTTCGTGAACGAGGTGAACGATGACCTTCCTGTCTAGAACTTACGCCGGCTGGCTCGTCGTCGCGGCGACAGCGGCATCGGCCGGACTCGCCGGCTGCGTGGTGGGGGGCTCGACGGGGAATCCGCCCGACGACGCTCCGACCGACTTCATCTCTGGCAATCCGAACGGGAACGACGGCAGAGGGGAGGACGACGGCGGCAGCGCCAACGCCGCAGGCACGGGCGCCGGTGGCGGCGCCGCGGGGCCGGACGAAGGAGGGGGCGACGAGGACCCGGAGCGCGCGATCACCGAGGCCGACATCATCCAGGTCAAGGACGGCAAGCTCTACGCGCTCTCGCAGTACGCGGGGCTCAGCGTCATCGATATCTCGCGGCGCGACCGGCTGAAGCTCCTCGGGCGCTACCAGGCGAGCGGGATGCCCTTCGAGATGTACCTGCGCGACGGCATCGTCTACGCGATGTTCTCGTCGTGGACGCAGTACCTCTACGACGACGACACCGGCGAGTACACCTACACGGAGTCGAGCCGCATCGAGGCGCTCGACGTCTCCGACCCGGCGGACATCCGCCTGATCGGCTCGTTCAACCTGCCGGGCACGATCTCCGACTCGCGCATCGTCGGCGACGTGCTCTATGCCGTCACCCTGGAGAACAACTATTGCTGGGGGTGCGGGAGGTCGCCGAACACCACCGTCACCTCCCTGGCCGTCGGCGACCCCGAGGCGATCGGGGTGGTCGACAAACTGAGCTTCAGCGACAACGACCCCTATGGCTACGGGTGGCGCCGCAGCGTGACCGTCACCCAGGACCGCATGTATGTCTCCGGCATCGAGTGGGACGGCACCGACGAGGGGCACTCCACCATCCAGGTCATCGACATCTCCGACCCGAGCGGCGACCTCGTGGAGGGCACGACCGTCGAGGCCGCCGGCCAGATCCAGAGCCGCTGGCAGATGGATGAGCACGAGGGCGTCCTCCGCGTCGTCAGCCAGCCCGGCCTCTGGTGGAACAACGCGGCGCAGCCCGGCGTCCAGACCTTCGCCGTCGCGTCCTCGCAGGAGCTCACCCCCCTCGGCTACACCGAGCTCCGCCTGCCCAAGCCCGAGTCGCTGCGCTCCGTCCGCTTCGACGGCGACCGCGCCTACGCCATCACGGCGGAGCAGACCGACCCGCTGTTCACCATCGATCTCAGCGACCCGGAGCACCCCGCCCAGCTCGGCGAGCTCGAGATGCCCGGCTGGGTCTACCACATGGAACCGCGCGGCGACCGCGTGCTCGCCCTCGGGTTCGACAACGCCTCCACCGAGGGCTCGCTCCACGTCTCGCTCTTCGACGTCTCGGATCTCACCGCCCCCACGATGCTGGAGCGCGTCCACTTCGGCGGCTCGTGGGGGAGCTTCGCCGAGGACCAGGACCGGATCCACAAGGCCTTCACCATCCTGGACGACCTCGGCACGATCCTCGTGCCCTACAGCGGCTGGGAGCAGAACGGCGACATTGGTTGCGGCACGTACAAGAGCGGCATCCAGCTCATCGACTTCACGGCCGACACGCTGACGAAGCGCGGCTCCGCCCCCGCGCGCGGCCAGGCGCGGCGCGCCTTCGTCCACGACGAGCGGCTCTTCGCCGTCTCGGATCAGGAGGTCGGGACGTTCAACATCGACAACCGCGACGCCCCGGTCGGGGTCGCCGACCTCACCCTCACGACCGTCGTCAGCAACGCGGTCGTCACCGGCGATCTCGTGGTCCGCATGAGCGCGGACTGGTGGACCAGCAGCCCGCAGCTCGAGATCGCGCCGGCCGCGGATCCGGGCCGCACCGAGCCGATCGGGAAGCTCGACCTCGCGGCGCTGACCACCGGCTCGGAGGGGGACTGCTACGGATACGGCGTCGCCGACGCGCGCCTCTTCGCGCACGGGCAATACGCCTACCTGCTCTGGCCCTCGTACACGGGCGGGACGACCAAGGCGCACCTCGCCGTCATCGATCTCAGGGACCCCGAATCTCCCCGGATCGCGAGCCAGCGCGTCCTGCCGTTCAGCGGCAGCGCGCTCTACGCCTACGGGTACTACTACGGCGCCGTCGTCCCGACGGGCGACGCGGTGGTGCAGGTCGGGAGCACCCTCGTGCTCCGCAACACCAACTACGACCCCTACTATTACTACGACGGCGTCGGCGGCGAGACGCCTGCGTCCGACGAGCCGTCGCTCGAGGTCCTCGACCTCTCCGATCCGTCGAACCCGGTGCACCGCTCGGTGGCGCTGCCCGCCGGCGCCGGCCACACGGGCCTTCAGATCGACGGCACCACCGTGCTGACCTCGCGCTGGGTGCCGCTGCCCGAGGACCCCTCCAAGGCGCGCTTCTACCTCGACCGCATCGACGTGTCCGACCCGTCCTCGCCGGTCGTGCGGACGCCGGTCAACGTGCCCGGGTCGCTGCTCGCCTTCGACGGCGCGCTCGGCCGCGCGCTCACGGTCGATTACGAGCCGTTCGAGCTCGAGGTGCCGAGCGCCGAGGCCTGCTACAGGGCGTTCGCGCAGAACGTCGACTTCGAGCCGACCAGCCCGAACGACTGGGAGGGCCCCGGCGTCTGCAGAGGGATGAGCCGCGCGATCAAGCTCCTCGACGTCGGCAGCAAGACCGCGCGCCTCCGCGACGAGCACCCGATCGACGACGACGCCGGCATCTGGCAGGTGTCCGTGGGCGACGACCGCGTGTTCATGCTCACCTACGTGAACTACGTGGTGGAGAACGGCCAGGCGCCGTACAGGATGCTCGTGGCCAGCGGGCTCGAGGAAGGCAGCATCGAGCTCGTGAGGAAGCCGTTCGCGGAGCTGAGCAACAGCTCGCCGCTCTTCGCCGACGGGACGCGCCTCCTCCTCTCCAGCTACAGCCCGCCCTCGCTCGCCGTCATCGACGCCTCCGACCTCGACGCGCTGACCTACGAGACCAAGGGCGAGCTCTCCTCGTACATCAACCGGGTGACGCTCGACGGCGACCGCGCCCTCTGCTCGCTCGGGCACCACGGGCTCGAGGTCGTCGACCTCGGGGACTGACCCGCGCGCCGCGCCTTCCGCTGCCGCCGCCCCGCGCGGGCGGCGCGGCGGAGGCGCCGACCGCCTCCGCACGCTCCCCCGCCCTACCCTCCCCCGTAGATCTGCCCGTGCCTCGGCACGCAATCCCACGCGTACACGGCGCCCGAGCTCAGCAGGATCCCCGGCAGGATCACCGCCGATCCGACGAGCGAGAGCCGCGCGGGCGGCGCGGGGCGCGCCGCGGCGAGGGGCGCCCCGCGCACGGGTGAGCGCTGCGCGGCCGGCTCCGTCCGCCGCGGGCGCTTGGCGCCGGGGCCCGGCTGCGGCACACACGTGTCATGGGCAGAGCCGAGCTCGGGCAGCTGATCGATCGCGAAGGGCTCGACGCCTCGGACGGCGCGCGGGGCCGCCTCGCGATCGCCGTCCCGGCGGCGTGGGCGCGCGACCGCGCGGACATCGAGATCGCCGTACCCGCCCGCGTCACCTGCGCCCGCTGCGACGGCGGCGGCTGCGACAGCTGCGCCCGGAGCGGCGCCCACCGCGCCCCGGCCGAGGCCGCCGCGAGGACGCTGCGGCTCCGGCTCCCGCCCGATCTCACCGCCGGCGCGACGCTCCGCCTGGTGCGCCCCTTCGGCGAGCACGCCCCGCTCGACCAGCTCCTCATCGAGATCCGCGAGGGCAGCGCGGCGTCGCCCGGCGTGCTCCGCGTCGGGCCGCCCCCGTCGGACGCGCTCGCGCGCGCCGCGGCGCCGGACGGCGGCGGCCTGCGCGCGCTCGGCGCGCAGCTCGGCGCGCCGGCCGTCCTCGCGGCCCTCGCCGCGATCGCGGCGGTCGTGGGGCTCCTGCTCGGCCGCTGAGCGCGCGGTCGACGCCGCCGGCAGGGCCTCGCTGCCGTGCAGGGCCCATGCTAGCGAGAGGCCCGCGGACGCGCGCGGGGATGGACTGCCCCGCCACGGCCGCGGACGGAGAGCAAGCACATGAGCCTCAGCGAGCCCATGCGGGCCAGGATCGCCACCATCATCCGCGAGAACGACGTCGTCCTGTTCATGAAGGGGACGCGGACCATGCCCCAGTGCGGCTTCTCCGCCCAGGTGGTGAGCATCCTCGACGAGCACCTGCCCACCTACCAGACGGTGGACGTCCTCTCGGACCCCGCGCTGCGCGACGGCATCAAGGAGTTCTCGAGCTGGCCCACGATCCCGCAGCTCTACATCCGCGGCGAGTTCATCGGCGGCTGCGACATCGTGAAGGAGCTGCACGCGACCGGGGAGCTCGTGAAGGCGCTCGGGCTCGCGCAGGGCGCGCCGCAGGCGCCGCCCGCCATCCGCGTGACCCAGGCCGCCCTCGCCGCGTTCGCGGCCGCGCGGGAGTCCGACGCCGACTTCGTTCACATCGAGATCGACCCCTCCTTCAACTACGGCCTCTACTTCGGCCCGCGGCAGGCCGGCGACGTCGAGGCCGAGGCCGGCGGGGTGGTGTTCCTGCTCGACCGCGCGAGCGCGCGGCGCGCCGAGGGGCTGTCGATCGACTTCGTCGAAGGCCCCTCCGGCGGCGGCTTCAAGCTGGAGAGCCCCAACGATCCGCCGAAGGTCAAGCAGCTCTCGCCCGCCGCACTCAAGGCGATGCTCGACGGCGGCGAGGCGCTCGAGCTCTTCGACGTCCGCACCGACCAGGAGCGCAACATCGCGAGGATCGAGGGCGCGCGCCGCCTCGACCAGGAAGGGCAGCAGCGCCTGGAGGCGCTCGCCAAGGACGCGCGGATCGTCTTCCACTGCCACCACGGCGGGCGCAGCCAGGCGGCCGCCGAGCACTACCTCGCGAAGGGTTTCAGGAACGTCTACAACCTCCAGGGCGGCATCGACGCGTGGTCGCGCGAGGTCGACCCCTCGGTGCCGCGGTACTGACCGCCCCACCCGCGACGCGCTCGCGGCGAGGATCCGGACAGGCATCCACCAAAGCCAATTTTCCATCCACACTGCGCTCTGATCCTCGGGTCCTTCAGGGCCGCCCTTGGATCATGTATGCGTACCGTGTGGGAGCGGATCAGTCGACGATCAGGGCGTCCGACGCACAGGCGGCGTCCGCGGCGTCGGCGACGCCGGGCCTCGTCGTCATCTTCACCCGCGGGCAGCCTGCGTGCGCGCCGATCCCGCTCGGGGACGGCGCGGTCGTGCTCGGCCGTGCGCCGGCGGGCGACACGGTGGCCATCGACGACGATCAGGTGTCGCGCCGGCACGCCCGCGTCGCGCTCTCGGGCCAGGGCCTGCAGATCACCGATCTCGACAGCAGGAACGGCACCTTCGTCGACGGCAAGCAGGTCGAGGATCGGGTCTTCCCGACGCTCCCGCGGCTGATCCGGATCGGGGGCACGCTGCTGCGCTTCGCCCCGGATGTCGCGCCGTTCCAGCGGGGCGGCGTCCTGGAGCACGAGGACGGGGTGATCGGCCCCACGCTGAGGCAGACCCGCGAGCTGATCGCGCGCGCGGGGACGCGCGGCGAGACGCTGCTGCTCACCGGGCCGAGCGGCTCGGGCAAAGAGCTCGCGGCGCGCGCCTTCCACGCGGCGACGGGGCGGGGCGGCCCCTTCGTCGCCGTGAACTGCGCCGCGATCCCGGAGGGCCTCGCGGAGCGGCTGCTGTTCGGGGCGCGGCGCGGGGCGTACTCGGACGCGACCGCCGACGCGGAGGGCTACGTCCAGGCCGCGCACGGCGGCACGCTGTTCCTCGACGAGATCGCGGAGCTCGACGCGTCGGTTCAACCCAAGCTGCTCCGCGTCCTCGAGACGCGCGAGGTGACCGCGCTCGGCGACACGCGCCCGCGCAAGGTGGAGTTCCGGCTCTGCGCGGCCACCCTGCGGGATCTCCAGGCCGAGGTCGCGGCGCGCCGCTTCCGGGAGGACCTCTATTACCGGATCGGCCGGCCCGAGGTGCGGATCCCGGCGCTGGCGGAGCGGATCGAGGAGCTGCCCTGGCTGATCGCGGCGGAGCTCCGGCGCGGCGGCGCGCGGCTCGCGCCGAGCCTCGGGCTCGTGGAGTCGTGCGCGCTGCGCGCGTGGCCGGGCAACGTGCGGGAGCTGCTGCGCGAGGTGCGGCAGGCGGGCCTCGCGGCGCACGCGGCCGGGCGCGCCGTGGTGGAGGCGTCGGACCTCGCGCCCTCCGCGGGCCTCGACATCACGGAGGTCGCGAGGCGCACGCCGCCGGCGGTGGAGCTGCGTCGGATCGCCATCGAGATGGCGCTGCGGCGCGAGCAGGGGAACGTCACGCGCGCGGCCCGCTCGCTCGGGATGCACCGGAACCAGCTGCGCCGCTGGCTCGCCCGCCACGGGATCGACGCGGCGGCGTTCGCCGGCGCGGGGGCGGGCAAGGACGACGGCGCTGCTGCCAAGGAGTCGACATGAGCTCAAACACCACGGTTCGCACCACGGATCTCTGCGACGACCACCCGGACGCCGTCGCCGTCGCCGATCCGATCTTCCGGGATTACGGCGGAGCTCGCCTGTTCCACGGGCCCATCGCCACGGTGAAGGTCCACGAGGACAACGTGCTCGTCCGCAAGGCGCTCGAAGAGCCGGGCCAGGGGCGGGTGCTCGTCGTGGACGGCGGCGGCTCGCTCCGCTGCGCGCTCCTCGGGGATAACCTCGCCGCGATCGGCCACCAGAACGGCTGGGCCGGGCTGGTCGTGTACGGCTGCGTCCGCGACGCGGAGGCGATCGGCCGCATCCCGATCGGCGTGAAGGCGCTCGCGACGCACCCGCGAAAGAGCAACAAGAAGGGCGCGGGGGACCGCGACGTCCCCGTGACGTTCGCCGGGATCACCTATGTTCCCGGCGGATTCGTCTATGCCGATCACGACGGGATCGTCTTCGCCCACAAGGCGCTCGTCTGAGGAGCTCGCTCGCGCGTTCGCGCATCGGCGAGGCAAAAACGCACGTCGACGCGCAATTTCGCCACATACGAGGAGGGGGCCGCGCGGCGGTTGCTCGCGGGATGGATGGGCTCGGCTCCGGTCTGGACGCGCGCGCGTCGCGCGCCGCGTCGAAGCGCGCCGACTGGCGCGGCCGATGCATCGACGCCGGGGCTACCAACACCTCGTAGATACGGGAGGACAAGAATGAGCAACATCACGTCCGAGCTGAAGAGCGATCTGACCAAGAGCCTGGAGTCGCTCCAGACCCTGCGCGACGAGATCCGGGTCAGGCTGCACCTCGCCGGCATGGAGGCGAAGGACGCCTGGAGCAAGCTGGAGCCGACGCTCCTCGACGCCGAGAAGCTGGCCGAGGACGTCTCGGAGACCTCGCGGAACGCGCTGCGCGACATCGTGGAGAAGGTGAAGGAGTTCCGCTCGTCGCTGCCCTCCTGATCGCGGCGCCTTCGGGATGATGTGACGAGAGCGCCCCACGAGGGCGCGACAGGCGGCGCCCACCAGGAGCTCGGCTGGAGCCCGGTGGGCGCCGCTGCTTTGTCCGCCCGCGCGCTGTCCGAGCGCCGGCCCCGCGGCTCACCCGCGCAGCGCGGCCGCCGCGACGCGCGCGACGTTGCCCCACCGCGGGTCGGCGGCGCAGGCCGCGAGCCGCTCGCCCACGACGTGGGCGCGGCGGTGATCGCAGGAGCTGAGCGGCCGCGCGAAGGTGGTGAGCGGCGCGCGCAGGATGGTCTTCTCGACCTGCGCGAGCATCGCCGTGTTGTGCACGAAGCCGAGCCCGCTCTGGATGTCGGCGAGCGTGGCGCTCGGGTGGCCGCCCCAGGGCAGGGCGACGAGCGCGTGCGCGGCGGCGGGCGCCTGGTTCACCGCGATCACGCCGTACCGGAGCTCGAGCAGGGCGCGGTCGAGCGCGGCGCCGACGGCGGGGTCCTCCTCGCTGATCGGGTGCGCGACGATCGACGCGCCCAGGGTGCCCTGGAGCCGGTCGTTGCAGAAGCGAGCCGCCGCCTCCAGGAACTCCACGGGATCGCTCGAGCCGACCTCGACGATGGAGAGGACGCCGCAGAGCGGCTCGATCGAGAAGAGCGGCTCGGCGGGATCCGACGCGGAGAGCCCGGCGATCAGCGTCCACGGGGGCGCGCCCGGCCCGGGCTCGCCGATGCGCACGACCCCGGACGGGAGCGGCACGTCGGCGGAGCCCTCGAGGCGCTCGCGCTCGAGGGGCGGGCGCCCGGCCGTGAGCGCGGCGTGCCGCGCCTCGGCCTCCGGATGGACGGCGCGCCGCGGGGGCACGGCGGCGAGCGCGCGGTGGAGCATCCGGAAGAGCAGCGGCCGCTGCACGAAGCCCCTGGGCAGCACGAGGACGTGCGCCGCGGGGTCGCCGAGCGAGGCGCTGCTCACGACGCGGCTCGCGAGGAGCCTCACCTGGAACCAGAGCTCGTCCCTGCCGTAGAGCCACGGCATCACGAGGACGGGGCGAACGCCGCCGAGCACGGAGGTGATGGGCTTGTGGAGCAGCGGCTCCCCCGACGCCCGCCGGCCCGCCTGCTGCGGGCCCGGCGGACCCCAGACGAGCGCGTCGTGCGCCGCCGCCGCGCCGGTGACGTGGACCTCCGCGACGGCGGGGTGGGCCGCGAGGTAGGCGGCCGCGTCGGCGCCGACGTGGACGAAGCGGAGGAGCCCGCGCGCGACGAGCGGCGCGAGGGCGCGCTCGAGGAGCGCGCCGAGGGGCGCGGTCGCGGGGCTCGCCGCGAGCGCGACGACGCGCCCGTCGACGAAGAGCTTGTGGAGCGCGTCGCGGAGGGGGACGCTCGCGGCGCCGCCCGCGCCGAGCACCAGCGCGACGCCGCCCTCGGGGTCGCGCTGCCGGTAGAACGGCGCCTGCGCTTCCAGGACGCCGGCGGGCGTCGCGCCGGGCTGCATCAGGGCGCGCGCGCGGAGGGGCCCGTGGAGCGCGGCGTCCTTCAGGCCCGCAGGGAACACGTCCACCTCGACGCGGCCGTCCGGCCGGGCGCGCACCGCCCCGCGGCGGAGCCGCGGGCGCCCGTGCGCGGCGATGTCCTCGAGCGCCTCGGCGAGGAGGCGCACCTGCGCGAGCGCCGCGCACGGCCCCGCGAGCCACGCCTCGCCGGCCGCCGCCGAGCCGGGGTCGAGCCCCGCGGCGGCGCACGACGCCTCGACCTGCGGGCGCGCGGCGGCGAGCAGGCCGGGGAGCAGCGCGCGGAGCAGCGAGGCCTTCTCGCGGGGCGGCATGCGCGCGAAGCCGAGGGCCGCGTCGCCCAGCTCGGACAGCGCGCGATCGAGCTCTGCCGGGGGTGTCTCGGCGCCGCGCGCCGCGCCCGGATCGGCCGCAGGCGCGGCCGCGGGTCCGCCGGAGGGGAGGTTTCCGGGCGCGGGAGTGGCGGCGGTGACGAGATCGGGGACCGGCGGCATCGGGGGCGGAGACTACAGGCAGGCGATCGCGCGCGCGAGCGCAGCGACGGTCCGCGGCGCGCGTGTAGCCGGCCTGCTCGGGATTCGGTAGAGTCCACGGCCATATGGATTGCGCTTTCACCACGGGTCGGGGCCCGGCGCGCGCGCCCTCCTCGGCGAGGGCTCCCCGCTCGGCCGCCTGCGGCGTCCTGCTCGGCCTCGGCGCGCTCCTCCTCGCCCCCGCGACGGCAGCGCAAGAGCCCGCTCCGCCGCTCCCGCCGGGACAGGGACAGCCCGGCGGAGCTGCCCAGCCGCAGGCCGGGTATCCTCAGCAGCAAGGCTATCCCCAGCAGCAGGGTTATCCTCAGCAACAAGGGTATCCGCAGCAGGGGTATCCCCAGCAGGGCTATCCCCAGCAAGGCTACCCGCAGCAGCAAGGTTATCCCCAGCAAGGCTACCCGCAGCAGCAAGGTTATCCCCAGCAGGGCTATCCCCAGCAGGGCTATCCCCAGCAAGGCTACCCTCAGCAACAAGGGTATCCGCAGCAGGGTTATCCCCAGCAGGGCTATCCTCAGCAGGGCTATCCTCAGCAGGGCTATCCTCAGCAGCCGCCCGGCTACGGTCAGGGATACGCCTTGCCGGCCGGACCGCCGCCGCCCCCGATGCCGCCCGAGGCGACCTGCTGCCGCTGGTCGGTCCGCTACAACGCCCTGGACCTCCTGTTCGGCCGGATGACCTTCGAGGGCGAGGTCGCCATCCTCGGACCGCTCACCGTCGGCCTCGCGCCGTCCTGGATCTGGGGCTCGCTCGACGACGCGACGCTGGACACGACCGGGTTCGCGCTCGGGGCCGACATCGGCGTCTACGTGGAGGGCAAGCCGCTGAAGGGGTTCTGGGTGAAAGGGCGCCTCGGCTACGAGTCGTTCGAGGCGGTCTACACCCCTTCTCCCAGGGTGACCCCCGGCAAGCGCGACGTGAGCAGCGCCATCCTCGGCCTCAGCATCGGGAGCACGAACATCTTCGGCCGCGACGGCGGGTTCGCCATGTCGGGCGGGTTCGGGCTCGGCGTCGCGCTCGCCCCTCCGGCGACGGTCGCCGCAGGCGCCGCGGGCAACTACCAGTACGTCTTCTACGAGAAGACGGGGAAGATCAAGCTCCTCGGCTCACTCTCGCTCGGCGTCGCGTTCTGATCGCGCCCGCCGCCCCCTGATGGCAGGCCCCGCAGGGCGGCGCGGCCGCGCCGCGGCGGGAGGGGGCGCAGGCGGGCCGGCGGGCGCCGCCGCCCCCAGAACTTGGCCCCGCGCGCGGCGCCGTGGGACGTCTGCACCATGCCCTCCCGCATCGCCCGCCGCCCCGGGCCGGCGCTGCTGCTGCCGCTCCTTGCCGCGCTCGTGTCGATCGCGTTCGCGCTCCCGGCGCGGGCGTGGGTCGAGGTGCACGTCGCCGGAGACGACGTGCGGCTCGCGATCGACCGGGCCGGCGCCGCCACGGTCGAGCACAAGGTCACCTTGAAGATCTCGGGCGGGCCGCTCCGCGCGCTCGACATCCAGGGCGTCGACCCGGACGCCGAGCTCGATCCGGGCAGCTACGCCGCGCCCCTCAAGGCCGCGGAGGCGGGCTCCCTGGCGTCCGCGACGCCGGTCGCGCTCGAGCTCCTGCCGCCCGACCTCCGCCCGCGCGAGGACGGCTCGCGCCGCCCGGCGGCGCTGCGGGCCCGCTTCGACGGCAGGGGCCTGAGCCGCGGGGTGTTCGTGCTCTTCTTCCGCTACCGCACGGACCTCATGAAGCGGGGGCTCATCCGGCAGGACGGCCCGAGCGCCCGCATCTCGTGGACCGGGCCCCTCTGGGACGACGGCTACGACTCGGCGCGGCTCACCGTCGCGATCCCGGCCGCGCCCGACGAGCCGCGCGTCGACGAGGCGCCCGCCGACGCGGCGGACGAGGGCGCGCTCGCGGCGCCGTCGACGCTGTCGACGCTCCGCCGCTCGGTCGACAAGGACGAGCTCGAGCTGCTCCGCCCGTACACCCCGAAGGCCGAGCCGATCCGGTGGGCGATCCGCGCCGACGCGCGCGCCTTCCAGCCCGAGCCCGCCGCGGCGCCGCCCAGCGCCGACGCCCTCGGGCGGCTCTCGGACGCCGCGGCCGCGAGCCCCGACCGGAGCCGCACCCTCTACCTCGCCGCCGGCGCGGCCCTCTTCGCGCTCTACAGCGCCCTCGTCGCGCTCAAGGCGCGCGAGCACGAGCGCCTCGCGCGCGCCGCGGGCGCCCTGCCGCGGCCCCTCGTCCCGATCCCGCTCGCGCCGCGGGCCGCCCTCGCCGGGCTCGCGCTCGTCGCGGGCGTCGCCCTGGAGCTGCTGCTCCGCGACGGCACGGCCGGCGCCGCGCTCGTGGCCGCGGCGACCGCCCTCGCCGCGCACCGCACCCCCCGGCCGGAGCGCGCCGCCGCGGCCCTGCGCCGCCCCGGCAAGTGGCTCCCCGTCGCGGAGGCCGAGGCCTTTCGCGAGCCGCCGCGGGTGCGCGGCGTCTACCTCGACGTCTCGACGCGCGCCGGCAAGGCGCTGCTCGCCGCGTTGCTCGCCGCGCTCGGCGCGGGGGTCTACGCCGTGGCCGGCGCCTCGCCGTACCACGCCCACCTGCTCGCGCTCGACGCGACGGCGCTGCTCGCGATCTTCTGCACTGGCCGCCTCGCCGAGCTCCCCGCCGACCCGGCGGCGCGGCCGGTCGCGTTCCTGCGCGACGTCGCGCGGCGGGTGCGGCGGTCGCACAAGGCGCCCCGCCCGGCGGCCAAGGCGCCCGCGAGCGCGGCGCAGGGCGCGGCGGCCAAGGGGTCCGCGCGCGCGGCGGCCAAGGCGGCCGGCGCCGCGGCCAAGGCGGCCGGCGCCGCGGCCAGGGCGTCGGAGCTCCGCGTGGTCGGCCGCCTCCGCATCCCGGACGGCAGCCCCGACGCCGACGAGCTGCGGCTCGGCCTCTCGCCGCGCGCTGCGCTCCCTGGGTTCGTGGCGATCGAGGTCGGCGTCGTCTACGCGCCCGGCGCCGGCGGCCCCATCGGGCTGCCCGAGGTCCTGCTGCGCGTCGCCCCGGGCTCGCCGTGCGAGCGCGCCGTCGAGGGGCTCGCGAAGAGCGGCCGGTCCTCGCGCGGGCGGCGCCCCGGCGAGCGCGTGCTCGCGTTCACGCCGCGGCTGCCGACCGCGCGGATGACCGCGGCCATCGCCGCCGCGCTCGTCCGCGCCGTCGCCGCCCCGCCCGCGGGCGCCGCGGCGACGAAGCCGCAGGGCGCCGGCGCGCCCCGGGGGCCGCGGCCCCGGGACAAAGCGGCCTCCGCTGCAGCCTAGCTCCACCCGCCATAGGCCCAACCCGGGCCCGACGATTGAGCCCCGGGCTTGGGGAGTTCTTGAGCGGCCCAGCCCTGCAGGGCCCCGACCCCCTCGGTTGACCGCGCACGCGCCGGCCCCTCCGGCGCGTGCGTTGTCCATGCGCGCTCTCAGACGCGGGCTGCAGAGGCGGCGTCCTGCTGCAAGCGGGCGATCAGCGTCACCAGCACGTCGAACGACATCACGGCATTCGAGTGCATGGCGTGGAGCACCCTGCCATCCACATCCAGAATCTGCGACCGCTCTGCCCAGAGATTGGATGCGACGTCGGCAATGCGTTCGATCGCGATGGACTTCCCCTCGATCGTGAGGTGGCCGCGCGTGAGTTCGATCATCCGCATCGGGTGGTCCATGTCGCGGGAGGCGAACAGGGTTTTGGACAACGCCACGCTGTCGGGCAGAGCCCGGAAGCTGACCGATCCACCGGCCTGAAGCTGGTGGTAGAGCCGCTCCCCGCGCTGCTCTACATGGCGCATCCGCAACGTCTGGCTCAGCTCGGCGTAGCGCGAGGTGCGTGCTCCAATGAAGACCCACGGCGCCTGTGGTGTCGCCCGGTAGCCGATACCGCCGAAGTAAAACGTGTAGAGATCCTCGATGTCGGCGTAGAAGTCGGTCCGGGTGCCTTTCTGCTCCCGGACCTGGATCGCGTTCTGGCGCAGCACGAACACGGGCTGCGCGCCCACGACCCACCACGTGCCCAGCGCGATCACGACGCCCAGAGCGATCGCCCCATAGCCAGCGCGATACAGCACCGACACATCCCCATCGAACCGCACCGTGCTGCCCGGCCCTGGTACCAGGGACAGCACCAGGGCGCCCGCACCGGCGAACAGCGCTGCCAGAAACCATCCCGCAAAAAGAAGCGAACGGCTCTTGCCGTAGGTGCCGATCACATCGCCTGGATTATGCATGCTTCCATCCCTATCCTTGGTTGTTCTTGTTGACCGTGCCACGCGGCGGCGCGGTCCCGGGCAGGCCATTCTTGAGACCGGATCTTTTGCTCCTTCTGCGTTACGGCAAGGCGCCGGGTGGGCGACCGCATGTCCCCCTCTGCTCGAACACTCTCCAGAAAGCAGCGCTCTGGGTGTTGGCGGGACTGCTCCGCATGAGCGTGCAGGGTTGGCGGCGCGCATGAAACAAGGCGCCCGGTGTCAGCAGGTAAGCCGGTGTCGAGCATGCGCTGGGCGAGGAGCTCGGCAGTGACGCCCGTCTCCACCCGTGGGTCTACCCGCTGGCGCCTCGGGCGTCGTCCAGAGGTGAGGCATCGAGCGGTGCCCCGCGCGGCCCTTCGCGGCCCGTCATCACGGCTTGTAGCTGGGTAGCTCGATCACGTAGGTGTCGACGGTATCACCGTTGCCCCAGTCGCTCCCAAACACGGCGCGCGTGCCGCTGGGGCTGGGCACGCTGTGCGGTCAGGAACGCGAGCGTCCCGCTCGGCGCGACCTGGGCGGGGTTCTCGTCGAGCTCCTTCCTCGCGAGCACCGTATTCTGACCGATATCATAGATGAACACCTGTTCGTCGCACGTAAGGCCGATGCGGTTCGAATCCCACGACATGAACAGCGGGGCGCTGCCCGCGCTCGCGTCGCCCGAGCAGAAGTCAAACGTCGTCACGACCTCCTTCGTCCCGGCGCCGACGTGATAACGGATGAGGTCCTTGCCGTCAACATAGAACAGGATGTCGGGATGAGATGTGTGCCAGTACACTTGCTCGATGTCCGCCGGCGAGATGTCGAGCGCCTTGATGAGCCGGTACGTCTTGCCGTCGCAGAGCTGGTGCTCGCCGGCTGCGACCGAGAAGAGGATGAGCCTCGACTCGTCCGCGTTCCATGCCGAGATGGTCGAGTACATCGGCTTGATGACCGGGGCGTTCCCGCCATCCGGCGCGACCGCGGTGATCCGGCGGATCGTGGTGCCGAAGCGGCTGCGCCAAGCCCTTCCCAGAGTGCCGCACCGATGCGCCCGGCGCCGCACCGGTGACGATCAGCACGATGAATCCCGCGCACATGCGCAACCGGGCCCGCGTGGCGCGACACCTCAAGATGACGAGCTCTCCTATACTGGCTGTGGCGGCAAGATGCGTCTTTCAGGTGCTGTGACCGGGCCAGCGGCGGTGAGGGAGGTCCTCGCGCGGCTCGGGCTCCCGCTGGAAGCTCCGGAATGCCGAGCGCGCGATCCCAAGGAAGGGATGGCCTGGGCCGACGGGCCCGCGTGCGCGGAGCGAGGCGCCGTGCCTGAGCCGCGAGGCGCCCCGGGAAGCGCTGGCCGCGCCGCGATGACGCCCGCGACAGGGTTGTGGGCGCTGCGGATGGCGTTGCAGCCGCACACCTTGAGGATGCGGATGCGCTGGCCCTCTGCCGCGTCGAGGGTGTGCGCGCCGATCACGCCGTTGTCGTGGTCCCTTCTCGCTGCCGGAGAAATCCTGGCGGGACGATTCCGCGGGGGCGAACCGTCGCGATCCGTCGCCTCCCCGGGGATTTGGGGAGAGCATGACGACGGATCGCACCGCCTCGGGAGGCATGGGCCCAACGCGGGCCCAAGGGCCAAGCCCCGGGCTTGGGGCGCTCGCCGTGACCGACCGTCGCCTCGGGCGGCCGTGGTCGCCTCGCTGGCCAGCACCCTGAGCCGCGCCGTCGCCCTCGGGGACGAGGTGGCGGCCCGGGTCGTTCACGAGACGAACGGTCGGCTGCTCGGGCTGCCGGTGGCACCGGAGGGGTGAGCAAGCTTGGGCCGAACGTCGAGCCCACCCTTTCGCTCTGCCGCGCTACACTTCCTCGCGCTGCGATCCGGCTTGATTTGCCTACGCGCAGGGTCGGCTCAACTCGCACCGTAGCCTCGGCATGCGTGATTCAGTCGCTGTCGAAGAACCCGACCAGCAGCGCGGCGACTTCGTCCGGCGCCTCTTCCATCACGTAGTGCCCGACGCCGGCCAGGCAGGCGCCGCGCAGCTCGCGCGCGAGCGGCTTCATCAGCGCGTGCAGGGCGTCGCCGACGCCGTGCTCGCCGCCCACCGCCAGCACCGGCATCGAGAGCGGCGTGGCCGCGCGCTCGCGGTTGCGCTGCAGGGCGGGCTCGGAGAAGGCGTCGCGGTAGTACGCGAAAGCGGCGCGCGCGCCGCCGGGCTGGGCGAAGACGCGCACGTACTCGTCCAGCACCTCGGGCGTGAAGGCCCAGCCGCGGGCGGACTTCTGCGCGAACAGCCACGCCAGGTACGCGCGCTCGTGGCCTTGCACGAGCAGCTCCGGCAGGTCGGGCAGGCGGTTGAACGCGAAGTGCCAGGTGCGCAGGTTGGCCGCCTCCGACGGGATGCCGGCCGCAGGCTGCGCGAGGCCGGGCAGCAGTGCCTCCATCAGCGCCACGCGGCGCACGACCGGGGGATGGTCGGCCGCGAAGGCATAGGCGATCCAGGCGCCGACGTCGTGGCCGGCGATGTCGAACGGGCCGTCGGCGTCCAGCCCGAGCGCCGCGGCGAACGCGCGCAGCTCGGTGGCGACGGTACCGACGTCGTACGGCCCGGCCGGATGCGCCGAATCGCCCATGCCGCGCGGGTCGACGGCCACGACGCGACGCCCCGCCGCCGCCAGCA
The DNA here is from genome assembly GCF_051521425.1 of Sorangium sp. So ce834. Lineage (NCBI taxonomy): Bacteria > Pseudomonadati > Myxococcota > Polyangiales > Polyangiaceae > Sorangium > Sorangium sp. So ce834. Next base: position 10,146,196 of record NZ_CP150351.1, read on the forward strand.
AGGGCATGACGAGCCGCCACGCGTACCAGCTCTGCGGCCAGCCCGGCACGAGCAGCAGCGGCCGGCCCTGGCCGCATTCGACGTGGTGCAGACGGTGTCCGTCGACGACGACGCTGCCGTGGCGAAGTCCGGGCGTTGGGGATGTCATGGCAACCTCCTTGGTTTGAACCTGGATTTCGCGCGTCCTGAGCCATTCAAGAAAAGGTGGCAAACTGACGGCGCAAAACGGAACGCCTTGAAGAAAGGCTCGGCGTGCGCAACCGTTGCGTTTCCTATGACCCAACGCAAGCGCACGCCGAGCGCCTCGAAGGTGCGACGGCGCATCCGCTGAAGCAAGCCCAAACCGACCCCGCCGCGACGCGCCCGCGTGCGGTGCACGTCCGCGCCACGGAGACGACGCTCACCGGCGTGGCGGGGCTGGTCGGCTTCGGTGTCTTCCTCCGCGAGCGGTGGATGAAGCTCGTCGCCATGGTCACTGAGCCCCGGAACATCGTCCGCTTCCTCTGCGCGCTCGGCGAGCCGACCGATGTTCCAGCACGCTCTCCCAACCGGGAACCACCGTACTGGAAAAGCACCGTTGTGCGCCGCAAGGCGCTCGGTGACGTCGCATAGCGTCTCGCGACGCGCCTCCCGGGCCAGACCAACGCCCGGACGGACACGTGTGCCCACGGCACGCCGATGCGCCCCGTAGCGCGCTCGGCGCCGCCCGGAGCACGCTCTTTCGACCTAGGACCGAGCCATCACGACGCTCGCGATCCCACCATTTCGGTTTGCTGCGCTTCACTTCTTCGCGCTGCGCTCCGGCTTCTTTTACCTACGCACACATGAACGAGCGAGAGAGAGAAGCCAAAATGCTCCGAGGGGTGTCCTCGCTCCTGGGACTTGGCAACAGCGAGCGGACGTTTCGGCTTTGGTTCGACCTTCTCAGGGGGCGAAAGGTCGTTCGCCTGTGGCCATCTGGTCTGATCCACCTGCGTTGCTCACGCGATTGGACGGATTGCCAAGATGAAGACCTCTCGGAGATCGTTGCCGTGGACGTTCGCCGCGGCAAGCTGACCCATGAGGAGGTAAAGCAATACGGCTACAAGGTCGACCCGGCAGATCTCCCGGAGTCGTGGTTCATCCATTTCGAAGGCCAAATGGTGCTCACCATCGTGTGCTTGGACATCGAGGTGGAGGAGCTCGACCTCGGGTCCCGGTATCCGCATCTCGCGCAATGGTGATGCCCCGGATGTGCCCCGAATCCCCTCCCTGAAGCGCCGCGGCCGAGCTCTGCTGATGGCGGTCCACGCCGCCTGCCGGGTCTCCCCCTCCCCAACCCTCTCCGCAGCCTGGCCGGAGGCGTCGTTTGCGCTAACCATGGCCGACATGGCCGACCTCTTTTTTACCCCGTCGGGCGTCCGGCTGCGTCGTCACTCGAGCCGCCCCGGCGACCTCAACTGGCTGTTCCTGCCGGGAGGACCCGGCATCGGCTCGGAAAGCCTCGAAGGGCTCGCCGACATCCTGGATGTGCCGGGGGCCACCTGGCTCGTCGATCTGCCTGGAGACGGCTCGAACCGCGACCCTCCTGGGAGCCTCGCGATTCCTTTTGATGCCTGGCCCCAAGTCGTGGCCGAGGCTGCCAGGGCGCTCCCGAAGGTCGTGTTCGCCGGGCATTCGACCGGCGGCATGTATCTGCTTTCGACGCCCGACCTGGAGCCGCACCTCGAGGCCCTGGCGCTTCTGGACACCGCGCCGGACGCCCTCTGGCATCCTCGCTTCGTGGAGATGACCCAGGCGAATCCGTTGCCCGACGTCGAGGCGGCGACTGCGATCTATGAAGCGGATCCGCGTGACGAGAACATCGCCGCGATTGCGGTGGCGTCCGCGGAATGGAACTTCACCCCGGCCGGGCTTTCGGCGGGACGCGAGCTCCTCGCGAGGATGCCCTACAACAGCGCGGCGGTCGCGTGGTCGGAGGCGAACTTCGACCACGTCTACCGGGCCTCGTGGTGGCCGACTCGAATGCCGGTCCTTCGATTGGCCGGCTCGGACGATCGGATCGTCTGGCAAGGCGGTTGGGGCGACCCGAGGTTCCAGACGCCCAACGTAATCGAGCGCGTCATCGAGGGCGCTGGGCACTTCCCCTGGATCGAGAATCCCCAGGCTGTGCGAGCGGCCTTCGCCGAACTGGCGCTCCGCATCGCCTGAGCCTCCTCCGACGGCAGGGCCTTTCAGATGACGCAACGGGGCTCGATCATCGTGTCGTCACAAGTCGAGCCGTCAGATCCACCACTATAAGCGCGCCGCGCGCAAGGTCGCTGAGCTCGGCCTGGGCGACTTCGCCCCACTGGATGAGGCGATCCCCGAGCTCCGAGGTATGAGCGGGTCGGTCGGAGGAGCTCTCGTGTTGGTGCGACCGGATGCCGGGGCGGCGAGCGACGGTGGCTCCTTCCGCGCCGCGCCGTCGAGTCAGGCGCCGACCCCGACCGATGATGCCGCGGGCCGCTCGACAGCGGCCGACGCGGCGGCGGAGGGTGGCCCGCTGGGCCCGCGTTGGGCCACGTCGGAGCCACCCTCGGCGGCGAAACGGCCGGAAGCCTACGGAACCGTTGTGCTTTCTGGCGATCGCTCCTCTCCGACCGGGAATTCCTGGCGGGATTTCTGACCTGCGGCGCCAGGGTGCAGCGAGCGCGCTCGCCGACACGTTCCGCCCGGTGGGGGGACCACCGCCGGTGTGCGCCGGAATCCGGCCCTCGCCTGGCCCTGCCTCCGAGACCGCGATAACAAGGCCTCATGAGGAAAGGCGCCTTTCTCGCCCGCCGGCTCCCGCCGAGCGGGTGTATCGTCGCAGGGACCAAGCTCGCCGCCCACCGGGAGGCGCTGAAATCGAAGAAGATCAAGCTCTCCACCAAGGTCGACACCTCGATCCAATCCGTCCTCGGAGCCACCGAGGCCCTCCAGGCGCTCGGGAGCACCGACGCCACGATGACCGAGATCGACCGCGGCACCGATCGGTGCATCGGGGCGTTCGGCAGTGTGCTCGACAGCATCGTGCGCGCGTTCGATCACGAAGGCATCCTGCCGCTCTCCGACGAGGAGGCCGCGCGCCGCGCCGACGCGGCGCTCGTGCGCTCCGAGGTGCTGTCGTCAGGCACCGACTTCCTCCGGCTCGTCCACTCCCAGCAATGGGTGCGCATGAGCGCGATGATCAAGGCGCTCGACGGCAAGGAGGTGAACGCCGCGGTGGAGCGACTCGGGCCCTCGGCCGAGGTAAGCCGGCTGCGGCGCTGGACCGAGCTCTATGGCAGGAAGCTCGGCGTCACCGAGGCCAAGGGCGCGGATCCGGCCGTCAAGGCGGTCGAGGCGTGGCACGAAGCCTACGGCGCGCTCATGGTGCACGTGCACGCCGAGTACGATGACGACAGGGACGAGACCCACGCGCTCCTGCGCGATCGTCTGCTCTCGCCGTACGAGGACGCGAGCCGAGAAGTTCGCTGAGCTCGCCGAGCGGATCGAACGCGAGCTGAAGCGCATGGATGATGCTGCAGCCGACGCGGTGTTTGGGCGTCAGCGCGAGAGACGCACACCCTAGCAGGACGGCGCCCGTGCAACGAGGCGTGCAGGAAGCGCCCTGATGGCCAGCCGCGATGAACGGCGCCGCCAAAGACGGCGCCGCTCCGTGCTCTGCACGCGCGCGCTGCCGGCCCACGGCGGTACGCCCCTATGCGACACATGCGCGCACCGCCACAGCGCGCCTTCCATGCGCACGCCTTACGCGCAGGAACACCTTGCCAGACCGACAAGACAACAAATCGCAGGCCGCTCCACTCGATCCCATAGCGAACGCCGACCCAAGCATGATAGTCTCGCAATAATCGTCTTTGTCTCCAACGCCGGCGCTGATACGGATCGAATCATGCATGGGTCGGCGCTCTCGCCGCCTCTGCGGCGAAGGCCGAGCGGCCAGTCGACGCTCGCGACCCTTTGAGGCCGGGAGAGAAACGCTGGTGTTCTGGTCGCACGGCATTTTTGCACGTGGGTGACCGGCCCGGCGGAGCTCTGCTCTGGCGTCGTCGTCCTCTTTTGATGTCGGCCGTCCTCGGACAGGACCCGCGCAGACCGGGAGCGATCATGGCAAGAAGGCGCGTCATCCCCACATTCACTCTCTCTTCGCTGTCCGCGTGCGCCGCGCTCTGCGCGTCGCTCCCCGGGGGCGAGGCGGCGGCGGCTTACCGCTTCGACGCGACCGAGGCGGCGTTCGACGCGACCTACGCGGCGACGCCCATCGACGTCACCGGCGTCGTCGTCGACGAGGCGGGGTCGCCGATCGCGGGGGCGGAGGTGACGGCCATCGGCTGGGGGAGCGGCGCGATCAACGACGGCGAGCTCGCGTTCACCGACGCGGCGGGCGCGTTCTCGCTGGCGGCGCTCGCGCGGCGCTCGGTGCTGCTGCGCGTCGAGGTGGACGGGTACTATACCGAGATCGTCCCCGCCGACCTGCACCGGCCGCTCGCCGCGGCCTCCGCCGCGGTCGGCCGCGTCGTGCTGACCGAGCAGCGCGCGGGCCGCGCGCGGCTCGTCGTCGGAGGCGACACGATGTTCGGGCGGCGCTTCGTCGACAGCGACGCCAACGGGGTCGAGGGGGAGGCCGGCGACCTGATCCGCCCGGGCACCCGGGAGGCGGACGCGCTCGCCGTCCTCTCCTTCCTGCGCGACGTCCTCTCGTCGGCCGACTACACGCAGGTGAACCTGGAGTCCCCCGTCACGGCCAACCCGGCGACGCCCCACCCGTACAAGTCGTTCACGTTCTTCTCCTACCCCGAGACGGCCCGGGCGCTCGCGCTCTCCGGCGTGGACGCCGTGAGCCTCGGCAACAACCACATGTTCGATTACATGGAGGGGGGCGTCGCCGACACGCTCATCCACGTGCCGAACGCCGGCCTCGACTGGTTCGGCGCCGGACCGGACAAGACGACGGCGAAGGGCACCGTGCTCTACCGGACCATCCGCGGCGTCGACATGGCCTTCCAGGGGTTCAACCAGCTCGTCAACGACGGGTCGACGGACGCGGCGTACACGCTCACCGCCTCCGACGGGCCCCCGCCCAAGGCCGGCGCGCTCGAGCTCAGCCTCGCGGAGATCAGCGACTTCATGGCGGAGGACGCGGTCGGGCGCTTCGGCATCCCGGTGGTGCACGGGGGCATCGAGTACAGCGATTATCCGTCGTCCGGCATGCGGCGGCGTTTCGTCCAGCTCGTCCAGAAGGGCGCCGGCATGGTCGTGGCGCACCACCCGCACACGATCCACGGCGTCGGGCTGTACGACGCCGGCGCCGGGCCCCGCTTCGTCTTCATGTCGCTCGGCAACATGGTCTTCGATCAGGACGTCTTCGAGACGTACCAGTCGTACCTCGCCGCGATCGACATCGACGAGGACTCGAGCGGCAACCGCGCGGTGCACCGCGTCCAGCTCATCCCGTTCCAGAACGAGGACTACGTCCCGAAGCTCGTGGGCGGCGCGTGGCTCGGGCGGGCGATCCGCCACATCGGCCACCTCTCCACGACGCTGCCGGCGGCGCCGTCGTCCGGCGAGGCGGCGGACGGCCTGACCGGGGCGGTCGTGTTCGCGAGCGGCCCGCGGGCCGCCGCGGTGAGCGGTCCGTCGCAGTACACGACGAGCGAGCACGTCGAGACGCGGATCGTGCCGCTCACGAGCCGCGCCACGGGGCCCATCGAGCACCTTCGGTCGGACGAAGCGGACTCGCTCGCCGCCCTCCGGACGAGCGCCGCCGCGAGCTGCGATTACGGCCGGGAGATCATGCTCTACGGCGACTTCGAGGACGGCGACGTCGACGACGCCTTCCACGAAGGCTCGATGTGGTCGATGAGCGAATTCCGCTACATCCAGAACAGCGTCGTCCACGGCGGGACCGGCGCGATGGTGTTCCTGCGCAAGTCGAGCAGCACCACGGAGGTCTCGACGTACATGAACAACCGCGTCAAGTTCGACCCCGGCCGCAAGCTGACCTTGACCGGGTTCCTGAAAGGCGACAACGCCGGGCAGGTGCGCGTGCAGGTCTACTGGTACACGAGCGGCGGGGCGAGCGTGTCGAACAGCGTCGTGCTCACGCGCGCGGCCGGCACCTACGACTGGCAGCGGTTCACGGTCGATCTCACCCCGCCGTCGAACGCCGGCTCCGTGCGGGTCTATTTCCGGGCGGGCTCGCCGGCGAGCGGCGAGGCCGCCGCGTTCCTCGACGACGTGTCGCTCATCGAGTGGGAGGGCACGGTCGCCGACGCGTCGCTCGGGTTCGCGCTCCCCACGCCGAACAACTGGAGCTTCGCGCGCTGCACCGCCGTGAATCCGGCGCTCACGAGCCTCGGCGTGACGATGACGCACCGGTCGTACGCGCTGGCCCCAGCGACGCCCTGAGGCCGCCGCCGCGGCGCGGCGGCGCGGGGCGGGAGCTCGGGACCGCGCTCGACCCGGGCAGGCGCGCGGGGGTCGCCTCGACTTCCGTGCTCTGCTTGGATAGCATGAGCGCGCGGCGCTCTGCCGTGGGCTCGACCCCTGCCCTGCGCTCGCGCGCCACGGACTCGCCCTCATGAAGCCATCGCGGAAATCGTCGTGTCTCGCTCCTGTGCTGGCCCTCGCCGCGGCCCTGGCCGGCTGCGGCTCGGACCCGGAGGGCCCTGATCTCGTGTGGCCGATCGGGGGGACGGACGAGATCCAGCCGATGTCGTCGAGCTTCGGGCCCCGCCTCCAGGCGTCGCGCGACGGCGTCTACGACTTTCATCGAGGCATCGACATCCCCACCCCCATGGGCACCCCGGTGTACGCGGTCGCCGACGGAAAGGTGACGCGCGCGGGCCGCTACAACGATTTCGAGGACGTCGTGGTGCAGATCGAGCACTGCGACGCGCCGGGCGCGTGCTTCTACAGCACCTACATCCACCTGACGATGCCGCTCGTCGAGGCCGGCGATCGGGTCGGGCGCGGAGAGCACATCGGCTACACCGGCCTCGCCGCGAGCAGCCTGTTCCCCCACCTGCACTTCGAGATCCGCGACGGAGGGACCGCAAAGGTGAATTGCGTGCACCCGCTCCGCTTCCTCCCGGCGCCGGCCGGTCTGCCGCCGGCGCTGGCCGTGCGCCGCACCGACAAGGACTCCACCTCGAGCGTCACGGCCGAGGTCGAGGTCACCCTGCCCGGCATCGCGCCAGGCCTCATCGAGGTCGCCGCCGCGACGGAGCGCCGCTCGACCGGAGAGGTCATCGAGGAGCGGGTGTTCAACTACGACGAGTGGAATCGCCAGTACACCGCGGAGGGAGACGCCGCGATCATCGACGAGCAGAGCCTCGGGGGCATCCGGATCGAGCCGGCGAAGTTCAACGCGCAGTCCTCGGCGTACGTCGTCGCGTTCCGCTTCAGCAACCTCGACGGGACGGCGTCGGCGGACGATCTCCGGATCACGGCGCGGGCGCGCGACGTGAACGGCCACGTCGTCGAGGCGAGCGCGCCCTGAGCCGCCGCGGCGCGGGCGCGCCGCGGCGACCGGGCGCGCGTGGAGGAGGGCGCGCGCCCGCGCCGCGGCGACCGGCTCAGGCCTCGCCGACCAGCGCCGCCATGTCCGCGGGCAGCGGCGACGTCACCACGAACGCGGGCACCGCGTCGCTGCCGCCCCACCCGATGTAGTGCGCGTGCAGCGCGTGGCGGCTCAGCCCCTCCACGGCGGGCCCGCCGTAGAGCGCGTCGCCGGCCAGGGGGTGCCCCACCGACGCGAAGTGCGCCCGGATCTGGTGCCGCAGCGCCCGCGGGGCGCGCGCCTCGACGAGCTCCCAGAGCCCCACCTGCCGCACGCGCTTGTACATCGTCGCCGCCGGCCGCGGCGCGTAGCGCGCCACGTCGCGCGGGTGGATGCACGGGTAGACCCGCTTCTTGTCCTTCGGGTGCGGCGCGAGCGGCACCTCGATCGAGCCCATCTCCGGCAGATCGCCGATCTGGCAGATCAGCAGGTAGCGCTTGTCGAGCCGCCCCTCCTTCAGCCCGGCGACGAGCGCCGCGAACGCCGCGGGCGTGCGCGCCGCGAGCACGAGGCCGCTCGTGTCCGTGTCCAGCCGGTGGCACAGCCCAGGCTCCCGCGGGGAGAAGCCGATCGCCGCCATCTCCGGGTACCGCGCCACGAGGGCGTTCGCGAGCGTCCCGCGCTCGCCGGGATCGAGCGGCGCCGTCGGCACCCCGGCGGGCTTGTTCACCACGACGACGTCGTCGCGCTCGAGCACCACGTCGAGCGGCGCGCCAGGATCCGGCGTCGCCGCCCCGGAGGCCTCCGTCGGCTCGACGTCGACCTCCAGCACCTCGCCCGCCGCCGCCACGTCGCCCTTCGACGCGCGCCGGCCGGCGCCGCTCTTCCCCACGCCGAGCACGCGCACGCGCCCCTCGGAGAACAGCCGCTTCGCGCCCGCCCGTCCCAGCCCGGGCAACAGCTGCACGAGCAGCTTGTCGAGGCGCGTCCCTGCATCCAGCTCGGTGATCGTGATCTTCATAGCTCCTACGGAATCGCCCCCTGCCACCCGAGGCCGAGCGCGGGCGCTCGCCGGCTCCCGACCACGCTCTCTCCTATCACTCCCAGCATGGGCAGGCCGAACCGGTTCCACGAGGGGCCGGCGCTGCGGGCGCCCGCCGCGGCCGGGCGCGTCACGCACCACGCGACGCCCGCCCCCAGCAGGAACCCGCCGGCCGTGGCGCCGACCCACGCCCGCTGCTGGGCCTCGGTCGGGGCGTCGAAGACGAGCGGGCTGGCGAGCGCGGCGGCGCCGAGGCCGCCGAGCAGCGCGCCCACGTCGACCGTCAGGACCTCCGACGCCGTGACGTCGAGCTGCGTCGCCGCCGCGGCCGCTGCCAGCCAGCCGAGCGCCGCGCCGTAGCCCATCCCCGCGATCGGCGTGCGCTGCACGTCGCCCCGCGCCGCCCACTCGACGAGCCCGCCCAGCATGAGCCCGAGCCCGCCGCCCGACTGCGCGAGCAGCGCGCCGCCGTCGGACATGCGGCCCAGCGAGAGCCCCATCGCGGCGAGCGTGATCCCGGCGCTCCCCCCGATGAGCCCGGCGGCCCAGCGCTCCTCGATCGGCTCCTCGGCGTGCTCCGCGAAGCGGCCCTGGTAGATGAGGTGGCCCGCGATCGTCGGCCACCAGGTGCCGGACCCGAGGTACCACGCGTCGGCCACGCCGACGTCCCACTCCTCGGCGATGATGATCGCCCCGCCGAGCCCGATGCCGGCCCCGACCGCGAGCAGCGGGTAGAGCAGGCGCGGATCGTCCGAGCCGCTCGATCGCTGGATCGAGAAGCCGACGAGGCCGCCGTAAAGGGTCGCGTTGGCCGCGAGCGTCGCCTTCCCCAGGCTGCGCGCCGGCGTGGCGAGGCGCCCGCGGCACCGCTCGGCGCACGGCGCCTCCTCTCCCGGCGGGGGCGACGCGGCGGCGCCGTCGAGCTCGGCCACGAGATCGCGGAGCATCACCGCGGCGCGCACCGCGACGTCGTCGCGCTCGACGCGCTCCACGCGCACCCGCAGCGATCGCGCGCCGCCGGACGCGAGCGCCAGCCGGAGCTCCACCTCGTCGCCGCGCAGGTCGAGGCTCGGCGCGATGAAGAGCCGGTCGCTCGAGCGCGCGCGCTCCAGGAGCTCGGCCTCGTCGACCGGCGATCGCGAGGCGGCGCGGCCTTCGAGATCGACCGACAGGCCGAGGTCCTGCGCCGTGTCCGAGAGGAGCCCGTCGAGCGCGCTGGCGAGCGGCGCGGCGCGCTCCGCGGCGTCGGGCGCGAGCGCCGTCGGGAGCACCACGGCCGCCCGCGCAGGCCGCGCAGGCTGCCCGGAGCCCGCGCGCTGCGCGGCATGCCCGACGCGCGCGGGCGGCGCGGCGCGCGCAGGCTCGGCCGACGCCGGCAGCGCCGCGGTGAACGCCGCGGCGAGCGCCAGGGCGCTCGCCAGGCCGCGGAGGTGCCGGGGGTCGATCATGGCGTCGATGCTTCGGCCCCGGCGGCGCGCGCCGCGGTGCCACCGCCGCTCGGGGCGTCGATCAGAACATGAACGTGCCGCTCGCGAAGATGTCGAACGTGTTGCTGTCGTTGACGTAGAAGCGGCGGCCGACCGCGTTGATGGTCGGGCGGTAGTTGGGGTTCGGGCTGCCGGTGACGGTGAAGGTCCCGTCGTTGTTCTGGCGGCGGCAGGGCCCGGCCGCGCCGATGCTGTCCTTGTACTGCGAGTTGCACGGCTGGTCGCCGCCGATGCCGTGCCCCTGATCGTGGCGGAAGCCCGCGCCGAGCTGGAACTTCACGATCTCGGCCGCCCTCCACGTCACGCTCGCCGAGGCGCGGTACGAGCCGAACGGCTGGATGTCGCTGAGCCCCGTGAAGTACGTCCGCTGCGAGCCCTGATCGATGACCGACGGCGCGCACGCGCGCGGGTCGCCGCTCCGGCAGGCGGCCACGCTGTACGCCTCGTTCTCGCGGAACGACGCCCACTGCGGCTGCCGCAGCGTGGGCGCGTCGCTCGAGCCGAGCGCGTCGAACAGCTCCGAGTAGTCGCGCCCCTCGGAGTGGTACTCGCCGGTGAAGCGCAGGTCGAGCGTGAGCCCGGTGAACTTCTCGCGGTTCTCCCAGGGGATGATCATCACGCCGAGCATCACGTTGCCGACGAGCGGCGGGTGGTTCACCAGCGACGTCTTCAGGTCGGTGAGGCCGTAGTCGCTCGACTCCTGCTGGAACTCGAACAGCGCCTTGAACCCGCCGTACGGCTCGATGTACTTGATCCGCTTCGACAGGTACGTGTGCACCTCGAGGCCGATCGTGCCGCGCGAGATGCCGGGCTCGCGCTGGGCGATCCGCCCCCCCTCGAGCCCGCCGTCAGCCGCGCCGTTCCGGTTGATGTCCGTCGGGTCGGCGCACTTCACCTGGCCGCTCTTCGGCGACTCGGTGCAGGCGTGCATCGCCTCGCTCACCGGGAAGCGCCCCTCGACGCCGAACAGCCAGGTCGGCTTCGTCCGGTCGCGCGCCTGGTTCATGATGTTCACGTCGAGGCCGACGGCGAGGTACTCGATGCCGCTCCGGTTCGGCGACGTGAAGGGCAGCGAGAACAGCTGCTCCCCGGGAGCGCCCGCGAGCACGACGCTCTGGTGGCCTTCGCTGCCGTCCAGACCCGTGAGCTCGCGCGAGTGGTTCAGGATGAGCGGCATCCGGAGGTAGAGCGCCAGGTCGCGGTAGAGGCCGACGTCGAGGCGCATGTTGAACTTCGAGGTCGCCTCGCTGTAGCTCGCGACGTTGAGCATGTTCGACGTGTAGCCGCCCGTCGACAGGCCCGGCGCGGCGATGTTCGTCTCGCGGCGGATCTTGGCGGTCTTCGACGCGTGCTCGAAGCCGAAGCTGAAGTTCAGATCGAAGTTGTCGCCCTCGTCGAACGCGTCGACGACGCTCGTGAGCTCGCCGGTCTCCATCATGAGCCGCGGCTCGGTGGCGCTCCGCGGCTCGTCCGCGGCCGCGGGGGACGCCGCGAGGACCGCCGCCGCAGCGACGGCGAGCGACGCGAACGCCGAGCCCCCAGCCATGCCGATGGCGACGCGAGCGAGATGGCCTTCGCAGTACCTTCTGCCGTGCATGCTCATGGTTATCCGTCGGACGGACGCTACCGGCCGGGGTAGGAGGGTGTCAATCTGCGAATCGCTCGCCCGGGGCGCGGCGGCGGGGATCAGCGGGCGGACGAGCGCTCCTCGGCGGAGAACGGGCTCTTCCCCTCCTCGCTGTCGGGGAAGATCTCGTTCGTGATGTCCTCCGCGGCGAGCTCCTCGCGGGCGGTGGTCAGGTCGCGCGACGTCTGGTCGAGCCGGTCGGCGAGCACGCCGAGGAACTGCCAGAGCAGCTTGACCGCGAGCTCGTGCTCCTTGCGGAGGATCTCGAAGAAGTCGGCGCGGCGGACGGCGATGAGCTCGCTCTGCTCGACGGCCGAGACGGTGGCCGAGCGCGGCATGCTGCGGATGAGCGCCATCTCGCCGAAGTGCTCGCCCGGGCCGACCTCGCTCAGCACGGCGTCGCCGCGGACGATCCGGACGAGGCCCGAGAGCACGATGAACAGCTCGTCGCCGCGATCGCCCTCGCGGACCACGACCTGGCCGGGCTCGAACGAGAGCACCTCGGCGACCTGCATGACCCGGAGCATCTCGCGCTCGTGGAGGCGCGCGAAGAGCGGCATCTTCGCGAGCACGTCGCGCTTCAGCGCGAGCAGCCGCGCGCGGACGCTGTCGCGGTGATCGCCCGCGCCGAGCCGCACGAGGACGGCGGTGATGTTGTCCTTGCCGCCCTTCCTGTTCGCGAGATCGATGAGGCCGTTCGCGGCGACCTCGCCGTTCTCCTCCTCGAAGAACGGCTCGAGCTCGGCGGTGTGCGCGATGTACCCGTGGAGCCCGTCGGACGCGAGGAGGAACTGATCGCCCGGGAGCACCTCGATCGTGAGCGTGTCGACCTCGACGCGCTCGTACACGCCGACGGCGCGGGTGATCGCGTTCTTCTGCGCGACCTTCTCGATCTGATCGCGCGTGAGCTTCCCGCGCTTGATGAGCTCGTTGTAGACGGTGTGGTCCTCGGTGACCTGCTGGATGCGGCCCTCGCGGAGGAGGTAGATGCGGCTGTCGCCGACGTGGGCGATGTAGCCGTGCGAGCCGGCGATGAGGAGCGCGGAGAGCGTCGTGCCCATGCCGCGCTTCGTCGCGTCGGCCTTCGCCTCCTCGTGGATCCGCGCGCACGCGCGCTGGACGGCGTGCTCGAGCAGGCTGAGGACCTCCTTCATCGCGGCGCGCCGCACGTTGCTGCGCGCCTGGTTCTCGATGAGGTCCCGCTCCTTCTTGAGCTCCTCGTGGATGATGCGGACGGCGAGCGCGCTCGCGACCTCGCCCGCGGCGTGTCCGCCCATTCCGTCGGCAACCACAAAGAGCGCGAGCTTCTTGTCGACGAGGTAGTTGTCCTCGTTGTGGTCCCGCATGCGGCCGACGTCGGTGGCCGCATAAAACCTGATGTTTTCGGACAGGCCCATCGGTTCGGGCAGGCTACCCGAGGGCGCGGGAGGAAATCACTAGCGATTGCGCCCACCGCGAACGGGACGACCGCCTCCCGTCGTCCTCGCGCTCGCCGCGCCGGCCTCGCGCTCGCCGCGCCGGCCTCGCGCTCGCCGCGCCGGGCCTCGCGCTCGCCGCGCCGGGCGCGCCCGGGGCGTGCGTGCGCCGTCGGGAGGCGCTCGGGGTGCGGGTGGGGAATCGACCGCGTGGCCGCGGCTGCGAGCCGCGGTACATTCGGAACGCGTAGAATGGGAGGTTCGATGCGGCTCGTCCTCTTCGATAACACCGACGTCGGGTGGGGCCGCGCGCGGCGGGCGAGCGGCGCGCCCCGCCGGCGCGACGGCGCGGAGCTCGCGCGCGGCGCGGCCGCCGAGGCCGCGGACCTCGCGCGCGGCGCGGCCGCCGAGGCCGCGGACCTCGCGCGCGGCGCGGCCGCCGAGCCCGCGGACCTCACGGTCCTGGGCGAGGCGGTGGGCGCGACGATCGGGCTCTCGCCGATCTGGCGCGCCGGGGCGCTCCTCCACCGCATGCGGGGCGCGGCCGACGCGGGGCTCGCCGCCTCGAGCTGGGCCGAGGCGCTCGGGTGGGCGGCGCGGACGGCGCGCGAGCGCGGCCGGAAGATCGCGTCGCTGCAGGCCTGGGGCCACGGCGGCTGGGGGTACATGCGCCTCGGGGCGACCCGGCTCGACGAGGCCGCGCTCCGGCCGGGCTCGCCGCTCGACGCGGCGCTCGACGCGCTGCGGGCCGAGCTCGCGGGGCCCGACGCCCTCGTGTGGCTCCGCTGCTGCAGCGCGTTCGGCCACACCGGCCAGGCGTTCGCGCGGGCGCTCGCGGGCCGGCTCGGCTGCCGGGTCGCGGGGCACACGTACATCATCGCGTTCTATCAGAGCGGGACGCACTCCCTGCGCCCGGGCGAGGCGCCGTCGTGGGATCCGCGCGAGGGCGTGCGCTTCTCCGGCGAGCAGCCGGCGGGCGCCCTGTGGTCGTCGCGCGCGGCCCCGAACACCGTCTCGTGCCTGACGGCCGATCTCCCGCCGGGGTATTGACGCCCGCGCGCCCGCCGCGCGGGCTGGGCCGCTCCCGCGGCGACGCGCGCCCCGGCGGCGCTCGACCCGCTTCGTCGCGCCGGCGTACCCTGCCGCCATGACGCCGCCCGACGCGCAGCGCGCCCGCGCGCTCGACCTGCTGAGCCGAGGAGACATGGCCGGCGGCATCGCCGGGCTCGAGGGGTACCTCGCGGGCGCGCCGGACGACGCGGGGGCGTGGCTCGCGCTCGGGGCGGCATACTCGGCGGAGGGCCGCTGGGCGGACGCGGCGCCGGCGCTCGCGGCCGCGGTGGAGCGAGGCGGCGGCGACGCCGAGGCGCGCCTCGCCTACGCCCGCGCGCTGGTCCGCCTCGGCCGGCTCGACGACGCGGCCGCCGAGCTCCGGCGGGGCGCCGCGATCGAGCCGCCCGACCCGCGGGTGCTGCGCGAGCTCGGGATCGTGCTCTACGACGAGCGCCTCTACGACGAGGCGGCGCGCTGGCTCGCGCGGGCGTGCGAGGCGGCGCCGGACGACGGGCGGGCGGCCTTCGCGCTCGGGCTCGCGCACGAGGCGCGGCGGGACATCGCGCCGGCGATCGCGGCGTACCGCGAGGCGGTGCGGCGCGCGCCCGCGTTCGCCGACGCGCGGCTCACGCTCGCCGACGCGCTCGCGTCGATCGGAGAGCACGAGCAGGCGCTCCGCGAGCTCGAGGCGCTGCTCGCGCGCGAGCCGGGCCACGAGCGGGCGGCGAGCAACCGCGAGGTGCTGAGGCGCGCGCTCGCCGAGATGCGCGCGCGCCGGCTGCTCGGCAAGACGGAGCGGGAGCTCGCGCGGTCGGCGCTCGTCGTCGAGGCGCAGCTCAGGCGCCGCGAGACGCTGGCGCCGCCCGTCCCGGTGGAGGGCGGCGGCGCGCGGCGGATCGTCCGCTACACGGCGCCGCTCCTCGAGCTCCACGTGACGCTCGACGCGGGCGGGGGCACGATCGAGGCGCTGCACCTCGCGCTGACCGATCCGGACCGCGCCGCGCGCGCCGAGGACGACGTCTTCGAGGTCACCGTGATCGGCGAGGACGGCCGGCAGGCGCCCGTGAGCTACGCGACGGGCGCGTCGCTCACGTTCCTGCGCGAGGCGCTCGGCTGCCCGATGACGCAGGCGAGCGCGCTCTACGCGTCGCTGCTCAAGGGGAGCCCGTCGATCGACTGGGGCGGCGCGACGCTGCGGTTCGCGAGCGTCCCGGGCACCGCGGGGAGGCCCGGCGGCGAGCGGCACGGCATCCTGGTCAGCCGGCGCGGCTAGCGGTGCCCGCCGGCGAGGATCTCAGGCGACGCGGCACCCGGTTCGCCGATCGCGACCTTCAGTCACATTCGTACTTCCACATGCAGAAGCCCTGCTCGTCGACGAGACCGGGCCCGTGGCGCAGGTGCCAGCACTCCATACCGTTCGGGCACGTGGTGTCCTCGTCGCAGGGCAACGAGCAGACCGAGTTGCACACGGGCGTGGCGGTCCCGCTCTGCGGCTGCGGGCAGTCCGCCGCCGTCTCGCACTCGTACATGCAGACCGCCGCCACGTCGCACCACATCGATCCATCTTCCTGTCTCTCGGCCACGTACGCCGCCGAGCACATGCGCTCTTCGCCGTCCGGTCCGGGATCCGGACAGACGAGGGGGAGGGCGAAGGAGCTCTCGTCCTCGGGGGAAACGACGCAGGCAGCCCACGGCCCCTCGGTAGCCCCCGCGACGGAGGTCGCCAGGTGAACTTCCACGATCGGATCGACGTGGCTGTCGAAGCACGCCGCCGGCGCGCACGCGAAGGCCATCGACAAG
Source organism: Sorangium sp. So ce834 (assembly GCF_051521425.1). Classification (NCBI taxonomy): domain Bacteria; kingdom Pseudomonadati; phylum Myxococcota; order Polyangiales; family Polyangiaceae; genus Sorangium; species Sorangium sp. So ce834. Next base: position 10,162,127 of record NZ_CP150351.1, read on the forward strand.
GCAAGAGCCCAGAGCTTCGTCACCGTGATCTTCATGCAGCCCTCCACGCCAGGCGCCCGAGCGCCCGGCGTCCAGACGTTCTGTAGTGAGGTCACGACAGCCGCCCTCTTCGGCTCACGGCAGCGCGACCTCCACCCCGAGGGATGCGCCCAGGAACGGGCGACCCCACGTGTCGGCCGCGCGGCCAGCGGCGTCGATCACGATGCGCGGCGTTGCGATCCCGGCGAGGAAGTGCTCGCTGATGCGCAGGTACGGAACCGGCGCGAACGAGAGCCCCGCGCGCAGGTACGGCGCGAGCGCGTACGCGTCGTCCGACGCGCCGACGTACTCGGGCGAGCGGCCTTCGCCCTCGACATGCAGCCAGGCGGCGGCGAGCCCCGCGCCGACCGAGGGCAGCCACGCGGCGTCGCTGGGGCCGAGCGGGACGCGCACCCCGAGGGCGGCGAGCGCCACCCGCACGTGCCGCGTGCCCTCTTTGCCCTCTCGGCTCACGCTGCCGAGCGGGATCTGGGCGAAGGAGGAGAGCCCGAGTCGAGACCCGATCATCGCGTACCCCGACACATCCAGCATCGGGGAGGCGGGCACACCGCCTGCGCTCCACAGCAGGGCGGGCGCCGCCCCGACGCCGAACGTCGGCGCGCTCCGGGTCTCGCCTGGCCTGGACGGCGGAGCGGGCGGCGCGCGGGAGGCGCCGTCGGCGCGCGGGCGCGCGGCGGCGACGGGCGCCGGCTTGGCCGGCGGCGGTCGCTGCGCGTCGACGGCGGTCCTGGCCTTCGGCTCGGCGCCGACCTCGCCCCGCGACGGCTGGGGCGAGCGCACCTCCAGGAGGCTCGCGCGCAGGAGCTCCACCGCGCGGATCGCGACCGTGGGGGGATCGTCGTCCATCACGGTGCGCTGGACCGACTCGCCCGTCGCGCCATGCTCGATCGAGACATCGACGCCACCCGGCACCTCCCTCACCCGGATCACCGCCGCCGCGCCGTCCTCTCGCGCGCTCGCCTCGACGGGCCCGCGCGAGGGCGGATCCGCGTCGCCCCGCACGACCACGACCGTGAACCCGAGCGTCGCGAGCTCGGCGTAGACGCGGGCCATGATGGAGTCGGTCCGGCGATCGGCGATCAGGACGACCTTCGGGCGTGGCGGCTCCGGCGGCGCCGCGCGCGCCCCGGATGCGCCGAGGAGGCAGAGCCCGATCGCCCAGGCTCCGCCGCGCGCCGCGCGCGCCGTCCTTCGCGATCGCACTCACTCCTCCTCGAGGAGGCTCTTGGCGTGATCGGCGTGGGGCCCCGCCGGATAGCGCTCCAGGTAGCGCCGCGCGGCCTCCCGGGCCCCGCTGTCCGAGCCCATCAGCGCTCTGCATTCGATGATCCTCCCGAGCGCTTCCTGCGCCAAGGATCCGCCCGGCTGCTCTCCGAGGTACACGCCGAACCAACGCTCGGCCTCGGCGTAGGATCGCCGCTGGTCGAACGCCATCCGGCCGAGATGGAAGGCGGCCTTCGCCGCCTCGCCCGAGCCCGCGAACCGGCTCCGCGCCGCGGTGAGCGCCGCCGCCGCGCGCTCCGGCTTCCCCGAGAAGCGCGCGGCGTCGGCGAGCATCAGCAGATCCGCCGCGCTCGCGCGGGCGGCGAGCCGGTCGAAGCCCTCGGCCTCGGCCGCCGTCATGGCCTCGTCGTACCTGTTGGCGTCCACGAGGTCGCGCCAGCTCGGCCCGCGCGTGGATGCGCCCGCGGTCTTCGCGACCGTGTCGCCGGTCGCCGCCGGGGCCGGCCCGGAGGCCGCCGGAGCGATGGGCGCGGCCGGGGCGATGGGCGTGGACGACGGCGGAGGCGGGCCCTTGGCGCGCGGTTCCCCGCGCGTGAGCTCGAAGCGCTGCTCTTTGCAGAAGACCTCGAGCGTCTCTCCCGCAGCGACGGCGCGCCGCCCCCCCACGAGCGGCCCCGACACGGCGACCGATCCTTCCCGCAGCACCAGCGTGAGCTCCTCGTCCACCGGGGACCAGCTCAGCTCGAAGCGCGTACCCGTCACCAGCACATCGAACGGGCCGACGTCGAAATTCCAGGTGCTCGTCGCGGTGTGGGTCACCGTCGCCGTGAGCCGGCCGGCTTCCAGCAGCACCCGCGCCCCGCGAGCGTCGGCGGCCACCACGCGCGCCCGGGCGTTCGCGTCCAGCGCGAGCGACGTGCCGTCCGAGAAGCGGATCGGCAGAGGAGCATCCGCGGCGGCGATCCACGTCCCGACCTGCCCTTGCGCCGACCCGACCGAGAACGAGAGCGACCTCGACGAGGGGAGCAGGACGAGGAGCAGGACCGCACAAGCGCCTGCCAGCGCGACGAAGGCCGCGGGCGCGATCCACCGAGGGCGCGCGGGTCCGAGGCGGGCAGCCCCGGGACGCGCGGCTCCGCCGGCCGCGCGCTCCAGGAATCGCTCGCGCGCGCCCTCGAGATCTTGCGCCGCGAGCGCCTCATCCTGGGCGCGGCCGAGCTCACGGAGACGGTCGAGCGAGGGGCGGTCGCCCTTGACGAGCCTCATTTCAGCCACTCCTCGAGCGCGGGTTGGTCCCGCGCCGCCTCGAGGAAGTTGGCTTCCGCGCGGGCCAGCCTCCGCTTGATGGTCGCGAGCGAGACGCCGCACGCGTCGGCGACCTCCTGGAGCTCCATGCCGTCGATGCGCCGCAACGCGAACGCGATGCGCTCGTCGGCCGGGAGCCGGTCCAGCGCTCGATAGGTCGCGCGCAGCGCCTCGTGCGCGTCGCCTTCGTACGGGCGCGCCACGAGGGGCGGGAGCTCGTCGGGGGCGAAGAAGAGGAGCCATCTCCGGCGCGCGCGCCGCTGGATGCAGGTGCGCGCCGTGAACACCGCGACCGACGTCATCCACGCCTTCAGCGCCGCCGGATCGCGCAGGGTGTCGAGGGAGGACAGCGCGCGGACGAAGGCGTCGTGGTGAGCGTCGGACAGGTCGCGGCTGCTGCCGAGCAGCCGGCCGAGGACGCGGAGCACGTGCCCGGAGAAGCGATCGTGAAAGGCGGCGAGGGCGGCGGGGTGCCTCGCGCGGAGCCCCTCCACGAGCGCCTCGTCGCTCGCGTAGGCGACCACGCCGAGCCTTCGAGGGGGGGCGAGAGCTCGGGCGCGCATCACCATGATCGTAGGGCTCCGCTGGACATGACCGAACGCCGAGCGCCGCCTCGTGAGCCGACCGGCCCCCTGGAGTCACGGCAGGGTCGCAAAACGGCTCACCGCCGTCGACGCGCGCGGCGCTAGCGCTGGCCGTGGCCCGCGCGGCCGGGACCAGCGGCGGCTGCCCCTGCCTGCGCGGGGCGCGCGCCGGCTTCGCCCTCCGCCGGCGCGTCGCCGGGCTTGATCATCCCGAGATCGTGCAGCGACGAGTAGTGGCCGTCCGGCGCGAGGATGACGTGGTCGACGAGCGGCACCCCGATCACCTCGCCGGCCGCGGCGACCGCGTCGGTCATGGCCACGTCCTCGGGGGACGGCGCGGAGTCGCCGCTCGGGTGGTTGTGCACCAGCACGAGCGCCGAGGCCGCGTCCGAGAGCGCGGCGCGCAGGATGTCCTTCGCCGTGACCGAGCACCCGTGGAGCCCGCCCTGCGCGACCCGGCGCGCTCCCCTCATCCCGTTGCGGCCGTCGAGCGAGATTACCCACATCTGCTCGTGATCGAGCGGGCCGAGCTGCGCCGCGCACCACGCCGCGATGGAGGCCGACGTGCGCACCGGCGGCCGCGGGCGCACCGCGCGCTCGAACGCGCGCCGCCCGAGCTCGAGCGACGCGGCGATCCGGAGCGCCTTCGCGAGGCCGAGGCCGGGGTGCTCGGCGAGCGCGTGCGGGCCGAGCCGCGAGAGCCCCTCCAGCCCGGAGAAGCGCGAGAGGAGCGCGGCGGAGACGATCGTGACGGGCGTGCCGACCAGCCCGGTGCCGAGCACGATCGCGAGCAGGTCGGCGTCGCCGAGCGACCAGATCCCCTCCTCGAGGGCGCGCTCGCGCGGGCCGATGAAGGCGGCGAGCGCCGCGGGATCGTCGGTGTACGAATCGTGGACGGGGAGGTGATGGGGCAGCGGCGCGGCGCGCTTCCAGGAGCTCATGCGCCGGCCACAAGCACGCGGCGGGCCCGGCGGCCGGCGCGCGGCGCCGCGGCGATCGGCGCGCCTGCGGGGCGGCGGAGCGGCGGCGGAGGGTGGCGGCCGCCAGGGCGGCGCGCCAGGAGCAGCGCGAGACGGGCCGCGGATGATTGGGTCGTCGATGATGAGGGATCCCTCCCCTCGTCGAACGCCCCGTCCACCTCCGCGATGCCCGGCACCTCCACCCACGGCACCCCGCTCTCCCCGAGCGCGTACGCCCGCGGGTCGTCCGGATAGAACCCCTCGGTGTTGGTCCTCGATGAGGACGGATCGGCAAGGGCGGAGGACGGCTCCGAGAGAGCGGATGCCCACCCCCGGCCCGTGCTCGGCGCTCCGCGCCTGCGCGCGGTCCGCCCCTCCCTAATCGCGCGCTCCGCGCGCTCAGGGAGGGGTGCGCCGTCGCGCATCTGGGGTCGGGATGCGAAGTCCGGAAAAGGGAGAGCGTGCACGAGGCGCTTCAGGACATCAGACCGAGCACGAAGAGCGCGTCTGCCCAGAGCGGCCAGAGCGTGCGGTACGGGTGCGTGGCCAACATCACGCCGCCGCTCGGCAGGCGGCGCACGTGGAAGGGCGCGTGCTCTTCGAGAAAGCGGGTGTGCCCGCGCGTCGTGACCTTTGCCCGAAAAGCGGGCGGGCCCTCGCCCTCGGCCTCCCCGAGCTGACGGAGCAGCTCCATGATCTCGTGCGCCTGGGGTTCGGCTGCGCGCCACGTGTCGTCGGGCACCGCTGCCGCCTCGAGCGCATCGAGCAGCGTGGCCGGCGGCGTCGCGAGCGCCTTGAGCACGGTCTCGCGGGAGAGCGAGCTGCTGAGCTCGTGCGTGCCTTTCATGGGCACGCGCGCGCCCCGCGGCGCGGCGTCGATGCGGGCGTGTAGCGCTTCCAGCGACATGCCCGCGATGCGCGACACGCTCTGCTTTTCGTGCAGGCTCACCCAGGAGAGGGCGAGGTCGCGCGCGAGCTCCACCGCGTTCGCGTTATAGGTCGCGCACATCTCGACCGGGGCGAGCCAGTCCTCCTTGTCGGTGCAGGCGCCAGTCGGCACGCGCCCGCTCGCGTCCGGCGCGCAGAGGCGGAGCAGGAGATCCTCGATGTCGCCCTGGATCAGGTGACAAGCGACCGCGGCCTCGGCCTCGATTGAGCGCGGACCACCACCCACGGGGATCTCGTAGGGGTAGAAGTCGCACTTACGTTCACCCGCCTCCACCTTGAGGGGGCCGTAAGGATGGCGACGTTCGCTTTCTTCAGGGTAGCACGCGAGGTCGAACGTGATGACGCGATCGGAATCGTTCAGCCTCACACCGGAGCCTACGTGAGCGCTCTTCTGTCCTCCGAAGTGAGCACGCACCACGGCGAGCACCTCGTCGATGGATCGCGTCTCGCACGAAATGGTCGCACTCATCATCAGATCGATGAGAGCCCCTGGGACGACCAGCTCAGACAGTGCCGCCGTAAACGCGTCGATCCGTTCTGCCTCGTCACACCAGGCGAAGAATCGAGGTCCTGAATAGCTCATAGCCGGATCACCATGATGAATTTGTTGAAACCGTCGAGGGTAAGGGGCTTGCCCTCGTCCGAATCGAACAGGTAGCCGTCCTTGACCGTGTACTTCTTCGGATCGAACTTCGCCCCCTGCTCCATGATGAGCTCGACCCGGACCACGTCTCCATCCAGTTTCTTCTCCTTTAGTGCCTTCATTGCGTTCGAGAGCTGCTTGCGCACCTTCCTGACCGGGATCGTTCCGCCGCCCTTTGCCTCGCTCACGATCAGCTCGTGCCCCCTGGATATCGACACGAAGTCGGGCGCCAGCGCCTCGTCGCCACCAGGGCTTGAGTGCTTCGGAATGCCGACCACCTCGCGCACGCCGTCGTCACCGACCCCGACGAGCGATCGACCGTCGTCCACCAGAAACTTCGCCGCCTTCTTCTCGAAGATGTCCACCTCGAACTTGGTGATCGCTCCGCGGAGGTTCTTGTACCCCCTGACGCGGTTCGTCTTGACAATCTGCGCGAACGCCTCCTCGATCTCCGCGATCTCCCCGGCCACCCGGATCGCGGACGGTCGCAGCCCGCTGCTGGTCTTGACGGCGCGCCACATCGGCCCGATGGCCGCAACCCCGAACCCCATCCCCGAAAAGATCCGCTCCTCATCGCTCAACTCTCGCCCGGCCGGCAGGCACCACTCCTTGCCCGTCACGGCCTCGCACAGGTCGAGCGTCGGCCCGACCACGGGCACGAACCCCACCCCGATGCGCGTCGTCGCGTGCACCAGCGTCTGCATCACCTCCGCGTACGCCTCGACGCCCTCGCCGACGGTCGACATCGCCCCCGCGAACGCGCTGATCGTCTGGTAAAGCTGCGTCTGCTCCAGGTCGAGCCCGTCCCCGGTCCACTGGTTCAGGCTGTCCTTCATCTGGTCCGCCAGCGCATCGAACCGCGGCTTCAGCACCGTGTCCACGTGCGCCCGCAGGTCCGCCGGCACCGGCGAGTCCACGAACCAGTCCGACGCATCCATGAACCGCCGCACGTACGCCGTGATCCGGTTCTGCGCCTTCAGGAACGCGTTCGTCTCCGCCAGCGACACCCCCATCCGGTCGCGCAGCGCGATCTCCAGCGCCGCGCTGTTGTCCCGCCACGCCCGCACGTTCGCCACGAAGTCCGCCCGCGCGACCACGACCCCGCCGCTCACGTCCGCCGAAAGCGCCGCGATCACCGCGTCCGCGTAGGCCGCGTACGGGTCCCTCCCCTCATCGAACGCCCCGTCCACCTCCGCGATGTCCGGCACCTCGACCCACGGCACCTCGCCCTCCCCGAGCGCGTAGTTCCACGGGTCGTCCGGGTCCCACCCCTCGGTGTTGGCCGTCGACGGGGAAGGTTCTGAAGGAGCGATGGGCAGCCGAGAGAGAGCCGATGCCCACCCCCGGCCCGTGCTCGGCGCTTCGCGCCTGCGCGCGGTCCGCCCCTCCCTCATCGCGCGCTCCGCGCGCTCAGGGAGGGGTGCGCCGTCGGGGACCTGCGGCCGGGGTGTGAGGTTCGGAGATGGTAAAGCGTGCACGGCGCGATAGCCCCGGTGAAGAGGAGCTCACTTCCAGAATTCCCACCATCGCTTGGTGCCTGCCCCGCTTCGATCCGACTCCGCGAAGATGACAGGGGGGACTCGCTCGACCTCCCGCCCCTCCTCGAAGACCAGCTTCTCCTCGTCCATGCGGTAAACCTGGAATACGTTATACGACTCCCCCGACGCGAACTCGGCCACGACTTGAATGGCGTCAACATCCTCCGATGCGCCTTGGGGGCGGACCCGCACATCTCGATAAACAGCAGCCGCTTTGATCTGCTTTGCCGATGCCTTCTGCTTCAGCGTCATGATGAGCAGGTTCGAACCTTGGGCGCCGCCCTGCGCTGCCACCCCGATGTCGTACTTCCCGTTCGGCTGGACTGCGATGAACCCAGGAAGGAACGAGCCCTGTTGCAGCAGCGCGTGCCTGGCCACGTCGAGCGAGCGCTCGACGAGCCGCTGAATCTCGAATCGCTTCGCGTGAGGGTCTTTGCTCATGGATCGCGTCTCCTGTCTCCAATAACGGGTCCACCTGCCCGCGAGGCCCAATGAGCCGCGAGCGAAACCGACACACCGTTACATCATGACGTGATGCCCGGCAAGGAGAGGCCGGACGGACGACGGCGGAGGACACTGGCTCTGAGCCGGGCGAGCATCCCATCGCTTTCACCTACGGCACAATGCCGAGGGCGAAGAGCGCATCCGCCCAGAGCGGCCAGAGCGTGCGGTACGGGTGGGTCGCCAGCATCACGCCGCCGGTCGGCAGGCGTTGCACGTGAAAGGGGGCGTGGCGCTTGATGAACTGGACGTGCTTGCGCGAGACGACGTCCGCCTGGTAGGTGGCCGCACCCTCCTTCGTCGCTGCGATGGTCTCGCGGGCGGTCGACTCGACGCTGCGCCAATCGTCGTCGGGCACTGCAGAGGCTTCGAGCGCGTCGAGGAGTAGGCTCGGAGGCGTATCCAGCGCCTTGAGGACGGTTTCGCGCGTGAGCTCGGCGTCACCCTCGATGGGGGCGCGTGCTCCGCGACGAACGGCGTCGACGCGCGTAGGTCGCGTGTCTCTCGACGCCGCCGCGGCCCAGTCCATCCGCGTATGCTGGCGCAAAAGATCGACGTCGCCTGCAATGCCGACCCATGCCCCATGCGGAGCGGCGTCGATGCGCGCGCGCAGCAACTCGAGCGACATCCCCGCGGTCAGCGCTGTCTTGTCACCCTCGTGCAGGTGGACCCATGAGAGGGCGAGGTCGCGCGCAACCGACGCGGCGTCCGCGTGGTAGGTCGCGCATGTCTCGACGGGGGCGCCCCAATGCCCAACGTCCACGCACGCGCCGGTCTTCACGTGTCCATGCGCCTCCGGCGCGCAGAGGCGGATCAGGAGATCCTCGATGTCCTGCTGGACTTGAATTGACGCGATCGCCGCCTCGATCTCCACACCGCGCATCGTGCCGGCGGCGATTTCGAGGCTCGACGAGAGCAGATCCCTCCGGTCGAAAGGCGACCCGCGCACCGGGCCGGAGGGATGCCGGCGCTCGTACTCCTCACCGAAGCACTCGATGTCGAAGCAGGGCCAGCGCCCGGATCTCAGCTGCGCTCCGAAGTCTACGGAGACGTGCGTACCCGGAGCAAAGGCGGCACGTATCACTGTGACGACCTCGTCGATGAGAATCGAACGGCGCCATATCTCCGCGGGAGCGTCGAGCGAGGTGATGGCGACATCGCAGCGCGCCTTCGGGTGGACAAGGGCACCCAAGGCCGCCTCGAACGCGTCGAGCCTGGCCGCCTCGTCACACCACGCATAGAACCAAGGACCCGAATCGCTCATAGCTGGATGACCATGACCAAATTCTTGAAACGCTTGATGGTGATGCGCTCGCCCGTGCTTACTCTGACCAAGTAGCCGTTTACTATCTTCAGATCCTCATTATTGAGCGGCGCGCCCTTGGGCATGATGAGCTCGATCCTTTGAACGTCTCCAGCGAGTCCCTTATTCTTGAGAGCCTCCATCCCGTTCGTCAACTGCTTGAGCGCCTTGTTGACGTCGACGCTCCCGTTCTCAATCGACTTCACCTCGCTGAGGGCGAGAGCGTTCCCCTTGGTGACCGACAAGAAGTCGGGAGCTTTGGCAAGGTCGGTGCCGGGGGGTGACTCTGTCGGGATGCGCAGCACGTCGCGCACGCCATCGTCGCCGACGCCGATCAGCGCCCGCCCGTCGTCCAGCATGAACTTGGCCGCCTTCTTCTCGAATGCGTCGAGCGGCTTGCTCGTGACCGCTCCGCGCAGCGTTTTGTACCATGTGCGCCGGTTCCCGTGCAGCGCGGCCATGACGGGGTCTTCGATCTCCTCGATCTTCCTGGCGACCCGGATCGCCCCCGGCCGCAGCCCGCCGGCAACGGCGACTCCGTGCCAGACGTGCCCGACCGCCCCGAACCCGAAGCCCACTCCCGAGAAGATCCGCTCCTCGTCGCTCAGCGCCTGCCCCGACGGCAGGCACCACGCCTTCCCGGTCACCGCCTCGCACAGGTCGAGCGCCGGCCCCACCACCGGCACGAACCCCACCCCCATGCGCGTCGTCGCGTGAACGAGCGTCTGCATCACCCCCGCGTACGCCTCGACCCCCTCGCCGACGGTCGACATCGCCCCCGCGAACGCGCTGATCGTCTGGTAGAGCTGCGTCTGCTCCAGGTCGAGCCCGTCCCCGGTCCACTGGTTCAGGCTGTCCTTCATCTGGTCCGCCAGCGCATCGAACCGCGGCTTCAGCACCGTGTCCACGTGCGCCCGCAGGTCCGCCGGCACCGGCGAGTCCTCGAACCAGTCCGATGCATCCATGTACCGTCGCACGAATCCGGTGATCCGGTTCTGCGCCTTCAGGAACGCGTTCGTCTCCGCCAGCGACACCCCCCTCCGGTCGCGCAGCGCGATCTCCAGCGCCGCGCTGTTGTCCCGCCATGCCCGCACGTTCGCCACGAAGTCCGCCCGGAGGACCACCACCCGGCCGCTCACGTCCGCCTCCAGCGCCGCGATCACCGCGTCCGCGTACGCCGCGTAGGGATCCCGCCCCTCGTCGAACGCTTCGTCCACCTCCGCGATGTCCGGCACCTCGACCCACGGCACCTCGCTCTCCCCGAGCGCGTACGCCCACGGGTCGTCCGGGTCCCACCCGTCAGCGCGCGCGTCCTGCGTCGCCAGATCCGCCACCTCATCGGCCTGCGCGCCGAACTCGTCGAGCAGCCGCGCGAGCTCGCTCTCCAGGTCGCTGACGCTCTTCTTCAGGTCGTCGACGAGCTGCTGCATCGACGCCCGCGTCTCCGCGTCGACAACGTCCTCGTACCGGTCGAGGATCGCGTCGAGGTCGGTCCGCGAGATCTCGTCAAGCGGCCGGCTCACCAGGTCGTGCAGCTCCGTGTCGAGCTGCCGCAAGAGGTCCATCCGCGCCCGGAGGTCCGCGACCTTCGCGGAGTTGCGGAGGAGCTCCGTCATCAGCCGGGCGATCCTGACCTCCAGCTCCGCGATGTCGCGCGCCAGCTCCGGGTTGATCTCCGCGAGGCTCAGGTCGACCGCGGTGCTGCCGGAGAACTTCGCCCCGCGGCGCCGGACGTTGAAGAGCGGCTTGTTCAGCCCGAGCGGCTCCGAGACGAGGCGCACCAGCTCGTGCGCGTCGGTGCACCAGTCCTCGCCGCTGGAGTTCTGCGCATGGAAGTGGAAGTCGTTGGCTCCCATGCGCAGCAACACCGAGTCGAACTCCGTTTCCGCCCTGTTGGCCGCCGAGCCATCGGCGTGCTCGACCAGCGCGCCGGGGACCTCGTGGGTGACCAGCGGCGTGTCGTTCACGCTGAAGAATTCGTGCCCGACGAAGAAGGGCGCCTCGCACGACCCGCTGAGCTCCTGGTGCTCCCAGCTCAGGCTGTACGGCGTGCCGGCCCGCGCGAACGACGGCGAGAGCACCGCCACCATCGTGACCAGCGCGACGAGCCTCTGAAACCCCGCGGCGCGAAAGCCACGCCGCGCAACCTTCTCCGACCGGCTCATGTCCCCTCCGCGCCGCGCACCGCGGCGTCATACGCGATGGCGGCGCCCTTCACGTCGCCCGCGTCGAGCCTCGCCTGCGCCGCGTCGAGCGCCGCCACGGCCATCCCCTTCTCCCGCAGCTCCGCCAGCCCCGCAGCGATCTTCCGCGGCAAGCCCGTCGTGAGCTCCGCCTCCGCGGCGTCGAACCGCCCTCGCAGCGCGGCGCACCCGGCCTCGCGCCACGACGACCCTGCCGCCTCGCAGAGCGGCCGCATCTGCACGAGCGCCACGAGCGCCCCGCACCGCTCGGCGAGCAGCGGCAGCCCGAGCTTCTCGCTGACCGGCGGCGCCGCCGACAGCGCCTCCACCCGCGCGCGCGCTCCCTCGCCGAACACCTCCGACGCCCTCTCGATCCGCGAGCGCGCGATCCCCTCGCGCGCCCCCTCGTCCACCTGAAGGATTTCGAGCGCCTGCCGGCGCAGCGCGACGCCGCCGAGCAGCGCCGTCGCGGTCGCGTCGCTCCGGGCGACGCGCCGCTGCGCATAGCCCCGCATGGCGCTCAGCGAGCGCAGCGCCCCCGAGGTCATATCCGGCGCCACCGCTCCGTGCGTCGCGAGCACCTCCTTGTGCGGCGCGAGCGCCTCCTCGAACGAGACCGCGAGCGCCTGGAGCTCCGCCGACAGCGTCATGATCTCCGCGGCGAGCTCGTTCGGCGCCTGGCTCGCCTCGCGCGCCGCCGCGAGCACCGCCTGCGCCGCGCCGTCGAGGCCGTCGAGGTCCGACCGCGACGCCCGCTCCGAGAGCGCCGCATACGCCGCCGTCTCCGCCGCCTCGGTCGCGCGGTACGCGGCGAACCGCGCCGCGACGCCCGCGTACCTGGATTGCAGCGGCGCGGCGTCACTCCGGGCCTGGTCGAAGATCGCCTGGACGACCGCCATCGCCTGCTTGTCGGCCGCCAGCGCGGCCGCGAGCGGCTCCTTCTCGGCGCTCGCCTTGTCGGTCATCGCCTGCCGGAAGTTGTCGGACGCGCGGACCGGCTCCTCCTCCAAGATCGCCTCCTGGCGCAGCTTGGACTGCGAGAGCAGCCCGAGGAGCCTGCCGTGCAGGGTCGCCCGGAGCGACTCGGCGTTCTTCTCCTCGTCGCGCACGTAGGCCACCGCCCGATCGATGTTGTCGAACCAGGCCCGGAGCTCGGCCTCGTTCGCGGCGAGCTCGTCGGACATCACGCCGTTCGGCCCGAACGCCCATATCTGGATCGGCAGCTCGCCGTCCTCCTCGGCCTCGCGCCACGCGCTGCCCGGGCCCTCGCTCGCGTCCACGCAGTGCTCGACCACGCTGGTGTTCGCTTGCGCGCAGAACCGGCCGGGAGCGCGCTCCTCCCGCTCCCATAAACACCCTGCCGCCATCGCGCCAAGCGCCTGGGCGGCGATAGCCACAGCGAGAATCGCCCTCCGCCGTCTCGGTTTGGATCGCTCCCTCAACCTCATTGTCTCCACCCCGCGATTTTTCTCACCTGCGCACGCTCACCCGCCCGTTCGCCAGCTGCAAGCGTCCTCACAAAAGCGGTAGGACATTGCTCGGCCGAGGAGCGTGTCCTCGATCTCCATTCCTCCGCCCTCGGCATATCGGCTGTGGCCGTGTGCCTCGGCCGCTCCGTAGGTCCTCACCGCCGATTTACAGCGCGCGGCGCAGTCAGCCGGAACAGCTTCGTGACGTCCCGCACGCGAAGTCGATGCGCCTCGCGCCAGTGGCGTTCCCCACGCGCGCTGGTTGCCGAATCAGCGGTAGAAGCCCACGTATGCTGCGCAGGTGTTCGTCCACTGCAGGTGGCCACGCAGATCCGAGGGAACACGGGAAATGGATGCGAGCTGGCCGCCGGTGAGGGTCCGCCCGTAAAGTCGCCGACGAGGGCGCGACAAAACAAAGGAAGAGGGCCCAGATTGCAGCCTGAGCCCTCCGTCGACGCTCGGATCCGATCGGGCGCTATTGGCTCAGACCGGCGCGTCGTCACCTTCGAGCGGATCCTCCTCGTCCGGCGGCGCGCCGCCGGCGCTGCCGCTTCCAGCGCTGCCGCTGCCGGACGCGCCGCCGCCTCCGCCCGACGCCTCGGTCGGCTTCTTCCTGGTGCTCCGGCTGAAGAGCCGCCGCGTCGCGATGGGCACGAGCCGCGGGATGGTCGGATCCTGCTCGTTGGCGCGCTCGAACACCCGCACGATCTGCTCCAGCAGGATCAGGTTGATGCCGTCGGCCCGGTCGAGATCGCCGCTCGTGACCTTCTGCCCTGCCGGGCGCGCGGCCGCGGTCTTCGCCGCCTGGGTCAGCTCCTTAGAGGTCTCTTCGAGGCGCTCGACGTAGCCCTGGTCGAGCCGCATCAGCTTGGCGCGCACGGCGAGGGGGCCCTTCTTCTGCGCGAGGTAGCGCTTGCCAAGCGCGGCGAGCTGCGTGAGCCCGCGCGCGAGCGCGCCAGGATCTTCCGCGGTGCCGACCGCCTGCGCGAGCTCTTCGCGCGCCTCCTTGCCCGAGCCGGCGACGCCGCGCAGGACCTCGTAGGCCTGATTGCGCAGGAGGAGCGCGCGCGAGAGCCGCTCGCGCAGCGCCGCGTCCGTCGTCGCGCGCGCCGCGTCCTTCTTCTGCCCGGCGCTCTCGTGCGCCTCGAGCAGCCGCTCCAGCGCGAGCGCCTGGTCGACCGCGAGCGCCAGCAGCTCCGGCGAGAAGCCGCGCAGCTTCTCCCGCTTCTCCTTCGACGCGCCCGACCAGCACGCGTGCGCCGTCGCGTAGAGGCGGCGCAGATCGGTCAAAACGCGCGAGGAGGCGATCTGCCGCCCTCGCTCGACGAGCTGGGATTCGGTCGTGCCGTCGAGCAAGGCCTCGATGATACCGGGCTCCGGCTTGCCGAGCCGCTCGGCCAGGGATTCGAGCGTGGGCTCGTCGTCGTCGGTCTCTTCGGGAGGAGAGATATGTTTGGCCATCAGCGCAGGCTAAGGAGGTGCGGAGCGGCACGTCGAGGGAGTGGCAAGTTTTGGTCATGGCGCCGGCGAGCGCCGAGGAACGTGCCCGTGGATGGCGACAGCGCGAGGCGCGACGTGCGACCCGCCGGCGCGCGGCGCGGAACCGTCGGCATCGCGGCGGAGGGCGTCGTCATTCTGGGAGGGGGCCATCGTCAGCCGAGGTGGACGTCGTCGTCATCCGCCCGGGAGACATCTGCATCCGACCCGGAGCCATCGGCATCGGGGCTGGGGCCCGCCGGCATGCGGCCGGAGCCCATCGGCATCCGGCCGGAACCCATCGGCATGGGGCCGGGAACCATCGGCATCCGGCCCGGAGACGTCGTCATCGAGGCTGGTACCCGCCGTCATCCGACGGGGGGCTCACCGTCATCCGAGGTGGAGCCCGTCGTCATCCGGCGGAGCCCCGTCGGCATCCGCTCGCTGGAGAGGCGCGGCCACCGCTCCCGCCCGTCGGCTGCCGCGTCCCGAATGAGCCCGACGGCGCGGCGCCGGCCGGGCTCACAGGGAGACGCGAGAGCGGCGCGCGTCACTCGACGCGGACGACCGTCCCCGCGGGCAGGCTCTCGGCGAAGGCGTCGCGCGCCGCGCGCACCTTCGCCTCGACGAGGCCGTCGAACGTGAGCTTCGTGCGGTACTCGACCCCGGACCACCGGGGGTAGGAGCCGATGTCGACGTCGCGGTGCGCCTCGACCACGCGGTCGAGCATCGGCTTGAGCTGCCCCTCGTCGAGCGTCGTGAACACCGCGAGCGAGACGAACGGCGTGCCGCCCGAGAGCTCGGCCTGGATGAGCGCCTGCTTGGCCCGGAAGATCTGCGGCACGCCGGGCAGCATCCACACGTTGCGCATCACCACGGCCGGCCACGCGGCGCTGCCGCCGATCACGAGCCGCGCGCCCTCCGGGATGCGCGCCATGAGCAGGTGCCCCTCGGTGAGCCGGTCGCCGTAGTACTCGCGCAGCATGCTCTCCATGTCGGGCGCGCTGACCACCGGCACGCCGAAGGCGCGCGCGACGCCCGCGATCGTCAGATCGTCGTGCGTCGGGCCCACGCCGCCGCTCGTGAAGAGCCAGTCGTGCGACGCCGAGAGCGCCCGCACCTCCGCGGCGATCACCTCGAGGTCGTCGAGCACCATGACCGCGCGCTCCAGCTTGACGCCGAGCGCGCGCAGGGTGCCCGCGAGCACGAACAGGTTCTCGTCAGCGATCTTCCCGCTGAGCAGCTCGTTGCCGATGATCAGCGCCGCGGCCGTCCTCATCTCACCTTTGCTCCGCTCAGCCCTCGAACTCGCGCGTCACCGGGCGCCCGTCGGCGTCCATCCCGAGCAGCTCCTCGACGCGCTTCTCCGCGCGGTCGAGCCGCTCCTGCGCCGACCGCGACAGCCGGATGCCCTCCTCGAAGAGCGACAGCGCGCGCTCGAGCGGCAGATCGCCGCCCTCGAGCTCCGCCACGATCTTCGCGAGGCGGCGCGTCGACTCCTCGAACGACATCGCGCCCGCGGCCTTGTCGCCGCTCGCGGGAGCGCGCTCGCCCTCGGCCGGAGACGCCGCGGCGCGGGGATCGGCGCGCGATCCCACGCCGGATTCCACGCCGGATTCCACGCCGGATTCCACGCCGGGTCCCTCGCCCGGGCCCTCGCCCGTGCGGCTCTCGTCCGTCGCGTTGCTCATCGTCGTCATGAGCCAGCGTCCCCCGGTGTTGCGGCCGGCGCAAGCAGGACGGAGCTCACCCCGGGCGGCACCGCCGGTACGAGGAGCACGCCGTCGGGATCGGCCACGACCGGGATCGCCAGCCCATCCGGGCGGACGAGCCGCGCCGGACGCGACGACGCGCTCGCGGCCGCGCCCGGGTCGTTCGGGACGATCGCGATCCACACCACCCCCGTGGCCAGCGCGGCGCGCGGCGGATCGAGCGCCGGCGCGCCGGCGCCCGAGAGCGCGGCCCGCGCGAGCGCGCGCACCCCCTCGTCGGGATCGAGATCCCGCGCCGCGAGCAGGACGCGCCGGCGCTGCACCTCGGCGCGCCGGGACAGCCCGCGGACGATCGCGCGGCGCACCGCGGGGTCGTCCTCGAAGCGGTAGGCGCGCGCGAGGAGCGACACGCTGTCGGGCAAGGGGTCGCTCCCGAGGCCGAGCGCGACGTGCGCGCGCACGACGGGGTCGCTCCCCTCGAGCAGCCGCTTGAGCCTGCCGCGGACCACCTCGTCGTCGCGGGCCGCGAGCGCGCGCGCCGCGAGCGGCGACAGCGGGCCGCCCGCCTCCGCGATCGCGGCGAGCCGCGAGGTCGCGACCGCGCCGCCCCGAGGCTCCGCGAGCAGCGCGACGCCGGCGGAGATCGCCGCCGCGTCGGGCGCGGCGTCGTCGCCGCCCGGCGCGGCGCCGCCGCCGGGCGCGGCGAGCTCCGCGAACAGCGGCGCGAGCGCGGCGAGGGCGCGATCGCCCCGCGCGAGCGCGCCGCGCGCCGCCGCGTGGACCGCCGCGCGATCGCACGAGGCCGGAGAGCACCCGCCGACGAGCTCGAGCGCGTCGCGGAGGCCGAGCGCCACGGCCCCGAACACCCCGACGGCGCGATCGCTCGACCCCTTCGGCGCCGCGAGCGCGGCGAGGAGCCGCCCCTCGAGCGACGCGGGGGCGTCGCGCAGCGCGAGCCCGCGCACCACGCCCGCGCGCAGGCCGAGCCTGCGGAGGTCCGCGTCCTTCGCGGCGCGCGGCCCGTCGACGAGCTCCGCGACGGCGGCCCGCGCCTCGGCCCCGGGCATCGTCGCGAGCGCGAACGCCGCCGCCGTCGCGAGCTCGGGGCGCTCGAGCGTCAGCCGGCGCAGCTGCCGCGCCGCCTCCGCGCCGCCCGCGCGGCCGATCGCCGCGACGGCGCGCGGCCGCGCGTCCTCCGCGAGCAGCGGGAGCGCGCGCGCGAGCGCCGGCACGAGCCGCTCCGCCGGCGCGAGCTCGGCCAGCCTGAGCCCCTCGAGCCGGCCGAGCTCGGACCCGAGCAGCGTCGCCACCGCGTCCGGCGCCTCCGGCGCGCCGAGGTGGACGAGGATCTCGACGGTCGCCTCGAAGAGCCCCGGCTCCGGCTTGCTCAGCCACGCGCGCGCCTTCGCCAGCGCCGCCTCGTCGCCGAGCCGCGCGAGGGCGCGCGCCGCGGCCACCTGCGCCGCCCGATCGCCGCCCTCGAGCATCGGCCGCAGCGCCGCGATCGCCCGCAGATCGCCGAGCTCGCCGAGGAAGCTCACGAGCGCGGGCTCGAGCCGCTTGCGGCTCCCGAGCAGGAGCTGGAGCGACTCGGGCGGGTATGCCTTCATGGCGAGCGCGGCGGCCTCCCCCGCGGCCCCGCCCTGCACGAGCGCGTTCACGAGCGCGCCGAGCGCGCGCCGCTCGCCGGTGCGCGCGAGCGCGAGGGCGGCCGTGCCCCGCAGCACCTCGCCGAGCGGCGAGGCGGCGCCGCGCGCGGGGCCGCCGCCCTCCGAGAGCTCGCGCGAGAGGAGCTGGCGCACGCTGTCGCGCTGCGCGTGCGGGGCGAGCGCCCGCACCGCCGCGAGGCGCGCCCTCGGATCCCGCGCCGCCGGGCCCCCCTGATCGAGCGCGGCGAGCAGCGCGGTCACCGCCTCCTCGGTGCCGATCGCGCCGAGCCGTTCGATGCCGCGCAGCCGCGCCTCCGGGTCGCTCGACGCGAGCAGCCGCTCGGCGACGGGCACGCCCAGGCTGCCGCGCAGCGGCGCCGCGCCGGCCTCGGCCGCCGCCCTGCCGCTGTCCTCCGCGGCCCGGGCCGCCCGCGCGGGCTGCGCCACGGCCGGGCCCGCCGCCGCCGCGGCCGCGAGCGCCGCGGCGAGGCCCAGGGCGCGGGGGGTTCCAGGGAGGAATCGCATACGCGCCCCGTACTATCCCGCGATCGACGGCCCGCTGTCACTCCCCGGGCTGAGCCGCGGAGGGCGCGCCAACGCGGCGTGACGAGCCTGGAATTTGATGGAAGCACGCGCTAGGTCGCCCTACGGTGCGGCCGCGAAATGGGCCTGTGAGAGAGGTGACGCTTGATCGACCTGGTACGGACACTGGAAAAGGCCATCACGGTATCGGCCAACAAGGCGTGGCCAGTCTTGCAGCATCTGAGCCGGCTCGGCGGCGAGCCCAAGCCGTTTCACCCGAAGTGGAGCGACAAGCCGATCCCGAGGGGCGGCCAGCGCTCGAAGCCCCCGCTCGGCTGGCCTCGAGAGACGGACAGCCTGTGCCCGCGCTGCGTCAAGGAGGCGCGCGCCGAGATCCTGAGTGGCAGGGCGGACTGGACCAAGCTCATCCATGACAAGCCCGGGGAGATCCGCGCCCGCATCGTCGCGCGCGACGGCCGCGTCGTCATGGAGAAGACGTGCCCGAAGCACGGCTTCTTCTCGGACACGATCTCGATCGACCCGGAGTTCCTCGCCCGGATCGAGCGCCTGTTCGGCGGCCGCGACGTCGAGATGACGCCGGACCGGATCCACGACCACGGCTCGAGCACCATCCGGTACGGCCGCGGCTCGGTGCTCACGGTGGATCTGACGAACCGCTGCAACATGATGTGCGACCCGTGCTTCATGGATGCCAATCAGGTCGGCTACGTGCACGAGCTCTCCTGGGAGGAGATCACGCGCATCCTGGACGACGCCGCGGAGGTGCGCCCGCGCCGCCAGATGTCGATCCAGTTCTCCGGCGGCGAGCCGACGCTGAGCCCGCATTTCCTCGACGCGATCCGGTACGCGCGCAAGAAAGGGTACTTCGCGGTGCAGTGCGCGACGAACGGGATCCGCTTCGCGGAGGAGCCGGGCTTCGCCAGGAAGGCCAAGGAGGCGGGCCTCCGGATGGCGTACCTGCAGTTCGACGGGGTGACGAACGCCGCGAACAGCCACCGGAAGATCGCGAACCTCTACGACGTGAAGCTGCGGGCGATCGAGGAGCTCTCGGCCGCCGGGATCGACGTCATCCTGGTCGTGACGATCGTCAACGGCGTGAACAACGACCAGGTGGGCCCGATCATCGACTTCGCGGTCCAGAACGCCGACAAGGTCACGGTCGTCAGCTTCCAGCCGGTCAGCTTCACCGGCCGCGACGAGGACATCTCCGACGAGCTGCGCGAGAAGCAGCGTTACACGCTGAGCCACCTCGCGCACGACGTCGCCCGGCAGACCGGCGTGACCGACCCGCTCCGCGACTGGTTCCCCCTGTCGGCGCTCAGCCCCTTCGGCAACGTGACCGATCTGCTCGACGGCCCCGACAAGGACTGGGGCCAGCTCAACTGCGGGTGCCACCCGAACTGCGGGATCGGGACGGTGCTGTTCGTCCACAAGAAGACGAAGCAGGTGGTCCCGCTGCTCGATTTCATCGACGTCGAGGGGCTGCTCTCCGACCTGCGCGCGATCTTCGACGCCGGGCGCGGCCGCGCGCTCACGACGGCGCAGGTCGTCGCCGCGCTCTTGCGCCGCTACCGGCCCGAGAAGGCGCCGACGAACTTCCACCTCGCGACCCTGGTGAAGCAGTTCATGAGCCAGACGGGCGCCGCGCACGCCGGCGAGGGCGACGCCCGCGACTACGAGTGGCGGGTCCTGTTCGTGGCGGGCATGTGGTTCCAGGACCTGTTCAACTACGACTTCCGCCGCACCGAGATGTGCATCATTCCGTACGGAACGCAGCTCGGCGAAATCAGCTTCTGCGCGTACAACACCGGCGCCGGGTGGCGGAACATCCTCGAGAAGATGAAGGCCAATGCCACGGTCGCCGAATGGTACAAGAAGCACGGCCGACACCCCGTGTACGCGAAGAATAGGGATCTCCCTCTACCGGCCTACGAGAATCCCCTAACGATCATCGAGCATGATCTCGCATTGCGCGAGCGCGAGCAGGGCGTTCCGCGCGCGCGACCGGCGGCCAGGCGGCTGCCGATCGTGAGCTGATCGCGCGGCATCCTCCGCGCCCGCGCGCATGCGCCATCGCCGCGCGCATGCGCCATCGCCGCGCGCATGCGCCATCGCCGCGCGCATGCGCCATCGCCGCCGATCGCCGACCCAGGGATCACGTGAGCCCAGGCTGTCGGCGATCGGTCGTAGCGCGCCTCACATCGGAAGGAAATCGGGTTTTCGTCGTGGCCGTGTGCGACGCTCGCGCGCACGCGGAGAGCGGCGCATGACTCGTGGAGAACGCACCACGCATGGTGTAGCCTGGCCGGGTGACCTTGCACGCTGGCCGCTATGAGAGCTTGCGCGCCATTGCGTCGGGCGGCATGGCCACCGTGTACCTCGGGCGGGCGCTCGGCGCCGGCGGGTTCGAGCGCCTCGTCGCCCTGAAGATGATGCACCCGCACATCGCGGCGGAGCCCGAGTTCGTCGCGATGTTCCTCGACGAGGCGCGCCTCGCGGCGCGGGTCCGCCACCCCAACGTCGTCGCGACCTTCGATCTCGTCGAGGACCCGCTGTTCCTCGTCATGGAGTACATCGAGGGCCCGTCGCTGCACCTCTTGCTCCGCACGTGCGCGCGGGCGAAGCGGCGGGTCCCCATCGGGATCGTGCTCCGTATCTTCCTCGACGTGCTCGCGGGCCTGCACGCGGCGCACGAGCTCACCGGCTCCGAGGGCGAGCCGCTCAACCTCGTGCACCGCGACGTCTCGCCGCAGAACGTGCTCGTCGGCATCGACGGCGTCTCGCGCATCACCGACTTCGGCGTGGCCCGCGCCGAGACCAGGCTCATGTCGACGCAGGGGAACGCGCTCAAGGGCAAGCTCTCGTACATGGCGCCCGAGCAGATCCACGCCGAGCAGGTCGACCGCCGCAGCGACGTGTACTCGGCCGGCGTGGTGCTCTGGGAGATGCTCACGGAGGAGCGCCTGTTCAAGGCCGACAACGACGGCGCGCTGATCGCGCAGATCCTGAAGGGCCCGCCCGCTGGTCCGCGCGCCGTGGTGCCGTCGGTCCCCGCCGCGCTCGACACGATCTGCATGCGCGCGCTGCGCGCCGACCCGGACGACCGGTTCCCGACCGCGGCGGCGTTCGCCGAGGCGCTCGAGGAGGCGGCCGCGCAGACGCCGGGCCTCGCCGTGTCGTCGCCCCGGGCGGTGGAGGCGCTCATCAAGGAGGTCGGCCTGCGCGACCTCACCGCGCCCATCAGCGCGCGGAACGGCCCCGCGTCGGGCCCGAGGTCCGGGCCGATGTCGGCGCGCTCGCCGCTCAGCCAGCGCTCCCCTCTGAGCGAGCCCTCGCCCCTGAGCCAGCGCTCTCCGCGGAGCGAGCCGCTCAGCCAGCGCTCTCCCCTGGGCGAGCCGCTCAGCCAGCGCTCTCCCCTGAGCGACCGCTCTCCGCTCGGCCTGCAGATCCTCGGGCCGGCGCCGGACCTCTCGGGCGCCGAGGGCAGCGCGCCGGGCCTCGGCGCCGTCGTCTCGGAGGCCGTGTTCCGCCGGCAGCACCTCGTGCGCCGCAGCGTGATCGCCAGCGCCTGCGCCGTCGCGCTCGCGGCCGGCGTGGGCGCCTTCTTCGCCTTCGGCGCGCGCGAGCCCGCCGCTCGAGAGGCGACGGAGAGCGCCCCGGTCCTCGCGAGCTCGCCCCACCTCCCCGCGACGGTGGCCGACGGCGCGACGGTCCACGCCACCGCGCCGGGACAGCCCGCCGGGACCGTCGAGGCTCTCGCCCCCGGCGGCGCCGGCCAGGTCCCCGCCCCCGGCCGGGCCGCGCACAGCCCGCCCCCCGTCGGTTCCGCCCATGCCCCCGCTCCCGGCCGATCCGTCCAGGGCTCCGCGCTCGGCCGAGCCGCGCATGCCCCTGCTCCCACCGCCATCCGCGCGGCGAACGCCGCCCCGCGGCCGGCGCCCAGAGCGACCCCGCCCGTGGCCGTCAAGCCCAGGACGGGCCGGGCGGAACCGCGCACGGCGGGCGGATCCACGGTCTCGACGGCGAAGCCTGCCCCCCGCTCGTCGGCCGTCCGCACCGCGACGCCGAAGGCACCGGAGCCGAAGCGGAGCGCTCCGCGGGCGACCTCCCGGACACCCTTCAAACCCTCAGGGCTGTGACACGCCGGAGAGCGGGCGGTGACGCGCCGACCAGCGGGGCGGCGACGCGCCCGCCAGCGACGGTGATAACGCGCCAACCGGCGAGGTGATAACGCGCCAACCGGCGAGGTGGTAACGCGCGATGTCACGGGATCGCGAGACGCCATCGGCGCACCTGCGTCCCCGGACGTCAGCGCTGGACAGACGCGGCGCTTCGCGCCTGCGCGCCGGCGCAGCGATCATCACGCGCGAGGCCGGCCAGGCGGTGATCCTTTTTGCCGACCCGTCCAACACTCCGGCCATGGAGGCCCGTCCAAGGCTCCGGCGACCACGACCGCCCTCCGCCTCGCGCAGGCCGCGCGACCCGAGGTCGCGCGGCCTGCGCGAGGCGGAGGGAACGCGTCGCCGCCGCACCTACATCTCCGCGAAAACCAGCAGAAGGTCAGTCGCCATCTCACGAGCGCGACATAGGAGGTAGGCTATTCTTGTCGTGGGGCGGTATGTGCTCGCCCAAGTGAAAGACGCGCCGCGCGTCAGACGTTACCCCGGGGGAACCAGCTCATGCGCTCGCTTTTCGAGCAGGTGGTCGAGTGCTGCGGCCTCGCGCCCGCGTTCGCCAGGAAGATCATCCAGGAGGCCTGCGAGCGGAGCGGCGTGTCGCCGCCCGACGCGATGACGCCTGCCGATCTCATCCGCTCGCTCCCCCAGATCCGCCAGGCCCTCGGCGTCTTCCTCGAGCCCTCGGAGGTCGCGCTGAAGACGGCCGCGATGCGCGCCCTCGTCAAGGGCTCCTGGCCGTCGATGCCCGCGGTCGTCCCCCCCGCCCAGAGCCAGGACGGCCGGACACCTCAGGACGAGCCGAAGTCCAAATCGAGCTCGTAGAGCTCGTAGTGCGACCGCTTCATTCCGAGCGCGACATAGGTCGACTGCGCACGCGCGTTCGCGGTCTCCACGTAGAGGCGGATGCCGCATACGTCCCCCGCGTCCGCCGCCATTTCGTGGACTCGCCGGTACAGCGCCCGGAAGACCCCGCTGCGCCGCGCCGCGGGCGACACGTAGACGGACTGGATCCACCAGAAAGTGCCGTTTCTCCAGTCACTCCATTCGTAGGTCACCATCAGCTGCCCGGCCACCTCGGAGGCGCGCTCGGCGACCAGATAGAACCCTTTGGTCTCATCCGCGATCAGCGCGGCGGCGCCGCGGAGGGTGGTGGCGGTGTCCAGCACCTTGCCCTCCGTCTCGAGCGCCATGGCGCGGTTGTTCGCCGCGATGATCTCCACGTCGGCGGGCGCCGCCCGGCGGATCACGAGCGCTGTCACAGGGCGACCCCCCGGCGGGCATCGCAGCGGCGCCCTCCCGGCGCGGGGGCGGAGGGCGGAATGCCGGGGAGCTCGGGTGCGCGGCGTCGGTTCGACATGGCCGACCCCATACCGCGGACCGAGCGGCTGCTCAACCGCCGCGCCCCGATCCCGCGGCGAGCGCGCAGATCGCCGCGGCGACGGCGCCGCCGCGGCGCGTTATGTTTCGAGATGTGATCCTCCACGTGAACGGCGAGCGCTCGGGCGCACAGCGCGTGATCCATGGGCGCGTCGCGCCGGCGCGGCGCAGCCCGGCCGCCTCCTGCGCCGGCCGGCGGAGGTTGTGCTTCCCGCCCGATCGCGCGTACCCTCCGGGCGCCGCAGCCTCCGGAGGGAGCCCCTTGACACTGCTCGTCAGCGACTCGATTGCCCAGCGCGTCCAGCGGCTGGAGATCCCTTTCAACAGCTTCGGGGTCGATCCTTACGGCATCTCCCGGAAGCACCTGGGCCTCTTCTTCTCTCTCCTCGACTTCTTCTATCGTCATTATTTCTCTGTGGGCGTCACGGGCATCGAGAACGTCCCTGCGCGCGGGCGCGCGATGCTCGTCGGCAACCACTCGGGCGGCGTCGCCATCGACGGGGCGATGGTGGTCGCGTCGATGTTCTTCGAGATGGAGCCGCCGCGGCTGGCCGAGGGGATGGCGGAGAAATTCATCAATCGCCTCCCGTTCACCTCGCTCTGGTCGAGCCGCACAGGGCACTTCACCGGCCTCCCCGAGCACGCGAGCCGCCTGCTCGAGGACGAGCGGCTGCTCATGGTGTTCCCCGAGGGGGCGCGCGGCACCGCCAAGCTCTACAGCGAGCGCAACTCGCTCGTGCACTTCGGGTCGGGCTTCGTGCGGCTCGCGATGAAGACGGGCACGCCCATCATCCCGTTCGGCTTCGTCGGCGGCGGCGAGGCGGTGCCCACCGTCGCCAACTCGTACACGATCGGCCGGCTGTTCGGGGTGCCCTATATCCCGATCACCCCGTATCTGGTGCCGGCCCCGCTGCCGGTCCAGCTGGAGATCACCTATGGCGAGCCGATGACGTTCGCCGGGAACGGCGCGGAGGAAGACGAGGTGATCGCCGGCTACGTGGAGCAGGTGAAGGCGAGGATCGCCGAGCTCATCGAGGCGGGGCGGCGCCGCCGCCGCAGCAAGCTCACGCTGGAGCAGCGCGGCGCCGCGCCGCCCGCGCCGGCGTCGTCGAAGGAGCGCGCATGAGGGTCCTCATCCCTGGAATCACCGGCCAGCTCGGCCGCATGGTCGCGGCGCGCCTCCTCGTGGAGGGGCACGAGGTGATCGGCATCGACCGCCGGCCCTGGCCGGACGCCCCGGCCGGCGTCGAGATGCACAACGTGGATCTGCAGAAGCGCGCCGCCGAGGACGTGTTCCGCAAGAGCCGGCCCCAGGCCGTGATCCACATGGCGACCGTGACGCACCTCGTGGAGCAGACCGAGGAGCGGTATCGGATCAACCTGGGCGGCACGCGCGTCGTCTTCGACAACAGCCGCGCGTGCGGCGTCGAGCACGTGATCTTCGTCGGACGGCACACGTATTACGGCGCTGGCCCCGAGTCGCCGCTCTACCACAAGGAAGAGGATCCGCCGATGGCGGTGTCCACCTTTCCCGAGCTCGCCGACCTCGTGGCCGCCGATCTCTACGCCTGCACGGCGCTCTGGCGCGCTCCCGAGCTCTGCACGACCGTGCTCCGCATGTGCTACACGCTCGGCCCGACGGGCCACGGCACGCTGGCGAGCTTCCTCCGCGGGCCCCACGTCCCGTACGTCCTCGGGTTCGACCCGCTGTTCCAGTTCATGCACGAGCAGGATGTCGTGACCGCCATCTGCCTGGCGCTCGAGAAGCGCATCCGGGGCGTCTACAACGTCTCGGGCCCCCAGCCCGTGCCCCTGTCGCTCATCATCCGGGCGGCGGGACGGGTGGCGGTCCCCCTCCCCGAGTTCGTGCTGCGCAACGCGCTCGGCCGCTTCGGCCTGCCGAAGCTCCCGCGCGCGGCGCTGACCCACATCAAGTACCCCGTCGTCGTGGACAGCGCCGCCTTCCGCGCCGCCACCGGGTTCAAGCACGCCATCGACGAGGCCCAGGCCATCCGCGAGTACCGCGACGCGCACCCGGTCCCAGCGGGCTGACCCTGAACCGTCCGGAGATCGCCGGAGTTCGCCCTTAGGAGGTTCCGATGTTGTCCGACAAGGTCAAGCAGTTCGCGCCGGCCAGGCTCACCGCGGACATCAGCGCGCTCCCCGAGCCCGAGCGGAGGGCGCTCGACAAGCTCATCGAGGCCTCGCGACGGCTCGATCCCGTGTTCGATCGCCAGGCCTACGCCGGAAACCCCGAGCTCCGCGAGCGGCTCGTCTCGGACGCCACCCCGGAAGGCCGGGACAGGCTCGCCTATTTCGACATCATGCGGGGCCCGTGGGACAGGCAGGATCACCACCGCCCCTTCGCCATCGACAGACCTCGTCCGCCCGGCGCCGGCTTCTACCCGGAAGATCTCTCGGCCGACGAGCTCCACGCGTGGGTCGAGCAGCACCCGGGCGACAAGGAGGCGTTCGAGGGCCTGTTCACGCTCATCCGCCGCGACCGGGGCGGGCTCGTCGCGGTGCCGTACAGCCAGGCCTACGCGGCGTGGCTCGGCCCCGCCGGCGCGCTCCTCGAGGAGGCGGCGGCGCTCACGGCGAACGAGAGCCTGCGCAGGTTCCTGAGGTCCCGGGCCGCGGCGTTCCGGTCGGACGACTACTACGCCTCCGACAAGGACTGGATGGACCTCGACAGCCCGGTCGAGGTGACCATCGGCCCCTACGAGACCTACGAGGACGAGCTCCTCGGCCTCAAGGCCTCGTTCGAGGCGTTCGTCACGGTGAGCGACCCGGACGCCTCCCGGAGGCTCTCCAAGTACAAGGAGCTCCTCCCGGAGATGGAGCGCAACCTGCCCATCCCCGACGAGGTGAAGACCCAGCGCGGCGGGGAGAGCCCCATCCAGGTGGTGGACCTCGTCTTCAGCGCCGGCGACGCCCGCAAATCGGTCCAGACGATCGCGTTCAACCTGCCGAACGACGAGCGCGTCCGCGCCGAGAAGGGCGCCAAGAAGGTCCTGCTCCGCAACGTCATCGAGACGAAGTTCGATCTGATCATGCGGCCCATCGCCGAGCGCATCCTCGACCCGGCGCAGCTCGAGCACCTGTCCGCCGACGCGTTCTTCAACGAGACGCTCTTCCACGAGCTCTCGCACAGCCTGGGCCCGGCGTTCGCGCATGTCGGCAGAGAGCGGGTCGAGGTGCGGCTCGCGCTCGGCGCGGCCTACTCGGCCATCGAGGAGGCCAAGGCCGACGTGATGGGCGCCTACAACGTCCTCTTCATGATCCAGCGAGGCCACTTCGCCGGAGACTTCCGGGAGAAGCTCCTCGTCTCCTACTTCGCGGGGCTCTTCCGGAGCACCCGCTTCGGCGTGGCCGAGGCGCACGGCAAGGGCGCCGCGCTCCAGATCAACCGCTTCCTCGAGGAGCGCGCCGCCCGCTTCGACCCGGCGACCCGGCGCTTCACGGTCGACGCCGCGGAGCTCGAGGCCGCCATCGCCCGCCTCGTCCGCGATCTCTGCCTCGTTCAGCACCGCGGCGACAAGCAGGCCGCCGGCGAGCTCCTCGCGCGGTACGGCGAGGTCTCGGAGCCCATGCGCCAGGCGCTCGGCGGCCTCGAGGGGATCCCGATCGACATCCGGCCGATCTACCCGCTCGCCGGCGAGTGAGCCGCCGGCGCGCGGCGCTCACGGCCCGAGCTGGACCAGGAACGCGTCGGCGGCGCCGCCGCTCGCGATCGCGCCGCTCCCGAGATCGAGGACGCCGTCGAAGCGCCCGGTCACCCAGCTGTGGCCGAGGCGATCGACGGCGATGGAGGCGCCCTGCTGCTCGCTCGAGTCGCCGAACGAGAGCAGCCACATCGGCTCGCTGGCCGGGGCGAGCTTCATCACGAACGCGTCGAAGGCGCCCTTGGCCGAGCGCACCCTGTCGCCGAGCTCGATGCTCCCCCCGAAGAAGCCGGTCACGAGGATGTTGCCGGCCAGATCCGTCGCGACCGAGGCGCCCTCCTGGTCGGCGTCGTCGCCGAAGTCCTCGCACCACTGGAGGACGCCGTTCTCGTCGAGCCGGATGACGAGGATGTCCTTGTCCCCCGCGCTCGTGCGCACCGACTCGCCGACGGTGACCGAGCTGCGGAACGAGCCGGTCACGACGACGTTGCCCGCGCCGTCGACCGCGACGCCGAACGCCTCGGCGGAGTTGGTCGCGTTGGCCGACTTGCTCCAGACGTGGTCGCCCGAGGGGTCGAACTTCGCGATGAACAGGTCGCTCTTGGCGTCGGTGGAGAGCCCGTTCCCGTACCCCCCGAAATCGACGCTGCCGGCGAAGCGGCCGACGAGGACGATGTTGCCATGGCCGTCGACGGCGACGCCGGTGCCGGCCTGATCCGCGGCGTCGCCGAACTGCCTGGCCCAGCAGACGTTGCCGGCGGCGTCGAGCTTGGCGAGGAACACGTCGGTCTTGCCCTGGCTCTTCAGGACGAAGCGCTCGCCGTGGCTGTTCTCGCCGAAGTCGAGCGTGCTCCGGAACTCGCCGGTGACGTACGCGTTCCCCGCCTCGTCCACGGCGACCGCCATCGCGCGCTGGGTGTCGTTGTCGCCGAAGCGCCGGCTGAACTGGTGCGCCCCGGAGGCGTCGAACCGCGCCACGACGACGTCGGGGCGGCGGCCGTGGCCCTTGCGCATGCCGCCGCCGAAATTGACGTCGCCCGACGCGCTGCCCGCGAGCACCACGTCGCCGCCCGGGGCGAGCGCGACCCCCTGGGCGACGGTGTCCGCGAAGCGGCGGCCGAACCGGAAGCGCCCTTCGCGCGTGGCGACGTCGCGGGAGAACGAGACGAGGAAGGCGTCCGGCTCGGCGAGCGAGCCGAGCTCGTCCGACGGGCCCGCGCCGAGATCGGTGCTGCCGGACGCCGACCCGACCACCACGACGGCGTGCTCGCCGGCGGCGACGCCGAGGCCTTGCTGCGCGCCGGTGCCGCCCAGCGCGACGCTCTGCACGGGATCGCCGGTGCACGCCCGCCCGTCGCAGTTCTCGTCCGCGCCCGTGCAGCTCTCGAACGCGGGCAGCACCTGGCCGACGCAGGCGCCGACTTCCGTCCCGTCGTCGTTGCACGTGGCGACGCCGGCCGCGCAGGGGCCGACGCCCTTCGTGCCTGGCGGCCCCGCGTAGCAGGCCGTCTCGATGCCGGGGACGCAGACCTCCGCGCTCGAGCCGCCGCCGCCGGTCCCGCTGGGGTCGATGCCGCCGGCGCCGACCCCGCCGGCGCCGCCTCCCCCCTCGCTCACCGGATCCGCGGCGACGTCGGGGAACGGCGCGATGAAGGCGCACGCGTCCACCCCGGTGCAGGCCAGGGCGAGCGCCGCGACGGCGCCCCTTCCGAGGCGGCGCGCGCGGCTCACAGCGCTCCCTGCACGGCGACGCCGGCGCCGTCCGCGCCGACCCACGGCGAGAGCGCCGTCAGGCCGGGGGCGCGCGGC
This sequence comes from Sorangium sp. So ce834, assembly GCF_051521425.1. NCBI lineage: Bacteria > Pseudomonadati > Myxococcota > Polyangiales > Polyangiaceae > Sorangium > Sorangium sp. So ce834. The sequence goes on from NZ_CP150351.1 coordinate 10,191,232, forward strand.
GCGGGCAAAGGCCGCGGGCCGGCGGCGTGCTCGGGCGCCGCGGGCGGCGACGGGGAGGTCCAGAAGAGGTACGCGGCGAAGCCGCCCGCGACGAGGGCCGCCCCGGTGAGCGCCGTGCTCGTGACGGCGAGCGCCTGCCCGCGATCGCGCAGCGCCTGCCGCTCGGCCAGCGAGCCCGGGGCGGGGTTCGCGTTCTTCTTCAGGAAGGTGTGCCGCACGTCGTAGGCCATCGCGCCCGTGACCACGGCGCCGGCGCCGAGCGCGGCCGCCGCCCCCAGGACGGCCACCGGCGGGACGCTCGGGCCCGGCGCGGGCGCGCGGGGCGGCGCAGGGCGAGCGGGCGCGATCGGCCGCAGGGCCGCGAGCGCTCGCTTGCGGCCGAGCTCGGCCTGCAGCTCGACGACGGCGCCCGTCTCGGCCTGCACCGTGGCCTCGAAGCGCTCTGCGTAATTTTCGGCGCTCACCGCGATCCGCCGCGCCCCGGGGCTCACGAGGATGGCCGCGCCGACGAGCGCCGGGTGGATCGGCGCGCCGTCGATCTCGACGCGCACGCCGGTCGCGTCCCCGGGCAGCCGGAGGACGATCTGCGACGTCCTCGCGCGGAGCTTCTCGATGCGCGACCGCGACTCCCTGGCGAGCGCGAGCTCCTTCCGCGCGGTCGCGCCGGACGTGGCGAGCTCGAACGCGTTGAGCGCCTCGACGACGTGGCCGAGCGCCTCGTGACAGACGCCGAGGTGGTACAAGAGCGGCGGTGACACGACGATCTTGCTGATGCGCTCGTAGATCTCGAGCGCTTCCGCCCATCGTCCTTGGTCCTCCGCGGCGAGGCCGAGCGAGAAGAGGTGCCGCGCGGACGCGAGCTCCGCGGGGCTCGGCTGCCGCGGCGCGGCGGAAGCCGCCGTGTCACCCGCGACCGCGCCCGGCTGCCGCGACGCGGCGGAAGCCGCCGTGTCGCCCGCGATCGGCTGCCGCGGCGCGGCGGGAGCCGCCGTGTCGCCCGCGATCGCGCCGGGCGCAACGCGCACGGCGCCCTCCGGGGAAGGATCGGCGAACGCAGCCGGACCGACGCCGACCACGGCGAAGAATACCACTCCGCCGATGGTGATCCGATGCTCCACCCAGCCTCCTTCCTCAACGAAGCGATAGAGGCAGTCTAACCGTACTCATGCCGGCCGATCCTCGACAACTGGAAAATTGTTTGAGATTGGTGCCCGATCCTGGAACGCTCTTGCATCGCCCGAGGCATCGCCCGAGGGCATCGCCCGTGAGGCATCGCCCGTGAGAGCTTCAGCGTGGTCGGATTCACGACGACACAGGAGTCGCAGGTACGAGCTGTGATAGCGCCCGTCGATCTTGTGCCAGGCCAACTCCTCGGCCGCTATGAGCTGCTGATCGCTATCGCGCAGGGCGGAATGGGCACGGTGTGGGCGGCCCGGGAGCGCGACGGGGCGGCGGGCGACAAGATCGTGGCAGTCAAGACGATGCTGCCGGCGCTCTCCAGCGATCCGCGCTGCAAGCGCATGTTCCTCACGGAATCTCGCATCGCGGCCCGGATCAAGCACCCGAATGTGTGCGCGATCCTGGATCAGGGTGAGCAGAGCGGGGTGCTCTACTTCGTGATGGAGTGGATCGACGGCGACGCGCTCGTGGCGCTGCAGGGCGGCAGCACCCGCAAGCAGGGCCGGCCGCTCCCCCTGCCCGTCGCGGTGCGGATCGCGATCGAGGCGGCGCGCGGGCTGCACGCGGCCCACGAGCTGCGGGACGAGGACGGCGCGCTGGTCGGGCTCGTGCACCGGGACGTCTCTCCGCACAACATCCTGATCACGCGGGACGGCACGGTCAAAATCGCCGATTTCGGCGTGGCCAAAGCCGTGGCGCAGGCGGACAACCCGACGACCAACACCGGGCACATGAAGGGCAAGATCCTCTTCATGGCCCCCGAGCAGGTCTACAGCGAGCAGCTGGACCGGCGGTCCGACATCTTCGCGCTCGGGATCGTGCTCTATCAGCTGACGACGGGCACGCACCCCTTCGCCGCCAGCCACGACCTCGCGACCATGGCGCGCATCGCGCGGCCCGAGCCGGTCGATCCGCCGAGCTCGCTCGCCCCCGGCTACCCGCCCGCGCTCGAGGCCGCGGTGATGCGCGCGCTCGCCAAGGATCCCGCCGAGCGGTTCGCCACGATGGCCGAGCTCGCGGACGCGCTGGAGGCGGTGAACGCGACGCTCGGCGGCCGCCCCGAGGAGGTCACGGGGTACATCCGCGACGCGCTCGCCGCGCGCACGTCCCGGCGCGCGGTGGTGATCAAGGACGCGCTGCGCGCCGCGGACGGCAGGTCGCGGGGGCGGCCGTCCTCCCGGCTCGATCCGCGCCGCCGCGCCCGCACGATCGCCACCGCGGCGGCGCTCGTCGCCTCGGGCGCGCTGCTCGGGGCGGCGACGCTCCTGTGGATCGGCCTCGGGGAGGGCCCCGCCGCGCAGCAGATCGTCGAGGTGCCCGCGGCGCCGCCCCTCACGGAGGAGCCGCGCCCGCGGTCCGCGGCCGCCGAGCCGCGCGCGCCGGAGCCGCCGCCCGCGCCGGCGCCCTCGACCTCGCCCGCGACGCCGCCGTCCTCCGCCCCCGCTGCGGCCGCGAGCCCGGGCCCTCCGCGCCCGCCGCGCGCGCCCGCCGAGACCGGGCGCGCCAGGTTCCGCGAGCCCGGCTTCTAGCGCCGCGCGCCGCGCGCCGCGCCGCGATGCCCGGCGCCCGCCGAGGAATATTCGGGCGGCCCCGGTTGTCCTCGGGCGGCCGGGCTTGCTATGAGCTCCCACCCGTTATGCACGACGTACGCGCCCTGAACGAGCTGGTCGCCAAAGAGAGCGCCTTCATCGACACCCTGCTGAGCGAGGTTGGCAAGGTCATCGTCGGCCAGACGTACATGATCGAGCGCATCGTCATCGGCCTGCTCACCGGAGGGCACGTGCTCCTCGAGGGCGTCCCGGGCCTCGCCAAGACGCTCACCGTGCGCACGCTCTGCGACGCGATCGACGCGAAATTCTCCCGGATCCAGTTCACGCCGGATCTGCTGCCCGCCGACCTCATCGGCACCGTCATCTACAACCACCAGAAGGGCGACTTCACCTCGAAGCTCGGCCCGATCTTCGCGAACCTCGTGCTCGCCGACGAGATCAACCGCGCCCCGGCCAAGGTGCAGAGCGCGCTCCTCGAGGCGATGCAGGAGCGGCAGGTCACCATCGGGGACACGACCTACCCGCTGCCGAGCCCGTTCGTGGTCATGGCGACGCAGAACCCGATCGAGCAGGAGGGGACCTACCGGCTCCCGGAGGCGCAGGTCGACCGGTTCATGCTCATGGTCAAGGTCGGCTACCCCGCGCGCGCCGAGGAGCGGCAGATCATCGACCGCACGACCGCGGTCATCGAGGGCAAGGCCGCGAAGGTGACGACGCCCGACGAGCTGGTCTCCGCGCGCAAGGTCGTGCGCGACGTGTACATGGATGATCGCGTGAAGGACTACATCGTCGATGTGGTCTTCGCGACCCGCGAGCCCGGGCAGAAGGGGATGCGGGAGCTGAGCAGCCTCATCGAGTACGGGGCGAGCCCGCGCGCCTCGATCGCGCTGGCGCTCGCGGCGCGCGCGCACGCGTTCCTGCGCCACCGCGGCTACGTGACGCCGGAGGACGTGAAGGCGATCGGCCCGGACGTGCTCCGGCACCGCGTCGTCCTGACCTACGAGGCGGAGGCCGAGGAGGTGACGTCCGAGCAGATCGTCCGGCGCGTGTTCGAGGTGGTCGAGGTGCCGTGATCAAGGCCTCCGGCTCGAAGAACCCGCTGCCGCCGGAGCTCCTCAAGCAGCTCCGGCGCATCGAGATCCGGACGCAACGGCTCGCCAACGAGCAGCTCTCCGGCACGTACTCGTCCGTCTTCAAGGGGCAGGGCCTCTCGTTCCGCGAGGTCCGCGCCTACATGCCCGGCGACGACGTGCGCTGGATCGACTGGAACGTCTCGGCCCGCATGAGCGAGCCGTTCGTGAAGGTGTTCGTCGAGGAGCGCGAGATGACCGTCATGCTGGTCGTCGACGCCTCGCAGAGCGAGCAGTTCGGCACGCGGCGCGCGTCGAAGGCCCGCGTCGCCGCCGAGATCGCGGCGCTCTGCTCGTTCAGCGCCATCAAGAACAACGATCGCGTGGGCCTCGTGCTCGCGACCGAGGCCATCGAGAAGCTCGTGCCGCCCAAGAAGGGGGACAAGCACGTGATGCGCGTCATCCGCGAGATCCTCGGGCACGAGCCGAAGTACACGGGGACCAACCTGAAGCTCGCGCTCGAGACCCTGGTGAAGGTGGCGAAGCGGCGGAGCGTCTGCTTCGTGATCAGCGATTTCTTCGCCACCGGCTTCGAGCGCTCGCTCTCGCTCGCGAGCGCGAAGCACGACGTGATCCCGGTGATGCTGGTCGATCCGCGCGACGAGGAGCTGCCCGACGTGGGGCTCGCGACGTTCGAGGACCTGGAGACCGGCGAGGAGGTCGTCGTGGACACCGGCGACCGGGCGGTGCGCGATCACTACCGCGCCGCCATGCGCAAGCTCCGGAGCGACCGGGACAAGCTCTTCAAGAAGCTCGCGCTCGACGCCGTGGTCGTGAAGACGGGGGAGAGCTTCGTGACGCCGCTGCGCGACCTGTTCGCCAAGCGGGCGCGGAGGCTCAGGCGATGAGGCCGCGCCGCCCCTCGGCCCTCGGCGCGGGCGCCGCGCGCCTCGTCGCGTGGTCCGCGCTCGCGGCGGCGCTCGCGTGCGCGGCGCCGGCGCTCGCGCAGCCGGACGCGGGCGCCGCCGGCGGGCCCGCCGCTCGGGACGACGACGAGCCGCCCGCGCCGCCGCCGCTGCCCGCGCCGGCGCCGCTGCCCGCGCCGGCGCCCGCGGCGACGGAGCGCGGCGGGAGCGTGTGGGCCTCGTGCGCGGAGCACGTGCCGCCCGGCGCGACGCGGCCGACGCTCCAGGAGACGTTCCCCAGGAACGGGTTCAGCGGGTACGCGGCGCACCTGGAGATCACGGTCGCGCACGGCAAGGGCGAGACGGTGCTGCCGGAGGGCTTCAAGGTCCAGGGCGACAGCGACGCCGCGCGCGCGCTGGAGAAGGCGGGGTTCATCCTGCCCGAGGCCGACGCGGGCGCGGGGCCGACCAGCGAGACCACGGCGACCGAGGCCGGCGCGACGACGAAGCTGATCATCCCGTTCGTCCCGCTGCCCAAGGACCCCGGCAGGAGCGTGCTGCAGCTGCCGCCGGTGCCGATCGCCGTCTCCCGCGCGAGCGGGGAGCTCGTCACCGTCTGCACCCGGCCGCACGAGATCGTGGTCGAGGACCCGATCGCCAACGAGCGGGATCCCAAGGTCAAGCCGAACCCGCCGCCGCGGCCGCAGCGGGAGGAGTGGGTGCTCGCGAAGCAGCTCGCGGCGGGCATCCTCATCGGCGCGGCGCTCGGGCTCGTCGTGGCCTGGCTGGTCCGGCGGTGGATGCGCCGGCCCCGCGTGGTGGCCGCCCCGCCGCCCAAGCTGCCGTGGGTCGCCGCGCTCGAGGAGCTCGAGGCGCTCCGGCGCTCGAGCCTGCTCAGCGAGGGCCGGACCGACGAGTACTTCGACCGCGTGAGCGACTGCGTGCGCAAGTACCTCGGCGCGCGCTACGGCTTCGACGGCCTCGAGACGACCAGCGACGAGATGCGCGCGCTGCTCGCGCGGGTGCGCCCGCCCGTGCCGGTGCTGCCGCAGATCGCGCGCTTCCTCGCCGACTGCGACCTCGTGAAGTTCGCGCGCCTCCAGCCGAGCGAGGCCGACTGCCTCGAGGCGATCGAGCGCGGCGAGGTCATCGTGCACCGCACGACCCCGCCGGCGGTGCGGCCCGAAGGGGGCGCCGGGGCCGGAGCCCCGCCCGCCGGCAAGGAGCCGCCGCCCGCTCGCGCGTCCGGCGCGCCCGGGGAGGCGCCGTGAGCCGCGCGAAGCGCGCGGCGCTCGCGATCGGGGCGACGCTGGTCGTCGCCGCGCTCGCGTGCGTCTACCCCTACCTCGCCCGCCGCGACGCGTGGGCGGGCGCGAGCTGGCAGGCGCCGTGGTTCTTGCTCGCGCTCCTCGCGGTGCCGGTCGTCTGGTACTGGGGCATCTTCGCGGAGGACGCGCGCAGGCCGCGGCTCCGGCTCGGCACGGTCGCGCCGCTCGCGAGCGGGCCGCGCGGCCTGCGCAGCCACCTGCGCGACCTGCCGGGCGTGCTCCGCGCCGTGGCGCTCGCGCTCCTCGTCCTGTCGATGGGTCGGCCGGTCAGCGTGCTCCGCGAGCAGCGCACGGACGACAAGGGCATCGACATCGTCGTCGCGCTCGACCTGTCGGGCTCGATGCGCGCGATCCTCGACGCGAAGGCGAGCGATCTGCCCGGGCAGCCGAGGCTGCCGCGCGGCAAGCGGCTGACCCGGCTCGACACGGCCAAGCTCGTCCTCCAGGACTTCATCGGCCGCAGGAAGACCGACCGCCTCGGCGTCGTCGTCTTCGGCAAGGCCGCGTACGTGCTGTCGCCGCCGACGCTCGACTACCACCTCCTGACGCAGATGGTGTCGCAGATGACGCTCAACGTGATCGACGGCAGCGCGACGGCGATCGGCGACGCGCTGGGCACCGCGGTCGCCCGCCTGCGCAGGAGCGACGCGCAGTCGAAGGTCGTCATCCTCCTGACCGACGGCGACTCGAACGCCGGGGCGATCTCGCCCGAGTACGCGACCCACCTCGCGACGTCGCTCGGCGTGAAGGTCTACACGATCCAGATCGGCACCGACGACGAGGTCGAGGTCGAGGACGGCGTCGATCTCTTCGGGCAGCCGCGCTACGTGCGCCACCGCTTCCCGGTGAACCCCGCGCTGCTCCACGAGATCGCGCAGAAGACCGGCGGCGAGTCGTACGTGGCGACCGACGCGAAGGCGCTGGCGGACAGCATGCACGACGTGCTCGACCGGCTGGAGAAGACCCGCTTCGAGGCGTCGAGCGCCGCGTACGAGGATCTCTTCCCGTTCCTGCTCCTGCCCGGCGTGCTCCTGATCGGGCTCGACGCGCTCCTGCGCGCCTGGCTGCTCCGGAGGTTCCCGTGAACTTTGCGGCCCCGTGGTTCCTGCTCGGGACGGCGTTCGCCGCGCTGATCGGCCTCCTGCTCATCCTCGGCGGCTTCGGCGTGGCGCGCGCGATCAAGCGCTTCGGCGACGAGGATCGCGTGAAGGCGCTCACCACCGCCGATCCGTCGAAGCGCCGCGCGTGGAAGGGCGTCCTCCTCGTGCTCGCGACGGCGCTCGCGTTCGTGGCCGCGGCGCGGCCTCAGTACGGCAAGGGCACGCGGCTCGTGCCGGCGACGAACGTCGACGTGGTGGTCGTGCTCGACTACTCGAAGAGCATGTACGCGCGCGACGTCGAGCCGTCGCGCATCTTCCGCGCGAAGGTCGAGGTCGCCCGCCTCATCAAGGACCTCGAGGGCGCGCGCTTCGGCGCGGTCGCGTTCGCCGGCGAGCCGATGGGCTTCCCGCTCACGGCCGACGGCGCCGCGATCGCTCAGTTTTTCCGCCAGCTCGACCCGAACGACATGCCGATCGGCGGCACCGCGATCGCGCGCGCGCTCGACCAGGCGAACGACCTCCTGAAGCGGGATCCGAAGTCCGCCGAGCACAAGCGGATCATCCTGCTCGTCACCGACGGCGAGGACCTCGAGGGCTACCCGCTCAGCGTCGCCCAGGCGATCGGCGCCCAGGGCACGACGATCCACGTCGTGCAGATCGGCGGGCGCACGCCGGAGCCGCTCCCGGAGATCGGCCCGGACGGCCGCATCGTCGGGTGGCGGACCGATCGCCAGGGCAAGCCGCTCACGACCGAGCTGTCGCTGTCGGGCGAGCAGCAGCTCGCGTCGATCGCGCAGGCCACGCCGGGAGGGCAGATCATCCGCGCGGAGAAGGGGACCACGGGCATCGAGACGATCGCCGCGGAGCTCAGGCGGCAGATGAAGAGCGAGTTCTCGGAGCGGGTCGAGACGGTCTACGCGGACGTCTACTTCTACCCCCTCGGCCTCGCGATCCTGCTCCTCATCGCCGAGGTGTTCCTCAAGGACGCGCCGCGCCGGCGCTTCGTCGCGACGCGGCCCGAGGTCGCGCCGAAGCGCGCCGCGCTGCTGAAGGCGCGCCCGGGCGGCGCCGCGGCGGGGACGGCGGCGGAGGGCAGCGCGGGAGGGCAGCATGCCGCGTCGTGATCGCAAGCGGGCCGATGCGCCGCGCCGGGATCGCCGGCGGGCGGCGCTCTCCGGGTTCTTCGCGCGCCACGGGCGCTTCATCGCGATCGGGCTCGCCGCCGCGTGCCTCACCGGCGCCGCGTTCTCGGCGGCGACGGGCTGCAGCGGGTGGGATCCGACGTCCCCGTTCGAGCGGAACGCGCCCGCGGTCGATCAGGCGATCCGCGAGCTCGACGCGGGCAACTTCGAGTCGGCCGAGCAGGCGCTCGCGAGCTACCTGGGGACGGGCCCGTGCACCGACGCCGGCATCGGGCTGCCCGACGCCGTGCGCCAGAAGCCGAACGGCTCGTTCGATCTCGGGCTGACGCTGTTCCACCTGGCCGAGCGCTACGGCCACCGGTTCGGCGACGAGGAGCTCGCGGACGGCGGGCCGGAGCAGGAGCAGAACGACGCGCTGCGCGGGATCGAGATCGACTGCGCGCTGATCCTGGTGAAGGCGATCGGCGCCGACCCGAGCGTGCCGGCCGACCTGCGGGCGCGCGCCCGCTACCTCGCGGGCAACCTCGAGTTCTTGCGGCGCAAGTACGAGGACGCCGTGACGTATTACGACCAGGCGCTCGCCATCATCCCCGGCATCTTCGAGGAGGCGGGGGGCGACGGCGTCGGCCGGGACGCGGCCTGGAACCGGGCCATCGCCCTGCGACGGATCCAGGAGCAGCAGGACGCCGCGCCGCCGGACGCCGAGCCGGACGCCGAGCCCGACGCGCCGCCGGACGCCGAGCCCGACGCGGGCGACGACGGCGGCGACCAGGACGCGGGCGACGACGGCGGCGACCAGGACGCGGGCGACGACGGCGGCGACCAGGACGCGGGCGACGACGGCGGCGACCAGGACCAGAGCCCGGACGCCGGCCCGCAGGATCAGCCGCCCGACGCGGGCCCGCAGGATCAGCCCGAGCCGCCGCGCGAGCAGCCCCAGGAGCAGCCGCCCACCGGGCGGCAGGACGATCGCATCCTCGACCAGCTCGAGGAGGCGCCGACGTACCAGGAGCAGGAAGCGAAGAGCAGGGCCGGGATGCGCCGCGGCCGCGCGATGGAGGACAAGTGACGCGCCCGCCGCGCTCCCCCGCCCCGCTCGCGCTGGCCGCGCGCTTCCCTGCCCCGCTCGCGCTCGCCGCCCCGCGCCTCGCGCCGCTCGCGACGGCGCTGCTCTTCGCGCTGCTCGCGCTGCTCGCCCCGCTCCGCGCGCGCGCCCAGCAGCCGGAGCTCTCGTCGCGCGCGAGCTCCACCGAGGTCGAGGTCGGCGAGCCGTTCACGGTCGAGGTCAAGGCGCTCATCGAGCGCGGCGGCGGCATGCCGTCCGACCCCGAGCTGCGCGTCCCGCCCGACCTCTCCATCGTCTCCGGCCCGAGCATCGGGACGCAGATGAAGACGCAGCTGAGCGGCGGCGTCATGACCACGCAGCTCGGGATCAGCGCGACGTGGCAGATCGTCGCGGACAAGCCCGGCCGCTACACGATCCCGGGGCCGACGATCGCGTGGAACGGCAAGCGCCTGACGGCGGCGCCGATCCTGATCAAGGTCGTGCCCGCGAGCGGGCGGCCGCGCCGGCCGAACAACCCGTTCCTGTTGCCCGGCGGCCCGATGCCGGGCTTTCCCTGGCCGTTCGGCGGCCCGGGCAGCCTCCTGGACGACGACGACGCGGTCGAGGACGAGCCCGAGGACCAGGCGCCGGAGCTCGCGATGCCGAGCGAGCCCGACCCGATCGTGTTCCTCCGCGCCATCCCCGACAAGACGACCGCCGTGGTCGGCGAGCAGGTCACCGTCTCGTTCTACCTCTACTTCCGCGAGAACGCGGAGATGAGCGAGCCCCGCGCCGCGCCCGCCGCGGACTTCCTCCGCCACCCGCTCCTCGAGGACCCGCGCCACGAGCGGCCGGTGTACACGCGGGTCGGCGGGCACCGGTACGCGGTCCGCCTCGTCGACAAGCTCGCGCTGTTCCCGCTGAAGGCGGGCGAGCTGCACGCCGGCAGCATGCAGGCGCGCATCACGGGGCGGCGGATCGGCGCGCGCGTGCTGCGCGAGTCGAACGACGTGGTCGTCCGCGTCACGGAGCCGCCGCTCGCCGGCCGCCCGTCCGGCTACGTCCTCGGCGACGTCGGCCAGTTCACGCTCAAGGCGACGGTGCAGCCGCGCCAGATCGAGCAGGGCGGCTCGGTGGCCGTCACCGTGCAGGTCGCGGGCACCGGCAACTTCCCGCAGTCGCTCCGGGTGCCGGAGCGGACCGGCCTCGAGTGGCTCGATCCGGAGAAGCGCGAGTCGATCGAGCCGCGCGGCGGCGCGATCGGCGGCTTCCGGTCGTTCGGCTACGTCGTCCGCATCCAGGAGAGCGGCGCCGTGGATCTCGGGAAGATCGAGCTCCCCTACTGGAATCCGGCGCAGAAGCGCTACGTGGTCGAGAGCGCCGAGCTCGGCGTCATCCGGGTGACCCCCGTCGCGCCGCCGGCGGCGTCCTCGCCGTCGTCCAGGGCGGCCGGCGCCGCGGACGGCGCCGCCGGCCGCGCCGAGCCGTTCGCCGGGATGCCCGGGCTGCGCGCGTCGCTCGGCCCGTACTCCCCGCCCGCGACGCTGCCCCTCGACGGGGCGCCGTTCTGGCTGCTCCTGGCCGCGCCGCCGCTGGCCGTCACGCTGTTCGGCGCGGGCGCTCGCCTCGCGCGCCGGGCGCGCGAGCGCCGCGCGGCGGGCGCCACCTCGCCCGCCCGGCTCGCGGAGGTCGCGCTGCGCGAGGCGGAGGAGGCCGCCGCGCAGGGCGACCTCGGGGCGACGGCCGCGGCGATCGAGCGCGCCGTGCACCGGGCGATCGAGTCCGCGACGGGCCTCCGCTCGCGCGGCGTCCTGCTGGCGGCGCTGCCGGGCGAGCTCGGCGAGCGCGGCGTCCCCGACGCGCTCTCGGCGCGCGCCTGCGAGGCGCTGGCCGCGTGCGAGGCGATCCGGTTCGAGCCGGCCGCGCGCGGCGGCAGCGCCGGCGCGGCGGCCGCCGCGGCGCTCGTCGAGGAGGGCCGCGCCGTCCTCACCGAGCTCGCCCGATGGAAGCCGACGTGAGCCGCCGAACGAGGCGCCCCCTCGCGGCCGCGCTCGTCCTCGCCGCGTGCCTCGCGTCGGCGCTGCCCGCGCGCGCGCAGCCGGCGGAGCCGCCCGAGGCGCTGTTCCAGCAGGGCACGGCGGCGCTCGGCCGCGGGGAGTACGGCGCGGCGATCGACACGTTCGAGCTGCTCGCCGACCGCGGCTTCGTGCACCCGGACGCGAGCTACAACCGCGGCCTCGCCTACGTCACGCGCGTCCGCGAGGGCGCCGATCGCCCCGGCGATCTGGGCCGGGCGGCGGCCGCCTTCGAGGAGGCGCTGCGGCTCCGCCCGGGCGACGCGGACGCGGATCGCGCGCTCGACCTCGTGCGCGCCGAGATCACCCGCCGGCGCTCGCGCCGGGCCGCGGACGCGGTCGACGCGCGCCCCACGCTCGACCGGGTCGTCGTCGGCCTCGCCTCGGAGCGCACCTGGGCGGCGGCCGCGCTCCTCGCGTCGCTCCTGCTCTCGCTGGGCGTGGTCCTGCGGCGCCGCCCGGCCGGCCCCGCGCACGTCGCGGGCAGCGTCCTCGCGCCGACCGCGCTCGTCGCGCTGCTCGCGCTGGTGCCGCTCACCTATGCGGCGCGGCACCTCCGCCTCACGACCCGGGCGGGCGTCGTGGTCGTGCCCGAGGTGCGGCTGCTCGACGAGGGCGGGCGCGCGCTGGCCGCCGCGGCGCAGAGCCCGATCCCGGAGGGAGCGTCGGTCGAGGTCGGCAGGAGATCGGGCGGGCTGGCGGAGGTCCGCTGGGGCGCGGCGGAGGGGTGGGTTCCGGCGTCGAGCATCCGGCTCCTCGCTCCATGAGCCGCGCCATCGTGTGCTAGGTTGTCCGCGTGTGGGTACGCCGCGCAGCCATTCGCCCCGTCCCCTCGTACGCTCAGGTGCCTGCGCGCGTCCTGTCCGAGATCGAGGATCAGCTCGCCGAGGATGACGACGACTCGCGCAAGCAGCTCGACGACGCGTTCACGCGCTTCGAGCAGACGCAGCCCGCGCTGGCCGACCGGATCTCCTCGGTGCTCTCCGGCCCGCTCGACGAGACGGCGCTCGCCCTCGGCTACTTCCTGACGCTGGCGATCTGGCTCGCCTTCGACGAGCTGTTCGGGCAGGACCTCGAGGAGGTCACCGAGACGGCGCTCACCGGCGTCGAGGAGTCGCTGAACCTGGACGAGCAGATCCGCCTCCACGACCCCGCGGAGGCGGTCGACTCGGACGACGTGATCGCGATGGAGCAGCCCGACGTCCTCGCGTTCGTGCAGGAGCACCTCGACGCGGCCCTCGAGGCGAACGCGCACGAGGTCGACGTCGACGACGTCCACGCGATCTACCGGGTGGTGCTGATCGAGGTGCTGGCGCTGAGCTACGCGGTGCGGCCGCCCTCGAACTGGGTGGCGCTCACGACGGAGTTCACGGCGTAGCGCCACTTGCCCGCCCCGCGCCGAGGACACCCTCGCCGGGGGCCTACGGTGGAGGTCAGCGCGCGGAGAAGGTGGCGAGGAACGCGGGCATCTCGACGCTGCGGCCGTCGTCGAGGAGGACCGTGCGGCGCGGGGCGTTGATGGCGTCGAGCACGGCGACGAGCTCGCGGAACGGCGTCTTGTCGTCGCTGTGGAGCACGGCCTGATCGGCGCGGCGGTCGCTCGGGGCGCGGTGCTCGCCGCCCCGCTCCCACTCGCGCTGGATGGCGTCGCTGAGCTCTCGATAACGGATCGCGCTGACCCCCGCCGCGCCGATCTCGACAGCATGCTTGGGGACGCTCACCTCGCTCAGGACGGTCGCCCCCTGCTTCCACACGAGGTTGAACCTGTCCTCGCCGACGTGGACGTGCATCGTCTTGAGAGGCTCCTTCTGGCACTCCTCGCCGCACCCGGCGGCGGCAGGGGCCTCTGCGCTGGTCTTGAGACGCGAGCTCGAGACCCACACGGCGGTGATCAGGAGAAAGGCGATGGTCACCATCAGGAGATCGATGAACGGAATCATGTTGATATCGCTGTTCCTCGCCCGCCTCTCGCCACCGCCCACGTCGACGCCCGCCATGGCTGCCTCCTTGTGTGTTCGTGCCGTCGCGATGTGCGCTCGTGAGCCGCGAAGCGCCCCGGCTCCGCAACCGCGCTGCGACGTGGGGAACAGAGGACGGCGCGCCCTGAATGTTCCTGGAACGCACCGGGCCGAGCGGCGCATCCGTGCGGAGATACAGCAACGGACAACCGCGGAGAGGCACAGACACGCCAGGCCACCCCGCATCGCCTCCGACAGCCGCCCCCCGGGAGGACGGACGATCGCGGGCGCGCTCGTTGCGCCGTCCACTATTTCGGAGGCGCATCATTTTGCCGCCTCTGCAAATACAGCGCACCGCATCATGAACGACCCATCGAACCGGGCGGCGCCTCAGGAAATTTTACAGAAACAACGTAAATAGTCGCTGAATTCGCGGCTTCTTCGCCGACACGGCAGGCTACGGATGAGATTGCCCGATGGCGTCATCACCATGACGCACCGTACCGTCATCGGCGCGTCATGACCGAGCTGTCCCTTGACAAACAATCCGTTATAACGGATGATAGGTCTACGGGTTGGAGGTAAGTCGGATGCGCCCCCAGAGTGCTCAAGTGATCGACTTGGAAGAGTACCGGCAACAGCGGCGGGTGGCTCGGAGCGAACGCGCGCTCGAGAACGACACGATGGCGTCGGGTAGCTCGTTGACCATGCCGGTCGCCCTCTGGTGGTTCCCCGTGTGGACGTGGATGCCGGTCTGGCAGCTGCGATGAAATCGGTCCGCCAGAACACGCCGCGCGCCCCCCTAGGGCTGATCGCCGGCGAGCGGTTCGAAGCCTCGTCGTCCGGGACGGGCTTCAAGAACGGGGTTGAAGCGCCCGCCGAGCGTGCGGAGAGCACCTCACCGCTCGCCGAGCCGCGCTCGCATCGCCGGCCGGACGACGCCGCCGACCTCGCGAGCGCCAACGCGAGCCGCGCGAAGGGGAACGGGGCGCCGAAGGAGCCGCCGCAGCGGGACGTGGACGAGACGTCCGACGAGGCCTGGGGCTACGAGATGGCCCCGCAGGACTCGTCCTCGGCGCTCACCGGCATCGTCGGCGCCAACCTGCGCCGCCTCCGGACCAAGCGCGGGCTCTCCCTCGAGCGGCTGGCGAAGGCGTCGAGCGTGAGCCGGGCGATGCTCAGCCAGATCGAGCTCGGCCAGAGCACGCCGACGATCAACGTGCTCTGGAAGATCGCCCGGGCGCTGGGCGTGCCGTTCTCGGCGCTGATCAGCGACCAGTCGATCGGCGGCACGGCGCTCATCCCGGCCGCGCGCGCCAAGGTGCTCACGTCGCACGACGGCTCGTTCACCTCGCGCGCGCTGTTCCCGTTCGACGTGCCGAGGACCGTCGAGTTCTACGAGCTCAAGCTCGCTCCCCTCGCCACCGAGCAAGCGGATCCGCACCCGCCGGGCACGCTCGAGAACCTCGTGGTGACGGCGGGAACGCTGGAGATGATCGTCGGCGCCGAGCGCCATCTGCTCGCGACGGGCGACGCGATCCTGTTCGAGGCCGACGTGCCCCACCAGTACAGGAACCCCACCAAGCAGGAAGTCATCATGTACCTGGTGATGACGTACGTCGAAAAGACCGGCTGACCAGAGCGAGCCGCCAGGGGGCCAGGAGCGCCGGGAGACGAAGGATCTCCTGGCGCTCCTGGCGTCCTGTCCATCGGTTCGTGCTTGCCCGGCGCCGGAGAGCGTCAGGCGCTGCGCCAGGGGCGCGCGATCATCGGTTCATGCTGGCGACGTTCGAGCCGCCCATGTTGCTCGTGCCGCTCGCGCCAGAGCCCATGCTCATGCCGGTGCCCATGCACATCATCATCGGCATGTTGCCGCACATCAGCATCATCGGCATGCCCATGCCCATCATCTTCATCATGGCATCACAGCGCTGGCGCAGCATGTCCATGTTCATGCCATCCATGGGCATCACCTTGCAAACCATCCCCTCCTTATCCATCTCACAGGTCATCCGCGCCATCATCGGCATCTGACCCATCATCTGAGGCATCATCATCTGGGGCATCATCCCCATCATCTGAGGCATCATCCCCATCATCTGAGGCATCATCATCTGGGGCATCATCATCTGAGGCATCATCCCCATCATCTGAGGCATCATCATCTGGGGCATCATCCCCATCATCTGGGGCATCATCATCTGAGGCATCATCCCCATCATCTGAGGCATCATCCCCGTCGACCCCGTCATCGGCATGCTCATCATCGGCATCATGGCGTTTCCTCGAAATTTCGTGGTTACGTCTGCGTTCTAGGCTAGGCGCCGGCGAAGGTGGGAGCAAGCAATGCCACCGGGCCGCTCCACTTTTCCTCCGGTGGAGCAGACGTGCTGACGCCCTCGACAGATGCCGCGCCAATGAAACAGAGAGTCATCTGTCGACACCAGACGCCCGGGCACACGAGCGCTGAAGGCGATCGAGGCCGCAAGGCAAGCTCATCCGTGACGCCTCGCACCGATCGATGGCCGACGAGCCCTGGACACGCGCTCACCGCACGGGAGAACGCGGAGAGCCACTGCCGGCTCCTCACTATCCGACCCAAGGTGGTCGCGGACACGGTTCCGCTTTCGCCCGACGACCCACGGCGCCTGTCACCGACGGCGGGAGCCCGAGCTTTCGTCCCGGCTCAAGCGGCCTGGCGGCCGATCTGGGGCTCGGCCGCGGTCGAGAGGTATCGCGCGAGCGCATCGTCGAGCGCGGGGAGCAGGAGCCCCCGCCGGCTGCCCAGCGCGCTGTACCGCGGGCGCGGCGCGACGAAGCCGAGCGCGCTGCCCGGGCAGCGGACGAGGAGCGCCGCGGGAAGGCGCGCCAGCGCGGCGCTCCGCGCGGCGAGCTCGGCCCACGTCACCGCGTCGCGGTTCGACAGATGCCAGAGGCCGCCCTCGCCGTCGATCAGGAGATCGAGGGTCGCGTCGACGAGATCGGGTGTGTAGGTCGGCGTCACGATCAGGTCCTCGGCCGCGCTGAAGGGGCGGCCGTCACGAAACGCGCGCAGGGCGGCGGCGATGAAATGGGCCTCGTCCCACGGGTCGATGAAGGCCGCCGTGCGCACCACCAGCGCCGTCGGGAGGATCGAGAGCACCTGTCGCTCGGCAGCGGCCTTGCTCCGCCCGTACGCGCTGAGCGGCCGCGCCGAGTCGGTCTCCACATAGGGTGTCGTGCCCGTGCCGTCGAAGACCTGATCGGAGGAGAACGTGACGAGCCGGATGCCGCGCTCGCGGCACGCCGCCGCGAGCACCGCAGGCCCGGAGGCGTTCTCGCGCGCGCAGCGGTCAGGCTCGAGCTCCGCGTCGTCCACGCGCTCATAGCCCGCGGTGTTGACGACCGCCCACGGCGCGTGGCGCTCGAGGGCGCGCTCGACCGACGCGGGATCGGCGATGTCCATCTCGGCGCGGCGCAGCACGCGGTGCGGAAGCCCTCGGCGGGCGCACAGGCGCGCAAACGCCCTGCCGAGCATGCCCGCGGCGCCGGCGATCACGATCGGCGGCCCCTCGGGCTGCGCCGTCGGGCCGCCGGACGGCTCGACGCTCCCCGCGCCGTCGCGCTCCTCCACGCTGACCGCCGGATAGAGCAGCCGCTCCGGGCGGCGCCACCACCCCGGCGCCGAGAGCACCGGGTGGAAGAAGGGCTCGCCGCGCGCGAGCGCTCGGACGAGCCCGGCGAGCGCGGTCGGACGCGGCGCCTCGCCGCGGACGTCGAAGATGCCCGGCTCGTAGCGCCCGCGCGCGCTCATCACGAGGCTGTCCCAGTCGAACGAGCCGAGCAGCGCCCACACGGTCATCGCCCGCACGTCCGCGCCCGCCGCGCGCGCGGCCACCGCCGCGCGGTGCGCCTCGGCCAGCCAGCGGAGCTGCTCCTCGCGCGAGCCGCCCAGGTGCGCCTCCGTGATCGCGACAGGCCGCCGGTAACGCTCCCAGACCTCCAGGAGGCGCGGGAGATGCCCGCCCACGCCCCCGGCGAGCACGCGGACGGCCTCGACGTCGGCGTAGGCGTGCCGGCCGTTGCCGCCGTGCGCCCCCGGCGGGTAGCGCTCGAGGCGCTCGTCGATGAACCGCTCGCTCGTGATGTAGTAATTGACGCCGAGGATGTCCGGCGGACACGGCGACGCGACGAGCGCCTCGAGCTCGCCTTCGGACACGCCCCACTCGAGGAGCTGGGGATAGAGCGGGTGATCCCGGTCCACTCGCCCCGTGAGCAAATCGAAGCTCAACCACCTGCGGTGATTCTCGTGCTGCGCCTGGTACGCGAGCAGCGGCGTGCTGAACGTCCGCCCGAGATCCTCTGTCTGCACGAGGCGCGCGCGCGGGTTGATCTCGCGGACGGCGCGCATGGCCGCGGCGATCGCGCGGCACTGCGTGAGGAGCGCGCGGAGGAAGGCGCGGCCATCCTGCCCGTGCGGGTACCAGTGGCCATAGAGGCCGGAGAAGCGCGCCGTGGTGAGCGGCTCGTTCACCGGCGTGTAGTCCTCGATCCACGGGTAGCGCTCGGCCACCGCGCGGGCGAAGCGCGCGAGCCCCTCGACGAAGCTCGGGTCGAGGAGGCTCGTCCGGGGCGGCCCGCTGCCGTGGTGGACGAGCCCCACGATCGGCCGCACGCCGAGGTCGCGCAGCCTCCCGAGGCGCGCGTCGGCCCACGCGAAGCGCGCGCGGCCGTCCGGCGCCGTGCGCTCCCAGAGCACGGGGTACCGCAGCGCCCGGATCCCGAGCTCGGCGAAGCGGTCGAGGTCGTCGAGCCGGCGCGCGTGGCCGCTCCAAACGAGCTGATCGTGGTACGCGTCGCGGACGCGGTTCACCGTGCACTCGACGCCGCCCCAGAGCTCGATCGCCGGCTCGCCGCCCTCGCCGGCCGGCCCGATCACGCCGCCTCCGCGAGGGGCCGAGTGCCAGGCGCGCCCGTCAGCTTCGCGTAGAGGGTGAGGGCCTGGGCGACGACCTGATCCATGTTGTAGTAGCGGTACGTGCCGAGCCGGCCGGCGAAGTGGACGCCGCGCGTCGACCGGGCGAGCTCCTCGTACTTCCGGTAGAGCGCCGCGTTCTCCGGCCGCGGCACGGGGTAGTACGGGTCGCCGTCGCCCTTCGGGAACTCGTAGACGATCGTGGTCCTCGGGTGCGCCTGGCCGGTGAGGTACTTGAACTCGGTGACCCGGGTGTAGCTGTACTCGTTCGGGTAGTTGATGACCGGCGCCGCCTGGTACACCTCCTGGTCCTTGGTCTCGAACTTGAATTCGAGCGAGCGGTAGGGCAGCTTCCCGAAGCGGTAATCGAAATAGGCGTCGACCGGGCCCGTATAGATGACCTCGCGGTGCGGGATGACAGCGCAGATCTCGCGGTAATCGGTGTTGAGCAGGATCTTGATGCCCGGGTGGTCGACCATCCGCTCGAACATCCGCGTGAACCCGTGGAGCGGCATCGCCTGGTAGGTGTCGGCGAAGTAGCGGTCGTCCCGGTTCGTTCGCACCGGGACGCGCGCCGTCACCGAGGCGTCGAGCTCCGACGGGTCGAGCCCCCATTGCTTGCGCGTGTAGCTGCGGAAGAACTTCTCGTAGAGCTCGCGCCCCACCTTGCTGACGATCACGTCCTCCGAGGTGCGGATGCGCTCGCGCCGCTCGGCCCTCGAGGCGAGGAAGCCCTCGACCTCCAGCGCGTTGAGGCTCAGGCCGTAGAGGCCGTTGATCGTGTCGAGGTTGATCGGGATCGGCAGGAGCTGACCGTCGACCCAGGCGCGCACGCGGTGCTGGTAAGGGCGCCACTCGGTGAACTGCGACAGGTAATCGAAGACCTCCCGCGAGTTCGTGTGGAAGATGTGCGGCCCGTACCTGTGCACGAGGATGCCGGCGGCGTCGTAATGGTCGTACGCATTCCCGCCGATGTGCATGCGCGCGTCGCAGAGGAGCACCTTCTTCCCCGCGCCGCGGGCGAGCCGCTCGGCGAGGACGCACCCGGCGAAGCCGGCGCCGACGATGAGGTAATCGAACATGGCTCACCTCGCCGCCGCGGCCCGGCCGCGGCGCTCCAGGGCGCCCTCGAGGAGCCGCTCCATCCTGGCCCAGGTGGCGTCCCACGAGCGCTGCCCGAGGAGGTCGTCCACGCGCGCGAGCAGCGCGCCGCGCTCCTCGGCGACGGCCGCCTCCACGGCGGCCACGAAGTCGCGGGGCGCGTCCGCGATGCGCACCAGCCCGAGCTCGCCGTAGGGGTGCACCACGTCGCGGATCGACGTCGAGACGACGGGCCTGCCGCCGGCCAGGTACTCCGGCGTCTTCGTGGGGCTGATGAACCGCGTGGCCTCGTTCCGGGCGAAGGGCAGGAGCGCCACGTCCCAGCCCCCGAGGTACGCGGGCAGGTCTTCATACCGCTTCTGCCCCAGGACATGGATGTTCGGCGCGCGGGGCAGCGTCGCCGGATCGATCTTGGCCACGGGCCCCACCAGCACGATCTGCCAGGCCGGCCGCAGCGCGGCCACGGCGGCGAGGAGATCGAGGTCCATGCGCTCGTCGAGGACGCCGAAGAAGCCCAGGCGCGGCCTCGGGATCGCGGCCTGGTCCTCGGGATCCGCGCGGGAGGCGGCCCGCGCGCGGGCGAAGTGCGCGACGTCGACGCTGCTCGGGAACGCGTGCACGCTCGGGTGCAGCGCGCGCTTCGCCTCGTAGAGGCTCGCGCCGCCGGCGAAGACGAGATCGGCGCGGCGCAGGAGCTCCGCCTCGCGCTCCTTGAGCGCCGGGGGCGCCCCGGCGAACGCCGAGAGCTCATCCATGCAATCGTACACGATCGCCGCGGGCGCGAGGTGCCGAGAGAACGAGAGCGCCACCGGCGTGTAATACCAGAGCACGCAGTCGCTGATCGCGTGGCGCTTCATCATGCCGTCGAGGAGCTCGCGTTGCATGGCGGAGGCCCGGGGCGGCGCGGCGCCGGGGGGGAGGTGCGGAGTCGCGACGCAGAGGCCCTGGTGCTGGGTCGCCGTCTCCTCGAGGCGCGCGGGCGCGCCGTCGAACACCGGCTCTTCGAAGAAGAAGACCCGGCGCCGCCGCGCGCAGCGCGTGAGCAGGTGCTGCGGCCTCTGAAACACGAAGCTGAAACGCAGGTGCGAAAAGCAGATCACGTCCGGCTGCGGTCTCGCGCTCATCGGTCCCTCCCGCTCGCATCTCGGTGTGCACCTGGGTCGCATCCCGGGCTTCAGACAAGCGCTATTCAAGGAGCATGCCCGCAAGCGCGCCGCGGCGCGGCGTCAGCGCTCCTCGCGCGGAGCCGCCGCGCGATTGCCGGGCGAGGGCGTGTCCATGTCGAGGAACGGGCCCGAGACCCCATTGCAGCTGGACGAGATGGGGGGGTCGGCCCACGCGCGGCAGCGCTCCAGGCCGGCCGGCGCCCCGGCGCGGCTATCCGCCGTCCTCGACCAGGGGATCGAGCACGCCCTCTTGCCGAGGCCCCTCGCGTCCTCGGAGCTCCAGGTAGTCGGGCTGCGGGTACCCGGCGACGCGGCCTCGCGTCGCGGCGGCGATCTCGTGGAGCGGGAACTTCGGGGTTCGATCCGCGTAGAGAAGCCCGTTCGCCTCCTGGTACGTGTCGGCGAACTGCGTGTAACAGAAGCCGCTGAGCAGCTCGACCGAGCGCACGGCCGCGAGCAGGCTCTCGTAGGCCCGGGCGAACGACCTCGGGTCGTTGTAGAGCGAATAGCCCCAGATACCCGGGGTGCCCTGCCGGAGCGCGATCCCGCCGAACTCCGACAGGACGATCGGGAGGTCGCTCACCCCGCGGTGGCCGTCGAGCACGAGGAGGCGCCCGCCGGGGCGCTCGCGCTGGAACAGCCGGGGCCGGACCTCCTCGGCGTGGTAGCGCCGCGCGATCCGCTCCGCGTCGGCGTCGTAGTCGTGGATCCCGATGATGTCGGTCGCGACGCTCTCCCAGCCGTCGTTGCCGACCACGGGGCGGGTCGCGTCGAGCGTCTTGGTGAGGTGGTAGAGCGCCTCGACCCAGTGGCGCTCCCGGGCGTTGTCCGGCAGGTTCGGCACGCCCCAGGACTCATTGAACGGCACCCACGCCATGACGCAGGGGTGGCTGTAATCGCGCTCGATCACGTCCGTCCACTCCCGCGTGAGGCGCTCGACCGACTGCGCGGTGAAGCGGTAGGCGCTCGGCATCTCCTCCCAGACCAGCAGGCCGAGCGTATCCGCCCAGTAGAGATAGCGCGGGTCCTCGATCTTCTGGTGCTTGCGCACGCCGTTGAAGCCCATGGCTCGCGCGAGCTCCACGTCGCGCCGGAGCGCGTGATCGTCCGGCGGCGTCATCCCGGTCCCGGGCCAGTAGCCCTGATCCAGCACCATCCGGAGCGGGAGCGGCCTCCCGTTGAGCACGACGCGATCGCCCTGGATCGCGATCGAGCGCAGCGCCGTGTAGCTCCGGACGCGGTCGAGCACCTCCCCGTCCCGGCCGAGGAGCTCGAGCTCGGCCTGGATCAGGATGGGGCACTCGGGGCTCCACAGGAGGTGGTTCCGGAAGTCGTCGATCCCCGGATCGGAGAGCGCGATGCGCCGGTGCGCCTCGCCGGCGACGATGGCGTACGTGTCGTCGGCGAGCAGCGCGTCGTCGCTGTGGAGCCGAACCCTGAGGCGCAGGTCGTCGCGCCGCTCCCCAGCGATCCTCACGTAGCAGTCGATCTCCCATCGCGTGAGGCTCGACGCCCAGCGCACCGCCCCGATCGACGTCCTCGGCACGCGCTCCAACCAGACGGTCTGCCAGATCCCGGTCGTGCGCGGATACCAGATCGAGTGCGGCTCTCGCTGCCAGTCCTGCTTGCCGCGCGGCTTCGCCATGTCGGAGGGGTCGTCCTCGGCGCGGACGACGATCTCCTTTGCCCCTTTCGCGCCGAGGACGTCGGTGATGTCGACGCTGAACGGCGTGTAACCGCCGACGTGGCGCGCGACCACGCACCCTTCCACCCAGACGGTGGCCTCGTAGTCGACGGCGCCGAAGTGCAGGACCAGCCGCTCGCCGTCGCGGAGGTCGGGCGCCTCGAACGTCCGCCGGTAGAAGCAGGCGCAGTAAAACCCCATCTCCCCGACCCCGCTCTGCTCCGTCTCCGGCGAGAACGGGACGTCGATGACGCGATCCCACACGACCTCGGCGGGCCTCCTCCACCTCGCCTGCGGATCGAGCGCGAACGCCCATGTCCCGTTCAGGGAGGTCCACCCGGCGCGCCGGAGCTGCGGCCTCGGATATCCGTGCGCGCGGCCGCCCGCGCTCGACAGCTCGTCCTCCGCGGCGTGTCGCTCCTTCGCTCGCCTCGGTGCCATCGCGTGACGCCTCCTCCCTCCGCACGAGCCGCCGGACCGAACCGTGGAGTCGCGGCGCTCCTCGCCAGGCGCTGGATGATGCCCGTGCGCACGGCGCAAGTCCAACCGCTCCTCATCAAATAAGCCCGTCGCATCGCCCGGCCTATCGGCACCATCGACCGGATATCAAAGCAAACTCCACATTTCCTGTTCACGCCGACCTCCTTCTCTCAACACGATCACCCCGCCCGCTCGTCACCACGCTAGTTCCACCCACCAGGAGTCCTGACCAGGGATCCGGAGAGAGAGAGAGAGAGAGAGAGAGAGAGTTCAACGCAAAGGCGCAAAGGCGCAAAGACGCAAAGAAAAAGGCACAAATATTCATGCATTTTTGCGTCTTTGCGCCCTTTGCGCCTTTGCGTTAAATTTCTCTTCGCTCGCGTGGCACATCCCTGGCCCGCCCGCGCTATCATCGCGGCGCCTCGCCCGAGCAGCCCGGCCCCTCGCTGCATGTCCTCGCCCCCTCCCGCGTCCACCGCGCCCGCCTTCGCCGAGATGACCGTCGGCGCCCACCGGCTCGCGCTCCTCAAGGACGGCGCCCAGACCTACCCGGCCATGCTCGAGGCCATCGCCCGGGCCCAGCGCACGATCTGCCTCGAGACGTACATCCTGCGGGACGATCGCACCGGCCGGCGCTTCGCCGAGGCGCTCATGGAGCGGGCGGCGGCGGGCGTCGAGGTGAGCGTGCTCTTCGATGCCTGGGGCTCGTCCGTCTCGTCGTCGTTCCGCGACGGGCTCCGCCGCGCCGGCGTCCGTCCCCTCGCCTTCCGCCCCCTCGAGCTCTCGGCCCCCTTGGGGAAGGTGGCCCGCCGCGACCACCGCAAGGCGCTCATCGTCGACGGCTCCGTCGCCTTCACCGGCGGCCTCAACATCTCCGACGACTACGCCGCCCCGGAGGACGGCGGCGCCGGCTGGCGCGACACCCACCTCCGGCTCGAGGGCCCCGCCGCGGCCGAGCTCCAGTACTTCTTCCTGCGCACCTGGCAGCGCGCCGGCGGCGCCCCCACCGACGATCAGCGCTACGGCTACGCCGAGCGCAGGCCCGACCCCGCCGTCCAGATCATCAGCAACGACCTCCCTCGCCGCAGGCACCGCCACGGCATCCGCGACGCCTACCGGCACGCCATCGAGCGCGCCCGGCGCCGGATCTTCATCACCAACGCCTATTTCCTGCCGCCGCTCCGGGTCATCCACGCGCTCTCCGCCGCCGCGCGCCGCGGCGTCGACGTCAGGATCATGGTCGCCGGCACCACCGACGTGCGCGCGGTCCTGCTCGCGTCGCGCACCATCTACGGCCACCTCCTCGACGCCGGCGCCCGCATGCTCGAGTGGCGCGGCCGCGTCCTGCACGCCAAGACCGCGGTCATCGACGGCGTCTGGTCCACCGTCGGCTCCACGAACCTCGACAGCCAGTCGCTCCGCATGAACCTCGAGGCGAACGCCGTCATCTCGCACCGCGGGTTCGCCGGCGCCATGGAGCGGATGTTCGCCGACGACCTCGCCCACTGCCGCGAGATCACCGCCGCGCACTGGGCCCGGCGCCCGCTCTGGGAGCGGGCCGCCTCGTGGACAGCCTACCTCGCGCGCGACTGGCTCTGACCCCGGCGCGCTCGTTCGACGACGTACCACGTCGTTCCACGTCGTTTCACGTCGTTCCACGTTTCGCCCGGCCCGCGCGCCCCGCCGCGCTCGCCGGCGGGTGCTATCGTTCGGTATGTCCGACTTCCGCCGCTTCCGCGGCACCGAACGCTACCTCACCAACGAAGCGCTCGAGGCCGCCGTCAACTGCGCGCTGGTCCTGGAGCGGCCGCTCCTCGTCAAGGGAGAGCCCGGCACCGGCAAGACGCTGCTCGCCGAGGCCATCGCGCAGAGCCTGTCCGCCGAGCTCATCCCCTGGCACGTCAAGAGCACCACGCGGGCCCAGGACGGGCTCTACGTCTACGACACCGTCCAGCGGCTCTACGACGCGCGCTTCGGCGACGGCGACGTGCGCGACATCCGCCGGTACATCAAGCTCGGCCCCCTCGGGAGGGCGTTCAGCGCCGACAGGCGCGTCGTGCTCCTCATCGACGAGGTCGACAAGGCCGATCTCGAGTTCCCGAACGATCTCCTCCACGAGCTCGATCGGATGCGCTTCCGCGTCGCCGAGACCGGGGACGAGATCGTCGCCCGGGAGCGGCCCGTCGTGATCATCACCAGCAACAACGAGAAGGAGCTGCCGGACGCCTTCCTGCGCCGCTGCGTCTTCCACTTCATCGATTTCCCGGAGCCGGAGCTCATGCGGGACATCGTCCGCGTCCACCACCCCGAGCTCGATCGGGCGCTGGCCGATCAGGCGATGCAGGTCTTCTACGAGATCCGGAAGAACACCCGGATCCGGAAGCGGCCCTCGACGAGCGAGCTCATCGACTGGATCGCCGTGCTGCGCAGGGCGGGCGTGAGCGAGGTGAAGCTCGACAAGACGCTGCCGTTCCTCGGCGCGCTGCTCAAGAAGGAGCAGGACCTCGCGGCCCTGGCCGATCAGCTGGCCGGCGGCAAGCGGTACCGGTCGTAGCGATGTTCGTCGAGTTCCTCTACGAGCTCCGGGCCCGCAAGGTCCCGGTCGGCGCCCAGGAGGCGATCGGCCTCGCGCGCGCGCTCGCCGCGGGCCTCCACGAGAGCTCGCTCGACGGCTTCTACCACGTCGCGCGGGCGCTCCTGGTCCACTCCGAGGCGCACCTCGACGACTTCGACCTCGCGTTCGCCCAGCACTTCCGCGGCGTGCACGTGGAGGCCAAGGCGATCGCGGAGGAGCTCCTCTCGTGGCTCCGGGATCCGGTCAAGATGCGCGCCCTCTCCGAGGAGGAGAAGGCGATGATCGAGGAGCTCGACCTCCCGGAGGTGCTCCGGCGGTTCGAGGAGCGCCTCCGCGAGCAGCGGGAGCGCCACGACGGGGGGAACCGGTGGATCGGGACCGGCGGCACGTCGCCGTTCGGCCGCGGCGGGTTCAACCCGAGCGGCACCCAGGTCGGCGGCTCCGCGGGCGGGCGGAGCGGCGCGGTGCAGAACGCCGACGCGCGCCGCTACCGGCCTTACCGCAGCGATCTCACGCTCGACGTGCGCCAGATCGAGGTGGCGCTGCGCAAGCTGCGCGCCTTCGCGCGCGAGGGCGGCGAGCGCGAGCTCGACGTCGAGGCGACGATCGACGCGACGGCCAGGAACGCGGGCGAGATCGAGATCGTCACGCGGCCCCCGCGCCGGCCGAACACGCGCGTGATCCTGATGATGGACGTGGGCGGCTCGATGGATCCCAGCGCCGCGCTCGTGTCGCAGCTGTTCAGCGCGGCGAAGCGCGCGACGCACTGGAAGGAGCTGAGGAGCTACTACTTCCACAACTGCGTCTACGAAAAGGTCTACAAGACCGAGGGGCTGCAGGAGCCCGTGCCGGTGCGCGAGCTCCTCCGCGAGTGCGGCAAGCAGCACAAGCTCGTGATGGTCGGGGACGCGTCGATGGCACCGTACGAGCTGCTCGGCTCGTCGGGCTACGGCGGCGCCTCGCTCGACGCCGACGCGCGGCTGCCCGGCGTCGCCTGGCTGATGATGCTCCGCGAGCATTTCGACCGCGCCGTGTGGCTGAACCCGGACGGGATCGGCCCGTACCCCCACCCGACCATCGACGCGATCAAGGGCATCTTCCCGATGTTCGCGCTCACGCTCGAGGGCCTGGGAGAAGCCGTCTCCGAGCTCGTCCGCGGCCGCGGCCGCGGCTGAGCCGGCGCGGCGCGCGGGCGCGGGTCGACGGGGCGCGTCAGCGGGCCGCGCGCCTGAACACCTCGGCCGTGGTCGACGCGACGAGGGCGCGGTCGAGCCAGCCATCGAGCTCGCGCTCGCTCCTGCACGACGCGATCTTCGCCGCCGCCGACTTCGTGAGCCGCAGCCCTCGCCGATCGAGGACGCGCCGCAGCGCGTCGCGCTTGCCCTCGAGGATCCCTTCCTCGCGCCCCTCTTCGCGCCCCTCTTCGCGCCCTTCCTCGCGCCCCTCTTCGCGCCCTTCCTCGCGCCCCTCTTCGCGCCCTGCAGCCAGCACGGCGTCGAGGTCCTCGTAGCCGCGCCGCTGGAGCAGGTTGGTCAGCGTGGCCTTCTCCGCCTCGCTGCGATCGTAGAGCGCCTCGACCGGGAACGCGTTCTTCAGGATGCCCGGCGCGCTCAGCCGCTGCCCGGGGAGCACGACGCGCATCTTCCGTCGGGGCTCGTGCACCTCGACCCGCCGTGGACCGTTGAGGCGCACCACCCACACGAGCTTCGTGCCGGCCGCGAGCAGGTCGCCGATCTTCTCCGCGAGCTCCTCCTCGTCCTGCCCCACGTCGGCGTACTCGATGGCGAGCTCCGGTACCCCCTTCACCCAGCCGGGCCGGTCCGGCACGTTCCCCACCGCCACGTCCGGCGCCCGGAGCGTGCCCGGCCCCAGGGAATAACCCGTGTCCACGCCCGCCTCCTTGACCGCCGGATCCCAGCCGACGACCGAGCTGCCCAGGTGGTTCGGCCCGGAGCCTCGCCCGCCCGTGGGGGCGCAGTACACGGGGTGGCCGTTCGACAGCTCGTACGGATCGCCCGAGCGGAGGTGCTCCGGCCGAAACGGGCCGCGTTCCGCCGGACGGCGCCTGGCCTGCATGGACATGAGAGGACGATAGCACGCGGGCGGCGCGCCCCGGCGAGGCGGCGCTCCCGGCCACGGGCCCGGCCGGCGCCCCCGGCTACTGGTTCGGCAGCCACATGCGGAACGCCGTGCCCTTGCACCGGCCCGTCGTCGCCGTGATGTCGCCGCCGTGCGCCTCGATGATGACCCGGCTCAGCGCGAGCCCGAGGCCGGTCCCCTTCACCTTGGCGGTCACGAGCGGCTCGAAGAGGTGGTCGACCACGCAGGGGTGGACGCCGGGGCCGTTGTCCTCGACCTCGAGGTACGTGCGCTCGTCGCCTCGCCACGCGCGCGTGACGATCGAGCCGCCAGGGGCGTTGTCGAGCGCCTCGATGGCGTTGAGGTAGAGGTTCGAAAAGACGCGCTCGAGCAGGATGGGATCGCACAGGAGCGTGAGGTCGGCCGGCGCGACGGCGACCTCGAACCGGACCGCCGTGGGCAGGACCAGCGCGTGCCGGGCGCTCTCGATGAGCTTGCCGACATGCGCCGGCTCGCGCCGCAGCGGCTCGCCGCGCGCCAGCCCGAGGACGCTGCCGATGACCTCGTGCGCCTTGCGGATCTCGCACGTCACCCGGTCGAGGTGGCGCAGCAGGCGAGGCCGATCGTCGAGGTCGCGCTGCGCCAGGTAGAGCGACGACTCCGCGACCGCGAGGGCGTTGCGCAGCTCATGGGCGACGCTCGCACCAACCGCTCCCGCCGCGGCGAGGCGCGCGGCGCAGCATTCGGTCTCGTGACCCTCTTTTGCCATAAAGCGGACCGCAGCGTAGCCGATCCGCGGGCGATCGCCCGCGCGCTCCGCGGGCGACGCTGACGACGTCACCCGGAGGATCTTTGCGGTGCGACCGTCCCGGGCTGGCTCACTCGGCGTCCGCGGCGAGCGCGAGGGACGGCGCCGGCGCCGGGGCCGATTTGACGCGGCGCGCCCGCTCGAGGTCGAAGAGCGAGAAGCGCTCGCCCGCGGCGGCGCCCGACGGCGCGGCGCGGCCGAACAGCTGAAGCCGCACGGCGCGGTGCGGCGGCGGCGTGATCGCGCCCGGCGCCTCCCCGGGCTCGCCCGCGATCACCGCCGCGACCTCGGAGGATTTCACCGCCCCCGAGCCGCGGATGTCGACCTCGACCTCGAGGGCGACGAGATCGCCGACGAGCCCCGCTTGCGCGAGCGCCGAGAGCACGTCGGGCCCGCCCACCTCGGCCCGCACCAGGTACTGGCGCACGTCGACCATCTTCGCGAGCCGCTCGATCTCCCGGCGGATCGGGAGCGACGCGGCCGAGAGGGCGGCGCTGCAGCGGGCCGCGAGGACCGCCTCGGCGTCGGCGCCGATCGCCGAGCGCGCGAACGCGAGCGCGTAGCGCGCGCCGGCGATCAGCTTGCTCAGGGCGGGGTCTTCCGGGCCGAGCTTCACGGCGCCGCGGAACACGAGCCCGCGGGGGCTCGCGGCCGACATCGAGGCGACGAGCGCCTCGAGCGCGGCCGGGTCGAGCTCGCGCTCGAGGCGGAGGTCGACGTACTCGTCGAGGCTGATGACGCCGAGCGAGAGCGCCGGCGAGAACGTCATGTCGGGCTTCGGGTGGAAGCCCGCGGTGTAGGTCATCGGCGCGCCGACGCGCCGGAGCACGCGCGGCAGCTCGCGCACGACGTCCAGATGGCCGAGCAGCGCCATCGGGCCGGTCTTCTCGAAGCGGAAGCGGTAACGGAAGCCGCCGCGCCCCTTCGGCGCAGGCGCGCGCGGCTTCGCGCGCGGGGGCGCCGCGGTCTCGGCGCGGGCCGGATCCTCGGCGCTCTCGCGCGGGAGCTCCGCCTCGCCGGCGGGCGGGGACTCCGCTTCGACGAGGTGCGCCGGCTCGGCGGGCGAGCTGGCGGCGGCGGCGGATGGCGGCGCGGCGTCTGCCGGCGGCGAGGCGGCCGCGTCGGTGAGCACCGGCAGCGAGCGCTTGTGGGCGCCGAGCCGGTCGAGGAAGGTCAGCCGCTCCTCGCGCATCTGCGTCATGTCGCAGGCGACGCCGCAGTCGTAGCAGACGAGCCGCCGCGTATCGGCGCTGGCGTCCTCGAGGTTCGTGTGGTGCACGAACGTGCCGGCGACCTTGCCGCACGGCGGGCTGAGGCGGCTCTGGAGCGCCTTCCTGTACTCCCGCGCGAGGAAGCCCTCCTCGAGGCCGACGTCGATGTGATCCCACGGCAGCCGCGCCGTCACCGGGAGGGTGCCGAGGTACCTCGCCCGGTCGACGCCGAAATGCGAAAACGCCTCCTCCCACACGGACAGCTTGAGCTGATCGTCCCACGAGTCGAAGCGGGCGCCGCTGCGCCACGCGCGCTCGAGGACGTCGGCGAGGGGGCGGTCGCCGCGGGCGAAGATGCCCTCGAGGACGCTGGCGTGGGCCTCGTGCGTCTTCAGCGTGACGGCGCGGTACGGCCGCACCGTGTCCTTGAGCAGCTGCTGCTTGCGCCCGACCTCGGCGAGCGTGTCCATCGCCGCCCACTGGAACGGGGTGTGCGGCTTCGGCACGTGGGTCGAGACGCTGACGGTCACGTCGACCGGCTTGCCCTTGCCGGCCGCCCTCCGCCCGGCGCCGGCCGCGCGGGCGCCCGTCTCGACGATGCCGCGCACGTCCTCGTCGGTCTCGGTCGGGAGGCCGATCATGAAGTAGAGCTTCATCTTGCCCCAGCCGCGGCTGAACACGCGCTCGGCCGTCTCGAGGAGCTGCTCCTCCGTGACGTTCTTGTTCACGACGTCGCGCATCCTCTGGGTCCCCGCCTCGGGCGCGAAGGTGAGGCCCGTGGCGCGCACGCGCTTGAGCTCGTCGAGGAGGTCGGGCTCGAGCCCGTAGGCGCGCAGCGACGAGACGCCGAGCGAGATGCGCTCCTTCGTGAGGCGCTCGGTGACCTTCTTGACGAGCGGCGAGATGCACGAGACGTCGGCCGTCGACAGCGCCGTGAGCGAGACCTCGTCCTGGCCGGACCTCTGCACCGCGCGCATCACGGTGTCGACGATCTGCTCGGGATCGCGCTCGCGGACCGGGCGGTAGATCATGCCGGCCTGGCAGAAGCGGCACCCCTCGGTGCAGCCGCGGGCGATCTCGATCGACATGCGGTCGAAGATGGCCTCGGGGCCGCCGGTGGGGCTCTCGTCCGGGAACGGGTATCGGTTCAGGTCGACGAGGGCGCGGTCGACGGGGAACGGGATGCCGTCGACGAGCGGGCGGTCGACGACCTCGAGGCCGGTGTCGGGGTCGAGCCGGGTCGCGTAGAGCGAGGGCACGTACACCGCGCCGAGGCGCGCGATCGCGATGAGCCGCTCGCGCCGCGGCACGCCCTCGCGCTTCAGCCGGGTCCACGTGAGGGCGACCTCGGTCGCCTTCTCCTCGCCGTCGCCGATGACGAGGGCGTCGAGGAAGGGGGCGATCGGCTCCGGGTGGGTCGCCGTCGGGCCGCCCGCGATGACGATCGGGTCGTCCTCGCCGCGGTCGTTCGCGCGCAGGGGGACGCCGCCGAGGTGCAGCATCGTGAGGATGTTGGAGTAGGTGAGCTCGAACTGCAGGGAGAAGCCCACCACGTCGAAGTCCCGGAGCGGCCGCGCCGACTCGAGCGAGACGAGCGGCAGCCCGCGCTCCACGAGCTGCGCCTCCATGTCGACCCACGGCGCATAGCAGCGCTCGGCCAGCGTGCGCGGGTCGTCGTTCAGGAGCTTGTAGAGGATCTTGAAGCCGAGGTGGCTCATCCCGATGTCGTAGACGTCGGGGAAGGCGAGGCAGACGCGCGCCTCGACCGACGCCCAGTCCTTCACGACCGAGCCGACCTCGCCGCCCGCGTAGCGCGCGGGCTTCTCGACCTGATCGAGAAAGGAGGCGTACGGGTGGTCGGCGAGCAGGGGGAGGCTGTCCATGGCGCCCCGGCGCGTAGCATGGCCGGCGCGCGGCGGCACCCGCGGGCCCTGGGCTCCGCGCGCCCGCCCGCCGTCGCGTCCGGCGGCGGCGCCGGGGTCGCCGCGGGCCCGGAGCGGCGCCGCCGCCGGCTTGGGCTATGCTCACCCCGTGCGCGAGCGGGATGCCCACCACGTGGAGATCGATCGGCAGCGGCTCGTCGAGTACCGCGATCCCAGCGAGTTCGACCGGATCGCCTTCGCGATGCGCGCGCTGGACCGCCTCCGGCCGAAGCGGATGACCGTCGCCGTCTACCCGGCTATCGCCGCGCTCCGCGTCGAGCGCGGGAGCAACCTGCAGCGCGGCGAGGGGGGCTCATGGGCGATCGTCGGCATCCCGCCGCACGCGAGCCGCGAGCACATCGCCTACGCCCTCGCCGAGCTCGCCGGCGTCGAGTCGGTGCCCTACGCGGTGCAGAGCCTCCTCGCGGCCGACAGGAACGCCGAGGCCTAGGCGCCGCGCGGTCGTCACGCGCCCGTCACGCGCTCCAGCGTGTGGGACTGCCCCGCACGGACGCCGGCGCCCTGCGCCCTCGGCCCGCGCCTCCGGCTGCGGTGCCGGAAGTTGCCGCTGTCCCGAGATCGCCGGGCCTCTCCCGCGCGGCGGATGGTATTGCGCCCCGCACCCGGGAGAGCGACGCTGCGCCCGTGCCATCTGCGATCCGGCGACACATCGAGCGCCACCGCGCCGCGAAGGCGGTGTGGAGCGTCATCGTCAGCCTGGACCGGCACAACGGGCCGCGGGCCGCGAGCGCGATGGCCTTCGACGCGTTCCTCAGCCTGATCCCCCTCGCCGCCTTCGCCGGCTACGTGCTCAGCCGCACCAAGGAGTGGTCGGACCTCGTGGTGCAGCCGCTCCTCACGGCCGCGCCCCCGGAGGTCGCGAACCTCGTCTCGGAGGAGCTCTTCCGGCTCTCGCAGTCGTCGGCGGTCGCCCCCATCAGCATCACCGGCTTCCTCTGGATCACGTCCTCCGGGCTCTCGACCGCCATGGGCGTGTTCGACACCATCTACAACACGCGCGAGCGCCCCTGGTACGTCCGCAGGGCGATCGCGGCGGCCTGCGTCATGGCCAGCCTGGCCGTGGTGCCCGTGGTCGCCGGCGTCGGCGTGCTGATCGGCTCGCTCTCGGGCTCGATCGGCGCCCGCATCGTCGCCTTCGCCCTCCCGGCCGGGCTCGTCACCTGCATGGTGGCCGCGTTCTTCAGGCTCTCGATCCAGCGCCCGAACATCGAGCGGCGCCGGGTCTTCCCGGGCGCGGTGCTCACCGTGGTGCTCTGGTCGGCCGTGTCGACCCTGTTCTCGCTCTACGTCGCCACGCTCGGCCGCTACGCCACGTTCTACGGGAGCCTCGCGACCGTCGCGATCTTCCTGTTCTGGCTGTGGCTCCTGGCGCTGGCGCTGCTCATCGGCGGCGAGCTGAACGCGCGCCTGGAGCGCGAGCGCGCCGGGGTGATGTCGATCCCGCCCCCCGGCAAGTGGAGCGCGCTGGGGCTCTCCGAGCTGGCCCAGCTCGCCGACCCCGCCCAGAGCCCCACGCCGCTGCCCCAGAGCGCGACGCCGCTGCCCCAGAGCGCGACGCTGCCCCAGAGCGCGGCGCAGCGCCGCGACGCTCAGGGCGAGGCGGACGAGGGCGAAGAGCGCGGCGCCCCGAGCTCGCCGCCGCAGCGGCGGGCCGCGGGGTAGCGGGCCCCGCCGCCCCCGGCGGCCGCGCGCTGAAGGACGGACGGTCGCCGCCCGACGGCTCGGCTCGGCACGGGCGGTGAAAGCTCCGCCGATCGTTCGCCGCTCGGCGCTCACTCGGCGCGCATTCGCACGGTGGGTGCGCGCACTTCGCGCAGGGGGATGTCGAGGGCGGGCGTGAGGGGGAGCAGTCGAGCGTGCACGCGCACTACGGAGCCGGGGGTGACGGGGGCGGCAGCCGGCGCGCCGCGCCTCCGAAGGGAGACGCCGGGCTGTACTTTCTGGGCGCGCTGCACGAGCTCGTCGCCATCGGCCTGCACCGCCCGGCCCTCGACGCGCTCTGCGCAGGGCAGCGCGACATCGCCGAGCCCCCCATCGACCGCGCCTACCTGATCAAGATCCTCGACGAGGAGATCTCCCGCCAGTTCGGGCACCCGCTCCGGCCGCTGATCGAGCTCGTGCTCAACGCCGCCGACGCGGCCCGCGCGCCGCAGCCGCTCGTCGACGTCGCCGTCATCGACGGGCGCGTCGACGTCAGCGACACCGGCGCCGGCATGGGGCTCCGGGCAATCCTCTCACGGCTGCTCATCCCGTTCGCGACAGACAAGCGGCCCGGCATCGATCTCGGCCGGTTCGGGGTCGGGTTCTTCTCGGTGCTCGGCCTCGGGCTCTCGGACCCGGAGAGCTTCAGCCTGCACCTCACCACCGGCGACGGCATCGAGGGGTGGGCGATCCGCGTCGTGGCCTGGCCCAGCCTGGGCGACGCGGGCGGCGCGCCCGAGCTCGCCCCCGACGAGCCCGAGCGCGCCCGCGGCCGCGCGTCGCCCGAGCTCACCGCCGCGCTGATGTGCTCGGTCCGCCGCATCGCGCCGCTGCTCGGCACGCGCGTGCGGGTCACGTCGTCGCTGCTCGAGGCGGGCGCGGTCCGCGCTTACCTGCGCGACGCGCTCCACTTCTTCCCCGCGGGCCGCGCCCTCGTGCTGCTCGACGGCGCGGCCGTGAACGACGGCCGGCTGATCTCGGGCGGGCGGCTCGTCGAAGAGCGCATCGCGGCCGCGCCGGCCGCCGGCGCGGACGACCCCCCCGCGGCGAGCGGCCCGCGCCCCGCCGCCGCGAGCGGCTCGCCCCCCGCCGCCGCGAGCGGCCCGCGCCCCGCCGCCGCGAGCGGCCCGCGCCCCGCCGCCGCGAGCGGCCCGCCCCCCGCCGCCGCGAGCGGCTCGACCGCCGAGGAGGCGCGCGCCCGCCTCGCGGAGGGGCGCGACGGCGCGCTCGTCGCGCGCTTCCACGTCGGCGGGCGGGGGCTGCTCCCGAGCATCTCGGCGGCCACCTTCCACGCCGGGGTCAAGGTCGAGGCGTGCCTGGCCCTGGCCGAGCTCGCGCTCATCGACTTCCCGGCCGCCGTGGAGCTGACCGAGGGGCGCGACGCGCTCAAGGTCGGGCCGGCGTTCACCGCGGCCGCGACGGCGTTCTACCGGCGGCTCATCCAGATCGCCGCGGAGAGCGGCGAGGGCCGGCGCGCGCGCGACCGGCTCGCCGAGATGGCCGCGCAGATCAGCGCGCTGATGCTGCAGTCCGCGGGCTGGGACGAGGTGGCCCTCGAGCTCGCGGGCGCCCTGCTCGGCCCGGGGCGCTGCATGGTGAACCCCGAGCGGCGCGAGGCGCTGCTCGGGTTCCTCGGGCCGAGCGTGGCCGACCGGCTCTTCGTGCCCGAGAGCTTCTGGGCCGAGCGCGAGTGGCAGCCCCACCTGCCCGGCGAGCGCGAGCTCCTCGAGGACGAGCTCGAGTTCGACCCGCCGGAGACGCTCGCGGCCCTGACGCGGCGCCGCGGCGATCTCGCCGGGCTGCCGCTGCTCGTCGCGCGCGCGGTGAGCCCACACACGACCATGGTCACCCTCTGCCGGGGCCGGCCCCAGGCGGGCGGCGGCGCGAGCGCCGCGGCGCGCCGGGCGCCGGGCGCGCTCCCGTCCCCTGGCGCGCCGGCGCGGCGCCCGGCGGGCCCGCTGCCGTGCCTCGGCACGCGCCGGCTCCTGCTCATCCGCGACGACAGCGCGGCGGTGCGGTGGCCCGCGGGCTGGTGCGACCGGTACGCGCTGCGGGCCGCCTTCGACCGGGCCTCCGGGGTGCGCGAGGCCGATCTCGAGCGCGATCTCATCGTCGGCGAACCCGTGGACGGGGCGGCCTGCGCCGCGCTCCGGCCCGGCGAAAGGACGTCCGGAGGCGATCCATGACCCAGATCTCGTACGGGCTTTTCTCGGAGCTGCTCCTCGTGCGGATCCACGGGCGCGCCGAGGCCTACCTCCAGGCGACCAGCGCGGAGCGCCTCGCGATCGTCGCCGCCTGCCGCAGCGAGGCCACGGTGCCCGACCTCGCGCAGCGCATCCTCTCGCGCACCATCTACGCGCAGGCGTCGTCGCGGATCGGCCCGCTCCGCGAGCTGCTCCAGAACGCGCTCGACGCCTCGCCCCCCGGCGCCCGCATCGACGTCCGCTCGACCGAGGACGGGCGCGAGATCTCGGTCGCCGACCAGGGCCGCGGCATGAGCCGGACCGAGCTCCTCGCCGACCTGCTCGTCCCCTTCCGGAGCGGCAAGGCGGGCGAGCCCGACGCGATCGGCGAGCACGGGATCGGCTTCTTCTCGGCGCTGGAGATCGCGCCCTGGATCGAGGTGGTCACGGCGACGCCCTCGGGCGGGCACCGGCTGCTCGTCGCGCCGCTCGGCGCGGGGCCGCCCTACGAGGACTTCTCGTGGACGCTCCTGTCCCTGCCCCGCTCCTCGGCCGCGCCGCCGCCCGGCCTCCCGGGCGCCGCCGCGCCGCCGCGCCGGTCGACGACGGGCACCTCGGTGCGGCTCTCGCTCGCGCAGCCGATCTCGCGGCCGGCGCTCGCCGCCGAGGTGGCCGCGGCGGTGGGGCTGGTCGACCCGGCCGTCGCGCGGCTCTACGTCGACGGCGCGCTCGTCAACACGGCGCGGGCGCGCCTCCGCCGCGCCGCCGAGGTGCCGCTCCGGCTCCCGCCGTCGGGCGAGCTCTGCGGCGCGATCGAGCTCCTCGTGGGCCGGGGCGACGGCGTCGAGCCGCAGCTCACGATCACCCAGAAGGGGCTCACGGTGGCGGCGCGGATCGACCCCTTCCCCGGCCCCGAGCTCGGGCTGCACCGGGAGCTCGCGCGCGCGATCACGGCGGCCGGCTTCGGGCTGGTCGCGGAGCTGCCGCTCGCGGTGCCGCTCAACAAGGGCCGCTCGGCGGTCGCGGCGAGCGCGTCCACGGCCGTCGAGGCGGCGCTCGTCGCCGCGTTCGAGCGCTTCGTCCTGCGCGACGCCCTGTACGACCGCGAGCTCTTGCGCGCGGTGGATCACCGGCTCTCGTCGGTGCTCGACCGGCTCGTGCAGGCGGCGCTGCTCGGCGAGAGCGTCACGATCGCGTCCGCCCAGACGGTGGACGAGCTCGATCCGAGCGCGCGCACCCCCACGGTGGCGGCGCCCGAGCAGGTCATCCGCTTCGCGAGCGGGCTGCTCGACGCGCCGCTCTTCCGGTCGATCGTGGTCGACGCCGGCCCGCGGCCCCCGGGGACGGCGCTGTCCTCGCTCCTCGGCCCGCTCCACGCCCGGAGCGCGCCGCTCACGCTGCGCGAGCTGCTCAAGGCGCACCGGGACGGCGTGCTCCGCCCGCTCGATTCCTCGCCGCCCTCCCCGCCGGGGCACGCGCGGAGCGCCGTCCGGGCGCCGCTCGGCGGCGCCGCGGCGCCCGAGGCCGCCGGGCGGGAGGCGCCCGGCGCGCGGCCGGGGGAGCTCGTGTACCTCGCGATCGACGAGCCGCTCGCGCAGGCGTTCTGGCGGCGGCTCGCGACCGAGGGCGCCGCCTCGCCGCCGCTCGCCGAGGCCGCCGCGGCGGCGCCGCAGCGCGCGGCGAGCGCCGCGCCGTGCCCGATGCCCCGCACCTCGCGCGACGCGCTCCTCTCGATCGCGGCCGAGGTGCCGGGCGTCCGCGCCGTGGCCGCGGCCATGACGGTCATCGAGCGGCTCGACGCGGCGATCTCCGAGGCGGCGGACCTGCCGACGTCGCCGATCTGGGTGCACCAGGATCTCTACGGCCCCGACGAGATGGCGCACACCGACGGGAGCGGGATCAGCGTGAACCTCGCCTCATCGCGGGTGCGGACGCTGCTCACGGCGGTGCTCCTGCGGGACGACGCGGCCGCGTTCACCGCGCTCACCGATCTCCTGCTGCACGAGAAGACGCACGTCTCGCTGGCGAGCTACGTCCCGCGCCCCACGGCCGAGCACGGCACGAGCTTCTACCGCCGCAAGGACTGGATGCGCCGCCGCCTGCTCGCCGCGATCGCGAGCGGCGCGGTCGCCGACCCGATGCGCTGGCTCGCGGTGGCGCGGCGCGGGCTCGCGAGCGCGGCGCTCCCGTCGCCGACGGAGCTGTCGCGGGCGTTCCAGTCGGCCGCGGCGGCGGCGTGAGGGACGGGCGGGGGCGGCGGGGGAGCGGCGCGCGCGGGGGAGGCGTTCAGCGCGAGCCGGGGGCTGTCCGGGGGCGCCGGGGTGAATTGAAATTCAGGCTGTCCGGAGCCTCGGGGTGAATTGGAATTCAAACCGGAGGCTGTCCGGAACCTCAGGGGTGAATTGGAATTCAGACCGGAGGCTGTCCGGAACCTCAGGGGTGAATTGGAATTCAAACCGGGGGCTGTACGAGCGGAGCCCTGGTAACACTTCTGACCGGGAGCCGCGGTGACACTTCCTTGAGCTACGGGCCCCTGCTCCGGGAGGAGTGGAAACAGGGGCCGGATCCTCGTCGACGCGACACGCTCACCGCGCTCTCTCGGACCGCCAGGATCTATACACGATCCGCTTCCCGCGGTCTCGGTACACGCGAGCCTCTCCTCACGTTCCGGCGTGAGTGCGCGCAGGTCACCGTGCCTTGGCGAGCTGCAGCTCCTTGTTCTTCAGGGTGACCTGCGCGAGCAGAACCGGCCCGTAGTACAGCTCCCAGACGTCGTCGGCGATCGGAAGCAGCCCCACGGGCTCGTTGGCGATCAGCTTGGAGACGAAGGTGTTCGCGCCACCGAACTGCAGCCGTCCCATGTCCCCCACGCGTCGCACGGCCATCGTGTCCGGATACTCCGGCGAGGAGGGCTTGCTCGGCATCGTCCGCCGCGACGGCGTGTAGCGCGAAGCCGGCGTCCTCTGGCCGAGCGCCTCGTGGGGCCGCTGGTCATTGTACTCGTGCCGGAAGCGGTCGAAGACGCGCTGCTGCGCCGCGAGCGTGGCTCCGGGCGGCGAGGTCGCCTCCGCCTTCAGCGTCTTGTGCATGCGCTCGTGACGGCCGTTCTGCTGCGGCTTGCCGGGCTCAATGCGCTCGGGAACCACGCCGAGCTTGATCCAGCTCACCGACAGCGCCGAGAGCCCTCCGATGCCCAGCGTGGCGAACGGCGGGCCGTTGTCCGAGCGGATACGGTTCGGCAGCCCGAACTCGCGGAACGCGCGCTCGAAGTGCGGCCGCACCGAGGCCTCGTCCGGCTTCGCCACCCCCTCGCACTTGAGCAAGTACCGCGACGCCTGGTCCGTCAACGTCAGGGGGTGGCACCGGGTCTTGTCGCCAAGCGCAAAGTGCCCCTTGAAATCGACGCACCATGTGTCATTAGGCTGCTCCGCTGGAGCCAGCGTCGACGGCATCGCTGACGTCGGCATCACCACGCGGCGCCGCCGGGGTCGGATCAGCCCGTGCTTCTTGAGCAGCTCGCCGATGGTGCTCGTCGCCGGCAGCCCCTCAAGGCCCATGCTCTCCAGCCGGGCGCGCAGCTTCTTCGGACCCCAGGTGGGTCGCACCTTCCGCAGCTCGACCAGCGCGTCGACGATCGCCGCTGGCGTCGCATGCGGGAACGTGTGCGCCACGGGCCGCCGCTCCTCCAGACCACGAGGTCCGGATTGCTCGTAGCGCTCCACCCACTTGTACCCCGTCTTCCGGCTGATGCCGAACCGTCGGCACAGCTCCGCGAACGTCTCGTCCGACTCGTTGACCTGCGCGATGAACTGAAGCCTCTCGTCCACTGAACATGTCTCTTTCCAGGGCACCAGCGATCCTCCGTCGCCGACCCTCTACGACATGTGTCACCCAGGCTCCCGGTTCGTCCGGGTGCTACCCAGGCTCCCGGTCTGAACCGTTACCCAGGCCACCGGTCCGTACCGGCTGTCCGGAACCTCAGGGTGAATTGAAATTCAAACTGGAGGCTGTCCGGAATCTCAGGGTGAATTGAAATTCAAACCGGAGGCTGTCCGGAGGCAGTACGGTACTTTGGCCGAAAGCGCGGTATCGGGGGAACCGCCAAGGCGCCAACGACGCCAAGAAATCTCACAAATTTGGCGTCCTTGGCGTCCTTGGCGGTTCGATCCTCTGCGGCGCTGCCTGCGGCAAGCACCGCACCACCCGTTCGGAACCTCCGGGGTGGGCGGCGAACCGAACAGCGCGCCGAGAGGCACGCCCTCGACGCGCGGCGCCCCGGCGAGGGCATCCACGCCAGACCGTGATCGCGCTGTCGCACCGGCGCCCCGGCCGGCACACCACGGCACACGTTCCCGGGGAGGCCAGCTCGCGCCGGCGTGGCCCCGGGACCGCGCTGACCGCGCTGTCAGCGGGAGACGAGGTCCTTCATCCAGGCGACGTCGTCGGGCGTCGCCCCCACGATCTCGCCGGCCCACCGCTGGTCCGTCATGCGCTCGAAATTCCCGGTGATCCTCTCGAAGTACGACGACACGAGCCCCACGTAGGCGCGCGGCGTGCCGCACGGGTCGGCGGTGACGACCATGAGCCGCGGCAGGCCGGTGCCCACGTGCAGCACGCGGCCGACCGTCGCCCCGACTTCGTCGGTCGGCTGGGTGTGCACGTCGGCGATCGTCGGGTCCTGCTTCGTGCCGAGGAGGGGATGATAGAAGAGATCGGCATACCAGCCCTCGACGCTCTCGGGCGAGCCGCAGCCGTACTGGATCCGGACGGCCTGGTTGATGAAGGCGAGGTGCTCCTCGGTGAGGGGCAGCCCGGCGCGCTGGTTCTCCGCCATCTCGCCGAGCGTCGTCGCGACGCCGTGCAGCCGCGCGAAGTACGCCGGCAGCTCCTCCCCGGTGCCGGGAAGGGCGGACAGATCGAGCGACTCGACGATCCTGCCGCCGTGCTCGGCCAGCTCGGCGATGCGCGCGTAGAACGCCGGGTACGGGTCGACGTAGGCGTCCGGGAACTCGCACGTGGTGCCGCCCGTGTACGACTGCTTCGCGTAGAGGATCGTGTCGTGCCGGAGCTCGGCCCAGGAGGCGAGCTGCGTGTTCAGCAGGCGCCGGCCCCACGCCTCGGTCTTCGCCACCCCGGGCAGCCCCTCGCCGCCTTCGAGCGCCCGCGACGGCGACAGCTCGCGCAGCGCGCCGAGCCAGCGGTTGTAGAGGTTCTTGCCCCAGAAATCGGCCGGGTGCGCGTCGACGAGCACGCGCATCATGTGCAGGTCGGGCGCGTAGGGGAACTGGCCTAGCTCGGGCGCGAGCAGGAGGCCCGCCTGGTCGTTGCCGAGCGCGGCGAAGCCCACGTCGAGCGGGCTCGGCATCATGCGCTTGACGGTGCCGCCCTGCACCCGGTCGTAGACCACGTTCGAGAAGACGTGCGAGTCGACGACGTACCGCTGGCCGAGCATCGCGAAGCTCGCCGACAGGGGCAGCGTGCCCTTGTCGAGGCCGTTGATCATGATATGGCTCGAGATCCGCTGCGTCCCGTAGCCCTTCTTCTGGACGACCGCGACGATCGTGTCGTCCGGGACGCCGGCGAGGCCGGCGGCGTCGTCGAGGCCGAGATCCGCGAGCAGGGCGTCGAGCTCGGGGAGCGTCATGGTGTCGCTCTCGCCCACGAAGGCCTGGATCGTGTCGTCGATGCGCGTGTAACGGTCGAGGGTCTTCTCCTCGGCCAGGGCGCGCAGCGCGTACGCGCCCTCGAGCTGCCGCCGTTGGAAGACCTGCGCGCCGCTCTCCTGGGTCTCGAGGAAGCGGAAGTCCACGCGGCCGAGCCACATCATGCTGCGGAAGTAACGCTGGAGCTCGGGCGAGTCGTTGTAGTGGCCGCGCGGCTCGAACTGGGAGAAGTCCATGAGCCGGTCGGCGCCGAAGAGGCTCACCGCCCCCATGCCCTGGTGGGCCTTGGCGCCCGCCACGAGCTCGTCGATCTTCGCGGCGTCGGCGCCCGCGACGGGCGCGACCGGCGCGCCGGTCAAGAGCGCGAGCGCCACGGCCGTGTAGAGGTCCGCGTCGGCGCGCGCCTCGGCGCCGAGGTCGCCGCCCGCGCCCGCGGCGAGCCGCGCGCGCATCTCCTCGAGCATCTTCCCGAGCTCGGAGGAGAGGGAGGCGCCCTCCAGGAACTTCAGGATCGCGTCGTAGGAGCGGTGGACCGCGAACAGGATGGAGTCGGCCGACACGTAGAGCGGCAGGTCGAGCGCGTAGATGCTCTCGTAGCCGTACACGAAGGTCGGGAAGGTCCTCTTCTCCGAGATGACGAAGCCGTTCGCGGACAGCTTCGCGAGCTCGTCGTCGTCGAGCCGGAACGTGGAGCCCTGGATCAGCGACAGGTTGTCGGCGTCCGCGGGCGCGTACGAGAGGCCCGACGCGAAGTCGACGCGGTACTTCGAGGCGAAGTCCGCGGCGGTCATGCGCGCCGACGACTCCCGCTCCTCGAGCAGCGCGCCGAGCTCCGCCTGCTGCTCGGGCCCGAGCGGCGCTGACGGTGATGTCGGCGAGGGCGAAGGCGGCTGCTCCGACGGCGCACCGCCGGCGTCGGACGGCGGCAGGCCATCGCTGGAGCAGCCGCCGGCAAGGGCCAGGAGGAGCGGGACGATGGAAAAGTGAAGGGACGTCCTGGGCATCGTGTTCCCCTTTCGGAGCGCGCCTCCCCGGAGGCGCGGCGAGCCCGACGCGGGCAAGGACGATGCCGGGCTCGCCGGCGCGGCATCGTGGCCTGTCAGGTCAAGCCGGCTTCGGCTTCTGGAGCTGCTTCATGGCGTATCCGATGCCGGTCTGCAGCGAGCCGAACGTGTAAATGCCGCCGAGCTTGAACTCGAGCTCCATGAGCGCCACCGCGACCTCCGGCCGGATGCCGGTCAGCACCACCTGGGCGCCGAGGAGCTTCACCGCCTTCACGGCGTTGACGATGCCCTGCACCGCCCGCGCGTCGATCTTCCGCACGCCGGTGATATCGATGATGACGATCCGCGCCTCGCGCGCCACGACGCCGTTGAGCAGCGTCTCCATGATCTGGGTCGAGCGGCGATCGTCCACGGAGCCGATCACCGGCATGGCCAGGATCTGATCCGCGATCGGCATGAGCGGCGTCGAGAGCTCCTCGAGCAGGAGCGCCTGGGTCTGCACGACCTGCTCGAGGCGCTGGCGCTCCTCCTCCTCGAGGCGCTTGCGCTCGGTGAGATCGCGCGCGACGCAGACGAGCCCCTGGCTCTCCCCGAGGCCGCCGGAGATGACGGAGGTCGAGAGGGAGATAGGGACGATGTCCCCCGTCTTCTTCTGGAACGCCGTCTCCTCCAAGAGGATGCTGCTCTCGCCGTCGCCCATGACGCAGGGGAACGCGCCCGGAAAGATGCGGCTGGCGGGCGCGCCGACGAGCTCCTCGGCGGAGTAGGCCGACAGGCGGCACGCCGCGGCGTTCACGCTGGTGATGGAGCCCTCCTTGTCCACGACGACGAGCAGATCGCTCATCGACTGGAGGATGTTGTCGACGTACTCCTTGGACACCACCCTGGAGGCGAGCTCCTCGGCCACCATGTTCAGGCCGAGCGCGAGCGCGTCCCAGGCGTCGCCCTGGTCGCTGACCTCCGCCCGCCTCGAGAAGTCGAACGACACGATGGAGTTGAGCATCACCATGGTGTCGTTGAGCCGGCGCTCCAGCCGCTCCTCCCTCGCTCGCCGCTCGAGCGTCTCCTGCACCAGCGCCTCGGCGGCGCGCTTCGCCAGGTCGAAGCTGGCCTCGCCCGGGGCCTCGCCCAGCGCTGGAGTCGCCCCGAGGAGGATCGAGCAAAGCTCGGCAACGCGAGAGTCGATCGACGGCTCTCCTTCGCTCACGAGCGGAACCCTTTCAACCACTCGACCGCGGCCGTCTCGTCGGAGAAGATCTTGTATGGTTTGGCGCGCCTGCCGTGAATCGCGCTGAAGACCGCCAGCCAGATGTTCGCGATGGTCGTGCTCAAGGGCGAGTCGGCCAGCATCGCCACAGCAGGCCAGCTCGCCGTCGCCTCGGGGCTTCCGTAGTAGGACCGGGCGTCACGTTCGATCACCTTCACGTGGGTGAGATCGACGAGCACCGGCCAGCGCCCGCCGCTGGTGGTCGAGTTGATACCGGCGATGACCTCGCGGGCGATCTGGAGCGTCTGTAGGGTTCCTGGCGCGAACTCGACCCGCACAATCCCGTTCGCATCGTCAAGCCAGACTCGTCCCGACGAGAAGGTTACCGCCGTGCTGTTCTCCATCCCTGTCCTCCTCACGCCGGCTGACCGCTCGAACGAGACCACCCAGCCGTGGCACCAGAGCGGCGGCTCCGCCCAGGTTGCCCCCCTGATCTCCTATCGTAATTCGTTCGGGGCGTGTAGCGTTTCATTGCAGACACACCGGGAACGGCGGCGCAGCTGCACACCCGAGCAGATGCCGGGCGAAGGCTCACAGCGGCGTCCGATGTGCTCCGATCTGCCCTCTGCAGGCCTGACCGTCCCGCTCGCCTCAGCGGGGGCAGACGTCCGCGGCCAGCAAGCGCTCCCTGAGCCGCTCTGCCAGGACCCGGACGTGAGGCTCCCGGAGCATCGTGTGGTGAGATCCCGGGACTTCATGGATCTCGATCGGCTGTGACGAGATCCCAGCCATGGGCTGATAGAGGGCTCCGTAGGGCTCCGTCACCGGACCGAAGGGTCCGGGCGGCGGCTGCTGCGCTGCCCGGAAATAGACCACACGACCACCGTAACAGAGCATCGTGTAGGAGCGCGCGGCCCGCCCGTGAGCCGCCCCGAGCCGCTGGACCGCATCGGCGAAGCCCGGCGCCACGCCGCGCGCTGCGTCGAGGACGAGCTCCGTCAGCTCGCCCTCGTCGAGCCGGCGGAGCTCATCGTACGCCATCCCGGGGCGGGCCATCCTCGCGGCCTCGACGAGCTGCCACAGCCGGCGCTCACGGGTGCTCGGGATCGTGATGTAGCCATCGATCATGGCCAGCAGCGCAACGCGCTCGCCGCACCGCACGAGCTGGTGCGCCATCTCGAACGCGACGAGCCCGCCGAGGGACCAGCCGCCGAGCAGGTAGGGGCCAGCCGGCTTCACGGACCGGATGGCCTCGAGATAACGCGCGGCCATGTCCTCGATCCGCTCATCGGGCGCGGCGCCGTCGTCCAGCCCGATCGCCTGGAGGCCGTAGAAGGGCCGCTCCGTTCCCAGGTGGCGGGCGAGCTCGGTGTAGCAGAGCACCGGCCCGCCGAACGGGTGGACACAGAAGAACGGCGAGCCCTCGCCGCCGGGCTGGATCGCGACGAGCGGCGACCTCGGTCGCGCCCCGCCATCCTGCCGGCCGCGCTCGCCGCCCGGCGGCGCGGGCAAGCTCAGCGCGTCCAGCGCGCGCTCGGCGAGCGCCGCGACGGTCGGATGCTCGAGCAGCAGGTTGACCGGCAGCTTGATGTCGAGGCCCTGCGCGATCCGGTCGCGGAGCTCCAGGCTCATCAGCGAGTCGAGCCCGAGGTCGAGCAGGCTCGCGCCCGGCGCGATCCTCTCTGGAGCGTCCAGCCCCAGCGTCTGCGCCGCGGAGGTCTTCAGCCACCCCTCGAGCACCCGCCGGCGCTCGTCGGGCGTCGCCGCCCTGAGGCGCTCGACCAAGGCGACCGCCGCCGGCGCGCCCACGTCGACCGCCGCCGGCGCGCCGCCGGACGCGCGCGGCGCGACCGGGGCGT
Source organism: Sorangium sp. So ce834 (assembly GCF_051521425.1). Lineage (NCBI taxonomy): Bacteria > Pseudomonadati > Myxococcota > Polyangiales > Polyangiaceae > Sorangium > Sorangium sp. So ce834. The sequence continues at coordinate 10,236,202 of NZ_CP150351.1, forward strand.
CCGGCGCCTCCGGTCGCTCGCGCTGGATCCAGTGCCGCGTCCGCTGCCAGGCATACGTCGGCAACGAGACGCAGCGCCCTCCGGCCGGATAGAGGCGCTTCCAGGCGACGGCGTGGCCGTGCGCGTGGAGCGCCCCGAGCGACTGCAGCAGGCACCGCCGCGCCGGGAGCTCTCGCCGGAGCGAGAAGACCGCATGAGCGTCCGCCCCCCGCGCGGAGAAGCACTGCCGGAGGTGGCCGGAGAGGACGGGATGCGGGCCGACCTCGAGGAAGATCCGGTACCCCGCGGCCAGCGCCGCGTCCACGGCGCCCGCGAACCGCACCCGCTCTCTCATGTTCCTCGCCCAGTACGCCGGATCGAGCTCGCTCCCCGCGACCGGCGCGCCGGTCACCGTGCTGAACAGGGGCAGCGCCGCCTTCTGGGGAGAGAGCCCGGAGAGCGCGGCCTCGAGCTCGCGATCCAGCGGCGCCATCTGCGCGCTGTGGAACGCGTGGCTCACCGGGAGCAGGCGGCAATCCACCCCCTCCCCGCGCAGGCGGCGCAGCACGTCCGCGAGCGCCGCCTCGTCGCCCGCCAGCACGGCCGAGCGCGGATCGTTGACCGCCGCGATGGTGAGGCGATCGCCCGCGCCCTCGAGGAGGCGCGCCGCCTCGTCGGCGGGCACGCCGACCAGCGCCATCTTCCCGAGCCCCTTCGTCCGCTGCATCAGGCGCCCGCGCAGCACCACCAGCCGGACGGCTTCCTCCAGGCTCAGGACGCCCGCGATGTGCGCGGCCGCGATCTCGCCGACGCTGTGCCCGATGACCGCGCCGGGCCGGACGTCCAGGGATCGCCAGAGCTCGGCCATCGCCACCTGGACGGCGAGGAGCGCCGGCTGCGCCACCTCGGTCTCCTGGAGGCGCGAGGTCGCCTCGGGCGCCTCGAGCTCGTCGAGGAGCGACCAGCCGGCGTGGCGCCGCACGAGCGCGTCGCAGGCCTCGAGCGCGGCGCGGTAGCTCGGCTCCTCCGCGAACAGCTCGCGGTGCATGCCGGCCCACTGCGATCCCTGCCCCGAGAACACGAAGGCCACCCGGACCCGCGCGCCCGGCTCCGCGACGCTCCGGGTCGCCCCCGGAGGCGCCTGCCCCTCGGCGCAGGCGTCCAGCGACGCCGCGAGCTCCTCCCGGGAGCTCCCGACCACGGCCAGGCGATGGCTGTGGTGGCTCCGCCGGACGCTCGCCGTATAGGCGATGTCCGCGAGGCGCGGGGACGCGTCGGTGACCGGCTCGCGCAGGAGATCGCGCATCGCCCGCGCCGCCGCGACGAGCGCCTCCGGGGACCTCGCCGAGAGGGGCAAGAGGACGACCTTCGCCTCCCCCGCGGAGGCGGCGGCGCTCGGCGGCGCCTCCTCCAGGATCGTATGCGCGTTGGTCCCGCTCAGGCCGAACGCGCTCACGCCCGCGAGGCGGGCGGCGCCGCCCGCCTTCCACTCGAGCTTGCGCGTGGGGATGGAGAGCGACGTGCCCTCCAGCCGGATGCGCGGGTTGAGCGCCCGGAAGTGGAGGTTGGCCGGGATGGCGCCGTGCTGGAGGGCGAGCACCGCCTTGATCAGCCCCGCCACGCCGGCGGCCGCCTCGAGGTGGCCGATGTTCGTCTTCACCGCCCCGAGGACGCACCCGGCCTCGCCCGCGCGCGGCTTGCCCACGACCTGCGCGAGCGCCTCGACCTCGATCGGATCGCCGAGCGAGGTCCCCGTCCCGTGCGTCTCCACGTAACCGATCTCCGAGGCCTGCACCCCGGCGCTCTCCAGGGCCTTCTTCAGCATCGATTGCTGGGAGAGGACGTTGGGAGCGGTCATCCCCGTGGAGCGGCCGTCCTGGTTGACCGCCGAGCCCCGGATGACGGCGCAGATGGGATCGCCGTCGGCCAGCGCGTCGGAGAGCCGCTTCAGGAGCACGAGCCCGCACCCTTCGCCGCGGACGAAGCCGCTCGCCTCCGCGTCGAAGACCTTGCACCGGCCGTCCGGCGAGAGCGCCCCGGTCGTGGCGATGAGCCGCATCATCACCGGCGACAGGAGGAGGTTGACCCCGCCCGCGAGGGCGAGCGCGCACTCGCCGCTCCGCAGGCTCTGGCAGGCGAGGTGGATCGCCACGAGCGACGACGAGCACGCGGTGTCGACGGTCAGGCTCGGCCCCTGGAGGCCGAGCGTGTAGGACAGCCTGCCCGCGGGGAAAGAGAAGAAGTTGCCCGTCATGGTGTGGATGTCCTGCGCGCCGGGATCGAACGCGCCGCACAGGTGGGCGTAGTCGTTGGTGGTGATGCCCAGGAAGACGCCCGTGCTGGAGCCCGCGAGCCGCTCCGGGACCTGCCCGCCGCGCTCCAGGGCCTCCCAGGCCACCTCGAGCAGGAGGCGCTGCTGCGGATCCATGCGCTCCGCCTCGCGGGGCGAGATCCCGAAGAACTGAGCGTCGAACAGATCCACGTCCCGGAGGAAGCCGCCCCAGCGGACCGCGCGCGCCCGCGGGTCCGGGGCCTCGTCGGGCGCCGGATCGAGGCGCCACCGCTCGGCGGGGATCTCCGTGACCGCGTCCACGCCGTCCTCGAGCAGCCGCCAGTAGGCCTCCGGCGTCGAGGCGCCGCCCGGGAGCCGGCACGCCATGCCGATGACGGCGATCGGCTCCGCCCTCGCGCGCGCGAGGGCGTCTCGCTCGGCTCGGAGCTCCCGGATGGTGGCGATCGCTTGCCGCAAACGAGCCTCGTAATCCGTCACCGGCACGCTCATACCGATTTCCTCCCGCTGGCCAGCGTCAACTCCTCGTCGAGGAGGCTCAGCAACGCACTTCCGTCGAGATCGCCGAGGGAACCGGCGAAGGACCGCTCGGTCGCCTCCTGAGCAGGGGCATCGGCCGCCTCGATCTCGGTGAGCAGGTGTTCGGCGAGCGAAGCGATGTTCGGGTACGTGAACAGCAGCGTCGCCGAGAGGCTGAGCCCCAGGCTGGACTCGAGGCGGTTGCGGAACTCGAGGCTCATCAGCGAGTCCATCCCGAGGCTGGCGAACACCTCGAGCGGCCCGATGGCGGCCGCGTCCACGCGGAGCACGCGGCCGAGCTGCTCCTTCAGGTGCCCTTGCAGGCGGAACCGGCGCTCCTCGGGCGGCTCCCCCTCCAGCGCCTCGCGGACCCGGAGGATGTCCGACGACCTCGGCGCCGCTCGGGCGCGCTCGCGCGTGAGCCGGTCCCAGTAGCGCAACCGCGCGACGCTCGGGTAGGACTCGAGCCACCGGTGCACGTTGAACCGGACGACCGCGATCTGGGGCATGTCCGCCTCGAGCAGGCGCTCCAGCATCCGCAGCCCCTCCTCCTCCGTGAGGCTGTCCATCCCCCGGTCGCCCACGCGGCCCATGACGTCGGCCTGCCGGACCGCGATGCCCACGTCGGAGAAGAGGCCCCAGTCGATGCTCAGCGCGGGGAGCCCGAGCGCGCGCCGGTGATGCGCGAGGGCGTCCAGGAACACGCTCGCCGCGGTGTAGTTCCCGTTGCCCGGCGCGCCGAGCAGCGAGGCCACCGACGAGTACATCACGAAGAAATCGAGCGGCCTGCCCGCGGTCAGCTCGTGCAGGTTCCACGCGCCGTGCATCTTCGGGGCCATGGTCTCCCAGAAGCGCTCGGCGCTCTGCTCCATCACGGTGCTGTCGGCGATGACCATGGCCGCGTGGACGACCCCGCGGAGCGGCGGCGCGCGCCGGTCGATCGCCGCGAGGAGCTCGACGACGTGATCGCGACGCGACGCGTCCGCCTGGGCCACGACGACCTGCGCGCCCTGCGCCTCGAGCGCGTCGATCGCGCGCCGCGCCGCTTCGGACGCGCCGCTGCGGCCCGCCAGCACGAGGTGGCGAGCGCCCCGGGCCACCATCCAGCGCGCCAGCGAGAGCCCGAGCCCCCCGAGCCCGCCGACGATGAGGTACGTGCCGTCCGGCCGCAGCGCGGCGCCGCCGGCGCGCCGCTCCCGCAGCGCGCTGCGCGCCATCCGCGCGACGTAGCGCTCGCCCGCCCGGAGCGCGATGTGATCCTCGTCGTCCGTGGCGTCGAGCTCCCGCGCGAGCGAGGCGGCGTCCTCCGGCGCGCGCGCCGGGTCGAGGTCCACGCGCGTGCACCGGAGCTCCGGGTGCTCGGAGGCGAGCACGCGGCCGAAGCCGAGGAGCGGCGCCTGCGACACCGACACCGGCGCCGCCTCCTCCACGGCCTGCGCGCCGCGGGTCACGAGCCACAGCCTCGGCGCGTCGCGCCACCCCCTGCGCACGAGCGCCTGCGCGAGGAACATCGCGCTCAGCGTCCCGAGGCGCTGATCCCGCTCCAGCGTGTCCAGCGTGACGCCGTCCGGGCCCTGCGCGTCCAGGCTCCACAGGTGCACGACGCCCCGGCACGCCGGGCCGCCGCCGAACGCGTCCTCGAGCAGGAACCGGAACGCCATCGGGTCTCGCGGGTCGAGCTCGTAGAGCCCGGGCGCATGGCGCGCAGTGACCTCGCCGGCCACGGCGACGACGCAGGCGTCGCCCCGCGTTCGCAGGAGCTCCGCGAGCTCGGCGCCGGTCCCGGTCCGGTCCGCGAGCACGACCCAGGCGCCACGGTGGGAGCGGCGCCGATCGCCGTCCGCCGGCACCGGCGCGTGGCGCTCCCACGCGACGGCGTGCAGCAGCTCGTCGCCGTCGCCGTCGCCGTCGCCGTCGCCGTCGTCCGGCGCCGCGAGGCGCCCCTCGGGCCACGGCGCCCGGGGGGCCTCGTCGATCCAGTAGCGCTCTCGCTGGAAAGGGTACGCCGGCAGCGAGACGCAGCGGCCCCCCGACGGATGCTGGCGCTTCCAGTCCACCGGGTATCCGTGCGCGTAGAGCGCGCCGAGCGCCTCCAGCAGGCTCCGCCGCTCGTCCCGCTCCCGCCGCATCGCCGGGAGCGCCGCGCCCCCGGGCGCCTTCGCGCGCAGCCCTTCCTCGATGGCGGGCGCGAGGATCGGGTGCGGGCTCATCTCGAGGAACAGCGTGGGCCCGCCGTCCGCGAGCCGCTGCACGGCGCCCGAGAACAGCACCGGATCCCGCAGGTTCCGCGCCCAGTACTCCGGGCCGAGCTCCTCGCCGCGGCAGATCTCCCCGCTCACGGTCGAGCGCATGGGCACCCGCGCCGGCGCCGGCGCGAGCCCGTCGAGCGCCGCCCGCAGCTCGTCGAGGAGCGGATCCACCTGCGGGCTGTGCGACGCGACGTCGACCTTCACGCGGCGGCAGAACACCCCGCGCCGCGCGAGCTCCGCCAGGATCTCGTCGAGCGCGAGGGGCTCGCCGGACAGCACCGTCGACCGCTCGCTGTTGCTCACCGCCACGGAGACGCGCCCCGCGTGCCCGGCGACGAGCTGCCGCGCCTGCTCCATGGGCAGCTCCACGAGCGCCATCGCACCCGCGCCGCTGATCCGCCGCAGGAGCTTGCTCCGGCGGCAGATGACGCGCGCGGCGTCGTCCAACGTCAGCGCGCCCGCGACGTGCGCCGCCGCCACCTCGCCCATGCTGTGCCCCACCACGGCGTCCGGCTCCACGCCCCACGCGCGGAAGAGCGCCGACAGGGCCACGCCGATCGCGAAGAGCGCCGGCTGCACGACGTCGATCTCCGCGAGGCGCGAGCGCTCATCGCCCGCGTGGAGCTCCTCGATGAGCGACCACCCCGCCTCCCGCGCGATCGCCGCGTCGCACGCGGCCAGGGCCTCGCGGAAGCTCGGCTCCTCGGCGAGGAGCTGCCGCGCCATGCCCGGCCACTGCGAGCCCTGGCCCGGGAACACGAACACGACCCGCGGCCGCGCCGACGCGCGCGCGTCCCCGCGGGCGACGCCGGCGGCCTCCTCGCCCCGCCCGTAGGCCGTGAGCAGCTCGGCGAGCTCCTGCCGCGAGCCGCCGGCGACGGCCAGCCGATGCTCGTGGTGGCTGCGCCGCACGCTCGCGGTGTACGCGATGTCCGCGAGGTCCACGGCGGCTCCGGCGGGGTCCTCGACCAGGAGCCGCCGGTACGCCTCCGCCAGGGCCGAGAGCGCGGCCGGGCTCTTCGCGGAGAGGGGGAGGAGCACGACGGACGCGCGGCCTTCCGGCGACGTCGGGGCGGGCGGCGGGGGCTCCTGCAGCAAGACGTGCGCGTTGGTCCCGCTGATCCCGAAGGCGCTCACCCCCGCGATCCGCGGCGCGCCTCCGGACGGCCAGGGCAGCGGCTCCACCGGGACGGCGAACGGCGTGCCTTCGAGCGAGATCCGCGGGTTCAGCGTCTGGAAATGCAGGTGCTTCGGGATCGTCTCGTGGCGCAGCGCCAGCACGACCTTGATGAACCCCGCCACCCCCGCCGCCGCCTCCAGGTGGCCGATGTTGGTCTTCACCGAGCCGAGCCAGCACGGCGGCCCGTCGGGCCGCGGCCCGCCCAGCACCTCTTTCAGGGCCGTGAGCTCGATCGGATCCCCGAGGGAGGTGCCGGTGCCGTGGGCCTCGACGTAGCCCACCTGGTCCGGCGAGACGCCGGCGCTCTCCAGCGCCTGCCGCAGGAGCGCCTGCTGCGAGAGCACGTTCGGCGCCGTCAGCCCCGACGAGCGCCCATCCTGGTTGACGGCCGAGCCGCGGACCAGCGCCCAGATCCTGTCGCCGTCCCGCTGCGCATCCGAGAGCCGCTTGAGCACGACCATGCCGCAGCCCTCCGCCCGCACGTACCCGTTCGCGGCGGCGTCGAACGTCTTGCATCGACCGTCGGGCGAGAGCGCCTGGGTCTGGCCCATCAGGCACATCGTCAGCGGGGACAGGATGAGGCTGACGCCCCCCGCGATCGCCATGTCGCTCTCGCCGCTCCGGAGGCTCTGGCAGGCGAGGTGGAGCGCGACGAGCGAGGAGGAGCACGCCGTGTCCACCGTCATGCTCGGCCCCTCGAGGCCGAACACGTAGGACAGGCGCCCCGCGGCGGTGCTCGCCAAGGTCCCGGTCGCGCAGTAGGCGTCGAGCTGCCGGGGATCGAGCGAGGCGAAGCGGTGCTGGTAGTCCTGGACCGCCATGCCGATGAACACGCCGGTCCGGCTGCGGAGGAGCCGCTCGGCGGGCTGCCCTGCGTCCTCGAACGCCTCCCAGGCCACCTCGAGCAGGAGGCGCTGCTGCGGGTCGAGGCTCGTGGCCTCGCGAGGCGCGATCCCGAAGAAGCGCGCGTCGAACCCGTCGACCCCGTCGAGCAGCCCGGCCCAGCGCGTCCCCGGCAGGCCGTCGGGGATCGCGCCGTCGGGCCACCGCGCCGCGGGGATCCGCTGGATCGCGTCGACGCCGTCCTCCAGCGCTCGCCAGAACGCCTCGGGGTCGCTTCCGCCTCCGGGCAGCCGGCACGCCAGGCCGACGACGGCGATCGGCTCGACCTCCTGCGCCGCCGCGGGCTGCGGCGCCGCGCTCGGGGGAGGCGACGCGGGCCGAGCTCCGGCGCCGGCGCCGAGCTGCTCGGCGAGATACGCCGAGAGCCCGGCGACGTGGGGGTACGTCCAGAGCAAGGTCGACGGCAGCGAGAGCCCCAGGCCGGCCTCCAGGCCGTTGCGCAGCTCCAGGCTCATCAGCGAGTTGATGCCGAGATCGTTCAGCGGCACGTGCCGGTCGATGGATCCCGGTTCGAACCGCAGGACCCTGGCCGCGACCTCCCGGACGAAGCCCTCGATCAGCGACGGCCGCTCCTCCGGCGTCGCGCCGTCGAGCGTCGCACGGAAGCGCGCGACCTCGGGCGCGCGCTGCTTCGCGCGATCGCGCTCCTCGCGCAGGCGCTCCCAGAAGGGCGACGCGGCGGCGGTCGGGTAGAACTCGAGCCACCGGCGCAGGTCGAACCTCAGGACGCCGGCCTGAGCCGCCCCTCCCCCGAGCAGGCGCTCGAGCGCGGCCAGCGCGTCCGCCTCCGTGAGGAGCCCGGTCCCCCTGCGCGAGAGGCGCGCCGCGGCGCCGTGGCGCGCCTCCGCCGGGGTCTCCTCGGCGAAGAGGCCCCAGTCGACGCTCAGCGCGGGCAACCCCCTGGAGCGCCGGTGGTGCGCGAGCGCGCCGAGGAACGCGTCGGCCGCCGCGGAGCCCGCGTCGCCAGGAGCTCCGAGGAGCGGCATCGCCGAGGCGTGCAGGAGGAAGAGGTCGAGAGGCCTGTCTGCGGTCAGCGCGTGCAGGTTCCACGCTCCGCGCGCCCGCGAGGCCGCCGCGGTCCAGGAGCGGCGGGCGTCGCGCTCCGGCGCGGGGCCGCCCGCGGCCGGCTCCGCGTAGACGACCCCCCGGAGCACGCCGAACCGCTGCTCGACGGCCGCCACGACCTCGGCCGCCCGCGACGGCTCGGCCACGTCGACCTCGGCCACGACCACCTGAGCGCCTGCCGCTTCCATCGCGGCGATCGCGCTCCGGGCTGCCTCCGTTGCGCCGCCCTCGCCGGTGAGCAGGAGGTGGCGGGCGCCCTTCTCCACCATCCACCGCGAGAGCGAGAGGCCGAACCCCTCGAGGCCTCCGGCGATCAGGTAACCTCCGTCGGCGCGGAAGCTCGCGCTCGCGCCGGGGCTGGCCCCGGGGACGCCGCGCTCGAGCCGCGCCACGTACCGCGCCTCGCCGCGCAGCGCGATCCGGTCCTCGCGATCGGCCGCGTCGAGCTCCCGGAGCAGCGCGGCGGCCTCGCCGGATGCGGGGGTCGGGCCCAGATCGACGCGCTTGCACCGGAGCTCCGCGTGCTCGGCCGAGAGCACACCCCCGACGCCCCAGAGCGGCGCTTGGGCCACGGACACCGGCGCCGGCTCGGCCACGGCCTGCGCGCCGCGGGTGACGAGCCAGAGCTGCGGCGCGTCGCGCCACCCCCTGCGCGAGAGCGCCTGCGCCAGCGAGAGCGCGCTCAGGCCTGCGCGGCGCAGGTCTCCCTCGAGCGTCTCCGGCGTCGTCGCCTCCGCCGCCGCGGCGTTCAGGCCGAGGAGATGCACGACGCCCCGGCACGCCGCGTCGCCCTGGAACGCGTCGTCCAGCAGCGCCGAGAGCGCCGCGCTGTCCGAGGGGTCGACCTCGTAGCGCCCGTCCCCGAGGCGCGCATAGCGCTCCCCCGGAACGGCGCGCACGCACGCGTCGCCCCGCTGGCCGAGGAGCGCGGCCACCTCCTCACCCGTACCGTCCCGATCCAGGAGCAGGAGCCACGCGCCGCGCGACTTGCGAGGGGCAGCGGGCGGGCGCGCGGGTTCGCTGCGATGCCAGGCGACGGCGTAGAGCAGCTCCTCCGTGATCCCGGGCGCCTCGAGGGTCGCCGAGCGCGCGGGCGCGGGCGCGCCTCCCTCGATCCAGTACCGCTCCCGCTGCCAGGGATACGCCGGCAGCGGGACGCAGCGCCCGCCCGACGGATACTGCAGCTTCCAGCGCACCGGATAGCCGTGGGCGTAGAGGGCTCCGAGCGCCCAGAGCACGCTCCGCCGCTCTCCCTGGTCGCGCCGCATCGTGGGGAGCGCCTTCCCCCCCGTGCCCCGCTCGGACAGGAGCTGCTGGAGGTTGGCCAGGAGCACCGGGTGCGGGCCGATCTCCAGGAAGATCTCGTGGCCGTCCGCCCACGCCGCGGAGACGGCCCGGGCGAGCTGCACCGGCTCACGGACGTTCCGCGCCCAGTACCCCGCGTCGAGCGGCTCGCCCTCGAGGCGCGCGCCCGTCACGGTGCTGTACATCGCGATCGACGCCCGGCCCGCCGCGACCTCCCCCAGCGCGCCCCGGAGGTCGCGCTGCAGGGGCTCCATCTGCGGGCTGTGGGAGGCGTAGTCGACCCGCAGCATGCGGCAGGGCACCTGCCTCGCCTGCAGGCTCGCCACCACCTCCTCGAGCGCGGCCGCGTCGCCGGAGAGCACCACGGAGCGCGCGTCGTTGATCGCCGCGATCGAGATCCGGTCCGCGCGCCCCTCCAGGACGGCCGCCGCCTCGTCCTCGGACAGCGCCACGGACGCCATCTTCCCGAGGCCCGTGGCGCGCTGCGTGATCCGCCCGCGGATCGCCACGATCCGGATCGCCTCGTCGAGGCTCAGGACGCCGGCGACGTGCGCGGCCGCCACTTCGCCGACGCTGTGGCCGATCACGGCGTCGGGCGTGACGCCCAGCGTTCGCAACAGCGCCGAGAGAGCCACCTGCACGGCGAAGATCGCCGGCTGAGTGACCTCCGTCCGATCCAGCCGCGAGCTCGCCTCGGGGGCGGCGAGCTCGGCGAGCAGCGAGAAGCCCGCGTGCCGCTGCACGAGCGGCTCGCACGCCTCTAGCGCCGCGCGGAAGGCGGGCTCCTCGGCGAGGAGCTGCTGCCCCATCCCCACCCACTGCGAGCCCTGCCCCGAGAACACGAACACCACCTGGGGCTGCCACCCGAGCACCGTCTGCCCGCTCGCCGCGGCGGGGTGCGCTTCGCCCCGCGCGTGCGCGCCGAGCGCCTCGGCGAGCTCCTCCCGGGACCGGCCCACCACGGCGAGGCGGAGCTCGTGGTGGCGGCGCCGCACGCTCGCCGTGTACGCGATGTCCGCGAGCCGCACGTCGGGCGGCGCGCCGCCGAGGAAGCGCTCGTAGGCCTCGGCCAGGGCGGCGAGCGCCCGGGGGGACCTCGCCGACAGGGGCAGCAGCGTGAGCGGGGCGTCCGGGAGCGCGGGCGGCTCGGGGACCTCCGGCGCCTCCTCCAGCACGAGGTGGGCGTTGGTCCCGCTCATCCCGAACGAGCTCACGCCCGCGCGGCGGGGCCGCTCCCCGCGGCGCCACGGCTCGGCCGCCGTCGCCACCTCGATCGGGAGCTCGGCCCACGGGATGCGCGGGTTGAGCGCGCGCGCGTGCAGCTGCGCCGGCAGCGCGCCGTGCCCCAGCGACAGCACCACCTTCATCACGCCGGCCACGCCCGCCGCCGACTCGAGGTGGCCGATGTTCGTCTTCACCGACCCGATCTTGAGCGGCCGGCCTCCGGGCCTCCCCTCGCCGTAGACCGCCCCGAGCGCCTCGACCTCGATGGGATCGCCGAGCGCCGTCCCGGTGCCGTGCGCCTCGACGTAATCGATGTCGCCGGGCGAGAGCCCCGCGATCGCCAGCGCCGCGCGCACCACCGCCTCCTGCGCCTTGCCGTTCGGCACGGTGATGCCGGCGCTGCGGCCGTCGCTGTTCACGGCCGAGCCGCGGATCACCGCCAGGATGCGGTCGCCGTCGCGCGCCGCGTCCGACAGGCGCTTCAGCACGACCATGCCGCAGCCCTCGCCCCGGCCGTACCCGTCCGCGTCCGCGGAGAACGTCTTGCACCGCCCGTCCGGCGCCAGCGCGTGGAGGCGCGACAGGTACACGCCGAGGTGCGGGGCCAGCATCAGCTGGACCCCGCCCGCGACCGCCACCCGGCACTCCCCCGCCCACAGGCTCCGGCAGGCGAGGTGGATCGCCGTCAGCGACGACGAGCACGCCGTGTCGACGGCCATGCTCGGCCCCTCGAGCCCGAGCGCGTGCGAGAGCCGGCCCGCGGAGAAGCTCGTGAACGTCCCCGAGAGCGTGTAGGCGTCCAGCGCCTCGAGATCCGCGTGCGCCCGCTGCAGGATGCCGTAGTCGCTCGGCCCGATCCCGACGAAGACGCCCGTCAGCGGCTGCTCGCCGGGCACGACGCCCGCGTCCTCCATGGCCTCCCAGATGACCTCGAGCAGCAGCCGGTGCTGCGGATCGAGGTGGACCGCCTCCCGCGGCGCGATCCCGAAGAAGCGCGCGTCGAACCGATCGGGCGCCGCGGCCAGGAAGCCGCCCTCCCGGACGTACATCTTGCCGGCCGCGTCCGGATCGGGGTCGTAGTACGCCGCGGCGTCCCAGCGGTCCGGAGGGATCGGCCCCACGGCGTCGACCCGCTGCTCGAGCAGCCGCCAGAAGTCCTCCGGGGTCTCCACGCCCCCCGGCAGGCGGCACCCCATCCCCACGATGGCGATCGGCTCGTCGCCGATCGCGGCGCGCCCGCCGGCGTCGCTCGACGCCGCGCCGCCCGCGCCGCCCGCGCCGTCCGCGCCGTCCGCGCCCGCGCGCTCCTCGGCCTCCGGAGGCGCGGCGTCGCCCGGCAGGCTCGGCGACAGCTCCTCGAGCAGGAAGTCGGTCATCGCGACGACGTTCGGGTGGTTGAACGTCACGCTCGACGACAGCGGCCGGCCGAGCGCGCGGCCGAGGCGCTGGCACAGATCCACGGCCATCAGCGAATCCATGCCGAGCTCGAAGAAGCCCCGGGTCGGGCTCACCTCGTCGACCTCGGCGAACCCCAGCGTCTCGGCGACCGAGGCCTGGATCCGCCGCTGGAGCATCCGGCGCCGCTCCCGCGGCGGCGCCGCCGCGAGCTCGCCGAGGAGGGCGGGCGCGGTGTCGCCCGGCGCGGGCGCGGCGTCGCCCGGCGCGGGCGCCGTGGCGCGCGGCACCTCGGAGAGCAGCGGGCGGGGGCCGCTGCTCTCGACCACCGCGCAGAACCGCGGCCAGTCGACGTCGGCCACGACCACCTGCGCCGCCCCGGCGGTCATGCAGAAGGACAGCGCCGCCATGGCCTGCTCCGGGCCGAAGGCCCGCACGCCGCGCTCCTCGAGCGACGCGAGCGCGGAGGTCGCCATGCCGCCGCCGCGCCACGGCCCGAAGCTCACGGCGACCGCGGGCGCCCCGGCGGCGCGGCGCGCCCGGACGAGCGCGTCCTGGAACGCGTTCGCCGCCGCGTAGCCGGCCTGCCGCGCCGAGCCCCACACCGCGGCGATCGACGTGAAGCAGACGAACGCGTCGAGCGGCCGGCCGCGCGTCAGCGCGTCGAGCGCCGCGGTCCCGTGGACCTTCGGCGCGAGCACCCGGCGGAGCCCCGCGCCGTCGAGGGCCGAGAGCGGCGTCTGATCGGAGACGCCCGCCAGATGAAACACCGCGGAGAGCGGCGGCAGCCGGGCGTCGATGTCCGCGAGCACGGCGGCCATCGCCGCCGCGTCGGCCACGTCGGCCTGCGCCACGGTCACGCGCGCCCCGAGCGCCTCGAGCGACGCGAGGAAGTCGCGGTCGTCGGCCGACGCGCCCTTGCGGCTCGTGAGCACGAGGTGCCGCGCGCCCCGCTGCGCCGCCCACCGCGCGACATGCCTGCCCAGCGCGCCGAGCCCCCCGGTGATGAGCGCCGTGCCCGACGTGGACCAGGCCGGCGCGCCGTCCGGCGCTCCCGCTCCGGCGCAGCGCACGAGCCGCTCCACGAACCGCCCCGACGCCCGGAGCGCGACGTGGTCCTCGCCGTCGGGGCTCAGCACCTGCGCGGCGAGCGCGGCGATGTCGTGCTCCCCGGGGGAAGGCGGCAGGTCGACGAGCCCTCCCCAGACCTCCGGGTGCTCGAGCGACAGGGTCCGGCCGAGCCCCCAGAGCGCCGCCTGCGCGGGCGCCGTGACCGGGTCGCCCTCGCCCACCGACACCGCCCCGCGGGTCACGAACCAGAGCCGCGGCCGCTCGCCCTGCCCCGCCTGCAGGGCGGCGCGCAGCAAGGCCGGCGCGCTCCCGACGCCCCGCGCGAGCGCGGCGTCCAGCGAGCCCTCGCCCTCCGGCGCGCCGCCGAGGCTCCACAGGTGGACCACGCCGCGCACGGGCCCGCGCTCGGCCGCGCGCTCCGCCCACCACGCCGCGAGGCCCTCGGGCGCCTCGGGCGTCGAATCGCCCGTCCACGCCGGCTCCGCCGCGCGCGCCGCGGCGCTCCCCAGGCGGAGCCGGGAGCAGGTCGCGCCCGCCGCCTCGAGCGCGTCGGCCAGCCTGTCGCCGGTGCCGCCCTCGTCCACGAGCGCGACCCAGTGCCCGGCCGCGGCCGGGCGCGGGCGCGGCGCGAGGGGCGCTGGCTTCCACGAGAGCTCGTGGAGCCACGGCTGGATCTCCGCCGCCGCACGCTCCTGATCCGCCCTCGCCCGCAGCGCGTCGAGCACCCGGCCGACGACGCCGAGCTCCTCGGCCGAGAGCGCCGCGGAGAGCCCGAGCTGCGCCGCGAAGGCCGCCGCGTCGGCCGACCGGAGGAGCGACGGGAGCGCCGCCGCGGGCGCGCCCTTCGCCTCGCGCCGCGCGTCCCCGGGCGCCTCGAGCCAGTACCGCTTGCGCTGCCACGGATAGCCCGGCAAGGACACGCAGCGCCCGCCCGCCGGGTACACCCGGGCCCAGTCGACCCGGCACCCGCGCGTGTGGAGGGCGCCCAGCGCCTCGAGCAGGCAGCGCCGCGCGTCGCGGCCCCGGCGCAAGGTCGGGGCGACCAGCCCGTCGACCCCGCGCGCCGAGAGGCACCGCTGCACGTTGGCCGAGAGCACGGGGTGCGGCCCCACCTCCACGAAGATCCGGTGCCCGGCGGTCACGGCGCCGTCGATCGCGCGCGCGAGCAGCACCGGCTCCCGGACGTTCCTCGCCCAGTACGACGCGTCGAGCGCCTCGCCGTCGATGCCCTCGCCCGTCACGGTGCTCACCAGCACCCGGTCCGCGCGGCTCCGCGCGATCTCCCCGAGCGCGCCCGCGAGCTCCTCGCCGAACGGATCCATCTGGGGGCTGTGGAACGCGTAGTTCACCCGCAGCTCGCGGCACTCGACCCGTGCGCGCCGGAGCTCCGCCACCACCTCGCCGAGCGCCGCCGCTTCGCCGGACAGCACGACCGAGCCGGGGTCGTTGACGGCGGCGATCGAGAGCCGCCCCTCGTAACCTTCGAGCGCGCGCGCCGCCTGCTCCGGAGACGTCTGGACCGAGGCCATCTTTCCCAGGCCGGTCGCCTGCTGCATGATCCGCCCGCGGTGGTGGACGATGCGCACCGCCTCCTCGAGGCGGATCGCCCCCGCGACGTGCGCCGCCGCGATCTCGCCGACGCTGTGCCCGATCACGGCGTCCGGGGCGATCCCCCAGGAGCCGAGGAGCGCCGCGAGCGCGACCTCCACCGCGAACAGCGCGGCCTGCGCGACCTGCGTCTCCTGCAGGCGCGACGAGGCCTCCGGCGCCTCGATCGCCTCCAGCAGCGACCAGCCGGCGAGCGGCGCGAGGAGCCGATCGCACGCCTCCAGCGCCTCGCGGAAGACGGGCTCCTGCCGGAGGAGCGCCTGCCCCATGCCCGGCCACTGCGACCCCTGGCCCGAGAACACGAGCACCACCGAGGGGCGCTGCCCCGGCGGCGCCTCGCCCAGCGCGGCGCGCCCGCGCGCGAGGTCGTCGAGGGCGCCGGCCATCTCCTCGTGCGAGCAGCCCACGACCGCCAGCCGGTGCTCGAGGTGGCTGCGCCGGACGCTCGCCGTGTAGCAGACGTCGCGCAGCAGGCCGCTCTCCGGCGAGCGCAGCCGGGACGCCGTCGAGCGCGAAAGCTCGAGGAGCGCGGGCCTGGAGCGCGCCGAGAGCACGAGCAGCTCGGGCGTGGCGGGCTCGCCCGCGTCCGCCGGGCTCGAGGCCGCTTCCGGCCCTGCAGCGCGCGGCTCCCCGAGCGGCGCCGGCAGGGCGTCCGCCGCCACCAGCGGAGCCACCCGGCGCCACGCGACGGGCGCGCCGAGCATGTAGAGCTCGCCCAGCGAGCCGAGCAGGCACTCCCGGGCCGGCTCGTCCCGCCGCAGCGACGGCAGCGCGACGCCGCTCCGCCCCTTCCGGGCCAGGCTGGACGCGACGGCGTGGGCGAGGACGGGGTGAGGATCGAGCTCGAGGAAGACGCCGAACCCGTCGTCGATCAGCCGATCGAGCGCGGCGTCGAGGCGCACCGGCTCCCGCAGGTTCCGGGCCCAGTACGCGGCGTCCTGCGCCGCGCCGTCGAGCCGCGCCCCCGTCACCGTCGAGTAGATCGGCGCATCGCCCCCGCGCGGCGCGATCCCCTGCAGGGCGCGCGTGAGCTCGGGGCACAGCGCGTCCATGTGCGGGCTGTGCGAGGCGTAATCCATCCGGACCTGCCGGCCCGTCACCCCCTGCTCGGCGAGCGCCTGCAGCAGCGCCTCGAGCGCCGCCGGCTCGCCCGAGATCAGGGTGGATCCCGGGCTGTTGCTCCCCGCGAGGAAGAGGCGGCCCTCGTGGCCGGCGAGCGCGCGCGCCGCGTCGTCCGCGGAGAGCTCCACGACGGCCACGGCGCCCGAGCCGCTCTGCTGCCGGACCAGCCTGCCCATCGCGCAGATGACCGCGGCGGCGTCCTCGAGGGTCAGCGCGCCGGCGACGCAGGCCGCCGCGACCTCGCCGATGCTCTGCCCCACCACCGCGTCCGGCTCGATGCCCCAGGAGCGCCACAGCGCCGCCAGCCCGACCTGGATCGCGAAGATGGCCGGCTGGACGACGTCGGCCTCCTCGAGCAGGCGCCCGTCGCCCGCCGCCAGCGCGGCGAGCAGCGAGAAGCTCGCGTGCGGCCGCATCGCCGCGTCGCACCGCTCGAGGGTCGACCGGAAAACGGGCTCCTCGAGCAGGAGATCGCGCCCCATGGGGAGCCACTGCGAGCCGTGCCCGCCGAAGACGAAGGCGACCTTCGGCCGCCCGCCGGCCGCCTTGCCGATCGAGCCGCCCGGCTGCGCGCATCCGGCCAGGAGGGCGTCGAGGCGCGCGGCGAGCTCGCCGTGCGAGGAGACGGCGAGCGCGAGCCGGCGCTCCTCGCCGCTGAGCCGCGCCGCGGCGGCGCCGCAGAGCGCCTGCACGGAGGGCCGGTCGTCGCCCTCGCCGGCCGCGGCGAGCGCATGGACGCGCCGGCAGAGCGCCGCGAGCTCCTCGCCGCTCGGCGCGGACAGCGGCAGGAGGTGCACCTCGCGGCGCCGGGGCGCCTCGAGCACGACGTGGCAGTTGGTCCCGCCGAAGCCGAAGGAGCTGACGCCGGCCAGCGCCGGCCCGCGCTCCTTCTCGGGCCACCGCTCCGTCGCGCGCTGCACCGAGAGCCGCAGCTCGTCGAACGGGATGTGCGGGTTCGGCTGCTCGAAGTGGAGGCTCGGCTGGAGCGTAAGGCGCCGCATCGAGAGCGCGACGCGGATGAGCCCCGCCACGCCCGCGGCGCCCTCGAGGTGGCCGATGTTCGTCTTGACCGACCCGATCCGGAGCGGCCGCTCCGGCGGGCGATCCGCGCACAGCACGGCGCTGAGCGCCCTCGCCTCGATGGGGTCCCCGAGGATGGTGCCGGTGCCGTGGGCCTCGACGTAATCGACCTCTTCCGGCCGCACCCCCGCGCGCGCGTAGGCCTCGCGGAGGAGGGCCTCCTGCGCCTTCGGGTTCGGCGCGGAGAGCCCGTTGCTGAGCCCGTCGTTGTTGACGGCGCTGCCGCGGATCACGCAGTAGATGGGGTCGCCCGCCGCGAGCGCGCGGGAGAGCGGCTTCAGCACCACCACGCCGCCGCCCTCGCCGCGGGCATACCCGTTCGCGCGCGCGTCGAACGCCTTCGAGCGGCCGTCGGGCGCGAGCGCCCCGAACTTGGAGATGGCGACCATGCTCTCGGGGGCGAGGATCAGGTTCACGCCCCCGGCGAGCGCGAGATCGCACTCGCCGAGCCGCAGGCTCTGGCACGCGAGGTGGACCGCGACGAGCGACGAGGAGCAGGCCGTGTTCACGTGCAGGCTCGGCCCCTCCAGGCCGAGCGCATAGGAGACCCGGGCGGCGAGGATGCTGAGGTCCTGCCCGACGGCCGTATGCTGGACGATCGCGTCGATGTGGCCGCCGTCCACGCGCGCGTAATCGCCCCACATGGCGCCGACGAACACGCCGGTCTGGCTGCCCTCGAGCGATCGCGGGGGCACGCCGGCGTCCTCCAGCGACTCCCACGCGAGCTCCAGCATCAGCCTTTGCTGGGGATCCATCTGGACCGCCTCGCGCGGCGAGATGTCGAAGAACTGCGGATCGAAGAGATCCACCCGGTCGAGGAACCCGCCGCGGCGCGCGCTCATTTTCCCCGGAGCGCCGCGATCGGCGCTGTAGAGCGCGTCGACGTCCCACCGCCCCGGAGGGACGTCGGAGGTCGCGTCCACGCCGCCCCGCAGGAGCCGCCAGAACGCGTCCGGGTCCGGCGCCTGCGGGAACCGGCAGGCGACGCCGATGACGGCGATCGGCTCGGGGCTCGACGCCCCGAGGGCCCCGTCGCCCGTGCGCGCGCCCCGGGGAGCGGGCGATAGCCCCGGCCCCTCGGCCACGTAACGAGAGAGCCGCTCGATCGTCGGGCACTCCCATATCAGCGTGGGGTGGAGCCGGCGCCCGAGGGCCTCCCCCAGCGCGGCGATCAGGCCCATCGCAGCGGTGGAGTCGAGCCCACAATCGGTGAACCGCGCGCCGGGCTCGATCGACCCTGGCGACACGCCCGAGCGCTCCGCGATCCTCTCCGTGAGCCATCGCTGGACCTCAGCAATGGTGGAGAGCTGCGTCCGTGATTCGCGCGACATAGCCGTCTCCTTCAGGCAGAGCGTAAAAACATCGCCTCTGAGGAAAGCTTCGTTGCTCGCTGGATCTCAGGGCTCAGACGCCGAACGCGCAGCCCCTAGCCATAACGACCATTACAGGAAATAAGTCGCTTACACAAGGTTAGTAAAATGTGTTGCCCGTCAGTAATCAAACGAACGTTCGTGAATACACGGGCAGAGCTCAACGACGATCGGTGCAGGATCGGTGGATCGACTCAAGTCCATCTCTCTGGCTGTCGATCCGCGTCGCGGCGACCTCGGAGGGGCTCACGGGCTTGCCGGAGAGGGCGCCCTGCGCCGCGCTCCCGGCGGGAGGCGAGGCAGTCGTGCGCTTCCGGGCGCCTCGGGCGCCCTGGCCCTCAGCGCGAATTATCGTCGAGCAGTGACGTACAGATTACAAGCTACTGGAGCAGCACGAGCGCGCCATTGTCAATCATCTCCGCACCTTGCAGCGAATGGCGGGCGACTCCGACAAGAGGAGCTGATGTGCGCTCCATCCCCTCATCCAGTCATCCAGCCTCGCTGCTCGGGAGCGGGATGCTGAATGGGATGTATCGAGTGCGGCCCCTTCAGCGCCCGGGCCGCCGGAGCGGCGCCCCGCAGGCACGCGGCGGCCGCCGCCCGACTCGGCGGGCCTCCCTGCCGGAGGCCAGGACCGCGGAGGACCGCCCACCTCGGCAGCCCCAAAACCGCCGTCGGATTCTTGCTCCACACGGCAAATGCCGCGCATCTGTGTCGGCAGCGGGATCGGAGCCAGCCTGGCGTTGCGTCGCATGCCGCGCGTGACTCTGGCGACTCGGATCAACTACAAGGGGCGCCGGAGGCCAACACCATGTCCATCACGTTCTACTACTCCCCGCAGTCCAGCGCTGGTCGCATCCTCGTATCGCTCGCCGAGCTCGGCGTCCCCTACGAGGCGGTCCGGCTCGACCTGCGCGCCGGCGACCAGAGGAAGCCGGAGTTTCTCGCCCTCAACCCGAATGGCAAGGTGCCGACCGTCGTGATCGACGGCACCCCGACGTTCGAGTCGGTGGCGATCCAGATCGCCCTCGGCGAGCGCTACGGCGTGCAGAAGGGCCTGTGGCCGGCGCCCGGCTCGCCCGAGCAGCTCACGGCCCTGAGCTGGCTCGTGTGGGGCCAGGTCAGCCTCACCGGCGCCCTGTTCCGCTACATGGCGAACACGAGCGACTACTTCCCCAAGGAGATGCACCACGAGAAGCAAGCCGAGCACGCCTTGGCCGAGCTGCGCGGCCTGCTCCGCATCCTCGACGAGCGCCTCGCCGGCCGCCCCTACGTCCTCGGCGAGCGCTGTACCCTGGTGGATATCGACCTCGCGTCCATGCTCGGCTGGGGCCTGATGGCGGCCAAGATCGACACCTCCGAGCAGAAGAACCTGAAGGGCTGGCTCGACCGCATCATGGAGCGCCCGGCGATCAAGGCGGCGATGGCCCAGACCTGAGCCCCGGGCGCCTCGCTCGCCGGGCGGGCGAGGCGCCCCCATCCTTGACGCCTGCGCGGCTTCGACGCCGGCGCGGCCGGGGCCGGCGGTCTTCCACAGGATCCGGCGCGTCGTCCGGCGCGCCGCCGGGCCTCGCGCCCCGCGCGCCTTGCGCGCGCCCGACCCATGCTAGAACTCGGCCGCAATGACGGTCCTCCAGGTCGCCGACCTCAGCTTCGGTTACGGCGCCGACAAGCTCTTCCAGGGCATCACCTTTTCCCTGGAGCAAGGCCAGCGCGCCGCGCTCGTCGCCCCGAACGGCGCCGGCAAATCGACGCTCCTCCGCCTCGTCGCCCGCGAGCTCACCCCCGACACGGGATCGGTCGTGATCCGCAAGGGGATCCGGGTCGCTTACTTCCGGCAGTCGCACGAGCTCCACGCCGAGGGCACGGTGCTCGACGCCTTCCTCTCCGGGTTCTCCGAGGTCCTCGAGCTGCGCCACGCCCTCACCGCGGCGCAGCACGCCGCGGCCAGCGGCAGCGAGGCCGACCTCGCCCGGCTCAGCGACCTCACGGATCGCTACCACATCGCCGGCGGCGACGACCTCGAGCGCCGCGTCGAGATCATCGCGGCCCACCTCGGGTTCACGCCGGCCGACATGGATCGCCCCGTCGCGAGCCTGTCCGGCGGCGAGCGCGGGCGCCTGCAGCTCGGGGTCGTGCTCGCCATCGAGCCCGACCTGCTCCTGCTCGACGAGCCCACGAACCACCTCGACATCGAGACGATCACCTGGCTCGAGAAGCACCTCGCGGGCCTCGCCGGCGCGCTGCTCTGCGTCTCGCACGACCGCGCCTTCCTCGACGCCGTCTGCCCGAACACGATGGAGCTCGGCCACCGCAGCTTCCGGGCCTACCCGCTCAAGTACAGCGACTACGCGGTCGCGCGCGAGGAAGACCTCGCCCGGGAGCGCGAGCTCGCCGAGCGGCAGGAGGCGTTCGTCGCCAAGACCGAGGACTTCATCCGGCGCAACATCGCCGGCCAGAAGACGAAGCAGGCGCAGAGCCGGCGCAAGATGCTGGAGAAGCTCGAGACCATCGATCGGCCGGAGGACATCTGGGCGGTCGCCGAGAAGGTCCGGTTCCGGTTCGCGCCCGCGCCGCGCAGCGGGGACATCGTGCTCGACGCGCGCGGGCTCGGCGCGGGCCGCGGCGGGCGCACGCTCTTCTCGGGCGTGGACCTCCTCCTCCGGCGCGGCGATCGCGTCGGCATCGTCGGCCCGAACGGGACCGGCAAGTCGACGCTGCTCAAGCTGCTCGCCGGCGCGGGCGCGCCCGAGGACGCGGGCGAGGTGCGGCGCGGGACGAACCTCTGCCAGGGCTACTTCGACCAGCACCTCGGCTCGCTCGACCCGTCGAAGACCGCGGTGGAGGAGATCCGCAGCGTCCGCGCCGACATGAACGTCGACGCGACCCGCCAGTACCTCTCGCGCTTCCGCTTCTACGGCGACGACGCGCTCCGGAAGGTCCAGGGCTTCTCGGGCGGCGAGCGGAGCCGGCTCGCGCTCGCGAAGCTCCTGCTCGAGCCGCGCAACCTGCTCTTCCTCGACGAGCCGACGAACCACCTCGACATCCCCGCCGCCGAGATCCTCGAGGAGGCGCTCACCGGCTTCGAGGGCACGGTGGTGCTCGTCTCGCACGACCGGCGGTTTTTGGAGCAGGTGACGACGCGCATCGTCGCGGTGCGCGAGGGACACGTGGACATCTATCCCGGCGGCTTCCGCGACTACCGCGACAACCTCGAGAAGCTCGCGGCCGAGGCGGCGGCGCGCGAAGCGGACGAGCGCGACGCTCGGCGCGGGCCGGCCGGGGGCGGCCGTGGGGCGCAGAAGGCCGCGGGCGCGCCGGCACCGCAGAGGGCCGCGGGCGCGCCGGCGCCGCGCGACGAGGCGGCGCGGGGCGCCGCGGCCGACAGGGGCGCGAAGCCGGGCCGCGCGGTGCGGCGGAGCGGCGCCACGATGCCGCCTCCGGACGAGGCGGGCGCGGGGGACGCGGCGGCGCGAAAGCGGGCGTTCGAGACCGACAAGGCGGCGGCGCGGGCCGTGGAGCGCAAGCGCAAGCGGGTGAAGGAGCTCGAGGCGGAGATCGCGGCCGGCGAGGCGAAGCTGGCCGAGATGCGCGAGGAGCTGAAGAAGGACCCCGGCGGCGACTGGGCGAAGCTGGCCGAGAAGGCGCGCGAGGAGCAGGCGCTCGCGAAGCGCGTCGACGCGGCGATGACGGAGTGGATGGCGCTGAGCGAGGAGCTCGGCGCGTCGGCGACCGCGGGGGGCGGGGCGTGACGGGCGGGGGGCGGGGCGCGCGGGGCGCGGGCGGCGCGCGGGGCGCGGGCGGCGCGTCGGCGGCGGGCGCCCGGCGCGCGGCGGTCGTGCTCGCGCTCGCCGCGGCGGCGCTCGCGCCGGCGTGCAAGGAGCCGCGCGACGACGGCACCGCCCCGGCGCAGGCCCCCGCCGAGCTGCCGCCGCTCGAGCTGCGCGACGACACGGCGAACCTGATGCTCACGTGGATCGACGAGAAGGGCGACACGCACGTCGAGCTCCGCCCGGCCGACGTGCCGGCCGAGGGCCGCGCGATGGTGCGCGCCATGCTCTCGGACCGGACCGAGGGCACGCGCGACGTGTTCTACGTCGCGGATCTGACGCAGAAGCGCCCGGACGGCACGTACGCGGTCCGGACGATGCCGCGGCGGGAGTGGGAGTCGCTGCTGGAGAAGCGGCGCGCCGAGCACGTCGCGAAGACGGCGCCCCCGCCCGCGGCACCGCCTGGGCCCGGCGGCTCTGCGGGCGCGGGGGCGCCGGCGGCGCCGGGCCAGCTCGCCGGTGTGACGGTGATCATCTACGGCGCCTCGTGGTGCAAGCCGTGCCACCAGGCCGCGGACTACCTGCGCGCGAAGGGCGTCGCTGCCATCGTGAAGGATATCGAGGAAGACCCGGCGGCGGCCGCCGAGATGCAGGACAAGCTCGCGAAGAGCCACCAGCGCGGGGGCAGCATCCCGATCATCGACGTTCGGGGGCAGATCCTCGTGGGGTACAGCCCGCACGCGCTCGACCAGGCGCTCGCGCGGGCGGCGCGCGGGACGACGCTCTGAGGCGGCGGGGAGCGGGGCGGCGGGAGATCCGGAGGCGGCGGGGACCGCCGGATCAGGGCGCCGCCTGCGCGGCGCACGGGTGCAGCGAGATCGGAGACGACGTCGTCGATGCGCGGGTGACGTACCGAAAGCCGGGCGACGCCTCGATCAGGAACCTGAGCCGCCCGCGGGAGGGCCTACATCGATGGCGCGGCCTTGCGGTGGCAGCTCGTTCGACCAGCCCAGGGACTCGAGCGCCCAAGCCACGAGGCGCCTGACGCGCGCCCTCTCGATGGCGTCGTGGAAGGCACCCTGAGATCGCACGCCATCGGCCAAGCTCGCGACCAGCTCGCGTCGTTCAAGGGTCGACGTACCATCAGATCCCTCGCAGCGTGCCTCGAAACTTACCGCAGGCACAGCTGACGGAATAGGCAGCATCTCCAACTGCCTTGATCTCGATGAGGCCGGCGCAAACGTCACACCGAACCGAGCCGACCCGTCCATCGCGCACAAACTCTGCGAGAGCCGAATCGAGCAGCCTTATCGCTCGGTCACAAACAGAACGGCGGTCGAGCTCGGTCGCCATGCCACCCTGATATCATACTTACCGACCAGGCGGCTCGCGCGTGCATGTCACGCCGCAGCCGCCGCGACGCTGGGCGCATGCTGCCCTCGACGTCGTGCGCCTGGCTCGTCACCACACCCGCGCCACCACGCACCTGGCACGGTGCGACCGCGCAGGTTCAGCGCCGTCGCTTGCGGATGGGCTTCGCCGCATGTCGCCGCCTCACTCGAGGCGGTCGGCGCCCTGCCCGGCCGGCCGATCCGCAGGTCGAGCCCGCTCTCTTTGGCGCTGTCCAGCAGCCGGACCGCTTGGCCCTTGAGGAACCTGCCGATCACGAGCCTGCGCTCACCGCTCTCCAGACGCCGCAAAAAAAATCGCGATTCGCCATCCATATTCAGAGCGCAAGATCGGCTGAAACCTACAAGAGCTATCGTGGCGCGCCATCCGCACGCGCCCAATAAAAATGCTTCGCAATGTGCGCCAGCACCGGACACAGCGCCGAATACACCCTCAACGGAACACGAATCACAAACACGGTTCCCTGAGCTTCAATCTGGATGGGAACAGCGGCGTTCAGGTCTCGTACGCGGACCAACTCTGTGAGCAAAACAGGAATGACGGCATCCAATTCCGTGTAGCGGAGCCGGACAGCACCGGACGCATCCTTGCTTACAATACCATATGAATAAAGCGTGACCGACACGTCGGCATCATCGTAATGATATAACGAGGCGCCAAAATCAGGGCAAGACGCGACGAGATCCTTCGGCCAGCACCCGATCCCGAATTCGACGCTTGCCGCAAACCCTCGCCTAATTTCCTTGCGCACCCATTCTTCATGCGTCATTTGAGCCTCCTGAGGACCTCCATAATGCCCTCGCGAGTCGACGGTGTGCTCACGCCAAATTCGTCGCCGGCCCTATCCGCGCTGATGGCTTTTTCCGGAGTCCAGCGTCCAGGGAAGACGCTGCCGTCATCAGGATGCCGCGGGCCATGGATCACGAGAGGTCAGGGGGCACCAAGCTGCGCCGCAGCGTATACCCCCTCATGATGCACGACCCACAATCGCCTGTCCACCGGAGCCCAAATGATAACATCGCAGCCCCCAAAAACCGTTCAGAGAATTCGTCGGAGTACCACGACTGGAATTCTTCGAGTTGAGACGCGGACATTACAAACGCGCCGCAGTCCTCTTGGAATGAAACATCTGTAACCACGACCAGCTCGGTATCCGGTGGCAACGAAGCGAGCCCGAGCAGCTTCGCCATGGTGTCATCATCATCGACGCCTGCTGGTATGCTTGTCCACTGAAGCGTACCGAGCGCATCATCAATTGCGTCTGAAACGATCGATGAAAGCCTCGATCCGATCAGCGATCCGATCAGCGATTCGATCTGTCGCGCGGCCACCTCTAAATTGACGATGTTCATCGCTTTCTCTTTCGCGACGTTTACTGACACAGGTTACGTGGCGCCGAGCCACCCTCTATGGCAGGGCTTACAATTCTCCCATCCCGGTAGACGCGTTTCGCACTGTCTGCCAACCACCCTTCCCCTTCGGACCGGGCACCAGAACCTGAGTTATGGGCACGCGGCGCGTCCGACGGCCCGCCCGTGTGCTCCCGGCCCGTCGCCTCGATCAGCCGGTAGACCGCGTCGTACACGTACTGCGCGCTCGGCGACACCACGTCGTTGTTGAAGAACACCGTCTGCTGCGCGCTGTCCCCGATCTCCACGATGTTCCCGACCGGGTCGTACACGTACCTCAGGTTCTGCAGCACCGTGCTGTCCGAGCTCCGCGTCGTCTTCGGGCGCGTGAGCCGGTACGTCAGCGGGTCATACGTATAATCCGTGAAGGTGCCGTTGCCGTACTCGATCCGCTCGCGCTGCCCCTTCGCGTCGTAGTCGATGTCGTCCACGAACGTCGTCCACGCCACCGCGCCGCGAATCCGCGCCTCCACCCGCTCCAGCAGCCCCGCCTCGTTGTACGTCGGCTTCACCTCGCTCGCGTCCGGCGCCGTCACGCTCGTCGGCCGGTTCAGCGCGTCGTACGCCGTCTGTGTCCCGAAGCTCTCCGTCTCCAGCAACGGCTCCGCAGCCGTCGCGATGGCGGACACATCCGTCAGCCCCGCCAGCACCGACCAGTCGGCGTCTGCGTGCACGTCGCTCCGCAGCCGCCGCGAGGCCTCCAGTACGTTGCCCTTGAAGTCGTACGCCTGGCTCGTCACCACACCCGCGCCATCATACACCTGGTACGCCCTGCCGCACAGGTTCAGCGACGTCGCCTGCGGATGCGCTTCGCCATAGACGCCCCCCGTGTCAGAGAAGTTGTCGCCTCATCTGATCCGCTTAGAGAGGATCAGGTCACCGGTTCCGGGGAGCGGAGACAGGCTTTGAGGTGAGAGAGTACTCAGAATCCTTCAAAAGAAAAAAAATCGTCCAGCGGCTCCTCGCCCCAGGAGGACCCACGGCGGTGGCGCTCTCCGCGGAGACGGGGGTGCATCAGACGACGCTCTCGCGCTGGCTTCGCGATGCGCGTAGCCTCGCGCCCATGTCGGACGACGCTCGCCGCTCCGCCCCTCCGCCCTCCGCCGCTGCTCGCCGTCCCGAGGACTGGGCCCCGGAGCAGAAGCTGCGCGCCGTGACGGAGGCGGCAGCGCTCTCCGAGCGTGATCTGGGCGAGTTCCTCCGCCGCGAGGGGCTGCACGAGGCGCAGCTCGCCGAGTGGCGCAAGGCCGCGCTGGAGGCCCTGGGCGGGCCGGCAAAGCCCGGCCACGGCTCGGCCCCGTCGCGGCGCGTTCGGGAGCTGGAGAGGCAGCTACGGCGCAAAGAAGGCGCTGGCCGAGGCGGCGGCCATCCTGGTGCTCCCCAAAAAGCCCAAGCCATTTGGGGGGACGGGGACGACGACACAGACCCGGAGACCGACAGGTGACGCTCGATCTCATCGACGAGGCCGTCCGTGGCGGCGCCAGGCTCGCGGCGGCCTGCCGTGCGCTCGGATTGAGCGCGCACCGTGGCCCGCTGGCGCGCTGAGGCCGGCGGCGAGGACGGCCGCGCCGGACCGCGGCACGCCCCGGTGCACAAGCTGACCGAGGCCGAGCGCCGGCACATCGTCGAGACGGCCAACAGCCCCGAGTTCCGCAACCTCTCGCCCAAGCAGATCGTGCCACGCCTGGCCGACCGCGGCGTGTATCTGGCTTCGGAGTCGAGCTTCTACCGCATCCTGCGCGAGCAGGGGCTGCTGGCGCACCGCAATCCGGCTCGACCGGCAACCGCTCATCGCCCTCGCGAGCTCGTCGCCAGAAGCCCGAATCAGGTGTGGTGCTGGGACATCACCTACCTGAAGAGCGCGGTGCGCGGAGCGTTCTACTTCCTGTACCTGATCGTAGACGTCTACAGCCGCAAGATCGTCGGCTGGTCGGTCGAGGCCGAGGAGTCGATGCTCGCTGCTGCTCGCCTCGTCGAGCAGACCTGCGGCCGCGAAGCCGTGGGCTCCGGCTGCCTGGTGCTGCACGCCGACAACGGCGGCCTGATGAAGGGCTCGACCATGCTCGCCACCCTCCAGCGCCTGGGCGTTGTGCCCTCCTTCAGCCGCCCTCGCGTCAGCGACGACAACCCCTACGCGGAGGCGCTCTTCCGCACCCTCAAGTACCGGCCCGAGTACCCACGCCGCCCGTTCGCCACCGTGGAGCAGGCGCGCCACTGGGTGGAGCGCTTCGTCGCCTGGTACAACGGCGAGCACCTGCACAGCAGCATCCGCTTCGTCACGCCCGACGACCGCCACCGCGGTCGCGACGGCGCGCTGCTCGCCGCCCGCCACGCCCTCTACCAGCGGGCCCGCCGCAAGACGCCGCTGCGCTGGACCGGCCAGACCCGCAACTGGACTCCGGTCGGTCCTGTGACCCTCAACCCCCACACGCACGAGGCACAAGCAGCCATTAGGACCTGACCGAATCAAAGGACAACTATCTTGACACCCGCCGCCCCCCGTCCGCCGCTTGATGACGCTTCCGGGGGTGGACGTCGCTGTGGCGCAAACCCTGTTGGCCGCGCTCGGAGATATCCACCGGTTCCGCTCGCCCGACCACGCAGCGAGCTACCTTGGGCTGGTGCCCTCGACCTACCAGACCGGCGATCCAGAGCACGTCTATCACGGCAAGATCACCAAGCAGGGCAAGGGCCAGGCGCGCTGGATGCTGGTGCAAGCCGCGCAGCACGTCGGCAAGCACCCAGGACCGCTCGGCAACTTCTTTCGACGGCTCGCCAAGCGCAAGAACCGCAACGTGGCTGTGGTCGCTACCGCGCGCAAGCTGGTGACGATCGCTTACCACATGCTCAAGAACAATGAGCCTTATCGGTATGCGGTGCCGCGCTCGACCGACACGAAGCTGGCCCGGATGCGGGTCAAGGCGACCGGCGAGCGGCGCCGGGGTGGGCTGCCAAAGGGGCAGCCGCGTCCCAAAGCGTACGGCTCGGGCGTGCGCACCCGCACCGTGCCCGCGCTCGACACGATCTACGAGCGCGAAGGGTTGCCGCCGATCGCCCCGCTGGCCGACGGCGAGCTGCGGATGCTGCGCCAGCAGAAGGTGCTCACGCACGTCGCGCAGACCAGCCGCCCTCAGCGACTGCCTCGCCGCGAGGCGGCACCCGAGCCGGCGGGCGCTGCTGCGGCTGCCGCCTCGCCTCGGCGCCCCGTCCGGCCAGTGTCCGCCCGGCAAACGCCGGCGACGACGCCGCGGGCCAAGTCCACGAAGACCTCTTCTCCCGGCCGGAGGTCGACGTGAATCGTTGTCCCGAGCTTGACACGTTCATAGGTAGTCGATGTCGTCCCTCGAACGCGTTCGATCCGCTCCGGTTCGCCAGCTAAGCTCCCGCCTGACGATGGCGTGCGAGCCACCCACGGACAGCAAGGACGGCTTCACGTGGAGGGCTCATTGGAGCTCGCCCGCTTGAGCTAACGATGATATTCGGCAGATCGTCGCGAGTGTAGACGTGTTCTGCATGCTCGATAAAGTAATCGCGCAGCTCAGCCGTAAGGCCTTCGATGATGGAGTCGACGTTTCGTTCATTGATAAATAACATCAGCAATCCTGGCACGTCGGCCCAGGGAATCAGATCGTCATAGAAGGCGTCCACGACTTCTTTTGGGCTTGCAGGGCGTCTCAATTCCATACTTCCTACTTACCGCCGAAGAACCGGCGAACAACGTCAACCTCGTGCGCTTCCGCGGCCTGATGCAAATCTCCATACGGAGCGCGAACTGCTGCCGCGAGCTGCCTCGCCGTCAGCCTCCCGCCGTTTGCGTCAAACAATTCGGAGAGCGCTTGCGATTCATACACTTCGTGCGCGAAAGTTCCCACAATCTCTTGATCACTACCGAGGATAGCCGGATTCACCCTCAAGACGAACCTACCATCCCGAGTCTGCATTTGCGAGAGCCTATAGGTATCATCTCTATATTCCAGGCGGAAATATTCAGCCCGAGTCTCGTACGGGAGGGACGGATCCAGGGCAACGCGGTACAACTCGGGATCGAGGTCCACGCCCGCCTGCCTAGCTAGATTCTGGGCCTCTTCCAGTGTTCGTACCACGCCACCGGGGTTCGGTGGGTAGTCGATGAGCCTGCCGGCCATGCCGGCAATCTTCTCGGATCGGAGCACGGCACTGAGTGCCGCTCCCCCCGCCATGACCGCTTCCGCAATCATCACGTCGGAAGTCAAGCCGGTCAAGGTCCTCATCGCGGGGTCAGAGAGCAATCCCCCCTCTGCGCCCCCGCTCCAATCCGTGCCGCCGGGCGGCAACTCCTGTGGCTCAACACCCGCGTCTGGCCGTGAATTCGCCTCCGCATGCAGAAAGTCGAGGACACCCGTCGTTCCCCCCACGAGGGCCTCACCCGCGAGCGCCATCGCCCTGTACTCGGACTGGCTGTAGTACTCCTGAGTATCCCCCGCCGTCTCTGCGGTGGTGTCCGGCGCAGCAGGACGAATGTGCTCTACCGTGGTGACGCCCGTACGGACGGACTCGAGATTGCCTCGTTTGAGGGTGGCCGAAGCTCGCTCCTGAAACTTACCTGTTGCAGAGCGAGCGAACTCTGCACGGGCTTCTGGGGACAGCCCCTTCACGTGCCGGTGCAGCTGAACGTCCGTCATTTGCGCGATCCGTTTGTCGGTCTCGCTCTCTCTCCCACTCGGGTCCCTGAGCCTGATCGGATTTCCCCGCACATAAGCGTAGAGGTTCGGACCATCCACAGTCCCCGCCGGATCCGCCGCCGTCCACCTCCCGAGCCACGGCGCATAGTACCGTGCCCCGTGGTAGTACAGCCCCGTCTCCTCGTCCTTCTCCTTGCCCGTGTACCGGTATCTCCTCTGCGAGACCTCGATCCCCGACGCCGCCGACCAGTACGCCGTGGTCCCGTACGGATGATACTCCTCGTACCCGATCACCAGCCCCGATCCGTCGACCTCCAGCGACGCCGACCCGAGGTGGTTGTCGAGCTGGTAGCGCACCCGCGGCGTCACCGTGAACGGCCCCGACGTGTCCACCGTCTTCGTCTCCACCATCGCCACCCGCCGCGCGCCGTCCATCACGTGCAGCGTCTGCCGCTCCAGCGAAAGCCCCGAGCTGTTGTGCCTCCGGTACACCTCGTAGCCGCCGAGGTAGATGCGCTCCTCCACCAGCCCGCTGTGCTCCCACACCTTGCGCACGCGCTGCCCCGCAGCATCGTAGTCGTAATAGACATCGCCGCCGCCGCCGAGATCCGTGCTCCGCACCTGGTCGTTCTCGTCCCAGGTCAGCGCCGTGATGTGCGGCATCGACGTCATATTACCGTGCGCGTCATGCGCATAGGTGCGGAACGGCCCGTGCTCCGGATCCCCGGTCGTGCTCGTCAGCCGGTTATTCGCCGTCTCGTACGCATACCACCGCGTCCAGATCACCGTCCCCGCCTGGTGCACCATCCTCAGCAGGTTGCCCACTGCGTCATACCGGTTATGAACGTGGTGTGACCGCCGCCCCGCATTCGCTCTCGGTACGTTGGTGTGCAGCAGCGGCTGTCCTGGCGACGAGCGTCGCGCGACTGGAATCACAGCGGCTCGGGCGGTGGCCAAGGCGGAGGAGCGCGAGCGCGCGGCAAGCAGGCTGCGCCGACTGGAGGCAGCGTCTGCCGCGCGCCGGCGTCCGGCGGCCCAGGCGCGCCGGCGGGATGAGCGACAAGCAAGCGCCCGGAGCGTCGCGCCTCGGCCGCCGGACGCCCCGATCAAGAGGAGAGGCGAGCAGGGATCGGCAGGAAGCGAGCGCGTTGCGGGACGCACGCCAGCGCCCAGCTCATGCGTCAAAAAGGTTGCAAAGATTTCGTCCCATGCTGGCCTTCCTCGCACCGGGCATGGGACGGGGTGAGACGCTGTCTCCCCAGAAAGTGCGGTGCGAGGGGGTCGTTCACCCCGGGGTCGGTCGCTTTCGCGTATGGGCCATGAGCCCGCTGTCATATGTGACCGCCCCACCGGCCCACCCGGTTGAGCCTCGAGCTCGGATAGGTAGGTGCCGTACGACCCGTTGTTCCGTCGGCGTGGTGGCCAGTCGACCGCGAAGGTCAACCACCTCGCCGGGTCCTCATCGAAGGACTCGCTCGCCTGGGCACCCGGGCAGCACGACCCTCCTCGCACCGCTGGAGAGAGCGTATGGACTCTGTCGGCCTGGATGTCCACAAGGATGCGGTCGAAGCGGCCGTGATCGACGAGGCAGGCAAGCTGCGCCGTCGCGTCCGCTTCCCTTGCACCCGCGAGGAGCTCGTACGGTTCGCCAAGCGCTACCTGGGCCCGAACGCCCGTGTGGCGCTGGAGGCGACGAGCCACACCTGGACCATCGTGGAGGTGCTCCGCCCGCTCGCGGCCGAGATCGTCGTCTCCAATCCGCTGCGCACGCGGGCGATTGCCGACGCGAAGGTCAAGACCGACAAGGTCGACGCGCTGGTGCTGGCGCAGCTGCTGCGCGCCGACTACCTGCCGCGGGTGTGGCAACCCGATCAGGCGACGCAAGGACGGCGCCGGCTGACCAACCGTCGAGCGTCGCTCGTGGCCGACAGGACGCGGGTGAAGAATCGCATTCACGCCGTCTTGCACCAGCGTCTGATTCACCCGATGGTCAACGAGCTGTTTGGAACGAAGGGACGCGCCTGGCTGGAGACGCTGGAGCTGGATGGCGCAGGTCGCGCCGCGCTCGACAGCGAGCTGCGGCTGCTCGGACAGCTGGAGTCGGAGCTTTCGCGGCTCGACGAGGAGCTGGCCGTCGACGGGTACGACGAGCCGCGCGTGCGGCTCTTGATGACGCTGCCGGGCGTGGACGTGGCGGTGGCGCAAACGCTCTTGGCGGCGCTCGGAGACATCCAGCGCTTTCGCTCGCCCGACCACGCTGCGAGCTACCTCGGGCTGGTGCCCTCGACCTATCAGTCGGGCGATCCCGAACACGTCTACCACGGGCGCATCACCAAGCAGGGCAAGGGGCAGGCGCGCTGGATGCTGGTGCAAGCCGCGCAGCACGTCGGCAACCACCCAGGACCGCTCGGCAACTTCTTTCGACGGCTCGCCAAGCGCAAGAACCGCAACGTGGCTGTGGTGGCCACCGCGCGCAAGCTGGTGACCATCGCCTACCACATGCTCAAGAACAACGAGCCGTATCGCTATGCGGTGCCGCGCTCGACCGACACCAAGCTGGCCCGGATGCGCGTGAAGGCGACCGGCGAGCGGCGCCGGACCGGGCTGCCAAAGGGACAGCCGCGCCCCAAGGCGTACGGCTCGGGCGTGCGCACCCGCACCGTGCCCGCGCTCGATACGATCTACGAGCGCGAGGGGCTGCCGCCGATCGCGCCGCTGTCCGACGGCGAGCTGCGGATGCTGCGCCAGCAGAAGGTGCTCAAGCACGTCGCGCAGACCAGCCGCCCTCAGCGGCTGCCTCGTCGCGCAGCGACCCCCGCGCGGCCCGAAGCTGCTGGGGCGGCAGCCTCGTCTCTGCGGTCCGCCCGGCCGGCATCCGCCCGGCAAGCGCCAGCGACGACGCGGCGGGCCAAGTCCGCGCAGGCCCCTTCTCCCGGCCGGAGGTCGACGTGAATCGTTGTCCCGAGCTTGACACGTTCATAGGTAGACGTACTGCTCCGTGTAGTTCCTCAGCGCCTGCGGGTCGTTCGGGTGCGGCAGCGACTGGATCGGAAGGTCGTTCTGGTCCCGCGGCGCGTCCGACAGCCCGCCCGCGTGCTCCCGCCCCGTCGCCTCGATCAGCCGGTAAACCGCATCGTACACGTACTGCGCGCTCGGCGACACCACGTCGTTGTTGAAGAACACCGTCTGCTGCGCGCTGTCCCCGATCTCCACGATGTTACCGACCGGGTCGTACACGTACCTCAGGTTCTGCAGCACCGTGCTGTCCGAGCTCCGCGTCGTCTTCAGGCGCGTGAGCCGGTACGTCAACGGGTCATACGTATAATCCGTGAAGGTGCCGTTGCCATACTCGATCCGCTCGCGCTGCCCCTTCGCGTCGTAGTCGATGTCGTCCACGAACGTCGTCCACGCCACCGCGCCGCGAATCCTCGCCTCCACCCGCTCCAGCAGCCCCGCCTCGTTGTACGTCGGCTTCACCTCGCTCGCGTCCGGCGCCGTCACGCTCGTCGGCCGGTTCAACGCGTCGTACGCCGTCTGCGTCTCGAAGCTCTCGATCTCCAACAACGGCTCGGCCGCCGTCGCGATGGCGGACACATCCGTCAGCCCCGCCAGCGCCGACCAGTCAGCGTCCGCGTGCACGTCACTGCGCAGC
This sequence comes from Sorangium sp. So ce834, assembly GCF_051521425.1. Taxonomy (NCBI): domain Bacteria; kingdom Pseudomonadati; phylum Myxococcota; order Polyangiales; family Polyangiaceae; genus Sorangium; species Sorangium sp. So ce834. The sequence goes on from NZ_CP150351.1 coordinate 10,269,464, forward strand.
CGCCGCGACGCTTGCAGCACGTTGCCCTTGAAGTCGTACGCCTGGCTCGTCACCACACCCGCGCCATCATACACCTGGTACGGTCGACCGCGCAGGTTCAGCGACGTCGCCTGCGGATGCGCTTCGCCATAGACGTAACGGCGCGCCACCCGCTCGCTGCCCGAGCCCAGCTGCACGTGCTCGTGCGTCGGCCGGCGCAGCCCATCGTACGACGAGCGGTAGGCGAACCCTCGCCCGTTCCATGCCCGCAGCCGCTGGCCGGTCGCGCCCGCCAGCATCCGCCGCTCCCCGCCGTCGTTGCTGTTCTGAACCAGCAGCTGCCCGCCCAGCCCGAACCGATGCTGCATCGCCAGGTTGCCGCGCGCGTCGGTGATCGCGAGCGGCTGACCCTCGATATCCAGCGCGCTCTGCGTGACGTACTGCCCTTCAGCCCCATTGTCCGCCACGGCGCGGAACACCCGCCCCAGCGCGTCCAGGTGGCTCACCGCCGGCGTCCCGGCGTGCGCCGCAGCGAGCTCCGCCGCCCGCCGCTTCGGGTCGCCCGCAGCCAGCGCCTGGCGCGCCGCGTACCACGCGCTCTCCAGCACCGTGTCGTTCGGATCGTGCGACGTCTGCTTCCACGCGTCGAACTCCACCCGCGAGAACGTGCCGTTCGGCAGGTCGGTCCGGATGAGCCGGCCGAGCGGATCGTACCGCAGGATCGGCGTGACCCCCCACTCCACGAGCTCCGCCTCATCCTCGTACTCGTACGTCGCGCTGAAGAACGGCTCGTACTGCTTGACCGGATTCCCCTTGTTGTCCAGCACCGTGCGCCCGGTGCCGACCCAGCGCGGCGTCGCGTGCGACAAGACCAGGTCGCCCTGTGCGTCGTGCACCAGCGCGCCGGTCCCGTCGCGCTCGGGCGCCAGCCCCGGCTCCGCATTCACCTTGCGCAGCACCTCGTTGCCCGAGCCGTCGGAGTACGTATACGTGTCCAGCGAGCGGTAATGTGTCGCGACGCATTACCGCTCTGCGGACATCTGTTCGTGTTCAGGAATCGGCGAGGCGACTAGATCCGTGTCTTGTTCTGGGATCGCACAAGCAGCAAGGGGGCTGGCCGCGCGAGCGGCTGGACGAACTCTGCCCGACGTGTGGGCGCGAGCGTCGCTCGCGGCGCCGGCCACCGGCGACGCCGACGCGTCCTGAACGACGCCGACCCTCATCTTCGTGGCGGGGGAGAGCAACTTTCGTGGCGGGGGAGAGCACCTCGCCGACCCTCTCACGTCCGCCTGCGTCCGCCCGGGCCATGGGCAGATGCCGCCCGCGCCCAACATGGTCGAACCCGGCGCGACCTGCAAGGGGTCGCGTCCATGGCGATGGCCGGGCGCTTACGGCGCAAGCGCCAACCCGGCGCCACCGCCGGCGGCCCCCCGCCTTCTGGTGCCTCGAGCGATCGAGGACTCAACGACAATCTGAGCTTGTTTCAGCTCTGATCAGAACAAGCGCCCTTCAGGCGCGCCCTCATGAACGCCTTTCGAATCTTGGGATCGAAGCGATCGCCCACGAGCACGCCCGCGTCGAGCATCCGCCGGACAACCTCTGCCTTGATCGCCCTGCTCTCAATGATGACCATGCAGTTGCCCCTGAGATCCACGACGATGTACCTGTCGGCGAAATCGGGCGCGCTCGCATCGATTTCCTCCAGTGTATAGCAATACCTATCGGTACTCCAGAACGACTCAAACCCCTTCAGCGCTTCCTCGTCCATGACACTTCCTCGCTTTGCTGCCACGGTCACCGCGGTCACTGTTTCTTCCGTCGATCTCCAAATGGAATCACATTATTGTCGTACTCGATCACGCGAGAGATGTTCTGCGGAGACCCTTTTTCCTTGTTATCCTTCAGCCACTGTTTGTCGTCAGTGCTCGGGCCATAGTCCTTCGAGTCATCCTTGGGGTGGGTGTGGGAGATCAGCCGGATGTTCGATCCCATGGGCACCCTCACGAAGTCGCGTGTCCCGGAGTAGAGATAATATCTCCCACCTCCACCGTTTTTGTCGCCCCCGGTACGATAGACGAGCGCGAACTCGACGCCGAAGACTCTCTGGAGTGTCAACATCTCTGTGGGGGTGAGTCGGCGAGATATCTCGACGCCTCCGTCTCCTGGCGCCTTGTAGACGGCGACCTCGCCCTTGCCGTGGTTCAGCACGACCAAATCCGCCCCCGTCGTGCTACGCGAGAGGCGAAGCTTCCCCTCCCGGTCCACCTCCGCATACCACGCCGTCGACTCGGGCGAGGTCGATCCTCCCTTGCCTCCGGAACTCAGTCGCCCGCTGCTCGACTTCGACTCCGCCGCGCGCCGGGAACTCGAGCGCGCAGCATGGACGAGCTGTCCGGTAGCCAGCGCCGTGGCACCAAAACTTCCGGCGCCCTTGATCTTCTCCGGATCTTGCTGTCCCATGGCGACCGCAGCGGAAGCGCCAGCCCCATAGCCGGGGACCAGCCGCCCGTTCTCCACGATCTCATTGAAGTCTTCCAGGGTAAGGCGGCGAGCGGGCGGATCGGTGCTGCCTGGCTGTGCGGTCGGCCCCGAACTGGTGGTCTCTTGCCCCATCCCGAACGCCTTCTCCATTCGACGCGTATGCGCGAAGTGCTCCGGGAGCTTGGCGTAAGTTGGCGTGTCAACGTGAGGATACTTCTTCAAAAAATCAGGATACGAAAGCGTATGGTAGTCGGCCTCGATCTGATGTTCTTGGTCCAGCATCGTCGGTCTGGACTCATGGCCGGATGGGTCGTCGCGAACGCTCGGAGACGAGCGAGCATATTGATAGAGATTGATGCCATCCACCATTCCCGCTGGATCCGCGCTCGTCCATCGGCCCAACCACGGCGCGTAGTACCTCGCCCCGTGATAGTAGAGCCCCGTCTCCTCGTCCTTCTCCTTCCCCGTGTACCTGTACCTCTTCCGTGATACCTCGATCCCCGACGCCGCCGACCAGTACGCCGTGGTCCCGTAGGGGTGGTACTCCTCGTACCCGATCACCAGCCCCGCCCCATCGACCTCCAGCGACGCCGACCCGAGGTGGTTGTCGAGCTGGTAGCGCACCCGCGGCGTCACCGTGAACGGCCCCGACGTGTCCACCGTCTTCGTCTCCACCATCGCCACCCGCCGCGCGCCATCCATCACGTGCAGCGTCTGCCGCTCCAGCTCCAGCCCCGAGCTGTTGCGCCTCCGGTACACCTCGTAGCCGCCGAGGTAGATGCGCTCCTCCACCAGCCCGCTGTGCTCCCACACCTTGCGCACGCGCTGCCCCGCAGCATCGTAGTCGTAATAAACATCGCCCCCGCCGCCGAGATCCGTGCTCCGCACCTGGTCGTTCTCGTCCCAGGTCAGCGCCGTGATGTGCGGCATCGACGTCATGTTGCCGTGCGCGTCATGCGCATAGGTGCGGAACGGCCCGTGCTCCGGGTCCCCGGTCGTGCTCGTCAGCCGGTTGTTCGCCGTCTCGTACGCATACCACCGCGTCCAGCTCCCCAGCCCGGCCTGGTGCACCCACTGGTGCACCATCCGCAGCAGGTTGCCCACTGCGTCATAGACGTACTGCTCCGTATAGTTCCTCAGCGCCTGCGGGTCGTTCGGGTGCGGCAGCGACTGGATCGGAAGGTCGTTCTGGTCGCGCGGCGCGTCCGACAGCCCGCCCGCGTGCTCCCGCCCCGTCGCCTCGATCAGCCGGTAGACCGCGTCGTACACGTACTGCGCGCTCGGCGACACCACATCATTGTTGAAGAACACCGTCTGCTGCGCGCTGTCCCCGATCTCCACGATGTTCCCGACCGGGTCGTACACGTACCTCAGGTTCTGCAACACCGTGCTGTCCGAGCTCCGCGTCGTCCTCAGGCGCGTGAGCCGGTACGTCAGCGGATCATACGTGTACGCCGTGAAGGTGCCGTTGCCATACTCGATCCGCTCGCGCTGCCCCTTCGCGTCGTAGTCGATGTCGTCCACGAACGTCGTCCACGCCACCGCGCCGCGAATCCGCGCCTCCACACGCTCCAGCAGCCCCGCCTCGTTGTACGTCGGCTTCACCTCGCTCGCGTCTGGCGCCGTCACGCTCGTCGGCCGGTTCAGCGCGTCGTACGCCGTCTGCGTCCCGAAGCTCTCGATCTCCAACAATGGGTCGGCCGCCGTCGCGATGGCGGACACATCCGTCAGCGCCGCCAGCACCGACCAGTCGGCGTCCGCGTGCACGTCGCTGCGCAGCCGCCGCGACGCTTGCAGCACGTTGCCCTTGAAGTCGTACGCCTGGCTCGTCACCACACCCGCGCCATCATACACCTGGTACGGTCGACCGCGCAGGTTCAGCGACGTCGCCTGCGGATGCGCTTCGCCGTAGACGTAACGGCGCGCCACCCGCTCGCTGCCCGAGCCCAGCTGCACGTGCTCGTGCGTCGGCCGGCGCAGGACATCGTACGACGAGCGGTAGGCGAATCCCCGCTCGTTCCACGCCCGCAGCCGCTGTCCCGTCGCGCCCGCCAGCATCCGCCGCTCGCCGCCGTCGTTGCTGTTCTGATACAGCAGCTGCCCGCCCAGCCCGAACCGATGCTGCATCGCCAGGTTGCCGCGCGCGTCGGTGATCGCGAGCGGCTGACCCTCGATATCCAGCGTGCTCTGCGTGACGTACTGCCCTTCAGCCCCATTGTCCGCCACGGCGCGGAACACCCGCCCCAGCGCGTCCAGGTGGCTCACCGCCGGCGTCCCGGCGTGCGCCGCCGCGAGCTCCGCCGCCCGCCGCTCCGGGTCGCCTGCAGCCAGCGCCTGGCGCGCCGCGTACCACGCGCTCTCCAGCACCGTGTCGTTCGGATCGTGCGACGTCTGCTTCCACGCGTCGAACTCCACCCGCGAGAACGTGCCGTTCGGCAGGTCGGTCCGGATGAGCCGGCCGAGCGGGTCGTACCGCAGGATCGGCGTGACCCCCCACTCCACGAGCTCCGCCTCATCCTCGTACTCGTACGTCGCGCTGAAGAACGGCTCGTACTGCTTGACCGGATTGCCCTTGTTGTCCAGCACCGTGCGCCCGGTGCCGACCCAGCGCGGCGTCGCGTGCGAGAAGACCAGGTCGCCCTGCGCGTCGTGCACCAGCGCGCCGGTCCCGTCGCGCTCGGGCGCCAGCCCCGGCTCCGCATTCACCTTGCGCAGCACCTCGTTGCCCGAGCCGTCGGAGTACGTATACGTGTCCAGCCAGCGCGTGTTGCCAGCGCCGTGCTGCTCACGGGCGCGGGCGTGCACCACGTTCGGCTTGCCGGTGAGCACGAATCGCTCGAGGTCGTACGCGAACGTGGCCGTCGGATCCTCGAGCGTGTCGCCCTCGCCGGCCCCCGGCTTGCCCATCACCGCCAAGAGCGTGACCCTGCCCAGCGCGTCGAAGCGCACCTCGCTCACGTTGCCGTTGGCATCGGTGAGCTGCCACGGGGCGAGGACGCGGTAGTCGGGGACGGCAATCACGGCGTTGCTCAGAGGATCTGTCACTTGGGTCACGAGCAGGCGATACGCATCATAAACGACCTGCGACGTATTGCCGAACGGATCGACGAACGCCGTCGGCTGGTAGAAGTGGGCCGCCGAAGGCACCGCCCGCCCCGAGGACACCCAGTAGTCCACGTCGCCCGAGAGCTGCAGGTAGCCGCCCTCCGCAAGCACGCCGCTCGTGACGCTGGCTCCGAACACCGACGTGATCAGCGCGGGCGTGAGGATCTTGGCGTAGCTCTCATACGGCAGCGCCCTGCCGCCGACCTCGCCGAACGGCAGCGGCCCCGTGAGATCGTCGCTCCAGTACCTCGTGCGCGTGTGCTGCAACAGGCGCTTCTCGAAGCCCCCGCTCGGCGTCCCGTCGTAAGCGAGGTCCGTCGCCTCGTCCGCCGCGTCGAGGACGTCCTGGAACGCGAGCACGCCCTCCTCGCCGAGCGGCAGGCCGTGCAGCTCGTAGGTCCGGCTCCCGGTCGGAACCCCGATGCGATAAGCACCCTCCTCATCGGGAACCAGGTGCACCACGTCGTGCTCCGTCAGCGTCGCCTTCCCCTCCTCCTGCTCGGGGAACGCCGCCCACGCCGCCCGGCGGCGATACCCGATCTGTGCCGTCCGCTTGACCGCGCCGTGGTTGTCGACCTCCAGCGTGAGCGCGTGCGCGACACGCGGATCGCTCTCGTTGCGCTCGTAATGGTACTCCAGCGCCTCGCGCGGATGGGCGAAGAACACGGCGTGCGCACCGCCCACCGCGGGCTGAAGCCGCCGGAGCCCATAGCTGCTCTCCGCGACGACGTACGGACGCGGCTCCTCCGCCGAGCCGTCGAGCGCATAGACCTCCTGGCGGAGGGGCCGCCCCTTGAGCGCCCGGCACGCCTCGCGCATCTCCACGGCGCTGAGCCCCTCGGCAAGCACCGTATCCTCCAGGCGAACCGCCCCTGCGTCGCCGGCGTAATACTCGCTCTCGTACTGCGCCGAGATCTTCGCCCCCTCGATCCAGGCGCCGGTATGAAACCACGTCTTCGTCAGCACCGGCGGCAGGTGCAGCTCGGGATCGGCGTTCGCCGCGGGCGGCGCGAAGCCCGTCCCGCTGAACGCCGAGAACGACTCCGTGTCCCGCTGCTCCACCATGCCGAAGCCGCGCATCTCCCGCTCCACCCCGTCGTAGTCGCCGTGGTGGTAAGCATACGTCGTCACGAAACGATGCCGCGAGACCGCGTCGAACACCTCGACGCGCTCGATGACGTGCACCACGAACGGCAGCTTCGTCACCCACGGCCGGCCCGCCGCCCGGTCGGCGAGGTAGAACTTCGTCGACGGGGCATACGTCACCGTCGTGGTTCTGCCGAGGTTGTTGGCGACCGACGTCAACAGATGCGGCTTTTTGCTCCCGAGCAGATCGATGTAGCGCACCGCCGGGCGCGCCCCGGGCAGCGACGAGGCCCACACCAGGCACCCGGTCCCGGAGCCGAGCAGATCGATCACGTCGACCGCCGCGAGCTCGCTCACGTCCGGCAGCCGCGGCAGGACCACCGGCTCGGCCAGCGTGTTGCCGGCGTTGTTCGCATAGAAGCGCGCGCCGTCCACGTGCAAATAAACGATGTCGGTCGTCCCCGAGCCGTCCACGTCCGCGAGCCGGATGCGCTTCGGGTCGAAGCGGCCTTCGTGGTCGAACCGCATGCTGCCGCCCATCTGCACCTTGGCGCCGAAGCGGCAATGACCGAGGTTGGGCCAGTAACACACGTTGCCGTTCCGGATCCGCACCAGGTCGACCAGCCCGTCCCCGCTCATGTCGGCCAGGAAGATGCTCTGCGCCGCGTCGGCGAAGACGAGCGATGGCCCGCGCTCCTCGTCGCTCGGGCGCGCGATCGTGATCGGCCGGTCGAAGCCGCCCTTCGCGAGCGACGGATACCACGTGAACGTGTCAGGCCCCGTGATCAGGATGTCCTCGTGCCCGTCGCCGTTCAGATCGATGAGACGGACGTTCGGGTCGCTCCAGTCGACGTTCGGCTGCGACGCGAACGGCCGGAACGCCGCCCAACCAGCGTCCGTGCGGTCGAAGTAGCCCGCCACCGGCCGCTCGAACACCACCATCTCCTTGCGCCCGTCCCCGTCGACGTCGAGCAGCTGCCCGCCGTTCAGGACCGCCGGCCGAGACGGCAGCGGCCGCGCCGGGGACAGGAGGCCCCCGCCGAGGTTCTGCTTGTAATACAGCGCCTCGCCCTCCTCGATCAGCACGCCGGGCAGCGCCTCTCCGTCGAGATCGACCCACCGCCGCCCAGCCCCCATCGTGCCGCTGGGCAGGCCGCGCAGACTCTCGGGGTCGAGCGACTTCACCTCGCGGTGAATCACCGGCTCGCTGTACGTCAGCGCGATCGGCGGGAGCGCCTCGCGGCTGTACGCCTGCGTCTGCGGATCGCGGACGTAGCCGGCCTGCGTCGCGGTGGCGAGCCGCGTCAGGTAAGCGTTCTCCGCATAGGTGAGATCGAGCGACCGCACGAGGCACGGCGCCTCGCCGAGCTCGGACATCTTGTGAAACATCAGCACGCGACGGCAGAGCCGGTACGTGCGGATCTCGAAGCCGGCGCGGTACACGGAGAACGGGTCCTGGCGGACCGGCCACGAAGCGCTCTCCTCGGGCGTGGGCGCCTCGGCGTCGTGCTCGCCGTAATCGAAGACGACCTCGAACAGGCTGCTCTCCGCGTCGCCCGGCACGATGTTCCCGTAGCGGACGCGCTTGAGATAGCGGTTCGCGACCGCCGCGCGGCCCGCGTGGCGGTGGCCCTCCGCCGCCTCGTCGCGCGCAACGCCGGTCAGGTCCTCCGCCTTGTACGCGTAGGCCACGACATTGCCCTTGTCGTCCCGCGTCTCCTCCAGCAGCCACGAGAAGATGCGCTCCGGCCTGGCCGGGTCGGCAATCCGCGCCTCCGGGCTCCGCCCGTACACGCTCGTGACGTTGTCCGGCGTCGTCGCCGTCCAGTACACGTTCCCGCTCGCCTTCACCTCGCGGCGCTCGATCCGCGCGAACGCGCCCTCCACGCGGGGACGGTAGCGGATCACCTTCTCGCTCTCGGTCTCGTACCGATCGAGCTCGGCTCCGTCGATCGACCGCGCGGGCACGAGATCCTCCGCGCCGGACAGCACGAACACGTCGCTCTCGTGCGCGTCGTCGTAACGCGGAAGGCCCTTGTCGGTCTTCCGCGCGATGCGCGGAATCGACAGCTGCCAGCCGGCGCCGAACGGGCCGTTGCCAGCTCCCGAGTCGTACGTCACCGCCATCGCTGGCCCGAACCCGGCGCGACCGGGGCTCAGCGGCAGCGGGATCGAGAACGACCCCGTGCCCGTCACCGGGTTCGCGGAGAATTTCTCATCCACCCCGCGGATCGCGCCGCCGCCCTTCGGCAGCGCGGGCGCGGGCAGCTCCGGCGCCTTCGGCGCGCCGGGGAGGCCCTTCGGAGCCTCGGTGTCTTTACCGGACCCCGCCCGGGCGGCGGACGCGGGGTCTCGGCTCTTGCCGCGCGCTCCGGCGTCCGGCGCGGCCGGTGATGCCGCCTGCGCAACGATGGTTTCCTTCTTGGGCTCACGAGCGTTCATGCGTCTCCCTCTTCCCACGGCAAGGGGCGGCCCACGCGCCCGGAGCGACTCGCTCCGGCACCACGGCGTCGGCCGCCGAGTCCGTGAGCGGCGCCGGGCCAGCGCCGCTCACGGACGGTTCGAGCTCTCCACGGCCCTGTCCTCGTCGCCCGGTCCCCCCGGGACAAGGGCTCGTCCCCTCGGCGGGCAGCGCTACTTGTAGAACACGTTCACGATCATCGTGTTCACCCCGGGCGCGGAGGTGTTGTTGTCGGACGCGGCGGCGGTCGCGCCGATCCCGATGCCGTTCGCGAACGCAATGCCGTTCGTGTGCTCGGCCGAGACCACCTGCCCGGCCGGCACCATGAGCGTCAAGGCAGGCTCGGTCGTGCCGACGGTCGGGGTCGCCGCCGTGTTGTAGAGCTTCACGAACGCGACGCTCGAGCCCCAGTTGGCCAGGTGCCAGCCGAACACCTGTCCGGCGGAGCTCTTCACGCTCTGCCCCGTGTCGCTCAGGCTGACGTTGCGGTAGACCGAGAGCCCACCTGCGGTGTCCGGCTTCACATGGACCGCGCCGACCGTGTTGGCGCCGGCCGGGAGCGACCCGACCAGGCCCACCGGCAGCGGATTGTTCTGCGAGACGTCGACGGCGGTGCCGTCCACGCCCGTCTGTACCTTGGCGCGCAGGACGTGGACGCCGAGGATCTCATCGGTGGCGAGGAGCGTGCCCGCGCCCTGAGGAAGCGTGATGTTGTCCGACATGGTCGTTGACTCCTTGGTGTTCGATCGCGGGTGCGTCCTCTACGATTGCGGCAGCTGCTCGGTGCGGTAGTCGCAGAGCAGATAGATGTCCTGAAGCGTGTGGTTGAGCCGGTTGTCCGTCCTGAGCTTGTCCGCTATCGCGCTGACCTCGGCGCTGGTCACGCTGAGCGTCCAGGTACCGAGATCCCACGAGCCGCCGGGCGCGGTCGGGCTCAAGGTGACGCTCTTGCCCATATTGCACTCGCCCTCTCCCAGGTAGTTCGGGAGCGAGAGCGCAGCCGCCGCGGCTCCCGGCGGCGTCACGTGGCCGCTGAGCGTACCTCCACTCGAGTAGAACTTCTCACCGCTCCACCGCGCATAGAAGGTGACGCCCGTCAGCACGGTCTTCTGTGTCGCCGGCGCGTAAGGGAACATCTCCGGCGTGAGCGGGATCGAGAGCTCCTGGGGCGCGCTCGAGCTCGCCGGCGCCATGAACCGGGCCCACTCGGCCGGCAGCTCGGAACGCAGGCTGAAGAGCCGGCGCCGCACCGGCGGGTGTTCGTCGTAGTGATCGTTCGCCGCTTCCGCGAGGGCGCCGTTCGAGCGCGCCGTGTACCGGATGTGAAGGATCACGTCGCTCACCGCCGCGATGTCGAAGCGGTTGTTCGCCGCGGGGAGCTCGATCTTGTAGGTGCCGAGCACGCCCGCGCCCTCGAACGGGAGATACCGCTCGTCGCGCAGGTTCGTCTCGAACAGGCCCGCGTCGTTCACCCCGTTGCTGGTCGTGATCACGTCCGTCAGCGGAACGAGATCCGCCCGGAAGTTCGGCCCGTCGGCGTAGGCGCCTTCCACCACCGAGCTCCTCCGCACCTTGGTGCCGCTCAGCGTGAGCGTGCAGTTCACGCCCGCGTACGGGCCGGTCACGGTCGGGATCGTGACCGCGACCGATTTGATGCGCCGGAAGTAGTGCCCCGGATGGTCGAGGTCGAACACCGCCTCTGGCAGCTCGAACTCGCACGTCCCGGTCTCCCGGAGCTCGATGAGCTGCTCGGGCGCGACCTCGGCGAGCGAGACGTGCTTCACGAGCTCCGCCTCGCGCGGCGTCTGCTCCAGGAACGCGACCTCCAGGCGGCGGAGGTCGTGCTGGAGCCGCTCGCCGGCGAGCAGGCCCTGCTTCAGGCTGTCCCACGCGCCGAAGCGCACCATGGCGGGCGTGCCGTCGGACGTGCCGAGCTCGAACCGGAGCGCCCGCTCCGCCCGCTTCGCCATGTCGTAGGCCAGCGTATACGTCTGGTAGTGGACGGTCGACAGCTCCGCCACCATCCAGTCGTACAGCTCCTCGGTCGTGCGCTTCCTGTCCTGGAGGAACTCGAGCACCTCGCGCGCCTGCTCGGTCTGTCGATCGTGGTTCTTGAGCTCCACCTCGGCCACCGCGGCGCGGATCTTCGCGGCGACGATCTGCTTCTCGAGCCCCTGCATCTCCTTCGCCGCGAGCCGCTCCTGCAGCGCCCAGTCCTCGGCGCGCCGCTCGTATCCGGCCAGCGTGGAGGCGATCGACGCGCCCTCGCGCAGCGCTCCGGCGACCATGGAGAGCACGTTCGACGCCGCCTCGATCGGAGCGCCCGAGGCCTGCCCCCCGATCGTGGTGAGGGCGACCGGGCTCCCGAACGCGCCGGCGCCGCCGAACGTCACCGGAGGGATCGCCTCGACGCCGGGCGCAACGGCGGCGACCGCCTGCGCCACGAGCCCGAGCTCCATGCCAAAGACGCTCATGGCCAACGCCGCCTGCTCCGCCGCGCTGATCCGCGGCAGGTTCGCGTAGTGGTCGCGGCGGAGCTGCGCCGTCTCGAGCGACCGCTCCAGCGAGGCGACGGTCGCCTGGGCCTCCTTGACCTGCTGCGCCTTGACCTCGCGCACCGCCGCGAGCAGCTCGACCTCGTGGCCCGAGCGCAGCCGCGCGATCGCCTCGCCGTCCTTCTTCTCCATGGCGGCGAGCAGCGCGGCCCCGAGCCCCGCCACCGCGCCGCAGAGCTCCATCGCCTTCGCGTGCAGCACCTGGAAGCGGTAGGGGAGCCGCGGGGAGCTCGCCTCGTTGAGCACCGTCGCGAGGTCCACGCCGAGCGCCCTCGCCTGCACGAGCAGCATCGGATCGATGGGCGGCTCGAACAGGGGCAGCGTCCGGACCACGCCCTCGATGCTCATCGAGTGTCGGATCTTGAAGAGCCGATCGGCGACCGTGTCCCACAGCCTCGAGAGCGCCTCGTCGCGGGGCACGCAGAAGTAGAGCTCGCCGAGGTCGATCGCCCGCTCGAAGAACGTGCGGCGCAGCAGATCCATCAGCGAGCTGGCCACGAGGCTCTCCGCCTCGACGCGGGACCGGGACTGGACCACGGGGTCGGAGAGGTCGCCGAGCCCGAGCGCCTCGAGCTGCCAGTAGTTCCGCGGCGTCACCGCGTCCTTCCGCTCGATGCGCACCGGGCGCCGGCCGAGGAGGTTGCCGGCCAGGATGTACAGCTGCGTCGCCTCGTTGAGCGACTCGATAGTCTCGCGCCGGAAGAGCTGATCGCCCCAGGCGATCAGGTTCTCGACGTACTTCATCACCACCGCCTTCTGGTAGGCGATCGGCCGCATCCGCGCGACGATGTGCGGATTGAACGGGTCCTTCCGCCACGCCTCGATCTGCGCGACGAGATCGACCTTCTCCGGCTCGTCGTCCTGGGTCGTCAGGAGCGAGCTCAGCAGCCTGGCCATCGTGCCCTGCTGCGAGGGCGACAGATCCCGGATCTCCTCCTCGATCGAGGCGAGATCCCTGTTCTCGCGGAACGGCCGCACGTTCCAGAAGCGCTCGGGCGACGGGGCCGGATCGCCCGTGGTCGGGTCGAAGATGAAGTGGAACCAGCGCTGTGCCTCGGCGTGCCGGCCGCTCTGCATCAGCCGCAGGGCGATGAGCAACGGCGCGTGGAAGAACAGCTCCCAGTTGTAGAGCGAGTACGCGCCCTGGAACGAGAAGTCGACCTCCTCCTTCGGATACGGCGTGAGCACATTGGCGGGCTCCGGGGCGTAGCGCTCCTCGAAGAACTCGCGGGAGCTGAGCTGGAGCGGCTTGGGCCGGTGGACCGACCACTTGAGCAGCCCGTCCACCCCGGCGCGCTGCAGCTCCTTGCGGAACAGGCAGACGTAGGGGTGATAGAAGGACGTGAACCGGTATCGCTTCGCGTCTTCGTGGACGTGCGCGAGGCGAATCAAGATGGGCGCCTCCCTCGCCCAGTCGGCCGCCGCCGGCCCCGCGCGCATGGCGAGCACGGCATCGTTCTTGGCGACGTCGCCGTACGCCGTGATCCCGGGCTGGACGTTCACGGTATACCATTCGGTGTGCGCGGTCAGGACGAGCTCGGCGAGGAACGTCGAGCTCGCGTCCTTGTAGAAGAAGAACGGCGCGCCGTCCCAAGCGCTGTCTTCCCTGGACCCACTGCCGATCTCGCGGGGAATGAGCGCGCGGTACGGGATGCTGTAGCCGAACAGCCTGATCCAATTTTGGAGGCCATTGAGCCTGATCGGAACGAACAGCTCGGTCGGACCAGCGAGGACCACGTGCTGCCCCCGAAAGACGGTGTCCCCGGGGAACGCCGGATAGAAGTCCTTGGACTCTACATAAAGCCTGCTGAAATCAGTGCCCTCCAGCGACCCGCAGGCGTTGTGCGCGAAGTACCCGAGGCGAGTGCCGGCGCGGGCCGGGATGTGTATCGCCGCGATGCGGGGCGGCTCCTGCGCGTCGCCGCGCTCCACGAACAGCGAGATGAAGTCGGGGTCCCCAGGCGACTGCAGCGTCACCTCCGAGCCGCCGCTCATGCGGCGCGCGCCCCAGGCGCCGTTGCGGCGCTCGCTCCATGCGAGGCGGATGTGATTGCTCGTCTCCGCCTGCTCGCCCGCGCCGTCGGGCATCTGCTGGGGCGGCACGGCGCGCTCCTCGATGATCGCCCAGAACAGGTGCGGGCGACGATCCACCACGTTGAGCAGGACCCTGTCCCCCTCGATGTCGAGATCGATGGGCTCCCAGGGGGTCCAGGACAGCCCGTCCACCCGCGTGCGGTAGAAGTACTTGTACGGCTGGGCCGCGGTGCGGCCGACGACGTGGAGCACGTCGATGGGGAGGTGCGTCGTGTCGCCATCTTCCTGCTGGTGGAAGGCGGACACGATCTCGAGGTTCGCGACCTCGTCGAGCTTGTCGAGGTACCGCTCGAACGCGCGCTCCGCGGCGTCGTCGGTGATGTCGTTCTGCCGGAGCTCGTTCTCGAGAGCCTTGAAGAACGGCGACTTGTCGTCGCGCAGCGACGGGTCGAGGTACATCTCCGGCTGGAGCAGGACCTTGCGGCTCGCCTCCCAGACGCGGTAGCTCTTGCGCCACGCCCACTCGCGCGCCGCCTCCTCCGGGAGCGCCAGCTCTGCCTCCAGGTTCAAGAACGCGCGCTGCACGAACGTCTGCACCGAGCCGATGGCCTGCTTCAGGCGCGAGGTGATCACCGCGGGGCTCGTCTCGACGTCCACGAGCAGGTTGGCGAACAGGTCGTCGCTGTCCTCGTATCCTCGCTTCGCCACGAGGTACGCCACCAGCGACGACCTGAGCCGCTCGCGCAGCACGTCGCGCAGCGGCGGCGCCACCCTGGCCCAGTCGGCGTCGGAGTACTTCGCCTTCGCGGCCCGGACGATGCTCTCGACGGGCACGGGGCCGTCCGACACGATCGCGCTCTCCCACGCGAACGCCTGGGCGGCCGATACGCCGAGCCGCTTCAGCATCACCATCACGCGACGCACGAGCCCGACGGCATAGACCTGCTGCGAGGAGGCATCCGGGTTGAGCAGGATGTTGCGGACGCTAAGCACCTCCGCCACGTCGACCGCGGGCCAGCCCATGGCGGCGGCCACGTCCGCGGGCTCCTCCTCGAACAGGCTCACCAGCGACGGGTTCGGCCCGACGAGCTGGGAGCGGAGCGCGACGAAATCCACGAGCTGCTCCCAGCGCTCGAACCACGTCGAGCCGGTGTCGTTGAGCTCGGCGCGCGGCAGCTGGTCGAGGTTGATCACCGGCCAGTCGTGGGCGAACAGCACGTCGATCTCGTCGGCGCTCAGCCCGAGCTGCTGCACGAGGGCCGCGGCCCTGGCCAGGTGCCGGTAGGCGGCGAGCTGCGCGGCGCGCAGGCCGAGGTCCTCGAGCGACGGCGGCGGCGAGGCGGGCAGCTCGTCGGGCAGCGAGAACGCGCTGCCGAGCGGCGAGCTGCCGTTCTCGTCCGTCCGGGTCAGGATGTCCGTGAGCAGCAGGTGCATCGACCGCGCGTCCAGCTTCAGCGCCGCGGCGAGCGTGTCCTCGACGAGGGCCGCCTCGGCCTCGCTGTCCAGGCCGCCGTTCTTGCCGCGCAGCGCCAGCAGCGCGCCGAACATCTGCTCGAGCACGGGGGTCGCGGCCTCGTCCGTGACGGCGATCCGCGCGCGCGGGGACGACCGCATCCGGAAGATGACCTCGAGGTCGGCGGGCGACAGCCCCGAGCGCCGAACGCGCTCGACCGTGTCCAGGAAGCGCAGCGTGCGCTCGGGGTCGTCGGCCTCGAACGGCTTGTAGGCGCTCAGGTTGTAGATGACGAGGAAATCGGGCAGCGACAGCCGCGTCGCCCGCGCAAAGGTCACGATGCGGTGGAGCTTCGCGAGCGCCTCCAGCGCGGGGACCGCCTCGGTCATGGGGACGAGGACGGGGAGACCGAGCCCCGAGTTCTCGGTGAGCAGCGCCAGCTCCTCCCGGCTGATGCGGAGGCCGGCGAGGATCGCTGGCGTGTGGTCGGTGAGCAGGTCGGCGGCCGAGAGGCCGGCGACGCTCGGCAGCGCGAGCGCGGCGTCGACCGGGTTGGTCACGGTCCTGTTCTGGAAGAGCTGCTCGTAGAACGAGGGCGTCTCGCCGGCATCGCGGCGCTGGGTGTCGAGCGGCCCGAACCAGCTCGCGAGCACCGCGATCGGCAGCGAGATGCCCCGGTCGGCGCGCAGCGCCTGGATCACCGCGATCACGCGGAGCGCGCGGTTGTTCACGAGGTCGGTGCCGCTGGGCGCGCACGCGGCCAGCGCCTGATCGAGCTCGCGGATCGACCAGCCGAGCCGCAGCCGGAGCCGCAGGAAGCGGTGCAGGAAGTCCAGATCGCTCAGATCGCCGCTCAGGCCGCCGATGGTCTGCTCCTCGATCTTGCAGCTCCCCGCGGGCTCGATCGTCGGCGACCCGAAGCGATGGAGCACGGAGGTCTCGAGCAGATCGCGCAGCTCGTCGTAGGACAGCCCCGAGCGCTTGAGGAACTCCGGCACGTTGAGCAGCCCGCCGGGGACCCAGCCGACGCCCCAGGCGCTCGCCAGGGTCACGCCCGAGATCGGCTCACCGCGGATCAGCCGGAGCTCGCGCCATGAAAGCCCGAGCCGGAAGGCGGCCATGTTCTCGGGCTCCAAGCTCTCCGGGCTGTGCCAGCTCGACCTCAGCTCGGACATGAACGCGTGCAGGGGCACGCCGAGGTGCTCGAGATAGACGCGCGCCTCGTGGAGCCGGTGGTGATACGGCAAGCTGAGGGGGAAGTCGCTCCTCGAGAGGCGCTCGTAAGCGTCCTCGTGCCAGTCCTCCTCGCCGCTGGGCGGGTTCGGCATGGCCGCGAGGTCCTCGGCGGTGCCGACGGTCGCGATGTGCTCCGGGAAGGCGGGCGGGGCCTCGTTCTCCTCCAGGGTCTCGCCCACGAAGGCGTGGACGAGGATCTCGTTCACCAGGTCGACGTACGGCAGCGGCGTGTCGGCGTTCTCGCAGGTGAGGTCGATCCGGCCGATGTCCGGGCGCCGCCCGGGGAGCGACGGCGTCGCGCCCGGCGCGCTGCCGAGGAGCAGCTCCTTCGCGGTCCACTTGGTGCTGCCGCTCTTCGTGATCTCGGAGTAGTAACGATCGAGGAAGTGGAGGAGGTCGACGAGGTACGCCGCCGGGCCGTAGACCGAGGCGCAGTGCGCGCACGCGCACGCGTCGGTCGAGCCGAAGAGCTCCTCGTAGGTCGCGAACCCTGGCGCCGCCTGGCTCGCGCGGCCCGCGGGGTCGGGCAGGACGTGGGCCGAGCTCTGGTTGAAGGCCGTGCCGAACTTGAGCGCCAGCGCGAGCGCAACATCGGAGACGGCGGTCGCCTTGTCGTAGATGTCGTCCGCGATCTCGGCACCTCCGAGGGCAGCGCCGAACTCGGCGCCGAACCGGAGCCGGCCGCGGCGGGCGATCTCCCGCGCCGACTTGAGCCCGCCGTCGAGCAGCACCTTCGCCTCCTCGTACTTGGGTGTCAGCTTGTACAGCCGCTCGACCGCCTTGAGCTCGCGCTTCGCGGCGGCGGGGTTGGAGAGCCCCGTGAACGCCCCCGGGTTCGACGCGATGAAGTGGCCGGCGCGCGTCTTGCCGAGCTGGAACGAAGGGTTGTTGTTGAAGAAGGTCGGCAGCTCGCTCCCGCCGACCCCAGCGATCGCGGACGCGACCGCCTTCGACGGGAACGCCACCTCCAGGGCGCGCCGGATGACCTTGGCGTAGGTCGCGCGCCGCTCGGCCACCGTCGCGCCGGGCGTGTCGTCCGGGGTGTTGATGGGCGAGCCGTTGCGCTGGAGGGCGAAAATCGCGATCCAGTCGGCCTCGCTGTAGGCCGCGAGGTCCTTGAGGTCATTGAACTGGTTGTCGTGCCAGCGATCCCACAGCTCCGAGATGAGCGGGAAGTGATAGCGCGTGAGCGCGCCCAGCTGCAGCAGGAGCTTGAGCCGCGGGATGAGGAGCGCGCCCTCGCCCTGGTACGCGGGCAGGGACGCGAGGTGGGTCCAGAAGGCCTCGGGCGTGCCATCGAACGCCATGTACTCGGCGATGAAGTCCTGCGTGTAGGCCCCGCCCAGCTCGAGATCGAGGAGCTGACCGAGGTTGCAGGTCGCTCCCGGGGGCGGCGCCTCCGTGGCGAGGTCGACGGCGGCCTGGGTGAGGAGATCGACGATGCTATCGCTGACCTCGCGGCCGACGATGTTCGCCGCCTTCGCCTCGTCGAGCACGCGGCTCAGCGTGGCTTTCGGGTACGAAAGGAGCCCGCGCTTGGTGGTCGGCAAGCCCATGCGGACGAAGGGGTAATAAGGCTCGGCCGACTCGTTGACGCCGACGGACGTCATGAGCGACTCGGCCCCGACGAGCGCCTCGACCTTCCCGCGCTCCACCTCGGTCGCCTTTGCGACAAAATCGACCTGCTCGGCCTGGAGGTCTCCGAGGAACACCCCCTGCGTATGGGCCGCGGTGCGGGACTTGACCTGCAGCAGCTCCGAGGGGCCGCGGTCTTCCTGGTCCTGGCTGGTGATCAGGTCGACGACCGCGGTCGACGGGGCGCGGACGATCAGCGCGGAGCGGCCCAGCTCCTGGTTCGACCCGTTGTAGACGATCACCCGGAGATCCGGCCGTTGCTTGCCGGACGCCAGGATGGTCGCATAGGAGATCTTGTAATGGCCCGACGCGTCGGTCGTCGACGAGCCGATCTCGCTTTGTGACGTCAGCTTCACGTCGTAGGCGCGCACCATCAAGTTCGCGACGGCCGCGCCTTGCTCGTTCCTCACATTGCCGCGCACGGTCGCGGTGGCCGGAGCGCGCTTGGTCGAGGTCAGCGCGAGGTCCACCTCGATCCGGAGGGTGGCGGGCGTCGGCGACAGCTTCCATTGCGTGTAGCGCGTGACGTACTCCTCGTTCCCGAGCGCGAACGCGCGGAGCGCGGCCACCGGCTCCCGCCCCTGGAAGTGACGATCCACATCGTCCTGGTCGAGCGATATCTCGAAATCGCCGTTCTGGTTGGTCACGGCGACGGCGACGAGATCCGTGTTGACCTCCGCGCTGTCCCACGCCTCGACACGCACACTTCCGACGCCCCGTTCGCTCTTGGCTCGAACGACCCGACCGGAGAGTTTATACTTTCTCATGCGAGCTCCCTTCGATTCCATGGTCAAGAACCACCCAAGTGGCGCAAGTTTCAGCCGCCGCGGTCGATGCGCCTTGTCGCCGACGGTGAGCAGCGGAGGACACGGGGAGAGCCGCCCCTGGGGCGAGCGGCGCGCGGATCGCCGCGCCGCTCGCTCCGTGCGAGCCCCCCCCTCGCCCATCCGCGAGGAATCAGCTGCTTCCTATCGATCCCCTGTTTCAGCCCTTGCGCGCGTCAGCACCCCGCCGCGGACGCGCCTGCAACACGTGATTTGAACTACCACGGAGCGTCTCGTTGGAAAGCTCGAAACACGTTCCCGACATTCGGCGATCCCGGGGTAGCTCCGCGCCTCACGCGCAACCGACGCTCGTCTGTTTCATGCTGTCGCCGGACGAGCGCGGCCGCATGGCTGCTGCCATGAGCTCACGCACGCATGGAAGGCGTGGTGTCGTTCGACGCGCCCGCACCCATGACGCGCCGTCACGGGCGCCTCGCGCGGAGCGTCAAGTCGCCCCGGTCACATCCTTGCGACATCTTGCGCGCTACGCCATCTCTTGACCATGGCCGCGGCTCTTCGACTACACTCGTGGGTCCCCTTCCGCGAGGTTCCATGCGCGGCGTTCCCACGGTTGTCGTTGTCCTCCTCTCTCTCTCTGTCGTGTTCGCCGCGTGCGACCAGGCCGCGCCTCCCTCCGAGGCGCCGCGCGATCCGGCCGCCGCCCAGCCGCTCGTCGCCACGGCGGCGCCGGTGATCGCCCCCGTCACCTGGCCACCGGCCGCCTCGGTCGACCGCGGCGCGCTCGCGGCGCTGCCCGAGGCGGCGGCCCACACCGCCAGGATCTCGCAGGTCCCGGTGCTCGTGCCGTCCCGGCGCGAGCTCCTCGCGGCGCCGGTCCTCGTGGCCAAGGAGCACTGGACGTCGTTCTGGGCAAAGACGGCGTCGATCACCGTCTCGCTCACCATGACCCGCCTCGCACGCAAATATCCGGGTATTCCACCTTTCCAAGGAACCCACGCCGTGCGCGGAGCGCCCGCGCTCATCACGGCGAACGAGGGCATCTGGACCGCGTCCTGGCTCGAGAACGGCGTCACCTACGCGCTCGACGTCGAGTGCGCGTCGCCGGAGGCCCCGGCCTGCGCCTCGGACGCGCTCCTCCGCGAGCTCGCCGCGGAGCTCGTCTACGTGGGCGGCGTCGGCGCGAAGACGGCGGGAGACAGGCCATGAGCGCGCCGCTCCACCCGCGCCGCCTCCATCGCCGCCGCCCCGCCGCGCCGGCCCCGCTCGTCGCCGCGGCGGCGCTCGCGCTCTTGCCGACCGCGGCCGCGGCCGATCCGTTCTCCTATCATCCGGCCGGCGAGCTCGTCCCCGGCTCGGGCGAGGGGCGCGCCGACGGCGTCGTGTACGCGCCCGCCATGCGCTTTCCCCTCGAGGAGGGCCCGGCATTCGCCAACTCCCAGGTGTACAGCAAAGGCGGGAGCGCCGGCCCGCGCGGGGGGCAGTGCGACGCGGACAACTACGCCTATCCGTGGCGCGACAACTTCTGCGAGTCGCGGTCGTGGGCGATGCCGCTCTGCCCCTCCGGGGCGGGTCATCAAGGGCAGGACGTCCGGCCGCCCACGTGCGAGGCGGGCAAATACTGGGTGGTCGCGGTGGCCGACGGCATCATCACGAGCATCGGCGGCTACTCGGTGTACCTGACCGGCGAGGACGGGACTCGCTACGACTACCTCCACATGTCCGATGTCCAGGTCTCGGTGGGACAGGGCGTGTCGCGCGGCGAGCGCATCGGCAAGGTCTCCAACGTCTTCGGCGGCACGCCGACGACGATTCACCTGCACTTCAACGTGCGACAGCCGTTGAGCGGCGTCGGCATGGTCTATGTGCCGCCCTACACCTCGCTCGTGGCCTCGTACCAGGCGCTCATCAACGAGCCCCCCGAGGGCGTCCTCGAGACCGCGGGCTGCGACGGTATCCGCGGCTGGACCCGCGATCCGGACGCCGAGGGCGCGCCGGGCAGCGCGCGGCTCTACTTCGACGCCGCGGCGACCGACGCGGGCGCCGAGGGCCACACCCGCCCTGCGGACCGGCGCCGGGACGACCTCTGCGAGCCGCTCGGCTCGTGCGCGCACGGCTTCGAGGCGCCGATGCCGCTCAGCCTGCTCGGGGGCGAGCACGCGGTCCGCGCCTACGGCGTCGACGCGCTGAGCGGCGAGGAGGTCGAGCTCGAGGGCAGCCCGAGGGCGCTCGCGTGCCCGCTCGAGCTGCCGGGCGGCGTGCGGCGGCCGCTCGGCGGCGCCGGGGCGCTGGACGCCTGGCGGCTCTCGCGGTTCTGGGACGTCGCCAGCGCGCCGGACGCGGCGCTCGAGGCGCTCCCCGAGGGCGACGCGTTCCCGCCGTCGCCGCTGCTCGTGCGCGGCGACGGCGCGGCGTCCGTGTGGCTGGTCGACGGCGCCGCGCGGCGGGCCGTGCCGGACGCGGCGGTCGCCGCGGCGTGGCGGCTCGATCCGGACGAGGCCGTCGTGTGGCCGGCGGCGCGGCTCGCGGCCCTGCCGCTCGGCCCGGCGCTGCCGCCGCGCCCCTTCCTGGCGCAGGGCTCCACGCCGGCGCTCTACGTCATCGACGCGCTCATCGACGCGCCGCCGCTGGGCGAAGGCGGCGGCGGCGCCGCCGGCGGCTCCGGCGGCGCGGCGGGCGCAGGAGGGGCGGCGGACGACGGGCCCCTCATGAACGGCGCCGTCCACGGCGAGCTCGGCTGCGCGTGCGGCGCGGCCGACGCGGGCGGCGCCGCGGCGCGCTGGCCGCTCGGGCTCTTCGCCGCGGCGGCGGCGCTCGGCGCGGCGCGGCGGCGCGCGGCCGGGCGCGTCAGCCCTCGTGGATCTTGATCCCCGGGATGCTCCGGAGCGGGCTCGCGTCGTCGACCCGCGAGCCCTCGAGGTACACGTTCTTGAGGCTCTTGAGCTCCCGGAGCGGCGACACGTCGCTCACCCGCGTCCGCTTCATCTGGAGCATCTCGAGCTTCTTCAAGCCGGCGAGCGGGCGCAGATCCGTCACCTCGGTCTCGTCGATCTGGAGCTCGGTCAGGTTGGTGAGGCCGGCGAGCGGGGAGAGGTCCTCCACGGGCGTGCGGCCGATGTCGAGCCGGTCGAGCTTGACGAGCCCGGCGAGCGGGGAGAGGTCCTTGACCAGCGTGGCCGACACGCGCAGCGACTCCAGCCGGAGCAGGCCCTTGATCGGGCGGAGATCGTCGATCTTGCCCGGCGGCAGGTAAAGCCCTTTGACGCCCGTGAGCTCGGGGAAGAGGCAGGGATCGAGCTCGTCGAGCCCCTGGGCGTCGGACAGGTTCATGGTCTTGATGTTCTTGAGCTCGGCGCGCTTGATCGGCCCCTCGGGCTTCTGGAGCTGCTGCCGCACCCGCGCCTCGAGCGCCGGATGCGAGAACGTCACCGGGTCGCTCTTCGTGCACACGACCTCTCTCTTCGGCGGCGCCGGCGCGCTGGCCGCGGCCGCGGGGCTCGCGGCGGGCGGCGCGGCGGCGGGCGCCTGCGCGGCGGGGGCGGCGGAGGCCGCAGGAGCGGCGGGCTTCTGGGGCTCGTCGCAGCCCAGGAGGGAGACGGCGAGGCCAAGGGAGGCAAGGACCAGGGGGCGAATCATCGCGGCGATGATACACGAGACGGCGAAAGAAAACCGCCGCCCCCAAAGCGCGCTCCGGGGCGAATCGCCGAGCTCCGACAGGGCCTCCGCGCCCGCAGCGGAGATCGCGTGGACGCGAATCGACTCCGAGCGTCAATCTTCGATCCGGACGGAGTCATCGTCGGCATCGTCGTTGGTTGCGCATTGGTTGCGCACCGGCGCGCTCGCTACAGCGGCAGGAGCAGGAGCCCTTGCCGGGCGTCGAGCTGCTCCGCGAACCACTCCCGATGACGCCGCTCCACCGCGAGCGACTGCCGGAGGAGGTCCCGCGCGCGGTCGGAGAGGCCTTCCCGGGACGATATCATCCTCTCGTAGGCAGCGCAGCTGTCTTCCTCGTAATGCCTCATCGCCTCCAGGATGGCGCGTTCTCCGGCCATCCCGTTCGTCAGCGCTTTGCTCTTCAGCTTGGGTCGGACGGCGCTCTCGACGGGCGGATCGCCGAGCTCGTGGGCCAGGGCGGCGAGCTCCTCGAGGTGGCGCTCGTGATCGCTCAAGAAGCTCGCGAGCCGGCCCTTGTCGCCTGGGCGGCTCATCCGCGAGAGGGCCGCTCGGAGCGCGTCCACCGCGGACCAATTGAGCTCGATGAGTTCAGTCAAGGACCCGATGAACGCGGCCTCGCCGCCGATCACGGACGCCATGGAATATCGCTCCTCTCGACCCGGAAGCTGCGCCGCCCGGGAAGTAGGACGCGGGCGGGTGCTTCTCCAGGTCTTCGATGCTCGCAAGCCCGGTGCCGGACCCCGCCTGTGCAGCGGCTATCCATCGCGCCGCGCGCGCCGTCCAGGAACCGCGCGCCTTTCCACGCTCGTCGCCGGGCGGCCGTGCCCGCGACGGCCTCTCCGGGCCTCGCACGCACGGCGGATGCGAAGGCGCAGCCCAGATCGAGGCCGCGCGGCGCGCGCCGGGTCAGGACCGCGCCGTGAAACGCCGAGGGCGCAGGAAGCGTGATCGCGCCGGCCGGAGCGGCGCGGCTTGAGAGCGTCCTGGACGTGAGCGCGCCTCGGCGCCCGGAGGAGCGGAGGCCGCGCCGCCGAGGTCGGGAGAGGGTGAGCTGATCGGTGGAAGGGAGAGGGCGGGCAGCCCCAGCGAAGGAGGCGAGGCTACTTCTTGCCGAAGAGGCCGCCGAGGGAGCTCGCGAGGCCGCCCACGTCCAGGTTGGCGATGGCGGGGGCGGCGGCGCCGAGCGCGGTGTCGACGTGGGCCGCGAGCGGAGCGGGGAGCTTCGCTTTGAGGAAATTGACCACCGTCTCCACGGCCACGCGGGCCTTGTCTTCCGAGATGCCCACCTTCTCCGCGACCTGTCGTACCAGCTCGTCCATGGCCTCGACGCTCATCCTTTCTGCGCGCGACCCGCGCATCCGGGGAGAGCATCCACGCGCCGATCCGCGCCGGCAAGGGAATTCCGCGCCCGCCGGCGCGGGCTCAGGGCTGGAACGGCGGCGCGGCGGTGGGGCCGTCCGGGTTCGCCGGATCGACCAGGTGCTGCACGACCTGCTGCGCGACGAGCTTCAGCTCGAACATGATGCCGAGCGCGCTGTTGAACATCTCCGGTCGACCGTTCCACGTGGCCTCGAGCGCGTCGAGCAGGCGGAGGTAGGCGTCGTAGAACGCCCCGCCGGTGAAGCCGGCGGCCGACGTGGGCGAGTAATCGCTCAAGCGGGCGTTCTCGGGGAACCTGTGGACCCGGCTCGCGTCGAGCGGCACCGGCGCGCCGGTGTAGGACCACCCCGAGGGCGCGGACTTGTCGGCGACGAGCCGGTGCCCGAACGCGATCTCGCCGAACTTGAAGTAATGGGCCATCTCGTTGCCGCCGGCGTGGGGGTTGATCGGATCCTGGCCGACGTTGGCCCCCTCGCCCTGGCGGATGATGGTGCGGAGCGCGGCCTCGGCGCTCGCCAGATCGCGCACCCGGCACGTCGGATCGCCCGGTACGCTCGACGGGAACCAGCGCGAGAGATCGAGCTGGCGCTCGAGGCGCGGGTCCCCGAACGGGTCCTGTCCGCTCTGCACCAGCCGCTCCAGCGATTCGATGACCGCGTTGTAGAAATCGCCGATAGAGCCGTACCCCTTCGCCTTGTTCTCGGCGATCCGCTGCGCGATCTTCGGATCCTCGCCGGGCAGGACCGCGGTCGTGTCGGGGCGCTCGATCGCCATGAACACGTTCTTGAGCTGCGCCGTCGTGAGCGATCCGAGCGAGACGGTCAGCTCGGGGTCGATCGACATCGGCAGGGGTCCTGGGTATTCGAGCGCCAGCCCGAGCTTGCGGATCGGCGGATTGCCGCCGAGCGCGACCGCGGTGTTGGCGGCGAGCGCCATGTGCAGCATCTCCTCGACCACCACCGCTTGCACGAGGACGCGCGCCTCGTCATTGGCGCCCGGCTGGAGCGAGAAGACGCCCGTCAGGTACGGCGGCAGCGTCGAGAGCTCCAGCTGGACGGCGCCCTCGAGGGCGGCGATCACGTCGGTGGCGTCCCGGGCCTCGCGGACCCGGGCGATCATGGTTTTATTGACGACGAGCATGGTCTCACCGGCTCCGCAGGCGGTTGAAGATGCGCTTGTTCTCGACCTCTTCCGGCGGCGACGACGGCGCCACCCCCGAGAACGGGCAGCGCCCCTGGAAGCGCGCCACGAGGTGCGGGTCGTGCACCGCGGAGCGCCCCATCGCGCTCTCGAGGTAGCGCAGGAGCGCGGCGCGCTTGCCGGCGGAGAGGTCGCGCGTCACCGGCATGTGATCGGGATCGGTCGTCGGCTTGCTGAGGACGAAATGCAACAGGTGCGCGTTGGCGTCCGCGACCTCCCGGATCGAGAAGTCGAAGAGGCCCTTGCTCATGACCGGGTAGAGGTTCGCGTATTGCTTCCAGATCGGCTGGACCTCCTCCCAGGTCGGGTGCTCCGACGCCGTGAAGGTGCTGAAGACGAGCACCGAGATCTGGTCGAATGTCTGCTGGATGATCGGATCGCCGTCGGCGAAATTGTAGGCGACCGCGTAGAGCTGGCCGTCGATGTAGCGGCGCGGATAGCCCATCTCCGGCGGCCCCTGGAATCGCGCCGTCACCCGCCCCGCCGCGTCGGTGCGGACCCGCTGGGGCTCGATCGCGAGCGCGCCGATGGGGCTGTTCATGATCGGGATGGCCGCGGTCGGGGTGGTGCCGATGGAGGTGTCGGCGGGCGCGTCGCCGTCGTCGGGCGCGGGCGCGAGCGGCTGGAAGGCGATCGGCGCGCCGGAGAGCGGGAGGCCGTAGCGGGTCGCCCACATCGGCACGTCGCGGCGGTTGAGGTCCGGCTCGTTCGGGTCGAGGCGGAACGAGAGCGCGTCGGCGCGCAGGTCGCGGCCGTGCGCGGTCTCGCGCATCATGACGAGCCCGTGGCCGGCCGGCACGCCGCCGCCGAAGAGCACGAGCGCGAGCGGACGCTCGTTGACGAGGTTCCTCGCCGCGGCGGGGATCGGCAAGGTCTGGATGCCCGACGCCTGGGTCAGGGAGCCGTCGCTCGCGTCGAGCGCGCCGAGCACGGTGAATCGATCCTCGGCGAGGACCGCGCCCTCGTTGGCGTCCGGATCGTGGAGCACCGCGAACCGCAGATCGCCGAGCGGCGCCAGCTTGCCGTCGTCGCCGAAGGGCAGCGCGTTGCTGAAGTCGACCACCAGCGCGTCGCCGATGACCTTGCCGGAGAAGCAGGTCATCCCGTTGGCGGCGAGGCACGAGTTCGCCGGTAGCTGCGGGTTCTGGAACGCGCTCGTCGGCATGAACCGCCGGCCCGACACGAACGACGCCGGCTCGTCGGGCAGCACCGGCCCGATCGCGCCGACGATGGCGCCATAGGTGAAGTCGGGCGCCTTGACGCTCGTCTGGTAGCTGAAGACCGTGAGCCGGACCGAGAGCCGGCCGCTGCCGCGCGACGCCTCGGCGAGCGCCTTCAGCACCGGGCTGTTCACGCCGTCGAGCCGCCAGCGCAGGTTGGAGAGCTGCGACTGCCACATGGCCGACGCGCCCGAGTCGCCCTTCATGCCGCCGCGAAAGAACCAGAGGTCCCGGAAGGGCGTCGGCTCGAGATCGGCGAGGAGCACGAGATCGCCGGTGCGCGGGTCGCGGAGCGACACCGAGAGCCCATAGAGCTGCGAGGCGAGCTGCCAGTCCGGGTCGATGTCGACCAGCTTGCCCGACGGGCGATCCGGCGAGTTTCCCACCGAGAGGCCGACCGCGCCGTCCGCCGCGTCGACGCCGGACGCGCCGATCGCCTGCTGGATCGTACAGCCGGTGAAGCGGAAGATGGCCGTGCCCGTGGGGTTCCACCAGCCGTTCATCGATTGCTGGGTGCTGAACTCCTGGAATCGCGGCGTGAACGTCGCGTTGTCGAAGTGCCGCGGGTCGTTGTTGACGGTGGACGGGTCCGCCTGGAATCGTCCGGAGAATGTCAGCCGGGGCTGGTTCAGGTAGCTCATGGTCTCTCCACCTCGCGGGAGAATGAGGGCCGGTTTGGGCTCAGAACGGCTTGATGAGGCCGATCGGATTGGCCTCGGGATCCTTGATCAGCGCGAACTGATAGCCGTCGATCGACGTCGGCGGCATCAGCTTCGTGCCGCCCGCCTCCACCGCGCGCGCGATGGTGCCGTCGAGGTCGTCGACCAGCAGGTAGAAGTTGTGACCTGGCTCGAAGCCCGGCGTGCCCGGATCGGCCTGCCCGATCCCGCCGAGCGCCTCGCGCCGCTCCACCGGGAACTTCACGTAGGCGAACCCGCCGGTGCCGATCGTATAATTCCAGCCGAAGACGTTCTGATAGAACGCCTTCAGCTTCGCCTGATCGCGCCCGATGATCTCGAACATCACCGACGGGTGCTGGTTGTCCGGCTCGTTCACGGCCGCGGGCGCGAACGCCTCCGGCCGGATGAAGCCGGCCCGCCGCGCGAGGAACTCCACGAAGGTGAACGGCTTGCCGTTCGCGGCGACGAAGAGATCGCCGTGCCGCTCGAGGAAGCGCGTGAACGCCGGCCCCTCCACGTGGCGCAGGAAGGCGTCGGCGCTGCGATAGATCCCGAACAACACCACGCGATCCGGCGCGCCCGGCGGGAGCGCCTGGAGCCGGTCATCGCCGCGAAACGGCGCGTGCACGAGGTAGGCGAGCGTGTCTGGCTCGCTCTCCCGCACCTCCGCCGCGAGCGCCACGAGCGCCGGCACCGCGGCCGACTCGTGGCCCGGCCGGATGAACCACGTCGACGTGAGGCTCAGGATCTCCGGTTCCCCATGCATTCGCGCCGCACCCCCTCCCGGCAGGAACGTCCAAGCAGAGCGCCCCCTCCGATCGGTAGTGCAGCGTACTCAAGCGGATCCTCGATGGAAGCAAAATCGGACATCGAGAAGATCGATGTAGTGGCAAAACCTCTCACATCTCACGCGTTCGACGCCGGCGCTGCCGCGGCGAATCGGCCTCACGCCGCGCGGATATCGCTCTGAAACGGGGAGAGGTTCTCCGGGAACAGGAGCCACGCGAAGAGGCAGCGCACCTCGAAGGTCTCGTCGGCCGCGATGGCCGCGAGCGTGGGGTCGAGATCGTCGATCGCGTGGCCTTCCCAGACGAACCCCGGCACGCCGCGCGCCCGGCTCACGAGCCCGCCGGTCTGCCACTGGTCGCGCGCGCGGAAGCAGCGGGAGAGCGACATGTTGACCGCCGCGGTGAAGTCGGGCCGGTGCGCGATGCGCTCCGGCAACGCGACGCGGTCGAGGCCGGCCGACCAGCAAAGCCAGCAGAGGGCGGCCCACTCGGCTCGGACCCTGCGCATCAGGAGAGAGACCGGCAGGGCTCCTGGGTCGAGCGTCTCGTCCACGGTGAGCTCGACGGTCTCCACGCCGTCCTCGGTCTCCTCGGTCAAGGTCGCCGCGGTCCGCGCGAGCTCCACCGGCCCATCCGGCAAGAGGTGCGACAGGTCGGGCGGGAGCCACGGACACGGCTCGGTGCCCGGCAGGCCGCGCTGCACGGCGTCGCGCAGGCGCAGCAAGCGGGTGGCGTAGACCTGGATCTTCTGCCGGACCTGCTCGATCGGCTGGCCGACCTCGACCGCGACCGACGCGTCGCCCGGCAGCGGATCGATGGCCTGGCGCGCCGGCCAGAAATCGAGCTCCGCGAACAGCACCCGCACCACCGTCCTGAGGTGCTCGGCCACGGCGGCGGCCTCGGGCTCGATGCGGTCGGCGTCCTCGAGCACGCCGCGCGTATCGCCGAGATCGAGCCGCAGGAGCGCGCGCGTGATGCAGGTCGAGCGGCGCTCGGGCTCGAGCAGCAGCGCCGCCTCGACGAGCGAGAGCGCGACGCGGCGCGAGCCCGGAAAGGCGGCGGCGAGCCTGCGGTAGGCGGCGCTCGGCTCGGCGCCGAGCAAGAGCTCGTCCAGGGCGGCGAGCGCGGCCGCGTCGGTCGTCTCGAGCAGCGCTCGCCCCCGTCGCTCCGCGACCTCGGGCCTCGGCTGCAGCGTCGCGGCGCGCAGGAGCTCGGCGAGCCTCTCGCGCTCGCCGCCGCGCACCGCCGCGCGGGCTGCGGCGCAGCAGGCCTCGCGCGCGCGGCCGCCCTGCAAGAGCTCTCGCGCGAGGGCCCAGACGCGCTCGGCGTCCCACGCCGCGAGGTCTTCGGCGAGCGCGGGCGACGCGACGAGGCTCTCCTCGTCGAGGGCGGCGCCGAGCTCGCGTCGAACGACCGGCGCCCCGTCCGCGTCGAGCAGCGTGAACGCTCCGACGGGGTGACCGTGCGCGTACTGACCGCGCTCCTCGCGCACGCGCGGATCGAGGTACGGGCTCGCGTCCGGCTCGGGGAACCAGCGGGTGGACGGGCCGTGGAGGCGCCCCTGGGGATCGAGGTGCCGCTCCTCGGAGGGGCGGCCCAGCGCGTCGTACTGGAGCTCGCGAACACGCGCTCCGGCGCGAACTTCGATCTCCTGAGCGGGCGTGCCCTCGCGCGTGAAGTAACGGTGGAGGGTCGAGGCCGAGGCTTCGTCCTCCTCGATGAGGATCCAGCGTTGCGAGCCCTGGTCGTAGTCCGCCTCTTCGGCGACGCCGGCGGGTCTCTCGGGCCAGCGGGCGCCGTCCGCGGAGATCGGGTATCCGGCGCGGTCGTGAAAGACTTCGCGCCGGATCTGCCCCTGCCGAACCAGCGTTCGCAGCTCCCAGGCGCCGGGCGGCACACAGCACCGTCGCAGCCTGAGCTCGGTCGGGGCGTCGCTGCCGTACGCCACCACCTCGCCGTCGAGCTGGCCGTCGCGGTAGCGCCCGCGCTGCGCGGGCTGACCGTTCGGGTGGAACACGGTGAACGGCCCGTCCTTCACCCCGTCCGCGTAGCAGCAGCGCGAGAGCAGCGAGCCGTCGCTCGCGCGGTACACCAGGCGCTCGCCGGAAGGGCGGCCGTCGGCGTCGGTCTCCCCGAGCTCGAAGGTCCCGTCCGCGGGGTTGTACCTGGCCGAGGGCGGAATCGACGGAGGTCGCTCCGCGCCGTGGTGAGTCGTGGCGTCCACGCATCGCAGTCTATCGGGTTTCGCGCCGAGCATGCGTCCGTTCATGCCCGGCGCAAAGATCCACGAAGCCGAGCGCCATCACGTAAGGCGAGACCGACATAGGTCAGTCATGAGTCATGATGAGCCATGATGCGCCAGCCAGAGAGAGCAGGATGCGCGTTGGCGTGGTCGTGCCCTGTGTCCCGGCGCTGAACGCAGTGCGGGAAAGGGCTGGATCCAGTGAGCGCGACACGCTGTCACGCGCGAAGACAGCCTGGTACATGCCTTGCAATGGCCACACACGGACACGGCTTCCACAGGCCTCCTGAAAGGACGAGATCATGAGAGCACATCACATCATCTGGCGCGCGCTCCTGCTGGCAGCGGCGCAGGTTCCGTTTACCGTCGCCTGCTCGAGCGTCACCGACGGCTCGGATGCGGCCGAGACCGAGACGGGTACAGGGGGGAACGCCGGCACGGAATCGACGTCGTCGAGCTCCCCATCCGGCGACGACACGGGCGCGACCGACCCGGCGGTAGACCTGTTCGCGTGCGGCCTCGAGCCCAGCTGCGAGCGAGTCGTTATGCACGCCTCCCCGACCCCGCCGGAGGCGCTCACCTGCGCGGCCAAGCTCGTGGTCGGGGGCGGCACGGGCGTCCTCGGCGCGCTGCTCACCCCTGGACCGTACATCGACGAGACAGAATCGCTGCTCGTCGTGCTGGGCGACGGCACCGCGCTGGTGCAGACCCGCGAGAGGCACTGCGGGCGCGAGGGGATGGAGTGCGGGCCCACGCTGGGGTGGGAGGCGCCGTCGCAGCACCGGATCTGCGATCTCGTCATCTCTCCGGAGTTCGAGGAAGCGTGCACGGACGACGCCGAGGGGTGTTCCTTTTGGCCGTGGCGCGACCTCAGCAATTGCCGGGCCGCCGAGGAGCACACCTGCGAGGACATCGCGGCTCTGCTCACCTCGCAGTAAGCGCGGCGAACCCATCACCGCGAGTGGCCGAGCTCGCCTGTGAGAACGGCCAGATCCCTCTGCTCCAGCTCGGAGAGCGATGCGACCTGGGAGCCCCAGCCGTCGATCCCGAGCTGGAGCCTGGCCGCTCAGGGGCAGATGGGGGCGCCCGATTGGACGAACACCCTGCCCTGCTGGGGCGGGATCACGCAGTCGTTCAGCGCTGGGTCCGGGTTGCTGCAGTCGACAGGGGCGTCGTAATGCCCCGTGCTGCTGTTCCACTTGAAGAACGTACCGGCCGGGAGGGACACCGTGATATTGCCGCCGAGCAGGGGCGAGATCGCGGCCGTGGGCGCGCCGAAGTTCACGGCGACGAAGCCGTGCCGGTACGTCCGCGTGAGCCCCTTGCGCGCGCCGACCGCCTCCACGACGGGCGCCGCCGCACCGCAGGCGGAGTCGAGCTCGACGCCGAGCTGGGCGTGATCCCAGTAACCCCTGGCGTCGGAGTAGGGCGTCACGTAGAGGCTCGCCAGCCCTGCCTCCGACACGAGGTAGCTCGCGAGCGCCCACTCGATCTGCGCAGGTGTCGGCGGGGTGTTGTGGTCGGCGGTGGGGAAGGCCGTCTTCAGGTAGAACGGCTTCGAGCGGCTCTGCACGCCGAGCATGTAGCCGTGCATGTTGCTCCAGAAATGGACGTCCTTGCCGTCATAAGGGTTGTCGGGGCAGTCCGGGGACTGGTCGTAGGAATAGGCGCCGCACTTTGCGTAGTTGAACCCCTCCTCGGTCAGGACGCCGTCGACCGTGTCGAAGATGCCGCCGGGACCGGCGAGCGCCGCGTCGCTCGACGAGATCGAGTAAGCAGGATGCTTCCCCCCGGTGCTCGTCAGGTTGATGTGGAGGCGCTTGCCGTCCTTGTGCATCTCGTCGCGCAGCCGCTTCAGCCACTTGGCCACCGCGCGCGTGTACTGCCAGTCGCAGTACCCGTCCCTGGCGGCGCAGCTCGGGTCTTCCGGGTCGCACGTCCCGCTGCACGCCGGATCGTAGCGCTGGTCGCCCTTGAACAGGGGGGTCCAGTCCGTCCCGTTCTCGTAGACGCCGCACGCGCCGATGTAGTTGGCGGGCATCACGACGTCGAGCGACAGAGCGTCGAACTTCAGCCCCCGCGCCCACTGAGCGTGGATTTCGCGCCTACGATGCCGATCTGGGGCGTGAGAAATCCGGCGCAGTAAAAGGAACGCCTTGAAAGAAAGGCTCGGCGTGGCGACCCGCCCGGGTTGCTATGACCAAACGAAGACGCACGCCGAGCACCTCCAAGGTGCGTCGACGCGAGCTCGGGTTCAAGAGGAAAGGCGACGGGCGGCACCAGGAGCGAATCCGGCGGCCAGACCCTTCCAGGATTCACGTCGAGCCCACGGAGAAGAACCTGACGGGCGTCGCAGGGCTTGCCCCGTTCGGCGCCTTCCTCCGCGAGCTCGGCGTCGACGTGGCCCTGAGCCGCAGGTTTTCCCGGCTCAAGACGGGCCGCTCGGTCATCTACCCGATGGCCGCGCAGATGCGCCTGCTGATGGACAGCGCGCTCGCCGGCGAGGAGCGCGTCTTCGGCATCGAGGCGCTCGCCGTCGATCCGCTCTTCGCGCGTCTGGCAGGCGGGGTCGTCCCCAGCATCGACACCGTCTACCGGGACCTGTGCCGCTTCGATGAGGAGGCGCTCGAAGCACTGCACAGCATGGTCGTCGACCACGGGCTCGCCCTCGTTGCTCGCCGAAAGCATCGGTTCGTGCACATCGACGTGGACACGACCGTGGAGCCGCTCTTCGGGATGCAGGAGGGGGCGCTTCCGGGCCCGAATCCGCGATACCACGGTCGACCGAGCTATCATCCGATCCTGGCGCGCATCGCCGAGGCCGACGCCATCGTCGGAGCCAAGCTGCGACCTGGCGACACGAGCTTCGGCGAAGCCGATGTACCTTTCGTCGAGGAATGCATCGACCGGGCGCGCGCCGCAGCGCCGAGCGCGGTCATCTACGTGCGGATCGATGGCGCGGGAGATTGCAGCGCCTTGATGCACGCCGTTGCCGCGAAGGGATGCTTTTTCCTCACCAAGGCGCGGATGAGTCCCGATCTGGTGGGCATGGTCGCACACGCCACTGGATGGCGTACCATCGACCGGGATGCCGACGGTCGTCCTCGACGGCAGGTGGCCGAGGTCCCCTTCCGGCGCAGCGAATGGCCGGATGGGGTCCGCGTCATCGCCGTACGCACACGCGACCGGGAGAACGGCAAGCAGATCTACCTCTGGGAAGGCCTCGACTACACGGTGCAGGTCTTCTTGACCAACGAGCCGGTCGAAGCGCCGGAGGACGTCGCGGGGCGATATGACCTGCGCGCGGGCATCGAGCCGCTTATCGGCGATCTCAAGCACGGGTGGGGATGCGGTCGCGTGCCGAGCCACTGCTTCAACGCCAATCATGCCGCGCTGCTGCTGAAGCTGCTCACCGCCAACCTGATGCGCCGCTTTGTGCTGGAGCACGTTCCGCACCTGGCGAGCTGGCGAACGCCGTGGCTGCGCCGCGCGCTCATCCTCGTCCCGGGAAGGTTGGCCCGGTCGGGTCGGGGCACGACCCTGCACGTGCCGGAGCGCTCGCAGCTCGCCCGCTGGCTGAATTGAGTCCGGACCAGCCGAAATCATCGCGGGGGTAAGGGGGGCGTGTGCCTTCGTGACGCTGTGGGTGCACCAATGTGTAATTGGCATCGCATTCTTCGGCGGAACGATGCTCGCACGTCGCCGTCAGCCCACTCGTGCCCCATGGGCGCGAAATCCACGCTGAGCGCGGATCCGCGACAGCATCTCTTCAACGACCTCCTCGTTGGTGAAGTCGAGCGCCGGGTTCTCGACCCCCCAGTACGCCGCGTTCTTCCTGTCCCTGACCACCGACGGGGCCGCGTCGAGCTTTCCGCCGCTGCTCGTGCACCTGCGGAGGATCCACTCGGGATGGAGCGCGTCCCAGTAGTTGTAGTTAATCGCGCCCTTGAGCGCCGCGCTCTGGAAGCACTTGAGCTGCGTCCCGCCCGGGGCCTGCGCGCAGACGCCGGCGATGTCGCTGTCCGGCGTCGGCTTGCAGTCTGCGTCCTGGCTGGGCCCCCCGAAGTCCTCCGTGCCCGAGTCCTTCTGGCAACTGCGCATCTCGCTCGACGTGTACCAGCACACCTTCTCGCCATGGAAGTAGTAGGTCGCCGGGTTGGACGCGGCGTTCCAGGTGATGCAGTGATACCCTTCCAGGAGGCAATCGGAGTCTGTCTGGCAGCGCGCGAGGACGCCGTCGTCGACCCCGGAGACGGGCATGTAATGGCCGACGATGATGTCGGGGTTCGCGGTCGCGGCGGTCCAGTCGTTCGTATAACGATCGCCGTGCCAGACGAAGGTGCTCTCCTGCGCGAGGGCCGAGACGGTGACGGGCGGCTTGATGGGGCTGTCGGCGAGGATGAACCCAGGGACGCTGGTGGTGAAATCCTCGGTGCGGATCGGCTCCTTCAGGTGGAAGAGCGTGACGAGCTCCGCTGCCTCGGCGTTCTCGTCGGCGTCGACCCAGCCGGAGCTGTCGGCGCCGGTGAAGTGCTGGGAGGGGCAGTCGTACGTCGCGCAGGACGCCCGCGAGAGGAGGCCGCCCCGGTCGGGGTCGCCAGGCGGCAGGTCGCGGTAGAAGCTCTCGACCTGGCCGGCCCAGGTGCCGGTGGTCCCGCGCGGAACCGTGGCGAGGTCCAGCGTGCCCGTCCCGTGGAGGCAGAGCTCGTTCGCGTTCGGGTCGTTGGCGGGTCCGTCGCGAAGGACCAGGGTCGGCGCGCCGCAGCCGCCCACGGCGAGCTCGTCATCGCCGAGGTCGACGGCCGGGAGCGCGGCGCCCATCTCGCCCGGCTCGTCGCCGCAGTCCGGCGTGGCGCCGGAGCAGCCGGGGTGGCCCAGCGCGCCGTAGGCGTCGTCGCCCCAGCACTTGACCTCGTCCGTGTCGAGGAGCGCGCAGGTGAAGAAGACGCCCGCGGCGACCGCCTTGGCCGTGCGGCCGGGGCCGAGGTCGACGGCGGGGAGGGCCGCGAGCTCGCCGGGAGCGTCGCCCTGGTTCTGGTTGTGCCCGAGGCCGAGCTGGCCGTGGTCGTTGAGCCCCCAGCACTTGACCGTGCCGTTGACGAGGAGGGCGCAGGTGTGCCGCCAGCCAGCGGAGATCGCCGAGACGGGTCCCCCCAGGCCGATGGCGGCGAAGTCCTCCGGCTCGGTCGCGGTGCTGTCGCCGAGCCTGTTCGTGTTGCCCTGACCGAGCTGACCGTAGTCGTTGGCCCCCCAGCACTTGACCGTGTCGTCGGGGAGGATGGCGCAGGTGTGTTGGCCGCCGGCGGCGATCGCCTTGGCCTCATCGTTGGCGCCGCCGAGCTGGACCACGGGGAGGCTCGCCGGCTTCGTCGCGGTGGTGAGGCCGCGCGGGTTCAGGTCGCCGAGGCCGAGCGAGCCGCCCGCGTTCAAGCCCCAGCACTTGACCTGGTTGTTGTCGAGGAGCACGCACGTATGGCTCTCGCCGGCCGCGACGGCCTTCGCGGTGCGGCCCGTCCCGAGGGGGATCGTGGAGAGGAACACCATCTCGAGCGCCGAGTCGCCGCGGTTCTGCGAGTCCCCGAGGCCGAGCTGACCGTGCATGTTGTAGCCCCAGCACCTGAGCTCGTCGTTGTCGAGCACCGCGCAGGTGTGGTACGAGCCGGAATCCGCGGACTTGGCACGACGGCCTGCGCCCAGGTCCGTGAAGTGCATCTGGAACATCTCGCGCGGCTCGTCGCCGCGGTCGCCGATCTGGAGCTGGCCGAGCTGACCGCTGCCGTTCCTCCCCCAGCATTTCAGGCCAGGCCGCGACCAGGAAAAGGGTTGATACAGCGCACACGTATGCATGTACCCGGCCGTGACGGCGGAGATGCCCTGACCGAAGCTCGCCGGGAGGGCGTCTCCCATCTCGCCAGCGCTGTCACCGCGGATCTCGGTGTCGCCGAGGCCGAGCTGACCGTAGTAGTTGTCCCCCCAGCACTTGAGCGCGCCGGTCTTCAGGACCGCGCAGGCGTGGTTCATCCCTGCGCTGAGCGATTGCGCTTTGTGTTTGACGAGGGCGCTCTGCTGCGAGCCGGTCTCCTCGGTCTCGGCGGCGCCGGGCGCCGGGGCGACCTCGCCGGCGGCGCAGGCCGAGAGGAGGGCCGCGGCGAGCGCGGGAGATGCGCGGAAGCGGCGCGCGTCAGCCATGACACATCACCTCGCCGCCGCTCGGGCGCTCGGCGCGCGAGGCGTCGGCCGGCGGCGCTGGCGCCGGGCCGCTGTCGTGCGTGGCGCTCGGACGCATGAAGAGAGTTCGCATCGAAGAGTCCTTTCCTGGGATAGGTCGCGGTGGACCGCAGTCGGCAGGGAGGTGCGACACAGAGGCGCAGAGGACACAGAGAAGAGAGCCCCAGGGACGCCGTGCCTCAATGGCCCGCCTCTTGTCACAACAGGATCAGAGACGAGCTGGGTGCCGACCTACTCGCCGGGAGGCGTGGCCAGCATGCCATCGGACGGCAGCGATTCATTGCAATGGGAGTGCCAACGCTCCGCTCGCACAGCGCCCAGCGAGATGCGCCCAATACCGCGCCGAAGGGCCGCGGGGTGACCGTTCTCGCGAGGAGACGTCACGGTGCGGCGTCTCGATGTCACGTGACATGTCACGTGACATCGAGACGCTCGCCCGGACGAAGCGCAGCATCACGATGGGCGCCACGAGCGACACGAGATCTGGATTCATCGTGAGGATATCGCACGGTGATACGCATCGATGCAGCCTGCGCAGCGCTCCGACATGCGCGCGTCGCCGTGCGCGGCGATTCCAACGCTCGCTGCTGCTCGCCGCGCTTCCTCGATCGAGCCGCGCCGCGTTTCATGCCGCGACCGACGTCAGCTCCGCTCCGGAGAGCTCGGCGCTGGGGAGCTTCGCGCCGGCGAGGTCCGCGCCGGGGGGCCAGGCTCACCGCATGCCGGGCCCGCTGTCCACCCGACCCTGAAAGCGCAGGCCGCGCAGTGAGGACGACGCGCGCCGGTGCGCTCTGCATCGCCCTTCCGGGAACGAAGCCGGGCCGTTTCGGACGAGCCCCCGCGGGCCGCAGCGTAAAGACGGCCCCTCGATGCGCGGCTAAGTTATTGATCTACCGTCGCTTTTCCCGGAGGGCCGGATAGCATGGAAGAACGTCCTGTCAACCACGGGCAGGCCCCGCAGTTGGGGCTTGACGTGCCGAGACGTTTGGATTTCCTTCTCCCTCCGACGTGGCGACGATGGCGGAGACCTATCAACGCCTGTACGAAGACGAGGACGAGGCCCCGCTCGCCCGGGCCGCCGGGCGCCGCCGCGGCGCGAGCCATGCTG
Source organism: Sorangium sp. So ce834 (assembly GCF_051521425.1). Classification (NCBI taxonomy): domain Bacteria; kingdom Pseudomonadati; phylum Myxococcota; order Polyangiales; family Polyangiaceae; genus Sorangium; species Sorangium sp. So ce834. Next base: position 10,306,792 of record NZ_CP150351.1, read on the forward strand.
GCCATGTTGGATCGATGGCCTGACCGGCCCGCGCGAGAGCCGTCGAGAACTCCATGAACGCCATTCACCTGTACAACGTCGCGCACTGGTGCCACGCCAAGCAAATCCCCGTGGTCCCCAAGCTGCTCTACTGGACGACCTTCCTCGTCTACAATAGCTCGATCCCGCCCAGCGCCGAGATCGGCGCCGGCTCCCGGTTCGGGTACGGCGGGATGGGGGTGGTGATCCACGCGCAGGCGCGGATCGGCAGGAACGTGGTCATCGCCCAGCAGGTGACCATCGGCGGGCGCCAGGGCCACACCGGGGTGCCGGTGATCGAGGACGACGTCTACCTGGGCGCCGGCGCGAAGATCCTCGGCCCGATCCGCGTCGGGCGCGGCGCGGTGGTGGGCGCGAACGCGGTGGTGGTCAAGGACGTCCCGGCGGGCGCGACGGTGGGCGGCGTCCCCGCCCGGATCCTGAAGCAGCCGAGCGAGGGCGCCGATGTCTGAGCGCGCGGGCGTGCTGGTGATCGGCCCGCGGGCGCCGGCGGTGGGGGGGATCGCGACCTACGTGGAGACCATGCTGGAGCGGATCCCCACGCGCCATTGCGACACCGCCCCCGCGCCCGCGCTGCGGGGCAAGCTGACGCGCTTCGCCCGCGGGTGCGCCGCGATCGTCGCCAACCGCCCCGAGTGCCGCGTCCTGCACATCCACTCGTCGTACGGGTGGTCCTACTACGAGAAGGCGGTCTTCTCGCAGCTCGGCCAGTGGCTCGGCTACCGGACGATCCTGCACATCCACGGCAGCAAGTTCGAGGACTTCGTCGCCCGGAGCCGGTGGAAGGGGTGGATCGCCCGGAGCCTGCGCGACGCGGACGCGGTGATCGCGCTGAGCGCGTACTGGGCCGATTACCTCGGCCGCATCGCGCCCGGCGCCCACATCGTCACCCTGGAGAACGCGGTCTCCGTGCCGGCCGCGCCGCTCCCGCTCCCCGCCGCCCCGAGCGTGCTGCTCCTCGGCTCCATCGACGACCGCAAGGGCGTCCCGGAGGCGATCCGGGCGTTCGCGCAGGTGGTGCGGCAGCACCCCGCCGCGGTGCTCAACCTCGCCGGGCCGGCGGAGCCCGACGCCCTCGCCGGCTACAAGCGCCTGGTCGCGGAGCTCGGCCTGCGCGACAGCGTGCGGTTTTTGGGCAGCGTGCGCGGCGAGGCGAAGTCCCGGGTGCTCGAGGAGAGCAGCGTGTTCATCCTCCCGTCCCACGCGGAGGGGCTGCCGATCGCGCTCCTGGAGGCGATGGCGGCGGCCCGGCCGGTGGTGGCGACCCGGGTCGGGGCGATCCCCGAGGTGATCGCCGACGGCGAGAGCGGCTTCCTGATCGCGGCGGGCGACGCGGACGCGCTCGCCGAGCGGATCAACCGGCTGCTCGGCTCGGGCGAGCTCCGCGAGCGGATGGGCCGCGGCGCCTGGGAGCGGGCGCGGTCGCGGTACGACATCTCGGCCGTCGTCGAGCGGCTCACCGGCCTCTACGGGGAGCTGGGCGGCCGGCCCGCGCCGGCGTCCGGCCCGCGGTGAGGGTGCTCTAGGTCTCCCGCTCGAGCGCGCGCACGATGAGCGGCGCCACCGAATGCAGGGCGCCGGGCGTGTCGGCGAGCTGCTGGCTGCCAGGGTGCGAGTCGGTGCCGAGCAGCGTCGTGAACACGCCCGTCTTCCGGATCTTCTCGAGCGAGTCGCCCGGCAGGACCAGGTGGCTCGCGACGGCGTGGACCTTCGAGGCCCCGGCGGCGAGGTAGGCGCGCCCCGCCTGGACGAGCGACGATCCGGTGCGGACCATGTCGTCGTAGATGACGACCTCGCGGCCCGAGACATCGGCGTTGACGCCGGTCACGCCGACCCCGTCGCCCCGCCGCTCCTTGTAGACGAACGCCGGCTCGACGCCGAGGCCGCGGGCGAGGCTCTGCACCCACTTGGCCCGTCCGGCGTCCGTCGCCGCGAGCACGTACGGGCGATCGCCCATCAGCTCGCGGACCGCCTGCGTGATGAGCGGGGCGCCGTAGAGGTGGCGCGTCACGTGCGAGTCGCTGAAGTAGAACTCGATGCCGTCGGTGTGCAGATCGAAGAGGAAGATGCGCGTGCCCGCGTCGCACGACGGGATCGCCGAGATGAGCCGCGCCCGCGTCTTCGCGGTCACCACCTCGCCCGGCTTCACGGCCCGCTCCATGGTCGCGTAGCCGAAATACGGCATCACGATGGAGAGCGACCGGGCGCCGGCGCGCGAGATGGCGCAGCCGAGGTCGTAGATCTCGAGCCAGTCGAGGTCCTGCGGCGCGCCGCCGAGCAGGACCACGTCGCGCCCCCAGCAGTCGACCGCGACCCGCAGGTAGCGCTCGCCGTCCGGGAAGCTCTTGCGCTCGACCATGCCGCGCTCGAAGTCGCCCGCGGCGAGGAAGGCGGGCTCCAGGTAGGCGTACGAGCGGATCGTGATGAGGAGACGGCGCTGGCTCATCGCGCCCCCCGGCGAGGCGCCCGGGCAGGCGCGGCGGTCCCTCGGCGAGCGCCGCGGGCCGGCGCGCCCTTCGCGGCCGGCGCGCCCTTCGCGGCCGGCGCGCCCTTCGGGGATGCGCCGGCCTTGGCCGCCGGCGCCCCCACCGTGGCGAGGACGCTCTTCAGGTGGGGCTCCATGCCCAGCTCGCTCGGAAAATCGACCGGATCGGGGAGATCTTTCATCTGTACGACGTCGCATCCTGCTTCACGCGCGGCCTCGTGCAAATGGCGCCGGAACTTGGCGCGCGCGATGCCGCGGTGGTTGGTGCAGGCGAGCAGCCGGCCGCCCGGGGCGAGCAGGCGGAAGGCGAGCGCGGCGAGCGCCCCGAAGTCGCTCGCCGCGCTGAAGCGGCTCTTCTTCGTGGTCGCGAAGCTCGGCGGGTCGAGCACGATGAGGTCGAAGCGCTGGCCGGCCTGAGCGGCGGCCTTCAGCCACGGGAACACGTCGGCCTCGACCACGACGTGCGCCGCCGCGTCCGCGCCGATCGCGTCGAGGTTCTCGCGCGCCCAGGCGACCGCCCCCCGGGACACGTCGACGGTGACGCTCTCGCGCGCGCCGCCCGCCACGGCCGCGACGGTGAACGCGCCCGTGTAGGCGAACAGGTTCAGCACCCGGGCGCCCCGGGCGAGCTCGCGCACGCGCCGCCGGTTCTCGCGCTGGTCGAGGAAGATGCCGGTCGAGAGCCCGTCGCCGAGCCGCACCTTGTACGGCAGGCCGTGCTCGAAGATCGTGAGCTCCTCGGGGGCGCTCTCCCCCCGGACGGCGTGCCGCGGCGCGAACTCCTCGCGCCGCGCGTCGACGATCACGCTCGCGTGCTTCGGGCGCACCTTGAGGTAGACGCCCCTCGCCCCGAGCCGGTGGGCCGCGTCGAGCACGACGTCGCGCGGCGGCGCGCCCGGCTCGCCCTCGCCCGTGCCGAACAGCGCCACGACGAGGTGCTCGCCGTAGAGGTCGACCGAGATGGAGGGGAGCCCGTCGCCCACGCCGTGGACGAGCCGGAACGCCGTGGTGTCGCCGGCGCGCGCGACGGCGTAGCGCCGCTCGGCGGCCTCGCGCATGGCGCGCTCGACGGCCGCGACGCCCCCCGCGTACGGGTCCGCCGGCGCGTCCGCGAGCCACGCCTCGAACGCCGCTGGCAGCTGCGACCGGAAGGTCGCGGCCGCGCCGGTGGCCGGGTGATCGAGGCGGAGCTCGGCGGCGTGCAGGAGCAGGCGCGGGGCGTCGGCGCCGCCGTAAAGCGGATCGCCGGCGATGGGCAGGCCGATCGCGGCGAGCTGTACCCGGAGCTGGTGGGTGCGGCCGGTCTCGGGCCGGAGCTCGAGGAGGGCGCGGTCGCCGCGGCGCTCGAGGAGCCGGTAGCGGGTGATCGCCAGCGCGCCGCTGGCGGCTCGCTCCGGGCCGCCCGCGCCCCGGTCCTCCCGCCTCGCACCGCGGTCTCCTCGCCGCGCGCCCCGATCCTCCCGCCTCGCGCCCCGATCCTCTCGCCTCGCGCCCCGATCCTCTCGCCCCGCGCCCCGATCCTCTCGCCCCGCGCCCCGATCCTCTCGCCCCGCGCCCCGATCCTCTCGCCCCGCGCCGACCTCGGCGATCGCGCGCATCGCGCCGCCCGGCGCCGGGACGAGGCGGTGCCGCAGCGTGCCGCGCGGCGCGCGATCGCCGAAGCCGGACACGGCGGCGACGTACGTCTTTTGCACGGTGCGCCCCTCGAACTGCCGCGCGACGGCGGCGTTCGCCTCGCGCCGCCGCGTGAACAGCAGGACCCCCGAGGTGTCGCGATCGAGCCGCTGGTGGATCCCGAGGTACGCCTCCGCGTCGCCCCGGCCGCGGAGAAAGGCGCGGAGGCGCGTCACCACGTCGTCGATCCGGTCCGCCTCCGGCGCGTGCGTCGACAGGCCAGCCGGCTTGTCGACCACGATGAGATCCGCGTCCTCGGCGAGGATCCACTCCGGATGGAAGTCGGGAAACAGCTCCGGCAGCGAGAGGCGCGGAATCATCAATTCTGCTTGACGTCGGTGCCGGGCGGCGGGGTGAACTGGAACTCCGCGGGATCGATCGACGCGGGCTGCGACGCGCTCTCGAAGTCGAACCGGTTGCGGTTGCCCTGCGCGTCGACGATGAGGACGCGGCGCACGACGCCCGGGTCCTTCTTCGCGAGGAGCGCGCTGTCGATATAGAACATCACGAGCTCGTAGTGGGGAGTCGGCGCCCGCGGCTTGCCGACGAGCACGGGGCCGCCCTGGAAGCTCGCCTTCTCGTTGAAGGTGAACGTGAACGACGGGCGGAGCCCGTGGCCCATCAGGAACGAGAGCGCGCCCGGATACTCCGAGTTCTTCACCGGCGTGACGAACATCTGCCGGTCCTCGGCGACGTAGACCTTGAGCGACACGCCGTCGGAGACGATGCGGTTCCGGCTCGGCGGATCGTAGCGAAACGAGATCCTGTCCGGCTTCTGGACCGACAGCGCGCCGCTCTGCTTCTTGACGGCGCCGGAGATCTTCTGGGTGTGCTCCTGCTTGAACCGGGCGACATAGGTCTTCTTGCCGACGAAGATCGCGTCGACCTCCGCCGCCACGGCGTCCGCGGACCCGGCCTCGGGCGGGGCGAGGGGCGGCGCCTCCGCGACCGGCGGGGACCCGCCCGTCGCCGCCGGCGCCTCGGCGCGCCCGCCGCCCGCGTCGCGCGCCGCCCCGCCGCCCGCCGCCCCGCCGCCCGCCGCCCCGCCGCCCGCCGCTCCGCCGCCCGCCGCTCCGCCGCCCGCGTCGCGCGCCGCCGCCGCGCCGCCCGCGTCGCCCGCGTCGACAGGCGGCTTGCGGCCCGCGTCCTCCGCCGGCGCGCCCGCATCGGCCGGCGCCGCCGCGTCGGCCGCGACCGCGGGAGCGTCGGCGGGCGCCGCGGGGGCGCTCGCCGGCGGCGCGGCGGCAGGGGGCGGCGGGTCCGGCGGCGCGGCGGCGGAGGGCGCGGCGTCGGGCGCCGCGCCGACCGGAGCGGACGGCGCGTCGCAGGCCGCCGCGGCCAGGGCGGCGGGCAGGGCGAGGGCGGCGAGGCGGAGGCGAATCATCGAAGAGCTCGCTTTCAGGGGCGTGTGCGTCGCGTGTTCTAGGACAGGTAGGGCCGAGGTGGTAGCGCCGACGACGCGGCGGCCCGCGGGCCGCCGCGCTGCATCCACGATCTCGCGTCGTCGCCGCGGCGCGCCGGGCCGCCGCCGCTCGAAAAAAAAAGCAGCGCCCAGGGCGAAGCGCGGCGGCCCGACGGCGAAACCCCGAGGGAAATCACGATGGAAGCGACGACGGAAGCGACGACGGAAGCGAGACGCGCTGGTCGACGGGCTCGCCACGAGCATCCCGGGCGAGACCATGTCTTGACCCCTATTTCCACGTAGCCCAAACTCTCGGGCCGCATGCGCGTGGGCACTCCCTCCCTGATCGATGCGTCGTCGCTCATCCTGATCCTGGACGTCTCGCGCAAGCTCGCGGCGCCGTGCGATCTCACCGAGCTGCTCGAGCTCATCATCAAGACGGGGCGGGAGGTGATAGGCGCCGACCGCGGGAGCGTCTTCCTCTACGACGCGGAGGCCAAAGAGCTTTACTCGCGTGTCGCCACGGGCGAGACGCAAATCCGCGTCAGCATCGACAAGGGCATCGCCGGCGAGTGCGCGCGCAAGCGCCAGACCATCGTCGTCGACGATTGTTATACCGACCCGCGGTTCAATCCGGAGATCGACCGCCGGACGGGATATCACACGAAATCCCTCATCACGGTGCCGCTCATCGGGCTCGACGACAAGCTCGTCGGCGTGCTGCAGATGCTGAATTCGGCGGTGGGCCACTTCGGCCCGGACGAGCGCGACGTCGCGGAGCTGCTCGCGGCGCAGGCGGCCGTCGCCGTGCAGCGCACGCTCCTGCTCGAGGAGCGGATGATCAAGATCAAGCTCGAGCACGACCTCACCATCGCGCGCGACATCCAGCAGAACATCCTGCTGCGCCGGCTCCCGCGCTGCCCTGGATACTCGCTGTCGGCGTTCAGCAAGCCGGCGGACGACACCGGCGGCGACATCTACGACGTCATCCGGCTCGACGAGCGCGCGGACATGTCGCCGCTCCTCCTCCTGCTCGCGGACGCGGCCGGCCACGGCATCGGCCCCGCGCTCAGCGTGACGCAGTTCCGCGCGATGCTGCGCATCGGCCTGCGCCTCTCGGCCGACATGGACGCGCTCATGCACCACATCAACCAGCAGCTCATCGAGGATCTGCCGAACGACCGCTTCATCACCGCGTTCCTCGGGATCCTCGACCCGGTCACGCACCAGCTCCGCTACCACGCCGCCGGGCAGGGCCCGCTCCTGCATTACCGGGCGGCCGAGGGCCAGGTCGTCTGGCGCGATCCCACGACGGTCCCCCTCGGCATGTTCAAGGATCTCGACCTCCCCCCGACGCCCCCCCTCGTGATGGCGCCGGGCGATCTCCTGATCCTGCTCACCGACGGTTTTTACGAGTACCAGGACGCCGCCGGGCAGGTGTTCGGCAAGGAGCGCGTCGGCGATCTCATCCACCGCCTGAACGCGCGCCCCACCTCGGACATCCTCGGCGCCCTCCTCGCCGAGGTGCGCCGCTTCGCCGGCTCCGCGAAGCAGATCGACGACCTCACCGCCCTCGTTGTCAAACGAGACGCCTAGCAAGCGCGACGCCGAGAGCGGGGCTCACCCGCACAGGAGCCGGGTCCAGATCGGCGTTTTCGGCGCGCAGGCGTGCTCCAGCACGCCGAGCACCGAAAACGTCGAGATGGGCCCGGATCCGCAGCGGGTGAGCCCCGCTCTGCTCGGTCGGCCCGCTCCCCTTCCCCTCCCCGCGTCCTTGCGCTAGCTAGGCCCGCGATGAGCGCCGTCGTTGCCGCCCCTCCGCCCGCCGCCCCCACCCCTTTCCCCGGCGACCCGCCGGTCGACCTCGCCCTCGCGCAGGCGCACAAGCTCTCGGCCAGCGAGTGGGAGCGCGCCCGCGAGCGCCTCGGGCGGCAGCCGACGTTCACCGAGCTCGGCGTCCTCAGCGTCATGTGGAGCGAGCACTGCTCGTACAAGAGCTCGCGCGTGCACCTCTCCCGCCTCCCCACCGCCGGCCCCCGCGTCATCCAGGGCCCCGGCGAGAACGCCGGCGTCGTCGACATCGGCGACGGCTTCGCGGCCGTCTTCAAGATGGAGTCGCACAACCACCCGTCGTACATCGAGCCCTACCAGGGCGCCGCCACCGGCGTCGGCGGCATCCTCCGCGACGTCTTCACGATGGGCGCGCGCCCCGTCGCCAACCTCGACTCGCTCCGCTTCGGCCGGCCCGACCACCCGCGCACCCCGCAGCTGCTCCGCGGCGTCGTCGCGGGCGTCGGCGGCTACGGCAACTGCATCGGCGTCCCCACCGTCGGCGGCGAGCTCTTCTTCGACCGCGCCTACGACGGCAACATCCTCGTCAACGCCTTCACCTGCGGCGTCGTCCGCACCGACCGCATCTTCTACGGCCGCGCGAGCGGCATCGGCAACAACGTGCTCTACGTCGGCGCCAAGACCGGGCGCGACGGCATCCACGGCGCCACCATGGCCTCGGACGAGTTCTCCGAGGGCGGCCCGAGCCAGCGGCCCACGGTCCAGGTCGGCGACCCGTTCATGGAGAAGCTCTTGCTCGAGGCGTGCCTCGAGATCTTCGCGGAGGACCTGCTCGTCGGCGTCCAGGACATGGGCGCCGCGGGGCTCACCTCGTCGTCGGTCGAGATGGCGGGCCGGAGCGGCAGCGGCCTCGATCTCAATCTCGACCTGGTCCCGCGGCGCGCCGCCCGGCTCACCCCGTACGAGATGCTCCTCAGCGAGTCGCAGGAGCGCATGCTCCTCGTCGCGAAGCCCGGGTGCGAGGCGCGCGTCATCGAGATCTGCACGAAATGGGAGCTCGACGCGGCGATCATCGGCAAGGTCACCGACACGGGCCGCTGGATCGTGCGCGCCACGCCCGGCTACGACCCGCTCGGCGGCGCGGCCGCCAGCACCCCGCGCGATCCGGTCGTCGTCTGCGACCTCCCGGTCGATTTCCTGACCGACGCGGCGCCGAAGTACGACCGCCCCCAGCGCGACGACGCCACGCTGCCGGCGCGCCGGGCCTTCGACCCGCGCACCCTCCCCGCGCCGACCTCGTGGTCCGAGCTCTTCCTCGCGATGGCGGGCTCGCCGAACCTCGGCTCCCGCGCGTGGGTGTGGCGGCAGTACGACCAGATCGTGCGGGGCGGCACCGAGGTCCGGGCCGGCAGCGACGCCGCGGTGGTGCGCGTCCCCTGCGAGAAGGACGGGAAGCGGTTCGAGAAGCTCCTCGCGTTCTCGAGCGACTGCAACGGGCGGCTCTGCGAGCTCGACCCGTTCCAGGGCGCGGCGATGGCCGTGGCCGAGGCGTGCCGCAACGTGGTGTGCGCGGGCGCGGAGCCGATCGGCCTGACCGACTGCCTCAACTTCGGCAACCCGGAGCGGCCGGAGATCATGCGGCAGTTCGCGCTCGCGATCGACGGCATGGCGGCGGCGTGCCGCGCGCTCTCGGTGCCGGTCGTGAGCGGCAACGTGTCGCTCTACAACGAGACCGACGGCCGCGCGATCCTGCCCACCCCGACGGTCGCGGTGGTGGGGCTCGTCGCGGACCCGGGCGACGTGCTGCGGGCGTCGTTCCCGGCCGCCGGCCTCACGGTGCTCCTGCTCGGCGACCCGCGCGGCGGCCCGCTCGGCGGCTCGGAGTACGTCGCGCGCCACACCGGCGAGGTGAAGGGGCCGAGCCCCGCCATCGATCTCGATCGCGAGGCGCGGCTCCAGGGGCTCTGCCTCGCCCTCGCGCGCTCGCGGCCGCGGCTCCTCCAGAGCGCGCACGACGTCTCCGACGGCGGGCTCGCGATCGCGCTCGGCGAGTGCTGCGCCGCCGCCGACGACCCGGCGGCGATGGTGGGCGCCCGCGTGCGGCTGCCCGAGGGCGAGGCGCGCGAGGAGCTCTCCGAGGCGCTGTTCGGCGAGGCGCCGAGCCGCGTCGTCGTCAGCGTCCGGCCCGAGGACGCCGCCGAGGTCGCCCGCAGGGCCAGGGAGGCCGGCGTGCCCTGCACCGAGCTCGGCACCACCGGCGGGGATCGGCTCACGATCGCGTCGGGCGGCGGCGCGGTGATCGACGTCGAGCTCAGCGCGCTGCGCGACGCGCGCGACCGGTGCCTCGAGCCGATCGTCGGGAGCTAGCGACGAGGCCTATCGGGGGCTGCCCCTGCGGTATTCGGGGTGGTTCCCCACGCGCTGCGCGCAACGTCCAACTTGCGTCTCACGGCTGGACAAAGGAGATTGGTCCCCATGGCGCTCCGGAAGGCCGTGATCCTCCTCGTCGAGGACAGCGAGATCGATCGCACCATCTACGGGCGCTACCTGCGGGACTGGGCGGACATCGACGTCACGCTGATCGAGGCGCCGACGGCGAAGGCCGCCCTCGAGGCGTGCCGGACGAGCCCGCCCGATTGCATCATCCTCGATTACCGCCTCCCCGACATGGATGGCCTGGAGCTGCTCGAGAAGCTCAAGCGCATCACCGAGGCCCCGGTGATCTTCATCACGGGCCAGCCGGCGCCGATGATGCTGACGCGGGCCCAGTCGCTCGGCATCTCGGGTTATCTCTGGAAAGAGGTGCTCGGCTCCGCGAGGCTCCGCGAGGCCGTCCTGGCCGTCCTCCGGGTGGGCGCCCTCGCCGTGTTCGCCGCGACCGCCTGAGCGGGCGCGCTCGCCGCGGAGGCGCGGATCCCGGCGGCGACGGCGCGCGCTGCCGCGCGCCATCCGGGGTCGGGTGGGCTCGCGCGGCGCCTGTCGCCTATACTTCCCGCATGAAACGCTGGCTCCCGCTCGGGCTCATCGCCCTCGGCGCCGTCCTCGCCGCGGTGGCGCTCTTGCTCTCCCCCTCCGACGAGGACCGGATCCGCGACCGGCTCGCCCAGCTCGCGGACGCGGTGCGCATCGACGACGGCGAGCGCAACCCGCTGGTGCGCCACGGCCGCGTCCGCAAGGAGTTCGCCGAGATCTTCACGAAGGAGGCGAGCGCCCGCGTCGTCGAGATCAGCGACCGGCTCAGCGGCCGCGACGAGCTCGCCGCGGCCGCGACCCAGGCCGCGGTCGTCTACCAGACCGCGGACGTGAGCTTCGGCGACACGGAGATCCAGGTCGATCCGGCCGGCATGACCGCCGAGGTGACCGCCACCGCGACCGTCACGGGCGCCCGGCACGGCCACCCCGCCCGGCGCGACGAGCTGCCCGTCGCGCTCCGGCTGGAGAAGGTCGACGGCGACTGGAAGATCGTCTCTGCCACCGTCCACCCCCGGCGCGCGCCCGGCGACGACGACCTCTGATCGCGGCGCCCTGGCCCCGGCCCGGGGAACGGCGGCCTCCGGCGTGGCGCGCGCGGGCCGGCGGCCGCGCCCGGGATCACCGGTCGGCGGGGGGCGCCTCGGCGAGCGTGAAGTAGAACGTCGTGCCCCCGGTCGGGGGCGAATCCACCCAGATCTTCCCCTTGTGCCGCTCGACGATGCGCTGGGTGATGGCGAGCCCCGAGCCGGTCCCCTCCCCGTACTGCGCCGCGGTCGAGAGCCGCTCGAACATCGTGAACAGGCGGTGCCGCTCGTCCGCGGGGATGCCCACGCCGTTGTCCCTGACGTGGAAGACGGTCGGCTCCGACCGCTCGTCGAAGCCCACCTCCACCCAGGGGTTCGGGCTCGCGTTGTACTTGATGCCGTTCGAGATGAGGTTGGCCAGCACCTCGGCGATCCGGATCCGGTCGCAGACCACCCGGGGGAGCCGGCGCGGCGCGCGGATCTCGGCGCCGCGCTGCAGGAGCGAGCCGGACAGCCGCCGCTCGACGTCGGCCAGCACCTCGCTCAGGTCGACCTCCCCGAAGGAGAAATCCACGTTGCCGACGCGGGAGTACTCGTAAAGCGAGTTGATGAGCTCCATCGTGCTCCCGGCGAGGTCGCCGATGCGCCGCAAATAGCCCTGCGACTCGGCCGAGAGGGCCGCCCCGTCGTCCTCCATCACGAAGGTCGAGAACGACCGGATCCCGCGGATCGGCTCCTTGAGATCGTGGGCCACGATGTACCCGAACTGCTCGAGCTCGGCGTTGCTCCGCTCGGCCGCGGCGCGCGCGGTCCGCTCCCGCACGACCTGCCGCGTGAGGTCGAGCTCGATGAGCGCGCGCCGGAGCTGCTCGGCCGCCTCGATCTCGGCGGGCTTCCAGGCGACGGCCGTCTGCTCCACGACCTGCCTCCACAGCGCGAAGGAGCGCCGGGGGCCGAGCACCGCGCCCTCGGCCGTGCTCTCCACCGGCTTCTCGGGGTTGCCGCCCCAGCTCACCGTCTGGATCACCTCGGGCCGGAGCCAGACGACGTACCAGGGCTCCGGCTCGGGGATGGAGATGCAGAGGACGCCGCTCGCCACGTCCTTGATGCGGGCGAACTCGGGATCGACCCGCGACAGGGACTCGGCGTGGAACACCGGCCGATCGGCGACCGTGCGCCGGAGCCACGCGTACAGGCGCCGGAGCTCGTCCGGCGCGGGCGCGGCGCCGAGCGCGGTCGCCTCCTCTCCGTGGAGCAGGGCGAGGCCCGGCGCGTCCGCGAGCCTCATGAGCGCTCCGGCGCTCTCCGCGAGCCCGACCATGAGATCTTCCCGCTGCGAGACCGCCGCGACGATCTCGTCCGACAGGGCCTTGAGCGCCTGCTCGTGCCCCCTGTCCTCGAGCTTCTCCTTGGCCGCGAGCTGGATCGACAGGAACCGCCCGCAGAGCTCGCAGCCCTGCCGGATCTCGAACGACAGCGGCCTCGCCGCGCGGTGGTGGCAGGCGATGAGCCCCCAGAGGACCCCCTCGCGGATGAGCGAGACGCTCATCGAGGCGCCGACCCCCATGTTCTTGAGGTACTGGATGTGCATCGGCGAGACGCTCCTCAGCACGGAGAAGCTGAGATCGATGGGCGCCTCCGGCGAAGGCACGATGTCCGAAGGCCGGTAGTCGACGTCCGGGATGATGCGGAGCCAGTTGCGGAGATAGAGCTCCCGCGCCTGCGGCGGGATGTCGGAGGCCGGATAGCGCAGCCCGAGATAAGGCTCGATGTCCGCCGCCCTGGCCTCGGCGATGACCTCGCCGTTCCAGTCGCGGTCGAACCTGTAGATCATCACCCGGTCGTAGCCGGTCAGCCGCTTGATCTCCTCGGCCGTCGCCTCGCACGCTTCGAAGAGCCCCTCGGCCGACTGGATCCGCTCGATCGCCGCGCGGATCGCGCGGTACACGCTCGAGAACGACACGTCGCCCGGCGCCTCCAGCGGCTCGAGCTCCACGATCAGCCGCTCGCCCGCCCGGTGCGCGATGGCGTCGAGCCACGCCGCCGCGCCCTCGTTCCTGGGGGTCACCTTCAGCGGGTTCAGCGCGCCGGGCTCCGGAGACCGGAGGATGGACTCGAGATCTCCGCCCGCCAGAGGCGCGATGAGGTCGAGGAGCGGGCGCCCGAGGACGCCCTCGGGACCGCTCCCGAGCACGGCGCCGACATTGAGGCTCACGTGGCGGACGACGAGATCGCCGGGCGAGAGGGCGAGCAGCGCTCCGTGCGGCTGAATCCGCCCGGGGATGTGGATGGGCTCCGCCGCGCAATTCGTGAGATCGACGCCCTGCCCCCGCCCACCGTGCCCCTGCATCATGTCCCGCCCTCCACGTCGCCACTTCCCCACGCCCCTCGACGAGACCTCGCGAGGGCGAGGAGGGCACGCGGATCGTTATGAGGGCTCGTCGTTAGTGGATTTCCACGGCCGGGTCGAGGGATTCGGCCGCCGTACGGGCGCTCCCGTACGGCCGCGCCCGACAGCGCGGACGACGGCGCACGTGCGCATCAAAAAAAGAAAGGCCGGTCGGGAGAGCCCGCCGGCCTGAGGTCCGCAGCCGCGGCCCCACCGGAGCCGCTCAGGAGCGCCGGTGGAGGGGGGATCCACCGGAGGAACCTGAAAGGCCCGCGGTCACGAGAGAGAAGTCATGAAAGCCAGGAAAGCGATACGAAGCGCGTCCAAGCAAGAAAGCACGAGCAAAGAGGAAGCAAAGTCGAAGCGAGACAGTAAGACAATCAAAGAAGCGAGTCAAAGCGAAAGAAGAAGGAGAAGCAAAGGATCAAGCGCAGACCAGAGACCGTAGGGGCAAGCTCAAGCGAAGCAGGGGCAAGGGGAAGCGAAGCGACGAAGCGGAGTCGAACTCGAGAGCTGCGAGAGAGTAAGAGAAGCTCGGACCAAGATCGACAAGCTGATCACGATAAGCCATCTCATCTGGCGACGCGCGTCGCGCGCGCCTCGATCATCCCTCCTTAATCGCCCCGCAAGGCGGCTATCGTCACGAGAATCGAAGCTCTCCGCCGGCGTCCGGCGACAAGTCAATCAAGGAGCCGACAGCAGGTCCATGGCATCCGGGTGGCGGCGGGGTCACGATCGCTCGGCAGAGATGCCGCCGATCACCTCGCTCGGCGCCCCCCAACGACTGGGGCTTGCACTGCGAACGATGTGCCAGGGGGGCCGCTCCCGCCGAGGCCCCATGAAACCGAGCAGCGAACGGGAGCGACATCTGGCGGATACATTCAGCAACCGGCGGGCCAACCTCGATCCCCCCGCACAGACGGGCCCCCACGGCCAAAAAACCCGCAGAAGCCCGTCGCCAGCCGCGGGGCGCACCGCCTGGAGGTGCGATGCCCGTCATACATTTCCGCAGGGACTGGTCCGATCCAGGGATGGGTTCAGATCCAGAACGGAATTCTTACCTGGACAATGATTTGTCCACTCACCTGGGGCCGACCGCATTGCATTGCGCCGTGAGAGCGCACGATTGCAAGGACACAGCACGCTCCGAGCGACGCACCGCAGCGGATTTTGACGCTACACGTTGCCCTCGGCGCGCAGCACGGTACGCGGCGCGCAGCACCGCACGCGCGCGCAGCGCACTGCGGCACGCGGCGCGCAGCACCGCACGCGCGCAATGCCGCACACGGCCCTACGCGCGCGCGGAGCTACCTGCACCCGGCCCGGATCAGCGGCTCGATCACCTGGCCGATGTTCTCCTGGGGCGCGGAGAACTTGTGGCGCTCGAGCTTCCGCAGCGCGCCCAGGAACCTCGGCCAGCTGCCGCCGCAGGTCGCGAGCAGCGCCCGGAGCTCCGAGTCCCCCGAGTTGTAGACGCGGAACTGGACGAGCGACGCGTTGTTGAGCTGCCTGCGCGCCCCGATGGCCGCCTTGAGCCGGGCGAGCACCGCCGCCTTCGCGGCCCGCTTCTCGGCGTCGGGCGCCGCGGACGCGTACAGCCGGTCGAGCTGGACGTAGGCCTCGTGCAGCGCGTCCGCCCGCGCCTCGCTGCGCTCCTGCTCCCGCATGTAGGCCGTCTTCTCCGCGGAGAACGGGCCCACCCGCTCGTCCAGGTAGCGCTTGGCGAGCTCGTCCCCGACGAAGCTCGCGAGGCTCTCGTTCAGCCTCGTCTGGCCCTTCACGTACAGCGTCGCGTGCAGCGACTCGTGCAGCACCACGTTGGCGAGCTCGCCGAGCGCCTCGTCCCCGCTGGAGATCATCGTGGACAGGACCGGATCCTCCAGCCAGCCGAGCGTCGAGTACGCGCCCGCCGGGCGCACGTCGACGTCCCAGCCGGCCGCCTTGAGCGGCGCCGCGAACGCCTTGGCGGCCTTCAGGTCGAACCACCCCACGTACGGAACGGTGCCGACGATGGGGAAGCTCCACGTCTTGGAGCGGAACCGGAGCGGCTCGCACGCGCTGACCACCCAGACCGCGGCCGGGCGATCGAGCTCGACGTATGTCCGGTAATTGTCGGTCGCGGTGAGCCCGTGGCGCTCTCCGAAGCGCTTGATGTGCGGGACCTCGCGCAGGAGCGCGCGCGTCCGCCATGGCCTGCGGGCGTCGCCGACGGCGTCCTCGAGCGACTCGGTCTTCCACGCCATCGAGAGCTGACCGAGGCCCGCCTGCGCGATGTAGCGGATCTGGGTACACGAGGAGAGCAGGGCGCAGAGGGCGGCCGCGAAGAGCGCGCTTCCGGCCTTGCCCGCGCGCGCCGGGCGGCGGGGGCGCGACGCAGACCACGAGGGCGCGGCGCCGCGATGGGCGCTGGCCGGCAGCCGTTCGCTCATGCTCTAGCTGATAGCTGGCCGCGCGGGGTTCACAAGGTCTTCCGCGCGGAGGGCGCGCGTGCCGGCCGGACGGCGCGCCTCCGGGATCAGGACGGCGCGGCGGTGCCCCAGGCGCTGAACTGCACGGCCGGGACGATCGGCGCGCGGTCCCGCAGCGACGGCTCCTCCGCGGCGTACAGGGGCTCGCGTGCGAGCGGGTAGTCGCGCGGAGCCCCGTTCGACAGCACCATCTGCACGGCGCCGAGGTGCCCGCTGCGAAACGCGGCGGCGGCGCAGGCCAGGTAGAACTCCCACGTCCTCAGGAACGCGCCGTCGAAGCCGGTGACCCGCTCGATCCTCTCCCGGTTGTCCAGGAAGTTGCGGCGCCAGCAGCGCGCCGTGAGCGCGGAGTGGCGGCGCAGGTTCTCCGCGTCGAGCACGTCGAGGCCGCGCGCGGCGGCGCGCGCCGCCATCCCCTGGATCGACGGCGGCCAGTACCCCGGGAAGATGTGCTTTTGCACGAAGGGGTCAGTCCGGGGCGACTCCAGCTCGCGGGTGACGCTCTCGAGCAGGCAGACGCCGCCCTCGGCGAGCAGCGCCTTCACCTTGTCGTAGAACACCTCGATCCGGCGCGCGCCGGCGTGGCACATCGAGCCCAGCGAGACGAGCCGATCCCACCGCGGCTCGCCCTCGAGCTCGTCGCAGCCCATCACGCGGACCTCGACCGGGAGCCGCCGCGCCGCGGCCTGCTCGCGGATGTACCTCGCCTGGTTCTCGCAGAGCGTGATCCCGAGGCACTGCACGCCGTAGGTCTCCGCCGCGTGGAACATGAGGTGGCCCCACCCGCAGCCGAGATCGAGGAGCCGCTGCCCGCGCCGGAGCGCGAGCTTCCGCGCGACGAGGGAGATCTTGTGCGCCTGCGCGTCGTCGAGCGCCTCGCCCGGAGACCGGAAGTAGCCGCACGAGGTCTGGAGGCGCCTGTCGAGGTAAAGAGGATAGAAGTCGTTGCCGAGCCCGTAGTGGCGCTCGACGGCGAGCCGCTCGCGCTTCGCCGCGCCGGAGAGCAGCCCGAGCCGGAGCGCGTCGAGCACGCCGGAGAGGCCGCGCTCGAACGACGGCAGCGCGGGCGCGAGGCGCGGCAAGCGCGCCTCGACGGACCGCACGGACCGCACGGACCGCGCGAGCTGGAACAGGCCGGCGAGCGAGTCCTCGAGATCGCCGTCGAACGTCACCTCGCGCCGGACGTAGGCCTCGCCGAGCCCCAGCGTGCCCCGGAGCGCCGCCTCGCAGAGCGCCCGGCGCGTCCGGAACGTCACCGCGAACGCCGGCGCGCCCGCGCCGAAGCGCAGCCGCTCGCCGCCCCACAAGCGCAGCTCGAACGGGGTCCCGTCATAGCGCTCCAGCAGGCGCGAGGTCGCCTCCTTCACCCAACGGGACAACAGCGGAACTTCGCCCTTCCTGACGATGAACATCGGACCCCCTCCGCGACCCCCCGGCCGCCCGACGAGCTGAACCGAGCTGCGCTTTCCCGTCAAGCGACATGTCATTTCATCGACACCGTGGCAGCGAGTCCCGTAACGCCCACAACGGTCGGAGGACGACGCGGACATGCGCTGTCGTCGGGGACAGGAGGAACGTGGTCGACAGGGCTCCAGGGGCATCGGAGAAGTGTTCGGGGAAGTCCCGACAACAGAACTGTGTCTGGGAGGTTTCATGTTCCAGACGAAGGGAGGAAATCGAGAGGATGCGTCGAGTTTCTCCCCACCTTCTTCCAGCCTTCCCGTCGCGAGCGGCCGCCGCGGTCCGTTCCCCCTAGCCGACCGTCGGCCGTGCGGGCTCGCGGGACGGCTGGGGACGGCCGGAGGGCAGGAGGTCGACGTCGCGTTCGCCGGGGGCGCGTCGGTCGTCCAGGTCGGCGAGATGCGCTCGGATCGGATCGCGCGGGGCGCGCGAGGCGAAGGCGGAGCGCGCGACGTGGGCGCGCCGCGCCCGTGCGCCGCGGCGGTCGCGCGGCTCGAGGCGACGCTGCGCGCGCAGGCGATGCACGGCGCGCTCGAGAAGATCGCCAACGTGCTGGGACGCATCGCGCGCTGGTCGCGACGGGTGCAGGGAGGCGCGCAGGTCCACCGCGGAGATGCACGATGCAAGGCC
Organism: Sorangium sp. So ce834; assembly: GCF_051521425.1. Classification (NCBI taxonomy): domain Bacteria; kingdom Pseudomonadati; phylum Myxococcota; order Polyangiales; family Polyangiaceae; genus Sorangium; species Sorangium sp. So ce834. Next base: position 10,324,628 of record NZ_CP150351.1, read on the forward strand.
GACTCGCCACGCGCGCGGAGGCGAAGGCGACGCGAGCATGCGCGGCCGCGGGGACGAGGACAGAGGACGAGCACGAGGACGGAGAACGAGCACGCGCACGCGGACGGGGACGGAGAACGAGCACGAGCACGCGCACGCGCACGCGGACGGAGAACGAGCACGAGCACGAGCACGCGCACGACGACTGCGCGCATGCGCGCGGCGCTCACGCGCTCGCGCGCCCTCGATGCGCCGCGCGCGTTCACGCGCGGGATCGACGCCCGCCGCGACGACACCACGAGCCGCGCCGCGCTCGAGCGCCTCCTCGTGGAGCGCGCCGCCAGCGAACCCGCTGCCCGGCGCGAGCTCGCCCGCGCCGCGCTCCGCGTGACGGACGTCGCCGGCGGCGACGCGCAGCGCACCGCCCCCATCCTGTCCGCCGTGCGGCGCGCGACCACCGCCGCTCCTCGCGAGACGGGCCCGAAGACGCGCGCCCCGCGCGCTCTCTCCCTGCGACGCGCGCTCACACGGTCCACAGGAGTCGGCATACCGGAGCACATCCGCGCCGGGCGCGCGGCGCCTCGCCTGCTCAAGGTGGACCGCGTCAACGCCGCTTCGACTTCCGTTTCGCTGGAAACCCGGTTCTATTGGACTGTAGGCGAACTTTGGACAGCGGGTAGAGACCGGAGGGGGCTCCGCCGGGTGGGGCGACATCGGCCACGACCGGCGTGGTCGTCGCGCGATCACGACGGCGCCGGACGGCGAGGCGGCGCGGCGCAGCCCTTGTAACCAGAGGAGGAGGCATCAGTGAGCCAGGCCCGACCCCATGTGCTCGTGGTAGACGCCGAGAAGAGGGTCCTCGACAGGCTTGCGGTCGAGCTCAGCGACGGCGGCTTCGACGTCACCTGCGCCGAGAGCGGGCTCGCCGCGATCGAGCTCGTCAAGGCGCGCCGGTTCGACGTCGCGATCGCCGACGTGAGGGCGCCCGGCATGGAAGGCGCCGGGACCATCGCCGCGCTCAAGGCGATCAGCCCGGACCTCGAGATCATCGTCGGCGCCCCGTGCTCGAGCGCGCAGGCCGCCGTGGAGTGCATCCAGAGCGGCGCGTACGACATCCTCGAGAAGCCGTACGACATCGAGGACATGAAGCGGCTGCTCGAGGCGGCCATGCTGCGCACCCACCTCGACGCCGTGGCGGCCGTCCACCAGGCGAGCGCCGCCCTGGTCGCGTCCCTCTCGCGGGACGACTTCCCGGAGCGCGCCGTGGATCTCGCGGCGAAGGTGGTCTATACAACCGGCGCCGCGCTCTCCCTGGCGCTCGACCACGGGGCCGCGCTCTACCAGGCGGCCTCCGGCGCCGAGGTGTCCGCCGCGTTCATCGCGCGGCTCGCCGGCCAGATCGAGGGCGCGCTCGCCCCCGTCCGCCTGTCGGCGGACGACGCGCCCGACCTGCTCTGCACCGCGGAGGGCGATCGCTTCGGCGCCGCCATCGTGGCGCCGCTCCGCCTGGGGGAGCGCTCGTTCGGCGGCCTCGTCGTCCTCCGCGACGAGCGCCTGCCGGCGTTCACCAGCCAGGAAGAGCAGGCCATCGGCATCTTCGCGATCGAGCTCGCACTGGCGTTTTACGGTCGCAAGGTACGGCGCGCGCACGACCCGCGCGCCGCCTGACGCCCGCCCCCCGCGCCCCGCCCGCCTCCGCCGCGAACGCCGCGGGCAGCGCGCCTCCTTCGGGCCGAGATCTGCGGCCGACGTCCGCAAAATCTTCCGCGATCGAGCGCGAGATTCCCTCTGGCGAACGCGTTCGCACGCCACTAAAGGAGGGGAGCGATGAGCCCCACTGCTGCCCCATCGACTCTCCCCACCAGGGCCCAGCGCATCGCGCTCTTCTACCGGGATCTCGTCGGCAAGAAGTTCGCGATGGCGCTGAGCGGCGTCGTCTTCTTCGGCTTCGTGATCGGTCACATGGCCGGCAACCTGCAGGTCTTCCTCGGCCGGCAGAAGTTCAACGACTATGCCGCCTTCCTCCACGGGACCCCCTCCCTGCTCTGGGGGACGCGGCTGCTCCTCCTCGCCGCCCTCGTCGTCCACGTCTACACGGGCGTATCGCTCGCGCTGCACAGCCGCGCTGCCCGGCCGGTCCGCTACCAGGTCAAGGGGCAGAGGCACCCGAACCTCGCCGCCCGCACGATGCTGCTGAGCGGCGGCGTCCTCGCCGCGTTCATCGTCTATCACCTGCTCCACCTGACGACGGGCACCGTGCACCCCGACTTCGTGCCGCTCGACGCCTACGACAACGTCGTGAAGGGCTTCAGCTCGGCGCCCGTGGCGATTGCCTACATGGTGGCGATGGGGCTGCTCGCGCTGCACCTCTACCACGGCGCGTGGAGCATGTTCCAGTCGATGGGCCTCAGCCACCCGCGCTACACACCGGCGCTCAGGAAGTTCGCCGCCGCCGCGTCGATCCTGCTCGCCGTCGGCTTCTCCTCCATCCCGCTGGCCGTCCTGTTCGGCATCGTCCGCTGAGCCCGGAGCCCCCGTCATCATGCAGCTCAATGCGAAGATCCCCGAAGGTCCCATCGAAAAGAAGTGGGACCAGCACCGCTTCAACCTGAAGCTCGTCAACCCGGCGAACAAGCGGAAGTACACGATCCTCGTCGTCGGCACCGGCCTCGCCGGCGGCGCGGCGAGCGCGACGCTGGCCGAGCTCGGCTACAACGTGAAGAGCTTCTGCTTCCAGGACTCTCCGCGCCGCGCCCACAGCATCGCCGCGCAGGGCGGCATCAACGCCGCGAAGAACTACCAGAACGACGGCGACAGCATCTACCGCCTCTTCTACGACACCGTGAAGGGCGGCGACTACCGCGCGCGCGAGGCCAACGTGTACCGGCTCGCGCAGATCAGCGTGAACATCATCGACCAGTGCGCCGCGCAGGGCGTGCCGTTCGCGCGCGAGTACGGCGGCGTGCTCGCGAACCGCTCCTTCGGCGGCGCGCAGGTGTCGCGCACGTTCTACGCGCGCGGGCAGACGGGGCAGCAGCTCCTCCTCGGCGCCTACCAGGCGCTCGAGCGGCAGATCGGCCTCGGCAAGGTCAAGATGTACCCGCGCACCGAGATGCTCGACCTCATCGTGGTCGACGGCAAGGCGCGCGGCCTCGTCACGCGCAACCTGATCACGGGCGCGCTCGAGACGCACCTCGGCGACGCGGTCGTCCTCGCCTCCGGCGGCTACGGCAACGTCTTCTTCCTCTCGACCAACGCGAAGGGGTCGAACACCACCGCCATCTGGCGGGCGCACAAGCGCGGCGCGCTCTTCGGCAACCCGTGCTTCACCCAGATCCACCCGACGTGCATCCCGGTCTCGGGCGACTACCAGTCGAAGCTCACGCTCATGAGCGAGTCGCTCCGGAACGACGGCCGCATCTGGGTGCCGACGAACCCGGGCGACACCCGCCCGCCGGAGCTCATCCCGGAGGGCGAGCGCGACTACTACCTCGAGCGCCGCTACCCGAGCTTCGGCAACCTCGTGCCGCGCGACGTCGCGTCGCGCGCGGCGAAGGCGGTGTGCGACGAGGGCCGCGGCGTGGGGCCGACGCGGCTCGGCGTGTACCTCGACTTCTCGGACGCCATCCGGCGCCTCGGCAAGGCCGCCATCGCCGAGCGCTACGGCAACCTCTTCGACATGTACGAGCGCATCACCGGCGACGACCCGTACAGCGTCCCGATGCGCATCTACCCGGCCATCCACTACACGATGGGCGGGCTCTGGGTCGACTACAACCTGATGAGCACGATCCCCGGCATGTTCGTGCTCGGCGAGGCGAACTTCTCCGACCACGGCGCGAACCGCCTCGGGGCGAGCGCGCTGATGCAGGGCCTCGCCGACGGCTACTTCATCATCCCCTACACCATCGGCGATTACCTCGCGTCGACGAAGCTCGAGCGGGTCGACGACCTCCACCCCGCGGTGCGGGACGCCGAGCGCGACGCGAGCGAGCGGCTGAACAGGCTGCTCGCCACGAACGGCTCGCGCACGGCCGACTCGTTCCACCGCGAGCTCGGCAAGATCATGTGGGAGCAGTGCGGGATGGCGCGCAACGCGGCCGGGCTCAAGGGCGCGCTCGCGCGGATCCCGGAGCTGCGGGAGCAGTTCCACCGCGACGTCCGCGTCTCGGGCACGGGCACCGGCCTCAACCAGGAGCTCGAGAAGGCGGCGCGCGTCGCCGACTTCTTCGAGCTGGCGGAGCTCATGTGCCGCGACGCCCTCCACCGGGAAGAGTCGTGCGGCGGGCACTTCCGCGAGGAGCACCAGACCCCGGAGGGCGAGGCGAAGCGCGACGACCAGAACTTCACCTATGTCGCCGCCTGGGGCTGGCGAGGCGAAGGTCAGGCACAGGAGCTCTACAAGGAGCCGCTCCAGTTCAACGAGGTTCACCCAACGCAGCGGAGTTACAAATAATGCGCCTCACCCTCCATGTCTGGCGGCAGAAGGGCAAGTACGAAGCGGGCCGGTTCGTCACGTACGAGGTGCCCGACGTCAGCGAGCACATGTCCTTCCTCGAGATGCTCGATGTGCTCAATCAGCGGCTCATCCTCAAGGGTGAGGAGCCGATCGCCTTCGATCACGACTGTCGCGAGGGCATCTGCGGCATGTGCGGCTTCATGATCAACGGCCAGGCGCACGGCCCCCTCCGTGGGACGACCGTGTGTCAGCTGCACATGCGTCACTACAAGGACGGCGACGTGCTGTGGCTCGAGCCGTGGCGGGCCCAGGCGTTCCCGGTGGTGAGCGACCTCGCGGTGGACCGCAGCGCGTTCGACCGCATCATCGCGGCGGGCGGCTACGTCTCGGTGCCGACCGGCAGCGCGCCGGACGCGAACGCCGTCCCGGTGCCGAAGCCGATCGCCGAGCGCTCCATGGACGCGGCCGCGTGCATCGGCTGCGGCGCCTGCGTCGCGTCGTGCCCGAACGCGTCGGCCTCGCTCTTCACCGGGGCGAAGCTCACGCACCTCAACATCCTGCCGCAGGGCCAGCCGGAGCGCGATCAGCGGAGCCTCAACATGGTGGGCCAGATGCGCGCCGAGGGCTTCGGCCACTGCACGAACATCGGCGAGTGCGAGGCGGTCTGCCCGAAGGAGATCCCCCTCGACGTGATCGCGCAGATGAACCGCGACTACCTGCGCGCGACGCTGAGCTACCGCGACGTGCAGGCCAAGGGCGGCACCGGCTGAGCGCCGCGCCGGCTCGCCGGCCTCGCCCGGCGACGCCGGCGGCGCTTCCTCCTCATCCGGCTCTTCCCCCCTCTCCGGCAGCGGAGCCCCTCCTCTTTCTCCTCGACAGCGAGGCCCCGCCCCGCGCGCGAGGTGGACGGCGGCGCTCCGTCGCGGCCGTCCACCTCGCGCGCGGGGCCGCGCGTCGGCGCCGCCGCCGCTCGCGCCGACCGGCCGTCCAGCGCCGGGCGAGCCCTGCGTCCGGCGATCGCGGCGCGCCTTCCCGGCCATCGCCGCCGTACGGCCGGCCCCCGCGCCCTGCAGGCGCAGGCTGCAGGACCTCGGCGCGAGGATCACCCCGCAGGGCCCAGCGGCGATGACAGGCGAACCCTGCCGCTCGCGCAGACGCGCAGTGGAGGCCACGCCGCGATGCGAGCGTCCTCATCCGCCACATCCGCGCGATTTTCAACATCGACGCAAGAAACCGACCTCCCCTGTGGAAAACGAGCCAGGAGTTTCCTGAGCTCTGGCTCAGGGACTTCCTAAACGCTCTTCACATTCCCAGCCCCGACCGTACAGCCGACATGGGATAAGCACTCGGCATGTTTCGAGAACATCTCGTCGAGACTTGCAGCTACGTGAGACGATGGGTTTCCGAATTCGACGAACCCTCGCTCCAGTGGCAGCGCAACCCGGAAGATGCCGTGGCGCTCTCCCGCGCGAGAAAGAAACGTGTCAGGGTCAACGGCCGCTTGTTCGAGCTCGCTAGTTAGAATAACCTCGAGACTGTCCCGAACGGGATCAGCAGTCATAAGACAATTGTGGTCACCCCACACCATGTCGTAGACTAGGTTCACCTTAGAGCGCCGCGGCGAGGGGGGGCATCCCGCTGCGAGCGCGTCTGGATCGCATCGAGTCATCGCTCTTCTGCGGGGGGCCGGTTCAAGGGGAGGGCCGGCAGTAGGAGAAGCAAGGGCAACATCCGCGGCGACCTTTCTCCCGGCGGGTCTCCAGATCCGCTTTCGACATGGGAACGAAGCGCACCGGGGCGCAGACCAGGAAGGCCGGGTCCGGGCGGACCGACGGCCGGCGCCGCTGCTTCACCGTTCGTGCTGCGCTCAGGCGATGCGGCCGGCGCCAGCGAGGCGGTCGGATGCGGAAGTTCGAACATCGGATCAGGTCTCTTTGACGAGCGAAGAAGTAGGAGGGGACTTCATGAGCAGCTGCATCGACGGCCTTAATCTGCACCCGAAGAGCGTCCACGATGCTGCCGTTGTTCTCGACACCGTGACGGATCGCCTGATCGCCGCGGGAGATCGGCGGGCGGCGTTCACCGACGTCTACGGTATCGTCACGCGCGCAGTCGCGGCGCAGGTGGAGCGGCCCGATGGTATGTTCCTCGAGCCTTCGTGGATCTCGCGCCTCGCCGGCAGGTTCTGCGAGCGGTACCTCGAGACGTTCCGGTGGTGCGAGGGGGGCGCGGCGCAGGACTGCGGCGCCTGGCACATCGCGTACGCGAGCACGTCGTCCCGGTTCGCGCCCCCCGTGCAGAACGCCCTGCTCGGGTTCAGCGCCCACATCAACTACGACCTGGTGTTCGGGATCCACGCGACGATCGTCGAGTTCGGCCACGGCCGCGACCCGCGGATGCTCGCGCGGCTCAAGCACGATCACGATGAGGTCAATATCCTGCTCCGCCGCTCGGTCATCGAGGCGCTCGAGCGCCTCGCCGTCCGGCATGGCTGCCCCCTGAGCGCGATCTTCCGCGACACCGCCCCGGATCTCGCGGTCTGGGTGTCGATGGAGATGCTCTCGCGGTGGCGCGAGCGCGTCTGGAGCGACGTGCTGGCCCTGCTCAAGGCGCGCACCGCGAGCGAGCGGGCGGCGATCGCCCGCGGGGTGGAGCAGCGCTCCGCGCGCATCGGGCAGATGCTCGCGCTGCCGTCGCTCCACCACGCGCCCCACGCCGCGCTCCGCCTCCTGTCAAGGGCCGCGTGAGCGCGTCCGACCGTAACCGGAGCCCGGGCCGATCGTAGAATGGGGCATGAGCAAGCTGCCCAAGGAGCCGCCCGCCAGCGAGATCACCCCTCCAGCGCTCTACCTGAGGCGGCGCGAGCTCCTGAAGAACGCCGCGCTCTTCGCGGGCACGGCGTCGGCCATCGGCGGCGGCCTCGTCTGGCTCACCGGCGGCGAGGCCGGCGTCGCGGACGCCGGCGCTCCCGGCGCCCCCGGCGGCGAGGCCGCGCCGCTCGGCAGCGCGCCCCCGCCGCCGGACGCCGCCGCGCCGCGCATCGCGGCGGGCGCGGCGGACGCGAAGAACGCGTTCGTCACCGACGAAGCTCGGACCGACTACGAGGCCATCGTCACCTACAACAATTTCTACGAGCTCGGCCTGAGCAAGTCGGAGCCGTCCAAGAACGCCGGCCGGCTCCGGCTGCGCCCCTGGGCCGTCGCGTGCGAGGGGGAGATCGCGAAGCCCGCGGTCATCGACCTCGACACCCTGCTCTCGTGGTTTCCCCTGGAGGAGCACGTCTATCGCATGCGGTGCGTCGAGGCGTGGTCGATGGTGATCCCCTGGCTCGGGTTCCCTCTGGCCGCGCTGCTCCGGCGCCTCGAGCCGACCTCCCGCGCCCGGTACGTCCAGTTCACCACGCTGCTCGATCCGGAGCAGCTGCCCGGCCAGCGGAGCGACGTCCTCGACTGGCCTTACGTCGAGGGGCTCCGGATCGACGAGGCGATGCACCCGCTCACGATGCTGGCCGTGGGCCTCTACGGCAAATCGCTGCTCGGCCAGAACGGAGCGCCGATCCGCCTGGTGGTCCCGTGGAAATACGGGTTCAAGGGGTGCAAATCGATCGTCAGCATCAAGCTCACGGAGCGGCAGCCGAAGACGACGTGGAGCCAGGCCGCGCCGGACGAGTACGGCTTCTATGCCAACGTGAACCCCGCGGTGGCTCACCCGCGCTGGAGCCAGGCGACCGAGCGGAGGATCGGTGAGCTGCGCCGCCGTCCCACGCTGCCGTTCAACGGCTACGCGGAGGAGGTGGCCAGCCTCTACAGCGGCATGGACCTGCGGGAGAGCTTCTGACCATGGGCGCGCCCGCGAGGACGATGTCGCGGCCGGGCGCCGCGGCGCCCGCCGGCCGGAAGCTGCCCTGGCTCGTGCCGGCGGTCGTCACCGGCGGGCTGATCCCGCTGGCCGTGCTCGGCCTGCGCGCCCGCGCCGGCGCGCTCGGCCCGAACGCCGTCGCCGAGGCGCTGAACCAGCTCGGGCTCCTCGCGCTCGTGCTGCTCGTCGCCTCCCTCGCGGCGACGCCGCTCAAGATCGTCTCGGGCTACACGTTTCCGCTGCGCATCCGCAAGGCGCTCGGGCTGCTCGCCTTCTTCTACGCGTGCGCGCACTTCCTGACGTATGCGCTCGTCGATCAAGGGCTCGACGTCGGCGCGATCGTCGAGGACATCACCGAGCGCCCGTTCATCCTCGCCGGCTTCGTCGCGCTCCTCCTGCTCGTCCCGCTCGCGGCGACGTCGACCGCGCGCATGCTGAAGCGCCTCGGCGCCGCGCGCTGGAAGCGGCTGCACCGCCTCGCGTACGTCGCCGCCGTCCTCGGGGTCGCGCACTTCTTCCTCCGCGTGAAGAAGGACGCGACCGAGCCGATGATCTACGCCACGCTGCTCGCCCTGCTGTTCGCGGCGCGCATCGTCAGCGCCGCCCTGCGCAGGCGCGCGGCGTCGCGCTGAGCCCTGCGCCGCGTCGCCGCCGAGGAACTCCGAGGCCGGGCCGGCGCGGCGGCAGCGCGCTCACGGCACCGCCGGCGTGCTGCCGCGCAGCATGAAGTAGATGAGCACGCCGGTCACCGACACGTAGAGCCAGAGGGGCAGCGTCACCCGCGCGACCCGGGCGTGCTTCGCGAAGCTCGCCTTGTAGGCGAAGTAGAACGACGTCAGCGCGAGCGGCACGATGCCCGCCGACAGCACGATGTGCGAGATGAGGACGACGAAGTAGACGGCGCGGAGCGGGCCCGTGCCCTGGTACTTCGTGTCCCCGTGGACGAAGTGGTAGGCGAGGTAGCCGACGAGGAACAGCGACGACGCGACGAACGCCGAGACCATCAGGTACTTGTGCGCGACGATCGCGCGGCGCTTGATCGCGATCCAGCCCGCGACGAGCAGCGTGGCGGCCGTCGCGTTGAGCGCGGCGTTCAGCGGCGGCATGAAGCGGAGATCCGCGCCGCCCGCGCCGCGCCGGATGATGAGGATGTACGCGAGGAACGCCAGCGCGGCGGCGGAGAGCACGGCGTTGAAGACGTAGAACGAGCGGTCGCTCGTGCGGGCGAGCAGGCCGACCGGCTTCAAGGGGGTCGAGGCGGGTGTCGACATCGCGCGGTTCATACCAGAGGAGCGCGCAGAGCGCGAACGCGAGCAGGCGAGCCGGAGCGACCGTACGCCGGCGATCGAAGGCCGGCGAAAACGGACGGACGTGGCCTGCAGCCGGCCGCAGCCGTCGCCAGCGCACGGGCGGGCGCGCGCGCTGGGGCGGGCCGGCGCGCGCGCGCCCGCGAGCTCACGCCGAGCTCGGCGCGATCCCCATCGGGGGGCTGCGATCCATCTTCCGCAGCGGCTCGCGCATGGTCACGAACTCCTCGGCCGCGGTCGGGTGGATGCCGACCGTCGCGTCGAACTGCGCCTTCGTCGCGCCGCACTTCAGCGCGACCGCGAACCCCTGGATGATCTCGCCGGCGTCGGGCCCGACCATGTGGACGCCGAGCACCCGGTCGGTCGCGCGGTCGACGACCAGCTTCATCATCGTCTTCTCCTCGCGCCCGGAGAGGGTGTGCTTGAGCGCGCGGAAGGTCGAGAGGTACACGGCGACGTCGTGGTGCTCGCGCGCCTGCGACTCCGACAGGCCGACGGTGCCGACGTTCGGCTGGCTGAACACCGCGGTCGGGATGCCGGCGTAGTCCACGCGCGCGTCCTCGCCGCGGAACAGCCGCTTCGCCAGCGCCATCGCCTCGGTGATCGCGACCGGCGTGAGCTGCACGCGCGCGATCACGTCGCCGATCGCGTAGATGGACGGGACCGACGACTGGAACGCGTCGTCCACCACGACCGCGCCGTCCTCGTCGAGCGCCACCCCGACCTCCTCGAGGCCGAGCCCCTTCGTCTTCGGCAGGCGCCCCGTCGCGTACAGCACGCAGTCGGCCGCGAGCTCGGTGCCGTCGGCGAGCGCCGCGCACAGCCCGTCGCCGCGCCGCTCGATGTTCTCGACGCTCGCGCCGAGGCGGAGATCCAGGCCCTTCTTCTGGATCTCGGCGGCGAGGAACGCCCGGATGTCGTCGTCGAAGCCGCGCAGGAGGTGCATGCCGCGGTGGATCAGCGACACCTTCGCCCCGAGCCCGTGGAAGATCCCGGCGAGCTCGACCGCGATGTAGCCGCCGCCGACGATGACCGCCCGGCGCGGCAGGCCCTTGAAGTGGAACGCGTCGTCCGAGGTGACCGCGAGCTCGCGCCCGGGCAGGTCCGGAACCCACGGGTAGCTGCCGGTCGCGACGAGGATCCGCTCGGCGGTGATCCTGGCGCCGTCGATCTCGACGGCGTGCGGGTCCACGACCTTGGCCTGGCCCCAGCGGATGTCGGCGCCCGAGTTCTTCAGCAGCCGCTCGTAGACGCCGTTCAGGCGCTCGATCTCCTTGTCCTTGTTCCGGAGGAACGTCGCCCAGTCGAACGACGGGCCGGCCTGCCCGTCCCCGCCGTGGCCGGGCACCGACCAGCCGTAGCCGGCGGCGTCCTCGAAGTCCTCGGCGTAGTGCGAGGCGTAGACGAGGAGCTTCTTCGGGATGCATCCCAGGTTGACGCACGTTCCGCCGAGGTGGCGCGACTCGGCGATGGCGACCCTGGCGCCGTAGGAAGCGGACATGCGGGCGGCGCGCACGCCGCCGGAGCCGGCGCCGATGACGAACAGATCGTAATCGTACTTGGACATGGTGGACGACTATGCCCCATGCGAGGCGCGGTCGCCGCGCAGCGTGCGCCCTCCGGAGGCGGGGGCGGCGCGCGCCCGCCGAGGCCGAAGGCGGCGCGGTCCCGGGCGCCGCTCCTCTCGGCCCCGCGGCGGGGATTCTGCTAGGGTCCCGCCGTTGCGCTCCTCGACCCACACCGGAACCTTCGCCGACGCCGCGCCGCCGCCCGAGCGGCGCGCCCCGCGCCGCTGGGATCGCGCGCGCCGCGCCCTGCCCTTCGCGCTCGCGATCGCGCTCGTCGCGTTCGTCCTCGGCCGCCTCGACCTCGACGCCTTCCGCGCCGCCCTCGCGCGCGTCGACGCCCCGCTCTTCGGCGGGTTCGCCGCCCTCTTCATCCTCGCGCTCCTCGGCGCCGACACGTTCGCGACCGTCCTCGTCTACCGCCGGCTGATCGCCCCCGTCGCCTTCCGCGACTTCTTCGTGCTCCGCGGCGCCTCCTATCTTCCCTCGCTGCTCAACCACCACGTGGGCCAGGCGTTCATCACGGTCTTCCTCGCGCGCGCGCACGGCGTGCCGCTCGCGCGCGTCGCCGGCGCGACGCTCGTGGTCTACGCGTCGTGGCTCGGCTGCCTGCTCCTCCTCGGCGCGGTCGCCGTGCCCGCGAACGGCGGGCCGCTCGCCGGGTCCGCCCTGCTCCTCGCCGCGGGCGTGCTCTACCTCGCCGTCCTCGCGCTGCGCCCCGCCCGGCTCGCCCGCACAAAGCTCCTCGCCCCGCTCTTCGAGGCCGGCGTGCGCGGCCACCTCGTCGCCCTCGCCGCGCGCGTGCCGCACCTCCTCGTCCTGTTCGCCGGCACCTGGCTCCCCTTCTGGTTCTTCGGCGTGCGCATCCCCCTCGGGGCCGCATTGACGTACATCCCCATCCTGATGGTGGCGGTGACGCTCCCCCTCACCCCGCAGGGCTTCGGCACGCGCGACGTGCTCGCCGCCGCGCTCCTCGAGGGCTTCGCGGCCGGCGTCACGCGCGAGGAGCGCCTCGCCGCCATCGCCGCCACCACGACCACATGGGCGGTGGCGCTCACCCTCGTCGAGGCCGCGCTCGGCCTGGTCCTGCTCCGGGGCGTTTTGCCCCATATGGAGGCGAAGGACCCCACCGCCGCCGCGCCCGAGGGCGCCGCCCCCACGAGCGCACAACGAGAGCCGGCCTGAAGCGGCGCCGCGCGGCCCCGCGTCGCGGTGTTGTCACGGTATTTGCTTGTGCCCGCGGGTGATGCGCTGCCTGTAATTGGTTTGTAATAGGGTGCGGAACAGCGCCGGGACCGCGCCATAAAGCGGCTAGAGAACGATCGACGCGGTAGGCTCCGAGGTATAGTCTCGGGCTCGCTGACGTTCCTTCCGTCCTTCTTGCCGGGCGCCCGCGGAACATCGCTGCTCCGGCCAGGCTGCGCAGAGCGACCTTCCATGAAGAACCTGGTTCGTTTCCTCGCCACCTCCGATCACAGCGTCGCCCGCGCCGTGCGCCACGCGCGCCGGGAGGTCCGTAGCTTCACGCTGCCCGCGCCGCGGCCGCTCGTGGTCCCGATGCGGTTGGCGTTCGAGGCAGCGCGCGAGATGTACTGGTTCGGTGCTCGCGTGCTCGTCTGCGAGCCGCACCTCAAGTCGCACTGCGCCCAGTACGGCAAGGGCGTCCGGACCGGGAACTTCATTCACTACATCCAGGGCCGGGGCGACATGATCCTCGGCGACAATGTGGTGCTCGACGGCAAGGTCAACATCGTCTTCGCCGCCCGGTTCACCGACCGCCCGACCTTGCGGATCGGCGATAACACCGGGATCGGGCACGACTGCCGGATCATCGTCGGCAAGTCGGTCACCATCGGCAAGCATTGCCGGATCGCGGGGAGCGTCTACATCCTCGACTCGAGCGGCCACCCGAGCGATCCGGAGGACCGCAAGCGCGGCCTGCCCCCCGCGGACAGCGAGGTGCGGCCCGTGGTCATCGAGGACAACGTCTGGCTCGGCGCCCGGTCGATGGTCTTCCCGGGGGTCACGATCGGCGAGGGCAGCGTCGTGGCGGCGGGCTCCATCGTGATGGCCGATGTCCCGCCGTACACGGTCGTCGCTGGCAATCCGGCGAGGCGGGTGGCATCACTCCGGACCGAGCCGCCGCCGGCCGCCGAGGCGGACCGCGCCGGCGCGAGGAGCAACGGCGCGGACGACGCGGGGAGGCGCTCGCTCGAAAGCAGCGCATCGTAACCCTGGAGCTTGCTCATGGCGATTGAGGTCGAGAAGGTGATCGAGGTCATCGTCACGGTCGGCAGCCTGCCGGCCGCGATACAGCCCGATGACGACATCTACGATGCGGGGTTCTCCTCGATTCGCGCGCTCCAGCTGCTCACCGAGCTGGAGGACAAGTTCAACGTGACGCTCCCCGACGACAAGTTCAGCCTCGCGCGCACGCCGCGCGCGCTGAGCGCCCTCATCGAGGAGCGCGCCTCGTGAGGAAGACCGTCACCGTCGAGCTCGCGACGCCCGCGACCGAGATGGCGCAGGAGGAGATCCCGAAGCAGATCGCCTTCCTCTCGAAGGAGATCTCGGACATCCGCTTCGTCCGCGAGGGCGCAGCGCTGGCGTTCGAGGCCCCCGAGGAGCGCGCGGCCGATCTCGCGCGCGCGGCCGAGGGGCTCGCGCGCACCATGCAGCGCAGCCTGCGCTCGCTCGCGCGGAAGCTCGTGTACCGCAGCCCGGCGTGCGACCGGGTCGAGTTCCGCGGCGGCGCGCTCCCCGCCGGGATCACGCAGATGGGCCAGGGCCAGGTCGCCCTGGAGGGCATCCCGCTGCGGCTCTACCGCTACTTCGATCGCTCGCTGGAGGCGCTCGGCGCGCCGTTCTCGCCGAGCCCGATCCTGGTGCCGACGTTGATCCCGGCCGCGACGCTGTCGAAGTGCGATTATTTCCGCTCGTTTCCCCACATCGTCACGTTCGCGTGCCACCTGCCGGAGGACATGCCGCGCATCGAGGATTTCCGGGCGCGGCACCAGGACCGGGAGACGCTCGACGACCGGGCGCTCGGCGACATGGCGCCCCCGGAGGTCTGCCTCTCGCCGGCGGTCTGTTATCACGTCTACGCGGCGAACCGGGACCGCGTGCTGCCGGCGGGCGGCGCGCGTTACGCCCTCGCGGGCCGCTGCTTCCGCTACGAGTCGAGCAAGATGGTCGACCTCCGCCGGCTCTGGGAGTTCACGATGCGGGAGATCGTCTTCCTCGGGACGCGGGAGAACGTCCTCGGGCTGCGGGAGCAGGGGAATGAGCTCGTGGCGCGCTACCTCGACGAGCACCGGCTCGCGGGCGAGATCCGGACGGCGAGCGATCCGTTCTTCATCGCGCCGGACGCGGCGGCCAAGACGTACTTCCAGATCAGCAGCGAGACGAAGTACGAGATCTCGTTGATGCTCCCGGAGGGCGAGCGGGTGGCGGCCGGGTCGCTGAACTACCACACGGACTTCTTCGGCCGCGCGTTCAGCTGCAATGTCGAGGGCGCGGGGCCGATGCACAGCGTGTGCATCGCGTTCGGCCTCGAGCGGTGGGTTTACGCCTTCCTCGCCCAGCACGGCAACGACCCTTCGGGCTGGCCGGACGTCGTGCGGCGCTCCCCGGAGATGGCGGGTCTCTAACTCCGCCCACCGGGAGTCCGGTCAGGGATCCGGAGAGAGAGTTCAACGCAGACGCGCAAAAGAACACAAGAGGAGAGACCGCAAGGGCGCAAGAGGCGCAACGGGACAGAGATGAAATTGTATTCTTCTCTTCCCCTTGCGTCCCTTGCGCCCTTGCGGTGCTCTTCCCATGAGTCGATTTTCGCCGAATTCCAACGTGATCGGCGTTCTCGCGCGGCGCTCGGTTCCGACTGTTCCGGTTCCCGGACGATTCTGCGACGCTCTCGGCCATGCAGCTCGAGCACGTCGACCCGATCGCCGCGGCGGAGGAGGCCAGCCTGGTCCTGCGCGAGGCGTGGCCGCCGCCGGCACTCCACTACACGGCCGACTACCTGAGGTGGCAGCTCGGCTTCCCCGGTCCGGCGCCGCGCGCCGTGCTCGCGCGCGAGGGCGGCGAGCCGGCCGGCTTCATCGGCGTCGCGCCGCGCCGCTTCCGCTTCCGCGGCGCCGCGTCCGCGGGGTACGTCCTCTCGTTCGTGAGCGTGCGCCCCAAGTTCCAGGGGCGGGGGCTCGCGAGCCGGCTGTACGGCGAGCTCCTGGCCGGCCTCCGCGCGTCCGGCCTGCCGATCGTGGTGTTCGTGGAGGCGCGCTCCGCGCCCGCGCAGCGCGTGCTCCTCAAGGCCGTCGAAGCGGCCGGCCTCAGGCGCAAACAGCTGGCCACGTGCCGGAATCACGGCTTCGTCCCCCGGGCGAGCGCCGCGCCGACGCAGGCCGTCGCCAGGCCGACCGAGGCCGCGGCCGACGTGCTCGCGGCCATCGCGGCGTGCGGCGACGATCGCGTGCTGTGGTCGGCGCCCGACGCGGCGCAGCTCGAGCACAGCCTGCGCGATCCGCGGCCGCGCCGGCTGCTGCTCGTCGAGGAGGCGGGCCGGCCCGTCGGCGCCGCCGCCGTGTTCCTGTCCGAGATCGCGACCGCCCGGGGGATCGACCGCGTGGCGACGGTCGACGCGCTCTTCCTGCCCGAGCCGACCGCCGACCGGCTCGCGGCCGTGCTGCGCGCCGCCTCCGAGGCCTTCGCCGGGCAGGCCACCGCGCCGGTGGTGAGCGCGCCCAACCTGGCGCTCGTCCCCCAGGATCAGCTCAGGCCGGCCGGCGCGCGCCCGACCGACGCGGCCTTCGACGCCTTCGTGCTCCTCCCGGGCGACGGGCCGTGGCTCGACGCCGAGGCGACAAACCTCGAGGTCGTCTGAC
The DNA here is from genome assembly GCF_051521425.1 of Sorangium sp. So ce834. Classification (NCBI taxonomy): domain Bacteria; kingdom Pseudomonadati; phylum Myxococcota; order Polyangiales; family Polyangiaceae; genus Sorangium; species Sorangium sp. So ce834. The sequence goes on from NZ_CP150351.1 coordinate 10,340,676, forward strand.
GAAGCGCCCCGTGGGGGGGCGGGATCCATCTACGATCCAGATGGAAACCATGAGGTGAATGCCGATTCACAAGATGGATCGGCCGACGCATCATGAAGTGCATGGCAAACACCACTTCTTCGATGCAGCTCCGCCGCTCCGGCGAGCGCGGCTATGCCGACCACGGATGGCTGAAGTCGTTCCACACGTTCTCGTTCGCCGACTACCAGGACCCGGCGCACATGGGCTTCCGGGCGCTACGCGTGATCAACGACGATCGCGTCGCGCCGGCGCGGGGGTTCGGGACGCATCCGCACCAGAACATGGAGATCATCACCTATGTCCTCGAGGGGGAGGTCGCGCACCGGGACAGCATGGGGAACGGCTCGATCATCCGCCCCGGCGAGGTCCAGCGCATGTCGGCGGGCACGGGCGTGTTCCACAGCGAGATGAACCCCTCGAAGACGGGCGAGACCCACCTGTTGCAGATCTGGATCCTGCCGGACCGGCGCGGGTATCCGCCGAGCTACGAGCAGAAGGCGTTCTCGAAGGAGGAGCGCCAGGGCAAGCTGCGGCTGGTCGCCTCGCAGGACGGACGCGACGGCTCGGTGACGGTCCACCAGGACGTGAGCCTGTTCGCGGGCCTGTTCGGGCCTGGGGAGGAGGCGCGGTACGAACTCGCCGCCGGGCGGAGCGCCTGGGTCCACGTGGCGCGCGGGAGCGTCGAGCTGAACGGGACGCGGCTCGAGGCCGGCGACGCGGCGGCGATCGGCGCGGGAGGCGCGCTCCACCTGGTCGGGAAGGACGCGGGCGAGGTGCTGTTGTTCGATCTCGCGTGAAGGGGAGATCGGCAATTTGCATCAGGAGCTCCCTGGCTCAGACACCCACGCTGCCGAGGGGCGGCCCGGCCCGCGCCTCGGCGCATCGGGGAGTCCATACGGCGAGCTTACGCCCGCTCCGCCGCGCGCGGCGCCGGGATGAGCGCCGCTCGGCGCGGCTCTCGGGTGTCCACCCGGCTTGCTCGCGGTGCGGCGCCGCTACATAGAGTCTCCATGGATGCCATCGATCTCCTCGAGCGCCATCACCGCGAGCTCGAGCAGCAGTTCTCCGGCCTGAAAGAGGCCTCTTCCGTCGCCCCTGAGCAGTTTTTCACGGCCGCCGACCTCCTCGCCACGCACATCACGATCGAGGAGCAGGACTTCTACCCCGCCGTTCGGGCCCGCCGCACCGAGGATATCCTCCTCGAGTCGCTGGAGGAGCACCTGTCGCTCAAGCGCGTGCTGGCCGATCTCCTGGCGCTCGACACCAAGGACGAGACGTTCGGCCCCAAGCTGCACGTGCTCGCCGAGCAGCTCGAGCACCACCACAAGGAAGAAGAAGAGCACCTGTTTCCCAAGGTGAAGAAGCTCCTCGACGACGCCGCGCGCGAGGAGCTCGGGCAAGCGATGCAAGCGAGGATGACCGAGCTCCGGCGGGGTGAGCCCCGCAAGCTCGTCCTCGCCCAAACCGACGCCGCCGCGCCCCTCCCCTGAGCCGCGCGCTCATGTGAGCCCCCCCGCCTCGCGGCGCGTTTCGCGGCGATTGTTCGACGCGATACCCTCGCGCAACACACGCGTGCCAACGCCCGCGGTAAAAAACATGAGCCGCCGCGCGCGCAGGGGCCCACCAACAGCATACGTGAGCGAGAAAATTCATCGGAACGATCACGATTTTTCTAGAAGGAATTCCCCTACGGTTGATATTGTACACTGTCGCGACTTTTGTGGCAGGGTTCGAAATGCCAGCGGGTACGATGGATGCTGCGAAGAAGCCGGTGGAGCGGGCTTGATGCCCGGCGCCAGCCGGCCGGCGCAGCGGGCGCGAGCGGCGGCGCTTGCCATCGCCGGTGCGGGTGAGCGCTGGGCGGCGCGCACGGGGAATCTTCGACGGAGGTAGGATGACGGCTCGACCTGTACTCTCGATTGACACATCCCTCGACCCGGATAGCGCCTGGTTCGCGACGGGGCGCACGCAGCTCTATGGGCGTATGGGAGAGCAGTTCTCCGTCGTACCGTTCGGGCGCGCCAGCGTGGAGCGGCGGAGGATCATCCGCCAGATCGCGCGGGCCGAGAGCGGGGGCAACCCGTTCCGCGGGATCGTGGTGTCGTCCCACGGCAGGACGAGCTGCGTTGTGGACGACGAGTCGCCGGACGGCATCCTGCTGTCGCACGAGAGCCCCGCGCAGGAGATCGAGCTCTGGGCGCGCGGCCGCGTGCTGTATTTCTGCTGCGGTGAGACGGCGAGCGGCCCGCTGTTCGACAAGCTCCTCGAGGCGGGCGCGCGGACGGTGGTCGGCTTCACCGGTCGGCTCTACGTCGCGACCGTCGACGGCAAGTTCTTCTGGCGGCAGCTCGATCAGGAGCTGGTGACGTGCGCGCTGCACGACCAGCTGGCGCCGGGCTTCGAGCGGGCGAGGCAGCAGTTCCTGGAGCGCGTCGCGACGCGGCTCGCGACGCTCCCCGACGGGGCGGCGCGGGAGGACCTGTCGAGGCTGATGGACCTGCTCACGTCGATGGTGATCCGAGGCGGAGAGAAGGGATAGCTCCGGGCCGCGCGACGAGCGCCGGCGCCGCGGGCCCCCTCAGGGGAAGCTCAGGATCTCGACCCAGAGGGGATTCTGGCCCACCGGGTACGGCGTCGAGGCGGTGAGCCGGCCGCTCGCGCGGTCGATGGCGTGCACGCGCACGGCGTGCGAGAGCTGCCCGGCGGCGACGAGCCAGCGGCCGCTGGGATCGATCTGGAAGGCGCGCGGCTGCTGCTCCGTGGGCGAGCGCGAGACAAAGGTCAGGCGGCCGGTCTGCGCATCGACGCTGAAGCCGGCGAGCGTGCTCGACGTGCGCTCCGAGGTGTAGAGAAAGCGGCCGTCGGGCGTGAGGTGCAGGTCGGCCGCCCAGGGCTTGCCCGAGAAGCCCTCGGGCAGCGTGGAGAGGCGCTGAACCGCCGACAGCGTGCCGCGCTCGGCGTCGAAGGCGAGGAGCTCGACGGTCGCGTCCAGCTCGTTGAGCAGGTAGACGAAGCGCCCGTCGGGAGAGAACACCAGGTGGCGCGGGCCGGCCAGGGGATGCACCGGCAGCGCCGCCGGATCGTTCGGCGTGAGCTGGCCGGTGGCCGCGTCGAAGCGCCACTGCAGCACCGCATCCGAGCCGAGGGCGCTGACGAAGACATAGCGGTTCGACGGATCCACCAGCGTGGCATGCGGGTGGCGGCCGGCGGGCAGCACCGCAGCAGGCGCGCGCACCGCGCCGTCGCTGTCGAGCGGGCTGATGGTGATCTTGTGGCCGTGGTAGGAGGCGCCGAAGAGGGTTCGCCCGCTGCGATCTGTGACGATGTGCGCCATGCTGTCCGGCAGCGGCGCCGCCGACACCGGCTTCAGATGCCCGCTCGCCGCGTCGAGCGCGAAGCTCTGCACGGCATAGGGCTCCGAGCGCAACGCGACGTAGAGGAAGCGCCGGTCCGGCGAGATCGCCAGCGGCCCGGCCTGGCCGTCGACGCCGACGGTCTGCACGGGCGAGAGCGACCCGTCGGCGGTGCCGAGGCGCAGCACCGAGATCGCGCGGCTCTCGGCGTTGGAGACGTAGACGTAGGTGGCGGCCTGGGTCATCGCGGTGAAGGGGCTTTCGGCCAGCGTCAGCAGGCAGGGTGGAGAGGAACGCCTTCTATCCGATCCGAGGCCCCCTGCAAAGGCGACGCCAGCGACGCGTCGCCTCGCCCCGAGCGGCCTCAGGCGAGGAAGCCCGGCAGCGGTCCGCAGCTCGGCTCGATGCCGATGCCGGTCGCGGCGTAGACGAGCGCATTCATCACCGACGTGAGCAGCTCGTTCGAGCTCTGCGCGGATATCTACGCCGATCGATCCTCTCGCGGCTCTCCTCGAGCACGATGGATGATGAGGCCAGAGGGTCCGCGCGACAGCCCGCACGAGCATCGCAAATCTGCTGCTCGGGCATATCAGGACTCCGTCGGTCTGAATCGTTGCGGAGCGCTCGCCGGAAACATCTCTCCTCCTGGCGCTCTCGGCGCCTCGGCGGCCTCTCTCCTCGTCTCGCTCCGCCGAGCACCGGCTCGCCGTCTGGTTCTTTACTCGTCCGAGCGCCGCTCCAGGGCGGCCCTGGTGGGAGGCCGCGCGGTCCGGTAGATCCAGGAGGGCGATGAGACGCAAGCCCTCGATCCTGCTTTCCTCGGCGGCGCTCCTCCTGGCCGCCGGAGCCGGCGACGCCCTCGCCAGCGGCCCGCGCCCGGCCGCGAGCGCGCCGTCGTTCCTGGACGGCGGGCGCCGCGTCGCCGTCGAGCGGCTCGGGCCGGCCGCGCTGGGCGCTTCGCGCGGCGCGCTCTCGCCGCTGCGGCTCCGCTACCCCGACGGCCGGACGATCCACGCGAGCGTGGGCGCGACCGCGATCGTGAAGGTCGAGCCGGGCGCCGAGGGCGAGCTCGCCGGCGCGGGCCTCGAGGTGGTGAGGCCGCTGATGCCCTCGATCGGGCTATGGCTCGTCAGGGACTCCGGCGGCGGCGACGGCCTCGACGTCGCCGAGCGGCTGCAGGGCGCGGCGCGGCCGGCCTTCCTGCGCGAGGCGATCCCGGACCTCCACGTGCGCCTCGAGGCGCGCGGCGCGCCGTTCACGCCGGACGACCCGCGCCTGCCCGGGCAGTGGTACTTCGACGACCTCAGGATGGAAGAGGCCTGGGGGCGCACGCGAGGCGACGCGGCCACCTCCATCGTCGTCATCGACACCGGCTGCGACCTCGATCACCCCGACCTCGCCGCGAAGATGGATCCGGGCCTGGACGTCATCGACGGCGACGACGACCCCACCTACCGGCCGGGCGCAGCGGGCGTGAACCACGGGACCGCCTGCGCGGGCCTCATCGCCGCCGACACCGACAACGGCGTGGGCATCGCGGGCGGCTGCCCCGAGTGCAGGCTGCGGTGCGTGCGGCTGCTCGACGAGGAGCCGCAGCCGATCTCCGCCTCGGTCGACGCCTTCGAGTTCGCCCTGGAGGTGAACGCCGCCGTCGTGTCCAACAGCTGGGGATACGCCGAGCCGATGCCGGTCCCCAGGGTGGTCGAGGACGCGATCGGCCGCCTGTTCGACGCCGGGCGCGACGGGAGGGGGGCGCTCGTCCTCTTCGCCGCCGGCAACGACGACCGGGAGATCGACGACGACGAGATCCAGGCCGCGCGCGGCGTCCTCAACGTGGGCGCGGTCAACCACCTGGAAGAGGAGACGCCGTTCACGAACCGCGGGAGCTCCCTCGATCTCGTCGCGCCGACGGGGACGCTGAGCACCGATATCGCCGGACGCGAGGGCGACAGCCCGGACGACTACACGTCGCTGTTCGGCGGGACCTCCTCGGCGTGCCCGGTCGCCGCCGGCGTCGCCGCGCTGCTCGTGAGCGCCGCGCCCGAGCGGACCGCGGGCGAGCTCTACGACGTCCTGATCCGCACCGCGCGGCCGGCGCCGTTCGCCCTCCCCGACGAGCGCGGGCACGACCCCATCTTCGGGTACGGGATCATCGACCCGGTCGCGGCGCTCAGGGAGGTGCTCGGGGACGAGCCGCCGCCGCCGCCCCCGGAAGAAGGGGGCGAGGACGAGCAGGCAGGCTGCGCGTGCGCGGCGGCCGGCGCTCCCTCGGGCGAGCGGCGCGGCCTCGCGGTCGCGGCGCTCCTCGGCCTGGCCGCGGCGGCGCGCCGGCGGCGGGCGGCCGGCGCGCGCCTCGGCGCGTGACGTCACGCGCCCGGCCGCCTCGCGCGGCGCGCGTCCCGCTGCGCGAGGAGCCACGCGCGCGCCTCGGCCTCGGTCTCGAAGAACTGCACCGGATACGATTGCTGCGTGAGGATCTGCACGCTCTTCGCCGCGAGCGTGGAGACGACGCGCACGGCGAAGCTCGCGCCGAAGAGCGCGATGGCGTCGAAGCGCACCGCGCGCATCTCGCTCGCCATCACCTTGCGCGCCGACGGCGAGATGGTGCCGATGCGACGCGTATCGGAGAGCACGAGGACCTCGCGGCCGCTGTCCGACAGGCTCTGGCAGGCGGCGGCGATCTCGCGCGCCATGTCGTCCGACAGGTCGCCCTCGACGACGGTGCACAGCAAGCCGTCCGGATCCTCGCGAAGGGTGAGGCGCGCGGCCTCGGGACCGGGGTCGCTCATGCAGAGCATCGTAGCGTCTCGCGTCGAGCGCGGCAGCGCATTCCGGCGCAGCGGGCGCGGCGGTCACGCGACGGCAGCCTCGGCGGTGACGGGCGGCGCGGCGCGGCCGCGCGCCGCCGCGCGATCGCGCCGCGCCGTAGCGGGTGCGCGATCGTCCGAGATCAGCGGTGGATGCGCGTGGCCCTGCGCCGGCGCAGGGCGAGCGCGAGCAGCGACGCGCCGAGCGCGCAGCTCCCGGCTGCGGCGGAGCTCGCGGCTGCGGCGGGCGCCACGACGCGGCAGCCGCACCCGCTGTCGTCGCCGCCTTCCTCGCCCTCCGGCGGCGCCTCTCCTCCGGCGCCGCCCGCGCCGCCGCCACCGCCCGCGCCGCCGCCGCCCGCGCCGCCGCCCTCCGCGGCGGCCCGGCACGCCGCGACCTCGTCCGCCGTGCCGATGCACAGCGTCGGCTTGCGCGAATCGCCGTCCTGGAGGCCGTTGACCACGATCACGGCGAGGCCGTCGGCGCCGGCCGTGTCGACGAGCGCCGCGCCGGAGGCGACGTCGTCGGCGCGCGCGATCTCGCCGTACGCGCGGCCGCGCCGCGCCGCGAGCAGCAGGGCGAGGCCGTCCCGCTGCGCGGGGTCGCCCGCGAGCGCGGCGGTCATGGCCGCACGCCCGTCGGGCGGGACGCTGAAGTACTGCGCCGACGCGTGGAAGACGCGGAGCCGGCCAGCGTGCGGCGCCGCGACGGATTCCGGGACGAGGCCGCGGTAGCCGGCCCCGGCGGCGTAGGAGCGCTCGGGATCGGCGTGGAGGCCGGTGAGCAGGTTCCAGGAGGCGAACTCCACGAACGCGTCGGCGAACGTCGCCTGCGCCCGCGACGCGAGCAAGGGGTCGAGCTGCTCGAACCACACGGGATCGGCCTCGTCGAACGCGCCGTCCTCGACGCGCTCCCAGAGCTCGCGGACCGTGCCGTCGCCGTAGCGCTCCTCGAGGAACTGGAAGAAGAGCGCGCTCCCGTAGCTGAAGGGGTCGACCGGGCCGATCATGGGCACGTCGAGCGATCGATCCGTGTTCGAGAGGTAGCCGCCGACGAAGCCCTCGAAGTCCTGGAGCGAAGGATCGAACGACTCGGTCGCCCAGACCGCGCTGCCCTCGAGCATCGGCGTGTCCTGGCCGTGATCGTAGGCCGCCTGCACGGCGTGGAAGAGCTCGTGGCTCGCGAGGATCCGGTTCGCGATCCGCGTCGACGGATAGTCGTAGCCGCTGTAGTCGTTCTCCTGGGTCATGAAGCCGGCGCAGCGGCCCTCGTCGTCCGGCGCGCAGGCGTCGACGCGGAACACGCCGTCGCCGACGCCGGCGAAGTCGACGAGGTAGACGTCGAAGCGGCCGTCGCCGCCGTTGTCGGGGAGGTCCTCGTCGCTCCTCGGCGGCCGGAAGCCGAGGACGTCGCGGTAGTGGACGATCACCTCGTCGTAGATGGCGGCGACCTCCTCGACGAAGTCGGGGACGCCCGTCGCGTCGGCGTCCTCGGCGGGCACCGCGCTGCGCCCCTCGCGCGCGAAGTGGACCAGGAAGCTGCCCGAGGCCGACGCGAAGGTCTCGACCGCGTCGTCCGGATCGAACCGGAACTGGAGATCGGTGCCGCGCGTGTCCGGCCGATCGAGCGGCGCCGCGGCGGGCCCGTCGAGCGGGCCTGGGGGCGCGTCGCCGGCGCCGCAGGCCGCGAGCGCCGGGGCCAGCACGGCGGCGAGCGCCGGCGCGAGCGAGGCCGCGGCGCCTCCAGCGCGGCGGCGCCACGAGGCCGCGGTGCCTCCGGCGCGGCGGCGGCGCGCGGGGGCGGGGCGCCCGGCGCCGGAGGGCCGGCTCACGGGAGGAAGGCCCACCGGATCTGGAGGTTGGCCGCGCCGGTGTCGCCCATCGGGACCGCCCCGGTCTCCTGACACAGCGCCTGGTTCTCCTCGTCGTAGAAGTGCGTGACGGTCAGCTTGAGCCTCCGGCCGTCCGCGAGCCGGAGGACGTAGACGGCGCCGCTCATCTCCACGCAGCCGGGGTACTTCCAGTAGCCGGAGAGCGCGGTCGCCGGCGACTCCAGCCCGGAGCCGTCGGGGATGAGCTCGCAGGTGTCGCTCGTGAAGTACTCGTCGCTGCGGAGCCTCAGGTCGCCGGGGGCCTCGGCGAGCGCGTCGTAGTCGGGCGTCCCCGGCAGCCGCGCCGCCGTCACGCAGGACGGCCCGGAGTGGCCGCTGTTGATGCGCACGACGTAGCGCCGGAAGGCGATGTCCCAGTCCATCGATCCGAGCGACGCCTCGTCGGAGATCGCGACCTTCTCGAGACCGCCGTCGGTGAACCGGGCGTAGACGTAGGCGTGGGGCTCGGAGGCGAAGGCGCCGCCCGCGGTGGCGTCGATGAGGGAGCGGAACCCGCCGCCGTCCTGCTCGTTGCTGAGCTCCCCGGGCGCCACGTCGGACTGGAGGTTCATCTGCTGGAAGACCTCGTCCTCGCAGGGCACCGGGGTCGGCTCGAGGCACGCGGGCCCCGGCTCCCCGGTGGAGCCGCCGCCCCCCGCGCTCGCGCCGCCGCCCGCTCCGCCGCCGCCCGCGCCGGCAGGGTCGACCGGCCCGTCGGAGCCGCAGGCGCAGACGGCGAGCAGCGCGAAGCCCGCAGCGAGGAGAGCGGAGGCCGAGGAGGAGCGCATGGGCGGCATGGTAACAGAAGCCCGGGCCGCAGCGCTGGCTACGGCGCGCCGGCGCGCCGGTAGAGCCACCAGTCGCCGACGTGATCGACGGGGACGATGCTCGGGTCCTTGGCGAAGAGGTGATCGGCGCCCGCCCGCCGGCGGACGAGGAACCAGTCGAAGAAGGCGCCGTGGCGGCGCACGTCGAATTTCTCCGGCGTCCACTCCCACCGGAGCGGCGTCTCCGGCGGGACGACGGCGCCCGGCTCGTCGCGAGGCCGGTAGGCGATCGGCGACGCGTCCCAGACGGCGAAATGGAAGCTGAGCCAGCCGCCCCGCGTGGCCTGGACCCAGGCGGGGAGATGGATGAACGGGGTCGTCGCCCGGGTCGAGCCGCCGTGATCGAAGACGAGGTAGAGCAGCCTGGGCGCGCGCGGGACGCGGGCGATGATGGCGTCGAAGTCGCGCGTGCTGTGGTCGAAGCGGCGGTAGTTGTCGCGCGCCACGTCGCCGAGGGAGATCGCCGCGGCCGCGATCGCGAGCACGGCCGGCGCCTTGAGCCAGGGCGATCGCGGCAGGTCCGGGAAGGCGCCGAGGGCGAGGAACAGGGCCGCGACGATCTCGCGCGGGTAGACGTACCACCAGAGGCCGATCTGGAGCGGCAGGCTCAGGAACAGGCCCAGGAACACGGCCGCGCAGGCGATCGGGACGAGGGCCGCGAGGCGCGCGAACGACCGCTGCCGCGCGTCCGTGGCGGGCGGGGGCGCCGCGTCGGGGGCGGCGAGAGGGGGCGCCGGCGCGGACGTGGAGGCGGCGGGCGCCGCGTCGGGGGTGGCGGGCGCGGGCGCCGGCGCGGACGTGGAGGCGGCGAGCTGCACGGCCGCGCCGCCGACGCACACGAGCAGCGCGGCGAGCACGAGGCGCGCCGCCCGGCGGGCCGCCGCCGCCTCGGCGGGATCGGTGAAGCTCGTGAACAGGAGCGAGGGGATCTCGCCGAGCCGCTCCCCGTGGAGCGCGGGGGTGAAGGGCGCGGCGTGGAGGGTGTCGGTCCGGACCGCGAGCCACGCCGCGAAGAGGAGCAGCGAGGGCGCGAGCGGCAGGGCGATGGGGCGGAGCCGGCGCGTCGCCGGGAACACGACGATCGCCGCGCCGACCACGGCGGCGATCGCGAACGGGAAGCGGAAGACGTGGGTGAAGAACAGCGCGACGAGCGCGAGCGCGAGCGCGATCTGGCGGCCGCGCGAGGGGCGATCGACGAGCATGAGCGTCAAGCCGACGACCATCGCGAAGAGGCCGAGCGCGCCCATGTGGTTGAGGAAGCCCCAGTGCGTGAGGTTGCACCAGACGAGGACGAGGCCGAGGACGCCGAGCAGGGGGCTCCGCTTCAGGCCGTGGAAGAGGACGGCGAGGCCCGCGGGCAGGAGCGCGAGCATCACCGCCGCCGCGACCTTCACCGCGGCCACGGGCGGGAGGACGAGCATGAGCAGGGCGCCGAGCGCGTACATGGACATGTACGGGACCGCGAGCGGCTGGAGCGTGAACTGCTCGCGGAAGTGCCACGCCGGGTCGAGGTAGTGCCGGAGCGCCGCGGTCTGGGCCGCGTGGAACGGGAGATCGGTCATCGGCGGATAGCGGACGACCGCGAGCGGGAGGGCGATCACGTAGACGGACGCGGCGACGACGACGAGCGCGAGCGCCGCGTCGAGGGGCGCGCGGCGCGCGGCGCCCGCGGCGCGGCGGAGCGGGCCGGACAGCGCGCGGCGCGCGGCGCCCGCGGCGCGGCGGAGCGGGCCGGACGGCGCGCGGACCGCCGGGGCGGGGGCCGCCGGAGGCTCCGCCGGGGGGGACGGGGTACCCAAAGTGGCGGGAAGCTACCATCTCGGAACCGACCGGAGGGCCTCGGAGGCCCGCGCGCAGTGGCCGCGATGTGCCGGCGACCCCTGGCGAGGGGCGCTCGGTCGATCCGGAACCGACCGGGGGGCCTCGGAGGCCCGCACGGGGAGGTCGCGACGTGCCGGCGACCCCTCCGAGGGGGCGTGGAGTCGATCCGGAACCGACCCGAGGGCCTCGAAAGCCCGCACGGGGAGGTCGCGACGTGCCGGCGACCCCTCCGAGGGGGGGTGGGGTCGATCCAGAACCGACCCGAGGGCCTCGAAAGCCCGCACCGAGAGGTCGCGATGTGCCGCCGATCCCTTCAAGGGGGGGGTGCGTCGATCCGAAACCGAAGGAGAAGCCCTCGGAGGGCCGGAGGGCTCGATCCAGAACCGGCGCGCGGTCAGGTCAGGGTCTCCCCGAGATTGGCGAGATGCCGCTGCGCGAGCGCAGCGCACGCCGCCCGGCGACGGCGGCGGAGGACGCGCGCGGCCCTTGCCGCCGCCCGGCTCCGGGACGCAAGCTGCGCGCGTGGCACGCCGCTTCAACACGGCCGGCCCTTGCCGTCCCGACTGGCACTACATGATCCCGGCCGAGCGGCGCCTGCCCGAGGCGCCCGGTCTCGTGGAGCAGCGCGCCTGCTTCGTGGTTCACGCGCCGCGACAGACGGGGAAGACCACGGCGCTCCGCGCGCTCGCCGAGCAGCTCACCGCGTCGGGCCGCTGGGCGGCGCTGCACTTCTCCTGCGAGGCGGGCGAGGCGGCAGGCGACGACTACGGCGCCGCCGAGCGCATCCTGCTCAGCTCGATCCGGACGCGCGCCGAGCTCACCCTGCCGCCGGCGCTGCATCCGCCGGATTTCCCCGCCGCCCCGGAGGGCAACCGCGTCGAGGTCGCGCTGCGCGCCTGGGCCCGCGCCTGCCCGCGCCCGCTGGCGCTGTTCTTCGACGAGATCGACGCACTGCGCGACCAGAGCCTCCTCAGCGTGCTGCGCCAGCTGCGCGCCGGCTTCCCGATCGCCCCGGCGATTTTCCCGCCGCGGTGGCGCTCTGCGGCCTGCGCGACGTGCGCGAGTACAAGGCGGCGCGAGGGAGAGAAGGATCCCACGCCGAAGGGGCTCGAGCAGCTCGACGGCTACCTCGCCCAGCTCGGCCTCGACGAGGGCGTGCTCGTGCTGTTCGACCGCCGCGCCGCGGCCGGCGACGTCGAGGCGCGCACGCGGCTCGACGAGGCCCGGACGCCCTCGGGCCGGCGGGTCGCGCTGCTCCGGGCCTGAACGGCCGCGCGCCGGCGAGGCTCAGGGGACGCCAGGCCCCTTGTCCTTCGCGCCCGCGGCGCCCGCGAGCTGCGCCTCGAGCGCCGCGACCCGCTCCAGCGCCGCCTCCTTCGCGGCCCGCTCCGCCTCCTTCGCGGCCCGCTCCGCCTCCCTCGCGGCCCGCTCCGCCTCCCTCGCGGCACGCTCCGCCTCCGCGGCGGTCGGGAAGAGCGCTTCGCCCTCGGGCCCCGTGGCCAGCCGGAGGCGCGCCGCGTCGCCCGTGCCGACCACCCGCAGCCAGCAGCCGAGCACGCGCGCGTAGATCCGGTCGACGTTCGTCGTCTCCACCCGGACGAACCCCCGCGTCTTCAGCCGCCGGTAGCGCTGAAAGCGCACCCGATCCCGGCTCCTCTCCCAGTCGGGATCGAAGATCACGAGCTCCCTCACCCCGAGCTCCCGGTAGCGCTCGGGCGCGTCCACGTAGTCCTTGTACGGCTCGTCGGAGGAGACGACCTCGAGCGCGAAGCTCGGGGCGATCCCGGTCTCCCACACCTTCCAGCTGCGCACGCGCCGGCCCGGCGGCACGCCGGGGAGCACGTACACGTCCGGCGCCACGACCTTGGAAGGATCGAACTGCTGATAATAGATGAACTGGTCCGCCCCCACGAACCGCGGCCGGCCGAGCTCCTGGTACCAGCGCTCGATCAGCGGGCGGAGGAGCTCCACGATCCATGTCTGAAGGGAGTCCTCCCCCATCTTCTTCTCCACGGGATAGAACGTCGGATCGCGCCCCCTGCCGTCGCGGTGCGCCCGCCCGTGAGCCTGCCTCTGCGCCTCGGTCGACATGCCTTACCTTACCCGAGCCGCGCGCGCGCATCGACCCGCGCCGCCGCCGCGGACGGCGGGGGCTTCTCCCCTCTCCGGAAGCGCCCCATCGACGCTAGGCTGCGCGCACGTTGCTCTTCCCGCGCCCCGCCCCCCGCCCGACCGATCTGCGCGGCCTCCCCGCCGCCTCCCGCCTCGAGACCCGCGCGGCGCTCGCCGTCACCGCCGTCGCGACCGCGTGGTTCGCGCTCGTCGCCGCGTGGGAGCTGTTCGGGCCCATCCTCGCGGGCCATTACGCGTCGTCCGCCGGCGTCGGGATCATCGCGGAGAACATGCTCCGCTGGGAGATCCCCGGGCCGGTGTGGGAGTACACCGCGGGCCGGCCGGCGCCGGAGATGTACTACTGCCACCACCCCTGGGGGATCTTCTGGACGACCGCCGCGTTCATGCAGGTCCTCGGGCGGCACGACGTCGTCTGCCGCCTGCCCGCCGTCCTGCTGAGCGCCGCGACGCCGCCCCTGCTCTACGCCATCGGCCGGAGCGTCTACCGCCCCGCCGCAGGGGCGGCCGCGGCGGCGGCGTTCGTCGTCCTGCCGATCACGCTCTCGTTCGCGAACCTCAACGCGCTCGAGGTCCCCGTCATGGCCTGGACGCTGCTCGGGCTCTTCGGGTACGTCCGGCTCACGCAGACGGGCCGGCGCCGCTACCTCGCGCTGAGCGCGCTCGGGCTCACGCTCGGCATGCACGCCGACTGGCCCGCGTTCGTGCTCACGGGCGGGCTGCTCGCGTTCGGCGCGATCCGCGCCTACCTGCTCCCGAAGCGCGTCTTCGGCCCGATCCACGAGCGGCGCTACGCGCAGTGGTGGGTGCTCACCGCCTTCCTCGCGGCGCTGACCGCCGCGCTCTACCTCGCCCTCTTCCACCAGGCCGGCAAGCTCGGCGATCTCCTGGCGAGCTACGGGTTCCGCTCCTCGGGCAACGCCGAGCCGCTCGCCAAGGTGCTCGCGGGCCGGCGGTACTGGATCGAGCTCTCGTTCACGCCGATCGCCATCGCCGCGGGGAAGCTCGCCGCGATCGTCTGCGCCGCGCGGCTCGTCCTGCTCCGGCGCGAGCACGACGCGCTGCCGCTGCTCTACCTCGCGACGGCGACGGTGCAGTACGTCGTCTTCCGCCAGGGCGCCGACATCCACATCTTCTGGCCGCACTACTTCGGGGCCTACTTCGCCCTCGGCGCCGCCGCCCTCGTCGCGACCGGCGCGGCGCTGCTCGAGCGCGCCGCCGCCGCGGCCGCGCAGCGCGCGCCCGACGCCGCGCCCGACGCCGCGCGCGATCCCGCCGGGCCGGCGGCCGCGGGGGCGGCGGCCGCAGGATCGCGCGCGGCGCCTGCAGCCGCCGGGATCGCGGGGCCGGCGCCCGCGTGGCCGGCGCTCGCGGCGCTCGCGCTGTGGCTCGCGCCGCTCGCCGCCGTGCTGCGCGACGGGCTCCCGGCGCTGCGCTACGCGCGCGAGACGGGCGGGCGCTTCAACGAGCGGGGGCACCTCATCGACTCCGACGGGGAGAAGACGGCGTTCCTGCGCTGGCTCGCGCCGAGGCTGCCGCGGACGCCGACCGGCGCGCTCGTCGAGATGCACGAGGGCATGAAGGCCACCTGGGCCCAGGTCTGGGCGCTCGGCGGGCGCGTCGTCAAGCCGACCCGGCCCGCGCCGAGGGAGACGCCGCCCCGCGGCGCCTACCTCGTGGACACGCGGTTCATGCTCGACCGGGACCAGGCGAGCCTCGCGCAGCGCTTCGACATCACCGCGGTGGGCCCGTTCTGGGCGCTCGGCGCGGGCGTCGGGGCGGCGGCGCCGGCGCAGGGGGCGCGCGGCATCGAGGCGTTCTCGTTCCGCGAGCGGGAGCCGGGGCTCCTCGCCTGGTACTTCGTCTCGGGCACCGAGCCCGAGCGCGAGATCGTGCCGGATCCGTTCCTCACGTGGGAGCTCCGCGCGCACTTCGGACAGCCGGCCGAGCCGCCGGCCGGCCCGCCGGAGACGCTGGAGCAGAAGCGGATCGCCCACAACGCCGCGCTGGCCGCGGGCGACACGGCGCGCGCGGCGGCGCTCTTCTCGGAGATCACCGCCGCGCTCGCGCCGCTCGGCGCGCGGTTCGACGACGGCACGGAGCTGCTCGGGACCACGTTCCACGAGGGCGCGCGCTCGCTCCTCACGATCTTCGTGCGCGCGGGCGGGCCCGCGGCGAGCGACGTGACGCTCACGGTGCGGTCGCGGGTGGTCGAGCGCGCCCCGCTGTCCTCGACGATGGCCGACCCGGTCTACCGCGAGGTCGGCCTCCCGACGGCGATCTCGCCGCAGCGCTGGAGGGCGGGCTTCGTCTACGCCGATCCGGTGCCGATCCGGAAGCGGCCGGGGACGGAGGTGTTCTGGGCGTCGCTGAAGGCCCGCGACCGGGGCCGAGCGCCGAGGCTCCTCGGCGGCGACGCGTCCGAGGTCGAGGTGCTGCGGCTGCGCTGAGCGGCGGCGCGCCTCCATCCTCGTGGACACGGCCCCGCATCCGGGTTTTACCTTCGGCATGAGCTCTCGCCGAACAGGTCTGGTTCTGGTCCTCGCGCTCGCGTCGGCCTGCGCGCCGCCGCCCGCCCAGGCGCCGGCGCAGCCCGCGCCGCCGGAGCCGGCGGGTACGACCTCCACGGCGCCCGCGGACACGACGTCCGCCGGGCCGGCGGGCGCGGCGGGCCCGACGCCGGCGGGCCGGACGCCCGCCGCCGGCGAGGCGCCCCCGGCGACCTCGCAGGTCCCCGGGGCGGCCGCGCCGGTCGAGGCCGCGCCGAAGCCGGCCGCGTCGAGGGGCGACGGCAACGTGAAGCCCGGCGCGGCCGTCGCGACCGGGACGCTCGGGGGCAGCATCTCGGAGGCGCAGGTCCGCGACGTCGTGGAGAAGCACGGAGAGGTCTTCGACGAGTGCTACAAGATCGGCGTCAAGAGCTCGCCGAAGTTCGTCGGGAAGGTGACCGTCAAGGCGACCATCGGCCCGAGCGGCAAGGTCAACAAGGCAGACGTCGTGAGGTCGACGGCGAAGAACCCGCAGGTCGACCGCTGCGTGGCCGATGCGTTCGAGAAGATGCAGTTCCCCGCGCCGCAAGGCGGGGTGACGACCGTCATCACCTTTCCCATCGAGTTCAGCGGCGTCGAGCTGGTGCCCTGAGAGGCCCCTGCCCGGGAGCGCGGCGGGCCCGGCGCGGCCGGCCCCCGCGAACGGCCGATCCGGTAGAGGCGCGCGACCGCGTGGCGATCTGCGACACGTGAGGCGGATCGTCCGCGTGGGTTGCGCCGGGCGCGCGCCCGGGAGACGCGCCCGCCCGGGCTCGGCCGAGCAGGGCGAGAGGGCCGGCGAGGGCACGGAAGCTGCTATGCGCTGGAACGCTCAAGCGCTGAAACGCTGAAGGCGGTTCGAGATCCACTATCGCCGGCGACGGCACGGGTGAGGGAGCATGGAGCGGATGGAAGTGCAGCGGGATGTCCGGAGCGCGATCGCGATAGCGTATGAGCTCTCGCGCCACGAGCACGTGCAGAACCGGGAGCACGTGTCGCAGGCGCTCGGCGAGCTCAAGGACGAGCTCGCGCGCATCGAGGCGAAGCTCGGGGGCGAGCGCATCCACGAGGTCACCGCGGACGGGCTGCCGCCCGTGCTCGAGCAGGTCGAGGGGCTCGTCGAGGACGCGGGGCCGGTCGTCGGCGATCAGATCAAGGCGCTGCTCCAGAGCGTGCAGCGCATCGCCGGAGAGCTCGCCCCGGGCCGCTCGTAGGCGGGTCGTCGCGCTCGCGGCCGCGCGGGCCTGCCCGATGGCCTGCTGCGCCCCCTGGCTCAACCCCTCTCGCCGTCAGGCCGCCGTGGCCGCCGGCCGCCGCGCCGCCAGGGTGAAGCCGAGCGTCTCGGTGGGGTCGGGCAGCGCGCGGTCGAGCGCGCGCGCGCCCGCGGCCACCGCGATCATGGCCGGCGCGACCAGCGGCAGCGTCCACACGCGCGCGCCGCGGCCTTCGCGGGCCTCGTGGCCGAGCTTGCCCATCGCCTGCGCGACGCCGCCGATCTGCGCCACCTGGAGCGCCAGGTAGCTGTTCACCTTGTGGCCGAGCAAGCTCCAGAGGCCGCCGTGCGGGCAGATCTCCTCGATGGTCAGGCCGGCGCGGCCGCACAGCGCGCGGAGGCCGTGAGGGGTGAACCGGAAGTAATCGTGCGGCTCCTCGTGCAGGCGGAACGAGAACGGCGCGCTCAGGATGAGCAGGCCGCCCGGGCGGAGGACGCGCGCCATCTCGGCGACGAGCGCCTCCGGGCGGGGGGTGTGCTCGAGGACCTGCACGCTGAGCACGGTGTCGAAGCTCGCGTCCGGGAAGGGCAGCCGCTCGCCGTCATAGAGCACGTCGGCCTTGCCGCGCGCGCGCGCGGCCGTGGCGCCGAAGGTCGCCTCGTGCTCCACGCCGAGGTACTCGCGGACGTGGGGGAGGAAGAGGTGCTCATAGGGCTTGTCGCCGCAGCCCACGTCGAGCAGCCGCCCGCGCGCCCGCGGGGCGAGGCGCGCGAGCGAGGTCACGACGTGGGTGAGCTGGAGATCCACCCAGTCCGACGCGGCCCGCGCCGCGCGCCCGAGCGGCGGGCGCCGGAGCAGGGCGTGCAAGAGCTCGTTCATGGCCGCCTCTTATCACCGCCGCGGCCGCGCGCGCGGGGCAGCCCCCGCGGCGCTCATGCGGCGCGGGAGCCCCGGGCGCGCCACGGGCCGCTCACGGCGCGGTAGAGCGCCTCGTACCTCCCCACCATCACGGCGCTGCTGAAGCGCTCGCGCGCGCGGCGCGCGCAGGCGGCGCGGTCGAAGCGCGCGAGCCCCGCCGCGAGCGCGGCGAGGCGCGCGGCGTCGCCCGGCGCGGCCAGGAAGCCCGTGATCCCCTCGTCGACGATCTCGGGGAAGGAGCCGCGGCGAAAGCCGAGCACCGGGGTGCCGCAGAGCATGGCCTCGATGGCGATCAGCCCGAACGGCTCCTCCCACTGGAGCGGGCAGAGGAGGGCTCGCGCCCCGCGCAGGAGCGCGACCTTGCGTTCGTGATCCATCTCCCCGAGCTCCGACGCGCCGCTCTCCCGGAGGCGCGGGGCGACCTCGCGGAGATAATAGAGATGATCCTTGGGGTGCGCGCGGCCGGCGAGCCTGAGCTGCATGCCCGCGGCCCTCGCGATGTCGAGGGCGAGGTGGGTCCCCTTCTCCTCGGCGTAACGGCCGAGGTGCGCGAGGTAGCCCTCGTCGGAGAGGCTCGTCGGGTAGCGCGCCGGCGCGACGCCGTGATGGATCACGCACGAGCGCGGGAGCGCGATCTCGAGGGAGCGCTGCCGCTCGCTGATGGCCACGTACGCGACCTCCGGGTGCTGCGCGTAGATGCGCGAGCTCTCGACGCACGACGCGTGGTGCAGGGTGTGCACGGCCGGGACGCGGAGGAAGCGGGTGAACGGGACGGCGATCGGGCTGTTCAGGTGGACCAGGTCGAACCTGTCCTCCCGCGCGATCTCCGACGCGGCCCACGCGACGTGGTTGACCTCGTCCTCCGGCGTAGGGGGCCAGCACGGGCTCGCGTAGAGCGACCGGCGGCGGCAGGCGACCGACGAATCGCCCGTCGCGAAGAGCGTCACCTCGTGTCCGCGCGCCGACAGCCCCTCGGCGAGCTCGTAACAGAACAGCTCGGTCCCTCCGTATCCGGAGGGCGGCACCCGGATGAACGGGGTGGAGATGATCGCGACTCGCATGCTCGTTGCTCCTCGATCGCCGCGTCGCTGCGTCGCTGCGTCGCCGCGCCGCAACCGGGGCGTCATGCTCGACCCCGCCCGAGGCGGAGCGCATGCCGGCGGATCGACGCATCAACGAACATGCCAGCAGGTGGATCCCGCCACCCCGGCGAGGGAGCGCGCGGGAGCGGCCGCGGCTGCGCGCCAGCGGGGCCGCCGCGGCCAGCGCGGGTCGGCCCCGCGGCGGGCTGCGCGGCGCGCTTTCAACGGGCGTCCCGTGCGTCTAGGATGGCCGCCCGCTCGTCCCTGCCGCGGGGCAGCGCAGGCGGCGTCGACGGCCTGCGCGCCCAGCCCAACCTGCAACCAGGTGTGCTCATGACTTGGAGATCGAATCGATACGGATCCGCGCTCGCGCTGAGCATTTCGCTGGTGGCCACCTCGGGCTGCGAGCTGATCACGATGCCCGATCGCAGCCTGATCGGCGACGGCGGGAGCGGCGAGCAAGGGGGCGCAGGAGGACTTGGCGGAGCCGGCGGCTCCGGCGGCAATGACGGCGGCGGGGGCGGCATCGGCGGCTCCGGCGGCAATGACGGCGGCGGGGGTGGCGACGGCGGCTCCGGCGGCAATGACGGCGGCGGGGGTGGCGACGGCGGCTCCGGCGGCGGCGACGGTGGCTCCGGCGGTGGCAACGGCGGCTCCGGCGGCGGCGACGGTGGCTCCGGCGGTGGCAACGGTGGCTCCGGCGGTGGCAACGGTGGCTCCGGCGGCGGCGACGGTGGCTCCGGCGGCGGCGACGGCGGCGCCGGGAATGGCAACGGCGGATCCGGCGGAGTCGGTGGCATTGGGGGTGACGGCGGCGAGGGTGGAGTCGGCGGCAGCGGCGGCGGAGCCAGCGGGTCCGGCGGCAGCGGCGGCGGCGACACCTGCACCGTCGACGCGGATTGCGCCGAGCCCGCGAGCGAGTGCGCGATCGCGAGGTGCGTCGACGGCGGGTGCGTCACCGAGCCCGTGGCCGCAGGGACACCGGCGGAGAAGCAGATGGCCGGCGACTGCAGCGAGCGCGTCTGCAACGATGGCGGCGCGGTCGTGGAGGTCGACGACGACGACGACGTGCCCAACGACCGCAGCGAGTGCACGATCGACGCCTGCCGCGACGGCTCCCCGGTCCACGAGCCGAAGGCGGTCGGCACCGCGTGCGCCCTGGGCGACGGCGGGCTGTGCAACGCCGCCGGGACCTGCGTGGAGTGCCTGGTCCACACGGACTGCCCGTCCCAGGTGTGCCTCGATTACGTGTGCCAGACGCCCACGTGCGAGGACGGCCGCCTCAACGGCGACGAGGGCGGCATCGACTGCGGCGGCTCCGCGTGCCCGCCGTGCGGGCCGCCGGCCCAGGTGACCTCGGTCGATTACCCGGTCATCGCCGTCGGAGGCGCGCTCGTGCTCACCGGCACGGGGTTCACCGGAGCGACGGAGGTGACCGTGAGCTACGCGCCGCAACCCTTCAGGGTCGACTCCGACACGCGGATCACGATCCCCGCGCTCTCGGGCGCGACGCCGATCGGCCCGGGGGACATCGTGGTGAGCCGCCCGGGCGCGCGGCGCACGTCGTTCCGGGTGACGGTGCTCCGGCTCCAGATCAACGAGCTCGACGCCGACACGCCGGACGTCGACGCGCTCGAGTTCGTCGAGATCAGCACGGGCTGGCGGTCCACGAGCCTCGCCGGCTACACGCTCGTGTTCTTCAACGGGTCCGCCGACGACGCCTCCTACCGGGCGATCGAGCTCAACGCCACGACCGACCGATTCGGCCTCCTGCTCGTCGGCAACAGCGGCGTCATGCCGGCGCCCGCCCTCGTCTTCCCGAACGACACCCTGCAGAACGGCGCGGACGCGGTCGCCCTGTACCAGGGGCTGCCCGCGGACTTCCCCTCGGGCACGCCGGCCACCAGCGCGCGCCTGCTCGATGCCCTGGTCTACGACACGAACGACGCCGACGACGAGGAGCTCTTGGACGCGCTGATCTCCAGCGATCCGGAGGCCCCGGAGCGCGTTCAGGTCAACGAGGGTGCGACGGCCGCGCCGGCGACGCAGTCGATCCAGCGCTGCGCCGACGGCGCCCGCGACGGCCGCCGCTTCGTGACGGCCGCGCCCACCCCGGGCCGTGACAACGCCTGCCCCTGATCCCGGCGCGCGCGCGGCCCTCCGGGCCGCGCCGCCGCCCCACGCCAGCCCGGCCCTCAGCGCTCCAGGTAGATCTCGAAATCCTCGATGAGCGCGGCGAGCTCGTAGCGCTCGTCGATGAGCCCCGCGAGCGCAGGGAACCCGTCCAGCGTGTCGCGCGAGTCGAGCGCGTCGCCGGTCACCGAGGGGAAGACGTCGCGGCGCTCGACCACGATCGCCGCCGGCGGGCTCGCGGCGAGGTCGCGCATCAGCGCGTCGCGCGCCTCCTGCCGGGCCCACGCCGCGCGCTGCGGGACGTTGTAGAGGTAACGCGTCGCCGGCGGGCGATCGGCGAGGTCGTAGATCACCGGCTCGAAGCCCCACACGAGCACGGGCCGCCCCGGCGCGACGCGATCGCGCAGCCACGCCGCGACCGCGCGGTTCGCCGCGGCGTTGACGTCGGCCACCGAGGCGAGGCGGTCGAGGCGGCCCTGGTCCCGCGCGCCCGCGGCGAGCAGCGCGAGCCGCTCGGCGCAGCGATCGAGGTACCCGTCGGCCACGTCCTTCGTCGCGGAGCGGGCGAAGGCGGCCGCGACGAGCGCCGCGACGAGCGCGGCGGCCGCCCGCGCGCCGCGCTGGACGCAGCGCTGCCACGCCTTCCAGAGGCCGAGCGCGGCGAGCATCGCGGTGAGCGGCCAGGTCGCGCCGTAATGGTACGGGAAGAACTTCGCCTGCATCACCACGCCGACGAGGTGCATGGCGATCACGCCCGCGAACAGCGCCACGCCCGCGCGCTCGCGGCGATCGGGGTGCAGCGCGAGCAGGCACGCGAGGCCGAGCGCGATCGGGCCGGAGTACCCGACGAGCCACTCGCTGACGCCGTGCCACGCCATCTCGAGCACGCCGACGCCGCGCCATCCGAGCGCGGTGTAATGCGGCGTGAAGACGAAGAGGACCTCCCACAGGTCGCCGAGCGCCCCCTGCGCGGCGAACCACGCAACGCAAGCGAGCACGGGGAGCACGCCGCCGAGCGCGACTAGCAGGGCGGGCCGGAGCGCCGCCCAGACGAGCGCGGCCGCGGAGGAGCGCGCGGGCGCGCCCGGAAGAGAGCGCGCCGGCTCGCCCTCGATCGCGGGCCGGACGGCCGCGGCGCTCGCCGAGCCGCGCCGCGCGAGCGCCACGCCGCGCCGCGCGAGCTCGGCGAGGGCGGGCGCGGCCAGCGCGACGGCGAGCACGACGCCGCCGCCGGCGAGCGGCGGCTTGAGGAGGCCGGCGGCGCCGAAGAGCGCGCCCGACGCGACCAGCGCGGCGGCGCGCGGCGCGCCGGCGGCGCGGCCCCGCGGCGCGGCCACGAGCAGGGCGGCGACGGTGAGCATGCCGCCGAACGACTCGGGCTGCGCCGTGTGCCAGAAATCGAGCTGGGCGTGCACGAGCACGGCGAGCGCGGCGGCGACGATCCCGATCCGGCGATCGCCGAAGGTGCGGCCGGCGAGCGACGTCATCGCGAGGCACATGCCGGCGAGGCCGGCGACCTCGAGGGCGCGGACGCCCCACTGCGCCGGGCCGAAGAGCGCGCGCGCGAGCGCGTAGATCAAGAAGATGCCCGGCGGCTTGAAGTCGAACGCGTCGCGGTACGGCATGCCGCCGTCGAGCACCGCCCGCGCGACCATGGCGTAGATGCCCTGATCGCGGCCGTAGCCGTAGGTCAGGATCTGCAGCAGCAGGAACGCGATCGCGCCGAGCGAGACCGCGCAGATCGCCCGCGCCCCCGCGACGCGCGCCGGCCCGGCGTCGGGGCGCTCCCGCGCGATCTCGGTCGAGGCGGCCCGGGGACGAGGGACCGCGGTCACATCCGGCGCGGCGTCACGCACCGCGCCCTTTTACCGGCTCGGGCGCGCCAGCGTCTACGTGCGTCGACGTGCGATTCCACGTACGATTCCAGCCCTCCTGCGCCGGGCGTGTCGGCGAGCGCGGCTCGCCGTCGCCGAGCCGGCCCAGGCAGCGGCGGGTGAATCACGAAAAGGATGCGCAGCGGACGAACACTGTGTCGTTGCTCTCGAAGGGCGGGCGGCGTATACGACCGTGCCGCCTTGCCCCGAGAAACGGGCGCTCACGGCGGCGCGCGTTGGAGGAGCGAGAAGCGATGGTCGATGTTCGCATGCCACAGCTCGGCGAGAGCGTGCTCGAGGGGACCGTCTCGAGGTGGCTCGTGCGCGAGGGCGATTTCGTCAAGCGCGAGCAGCCGCTGCTCGAGGTTGCGACCGACAAGGCAGACACGGAGATCCCGGCGCCGACCGCCGGTCGCGTCACGCGGATCGCGGCGGCCGAGGGATCCGTCGTCGCCAAGGAGGGTCTGCTCTGCCAGATCGACGAGGCTGCGTCGGAGGCGCAGGGCGCAGCCGAGCAGCGCCCGCAGGCCGCGGCCGCGGCCAGCTCCCCGGCGCCGGCGCCCGCGCCCGCTCCGGGCAGCAACGGGCATGACGAGAGCGCCCGTCCGCTGTCGAGCCCGTCGACGAAGAAGCTGGCGCTCGAGGCGGGCGTTGATCTGCGCGGCGTGCAGGGGACCGGCGAGCACGGCCGGATCACCCGCGACGACGTGATGCGCGCGGCCCACGGCGCGGCGGCCGAGCCGGCGCCGCCGGCGAGCGCGGCGCCCCCGCCGGCGGTCGCGGCGAGCCAGGCGGCCGAGCTGTCGCAGCTCATCCAGTCGAGCGGCGGGTTCGTGCCGCCGGTGCCCGGCGTCGGGTACGGCGCGTACAAGGTGCCGCCCTACACGCCCAGGCCGGGCGACAAGGTGGTGCCCTTCAGCCGGCGCCGCCGCATCACCGCCGACCACATGGTCTATTCCAAGGTGACCTCCCCGCACGTGGTGACGGTCGCCGAGGTCGACCTGCACGAGACGTCGAAGCTGCGCGACGCGCACAAGGACGAGTTCAAGAAGGCGGGTGTGTCGCTGACGTTCCTGTCCTTCATCTGCGCCGCGGCCGTCCGCGCGCTGCGCGAGCACCCGGAGTTCAACGCGCGCGTGCTCGAGAACTCGTACGTGGTGCTGCGCGACGTCAACCTCGGCGTGGCGGTGGACACGCCCGGCGGCCTCATCGTCCCGAGCATCAAGCACGCGGACGAGCTGTCGCTGCGCGGCATCGCGCGGAGCATCGACGAGCTGGCCGGGCGGGCGAAGTCGGGCAAGATCACCGCCGACGACCTGGCGAACACGACCTTCACGGTCTCCAACCCCGGCCTCAAGGGCAACCTGTTCGGCGGCGCGATCATCTCACAGCCGAACGTCGGCATCCTGCGGATGGGGGAGATCAAGAAGCGCGTCGTGGTGGTCACGAAGGACAAGGAGGACTCGATCGCGATCCATCCGGTCATGTTCCTCGCGCTGTCCTACGATCATCGCATCATCGACGGGGTGCTGGCGAACTCGTTCCTCTGGCGGGTCACCGACATCCTTTCACGCGGGGAGTTCGAGGTATGAGCGTGAAGAACGACGTGAAGGGCCTGCGGCCGCTGAGCGAGGTCGATCCGGAGATCGCCGAGCAGATCCGCCTGGAGGAGCGCCGCGAGGCGGACACGCTCCGGCTGATCGCCAGCGAGAACTACGTGTCTCGGGCGGTGCTCGAGGCGACCGGCTCGGTGCTGACGAACAAGTACTCCGAGGGCTACCCGCACAAGCGGTATTACGAGGGCCAGCAGCAGATCGACGTGGTCGAGGAGCTCGCGCGCACGCGGGTGGCCAAGCTGTTCGGGGCCGACCACGTGAACGTGCAGCCCTACTCCGGGAGCCCGGCCAACCTGGCCGTCTACCTCGCGTTCGCGCAGGCGAACGACACGATCATGGGCCTCGGCCTGCCCGCGGGCGGGCACCTGACCCACGGCTGGTCGGTGAGCATCACCGGGAAGTACTTCAAGAGCGTCCCGTACGGGGTGCGCGAGAGCGATCACCGCATCGACCTGGACCAGGTCCGCGACCTGGCGCGCGCCCACCGGCCGAAGCTCATCTGGTGCGGGACGACGGCGTACCCGCGCACGCTCGACTTCGCCGCGTTCCGGTCGATCGCCGACGAGGTCGGGGCGATCCTGGCGGCGGACATCGCGCACATCGCGGGGCTCGTGGCCGGCGGGGTGCACCCGTCGCCGGTGGGCATCGCCGACGTGGTGACGTCGACGACGCACAAGACGTTCCGGGGCCCGCGCGGCGCGATGATCCTCTGCAAGAAGGAGCACGCGAGCGCGATCGACAAGGCGGTGTTCCCGGGCCTCCAGGGCGGGCCGCACAACCACACGACCGCGGCCATCGCGGTCGCGGCGAAGGAGGCCTCGGAGGACGGGTTCCGGGCCTACGCGAAGCAGATCGTGGAGAACGCGCAGGCGCTCGGGCGCGCGCTGGAGTCGCGCGGCTTCCGGCTCATCACCGGCGGGACCGACAACCACCTGCTGCTGATCGACATGACCCCGAAGGGGATCGGCGGGAAGCCCTATGCGCAGGCGCTCGATCGCGCGGGCATCGTGGCCAACTACAACTCGATCCCGTTCGACCCGCGCAAGCCGTTCGATCCGTCGGGGCTCCGCATCGGCACGCCGGCGGTGACGTCGCGCGGCATGGGCGTCGCCGAGATGGAGCGCCTGGCGGCGTGGATGGATGACGTGGCGCAGAACATCAACGACGAGGCGCGCATCGCGCGCATCGCCGCCGAGGTCGCGGAGCTCTGCCGCGGCTTCCCGGCGCCCGGGATCCGCGTCTAACACCGATCGACGGAGCGAGCCCCCGAGGACGCCCGGAGAGAGCTCTCCCGGCGTCCTCGGCGCTTTCGGGGCGTCACTTCACGGCGAGCCCCGAGGACGCCCGGAGAGAGCTCTCCCGGCGTCCTCGGCGCTTTCGGGGCGTCACTTCACGTAGAGCTGCGCGGCGGCCACGCCCGAGCCGGCGGTGGCCTTGACGATGTACTTGGCGTTGATGCCCACGGGCAGCGACCAGCGGTAGCAATTGCCCCGGCCGCCGAGCGCGGCGTTCGCGCCGGTCAGGTTGTCCTGCGCCAGCACCGACGAGCCCATCGGGATGGGGGTCAGCGCGACGAGGCTGATGTCGAGCTCGGTGATCCCCGCGCCGACGCCGAGGATCGTGTAGCACTTGCCGGGCATCAGCTGGATCTGCTGCTCGAGGGTCTGTCCGGCGCTGAACTGGCCCGCGATCGGCCCGCCCTCCTTCGTCATGCCCGGCGCCTCGGTCGCGGCGAGGTTGTTCAGCGGGATGGTCGCGGCAGTGGCGAAGTTCGGGTCGATCGGCGACGCGCTGCCGGAGCTGGTCCCGCCGCCGCTCGGGGCGGGCTGCTGGCCGCCGGTCTGCTCGCCACCGGTCTGGCCGGGGAACGGGAACGGCCACGGGAAGCCGCCGGGCTGCGCCGAGGTCGTCGGGGCGGGCTGCGTCGGCGCCGGCTGCGTCGGCGCGGGCTGCGTCGGCGCCGGCTGCTGATAACCGGGCTGCTGGTAGCCGGGCTGCTGATAGCCGGGTTGCTGATAACCAGGCTGCTGATAGCCGGGCTGCTGGTAGCCAGGCTGCTGGTAGCCGGGCTGCTGGTAGTAGCCGGGCGGGGGCTGGTTCGCGTAGCTCGGCGGCGGGGAGGCCTCTCGCTGTTGACAACCAGCAGCGAGGGCGGCGGTGAGGACCATGGCTGGCAGGACGCCCAACGTACGGAGCAAAAGAACCTCCTCGAATTCCGGCAGAACGCCGCGTTCAATCTCACTGACGGGCTCGCGACGCAACGGGTCGCTCGCGGGAGCTCCGCGGAGCGAGCCCCGAGGCCCGATCCATCGGGCTTCAGGGCCGTTCGCCGGATGTCGCTTTGGACGGGTCACGCCCTGGCTTTCATCGCGCCGGCCCGGCGGATTGATGCTGCTTCTGCCATGATTTCCAGCGTCACCGCCGCCGGGCTCGGCTGGCCGGGGTCCAAAAAGTGAGGTAGCCTACGTCATGACCGACCAAGGCTCCCGTGCGAAGCTCGATCGTCCCGGAGAGTTTTCGCGGTGGTTCCTGGAACGAGAGATGCTGGCGAGCGCCGGCATGGGGATCGCGGCCGACAGGGCGCGGCTGCACCTCGGGCGCGCGGTCACCTTCCTGGAGCAGGGGATGCTGCGCGAGTCGCTGGCGGAGGCGAACTCGGCCGCGTACCTCGACGACGCGATCCGGCCCGAGGCGCTCCTCGTCGCGCGCATGTGCGTCCTGCGCGAGCTCGTGGGCGGGTCCGGCTGAGCGGCGCGAGGGGCGCACGAGCAGGGCCGCCGCCGCGGGCGCGCCTGCGCTGGCCCGCCCGGGCGGACGCGCCTCGCTCGTAGCCCCCGGCCTCCTTCGGGTGTATGAGCGCCCGCGAGCGCAGCTGTCCGAACGAGGAGCCGCGGCGTGCGGCAGGGCTGTGCGCGAGGAGGCCGCAGATGACGGTGACGGGTAGGTCGTTGGGTTCAGCAGTGCTCTTGGCTCTCTCGGCGGCAGCGCTGGGCTGCGGCGGCGGCAGCAAGGAGTCGGAGTTCGCGGACGAGCCCCCGGACGCGGGGGCGCTGCCGCCCCCGCAGCCGACGGTGTCCGCCCCGCCCCCGGACACCGGCCTGCCCCCGGTCGCGGTGCCCACGGCGGCGCCCTGCGATGGAGTCCAGTCGCTGGCGATGACCACCATGTTCCAGGGCCGCGCGTCCGGCGAGGCGCCGAAGATGCAGCCGGAAGGGGCGCCGGTGTGCAACGTGGTCCCCGAGGGGCAGGCGGCGTCGGGGCAGACCTTCATGCTCCAACCGGGCTATTGCTACACGTTCCTGGCGCAGGCGCTCCCCACCGTCACCGAGGTCGATCTCCAGCTGGAGCTCGATCTCAACGCCGGAGGTCAGCCGGGGCTCGCCGCGCTCAACCTGAAACCGGTGCTCGCGGTCGACTCGGACACCGGCCCGACAGCCGCCATCGGCGCCAAGCAGAGCTGCTACCAATGGCCGTTCCCCCTGCCGGCGACGGTGAAGCTGGTCGTCAAGGCGCGCACCGGCTCGGGTCCGGTGGCGGCGCAGGCCTACAGCCGCAAGAAATGACGTAGCGGCGGCGCGGGCGGCGCTGGCCGCCCCGCGCCTCCCGGCCCCGAGAGCCGGCGTCCGGCCGGCGCGCGGTCCGGCGGCGCGCGGGGAGGCCCCGCCCCCGCCACGAACCCGAAGGGGGCCGGCGCGGGGCCATGGAGCAAGAACGGCCACGTCGCCGTGGCCGCCCTGCGCTCCGCTGGGAGATCCGGTTGCCTAGAGGAGCGCGTCCTTGATGGCCTTGATCGGCCGAGCGCGGACGGACTTGCTCGCCGGCTTCGCGGCGAAGGTCATCGGCTGCTTGGTAAACGGGTTGATCCCCTGGCGCGCCTTCGTCGCAGGGCGCTTGACCACCCGGAACTTCGCAAAGCCGGGGAGCGTGAACACGCCCGACTTCTTCAGCTCGCGATGACCGATCGAGATGAGGGACTCGAGAACGTTCTTCACCTGCTTGCGGCTCAGTTCATCACCGGCAGCTTCGGTGATGGCCTGGATCAGGCCGCTCTTGCTCAACGTCTTCTTCGCGCCGCCCCCGGCCGTCTTCTTAGTTGCCATGGCACTCTCCTCGGACATGAGCTCGCGCGCGACACCTCGCCGCGCACAGCCTTAGTGAACCTTACACACGACTCAGGACAAAAAAAGACAAAAATGCGGGGAGAAATCGCGATTTCTGAGAACGGGCATCGCGCGGACCCCTGAAAGGCCGCGCCGGAGCGGCGCGCCTGAGGGGGAACGCGCCGCCGGGAGGGCCGGCGGCGCGGCGCCGCCGCGGGCCGGAGAGAGGCACGAAAGCCGCAAAATACCGCTGGAATCGGGCGCGCCGGCGCGCGCCGCGGCCGCCGCGCCGCCTGGGGCGGCCGCGAGGGCGGCCGCCGCGACCGGGGCATACCTGACGAGACGCGCGGGAGGGGGGTTTAGCCGGCGCGCAGCTCGTCGAGGAGCGCCCGGGCCGCCTCGAGCGACCCGTCCTCGGAGACGGACTTGTCGAGCATCAGGCGCGCTTTGCGGCGGTCGCCGGCGGCGAGCGCCATCGCCCCGAGGTGGTAATAGGCGAGAGCGCGCGCGGCGAGCGTGGTGCCGCCCTCGCCGGGCTCGGGGGCAATCTTCATCAGGGTGACCGCGCGGTAGGCGCGCGCGGCGATGTCCTGCTCCCCCAGCCCGAGCGCGCTCTCGCCGAGCGCCATGGCGAGCTCGCCGTTCTGAGGGTCGTTCTCGAGCGCCCTCGAGAGCGCGGTGAGCGACTCGCGCGGATTCCCCTCGGCGTCCTCGATCCGCGCGAGGCGGTGGTAGACGGCGCCGAGGAGCCGCGAGCGGCGCCCCTTGCTGGCGACGATGAGCTCCGAGGTGACCGCCCGCGCCTCCTTGGGGCTGCCCGCGGCCGTCAGGGCGTCGACGAGCAGGAGGGCGACATCCTGGTCCTCCGGGCGGAGGGAGCGCGCCTCCCGGAGCACCGGGGCCGCCTGCGCCGCGTCGCCGACCTCGAGGAGCAGGCGGCCGGCCTTGACGAGCAGCGCGAAGCGGCCGGCCACGTCGGAGGCGGCCGCCGCCTCCTCCAGCGTGATCGCGGCGAGCTCGCGGCTCGCGCCGATCTCGGCGTAGAGCGCGCGCAGGCGATCGCGGATCTCGGCGTTGCCGGGCGCGGCGCGGCGCGCGCGCTCGAGCCCGCCGCGGGCGTCGCTCAGGTGGCCGGCGCGCGCGCAGGCGCCGGCCAGGCGGAGCGCGGTGGCGACGAGCGCGTCGCCCTCCTCGAGCGCGATGAGCCTCCGGTAGACGGCGCTCGCGGCGTCCCACCGCTCGGCCGATTCTTCGAGGCCGGCGAGCGCCTTGAGCGCCGCGCGATCCTTGGAGTCGGCGTGGAGCAGGTCGCCGAGGTGGGCGCGCGCGCGCTCGAGATCGCCCGAGCGCGCGAGGATCTCGGCGAGGCGCAGCCGGAGCGCGCGGGGCGAGGAGGCCCCCGCCGCCTCCGGCGCGGGCTCGGACGGCGCGGGCTCGGCCTCGGCGGGCCGCGCCGCCGCGCGCGCGAGCGCCCGCTCGAGCTCGGCGACGAGCTCGCGCGCGTACTCGGCGCCGCCGAGCGCGTAGGCGCGCTCGAGATCGCCGAGCGCGCGGTCGTCCTGCCCGAGCGCCCCGTGGACCTCGGCCCGCGCGCGGTAGAGCCACGGGTCGTCCGGGCTCGCCTCGAGCGTCGCCGTGAGCGCGCGGGCCGCGCGGGCGTGGTCGGACGACGCGCCGCACGCGTCGATGAGCGCGAGCAGGACGTCGCGATCCCCGGGGGCGACGCCGAGGGCGCGCTCGAGGAGCTCGGCCGCGGCCGCGGCGTCGCCCGCGCGGTCGCGGAGGATCTCGGCGGCGCGGCAGAGCGACGCGACGCGCGCCTCGTCGGCGCCGGCGACGCGCGCCGTGAGCACGTGCAGCTCGGCGAGCGCGTGCCAGGCCTCGCGGGCCGCGTAGCGCGACGCGAGCTCCTCGCGGAGCCGGTCGCTCGCGGGGCAGACCGCGTAGCCGGCCTTGAGGGCGGCCTCGGCGGCGGCGTCGTCGCCGCGCGCGCCGTGCAGCTCCGAGAGCTCCAGCGCGATCTGCGCCGCCTCGTCGGCCTGCTCGATGCGCAGGAGCTTCTCGAGCGCGTCGGCGAGATCGTCCGCGCTGTCGCGCTTGCGGCTGAGGCGCACGAGGGCGCGCAGGACGTCGCGGTTCGTGGCGTCCCAGTCGACGGCCCCGAGGTAGACGTCGCGCGCGCCGCGATCGTCGCCGCGCTGCTCGAGGAGGGCGCCGAGGCGCATCGAGATCGACGCGATCGAGGCGACGTCCGCGCGGTCCTTCGCGGCGTCGAGCTGCAGCGCGAAGAGCTCGCCGAGCTCCTCGGTGCGGCCGGCCTCCTCGAGCATCGTGGCGAGGAGGATGGCGGCCTCCACCTGGGTCGGGTCCTCGTCGAGGATGTCGCGGAGCAGGAGCGCCGCCTGGGCCGGCGACTCCCGCGCGAGGAGGCGCGCGCGCTCCAGGCGCAGCGCGCAGCGCTCGGAGAGGTCGTCGACGAGGGGGACGGTCTCCTCGAGCAGCGTCGAGAGGCGCGCGGCGTCGCCGCTCCGGCGGTACACGCCGGCGAGGGGCATCCAGATCTCGCGCTCGGCGGGCTCGCGGGCGCGGAGCTCCTCGTAGAGGCGCGCGGCGCGGGCGAGGTCGTCGAGCGGGCCCGCGGAGAGCTCCGCGGCGTGCAGGAGCAGCGCGCGCTCGTCCTCGGGCGCCGAGGCGCGCGCGGCGCGCTCGCTCAGCCAAGCGGCGGCCGCGAGATCGCCGGCCTCCTCGCGGAGCTCGGCCAGCGCGACGAGCGCCCACGCGGCGCCGGGCGGGTCGGACGAGGGCGCAGCGCCGGCGCCGACGATGCGCAGCAGGATCGACTCGGCCAGCTCGCGGTCGCCGAGCGCGCGGGCGGTGCGGACCGCCTCTTCGAGGACGCCCGGGCCCTCGATCTCGGCGAGCAGGAGCAGCGCGTCCACGAGGGCGCGCGGGCGCCCGCTCTGCCGGGCGAGGCGCTCGAAGAGGCGGATCGCGCGCGGGTTCCTCGGATCCGCGCGGAGCGCGTCCCGCAGGATCGCCTCGGCGCGATCCGGATCGGCGGAGAGCTCGAGCGCCTCCTCGAGGAGGGAGATCGCCGGATCGACCTCGGCCGGGTCCGACGCGAGCAGCGCGGCCAGGCGGTACCGCGGCTCGGCGCGGTCCAGGCGGCCCCCGGGGGCGGCCTGCGCGTCGTCCGCGCGCGGGTCAGCGGCGCGCGCGGCGTCGGCGTGGGCGATGCGCTTGCGGAGGACGTCGGCCTGCGCCAGGCGGTCGCCGAGGCGCTCGTAGATGGCCCCGAGGGAGCGCCACAGCTGCTCGAGGTCGGCGCCCGCCTCGCGCCCGGCCGAGGGCCCGCCGGCCGCGATCTTCGCCTCGGCGCGGCGGTAGACGGCCGCGGCGCGCTCCTGGCCGTCCGGCGCGAGCTCGAGGGCGCGGGCGAAGCGGAGCAGGAGCGCGACCTCGTGCGGCTCGGAGGCCGCCCGCGCGCAGAGCCGCTCGACGAGCTCGAGGTACCGGTGCGTCTGGCCGAGACGGCGCGCGAGCTCGAGGGCGGCGTCGTGGGCGGGGCCGGCGCCCGGCGCGAGATCCAGGGCGCGCAGGCGGGCCGCGAGCGCGGGCTCGGGGCGATCGAGCGGCCCCTCGTAGAGCGACGCGAGCTCGACGAGCGCGGCGGCGGCGTCCTCGGCGGGCTCGAGGGCCGGGCCGGCGAGCCGCGCCTCGAGCGCGCGGGCGAGCAGGTCGTGACGCCCGCGGGCGCGCAGCGCGGCGAGGAGCTTCTCGTGCTCGGCGTCGCTCTCGCGCGCCGCCTCGAAGGCGGACTCGACGTACTCGATCTCGCGATCGGGCGCGCCCTGCCGCCGCGCGATCTCGCCGAGCGCGAGGAGGACCTCGGCCCGGCTGAACGAGGTCGCCGTCGGGAGGGCCACGCTGGAGCGCGTCGGCGGCATCGTGCTCCGCCGCGCGCCGGCGAACCCCTCGCCGCCCTCGTCGCGGGGCCGGCGCGCGACGAGCAGCAGCGCGCGGTAGGCGCGGTGCGCGCGCTCGAGCTGGCCGTCCTCGAGGGCGAGGCCGGCGAGGCCGTGGAGCGCGTCCGGGTGCGCGGGGTCGACGCGCAGCGCGAGATCGAACTCCGCCATCGCGCGGGCGCGGTCGCCCGCGGCGAGGGCGACGCGGGCGAGCTCGTAGTGGACGAACGCGCGCTCCTTCGGGCGGCGGCTGCCGAAGTCGGCGACGATCGCGCGCAGGGCCGCGGTCGCGTCGTCGGTCCTGCCCGCGGCGGAGAGGGCGCGGCTCCGCGCGAGGCGCAGCGAGAGGTCGTCGGGGGCGAGGACGATGGCGTCGTCGAACAGCGGGATCGCGGCGGCCGGCGCGCTCGCGCGCGTGAGGTAGAGCTCCGCGGCCTCGCGGAGGAGCGAGAGCCGGGCCGGCGCCTCGTCGGCGCGCGCGGCGTCGCCGGCGATGAGCTCGGCCAGCGAGCCCCACGCGCCCGAGGCGCGGTAGAGATACGCGAGCCGCTCGCGGAGCGGCGCGGGCTGGGCGGCGCGCGGCACCGCTCGCTCGAGGGCGGCGCGGGCGCGGTCGGGCTCGCCGGCGGCGAGGTACGCGTCCGCGAGGCGCAGCGCGGCCTGGTGGAGCTCCTCGGCCGGCGCGCCCGCGCAGAGCCGCTCGAGCGCCTCGGCGGCCGCCGCGTGCTCGCCGCGGCGCGCGAGCAGCCGGGCGAGGGCGTCGAGCGCCTCGACCGAGCCGATCTCCGCGGCGCGGCCGTAGCTCGCGATCGCGCGCTCGGGCTCGTTGAGCTCGTGCTCGGCGAGGGACGCCGCCTGGAGCCAGAGCTCGGCCGCCGCCGGCCCGGCGCCCTCCGCCTCGCGCGCGGACGCCTGCTCCTCGCGGAGCAGCATGAGCTCGCGGTGCAGCCCGCCCGCCTCGAGCAGCGCGGCGAGCTTGTCGATCGACGCGGCGTGCCCCGGGCGCTCGGCGAGGTTCTTGCGGAGCAGCGCGATCGCGTCGGCGGCGCGCGGGGTCTCCGCGAGGAGCTCGGCGGCGTCGTACCGGAGCGCGACGCGGCGCTCGGCGTCGCCCGAGACCTCGATCTGCCGCTCGCGCAGGCGCACGAGCTCCTCGTACCGGGAGCCCTTCCGGAGGAGCGCCGCGAGGCTCTCGCCGACCGGCTCGTCCGCCGGATCGTCGTCGAAGAGCCCGCCGTAGAGGGCGATCGCCTCCTCGGGCTCCGCCGCCTCGGCCGCGATCCGCAGGAGCCGGCGCTGCTCGCTCGACGCGAGCGGGAGCGCGGCGCCGCGCCGGCAGAGCGCGACGATCTGCGGCCTGTCGCCGGCGTCCGCGAGCATGGCGACGAGCGCGTCGATCGCCCAGAGCGCGGCGCGCGACGGGGGCCACGCGCCGGGGACCGGCGGCTGCCCCTCCTCGTCGCCGAGGCGCCGCACGGCGATCTCGAGGAGCTCTGCGGCGATGTCGCGGGCCCGGGCGGCGTCGCCCGCGTCGCGCGCGGTCTCGACGGCCTCGCGGTAGAGGGCGAGGTCGTGCCCAGTCGCCGCCGCGAGCCGGAGCAGGGTCGGGACGAGCGAGGGACCGCGCCGGTGCCGCAGGAGCTCCGCGAGATCGAGCAGGATGGCGCTGTTCGTTGGGTCGTGGAGGAGCGCCCGCTCGAACGCGCGCTCGGCCGCGTCGGCGTCGGCGCGCGCGTCGCGGTGCCAGCGGCCGACGCGGAAGGTGAGGTCGCGGAGCGTGGCGGGAGGCACGTCGCCGCGGCGCTCGAGCCCGGGGAGCGCGTCGGCGATCGTGTGCCAGCGGCCCGCGAGATCGGTGAGCCGCAGGAGGCCCTCGGGCTGCCCCTCGCCGGGCGACAGGAGGAACGCGCGGAAGGCGAGCTCGAAGGCGCCCTCCCGGTCGCCGCCGCGCTCCTCGAGCAGCGCCGCGGAGGCCTTCAGGATGGCGACCCGCTCGGCGTCCGTCTCGGCCGCGGCGAGCCGCGGCTCGAGCAGCGCGACCTCGGCGCGCCAGTCGTCCGCGGCGGCGCAGATCTCGAGCAGCGCGCCCACCGCGGCGACCAGCGCGCGGCGGTGCTCGGCCGACGCCGGATCGACGCGGCGGAGCAGCTCTTCGAGCCCCGCGCGCGCCGTGGCCGACCCGCGCGCGGTCCCCTCGCCGCCCTCGCCTCCCTCGCCGCCCTCGCCGCGCGCGGCCCGCTCGGCCTCGTGCGCGCGGCGGTAGCCCTCGACGGCGCGCTCCCACGCGAGCGTGCGATCGCGGTGCGCGTCGCCGAGGCGGCGGAAGAGCTCCGCGCTGCGCGCCGCGCCGGCCCCGCCGGGGAGCGCGCGGGCCGCGGACGCCTCGACCTCGAGCAGCGCGACGAGGTCGCCCCAGCGCTCGGCGCGCGTGTAGAGCGCGGCGAGCGCGTCCCCGCTCTCGGGATCGGGCGCGAGCTCCTCGCGGATGCGGCGCCAGGTGGCGATCGCCTGCTCGGCGTCGCCGAGCTCGCGCTCGAAGAGCCGCGCGACCCGCCCGAGATCGCGCCGGCCGCCCGCGCCGCCGCGCACGGCCGCGCGGCGCTCCAGCACGGCCGTGAGCTCCCGGTAGCGCCCGCCCTCCTCGAGGATGGCGGCGAGCCCGTCGAGCGCCTCGAGATCCTGCCGGTCGTCGGCGAGGCGCGCCGAGTACGCGGCGATCGCCCGCGCCTCGTCGTGGAGCCGCGACGCGGCGAGCCGCGCGAGCTCGCCGAGGGCCTCGCGCCGCGCCGCCGGGTCGGTCTCGAGCGCGGCGAGCGTGTCGAGCACGTCGCACCGCTCGGCGACGCGGTCGCCCTCGGCGAAGAGCCGGTCGAGCGCGCGGGCCGCGTCGCGCGCGGCCGCGGCGTCGCCGTGGCGCTCGGCCAGCGAGAAGAGCCGGCGGAAGAGCGAGATCGCGCCGTCCGCGTCGCGGAGCCGGTCGCGGCGGAGGAGCGCGGCGTCGCGGACGAGCGCGAGCGCCTGCTGCGGGCCCTCGGCGCGCGGCTCGGCCGCGGCGAGGACCTCGGCCAGGCGGTCGTGCCGGCCGAGCCGCTCGGCGAGCTCGGCGAGCTCGGCGCGATCGCCGGGGTCCGACGGCCTGAGCTCGATGAGCTCGGCGAGCCGCGCGAACGCGCCGGGCTCGTCGCCGAGGGCGTCGCGGCGGAGCCGCACGATCTCGCGCAGGAGCGCCGGGCGGTCGTCCACGTCGGCGCCCTCGAGCTGGATCTCCAGCACGCGCACGAGGTCCTCCGGCCGCCCCTCCTCGCGGTAGCGCCGCGCGAGCAGGACGGCCGATCGCTGCCGCGCCGCGCGCGAGGCGAGCGCGCCCGCCTCGCCGGCGGGCGCCTGCTCGGGCGGGATCGCCGCGAGGACGCGCTCGAGCAGCGCGAAGGCGGCGCGGGGCGCGCCGGGCGCGCGGGACGAGAGCCACGCGTCGAGGAGCTGCTCGATCACGGGGAGCGCCGACGCGGCGTCGCCGACCCCCTCGATCCAGAGGAGCGCGACGCGCTCGCGGAGCCGCTCCGCGGCCTCGCCGGAGAGCCTCGGCAGCTCGGCCGTCAGGAGATCGATGAGCGGCCGGTGCCTGCCGTGGCGCTCGTAGAGCCGCTCGAGCGCGGCGCGGGTGCGCGCGTCGTCCTGGAGCGGCAGGAGTTGCTCGAGGTAGCGCATCGTGCGCTCGCCGTCGCCCGCGAGATCGCGCGCCACGGCCGCGGCGTCCTCCAGGAGGAAGATGCGCTCGTCGGGCGCCGAGGTGCGCTCGAGCATCGCGTCGTAGAGGGCGAAGAGGTCCTCCCAGCGCTCGGCCGCGTTGTAGGCGAGCTTCAGCCGCTCGAAGCCCCAGAGCGAGCCCGGCACGAGCTCCACGAGCCGGCGGAGCAGCGCGAGGGCGGCCTCCGGCGCGTCGAACCATTCCTCGTGGTGCTCGACGGCGCGCCGGCCGATCTCCTCGACGACGTCGGGCGGGAGCGCCGCGCCCGCGTCGCCGAGCGCCGCGGCGTGCGCGGCCGCGACGCGCTCGGGCTGCTTCGCCCGGCGGCCGAGCTCCTCGAGCCGATCCCAGAGGTCGAGCTCGCCAGGCAGCTCGGAGACCGCGCGCAGGGCGACCTCGAGGCCCCGCGCCGCGTCGCCCTCGTGGAGATCGAGCAGGCGCTCGAACCAGCCGCGGCGGACGGCGGCGCGCTGCGCGGACGCCAGGCTGCCCCCGTCGAGCGCGCCGCGCGGCGCGCCCGGCGCGGCGCTCGCCTCCGACGGCGGGCGCGGCGCGGGCGAGCTCGCGAGCAGCGTCTCGAGCAGCGCGACGCGCGCCTCGGGGTCGTCGAGCGCGTCGCACGCCCGCTCGAGCAAGAGCGCGGCGCGCGCCTGCGTCTCGGGCCGCCCCAGCGCGCACTCGGCGATCTCGAGCACCGCGGGCTCGACGATCCCGGCCTCGATCGCGGGCGCGACGGCGTCGAGCGCCTCCGCCGGCCGATCCAGCCGATCGAGCAGGAGCGTCGCGAGCTCGACGTCGAGCGCCACGCGCGCGCTGCCCTCGCTGCGATCGCGGCGCATCGCGAGCACCTCCGCCGCGCCCTCGTCGTCGCCGAGCTCGGCGAGGAGGCGCCCCCGCGCCGCGAGCGCGTCGTCGTTCTCGGGATCCGCCTCGAGCAGCCGGGCGTAGAGCGCCGCGGCCGCCGCGCGCTCGCCGATCTCCTCCTCCCACGCGGCCCACGCGGCGAGCGCCCGCTGGCGTTCGCCCTCGCGCGAGCGCTCCATGAGGAGCGTGAAGAGCCAGCGCCGGTCCACGCGGCGCGCGAGCGTGTCCGGGCTCTGCGCGAGGAACGCGCGGAACGCCTCCAGCGCGGCGGGGTCGAGCGCGCCCTGCGCGGCGTCGCCGCCCTCGGGCGGCGAGAGCAGGCGCCGGTAGACGGACGCGGCGTCGTCCTGCCGGTCGGGATCGGCGGCGAGCACCCGCGCGAGCGCGGCGTCGATCGCGCGGAGCCGCGCCGCGGCCGGCTTGCCGGCGGGCGCGCTCCGCTCCCCCTCGCTCTCCTCCCCCTCGCCCCTCATGCGATCGCGGAGCTCGAGCGCGGCGTCGACGAAGCGCGACGTCGCGCGCGCCCGGATCGCCGCGTCCTCGAGCGCCGCGAGCGCGGCGAGCGCCTCGTCGTCGCCCTCCGCGGTGTCGAGCAGGACCTCGCAGACCGCGGCGAGCCGCTCCCAGGCCCCCTGCCCGCGGTAGAGCGCGGCGAGGCGGCCGGCGGCGTCGCGGTGCTTCGGCGCGACGGAGAGCACGCGCTCGTAGAGCTTCTGCGCCCGCTCCGGATCCGCGATCGGCCCCTCGGCGAGCGCGGCGGCGCGCAGCCAGGCCGCCACCGCCGCGTCGAGATCGCCCGGGGCGGCGTCCGCGCCGGACGCGCCGCCGATCCCGAACGCCGACAGCTCGCCGAGCCGCTCCAGCCAGAGCGCCTCGTCCTGCGGATCGCCCGAGGCGGCGACCCGCCGCTCGAGCACCTCGCGGAGCAGCGCCGCGTCGCCGGCCGACAGCGCGAGCGCCTCCATCGCGGAGAGCGCCGCGTCGGAGAGCGCCGCGCCGCCCGACAGGATCGCGCGGTAATGCGCGACCGCGCTCGGCACCTTCCCGCCCTTGGCCGCCGCCTCGGCCATGCGCAGCTCGCGCCCGACGCGCTCGTCGGGCGGCGCGCTCGGGAGCCGCTCGGCCAGCGCGTCGTAGAGCGCGTCCCACGCGCCGCCCGCCGCGTACGTCTCCAGGAGCGCCTCGTACGCAGCGTCGTCGCCCGGGTCGTCCTCGATCGCGGCGCGGTACGTCTCGGCCGCCCCGGCGAGGTCGCCGACGTCGCGGCGCTGGATCGTGCCGATCGCGTGCAGGAGCTCGCGCCGCCGCGCGGGCGGGCACGGCTGCGCGAGCGCCTCGCGGTAGAGGGCGAGCCGCTCCTCGGGGCTGCCCTGCTCGCGCAGGAGCGCGTCCACCCGCGCGATGAGCTCGCGCGACGACGGCTCGAAGGCGAGCGCCCGCCGATAGAGCGCGAGCGCCTGCGTCACGTCGCCGCTCGCGAGCAGCGCCTCGCCCGCCCGCCGCGCGAGGTGCGACAGCGGCGCGCTGTCCACCGCGCGATCCCCGAGGGCGCCGGCGAGCGTCGGCGCGCGCCGCGCGGACTCGCTTCCGTGCTCGGTCAGCCGCTCGACCTCGGCGACCCACCGGGCGATGCGCTCCGGCGCGGACGCGGTCGCGATCGAGAGCCCGCGCGCCGCCAGGTCGAGCGCCTTCTTCGGGTCCCGGAGCTCGCGCTCGGCGACCGCGGCCGCCTCCTCGAGCGCCGCGAGCCGGCCCGACGCGTCGGCCGGCGCCGGCGCGGCGGCGCCCGGGGTCCACGCGACGGGCGCGATCTCCGCCCGGGTCTCGAGCACGCGCACGAGGAGCTGCGCCGCGCCGTCCCCGCGCGCGATCGGCTCCAGCACCGCGCAGGCCGCGAGCCGCTGCTCGTCGGTCAAGACGAGGTGGGCGCTCTGCCGCGACGGGGTGGGCTCCGCCCCGCCGGCGCCGCTCGCCGGGGGCGGGCCGAGCATCTTCTCGACCGCGAGCCGGCTCGGTCGATCCGCCGGATCGAGCGCGAGCGCCTCGCGGTACGCGGCGATCGCGCCGGCCGGATCGTCGAGCCGCGCCATGCGGATCGCGCCGATGCGGGCGAGGACCGAGGCGCGCTCCTGCCCGGCCGCGAGCTCGGCCTCGGCCTCGAGGAGCGCCTCGAGCTCGGCCCAGCGCCGCTCCTGCTCGAGCAGCGGGAGGAGCCGCGCGTGCGCCTCGCGCGAGGGCCCGAACGCCGCGAGGTAGCGGCGCCAGGCGGCGATGGCGGCCGGCAGGTTGGCGAGCCGGGTGCGCAGCTCGGCCGCGCGGAAGGCGAGGTCCCGCGCCGCGCGGCGGTCCGCCTCGGCCTCGGCGCGCCGCTCGAGGACCCACGCGAGCCCCTCGTGCGCGGCCGTGGCCTCGTACAGCCGCTCGAGCGCGGCGAGGGCGCGCGCCTCGCGCGAGGAGCCCGCCTCCGCGAGCTTGCGGTACGCCGCGATCGCGCCCGCCGGGTCGTTGAGCTCCTCCTCGTAGAGGCGCGCGAGCCGCTCCGCCGCGGCCTCGCGCGCCTCGGCCTCCGGCTCGGCCTCGGCGAGCCGCTCGAGCGCGCCGGCGAGCCCGCGCGCGTCGCGCTCGCGCTCGCAGAGCTTCGCGAGCCCGCGGGCCGCGCGCCGCACGGCCGCGGCGTCGGGCTCGCCGTCGAGCGCCTGCTGGAACGCCGCGCGCGCCTTCCGGACGTCCCCGAGGCCCTCGTACAGCTCGCCGAGGTCGGCGGCGATGTGCGCCCGGAGCGGCTTGTCCTTGGCGCCGGACGCCGCGCGCACGAGCACGCGCGCCGCGTCGGCGCGGCGGTCGAGCACCGACGCGAGCTGGAGGAAGCGGTCGCGCACGGCCTCGTCCGAGGGGTCGACCGCGAGGATCTGCTCCGACAGCGCGAACGCCGCCGCGAGGTCGCCGAGCCTCTGGAACTGCAGCTCGACGAGCCGCTTCTGCACCTCGACGCGGCGCGGCCCGCGGAGGTTCTCGATCTGGAGGGCCATCATCCGCGCCGCTTCCTGCGGCCTCCCGCGGCGCGCGTGGGCGGCCTCGAGCGCCGCGGCGGCGCGCACGACGGCCGTCTTGCGCCCGAGCAGGGCCTCCGCCGCCCGGTAGGCGGCCTCGTGGCTCGGGTTCAGCGCGAGCACCTCCTCGACGTGCGGCAGGGCTCGCTCGATCTCCTTGAGCGGACCGCTGTAGAGGTCGATGAGCCGCGAGCGGATCTCGAGCGCGTCGGCCGGCGGCGGCTCCGTGGTGAGCGCCGGCTCGAGCATCCTCGCGATCTCCTGGAGCCGCCCAGCGCGCGCGTAGCGCTCCTCGAGCGCCCAGCGCGCCGAGGCGTCGCCGGGGTCGATCCGGAGGATCTGCTGGAGCAGCTTGACCGCGCGCTCCTCCTCCTTTCCGCTGACCTCGACGAGCGCGAAGGCGCGGCGGAGCAGCGCGAGCTGCTCGGCGCGCTCCGCGCGGTAGCCCGCGGCGAGGGCGTAGAGGTCCGCGAGCTTCGGCGGCTCGTTCGCCTCCACGAGGATGCGCTCGAGGCGCAGGAAGGCCTCCGGGTGCGAGGGCAGGACGGAGAGCGCGCGCTCGAGGTAGGGGCGAGCGCCGCCGGGGTCGCCGAAGAAGTCGGCGAGGAACTCGGCCGCGTGGACGAGGACCTCGGCCTGGGCGGCCTGCGGGAGCATCCCGAAGCGTCGCTCGCTGGCGAAGCGCTCGTACGCGAACGCGAGCTCGGAGAACCTGTCGTGGCGCGCAGCGGACTCGTGGAGCTTCGCCCACAGCTCGGGGTGCGGGCTCCCCTTCGCCGCGGCGGCCACGAGCACGTCGAGCGCGGCCGCTTCGTTGTCGATCCCCTGCTCGAGCGCGGCTTCGAGGTTATCGATACGGAAAGAGACGCGCGCGCCCTTCGTGTCCTGCTGCATGTTGGATCCGGACCTCGGCTGGCGATGGGGCAGCAGGCCGGCGTGCCGGCGCTGCCCGCGAACCTGCGCCCGCAGTGCGCTGCGGAGCGTCGCCCAAGGTAACAGGAGCGTTTCCCAAATGGGCTCGGCGATCGGGGGCCCGGCGACGGCGGTGGAGAATGGCCCGGGCAGTGGCGCTGAGATGCGGTGAGGCGGGTGGGGCCGACCGCGCCTGCTCCGGCCGGCGGGCGCGACGGCAAGGCGCCTGCGCGCCGGCCCCTCGTCGGCGCGGCCTGAAGCGCGCCGACGGCGGGCGCGCGCTCGGGGTGGTGCGTCGTCCGCTCACCGGCGCTCGGGTAGGCGCATCGCCTCCGTCTCGCCACCTCGGGCGCCGGCGCCGCCCGGCCGAGCGGCGATCGCGCCCGCCGCCCAGCGCTGCTGTTTGCGTCGGTGTCGCCCGCCCAACTCCCTCCTTCGACAGCCTCTCACCCTCGTGGCCGGGCAATCGCCGTGTCCGCTCCCGGACAGCCGCGGATCGCCGGGCGGCGAGTTGTGATAGTGCTCGTCCTTCCCGGGGGGGAGAAAGACAGCACCATGTCGGAGTCGAAGCTCGCCGCGCCGCAGATGGTCATCGATAGCCGGATGCTCTACTCGAGCTGGATACCCGCCGATCCGGAGGCCGCGGCGGCGCTCTTGCCGAGCGGGCTCAGGCCGGCCGAGAACAGGGCCATTTACATGAACCAGTACGTGGTCGACAAGCCGGAGCAGACGTCCGGCTTCGGAGCGTATTCGCTCACCTACCTGGGGCTCGATCTCGCGGGTCACACCACGCCGGACGGCGCGAGCCCGGCCCGCTTCTTCACGCACTACTTCAACTCATCCGACGTGGTGCGCCGGTACGTGAGCGAGCGCGGCGTGCCGGCGTCGCCGGGGTCGACGACGCTGGAGGTGCACGGCAAGGAGCTCGTGGCGACGACCTCGGTGGACGGCGTGCCCATCATCCGGACGCGGGCGCACGTCGGCCACAAGATCGGCGTGGTCGCGCGCGGCCACCTCACCTACGTGACGAAGATCGGAGATCGGCTCTTCGCCGGCAACTACCCCTACATCGCGGACATGGCCGACCCGTACGAGCTCCTGTCCGTCGAGTTCCTCGCGAAGGATCACCCGGTGTATGCGCTCCGGCCCGGGAGCCCGATCCAGGTGGTGAAGAGCGCCTCGTGGTACTCGCCCCGCGACTCGTTCGTGTATCCGGGCGGCGAGCGCGAGCTCGTCTGACGGCCGGCGCTCCGGGCCTCTCCCGGGGTCCGGAGCGCGTCCCCCGGCGTCTCCCCCTCCTTGTCCACGGGAGGTCTCCACGGGCTGCCGCCTCCGTGGAACCAGGGACGAACTCGGGCGACGCGCCGCTCGGCCGCGCCGGGTACAGCGATCCAGAGAAAAAGACGCCAAGGACGCCAGGAGAGCCAGAAGTTCTCTTCCTGGCGTCCTTGGCGCCTCGGCGGTCCATCTTCTTCTCTTCCGAGCCCCGGAGCGCCGTCCGCGGTGATCGGAGGCTCTCCAGCGGGCGAGGAGCCCTGTGCCCATCCTGCCCGCCCGGCCGGCGCGGCCCGGAGGACAGCCCGGGAGGGTGGATCCCATGGGATATCGTCAGCGCGACCGAGCAGGAAGGCGGGAAGCTCGGAAGACGAATGAATCCCATCGCCGCCCGCCCCGCCGCGCCGGGCGCGCGCGGTCCCATCGTGCACAACGAGGCCGCCGGTACGTCGGTTGCTCCCGAGCCCCACCGCGGCCGAGGCGGCCGCTCGTACAAGGGAGAGAACGAATGAACCGACTGATTCGATTCGGAGCACTCTCGGCCTTCCTGTCGCTCGTCCTCTGGGGCGGCAAGGACGTGGCGGCCGCTCCGATACCCGCCGATGT
Source organism: Sorangium sp. So ce834 (assembly GCF_051521425.1). NCBI lineage: Bacteria > Pseudomonadati > Myxococcota > Polyangiales > Polyangiaceae > Sorangium > Sorangium sp. So ce834. The sequence goes on from NZ_CP150351.1 coordinate 10,383,391, forward strand.
GAGCAGCAAGCACCTCAAGGACCTCACGACCGCCGACGTCGAGTCCACGTGCCAGTCGCTCGCGCCGAGCCTCGAGCTCTCCAAGCAGGATACCTGCGAGTTCGTCGGCATGCTGTGGTCCACGGTCGGGCAGACGTGCGAGGCGGTGATGCAGAAATGCATGTCCGAGACCCAGCAGCCGCGGGCGGACGAGGCCGCGGACCCCCCGCCGAGCTGCCTGCCGCCGGCCGACGCGCGCGCGGGCTGCACCGCGACCGTGGCCGAGTACGAGGCGTGCCTGCTCGCGCACGTCGCGAAGATCCGGGCGCTCACGTGCGCTTCCCCCGCGAGCGAGCTGCAGACGACCATCCCGGAGTGCGATCTCATCGTGCAGAAGTGCCCGGATCTCGACGGCTCCGACGAGGGAGACGGCCAGGGCGCCAGTCAGCCCTGACGCCGTCGCGCGGAACGCCCCGCGGGCCGCCGCCGGCCCCTGGCCGCTCGCGGGGCGCTCCACGCGCGGGCGCGCGCCGAAAAAAAACGCGCGACATGGCTCGCGCAACAGCTCCGAAAACTTGGCGCAACGGGCGCCCGGCCACCCTCGCCTCTGCTCCCCAAGAGCCGGAGGAAGGGTCGCACCATGACGTGGCTTGTTCGACTGGTCGGGCTGGTGACGCTGCTGCTGCTCGGCGCCTCGTGCGGAAAGGGGTCGGCGGACGGCGCGAACGACGACGCCGCGCAGGCCGGGGCGCCCGCCGGCGCGCTCCCCGCGCCGAAGCCCGCCGGCGCTCCGCTGCGCGTCGCCTACAGCGACTGGCCCGGGTGGGTCGCCTGGGAGATCGGCATCCAGAAGGGGTGGTTCAAGGAAGCCGGCGTGGAGGTCGACTTCGCGTGGTTCGAGTACGTGCCCTCGATGGAGGCCTACTCCGCCGGCAAGGTCGACGCGGTGTGCGTCACGAACGGCGACGCGCTCGTCACCGGCAACGGCGGCGCGCCGAGCGTCGCCATCCTCGTCAACGATTACAGCAGCGGCAACGACATGGTGGTCGCGAGGCCCGGAATCACCGCCGTCGCCGCGCTCAAGGGCAAGAAGGTCGGCGTCGAGGTCGGCTTCGTCGGCCACCTCCTGCTCCTGAACGCGCTCAGGTCCGCGGGCCTCACCGAGAAGGACGTCCAGATCGTCAATGTGCCGACGGACCAGACGCCGCAGACCCTGAAATCCGGCGGCGTCGACGCCATCGTCGCCTGGCAGCCCAACAGCGGACAGGCGCTGCGCGAGCTGCCGGGCTCGACCGCGATCTTCACCAGCGCGGACGTGCCGGGCATCATCTACGACGTCCTCGCCGTGAGCCCGAAGAGCCTCGCCGAGCGCCGCGCCGACTGGGGCAAGGTCGTGAGGGTGTGGGACCGCATCGCCCGGTTCATCAAGGACGAAAAGAACCTCGACGAGGCCGCGCGCATCATGAGCGCGCGCGTCGGGCTCACCCCGGAGCAGTACAGGCCCTTGATGAAGGGGACGTTCTTCCTCGATCTCGCCGGCGGCATGAAGCACCTGGAGAAGGGCGAAGGCCTCGGTTCGATCTATGGATCGAGCCGGGTCGTCGACGAGTTCAACGTCGAGAACAGCGTCTACAAGGCGCCGCTCGCGGTCGACGGGTACATCGATCCAAGCCTCACCGCCGAGGCCCTCAAGGCAGGTCAGGCCCCGTGAGCGCGGAGAATCCCCTCCCCCGGGCGGCCGGCGGCGCGAGGCGCGCGCGGCCCGGGGCGCTCTCCGGCTTGCTCGCGGTGCAGAGGCCGCTCCCGCGGCGAGCGGGCCTCACGCTCGCGGCGCTCGCCTTCGTCCTGCCGCTCGCCGCGTGGTGCGTCGTCAGCTATGTGCCGTTCGTCTGGCACCCGCTGGTGCGCGTGACCGATCCGGGCGACGCGGTCGCCCCCGGCGCCTATGCGTACATCGCGGAGGGCCAGCTCGTCGATCGCGAGGTGTTCGAGAGGCGCAACCTCGAGCTCGCGCAGGCCGGGCGGCCGCTCGCCCGCGGGGAGCGCGCGAACCCCGTCTTCCTGCCGGCGCCGCACGAGGTCGGCCGCGCCTTCTACGCCGCCTTCACCACGCCCCCGCAGCGCACGGGCGACACCTGGCTGCACGAGAGCCTGCTCCAGAGCTGCCAGGTCATCTTCTGGGGGTTCTGCTGCGCCGCGCTCCTCGGCGTCCCGCTCGGCGTGCTCTGCGGGGCGTTCGCGCTCTTCTCGAGGCTCGTCGAGCCGTTCGTCGACTTCATTCGTTACATGCCGGCGCCCGTGTTCGGCGCGCTCGCCGTCGCCGTGCTCGGGCTCGGGGACGCGCCGAAGATCGCCATCATCTTCATCGGCGTCTTCTTCCAGATGGTCCTCGTCGTCGCGAACACGGTGCGCTCGGTCGACCCGGCCTTGCTCCAGGCCGCGCAGACGCTCGGCGCGCGCCCCCGCCAGCTGGTCGCCCACGTCGTGCTCCCGGCGGCGCTGCCGGCGCTCTTCCGCGACCTGCGCCTCCTCATCGGCTGCGCGTGGACTTACCTCGTGGTCGCCGAGCTGATCGGCGAGAAATCGGGGCTGAGCGCGTTCCTTTACCAGCAGCAGCGCTACCGGAACTTCGCCAACGTGTACGCCGGGATCGTCATCATCGGCCTCATCGGGCTCGCGACCGATCAGCTCCTCGCCCTCCTCGGGCGTCACCTGTTCCCCTGGGAGACCGGCAACACCGCGCTCGCGCGCTGGGCGCGCGGCCTCCGCCGGCTGCTCCCGCCCGCGCGCGGCGCGAGCACCGGCTCGCCGCCCGGCGCGCCCGCGCTCGCGCCGCGGCTCCAAGGAGACCCCCGATGACAGCGGACGATCGGATCGAGCTCCCCAGCTACAGGCACCACACGGCCGAGGTCGCCGCGCGCCTCGCCGAGCTCCGGACGCGCCCGGTGGTGATGCGCATCGAGCGGCTCACGCGCCGCTTCGAGGGCGATCGCGGGCCGGTCACGGCGCTCGACGGGGTGAGCTTCGACGTGCGCCGGCGGGAGCTCATCAGCGTGATCGGGCCGTCCGGGTGCGGGAAGTCGACGCTGATCCGCGTCGTGGCCGGGCTCGACGCGCCGAGCGCGGGCGAGGTGCGGATCGACGGGGCCCCCGTCGCGGGGCCGGGCGCCGACCGGGGCATGGTGTTCCAGAGCTACACGCTGTTCCCCTGGCTCACCGTGAAGAAGAACGTGATGTTCGGCCTCAAGATGCGGGGCGCGGGCGGCGGCGAGGCCGAGCGGATCGCGCTCGAGTGGCTCGAGGTCGTGGGGCTCTCGGGCTTCGCCGATCACTACCCCTCTCAGCTCTCCGGCGGGATGAAGCAGCGCGTGGCGATCGCCCGCGCGCTCGCGAACGAGCCGCGCATCCTGCTGATGGACGAGCCGTTCGGCGCGCTCGACGCGCAGACGCGGGCGAGCATGCAGGCGCACCTGCTCCGCATCTGGGAGCGGGTCGACGTCACGATCCTCTTCATCACGCACGACCTCGACGAGGCGATCTACCTCTCGGATCGCATCGTCGTCCTCGGGGCGAACCCTGGCCGGGTGCTCGAGATCATCGAGGTGCCGGTGGCGCGCCCGCGCGGGCCGGAGCAGCTCCTGTCGGGGCACTTCCTGGCGACGAAGAAGCGTCTGGAGGAGCTGATCCACGATCGCGCCCCCGCGGCGCGCGCGGCACCATCGAGCGCGCAGGCCGCCGCTCGTTCGATGGAGTAGCGCCCCGGGCGCTCCGGCGCGCAAGTCGAGGTACCAGGCATGCCCTGCCATGCGCGGCACGACAAGCGCCCGGCAAGCGGCTGGGGCTCCAGGGAGCTCGCCCGCCGGCCCCGCCGGCGCCGTGGCATCCGTTATATTTTCCGCTTTCGCCTCGGCATCCGTTATAGTAGACATCCCACATGGCAACGGGACGCTTGGAGTGGCCGCGCTCGCGGCGTGGGGGCCGAACGTGGCCGCACGCACGCTGAGGCTCGGCGCGTTCATGCGCCCTGTCAGCATTCATACGGGCGCCTGGCGCTATCCGGGGGCCTACCCGGACGCGAACTTCAATCTTTCTCACCTCAAGCGCTTCGCGCAGCGCCTGGAACAGGCTCGTTTCGACGCGTTCTTCATGGCCGATCACCTGGCCGTGCTGAACATGCCGCTCAGCGCGCTGATGCGCAGTCACACGGTCACGTCCTTCGAGCCGTTCACGCTGCTCTCTGCGCTGGCCGGCGCCACTGAGCGCATCGGTCTGGTGGCGACCGCGTCGACCACGTTCGATCAGCCGTATCACGTCGCCCGGCGCTTCGCGTCCCTCGATCACATCAGCGGCGGGCGCGCCGGCTGGAACATCGTCACCACCTCGAACCCGGACGCAGCGCTGAATTTCGGCCTCACCGAGCACGTGGAGCACGACGAGCGCTATCGGCGCGCGCGCGAGTTCTATGACGTGGTCACGGGGCTGTGGGACAGCTTCGCCGACGATGCGTTCGTGCGCGACGTCGAGGCCGGGATCTACTTCGACCCGGAGCGCCTGCACGTCCTGAACCACAAGGGCAAGTATTACTCCGCGCGCGGGCCGCTGAACATCGCGCGTCCGGTCCAGGGATGGCCGGTGATCGTGCAGGCGGGCGCCTCGGAAGCAGGCCGGCAGCTCGCGGCGGAGACCGCAGAGGTCGTGTTCGCGGCGCAATCCACGCTGGAAGGCGCGCGGCGCTTCTACGCCGACGTCAAGGGCAGGCGGGAGCGCCTGGGGCGGGATCCCGACACGCTCAAGATCCTGCCCGGCGCGCTGGTCGTCGTGGGAGAGACCGCGCAGGAAGCGCAGGAGAAGCGCGCGCGGCTCGATGGCCTCGTGCATTTCGACAGCAGCATCGCGTCGCTCTCGGTGGTGCTCGGGTGCGACGCCTCGCGCTTCGATCCGGACGCGCCGCTCCCGGAGATCCCGCCCACGAACGCCGGGCAGTCCGGGCGCGAGCGCGCCATCGAGCTGGCGCAGCGGGAAGGGCTCACGGTGCGAAAGCTCGCGCAGCGCCTCGGCGGCTTCGGGGGGCTCGCGTTCGTCGGCACGCCCAACAGCATCGCGGACCAGATGGAAGAGTGGCTGGTCCAGAACGGCTGCGACGGCTTCAACATCATGTTCCCTTACTTGCCGGGCGGGCTCGACGACTTCGTCGATCGCGTCGTCCCCGAGCTCCAGCGACGGGGCTTGTTCCGGCGCGAGTACGAAGGGAGCACGCTGCGCGAGAACCTGGGGCTCGCGCGGCCCGCGAATCGATTCTTTCCAGAGCGCGCCGCGCAGCGCTGAGCGCGTTCGGCGCGCCCGTTCGCAGCGACGACCACCCGCCCGGACGCCGGGCACGAGGAACAGATGTCACGAACCACGGTCACGTTGAAGACTCGGGACGGGCAAACCGAAGCCTCCATCTTCCGGCCCGACTCCGGTGAAGGCCCCTGGCCCGCGGTGCTGGTCTACCAGGACGGCCGCGGCATACGCCCAGCGCTCTTCGAGCTGGGGGAGCGCATCGCGCAGGGCGGTTATTTCGTCCTGCTGCCCGATCTGTTCTATCGCGGCGGCCCCTACCAGGCGCCGGACGCCGAGACATTCAGCCGAGATCCCGAGTTTCGCAAGCACTGGCAGCAGAAATACATGGCCACGGCCACCAAGGCCAACGTGCGCTCGGACACGGAGGCGTTCCTCGCCTTCCTGGCCGACCGCCCCGACGTCAGCTCGCTGTCGATCGGCACCACGGGCTATTGCATGGGAGGCGGGCTGTCGCTGTCGACCGCCGGCCATTTCCCCGACCGCGTGATCGCGGCGGCGTCGTACCACGGCGGCAACCTGGCGACCGACGATCCGGAGAGCCCGCACCTCCTGGCGCCGCGCATCCGGGCGCGCGTGTACGTCGCGGGCGCCGTCGAGGACGCCTCGTTCCCGGACCAGCAGAAGCAGCGGCTGATCGACGCCTTCGAGCAGGCGGGGGTGCGGCACACGGTCGAGACGTACGCGGGCGCGAAGCACGGCTGGGTCCCCTCCGATTCGGCGGTGTACAACCAGGCCGCGTCCGAGCGCCATTACCAGACGTTGCTCGCGCTGTTCGACGCGGCGCTCAAGTCGGCGCCTCCGAAGAGCTGAGCCGGACGGCGCCAGCGCTCATCTCCACAAGGTGGGCGGGCCCTCGGGGCTCGCCCCGTTCTCACGGCTTGCAAGCTGCGGCGCGCGTGCGTCCGCGGAGGAAGACAATGACTGATCTGCCCACTCGCCTGCTCGGACGCACCGGCGTCCGCGTCACCACGCTCGGCTTCGGCGCCATGGAGCTGCGGGGCGCCCCGCGCGGCCCGGAGATCTCGGATCAGGAGGCCGAGCGCATCCTGAACGACGTGCTCGACGCCGGGATCAACTTCATCGACACCTCCATCGATTACGGACGCAGCGAGGAGCGGATCGGCCGCTTCATCTCGCATCGCCGGGGCGAGTACTTCCTCGCCTCGAAGTGCGGCTGCGTCGTCGGCGGGGCCCAGGGCGAGCATGTGCACACGGCGCAGAACATCCGGCACGGCGTGGAGAACAGCCTGCGCCTGCTGAAGACGGACCACCTCGACCTGGTGCAATTCCACCGGAGCCTCACCCGGCGAGAGTTCGAGCAGGACGGCGCGCTCGAGGAGGCGCTGAAGCTCAAGGGCGAGGGCAAGGTGCGCTTCCTCGGCGTCTCGGGCACGCTGCCCAACCTGGTGGAGCAGATCGAGATGGGCGTCTTCGACGCCTTCCAGATCCCCTACTCCGCGCTGCAGCGCGAGCACGAGGAGGTGATCGGCAAGGCGGCCCAGGCCGGCGCCGGCACCATCATCCGCGGCGGTGTGGCGCGCGGCGCGCCCACCGACTGGCAGCGCACGAACTACATGCTGCCGGGCACCACCATGCAAGACCGCTGGGAGCGGGCCAGGCTCGACGAGCTGCTCGACGGGCTGAGCCGGATCGAGTTCACCCTGCGCTTCACGCTCTCTCACCCGGGTCTGAGCACCACGATCGTCGGAACCCGGAATCCGAAGCACCTGCGCGACAACCTGCAGTTCGCGAGGAAGGGCCCCCTGCCGGCCGACGTGCTCGCCGAGGCGAAGCGGCGCCTGAGCGAGGCGGGCTCGGTGCCCGAGCCCGTGCCCGCGGCGGACTCGCGCTCGCGCGGCGCGGCGCAGGCGTCCGCGGGAGGCGCGCCCTGAGGAGCCGCGCTGGGCGGCGGCCTGCTCGGCGCAGCGGCTGCCGCCTGGCGAGCGGGGATCGCCGAGGCATGTGGCACCGGCTCCCGTGCTGGATGGCGCGTTGTCTCCTGGTGCTCGGTGTCGGCTGCGCGGCGCCGGGCGCCGGGCTCGATCCGGCTGGCCCAGGGTCCCGCGAAGGGGACGCGTGCGGCGAGACGCCGTGCGGAGACGGCTTCACCTGCCATTACGAGCGCGCAGGCGAGCGCACCGTCGGTGTGTGCCGCGTCGAGGTGGGCCGCTGTCGCGACGACCGGGACTGCGGTCCGGGGCGGCCGTGCCAGCGCCTCGGCGAGAGGCTCGGCGTGTGCGTCGAGCGCGGCGGCGCGGGTTAAATCGCGCCGGAGGTCCCGCCGTCCACGTTGATGCTGGTGCCGGTCACGTAGCTCGCGGCCTTGGAGGCGAGGAAGGCGATCACGTTGGCCACCTCCTCGGCCTCGCCCACGCGGCCGAGCGGCACGTTCTTCCCGAGCGCCGCGTAGTGCTCCTCGGGGCTGAGCCCGCGGCGCTCGGCGTTCCTCCGCTGCTGGCCGCTCTTGATGACGCCGACGCAGACGGTGTTCACCAGGATGCCGTGCTCGGCCAGGTCCTTGGACAGGGCCTTGGTGAGCGCGATCCCCGCCGCGCGGCTGACCGAGGTCGGCAGCGATCTCGCCCCGGGCTGCTTGCCGGCGGGCGTCGTCACGTTGATGATGCGCCCGCCGCGCTGCTTCTTGAGGTGGGGAATGGCCGCGCGCGACGTACGGATCGCCGCGTGCAGCTTGAGGTCGAGATCGGCCTGCCAGGTCTCGTCGTCGACCTCCTCGAAATGGGCTGCCCGTCCGGTGCCGGCGTTGTTGACCAGGATATCCAGCCGTCCGAATCGAGCGACCGTCTCCGCCACGAGGCGCTCGACGTCGGCGGGCCTCGTGACGTCTGCCACGATCGCCAGCACATCTCCGCCTCGGTCCCGGATCTCCCGCTCCGCGCTCGCGAGGACGTCTGGCCGCCGCGCCGCGATCGCAACCCGCGCCCCTTCTTCCGCGAGCCGAAGCGCGGCGGCCCTCCCGATGCCTTCGCTCCCACCGGTGACGATGGCCACCTGTCCCTTCAAGCCGAGATCCATGGCGCCCCTGAAGAAACAACTCCCATGCCGCCGCGTCGCTCGCCGGACGCCGCCGAGCCGCCCTCGCGACGCACGCTCGGCCTCGGGCACCCCTCCGGTGCCGTGAGGGCGCGGCTGTGCCGCCCGTGTTGCTGCCGTGGCAGCAGCCGGTGGTGATCCGCTGCTCCGGCACGGTCACGCGCGCGCCCATCGACCGGAGGGAGGAAGGGAACCGTCGGCTCGGGGGCTAGTCGCAGGTGTTGTCGCGCGCGTTCACCAGCGTGAGGTTGCGGAACGTGCCGTCGACCGCGCGGGGGCTCTCGTTGACCGTACCGCGGTGTTGTCCAGCGGGCCCTCGTCCTGGCATGCTGAACGCGGTCGTGGGGTTGGCGCTGCCGATGAATAGGAATGCGCTGGCCGCCGGGCGGCCAATCACCACATCTGGATGGGCCCATGCCGAGCAAACCGAGCAAACCGAAGGAACAACCAGAATCCTCGCTCCCGAAGGGCATCGGGAAGCCGGCGACGCGAGCGCTCGCTCTGATCGGCGTCTTCAGCCTGGACCAGGTCACCCGATTCTCGGAGGCCCAGCTCCTGGCGCTTCATGGCGTGGGGCCGAAGGCGATCGGAGTCCTCAAAGCCGCCCTCGAGGCCCAGGGAAAGTCTCTCGCCAAGGGCGGATAGCCCCCGTCGTCCAGGCGCGGCATGACGCGGGGGCCCGGCTGCGGTGGGGCGGGCGACCTCGACCCGGGTCGGGTCGCCAGGGCAGCTCAGTCGTCGCCGCGGACGCGGTGGAGCACGTACATCCCCGTCAGCTTTCCGAGCTCCTTCGCCGCTGCCCGCGCGCGCCCTCCGCTCGACGGATTGAACAAGCTCGCGGGCGCCGCCGTCTCGAGCAGGACCTCGTCGAACACCGTCCCGGCCGGATCGGTGATCTGCACCGTCGCTTTGAGGACGGTGGGCCTGTTGAAGACGCCCGTGAAGATGCCGGGCTCATAGGATGTGACGTTCGCACGGATGAAGAACGGCGCGTCGGCTGCGCTCACCGCCCTGACGACGACGGCGTCCTCCGACGCTGTCTCCGCCATGAGGGCTTCGGTGAACTGCTCGTTGATCGCCGACTTGTCCTCCTGCCAGCTCTGCCGCTGCTCGGCGTCCTTGTCGGCCATCCAGTCGGCCTCGGAGATGTCGCCGACCGTGGTGCCGAGGAACGCCACCGGGACGACCGCGAAGCGCCCCTTGCCGTAGAACGGGTTCGGCACGGCCTGACGGGTGGTCTTCCAGGGGTGCCCGCACCCGACGAGCAGGGGGGCGAGGCAGAGGAGCATCAGGATCAAGAGCGCATGTCGACGGTGCACGGGGCGGTCTCCTTCTCGGGCGGTGGCGGCGCGCGGGCAGACTCGGGCGGTGGTGGCGCGCGGGCGCACGATGCCGCGATGCTAGCGGCAGGCGCCGCCGGCGGAGCAAGAAAGCGAGGGCGGTCCGCGACCGTGGGCGCGGGCCCCGACCCGGTCGGGGCGCGGGGGTCGGGGCGCGGGGCGGGATCGCGGGCCCGGGGACGGCTCACGCCGGGACGCAGACCCCGCTCGTGGAACAGACGCAGCACTCTCCGCAGCCGCCGCTGTTCACGCAGTCGACGCAGCGGCCCGCGCCGTCGCACTGATCCTGCTGCGCGTTGCACAAGGTGCCTGCCGGCGCGGGTCCCTCTGCGCAGAGGCCGTTATCACAGGAGTATCGGTAGCATTCCGTCGAGGCGCCGCACTCGATGTCCTGCGCGCACTGGAGCGGAGCGCACTTGCCAGCATCGTCGCATCGTCCGCCTGGGCACGGTCCGGGCTGGGGCGCGTGCACAGGTGTTATCCCGTCGCAGGAGTCCGACGTGCACGGGTTGTCGTCATCCTCGGGCTCGTCGGCAGCGATGACGACGTGGGCGCCGCGACCGTTGCAGACGGTGCGCTGGCAATCGCCCATCGTCGGCGCGATCTCGGTACCTTCCGGCAGCGGCGCCGTGCCGCACCTGCCGTCGACGCACGCTGGGATCTGGCATGGCTCCGCGGGGGGAGGGCAATCCGATGGCCCCGTGCAGCTGCCGCCGCCGGGACCGGTGGTCGAAGCGCCGTCGCTGCTCGCCCCGCCTCCGCCTGCGGCGCCGGTCCCGCCTGCGGCGCCGGTCCCGCCGGCGCCGCCCTGGCCCCTGTCGACGAAGGTGCGTTGCTCGACGGCGCATCCTGCGAGCGCGGCGACCAGGAGGAGCCGCAGGAGAGCCGGCGGCACGGCGCCGGCGCGGTGAGACGGACCCGATGCACGGGCAGGAGACGACGCCATGTGCCGCATCATAAGAGCAGGGCTGCCCGACGGCGAAGCGCGCGGCCGCCGCATGGGCGACCGGCGGGCTGACCCGGGTTGCGGCGACCCGGCCAGCCGCGGGGAAGAGGCGACCGACGGGCTGACCCGGGTTGGCGGCAGGCGGCCCGACCTGGGTTAGGGGCGACCCGGGGCCGCCGTCGGGTCCGTGCCACCCCCAACCCGGGTCGGCGGCACCTCAACCTGGGTCGGTCCGCCGCACCTCAACCTGGGTCGGGTCCCTCGCGCCCAACCGGGGTCGGCGACGGCACCTCAACCCGGGACGGGTCCGTGGGTCCGTGCCGCCCCCAACCCGGGTCGGCGGCACCTCAACCCGGGTCGGGTCCGTGCCGTCCCCAACCCGGGTCGGCGGCACCTCAACCCGGGTCAGGTCGCAAGCCTTGACAACAAAATTCGTCAAACTACGATGACCCGCGTGCTGGACGTTGAGGTCATCGAAGACCCTGCCGCGGCGGTCGTCGCGCTCGACCCGGTCCGGAGCCGATTGCTCTCGGAGCTCGCGCAGCCGGCCTCCGCCGCGAGCCTCGCGGAGCGGGTGGGCCTGGCGCGGCAGAAGGTCAACTACCACCTGCGCGCGCTCGAAGCACACCAGCTGGTGCGGGCGGCCGGCGAGCGGAAATGGGGCGGCCTGACGGAGCGCCTGTTCGTGGCGACGGCGAGCGCCTATGTCGTATCTCCGAGCGCCCTCGGCCCCGCCGCCGCCGATCCACAGCGGACCAGGGATCGCCTGTCCGCGAGCTACCTCATCGCGCTCGCGGCGCGCGTCGTGCGCGAGGTCGGCAGGCTGTGGCGCCTCGCGTTCAACGCCCAGAAGCGCCTGGCGACGCTCTCGATCGACACGGAGATCCGGTTCGCGTCGGCCGCAGAGCGCGCCGCCTTCACCGCCGATCTCAGCAAGGCCGTCACCGACCTCGTGGCGCGATATCACGACGCGACCGCCCCCGGCGGGCGCGAGCACCGGTTGCTCGTGATGGCTTATCCGAAGCCGAGCGATGACCCCTAGAAAGGAGCCCACATGCCGATAAAGAGCGACGCAAGACGACGCTGGGTCGAGCTCGAGCTCGTCGTGCCCGGAACGCCGGAGCAGGTGTGGCGCGCCCTCGCGACCGGCCCCGGCATCAGCGCCTGGTTCGCGCCCACCACCGCCGACGAGCGCGTCGGCGGCAAGATCGAGTTCACCTTCGGCGAAGGCGCCGCCTCGTCGGGAACGATCACGGCGTGGGAGCCCCCGTCGCGCCTCGAGTACGAGGAGCACGGCTGGAGCGAGGGCGCTCCGCCCCTCGCGACGGAGTTCGTCGTCTCCAGCCGCTCGGGCGACGAGTGCCTCGTGCGGCTCGTGCACAGCCTGTTCACGTCCAAGGACTCCTGGGACGATGAGATCGAGGGGTTCGAGAGCGGCTGGCCCGGCTTCTTCCAGGTCCTCCGCCTGTACTTGCGTCACTTCGCCGACCAGCGCGCCGCCGCCGCGCGCGCGATGAGCGCCTACCCTGGCGCGCACGCCGAGGCCTGGAAGCAGCTCGCGACCGCGCTCGGCGTCTCCGGCCCCAACCTGGGCGAGCGACGGTCAGCGCCGGCAGGGGCCCCGCCGCTCGTCGGCACCGTCGAGCACGTCGAGCAGAGCGACAAGAGCTGCGAGGTCCTGTTGCGCCTCGAGCAGCCGGCGCAGGGCGTCGCGCTCCTCGGGAGCTACCCCTGGGACGACAAGGCGCGCGTCGCCGTCAGCCTGTTCTTCTACGGCGATCGAGCGGCCGAGACCGCCGCCGAGCTCGAGCCGCGATGGCGCGCCTGGCTGGAGGCCCGCTTCCCGGCGACCTGGCCTGACCCAGGTTGAGGATCCGCGGACCGTCCGGAGCGGAACCAGGTTGAGGTGCGCCACCCACCCGGGTTGCGCCACCCGACCCGGGTTGACCTGGCCTGACCCAGGTTGAGGATCCGCGCGGACCGTCCGGACCGGAACCAGGTTGAGGTGCGCCACCCACCCGGGTTGCGCCACCCGACCCGGGTTGACCTGGCCTGACCCAGGTTGAGGATCCGCGCGGACCGTCCGGATCGGAACCAGGTTGAGGTGCGCCACCCACCCGGGTTGCGCCACCCGACCCGGGTTGACCTGGCCTGACCCAGGTTGAGGATCCGCGCGGACCGTCCGGACCGGAACCAGGTTGAGGTGCGCCACCCACCCGGGTTGCGCCACCCGACCCGGGTTGAGGCCCCCACCCCACCCGACCCAGGTCGGGGCGGCGCTCCGGAGCCTTCACGGCTCGGAACCGCCTCGGGCTTCCTCGGCCCCCTCCCCCATCGCCGCCCCGCGGATCCTGAAGTGGCCGAGCACGGTCCACGCGTCGAGGTGGTCGTCCTCGCTCGGCGTCGGCCCGATGTTGTGGAGGACGAGCGGAATGCCGCGCGGGCCCTTGCGATCGCTGACGATGCCGACGTGATCCGGCGTGCACGAAGGGCACGGCTTGAAGGCCCAGACGACGACATCTCCAGGCTCCCATGTGCTCACCGCGGCCGCGTCGAAGGTCCTCGGGAGCGACATGGCATGGGCCCGCAGGTAGGTGAGCATCGGCCCGACGCGGCGGTGATCGATGTTGCGATCGGGACGCTCGATCGTCCTGTAGACGGCCCGGCGCGCGAGGATGTCCTCGTGAATCACCTTCTGGAGATCGATGCCCGCCGCGCGGACAGCGCGGATGACGACATCGGTGCAGACGCCGCGCTCGGGGGCCGGATCTCCGTTCGGGTAGCCGATGGCGACCCAGGCGGGGTCGTACGTGACGGCACGGGCGACCTCGAGGCGAGCGCGGGCGACGATCGGGCTCGAGGTCGCGGGGACGAAGGTGGATCCGGCGAGAGGCGCTGGCGCAGCATCGGGCGCGGGGGTCGGCTCTGGCGAGGGGGTCATCGCCAGCGCAGGCGCAGAGGCCGGGGCGAGGCGCGCCTCGCGCGGAGCGAGCTCCCGCGAGCGACAGGCCAGGAGGGGGACCACCGCGAGGACAGCCCAGGTTCGTGAGCTCATGACGCATCCTCGTCCGGAGAGGGCGATCTGTGACAGGGCAGGGCCGACCCGCCCCAGGTTCAGGTGGCCGGGTGCCCATCCCGGGTTGAGGTGCCCCCAGGTTGAGGTGCCCCGAGGTGGCCCATGTCGAGGTCGCCCCGGCTGGGCCAAGGCGACCCAGGTTGGGCGTTGGGGGAACCCGACCCACGTTGGGGTGGTCGCCATCCCCGCGGCGCGAGGTCGCGCTGGCCCTCAATGTTAACGATAACAATAACATAGACCTCGCTGCCCGAGCGGCGGCCCGGACCGCAGTGCTCTTGCGCAGGACCAGCGCGATCTCGACCACGACGCGCGACGAGCAGCGCTGGTCCCTCTCTCGATCCACCCCCAGCCGGAGATGGAGGCAGCGGAGCTCGATCTCGCAGCCATCATGCCGGACGGTAGTACGGTAGTGAGGGAGGCGTGGATGACGCCGCGTCCGGGATATCGTTGAACTCGACGAAGCAGATGTCCCGCGGCGCCTCGCGCCCGCTCCTCGCGGCGCCGCGCTCCGGGGGAGCCCCGCCAGCCTCGTCCCCTCTCTCGGGCTGGCCGATACCCACCGACCCGTCGATTTGAGTTGACGCCGCTAATGTTAACGTTAACATTCGACCCCAGCGATATCCTTTTTCGCCCATCTCTGGCACATGCGTTCCAGAGCGGCGTTCACCCGCACAGGAGACGGGTCCATCTCGGCGTTTTCGGCGCGGAAGCGCACTCCGGTGCGCTGAGCACCGAAAACGTCGAGATGGGCCCGTATCCGAAGCGGGTGAACGCCGCTCCAGCTGCCGCCGCTGCTCTGCGCAGAGGCGTTGAGGCTCGTGCGCCGAGCACGACGTCGGCATGCTTCCGACACTCAGGAGAGCTCATGAGACTGCCTCGCACCTCCTTTCTTCTGGTTGGAGCCACGCTCGCGGCGACCCTGGTCCTGAGCGGGGCCGCACATGCGCAGTCGAGCATCGACATCTCGTTGGCGGAGGCGCCCGCGACGCCGCGGCTGCAGGGCCCATTCGTGTACGGCGCCGCGCCCTCGTCGCCGTTCTTGTTCGCCATCCCCGCCACCGGCCGGGCGCCGCTCGAGTTCTCTGCCTCGGGGTTGCCCGCCGGGCTCACGCTCGCGCCGTCCACGGGGATCATCTCGGGGACGACGCCGGCCGCCGGTTCCTATCCGGTCACGGTCACCGTCACGAGCTCCGCCGGCACCGCGAGCGCCACGTACACGCTGCAGTCCGGCGGCACGCTCGCCCTCACGCCTCCGATGGGCTGGAACAGCTATGACTCGTTCGGCGCGAGCGTCACCGAGCAGGACATGATCGACCAGGCCCAGGCGGTGAGGACGCACCTCCAGCCGTACGGCTGGAACACCGTGGTCATCGACTATCGCTGGTACGAGCCCGGACAGCCGATCGACGCGAACGGCCGCTATCTGCCGGCCGCGAGCAAGTACCCATCGGCGACGGGCAGCAACGGCCTCAAGAGCCTCGCGGACCGCATCCACGCGATGGGCTTGAGCTTCGGCATCCACATCATGCGCGGCGTGCCGCGCAAATCGTACGACGCGAATCTCCCCATCGCGGCGTCGAGCTTCACCACGCGCGACGCGGGCAACCCGAACGATCCCTGCCCCTGGGATGATCACATGTGGGGCGTGCGCGGCGACACGCCGGCGGGGCAGGCCTGGTACGACGCGCTCTTCCAGCAGTACGCGTCCTGGGGCGTCGATTTCGTGAAGATCGACGACATGCTCAACAACACGACGCGCAGGTATCACCAGGCCGAGGCCGACGCGATCCACAGGGCCGTGGAAAAGACGGGACGCTCGATCGTGCTGAGCTTCTCGCCGGGTCCCAACGATCCCTCGTGGCTGATCACCTCGTCCGGCCACCTGAACAGCAACGCCAACATGTGGCGCGTCGTGAACGACTTCTGGGATTTCAACGCGCTCACCGATCTTCCCGGCGTGCTCCGCGCTGCGAGCACCTGGCAGGGCGTCGGCGATCTCACCCCGGGTCACTGGCCCGACCTCGACATGCTGCCGCTCGGCTACCTCGGCCCACGCAACGAATGGCACGCGTCCGGTCAGACGACGTTCACCAAGAACGAGCAGGTCACGATCATGTCGCTCTGGACCATGCTGCCGTCGCCGCTCATGTTCGGCGGCAACCCCGCGCGGCTCGGCTCGGACGCGTGGACGCTCGCGCTGCTCACCAACGAGGAGGTGCTCGCCGTGAACCAGGACGCGCTCGGCGCGCGCGGCCACCGCACGACGGTGAACGGCGGCGAGATCTGGGTCCGTGACCTGAGCGGCGACCGCAAGGCCGTGGCGTTCTTCAATCACGGAGACCAGGACACGGCGATGTCCGTGCAGTTCTCGGAGCTTGGCGTCACGGGAACGCCGGTGATCCGCGATCTGTGGCGCCGCGCCGACGTGAGCGGCATGAGCGACGCGCTGTCCGCCAGCGTCCCCGCCGGCGCGGCGCTCATGTACACGCTGTCGCCGCCGGGCGGGCTGGGCGAGGCCTCGAGCGCGGCCTCCACGAGCAGCTCGAGCGGAGGCGGAAGCACGAGCGAAGGTGGAGGCGGCCTTGGAGGAGGTGGAGGCGCGGGAACGGCGGGCGTGGGCGCCGGCGGAAACGGCGGCGGGGGAGCGGCCGGCGCGGCGAGCGACACCGGCGGCGAGCCGAGCGGCTGCGGCTGCGCGGTGCCCGGCGCCCCTCGCACGCCCGCAGCGCTTCTCCTGCTCCTCGCGACGACGGCGCTCGGCGCGTCTCGTCGAAGAGCAGCCAGACGCAACGACGCGAACGCCGCCCGCCGCTGAGCCTGGCGTCCCGCGAGGGACGGCCACGGCCAGCTCGCGCAGCGGGCCGTCGGAGAACATCGCGCCGCTCGTCGCCGCTCGGTGACAGACCTCGGAGGAGGCGTAGTTCGCCCTGATGCGGTCGAGGTTCGCGCCCAGGCCGTGAAGCGCGCCCCCCTCGCCCGGAGGACGTGGGCGCGCGGCTCCCCCGTGCTGTACAACCAAGGCTCCCCTTGCCGAGGAGCTGCCGCATGACGAGTCGCCTTCAGGAGCGCCTGCTCGCGATCATGGATCGCAAGAACCACTGGGCCTGGACGCACCTCACCGGCCCTGGCCTCACGCGCGACCAGCTCACCGTCCACTTCCGGCACGAGTACCGGGTCTACGTGCGCGACTTCCCGGTGCTGCTCGCGCGCGTGCTCGGCCAGTCGCCGCCGGCCGCGGTGCGCAGCGCCCTGGCGGAGAACCTCTTCGAGGAGCAGACCGGCAAGCTCTCCCTGGGCGCGCCCCACCCGGAGCTCTTCCTGGAGATGATCGACGGCCTGGGCATCCCGCGCGCGGCCGTCGAGGACGAGTCCATCCCGCTCGAGCCCGAGGCCGGCGCCTACCGGACGCTGCTCGACCGCGTGAGCGCGGCGCCGCCGTGGGTCGTGGGCGCGGCGGTGCTCACGATCTTCGTGGAGGGCAGCGTGCACGAGCGCGCCGAGCTCCTCGGCCAGCGCGAGGTGCCGCCGATCGAGGAGGCGCTGCGCGCGCACCCGATCGTGCGCCACTACGGGTGTCCGCCCGAGCGCATGCGCCTCGTGCGGGCGCACCGGGCGGTCGAGGGCGGGCACCGTCGGGACGCGTGGGAGATGGTGCTGGGGCACGTGCCGGACGAGGGCCCCGCGGCGGACGCAGTCGTGTCGGCGGTGGCCGCCGCGCACGCGGCCTGGCTCTCGTACCGTGACGGCGTCGCGCGCGCGATGGGGCTCCGGCAGGCGTGAGCGGTCCTCTCACGCGCGCCTTCCGGCGGGGCCGCGCGCGCCGATCGCCCGTGCGCCGCCGGTCATGATATCTCCTGCTCGCCCGATGTCCCGAAAGCGCAAAGCCAGGTCCCGCAAGGGCGGCGCGTCCTCCGCGCCCCGCCCGGCGTCCTCCGCGTCGCCTGCCCCCGCGGCGCCTCCCGCGCCGCGCGTGCGCTCCTTCCGCCTCCGCCTCGGCATCACCGCCCTCGAGCTCGCCTCCGGCCACGACGGCCTCCTCCGCGGCGCGCCCGAGCCGGTCCTCCTCGTCGCCGCCTACCTGCTCGTCCCCCCCGACCCGGGCGCCCCGCCCCCTGCCCCGGCCGCGCCGGCCGGCCTCGCGCCCCCTCGCCCCCTCGGCCGCACCCTCGTGCGTTTCAGCGCGCCCCGGGGCCGCTTCCCGGCGGTGCTCACCCTCCGCGGTCCTCTCTCGTTCAAGGCCCGCGCTCGCGCCCGCGAGAACGACCGTATCCTCCTCCTCGTCCTCGCCGTCGAGGAGGACTCCGGCAAGGAGGTCGAGCGGCTCTATGCCCACCTCGCGGACGCGAAGCACCTCCGCCTCTGGGACCTCGACGCGCCCGTCCCCGCCCCGTCGACCCTGGCCGAGCTCATCGCCGCCCCGTACCTGCAGGGGCACGCGGCGCCCGTGCGCGTCGGCGTGCTCGACGACGGCGGCGATCTCCGAGACACCTGCCGCGGCGACGACTTCGTCGGCGCCAGCGCGGCCCTCGTCTCGACCTCGCGCCACGAGGACGCGCTCCGCTTCCACGTCGTCTCCGCAGACGGCCGCAACGACTGGACCGCCGTGACCACCGTCAGCGTCGACTGAGGCCCTGCCGCCCCGGGCCGCGCGTCCGGGGAACGCGCATCGACCCCGGCAGCGCCCCCGCGCCCCCGGCGGCGCGACCGGGGCGCCGCGCGCGTCGAGGTCACGCCGCGCGACCCGCGGCGCCGGGGAGCTCCGCCGTCCGCGGCTTCATCAGCCGCGCCATCGTCTTCACGAGGAGCTCACGGCTGAAGAAGCGGACGAGAAACACGCTCAGGCTGTTCGCGGCGCCGTGGATGACCGAGGCGCGACCGGCCACGAAGGCCGAGAGGCCGAGGCGCACCACGTCCTCGGGCCGCGCCCGCTTCTCGGCCCCCGGGATGTCGCCCGAGCGCTGGAAGAACGGCGTATCCGTCGCGCCGGGGCACAGCGTGAGGACGCGCACGCCGCGCGGGCGGTACTCGGCCCAGAGCGCCTCGCCGAAGGAGAGGACGAACGCCTTCGTCGCCGCGTAGATCGCGAAGTACGGGGAAGGCACGAAGGCCCCCGTCGACGCCACCTGGATCACGCCCCCCTGGCGCCGCTCGATCATGGGCAGGAACAGGTGCGTGAGCTCGACGAGCGCGCCGACGTTGAGATCGATCTGCTCGCGGTGCGTCGCCAGGGGGAGGCCGCCGAAGGCGCCGAAGACGCCGAAGGCCGCGTTGTTGACGAGGACATCGACGTCGAGCCCCTTCTCCGTGATGGCGTCGAAGACGCGCCGCGCGCCCCCCGGAGCGGCGAGATCCACGGCGACGACATGCGCTCTGCCGAGCTCGGAGGCCAGCGCGGCGAGCTTTGCCTCGCTGCGAGCGACGAGGACCAGGGTCGCCCCGCGCCGCGACAGCTCGCGGGCGAACGCCTCGCCGATGCCCATCGAGGCGCCCGTGACGAGCACCGTCTTTCCCTTGAAGTCGAAAGCATTCATGACGGGAAGATGGCCTCCGGCCCGCTTGTCGACAATGGGCATCGGTGGTAATCCGATTTCCACGGATGCAAACCGCAGGTGCTCCGCTCTGGGACGATCTCCGCGTGCTCCTCGCGCTGCACCGCCACCGCAGCTTCCTCGCCGCGGGCCGGGCGCTCGGGGTCTCGACCTCCACCGCGGCGCGGCGCATCGACGCGCTGGAGGCGGCGCTCGGGCGGCCGCTGGTGCACCGGAGCAACGGGGGGACGTCGGTCGAGCCCGACGCGCTCGATCTCGTGGCGCTCGCCGAGCGCATCGAGAGCGGGCTCCACGCGATCCGGCGCGACGAAGGGGACGAGGCGTTCTCCGGGACGGTGCGCCTGTCGCTGGCCGATGAGGTCGTGCGGCCCGTCACGCAGCGCCTCTGCGAGCTCCGGCGGCTGTATCCGGCGCTGGAGCTCGAGATCCTCTCGGAGACGCGGCTCGTCGACCTTGCGCGGCGCGAGGCGGACGTCGCGATTCGCGGGAGCAAGTCGTCGTCGCCCGCGGTCGTCCATCGCCTGGTCGGGCGGGCCTCGTTCGGGCTCTACGCTGCGCCGAGCTACGTCGAGCGGCGGCTGCGGGGCGCGCGGCTGCGGACGGCGGAGCTCGCGCGCCACGATTTCGTCGGCTACGAGGGGACGCTGGCGCAGACCGCGAAGAGCTCGTGGCTCATGGCCCACGGGGCGAAGCGCTTCGTCGTGAGGTCGAACTCGCACCACGCGCTCCTCGAAGCGGCGCTCCAGGGCCAGGGGATCGCGCTCATGTCCGACCCCTCGGTGCGCTCGATCGCGGGGCTCGTGCGGCTCGAGGTCGACGCGGAGCTGCCGTCGTCGTCCATCTTCCTCGCATACCATCGAGAGCTCCGGAAGGTGCCGCGCGTGCGCCTCGTGGTCGACACGCTCGACACCGCGGTGCGCGAGGCGCTTCGCTAGCGCGCCGCGGACCGACGAGGTGAAAGGAGGCCCGCATCGTCGAGCGACGATCAGGAGCCCGATCCTCGGATCCTCCGCAAGCCGATCGCCGCCGCCTCCGCTACGCCACGCTGCTCGGCCGGTACCAGTCGAAGTTGTTGTGGAACGGAAAGCTGTTGATCCCGAGGCTGATGCTGACGTCCAGCGCGCGGACGTGGTGCCACCAGCCGACGGGGATGAAGAGCGCCTCGCCCGGCTCGAGCACGACGTCCTTCACGAGCACCGGGCTCATCGCGTCCTGCTCCGGATCCCGGTCGGCGTACATCGCGCGCGCCCCCTCGAACAGCGACGTCTCGAACGGCGCGATCATGCGGTATCGCTTCCTGCCGTACACCTGCCCGAAGAGGATGTTGGACGTGTCATAATGCAGCGGCGTGATGGTCCCGGCGGGACCGAGCCACAGCGCCGAGCTGCCGAGGAGCCGATGCGCGGCGCAGTACCCGTCCGGGAGGACCACGTCGCCGAGCAGCGAGCCGAGCCTCGTCCGCTCCAGGACGCGGTTGTTGGCGACCATGTAGAAGTCGTTCGTCTCCGTGCGGGCGGCCTCGATGCGCGCGACGAAATCGCGCAGCGGCGTGCTCTGCGTGTGCTTCGCCGCGTGCATGTCGTAATCGGGATCGCTCAGGCGTCCCGTCGTGACGTCGACCATGACGTCGCCGAAGGCCTCGGCCAGATACGCCGGCGTCCACCGGCCGAACGCGGGCCAGCGGGTCACCACGTCGGTCAAGATGACCGGGATGTTCCCGGCGACATAGACGTCGCGAAACTCCGCGGCAGACACGCCGGAGCGCCGCGGGATCCCCGTCGGATCCAGGGCGTTCGACGCCATCCTCTGCTGTAGCCGGACCACCATCTCCTGCTGCCGCGCCGCCCGGGCGAACGGCCGGGCAGCGAGGAAGATGGGCGAACGGACGATGGCCGAGAGCAGCTCGCTGGCCTGCGCGCGGCTCACGCCCGCTGCCTGGAGCTGCTCCGACACCGCACCTTCCGACACGCCGCGGAGCAGGTTCTCCGTGGCCCAGCGCCACCACTCCGGCGCAACTTCCAGCTCGCGATCGCGTTCGCCCATCGTCGACCTCATCAGGTGAAGGGATGCACCGGCACGACCCGCGAACGGCTCACGCGCACGGCGCGGGCGGCGGCATCGGCGGGATGATCTCGCCCTCATCGCCGTCCGGCGGCGGCGGCATCGGCGGGATGATCTCGCCCTCCTCCTCGATAGGGGGGTGCATCGGCGGGATGATCTCGCCCTCGTCGCCGCACGGCGGCGGCACCGGCGGCGGCACCGGCGGCGGCATCGGCGGGATGATCTCACCCTCCTCGCCGTCCGGCGGCGGCGGCGGCATCGGCGGGATGATCTCGCCCTCGTCGCCGCACGGCGGAGGCATCGGCGGCGGCATCGGCGGGATCGCCTCGCCGCCCGGCGGCGGAGGCGGCATCGGTGGGATGATCTCGCCCTCGTCGCCCCGAGGAGGAGGCATCGGCGGGATCGCCGCCCCGTCGCCACACCCCTCCTCCGGCTGAGGCTCGTTGGTGCCCGGGTCCCCCTGACTCCCCTCCTCGACGACCGGCGCACCGCAGGCAACCACGAAGACGGCCGCCGCCGCAGCGGCAGCGCGGGATACCCCACGAACCAGGGCCGCCGTTCGGGGCGGGGGCGTGGGCCGCGGCGACAACAAGGATGCATCGTCCACAAGAAAGAACCGTGACATGAACACCTCCACGCCTGCATCGTGCACGGCATGTGCCATCCGCACAGCGCCTGTTCTCCCCGGAGTTCGCGCTGTTAGCGGCCCTGGCCCGGAGCCTCTGGCGCGCCTGGCCCAGAGTGGCTCAACGCCCCTGGCCCAGCGCTCCACGGCGCGAGCTCGGCGCAACGCGCGCGCGAGCGCGGTCAAGGTCGGCGCAGCGCGCGCGCGAGCGCGGCGTCGTCGACCTCCTCCTCGGCGGCGTGCTCCAGCGCCGCGCGGAGCGCGTCGTCGGCCGTGGCCTCGGCGGCGACGCGGATGCGGGCCCGCGCCTCGGGGTAGCCGGCGATGCGCAGGACCAGGGCCGCGCCGAGCCGGCGATCCGGCGGGGAGTCGGCGTCGTCGAGGGTGTGGAGCACGTCCTCGGGGCTCAGGGCCGTGGCCCGGTAGTCGCCGGCGGAGACGAGCTTGCGGAGGTCGTCGAGCCACGCCGCGAGGTCGCGGCCGCGCCGCTCCAGCGCCTCCGCGCCGCGCGGCGCCGCGCTGCCGACCGCGGAGGCGTGCGCCTCGCGGATGCGCTGCGCGAGCGCCTCGGTCAGGTCTTCCCCGGTCGCGAGCTCGACCGCGGCCTCGCCGCGCCGGCGCGAGAGCACGAGCCGATCGCCGCGCGCCTGCACCGCGGTGAGCTCGGTGTAGGGGAGCCAGACGCTCGCGAACGGGCGCTCGACGCGCACGCCGTCGCTGCCCACCACGACCTCGGTGCGGCGAACGGCGCGGCGGAAGAGCCACGTGGACGCCAGGCTGAGGACCAGCCACGCCACGGCCAGCGCGGCGCTGCCGAAGATCGGCCTGGAGATCGCCGCGAGCGCGGCGCCCCAGAGGGCCATGAAGACCGGCAGGCCGACGCAGCCGGCCACGAGCTCGCGGTTGACGCCGCCCAGCGAGACCGCGACGCGCCGCTCCGCCGGGCCGATCCTGAGCGCCGCGAGCAGGCGCTCGCCATCGCGCTCCCGCGCGACCTGCACCTCGAGCACCCGGCCGCCGCGCAGGTGGAGCTCGACCCGGACGCGCGGCTCGGTCAAGACCAGGCCCGACACGATCTCGGCGCGCGGGATCGAGCGCTCCGTCGCGCCGCGGGCGAGGCGCAGCCCGGCCGCCCCGGCGGACACGCGCACCGGGCGCCTCGGGCCAAAGGCGGTGGTGCTGAGCAAGGCGCTCACCAGGGCGAGGACGAAGGCGAGGAGCACGCCGAGCAGGACCAGGGCCAGCGCGCCGAACGCGGTCTTCTTGAGGCCCCCGTCGTCCAGCACCTCGGCGAGGACGACGGCCACCGTGCTGGCGATGAAGGGCACCACGATCGGGAGCAGCGCGACGCCCCCGAGGACGCGGCCCACGGCCTCGTAACGCCACGCGACGCGCGGGCTCGTGAGCTCGAAGGGGGGCCGGGAAGCAGGCGGCATGTCGCGACCGCCGGATCAGCTCGGCCGGGGAGGAGCGCCGCCGCGCGGCGCGCGCGAGATCGCATACGCCGGCCGGCCGGGCCCGGCGAAGACCGCTTGTGCGTGCGCGGGCGCGCGCATCGCCGCCTCGCCTGCACGCCCGCAACCGCGCTGGCGCGGTCCACTCCTCCGGTTGTGCCTGACACGCGCAGGGTTCACTGGTAGAGTCGCAAGCATCGCTTGGGCCATTCTGCGCCCTTTTTTGAGGAGATCTCCAGTATGTCCTTCTCGGCTCGTTCCTTTGCCTTCCTTGCCGCGCTTACGCTTGCGTCCGCGGCGGCCGCGTGCGGCGGTACCTCGAGCTCCGGAAACGACGGTGGCGGCGGCGCCGGCGGCGCCGGCGGCGGCCCCGCGGGCCCGGGGAGCACCACCTCCGGCGTCACCAGCGGCGGCGTCACCAGCAGCGGCGTCACCAGCGGAAGCGCCACCACCGGAAGCACCACCACCGCAAGCGTCACCAGCACCAGCGGCGCCACGACCGGGACCGGGGGCAGCGACGTCACGACCAGCACGTCGACCGGCAGCACGGGTTCCGATGGGTGCAGCATTTTCTGCTCCGACTTCGAGGGGGGCTCGCTGCCTTCCGAGCTCCAGTTCTTCCCCGAATACCTGCGCGGCGAGATGGGCAACTACGTCAAGCTGGACAGCACGGGTCACAGCGGGTCGAGCTCGGTGAAGGTGTCTGGCACGGGCTTCAGCCAGATGCTCGCCGTCCCCGTCCCGAGCAAGTTCTGGGGCAGGGTCTACCTCAAGAGCGATACCGACATCCAGATGGGCCACAACACCTATGTCGCGGCGGTGTCCGGCACCGGCGATCCCAACGACGGCGAGGCTATCCGCATCGGCGAGCACCAGTGCCAGCTCGAGCTGAACCGCAAGAGCGACGACGCCGAGAAGCTCTCGAACGGCGGGATGTACACGTGCTCCGGCGGCGTGAAGCTCGTCGCGAACACCTGGTACTGCCTCGAGTTCCACTACGACGGCCCGGGCAGGGAGGTGCGCGTGTTCGTGGACAACAAAGAGGTGGACGCGATGCACGTCACGGACTGGGGTCCGTACGATTACAAGTTCTTCAAGTTCGGGTTCGAGAAGTACCACGGCGGCGCCAAGACGATGTGGTACGACGATCTCGCGCTCGGGGCGGAGCGCGCCGGCTGCGGCCCGTGAGGGCCGCGCCGCGCGGATGACGCCGCGCGGGGTGGCGCTCGTCTCGCTCACGGACGACAAGATCGACAATGGAAGGTCACTTTGTCGATCTTCCAGGATTTGACAAAATCGACCCTTAGTGTCAATTCTGTCGCGTGCGGCAGTCCCATTCACCGGCCGATCGCGCGCCCGAGCCGGGCGGCGCCCGCGCCGCGGGCCTGACCTCGCCGGCGCCGCCCGACGCCGCCGCCCGCGCCCTTCGCGGGGTGAGGCTCGGCGCCGTGGCGGCGGTGGCCGCCCTCCTCGTGGTCGCGCAGCGCGCCGGCGTTTTCGAGACCTTCGGCGAGCCCGCGCGGATCAAGCAGGCGCTCGTGGAGCTCGGGCCGTGGGGGTACGTCGCGTTCGTGGCGGCGTACGCCGCGCTGCAGCCGTTCGGCGTGCCGGGTACGGTGTTCATCGTGGCGGCGCCGCTCATCTGGCCGTGGCCGACGGCGTTCGCGCTCTCCATGGCAGGGACGATGGCGGCGAGCGTCGTGGGCTTCTCGTTCGCGCGCTTCGTCGCGCGCGACTGGGTGGCGAGGCGGGTGCCGGCGCGCTTCCGCGCCTACGACGAGGCGCTGGAGAAGCGGGCCTGGCTCACGGTGTTCGTGCTCCGCCTCGTCTTCTGGATGCCGCCCATGCTCCACGTGTTCTTCGGCGTCTCCAGGGTGCCGTTCTGGACCCATTTCTGGGGCTCGCTGGCCGGATACGTCCTGCCGCTCCTGGCGACCGCCTATTTCGGTCCAAAGGTCTTCGACTTGCTGCGCGGCGCGCCCCCCGCGGTGTGGGTCGGCATGGGCGCGATGACGGTCGTCGTCGCGATCGTCCTCTTCAAGGCGCAGCGTTGGAAGCAGGGAGCGGGGCGGAGCGCGCCGTAGGGCCAGAGATCGACCAGCGCCACGCGCGCGCTGCTCGTTTCGAGGCCGTCGGTGGGACCGATACGCTATCGAAATGGCGTCGCTCTTCTACCTGCTGCTCGGTCGCTTGACGGCCCCTGAGGGCCACACGCGCGGCGCTCTCGACGCCGATGCGTAGCGGAAGCCCCCGTCCAGATCATGGTATGGATGCACGAGGCAGCGCAGCCGTGGGACGGGTGAGCAGGGAGAGCGGGCGATGGTTCAAGCTAGCCGGAGCAGTGACGTCGAGCCGCCGGAGCCGCCGGGCAGCCAACCCGGCGGCTCGGACCAGGGAGATGGCGCGGCCGGAGGACTGACCACGGAAGAAGAGGCCGGTCGCCCGACGCGCAATGCGGGTCGCCCCGCTGCGCCACCGCTCCGCGGAGCGGGCGTCCATGGAACGCGCCGTGCATACACCATCGGCGTTATCACCCCCTATCTCGACGGCTCGTTCTGGAACCCGGTCCTGACGGGCATCCACGAGGCAGCGCGGCAGCGCGGTTGTCGGACGCTGGTATTGCGCGGCACGCCCGCCACGCTCCAGGCCCCCTCGCTCGCCCGAGAACAGGTGGATGGGTGGATCGTCGTGATCGGGGTGAGCGGCATCGAGCAGCTCGCCGGCGAGCGGGTCCCGCTCGTCGTCGTCGGCACCCATGTCCACCAGGGCAACTGCCCGTCCGTGATCCCGGACAACCGCAGCGGGATCCGGAGCGCGGTGCGCCATCTGATCGAGCACGGGCACCGGCGCATCGCGTTCGTTGGCTGCTTCCATGAATCCGATGTGCTCGTTCGCTTCGAAGGCTACAGAGAGACGCTCGCGGAGGCGGGGATACCGTTCGATCCCGAGCTGGTCATCCGGAGCGACGACAACTGGTATACCGGAGGCGAGAACGCCGCTCCGCAGCTCCTCGCGCGACGGCATGCGTGCACGGCGGCGGTCTTCGGGACGGACAAGAACGCGCTCGGGATGATCCCCTTGTTGAAGGCGGCGGGCGTCCGTATCCCGGAGGAGATGGCGATCGTCGGCTTCGACGATGTGCCGGACGCGCAAGCGACGGACCCGCCGCTGACCACCGTGCGCCAGCGGTTCGAGATGATGGGGAGCGCCGCGTGCAATCTCGTCGTGTCAATGCTCGCCGGCCAGACCGCCCCGCCCGATCTCGTGCTCACGCCGACCACCTTGATCCAGCGGCTCTCGTGCGGATGCGACGTGATCCAGAGCCTCCTCGACGAGGACGCGTCGTCCGGGGAGGACGAGGCCGGCGACCTGGACCGGCGGATGGTCGAGCTGCTCCTCGCGCCCCAGCGCCTCGCGCCCGATGCGTCGCCCGCCGCGGTGTGGCCAGGGGTCGCCGTGGTGCTCGAGGGGTACTCCGCGGCGATCGAGGGCACCGCGCCCCCTCCGGCGAAGGAGCTGGAGCACGCTTACCAGCAGGCCATCGGCATCGCGCCCGATATCGGCACCTTGATGGCGTGCGTCCGCCTGCTCCGCCGGTCCTACGAGCGGCGCCGCGAGCGGCTGGGCGGAGATGCGGCGTCCGCGCAGCGGGTCGCGGCGTTCCTGGACAGCGCGCATCTCTCGATCGCCCGGGCTCGGCTCACGGTCGAGACGGACGCCGTGGCGCAGCTCGGGATGCTCGTGAGGTCCAATTACGAGGTGGGCCTGTCGCTGCTCAGCGGCTCGCAGCAGGAATCCCTCTCGCTCTCCTGGCTTGCAAAGACGACCGCGCTCTGGGGCTGCCTCGCGCTCCACGAGGACGCGACGACGCTGGTCATCGCCGGCGCCTACAGTCGCGACGGCAGCGCGACGCCCCCGATCGGCGACCGCTGCCGCCTGGAGGCGTTTCCGCCTGCGGATCTGCTGCCGCCCTCGGTCGCGAGCGGTGAGCTCATGATGCTCCTTTTGCCGATCCGCACCGCCCGACGCGACTGGGGGATCCTGGCGCTCATGGGGCCGACCCTCCGCGAGCTGACCGGCGATGAGGGCACGGTCGGGATCTGGGCGTCGCTGCTCGCCGCGGCCCTCGAGCGCAACGAGCTCGTCCAGTCGCTCTCGGCGAAGAACGAGGAGCTGCAGACCGCCTACGCGACCGAGCGCACGCTCTCGGACGCGGTCCGCGAGCTCGGCTGCCCGCTCATCCCGCTCCTGCCCGGCGTGCTGCTCGTGCCGCTGGTCGGCGCGATCGACCGGGACCGCGCCCTGCAGGTGCTCACGGCCGTGACCGAGGGCGTGGGTCGACATGAAGCGCGCTTCGTGCTGCTCGACATCACCGGCGTGCCGGCCGTGGACGCGCAGGTCGCCCACGCGCTGGGCCAGACCAGCCGCGCGGTCGCCCTGCTCGGCGCGCGCGTCATCCTGGTCGGCATGCGCCCCGAGATCGCCAGGAGCCTCGTGGACGTGGAGCTCGGCGATCTGTCGACGTACTCGTCCTTGGCGGGAGTCCTGCACGAGCTGACGACAGGCGGCCTCCGCCCGGCCGCCGGAAGGCGCGGCGCGGCGCGCATCGCCTGACGGCCGGGGCCAGGGGAGCCACGCAGCCTCGGCGCCAGCGACGAGGCGGGGGCTGACGAGGCAATGCGCTCTTGCTCATTCGAGCAACGGACTGCGCGCCGACCAGCGTCGCCGGGGCCTCGGGAGCCTGCACCGCAGCCTCTTCTCGCGCCGTTCGACGATCGGGCCCTTGGCATGAGGCCTGCTCAGGGCCGCCTCACACCGGAGCTCGACCATCGGGCCGTGGCGATATGCATATCGCTGTCGACGAAGAGCACGTGAACGATCTCTACCGCGCCGTGGAGGCGCTCGAAGGCGGCTCGGAGGAGGAGATCCATTTCGGCATCGAGATCGGCGAGCGGGGCATGGCGGTGCTCCTGGACGAGGCCTACGGCATGTTCGACAGCTACAGCGAGGTCGCATGACGACTCGAAGCACATGGGACGCAGATTCGAAGCCGACGACGATCGCACGGCGGCAAGGCCGGTGAATCGATGGTCTCCAGGCGCGCGCCTCCCATCGCTCGCGGGGTGACCCCGCTGCTCCTCTTCGCGGCGTTCTCCGCCGCGCTGGAGATCTATGCCGGGAACCGACTGCAGGCGCTCAGCCCGATCCTCGTGGCTGCGATCTCCTTCACGCTGGTCGCCGCGCTCTTCCTCGGCGGGCTCATCGCTCGTCGAGGCGCGGCCGCCGCCTGTCTCCCGCTGCGCACCCGCCGCCGCGACGTCGCCGCGATCAACCTGTCGACGGCGGCAAGTTGGCTTTCTATGCTCGTCGCCTTGAAGCATCTGGAGCCGGCCGTGGTGAACGTGGTCAGCCTCGCGATCGGGCCGGCACTCACGGTGCTGCTGGGCGCGCTGCTGCGTCGGAGGGGCTCGGTGCTGGTCACCGAGATGGTCGCCTCGCTCGGCATCTGCGCCTTTATCGCCTTGCTGGTCTGGGGGACGTTCACCGGACGGAGCGGCGTCGGTCACGTCGGCGCAGGCAACGCCGCCATCGGTGTCCTCCTGACCTTGACCTGCGGCCTGGCCTCGACGATCAGCGTCATCTACTCGAAGCGGCTCAGCGACGCCGGGCAGAGCCCGGAATCGGTGCTGGCGATCCGATTCTTCCTTACGATCGCCGTGACCTGGACCATCGCGGGTACGAGCGAGATGGCCTCGCTCGCCGCGGCGCTCCTCCCGGCCACCGTCATCACGGGGATCGGGGTCGCGCTGCCGCTGTACCTCATCCAGCTCGGCATCGAGCACACCGAACCGATCACGGCCTCTCTCATCACGTCCCTGTCGCCGTTGGTCGCCTTCCTGCTGCAGCTCCTGGATCGGCGGCTGCAGCCCTCGGTGCTCACGCTCGCGGGCGTCGTGGGGATCACGTCGCTCGTCGCGGCGGCGGCGATGGCGCGCGGCCGCCACGGGAGACGGTCGCAGCGGGAGAATCGATGCGCGTCCCGGCGCCGAATCGAAGGCGGGTTGTTCGAGCTCTCCACCGATGAGCCTTGAAGCTCGCCCGGGACAGGGCGCCCGCGACCCGGCCCAGGTGGAGAGCGCGCTGGACGGGTCACCGCGAGGGCTCCCGCGCCCCTCACTCGTCGATGACCGCCTGGATGATCCCGTCGAAGAACTCCCCGGTCCCGACCGCGTCGAGCATCCGGCTCCACCCGATCTCGTCGAACGGGTTCGGCAGGCCGTGGTTGGTGAGCAGGATCCCGAACAGCTCGCGGCTGCGGTCGATCCACATGAAGGTCCCCGCGCCGCCCGCCTTCCCGTAAGAGCCCCTCGATAGGCGCATCCCGCCGCTGGAGAAGCGACGCGTCGCGAGCTCCCAGCCATAGCCCTTGGGCGTCGACAGCAGGTTGGACAGCGGGGACACATCGGTCTCCACCGCCGAGACCTCGGGCGTCTGGTTGCTCACCATCGCCGCGGCGGCCTGGCCGCTCAGGATGCGGACGCCGCCGTACCTGCCGCCGTTCAGCATCATCTGGCAGAAGACCGCCATGTCGATCGCCGTCGAGAAGACGCCGTCGCAGCCGACGATGCCGCCGAGCGCATAATCCTGCTCGTCCTGCACCTCGCCGCGGACCCACCGGCCCCTGATCTCGGAGTAGCCCGTGGCCGCGGTCCGCCGGATCAGCGACGCCGGCGGGTTGAACGTCGTGTCGCGCATGCCGAGCGGGCCCCAGATGCGCTCCTTCGCGAAGGTGTCGAGATCCACGCCCGCGGCGGCCTCGATCACCCGCCCGAGGAGCCGGTAGGTGAGATCGCTGTAGAGCACCTGCGTGCCGGGCACGTACTCGAGCGGCGACTCGGCCATCCGCCGCCAGACGCGCTCGTCGTCTGGATCCTCCATGAACGGGGCGTCCATCGGCAGGCCGGCCACGTACCGGAGCATGTCCCGCACGGTGATGCGGCGCTTGCCGTTGGCCGCGAATCCCGGCACGAAGTCGGCGACCCGATCGTGCAGCCGCAGGACGCCGTCCTCCACGAGGATCAGCGCCGACGTGGCCGTCGCCAGGACCTTCGTGATCGAGAGCAGGTCGAACAGCGTGTCGAGCGTGACCGGCTCGCGCGCGCCGCGGACCCGGGTGCCGAACGCCCGGTGCCCCACGATCCTCCCCCGCCGCGCAATCAGGGCGACCGCGCCCGGGAAGAGACCGTCGTTCACGCGGCGCTGGATTCGCGCAAAGACGTCCTCGATGCGCTCCGAGCTCAGGCCCACGCCCTCGGGCCGCCCGTGAACGAGCCTGTCGTAGATCGGCGCATGCATCGGCGCGTGCGCCTCGGCCACCCGGGCCGACAGGACCGATGGCGCGAGCGCAGCCACCGCCGCCGTGCGGCCCAGCCCCTGGAGAAGACGCCTGCGATTCAAAGATCCATGCTCAGTGCACATGATCGCTCCTGATCCGTGGGGTGGCGAACCGCGATCCGCGGGGGCCGAGCCGCGCCGCCGCAGAGGCCGCTCGGAGGCGCTCCGCGCGCTGTGGATCGAGGTCGCCATCGCCGCTCTCAGCGGTCGCTGAGCGAAGAGCAGGACGCGTGCCGGGCGACGAACCCAGCAATTTGCGGCGGTGGCGCCCGTTCGCTCCGGCGACCGGCGCGCGGGTCGTGCATCCGCCTGCACGATCCGAACGATCTGCACGGATTTGCATGATTCGTGCAGATCTTCGTGCAGCTCGGTGCGCGGCCCCGCGTAGGATGTGTTCGTGGACGAAGGTTTTCCCGGCGGCGATGCGCGGGGCTCCTGCGCGACCTTCCGGCTCGCGATCGTGGCGGGCAGCACGATCGCCTTCGCCCCCCTGCCGCCCCGCGGCTGCGTCGTCCTCGGCCGCGACGAGGGGTGCGACGTGCGCATCGAGGACCGCTCGGTCTCGCGCCGGCACGCCGTCCTCCACGTCGGCCCGCCGCTCCGGATCGAGGATCTCGGGAGCGCCAACGGCACCTTCGTCGGCGAGCAGCAGCTCCCGGGGATGACGGCGCGGACCCACCGGCTGCGCCGCCTGTCGCGGGACAGCGCCGAGATCGGCATCGGCGAGCGCTTCAACCTGGGCGCGACGACCATCGTCGTCGGCCGCGCGCCCGCGGAAGCCGCCGCGGCGCCCGACTGCTGCGCGCCCGCGGGCGTCGTGGTGCGGGCTCCGGCCATGCTCGCGCTGTACGAGCAGGCCGCCCGCGCCGCGCGGAGCCTCATCAGCGTGCTCATCCTCGGCGAGACGGGGGTCGGCAAGGAGGTGCTCGCCCGGACCCTCCACGCGCGCTCGCCGCGGGCCAGCGGCCCCTACGTCGAGCTGAACTGCGCCGCGCTGCCGCCGTCGCTCCTCGAGAGCGAGCTCTTCGGCCACGAGAAGAGCGCCTTCACGGGCGCGAGCCAGGCGCGCCCGGGGCTCCTCGAGTCGGCCCACGGCGGAACGCTCTTCCTGGACGAGATCGGCGAGCTGCCGCTCGCCTTCCAGGCGAAGCTGCTCCGCGTCCTCGAGGACCGGAAGGTGCTCCGCATCGGAGGCCGCACGCCCCGGCGGATCGATCTCCGCTTCGTGGCGGCGACCAACCGCGATCTCGAGGCGGAGGTCGCGCGCGGCGCCTTCCGGCAGGACCTCTACTTCCGGCTGAACGGCATCTCGCTGGTCGTCCCGCCGCTGCGCGAGCGGGTCGCCGAGATCGGCCCGCTCGCCGACAGGTTCCTCGAGGAGGCGTGCCGGCAGCTGGAGCAGCGCAGCGCGCCCCGCCTCTCGCCGGAGGCGCTCGCCGTCCTCGAGGCGTACGCCTGGCCGGGGAACGTGCGCGAGCTGCGCAACGTGATCGAGCGCGCGGCGGTCCTGTGCGCGGGGGATTCGGTCGAGCCCGCCGATCTGCCGCCGCACCTGGCGAGCGGGGGCGCGGGCCCGCGCAGCGGCTCCGCGCCGCCGCTGAGCGGACCGGCGCCGCTGAGCAGCGCCGCGCCGCCGTCGAGGGGCTCCACGCCGCCGCCGGCTCCCCCACCGCCGCCGGCCGGCCCCGCGCCGCCGTCGCGGGGCTCCACGCCGCCGCCGAGGGGCTCCACGCCGCCGCCGGCTCCTCCGCCGTCGGCCGGGGATGCCGCCCGGGCGCGCGGGGGGCCGCCGGGCGAGGGCGCCGAGGGCGCCGGATCCCCCGCGGAGCCCCCCACGCCGACGCCGCACTCCGAGGAGATGGAGAGGCTGCGGCTCGAGATGAGGGCCGTCGATCGCCAGCGCGTCCTGGAGGCGCTCGAGCAGTCCGCCGGCAACCAGACGCGCGCCGCGAAGCTCCTCGGCATCTCGCTGCGCACGCTGATCAACCGCATCGACGCGTACGGAATCCCGCGGCCGCGGAAGCGGTCGCCCTGAGCGCTCACGAGCTGGACGAGAGGGCGGCGCCGCCCTTGCGGAGCGTGCTGGTCGCCCCCTCGCGGATGCCGCGGAGCGCCGCCTCGACGTCCCGCTCCGCGCCCAGGGCGAGCCCCCGCTCCGCCAGCGCGCGCGCCGCGGCCGAGTCGCTCCCGGCGAGCGCCTGCTCGGCCGCGTGCAGGTAGAACTCCACGGCCAGCCGCGGCTCGCCGCCCCGCTCGAAGTGCTCGGCGAGCACCTTGGCGTCGTGCTCCCCCGCCTGGAGGAGCCACTCGGCCGCGAGCCTGTGGCCGAGCGCGCGATCGTGGTCCGGGAGCATCGCGTAGCAGCCGTCGCGGATGAGCGCGTGCCGGAACGCGTACTCCTCCTGGTCCGAGAAGCGGCTCTGCTCGCGCCGCTCGAGGAGCTCGCGCTGGAGCATCCAGGGCAACCAGTCCACCGCGAGGGTCGAGCCGCCGGCGTCGCCCAGGAGGGCGAGCGCCCCCTGCTTCCAGAACGTCTCGCCGAAGACGCTCGCCGCCCGGAGCAGCCGCCTCGCCTCCGGGGGGATCGCCTCGAGCCGCGCCTCCACCATGCCCAGGATCGTCTCCGGCAGCCGGTCCGCGCGCCCCTCCGCGACCGCCCGGATGAGCTCCTCGAGGTAGAAGGCGTTGCCGCTCGCGCGCTCGACGAGGCGCGCGACCTCCGCGGGCGGGAGGCCGTCGCCGAGCATCTGCCGCACGAGCTCCTCGGCGGCGCGGCGCGGGAGCGCGCCGAGCGTCATCTCGTGGACCTCGCTGCCCTCCCAGAGGATGGGGAAGACCTTGCGCACCTCGACGCGCGCCACGTAGAGCACCGCGAACGGCCGGTCGCGGAGCTCCCGGAGGACGCGCGCGATCAGCTTGAGCGACGCCGCGTCGCCCCACTGGATGTCCTCGAGCACGAGCAGGTACGGCCCCGCCGCGCACGCCGCCTCCATGAAGTCGAGGTAGGCGAGCGGGATCTGGTCGGCCATCAGGGCCGGGCTCTGCCGCGCCTCCTGGAACCTCGGGTCGGCCTCGCTCGGGAACGGCGTGCCCACGATCTCGCCGAGGAAGGCGGCGATCCGCGTCCTGTCGCCCGGCCCGAGCGCCGGGGCGCGCGCGACCAGCGAGAGGAGCCGCTCGCGCTGCGCCGGCGCGGGCTCGCCCCCGGTGATCCCGGCCGCGCCCCGGAGCGCGGAGCCGAGCAGCGAGAACGGCGACCCCGCGCTCAGCGAGTCGCCGCGGCCGACCGCGACGGTGATCTCGGGGTGCCGCTCCCGCAGGACCTCGATGAGCTCGTGGCGCAGGCGGGACTTGCCGATCCCCGGCGGCCCGGTGATCAGGATGGCGCGGGGCTCGGGCCCGCTGAAGCTGTCCTCCAGGAGCTCGCGCAGGTTCCGGAGCTCCCGGTCGCGGCCGACGTAGGGGCTCGGCTTGCCGAGGAGCGTCCGCGCCGACCGGCCGACTTCCCGCTCGTGCAGCAGGAAGAACGTGCCGGACCGCGCCGCCTCGATCTCGAAGCGCGCGTCGAGCAACGCCCGGGTGACGTCGTCGATCCGCACGGGATCGGGCTTCCGTTCCGGACGCGCCCGCGCCTCGAGCTCGGCGAGGGCGAGGAGCGAGGCCGCGCGGTCCATGACGGGCCCGACCGGGAGGCTGCCGGTGTGCTCGGCGCGGCCGGTCGCGAGCACGACCGAGGCGTCGGGCAAGATCTGTCCGAGCTTCAGGGCGCACCGCGCCGCGCGCGCGGCCTGCTCGACCGCGTCGCCCACGCCGGCGATCGAGAGCACGATGGTCCCGTCGGCGAGCGCGTCCACGCGCGCGCCGAACGGCTGCGCGCTCGTGTGGAGCTTGCGCGTGAGGTCTCCTGGCATGGCGGCGACGAGGGTGCTGGCCGAGCCGTCGGACGAGGCGGGGTGCAGCTCCTTCGCGGCCACCATCGAGAGCAGCCGGAGCTCGCCCGTGGTGATCGCCTCGTACAGCACGGGCGGCGCGGCCAGGCCGCTGCTCGGGTCGCGCTCGAGGGCGTCGAGCGCCTCGAGCACGGCCGAGCCGTCGCGCGGCCGCTGCTCCGGGTCCTTCGCGAGCATGCGGGCGACGAAGTCGTCGAGCTCCTGCGGCAGCTCGGGGCGGAGGTGCCGCACGCGCGGCGGGTCTTCCATGAGGAGCTTGGCGAGGAGGGCCATCACGTGCTGGCCCTGGAACGCCGGCCTGCCCGTGAGGCACTCGAAGACCACGGCGCCGAGCGAGAAGATGTCGGCCCGCGCGTCGAGGCGGTCGCGGTCGCCGGTGGCCTGCTCGGGGGCCATGTAGCCCGGCGTTCCCATCACCGAGCCGGTGCGCGTCAGCGCGCCGAGGGTGCGCTTCGTCCGGGCGATGCCGAAGTCGAGCACCTTGAGGCCGGCGACCTCGCCGCCGACGAGCAGGAGGTTGCCCGGCTTGATGTCGCGGTGGACGATGCCCCGCGCGTGCGCCGCCCCGAGCGCCTCGGCGGTCGCGCGGAGCACCGCGACGCTCTCCTCGAGGTCGAGCTTCTGCCGGGCGAGGCGCTGCGCGAGGCTCTCGCCTTCGAGCCACTCCATGGCGAGGTACGGCACCTCGTCGGGGGTGACGCCGTGGGCCACGTGGCGGACGATCCTCGGGTGATCGAGCTCGGCGAGGATGCGGGCCTCGTGCTCGAAGCGGTGGGAGGCGCTCCGGTCGGGCTGGCCGAGGAGCTTCAGCGCGACCGGCGCCCCGGTGGTCCGGTCGAGGGCGCGGTAGATCGTCCCCATCCCGCCGGAGGCCGCGACGCGCTCGATCTCGAAGCGGCTGTCGATGACCTCTCCCGGGCGCATGAGGCGGAGGATGCACCGGGGTCGAGCCGCCATCAACGGTCCGGCGCCGGGGGCGCCTGGTGTGCGCGTCGCCCCCACGCCGCGGCGTCGCGCCTCAGCTCCTCGGGATACGCCACGTCGCGCCGGCGCGGAAGAAGAGCACGTTCGGCATGCTCTGCCCCTCTCCGGGGATGCCGTCGTCGTCGGCGTTCATCGGCTCGAAGCGACGGAACAGGCTGTGGCCCGCGTGGGCGGTCAGCCACACCGTCCCGAAGGCGCGCACGCCGAGCGTCACGCCCGCGGTGGCGACCGAATAGGCGATGTGATCGACGCACCGATCGGGCCGCGCCACCCGCTCGTCCGGCTCGGTCGCCGGGTCGTCGGCCGGCTGGGCGGCGCAGGGCCAGGCGCCCGCGACGCGCGCGTCGCGCACCGCGTAGGCGTTCCCCGCCAGGTCCGCGCGCAGGCCGATCTCGACGCGATCCGAGAACAGGAGCTTCGCCGCCGCGAAGCCAGGAAGGAAGGCCTCGAGGCGGAAGTACGGAGTCGGTGTCCAGTCGACATAGGCGGCTGGCAGCGGGAGGAGCGTGCCAAAGCTGAACGACGCGAGCGCTCCACCCCCGAGCACGAGCCGCTCCGAGAGCGCGTGGGTCACGAGCCCGAGCGCGCTGATGCGGGCGAGCCCGCCGTCGAGGCCCTCGAAGTCGCCCGCGAGCCCCGGCGCGACGCGCAGCGAGAGCGACCAGTCGCGGGGGAGCAGCTGGACGAACAGCACGGGGACATCGACGGAGTGAAAGGCCCGGAGCTGGTCGAAGCCGGGCAAGGCGTCGGCGTAGGAGACCGCTTCGACGTGGTACACCGCCCCCGGGATCAGGAACGTCTTCTCTCCGAGAGGGAGGGGCACGTTGACGCCCACCTCGTACGACGTGACCTGCGCCCGCGTCGGGCGTGGGTCCTCGAGCGCGGCGCCCGGCATGTACTGCGCGCTCAGGTCCGCGAGGTCGGGGAGCTGGGCCCAGGCAGCGCCCGGCGCGAGGGCCCACAGGAGCG
The DNA here is from genome assembly GCF_051521425.1 of Sorangium sp. So ce834. Classification (NCBI taxonomy): domain Bacteria; kingdom Pseudomonadati; phylum Myxococcota; order Polyangiales; family Polyangiaceae; genus Sorangium; species Sorangium sp. So ce834. The sequence continues at coordinate 10,420,113 of NZ_CP150351.1, forward strand.
CCGCGAGGGCGAAGAGCCGCGAGATCCGCGCGATCCGGCGGCAGGTGCCTCCTCGAAGCTGCTCCGCGGAGCGCGCGGCGGCACGATCGGCCGGCCTCATCGCATCACCCGCTGCCCGCGACCGCTGTATGGGTGAGGAACCTCCGTCGATCGATCATCGATGCATCTCCGGCGCCTGAAAAAAAATCAATCGACTCAAACACACGTTTAACGTGATTGACATCGGCGCGGAGTGTTGTCAAGGTGCGTTTCAAACAAGCGTATGAGCGACCGAGACCGCCCTGCCCACGCGGACGATCCACGCCAGCGGCTCGTGGTCGCCGCGATCGATCAGATCGAGAAGCACGGCATCGGGCAGGCGACGGTGCGGAGGATCGCGGCCGCGGCGGAGGTGAACATCGCCGCGGTGAACTACTACTTCCGGTCCAAGGAGGCGCTGCTCGCGGCGGCGCTCGAGGGGTCGATTCGCCACATGCTCGAGGACACCGAGGAGTTCCTCGCCCGGATGCCCGACGATCCGATGGACGCGCTCAGCGGGCTGCTCGGCTACCTCCTCGAGGGCTGCCTGCGCTACCCGAACCTGAGCCGGGCCCACCTGCACGACGCGTTTCACGCCGACGACTACAGCGGTCCTTTCCCGAGGCTCTTCGCGCCGGTGGTGGCGCGCCTGCGCGATCTCGTCCGGGCGGCGGTGCCTGGGCTGGAGGAGCGGGCGGCGGCGCGCCGCGTGGTGGCCGCGCTCTCGGCGGTCTTCTTCCCGGCGTTCTTCGCGGGGCTCTACGAGGGGCTGAGCGCGCTCGGCTCGCCGGCCGACCGCCTCACCTACGCGCGCGAGCTGGCGCGGCAGACCCTGGCGCCCGCGGAGACCGAGGCGCCCGCGGCCCGCGGCAAGCGGCCGAAGCGCGGGTGATCGGCGAGGGTCACCCGGGGGGATCCCTGCGATGAGGAGGGGTTTCCGGGGGCGGTCAGCAATCGAAGTAGCGCCGGAGCCCGGGGCGGATGACCTCCTCGATGGTCTCGTCGAGCAACACGCGCGCATTCAGGCCGCTGCACAGCCCGAGCTGCTCGCCTTGCGGCGGAGCGTCGTGAGGCGGCAAGTGCGCGTGCTCGTGCTGCACGAGGTGCCGGAACGCGACGGGGAGGTATCGCTCGACCGCCGTCCGCTCCGCCGCGGAGAGCTCGGGCGCGACCTGCTCGAGCAGGCGCCAGCCGAAGCGGGCGTGCCCGACCTCGTCGGCGTAGATGCGCGTCAGCAGCTCGAGCAGCGGCCCGGGCGGCATCTCCAGCCGCTCGGCGCCGATCAAGGCCACGGCCACGGTCTCGCTCATGCAGCAGATGTGGATCACGTTGCGGAGCACGGCGGCGCGGGGGGGCGCGTCGCGGTGCAGGGGGAACTCCGGTCGCTCCGGGACGCTCGCGGTCGCGGTCCCGCCGAGGGCCTCCACCACGGCGCCGCAGAGGATCCCGTGCCGGCGCTCCTCGGCGGCGAAGCCCCGGCACGCGTCGGCGAGCTCCGGCGGGAAGCCCGCCTCGGCGAGCTGACGCGCGAGCGCCTCGAACACCGCCGACGACGCGTGCTCGTTCACCATCCGCGCGCGCCAGGTGCGGATCGCCGAGGGGAACAGCGCCGCCGGATACCCGCTCACGTCGAAGGCCCGGGCGCGCGCCTCGCCGCGGACGTCGAGCAGCGAGGCGTTCATGCGACCTCCGGCGCGGCGTCGGCGTCGAGCGCCGGCGGGACCGGGGGGCCCCACGGCGTGCAGAACGTCTGGGTATAGAGCTCCTGCTCGGGCGCGACCACGCCGCTGAAGCAGCAGACGCTGCGGACCGGCTCGGCCTCTCGGTACGAGATGGCGCGGGCGCCCACGCCCACGATCAACGCCGTGCAGCAGTTCACGAAGGAGGCGTCTTCCGCGAGGGCGGCCAGGTCCTGCTCGGAGAGGCCCGCCCCGGGGTCGGGCGCGCGCTCTGCCGTGTAGCCGAGACAGCACTCGAGCTCCGCGCGAGGGCGGGCCTCCGCGTCGTCGAGGCTCGCCGGCTCGGCGCACGCGAGCTCGGGCGGCTCCGGTTGGACGGCCTCGGAGCAGTCGGGATCGCCTTCCGCGGGCGTGCAGCCGGGCGCGGGCTCCTCGGGTGTCGGCGCTGCCCCGCCGTCGCCGGCGTCCTCTCCGGCCGGAGCCGCGTCGTCCGGCGCTTCCGGCGATCCCGGCGCGTCCGGCGCGAGATGCTCGTCGGGATCCAGATCCGATGACTGCCCGCCGGTGGTGATATGCCCGCCGCAGCCGACCGAGGTGCCATAGGCCAGCGCTCCCAGCGCGACCCTCGCCGCCGCACGCAATGCTGCCCGTCTCGTCTCCTCACGCATACAGTCCGCCTCCACGAAAGGTGGTACGCGCTGCGGAGTGCCTCCGCCGCGGTACAAGCCGCTCGCGCGGCCCGCGTGGTTCAGCGTATGCGCGTAGGACAACCAAGAGAATCTGCATCTTCCTCACAGCATTGAATCAAAGATCCGAACAATGGCGCCGCGGTCTCTGCCGGCGCGGCGCTCGGGGAGGTGCGGGCGGCGCCGCGCGGCCGCCGGCGGGGAGGCGACGGCCGCTGACGCGCCGAGGGGTGTTCTTGCGCGCTTCGAGCCTCATCGCGGCGCCGGGATGGCGGCGTGGAGCTCCTCCGGGGGCGCCTCGTGGAGCAGGGCCACGTTGCCGTCGCGCCGCCGGTAAGCACGTTCGGCGCGAGCTGGGGGTGCTGGCCTGCTCTGCGGTGCGCGGCGAGGTGCACGATGCGCGCGTATCGAGCCCTCGCTTTCCTGGGCTGTCGTGCCAGCTCCGTGGATCACGTCGTGGGGGTGAACGGGGCACGCCACAGCCCGACGAGGGCGTCCACCAGCCCGACCGCGGCGGCCTCCCACGTCGCTCGCGGCGTGGCGGTGCCCGCTTGCAGGGCCCGCTCGCGCTCGGCGCACATGTGCACGATGAGCTGCCGGCTCATGTCGCCGCGCTCCGCGCGCACCTCCTCCGGGAGGACCGGCATGAGCCGGATCAGCCCTTCGATGGTCTCCTGCATCGACGTCGAGGCGACCGTCTCGTCGATCACGATGCGGCGGAAGGCAGGGTCGGTCGTCGCCTGGGCGATGAAGCGCGCATACCAGCTCGGGCTGCCCAGCGAGGCGAGGTGCTCGGTGAGCGGCCGCACCAGGCATCCGATCCAATCGCGCAGATCGGACGAGCCCTTGATCGACGCCAGCATCTCCGCGCGCCGTCGCTCGATGGCCGAGGCATGGCGGCGGACGATGGCGAGCACGAGGTCGGCCTTGGTGCCGAAGTGATAGCCGACCGCGAAGTTGTTCGCCTGCCCTGCGGCCTCGCTCACCTGACGATTCGAGACCGCCGCTACTCCCTGCTCGGCGAAGAGCCGCTCCGCGGTGGAGACGATGAGCTCGCGGGTCTCGTTCCCGTGCGCTTGCCTGACCCTCGAGCTGGCCATGATCACCAGCATACCAGAAGGCGGATCGCGGCGGTGGACTGGTGCAGGGGGCGACCTGTGGCCGGTCGCCCGAGCCGGGCTGCCAGCTGCGCCGCGACACGGCGACGACCCGCGTCGCCAGACGACGATGCTGGGCGGCCCAATCCAGGATGCGGCCGCTCCCCGCGCGCGCACGTGCACCGCGTCTATGCCGAGAGCACGACGTCCGGCACGATGACACCGTGGAACACGCGCATCCACCACGTCCCGGCCGGGAATACGACGCTGCGCACACCGGCGCGCCAGCGTTCGAGCGCAGCGCGGTACGACGCGCGAAACGCCCGCACAGCAGCACCAGCGGTGCGCCGAGCGTCACCCTGCTCGCGGCCGACCGCGAACGTAGGATTGCATTCGCGCAGCGCCTCGAAGCTCGTAGCACGCGCGTAGGGGGAGACGTTACTGACTCGCTCGGCGCCCAGGCAGCGGCGCCCCTGCCGCAGCAGATCCGCATGAGCCTGTGCTTCCTGTCGCCCGAGCTCGGCGGCGACCTCTTGGCGGAAGGCCTCCGCGGTGTCCTGTTCAAGGACCGGCGGCAGCGAGAGCGGGAGCGTAATTTCCTCGGGCCACTGAGGGTTGTCCGGGTCGAGATACGCAGAGGGGCGCGCGGCGCGCAGCTCGCCGCGGCCGAGCGCATCCATATCCACCTTGGCGCCCGGCCACTCACGCGCATGTCGGACGAGGCCAGCAGCCACGGGATTCGCGAGTATATACGCGATCTTCTCCACCACGGCCGCGCGCGTCAGCAGCCGTACCACGCTCGGGGCCTCATGGTCCCACACCGGTCCTTCCCATGCGCGGAGCACCTTCGTGCCGAGCGCGACGATGCGATGGAAGAACTGCAGGAAGCGCGGCAAAACGCCCGCCACGTCGGTCACGATCAAGTGCAGATGCGTCGACATCGCGCAGAGCGCGTGGACCTGGAGGCCATAGCGCCGCGCGGAGACCGCGAGGGCGTAGTTCAGGAGCTGAGTGATCGCCGCGTCGGGGCGGAAGAGCAGATGTCGACGCAGGACGCGACGAGTGATCATGTACGTGGCGCCGGGAGTGACCTCGCGGGGCTGGCTCATGGTTGAAGGCGCACTAACAAACGCCGTGCCAACACTTGCCGCGAGTGATTGCAAGGAGTTATCTCGGCCCCGTGGGTGGCGGCGCCATGGTGCTATCCGTGTCCGCCATCCTTATTTATCCTGGCTGCGGCTATCTCTGCTGTTGTTACGTCGCTTTGCTACCGTCTGCTTCTGCTTCTGCTACCTCAACCCGGGTCGTGCTGGTGCTGGTGCTACCTCAACCCGGGTCGGGTCCAACCTGGGTCGGGTTGGTGCCCAGCTACCTCAACCCGGGTCGGGTCCAACCCGGGCCAGGTCCAACCTGGGTCGGGTTGGTGGGTTGGTGCCCATGGTCTACGGCGACGGCGACCCTCATCTCGGCGATCGGAGACGTCGCCAGGGTGCCCGTGCGCTCGTGGAGCCTCGCCGAGGCCCGGGCCGCGCACGGGCTCATGGCGGGCTTCCTGGCCATGAACGCCGCCCTCGATGCGGCCAAGCTGCGCCGCATCGGGTGGACACCGCGGGTGGGAGAGGCGCTCGGAGGGATCTGCGGCGCGCTGCGCAACCCCACGCAGGGATACGGAGCCTCGTGAACCGCGCTCCAGGCAACGGCGGCGGACCGCGAGCTCTGCTGCTGGAACGCCCGGAGAGCGGCGTTAGCTAGAGCGGCTGATAGAGCTGGATCAGGTTCCCGCAAGTGTCCGAGAACACCGCCACCATGACTGGGCCCATCGGCGTGGGCTCCTGCGTGAACGCGACCTGGCGCTCCTTGAGGCGCGCGAACTCGGCACGGAGGTCGGTCACCTCGAACGCGGTGAGCGGGATGCCCTGGGCGAACATCGCCTGCTGAAACGTCTTCGCCGCCGGGTTGGCGTTCGGCTCCAGCACGAGCTCGACGTCGTCGGGGCCGTCCGGCGAGACCACGGTGATCCATCGATACTCCCCGACGGGGAAGTCGTTCTTCTTCTTGAAGCCGAGCACCTCCGTGTAGAACTTCAGCGCTCGGTCCTGGTCCTCGACCATGATGCTGTTGAGCTTGATCTTCATCGTTCGCCTCGCTGAGCTGACGGTTCTGGGCCACTCTGCCAGGGCCGGCCGGCTCAGGCTTCTCGAAAACTGCGAAACGCCTCCGGCGGCAGGCGACCCATCAGGCTGAGGCACCCCGGGATGAGCTCCCACGGGAGCTTCCCCGGCACCTGGACCATCGCGCGCAGCCGCCGCTGGTACGCCGACGGCGGCATGCCGATGCGTTGCGCGAACAGAGCGCTGAAGCTGCCGAGGCTGGAGAATCCTACCTCCATGCACACGTCGGTCACGGAGTGCCGCCCAGCGGCCAGGAGCTGCTTGGCCAGGTCGAGGCGCTGCCGGATGCGATACTGGTGCGGGGTCACGCCGAACACGGCCTCGAACTGCCGGATGAAGTGATAGGGAGAGATCGCCACCTCGCGGGCCACGTCTTCGATCGACAGCTTCGCGTCGTGCACCTCGGAAAGCAGGTCGCGTGCCCGACAGAGATTCCTCAGTGCGTCCTGTCCCAGCAGCATCGCCGGCGTCCACGATAGGCTGCGGCGGCGGCGGGCACAAGCCGTGCAACCCGACCCGGGCTGCCGCAGCGAGAGCCCCCCTGGGTCGGCCTGTGCAAGCTGAATGGGGTCGTCACACCACAACTTCGCACGCTCTGTAGGTGGCGGGGGTGGCGGGGGGTGGCGACCGCCAGGTGTCCGCCGCGTCCGCTGTTGTGGTTGTTATCTTGATTACTTCAGCGGAGCATGCTTGCCAATTTGATGCGCGGCCGCGGCTACCTCGGGCTACCTCAACCCGGGCTACCTCAACCCGGGCTACCTCAACCCGGGCTACCTCAACCCGGGCTACCTCAACCCGGGCTACCTCAACCCGGGCTACCTCAACCCGGGCTACCTCAACCCGGGTCGGGTCGCTCCGGCTACCTCAACCCGGGTCGGGTCGCTCGGCTACCTCAACCCGGGTCGGGTCGCTCCTCGCCTCAACCCGGGTCGGGCTGCCCCCGCCTCGCCTCAACCCGGGTCGGGCTGCGCCCCTGGCAGGAACGCGCTCTGCCCCCGCCTCGCCTCAACCCGGGTCGGGCTGCGCCCCTGGCAGGAACGCGCTCTGCCCCCGCCTCGCCTCAACCCGGGTCGGGCTGCCCCCCTGGCAGGAACGCCCTCTCCTCGTACGCGCTGCGGGGATTCCACGCCGCATAGCCAGCGCAGCCGGCGTCCTCGATCGCCCGGATCTGCTCCCGAACATGCCATGGCGTATATTTGTACCGCCGCATCGGACGCGAGCTGTCCAGGTCGAACGCCTGCACCCAGCTGCGCAGCAGCGCGATCCGCCCCGGCAGATCTGCCACCCTGCGCCAGCCGGCCGACAGCGACGCGTGGACGGTCTCGTACGGGTGATGGGCAGGGTTCGCGAGCCCGAAGCTGCCGGGCCCCCAGTGCGACGGGTACGGCATCGGCATCACGTAATCGAAGAGCTCCACCGCATCCTCCAGCCGCTGGCCCACGACGTCCTGCGGCCCGAGGAGCGTGATCCCGAACAGATCCGCCGAGATCGGCCGCGACGCCGCGTCGCCGACCTCCGCGCGAAGGAACTCGAAGAAGGCGCGGATCGTCGGCGCCCTCTCCTCGATCGGCGTCCGCGACCGCGGCTCGCGCGCCGCGCCATAGCGCACGTAATCGTAATTCACCTCGTCGAAACCGACCTCGAACGCACGGAGCGAGATCTCCGCGATCTCTCGCCATCGCTCCTCCGACCCTGGATCGTACCAGCCCCGCGGGCCTCCCTTGAACGCGACGAGCCGGGCGATGAGGTAGATCCCGGCGTCGCGAAGCGCTCCCAGCCTCGCCCTGGTGGCCTCGTCGCGATCCAGGAGGAGCGCTCCTCCATCCGACCGGACATCGATGACCAGGGAGTTCAGCTCCGTCCGCTGAACCAGGGAGGAAAGCCGATTCATCCGGTCCGCGCTCCTCCCCGCCGCGAAGTTCACGTAAATCGCCTTGGTGACCGTGGGCATGCCGTTCCCCCCGGGCGAACGTAGAGCACGCCGCCGGCCACCCGCGCACGAGCCCCCTCGGCCAGGACACCGTTCCCGGCCGACACACATCGCCCTTGCCGCCCCCTTCGGCCCTCTCCCGCTCTCCCCTCTCCCCTCCTCGCAACGCGCCCGCGCTCAGGTCGCCAGGAAAGGGTGCTCCTGCATGTACCCCAGGATCGTCTCGCGGCCTGGAATCCCGGCCGCCCCGCCGCCCGGGTCGCGCCCGAGCTACCCCCGCATCGCCTGGATCGGGCTGATCCGCGCCGCGCGCAGCGCCGGGAAGAAGCCGCCGAGCACGCCCATCATCACGGCGAGCAGCACCGACGCGATCAGGATCCCCGGCGTCGGCTCGAACGTGAACACGATCTCCGAGAAGCTCGCGAAATTGATCGTCGAGAACCGCACGAACCTCATCCCGAGCGCGGCGAGCACGCCGAGCGCCCCGCCGATCAGCGCGAGGAGGACCGACTCGATCAGGAACGACGTGAGGATGCTCAGCCGGGAGAAGCCGAGCGCCCGCAGCGTGCCTATCTCGCGCTGCCGGTTGGCGATCGACGCGTGCATCGTGATCATCGCGCCGATCATCGCGCCGATCGAGAAGAACACCGCGATGAGCACGCCCATCCCCTTGATGAACATGCTCGTCCCCTCGGACTGCTTCTCGTAATACTCGCTCTCGCGCATCACCTCGAGCCCGAGGCTCCGGTTCTGCTCGATCGACGCCTCGAACGCGTCGAACTTGCTCTCCGAGGCGAGCCGCGCGCGCACCGACGACACGCTCCCCTCCCGGCCGAACGCCGCTCGCGCCGTGTGCAGATCGGCCCAGACCTCGGACTCCGACGAGGAGCCGCCGTCCGAGAACACCCCCACCACCTTCACCGGCCGGTTCTTGCGGAGGTCGAACGACTCGCCGATCGACAGGCCCTTGAAGCGGCGGTAGATCGCCTGCCCCACGATCACCTCGTCCGTGCCCGGCTGCGCCGGCCGGCCCTCGACGATCTTCACCTGCGAGCGGAACGCGAGCACGTCATCGGGCACGCCGCGCACCTGGACGTTCGAGACGCCGTCCGTGCCGAGCTTGTCGAGGAGGATCACCGCCACGACCTCCGCCGCCCCGTCCGGCTTGCCGTCCTGCCGCTTCGCCACCTCGGCGCTCGCCAGGATCAAGCCGATCTGCTGCTCCTCGACGCTGCTCGCCATCTCGACGTCCGATCCCTTCCGGATCACGATCGCGACGTCGCTCCGCGCCGTGCGCCCGAGCGTGCGCTCCACGCTGTTCGCGAGCATGAGCACCGAGGCGAACACGAACACAACGAGGCCGAGCCCCGCCGCCGTCGCGACGGTCGTCGTCTTGCGCACCACCAGATTCCGAACGTTGTAAGCGACGGGGATCATCAGCGCTCTCTCCCGCTTTCAGGTGTCCTGGACAGGCTCCGACGTCGCTCGCTCACGCCACGCGCCGGAGCGCGTCGGTGACCGAGAGCTTCGAGGCTTGGTGCGCCGGCAGGAGCGACGCGACCAGCGACAGCCCCATCGAGAGCAGCACCGCCATCACCATCGTCAGAGGATCGATCCGGAAATAAGGGAACATGCCGCCCATGTTCTCCTCCAGCCACCGGCCCATCCCGAGCTCGATGAGCGGATAGGCGATCGCGAGCCCCACGAGCCCCGCCAGCAGCCCGATGGTCGCCGCCTCCCCGACGATGAAGACCCGCACGTGCTTCGGCTCGAACCCGAGCGCGCGCAGCACGCCGTACTCCCGCGTCCGCTCCCGGACGCCCATCGCGATCGTGTTGCCGAGGATCATCATCATGATGAGGAGGATGATGACGGACACCACGTTCAGCGCCGTCAGCACGGCCGACATCATCGCCATGAACGACAGGTTCATCGCCCGCTCGCTCATCGTCGCCGTCTGGATGTCCTTCTCATCGAAGACCTTGTCGATCGCCGCGCTGATCTCCGCGCTCCGCGACGGATCGTCGATCCGCGCGGCCATCCAGCCGATCTGGTCGCGATCCCGCTCGGGGATCGACTCGTTCAGATAATCGTAATGGAAGATGAACTGCGACCGGTCCATCGACCTGCGCGACGTCGTGTAGACCCCCGAGATGTTGAACTGCCACGGCCCGGGGTAGATCGTCCCCTCCAGCGTCACCGTGTCGCCCACCTTCACGCCGAGCCGCGTCGCGAGGACGTCGCCCACGATGGCGCCCTTGCGATCGCCCTGCCACCGCTCCATGTCCGCGGGCGAGACCGCCATCTCGTCGTAGACCTTGAAGAAGGTCGCCGACTCGACCGCCATCGAGCCGAAGAAATTGCTCGCGTCGCGCGGATCCTTGCCGCCGAACCAGTTCATGAACGTCCCCTCCGTCACGCCGGGGACCTCGCGGAGCGTGGTCATGTAGCGCTTCGGCAGCGGGAGGATGAACGAGATCTTGTGCCGCGTCGCGATCCGGTCCTTCGCGGCGTAGTCGGCGGCGACGTTCCACGCCGTCAGCACCGTCCGGAGGAGCACGAACGCGAGCACCGCCACCGCCGCGCCGATCACGGTCAGCAGCGTCCTGAACTTGTTCCGGAGGACGTTCCTGGCGGCGACGGAGACGAGGTTCATGACAGGTTCCCCTTGTCGAGCCGGCGCGTCACCGTGGCGCGCTCGGCGGCCTGCGGATCGTGCGTGACCATCAGGATGGTCTTCTTGAACTCCTTGTTGAGCTTCTCCAGGAGCGTCAGGATCTCGTCGGCGCTCTTCCGATCGAGATCGCCGGTCGGCTCGTCCGCCACGATGATCGTCGGGTCGTTCACGATCGCCCGCGCGATCGCCACCCGCTGCTCCTGGCCGCCGGAGAGCTGCCGCGGATAATGGCCCATCCGCTCCTCCAGCCCGACCACGCGCAGCGCCGTCTGCGCGCGCTTCCGCCGCTCGGACGCCGACAGGCCCGTGAGCAGGAGCGGCAGCTCGACGTTCTCGGCCGCGGTGAGGACCGGCATCAGGTTGTACGCCTGGAAGATGAACCCCATCGTCCTCGACCGGAAGCGCGCCAGCTCGCCGTCGCTCATCCGCGTGAGCTCCTGCCCCGCCACGCGCGCCGTGCCGCGCGTCGGGCGATCGAGCCCGGCGATGAGGTTCAGGAGCGTCGACTTGCCCGAGCCCGAGGGACCCATCAGCGCCTCGTACGACCCCTCCGGGATATCGAGCGTGATGTCGTCGAGCACCACGATCGGCTCCTTGTCGCGGAAATAGGTCTTGCCGACCCCTTGCAGCTCGACAATGGGCTTCGGCTTCCCGTCGCGATACCCCTCGGTCATTCGCTCCCCTTTCCCTTCTCCTTGATCTTCTGGCCGTCCGCGAGGTCGGCGGGCGGCCTGACCACGAGGCGCGCCCCCGGGGCCGGGCCGTCGAGCAGCTCCAGCCCCCCCGGCGCCGGCCCACCCACCTGGATCGGCACCATCCGCGTCTGGCCCTGGTCGACCACGAACACCACCTTGGCGCCGGCCCGCTCGACCACCGCGGCCTCCGGGACGACCCGCTTCGGCGGCTCCTTCATCGCCTCTTCGGACAGCGCCTCCGCGAGGAAGCTCACCCGCGCGCTCATCTCCGGCAGCGCCTCCTTCGCCTCCCCGACGAACTTCACCTTGACCGGGATGGTCGCCTTGGCGCGGTTCACCCGCTTGCCGATCTCCAGCGTGGTGCAGCGGTGGCGCTTCGACGGATAAGCGTCGAGGACCACCTCGCACGGCTTGCCGGGCTCGATGAGGTAAAGGCGCGTCTCCGGGACGTCGGTCTCGACGACGAGCGACGTGAAATCGGCGATCTCGACGAGGCGCGGCAGCTCCAGGCCGACGACCTCCCCGACCTCCGGCGGCTTCGTCATGATCGTGCCGCTGATCGGCGCGACGATCTTCCGCTCGGCGAGCGTGACCCGGAGGCTCTCGACGTCGGCGGCGGCGGCCTTGACCTCGGCGTCGGCCGCCGCCGCCGACTGCGCGAGGGCGTTCATGCGCGCGGTCAGGTCCTCCATCGAGGCGCGGCCGGTCACCTGGCGCTCGACCAGCGCCCGCTCTCGAGCGACCTGCTGCTCCACCTCGGCGATGCTCGCCCGGGAGGCGGCGGCGCGCGCCCGCGCCGCGGCGACCTTGGCCTGGGCCGCGGCGACGAGGCTCCGCTGGTCGGCGTCCTCGAGCTCCACGAGCGGATCGCCCGCCTTCACCACGTCGCCTTCCTTCACAAACACCCGGGCGATGCGGCCCGGGATCCTGACCCCGACCCGGGAGACGACCTGCGGGACCACATACCCGGTCGACGTCACCGAGATCGAGGCCTGCGCCGGCGAGACCAGCGCGACCTCGGTGGTGGCGACCTCGGTCTTGAAGATCGCGCTCTGCGCCCTCGGCGCGACGAACACGGCGGCGCCGGCGACCGCCGCGAGCGCGAGCACGGCGACGAGGGCGGTGCGGAGCGGGCTCCGCCGATCGGGATCGACGTCCCGCTGGATCCGGAGCGATGCGAGATCCGAGCTGAGCTGGTCGGACACGGCGCCTCCTTATCACGCTTCGGGCGTGGCGTTTATATTCTAACGTTAATTCCTGAGACGCGGCGCCGGACACGCCCGACACGCGCCCGCGGCGCCACGCCTCGGCCGGGTCGGCACTTTCCTCGCGGGCCGGCGCCCTGCGCCGTGGCAATCTGCACGTCCCGACTACAATGCCTCGCGCGGCGCCCGACGCGAGGGGGGCGCGAGGTACGTCAAGTCGCCGCCGGACGCCGTGCGCGCCGGGGCGCCGCAACGCTGGTTAGTGTGACTACCTAACTATCGACCGTGGCACCATGAAGGGCTCATGTTGACGGAAAGCACGGCTGTCGCCTCTGCAAGGGCGCTCACCTGGTGCCGTTCCTCGATCTCGGCGAGCAGCCGCCGGCGGACGCGTTCCTCCGCGAGGAGGCGTTCGCCGCCGAGCGCCGCTCTCCGCTCTCGGTGGCGCGCTGCGCCGGCTGCGGGTTCGTGCAGCTGGAGCTTCGCGCGGCCCGTGATGGAGAGCCAGCGCGCGTTCGCGGAAAGCGGCGGCGAGCTCATCGTCCCGGTTCCAACTCCGACCGTCATCGGGTAAGGGAGCGAGCGACATGGATCGGCTCATCGAGGACGAGCTGCGGAGCCTCTCGGGCATGCTCGGCGACATCGCGCTCCGGTTCGAGGGGAAGACGGTGCTCATCACCGGGGCGGCCGGGTTCATCGGGAGCTACATCGTCGGCGTCCTCCAGGAGCTCAACCGCAGCCGGTTCCGCCGGCCCGCGCAGATCGTCGCGCTCGACAACCTCATCACCGGGACGAAGGAGAGCGGCTTCTTCGACCTCGGCGACCCGAACCTCGTCTTCGAGACGCACGACGTGACGAAGCCGTACCTGCGCGACATCAGGCCCGACTTCATCCTTCACGGCGCCGGCATCGCGTCTCCGGTGTACTACGCCCGGTACCCGCTCGAGACCATTACGGTGGCGGTCGACGGCATCCGCAACGTCCTCGATCTCGCGCGCCGCGCGCGCCCCGAGGCGGTGCTGTATTTCAGCTCGAGCGAGATCTACGGCGATCCGGATCCCGCGTTCATCCCCACGCCGGAGGACTACCCCGGGCGCGTCTCGCCCACGGGGCTCCGCGCCTGCTACGACGAGTCGAAGCGCCTCGGCGAGACCCTCGCGATGGTCTATCACCGCCAGTTCGGCGTCCCGGTCACGGTCGTTCGCCCCTTCAACGTCTACGGCCCGGGGATGCGGCGCGACGACTCCCGCGTGCTGCCGAGCTTCCTGAACGCCGCGCTCGACCGGCGGCCCATCGAGATCCACCGCGGCGGGGCGCAGACGCGCACGTTCTGCTATGCGACCGACGCGGTGAACGGCTTCCTGCGGGTGCTGCTGCTCGGCCGCCCCGGCGAGGTCTACAACATCGGCTCCGACGCCGAGGAGATCACCATGCGCGATCTGGCGAAGAAGGTCGAGCAGGCCGTCGGCGAGCCGCTCGACATCGCGCTCGCGGGCTATCCGGAGGGGTATCCGGTGGGCGACCCGAACCGCCGCTGCCCGGACATCACCAAGGCGTCGAGGGAGCTCGGGTACGCGCCGACGACCTCGCTCGAGCAGGGCCTCCCCCGGATGCTCGCCTGGTACCGGCTCCTCCGGAGCGCCGACCGGCCGAGCGGCTGAGGTCACCGCGTCACCGCCGTCGAGACGGAAAACGGCTCTCAGACGGGCGTTGCGTCCCAGCGCGCGGCCAGGTGATCGAAGCCCCGGAACCCGATCGCCGCGGCCCGCACCGGCGGGTGATCCGGATCGAGGCGCAGGTTCGGCAGCCGCGCGAGCAGCTGCTCGATCGCGACGCGGCCCTCCAGCCGCGCGAGCGGCGCGCCCAGGCAGAAGTGGGCGCCCCGGCCGAAGCTGAAGTGCCGATCGGCGTTCGCCCGGCAGGGGTTGAAGTCCGTCGGCTCGCTGAAGAGGCCCTCGTCGTGGTTGGCCGAGCAGACCGCGAGCTGGACGCTCGCGCCCGCCGGCAGCTTCACCCCGCCCAGCTCGACCTCCGTCGTCGTGTGCCGCCCGACCCAGAGGAGCGGCCCGTCGAGCCGCAGCGTCTCCTCGATGACATCGCCGATCCGCGCCGGATCCTCGCGCACGGCGGCGAGGTGCGCTGGGCGCTCCAGCAGCAGCACCAGCACGTTGCCGATGAGGTGGAGCGTCGTCTCGTGCCCGGCCATGATCAGCTGCATGGGCAGGGCGATCAGCTCCTCCTCGCTGAGCTGCGCGCCGTCGTCGAGGTGCGCCCGGATCACCGCCGAGAGCAGATCGTCGCCCGGGCTCCGCCGGCGCTCCGCGATCACCTCGGCGAAATAGCGCTGGAACGCGAGCAGCCCCTTCGCCGCCTCGACCATCCGCTCCGTCGGCTCCGCGTTCCAGACCAGCCGGATCCAGTCGTCGGACCAGCGCTTGAGCCGGGCGATGTCGGCGCGCGGCATGCCGAGCATGTCGCCGATCACGAACGCGGTGAACGGGAACGCGAACCGCTGGATCAGATCCGCCCGGCCCTCGGCGGCGAACCCGCCGATCAGCTCGTCGGCGATGGCGCGGAGCTGCGGCTCCATCGCGGCGACCCGCTGAGGCGTGAACCCCTTGCTGACGAGGCCCCGCAGCCGCGTATGATCGGGCGGATCGGTGGTGAGCATCGTCGGCAGCCGGGCGTTCGGGTCCCCGAGCAGGGCGACCACTTCGGGCGCCAGCGGGGTCCTCGGCTTCATCATGTGCTCCGACGAGAAGCGCTCCGTATCGCGGAGCGCCGTCAGGACGTCCTCGGGGCGCGTGACGAACCAGCTGTTCGCCGACGCATTGAAGAAGACGGGGGCGCCGCGCCGGGCCTGCGCATAGAACGGGTACGGATCGGCCGCGTGGCTTGGGTGGTAGAGGTCATGGGCGCCGACGGCGGCGCGCAGGTCGTCAGGGGCGGTCATGCTAAGTTTCTCCTGCTCTGTCGAGATCGCGCGAAACAGCGCGATCGCCCGGCGCCGGGGAGCCCCGGTCCGCGGGCGTCATGGAGCTTATGCCGCTCGGGTCCGGAGGCCTATACTCGGCCGCAGGCCGGCCAGCCCCTCGCGGCGCGCCGATCTCTCACCGGATCCGAGCCCGCATGCCACCTTCCCCTGCATCGACCCCGCCTCCCGGGGGCACCCACCTCCCCGGCGCTCCGGCGCGCTCGCGGCGCTCCTGGCTGGGGTGGGCCGGTTTTTCCTGCGTGCTCCTCCTGGCCATCCTCGTGCCCTTCTTCTTCTTCGCGGACCGCATCGAGGCGGCGGCGCGAGCGCTCCTCGCGTCGCCGCCCTCCGGCGTCGCCGCGGCGCTGGTGCTCGGGGGGCTCTTGGCGAGCGATGTGGTCTTGCCGGTGCCATCCAGCTTCGTGAGCACGGCGGCGGGCGGCCTGCTCGGGTTCTGGCGCGGAACGGCCGTGTCGTGGGCGGGCATGATGGCGGGCGCGGGGCTCGGCTACGTGCTCGGCGCGCGGGCGGGGGCGCCGGCCTTGCAGCGGATGGTGGGGGCGTCGGAGCTCGCGCGGCTCACGCGCGCCGCCGAGCGGCACGGGCCCTGGTTCCTGCTCCTGTTCCGCGGCGTACCGGTGCTCTCGGAGGCGTCGGTCGTCTTCGCGGGCGCGGGCCGCATGCCGCTCCGCGCGTTCTTCACGGTGACGGCCCTGGCCAACCTGGGCATCTCGGCCACCTACGCGGCGATGGGGGCGTCCGCCGCGCGGTTCACGTCGGTGCTGCTGCTCTTCGCGGGGATCGTGCTGCTCCCGGGGATCGCGCTCTTGGTCGTCCGCTTGCCGGAGTGGCGGCAGAGGGCGGCGCAGAGGCGCGGCGCGTCCGGGTAGCGTGGCCCACGTGGCCACGATCGCGCAGCCGCGTGAGAGGGTCGCGAAACCGTCCCGCGCGCACCGCGTAGCAGCATCGAACGACGCGCCACGGACCATCGCTGGCCGAGGCGGACGCCATGCGGCCGCCCGCGGCCGCTCCGGTCTACGTGGCGCGTTGGAGTAACGATCGCTGCCACCCGGCTCGCCGCGGCGGGCGCGCCGCGCGGCTTGGCTCCCGCGCCAAGCATCGCACGCGCTCCCGCGACGTATCCACGCATCGCCGGCGAGTCAGCGAGGGGCTGTCCGGCTCGCCGTCTCCAGAGATGGGGGAGGCGAGCGGCGGTCCGTCAATCCCACGAAGGAGATCATTTCATGCGACGTGTAAGCTTCATGATAACGACCTCATGCGCCCTCGTGCTCGGCGCCTGCGCGCAGGCGCCCGACGCGGACGAGCAGCTTATCGATCAGGTGGGGCAGGCCCTCACGACCCCGGCGTCGGTGCTCGGGTTCGAGAGCCCCGCCGACTGGACGGTGATCGGCGCCACGAAGAGCGCGAGCGCCGACAGCTCGCAGGGCGCCTCCGCGCTCGCGCTGCGGAGCTTCAACTTCGCGGAGCTCCGGTCCGCGCCGCTCTCGACCGTGTCGGGCGTGACATCGACCCTCGCCTTCGACCTGAAGCCGCCGGTCTCGCCCGCCTTCGGCACCGCGCAGCTCTATATCGATATCCCGTCCCGCGGCGTCCACAGCGCCTACCTGGGCCAGGTGAGCCTCGCCGGGCTCGCCGCGGGCACGTACGCACCGCTCTCGTTCAGCGTACCGGCGAACGTCGTCACCGCCCTGCAACAGACCTACAGCGATCTGACGTTCAAGATCGCCCTGAACGTCCCGCACACGACCGTCGACTACCTGATTGACAACCTGCGCTTCGTGGGCGGCACGTCTGGCGGTCCCTCGAAGGTGGAGCTGCGCGTCTCGGGCGCCGACGATCGGATCGCCGTCTCGGTCGGCGGCATCCAGCGGAGGATGTTCCACTTCGGCGAGTCGGACCTTGGCCAGCGCATCGACGTGAGCGACTGGTTCGGGAGCGGCGCCAACGATCTCCGCGTTCAGCTGCTCAACACCGGAGGCCCGGCGAGCGCCGGCGTCGAGCTCTGGGTGGACGACGCGCTCGTCGTGAGCGAGTCGTGCCCGGCGACGCTGTGCAACGGGTCGGACGTGTGGCAGGGGATCGTGTGGGATCGGACGTTCTCCGTGAGCACCCCGAACCGGCCCGCGTTCCAGCCCGTCACCGTGACGGCTCAAGGCGCGACGCCCGGCGAGGTGTACGTGAACGACGTCTTCACCGGTCGGACCACGCCCACCACCCTCTCGCTCCCGCCGGGCGATTACACGATCGGCGTCGGGATTGGCAGCGAGCTGCCGCCGGCCGACTACACCGGCTCGTTCTACGAGCAGGACGTGACCGTCGGCTCCTCGCCCGTGAACGTCAACGCCACGGCGAGCGCGCCGCTCGGGATCCAGGAGGTGACGCGCATCGCGATCCTGCCCATCCGGAACAGCATCAACTACGTCTCCTCGCTGGGCGGGCCGGACGCGTCGAACACGGGCGTGCTCTTCGACGAGGACGTCGATGAGCTCGTGGCGCAGGCCGAGGAGACCAACGATCGATGGTTCCGGCCGCTGTCCTACGGGCTCGCGACCTGGGAGTTCGAGGTCCTGCCCACCATCGAGGACGTGCCGATCTACGAGCAGACACACGACGGGTGGGACACCACGCGCTTTCTGGCGGAGGCCGGGACCGCGCACCTGGCCAGCCAGTACGACATGATCGTGTATTTCTTCTCGCAGCACCGGGCCGACGGCTCCTGGGTCGATGACGTGTGCAACATCGTGTGGGCGTTCGACGGCACGAACGTCGGGTTTTCGACCAGCTACACCACGGGGAAGCCGGACCTCCTGAACGCCGAGTTCCTTCACGAGGTGATGCACAACTACGAGGATTACAACGAAAACGCGCTGCACTTCTACAACGGCATCGACGGCCTGCACGGCGGCCATCAGCACGGCTATTACGACGGCTCCAACGGCGAGGTGAATTACGTGCACTTCTATCGCCACCTCCTGCGCGGCCAGGTCGCCGAGCTCGGCGGCATGCGGACCGACATCCAGTGGCCGGCCATCGGGGCGGTCTCGGGGAGCTCGGACCTCTACCTCGGCTTCTTCCCCGTCCTGCGCCACGGCTACCGCGTGCCGTGACGCTGGCGGCGGCTCCGCGCCCCGACGCGGCGCGGAGCCGCCGCGAGCCGCTCCGCCTCGAAACGACCCCGGCCCGCCCTACTCTACAGGAGCGAGCGAGCGGCGGCTGAGCGTCGCCGCGAAAAATCGACGATTTGGCGCGTGAGTAAAACAAGCCCGACTCGTCCCCGCCACGCCGCCCGCGCCCGGCAACAGCACACCGTCGAGTCCAGTGGGACGGAGCAAGCCTGCACCGCTGCGGCCTGAGGGGCCGAGGCGCGCGTCGCGCGACATTGAAAACCTCGAGCGCGGCGCTGCGGGTTTTCAGCACGGGGACTGTTCGCCAGCCAGCTGGCTGGCGAACCCCTCCCGCGGTCGGTTCAAGCTACTTCTTGAAACGGTTGTCGTTCAGCAGCTTCCAAGCTTTCTTGTAGTCATACGTTTTCCCTTTTCGGATATCCTCGAGCCTCGTGCTCAACAAATGCGAGGGAAACACACGAAGGATCGATCCTTTACAACATCGACCAATGAACGACATGGCCGTTTCTTGAGGATTTCTCCGCGCGTTGCAGCTTTGAGCCAGCGCGAGCGGCGGACCAGCGAAGGGCGCAACCGGCGTCAGTATCCCAAACAAGCTTGAGATCACGATGCCGACAATGACGACCGCGCGCATCTTCCTTCCTCCCCCCAGACGCCAACTATTGGTCAGTCGAGAGCACCGCCGAGCAACGGCTCAAACGCATGATACGCGTCGTAGTTCGTGAAGTGCCGCGCGTATAGCTCCGCGCCGTCGCCTATCGTATCCGACAGAACGCGGCTCACGTCCACAATTCGCTTCAGCTTCCAGCGAACATCCTGCCCTGCGACGTTGTCGTAGCACGTTTCTTTGTCTTTGCCGTGCTGCTCAGCGCGTGCGAGGGCCTGCTCATCGCTGTCGGCGCGTATGAGCACAAAACACTCTTCAAACATGGGTTTGAAGGATGGATCGGACGACCATGACTCGTAGAGTATGATGGCGATGTAGAGTTCGCCGTTTGCGTCGGATTCCATGATTAACCTCGTTTCCATGAGCAGCTTCGTTCCTGTCCGTGCTTCGTCCGAAGGGTGTAGCGCCTGGACGGACCGGTTCTACTTGTGGCTGCCTCGTCAGAAGGATGCACGGCCCGCCGCTTTGGGGTCGGTACGATTCGACGCTGGCGAGCTCGGGCTCCCCTCCGCGGGGCGAGACGGCGGCCGTCGGGGGGCGCCGTGGGCGAGCAGCCCGCCTCGGCAACCCGCCCCGGCAGCCCGCCCGGCGCAGCGAACAGCCCACCTCGACGCCCTCGGGCGGCGCGTCTACTCTCACGCGATGGGGTTCGTCGCCAGTCTCCTCATCGTCTACGGCGTCGCCGGGGTGGCGCTGGGCACCGCGGTCGCGATCGCCATCCGGCGCTGCCTGCACCACCAGCGCCGCTCGCAGGTCGCCGCGTACGCGCGGAGCCCTTCGGCCCCGCCCGAGGCGATGCGCGAGGGGTTCGCGCTGCTCCGCGGCGAGGTCGGCGCCGAGGACGCCGCGCTGAACGACGCGGTGATCGCGGTCGAGATCGCGCCGGGCGCGTGGCGCACCCGGGCGCGCGCGTTCTCGCTCCGGCTCCCCTCGGGCGCCGCGGTGCGCGTCGAGCCGGTGTGCGGCCGGCTGAACCTCGACACGACCTTCGTCCCGGCGAGCCGCGACGGCGTGCCCGTCTACGTGTCCGAGGTCCGCCCGGGCGACGCCATCTACATCGCCGGCTCGATGCGCCGCGAGATCGACCCGAGCGCCGCCGGCAAGGGGTACCGCGACGCCGCGCGGGCCTGGGTGCTCCGGGCGCCCACGTACGGCAACCTCTCCGTCTCCTCGGAGACGGTCATCGCCCACCACGCGCGGCGCGCGCGCTTCCACCGCGCCTGGGCGCTCGCGCTCGGCGCGTCGCTCGCGGCGCTGCACCTCGGCCTCTTCCGCGCGTTCCACGCGAGCGTCCTCGGCGACCTCGGCCTCGCCGACGGCATCGGCATCGACCCCGCCGGCGGCATCGGCGTCGGCCCGGCGGCGCTCGCGCTGTTCTTCGTCGGCGCCGCCGCGCTCGCCTACCGCACCCTGGCCGAGCTGACTTCCCCCTGGACCGAGCTCCGCGTGGAGCGCCCCAGGGCAGCGTAGGGCAAGGAGACGACCATGGTCACGGAGGGGAAAGACGAGGGGATGAGGGCCGAGAACGCGCGCCTGCGCGCCCGCATCGAGGAGTTGGAGCGCCGGCTCGGCGCCGCCGCGCCGCCGCCCGACGCGCAGGCGTCCGCGAGCGGGCCCCGCGTGCCGTTCGAGGCGCTCTTCGAGCTGCTGCCGATGCCCGTCTTCGTCTACCGCACCGACGGGCTGCTGGCCGCGATCAACGAGGCCTGCTGCGCGTGGTTCAAGGTCCAGCGGGAGCACGTGGTGGACAGGTTCAACCTGCTCCAGGACCCCGAGGCCGTCACGCGGGGGTTCACCGGGCCGTTCCGGCGCGCGATCGCCGGCGAGGTGACCACGCTCGCGGCGACCCCCTACGAGATGGGCGAGAGCGGCGACGGGGGGGCGAGCCGCCGGTGCTGGCTCGAGGTGACGTACCTGCCGCTCCGGGACGAGGCCGGCGTCAGGTACGTCGTTTCGCTGACCCGCGACGTCACGGCGCACAAGGAGGCCGAGGCGCAGCAGCGCCGGAGCGCCGCGCTGCTGGAGGCCGTCATCGACAACGCCCCCCTGCTCATCTACGCGCGCGACACCGAGGGCCGCTACATCGTCGCGAACCGCCAGCTCGAGGCGGCGCTCGGCATGCCCCGGGGTGGGGTCCTGGGGCTCCGCTCGCACGATCTCGTGCCCCGGGAGATCGCCGACCAGTTCGAGGCGCAGGACCGCGAGGCGCTCGTCGCCAGCGCGCCGATGACCCTCGAGGACCAGGTGGAGCGGCCCGACGGCATGCGCGTGTACCTCACCACGAAGTTCGCGCTCCGCGACGAGGACGGCAAGGCCACGGGCGTCTGCGGCATCTCGGCGGACATCACCGAGCGGGTGCGGGCCGAGCAGCAGAGCCTGATGCTCCAGGAGCAGATGTTCCGCGTCCGCGAGGAGACGCTCCAGTCCATCGCCACGCCGCTCCTGCCCATCGCCGCCGGCGTGCTCGTCATGCCGCTCGTCGGCACGATGACCCGCGAGCGGGCCGATCGGGTGATCGAGGTGCTCCTCCACGGGATCTCGGCCCAGCAGGCCAGGATCGCGCTCCTCGACGTCACCGGCATGCCCGAGGCGGGGGCGGAGGTGATCGACGCGCTGGTCCGGGCCGCCCGGAGCGTGCGGCTCCTCGGCGCCGAGATCGTGATCACCGGGATCCGGCCGAGCGTGGCCCAGGCGCTCGTCGGCACCGCGACGGATCTCGGGGGGATCGTCACGAAGGGGACGCTGGAGCGGGGCGTCGCCTACGCGCTCTCCCGCCGCAGCCCCGGCGGCGCGTCGGGTTAGCGCCGCGCGCCCGAGAGCCCGTCAGCGGATGGCCGACGCGCGGCGCTCGCCGGCGCGGCGCCCCCGCCGGGGCCGCCCGCGCCGGCCGCGCGCGCCGGCGCGGAGCCAGGCGGCGGCGCCGAGCGCGGCGGCGGCGAGCGGGACGCTCCACCCCGAGCCGCCGGCGCCGGGCGGCGCCACGCCGCAGGCGACCAGCTGGTCGTCCGCGCACTCCGGCGAGAACCCGTGAGGTGGGATGGGGTTGCACTCCGCCGTGGAGAGATCCCGAGGGGGGTAGATCTGGCAGATGCCCGCGACGTCGTCCGCGTGCAGCGTCCGGAAGTTCATCGGATCCGACCTGTCGTACCGTTCGTGCATGGTCGCCTCCGGACCGGCCAGGGTGTGGTCGAGGCCCAGGAAATGCCCGGCCTCGTGCGTGACGATGGCGAGGAGATCCTCCCTCGGCGCCGCGGAGTCGTCCTCGACGGTGAAGTCGTAGAGATTTGTGTTGATCTCCATGTCGGCGCCCCAGAGATCACCGGTGTTCTTGTCGAACTGCACCGTCGTGAGCGCGAGCATCTCGGACCTGTGCCCGGCGGTCGCGAGCCAGTCCATGTCGCGGAAGACGACCACGTTGGCGTTGCCCGGCACGAGCCCATCGACGACCCTGGTCTTGCCGTCCCGCGCGTTCAGCTCCACCGCGCCGCAGCTCGCGGGCCCGAGGTTCTGCACGCGGATGCCGGGGGGTCTCCCCCCGTCGCAGGGCGCCTCCTGCCATGTCCTGAACGCGGCATCGAGCACGTCGGAGATCTGCTGGTAGGAGATCTCGCTCGACGCGTCCTTCTGGACGTTGAATCCGATGCAGCTGCTCGTCCAGCGGAGCGGCCTGCAATAGCCGACCGGCAGGTCGTCCTGCAGGCAGAGCTCCGAGACCTTGCAGGTGTTCGAGCGGCAGTAGGCCGAGGCCTGCTGCGCGCTGGCCAGCGCGGCGAGCGCGGCAGCCGCGCCGAGCCACCTCGCACTCTTCGTCGACATCGACTCCTCCACGATCGCTTGACCGTACCGCGACGGTACCAGCGCGCGAGGGGGGCGTGGGGATTTCGCGGCCGGCGCCCTTGCCGGCCGCGGGCCCGGCGCCATCCTGAGCACATGGGGCGTGCTCGTGGGTGAGGCGGGCGGCGGGGCGGATGCGGCCCCGGGGGGCGCGGAGCCGGCTCCGGGCGGGGCGCCGGCGCCGAGCTTCCTGTGCGACGCGATGCTCGGCGGCCTGTCGCGCTGGCTGCGCGGCGCGGGGTACGACGCGACGTTCGAGCACGGAATCGACGACGGCGATCTCGTGCGGCTGGCGCAGCAGACCGGCCGGGTGCTGCTGAGCTCCGACGCGGGGGTGTTCGAGCGGCGCCCCCTGCGCACCGCGGCCGTGCGCGGGCTCTACGTGCCCCGCGGGCTGCGGCCGATGGAGCAGGCGGGCTTCGTGCTGCGCGAGCTCGGGCTGCCCGTGCGGGATCCGCGGTGCATGGCGTGCGGCGGCGCGCTCGCGGCCGCGCCGAAGGACACGGTGCGCGGCGCGGTGCCCGGGGTGGTGGCGGATCGCTACGACGAGTTCTGGCGCTGCGAGCGCTGCGGCAAGGTCCTGTGGAAGGGCAGCCACTGGGAGGGCATCGCCGCCGGCGTCGCGACGGCCGCAGCCGGCGCGGGGGCCGAGATAGGCGCGGGCGCCGAGGCAGGCGCGGGCGCCGAGGCCCCTGCTGCGCCGACGGGAGGCCGCAAGCCCGCGCCGTGACCGGGGCGGCCCCTGCCGGCAGCGGCAGCGTCGGCGTCCCGAGCACCGCGATCCGCCATCGCTGACGGGTCTCTGCGCGGCCCGCGCGGGTATTGGCAAGGTCTGCTCCTGTGCCGTAAAATTTTACGTCTCCAGGACGAGCTTCGATCTGGTCATCAGCGCCGAGGGGGACGAGTACACGATGGCGCCCTCGCCGGTCGTCGTCATCAGCCAGGACATCTCGGAGTAGCGACACCCGCGCCGGGCCAGGCGGCGGCGGCCTCGCTCCCCGCCAGCGGCCCGGCGGCCCGACCCGGCGCACGCTACAGGCACGTGTTGTCGACGATCACGCCTTTCGCCTGGAAGCGCTCGGTCGCGGGCTCCCCGTCGAGCGTGACGGCGATGTCCATGTCGATGACGCACGGGATGCCGGTGTTCGGCTCGGTCTCCCACGACATGATGCCGGTGGCGCCGGTCACGGGATAACGCCCCTCCGCGCCCGGCGTGCGCGGCTCCGTGCAATCGCGCATATCGCCGGTGAGCGCCACGTCCAGCAAGGCCCAGAGCTCCGGGAGCTCGACCCCGGCATAGCGCGGATCGCTCTGGGTCGGCCAGGTGAGATAGAGCGTCAGGCACCGGTTCGCCGCCAGATCGGCGTGGTGCACATAAACCCGATCGCGCGAGACGATCTCGTAATCCCCGCTGGCGCAGGACGTGTCCGCCGACACGTTCATCCCGGCCGCGTGCGCCATGCACGCATTGCAATAAACGCGCTGATCGCACCCGCAGACCCCCGCGCATTCCTCGGGACAGTCCCAGCGGCTCGGCCGGGGGGCGCACACGCCCTGCGCCTCTCCGGGGCACGCATCGTCGGGCGTCTCGCAGTATTCCGTCTCGCCGCACGTCGCGCCCGCGCTCCCTCCGCAGGCGATCGGCGCGCCGCCTCCGCCACCGCCGGTCGAGCTTGCGTCCGCGCCGCCCGCGCCGCCCGCGCCGCCCGCGCCGACCACGTCGGGCGAGCCGCCCGTGCCGACCGCGTCGGGCGAGCCGCCCGCGGCGCCGCTCCCGGGCGGCGCCGCGTCGCCGCAGGCGGCCAGGAGCAGGCCGAAGAGAGCCGAGCCAGGGAGCGCGCGGTTCACAGGCGGACGAGCCCGGCCTTCGCGGAGGCGTTGCCGCGCCGCCGGCGGAGCGCGCCGGCCAGCACCAGCGCGATCGCCGCGAGCGGCGCCCCGCGCGAGCCCTGCGCGCCGGCCACGAGGCAGCCACAGCCGCCGTCCGCGCCGGCGCCATCCGAGCCGGCCCCGCCGGCGCCCCCGGCGCCCCCGGCGCCGCCGGCGCCGCCCGTGCCGCCGCTGCCGGCCGGATCCGCGACCCCGCCGCCCGCGCCGGAGTCCAGGCTCGCGCCCGTCGAGCCGGTGGGCCCGCTGGTCGCGGTCGCGCTCGCGTCGTCCACGCAGGCGCCGCCGGCGCAGATCTGCCCGCTCGGGCACACCGCTCCAGCGCACGCGTCCACGCACGCCCCGGCGTCGCAGCGCTGGCTGGACGGGCACGCGACGCCGACGCAGGCCGACTCCCTGCAAAGCCCGCTCTCCTCCTCGCACGCGCGCCCGCTCGGGCACGGCGTGCACGGACAGCTCGGCTTGCACACGCCGCCGTCGCAGACCGTGCCTTCCTCGCAGGTCACGTTGCTGCACGGGTCGACACAGACGCCGACCCGGCACACCGTCGGGAAGGGGCACTGCACTCCATCGCAGGCCGCGCGGCACTGCCCGCCGGCGCACACCTGCCCCGCGTCGCAGACGACGTCGGCGCAGGCCGGATCGACGCAGAACCCCGCGGCGTTGCACTCCTTCTCCGGCGGGCACACGAACTCGCCCCTGCCGCACGCCTGCACGCACACGCCCCGATCGCAGACGTGATCCGCGGGGCAGAGATCGCCCTCGTCGGCGGTGCCGTTGCAGTCGTTGTCGAGCCCGTCGCAGGTCTCCTGCGACGAGGGCACGAGCCCCTGGCAGGTGAGCCCGTCCGCCGCGCACTGGGTCACCCCTGGGGCGCACACGCCGGGCAGCCCGGTGTCGCACGGCTCGCCGCCGCCGGTGCAGGTGAGGCCGCTGAAGAAGTAGACGTAGTCGTTGTAGTCGCCGTCGTTGTTGAAGTCGTCGGGGTCCGGGCCGACGCTGCCGTCCTCGAAGGCGACGTAGAACGCGTTCGGCGTGACCACCGAGGTGTAGATGACGGCCGTGACCCAGGGGCCGGGCGGGGTGCAGCCCGTGCACACCTCATTCCACCGCTGCTCGGAGTAGTGCGTCTGCGCGCCGATGAGCGCAAAGCCGATCTGGCCGCCCGCATAGGCGGGATCGCTCCGGATGTCCGCGGCGGTGACGATGGTGCCGACGGGGGCGCCGGCGGGGACGATCGGGTGGATGTCGTCGAGCGACGGCGGCGCCGTGGCGGCGGGGTCGACGTTGTACCAGCCGACCCCGAGGCGTGCCCCGGTCTGGGTGAGCACGAGCTCCGCCGTGAAGCCGCAGAGCGGCGAGAAGGTGGACGGCGCGGTGTTCCCATCAGCCTGGTAGTCGATCGCCTCGCCCCGGCGTTCGAACAGCGTATAGAGCTGGACCTCGCCATTCTCCGAGTCTCGCGGCATGATGGTGCCGTTCGGCTGCGTGATCAGCGCGCTGGCGGAGAGCGGCGAGAGGCCGATAGAGAGAGTCGCCAAGAGAATCGAAGCGTACTTCATGGTGCTGTGATACAGAGACGCGCACCTCAGCGTCAACGGAAACATTCCACGACAGCAGATAACGACGTGTCGGGGGACTGCGCACAACGCCGCGCCGTCGGCGCTCTCCGCGTGAGGCGCGTTTCGGCGCAGGTTGGGGTACCCGCGCGCGGGTTGCGGTTCCTCGGCCCGACCCGGGTTGCGGTTCTCGACCCGACCCGGGTTGCGGTTCCTCGGCCCGACCCGGGTTGCGGTCCCCCGCCCCAACCCGGGTTGCGGTCCCCCGCCTCGACCCGGGTTGCGGTCCCCCGCCTCGACCCGGGTTGCGGTCCCCTGGGCCTGCGGTCCCCCGCCCCGACCCGGGTTGCGGTCCCGCGAGGTCCCGCCACCCGCGCCGGGCAGGACATCTGCGCGCGCTCGGAACGGCCCCGGAACCGACGCGATGCGCGGTTGCGCTCGGGCTTGCCGCTCCGGCGCGCTTGAGGCAAGGAGCACCGGCGGGTGGGGTCGCAGCGCACGCGGCGCCTCGGCTCCGCGCCCCATCACGCTGACCGCGAGCCTATGACAAACCCCCGAATCACGATCGCCGGCTTCGACATCGAATGGAACCTGAAAGACGGCATCAACCTGTGGGCCGGAATGCCCACCCTGAGCATGTGGATCCCGAGCTCGGTGGCCGGCCTGATGTCGGGCATGGTGGCGATGGTGGGGGTCGAGCGCTTCAATCTGTGTCTCCAGCTCGGGGGACGGCAGAGCGTCGATGGCGACTGGTCCATCATCGACACGCAACCGACGTTCGAGGAGGGCTTCTTTCGGCTCAGCGAGATCTGCAGCCCGGCCGGCTGGGGCCGATGGGAGCTCGTCGCGCTCGACCGCGAGCGCCGTGAGGCCCGGTATCGCACCTTCAACAACTGGGAGTCGATCTACCAGCGCGCCCTCGGGGTCGTCTGGGGGAGCTCGATGACGGCCGGCAAGCTGGCCGGCATCAGCGAGCGCCTGTTCGGGGTCCCTTGCTGGGCCGAGCAGACCGCGTTCGTGACGAAGGGCGCGGAGTACGACGAGTTCGTCGTCCGTCCGACCGACCAGACCGTCGAGACCCGCCTCGCGGCGCTCCTCGAGACCGATCGGGCCACGAGCTCGGATCTCGCCGTCGCGCTGGCCACGCTCAAGAAGGAGGTCGCCGAGCGGGAGCGGACCGAGCTCGCGCTGCGCGAGAAGCTGCAGCTCATCGAGCAGCAGGAGACGGCGCTCTCCACGATGGTCGCGCCGATCATCCAGGTGTGGGACGGCGTGCTCACCGTGCCCGTCATGGGGGGTCTCGACAGCCAGCGCGCGTCCGCGCTGATGGAGCGGCTGCTCGGCGCGATCGTCGACAGCCAGACGCGCCACGTCATCCTGGACCTGACCGCGGTCGACGCCGTGGATACGGGCACCGCCGATCACCTGATCCGCATCGTGCGCGCGGTGGAGCTCCTCGGCGCCCGCGTGGTGGTGACCGGCATCCGCCCCGCGGTGGCGCAGACCGTCGTGTCGCTCGGCATGGACCTCGAGCGGATCGTCACGCTGCGCAACCTGCAGGAGGGCCTCAAGGCGTGCATGGTCGCAGGAAACGGCCCCGCGCCCGGCCCGAGCGCCCCGTGAAGCGCCGCTCGTCCCGGGGGACAGGCGCTCCCCCGCGCGACCCGTCCATCTCCTGAACGACCTGCTTCATCCCGCGTCGATCGTCGCAGGGGCCCCCTCCACGCCGCAGCCCGCTGGAGCGCTCCGCGCGTCTTCTTTCCAGGTGAACGCTCCCTCCCGGGGTGCTTCACTGGGCGGCATGTCGATCATCCAGCGTGGCTTCGATCGCTCGGTCGTCGTCCGTGGCCCCGACGCCGAGGTCGTCGGCGCCCCCACCGCGAGGATCCAGCTCCTCGCGGACAGCAGCGCGACGGGCGGAGCCCTCTCCACCGTGCGTGTGACGCTCGCGAAGGACGCGGACGGCGCGCGGCCCCACCGCCACGACGGCTCGGCCGAGATGTTCTACGTGCTCGACGGCGCCGTGCAGGTCCTCTCGGGGAGCGACATCGTGACGGCCGACAAAGGCGACCTCCTCGTGGTCCCGCCCCGGGTCGCCCACGCGTTCGCTGCCGCCCGCGGCAAGAGCGCCGAGCTCTTGATCGTCATCACCCCAGGCGTCGAGCGCTTCGACTACTTCCGCCAGCTCACGCGTATCGCCCATGGCGAGGAGCCGCCCGAGACCTTGCGCGACGTGCAGGAGCTCTACGATACGTATTTCCTGAGCAGCCCCGAATGGGACGCGGCGCGCCGATGAGCGCGCTCCCCTCCAATCGATATGTCCCTGGTCGACTCCTGCCTCTCGCCATCGGCGAGCTCGGCGGCGACGGCGGCCAGCCGGCCGCGGCGAATTGACCGGCGTGGGTGGAGCTGGTAGCCCCGTCGGCGGGGCCGCGCGCCCGTGCTGCGCGCCGCCGCGGCGCCGACACGCCCTCGGAGGTCCACGCATGTTCCGCAAGACGCTCGCCGCTGCTCTCCCGCTCGCGCTCGCGCTCTCCGCCGTCCCCCGCGAGGGCGCCGCCTCGAACTACCCGCCGAGCTACGATTATTGCGGGCCCACGACGACGGTGCACACCGGCCCGTTCGAGCTCATCCAGGATCCGGTGCGGACCGACGCCGCCAAGCTGACGGTGGCCTACCGCGGCTACCTGCGCGCCTATTATCCCGATCACGAGATCAACCTCTATGTCCGGCTGAACGGCAGCGACGCCTTCCTCCCGGCGAGCGCGGGCGCGCACGGCGACGCCTACGTCCTCGTCAGCAACGCGCCCCGCGACTGCGCGTGGT
This sequence comes from Sorangium sp. So ce834, assembly GCF_051521425.1. Taxonomy (NCBI): domain Bacteria; kingdom Pseudomonadati; phylum Myxococcota; order Polyangiales; family Polyangiaceae; genus Sorangium; species Sorangium sp. So ce834. The sequence goes on from NZ_CP150351.1 coordinate 10,449,164, forward strand.
GCTCGCCGCCGCCCGACGGCGCGGGCCAGCGCCTCTGCGGCGGCGCGCCGCTCCCGCCCACGTCGAGCGGCACCTGGGTCTGCAACGAGCCGACCGCCGTCGAGGAGGCCCTCTTCTTCTGGGCCTACGATCCGTACGGCCGCATGAACGCCTGGGACATCGAGGTGGCCGCCGAGTCCCACGGCCTCTGGGACAGCAACCTCGGAGCGAACTACGCCGCGCGCTTCGAGGCCCGATCGAGCTGCTTTTGAGCGCCGCGCGGCGAGGCGAGGCGAGTCGAGTCGAGTCGAGGCACGAACATGGCAGGATCGTTGAACAAGGAGAAGGCGCGGCGCGCGGCCTCGCACCGGGACCGGCCGGGCGAGCAATGCCGGGCCGAGCCAGGCGCCTTCCGGCCCGTGGTGAACCGGAGCCGGTGCGAGGCGAAGGGCGATTGCGTCGAGGTGTGCCCCTACCAGGTCTTCGAGATCGCCCGCATCGAGCGCGCCGATTTCGAGGCGCTCTCGCCCCTCGGCAAGCTCAAGTCGCTCGTCCACGGCCGGAAGACCGCGCTCACGCCGAACGCGGCGCAATGCCAGGCGTGCGGCCTATGCGTCGTCGCCTGCCCGGAGAAGGCGATCCAGCTCGTCCCGGCGGCCGGGGCGGGCTGAGCCGTCCGCGCCCCGGGCGGGCTCAGGCGACGCTGCGCGCGGGCCCGGACGCGGGCGCGGCGCCGTACCCGTAGGCGGCGCGGTAGCGCTCGTACCGGTCGAGGAGCTCGCTCGTGGTCTTGGGCATCGGCACGCGGGCGCGCGTGATGTACGAGATCACGTTCTTGCCGCGGACGATCAGCTCGACGCCGCGGGCCGCTTGCTCCCGCTCGGCGGGCGACGCGTCCGCGCCGAGCAGCGGCTGGAAGGCGGCGAGCCGCTCCGCCGACACGACGAACGACGTCCAGACCTCGAAGATCTCGGCGTCGGTGCGCAGCGTCTCGCACTTGACCTTGGCCGCGTGCGCGAGCTCGCAGGCCAGGCGGTCGAGCCCGGCGAACATCGGCAGGCCCCCGAACGTGTCGATCATCGCGTCGCGGATGCCGTCGATGGCCTTCATGCTCTGGGCGATCTTCACGTACCGGCTGTTGTAGAACGCCTCGACCGGGAAGGAGAACGCCTTGAACGGCTCGCCCCACAGCTCGTCGAGCCCCTCCTCCCCGCTGCGGTGGAGCACCATCTTTCCGAGCGTCAGCGCCTCGAGGAGGTGCTCTCCGCACTCGCGCATGAGGGCGTTGTCGGGCTCGATGGTGACGCCGAGCTCCTGGATCTCGACCAGCTTGGTGAAGATGTCCGCCGCGCGATTGAAGATCGCGCCGGCGAGCATGGCGCCTTTGACGCGCTTGCGCTGCGGGTCGGCCTCGGACTCGAAGGCGCGCCGCGCCTCGTCCAGCCGCTTTCCCGGCACGTTGATGCCGTGCTCGACATGGTTGAACAGGCGCCGCGTCAGCGCCTCGATGAGGCGCTTCTTCGCGAGCAGCGTATCGGCCGGCGCCTCGTACGCCTTGATCCAGTAGCCGTAATAGTAGACCCGCAGCTGGCCGTCGATGATCTGCTTCTTCCCGAGCGGTATCGCGCTGTCCATGGCCCGCCTCCGATCGGCTGCCAGGCGTCGCCCCTGCGCCGGAGGCGCGGGGATGCGTGCCCGTGGGAGATGCGATTAGCATGGGCGCGAGGCCGCCCGCAAGGCGCGAGCGACGCGATCCAGCAGAGTCGTCCTCCGGAAACCGGGACTTCACCGACAGGAAAGACAGAGGCTCGCGAGGTGATCGCCGCCGCCGAGCGCCTCCTTCTTGGCGGCTCGGCAGCCCGGCGCGACGGCCCGGCGCGAGGGGCGCACGACAGCGCGGCTCACCGGGGCCGGCCGGCGTCGCGCGCCCGCGCGCGAGGCCCGGGCGCTACTGCGCGCACCCCTCGATCTCGGCCATCATGCGTCAGAAGGCCATGGCCTTGATCTCGCAGCCGTCCTGCGTCGTGTGGGTGTGCTCGTACTCCGCGTTGCCGGACGCCTCCACGTCGAAATGCGGGTGCTGCATCGGGATCTCGACGCCGTCCACGACCGCGGTGTGCCGCTCGCCGCCAACGTGGGCGTCGAGGTCCTCGAGGTCATAAAGGATCTTCCCGCGCTCCCGGCAGGAATTAGACGTCGTCCAGGGGAGCGCAACGACCATCGCAGGCGTCCTCGTGCTGGCGCGCCGGGATCGGTCGCCGTGATCTCCACCGCGGCGGTGGCGCACCGGGGAGCGCGCCCGCCGTGCTGCGCTGCGCCAGCGCGGCCTCTGCGCGACAGCCGCCTGCGCCTGCGCCGCCGCCTCGGGCCGTCGGGCCAGCGCAGGGATCGCGACGAGGCGCGCACGTCCGCGAAGGAAGCGGGCGGCGGCCAGCCCGCGCTCGCGGGACAATCGCGCTCCGGCGCTCGACAGAGCACGTTCGCTGCGCCAGATATTGCTGAATTTCACCAGCAAGGATGGACCGTTAGGGACTGACGCGCGCCAGATCTCGCTCCGGGCCTGTCGCGGGGGTGCGTGCCGTCGAGGCGGCCGCCTCGGGCGGCCCGGTGGGACATCCGGCGATCGCCAGCCACCCACGGTGATGGGAAGCGTGGAGTCGCCCGGAACGTGGCGCGCGCAAGCACGATCGTTCCGCCATCTCCCGGCCCATCGTGGCCGGCACCTTTCCTATCCTGTAGGCTCATCTCACCTCCCTCGGCAGCCAGGAGGACGCCATCGCATGCATTACGCCCCAGATTCCGTCGTAGGTGGGAAGTACCGTCTTGAGCGACCGCTCTCGGCCGGCGGGATGGGCTCGGTGTGGGCGGCGCGTCACATCAACTTGGGATCTCCCGTCGCGGTCAAGTTCATGGCACCGACGTTTGCGACGTCGTCCACGTTCCTGGCCCGCTTCGAGCGCGAAGCCAGGATCGCCGCGAGCCTGAAGAGCCCGCACGTGGTCTATGTCCAGGACTACGGCGTCGACGACGACACCCCGTACCTCGTGATGGAGCTGCTCCAGGGCGAGGACCTGGGCACGCGGCTCGAGCGCGTCGGCCGGCTCTCGCTCGCGGACGCCACGCTCATCCTCATCCAGGCCGGCAAGGCGATCCGCCGCGCGCACGAGGCCGGCCTCGTTCACCGCGATCTCAAGCCGGCCAACCTGTTCCTCGCGCGCGCGGAGGAGGAGCAGGAAGAGGTCGTGAAGGTCCTCGACTTCGGCATCGTCAAGGAGACCGGCGTTCATCTCACGGAGGAGGTGACGCGCACCGGCGAGCTGCTCGGCTCCCCTCACTACATGAGCCCGGAGCAAGTCCGGGGCGAAAAGGACGTGGACCCGCGCAGCGATCTCTGGTCGCTCGGGGTCATCCTCTTCTGCGCCGTCACGGGCGAGCTGCCGTTCCAGGGGGATCAGCTCGGCGCCGTGATCGCCAACATCCTTGTCGCGCCCGTGCCGAGCGCCTCCAAGCTCGCGCCCGACCTGCCGCCGGCGATGGATGCCTTCTTCGCGCGGGCGCTGGCCCGCGAACGGGCGCAGCGCTTCCAGTCGATCGGAGAGATGATCGGCGAGCTCCGCCGGCTCGCGGGCATGGCGTCGCCGTCGATCCCGGATCTGCAACCGCCCTGCTCCGGCATACCGATCTCGTCTCGACCGAGGCGGAGCGGGACGATACCGCTGCGGCGGGCGGAGCTCCGCGTCCCGCCGGCGGCGCCCCGGGCGGCGACGCCCGGGACCCTGACCGGCGCGGGGGCGACGGCGCAAGAGGCAAGGCCGCAGAAGCCCACGCGCGCGATGCTGGCGCTCGGCGTCGCGACGGCGCTCCTCGGCGTCGGCGTCACGGTCGCCCTGAGAGAGGGCAGCCCGCGCGGCGAGGGCGAGACGGGCGCGGAGGTCGCCTCGGCGGCCGCGCGGGCGCCGGAGCAAAACGCCGCCTGGACGCCGACGGAGCCGCCGATATCGCCCGAGCCGCCGCCGAGCGTGTCCCCCGGAGCGCCGCCATCGCCCGACGCGCTGACGGCCCCTGACGAGCCCCCCTCCGCCCCGGCGACGTCGGGGGCGGGCGCTTCCGGAGGCACGACGGCGCGGACAGCGACGCCGCCGTCGACCGCGGGAGCACGGCGGCCGTCGCCGACGGCCAGACCCAAAGCATCACCCACGGCTGTCCTCAATCCCGCCCAGAAGCCTCCCGTGCCAGAGCCGACAGCACCGGAGCCGGATCGCGCCCCGATGCCGATACCGCCCTTTTGACGGGGTGCTCGGCCGGGCGTGGGACAAGGACCCGGATAGAAAGCCGCCGAGACGCCGAAAGATATATATAATATATATTCTCTCCTTGGCGTCCTCCGCGCCTTGGAGGTTCAATCTCCGCGCTTCCGCGCGCTGCTCCAGCCTACGAGCCGGTGGACTGGTATCGCCGCTCGCCGAAGCGCCAGATGCGCAGCGACACGAGCAGGAACACGAGGCCGACGAGCGGCGACGCCCAGCGCGCGGCCTCGGGCAGCGCCGGGACGGTGGGGCGCTCGAGCAGCGCGCCCGCGGGGATGTAGCTCACGAAGGCCAGCGGCACGACGAACGTGAAGAAGCGCCGGAACCAGTCGCGGTACAGGGTCAGCGGGTACTGCGCCGCCTCCGTGCCGCCGTAGGTCAACGTGTTCATGATCTCGAGCGACTCGACCGTCCAGAAGCACAGCGTCGCCTGGAGCACGAGGAGGCCGTAAAACACGCAGGCGCCGCCGACCATGGCGCCGGCGAGCAGCCCGAGCTTGGCCGCCGTCCACCCGACGTCGAGCGCGGCGCCGGCCCACAGGAGCATCACGAGGCCGACGGCGAGCCGCCCGGCGCGCAGGAACTGGAACTCGCTCGTCGCGACCTGGAACGCCGTCGAGCGCGGGCGCAGGAGCATGCGGTCGAAATCGCCGGACCGCACCACCGTCGAGAAGGCGTCGAACCCTCGGCCGAACGACTCGGCGAGCGCGAAGGAGACGTTGACCAGCCCGAACAGGAGCGCCACCTCCGCGAAGCGCCAGCCCCGGACCGCGCCGAACCGGTCGAACAGCGCCCACACGCCGAGCAGCTCGATGCCCACCATGACGAACTGGCCCACCGACCACATCGCGAACGAGGCGCGATACTGCATCTGCGCCCGCAGCGACGCGGCGGCGAGCCGGAGGTAAAGCGTCGTCGCGTCGCGCCACATCTCGCCTGCTCCTCTCGCCCCCTCAGCCGCCCTGCACCACGAGCCGCCGCAGGCCGCGCGCCACCATCGCGCGGCCGAGCGCCACGGTCCACAGCGCCTGGTGCAGCAAGACGCCCGGGAGCGCCCGGGCCGGCAGGTGGCCGAGGTAGAGCCGGAACGGGGCGTCGACCATGCCGCGGAACGGCAGCGCGTCGAGCCAGGGCTGCATCCACGACGGGAACAGCGGCAGCGGCACGACCATGCCCGAGGCGATGAGGACGAGCGAGGGCACGATCCGCGCGATGCCGTCGCCGGACGTGGTCCACAGCATCGTCGACGTCACCGCCGTCGCGAACGCGGCGACGAGCGCCGCCGCGAAGACCATGGCCGCCGCCCACGCGCCCGCGGCCGCGAGCGACGGCGGCAGCGACATGCCGAGCAGCGGCACCGCGACCGCGAACATCGGGACCGCGCGCAGGACCGTCGGCGCGACGCGCGCGGCGAGCGCGCGGGCGAGCCAGAGGGTGTGGAGATCGAGCGGGCGCGAGAGCTCGTAGCCGACCGCGCCGGTGCGGATCAGCTCGCGCACCTCGGGGTCGGGGTTCGTCGAGAACGGCATCAGCTGGAAGAACGCCTGCCCGAGCCAGGTGTACGCGACGGCCTGGCCGAGGGCCATCGGCGGACGCGCGCCCGGCGCGTTCGCGTAGAACGCCTCGAGCACCATCACCTTGATGAGCCCCCAGAACAGCTGCGTGCCGAACCCGGCCGCGGCCGCGGCGCGGTACTGCAAGAGCGCGCGGAAGCGCGCGCGGAAGCGCGCGCGGAAGACGGCCCAGTAGGCGAGGAGAGCGCTCACGGCCGGCCGCCCGCCTCGCCGTAGAGCCGCGCCACGATCTCGTCGATGGGCGGGTTCTGCACCAGGAGATCGCGCACGGGGTAGCGGGCCGTGACGCGCCCGACGAGCTCCGCGGTCGAGATCGCCGCGGGATCGAAGCGCAGCGTCACGCGGTCGCCCTCGCGGCGGATCACCTCGGCGTGCGGCTCGGCGATCTCGGCCGCGGGGTCGGTCAGGTCGACGATGAGCCAGCGCTCGGCGGTGACCTGCGCGCGGAGCGCCTCGAGCGAGCCGTCCGAGAGCACCCGGCCGCCGGCGATGAGGACGACGCGCGAGCACAGGGCCTCGATGTCGTCCATGTCGTGCGTCGTCAGGATCACGGTGACGCCGCGCTCGCGGTTGAGCCGCTGGACGAAGCGCCGCACCGCGAGCTTCGAGACGGCGTCGAGGCCGATCGTGGGCTCGTCGAGGAAGAGCAGGTCGGGCGCGTGGAGCAGCGCGGCCGCGAGATCGCAGCGCATGCGCTGGCCGAGGCTGAGCTGGCGCACCGGCGTGTCGAGCAGCGGCGCGAGATCGAGCATCGCGACGAGCTCGTCGCGCGCGCGGGCGTGGTCGGCCGCGCCGACGCGGTAGATGTCCCGGAGGAGCTCGAACGAGTCGATCACCGGCAGGTCCCAGAGGAGCTGGGTGCGCTGGCCGAACACGACGCCGAGCCGCCGCACGTGCGCGACGCGCTCGCGCCACGGGACGCGGCCGTCCACCTCGCAGCGCCCCGAGTCCGGCACGAGGATGCCGGCGAGGACCTTCACCGTGGTGGATTTGCCGGCGCCGTTCGGCCCGATGTACCCGACGAGCTCGCCCCGCTCGATCGCGAACGAGACGCCCGCGAGCGCGTCGACGGCGCGATAACGCGGGCGCACGAGCCCGGCCAGCGCGCCCCACGCGCCGGGGCGGCGCTCGGCGACCCGGTATGCCTTGCGCAGGTCCTCGACGACGATCAGCGGCATGGCGGCGGCGAGGCTCCCACGGGCGGCGCGGGAGAATACAGGACGTCGCTCGGATGGCCAGCGCCGCCGGCGTCGTCAGGTCTGCCTTCCTCTCCCCCGCAGGCCCCGCGCGGGTTACCCTGGCCGCCGATCCGATGACCGCCGATCCGATCGACCAGGCCCTGTTTCCGCCGTTCGACGACCCCGCCGGCTTCGACCGGATCCGCGCCGATCTCGGCGCCTTTCTCCCGGCGATCCGCGCGGTGTGCGAGCGCCACGGCCTCGCGGCGAGCGGCCTCGCTGCGTTGGAGCGCGGGACCAACGTCGTTGTTTCGAACGACGCGGGCCAGATCATCAAGCTGTTTCCGCCGTTCCTGAGGCACCAGTTCGAGGCCGAGCGCCTCGCGCTCGGGCGGGTCCACGGGAACGTCCCCGTGGCCACGCCGGAGATCCTCCGGGAAGGGGAGCTCGACGGGTGGCCGTATCTCGTGATGTCGCGCCTCCCGGGGCGCACCCTGGAAGAGGTCTGGCCCGCGCTCGGCGGGGCGGAGCGCGCCGAGGCGCTCGCCCGCATCGGCGAGATCATGACGGCCGCTCACGCGCTGCCCACCGGCGGGCTGGAGAGCCTCGATCTCGGCTGGGACGCGTTCGTGGAGCGCCAGATCGCCGGATGCGAGGGCCGCCACCGGCGAATGCGCTTGCCCGAGCGCCTGGTCGCTCAGATCCCGGCGTACCTGGCCTCGGCCCGCCCTCTCCTGCCGACGTCCGTGATTCCCGTCCTCCTGACGGGAGAATACACGCCCGAAAACCTCCTCGTGACCCGGACGGGCGGGGCGTGGCGCGTCACCGGCATGATCGACTTCGCGGACGCGTGCCTCGGGCCGGCCGAATACGACCTGCTGGGCCCGTGCCTCTTCCTCGCCGCCGGCAGCGCGGAGCTCCAGCGCGCCTTTCTGGTCGCCTGCGGAATCCGGATCGCCGACGCCGACCTGACCCCGGCGCTGCGCCGCAAGCTGATGGCGCTCGCGCTCCTGCACCGGTACAGCAACCTCGGCTACCAGATCAGGATCGAAGGCTGGGAGTCCCAGGCCTCCTCGCTCTCCGAGCTGGAACAGCTGATCTGGCCGTTCCCGGTCCGCTGATCTCGGGGCGAAGCGTCGCGACGATCGGTCGCGAGCCGGCTCGAGCAAGGAGCACCCGCGCCGGCGAAGCGTCGAAAAGGTGCTATTGGTGTGTCCGTCGGATGGGCGCGCGGCGCGATGGCAATCCTTGCCATGCGCGTGTCGTTCATGAACGGCAATCTTTGCCATGACGGCAAGGCTTGCCACGCGCAAGCTGGACCCGCGGGCGAGCTCGATGAAGCGGCAGCCGCTCCTGCGCCGGCGCTCCGCGCGTCGCGCGGCCCGATCTCGTCGGAGGGGCCCTCGCGTCGCGGGGCGGCATACCGGTTGCGATAGCGCGCTCCCAGCCGGGCCGTCGCGGCCGGGGCATTCCCCGGCGAGGCACGCCGAGCAGGTACGGCGCGAGGCGGAGCTGGCGCAGGAGCGCGAGCCGCTTCGGAGCGACACGGGTCCGCCTTACTCCACAGGAGCGATCATGCATCTTCGTTATATCTCCAAGTTCCCCCTCATCGCAGCGGTCATGGGCGCCGCGGCGTCGGTCTCCCTGGGCGCCTGCGGCGGCGCCGATCCGGTGGACGACGCCGTCGTCGCCGCCGGCGAGGCCCAGGAGCTCACGGCGGAGGGCGCGGAGGCGCTGACGTGCCCCGCGTCCGTGCCGGTCATCGACATGCGGAAGTCCCTCATCGTCACGAAGGAGACGCACCCGGACCTCTTTACCGAGTTCTCGCTCAGCTTCGTCCTCAATCGGCTCCTTGCGAGCGTCGGCTCCAGCCAGGATCCCGAGGAGGTCTACAAGCGCTGGTGGGACACGCAGAACGATGCCGCCAACGCCGTCTTCACGGACGCCGACGCCATCCACTGCGACGACGAGACCGACAGCAACGGCAATCCAACGCTCAACGGGTACCCGTACACGTGCCCCAGGAACGAGGGCGTGCTCGCCCAGACCAACCCGTCCGATCCCGGCCTGAGCAGCCCGTTCAATCCCGCGGGGAACCACTTCATGGAGCCGGTCGCGCTCGTGAACCGGTTCGACCTCGCGGCGAAGGACGGCTCGCATTGCGGCGAGTACCGGATCATCTACGCCAAGAAGTCGGCCGGCGCCACTGACCGCAACTTCATCATCTTCGAGGCCCAGCTCCCGAACCCTCACCCCGAGTGCGGCATCGCGGCCTGTCTCCCGGTCGCCGAGTTCTGGGCGAACCTCTCGGACCCGAACATGACCGCGACCCAGCGCCAGGCCGCGCTCGAGGGGTTCTATTTCTACGGCCGGCCCGAGCTGCCCGACTTCGAGCCGGTCATCCAGGCGTCCCATTTCATGGCCGGCACCGGCCAGATCCGCACGAACCAGTTCATGGCGTCGAGCCGAGGATTCCAGCCGTGGGTGCTCCGCGAGTTCAAGCTTGAGCTGGACAACGGCAGCTCGCCCAGGCTCTTCTTCAAGCCGGTCACGGTGAAGGAGAACCCGTTCCCCGGCCTGTTCAACGCCAGCTTCGCCAGCGACCCCCGCGGGGCCGCGTTCCAGAGCAGCTTCCCCGACGCCCTCGACGAGCTCGTGCCGTCCGGCAGCGACGAGAACGACATCTCGCTGCGCACGCTGCCGAACCAGGGCCTCTTCAACTCGGGCGAGAGCATCATGGACCCCACGGACGGGGCCGCCAACAACAACAACTATCGGGCGCGCATGCAGGGGAACACCGCGTTTGCCGCCGACATCGACGCGGCGCTCGGGCCGATCCTCGTGAGCCGCAGCCTCCCGCCTGGCATGGTCACGGCGGACAACGCCGCCGATCGCGCCACCACCCAGTCGTGCGCCGGGTGCCACGAGCTGAGCAGCCGCGACGACGAGAACGTCGGCGGCGTGCACGTGTGGCCGGCGCATTTCCCGACCACCGCGCCGGGCACGTTCGTGCACGTCAACGAGGCGGGCGAGATCTCGGCGCCGCTCCAGTGGACGTTCCTCCCCCACCGCGCGCAGGTCCTCAAGTCCTTCATCGAGGACAAAGCGTGCACGGCGGCCTGCTCCTCGAACGTCGCCAGCGCCGCTTCGATCGCGGCCAGCGCCGATGAGGCTCTCCTGGACGGCGCGGAGCAGGTCCCCACGCTCGGCGGCTCGACGACCCACTGAGGGCGCGCCGGGCAGCGTGAATCCCCCAGCCAGGCGTCTGGCCACGCACCGCCAGACGTCCGGCTGCAGCGGCTCTCACCCGGCTCCCACCCCGCTCCCCTCGCCTCCCCGCCCCTCCCGCCCGCCCAGGCACACGCGCGCGTAGTCGGCCACCATCCGCTCCAGCGAGAACCGCTCCCGCGCGCGCTCCCACCCCGCCGCCCCCATGCGCGCCCGCCGCGCCGGATCCTCGGCCAGCTCCACCAGCGCCCCCGCGAGCGCCTCGGCGTCGCCCGGCGGCACCAGCCGGCCCGTCACGCCGTCGACGACCTGCTCGGCCATGCCGCCGACCGCCGTGGCCACCACCGGCAGCCCCTCGGCCATCGCCTCCAGCGAGGCGTTCGGGCACCCCGCGGGCTCGGCGATCAGCGCGAACATGTCGAGATCGCTCAGGAAAGCGCGCGTGTCGGCGAGCTCGCCCACCCACTCGACCGACAGCCCCGCCGCCATCCGCCGCAGCGCCTCGGCGTGCGCCTCGGCGCCGCGCTCGACGCCGCCCGCGATGCGCAGCACGTGCGGCGGCAGCCGCGGCGCCGCGAGCCGCAGCGCGGCGAGGAGCTCGTCGAGCTTCTTGTGCGGGTGCACGCGCGCCGCCGTCCCGATCGCGAGCCGCGCGCGCCCGTCGCGAGCCGCGCCCCCGCCGCTTGGCGCGCGCCGCGGCGGCGCAGGCGGGCGCGGGCCGAGCGCGACGCCGTTCGGCACCACGTGCGCCGGCGCCCCGAGCACCTCGGCGGCCAGCGCCGCCTCGGCCCCGTACTTGACGATCACCCCGGCGAGGCGGGCGCCGTGGTCGCGCGGCGCGCGGTACGGCAGCCCGCGGCGCGGCGACGCGAAATAGCGGCGCAGCGAGGCGAAGTACATCTCGCCCGGGCTCACGTCGAAGAGCGGCACGTCGAGCAGCCCATCGGCGAGCAGCACCTTGTGCTCCGGGATCACGTTCCACATCAGCACGGCCTCGGGCGGGTCCTCCTCGATCGCGCGGAGCAGGCGCTCCACCGCCTCGGCCGGCTCGATGTCGGCCGGCGGCGGCACCGCCATCACCGGGATGCCCGCGGCGACGAGCGCCCGCCGGCCCGGCGTCGGGTACTCCGGCTGCTCCTCGATCACGGCCGCCCGGCCGCGCACGCCCGCCGCGGCGAGGCCGAGCAGCAGCCGCCGCGCGCTCGACTGGGCGCCGCCGGTCGAGAAGTTGTTCGTCACGAGCAGCAGCCCGTCCCCCCGGCGCGGGCCGCGGTTCCGGGCGATCGCCCGCGGGTAGAGCCGCGCGTAGCCCTCGGCCATGCGCGCGACGCTGAAGTGCCGCGCCACGACCTCCCGGCCGCCCGGCGGCGCGCCGCGCGCCGCCGCCGCGATCGCCTCGGCGAACCGCTCCGGCGCGGCGTCGAGCGGCAGGTGGACCAGCGCCGGGGTCTCGGCCGCGATCTCCGCCGTGCCGCCGGCGCCGGTCGCGACGACCGGGAGGCCCGCGGCGAGCGCCTCGAGGTGCGCGAGGCTCAGCCCCTCGTGGGCGCTCGGCGACACGAGCACGTCCGCCGCCGCGAGCAGGCCGGCCACGTCGGCGACCGCGCCGGCGAAGCGCACCTCGGCGCGCAGGCCGAGCCGATCGACCTCGCGCCGGATCTCCGCCTCCGCGGCGAGCGCCGGCTCGCTGCCGGGCGAGGCGCTCCCGGCGATCACGAGCCGCGCCGGCCGCGGATCGCCGGCCGCGGCGAGCGCAGGCCGCGCGGCCGCGAGGATCGCGGGCAAGAGGTGCAGCCGCTTCTGCGGCCGCGGGTTCGCCACGGCGAGCAGGACGAGATCGCCCGGCCCGATCTCGAGGCGCCGCCGCCACGCCGCGGCCGCCGCCGACCGGGCGCCGCCGGGCTCCGCCCCGCCGCCGGGCTCCGCCGGCCCCACGCGGCACGCCGCCTCCGCCGGCCCCGCGCGGCGCGCCGCCTCCGCCGGCCCCACGTCGATCCCGTTCCACACCGTGCGCCGCGGGACCGGCAGCCCGCGCGCGGCGAGCTCCGCCTCGACCGCGCGCGCGCACGCCACGAGCAGCGCCGCGCCGTCCGCACCGAGGCGGTCGAGCCCCGCCGGCCAGCCCGCGGCCACGTTGTGCACCGTCACGAGCGGCCGGTACCCGCGCGCGGAGAGCCGGCCGAGGTCCTCGGCGTCGAACAGGTGCGCGTGCGCGAGATCCGCGCCCCACGCGGCGAGCCCGCGGGCGAGCGCGTCGAAGCGCGCCTCGCGATCGCCGCGCGCCCCGGACAGGTCGAGCGTCCCCGGCGGCGCGCCGAACGTGGGGCGCGTCGGCCGGTACACCGCGTAGACGCGCGAGCGCACGCCGCGGCGCGGCAGCTCGGTCGCGAGGTCGATCGCGATCCGCTCGGCGCCGCCCTGCTGCAGGCTGGTCACGACCTGCGCGACCCGCAGCGCCGCGTCGTCGCACACGTCGAGCGGCGCGTGCCGCACCACGCGCGCCCGCCGCGCCCCGAGCTCGCCCTGGAGCGCGGCGTCGAGCGGATCGCCCGCGCGGAGGCGCGCCGCGACGCCCGCGGCGAGCGCCGCGTCGAGGTACACGCTCGCCGCGCGCGGCAACCCCGGCGCGCGGCGCGCGGCCCGGCTCAGCTCGCCGCCGGTCGCCCGCAGCAGCTCGGCCCACGCCGCGGCGTCGGACGCCGGCGATGCGGCCGCGGAGGGCGCCGCGCGGGAGAGCGCCGAGCGCGCGGGCGGCGCCCAGGCCGGCGCCGGCGCCGCGTCGAGGTCGAGCGGCGCGAGCACGGCGCCGAGCGCGCAGACCGGCAGCCCGGTGGCGCTCGGCGGCGGGAACGGGTCCGGCTCGAGCGCCGCGGACGGCGCGGGCCAGGCGCCCCCGCGGACGAGCCACACCGGCCCCGCCGCGATCGCGTCCGCCGCGGCCGCGGGCGGCGCGGGCGTGAGGTCGAGCGGCGCGAGCCCGGCTAGCCGGAGCGCGCGCAGCGTGCGGCCGGCGCGGGCGCGGTGCTCGGGCGCTTCGGCGAAGACGGCGCAGATCGGAGGGCGCATGCGGGCGCGAGCGGCGCGGCTCAGTAGGCCGAGGGGTAGCCGCGGAAGGGCGTGGCGACGTCCGGCGCGCTGGAGATGCGCTCCCGCGAGCGATGGCCGCCCCGGGCGGCGCGCGGCGCGGCAGCGCGCGCCGCGGGCGGCGCGGCCGAGGGCCCCGCCGCCCACGCGGCCGCGCCGATCTGCTCCGCCTCCACCGCCGACGGGACGCCGCCCGTGTAGACGAACTGCCCGCGCGGGCTCGGCTCGATCGGGACCGACGCGCGCCGCATCGCGCTCTTCACGAAGCAGCGGTAGTGGAGCACCGACCGGTGCAGGTGCGGGGGCGCGTGCAGCCAGAAGCCGTCGCCCTGCGGCTGGAACGTCACGCCGGGCGGCGCCCCGGGCATGGGCCTGCGGCGGGTCGCGCGGTGCACGAGCACGCCGATGAGGCCGATGACGGCGCTCGCCAGGACGAGGCCTCCGCCGACGAACGCCACCGTCGCCGCGGTCGACCACGAGCTCGAGCGCGGCGCGCGCGCGGACCCCGCCGGCGCGGCCGGCGACGGCGCGGCCGCCGCGGGGGCGCTCGCCTCCAGCGCGGCGACCACGCGGAAGCCGTTGTCCGCGTTGCGGCTGCCGGGGTCGTTGCGGTACCGCGCCGCGGCGCGCAGGTGCCTCGCGTCCTTGAGCCACGAGCCGCCGCGCAGCACGCGCCGGGGCTTGTCGCCGCCCGGCGCCGAGGTCTGCTCGGGGTCCACCGCGGGGCCGGGCGCGTAGGGACCGTACCAGTCGCGGCACCACTCGTAGACATTGCCGCTCATGTCGTGCAGGCCAAGGGCGTTCGGCTGCTTCTGCCCGACGGGCCGGGTGCCGCTCCCGGCGTTGCCCTTGAACCACCCGATGGCGGCGGCGGCCGCGTCGTCGTTCCCCGCGTAGAACCGCGTCTGGGTCCCGGCGCGGTGGGCGTACTCCCACTGCGCCTCGGTCGGCAGATCGAAGGCGCGGCCGGTCCTCTGCGTCAGCCACCGGGTGAACTCGCCCGCGTCGTTGAACGTCACCAGCGTCACCGGGTGCTGGTCGGTCTGCGGGAAGCCGGGAGCCCTCCAGGTGAACTCCTTGCGCTGCGACAGGCCCTTGCCGTCGAAGCCGAACCCGCCGGAGGCGCCGACCTCGGCCTCGGTGCGGTAGCCGGTCTGCTCGACGAAGCGCTTGAACTGCCCGACCGTGACCGGGAATTTGCCCAGGTAGAAGCCGCGGCTCAGGGTCACCTCCCGGAGCGCCTCGTCGTCGCCGCGGCCCGCCTCCGCGGGCGGCGAGCCCTGGCGGAAGCGGCCCTCCTTCACCAGCACGAGGTCGAGCTGCGCCCCCCCGAGGTCGATCGCGAGGGCGGGCGCCGGATCCGCCGCCTGCGCCGCGGCCGGGGCGAGGAGCGCGACGGCCGCCGCGAGGGCGAAGGCAGGAGGGAGGTCGCGGGAGCGGGAGCGGAGCTGCACCGGCCCAGGCTACCAGAGCGCGACCGGGGCGAGCGCCACGAAGCCGCGTGAGCCGAGGGCCCGAGAGGCGCGCGCTCCTCGGTCGGGCGATGCAACAAACATTCCGCCGCTGCCGACTGACCTCTTCGCGCGGCGCCGACGACATCACGCTCATCAATACATCTTTGCAGTTCTTCACTCCGCACATCGAGCGCCCACAATCACGTTAATCAAAACATCTTTGCAGTTCTTCACTCGGCACGTCGAGCGTAGACATTCCTCGAAACCTGGCCTACGACGACGAATCGAACGGAGCATCGAAGTCGATGCTCGAGGCTCGACAGGCGCTCCTCCGCGTGGCATCAAGTTGGCCGCTCGCCGAGCGCAGCGCGCCGTCGCGACGCTCGGCCCAGCGGAGCCGCCAGAGCGGCACTTTCGCGGATTCACTACGATCGCCCCGTGTCCAGCGGGCCGTCGCGCCGCGCCCGCGCGCCGCCGGACGCGGTCTTTTCCTTGTCGGATACGCGCCTCGAGGGGCCTCGCGCGGGATCGCGAGCGCCCTTGAAAGGATCGGTCTGCGCATGACGTCTCACGGCCATGACGCGCGCCCCGTCGCGCGCCGCGAATCGCTGTTGGAACAGCGCGAGATCTCGTCTCTCCCCGGCCTGCTCGCCCGGCGCGCAGACGAGCTCGGCGACTCCCCGGCGTTCACCTACCTGCTCGAAGGCGAGGCGGAGACCGCGACGCTCTCGTTCGACGCGCTGAGGAGGCGCGCGCAGGCGATCGCGGGCTTCCTGCGCCGGCGCTGCCCGCCGAGGAGCCGTGTCCTCCTCCTGTTCCCGCCGGGGCTCGAGTTCATCGAGGCGTTCTTCGGCTGTCTGCTCGCGGACATGATCGCCGTGCCCACGTCGCTGCCGCGGCCGAACCAGGCGGAGTCGCCTTATCACGCCATCGCCGCGGACTGCGCGCCGGCCTGCGCGCTCACCGCCGGCAGCGGCCCGCGCGAGCGGGGCCGCCCGGCGCTCGACGCCGAGCTGCCCGTCCACGCGCTCTCGGAGATCCCCTCGGAGGACGCCGCGCGTCACGGCGACGGCGGGCGGCGAGACCCCGACGAGGTCGCGTACCTCCAGTACACCTCGGGCTCGACCTCCAGCCCCAAGGGGGTGATGGTCAGCCACCGCAACGTCCTCCACAACGCCCGCATCCTCGCGACCGCGCTCGAGTGCGCGCCGGGGGACACCTTCGTCACGTGGCTGCCGCACTTCCACGACATGGGGCTGATCCACGGGGTCATGCTGCCGCTGCTCATGGGTGGGAGGTGCTACGTGATGCCTCCGGCGTCGTTCCTGCTCCGCCCGGCGCGGTGGCCCGAGGCGATCGCGCGGCACCGCGGCCAGCACAGCGCGGCGCCCAACTTCGCCTTCGATCTGTGCGTCGCGGCGACGACGCCGGAGCAGCGCGCGCGGCTCGACCTCTCCGCCTGGAAGACGGTCGTCAACGGGGCCGAGCCCATCCGCGCCGAGAGCATCGCCCGCTTCCTCGCGGCGTTCGCCCCGTGCGGCCTCCGGGCCGACGTCATGAGGCCCGGGTACGGCCTCGCGGAGGCGACCCTGGCCGCGACCGGCGTCCCCCGCCGGCCCGCGCCGCGCGTGCTCCGCGTGAGCGCCGCGGAGCTCGGGCGCGGCCGGGCGCGCCCGTGCCGCCCGGACGATCCGGACGGGCAGGAGCTCGTGAGCTGCGGCCGGCCCTGGCTCGACACGCGCGTCGCGATCGTCGATCCGGAGAGCGGGGCGCCGCTCGGCGAGTCGCGCGTGGGCGAGGTGTGGCTCGCGGGCGACACGGTCGTGCGCGGCTACTGGCAGGACGAGCGGGCCACCCAGGAGTCGTTCCGCGCGCGGCTGCGCGGCGGCGGCGACGTGAACTACCTGCGCACCGGCGACCTCGGGTTCCTGTTCGACGGAGAGCTGTTCGTCACCGGCAGGCTCAAGGACCTCATCATCGTCCGGGGCCGCAACTACTATCCTCAGGACATCGAGCTCGCGGTCTCGTCGGCCCACGAGGCCTTCACCGGAGGCGCCGGCGCCGTGTTCTCCGTGAGCGCGGGCGACGCGGTGAGCCCCCCCGTCGAGGCGCCGGAGTCGCTCGTCGTGTGCCAGGAGCTCCGGCGCGGGCAGCGCGGCGTCGATCTCGAGGAGCTCGCGCGCGCCGCGCGGCGGGCCGTGGCGCAGCGGTTCGGGCTGCCGGTGTACGCGATCGTCCTGCTCGGCCCGCGCCGCCTGCCGAAGACGACGAGCGGCAAGATCCAGCGGCGGGCGTGCAAGGCGGCGTTCCTGCGCGGCGAGCTCGACGCGCTCGGCGTGTTCCACGAAGACCGCGCGCCGGGCGGCGCGCCCGCCGAGGAGCGCGCCGCGGCCCCGGCGCCGCGCGCGGCGCAGGCGCCCGGCCCGGACTGGACCTCGCGGCTCGTCGAGCTCGCGAGCGAGGTCCTCCACGTGGGTCCCGAGCGGCTCCGCTGGGATGTCCCGCTCGTCGATTGCGGCCTGGAGTCGGTGAAGGCGGTCCAGCTCGCGAACCGCATCGCCGCGCTCGGCGGCGCGCCGATCTCGCTCGCGCGGCTGTTCGAGGGCATGACCCTGGGCGAGCTGCGGGAGGCGCTCGCTCGCCCCGCCCCGCCGAGCGGCGACGGCGCCTCGGCCCTCGCCGCGGCGCCCGGCGCCGGCGACCCGCGCGCGCCGTCTCCGCCCGGCGTCGGCGACCCGCACGCGCCGTTTCCTCCGACCGACGTCCAGCGCGCCTACCTGGTCGGGCGGGGCGACACGTTCGACCTCGGCGGGGTCGGCTGTCACGGCTACCTCGAGATCGCGCGGGGCGAGCTCGATCTCGAGCGCTTCGAGCGGGCGTGGCGCCGCCTCGTCGAGCGGCACGACATGCTGCGGGCGGTCTTCACGGCGGACGGCATGCAGCGCGTGCAGGCGTCGGTCCCCCCGTTCCGGGTGAAGGTGTGGGATCTCCGCGGGGAGACGCGCGCCGGGGCCCAGCGGGCGCTCGAGGACACCCGCGCCCGGCTCTCGCACCGCGTGTTCGCGCCAGGGGAGTGGCCGCTCTTCGACGTGGCCGTGTCGCTGTTGCCGGGCGGCGAGCGCCGCATCCACCTCAACATCGATCTCCTGGCGCTCGACGCCCATAGCCTCGGGATCCTCTCGCGCGATCTAGAGCGGCTGTACGCGCAGCCGGAGATCGAGCTCCCCCCGCTGCGGGCGACCTTCCGGGACTGCGTCCTCGCCGCCGAGCGCCACCTCCGGACGCCGGCCGCCGAGCGCTCCCTCGAGCACTGGCGCGATCGCGTCGCCTCGCTCCCGCCCCCGCCCGCGCTGCCGCTCGCGAAGAGCCCTCGGGACATCGGTGCGCCCCGGTTCCGCCGGCGGAGCGGGCGCCTCGCCCGGCCCGACTGGGAGCGGCTGAAGGAGCGCGCGCGGTCGCACGGGCTCACGCCGTCGGCCGCCCTGCTCGCGGCGTTCGCGGAGGTGCTCGGCCGGTGGAGCGCCCGCCGCGACTTCGCGCTCACGGTGACGATGTTCGACCGGCCGCCGCTGCACGAGGACGTCGACCAGATCGTGGGCGATTTCACCACGATAGCGCTCGTCGGCCTCGGCGCCGGCGTGGCCCGGCGGTCCGCCTTCGCCGAGGCGGCCCGCGCCGCGCAGGGGGAGCTCCTGCGCGCGCTCGAGCACCGGCGCGTCGGCGCCCTCCGCGCGCTGCGCGAGCGCGCGGGGCACGGCGTCCCGGTGGTGTTCACGAGCGCGCTCGGCCAGGGCGGGCCGGCGCAGCGGGCGCCCTTCGCGTGGCTCGGGGACGAGGTCTTCTGCGTCAGCCAGACGCCGCAGGTGTGGCTCGATCACCAGGTGGCCGAGGACCTCGGCGACCTCGCGTTCTCCTGGGACGCCGTGGACGCGCTCTTCCCCGAGGGGATGGTCGACGCCATGTTCGAGGCGTATACGGAGCTGCTCGCGCGCCTTTCGCGCGACGGCGAGGCGTGGCAGACCGCGGCGCGGGTCGCGCTGCCGGCCGCGCAGCGCGCGGCGCGCGCCCAGGTGAACCGGACCGAGCGGCCGACGTCGAACCGGCTGCTCCACGACGCCTTCTCCAGGAGCGCCGCGGCGCGGCCCGAGGCCCCCGCGGTCGTCGAGCCGGGCGCGATCGTGACCTACGGCGAGCTCGATCGGAGGAGCAACGCCCTCGGCCGAGCCCTGCGCGAGCGCGGCGCGCGCCCGGGCGCGCTGGTCGCCCTCCTGGCCGAGAAGGGGTGGGAGCAGGCGCTCGGGGCGCTCGGCATCCTGAAGTCCGGGGCCGCGTACCTGCCCCTGGATCCCGCGTGGCCGGAGGCGCGCATCCGCGGGATCCTGGAGCAGGCGGCCGTGCCCCTCGCGCTCGCACAGGCGCGGCTCGCGGGCGCGATCCGCTGGCCCGAGGGCGTCGACGTCGTGGCCCTGGACGCGACCTCCGCCTCGTCCCGGGACGACGCGCCGCTCGACGCCGCGCAGGCGCCCCACGACCTCGCCTACGTGATCTTCACGTCGGGTTCCACGGGCAAGCCCAAGGGGGTCGCGATCGACCACCGGGGCGCGGTCAACACCCTGGACGACGTGAACGAGCGGCTCGGCGTGGGCGCCTCGGACCGCGTCCTGTCGCTCTCCTCGCTGTCGTTCGACCTCTCCGTCTACGACCTGTTCGGCCTCTGGGCGGCGGGCGGCGCGGTCGTCCTGCCCGATCCGGCGCTCGCGCGCGATCCGGCCCACTGGGACGAGATGATGGCGCGGCACCGCGTGACGCTGTGGAACACGGTGCCGGCGCTCATGCAGATGCTCGTCGCGCACCGCGCCCGCCGCGTAACGCCGCGGCCGCCCCTGCGCGCGGCGCTCCTCAGCGGCGACTGGATCCCGGTCGGCCTGCCCGATCAGATCCGCGAGGCGTTCCCGGGCGCGGCGGTGCTGAGCCTCGGGGGCGCGACCGAGGCGTCGATCTGGTCGATCGCCTACCCGATCGGGCGCGTCGACCCGCGCTGGAAGAGCATCCCGTACGGCAAGCCGCTCGCGAACCAGCGCTTTCACGTGCTCGACGAGCGCCTCGATCCGTGCCCCGACTGGGTGCCCGGGCGCCTCCACATCGGCGGCGTCGGGCTCGCGCGCGGGTACTTCCGCGACGAGGCGAGGACGGCGGAGCGCTTCCTCACGCACCCCGAGACCGGCGAGCGGCTCTACTGGACCGGCGATCTGGGCCGCTTCCTGCCCGACGGAAACATCGAGTTCCTCGGGCGCGAGGATCTCCAGGTCAAGGTGCAGGGGTACCGGATCGAGCTCGAGGAGGTCGAGTCGGTGCTCCTCCAGCACCCAGAGGTGACGAGCGCCGCGGTCGCCGTCGGGAGCACGGCGAGCGGCGGCAAGCGGCTCCTCGGCTACGTGGTCCCCGCCGCCGGGCGCGCGATCGACGCGGCCGCGCTGCGGGCGTTCGTGGCGTCGAAGCTGCCCGACTACATGGTGCCGAGCGCGCTGCTCCAGCTGACCTGCCTCCCGCTCACGAGCAACGGCAAGGTCGACCGCGGCGCGCTCGCCGATCCGGCGCGCGTGAGCGGGCTCGCCGTGGAGCGCGCGGCCGGTGACGAGGGCGCCGCGCTCGCCGGCGAGAGCGCGGCGGCCCCGGGCGCCCCGCTGCTGCTCGATCCGGTCGAGAAAATGCGGTTCAAGCTGAGCAAGCCGGCGCTCCGCCGCGATCTCGCCGGCGCAGCGATCCCCCTGGGCCCCGCGGGCCCGTCCGACGAGCGGCTGCGCGCGTTCGCGCGGCGGCGCAGCCATCGCCAGTTCCGCGGCGAGCCGATCCCGCTCGAGCGGCTGGCGAGCCTGCTGTCGCTGCTCTCTCCGGTGGAGCTGCCCGGCTATCCGATCCCGAAGCACCTCTATGCCTCGGCCGGCAGCCTCTATCCGGTGCAGGTCTACCTGCACGTGAAGCCGGGCCGGATCGAGCAGCTCCCCGGGGGCACGTATTACTACCACCCCGAGCGGCGCGCCCTCGTCCCGATCGAGCCCGGCGCGAGCATCGACGGCGCGGCGCACGCCGGCTCGAACCAGCAGGTGTTCGAGAGCTCGGCGTTCGGCGTCTACCTCGTCGCCGACCTCGGCGCGATCGAGCCGGTGTACGGCGATAGGTCGCGGGATTTCTGCCTCCTGGAGGCGGGGATCATCGCGCACCTGCTCGAATCGGCGGCGCCGGACCACGCGCTAGGTCTCTGCCAGGTGGGCGGGCTCGACGCCGCGCGGGTGAGCCCGCCGCTCCGGCTCGACGACCGCCACGAGGTCCTCCACGGCCTCCTCGGCGGGGCGATCGCGCCGGCGGACGCGGAGGTCGACGCGCTCGCCCGCGCGTCGGCCTCGCTGCACGCCATGGTCGCGCTCGCGACGCGCGAGCCGCTGCCCCTCCCGGGCGCGGCGCCCGGCGAGCGGCGCGGCGGGGAGGCCCGCGCCTTGCGCGACCCGGGGGCGCGCCCGCGCGGCGCGGCCGCGCCGGGGCGCCGGCCGCCCTCCTCGGGGGCGGAGCAGCGGATGGCGGCCCTCTGGGCCGAGGTCCTCAAGGTCGAGCGCGTGGGCGTCGACGACAGCTTCTTCGCGCTCGGCGGCGACTCGCTCCTCGGCATCACCCTCGTCGAGCGAGCGCGCGCCGAGGGGTTCCACGTGACGGCGCGGCAGCTGTTCGAGCATCCGACCGTCGCCCGCCTCGTCGCCGCGTGCGCCCCCGCCGTCGCGCCGCCGTCGGACGGCGACCGCGCGCCCGGCGAGCGGCCCCTCGCGCTGCTCCAGCGGTGGTACCTCGAGGAGGCCGAGCGCCGCAGCCGGCCCGCGCGCTGGAACATGAACCTCCTGCTCGAGGTCAGCGCCCCGCTCGATCTCGACCGGCTCCGGCGCGCCGCCCTGCTCCTCGCGAACCACCACGAGGCGCTCCGCGCGCGGTTCGAGCGGACGCCGCGCGGGGTCCGCCAGGTGATCGACGGGCCGTGGGCCGAGGCGCCGTTCGCGGCCGTCGACCTGTCGGACATCCCCGAGGAGCAGCGCCGGGACGCGCTCGAGCGGCGGTGCGACCGCCTGCAGGACGGCTACGCGCTCGAGCGCGGGCGCCTATTCCAGATCGTGTACTTCCGCTGGGACGCGCGGGGGCGCGGCCGGCTCTGGCTCAACGCGCATCACCTCGTCGTCGACGCGGTGTCGATGCTCATTCTCTGCCGGGACCTCCACTCGCTCTACGAGCAGCTCGGCGCGACCTCCGAGCCCGAGCTGCCGCCCCGCGGGACGTCCCTGGGCCGCTGGACGCGCGAGCTCGAGCGGTGGGTGCAGGGCGAGCTCGCGCCGGAGGAGCGCGCGTACTGGCTCGGTCTGCCCTGGGACGAGATCGCCCTGCTCCCGGCGGACCACCCCTCGACGGCCCACCTCTACACGGTCGCGTCGATCCGGGAGCACGCGGCGTCGCTGCCCGAGCGGGAGACCGAGATCCTGCTGCGCGACCTGCCCGGGCGCCTCGGCGTGAGCACCGAGAGCGCGCTCGTCGCCGCGCTCCACGTCAGCGTCGGCCGGTGGACCGGCCGCGCATGGCAGGACATCATGGTGCTGCACTCGGGGCGCGATCTGCTCCCCCACCGCCCGGATCTCGACGTCTCGCGCGAGGTCGGCTGGCTGAGCACCGAGCGATTGCTCGTACTGGAGCGCCCGCGCGCCGAGGAGCCGGCGGCCGCGCTGCTGGAGATCGCCCGGCAGATCGAGCGGATCCCGCGCGGCGGCCACGGCTACAACCTGCTCAGGTACCTCGGCGGCGATCCCGAGCTGAGCGCCGCTCTCGGCCGGCTCCGGAAGCGGCCGGGGATCCTGTTCAACTACATGGGTCAGGTCGAGCCGCCGGGCGCGGGCGCGCTCCTCGGCTTCGCGGAGGAGAGCACGGGGTACGACGAGGCGGAGACGAACCTGCGGTTCAACCTGTTCGAGCTCCACGTCCACCGGAGCGGCGGGCGCCTGATCTTCCGGTGGCGCAGCAGCGCGAACGTGCACGCGCCCGGCACCGTGCGGCGGGTCGCGGACGATTTCCTCGGTTTTCTGCAAGGCGTCGCGAGCGCGTGCCGCTGAGGGCGCGCCTCGCTCTTCAAGGGCTCAGGACGAAAGACAGGCTCATGCGAACACTCGGTTTCAGCGGCGGATACGAGGCGGATCACCAGGGGTTCCCGCGCCCGGCGATGAACAACCTCACCGCGCATGACGGCGCGGCCGTCCTCGTCGAGGACGGCGAGGTCGTCGCGGCCATCGAGCAGGAGCGCCTGAACCGCATCAAGCACTCCAACAAGGTCCCGCTGCACGCCATGCGGTTCTGCCTCGAGAGCCGCGGGCTCAGCCTCAAGGACATCGACTACGTCTGTTACTACGCCAGCGAGGCGTGGTGCGACGCCGAGGTGAAGCGCGCCTTCCCCGCCTTCGGCCCGAAGACGCGCACGGCGCGGGACGTCGTGAGGCAGCTCCTCTTCGCCGCGTTCGGCGCCGATTTCGACGCCGAGCGGATCCAGTTCGTCAAGCACCACGTCGCCCACGCGGCGAGCGCCCTGGCCGGCTCGGGATACGAGGACAGCCTGGTGCTCACGCTGGACGGCTGCGGAGATGGCGAGTCAGGCTCCGTCTCGCTCGGCTCCCGCGGCAAGCTCAAGCTGCTGAGAGAGATCCCCGAGCGGGACTCGCTCGGCCACTTCTACCTGAACACGATCCGGCTCCTCGGCTACGGGGCGTTCGACGAATACAAGGTGATGGGGCTCGCTCCCTACGGCGATCCAAGGCGGTTCCGGGAGCTGTTCAGGACGCTCTACACGCTGCTCCCGGAGGGCGGCTGGACCATCGATCAGGACAGGATCTTCGGGCTCCCCGACGCGCTCCCGGCCCGCGCGCCGTACGAGCCGGTCACGCAGCTGCACAAGGACGTCGCCGCCGCGCTCCAGGAGTCGCTCGAGGAGATCGTCTTTCATGCCCTGCGCCATTACCAGCGCATGACAGGGCAGCAGAGCCTCTGCTACGCGGGCGGCGTCGCCCACAACTGCACACTGAACGGCAAGATCCAGCGCTCGGGCCTGTTCCAGCGGGTGTTCGTCCAGCCGGCCGCGCACGACGCGGGCTGCGCGCTCGGCGCCGCCATGGCCGTGCACATGCAGAGGACGCCGGAGCGCCGTCCCGCGGCGATCCAGCACCTCTACTGGGGCCGGCACATCGGCGAGCGCGACGCCATCCGCGCGGCGCTCGACGGGTGGCGAGATCTCGTGACCGTGGAGGAGCTCGAGGACGCGCCCCGGACCGCCGCCGAGCTGCTCGCGGCCGGCAAGGTCATCGGGTGGGCGCAGGGCCGCTCCGAGTTCGGCCCCCGGGCGCTCGGCAACCGCAGCATCCTCGCGGACGCGCGGCCGGCGGAGAACAAGGACATCATCAACGCCATGGTGAAGAAGCGCGAGGAGTTCCGGCCCTTCGCGCCGTCCGTCATCGAGGAGGCCGCCCGCGACTATTTCGATCTCGGCGGGGCGGAGGCGATGCCGTTCATGATCTTCACGGTGCCAGTCCACGAGTCGAAGCGGCAGCTCCTCGGCGCGATCACCCACGTGGACGGGAGCGCGCGGGTCCAGACCGTGTCGCGGCGGACGAACGAGCGATTCTGGCGGCTCATCCGGGAGTTCGGCGCCATCACGGGCGTCCCCGTGGTGCTCAACACCTCGTTCAACAACAACGCCGAGCCGATCGTCGACTCCGTCGAGGACTGCGTGGCGTGCTTCCTCACGACGCAGCTCAATAGCCTCGTGGTCGGCGACTTCCTCGTCCAGAAGAGGCCCGTGGCGCCGTCGGCCTACGAAGCGCTCGTCCCGGCGCTCCCGGTGTACGTCAAGCTGCTCGCGATGAAGGGCACGGCGCCGGGCGGAGCCTCGGTCGAGCGCGCCCTGGCCACGACCTACAGCGAACGGACATACGCGCTGTCGGACGAGGCGTTCGATGTCCTCTGGCGCGCGGACGGCCGGACGCGGCTCGGCGATCTGCTTTCCGGGGAACCGCGGCGGGAGGCGGTGGTCGCAGAGCTCGTCGAGCTCTGGTCGCAGCGGGTGGTGCGGCTGACGGCCGGCTGAAGGAAGGAGCCCCGGTGCGACAGGAGCAACAGGACCCTGCGATGGCAGAACAGCGCGGCGCCGCCCTCGAGTTCGACCCGTACGTCCCCGGGTTCGACGAGGACCCCTACCCCGTCTTCGCGCGCTTCCGGGAGGAAGCCCCCGTCTTCTACTGGGAGCAAGGGCGCGCGTGGCTCGTCTTCCGGCACGAGGACGTCGTGTCCTTGCTGCGCGATGGCCGATTCACGACCGATCGGGCAGCGTGGGAATTCGCCGCGAGCGACCCGCTCCTCTCCTTGAACAGCAGGTTCGAGCGGCTGAGCAAGCACAGCCTGTTCTCGCTCTCCCGGCACGATCACGTGCGGATGCGCAAGCTGATCGGCCCGGCGTTCACGTCCCGCGAGATCGATCGCCTCGCGCCCGAGATCCAGCGCATCGTCGACGAGACCCTCGCCGCGGCCGGCGGCCGGGATCCCCTCGACGTGGCGCGCGACTACGCCGAGGCCATCCCGATCCGCGGGATCGCCTCGATGTTCAAGATCCCGAGACGACACGACGCGTCATTTCTCCGCTTCACGGACGCGATTCATCGCCTGTCGATGGCGGGGCAGCTCTCGCCGGAAGAAATTGGGAAGCTCGAGGCGGCGCTCGACGTAGGGATCGAGGTGGTGAGCGATACCGTCGAGGAGCGCCGGAGGAGGCCCCTGGACAATGACGTTCTGACGCTGCTGATCCAGGCCGAGGAGCAGGGCGACCGGCTGAGCAAGGACGAGCTGGTCGCCCTGGTCGCCGCGGTGCTGGTGGGCGGCACGGAGACCACGGTTCACCTCATCTGCTTCGCGATGCACAACCTCCTGAGATCGCCCGAGGCGCTGGCCGCGGTCAGGCGCGAGCCCACGCTCGTGAAGAACGTCGTCGAGGAGACGCTCCGGTACGACAACTTCGGCAAGCTGGGAATCCCGCGGTATGCGCTCGAGGACGTCGATCTCCGGGGGGCGCGGATCCGGAAGGGACAGATGGTCATGGCCATGCTGAGCAGCGCGCTGCGCGACGAGGCGGCCTATCCCCGCGCCTCGATGTTCGATCTGCGGCGAGGCGCCGACGCGGGAGTTGCCTTCGGGGGCGGCGCCCACTATTGCATCGGGGCGACGCTGGCTCGCCTCGAGGGGCGGATCGCCATCGAGACGCTCGTCAGCCGTTTCCCCGAGATGGAGCTCGTGGGGCCGGCGGTGTTCGCTCCGCACCCCTCGATCCGGAAGATGACCTCGTTACCCGTCCGCCTCCGCCCCGCCCGTGCATGAGGG
Organism: Sorangium sp. So ce834; assembly: GCF_051521425.1. Taxonomy (NCBI): domain Bacteria; kingdom Pseudomonadati; phylum Myxococcota; order Polyangiales; family Polyangiaceae; genus Sorangium; species Sorangium sp. So ce834. Next base: position 10,475,407 of record NZ_CP150351.1, read on the forward strand.
CGAACGCGGACACTCCGGCGCCGGCCAGCCGGCGTCGACCGATTTCCCTGGGCGAGCGCGACGCCGCCGCGACCCGGGAACAATGCGCGCGCTCGTTCACCTGCGCGCGCAGGATGTGAGACCACCACACAGCAGGGATCGACTCATGCGCACAAGTACCTCGCTCATCGCTCTCCTCGGCGCCGTCGCGCTCTTCGGCTGTTCCTCCTCGGAAACCGGCCCCGAGAAGGAGACACCGGAGGACCAGATGCTGGAGCCGCCGGCCCAGGGCGCCGGCGTGCAGTATCGGATGACCTCCACGATCGAGCCGGGGCAGGAGATCGAGCGCTGCCAGCTCTTCGTCGCGCCGCCGGAGGGGCTCAACGTCAACCGGGAAGTGGTCCGGTACTCGGGCGGGAGCCACCACGTCCTCCTCTACACAACGCCGTACACCGAGATCCCGACCGAGACGCGCCGTGGCGTTGCCCTCGATGCGAGCCAGGTCCACGACTGCAACGACGGCCCCCAGGCCGACTGGGACGCCAAGGGCGTGGTCGCGGGCTCCCAGTCCCCCGACGGCAACTCCTTCCTCGGCGAGCTCCCGGAGGGCGTGGCGCTCAAGGTCGCCCCGGGCACGGTGCTCCTCATGAACACCCACTACCTGAACGCCTCGAGCGCGCCGCTCGAGACCGACGCGCGCATCAACCTCTACACGATCCCGGACGAGGAGGTGAAGGTCGAGGCGGGCATGCTCTTCCACTACAACCCGTTCATCAGCGTGCCGGCGCACGGGGCGTCCTCGGCGCGGATGCGCTGCACCACCGAGAAGGACATCTCGGTCGTGAGGATCCAGTCGCACATGCACCGCCGCGGCGTCGGCTACGTCGCCAACAAGGTCGATCTCGACGGCGAGATGACGGCGCTGTACGCCCACGACAGGTGGGAGGGGGTCCCGTCGCAGGAGTTCTCGCCGTTCCTCGAGGTCAAGGCGGGAGAGTCCCTGGATTACCGCTGCGACTTCAAGAACACCGAGGATCGCAACATCGCGCAGGGCCTGACCACGAAGGACGAGATGTGCATGCTGATCGGGCCGTATTTCCCGCGGTCCGAGGCCTACGAGAACTGCGCGAGCGAGGAGGGCTACCGCGCCTCGACGTGGTTCGGCACCGGGAAGTCCACGTGCGCCGAGGCGTTCTCGTGCATCAACAGCGCCGGAGACGATGCCGCGTTCTATGGCTGCGTGGTGAACAGCTGCGAGAAGGTCGGGCCTCAGCTCTCGGAGGCGCTCAATTGCCAGATCAACGGGGCCTACGGCGCGTGCGACGAGGATTGCAGTCAGGGCGCCGAGGCGTGCAACACGTGCATCCTCGCGGCGTGCGCCGACGAGATGGAGGCCTGCGAGGCCGCCACGTGCGACTGACCTGAACGGGCGCGGCGCCGCGGGGCGGCTCTCGGCCGCCGCGCGGCGCTGCTCTGTGCCTCGGCGCCGCCCTGCGCCGCGGCGCCGCTCCTCAGAACGTCCCCTGGATCTCGACCCGCCCGAGGCCCACCCCGGCGCGCCAGACCACGCCGCGCCGGGCTTGCGGCGCCGCGCCCGCGGCGTCGGGCGCCGCGTCGCCGCCGGGCCGGACCACGAGCAGCACGACCCCCGCCGCGGCCGAGGCGGCGCCCACGATGAAGCTCACGGTGGACACATGGCCCAGCGTGGTCGCGGCGTCGGCGTCGCCCTTCAGCTCGGCCGGGCAGCGCTTGCCGTCGCAGCGCGACTCGATGTCGGACACCTTCGAGAGCGACACGAGCCCGGTCGCGGCGCCGACGCCGAGGCCCACCGCCCCGAGCCCGAACGCGAGCCCCGCCGGCAGCAGCGAGCCGCGCCCCCCCTCCGCGCCGCCCGGGGCCGGCGCGGCCGGCGCCGGCCCCGGAGCCGCGGGCGCCTCCAGCGCCGCGCGCACGGCCGCGAGCTCGGTCTCCGCGTCCCTCCGCGCGTCGAGGAACGCCGCCGGCGGGTCCTCCGGGAGCGGCTCGGCGAGGACCTGCTCGTACAGGCCGCGCGCATCCTCCAGCTGGCCGAGCTTGCGCTGGCACCGCGCCATGTAGAGCACGAGCGTCGGCGCGTGATAGAGCCCGTCCGCCTCCTTGAAGACCTCGAACGCCTCCTGCCAGCGGTCCGCGCCGTAGAGCTTGAGCCCCTCGTGCGCCTTGGTCCGGGCGAGCTGCTGCGCCTCGGCCGAGGCGCCCTCCGGCGGCTTCGCCGCGAGCGCCGGCGCCGCGGCCAGCAACGTCACCGCGAACGCGCACCGGCGAAGACAGGTCGAGAGCATCGTCGTTCGTTTCATCGGAATTCGTCGGAAGCAGAAGTGAACGCCCCACGGGTTGCCCGCGGCGCGGCCCTGCGCGCCCGCCCACGAAGCTCGCCGGCGCGGCGGACACATTAAGGGGAACCGCGCGCCATCGTCCAGCGATGACACGGACGTCCAGGCCGCGATCCGCGCGGATCCCGGCGCGCCGGTGGCCCGGCCCGGCGAGGTCACCGCGGCGTCGCGGCGCCGTGACGCCGCGGCCAGGACCGGCGCGCCGACCGCGCGGCGGCTCGGCGCGTCACCTCCGAGATCGCCTCGCCGCGGAAACCGATTGGATACATTGGGCGTGGTACTCCTTCAATCATGACCGGTCTCATCAAACGGTCGGAGGAGACCTCGACGAGAGCTCGATGGAGGCTCGACAACGTGTTGACCGATGAGCGCTCGCTCGTGGAGCTGCTCCGGGTGGTCACCGTCGACGTGCACGAGGCGGCGAGCGTCGAGGAGGCGCTGCATCGCACCATCGCGCACATCTGCGATCACCTGAGCTGGCCGGTCGGGCACGCCTACGTGCCGGCGGCGGACGATCCCTCGCTGCTCCTGCCCACGGCGCTCTGGTACCTCAACGACGAGGTGAAGTTCGCGACCTTCAAGGCGGTCACGGAGGCGACGCAGTTCACCCCGGGGGTCGGGCTGCCCGGGCGGGTGCTCGCCAGCAAGCAGCCGGTCTGGGTGCGCAACGTGACCGAAGACGCCAACTTCCCGCGCGCCCGGCTCGCGAAGAACCTCGGCGTCAAGGCGGGGTTCGCGTTCCCCGTGGTGGTCGGGGCCGAGGTGGTGGCCGTGCTGGAGTTCTTCTCCGACGCCGAGTACGCGGACGACGGGAAGTTCACCGCGACCATCGGCCGCATCGCGCGGCAGCTCGGCCGCCTGTTCGAGCGCAAGCACGCGCAGGAGATGCTGAGCCGGGAGCGGGACTTCATGGCCGGCGTCATGGATCTCGTCGACGGCCTCATCGTGGTGCTCGACGCGCGCGGCCGCATCGTGCGCATGAACAGCGCCGCCGAGCGGGCGCTGGGCAGCGGGCGCGGGCCTCTGGAGCCGCGCTATCTCTGGGAGCTCACGCCCGATCCGGGGGCGTCGGCGCAGCTCGAGGGCCTGTTCGAGGAGCTCGGCGCCGGCGCGCCGCGGAAGCAAGTGGAGGTCCCGTGGACGGCGAGGGACGGCGCCCGCCGGGTGACGGCCTGGTCGGGCGCGGTGCTGCCCGGCAAGGACGAGGGGCTCCGGTTCGTCATCATGACCGGCATCGACCTGACGGAGCGCAAGCGCGCCGAGCAGGAGCGCGCGCGGCTGCAGGACGAGGTGATCCAGGCCCAGGAAGCGGCGCTGGCGAAGCTCACCATGCCGCTCATCCCCATCTGCGACGATGTGGTGGTCTTGCCGCTCATCGGCCCGCTCGAGGCCGGGCGCGTGCGCCGCGTGGCCGAGGCGCTGGCGCGCGGCATCGCGGAGCGCCGCACGCGCACCGCGATCCTCGATCTGACCGGCGTGGACGCGCTCGATCCGGCGGCGATCGGGGCGCTGCTCGAGGTGGTGCGGGTCGTGGGCCTGCTCGGCGCGCGGGCGGTGCTCACCGGGATCCGCCCCGAGGTCGCCCACCGCCTCGCGGAGAGCGGCGTGGACCTCGGTCGGCTCGCCGTGAAGAGCTCCCTGCAGAGCGGGATCGCGTTCGCCATGAGGAGCCGCTGAGCCCCGGAGCCGGGCGCGGCGGATCGCTGGAATCGAGCGTAGACGAGCGGAATCGAGCGTAGACGAGCGGAATCGAGCGTAGACGAGCGGAATCGAGCGCGGCCGCCCTGAACGCCCCGGGGCCTCCGGCGGCCGCGGCCCGAGCCCGATGTCGTTCGTTCTCAACCGGAACTGCACGATCGCAGCATGGGACACGAGCGAGCATGACCCCCGCATTGCCCCTGTTTCGTGGTGTAATGCGACGATCCCGAGAAAGGTCCGGTGCAGCGATATGCGATCGATGTCTTCCATGCTGGCGCGGCTCGTGGGGGTTCGGGTGCCTTTGCTCGTGTGGGCGCTGGCCGCGGCCGCGTGCGCGGCCGAGCCGCCGCTCGACGGGGAGGTAGGCCCGGAGGCGGCCCTCCTCGGCGAGCACGGCGACGCGCTCTCGACGCGCGTCCGGCTCATGGCCGCGAACCTCACGAGCGGCACGAACCAGAGCTACGATCCGGGGCACGGCCAGCGCATCATGCTGGGGATCAAGCCCGATGTCGTCCTGCTGCAAGAATTCAACTACGGCAGCAACTCCACGTCCGACATTCGCACCTTCGTGGACGACACGTTCGGCACCGGGTTCAGTTATTACCGGGAGAGCGGGGCGCAGATCCCGAACGGGATCGTGAGCCGGTGGCCGATCGTCGCGTCTGGCGAGTGGGACGACGCGTCGGTCGGCAACCGGGATTTCGCCTGGGCGCAGATCGACATCCCCGGCCCCGCCGACCTCTGGGCCATCAGCGTCCATTTCCTGACGTCGGGCGCGGGGGCGCGCAACACGGAGGCAGCGCAGCTCGTCTCGTTCATCCAGGCGCACGTCGACGAGGACGATTACCTGGTGATCGGCGGCGACTTCAACACCGGGAGCCGGACCGAGGCGTGCGTCACGACGCTCTCGAGCGTCGTCGTCACGTCCGGCCCCCATCCCGCCGACAAGAACGGGAACGACAAGACCAACGCCGGCAGGACCAAGCCCTACGACTGGGTGCTCGTCGACAGCGATCTGGAGCCGCTCGAGACCGCCGTCGTCATCGGCGGGAGCAGCTTCGCGAACGGCCTCGTGGTGGACACGCGCGTCTATTCTCCGCTCTCGGAGATCAGCCCCGCGCACTCGTCGGACAGCGGCGCCTCGAACATGCAGCACATGGGCGTCGTGCGCGATTTCATGATCCCCGACGGCAGCAGCAGCAGCAGCGTCAGCAGCAGCAGCAGCAGCAGCAGCAGCAGTAGCAGTAGCAGCAGCGGCAGCGGTGGCGCCGGCGGCGCCGGCGGCGGCGGTGGCGGCGGTGGCGCCGGCGGCAGCGGCGGCGGCACCGCCAACGTGATCATCAATGAGGTCCTCGCCAACGAGCCGGGCAGCGATCCGGACGGCGAGTTCGTCGAGATCGTCAATGTCGGTACGGCGACGGCCTCGATCGGCGGCTGGAAGCTCGCCGACAGCACGGGGACGCGGCACACCTTCCCCGCCGGAGCGTCGCTCGCGCCCTTCACGGCCGTCGTGGTGTACGGCCACGCCTCGGCGGTGCCAGCTGGCGTGCTCGGAGCCGTCGGCGCCTCCACGGGAGCCCTGGGCCTCAACAACAGCAGCGATACGGTCACGCTGCGAAACGCCGCGGGCGCGACCGTGAGCAGCGTCACGTACACGTCCGCGCTCTCGGATCAGGACGGTGTCTCGATGAACCGCAGCATCGATCTCGACGGGAGCACATCCTTCGTCCTCCACAGCGCCCTCGGCGAGAGGAGCTCTTCGCCGGGCACGCGCGCGAGCGGCGCGCCGTTCTAGCCGAGAACACCGAACGCATTGAAGCGTCGACGCGCTCGCCGCCGGCGGCCCCGCGGGGCCCGCGCGAATGACGCCCTCGGAAACCGCGGCGCTGCTCAGATCATCGCGGGGCCTCTCGGGCATATAGTCCGACGACGATCGGTCGTGTGCTTCGGGCACCGCCGCGGGTTTGCACCCAGGAGCGAGGATTCTAGTGATGAACAGGGCACGAGGTTCGACCACCGCAGTTTTGCTCGCATTTTTCTTCATGGCCTGCGGCCCTTCGACCAGCGCCACGGAGCCCGAGGGCTCGGGCGGCTCGGGGTCGGGGGCGAGCAGCTCGGGGTCGGGGGCGGGCAGCTCGACGAGCTCGGGTGGCTCGACCGGGTCGGGCGGAACGGACGCGAGCGGCTCCACGGGGTTGGGCGGCGCCGGCGGCGAGCCGACCGGAGACGGCGGCGCTGGCGGCTCGTCCACCGGCGGCGGGCCCCCCGTGGTCGAGCCCGCGTTGATCACGTCCGGTCCGAACGATTACTGGAAGACGGGGACGCCGACGGAGGTGACGAGCGGCAATGCCGACGTGACCGTCGACGACGCGACGACGCACCAGCGATGGGACGGGTTCGGCGGCACCTTCAACGAGGTGGGCTGGAACGTGCTCTCGATGCTCAGCGAGGCGGAGAGGGCGCGAGCCATCAAGCTCCTCTTCGACAAGCATGAGGGCGCGGCGTTCGTCTACGGGCGCATTCCGATCGGGGCCAGCGACTACGCGATGGATCGCTACACCCTCGACGAGACGCCGAACGATACCGCGATGGCGAGCTTCTCCATCGAGCGGGACAAGGAGCGGCTGATCCCGTACATCAAGGCGGCGCTCGCCGTCAAACCCGGCCTCCACCTCTGGGCCAGCCCCTGGACGCCCCCCACCTGGATGAAGAGCAACGGCGCCTTCGACGGCGGCCACATGAAGGACGACGCGAGCACCTTGCAGGCGTATGCCCTGTACCTCGCGAAGTTCGTGGAGGCGTACGCCGGAGAGGGCATCGCCATCGAGGCGGTTCACCCTCAGAACGAGCCGAACTACGAGACGAGGTACCCGAGCTGCATCTGGACGGGGCCGCTCATGGCCAAGTTCATCGGCACCTACCTCGGGCCGACGTTCGCCGATCGGGGGCTCACGGCGCAGATCTATCTCGGCACGATGTCCAACAACGAAAGCGGGAAGGACGGGGCGATCATCAGCGCCGTGACCGGCGACGCCACCGCGATGGGGTACGTCAAGGGCTTCGGGCTGCAGTGGAACATGCTGAGCAGCGTATCCGGCTTGAGATCGCGCAATCTGCCGATCGTGCAGACGGAGCACAAGTGCGGCAACTACCCCTGGAACCCCGCGGGCTCACCGCCGTTCGACGCGCAGAAGGCGCCGAACGATCACGCGTACGCGGAGGAGAGCTGGGGGCTCATCCGCGACTGGATCAAGGCAGGGGTGACCTCGTACAGCGCCTGGAACATGGTGCTGGACACGGCGGGGAAGAACCTGGACTCGCAGCGGCCCTGGCCTCAGAACGCGCTGCTCATCGTGGACACGGCGGCGAAGACGCTGAACGTGACCCCCGTCTACCACGTCTTTCGCCACCTCTCCGAGTACGTCGATCCCGGGGCGATGCGCGTCGCCACGACCGGCGGCGATGCGCTGGCGTTCAAGAATCCCGACGGGACCATCGTCACGATCCTGTACAACTCCGGCAGTGCGGCGAAGATGACCGTCCTCGATGTGGCCGGGAAGAAGCTCCAGTTCAGCGTCCCTGCCCACGGGTGGGCCACCGTCAACTGGCAGTGACGCCGGCGAGGCGGGTCGAGACGATGCTCGGCGCGGTGTCACCGCGCCGGCTCGTCGAGCAGCGCGAGGACGCGCCCCTCGACGGTCGCGAACTCGGGGGTACCGGGCGCAAGCTGGCCCCCGAGGTGCACGTGCCGCACCAGCCCCGCGCGATCGAGGAGGAAGCTGACGCTCGTGTACTGGCGCTTCGGATGGCCATCGATCCACCAGCGCTTGAGCGTGCGCCAGTCCGGGTCGATCGCGACCGGAAAGCTGTACCCGAAATGCGACAGGTAGCCTTTGACCGCCGCCGGATCGAGCGGCTCGTCGTCCTTGTGGTGATACATCCCGACGACGACGAGCCCTCGTGACCGATAGCGCTCGTCCAGCGCCTTGAGCGCCGGGGCGGTGGCGCTGCAAAACGGGCAGTTCGGCGACATGAACCAGCGGACGAGCACGACCTTGCCACGCAGATCCGCCGGCGTGAGCGGTGGTGAGTTGTACCAGGGCCCCACGTCCCAGGCCGGCGGAGGCGCCCCGACGACGCCCGACACATCGTGGTCGAAGCCCGGGTCGCCGCCCGACGTGAGGGGGGCGCTCTCCGGAGACGGCGCAGGCGCGGCGGGCTCCGCGGGCGCGGGCGCGGCCGCGGGCACGGGCTCCGGCGAGGCGGCGCACGCGAGGGCGAGCGCGGCGAGAGGAAGCAAACGCAAGCGAGCGAGCATAGCGATATCTCCGCGCGCGACGATGGCAGCCCGGCGCGGGCGCGTCAATCGGGGCCGGACCGCGTCCCGCCGCCGCGGTCTCCGTCCGTGAAGAACGCTGCGAACGCTGAAACCGCTCCTTCCGCAGGTAGGCGCGACCGCTCTACGAAGGTTGTCGCGGAGCCGATCGCGAAGACTCCCGTCCACCGCCCCCACGCGACCCACCGCCCGTGCCGGATCCTCTCCGCTCGGGCTCGACCGGCGCGCCCCGGCGCCGCGCCGGAAGGCGCCAGAGCGACTCGACCACGCCGAGCAGGACGTAGGCGCCGATCAGCCAGACAAGGACGAACCCCGGCGCCCAGCGGGCCGAGATGAGCGCGCTCGAGCCGATGACGAGCGCAATCGACAGCGCGGTGCGGGCGTCGAGGTGGACATCCTTGAACGAGCGGAACCGCAGGGTCGACACCATCAGGAGCGAGAGGAGCAGCGTCGTCGCGAGGACCGCCGGCGCGGCGCCGGCCCCGGCGAGCTGCCCGTCCGCGACGCCGTGGGTCATGACGATCGCGACAAGGATCCCGGCCGCGCCGGTGACGGGGAGGCCGACGACGTACCGCGGCGGCGCCGACGAACAGCCCGCCTCGGCGAGGGAGAGGACGTTGAAGCGAGCGAGCCGGATCGCGCCGCACGCCGCGAATACGAACCCGCCGAGCACGCCGGCGAGGCCGAGGCGGTGCAGCGCCCACTGGTGCACGAGGACGGCCGGGGCCACGCCGAACGAGACGAGATCGGCCAGCGCGTCGAGCTCCCGCCCGAACGCGCTGTCGGTCCTGGTCGCCCGCGCGACGCGGCCGTCGAGCGCGTCGAGGAGCATCGCGAGGAGGATGAGGCTCGCGGCGCGCCGGAAATCGTCGTCCGACCGCGCGGCGGCCGAGCGCCGTACCGCGTCGAGGCCGCAAAAGATCGATGACAGCGTGATCAGGTTGGGGAGGAGAAACAGCGCCTTCCCCGGAACCCGCCGCGGCCGCCCCCGCGCCGCCTCGACGCGCGGCCGCTCGGGCCCCGCGCCTCGGCTTGGCCGTGGGCCCGCGGGGCGCAAGCGCTCGACGCCGGCGTCCCGTCTTGCTGGAGTGAATGCTGACATGATGGGCGAGGTCGGCGAGGCGCCGCCTGACCGCGCGGCCCCTGGCCCGCGGCCCGACGGGCTCGCTCGCCCGGCCTCGTAGTACACGAGGCCACGCGCCTTCAAGCCGGGAGCGCGCGCCGTGCGCGCACGGCGCCCCCGCGCGCACGGCGCCCCCGACCGGCGCCGAGGATCGCTAGCCCTGCAGATCGGTGCTGAGGAACACCTCGTGGATATCGAGCTTGCTCGGGCCCGCGAACATCTCCTTCGGCGCGCGGTTCCGGTGCGCCTCCGCGAACGCGGGGCTCCTCGTCCAGGCGATGAAGTCGTCCATCGACCTCCACCAGGTCTTGACCTCGTAGAACCCCTGCGCGTCCGGATCCGGGCTCCACGCGCCGGTCGCGTGGTCCAGCTTCATCGGCTTGGGCCGGTGCACCTCGTTCCGGATGAAGCCGGGCGCGCGGTCGACCAGGTGGACCCGGTTCTTGAAGCGGTCCTCGAACTCGGCCTCGTGGCCCTCGGCGACGGGAATGCGGTTTGTGACGACGATCATGGCTCCTCCTTGCTGGTACCCCGGGACCCGCCCGGCGCGGGCGACGGCGAGCTTAGCAGCGCGCCCGCCCGGCCGGGACCGCGCCGCGCACGTTGCGCCCGTTCGCTGCAGATAATCGTGGAATTTCTCAGAGCTCATCGTAATGCAGTCCATCGCGCGCGACCGGTCACGGCCGGTGCGGCAGCTCCGACGAAAACGGATTGACAAGTCGGCCTTTCGGAGCCCTCATCTCGGGAGATGCGCTCATGAACGGTTCCGAGACGGCTGGGCGTCATCCCCGGCCTCGAGCCGTTCAACGGAGGAGATCGAGCGCGCGCCGCGGAACATGATGGTGTGGTCAATGCGGGCTCTCCCTAGAAGAGCGCCGGTTTCGCCTGATACCATGGTGAGGTGGAGTATCGAACGCTCCGTCGTCCGCAGACCGCGCGCCCACGCGCCGGAGCGCCGCGGACAGAGCCCGAAGATTGTCCGGGAAATCACGGAGGGTTCGGCGGGATTCGAGTGCTCGCCAGCGCGACTCGAAGATCGTACTGCGGGTGATATTGTCAAATCTCTCACGAACCGCTCTTGCAGGATCGTGAGTCACATGTTACTCGGATGGCGTCCCGGGCGTCGATTGTACGATGTCCGCGCTGAACAGAACCGGACACGGTGGCGCAGTGAGCTGTCCCGAGCGCGGCGCCGTCGCGAAGGCGCCCTCTTATTTAGCCTAGTCTCGTCCGCTCAGCTGCGTGGCGTTTTGCCACGCGCGTTGACGACTCGTGGCATTTTGCCACGCATTGACCATCGACACAGAGGAATATGGCCAGTCACGTCCTCATCACCGGTGGAGCGGGCTTCATCGGCTCGCACGTCGCCGACGATCTCCTGCGCCAAGGGCATCGCGTCCGGGCGCTCGACAGCCTCATCCCGCAGGTGCACGGGCCCGAGCGCCGGCGCCCGGCGTACCTCAACCCGGAAGTCGAGCTCATCGTGGGTGACGTCCGGGACCGGGACGCGGTGAAGTCGGCATTGCGCGGCGTGGACGTCGTTTACCACTTCGCGGCCATGGTCGGGGTCGGACAGAGCATGTACAAGATCGAGGAGTACACCTCGGTCAACAACCTCGGCACCGCCGTGCTCCTGGAAGAGCTCGCCGAGAGGCCGGTCTCGCGGCTGATCGTCGCCTCCAGCATGAGCGTGTACGGCGAGGGGCTCTACCGGACCGCCTCGGGCGCCGTGGTCCCCGGCGCGAGCCGCCCGCTCGATCAGCTGAAGCGCGGCGACTGGGAGGTCCGGAGCGAGACGGGCGAGGCGCTCGTGCCGATCCCGACCCCCGAGTCCAAGACGCCGGCGCTCGAGTCGGTCTATGCGCTCTCCAAGTACGACCAGGAGCGGCTCTGCCTCACGATCGGGCGCGCCTACAACATCCCGACCGTCGCCCTCCGCTTCTTCAACGTGTACGGCCGCCGCCAGGCCCTCTCCAACCCGTACACCGGCGTCCTCGCCATCTTCGCCTCCCGGCTCCTCAACGATCGTCCGCCCCTCATCTTCGAGGACGGCCTGCAGCGGCGCGACTTCGTGAGCGTCGCCGACATCTCCCGCGCCTGCGTCCGGGTCCTCAGCGCCGACTCCGCGGTGGGCCAGGTGCTCAACATCGGCAGCGGGCACTCGTACACCGTGCGCGAGGTCGCCGATCACGTCCGCAAGGTGATGGGCAAGGACCGGATCGAGCCCGAGATCACCGGGAAATCGCGGCTGGGCGACATCCGGCACTGCTTCGCCGACATCGGCGCGGCGCAGCGCAAGATCGGGTATGAGCCCCAGGTCACCCTCGAGGAGGGGCTCCGCGATCTCGCCGGCTGGCTCGAGGGCCAGGTGGCGAAGGACGCTGTCGCCCAGGCCCGCGCCGAGCTGGAATCCCGGGGGCTGACGGTATGAGCGCCGCGGATCTCGATCCCCGCGGCGCGGCCGGGGAGCCGGGGCGGCCGGCGCTGATCACCGGCGGCGCCGGCTTCATCGGGTCCAATGTGGCCCACCGCCTGCTCCAGGCGGGAGAGTCGGTGATCCTGTTCGACAACCTCTCGCGGCCCTCCGTGGCGCGCAACGTGGACTGGCTGAAGCGCGTCCACGGCGACCGCGTCACGCTTGTCACCGGCGACGTGCGGGACGCCGGCGCGGTCGCCGACGTGGTCCAGCGCGCCTCCAGCGTCTTTCATTTCGCCGCCCAGGTCGCGGTGACCACCAGCCTGGTCCGGCCAGTGGAGGACTTCGAGATCAACGCCCGGGGGACGCTCAACGTCCTCGAGGCGATCCGCGCCCAGAGCGCCCCGCCGCCGCTCCTCTTCACGTCCACCAACAAGGTGTATGGCGGCCTCCCCGACGTCGCGCTCCAGTGCAGGGATCGGCAGTACGCGCCCGAGGATCCGAGGCTCCGCGCCTCCGGCATCTCGGAGGCGCGGCCGCTCGACTTCCACAGCCCCTACGGGTGCTCGAAGGGCACGGCGGATCAGTACGTGATCGATTATGCCCGCACCTTCGGGCTCCCCGCGGCGGTGTTCCGGATGAGCTGTATCTACGGGCCTCGCCAGTTCGGGACCGAGGACCAGGGGTGGGTGGCTCATTTCCTCCTCCAGGCGCTCCGGCGCGAGCCGATCACCCTCTACGGCGACGGGATGCAGGTCCGGGACGTGCTGTTCATCGACGATCTCGTCGACGCCTTCCTCCTCGCCCGCAGGAGCATCCGGCAGATCTCCGCGACGGCGTTCAACATCGGCGGGGGCCCGGAGAACACCCTCAGCCTTCTCGAGCTGCTCGACCTCATCGAGGAGCTCGACGGCAAGCGCCCGGCGACCGGCTTCGAGGCGTGGCGCCCCGGCGATCAGCGCTACTACGTCTCCGATTGCCGCCGGTTCAACGCGGCGACGGGGTGGTGGCCGCGCGTCCGGTTCCGCGACGGCGTGCGCAAGCTGTACGGCTGGCTGCGCGAGATGACCGGCGCCGGCAAGGCCGCAGGCCAGGCGGCCGAGGAGCTCTGCATGGAGGGCGCCGAGTGAGGTTCGCGCTCGTCAACCCGCCCTGGAGCTTCGAGGGGAGCATCTATTTCGGCTGCCGCGAGCCCCACCTGCCGCTCGAGTACGGCTACGCCAGGGCGCTGCTCGAGGCGGCGGGGCACGAGGCGGCGATCGTCGACGCCCAGGCCCGGAACCTCTCCCTGGAGGCCCTCCGCGACGAGGTGGCCGCGCTCCGCCCCGACGCCATCGTGGTGACCACCGCGCCGAGCTACCTCTTCTGGCGCTGCGCTCCGCCCGAGCTCCGGGTCCCGCAGCAGACGCTCCACGCCCTGCGCGACCTGCCGGGGCTCCGGTTCGCGGTGGGCCCCCACGCCTCCACCACCCCCCGCGCCACCCTGCACAAGCTCGGGGTCGACGCGGTGGTGATGGGCGAGTGCGAGGAAGTCCTGGTCAAGCTCGCGGATCTGCCGCGCGCGCGCTGGGGCGAGATCGCCTCGATCGCCTATGTGGAAGGCGAGGAGGCGCGCGTCCAGGGCGGGCCGCACGCGTCCGACATGGCGCGGCTCCCGGCCCTCCGCTGGGACGAGGCGACGGTCGCGCGCCACGCCCACCACCACCACCGCTTCGACACCGCGCCGGTCGGGCCGGGCGCCGAGATCGAGGCGTCCCGCGGGTGCCCGTATCACTGCACCTTCTGCGCGAAGGACAACTTCCGCGATCGCTACCGCAAGCGACCGCTCGCCGTGCTCCTCGACGAGCTCGACGGGCTCGTCGCGCAGGGCGTCCGCTACGTCTATTTCGTCGACGAGATCTTCCTCCCGGACCGCCCGCTGCTCGAGGCGCTCGTGGATCGGCCGGTGTCGTTCGGCGTCCAGATGCGCGTCGACAACTGGAACCGCGAGATGCTCGACCTGCTCGGGAAGGCGGGGTGCGTCTCGATCGAGGCCGGGGTGGAGAGCATCACGAAGGAGGGCAGGAGCCTCCTGGCCAAGCATTGCAAGCTCTCGACCGAGCAGCTCAGCGATCTCCTGATCCACGCCAAGAAGAGCGTCCCCTTCGTCCAGGCGAACCTGATCCAGTCGCAGACCGACGATCCCGCGGACGTCGCCGCCTTCCGGGAGCGGCTCCGGCAGCACGGCGTGTGGGCGAACGAGCCGGTGCCGATGTTCCCCTACCCCGGCTCGCCCGATTACACGATGCGCTGGGGCCTCCCCGACGATCAGGCGTGGGAGCGCTCGGTCGCGCACTACCTCGGCCAGTTCGATCACTTCAGCGACATCCAGGAGAGCCGCCCGCTCCCGCTCTCCGAGCTCGAGGTCGCGGCGCCCGGCCATGGTTGACGCCCCGCCCCCCCCCAGCTCCGTGTTGATGACCGCCGACACGGTGGGCGGCGTCTTCTCGTACGCGATCGAGCTCGCGGCCGCGCTCGCGGAGCGCGGGGTCCGGACGTCGCTCGCCACCATGGGCGGGCCGCTCTCGGCGCCCCAGCGCGAGGCCCCGGGCCGCGTGCCCGGGCTCGCCGTCTTCGAGAGCTCCTTCCGGCTCGAGTGGATGGACGACCCCTGGGACGACGTCGCGCGCGCCGGGGACTGGCTCCTCGAGCTCGAGGAGCGCGTCCGCCCGGACGTGGTCCACCTGAACGGCTACGCGCACGGCGCCCTCGGCTTCCGCGCCCCGAAGCTCGTGGTGGCCCACTCGTGCGTCCTCTCCTGGTGGACCGCCGTCCTCGGCGGGGAGGCGCCGCCGCAGTACGATCGCTACCGGCGCGAGGTGGCCCGCGGGCTCGCCGCCGCGTCCGCGGTGGTGGCGCCGACCCAGGCGATGCTCGACGCCCTCGTGCGCCACCACGGCGCGCTCGCGCCCTCCCGGGGCGCGCGGGCGGTGGTGATCCCCAACGCGGCCGACCCGGACCGGTTCGCCCCGGGCCCGAAGGACGAGGTCATCGTCGCGGTCGGGCGGCTCTGGGACCAGGCCAAGAACATCGCGGCCCTCGGCGAGGTGGCCCCTCGCCTGCCCTGGCCGATCCAGGTGGCCGGGAGCGACGTCCACCCCGGCGGGGGCAGCCGGCCCATCCCGTCGCTCGAGCACCTCGGCGTGCTCTCGCCGGCCGGCGTCGCCGCCGCGCTCGCCCGCGCCTCGATCTACGCGCACCCCGCCCGCTACGAGCCGTTCGGCCTGTCGGTCCTGGAGGCCGCGCTCTCCGGCTGCGCCCTCGTCCTCGGCGACATCCCGAGCCTGCGCGAGGTCTGGCGGGACGCGGCCCTCTACGTCGATCCCGGCGACACAGAGGCCCTCCGGCGCGCGCTGAAGGCGCTCATCGACGATCCCGCCAGGCGGCAGGAGATGGCGTCGCGCGCCCGCGCCCGCGCCTTCGAGTTCTCGCCGCGGCGGATGGCCCGGAGCTACCTGCACCTCTACGGCGAGCTCCTCCGGGGCAGCTCGCGAACGAGGCGCTCGCCGTCGCGCGAGGCGCCGCACGCCGCCGCAGCGGCCCCCGTGGGAGGCGAGTGAGCCATGCGCATCGTCCTGTTCTGCCACTCGCTCCTGTCCGACTGGAACCACGGGAACGCGCACTTCCTCCGGGGCGTGGTCACCGAGCTCGCCGAGCGCGGGCACGAGGTCCGCGTCTTCGAGCCGCGCGACGCGTGGAGCCTCCAGAACCTCGTCGCCGACCACGGCGAGGCCCCGCTGCGCGAGGTGCGCGCGGTCTACCCGCACGTCGACCCGATCCGCTACGACCTCGCCTCGCTCGACCTGGACGAGGCGCTCGAGGGCGCCGCGCTGGTGATCGTCCACGAGTGGAGCGAGCCGGAGCTGGTCGCCCGCGTCGGCGCCCACCGGGCCGGCGCGTCGTACCGGCTGCTCTTCCACGACACGCACCACCGGTCGGTCACCGATCCCGGGGCCATGGCCCGCTACGATCTCACCCACTACGACGGCGTCCTCGCCTTCGGCCGGGTGATCCGCGACCTCTACCTCGAGCGCCGCTGGGCCCGCCGGGCGTTCGTCTGGCACGAGGCCGCCGACGCGCGGGTCTTCCGCCCGCGCCGCGAGATCCAGCCCGAGCGCGATCTCGTGTGGGTCGGCAACTGGGGCGACGAGGAGCGCACCCGCGAGCTCGACGAGTTCCTCATCGGCCCGGCGCGCGATCTCGGCCTCTCCGCCCGCGTGCACGGGGTGCGCTACCCCGAGCACGCCCGCGCCGCGCTCGCGGCGGCCGGGCTCGAGTACCGCGGCTGGCTCCCCAACTACCGCGCGCCCGACGCGTTCGCGCGGGCGCGGGTGACCGTCCACGTGCCGAGGCGGCCCTACGTCGCGTCGCTCCCGGGCATCCCGACCATCCGGCCGTTCGAGGCCATGGCGTGCGCCATCCCGCTCGTCTGCTCGCCGTGGAGCGACGCGGAAGAGCTGTTCTCGCCCGGGCTCGACTACCTCGTCGCCCGGGACGGCGAGGAGATGAAGAAGCACCTGCGCGCGCTCCTCGCCGAGCCCGCCATGGCCGCCGAGCTGGCGGAGCAGGGGCGCAAGACGGTCCTCGCCCGCCACACCTGCGCCCACCGCGTCAACGAGCTCCTCTGCATCTCGGCCGACCTCGGCATCGAGGTCGACCGCCCGGCGCCCGCCGCCACCACCCAGCGAGCCACCGCATGAACCGACGCCCGACCTCGAGCCGACCGCTCGACATCGCCTTCTTCGGATCGAGCCTCGTCTCCGCCTACTGGAACGGAGCGGCCACCTATTACCGCGGCATCATCCGCGCCCTCGCCGCGCGGGGGCACCGCGTCACCTTCTACGAGCCGGACGCGTACGACCGGCAGAAGCACCGCGACATCGACGATCCGCCGTGGGCCCGCGTGGTGGTCTACTCCGGCACCGACGCCGACGAGCCGAGGCGGCTCGTCCAGCAGGCGCGGAGCGCCGACGTCGTCGTCAAGGCGAGCGGCGTCGGCGTCTTCGACGAGCTCCTCGAGGCCGAGGTCGCCGCGCTCGATCGGCCGGGGCTCACCACCATCTTCTGGGACGTCGACGCCCCGGCCACGCTCGAGCGGGTCCGCACCAACCCGTCGGACCCGTTCCGCGCGCAGATCCCGCGCTACGGCCTGGTCTTCACCTACGGCGGCGGCGACCCCGTGGTGCGCGGCTACGAGGCGCTCGGCGCCCGGCGCTGCGTGCCGATCTACAACGCGCTCGACCCCGAGACCCACTTCGAGGTCGCGCCAGATCCGCGATTTCATTGTGATTTTGCGCTCCTCGCCAACCGCCTCCCGGACCGGGAGCGGCGCGTGGAGGAGTTCTTCCTGCGGCCCGCGGCCGCGCTCCCCGAGCTCCGGTTCCTGCTCGGCGGCAACGGCTGGCAGGACAAGGCGATGCCCTCGAACGTCCGGTACGTCGGGCACGTCTACACCGCGGATCACAACGCCTTCAACGCGAGCGCCCGCGCGGTGCTGAACGTGGCCCGCGACAGCATGGCGTCGGTCGGCTTCTCCCCGGCGACCCGGGTCTTCGAGGCCGCGGGCGCGGCCGCGTGCCTCATCACCGACGCGTGGGAGGGGATCGAGCTCTTCCTCGAGCCCGAGCGCGAGGTGCTTGTCGCGAGCAGCGGCGACGAGGTCGCGGCGATCCTCCGGGCGCTCACGCCCGAGCGGGCCCGCGCCATCGGCGAGGCGGCGAAGCAGCGCGTGCTCGCCGAGCACACCTACGCGGAGCGGGCGAAGCAGGTCGAGGCGCTGCTCGGCCGCCCCGACGACGCCGCCGACGCCGCCGACGCAACCCTCACCGCGATCGCTCCGTGAAGACCATCTCCTTCGTTTTCCTGGGCCTGTCGATCACCTCGTCGTGGGGCAACGGCCACGCGACCACGTACCGCGGGCTCCTCAAGCGGCTCGCCCAGCGCGGGCACCGCGTGCTGTTCCTCGAGCGGGACCTCTGGTTCTACGCGGAGAACCGCGATCTGCCGGACCCTCCGTACGGCCGGACCGAGCTCTATCAGGGGCTCGACGACCTCCGCGCGCGCTTCGGGGACGCGGTGCGCGACGCGGACATGGTGGTCGTCGGGTCCTACGTGCCCGACGGGGTCGAGGTCGGCGCCTGGGTGACGGAGACGGCGCGCGGGAAGACCGCGTTTTACGACATCGACACGCCGGTGACGCTCAAGAAGCTCGAGCGGGGCGACACCGAGTACCTGTCTGCGGCGCTGATCCCGCGCTACGACCTCTACCTCTCGTTCACCGGCGGCCCCACGCTCGACCTGCTCGAGCGCCGCTACGGGGCGAAGCGGGCGCGCCCGCTCTACTGCTCGGTGGATCCGGACGCGTATTTCCCGGAGCGCCTCTCGCCCCGGTGGGATCTCGGCTACCTCGGCACCTACAGCCCCGATCGCCAGCCCACGCTGGATCGCCTCCTGGTCGAGCCGGCGCGCCGCTGGGCGCAGGGGCGCTTCGCGGTCGCGGGGCCGCAGTACCCGGCGGAGATCGCCTGGCCGGCGAACGTCGACCGGACGGATCACATCCCGCCGGGCGAGCACCGCGCCTTTTACGGCGCGCAGCGTTTCACGCTCAACGTCACCCGGCGGGACATGATCGAGGCGGGGTACTCGCCGAGCGTGCGCCTGTTCGAGGCGGCGGCCTGCGGCGTGCCGGTGATCAGCGACGACTGGCCCGGGCTCGACGAGCTCTTCGAGCCGGGCAAGGAGATCCTCGTGGCCCGCTCCTCGGAGGAGGCGCTGCGCCTGCTCCGCGAGTTCCCCGAGCGGGAGCGGGTCGCGATCGGGCAGCGGGCGCGCGAGCGCGTGCTCGCCCGGCACACCGCGGCGCACCGCGCCGAGGCGCTGGAGAGATACGCCCGGGAGCTGCTCGATGAACAGGACGAGCGGGAGCTCCCAGGGGACCGGGGATCGTGAACGTGTGGTGTCGGCTCGAAACCGCGTGCTGCCAATGAAGGATGACGAGGCGACCGTGGCGTGGAGGAACCCCATCGCGCCCACCCGTGCCGGGGCGGTCGTCCGGTCGTTGTCGCCTGGAGAGGAGGTCAGAGAGACATGAGCGCTGCGCTGCGCATCCTGGTGACCGGAGGCGCCGGCTTCGTCGGCTCCCACCTGTGTGATCGGCTGATCCGCGACGGCCACGAGGTCATCGCGCTCGACGATTTCTCGACCGGCTCCCGGGGCAACGTCGCCCACCTCCTCCACCATCGCCGCTTCCGGCTGGTGGAGCACGACGTCACCCAGCCGTACGATCTCAAGGTCGATCGCATCTACAACCTCGCCTCGCCGGCGAGCCCGCCGCATTACCAGCGCGATCCGGTGCGGACCACGCTCATCAACGTGGTCGGCACGTTCCACGCGCTGAAGCTCGCCGAGGGCTGCGGGGCGCGGGTGTTCCAGGCGTCGACGAGCGAGGTCTACGGCGATCCCGAGGTCCACCCGCAGCCGGAGAGCTACCGGGGCTCGGTGAACCCGATCGGGATCCGCTCCTGTTACGACGAGGGGAAGCGCTGCGCCGAGTCGCTGGTGATGGACTTCCACCGTCGCCGCGGCGTCGAGGTCCGGATGGCGCGGATCTTCAACACCTACGGTCCGCGGATGGCGCTCGACGACGGGCGCGTTGTGTCGAACTTCATCGTCCAGGCGCTCCAGGGCGAGGAGCTGACGGTCTACGGCGCCGGCTCGCAGACGCGGAGCTTCTGCTACGTGGACGATCTCGTCGAGGGGATCGTGCGGCTGATGGAGCACCCCAGCGAGACGGGGCCGGTGAACCTGGGCAATCCGGAGGAGTTCACGGTGCTGGAGCTCGCCGAGGAGGTGATTCGCCTGACCGGGAGCCGGAGCCGGATCGCGTTCCGCCCGCTGCCGCAGGACGATCCGCGGCAGCGGCAGCCGGTCATCGATCATGCGAAGCGGGTGCTCGGGTTCGAGCCGAAGGTGCCGCTGCGGGTGGGGCTGCGCCGGACGATCGAGGGTTTCCGGAGCGTGCTCGGGCTGGGCCGGCACGCGCCTGCGCTGGCGGCGTCGGAGAGCGACGCGCCGCTGCCTCAGGCCGCGAACGGCTGAGCAGCGCCGCGCGCGCCGAGCGTTCGTCGAGGCGAGCCGTGAGCGGCCGAGCTGGTCGCGAGTGAGGAGAGATCTGATGAAGCAGCCGCAGAAGCTGACGAAGCCTGAGGGGAAGCTGGCCGTGCTCCTCCCGGGGCTCGGGGCGGTGTCGACGACGACGATCGCGGGCGTGATGCTCGCGCGGCGGGGCGTCGCCGCGCCGGTGGGGGCCTTGACGCAGCTCGGGACGATCCGGCTTGGGAAGCGGACGGAGAACCGCTCTCCGAAGATCAAGGATTTCGCCCCGCTGGCGTCGCTCGATGATCTCGAGTTCGGCGGCTGGGACATCTTCCCCGACGACGCGTACGAGGCGGCGGTGGAGGCGAAGGTGCTCGAGGCGGCGCACCTCGATGCCGTCCGCGAGGAGCTCGCGGCCGTCACGCCGATGAAGGCGGTGTTCTACCCGGACTACGTGCGCCGGCTGCACGGGCCGCACGTGAAGGCCGGCCGCAGCAAGGCCGACATGGTGGAGCAGGTGCGGGACGACATCCGCGGCTTCGTGCGCTCGCGCGGGGCGAGCCGGGCGGTGGCGGTGTGGTGCGGCTCGACGGAGGTCTTCATCACGCCGTCGGAGGTGCACCGGTCGGCGGCCGCGTTCGAGGCGGGGCTCCTCTCGAACCACCCGGCCATCTCGAACTCGCAGATCTACGCCTGGGCGTGCATCAAGGAGGGGGTCCCGTTCGCCAACGGGGCGCCGAACCTGACCGTGGATTTCCCTGCCGCCTGGGAGCTCGCCCGCAGCCACGGCGTGCCGATCGCGGGCAAGGACTTCAAGACGGGGCAGACCCTGATGAAGACCGTGATCGCGCCGGCGCTCAAGGCGCGGATGCTCGGCGTCTCGGGGTGGTTCTCGACGAACATCCTCGGCAACCGCGACGGCGTGGTGCTGGAGGATCCGGACTCGTTCAAGACGAAGGAGGCCTCGAAGCTCAGCGCGCTCGAGCAGATCCTCCAGCCGGAGCTCTACAGGGAGCTGTATTCGAAGCTCTACCACAAGGTGCGGATCGAGCATTATCCGCCGCGCGGGGACGCGAAGGAGGGGTGGGACAACATCGATCTGTTCGGGTGGCTCGGCTATCCGATGCAGATGAAGGTGAACTTCCTCTGCCGGGACTCGATCCTGGCGGCGCCGATCGTGCTCGATCTGGCGCTGTTCCTGGATCTCGCGGCGAGGGCGGGGTTCAGCGGGACGCAGGAGTGGCTGAGCTTCTACTTCAAGAGCCCGATGACGGCGCCGGAGCTCTATCCGGAGCACGACCTGTTCATCCAGTCGATGAAGCTCAAGAACACGCTTCGGTGGATGATGGGGGAAGAGCTCATCACGCACCTCGGGAACGAGTACTACGACTGAGGCGGCGGCGCCGCGACGCCGAGGTCTCAGCGCGCGGTCATCGGCTCGCGAGGCCTCGCGAGCTGATGATTGAGGTGGCTGCGCACCGTGGGCCACTCCGGAGCGATGATGCTGTAGACGCACGTGTCGCGCAGCGTGCCGTCGGACGCGCGACGGTGGTTGCGCAAGACGCCATCGAGCTTCGCGCCCAGCCGCTCGATGGCGCGGCGGCTCTGGTGGTTGAAGAAGTGCGTTCGGAACTCCACCGCGATGCAGTCCAGCGCCTCGAACGCGTGCTGCAACAGCAGCAGCTTGCACTCGGTGTTGATCGCGGTGCGCTGTACGCTCTTGCGGTACCACGTCGAGCCGATCTCCACGCGCCGATTGGCTGCGTCGATGTCCATGTACGTGGTCATGCCGACCGCGCGTCCGCTCCGCGCGTCGATCACGACGAAGGGCAGCATCGAACCCGAGCGCTGGAGGGACAACCGACGCTCGATCTCGTCGCGCATGCCTTCGGGGCGCGGGATGTAGGTGTACCAGAGATCCCACAGCTCGCCGTCGCGCACCGCGTCGACGAGATCATCATGGTAGGCGTGGGTCAGCGGCTCGAGCGCGGCATGGCGCCCGCGCAAGGTGACGGGTTCCGGCCAGGACATGGAATTCCTTATTGGGTGGAACGACTACATTTCACGCAACGGGGCTGCTTGTCAAGACAGCCGCAACAATGCCTCTGCCCGTTCGTCCGCGCCGAGCGTCACCCCGGTTGACCTGCTGACCCGAGCCCTTCCGGGCGCGGCATGCCGGGCTGCGCGCAGCCAGATCGGGCGGAGGGCGACTCACTCCGTGGGGGGCCGGGCCGCCTTCGGCTCTCTACGCCGCTCCGGCACGATGGTCTCCCCGCGCGCCAGCATCGCCACGAGCTCGGCGATCTTCTTTGCGCGGCCGGCGGGCGTCTTCATGTTGCTCGTGCGGAACGCCAGCGCGAACAGGTTCTGACGCCCCAGCCGCTGGAGCGTCTCACGCGCCCGTGGGTTCGCCTCGATCGCGGCGCGAAGGTCGTCGGGGAGGGTGGCCGCGGTCGCGCCGCGCATCGGCGCGTACGCCGCCTCCCAGCGGCCATCGGCCTTGGCCGCGTCCACCTGCCGCTGCCCGTGGGGCGTCATGCGCCCCGCGGCGGTCAAGCGGGCGACGTTGTCGCGGTTGATCTGGCTCCAGACGCTCCTCGGCTTGCGCGGCGTGTACCGCTGCAAGAACGAGCTCTCATCCAGGGCTTTTCGGATGCCGTCGATCCATCCCCAGCAGAGCGCCACGTCGAGCGCTTGCGCCTGCGTCACCGTCGGCACGCCGGAGCCCTTCTTGTAGATCCTCAGCCACAACTCCGTCTCCTGCGCGTGGTTCGCGGCCATCCACGCCTCGAGCTCGGCTTCGGTGCGGAAGCTCTTGATCTTCTTCTTGTCGGGGATGATCGGCGCCATGCAGCCTGCCTCGCAGCGTGTCCATCTGTGAGCGCCGGGGCGTTCGACCCTCTAGCCCCGGGGCCGCGCTGCGTCAATGCGGTCCGGTGGCGGGCTCCGCCGGTCGTCCAGCGGCCGTTCTGTTGATCCCTCACTCTCGCCTCGGTAACAGACGAGGAGCATGAGACAACGATCTGGGCGATGGCTGTGGGCGGCGCTGTGCCTGCCGGGCGTCGGGTGCACGACGGTCGTCGGGTTGGACAAGCCCTATCATCCGATGGAGGACCAGGGCGGCGGCGGCGGCGGCGGCGTGGAGACAGGCAGTCGCTGCGCCGGGCTGCCTGCGACGTGCGGGCCCACGGAAGACGAGAGCTGCTGCGCGAGCGAGCTGGTCGTGGGGGGTACGTTCAACCGGAGCAACGACGCGGCCTTCCCGGCCACGGTGAGCGACTTCCAGCTGGACCGGTTCGAGGTCACGCTGGGGCGGTTCCGGGCGTTCGTGGACGCGTATCCCGGGAGCCGGCCGGCAGCAGGCGCCGGCGCGCACCCGCTCATCCCGGGGAGCGGTTGGGATGCGGAGTGGGAAGATCGGCTGCCGCCGGACCGGGCCGAGCTCCTGAAAGGGCTGTTCTGCGATTCGGAGGAAACGGCATGGGCGTGGACGGATGAGCCCGGCGCGAACGAGCGCCTGCCGATGAACTGCCTGAGCTGGTACATGGCGTTTGCGTTCTGCGCGTGGGACGGCGGCCG
The DNA here is from genome assembly GCF_051521425.1 of Sorangium sp. So ce834. NCBI lineage: Bacteria > Pseudomonadati > Myxococcota > Polyangiales > Polyangiaceae > Sorangium > Sorangium sp. So ce834. The sequence continues at coordinate 10,499,043 of NZ_CP150351.1, forward strand.
ACTGCCGACCGAGGCGGAGCTGGGGTACGCGGCGGCCGGAGGCGCCGAGCAGCGTCCGTATCCGTGGTCCACCTCGGCGGACGATGAGACGCTCGATCGGGACCACGCGGTGTATGCGTGCAATGGCAGCGACGTGGCGGGGTGCGTGATCGAGGACCTCCTGCCGGTCGGGTCGAAGTCACCGCAGGGAGATGGGCTGTTCGAGCAAGCGGATCTGGCGGGGGGCATGTGGGAGTGGATGCTCGATTATCATGGAGATTACCCGCCCGAGTGCGTGGACTGCGCCGTCACGACGGGCGGCACGGAACGGGTGATGCGCGGCGGCGGCTGGCGCAGCGCCGCGGAGGCGCTGCACCTCTCCACCCGCGACCACCGCTCCCCGACGACCCGCGCGGCCGGCATCGGGGCCCGGTGCGCGCGGGAGCCGTGAGCGCCGCGGGACCGAGGAGACGCGACGCCCGCCTCGCCTCGGCCGTGGTGGATCTCACGTGGCGCGGTGAACGGGGTTGCGGCGGGTCGCATCGAGCGGCAAGCGTTCGAGCGTCGGCCCCAAGGAAGCCGTCGGCTCAGGGAGGTAAACGGATGCTCACGGTTCGTCGAATGGCCTGGATCGCGCTGCTCTGGCTGATGAGCTCTGCCTGTGACAACGGCGAGGGCGGCGGCCACGGCGCCGCAGGCGGTGCCCCCAGCGGGAGCGGCGGATCCGCCGGCGCCGAGAGCGGAGCCGGCGAGGGCGGTGCCACAACGGGATCCGGCGGAGGTCTCGGCGCGGGCGGAGACGGGGGAAGCGCGGGCGCGGGCGACGGCGGAAGCGCGGGCGACGGCGGAAGCGCGGGCGACGGCGGAAGCGCGGGCGCGGGCGACGGCGGAAGCGCGGGCGACGGGGGAGGCGGTGGAGGAGGAGGCACTGTGTGCGAGCCTGGGGCTCAAGTCCCGTGTTACACGGCGGCGCCCAGCACCGCGGATGTCGGGATTTGCCGGCGGGGCGTCGCGACCTGCAGCGCCGACGGGTCGGAGCTCGGCGCCTGCATCGGTGAGGTCACTCCAGCGGCTGAGACCTGCATCGATCCGGCCGACGAAGATTGCGATGGTCAGGCCAACGAGGAGGGCCCCGGCTGTATCTGTGTCCCCGGCGCGGCTGCGCCGTGCTATACGGGCTCCCCCGGAACCGCGGGCGTCGGGACCTGCAAGGGAGGCACGAAGATCTGCAACGCCCAGGGGACCGGCTACGGGCCCTGCATCGGCGAAGTGCTCCCGACCTCGGATGACTGCCACACGGAGGCGGACGAGAACTGCGACGGCGTGAACGCCTCCTGCGGGGGGGAGCACCTCTGAAGCAAGAGCTTCGGCTCCGATGTCCCTCAGCGCGCGACCGGCATCGCCGTCGACGCGGCCGGGAAGGTGGTCGTGGCCGGCCATGTTGCGGCGAGCATCAGCTTCGGTGGCGACGGGTGCTCTACCGCTTCGCGAAGCGGAAGCGGGCCCTCACCGTGGCTGTCACCTGGATCTCCCCGGGCTCGATCGGGAACGTGGTCGAACGCGGGCCGATGCGGCCGGCCGCCATCTGCCAGGCGCGCCCGCCGTCCTCGTCGCCCGCGCTCGACACGGATCGCCACCCGACGAGCTTGATCCTGGCCGCCTGGGCGATGGCGCCGGCGTTGCGCTCGGCGTCCGCGATCGAGGCCTTGAGCGCCGCTCGGTAGGCCTCCTGCGGCGCGCGCAGGAAAAAGCGGATCCCGCTGGTCTGGTTGGCGCCCGCGGACAGCGCCGCATCGAGGATCCTCGAGCTCTCGACGCGGAGCACGTCGATCGGCGCCCCCTCGAGGATCACCGAGACCGTGCTCGTCGCCTCGTATCCGATGATCCGCGGCGGAGCGACGCGCTCCCGCTCCGTCTCGCCCTCCGAGATCGGCCTCACCGAGACATCCACGTTCCTGACCTGGAGCGACGGAATCTGGAGCCTCTCCAGCGCCTCGATGATCGCTCGTGTCTTGGCCGCGGCCTCCTCGCGCGCGGCCTCCAGGCTCTCGCAGCGGACCTCCACGGACACGTTCGTGCGAAGCGAGTCGGGCGGAAGCGAGACGGTGCCGGCCCCCTCGACCTCCACGACCTGCAGATCCGTAGACTTTGCCATGGTGTTCATCCGCCCCCTCCGTGAGGAGAACCTAAGGCCGGGAGGCTCGCTCAGGGAGGCTCGACGCGTCGCCGTGGCAACAAGGGCAGGCAGGACAAAGGGAGACGCGTGGAATCCGGGACGAGGGAGCGGCTCGCAGGTGCGCTCTCTCCGGCGCCGGCCGGCGACGTCACATCCACATCCGCGCCACGACGCCGTAGGTGCCGGGCCCCGGGGACATGCCCACGTCGCCGCCGCCGAGGAGGACCTTGTCGTCCGAGACGACCTTCACGGTGTGCAGCTGCCCGAACTCGCCGAGATCGACCGGGAGCACGCCGCCGTCGCCGAACGCCGGGTCGAGCGCGCCGTCGCACGTGTACCGCGCGAGCAGCGGCGTGGTCGTGCCGCCTTCGCCGCGCTCGCCGCCGTTGCCCGCGACGAGGACGGCGCCGCCCGGGAGCAGGGCCATGTCCTCGGCCACGTCGTCGCCGCCGGTGGTCGGCCACGCGGCCACGCCCCCGTCGCCGAACTCGAGGTCGGGCGCGCCGTCCGGGTGGAAGCGGCGGACCTGGAAGTCGCGCGCCCCCTCGGCCCCCGCGTCGCCGGCCACCACGAGGCCGCCGTCGGGCGACACCGCGAGCGCGACCGCGCGCTCGTCGATCCCGGGATCGCCGGCGACGATCGCGCCCCCGCGGCCAAAGGAGCGATCGAGCGCGCCGTCTCGGCGCAGGCGGATCACGATCATGTCGCGCTGGCCGTCCCGCTCGACCGAGCCGGCCACGACGACGCGGCCGCGGCGATCGAGCGCGACCGCCTCGGCGACCGACGCCGTGCCCAGCGCGACGGTCCGGTAGCCGCGCGGGCTGGCGAACGAGGTGTCGAGGGCGCCGTCCGCGGTGGCGCGCGCGATCAGCAGGCGCCCGTCGCGCTGGCCCACGGCCACGATGCCGTCGTCCGGAGCGACGAGGCCGCCCCGGATCTCCTCGTCGCCGCCGAGGTCGAGCAGGCTCTTGCCGCCGTCGCCGAAGCCGGGGTCGAGCGAGCCGTCCTCCGCGTAGCGCGCCAGCGCCACGTCCGCCGAGGCGCCCCGGAACCTGTCGCGCCAGCCGATGGCGACGACCTCGCCGCGGTGCTGGCGGCCGGTGGCGGCCAGATAGGCCAGGTCGCCGGTCGAGTTGGCCCAGCCCGTGGTCACCATGCCGTCGCCGAAGGTGGAATCGAGCGCGCCGGCTCCGGTCAGCCGGACGACGCGGAACCTGGTCGCGCCGAGCCCGCCCTGGCCCCAGCCGGCCGCGATGATCCGATCCTCGGCGACGTCGACATCGAAGAAGCCGCCGTCGTCGTCGGCGCCGAAGCGCACCCGCGCGATCCCGGTCCCCGCCCCTCCGAACGAGGGATCGAGCTGCCCCGCGAGCGGGCCAGGCTCGTCGCCCGCGCAGCCGCAGCGCGCGGGCTCCGCACTGTCGGGCGGGGCGCTCGCGGCGGGCTCCTCGGCGAGGAGGTGACTCGGGACGAGCAACGTGAGCAATGCATAGAGCGTCTTCATGAGAGGATCTGTTGGACGCGCGAAGGGGGGGTGTCAAACGGGCGGCCATGCCGACACGGCGGCGTCATCGTGGGCGCTGGAGATCTCGACGCCTCGGACACATCCCGCGCGGTCCGCCGAGCCCGCCTCCTCCAGCGCGGCGGGCCGAGGCGCGCCCCGGGAGGCGGCCCTGCGGCGGGGGTGAACGGCTGACGGCCGCGCCGTCGCCCTGGCCCGTCGCAGGGCAGAGACGCGCCATTGACGCGCGCTCGACTCCTGGAGATAGAAGGGCGGTCATGAGATCCACGCCCTGGCTCTCGCTGCTCGTCATCGCCTTCCTCGGCGCCTGCCGCAGCTCCCCCCCCGCCGGCAGCGCAGAGCGACGCGGGCCTGACGTCCGCCCCCGGCAGGTTGTCCGCGGCTGCGACATCACCCTCGCTGCCCCAGGGCTCCATCGTGCGGCCGACGTTCGACACGGCAGAAGGGCGAATCAGCGCTGGCACGGCCTTCTTCGTCTCCATCCCAGGACAGGCCGGCCCGCTCGGGCTCACGGCCCACCATCTGTTTGGTACAGCCGGCGGGTTCGAACGGGAGATGAGCGCCACGGAGCTCGGCCAGCTCGTCCGGGCCGTGTACCTGTCCGAGATCGACCTGGGCGAGGGCGAGGAGGAGCCGCTGCGGGCTGGCCCGATGGTGGTGCTGCCGTCGGCCGGCCATGCTCGGGAGGCCGGGGACTGGTCCACCGACGTGGCGGCGTTCCGCGCCCCGGCGAGCCTGTACGCCCGCGCGCTGCGCCTCGCGCCCAGGAACGCGGCGCCGGGCGAGGACGTATGGCTCGTGGCCGAGGTCCTCGGCGGAAAGTCCGCAGGTCAGCGCCTGCACCGGGCACGGGTGGTCCATTCCAGGCCGACGCTGCTCGCCTACCAGTTCGAGGACACCACCCTCGAGCTGCGCGCGACGAGCGGAGCACCGGTGGTGAACGCCGGAGGCGAGGTGGTCGGCTTGCAGGTCTCCGGCGGCCCGGAGGGCGACATCCTGTGGGGCAATGCCCACCCCGTGGAGAGCGTGCGCGCCCACCTCACGAGAGGGCTGTCGGCGGCGAAGTAGCGTAGATTGAACGAAGGGCGCATCGAGCTCTGTCTCGGCAGTCGCCGGGCGCTGACATCGACGACGCGGTAGATCGCATCGAGCGCGTCCGGGCTTGTGAGGACGGCGCGCCGGGAACCTGGATCCATCGAGCGCGTCGCTGAGCTCCGGCGACCATGCCTCGAATGCGGCATGCGTGTCCTCACCGGGTGAACCGGTAGATCGCGTGCCGGATCTGCTCGGCCGTCATCGGCTCCGTGGACAGCGCGCTGTGCAGCACCAGGCCTTCGATCAGCGCGTCGAGCTCCCGCGCGGTCACCGGGTCGAAGTGGAGCTCCAGCGCGCGTCGGCTCCGCAGCATCCAGGCCTGGGTGACGGCGCGCAGCGCGGGCCGCCGGGCGGCGGCGACGTAGAGCTCGACGCTGAGCACGAGGTCGCGCGGCGAGCCGAGCAGGTCCGCCGTGAGGTGCTCGACCAGGAGATCGACCGCGGCCTCTCGGTCGCAAGCGGCGCGCATCCGCGCCTCGAAGCGGGCCGCCGCGTCCTCCGCGTGCCGGGTGAACGCCGCGGCGAGGAGCTCGTCGATCGACGCGAAATGGTACGTGGTCGAGCCGAGCGGCACGTCGGCGGCCCGCGCGATGGAGCGATGCGAGGCGCCAGCGATCCCCTGCTCGGCGATGACGTCGAGCGCCGTCATCACCAGCCGATCCCTGCGCCCCGGGTCGTGGCGGCGCGCCCTCCGCGCCGGCGCGGCGCGCCTCGCGCTGGCTCTGCCCATCGCGCCCCCGTCACCCGCGCGCGTCGCCCGCCGCCGCCGGCGCGGCTGCGGCGCTGTCGAGGGTGCGGATCACGCGCGCGGGATTGCCCACCGCGACGACGTTGGCCGGCAGATCGCGCGTCACGACGGAGCCGGCGCCCACCACGGTGTTGTCCCCGATCGTCACCCCGGGCAGCACGATCGCGCCGCCGCCGAGCCACACGTTGTTTCCGATCGTGATGGGCTTGGCGGCCTCCCACTTCTGGCGCCGCGGCTCGGGGTCCAGCGGGTGGGTCGGCGTGAGCAGCTGCACGTTGGGCCCGATCTGCACGTCGTCGCCGATGGTGATCGGCGCCACGTCGAGCGCCACCAGCCCGAAGTTCGCGAAGCAGCGGGCCCCGATGGTGATGTGCGCGCCGTAATCCACATGGAACGGCGGGCGGATCTCCGTGCCCTCGCCGATCGAGCCGAGCAGCTGCTCCAGCAGCCGGCGGCGCAGCGGGCGCTGGCGCACCGAGGTCGCGTTGTAGGCCGCCATCAGATCCAGCGCCGCTGCGCTCCGCTCGGCGATCTCGGGATCGTCGGCGATGTAGGGGTCTCCCGCGAGCATCCGCTCGCGCATGGATCGCGTGTCGTCGGGGTCCGTCATATGGACGAGTGTACGCATGAGAGGAACGGGTGTCCACGCATCGTGGCCCTCCTTGAGGTCGCGACCGGCCTCGACCGAGCCGTTGCTGCAAGGGCGACATGCGGGATTCCCCAGTAGGAAACGACCCCGATCGGCGGGGCGTCGACATGACCCTTGTCCAGGCGCAGGCGTGAAGCCTCAGCCGCGCCGCGACGACTTCGCCGCCCGCGAAAGCCTTGCGGCGGTCGCCCGGCCCTAGAGGCTGGAGAAGATGAATTCCACAAAAGCGCTTGGACTTCCTACCCGCCGAGAGGGTGGAAGTGAGAGCCTGTGCTGGAGAGCGAGGAGCCGGGCGTGAGCCGTCAGGAAGGGCTATCCCGGCAGGGCATCGGCTCGCGACCTGCGCCGCGCGGAGCAGCGCGGCGCGGTGACCGGGCTCAATCGACGGCGGGCGGCTGCGGCCCTGGGACGATGCCGGCGATGTCCGGATCTTCACCCGGCGCCAGACCGCCGCTCGATCCCTTGTCATTGCGGCGCTCGAGGCGGTTCGCCGTCTTCTCGCGCTGCTTCTCGATACGGGCGCGCTCTTTCTGGCGCTTCAACGCGGTCTGTCGTTGCATGATGACTCCAGCCTCAGGACGCCTTTGATCGGGCGTCCTGAAATAGGCTTCTCGGTGAGATCTGTCGGCGCACGCCCGGACAGACCGACATGTGGTTGCGGTCGTGCCGGAGCGTGTCCCACACTTTACACGAGCAGCCTGGTTTCTCTGGCACGTTCGACGAGACGAGCACGCGGAGAGGCCCTCTCCTGCGCGCTCGGTAGCCCGCTCGAGCTCGGCTGGCTCGTGCGCAGGCTCACGGGGTGGCAAAAAAGCGGCGGACCTTTGGGGGTCCGCCGCCCTGTTTCGACTGGACGAGCAGCGCGATCAGTAACGACCGCGCCCGCCGCCACCGCCGAAGCCGCCGCGCCCGCCGCCGGGGCGCTCCTGCGCCTCGTTGACCTTGAGCGCGCGCCCGTCGAGCATCAAGCCGTTGAGCTGCGAGATCGCGCTGTTCGCATCCTGGGCCGAGCCCATCGTGACGAACGCGAACCCGCGCAGCTGGCCGGTCTCGCGGTCGGTCGGCATCGAGATCTCGCGGACCTCGCCGCTGCCGGCGAACGCGCTCTCGAGCGACTCGCGCGTGGTGTTGTACGAGAGATTGCCGACGTAAAGACGATTACCCATGACACGTTACTTTCACGGCCTGCAGCTGCGCTCGTGAGCGCTCTTCGCCTGCCATTCGATGAAGCCGTTGCGGATCGAACGGTGACGTGCCGCGCGGCGAATCCCGCGCAGGCACACGGTGCGTCGTCCAGTCATCCGCGCGAGCAACGCCTCCCTCGTGCAGAGGGAGAAAAAGCATCGTGTCGAGAGCCAGTGACGTCGTGAGGAAGGCAGGGTACTCCGGCACGGCGTGGTGCGCAAGGGGTACCATGCTGGATTCTTCGATGCGCGGCGCGTCCCGGATGATCTGCGAGAAGTCAGGGCAAAGGCGCGGACGGCCCTCGCAGAAGGCGGCGCCGAGCCGCCGGTGATGAGCCCGCCGCCGTGGCCGGGCTCCAGAAGTACTCCCTTGTACCCAACGTCACGGTGACGCCGCTGGCGAACGGGAGCAGCGGCGAGATCTGTGGCGTGGGCTCTCCCAAAATCCCGGAGGCTCTGACGGATGGCGACGGTTGGTGTGGCCCAACGGGGCGCCCTCCGCCGCCGCGTCCGGCAGCGGCGCCACGATCTGCGCGCAGCGGCGCTGATGCTCGCGGGCGCGGCGCTCGGAGGCTACAGATCTCGACGCGCTGGGTCCGGTCACTCCTTGAACGGCGCCGCCAGGATGACGTCGTAGAAATTGGGGGCATGGAAGCCCGGGATCAGGCGCTCGGCGATATCGGCCGTGAAGTTGTAGAAGGCAGTCTCAGGCTTGCTGGCGAGCATGTCAGCGATCGCCTGTGGAAATGCGCGCTTGAAATCGAGACGCGGGTACGCCTGGAGCACCTCATCCACCTCGTCCGCAGAGAGCTCCTTCAGGTCCGTGCCAGCGATGTCCATGATGGTTCCGACGTGGAGCAGCGCCACCTCGGGCCGCTTGTAGGGCGGGACCCCCCTCACGGTGTGCAGCGCGATTGCGTCCCACACGAGGCCGACCGCCTCCTCGGGCACGCCGTGCTGCTTCAGGAACTCGCTCGCCGCGTTTGCGCCTTCGACCTCGTACCGCTCCGGGCCCCGGAACCTCTCGACCAGGCCGAGGTCATGGAGCGCCGCCCCGAGGTAGAACAGCTCGAGATCGAGCTCGAGCCCGCGCCGCTTCGCGAGCAGCGCGCCGAAGAGGTACGTGCGCATGACGTGGTTGAAGAGGAAGGGCGCCGACATCTCCCGCGCGAGCTCGGTCGCTTCCGCGGCCAGGTGGCTGTCAGGGATGCAGATGCCAGCGATCTCGTTCTTCACGGTCCTCTCTCCTTCGTGTGGCGCCGAGCCCGGTCTTGCCGAACAACCTGCGGGCGACCAGGCGTGACCACCATCGGAAGGATCCGCCAGCTGCGGTCAACGACACACCCGATGTGCTGTTCACCAGGTCCGCCTGTGCCTTGCCGGGAAGAATGAAATACAGAGGTGAGGAAAGCACGACAATCCCTCCCCGCGCCTCCCGCTCACCCCTCGCGCAGGATCCGACGGTACGTCTCCAGATACGCCGCCGCCGTGCTCGCCGCCGAGAAGCGCTCCTCGGCCGCGCGGCGGCACGCCGCCGGGTCGAGCCGGTCCGCCATCGCGATGGCCTCGGCCATCTCCGCGGCATCGTCCACCAGGTACCCCGTCCGGCCGTGCTCCACGATCTCCGGCAGCGCGCCGGCGCCGCGGAGCGCGATCACCGGCGCGCCCGAGGCGAGCGCCTCCATGGCGACGAGCGAGCTGGTCTCCTGGACCAGGCTGGGCACCAGCAGGCACCGGGCCGCCGCGAGCAGCCGGCGCTTCCGGGCCAGGCCGACCGGACCCAGGAAGCGCCGCGCCGGCCCGGCGCCGCCCAGCATCGGCAAAAGGACCTCCCGGAGATACCGCGTGTGCTCCTCGTAGCCGAACGCCTGTCCGGCGATGAACAGCGGCGACCCGGCCCGGACCGCGGCCTCGACGGCGACATGGTACCCCTTCTCCGGGCAGATCCGACCGAGCGCGAGCGCGAAGCCGCGCCGGTACCGCCTCGGCCGGTAATGCTCCAGCCGGACGCCGTTCGGGATCTCGGGCAAGAGCCGCGCCCCCGGCGGGCAGGCGCGCCGCTGCGTCGCGGAGACGCAATGGAGGAACGTCCTCGGGCGCTCGATCCGGAACACCGCCGGCGAATAGAAGCTCGGCGGCAGATGGAGCGTCGCGAGCGCGGGCACGCCGGGCTCGGGCAGGTAGCGATCGAAATCGACGCCGTGCAGGTGGACGAGATCGATCGAATACAGATCCAGCGCCCGCGCGATGGCGCTCCGGTGGTGGCGCCAGGCCCGCTCCTTGGCGGCCTCGTCGAGGACGGCGCCCGGCGGCGGCGCCGGCGTGGCGACCAGCGTCCCGGCGCACGCGGAGCCCTCCGGCGCGACAACGATCGACCGGTGGCCGCCGCGCGAGAGCGCCTCGTCGAGCATCGAGAGCACCTGCTCGGCGCCGCCCACGGCGTCCGGACCCACGGGCGCGAGCGGATAGCCGACGTGCAGGACCGTCAGAGGCATCGCTCTCGATCGAGGCCGAGCAGCGTCAGCGTCTTGATGGCGAGCTTCCGCCAGCGCGCGCCGTCGATGGGAAAGCCGAGGCGCTCGTAATGGAGCGCCCCCTCGTGCGGAGGCATGCGGAAATCGTAGGCGGGCGCCGGCCGGAAGCGCTCGACATCGGCGCCGAACGGGGCGAGCGTCTCTTTCTGGCTGGAGAAGCAGGCCAGCATGGCGCGCTTCTTCGACGCCTCGTCGCCCGAGAGCCGGAGGGCGATCTCGGGGACGCGCGGCTGCGCGAGGAACTCGCCGGTGACGAGGTGACCCCGCGCGGCGTGGTACGAGGCCGCCTCGAAGATCAGCGGCGAGGTGACGCCGTTCCAGAGGGCGAGCACCGCCGCCGCATGGACGGCGAGCGCCGCCGCGTCGTGATCGGGGTGGCCGCCCTCGTAGGGGTGAGTGATCACCACCTCGGGCCGCGTCCGGGCGAACAGCTCGAGGAGCTTCCGGGCGAGGCTCGGGGCCTCCTCGATGGCCTCCTGGTCCACCGCGCCGAGGCACCTGAGCCGCGACGCCGGCACGCTGCCCAGGGCGAGCGCGCGGGTCACCTCGTCGCGCCGGAGGGCGATGTAGCGCTCGCGCCCGATGTCGGCGAGCTCTGCCGGCATGAACCGGCTGTCGCGGGGCGCCCCGTCGGTCACGTGCACCACCTCGATCGGCTGGAGCCGGCCGATGCGCGCGCCGAGCCCGAGGGTCTCGTCGTCCGGATGGGCGACCACGACGAGACAGCGCGGCGGCCGGCCCGACGAGAGCCACGAGAACGGCGGCCACGCGAGGTCCGGCGGGGTGCGGCCCTGGCGGCGGAGCGAGGCGAGGTTCACGGCAGCGCCTCCCGCCCCTCCGCGCGCCTGCCGCGCCGGCCGGAGCCCCCCGAGGCGCCGCCGTGCGCCTCGGGTCTCTCTCGCTTCGGGCTGCTCGTGACGTGCGACATGAGCCACCTGGCGTGCGCGACGTCCGGTCGTCCGGGCGCAGAACACGCGCGACATCCAGCCTACCAAACGGCTACGCGGCGCGCCAGATGGGCGCGTCATTCACGGACGGACGAGCAGGCGCCCCTCGACGGCGCGTTCAGGACAGGCCGCATCCGCGCAGGGAGAGATGGCTCCGGCCGCCGAACGGCCGCCGCCTACCCCACATAACGCCGCGTCATGCGGGCGCAGAACTCCGCGAACTCCTCGAGCCGCAGCGGGGGGCTCGTGTGGTGCGGCCGGACCCCGGCGTGCTCCGGGGTGAAACAGTAGGTCAGCGTCACATCGAACGCCTCGATCGCCCTCATCTGCCGGTCGAACCAGGCGTCCGCGCCAGGGCGGAAGCTGTCAGCCCAGCTCAGGCCGGTGCGGAGATGGCGCACCCCGAGCTTCTTCAACCACTCCACCGCGTCGTCCAGCCGGTGGTCCTCGAAATGGAACCACTGGCACACGCCGAAATCGGGCGTGCACTCCGGAAAGAGCCGCAGCGCGCGCTTGGGCGTCCCGTCCTCGCGGAGCAGGCCCATGTAGAAATGGCGGTAGTACGACGAGCCCTCGGCCTCGCGGTGCCGCGTCGTCGCCGGCCACGCGCGCGGCAGATCGTAGAGGCTGTACCAGTGGACCCGATCGACCTTGCCGCGGAGCAGCTCGGCGCTCCGCTTCAGGCCGAACTCCTGCACCTCCTCGGCGCCGAACGTGGAGACGCCGATCTCGGTGATCCAGAGCGGCTTGTCGGTCACCGCGCGGATCTCCTCGAGCTTGCTCGGCCACTCGTGGATCTGCCAGTGGTTCCAGTCGAGCGGAAAGCCGTGCACCGCGACGACGTCGACGTGATCGAGCACGCCCTGACGGCCCATGTTGGCGATGAAGGCAGGATCGATCGGCGAGATGCCGCCCAGCACGCGCGGCAGCTCGGGGCGCTCGCTCCGGATCGCGTCCGCGGCGAGCTTCACCATCGCGCCGTACGTCGTCCACTCGGGATCGATCTCGAAATCCCAGTGCGACTTGTTGTTGGGCTCGTTCCAGAGCATCACCGCTTCGATCATCCCTGCTCTCCATTCACGCCGGCTCGCCTGGCCGGGTAGACCGCGCCGGGCACGCCGTCCGCCCGCTCGCGGCGGCGGCAGATGTAGACCTCGGGCTCGGGGTGGTTCACGATCTCGAAGCCGGCGCTCCGCAGCATCGCCTCCGCGCAGGCCCGGTTGGGCACCCACCAGTTGGTCGGGTCGTGCGAGTAGCTGTGCTCCACGAAGTGCAGCCGAGGATAGCCCGCCTCGTCGAAGATCCGCTTCTCCGAGAACGGATAGTCCCCGTCCAGCGGCATCACCTCGGCGCTCCCGCGCTGCATGCTCTGGAAGACCAGCGTGTGCCCGACCACGTGCTCATGCAGCAGATCCAGCGCGAGCAGCGGGTGGCGGAGGTGGTACAGGACGCCCATGAAGAGCACGAGATCGAAGCGCTCTCCGAGGCTCCCGACGTCGTACACGGAGAGGTTCCGGAACTCGATGTCCACGCCGGAGACCTCCGCGGCGAACCGCGCCTGCGCCAGGTAATCGTCGTCGCTGTCGATCCCGAGCACCCGCGCCGCCCCGCGCCGCTTCATCTCGAGCGCGTAGAAGCCCGCGTTGCAGCCGATGTCGAGGACCGTCTTGCCCGTGAGATCCGCCGGGATCGCGTGGGCGAAGCCCTTCCACTTGAACGCGGGATAATCGCCCAGGAAATGATCCGGCGCCGTCTTCACCCCGCCGAGATCGATGTTGTGGAACCACTGCCCGAGCCCGCGCACGCGCTCCTGGATCTGCTCCCGGGTCAACTTCGTCGCGTCATCAACGTTCTGCACGTTCCGCGCGTCCCGCACGCTCCCCACGCTCCGCTCCATGGCTCCTCCGTTCACACGGCTCACACGGCCGCGCCGCTGAGGAGCTGGATGGCCTCGCGGTAGCCATGCAGCGTCCCCACGTCGACGTACGCCTCGCCAGCCCGCACCGCCCGCGCGCTGCCGCCGCGCGCGAGGTACTCGTTCACAAGCGTCCCGATGTACGGGTCCGTCTGCCCGCGCTCGCACCAGAGATCGTGGAGCTCGCGCATCACCACCCCCGTGAGCTTGAAGGCGCCCCAGACCCACTGCGAGCGCGCGTCCCGCTGCTTGACCTGGATCTCGAGCACCCTGCCCTTCTCGTCGGTGACCACCGCGTCGAAGAGCTCCGGGTGCTCGACCGGAAAGAGCAGGAACGAGAGGCCCTCGCCGTCGAGCGCGCGGAGCCCGTGCTCCGGGAACCAGACCGTGTCGGGGAGCCCCACGAGGACCTCCTCCTCCGGCTGGATCCAGGGGAGCGCCCGGAAGATGGCGTCGCAGAGCCCCGCGGCGACCGGCTGCACCACATAACAGATGTGCGCCGGGCCGACGCTCGCGCCGTAATACTCGACGATATCCGACTTGCCGGGCGAGATCACCATGCAGATCCGCGTCGCGCCGGCGAGGATCATCCGGTCGATGAGGTACTCGCTGACCGCGCGCGGCCGCTCCACGTCACCGTCCCGGCGCGTGCCCACCGGGAGCAGCTCCTTCGAGAACGCGAGCGGCTGGATCCTGCTCCCCAGGCCCGCCGCCGGAATCACTCCCCACATCGCCCTTTGCCTCCTTTCATCGCGCCGAGACCGACTCGAGGATCGCCACGAGCTCCGCCGCGCGCCGCGCCGCGGTGTGCTCCGCGAGCACCCGCTCGCGCGCCGCGCGGGCGATGGCCGCGACCTCGGCCGCCGAGAGCGAGAGCGCCGCGACGGCCTCGTCCGTCGTCCTCGCCACGAGGATCTCCTCCCCCGGCGTGAAGAACCGGTCGAGCCCCTCCCAGCTGTCGCTCAGGATCGGCGTCCCGCACGCGGCCGCCTCGAAGAGCCGGCCGGAAGGACAGTAGCCCATCGCCGCCATCGCCCCACGGGTGATGTTGAGCGTCATCGGCGAGGAGCAGTAGAACGCCGGGTGATCCGGCGGCGCCACGTGGCGCATGTAATAGATGTTCTCCGCCCACGGGAAATCGTCGGGATAGAGCGAGCCGCCGATGACGAACCGCCGCTGCGGCAGCCGCTTCGCCGGCTCCAGGAACAGGGCGGAGAGCGCCTCCTGCCGGTCGGCGGCGTACGTCCCGAGGTACGAGAGGTCCCCGCGGAGCTCCTCCCGCGGCGCGACCGGGCGGTGCACCTCGGGGTCGGCGCTGCCGTAGAGCGGGAACACCCGCCGGGCGCCGAGCTTCGCCTGGAGCGCGTCGAGCGCCGCGCCGCCCGTGTAGCTGAGCACGCAGTCGAAATCGACGAGGCCACGCGGGCCGATGTAGCCGACCGGCTGGCCGGCGTTCAGCCGATCCAGCGTCACCGGCGTGTCGAGGTCGTAGAAGACCTTGAGGCCGCGCGACTCGAGGACCACCTCGGTCGCGGGGCCGCCGTCGGGGCAATACGAGGTCACCATCGCCGCGTCGGCCTCCCGGACGGCGCGCCGGGCCTCGGGGAGGAGGTCGTCGAACGAGCCGTAGAGCCGGAGCTCGTTGCCGTGCGCGAGCGACGACAGATCCCGGTGCGAGGCGTAATACGGGACGTCGCGCTCGAAGAAGGTGACGCGGTGCCCGGCCCGCCCGAGGGCGTTGATCACGCCGCGCCACAGCGTGGCGTGGCCGTTGCCCCAGGACGAGCTGATCGTCAGACCGAAGATGACGAGCCTCATCGCGAACCGGACCTCCTCTAGGCCTGCGTCTCCGCCGGGGCCGGCGCCGACGTCCGCCTCGGCTCGCCGAGGATCATCGCCTCCACCTCGGGGCGGCAGCGGACGCGCGGCAAGAGCGCCCGCGCCTCCGGCCGGAGGCGGCGGAGCGTGTACGCCACCTTGGCGCGGGTGTGCTCGGGCCCGTAATAATCGAGGAACCCGGCGCTGTTCAGCGAGAAGAACGAGAGCGCGTCGGCGTCGTTGAGCAGCGCGAGCTCGGCGTCGTCCCCCGGCCGCTCGTGCGACGCCACCAGCGCGCCGACCCGATCGAGGACCTCGGGCGGGAGCCCGACCCCGGCGAGCGCGGCGCGCGCGAGGGCCGCCCCGCGCCGCGCGTGCTCGTCCTTGAAGGCCTGGTAGTCCGCGGCGCGGTGCTCGATCCGGACGTTCGCCTCGGAGACGAGCCGCTCCACGTCGTGGAACAGCGCCGCCGCCTGCGCGGCGACCGACGCGCGCGGATCGAGCCGGAGCATCCATTGCCAGACGTCGATCGCATGATCGTAGTCGGCCCGGACGAGCGGCCTGTCGAGATCGTAAAGCTCCCGGTGCCGCCCGAGGACCCGGGCGAAGACCGCGGTCGCGGAGGCGACATTCCTCCTCCGGAGGAAGCGCTGGCAGCGGGTGAGGACCTCGTAGGCGGTGCGCGCCGCGCTCCCGCGATCGAGCCCCTCGAGCCGGAGATCGAAGAGGCCGCGGGCGTCGAGCGCGTGCAGGTGCGTGTCGAGCGCCCACAGATCGAGCTGCGAGGCGCGCCACGCGCGGGCGTCGACGGCGGCGTGGGGCGCGTTCCCGGGCGGACAGGGCGCGTCGATCTCCACGCCGGGAAACTCCCGGGAGAGCGCCGCCTTGTCGGCAGTGGAGAGCAGCGGTGTCCCGCGGGCCGATGGTTCATCGCTGCTCGAAGAGGAGCCGGCAATGAGGATCAGGCGCTTGAGCATGAGCGTGCGTTCTTCGGTCAGCGACGGGCGTCGAGCTCGAACCAGCTTCCGCGCGAGGGCTGCCGCGGACGAATCATGGATACGGCGCCGTGAACCTATCTCCGCATCGGCCTTTGCACCATCGCGGAAATTCCGTACAGCAGCGTCAGGAAAGAAGGGACCGAGAGACGTGCGTTCCGTAGCCGGCCCAGCGGCGCTACCCGAGCGCGCCCCGAGAGGCCGCGGGGGCGAGGCCCTCGAGCAGGGCGGCGCGATAGCGATGCCGCGCCGCGGTCAGGCGCCGCGCCTCGCCCTCGTCCGGGAGCGATGCCGCGGCCATCGCGGCGTATCCCAGGCGCAGGAGCGCGTAGGCCGTCAGATATGCGGGCAAGCGCCGCTCGGGGTCGTCGCCCGAGCGGCGCCGGTAGCGATCGAGGAAGGCGCGGCGGGCGTCGGGCGCCATCCGCCACTCGACGATGGCCCCGGCGAGATCCCAGGCGATGTCCGTGGGGCCGGGGAGGAAGTGATCGTCGCCGTGCCCGGCCGCATCCACCTTGAAGAGCTCGCCTGAGGCCGACCCGAGCCACTCGTGAGGATCCATCTTGCCATCCACGAGCACGGGACGGGCGATCTCCAGGTGGAGCTCCCCCGGAAGCTCATTTCCCATCTCCGCTGAGAAATTGGTGCGTACCATCGCAACGAGCTCGTCGGTCGCGGGGCTCGGGACGGGGAAGGCCGAGGCGCGGAAGGCGCAGTAATCGGCGAGGCGCTCCAGCACGGCGGCGGAGAGGTCGCCGGCCTCGAGCGGCCGGCCCGGGAGCCATGGATACGAGAGGAAGCCTTCGCCCTCGTCGCGCGGCGCCGGACCGAAGCCGGCCTGAGCGACGCCGCGGGCCCGCTCCAGGCACTCGGCCCCATAGCGGCCCATGCCCTCGAACTTGAGAATCCGGCTGCCGTCGCGGGAAAGCGATTTGAATCGCTCCATGGACGTCCAGGAGGGCGGCCAGCGCGATTCGTCGTCATAGAAGCGGCGGCGCCAGGTCCCGACGCCGATGAACTCGCCAGCATCGGCCGGGACCTGTTTCCCGCCCACGACGCGCTCGGCGCGGAACGACCGCCAGCGGCGGGCGCCGTCGGGCGCGACGAGCGTGTCCGGGTCCGCCGCGCGGGAGCCGAGGAAAACGATGTTGCCGCGCGGAACGCCGGCGCCGACCAGGGCGTCGCCGGTGGAGAGGAACGACGATCCGCTGAAGCCCGGCCCCTCGTCGGCGACCCAGAACTGCGCCCCCTCGGCGATGCCGTCCTCGACCCAGGCGCGCTCCCGGGCGCCGAGCTCGACGCGGCGATCATAGGGGTGCCCGGACGGGCGCACGGTGATGCGGCCGGCCGGGATCCCCCGCCGGCGCAGGGCCGCGGCCGTCACCGCGCTCAGGGTGGTGCCGATGCTGCGGATCCCGACGACCCGGACCGGCGCCGGCGGGGACGCGAGCCGCTCGGCGAGCTGGGCGAAATCGAGCGGGTGGAGCGCGTAAAAGGAGAACCCTTCGGGCGGCGAGGTCGGGACCGTCGCGGGGACGTCGATCGCCGCGAGCGCCGCGAGGGCCTCGGGCGTGGTCGGGCGGCTGGCCGTCCGTGGCCAGGCGTCTGGCTGTCCGTGATCCGACGTCGGACCGTCCGGGATCGCGAGCGCGCCCGCGCCGTCGCCGCCGACCAGCATGGCGGCGAGCTCGTCCGTGAGCCGCGCCAGCAGGGAGGCGCCGAGTGCGCCGGCGTCCGCGAGGATGGATTCGAGCTCGCCGGCGCGGATCAAGGCGCGGAGCACGCCCCCGCGATCGCGATCGGCGCCCGCGGGGGCGGCGAGCGCCCGGAGGTCGTCCGCGAGCTCGGCGACGAGCCGCGGCCCGGGGACGTCGCGGCGGCCGCTGCGGAACACGTACATGCGGTATCCGGAGCTGTCTGTCATGGAGGAGGTTCCGCGGGGAGCGGCTCGCAGGGGCCGGGCTGGCTCGCAGGAGCGCGCCCGAGCCGCGAGGAGCGGGGCGCGCAGCCCGGCCCGCGCACCGGCATGGTGCTCGGTCTCCCGGGCTGCCAGCCCTGCGTGGGGCGGACGGGGGCCGATGCCAAGCGGGGCGCGCCGCAGCGCGGAGCCCTCCGGCGGCGCGAGCAGCGCGGCCGCTTCGGGCCCTGTCGCGGCGCCGCCCATTGCTCTCTCGCCCCGTCGATTGCCTCGCTCAGCGCGGGGCGCCGACCGCGAGCGCGAGCTCGACGTGCGCGTGCTCGTCGTGGCGCCACCAGGCCTCGCCCCGGAGATCGGGAGTCCGAGCCGCTCGCCTCCGTCGCGCTGACGACGCGCGGCCCCGCCTGTGCAAGACTGCGCGCCGATGCCGTACGACGATCTCCTCGGACGCGTGGTCACCCTGCCGATACGGCGGTTCGGCCCGCCCGGCGCGTTCCTCTCGCCCGACCCGGGCGACCTGCGCCCGAACGCGCCGGTGCTCCTCCTGCCGGGCGGCGAGGTGCCCGAGGGGGCGCAGGAGGGAGACGAGATCGAGGTCTTCGTCCACCTCGACTCGGAGGATCGCCCGATCGCGACCGCGCGCCGTCCGAAGGTCGCGCTCGGCGAGGTCGCCTTCCTCGAGGTGACCGACGTGACGCGCTTCGGCGCGTTCGTCGACTGGGGTCTGCCGAAGGAGCTGCTCGTCCCGCACGCGGAGCAGACCCGCGAGCTGCGGGTCGGGCAGCGGCACCCGGTGGGGCTCATCGTGGACAGGACCGGCCGCCTCGCGGGGACCATGCGCGTCAGCGAGATGCTGCGCGACAAGGGGGAGTTCGATCTGGACGAGTGGGTCGACGGCGAGGCGTGGCGCAACGAGCCGGAGCTCGGGCTGTTCGTCATCATCGAGCGCAGGTTCGTCGGCCTGGTCCCCGCGGACGAGCCGCACGCGCTCGCGCGCGGCGAGGCGGCGCGGTTCCGCGTGACGAGCGTGCTGTCCGACGGCAAGGTCGAGCTCTCTCTGCGCGGCCACGCCCACGAGGAGCTCGAGAACGACGCCCAGACGATCCTCGCGCGGCTCGCCCGCCCGGGCGCGCCGCGGGTCGGCGACCGCTCGAGCCCGGACGAGATCCGGGCGATCTTCGGCCTGAGCAAGAAGGCGTTCAAGCGCGCCGTGGGCCGCCTCCTGAAGCAGCGCGCGGTGGCCGTCGACCCCGAGGGGTTCCTCGTCCCCCACCGGCGCTGAGCCGGACGCCCAGGCCCGCCCTGCCGCCGGCCGAGCCCGGGCGCCGGGGGCTACTCCAGCAGGCTGCGCAGCATCCACGCGGTCTTTTCGTGGACCTGCAGCCGCTGGGTGAGCAGATCGCAGGTGGGCTGATCGTTGGCCTGCTCGGCCACCGGGAAGATCTCGCGCGCGGTGCGCGCCACGGTCTCGTGACCCTCGACGAGGCGCCTGATCATGTCGGTCGCCTTGGGGACGCCGTCCTCCTCCTTGATGGAGGAGAGCGCCGCGAACTGCTTGTAGGTCCCCGGCGCGGGCAGGCCCAGCGCCCGGATGCGCTCGGCGACGAGGTCCACCGCGAGCGCCAGCTCGTTGTACTGCTGCTCGAACATGAGGTGCAGCGTCTGGAACATGGGACCCGTGACGTTCCAGTGGAAGTTGTGCGTCTTCAGGTAAAGCGTGTACGTGTCGGCGAGGACACGGCCGAGCCCAGCGCCGATCTGCTCGCGGGTCTTGGCGTCGATTCCGATGTTGATCTCCATGATGGCTCCTCTCGTGGCGTGTGCTCTCTGCATCGATGGGCCGGCTGCTGCGGAGGTGAAGGCCCGCACGGCGCCCTCCCCGGGGGGCGGGGCGCGACCGGGAAGGTTCGTGCGTGCCGGGGCCGAGTCAATCAGGAGGAGCCTTCCGGCCGTCCGCGTTCACGCCTCTCCGATGCTACGCATCGACAGCACCTCGATCGGGCGCAGCCCGAGCAGCCCATACGCCTGCTCCCAGCGCTGCTCCGCGGCCACGTCGAACAGGATCCGCTCGTCGAGCGGCACCGGCAGCCACGCGCCCGCGGCGATCTCCCGCTCGAGCTGCCCGGGCCCCCACCCGCTGTAGCCGAGGAGCACCGTCCGCCTCCGCGGGTCCGTCGAGGCCGCGCCGCGCACCGCGTCGGCCGCGAGCGTGTCGAACGCGCTCCGCGACGACGTGACCCGCACCCGGGAGCCCACCGGGATCACGCCCGTCTCCTCGGCCCCGAGCGCCGGATCGAGGCACAGGATCCACCCCGAGCTCGGCTGGACCGGCCCGCCGAGGTAGACCGGCGCCGGGTCCTTCAGCTCGTTGCCGTAGCCGGCGAACGACAGGAGCTCGCCGAGCGTCATCGGCGCCGGCCGGTTCACCACGAACCCCAGCGCCCCGCTGTCGCTGTGGACCGCCAGCAGCACGACCGTCTTATCGAAGTTCGGATCGCCCAGGGGCGGCGACGCGATGAGGAACCCAGGGGCCAGCACGCTCGCTTCGCTGTTCATCGGCGATCCTCCCTCGCAAACGGTCGACCGGTCACTGCGTCCCGCACGAACCCGCCCGCCGCCGCGGCGGGCCGAGCGGGGACCCGTCCGCACCTTACTCCCGCGCGCCGCGGCAGGCGATTGGGATCTCCCTCCAGCCCCGGAACGACGGGTATAGTGCGAGCATGTACACGGTCGGCGTCCGCGATCACATCATGGTGGCCCACAGCCTCAAAGGGGAGCAGTTCGGCCCTGCGCAGCGCCTGCACGGCGCGACCTACACCGTCAGCGTGGAGGTGGACCGGGAGGAGCTGTCGCCGCTCGGCCAGGTGGTCGAGACGAGCGTGCTGCGGGACAGCCTGCGCGGCGTGCTCGCCGAGATCGACTACCGCAACCTCGACGAGCACCCGGCCTTCGAGGGCAAGCGCTCGACCCCGGAGCTCATCGCGCGCCACATCCACCGCGAGCTCGGCCGCCGGCTCCCGCTGAACGCCGGCACCACCCTCACGATCACGCTGCACGAGTCCCCGCTCGTGTGGGTCCGCTACCGCGCGCCGATCCGCGGCGCGTCCATGATGCCGACCGAGCTGGCCTGATCGTCGCGCTCCGGGCTTGGCACGCGGCCCCGCCCGCGGCAAAAGAGGGCGCCGATGACCGAGCCGGTCCGCACAGCGCCGATCGTCCTGAGCTTCCAGGGCGGCACCCTCCGCATCGAGGGGGTCGCGCCGCGCCCCGCGCTGGCGCCGGCCGGCGAGCTCGACGGCAGCGCCCTCCCGGCGGAGGCGCCGGGCGGCGACGGGGCGCCGGGCTCGGCCGCGGAGGGCGCGCCGCTCGACCCCGCGTGCCTGCCCGCGTCCTGCCGCTGGGACGCGCGCGAGCGCGTCTACCGGGTGCCGGCCATCGACTACGCCGAGCTCGTCCTCCGGCTCCGCGCCCGCGGGGTCCCCTTCACCGACGCCGCCCGCAAGTACGAGGCGCTGCCGCTCGAGCCGCTCGCCAAGCACGACCCCTTCCCGTACCAGCGCGAGGCGCTCGAGGCGTGGGCCGGGCGCCGCAGCCGCGGCGTCGTCGTGCTCCCGACGGGCGCGGGCAAGACGTTCGTCGCGACGCTCGCGATCGCCGCGCGGCAGCGCAGCGCGCTCGTGGTCGTCCCGACGCTCGATCTCCTGAACCAGTGGTACGACGGGCTCTCCGCCGCGTTCGGCGTCCCGATCGGCCTGCTCGGCGGCGGTTACCATGACGTCCTCGATCTGACCGTGACCACCTACGACTCGGCGCACGCCCACATGGACCGGCTCGGCGCCCGCTTCGGCCTCGTGATCTTCGACGAGTGCCACCACCTGCCGAGCCCGTCGTACGCGCTCGCCGCCAAGATGTGCCTCGCGCCCTTCCGCCTCGGCCTGACCGCGACCCCCGAGCGCGCGGACGGCCGGGGCTACGACGACCTCATCGGTCCCATCGTCTTCCGCCGGGAGATCACCGAGCTCTCCGGGCAGTACCTCGCGGCCTACGACGTCGTCCGGCTCGACGTCCCGCTCTCGGAGGACGAGCGCGCCGCGTACGAGGCGGCGCGCGCCGTGTACATCGGCTTCCTGCGCGCGAACGGCATCCGCATGCCCGAGGGGTGGGGGCAGTTCATCCTGCTGAGCTCGCAGTCCGACGCCGGCCGCCGCGCCTTCGAGGCGTACCGCCGCCAGCGGAGCCTCGCCCTCTGCGCGCCCGGCAAGATCGACGTGCTCGCGCGGCTGCTCCACGCCCACCGCGCGGATCGCACGCTGGTCTTCACCGAGGACAACGCCACGGTCTACCAGATCTCGCGGCAGTTCCTGCTGCCGGCGATCACGCACCAGACGAAGGTGAAGGAGCGCAGCGCCATCCTCGAGGCGTTCAACCGCGGCGCGCTGTCGGCGGTGGTCACGTCGAAGGTGCTGAACGAGGGGGTCAACGTGCCCGAGGCGAACGTCGCGATCGTCCTGTCGGGCAGCGGGTCGGTGCGGGAGCACGTCCAGCGGCTCGGCCGCATCCTGCGGCGGAGCGAGAACAAGACGGCGATCCTCTACGAGCTCGTGGCCCTCGGCACGAGCGAGCAGCGCGTGAGCGACAAGCGCCGGGAGCACGTTGCTTACCAGTGATCTCGTCCGCGTCCGCCGCCGGGCCGGGCTGCTGGTCCCGCAGTACCTCCGCGGGGCCGCCGCCGAGCGGCTGCTCCCGGTCGCGCGCGCGTACATCGACATCCTGTCCCAGCGCGTCGGCGAGCGCCGCGACGACGTCGAGGCCGCGCTCGACGCCGTCGAGGTCCCCGCGCGGGATCGCGTCGCCGCGCTCGGCCTGCGGAAGGTGCTCGAGGACGGCTGCGAGTACGAGGTGCAGGAGGGCGTCGACCCCGAGGCGCTCCGGCGCGAGCTGTTCCTGGCCGCGGCGGCGGCGCACCGCGCCCTCGACGTCCGCGCCCGCTTCGATCGCGCCGCGGTGCTCGACGAGGTGGCCGCCCGGCTCGGCACGACGCCCGCCGCGATCGACGCGGGCCTCTACGCCGACCTGCGCGGCGCCGAGATCCTCCGGCGCGCCGCCGCGGACGCGCCGGAGATCCTGCTCGACCGGTACAACCTGTCGCTGGCGCAGTCGATCCTGCTGAAGGCGACGCAGGTGACGATCCGCATCGAGGGCGAGAGCGCCCCGCGGTACCGGCGGATCTTCCGCGCGGCCCGGTTTCACGGGTTGATCCACGTGGTCCAGGGCGATCCGGTCTCCGGCTACACGATCGTGCTCGACGGCCCGTTCAGCCTGTTCGATGCGGTGCAGCGTTACGGCCTGCGGCTCGCGATGTTCCTGCCGTCGGTGCTCTCGTGCGCCTCGTTCCGGCTGCGCGCCGAGCTGCGCTGGGGGCGCGACAAGGAGCCGCTCGCCGTCGAGATGGGCCCGTCGGACGGGCTCGTGTTCCACGGGCGCGAGCTCGCGGACACGACGCCGGAGCTGGACGCGTTCTGCGAGGGGTTCAAAAAGCTCGGATCGCCCTGGACCGTGTCGCCGAACGAGCGGCTGTTCGCGCTGCCCGGAGAGGTGGTGTGCGTCCCGGACCTCGTGTTCCTGAACGCGGAGACCGGCGAGGAGGTGTACCTGGAGGCGTTCGGCTTCTGGAGCCGAGACGCGGTGTGGCGGCGCGTCGAGCTGATCCGGAAGGGGTTTCCGGCGAGGATCCTGCTCGCGGTCGGCAAGCAGCTCCGCGTGAGCGAGGAGGTGCTGGGGGAGGACGAGGCGGGGGAGATCTACGTGTACCGTGCGACGATGTCGCCGCGGGCGGTGCTGGCGCGGCTGGACGGCAAGCGCGGGGGGCGTGAGGGCTGAGGGGGCCCGGGGGGAGAGCCGAGGGGGAACCTCCGATGGTTCAACCTGGAACGTCGCCTGCCAACTGCGCAGTCACCGATACAGAGCTCCGTCCCCTGCAGGACGTGCCTTGTCACCACGTGCCCTGAAGGAAGACCCCTGCCCGCTCTGCCGTCATCACCGGCACGACGCGGACGCCCTGGCGGGCCGGCTCGCTCGCCAGGTACGACGGATCCGTGAGGAACGCGGCCACCGTCACGGCCGCGAAGACGCCGCCCGCCACCAGCATCCCCACCCCGAGCCCGTGGAACAGGTCCCGCGCCTCGGCCGTGTCGCGGAGCTCGGTGCAGGCCAGCGGCGCGTCCGCCCCCCCGCACGCGGACGGGTCCCCTCCCCCGCGGCGGAGCGCGGCCTCCTGCGCGGTGAGGTCGTCGCGGAGGACGCCAGACCGCAGGAGGAAGACCGTGCCGGCCGCCACCGTCGCCGTCGTGAGCGCCACCCCGCCGATGCGCAGCTCCGCCAGCGGGAAGGTCGACCCCGCCGGAGGCGCAGCCGGAGCCGCCGAGAGCGGCGCAGCAGGGGCCGCCTCCGGCGCGCGCGCGACGCGCTCCGGAAGGCGCCGCAGCTTGAGGGCGATCGGGTGCGTCAGGCCAGCCTCGGCGGTGAACGAGCTCACCGCCTCCTCGTGCCCCTCGAGCCGCGCCCGCGCGGTGTGCTCTCCCGGCTCCACGAACACCTCGTGGACCGGCTCCGGCGGGTAGAGCGCCTGTCCGTCGATCAGGACCTCGGCGCCCGGCGGATTTGTCGTCACGTAGACCGTCGCCACGCGCTTCGCGGCGCGCTGCAGGCCATCATCGACCTGGCCGCGGAGCCACCCGCTGATCACGCCCCGGTGCTGGAGGCACTGCGCCAGGTGGCTCGCCGCGTCCCGATGCCGCCCCAGCGCGAGCTCGACCAGCCCGAGCTCACCGGCGATCGTCGCCCGCTCCGCGTCGGTCGTCCACGCCCCCTGCGCGGCCTCCAGCGCCCGCTCGTAGGTCGCCGCGGCCGCCACCTGCCGCCCGGCCGCCTGCGCCTGCCTGGCGCGGCGCAGCAGCCCCGCCGTCATCGACGCCGCGCGCGCGTCCGGATCGGCGTAGGGCTCGTCCGCGCTCGCCGCATTCCCGACACCAGCGACGGACATCCCGAGAGCACATGGCAGCAGCCAGGAGATCAAGCGACGCACGCACTCTGAGATACTTGCTGCGGCGATCCCAAGTCAATTGGCAGCTTCGTCGCTCCACGGTCCCGCAGGCGTGCGTCCACGCCCGCGTTCCCTCCGGCAGTGTGATCCGCGCCCGCACAGGCCGCTCGCCGCCGCGGAGGCGGTAGCTCGCGCGGCCGGTCAGGAGCCGCTGCCGCTCCAGCACGCGCCCGCCGCCGCCGGCCACACCGAGAAGGCTGGGTCCGGGAGCCCCTCCCGGCGACCGGCGCGCACGCGCAGCACCCATGGTTTGCCGCAAAGAGCCGGTCCCCCTGCTCCGTGCCCTGGTACACTCCCGGCCGCGCCCCGACAGCGGCCCAAGTCCAGCACGACGGGCACTGTTGCGCTGATCACACCGGCCGTCGACGACCAAGGGAAAGCCGTGGAGAGCAAGACAAAGAACACGAAGACACGCCCGCAGATCGCGGCCATGGCCGCCAGGGCCTTTGGCGGCGCGGCGCTCGCGGACGGCGAGGATGCCGTGCGCGAGCTGAAGGAAGGCTGGTTCAACGCGGCTTACGACGTCCGGCTCGCCGACGGCCGCGAGGTCATCCTCAAGATCGCGCCGCCGAGGGGCGCGGAGGTCCTGTCGTACGAGGAGAACATCATGGCCACCGAGGTCGCCGCCATGCGCCTGGTCCGGCAGAACCCTGCCATTCCGGTGCCCGAGGTCTACTTCTACGACGACGCCCGCGATCTGTGCGACTCGGACTATTTCTTCATGGAGAAGATCGCCGGGGACAACCTCGAGCACGTGAGGTCGAGCCTGCCCCCCGAGGCTCAGGCGTCCGTCGACCGGCACATCGGCAAGATCATCCGGGAGATCAACGGCTTCACCGGCACCTATTTCGGCTATGACGGGAACCCGGACCTGCGCGCGAGCACCTGGAGAGAGGCGTTCCTCGAGATCATGGAGTCGGTGCTCGACGACGGCGCAAGGAAGAACGTGGCGTACGATCACGGCTACGACGAGATCCGCGCCGCCGTCCTCAAGCACGCCTCCGCGCTGGAGGAGATCACCACGCCCCGCCTGGTCCACTGGGACGCATGGGATCCCAATTTGTTCGTCAAGGACGGCAGAGTCACCGGCATCATCGACTTCGAGAGGGTGCTCTGGGCCGATCCCTTGATGGAGTCCCAGTTCCGGTCGCTCTTCAGCGATGGCATCACCAACAGCATGCGCGGCTACGGCAAGACCTCCTTCACCCGCGAAGAGGAACAAAGATGTTGCCTGTACTCGCTGCACCTCGCCCTGGTCATGAACACGGAGTGCTATTACCGGAACTACGACACCGATTCCGTCTACAACCTCTCCAGGCAGATGATCAGCGCGAGCATGGACTGGCTGAAGGCCAGCTGAACGATCATGGTCGGCAACTCCAGGGTCGAGCGCCTGGGGACGGAGAAGATCGGGAAGCTGCTCGTGGAGATGTCTTCCCAGACGACCCTCTCGCTGCTCGTCTATGCCGCCTACAGCATCACGGATATCTATTTTCTCTCGGTGGGCATCGGCTCGCTGGCGGCCGCCGGGGCCTCGATCGTCTCGCCGGTCCTGATCGCCCTCGGCGCCGTCTCCACGACCGTCGGGGCCGGCGGCGCCTCGGTGGTCTCCCGGGCGCTCGGCGAGCAGGACATCGAGAAGGCCTCCCGGACGGTCGCGAACACGTTCCTGATCTTCTGGACGGCGGCGCTCGCCATCACGGTCCTGGGCTCGGTCTTCATCGAGCCGATCGTCTACCTGCTCGGGGCCACCGACAGCATCGCCCCCTATGCCATCGAGTACGGGCGGATCATCTTCCTGGGCGCCATCACCAGCACCGGCTACTCGGCCATCATCAGGGCGGACGGCAATGCCAGGTACTCGACCGCCATCTGGATCATCCCCGTCAGCGTCAACATCGTCCTGTGCTGGCTCTTCATCATCGTCTTGCGGATCGGCGTCTCGGGGGCCGCCCTGGCGACGGTCTCTGGCCAGACGATCTCGGCCGGCATGAGCGTCTATTTCTTCTTTTTCAGAAAGAACCGCTCCTATCGCATCAAGGCGGCTCATTTCAAGCCGGACTGGCCCATCATCACCCAGGTGCTGACGATCGGGCTCCCCTCGCTCATCAAGAATTTCAGCGTCAGCCTGGTCGCCATCGCCACGAACAACCTGCTCAGGATGAGCGGCGGCGACAGCGCCCTCGGCGTGTTCGCGATCGTGAGCCGGCTCTACTCCGGGCTGATCACGCCGCAGACAGGCGTCGTCCAGGGGATGCAGCCGCTTTTGGGGTACAACTTCGGCCAGAGGCAGTTCGAGCGGGTGCGGGAGACCATCCGGCTCTCCCTGGGCGCCGCGGTCGTCTATGGATCGCTCGTCTGCGGCGTCTGCCTGCTGAACCCGGCGGTGCTCATCGCCCTGCTCTCCAAGGAAAGCGCGATCGTCGCCGAAGGGCAGACCGCCTTGCGGCTGCTGGCGCTCTCCTATCCCCTGACCGGCGTGGTCATGGTCACGGCGGCCTCGTTCCAGTCGGTCGGCCGGGCCAGGGAGGCGCTGCTGCTCACCCTCGGGGGCATCCTCCTCGTCAAGCTGCCGGTGCTGCTGCTGGCCTCCCGCCTGTTCTCCCTGACCGGGATCTGGGCCGCGGAGGCGAGCTCGGAGCTGATCCTGTGCCTCGTCTCCTTCTTCCTGCTGAAGAAGTCGCCCCCCTGGGGCTCCCCCCTCGCCGCCCCTGCTCCACCGTCGCACCTCCCGCCGGTGTCCCGGATGGTCACCGGGCACGGCGAGCGCCGTCGTGCCCGACCGGGCAGCGGCGTGCCCACGACACCCAACCGCCCACGGTCGGACGGCTAGGGGAAGCCAGAACAGGATAAGATGGACATCTACCAGCTCAAGACCTTCGTCGCCGTAGCTCGCGAAGGCAGCATCACGCGCGCCTCAGCGCTGCTGCACCTGAGCCAGCCCGCGGTGAGCGCGCATATCAAGGCGATCGAGGACGCGCTTGGCCTCGCCGTGTTCGAACGCACGGCTCGGGGCATGAGCCTGACCCGTGATGGCGAGCGGCTCCTCGCCAAGGCGGAACAGGCGCTTGCCGCGCATCAAGAATTGATGGACGAGGCCACGCGTATCAAGGGGCGTCTCGCTGGGAAGCTCCGCCTCGGCGCGGGCAGCAACTCGAACGATGAGGCGGTCGGGAGGCTCCTCGCGGTCCTCTCGGAGCGCTGCCCTGAAGTGGAGGTGGTCCTCAAACACGGCACTTCGCTCGATATACTCGCCGGCATACGCAACGGCAGCCTGGACGCCGGCTTCTACAATGAGTCCGGCGAGCTCGATCCGGAGCTGGCGACCATCGAAGTGTCTCGATTCAGAATTTACGTCGTAGCGCCTCCGGGGCTCGCCGCGATCTCTGGACGACCGGACTGGAGATCTCTCGCGGATTTGCCGTGGATCTATCCCACCCTCAGCGCCTGCTGCGGGCGGGCCGCCGAGAGCCTGTTCAAGATGCATCAAATCCGGCCCAAGCGGATCATCAGCGTCGATCGCAACGACGTCACGCGGACGCTGATCGCCGGTGGGACCGGAGTTGGCCTGCTGCACGCCGACACCGCGAAGGAGGCCCAAGCCCGGGGAGAGGTCGAGCTCCTCTTTGAGTGCCCGACATGGGTGCGAGTCCTGTTCGCGCATCTGGCGGCCCGTGCGCACGACCCCTTGCTGACCGCCGCCGCATCGATCATTCGAGCGGGGGAGATATCGTAATTGGGCTCGCGCTCGGCCGCTTTACGACGTCTCCCCAGGGCGAGCAGGCTCGTACGGGCGCGTCGCGAAGGCACGGCATGCAAACGCGACTGCGAGCGCAACGACAATCAGAATCGCCCCGACCGCGAACGTGACCCTCATCCCGAAGGCGGCGGCCTCGGGGCTCGCCTTCGTGATGTCGCTCGTCGCCGAGGCGAGCGCGAACACGGCGCCCATCGCGGATGCACCGGTGACGAGGCCCAGG
The DNA here is from genome assembly GCF_051521425.1 of Sorangium sp. So ce834. Lineage (NCBI taxonomy): Bacteria > Pseudomonadati > Myxococcota > Polyangiales > Polyangiaceae > Sorangium > Sorangium sp. So ce834. Next base: position 10,527,605 of record NZ_CP150351.1, read on the forward strand.
TTGCGCGCCAGATTGAGCATCCCGGAGACGAGCCCCCGCTGGTCCGGGTGGATGCCCGTCATGACCGCGGTGTTGTTCGCAGCCTGGAACAGCGCGTAGCTGGCGGTGCTCACGACGGTCGGGACGACGTAGCCTGGGACACCGAGCCTCGCTGGTATCATGGACAGAAGGAACGAGCCGGCGGCCATGCCGGCGAGGCCGACGATGGTCATGCGCTGCGCGCCGACGCGGTCCACGATGTGTCCCGCCGGCATGCCCGTCAACGCGGCGACGAGCGGGCCAGCCGACATGACGGCTCCGACGAGCGCCGCGTCGAGGCCGAGCGCACGAGAGAGATAGAATGGTCCGACGACCAGCGTCGCCATCATCACCGTCGAGACGAGCATGCTCATGGCGAGGCTCGCGCTCAGCCCCGCGCTGAGAAACATCGTGAGCCGGATCAGCGGCGCGGTCGCGCTGGCCTCGGCGAGCACGAAGAGCCCCACGCCGACTGCGGCGGTCAGCAGCAGCGCGACGTTGACGGCGCCGAAACGGCCGCGCCCCATCGTCATGGCGAGCGCATAGGCAGCGAGCGTCAGCGCGAGCAGCAGCGTACCAACGACGTCGAAGCCGGCGCGCCGCCCCCGGCGGTCGAGGGGCAGGTAGCGATGCGCGAAGAGGAACGCGAGGACACCCAGCGGTACCTGGACGAAGAAGATTGCCCGCCACCCCGCCGCGGCGATCAAGGCGCCGCCAAGCGAGGGGCCCAGCGCGGTGCCGATCGCGGACATCGTTCCAAGCACCCCCATGGCGCTACCGGTCCTCGCCTTCGGAACCGTCTCGCCGACGAACGCCACAGCGAGGGACATCATCATGGCCGCGCCGACGCCCTGCGCCGCTCGGGCGGCGATCAGCAGCCACAGCGCGGACGCGGCGCCGCACAGGACCGAGGCGGCCGTGAAGCAGAAGATCCCGACGAGCAGCAGCCGCCGACGTCCGGTCATGTCGCCCAGTCGGCCGACGGTGACGATCAGCGCGGTGATGGCGAGGAGGTACGCGAGGACGATCCACTGGACCTCTTGGAAAGAGGCGGAGAACTCGTGCGCCAGAGTCGGCAGGCCGACGTTGGCGATGCTCGTGCCGAGCGAGGACAGCAACATGGATAGCGAAAGGCCAGCCAGCGCCCCTCGAACCGAGCTTGACGGCTCAGCGCGTCCAGCGACCACCTCATCGCTCTGTCCACGCGGTCGACACGGGCCCGATCGGGGACCATGCATGCCGTGCCCTCGCGAGGCCGGCGGTCGATTCGAGTCGGGCAGGGTCTGCTCTAGCATGGGAAGGAGTCTGCCTCGTCGGGCCGCCAACGATCCAATCGCCTTTTCGTAGGTCGGCCCTCAGGGAAGCTGAGGTGGGCGCAGCAAGGCCGCCGAGGCCGGGCGGGCCCCCGACCCTGGACCGAACGCGGCGCCCCCCGACGCCGGCATCCTGAGCCCGCCGGCGATCGTCCCCGGGTCGCTCTGGCGCAGCGCCGCGAGCTCCCGCCCTCGCCGCCCCTACTCCACCGTCGCGTACGCCGCCGTCCACGCCCGCTTCCCGTCCGGCCGCGTGATCCGCGCCCGGACGTAGCGCTCCCCGCCGCGGAGCCGGTACGTCGCCCGCCCCGCCAGCGGCTGCTGCCGCTCCAGCACGCGCCCGCCCCGCCCGACGAACTCGACCACCGCGCCCGCGGCCACCGGCCACACCGAGAACGCGTCGCCGCCGATCGCGATCCGCCGCAGCCGCGCGCCCGACGACGCGTAGAGCCGCCCCGCGGCGAGCGCGCTGCAGATCGCCGTGCGCGACACCTCGCGCGAGAACACCTCGACGAACCCCCGGCCGGGCCCCGCGGGCGGGGCGTTCGACCCGGGCACGAGCTGGTGCAGGTCGTCCACCGCCACGCCGGCGATCCCCCCGCCCACGAGGCCGCGCGCCGTCAGCACCGTGTCCCAGAGCGCCTCGTGCGACGGCCGCGCCGCGTCACCCTCGGTGTGCACGTAAGGGTGCCCGCTGTGGATCTCCAGGAGCTGCGCCGCAGGCGCCCCCAGGAGGTCGCCGGCCGTGAGCGCCCAGTCGAAATTCGGATGGTTGATGAGCGCCACGCCCCCCTGCGCCCGCACCCGCCCGACCGCCCAGCTCAGCGCCTCGCCCTTGGTCGGGAAATCGCCGCCCCCGATCGTCGCCCGCGTGCAGAGCGCGTTCACGTGCACCGGCCGCCCTTCCGCCGACATCGTGATCTCCTCACCGGGGAGGACGGCGAATTTCGACGGTACCTCCAGATCCCGGAACGTCGCAGGATCGGCGCGCTGGTTGTGATCCGTCAGGGCCACGAACGCATACCCGTTGTCGCGGTACCAGCGGACGACCTTGCGCGGCGCGCTGTCCCCGTCGCTCAGCGACGTGTGCGTGTGGAGATTTCCGCGCTGGAACACCTCCACGTCGAGCGTCTGCTCGAACCGCAAGCGCCCCGGCGGCCCGCCCGGGGGATCCGGGGGGTCGGAGGAGGACCAGGCGAGCTCCCTCCAGGAGGCGAACGCGAGGAGGGCCGCCGCGCCGATGACCAGGAGAGCATTCCAGCGTCTGCGCATCCCCATAGCGACGATGGAGAGTATACAGGACGCCTCGGCCGCGACCACTCCGGCGCAGCGCAATCGCACCTCCGCGCGCCCCTCACCCGCGCTCCGGCGCGCCCGTCCTCCGTCCGTTCATTCCTGCTCAAATCGTCGCGCCAGGGGCGCGCCTCCGCCGGGTGGCGCTACGTCGGCGCCACCCACGAGGTGCTCACCCGGGAAGGCGAGCCGCCCCCCTCGGATCCGGGTCCCCGACGCCCACATCGTCCACGACCTCTCCCGCCGCGACGCCGCGGCCCCGCCCTCACCGCGCCGCCGCCGCTCAGCGGCCGTCGTCCTTCCCGATCCAGCCCTTGCGGCGGTAGTACAAGAGCAGCCCGACGACGCTCGCCAGCATCAGGCACCAGACGAGCGGATAGCCGTAATACCAGTCGAGCTCGGGCATGTTGTACGGCGAGCTCTCGTGGTGGAAGTTCATCCCGTAGATGCCCGCGATCGCGGTGACCGGCAGGAAGATGGTCGAGATGATCGTGAGCACCTTCATGATCTCGTTCATCCGGTTCGATATCCCGGAGAGGTGGAGATCCATGAGGCCCGAGCTCAGCTCGCGGTAGGTCTCGACCATGTCCATCAGCTGCACCGAGTGGTCGTACGTGTCGCGCAGGTAGAGCCTCGTGTCCTTCGTGAAGATCGGGTTGTCCTCGCGGAGCAGCGCGTTCACGAGGTCGCGCTGCGGCCAGATGGCGCGCCGCAGCGTGAGCAGGTCCCGCTTCAGGTCGTGGATCGGCTTCGACATCGAGCGCTTCGCGTCGATGACCTCGACCTCCAGGTCCTCGATGTGCTCGCCGAGCCGCTCGAGCACCGGGAAGAAGCCGTCGACCACCGCGTCGAGCAGCGCGTAGGCCAGGTAGTCGGCGCCCCGCATCCGCGTCGTGCCCCGGCCGGTGCGGATGCGCTCCCGCACGGCCTCCATCACGTCCCAGTCGGCCTCTTCCTGGACCGTCAGGACGAACGTCTTGCCGACCAGGATCGCGAGCTGCTCGGTGCGCAGCGCGCAGCGCTCGGTGACCTGCGCCATCCGGGAGATGATGAGGACGTGCTCGCCGCCGTAGACGTCCGCCTTCGGCCGCTGGGGCACGTTGACCATGTCCTCCAGCGCGAGCGGGTGGATCTTGAAGATCTCGCCCAGCCGCTCGAAGGTGGCCTTGTGCCCGAGCCCTCGGACATCGACCCACGTGATGGAGGGGCGGTCGTCCGTGAGGTACGGGATGCACTCGTCGAGGGTCTGGATCTCCTGCTCGGAGACCACCTCGGCGTCGTAGTCGATGACGAAGATCTTCGGCCGCCGCGTGTCTTCGATGACGAGCGTCCCGGGCGGCGACGCCGGCGGCGGCTCGTGCATGAGCCGATCGCGCCTCGGCCGCTGCGTCCGGTCGAGGTCGGCCCGCTCCTGGGCCCAGGAGGTGCGCAGCGGCGGGTCGCTGCTGCGCTGCGAGTCGGGGGGTAGCGTGGTGCTCGTCACGGGGGCGGGATGGTAGACCAAGATCCCGCGGCATCGAGCGCGCTCTGGCGCTCTCTCCCGAGCGCGCGTGGCGCTCGCTCCGCAGCGCCGCGTGGCGTATGCTGATCTGGCCGCGGAGGGGGCCGGGCGCTCGCAAGGCCACGTCTTCCTCCTTGTCCTGCTGGCAGGGGGAGCACCGCGAGGCGCGCCGGCCTGCGCCTCGCGCCGCCGCGCGCCCTGCCCACCCGGGTGCCCATGGGAACGACCCTCGACATCGCGATCGGCCTCGTCAGCGTCTTCTTCCTGCTCAGCGTCCTCAGCTCGGCCATCCACGAGGCGCTCGCCGGCGTCTTCCGGCTGCGCGCGCTCAACCTCGCGCAGAGCATCGAGATCATGCTGGCCGATCACGCGCTCGACCGGCACGTGCTCCGGTCGCTCGCCGCCCGCGAGGCCGCCGCGCGCGACGTCGCCGCGCGCGGGACCGCCCCCGGCGAGCCGTTGACGACGCGCGTGCTCCGCCGCGCCGCCGACCTCGTGCGCGTGCGGCTGATGCCGGGGCCGCCCCCGAGCCCGCTCGCCGATGCGCTCCGGCAGCACCCGCTGATCAAGGACCTCAAGTACGGGTGGGTGGGGCCGTCCTACATCCCCTCGCACGCGTTCGTGGCCGCGCTCGTCGACACCTTGCGGCACATCGACTGGCCCACGAGCGACGCGCCGTCGCCCCCGCAGGCCGGCGCCGCGACGCCGTCGCTCCCCCAGGCGGGCGCCGCCTCGTCGCCCCTGCTGGCGAGGGCCGCCCTCGCCATCGCCGCGACCCCTGCGCCGGCCGGCGACGCCGCTCCCGCGCCGGCGCCGGCCGGCGACGCCGCCCCCGCGCCGGCGCCGGCCGGCGACGCCGCCCCCGCGCCGGCGCCGGCCGGCGACGCCGCCCCCGCATCGCCGGACAGCGCCGCCGCGCCTTCCCCGCCGGCGGTCGGCGAGGCCCCCGCGCCGGCCGGCGCCCCGGCGGCTCCGCCGGGCGGCGGGGCCGCGCTGCCGGGCTGCGACGAGGCGCCGCTCGACGAGCTGAAGGGCATCATCGAGCGCATGCCCAGGGAGAGCGATCTCCGGCGCGCGCTCGCCACGATCGTCGACAGCACGGTCCGGGACATGCGCGAGGCCAACATCCGGCTGGAGCGCTGGTTCAACGACGCCATGGACCGGGCCGCCGGGCGATACAAGCGCCGCGCGCAGCTCATCATCAGCGCGACGGCGCTCGTCCTGTGCATCGGGTTCAACGCCGACAGCATCAAGCTCGCGGGCGCCCTCTCGCGCGACGCCGTGGTCCGCGCCCACATGATCGCCGCGGCGCAGGAGCTGGCGAAGACGGCGCCCCGCGCCGCGCCGCACGAGGGCGGCCTCGACCAGGACGAGGACCTCATGGCCGCGCTCGCCCAGGGCGGGAGCGCGCACGGCAAGCTCACCGGGCTCGATCTCAAGATCGCCTGGGGCGTGCAGGCCCCCGAGCAGACGAGCGCGCCGAGGTTCTGGAGCGCGCTCTCGGCCATCCTCGGCCAGGCCGTCGTCGCCTGGATCCGCGGGGTGCTCGACCGGCTCCTGAGCCCCGGCATCCTCATCACCGCGGCCGCCGCCTCCCTCGGCGCGCCGTTCTGGTTCGACCTGCTCAACAAGCTCGTGAACCTCAGGACCGTCGGCAAGAGCCCCGAACCGTATGAGCCCCCGAAGGGCGCCGGACCGGACACCAGCGTGAACCGCTGAGCGGCGCGGGCAGCGCCCTCACGACGGCCAGGCCGCGAAGCATCCATCGGCTCGGCGCTTGGACGAGGAGAGAGGCGCCACGGCGCCAGGCTCTCGCTTGGGCGACGGATCGTCGCCCGAGGGAGGAGCGCTTCGGACGATGCCGGCCTCCTTGTGGCGCGCGCAAAGGGAGCGAGTCTTCCTGAGCCGCCGCAGATGTAATTCGAGCTCAATCCCGAGCGTAGAATGGCGGCGCGAGCGGATGCGCCAACGAGCTCCGGTCGCGCTGTTCGCACGCGACACGAGCCCGGCAGACATCCGCCGATGCGGCGAGTGCGCTCCGCCGCGGCTCCGCCGCGGCTCCGGCGCGCTTCCCGCGTTGCGCTCGCGCGGACGCCGTAACAGGATTCCAGCATGGGGATGCGGTGGCCGAAGGAACCGACGAAGTCGAAATCTTCTCTCATGATCGAGCGGCTGCCGTCCATCCTGCTGTCGCTGTTTGCGGCGTTCTTCGTGGCTATCGCGAGTTTCGTGATCTCGGCCGCCTACGCAGAGCACCGAGCCGCCGAGATCGACGCGGCGGCGACGAGCTTGGCGGAGAACGCCGCGCCGAGCGTCATGTACCTGGCGGCCGCCCGCGCCGAGCTGAGGCATACCCAGGCGCTCCTGAGCGACCTCGTCAGCAACGCCGTGCTGGGCCGGCCGCTCGACCGCCACGAGCTCGATGAGGCGCGTGACAATCTATCCCGGAGCCTCGACGCCTACCTCGTCCTGCCCGTCTATCCGGGAGAGCGCAAGCAGTGGCAGACCGTCGCGCAGGAGCTCGGCAAGCTCGGCCTGGACATCGACCGGGTCCTTTCGCTGACGGCGAGCGGCCATCCGGACGAGGCCAGCAAGCTCATGGACGACGCGCTGCGAGCCGACTTCGACGCGACGAGCGAGGCCGTGATGGCGAGCATCGAGCTCAACGCGCAGCACGTACGCAGCATGGCGGTCGAGATCGCGGCCAAACGCGTTCGCTCGCGCGGGATCGCGCTGGCGCTCAACACGGCGAGCGTGGCGTTCGCGCTGCTGGCCTGCGCGGCGGCTGCCGTGCAGATCCGGCGCAACGTGAGGCTGCTCTGGCAGCAGGGCGTGCTCCTGGAGCGTCGAGCGGATGAGCTCGAGCAGTTCGCTGGCCGGGTCGCGCACGACGTGCTCGGCCCGCTCGGCGCGGTCGCGCTCGCGCTGGACCTCGCCCTGCGGCGGTGCGGCGAGGGGGAGCCGGCGCGAAGGTCGATCGAGCGTGGCCGGCAGGCCGTCATGCGGGTCAAGCTCATCACCAACGGGCTCCTGGAGTTCGCTCGCGCGGGCGCGAGGCCGGAGCCGGGCGCGCGCGCCGAGGTGCGCCCCGTGATCGACGACCTCATGGTCGAGCTCGTCCCCGTCGCGGTGGATCTCGGCGCGGAGCTCCGCGTCGAGCCCTTCGCCCCGTGCGCGGTGGCCGCGAGCCCCGGCGTGCTGACCAGCATCCTCGCCAACCTGATCCGCAACGCGCTCAAGTACCTCGGCGACTCGGCGGACTGTCGCGTCGTCATCCGGGTGCTCGATGTCAGAGATGCCGTGCGGATCGAGGTGGAGGACACGGGGCCCGGCATCGCGCCAGCCATCGAGCCGCTGGTGTTCGAGCCTTACGTCCGAGCGCAAGGCGCTCGAGTGCCGGGTATGGGGCTGGGCCTCGCGACCGTCAAACGCCTGACCGAGGCGCACGACGGCCGCGTGGGGCTCCGCACGGTCGTGGGCAAGGGGAGCCTCTTTTGGTTCGAGCTGCCCAAGGCGAGCGCCGAGGCGGCGCGCGCGTCCGACGTCGACTCCGGCACCGGCGCGTGACCTCCGGGAGGCTGCGACCCGGCGGCTCCGCAGGCAGCGCGAGGACGCGCCAGCGCTACTGCGGGAAGTCGCCCCGGTTCAGCAGAAAGACCGGACTCGCCCAGCGTGACATGTCACGTGACATGAGACGTCGGCGGCGTGACATGTCACGTGACATGAGACATCGGCGGCGCGCTCCTGCCATGGGCTCGCCGCGCGCGGGGGCGCGCTGCCGCGCTGGAACCGTGCTCCTGGGCTGGGTTCGCGGCCCTTGCCTCGCGGGCTTTACGCTCATGCGCCGGGCACCGCCGCGAGGCCAGGCAGCGTCGGATGGCATCATCGTTGCCTGACGAGCCCTCCGGGCGATGCCAAAGGGACAGACAGAAGACGACCTTGAATGGTCTGCGCGCCGCGAAGCGCGCGCCGCGGCCCGGGGTGCCGCCTGCGCATGCCAGGGGCATGCGCCCATGCACCGCGGCATCGTCACGGCGCACGGCCGCCGTGCACCGGCTCGTCGGTGCTCTCTGCCGTGATATTGACGATAACCGTACGACCCTCATCAAGGAACCGAAGAACCTATGCGCTTGACGCAGCGGCTTACAACGATCTGCGCAGGAGCCTCGCTCGCGCTCGCCTCCGCCCCAGCCGGGGCGGACCCGCCTCCGGCCGCCTGGGGCTACGACCCTCCCACGGTGGAAAGCACCACGTACGAGGCGATGTGCAGCTACCACGACTACGAGGAGACGCCGTTCACTGGAGATTCTTTCACTGGAATCGGATGCGCTGGTGTTCCTGCTATATCGCCGACGTGCGAGGGACCTTTCTGCCCCACGGTCACGTGTTCGCCCTGCGCGGAGCCCAACGAGGCGCCCTCCACATGCGAACAGAAGTGCTGCACTTCGCCTGCCACCCCGACCCCGAAGTGCCCGGGGACCGTGGAGGTGCATGAGAGGAATAACGGCTGCGATGGGGAGGACTGCTGCGAGCCGGGGTCCGTCGACTTCTCGAATGGCGTGGTGAATGTCCTGCCCTACCTGCAGAGGCCGACGGAATGGCCGTTCTCTGCCGACGCCGACGTCGACCATAGCTGCACCGTCGACGACAGCCCGGGCATCGCGACGGCCATCGAATGCGCAGCATCGCTCTCGACCCCGAGGCGCACCGTATATTTCCCTGCCGGGCGATACGTGGTGCGCACTCCGATCAGACCTCACTACGACGATCTGACCCTCACGGGACCGGAGCTGTCCGCGGACGCCGTCTCTGGCGATCCCGACACCGCGACCCTGGTGGCGGTCCCCTGCAATCCGGAGCAATTTCCCGGGGTAGTCCAGGTCGACACGGCCCTCAGGGCGGACAATACCATCCCCGAGGTCATCAACGAGGTCTGGATTCGCAATTTCCAGGTCGCGCTCACGGACGGTCCACGGCTGAGGGCCAACAGCGGCATTCACGTCAACAGATGCTCGGACTGCCTGGTGGAGAACATCATCATGCGATACGAGCCCCTCGTGGAAGAGCTGCCTTCCTGCAAGCCGTCCAACCTGGATGGCATCACGTTCGCCTTGGGATCCGGCGGCGCGATCCGCAACGTCATCGTGGACGGCGTACCGAAGGGCGGCATCTACCTGGCGTCGGACGCTGCCGCGCATGGCGCGCCATCGATCGAGGTGGAGAACTGCGAGCTCAAGAACATCAACGGTCCGGTCGGAGCCACCGCGCTCAAGATCATCGCCGCCAACGCGATCGTGAGGAACTGCGAGATCCACCACAACCAGCTTCATCCCGCCGATGGATCCATCGGGGCGAACGGCGGGCACGGGATACAGATATTCACCCAGGCGCCGCTCAACCTCCCGGTCGCGGTGCCCGAAGACATCTGGATCGAGGACACCTACTTTCACCACAACGCCGGCTCCGGCGTCGTGCTGGCGAGCGCCACGCCGGGCTACGTTCCGACGGGGATCCGGTTCGATAGGGTCAAGTCCGCTTACAACAAGTACTACGGCGTGAACATCCAGGCGGGCACGGACGTAGAGATGAAGGACGTCTGGTCCTGGGGCAATGGATCTTACGGCATGTACCTGACCGCGAAGTCGACGCTGCCCGCCAGCACGTTCCGCATCGGCGACGTGCTCCTGGAGGACCCGCTCGTCTTCGACAACCACCTCATCTTCGGGTCGGGTCCCAACAACCCGGGGATCAGGATCGAGGCCAGCGACGTCACCGTCCTCGACGGCGATGTCGCGCGTTGTAACATGGCGCGCGTGGAGCAGGGCAAGTCCGTCCAACAGATCTGCTGGAGGGCAGGCCCGGACAATACGATCTTCTACCCGACGGACAACCTCGTGTCGGGCGTGAGCACGACCGAAACGTCCGATCCAGAGATAGCGGATTGTCCTTATGACTGAGCCGAGCAGCCCACGGGTTCTGCGCGTCATCGAGCCCCGGCGGGCGCTGTGGCACGTATTGAGCCCTTCTTCGATCAGCGCCTGCACATGCCCCTTGCTCGGCGGTCGCTGAACAGCCGGCGATTCAGCGGAGCTGCCTCAGCATCGCCTCGCGCTCCGCGGCGAGCCGACCTCGCGGAAACTCTTGCGCGTGGGCTTCGAGCAGCCGTCGCGCCTCGAGGTCCGCCTCCGCCGTGTCAGCCTCCATGGCCCTTCGGGCCTGGCTGATCAAGCTCCTCTCGCGCGCGCTGATGTTCGGCATCGAGCTCACGGGCCGCGAGGCAACACGGGATGTCGCGAGCGACGGAGCCTGTGTCCCGTTCGGCTCGGCGCCGGCGTGCCCGTCGCCTCGTTCTATCGGGAGCGGCACCATGCCTGTCCCCGGAGGCGCCGCGATGGGCGCCCCAGACCGCCCGTCGCTCGGCTCCTCGGAGCGCGGCACGGAGGCCTGCTCCGTCGGCTCCGCCCAGCGTTCACCGACGGCCCAACGGAGCCACGGCTCCAGGCTCGACGGGGAGGTGAGCGCAGCGACGATGGCGCTCGTGGTCACGAGGGTCGCCCCCTGAACCACGACCCTCAGGCTCCAGCGGCCCAGGCGGCGGATCCGCCCCTCGCGGCGGTAGAGCCCGAGCGGAGCGACGCAGGCGGCGTCTTCCCACCCGCGCGAGCGTTGCTTCGCTCTCAAGCGTTGCGCCGCCGCATCGAGCTGCTCGCGCGCGCGACGGTGCTGCGTCTTGACGGCATCGGGGTGGAGATCCAGCTCCGCGGCGATCTGGACGAGCGGGATGCCCTCCAGGTCGTGCTTGATCAAGATGTCCCGGTACTTCGGGTCGACCTCGCCAATGAGGCGGTGCGTGAGCTCTTCGCGCTGCCGGCAGCGGAGGAGCTCTTCCGGCGTCGGGCACTCGGCTCGGATCTCGCGCTCCTCGAACGACGTCAGGACCTCTCCGCGCCGGCGCGCATCGCGGACATGGTTGCGCGCCTGATTGCGCGCGATCACGGCGCGGTACGCCGCCGCGTCTCCGCCCGGCCCGAGCCTCTGGTCCGCCTCCAGCCAGCGCAGGAGCGCGTCCTGCGCCACGTCCTCGGCGTTCCGCGCCGGCACACCATGACGCCTCGCGATGCGCCGCAGGAGCTCGAAGCAGCTGGAGATGCCCGATGGCTTGCCCACGCCGGTAGCACACCTGAGCGGCCCCCTCGGAGTCAGCAAAGTGCACGGACGAGCTCACTTTGGTCGGACGACGTAGTACAACGTGCCACCCGATGTTCGATCTCGGTTGCACCATCGCCGCCGGACGGAACGGGCCGGGGGGGGCATTCCGTCATCTGGCCTCGGATTCCCGCTCAGAGGGCGGTGTTGAGGCCTTTTTCGCGTCGGTTGACGCCGAGCGCCGGGCGTCAGTACCGTCCTTGCATGCGTTGCCGTGTGCACGTGCTCTCGATGTTGCTGGCCGCCTTCGCGTCAACGGGTTTGGCCAGCGCGGCCGGCGCAGCGGAGTTGCGTCCGTCGCCGGGAGGGAGCGACGTTTCCACGCTCAAGGATCATGTTCGCCGTGCCCGCCGAGCGCGCGACGCGGGGCGGTGGACCGAGGCGTACGCCGCGTACAAGGCGGCTTTGGAGGCAGCCGCTCCGGGGTCTGTCACGGAGCGAGAGCGCGCAGAGCTCGCCGGCGAGCTCGGCCTTTGCGAGCTCGCGCTGCGCAAGTACCGTGATGCGGCCGAGCACCTGGCCTTTGGCCTCGAGCAGCGCGAGGCGCTGCCGGTCGCGATGCAGAAGCGGTTCGAGGCGGGGCAGCGCGACGCGGCGCCGCACGTCGCCAAGCTCTATCTCTCCGTCAATCCGCCGGACGCCGAGGTGCTGGTCGATGGCAAGGCGCTCGGCCGGACCGCGCGGACCTACACGCTGTTCCTGGAGCCCGGCCAGCACATGGTGCGGGCCCGGGCGCCGGGGCGCGAGGAAGCGTTTCAGTCGTTCGGCGCCGTCGCCAAGACGGAGTACAACGTTTCGATGCAACTCCCGCGCGCGGCGGTGAGCAGCGCCAAGGACGCTCCGCCCGCGGCGCCGAGGCCCGCGAGCGCACCGCCCCCGCTGCGCCCGCAGGCTCCCCGGCAGCCAGCGTCGTGGCCGGCGGCGCTGCGCATCGCGGGGATCGCCGTCACGACGGCCACGCTGTCCGCGGGCAGCCTTCTCATGATCCGGGCCACCAGCCTCGACGGCGATCTGAGCGAACGGCGCGACGGGCTCAACCGCGGTGCCGCGCCGAGCGGATCGAGGTGCTGGCAAGCGTCGGACCGCCCGGCGTGCGCTGACCTGCTCCGCCTCCGAGACGAGCGCAACCTGTCCGCGGGCGTGGGCGTGGGCATGCTCATCGCCGGGGGAGTGCTCGGGGCAGCGACCGCCGCGTCGTTCTTCACGGACTTCTCCTTCCTGGGGCTCGCGCCGGCTCGGGATCGGATCCACGCCTCGCCGGTGGCGACCGGGCGGGAGCTCGGCGTGAGGATCGAGGGGCTGTGGTGAGGGCTTCGGGAGCCGAGCGGATGTGTTCGAAGCAAGGCCGGCGCGCGGCGAGGTCCGCCGTCGCTGTCGCGATCTGGGCGTGCGGCGCGAGCACGCTGGCAGGGTGCCCGTACTCCGACCCTTGCTGGGAGGTGGAGGCGTGCGCGCCCGATCCGGAGCCACCGCCCGGTCCGTGCGAGGGAGCGCCTGAGACGGCGCCGGCGCTCGATGAATGCGGGGTGTTCGTGAGCGAGGGCGGCGACGACGACAACCCCGGCACGAAGGGCGCGCCGGTGAGGACGTTGCAGCACGCCATCGGGCTGGCCGCGCGCGGGCGAGGCAACGGCGAGGCGCCGACCCGGCGCGTGTACGCGTGCGGCGGCGCGTTCGAGGAGGCGATCGCGCTGCCCTCGGGGGTCGACCTCTGGGGCGGGCGTCTGTGTGACGGCGGGGAGTGGTCCTATGAGGGGTCGTTCGGCGGGCCGGATCATCCGACGATCATCGCTCCGCCGGTGGGGATCCCGCTGCGGGTCCTCGGGGGAGACGATGCGGTCATTGCGGGGAACGACGCGAGGTCCATGATCTTCGGCGTGCGCGCGATGGCGGCGGACGCCTCCGCGAGCGACGGCAAGTCGTCGATCGCGATGATCCTGAGCCCCGGGGCCAGGGCGATCGTGCGGGAGAGCGCGATCCTCGCAGGCGATGGCAAGGATGGCGCGCCGGGCGAGGACGCGCCCGCCGAGCGGGCGAAGAACGGTGTGGTGGGGAACGCCGGCGCGGACGCCTGCACCGCGGACGTGGCGCGGGGCCCCCTTCCGGCCGTGACCGTGTGCGACGACGGCATCGAGTCGACGGGCGGCTACGGGGGCGACGGCGGGCTCGAGAGGGGCGGCGATGGTGCTTCGGGGCTGCCGGAACCGGTCGGGAATCCGGACGAGCGCGGCCTGGGCGGCTCCGGCGCGGTCAGCATGGCCTGCAAGGATGGGGAGAACGGAGCCAGCGGCGCCGATGCGGGGCGCGCTGCCGGAGCGGTCGGCCCTGGCCGTCTGGGCTTCGACGGATGGGTCGGCGTCCGCGGGAAGGACGGGGAGAAGGGCGGCGTCGGTCAGGGCGGCGGCGGGGGTGGCGGCGGAAAAGGGCGCAACTCCACCAGGAACGCGTGTCCGGCAGGTCGGCCCCAGGGCGGCGCGGCCGGCGGATCGGGGGGCAGCGGCGGCTGCGGGGGCAAGGGCGGTCGGGGGGGCGACTACGGCGGCGCGAGCATCGCGATCGTGGCCTTGCAGGGGAGCGAGCTCACGATCGAGTCCGGCGAGGTCCTCGGGGCCAAGGGCGGCGATGGCGGGGTCGGCGGAACGGGCCAGTGGGGAGGCTTTGGCGTCGACGGCGGTCTCGGGGGCAACGGTCTTCTGACGGACACGTCGCGAGGGTGCCGCGGCGGCTTTGGCGGCGACGGCGGCCGCGGGGGCGACGCCGGCGGCGGTCTCGGGGGCCACTCGCTCGGCATCGGCTCCGTGGGCGCCTCCGTGGCCATCATGCAGCGTGCGACGGTCTCGCCCGGCCAAGCCGGCACCGGGGGGCTCGGCGCCAACGCAACCCCGCAAAGCGGGCTCGGCCAGGGGGAAGACGGGATTGCGCTGTTCTGGTACCGGTTCGATGCGCCAGCCCCGGAACCGCCTCGATGATCCGCCCTGCGCTGGCGGCACCCATCAGGAGACCCACATGAGAAAGAGCACCGCGGCGACCTTGGTCCTTCTGCTGTCCCCGTGGGCCACGGGCTGCGGAACTGCGCCCAGCGTGAACGACCCTGGCGCGACGCCTTGCGAAGGCACCTCGTGCGAGGACGAGCCGCCCCCGGAGTCGGTCTGCGTCGAGCACGTCGCCGCCGACATCCTCGACGACGGCTGCGGCGTGTTCGTCGCCGGGAACGTCGGAGGCGGCGACGACAGGAACCCCGGCACGAAGGCGAACCCGGTGTACACCATCGAGCGCGCCATCGAGCTCGCGCGCGTTGGGCGAGGGCGCGTGTTCCTCTGCAACGAGGGATTCATCGTGTATCAGATCCGGGTGCCCTCCGGCGTGGATCTCCGCGGGGGCTTCAACTGCTGGGACTGGGTGCGCGACGCCCGGCTCCCGCGGACCCTGTTGAACCACAGGGCGTTCCTCGGCCCCGAGGTGATCGTCGAGCCCGCAGGCCCCGAGGACAGCGGCGCCGCGGACGGGGTGTCGACGCTCGCCGATCTCTACATCCCATCATGGTACTCGGTCGGCGTGCTCGTTCAGTCCAACACGGAGGTGGAGATCCTGCGGAGCGAAATCTCCGCCGGCGGAGGAGACGGAGGCCAGCCTGGCAAGGATTGGGAGCACCTCCAACCGGACGGACCGGATGGCATGTTCGGTGGGGACGCGTGCTCGGCGGCCGTCGTCGCCGGCGGGCCTGCGGTCGTGAATCGGTGCGAGAACGGGGTCACGAGCACCGGGGGCAAGGGAGGGGACGGGCGGCCCGACAGCGCCGAGGACGGAGGCGACGGCGAGCCCGCCGACCTCTTGTCGCCCGCACACGGCGGCATCGGGGAGCAGGACAACCGCAGTTGCGAGGACGGATTCAGCGGCGGCCCGGGGGCGCCGGGGACGCAGGGCGCGCCCGGCAAGGGCATCGGGCGCCTCACCGAGACGGGATGGGAGGGCGACACGGGGGGCGAGGGAACCTGGGGCACGCCGGGCCAGGGCGGCGGCGGCGGCGGCGGTCGCCGGGGCGGGCTCGCCCGGTGCGGCGTGGCGTCCGAGGGAGGCCCGGGAGGAGGCTCGGGCGGGGGCGGGGGTTGCGGAGGCCGCGGGGGCCGCGGGGGAGCGAACGCACAACCGTCCATCGGCCTCCTCGCGCTCCACGCCCGGGTGACCGTGCGTGACACAAAGATCACGGCGGACTTCGGCGGCACAGGCGGCGACGGCGGGGAACCCCAGGACGGCGGCAGAGGCGGACGAGGCGCACCGGGCGGAACGCTGGGGAATCAACTCGCCGCCTGCTCCGGCGGCCGGGGCGGCCAGGGTGGGCCCGGCGGCTACGGCGGCCCGGGGCGCGGCGGCGACTCGATCGGCGTCGCCTACCTCGACGAGGACCGGCTCACGCTCGAGGGCGTCACCATCGAGCTCGGACAGCCGGGCAAGGGCGGCACCAGCTGGAACTACGATGGCAGCACGACGGTGGGGGAGAGCGGCGAGGCCCACGAGACGCTTCGGTTTCCTGAATAGTCGCGGTCACGCCCCGGAAGGACGGCGCGGATCTCGGCGACGGCTACGAGGAGGCTCCGGGATCTGCGTCCACGAGCCAGCTATCCAGGAAGCGAGCGGCCCAGGCGACCATGGCTGAGGGCGGCGCGCCCTCACCGTCCCACGAAGCGACCAGCGCTTCGAGCTCGCGGATGGCACCTTCGAGCTCACGCTTGGAAGCGATGCCGCGGGGAGTCTTCGGCGGATCCATGAACCCCCGAATCTCTGCAAGCACCCTCAACACTTCCTCTTTGCGCAGGACCCCATCTGTTGTCACCCCCCCGAAGAAGGCGCCCTGCGCCTCTCGCATCAAGCTCCACAATATCTTGTAGAGCGCAGCCAATACCTTGAGGACTGCGGCGAATCGCCCTGTCAGGCTGCTCGCATCGACCTCTACGCCAGGTGTCCGCGCTTCACGTGGCGAAGGGGGCACCCATTCATTACCTGCCGTAAAGAAGCAGTCGTAGAGTCTAGCCTCCCCGACAGTCCCTAAGTTCACCGTCACGTCCGGCACGAGCACGACGCCGACCTCAGGCGGCATGCGTTCACAACCGAAGGTCGCTTCAATGTCGCGGGCGATCCACTCTGCGTACGGCAGCTCGTCGGCCGATAGCTCGAAGTCGATGTACGACTCATTAAACGTGACACTCCTTAGCCTTTCATCATCCGGATTTGTCACGAGCTCCGGATCGCGCGGACTTCGTGGGATAAAGAAATTTATGCCACCAAAGACAACCCTAAATCTCTCTGGCTGCCTCACAAACTGGACCAGGCGATAACCATAGACAATATAGTAGGGAACGAGGAAACTAATTTTAAACCACAGCGTTCGTCCGTTGGCCGCACCTGGCAGAGAAAACGAAAAAGAGTAGCAAGCGTCCAAGGACCCCGTAGGCAGGTGCAACGAATCGTTCATGACAGGGCTATCAGGGAATCGTTCTTCGATCCGACGCAGCAAGGCAGGCCAACGCTCGTCCGCTGCCGCGCGCCGCCGCGCGGCCACCAGACGGCCGTACTCCTCGGTTTCCTTGTAGCGCTGAATGTCGGCTTGCTCGATCCCGTCAATCCCACATGGGTAATATCTGTAGACAACGTCCAGCAGTTCTCTAACACTGTGCTTCATAGCCGTACCGCCTCCACCTTGAGTTCGGGCGCGAATGCTTTCCTCCTTCTCCGTCCCATCCCTGCCTCCTATTGACCTCGGGGCGTCCGGGGAAGCAGGGCAGGATCAATTCATAAGCCTGGCACCGAGGCCCTTGTAATCCTCACCCTTCTCAAACCGTGCGCGCATCTCACCCTTGAATTTGTCGCAGAATACACCAGGCGGAAGATCGGTGAGCCCTTCTTCATAAAACTTTGCAGCTATCTGATTCACCATATCGGAACTGATGAGCGCTGCCCTCTCCGCCGATATATCCCCCCAAGCCGCAGATCGCAATGGCATTCCGATGTGAACCGTGCACGCGTCGACGCCTCGGCCATTTCGTCTGAACACCAACCCCGTCGTCGCCTCCTGCCAGCCGCCTGCCACGGTACCGTCGTAGGCGACGATCGTAACAAACTGAAACATCGACGGTTCGAACACCGAGATGTTGCAACCCATCTGCGGAGCGCCGCTCTGCTGGCAGGGATCTGGCGGGCTCGTCGGGCTAGCTGTCGGCCTCCCCGAGCTGTCGCTCGGGCTTTCCTCTTCGTCTTCGTCTTCGTCCTCCGTTTTGTTGCACTGGATCTTCTCCTTCCTGCCATCCGGCGGCTCCGCCCCGAAGTCCCCCGACGCGACGGAGGTGATGACGGGAACGGGCGGGCCGACCGGTCCGCCTGCACCGCCGCCCTTTTCCCACTCCTCGCGGGGATAGCAGTCCCCTACCGTCCAGTTGCACGCCGACAGCACCCAGACGGCGACAACCACAATCACCAGCAAACATCTTCTATTCATGTTCATTTCACGCTCCACCGAAGCACGGGACCGGCAACGACAAGCACCAACCAATGACCTGGAAGCACAAGACTGCTCCCGCCGACCCAATCCACATTGGCGCTCACCGACACGGCGAGCGGTCCGGCAACGTACGCGCTGGTTTGCACGTGACCGCCCACGGCCATCCCTGCGACCCGCCCACACAGGGCCTTGCCGCACGCTGGCATGAAATAGATCGCAGCCGATGGCCCCGCGCTGAAATCGCCGTCCGCCCAGGCATATCCGATGGCGACGGAGGCGTGGTTGTATACGCCGGCCCCACCGATCTGGATCGGGGGCACGACGCTGCACAGGTCGTGCATCTTGAACAGGACTTCCCTCGTGATGCGCCACGAGATCCCCGCATGCGGCCCGACCGCGAGGCGCGACGCCGTCCCGGCCTGGATCCACCCGAGGCTCACACCGGCGCTCAGCTCGGATGCGTCTGCCTGCATCGGCACGCTACCGAGAACGAGAGCGAGCCCTGCCGCCGATGGGATCTGCCGGCCTGTCGTCCTCATCGCCTCCGTCCCCCTCTGCCGAAACACGCGAGCAACGCGGCGACGCGGGCCATTCTTCGGATGACAGGATTCGGCGTCAAACGGAATCTGGACGAGAACACCACCACGAACCTGGGTCGTACCGTCCAGAGCGTGCGCCGTCGCGCACCGACCTGCGAGGCGCGAGCGCTTGTCGGCCTCCTGGCAGCGGTACGACCTCCGCAGCATCGAGCCGGGCAGCTGGTTCGTGGAAGGCGCTCGCCGCCGAGGCAGGCGGCGGCGAGCTCCCGAGGCAGGCGGCGGAGACCGGCCCGCCTCGGTGAGTTATCAGGCGAGATGAACCATAACCTCAGGTCGCGAGCCGTTCACGGCGACGCTTCCTCGGGCTCCTCGTCGGCCTCTTCCTCTTCGCCGGCCTCCTCCTCTGCTTCCTCCGCCGCGCCCTTGACGACCCGCGACTGGAGCTTCGGAGTCACATCCTCGAAGGCATCACCGTGGAAGTAGTATCCGATCTTCCGCAGATCCGCGTGGCGCCGGACCAGCAGCGTCCAGAGCCGGTCGCGCATCGCCTCCGCCTCTCCGCGCTGCTTCGCGGCGGGCCGGCGGGCGCCGTCGGGCGTGAGGGTGTCGAGCAGCCACTCGCTCGCTTCCCGCAGCAGCTCGAACTCTTCCCGGCTGAAGGGGTGTTTCCCGCGGAGCGCGTCCGCGTGCTCCTCATACAGGTGGGCCAGCGCCATGCCGTCGCTGGCCATGTCGTACTTGCCGCTGCCGGCGCGGATCTCCGCCACGACGTCCCTGGGCAGGAGACCTCGCCTGGCGAGGGTCTCGGCGAGCGAGAGCATCGGCTCCCGCAGCTCGGCCACGATCCTGAGCTTCGCCTCGATCTCGCGGCTGCTGGCCGGCCTGGCCGTCACGAGGGTCGACGCGAACACGAGCGCCCGGCCGAGATCCGGCAGCGCGAGCACGTCATCGAGCGGCAGCTCGGGCAGCGCCCTGCGGATCCGCGCCGGATCGGCGCAAGCCGCCGCGACGCCCCGCTTCACGTTGGAAAAGGCGATCCGGACGTCGGCGCGGCAGAGCTCGACCTCCCGGTCCGGAAGCGCGAGGGCCGCCGAGGCGAAGCGCTTGTAGCAAGCGCGGTAGGAGTGCTTCCCCATCGGAGGCGACGCAGGCGCCTTCCCCGTGTCTTTGTTGTTGGTCTTGGCTTTGGCCATTCTGAGGGTGTACCCGCAGCCGAGCGCGGCCGTGAAGCTCGGAGCCGGATCGCCACCGCCAGGAGCAAGAAAGGAACGCGCGCGTCCCCGGCAGGAAGCCTCCGCACCTCTCGGACCAGGCGCGCAGGTTCGCCGGCCCCCCTGGCTGTGAACTTCCGAGCGCACGTAGTGTCACTCCGGACGGTCTCCTGTAAACGTCCGGGCACACGTAGTGTCACTTCGGATGCTCTTCTGTAAACGTCCGAGCACACGTAGTGTCACTCCGGATGCCCTCCTGTAAACGTCCGGACACACGTAGTGTCATTCTGCGAGGTGCCAGGGGCGCCGCGCCTCACCACCCCCCGCCCTCACCCGCCGGCTCCCGCCCGCCCCTCACCGCTCCGCGCGGTCGAGCCACGCGCGCGCGTCCTTCTCCAGCAGCGGATCCCCGAGCCGCACCGACAGCTCCAGCAGGTCCTCGAACTCGCGCCGCGCGAGCGCGTCGTTGCGCGCGTTCTTCAGCAGCATCGCCGCCGCCCAGCGGCCCTGCAGCACGTCGTGCCAGTAGCCCTGCTCCTCCGCCCGCGCGATGAGCTCCCTCAGCCGCTCGCGCGCGTCCCCCACCCCCTCCACCCCGTCGAGGTACGCGATGTACATCCGGTTCGAGGCCGCCACCCGGTCGTACCCGGCCTCGTCCGCCCGCTCCAGCGACTCCGCGAACAGCGCCCTCGCCCGCTCGTGATCGCCCAGCCGCACGCAGGCGTACGCGAGGTTGTGCAAATTGACGACCCCGTCGAAGCGGAGCCCGAGCGCCCGATCCAGCTCGAGCGCGCGCTCGCACGCCCGCACCGCGGCCCGGAAATCCCCGGCGTAGAGCTCGATCATCGCGAGCAGCTTCGCCCGCACGGCCTCCGCCACCCGATCCCCCGGCTCCGACGCCGCCTCCGAGCGCGACAGCGCCTCCATCGCGCCGGCCCGGTCGCCCGACGTCGCCCGCGCCAGGGCGACCGACAGGAGGCCCCGCAGATCCTCGATCGGCCCGAGCGCGCCGAGGTCGAGCGCGGCGCGCCGCGCGCGCGCGAACTGCCCCTGCAGGCACGAGACCTCCACGTCCACCGTCAGCGCCTCGCGCAGGAGCTCGCGGCGCCCGACCGCCATCTCGACAACGTCGTCGAGCAGGTCGTGCGACATCCGGAACAGGTTCGTCGCCCCAAGCGCGCGGGCGAGCTCGATGCGCACCTTCGCCCGCACCTCGAGCGAGGCGCCCGCGTCCACCCGCGACAGGATGCGGTCCGCGACCGCCGAGAGCGACGGCGCCCGGCGCCCGTGGCCGACCGCCTTCGAGAGGATCTCCACCCACCCGCCGAGCTCGCCCGGGTCGCGCCGCGCCACGTCCGCCAGCTCGAACGCCCGCGTCATCGCGGCGATCGCCCCATCGAACTGGCCCAGGCGCGCCCGGACCCCCGCCGCGCGCGCGAGGTGCCCCGCCGCGCCGTCGGCGTTGCCGAGCGCGAGCGCCTCCTCCGCCGCCCGGCCGAGGTGCCGGTCCACCATCGCGAGCCCCTTCGGATCGTCCCCGCCCACGCGATCCAGCCACTCGGCCGCGAGCCAGTGGCCGAGCGCCCGATCCGCGTCCGTCAGCATCTCGTAGGCCGCGTCCCGCACCAGCGCGTGGCGGAACGCGAGCTCCACCTCCCCGCGCAGCGTCGACTCGGGCCGCGGCTCGAGCAGCTCGCGCTTCTCCAGCGTGAGCAGCCACGACTCGAGCTGCGGCACCTGCCCGCCCCCGCCGAGCAGCGCCTCCAGCCCCCCCCGCCAGAACACCTCGCCCATCACCGCCCCGGCGCGCAGCACCCGCCGCGCCTCGGGCTCGAGCGCCGAGATCCGCGACTGCATCATCGCGAGCACCGTCTCCGGCAGCCCGCCCGCCGGCCGCTCCACCGTCGCGCGCACGAGCTCCTCGAGGAAGAACGCGTTGCCCGCCGACCGGTCGACCAGCGCCGCGAGCTCGGGCGCCGGGAGCGCGTCGCCGAGGACCTCGCGCACGATCCGCTCGCACGCGCGGCGCGACAGCTCCCCGAGCCGCATCTCCGTCGCCTCGCGGTCCTCCCAGAGATCCGGGAACGCCTCGCGCACCCCGGGGCGCGCCAGCGCCAGCAAGAGGAGCGGCTGGTGCCGCAGGTGCCGGAGGGCCGCGTCGAGCGCGTCCACAGAGCTCCGGTCGCTCCACTGCACGTCGTCGAGCACGATCAGCACCGGCTGCGCGTCGCACTCGGCCCGCAGGAAATCGAGGAACGCCCGCCGCATCTGCTCCTCGAGGACCGCGCGGTCCTGCCGGGCCGCGCGCAGCGCCGGGCTCTCCGGGAACGGCGCGTCGCAGAGCTCGCCGAGCATCTCCGCGACCCGCTCCCGCGAGGCGGCGCCGACGTTCCGCGCGACCCGCGCCGCGAGCTTCTCCCGGCGCGCCTCGAGCGGCTCGCCGTCGACGAGGCCCGCCTCCCGCCGCACGAGCTCCGCGACCAGCCCGAGCGGCGCCCCGCCGCGCATCGGATCGCCGTGCGCGCGCCACACCGCGATCGGCTCGCTGCGCGCCTCGACCCGCCGGATCAGCTCGCCGCCGAGCCGCGACTTGCCGACGCCGGCCCCGGCCGTGACCAGCACGACGCGCGCGACCCCCTCGGCGGCGCACTCGTCGAGCAGGTCCTCGAGCGCCCGGAGCTCCCGCTCGCGCCCCACGCAGGGCGTCGCCTTGCCGAGCACCCGGCGCCCGCCGTCCTGCGGCTCGCGCGCGCCGAGCAGCGTGGGGCCCTGGCCGCCCGCGGCGATCTCGAAGCGATCGCCGAGGAGCGCGGCCGTCATCTGGTCGATGAGCACCGGCCGGCCCGAGGACGGGTCGTCCGAGGCGTGGCGCACCCGCGCGTCGAGCAGCGCGCCGGCGCGGTCGATGACCTGCCCCACCGCCTGCGTCCCGGCGATGACGTCCCAGCCGGTCGCCAGCGCCACCCACGCCCCGGGCAGGAGCGCGTGGATCGAGAGGGCGCAGCGGGCGGCGTTCGCGGCGAGATCGGTCGGCGAGCCCGCGCCGGCGACGACCGCGGCGACCGAGCCGTCGGCGAGCACCTCCAGGACCGCGCCGTGCGACTGCGCGGCCTGCCGGACCTCGTGGAACGGCGTGCTCGGCGGCGGCGCGGGCCGGGGCCGCGCCGGGGGCGCCGGCGCGAGCAGGTCCGCGGGCAGCGCCTCCCTGCTGCCGGACACGACCGTGGCGTGGTGGCCCGACAGCACCGTGTCGTTGGCCCGCGGGGGCGGGCTCGCCGCGGCGTGCGGACGGCCCGACGGCGGCCCGCGCTTGCCCGCGCTCATCTCGGCCGCGAGCACGACGCTGACGAGCCGGCGCTCGCTCTTCGTCAGCGCCGGGGTCGGCAGGCCGGTGCCGCTCGACATGCTCCCCTCGACGACGCTCAGCATCCGGAGCTCGGCGGCGACCTCGCCCGCGTCCCCGGGGCGCTCCGCGGGGTTCTTGGCGAGCAGCCGGGTCACGAGCAGATCGAGCGGCGGCGGGATGTTCGGGCAGAACGTGCTCGGGCGCGGCGCGGCCTCGAAGAGCACCTTGGCGAGGACCGACAGCGGGTGCTGGGCGACGAACGGCGAGCGCCCGGTGAGGCACTCGAACAGGAGGCACCCGATCGAGTAGAGGTCGGCGCGCGCGTCGACGTCGAGATCGCCGCGGACCCGCTCCGGCGCCATGTAGGCGGGCGTGCCGATCGCCGAGCCGGTGAGGGTGAGCTCGTAGGTCGCGTCCGCCTGGCGCGCGATGCCGAAGTCGATGAGCTTCGCGCTCCCGATGTCGCCGCGGGGCAGGAACACGTTCGTCGGCTTGAGGTCGCGGTGCACGATGCCGCGCGCGTGGACGGCGGCGAGCGCCTCGGCGACGCGGCCGACGAGCATCAGGCTGGCCTCGATCCCGAGCGGCCCGCGCGACAGCCGCGCGCCGAGGTCCTCGCCCTCGAGCCACTCCATGGCGAGGTAGTAGAGCCCGTCCGCCGTCACGCCGTGGTCGATGTACCGGGCGACGGCGGGGTGCTCGAGCTCCGCGAGCAGGCGCGCTTCCCGCTGGAAGCGCACGACGTGCTCCCGGCCCTGGTTGAAGATCACCTTGAGGGCCACCGCCTGGCCGCTCTGCCGGTCGACCGCCCGCCACACCGCGCCCATCCCGCCGGAGCCCGCGAGGCGTTCCAGCTGGAAGCGGTTGGCGAGGACGTGACCTGAATGCATGGCGAAAGTATCGGGGTGCGGAGCTTCGCGGTCCAGGCGACCGGCGCGCGCGTAGACCGCGATCCGTGGGCCCATCGCCCACGTCCATCGCGAGGATACCCATCCCGCGGCGCCTCTACGAGCCTCGACGGCCCCCGGAGCGCGGCGGCGTCGCGCAGCGCTCCCTCCCCTCCCCCCTTCCTCCCCCTTCCGCGGACACCCTCGCTGGATCTCGCCAGCGTGCCGGTCGACCGCGCGCGGGCCGGCGCGCGGCGGCGCCGCGGGCCGCCCGCGCGGGATCTCAGCTGGCGAGGCGCTCGAGCCGCGCGTCGACCTCGCGCTCGGCGTTCAGCCAGTCATCAACGGGGTTGTTCCGGAAGCCGGCCCTCTCGGCATATCCATAGGCCACCTTGGCGATCTGGCGGTGCCGCTCCTCGCGCGACGGGCGCGGGGGCGGAGGCGCGGCCTTCGGGGCCTCGACGCGCGCGCGCTCGGCCGCGAGCGGCTCCACGGCCGGAGAGGGCCTCTCGACGGCGGCGGGGGCGGAGACCGCGCTGGCCGGCCGCGTCGCGGCGGCCGGGGCAGCGAGCGGGCTCGGGACCTTCGTGGTCTTCGTGCGGGCCGGGGTCTTGCGCTTCGAGCTCATCTCGTCGTCTCTCCTTTCGGGTACACGGGTCGACTAACCCAGGTCCGCGCGCACGCACAAATTTTGAGCACGTAGTTCTTCGTCGCCGGTCGCCCCCCTCGGGTTCTCCCTTCCCACACGACCTTGATCCGCGGTAGAGTGGTTGTCGCTGTCCGGGTGACATCATCCGGCATCTGTCAGTCACCGTCCTTCGTTGATCATTGTGGCCGGCCGCCCGCCAGCGTCCGTTGGCGGCCGATCGTCCGCCAGCGTCCGTCGTCGTCCCCGGTAGCTCATCCCCGGCCGCCGCCTGCGCCGAGGGCAGCGCGGTGACGTCGACAACGGCAGACGCGCCGCTCGCCGTCTGCCCGCGAATTGCCACGAGTCGCTCACGAATCGAGGAGATGCGATGTGGAAGCAAGCGCAGCCCCTTCCCGGCGCACCGGACACCTCTGCTCCTTCGGTGGCGGGATGACGCGCGTCCTGTGGATCGAGGACGAGAGCGAGGTGCGCGTCGTCGGCGCCTCGGAGCGCTGGGCGCGCGCGATGGAGCGGCTGCGCGAGCTCTCGGAGCACGCGCGCGCGTCGCTGCTCATCGCGGGCGAGCCGGGCACGGGCAAGGAGCTCTGCGCGCGGCTGCTCCACGCGGCGAGCCCGCGCGCGGGCGGGCCTTTCGTGGCGGTGAGCGCGGCGCGCCTCCCGGCCGAGCGCCTGCGGGAGGAGCTCTTCGGCGTGGAGGCGGGGGCGGACGGGCGGCACGCGGCGCGCCCCGGGCTGCTCGAGCTCGCCGACGGGGGCACGCTGTTCCTCGACGAGATCGGCGCGCTCCCGCTCGAGCTCCAGCCGCCGCTCCTCGGCGTGCTCGACGGCGCGCCGTTCCGCCGGATCGGCGGCGGGGAGGCGCTGGTCGCCGACGTGCGCGTCATCGCCGCCACGGCCCGCGATCTGGGCGCTCTCGTGGTGGAGGGCTCCTTCCACGAGGGGCTCCACCAGCGCGTCGGCGCGCTCGGGCTCTCGCTCCCGCCGCTGCGCGAGCGCGACGGCGACGTACGCCGGCTGGCCGAGCACTTCCTGGAGCGCCAGAGCGCCGCCGCGGGGCTCCCGCGGGGCGGGATCACCCCGCGCGCCCTCGCGCAGCTCGAGGCGTACCCCTGGCCGGGGAACGTCCGCGAGCTCCGGAGCGTGCTCGAGCGCGCGTCCCTCCTCGCCCGCGGCGCGCCGCTCGATCTCGAGCACCTGCCGCCCGAGATCGCCGCGGCGCCGCGGCCGGCCGCCGCGACGCCGCGCTCGGGCCCGCCGGGCGCGCTGCGGCCGTCGCCCCCGGCGCGGGGGAGCGCGTCGCTCGGGGAGGCCGTGCGCCGGCACATCCTCGCGGTCTACGCCGCGCAGGGCGGCAACGTCACCCGCACGGCGAGCGCGCTCGGGATCACGCGGGTCTCGCTCCGCCGTCACCTGCGCCAATACCTCGCCGCGGAGGCGCGCGACAAGGAGCCGCTCAGCAGCCGTTAGCGCCGCGTCGCGCGTTTCCACGCGTTTCGCCGCCCTCCTGAAAAATTGGCGCTGTATCAATAACCGCCCCTGGCTCGAAGGGGTCATTTCCTTCGTCCCGGACGCCCGCGCGCATTGACGCTGTCCGCGCGTTCGCGGACCATGCGGGGCTTCGTCAATTGCTCGACGCCAGGGAGGATGCATGAGCCATCGCCTGAATCTGCTCTCTCCGGAGCTGCGCGCGAACCCGTATCCATTTTATGCGGAGCTGCGCCGCTCCGCTCCGGTATGCCAGGTCGATCCGGGAGGTCTGTGGGCGCTCAGCCGTTACGACGACGTCGCCTTCGCCCTCAAGAACACCGAGCTGTTCTCGGCGCAGGGCGGCCGGGTCGGGGTGCTCCCGCCCTGGCTCGATCGCAATCCGATAGCCGACTCGTTGCTGCTCATGGATCCGCCGGAGCACACGAAGACGCGGGCCATCGTGACCCGCGCGTTCAGCGCGCGCGTGATCCCGCGGATCGAGCCCGTGCTGCGCGCGGTGACCCGGGAGTTCGTCGAGCGGCTGACGCCCGGGCGCGAGCTCGACTTCTACGCCGAGCTCGCGATGCCCCTCCCGGCGGCGGCCATCGCCGATCTCCTCGGCCTCGACCCGGCGCTGCGCGCCCATTTCCAGCGCTGGACCGCGGACTTCGTCGCCACCGCCGCGGCCACGCCGGAGATGAGGCCGGGCATCCGCGCCACCATCGTCGAGCTCGAGCGGTACCTCCTGGAGGTCATCGCGGCGCGGCGCGCCGCCCCGCGGGACGATCTCGTGAGCGACCTCCTTTCGGCCCGGCTCGACGGCGTCGCGCTCACCGAGCGCGAGCTCGTGAGCTTCCTCTTCCTGCTGCTGGCCGCCGGGTTCGAGTCGACGACCCACCTGCTCGACGCCGCGCTGGTGCTCCTCATGGATCACCCCGAGGTGTACGCGCGGATCCGCGCGGACCCGGCGCTGATCCCGGCCTTCCTCGAGGAGGCGCTGCGGTTCGAGCCGCCGGGCCAGATCGCTTTGCGGCAGGCGAAGACCGATGTGGAGATCCGGGGCGTCGAGGTGCCGGCCGGCGCGTTCGTGGCGGCGCTCATCGGCTCGGCCAACCGCGACGAGCGGGTCTTTCCGGATCCGGATCGGTTCGATATCGACCGCGAGCGGCAGGTGGGGCTGTCGTTCGGCCACGGCGTCCACTTCTGCCTCGGCGCGGCGCTCGCGCGCGCCGAGGCGAAGATCGGGCTCGAGGTGCTGGCGTCCCTCCCGGGGCGGTTCGAGCGGACAGGGAGGGCGCCGGCGTGGAACCTCTCGCTGCTGATGCGAGGTCTGAAGGAGTGCTGGGTCCGGTACGTGCTTTGAGCCGCGCCCGGCGGTGCCCGACGGGGCGGTCGCGCACGAGCGAACGGCAGAGTCCGACGCAGGCTCGATCCCGAGCGGCCCGCGAAAAATAACCATGCGATCAAACCCGGTGTGTGGGGTGTAAACCACATTGTCTCCGGGCGGCTCCGCTATCGCATCGACGGGCTCCGCGCTCGAGAGATGATGCTCGATCCGGAGCGCCCTGGGCGCGTCGGCCCCGAGGTGGATGCGTCAGGCCGCCCCCGACGATCCGGCGCGTATCTGCACGAATTTGCACCACAAAACCGGTTACCCCGGTTCGAGAATCGGCCCCACGCGCGCAACGGGACTGTACCTTGCACGGCGCTGCAGAGAGCGCTGCATGGACAAGCGATGGGGGGGCATAGAAAAGACTCTTGACTTTCCCCCCACGTATGTATGAATATCCTAATCCCTCTTGGCGGTCCGGACCGTTCTCGGCCGGGCGGCGCAGTCGGTTGCAGGATCGCCGAGGGCCGACTCCGAGTGATGCTACTTGCCGGGGTTGCTTGCTTCTCGTCGCTGTTCGTCCGAGTCGTTCTTGCTTTCTCCGAGTGATGCCCGGCGCCATCGCACTCGGTACTCGGATGTGAGCAGCCGTCCGACAGACATCGTGATTGCCAGGCATGTGGTCGGCGCAGGCCCGCGGGAGCATTCGTGATCACCGGATCACGAGCACGCGGGCTGGAAAATGTTAACGCTAACCAAAGAATCGGAGGGTTCGCGGGCGTCTTGATGGTTCACAAATCCATCTCGACCACAAGACCGCGGCTCAACCGGTTCGATCATGGAGAAATCTTAAATGCGCATCGCTACCTTACTTGGCTACTTATCCGCTACGGTCGCATGCAGCCTGCTGGCGTGCAGCGTTGAGCAGATCGCGGACGACGAGGACGCCGCGCTCCTCGACTCCGCGTTGGACAGCTCGGACCGCTCGATGACGGCGAACGTCGCCGTCACGTCGGACTGGGGGAGCGGCTACTGCGCGAACGTGACGGTGAAGAACAACACCCGCAACCCGGGGACCACCGGCTGGAGCGTGGGGATCGGGCTCAACGGCTCGACGACGAACAACGTGTGGAACGCGAAGCCCTCGGGATCGAGCGGGCAGATCACCACCACGAACGTGGACCATAACGGAGCGGTGCCCATGGGCCGCTCGACGGAGTTCGGGTTCTGCGCGAACGGCACCGGGCGGCCTTCGATCGTCTCGGTCACCGGCAGCGGCGGCACGACCAGCGGCACGACCACGTCCTCCTCGTCGAGCAGCAGCTCGAGCTCGACCACGAGCTCCTCGTCGAGCTCCTCGGCGACCACCGGCGTGGGCGGCGGCGGCGGTGCGGGCGGCGGCGGCGGCGCGGGCGGCTCCGGCGGCGCGGGCGGCGGCGGCGGCGCGGGCGGCGGCAGCACGTGCACGGCTGCCGACAACCAGTTCTGCTCCAATCAAACTGGCACCCATTGCGGCTACACCTTCGAATATTGGAAGGACACCGGGACCGGATGCCTGACCAACACGAACGATGGCTTCAACGTGACGTGGAGCAACATCAACAACCTGCTCGGCCGTAAAGGCATCAGGCCCGGCACGAAGAACACGGTCGTCAACTACACCGCCGACTACCGGCCGAACGGCAACTCGTACATGGGTGTCTATGGGTGGACCAAGGGCCCGCTCATCGAGTACTACATCGTCGACAGCTGGGGCAGCTGGCGTCCGCCGGGCGGCGAGGGGTTCATGGGTACCGTCACCAGCGATGGGGGCACCTATGACATCTACCGGACCCAGCGCGTCAATCAGCCTTCCATCGAGGGCAACACGACCTTCTATCAGTACTGGAGCGTCCGCAAGGACAAGCGCACGAGCGGGACCATCACCGTCGGCAACCACTTCGACGCATGGACGCGCCTGGGGATGAACCTGGGGAGCCTGTACGAGGTCTCGATGCTCGTCGAAGGATATCAGAGCAGCGGCTCTGCCAACGTGCACTTCTCCATGAGATGAGCGCTGGGCCTTGAGCTCGGACTCCCTCTCCCTCACCGGGTTGGGCGCTCGCGATCACGAGCGCCTCCCGAACCGGCTCATCCACATCGGCCGGGCTCCCTGACACCCGAGCGCGATCACGGCGCCCGTCCCGTTGACCGGAGGTCTTCGGGGCGGGCGCGTCGTGATCGGGCTGCGGGGCGAGGGCTGCTGCGAGGGCCGCCTGGTCGCGTTCAGCTGTAAGGGACGTCCGATCTTCCCCTCGCGTCCCTGGCGCGCTCGCGGTCCTCTTCTCATCAATGGATCTTCGCCTCAGCGTTCTAGCGGAGGCGGCGCTCCGCCCATCGTGGCGTCAGAAGACGTAGACGCTCTTGGGGATGAACGGCAGCGGGCTGAGGCCGCTCTCCGCCGAGATGGGGTACGGGTAGCCGAGGCAGTCCTCGTTCGGGAACATCGCGGCGCCGACGCCGTTGGTGTTGTAAGCCGAGTGCGCCCTTCCCTCCCAGCCGTGCTCCGGGAGGTTGACGCACGTGCCCACCTGCGGGTTCAGCGCCCGGACGTTGAAGATCTCCCCGCCGTAGCCCTCCTCCTCGAAGAGACAGAGGACGCCGTCGAACGGGCAGGGAACGGGGTCCTCCTCCTGCGCCGAGGCCACCTCGGGGAGCAGCAGGCCTGCCCCCGCGAGGAGGCCGACGCCGACCAGGGCACGCAAGCCCAGGGAGCGGGACGGAGTGAGACGACGCAGGTTCTGAACGTGCTCGAGCCAGTGCATGTGGTTTCCTCCTCCTGCCCACCCATGGGCAGGTACTACGGAGGCACCAGCACCGGAGGCCATTCACGCATTCCCGGCCTTCGACGGCCGTTATCAAACCGTGACAGGAAAGACACGCGGGATGTTCGGCGGGCGGGATCCGCGCCGCGCGCGGCGACGCTCAAGGCCCAGCGTTCATTCCATCGAGAATTTTACATCGGCCTGCCCGCTGCTTTGATACCCTTCCACGGTCATCGAGACCTCGTACAGGCTCCCCAGGTTCATCCCGAGGCGCTGCCATGCGTTGAAGTGGTTGGCAACGGTGATGGTGCCGCTCGTGCGCTTCTCCTTGCGGACGCTCCAGAACTGATAGAAGGTCGCGGTGCCCTCGATGGAAGGCTGGTTCCTCCGCTCGGTCCGGTAGATGTCATAGGAGCCGCCGTCGCTGTCGACGGTACCCATGAACCCCTCGCCGCCCGGCGGACGCCAGGTGCCCCAGCTGTCGACGATGTAATACTCGACGAGCGGGCCCTTGGTCCACCCATAGACACACAGATACGAATTTCCGTTCGGGCGATAGTTGGCTTCGTAGGTGACGATCTGGTCCTTGGACCCGGGCCTCAGGCCTTTACGACCCAACAAGTTGTTGATGTTGTTCCAATCTACGCTGAAGCCATCACTCTTGTTGGTCAGGCATCCACTCCCCGAGTCCTTCCAGTACTCGTAGGTGTATCCGCAATGGGTGTTCGTCCCATTGTTGCAGACCTCCCTGTCGGGCTCCGTGCACGCCGCAGGCATGCCGCCGGTCGAGCTCGAGCTCGTGGTCGCGCCCGCGCTCGTGGTCGCGCCCGCGCTCGTGGTCGCGCCCGCGCTCGTGGTCGCGCCCGCGCCCCCGGTCCCGTCCGAGCCCCCGGTCCCGCTCGTCGTCGTCGTCGTCGCGCCGCTGCTGGTCGTGACGCCCGTGGTCACGCTGCTCGACGCGTCCGAGCCCCCGGCCCCGCTCGTCGTCGTCGTTACGCCGCTGCTCGTAACGCCGCCCGTGGTCACGCTCCCCGGCCCAGCCGAGCTGCCGCCCGACCCGGGATCCCCAGAGGAATCGTCCGACCCCGCGCAACCCACGACAGCGAACCCTAAAACCAAAGTAAAAGTTTGTAGTGAAGCTAGACGCACAGATCCTCCTTGGCTTGATGACGCTAATTCCCGGCAGCCGACTTTGTGATCACGGCTGGCACCAGCGCTTGGCGCCGCAACGACCCAGAGGGGCGTTCCAGCCGCCGATCCAGGGCCCGCCCTCAGGGCTCGACCTGGCCAAGCTGCGAACAAGGCCGCAAAACCGATTAAGGTTGGTTTACTAACAGTTACCGAGACGAGCCGCCCGCGATCGACCGGATGGCATAAGGGGGTAGAAAAAGCAAAACGATTCGAGCGAGCCGCCTCGCTCCCGCGAGGCCTTCCCCAGCATAGCGCGCCCGTGCTACGGCGGCTGGAGATTGGAACGGCTGGGGACGATCCCGTGGGAACCCTCATTGGCAGGGAGAACGGCTGACTGCTCTCCGGACGAACGCGAGGCGCGCGCTGGTCGGCGAGCTCGGCGTGCCGCGCAGGGCGCCGCGCGCGCGGCGGACGACGCGTGAGCAGGAGGTCTTGACGATGATGACGCGGAGGGGTTCGAAGGAGCTTTGGGCGGTCCTCGTCGCGGCGCCGTGCGCGCTCGCGGCGGAGGCGGCGTCGGCGGCGACGTTGACCGTGGGCCCGGGGAAGACGCACGCGACACCCTGCCAGGCGATCGCGGCGGCGAGCGACGGCGACACGATCGAAATCGACGCGGCCGGCAGCTACGCCGGCGACGTCTGCGGCTGGTCGAAGGACGGGCTCACGTTGCGCGGCGTCGGTGGGCTCGCGAAGATCGACGCGGCGGGGAAGAGCTCGGGCGGCAAGGCGATCTGGGTCATCGCCGGGGACGACACGGTCGTCGAGAACATCGAGTTCACGGGCGCCGCGGTCCCGGATCAAAACGGCGCGGGCATCCGTCAGGAGGGCGCGAATCTCACGGTCCGCGGCTGCTTCTTCCACGACAACGAGAACGGCATCCTCGCGGGCGACAACGCGGCGAGCACGATCCTCGTCGAGCACACCGAGTTCGCGAGGAACGGCGCCGGCGACGGCCAGTCGCACAACCTCTACATCAACCACGTCGCCAAGCTGATCTTCCAGCACAACTACTCGCACGCCTCGAACGCCGGCCACCTGCTGAAGACGCGCGCGCTCGAGAACCACGTGCGCTACAACCGCCTCACGCAGGAGGACGGCACTGGCAGCTATGAGATCGACGTCCCGAGCGGCGGCCTGACGTTCATCATCGGCAACCTCGTCCAGCAGGGGCCGAACACCGGCAACGGCTCCATCGTGGCGTATCGCCTCGAGTCGCGCGGGGCGAACGCGAACACCGAGCTCTTCGTCGTGAACAACACGTTCGTCAACGAGCGCCCGAACGGCGGCACGTTCCTCAACATCGACGCGAGCGCGGCCCCAGCGGTCGTCCGGAACAACATCTTCGCCGGGCCGGGAACGCTGACGAACCAGGGGGACGCGAGCCTCGGGGCGAACTTCCAGGGAGATCCGAGGTTCGTCGACCAGGCCGCGTTCGACTACCGGCTGCAGGACGGCTCGCCCTGCGTGGATCAGGGCGAGGCGCCGGGGATGGGCGGCGGGATCGATCTGACCCCCAAGTTCCACTACGTGCACCCGGCCGGCGCCACGGGGCGCACGACGGTCGGCACGATCGACATCGGCGCCTACGAGGTCGGCGGCGAGGGAGGCTCGGGCGGCAGCGGCGGCGGTGCCGCGAGCGGCAGCGGCGGCGCCGGCGCGAGCGGAGGAGGCAGCGGCGCCAGCGGCGGAGGCACGGGCGCAAACGGAGGCGTTGGCGGAGGCGCGGGCGGAAGCGACGACGGAGGCGCCGGCGAGGATGGGAGCTGCGGGTGCCGGGTCGTCGGCGGCGGCGGCGCTCGGGGCTCGTTCGGCTGGATCGCGGGCCTCGTGATCGGCGCGGCCGTCGTGGCGCGCGGCGGCCGGCGCCGCCCGCCGGCCGGCGGTCAGCCGTTGCGCGACGGAACGTCCAGCCCGCGCACCACCGCCGGCCGCGCGACGAAGGCGTCGAGCACGCGCTTCACCTCCTTGAAGCCGTCGAATCCCACCAGCTCCCCCGCGCCGTAG
Organism: Sorangium sp. So ce834; assembly: GCF_051521425.1. Lineage (NCBI taxonomy): Bacteria > Pseudomonadati > Myxococcota > Polyangiales > Polyangiaceae > Sorangium > Sorangium sp. So ce834. Next base: position 10,560,857 of record NZ_CP150351.1, read on the forward strand.
AAGCCCACGAGGTTGCGCACCCACGGAAAGATCGCGACGTCGGCGATGGTGTAGTCATCGCCCAGCATCCACGCGCGCCCGCGCAGGTGGCGGTCGAGGACGCCCAGCAGCCGCTTCGACTCCGCGGTGTAGCGGTCGCGCGGCCGCTTGTCCTCGTAGTCCTTGCCGGCGAACTTGTGGAAGAAGCCGAGCTGGCCGAACATGGGGCCGATGCCGCCCATCTGGAACATCACCCACTGGATCGTCTCGTAGCGGCGCGCCGCGTCCTGCGGCAGCAGCTGCCCGCTCTTCTCCGCCAGATACAGCAGGATCGCGCCGGACTCGAACAGCGCGAGCGGCTTGCCGCCCGGGCCCTGCGGGTCGAGGATCGCCGGGATCTTGTTGTTCGGGTTGAGCGAGAGGAACTCTGGCGAGAGCTGGTCGTTCGTATCGAAGGAGACAAGGTGGGCCTCGTAGGGCAGGTCCATCTCCTCCAGCGCGATCGACACCTTCACGCCGTTGGGCGTGGCCAGCGAGTAAAGCTGGATGCGATCGGGATGCTGCGCAGGCCACTTGCGTGTGATGGGGTAGGAAGACAAATCGGTCATACGGGATCTCTTGTTGTTGGAAGCGCCGGTGTGAACCACGTCGGCCGGTTCGCGGCCGGGACGCGAGGCACTCTCGCGCCCGCGGGAGAGGAAATCGAAACGGTTCGGAGCCGTCAAGCCCCCGCCGAGGGACGCGCACCGGCTTGACTCGCCGGGGGCGCGAGGCGAACGCCCGAGTACGGGGCGGAGCTCCGGCGGAACCGGCGCCTCACCGGTTGGCGACGCGACAGCATGGGCGGAGCGTCGCCTTTCTCCGCTCCGTTTGGGGCGATTCTCCGCGACGCATGCGCTGACACGCCTCCCGTGATCGGATACTCCTCGAGGCCATGTCGGGCCGCCGCAATGCCTTCGTGATGTCCGCTGTCTACGCCGCCATGCTCCTCGCCGTCCCGCTCGCGTGCGGGGACGATCAGGAGCTCGATGCCGGTCAGGGAAAGGGCACCGGCGGCGGCGGGGCGGCCGACGGCAGCGGCGGGCTCGGCGGCAGCGGCGAGGCCGGCGGCAGCGGCGGGACCGGCGGCAGCGGCGGGACCGGCGGCAGCGGCGGGACCGGCGGCAGCGGCGGCGCCGCCTGGCAGGGCGATGTGCTCTGTCCGACGTCGTTCGCGTTCAACGCGCCCCCGGGCGCCACGGACGTCCGCGTCCCCGGCGAGTGGAACGGCTTCGATCTCGGCACCGCCCCGGAGCTCCGCGAGGGCGGCGCACAGGGGCAGCTCGTGGCCACGGTCGATCTGCCGCCCGGGCTGCACGCCTACAAGATCACGTATCGATACGGCGGCGAGCTCGCGTGGGTGCTCGACCCGGCCGAAGGACGCCGCAAGTACGTGGACGGGATCGAGAACTCCGCCGTCAAGGTCCCTGACTGCCGCCTTCCGGCGTTCTCGGTCGCCTCGAGCCAGGTGGCCCGCGCCGCCGCCGGAGAGGGCGCCTTCGAGGCGCGGCTCGCGTACCGGGACGGCATCGACGGCGCGGGCCCGGACGCGGACGCGTTCGAGGCGATGCTGCAGGATCAGGACGGCGACGCGCGCCCGCTCACGGAGCAGGAGCTCTCGGTGGACGAGCGCGGCGACGTGCGGATCGACGTGCGGGGCCTCGACGACGGCAAGTACCGGATCACCCTGCGCGGGGCGACCCGGAGCGGCCGTGTCGGCGAGCCGCTCCGGCTCGTCTTCTGGGTCGAGGCCGAGCCGTTCTCCTGGGAAGACGCGCTCATCTACATGGTCGTCACCGATCGTTACCGCGACGGCGATCCGGCCCTGAACGCGCCCGCCACGCCGGGCGCCGATCCGCGGGGCGACTGGGCCGGCGGAGATCTCGAGGGGCTGCGGCGATCGATCGAGGACGGCACGCTCGACGCGCTGGGCGTGCGGGCCATCTGGCTCACGCCGTTCCAGGAGAACCCGGCCGGCGCGTACCCGGCGAGCGATGGAGTCCACCAGGTGACCGGATATCACGGGTACTGGCCCATCAAGGCGCGCGAGGTGGATCCGCGGCTCGGCGGGGCCGAGGCGCTGCGCGCGGTGGTGGCCGAGGCGCACCGCCACGGGATCCGCGTGCTCCAGGACTTCGTGGTGAACCACGTCCACGAAGCCCACGAGTACGTCGCGTCGCACCCGGGCTGGTTCCGGACGGGGTGCGTCTGCGGCACCGACGGCTGCGACTGGACGTCGCACGCGCTCGACTGCATGTTTGCTGGCTATCTGCCCGACGTGAACCACACGGTGCCGGAGGCCAACGCCGCGTTCGTCTCGGATGCGCTCTACTGGCTCGACGAGTTCGATCTCGACGGGCTCCGGGTGGACGCCGTGAAGCACGTCGAGGAGATCGCGACGCGCAACCTCGCCGCGGAGGTCCGGGAGACGTTCGAGCCGGCCGGCACCCGTTACTTCCTGATGGGCGAGACGGCGATGGGCTGGAACGACTGCGCCGCGCCGTGCAACGACGAGAACTACGGGACCATCGCGAGGTACATCGGCCCTCAGGGGCTGGACGGCCAGTTCGATTTCGTCCTTTACCACGGGGTCTCGTACCGCACGTTCGCCTGGGGCGACCGGGGCATGCTGCACGCCGCGTACTGGGTCGAGGACGGGCAGAAGCGGTGGCCGGAGGGCGCGATCATGACGCCGTACATCGGCAGCCACGACACCGCCCGGTTCGCGACGCTGGCCGACTACCGGGGCCAGGACATCGCGCACGGCCGGGATGTACCGGGCCGCCAGTGGTCGGACACCGCGGGGAGCCCGGCGTCGCCGGAGCCGTATGCCCGCGTGCGGCTCGCGATGGCGTGGCTGCTGGGCCTCCCCGGCGCGCCGCTGCTCTATTACGGCGACGAGTACGGCGAGTGGGGCGGCGTCGACCCGAACAACCGCAGCCTGTGGCGTCCGGAGGAGGAGCTCACGCCGGACGAGCGGGAGACGCTCGATTTCGTGCGCCAGCTCGGCGCCGCGCGCCGGGGCATCCCCGCGCTCCGCCGCGGCGCCTACGTGAACCTCACCGCCACGGAGGACACGCTCGTCTTCGGCCGCCGGCTCGCCGGGGGCAGGTCCGCGATCGTGGCGCTGACGCGCGCGGCGACGGCGCAGCGCATCTCGGTCGAGGTGGCGGAGGCGCTCGGCCTGCCGGCCGGCACCGGGCTCACGGACGCGCTCGGCGGTGGGGCCGAGGTGGTCTCCGAGACCGGCATGCTCTCGATGAGCATCCCGCCGGGCGGGGCGGTGATCCTCGCGCCGTGATCCGTGGCTCCGGCGGGCGGCCCGGCGTTCCGCCGGCCGAGCTCACGCCGGTTCGCCCGCGCCGGCCCGGCCTTCGGGCGAGGGCGCCGGCGCCGCTCACGACGCCACGCGCACCAGCATCTTGCCGAAGTTCTCGCCCTTGAGCAGCCCGATCAGCGCCTCGGGCGCCTTCTCCAGGCCGTCGACGATGTCCTCGCGGTACTTGATGCGACCTTCGCGGATCCAGCGGCTCGTCTCCTGGAGGAACTCGGGGCGCTGCTCGGCGAAGTCGCCGACGATGAAGCCGCGCAGCGAGAGGCGCTTCGCGAGCACCTGCTTCATCAGGCCCGGAAGGCGATCCGGCCCGGGGGGCGGCGCGGTGTCGTTGTAGTGCGCGATGAGGCCGCACACCGGCACGCGGGCGAAGGGGTTCAGGAGCGGCAGCACCGCCTCGAACACGGCGCCGCCGACGTTCTCGAAATACACGTCGATCCCGCCCGGGCAGGCCTCCTTCAGGCGCGCTGCCATGTCGGGGCTGCGGTGGTCGACGCAGGCGTCGAAGCCGAGCTCGCGCACCACGTAGTCGCACTTGCGCTGCCCGCCGGCGACGCCGACCGCGCGGCAGCCCTTGATCTTCGCGATCTGCCCCACGACCGAGCCCACCGCCCCGGAGGCCGCCGCGACCACCACCGTCTCGCCCGGCTTCGGCTGGCCGAGGTTGAGCAGCCCGGTGTAGGCCGTCATCCCCGGCATGCCCAGCACCCCGAGCGCCGTCGAGATCGGGCCGAGCGCTGGATCCACCTTGCGCAGGCCGCTCCCATCGGCGACCGCGTACGCTTGCCAACCGGTCCGCCCCTCGACGAGGTCTCCCGGCGACAGGCCGTCGACGCTCGACCGCAGCACCTCGCTCACGGTGCCCCCGACCATCACGTCGCCGATCTCGACCGGCGGCGCGTACGACGGGCCGGCGCTCATGCGGCCGCGCATGTACGGGTCCAGCGACAGATAGAGCGTGCGCAGCAGCGCGCGGCCCTCGCCGGGCTCGGCGAGCTCTTCCTCGATCAGCTTGAAATCGGACGGCTTGGGCTCGCCGACCGGCCGGGCGGCGAGGACGATCTTGCGGTTGCGCAGGGAGGTCATGGTCCGTCGATCCTGGCCGAACCGCGCGCGATTGCCAGAGCGCATCGGCGAGACGCGGGGATCCGGCGAGCTCGGCGAGGCGCGGGGATCCGAGGAGCGGCGCTCGCGGCCGGCGGGCTGCCCCGCGGCGGCGGGCGGCGGGCGGCGAAGGACCTGAGGAATGCGCCGCGCCCGCGCTGTCCGATTGAGCTCCGCAGCCGTCGCGAGTATGCCGAAGCCGCACGATGCAGTCACTCCACGCGATCCAGCTGCCCGAGGAGCTCCGCGAGCCGCCCCCGCGCCCCTGGGCGGCGCTGCGGCACGCCCGGCACCAGCTGGCTGGCGTGGGCTACGCGTTGCTCGTCTGGGCGGGGCTCCTCGGGGTCGGCTCGCTCTACCGGCACATCGATCTCGTCGCGATGCTGCTCGCCTTCTCCTTCGCGGTCATGCCGTTCGTGCTCCTGTATCAGGTGCTGGGCAGCTACACCGCCTGCCGCCTGGCGCTGCGCGGCGCGCCGTCGGCCGCGCAGATCTACGAGGGCGTCGTCGTGACGAGGTTCGGGACGGTGAACGTCTGGCACGTCGTCGTCGCCGGCCAGCACGTGCGGATTCGCGCGGACGCGCCGCTCCTCAAGAGCATGGTGGTGCTCGTGACGCCGGAGACGACGAGGGGGAAGCGCAGAGTCGGCGTCTATCATCCCAAGATCGGCATCTGCACATCGCTCGTGTGAGCCGCGCGTGCCGCGCCGTTCGGGGGTGAGCGGCGCGCGCCTCGGGGCTCGGGCGGTGGGGCGCTCGCGGCGCCGTTGTGGCTGGCGGGCCGGCGTGAGACATTCGCTGGCATGCGAGCTGGGTGGGCTTTTCGCGTGCTGGCCGTGGTCGTCCTGGTGCTGGCTGTTGCGGGGTGGATGAGCGCGCTCGGCTGTGCGGGGGGGCGCGACCGCGCCGCCGCAGCGGCAGCGCAGGTGCAGCAGCGGTTCCCTGCGCAGGCCGCCGAGGTGCTGGGCGGCAGCGCGCTCGACGCGCCGTCGGTGAGGGACGGAGGCTTCGCGCTGGGCGCGGCTGGCCCGGCCGGGCGCGGGCCACGGCTCCAGGCCGAGCTGCCGCGCGACGGCGGCGGCTGGGTGCGGCTCTCGGGCCCGGGCGGCTTCGAGGTGCGGGTGCGGGAGACCGGCGCCTCCGGCCCGGGGGCGATCGTGGACGGCGCGGTGATCTACGGCCGCGCTGGCGGCGCGTCGTTCTGGCGGGCGGCCGCCGGCGGCATCGAGGAATGGCTCACCGTGGAGCCCGGCGCCGCGCCGGCCGGCGCGCCCGCGGCCGTCTGGGAGGTGGACGGCGCGGCGCTGCGGCAGCGCGGCGAGGCCGTCGAGGTGGTGGACGCGGCGGGGGTGCCGCGGCTGCGCGTCACCGCGCCGCGAGCGTTCGCGGAGGGCGGGCGACCGGTCGCGGTGCGCCTCGAGGCGCGCGGGGCGGAGATCGCGCTGCTGACCGAGGCGTCGGGGGAGCTCCTGCTCGTGGATCCGCTGTGGCGCCCGGTCGGGGCGATGGCCGAGAGGCGGGACGGGGGGCATACGGCGACGCGGCTCGGCGGCGACGACGGGCGGGTGCTGGTCGCGGGCGGCAGGGGCGGCGACGGCTATCTCGCGAGCGCCGAGCTGTACGACCCGGCGGACGACGGCTGGGCGGCGGCGCAGCCGATGAGCAGCCGGCGCCAGGATCACGCCGCCCTGCTGCTGGACAGCGGGCGAGTCCTTGTCGTGGGCGGCTCCGACGGCTCGGGCACGCTGGCGAGCGCCGAGCTGTACGACCCGGCGGAGGACCGCTGGACACCGGCGCGGCCGATGAGCGACGCGCGCGAGGGCCCCACGGCGACGCGGCTCGACAGCGGGTTGATCCTCGTCGTGGGCGGCTGGAGAGACGGCATCCATCTCGCGAGCGCGGAGCTGTACGACCCACGGGAGGGCACCTGGACCGCGGCGGCGCCCATGAGCACCGGACGCTACGGGCACACGGCGACGCTGCTCGGCAACGGGCGGGTCCTGGTCACGGGCGGCTACGACGGCTTGGACGCGGTGGAGAGCGCGGAGCTGTACGACCCGGCGGCGAACAGCTGGACGCCGGTGCAACCGATGAGCGCAGGGCGTCAAGGGCACGCGGCGACGCTGCTCGATGACGGGCGGGTCCTGGTCACGGGCGGCGCCGAAATCTACTGGGGAGAGGAAGAAGAGGAGGCGAGAGAGGGCGAGTTCGCGAGCGCGGAGATCTACGATCCGGTGAGCGGCAGCTGGGCGCTGACGGCGCCGATGAGCTTCGGGCGCTCTCAGCACACGGCGACGTTGCTGGTGGACGGGCGGGTCCTCGTCGCGGGCGGCTCCACGGTCATGGGCGAGTCCGAGTGGTCCGGGTACCTGGCGAACGCGGAGATCTACAATCCGACGGCGGGGTCGTGGTCGAATGTGCCGGCGATGGCCGTGGGCCGCAGCGGTCATACCGCGACGCTGCTCCCGGGCGGCGGAGTGCTCGTGGCGGGCGGCAATCAGGGCGGTGATGCGAACGCCGAGGTCTACGACCCGTCGGGCGCGAGCCCGTGGTCGGAAGCAGCGCCGATGATCCGCTCGCACAACCGGCATACGGCAACGCTGCTGGCCGATGGGCGGGTCCTGGCCGCCGGCGGCTACGGGATCGACCACACCCCAATCCCGAGCGCGGAGATCTTCGACCCCATCACGCGCACCTGGACGGAGGAAGCACCGATGCTCGCCGCGCGCCACGAGCACACGGCGACGCTCCTCGACGACGGGCGGGTCCTGGTCGCGGGCGGCGAAGGGTCCAGCTACGTCCCAATCGCGCACGCGGAGGTCTTCGCCCCCAACGCGCGCACCTGGACGGTGGCAGCGCCGATGCTCACCGCGCGCTCCGAGCACACGGCGACGCTCCTCGACGACGGGCGGGTCCTTGTCGCGGGCGGCTACGGGGCCGACTACATCCCCATCGCGAGCACGGAGATCTTCGACCCCACGGCGGGCACCTGGACGGCGGCAGCACCGATGAACGCCGCGCGCAACCAGCACACGGCAACGCTCCTCGACGACGGGCGGGTCCTTGTCGCGGGCGGCTACGGGACCGACTACATCTCCAGCGCGAGCGCGGAGATCTTCGACCCCACGACGGGCACCTGGGCGGCGGCAGAACCGATGATCGCCGCGCGCTATCACCACACGGCGACGCTGCTCGACAACGGGCAAGTCCTGGTCGCCGGCGGCTACGGGGCCGAGTACGTCGACCTCTCGAGCGCGGAGGTGTACGACCCGGCGACCCATCGCTGGACGGCGCGGGCTCCCATGAGCACCAGGCGATACCTGCACACGGCAACGCGGCTCCTGGACGGGCGGGTCCTGGTCGCGGGCAAGGCCGTAACCCAGGGCCTCAGCGGCGCGAGCGCTGAGGTCTACGACCGGACCACGGACAGCTGGTCTCCGGCAGGGACGATGTACTCCGAGCGATTTGGCCACACAGCGACCCTGCTGCGCCAAGGCAAGATCCTGGTCACCGGCGGTGAGGGCCCCGGCGGCATCCTCGCCAGCGCCGAGATCTACTCCCCCGCCCTCCCCGGCGCTCCGTGCGACGCCGACGCGGACTGCGCCGGCGACTCCTGCGTCGACGGCGTCTGCTGCGACGCCCCTTGCGCGGGCGCCTGCATGGCCTGCTCCGCCGCGAAGAAGGGCGACGGCCCCGACGGCAAGTGCGGGCCCGTCCAGGCCGGCGCCGATCCGGACGGCGACTGCGCCGCGGCGCCGGTCACCACCTGCGGCGCCACCGGCTTCTGCGACGGCCGCGGCGCCTGCCAGCTGCAGGCGCAGGGCACCCGTTGCGGCGCGGCCTCGTGCAACGGCGCCACCGAGGTCGTCGAAGCCCCCCTCTGCGACGGGCTCGGCGTCTGCGCCAAGAGCGACACCCGGTCCTGCGGCGATTACCGCTGCGTCTCGGGCGCCTGTCTCGCGGGCTGCACCTTCGACACCCAGTGCGCCGAGGCCGCCTACTGCGCGGCGACCGGCGGCGACTGCCTGCCGAAGAAGCGCGACGGCGCCGCGTGCGCGCTCCCGAAGGAGTGCCTCAGCGGCCTGTGCCAAGCCGGCGTCTGCGCGCGCGACAGCGACGGTGACGGGGTCGCCGACCACGAGGACAACTGCCCTGAGGTCCCGAACACGTCCCAGGCCAACACCGATGGTGGCCTGTCCGCGGGCGACCCTCTCGGCGACGCCTGCGACGACGACGACGACGCCGACGGCCATCCCGACGCGGCGGACAACTGCCCCCTCATCCCGAACCCCAACCAGGCCGACGCCAACGGCGACGGGATCGGCGACGCCTGCGATTGCGCGAGCCCGCGCAAGGCCGACGGCAGCCCCTGCGACGACGGCAACGCCTGCACGCAGACCGATACTTGCCAGAACGGCGCCTGCATCGGCGGCAATCCCTTCGTCTGCCCGCAGCCCGACCCCGCCGTCTGCCGGGTGGCCGTCTGCGAGCGGGCCACCGGCAACTGCGGACAGCGCTACAAGCTCGACCGCGCGCCCTGTCCGGGCGGCGAGTGCATCGCCGGGGGCTGCTTGCTCGCGGACGGCTCCGGCGACGGCGGCGCGGGGGGCGACGGCGGCTCCGGCGGCGATGGCGCCGCCGCGTCGACCGGCGCCGGCGGCTCCAGCAGCGGCGCCGGCGGCTCCAGCGACGGCGGCTCCAGCGGCGACGGCGGCGCGCCGCCCAGGCCCACCCCGGAGGGGAGCGGCCCGCCGCACCTGCACGGAAACGGCTGCGCCGCGGCGCCCGACGCCGGCCCTGGCCCCCTCGGCTCGGCCGCGTCCTGGCTGCTCGCCGTGGCCCTGGCCGCCACGCGGCGGCGGCGCCCGGGCCGCGGTCCACACGCGATGCGGTCCCCTGCCCCCGGACCTACGGTTCAGACGTCGCGCTGATCTGCCCCTGAGGGCAATGGCATGAGGTCGGTGCCAGATGCTGCCGGGCGCCCCGCGCGGGCGCCCGCCTTCAGCCCCCCGCGGGGGCGTCCGCCGTCAGATCGCCGATTTCACGAGCCGCAGCCGCTTCTCGGCCTGTCCCCGCTCGCTCAGCCGGAGCTCCGACGCGGCGGGCGCGCGGCGCCGCGTCGGCTGGTGCAGCCGGGCGCTCGCCAGGATGGCCTCGCACAGGTCGCCGAACTCGTAGCCTGCGGCCGCCGCGATCTTCGGCAGGAGGCTCGTCTGCGTCATGCCCGGCAGGGTGTTCACCTCGAGCACGTACTCGTTCTCTCCGCCGGTCACGAGCAGATCCACGCGCACCGCGCCGGTGCACCCGAGCGCCTGGGCCGCCCGCTCCGCCAGGTTCAGGACCCCGCGGTACCGGGTCGGCGGGAGGCGCGCCGGCATGTGATATTCGGTCATCCCCGGCGTGTACTTGGCCTCGTAGTCGTAAAGTCCCTTCTTCGGGACGATCTCGATCGCGCCAAGGACCTTCCCGTCCAGGATCCCCACGTTGACCTCGGTCCCCGCCACGAACCGCTCCACGATGGCGGCGTCGTCGAACTCGAACGCCAGGGCGATCGCCGACCGGAGCTCCTCGAGCGACCCGGCCTTGGTCACCCCGAGGCTCGACCCCTCGCCGCGCGGCTTGACGATGACCGGGAACCCGAACGAGCCGTGGATCGCCTCGAGCTCATCGAGGTCCTGGTGCGCACCCACAGTGTAGTAGGGAGGCGTCGGCACGTTGTGCAGCCGGAACATCTCCTTGGCCTTGAGCTTGTCCATCGCGAGGGCGCTCGCGAGCACGCTGGACCCGGTGTACGGGATCTGGGCGAGCTCCAGGACGCCTTGCACGCACCCGTCCTCCCCGAGCCGCCCGTGCAGGGCCAGGAACGCCGCGTCGAGCCGCGCGCGCTGCAGGGTGGCGCAGAGCTCCGTGCCGAACCGATCCCCGAGCGTGATCCGGACGACATCGTACCCGCGCGCCTCGAGCGCCTCGGCGACGGCCGCGCCCGAGCGCAGGGACACCTCGCGCTCGCCCGACGAGCCGCCCATCACGACGCCGACCCGCCTCCGGACTTGCCGCTCCACCATCGAAGAACCTCCGTCGCCTTCTCGTGAGGACACCAACGCCACGCCAGCGCCTCCCGTTCCAGTCAAACTGCCGGAGAGGTGCCGCGCAAAAACCAAGCCAGCTGCTTTCAAGGCCCCAAAATCGGCGGCCTTGCAGCGGAGGGCGGTATTCCTGAGCTGTGGTTGAGGAAAACTGCGCCCGCCCGCCGTGTTCACCTGCCCACGGCGCGCTGACGCCCAACCCGGTATCAAGGCCGGCGGCGGAGGTCAACTAAACGGAGCGATCGCGCCGTCGGAGGGCGGACGCGGCCGGGCCGTCTCGCGGGCCCCGCTCGCGGCGTGCTCGGGAGTCGCGGGGCTGCTCCGCGCGGCCGTCCGCGGGGCGGCGCTGGCGCGTCGCGCGCTTCGCGCCCGACGACTCGCCACGAGCGGCACACCGGATCTTTGAAAGGTGGGCAGCACCTTCGCCGGCTCACGGCGCGGTCACCGGAGGAACGGAGGCACTCATGGGCACCGAGAAGGTCCACCTCACGACGGAGAAGGAGATGCTTCTTGTCACTTGTACGGCAAGGCGCTCGAGAGCCGCGCGAAGGCCCCCATTGCCTGGTCCCCGGCGGGACCGCAGCCTCCGGTCTGCGTTCCGGCTTACGTTCGTTGCCCTCCCTGCTTACGTGTCTCCGTGCTGAATCGTTGCGCGACAGCACCGTCGGCTCGCGTGCTCGGGTCGAGCGCCCCGCGCGCGGCGGCGCCGGCGCCGCCGTCAGCTCAGGTGTCTGTCGTCGTTCGAGCCGCCCGAGATAGTCTGATAATTCGCCACCATTCTCCGTAAGTGGCTGCAAAGGAGAACGGCCGCGAATCGGGCACGAAAGAGCGCTTTTCTGTCCCGCGGCCTTACACCCTTTGGTAGGCTCCCTCTCAGCCCATGCGGAGAGCTCTTGGCGCCTGTGGGTCAGGTCTGATCCTGCGGAGTTCCTCGGCTCGGTAGCGCTCGGTAGCGCTCGGTAGCGCTCGGTAGCAAAGGACACACCGCGGCGGCCTCATCCTAGGACCCCGAGCGTGCGCCCTCGAGGTGCCACGGTAGGATACCTGCGTGCTCGTTTCCGATCTCGTCGCCACTTCCGATCGTGTCGCCACGACCTCCAGCCGTCTCGAAAAGATCGGTGCGCTCGCCGATCTCCTGCGCCGGCTCTCGCCCGAGGAGGTGCGGATCGGCGTCGACTGGCTGGCCGGGCGGCTGCGTCAGGGCCGGATCGGGCTCGGGCCTGCGATGGTCACCGAGGCCCGCCGCGCTGGTCCGTCCGCCGTCGAGCCCGCGCTCACCCTGGGGGAGGCCGACGCGGTGTTCACGGAGATCGCGCGCACCTCGGGCTCGGGGTCGGCGGCGCAGCGCCGCGCGGCGCTCGGCGGGCTCTTCGCGCGCGCCACCGAGCTCGAGCGCGACTTCTTCGCGCGGCTCCTCGTCGGCGAGCTCCGCCAGGGGGCGCTCGAGGCGGTCATGATCGAGGCGGTGGCGCGCGCCGCGGGGCTGCCGCCGGCCTCGCTGCGGCGCGCGGTCATGCTCGCCGGCGACGCGGCCGAGGTGGCCAAGGCCGCGCTGCTCGAGGGGGCGCCCGGCCTCCAGCGCTTCTCGCTGCAGCTGCTCCGCCCGGTGCAGCCGATGCTGGCGCAGGGGGCGGACGACGTCGCCTCGGCGCTCGGCGAGCTCCGCGCGGCGGCGCTGGAGTGGAAGCTCGACGGCGCGCGCGTGCAGGTGCACAAGGCCGGCGACGAGGTGCGCGTCTTCAGCCGCAGCCTGAACTCCGTCACCAAGGCGGTCCCGGAGGTCGTCGAGGCGGTGCGTGCGCTCCCGGTCCGCTCGATCGTGCTCGACGGCGAGGCGATCGCCTTCCGCGCGGACGGGGCGCCCCACCCGTTCCAGGTCACGATGCGCCGCTTCGGCCGCACGCTCGACGTGGCCGCGCTGCGCGCCGAGCTGCCGCTGCGCGCCCTGTTCTTCGACGTGCTGCACCTCGACGGCGAGGACCTGCTCGATCGGTCCGGCAGCGAGCGCGCCTCCGCGCTCCGGCAGGCGCTCGATCGGTCGCTGCGCGTCCCGCGCATCGAGCTGCCGACGGGGGCCGAGGCCGAGGCGTTCTTCGCCGACGCCCTCGCCCGCGGCCACGAGGGGGTGATGGCGAAGTCGCTCGCCGCGCCCTACGAGGCCGGCCGGCGCGGCAGCTCGTGGCTCAAGGTGAAGCGGGCGCACACCCTCGACCTCGTCGTGCTCGCGGTCGAGTGGGGCAGCGGCAGGCGCCGGGGGCTGCTCAGCAACCTGCACCTCGGCGCGCGCGATCCCGGCGCCGGCGGGTTCGTCATGCTGGGCAAGACGTTCAAGGGCATGACCGACGAGATGCTCGCATGGCAGACGCAGCGGTTCCTCGAGCTCGAGATCGCGCGCGACGCGTACACGGTGTATGTGCGGCCGGAGGTCGTCGTCGAGATTGCGTTCGACGGCGTGCAGGCGAGCCCGCAGTACCCGGGGGGGGTCGCGCTGCGGTTCGCGCGGGTGAAGCGGTACCGGCCTGACAAGGCGGCGGGGGAGGCCAGCACGATCGACGAGGTGAGGGCCATCCATGCGGGGGCGCTGGCGCATGAGGCGGCGGAGAGGAGGGAGGCGGGAGGAGGAGGAGAAGAGATGGGTGGGAGGGAGGGGGGAGAGGATGAGCGGAAGGTGAGAGGGGGGCGAGCACGGAATACGGGGGCGAAGTCGAGCACGAGCACGAAGACGGGAGACGGAGGACGGGAGACGGGGAACGGGTGATGGGGGGACGGAGGAAGCTTGATGACCGCCGTCCGCCTCAGAGCGGAAGGTGCGCGAGGAGGATGTCGCCCCAGCCTTCGCTCTTCAGGGCGCCGAAGCCGGTCTGCGCTTCTTCGTAGAAGCTCGTCACGATCGCGAGGTTCCCTTTCGCGTCGATCGCGGAGGCGCCCATGCCGAAGAACCCGTTTTGCGTGTCGCAGATCATCGTGCCGACCTCGACGATCCGCCGCTGCGCGACGAACGCGCCAGTGCCTGGCTCGTAGGTGGCGATGTAGCTTCCCCGCTCGTCCACCGTGCCGCCGCCGAGGTCGAAGGGCGCCCTGAGCGAGGCGATGAGCGCGATCCGCCCGTCGGGGGTGAGCGAGAGGCTGGTCGAGACGACGCCGGCGGCCGGGAGCGGCTTCGCCCATCGGACCGCGCCGTCCTCGCCGGCGAGCTTCGCGAGGAACGCGCCGCCCGGTTCGCCGATCGGCCCCTCCCCGAGATCGGCGCCCACCGCGAACTGGCCGGCGATCAGCACGTCGCCGCGCTCGTCCACGAGCAGGGTCTGCGCCTTGTCGCCGAGGCCCATGCCGTGGTCCTCGGGCGCGCCGAAGTGCCTCGACCAGACGTGGGCGCCGTCCTCCCCCGAGTACTTCGCCACCCAGGCTTGATCGCCCCTCAGCCCGGTGATGGCGCCCCCGCCGAGATCGGCGCCGCCCGAGAAGTTCCCGGCGACGAGGATGTCGCCGTGCAGGTCCACGGCCACCCCGCCGATCGGGGCGAAGGACGAAGCGTATCCGGACAGGTGTCCCAGGTCCCTCGCGAAGCGGGCCGTCCCGTCGGCGGCGAACCTGGCGAGCGTGAGGCGACCCTCGGACTGGGCGGCGACGACGATGTCATCGTCGGGACCGGTGGCCACACGGCCTCCGAAATCGAAGCCGGCGCCGCCCAGGCGGTGCATCCAGCGCGGGGCGCCGGCCCGGTCGAGCGCGAGGACGAAGATGTCGTTTCGCTCCGGCTCATCCAGCGAGGGATCGCCGGCCTCGAGCGGTCCGCTCGAGATGTGGCCGACGACGGCGATGCCGTCGTTTGCGTCGACCGCGATCCCCGTGGCCGTCACCAGGCTGCCGCCGAAGCGGTGTACCCAGCGCAGGACGCCGTCGTCCGCGTACTTGGCGATGAAGAGGTCCTCGAAGCCGGCGAGCGGCGTCGCGCCCGCGCCGAAGTCGGCCGCTCCCCGCGAGCTGCCGGCCAGCACGACGTTCGCGCCGGAGTCGATCGCGAGGGCCATGGCGTCCTCCATGTCGGGCCCCGAGATCTGCCGGTGCCATGCCTCCTCTGCCGGAGGCGATCCCCCGCTCCCCCCCGCGCCCCCGCCCCCCACGGCGTCGCCGCCCGCGCCTCCGCCGGATCCCCACGATCCAGCGCTCGTGTTGCCGCTCGAGCTGGCGGCCAGCTCGGTCTCACGGATCTCCCTGCAGCCGGAGAGGATGATCGAAGGGCCGAGGATCAGCAGAGCAGAAGTGGTGATGCGCATGGTGAGACCTCCGCCGAACAGGCTATGTCCCCGCCGCAGCGTCGCCCCTTAATCCTCTCTTAAAGCGACTCGCGCGCTCCTCCGGGCCGTCACCCACCGCTATCCGCAGGCCCCCGGAGAGGGTGATCGTGGGGCGGGGCGGGGTGGGGGATGGGCCGATGTTTGAGGCAGAGACATGGCGCCTCCGGCGCCATGTCTCTGCCGAGTTCGGCGGGGCCCCCACCCCGCCCCGCCCCACGATCGCCCTCTCCGGGGGCCGTCCAGCCGGCAACTGCCCCTACCGCCGCTTCCCCCCGCCCCTGCCCCCGCCTTCGCCCTCGCCCTCGCCCGTCCCCCCGCGCGCATCGCCCCCTCCCCTCGTGCCCGGCTCCACCGCGACGTAGTGGACGGGCAGCGCCGGATCCAGCGAGTACCCCTCTGCGTCTCTCCGGAGCCAGGGCTTCATCCCGAGCTTCCGCAGCTGGTTCATCGCCACGTAGATCCGGTTCGCCGCCGCCTCCGGCAAGATCCGCTCGCCCGGCCACCCCGCCTCCTGCAGCGCCGCGAGGGAGAGCCCCCGACCCGGCGCACACCGCTGCTGCTCGGCCAGCGCGAGGAGCAAGCGCCGCGCCGCGTGGCGCTCGCGCAGATCGTGCCAGCCGCTGCCCGGCGGGCGGACGAAGCGCGCCCCCTCGGTCAGGAGGAGCTCGCGCTCGGCCCCTGCCCGCGCCTCGGCCAGGCCGCCCAGCGCGGCCAGGCTGCGCTCCAGGATCCGGAGCAGCAACCGCACGTCGTCCGAGCGGCTCGCGCTCGACGGCGCCCCCTCGCGGGCGCGCGCGATCCTGCGCCGCGCCGCGACCACGTGCGCCGCGGCCTCGTCGCCCTGCCCGGCGCGGCGCGCCGCCTGGGCGAGCGCGAGGTCGACGAAGCCCGACGCCACCCGCGCGAGCTCCACGTCGGGCTCGTCGCCGAGCTGCGCGAGCAGCCGCTCGGCGGGCTCGAGCGCGCGCCGCGCCTCGCCCACCTCGCCCACCGACGCGAGCGCCGCCCCGAGGCGGCAGAGCGCGATCGCCTCGGAGCGGCGATCCCCGACCTCGCGGAGCAGCGCCACGGCGCGGCCGTGGCAGGCGCGCGCGTCGGCGAGGCGGCCCTCCTCGTGGTGGAGCGCGCCGAGGTTGCCGAGCGTGATCGCGAGCAGCCGCAGGTCGCCCACCTCCCCGAGGATCGCGGCCGCGCGCTCGTAGCGCCGCCGCGCCAGCGCGGGCGCGCCGCGCTCCTGCTCGAGCAGGCCGGCGTTCGTCGAGAAGATCCCCTCCTGCCGGCCGTCGCCGATCTCCGCCGCGATCGCGATCGCCCGCTCGTAGTAGGCGGCGGCCTCGGCCTCGCGGCGCTCGTCGTGGTGGAGCGCCCCGAGGTTGCCGAGCGCGCGCCCCTCGGCGCGGCGGTCGCCGAGGGCGCGGTGGAGCGCGAGCGCCTGCTCGTAGTGGTCTCGCGCGCGCTCCATCTCGCGCCGGCCGTGGTGGAGCACGCCGAGGTCCGCGAGGATCCCGGAGAGGAGCGCCGCTTCGCCGAGCGCCGCCGCCTGCGCCCGGGCGCGCTCGAGGTCATCGAGCGCCGCCTCCGCCTGCCCCCGCAGCCGCCGCGCGCGCCCCCGCGCCGCGAGCGCGCGGGCCGCGACGCCCGGATCGGCCGCGAGCGCCTCGGCCGCGGCGAGCGCGCGGTCGAGCAGCTCGAGCTGCGCGCCGAACGGGCCGCGGGTGCTGAGCACCGGCTCGATGGCGGAGAGCGCCCGCAGCGCGCGCTCGGCCGCGGCGCGCGGCGCTGCGGCGGCGACCGCGTCCTCGACCGCGGCGCCGTCCCCGGCGCGGGGCGTCGCCGCCGCTGCGAGCGCGCCCTCGGCGACGGCGAGCAGCTCCTCCAGGTCGCCGGCGATGCGGTTGAGCGCGTCGAGCGCGCCGCGCCGCTCGAAATCCGCGGCGGCGGCCTCGCCGGCGGCCAGGTAGAACGCCGCGTGCCGCTCGGCCGCGGCGCCGCGCTCCCCGCGCTCGGCGAGCTTCTCGGCGGCGAGCTCCCGCACCGCCTCATAGAGCGCGAAGCGCGTCGCCCCGTCGCTCCCCGGGGGCGCCGCGCGGAGCAGCGACTTGTCGCGCAGCGCCTCGATCCGGTCGACCGCGGCGGCGTCCGGCTCGGCGAGGACGGCCCCGGCCGCCGCGAGCGTGAACGGCCCCCGGAACACCGAGCAGCAGGCGAGCGCCCGTCGCTCGCGGTCGTCGAGGAGGTCCCACGACCACTCGATCGCGCTGCGCATCGTCGCCTGCCGCGCCTCCCTGCCGCGCGCCGCGCCCGCGAGCAGGTCGAGCCGGCTCCCGAGCCGCGCGAGCAGGCCGCGCACGCCGAGCACGCCCTCGCGCGCCGCCGCGAGCTCGATCGCGAGCGGGATGCCCTCGAGCCGCCGCACCAGGGCGGCGACGTCGGCGAGCGGCTCGTCGCCGGCCGGCGCGCCGCCGCGGTGGGCCGCGGCGCGGTCGAGGAAGAGGGCCACGGCGGCGCTGCGCTCGGCCGAGCCCTCGGCGGGGAGCTCGAGCGGGCCGAGCTCGCAGCCGATCTCCCCGGGCAGGCGGGTGCGCTCGCGCGACGTCGCGAGGAAGCGGACCTCGGGCGCCGCGCGCACCCACGCGTCGAGGGCGGGCGCTGCCTGCTCGAGCACGTGCTCCAGGTTGTCGAGCACGAAGAGCGCCGGCCCCTCGGTCGCGAGGGCGCGGCCGATCCGCTCGACGAGCGTCGCTTCCCGGCGCCCGGCCGCGACCTGCGCGCCGATCGCGCGCGCGACCGCGCCGCAGACGGCGCGCAGGTCGCGGCAGGCGGTGAGCTCGCAGAGCCACACGGCCTCGGCCGGCCGCGCCTCGTCCCAGCGGCTGGCGAGCTCCAGGGCGAGCCGCGTCTTGCCCATGCCGGCCGGCCCCCAGACGGTCACGAGCCGCTCGCCGCGGCGGAAGAGCTCGGCGATCGCGGCGAGCTCGCGTTCACGGCCGAGGAAGCGAGACGCGGGCACGGCGAGGTGCCGCCTGCGCGGCCGGGCTGCGTCGGCCATGGGCTGACTCTCGATCAGGCGGGAGCGGAACTCAACGCCGGAGCGGGAGGGCGGCGGGGGGTGCGGCGGGAGCGGCGGCCGAGGCGCGGCGGCGGCTCAGGGTCGCCCGAGCGGCGTCACGAGCAGGTTCTTCCGTGCGCCCTCGAGCTCGACCTGCACCTGGATCCCGCGCCGATCGAGCACGGAGAGCGGGCGGAGCGGCGTCACCTGGGCGAAGCGATCGCCGACGGCGCACCAGGTGCCCTGGAGCGCGGGCGACTCGGCGCCTTCGGGGGTGAAGACCACGGCCCCGGTGCGGCAGCCGCTGTCGTCTGCCGCATAGAGGCCCTCGATGCGGTCGAGCGCCGCGGGGCGCGCGCGGAAGGCGAGCTCCGCGCCCTCGGGCGTGCGCAGCCGGCCGGATTCGCCACCGGGATCGGCGGTCGCCGTCCACCCGCCGCTCTCGAGCGAGAACGCGCCGCTCGGGTCCTCGGGTCCCTCGAACCAGCGGGTCATTGTCGCGTAGGTGCTCGCGCCCCCGCAGACGTAGAGCGTGACCGCGCCCTCGCCGCGCACGACGGCGAGCACGGCGTCGGTGCCGTCGACCGCGCCGACCGAGATCTCGGGCGGCGCGGGCTCGAGGTCGGCCGCGCACGCGGCGCAGAGCAGGGCGCCGAGCATCCCGGCGGCGCGTGCGAGCGCGCGGGTGCTCGTCAAGAAGTAGAGACCGATCTCCCCGGAGCGATGAAAAAAGCTCATGGGGTCGTATTTTAGTCGAGACTCGGGGGCGATACGTAGGGCCGCACGTCGCACACGCCTCGACGTCGTCGAGGCGCCGAGGATCGACCCCGGAGACGAACCTGCGGCGCAGATGCGCGCGAGACACCGCAAACGCCGCGTCGCACGTACCCGAGCGGTGTCAGAGGTCGAGGAGGCCTCACCTGATCCGGGCAGGTTGTGCTCGGTCAACCGGTGACCGGAGGGGGCGCCATGGTCGCTGGCGGGCGCTCCGATCCACCGATTCAACCCGCCGCGCTCGACTCGCCGGCATAGGAACAACAAGGACGTAACGTAGCATAAAATACCGTTGACTCCTCCTTTTACCTGAGAGAACGGTGCGCTCATTCGGAGGGGGCGACCATGGACTACGTCCTGAAGGCGAAGGTGAGCGCGCTCGTGCTGTGCGGCTGGCTCGCGATGGTCCTCGCTTCGGCATGCGACCTGTCCTACACCTGCGACACAGTGGAGCCAGGGAGCGCGGGTGCTGGATACCCTACAGAATCCGCAGGGGCGGGGGATTACCCGAGCAACAGCGAAAACGCCGAAGAAGACGAAGAAGTGGGCAGCGACTCATTCGAGCTGATGGCAGGGTGCACGCCAGTCCACGATTGTACCGACATGTATGAGAAATGCCAAGACATTGGCGGACGGTGCACGCGCAGGAACAGCCATGGCTATACATACTGCGAGATTTGCCGTGACGAATGTCAGCAAGACAAGCCCTACACATATGAAATTTGCTTTCAGTGCGGATTCAAATGAGTATGACGCCCTCCCCGTTCCTTCTGGATGCGACGCACGTCACCTTCGACACGCCGACCGCAGAGCGTCTCGCGCAGCTCGGCGCGACCAACATCGTGCGTGCACACGAACATCTTATTATCGGACCCAGCCGACCGGTTCCCGCAGAGCACGTCCGGACGCGTGAGGCGTGGTTCTCTTCGTGCGAACTATGTTCGGACGCAGACGACGCGGGCGAGAAATGGGATCAGCTCTACTCAGCCGAGCCCCGCTGGAAGCTCCCCGCTGTATTGTGGGCAGCAAAGAGCCTCGACGATCGGGTAAACCTCTGGAGAACCTGCAGCTACTTGCGAAGTCTGGGAATCGAGCACAGTGACGTCCTCATCGTCGAGTTCGATCGTATCTATGGCACGATGAAGAGGTTTCCCGAGCCACCGAGAATCCCGCCGTTCGACTGTTCCGGATCGGTAGCCCACCACCCCGATGAGGTCCTTCTGGACGGCCTCGACAAGGCGCGCCCCTGGCCGGTGGAGCGTTACGAGCATGCCATTCACCTCTGGGAAAGCTACGCCGATGAGAACCCCTTGCCATTCGTGGAGCGCTGCATCGCCGGTGCCGAGGACTTTCCAGAGCTTGCTTCGCTGTGGGCGCTCCTCTCTTATTTCTTCCCACGAAGAACCACGGAAGGCACCCTGCGTCTCAGCCGATATGACGACCTAATTTTTGCCATCTTGTCCGCAGAGGAGTGGCAAACTCCAGTGAGAGTCATCTGCAACAAATCGCAACTTGGCTTGGACTTACGAGATCTCGTCTCCTGCACAGGGGACCTGTTCCTGGGAGACCGCCTTGCCCACTGGGCACAGCACGACTTGAGCGGCGCCGTGGAACGCGCTCCTGGCCCGAAGCCGCCTGACTACCCGCTGCTCTCGAAGGTATATCGCCTCACCGAACGTGGCATGCGACTCCGAGACAAGGGGCTCGATCAGCTCTCGGACGCGCCACGCCTGCCCATCGCGGGGACGGAAGCGTACTCGGCTTCAGCCCCCTTGGTGCTGCTCGAAGATGGACGGCTCGCTCGGATGTAAGGGCATCGTTACGCCGCCGCCGAGCCGAAGGCGCCCGCGAGCGGCGCGCCCGCGGCCACGGCTGGAAGAGAGCCAGGAGATAGGTCATGAGGTGGCTGATGGTCCGCCGGCGATGAGCAAGTAGCGCGCTGACGGGGCCGAGCGTCGGCCTCCTCGCGCTTTCGCTCGTGCCCACGGGCGCCCGGGCGGACGAGAGCGCGTCGGCGCGATGCGCGCGTCGGCGCGATGGGAGATCGGCGTCAAGGCGGCTTACGTCGTCCTGGGGGGGACGTGGCCGGAGCAGGCGCGTTGGCCGCAGGAGAGCTCGCCCGGCTAGTCGGCCCCGCTGCAGTCCGAGACGTGAAAGACCGCCGTCTCGAGGCGCGCCTTGGCGCCGTCGAAGAGCCGGACGAGGTCGCACGGCCCCGCCGCCACGTCGGCCTCGTACGGGTCGCCTTGCCGCTCCTCGACGATGATCTCGCACGCCCCCTGGTACAGCTCGCCGTCGATCCTCGCGGACGCGTGAGGCGATTCGGCCTGGTTCATCACGTCGAAGAAAGAAAGCGCCTCGCCATCCTTCGCCACCGTCACGCTGAGCTCGCCTTGGTCGCGGACGATGCACATCCCTGAGACATCATCGCTGACATCCACGGCCTTCGTACCGTTGCCGCCGGTGTCGATCACCAGCTCTTCGCCGTCTCGCGAGACGATCACCTTGCCCGCGACCTCTGGATCCGCGACACACCCGCTGCCCCATGCGCTGACCAAAGCCCAGAACAGGGGCGAGAGCGTGCGCCCGAAGACACCTGCGATGGTCTCGCTCATGTCGTGCATCCGTCGTGGCTCTGAGGGATCACCGTCGGCGGGTTCCCCCTCGGTGTGCAGCACATCACGTGCTCCGCGCCATCCTCTGTGGCGTACGTCGCGCTGTCCTCGTATCCCTCCCAGCAGATGTCGTCCGCTTGGCTGGGGATCACGCATAGGGTGTACCCCTCCGGGATATCGTCTCGAACCACGCCGGCGCATGCGCGCGCGAACGACGGCGACTCCGGGGCGGTGGAGGAATCCTTCCTCCACCCATCCCAGAGAATATCCCTGCCTTCGGCGCAGCCTTGCGCCTCGTGCTGTGTGCCCTTCCAGAGCCACACGGCGGGATCCCCCTCGTGGGGGCCTCGGCCGGGGCAGTCCAGATCGGGGATACAACCGATCCCAGCGCTCGCGCCGATGAGTAGAAGAACACATCGCATCGACAGAAGCCCTCCTAGTACAACGCAGGACCGCAGCTCACATCGCCGGCATCGCAATACGGCCGGCGCAGGTCGGGCCGCGCCGCCACGCCCGTTCGCCGCGAGAGCGCGGCGCGCGAGCGGCCGTCCGGTGCCTTCGACGCGGCCGGCGTCGAAGGCACCGGCGGCAGACGCTCCCCATGTGGCATTGCGCCCCGGTCCACCAGGACTGTTGGGAGCTTGTCCGCCCGGAGCACAACCCCAGTGGGGCGCAGGAGGCAGAGCGCGCCGACGCAGAGCGCGGCGATCGTAGCGACCGAAACGGCGATACGGCTCGCGAGCCTCCGCGGCCGCGTGCCGGCGGGGCTGCTCGGGGCCATGATCGGCTCCCTCCCTGGCTCTCGGACGAGGGAGGGCGGCGGTAGCAGCATCAGCTCCTGCAGAGCTGGAGCCTGACGCGATGGCACGTCAAGAGAGGGGATCTCCGGCAGCGGAGGTTCATCGTCATTCAGCAGCGAAGCCACCGGGTCGACCTCGGATGAACGGGCGTCCGGCTCTTCCGTCACCGGCGCTGGCGAGCGCGGGCCCTCCAGATGGGAGCTGCGCAAGGTCGACGGCACGCCACCGGCGATCGAGGCCTGCTCCTCGCCGCCGCTCGGTTCCAGGTCCAGCGTGGGCCATGCCTCCGCGAGGCCCTCGAGCACGGTGATGAAGTGGTCCACGCTCCTGTACCTGCGACGCGGATCCTCTTCCAAGGCCGTTTCGATGGCGGCAGAGACAGCGCGCGGTATCTCGCCCGGGATCACAGGCCTGCTCCGCTGCGCCCCGAGCGTACCGGCCTGACCGGCGTCGAGCGAGCGACGGCAAACGAGCTCGTAGAGCAAGATCCCGAGTCCGTAGACGTCGGCCCGTGGCCCCACCCGGTCGCCGCGCAGCAGCTCCGGAGGCGCCACCAGCGGCTCCCGTGCGGCCTCGTGCGGCTCGATCCGGAAGAGCCGGACCAGGCCGAACTGGTTGATGCTGTAGTCCCGCTTCGACGTGATGAACACGCGGTCCGGCCCGAGCGCCCCATGGCACCAGCCCAGCGCGTGGCACCGCTGGATCGCGCGGGCGATATCGATCACCATCCGCAGCGCCGTGACGCCGAGATCGGCCCCACGTGTCGCATCCTTGATGCTGATCCCGTGGCTTCGCCGGCACGCGACCCAGGCGGAGAGGCCGCCCGCGTCGCCGTAGAGCACGGGCTCGACCTGCGGGACCGCTCGCGCGATCTCCTGCAGGCGCGGAAGCTCGGAAGCGAAGGCCGTCCGGTCCATCGATTGCCCCTCGCGCAGGTGCAACCAGACGGTCGCGCCCTCGTCACCTACCTGTTGGGCGAGGAACGTGCGGACCATGCCATCGTGAACCTCGCTGAGGATCCGGTGACCCTCCCAGATGGTACCGGGCTCTACCACGAGAAACGCACCTCCGCGCCGCCCGCGGTCGCGCGGACCTGGGCGCCCCTCGGCAGCAGCGCGACTGCCAACGTCGCGGCTCCCAGCGCGCTCCCGGCGACGAGGGCGGCCGTGCTGATGTGCTGCTTGACGTCGATGGCAAGCATCGCCCTTCGAGCTGCTTCCGTCTCCTCCCAGTCGGCCTTGCACATCTCGGTCCTCAGGGCGCTGTCCTCGAGCGATGCCATGATGTGCAGCACGATCCCGGACACCAGGAACGCCCCCGATGCCGCTGAGCCCGCGTAGAGAAGCCACGGCGCCGGCGGAGCCGCCGGCCTCGCCGGCGCGCCCGCCGGCCTCGCCGGCGGCGGCGCGGCCGGGCGGAGGCTCGCCGGCTCCGGGCTCAGGAGCACGGCCCGCGATTCTCCCGCGGTGACACGCACGCTGGAGCGCGCCTTCCGGCCGTCCGGCAGCGCCGCGGTCACCTCGTGCTGCCCCGGCTCGACGTAGATCCGGCCGCTCTCGTCCACGATCCGGCCGTCCACGAGCACGGGCGCCGCCCCGGCGGGCGCGAACACGCGGAGCTCCGCCACCTGCCGGCGCGCCGCGGCCAGGTCCGCGTGCCGCGTGTCGTGGAGCCGCCGCTCCATGGGCGTGGCCGGCGGGCGCATCTCCTGCACACAGCGCGTGAGCTCCCCCGCCGCGTCCACCCAGCGCCCGAGGCGGCGGTCGAGCTGACCGAGCTGGCAGATCGCCACCGTGGATCTCTCGAGTTCGTAGATCTGCGCCCACAGGTCGCGAGCGCGCGCGATATCGAGCCGATCGAGGGCCGCCTCCGCCTCCCTGACCAAGGCGGCCACGCGCGGCGACCGGGGTGGCGGCGGTGGTCGTGACGGCGGGGCGGCGGCGGCCAGCGGGAGCGCGAGGAGGAACATCGTGACGGCCGCCGCCTTCGACCCACCGACGACCAGCGCAGAACGCAGCAAGCTTCACCTCGGCCCGACGCGAGGACTGAATGCCACGCTGGCCCAGTCCGGCGCGGCATCCCTCATCTCCGCCCAGCCTCGGCCGGAGCGGCGTCCATTCCTCGCGCAGAGGTGAGTTACCACGGGTCTCCTGGCGCTGTGAATCCCTGATGCCGCAAATTGCTGGCCAGGAACGCATTGCGATTCGCGACCCAAAATTCTCATCGCCGGCGACTAGTTCGCTCGCCATCCTGACGAATGCGTGAGCGGGGTTGGCTGCGCCGTGACTCCGGTGCGATCGAGCGCGATAGCGCGCGCGGCCTCGTCGCCGGCGAGCTCCTCGAGCGCGGGCTCGTCGCCACGGTCAGAGCGACCGCGGAGCGGCCGCGGGCGTCGAGGAGGACGCCCGCGAGCCCGGGGCGGCCGAGCGCGACGGGATCCCCCGCCGATCACAGAGCACGACCGCGACGCCCTCCCGGGCTCGCGGCAGGTTGCATTCCGTCAACCCAGGACCGACACTCGGTGCGCCCCTGACCAAGGAGGGTTATCTCATGGGTTATCGCAATCTCAGCCCCCAGGCGATGGTCAACATCTCGGGCCCATGGCTCGATCCGGAGCAGGACCGGAAGGTCTTCACGTCGCTGCCGCTGCTCGCGCCGCTCCTGCCCTCCGTCGAGGAGGCGCACGGCCGGATCCTCACCACGCAGCGGCTCGGCACCAGCCTCCAGCAGCAGGCCAAGGCGCTCATGGAGAAGGTCCTCGCGCTCGACGCAACCCACGATCGCAAGCTGCGCGGGGCGTACAACTACCTCGGCGCGCTCGCCGAGATGACCGACGATCCCGAGTTCGCCGCGGCGCTCCTCGACCTGCGCGATCGGCTCGCGCCGGCGGGGCTCAAGGCCGTCGCGCGGAGCTACGGCGACCAGGCAGGCGACGCCAAGCTGCTCCCGTCGCGGCTCAACGATGCGTCGGAGAAGCTGCTCAAGAAGCTGAAGACGCCCGAGGGGCCGCTCTCGCAGGTGGTGGACGCCTGGGTCGCCGCCGCGCTCGAGATCGAGAAGGTGGAGGCGCAACGCGAGCAGCTCGCCCTGAATACCCCGGCGAACACCGACGGCGCGACGCCGCGCGAGGTGCTGAACGCCCGCAATGGCTGGATCCGCGTGGTCCGGGCCATCGAGACGAACCTCGCCCTCGAGAAGGCGGCGACCGGAGAGATCACCGAACGCCTCCTCGGCCGGCTCCGCCGCGAGTCCGCCCGGGCCGACCGCCGCGGTCGCAAGGGCGGCGCCGAGGGCGCCGTCGAGCCCGCGCCGGCCGGCGACACCGCGCCGCCCACCGCCGGCGGCGACGACGACGACGATCCCTTCGACGGCGCCTGAACCGAGCGCCCCCGACACCGCGCCGCGATGAATCCCCGCGCGGGGCAACACGACGCAAGCCAGTAAGCCAGCTTGCTCGATCAGCCGCCCTCCACCGCACAAAAGTAAATAATCTTACACGATCCGCCGCCTGCCGGCCGGGGCGCGACAGTCCACTCGTCCGAAATGGGTGGCGGGTGGCAATCTCAGTGAGACATCTTACTCTCAAACGCCGCCGAGCAGCGACATCCAGTAAGATGCCTTACGCCAAAACGCCTCCGGGCAGCAATCGCTCGTAAGACAGCTTACGTCGATCTGCCCCCGGGCGGCGATCGCCGATAGTGGACTTGCGCCGAGCGCCGCCGGTCGGCGATCTCACGTAAGATCTCTTACGCCGATGCGCTCCCGAGCGGCGCTGGCCGGCGTTCAGGTCGCGCCGAGACACCCCCCGGCGGGGCCTGCCGCTCCCCCTCGGGGAGGCGGCCGCGCCCTGATTGTTCGTGCGGGCTACACGGTCAGAGCGCGGGGCGCCGGCTAATCAGCCTGGCCTCGGCGGGCTATTCATCCCGTGTCGAACGACGGAGCGCCCGATCGGCTCCCCGGCAGAGCCCGCGGGAATGGTGGTCGAGCGCTCCCAGCACCTCGCGCCTCGGCCGACTCCATGCCGGCCCGCGGCGCCCTTTCGCTACCTGGAGACGATCCGCATGAACACGCTCATGAAGTCCTTGATGGGTGCCGCGCTCTTGACGACGCAGGCGATGTCCGTGTCCGCGTGCAGCAGCGACGACGCAGGCGACGGCGACGCAAAGGGCCCCCTCTCCTTGCAGGTCTTCACGGCCGACGCGCCCGGCTTCAACGTCAACTCCACCCTGATCGCGGGCGAGCGCGACGCCATCCTCGTGGACGCGCAGTTCACCCGCAGCCAGGCGCGGCTCCTGAGCGACGCCATCGAGAAGACCGGCAAGCGGCTCACCACCGTGTACATCACCCATGGACATCCGGACCATCACTTCGGGCTCGAGATCCTCCGCGAGCGGTTCCCCGACGCGAAGATCCTCGCCAGGCCGGCCGTGGCCGAGGAGATGAAGGCGGAGGGACCCAAGGATCTGGCACAGTGGAAGCCGGTGTACCAGGACGACCTCACCGACACGCTGGTCGACGCCGAGCCCACCACGCAACCTTCCCTCGACCTGGAGGGCCACGAGATCCGCATCCTCGGCCCGATGCAGGGCGACATCGAGCATAGCTTCCCCGTCCACGTGCCGGAGCTGAACGCCGTGATCGCCGGGGACACCGTGTACAGCGGAGTCCATACCTGGCTCGTGGACTCCGACCGAGAGCAGCGCGACGCGTGGCTCGAGACCCTGGAGGAGCTCTCGTCGCTCCCCCTCGAGACCGTGATCGCCGGACACAAGGATCCGGCGCGCGACGACGGCCCAGCGGCCATCGCCGAGACGGGCGAATCCATCGAGGACTTCAGCCGCGCCGTCGTCGCGAGCACGAGCGCCGAGGAGGTCGAGCAAGAGATGCTGGAGAGGTATGGTGACCTCGACCTCCCGATCATCCTGCAGCTGAGCGCCCAGGCGGCGTTCAGCGAGGCGCCGTGACCGGCGCTCCAGGCTGCGCGAGGGCGCTCACCGCCCCGCCCGCTCGCCCAGCTCGGCCCTGAGGAAGCGGAGGAACTCGCTGACCTTGGCGGGCGCGTCGCGCCGCGAGGGCACCACGGCGAAGATGCCGCCCTACGAACACCGCCATCCGGTTCAAATCAACGCCCATGTTCCCGGTGAGGATGGCACGAAGGGAGCTCCTCGTGGCGCGCCCCGCGGCGAGGGACCACGAGGGCGCCGGCCATGCGGCGCCGCGTCCCCCCGGGTCGCCCGTGGTCCGCGGAGAGAGCGGAGCAACCACCGAGGCACAGAGGAATACAGAGGACCCGAGAGGCCCTCAGTCCCGCTCGAGAAATGGGTGGCGCGGCGGCCCTGTGTGTCCGTACAATGACGATTTCTTGAACTTTCAATGAGGCTGGCAGTGGAAAATAGCACCATCGTTCGACGGGCACGCTTCGCCGGGCTCCACCGGTCCCTCTCGCTCGCCCTCGTCACGCTGAGCGTCGCCTGTGGCCAGGTGCCGACCGAACCCGGCGATGGCGCCCCGGAGGCGATCCCGTCGCTGAGCGGGGATGTCGCGTTCTCCACGCCGAGCCAGACGTTCAGGGATCAGATCCAGGTGGAGATGTCCACCTCGGTCGCAGGGGCCGAGATCCGCTACACGCTGGACGGGCAGCTGCCGACCTCGGCCTCCACGCTGTACACGGGCGAGCCCGTGACCCTCACCGCCACGACGCAGGTCCGCGCGCAGGCGTTCGTGGGGGGCGCCGCGCGCGGCGCGGTGAGCACGGGCATCTACATCGCGCGCACCATCGACGCGACCTCCGACCTCCCCATCATGATCATCGACGGCTACGGCCAGGGCAAGCCGACCGACAAGGAGGTCTACTTCGACGCGGCGGTGATGATCTGGGAGCCGGTCAACGGCGTCGCCTCGATCGCCTCGCTGCCCACGATGGCGATGCGCGGCGGCTATCACGTGCGCGGCCAGTCATCGATGAACTTCCCCCAGACACCGTACAAGGTCGAGCTGTGGGGCAACGACGACAAGGACCTCGACTACCCGGTGCTCGGCATGCCCGCCGACTCGGACTGGGCGCTGATCCCCCCGTATTACGACCGCACGCTGATCCGCAATCCGTTCACCTACACCCTCGGCCGCGACATGGGCCTGGAGGCGCCGCGCAACGAGTTCGCCGAGGTCTATCTGAACTACGACGCGCGCGTCATCGGCGAAGCGGATTACCAGGGCATCTACTGGATCTCGGAGACCATCAAGAACAACAAGGCCCGCACCGATCTCAAGCAGCTCGAGGAGGAGGACCGCGACGCGCCCAAGATCAGCGGCGGCTACATCTTCAAGTTCGATCAGGCGGCCGCCGAGGAGCCGATGCTCACCTGCACCGGCTCGGATCCGCTCCCGTCGTTCGGAGGCTTCGGCGGCGGCGGGCCGCGCCCCCGCGAGGGCGGCACGTGCTGGATCGATCTCGAGGTCGTGGATCCCGATCCCCTGAACGACGAGCAGGAGGCCTGGCTGACCCAATACATCCAGGAGTTCCACGACAGCCTCCATCAGGCGCCGATCGGCGACTACGCGGCGTACATCGACGTGCCGTCGTTCATCGATTACCTGATCATCAGCGAGCTGACGCTCAACGTGGACGCTTACGTGCGGAGCGCCTTCTACCACAAGGATCGCGATCAGAAGCTCAAGGCCGGCCCGCTCTGGGACTACAACTTCGCGCTCGGCGGCGTGGGCGCCCAGAGCGCGACGCCAGCGTCGAACAACGACACAGGCTTCCGCTTCAACGGCACGAGGAACGTCAACAACTGGTACCAGAAGCTCACCGCGGATCCGGCCTTCATGGCGCAGGTGAGGGCGCGCTACACGGCGCTGCGCCAGACGCTCCTGTCGGAGGCCGCGATCGATCAGCGCATGGACGAGCTGAGCGCGCCGCTCGCGCAGGCGGCGGCCCGCGACCTCGCCAGGTGGCCGGTGTCGGACATCATCGCGTCGAGCGAGGGCTTCCTCGGCGGCCCCACCGCGCCGACGTGGGAGGGGCAGCTGCAGGTCATGCGCGACTTCCTGAAGGCCCGGCTCGCCTGGCTCGACGCCAACTTGCCGTGACGCGGCGCGAGCCGCCGCCGGCCGCCCGCCGCGGCCCAGGTCAGCCGAAGCGGTAGTGCTTGCGCACCGGGGAGCGGACCTCCCACGTGCAGCTCAGGCCGGCGGGGAACGTCACCAGATCCCCCGCCTGGATCCGCACCGGCGCGCCCCCGCCCGCCGGCGTCACGATCACGTCGCCCTCGAGCAGGTAACAGGTCTCCGGCTCGTCGTAGCGCCACGGGAAGGTCGACACCTCCTTCGTCCAGATGGGCCAGCCGCGCGCCCCGAGCTTCGCCAGCTGCTCCTCCGACGGACCGTGCTCCAGCTTGATCGACTCCATGGCTCCTCTCCTCGCTTGTCCCCGGGCCCCGCTCCCGCGGCGCCCTCCGCCGCGGCCGATGCTAGTACCGCGGATCAGAAATCCCGCGAGGGATCTGACTCGCGAGCGAAGAGAAATTCAACGCAAAGGCGCAAAGACGCAAAGACGCAAAGACGCAAAAATACATAAGAATTGTTCTTTTTTTTTGCGCCTTTGCGCCTTTGCGCCTTTGCGTTAAACTCTCTTTCCGGATCCCTGGCCGGACTCCTGGTGGGTGGAACTACCATCCCGCCGGCATAGGTCGCGCGCCTCGCGCGCTATCGCCTCCATGCGCCCGAGGCTCACGAGCAGCGCCTCGGCGCCGTGGCCGGGCGCGGAGAGCAGCGCCTCCACCCGGTCGGCGAAGCCCTCGGGGCACCGCGGGAGCGCCCGCGTCCGCTGCAGCGCGCCCTTCTCGTTCGAGACGTAGCGCTCGTTCAGCGCGAACAGCGCCTGCACCAGGCAGGCGGCGGCGCGGAAGAGGCAGCCGCTCACGTACATCACGTCGCCGCGCCCCGCGGCCTTCTTCGCGGTGTCGATCGCGAAGCCGGCCTCCCACAGGAACCGATCGAGGAGCGCCCGCCGCAGGGCCGGCGGATACGGCGTCACGAGCGCCTTGAGCGGGGCGAGCACGCCCGCCGGATCGAAGAGCGGCCGGCAGTCGTGGACTTCGGCCAGATAGATGGAGCCGAGGAAGCCGTGCGGGTGCCCGGGCTGGTAGTCGCACGCGACCTGCCCCGCGCGGCATTCGTCGATCACGCGCCGCACGCGGGCGAGATCCCGGTACAGCCAGTCGACGCGGTGCCCCTCGATCTCGAGCCACGCGCCCCCGTTGATCCACGGTCCCCACGCGCCGATCGGCGTCACCACGTCCCCGGGGTCCGCCGCGACGAGCTCCCGCGCGAGCGGCGCCACGGCGCCCTCGGCGCCACCCGCGCAGAGCTCCCGCGCGAGCGCGCGCAGCGCCGGGAGATCGGGCGGGCGCTCCGGCTCGTAGTAGATGCCGACGTCGAGATCCGAGTCCGGGTGGCCCGCGCCGCGGGCGCGCGAGCCGCCCAGCACGACCGCCGCCACGCCCGGGATCGCGCCGAGCCGCGCCGCAACGCGCGCCGCCACGTCCAGTGCCTCGCTCACGTCCACACCGCCTCCTGCCGCTCCCCGCGGCGCGCCGAGCGTACCATCAGGATGCGCCCGGGCGCCCGGACATCGGACGGGCGCCGCCGCGCCGCGCCCCCGCCGCACCCCGCCCCGCCCGCTGTGCCTGCGCCCGCCGTTCTGCTAAACGGCATCGCGTGCCCGACCTGATCGTCCACCCGGCAGAGCGGCCGCTCATCGGGAGCGTGCCAGTCCCCGCGGACAAGAGCATCGCCCACAGGGCGCTCCTCCTGGCGGGGCTCGCCACCGGGCAGAGCCGCGTCCGCTGCGGGACGCTCGGCGGCGACGTCCGCTCGACCGTCGACGCGCTGCGCGCCCTGGGCGTCCGCGTCGAGGAGCCGTCGCCCGGCGACCTCGTCGTGAGCGGCGCCGGGCTCTCCGGCCTCCGCGCCCCCGGCGGGCCCATCGACTGCGGCAACTCCGGGACCACCATGCGGCTCCTCTCGGGCATCCTCGTCGCCCAGCGCTTCGCCGCCCGCCTCGTCGGCGACGCGTCCCTCTCGCGCCGCCCCATGGAGCGCGTCGCGAAGCCGCTCCGCCTCCGCGGCGGGCGCATCGAGGGGCAGCTCGACCCGCGCACGATCGGCGAGATCACCGCGCCGCTCGACGTCGGTCCGCTCCCCGAGCCGCACGTGCTCTCGTCCATCGAGTACGACCTCCCCGTCCCGTGCGATCAGGTGAAGAGCGCCCTCCTCTTCTCCGGCCTCTTCGCCGACGGCCCCACCTTCGTGCGCGAGCCGATCGTCTCGCGCGATCACACCGAGCGCATGCTCACCGCGCTCGGCGTCCCGGTCGACTCGGTCGGCGCGATGGTCTGCCTCGACGCGGCCCGCTTCTCCGGCGATCTGCCGGCGTTCGACGTCGACGTGCCCGGCGACCTCTCCGCCGCCGCGTTCCTCCTCGCCGCCGCGGAGCTCGTGCCGGGGAGCCGCGTGACCGCGCGCCGCGTCGGCCTCAACCCGACGCGCACCGGCCTGCTCGAGGTGCTGCGCGACATGGACAGCAGCGTCGCCGTCGAGATCAAGGGGGAGGCCCTCGGCGAGCCGACCGGCGATCTCCACATCGCCTCCGGCGCCGGCCTGCGCGGCGGGCGCGCGGGCGGCGAGCTCGCGGCGCGCGCCCTCGACGAGCTGCCCGTCCTGCTCGGCCTCGCCGCGCGGGCGCGCGGCGTCACCGAGGTGTTCGACGCGCGGGAGCTGCGCGCGCAGGAGACCGACCGGATCGCGGCGATGGCGTCCGTGCTCGGCGCCTTCGGCCTGCGCTGCGAGGAGCGCACCGACGGGCTCCTCGTCGAGGGCAGGCCCGACCGGCCGCTCGACGCGGCCGACGTCGACAGCCGCGGCGACCACCGCATCGCGATGACGGCCGCCGTGCTCGGGCTCGCCGCGCGCGGGCCGACGCGCGTGCGCGACGCGGGCTGCATCGCGACGAGCTTCCCCCTCTTCGTCGGGACGCTCCGCGCCCTGGGCGCGCGCATCGAGGTCGAGGGCGCCCGCGCCGCGTGAGCGGGCGAGCGGGCGAGCGAGGAGGAGCGCAGGTGACCGAACGGCAGAGACAGGACGACGCACGCCACCTCCCGGGCCAGGGCGAGCTCCGGCGGCTGCGCGTCGCCATCGACGGGCCGGCCGGCGCCGGCAAGGGCACGGTCGCGCGGGGGCTCGCCGAGCGGCTCGGCTACCTCCTCGTCGACACCGGCGCGATCTACCGCGCCGTCGCGCTCGCGGCCCACCGCGTGGGCCTCGTGTGGGACGAGACCG
Source organism: Sorangium sp. So ce834 (assembly GCF_051521425.1). Lineage (NCBI taxonomy): Bacteria > Pseudomonadati > Myxococcota > Polyangiales > Polyangiaceae > Sorangium > Sorangium sp. So ce834. The sequence goes on from NZ_CP150351.1 coordinate 10,593,276, forward strand.
GCGCGATCGGCGCCCTCGCCGAGGATCTCGCGAGCGGCGGGCGCATCACGCTGGAGCGCGGCGCGCCGCCCGACTCCACCGACGCCGTCGCCGCGCACGCCGACGCCGCGCGCGCCGCGCCGGAAGGCGGGCCGCCGCACTCGAGCGTGGGCGGCAGCGGCATGCGGGTGCTGCTCGACGGCGAGGACGTCTCCAGCGCGATCCGCGCCCCCGAGATCAGCCTCGGCGCGAGCCGGGTCTCGGCCATCCCCGCGGTGCGCAAGGCGCTGCTCGCGATGCAGCGGCAGGCCGGCGCCGGCGGCGGGGTCGTGCTCGAGGGGCGCGACATCGGCACCGTGGTGTTCCCCGACGCCGAGGTGAAGTTCTTCCTCACCGCGCCGGCCGAGATCCGCGCGAAGCGGCGGTACGACGAGCTCGTCGCGCGCGGCATCTCCGTCAGCTTCGAGGCGACGCTCTCCGACGTGCTCCGCCGCGACAAGGCCGACAGCGAGCGCGCCGTCGCGCCGCTCCGCAAGGCCGACGACGCGATCCTGGTCGACTCCGGGCACCTGAGCCCGCAGGAGATCGTCGACGAGATGGCGTCCCTCGTGGAGATCCGTGCGCGCGGCGCGTGACGCCCGCGCCGCCGCCGCTGCCGTCGTCGCCGCCGTGATCGCGCTCGCGCTCCCGGCCTGCGGGGGCGCTGCGCCGCGGCCCGAGGCGCAGCGCGCGAGGATCCCGGACGGCCCGCGGATCGTCCGGCGCATCGAGCCCGCCGATCTGCTCCCGGCCGATCTCGATCTCGTGGTGCGCGTCGACGTCGCCCGCATGCGCGCCGGCCTCGGCCAGGCGGCCGCGGACGAGCTCGCGCAGCGCGCGCTCGACGAGGCGCCCGACGAGGCGCTCGAGAGCGCCCTCCGGCGCGCCGACGTCGTCTGGCTCGGCCTGCGGCTCGCCGATCTCGAGGAGGGCGACCGCGTCGTCGTCCTGGAGGGCCGCATGGCCGGGCTCGCGCCCGATCCCGACCGCTGGGCGCCGTCGCCCGTGGCAGAGGGCGTGCAGGGCGGCGTCGCCGTCTTCGATCGCCGCGGCGACGGCGTCGCCGCGCGCGCCGACACGGCGCGGATCGTCGCGCTCGGCGATCGCGCCGTCGCGCTCGTGTCCGCGGCCGAGGTGAGCAGCGTCGCGCGCGTCCTCCGCGACGGCCCGGACGAGCGCCGCGGCGACCCGGCCGCCGAGGGGCTCGTGAGCCTCGACCTGCGCGCGCGCCGGCTCCCCGCCTCGCTCGCGCGCCGCTTCCCGTCGGCCTTCGCGCTCGTCGCCGGCGTCGAGCGCGTCCGCGCCGTGGCGTCCCTCGCCGACGAGGGGGTGCGCCTTGACGCGGAGATCGTCGGCGTCGACCCGGCCGGCGCCGGGCGCGCACGGCGGTTCCTCGAGGTGCTGCGCGACAACGTCGAGGATGTGCGTTACGCAGAGCTGATGAAGGCGCTCTCGATCGAGCAGGTGGAGCGCACCGTGCGGCTCCGCTGGCTCTTCCCGGCGCCCCTCGTGCTCGCCCTGCTGTCCCGGGGCTCCCCCGGCTGAACCGATGCCCGACACCCTGATCGAAGAGCCGATCCGACCGACCGTGATCGACGACGCCGCGGCGCCCGCGCCGGCCCCGGGGGCCGACCCCGCCGAGGCGCCCCCCGCGCAGCCCGACGGCGGCGCCGCCCCGCCGCGCCCCGGCCGGCCGCGGGGGGCCGCGTGCCTCGCCGCGGCGATCGCCGGCGTCGCGCTGCTCGCCGGCGTCGCGCTCGGCGTCTACTTCCTCTTCTGGCGCTACGAGCCGACGGCCCGGCGCCACATCCCTGGCGACGCGAACATCGTGGTCCGCCTCGAGACCGCGGAGCTCGCGCTCTTCGGGCCCGTGCGCCAGCACTTCCTGCCGCTGGTCGAGGAGGCGCCCGCGGGCGCGTCGCGGCGAGCGCGCATCGAGGCGGCCACCGGCGTCGACGTCCTCTCGGACGTGCGCGAGATCGTGATCGCCTCGACCGACGCCGCGAGCTGGGTCGCGCTCGCGGGCGGGCGCATGCCGAAGGGCCGGTTCGTCGCCGGCATGGAGAAGGTCGCCCGCGAGGAGGGCTGGTCCGACGTCCGCCGCGAGGGCGAGCTCCTGCTCGTCGGCGCCGGCGGCCCGCGGCCGCGGGCCGTGATCGGGCAGGCCGACGACGGCACGCTCGTCCTCGGCACGGACGTCGAGATCGTGAAGGCCGCGCTGCCCGCGTCGGACGAGTGGCAGCGCCTCGATCTGCCCGAGCAGGGCGCCGTCGCCTTCGCGCTCACGGGCGCCGCGTGGTCGGGCGCCGCGGGCGCGGTCTCGCCGCTGCTCCCGCGGGCCGGCGCGCTGTTCCGGCGCATCGATCACGCCTCGGGCACGCTCACGCTCGGCGCGGAGCCCGCGCTCGCGACGCGCCTCGCGCCCGTCTCGGGCGACACCGCCGCGGCGCTCGCCGGGGACGCCCAGGCGTTCCTCGGCAGCCTCAAGCTCGCGCTCGCGCTGCTCCCCGACGTCGCCGGCGCCGGGGCCGCGATCGACGGCGCCCAGGCCGAAGCGCAGGGCGATCGCGTCGAGATCCGGACGAAATGGCCGGTCGAGGGCCTCGATCGCGCCTGCTCCGCGCTCGCACAGCGAGCGCTGTCCGCCTCGAGCGCCGCCGGCAGCGCCCCGCGCGCCGCGCCCTGACGATCGCGCCGCTTTGATCCGGCGGGCTCGACGGTTCTCAGGGAAACGACAAAAACCCGCCGTGGCTCGGTCGTTGCATTGACAGAGGCCCCTCCTCAGACTACAGGCTCGCCTCTCCCGAGGGGCCGGGTGCATCGGTACGCGTGTGCCTGCCCCTCCGCCGCTCGTGCGTGGCACCAAGGGTCCACGCCTACGCCCGCGCGGCGAATCCCAGGGAAGGAAAGGAAACAAGAACGAACAACATGACTAGTAACATCCATATGGAGGCAGGCTCGTCCGGGGCGAGCATGGAGAGCTTTGCCGCGCTCTTCGAACAGAGCGTGGAAGGGGGCGATTTCGCGCGTGAAGGAGAGATCATCTCCGGCACCGTGGTCGCAGTGAACCGCGACTCCGTCGTGGTCGACATCGGCGGCAAGAGCGAGGGCGTCATCGCGCTGCGCGAGTTCGCGGACGCCGCGGGCCAGGCCGCCGTCAAGGCGGGCGACAAGGTCGACGTCTACATCGAGAGCCGCGAGAACGACGACGGCCTCGTCACCTTGTCGAAGGAGAAGGCCGACAAGATGAAGGTCTGGGATGAGATCTCGAACGCCTGCGAGGCGGACGAGCTCATCGAGGGCACGATCAGCCAGCGCGTGAAGGGCGGCCTCTCGGTCACCATCCGCGGCGGCGTGAAGGCCTTCCTCCCGGGCTCGCAGGTCGACCTCCGCCCGATCCGCAACTTGGACAAGCTGATCGGCCAGACCTACAAGTTCAAGGTCATCAAGTTCAACAAGAAGCGCGGCAACATCGTGCTCTCGCGGCGCGTGCTCCTCGAGCGCGAGCGCGACGAGATGAAGGCCAAGACGCTCGAGACGTTGACCGAGGGGATGACCGTCAAGGGGACCATCAAGAACATCACCGAGTACGGCGCGTTCGTCGACCTCGGCGGCATCGATGGCCTCCTGCACATCACGGACATGTCGTGGGGCCGCGTGAACCACCCGAGCGAGGTGTTCCAGGTCGGCGACGAGGTCCTCGTGAAGGTCCTCAAGTACAACGCCGACACCGAGCGCGTCTCCCTGGGCCTCAAGCAGACCCAGGAGGACCCCTGGAACCACGCCGAGGAGGCCTACCCCGCGGGCAAGAAGGTCCGGGGCAAGGTCATGTCGATCACCGACTACGGCGCGTTCGTCGAGCTGGAGCCGGGCGTCGAGGGCCTCATCCACGTGAGCGAGATGAGCTGGACCAAGAAGGTCAAGCACCCGTCGAAGCTGCTCGAGGTGGGCCAGGAGCTCGAGTGCCAGGTGCTCGAGGTGGACGCGCGCGCGAAGCGCATCAGCCTCGGCCTCAAGCAGCTGGAGCCGGATCCGTGGATGCTCTTCACGGACAAGTACCACCCCGGCGACAAGATCGCGGGCAAGGTCCGGTCGCTCACCGACTACGGCGTCTTCGTCGGGATCGAGGAGGGCGTCGACGGCATGGTCCACAAGAGCGACCTCTCGTGGTCGGTGCGCGTCAACAACCCGAGCGACCTGTACCACAAGGGCGACGACGTCGAGGCGATCATCCTCTCGATCAACCACGACGAGAAGAAGGTCTCCCTCGGCATCAAGCAGCTCTGGGACGACCCGTGGCCGACCATGCTGCAGGAGTACCCGCCCGGCCGCGTCATCGAGGACGCCCAGGTGGTGAGCATCGTCGACTACGGCGTGTTCGTGCGGCTGCGCGAGGGCGTCGAGGGCCTCATCTCGCAGAGCGACGTGCAGGAGCCCGAGGACGGCAAGCTCAAGGTCGGCGACAAGGTCAAGGCCGAGATCTCCTCGCTCGACACGGTCGACCGCCGGCTCTTCCTGACGATGAAGAACATCGGCATGGAGCGCCCCGCCCCGGTCCAGCGCCAGCAGCAGAAGCGCAAGGACGACGACGACAAGCCGGTGGCCGGGACGATCGGCGATCTCATCAAGGAGAAGTTCGGCGGCAAGCTCGACCTGAAGTGACGTTGCCCGGCGCGCGGCCCGCCTGATCCGGCCGCGCGCCAGGCGCTCACTCCGCCGCACCGAAGGTACGGCGGGCTGCGGGCGCCCCGGTGCCGCTCGGCTCGCCGTGTGGACCCGATGTCGATGAGAGGCGAGGCCCTCCCCAGGGCCTCGCCTCTTGCCTTTTTCCGGGGCGCCGCGGACGATCTCGCCGCGATGAGCCTCCTCGCGCGCTCCGCCCTCGCCGCGCCGGTCCTTGCCGCCCTGGCGCTCGGCGCGCTCCCCGCCCGCGCCGACGGCCCCCTCGCCGGCCCGCGCCCCTTGGCTGTCCCCGCGGGTCCCCTTGCCGGCCCCGCCGCTCCCCCCGGCCCCGCCGGTCCCCTTGCCCGCCCCGCGGCCGGCGACCCCCTCGCCCGCCTCCCGGTCGGCCTGCCCCATGTGACGTTCCCGGAGCGGCCGCTCGTGCGCGCGTACGCGCCGCTGCGCGCCCCCGACCCGTGGTTCGGCGATGACAAGGCGCGCCATTTCTGTGCGTCAATCGTCCTCGCCAGCGGCGGGTACGCGCTCGGCGCGCTCGCGACCGACGACATCCACGGACGGATCGCGGTGGGGGCCGCGGTCGCGCTCGGCGCCGGCCTGGTGAAGGAGGCGTTCGACGCCGCCGGGTACGGCACCCCCTCGCTCCGCGATCTCGTCTGGGACGCGCTCGGCACGTCCGCCGGGCTTGCCCTCTCGGTCTGGTTCGATCTCGGCGCCACGCCGGTCGCCTTCTGAGGTCCGCGCGGCGGCCCGCGGCCGAGCGCGGGCGTCCCCGGGCAGGCAATCCCCGGGCGAGCCGCGCGAGGACGGCGCGAGGCGCGGACGGCGATGATGACGATGGGGCGACGCGGCGGGCGCGAAGCACGGGCGGTGGTCCCGCGCGCGTGGCCGCCGTGCTAGCGTCTCCGCGACATGGGCAACCCCCTGTGGGCGCCCTGGCGCATCGAGTACATCCTTGCGCCGAAGGGCCAGTCCGACTGCATCTTCTGCGGCATCCCCCGCGCAACCCAGCAAGAACAGCGCGACCGGCTGGTCGTGACCGCGACCCGCCGCGCGTTCGTCATGCTGAACCGCTACCCGTTCGCCTCGGGGCACCTCCTCGTCGTCCCGCACGCGCACGTCGCCTCGCTCGACGCGCTCGATCCGGCCGACCACGAGGCGCTCTTCCGCCTCGTGCGCGAGTCGGCGACCCGCCTGCGCGCCGCGCTCAGGTGCGAGGGCATGAACGTCGGCATCAACCTCGGCACCGCCGCGGGCGCCGGGATCGCCGAGCACCTGCACGTGCACATCGTGCCGCGCTGGCCGGGCGACACGAACTTCATGCCCGTGCTCGCCGATACGCGCGTCGTGCCGCAGGCGCTCGAGGCGACGCGCGACCACCTGCTCGGCTTCTTCGCCGACCTGCCCGCGTCGCTCGTCGACGACGGCGTCCCGGGCCCGGCCGCGCGCGAGGCGCCGTGAGCGAGGGGCCCTCGCGGCGCGTCGTGTTCCTGACGGTGAGCGCCGTCCTGACGGCGGCGCTGCTCATCGTCTCGCACGCGGTGCTGCTCCCCTTCGTGCTCGCGCTCGTCGTGTCCTACGTGCTCACGCCGGCGGTCCTCCGACTCGAGCGCGCGCGCGTCCCGCGGTGGGCCGCGATCCTCGTCGTCTACGCCCTCGTGCTCTCCGGCGTCGCGAGCTTCTTCGCCCTCAGCGTCCCGCGGCTCGTCGTCGAGGGGAAGGCGCTCACCGCCGAGGCGCCGCGGCTCGCCGCGCGGCTCCGCGAGGAGTACCTGCCCGCGCTCGACGCGCGGCTCCGCCGCTGGTCCGGCCGCGAGCCGCCGGCGTCGCCCGAAGCGCCGCCCGCGCCGCACGACGTCGCTCCGGACCCGGCGCTCGACGACCTCGACGCGCCGCCCGGCGCCCTCGCCGCCGGGGAGGATGGCCCCGAGCGTTCGCCTGTCCGCATCGTCCCCGGACCGGACGGCTCCTTCGACCTGCGCATCGCCGAGGACGTCGAGATCCGCGAGACCGGCGACGGCGTCTGGCAGATCGCGCCGGCGCGCCCGAAGCACCCGCTCTCGAGCGCGAACATGCTCCAGGAGGGCTACGAGAAGGCGGCCGCCTACCTCAAGGAGAACTCGCTCACGGTCCTGCGCATCGGCCAGGCCATCGCGACCGCGATCTCGCGCGGCATCTTCAACCTCTTCATGACGTTGATGCTCGCGGGGTACATCATCCTGACGCACGAGAAGATCCTGCGCTTCTTCCGCGAGCTCTGGCATCCGAGCTCGCGCGACTCGTTCGATCGCTTCCTGCGCCGGCTCGACCGGGGGCTGTCCGGCGTCGTGCGCGGGCAGCTCCTCATCTGCCTCGTGAACGGCGTCCTCTCCGCGATCGGCTTCTGGCTCTTCGACCTCAAGTACTGGCCGATCCTCTCGGTCCTCGCGGCGGTGATGTCGCTGATCCCGATCTTCGGCTCGATCTTGAGCTCGATCCCTGCGGTCGTCATCGGCCTCACGCAGTCGTTCGGCACGGCGGTCGGCGTGCTCGCGTGGATCGTGGGCATCCACCAGCTCGAGGCGAACTTCCTGAACCCGAAGATCATCGGCGACTCGGCGAAGATCCATCCGGTGCTCGTGGTGCTCGCGTTGCTCATCGGCGAGCACTTCTTCCAGATCACCGGCGCGCTCTTCGCGGTCCCGTGCCTGTCGATCGCGCAGACGGTCTTCCTTCACTTCCGCGAGTCCACGCTCGGCCTCGCCGACCCCACGGCCTCGATCCCGCCGACGCGCGGCGCCGCGCTCGTCGCCCCCTCGATAGAGCCGCTCCCGCCGCTGCGCGGCTTCGAGACCGTCCGCCCTGCGATCACCCCGCTCCCCGCCTCCGCCCCCGAGGGCGACCCCCCCGCGCGCCCCGGCGACCCCGACGCCGCCGCGAGCTAGCCTCGCCCCCTCCCCGGGGGCCGGGCAGCTCGTCCGCCCGCCTCCGCTGGCCGCTCTCCCGCAGGCCGGCTATGAGACCCCGCGCCCCGCGGAGGCGCAACATCCGCCAGATCCACGACCTTCGATGAAGACCCCCGGCAAACCCACCCCGAAGAAGCAGAGCCCCAAGCAGCAGCGCGAGCAGGCCATCGCCGCGCTCCGCAGCGGAAAGCCGCCGGCCGACCCCCTCTCCCAGCTGAACCCGCGCTCGCTCGCCCTCCGCGTCGGCATCCCGGCGCTCATCGTCTGGGCCATCGCCCTGGCGATCCCCGGGGTCTGGCCGAAGGCGACCGCCGGCGTCCTGACGGTCGTGGTCGCGGGCGTCATCCTGTGGGCGCTGCGCTTCGCGACCAAGACGCGCGCCGTCGCGCAGATCGTGCAGACCGCCGACTCCGCCGAGGCGCGCAAGGACGCGATCGCCAAGCTCGACACGGAGTTCAAGAAGGACGACGCGGCCGCGACGTTCGCGAAGGCGCAGCTCCAGATGCAGGAGGACCCGCGCGCCGCGCTCCGGACGCTCGAGACCATCAACCTCGACAAGGTGATGGCGCCCATGGCCGACGAGGCGCGCGCGCAGCGCGGCATGATCCACCTCATCCTGAGCGAGACGGACGAGGCGCGGGCGCTCGTCGACAAGATCGACATGACCCGCCACAAGGAGCCGAGGATCCGCGCCATGATGGCCGCCATCGTCGGCGAGGCGTGGGCCCGCACCGGGCAGGCCACGAAGGCCGTCGAGCTGCTCGAGACGTTCGACCCGAACGACGACGCGTTCGCCGAGCTCAAGCCGCAGCTGCTCCGCTCGCGGGCGTTCGCCTACGCGTGGGCGAACAACACGAAGCAGATGAAGAGCACGCTCCGGAGCCTGAGCGCGCTCAACCCGCAGTACCTGAGCGGGTTCATCACGAAGAAGAAGAGCCCCATGGGCGTCCCGCCGCGCGGCGTGCACCCGATGCTCGAGAAGGAGGCGTTCGAGATGCTGATGCGCTCCGGCGCCGTCCCGCGCAAGATGCAGCAGGTGCGGCGCGGCTGAGCGCGCCCGGCCGCGGCCGCCCGCGCCCGCGCGCAGCGCGCGCCCCCTTGACGCAGGGCGCGCCGAGCCGCTGAGATGCGCGGCCTGATGAGAGGGACCGCGCTGATCTACAGCTCGCACAGCCGCTGCAACGTCATCCACAACGACTACATCGCGCAGCGCGCCCTCCGCGGGCGGGACAACAAGCGCGTCCTGTTCCTGCCGATGTCGGAGGCGCCCCGCGACGGCGACGAGCGCGAGCGGCAGGAGTTCTCGTACGAGAGCTTCCGCTGGTTCTTCCAGTTCTACGAGCGGTTCGGCCTCGAGCACGTGCCGTTCTACTGGACCAGCGACCTGCGGCGGGAGGACGTCGACGTGCTCTGGCACCTCCTCGGGTCGTCCGAGGTGGTGATCCTCGGCGGCGGCTACAGCACGACGGGGCTCTCTCGCTACAAGCAGCTCGGCGCCCTGTTCGAGGGGGAGCCCGGCAAGTTCGGGCGCATCCTGCACGAGCGCCGGCAGCGGGGCCTGCTCACGGTCGGGTTCTCCGCCGGGGCCGACCAGCTCTGCCAGCACCTCTTCCGCCGCGTGTGGGACAGCCCGGGCGACAACGACGGGTTCGGCCTCGCGCGCAACACGCTCGTGACGCTCCACCACGAGCCGAGCCGCAACGGCGACCTCTGGCACGCGGCGAGGCGCATGCCGCACTGCTTCGTGTTCGGTCTCCCGAACGACGCCGGGCTCAACGTCGACTGGGGCGTGCTCCCGTCCGGCAACCTCTGGCAGGTCTACGAGCTCATCGTCGACACGACCTGGGACCATCCGGCCGACGCCCTGCACGTGAAGACGCGGCAGGGGGCGCTCATCGATCACTTCGACAACACGGGCCGCCACTGGGCGTTCCACGGCGGCGACCACATCGTGCGGATCACGTCGCAGGACGGCCGCTACGACCGGGCCTGGATGACGGCCGGCGGGAGGCTCCTCGACTACTGGACGCGCGAGCCCGCCGGTCACGGGTCGATCGAGGAGATCCTCGCGAGCCACTGATCGGGGCGGCCGCACGCCGCGCCGCGCCCCCGCGGGCCCTCGCCCGCCCCCGCGGGCCGTCGCCACACCGCCGCGGGCCGGCGTTGACGCCCGGCAGGCGGCGCGGCATCGCTCCGGGAGGCCGCCATGCCCGCTCGACCTTGCGCCTTCTGCAGCATCGCCCGGGGCGAAACGCCGGCCTACGTCGTCCTCGACGAGCCGGAGGCGATCGCGTTCCTGGACTACCGCCCGCTCTTCCCCGGCCACTGCGTGCTCATCCCGCGCGCCCATCACGAGGTGCTCACCGACCTTCCGTCTGAGCTCGTCGGACCGCTCTTCGCGACCGCGCAGCGCCTCGCGCGCGCCGTGGAGTCGGCGTGCTCAGCCGACGGCTTCTTCGTCGCCATCAACAACCGCGTCAGTCAGAGCGTCCCCCACTTGCACGTCCATGTGGTTCCGCGCCGTCGGAAGGACGGTCTCAAGGGCTTCTTCTGGCCGCGTCACAAATATGCGGGTGAGCACGAGATGGTCGCCCTGCGCGACGCCATCGTGACGGCGTTGGCTGACGGTTGAAACTCGTCGCTATAACGGTTATCTGGACGGGGCGCCGGCCTGGCTCAGGAGCGAGGCATCCGTCCCCCGACCGCGACACTTTGCCGCACATGGTATGGCCGCGTGGCGTCTTGCGACGAACCGGGCCCGCTGCCAGGTTAGGGAATAGACGGCGTTCGACCCTGGTTCCAACGGCCGACGCTCTATCCATCCCTGAACGATGCTGGTTTTCCGGTCATTCCTCCCTCGGATCGCGCTGCTCTTCGCGCTGATCCTCGCGCCGCTTACGCTGGTGCGGGGGAATATCAGCATCATCGAAGCGAGCAACTCCGATGTTTCGGGGACGTTTCGAACCGGATCCACCGAGATCGACCAGGCTGATCTCGCTGGACTGCAGCCGTCGATCCGTGCCGGTGCCCACCGGCTTCGCGCTATGCGCTCGCTGCCCGGCGACGGCGCGAGGCGTCCTCGCGCCGCCCTCGTGGCCGATCTCCGGCCCGCCCGCATCTCCTCCCCCGTCCCCCACCCTCCAGTCCGTCGCCCTCCACCACGTTTCCTGAATTGATCGGCTAGCTCCGTGGCCGAGGCCGCTCGCGGCCTGGCGCGGAGGAGCTGGAAACCGGAGGTGTTCACGACGACTGCCGCGCCGGATCGGCGCGGTCAACGAGAGGGTTTGTTCAAATGCAGAAGCTCGCTGACGGGTTGCACAAGTTCCAGACGGATATCTGCGGCTCGTATCAGGATCTCTTCCAGCACCTGGCGAGGGGTCAGCGCCCCGAGGCGCTGTTCATCACGTGCTCGGACAGCCGGATCAACCCGAACCTGATCACGCAGACCCAGCCGGGCGACATCTTCATCGTGCGCAACGTCGGCAACATCGTGCCGCCGTACGGCGCGAGCAACGGCAGCGAGGCCGCGGCGATCGAGTTCGCGGTCGCGCACCTCGGGATCAAGCACGTCATCGTCTGCGGCCACACGCACTGCGGCGCGATGCGCGGGCTGCTCGATCCCAACGGCCTGGACGAGCTGCCGGCGGTCAAGTCGTGGCTCCAGCACGCGGAGCTGACGCGCCGCCTGGTGCAGGAGAACTATCCGCACATCGAGGGGGAGAACCGCCTGACGATCACGGTCGAGGAGAACGTCCTCGCCCAGATCGAGAACCTCCGCACCCACCCGACGATCCGCGCGCGGCTCGCGCGCGGCGAGCTCTCGCTCTACGCCTGGGTCTACAAGATCGAGACCGGTCAGGTCTTCCAGTTCGAGCATTCGAGCGGCCAGTTCGCGCCCATCTGCGAGGCGGCGCCCCCGTCCGCGCTGCCGGAGACCGCGGTCTACCGGCGCGCGGGCTGAGCGCCTCACTGGCACTGACCCAAGACTCACTGGAAGAGAGGGCCTTTCGATGGAGCTTCAAAATACCATTCAAGCCAGCGCCGGGTCGGAGCACATGGGTGCCCGCGCCGCCGGCGCAGAAGGCGCAGCCGCGCCCCGGGGGGAGGCGCACGGGGACAGCGCGCCGCCGCTGGATCCGCGCCTCAGCGCGAACCTCAAGTACGACATCCCCGCGGGCGTCGTCGTCTTTCTCGTCGCCCTGCCGCTCTGCCTGGGCATCGCGCTCGCGTCCGGGGCCCCCCTCCTGTCCGGCATCGTCGCCGGGATCGTGGGCGGCCTCGTCATCCCGCTGATCAGCCGCTCTCAGCTCAGCGTGAGCGGCCCGGCGGCGGGGCTCGCGGCCATCGTGCTCGCGGGCATCACCAGCCTGCAGAGCTTCCAGGCGTTCGCGCTGGCGGTGGTCATCGGCGGCGCCCTCCAGCTCGCGCTCGGCGTGCTCAAGGCCGGCGCGATCAGCCACTTCTTCCCCTCCTCGGTCATCAAGGGGATGCTCGCGGCCATCGGCGTCCTGCTCATCCTGAAGCAGCTGCCGCACGCCGTCGGCTTCGACAAGGACAACTTCGCCTCCGAGTCGTTCAAGGCCGAGGGCGGCAACACCTTCACGATGCTGGCGCAGGCGCCGCAGGCGATCGAGTGGGGCGCGTTCCTCATCAGCGCCGTCTGCCTGGCCATCCTCGTCGGGTGGGAGAAGTCGCGCCTCGCGAAGATCTCCTGGCTGCCCGCGCCGCTCGCGGCCGTGCTCGTGGCCACGCTCGGCAACGAGCTCTTCAAGGTGGCGGCCCCGTCGCTCGCCCTCGAGCAGAAGCACCTCGTGACGCTGCCCACCGGCGACCTGGCCAGCGCGCTCCAGCTGCCGGACTGGTCCGCGATCCTGCGGCCCGAGGTCTGGGTGCTGGGCGTGACCCTGGCGATCGTGGCCAGCCTCGAGACGCTGCTCAACCTGGAGGCCGTGGACCGGATCGACCCGTGGCACCGCAAGTCGCCGCCGAACCGGGAGCTCGTCGCGCAGGGCGTCGCGAACATGCTCTCCGGGTTCGCCGGGGGTCTCCCGGTCACGTCGGTCATCGTCCGCAGCAGCGCCAACACGAACGCCGGCGCGCGCACGCGGGTCTCCGCCTTCGCGCACGGCGCGCTGCTGCTGCTCGCGGTGGTCTTCGCCGCAGGGCTGCTCTCGCACATCCCGCTCGCGTGCCTCGCGACGATCCTGCTCGTCACCGGCTACAAGCTGGCCAAGCCCGCGATCTTCGCGCAGATGCGCAAGCTCGGCTGGAACCACTTCATCCCGTTCGTCGTGACGATCGTGGCCATCGTGCTGACCGATCTCCTGAAGGGCATCGCGATCGGCCTCGGGGTCGGCGTCCTCTTCGTGCTGAGGACGCAGATGTCCCGCGTGTTCGACGTGATCCACGAGGGGGCGCGCGTGACGATCCGGTTCAACAAGGCGGCCTACTTCTTCACCCAGGGCAAGCTCGTGGCGCTGTTCGAGCGGCTGCCGAGCGACACCCACGTGGTGGTCGACGCCCAGGGGGCGTCCTATGTCGACCACGACGTCGCGGAGCTCATCCGCCGCTTCCAGCAGACCGCGGCCCGGCGGAATATCCACGTCGAGATCCGCGGGTTATAGAGCGACGCTCACCCGCTGCGGATACGGGCCCACCTCGACGTTTTCGGTGCTCGGCGTACGAGAGTACGCCTCCGCGCCGAAAACGCCGATCTGGGCCCGTCTCCTATGCGGGTGAGCGTCACTCTTTGTCTGCTGCGCCAGAGTCGGGCGGGGACCGCTGGAGCGCAGCGGGGGGCGTGAATTTGCCCGCCTGGCCGGTTTCGAGCGACGCTGCGCGCATGCGCCCAGCCCTCGAGACGATCGACACGATGGACGAGATCCCCCTCCCGCCCTCCTCGGGTTGATCGTGGTCGCTCGATTCGTCAGCGGATCGCCCGGGCGAGCCGCGCGAGGGGCCGGGGACGCTGGACTCGCCTACGTCGGGGGCGCGCCGCCGCCGCCGAGGCTCGATGAGATCCCTCGAAAGCCGCTCTGCCTGCTCCAGGGCTACAGCGGGCTGCACCAGTCGTGCGGAGACCTGTACACGCCGGCGTCGATCGAGGAGCTCCGGGTGCTGTTCCGCATGGCGAAGCGGACGGGGCGCAGGATCACGTTCCGCGCCGGGGGGCAGTCGTTCGACGGGCAGGCGCTGAACGACGACATCGTGATCTCGATGACGCGCTTCACCTCCATCGAGATCGACGAGGAGGGGGCGCGGGTGACCGTGGGCGCCGGCGCCACGTGGGGAGCGATCGTGCGTGAGCTCGCCGCCCGCGGGCTCGTGCCGTACACCGTGGTCTCGACGAGCCACGCCACCGCGGGAGGCACGGTCTCCGGAGACTGCCTCTCTCGCTTCTCAGGCACCGGCGGCAAGGAAGGGCATTATGTCGAGCGGCTGACGCTCCTCACCCTCGACGGCGAGCTGCTCTCCCTCGGCCGCGACGAGGGGACGAGCGCGCTGTTCCACGCGGTGATCGGCGGCCTCGGCTACCTCGGCGCGGTGATCGACGTCACGTACCGCGTCGCGCGCGTCGCCCCGGCGGGGACCCCGATCCGGGTCGTCACCGAGGCGACGCGCTGCGGATCGCTCGAGGAGCTCGCCGCGACGCTGCTCCCGCGCGCCGAGCAGCTCCTGCCCGAGGAGGGCGGGAGCGCGGCCGAGGACGGGTGGATCCCCGAGGCGCTCTTCTCCATCGCCTTCCACACCCTCGAAGGCAGCAGGAGCATGGTCCTGCGGTCGCGGTACGTCGCGGGGACGTCCCACGCGCTCCGCCCGCTGCTGAACCATCGCCGCAACTACCCGCTCCGCGTCCCGATCGAGTGGCTGATGCGCGCGTCCGTCGTGAGCCGGGCCGTCTGGACGATCATCGACCGCTTCGTCTTCGACGTCTCGCGCCCGAACGTCGACGAGCTCATGGGCTATCTGTTCTTCATGGATGGCAATGTGCTCGCGAACCGCATCGGGCAGGCCCTCGGCGCGCCGATGATCACGGCGCAGCAGACCTTCATGATCCCCTACGACCCGGGCGCCCGGGAGGACAGCCTGCGGCGGCTCGCCGGCTTCCTGAGCAGGATCGACGAGATCGCGACCCGAGACGGAACCCCGCCGCTGCTGCTCGACGTGCTCCACATCCAGGGCGACAAGTTCCTCCTCTCGGCGAACCACGGGACGGACGGGTTCGCGGTCACGGTCGCGTTCACGGGCAGCGATGAGGAGAGCGTGCACCGCATCCGCCTGCGGCTCACCGAGCTCAGCGCGCACAGCCTCGAGATCGGCGGCCGGGTCTACCTGGTCAAGAACGTCCTCGCGACAGCGGAGCACCTCCAGGCGATGTACGCGCACGCGCTCCCGGAGTTCGTCCGGCTGAAGCAGCTCGTCGACCCCGACGGGCTCCTGCGCAACGAGTTCCTCGAGCGGGTGTTCCCCGCGCACTTCGTCCCGGCGCCACGGCTCGCCCGCGCGTGATCGCGGCGCGCCGGAGGTGAACCTCCTCCCTGCGTTCCAGCATCGGCCCGGATAGCGGCGGAGAATCGCTGGTGGGGATCTTGCATCGTAGGAGTCAGGAGGCGGGGAGGCGCCGAGGGGCCATGCATGCAAGTCAGCAGCGGGATCGACCCTTCCGTGCGCGCGACGCGTGCGGGTGGGCTCGGCGGCTCTCGGGCATGCTCACCCCGCTGGTCCCGCTCGCGGTCGCCGCGTGCCGCGGCGACTGTCCGCGCGTCGAGGCCACGCAGCCCGCAGACACCGCGCAGCCGCGCGCTGACGCCGCGCAGCCGCGCGCTGACGCCGCGCAACCGCGTGCAAACGCCCCGCGCGCAGGCGCCGCGCAGCCGCGCCCTGACGCCGCGCAGCCGCGCGCAGACGCCCCGCGCCCTGACGCCGCGCAGCCGCGCGCAGACGCGTCGGCGAGCCCGGCGGAGACCGCGCGACGGGAGCAGCCGTCGAGCCCCGCGTCCACGGCGACCGTCGTCCCGGCGCCGTGGCACCTCACGATCCAGCCGACCGCTGGCGACGGCGTGAGGATCGCGAGCATGGATATCCGCAGCTTCACGTCCCCCCTGCTGGAGCCGGGCGACGTCATCCTCGCCGTCGACGGGCGGCCGGTCCACTCGATGGCGGGGCTGGAGAGCTACCTGCGCGCCTGCGCGCCCGGGAACATGGTGGTGCTCACCGTGCTGCGCAACGAGACCACGATCGACTACGCGATGCTCCAGGTGCCGGCCGACGACGCGCCGGCGCCGGCCAGCGCAGCGGAGCAGGGCCCGCCCGGCGGCGGCTGACCGCGCCCTCGCCGTCCGCCGCGGGCGCGCTCGAGCGGCCCCCGCCGGACGGCGGCCTGCGCGTCCGTCAGCGCGCTTGAGCGCCGCGCCCCCTGCCGGGCGCCGTGGCGCCGCCTCGCTTGCCGCTCAGGAAGGCGAACGCCTGGTCGACCTGATCGTCGGTCATCGCGTGCCCCGCGCGCGGCTTGGCGAGCGACCTCGAAGGCCACTTCAGCCGGCGGAGCATCTTCGCGAGCGCGACCTGGTCCCTGTGCGCCGGGTCCTTGCCGCCCCAGCCGACGAAGATCGGCGCGCGCGCCTTGGTCTGCGCGCCCGCCCGCTCCAGGTAGCGCGCGCCCGAGCCGCCCGCGAACGCCGCGTAGCCGTCGACCGGCAGCCGCCCGCGCATCGCCAGCGACGTCGCGTAGTACGCGCCGTTCGAGAAGCCGAACACGAGCACCCGCTCGAAGCGTCCGCCCGCGCGCCGCTCGAGCTCCGCGCGCGCCGCGTCCCACTCGGCGAGCAGCGCGTCCTCGTGGGCCGCCTGCGCCGCGGTGGCGGTCGGCCAGCACCACCAGTCTTCCATCGTCTTCGGCCCGATCCCCCTGCGGCCGCGCGGCATCATCACGGCGACGCCGTGCCGCGCGCCGGCCCGCGCCGCGCCCCGCTGTTGCGCCCACTGCCACCCTGAATCGGGCTGAACGACGCCGTGCAGGAAGATCACGAGCACGCGGGGGCCCGGCGCTGCTTCGGCCGGCAGGAAGGCGCACACCTCGCCGGGCAGCGCGGCGAGCTCCGGCGCGCACCACCGCGCCGCCGCCGCGGCCTGCGGCGGCGCGGCCTGCGAGGGCGCAGGCGCGTCCGCCGCAGGCTGGCCGGCGCCGTCGCCGCTGGCCGAAGCGGGCGCGCCCGCGGCCAGGAGCGCGGCCAGGGACAGCACCATCGCGAGCGAGCGCATGAGCGCGCAGTACCATGTCCGCGCCGCCGCCGGGTAGCGCGGCGCGCCCGCCGCCGGCGTGGCGGTCTCCTGCCCCGCTCAGGGATCGAACGAATAGACGTCGCGGTTCCAGAGCTGACCGGGGCCCACGCCGCCGTCACACGCGAAATCCCACCCCGAGAACAGGTACATGGTGCCGTTCACTTCCGCGGCGACATGTCGCTTGAGCCTGACCAGCGGATCGCCGCCCGGCGACAGCTTGGTCCACTTCCGCTGGATCGGGCTGTACCGCCAGAGCTCCTCGACGGGGTTCTGCTCGAACGGCGCGCCGCACCCCGACGAGCCGCCCGACACGTCGCCGCCTTGCAGGTACAGGTCCCAGCCGATGACCGCCGCGGCGCCGTAGTTGCGCGGCGGCGTGATGTCGCGCCGCGCGCGCGGCGTCACCTCGGTCCACCGGCGGGTGCGCAGGTCGAACTCCCAGGTATCGTCCAGCATCTCGAAGCCAGCGGCGCCCATCGTCTCGCCGCCGTACAGCGTCAGCTTGCCCCGGATCGGCGCCGTCCCCGCCATCGCCTCGTGCCGGCCGCGCGGCGAGCCGGGAGCGCCGGCCGGAACGAGCTCCTTCCACCGGTTCGACGCCAGATCGTACGCCCAGAGATCGTTCATGAACTCGAAGGCGCTGGTCACTCCACCGAAGACATACAGCTTCCCGCCGGCGAACCAGACGTTCGGGCGGGATCGGCCGACCGGCCCGGTGTTCACGGGGTGGATCTCGACCCAGGCGTCCGCGTCGGCGTCGTAAGCCCAGAGATCGTCGTAGGCCTCGAAATCGGAGAAGTCGGGGCTGTACGTCGCCCCGCCGAACACGAGCATGACGCCATTGCACTCGTCGGCTGCCGCGCCGGCGAACACGCGCGGCGGCGGCAGGGCCCCCGCCGGGTCGAGGAGCTCCCAGGCATCGAGCGCGGTGTCGAATCGATAGAGATCGTTGTAGAAGGTGTTCTCGAAGGTCGAGAAGTCGTCTTTCATGCCGCCGAACAGGTAAACGGCGTCGCCGATCGCGGCGACCGCGGGGGTCGAGCGCTCCGTCGGCGCCGGACCGGACGTGACCCGCTGGGTCCACGTGCCGGAAGCCCAGGCTTCGGCTGCGAACAGAACGACCGTCATCGCCGCCAGCGCGACGACGAGGTGCCGCGACGAATTGCGCGCACGAGCTGCGTCAGGAGCCAGGCCGCCCGGGCGCCCCCCATGGACGGAATGGGACACGCCCTGTGCCAGGAAATTCCTCATACCCCCTACCCTCCAGCGGCGAGTCCGCTCGATGGCACACCGCTCGAAACATTCGCGCCGCGGCCGCTGATTCGATCTCGCCGAGGACAGGCTACGGAGATCGATCGCACAAAACAAGAATCGATCACCGCCCGTCGAATGCGCCGCCGAGGGGCCGGACAATGGTTTGCGCACGATTCCGACGCTCGGGCATTGCGCCCGGCGATGACCCGCGGACGGGCGCGCCTGGGACGCGTCTTCTGGCGTGAGAAGAAGAGGGGGAAAGCCACAGAGGCACAGCGGGCACAGAGCAAGGAGGAGAGAAGAGCGAGCGGCCCGCGGCGCGGGGCGATGCGGATCAGAGCCGCATTTCGACGCCCGCGCCCGACGCGCCCAGCCACGGGGTCACGGAGCCCGCCCTGGGGGGGCTCGGCGCTGATTCGTTGAGCAGCAAGTAGAGCCCGACGCCCACGGTCGCGATGCCGACGCCGCCGAGGACGTCGCCGACGATCCCCTTGGCCCGCGCCGAGCTCGCGTCCGAGCCCGTGCCCGATCGCGCGTCGCCCGCCTGCTTCAAGCCGGCGAGGCCGAGGACGGCGCCCCCGGCGAAGAGCGCGCCGCCCACGCCCATCATCACGACCGGGAGCGTCCGGCTCGGCCCCTCGGAAGCGTCGGCCAGGGGAGGCAGACCCCCCGCGGCAGCCGAGGCCCGCGAGGCCTCGGCGGCGGACGGCGCGAGCGCGAGCGGGACCTCGACCGAGCCGCCGGCGGCGACGCGGAACCGGGCCGCCGCGGCGCGGTACCCCGGAGCGCTCGCCACGACCTCGTGGTCGCCCGGGTCGAGCTCGAGCACCTGGCCCGGCGCCGCGCGCACCGGCTTGCCGTCCAGGGCCAGGGCCAGCCCGTCGACCTTGCCCGGCTCGATGGCGAGGGTCGCCCGGCCGATGCGCTTCTCGAGCGTTGCCACGGCCTCGCGCGCCGGACCGACGTAGGGCTCGGTCGTCGGCGTCGCCGGCTCCGCCAGGAAGGCGCGAAAGCTGGCGAGCGCGTCGACGAGGCGCCCGGTCTCCTTCTGCGCGACGCCGAGGCTGTACCGCGTGAGGGGCGTCGCCTTGATCTCCAGCGACCGGGTGTACAGCGCCCGCGCCTCCTCCCACCGCCCCTCCCGGGCGAACTTCGCCCCCTGGACGAACAGCACGCGCGCCGCAGTCACGTCCCCCGTGCCCTGCGCCGCCGCGGGGAGCGGGGCTGCGGCGAGGAGCAGCGCCGCGGCGACAGAGGCGAGCGTCCGCCCGGATCGCGCAGGAGATCGCGCCCTCATCGACACTCCCCCTGCTGGCAGTCCGTGCCGTCCGGACATCGGTTGTCGCAAGCGCCGCAGTGATTGTCGTTGTTCCATAGGTTGGTCTCGCAATGGTGCGCCGCGTCCCCGTCGCAATCGGCGAAATGGCCATTGCAGTGCGCTTCGCCGCCCGAGCTGCCGCTGCTCGCGCCGCCTCCCTCGCCGCTCCCGCTGCTCGCACCGCCAGCGCCGCTGCCGCTCCCGCTGCTCGCACCATCGCCGCCGCTGCTCGCACCGCCGCCGCCGCTCGGGCCCGGGCCGCCGCCGCTCGGGCCCGGGCCGCCGCTGCTTTCGCCCGGGCCGCCGCCGCTCGGGCCCGGGCCGCTCCCGCTACTTGCGCCCGGGCCGCTCCCGCTGCTTGCGCCCGCGCCGCTCCCGCTGCTTGCGCCCGCGCCGCTCCCGCTGCTTGCGCCCGCGCCGCTCCCGCTGCTTGCGCCCGCGCCGCTCCCGCTGCTTGCGCCCGCGCCGCTCCCGCTGCTTGCGCCCGCGCCGCTCCCGCTGCTTGCGCCCGCGCCGCCGCTGCTTTCTCCCGCGCCGCTCCCGCTGCTGCTTGCGCCCGCGCCGCTCCCGCTGCTTTCGCCCGCGCCGCCGCCGCCGCTCGCGCCCGCGCCGCTCCCGCTGCTCGCGCTCTCGCCGCCGCCGCTCGCGCTGCTCGTCGCGCCCTCGGGACCGCCGGTGCTCCCGGCGCCGCTCGCGCTCGTGCCGCCGCTCCTGCTCAGATCGCCACCGCCGCTCCCGTCGCCGGCCTGATCCTCTCGCACCGCGGCGTCCTCGGTCGGTTCGTCCTTGTCGGACAGCTCGGCGCCGATGAGCGCGGAGCAGCCGCCCGCTCCAAGCGGGGCCGCAGCGAGCGCGACCAGCAGGAGCAGCAGGTCGCCCGAGGCGCGGATGGCGCGGAACTTCACCCCACGATTGCGCATGATCACCTCAGAAATCAGGCGCCGCCGGCAGCGGCATGGACGTGGACGCAGGCGCCGGACGCGGCGGCTCGGTCCGCTGCACGCGCGGCTCGGCCCGCTGCGGGCGCGCCTCGTCCCGCTGCGGGCGCGCCTCGACGCGCTGGACGGGCGGCTCGGCCGGCGCCGAGGACGGCGCGATCTCGTCCCACGGATCGGCCGGCTCGCCCCACGGATCGGCCGGATCGTCCCAGGGATCCGCCGGCTCGGCCGGCTGCGCGGGCGGCTTGCCTGCCGGCGCGCCCCGCGCGGCCGCGTCGAGGGCGCTCGCGCGCGGCCCCCCGCCCTCGGCAGGCACGACGTCGGCGGGAGGCGCGGCCGGCGTCGCCCCCGGCAGCGCCAAGGCAGCGCCCGGCTCGAGGACCGGCGCTGCGGCCGCGACCGCCGGCCGCGCGGCGCCCGCGCCCGCGCTTCCGCCCCGCAGGCTCAGACCCATCACGACGACCACCGGCGCGACGAAGGCGGCGAGCACCCCGACCAGCAGCGCCTTCTGGAGCCGCAGCGGGGGCGCGAGCCCCATCGGCGCGCCGCGCAGGGCCTCGGGCATCCTGATGGTGCCGCCCCGGCGCCCGGCAGGCGTGGCCGCCGCGGCCGGCGACGCGACGAGCGTCTTCCCCGCGCCGGGCAGGCGCGGCGCCGCCGCCTTCGGCCCGGACACGGCGCCGGCGACGCCGGTCGTCGCCAACACCGGAGCGGGCCGCTCGGCGGTGAGCGGCGACTCCGGCCCCCGCGCGAGCCACTGGTGCGCGAGCGACGTGCCCGCCACGTCCGCCGTGACCCCGCGCTCGACGGCCCAGGACGCCAGCGCGCGGCCCAGCGACCGCATGTTGGGCCACCGCTCGGCCGGCGACTTGGCCAGACCCCGGCGGAGGATCGACCAGAGCTCCTCGTCGCCGGCGCCGAGCTGCGTCGTCGGCGCCGGCTCCTTGCTGAAGATGGCCGAGATCACCGCGCCGAGGCTCTCCCCGGTGAACGGCCGCTGCCCGGTGATGAGCTCGTACAGCACCACGCTGAACGCCCAGACGTCCGTCTGCTCCCCGACCTCCAGCTGGCCGTCGGCCTGCTCCGGCGACATGTACTCGGGGCTGCCGACGATCATCCCCCGTTGCGTGATCGCGGGGCTCACCGCGTTGGCCAGCTTGGCAATGCCGAAATCGACCACCTTCGGCACATGGCCGCCCGCCCCGTCGGGCACGACGAGGATATTGGCAGGCTTGATGTCGCGATGAACGATGCTCTGCGCGTGCGCCGCCGCGAGGGCGCACGCCACCGGCAAGAGCATCTGGACCGCCTGCTCCGCCGGCATCCGGCCGTTCGCCTCCAGCCAGTTCGAGAGCGACGTGCCCTCGAGGAGCTCCATCACCAGGAACGGCTCGCCCGAGTCGGTCTCGCCGAAATCGAACACGCGCACGATCGCCGGGTGCCCGAGCCTCGCCGTCGCGCGCGCCTCCCGGAGCAGGCGCTCTGCGGCGTGCGCGTCGAACTGCTCCTCGTGGAGCACCTTGATCGCCACGTCGACGTCGAGCCACAAGCTGCGCGCCCGCCACACGGTGCCCATGCCGCCGGCGCCCAGCCGGCCCACGATCTGGTACTTGCCGGCGAGGACCTCGCCCACGGCGCGCTCCCGCGTCGGCAGCCCGCGGACGCAGGACGAGACACCCCCCGTGCTCGCATCGCCTCTTCTGGCGAACGCTCTGCTCTGGCCGGGGACTCGGTGCTCGCCGTTCATGGGTCGACATCCACGAAAGCAAGCGGCGAACCATCCCCCGTTCCCCGGCCTCAGCCTTCGCTGCATCGACGAAACCCCCGGCCAATGCCCCCTCGCCCGCGCCCCCCGCGGCGAGCTCGGCCCTCGGCCGCGACCTTTCGCGGCAAATAAAGCAAGAATCCTTATTTTTCGCGGGGAATCGGCCATGCGCATCGGTCACGCTGGGGCAATTTGCACCGGAACATTGCAAGAGGGAGCGAGGCCCCCTGCCCGGCCATCTCCAGGGCTTCGATCCCGGGATCATCGACTCGATCCCTGCGACAGCGCGCTGCCCGCGACTCCTCATCACCGGCAACCGGGCAGGCCCGCCGCCGGCACACGTCAAAGCGCCGGCCGGGAAGCCGTCTCCAGGGCGGCCTCATCAAGAAGATTCCTATGCTGTTGGACGCCCCGCCCCGGGGCCGCTCCTCGGTGGGGAGAGCGCTGCGCTGTCGGACGACGTGCCCTGTGGGCGCTCTCCGGTAGGAAGGGCTCTACGCTGTCGGACAACGTGTCCCGAGGACGATTCCCATCAGGAGGTTCCTCATCGCTGCGGGTCCGCGCTACACTCGACGGCGACGTGGTGTCCACCACTGCACCCAGGACAACCCTGGACGATTCGCTCGGAACGGCCTCGGAACGCCTGCGTTCCAGGAGGCCGACGCCTGGGCTGGTGCTCGTCTTCTCCGTGGATTGCCCTCGCTGCGACGTCCTCCCGCTCAAGGACGGCGAGCTCGAGCTCGGGCGCGGCGAGGTCGGAGGCGTCCCCCTCGACGACCTGAGGATGTCGCGCAGACACGCGCGCGTGCGCTGGAACCAGGGCCAGTGGGAGGTCGAAGACCTCGATAGCCGGAACGGAACGTCGCTCGACGGCGTCCCGCTGACCGGGGCGCGCGCGGGCGGCGAGCTGCGCATCGTGCGCACCGGCTCGTCGGTGTTCGTGATCCAGGCCGACGTGGAGCCGTTCCGGGCGGGGATCTCCACGGCCGGGGGCACGATCCTCGGGCCGACCCTCGCCCGCGCGTGGGACGCGATCGATCGCGCGGCGCGCTTCGGGACCGCGCTGCACATCACCGGCGAGAGCGGGACCGGCAAGGAGCACGCGGCGCGCGCCTTCCACGCCCTCGGCCCGCGCCGCGGAGGGCCGTTCGTCCCCGTGAACTGCGCCGCCATCCCCGACGGCCTCGCCGAGCGGCTCCTCTTCGGCGCGCGCAGGGGGGCGTACTCGGGCGCCGCGGCCGACTCCGAGGGGTACGTGCAAGCCGCCCACGGCGGGGTCCTCTTCCTCGACGAGGTGGCCGAGCTCGATCTCGGGGTGCAGGCGAAGCTCCTCCGCGCGCTCGAGGCGAAGGAGGTGATCCCGCTCGGCGCCTCGCGGCCGGTGCAGGTGGACTTCGCGCTCGTGTCGGCG
This sequence comes from Sorangium sp. So ce834, assembly GCF_051521425.1. Taxonomy (NCBI): domain Bacteria; kingdom Pseudomonadati; phylum Myxococcota; order Polyangiales; family Polyangiaceae; genus Sorangium; species Sorangium sp. So ce834. Next base: position 10,616,887 of record NZ_CP150351.1, read on the forward strand.
ACCCACAAGGACCTGCGCGCGCAGGTGGCCGCAGGGAAGCTGCGCGAGGATCTCTTCTTCCGCATCGCGCAGCCGGCGGTCCGCATCCCGCGGCTGCACGAGCGGCCCGAGGAGGTCCCGTGGCTCGTGGACGCGGCGCTGCGGAGCGCGGGCGCCGCCGTCGAGCGCGGCAACGCGGGCGCGCCGCCCGTGGCCCACGCGTCGCTCATCGAGGCGTGCCTCGTGCGGGCGTGGCCCGGAAACGTGCGGGAGCTGATGGCCGAGATCCGCGCGGCGGCGCAGGAGGCGCAGATCGAGAAGAGCGCGGTGGTCCAGGCGCGGCACCTGTCGCCCTCGGCGGGGCAAGCCTTCGCCCCGCCGCAGACGGGCAGCTCGGAGCACCCCTCGGACCGGGGCCGGCGGTCGTCGCTGCCCCCGGCCGGCGAGCGGCCGGCGCGGCGGGCGGCGTCGCTGCCCGCCGACGAGGTCATCGAGGAGGTGCTGCGCCGCGAGGGCGGGAACGTGGCGCGCACGGCCCGCGCGCTGGGCGTGCACCGGACCCAGCTCCGCCGCTGGCTCGGCCGGCGCTCGACGACCGACGAGATCGCCGGCGACGACGACGACGCGGAGGGGTGATCCGCGGGCGGCGCGCGCTCAGGCGTCCACGTTCACCGCGGTCTGCCGCGTCAGGACGGTGGCCGAGTGCCCCGCGTGCAGCGTGAACACGCCGGGCTCGACCTGCCAGCGGCCCGCCGCCCAGTGCGCGAAGGCCCGCGGCTCGACGGTGACGGCGACCTCGACCGTCTGATCGGGCTCGGCCTCGACGGGGGCGAAGCCGGCCAGCCAGAGCACGGGGCGCTCGACCTCGGAGCCCGGCCGCGACAGGTAGAGCTGGATCACGTGGCGGCCGCGGCGGGGCCCGACGTTGCGCACCTGCACCCGCGCCTCGACCGCCTCGCCCGCGGCGACGCTCGGCGGCGCGTCGATCCCGAGGATCTCCCAGCGCGTGTAGCCCAGGCCGTGCCCGAACGGGTAGGCCGGGGCGACGCCGGCGCGGGCCCAGGCCCGGTACCCGATGTTCAGCCCCTCGGCGTAGATCAGCTTGCCGTTCTCGGGCGTCGTCGACAGCACGGGCACGTCCTCCTGGCGCGACGGCCACGTCGTGGGCAGGCGGCCACCGGGCTCCACGGCGCCGAGCAGCACGTCGGCGACGGCGCTCCCGAACTCCTGGCCCGGGAACCACGTGAGGAGCACCGCGGCCGCCTCGTCGCGCCAGGGCATGGCCACCGGCCCGCCCGAGTTCACCAGGACCATGGTCCGCGGGTTCACCGCCGCGACGGCGCTGATCAGCGCGTCCTGACGGCCGGGGAGCGCGAGCGTGCTCCGGTCGAAGCCCTCGCTCTCGATCGCCTCGGTGGTGCCGACGACCACGATCGCCACGTCGGACGAGCGCGCGAGCTCCACGGCGCGCGCGAGCTCCTCGTCGTCGGACGGCGCGGGCACCTCGACGCCGAGGGAGAACGCCACCGCGATCGCGCCCGGCTGGACCGAGTGCGTGAGGGCGAGGTCGAGCTCCTGGCCGGCGGCGAGGGACAGCTCGGCCGCCCGGTGCGGCGGGGCGAGCAGGGCCGCGGCGAGGTCGTCCTTGTCCGGCGCGATCGCCTCGTCGACGAGGACCTGCCCGCCGCCGGTGAGGCGGTAGGCGCCCACCCCGGCCACGCCGATCCGGTAACGGCCGGCCTCGGCGGCGCGGAACCGCGCCGTCACCTCGATGGTCGCGGCCCGCTTCGCGCGCTCGTCCCCGATGAACGTGAGGCGCCCCACGCCGCGATGCTCCTCGTGCACGACGTTGCCCTTCGCGTCGAGGAGCCGCACGCGCACGCCGTTCTCGCCGGTCGCGGGGTCGACCACCTGGTCTCCGGCCACGGGCACGAGGCCTTCGTGGATGCGGGCGCCGACGGCGTGGAGCACCTCGGCGCGCTGGCCGAGCGCGGCGCGCAGCCCGTCGAGCGGCGAGACCGCGTAGTGCGGGTGCACGCTGGCGCTGCCGCCGCCCTGGATCCGGCCCTGCGCGGCGTTCGGGCCGATCACGGCGACGCGCCGGAGGCTGGCCGCGTCGAGGGGGAGCGCGTCGCCGTGGTTGCGCGCGAGCACCATGCCGGCCGCGGCGGTCTCGCGGGCGAGGCGGGCGGCCTCGGCGGCGGGGAGCTGGGCCGGCGCGGGCGCGGCCGGCGCGACGCCCTCGAGGGCGCCGACCCGGGCGGCGAGCCGGAGCAGGCGGCGGACCTTGTCGTCGATGGCCTGCTCGGGCACGGCGCCGCTCCGGACGGCGGCGACGAGCGCCTGGCCCCACGGCCCTTCCGGGCCTGGCATGGCGAGGTCCATGGCCGCGCGGCCGGCGGCCTCGGTGGAGCGGGTCGCGAACCAGTCCGAGACCACGACGCCGTCGAAGCCCCACTCGTCCTTGAGCGGCGAATCGAGCAGGGCGTTCTCGGTCATGGTGGTCCCGTTGACCGCGTTGTACGAGGCCATCACGAGCCACGCGCGCGCGCCGGCGATCATCCGCTCGAACGGCGCGAGGTAGAGCTCGCGCAGCGTGCGCTGGTCGACGCGGACGTCGACGGTGAACCGCTCGGTCTCGGAGTCGTTGGCGACGTAGTGCTTGGGGGTGGCGCCGACGCCGTGGGCCTGCAGCCCGCGGACGTAGGCCGCGCCGATCCGGCCGGTGAGCAGCGGATCCTCGGAGAAGCACTCGAAATGCCTGCCGCCGAGCGGGCTGCGGTGCAGGTTGACCGTCGGCCCCAGGACGACGTCGACGCCCTTGCGCCGCGCCTCGGAGGCCAGGAGGGCGCCGAGGCGCTCGATCAGGGCCTCGTCCCAGGTGGCGGCGAGGGCGGTGGCGGAGGGGAGGCTCACCGACGGGTCGCGCTCGTCCCAGTGCTCGCCGCGCACGCCGACCGGGCCATCCGAGACGACCATGCGGCGCAGGCCGATGGAGGGCTCGGGGTAGGTGCTCCAGAAGTCGGCGCCGGTCAGCAGGCGGACCTTCTGCTCGAGCGACAGCGCGGCGAGGGCGTCCGCCACCCGCCGCTCGACGGCCTCGGGAGAATGATCGGTCTTCTGGGGATGAGCGGACTGCGAGTCGGCGACGGCCATGGACCCTCCTGGGAGCGCGGAGACGAAGCGCAGAGACGCCGCCCGCGGCGGCGAGCCAGAACGGTACGTAGAACATCAAGGAAACACCAGGTTCACAGGAGCGCCGCGACTGCGCGTGTTGGCGGGCATGCAGGGGCAGGCGCAGAGCCCGCCTGGGTGCGCGCAGGGCGGCTGGGGCAGGCGCGGGTGCCGCGGTGGTGCGAGCCCGCCCCACCGCGGCCTCTGCCGCTCCACGACGCTCGCGGTCGAGGGAGCGGCGGTCCGCCGCCTGGCCCCCTAAATCCTTGAAAGGACAGTGCTTTCATGTGACGACCGCCCGGCGAAAGAAAAGCTCGTCGGCGTGTCGATCCGGCCGGGGCTCGTTCGTCGCCACGTCAGAAGAACCGTGGTCAGAAGGGGCGCAGGCGATGCCTGTGCCGAAAGGGGTCAGGCTCATGTCGAGGCTTCGGGTAAATGCATTTGCAATCTCCATCGATGGGCATGGCGCCGGTCCCGCCCAAGATCTGGCCAATCCGATGGGCGTCGGAGGGATGGCGCTGCACCAGTGGGTCCTCGGCACGAAGACGTTCCAGAGAATGAGCGCCGACTTCGCTGGATCGCTGATCGGTGACCGGGTCGGCCGAGAAGGCGTCGACGACGACTTCGCCGCGCGCGGCTTCGAGAACGTCGGCGCCTGGATCATGGGCCGCAACATGTTCGGGCCGGAGCGGGGCCCCTGGTCCGACGACAGCTGGAAGGGATGGTGGGGCAAGAACCCGCCCTACCACGTACCCGTCTTCGTGCTTACGCACCATGCTCGTGCGCCCATCACGATGGAGGGCGGGACGACCTTCTACTTCGTGACCGATGGCATCCATGCCGCGCTGGAGCGCGCGAAGGAGGCGGCCCAGGGCAAGGATGTCCGACTCGGCGGTGGAGTCGCCACCGTTCGCCAGTACCTCACCGCCGGGCTGCTCGACGAGATCCACCTCGTGATCGCCCCCGTGCTCCTCGGCCGGGGCGAGCACCTCCTCGCCGGCATCGATACGGTGAGCCTCGGCTACAGGTGCACGGAGCACGCCTCCACGGACCACGCCACCCATGTCGTCCTGACGAAGCAGCCTCAAACCAGGTAGAAGAGCGCGATGAAAGTCATGGTGTTCGTCAAGGCCACGAGAGAGTCCGAGGCGGGGATGATGCCGGACGAGAAGGTCATCGCCGAGATGGGCAAGTTCAAAGAGGAGCTCGTCGAGGCCGGTGTCATGCTCGCCGGAGAGGGGCTACACCCGAGCAGCAAAGGCAAGCGCCTGCACATCTCGGGCGGCAAGAAGACGCTCATCGACGGTCCCTTCGCCGAGACCAAGGAGCTCGTCGGCGGATATTGGATCTGGCAGGTAAAGTCGCTGGACGAGGCGGTCGAGTGGGCCAGGCGCTGCGCCGACTACATGCCCAGCGGGGAATGGGTGCTCGAGATTCGACCGATCTTCGAGGCAGAGGACTTCGGCGAGGAGTTCACGCCTGAGCTGCGCGCGCAGGAGCAGCGCCTGCGCGCCGAGATCGAGCGGCAGCGGAAATCCTGAACGCCGTGACCGCGTGGTCCACGACGCGCATCTGGTGACGTTCCGCGGCTCACGGCTCCTAGCCCTCCGAGGGAACATCCTGGCGGGACTCTGCCCGCGACTAGGGGCACGCGCAGACGCCGCCGTGGTGGGAGCAGCAACCCCGCTTCACGTAGGTGCAGGTCGGCGACAGCGTGCCGTCGCAGCAGCAGACGCGGCCCTCGGACGCCGGCCGCGGTCGCGCCGGCGCAGACGGGCCGCCGCCCCGTCGCGCGGGGGCGGGCGCGCCTTCGGCCTCGCGCTGCTCCTCGGCCGCCATCGCAGCCTCGCGCTCGGCGAGCAGCCGCCGGCCCTTCACGAGCGACGCGCGCACCTGGGCCGCGCGCTCGTCGCGCGGGGCGGCGCCGGCGAGGTGGCGGAGGAGCGCGTCGCAGGCCGCGGCGTCGCCCTGCTGGGCGCAGGCGAGCTCGCTCGCGGCGAGCTCGAGCTCGGCGGCGTGGGCCGCCTCCTCTTGCCGGCGCGCCTCCTCGGCGGCCTCGAGCTCGGCGCGGCGGCGCTCGGCCTCCGCGGCCTCGTCGGCCTGACGCTGCGCCTCGATCCGCGCCTGGCGCGCCTCGCGCTCCCGCCGGTAGCGGGCGACGAGGGCGCTCGCGGCCCGCAGATCGGCCTCGGCGCCCTCGCAGAACGACGCGCACCGGTCGACGCGGGCCCGCGCCTCGAGCTCCAGCACGAGGCACTCGGGCTCGCTCCTGCAGCCGCGCGCCAGCCGGGCCCGGAGCCCGTCGTCATTGCGCGAGCCGCCGCCGGGGTGGCATCCGGCGACGAGGACGGCGAGAGAAGAAAGCCAGGAGACGGCAAGGCGGCTCACCGGGAGATTCTCCTGCCGCGCGCGGGGGACGTCGAGGCCTCGGGGGCGGAACGCGAGAGAAACCGCAGGAGCACGCGCACGCCGGACGAGGACGGGAGAGGCCGCCACGGCTGCCGAGCTTGCCAACGCCACGCTGTCGCCCTCGGGGACGACATGGAGGCTCGAGCCGCCCACGATGCGATCGGTCGGCTGCTCGGACTGACGGGGCAGATGCGTAGGTAAGCGATCGAATGTGTGGGTAAGTCATCGATGGGGCGATGTCTTGTCCCCTGAACCCAGCAACGGTAGGAAGCTGGGAATGCGTCGACACCTTACCAGCTGCAACCTCGCCTCGATCGCCGTCACGAGCCTCCTCGCGACGACAGCCTGCAGCTCCAGCGGAGAGTCCCCCGCTCCGGACCAGGAGGCCGTGGTCACCGTCGCCGAAGCCCGCGCCCTGGCCGAGGGCTCGACGGCGACGGTCGAGGGCTTCGCGACCGTCGCGCCCGGCACCTTCAACTCGGCGACCGACGAGCAGGGCTTCGCCCTCCAGGACGCCACCGGGGGCATCTACGTGAGCCTGCCGGACGCGCTCGATTTCGGCCTCGATGCCCGGGTGCGCGTCACGGGGCAGCTCGGGCAGACGGCCGAGCAGACGGTGCTCAACGCCGCGGCGGCCTCGGTCACGGTGCTCGATGGGACCGGATCCATCGAGCCGAAGGACGTGATGACCGGCGACGTCGGAGAGCCCGTCGAGGGGCTGCTGGTCCGCGTGCGCGGCAGCGTGACCACGGCCGTGGAGGACGAGCAGCCCTACGGCTTCCAGGTGTACATCGACGACGGCTCGGGCGAGACCCAGGTCTACGTGCATATCGTGGACGGCCAGCCCGTCATCGACACCGCCTCGCTCGAGGTCGGCCTGGCCATCGAGGTGACCGGCCTCGCCGCGCAGTACGAGGAGACCTACGAGGTCGCGCCGCGCCGGGCGGGAGATCTCGTTCTCGTGGAGCAATGAGCGAGCCCGCCGGCGTGCCTCGGCCATGAGCCTCTCGACCGTGCTCCGGGTCCTCGGCCGCAACGACGGCGAGGTCCACAGCGTGTTCCGCACGGGATCGCGCGTGTACGGCACCGCGACCGCGGCGTCCGACGAGGATTTCGTCGCCGTCCTCACGCGGCGCGACGCGAAGCAGGACCTCGCCTTCTCGCCCGGCGTCAACGTGGTCGTCCACGGCCTCGACACCTTCCGCGACGCCATCGCCGAGCACAGCGTCTTCGCGCTGGAGTGCCTGTTCCTATCGCCCGAGCACCGGCTCAAGGAGGCGAGGCCGCCCTTCCCGTTCAAGCTCGACCGGAAGAAGCTCGCCGCGTCGGCCGCGAGCCGCTCCGCGTCCGACTTCAAGAAGGCCGGCGCCCGCTTCGACGAGGCGCCGGAGGCCTCGAAGAAGAAGCTCTTCCACGCGCTCCGGGTGCCGCTCTTCGCCGTGCAGATCGTCGAGACCGGCGCCATCCACGACTACGGCGCCGCGACCCCGTACTGGCGCGAGATCCTCGCGGACGAGCGCCTCGACTGGGAGCCGTACCGCGCGACCTACGGCCCGCTCCGCGAGCGGCTCTGCGCGCGGCTCGCGGCGCTGGCCTCACGGCGGTAGCCGCGCCGGCGGCCTAGCTAGGGCGGCGGTCCTCCCGCCGGCCCCGCCGCGAGCCGCTGCGGCCGGATCTCCTGGTGCATCCAGTGCTCGTCCGTCTGCACGTGCCCGCGCCGCACCCACTTGGCGAGGCACCGCTGGAACGCCGCGTCCGGGAACTCGCCCGCGACCCGCACCACCACCCCCTCGCGCGGGCCGCCGAAGGCCGAAGGCTCGCGCGCGAGCGCGCTCGTCAGCGCCTCGAGCTCGCCCTCGCCCTCGACGCGGCCCCGGAACAGGACAGGCACGGTGGGCAGCCCCAGATCGTTCGCCTGGGCCACGACCATGTCCCACTCCCAGAAGAGCCCCCGCGCGTCGTCGCGCACGCCGAAGACCAGCGAATAGCCCGGCAGCGCCTCGTACTCGATGGAGTGGACCGCATAGCAATACTCGCAGAAGACCGACGTGCCCTCCGAGAGCAGGTGAGCGATGCGCGCGTGGGTGGCCTTCGCGAGGTCGAAGCTCGGGTGGGACGGAGGGCCCGAGTGCGAGCGCGAGAAGACGCTCTTCCGCGTGTACGTGAGGTTGCTCCCGTCGCACTTCTCGGTGATGACGATCTCCACGCCGAGCAGGCCCGACACGTCGGCCATCCTCTTGTCGTCGGACGTGCCGCCGGGCGACCACGGAAGGTGGAACGAGCGCGGGTATTTGGCGGACATGACGGCGCCAGGGTAGCACCGGCCGAAAGGCGCGGACATGCTACGGTCCTCGCGCGCTGCGCGCCCGCGTCCAGCGCGCTCGCCAGGGGGTGCTCCACCATGTCCGCTGCGTCCTCGCTCCTCGATCTCCTCACGCCCGATCCGGCGCGTGTCCCCTGGGACGAGCTCCAGATCTTCGACTGGGTCCGCGCGCTCGAGGGCTGCCCGCAGGACCCGATCCACCACGCCGAGGGCAACGTCTGGATTCACACCCGCATGGTGCTGGAGACGCTCCTCGGGCTGCCCGAGTGGCGGGCGCTGCCGGCGGAGGAGCAGCGCGTCGTATACCTCGCGTGCCTGCTCCACGACGTGGCGAAGCCGGCGACCACGCGCGAGGAGGGCGGTCGGATCACGGCCAAGGGCCACTCGCGCGCGGGGGAGCTGCTCGCGCGCCGCCTGCTCTGGGAGCTCGGCGCGCCGTTCGCGCTGCGCGAGCACGTGTGCGCGCTCGTGCGCTACCACCAGATCCCGTTCTACCTCATCGAGCGGGGCGACGCGCAGCGCGTGGCCGCCGAGATCAGCCTCCACGCGCGCTGCGATTTGCTCGCGCTCGTGGCCGAGGCCGACATCCGGGGGCGCGTCTGCGCGGACATGGGCCGCGTGGTGGACAATATCGAGCTCTTCCGCGAGTTCTGCCGCGAGGAGGGGTGTTACCGGGGGCCGCGCGCCTTCGCCTCGGATCACACGCGATTCGTGTACTTCCGCTCCGACCCCGCCGGAGGGCGCCACCCGGACGTGGAGGTCTATGACGACACGCGCGCCGAGGTCGTGGTGATGAGCGGGCTGCCGGGCGCCGGGAAGGACACGTATGTCCGGAGCCACTTCGCCGACTGGCCGGTCGTCTCGCTGGACGCGCTGCGGAGCGAGCTGGAGGTCGATCCGACCGACACCCAGGGACAGGTGGTCCAGGCGGCGCGCGAGCGGGCGAAGGAGCACCTCCGGCGCGGGGAGCGGTTCGTGTGGAACGCGACGAACCTGTCGCGGCAGCGGCGCGGGCCCGTGCTGCAGATGGCGGCGGACTACGGGGCGAGGATCCGCGTGGTCTACGTGGAGGTGCCTCGGACAGTGCTGCTCGCGCAGAACCGGGCGCGGGAGGCGGCGGTGCCGGAGGCGGCGATCCGGCGGATGATCGAGCGGTGGGAGATCCCGGGGAAGACGGAGGCGCACGAGGTCGTGCTGGCGGTGCGCGGAGAGGGGGAGGCGCGCGGGGGGGCACTCCCGAGCTGACCGGCCGGCTGCGCTCGCGGGCGCGACGCGGTAGGCTGCGGTCCGGAGCGACGTATGCCCTTCCAGAGCGAGAACTCTCCCATCCCGATTCCCCCGCCCGGCGAGGACGAGCTCCCGTACGACGATGGAGAGCCGATGGAGTCCGAGCGCCACCGCGCACAGATGGACATGCTCATCGAGGTGCTGAAGCTCTTCTGGCACGACCGCGACGACGTGTACGTCGCCGGCAACATGGCCATCTACTTCAGCGAGCTGCAGGCGAAGAAGAACGACTTCCGCGGCCCCGACGTGTTCGTCGTGCTCGACACAAACCGACGCGAGCGCAAATCATGGGTCGTCTGGCAGGAGGACGGGAGGACGCCCGACGTGGTGATCGAGCTGCTCTCCGAGAGCACCGAAGCCGTCGATCGCGGCGAGAAGATGCGCGTCTACGCGAAGCTCCTGCACGTGCCGGAGTATTACCTGTTCGATCCGTTCTCGGGCGCGCTCGAGGCCTACGCGCTCGATCGGGCCACGCGGTCCTACGCGCCGGTGCCCCCCGAGGCGAACGGCGACGTCGTGAGCGCCTGCCTCGGCCTGCGGCTCGGGGTACGCCACGGCACCTATCTCGGCCTCGAGGCCGGCTGGCTGCGCTGGCTCGATGCCCAGGGGCGCATACTGCCGACCGCCGAAGAGCAAGCCCGCGCCGCCGAAGAGCAAGCCCGCGCCGCCAGCGACGAGGCGAAGCGGCTCGCCGCTCGGCTCGCGGAGTACGAAAAGCGCTTCGGACCGCTGCCGGGCAGCAGCTCGGACTGAGAGACGAGCCCCTCTCTTGTCCCACAGCGCCCGCGCCATTGCGGTCCAGTCCGCCCGCCTTGCTACGAGCTGCCCGCACCGTCCACGCGCGCATCCCCCAGGCGCCCCAGGATCTCGTCCACCGTCTCCTCGACCGTGAGATCCGATGTGTCCAGCCAGAGGCCCAGCCGCGGCGTCTCCTCGCGCAATACGCGGTCGAAATCGAGGACCGCCGAGGCGTCCCGATACCCGCGCTTCGCTCGACCCGCCTCCCGCGCCGCGACAACGGCGGGACGCGGGCAGAGGACCACCACGTGCAGAGGACGATGCGCGTAGCTCCGCACCACCTCGACGAGCCCAGCGCCCAGGATGATGTCCTGGTGGACGACGGTGAACCCGGCCTCGAGATACAGGTCCGCCGCCGCCGCCGCGATGCGGTACCGGAGCCGCAGCTGCCCCTCGGCCTCCTCGGAGAGCTCGAAGCCCATCTCGGCGCGGCCACCGACGATCATGCGGCGAAACACGTCGCCCCGCAGATGCACGCTCCTCGGCAGCCGCTCGGCCAGCCGCTGGGCGACCGTCGACTTTCCAGAGGCCATGAGCCCCGTGATCAGGACGATCGACGGAGACTCCGGCAGGCTCCCACGCGCGGTCATGACGGACGATCCTCCTCGGCCCCCCGGCGCTACCTCCGCCCGAACCCCGGCACCAGCATCGCCGCCCACCGCGCCGGGCTCTTGATCCGCTCCCGCGCCATCACCGCGTCCGCCACGAGGATCCGCTGCAGCCCCTTCTCGCCGCCGAGCAGCTCGCCCGCCTGACGCCGCGCCGCCGCGGCGTAGAGCGGCATGTCCGCCGCGTCGAACCCGGCCGCCGCCGCCTCCAGCTGCGCGATCGCCTCGTCCCGCTCGCCGCGCAGCTCCGCGGCGCCCGCCCGGAGGAGCGGCACGAACGGGTCGGACCACGCCGTCCTCTCCCGGGCGAGCGCGGCCGCGTCCCGCAGCGCCGCCTGGATCAGCGGCTCGGGCTCGGCCGCGCCCTCGGCCGCAGCCAGCGCCGTGCTCGCGCGCTCCACGTGCGCCATCACCCGGCTGTTCTGCATCATCAGCAGCATCGAGCCCTCGATCTTCGGCCACGCCTCCGCGAGCCGCCTCAGCGCCGCGCCGGCGCGGCCGGCGTAACGGTCGACGTAGGTCTCGCCGAGCAGCCCCACGAAATGCTCGAGGTGGAACCCCGACGTCGTCCACCTCGACAGCGCCCCCGCGACCGCGCTGCGCGCGCCCGCCACGTCGTCCGACGCGAGCGAGACCCACGCCGCCTGCGCGCCGAAGATCGCCGCCGCGTAGCGATCGCCCCGCTGCTCGGCCCCCCGGAGCACCGCCGGCATCGTCCGCGCGAGCGCGTCGATCTGCCCGCGGTAGTACCGCATCCACGACGTCATCAGCTGCGTCGTCACGAGCTCCCAGGCGACGCCGGCGCACCGGTCGCGCAAGATCTCGTCCGCCCGCTCGTACCAGTCGGACGCCGCCCTCCAGCGGCCCGCCGTGAACGCCTCGAGCATGCCCGACACCATCATCGACAGGCCGAGGAGGTGCGGGCTGTCGAGCCGCTCCGCGAGCGCGCGCACCGCGGCGACGAGCTCCTCCGCGCGCGCCCGGCCCGGCGACCCGATCATGCACGCGGACGAGGCCTCGAACGCGAGCGCGCGGCCGATGCGGTACGGCTCGCCGGCGCGCAGCGCGAGCAGCAGGGCGCGCGCCGAGAACTCGGCCGAGCGGACCATGTCGACCGCCGACAGGCCCACCGTCACCGTCCAGCAGGCGTCGATGCGCGCGAGATCCTCCGGGCGCACCTCCGCCTCGGGCCGCTCGCGGAACCGCAGGCCCCGGAGGCGCAGCTCCGCCCGGTGCAGGAGCAGCGCGACGAGCGCGCGCCGCGGCGTCTCCGGGAACGACAGGCCGACCGCCGCCAGCACGGCGCGCACGTGCTCCAGCCCCTCGTCGATGTGCCCGCTCCGCAGGTACTGCTCCGCGGCGCGGCGGCGGAGATCGAGCGACCGCGCGCTGTCGTCCCCCTCCGCAGCCGCCGCGTAGAGCCGCGCCGCCTCCGCGCCCTTGCCCGCGTTGACGAGGGCGTCGGCGCTCCGCACCTCGAGCGCGCGCCGCTCCGCCTCCGGGAGATCCACGCCGCGCGGGAGCAGGCCGAGAGCGAGCTCGTAGAGCCGCGCCGCCCGCTCGAACGCGAGCGCCTCGGCCGCCTGCTCGGCCGCGACCGCCGCGAGCCGCCCCGCGCGCGCCCCGTCGCCCGCGCCGAGCCAGTGCCGCGACAGCGTCTCGGCGTCCGCCGTCCCGAGCGCCTCGAGCGCCCGCGCGAGCCGCCGGTGCCGCCCCGCGAGCTGCTCCGGACCGAGCCGGCCGACCACGGACGCGCGCACGAGGTCGTGCGACGCCTCGACGAGCTCGCCCTCGCCGGCGGGCCGCGCGACGACCAGATCCTCGGCGCGAAGGAGCGCCATCGCCGGGGCGCGCTCCTCGCCGTCGAGCTTCGCCGCGCGCGCGGCGACCGCCGCGTCGATCGGCTCCCCGGCGACGGCGACCACCTCGAGCAGCCGGAGCGCCTGCTCCGGCAAGCGGTGGAGGCGCGCCCCGAGCGCCCGCTCCCACGCGGCGTCGCCCCGCGCGCCCGTGTCGCCCGCCGGCTCCTGCGCGTCGCGGACGAGCTCGCCGAGCAGCCGCGGGTTGCCCCCGGAGGCGCGGGCGATGGCGTCCGCCCGCGCGCGGGTGCCCTCGTCGCGCGCGAAGAGGAGCGCGAGCGCGAGCTCCTCCGCCTCGAGCGGCAAGAGCGGCCCGACCTCGATCTGGCGCAGCTCGCCGTCCCGGCGCGGCGGCGGGGCCCGATCGAGGTCGAGCGAGGCGGGCTCGGCCGCGGCGGGGGCCGGAAACGCGACCCCCATCCCGTCGAGCAGCGCGCGGAGCGGCGCGCTCGCGGCGACGTCCTCGGTCCGGTAGCTGCCGAGGAACATCATCGCGGGCGCGTCGGGCGGGCGCGTGACCTCGAGCAGGAGCGCCACGCTGTCGGCGTCGATGAGCTGGAGGTCCTCGATCGCCACGACGAGCGGGCTGCGCTCGGCGACGCGCCAGAGCAGCTGCCGGAGCGCCGCGAAGCTGCGCTGCCGCAGCTCCTGCGCGTCGGGCGACTCGCTCACGCGCGGCGCCGACGCGACGGCGGGCACGCGCGAGAGCGCCGGGAACACCCGGACGAGCGCGCGGACGTCGCGCGGCAGGAGCCGCTCGGCTTCCTCGGCGGAGACGCGCCGGAGGAAGCGGCACAGCGACTCCATGACACCCCCGAACGCCTTGTAGGACTCGGTCGACCCGACCGCGCAGCGCCCCCGCAGGACGACCGGCCCCCTGTCGTGGCGGAGCCCCATCAGGAAGTGGTGGATCAGCGCGCTCTTGCCCATGCCCGCGCCGCCGCGGACGAGCACGCAGATGGGCCGCTCCAGCAAGAGCGCCTCGGCGGCGCGGCGCAGGGCGCGCAGGTGCGGGCGGCGGCCGATGAAGTGCGCGATCGTCGGCGGCACGAGCGGGGGCAGGGCGCTCTCCGGCGCCGCCTCGGCGCCCGGCGCTGCCTCGGCGCCCGGCGCTGCCTCGGCGCCCGGCGCTGCCTCGGCGCTCGGCGCTGCCTCGGCGCTCGGCGCTGCCACGGCGCCGCCCGGGTCCTCCGCTCCGCGCCCCTCGCCCTGCGCCACGGTCACTTCTTGCTCAGGAACGCATCCATCGCCCGGCGGTGCTCGGGGCCGTTCCACTGCTCGGCGAACGCCCGCCGCTCGACCTCCACCGCGGAGGCGCGCAGCGCCTCGCGCGCCTTGCACAGCGCCCGCCTCATCGCCGCGACCGAGGTGCGCGGGCTGTCGGCGATGCGGTTCACCTGCGCGATCGCGCGGCTCCGCGCCGCGCCGGTCGGGACGACCTCGCTCACGAGGCCGATCCGGAGCGCCTCGGCGGCGTCGATCCGCTCCGCCGTCAGGAGCAGCCGCGACGCCTGCAGCGGCCCCACCCGCTCGCAGAGCCGCGTCAGCCCGCCCCACGCCGGCGACAGGCCCATCTTGACGTGGCGGAACGAGAGCGCGGCGTGCTCCTCGACGATGACGAAATCGCAGAGCAGGAGCAGCTCGCAGCCGCCGCCCAGCACGTCGCCCTGCACCGCGGCGACGATCGGCACCTCGCTCTCCTCGAACGCCGAGAAGCCCTCGAACATCGCGAGGACCTCGCCGCCCGCCGCGCCGCCCTCGGCGAGCGCGTGGAGCTCGCGGATGTCGCCGCCCGCCACGAAGACGTCGCCGCCCGCCGCTGTGATCACGACGCCGCGCACGCGCGGGTCCGAGGAGGCGAGGCGGATCGCCTCGCCGAGGCGCCTCGCGAAGGCGCTGTCGATGGCGTTCCGGCACTCGGGGCGATCGATGGTCAGGACGACCGCGTCGCCGGCCGCCTCGACCCCGAGGGTCACGAGGCGGCCCTCCGCGCGCCCCTCCCGTTCGTCAGCACCGCGGGCTTCCTGCGGCTCGCGCCGGCCCCGTTCTCCGCCGCGCGGCTGAGCCGCCGCGTCGGCGGCATGCGCTCGTCGTGGATCACCTCGGCGATCCGCGCCTCGAGCATGCGGCGGCTCAGGCCGCGCTGCTCCACCGCGTACCGCTCGGCGTAGCTGATGATCGCGCCCGCGACGTCGACGCCGCTCGCGCGCTCGATCCCCTCCAGCCCGGGCGAGCTGTTGATCTCGAGGATCTTGGGCCCGGAGCGCGCCTCGAGCATGTCGACGCCGGCGACCTCGAGGCCCATCGCCTTCGCGGCGCGGATCGCGACGCTCCGGTAGACGCGCGGCAGCTTCACCCGGTCGCCCTTGCCGCCGCGGTGGAGGTTCGAGCGGAACTCGCCCGGCTTCGCGACCCTCCGCATCGACGCGACCACGCGGCCGCCGACGACGATGACGCGGATGTCGCGCCCCTTCGACTCGCGCACGTACTCCTGGAGCACGATGTCCTGGCCCATGGCCCAGAACGTCTCGAGCAGCGCGTGCACGGCGTGCGGCGTCTCGGCGAGCATGGTGCCGATGCCCTGGGTCCCCTGCTGCAGCTTCACGATCGCGGGGCAGCCGCCGACGAGCGAGAGCGCCGCCTCCACGCCGGCCGGGCTGCGGGCGCAGACGGTGATCGGCACGTTCAGCTTGCGGCGCGTGAGCAGCTGGAGCGCGCGCAGCTTGTCCCGGCTCCGCGCGATCGAGACGGCGCCGTTCAGGACCGGGACGCCCATGAGATCGAACTGGCGGACCACGGCGAGGCCGTAGTTCGTGATGCTGGCGCCGATGCGCGGGATCACGATGTCGAAGCGGGGCACCGCCGAACCACCGACGAGCAGCGACGGCCGACCGCGCGACACCACGATCTGGAAATCGAGCGGATCGATGACGCTGACGTCGTGACCACGCGCGCGCCCCGCGAGCACGATGCGGCTCGTCGAGTAGAGGGACGCGTTGCGTGACAGGACGAGGAATCGCATGTGGCCCGGAGGCTAGCAGAGCCCGCAGACTGCGTGGATGGGTGCGCGAGCCGATTCATGCTTCGCGCCTTCGACGAACGGCCCGCGCGGCGTCTCCAGCGGTCCGCGCCGCCCGTGCCGCCCGCGCCGCGGTCGCGCGCCGCGCCATCGGCCCCCGTTTTCCATGCGGCGACGCGCGGGCCCGCTCGATCTCGACACGGCGAACCGGGCGCGGGCGCAAGCGCGGCGGCGCGGCGCTTGCGCTGGAAAATGTTTCGTGTACGAATTTTTTTCGGTCCGCCGGCGAGGAGGGGTTCGCGATGTGGCAGCCGTTCACAGAGGAACATCAGCAGTTCAGGAAAACGGTGCGGGCCTTCGCAGAGAAGGAGCTCGCTCCACACGTGGACGAGTGGGAGGCGTCGGAGTGCTTCCCCAACTGGGTGTTCAAGCGCGCCGGCGAGCTCGGGATCCTGGGCGCGCACTTCCCGGAGGAGCACGGCGGCGCCGGGCTCGACTACTGGTTCTCGACGGCGAAGGCCGAGGAGCTCGTGCACTGCACGATGGCGGGCGTCTCGATGGGGCTGCTCGTCCAGAGCGACATGGCGACGCCGGTGATCAGCGACATCGGCACGAAGGAGCAGATCGAGGAGTTCCTCCGGCCGGCGCTCGCGGGCGACAAGATCGCGGCGCTCGGCGTCTCGGAGCCGGGGGCCGGCAGCGACGTGGCCGGGATCGGGACCACCGCGCGCAAGGACGGCGACGATTACGTGCTGAACGGGCAGAAGACGTTCATCACGAACGGGACGCGCGCCGACTTCGTGACGCTGCTCGCGAAGACGTCGCCGGACAAGGGGGCCCACGGCTGCTCGTTCTTCCTCGTGCCGACGGCGCTCCGCGGCTTCAACGTCGCGAAGAAGCTGAAGAAGATCGGCAACAAGTCGTCGGACACGGCGGAGCTCTTCCTGGAGGACGTGCGGGTGCCGCGGCGCTACCTGCTCGGCGAGCCGGACCAGGGCTTCGCGTACCTGATGCAGAACTTCCAGACCGAGCGGCTGGTCGCCGCGGTGGGCGCGATCGCGAGCTCGTTCGTGACGCTCGACAGGTCGGTCGAGTACGGGCGCGAGCGGACGGCGTTCGGCAAGCCGATCATCAAGCGCGAGTCGTGGCAGCACAGGTTCGTGGACCTGTACACGCGCTGCGAGGCGGCGCGCGCGTTCGTCTACAAGTGCGTCGACCACTACAACGACGAGCGGTACGTGCGGAAGGTGCCGATCAGCTTCGACACGGTGAAGCTCATCTCGATGGCGAAGATCCTGGCCGGCGACGTGGCGAACGACGTCGTGGACACCTGCCTGCAGTTCCACGGCGGCTGGGGCTACATCGAGGAGTTCCCGATCGCGCGCGCCTGGCGCGACCAGCGGCTCCTCCGCATCGGCGGCGGGACGACCGAGACGATGAAGTACTACCTGGCGAAGCTGATGAACTTCTGAGGGCCGCCCGCCCGAACGGCCACCCCGGCGGGGCGCGCAGCTCCGCCGGGGGCGCAGGGGCCGCAAAACGGGCCCGGCGAGCGTGAGGCGGACGGAAACGACGCGCCGACGAAAAAAAGTAGAGACAAGCGGAGCGAGAGGCTGTAGATATGCCGCTCCCAACGACCGGGGCTGTAGCTCAGCTGGGAGAGCGCATGACTGGCAGTCATGAGGTCAGGGGTTCGATCCCCCTCAGCTCCACCGATAGGACCGAAGGACTCCCGCGGGAGTCCACCGCGCCGCGCCTGCCTGCCGGCGTGCCTTTTCAGAACCTCCTCTGACCGCGCGTCTCGCGCGGCGCGCGGCCTGAAGCCGACCAGCGGCGCGGACTGCGCAGCAGGCCGGCGCCGGGGCCGATCAGAACGCGCCGAGGTACCGCGGCGGCAAGCCGACCCGCGGGTCGACGTGGAAGGCGCCCGCGTGCACGAGCGCGCGGCCGTCGGCGCCGACGTCGAAGCGGTGGACGACGCCCCCGTCGGTCTCGGCGTCCGCGGCGAGGCACCGCCCGCACGCCTCGGCGCAGCGCACCTCGCCGAGGGAGAACGGGAGCTCCTTCGAGCGCAGCAGGACCTCGGGGTCGCCGCGCTCGGGCGCGGAGCCGGCGAGCTCGACCGACGTGAGCGTGTCGTCGACCGGCCCCCCCGCGCTGAGCGCGTCGCGGCCGAGCGTCGAGAACAGGAGGCGGTCCTCGGTGGCGAACGCGACGGAGAAGCCGGGCGTCCCCGCGCCGAGCTCGGCGGCCGTCCAGCGCGCCTCCTCGACGAGGCGCCCGTCGCGGCGCGCGAGGACGACGAGGCCGGCCTCGCCGGCGTTCGACGCGGCGTCGCCGCCGAACGTCCCGGGGCACACGACCGCGAGCCTCGATCCGCCGGCGGACGCGGCAAGCCCCCCGCACCCGTGGAGCCCCTCGAGCACCGTGACCTCCCGGATCGCGTCGCTGCGCGCGTCGATCTCGACCAGGCGCGACTCGGCCGACGCGACGAAGTCGAGCGAGGTCGCCGTGAGCAGCACGTAGAGGCTGTCGCCGACCAGCACCGCGCGGCCCGGCCGGGGGTAGAACCCCGGGTCCTCCCCGGCCAGGGCGGGCGCGAGATCGATCCGGCCGACGATCGCGCGGGCGCCGGGGTCGACGACGAGCACGTCGCTCCCGCCGTCGATCGGCGCGGCGTCCGGGTCGAGGTTCGGCTCGTGGCGCGTGACGTACGCCTTGCCCGGCGAGACCTCGACGTAGTCCTGCGGGTTCGCGCGGAACGCGGTGGCGAGGGTGAGCTGCCCCGCGGGCTCGCCGCTCCGGACGTCGATCCACGTGAGCACGGACGCGGAGCGGTCGAGCAGCGCCAGTCGATCCCCGCGGACCGGCGTCGTCGGGACCACGACGTCCCCCGAGAGCGGCGAGGCGAGGCCGGGCGAGCTCGAGCCCGACGAGACGATCGACGCGGAGAGCACCGCGCCGTCCCAGCTCACCAGGCTGACGTTCGTCGACTGGTAGTCGCTGCTGACCACGACCGCGCCGCGCCCGCACGGGCCCGCGACGACGTCCGTGCCGCCGGTGCTCGGCGGCGGCTCCGGCGCGTTGCACCCGATCAGCGCGCCCGCCGCCCCCGCGGCGAGGATCGTCCGAGAGAGGGCCCCGAGGGCCGCCGTCCCCCGCCCCAGGTCGATGCGAGAAGCCGTCACCACCACACCTCCGTCGCTATGTGAAAGCTCCGCCCGGGGAGCTCGAGGTTGAACAGATCGAACGTCCTCGCGGCGAAGACGTTCGCGATCGCGAAGCGCGCCGAGAGCCGCCGCCGGAGCGCGAGGATCGCGAGCTCCACGTCGGCCGTCGCCTGCTCCGGCAGCGGCCGGAGCCCCGCGGGGTCGGCGGCGCGCGAGGCGCGGTAGAAGACCCGCGCCGAGAGCGAGGCGCGGTCGACGCCGAGCCGCGCGGGCTCCGCGTACACCTCCAGGGACGGCGCCGCCACGAGGCGCGACTGGTACGGGATGAGGTCGTTCGCGAGCGCGCGGCCCGGCGAGGTGTCCCGCGGATCGAGCGCGGTGAGCGCGAGGCCGGCGCGGAGGTGGTCGAGCGCCGAGGCGGACGCGGTGAGCTCCAGGCCGAGGACGCGCGCGCTCGCGACGTTGTACGGCCGCAGCACGCCGATGAAGGCGGGGCGGTGCGCGACGAGCCCCGAGGCGAAGCGCGAGAAGCCGAGGATCTCGAGGGAGACCTCGGCGCGCGCGGCCGGCGCCGCCGCGGCGAGGCGCACGCCGAGCTCGGCCGAGAGGCCGCGCTCGGGGGCGAGCTCCGGGTTGCCGATGACGATCGGGGAGCTGCCGTAGAGCTCGCCGAGCGCGGGGACGCGCACGTAGCGGCCGAGGTTTCCGAAGAGCGAGACGCCGCCGCCCGCGAGGCGGAGCCGGGCGCCGAGGCGGCCGCTCGGCTCGAGCGAGGCGAGCGGACCGCCGGCGCCGCCGTGGCTGGTCCGGTGGAGCTCCAGGGCGCCGAGCGCGTAGCCCTCGAGCGAGGGGATGGGCGCGTAGCGAAGGCTCACCGACGCGCGGGAGGTGGCGCGCGAGGCGCGGAGCGGCGCGCCGCCCACGCGATCGAGGGCGAGGAGCTCGCGCTCGTGGGCCGCCGAGGCCGAGACGGCGAGGTCGTCGGCCGGGCGGTAGCGGACGGCGGCCCGCCCGGCGCCGCGCGCGCCGCGGCTGGCGACGAGCGGCGACAGCAGGCCGAGCTCGCCCCGCGGATCGCGGACGACCTGGCTCGAGAGGACCGACGAGCTCGTGAGCTCGAGGCGGCACCGATCGACGCCGCCCTCCGGCGGGCCGGCGCACGGGGCGACCGCGGCGAGCGCGCCGAGCCAGCGCTGCACGTGGGCGCGCGCGGCCCGCGCCGGCGTCTCCGAGAGGCCGGTCGCGCCCTGGTCGCGCGCGAAGCCGTTGCCGATCGCCGTGACGCTGCCGCCGCCGGGCAGGCGGTAGCGGCCGATGCTCCAGAGGTCGTAGGCGTCGGCGTCGGCGTTCGGCCTGGGCAGCGCGCGCCCCGTCCGGCTGTCCGTGACGAGGTAGTCGTTGTCGGCGGCGCGCCGGCCGATCGCGATCATGGCGCCGGCGCGGTCGTCGCCGAGGCCGGCCGACGCCCACGCGGAGCGCTCGCCGAAGCTGCCGGCGCCGAGCCCGACGGAGGCGCGGGGCGCGCGCGGCAGCGACGGCTCGAAGAAGATGGCGCCGCCGATCCCGAGGCGATCGGCGTGCTCGGGCGCGTTGCCCCGGTAGACCTCGACGCGCTGGATCATCCAGAGCGGGACCGTCGAGAGATCGGCGGTGCCGGTCACGTCGTCGTTGAGCCGGACGCCCGCGAGGTACACCGGCGTCTCGGCGCTGCTCGCGCCGCGGATGGACGCGGTCGCGAGGTCCGACGCGGCGCCCGTGCGGGAGACCTGGAGGCCGGGGACGCGGCTCAGCACCGCGGACGCCGCGGCGCCCGGCGCGCGGAGCTCGTCGCCGCGGATCACGTGGGACGCCGCGGTGGGATCCCGCGCGGCCACGGTCGACGCGCGCTGCCCCTCGACGCGCACCTCGAGCGCCCGGCGGCGCGGCCGGGCCGGCGCGCTCTCGGCCGGCGCGGCGACGCCGTCGCCCCGTTCCTCGCGCGCGCCGCCGCCTTCGCGCGCGCCGCCGCCTTCGCGCGCGCCGCCGCCCACCGCGCCCTCCCGGCCGCCCGCGCCCGCCTCCTGGCCCCGCGCGCGCGGCGCGAGGCCGGCGGCGGCCACGAGCGCCGCGCAGGCGAGCGCCCAGGAGCGCCTCACGGGCACAGCGCGTGGACGATGCCCACGGCGTCGAGGTCGAAGACGTCGGGCGTGCCGGCGCGATCGGTGATCCGCACGAACCGCGCGAGCGGGACCCCGATCTCGGCCAGATCGAACGGGTCGCCGCCCGCCGACGGCGGGTCGAGCGGATCGATGTCGTTCTCGTCGGGGTTGGCGTGCACCGGGTGCCATCCGGCGCAGCCGTCGTACGGATAGCGGTCCGCGGCGCAGGGGAACGCCGACCAGGCGGCGCCGTCCTCGCTCACCTCGACCGTCGCGAGCTCGGCGAACACGCTCGCGGCGTCGTCGCCGCGCCCGAAGGCGTTCTCGAACACCAGGAAATCGGCCCCGGGCCCGTCGACGATCGCGTTGCCCTCGAACGCCACCACGATCGACCCGCCGTCGCCGAGCGAGAGCACGTCCAGCGAGCCGCCGCAGCAGCCGGCGCCCTTCGGCGGGCCGAGGACGACGTCCGGGTACCGGTCCTGCCCGAACCCCTGCCCCGGCCCGAAGCAGGCCGACACCACGCTCGTCGCGAACCGCGCGCCCGGACCGTCGCACGCCGCCGCGTCCGCTCCGGGAGCGCCGCCGTGGCCGCCGGAGAGGCACGAGCCGCCCGCGCCCGCCGCGGCGGCGGGCTCGCCGGCGCCGTCGTCCGGGGGCGCGCCGGCGCCGCCGCACCCGGACAGGACGGCCGCGGAGGAGCAGAGGCAGACGACGAGGGCACGCAGCGACATCCTGGACCTGTTCGAACGAGCGCGCGCCGCGGCATCTCCACGTCGCCGCCAGCCGGCCTGCCTCGGTCCCGCGAGGATCTGCGTCTCTCCATCTCCGCGCACGGGACCTCTTCGGCCGCACGGGCGGCTATCACGGGCCTCCGGGACGGTCAACGCGCTTCCCCGGCCTCCCGCGGGAGAGTAGAAAACCCGAAACATGGCTCTCTCGCCTCCCTGGGTGTTCCCGGAGCTCGACGCGGGCGCGGCGGGCGCGGCGCGCGCGCGGCAGGACACGCTGACAAAGCCGCGCGGCAGCCTCGGGGCGCTCGAGGATCTCGCCGTGGCGCTCGCGGGCATCCAGGGCGGTCCGCCCGCGAGCCGGCCTGCGGCCGCGGTGCTGTTCGCCGCCGATCACCCCGTCGCCCGGCACGGCGTGTCGGCCTACCCGGCCGAGGTCACGGCGGCGATGGTCGCGAACTTCGTGCGCGGCGGCGCCGCCTCCAGCGTGCTCTGCCGGCACCTCGGGGTCGAGCTGCGGGTCGTGGACGTCGGCGTCGCCCACCCGTACGAGCGCGCGGGCGGCGCCGGCGCGCGGCTGCGGCGCGATCCGGTCGCCGACGATCCCATCGGCGATCTGCGGGTCGAGGACGCGCTCTCGGAGGACGTCTACGAGCGCGCGCTCCGCGCCGGCGCCGCCGAGATCGACGCGCTCGAGGGCGACACGCGCGTCGTCCTGCTCGGCGAGATGGGCATCGGCAACACCACGGCGGCGTCGGCCATGGCGTCGCTGCTCCTCGGGCTCGCCCCGGAGGACGTCGTCGGCGCGGGGACGGGCGTCTCGGGCGACGCGCTGTCGCGCAAGGTCGAGGTCGTGCGCGACGCGACCCGGCGCGTCCAGGCCGCCTCGAGCGCGTTCCGCGCCGATCCGCGCCGCGTCGTGCTGGCGGTCGGCGGCAAGGAGATCGCCGCGCTCGTGGGCGCCATGGCGCGGGCGATCGAGCGGCGGATGGCGGTGCTCGTCGACGGCTTCATCGTCTCGACCGCGGCGCTCGCGCTCGTCCGGATGGACGCCCGGGCGCGGGCGGGCATGCTCTTCGCGCACCGCTCGGCCGAGCGCGGTCACGCCCACGTCCTCGCGGCGCTCGAGGCCCGCCCCTTGCTGGATCTGGGCATGCGGCTGGGCGAGGCGAGCGCCGCCCTGGCCGCGCTGCCCCTGCTCGACGCCGCGTGCGCCCTGCACGCCGGCATGGCGACGTTCGCGAGCGCGAGCGTGCCCGACCGCGCGCCGCCCGGGACTCCATGACGCTGCCGCCGGTCCTGCGCGGCGCCCGGGCGGCGACGACCTTCCTCACGCGCGTCCCGGTCGGCGGCTTCCCGTACGCCGACGCGGACTGGCGCTGGGCCTCGGCCTGGTTCCCGTTCGTGGGCGCCGGCCTCGGCGCCGTCCAGGCCGCGGCGTGGCTGCTCGTCGACCGGGGCGGCGCGCTCGTCGCCGCCAGCGTCGTCGTGGCGCTGGGCCTGCTCCTCACCGGGGCCTTCCACGAGGACGGCCTCGCGGACACGGCCGACGCGCTCGGCGGCGCCTTCGATCGCGCGCGTCTGTTCGAGATCCTCAAGGACAGCCGCATCGGCTCGTTCGGCGCCGCGGCGCTGATCGTGGTCCTCGTGCTGCGCATCGCCCTGCTCGCGCGGCTCGACGCCGCCGCGCCGGTCGCCCTGGTGCTGACGCAGTGCCTCTCGCGCACCCCGCCGATCTGGCTCATGGTCGCGCTCCCCTACGTGACCCAGGGCGGCTCGCGTAGCCGGCCGGTCGCGCGGGCGGCGCTCCCGCAGGCGCTCCTCGGCTCGCTCTGGCCGGCGCTCTCGCTCGCCGCGGCGCACGCCGCCGGGGCCATCTCGGCGGCCGAGGCGGCGGCCATGCTCGGCGCGTCGGCCGCCGCCGCGGCGATCTGCGGCCTCCGCTTCCGCGCCCGCGCGGGCGGCATCACCGGCGACTTCCTCGGCGCGACGCAGCAGATCGCCGACTGCGCCGCGCTGCTCGCCCTCACGCTCGCGCGGGGCGGCTGAGCCGCGGGCGCGCCGGCATGGATCCCCTCGCCCCTTCCCTCATCGCGTTCCGCCACGCCCCCGTCGCGCTCTCCGGCGTCTGCTACGGCCGCCTCGACGTCGCCGCGGAGCTCGCTCCCGGGGACGCCGCGGCCGCGATCGAGCGCGCGCTCCGCGACCTCGACCTCCGCCCCGGCGTGGTCTGGTCGTCGCCGCTCTCCCGCTGCGCGCTCCCCGCGGCCGAGCTCGCGTCACGCCTCGGCGTGCCGCACGCGATCGACGCGCGCCTCGTCGAGATCGCCTACGGCGCCTGGGAGGGTCGCGCCTGGTCGGAGATCGAGCGCGGCGATCCGGGCGCGTACGCGGCGTGGCTCGACGGCTGGGAGCGCGTCGGGCCGCCCGGGGGCGAGTCGGCGATCGAGGTCGAGGCCCGGGTGCGGTCGTTCTGGCGGGCGCTCTCTCCGGCGTGCGGGCCAGCGTCCGGGTCGTCCCCGCACCTCCTGGTCGCGCACGCGGGCGTGCTGCGGGCGCTGCGCGTCGTCGCCTGCGGCGCGACCTGGCCCGAAGCGATGAGCGCGCCCGCGCCTCACCTCGCGCCCGAGCGCTTCCCGCTCCCCGCGCCCGCCCTTTCGCTGGCGGCCTCCTGAGGGGCGCGTACCCTCGTCGGGCATGACCCCGCACGAAGAGCTCGCGCTCCTGCTGCGCCCGGCGGCCGGAGGCCTTTACCTCGTCTCGACCGGGCGCGCGCAGCAGCTCGAGGTCCAGCGGCGGCTCTACGGCGCCTCGACCCAGGACGAGGTCCTCGCCCGGTTCCGCGCGTCGTTCGACCGCATCGCCGGCGCGCGCGCCGTCTTGCTCGGCGTCCCCTCCGACGTCGGCGCCGGGTTCCTCCGCGGCTCCAACATGGGCCCGCAGGCGATCCGGACCGCGCTCCTCGACGCTCACCCGGATTTCCCCGAGCGGGCGCGCGACATCGGGCTCGTCGACATCGGCGACGTGTTCGTCGTACCGCAGCTCCTGCACGACGACATGCTCTCGGAGGCCCAGAAGGCCGCGTCGCGCCGCGCCCTCTACCCCGGCGTGCCCGAGCCCGTGGCCGCGCGGCTGCCGGTCTCGCCGCTCTCCATCGCCGAGCGCGCGCTCGATCTCGTCTTCTCGATCAACCCGGACGTCGCGCCCATCGTGCTCGGCGGCGATCACTCCACGGCCTTGCCGGTCGCGCGCGCGATCGCGACCGCGCGCGCGCGAGGCGCGCGGCGGCGGCCGTGGGGCATCGTGCAGCCCGACGCGCACACCGATCTCCTCGAGGAGCGGCTCGGGGTCGCGTACTGCTTCGCCACCTGGTCGTACCACGCGAACGAGCTGGTCGGCCACGGCGGCCGGCTGACCCAGGTGGGGGTCCGCGCCTCCCAGAAGCCGCGCGAGCACTGGGAGAGCCGCTACGGCGTGCGGCAGTTCTGGGCGGCCGAGTGCCGCGCCGATCCCGAGGCGGCGCTCGACGCCATCGTCGCGCACGTGAAGAGCACCGGCGTCGAGGGCGTGTATTTCTCGAACGACATCGACGGCACGGACGCCGCGTACGCCGACGCCACCGGGACCCCGGAGCCGGACGGCCTCTCGCCCGATTTCGTTGTCGCGCTCATCCGCCGCCTCGGGCGCGAGGTCGGCCTGATCGGCGGCGACGTCATGGAGGTGGCGCCGGCGCTCCAGCCGACGCCGGAGAGCGCGGCCCGCACGCTCGCGCTCGCGGTGCGCTACCTGCGCGAGACGATCGAGGCCGTCATCGGCCGCGCGCTCGCATGACCTGACGCGCTCGCCGGGCGCCGGGCGCCGCGCGCTCGCCGGGCGCCGCTCAGGGACTCAGGGATCGGAGCCCTTCGCCGCGGGCAGGGCGGCGTCCCGGGCCCAGTCGCTCCACGACCCCTCGTAGAGGATCGCGTCCGCGCGGCCGAGCGTCGCCAGCGCGAGCAGGTCGTGGCAGGCGGTGACGCCCGAGCCGCAGTAGCAGACCACGGTGCTCGCCTCGAGCGCGCCGAGATCGCGGTAGCGCCGCTCGAGCTCGGCGCGCTCGCGGAACGGCCCGGACGGCGCGCGGAGGTTCTCCGCGAACGGGGCCGAGCGCGCCCCGGGGATGTGGCCCGGGCGCGCGTCGACGGGCTCGGTCTGCCCTTCGTAGCGCTCGCGGGCGCGCGCATCGAGGATCACCGCCGACGGCTCGCGGCGCAGCCGGTCGACGGCCGCCTTGTCGGCGACCGGGGCGCCGCCGCCGGCGAGCTCCATCGGCGGCGCCGGCGCGATCGCGGGCGCGTCGGTCGAGAGCGGGTGCCCCGCCGAGGTCCACGCCTGGAGCCCGCCGTCGAGCACGCGCCCGCCCGGATGGCCGAAGTAGCGCAGCAGCCACCAGAGCCGGGCCGCGATGGCGCCGCCCGCGTCGTCGTAGCCGACGACCAGCAAATCCGGCGCCACGCCGATCCGGGCGAGCACGCGCGCGAACGCCGCTGCGTCGGGCAGGGGGTGGCGCCCGGGGCCGGCCTGCGCCGGACCGGAGAGGTCGGCGTCGACGTCGAGGTGGACGGCGCCCGCGATGTGCCCGCGGGCGTACTCGTCGGCGCCGCGGCGGCCGCTGAGATACCAGCGGCAGTCGACCACGCGGACGCGGGGATCGCCGGCGTGCGCTGCGAGCCAGGGGACATCGACGAGGGGGCCGGGGGGCACGGGGAGGGGGTCGCGCATGCGCGGCAGGGTAGCGCTGCGCGGCCGCCGGCGGGGCTCGCGATCGAGCGCCCCGAGGCGCGTGGCCGGGTCGCGCTCGCCCGCGAGCCGGCCGCCTCCCGGCGCCGGCGAAGCGCGGAGCAGCCGGCTTACTGACTCGCTTCCGCGAACATGTTCGTGTTGCCGTTCTGGTATGCGAATTCGAATGTCACCTGCTTGATCTTCCAGCCGCCTTCTTCCCGGATCAGCCCATAGCGGTAGTGCCCCGCGACCATCCACTCCTCGCCGCCCGGCGCGCGCGCGAACCGGTGGTAAGCGCGCACGTGGCACTCGGCGGAGGCCTCTTTCCCGCTCACCTCGACGTCGATCGGTCCGAGGAAGTGCTGCGACGCATCGATGGCGCCGTGGAACTTCTTCCAGGACGCCAGCAGGTCGTCGGCCTTCTGCGCGAGCGCCTCGCCGCCGAGGAGCGACGAGAAATCGTTCAATACCACATCCGCATAGAAGCCGCGGAGCTCGACCCAGCGCCGCCGGTCGAGGTTGTGAGCGACACGGGTGATGACGCTCCGGATCTCTCGCTCATCCTTCAGATCTTCGGACATGGACGGGTCCTTTCTTCGGCAGGCCACGCTCCCCTCGTGCAACTCGCACGGACCGCCCGGCCAGCCCTGGTCGGCGGTCGTGGGGACGTGGCGGCGCGCTCATGGGGGGGTTCCTGCGTCGTACCTCTGGCGGCGCGCCGGGATCAAGGTCGTTCTGGGCTAGGGAAATGAGCCATCGCAGGCTGGCTCTGACATGCAGTAGCTCCTGCCCTTCGGCGCGCGCGGCGCGACCTCGGCCCCAGTCGACGAGTGACGGCGGCGGACCCCGCTCGATGAGTCGCTCTGCTGACGTCCCCGGCAAGGATGATACCCGACGGCGATCGATGCATCCCGGTGTCCGTCCGGGATCCACTCTCAGCGGATTCGAACGGTCTCCGCAGCGGGCTTCATGCCGTGCCGTGCGGGCTTTCATGCCGCGCCGTGCGGGCTCGCTGCTGGAGCACCCGCTTCCGGCGGCGTCAAAAACCGGAGAACATCATACCCATCGGCCTCGTTCCTCGTTTGGGTGTCTTGATTGGGCACCACGGCGTGCGAACGAGGCTCGCTTGCGAGCCTTTACGTCCAAGCACCCGGAATTGCTGGGTTCCCGAATGGCGCCCGCGCCACCAATCGCCGGGCAGAACAGCGCCGGAGCTCAGCCGCTCGCGGAGCCCCACCGGCGCTCGGGCTCTACCGCGAGGTAGGCCGTCCTGCCGGCGTACCCGACAATGATAGCGGCACGGTGTGATGACCGCTCCGCGGATTTTGTCAGCGCCCGAACCTTCCCCCCCTTGACGCCGCGTTATCGCTCAAGGATCGTATCAGAGCATCCAGAACGGTCGGGGGGAGCATGGGGTTCCGGTCGTCCACGCGAACAACCGCGTTCGCACGGTGGGGTTGCGCCTGCGCGCTCATCGTTGCCCAGGCGCCCGCAGCGGCTTCCGAATACAGCGGCGGCGTGAGCGTGGGTGGGATCCAGATCGGGACCGAGCCCAAGCTCGCGGTGAGCCCGTTCGTCGGGGTGCTCTGGCGCAGGGAGAAGGACTTTCGGATCGACGTTCACAACATGTTCAGCATCGTTCCGGGCTCACGGGTAGGGTTCTACGACCGGACGGCGGTCACTCTCGGGTACGTGACGGAGACACGCAACGTCAGCATCGGCCCGTCCCTGTCGATTTACGTGATGCCTGTATGCGGTGCGGTGTTCTGCGACCGAGTGATGGGGATCGCTCCAGGTGGTCGCGCCCAATCCGACTGGTACTTTGCCGGGCGGTTCGGCGCATCCATGAGCGCCAACGTGGACTGGGCCGGCGGGAGCAGCCTCGTTCTTCCCGGCAGCTTGGTCGTGATGGTCACCGCTGGACCCATCTGGAGATTCGGGGGGAGCTCCAAGTGAAGAAAGTCTTTCTCATTCCATGTTTTGCCCTGATCGCTTGTAATTTCGACATGGGCGAGTGTTATCTCCGCGGTGAGGGATCGGACGGGGCCGGCGGCGGCATCATCCTCCCGAGCGGGGCCGGCGGCTTCGGGGATGCTCCTCCGGAGCCGCGAGACGGCCTGGATGCACCTCCTGCCGTCTGCAACATCGCGGCCGAGAGCCCATGCAACGAGAAGTGCCAGGCGGACTACGAGGACGCATCGGCTCAGTGTGGGAAAACGGATGACGAAGCGCAACGACGGGCATGTCAGGACAGCGCGCACGCGACCTATTTGAGCTGTCGGGCCGGCTGCGAGCAGACAAGCAATCGCAGCTGCGATGAGAAGTATCAGGATTGCATAAACCACGGTCCGTGGTCTTGTGCAAGACCAGGCTCTGGAAGCGATGGCACGAAGTGTCGGACCTGCTTTAGGCGGTGCGAGTCCGGGGATCCTCCATCGCCGGACTGCAAAAAGTGTCTATTTTGAGGTTTCAATGACGATACACATCGCCACAAATGAGGACATTCGGAGAGCGGTGCGGCGCGGGCTTCGCCTTCCTGTACGTTTCGTGCGCGATAATATGCTGGAAGGGCCGTGCGCGTCCGATCCCGAAGACCATTGTGCGCTACGGTGCGATTATTGGAGCCTTCAAGGGCGGGAAAGAACGCGATTTTGCTCACGATTTCACGATGTTATGAATGCGCTGAAATCACGGCAGAGAACCGTCGTATGGACGTCCGGGTTGTGGAGCGATAGGCTGATGCTGTGGGCGCTCTGCGCATGGAGGCTCCGCTATCGGCCCGAGCGCCCGGATCTCGACATCGTCGTCCTGGGAGATGCGCCGGAGGATGGGTTTAGCCGTGGGTTCGTCCACGTGAAGCCGGCTGACGCGCGCCGCGGTCTGGACGACGCGCGCGCTCTATCTCGGACGCGCGTCCAGCATATGGGGCGCTCTTGGCGAAAGGTATCCGGTCGGTCTCCGGTCCTGTCCACCGAGGGAGGGCGCGCAGATCGAGCACGGAAGGATCTCGTAGAGCTGGGCACCCACCAAGCGGCATTCTTTCCTCGGGTGGACGGCTGCACGCTCACCCTATCTCGGATTGACGAGCTCTTATTCTCGTGTCTCGGCGAAGACTGGTCGACGCCCGTGGACGTATTGATGCACCGCTCGCCGGCTGGCGCAGAGCTGCTAAATTATTGGATGATACGCATCAGCGATTGCTATTTTGCCATGCGGCTGCGCCAGTGGGCCGAGCACCGTGGGGCTGAGGCCGCACTGGAGAGTGTGCCCTATAGGACGGACAGGCCACCTATGCTAGAGGCTCGCTATAGGTTGACGGCTATCGGTGATGAAATAAAGCGACACGGTCTTGCTGAGATCGCTCAAGGACCGCCGCTGCCGGTATGGGGCGCTACGGCGTACGACCCGGCGGCCCCCTGGGTCGTGGTGGGTGGCCCCTCGGGGCAGCGCCTCCAGCGTCTTGGAGAGCGCCCCACCCAGGAGTCCGATGAATAGCGAGCTCGATCCTCGCGGCGCGGGCGCTGGGAGCGCAGGCGCCCGCGGAGCGGAGCCGCACACGAACATCATCGCAGCAGCATTCGGACGGGCGAACTGCCATTGACAAAGTCGTGCTCGATCGCGGCGTCGCAGTGCTTCACGAGCTCCGTGAAGCGCTGCTCCTTGGCCAGGGGGGGCGACCCCCGCCTCGCCTGGCATCGCGCCTGGTCGCCCGGGGGGGCGACCCCCTGCCGGCGCCGCAGCTGCTTCGGACCGCCGCTGTGGTCAGGCGGTCGAGGCAGCGCCGACGGCGGAGCGCCACCCCGGAGCGCCACCCCGGCCCGCTGCGTGCCTCGAACGCGCGGTCGCCCCTTCGAGGATGCCGGCCGCGGGCCCCGGCCGCGCGCCCGCCGCTTCCGTGCGATGCCGCCTGCCCGGCTCGCCCGCCCCGCCGCGCTCGCCTACAGTCCGCAGGCGAGCGCGACCAGCGCCGAGCCCCCACGGGAGGCGACCCCTTGAGCCCCATCCTCTCCCTCTGCGACGGCTACCGACTCGATCTCTCCGACTACGCGCGCACCGGCCTGCGCGTCGGCATCTGGGCCTCGTCCGGGCGCGGCAAGAGCTTCGGCGTCGGGGTCTTCTGCGAGGAGCTGCTCGCGGCCGGCATCCCCGTCGTCGCGATCGATCCCGAGGGGGAGCTCCACACGCTGCGGGAGCGGTTCCGCGCGCTCGTCCTCGGCGGCGCCCACGCGGACCTGCCGCTCTCGTCCCGCGAGCGCGCGGCGGAGCTCGCGCTCGCGCGGGTGCTCGACGAAGGGCTCGGCCTCGTCGTCGACCTGTCCGACCAGCCGACGAGCCGCGCCCAGCAGGAGGCCGCGCTCCCGTTCCTCGAGCGGCTCTGGGCGCTCCTCTCCGAGCGCCGCGCGCCGGCGGCCGTCGTGGTCGAGGAGGTGCACCTCTTCGCCCCGCAGTCGGGCGCGTCGCTCACCTCGGAGATCCTGCACCGCCTCGCCAAGCAGGGCCGCAAGCGCGGCGTCCTCCTCGTCGTCGCGAGCCAGCGCACGCAGGCCGTCTCGAAGGAGCTCATGAGCCAGCTCAACTTCCCGGCGATCGGCGGCTTCGAGATCGAGCGCGACTACGACGCGGTGAAGGCGCTCGTCGACGGCCACCCGTTCGAGGAGTTCCGCGCGCTCCCGTCCGGCGAGTTCTACCTGCCCGCCGCCGGCCGCTTCGAGCGCTGGCGCGCCCGCCACACCGCCCACGGCGGCGACGCGCCGAGCTGGACCGGCGAGGTCGGCGGCGCGCCGCGGATCGCCGACGCCGCGCTGACCACGCTCATCGACGAGCTGCGCGAGGCGCTCGCGGGCGAGCTCGCGCGCCCGCCGGCGCCGGATCCGAGCGCCGCGCTGCGGGCCGAGATCCGCCGCCTCAAGCAGCAGCTCGAGCAGGCCGACGAGGCGCGCAGGGCGGCCGAGGCCGAGGCCGGGCGGCTGCGCACGGCGCTGCAGGTCGCCGGCGTGGTCAAGGTGGTGATCCAGAACGAGATCGTGGCGCGCGCCGGCCAGAGCGACGGCGCGCGCCCGCAGGCGGCGCCCGCTCCCGGCGCGCACGCCGCGCCCGCTCCCGGCGCGCTCCCCGCGCCCGCGCCCCGCGCGCAGGCGGCGCCCGCTCCCGGCGCGCCGCGGAGCCACCTCCCTGCGTCGCCCGCGGCCCCGCTCGCGCCGGCGCCGGGCGGCGCGGCCGTGAAGGTCGCCGCGAGGCCGGCCTCGCCGTCGCTCCGGGATCTCGCGATGCCGCCCGCGGCGTTGCTCCAGGCGCGCGGCGTCCAGCGGCTGGTGAGCGCCGCGAGGAGCCACGCGCGGCGGCGCTCGCCCCGCTCGGCGCCGCACGTCGCCCTGGCCGCGAAGCTGCTCGCCGGCGGCGCGGCGCTGACCGCGGAGGAGCTCGCCGCGCGCGGCGGCTCGCGCAGCCAGGTCGAGATCCGGCGCGCCGCGCACGCGCTCGCCGCGCTCGCCCACGCGGGATTCGCCTCGGTCCAGGGCGGCCGTCACGCGCTGAACGAGGCGGCCGTGCTTCGCGCGCTGCAGAGCGGCTGACGGGGAACGACGCCGGCTCACGCCCTCGCCGCTGCCCGGCCGCGCTCGCAGCGCGCCCGCGGCGGCGTGCATAGCAGCATTGCCCGGCACCGCGATTGCCGCCGCGGTCGCAGTCGTTGTCAGTATCGCAGGTGATGGCGCTGCTCGCGCCGCGTGCTCGGCGTGCGCGAGCGACGGAGCGGAGAGCGTCGGTGGAGCGTCCTGCAACGCATCACTTCGTATCCCCCGAGGCAGGCTTCGTCGACACATCCAGATTCACCGTCGTCACGCCGCCGGCGTTGACGTGCGCCACCTCGCCTTCCATCGTGGACAATGCGGTGATCACGTACCCCCCATCGGGGAGCGATGGCACGCGGTAGTCGCCGGCCTCGCCGGTCACCGGATAGTAGACGCTGACCCCTCCTTTCTGCCCATGCTTGCCGGTGACCATGAGCTTGACTCCGGCGAGGGGCTTGTCCCGCGCGGTGACGTGCCCGCGGATCTCGCCCGTGCCTTCCTCGTAAAGGTTGAGCTCAAGCTCGGTGATCTCCCCGTCCTTGACCCGGACGGGCCGCATCATCGACTGCTCGCCGTAGCGCAGCTCGAGGCGCGCCATGCCAGGCGGCAGCTCCTCGAAGCGGAAGCGCCCGTCGGCGTCGCTCACGTTCTCCACGAACCCGGTGGCGCGACCATGGAGCACGAGCCGCGCGCCGGAGAGCGGTGAACCATCGGCCCGGCGCGCCACGCCAGCGATGCCGCCTCCGGGGGACATGACCACCTTGATCGGATCGAGCTTGTCGCACTCCGTGATCTTCAGCGAGAGCGTGGTCACCGCGTTGGCGCCGTCGTACGCGCGAACCCGGACATCGCCCATGGGAACATGCTCCAGGCGGAAGCCGCCATCCATCTCGCTCATCGCCTGCTGCACCGCGTCTGCCGACGCCATGGACAGCTCGCTGTTCGAGCCGGCGCCCAGGCGCGACTCCGCGTCGACGAGCACGTCGGGCAGCGGGAGGCCCGTTTTATCTTCCACCTTCCCCACCAGGGTGCACCCGCTCGAGAGCGAGATATCCACCTCCTTGGTCTCCCCGGGCCCCACGGTGAGCGCCGGAGAAAACGACGGCGCGCGACCGGCGGCGGTCACCTTGAGGAACACCGCCCAGTTCGGGAACTGGTCCGCGCGGAACGAGCCGTCAGGGCTATCGAACGTCTTGGTCCAGAGCGGCGGCGGCGCCGGGAGCATCTCGGGAAGCGAGGTGACGGCCGTGATGGTGAAGCGGCGTACAGGCTCCTTGCGCTCATCGTAGACATGCCCGATGACCGCCCCGCTCTTCGGGAGCACCAGGCTCACCGTCGCGCCGCTGTGCGCCGGGGCCGAGGTCGAGCCATATCCCTCCATGGTGGCGCTGAGCTGGTACGTCCCTTCCGGGAGGGCGAGCTGGAAGCGCCCACGCTCGTCGCTCTGGGCGGAGCCCGCCGTCGACAGGAGATTGCCCGCAGTCTGAAAGGTCATGGCGATGACCGTCGCTCCCGCGACCGGATCGCCTTCGGTGCTGAAGACGTACCCGGAGATCGTCGGCTTCGGCGCCGAGGCCTGCTTGGGCGCGGGCGGAGGCGGCAAGAGGGCACGATTGCGATAGGTGGAGCGGCCCTTCGCGCCCTCGACGGCGTGCGCCCTGGCGGGGGCCGCTTCGTCGTTGCGCCAAGCCATGAGGAAGACGGCGCTGGCCAGGAGCACGAGCCCGCCGAGGAGCCAGGCCTTGCCAGGGACCTTTCGCGAACGCTTATCCCTTACGCTGCATGGTTGCATGTGTTCTCTCCAGGTAACGTGCCCAGGAAGGGCCGCGATCGCGCGCCTTGTGCCTGGTAAATAATGCTCAGCGCCGCCGGCGATCGCCGGCGGCGTCTGCCGTCAGGACCGGCTCGGGTCGAGCAGTCCTGTCGTCCGGTGCAAGGAAGCGCGCCCGGACCGAGGGCGCCTTACGCAGCGCCTCGGTCCGGGCAAGGCATCGATCACGATTCAGAAGGCTCAGACGGCTCGGAAGGCTCAGTCCCGGTGAGAGGCGCAGGCGTGGTGAAGAAGTCGAAGTCGACCTGAACGCCGGCAGCCAGACGCTCTGTGATCGCGCCGGTGAGGGCGCCGTTGACCCTCGACTCCCCCGCGAACAGCGCCAGGACGGGCTGGACCTGCTTCGAGATGTCGAACCCGAAGTTCCGGTTACGGTGCAGAGGGGAGAGGATGATCACGGTGGTCTTGTTTTGCGGAGCGAAGTCGTTGTTGCAGTCGAACTTCCCCGAGGTCAGCTTCTCGGCAACGAAGAGCGTGGTGCTCTGCTGGAACGCAGCGGCGCCGCCGTCGATCCACTTGACCGCGATCTCGCACGCCTCGAAATCGCTGCCGATCTGCGCGGAGAGATCGACATAGCGGAAGGCCGAGTGATTGAACTCGAGCCTCCCCACCTCGACCTCGATATCGTCCCAGCTGAGCGTCACGTTCTGCGCCCTGTTGACATCGATCGCCATGGCATTGCCGGAGATCGCAACAGTGCCGAGGACGCAAAGCGACAGAGAAAGGATCTTCTTCATGATTACCTCCAATTAGCGCCAGTCCGGCGACAACGAGGCCCATCATGTTCCACAGACGATCCAGCGCAAGGGCTTTCTTCGCGAAGTGCCCGTTCGAAGCGCTTTCCAATATAGTCACTTCCCGAAGATTGTCAGGGATGTGCGGTGTCCGTCGCCGATGGGCGCGTCTGTCATGTGGAATCGACCGCGCGGTAACACCGCCGCATCACGTCCGGACGTATCGGCCCAACTACCCGCGAGAGCTGCCGTTGTCGGCCCCAAAGCAGAGACAGCGAGAAACAATTGGAGATGCAGACATAAATGGCACCGAGGAAAGGAGCGATTAAACACTGTGCGTCCTCGGCGCTCTCTGTGGCTCTGCGGTCAAATTTCTTTCTCCGAGGTCGGATCGCATGCGCGTGACGTGAGGTGGTAGGCGGTCGGAATCATCGCGGCGTACGTACCTCGAGCTATGTTCCCGCTTGCGTGAGCCGCACCGATGTGACTGCGCGACGTCCTCGACGTTGCGGGCGGGTCTCCGGGCCGCGCGGTACACCGCCGGAACGTCCGAACCACGAACCGACCTTGTGCCCTAGTACCTACAGCCGCACCTGGATATCGGTCGGCGCTCTAGCAACCGGAAACGGCGAGCAGGCGGATCGTCGCGATCGCCCCCAGCACGAACAGCCCCGCGAAGAAGATCCTCCGCTTGCGCCGCAGCTGCTCGGCGGTGAGCCCGCCGCTCTCGGGCACCTCGTCCGGCGCGCTCTCCCCGCTGCCGTGCGCCGCGGACACCCCAGCCAGGCTGCTCGCCCCCGCCGGCGCGCCCGCCGCGCTCGCCTTGCCCGCCGCGCTCGCCGCGCCCGCCGCGCCCGCCGCGCTCGCCCTGCCCGCCGCGCTCGCCCTGCCGGTCTTCTGCCCCGCCGCCGCGCCGCCCGAGGCCTCCGCCGCGGCGCGGCTCCGCTGGAGCTCGCCCTCCGGCGTGGTCGACGCCGCGAGCGCGCGCGGGCGCGGCGGCGTGTCCTCCGGTCCGTCGAAATCGAGGTACTGCACCGAGAGCGAGCCCTTCGCGGCGCCGGGCGGACGCGGGGCGCCGCTCCCACGGAGCGACGGCGCGCTCCGCCGCGCGTCCGGCGCCGACGGGCGGCCCGACGGGCGATCCCCGGACGCAGCGTCCGGCACGCCCGACAGCGCCCTCCCCAGGAGATCCGGCGAGCTCTGCCCCGGCCCGCTCGCCGGCGGGAGCGACGGCGAGGCGTAGCAGCCGGCGCCGCTCAGCGAGCCCGCCCGCGCGATGTACGCCTCGACGTGCTCCTTCAGCTCGCTCCTGGCCTCGTGCTCGGCGCCGTGCCCCATCCCGCGGAGGACCTGCTCGAGCTCCTCGGCCAGCTTGCCCGCGCTGGCGATGCGCTTGTCGACGCGGAACTCGGTCGCCGCGTCGAGCGCGTCCGCGAGCGGCGCGCACAGGTCGGGCAAGAGCTCGCGCGCGCGCGGGACCGGCGTCGACGCGACGCGCATGATCAGCTGCGCCTGCGTGTCGGCCTTGCGCACCCGGCTGCCGAGCAGCGCCTCGAGGAGCGTGAGCCCCAGCGAGAACACGTCCGCGCGCCCGTCGAACGGCTCGCCGCGCGCGAGCTCCGGGGGCATGTACGGGAGCTTGCCCTTGAACACGGCGCCGTCGGCCTGCTCGCCCGCGAGGCCCGGGATCCGCGCGACCCCGAAGTCGGTCAGGCAAACGCGGCCATCCCGCGCGATCAAGATGTTGGAGGGCGAGACGTCGCGATGGACGACCGCGTAGCGCCGCCCGTCGGCCTCGCGCAGGCTGTGCACCGCCTCGAGCGCCCTCGCCATCTCCCGGCCGAGGTACGCCACCGCGCGCGGCGAGAGCGCGCCCACCTTCCTGAGCACGCGATCGACGGCGGGCCCGTCGATGTAGTCGAGCGCGAGGTACACGGAGCCCTCGCAGTCGCCGAGCTCGATCAGCCGCACCACGTTCGGGTGATCGAGCCGCGCGATCACCTCCGCCTCGGCGAAGAACGACTCCCTCGCCACGTCGCCGAGCTCGGGCCGCGGGGCCAGCCGCTTCAGCGCGACGCGGCGCAGGGAGCCCGGCGGCTGCTCCTGCTCGGCGAGCCACACCTCCCCCATGCCGCCCTTGCCCAGCATCCGGACGAGCCGGTACTTGCCGGCGAACAGCTCCGGCGGAGGATCGGACGCGGCATGCTTGCGACGCGGGCGTGAGGCGGGCATCTCGGGTGTGTGCGGCGCGGGACCTCGGCGTTCGTCGAGGCTAGCCCTCCTGCGCTGGATCGAGGGGGTGCAGGGAGCGCATGCCCGATCCTATCGCCGCCCGCGCGCCGCAGGAATCGTCGCGTCGATGCCCGGCGCGGATCCAGCCTGCGTGTACAGCGCCCCGGCTCCGGCTCGAGCGCGCCGGACGCCCCGTCACTCCTGCGTCTGCTCCTCGCGGATCGGCTCCCGCATGGTCGTCGCCGGGAACCACTCGAAGAAGCGGTGGATGAGCTGCCGCCGCTCGGGCTCGATGTACTCGAACACCGCGCCCCGGTCGTTGATCTCCCAGAACTCGTTGCTCGTCACGGCCAGGAGCTCCGCGCGGATCGAGCGCAGCCGGTCGGGCCGCTCGTCGCGCATGTCGCGGTAGATCCGCCGCGCGAGCGCCTCCTCGCCCTTCTGCAGGTAGTACGTGGCGAGCTTGACCTGCGCCTTGCGGACGCCGCGGAGCGACGGCTCCTGCTGGTCGAGCTCGGCCTCCTTGTCCACCTCGAGGAAGAGCTGGAGCAGCTCATCCCGGGCAGGTGCGTGGAGGTCGTACGCGCGCTCGTTGACCACGCAGAGGTCGAACGCGACGGTCTCGGTCAGGAACGCGAGCCCCATCGCGTGCGCCGTCTGCGCGTAGTACTTGAAATGCCGAGCGATCTCGAGGACCTGATCCCCCCAGCCCGCCTTGAGCAGCTCCTCGGCGAGGTAGCGGTACTGGTTCAGGTTGTTGTAGGCCGCGGCGATGTCCTTCGCGTTGAGCGAGCGGCGCATGTAGGTGTTGAAGAACTTCACGACGACCGCGACGGCCGCCCGGTCCCCCGCGGCGATGGCGGTCTGCCCGATGTAGCGCGTGTCGATCGCGACGCGCGTGATGAGATCGGGCATCGCCGTGAGCGCCTCGCGGTAGACCATCAGGAACTGGCGGAGCGCCTTGTACTCGAGCCAGGTCCGCGTGGCCGAGAGCTTGCCGAGCGCCTCGGCGTTCATGCTCACGAAGTCGGCGTCCTTGGCGAGGCGGTCGCGGATCTGGAACCAGCGCGGATCGAGCGTCGCCTTGTGCGGCAGGTACGCGACGACGAGCTCCGACAGCGAGTCGACGGTCTTCGACGCGATGCCCTTGTCCTTCTGGTCGATCGCGTTGAGCGCCACGTCGGCGAGCTGCTCCAGCGACGAGAGCGCCGTCACCCGCCGCTCGTCGACCTCGCCGTCGCTCTCGTGATCCGCGGGGCGCAGCGCCTGCTCGATGCCGCTCCGCTTGATCCGCCCGACCACGTTGTCGGGCTCGACGAAGTCGAACACGTACAGGAAGTAGGGCGCCATCATGAGCAGGCTCGCGGTGAGCAGCCCCATGGTGACGAGGACGCCGTACGTCGGGACGAAGGCGTGCTCGGTCGAGCCCTCGCCGACGCGGATCGAGAAGTTGACCCACAGCGAGAACACCGCGCTGACGACGAAGAAGCCCATCACGACCATGTTCGTCCGGTCGCGGAAGAACATCTCGGTGATCCGCGGCGTGTACCGGTTCGCGGCGAGCTGCACGATGATGGAGGCGACCGTGATGACGATGCCGAGGATGGCGGCGATGACCTCGCCGATGCCGCCCATGATGTGCTCGGCGTCGCTCGGCGACATGTGCAACAGCACCTCCCGGATCGGGAGGCGCTCGTTCCCGTGCCGCGCGATGTCGAGCAGGTAGACGACCGACAGGGTCGCCATGCTGACGCCGAGGAGATACGACATCGGCCGCAGCCAGATGCGGGCCAGGGCCGCGCCGCGGCGGCGCGTCCCCTCGTCGTCCCCTGCGGTCCGATCCGAGCTCATCAGGTGACCGCCGCTCGCTCCACGCGCCTGACCCCCACGCGCCTGCCCCACGCGTCCGCCACGAAAGGCGGCAGCCCGATTATTTCTTCTCCGGCGGGCTGTCGAGATCTTCCGCGAGGTAGCTGAGGATCACCTCGTCCAGCGACTTCTCGCTGATGAGATCCTCACCGAAGATCGACGCGCCCTCCTGCGGCCGGTTCGTGGCGAAGATGCTCGCCGGGCGCGAGGCCGCGTAGCGGCCGGAGCCGGGGTTGCCCGTGAAGTGCTCGACCGCGACGGGGGCCGCGGGCGGCGGCGAGGGCTGCTCCGGGTGGACGTTGCTGTAGACGCCGGCGCCGGAGGCCGCGGACTCCGACCGCCGCCCGATCACCGACGCGGGCGGCGGCGGGAGGTCCTGGATCTGCTGGAAGAACGGCGTCTGCGCCTCGGCCGCGGCGCGCTCGAGCGCGTCGAGATCGAGATCGATGGACGGCTCGGACTTCTTGATCTCCGGCGCCGCCGGGCGCACGGCCCTGCCGGTGAACGGGCTGGCCGCGCGCCCGCCGCCGCCGAGCCCCTGGATCCCGACCGGATCGAGCTCGAGCCGCGGGCGCGCGCTGGCCGGCGCGGGCGCCGGCTCGGGCGCCGCGGCGCGCGCCGGCGGCGCAGCGGCGGGCGCGACCGCCGGCCTCGCGGGCGGCGCGGCGAGCCTCGGCGGCGGCGTCGGCGCGGGGGCCGGCTTCGGGCGCGGCGCCGCCTCGGGCGCGAGGGGCGGCACGACGGGCGACGCGAGGGGCCGGGACGGCGGGGGCGGCTTCGGCGCGCTCGGGACCTCGGGCGACGACGGGGCCGGCGGCCGCGCGGCCTTGCTCGGCTCGGGAGCGGCGGGCGCCGCGGCCGCGGGGGCCGAGACGGGCGGCGCGGCGCTGTCGTCGAAGAGGTAGTCGAAGTGGCCGTCGCGCAGGGCGATGAACATCGCCTTGTGCTGCTCCTTCATCATGCCGCGCACCGTCTCGGCGAGCGAGGCCTGCCCGACGTGCTCCGCGTACGACGTCTTCGTGGTCTTGAGGATGCGCCCGCCGTCGGCGAAGAGGTGCGTGATGATGTGCGGGTGGCGAATGCCCGAGTCCTCGGTCTGTATGTGGAACAACCGCCCCTTGTGCCGGACGTTGTTGTTGAAGCCGAGCAAGGGCGACGGGGCTTTCACGACAGGCAATCCGAGGTTGGGGAGGTGAGGAGATCGCGCCACCGGGGAGCGCTCGCCACGGCCGAGACTATCACAGCACGGCGCGCCAGGAACGATCCGCAACGTGCCCCCCGTTCCTTCACGGTGGGGGCGCATGTCGGAGCCGGTCGTCCGCTGGCCTGGCGCTCTCGGGGCTCCGCCCCGCGCCGCACGCCGCGCGAGGCGGGCCGTCGGATCAGGGCAGACAGCGCTCCAGGTCGTCCGCGTTGCCCGCTTGCAGGGCGCACGCCACCTCGGTCCGGGTGAGGTCGGCCTCGCAGCGGACGAAGCCGCGCTCGCCGGCGGCCGCCCGCGCCATCGCCTGCCGTTCGGCCACCTCGGACACGGCGGGCTCAGGCGTGGCCGCGCGCAGCGCCAGCTCGACATAGCGATCGAGGAGCGCGGCGCACGCCTCGGGGGTCGGGCGCGGCGAGAGGCGGCGGAGCGCGGCGCGCCCGGCGACGACCCCGACCACGAGCAGCACGATGGCCAGCGTCGCCAGCACGTCGGCGCGCGTCGCCGGCCGCGTCACTCCAGGCACGTATCGACCTGCTCCGGGGTGGTCGCCTGCCGGACGCACGCCATGGCGGCGTCCGTGATCCGCCGCCCGACGCACCGGTCGATGAGCTCCTTGCCGCGGGCGTCCCGCACCGCCGCCGTGCGCTCCTCGACGACCTTCGGGTCGACGACGTTCTGGGCCCGGAGCTCGATCTCCGCGCTCCGCTTGAAGATGGCCTCGCACTCGTCGCGGCTCGCCGGGTGCCCGCACCCGGCCGCGAGCGACGCGCCGCCGACGAGGGCCAGACACGACGCGAGCCAGAGGACCCGGCCCCGACGCGGACAGCCGGTGACCGTGGAGACGGAACGCCGCCTCCGCAGAAGGGAAGTAGAGCCAGGGCGGCGAGGCATGGCCGCGACGATGGCGCCACGCCCGGTGGGGCGCAACCGGGTCCAGCTCCCGGCCGGAACCCAGCCGGAAACCGACGGCCGCCGGCCCCGACGCCCGGCCATGGGCCGCCGGAGCCTCGCCGGCCCGAGTCAAGATGGAAACCTCGCGTCGTGCTGGAACGCGTGTGCAGGTCTGTTACGATTGCTTTCTGTGCGCAAGGCGAGCGAGCACGGTGACAGCGTGGACGGCGCTCGATCCGTCCGGACGGGCTCTGGGGGGCGCCGCACGAAGTCGACGGCGAAAGTCGTTGCGGGCAGCGTCGTTGCGGGCGGCGGGGAGGACGCGGGGCGGGGCGCTCCACGAGAGAAGCGGCCGAGCAATGCGCCGCGGCGGCGCGCGCCGGCGAAGACGCTGACGCCGGAGGAGATGCTGCGGCGGGCGCTGGTCGCGGAGACGCCGCGCTCCCGGGCGCTCTGGGCGCGGCGGGGCCTGTCGCTCCGGGGGCCGCTCGATCGGACGACGCAGGCGATGCTGCTGCGCCAGCTCTACCTCGCCTACTTCGAGACGCGCCGCTTCGAGCGGGCGGCCGAGGTGGCCGAGCAGGTCCTCTCGCTCGGCGTGCTGCGCGACGTCGCCCACCAGGACGCGGCGCGCGCGAAGCAGGCGCTCGGGGACATCGACGGGGCGGTGGGTCACCTCCGGCTGGCGGCGCGCACGGGGCCGGCGAGCCGGCGGGCGTTCCACTGGTGGACGCTGGGCAGCGTGTACCACCTGGCGCGCCGGTACGACGAGGCGATCGGCGCGCTCACGCGCGCGGCGCGCTGGGGCACGCGGGACAAGCCGCTCTACCAGGGGCACCTCGCCGTGGTGCAGTGCGAGAGCGGCAAGGCGGTGGAGGGGCTCGGCGCGCTGATCGACCGGCTCTCGGAGGTGCCGGCGGGCCAGGGGTACGGCCGCTTCGTGCTCGGGCAGATGGCTTACTTCGACCGTCGCTGGGACGAAGCCAAGAAATACCTGGAAGCCTTCGTCCAGCGGAGCACCTCGGGGCGGGCCGCGGTCGCGATCGCGCTCGGGGGGGAGATCGAGGCCGCGCGCCAGACGCTGGCGTCCCTCCCGAAGCGCTGATGCCGGCCTGAACGGACGGCCGCGCGCCGCACGGGGGCGATCGCTTTGCTATAGAACCTCCGTGATGACCGCTTCGACTCGTTTCATGGGAA
Source organism: Sorangium sp. So ce834 (assembly GCF_051521425.1). Taxonomy (NCBI): domain Bacteria; kingdom Pseudomonadati; phylum Myxococcota; order Polyangiales; family Polyangiaceae; genus Sorangium; species Sorangium sp. So ce834. Next base: position 10,658,671 of record NZ_CP150351.1, read on the forward strand.
GCGCCGGCGCCGCCCCGGCGGTTCGTCGACGCGACGCGCGCGGCGCGGCCGGGGCGCTCGGGCGCGCGCTCGCGGCGCTCGTGGCGCTCTCGGTGCTCGCGTGCCCCGCGCTCGCCCTGGCCGCGGATCAGCCGGATCTGTTCACCCGCGGCCTCCAGGCGGGCCCGGTGTTCGCGGGGCTCGCCGCGCTCGCGGGCGGCCTGCTCACGTGCCTCACGCCGTGCGTGTACCCGATGATCGCGATCACGGTGAGCATCTTCGGGGCGCGGGAGGCGAAGTCCCGGCGCGAGGCGATGCTGCTCTCGACGAGCTTCGTGCTCGGGATCGTCGTGCTCTTCACGACGATGCTCGTGGTCGCGGCGCTCACGGGCAGCCTGTTCGGCAGCGTGCTCTCGAACCGGTGGGTCATCGTCGGCATCGCGGCGGTGTTCATCGCGCTGTCGCTCTCCATGTTCGGCGCGTTCGACATGGCGCTGCCCGATTCGCTGATGCAGCGGCTCTCGCAGGTCGGCGGCATCGGCTACGGCGGCGCGTTCCTGCTCGGGCTGGTGAGCGGCCTCGTCGCGGCGCCGTGCACCGGGCCCGTCCTCACCGGCATCATCCTCTGGATCGGGAAGACCCAGAGCATCGGCCTCGGGGCGCTCGTCGGCGCCACCTTCGCGATCGGGCTCGGCCTGCCGTTCTGGCTCGTCGGCGCGTTCGCGGTCGCGCTGCCGAAGGGCGGCAAGTGGATGCTCGGCGTGAAGTCGTTCTTCGGGATCGTGATGCTGATCGTCGCGCTGTATTTCCTGAAGACGACGTTCCCGGCGCTGTCGTCGCTCGCGCAGCCCACGCCGCAGTTCATGGCGGTGATGGCCGGGCTGGTCGTGGTCGGCCTCGTGCTCGGCGCGGTGCACCTGTCCTGGGACGACGGCGGCGTCGGGGTGAAGGCCCGCAAGGGGCTCGGGATCGCGCTCACGGTGACCTGCGGCTTCCTGCTCGTCGCGAGCCTGGATCTGCCGAGGCTCGCCTCGCCCGTGCCGTCGGCGGTGGCCGGCGAGGCCGCGCCGCGGCAGCTCACGTGGCTGCACCAGGAGCCGGTGGCCGTCTCGAAGGCGAAGGCGGAGAAGCGCCCGCTGCTCGTCGACTTCACCGCGGAGTGGTGCGGCGCCTGCAAGCAGCTCGACAAGGACACCTTCTCGGATCCGCGCGTCATGGCCAAGGCGGCGCACTTCGTCGCGGTGAAGGTCGACGCGACGGACGACGAGGATCCGCAGGTCGACGCGGTGAAGGGCAAGTACAAGGTCGTCGGCCTGCCCACGGTGGTGATCTACGACTCCACCGGGGCCGAGCGGAAGCGCTTCAACGACTTCGTCGGCCCGGACGTGTTCCTGGCGGCGCTCGAGGGCATCGAGTAGCGCCCCGCCCGCCGCCCGGTCGCCCACGCCGATGCGCCCTCCCCTGCTCGCCGCCCTCGCGCTCTGCTTCCTGGTCCTCGCCGGCTGCGGCGCTCCGCGACCGACCATCGGGACCGTGGTGATCGGGCTGACGAGCGAGCTGCGCGCCGGCGCCGAGCTCGATCGGCTGCGCGTGGTCCTGCGCGCCGGCGGCGAGCTGCTCCGCGACGACGTGCTGACGCACGGGAGCGGGCAGCTGTTCTTCCCGAGGGAGCTCTTCTTCCGCGATCTCGAGGACGGGACGGCGGTGGAGATCTCCCTGGAGGCTTTCGGGGCGGAGGACGCGGAGCGGCCGGTGCTCGTCCGCGCCGCGTCGACGCGGGTGATCGGCGGCCGCACGCTGCTGCTCCGCGTGCGCCTCGAGCAGGAGTGCGTCGTCGCGCCCGGGGATCCCACGTGCCCGGCGCCGCGGACCTGCGTGGCCGGCGGCTGCAGCGCCCCCGACGTGGATCCCCGGCGGCTCGAGCCGTACAGCGACTCGTGGAAGGCGGACGCCGCGCCGGACGCCTGCAAGCCGGCCGGCGGGGGCGCGCCGGTCGTCGTCGTCGGCGAGGGGCAGGCCGACTACTTCGCGCTCGATGATCTCGACGAGGTCCAGGTGGAGGCCGGACCGCAGGGCGGCTACCACATCTTCGTCGCCATCCGGCTCAAGAACCTCCGGCAGTCCGGCTCGATCACGGTGGTGAACGGCGCCGTGCCCGAGCTCGACTACGCCATCGAGCCGCTCCGGGTCATCTTCACCCTGGACCAGGACGAGGGCGGCTTCTGCAAGCTCGCCGGGCTGCGGTTCCGGCTCGACGGGGAGCGGACGATCGACGAGCTGCTCGGGAAGGTCGTCGACGTCGAGGTGACCGTCACGGACACCGACGGGGACACCGGGACCGGCAGGCGCAAGGTGACGCTCTCGCAGACCATCCTGTAGCGCGCGGCCTCACTCGCGCGCGGCGCGCCAGCGCGCCATCCAGCCGCCGGTGAGCAGGTCGAGGGACGCCTCGGCCTCGAGGGCCGCGAGCGCGGCGGCGCGGCGCTCCTCGGGGCTCCGCCCCGGATCGGCCGAGAGCGCGACGGCGCGCTGCCAGGCGAAGAGCAGGTCGAGCACGCGGGCCGTGAGCTTGGCCTGCAGCTCGGCGCGATCGCGGCGGAGGCGCTCCAGGGCGATCTCCTCGTCGGCGAAGACCAGGCGATCGAGCCGCCAGGTCGCGCGCGCCTCGAGCCAGAGGCTGGTGCCGCCGGAGGCCGTCCTCCGCGCCGGATCGTACTGGGTGGGGGCCAGGTTCTCCGCCTCGTCGACGAGGCGCGAGACGCGGAGCCGGAGCTCCGGGAGCAGCGACGACGTCCGGGCGCGCGACGCGATGGCGTCGATGCGCGCCTCGGGGTCGAGCAGGCGCGACTGCCGCAGCGCCGCCTCGACGGCGGCGCGGGCCATCGCCGGCGTGACCCGGATCGGCAGCGGGAGCTCGGGCTCGACCTCGGCCGGCGGCGGTGGGGGAGGCGTCGCGGGAGGCGCCCCCGCGGGATCGGGCGCCGGCGCCGCGCGGGGTGGGCTCGGAGGAGCAGGCTTCAGCCGCGGCGCCTCGGATTCGGCGACGGCGGAGGGAGGGGGCACGCCAGGGCGATCGGAGAGCCGCTCCAGGGGGATGCTCGCGAGCAGCATGCCGCTGAGGGAGCGCTCGCCGCCTTCGAGCCGCGCGAGCCCGAGCTGGAGCGAGATCCAGAGCGGCTGCGCGCGCCCCGGGGACGCGGCCCAGAGCTCGTGGGGCGCGGCGTCGATGCGGTCCACGCGCGGGTCGAGCGCGGTCGGCTCATCGTCGAAGGGGAGCTCGGCGCGCGCCTCGGGCGCGGACAGGGCGCAGGCGAGCGCGCCGAGGAGGGAGAGAACGGGGGTGGCGAGGGATCGGTGGTTCGGTTGCACGCGAGCTGGGTCGACCGCCGCGCGCCGCCAGTTGCGTGAACGGGTCGTCCGGCTCGCTCAGCGGCTCCCCGAGGGCGGGCGCGCCGCGGTGGCGAAGCTCCGCCACAGCTCGGTTCCGCCGCCGGGGGGCCGAGAGCGCTCGGCGCCGGCGCGCAGCTCGCTCGCGCCCCCGGGGGGCCGAGATCGGTCGGCGCCGGCGCGCAGCTCGCTCGCACCGCCAAGGGACCGTGGCCGCTCGGCGCCGGCGCGCCGGAAGGCCTCGCTGGCGTGAGGCTGGCCGACGGGCCCCGGCCAGGCGCTGCCGCCGCCTGCCCGGAGCAGGTCGCTCGACCCGCCGCGGGTCGCCGCGACCGCCTGCGCGAGCGCCTCCGCGGTCGGCACCGTCCCCGAGGGGAAGCGGGGCGGCCCCTCGAGGGGCGGCTCGCGGGTCGCCGCGACCTGCCCCTCGAGGGGCGGCTCGCGGGTCGCCGCGACCGCCCGCGCGAGCGCCTCCGCGGTCGGCGCCGCGCCCGAGGGGAAGCGGGGCGGCCCCTCGCGGGGCGAGGCGAGCGCTGGTCCTGGGGCGATCGCCGCGCCGGGGTCGGGCGAGACGGCGTCGGCCGCGGGGTCGCCGAGCGGGGTTGGCGCGACGGCTTCGGGAGCGGCGTCGCTGCCCGCGGCCGGCGCGGCAGCTTCCGCGGCGATGTCGCGGGCCGCGGGTGCGGCAGCCCTGGCCACATCGCTGCCGGCGACGGGCGCTGCCTCGGCCGCCCCGGGTGGCGCGGCGACGCTCACGGCAGGCGCGCTCGGGGCCGGCGGAGGTGCGATCGCGGAGCCCGCGCCCCCAGCGTATGACGCGGCGGCGCTCTCCCCAGCCTGACCGCTCGCGCCCGAGGTGGGCAGCGACGCTGCTGCCGCGTCGAGCGCGCCGGACGCCGCGGACGGCGCATGGCCGCCGGCGCCTTCGAGGTGCGGCTCTGCGTCGCGCGTCGGCCCGGCGGGGTGGTCCGCCGGGACCTCGTCCTGCGGCGCCGCCTGCGCGGAAGCGTCCGGCCCCGGCGTGGGCGACCTCGGCGCGAGCGGCACCGCGCGCGGCGCAGCGACCTCGAGGCCCACCGCGAAGGGCTCGAACACGTCGCCGTCGAGCCAGCCCGTGCACATCCGCAGGTGCGAGCCGGCCGGGATGTCGCGCACGAACATGTCGCCGAAGAGCGCGTCGATCGCGAGATCCCGCTGCTCGACCACCGGCCTCTCCCAGCTCGGGAGCACCGCGACCACGCGGATCACGAGCTGCCCTCGCGGGCGGCGCGCGCGCGCTCGCGCGAGCGTCCGCGGGCGCACTTCCCAGTAGACGTAGAGCGTCTCCGGATCGACCGCGAGGCCGACGACCTCGTCGAGGTCGTACCGCGCCGGGAGCTCCGCGCGCGCGTCCTGCAAGGCCGCAGCGAGGCCCGGCGCCGCGCCCGCGACGACGCGCTCCGCGATGGCCGCCGGCGGCGGAGCCTCCGGGGGAGAGGGATCTCGCGGCGGCTGTGCCGGCTCGTGGTCGGGAGCCGCGGAAACGGGCTCGGGCTGACGATCCTGCTCGCCCGGGATGGGGGCCTCGGGCTGCTCGCTCGCGCCGGTGTCCTTCGCGTCCTCGGCGCCGGTGTCCTTCGCGGCCTCTGCACCGGTCTCCTCCGCGGCCTCGACGCCGGTCTCCTCCGCGGCCTCGACGCCGGTCTCCTCCGCGGCCTCGACACCGGCCTCCTCCGCGGCCTCGACGCCGGTCTTCTTCGCATCCGCACTTTCGGCCTCGGCCTCCTCCGCATCCGCGCTTTCGGCCTCGGCCTCCTTCGCATCCGCGCTTTCCGCCCCGGCCTCCTCTGCCTCCGCGTCCTCCGCCTCCGCGTCCTCCGCCTCCGCGTCCTCCGCCTCCGCAGCCCCCACCCTTGCGCCTTGCGCCTCCGTCCCCTCGCCCTGCGCGCGCTGCGCCTGCTCGATCAGCCGCTCCCGGAGCCGCCGCGCGTCCTCGTGCTGCGGCTCGCGCTCGAGGATCTCGTCGAGCACGGCGATCGCCCGGTCCGTGTGCCCCTGCGACGCGTAGATCTCGGCCAGCGTCGTCGTGGCCCGCGGCGGCGGCGGGGGCGGCGGCCACTGCTCGGGCGGGGCCTCGCCGCGCAGCGCGCGCGCGGTCTCCGGCATGTGCAGGCCGCGCTCGACCACGCGCGAGAGCAGATCGCGCGCCCGCCCGAGGAAGCCGCGCAGCCGGGCCCGCTCCGGCTCCCCCTGCGCGGTGCGCGCCAGGATCTCGTCGACGAGCTCGGCCTTCGTGAGCACGCGCGGCCGCGGCACCCCGAGCCCCTCGGCGCGCGCTATCAGCTCCTCCCGCGTCAGCCCGTCGAGCTCCCGGCGCTCCATCGCCGTGGACGCTACCACATCCGCCGCGCGCCCACCGGCGCGCGGCCGCTCAGCGAAAGGCGCCCTCCGCCGCCGGATCCGCGGCGAGCGGCGCGAGCCGCGCGCGCGCAGCCTCGGCGTCGCGCGCGATCTGCGCCTTGAGCTCCGGCAGGCCCGAGAACCGCCGCTCCTCGCGCAGCCGGGCGACGAGGTGCACCCGAAGCGCCGCGCCGTAGAGATCCTCGTCGATGTCGAACAGGTGCACCTCGAGGTTCGGCCGCGCCTGCTTCGACGGCTCGACCGTCGGCCGCACGCCGAGGTTCGCCACGCCGCGGGCGAGCGCGATCGCGCGGCCCGACGGCGCCACCCGATCGACGAGCGTCGCGTACACGCCGAACGGCGGGAGCGCCTCCTCGATCTCGTCGAGGTTGCAGGTGGGGAAGCCGATGGTCCGGCCCCGCTTGGCCCCCTGCGCGACCACGCCGGACAGCATGTGCGGGCGCGACAGCATCTGCTCGGCCGCCTCCAGATCCCCGCGCGCGATCGCCGCGCGGACGCGGGTGCTCGACCACGCCCCCTCGGCGTCGCCCACGAGCGGGTGCGATCGCGTCTCGAAGCCGAGATCCTCGCCGAGGCGCCCGAGCGTCGTGAAGTCGCCGGCGCGCCCGTGGCCGAACCGGAAGTTCGCGCCGACCAGGACGACGCGCGCGGCGAGCCGATCGAGCAGCACGCGCCGCACGAACTCCTCCGGCGTCTGCGCCGCGAACGCGCGATCGAACGTCACCACGTCCACCCGGATCGCCGGCTGCACGCGCCGGATGAGCTCGATCTTGCGCGGCAGCGCCGTCAGCGTCGGCGGCGGGGTCCGGCCAAGGACGCTCGCCGGGTGCGGCGCGAACGTGAGCGCCACCGGCGAGAGCCCCCGCCGCTCCGCGTCGAGCGCCGCGTCGGCGAGCAGCGCCTGGTGCCCCCGGTGGACGCCGTCGAAGTTGCCGATGATGACGAGGCTGCCCCGCGGCCCGACCGCGGCGCGCCCGCCCTGCCCGCCAGCGGCGGCAGCAAAATACTCCACAGACGCTACCTAACCCGAAGCACCGCCCAACGAAAAGCCGGTGGGCAAGCCAGGGTCAGGGGAGCCGCCCGGCACGATACGCATGTACAGCCAAGCATCCGATGTACAGAGCCGCTTGACGGCCCCATGTCCGGCTGATAGAGCCGCGCTCCCCTAAATGGGCTGGAGGCGCGCCGTGTTCAAGAGAGTCAGTATCTTCTCCGGCAACGCCAATTTCGCACTTACCCAGGAAATCTGTCAGGTCCTCGAGCAACCCATGGGGAAGTCGCGCGTGTCGCGCTTCTCCGACGGGGAGACGTTCTGCGTCATCCAGGAGAACGTCCGGGGCGTCGACACCTACGTCGTGCAGCCCACCTGCTCGCCGGTGAACGACAGCGTGATGGAGCTCCTGATCATGGTCGACGCGCTCCGCCGCGCCTCGGCCGGCTCGATCACGGCGGTCATCCCCTACTACGGCTATGCCCGGCAGGACCGGAAGGTCGCGCCGAGGACGCCGATCACGTCGAAGCTGGTCGCCGACCTCATCGTCGCCGCCGGGGTGAACCGGATCGTCGCGCTCGACCTGCACGCCGGGCAGATCCAGGGCTTCTTCAACATCCCGTTCGACCACCTGTTCGCGATGCCGGCGCTGCTCGACCATCACCTGCGCGAGCACTACGGCAGGGACGTGGTCATCGTCTCGCCGGACGCCGGCGGCGTCGAGCGGGCCCGCGCCTACTCGAAGCGCCTCCAGGGCACGCTGGCGATCATCGACAAGCGCCGCGAGCGGGCGAACGAGAGTGAGGTCATGAACATCATCGGCGAGGTGGCCGGCAAGCAGTGCCTCATCCTCGACGACCTCATCGACACCGCCGGCACCCTGGTGAACGCCGCCAACGCCCTGATGAAGCAGGGCGCCAGGAGCGTCGCCGCCTGCGCCACGCACCCGGTCCTGTCCGGTCCGGCCGTCGAGCGCATCAAGGACTCCCCCCTCACCGAGGTCGTGGTGACGAACTCGATCCCGCTCTCGGACGAGGCGAGGGCTTCCGGTAAGTTCAAGGTCGTCTCGGTGGCGCGGCTGCTCGCCGAGGCGATCCGCCGCATCCATCACTCGGACTCGGTGAGCTCGCTCTTCGTCTGACCGGCGGCGCGCGTCCGGCGGAACCGGCGGAACCTTGCGAAAGGGACCCCGGCGGCGCAGGTCGCCCGCGCTCCCGCCACAAAAAACGCCGCTGCCCGGCGACGAAGGCTCGACTTTCCTTTTCTCGTTCTGCTATAGCGCCGCACCCTACGCCGGAGTGGACCGCGCACCGCGGGCCTCCGGATCACTTCTGGAGCCGTCGTCATGGAGATCATCAAGCTCAACGCCACGAGGCGCGAGGAGAGCGGCAAGAGCGCGTCGAGCCGCCTGCGCCGCGCCGGACAGATTCCCGCCATCGCCTACGGGCGCGAGCTCGCGCCGCTGTCGGTCGCCGTCTCGCCGAAGGCGCTCCTTCAGGTGCTCGGCTCCGACCACGGCAAGAACTCCGTGGTCGAGCTCGCCATCGAGAACGGCGAGACGCTCACCGTCATGGTGCGCGACTACGACTACCACCCGATCTCGCGGGAGCTCGTCCACGCCGACTTCATCCAGGTGAAGCTCGACCAGCCCGTCGACGTGCATATCCCCTTCCGCACCGTGGGCAAGCCGAAGGGCGTGGTCACCGGCGGCGTGCTCCAGCAGATCTTCCGCACGATCCCGGTGCGCTGCCTGCCCGAGAAGATCCCGTCGTTCATCGAGATCGACGTAACCGAGCTCGACATGGGCGAGTCGTACAAGGCGAGCGGGCTGACGCTGCCCGAGGGCGTGAAGGCCCTGCTCGCCGACGAGCAGACGATCGCGGTCGTCAACGCGCCCGAGAAGGCCGGCGCCGAGGACGAGGCGAAGCCGGCTGCCGGCGCGCCGGCCGCGGCCGCTGCGCCTGCCGGCGGCGCGGCTGCCCCCGCCAAGGGCGGCGCCGCCCCCGCGGGCGACAAGAAGGACAAGAAGTAGCCCCGGACCGGGCGTGGGCCGCCCCTCGCCTCGGCCCCCCGAGGCGCGCGCGGCCCGCCCCGCCCTGCGCCGCGCCCCCGCGCATCGCAGCCCGCCTCTGTCCCAAGGATTCCGGGGATCCAGCAGAACCCGCTCGCCATGCTGCTCGTGGTCGGCCTGGGAAATCCGGGCAAGGAATACGCCGCTCACCGGCACAACGTCGGCTTCATGGCCATCGACGCGCTGGCCGACGAGGTCCGGGCCGATCCGTTCCGCGAGAAGTTCTCGGGCGTGCACGCGAAGGCGGAGATCGCCGGGCAGCCGGCGATCCTGCTCAAGCCGATGACCTACATGAACGAGTCGGGCCGCAGCGTTCAGCCGGCGATGGCCTTCTTCAAGGTCGCGCCGTCCTCGCTGATCGTGCTGCACGACGAGCTCGACCTGCCGTTCGGCACGGTTCGCTTGAAGGTCGGCGGCGGGCACGCGGGGCACAACGGGCTGCGCTCGATCATCGCGCACTGCGGGACGGGCAACTTCGGGCGCGTCCGCCTCGGGATCGGGCGGCCGCCGCCGGGCTACCGGGGCGAGGTCGCGGGCTACGTGCTGTCGGGGTTCGACGCGGTCGAGCGCGCGGGCCTGCCCGACTGCTTGAAGCAAGCTGTCCAAAGTGTGCTAGAAGTCGCCGCCCGCGGCTTCGACGCCGCGATGAACGTTCGAAATACCCGGCCCAAGCCGGGCAAGAGGCAGAAGGGCGAAGGGGACGGGCCGACAGACCCGGCCCCTGCCGCGAAGGGGGAGAGGGGTCCCCTCCCCCCGACGCAGAAGCCCTGATCCTCGACGGAGACAGGTTGTCGAGCCGGCGCTCGCGCCGCTCGGCAAGCTGCTCCTTTCCTCGCTCCGGGGCGTCGCCCCGGGGCCACAGGCCGAGAGGGAAGATCGAAGAATGAGCCGACAAGTAACGGCGCCCGGGCGCGCCAGAGAGTACGAAACCATTTACATCCTGCGACCCGACATCGACGCCGACGGCGCCGAGCGGATCGGGACGCGCCTCGCCGAGGTCGTGAGCCGCGAGGCCGGTCGTCTGACCAAGGTCGAGACGTGGGGGCGCCGCCGCCTCGCGTACGACATCGCCAAGCACCGCCGCGGCGTGTACGTGTACCTGAAGTACCTCGGGGGCGGGAAGGTCGTCTCCGAGGTCGAGCGCAACCTGCGCCTCGCCGACGGCGTGCTGAAGTACCAGACGGTGCTCGTGCGCAACGACATCGAGGTCCAGAGCCTCACGGTCGCCGACGAGGACGTGAAGTTCGAGCGCCTCGAGCTCGCGCCGCTCGAGGACGACCGCGACGACTCGCGCGAGCGGCAGCTCGGCCTCATCGAGCCGGAGCGCCGCGTCGACCGCAGCTCCGAGGCGGCCCCGGCGGGCGACCTCGACGAGGCTGAAGAGAGCGAGACGGAAGGCGCCGCCGACGAGGAGGAGAGCTGACAATGAACGGCCGCAACAACGACATGGGCCGCAACGGCGGCGCTGACTACGACGATCGCGACTTCGGGCGCACGCCCGACCTGAACGCGGACGCCCCCGGGCGCCGCCGCACGGGCCGGAAGCGCGTCTGCCGCTACTGCGCGGACAAGGCGCTGGTCATCGACTACAAGGACCCGCAGGCGCTCAAGTACTTCATCTCGGAGCGCGGCAAGGTCGTCCCGCGCCGCATCAGCGGCAACTGCGCGCGCCATCAGCGCAAGGTGACGCTCTCGATCAAGCGCGCGCGCAACATCGCGCTCTTGCCGTTCACCGTGACGGCGTAGGAGGTCGATCATGGCAACCCACATCCATGTGGTCCTCACGGAGGACCTCCACAACGTCGGCAAGAGCGGCGAGCTCGTGAAGGTTCGCCCCGGCTTCGCGCGCAACTACCTCATCCCGCGCGGCCTCGCGGTGGGCGCCACCGCCGAGAACGTGTCCCGCATCGAGCACGAGAAGCGGGTCGCCGAGTCGCGCGCCGCGAAGACGCGCTCCGAGGCGGAGCAGCTCGCGGCCAAGCTCAACCAGGTGAAGCTGACCATCAGCCGCCCGGTCGGCGAGGGCGACAAGCTGTACGGCTCGGTCACGGCGCGCGACATCGAAGAGGCGCTCGCCGCGCAGGGCTTCAGCGTCGACCGGCGCCGCATCGAGAGCGACACGATCAAGACGCTCGGCGCCCACACCGTGACGCTCCGCCTCGCCCCGTCCATCACGGCGTCGGTCGAGGTCACGGTCGCCGCGAAGTAGCGTCCCCGGAAGCGCGGCTCGCCCGCGCTTCCACCTCGCCCGCCACGCGCGGCTCGCCCGCGCTTCCGCCTCGCCCGCCACGCGCGGCTCGCCCGCGCTTCCGCCTCGCCCGCTACGCGCGGCTCGCCCGCGCTTCCGCCTCATCCGCGCTTCCGCCTCACCCACGCCCGCGCGACGTCGTGCCCCCGCGCCACCGCGCGCAGCATGAGCGCCGGATCGGCCCACCGCGCCCGGGCCTCCCAGGCGAGGCTCGCCAGCATCCCGGCGCAGAACGCGTCGCCCGCGCCCGTCGGATCGAGCGGCCGCACCGGGCGCGGCGCGACCGCGCGCTCGCCCTCGGGGCCGAGCACGAGCGTCGCCCGCGCGCCGTCCGTGACGACCAGCGTCGCCTCGGGCCGGAGCCGCTCGCGGAGCGCGCGCGCCGTCGTCCCCAGCACCTCGAGATCGCCGGTGCTGCACTTCACGAGATCCGCCTGCGCGAACAGCCGGAAGCAGCCGCGCACGCCGTCGCCCGTCCCGGCGCCCGCCCCCGCAGGCGCCGCGGCGCGCCCGGCGCGCGGCCACATCCGCGGGCGCGCGTTGACGTCGATCGAGACCGCGCACCCCTCGCGGCGGGCGCCCGCGGCCGCCCGCGCGATCGCGCCGATCGCCCCGCGCACCGGCGCGATCCCGGTGAAGTGCACGACCCGGGTCTGCCATCGCGCGGGCATCGCCGCGGCGAGCTCGCGCGCCTCGAGCTCGCCCTGCCGGTAGCCGGCGAAGCGCGCCTCGCCCCGCGCGATCGCCACGAGCATGAGCCCGGTGCGCGCCGCGCCCAGCGCGAGCCGCCCCACATCGACGCCGGCCGCGGCGACCTCGTCCCTGAGCCCGCGCCCCAGGGCGTCGTCGCCCAGCGCGGCGCACACCCCCGACGGGACGCCCAGCCGGGCGAGCGCCATCGCGGTGTTCACCGCGCCGCCCCCCGGTACGCGGCGCAGCAATTTTGCCCGCTCGAGCGGAATGCCCTCCGGCGCGTACAGGTCCCACAGCGCTTCACCCACGCAGATCACCTCGGTGGGTTCAATCCTTGTTTGACGCGTTTTGTGATCCACAATGGCGGCTCCCGCGACGGCGCATGCCCGGGCGCGAAGCGTCATCGCAGCTGAGTCAAGCGGGAAAGGAAATGGCGATGAGACCGGGGTTGCTCAATTTCCATACCTCGCCGCCGCCGGCGGCGCCTCACCGCGCCGCGCCCCCGCGGCGCGGCGCGGCGGAGCGCCCCTCGAACGTGGAACCTGCATTGAGATGCCCACCGCACGAACGCTCACTGCAATGCAAACACAAATCTTTCTCAGCGCGGCCCATGTTCTGATAGACGGAACTCGACCCTGCACCCGACGCCCCGAAGGACCGCTGCGCCTTCGGGGCGTCGCCCATTTCGGCACCTGTGGAAAAGCTCGGGGCGGGATGGGGGCAATCGGTGGGGAGGAGATGCACGGATGATGAGAATGATGGAGCGCCGCGGCCAGCGGCCCCAGAGGATCGAGCCTCCCATCGTCGCCGGACGGGTACCGCCGCACGACCTCGACGCCGAGGCGGCGGTGCTGTCGGCCATCTTGCTGCACCGCGACGCGCTCGATCGGGTGCTCGAGATCCTGAAGGCGGAGCATTTCTACAGCGAGGCGAACAGCCGCATCTACGAGGCCGCGCAGGAGCTCGCGTCCGGCGGCACGCCGATCGACATCGTCTCGGTCGCCTCCTGGCTGCGCGACCGGGAGCGCCTCGCCCAGGTGGGCGGCGCGGCGTACCTCGCCCAGCTCGCGGACGCGACGCCGGCGGTCGCGCACGTCGGCGCGCACGCGCGCGTCGTCTACGAGAAGTGGCGCGTGCGCCAGCTCATCGCCACGTGCCAGCGCGTCGCGGCCGAGGGGTACGGCGACGTCGGCGTGGTGCAGGAGTTCATCGACGGCGCGGAGCAGGCGGTCTACCAGCTCGCGCGCACGCCCCAGGGGACGTCGACGCAGCCGATCGCCCAGGTGCTCAAGGCCGCGTTCGAGCAGATCACCGCGGCCGCGGAGCGCGGCGATCGCATCACGGGCATCTCGACCGGGTACGAGAAGCTCGACGCCAAGACGGCCGGCCTGCACGACGGCGACCTCTCGATCGTCGCCGCGCGCCCCGGCATGGGCAAGACGTCGTTCGTCCTCAACCTCGCCGTGAACGTGGCGTCGCCGCGCACGGTGAGCTCCCCCGGCCCCGACCAGGCGGGGCACGGCATCGAGCGGCACGAGCCCGGCTTCGGCGCCGCGGTCTTCTCGCTCGAGATGCCGCGCGAGCAGCTCGCCACACGTATGGTCTGCAGCGAGGGCCGCGTCGACGTCGGCAAGCTCCGCCAGGGCTTCCTGCAGCCCGACGACTGGCGCCGCCTGACCGAGGCCGCGTCCTTCCTGTCGACCCTGCCCATCTGGATCGACGACACGCCGGCGATCAGCCTGCTCGAGCTACGCGCCAAGGTGCGGCGCATCCAGGCCGAGTACGACCGGCCGCCGAGCGACGGCAACTCGGGGCGGCGCGTCGGGCTCGTCGTCATCGACTACCTGCAGCTCATGAAGGGGCGCGACGGCGTGAGCAGCCGCGAGCAGGAGATCAGCGAGATCTCCCGCGGGCTCAAGCAGCTCGCGAAGGAGCTCAAGGTGGCGGTCATCGCGCTCTCCCAGCTGAACCGCGCGGTCGAGACCCGGACCACCAAGGACAAGCGCCCTCAGCTGTCGGACCTCCGCGAGTCGGGCGCCATCGAGCAGGACGCCGACAACATCATCTTCATCTACCGCGACGAGTACTACAACCCGGAGACCACCAACAGCAAAGGCATCGCGGAGCTCATCGTCGCCAAGCAGCGCAACGGGCCGACGGGCAAGGTGCTCACGCGGTTCACCTCGTCGTGCACGAGGTTCGACAACCTCGCGCCCGGCGACTATCCGGACATGGTGGACGACGAGTAGCCCGCCGTCCGGAGCGCCTCCTGCTAGAGCGGCGGTCACCCGCTTCGGATACGGGCCCATCTCGACGTTTTCGGTGCTCAGCGCACCGGAGTGCGCTTCCGCGCCGAAAACGCCGAGCTGGACCCGTCTCCTGTGCGGGTGGCCGCCGCTCTGGAACGCATGTGCCAGCGACGGGCGAAAACCGCGCTAGCGTGCGCGGCATGTCCGTCTGGTACGTCCCCGCCCTCCTCGCCGCGGTCTGCATGGCAGGCCACTACCTGATGCTGCGCGCGGCGGCGGGCCGCGTCGGCGACGCCCTCGGCGCGCTGTGCGTCGAGGGCACCGCGGCCGCCGGGATCCTCGTCTTGCTCGTCCTCCGCCCGGGCGCGGAGGCGCCTCCGACGGCGCCGGGGGTGCTCTGGGCGTGCGCCTCCGGCCTGTTCATCAGCGGGGTGACCACGCTCGTCTTCACCGCGCTCCGGATGGGCGGCCCGGTGTCCGCGACCGGGCCGATGGTGTTCGCCGGCGGCGTGGCGCTCGCCGCGCTCTTCGCGCCGCTGCTCTTCGGCGAGGCGTTCACCGCCCGCCGCGCGCTCGGCGTCTGCCTGGGGATCGCCTCCCTCGTCGTCCTCGCCACCGAGCGCTCCTGACCCAAGCGGCGCCGCGGCCACGCATCGGAACAGCACCGATGATCCGCTCGATCGAGATGCCCCGTCGCGAGATGCCCCATCGCTCCCCTGCCAGCCTCCTGCGCGCTCGTCGCGCCGCGCCCCGCGCGCCGCGGCGCGCCGGGCTCGCCGCGCTCGCGCTCGCCGCGGCCGCCTGCGCGCCGCCGGTGCAGGGCGGCAGCGTCGCCGTGTCCTCCGGCGCGGCCGAGCGGCTCGGCATGCTCTGCCGGTGGGGGCACGGCGGCGGCGAGCAGGGCGAGCTCTGCCCGGGCGACGCGGTCGCGGCGCGGCCTGCGCGCGTCCGGCGGATCGCGGCGCCCGCGGACGCGCTCTCGGGGCCGCTCGCGGCGGGGCGGCCGGGCGACTACGTGCTCGAGAACGACGAGATCGCGGTGGTGATCGAGCAGCTCGGCCCGGGGACGGGCCTCGCCGAGGGCGGCGGCCACCTCATCGACGCGGCGGACGCGCGGGAGCGCAGCGACGAGCTCGGGCAGATCGTCCCGCGGCTCGGCGCGCCGCCGCGGCAGGTGATCTACCGCGACATCGCGACGGGCGCCGGCGAGGGCGGCGCGGCGTGGATCGAGGCGCGCGGCGTGGTGCGCGGGCGCGAGCTCGAGGGCGGCGCGCTCTCCGTCACGACCCGCTACACGCTCGCGCCGAGCGGCCGGGCGGTCGTGATCGCGACGTCGCTCCGGAACGACGGCGACCGCCCGGTCGAGGCGCTCGATCTCGGCGACGTCGTCCACTGGGGCGCGGCGGAGCACGTCGCGCCCGGCGCGGCGCCTGGGCTCCGCGGCGAGCACGAGGCGCCGTACCTGGCCGGCGTCGGATCCCGCGTCGCGTACGCGCTCGTCCCGGCGGGCGGCGGGGCGATCCGCGCGCGGAGCGGCGCGGGCTTCAGCGACGCGACGTTCGCGCGGCAGGCCGCGCTGCCGCCGGGCGGGCGCGCCGCGTACCAGCGGATCCTCGCGATCGCGCCGCGCGGCGACGCGCTCGCCGTCGCGACGGAGCTCTTCTTCCTCGGCGGGGGCGCGCCCGGCGGCGTCGCGCTCGAGCTCGTGGACGCCCGCGGCGCGCCGCTCCGGCCCATGGCCGGCCGGGCCACGCTGACGCCGGTCGCCGAGGGGGGCGCCGCGCCGGCCGCCGGCGCGCTCGACCTGTGGATGCGGACCGGCGAGCGCGAGCCGCTCGCCGTCGAGGCGCCGCCCGGCCTCTACCTCGTCGGCTTCGAGGGGAGCGGCCGCCGCGCGGTGGGGACCGCGCGGGTCCGGATCCGCGCCGGCGAGATCGCCCCGGCGCGGCTCGCGCTGTCCGGCGTCGGCCAGCTCGATCTCCGGGTGGAGGAGCGCGGCGCCCCGGCGCCCGCCGCGGCGCCCGCGCCCTCCGCGGCCCCGGGCCTCCTCGGCCCGCTCATGCCGGCGAAGGTCGGCTTCTTCGACGCCGCGACCGGCGAGGCCGTATCGCCGCCCCGGCTCGCGCTCGCGGGCGAGCTCCGTCTTCCCCTGCCGCCCGGGCGCATCCGGGTCGTCGCCTCGCGCGGGCCCGAGTACGCGCTCGCCGAGGCGACGGTCGACATCGCCGAAGGCGCGCGGTCGCCGCTCGAGCTCACGCTCCAGCGGGTGGTCGACACGTCGGGCTACATCGCGTGCGACCTGCGGCAGCACACGGCGCGGAGCGCCGACGCGGGCGTCCCCTCGGCGGTGCGGCTCGCCTGGAGCGCGGCGGAGGGCGTGGAGTGCGCGGTGGCGACCGAGCACAACCTCGCCGCCGATCTCCAGCCGGACGTCGCCGCCCTGCAGCTCGACGCGCAGCTGCGCATGCTGCCGGGCGTGGAGCTCACGAGCGGCCGGGGCGGCGCCGGGCTCGGGAGCCTCAGCGTGTTCCCGCTCGGCGGAGAGGCGGCCGCGCCCCGCGAGGGCGCGCTGCGGTGGGGCGACGAGACCGCGGGCGAGATCCTCCGCGAGGTGCGCGCGCTGCCCGGGGAGCGCGTCGTCCAGGTGAGCCGGCGCCATGGCGGCGGCTCGCCGCTGCACGGCTCCGTAGCGCCGGAGGGCGCGCCGGAGGAGGGAGCGCGCCAGCTCGCGCAGCTCGTCGGGGACGGCGGTGGCGCGGATGCGCTCGAGGTGTGGACCGGGCGCGAGGTGGCCGCGCGGGACCGGGCGCTGGAGGAGCTCTGGGCGCTGCTCCGCGCGTCCCGCCCGGTCACGCCGACGGCGACGAGCGACACGCACGGGCTGCACGGCGCGGAGGCGGGGACGCCGCGCACGTACGTCGCGGTGGGGAGCGACGATCCGGGGCGGCTCGACGTGGGGGACCTCGTCGCGGGCCTGCGGCGGCGGCGCGACGTCGTGATCACGAACGGGCCGTTCGTGACGATGCGCCTCGGCGAGGCGCGCCAGGGGGGCGTCGCCTCGGTGCGGCGCGGGGCGCGCGGGGGGCCGCTGACGCTCGCGATCCGGGTCGAGCGCGCGCCCTGGGTCGACGCGCGCGAGCTGCATGTGCTGGTGGGGGGCGTCGCGAGCGGCGAGGCGATTCCGCTGGAGGGCGCGCGCACCACGGCTGCGGGCGCGCTCGTCGATGAGGTCGAGATCCCGGTGGTGCTTGGAACGGGCGGCGGCGGGCGAGGGCCGGCGCGGCCGGGCGCCCGCGTCGGAGGGGCGGGCGGCGACGGGCGGGGCGGGAAGGGCGGGCGCGGTGTGATCGCCGTCGTCGAGGACACCTTCGTGGTGGCGATCGTCCGGGGGCGGCGGCCGCTCGAGCCGGTGCTCACCGGGGATCCGGGCGAGATCCTGCCGTTCGCGATGACGGCACCGCTCTGGATCGACGCCGACGGCGACGGCCGGTCCCTCGGCCGAGCGGCGGCGCCGTAGCGCGGCGAGCTTCGTGGCGCGCCAGGCACGGCAGCGCAGCCCCGCGGGAGCGAAGGTGCCAGCCGATGAAGCACGATGGCTGCGTATCAAAGCCCCATCGGGGCGACGGCGGCCCAGAGGGCGTCGAGGTCGATGGCAAGCCCTTCAGGACCCACCTGGCACATCGTCCCATCGATCGCAGCCAAGAACACGATGTAGCGGCCTCCGGATCCGAGCTCGAGGACCTCGAGCGTGCGGTTGCGCGCATCGACGAGCCAGTACCATCGTACGCCCAGCGCACCGTACTCCCTGCTGGTCGTCAAGCGTGCACGCCGTTGGTCCACGGGGTTTGCGGAGATGACCTCCAGGACCAGCCTCGGCGTCGAGGGAGCGCCGGTGTCGGCAGACGGATCGTTCGGCACGTAAACGCAGACATCAGGCTTTCGACCCGACACCGTCGATACGGCGAGCTTGTGCCCCCGGCCGCACACGACACCTCCACGCGGCAGTGCCCACGCACGCAGCACCGTGAGAAGCCAGGCTGCGACGGCGTCCTCCAGCGCCGTCGAGGTTTTCTCCTCGACGAGAACGCCTTCGCAGAGCTCTCCGGGGCCGTCGAATGCAAGCCACGCTTCGATCGTCATGGGCTCGACGCGGAGGATGCGCGGCATCTGCCGGCCGGGCGGCACCGTCTGCTCCTCGGTCGGGCCTTCCCAGCGGTCCCACCCCTCCTCGGGCTCCCCGATGTCCAGCGCACGAAGCACCCCGCGCGCTGCCTCGACGATCGGCTCCGGCGCGGGGCTCCGGCCCTCCCAGGTCAAGAGCCGATCGCGCAGCTCGGACACCGACGCGACGAGCCCCGTCGCGTCGCCGGAGGAGCGAAACGCCGTCGTGGCATTCTCGAGCGCCGCCGAGAGAGCCTCGCCGGTCGGCGCCTCCTTTTGCGTTCGCATCGCCTTCGCAAGGAGACGCGGCGCTGCCAGGAGCGCCGCGACGTTCAGCGCGGTCGAAAGCCCGAGCGCGAGCGCTCTTGCCTGATCCTCCGCCCCTCCCAGCGAGCTCGGCGTCACGCTCCCAGCGGCCCGATCCGGCGCATTCGTCTTGAGCTCGTCCGTCATGGCTCGTTCCTCAAGGGTCCTTACAGATAGGACCCACGAAATACCCTTTGAACGCGGAAATCCCCCCCGCTCCGATCGCGACCACGCTGGTCTGCGAAGGCTTCCCGAGCTCGACACAGACGTACGCACACCAGGACGTGAGCACCAGGCTCTTCAGGAGATCGGACACCCAGTCAGGACAAATCGAGCATCTGGACTTGCCACAATCGGTAACGAAACACAAGTGCCTTACCGGCGGAGCATTGTATTTGCATGGCACGCGAGAGGCGCAGCCCTCATCGAATTCGCATTCGCTTTTTTCACGCCATGCTGGAAACGTCGCCGGATCCAGCGTCGCCAGCCATGCATCCGCCGAGGCCGCTGCTGCTGGGAGGTACTGCTGCATGAGCTGTTCGAGCGCGGCCTCATCCAGCGTGCTGGGATCGATGCCCGAAGACTCCGCCTGGGCGACCAGGTACGCCGTGGTCAGCGACGCCTTCGCTTGGGCGAGCACGAGCTGTTCCGGATCCACCTGAGCCAACGCCTCGGCGGCCTCCTCCTCCTCCTGCGTGGGCTCTGGAGCGACCGGATTCTCCGGCGTCGCGCCCGTGTCCGTTTCGTTGCCCGTCGTGTCCTCCTCGGTGATCGGGCCCAATCGGATGACGCAACCCGGAGTCGTCGAGTACCCAACGGATATCGCCAGACCGCAGGCGAGCACTCTGGCACGAACGGTTCTCCTCATGGCAACAATTCTCCTTGTTTCGGGCGCGAATAGAGCACCATAGGGCCTTGGGTCGGATCAAACCTCATGACGCTTCGATGGCCGCTGCCAGGACCCGGAGCTTGTGCGACATATCGTTGTCGTTGCTCGACGACGCCGTGGCGATAAGCCAGACGACGGCGGCCTCGTGAGCAGCGCTCGACACTTGTTCCTCCACGAGGCAGCCGTCCACCAGCTCGCCGGGCTCGTCCTCCGGCAGCGCAGCCCAGACGGCGATCGAGAGGCGCTGATCGCTCGTGGACATCGAAGCGGCGCTCGCATGCACGGCCCTGACCCCTACCACGGTTTCCCTTTCAGCGTGGACGCGCTCGACGCCGGCATACGCAACGCGAGGCCGCCCGGCGGACCGATGCCGGCGCAGGCAGGCCGGACGGGCACAGCAGCCGATCGCGCGGCGGAGGCCAGCGTAGGTACGAATCATCGTCCGCGAACGGGCGAACCCGTTGGATTTGTTGGCAGATCGTCTCCGGCTGCGGCGAGTGCGACTGTGAGCTCGACGGGGAGCCGTGCTCGATGGAGTTCGAGTACGACAGCGACCCGGCGTGCAGCGACCTCTTGCTGACCCATACGCCCACGACCGAGAGCGTCTGCATCGATCTGGCGGAGCCCGCGGCCCTGGGCGGCATCAAGCTCCGCATGCTCGCGGAGGGCCACGGGGACTGCATCGATCGCGGGCGGGTGGGGCTCGGCGAGACGATCGAGCCCGGGTGGGGCCAAACGTTCTGCTGCAAGCCGCTCGGCGGCTGATCTCGCCGGCGCCCGCAGCGGCGGCTCAGCTCACGAGCTCGCCGTCCCCGGCGCCCGCTTCCTCTTCTTCTTCACCCGCCGCCGTCTCCCCTGGCTCCTCCTGGCTCGCCCCCGCGCCGGCGGCCGCCCCGCCATACCGCTTGCCGGCCCGCTCGGAGGCCTTCAGCACGGGCCCGCGGATCGTCTCGATCGCCTCGGCCGGCGCGTCGGAGAGCTCCAGGTTGGCGAGCACCGCGGACACGGCCCGGAACCACTGGCTGCGTGCGGCGGCGATCGTCGCCTTGGTCACCGGCGCCGTCTTCTCCTTCGCGGCGAGCTCGTCCCGCCGGTGCTCGATCGCCTCGAGCTCCTTGCCCACCTTGATCCACCGCTGCGTCGTGTGGAGCAGCGTCGTCTTCCCGGGCGCCGGGATCCCCTTCAGGAACTCGCCGATCGACGGCTCCTCGTCGAGGAGCCGGGCGATCCGCGCGGTGTTGCCCGCCTCGGCGGTCGGCGACGCCTTGAGGATGTTGAGCCCGCCCGGAAACAGCTTCGCCTGCACCTGGTCGCAGGTCGCGGCGCGCTCTCTCTCCGGAGGGTCCGCTCCGAGGCAATGCTCGCGGTGCGCGTCGATGCCCCAGCACACGGCCCTGGCGAGGTGATCATGGCGCACGTCGACCCGCCCGAGCTCGTCGTTCAAGGCGCTCATCTGGGCCGACGGCCCCGCCTTGCTCGGCCGCACCGCGAGCACGGCCTCGTGGGCCGAGACCACCTTGGGGTGCAGGCCGGTGATCTCGGGGATCGAGAGGAACAGCCGCTTCCGTTGCGCGTTCTCGACCCACGGAGATACGAGCGCCACCATCTCTTCGATCATCAGGTGCTTCAACATCGCAGTCGACCTCCTTGACCGGGGTACAGCGTGTCCGGCAAGGAGACGGCGAGGCGGACGAGCCCGTCAAGCGACCCGCCGGTTTCCGACGGCTCGAGACCAACCCGGCCGGCCCAAAAGGAGATGCCACGGAGGTCTCGACCAATCCCGGCGCTCGTTACGAGGCCGAGGCGAGGTCGCCAACCATCGCGGGGGGATCTTTTCAGGTCTGAATGAAGGTCCCAACCAAAGAAATTGAATTTTTTCATACAAACGAAGCGGTCCCGACCAGTCCACCGGCTCCCGAGGAGCCTCCCGGTTGGTCGAGACCCCGCCGCGGGCATCCGAGCGACCGGCTGTGAACCGCGCGGGGCGGGAGCCTCCCTGCGTGCGGTGCGCCCTGCGCCCAGCGCGATCGCGCTTGCCTTCGAGTCCTTTGCACAGCAACGCCCCCTCGCGCGAGCACGACAGCGACGGGTGACGGCTCCTGCCGCGGAGCTTTTCGCGACTGAAGGTGAGAAATTTCCGCGCGCCATCGCAATGCACAGCGCGACCCTCATGCGAAACGCGCGGCGCTTCTGCGCGCTCGACTGTGTCGTCGCGGTGGTAGAAAGGCGACGCCGCGCCGGATGGGCCAGCGTGGCGTCGTGGTCCCCCTCGTTTGCGCCGAGGTGAACCGTGCGTGCTCCTCTTCTATACGGGACCCTCTTCGGCAAGCGGCGGCGCTGGCCGTCTTGCTTGCCTCCACGTTCCCCCTCCAGGCCGCGGCCGCGGACCCTTCTGCGCGGGACCGTGAGGTCCAGGAGCTCATCGACGAGGCGGAGAAGGCCGCCAAGCGGCTCGATCTCGCTCGCGCCCGCGAGCTCTGGGCGCGGGTCAACGCGCTCAAGCCCATGACCATGGCCGTCTGCCAGCTCGGCTTGTTCGATCTCGGCCTCGACCGCCTCGAGGAGGCCGCGGCCGAGCTCGAGACGTGCGTCGAGCAGATGCCCGCGCCGACCAGCGACATCGAGCGCCGCCGCTACGAGGTGAGGCACGCCGCCCTGGCGGCGGTTCGTCAGCGGGTGGCCGAGCTCCACATCAGCCCCCCGCCGGGCACGGCGCGGCTGCTCGTGGACGGCCGCGAGGTGAGCGCGGGCGGCCCGGTCTTCGTCACGCCTGGACAGCACGAGATCACGGCGATGGGCGAGCAGGGGCAGGTGGCCCATGCGCTCGTGAAGGTGGCGGCGCGCGATTCGCGGCGCGTCTCGCTCGCCTTCGAGACCCCGAAGGCGGCCGCCTCGAGAGCCCCTGTACCGGCTCCGGTCGCGCCGGCGCGCTCCAGGTCGAACCCCTGGATCATCGGCTCTGGCGCGGCCGCCTCGGCGGCCCTGCTCGGCGCGGGTGTCGGGCTTCACGTCGCCGGCGACGCCGCGGAGAGCGAAGCGGCCTCCAAGGTGGCTCGCATGACCGACGGCTCGATGCGCCCGAGCAGCGCGCAGTTCCGCCGCTTTCACGACGACGCCCACGCGGCCGACCGTCGAGCGAGCCTGTTCCGCGGCGTCGGCTCGGCTGCGCTCGTCGCCGGCGCAGCGCTCGGCGCCGCGACGGTCGCCTACGTCGTCTGGCCGCGGAAGGCCGAGATCCGCCCGCGAGGCGCCGGCGCGGAGGTCAAGCTCGTATGGTAGCCGTCGGCGAGCTCTGGGAAGGCCACGAGCTGCTCAACGAGGAGCGCGGCCTTGTCCGTCACTTCCTCGCGCGGCAGGTCGGCGACACGGGAGCTCTCGTCTGGTTGCACCTCCGCGAAGGCGCGCGCCTCGACGAGGACATGTTCGCCGAGGAGCTCGCGCGCCTGCAGCGCCTCGCAGGCGAGGTACCGGAGGTCGTCCCCGTGCTCTACGGCGGGGTGAGCGGCTCCGTCGCGTGGGCAGCGTCGCCCGTGCTCGGCGACGCGGTCCCGCTCCTCGACGCTGCGCGCGGGAGCGAGCTCGGGCCGGATGCTCTCCAGGTGCTGATCGACGTCGGGCGCTGCCTCGCGCGCGCTCATGAGCTCTCCGTCATCCACGGCGCCCTCAGTCCGGACCGGGTCTTCGTCGTAGGCGATGGCCGAACCGCGATCACACACTTCGGCTTTGTCCGTCTCTTTCAGCTCGGCGCGGAACAAGCGCGTCACGACCCGTACGGGTACGCACCGCCGGAGCTCCTCTCCGGGGGTCGGCTGGGACCCCGCGCGGACGTCTACGGCTTCGGCACGCTCATGTACGAGCTCTTGTGCAAGCGCGCCCTCTCGCCGTGGACCACGCCCCCGAGCTTTCCCAGCGGTCTCCCTCCGCTGCTTCAGGCCGTGATCCAGACGGCCCTCGAGGAGAACCCCAAGCGGCGGCAGCCGAGCATCGGCAAGGTGCTCTCCGTCCTGACTCCCTTCGCGCGCGCGTGGGAAGAGCTCGGCGGACCGCCGGAGCTTCCCCACGCGGCCATCTTCGCGGAGCCGTCCGGCGCTCGGTGCGAGCCGGCCGAGGGAGCGCCGATCTCCGTGGAGGAGGACGAGGCGAAGCCGTTCGCCTCGGGTGAAGCGGGGGGACGAGCCAGCGAATTCCCCACGCCGCGCCCTTCCGAAGCGCCCGATACGGTCAAGAGCGTGATGCCGCCGCGGGGCGACGTCACCAGCGCGCCGCCGCTCGCCGCGCCACGACCTCCCGACACGCCCGACACGCTCAAGAGCGCCGTACCGCCGCGGGACGCGCGGGACAACGCCACCAACGCGCCTCCAGTCGCACCGCCGTTGCCCTCAGCGCCCGACCTACCGGACCTCGCTCCGATCTTGCTCGATCCGAGCCCGCCCGTAGCGCCGGCGCCCTCGACCCCTCCGTGTTCTCCGGTGCTGCCGGTAGCGCCGACGCCCTCGGCCCCTCCGCGTTCAAGCGGCACCCCTGAGCGACGCTCCCCCGCGCGCCGGCTCGGTGCCGTGCTCGCGCTCGCCTTCTTGCTCGGGAGCTCGGGAGCGCTCCTCCTCCGGTGGGAGCAGCCCCCCCGCAGCGTCGCAGCGCCGCACCTGGCGCGGCTCGTTCAGGGCGCAGCCGTCCGAGCCACCATCCCGCCTCCCCCGCGGCCGTCCGATGCACCGCAAGCGCCGCCGCCCGTCGCGCCTCGCTCCGTCACGAACCGAAAGGACGCGGTCACGCGGCAGGCCATGAACACGCCGTCGAAGGACGGCGATGTCTGTGACGGGTTCCTCGTTTGCGGGAAGCACCAATACTGAGCGAGGGGGAGGGGTTCACGATGCGATCAACATCTTACTTTGCTCTCGGTGCGGCTGCGCTGCTCGGTTGCGGTGAAGGCCTCGAAATTCCCGTACCCCGAACCGAGGATCACTCGGTACTGCTTTGGTCTGGTTCGGACCCGAACCCTCCACCATGCCCCCTGGGCCGGCTGGACTACTGGGACGGATGGGCCGATGTGTCTGCGAGCCCTCAGGAAGAGTGCGGGACGTGCAGCTGCGGACCTGCCCGATGCCTGTTGCCGTCCGAGTTTGTGGCCCACGAGGCGGCTCTATGCGCAGACGAAGGGATCTCGGTCAAGTTCGACACCGCAACGTACCAACGAGGGGAGTGCATCAAGGCCGATCCGCTCGTCCCGGATGAGGAGCTCGCTTCAATCACACTCAACCCGCCAGCGGTGGCGCCCCGGTGCGAGCCCTCGCAGCAGCTCACCCCGCCGCCACTTATCGGGATATTTGCGCGCGCTTGCCCGTGGGTCGAAGGCGACTTTGCCGACTTCGGCGGATTGACGTGCATCGCACCCGATCCCGATGGATCGTGCCCGCCGGGCTTCTCCGGTCGCTTCGAGTTTCAGGAGCGGATCAGCGATGCTCGCACATGCACTCCATGCACTTGCGGAGATCCTTCGGGTGGGAGATGTCTGGCGGATGTGGTGCTCTTCCGCGACACAGGCTGCTCCGATCTGATAACGTTGTCCAACGGAGTCGAGACACCTGCGTGCATCGATACACAACCGAACTGGTCGCTGGCAGCGGCACGCGTGATCCTCGCGCACGAAGAGCCGGGCGCTTGTTCGCCAACAGTGACCACGTCCCGCGTCGAAGGCACGATCGAGAGCGGTGAAACCCGCGTGTTCTGCTGCACCGAGCGTAGAGTCATCAACGATGATTGACCGAAGCAAAGGATGAGGCGCACGATGCGGACGGCTACATTTTACACATTGGCCACGTTGGCACTCATCGGCTGCTCTTCGCCGGTCACCGACGATGACCTGCCAGAGCCGGACCCGAGCAAGCTCATTCTGGTCTTCGGCGGACGGCAGGAAAACGCGCCACGATGCGATCCAGATGGGCAAATGCTGTGGGAAGGATGGACGGCGTGGTCCGAGGATCCGGGGCCGGACGAATGCGAGCCTTGTGAATGTACCCCGGCGGCCTGTGTGCTGCCGTCGGAGGTGTCCGCGAACAGGGTGGTTTGCCCCGGCGGCGACCCTGTCGTCACGCTCATCGGTGGCGACTCCTGGGACGGTGCGTGCAAGGCGGGGGCCTTCTCTGTAACGAGCAGCTCCTACGATTCCGTGACGTTCGAGCCGCCGACGCTCGCCGACTGTCAACCTGTCTCGCCTGTGCCCGCACCGTCGCGAAAGAACATGAGCTTCGTCCGTGCTTGTCTTCCAGGTTCAAGCATGATTATCCCCAGTTTCTTCCGCCAATGTTATCTCCCACAAGAGAACGGCGAATGCTGGCGAGGAAACCGGGCGCGTTTCGAATTCCCGGTCTACACGGACACTCGCACGTGTACCCCGTGCTCGTGCGGCGCGCCACGCGGAGGCAAGTGCACCGCACAAACCACGCTGTATAGCAATGAAGACTGCTCGCGCGAGGTTGGATCCATCGCTATTTCCAATGCGGATCGTCCGATTTGCACGGAGGCGATCGATGGAGAGATTGCAACAATGCGGTCCGCCTGGACACAGAACGAGCCTGGCACCTGCACCCCTTCGACGGATTCCAAGATCGTGAGCGGCAAGCTGGAGCGCGGTGAGACGCGCGTGTACTGCTGCGACCGCTAGAAGTGCGTCCTTCTTGGAGGCCAGCCCAGCCGCGGCCCGCCGTGGTGGGCGACGTGCCCGAGCTCGGTCGGGTGGACGGCGGCCGCGCCGAGCTTCGCCAACGTGTCTATCGACGTCCGCGCCGGCGCCGCCTGCCACCTGGAAGGGCGGCTGCGCCGCGTTCGCGCGGGCGGTCCTCATTACCATTACCGGCGACGTGCCCGAGCTCGGTCGGGTGGACGGCAACCGCGCCGATCTTGCCGGCATGCGCCTGCCAGACGCGCTATGCTCGCAGCACCATGAAACGCTCACCCGACTGGATCTCCCTATGCACCGACGCCGTCGACCTGGCAGCGCAAGACGCAGCAGACCTTGAGACCCGCCTACTGAAACATCCTGACGACATCGAAGCGCGCGTGAAGTTGATGGGCTTCTATTTCACGAACCTTAACGATGACGCACAGAACCGACGAGCAGACCACATTCACTGGCTGATCGCACATCATCCAGAGATCCACCTCGGCGCCTTCGCGCGCATGCACCCGGAACAACACCTGGATGCGTACAATGAAGGAAAGAAGATCTGGCTGAGCACGGTATCCGATAGGCCCAACGATCCCACCATACTCAGAAATGCCGGGGGATTTCTTTCGGCCGGAGACCCAGACATCGCCGAAGAGCTGTACGGACGAGGAGCCACGATCGAACCGGACAACCCAAGCTGGCGAGAGCTCCTAGGCGGTCTGCACTTCAGGTCCAGCATCGGATCCACATCGCGCGAAGAACGTATACGGCTAGCTCGACAGGCACTCGCGGAATACGAAGCGGCGCTCAGCCTCGAGCGCTGTACGCTCGGAGCGTTCGGAATCCTCATGGACATCGCGCAGGCG
Organism: Sorangium sp. So ce834; assembly: GCF_051521425.1. NCBI lineage: Bacteria > Pseudomonadati > Myxococcota > Polyangiales > Polyangiaceae > Sorangium > Sorangium sp. So ce834. The sequence continues at coordinate 10,685,575 of NZ_CP150351.1, forward strand.
GCGGTCGTGTCCGAGGACTACCAGCGAGCGACCGAAGCCGCAGAGCGACTGCTTTCCGACGCCGAGGATCACGTCGACACATTTCAGTACGGCAATGCCATACATTGCGCACACATCGTCCTGGGAAAGGTCGCGCTTGCACGCAACGAGCGTGCCAGCGCGGCAGAACACCTGCGGGCCGCGAGCGACGTCCGCGGCTCGCCGCAGCTTGACAGCTTTGGACCTGATTTCGAGCTCGCATCCCAGTTGCTCTCCATCGGACAGCGAGACGCTGTCATCGACTACATCGACGGTTGCAAGAGGTTCTGGAAGAGGAGCGCATCCCTGCTGGAGACGTGGGCGCTCGCCATCGGCCGTGGCGAAACGCCAGATTTCTCAAAGCGCTGGACGAGTGAATCAAACTCGCCGTCGCAAAGTAGCTAGACGACGGAGACCGGGGAACCACAGGATCGACGCTGACGCGGTCGCCCCGGTCCTGGAGCGTCTCGCCGCAGGGGCGCTGAGCTCGCACGCCCAGCAGCAGGTGCTCGGCCAGGCTGACGCCGCGCGGCGGGCGCGCTCGTGGTGATCGTCGGCGCCGGCACGGCCGCGGCGGTCCTGGGGCTCTCGGCGCGCGCTGGATCTGATCACCACGTCGCGGCATCTCCCGCCTGGGCGCTTTGGAAGGGACGCCTGGTCTACTTTCCCTGTGACTTTCAGCGCTCCTTCAGGGGATCGCAGAAGACGTCCCGAAGCCGAGGTCGTCCTCCCCGAGCCATTGCAACTTGGCGCCGGCTGGGGCGAGCATGGTCAGGATGTGCGGCACAATCCGGCATCCCTCAAGGAGCGCCTGGAGCTCGTCGACACCGTGGAAATGGCGAGAGAACCTCTCATCGAATCTATCGATCTCAACCAGCACACGGAAGTTCCCGCCTGGCACTGGATCGCACTCTGGAAGCCCCGTGCCCTGGCGTCGGGGCACACGGAGGTCACACGGCGTGACGAATCCGGCAGGCTGCCTGCAACCAGGGCCGGAGCCGCCGGTCGCTCCGCTGCGGACGTAGCGGGCCAGCGGGTAGACGAGATGCCGCCGAGCTCGCTGCTTAACGCCTCAACCTACCGAAGCGGCCGGTCGCGCCCCGGCTCCCATGCGCAAAGACCGCGTGACGTAACGTGGTCCAGATCACTTGTTGACGCCGCCTCTCTGCTGGGAGATCGGTGCGCTCATCCGGAAGGGGAGGAAGATATGGGGTACAGCTTGAAGCTGAAGGCGATCGCGCTCGTGCTATGTGGCGGGCTCGCAATGGTGCTCGCGTCGGCATGCGACTTGACCTACAACTGCGACACGGTAGAGCCGGGGGGTGCGGGTGCTGGATACCCGACAGAATCCGTAGGGGCGGGAGACTACCCGAACAACGACGAAGAAGACGAGCCGGAACACGACGATGTGGGCAGCGCACAGCTTGCGATGGCGGGGGGGTGCTCGCCCGTTCACCCATGCACCGAGATGTACGAGAAGTGCGAGGATAAACGGGGGCGCTGTACGCGTGAGATCGATTCCGGCAGGACTCTTTGCGATTATTGTCGTGACGATTGTCAGAACAAGCGACCCTATAAATACAGCGAGTGCTATCAGTGTGGGTTTTATTGATCATGACAAAAGCAGCCCTCCTCCGCGCGGCGACGCATGTAGCCTTCGATGCGGCTACAACAGAGAGTCTTCTGAACATCGGCGCCATCAACGTGGTGCGAGCCTCCGACTGCCTTATTGTCGGACCAAGCCGCCTGGATGCCCTCGAACATGCCCGGACACGTGAGACATGGCGTTCTTTGTTCGAGGAGAGCTCGTTCAGAGACGAGTCGGGCGAACCGTGGGATCGGCTCTATTCGCCGGATATCCGCTGGGGGCTGCCAGTTGTCTTGTGGGTATCGGTGAGCCTCCGCGAACGAGTGAACCTATGGAGGGCCTGTCGCTGGTTGCGGCACCTCGGGATCGCGAGCGGCGAGGTCTTGGTCGCCGAGTTCGAGTTTGTGTTTGGCACGATAAATAGGTCTTACGAGCCACCGATCATGCCGCGGTTCAACTGCTCCGCGTCCGTGGCGCACCATCCTAATGAGGTTCTCCTGGATCGCCTCGATACGGCGTGCCCCTGGCCAGTGGAACGCTACGAACACGCCGTTCGCCTCTGGGAGTGTTACGTAGATGATAACCCATTGCTGTTCGTCGAAAGCTGCATCCGTGGCGTTGATGGATTTCCGGAGCTCGCTCCCTTGTGGGGGCTTCTATCATGCTTCTTTCCACGACAGGCCGCTGGAGGTACGCTACGTTTGAGCCGACTCGATGAGCTCATTTTGACCATCCTGTCGACAGAAGAGAACCTGACTGCCGTCTCTGTGTTTTGTCACAAATCGCAGTTTGGACTGGATTTGCGAGAGCTCCTCTCCTGCACAGGCGACTTGTTCCTGCGAGCGCGTCTAGACCAATGGGCAAAGCACGGCTCCGCTGCTGTGGAGCGCGCACCTGGCCCGAGGCCGGCCAACGCTGGCTCCCCTATGCGCTCGAAGGTGTACCGCCTCACGGAACGTGGGATGCAGCTCCGGGACAAGGGGCTCGATCGGCTCACGGATGCGCCAAGCCTGCCCATCGCTGGGACCGAGGCGTACTCGCCTTCGGCCCCCTGGGTGCTGCTCGAAGATGGACGGCTCTCTCGGCTGTGAGAGCTGGCTGCTGGCAGCGCGATCGGACGGGCAGTGCCGCAGATCGGCTCGCCGACGTCCTCGTTGACGCCCGCGCCACGTCCCCCCAAATAGTACCCGCCCTCACGTCGCATTCCGCGTATCGGCCAGGTCTTCCGCCATGTCCATGCGCACCCTCAGCAAGATCGGCCTGCTGTTCATCGGTGCGCTCGCCCTTGATTCGGCACCGGCACAGGCACTCGAGTTCAGCGGCGGCGTGAGCGTGGGCGGGATCCAGGTCGGAACCGAGCCCCGGCTTGCGGTGAGTCCCTTCGCCGGGTGGCTCTGGCGCAGCGAGGGGGACTTCCGGCTCGAAGCCCACAACATGCTCAGCATCATTCCAGGGGCAGGTGTAGGGGTCTACGACAGAACGGCGGTCACAGCCGATCATCCTGCACGAGGGTCGATCCGCGCAGGCGGTACACGGGCTCAGAGCTCACTCGACGCGGGTGCTCGCAACCGATGCGTCGGCGAACCTTCGTCGCCCACGAGTGCCGGCGCCACTACGATTCCTCTTGACGATGGCGACGGCACCATGCATGCGCCGTGCTCCGCGACGTCCGCGGCTGCAGCGCCGGCGGGGGCCGCGCCGAGCTCGCGCCCATGCGCCTCGTCGCCCACGCGGCTCGCAAGCTCGGCCAGGTGCCCCGTCGGTTTTCGTTTGCCTCCCGCCCGCCCGGGCAACATGGAGCGCGGCGCATGCGAACCGAGCGGCTCGCCGCTGACGCGGCATCCATCGCACGGGCGGCCGAGATCCTCCGCCGCGGAGGGCTCGTCGCCTTCCCCACGGAGACCGTGTACGGGCTCGGCGCGCGCGCCGACGACGCGGCCGCGGCGCGCGGCATCTTCGAGGCGAAGGGGAGGCCGCCCGGCAACCCGCTGATCGTCCACGTGCCGGATGTCGCGTCCGCCCGCGCGCTCGCGGACCGCTGGCCCGACGACGCGGAGCGCCTCGCGCAGGCGATGTGGCCGGGGCCCCTCACCCTCGTCGTCGCGCGCCGGCCCGACCGCGTCGCCGACGAGGTGGCCGCCGGCGGGCCGACCGTCGCGATCCGCGTGCCCGTGCACCCGGTCGCGCGCGCCCTGCTCGACGCGGTCGGGCTGCCGATCGCCGCGCCGAGCGCCAACCGGTCCACCGCGATCTCGCCGACCACCGCCGACCACGTCGAGAAGAGCCTCGGCGGGCGCATCGACGCCATCGTCGACGGCGGGTCGACCGCGGTCGGCATCGAGTCGACCATCGTCGACGTCACGACCTCGCCGGCGCGGCTGCTCCGGCCGGGGCACGTGGCCGCGGAGGCGATCGCCGCGCTCGTGCCGATCCAGACGACCGCCGGGCTGATCACCGCCACGACCGAGCGCGCCCCGGCGCCGGGGACCCACGCGCGCCACTACGCGCCCCGCGCGCAGGTGGCGCTGGTCCCCGCGGAGGCGGTCCGAGACGAGGTGGAGGGCGCCGTGAGGGGCGGCGCGCGCGCCGGGGCCATCGAGCGCGGGAGGCGCACCGCGGACGGGGCGCACGCCGAGGTCCTCCCCGGGGATCCGGCCGGCTACGCGGCGGCGCTCTACGCGGCGCTGCACCGGCTCGAGGACGCGGGGTGCGATGTGATCGTGATCGCCGCCGTCCCCGAGGATCCGGCGTGGGACGCCGTGCGGGACCGGCTGACGCGCGCCTCCGCGGCGCCCTGAGCCGACCGGGGTTGCGGCGACCGACCGGGTGCGGCGACCGACCGGGGTTGCGGCGACCGACCGGGGTTGCGCCGCGCGACCGGGGTTGCGCCGCGCGACCGGGGTTGCGGCCGCCCGACCGAGGTTGCGGCACCCGACCGGGGTTGCGGCCGCCCGACCGGGGTTGCGGCACCCGACCGGGGTTGCGGCCGCCCGACCGAGGTTGCGGCACCCGACCGGGGTTGCGGCACCCGACCGGGGTTGCGGCCGCCCGACCGAGGTTGCGGCACCCGACCGGGGTTGCGGCCGCCCGACCGGGGTTGCGGCACCCGACCGGGGTTGCGGCCGCCCGACCGGGGTTGCGGCCGCCCGACCGGGGTTGCGGCACCCGACCGGGGTTGCGGCACCGACCGGGGTTGCGGCACCGACCGAGGTTGCGCCCCGCGCCCGACCGGGGTTGCGCCACCCCCCCGGCGCCTCCCGCCCCCCCGCGCCCCCCGCCCGCTCGGCCCCCCCGCCGGCCGCAGGTGGGTTTTCACCCCCCGCCATGCCTGTTTGTGGCAAATCAGAGCCGCCCGCCCGCCGGGTGAGCTACCTTCCCTCGCGCGCCTCGCCCTCTATCGATCCCATGCCGGCAACGTCCCGCGCCGCCGCCCACCGCCTCGCCGCCGCCGTCGGCCTCGCCGCCCTGCTCGTCGCCGCCCCGCCGGACGCCGGCGCCAGCCTGCTCGACGAGCCGCCGAAGCGCGCGACCTTCAACCTGAACGAGACCGTCGCGCCGGAGCTGCCCCTCCTCCGCGCCTTCCGCAACGCCGCCGTCGAGCGCCCCGGCCCGCTCCGGCTCTACATGAGCAGCGCCTACGGGAAATGGCAGCACCAGCCGTGGTGGCAGCTCGCCTGGGGCGCCGCTCACCCGGACGCCGAGGCCAACCTCGGCGAGCACAACCTCGCCGCCGCCGCCCCCGCCACCCCCGCATTCGCCAGCGCCTACTCCCCCTTCCCCTCCCCGCTCGATCTACCAGGATCCCTCCACCTCGATCCGGCCGCGCCCGCGTGGCTCCGCCACCTCGATCCGATCCTCGGCCCGCCCCTCCTCGCGACCACGGGGCCGAGCCTCTCGTCGAACGGCTTCGACCTGCTCTGGGACCCGCCCAAGAAGCAACCGCCCGACTGGCGCTGCCGCAGAAGCCCGGTCCAGTTCACCCGGTACGGCGCCCAGCACGACGCCTTCGAGCTGGTGCGCTGCGACGGCTCCGTCGCGCCCGGCGCGCTCGATCGCCTGTCGATCATGGCGCGACCCCCCGAGGCGCCGGACCCGGGCGAGCAGCTGCCCGACGAGCCCAACGCAGGCACCTGGCTGCAGGCCCTCGAGTGGGTGCCCCAGGTCCGCCTCGTCCACCCGCGCCTGCTCTGGCTCCTCCAGCAGATCGCCGACGCCTTCCCGCGCCGCGCGATCCACATCTTCAGCGGCTACCGGCCGCGCCCGGCCGGCGAACCGCCGGCGAAGGGGAAGGCCTCCGGCACCCACCACAGCCAGCACGCCGAGGGGCGCGCGATGGACATCCTCGTCATGGGCGTCCCGAACACGGCGCTGTTCCAGTTCTGCCGCACGCTCGACGACGTGGGCTGCGGCTTCTACCCGAACAGCAAGTTCGTCCACGTCGACGTGCGCCGCCCCGGCACCGGCCGCCTCTTCTGGATCGACGCCTCCAGGCCCGGCGAGCCGTCGGAGTACGTCGATTCCTGGCCCGGCGTCGTGGAGAGCGGAGGCCTCTCCTGGGGCGCGCAGGACGCGCGCTCCCCCGCGCCGTCCACTCGCTGACGTCGCCTGCCCGCGGGCACCCTCGCACCTCCTCCGGGCTGCACCGCCGCGCTCGGGCCGCCCCGCAGATCATTCCCGTTCGGGATGGAGAGAGCTCCGGGGCGCAGCCGCCTTGCGTCCCCGCGATCGGTGTTAAGCTTGGCTTCCCCCCGGGCGCGCGGCGCACGACGGAGGCGGAGCTCGGTACGCCGGGCTCCGCTCCCGCACCTCCGGCGGCCAAGGCCGCCCCGCGGTCGCCTGGAGAAAAAGGTGCGAAATGGGCGAGTTGCGGACAGGGATGGTTGACAAGATCGCGGCGATGCAGGACTTCGCGCTCTACCGCGATCTCGCGTGGGAGGGCACGTTCGAAGAGTACCTCCAGATCGTGCGCCAGAACCCGCAGGTGACGCGCAACGCGTTCCAGCGGGCGTACGACATGATCATCCGCTACGGCATCGAGGAGTACACGGACAACAAGAAGAAGCTCATCCGGTACAACTTCTTCAAGGATGAGATGAACGGCGGCGCCGACGCCGTGTACGGGCTCGACATCCCGCTGATGAGGCTCGTCCACGTCCTGCGGGCCGCCTCCGAGGGGTACGGCCCGGAGAAGCGCGTCATCCTGCTCCACGGGCCGGTCGGCTCGTCGAAGTCGACGATCGCGCGGCTCCTCAAGAAGGGGATCGAGCACTACTCGACGACCCCCGACGGCGCGCTCTACACGTTCGACTGGGTGAACCTCGACGACGTCGGCATGGCCGGGACGGAGAGCGCCCGCTTCAAGTGCCCGATGCACGAGGAGCCGCTGCGCCTCGTGCCGCCGTCCTGGCGCGACCGCGCGTTCCGCGAGCTCGGCCTCTCGAGCCCGCAGTTCCACGTCCGCACCGAGGGCGACCTCGACCCGGCGTGCCGCTTCATCTTCAACCGCCTGATGGACAAGTACGGCGGCGACTGGTCGAAGGTCATGCAGCACGTGCGCGTGCGCCGCCTCGTGCTCAGCGAGAAGGACCGCGTCGGCATCGGCACCTTCCAGCCGAAGGACGAGAAGAACCAGGACTCGACCGAGCTCACCGGCGACATCAACTACCGCAAGATCGCCGAGTACGGCTCGGACTCCGACCCGCGCGCCTTCAACTTCGACGGCGAGTTCAACATCGCGAACCGCGGCATCGTCGAGTTCATCGAGGTCCTGAAGCTCGACGTCGCCTTCCTCTACGACCTGCTCGGCGCGTCGCAGGAGCACAAGATCAAGCCGAAGAAGTTCGCCCAGACCGACGTCGACGAGGTCATCATCGGCCACACGAACGAGGCCGAGTACAAGAAGCTCCTGAACAACGAGTTCATGGAGGCGCTCCGCGACCGCACCATCAAGATCGATATCCCCTACATCACCAAGGTGTCGGAGGAGATCCGGATCTACGAGAAGGACTTCAACAAGGAGAAGATCCGCGGCAAGCACATCGCCCCTCACACGCTCGAGGTCGCCGCGATGTGGGCCGCGCTCACCCGGCTCGAGGACCCGAAGAAGCACAACCTGTCGCTCGTCCAGAAGATGAAGCTCTACGACGGCAAGGTCCTGCCCGGCTACACGCAGGACACCGTGAAGGAGCTCCGCAAGGAGGCGTCGCGCGAGGGCATGGAAGGGATCAGCCCCCGCTACGTGCAGGACAAGATCTCGAACGCGCTCGTGAACGACCTCGGCGAGGGGACGATCAACCCCTTCATGGTCATGAGCGAGCTCGAGAAGGGCCTGCGCCACCACTCGCTCATCACGAACGACGAGCAGCGCAAGCGCTTCACCGAGTGCATCGGGATGGTGAAGCGCGAGTACGAGGAGATCGTCAAGAACGAGGTGCAGCGGGCGATCAGCGCCGACGAGGACGCGATCCAGAAGCTCGCCGCGAACTACATCGACTCGATCAAGGCCTACACCCTGAAGGAGAAGGTGAAGGACCGCTTCACCCGCGAGGACGTCGAGCCGGACGAGCGGCTGATGCGCTCGATCGAGGAGAAGATCGACATCCCCGAGAACCGGAAGGACGACTTCCGCCGCGAGATCATGAACTACATCGGCGCGCTCGCGGTCGACGGCAAGAAGTTCGAGTGGCACACGAACGACCGGCTCCGCCGCGCCCTCGAGCTCAAGCTGTTCGAGGACCAGAAGGACGCGATCAAGCTCCAGACCCTGGTGTCGAGCGTCATCGACAAGGAGACGCAGGAGAAGATCGACATCATCAAGACCCGGATGATCAAGTACTTCGGGTACAACGAGGTCTCGGCGCGCGACGTCCTCGACTACGTGGCCAGCATCTACGCGCGCGGCGACACGAAGTAGCCGCCCCGGGCGCGGCGCCTCGCGCGCCGCGCCCCTCGCGCCCCGGGATCACCCCTCGCGCCGGAGCCTGGCGATCTCGCGCTCCAGCGAGGCCACCGTCCGCTTGAGGTCGCGGACCTCCTCGGCGGTCGCCAGGCCCATCGCCTTGGCGAACGTCTCCTTCTGCTCCGCCGTGAACGAGGAGACCCGACCGGGCACGCTCATCGCCGTCATGAACAGCCGCATGAACCGCTCGTCCTGCATCAGCTTCGCCACGTTCGGGTTCGCGGCGAGCTTCATCCCCTCGGAGACCAGTTTGTCCTTGAGCGCCATGCGCGCAGCCTAGCCGACTTTCGAGCGGGCGCGTCAGCCCACCTCGACCAGGACCGCGGTGATGTTGTCCCGCCCCCCGCGCCGGTTCGCGAGCTCGATGAAGAGGTCGACCGCCGCGTCGCCGCCCTTCGAGGCGATGCTCGCGATCTCCTCCTCGGCGTGGAGATAGCCGTGCAGCCCGTCGGAGCAGAGCAGGTATCGATCGCCCGCCTCGACGGCCACGATCGAGGTGTCGACCTCGACGTAGTCCCGGTTGCCCACCGCGCGCGTGATCACGTTGCGGTGCGGTGAGCTCTTGGCCTCGTCCGGGGAGATGAGCCCGTTCTTGATCTGCCACGCGATCAGCGTGTGGTCCTCGGTCATCTGCACCGCGGTCCCGTTGCGGACCTGGTAGATGCGGCTGTCGCCCACCTGGCCGGTCACGAGCGCGCCGCCCACGATGAGCGCCGCGCTGATCGTCGTGCCCATGCCGCTCTTGTCGCGGTCGAGCTCGGCGATGGCGAAGACCATGTACGTCGCCGCCTGGATCGCGCCCTCGAGGATCCGCAGCACGGCGCGCGCCTTGGGCTGCGTGAGCGGCTCGTCGGGATCGCCGATGGCGGGCAGCCCGCGCTTGACCATGCCGTAGATCGTCTCGACCGCCTCGGCGCTCGCGACCTCGCCCGCCGCGTGCCCGCCCATCCCGTCCGCGACGATGTAGAGGCGGAGCTCGTCGTCCCGGAAGAACGCGTCCTCATTGGCGCGCCGGTGGCGCCCGACGTCGGTGCGGCCAAATGACTGGATCCTCATCGAGCTTGCCCGGTCCTTCGATCGCCGCCCGTGGGGAAAGCCCCGAGGCGCCGGCGCGACTCTCGCACGATAAACTTCTTCAGCGGGGCCTGTCGAGTGGGCGACGGCTCGGTTAGGATGGACCCGCCAGCCATGGCACGAAGCTTCTCCGCCACCTGTGGGCCGGATGGCCTCCTCCACCACCTGGCCGACCTGCGCAGCGCCGTCCCGTCGGCCTCGGGCGGGGTCGTCTTCGTCTCCGGGCAGCTCGCCCAGCGCGCCTCGGGCGTCGCCGAGCTCGTCCGTAGCACGTGGCGCGGCATCCCCGCCTGCGTCGTGCCCGCCGCGGGCGTGCTCAGCGAGCGCGGCGAGATCGAGGGGGACACCGGCGCGAGCGGGGTGCTCTGGTCCGGCGGGCAGGTCACGCCGTTCGCGCTGCCCGAGCGCGCCGAGGAGCCGGTGCGCCTCCTGCGCGAGACCCTCGGCCGCATCGTCGGCCGCCGCTCCGCGACCGCGATCCTCTTCGTACGGCCCGGGGCGTTCGCCCCCGACACGCTCGAGGCGCTCGCCTCCACCGCGCCCAGCACGTGCCTGTTCGGCGCCGGGACCGCGTCCGGCTCCGCCATCGGCGTCACGTCCCAGGGCGAGCTGCTCGAGGGCGCGACGGTCGGCCTCGCCATCACCGGGCTCGCCCCGCCCCTCGTCGACGCCTCGCCGGCCGTCCGGCTGCTCTCCGGCTTCCACCCCATCGAGGAGGTGAGCAACGGTATCGTGCTCCGCGCCGGCGGGCGGCCCGCGCTCGACCTCCTGTCCGCCGCGACCGCCGCGCTCGGCGAGCAGCCCAGCCCCCAGCACCTCGTCCTCGCCGCGCTCGCCGACCCGCCCGATCCGCGCGGCGACGCCGCCGATCCGCGCGGCGACGCCGCCACGCCGGCGGCGCCCCGCGACGCGCGCTACGTGCTGCGGCCGGTCCGCGGCGTCGATCCGTCGCGGCGCGGGCTCCTGGTCGGCGACGACGCGAGGCCCGGGGCGCGCCTCGCCTTCGCGGTGCGCGACGCCGCCGCCGGCCGCGCCGGGCTCGAGGGGATCGCCCGGCAGGTGTCCCAGAGCGCGCTCGGGTCGGCCCCGCGCTTCGCGCTCTACCTGAGCTGCGCCGGGCGCGGCCAGGGCCTGTACGGGGCGCCCGACGTCGAGGCGCGCATCCTGCGCCACCGCTTCGCGGATCTCCCGATCGCCGGCATGCACTCGAGCTTCGAGATCGCCCCGTGGGCGCCGGGCCAGGCCCGGCTCGCCCTCTACACCGGCGTGCTCGCGCTCTTCCGCGCGCCGAGCTGAGCGCCGCGCCAGCCGCCGCACGCGCGGCGCCGGGTCGCGCCCGCCGCCCCGGACGCGCGCGTCAGCGCTCGCGGTACACCGCGACCACGGCGGAGGCCCGCCGCTCCACCTCGGCCTGGATCGCCGCGTAGCGCGGATCCGCGCGCAGCGAGGCGAAGAGGGGACAGCGCTCCATCCAGATCAGGTCGAACAGGCCGTCGGCCAGCGAGAGCTCGAGCGCGCGCAGCGCGAGCTCCGGTCGGCCCAGGAAGGCCGCGAGCTCCGCCTGGATCTGCCGCATGAACGACGTGCGCCGCAGCGCCGTGACGGGCGCGCTCGGGCCCGGCGCCAGCGCGGAACGGTCGTCCGACAGCCGATCCGAGACGACGTCGTCGATCATCGGGAAGAACTGGTCGGGGGCGTACGGGAAGGCGTCGCGCACGCGCCGCTGAGAGAGCGCCGCGAGCACCTCCGGGTCGCTCTGCCACATCGCCATGCGCATCCGGAAGACGGCGTTTCCCGATCCGCTGCCCGAAGACGGCAGCGCCCTGAGCACGTCGTCGCCCTCCGATGGCCTGCCCAGGAGCGCGTACGCGCGCGCGAGCGCGTACGCGGCGAGCAACACCTCGGGATCGCGCGCAAGCGCAGACCGCGCCCGCCGCGCGCCCTCCTCGAACGCGCCGCACTCGATCAGGATGGAGCCGATGAGGCCCTCCGCCTCGGCGTTCCCGGATTGGGACGCGAGCGCGGCCTTGAGCTCCCGCATCGCCCCGATCACGTCCAGGCGCTGGAGCCGCACCGACGCCATCGCGAGCCGCGCGTCCGCCAGCCCGGGCGCCGCGGCGGCGGCGCGCGCCGCCGCCTGTATGGCCAGCTCGCCGCCCTGATCCGTGAAGAACCAGAAGCGCGAGCGCGCGAGCGCGTACGCCGACAGGATCATCGGATCCTCGGGCGCGCGCGCGAGCGCCTGCTCGAAGAGCTCGATCGCGCGCGCCTGGTGCTCCGGCCAGTACCTCCGGTACTCGTGGCGACCGCGCAGGAACAGATCGAGCGCGACCGGATCGCTCGGCGCGGTGCGGCTCGGGGCGGCCGCGTCGAGGGTCAGCGCCGCCGCGACCGCCTCGGCCACCTCGTCGTTGATCCGCAGCACCTCGGCCTCGGGGCGGTCGAAGCGCTTCGCCCACAGCTGGAACCCGTCGGCGACGCAGACGAGCCGCGCGCTGATCCGCACCGTCCCGTCGCGCCGCCGCACCGAGCCGCCAACGACCACCTGCACCCCGAGCTCGCGCCCGATCTCGCGCGCGTCGACCTCACCGTCCGGCCGCCGCGGCAGCGACCCGCGCGACCTCACCCGCAGGCCCCGGGTCATCGAGAGCGTGTCGATGAGATCGTCGGTCAGCTCCTCGGCCAGGTACGCGTCGGACGGCGCGCCCTGATTCGCGAACGGGAGGACCGCCACGCTCTTGCCGCCCGGATCGTTCGACGAGGAGATCGGCCCCGAGATGACCCCGGAGATCGCCGTCCGCTCGTGCGGCGGCGTGAACGCCGGCGGGACGACCGTGGCCGGGCGCGTGAGCGACGCGAGCTCGTGCGCGACGCTCTCGACGGACGCGTACCGCTCGTCGCGCGAGCGGGCCATGCACCGGAGCACCACGCGCGCGAGGGCGTCGGGCAGGTCGGCGCGCCGGCGCCGCGGGTCCGGAGGGTCGGAGACGAGGCGCGCCGCGGCGACGGCGAGCGGCGCGTCGCCCTGCCACGCGCGCTCGCCCGTGAGCATCTCGAAGAGCATGGCGCCGAGCGCGTAGACGTCGGCGCGCGCGTCGATGTCCGTGGCGCCCTGCACCTGCTCGGGCGCCATGTACGCCGGCGTCCCCATCACCGCGCCCAGCGTCTTGCCCGCCTCGCCGTCCGGCGCGATCGCGCGCGCGATCCCGAAGTCGGTCAGCACGACGCGCCCGTCGCGCCCGAGCAGCACGTTGTCCGGCTTGAGGTCGCGGTGGATGACGCCGGCCCGGTGCGCGGCCACGAGCCCCGCGCACACGCTCTCGAGGATGTCCATGGTGCGGGCCACGGCGAGCCGCCGCTCGCGCGCGAGGAGCGCGGCGAGCGGCTCGCCGTCGATGAACTCCATCGTCAGGAACCGGTCGCCCTCGTGCTCGCCGATGTCGAAGACGCGCGCCACGTTGGGGTGCGTCACCTTGCGCGAGAGCCGCACCTCGCGCCGGAACCGATCGATCACCTCGGGCGAGCCGCTGAGCTCGCGCCGCAGCACCTTGACGGCGACGACCTCCTCGAGCTCCAGGTCGCGGGCGCGGTACACGCTCCCCATGCCGCCGATGCCGACCAGCCCGAGGAGCTCGTACCGGCCGGCGAGGACCTGGCGCGGGCCGGTCTCGGCGGCGGCGTTCGAGGGCTCGGCGCCCGCCCGGGCGCCGCTCGCCGGGAGCGGTGTGTCGTGGATCGTGTCGTCCTTGAAGCTCTGCGGCATAGGGGATCCGGGCCGTTGCCCCCCGCGCCCTGAGGTTAGCCCGGATCGGCCGAGCGAGCATTCGGTGGCCGCGGGAGCTCCAGCGCGGAGGTGCTAGTGTCCGCCGACCATGGCAGAGGCGTCGAGCGCGATCGCGGTGGAATCGCTCTGCAAATCGTACCAGGTCCACGAGCGCGCCCCCGGCTTCGGGGCCATGGTGCGCTCGGTCTTCCGGCGCCGCACCCGGGTGGTCCACGCGGTCGAGGACCTGTCGTTCTCGATCGCGCCCGGCGAGCGCGTCGGTTTCCTGGGCCCGAACGGCGCCGGCAAGACGACGACGCTGAAGGTCCTCTCCGGCCTGCTCCACCCGTCGGGCGGCCGGGTCCGGGTGGCGGGCTTCGTCCCGCAGCACCGCGAGGTCGGCTTCCTCAAGCGGATCACCCTCGTGATGGGCCAGAAGCAGCAGCTCCTCTGGGACCTCCCCCCCGCCGAGACCTTCGCCCTGAACCGCGCCATCTACGGGATCAGTGAGGCGGACTTCAAGGAGACGCTCGGTGAGCTGGAAGACCTGCTCGGGATCGCCGCCATCGCCTCGAAGCCGACGCGGCAGCTCTCGCTCGGCGAGCGCATGAAGTGCGAGCTCGCGGCCGCCCTGCTGCACCGGCCGGAGATCCTGTTCCTCGACGAGCCGACGATCGGGCTCGACGTGGCGATGCAGCTCGGCGTGCGGGAGTTCATCCGCCGCTACAACGAGCAGCGCCGGGCCACGGTGGTGCTCACGTCCCATTACATGGACGACGTGGCGGCGCTCTGCCCTCGGGTCATCGTCATCGACAAGGGGCGGCTGCGCTACGACGGCGACCTCGCGGCGCTCGCCCGCAGCGTGCGGCCTCACAAGCGGATCGCGCTGCGCTTCGGCGGCCCGGTCGACCGGGCGCTCCTCGAGCGGGTCGGCGCCGTGCTCTCGTTCGAGCCGGGCCGCGCGGTGCTGCAGGTGTCGCAGGAGGAGCTGCGCCAGGCCATGTCCTGGCTGCTCGGCCAGACCGACATCGCGGATCTCACGGTCGAGGATCCTCCCCTGGAGGAGGTGATGCGGGAGCTCTTCGCGGGCGAGGGGCCGGCCGGCGAGCCGGCGGGCGCCGCGGGCGCCGCGGGCGGGGCCGCGTCGTGAGCGCGGTCTCCAGGGCGGCCCGGGCGTTCCCGACGCTGCTCCGCGTCGGGGTCGCGGCCGCGATGGCGTACCGGGCCGAGATGCTGATCTGGATGCTCACGACGACGATGCCGCTCGTGAGCCTCGCGCTCTGGTCGGCGGTGGCGGCGAGCGCCCCGGTCGGCCGCTTCGGGGCGAGCGATTTCACCGCGTATTTCCTGGCCATCCTCATCGTCCGGCAGATGACCGGCTCGTGGCTCGTCTGGGAGCTGAACATGGAGATCAAGAGCGGCGCCCTCTCGCAGCGCCTGCTCAAGCCGATCCACCCGCTCGTCTCCTTCGCCGCCGACAACCTCGCCGCGCTCCCGCTGCGGGCGGCGCTCTGCCTGCCCATCGCGATCGTCGCGCTCGCCGTCACCTCGGGCGAGCGGTTCCAGCCGACGCCCCTCGAGCTCGGGATCTGGGCGGCGTCGCTGGTCGGCGCCTGGATGATCAACTTCTTCATGATGGCGCTGATCGGCTCGCTCGCGTTCGTGATCGAGAGCTCGACCGCGGTGTTCGACGTCTACCTCGCGGCCTTCATGGTCCTCGCCGGCTACCTCGTCCCGATCGAGCTGTTCCCCGCGTGGCTCGGCGACGTCGCGCGGGCCCTGCCGTTCCGGTACAGCCTCGCGTTCCCGGTCGAGCTCATCACCGGCCTGCTCGCGCCGGGCCGCGCGCTCACCGAGCTCGCGGTGCAGTGGGCGTTCGCGCTCTTCACCGCCGCGGCGGCGCTCGTCGCGTGGCGCGCGGGCGTCCGGCGGTTCTCGGCGTTCGGCGGGTGAGCGGCGTGCGTTACCTCCGGCTCCTCGCGACGCAGCTGCGCGTCTCGCTCGCGCTCGGGATGCAGTACCGGTGGGATTTCCTGCTCGGCGCGGTGATGACCGTGGTCTGGACGCTGGTCGGGCTCGTCCCGCTCCACATCGCGCTCGCCGCCCGCCCGCCGGTCCAGGGCTGGACCTACGAGAGCGCGCTCGTCGTGGTCGGGTGGTTCACGCTCCTCAAGGGCATCCTGGAGGGGGCCGTGAACCCGTCGCTCATCAGCGTGGTCGACCAGATCCGGAAGGGCACGCTCGACTTCACGCTGCTCAAGCCGGCGGACGCGCAGTTCCTCGTGTCCACGGCCAGGTTCGAGGTCCGCAAGGTCGTGGACGCCGCGGCCGCGGCGGCGATCTTCGTCTATGCGTTCACGAAGATGGGCCGCGCCCCCGCGCCCGCCGACCTGGCGCTCTCGCTGTGCCTGCTCGTGACGGCGACGCTGGTGCTCTACTCCATCTGCATCCTGGTCATCTCCGCCGCGTTCTGGGTCGTGCGCCTCGACAACCTGGCGTACCTCTTCAACTCCCTCTTCGATTTCGCGCGCTGGCCGGTCACGATCTTCAACGGGTTCTGGCGCATCGCGTTCACCGTCGTCGTCCCGCTCGCGCTGATGACCACCTACCCGGCGGAGGCGATGCTCGGCACCATCGCCCCGCGCACGGCCGCCGCCGCGGCGCTCGGGGCGCTCGCCTTCGGCGCCGTCGGCCGCGCGGTGTGGAAACGGGCGATAGGGCGGTATACATCCGCGTCGAGCTGAGCGCCGTGAGGCCTTCCGGCGCGCGGCGCTGCGCACTAGGCTCGTCGACTTGACCTCCTGGCGCGAGGAGGGGCGGCATGGGGAAGGAGCCATGGTGGAGCACGGAGGGCTGACGCTCGAGGAGTTTGGCCGGAACCTCCTCGATCTCACGATGACGGACGACGTGATTCGCCGGCGAGCGATATCCCTCCTGCCGCTGGCGCGCCGCGAGGAGCGGGAGCTCAAGATCCTCGGGAAGCCGTCGCGCCTCACGGTCGACTTCCAGATCGGCGACGCGACGGTGACGCGCGGCGTGAGCGTCGCGTTCGACGTCTCGATCCCGCAGGTCCTGACGGTCCGGGTCGATACGGCCGGGGAGGCCGACGCGGCGGAGCATCGGCTCGACGCGACGATCGTGCTGCGCATCACGCCGAGGCCGCGCGCGCCGCTCGGGATCTACCTCGACGTGGCGGAGCCGGCGGCGGGGTCGGTGCTGTTCGCCGAGCTGCAGGCCGGCTCGAAGGACTACCTGCGCGCCAGGATCGAAGAGGAGGTGCGCAAGGAGCTCCTCCGCCTCGTCCGCGCCCGGATCGCGGAGACCGAGGCCGAGCGCGCCATCGATCTGGAGGAGCCGCTCGCCCGCGCGCTCGGGGCCGCTTTCGCCGATCCGGGCGGCCGCGAGGCGCCGCCGCCGAGCCGGCTGCGCGCGGGCGGCGCCGCGCCCCAGCACGGCGCCGCGGCCCAGCACGGCGCTCCGGCCGGCGAGCTGGACGCGCAGCTCCGGACCTTCGGGAACGCCATGCCCCTCCAGGTGTGGACCGCGCGCCCGGACGGCAAGCTGAACTTCGTGAACCAGGCCGTGCTCGACTACTTCGATCGCACGGAGGCCCAGATGCTCGGCGAGGGCTGGCTCGCCATGCTGCACCCGGACGACGTCCAGAAGACGATTGCGGTGTGGACGCGGAGCCTGGAGACGGGGCAGCCGTACGAGACGGAGTTCCGCCTGCGGCGCGCGAGCGACCAGAGCTACCGCGAGCACGTGGTGAGCGCGCTGCCGCAGCGCGACGCGGCGGGGAACATCGTGCTGTGGATCGGCGGCACGACCGACGTGGCTGAGCTGCGCCGGGCCGAGGCCGCCCTGCGGCGGAGCGAGGCACGTTACCGGCTCTTCGCGGAGGGGACGAACGAGGGCATCTGGTTCTGGAACATCCGCGAGGACACGACGGAGTGGAGCGATCGCATGCTGGAGATGATGGGCGTCGGCCGCGAGGCGTGGGGCGGGACGTTCATGAGCTTCTTCGAGCGCTTGCACCCCGACGATCGGGGCCGCATGCAGGCCGCGCTCAAGGCGCACCTCGAGGAGCGGCGGCCGTTCGCGATCGAGTACCGGCTCCTGCATGAGGACGGGGAGTATCGCGACATGTTCACCCGCGGCATGGCGGAGTGGGACGAGCGGGGCGTGCCGTTCCAGATGGCGGGCGGCGCGACCGACGTCACGGAGCAGAAGCGCCATCAGGCCATGCTGAAGGAGCGGCTCGAGATCATCGAGCGGCAGCAGGAGGCGATCCGGGCGCTGTCGACGCCGATCATCGAGGTCTGGAAGGGGGTCCTGACGATGCCGGTGCTCGGCGTGCTGGACGAGCAGCGCTCGCAGCAGATGATGGAGGTGCTGCTCGAGGCCGTGGCGCGGACCCGGTGCCGTCACGCGATCATCGATCTCACCGGGGTGAGCGCGCTGGACGCGGCCACGGCCGATCACGTGCTGAGGCTCATCGACGCCGTCGCGATGCTCGGCGCGCAGGGCATCGTCGTCGGCATCCGGCCCGAGGTGGCGCAGACGGTGGTGTCGCTGGGGCTCGATCTGTCGAACATCAAGACGCTCTCGAACCTGCGGGAGGCGCTCCTCTTCGCGATGCAATCGAGCGGGGTGTCGGTCCGGCGGCGCCGGAGGCGGCGGGATCTGCGCGAGGACGCGGACGAGGCGCCGCGCGCGCGGGAGCCGCTGCCCGAGCGCGAGGGGTGAGGGGCGGCGCGTGAGCGGGCGCGATCCGTGCCGCGATGGGCGGCGCCGCCGCTCCGGCGGGACGAGCTCGCCGAGGAGAAGACGGCGCGATCACCTGGCTCCGGAGCGCCGCCGGCGCACGCCCAGCGCGCCGAGGAGCGCGAGCGCCCCGAGCCATTGCGGGTGAGCCTCACCAGGGCTCGCGACGCCGCAGCCCATCGATGTGTGGCTGCCGCCGTCCGGAGCTCCGGCGTCAGCGCCGCCGCTTCCAGCGTGGTCTCCACCGCTGCCGGCGCCTGGCGCTGAACCGCCGCCGGACGACTGCGAGGCGCTGCCAGCGCCGGCGCTTCCGCTGCCACCTTCGCCAGCGCTGCCGCCTTCGCCAGCGCTACCGCCGGCGCCGCTGCCACCCTCGCCAGCGCTGCCGCCGGCTCCGCCTCTGCCGCCCTCGCCAACGCTGCCGCCGGCGCCGCCGCTGCCACCCTCGCCAGCGCTGCCGCCGGCGCCGCCTCTGCCACCCTCGCCAGCGCTGCCGCTACCCCCCTCACCAGCGCTGCCGCCGGCTCCGCCGCTGCCACCCTCGCCTCCGCTGCCGCCGGCTCCGCCACTGCCACCCTCGCCTCCGCTGCCGCAAATATCGATGGCGCCTGCGGCGCACGCGCCCGCCTGGCAGGTGTCGCCGTCGGTGCATGCATCCCCGTCGTCACAGACCGGGCCGGTGAGCGGCGCACAGCGACCGTTCTGGGAGGCGCCGGCGGCCACCGCGCAAGCATCGCAAGGGCCGGCATCGCAGGCGGCATCGCAGCAGACCCCATCCACGCAGAAGCCGCTCCCGCAGGAGGCGCCATCGTCGCACGGCGCGCCGAGCGGAAACGAAGGCATGTAGAGCTCCGCGTCGGCCATCGAGACGGGCCCGCTCGTCGGATCACCGGCGTCGCCGCCGGCGATCAACACCGCGCCGTCGAGGAGCTGCGTGGCCGTGTGACCAGCCCGGGGGAGCCGCATCGGCGCGGCCGGGCTCCAGCGCTCCGCGACCGGGTCGAACATCCACGCAGCGTCAGAGAACTTGTGGACAGAATCGCAGTCCCACGGATCGGTGCCAGTACACTCCCCGCCGTCGAACTCGATCGTGTAGCCGCCGATGAACAATGCGCGGCCGTCCCGCAGCGCCGTCAGCGCCGGCAACTCGGTCCCGGCCGGCAAGGCGAACGGCGGCGTCGCGGTCTGGGTGTCCGTGACCGGGTCATAGACGCTGGAACCGGCGCCGGGCCCAGAGCCGCGCCGGATCGAGAGCACCCTCCCGTCCGACAGCAACACGATGTCCTTGAAGCTGAGGGCCGGCCCCGGGGTCCATGTCGCCGAGACCGGATCGAACAGCTCGGAGCGGGAGATGCCATCGCTGACGAGGACCCTGCCGTCCCTCAGCGGGATCGCGCCGCGAACCGAGCGCATCGCGGTCAGCATGGGCGTGGTCGCCGACCACGCGTCGGTGGCAGGATCGTAGATCTCCGCGACGCCGCGGCTCGGAGAGGGGCCCTCCAGGACCCCCCCGCCGGCGACGAGCACCCGGCCGTCGGCCAGCACGGCCGTGCCGCACGTCGAGACCGCGCGGGGGGTGGGCATCCGCGCCGTGGAGGTCCACACATCGAGCGCGGGATCGTAGAGCTCGAACGAGACCCCCGACGCGACGAGCACACGGCCGTCCAGGAGGACCATGGCGCGGGCCCGCCGGGCGGTCCCGGTGATGGCCCTCGGCGCGGCAGGAGCCCATGTCCCTGTCGCCGGATCGTACAGCGCCGTGCTGGTGAGGGCCGTCTCCGAGGTCGACCCGTCAGGATAGTGCTCCAGAGTCGTCCGCGTCACGCCACCGAAGACGAGGACCTGGCCGCTGTGGAGCCCGACGGCGTGGTGGTCGGCCCGGGGCTCGGGCATCGTGGAGGTCGCGGCGTCGGCCGGTGGATCCTCGCCCGCGGTCTCGAGGAGGGGCGGGTCGAGCCAGGAGCCGGCCGGCCCCCTGCCCAGGCCGTCGCCCTGCGTGCAGCCGGCCAGGGCCGCAGCGCAGAGGGCAATCGCCGCTGGCCGCACGGGCAGGAGCAAGGCCCCGGCCCCCCGCGCAGCGCTCCGAGAGCCAAGGCTGCTCCCGCTGCCGCCCTCGCTGTCCGCCGAGCATCGTTGAAACGGAAGCGCTCGCATTCTCGTAAGCTCCTGCGCCCCCCGGCCCCTGCCGCGTCGGGCTGCAGGACGTCGGGTGCGCCGGGGCTCGACGAAATTCATCCGAGGCCGAGATCGCGCGGGGCCTCGGGGAAAGATGAAAGCGTGGAGGTCAGCCCCCCGCGAGCGGCGTGATCCACGTGGGGTCGCGGGTGGCGACGGCGGAATGCGGCTGGTCGGCAAGGAGGACGGCAAGCGCTACGCGCGCGCGACCACGACGTGCCTCGTGCTCGACGGGAAATGAGCGGGGGTGCAGGCCGCGATCAGCGTAGCCACGCCTCGGCCCTCAGCCGCTCGACCAGGAAATCGACGAAGGCCCGCACCCTCGCCGCCGCGCGGCGGCCCTCGTAGTGGACGACGTGGATCGGGACCGGCGGCGGCTCGAACGCCGGGAGCACGATGGCGAGGCGCCCGTCGCGCAGCTCCGGGCCGATCTGGTACGAGAGCACGCGCGCGAGCCCCCGTCCGGCAGCGGCCGCCGCGATGGCCACGTCGGCCGTGTTGACGAGGAGCTGGGACGGCGGGAGGACCTTCTCGACCCGCGCGCCCGACCCGAACGACCACTCCTCGGGTGAGCCCGTCTGCGAGAACGAGATGGTGTCGAGCTGCGCCAGGTCGGCCGGCGTCACGGGCGCGCCGCGCGCGGCGAGGTAGCCCGGCGACGCGCAGACCACCCGCCGCACCGAGCCGACGCGGATCGCGGTCAGCGACGAATCCCGCAGATGGGCGATCCGGACGGCGACGTCGATCCCCTCGTCGAGCATGTCCACGACCCGATCGAGGAGCAGCGTCCGCGCCGACACGCGCGGATGGCGCGCCAGGAAATCGAACAGGATCGGCGCGACGAACATCCGCCCGAACAGGACCGGCGCCGTCACGCCGAGCTGCCCCCGCAGCGCCGCGTGAGACCCGGCCGCCGACGCCTCGGCCTCCTCGATCTCCGCGAGGATCCGCTTGCAGTCGGCGAGGAACCGGGCGCCCGCCTCGGTCAGGCGGACGATGCGCGTGGTGCGGTGCAGGAGCCGCGTGCCGATCCGCTCTTCAAGCGCGGAGATGGCCCGCGTCACCGCCGGCGGCGACATGGACAGCCGCCGCGCCGCGGGCGCGAAGCCCTCCTCCTCGGCGACGGCGACGAACACGCGCATGGTGTCCAGCCGATCCATCCAACTATTCCAGTTCCTGGAATGGTCCCTTGTCAAGGATGGGTATTACCCATGGCCGGTGGAATGGGCATCTTCGGCTGGCGAGGCGGGGAAGCCCACGCGGGCCGCGCCGCCTCTCGCCACCATCCCTCCCCAAGGACACCGCGATGACGACCCCTGCCAGACCCATCCGTCTTTATCGTCACCCGCTCTCGGGACACGCGCACCGCGTGGAGCTGTTCCTGTCGCTGCTGCAGCTTCCGTTCGAGCGCGTCGACGTGGATCTGAAGAGCGGCGCCCAGAAGGCGCCCGAGTTCCTGCGCAAGAACCCCTTCGGTCAGGTGCCGGTGATCGAGGACGGCGACGTGACGCTGGCCGACAGCAACGCGATCCTCGTGTACCTGGCCGCGCGCTACGACCCGTCGGGGCGATGGCTCCCGCGCGATCCGGTGGCGGCGGCGCGCGTGCAGCAATGGCTCTCCGTGGCCGCGGGGCAGCTCGCGGCGGGGCCCGCGGCGGCGCGCCTCGTGGCCGTCTTCGGCTTCAAGCTGGATCTCGAGCGGGCCAAGGCGATCGCCGCCCAGCTCCTCACGGTGGTCGATCAGCACCTCTCGGCGCGGCGCTTCCTCGCGGGCGACGCGCCGACCCTCGCGGACGTCGCGATGTACACGTACACGGCGCACGCGCCGGAAGGCGGCGTGTCGCTGGAGCCGTACGGCCACGTGCGCGCGTGGCTCGCCCGCGTGGAGGAGCTGCCCGGCTTCGTGCCGATGACAAGGACGGTCCTGTGAACGCCCTTCCCGGATGGCCCGGCAAGGGGTCGCCCTATCACCCGGGCGAGATGGCCGTGCAGGAGCGGGCCGGCGTGCGCGAGCGGGCCGAGAAGGCCGGACGCAGGGTCATCCGGGATTTCATGCCCGACCAGCACCGCGAGCTGTTCGCGAAGCTGCCGTTGTTGCTCGTCGGGAGCCTCGACGCGCAGGGCAGGCCCTGGGCCTCGCTCCTCGTGGGGCGGCCGGGGTTCATCGCCTCGCCGGATCCGCGCACGCTCGCCGTGAACGCGCGCCCGCTGCCCGACGATCCGCTCGCCGCGCACCTCGTGGCGGGCGCGCCGGTGGGCCTGCTCGGCATCCAGCTCGAGACCCGCCGTCGCAACCGGATGAACGGCACGATCGTCGAGGCCGGAGACGGCGGCTTCGTCGTCGAGGTCGGGCAGAGCTTCGGCAACTGCCCGCAGTACATCCAGGCGCGAGAGCCGGTGTTCGTGAGAGAGCCCGGCGCGGCCGCCGCGCCTCCGGCGGCGCAGAAGGAAGGGCCGATCCTGTCCGCCGGCGCCGCGGCGTTGATCCGCCGGGCGGACACGTTCTTCATCGCGACCGCCGCGCCGGCCGCGCGCGGGGGCGGCGCGACCGAGGGGGCCGACGTGTCCCACCGGGGCGGCAAGCCCGGCTTCGTGCGCGTGACCGAGGAGGGCGGCCGCACGCTGCTGACCTCGCCGGATTTCGCCGGGAACTCCGCGTTCAACACGTTCGGCAACCTGGCGCTGAACCCGCGCGCCGGGCTGCTCTTCGTGGACTTCGCGTCCGGCGGGGTGCTGTCGCTGACCGGAAAGGCCGAGGTGCTCTGGGACGGGGCGGAGCTCGCCGCCTTCGCCGGGGCCCAGCGGCTGCTGCGGTTCCGCGTGGCCGAGGGCGTGTGGACGGACGACGCGGTGCCGCTGCGCTGGTCGGCGCCGGTGGCGGCGCCGCAGCTCGCGGCGACCGGCTCGTGGGAGGACGTGGAGCGCGCGTGACAGAGGCGCTGCGGGGCCTGCCCAGGGGAGTTTTGCCCCACCGGGGAGATCCGGGGCGGCCCCGGAACGACCCGCGCGGCGACGCTCCGGCTTGAGAATGCGCACGCGTCCTGCATCCTCCTCCAGGATCCCATGCGGCTCGCCAGCAAGCTCACCTTGGCCCTCGTCCTCGTCATGTGCGCGGCGCTGAGCCTCTACGGCTACCTCTCGGTCCGGCGCGAGCGGGCGCTGTTCGAGATGGACATGCGGCGCGACGAGCACCTCATCGGCATCGCCCTGCGCGCGGCGGTGACCGAGCGGTGGCGGCGCGACGGGCTCGACGAGGCGCTCCGCGTGCTCGACGAGGCGAGCGAGCGCAATGACGGCGTGCACTTCCGCTGGGTCTGGCTCGACGCGCCCCCCGGCGACCGCTTCGCGCCGGCGCTGCCCGCCGACGAGATCGCCGAGCTCGCCGGGGGCACCGAGGTGTTCCGGATGCAGCGCGAGGGCGACAAGACCGGGCGCTTTTACACCTACGCGCCGGTCGCCGTGGACCCGGCGCGCGTCGGCGCGATCGAGATCTCGGAGTCGCTCGAGGAGGAGGAGTCGTACGTCCAGGCGGGCGTGGTCAACACGGTGATCACCATCATCGCCCTCGCGGCGCTGAGCGGTCTGCTGGCGATGACCTTCGGGCAGCTCCTCGTCGGGCGCCCGACGCAGCGGCTGGTCGACAAGACCCGGCGCATCGGGGAAGGCGACCTCGGCGGCCCGCTGATCCTGTCGCAACGCGACGAGCTCGGGCAGATCGCCCGCGAGATCAACGCGATGTGCGAGCACCTCGCCGAGGCGCGCGAGCGCGCCGCCCGGGAGACGACCGCGCGCATCGCCGCGCTGGAGCAGCTCCGGCACGCCGATCGGCTCACCACCGTGGGCAAGCTGGCGTCGGGCATCGCGCACGAGCTCGGCACGCCGCTCAACGTGGTGGGCGGCCGCGCCAAGATGATCGCCCGCGGCCTCTCGCCGGAGGAGGCGGCGGACAGCGCGCGCATCATCGCCGAGCAGGCGGATCGGATGACGAAGATCATCCGGCAGCTGCTCGATTTCGCGCGCCGCCGGGTGGCGCAGAAGGCGCCGGCCGATCTGGCGCAGATCGCGCGCCAGACGCTGGCCCTCTTGGAGCCCCTCGCCCGCAAGCGGGGCGTGACGCTCCGCCTCGACGAGGCGGACCTCGCCCCGCCGGGGGCGCAGGCCGAGGTGGACACCGGGCAGATGCAGCAGGTGCTCACGAACCTCGTGATGAACGGCATGCAGTCGATGAGGCGCGGCGGCGAGCTCACGGTGCGCGTCGAGCGCGCGCGCGCCCGCCCGCCGGCCGATCACGGCGGCGCCGAGGGCGAGCACGTCGCCGTCCGGGTGATCGACCGCGGCGACGGGATCGCGCCCGAGAACATCCTCCGCGTGTTCGAGCCGTTCTTCACCACGAAGGACGTCGGCGAGGGCACCGGCCTCGGGCTGAGCGTCTCCTACGGCATCGTGCGCGAGCACGGGGGCTGGCTCGACGTGGAGAGCGAGCTCGGCAAGGGCTCGACCTTCACGATGTACCTCGCCCCGAGCGGCCCGGGGGGCGAGGCGCCGGCGACCGGGGAGGAGCGCGCGCCCCCTCCGGGGCAGGGCGGGCCGGCCGGGACGGCGGCCTAGCGGCGGCTGGTCGCAGGCCCGGCGCTGTACTACGTCATCGTTCGAGGAGAGATGGGACGGCGAGCGCTGATCATCGACGACGACGAGGCGATGTGCGCGTGGCTCGCGGCGGATCTCCGCGCGCGGGGCGTCGAGGCGACCACGCGGACCTCACCTGCGGAGGCGCTCTCGCTGCTCGAGGAGGACGAGCGCTTCGACGTCCTCCTGACCGACCTGAACATGCGCGGCATGGATGGGATCGCGGTCTGCCGCCGGGCGGCCGAGATCCGGCCGGACCTGCCGGTGGTGGTGATCACCGCCTTCGGCAGCATCGAGACGGCGGTGCAGGCGATCCGCGCGGGCGCGTACGACTACGTGACAAAGCCGGTCGACATCGAGGCGCTGGCGCTGGCGCTGGAGCGGGCGATCGCGCACCACGCGCTCAAGGCCGAGGTGCGGCGGCTGCGCCGCGCGGTGGCCGGGCCCGGCGCGTTCCCGGACCTCATCGGCCGGAGCGCGGCGATGCGGACGGTGCAGGACCTGATCGAGCGCATCGCCGACGCGGAGGCGACGGTGCTCATCACGGGCGAGAGCGGGACGGGCAAGGAGGTCGTCGCGCGGGCGCTGCACGAGCGGAGCCGCCGCAAGGGGGGGCCGTTCGTGGCGATCAACTGCGCGGCGGTGCCGGAGTCGCTGATCGAGAGCGAGCTCTTCGGGCATGCGCGGGGCGCGTTCACCGACGCGCGCGCGGCGCGCTCCGGGCTGTTCGTGGAGGCGAACGGCGGGACGCTGCTCCTCGACGAGATCGGGGAGCTGCCGCTCGCGGTGCAGCCGAAGCTGCTCCGCGCCCTGCAGGAGCGCCGGGTGCGGCCGGTGGGCGGGAACGCGGAGGTGCCGTTCGATGCGCGCATCGTGGCCGCGACGAACCGCGACCTGGACGAGGCGGTCGAGGAGCGCCGGTTCCGGGAGGATCTGTATTACCGGATCAACGTGCTCCACGTGGAGCTGCCGCCGGTGCGGGCGCGGGGCAGCGATGTGCTGCTGCTCGCGCAGCGCTTCCTGGAGGACTTCGCCGCGCGCTCGGGCAAGGAGGTGGTGGGCCTGTCGCCCGCGGCCGCCGAGCGGCTGCTTGCGTACTCGTGGCCGGGCAACGTGCGGGAGATCCAGAACTGCATCGAGCGGGCGGTGGCGCTCACGCGGTACCAGGAGATCACGGTGGACGATCTGCCGGCGAAGGTGCGGGAGCACCGGCCGTCGCACGTGCTCGTGGCGGGGGATGATCCGTCGGAGCTCGTGCCGCTCGAGGAGGTGGAGCGCCGGTACATCCTGCGGGTGCTGGAGGCGGCGGGCGGGAACAAGACGCTGGCGGCCCGGATCCTGGGGCTCGACCGGAAGACGCTGCACCGCAAGCTCGAGCGGTGGGAGCCGGCCGGCGGGGCGGCGAAGGGCGGCTGAGGCGCGGAGCCATCTCCGGAGCCACCTCAACCTGGGTCGGTTCCGAGCGACCGCCCCAACCTGGGTCGGTTCCGACCGACCGCCCCAACCTGGGTCGGTTCCGAGCGACCGCCCCAACCTGGGTCGGTTCCGACCGACCGCCCCAACCTGGGTCGGTTCCGAGCGACCGCCCCAACCTGGGTCGGTTCCGACCGACCGCCCCAACCTGGGTCGGCTCCTGGCCCTCACCTCAACCCGGGTCGGTCGGCCCTCGCGCCCCAACCCGGGTCGGGCCGCCCCCCAACCTGGGATGGGCCGCCCCAACCTGGGTCGGGCCGTCCCAACCTGGGTCGGTTCCGGCCGCCTCAGCCTGGGTCGGTTCCTGGCCCTCACCGTCGGTCCCGCCGCCGCCCGCGGCACGCCTCAACCCGGGTCGGTCCCGCCGCCGCCCGCGGCACGCTGCCTGCATAGGGGACCCGTCGAAGGAGACCCCCCATGATCCCCGTGCAGCTCCGCGAACGTGCCTGGTCCCCTAGCGTGCCCCCTGAACCCCTGCCGAGCCTCCACCCCGTCGCGACGCCCGTCCGCGTTCTCCTCGCCGAGGACGACCGGGAGCTGCGGCTGCTGCTCGCCACCGCCCTCCGTCGCGACGGCTACCAGGTCCTGGAGGCGCGCGACGCCAACCACCTCCTCGAGCTGATGGGCAACGCGCTGGTCTCCGGCGGCGGCGCCACGACCGACGTCGTCGTCAGCGACATCCGCATGCCGGGCAGGAGCGGCCTCGATCTGCTCGCCGGGCTGCGCCGCGACGACTGGGCGACCCCCGTGGTCCTCATCACCGCGTTCGGAGACCCGGAGACCCACGCCGAGGCCTACCGCCTGGGCGCCGACGCCGTGCTCGACAAGCCGCTCGACGTCGACGACCTGCGCGTCGTCGTCCAGGCCCTCGCCTCGATGCGCGGCTGACGCGCCCCGCGGCCGCGCCCGCCGCCGCCACCTTCGCGCCGCGCCTCACCCCGCCTCGACCGGCAGCCGGCGCGGCTCCCCCTCCCGCTGCGCCTTCAGCCGCGCCCGACGCATCTTGTGCCACGCGAGGATCCCCGCGTCCGCGCGCACGAAGCGGCACGCCTCCAGGTCCGCGTCGCGCGGCTCCGACGACGCCAGCATCCGCTCGTCCCCCGGCTGGATCAGCCGGAACTCCATCAGCAGCCCGAGCCGCGCAAGCAGCCGCCCGATCGCCGGGACCGGCACGTAGTACCGCCCCACGATCGCCGTCCGCCCCGCGTCGATCGGCGCGCACCCCACCACCCCCACCACCAGCTTCCCGAACGAGAGCCGCAACGCCCCCGGGAAGCGCACCTCCATCTCGAACTTCCACCCCCGACGGCCGTCCCACGGCTCCCCATCGTCGTGGCGGAGCACCCCCATCGCGTGGATGACGTCGCCCTCCACCCGCACGTCGTAGGGGTCCAGCAGCGCGCCCATGCCCGGCACCCAGGGCCGGTGCGCGAACGGCGCGTGATGGAGATCGAGCATCCCCTCCATCGCCCGCGCGAACGGCACATCCCAGTCCAGCGACGCCGTGTGGGCGTGCCGCTCGTCGGCCGGCAGCCCCTCGAACCAGGGCACCGGCGGCAGCTCGTCCGGCCGCTCGCCCCAGAAGAGCCACACGAAGCCCCGGTGCTCGCGCACCTCGTAGCGCGTCAGCGCCAGCGTCTCGGCCACGCCGCGCGCGCTCGCCCCGCGCCCCTCGCACGGGATCGCCACGCAGCGCCCGTCCGAGGCGAACCGGAAGCCGTGGTACGGGCACTCGATCGCCCCGTCCACGACGCGCCCCAGGCCGAGGTCCGCGCCCCGGTGCGGACAGCGCGCCCGCGCCGCGACCAGCGCGCCCCGCTCGTCCCGGAACAGCACGATGCGCGTCCCGAACCGCTCGACCGTGACCGGCCGCTTGCCCACGCGCGCCGCGTTCGCGATGATGTACCAGGCGCCCTCGACGAACCCGCCGCGCCCTTCCTCGATGCCGTGCCTTCGCATGATGCGCCTCCGATTGCCCGGAAGCCTGAGGCTCCCTCGGCGGACGGGCAGTGACAGCGCGCGCCACAAGGGCTGACATGCGGCGCCAGCCCGCCCGGGCCCCAGCGCGCGCGCCGACGATCTGGGCCCGCACCGCCGCGCAGCTCGCCGACCACGCCGCGCAGCGCGGGGCCGACCGCGCCGCGCTGCTCGAGGCCGCGGGGCTCCCGGCCGCAGCGCTCGCCGATCCCGACGCCCGCGTCCCGCTCGCGGCCTTCTACGCGCTCGTCGAGGCGGCCGTGACGGCCGTCGCCGATCCGCACCTCGGCCTCGACTTCGCCGGGCGCTTCCAGCCGGAGCACTTCGACGCCCTCGGCTTCCTCGCCATGAGCAGCCCCACCCTCGGCGAGGCGTTCCACCGGATGCTCCGCTACCAGCAGGTCTGGAATGAGGGCGAGCGCTACACCCTGGAGATCCGCGGCGGCGCTGCGCACGTCGCCTTCGCGCCGTTCGGGCCCGATCGGCCAGCCCACGGCCAGGTGGCGGAGATGTTCGCGTTCGACGTGCTCGTGAACGCCGGCCGCATGTGCGGCGGCCCGATCCAGGCGGTCGCGGTGCGCTTTCGCCATGCGCCCGCCGGCGATCCGGCCGAGAAGGCGCGGCGGCTCGGCTCGCCGGTGCGCTTCGGGGCGCCGCAGACCGAGCTGGTCCTGCCCGTCGAGGCGCTGGCCCGGCCGCTGCCCCACGCCAACGAGGCGCTCGCCGCCTTCCTGGAGCGCCACCTGCAGGTCATCGCGGCGAGCCTGCCGGGCGCGACGCCGTCCGCGCTGTCCGACCGCGTGCGGGCGCTCCTCGGCGAGCGGCTGCGCGAGGGGGCCGACCTGGGCGCGCTCGCGGCGCGCCTGCGGATGAGCCCGCGCACGCTCCAGCGCCGCCTCGGCGACGAGGGCACGTCGATCCACGCCCTGCTCGACGAGGTCCGCCGCGGCCGCGCGGCGGCGCTCCTGGAGGCGGACATGGCGATCGGCGAGGTGGCCTACCTGCTCGGCTACTCGGAGCCGAGCGCGTTCCACCGGGCGTTCCGGCGCTGGACCGGCGCGACGCCGGAGGCGTTCCGCGCGCGGCGGCGCGGGCCGCGGTGAGCGGCCCGCGCCGCCGCCGCGCGCGCGCTCACTCGTCGCCCGCGGGGGCGATCCTGAGCTCGGCCATCACCTTGGTGCTGGCCGTGAGGCTCGCCTCGATGTTCTCGACCGCCTGCGTGATCGCGTTGGTGGCCGGGATGATGCACGCCCCCGCCTTCACGCTGCCGGTGACCGCGCCCTCGAGGTTGCCTGAGGCCGCGACCACGGCCTCGGCGCTGTCGAGGAGCAGCCGGCCGCGCGCCTGGGCGGCGACCAGGAGCCGCGGCAGGTTCGTCTTGAGGGTCGTGATCACCGCCTCGACGTCCTCCCCGCCCTCGATGTTGACCGCGGGCTCCCTGCAGCTCGCCCTCGCGCTCGCGCTCGCCTCACAGGAGCCGTTGCACTTCACGTTCGCCCTGCAGTCGACGGACGGCTCGCTGAGCTGGGCCCTGCACTTCGGCGCCTTGAAGTCGACGTCGCACGTGCCCGAGCAGTCGGCGTTGCATTGCACGTTCGCGCTGCCCTCGAACGAGCACGAGCCGCGGCACTGGCCCGTGCATTTGCCCTTGCACTCGCCGCGGCACTCGCTGCCGGCGGGCTGCCCGCCGCACTCCGCGTCGCACGTGCCCTCGCACGTGCCCTCGCACGTGCCGTCGCAGTTGACGGCCAGGTTGGCCGAGCCCTCGCAGGTGCCGGTGCACTGCCCCTCGCACCGGCCCGAGAGCTGGGCAGGATTGCAGCGCGCGATGATCTCCGCCGGGGTCAGCTGGCACTCGGCGTTGGCGTTGCACCTCGCCTCGCAGTTCGCCTGCACGCTCGCGTCGACCGTGCAGCTCGGCGGCTGGACGGAGATCGACAGATCGGCCGCCGCCTCCCCGATCGCGTCGATGGCGAGCTCGCACCACTGCGTCGCCCGCTCGCTCGGCTTCGTCGCCGTGACCGTCGCCGCGTCCGCGCCGAGATCCAGCGCGATCGCCTGACAGGCGCCGCTCACGTCGGCCACGATGGAGCCCGCGGCCCCGGTGAAGTCGGACACGGACTGCATGAAGGCACCATAATCGAGCTCGGCTTCGCCCTCGAGCCCCCACTGCACCGTGGCGAGATCGGCGCCTGGCGTGAAGTCGCGACAGCAGAGGTCATTCTGCAGCTCCGCGGCCTTGTCACACCCCATGACCGGAACGACGGAGAGCGCCGCCAGCGCCAGAGGGAATGTCGCGATTCGCCACGTCAGACGGATGTTCATCAGGAAACTCCTTGGTTCTTTGTCGGGGGCGCATCCGGTGCCGGATCGCCGCGGCGGCGGCGAGAGCCCACGTGGGCGGCCGCTCACCTTGATGCTCGGGCGACAGCCGCCGCCGAAGCAGGGCGACAATAACTCATGAACCGACCCGGCTGACAAGGCCCATCCTGCGGAATTGTTGCCGCTCTCGGCGTCACCTTAGGGCGAGGCCCGTCAGCACGCCAGCAAGGCATGACGTGATCTGTTGATGTGCGACTCGCCGCGGGCAGGACGCCTGGATGCGGCCGTCCAGGGGCGCTCTCGGGCGCGCCGTGACACGGCACGTCGTGGTTCACATATAGCCATCCTCGAATAGCCGTTGCAGAGCTAGGCCGAGCCGTAGGACAATGCCCCCGTGACCACGCTCGGCCCACGGCTCCCCCGAACCTCGCGGCTCTCTCTCGTCCTCGCCCTGACGGCCGCGTGCAGCGGCTCGTCCGACGACGAGGGCACGGCGGGTCAGGCCGCCGGCGAGCCGCGCGAGATGGCCGGGATCACGGCGGCCCACAACACGGCGCGCGCCACGGTCGATCCGCCCGCCGACGATCCGCTCCCCAGGCTCACGTGGTCGCCCGAGATCGCCGCGGCGGCCCAGGCCTACGCCGACGGGTGTGTGTTCGGCCATAGCAAGAGCAGCTACGGAGAGAACCTCTATGCCACGAGCGGCGCCGCGGTCTCGCCGGAGGAGGTCGTCGCGGCGTGGGTCGACGAGGCCGCAAACTACGACCTTGCGAGCAATTCGTGCAGCTCCACCTGCGGCCATTACACGCAGGTGGTCTGGGCCGACTCCGTGCGGCTCGGCTGCGGGGTCGCCGATTGCTCGGGCGACTCGCCGTTCGGCGGCGGGTCGTGGCAGCTCTGGGTGTGCAACTACGACCCTCCCGGCAACTTCGTCGGCGAGCGCCCCTACTGAGGTCCGCGCGGGCGGTCGTGGACGGCGCGCCGCCCGCGCGTCCTCCCCGCCCCTCGCCCGCTCTGGTATCGCACGAGCGATGGACTTCGGATGGACCCCTGCCCAGCGCGCCGTCCACGACCGCATGCGCGCCCTCGGCGCCGAGGCCGACGCCGCGGCGCCGGACGACCGCATGCGCGTCCTCGCCCGCGGCGGCGCCCTCGGCCTGCCGATCGCCCGCGATCTCGGCGGCGAGGGCCTCGACCTCGTCACGACGGCGCTCGCCTACGAGGGCCTCGGCGCGACGCTGCGCGACGGCGGCGTCCTGCTCGCCGCGGGGGCGCACCTCTTCGGCGTGGCGCTCCTGCTCGCCCGGGTGGGCACGCCCGCGCAGCAGCGCGCGTGGCTGCCGCGGATGGCGACCGGCGAGCGCATGGCCACGGTCGCGGCGACCGAGGCCGGCGCCGGCTCGGACGTCGCGTCGGTCGAGGCCACGGCCGACCGCACCGCCGCAGGCTACCGGCTCACCGGCGAGAAGCGGTACGTGACCTGGGCCGACCGGGCCGACGTGTACCTCGCGATCGCGCGCAACGGCGGCGACGACCGCGCCGGCGGCGCGCCGGCGCGCGGCCTCACGGCGCTGCTCGTCCCCCGCGACGCCGCGGGCGGGGCGACCGCGTCCGGCGCTCCCGCCGACGCGGCGGCCCACGGCGCGGCGCGCGTCCGCCCGGGCGCCCCGCTCGCGACCGCCGGCCTCCGCGGCGCGCGGCTCGCGCCCGTCTCGTTCGCCGGCTGCGAGGTCGGCCCCGACGCGCTCCTCGGCCGCGCCGGCGCCGGCCTCGCCGTCTTCCAGATCGCGATGACCTACGAGCGCGCGCTGATCCTCGCCTTCCGCCTCGGCGCCATGGAGCGCGCCCTCGGCGAGGCCGTCCGCTTCGCCCGGGAGCGCGCGATCGGCGGCCAGTCGATCGCGCGCCACCAGGCCGTCGCGCACCGCCTCGCGCAGATGAAGCTCCGGCTGGAGACCTCGAGGCTGCTCGTCTACCGCGCCGCCTGGGAGCTCGACCAGGGCCACCGCGGCCAGGCCGAGGCCGCGCTCGCCAAGTGGCACGCGGCGGACTCGGCCGTGCAGTCCGCGCTGGACGATCTCCAGCTCCGCGGCGGCGCCGGCTACCTCGAGGAGAGCGGCCTCCCCTCCGCCGTGGACGACGCGCTGGGCGGCAGCATCCACTCGGGGACGTCCGACGTGCTCGCCACGATCGTCGCGCGCTGGCTGGGCGTCTAGCGCCGCCCGCCGGAGCTCCGGCCTCAGACGCCCCGCCCGCCGCGTCCGTCCACCGACGCCCGGATCGCCGCCCCGCGCCCCGGCGGCTTCGCGCGCCCGGCACTAGCCAACCCCCGCGGACGCCTTTACCAAGGGAGGGCTGCGCGGACCGGCCGAGGGTGCCGGCGCCGCGCCCCGTCCGTCGGCCCCCTCACGCCCAACCAGGAACGATCATGACCGAAGCGACCGACAATCCCCTGCTCTCTCTCGGCTTCGAGATCCCGTTCGATCGCATCCGGAGCGAGCACGTCGAGCCCGCGGTACGCGCGCTGCTCGCCGACGCCCGCGCCCGGCTCGAGGCGCTCATCGCGACGCCCGGCCCCCGCACCTACGACAACACCCTCGCCGCGCTCGAGGCCGTCACCGAGCGGCTCGACCGCGCCATGAACGTCGTCTCGCACCTCGAGTCGACGTCCACCACGCCCGAGCTGCGCGCCGCCTACAACGCCGTCCAGCCGGAGGTCAGCGAGTTCCTCAGCGGCATCGCCCTCAACGAGGGCGTCTACGGCGCGCTCAAGGCGTTCGCGGCCACGCCCGAGGCCGGGTCGCTCACCGGCCCGCGGCGCCGCTTCTTCAAGAAGACCCTCGACGACTTCCGCCGGAGCGGCGCCGAGCTCGACCCGCCCGGCAAGAAGCGCCTGTCCGAGATCGACGTCGAGCTCGCGACGCTCACCCTGCGCTTCTCGCAGAACGTGCTCGACGCCACGAACGCCTTCGAGTTCGTCGTCGAGGACCCGGCCCGCCTCGCCGGCCTGCCGCCGAGCGCGATCGAGGCCGCCCGCCAGAGCGCCCAGGACAAGGGCGTCAAGGGCTACCGCTTCACGCTGCAGGCGCCGAGCTACATCCCGGTGCTCACGCACCTCGACGACGCCTCGATCCGCGAGCGCTTCTACCGCGCCTACAACACGCGGGCGACCGAGGGCGATCACGACAACCGCCCGCTCATCCGCCGCATCCTCGAGCTCCGCCGCGAGAAGGCGGCGCTGCTCGGCTACGCGACCTTCGCCGACCTCGTGCTCGAGGACCGCATGGCCAAGACGGGCGCCGAGGCGCGCCGCTTCGTCGCGACGCTGCGGGAGCGCACCGAGCCGGTGTTCGCCCGCGAAAAGGAGGAGCTCGCCGCCTTCCGCCGCGAGATCGAGGGCCCGGGCGCGCCGCCGCTCGAGCCGTGGGACGTCTCCTACTACGCCGAGAAGCTGCGCCGCGCCCGCTACGACTTCGACGACGAGGCGCTCCGCCCGTACTTCCCGCTGGATCGCGTCGTCTCCGGCCTGTTCGAGATCGCCCACCGCCTTTACGGCGTGCGCATCGTGTCCTGGCAGGACGCGCCCGCGTGGCACCCCAGCGTCCGCGCCTACCGGCTCCTCGAGGCGGACGGCGCCCAGAGCGCCGCGTTCTACCTCGACTTCACGCCGCGCGAGCAGAAGCGCGACGGCGCCTGGATGCACGGGCTCGTCACGGGCGCGCCGAGCGACGGCGGGCGCGCGGCCGGCGAGGACGCGCGGCACCTCGAGGTCCTGGCGGGCAGCTTCACCCCGCCGGTCGGCGGCCGCCCCGCGCTGCTCAACCACCGCGAGGTCGAGACGCTGTTCCACGAGTTCGGGCACATGATGCACCACGCCTCCAGCCGGGTGCCGATCCGGAGCCTCGCCGGCACCAACGTCGCCTGGGACTTCGTCGAGCTCCCCTCGCAGATCATGGAGAACTGGTGCTGGGAGCGGGAGGCGCTCGACCTGTTCGCGCGCCACCACGAGACGGGCGCGCCGATCCCGGACGACCTGCTCCAGCGGATGCGCTCCGCCCGCACGTTCCGCGCCGGCGCCGTGACGATGCGGCAGCTCGGCTTCGCCGAGATCGACCTCGCGCTCCACGTGGACTGGACCCCCGAGCGCGGCGACGTCGTCGAGTTCGCGCGCGAGGTCCTCGCGCGCTACTCGCCGGTCCCGCTGCCCGAGGGCTACGCGATGATCGCCGGCTTCTCCCACCTCTTCTCGAGCCCCGTGGGCTACGCCGCCGGCTACTACTCGTACAAATGGGCCGAGGTGCTGGACGCCGACGCCTTCTCCCGCTTCCAGGAGGAGGGCCTGTTCAGCCGGAAGGTGGGCGACGCGTTCCGGAGCCAGATCCTCGCGCTCGGCGACACGCAGGACCCGATGGATCTCTACAAGAGCTTCCGCGGCCGCGAGCCCACCCTCGACGCCCTGCTCCAGCGCAGCGGCCTCGCCTGAGCCCCCGGGGCGGCCCCTCCCGGGGGTCCGCCCGGCGCCGCGCTCTCCACGGCCTCCTCCCAGAGCCCGCGCGCTCGTTTTCTTAACCGGTTCATATCAGCGTCCGTGTCCGGGCGCGGGGCGAGCGATGCTGCGGCCGTCGTCCTGGCGTGTCCGAGGCGCGGGCGTGAGGCGGGATGGCAATCCTTGCCGTGCCTCTGCTGTTCAGCGCTGGCAAACTTTGCCAGGGCGGCAAGGCTTGCCTCTGCAGGCTGGATCCGTGGGCGAGCTCGATGGCGCGGCAGCCGCTCGTGCGCCGCGCTCGGCGCGTCTCGCCGCCCGTCGTCGCAGGAAATGCCCCTCGCGCGGCGGGGCGGCACGCCGGTTGCGATAGCGCCCTGCCAGCCGCGCTGCCACGGGCGCGGCTCGCCTCACGGAGGCGGGCCGCGCAGGACCGGCGCGAGGCGGAGCAGCACCAGCGCTCCGCCGATCCAAAGGAGATCATCGAATGCGACGTTTACGTTTCATGATCACGACCTCGTGCGCGCTCGCGCTCGCTGCCTGCGTACAGGGGACCAGCACGGACGAGCCGTTCGTTGATGAGGTGGGGCAGGCCCTCGTGAACCCGGCGTCGGTGCTCGGGTTCGAGAGCATCGCAGACTGGACGGCCTCCGGCGCCGTGAAGAGCGCGAGCGCCGATCACTCCGAGGGCACCTCCGCGCTCGCCCTGCGGAACTTCAACTTCGTCGAGCTCCAGTCCGTGCCGCTGACCACCGTGTCGGGCGTGACCTCGACGATCGCCTTCGACCTGAAGCCGCCGGTGTCGCCCGGCTTCGGCAACGCGCAGCTCGTCGTGAACATCCCGTCCCAAGGGGTGCACAGCGTGTGGTTGGGTCAGGTGAACCTCGCCGGGCTGCCCGCGGGCACGTACAGCCCGATATCGTTCAGCCTGCCGGCGAGCGTCGTCAGCGCCCTGAGCAATACGTACAGCGATCTGACGTTCAAGATCGTCCTGAATGTCCCGCAGACGACGACCGATTACCTGGTCGACAATCTCCGCTTCGTGGGCGGCGCGCCGGCCGGCCATTCCAAGGTGGAGCTGCGCGTCTCGAGCGCGGACGACCGGCTCGTCCTTTACGTGAACGGCCTGCAGCGGAGGATGTTCCACAGCGCCGATCCGAGCATCGGCCAGCGCATCGACGTGAGCGACTGGTTCGGGAGCGGCGACAACGATCTCCGGATCCAGACCCTCAACACCGAAGGCCCGACGAGCTACGGCGTCGAGGTCTGGGTCGACAACCAGCGCGTCGTGAACGCGACGTGCCCCGCGACCCTGTGCAACGGCCAGGAGGTGCGGCAGGGGATCGTGGCGGATCGGACGTTCTCCGTGGACACCCCGAACCGGCCCGCGCTCCAGCCTGTCACCGTGACGGCGACGAGCTCGCAGCCCGGCAAGGTGTACGTGAACGACGTTTACACGGGGCGCGCCACGCCAACCACGCTCTCGCTGCCGCCGGGCAACTACACCATCGGCGTCGGGCTCGGCACCCAGTCGCCGCCCTACGACTACACGGGCTCTTATCGGGAGCAGAGCGTGACCGTCGGCGCGTCGCCCATGACCGTCGACGTCACCGCGAACCCGCCACTCGGGATCCAGGAGGACACGCGCATCGGGATCCTGCCCATCCGGAGGAGCATCAACTACCGCGCGTCGCTCGGTGGAGCGGACCCGTCGAACGTCGGCGTGCTGTCCGAGGGCGACATCGAGAGGCTCTTGACGCAGGCGAGGGCGACCAGCGCCAGGTGGCTCGAACCGCTGTCGTACGGGCTCGCCAAGTGGACCGTCGATGTCCTGCCCACCGTCGAGGACGTGCCGATCTACGAGCCGAACCACGATGGGTGGGACACCGGGCGCTTCCAGAGCGAGAACCCGACCGCGCACCTGCTCTCGGACTACGACATGATCGTGCTCTACATCCCGCAGCACCGGGCCGACGGATCGTTGGTGCATGATGAGAGCAACCTCGCGTGGGCTTGGGACGACCGGTATCTCGCGATCCCCACCACCTACACCGGCGAAGGGATCGGCGTCCCGAACGCCGGGCTCCTCCACGAGGTGATTCATAACTACGAGGGGTACAACCGCAACGTGCTGCGCTCGTACAACGGGATCCACGGGCTGCACGGCAGCTCGAACCACGGTTATTACGACGGTTCCAACGGCGAGCACAACTTCGTGTACTTCTATCGCCACTTCCTCCGCGGTCAGGTCGCCGAGTTCGAAGCCATGCGGCCCGATCAGGACTGGCCCTCCATCGGGGCGACCTCGGGGAGCCTCTACCTCGGCGTCTTCCCGGTCCTGCGCCACGGCTTCAACGTGCGGTGACGTAGCGCGGTCCGCCCCCCCGGGGCGGGCCTCTCAGCAAAGCAAAAGGAGGAGGGGGCCCCGGCGCTCATCCCACCGGCCGCCCCCTCCCGAGGGGCTCACTTCATCGAGAAGTTGCACGCCGAGAGCGACGCCGACCCCACCGTCTGGGTCATCGCCCAGTTGTTGAGCGACCGGATCTGCGCCTGCTCGGTCCTGAACGCGTACCGGTACGCGAGCCGCACCTCGGCGCCGTTCTTCGGCTGGATGTACACCGAGTACAGCCGCGACGCCGTCTCGACCACCATCCGCACCGTGTACGTCGTCCCGGCCGAGTACGGGAACACCGTCGCCGCCTCGTACCTCGATCCGTTCCGGACCCGGACGTTGCCCTGCTCGTCGAAGATCACGATCGCCGCGAGCTCGGTCCACTGATCGGCCGCGCCGCTCGACAGCCCGACCACCCCGTCGATCTTCGCCGCGCTCGGCGTCACGTCCCACGTCGCCGTGAAGGTGCCCCACTGCGTCGTCAGCGGCGTGTTCACCCACTCGCCAGCCTTCACCGTCGGGCACGACGGCGCCGGATTCGGCGTGGTCGGCTCCGAGGGCGTCGGCGTCGTCGGCTCCGTCGGCGTCGGCTCGCTCGGCGCCGTCGTCGTCCCCGAGCCGAGCTCGAAGGCCCCGATGTCGACGGCGCCCACGGCCGTCCGCCGCGGCGCGCTGCCGACGGCCCCGATCACCCCCTTCGGCGGGTGGAAGAGCGGCATCGCCAGCGGCGACGGGAACGGGCGCCCCGAGATCCCCGACGTCTGGCTCACGCCCGCGTTGCGGAGCGGGCTCGACGGCAGCAGCGTCACGTCGCGGTTGGCGACGCTCGCGAAGCCCGGATCGGCCACGATCAGCGTCCCCGCGAAGCCGGAAGGCACGGTCGTGCCCGTGGGCACCGCGTTGTTGACGCCCTTGATCACCGGGCTGCCGGTCGCCCACTTCGCGTCGTCGCGGAAGACCTGGACGCTGCCGCCGCCGACGCGGTGGAAGACGTTGTTGTGCAGCTCGATGCTCTCGATCCCATCGAACAGGTGGATCGCCGCGTTCGACCCCTGCATCAGCAGGAAGGTGTTGTTGACGAACCGGTACCGCCCCTTCGTGTCGCCCGTGCCGTCGCCGCCGACGCGCACCACGTACTGCGTGTGCGTCTTGCGGAAGACGTTGCCGACCACATCGGAGTCCTCCCGCGCGAGCCCCGGATCCTGCCCGTCCGGACCGATCAGCTCGAGGTCCTTGTAGAGCCCGCCCTCGATCCAGTTATAGTAGATCTCGTTCCGCTCCGCGCGGGACTTCACCGCGTTGCCGCCGTTTGCGTCGTGGACGTAGCTGTGCTGCATCCGGAACACGGCGCCCGGATACGCGCTCTCGTCCGTGGCCATGTAGATCGGGTGCTTCTGCGTCCCGTTCCCGCACTTGTAGACCTCGACGTACTCCAGCGTCAGCGAGCCCGAGTCGCTGTCGGCGCCGAGGATGCCGTGCGCAGGACAGTCGTGGACCACCGTGTCGCGAATGGTCACGTCGTGACCATGGTGGAAAACGCACCGGGTCGTGCCGCCGGTCACATCGAACCCCTCGAGCACGACGTGGTTCGCGTTGATCTCGATGGTGTTGGTGCCGCCCTTGAGGACGGGGCGCTTCCCGGAGACGCGCTTGCCACGGATGGTGATCTTCGCGGTGGGCGTGCCCCCCTTCGTGATCCGGATATTGCCCGCGTACGTCGCGTTGCCGTCGACCTCCACGATGTCGCCCGGCTTCAGCTGGCCCACGACGTCGTTGAGGGTCTTGTAGGTGCGCGTGGGGCCGACAAGGAAGGTCGTGCCGGCGGCCTGCTCCCCCGCGCCCCAGTCCTCCGCGGTCACGTCCTCGTCGAGCGGCGCGCAGCCGGAGCCGACGATCGACATCGCCATCAGCGAGGCGATGAACTTACCGGCAGCGAACGACCGCGACCCAAAGCCTTGAGAAATCGAATGCATGGCTTTTTCTCCCCCGGCGTCGTCGAACCCCTGCGGTGAACAGGACCGTAACGGCCGAAGGCTACAGGGGGCAGAAGCGAAGCCTCCCGCTGTAGACCCTCGCGCCGCGAACCATCGGTGCAGACCATTCAGCACCAGAGGGGCGGATACCGGCGCTCTCGTGAGACAACTTATTCCTGGATTGGAGCAAAGGGTCAAGACGAAATGCTTTCGCAAATCAAACGATCGGCCAATTAGGTCGCACACCTCAGCCGCTTTTCACATCAAGGTTGCAAAAATTCGATGCAAAACTGCAATGCGCAGCTCGTCCGCTGATGTGAGGAATGTAGAGCGATGTGCCCGCTCGCCCGCTCTTTCATGGTCAAAATCCCGTGGAATTGTGGGCCAACATGCACTGCGACCGAAATATCCATTCGCTCCAACGACCTCTGCCTACCTCTCCCCGCATCTGTCGCGCTCGCGGGCGACGTCCACGCCGCGCTGGTGCGGTGTTCTTCGCCGGAGCGCGCCGCGATTGTCGCCAGCGACGGGCGGCGCGGTGGTCGCGCCGATCTCATCGCGCCCGCATGGGAGCAGCGCCTTTCACGCTTCGAGCCGCTGCCGCGGCGCCTCGAGCGCGCGCGGCGGTGCCACGCGCGCCGGGCGCTCCTTCCGCGGCGACGCGGCTTTGCCCAGCGCGCCTCGGCGCTCGCGCAGCGGAGTCATTCGCCGATCCGATCTCCGGGGAGAGATTCCATTGCGGCGCTCGCAACCTCGCGTGGGCGTCGGCTCATTCGCGATTCGACGAGGCGCCGCGCGTTCGGCCGGCGGCCGCGCCCGTTCCCGGGGAATCCGAGCGCGCTCGCCGGTGCGTTCTCGCCGGCGAGACCGAGGCGACCGTGCGGGAGATCGCCGAGAGGCACGAATGAGCGGTGTTCGACGACGAGATCCGGCGCGTCCGCGCGACGGCCGCGTCGTTGTTCATCGCGCCGCCGCCGCCAGCCACGGGAAAGTAAGCCGCCGGCCTCGCGGGAAAACTGAACGGGTTGGCAGGGATACGGAAAAGGATGAATCGGGCTCAGGAGGAGATCTCGCTCCCTTTCGGGAACTCCCGTCTTCCTCCTGAACTCGGGGCGTCCGGCGGGCCGAGCGGGGGCCGGGGCGGGCTCAGCGCCTGCCTTTGAAGCCCATCATCTGCTGCACCACCGCCTCGCTCTCCTCGGCGATCGCGCCTTCCTGGGCCGCGCGATCGGCGCAGTCCTCACAGACCTTCTTCTTTTTGCTTCCGACCTTGATCGTCTTGAGCTCGTCGACCTCGCTGTCGCACTCGCGGCACGTGGGCATCGCCGACCTTCCTTTCGCCCCGCCAGCATATCGCACCCGCGGCGGGATCGCGCCGCCGCGCTGCGGGGTGCCGGCGGGGCTCGCCCGCCCGATGTTTGGCCCGGACGAGCCGCGCGACCTACGCTCGGCGCCTCACGAGGACCCAGGAGGAACGCATGGATCGCAGGCAGGGCGCGCGCGCCCAGGTCGACTTCCCCGTCTCGGCGCTCGTCGACGGCCACAGGCACCGGTGCCGCGCGATCGATCTCTCCCCGACCGGGATGGTCGTCGAGCGCACGCCCGGGCTCGCGGGCCGGGCGCTGCCGGCGGTCACCCCGTTCGAGCTCGACCTCGGGGTCGGGCGCCCCATCCGGCTGCGCGCCCGCCCGGTCTGGGACCGCGACAACCTGCTCGCCGTCCGCTTCGTGGTCATGAGCGACGCCGACCGGCTCACGATCGCCGAGCACCTCGACGAGAGAGCGCGGCGCCGCGAGCCGCTGCACTAGCTCCGAGCGTCAGCACGGAGCTGGCCGGCCCGCCCCCGACGCAATGCGCGCCTGCAAGGATGAAATCGCAGGAGTGCAACGCGAGGGAATGCGCCCGGGACATCTATGCGATTTCGCAGCGAATTTTGAGCTTCTCGCGGTGGCATGCGAGCTGCTAATTCATAGGGCAGCGTTGCTGGTGCGGCCTCTCCCCCCCCGGGCCCCGGCGACGCTTTTTCTTTTTGTCGCTCGCCGGATCGACGGGCCGCTCGGCGCTCGGTGACGCCTCCGCCAGGCGCCGAGCGCGCCGCTGTGCGAGGGGGCGCGCCGCTGCGTGGGGGAGCGCGCCGCTGCGGAGGGGAGCGCCGCGCTGCTGCGTAGCGGCGCGCGACGTGGGGAGCGCCGCCCACATAGCCCCGCGCTACGTGGGGAGCGCACGCGCTACGTGCGCGGCTCCCTGCGCCGGCGCGCGGCGGAGATCGACGCCCGCGGCCACTTGGCGGCAGACCGGCGCAGCTCGTCGAGCGCATCCTCGGGCAGGCGCGGCACGCGCGGCACGCGCGGCACGCGCGGCTCGCGCGGCTCGGCGGCGCGCGGCTCCCCAGGGCGGGGCTCGGCGGCGGCCGGCGCCGCGGGGCCCGGCTCGCCGGCGCAGGGCTCGGCGGCGGTCAGCGGCTCGGCGGGGGCGGCCGGGCGGGCGCCCAGGTACGGCCAGAGGCTCTCGCGGATGGGCGCCGGCAGCACGTTCTCCAGGTACTCGAGCGCGGTCCCGCGGAGGTGCGCGTCGTCGGCGTGGAGCGCCCGGTAGGCGATCTCGAGCGGCTCGCGCTCAAGGCAGAGCGAGAGCACACGGAAGACGTGCTCCAGGCTGCGGCTCGTCCGCTCGACCAGCAGGCGCGCGGCCAGGGGCGCCTCGGCCGGCGGGGACGCGTTCGGGGGCTGGGCGTCCCACACCCGGCGGTCGATCTCGATCTCCCGCATCGCCGCCGCGATCACGTCGTCGCGGCGCAGGTGGATCGGCGCGCGCTGCTGGAGCAGGCGCGCGAGCGCCACGCCGCACTGGTAGCGCACCTCGAAGCGCTCGTCGGCGAGGCCGAGCATCAGCCCGTCGGCGGCGCGCTGGGTGGGGCAGGCCTGGAGCACGCGCGGGATGCGGCGCCGGACGGCGAGGCTCACGGCCGGGTCGAGCAGCGCGTCGAGGAGCTGGCCGGTCGCGCGGGGGGCGACGGCGCGGAGCGCGCGGATCGCGTCCGAGATGAGCCCGTCGCGCTCGAGGAGCGGGAGGAGGTGCGGGACGAGGGCGGGGTCGGGCTCCCGGGCGAGCGCCCGGCGGACGCGCTCGGGCTCGCCCGAGCGGAGGTCGGCGACCGCCGCGAGCACCGGGTCGGACGAGAGCGCGGCCGACGCGGAGCGCGCCGACAGCGGCCCCTCGGCGATCTTGCGCTCGCCCGCCGGGGCGCGCGGCCCGTCGCCGGGGGCGTGGGCGGAGACGGGCGGCCGGGCGGAGATCGGCGGGCCGGCGTACGAGATGCGCTCGCCGTCGCCGTGGGCGCGCCCGGCGTCGGCCCGCGCGGCCGTCCCCCGCCGGAGGGCGGCGAGCTCGGCGAGCACCTTGTCGCGGCTGAGCGCGTCGACGGTGCCGCTCAGGGTGCGGCGGGTGGTCGCGTCGACGACGTTCGCCGGGTCGAGCGAGACGGCGCCGGAGCGCAGGCTGCCCTCGAGCGCGGCGACGTAGCCCCGGTGGAGCCGCGGCGTGAAGAGCAGGGTGACGCCCGCGGCCGCCGTGCCGAGGCCGATGAGGAGCGGCAGCGACGCGTCCGGCGCGAGCGCGAGCAGGACCATGGCGAGGCCGCTGCCGGCCGCGGTGCCGATGCGGTCGAAGCCGACGTCGATGAGGGTCTTGATCGACCGCTTCTGGTCCGGGGGCAGGGGCGTGTAGAGCAGCTCGTAGCCCGACCGGAACAGCGAGTTCCGGAGCACCGCCTCGGTGGCGCGGACGATGGAGGCGGACCAGAGGCGCGGCGCGACCACGACGGAGAGGGAGCTCGTGAGGACGGCGGCCGGGAGGATGCCGATGGTGGCGGCGAGCCCGAGCCGGTCGAGCGAGAAGGTGGCGGCGAGCGACTGCACGAGGAACGAGAGCAGGCTGACCGAGAGGTGGAAGAGGGCGAAGAACGAGAGCAGCTCGTTGCGGTCGCGCATCGCGTTGGCGGCCTCGGCGCTGAGGGCCACGTCGAAGAGCGCGCCGCTGACGGCGCCGAGCCCGACGAGCAGGGCGAGGTCGCGCAGGTGGGGGCTCTCGCGCAGGGCGCGGAGGCCGGAGGGGCTGGCGGCGGTGGCGGCGGCGGCCGAGGAGGCGGCGGCGCCCGTGGAGGAGGCGGCGGCGCCTGAGGCGGCGGCGGCGGCGGTGCCGGCTGCGGCGGCCCCCGCGGCGGCGGTGCCGGCGGCGGCGGTGCTCGCGGCGGCGATGCTCGCGGCAGCGTCGGCGCCGGCGGTGCTCGCGGCGGAGGTGCTCGCGGCGGCGCCGGTGGCGGCGGTGCTCGCGGCGGCGCCGGTGGCGGTCGCCGCCGGAAGGCCGGCGCCGAGGAGGTAGGTCGCCAGGGCGGCCAGCCCGCTCAGGCCGGCGAGGGCGAGGAGCATGGTCGGGGCGTCCACGAGGTGGCCGGCGCGCCAGGCGAACAGGCCGCCGACGACGCCGCCGAGCGTGCCGCCGCCGGCGATGCGCCCCATGGAGTGGCGGGCGGTGTGGGGGTCGAAGCGCTCGTTGACGAGCGACCAGAAGGCGGAGATGAGGGTCGCGCCG
Organism: Sorangium sp. So ce834; assembly: GCF_051521425.1. Classification (NCBI taxonomy): domain Bacteria; kingdom Pseudomonadati; phylum Myxococcota; order Polyangiales; family Polyangiaceae; genus Sorangium; species Sorangium sp. So ce834. The sequence goes on from NZ_CP150351.1 coordinate 10,729,751, forward strand.
AAGACGGCGACGTGCAGGTAGAAGACCAGGGCGGCGGCGCCGGGCGCGCGCAGGGCGAGGGCCCACTCCAGGCCGAGGAAGACGGAGCTCGCGGCGCAGGTGGCGGGGACGACGCGCGCGGGCGAGAGCTGCAGGAGGGCGCGCGAGAGCAGGAGGACCGCGGCGAACGAGAGCGCCGCGCCGGCGGCCATGACCTTGGGGACGTCGGCGGCGCCGAAGGCGGCGAGGAAGAGGGCGTCGCGGGTGGCCCGACCGGCGACCTGCTGGGCGATCATCGCGCCGGACGCGAGGGCGGCGATGAGGACGGGCCTTGCGCTGTCGGTCTCCCCTTCCACCTGGTTCTTGGGCACCGGTCCGTTGGGCATCCTAGGCGGGCTCGGCGGCGAGCACGCGGGCGTCGGTCACGATGGTCCCGAGCGGGACGTCGCCGTCGGTCGAGGGCACCTCGGCGATGAGCTGGAAGTCGAAGGCGACGCCGACGGCGTGCGCCGGGGGGCAGAAGCGCGGCAGGGTGCTGTCGTAGTAGCCGGCGCCGTAGCCGATCCGGTGGCCGCGGGCGTCGATCTGGAGGGCGGGGACGACGATGACGTCGAGCGCGGCGGCCTCCTCGTCGGCGGGGTCGGGCTCGCGGAAGCCGAGGCCGCGCTCCTGCATGGCCTCGGGGTCGGCGACGAAGCGGAAGGTCATCGCGCGCGACTCGGGGTCGATGGCGGGGTACGCGACCTGGACGCCGCGGGCGCGCAGGAGCGGGTCGAGTTCGCGGAGGTCGACCTCGTTGCGGTCCTCGATCGGGCAGAAGAGCGCCACGCGCCGGGCGGCGACGACCGCCGGGAGCTCGGCGAGGGCGCGGACGATGCGGCGGGAGCGCTCGAGGATGGCGTCGCGGGGGATGGAGTTGCGGACCGCCCGGGCGCGCTTCCGCAGCTCGGCTTTCGCGCGGTAGCGCAGGGCGGCCTCGGTATCGGGGTCCATGGTAGGGGTGGGTCCTCCGGGGGGCATCCTAGAGAGGCGAGGCGGGATCGGGGAACCGGTGTGTGAGAAATCGGCGGGGGGGTGGAGGGTGGGGCGAGGAGTGTGGCGGCTCTGCGGGGGGGTGGGGCGAGGCGGCGGGTGCGGTAGAGGGGGCTGACGGCGGGCTCTGGGGCCGGGAGGCGATGAGCGCACGGACGAGCTCGGTGGCACCGTTTGTGCTCGGCGGCGCCGGCCGCGTGGACGGCGTGGACAGGGAGGCTGTTGGCAGCGCCGAAGTTGCGATAAAGCGGTGACCGAGCCGGAGTCGCCAGTGCGAGCCGGTGCCCTCGGCGATGGGAGGTGAGCGATGTTCTGGGATGATTTCAAGAAGTTTGCGATTCGTGGCAACGTCGTCGACATGGCGGTCGGCGTCGTGATCGGCGCGGCGTTCGGCAACATCGTCAAGTCCCTCGTCGATCACCTGATCATGCCGCCGATAGGCCTGGTGACGGGCGGCATCGACTTCAGCCGGCACTACATCGTCCTGAAGGCGCCGAGCGGGCCCGGCCCCTACGCGAACCCCGACGAGATGGTGAAGGCGGGCGCGGTCCTCCTTCAATATGGCCAGGTCATCAACAACCTGGTGAGCTTCTTCATCATCGCCTTCTGCGTGTTCCTGCTGATGCAGCTGATGGGGAAGCTCCAGAGAAAGCACGAGGAGGCCGCGACGACCAAGGAGTGCCCCGAGTGCGCGATGACCATCCCCATCAAGGCGGTGCGCTGCGGGCACTGCACGGCGGCGCTGAAGGCGGCGTAGGGCCGCGGAGGGGCCGGCGGCGGGGGGTTGTAACCAAACAGGCTCAGGAACGCGCTCGTCCCTTCTTCGCGCTCACGCCCCGTGTAGCCGCTCCGCGGACCGCGTCTTTTCCCTAGCCAGCTTCGGTTGCACGCTACGCGACGTCTGATGAGGGCCGCGCCCTCGCCGAGCGAAGAGGAGCGAGCGATGCCAGGAAGCAGGGAGCTGGTGCAGCTGCGTGCAGAGATGTCGAGGTATCGAGAGCAGAAGAGCCGTGGGAAGTACCCGAGCGAGCTGCGGGAGCGAGCCGAGGCGTACGCCAAGGAGCGTTCCCTCGCGGGGGCGACGCCGACCGAGATCGCCACGGAGCTCGGTGTCCACAAGATGACCGTCGACCGATGGGTAGCTGGCGGTGAGCGCGCAGAGGAGGGTGCGTTGCCAAGAGCCACCCATGCGGCTCAGCATGTTCCGTTTCTCCCCGTCGTGGTGCGCCCGGAGCGCCGAGAAGCGCCGCCTGTGCGGCTCAACGTCGCATTTGCCGATGGGACGCGGATGCAGGTATGTGGGATAGGCGCGCGCGACCTCGTGGATGCGATCGAAGCGCTGCGGAGGGGACGGTGACCCCCGCGACGATAGCCGTCTATCTGGCGGTCGGTCCAGTGGACTTGCGTGGCGCATTCGACCGGCTCGCCGCGATCACCCGGCAGGTGCTGTGCCTGGACCCGGCCAGTGGCGCGCTGTTCTTGTTCCTCAACAGGAGGCGCAACCGGCTAAAAGCACTTTGGTGGGACCGCAACGGATATACGATTCTGTATAAGCGTCTCTCGAAGGGTGCGTTTGCTCTGCCCTCGTTCACCGAGGCCGACGGCAAGTGTATCGAGCTGTCAGCACAGGACTTCGCGCAGCTGCTCGCCGGTCTACCCGTGGAAGAGCTGGCAAGCCGCCGCCGGCTGGTCCACTGAGGCGTCTGCGCCGGCGCTCGTTCACCACGCTGCCGGCGCCAGCGCGGCCCGATGGCGGCCGGCGCAGCCGGATGCGGAGATGGAGCAGGGCGCGAGCTGCATCGCGCCCGAAGACCTCGCGGGAGCGCGGCGCCGATGGCGCACCACGACTGCCCTGCATTCCCGTCTTCGGCGAGAGATTCTCATCGAAAGTAGCGACAAGTCGGCTGCATAAGGTACTTGTCAAGGGCAAGCGCAGGGGGCATCCATGGCGCGCCTTGACCTCGACGACACGCCCCGGTGAGACCGAGCTGCCGCAGTCGGCGGAGCCAGAGCGCCTTGACGGTGCGGCGCTCGTGCTCGGCTACCTCCAGGCCAGGGGACAAGCCCAGGGGAGCCCCGCCGACCCCGGGTCGGCGGTCGACGCGCTGCTCCGGCGGGTGCAGGAGCTCGAGGCGAGGCTGGCCGAGCTCTCGACGGCGGAGCAGCAGGCCCAAGAGCTCGCTCGCACTGTCGAGTCGCTCAAGGCGTACAATCAACAGCTGCAGGAGACGATTCGGACCTTGGAGATCGGGTTCCGGCGCCACGTCTCCGAGCAGGTCTCGCCTGACCAGCTGCGGCTTTCGCTGGCCGGCGAGCCAGGCGGCTGTCCGGCTCCAGCTTCGTCGCAGGCCGAGCACTGCGCCTCGCCTGATGCGGACCCGAGCGACGGCAGCATCCAGCCGCCGGGCCCCGCGAGCCCGCCGGAGCGCGTGGCGGCGGCAGAGTCCTCCTCCGGCTCGGAGCCCGGAGGCGGCAAGCGAGCCAAGCGCCACGAGCACGGGCGCCGTCGCATCGGTGTCATCCCGAGGGTGGTCATCGAGTCGCTGCCGCCGGAGGTGCTGCTCAAAGGCATCGAGCGCTTCGAGCGTGTGGGCGCCGAAGACAGCTCGGTCATCGGCTACCGGCGTGGCGGCCCCATCGAGATCGTCACGCGTCGCCCCAAGTACGTGGCCAAGGCGGAGGCACCGGCGGCGAGCAGCGGAGCTGAAGAGGAGCCGGCTCCTTCGCCAGCCGGTGGACCGGCCTTCACGCACGAGCTGGACGAGCCCCTGGTCGTGCGAGAGCACGAGCTTCTGGGGATCCCCGCGGACACGGGCTTCAAGCAAAGCCCCTTCGTCGACGGCGTCCTCGTACGCTACACGCCCGAGTCGGATGCTGCGGAGGACAGCGGCGGACCGGTGAAGATCGCCGCGCTGCCGGAGCGCCCGATCGACAGGTGCCTTGCTGACCCGAGCCTCTTGGCCCACCTGTTCGTCCACAAGCTCGACTACCACATGCCCTACTACCGGCAAGAGGTGGAGTCGGATCGCCACGGCTTCCGCATCGGCCGCGGCAACATGACACGCTGGCAGTACGATTGCGGTGGCATCGCGATGCGCATCGCCGATGCCATGTGGAGCAACGCGCTCTCGCGGTCGTGGTTCGCCATGGATGCGACGGGCACCGCCATCCGGGCCAAGGACAAGCACCGCTATGGGCATGTCTTCGTCCTGGTCGCGCCGGGCGATGGGGTGCTGTTTCGCTACACACCGACGTACGACGGCCCCACCGTCGCGAAGCTCTTCGGCGGCTACCAGGGGACGCTGGTCGCCGATGCCTCGGCCAACCACAACGTGCTGTTCGGGCCGGGCAAGGCGCGCGAGGCCGGCTGCTGGAGCCATGCACGAAGGCGCTTCTTCAAGGCGTTCAAGGCCGGGGCGGGCAAGGAGGCGGCGTTCGCGCTCCAGACCCTCCAGGCGCTCTTCCGCGTCGAGGAGGAATGCGCCCTGTGCAGCCCGGACGAGCGTCTCGAGCTCCGGCAGCGCGAGTCCGCACCGCTGATTGAGAAGCTCTTCGCCTGGGTCGAGGCGCAGCGGCAGGTCGTCCCGGAGCATTCGCCGTTGCGCGAAGGGCTGGTCTACCTGCACAACCAGAGGGAGGCGCTCTGCGAGTTCCTCTCCAACGGGGAGATCCCCATCCACAACAATGCCAGTGAGAGGGCTCTGCGCCGCGTCGTCAAGGGGCGGCGCAACTGGCTCTTCCACGGCAGCGACGAGCATGCTGTCCGGGCGTGTGCCATCACGTCGCTCATCGCGACCTGCCAGATGCACGGGCTCGACCCCGAGCTGTACTTGCAGGAGATCCTGACCGTGGCTCCCAGCTATCCGCTCAGTCGCATCCTCGACCTGAGTCCCAACAACTGGGTCGCGACGCGACAACGCCTCATCGCCGAGGGGCGGCTCAAGTACCTGGACCTGGCTCGGATCACCGGCTCGCGGCTCGCCTTCCGCGACCGCTGATCGCGCCGCGTCGTCCGCTTCCGTCGCGCCCACAGCGCTCGTCGCGTCCGGAGCGGCCGAGTCAGGCGCGCGTCCTTTCCGCGTCCGCGCCGAGGTGCGTCGGCGCGTCGAGCCGGTGCTGTCGTCGCTTCGTCCCGCCACCGTCGAGCTCGTCTTCGCGGGGCGCCTTCGGGTCGCTTCGCTTCGGCGCTGCTTGTCCGCGCCTCGGGTCGGCCGCCGTTCGCCCACCTCGTCCGCGGACGGCTGGGCGGCGCTCTTGCGGCGCCGCACGCCTGTGGCCTCGGCAGATCCCGCGCGCTCCTCCTGCCCGGCCGCGCCACGCGGGCGCCCCTTCGCGCGGGCGGGGGCGTCCTCGCGGCCTTGCCACGCGACATGCGGCGCGGACAGCTTCAGCACCGCCGTCGTCAGGCTCGGGACTTCGACTCCCTCCTCCCCGCTCCGTCGCTTCGTCATCGCACCGCGACTCTACGCACGTGGCCGCCTTCCACAAGCACGCTTCAGAACGCGCTCTGCGGAGCGGCTACCGCCCCGTGAGGGAGGCGCTTCCGTGGATGGTCAGGCCTCATCATGGGAGAAGAGCGTTCCCGGTCCGATCCCCTGCCCCAAAGTGACAGCTCCTGCCCGTTCTGGCTCACCCGCGAGACGCGGTTCTCCTCGTTCCATTCCGTCGTGCGCCGCGTCGCGTCCCGGTAGACCCAGCCGGTCTGGTTGCCGCTGGCGTCGTAGCTCATCACCCGCGGCCACGGCATCGACTCCGCCACGAGGTGCTCGTCGATGTGCCTGGGCGCGTGCGGCTGCGGTCCGGTGTACTGGTACACCGACCGGTACGTCTGCTCCCGGATCGCATGATCCTCGCGCCATCCTCCGCTCCCATCCGGCACGAACCGGTAGCTCGCCTGGTCCTTCGTCAGGATGTTGCCGATCTCGTCGAAGTCGAACGACAGCCGGTACCGGTACTGCCAATCCCTCCGGTCCTGGTACGTCCCGCTCGCCGAGATCAGCTGGTAGAGGTCGTCGTACCCGTAATCGTGCGTCGTCGGCCCGACCAGCACCGCGCCTGGCATCTCCTGGTCGTACGGCGCCTCGTTCCGCGCCTGCTCCAGGTTGCCCGCCGCGTCGTACGCATACCGCATCCTCTGGAACGGCCTCGCCGGCAACCCTCGTTCCACGAGGAACCGGTCGCGGTGATCGGCGTTGATCTCCTGAAGCCGCCGCGACTTCTCGAAGTACTTGTACGACGTCGCGATGCCGTTGCCGTGCACCACGCGCACCCGTTGCTCGAACTCGTCGTAGCCGATGTGCAGCAGGTACTGCGTCGTCGCCGGCTCGTCCGGATGCTGCGGGTTCGGCTGGGTGTTCGTCCCGACCGCCGACCCGACCAGGCCGCCTCGGTCGTAGCCGTACGTCACCACCTCCGCCTCGGAGCCGGGAAACTTGATCGGCAGCAGCCGCCCGAAGGAGTAGAACTCACCACCCCGTCCATCGGAGTGCGATCGATGGGCCGACATCGAAGTCAATCAGAATGACCGAACTATGAATTCAGCTCCTCCATCCAGCTACGAATCAGTCTCTGTGCCCCCTCGAACGAGGCATTAACACGAACCCGCTCGAAGTACCACAATACCCTCTCTCGAAGACCGTGATCGACCCCACATGAGAGACCCAAAAGATCAACGCAAAACGCGCACTCATCAGCATTTGCCGCGTGCTCAATTATATCGACATAGATTGGCAAACCTCTAGCGATTTCTCGCAAGCATCGCTGAACAAGATCTGCCTCACCAAGCTCGATCTCGCACGCCGCCACCTCTCCGCTGCCGATCTGGACGAGGAGCTCTAGCACATGCCGACGAGCAGCATCGGGGCATCGCAGAAGAACACCTAACAGGCATGGCACCGCGGCAAGGGCCGCCTGGTAAACCTGTCCCTGTACGACAATCGTATTATCGATCTTCCAGTATGCAGCTAGCGCCTCCGATTCCGTGGCGGCAGCCTGAAGCTCTCGGATGGCATGCGGTATCTGAGATGCACTGCCTTCAGCACGTAGGTTTGACCAATCATGGCGCTCAATCTCCCATATCATGTCATTTCCCTTGATCACTCTTGAATTGGGTTCCCTCTGGAAACGCGCCGCGACCGTATCGAGATTCACATTTTGTGCACACTGGAACCTGCTTGTACGGAGGTCCGTCAGCTCGTGGGCGCACGGCTTCTGTGAATTTTACTTTGCTTGGATCTCCTCCGAGTGCCTCGACAACACGCTGTTCGGCGCAGAGGCCGCCGCCTGAGCATCCTGTTTCGACTTTCCCGTTTCTTTGTTGTACCCGCCGGTGACTGTCGCCGGCCGGGCAGGTGAGCGCAAGCCTCCAACCTCCGCAGCCTTCGCGTCGCGCGCAGCTCTTGCCCGATCCACAAGCTTCGCGCTGGAGGCTTGCCGAGATCCTGTCGAAGCGCTGGGACCAGCGGGTTTCGTCGGCTCCGGCGGCTTCGCCGGCTGTGCCGCCTGCGGGGGCTTCGCCGGCTGCGCTGCCTGCGCCGGCTGCGGCGCCGCTTGCTGCTGGCCCGCAGGCCGCGGCGGCGGCACCGGCTGCTGGTTCACGCCGCCCATGCGCGCCGTCCGAGGAGGAGCCGCCGCCGGGCTTGTGGGCGTCTTGCCCTGCGCCCGCTGCTCCGCCATGCGCTGCATCTGCATCATCTGGTGAAAGCGAGCGCCCTCGGGCCCGGTCCAGCAGCTCGGGCTCCGGCAGCCCCCCATCCCAGCCCCGCCGGGCGGGAAGTTCCGGTGCCCCCCTTGCGCTTGCCGCCCATCGGGATCGAGCAGATTGACCGGGTTGTTCAGCGCATAGCTGTACAGCCCGAGGTTCCCCGGGTTGAACACCCCCGCGCCCGGCCCTCCCGCCATGTACTCGTCCAGGATCGGATCCGGGCTCAGCCACACGTTGATCCGTGGGTCGTAGTACCGCGCCCCGAAGTAATAGAGCCCCGTCGCCTGGTCGAGCTCCTTGCCCGTGAACACGTACGCCCGCCGCAGCTCGTACCGCGAGTCCGACGCGTCGATCCACAGCTCGCCCGTCGGGAAGTACTCGTCCCGCTGCGTCAGCGTCTGCTCGTTGTTCGACGCGAAGCTCGTGCTGCCCAGGTGGTCCGGGTGGTAGTAGATCGTCGGCGGGTCCCGGAACCAGTCCGGATCCATCTTGCTCGCGATGCGCGTCTGCCCCGCATAGATGTGCTTGGTGATGAACCGCCCGTCCCGCAGCGTCAGGTGCTGGTCGTGGTAGGCCGTCTCCTCCTCGCCGCTGATGCGGTGCAGGTGCACCCGCCGCTCGCCCTCGCCGTCGTAGAGCACGCGCGACAGCTCCTGCCCGTTCTGGCTCACCCGCGAGACGCGGTTCTCTTCGTTCCATTCCGTCGTGCGCCGCGTCGCGTCCCGGTAGACCCAACCCGTCTGGTTGCCGCTGGCGTCGTAGCTCATCACCCGCGGCCACGGCATCGACTCCGCCACGAGGTGCTCGTCGATGTGCCTGGGCGCGTGCGGCTGCGGTCCCGTGTACTGGTACACCGACCGGTACGTCTGCTCCCGGATCGCGTGGTCCTCGCGCCATCCGCCGCTGCCATCCGGCACGAACCGGTAGCTCGCCTGGTCCTTCGTCAGGATGTTGCCGATCTCGTCGAAGTCGAACGACAGCCGGTACCGGTACTGCCAGTCCCTCCGGTCCTGGTACGTCCCGCTCGCCGAGATCAGCTGGTAGAGGTCGTCGTACCCGTAATCGTGCGTCGTCGGCCCGACCAGCACCGAGCCTGGCATCTCCTGGTCGTACGGCGCCTCGTTCCGCGCCTGCTCCAGGTTGCCCGCCGCGTCGTACGCATGCCTTCAGCACGTGATCGACCGTTCCGGCGCCGTCCAGGTCGTCCCATCCGAGCTCGTTACGACCGTCGTTCAATCCGAGCTGCGCTGGATGGCCACGATTGGGCGACGCGGCACCTACTGAGCGTACCTGGCACTTCTTCTGAATCCGATCGGTTGCTCCCAATAGACGTGGCACTCGTCGCCTGCGACTACGAACCAGAGGGCCGTTCCCCCAGCACAGAGCTGGACTCCGGCTTCTCTACCGAACTCGTTCTCCAAGATCGTCACAGAGGAGATAATCGCACCGAGCATGCCAACAAACATCGGAATACTCGACTGTTCGACCCTACTCCACTTTCCGCTTTGCTCTATGTATTCGCGGTTTTCATCGGAAATCGGTGGCTCGAATGGGTCCACCCATGGCGCATATTGAACACGAAGACCCTCACCGTCCGCCGATCCGTCAAAAAGAACTACGGTTCCGTCGTCCAAGTAGAGTTCAAGCGGACCGTCGCCTGGCTCAATCTGTCCGCCATGCTCGAACAGTATCCTCGCAACTCGACGAAGTCGCTTTCCACATAGCGACTTAAGGTTAGCGAGGGGAAGCGCCTTTGAACCACTCATTCGACTGACCTCCTGGAAAGATCGTCACAAACTCGCCGCTCGGCTTGGTGATCACGAGGTCGGTACCTTTCCTAAAAAACAGGAAGTCGTTACCTCCGCCACCTCGTGGGCTCCACGGTCCCTGACGGACTTCGTCGTACTGCTGAACTACCGTGTTGATTCGCTCTCGAACCCATTGGCGATGAGCTGGGTTGCCTGCGTCGAGCCCGAAATCCTTGGCATGTTTGCCTACTTTTTTTCCGAATTGAATGCTGTCGACCTTTAACTCGGGTAGGGGCCGGGTCGGTCCCCCCTTGGCGGCTCCTGCAGATGATGACTGCGGTTTCGCGGCCATCTGCCCCGGCTGTGCTGGCTGGGGTGGCTTCGCCGGCTGTGCCGCCTGCGGGGGCTTCGCCGGCTGCGCTGCCTGCGCCGGCTGCCGCGTCGCCTGCTGCTGGCCCGCAGGCCGCGGCGGCGGCACCGGCTGCTGGTTCACGCCGCCCATGCGCACCGTCCGAGGAGGAGCCGCCGCCGGGCTGACGGGCGTCTTGCCCTGCGCCCGCTGCTCCGCCATGCGCTGCATCTGCATCATCTGGTGAAAGCGAGCGCCCTCGGGCCCGGTCCAGCAGCTCGGGCTCCGGCAGCCCCCCATCCCAGCCCCGCCGGGCGGGAAGTTCCGGTGCCCCCCTTGCGCTTGCCGCCCATCGGGATCGAGCAGATTGACCGGGTTGTTCAGCGCATAGCTGTACAGCCCGAGGTTCCCCGGGTTGAACACCCCCGCGCCCGGCCCTCCCGCCATGTACTCGTCCAGGATCGGATCCGGGCTCAGCCACACGTTGATCCGCGGGTCGTAGTACCGCGCCCCGAAGTAGTAGAGCCCCGTCGCCTGGTCGAGCTCCTTGCCGGTGAACACGTACGCTCGCCGCAGCTCGTACCGCGAGTCCGACGCGTCGATCCACAGCTCCCCGGTCGGGAAGTACTCGTCCCGCTGCGTCAGCGCCTGCTCGTTGTTCGACGCGAAGCTGGTGCTGCCCAGGTGGTCCGGGTGGTAGTAGATCGTCGGCGGATCCCGGAACCAGTCCGGATCCATCTTGCTCGCGATGCGCGTCTGCCCCGCGTAGATGTGCTTGGTGATGAACCGCCCGTCCCGCAGCGTCAGGTGCTGGTCGTGGTAGGCTGTCTCCTCCTCGCCGCTGATGCGGTGCAGGTGCACCCGCCGCTCGCCGTCGCCGTCGTAGAGCACGCGCGACAGCTCCTGCCCGTTCTGGCTTACCCGCGAGACGCATCGTCGTTGCGGTACAGATGACCATACTGCGGCAGCTGTGCAACCACGGTTTTCAAGCGGTGAAGCTCAGCTATCTGCTTCGGCGTGTAACCTGCCGTTTCGAGGGCCACGAGAACCACATCGAGCGGTGCTTTCCACTCGGCAAGAAAATCTTCTCTTGAAATCGAAATCCTCGGCCTGCATGCCAAGATCGATTCCGTAGAGCCGATCACGCGGCTCCACTGAGCTTCAACAGATACCACCATCGGTTCCCATGCAATATCCCAAACGGCGGCAAAGGTGTTCGAGGGCCAGTGCACGAGCCGTGTTCCATGGTTCATCAACAACATGTCTTCACAAATTTTGACGATATCGTCAACCATCAAGCTGATGTCGTATTTGTAGGACAGGGGCAGGTATACGTGGTTCCATACCAATATTGCCCGCTCTGTTTCCATAGGAAACACCGTTTGAATAGCATCCGACAGGCTTGAGTCATCTTGATCATGCGCTCGAAGTGTACGCGGGTTGCTGGCTTGAATAACAAAGTCCACTGCCATATCTCACTCCGCTGGATATCCGTGAAACGTTCCCGTTCCGTTGTTTCTCACCCAAAACCTAGTAGCTGGAACGGTTTTTCCATCAGGGCGATGGACGACGGAGCTGTGCCCCGGCGGCATTTCGAACCAACCACCTTCTCCTGGCTTGAGAGTCGCTGCTTTCTCCCCTGCGTATCGCAAATCCCCCTCGCTTCCCCACTGACCTTGCGGCCCGCCTGTTCTTGCCAAGGCAGGTCCCTCTTTCCATTTGATTCCATGTTTCTTTGACCCGAGATACTTTGCCTCTGGCTTGAGGGCTGCCGCTCTTGTGGGTCCGTTAGATGATTCCGATTGCTTGGCAGCCGCCTGCGCCGGCTTCGCGAGCGGTCCCGCCTGCGCCGGTTTCGATGGAGCTGTCGCTTGCGGCGGCGTCGCCGGCAGCGCCGCTTGCGCAGGTTTCTGCGATGGCGGCTGCGCCGCCGCCTGCTGCTGGCCAGCAGGCCGCGGCGGCAGCACCGGCTGCTGGTTCACGCCGCCCATGCGCACCGTCCGAGGAGGAGCCGCCGCCGGGCTGACGGGCGCCTTGCCCTGCGCCCGCTGCTCCGCCATGCGCTGCATCTGCATCATCTGATGAAAGCGAGCGCCCTCGGGCCCGGTCCAGCAGCTCGGGCTCCGGCAGCCTCCCATCCCAGCCCCGCCGGGCGGGAAGTTCCGGTGCCCCCCTTGCGCTTGCCGCCCATCGGGATCGAGCAGATTGACCGGGTTGTTCAGCGCATAGCTGTACAGCCCGAGGTTCCCCGGGTTGAACACCCCCGCGCCCGGCCCTCCCGCCATGTACTCGTCCAGGATCGGATCCGGGCTCAGCCACACGTTGATCCGCGGGTCGTAGTACCGCGCCCCGAAGTAGTAGAGCCCCGTCGCCTGGTCGAGCTCCTTGCCCGTGAACACGTACGCTCGCCGCAGCTCGTACCGCGAGTCCGACGCGTCGATCCACAGCTCGCCCGTCGGGAAGTACTCGTCCCGCTGCGTCAGCGTCTGCTCGTTGTTCGACGCGAAGCTGGTGCTGCCCAGGTGGTCCGGGTGGTAGTAGATCGTCGGCGGATCCCGGAACCAGTCCGGATCCATCTTGCTCGCGATGCGCGTCTGCCCCGCGTAGATGTGCTTGGTGATGAACCGCCCGTCCCGCAGCGTCAGGTGCTGGTCGTGGTAGGCCGTCTCCTCCTCGCCGCTGATGCGGTGCAGGTGCACCCGCCGCTCGCCCTCGCCGTCGTAGAGCACGCGCGACAGCTCCTGCCCGTTCTGGCTCACCCGCGAGACGCGGTTCTCCTCGTTCCATTCCGTCGTGCGCCGCGTCGCGTCCCGGTAGACCCAACCCGTCTGGTTGCCGCTGGCGTCGTAGCTCATCACCCGCGGCCACGGCATCGACTCCGCCACGAGGTGCTCGTCGATGTGCCTGGGCGCGTGCGGCTGCGGTCCCGTGTACTGGTACACCGACCGGTACGTCTGCTCCCGGATCGCGTGGTCCTCGCGCCATCCTCCGCTCCCATCCGGCACGAACCGGTAGCTCGCCTGGTCCTTCGTCAGGATGTTGCCGATCTCGTCGAAGTCGAACGACAGCCGGTACCGGTACTGCCAATCCCTCCGGTCCTGGTACGTCCCGCTCGCCGAGATCAGCTGGTAGAGGTCGTCGTACCCGTAATCGTGCGTCGTCGGCCCGACCAGCACCGAGCCTGGCATCTCCTGGTCGTACGGCGCCTCGTTCCGCACCTGCTCCAGGTTGCCCGCCGCGTCGTACGCATACCGCATCCTCTGGAACGGCCTCGCCGGCAACCCTCGTTCCACGAGGAACCGGTCGCGGTGATCGGCGTTGATCTGCTCCAGCCGCCGCGACTTCTCGAAGTACTTGTACGACGTCGCGATGCCGTTGCCGTGCACCACGCGCACCCGCTGCTCGAACTCGTCGTAGCCGATGTGCAGCAGGTACTGCGTCGTCGCCGGCTCGTCCGGGTGCTGCGGGTTCGGCTGGGTGTTCGTCCCGACAGCCGACCGGACCAGGCCGCCTCGGTCGTAGCCGTACGTCACCACCTCCGCGCCGGAACCGGGGAACTTCATCGACAGCAGCCGCCCGAAGGAGTCGAACGCGTACTCCATCGTCGCCTCGTACGGCCCCCGGTGCGGCTCGCGGATCCGGGGGAACTCGGTCGTCAGCTGCGCGACGTTCCCGAGCCGGTCGTACGCAAACGTCCTCGTCCCCGCCTCGCTCTGCTCCTCGACGAGCCGCCCGGCCCGGTTGCCGTGCTCGTCGCCCTCCGCGTCCGGTGCGCCGTACACGTACGTCACGTCCGTCGAGTCCGGGTAATCCACCCGCTCGAGCCGGTTGAACGCGTACTCGTACCGGATCAGCTTGCTCGCACTCTCCGCCGCCAGCTTCGCCGTCTGCCGCGCGCCGACGTTGCCCGACAGGTCGTAACGCCACTCGGTACGGCCCATGTCCGGGCTCGTGAGCGCAACCATCCGCCCCACCGAGTCGTACTCCGCGGTCGTCACGTTCCCGCGCGCATCGGTCACCCGCACGAGCTCGTCCACCGCATTGTACCCGTACCGCGTCACCAGCGTGGCCCACGCCTCCGACCCGTGCAGCCGATTGCGCTCCTCGACCGCCACGATCGCGTTGTCCACGTCCTGGTACGCCCTGCGCACCTTCCCGTTCGGGTCGACCTCCGTCGCGACGAACATCGCCACGCCATCGAGCTCCTCGATGTCGTAGCTCGTCGTGGTCACCGCCTCGCCGGCCTCGTCATCCGGCTCCCGCTGCTCGATCACCCGCGAGAGCACGTCGTACTCGAACACCGTCGCGTTCTTCAGCGGCACGTCCACGAACGCCGTCGCCTCGCCCGTATCGAACACCGGCTGCCCCTGCAGCGCGACGCGCCCCCGCTCGTCGAGCACCACCCGCCCGCTCACGGTCATGCCCACGATCGGATCCGCCCCCGAGCCCTGATCCTTCTCGAGGTCCTTCTTCGTCTGGATCACCCGGTCGAGCCCGTCGATGAACGTCACCGTGTCGATCGGATCCCCCGGGTGCTGCACGTCCTTGTGCCGCGTGCGCGCCCACGCCGGCATAGCCGGGCTCGCCCCCGGCTGGAGCGCATACTCGAACGCAATCGTCGCCTCCGCCGCCGTGGGCGCGTCGTTCGGGCCGAACACCTCGGCCAGCCGGCCGAACGCGTCGTAATCGTAGTGCACCTCGTGGCCGTTGACGTCCTGGACCGCGCTGATCGCGCCGTAGCGATAATCCGGTGATCTCTCCGAGGAGTACCCGAACGAATCGCTCACCCGAACGAGGTACGTCTCCGCAACATCATCGTATTCGTAGGTGAGCGTGAACTCCCCGGGGTCGATCGCCTGCTCCAGGTTGCCGTACGCGTCGTGCGAGAATTCCCATGTTGGATTCGTCGACGCGTCGCCCGTGTACGGCGCGCCCGTCGCCGGGTCCTTGCCGCCGATCACCGTGCTCGTGATCCACTCCACCGCCCCGGTCACGCCGTCGTACCCCGCGGTGCGCTTGCGCAGCAGCGTGCCCGCGCCGTCGCGCGCCTCGACGCTGTCCGCCCGCACGATGTGCGGCCCGTCGAATGTCACATAGTGGATCGTGGTCGTGACGTCGTCGTCCAGCGTGCCTGGCTCGCCGTGCTCCGTCAGCTGGATCAGGTTGCCGCGGTCGTCCCAGTCGCGCTCCTCGCTCGTCTGCTTGCCAGGCGCGCTCGGGTCCGTGGTCTTCCCCTCGTACCAGGACGTCGTCCGCAGCTCTTCCTCGGGGAAGAACGAGCCCGTCATCGTCGGCAACGCCCCGGGCGAGCGGTAAACCACCTGCTCTCGGCTGAACAGCCGCCCCTCGGCGTCCTGCTCGCGCACCTCCCTCACCAGCCCGCGGCGGTAGTAGTCCTGGTTGTGGTACCGCGTGACGATCTGCGAGCCGTCCTCGCGCGTCGCCGTCACCTGCGCGAAGCCGTAATCCTCGCGCTCCGCGCGGTCGTAGAACCCGCTCTGGTGGTAATCGAACGTGTGGACATACGCCGGCGTGCCCATGCCGTCGTCCACCTCGACCCGCGACAGCACCCACTTGCTGCCGGGCATGTCCACGCTCAGCTCGTCCGGGCTGCTCGCATACGACACCCTGTTGCCCTCCCGGGCATAGTCCAGCTGGAAGCTGCCGCCAAGCGGCCGGACCACGCGCCGCAGCCGGTTGGTCTTGCCCGTCAGGTTCAGCCGCGCCCGCAGCGCACCGTCGCTCTCGCGCAGCATCCCGTCGCTCAGCTTCAGCACGTGATCGACCGTCCCGTCGCCGTCCAGGTCGTCCCATCCGAGCTCCGTCCGACCATCGTTCAACCCGAGCTGCGCCGCGATCTCGACGATGATGCACACGTACGGCGTCGTGATCTTCAGCGGCACGCCGTAGCCCGCGTTGAACGCCGTCGTCTCGGAGAACGACAGCGCGTCGTTGCTGCCGTTGATCTCCTTCGTGAAGTCCTTCTCCAGCGCAACGCCCCACGGCAGGCTACCGCTCACCGCCGGCGCGCTCCACTTCTCCTCCGGCCCAAAGCCGTCCCCGAGGTTCAGCCGGACCCGGTAGTAGTCCTGTCCAGGCTGCTTGCTCACCCGGTCGGGCAGCCCATCGCCGTTCAGATCCACGAAGTCCGCCAGCGTCCGGCTCACCGTGTGCGCGATGCCGCCGCCGATCCCCGCGTAGCCCACCTGAAGGCTGTTCGTCGTGTTGTCCTGCACCCGCACCGACGCGAGCTGCGCCGCCGACCACACCCGGCTCAGCGCGGTGAGCGGATCCCCTTCGACCTCCGGCAAGGGCTCGAACGGATCTCCGCCCGGATCGAGCACCGCCCAGGCGCGCTCGTCCGCGAAGCGGTAGCCGAGGTTCAGGCGCGCGTAGAGCAGGCCGCCCTCGCTCCTCACCTTGTCCGGGAGCCCGTCGCCGTTGACGTCCAAAAAGTCGCGCGTCGTCTGCGACGTGCCCCAGCTCTTGCCGAGAGAGGGCAGCACGCTGAGCACCGCCGAGGTCTTCCCGCTCGCCTTGATCTTGTCCGCGAGCGACGATGCCGCGGACCCGAAGCCGAACCCGAACCGCGCGCTCGCGTTCTCGAGCTCCCGGAAGTCGCCCGGCCCCTCGAGCGTCAGGTCGCCGTACTCCCCCGGCTGCTGCCCGTCGCACCGGCCGCCGCCGCACGTCTGCACGCGCACGCTGCCCTGCGTGACCGCGTCCGGCCGCCCGTCGCCGTTGACGTCGATCAGCTCCAGCTTCGACTCCGTCGTCCCGGTCGTCACCTGGAACGTCCCGATCAGCGCGACATCCTGCGACGTCGAGCTGCTCTGGCTCTTCCGGAGCCCCGGCACATTGGCCACATCCTCCGGCCTGACCCCGCCGACGCGCGACGGCTTGAGCTCCCCGGCCGTGATGTACATGTCCGCGCCCGAGCCGCGGAACACCGGGCCGCTGATGCTGCCCACGAGCGGGAAGCCGGCGTCCTCCGGCGACCAGCCGGCGTGATAGCCCTCCCAGTGCGGCTCGACGCGCGTGAAATAAGGCGGCTTGTTCTCCTCGGGCCGCTTGTTGATCTGGTTGTCGTCGAACGGATACTCCGTCGTCCACTCGCCGTAGCTGAAGCCCCGGAACCCGCCCACCATGCGGGCGTCCAGCTGCCCGTCCGGCGTCAGCCGCGCGTTCACCGTCGGCACGTCGAGCACGGTGCCCGTCTCGTCGAACACGAGCTGCGGCAGCCACGACACCGGTGCCCCGGGCTCCGGCAGGGCAGGGCCCATGTCCTCGTCGAGCTCGAAGAACCTCGTGAACGCGAGCTCGTCGCCCGCCTGCACCGGGAACACCACCGGATCGCTCGGATCAGGCACGCTCCGGGCCGGCGAGATCGCCTCCCGTCCGAGCAGCTCCCGGAACAGCCGCTCGCTCCCCCGATCCACCCGCAGGCTCACCGGCCCTTGCGTCTCGCCCTTGGAGACGGCGCCGATCAGGCGGACCGTCCCGCCCTCGGGCACGACCAGCCGCGCCAGGTCCAGCGGCGCCCCGCCGAGGCCGCTGTCGCTCAGCTGCACCGGCACGACGATCGACGCCTCGGGCACCGAGATCGGCCCGCCGTCGCCCGGCAACGCTTCGAGCCTGCACTCCCTTCTTCCGGAGGGCGCGCCGGGCCTCTCCGCGCACGACTCGACCGCGCGGCACCTCCCCGGATCCGCGTCGTGGCCGCACACCTCGGTGTACCTGGCGAACCCCTGGTACTGGACGCGCGACGGGTCGACCGCGTTGTCGCTCAGCTCGGCATACAGGAACAGGAGGTCTCCCTGGAGCACCGCCACAGGCCAGGCGATCTCGGTGCTCAGCTGCGCTCCCGAGACCGTCGTCCGGTGAAGCTCGACCCGCTCCCCCGAATCGACGTCCCGGCGCACGAGCCGCACGTCGAACGCATCGTCCGCGTCGGTCCGGACGAAGCTCGCCTGGACCGTGACCTGCCCGTCCGCGCCCGCGGCCCAGCCCGGCACGCTCCGGTCCAGCACCGAGAAGTCGTCCGCGAAGGTGTAGACGTACAGCCGACGCCCGAGCGCGTCGCGGCGCCTCAGGTCGGGCCCGGCGATCGGCACGCAGGTCCCCGACGTGCAGCGCTCCGTGTAGCGGATGCGCGGGTTCCAGCGCGTGCTGTCGCCCTCGATGTCCTCCTTCGGATCCACCCGGAAATAGAGCGCATCCATCCGACGGACGCGGACCTGGATGCCGCTCCCGCAGCCACCCTCGCCCTCGGGAACACACGCCGCATCGCTCGGCCCGATCTCTCGTTGCCAGAGCAGCTGTTGCTCGTGATGCCCCAGGTCGCCCGGCCGCGCCGCCCAGATCGCCTTCGTGATCGACGCCGTCACCCCGTCTCCCACGCCGCCGCCGGCCAGCGACACGCCGCCGTCGATGACGACGATGCCATCCAATGGCGGCGTCCACTTCACCAGCGGGCTGGTCCGGTAGAACGCCTTGCCGAGCTCCGCGACCTGCTCGCCGTCGCTGAAATCCTCGTCGACGGTGAAGCCGGCGCCGCTCGCGCCCGACCCGAGCCGCGCGTTGTTCGGGTTCAGCGTCGCCCCGCTCCGACCGAACAGCTCCGGGAAGCCGTCCCCGTTGATATCGAGCAGCACGCGCTGCGCGGTGGCGGTGGTCCAGGACTGGTTGATCCCGGCGCCCCCGAGCTCCTGGAAGAAGTGGATCGCCCCCTGCAGGCTGGCCGTGATCTGGTGCGTGCTGCCGGCGCTCTCCGGGGAGAACGCGTTCGGGCTCGACCGATCCGGGAGCGCGTTCAGCCAGACCCCGTTGCTCCCCACGAAGTCCGGGAGCCCGTCACCGTTGATGTCGGTGAAGGCGACCTCGTCCTCGTCCATGCCGAACGAGACGCCGACGCCCAGCCCGCCGTGCGGATCGCAGACCGGCGGCCCCGCGCCGACGAACGCGTTGAGCCCCCCTTCGATAGAGCTGGTCGCCCCGAGGCCGTCGCGCCCTTCCGCCGGACGGCTCCACTCGGTCGGGGCGGAGAAGACCTGAAGCCTGCCGTCCTGCTGCTCGAGACCGAAGTACTCGAACGTATGCTCGTAGAGCTGCCCGGCGCCGCCGTTCCCGTGGAGAGCGATGCTCTTGAGGAGCGACTTGGAATAATGCCGGGTGTCAGGCTCGTGGTAGGCGAAGTGGTAGCTCCGGATGATCTCCTCGGCGCCGGGCACCTCGCCCATGGTCACGTCGACGCGCTCCAGCCTTCGCGTCGTCCGCACCTCGAAGCCCGCGCGCGCCGAGCTGAGGATGTCTCTCCGCTGCGCGCCGTCGTCCAGGATGAAGAGCACGTGGTAGTAGGCGGCGGGGGAGCCGCTCGCGTGCTCCGTGTAGTCGATCCGCTGCGGATACAGCTGCACCCACTCCCCGCCACCGGGCACGTCTTCGAAGTACGAGACGCGCATCTGGTTGCCGAAGGTGTCTTCCACCCGCTCGAGGTTCCAGCGGAAGATCCCGGCGTCGCCCGACGGGTCCGAAAGGCGCGCGCCCGCGCTCTCGCCATAGGTGTACCGGGTGCCGTTCTTGTCCGTGACCACCCAGTGATAGCTTTGGGGATCGGCCCCGAGGCGCTCGATGCGATCGAACGCGCCCTCGACGCGCCGTTCATATCGGCCCGGCTGATCGGGGATGGCCCGGAGCATCTGGCCGTCGAGCGTGTAGAGCTCGTCGCCGGTGTAGCGCGGGACGCCGAAGCGCGTGTCGATCTCGATCGCGGAGATACGCAGGTCCCAGCCCACGCCGAGCCAGCCATTGCTCAGCTCGCTCTCGTACGTGACGGCGAGCTCCGGCTCGAGGCCGTGCCGGCCCGGTGGCACCTCGATCGGATACGTCAGCTGCGCCGTGCCCCGGCTGTTCGCCTCGGGCGGCTCGATGAACGACACGCCGGCCGAGGGGCTCGCGAGCTCGATCCCCTTCATGGCGTTGGGATCGAACGACTGCGCCCCCGGCTGGTCCGGCATGGCGATCGTCGCGTTGACGAAGTCGGTGAAGTGGTCCGTCAGGCTCGTGAGCTCGCGGGTGCGGCCCTCGTCGGCGCGCCCGAGCTTGGTCCACTGCTTCGCCGTCTCATCGAAGTAGAAGCCGAAGACGTCCCTTGCGCCGGCGCCGTCCGGGAGGCGCTCGCCGTCGATGGGGAGCGTCAGCCTCACCGGCTTCTTGAACCTGAGGCCGTGTGGGCCGAAGCGGAACGCGCGGTCCTCGGGCGTCACGTTGCGCATCGCGCGCCCCATCGGCTGCACCTGGACGGGCATCAGCGGCCGGATCGTGATGCGCGTCGCCTCCGCCAGCGCTCCCGGCGGGACCTCGATCGTGGCGCCCGCGAACGAGAGCACGCCGCCCTGCTCCGGGGTCACCACCGCGCCGTACGGGGCGCCCTCATCCACGACGAGCCCGCCCGACGGCGCGCTCGCGGCGGCGCTTTCGGCGCACGGGCCGAGCTCCACCGCTCGACCGAGGCGCGTGCCGTCCTCGAGCCGCGCCTCGAGGTGCGCCCTCCACGCTCGATGACGGGCGCCTTCGGGCTCCGGCAGGGTGAGCTCGAAGCTGCCGTCGTCCCCTAGCTCCACGGGCGTTGTGTCGGCGAAGAGCCGCGCTCGCGGCGTGCCCTCGCCGGGGAGGTCGAGGAAACCGCGCACGTACGCTCTCCCGTCGGTGCACTCGCCGTGCAGCGGCGTGCTCAGCGCGATCCTCGGGGAGCGGGACGGGATGAGGCTGGCCGCCACGGCGACGTCCGATACCTCGGCGCGGCTGCCCTTCGCCGGCCGGATTTGCACCGAGGCCGTCTCCGGCCAGATCGATTGGACCGGGAGGTCGAGGCGATGCCAGCCCGGCGAGAGGTCCTTCAGGTCGAAGCGCAACCCGTTCGCCCCCGCGCCTGGCGCGATCTCGATCTCCCCGGCGCCCGCGGCCGTCAGCTGGAACAGGAGCGCGTGCGGGGCCACGCGTGCGCCGAAATCGATGCGGAGCGGCTCATCGCGACGCGCGCGCTCGCCCCCGGCGGAGCGCATGGCGGCGCGCGCCTCGTGCACGCCGGCGTGCGGGATCCCGATCACCCGGAGCGCGCTCACGGTGAATCCTTGCTCGATGTCCGCCTGAGGCCGGAATCGCACGACGTTATCGCCGCGCCTCAGCCACGCGGGCGCGATCTCCTCGACCTGAAGCCCTCCCGTCGCAGGCGCATCCGCCCGGAAGCCGCCGCGCGGCGCTGCGCCGTTCAGCCGCCGGCTCACGCTCGACCAGTGCCCGCGCCCCTCGAGCTCGTAGACGAGGAACGCGCGCGCGAGCGCCCGTGGATCGGTGTCCAGGTGAAATGTCAGCGACTGCTCGCCGCCCGTGCGCGTCACCGCCGCCCGCTCGGACATCGCCGGGAACTGGGTTGCGCCCGCCAGCTTCCCCGCGAGCACGCGATCGGCCAGCTCCACCTCCGCCAGGCTGCGCGTGGGCGCGCCGGCGGTCCAGAACACGAGCTCCTGCGGCCCGCGCTCGCCCGAAGGGAGCCACTCGAGCACGAGTCGCTGCGCCGTGATGGCCATCGGAAAGCGTGTCCAGCGCTCGCCCGTGTCGTGGAGCGGTACGTCGACCAGGCCGGACACCGCCTGAAGCTCGGCGCCATGCTCCACATAGACCGTGAGCGCGCCATCGATGCGCCCGTACAGCGCGAGCGCTTCGAGCGCGGTCGGCTGCGGGAACGAGACGCGGACCCGCATCACCTCGCCGGTCTCGCTGCGAAGCCCGGTGTCAGCGCGGCCGTCGAACAGGACCCATGGATCCGCACCCTGGCCGGCGCCGGCTGCGCGAACGTCCGCCGGAAGGGCGGCGATCGGGACCACGGCGCGGTTCTCGGGGCCCTCCGAGGCCCCGCCTGGCGTCGCGAGGGCGAGGGTGGCGGCGCCGCCGGCGAGCGCAGCTGCCATCTCGGCGCCAGCGCGAGCGCCGCTGAGCCGCGCGCGAAGGGGATCGCCCATTCGACGCAACGTCAGCGCTTGAGCCCACGCGCCGAGCGGCGCGCTCACCGCCACGAGCAAGACAACGCAGCTCGCGCACCACCGCCACACCCATTTCACCCACCCGGATGCCATTGCTTCCCTCCGCGGCGGCGAGGGAAACAATCGAGAATGTAAATAGCAATGACAAAATCTTGTCGGCGCGAGGCAGCGCCATGAACACGCCCTCATCGCCCGATCCGCAGCACGATTTCCGCGCCTCCTCCCTCGTGCCTCCACCGGGCGACCGGATTCGTCTACTCAACCGCTGGCAACTCGGATAGCGTGCCATGCTCCGGCAACAACCCGCAGCTCGCTTCTCTGGGCCGCCGGTGCCTCACGGGGCGAGCGAACCACGCCATTTACGGAGGGGACCTTGCGCAATCTCACGATAGGAGACCTGAAGCTCGCGCTGCGCGACCTGCTCGACGAGAGGGTCGAGGAGCTGCGGCTCTCGGCCACGGGCAGGCTGTACGAGCCGCGGCTCCGGGCGAGGCAGAAGGAGATCGAGGCGATCCCCGACGCCGCGGGCACGCAGGCGCCGCTCGCCCGGGAGCTCTCCGAGGCCGACGTCCGGCACGACGGCCTCGGGGCGGCCATCTTCTTCCTCTGCAAGGCCGTCGAGGCGCACCCCTCGCTGGCGCCGGAGGTGAAGGCGGCGGCGGCCGGAGCGCAGCAGGCGTTCGTCCCGAGGCTCGACGTGCTGCGCGCGCCCTACGCGGACGAGGCGTCGGCGGCGCTCGACAACCGTCCCGAGCTCGCCAAGCTCAAGGCGGAGCTGAAGTCCGTGGCCACGCCCGGCGGGGGGAGCCTGCACGAGTGGGTGAAGGCGTTCGTCGGCGCCGGGGACGAGATCGACAAGCTGCTGCGCAGGCGCGCGACGCTGCTCGCGACGGGGGAGAACGCCGCGGCCACGGGGCCGCTCCGCGGCGCCGTGGTGGGGCTGCTGGGGCGGTTCAGGGAGGCGCTCCGGGACGAGGTCCAGGAGGACGGTAGCAAGCTGCCGGCGGACCACGAGGCGCGGCTGTTCGCGTACGTCGACAAGCTGAACGCCGACCGGGAGCGGGCGGCGCGCGGGCGCGCGGCGCCGGCGGCGGGCGGTCCTGCGGCGCCCGACCAGCCCGCGGCGCCGGTCGAGCCGGCGCCCGCGGCGCCGATCGTGGTCGCCGACCCGGATTTGTAGCACGCATCACACAGTCGACATGGGCGGGGTCCTGCGCGGCAGGCACCTGCCCATGTGCCGACATGCCCGGCGCCCGCTCGGCCAGGCACCGGCCCATGTCTCGACATGCCCGGCGCCTGCTCGGCCAGGCACCGGCCCATGTCGCGACATGCCCGGCGCCTGCTCGGCCAGGCACCGGCCCATGTCGCGACATGCCCGGCGCCTGCTCGGCCAGGCACCGGCCCATGTCGCGACATGCCCGGCGCCTGCTCGGCCAGGCACCGGCCCATGTCGCGACATGCCCGGCGCCTGCTCGGCCAGGCACTGGCCATGTGCCGACATGCCCGGCGCCTGGGTAGTGGTCAACTCTGCCCAGAGAGAGTCCACATGAAGGCGGGAAGGCGGGAAGATCATTAAGGTTTTCTTCCCGCCTCCCCGCCTTCATGTTCAAATTTGACCACTACCGGCGCCTGCTCGGCGAGGCTCCCACCCATATCGCGACATGCCCGCCGCCTGCTCGGCGAGGCGACCGCCCGACTCCCGACATGCCCGCCGCCTCCTCGCCGACGCACCTGCCCGTATCCGCCCGTCGCCCGCTCGGTCCGGCCGTGTCCCCACGAGGAGAACGGTCTTCGATGCTCGTGACCACCTTCCTCCTCGGCGCCCCCGCGGCCTAGGATGCGCCGGTGCCAGTCACCCCGCAGCAGGGCAATTTCGTGCGCGTGCGCTCGCGCCTCTATCTCGTCGACCAGGTCGCGCAGGACGCGCCCGACGAGGACGCCGTCGTCCACCTCTCGTGCCTCGACGACGACGCGCAGGGCGCGCGGCTCTCCGTGCTCTGGCAGAGCGAGGTCGACGCGCAGATCGTCGATGCGGCGAGCTGGCGCGAGGTCGCCGCCCGCGGGCTCGACGCGCCCCGCACGTTCGCCGCGTACCTGAACGCGCAGCGGTGGCACTGCGTCACCTCGACGCGCCCCCGGCTGTTCCAGGCGCCGCACCGCGCCGGGATCGAGCTGCACGCCTACCAGCTCGAGCCCCTCCGCAAGGCGCTCCTCCTCCCGCGCGTCAACCTCTTCATCGCCGACGACGTCGGGCTCGGCAAGACCATCGAGGCCGGGCTCATCCTCCGCGAGCTCCTCATGCGCCAGCGCGTGCGCCGCGTCGTCGTCGTGGCGCCGCCCTCGGTCGTCGTCCAGTGGCGCGAGGAGCTCGAGTCCCGCTTCGGCCTCTCCTTCGTGACCCTCGACCGCGACTTCGTCGCGAAGAAGCGCCGGGAGCGCGGCTACTCCGTCAACCCGTGGCTGACCCACAACCTGTTCATCGTGTCCCACGCCCTCGCGCGCGACGAGGCGTACGTCGCGCCGCTCCGCGCCTGCCTCCAGAAGGACGGCGGCGGCTCGATGATGATCCTCGACGAGGCGCACAACGCGGCGCCCGCGAGCGGCGCGAAGTACGCCGTCGACTCCAAGCTCACCGGCGCGGTGCGCGAGCTGGCCGAGCTCTTCGAGCACCGCCTCTTCCTCTCGGCGACGCCGCACAACGGGCACTCGAACAGCTTCACCGCCCTGCTCGAGATCCTCGACCCGCAGCGCTTCACGCGCGGGATCCCGCTCGAGGAGCCCCAGCGGCAGCTCGAGCCGATCATGGTGCGCCGCCTCAAGTCCGACCTCCGCGAGGTGAAGGTGGCGTTCCCGCGGCGCGAGGTGAAGCAGATCACCATCGACGGCCTGCCCGACGACGCGCCCGAGCTCGTGCTGTCGCGCATGCTCGAGCAGTACCGCGAGCTGCGCGCGCGGCGGCTCGCGCGCGCGTCGCGGAGCGCCCAGGCGGCGGCCGGGCTCCTCGACATCTCGCTGCAGAAGCGGCTCCTCTCGTCGATCGAGGCGCTCCGCTGCACGCTGATCACCCACCGCGATTCGCTCCGCAAGGCGCGCGAGAAGAAGCAGAAGGAGCAGGGCGCCCGGCCCCCCGCGCCGGTCCGCGAGGAGCGGCTCGACCTCCTGCGCGAGGCGCCGGGCGCCGACGACGAGCGGGCCGGCGTCGGCGAGGACGAGCTGCGGCGCGAGGAGAGCGCGCAGGTCGAGGCCGCGACGCGCGCGTCCAGCGAGGCGACCGAGGCCGAGGAGCTCGCGCTGCTCGACCGCATGATCGAGGTCGCCGAGGCGCACGCGAACACGCCCGACGCGCGGATCGAGCGGCTCCTCGCCTGGATCCGGGAGAACCTCTGCCCGGACCTCCCCCCGCGCGGGGTCCAGCCCGCGAGGCCCGCCCGCTGGCTCGACCGCTGCAAGGGGCGGGAGCACGCCGCGCGCGTCCTGATCTTCACCGAGTACACCGACACCAAGCGCTACCTGGAACAGCAGCTCCAGGCCGCGCTCGCCTTCACCGACCGCGGCGAGGAGCGCGTCGAGGTCTTCCACGGCGAGATCGCCGACGAGGCCAAGCGCGAGGAGATCAAGCGGGCCTTCAACGGCGATCCGGCCGAGCACCCGGTGCGCGTCCTCATCGCCACCGACGCGGCGCGGGAAGGCGTCAACCTCCAGAGCCACTGCGCGGACCTCTTCCACTTCGACGTCCCGTGGAACCCGAGCCGGATGGAGCAGCGCAACGGGCGCATCGACCGCAAGCTGCAGCGCGAGGAGGTGGTGACCTGCCACTACTTCCTGTTCGCGCAGCGCGCCGAGGACCGCGTGCTCGAGGTGCTCGTCCAGAAGACGAGCACGATCCAGAAGGAGCTCGGCAGCCTGGGGGCGGTCGTCGAGGGGGAGCTCCTGCGCCTGCTCTCGACGGGTATCCCGCTGCAGCAGGCGGCGGCGCTCTGCGGGAAGATCGGCGCGGTGAAGGGGGCGCCCGCCCCCGACGAGCTCGAGGCCTCGCGCGAGCGGCGCGCGCCGCTCGAGAAGCAGCTCGCCACGCTCCGCCAGCTCCTCGAGGAGTCGCGCGTGCACCTCGGCCTCCGCGGCGGGGACCTGGAGCGCGCCCTCTCCGAGGCGCTCCGGCTGCTCGGCGCCGAGCCGCTGCGGGCCCTCGACCCCGCGCGCGACCGGCTCCCGTCGGGCAAGCCGGCGCCGCCCGGCGCGTACGCGTTCCCGGCGCTGGACCGGCTGCCCGGCGCCGACCCGGGCTGGGCCGAGCTCCTCGACGCGCTGCGCGCGCCCGAGCGGCCGCGCGACGTCGACCTCCGCGCATGGCGCCGGGAGGCGACGCTCCGGCCCGTCGTCTTCGCGGACACCGGCACGCTCGGCGCCGAGGTCGTCCACCTCCACCTGGAGCACCGGATCGTCCAGCGCCTGCTCGGCCGGTTCCGGTCCCAGGGGTTCCTCCACCACGATCTCTCGCGCGCGACCGCCGTCGTCATCGACGAGGCCGAGCCGAAGGTCGTGCTGCTCGGGCGCCTCGGCCTGTACGGGGACCACGCCTCCCGCCTGCACGAGGAGGTCATCCTGGCGGCCGCGCCCTGGGTCGCGCCCGTGGTGCGCAAGACGAGGCTCCGCGGGATGGGGCTCGACCACCACGACGCGATCCTGCGGCAGATGGACGACGCGCTCGCGCGCGGGGAGCGGCCGCACGACAAGGTGCGGGAGGACCTTTCGGCCGCCGCCGAGCGCGACGTCGAGGAGCTCCTGCCGCTGCTCGTCCAGCGCGGCGAGTCCGCGGGCAAGCGCGCCGAGGAGGAGCTCGGCAAGCGGGCGGCGAAGGAGGCGGCGGACATCCGCAAGGTGCTCGAGGCGCAGCGCGCGCGCATCCGGAAGCACCACGACGAGCCCCAGCAGGAGCTCCAGTTCACCGAGATCGAGCGGCGCCAGATCGCGTCGGAGCGCGCCTTCTGGGAGGCGCGCCTGCGCACCATCGAGGCCGAGATCACGTCGGAGCCGCGGCGCATCGAGCGCGCCTACCAGGTGCGGGCGCGCCGGCTCGATCCGCTCGGGCTCGTCTACCTCTGGCCGAGGACAGGCTGATGGCAAGCAGCACGACCGCCGCCCACAACCGCGATCTCCAGGCCCACAAGGCGTGGCTCGGCCTCCTCGCGGGCCAGCGCGTGGGCGTCGTCGTCACGCCGCCCGCCCTCGTCGCGGCGCAGGCGTACGCGAACGCCGACGTCATCCCCGCGCAGGACGCGCTGCTCGCGCTCCTGACCGACAAGCCGCGCGACCTCCGCGACGCCATCGCCGATCGGTGGGGGGAGAGCGGCGACGTGGTCCTCCGGCGGCTCGGCCCCTTCTGCGAGGCGGTGCTCGGCTGGCGGCCGGGCGACCTCTGCCGGGTGGCGCCGGACGACGCGCGCTGGTCGGTGTACCTCCGCGAGCAGCGCGAGACGCTCTCGCCGACGCACGTCCTGATGGATCCCGACGCGCGCGATCCGTCAGCCGCGCCGCTGCTCCTCGTGCGGGAGGAGCCGACGAACACCGACCTCGACGCGCCGCCGCCCGAGCGCGAGGACGGCGGCGGGTGGCGCGCGAGCCCCGAGACGCGCTTCGAGCGGCTGCTGCGCGACACGGGGGTCTCCCTCGGGATCCTCTTCAACGGGGCCAGCATCCGGCTGGTCTACGCGCCGCGCGCGGAGACCCCCGGGTACATCACGTTCCCGGTGCGGGCGATGTGCGAGGTCGGCGGGCGCCCCATCCTCGCCGGCCTGGTGATGCTGCTGCACGAGAGCCGGCTCTTCACCGGCCCGAAGGCGCAGCGGCTCCCGGCGATCGTGGCCGAGAGCCGCAAGTACCAGAGCACCGTCTCGACCCAGCTCGCCGGGCAGGTGCTCGACGCGCTCCACGCCCTGGTGCGCGGGTTCCAGGCGGCGAACGAGGTCGACCCGCGCGGGCGCGGCGAGCTCCTGCGCGAGGTGATGGTCGAGGACCGCGCCCAGGTGTACGGCGGGCTGCTCACCACGCTGATGCGGCTGGTCTTCGTGCTCTACGCCGAGGACCGCGAGCTCCTGCCCGCGGGCGGGATCTACCCCGGGAGCTACTCGGTCACGGGGCTGTTCGAGCGGCTGCGCGAGGACGCGGGCCGGCACCCCGACACGATGCACGCGCGGTACGGGGCGTGGGCGCAGCTCCTCACGCTGTTCCGGGTGCTGCACGACGGCGCGCGCGCCCGGGACATGCAGCTCCCCGCGCGCGCGGGGCGCCTCTTCGATCCCGACGTGTACCCGTTCCTCGAGGGGCGCCCCCACGGGACGCGCCGGGCGAAGGGCGAGCGGATCGCGCCGCCGCTGGTGTCGGACGGGGTGATCTACGAGGTGCTCGGGCTCCTGCTGTACCTCGACGGGGACCGGCTCTCGTACCGGTCGCTCGAGGTCGAGCAGATCGGGTCGGTCTACGAGGCGATGATGGGGTTCACGCTCGAGCAGGCCACGGGGCGCTCGATCCCGGTCCTGCCGCACCACGTGGTGATCGACCTGGAGGAGGCGCTCGCGCTGCCCGAGGCGGCGCGCGACAAGCTCCTCGCCGAGGCCGGCTGCAAGCTCGCCGACGCCGCGCAGAAGGCGTGGAGGACGGCGAAGACCGAGGCCGCGCTGCTGGCGGCGCTCGGCCGCAAGGTCTCGCCGCGGACGCCGGACGTGCTGCCGCAGGGCGCGCTCTACCTGCAGCCCACCGAGGAGCGGCGGCGGTCGGGGAGCCACTACACGCCGCGCGAGCTCACCGAGCCGATCGTGCGGACCACCCTTCAGCCGCAGCTCGACGGGCTCGCCGGGGGGAAGACGCCGCGGGCCGAGCAGATCCTCGCCCTCAAGGTGTGCGACCCCGCGATGGGCTCGGGCGCGTTCCTCGTCGAGTCGTGCCGCTTCCTCGCGGCCGCGCTCGACGCCGCGTGGGGCGAGCACGGCGACGCTCCGGTGATCCCCCCGGACGAGGACCGCGAGCTCCACGCGCGCCGGCTGGTCGCGCAGCGGTGCCTGTACGGCGTCGACAAGAACCCGTTCGCGGTCGACCTGGCCAAGCTGTCGCTGTGGCTCTTCACGCTCGCCAAGGACCACCCGTTCACGTTCCTCGACCACGCCCTCCGGCAGGGGGACTCGCTGGTCGGGCTGTCGAAGGAGCAGATCGCGTGCTTCGACTGGAAGGACACGGGCAAGCCGTCGCTCCTGCTCCGGCCGCGGCTCGCGACGGCGCTGAAGGCGGTCGAGCAGAAGCGCGCGGAGATCCACGCGCTCGGCGACTCGACGGACGTGGCGGAGAAGTCGCGGCTGCTGGGCGATGCGGAGGACCTCGTCACCGACGTGCGGGCGATCGCCGATCTGGCGGTGCTGGCGTTCTTCTCCGAGAAGAAGGACGCGGTGCGGGAGAAGCACCGGAAGCGGCTGGCCGACACCGTGGTGGAGCCGTTCCTGTCCGGGCGGCTCGCGGGGCACACGCTCCGCGAGCAGGCGGATGGGCTGAGGGCGCTCACGCCGCCGGTGACGCCGTTCCACTGGGAGCTGGAGTTCCCGGAGGCGTTCGCGCGGGAGAACCCGGGGTTCGATGCGTTCGTGGGGAATCCGCCGTTTCTTGGAGGAAAGCGGATAAGCTCATTCAACGGCGACGGATATCGGGATTGGCTTCCAACGATCCACCAGGAATCGAACAGCAACACCGACCTGGTGGCGCATTTCTTTCGACGCGCCTTCTCCCTGCTCCGGCATCAAGGAACGTTCGGCCTGATCGCAACGAACACCATCAGCCAGGGAGACACGCGCGCCACAGGACTACGTTGGATTACGCAGCACGGCGGAACGATCTACAACGCAACCCGTCGGCATACGTGGCCGGGAGTCGCGGCGGTCATCGTGAGCATCGTCCATACTCAAAAAGCAGAACGCACGCTCACTCCGATACTCGACAGCAATGAAGTGGAGCGAATCTCCGCGTTCTTGGTAGCCGGCAACGTCGACAACGACCCAACACGCCTCGCAGCAAACCTGGATCGAAGCTTTCAGGGAAGCATCGTGCTTGGCATGGGTTTCACGTTCGACGACACCGACAAGAAGGGACGCGCCAGCAGCGTCGCCACGATGAAGCGCTTGATTGAGAGAAACCCCAAAAACGCAGAACGAATCTTCCCTTACCTCGGCGGAGAAGAGCTAAACACGAGCCCCACGCACTCACACCATCGGTTCGTCATCAACTTCGCGAACATGAGTGAGATCGAGGCACGAAGATGGCCAGACCTGGTCGCACTCTTGGAGACCAAGGTCAGACCTGAGCGTGAACGAAAATCCCAGGTAGTGGCGCGCTGGCCGTGGTGGCAGTTCTGGCGCGTCCGGCGTGAGTTGACAGACGCCATCCGCGATCTGCCGCGTGTGATTGCTATCGCGAGAGTTGGCCAGCATGCGCTGTTCACATTTGTGCCTGCAGGCAGCGTGTTCTCCGAACAGCTTATCGTGCTCGCATTCGATTCTTACGCGGCACTCGGAACCCTCCAATCGCGCATCCACGAAGTCTGGGCTCGCTTCTTCGCCTCGTCAATGAAGGACGACCTCCGCTATACCCCCTCCGACTGCTTCGAGACCTTCCCGTTCCCCGAAGGCTGGCAGTCCAATCCCGTGCTCGAGGCAAGCGGCAAGACCTACTACGAGTTCCGCGCCGCCCTCATGGTGAAGAACAACGAGGGCCTCACCAAGACCTACAACCGCTTCCACGACCCCGACGAGCGCTCCCCCGACATCCTGAAGCTCCGCGCGCTGCACGCCGAGATGGACCGCGCGGTGCTCGACGCCTACGGCTGGCAGGACATTCCGACCGCCTGCGAGTTCCTCCTCGACCACGACGACGGGGACGAGGACGACGACGAGGGCGGCAAGAAGCGGAAGCGAAAGCCCTACCGCTACCGCTGGCCCGACGACGTGCGCGACGAGGTCCTGGCCCGGCTGATCGAGCTCAACCGCGTCCGCGCCGAGGACGAGCGCAGGCGCGGGGTGGCGGTGGCGCGCTCCGCGCGCACACTGGACGAGGAGGAGGACGGCGATGGCGACGGCTGAAGCAGGCGCGCTCCGCGCGCTCGGGAGCTCGCCCCCTCCGCCCCCCCGAGAACGCCATGCTTAGACGGCTGGAGCTCGACGGCATCGGTCCGGCCGACAAGCTCACGTTCGGGCCGCTCGCCCCCCGGCTGAACCTCATCACCGGCGACAACGGCCTCGGCAAGTCGTTCCTCCTCGACGTCGCCTGGTGGGCGCTCACGCGGACCTGGCCGCAGTACCCGGCCGTCCCCAGGCGGCCCGACGCGTCCATCGGGTTCGCCTTCGACGGCCTCAAGGGGCTCACCGAGGACGTGTCCCCCTGGATCCCGAAGGCCCAGGACTGGAAGCGCAAGCGAGGGCGGCCGTCGAACCCCGGCCTCGTCCTCTACGCGCGCTCGGACGGGGCGTTCTCGGTCTGGGATCCGGCGAAGAACTACCGCCTCTACCGCGGCGCGGACGGCAGCGAGCGGGAGATGCTGCCCGCCTACCACTTCACGCCGGGTCAGGTCTTCGATGAGCTCCGCGCCGGCGACAACCAGGTGGTCTGCCGGGGATTGCTCGACGACTGGACGCGGTGGCAGCAGTCCCATGACCCCCGCTTCGCGATGCTCTCCCGGATGCTCGAGGCGCTGTCCGAGGATCCGGAGCGGCCCATGCAGGCCGGCAAGCCCACACGGCCCTTCCTGGAGGACGTCCGCGACGTCCCCACCATCAAGATGCCTTACGGCGACGAGGTCCCGGTGATCTTCGCCGCGGCCGGGATGCAGCGCATGCTCAAGCTGGCGTACCTGCTCACCTGGGCGTTCTCGGAGCACGAGGAGGCGGCGCGGCGGCAGGCGCTCCCGCTCTCGGAGCAGGTCATCCTGCTCATCGACGAGCCCGAGACCCACCTCCACCCCAAGTGGCAACGCGCGGTGCTCCCGGGGCTGCTCAAGACCATCGGCGCGTGGGGCGCCCATGCGCCGCGCGTCCAGGTGATCGCCGCCACGCACGCTCCGCTGGTGCTCGCGTCGGTGGAGCCGCTGTTCGATCCCGAGTGCGACGCGCTCTGGAAGCTTGATCTCGTGGACGGCGCCGTGCAGATCGAACGGGACGCATGGCACAAGCGCGGGGACGTCAACCGCTGGCTGGTGTCCGACGTGTTCGATCTCGACGCCGCCACATCCACCGAGGCAGAGGCCGTGCTCGGCCAGGCGCGGCGGTTGCTCAGGGAATCGAGCCCCGACGCGGCCGAGCTCCGGCGCGTCAACGAGGCCCTCCTCCGCACGCTCCCCGAGATGGATCCCTTCCTGGTGCGATGGCGGTACTACGTCCAGCAGCACGCCGGCGGGGACTCCGCGTGATCCGCGTCCAGCGAGCCGCCGAGCCCCCCGACTTCGACGCGAAGGTCCGGCAGAGGGGGAAGGCGGCGCTCCAGGAGCTGATCGGCTCGGCCGAAGCGCCCAGACGACGCGGCCGCCCACGGGCGAAGCTCGCCGACAAGGTCGAGGAGATCCCCTCCGACGCGCTTCCCCCGTTCTGGACGCAGGCGTTGCCGGAGCTGCGGGCGGCTTACCGGGACATCTGCGCCTATCTCGGCATGTACATCGACCCGGCGACCGGACTCGCGACGGTCGACCACTTCAAGCCGAAGTCGAATCACAGGGCGCTCGCCTATGAATGGAGCAACTTCCGGCTCGCCTCGCATCAGATCAACACGAACAAGGGCGACCACGAGGACGTGCTCGACCCCTTCGAGATCCAGGACGGCTGGTTCGTCATCGACCTGGGCACGTTCAAGGTCGAGCCTGCGGACGGGCTCGACGACGACCTGCGCGCAGCGGTGATCGCGACGCGGGATCGGCTGGGGCTGAACTCTCCGACGTTCTGCGCGAGCAGGACCCGTTACCACGACCTCTACCTCGGGCTGAAGACGGAGCCCGACGACCCGGACGAGCCGCTCCCGCTCGCCTGGATCCGCCGTCATTGCCCGTTCATGGCGCACGAGCTCGAGCGCCAGGGTCGCCTCCGGCCAGCAGATCGGGAATCCACGCGTTGACCTCGGGGCAGCGCCCGCGGGCCCATGGGAGCGCGCGTGGCCGCGACGGTGCGCCCATCGGGCTCGAACCGCGCTCGGCTGCTGGAATGAGGCGCGCGACCCGGGCGCGGCCGGCTCAGTCGAGCGGATCCCCGTCCTCGTCCATGGCGACGGCGAAGGGCCCCTCGCTCGGCCCCTCCGGCATCACCCACCGGCCGGCCACGGCGTCGGGCGCGACGCCCGCGAGCTCCGCGATGCGCTCCTGCCAGTGCTCGGACGCCTCGGTGGCGCAGCGGATCACCGTGGACGCCGTCTTCCCCACCGCCGGCTCGGCCTCCAGCGCCACGGCGACCTCCGCCGCGAGCGCCGCGTCCGCCTCGACGATCGCGGCGTCCGGATCGGACCGGCGGATCAGATCCGCGACACGCGCGGCGTACGACGAGCCGAGCACGTACGTCCCCACCTGCGCGCGCTGCGCTTCCACGAGCCGGCCCAGCGCGTCCTTGCCCGCCTCACCCAGCGCGGCGAGCTCGAGCGGCACCGCCCGCGTGCGGCCCGGGAGCCCAGCCTCGGCGAGCGCCTCGGCGACGGCGCGCTCGTCCACGATCTCTCCTCCGATCACGGCGACGTCGCCGAAGCGGTGCCGGCGGACCACCTCCCTCGCGGCCAGCGACGCGCCCTCGTGGAGCGCGATTCCCGCGCGCGCGCACCCGATCCGCACGGCCGGGAGCGCCGCGCGGGCCGCCGCCGCGCTGGCCAGGAGCACCGCGGAGATGCCGTACCCCCGCACCAGGTCGAGGCAGAGGAGCACGAGGCGGGCCGCCGACACCCGCGACAGCGTGCCGTAGGGGGCGTGGCGCGTGTCGGAGAGGTAGATGATGCGGTAGCCCTGCACGAGCGACGCGATCTGCGACGGGAGGCGCGCGGCGGCGCCGCGCTCGTCAAGGACGACGAGGGTTCTCTGGCTGGATGAGCTCATGACTGGCGGGGGGCAAAATGTAGCAGGTGGAGCTGACCGTTCGGAAGGCGGCCGATCGAGTAGGTGACGCGATTGACGCACGAGCGCTGCGCCGGCTGCCCTGACCTGGACTCCAGCCCTTCGAGCGTCTCCCTGGGCGTGTAGGAGCCCGAATGCACCTGCCCCGGCGCGAGGGAGCGGAGGGCCGCGTCGTCGCGGGTCATGATGTCCCGCAGCGAGCGCAGCGCCTGGTTGCGCGAGCGGAAGACCGTGTTCGTCTGCTTGGTCGGTCGCGAGGTCGCGAGCGCAGCCGGATCCTGCCCCGGGCCCGGCACGTGCGCGCGCGCGTGCCCCACGTTGTTCCCGAAGCTACGGTTCTCGGAGTCCTCCAGCAGCCGCTCGGCCTCGCGCAGCGACGCGAGGCCGAAGGGATCGATCCACGCAAACGGGTTGACCGCATAACCGTAGTACCCGGACCCTCCGGCCACGCCGAGCGGATCCGGAGAGACGAACATGCCGTCGGCCGGGTCGTAATAGCGATAGCGATTGTAGTAGAGGCCGGTCTCGGCATCCTCGTACTGCCCCGGGAACCGCAGCGGGGTGCTGGCGCCGCCGTCGTGCGGCGCCTCGAGCCCGAAGGCCCGCCGCTCCAGCGAGCCCACGATCGCGCCCGCGTCGTCGAGGAGCCGCTCCGGCGTGCCGACAGGATCGTTGACGTAATGGACCCATCGCCCGTCGGCCTCGCGGTGCGCCGCCGGAACGAACGAGTCGTCCATGAAGCAGTAGGTCCGCACCGAGGCCGCGGCGCCCCCAGGCGCGGCCGCGCTCTTCGCTGGAGAACGCGTGATCTCGTGCACCAGGACGTCACCATCCCACACGAACCGGGTCTCTCGCGCGAGCCGCAGCGCGCCTGCCGCCTCGTCCCACGCGAGGACTCGCTTCCGCACACGCCTCGCCAGCGGATCGTACTCGAACTCGACGCGGGCGCCGTCCGGCGCCTCGACGTGGTCGAGCAGCCCCGCTCCGCTCCAGCCGTAGCGGTAGACGCGCGGCTTGTCCCCTCCTGCGTCCTCGCGCCGCTCGACGAGCCGTCCCTCGGCGTCCCAGCGGTACTCCGTGTTTCCCTTCCGGAGGAGCTTGCCGCCCCTGCCGTACCTGCGCTCCGGAGCGCCGTCTCCTTCGTGCAGGTTGCCCGCCGGATCGTACCGGAACACCTCGCGCCGCCCCACCTCGGGCGTCATCGCGAGCAGCTGGCCCACGGGGTCGTAGCGGAGCTCCGTCGCGCCGCGCGCGCCGCCGCTCCGCGCCACGAGCTCGCCGGTCGGGTCGTGGTGGTAGCTCATCACCGCCACGACGGCGTCGGGCAGCTCGCCCACCCACGCCGGGTGGCCCGGCGCGGTCGATGGGCGCTCCGCCGGGCGCGTGACGCGCTGCTGCGACAGGCGGCCCAGCGGGTCGTACGAGGTTCCGATGGCACCGCCGCCCGGGAGGCGCCGGAAGACCTCGCGTCCGAGCGGATCCAGCCCGTGCTCGATCAACGCCGCGTCGTCCAGCACCGTGCGCACGCGCGAGCCCATCGCGTCGCGCGCGATCGCCTCGCTGTGCCCGAGCGTGGTGCGCCGCGAGATCCGGTTGCCCAAAGCGTCGTACCGCGCCTCGATTGCGTGCGCCTCGCCCCCCAGGACCTGGGTCTCCTTGACGATCCGGCCGAGCGGATCCCTCGCGAGCTCGATGCGCCCGCCGGGCCAGCGCGCCTCGACCAAGTTGCCGAGCATGTCATATTCGAAATGCTCGTCGCCCGCCTCGGTCGTCCGCTGGACGAGGCGCCCCGCCAGATCGTACGTGAGATCGGTATGCGCGGCCGGCCCCGCCGCCTCGGCCGCCATCGACCCGCCCGTCGTGACCCGCGTCGGGCGCCCCGCCGCCTCGAGGCGATAGCGCAGCACGCGCCCGTCGAACGTGCGCTCCTCGATCAACCGACCATAGATATCGTAAAGAAGCTGGTGCTTCTCCCCGAGCTCGTTCACGACCGTGGTGAGCTCGCCCTCGCGGTTGTAAAGCAGGCGGGCCACGTGCCCGTTCGCGTCCTTGCGCCAGCAGAGCCGGTGATACCCGCCCCACCCCCATTCGGTGACATGCCCGCTCGGGTTCTGGGCCCGCACGAGGTGCCGCTCCCCGTCGTACTGATACCTGGAGACGCCTCCCTGGGCGTCGATCACCTCGATGAGGTCGCCGCGATCGGAGTAGACGAAGCGCGTCTCTGCGCCCGCCGGATCGGTGCGCCCCGTGACGCGGCCGAGCGCGTCGTACCGGAAACGCCACACCGCGCCGTTCGGCGGCGCGACCGCGGTCAGGTTGCCCTGCGCGTCGTACTGGTACGATGTCCTGGCGCCGTTCGGATCGATCCGCTCGCGCAGCAAGCCCCGCTCGTCGTGGCGGTAGGTGGTTGTCTGCCTTAGCGGATTCGCGATGTGCTCCGGGTTGCCCCGCGCGTCGCGGAAGATCTGGGTCATCCCGCCGAGCGGGTCGGTGATCTCGACGGGGGAGCCCGCCTCATCCCGGACGATCGACGTGCGGGCGCCGAGCTGGTTCGTGTAGCCGAGCAGGTTCCCGCGCCCGTCGCGCTCGAAGCGCTCGAAGCCGCCGTCCGGATGCTCGAGGACGGCGAGGAACCCTCGCGCGTCGTACACGGCGCGCACGGGCGACGGCCCGGCGTCGTGCGCCATGGTGAGCAGGCCGAGCGCGTTGTGCGCGAAATGCCCGACGTGCGTCGAGTCGATGACGTGCGTGTAGTCCTCGTCGAGGTACTCGAAGACGCAGTGGTGGACGCCCCTTGCGGGGTGGCGGCCCGACGCGAGCACCGAGGGCACGTCCGGGTCCAGGCTCGGATCGGGGCTGGACAGGTAGTCGCCCCAGGACTCGATGCACCGCCCCTGGGCGTCGTACACGAAATGGAAGCAGAGGCCGGCCCGATCGACGTCGGCGGTGAGCCGGGCCTCGTCGTCGTACTCGTAGCGCGCGGAGAAGCCGTCGGCGTCGGTCGCCCCGACGAGCCGCCCGCGCGGGTCGTAATCGTATCTCTCCAGGGCGATCCACCGCCCCTGCTCCAGCGCGTTCTTCACCTCGATCGAGGCGATGTGCCCAGCGCCGTCCCTGCGCACGCGGAGCTTCCGGCCGGCGCTGTCCGTCACCTCGACGAGCTGGCCGTCCTCGTACACGAGCGCGATACGGTTCTTGTTCCTGTCCTCGATCGCCGTGAGCAGGTAGAGGTGCTCGCCGAGCTTCTCCGAGAAGGCGTAGAGTCGACCATCGTTCGGGTCGACGACATAGCCCCACGGCTCGCGGCGGAGGCGGAAGCCGAATGAGGAGACCACGTCGTCGCCCGCACGCAGCGACTTCGGGAAGGAGACGCGCGTGCCCTGGTCCGTCCAGACGTCGACGGAGCGGCGGCGCTCCTCGATGCGCCAGCCGAGGCTGTGGGCCCATCCCCACCCGAGGCCGACGTCGCGGCGGTGCGCGTGGGAGCTGTAGCTGCGCGTCAACTGCAGCGGCAAGGGGCCGGGCAGCTCGACGATGAGGATCGGGTGGGTGAACGCGCGCCCCGTGGCGACGTCGACCGGGTGCGACTTCGTGCCGCAGAGCGGATAGCGCTGCGGATCCGGGGCGCCCTTGCCGCCGCCCTGCGCCTGGTTCCCGCCGCTCCCGCCTCCCGCGCCCTGCCGGCCCGCTCCAGCGCCGCCGCCAGGTCCTCCCGCTCCTCCCCCGCCGCCACCGCCGCCCATCACGAAGACGCCGGGGTTCATGCCGGGAATGGCCGGGATGTTCGGGACCGGGGCCGTGCGTGCCATAACCTTGAGGTTCGCTTGAACGTCCCCCCGGAGACAAGCCACCAGGGTGGGCCAGTTGCGATAACCGCTATGGGTCTCCTCGAGCCGGATGGGCCACTCGCCGGGGGTGGCATGGGCCCGAGGCCACGTCGAGCCGGATGCCGTCGCGCACCGCCATGCGCACGGCGTGCGACTTCCCCGTACCCATCGGCCCGAAGATCCAGCCCCCGCGCTTCTGGTCGAGGCGTTCTCCGAACCACCGGGTCGTGGGGACCGGCACGACGCGCGTTTCGAACCTGAAAATCAACGGGACCTCGCCCCGGGCTTCAACGTCGTTCGAGCCCGCGCTCCGGACCGCGGGCGGCGGCGCCGGGGCGCGGGCTTTCCGGTGGACATAACTCGGGTGAATCCCCTAGTACTTCCTATTCTGCGGATCCTGGCTCCATTCCGTGGGTTCGCGAGGAGGGCTCGAATCGAGCTCGACCGCGTACGCACCGGGGGACGAGCGGGAGCGCGGGCCGGCGGTGGCGCGCCGCGCGATGGCGCCGGGGGACGACGAGGAGGACGCCGATGGCGACGACGGAAGGGACGAAGCGCACCGAGCCGGTGCAGGTCCGCGATCATCTCGTGGAGGTCCTCGGGCGCGACCTCGTGGGGGCCGCGCCGCACGAGGTGCTCTCGGTGGCGCCGTCCCGCTGGTATCTGACCGGGTTCCTGGTGCCGCGCGAGGCGCCCATCGAGGTGCGCGAGGATCCGGAGCCGGACGAGGAGCTCGCGAGCGTGGACGGCGAGGACGGGGACGACGCGGCGCCCCCGGAGGTCGCGTCGGCGCGCAAGGCGTTCTTCCCGTCGTCGATCGGCCTGAGCGTGCTCGTCCCGGCGGCGACCCGCGCCCTGTCGGTGCGGGCTA
The DNA here is from genome assembly GCF_051521425.1 of Sorangium sp. So ce834. Taxonomy (NCBI): domain Bacteria; kingdom Pseudomonadati; phylum Myxococcota; order Polyangiales; family Polyangiaceae; genus Sorangium; species Sorangium sp. So ce834. The sequence continues at coordinate 10,768,410 of NZ_CP150351.1, forward strand.
CATGGGGCGAGTACGCGCGCGAGGAGGGGTCGGTCCGTCCCATGCCGCAGGGAGAGGGCGCGGAGCCGCAGGCGGCCGCGCGCCCGCCGGAGCGCTGGCGGCGGTCGCCCCGGGAGTTCGCGCAGACGCTCGCGATCCCGGCGACCGGGAAGGTGGCGTACCCGCTCGCCGACGGCGTGAACCTCGTCGTCTCGGTGCGGCGCGTGCCGGAGGGCACCGGCGTCGAGAAGGGGGCGCGCGCGGTCTCGGCGTTCCTCGTGAACGACAAGGAGCTCTCCGAGCGCGCGCCCAAGGACCAGGCGTTCCTCTTCCAGGCGAGGCTCGAGCTCCACACCGAGGAGCAGTTCCTCCCGCGCCCGAACGTCCGAGGGCAGGACGGGGACGATCCCGACGAGCAGATCGCGGAGCTCCAGTACCGCAACGTCTACGAGCACGCGGTGGGGCACGGGGTCGCGGCCGAGGCCGAGGTCGTCGAGGGGCAGGCGTGCAGGCGCGTGTGGACCACCTGGCTGCCGACCGCGGAGGTCGAGAAGGTCGTGCCCGGCGACGTCCCCGGGGTCCAGCTCGGGATGGAGGCGCTCGCCGACGCCGGGTCGGCGGCCGAGGTGCGGGCGATGCTCGAGGAGCTCCCGGCCAGGTACGCGGCGTGGATCGCGGACCAGGCGAGGACGCCGGTCGGCGAGCACCAGCGCGAGGTGCTGGCCGGGCTGCTCGACGCGGCCGAGACGGTGCGGCGCCGGATGATCGACGGCCTGGCCGCGCTGGACGACGACGACGTCTTCCTGGCCTTCCGCCTCGCGAACCGGGCGATGGCGCGGGCCGCGCGGGCGCGCGACACCGAGAAGAAGAACGGTCCGCCCACGTGGCGGCCGTTTCAGCTCGCGTTCTTGCTGATCAACCTCCGCGCGATCCACGAGCCGGCGCACCACGACCGCGCCGTCATCGACCTGCTCTTCTTCCCGACCGGCGGCGGCAAGACCGAGGCCTACCTCGGGCTCGCGGCGTTCACCCTGGTCCTGCGCCGGCTGCGGAACGGCGGGGTCGCGGGGGCGGGCGTCAGCGTGGTGATGCGCTACACGCTGCGGCTGCTGACGCTCGACCAGCTCGGCCGCGCCGCGGCGCTGGTGTGCGCCCTCGAGCTCGAGCGGCAGGAGCGCGCCAAGCAGGGAGACGCGCGGCTCGGCGCGTGGCCCTTCGAGATCGGCCTCTGGGTCGGCAAGGGCGCGACCCCGAACCGGATGGGCTCCGAGAAGGATTATGACCCGACGACGGCGCGGATGAAGGTCAACGCGTACCAGCAGGCCTCGGACAGGAACCCTTCGCCGATCCCGATCGAGAAGTGCCCCTGGTGCGACAGGAAGTTCGTCCCAAGCTCGTTCCGGCTGACGCCGACCCCGGCCCGCCCGCAGAACCTCGAGGTCTACTGCGCGAACCGCGACTGCGCGTTCTCCGGCGAGCGCGCGCTCCCGATGCTGACCGTCGATGAGCCGATTTACCGGCGGCTGCCGTGCTTCCTCATCGCGACCGTCGACAAGTTCGCGCAGCTGCCGTGGGTCGGCCGGACGGGCGCGCTGTTCGGCAGGGTCGACCGGCACGACAAGGCCGGGTTCTACGGCCCCTGCGATCCCGGGATCGGGCGCCCGATCGAGGGGGGGCAGCTCGCGCCGCCCGACCTCGTGATCCAGGACGAGCTCCACCTCATCTCGGGCCCGCTCGGAACCATGGTCGGGCTCTACGAGACGGCGATCGACGTGCTCTGCGAGCGCCCGGCGGCCGGCAAGGCGTTCGGGCCGAAGATCGTCGCCTCGACCGCGACCGTGCGGCGCGCGGAGGCGCAGATCAAGGCCCTGTTCGGCCGCTCCGCGGTCACGATCTTCCCGCCCCCCGGCCCGGATCGCCGCGACTCGTTCTTCGCGCGCACGGTGGCCGCGACCGAGCGGCACGCGCGGAAGTACGTGGGTGTCGCCGCCCCCGGCCGGAGCGTGAAGGTGGCCCTGCTGCGCGTCTACCTCGCGCTCCTCGCGGCCGGAAAGAGGGCGTACGACGAGTCCGGGCTCGCCGCCGACCCGTACACGACGCTGGTCGGATACTTCAACAGCCTGCGCGAGCTCGGCGGGAGCCGCCGGATCGTGGAGGACGAGGTCACCTCCCGCGTCCGCGGCTACGAGACGCGCCGGCGCGTCGGAGAGGAGGCCGGCGACTTCGCGGCGCGCTCGCTCGGCGAGCCGGTCGAGCTCACCAGCCGCGAGCCGACGCACCGCGTCGCGAACGCGAAGGACCGCCTCGCGTGCACGATGGACAGGTCCGAGCACGTCGATGTCGCGCTCGCGACGAACATGATCTCCGTCGGCCTCGACATCCAGCGATTGGGCCTGATGGTCGTGTTCGGACAGCCCAAGACGACCGCCGAGTACATCCAGGCGACGAGCCGCGTCGGCCGCGACGACAGGAGGCCGGGGCTCGTCGTCACGCTGCTCAACTGCCACAAGCCGCGGGACCGCTCACACTTCGAGCGGTTCAACGCGTACCACGCGTCGTTCTACCGCGCGGTCGAGGCGACGAGCGTCACCCCGTTCTCGCCGCGCGCGATCGACCGCGGGATCGCGGCCGTCACCGTGGCGCTCGCGCGCCTCGGCATCTCGGAGCTGACACCGCCGCGCGGGGCCGAGGCGATCGGCAAGGGCGCGCTGCGCGACCACGTGAGCCGCATCCCGCGGCGCCTGGGCGCGCGTGCGGAGCAGGCGCACGTCGACGCGAACGAGGCCGCCGAGATCGGGCGCAGGGTGGAGAAGCGGACGAGCGATCTCCTCGACTCCTGGCAGCGCACGGTCGAGAAGAACCACGCCGTCAGCGCCAGCCTCCAGTACCAGCGCGAGGAGCCCGCCCACCCGAACCTGCTGCGCGATCCGCTCGAGCCCGAGCCGGACGATCGCGATCTGCGCAAGTTCAAGGCGCAGCGCTCGCTGCGTGACGTCGAGCCCGGCGTGGATGTGTACCTGAGAAAGCCCGGCGGACGCCGGCAGGAGGACGGCTGATGGCAGCGCGCAAGCCGCGTTCGAGCGGATCCCCCAAGGCGAGAATCCGCCCCGAGGGCCAGGTACGCCGGAGCCAGGTGCTGACGACCTTCGGGCCCGGCGCGCTCGTCGATTTCCCGAAGCACGCCGCCATCATGGGTGGGCTCGAGTCGTGGGGGGATCCGGACAAGGAGGGTTTTCAGCAGGTCTTCGAGGAGCGGCTCGAGGCCGCCCTCCGGGCGCGCGAGCAGAACCCCCGCTTGCGGCTCTTCGCGCCGCCGTCGAGCCCGGACGCGCTCGACGCGCCGGCGCGCGGCATCACGGCCTTCGAGTTTCCGGAGTGGTTCATCGAGCAGCCGCCGGAGGGCCGGGCCGGCGAGGGCGGCTTCCGATCCCGCCGCCTGCTCCACCGGAGGGCGATCGAGCGCGGCAGCTACGGCAAGGTCGTCCCGATCCGGTTCGTCCGGGCCTGCCCGAACGGTCACATCGGCGACATCGACTGGCGTGGATTTGCCCACGGAGGCCGCACCGACTGCACGCGCGAGCTCTTCCTGGACGAGCGCGGGACGAGCGGCGATCTCGCCGACATCATGGTGCGCTGCGCCTGCAAGGCGAGCCGCTCGCTCGTCGACGCGACGCTCAAGGGCGAGCAATCGCCCCTGGGGCCTTGCTGGGGGGAAACGCCCTGGCTCGCCGACGCGGCGCCGGGGGACGGGGAAAAGCCCGCTTGCGTCGACGAGCAAGGGAAGCCGGTCCGGAACAAGCTCCTCGTCCGCTCGGCGACCAACGCGTATTTCCCGCAGAACGTGAGCGCGATCTCGATCCCCACCGATGCGACCAAGCAGGCGCTCCGCGAGGCGATCGAGGCGGCGTGGGGAGATCTGGAGTCGGCCGAGGGCGAGGAGGACGTCGCACGCGAGCTGAAGAAGGCCAGGTACAAGCACCTGCGCGACCGCTTCAGCGCGCCCGAGCTGTGGGCCGAGGTGCAGCGCAAGCGGTCGGGGACGGGCGAGGAGCGGCGCGGGATCAAGGCGGCCGAGCTCGATACGTTCCTCACGATTCCGGAGTCGGCCGGCGAGGACACGCCTGATAAACAGGATTTCTTCGCCCATGCGCTGTCGCTCGATCCCGCGCGGCGCGGCGCCATGCGTTCCATCTCGCGGGTGGTCCTCGTTCACCGGATGCGCGAGGTGATCGTCCAGCTCGGGTTCACGCGCTTCGAGGCGCCGGCGCGCGACGTCGACTACGAGCTGTCGCTCGGCGTGCGCACGGCGCCGCTGGCGCGCGAGGTGACCTGGCTGCCCGCCGTGGAGAACCGAGGAGAGGGCATCTTCCTGGCGCTCGACCCCGGCGCGATCGCCAGTTGGCGCGACAGGCGGCCTCAGGTCAAGGCGCGGGAGACGCAGCTCATCGCGGGGTTCGAGGCCTGGAAGAAGCGCCGCCAGGCCAAGAACGCACGGTTTCCAGGCGTGACCTACGTGATGCTGCACTCGCTGTCGCACCTCTTGCTCACGGCCGTCTCGCTCGAGTGCGGCTACGCGGCCAGCTCGATCCGCGAGCGCATCTATCTCGACGGGGACCGCTGCGGCATCTTGCTGTTCACCGGCACGCCCGACGCCGAGGGGACCCTGGGCGGCCTCGTGCAGGTGGGCAAGAAGCTCGCTCACCACCTCGACGCGGCGCTCGACCTCGGCAAGCTCTGCTCGAACGACCCGGTGTGCGCGCAGCATCACCCGGACGACGCGCACGAGGAGCGGTTCCTCCACGGCGCCGCGTGCCACGGCTGCCTGCTCATCTCGGAGCCGTCGTGCGAGTGGTCGAACGAGCTGCTCGATCGATCGCTGGTCGTGGACACGGTGGAGGACTCCGGCGCTGCCTTCTTCACGGAGGCGTGATGGAGCCGCTCGAGATCCCCAGCGAGACGCTGCTCCAGCTCGCCGACGCGCTCGAGGCGGGCCATGTGCGCGGCCCGCTCACGAGATTCGGGCTGCGCGCCTTCACGACGTCGGCGGGCGCAGTGCGGGCGTTGGAGGCGCTGCGGCAGACGGCGGGGAGCGAGGCCGCGCTCGCCGCCATGTGCCGCCTCGTTGTCGCGGAGCGGGCCGCCACGATGGCGCGCGCGCCCAAGGTGGAGCTGGTGTGGACGGGACCGGAGCGCGTGGGCGCGTCGTCGCGCGATACAAAGGTGGTCGTCGCCGAGCTCTTCGCCCGGGCGCGGAGGTCGGTGCTCGTCTCGAGTTACAGCCTCGGAGGAGGAGCGACGCTGTTTGCGCCGCTCGCCGCGAGGATGGCGGAAATCCCGGCGTTGCGCGTCCGGATGTTCTTCGACCTCACGGTCGGCGACGATGGCCTCTCGGGGCCGCGCACGCGCGAAGCGTACGAAGCGCGCTTCGTCCAGCGTTTCCGTAAGTGGCACTGGCGGGGCGCACGCGTCCCCGAGGTCTTCCATGACCCGCGTACCATCGATGACGAGAGAATCAGCTTCCACGCCAAATGCATCGTCATCGACGATGAGATCGCCTTCGTCACGTCGGCCAACACCTCGATGGTCGCCCAGCAGGAGAACATCGAGGCGGGCGTGCTCATCGAGGACCGGCTGTTCGCCCTCGCGCTCGGGAAACAGTTCGATGATCTCGTGTCGGCAGGGCTGCTCGTGCCCGTTCAGGGGTTGGCGGCCTCCCGATGAATGCCGAATAGAAATTTGCTTTGATGAAGCCCTTCATGTTCCGCCTCGGCACCGTCCGCGCCAAGCTCACCGTCCTCGTCGCGCTCTCCTCGCTCGCGACCCTCGCGGCCCTCCCCGTGCTGTCCTGGGTGATGCACCGGCAGCTCCTCGCGCAGATCAGCGAGCGCGTCCCGCAGGCGATCCGCAACTTCCGCCTCGAGCTCCGGCAGCAGCAGCGCGCCATCTCGACGAGCGCGCGCCAGGCCTCCCGTACGCGCGAGCTCGTCGACGGCCTCCGGCTCCGCGACGAGGCGGCCGTGGGGACGGCGCTCGAGGCCGTCATCGCCGCTCATCCCAACGTCGCCATCGCCGCTTTCGACGAGCTCGGCGACCTTGTCGCCGCGCGAGGGCTCGACGCGCCGCCGGCGAGCACGGACGAGCTCCCCGGGCTCGCCGAGGGCCTCTCGAACCTCGACGAGATGGAGGACCTCCGGGACGTGCTCGTCCACGGATGCGACGGACAGCAAGGCGCGCCGCCCGCGTACATGGTCGCCCAGCGCGCGAGGAGCGACGCCGGATCGCTGCTCGCCTGCATCCCCATCGACCACACCTACTTCGACGAGGCGGCGACGAAGCTCGGCGTGGAGATCGCGCTCGTCGATCCGTCGGGCAAGAGGATCACGGGCACGGCGCGCTTCCCGACCGGGCTGCTCCACGGCGCCTCCATCGGCGACGAGACCCACCCCACGATCGTCGAGGACGCCAGCTCGCTGTGGGCCCTCTCCCGTTTCGCGCCCCGCTCGCTGCGGGGCAAGGCCGGCGATTTCTCGATCGTCATGGCGCTCGACGTGAGCGACGTCCGGAAGATCGTGCGCCAGAACCTGATGCTCGCGGCCGGCGTGCTCACCCTCGCGGCGCTCGTCTCGCTGATCCTCGGCGCGCGCCTCGCGAGCACGATGTCGCGCGCGCTCTCCCGCGTGAACGTGGCCCTCAAGCAGCTCGAGCAACAGCAGTACGTCCACGTGGAGGGGGTGAAGACCGGCGACGAGCTGGAGGACCTCGCCGCCGGCTTCAACTCGATGGTCGACGGCCTCAAGGAGCGCGACAAGCTCCGCACCACCTTCGGCAAGTACATGACCGAGGCCGTGCTCGAGCACCTGCTCGCCGGCAAAGTGCAGCTCGGCGGCGAGACGCTCACCGTCTCGATCCTCTTCTCCGATATCCGGAGCTTCACGACCATCAGCGAGCGGATGAACGCCCATGAGCTCGTGGGGCTCCTGAACGAGTATTTCACCGAGATGGTGGCCATCATCCTCGACGAGGGCGGGGTCGTCGACAAGTACATCGGCGACGCGATCATGGCGGTGTTCGGCGCGCCCGTCCCCAGGCCCGACGACGCCGTGCGCGCCGTGCGCGCCGCCATCCGCATGCGCGCCGCGCTCGCGCGCTTCAACGAGCGCCTCGCCGAGCGGGGCACCCCGGCGCTCAAGACCGGTGTCGGGATCCACACCGGCGAGGTCGTCGCGGGGAACATCGGCAGCGAAGCGCGGATGGAGTACACGGTCATCGGCGACGCCGTGAACCTCGCCTCGCGCCTGGAGAGCGCGACGAAGGAGCTCGGCGTGAGCGTCCTCCTCAGCGAGGACACGCACCGCCTCGTGAAGGATCGTTTCGACACGCGCCCCATCAGCGAAATCACGGTCAAAGGCCGCGTGCAGCCGGTGATGACCTACGCCGTGGCGGACCTGTGACGGCAGCGCTGGGCCGTCAGAGGCGGATCAGCTCGACGCTATCCATGTGGATGAAGTTGGCCGGGTTGCCGGTGGTGGCCTTCGTGTGGAAGCCGAACTCCAGATAGCCGCCGGTGACATGGATGGCCGGCGTCTCGATCTGCGTCCAGGCCCCGTAGGTCCCGATCGTCGTGTAGGTAGGTGAGCACGAGCCGCACGTCTTCGCCTGGAGCCGGCTGAAATCGTAGCTGCCGCCTTTCTTCACCCACGCTCGGACCTTGTAGTCGCCCGCCGCGAGCCCCGAGCGCGTCTGGTACGTCCACACCTCGAACGGAGAGCCGTTGGTCCAGTGGGTGAGGTGGTAAGAGCCGGACTGCGCGCCGTTGTACGTCTCGCTGAAGCCCGCTGCCCCGGTGCCGTTCGGGCTCCAGTTGGTCCAGCCGGTCATCCCGGACTCGAAGCTCGGGTTGGTGAGCGAGATGCCGCTCGAGCCGCCGCCGCCGCCGCCGCCCTGCTGGTACCAGCGCACCCACTCGACCTCCATGGTCTTCGTGGTGCCCGACGGCAAATCGATGCTCGCGGGGCTCGGGTTGCCGTACCAGTTGCCGCCGATGGCGAGGTTCAAGAGGATGTAGTGGTTCTGCTGGAACTCCGCCTCGTTGTGGTAATACGTGTTGTTGGCCACGACGCTGCCGTCGAGCCTGAAGATCATGCTGCTCGACGACCACTCGACCTCGTAGACGTGGAAGGAGTCGGCGAGGCTCGCGCCGCGGTTCGCCCCGGTCCCCCAGTCCGCCTGTCCATTGTTCCACCAGTGGGTCGCGGACTGCATCCAGGTGGGCTCGGTGGATCTCCATTCGAGGATGTCGATCTCGCCCGAGCGAGGCCACGCGTTGGCGCCGGAGTCGATGTTGGCGCCCAGCGTCCAGAACGCCGGCCACATCCCGTAGCCGGAGGGCACCTTGATGCTCGCGGAGATCTTGCCGTACCGCCGCTCGACCTTGCCCTTCGTGTGGATGCGACCGGAATAGAAGGAGCGCCCACCGTACCCGGTACACTGGGGCGCGGCCGGGTTGTCGCTCGTGCGCTGCGCGGAGATGATCAGCTTGCCATCGCGGACGGCGACGTTCGCGGCGCGCGGGTACTCGAGCTCTCCGGTGCCAAAGTTGCAATTGTTGGTGACCGGATCGTAGTTGCTCGTGAGCACGTTCCAGTTCGCCGTGTTCAGGCTCGAACCATCGAACTCGTCCGACCACACGAGGTTCCACCCCGCGCCGGGGCTGTAGGACACCTCGGCGAGCTCCTGGCTCATCGTGTCCTCCGCGCCTCCTGGCGCGTCGGCCGCCGTGATGCACCCCGCGAGGGCGCCGAGGCAAGCCCAGGTCAGCAGCGCTGCGCAACCGTCTCTCCGATCCATGCGTCCTCCTCTGGTTTCCACGGCGACTCGCGTGCTTCGCTCGTGTCGCTGCGACTTGCAGCGTCCGTGCCGGTCCGTGGAGGTCAACAAATTCAATGGCGACCAACACCGAGGTCGGATCGACGCGGAAACGGGGTCGCGCGCGCGCGCTCGGGTGATCCGGGAGATCACCCCCGGGTGATCTGGGCGATCGCCGGGCGGTGCGGTCGAGGTCCGGGCCGACGGGCGCGGACCCGTGTCACCCGCCCGCGAGCAGCCGCGCGATCTCCCCGCGCTGCCGCCGCGCCGAGCGCGCCAGCGCGAGCTGCCCCGCCGCCCGCTGGAGGTTGTGCGCGACCCGCGTCGGGAACCGCGCCGGGTCCCAGCCGAAGTACCGGTCCTCGAACGCGTCCCGGCAGAACCGCGCCGCGAGCTCCAGCGCGATCCGCTCCACCGCGTCCGCGAGCGCCTCCCGCTCCTCCGCGCCGAACGGCCGCACCGCGCGGTAGCCCGCCGCCGCGGCGGCGAACACCTCCAGATCGAACCGCGCGTCGGTCGCGTCCTCCCCGACCGGGTTGCACCACGATCGCCACGCGTCGCCGAGCTCCACGTCGATCGGCTGCAGCGCGAGCGTGTCCAGATCGAGCAGGCAGATCCCCTCCCCCGCCTCGGAGAAGCGCAGATTCGAGATCTTCAGGTCGCCGTGGCAGTGCCGCAGCGGCAGATCCAGCCGCCCCTGCCACGTGCGCCACGCGTCGAGGATCGCGTCCGCCTGCCGCCTCCCCTCCCCTCCGGTCGCCGCGCCGTCCAGCCGCTCCATGTGCAGCGCGGTGTCGTGCGCGCCGGCGCGCACGTGGCGGTACGCGTGCTCGAGATCGTCCACCGCCCGGTGGAACCGCGCCACGAGCGCCCCCGCCGCGCGCGCCAGCGCGAGCGAGCCGACCCGGTGGTGCGTGCGGCCAGGGACGAAGTCCATCACCCGCCACACCGCGCCCGCGCCGTCCCGCGCCCAGAGCGCGCCGTCCTCCGCGCGCAGCAGCCGCGGCGTCGCGAGGCCCCGGCGCGCCAGGTGCGCGGTCACCGCCTCGATGTCATCGTGGACCTCCGGGGCGAAGATCGGGCTCACCCGCTGCACCACGAACCGCGGCGGGCCACCGCCGGCCAGGCCGGCCAACCACGTTCCGTTGATGAGGCCCTCATCGTCGCAGCGGCCCACCGAGAGACCGCGCAGCGGCGCCCACACGTCCGGGATCATCGACTCGGCAAGCTACCTGCGCTCCGTCCCGTGCCGCAAGGAAAGCGCCTCCGTCTCCGCCGCGGCCTCCGCCGCGCCCTGCCCGCGCACCGCCGCGGCCCGCCGGCGCAGCATCCACTGCGACCCGAGCCACGCGACCACGCCGGCCCCGAGCCCCAGCCACGCCGCCACCCCGGGCACCCCGACCCGCTCGACGAGCACCGCCCCGCCGAGCGACGTCGCGCACAGGCCGACCGTGAGCACCAGGTTGTCGATCGCCGACAGCCGGCCGACGAAGCGGTCCGGCGACAGCCGCTGGATCTCCGCGCTCGACAGCACCCAGTTCGCGCCGCTGCCGAGCCCCCACACGAGCGCCACCGCGATCAGCGCCGCCGCGTGCCCCGTCACCGAGAACGCCGCGATCGCCGCGAACGTCATCCAGGCGGCCCCGGTCGCGGCGAGCTCGCCCCGCAGCCCGCGGCGGACCAGCGCGACGCCGACCAGCGGGCCGACCCCGGTCCCCGCGCCGCGCACGCACTGGAGCACCCCCAGCGTGAGCGCGGCCGTGCCCGCGAACGCGCGCTCCGCCGCGACAAGGTTCAGCAAGAGCAGCGCCCCGCCGTTGGCCAGGTGGACCGGCGTCTTCGCGAGCACCGCGTCGAGCAGCGGCGGCCGATCCCACGCGTGCTTCCACGCGAGCGCGATGTCCCGGCGCACCGACGCGAGCGCCGAGAGCACGCCGCCCTCCGCCGGCCGCCCCTCGGCCACCATCGGCGGCAGCCCCCAGAGGAACAGCGCCGACAGGCCGAACGACGCCGCGTCCAGGGCGAGCGCCGCCGCGGGGCCGAGCGACGCGATCAGGCCGCCGGCCGCCATCCCGACCGCGAACATCACGCTCCACGTCGCCGACGCGATCGCGTTCGCCTCGAGGAGCTCGTCCTCCTCCACCACGTGGCGCAAGACCGCGCTCTGCGCCGGCAGGCGCAGCGCCCCCACCGACGCGCGGGCGAAGACGAGCACCTGCACCGCCACCACGCTGCCCAGCACCGCGGCGCCGAGCATCGCGACCGTGAGCGCGCCCTGCACCACGCTCGTCGCGACCAGCAGCCACCGCCGATCGAGCCGGTCCGCGAGCACGCCCGCCACCGGCGCGAACAGCGCGTTCGGGAGGTGATGCCCGACCATCACCAGCGCGAGCGCCACGACCCCGCCCCCCTCGCCGCCCAGCGCGAGCAAGCTCACGGCGACGAAGCTCATCCAGTCGCCCAGGAGCGAGACGATCTCGCTCAGCCAGACGCGACGGAACTGGGGCCGGCGGCGGAGCAGGCTCGGGCGTGGCGACGCGGACGCAGCGGACGGATCGCGCCTGCCGCTGTTCATCCAGGGCACACCATGGTAATCGCGCTCTGCTTCATGCGGATCTGCGCCATCATTCCCGCCTACCAGGCCGAGCGCAACGTGGGGGACGTCACACGGGAGGCGCTCCGGGTCAACGGCCTGGGCGGCGCGGTCTTCGTCGTGGACGACGGCTCGAGCGACCGCACGGCCGAGCGCGCGCGCGCGGCCGGCGCCACCGTGCTCATCCACCCCGAGAACCAGGGCAAGGGCGCCGCCCTGCGCACCGGGATGGAGCTCGCCCTCGCCGCCGGCTTCGACGTGGCGATCACGATCGACGCCGACGGCCAGCACCCGCCCGAGGAGGCGCGGCGCCTCATCGAGGCCGACGCCGATCCCGAGGCGCTGGTCCTCGGCATCCGGGATCTCGCGTCGGCCGGCGCGCCGCGCGCCAACCAGATCTCGAACCGCATCTCGAACTTCTTCCTCTCGCTCTTCGCCGGCCGCCCCTTCGCCGACACGCAGTGCGGCCTGCGCCGCTACCCGCTCCGGACGACGCTGTCGCTCGGCGCGCGCGACGACGGCTACGCCTTCGAGGCGGAGATCCTCCTGCGCGCCGTCGCCGCCGATGTCCGCATCGTCGAGGTGCCGACCCGGGTCATCTACCCGCCCGAGGAGGAGCGGCTCACCCACTTCGACAGCGTGCGCGATCCGGCGCGGATCGTGGGCCGCGTGGTGGCGACGCTCGCGCTCACGCGCGGCCTCCGCCACGTGCCCGCCGCGCCGACGCCGCCCGCGGCCGCGCGCCGCTCCGCCGTGGCGAGCGCCCTCGCCGCCGAGATCGACCCCCACCCGTCGCAGCCGACGGCCGCGCCTCCCTGACCCGGGGCCAGCGCTCTGGAACGCGTGACGGACCCAGCCGGCTCCAGCGCGGCCCCCGCCGCCACCGCGGCCCCCGCCGCCAGCGCGACCGCGCCCCCACGCCCCTCGCGCCTCGCCCGCCACCGCCGCAAGCTCATCGCCGCCGCCGCGCTCCTCGCCGCGCCGGTCCTCGCCCACCTCGGCATCGCCGCCGCGACGCGGATCGAGCCGCCGCCGATCCGCGCCGCCTCCGGCGAGCCCGCCGCAGGTCCCGCGGGCCTGCGCGTGCTCGGCCCCGCCTACGCGCGCCGCCGCGGCCGCATCCTCGAGGCGCGCCTCGCCGGGACGCCCGAGGAGATCGGCCACCAGCACGGCCGGCTCTTCTACCCGGAGATGGTCCAGAACGAGGGCACCCTCTACGAGCAGTTCCGCCGCTACGTGCCCGTCGCCCCGCTCCGGTGGCTCATCATGGACCTCTCGCGCCTCGAGTTCCGCGGCGTCGACGAGGGCATGAGCGACGGCGCGCGGCGCGAGATCGCCGCCCAGGCCCGCGCCTTCTCGCCCGACCCGTTCGACGGCGTCCTCCCCACCTACCACCGCTTCGTCTTCCTCCAGTCGCTCTACGACATCGCGCTCTCGTTCGAGCACTCCCCGCTCATCGGCTGCACGAGCTTCGCCCTCACCGGGGCCGCGTCGGCGGGCGGGCACGCGGTGCTCGCCCGCAACTTCGACTTCGAGGCCGGGCCCGTCTTCGACGAGGGCAAGGCGGTGTTCCTCGTCCACGAGCAGGGCAAGATCCCGTACGCCTCGGTGGCCTGGCCCGGCCTCGTCGGCGCGGTGACCGGGATGAACGCCGCCGGCCTCGCCCTCGTCGTCCACGGCGGGCGCGCCGGCGAGCCGCGCGCCGCCGGCGAGCCGGTCGTGCACACGATGCGCGAGGTGCTCGGCCGCGCGCGCGGCGTCGACGAGGCGCTCGCGCTCCTCGAGGCGCGCGCCCCGATGGTCTCCCACCTCGTGATGCTCGTCGACGCGGCCGGCGAGGTCGCGATCGCCGAGCGGGCGCCCGGCGCGAAGCTCCACGCGCGCCGCGGCCGCGGCAAGGTCCCGCTCACCAACCACTTCGAGGGGCCGCTCGCCGGCGACCCGCGCAACCTCCGCGTCCAGGCCGAGACCTCGACCCGCGCGCGCCGCCGCCGCCTCGACGAGCGGCTCGCGGCGCTGCCCGAGGGCGCGACCGTCGAGGCCGCCGTCGATGTCCTGCGCGACCGGCGCGGCCCCGGCGGCGCGCCGCTGCCGCTCGGCGACCGGCGCGCGATCGACGCCCTCATCGCGACGCACGCGGTCGTCATGGACGCGACGGCGCGCGTCCTCTGGGTCAGCGAGGGCCCCCACCTCGCCGGCCGCTTCCTGCGCTTCGACCTGGCGCGGCTGCTCGACCCGGCGTTCGACCCCGCCCTCGACACCGCCGAGCCGGTCGCCCTGCCCGAGGATCCGCTGCTCACGAGCGGCGACTACGCCGCCTGGGAGCGCGCCGGCTCGCCCCACGCGGGCGGCGAGCTCGGCAGCGACGCCCCCGGCCCCTCCGCCGCGGACCGCGAGCGCGACCCGGGCGATCCCTGAAAGCACGACCGCGTCGCTCGTCGGGCGCGGCGGCCGCGACGCTCCTTAAATAACCAACGATCTTCACCCAACGACAAACAACTTAACGAAGCAACCTCCCTTGCCCGATCGCCACAGCCCCACGCCGCCCCCCGCGCCCGCGCAACAGCGCTGCGTCCGGGCCGTGTCCATCCCATGGCGGGCTGGACGGCGCTCCGTCCGGGTCGCGCCGTCCTGCGGCGAACGCCGTCGACGCGCCGCTTCCGTCCTCTCCGCGGCGCGCCTGAGACATGGCCGAGCCCGGCGCGCAACTGTTTCGCCGCAGTTTCACAGGGCCCCTCTCCCACGCCCGTACACCGGGGCTAGGACACCTCTCGTCCGGCGGTCCCGTACCGCGAGATTGCCTAGCGGGAGCTTCCGTCCGACAATGCGATGCGGGGCGCAAGGTCGCCGCAGCGGAGCGGCGACCGGGTCGACCAGACCATGACGGACATCAACCTGATCAACACCACCCTCGATCAACGGTACCTCATCCTCGGGCTGCTCGGCGAGGGCGGGATGGGGGCAGTCTACGAGGCACGGCACCTCGGCACCGGCCGCCGCGTCGCCGTCAAGGTGATCACCAGCAAGCTCGCGCAGGACGACGCGGTGATGGCCCGCTTCGAGCGCGAGGCCAGGGCCGCCGGCGCGATCGAGAGCGAGCACATCGCCAGCGTGCTCGATAGCGGCAGGGACCGGGCCACCGGCCTGCCCTTCCTCGTGATGGAGCTCCTCTCGGGGGAGGACGTCGACCAGCTGCTCCGGCGGCTCGGCCCCCTGTCGCCCGAGCTCGCGCTCTGCATCGTGGCCCAGGCGTGCATGGGCCTCATCAAGGCGCACGACGCGCGCGTCCTCCACCGCGACATCAAGCCCGCCAACCTGTTCCTGACCCGGCGCGACGGGGGGGATTACTCGGTCAAGCTCCTCGACTTCGGCGTCGCCAAGATCCAGGCCGACGACAGCTTCGAGTCCCACCAGGAGCTCACGGCCACGAGCAACCTGATCGGCTCGCCCATCTACATGTCGCCCGAGCAGGCGCGCAACATGAAGGACGTCGACGGCCGGACCGACCTCTGGTCGCTCGGCATCGTCCTCTTCAAGATGCTCGCCGGCCGCACCCCCTACCGGAACTCGCGCGGGCTGGGCGAGCTCATCGTCGCGATCTGTTCGGTGCCGGCGCCGCCCATCCAGAGCCTGGCGCCCTGGGTCCCCTACGAGGTCGGCGAGATCGTCCATCGCGCGCTCCAGATCGACAGGAACCTGCGCTTCCAGAGCGCGGAGGAGATGCTCGAGGAGTGCCGGATCCTCCTGCCGCACGGCTTCTCGATCCGGGAGGACATGCTGCAGCCGCTGCCCGAGTCGGTGCAGGCCGACATGCCGCCGCCCTCGCGCTCGGCGCACCCCGAGGCGCCGACGCGGCGCCCGCCGACGCCCGTCCACACCTCCCGCACGCCCGCGCCCGGGAGCGCGTCCCGCGGCTGGCCGGACAACGGCGATCACCCGACGCGGCGCCCGCCCACCCCCGTGGCCACGCCCCGCAGCTGGCAGGACCACGGCGATCACGCGACCCGCCGCCCGCCCACGCCCGTGGCCACGCCCCGCAGCTGGCCCGAGCACGTCACGGCGTTCTCGCAGAGCGGCCAAGGCCACCTGAGCCAGAGCGGCCAGCACCTGAGCCAGAGCGGCCAGCACCTCGGCCAGAGCGGCCAGCACCCGAGCCACAGCAGCCCCGTCATCCGCGGGCTGCCGGACGGGCCGCCCTCGTCGAGGACGGTCGCGGGCACGTCCGTGCCGTTCCAGAAGACGATCATCGTGGCGGGCGAGCCGCCGCCCGCGGCCGCGCGCCCCCGCAGCAAGGCGGCCCCGCTCGTGGCGGCGGCGGCGCTGGTCGCCGCGACGGGCGCCGGCGTCGGCGCCTGGCTCGTGCAGAAGACGACGGCGGCCGCGCCCTCCACCGCGGCCGGCGCCGCGCCGGCCGCGCCCGTGGCCCCGGCCGGGACCGCGGCCGCGCCGGGGGCGACCGCGTCGGCCCCGGCCGAGCCGGCCGTGCAGATCGATCCGGAGCGGCTCGCGAGCTTCAACCCGCTGCCGGCGGTCGTCACGTCCTCGAACAACCCGCTCACGGACGAGAAGATCCACCTCGGCCGGATGCTCTTCTACGACACGCGGCTCTCGAAGAACCACGACCTGTCGTGCAACTCGTGCCACCCGCTCGACCGCTACGGCGCCGACGGCTCGAAGGTCTCGATCGGGCACGCCCACCAGAGCGGCCGCCGCAACACGCCGAGCGTCTACAACTCGGCGGGGTTCTTCTCGCTCATGTGGGACGGGCGCTTCGACAGCGTCGAGGATCAGGCCAACGGGCCGATGATGAACCCGAGCGAGATGGCGATGACGCCGGTGCGGCTCGAGGCGACGCTGCGCTCGATCCCCGACTACGTGAAGGCGTTCGGCAGGGCGTTCCCGAACGACCCGTGGCCCGTGACCGTCGGCAACACGGCGAAGGCGATCGGCGCGTTCGAGCGCAAGCTGTTCACGCGCGGGCGGTGGGATCAGTTCCTCGAGGGGGAGCGCGACGCGCTGACCAACGCCGAGAAGGAGGGGTTCAACACCTTCGTCGAGGTCGGCTGCGTGACGTGCCACTTCGGCCCGCACGTCGGGGCGACGATGTTCCAGAAGCTCGGCCTGGTGCGGTCGTGGCCCGACACGATGGACCGCGGCGTCTTCGAGATCACGAAGAAGCAGGCGGATTTCATGGTCTTCCGGGTGCCGACCTTGCGCAACGTGGCCGCGACGGCGCCGTACTTCCACGACGGGTCCATCTCGTCGCTGGAGGAGGCGGTGCGGCTCATGGCGAAGCACCAGCTCGGCAAGGATCTGGCCGAGGCCCAGGTCCATCAGATCGTGGTCTGGCTCAAGTCGCTGACGGGCGAGCTCCCGAAGGAGTACATCGCGAAGCCGGCGCTGCCGGAGAGCGGGCCCAACACGCCGAAGCCGGTTGCAGACTGAGCGCGGCGTGCCCGTCTGAAGGAAGAGGACGAGGATGCAGCGACGATCTTTCCTGATGGGCCTCGCGGCGTGCGGCGGCGCGCTCTCGCTCGCCGGCCGCGCGCGCGCGGACGAGGTGGGCGACGCGCTCGCCGAGATCACGAGGGCGCGCGCGTCGGTGAAGACGCTGGTCGCGCCGTTCACGCAGGAGCGGAGCATCGGGCTGCTCGCGACGGCGGTGAAGAGCGACGGGGAGATGACGCTGGTCCTGCCGGACCGGCTCCGCTGGGAGCTCAAGCCGCCGGACGCGATCACCTACTGGATCACGCCCGAGGGGTTCGGCTTCGCGACGCCGAAGGGCGCGGCGGGCGCGGGGCGGGGGGCGGCGGGGCGCTTCGGCGCGGTGCTCTCGGACCTGCTCGTGCTGCTCGGCGGCGACCTCGCGAAGCTCAGGGCGCGCTACGACCTCTCGATCCCGAGCCGCGCGGACGGGATCACGCTGGCGGCGCGGCCGCGGGCCGAGGAGGTCGCGAAGCACGTGCGCAGCCTCGAGATGACGTCGGGGCCGGAGCTGTGGTCGGTGCGGCGGGTGGTCATCGAGGAGAAGAACGGCGACCGGAGCGTCATCGCGTTCGGCAAGGTGGCGCGGGACGCGGTCGTGGACCCGGCGCGGATGAGGGCGCCGAAGCAGGGCTGAGCGGGCGCGCCGGCGAGGAGGAGCCCGCGGCGCGGCCGGGCGCGGCGTCGCTCCGGGGCGCGACGCCTGGCCCTCTCGCCGCGATCTCGACTATGACGCCCGGCATGCGACGCCTCCTCCTCTCCCTCCCCGCCCTGACGCTCGCCGCGGCCTGCTCCGGCGCTCCGCCTGAGCCCGCCCAGACGCCGGCCGCCCCGCGCGCGCACGACGACCGCCCGCCCGCGGCCGCTCCGTCCCCCGCCGGGCCCGCGGCCTCGACGCCGCCGGCCGCAGAGCCCGGCGCGCCCGCCGCCGAGGCCGGGACGACCGGCGGGGAGACCGCCGCCGCGGAGGAGCAGGCGTGCCCGGCCGACATGAAGCTCGTCGAGGGCGAGTACTGCTCCGAGGTCGAGCACAGCTGCCTCCGCAGCTGGTACGACAAGTCGAACAAGAAGACGATCTGCGAGGAGTTCGCCCCCACCCCCGGCCGCTGCGTCGGCGACAAGACGAAGAAGCGGTATTGCATCGACACGTACGAGTGGCCGAACAAGAAGGGGGAGCGGCCCGAGGTGATGAACCGGTTCCACCAGGCGCAGGTCAAGTGCGCCGCCGTCGGCAAACGGCTCTGCACCGAGTCGGAGTGGACGCTCGCCTGCGAGGGGCCGGAGCTGAAGCCGTTTCCCTACGGCTACTCGCGCGACGCGACGAAGTGCAACGGCGACCACCTCTGGGACGATCCCGACATGAAGAAGGTGGCGAAGCGCGACCCGGGCGAGCTGGCGCGCCTCTGGAAAGGGGTGCGGAGCGGGTCGCAGCCGCAGTGCATCAGCGATTATGGCGTCGCCGATCTGCCCGCGAACACCGATGAGGTCGTGGCGAGCGAGACGACCGGCGGCTGGCGCGGCAAGTTCGACAGCGTCCACACCGGCGGCCCCTGGTACAAGGGCGTGCGCAACCAGTGCCGGCCGAAGATCTACACGCACGACGAGGGGTTCTATTATTACTTCCTGAGCTTCCGCTGCTGCGCCGAGCCCGACGGCAAGACCACCGACCCGCGGACGCCGCGCCAGATCCAGGAAGGGTGGAACATGGACCGGGTCGAGCGGCTCGCGCAGTTCACGGTGGAGCAGATGCGCGGCAAGCTCGAGCTCAAGCAGCAGGGCAAGTGCGAGTGCAAGGCGACGGACATCCTGTGCAAGACGATGTGCGGGACGCTGCTCGGGCCCAACGCCGTGGACGCGACGCCGGGCGGCGGCGCGCCGCCGGCGACGGGCGGCGAGAAGCGGTGAGATTGTCTGACGCACGGACCTAGCCTAGTTCCGCGTGTCAGACATCCCGCCAGAAAAACCGGTCGATAACGAGCGGTCGCCAGAGCCAGCAGAGATCTTCAAAGTTTCCGCCTGTTTCGCCGCCGAGGGCGGCTCCGGTGCGGCCCAACGGGACGCAGGACCGGGGCCGGGCCCCGGCCGAGACGTTCTCCGTACGCACAGCGCAGATCCCGCGGAGCTGCCAGAGTTCGGCGCAGACGAGCAAAGGCGTAAATCGACGGATTCACCTCCGTGAAGCACGCCCGCGCGCCCCTCTCGCCGAGGCGATCTGCCGGGCACGAACGAGAGCGCGGACTCGAAGGAGTCATGGCGTCGCTACCACAGCCACCCTCACCGTGGTAGCTTTTGCAGTGGGGCCCACGCCGCCTCCTCTGGGGCGTGGGGCCTGGCTTTTGCTCGGCGTGGAGCGATCGCAAGCGATGGCAGGGGGGAGGTAGAACGTCGTGTCAGAGCAGCACCAAACGACCCAATTCAAAATCCAGCCATTCCAGAAGGTAAAACGGCCCAAAGCTCCGATCGCCATCGTGTTGACCGGCGCGGGGGCTCGCGGCGCATACGAGGCCGGCTTCGTTTCCAGGCTGCTGCCCGAGCTCGAAACTCGACCGACCATCCTCATCGGCACCAGCGCCGGCGCCATCAACGCAGCCCTGCTCGCGTCGCTGGCCGCCAGGACCCCGGAGGAGGCCAGCCGCGAGCTCGTGGAGCGCTGGCAACGCATCCACAAAGAGATGGTCCTCGGCCCTGTCGTGCCCTCCTTGCTCAGCGCCGGCGCAAAGTACCTCGCCGGCTTGCTGTACGGCACGAACGGCCCCACGAGCTTGCTCGACACGAGACCGCTGCGGGCCAACCTCGAGAACCCGACCCTGGTCGACTGGGATGTCATCCACGACAACCTGCAAGTCAGCCCCAAGGACTGCGAAGGCGACGGGACGGTGGACGGCAACGAGCTCAGCGACAACCCGCAAGGCAGCTCCAAGGACTGCAAGAGAGACAGGTCGGTGGACCGCAAACGGGCCAAGGTCGATGTGCTCGCGGTCGCCACGACCGAGTCCGGGTCGGGGCGAACCAAGATATTCTACCAGATGGGCGCCAACAGTTGCGCGAGAATACCGAAGAACGACGAGGATCGGGCGATCGAATACATCCCCACCCGGCTGTCCCCGGAGCACGTGCTGGCGTCGGCCGCGATCCCGGTCCTGTTCCCTCCGATCCGGATCGGCTCGCAGGCTCGCGGCCGCTTCTACGTCGACGGTGGCGTGCGCCTCAACGCACCGCTGCAGCCCGCGATCGATTTCGGCGCCGAGGCCATCATCGTGATCTCGACGGATTCACGGCGATATGGGGCGTCCGCAGCGGTGAACATCAACGAGTGGCCGTCGCTGCAGGATCACGTATTGCAGGTGATGCGCGTGATCACCTCCGATCGCATGATCGAGGAGGTTCACAAGCAGGTGGAAGTGAACGCCGATTTCCTGCAGAAGCAGGAGGGCGAAACGAAGGAGTGCAGCCCCCCCTGCATCCCCATCATCTTCGGCGGCCCATCAGGGCAAGAAGCCGTCGGTTCCGTGGCGGCGAGAGCCCTGGAGGACATCCTGCGTGGCACGCGCAAGCTGCAGCATCGCGACCTATGGCTCCTTTACGTGCTCACCTCCGTGAGCCCGTACAGCCGTCCCGATGTGCTCAGCTATGTGCTGTTCAACCCACTGTTCATCAGTGCCGCGATACGGGCGGGCATCCAGGACGCCGATGCGCTCATCGAAGACGCCAAGACGTTCGGCGAAGGCGACGATACGGAGGAAAAGCTTTGGAACGTGCTGCAGAAGAGGCAGCACGAGAAGATGGTCCGTGTGGAGTCATGCAAGGTGCGTTAGTCGCCTGCACTGCATGGTTGAATCCGCTACACATCGCCCGGATCGCCTGCTGCGTCGCGCGGTGAGGCCGCCGGACGGCCGTCCGCCGCCCTCCCGTGCTCGCCCTCGGGCACCGCCTCGGCGCTCGCGCTCGGCGCGCGCCAGACCGACGACGCGGGGCATGCGCCCCACCGTGCTCCTCTGGGACATCGACTCTCGGGGCGGAGCCCCGAGGAAATGAAGCCAGGTCCGCCCGCGCGAGGCCGCCGCGAAGCGGCGCCGAAGTCCGGCCATCCCTGGCCGAACTTCGGCGGGCGGAACTAGTCCAACTTATCCTCGATCTTCCCCACGCTCCGCTCGATGAGCAGCTCCTGCTCGCGCTGGCTCCGACGCTCCGCCTCGGACGCCGCCCTGGCCTTTTGCTCCTCCTCGGTGGCCTTGAGCTCGGCCTGTCGCGCCTCCGCCTCGGACCTCCGCGCCTCGTCCCGCGCGGCCTGTGCCTGGCTGGCCGCCACGCGGGCCCTCTCGGCCTCGGCCTCCGCGCGGTCCCGGGCCGCCTCGGCTTCCTGCTGCAGCTGCTCGGCCCGCCGCCGCTGCGCGTCGCTCTCCTGCCGCGCGGCCTCGCTCTCCTGCCGCGCCCTCTCCGCCGCGCTCCGGGCGGCCTCCGCGCTCGCGAGCGCGTCCTTCAGCGTGTGCTCGGTGCTCTGGATCTCGTGGAACTGCGCCGAGATGACCCGGTTCTGGCGGGTCACCGTCACGATCCCGGCCCCCGCCGCGACGATCAGGATCGACAGCGCCGCCATGATCCCGGATACGAGGCGGCGCCTCCCGCGTTGCTGCTGATCGGCGAACCGGAGCACCTCGTCCAGATAGAGCCGCTCCCGCTCGGGCAGCTCCCCCCGGTAGCGCTTGCGAAACTGGCGCGCGTCGTCGGCGACCTTGCCACGCCAGAGCGTGTCCGCGGCGCGCTCGCTCGACTCCCAGAGCCTCGCCGCCGCGCGCAGGCGGTCCAGGAACACCGCGTCTTCCTGGCTCTCATCGAGCCAGCGCTTGAGCGTCGGCCACCGCTCGATGAGCGACTCGTGCACGAGCTCCACCGTGGTGCCCGCGCGGTCGCTCCCCGTCTCGATCGCCAGGAGCCGCGCGTCGGCGAGCAGCCCCACCACCCGCTCGATCTCGCCTCGATCCCCCGGCAGCTCGCACAGCTCCCCCAGGCTGGCGACGGCCCGCGTCCGCTCCGGCGTCACCAGGCGCTCCAGGACCGCCCGCGCGAGCTTCGCCCGGCGCTCGCTCATCGCGGCCAGCACCGTGTCGGCGTGGCTCGCCAGCGCGCCCGCCACGCCGCCGAGCGCCTCGTAGCTCGCGCGCGTGAGCATCCGGCGCTCCCGGTCGCGCATCTCCCACAGCCTCGCCGCGGTGAACTGGAGGAGCGGCAGCGCGCCGCGCGTGCTCTCCAGGGCGTCGAGGAGGCCCTCGACCATCGCCGGATCCTCGATCTCGTGCCGCGCCGCCTCCACCGGCTTCATCAGCGCTTCACGCAGCCCCTCGCGCCCCATCGGCCGGAGGAACACGAGGCCGCGGATCATCGCCGTCATGAAATGCTCGTGCTCGGCCATCCGCTCGAGGAAGTCCGATCGCACCGACAGGACGACCCGGAGCGGCGAGGAGGCGTCGTCGGCGACCCCCTCGAGACATGCGAGGAACGCCTCGCGCTCGCCGGCCGGGGTGCCGAGCGTGAAGAGCTCCTCGAACTGATCGATGAACAGCAGCAGGCGTCGCTGCGCGCTGTCCGACCACGCGCGCAGCGCGGCGCCGAGGAGGCCGGGCTCGGCGCGCAGCCGCTCGCCAAAGCCCGCGCCCGTCGCCGCGCCGCCCTGCGCGGCGAGCGCGCGCGGGGCGGCGCTCGGCGTCACCGCGGGGTGGCTGAAGAGGTGCGCCAGCGCGGCCATGGGGTCGCGCCCGGGCCGCAGGACGAGCGCCTCCCAGCCCTCCCCGGAGCGCTTGAGCGCCGGGATCACCCCCGCCCTCACGAGCGACGATTTCCCCACGCCGGACTCCCCCGCGAGCGCGAGCAGCGGCTGGTTCCGGAGGCGCGCGATCACGGCGGCGAGCACCTGCGCGCGGCCGAAGAAGCGATCGGCGTCGGCCTCCTGGAACGACGATAGGCCGGCGAACGGGCTCTCGTCGGCGGCGAGGCGGACCTCCCGGCGCCCGGGCAGGAGGGGCAACAGCTCGGCCAAGAGCTCCTGCGCGGAGGCGAACCGCTCGGCCTTTCGCTTGCGCAGGCAGCGATCGATGATCGCGCCGAGCGGGCCGAGCTCCGGGCGGCGCGCGCCGACCTCGGGCATCGGATCGTCGACGATCGGAACCCGGAGGAGGCTCGCCATGCTGACCGGCGCGAGCGGGTGCGCGCCGAGCACGAGCTCGTGGAGCATGATGCCCACCGCCCAGATATCGCTGGACTGGTCGATATCGATTCCTCGCCACTGCTCGGGAGACATATAAGGCAGTGTGCCGATGACCGCTCCTTCGCCCGTCAGGCGCGCATCGCCGGCGCCGGCGCCGGCGCCGGCGCCGGCGACAGAGCGCTCGACCGCGAGCGCGAGGCTCGTCTCGTCCTCGCGCAGCTTGGCGATCCCGAAATCGACCACCTTGATCGCCCCCGACGCCTCGAGCATGATGTTCTCGGGCTTGAGATCGCGGTGGACGATGCCGGACGCGTGCGCGCGCGAGAGCGCGCCCACGACCGGGACCATCAGCTCCACGGCGAGGCTGGGCGGCACCGGCGCCGTCGACACCTCCTCCCCCGCGTCCGCGGGCCTGCGCTGCCTCATCCAGGCGCCGAGGCTCTGCCCCTCGATGTACTCGAGCACCATGTACGGGTATCCGTCGTGCTCGTTCACCTCGTGGATCGTCACGATATGCTCGTGCTTGCAGCGAGCGGTCGCCTGCGCTTCGTTCAGGAAGCGCTGCACGCCGTTGCTGTTCAGCTTCGTGAGGAGCTTGATCGCGACGAGGCGCGCGAGCCTCGTGTCTCGCGCCAGGAAGACCAGGCCCATGCCGCCCCGGCCGAGCTCGCGCAAGAGCTCGTAGTGCCCGATGCGGGCGCCGGCCGAGAGCAGCGGCTTGAGATGCGGAGGCGACGAGGACGGCGGAGCGCCCGCGCTCGTCGCCCCGCCGGCCTTCATCGCGCGAGCGCCCGCCGGCAGGACATCCGCCGCCGCCGCGGAGCCGGCCAGCGCGGGCGCTGCGCGGACGAACATCGTGCTTGTGTAGCCTGCGTCCTCGAGCGCTCCGGTGCGCATTGGAAAGCACCCCTCATGATGGTGCTCGCCTGCGCCGGACGATCGACCCGTCGGCCCCAGGATGATCAGCTCGGTGGACATCTTTCCCCCTGCGCATAAAACAACACCGCCACTGAAACTGCGGTTGCCATGGCGAGAGCTGCGAGAGCGATCACGATAGCATAGGCGCCCAATGCACGCGCGCGTACTCGGATCCGGGACGAGCTCGCTTCACAGGAGGACATGCGAGGGCGTACCCTCGGGAGCGAGGCATGCTCGCCGGCCCGGTGAGCCGGGGTGAAGGCTCGGCGGATCACCGCGGGCGACCCGCAAAGCAAAAGGACCCACACGCGACCCATGCACGTCCGCCTTCCAGCAGCGAAGCTCTCATTATCGATCGCTCTCGTGGCCTTGTGCGCCTTCTGCGCCGCGCCTGCGCTGGCCCAAGGGACGGGCACAGGGACGGGCACAGGGACGGGCACAGGGACGGGCACAGGGACGGGCACAGGGACGAGCCCGGGGACGGCGAGCCCGCCGCCAGGGTCGCTGTCGCCGCATCCACCTTCTCTCTCGCCGCATCCGCCGTCGCCGCCGCCGGCGGCGGTGGAGGCGTCATCGCCCCGTCCGTCGCCGCCGCCGCGGCCATGGCACCAGGGCATCTCCGACGATCGAAAGCAGCGCGCGCACGAGCTCTTCATCGAGGCGCGGGCGCTGCACCGGCGCATGATGTTCGCCGAGGCGCGGGTCAAATACGAAGAGGCGCTGGCCGCCTGGGAGCATCCCGAGCTCCGGCTTTATCTGGCGCGGGTGTTGAAGAGCCTCGGGCTGCCGCTCCTGGCCTATGAGAACCTGCGGCTCGTCCTGCGATGGGGGCCCGGCACGCTCGCGCCCGAGAAGGAGCAGGAGGCGCGCGCGGCGATGCGCGCGCTCATGGAGCGCGAGCTCGCCGCCATCGAGATCCGCTGCGATGAGCCGGGCGCCTCCGTGCTGCTCGACGACAAGCCCTGGTTCGTCGGCCCCGGCACCGAGCGCCGGATGGTCACGCCCGGAGAGCACGTCGTGATGGTGAGGAGGGACGGCTACTCCACGGTCGTCAAGCCCATCCTCGTGATCGCCGGCAAAGAGGCGTCCGGCCAGCTCGCGCGGCGCGTCGACACCGTCATCGGCCAGCCGCGGTGGCCCGCGTGGATCCCCTGGACCCTGCTCGGGGCAGGCGCAACCCTGGGCGTCGCGGGCGGCGGGCTGATGTTGAGCGGCGCGGCAGACAAGGGCGATCAGGGCGGCGGCCCGGCGATCGGCGCCTTCGTCGCCGGCGGAGCGACGATGATCACGGGGACGGTCCTGCTCCTCATGAACAAGCCACAGGTCTACCGCACCCACGATCGGGGCGAGGTGGAGGTCGAGCTCCGGCCCATCGCGTCGCTCGGCCCTGCGGGGCTGTCGGCCCGGCTCGTGTTCTGATCCGGCCAAGGACGCACGAAGACGACGATATCCTGGCGTCCTTGGCGCCTCGGCGGTCGATTTCTCGCTCGATCGACCCAATCGGCGCCGCGCCGAGGCGTTGGGCCGCGGCGGCCGCCGCCACCCGCCTTCACCGCGCGACCTCGCCCGTCTTCAGATCCAGCTTCAGCTCCCGCACCACCTCCGGCTCGGCGCACACGATTTGCGGCGTCGAGCCCTTCACATCGGCCTTGATCCGCTCCTGTAGCTCCTTCGCGAGATCCCAGCTCGGCACGAACGCGGCGAAGAAGCGCTGCCCCATGTCGCGCGTCACCACGAAGCGCGCCGGAGAGAACTCCGTGCGTCCTTTGAGCGCCTTTCGCGTCAGCGGGAAATCGTAGTCGTCCGGCGCCGTCTTGCTGAACGTGTAGAGCACCACGAGGTTCTGCGGGCACTTCGGCCCGCCGGGCTCGGGGAAGGGCCGGTTCGGCTTGGGCTTCGGCGGCGGCCCCTTCTGGAGCGGGAGGGTCCCCGGCGCCGCGCCCGCGGCCTCGCTCTCGCCGCCGTGCTTCAGGATCGCCCCGCCGGCCGCCACCCACACCGCCCCGTCGCTCCCCACGGCCACGTCCTGGGCCTTCACCCCGTCGGGCAGCGGCGCCTGCGCCCAGGCCTCACCCTTGCGCGCGAAGAGCGCCCCGTCCGCGATCGCCCACAGCGTCCCGTCCGGCGCCGCCGACGCCGTGAGCACGCGCGCGCCCTTCGCCGGCGGGTCGATCTCCTTCGGCTGCCCGCCCTTGTAGCGGAGCACGCCCCCGTCCACGATCCACGCCTCGCCCTCGCCGGGGCCCGGCAGGATCAGCGTGCGCGCATCGTCGGGGATCTGCCCCTCGGACAGCGCCGGGACGGGCAGGATGGTCGCGCCGTTTTCGCCCGGCTTCCATACCTCCAGGGCGCTCTCCCCGTCGCAGTCGATCCCGTAGCTCAGCGCGGTCCCATCGCGCGTCGCCCCGAAGGCCTGCGAGAGGATCTCGGCCTGCGGGTAAGGCAGCGGCGCTTCCCACCCGCGGCACGGCTCCTTCCTGGGCGCCTGCGTGATCGTCAGCCCCACCCTGGGCCCGCGCAGCGCGATGAACCTCGGGACGCCGAGCATCGTCGGCCCCATCAGCCCCACGAGCGAGCTGCCCATCCTCGCCACCCCGGTGAACCACAGCCCCGGCTCGCTCGCCCGCTGCACCCAGCCCTGCGCCCCCAGCACGTAGTGATCGGCGACGCCGGTGCGGCCCGTGGTGCCCGTCGCGATCAGGTCGAGCTGGTCGGGATAGCGCCCGTAGACGCCGACCACGGCCACCCCCCACCCCGGTACGTGCAGCCGCTTCGGGAACTCGATCTTGCCATCCTTCAGCACGCCGACGGCGGAGCCCATCTGCTCCCCCTCGAGCGTCATCAGGTCGGCGGTCGACACGAGCAGCGCCCCCTCCACCGGGTGCAGCCGCACATCGATCTCCGCCGGGACCTGCGCCACCGGCGCGAACGCCGACTTCGGCGGCGGCGCCGGCTTCGCCGCGTCGTCCGCCTCCACCGCGCCCGCCGCGCCCGCCGCGCCCGCGGTGCTCGATGCGCCTGCCGCGCCTGCCGCGCCCGGCCCCGGCGCCTCCGCGCGCGGCCCGTCCGCCGCCCGCGGCGCCGGCGCCGGCCCGCACCCCGCCATCGCCATCACGAGCCCGCCCAGCCCCAACCACGCCCTTCGCCCGCTCATCGCTCCTCCTTGTCCCCCGCCGCGCCGATCCCGCGTCCGCTCACGGCGCGAGCCGCCCCGATGCCACCCGGATCTCGCCCTCGATCTCCGCGTCGCGCAGGTCCACCCCGTTCGGGTGCGCCACCCGCTGGTAGGCCACCTGCCACGCGATCGTCCGCCCCTCGCCGGCGGCCCCGACGTCGAGCTCCACCGTCACGGGCTCCGCGTGCACCCGATCGTCGGCCACGAGCTTCCGCCCGATCGTCCCGGGCCGCAGCACGAAGTGTCGCGTCAGGTAACGCTCCTCCTGCCCCAGCACCAGCTCGTCGGGCCCGAGCGCCTCGGCCGACACCTCGAGCCTCCGGAACAGGTCCCCCGTCGGGAACGCGTGCCCCGCGTTCGCGGGCGCGAGCGTCACCGCCACGCGCGTCGCCGAGAGCCGCCGCGCCGTCACCGCCACGGCGCTCCGCACGAGCGCCTCGTCCCGCGATCCCGCGAACCCGTGGCTGCGCCGCAGCCCCGGCCCGCGCGGCATGTGGCACGCCGCGCAGGGCTGGTCCGCGGCCGGCGACGCGCGGTGCTCGGTGAGGGTCGACTGCATCAGCTCCGCGGTCGACCGCCCTCGCGCCGTGGGGAACGCGAACTCGTGGCAGGCCGCGCACGCGTCCGCGCCCCCGAACCGCGCGTCCCGGATCACCGCGTGCGGCGCCGCCGGCGGCGCCCCGCTCCCCGCCCACGGCGCAGCGAGCACCGGCGCCACCGCCGGCCCCGCGAGCTCGCCGTCGCGGTCGCTCGTCACGTGGCACGTCACGCACCCCACCCCGAGCGCCCCGAGCGCCTCCGGCTCTGGCGCTTCAGGCCTCGCCTCGGGCGCATGGCAAGCCCGGCAGAACGGCATCGGCTCGATCGCGAACGCCCGCCGGTAGGCAGGCTCGGTGTTCGCCCGGTGGTGGAGCGACGCGCGCCACTCCCGCGCCACCTCCTCGTGGCACCCCTCGCAGGCCTGGTTCGCGCTCACCGCCGCCCCGAGCCGCGCCCGCGCCGGCCTCGGCATGGGCACCCGCGCCCCGTCCGCGGCCCCCGTCAGCGCGCTGCCAGCCGGCGCCCCGACCTCGCCGCCCGGCCGCGCGGGCGTGTCCGGCGCGGCGGCGCACGCGCCCACGAGGGCGCCCGCGATCAGCACGCCGAGGCCAGGGACAGAGCGCCGCACAGCGATCATTGCCGCTACAACGCCCCCGCCGCTGCGTCACGTCCGAGACCCCCGAGCGACGCGCGCAAAGTGCTACCGGCAAGCAGCATGCCTGTGCCGGGGAGGCGAGCGCGAGGGCGTACGCGGCGCTCAACCTCGCGCCGCGATGATGCCTGGCAACGCCATGGCGGACCGAAACAGTCAATCGCCAATCGAATTCGCGCCGTTCAGGAGCGGTACGCCGAAATTCGGCGTTCCGTCTGCATTCCATTCGAGCCGCTGGACGCGCGTGTGACGGTTCGGGTCGTAGAGCGGGTCCCCCGTGATCTTCTCGTAGTTCCGCGCGTGGTACACGAGCACGTCGATCGATCCATCCGCCGAGGTCGTGAACGAGTTGTGGCCCGGGCCATACAGCCCGTTCGCGCTGACGAACACTGGATTCTCGCTCTTCGTCCACGAGCTGGCACTCAGCAGGTCGTCCGTCGCGCTCGCCGTGAGCAGGCCGAGGCAGTAGCGGGCGTCCGTCGCGCTCGCCGAGTAGCTGATGAAGACCCGCCCATTCCGCTCGAGCACGGCAGCACCTTCGTTGACCGCGAACCCCGCCGTCTCCCAGGCGTGCTCGGGTCTGGCGATCCGCACGTTGGGGCTGGCCAGCGTCCACGGGTTCATCATTGCGGCGATGAACAAGCTGCTGTTGTCGCCCGCGACGCTGGGGTCCTCCTGCGCCCACACGAGATAGCGCTTGCCGTCGTGCTCGAACGTCGTCGCGTCGAGCGCGAAGGTGTCCGAGTCCGTCACGATCTGCCCTCGCTCGATCCACCTGCCATCCATCGGGTTGGCCGATGAGCTCTCGAGCACATACATGCGAATGGCCCAGATGTCGGTCGAGCTTCCGGCGGCGAAGTAGATGTACCACTTGCCGTCGACGAAATGTAGCTCTGGCGCCCAGATGTGCGCCGCCATCGGGCCGGTCGCGTGCTTCGTCCAGACGACCTTCGGGGATGCGTTGACCAGGCCTCGTATCGTGGTCGCGCGCCTGATCTCGATGCGATCGTACGTCGGCACGCTCGCGGTGTAGTAGTAGTAACCGTCCGTATGCCGATTGATGTGGGGATCAGCGCGCTGCGAGATCAAATAGCCGAGCGGCTCGAGCGCGAACGACGCCTCCGAGCCCTTGACCGCCGTGCCGTCGAGCACGTGCGCATGGATCTGGTAGTTCAGGTGCCGGAGATAACGTGTCGCATCTGAGTACCACTGCAGCGAGACCATCGTCGGATCCCCGTTCAGCGCGGGCACGATCCGGAACGTGGCGTCCCTCCGGAACGTGGTGGTATCCGTGAACACGTCGAGCCACAGCAGGTGACTCCTCTCTTCGGGTGGGGTCTGCCAGAGCCCGCCAGCCCGGTTGGACGTCTCATTCTGCGGCGGGTATCGGGTCGAATTCACGCTGTCGACGTGCAGGTAGCGACCGCCGAAACCTACAGATTCGAACGACACCAGCGTCGGGTCATCCGGGTTCGCGAGGCCGGGCACCACTTTCCACTGGAAGTCGTCAGGGACCTGGTTGTTCGCCCTGTCGTCGAGGTTGGTGATCATCGCATGATAATAGGAATGCGCGACGTAGAGCGGGGCGCCCTCCGTGTGCGTCGTGCGAATATGGTACCCCCCTCCGACGTCGTCGTCGAGATTGGAGAGCTCGAGAACAGCGGGGGCGGCGAGGGCCGCATACTCGGGATCCTCGCTGGCCGGTGAGTCGAAGACGACGCGTACGGGCTGAGCTCCGTCGGCCTGCCAGTCATCGACGCTGCTCAAGGTCACGGTCTGCGCCGCGTTCCAGTTCGCCTCCGTGAACGTCAGGTCCGCATGGCTCAGCGTCGCCTCGGTCGTGTCGCTGACGCTGAGGGCGATCGTCACGGGCGCGCTCGGCTGCGATGCGAGGCGCACGGTGAACGTCACGGGCGCGCCGCGCTCGGCGAGGGTCCCCGACGGGTCGCTGACGACGATCGCTGCCGTCCTTGGACCGTCGTCGTCCGTGTTCGTGATGTCAGCGGACTCCGCGACGAGGCCGTCGCACGCTGGGTCTGCAGAGGCCGAGGGCCCGAAGCGGACGCGGAAGCTCTGATCCCCGTCGCTCTCCGCATCGTCAACGCCCGTGACCGTGATCTCCCGAGGGATGCTCCAATCCTCCGCCGTGAAGGAGATGGTCGCCGGTGAGACGGAGCCTTCGGTCGCATCCGAGCTCGAGACCGGCACCGTGACAGGCTCGCTCGGCGCGGCGTCGAGTGCCACGCTCACGGTCACCCGCCCGCCGGACTCCGAGGTGCTGAGCGCTGTGCCCGCCGTCATGATCCGCAATGAATTGGTCGACGCGTCCGGCGCATCGGTCGAGGGCCGATCCGAGCACCCGACCACCACGAGCGACGCGGCGAAGGCGCAAGCTGCCGCCGTGAGCGCAACGCGTGGCGCAGAGAGGGAAGTGCACTCTTGGTGGGGAGATTTCGGTGCGCGCATGGTAAGGGGCGACTCTAACCATCAGTGGAAATATCGAGACGAGGGCCTGGCATGCGTGCGGCCCCTTCGACGAATAGATATTTTATTGACATAGCGTCGAGTTTAACCGCCTCGAAGGACACGAGATCCGGATCGCTCGTGTCGGCGAGCCCGGGGACGGCCTTCCAGAGGAGATCGTCCGCGAGCTGTCCATCGGAGCGATCGGACTCCTGGGTGATGATGGCATGTAACCACGAATGAGCGACGTAGAATGGCACGCTCGCCTCGCTGTAGGTGCCGCGGATCCGGTAGGATGTTCAGTAGTGGGCGATGATCGCGTCGAGCTCCGCCTGCGTGACCCGGACCGCGTTCGCGTGGCGCACGCCGGACGGAAAGCGGTACTGCGCGCTCGGGAGCTCCGTCCAGGAGCCCGGATCCGCGTCGAGATCCGTCGTGCTCCAGCACCCGAACACACCGCCGTTCAGGTAGTAGTCGGCGAACAGGTACCATCGACTCTGCCGCGGATCCTTGATGACAAACGGTCCCTCCGTCGCTCGTCTACTGCTCTGGGTCGACCCGCGAGTGATGTAGTCCGGACTCCATCGCGTGAACGTCGCCGGATCGAGCGCGAGCGTCGAGGAGCGCGCGATCTGGATGTCCTTGCCCGATCCGGTGAGCGCGCTCCCGCTGCTGTCCGTCTCGTCCTTGAAGAAGAGGTAGTTGCGGCCATTCCATTGCGTGATCGTCGCGTCGATGACGCTGTAGCCCGGATCGAAGAGCACGTCGGGTGTCGGGTTGACGATGGTGATGAAGTCCTCGGTGTAGCTGACGTAGATGTGGTTCGCGCCCGTGGTGTCGTTTCCGGACCAGATGATCGCATAGAGCTTACGATCGGGGTCGTAGTAAGCCTCCGGGGCCCAGGCGTGCATCGGGGTGGCCCCGGGGCCCGGAAGGTTCGTGAGCGTGATCAACCGGGGATTCGTGAAGGTGATGAGATCGGTCGAGTCCGCCACGAAGATCTTGGAGCTCGGGTTGTTCCAGTAGTTCGAGTCGTTTATCGAGAGCGTCCAGTCCGTGGCGATATAGACGTACGTTCCATCGTTCTTGCGGAACAGGAACGGATCTCGGATGTGATTCGTTCCCATCCCGGTGAGCTGGTACGCAGGCTGTCCATCGGCGAGGGTCGACCAGTGAAGCCCGTCGGTGCTGTAGGCGAGATGCAGCGAATCGCTCGGCACGTCCTGATGCGGCCCGAAGTAGCTCAGCACCCAAGCACCCGGGGAGCAGCTGCTTGCATTCATCGAGGCCGTGTGCTCGCCGTTCGTACACTTGAGGCAGCTGCGGTCCGTGGTGCTGCTCCCCTCCGTGCCGACGAGCTCCCCTGGCACGCAGTCGGTCCACGCGACGCATGTCGTTGCGGGATCGGCGTCGTCGTCCCAGGTGCCGTCCGCGCAGTCGACAGGCGCGGCGGCCCCGCCTGCGCAGTACGTGCCCGGCGAGCAGGCGTCACACTGCGCGGGCGTGGTGCTCGTCCCAGGCGCGGTCTGCCTCGTCCCAGGCGCGCAGGGCGTTTGCATCCTGCAGTTCGGCGCGTTCATCGTGTCGCTGAAGGTGCCCTCCGGGCACGCCGTGCACCGCCGGTCCGCCGTAGGCGAGCCCTCGGCGCTCGCGAAGGTGCCTGCGGTGCAGCCTGTCCATGCGACGCAGCTCGTCGCGCCATCGCCATCGTGATCCCAGGTGCCCTCGGAGCACGCGGGGGGCTCGGCATCGGATCCTGCGTCTCCGCCGGTCGTCTTCACCGGGTCGCTGCACCCGGAAGTCCATAAGAGCGCCACTAGGAATCGTGCTCTCGAGCTACTTCCCAAACGTGCCATCTCGCTCCTCGGTTCGCGCGTAGTTATTGCGCCGATGGGCGCTAGCGTGAGGTGCTCCGGTGCTCAAGCGGGCGAGGCGTGCACATCCTGGTCCACAGCTGGTTCGGCCGGCTTTGCCTTCTCATGGCTGAACCTGATCCCGATCGTCTCGGGAGCTCACGGGCTTTCGTGCGACGATGTCGGACCACGGAGTGCCCACCCTTGTTGCGCGGCGCAGTGAATCATGCACCCTTGTCCGCGATGACCAAGCGAGCGGAGCCGTGCCGGGATCGGGCCCGAGGACGAGCGCCCTGCGCGCACGACGGCCTGTCCTGGACAAAGCGAAGAGGTCGTTGGAGAGCAATTGTGAGCGTTCACAACGGCGGCGTCAACCGAAATGGCCCGGCGACGAGCTCACGGCCGCCGTTCCCCTGGAGCCCATCCACCTCGATGCACTCCTCGCTGAACGAGCACCTGCGGGTGGACAAAGGCCGGTAGCTTCATCGGGCCAGACGGCCCTCTCTTTCGAGCGTGACAGGGGAGTCTCCCACGATCGCGCCATGGCGACTCGTCCGCGTCGCGCTTCCTCACCCAGGGGTGCGCGTCGCGAGGAGGAAGATGCATCGTTGCTCGCCGATGGACTAGGACGGCGCTCGCGAACGATACGTCCGCAGGAGGCGACGATGGACTTCAACCGCATCGCCATCTTCGTGCGCGTCGTCGATTGACAGAACATTCTCCTATGCGATCCCGCCATCCTGAAAAAGAGACGCCGGGATCGGCGGGGCCTCGGGTCCTCGCGGGGATCGGGGACGGACCTCGGAGACCCCGGTTTCGCGCGCCACCGCGCGCCAGCGGTCCCTGGCGGGATTTCTGCCCCGCGGTACTAAGGCGCTGCGGACCACGGTGGACCTGAGGTGCCAGCGCGCCCGCATGTCGCACGCCGGCCTGGGCAGTCCGGCGAGGAGGGCGGGCGCCTCCCCTCACCGCGCCCCCGCCACCTCGAGCTCCCTCTTCCGCCCCACCCGGTACGTCCTCACCGGCTCCCCCCGGACGATCCGGTCGTGCTCGCTCCAGCGCGCGGCCTCCCCCTCTGCGGCGCGCCGCGCGGCGCGCTCCGCGAGCCGCTCCGCGATGCGCTCCACCCCGCGGCGCACGTTCGCGCGCTGCGAGCGCTCGTCGGCGACGCGCACCGTGATCCCGCTCGGCCGGTGGTGGACCCGCACCGCCGACCGCGTCCTGTTCACGTGCTGCCCCCCCGGCCCTCCGGCCAGGCAGGCCGAGATCTCGATCTCCCGCAGATCCACGCCCGCCCCCGCCCCCGCCCCGGCGCCCGCGTCCGCCCCGGCGGGGTGGATCGCCACCCCCGCGAACCACCGCTTGCGCGCCGCCCGCCCCCGGTCCGCGCTCTTCTCGATCAGCGCGTGCGTCCCGACCTCGCCCTCGAGGCAGCGCCGCGCGTCGCCCTCCACCAGGATCTCGACCGACGCCGGCGCGCCCTCGTCGCCGTGCACCGTCACGTCGACCACCGCCAGCCCGCGCTCCCGGCAGAGCGCCTCCATCCGCTCGGCCAGCCGCGCCACGAACCGCCGCACCTCGACCGGCCCCCGCCCCGCGCTGATCTGCACCCACGACCGGCTCATCGCTTCACCGTGATCACCGGGACGAGCGGCGCGACCGCCGTCGCCAGGCCGGCCTCCACGAGGCTCTCGATCACCGGCGCGATCGGCTTGTACGCGTCCGGGTGCTCCTCGAGCAGCAGCGCCGGATCGTCGCACACCACGCGGCCGCCGAGCTCGGTGCGGGCGAGCTCGCGCCGCCGGTACCTGGCCGCGATCTTCTCGCGCGCCTCGCTGCGCCCCATCTTGCGGCCCGCCCCATGCGCGACCGAGCGCAGCCCGGCCTCCGCGTCGCTCGCGCGCATCACCCACGACGGCGCGCCGCGCGACCCGAGCACCACGGTGAAGTCGCTGCCCCGCGCCGGCGCGGCCCCCTTCCGGTGCACCCACGCCGGCGCGCCGCCCACGGTCTCCCGCGCGACGTCGTTGTGGGTGAGGTCGAGCCCGCCCGCGATCTTCGACGCCCGCGCGGCGCCGAGCGCGCGCAGCATCCGGTAGGCGAGCAGGAACCGGTTCGCCCGCGCGAAGCGGCACGCGCCGGCGAGCTCGCCGAGGTACGGCTCGGCGGCGTCGCCCTCGAGCACCGCGTCGCCCCAGCGCTGCCCGAGGGCGCCGCCGAGCCCGCGCGAGCCGGAGTGGGCCAGGACGACGAGATCCCCGGCGGAGAGGCCGAGCGCCGCCGCCGCCGCAGCGTCCCGCGGCGCGCCGACGCGGGCGATCTCGAGGAAGTGGTTCCCGCCGCCGACCGAGCCGAGCGCCCCCTCGTACCCCGCGCGGTACGGCGAGGCGTCGCCGCTCGGGCGCAGGCCGTCCTCGGGCTCCGCCGCCGCGAGCTGCGCGAGCGCCTCGGGCACGCCGTCGACCTCGGCGAGGCCGCGCGCCCCGCGCCGCCAGACCTGCTCGAACACGGCCGCGGGGTCGCAGCCGGCCAGCGGATCGTCCTCCATCGCCTGCCGGGCGCGCCGCTCGAGGACGTCCGCCGACACGCGGCCGATCGACGTCGCGACGAGCCGCACGCCGCACCCGGCGTCCCCGCCGATGAGCTGCGGGACGACGCGGTCCGCGAAGGCGAACGCCGCGCCGATCGGGATGCCCCGCCCCGCGTGCAGGTCCGGCATGCCCACGGCGCGGACGCAGCCGGGCAGCGCGGCGACGCGCGCGAGCTGCTGGACGGCGTTGCCCTCGAGCCAGACGTCGTCGCGGGCGACCAGGCGGGCGTGGGCGGGAAGAACGACGCTGTCGGCGGGCGCTTTCATGAGATCTCCGTGGCGAACGCGAGCCCGTGGCGGGCCGCGCGGGGGAACGCGGCGGATCCTTGCGGCTCCCGTGCCAGCGCGCGACCCGCCGGGACGCCCGCAGAACGCTTCAACATGGTGCACGATGCACCAGACAACATGGTGCACGGCGCATCATTTCTGGTGTACGGTGCACCGGTGAATCGCCTCCTCCTCACCTGGTCGGACGCGGGCACGCTCGGGCCGGCGCCGGCGCACCACGGCCGCCGGGCGGAGGGCGATCGCGGGCCGGTGCTGCGGCTCCTCGACCAGGAGGAGAGCCGCTACGAGGCGATCGTGATCCTCACCATCCCGGCCGGCGAGGCGCCGTCGCGGGCGCTCGTCGAGCGGGCGCGGGCGCGCGCCGCGCGGGTCGAGCTCCGCGTGGTCGACGTCGACGATCCGTCGGACCACGCCAAGCTCTTCCGCGCGCTCGGCAAGCTCTCGGCGCAGCTCAAGCGCGCCTTTCCGCAGGCGGCGTGGGCGACGGACGTCCTGCTCTCGGCGGGCACGCCGCAGGCGCAGACGCTCTGGGTCATCCTGGTCCAGGCGGGGATCCTGCCCGCGCGCATGCTCCAGGTGATCCCGGCGGCGTTCGTGCCGCACCCGCACCCGCGGCCGGTGCGCGAGGTCCGGCTGGACATCGAGGGCTTCCCCGAGATCCGCGCGCTGCGCGAGGAGGTCGTGCGCCTACGGGCCGAGGCGCGCACGCGCGACGCCGTGCTCGTCGGCGAGAGCGAGCCGATGCGCGCCCTCCGCGCCCGGATCGCCCGGGTCGCCGCGACCGACGTGCCGGCGCTGATCCTCGGCGAGACGGGGACCGGCAAGGAGCTCGCGGCCAGGGCGATCCACGAGCATAGCCCGCGCGGCCGGGGCCCGTTCGTCGCGGAGAACTGCGGCGTCTTCGCCGAGGGGGTGCTCGCGAGCGAGCTGTTCGGCCACGAGGCGGGCGCCTTCACCGGGGCCGCGGGGCGGCGGCGCGGCGTGTTCGAGCAGGCGCACGGCGGCACGCTGTTCCTCGACGAGATCGGCGAGCTGTCGCCGCGGGTGCAGGCCTCGCTGCTGCGCGTGCTCCAGGACGGGACGCTGCGCCGGGTGGGCGGCGAGGCCCGGATCGAGATCGACGTGCGCGTCGTGGCGGCCACGCACCGCGACCTGGCGAAGATGGTCGAACAAGGGACGTTCCGCGAGGATCTCTATTACCGGCTCCGCGGCGCGATCATCGACGTTCCGCCGCTCCGCGCCCGCGGAGGGGATATCGAGATGCTCGTCGACGCGTTCCTCGACGAGGTGCGGGCCCGGCGCAAGGGGCGCGGGCTCAAGGTGACGCGCGAGGCGCTCCGGTGCCTGTACCAGCACGCCTGGCCCGGCAACGTGCGCGAGCTGCGCGCCGAGGTGCACCGATGGGGGGTGTTCTGCGATCACACGGTCGACGTCGGCGACCTCGCGCCGGAGATCACCGCGGCGGCCGCGGGGCCGGCGGGCGGCGCGAGCGGGGTCGCGCGGGGGCCGGCGGGGGAGGCCGGGGGCGAGGAGGTCACGCCGCTCGCGGAGGCGGTGGCGTCGGCCGAGCGCGCGGCGATCGGGCGCGCGCTCAGGGTGCATCAGGGCAACATCTCGCGCGCGGCGCGCGCGCTCGCCATCGACAGGAACACGCTCAAGCGCAAGATGGCGGCATACGGCCTCCGCGGGGACGAGGCGGCCTGATCCGCCGCGATCAGAACTCCGCGACGTCGAGCCTTCGCCTGTGCGTGTCCGGGCCCTCTCCGGTCCCGTTCGGGTTGCCTGGGGCCAACCCTTGCAGCTTTCCGGTGATCATCCTGCTGCGGATCGTGCCGAAGAGGACGAGCCGCACGTCATCGACCTCCGCGGGGTCGATCCCGCTGATCCGGTAGGAACCCTGGATGTGAGACGGATGGATCACGTGGATGTACGCGACAGCGTCGCGACGCACGGCCCTGAGCGTGACCGGGAACGAGTCGGCGAAGGCGCCGTCCTCCGTCGAGAAGCGCAGCGGGACGTCGATCTCCAGGAGCGGATCGCCGCCGGGGCAGCCCGTCGCCCTGAGGTCTACCGGGTCGTCGGGCGGCCCAGCGCCCCCCGCGGTGGCCACGACCGCTGACCTCGTGAAGCGGACGAAGCGCGCGGCGAGCGGCGCGCCGGCAGAGACCGTCACTGTCGTGCTGCCGCCCTTCGCCCACGTGAGCGTGGCGGAGCGCGCGCCGGAGATGGCGGAGACCACGTCGTTCGCCGAGAAGCCGAGCCGGGAGGCGTCCTCCACGCCGACGATCTCCGAGCGCGCCGTGCACGGCCCGAGCACGCCGCCGCTCTGGCCGCCGAGCGCGCCTGAGCGACTGTCCATACCGCTGCCGGCGCCGTCGGAGCCCCCGAGCAGCGCAGCGCTCAACATCAGCGCACCCCGCCAA
This sequence comes from Sorangium sp. So ce834, assembly GCF_051521425.1. NCBI lineage: Bacteria > Pseudomonadati > Myxococcota > Polyangiales > Polyangiaceae > Sorangium > Sorangium sp. So ce834. The sequence continues at coordinate 10,806,435 of NZ_CP150351.1, forward strand.
GAAAGCCGCAGTCCCCCGTGCATCCAAGCACCTCGCGCGGCGCAGCTTGGGCCCCCCCGCGCGAGGGTGCCAGGTCACATTCGCACATTCCATAGCGCGAATTGGCCAATCGATGTGCGAATCTGCGATACGTGGGGCGCGCCTGGGCGCGTCGAGAGGGCGCGGTCCCGGCAGCGCTTCGCGCGGCCCCTGGCACGGCGCACGCCGCGGGGGCGCGCCGCGAGCACGCCGGGGCCGCCCATCGATCTGGACTGTCGATGGCCGCTCGTGTTCCCTTCTGGAGCCGCGGCGGCAGGTGGTGGCGTGCCACCCGCCGCGGCGGGAAGGCGGGCAGCCCGACGTGAGCGACCTCGACGAGCCATGAACTGGGAGCAGCTCTGCAAGCTCGGCCTCGCGCTGCCCGAGGCGGTGGAGGACGTCTGGTACCGCACGCCCGCGCTCAAGGTCCGCGGCAAGGCGTTCGTGCGCCTCAAGGAGGACGGCCAGTCCGTCGTCTTCCCGCTCGAGAGCGTGGACGAGCAGGAATTCCTGATCGAGACGCAGCCGGACATCTACTTCATTACCGACCACTACCGCGGCTATCCGGCGGTCCTGGCGCGGCTCTCCGCGCTGCGCGCGCCCGAGTGCCGCATGCGGCTCGAGCGCGCGTGGCGCCTCAAGGCGCCGAAGACCCTGGTGAAGCAGCTCGACCAGCGCGCGCCCGCGAAGCCGAGACGGCAGCGCCCCTGAGGGGCGCCCGTTCGGTGGGGAGCCCGGCGGACGGAGGCCGCGCGGTAGTTCGTGCTGCTCGATCGCTCCTCGACCGTCAAAGAAGGGTCAAGATCACGAATCGGTCTTCTACGTGCCCCTCTTCTGGTACGTCCCCACAAGCTCGGCGCGTGCGAGGATGTGGCCGTCCATCGCCCTCTCGAGCTCCGCCTTCGCGAGCCCATCGCGCTGGGGCAGCACCGTGTCGAGCCCATACAGTTTGAAGAAGTAGCGGTGCCGGCCGATCGGCGGACACGGGCCACCATAGCCGGTGCGCTTCCAGTCGTTCCGCCCCTCGCGCGTGCCCGCCGGTAGCTCGATCTTGCGCGCGGCCTCGGGCAGACCGCCGGCGTCTGGCGGGATGTTGTAGAGCACCCAGTGGACCCACGTCACCTTGGGCGCGTGCGGATCGGGCGCGTCGGGGTCGTCGACGATGAGCGCGAGGCTCCTCGTTCCGGCGGGGACACCCGACCATGCGAGCGCGGGCGGCACGTCGTCGCCCTCGCAGGTGTACTTGATCGGGATCTCGCCGCCATCGTGGAAGTCGGGAGATCGTAGCGAGAGCGTCATGAGAGCACCTCCAGCGGGGCTACAGGAGCAGAGCGGCCAGAGCAGCGCGATCAACGTGCGAAGCAGGCGCGAGAGGACGCGTGCCCAGATTTGTTCCTGCCGAACCCGAGCGGACGAAATGGACACGTGAGATCTCCTAGGCTTCAGAGCCTACCTCAGGCTCCGGCGTGATCTCCGCCGCCGCGCGCTCAAGCAGCGCGCGAACCTCGTCGTGGAGAGGAACACCATGCGGGTGCGTCGATAACGCTCGAGGGGCATTGGTTGATTTCCGTGTTCGGCCAGACCTTCGCGCCCCCGCATCGTGGCCTCGGTGCGGACGCTACCTCTCGGAGTCGCGCTCGATCTGGCGCCGCGCAGCAGCATGGCAAGGGGCGCTCGGGACAATCGAAGCGCAGGCACGGCCTGTTGTTCGGGCCGGACCAGCCGAGGGTCCTGCGCTTCTACGAGCGCCAGGTGCTGCCCGCGCCGGGCCAGCCGAGCGAGGCGGCGTCGCGCCCGCCGCGGAGGCCGACCCGCGCGGAACGCCTCCGCCGGGCGCTCCTCAGGGCAGGACGCCGAGCTCGGCTGCCCTGGTGCTTCTTGAGCGGCTCGCCGATGGTGCTCGTCGCTGGCAGACCATTGATGCCCATGCTCTCCAGCCGGGCGCGCAGCTTCTTCGGGCCCGTGCTCCCCTTGTCCTTGGGAATGTGGACACGTCGGATGGTGTTGGTGCCGATACCGCTTCGACACCAGCCGTTCGTGCAGGTCGCGGAGATTCCTCTCCAGGTCGTGTCCGTACTGCTCCTTCGTGACCCCATCCACCCCCACCGCCGCATCCTTTCGCATGCGTCGATAGGCGCGCATCAGGGCCGGCACGTCGAGGATCACCGGGTCTCCGTTGCTCCGTTTATTGCCGAGGAGGAACCTGGGCCTCCCAGGTGCCTGGATCGTCCTCTTGCTGCGTGCCGTGGTCGTACACCCCGCCGGGTGCGCTCTCTCCTCGCCCGACTCGGAGAGACCGCTGTCGCCTTCGGAACAAACAACACCCTCGGCGCCCGGGAAGACATAGTCTTCGTGGCTGCATTCCCCACGGCCAACGCGCTCGCGCGCCTACGCATCGCCGGCCGCGTCACCACGTCCGTCGCAAGGCTCGCTACCGGCTGCTCACCCCGAGACCTTGGGGTGCGAGGTCGAAGCCTTCGCCACGGCTAGGGCAGAACGGGCACCCGATGGTGGCCAGGAGTCGACATCGGCCCCCGACTTCCCAAGAGGATCCGTGAACGGATCCAAGGTGTCTGGAGCGTGCTCTCGCGCGGAGAGCGCCCACCTCTTGGATTCGATGGAATCGAGGAGAGGAGAACAGGACCATGAGCTCTTTGCTGAATATCACCACCCTTGCGCTCGCAGCAGCCCTCGCCACAGACGCCTCGCCCAACAACACGGTCGACTTCACCACCAGGCAACGCGTCGACACCGGGTCGTTCGTGGCCGCGTTCGCCAACTCGGCTTATTCCCGCACCAGCGTGGAATTCAAAGTCCCCTTCTCGTCGCCGCCCCTCGTCTTCTGCTCGGAGTGGAACAACCCGGGCAACTGGATCTTCTGCAAGACCGACAGCGTGACGAACAAGGATGCGATGGTCGTGGCCACGACGCTGAACTTTACCGCGACGAACTACACGACCAACATCGCGTGGATGGCGATCGGGGATTGACCCGCCCTGCCCTGGCTTCGATGGATCCCGGGGTCATGTCCTAGGGCTGGGGCATCACCTCGCTTTTATCCGACAGGCCATCGGGCGTTTTGCGTTCAAGGCCATGACCACGTGGGGCGAGCCGCGCGATTTCCGCTGGTTTCTCCCCCGCGTCCTCGAGCTCATGGCGACCGAGCAGGTCGGCGCGCTCTGCTTCGAGATCGTCGCGGGCAAGATCCTGTCGGCCGGCTTCAGGGCGCCCCGGCGTCCGGGGCGGTCCACGGACGCGCAGCGACGGCCGAGGCGGCCCTGTCCGGCTTCTTCTGGAGCGAAGCGGCGTGAGACGATTGACCGAGCGGCGTGGAGCGGCGAGCGTGGTCGGACATGGGGCCGGGCCGTCGGCCGACGCCGCCACGCGCCCAGCATCGTCGACCTCGGCGAGAGTCGCAAGGGACCATGCCTCGCATGGCGACCACGGAGAACTGCCCGCGCGCGGGCGCTCCCGCAAACGATGGACAGCCGCTCTCCCTCGGCGCCGCTCGGCGAGCCGCGGAGGGCCGATGTCTACGCCGGTCGCACTCGCGAGCGCGCGCGCCGGGTTCGCTCCTTGCTTCGCCCATCGAGCAGGGCGGGAGGTACTGCGAATGCTGGCGGTTACATACCATGGGCCGAGGTGCGTCCGCGTCGAGGAAAACCCGGAGCCTCGGATTCAACATCCGAACGACGTGGTCCTCCGCGTGAGCCGCGCCGCGATCTGCGGATCTGATCTGCATCTCTATCACGGCTACATCGCCGACACGCGCGTCGGCACCATCTTCGGCCATGAGTTCACCGGGGTCGTGGAGGAGGTCGGGCCATCCGTGCAGACCCTCCAGCGCGGCGACCGCGTCGTGGTGCCGTTCAACATCGCCTGCGGGACCTGCTTCTTCTGCCAGCGAGAGCGCACCTCCGCCTGCGAGAACACGAACCCGCTCACCACGATCGCCGGCGGGATGTTCGGTTATTCCCACACCACCGGCGGCTACCAGGGCGGCCAGGCCGAGCGCGTCCGCGTCCCCTTCGCCGACGTCGGCCCCATGAAGATCCCCGACGACCTCTCGGACGAGGACGCGCTCTTCCTCTCGGATATCATCCCCACGGGGTACCAGGCCGCGGAGATGGGCGACATCACCCCCGCGGACACGGTGGCCGTCTTCGGCTGCGGGCCCGTCGGCCTCGTGGCCCAGCGGTGCTCCTGGCTCCTCGGCGCGCGCCGCGTCATCGCCGTCGATTCGGTCGGCTACCGCCTCGATTTCGCGCGCCGGTACAACCAGGCAGAGACGCTCGATTTCACCAAGGTCCCCGACGTCGTGTCCGTCCTCCGGGACATGACCGACGGTCGCGGGCCGGACGTCTGCATCGATGCGGTCGGCCTCGAGGCGAGCGGCTCCGCGCTGCACGGCCTGCTGGGCAAGACGCTCATGCTCGAGGCTGGCTCGCCGGTCGCGCTCAACTGGGCGATCCAGTCGGTCCGCCGCGGCGGGAGGGTCTCCATCGTCGGCGTCTACGGGCCGCCGTGGAACCTCGTCGACGTGGGCGCGGTCATGAACAAGGGCCTGACGATCAAGGCCGGGCAGTGCGACGTGAAGCGGTACATGCCTCGCTTGGCCCAGCACGTCCGCAAGGGGAACATCGACCCGAGGGCGCTCATCACCCACCGCGTCCCGCTGGAGGCGGCCGCGGAGATGTACCGCCTGTTCGCGGCGAGGACCGACGGGATCATCAAATGCGTGCTCATCCCGTCGGACGCCAAATGAGCGCTGTCACCGAGGAGGAGGCGACCATGGAAGCCGTGTTCATGCAGCCGAAGGAGCTGCCGTACTGGGGGGTCGATCTGTGCCCGGAGGACAGGCCCGGCGTCCCGAGGGAGGCGCCGCCGCACCTCCTCTCGTGGGCGCACTGGATAGAGCCCGAGCGGCAGCCGATCGAGGGCCGGGTGCTCAGGCACCCGGGGCTCGCCCGGCCCACGCCGGTGTTCAGCACGGCCTTGCCGCCGAGAGGAGCGAGCGGCGTCCTGCGTCGCCTCGCCTACGAGGTCCCGGATCACAAGCTTCCGCACTGGATCCTGCTGATGATCGCGGATCGGGTCGACATCGTCGAGAGCCTCCCTCTCCTGTTCAAGCGCAGGAGACGGGCCCTCAGGACGGGCTAGAGGACCCGCAGGAACGCCGTGAGATCGGCCTTCTCCTGGGCCGTCAGCTTCGTGCCGAGCACGAGGTTGAAGAACTCCACGGTGTCCTCCAGCGTGAGCAGGCGCCCGTCGTGCAGATAGGGCGGGCTGTCCTTGATGCCGCGCAGCGGGAACGTCTTGATGGGGCCGTCGGCGGTGGCCATGCGGCCGTTGATGAGCTCGGGCTTGAAGAAGCGCTCAGCCCGCAGGTTGTGCATCAGGTTGTCGGTGTAGTACGGCGCCACATGGCACGTCCCGCACCGGCCCTTGCCGTGGAAGACCTGCTCGCCGCGGAGCTCCTCCGGCGTGGCCTTCGCGGGGTCGAGGCGGCCGTCCACGCCGAGCTTCGGCGCAGGGGGGAAGTCGAGGATCTCCTGGAACTCGGCCATCGCGTGGACCTGGTGCCCGCGGTCCAGGATGTTGATCCCCTTCTTGACGGCGATGACGATGTCGCCGTCGAAGTACGCGCCCCGCTGCTCGAACTCGGTGAAGTCCTCGACGGTCTTGAGCGCGCGCTGCGAGCCGAAGAGGCGCTGGATGTTCACCCCGCGCAAGGTGGGGGTGTCGACCCGGTGCCGGAACTCCTGCGGCCTCGTGTCGCCCACGAGGTGAAATGCGTTGTTCGTGTGCCCGTTCGCGTGGCAATCGAAGCAGGCGACGCCGAGGCTCGCCTTCTCCGAGCGCCGGTCCGCGGTCGCGTTGAACTGCATCTGCGGGAACGGCGTGACGAGGAGCCGGAGCCCCTCGAGCTGCTTCGGCGTCAGGATGCCGTTGAAGAGCTCGTAGAAGTTGTCGATCGTGACGAGCTGCCCCTTGGAGACGTCGCCGAGGTCGGGCCGCGTGGTGAGATAGATGGGCGCCGGGAACTCGGAGACGATGTGATCCGGCAGGTCGAAATCGAGATCGAAGCGCGTGAGGTCGCGCCCCGTCTGGCGCTTCAGCTCGTCGATGTGGAACTTCGGGAAGACCATGCCGCCTTCCGGGTGGTTCGCGTGCGGCAGCGGCAGGAAGCCCCGCGGCCAGAGCCCCTGCTCCCGGATGGCGTCGGGCGAGAGCGCGGCCAGCGCCTCCCACGTCGTCCCCTTCGGGAGCTTCACGCGCACGCCGGCCTGGACGGGCTTTCCGCGCGACATGGTGACCCCCTGCGCGGCGCGGTTCGAGAGGTCGTACCGCTCTTCGAGCAGGGCCTGATGGCGCTTCGCCACGGCGGGCTTGTCGGCCTTCATGCGGGCGACCACGGCCGCGAACGGCTCCTTGTCCTCCACCGGCAGGTAGCTCGTGCGCGGCGTCTCGGGGCCGGGCGGTGGGTCCGCGTTCATGGGCGCCCGCGGGCCCGCAGGCGCGACCGTTCCGGCCGTCGCGGGGGGCGCGTCCCGCGGGCCGGTCGGGTCTTCGGGCCGCGCGCCCGGCGCCGAGCCGCAATTCACGAGGCCGAGCGAGAGCGCCGCGGTGCACGCGACAAGGCACGAGATATCCATTCTCTTCACAGACATAGAAGCGCTCCTTCGCAAGGAATACGTCGACAGGGGACGACCGAACGGGCGCCCCGCTCTGCGACGCGCCGAGCTCCCGTCCGGCTCACATGAGATGGCGGCTCGCCGGGCTCGCAGGCCAGGCGCATGAGCAATTCCGCCCGTAGGCGACTCCTGTGCCAAGGCCGTGTCCGCCATGCGCGTGGATCCCGATCAGGAGCGGAGCGCGGCGTCGGGTGAGGGAAACCTCTCCCTCCCCGTGTGGATCGGCAGCCGTCCCTCCGTCGAGCCGCCGGAGATCGCCGCGCCCCGGGTTCAGCAGGTGCGCGGGTCGTCGCGCGCAGGAGCCCCGCAGGACGAGACATTTTGCCACAGGGCGTGGCATGGTGGCTCGCTCACGTTGAGACGATCTGGACAGAGGGGCAGCTCATACGTGGAGGACGTCCTCGATCAACCGCCACGCGCGCGCCCGTCGGTCGCGATGCGCACGAAGGGAGCTCGGACGTCCCGGGCGTCGAAGAAGAACACTCGATCCCAGCACGGCACGCGCTCGCGCTCCGACAGATCGAACACCTCGCCTCGGGACAGGCTGCCGACGAGCTTCGCGCTCGACTGACCTCTCATGCTCCACCGGAACTCGTACGGGAGGAGGAGGTCGGGATCGCTGAACATGCCGCGTCGCTCGGTGAAGCTGCGCCGCGCGGCCTCCGAGAAATCCCGCGCGTGGCGCAGGTTCGGGGCGACGGTGTACGTCACCGCCAGGCCCTCCTCGAGGAGCAGGCGGTTGATGAGCCGACCTCGTGACAGCACATAGGCGAGCACGCGCCCGTACGCGTCGAACGGCTGTTCATCCGTCTGGATCTCGACCTCGGCGCCTTCGGGGAGCAGCTCGGCGAGCCGCGCCGCCGCCGCCTCGGCCCAATGGCCCTGGGAGGCGCCGAGGAAGTGCGTCTCCGGCGTGTCGATCGAGAGCATGCGGATCGGATACGTCGCGCCCCGCTCGTCCCGCACGTGGAGCGTGTCCCCATCGACCGTCCTGACCACCGCTGCGCGGAAGCTCGCGCCCGGCAAATCGGGCGCCCTGCGCAGCCCCCGCCGCCGGGAGACAAGGGACACGTAGCCGATGAACCTCCGGAGTCCCGGAAGCAGTCCTGTCATCGCCCCCTCCTAGGATGGATGGATTCCCAGAAACCAACGTTCGGCGTTGCTCGGACGTTCGCCCGGCCCAGGCGGCCTGTTCCATCATGGTATGGACCGGGCCGGGGCCGGCTGAAAGAGCTCGCTAGCCCTGATCCGGGGGGCAGGAGGTGACCTGAAGCACCGAGCGGCGGGAGGAGAGCAGAGAGAGAGAATCAACGCAAAGGCGCAAAGGCGCAAAGGCGCAAGAAGAAAAAAAAATTATCATTCCTCTCTTCTTCTCTCTCCCTTGCGCCTTTGCGCCTTTGCGCCTTTGCGCCTTTGCGCCTTTGCGCCTTTGCGCCTTTGCGCCTTTGCGCCTTTGCGCCTTTGCGTTAAACTCTCTTCTTCTGTTCTTCTGCAGGTGCCCCTGGCCGCTCCCCTCCCGTCCCCGCAGCAGGCCTCCGCCCGCGGGCCCTCCGCGCGCCGCCAGGCTCCGGGAGGAGGCTACGCTTCCTGCGCCGTTTCCCGTTACGATGACCGACGCGATCGCTTCGGTAGATCGCGGCGGGGCACGGGACGTCTGCATGCGGCCCCGCGCTTGGCTCCGGGGGCGAGGGCCACCGCGGCGAGGAGGTCTCGGATGTCGTCGCATGAACAGAGGGAGCCGGCCGCGACGCCGGCAGAACATGGCGCGCCAGAGGCAAGCATCGAGCTGGCACGAAAGAGGCGCGGCCTGCGCTTCCGGCTCGCGGCCGGCGCGCTCGTGCTCGCCGCGAGCGTGACCGCGCTCGTCCTGACCCAGGAGAAGGCGCCCGTGAGGGCCGGCGCCATCGGGGCCCGGCTCGAGCTCTCCTCGGGAGAGGTCACGCTGGAGCAGGACGACCGGAGGTCGACGGTGGTGTCCGGCGTCCCCCTCCCGGTCGGGGCCGAGCTCGCGACCGGAAAGGGCGCGCGGGCGCTCGTGCGGCTCGCCGACGGCTCCGCGGTGTTCCTCCGCGCGGACTCGGAGGTGGCGCTCGGCGCCGAGGGGCTCTCGGTCGCCCAGGGCGAGGTGTGGCTCGACGCCCCGCCCGAGGGGCGCGGCGAGCTTTCGCACGCGCTCGGGGAGGTCCGGGTCACGGCGTCCGACGCCGGCCTGTCGATGAAGCGCGCCGGCGACGCCGTGAGCGTGTACGTGGCCCGCGGGCTCGCCGTGGTCACCGCCCCCGGCGGGCGCGTCGAGGTGCACGCCGGCGAACAGGCCACCGTCGCCGGCGGCGCCGCGCCCAAGGTCGCGCCGCTCGCCTACTGGGACGACTGGACCGGCGGCATGGGCGACCACCGGCCCCTCGCGGGCGAGGGCAGCGGCTCCGGCCGGATCTACGGCGTCGACCTGCAGGGCGCCCCCGGGGCGCAGGCGCGCACGCTCGAGATCAGCCGGCAGGCCGTGCGCGCGGTCGTGCGCGACGGCATCGCCGAGACCGAGGTGGACCAGACCTTCTCGAACCCGGGCGGGCGACAGGTCGAGGGCTGGTACTGGTTCACCGTGCCCGAACGGGCGTTCGTGAGCTCGTTCGCGGTCGAGACGAACGGCGTGCTCGTCGAGGGGGAGGTCATCGAGCGGAAGGAGGCGGCCCAGCGGTACCAGGCCGCCGTGCAGAGCGGCCACGAGCCGGCGCTGCTCGAGTGGGTCGACGGGCGCAGCTACCGCGCCCGCATCTTCCCGGTGCCCGCGAGCGGCTCGCGGCGCGTGGTGCTGCGCTACGTGGAGATGCTGGGCGCGCCGGCCGGGAAGCTCACCTACGTGTACCCGATGCGCTCGAGCGAGCCGGTCCAGATCGGCGAGCTCTCCCTGTCGGTCGACCTCGGCCAGGCCGGCCAGGGCATGCAGATCGCGACCCTCGCCGACGCGGTGATCGAGGACGGCGGGCGGCGGGTGAGCATGCGGCGGAGCGGCTACGAGCCGCGCGCGGACTTCCAGCTCGAGGCCGCCGTCAAGACGAAGCCGTCGCCGCTGCGCGTGTCGCGCTTCGCCGCGGGCGAGGACCGCGCAGACTACGTGATGGCGCGGTACGTGCCCGACGTGGACTGGGCCGAGCTCAAGGAGCTCCCCGCCGACCTTGTCGTCGTGGTGGACACGTCGGCGTCGGCCGACGAGACGGCGCGGCAGCAGAAGGCGGCCGCGGCCGAGGCGATCCTGCGGACGATGTCGCCGTCGGACCGGTTCGCGCTGATCGCGCTCGACTCGGCCCCCGCGGTCCTGCACCCGAAGGAGGGGCTGGCCGAGGCGTCGGACAAGGAGATCTCCGCGGCGCTCACGCGGCTGGCCGAGCACGCGACCGGGGGCGCGACCGACCTCGGCGCGCTGTTCGAGTCGGCGCTCGGGCGCGTGCACGGCAAGGAGCAGCCGGCCGTCATCTACATCGGCGACGGGCTCGCGACGAGCGGCGAGGTGACCGGCGCGCGCCTCGCCGAGCGCCTGCGCCGCTCGCTCACGGACTCGCGCGCGCGCTTCTTCACCGTCGGCGTCGGCGAGAACGCGAACCACGCGCTGCTCCGCGAGCTCGCGCGCGCCGGGGGCGGACAGGCGTTCCGAATCGACGAGGTCGAGGGCTCGACGTCCGAGGTGCTGCGCCTCGCCGGCGCGATCAAGACGCCGACCATCACCGACCTCTCGATCGACCTCGGCGCCGGGCTCGACGAGCCGATGCTCACCGCGAGCGGCAAGGTGTCGCGCGGCGAGGAGGTCGTGCTGCTCGCGCGCACGCACCACGCGCTGCCCGCGAAGGCGGTCGTGAAGGGGCGGCTCGCCGGCAAGGAGTACGCCCGCGAGCACCCGATCGAGATCGACCGGGGCGTCGGGGCGGCGCTGGTGCCGCGCTTCTGGGCGGCCGAGAAGATGAGGCGGCTGCTCGCGGACGGCGACGACATCGAGGCGCACCGGGGCAAGGTGGTCGAGCTCGGGCTCGATTACGGGCTGATCACGCCGTTCACGAGCACGCTGGCGCTGGAGAGCGAGCAGGCGTACCTGAACCAGGGGATCCAGCGGCGGCGCTCGCCGCTCCGGGGCGAGCGGCTGACGGCGCTCACGCCCGAGCGGGAGCGCGAGCTCGCGGCGCTGCTCGCGCCGCCCGCCGCGGGGGTCGCCTTCGGGTGCTCGAGGAGCGAGCCGAGCTACGAGGAGAGCCCGGGGAAAGAGGGCGGCTACGCGCAGAAGGCGGCGGAGGCGCCGATGATGGCGCCGGCGCCGGCGATGGCAGAGACCGCGGCGCGGCGGGACGAAGCCCCGAGGGCGGACCTCGCCTCGCCCGCAGCTCCGCTGCCGGCCCCGCCCCCCACGGCCGCAGCGCCCGCGGACGAGGCGGCGCTGCCGCCCGAGCCCCTGGCGCAGGAGGTCGCGGCGAGCCGCACGACCATCGCCCACGCGCGGCCCACGTCCGCGAGGCCCCAGGCGGCCAGCGAGCCGATGGCGCTCCGCCTGGCCGGCGCGAACAAGTCGAGCGCCCCGCAGCGCGGCGGCGGCGGGCCGGTCGTCCCGGCCGCGGGCGCCGCGCCGCCGGGCGCCGCGGCCAGGCCGGCGCCGGCGATCGCGCCGAGGCCACGTCCGATCGGGATGCCCAAGCCCCCGCCGGTCGCGATGGCGCCGTGCAGCGACACCGCGCGGCGGCCGCTCGCCGAGCGCATCGTCGTCTGGTCGAAGCGCCTCGCCCGCGCCACGGCGGCCGAGCAGCTCATCGCGCGCTACGAGGGCGCGCTCTCGACCTGCGAGCTGCCGGACTGGCGCTCGAAGGCCGCGCTGCTGTCGCTCCTCCAGGCGAAGGTGTCGACCGAGGGCGGCGCCGAGGCGCTGCTCGCGCGCTTCGCCGGCGAGCCCGAGGCGCAGCGGTTCATCGCGCACGCGCTCCTCCGACGGAGCGTGGATCCCGCGATCTCCGCGGCGGTGCGGCACACGCTCTTCGGGGGCGCCGATCCGAAGGCGAGCTGGGCGCTCCTCGACGAGCGGCTCGCCGCGCTGCCGGCGGTCGAGGACCGGCTCGCGCTGCTGCGGCAGGCGCTCACCGAGCGGCCTGACGACCCGGAGGGGGAGATCCGGCGGGTGCGCCTGCTCGCCGAGGCGGGCCGGAAGGACGAGGCGCTCGCCTACGGGCGGAGGCTGCGCGACCGCGGCTTCATGAGCCCGGCGCTGGCGCTGGAGCTCGGCGACGTGCTCGCCGCGAGCGGCTTCGCGTCGGACGCGCTCCGCACCTACTCGGAGGTGGTCGAGTTCGATCCGACGAGCCCCGCGTCGCGCGAGCTGCTCGGCGACGTCCACCTCCGGCACGGCTGGTACGCGGCCGCGTACCGCCAGTACACGACGCTCACGGACCTCGCGCCGGCCGAGCCCCGGGGCTGGCTGCGGCTCGCCGCGGCGGCCGCGGGGAGCGGGCGCATCGACGAGGCGCTCCGCATCCAGCGCAAGGTCGCCGCCGCGGAGGGCACGCCGGGGGCCGACGATCCGCGCGCGTGGGCGCGGCTCCTGTCGGCGGCGCGCATCGGCCGGCTGCTCGCCGGCGACGGCGCCGCGGCCCCCGCGGCGGGCGCCGAGGCCGAGAGCCTCGCCCGCAAGCTGAAGGAGCTGCAGCTCTTCAGCGGCCCGGGGGCGCTGCGCGTCGTCCTCTGGGAGGACTACGCGGCGGAGCTCGCCCTGGCGGCCCGCGACGGCCAGGTGGACGCGGCGCTCGGCGACGGCCTCTTCGCGCCGGCGGTCGGGCTCGCGGCGGTGCAGCTGCCCGCGTCCGAGCTCGCGCGCCTCGAGTGGCGCGTGCGGTTCCGCAGCGATCCGCCGGGCAGGGACGTGCGCTTCGTGGTGACGACGATCGTGTGGGACGGGGCGGCGTTCCGGGTCGCGAGCGCGCCGGGGTCGATCGGCGCGCGGGAGCGGGAGGTGGTGCTGGCGAGCGGCGCGCTGCCATGATCGACGTCTCGCTGCTCGGCTGGCTGCTCGTCACGCTGACCTCGCCGCTGTCGCTCGTCCTGCTGGTCGTGGCGCTCGGGTCGGTGGCCTACATCGGCGTGACCGCGCTCGCGGCCGCGCCCCCGCGGCGCGGGGCGCGCGCGATCGGCACGGGCGTGGCGGCCTGCGCGCTGGCGGCCGGGATGATCGGGCTGCGCGTGGGCGCCGGCGCGGGCGCGGCCGTGTCGACGGCCGCGGTGGGGATCGCCGCGGCGGCGGCGCTCGGGGCGACCGCGGCGTGCGCGTGGACGTTCGGCGCGGCCGGCGCGGCGGCGCTCGGGGCGGCGCGGGCCCGGCGGAGGGCCGCGGCGCTGCGGGCGGGCGACGAGCGGCGCCGGCTGCTCGCGGCGAGCCAGCGCGCCTACATCGAGGGCGACGACCTCGCCGCCGAGACGGCGGCGGCCGACGCCGCCGTGGAGCGGCTGCGCGCCGCGGTCGGGGGGCTGGAGGACGCGCGCGCCGCGCTCGAGGCGAGGCGCGGCGCGGCCCGAGGCGACGACGGCGACGGGGGCGAGCGCGGCGCTGAGGACGGGCCGCGGGCGGAGCAGGCGGAGGGGGCGAGCGCGCTCGCCGAGGACCTCGCGCGGGCGTGCGACGAGGCCGCGACCAGGGTGTCGATGGGCCGGCGGGTGCTCGCCGCCGCGGAGGCCGCGGCGCTGCGGATCGCCTGCAACGCGCCGCTCCGCCGGCTCCTGCGGCGGCGGCCGCGCGAGGCCATGCAGGCGCTCGCGACCCTGGGCGCGGGCGCGATCGCGCAGGCGGCGGCGTCGATCGAGGCGTTCCTGGGCGAGGTGCGGGCGGCGCGCGCCGAGGTCGCGGCGATCGCGGGGCGGCGCGCGGCGGGCGGCGGGGCCGGCTCGGGCGCGGCGGAGGGCCCGGCGTCCGTCGCGCTCGGCGAGCTCGCCGCGATGGAGTCCGCGTACGGGGCGCTGCTCGAGCGGCTGCGCCTGTCGGAGCTCCACGCCTCGACGCGCGCGTCGGTCGAGCAGGTCGAGAGCGCCGCGGGCGCGCTCTCCGCGGCGGCGAGGGCCGCGGCGATCGACCCGGCGGCGCTCGGCGCGCTCGTGACGGAGATCGCGCGGGCCGAGTCGGCCGTCGCCGCCGCCGCGCCGGAGGCCGGGGGCTCGCGCGCGCTCGCCGAGGCGCTCGCCGAGGGCTCGCTGGCGCTCGATCGGAGCGACGCGACGTCGCTGTCGGAGCTCATCGCGGCGCTGCGCGAGCTCCGGTGACGGAATGACGGGCGACCGCTCCTGGATCGAATGACGGAGGACGCCTGCACGTAACGCGCTCCTCTCGCGGCGAAGCGGCTCCGGGAGCCTCGCGGAGGGCTGTTGCGTCGGGTAGACTTCGCTCGTGGCTCAGGCGTTCCCCACCACCAGCTACGTCTTCGATGCAGCAGATCCGCGCGCGCCGACGAGCGAGCAGTGGTCTCGCATGACCCCGGCCGAGCGCGCCCGCGTCGTGGACATGCTCCCCGCCGACGTCCCGCTCGATCTCATGCCGCCCGAGGGAGACGCGCACCGCAAGGCCAAGCGCGACGCGCTGGACGCCCTCGACGGCTTCTTCCGCAGGATTGGCCGCAAGATCTATCTCTCGTCCGAGCTCGCCGTCTTCTACCCCGGCGAGCCGCGCTTCGCGCCCGACGTGCTCGCCGTCCTCGACGTGGAGCCCCACGAGCGCATGAGGTGGGTCGTCGATGTGGAGGGCAAGGGCCTCGACTTCGTTCTCGAGGTCCACGTGGCCGGCAATCGCGCCAAGGATCATGAGGACAACGTCGAGCGCTACGCCCGGCTCGGCGTCCGCGAGTACTTCCTCTTCGATCGCTCCCGCCTGCGCCTGCACGCCTACAGGCTGCCGGCGGCCCAGGAGGGCGACCCCTCCCGTCCGCGCGTGTACCAGCGGATCGTGCCCCAGTCTGGCCGGTTCGCCTCCGAGGTGCTCGGCCTCGATCTGCTGCTCGACGGCTCCCGTCTCCGCTTCTTTGCGGGCAACGCCCCCCTCGAGGATGCCGACGAGATGATCGCGCGCCTCGGCGGCATGCTCGATCAGGTCATCGCTCGCCAGGAAGAAGCGCAACACCTGGCCGAGGAGCTCGCGGCCGAGCTCGACCGAGAGCGGCGCCTGCGCGAGCAGGAGCAGCGCCTGCGCGGGGAAGCGGAGCGGCAGCTCGAGCAGGCGCGCGCGGAGATCGAGCGGCTGAAGGCTCGTTGAGCGCGCTGCCGCCGCCGCTCGGTGGTGTTTAGAGCGTAGCCGCCGACGGCGACGCCCTCGGAGGGCTAGCCGCCCTTCAGCTTCGCGGCCAGGAACTGCCGCACCTTCTCCCAGGCGTCCGCCGCGGCCTTGGTGTCGTACCGCTCTCCCGAGGGGTTCGCGAAGGCGTGGTCGGCGTCGTACCGGACCACCTGGTGCTCGACGCCCGCGTCGTGGAGCGCCTTGTCGAACTCGTTGACGACCTCGGGCGGGATGCCCTTGTCCTGGTTGCCGAAGACCCCGAGCACCGGCGCCTTGATCGCCTTGAGCTGCGCGGGGTCGGTGACGAGCCGGCCGTAGTAGAGGACGGCGGCGTCGAGCTCCGGCTCGTTCAGGGCGAGCTTGAGCGACCAGGCGCCGCCGAAGCACCACCCGATCGAGCCGGTGCGCGGCGCCGCGATGCGCGCGTCGGTCGAGAGGAAGCGGTGCGCGGCGCGCACGACCTCGAGGCCCTTCGCCTCGTCGACGGCCTTCATCGCCGCCATCGCGTCGTCGGGCGTGGTCGCGACCTTGCCGCCGTACATGTCCACGGCGAGGGCGGCGTACCCGTCCTCCGCGAGGCGGTCGGTCCAGTGCTTGATGTGCTCGTTGAGGCCCCACCACTCGTGGATGACCACGAGGCCGGGGATCGGCGGCTTCGCGTCCTTCGGCAGGCTCAGGTACGCCTTCGTCCCGGCCACGTCGACCGTCTGCCCGCGCGCGGGCGGGGCCTTGTCCGACCGGAGCTGGTGGAGCGCCTTGAAGTCCTCCTCCGAGAGCAGCCCGGTCGGGCTGTCCGCGGCGCCGGAGGGCGCGGGCGCCGGGGCGGCGGCGCCGGGCGGCGGCTCGGCGGGAGGCGGGGGAGACGAGGCAGAGCAGGCGGTCGCCGCGAGCAGCGCGAGCGGCGCGGCCAGGCGGCGGAAAATGGGGCGGAGCGTCATGGCCGCGCACCCTACCAGCTCGGGGCGGCGCGCCGGAAGCCTCGGCGCGGGGAGGCCACGCCCGGCTACGTGGCGACGCGCAGGCGCAGCTGGCTCGACGCGACCCCCCGCCGGACGGCGGACGCGAGGGTCTCCGGAGAGAACGGCTTGGCGACGAACGCGTGAGCGCCGAGGCGGAAGGCGCGCTCGCGCTCGCGCGCCGACGACAGGGCGGAGACGACGACGAGGGCGACGTCGCGGTGATGCCGGCTCTGCCGGATGAACCGGATGAGCTCCAGCCCGTCGATGTCCGGCAGGTTGATGTCGATGATCACGGCGTCGTACGCGCCGCGGTGCATCAGCCGGAGGGCCTCGAACCCGCTCGCCGTCTCCGCGACCTCCGCCGCCTGCCCGAGCTCGGGCGCCCGCGCGAGCGCGGCCCGCATGTGCGCTCGCATCGCGGCGGAGTCGTCGATGAGAAGGATGCGGATCATCACGGGGCCTCTGCAGGGGCTCTCGGGGCGCCTAGGTACAACAGAAACAGCAAAAGCAAAAGCGGTCGTCACGTTTCCGACACCAGGGCGTCCCGGGCGCGCCCGCTGGCAGCCGCCATCCCGTCCTCCCACCCGCCTCGCGGGCCCGTCGGTCTGCGTTGCGTCATGACACAACGCGTCATCATGGTCCGAGTGTGGCGCCATCCATGCTCTCGCAGGTCGCGGGAGCTCCGCCGAGCTCCGAGCTGCCCACCGCTCGGGCCTCGGACATCGGCCTCCCCGCGCCGCGCGATGCGCTCGGCCTCCTCGGGCCTGCCCTCCCCCTGCTCGGGCCTCGGCCCTCCCCACGCCGCGCGACGCGACGCACTAGGCCTCTCGGGCCTACCCTCCACGCCGACGTGGGAGCCAGGCCGGTTCGGGGCACCGCGGATCGGTCCGGGAGGCGGCCTATCCGGCTCCGCCTCGAGCCCCGCGTGATCACACCCGCCCCCTCCGGGAATTCGTCTGAGTCACACGGGAGACTCGAGTGCGTACCAGCATATTGCACTTCTTCGTCACGGCTGCCGTGCTGCTCCTCGCGGGCTGCGGCGGCGAAGACGCAGGGGGGGCAGATGACGCTGGCGGCGGCCTCGGCGGGACGGGCGGCGCTGACGCCTCCACGATCACCGGCAGCTCCTCGGCCACCGCAGGCGGCGGTGCGGCCACCTCCGCCGCCGCCACGAGCGGCGGCGGGACGACCACGGCATCCGCCGGCGCCGGCGGCAGCGAGCCTTCCTGCACCGCTCCGGTCGTTCCCGAGGTCTCCTCCCTGCCCCCCATCGCGGAGCCCCCAGACCCGTTCACGTTCCTCGATGGCACACGAATGGCCAGCGCAGCGGACTGGCGATGCCGCCGCGCCGAGCTCAGCCAGCTTATCCAGCATTTCCAATACGGCCCCTATCCGCCGTCCCCCGAGAACGTCACAGGGACGCTGAACGGCGACAGGCTGACGGTGAAAGTCGAGCACGGAGGGAAATCGATCTCCTTCGATGCGACCGTCTCCCTCCCGAACGGCAGCGGCCCTTTCCCCGCGTTCATCGTCATCTCCTCGCTGATGCCCGGACTGACGGCCTCGGCGGTCAACGACAAGGGGATCGGGTACATCACGATTGACCCGAACGGGATCGCCGCGGACGCGAAGCCTCCGCGCAAGGGGAAGTTTTACGACCTCTATGGCAGCGACTCCACGACCGGCGCGCTGATGGCGTGGGGCTGGGCGACCCACCGCGTCATCGACGCGCTCGAGAAGACCCCCGACGCCAGGATCGATCCGACGAAGATCGCGGTGACCGGATACTCCCGCTACGGGAAGGCAGCGCTCGTCGCCGGTGCGTTCGACGAGCGCGTCGCCCTCACGGTCCCCGCCGGGTCGGGCGCCGGCGGCGTCGGCAGCTGGCGAGCGGCCGAGGGCAAATCCGATGTGCAGACGCTCAGCCAGATCAACGGCGAGGCCCCGCAGTGGTTCGGCGACGGCTTCGGGGCCACGTTCAGCGGCAAGACAACGACGCTCCCGTTCGACGCTCACTCGATCGTGGCCCTCGTCGCGCCCCGTCCGATCATCGTGCAGGAGGGGAAGTCCGACGGCTGGAACAACAACAGAAACGGCGGCCCCTACCAGGCGATCTGGGCCGCAAGAGAGGTCTTCACGGCTCTTGGCATCGAGGATCACATCGGCTGGGTCACCGACGACCACAGCCATGGCGTGATGACCACCCGCGAGGCGAACGCGATCCTCGGCTTCGCAGAGAAGTTCCTGCTCGGAAAGGACGTGGCGACGGAACAATGGGACGAGAGCGCCAGCCCGCCGACCCTCTCTTGGTCGGCGCCATAGACGAGACACGCGCCGTACCGGCCGGCAAGGACCGGGCAGCGCTCGACAGGCCGAGCAGAATACCCGCGGGCGCTCGGCCCGATCCCGCCGGTCGACCGTCGATTCGAATCGACCTGAGCACCAGCGCAAATTCAACTCTCGCGTCGCCGTCGCTCAAAAAGAAATAGTTCTAATTGACAACAAAATAGCGCAACGGTATTCCCATTGGCGGTTCAACGCCTTGGAGACGGCGCTCCTCTGCGCGTCGCGCCAGCTCGACGAGAGCGATCCACGGTCAGGACATAACTTAGGTCAAGGAGACTTCTGTATGAGCGAAAAAAAAGAACCCGCGGCTCGTGATCTGCTCGGCGGGGTCGACCGGCGGCAGGTGCTCATCAAGCTCGGCGCGTTCGCCATCACCGTGCCCGTGCTCGGCGCGTGCGGGGATGAGGGGTCGGCCGGCTCGGAGACCGGAGGCGGCGGAGGCGCCGGCGGCTCCGGGGGCACCGGCGGGAGCGGCGCGAGCACCACCAGCGCGAGCACCACCAGCGCGAGCAGCGCCGACGCGAGCACGAGCGTGGGCACCGGGGGCGCGGGCGGCGCAGGCGAGGGCGGCAGCGACACGGGCGTGGGGGGCATGGGAGGCGGCGGCGGCGGCGACAGCCTCATCCCGCCGCCGTTCGACGACGTGCCGATGTGCAGGGCGCAGAACAAGACGGACGGCGCCGGTCAGGGCCCCTTCTTCATTCACGAGCTCGAAAAGAACGACGACATCTCCCTGGTCCGACAGGACATTCGTGGTCGCTACAACGAGAGCGCCGCGCCCGGCGTGGAGATGCATCTCCACCTGCGCGTGCTCGACCTGAGCAAGCCCGACTGTGATGGCAAGGGCGTGGGCGTGCCGGACGTGGACGTCTACATCTGGCACACGGACGGACAGGGGTTCTACAGCGGCTTCGGGGCCAGGGGCTCTGCCAACGAGCAGAACCCCGACGCGCCGTACGCGGGCAGGCCGAGTCAGAACAACCTCGACACCACTGAACGCTTCTGTCGCGGCGTGCAGACCACCGACGCAAACGGTGTCGTCTCGTTCCGAAGCATCTTCCCCGGCTGGTACAACGGCCGCGATGTCCACATCCACTTCGTCTGCTTCAAGAAGGGCTCGACGTCGAAGGGTCGCGTCACTTACCAGGGTGGAGACCACATTTTCACGACGCAGTTCTACTTCGATCCCGCCTTCACCGACTCCGTTCATACCAAGTACGAGCCGTACAAGGCGCGCACCACCGGCAATCTGGCGACGGCGTACGCGGGCGCCATCAAGGCCGACGAGCCGGGCAACAGCGGTCTTCGTGCCAAGGCGTGGATGGAAGGGGACGTCGTGGTCGCCCAGATGCAGATCGCCGTGACTCCGACCTAGAGCGCGGCACGGCTGTTCTCGACGAGAACAAGACCGATGCCCCCGCGCCTGGGCGCCCTCGCCCGAAGTGGTGCGTGCGCCGCGAGCCTTTCGAAATCTCTCCAGACGAACAACGTGTCTTCGTTGGCTCGAGCGATCTCCGCGCTGAAAGGCAAGGGAAGCTCGGTCGGGGAGGCGCCCCCGCGCTCTCTGAATCGGCCACGCGAGCGGCAAGCGCCGAGATCCCCCTCGCCTCCGCACCACCCGCTGAGGCGCCGGCCCCGATGCCCACCAGCGCTCCCTAGCAGGTCACCGACTTATCCAAGGAGATTATCTTATGCGCGACAAGAAAAATACCGTGACACGTGATCGTCCTGGTGAGGTCGTCGATCGGTGGCAGGTCCTCATGAAGCTCGGGGCGCTCGCCGTCACCTCGCCCGTGATCGTGTCGTGGGGCGACGAAGTGTCCAGCGACGCGGGCTTCGGCCGCGGAGGCGCCGGCCGCGGAGGCACCGGCATGGGCCGCGCGAGCACCAGCGACGCGAGCACCAGCAGCGCGGGCACCGGAGGCGCGGGCGCCAGCAGCGCGAGCACCAGCAGCGCGGGCACCGGAGGCGGCGGCGCGGGCACCGGAGGCGGCGGCGCGGGCGTCGGCGGCGTGGGCGCAGGGGGTGTCGACGCGATCGATCCTTGGATCTTCGAGAACGGCGCGCGCTGCAACCTGACCGCCACCGACATCGAGGGGCCGTTCTTCATCGACGACAGCGAGATTCCGAACGACATCAACCTGTTCCGCAGCGATCTCCGCGACGGTCACCGCGGCTGCGAGCTCCGGCTCTATCTCCGCCTGCTCGACGGCCGGAACGACGGCGAGCCGATCCCCGACGCCGAGGTGTACATCTGGCACTGCGACGCGGACGGCCGTTACAGCGGCTTCAACAACCAGGATCCCTCCACGCCGGACACGGGAGCGCTCGAGCGCGCGCCGGAGCACCTGGACCGCTTCTGCCGCGGCGTCCAGCTCACCGACCGCAACGGGATCGTGGGCTTCACGTCGATCTGGCCCGGATGGGACGGGAGGCGCCCCGTCCACGTTCACCTGGTCGCTCGCATCAACGGCCAGACGACCCGGCTGATCACCACGCAGCTCCATTTCGATGCCGAGTTCAGCCGGCAGGTGTACCAGGCAGAGCCGGCGTACGCGGGGCGCTCGACGAACATCCCGGCGTCCAGCCTCCACCCGCCGGCGGACAGCCCGGCCATGCCGAGGATGCAGTACATCCCCGGCCTGGTCACCGGCATTCTCAACATCGTCATCGTCGTCGGCCGCGCCTGAGCGCACGGGCCCCCGGCGGTGCTCGGGGCGGTGCGCCGCCGCCCGAGGCCGACTCGGGATCTCCCTTGATCTGCCCGGGAGGCGCCCGGGCCCTGTGTGCCGGGCGTCTCGTGACATCCTGGAAACAAGGCAACCCTCCTGTTCGCCGCACGCGCGCGGCGCCGCGGGGCGTCGCGCGGGGCGGACAATCGCTCTCCCGGCTGGCAGACTGCGGTAGGGAGGTCCGATGAGCGACACGGATCGGCTGGAGCCAGCGAGCATGGCGCGCGCGTTCCGCGAGGCGCGGCGCCGCGGGATGGATGTGGAGCCTGCGGTCCTGTTCCACGACCTCGGGCGCATGCGGGCGCGGATCGGGCGGATCGGCGCGGCGTTCCCGCCGGGCGCCCTCCACGCGGTGGCGATGAAGGCGAACCCGCTCGTGGAGGTCCTGCGCGCGGCGGTCGACTGCGGCGCGGGGCTCGAGGCGGCCTCGCTCGAGGAGGTGAGGCTCGCGCTCGCCGCCGGCTGCCCGCCCGGCCGCATCGTCTACGACTCCCCCGCCAAGACGCGCGCCGAGATCGCGGAGGCCCTCCGCCTGGGCGTGCGGCTCAACGCCGACAACCTCGACGAGCTGGAGCGCATCGACGCGCTCGTCCGGCCCGAGGGGGCGGCCGGCCGCATCGGGCTGCGCATCAACCCGCAGGTCGGGGCGTCCAGCATCGCCATCACCAGCGTGGCGGACAGGCGCTCCAGGTTCGGGGTCCCCCTCGAGCAGGCCGACGCGGTGCGCGCCGCCTTCGCGCGGTATCCGTGGCTCGCCGGGCTGCACGTGCACGTCGGCTCGCAGGGGTGCGCGCAGGCGCAGCTGATCGACGGGATCCGCCGCGTCGAGGCGCTGCGCCAGGAGATCCGGCGCGCGCGGGGGTCGGACGCCGCCTCGGTCATGGATATCGGCGGCGGGCTGCCGGTCGCCTACCGGAGCACGGACCGCCCGCCCGCGCTGGAGGAGTACGCGGCCGCGCTGCGCCGCGAGGTGCCGACGCTCTTCGAGGGCGGGACCACGCTGATCACCGAGCTCGGGCGCTGGGTCCAGGCGGGCTGCGGCTTCGCCGTCTCACGCGTGGAGTACGTGAAGAAGGACTCGGCCGGGCGCACCGCGATCCTGCACCTCGGGGCCGATTTCTTGCTGCGCCGCGCCTATCACCCGGACGACTGGCACCACGACTTCGTGGCGCTCGACCCCGACGCCGCGCCGAAGGAGGGGCCGCTCTCGCCGTGCACCCTCGGGGGGCCGCTGTGCTTCGGCGGCGATGTGCTGGCCCGCGACCTCCCGCTGCCGGACCTGTCGCCCGGGGATCTCGTGCTCATCCGCGACACGGGCGCGTACACGTTGAGCATGTGGTCTCGCCACTGCAGCCGCGGCATTCCGGCGGTGCTCGGCGTCGACGGCGGCGACATCCGGGTCCTGCGGGAGCGCGAGCGGCCGGAGGACGTCGTCGCGTTCTGGAGCCGTGGCCGCGGCCAGCCATGAACGCGCCGCGGTGCGTTCACACGGCTGTTTCCACGCGAACCCAGCATATGAGAGCCTGGTGCGGCGAGCGCGGCGGAGTGGAGGAGCGGAGATGAGAGCGAGCGGTGCTTCCGGAGCCCTGGGGAGATGCGCGCGGGCGTGGCGGGTCACGCTCCTTGGCGCCCTGCTGTGCGTGCCTCCGATCGCCGGCGCGGGCTGCGGTGACGACGAGCCGATCGGCCCCAGCGAGGCGTCCGGCAGCACCGGCAGCACCGGCAGCACCGGCAGCACCACGGGTACCGGCTCGGGCGGCGGTGGTTCAGGGACCGGCGGTGCCGCCGGCACCGGCGGGCAGGGCGGCGGCACCGGCGGACAGGGCGGCGGAACCGGCGGCGCAGGTGGCACCAGCGGCGGCGACACCGTGAGCGTGCAAATCCTCGCCTTCAACGACTTCCACGGCAACCTGGAGCCCCCCTCGGGTAGCAGCGGCAGGATCACCTTGCCCGACGAAACGCAGGTGAACGCGGGCGGCGCCGCCTACTTCGCGTCGCGCGTCGCCGCGCTCCGCGCCACCAACCCGAACACCGTGGTGGTCTCGGCCGGCGATCTGATCGGCGCGAGCCCGCTCGTGTCAGCGCTGTTCCACGACGAGCCCACCATCGAGGCCATGAACCTCCTCGGCCTCGACATCAACGGCGTCGGCAACCACGAGTTCGACAAGGGCACCGCGGAGCTCCTCCGGATGCAATACGGCGGGTGCAGCCCGGTCGACGGCTGCGCCGACGGCTCGTTCTTCGCCGGCGCGAGCTTCCAGTTCCTCGCCGCCAACGTCGTCGTGGACACGACGACCGGCAAGACGCTCTTCCCGCGCTACGATGTCCGCGAGTTCGACGGCGTGAAGATCGCCTTCATCGGCATGACGCTCGAGGGCACCCCGTCGATCGTGACGCCGGTCGGCGTCGCGGGGCTGTCGTTCATGGACGAGGTCGACACGGTGAACGACATCGTCCCGGAGCTCCAGGCGCAGGGCATCGAGGCGATCGTGGTGGTGCTCCACGAGGGGGGGCTCCCGACAGGCCACTTCAATGAGTGCCCCGACATCTCCGGCCCGATCATCGAGATCGCCACGAACGTCGACCCCGCCGTGGATGTGCTCGTCACCGGGCACACGCACCAGGCGTACAACTGCCTCCTCGGCGACAAGATCGTGACGAGCGCGGCGTCGTTCGGTCGGCTGGTGACCGACATCGATCTGGAGATCAGCAGGACCACGGGCGAGGTGACGGCGAAGACGGCGAACAACGTCGTCGTGACGCGCGACACGCCCGACGCGGCCGTGGAGGCCCTGGTGACGCGCTACAAGGACCTCTCGGCGCCGCTCGCCGACGTGCAGGTCGGCACGATCACCGCGACGCTCGACCGCGCGGTCCCGGCCACGGGCGCGGGGCTGTTCGCGATGGGCGCGGTCATCGCCGACGCCCAGCTCGCCGCCACGCGCGAGGCGAGCAAAGGCGGGGCCGAGGTCGCGCTGATGAACCCGGGCGGCGTCCGCGCCGACCTGACCTACGCGGCCTCGCCGGCCGAGCCCACGGACGGGGTGGTCACGTTCGGTGAGATCTTCACCGTGCAGCCCTTCGGCAACAGCCTGGTCGTGATGACCCTCACGGGCGAGCAGATCGATCAGCTGCTGGAGCAGCAGTTCCGGGTGGACTCGGCCGGCACGCCGCGGAGCCTGATCCTCCAGGTGTCGGACGGCTTCACGTACACGTACAGCCAGAGCGCGCCCATCGGCTCGAAGGTCGACATCGCCTCGATCCGGATAAGCGGCGTCCCGATCGAGGCGGCGCGGACCTACCGCGTGACGGTGAACAGCTTCCTGGCCACCGGCGGCGACGGCTTCACCGTGCTCAACGACGGCGCCGATCGCCTCGGCGGCGCCCTCGATCTGGACGCCCTGCGGGACTACTTCGCGGCGCGCTCGCCCGTCGCGCCGCCCGCGCTCGACCGGATCACGGTCGTGCCCTGAGCGGGAGCCTCGCCGCCGACGAACGAGCCGTTCGTCAGCGGCGAGACAGGGGGAGAGAAGAGGGGACTGAACGACAGAGGCACAGAGGGCACAGAGGAAGATAGGACAAGATATTTCCCCTCTCTTCTGTGCTTCTGTGGTCGTTCTTCTTAGCTAACGGCTCACCGCTTCATCGCGCCGGGACGCGGAGGCCACGCCATCCGCTGCTCGCCCGCGAGCTCGGGCGAGCGGTGGATGCCAGGGGACGCCGCGAACGACGCGCCCGCCTGACCACCGTCGCCCGCGACCCGCCTCGGCCACCAGTTCATGCTGAGGTGGATGTGATGATGGTGGTACGGCCACCCCTCGCCGTACGCCATCCGGTCCGAGAAGCTCGCGAGCTCGCCGTCGGTGATCTTCCTCGGGTCGCTGGCCGGAAGGGCGTTCAGCTTCGCGGCGGTCTTCGAGAGGAACGGCGCGATGATCTTGTCCACCCCGATGACGCGCGTGCGCGCCGAGCGGAACAGCCTGGCCATGAAGAACGCCTCCCGCTCGAGATCGACGATGTGCTTCCGCTTCGCCGCCGACGAGCAGTACCCGTCCTCGTGCTTCGACCCGTCCCCGCAGATGATCTGCCCGTCGTTCGACCCGTCCGTCTGGAAATACGCGATGTCGATGTTGCCCCCCTGGTCGTGCGTCGACTCGGGGTGGCGCGGGTCGTCGACGTCGTATCCGGGCGTGACGCCGTTCATCTGGCAGACGTCGATCAGCGAGAGCGGCGCCGTGCCAGGGAACGCCCGCAGCGTCTCGGAGAGCGCGTCGCGGACGAGCATGATGAGCTCGCGCCGCGCGAAGCGGTAGTTGCTGAAGGTCTCCCAGACGTAACCGCCGCCGACGACCGAGTCGTCCGGATCCGGGAACGGGAACGGCAAGAGCCCGCTGCCGCCGTCGCCGAAGCCGGCGCACTCGTCGAGCGAGAAGCCGGCGCCCACGCAGCTCGGGCCGTCGACATAAGGATACGAGGTCACGTCGAGATCATAGGCGTTCTGCCCCCCGTCGTAGCCGACGACGCGGACGAGGTACTCGGCGCCGCCTCGCTCCGAGTAGAACCCGTAGAACTCGGTGTTCGTCTCCTGATCGCGGTACGAGTACGGGTACTGCTCGCCGTAGCGCGAGCCGAGCAGGCGGCCCTCGCCGTCGTACGCCACGAGATCGATGTCCCCCGCCGCGTGACGGAACCGGATGCCCACGCGGACGATGGTCCGCTCCGGCACCACGATCCTGAACCAGTCCTCGTCCCCCTCGCACAGGGTGAGCTCCTTCGTGACGCCCACGGGCGCGCTCACCGCCGATCCCGCGTCGTCGTTGGGCTCCAGCGCGTCGCCCTCGGACCCGCAGGCGAAGGCGTCCTTGCGGCACACGCCGTCGTCGCAATGGCTGCCTCTCGGACACCAGCCGGACGGGACGTCCGGCGAGCACGCGACCTCGTCCGATACGCAGAGCTCTCCGAGGCAGGTCGCGCCGTCCGGGCAGGTCGCGGCGGCGTCGCAGCCGGCGAAGCACGCGGACCCGTGCGCCTCGTCGATGACGTGGCACACGTAACCAGGCCGGCAGTCGAGATCGCTGCCGCAGGTGTTCATGCACACGGGCGCGCCGTCCTCGGCCGCAGGGAAGCAGCCCGCCTCCGGCCCGCACTGGTCGTCGCTCTCGCAGTCGAACGCGAGGCAGTACCCCTCGACCCAGCCGTTCGGCGCCGCCGGGTCCGCGTCGCGGTAGCAGGTCGCGCCGGGCAGCGAGCACGCCTCGTCCGCGTCGCAGGCCGCGCCCACGCGCCCGGGGCCCACCGTGTCCTCCGCGCACGCCGCGCCGCAGGCCGCGTTGCACCCGTCGCCGCGCCGAGGCGAGCAGAGGCCGTGACGGTTCTCCACGCCCTCGCAGGTCTCGGGATCGTACACGGGATAACACACCCCCGTGTCCGTCAGGATATCCGTGTCGAAGCAGCGCGAGCCGGGCGCGCAGCCCGCCTCGCTGTTCGGCGCCGCGCACGGCCCCTCCGCGCGCTGCATGCAGATGCCGAGCATGCAGACGGCCGCGTCGCCGTCGCAATCCGCATCACAGCTGCAGCGCGCGCCGGCGGGGTTCCGCTTCGGCCCCGCCCCGCCGCGCAGGTCGCCGTCGCCGTCGCCGTCGCCCGGCGGCGCCAGCCTCCATGGGCCCAAATCACACGCTTCCAGGGAACCCATGAGCGCCGGCACAACCACGAAGAGCCATTGCCAACGTAGATTCATGTCACCTCGCCTGTCGATGAACGCAAGATCGCTCGCGGCGAGCGTTCTAGTCGCAGGCGAGGCGCAACTGGCCATCGAAAAGAGCAGAGGAGTCACGCAGGCCACCCCGCGCGAGGATATTTCCAGCTTCGGAGCGGCGTTGTTCCGCCCGCCGGTGGGGGCGCCTACTCGGCTATTCGTACTTCTGGCTGACGCGGAACGAGCCGAGCGAGCGCACGCCCGTCGCGTGCTGCTCGAGCTGGGCGAGGGCGTCCCTGAACGCGGGCTCCTCCGTGCTGCCCTCGCACTCGACCAGGAAGAGGTACTCCTCGGGGCTGTCCGGCAGCGCGCGCGAGACGATGCGCGTGAGGTTGATATGGTGTCTCCCGAGCGCGGACAGCGCGGCCACCAGCGCGCCGGGGCGGTGGTCGAGCCCGAAGAGGAGCAGCGTCCGCCCGCCCTCGGGCGGCGGCTCGGCGGCCCTGCCGACGATGAAGAAGCGCGTGATGTTCTCGCCCTTCACCCCGAGCTTCGGCACCAGGATCTCGAGCCCGTAGATCGCCGCCGCGCCCTTGTTGCCGATCGCCCAGGCCTCGCCGTCCTGCGCCGCGCGCTCGACCGCCTCGGCGGTGCTCTCCGCCTCGAGGATCTGCGCGTCGGGGTAGTTCGCGCGCAGCCAGTCGCCGACGTGCTTGAGAGGGACGAAGTGCGAATAGATGCGCTTCGGCGCCGCGCCCGGCCTGCCGAGCAGCGACAGCGTGACGTGCAGCGAGAGCTCCTCGCACACGACGAGCGGCGCGCCCGTGCCCTCGCGGCGGATCAGCTGATCTACGGTGTCGTAGATCGGGCCGCCCACCGCGTTCTCGATCGGCACGATGCCGTAGGTCGCCGCGCCGCCGGCCACGGCGTCGAACACCTCCGAGATGGTGCGCCGGGGCGTGAGGTCCGCGCTCGCGCCGAAGCGCCGCGACGCCACCTCGTGGCTGAACGTCCCCGGCCGCCCGAAGTAGGCGACCCGCGGGCGCGGCGCCGGGGCCTCCCCCGCGTCGCCTGCCCCCGCCGCCTCGCCGCGGCGCGCCGCCCCCGGCCCCTCCGCGTCAGCCGACATGGGGGATGGGCGCCTCGCCAGAGCCCGCGCGCGCGATCGCGACACGCCCCCAGCGGGGCGCGAGCGCCCGCCGCGGGGCCGGCATCCTTCGGTGGAGCGAATGCATCGAGCCCGCCGTCTACCGGCGCGGCGCCGTGGCGTCCAGCGAGGAAAGCGGGCCTCGGCCGGCTTCGAAGGCGCCGCGCCCGGCCGCGTCCGCCCTCGGCCCACCGAGAGCGCGCGCCGCCGGCCCGCTGAACGAGCGCGGCCGGCGCGGCGCACGGTCCCCGCCGCCGGAGCCGGACGATGAACGATCGTTACATCTCAGAAACCATCGTCGAGCGACGCTTTTCCGAACGATTCGGCCTGTATCTGCGCAATACGCACGAGAGCGAGCCCTCGACACGGCGCCCACCCTCGCCCACATTAGCCTACCCGAAAGAGCGAAATTCTGCCTGGGATCGCTTCGGTCGCGTTTTGCAAGTTTGGTTTCTTGTGATAACGATCGTTACGCAATGCCGGGCACAGGGCATGGAAGCGACGGTGGAATGCCGCCGAACGACAGGGAAGGGGCTTACTGGCGGCTCTTCAACAAGAAAACGATCGTGCTCGTACGGCGCTGGCTGCGTCTCCTGGGGGTGCCGCGCCGAGATCGCCGGGACGTCGCCCAGAACGTGATGCTCGCGGCGCACGAGAGCTTCTCGAACTACGACCCCGCGCGCGGCCCGCCCGACCGCTGGCTCAACCGGATCGCGGTCCACACCGCCTCCCACTACGCAGAGCGCGCGCGGCGCCGCGTGGAGGAGCCGTTGCCGGACGACTTCGACGCGGAGCTCGAGGAGCCGTCGGCCGAGGAGCAGATCATCTCGGAGTGCGATCGCCTGTTTGCGCTCTCGATCCTCCGGGAGCTCGACGCCGAGCTCGGCGCCGTCCTCGTGGCCCACGACATCGAGGGCGTCCCGAT
This sequence comes from Sorangium sp. So ce834, assembly GCF_051521425.1. Classification (NCBI taxonomy): domain Bacteria; kingdom Pseudomonadati; phylum Myxococcota; order Polyangiales; family Polyangiaceae; genus Sorangium; species Sorangium sp. So ce834. Next base: position 10,835,233 of record NZ_CP150351.1, read on the forward strand.
GGCGGATTTCGCGAGCCAGTCCGGAATCCCCCTCTCGACGGCGTACAAGCGGCGTACGCGCGCCCTCGCGGCGTTTCAGCTCCTGGCCGCGCAGCGGCTCGCGGCGATGGAAGGGATAGACCTTCAGAGCAGCGGCTTGCTGGCGCCCCGCTCGCCGCCGGTGCTCGTCCTCATCTCGTCCGCGCGGCCGTGACCGCGCATGGGCTCATCGCCCGGGCTTCCGGCTCGACGACGGGGGGGCGGAGCCGCGCGAGCCGCGCTCCTCGGGCCGCGGCCGGGAGCGCGGCCGCCCGCGCTCCGGATCATCGTTGATGAGGGCGAGGATGGCCTTCTTCTTCTGCGAGTCGTCCGGCTCGATCAGCAGGAAGAGGAGCGCCTCCTGGAGCGCCTCGGGCGCGCGGTCGAAGCGATCGGCGACGACGGCGGAGACCGGGCTCCGCCCGTCGCCCGGCAGGAGGAGCCGAGCATCGCAGTTGAGCCCCTGTGCGATGAGCGCCAGCGCGCCGAGCCCGAGATCGCGCTCCCCGCGCTCCACCTGCCGCAGGTACGTCGCAGAGAGGCGCGCCTTCTCGGCGAATTCGGCGTAGCTGAGGCCGTGCAGCAGCCGGAGCACGCGAATGGCCCGACCGACCTCTTTGGGAAGCGCATCGCCCATGGCCGGCGCAGCCTATCAACTCCCGCCGCGGCCAGAAAAGGACGATCGCATCTTTCTCTCGCCCTCCGCCTCTCGCCCTCCGCGACGGCGCGCGTCGATGCGCCGTTACTTACTTTAACTGATTCAGCTCCTCCACGAGCGCCCGGGAGTGCGCGTTCTCGCTCTTTTCGAACACCATGTTGACGACGACGGACGCGCGGCGCACGTGAGCTTGGCGCCGGGCTCGCGCGCGGCTCGAGGGGGATTCTCGCCGGGTCGCCGCCCGACGCGCGGGTCCACATCGGGCCGCGGCCCGGCCCCGCCTCGGGCCGCGCCGGATCGCCGCTCGGCCAGCGTCCGTTGCGACCGCGGGGCGCTTCTGTCATTCCTGGCGAGCCGTGGTCCCGGAGGTGCGCTATCCCGAGCGCCCGTCTCGGCCCCTCGGGGACGGCGAGGGCATCGATGATCCGTCTGGAGCTATCAGGAGAGCACACCCGGCTGCACTCGACGCTGTGCGGCCAGTGCCCGCAAGGCCCCGCGGGGTGCTGCGTCAGCCCGCCCGAGCTCGACTGGACGGACATCGGGCGCATCGTCTCCCTCTCCGGCCGCGGCTGGCTGCTCGAGCAGATCGCCGCCGGCAACCTGCTCCCCGTGAGCCGCGGGCTCGAGCTCCGGCGCGTGCGCAAGCGGGAGGGCCCCACGGCCCCGCGGCGCTCGAAATGCGTCTATCACGGCGCGCGCGGCTGCACGATCCCCGCCGAGCGGCGGGCGGCGACATGCAACTACTTCCTCTGCGAGGACGCCTTCGCCGAGCGCGTCGACGGCCAGGCCGACCCGGCCTCGGCCGCGAGCCGCCGGGCGCACGCGCTCCTCCGCGAGGTGTACGGCCGCTGGGACCGCGAGCTCGCCGAGGCGATCGCCTCCCGGCCGGAAGGGCCGTCGTGGGACGCGGCGTTCCTCGACTGGCTGGGCGCGGAGTTCGAGCGGCTCTCGAGCGCGTCCCGCGGCGAGCTCGCCGAGCTCGCCGCGCCGGGGTAGCGCGCAGCGGGCGCGGCGGGCGCGGTCGCTTGGGCATCGCGCGGGGCCGCGCGCGGCGCGGCGGTCACAGCATCGCGACCGGATCCACGTCGATGATCACCCGCGCGTTCCGGTCGATCCCGTCCCGCATCAGCCCGGTGAGCGCCGCGAGCGTTCCCCGCAGCGGCCCGCGCTCGCGCGCCCGGAGGAGCACCCGGAACCGGTACCGCCCGCGCAGGCGCGCGATCGGCGCCGCCGACGGCCCGAGCACCTCGACGCGCCGCGCGAGCCCGTCCGGACACGTGCGCGCGTGGGCCGCGAGCCTCGCCGCGGCGCCGCGGCCCACGCCCTCGTCGACCGCGTCGATCCGGATCAGCGCGAGGCGCGTGGCCGGCGGGTAGCCCACCTCCTCGCGGTCGCGGATCTCCCGATCGAGGAAGCCCGGCACGTCGTGCGCCGCGGCGAACGCGATCGCCGGGTGCTCGGGGTTGCGCGTCTGGATGAGCACCCGGCCCGGGCGGTCGCGCCGCCCCGCGCGCCCGGCCACCTGCACGAGCAGCTGGAAGCCGCGCTCGGCCGCCCGGAAATCCGGCAGCCCCAGCGCGGCGTCGGCGTTCACCACGCCGACCAGGGTCACGTTGGGCAGATCGTGGCCCTTCGTGACCATCTGCGTGCCGACCAGGATGTCGATCTTGCCCTCGCGCATCCTCGCGAGGATCGCCTGCGAGCGGTCCTTGCCCGCGACGTCGCGGTCGAGGCGCGCCACGCGCGCCTCCGGGAACGAGGCGGCGATCGTGGCCTCGAGCCGCTCGGTGCCGAGGCCCTCGAGCAGCAGGGTCCGCGAGCCGCACGACCCGCAGCGCTCCGGCAGCGGCCCCGCGTAGTCGCAGTAATGGCAGCGCAGCAGCCCGCCCTGCGGCCGCTCGTCGAGCGGCGCCGCCGGCCCCGGCGCCGGCGCGCCCGCCGGCGCCTGCGGGCGCGCGTCGCGGCGCCGCCCGCGGTGGTAGGTCAGCGCGACCGAGCACGCCGAGCACGTCGTCAGGTTCCCGCACGAGCCGCAGACGACGCTCGGCGCGAAGCCGCGGCGGTTCAGGAACAGGATCGCCTGCTCCTTCGCCGCGAGCGTCCGCTCGAGCGCGCGGTGCAGCGGCAGCGAGATCAGCGGGTCGCCGGAGGGGCCGGCGCCGAAGCGGCGGAGATCGACCAGGGTGACCTCCGGGAGGCTGGCCTCGCGGTGCGCGCGCTCCGGCAGGCGCAGCTCGACGAGCTTGCCGCGGCGCACCAGCGCGACCGACTCGATGGAGGGCGTCGCGGAGCCGAGCACGCACACCGCCCCGGCGCGGTGGGCGCGGAGCAGCGCCATGTCGCGCGCGTGGTAGCGCACGCCCTCCTCCTGCTTGAACGAGCCGTCGTGCTCCTCGTCGACGAGGATGAGGCCGAGATCCGGCACCGGCGCGAACAGGGCGGAGCGCGCCCCGATGGCGACGCGCACCTTGCCGCCGTGGAGGCTCGCCCACATCGCGTGGCGGTCGGCGTCGCTCAGCCCGCTGTGCAGCACGGCGAGCTCGTCGCCGAAGCGGGCGCGGAAGCGCGCGACGAGCTGCGGGGTGAGGGCGATCTCCGGCACCATCACGAGCGCGCCGCGGCCGCGATCGAGGCAGCTCTTGATGGCGCGCAGGTACACCTCGGTCTTGCCCGAGCCGGTCACGCCGAAGAGGAGGAACGCGCTCGGCCCGGCGGGCCGCGGCTCGCGCGGGGCGGCCCCGCGCGCCTCCGCTCCTCCGGGCGCGGACGGCGCCGCTCTTCCGGGCGTGGACAGCGCCGCGAGCGCCGCGTCGATCCGCGCCGCGGCCTCGGCCTGCGCCGGGTTGAGCTCGGGGGGCACGTCGCGCTCCTCGGGGAGGCGGAAGAACGGGTCGCGCGGCGGCTCGCGCTCGTCGAGGGCGACAAGGCCGCGCTCGGCGAGCTTCTTCAGGGCGCTGCGCGCGTTGCCGTAGCGCTCCTCGAGCCGCGCGACCGGCTGCTCGCCGTTCGCCCGGAGCAGCGCGAGCACCGCGGCGGCCTGCCCGCGGAGCGTGCCCGGCTCCTCGACCGCGTCCGTCGCGCTGGCGTACGCCACCTTGCGGCCGCCCACCTGCTTGGCCCGGCCGAGATCGAGGACCCCGCCGAGCTCGCCCTGCGCCTTGAGCGCCCGCACCTGCTCGCGCTCGATCGCCGGCAGCGCGAGGCGGAGCACCTCCCCGATCGGCGCGAAGTAGTACGCGGCGAGCTCCTGCAGGAACGAGAGCAGCTCCGCCGGCAGCGCCGGGCGCGCGTCGACGAGCGCCGCGAGCGGCTTGATCTTGGACGGGTCGATGGCCGCGCTGCGCTCGCTGACGGCGAGCACCACGCCGAGCAGCTTGCGCCGGTGGAACTCGCAGAGCACGCGCGCCCCCGGCCGCACCTCGCCGGCGAGCGCGGCCGGCACCTCGTAGGTGAAGGCCTGCGAGAGCGGGACGGGCACCGCGACGTCGGCGAGGAGGGGCATCGCTCCGGGAGGCCGCGCGCGGCGCGGCACGGGCGAGATACCAGAGAACGCCGCTCAGGACGAGGAATGCACGGCACGGGCGCGCACGGTGCGCCCGTGCAGTCCCGCAGCCCCGCAAAGCGGGCAAAAAAAAGCGCCGCCGGGGCCTCGGGGGGGGGAAGGCCGCGCCGGCAGCGCTGCCCGGACATAGAGCACCGTCCGTGCCATCTCTGCTGTTCGCGATCTGAACGGATTTCGTTCCAGATGAGGCACTCCTGGATTTCGAATCTGAAATTTCAGCGATGCACCGTTGCAGAAGCGAATTGCGCCGGCGTGCCCGCGCATCGCGCCGGCAGGCACCGCGCGAGGGGGTGGGAACGCCCGAGCCGCTCGCGCGGGGTCCGCCGATTGCTCGGTGTCCGGGTCAGGGGGTTCACCGCTGGACGGTCGGCGGGGCCGGCGCCATGCGCTGGAAATGTGCGCGATGAGGCGCCTGCGAGGGGGGGACATGATCGGAACCGCGGTCTTGGAAGGAATCGAGGGGCAGGACTGGATCGACCGGATCGCCGACCCGCTTCAGCGCGGCATCCGGTCCGTCCTGAGGCGAGCGCCCGTGGTCGCGAAGGTGCTCCACGGCAAGTTCCTCGGGCACCCGCTGCATCCGGTGCTGGTGACCATCCCCATCGGCGCGTGGTCCTGCGGGCTCGTGCTCGACCTTGCGAGCCTCGGTCGCCGCGGGCGGCGGCTCCACCGGGGAGCGGACGCGAGCACGGCCATCGGCCTCGGCGGGGCGCTCGTGGCCGCCTTCGCGGGGCTCGCCGACTGGAGCACCACGCTCGGCTCGGCGAAGCGGATCGGGTTCGTCCACGGCGCCATGAACCTGGCGATCGCTGGCGTGTACGGCGCCTCGCTCGCCTCGCGCGCGGTCGGGCTGCGGCCCCTCGGGATCGCGCTGTCGACCGCGGGGTTCGGCCTCGCGGGCGCGAGCGGCTGGCTGGGGGGAGAGCTCATCTACCGCTACGGCGTCGGCGTCAGCCAGGACGCGTGCGAGCGGAGGCCGGAGACGCAGGTGCCCGTGCCCGAGGCGCCGATCGCCGAGGTCGGTTGACGGAGCGGCGACGGGCGCCGCCGGTGCGCCGCTCCAGCGGGCTGGCGGGCCGCGGAGCTATCGCGCCGCGAGGTAGCAGGCCGCGATGCAGAGCGCGGCGAGGGCGAACAGCAGCGCGCAGTGCAGGAGCAGCGGCGCGAGCCCCTGCCGCTCCGGGGGAGCGAGCGGACGCTGCGGCTTGACCCAGGGCGACGGCGGATCGACCGCGGCCCGCACGGCGAGCGCCCCGCCCTGCGCGCCGGCCGCCCAGGCGAGCTGCATGGCGGCCTCCCTCGCCGCGGGCGCCGCCTCGCTCGCCTCGGGCACCACCGCCTCCCCCGCCGCCTCGTGCCTCGCCGCGGGCGTCGCCACATCCCGCGCGAGCGCCGCGCCGGCATCCATCGCGCGCGGCGTGGCGGCCGCCGTCGCGACCGGCTCGATCACCGCGGGCGGACCGAGCTCCAGCGCGCGCACCGCGCGCTCGCGCGCCCGGCGGGCCGCGACCATCTCCATGCCGAAGTTGTCGCGCAGCCACGCCCCGAAGCGCAGCGGGCTCGCCGTCAGCTCGGCCGCCGCCGCGTAGGCGGCGACGTCCCGCAGCATCGCCGCCGCGCTCGGGTAGCGATCCTCGGGCGACTCGGCGAGCGCCCGCGCCACGATCGCGTGGAGCGCCGCCTCGTCGGGGAGCCCGCGCTCCGCGAGCGGCGGGATCTCCGCGCGCCGCGCGAGCTCGAGCAGCTCGACGCGCGCCTCGTCCTTGGAGAGCGCCGCCCCGGGGCCCGCGCTGTACATCCGCCGGCCGGCGAGCAGCTCCCACAGCAGGATGCCCGCCGCGAAGAGGTCGGAGCGCGCGTCGAGCGCCTCGCCGCGGGCCTGCTCCGGGCTCATGTAGCCGGCCTTGCCCTGCAGCGCCTCGTCCAGCGTCCCGCCGCAGCGCTCGTGCGCGCGGGCGATGCCGAAGTCGCAGAGCTTGATCTCGCCCTCGAAGCTCAGGAGCACGTTCGACGGCGAGACGTCGCGGTGCACGACGCCCTTCCGGTGCGCGTAGGCGAGCGCCTGCAGCGCCTCGGCGATGATCAGGAGCGAGAACGCGACCGGGAGCTTCACCTTCTGGCGCGCGCAGCGGCGGAGCAGCTCGCGCAGGTCGAACCCCTCGACGTACTCCATCGCGATGTACAGCGCGTCGTCCTCGCGGCCGAGGTCCTCGACCTGCACGATGGACGCGTGGCGCAGCCCCGCGGCGAGCCTGGCCTCGCTCGCGAGCATCTCCACGAAGCGCGGATCGTGCGCGAACTTCGGCGCGACCTCCTTGATGGCGACGAGGCGCGCGGCGCCGAGATCGGTGCGCACCCGCGCCAGGTAGAGATCGGCCATCCCTCCCTGGCCGATGTGGTCGAACAGGGTGTAGCGGCCGATCCGGCACGGCAACGGCCGCCCGCCGCGGGACGCCGCCCGGCGCAGCGGGCGCTCCTCGCGGCCGGCGCCGCCGGCGAGCGGCGGCAGGCCGGAAGGCGGGTACGGGAGCGTGCCTCCGCGACGCACATCGAGGCGATCGATCTGCACGACCCCTCCTCGCAGACTTCGCGCGGACGGGCCAACTAAGCGCGCGCCGCCCGGATGCCCGGGCACCGCCTCGCGGGCCCAGAGGGCCGGCGCGAGGCGGTAACTATCGGATCTCTGTGGATTTTTCGTCCAGCACCGCCGCCCTGACGCCCCCGCCCGCGCCCCCGGCGCAGCGCGCGGCGCGCGGCGCCGATCGCGTGCAGCGCGCGCGGCGGCGGGCTACATCCGGCGCATGACGTTCAGCGCAGGCTGGGGACAGCCATTTGCCGGATCGTTCATCCGCATCGTCGACGACCGGGGGCGCCGGCACGAGTGGCGCACCCCTCCGCGCCGCATCGTCTCGCTCGTGCCGAGCGACACCTACTCGCTCGTGCGGCTCGGCGCCCAGGGCCGCCTCGTCGGCCGCACCCGCTACTGCGTCGCGCCCGCGGGGGACGTCGAGGGCATCGAGCTCGTCGGCGGCACCAAGGACGCCGACGTCGATCGCATCGTCGCGCTCGAGCCCGACGTCGTCGTCGCGAACCAGGAGGAGAACAGCAAGCGCGACATCGAGCGCCTCGACGCGGCGGGCCTGCGCGTGCTCGTCTCGTTCCCGAGGCGGGTCGCCGACGGCGTGGCGCACCTCGCCCGGCTGGCGCGCCTGCTCGGGCACGGCGCGAAGGCCGCGCCGGCCGCGCCCCCGGAGGGCGGCGCCCCGGCCCCGCTGGAGCCGCCGCCCGCCGCGCGCGAGCAGGTCGCGGCCGCCTACCGCGCCCACGCCGCGGCCGAGGCGCTGCGCGGCGAGCGCCCGCCGCTCCGCGCCTTCGTCCCGATCTGGATGGACCCGCTGATGACCGTGCACGGCGACACCTTCATCTCCGACATGCTCAGCCTCGCCGGCGCGCAGAACGTCTTCGCGGATCGGCCCCGGCGCTACCCGCTCGCGGCCGACCTGGGCAAGGCGCCGCCGCTCCCGCCCGAGCGCGTCCAGGGCCGCGACGACCGCTACCCCCGCGTCACCCTCGACGAGGTCGTCGCCCGCGCCCCGGAGCTCGTGCTGCTGCCCGACGAGCCGCACGCCTTCACCGACGCCGACGCGGAAATATTTCGCTCCCTCGACATCCCCGCCGCCCGCCGCGGCCGCGTGATCCGATGCGATGGCAAGGACCTCATGTGGTATGGCGCGCGGGCGCTCGAGGGGCTCAATCGGCTGCGACAGATCATCGACGCCGCCCGTCCCTGATGCACGGAGCGATCGTCCGTTCAGGGGCGCGCGAGCACCCGCGGCCGAGCAAGCCCCTCCTCGCCACGCCGCAGTTGGGGTAGGACCGTACGATGACGTGGACACGGGAGACGTTGCGAGCAGAGATCATCCAGCTCCTGGAGGGACACACGGCCGGCGAGGTGAAGATCGAGGAGTCGAGCCATCTCGTCGCCGATCTCAGCCTCGACTCGCTCGGGGTGATGGAGATCGTCGCGGACATGGAGGATAAGTTCGACCTCTCGATCCCCGACGACATGTTGCGCGAGGTCGACACGGTCGCCGACGTCGTCAAGGCCATCGAGCTCAGGCTCAAGAACGAAGGAAGGCTCTCGGGATGACGGCTGTTTGGAAAGCGCGGACGGTCGCACAGGCGATCGAGGACGCAGCGGCGAGCACGAAGACGGGCTATCGCTTCATCGAGGAGTCGAGCGAAAACGAGCCGTTCTTCACGCACGGCGGCATCGAGCGGGCGAGCGCGCGCCTCGGCGGCGCGCTCCAGGCGCTCGGGCTGCAGAAGGGCGATCGTGTCGCGTTGATCCTGCCGGACAACGCCGACTTCATTTTCGCCTTCCTGGGCGCGATCCGCGCGGGCGTCGTCCCGGTGCCCATCTACCCGCCGACGGGCCTCGGCAAGCTCACCGGCTACCTCGAGAACACGCTGCACATCGTCGCGAAGAGCGGGGCCAAGGTCCTGCTCACGAGCGGCGAGATCAAGCGCATGCTCGGCACGATCCAGGCGCAGGCGCCGGAGCTCCAGCAGATCGTGGCGGTGGAGGGCATCCGGGGCTCGCGCGAGGAGCTCAAGCCGGTGAAGGTCGAGCTCGACGACGCGTGCTTCCTGCAGTTCACGAGCGGCTCGACGTCGCGGCCGAAGGGCGTGGTGCTCACGCACGCGAACCTGGCCGCGAACGTGCGGGCGATCGTGGAGCTCGGCCTGGCGGTGCGCGAGTCGGTGGACACCGGCGTGTCGTGGCTGCCGCTCTACCACGACATGGGGCTCATCGGCTTCGTGATCGCGCCGCTCTACCACGTGAACACGGTGACGTTCCTGCCCCCGCTCCTGTTCCTGAAGCGGCCGGTGCGCTGGCTGGAGACGATCACGCGCCACCGGGGCAACGTGTCGTTCGGGCCGAACTTCGCCTACGCGCTCTGCGTGAAGCGGATCCGGGAGCAGGAGATGGCGGGGCTCGACCTGTCGACGTGGCGGGTCGCCGGCTGCGGCGCCGAGCCGATCCGGGCGGACAACCTGCGCGCGTTCGCCGAGAAGTTCGCGCCGGTCGGGTTCGACGAGAAGGCGTTCGTCTGCTCGTACGGCATGGCCGAGAGCACGCTGGCGGTGTCGTTCAGCGCGCTCGGGACCGGGCTGCAGACCGACGCGGTGGACGGCGAGACGCTCTGGAAGGAGGGCAAGGCGGTGCCCGTGCCGGCCGACAGCGACGGGGCGTCGTCGCTCGTGCAGTGCGGCTCGGCGTTCGAGGGGCACGAGATCGCGGTGTTCGCGTCGGACGACGCGGAGAGCGCGCGCCCGCTCGGCGACCGCGAGGTCGGCGAGCTGCGGCTGCGGGGGCCGAGCGTGATGCCCGGGTACTTCAACGACCCGGACCTGACGAAGGAGGCGTTCGCGGGCGGCTGGCTGCGGACGGGCGATCTCGGGTACCTCGCGGAGGGCAAGGTCTATATCTGTGGGCGCTCGAAGGAGGTCATCATCGTCAACGGGCGCAACTACTACCCGCAGGATCTCGAGTGGGAGGCGAGCCGCGTCGCCGGGGTCCGGAAGGGGAACGTGATCGCGTTCGGGACGATGAAGCCGCACAACGACCGCGAGCGGGTGGTCATCGTGTTCGAGACGACGGCGTCGGACGAGCAGGAGAAGCAATCGCTCAAGGGCGAGGTGCGCCGCGTGGTGCAGCAGGCGATAGGGCTCACGGTCGACGACGTGGTGGCGGTCGGGGCAGGCATTCTGCCGAAGACGTCGAGCGGGAAGCTCCAGCGGAGCAAGACGCGGGAGCTCTACGAGAACGGGGAGCTCCTGATCCGGAGCTCGTCGCGCGACGGGGACCGGCTGGACGCGGCCAAGGAGTTCGCCAAGAGCCAGATCAACTACTTCCGGCACGCGATTTTCCGCGGGCGCGGGGGGTGATCCGGGGGGCAGCGGGATCTGAACCGCAGGGGCCGCCGGAGGGGGCAGGGAGCGCGTGCGGCGCGCGCGGGGCCCCGCCGGACTCGCACGCGCCCTGAACCTTACCCTGCGGGTAAGGCTCAGGGCGCGTGCTCAGACATCGGCCCGTCCCCACGCGCGCCGCACGCGCTCCCTGCCCCCTCCGGCGGCTCGAGGCCGCCAGGGAGGCGCTGCGCCGCGGCTTGATGGAGAGTGGCGGCCTGCTGGATCGCGACGGCTCTCGGTGAAGCGGGCGGGCGCGAAGGCGTAGCCGCTGGTGCGGGGGGCCGTTATCGTCGGCGGCCGGAGGGCGATCCATGCCTGCTTGGCTCAATCAGCTGCTGCCGATCCTTCTGCTGCTCGCGGCCATCGCGGTCGTCATGCGGCGGCTGCCGAAGATCGACCTCGGACACTCGGAGGAGTTCAAGCGCCGGCGGCTCCTCAACTGGTTTCCGCTCGGGCTCACCTACGCCTTCCTCTACATGGGGCGGTACAACTTCTCCGCCAACGCGTCGGCGCTCGACGCGATGCAGCTCGTCAGCAAGCAGGAGTTCGGGAACATCGACGGCTGGGGCTCGGCCGTCTACGGGGTCGCCTTCCTGCTGAACGGGCCGCTCACCGATCGGTGGGGCGGGCGCGCCACCATCCTCCTCGCCGCAGGCGGCTCCGCGCTCATGAACCTGCTCATGGGGGGCGCCGTCCGCCTCGCCCAGGATGGACAGCTCGGCCACGACGCGGCCATCACCGCGATGACCGCGCTCTTCGCCGGCAACATGTACTTCCAGAGCTTCGGCGCCGTATCCATCGTCAAGGTGAACGCGCCCTGGTTCCACGTCCGCGAGCGCGGGATGCTCGGCGGCGTCTTCGGCATCCTCATCTCGCTGGGGCTCTACTTCGCCTACGACTGGAGCCGGTTCATCGCCAGATACCTGCCGATGCCGTGGGTCTTCTACGTCCCCGCCCTGCTGCTGCTCGGCTTCCTCGTGCTCGACTTCTTCCTCATCCGCGACACGCCGGGCCAGGCGGGCTTCCAGGACTTCGACACGGCCGACGCGTCCTCGGGCGACACCGGCGAGCGCATGGGCGCGATCGAGGTCGCGCGGCGCATGTTCTCGCAAAGGGTCATCTGGATCATCGTCGCCATCGAGTTCTGCAGCGGCTTCCTCCGCAACGCCGTCATGAAGTGGTACCTCATCTTCGCCGACAAGACCGGCCTCAAGGGCTTCGTGTCGACGCACTGGGGCGTGCTCCTCTGCATCGCCGGCATCCTGGGCGGCGTCTTCGCCGGCTTCATCTCGGACCATGTGTTCGAGTCGCGCCGCGGCCCCGTCGCGTCGGTGCTGTACGCAGGGCTCGTGATCGGCGCGGCGATCGTCCTCTTCACGCTGAGCCTGCCCGTCGCGGGGTGGACCGTCGTGTTCATGTCCCTGTGCGTGATCGGCGTGCACGGCATGCTCTCCGGGACCGCGAGCATGGATTTCGGCGGAAAGAAGAACGCCGGCGTCGCGACAGGCATCATCGACGGCTTCGTCTACCTGGGCACGGCGGCGCAATCGTTCCTCTACGGGAGCATCCTGCCCTCGGGCGACGCGGCGAAGGACCCGGGGAACTGGATATCATGGCCCCTCGCCATGCTCCCGGTCGCCCTCGTCGGCTTCGCCCTGGCGACGCGCGTGTGGAACGCGAGGCCCCAGAGGCAGGCGGCGGCGCACTGACGCGCGGCGCTCGCTCCGGCGCACGGACGCGCGCCCTCATCCGACCCCACCCGTGCGATCGAGGGCGGCTCCGCCGCTACAGGATGATCGGCTCGCAGTTCGTGTACTTGAGCGTCGAGATCATGAACGTCGATCCGCCGCTGCGGCGCTCCGCGAAGAAGATGTCGAGCGGGTAGTCCTCCCCGAGCTCGAGGCCGAGATCCTTGGCCATCGCGTCGAGATCGAGGGTGTCGAACATGGCGCCGTGGACCCCGCCCAGATCCATCACCAGCTGGTTGTTGATGAACACCCAGATGTCGTCATCGCCGCCGAAGATGAAGTCGTCCCCGCCCCTGTACCTGAAATTCATGTGGAGCTCGAACGTGAAACCGTAATTGTGGTCCCTGTCCTGGTTGCCCCAGCCTTCGCCGTCGATGGGGAAAAACTCCCTGCTGGAGAAGAGACGAAACTCGCCATCGCTCACGTCGAGGGGGACGACGAACCGGATCGAGCGGTTGACCTCAGGGACGTCCCGGAACCATTGTTCGAAGTACTCGGGCCCAGTCGTGTACTCCGTGGCCCCCTCATGGGCGTACACCGGCTTCTGGTCAGGGCCGAGCACGGGCTCGACGATTCCCGGTAAACCCGTGCCCTCGAAGCGCTCGAAGTCCGGGTGCCCGCCGGGCGTGTCGTAGGCCTTGAAGTCGCGCACCACCCCTTCGAGCCGCGGCGCGCAGCCGGCTTGCCCGCCGCTCGAGGAGGACGCGCCCGGGAAGGAGCCGCCGCCGGCCGGCGAGAAGTCGCCCCCCAGGCCGGTCCCGGAGGAGCCGCCGCCCGTCCCGGAGAGGTCGATGGTTTTCCCAATGATCTCGGGGGTCGCGGTGCACGCGGCGAGCGCGAACGCCGAGAGGAGGACGGCTAGCGATGGTGGAAGACCTGACACGGCACGGCTCATCTTCAGTGACGCCGTATAGCATATCGGGTCGACGCGCGCTCGCGCGCGTCCTTGCTCCGCAGCCTCTGCGGGCAACGCGCACCGGAGCGCTCCGCCGGAACGACGCGGCCTGGGCGGCATACAACGGAGCAGAAAACCGAACCGCCAAGGCGCCAAGGACGCCGAGATCTTGTTCTTTTCTTGGGGCTCTTGGCGGTTTATTTCTCGGTCGTTCATCGACATCGGTGTTCCAGAGCGGTTCTCGGCTGCGACTGAGATACCGTCCTCCGTCTCTCGTCCCCGTCTTCGTGCGCGTGCGCGATTCCCCGGAATCAGCGCGCACGCGCACGCGCACGGAAGAGCAAAGACGATAGACGGAAGACGGGGACGGGGACGAGAGACGGAGGACGATGTGTCAGCCCCAGCGAAAAACCGCTCTAGCCACCCGCGGCGCGACGTCCTCGGCTCCGTTCAGCCCGCCTCGTCCTCCGGCCCATCGAAGACGCCCCGGTACACCTCGTCGAGCGGGAGCCTGCACCCGACCGACGCGAGCTCCGCGACACCGCTCTCCCGCACGTCGTGGAGCGTCCACGTGCCGTCGTCGTTGCGACGCAGGACCTCCACCCGCCGCCGCTGATACGAGACGAGCACGTACTCGCGAAGCGACGGGATCATCTGGTAGTGGGCGAATTTCTCCCCGCGGTCGTATGCCTCGCTGTTCGGCGAGAGCACCTCGACGACCATGACCGGGTTCAGGATGCTGTTCTCGTCCTCCGGATCGCGCTCCAGCCGACCGCACACCACGCTGACGTCCGGGTACGTCGCGAGCCCTGTCGCCTGGACGCGCACGCGAACATCGGAGTTGTAGACGCGGCAGCGTCGATCGACGAGCTGGCCGCGGAGCACGCTGGCCACGTTGACCGCCATGAGCCCGCGCTCCGGCGTGCCCCCGGCCATCGCGAAGATCTCACCGTTCACATGCTCGTGCTTCGCCTCGCTCGCCTGCTCGCGGGCGAGGTACTCGACGAACGTGAACGTCCGCTTCCGCACCGGCTCGGCCATGATCAACCCCTTCCCCCGCAGCGTACTGCGCCGCCGCACGCCGGGCGAGCCGCGCTGGCCGCCATCACCACCGGTCCTCGATCGCCTCCACCCGCACCTCGCACGCGTCGTCCCCCCGCAGCGGCGACTTCGTCTCCTGCACACGGAACCGCGTCCCGATCTTGAACAGCCCCCCGTACGTCTCCGCGTCGATCGGCCGCTCCGTCCCGAAATCCACGCGGTGGAGCAGCTGCATGATCGCGAGCGCCGTCCCCTGCTGGAACAGGAGCCGCGGCCGCGCCGTGGACCCGTGCTTCATCGCGTAATACGCGCTCTCGTGCGTGATCGGCGCCCGCAGCACCAGCACCCGGCCCGGCTGGAACTCGGGCGCGGAGAGCGCCCCCCATCCGAGCGCGCGGGCGAGCCCGAGCAGCTGCTCGAGCCGCCCGTGCTGATCCCTGCCCACCGGACCGCACATCGCCTCGAACGACGCGGACGCGAGCATCCCCCCGAGCAGATGGAACGCGCCCGTCTGCGCCGCCTCCCGCACCAGCGCCTCGAACACCGGGACCAGCTCCGGAGTCCGCCGCTCGATGAGGTGCACCGTGTCGAACGTCTTCTGATCGATGTACCCCACCGGCAAGAGCGCCAGGTTCACGCCGTACGCCGGGATGAGCCCGCGCTCGTCCGACCGGAGCACCCCGAGCTCCTCCAGCATCGCGTCCCCCGTGCGCTGCGCCCGCGCCTCGGGGCCGCTCTCGGGCTCCCAGCTCACCCGCGCCGACTCGACCACCTTGCGCGTCAGCGCCTCGCCGAAGCGCGGCCGCTCGGAGCGCCGCGCCAGCAGGAAGGTGCAGACCGCATCGCCCCGCGCGACGCACGTCACCTCGTCGGCGTCGAGCCGACCCCAGTCCGACGGGAACGCGAGGCTCGCCGCCGCCGAGCAGTAGCCGGACGCGAACGCGTCCACGACCATCCGGTTCTGGATAAGGCCGCCGTACTTCGCGAGGAAGCTCGTGCCGTGGAAGAGCGCCTCCGCCTGCACCGCGCCGCCCTCGGCGCTCAGCTCGAAGCGCAGCCGCCCCTGCCCCATCGCGGCGAACAGCTCGGCCGCGAGCTCGAGCTTCTCCTCGGGCGAGGCGCCGTGGCGCGCCGCGTACAGCGGGCCGAGCAGCGCGTGCGCCGCCTCGAACGCCGCCTGCCGGCGCACGCCGCGGCTCTCGCCGCCGAGCGCGTCGAAGATCGTCTGCTCCAGGAAGAGCGAGAAGTGGTGCGAGTGCGCGATCACCAGCTGGTCCGCCACGTGGAGCAGGCAGTGCGGCGCGATCGGCCCGAGCAGATCGCCGAGCGGCCCGTCGATGCGGCCCCGCAGGCCGCGCCGGAGCGCCGTCACAGGAGCCTCCGCAGCGCGGCGCGCTCCAGGCCCAGGATGTCCGCCACCGCCGTCTCGATGAGCACCGTCGCCTCCGCCCCGAGCTCGCCAGGGTGATCGAGCGCGAGCGGCGTCAGCCCGGCGCGCAGGGCGAGCCGCAGCCGCGCGACGTGCGGCTCCGGCGCGCGGGCCTCGAGCAGCGCGAGCAGCCGCTCGATCCGCGCGACCTCGGCCGACGGCGGGTCCGCCGGCGGCGGCGTGCCCCCGGTCCGGCGCGCCGGGATGCTCGACGAGCCCCGCGGCGGCGCGGAGCGCGCGACGCCCCGCACGAGATCATCCACCGTGTCCGCGCTGAGCGCCCCCTCGAACAGCCCCGGCGGGTCGCTCAGCATCTCCTCGGGCGGCTCCTCGAGCGGCAGCTCGGGCGCGAGCGCCGCGGCCAGCCGCTGCGCCACGAGCCGCGCCATGCCGAGCGGCATCGTGGCGTCGAACAGGCTCGCGACCACGCACGCGCGGACGCGGCGCAGGAGGACGGTCCGGCCGCTCAGCTCCAGGGTGACCACCGGGTCCGGCAGCTCCTCCCCGCGGCCGTGCGAGCCCGGCGGCTTGCTCGACGACCGCGCGCCGCGGCCGCGGCTCGAGCGGGCCGACGCCTCGCGCTCCGGGACGAGCCGCTGCGCGGCGAGCTGGCTCCCGAGGTACGCGTCGCGGAGCCCCGCGGCGACGTCGCCCGGCGAGAGGGCCGCGCCCTCGCGGACGAACAGGGCGTGGACGCGCGCGTCGCTGAGGTGGAACACGACGATCCCGTCGAGGCCGTCGACGCCGTAGCCGATGCTGTCGAGCGCGATCGGCGCGAGCGGATCGTCGTCGTCCAGCGCGCCGGCGACGGCCGCGATCTCACGGTCGAGCGAGGCCTCGCCGTACTCCTCGCTCACCCGACGACCCCGACCGCGGCGTCGAGCGCGTGCCGGCACGCGATGCGGACGGCGTGCGCCTCGCGCGGCATGAGCGGGACCGGGCGCATCAAACCGACGATGTACGCGGCCGAGCGCACCTGGAACCCGATGAGCTGGAAGAACGGCCCGTCGCCGACGCACAGCTCGAACCGCTGCGACGGCGCGCCCGGCAGCGCCGCCACGAGCGAGCCGATCGCCGACGCGATGAGGCCCGAGGCGGCGAGCCGCGCCTCGGTGTCGCGGATCGCGCCGGCGAACGGGAGGCCGGCCGCGTCCGCGAGGAAGACGTCGGCGGCGCCGGTCGCCTCGGCGATCCACTCGATCACCTTCTCGCAGCGCGCGACCGGCCCGCCCGCCGCGGCGAGGTCCGGGAAGCGCGGCGCCGCGCGCCCCGCCGCGAGCGCCTCGACGGCGACGTCGAGCCGATCCGCGAGCGGCTCGCGCGCCGCCGCGAACGAGGCCGACGAGGCGGGCGACGGCAGATCGAGCGCCTGCCGCGCGTCGCCGTCGTCGGCCGACGGGGGCAGCGCGCTGCGCAGGCCGAGCTCGCCGCCGGCGCCCACGCTCGACATCGGCGAGAGGTCGCTCGAGGGCGCGAGCTCCTCGAACGACGGCGACAGCGGCGCCGCGGACACCGGCTCCACGTCCGCCCGCGCGGTCGGCGGCGGCCGCGAGTCGAACGACACGAGCGGCGCGCCCGCGGGCGCGATCGACGGCGCCTGCCGCTTCCGCGGCTTCGGCTGCTTGACGAGCCCCGCCGCGGTGAGGACGGCGCCGTCGAGGTCAAAGGAGGAGCGAGATCGGGCCATCGTCATCGTCCGGCGAGGTGGGCTCCAGGCGAACCAGCACGTCGTTCGCGAGCTGGTCGAAGACGCGCGCGAGCGGCGGAGGCCGCTTCTGCATGAGCAGGAGCGGCGCCCCGCGCAGAGACGCCTCGAGGAACGCCTCGTCGCGCGGGATGACGGTATCGAGGATGATCCCGTCGGGGAACCGGGTCCAGAGCGCCTCGGCGACGTCGAGCGACGCGGGCGCCTGCCGATCGAACATCGACAGCACCATGCCGAGCAGCGAGAGCCGCGGGTTCTTCTCGGCGCGGACGCGGTCGATCACCGCGAGCAGCTGGCCGACCGACCGGAGCGCGAGCGGCTCGGCCTGGAGCGGCAGGAGCGCGTGCGTCGCGACCTCGAGCGCGCGCGTCGTGACCTTGCCGAGCCCCGCGGGGCAGTCCACGACCACGAGGTCGAAGTCCGGCGCGATCCTCGCGAGCACGCTCGGGAGCACGGGCCCGCGGGCGAGCGCGTCCTCGAAGCCCGGGACCGTCGTGGGGTCGACCCGGCCGACCGTGAGCACCTGGAGCTGCGGATCGCGCGTCCGGAGCAGCACCGACTCGAGGCGCTCGGTGCCCGTGAGCAGCTCGGCCACGCCCGGCCGCGCGCGGTCGGCGAGGCCCAGCGACAGCCCGAGGCTGCCCTGGGCGTCGAGCTCGAGGATCAGCGCGCGGTGACCCGCGCGCGCAAGGGCGAGCCCCAGGTTGAGGGAAATCGTGGTCTTCCCCACGCCGCCCTTCTGGCTCGCGACCGCAATGACGTACATGGGCTCCCCGACGGCGCGCAGTGCCGGCGCCGGAGAGCATCCTAACAGGACGGACGCCGCCAGGGGCTAGAGCAGCGAGATCCGCTTCATCAGCGTGCCGCACAGATCGCTCTGCGGGTTCCGCTCGCGCTCGATCGCGAGGCCGGCGCGGAAGATCTTGTCGGCGCTCTCGAGGTTGCCGAGCACCACGTGGCAGAGCCCGAGGAGCTCGTGATCGCCGGGATCGCCGTGGATCGAGACGAGCTCGGTCAGCGCGGGCACCGCGGCGCGGTGGGCCTCGATCATCGCCTCGGTCGGCGTCGACGGGACGCCCTTGGCGAGGATCATGAGCCGCAGGACCTGCCGCTGGTCCTCGGGCCGGTGCTTGAGAAACTCCGGCTTCTGGAAGAGATCGCGGTAACCCCGGTAGGCGGCGTCGAGATTGCCCCCGCGCGCGTGGGTGACGATGGACTTGACCGCCTGAACGAGCGCCTCATTCGCCATGACGAGACGATACACGGGCCGGCGCCCCGCGGGGAGGCCGCCGCTGCACCGCCGGCGCGCCGCGCGCGTCCGTCGCCGTCGCTCGCACACGCGCGCCCGTCGCCGTCGCTCGCACACGCGCGCCCGTGGGCGACTTCGTCGCCGTCGTGTCGCGGTCGTTCGCGGCCTCTTCCGTGCGCGTCCGTCGCCGTCGCTCGCGCCCGCTCCGAGGCGCCGCGCGCAGCGGGGCGTCGCTTGCGGCACCGCTGTGCGCCGTGGTAGTCACCTGGGGCTCAATTGCCCATGCGCGCGCCCCGCTGGCTCTTCGCCTGCTGCCTGTCGACCAACGCGCTCGCCGCGCTGGCCGCGCCGGCGGCGCTCGCGCAGCCCGCGCCGCCGCCCGACGCGGCCGTGGCGCCGCAGATCCTCGAGCACGTGGACCCGGTGTACCCGCCCGAGCGGCTCGCCGAGGGCGTCGACACGACGGTCACGCTGTTCGTCACGGTCGAGAAGGACGGCACCGTCAGCGACGCGGCCGTGGCCGAGTCCGGCGGCGCCGGGTTCGACGAGGCGGCCATGAGCGCCGTGCGGCGGTGGCGCTTCTCGCCGGCCATGCGCGGCGGCGCGCCGGTGCGGGCGCGGATCCGGGTGCCGTTCCACTTCGCGCCCGGCCCCCACGAGGCGCCGCCCGAGCCGGCGCCCGCGACGCCCGACGCTCCGGCGGCGCCCCCGCCGCCCGCGCCGCCCGCGCCGAAGCCGGTGGAGTTCTCCGGGGGCGTCGCGGGCCCGCACGCCGTGGCCGAGCCCGGCAAGCCGATCGAGATCCACGTGCAGGGCCGCCCGAACCCGCCGCGGCGCGCGACGAGCGACTTCCGGATCGGCCGCGCGGCGCTCACCGCCGCGCCGCACGCGAGCGCCGCCGACCTGCTCCGCACCGCGCCCGGCGTCCACGTCGCGCACCCCGAGGGCGAGGCGGTCGCGCAGCGCATCTTCCTCCGCGGCTTCGACGCCGAGCACGGCCAGGACATCGAGCTCCGGGTCGGGCCGATCCCGCTGAACCAGCGCTCGCACCTCCACGGGCAGGGGTACGCGGACCTCAACGTGATCATCCCGGAGGTGGTGCGGTCGCTGCGCGTCGTCGAGGGCGTCTACGACCCGCAGCAGGGCGACTTCGCGGTCGCGGGCAGCGCGTACTTCGACCTCGGCGTCGAGGAGCGCGGGCTCACGCTCAAGGGCACGCTCGGCTCGTTCGGCACGCGGCGGCTGCTCGCGATCTGGGCGCCGGAGGCGCAGTCGGAGGACACGTTCGGGGCCGCGGCGGTGCGCGCCACGGACGGCTTCGGCGACGGCACGCGCGGGGCGGTCTCGGGCGCCGCCGTGGGCCAGTACCGGATGGTCCTGCCCGACGAGTTCTCGCTGCTGCTCCACGTGGCGGCCCACGGCAGCCGCGCGAACCTCGCGGGCGTGCTCCGGCGGGACGACATCGCGGCGGGGCGCGTCGGCTTCTACGACACCTACAGCGACCCGTCGGCCCGCTCGCAGTCGGCCGCGTCGACGCGGCTCCAGGTCGCGCTCCTCGCCGAGCGGGCGGACGACGACGGCTCGCAGAAGAGCGCCTGGCTCTGGGCGATGACGTCCGGGTACCGGAGCCGGATGAACTTCACCGGCTACACGCAGCGCTCGCGCGTGCATCCCGCGTGGGCCGGCCGCGGCGATCTCATCGAGCAGTCGAACGAGGACGCCGCGCTCGGCGGCGGCCTCGCCTATCGCACGCCGCGGGTCCCGCTCGCCTCCTGGCTCACCGGCCAGGTCGCCGTCGGGGTCGAGGCGCAGACCGACGGCATCGACCAGGCGCAGAACCTCCTCCAGCCGCCGCAGAACGAGACGTGGGACCGGCGCGTCGACGCGTCGATCCGGCTGACCGGGATCGGCGTCCACGCCGACGCGCAGCTCGAGCTGTCGCGGTGGGCGCGCCTGCGCGGCGGCGCGCGCGCGGACGTGCTCGTCTTCGACGTGGACGACCGCCTCGGCAACTTCATCCCGGCGTTCCAGAAGGAGACGCACATCGAGGGGTTCCGGCGCACGGCGGCGGGCGTCGCGCTCGGCCCGCGGGTGACGCTGGAGGTCGACCCGCTGCCCGAGCTGCGGCTCTCCGCCGCGTACGGCCACGGCTACCGCTCCCCGCAGGCGCGGCAGCTCGAGGAGGGCGAGAACGCGCCGTTCGCGACCGTGCGGAGCTACGAGGTCGGCGCGACGCTGCGCCCCGGCGGCGGCCTGAGCGCGACCGCGGCCGCCTACGAGACGCGCCTCTCCTACGATCTCGCGTTCGACGCGGCGGAGGGCGGCCTCGCGCGCATCGGCCCGACGACCCGCCGCGGGCTCGTCGTCTACCTGCAGGCGGCGCCGAGCCCGGCGCTGACCGCGGGCGTGAGCGCGACCTTCGCCCACGCCACGCTGGACGCGCCGCCGCCGCCGACGCCCGAGAACCCGACGCCGCCGTACGTCGAGGGGCAGCAGCTGCCGTTCGTGCCGCCCGTGGTGGTGCGCGCCGACCTCTCGGTGAAGCGGCCGCTCGTCACGATCGCCGGCCGGCCGATCGTGGGGCGGCTCGGCTACGGCGCGACGTTCCTCTCGCCGCGGCCGCTGCCGTACGCGCAGACCGCCGCGCCGCTCCTCGTGATGGACGCGTCGCTCTCGCTTCGCCGCAGCCTCCGCCTGCGCGCGGGCGGCGACCCGGCGCAGGAGGGCCCCTGGATCGAGGTCGGCGTGGAGGCGCAGAACCTCCTCGACGCCGAGCACGCGGACACGGAGTACTCGTTCGTCTCGAACTGGCAGACCACGCCGCTGCCGTCGTCGCTGCCGGCGCGGCACATCAGCGCCGGGCCGCCGCTCACCCTCCTCGGCAACGTGACGCTCTCGCTATGAACGCCCGCAACGACCGCCTGGCCGCCCGCTGCATGCTCGCCCTCGCGCTCTCCGCGGCGCCGGCGCTCGGCTGCGCGGGCACGGGCCAGCCGGAGGTCTCGTACCTCGCGGTCGCCGAGCCCGCGCCGCCCGGCGAGATCGCCGCCGGCGCCTGGACGGTGGTGCTCGACGAGGCGTCGGTCGCCTTCGGGCCGGTGCAGTTCTGCGCGGCCGCGTCGGGCTCGGCGACGCTCTGCGGCACCGCCATCGCCGAGCTGCTCTCGATCGCGCGCGTCGACCTGCTCGATCCCGGGCCGCAGCGGCTCGGTCGGGTCCGCGGCTTCGAGGGGGAGATCCGGAGCGCGTCGTTCGACTATGGGATCCACTGGTTCCTGACCGAGGCCGCGCCGGTGCGGTCGCCCGAGGCGCCCGGCGGCCACTCGGCGCACCTGCGCGGGCGCGCGACGCGGGGCGCGGACGTGCTCGACTTCGTGGCCGACGTCGACGCGGTGCCGCAGTTCCAGGGGCAGCGCGCGGTCCCGAGCGTCGCGGCCGCGGCGACCGTCGGCGCCGAGCCGGTGCGCCTCGCGGTCCGCTTCGACGTGGGCGCGTGGGTCGCGCGGGTCGACTTCGACGCGCTGGCCGAGCGCGCTGGCGGTGACGGCGCTGGCGGTGACGGCGCTGGCGGTGACGGCAGGACACTCCGTGCGGCGATCGCGCCGGGGTCGCGCGCGCACAACGCGCTGGTGATCGCCATGACGGCGCAGAGCCCGCCCGAGCTCGTCTGGTCGAGGTCGCCGTGAGGGGTCGCCGCGGCGCCGGCGCGCGCGCCTTCGCGCCGGCGCCGCCGCGGCCGCTCCCACGACGGGCGCGCCCTCGCGCGGGCTCCAGCGCGCTCTGCCTGGTGCTGCTCGCGCTGCTCGCGCAGCTCTGCGGCCTGACGCACGCGCTCTTCGTCCGGCACGCCCGCTGCGAGCACGGCGAGCTGGTCCACGTGGGCGCGCTGGTCCACGCCGGCCACGCGGTGGGCGCCGCCCGCGCCGCGCCGCGCGCCGAGACCGCGGCGCCGCAGCCGGCAGACGGGCGGGCGTCCGGCCCCGGCGATGAGGTCGCCGAGGAAGGCGCGCTGCGCCACCTCGACCACGATCACTGCGACGCGTTCGCGCTGCGCGGCCAGCTCGGCGCGCCGGTTCACCGGGTGGCGGAGGCCACCCTGCTCGAGGTGCTCTGCCTCGACGCGCTCCGGCCCTCGCCGGAGGTCCGCCCGATCCCCTTGTTGATCCTGGCGCCGAAGAGCTCTCCGCCCGCGGCCTGATCGGCGAGGCGACAGGGTGATGCGGGCGCGGCGCGCGCGGGGGGCGCGGGGCTGCGCTCGCCGGGCGCGCCCGTGCGCGCTCGTTAGGACTTTCAACGAGTGAGGAGCTGGATCATGCGGAGAATGGAACAGGCAACGATCGCGGTCGCGGCGTGCGCGCTCGCGCTCATCCCGGGGTGCGGAGGCGACGACGGCGGCGCGGGGTCCGGGACCGGCACCGTGCAGATCTTCGTGGAGCCGGAGGACACCATCCCCGAGGGCCTCGAGCCCGGCACGGGGGCGGAGAACATCGCGGACGGCTGGAGGGTCACCTACGATCGATTCCTCGTGACCATCGGCAACGTGCGCGCGGCGCGCTCGGACGCGCAGGAGACGCTGAGCGATCCCTCGGTGTTCGTGCTCGACCTCAAGAACGCTCCGGCCACGCGGTACGTGATCGCGGAGTTCGAGGGCGTGAGCGCCGTGCGCTGGGACCGCTTCGGGTTCGACCTCCCGAACGCGCGGGAGGGCGCGAAGACGCTCGCGCCCACCACCGAGGACGACGTCGCTTTCATGGTCGAGAACGGCTACTCGGTGTTCTTCGAGGGCTCCATCGAGAAGGAGGACGGCGAGTCGTGCCCGCCTTCCGGGGAGTGCGTCCCCGCGAAGGAGGTGCGCTTCCGCTGGGGTCTCTCGGCCGGCACGTCGTTCGACGACTGCGCGACCGAGGACGAGCTGCCCGGGTTCAGCGTTCCGACGGGCGGGACGATCGCGGTGAAGCCGACCATCCACGGCGATCATTGGTTCTTCGACAACATCACCGCGGGCGTGGAGCTCACGAAGCGCTACGCGCAGTACGTCGCCGACTGCGACCTCGACGGCGACGGCGAGACGACGATCGAGGAGCTCAAGGAGGTGAAGGTCGCCGACGTCTTCGGCCAGGAGTACAACCTCGCCGGCGCCCTCGGGCAGATCGAGACTGCGTACGACTACGTGGTCGCGCAAGCGCGCACGCTCGGCGACTTCCAGGGCGACGGCGAGTGCCCGAGGCGCGCGGTGCTCCCGTGATCGGCTGACGGTGCCCGGCCGCGCCGGTCACGACCGGCGCGGCGCGCCTGGGCCTCGCATCAGCGGGTCATCGAAGGAACGTCCGTGCGCAGCACCCGAGGCTGAGCCTGCAGAGCTGGCCCGGTTCCTCGCAGGTGCCGACCACGGCGCGATCCACGACGCACTCGCACTCGAGCACGTCCTCGGAGTTGAACTCGCAAGTGAAGCTAAGAAAGTGGCCATTGCAGGGGGCCTCGCAATAGCAGCCGTTCTCTTCACCTCCGCAGTAAACATGGCTGTCGCAGTTCGGCACGGGCGTCCATCCACCGCCGCCGCCGACGTCGCCGCCGCCGACGCCGTCGAACCCGCCGCCGGCGCCGCCGACGCCGTCGAACCCGCCGAACCCACCGACGCCGTCGTACCCGCCGACGCCGCCGTGCCCGCCCACCCCGCCGCCGACGCCGCCGACGCCGCCGAATCCGCCGACGCCGACGCTCACCACGCTGGATCCAACGGCGCCGCTTGCGTCGGGTGAGCACGAACCGGCGCTCGGTGAGCCGCTGTCGACGCAGGGCCCTGTGCCCGCACCGCCGGTGACATTGACGACATCGATCACCTTGACGTCGCACGCGGACGTGATGAACAGCGCGGCCGCGGCGAGCCGCATGAGGAAATCAAAGGCAGAGTTGCGCATGGTCCGATCCCCGTCGTGAGGTTGCTTGAGGCGTCCAGCGGTAAGTGGAAGTGACGCCGCCGCGATGGCTCACGAAAATCGAGTCTCGTGAAAGAAGGCTCTGCGCCTCAATAGCTCAGCTTGAGCCCGACGCAGGAGAGCAGCGCGGGGCGGCCGGTGCGCCCCACCTCCGTGCCCGCGACGGCCAGGACCGGCTCCGTCGCGAGCATGACCACGTCGAGCTGCGCCAGCGCGGTGAGCTCGGGCGTGATGCGGACCCCGAGGCCGCCTCCCAGGGCGACCCCCGCCGTGACGAAGTCCTGGTGCCTCCCCTCCGCTGGGAGGCTCGCATGGCCATCGATCGAGGCGTGATAGGCCCCCACCCCGAGCGCGATCACGGGATAGAGCCGCGCCGCTTCCGCGTCGAAGGCGTAGGCGAGCCCCACCGTCGCCAGCGTCTGCCGCAGCGTCACGCTGCCCGCCGGTGCGTCGAGGCGATGTTCGAGGATCCCTGGAACGAAGGTCGCTCGCAGCGAGAGGCGCGCCGCCAAGGCGTGCTCGACCCGGAGATACACGGAGGAGACGCCCCCGAGCTCGCCGATGAGGTGCGCGGAGCCTGCTTCGAGGCTGTCCCGGCGTGGCTCGGCCACGCGGGGCGCCGCGTTGGCCTCGTGAGGACCGCGCCGCTCGGGCAAGGCAGGTCCGCCCCCGGTCGGCTCCTTCGCCGCCCCGGCGGCCTCCCGCGCTGTCCCGGCGGCCTCCTGCGCCGTCCGGGCATCCGCGTTCGCCCCGGGGGTCTCCGTCGCCGCCCCGGCGGCCTCCTTCGCCGGCTCGGACAACGCTCGCTCGACCGGCGGCGACGCCTCCGCGATCCACCGCGCGATCTCGGGCGGCAGCTCCCCCCTGCGCGCGCCGCTCACCTCGACCAGGCTGGCGCGAAGCAGCTCGGCCGAACGCACGGCGAGATCGCTCACGGCGTTGGTCACCTCCGGATCCCCGAGCTCCACGCGCCGGACGACCGTCTTCTTCATCACGTGGTCGGCGACCCAGATATCGGCCGCCGCGCCGCGATCGGACTCGAGGATGGCGATCGCCGCGAGCGTCCCCTCCGCCCCCTCGACCTGCGCGCGCCCGTCGGTGCCCGACGTGCCCTCGGCGGAGCGGACCGAGAAGCCGACCGCGCGCAGCTCACCCGTCAGGCGGACGGTGGCCTCCTCGACGACCTTTCCAGCGCGCCGCGGGCGCACCACGACCACATGGAAGCCCTCCTCGGCGCTCGCCTCGCAGGGCATGAGGAGCGCCGCGCACAGGGCGAACGCGAGCCCGCACAACCTCATGGAGGACCGAGGATCTCCACCGCGGCGCCCGCGAACGCCCCGTGCGGGTGGCGCGCGAGGTATTCCTCGGCGATCGGCCGGGCCGCGTCTTTGCCACGAGAGGTGCGCGTCACGATCATCTTCCGCCCGAGCGCCTCGGCCGCGAGCGGTCCACCGGGCGACTCGGACAGGTACTGCTCATACCAGGAGATCGCCTCCGCGGGCGAGCCCGCCTCGGCCATGCGGCCGAGGAGGAACGCGGCCGAGCGCGCCTCGGGCGAGCCGGCGAAGCGCGAACGCGCGGCGAGCAGCGCGCGCCGGGCCAGGTCGTTCCGCCCCGTGTAGCGCGCGGCGTCGGCCAGCGCGGCGATCTCGGGCAGCGGGCTCGCGTCGATGGTCGCGTCGATGCCTCGGGCCTCCGCGTCCGCGATGGCCCCGGCGAAATCGCCCCGGGCCACGCGCTCGCGGTAGCTCTGCGGGGCCGGCGCGGCCGCCGCCGGCGCGCCGGTCCTGGCCGGCGCATCGACCCTGGCCGGCGCATCGGGCTCGGGCGCATCGGCCATGGCGGGCGCATCGATCCCGGCCGGTGCGTCGGGCTCGACTGGAGCGCCGACGGGATCGCCGGCCTCCGGCGCAGACGCATCGATGTCGGCCCTCGGACCTGCGATCGTGAGCTCGCGGCGGCCGGTGTCGGCGACCAGGCGCTGGCCGCCCTGGAGCGTGACGCCGCCCCAGACGAGCGGACCGCGGACCGCGACCGAGCCGCTCTGCACGGTCAGCTCGATCCGCTCGTGCTGCCAGCGCAGCTCGAACTCCGTGCCCGTCACGGTGACGGTGAACGGCCCTGCCTCCGCGACCCACTCGGCCTCCGGCAGGTGCACGACCTGGAAGTGCGCGGCGCCGCTCTCGAGGTGGATCTGCGCGCCGCGCTCCGTCACGGCGGCGATGCGCCCGCGCGCCCCCGGGGCGAAGCGGATGGTCGTCCCCTCGCTGAAGCGCGCCGTCGCCCCGCTCGCCTCCGCGAGCACGTAGCTGTCCGCGGGCGCGGCGTCGTCGATCTGGTAGCTGAGGCGCGCCGCCGGGCGGAGCCAGACCAGCCCGAGGACCAGGAGCAGCGGCGCGAGCACGGCGGGGACGAGCCAGCCCCGCCGCGACGCGAGCGGCAGCACGGGTCGCTCGACCTCCTCGATGAGCCGCGCGCGCCCGCGGGCGAGCGCGGCGTCCGTCCGCGCGACCGCCCCCGCCTCTCGCGCCAGCGCCGTGAGCCGCTGCAGGGCGACCTCCGGCGGAACCTCGGGCTTCGGCTCAGCCATCGCTCGCCTCCTCCGCGGGCACGACGTAGGCGGCGAGGAGCGGATCTC
Source organism: Sorangium sp. So ce834 (assembly GCF_051521425.1). Lineage (NCBI taxonomy): Bacteria > Pseudomonadati > Myxococcota > Polyangiales > Polyangiaceae > Sorangium > Sorangium sp. So ce834. The sequence continues at coordinate 10,862,088 of NZ_CP150351.1, forward strand.
GCTCGGCCATCGCGTGGACGCGCGCGGTCACCTTGGCCAGGTGGCGCTTGGCCGTGGCCAGGGACATCCCGCTCGCCTGCGCGGTCTCGGCGAGCTCCAGCCCCTCGATGTGGCGCAGCACGAAGAGCAGCCGCGCCCGGTCGTCCAGCTCGTCGAGCATCGCGTAGAGCCGCGCGACCGCCTCGCGCGCGCCCTCGTCGACGCCCGCGGCGGGCTCGTCGGGCAGCACGCCGCTGTCGGTGAGCGAGAGCCATCGCCGGAACCGCCGGCGCCGCAGCGCCGACCGCGCCACGCGCACGGCGATGCCGAGGAGGAACGGGCGCAAGGCCGCGGGATCGCGCAGGTTCTTCACCTCGCGGAAGAACTGCAGGAACGTCTCCTGGGCGTGGTCCTCGACGTCCCCGCCCGGGCCGAGCACGCGGCGGAGCAGGCCGTGCACGAGCGCGCCGTAGCGGTCCCACACGGCGCCGGCGGCGCCCGGCTGCCCCTCGGCGGCCGCGCGGGCGAGGCCGGCGTCATCCAGGTCGGCCAGGGGGCTCGCGCGGACGAGCGTGAGCCGGGGGGCGAGGGCTGGGCTGGACAGGAGCACGGGAACAGGAATAGGTGGTCGCGGGGCGGCCCGGGTGGCTCAAAAAAGAGACGAGGGGGCGATCGCCGCGCTCGGCGCCGCGGATGGCGCTCCGGTGGCTGTTCCTCGATCGGGCTTCCGCCGGCCGTCATGGCACACTCAGGGCACGATGCAGGCAGCGACCAAGATCCAGATCACGATCCCGGTGGATCGTCGCGTCGAGCTGAAGCTCCCGGAGGACCTGCCCGTGGGTCCGGCCGAGGTGATCGTCCTCGTCTCGCTGCCGAACGCACCGGCGGACCCGCTGGCCGCCGAGGAAGGCCGGCTCGACGCCGAGGCCGAGATGGCGCTCGATCAGGATGGCCGTTTCCGCACGGACGGCGGGCTCGTCGTCTTCGAGGCGAAGCTCGCTCCCGAGCTCCAACGCGAGTTGGACCCTCAGAAGCGATAAACGCCCTCGACGGCCACGCCGACCGAGATCCCGGACCATGCGATCCCCGGGATATACGTTGTATGTACCGTGCCTCTACCGCCGAGCCCGCTCTCCCGTGCGGGCAACAGCATCGCGCCCAGATGGACGGCCGGCGCCAGGCCGTGCTCCCGCTGGCACCACGTGTCGGCGCAGAGCGGCACGGCGAACACGTCGAGGCTCGGCCCGATCTCCAGCGTGAGATCGCGGAGGTGGATCCCGAGCAGGGCGGCGTTCACGTCGATGACGCCGAGCCAGCGCAGCTCCTTCAGGTTGAAGAAGGAGACAGCATTGCGGTAGCGAAGGCTCCCCCATTCGGCGAACCGCCAGCCGAGCGATACGCTGGGCTGCAGGGTCATCCCGCCGGTGGCGCGGCGCTGCCCCAGCGACGTGATGCCCACGCCGAGGCCCGCCTCCACGTCAAAACCGCCCGCACGGGCGACGCTGGGGAGCGAGGTGACGGCGATAGCGACGGCGGCGGCGACCTGGCGCTGTAGGAGGCCGTCGCTCAGAAATCCCCTCCCCCGCTCGGGGGCGGGAGCGGCAGCGGCGGCAGGTCGCTCGCCATGGGAGGAGCGTCGTCGCAGCCGTCGATGTCGTTCGGGCAGCTGCCCACCGGCATCGCCGGCGGCGACCTGAGCGGCTCGCCGTCGCAATGCACGTCGTCGAGCCGGAAGCTCATCTTGAAGAGCAAGCGATCCGCGGCCGACATATCCTTGCTGATTTCACCCAAAAGCCATTTAGGGAAGGTGTACTCGCTGTTGCTGATGCAACGCGCCACAACCTCGGCCCAATCGATGCCATCTATTTTGAAGGCTCCGAGCACCTCCCGAACAGTCCATCGGTCAACGTGCTCATACTGCTTCCAGGTACCGCTGCCGGGGGGGTTCTTCAAGGTTCCCGGTGCACCGGACCTCGACCACGTCAGCATTCGGATCGATGGATTCGAGCCATACTCGGACTCGACCGGATGTATCATCGGGAACAGAACAGCCCAACAGAGCGGACAGAAGCAACAACACGCAACGTCGCATCACGCACCTCCGATGCTGCAGACACGCCAGATCTGCCGCTTCGCTGCCAACCCCGATGGGCTCACTGCACGTGGATAAATCGTCCGAGCCCGATCGCTCCGACGCGCTCGCGGGCGGGGACTCACGAGTAGTCTTCGGGCGGTACGGGCGGCAGCCCGAGCTCTGCCCTGATCGCGTCCCTGGCGCCACGGAGCTCGCGGGTGAGCTCGTTCTCCGGCTCCGCATCTCTCATACGCTCCAACGTCGCCTCCAATTCATCCGCATATCTCTCGGGCTCGAGCGTTTTTCCGCCCTCCGTCATCCGAAGGATTGTCTCCAGCTTGGCCTGGCGCCACCGCTTGTCGGCTATCTGCTCATTATAGGCGGTTCTCGCACGCTCGTAACGCAGCACCACCTCTTCGCTCACGCCGAACTGCTCGGCCAGAGCGCGCCGCTCCACCGGCGACATACCGCTGGACCGCAGCTTGCGCACGATCTCCCAGATGAGAAGGATGTCTTTTGACCATTCAACGCTCATACCCCTAGCCCAGCTCACATCCTGCGAACAGCGAGAGAATGCCAGTCACCGCGGAGGGGCATCTTCGCAGTCCTCGGCGCCGTCCGGACAGTGGCCTGCCGGCGCCGGCCGCGCCGACATGAATCGTTTACCCCCGCAGCGCACCCCCTGGGCCCAATCGGAGATCTTGAAGCCCAGAACCTTGACCCCCCTCATCGTCTCGCTGACGGTACGGGACAGCCATCCGGGGAGGTCGTTTCGGTCGGCTTCGCGGCGTGCGGCGCGGCGACGCGCCAAAATCTCCTCGTGGTCGACGACCTCGCCATGGATGACGACCACCGACTCGCGAGCGAACCATCGCTCGAGTTGCTCGTCCTCCTCCCATGCCTCGCTTCCGCGCGGCGCCTCGGCCGTCCCGGTGTACGGGCCCTCGATCGCGCCGGCGCCTGGACCGACCGACGCAATCCACGCTGGTCCACGAGCGGACGCTCCGTCGTCTGGAACAGAGCAGGTCAGCAGAGCGAGCAGCAACAACGAGACACATCGTCGCATCACGCACCTCCGGCGCCGGAGAGGCGCCAGATCGTCCGCTTCGCCGGCGCGCCTGCGAGAGTCGGCCGGCGCAACCGCGTACGAGGCCGCCGCGCAGCCGGGCAATCCGGCGGTCTCAGTGCACCCATGTTCCGTCCTTGTCGCAGCAGCTGCAGCGCCGAACGCGCCGGCTCGAGGGCGACCTGCACATGGGTCCACCGGTGAGCACCGCGCGCGCTCCGCTCGTGGCCAGACGGGTCGCCGACCTCTACGCCATCGCGCCGGCCAGCCGCAGGAGGGCCGCCCGCCGCCTTCGCTGATCCGAGAGCGAAAGGCATCGCGCCGAGCATGCGGCACACCGAGATCGAACGCGCACCGTACCGCACGCGGCGACGGTATCTCCGGCGAGCGCTCCGCGTCAATCTGCGCCGCGGCTCGTGGCCTGCGAGCACGCGGGACGCCGCTCTCGACCGCGAGGGGTCGTGCCCTGCGTGGAGGCCGTGTGCTGCGCTGTGCTGGTCGATCTGTCCAATGTGGAGTGAAGGCCGGTCGGATCGGGGCGGAGGTGCCTCCGGACTGCGGTGGAAGCGCTCCCGACCGCAGTCCAGCCCCCTCCGGATCGCAGTCCGGACGCCTCCCGATTGCAGCCCGGACGCCTCCCGATTGCAGCCCGGACCCCTCCGGATTGCAGCCCGGACCCCTCCGGATCGCAGTCCGGACCCCTTCGGATTGCAGTCCGGACCCCTCCGGATTGCGGTGGAGACGCTATCTAGCAGTCGTCATGGCGCCCGAAACGCGGTCGACGGCGCCGATGCGAAGGGAGGGGTTCGTCAGCGCGTTCGTCCGCCGGTGGCGTCGCGAGCTCGATCGGCAGCGCGGCTAGAAGTCGCCCGCGTCGCCGTCCTCCTCATCGCCTTCCGGCGCCGCCTCCTCCGGCGCCGCGTCCTTCTTCCTTCGCTTGAGCGCCGTGAGCCCGAGCGTGACCTGCGCGCGCGTGCCGAACACGCCGCGGAACGTCGTGGCCCAGTCGTTGTACCAGAGCCGGAGCGACTCGAGCGCGGCGAGCTGCGCCTCCTTGGCCTTCGCGATCTCCTCCCGCCTCAGCGCGGGCGTGGCCCTGTCCGGCGTCCTGTGCTCCTCCGCGGCGGCGATCAGCCGGCGCATCGCCTCGATCTTCTTCGGCGTGAGGCCACGCTCGCCGAGCGTCTCGTACAGCTTCCGCGCGCCGGGCTCGGCGCTCGACGCGAGCTCGTCGACGCGGTTCAGGAACGTCTTCACCGAGTCCACCACGGCGGGGCTGAGCGGCTGCTGCGCGAGGTCCTTGAAGAACGCGGCGGCGAACCGATCCGCGCTGTCGCGCGGCAGCACCCGCGGGATGAGCGCCCGCATCCGCGGAAACCAGAGGTTCTCGAACGCGTCGATCTCCTGGAGAAGGCGCATCCGCTCCGCGGAGACGCCGGCCGCGACGTCGCGTTGGTCGCTCTCCGCCAGCCAGTGCTCGAAGCGGCGGTTCTTGCCGGAAGCCGTGGTGTACAGCTCCCATCCGAGGTCATGCTCCTTCTGCGTGTACCCGTGGCGCCGCGCCCGATCGAGGTACCTCGGGATGTTGAAGAGCAAGGTATGGACACGTCCGAGGAACGCCGTGGTCACGGCGTCGAGCTCCGTCGGCGTGGCCTCGTCGAGCGCCTCGTCGAGCGGCGCGGCCTCGGTGCGGTCAGCTTTGGATGCCTTTGGGGACTTTGATGTCTTGGGGTTGCCCATGAGATCCTCCAGGGTGGCAAGCTATACGGGCGGATAAGCCCATGTCATCGGCGGCGTGCGTCGGGAACGTGCCGCCCGTGTCGCCGCGGCGCCGGGGGGTGAGCCGGCGGTCCGCGCGGCGACTCCGCACCTGACGGAAAGATGAAGATAAGGCGCGGCGGAGCCGACAGGGAAAGAGCGCTTCGCCTCCGGCCCGGATGGAGGTAGCGAAGAGGACGCGCCCCACGAACGGGGCGCGCCTCCCCCTGAGCCCCCCGATCGAGACCATGCGAAGCTCGCTCTACACGCTGATCCCCGCGCTCGCGCTGCTGATGGAGAGCTCGGCCATGGGCGCGCCGCCGCCCGCAGAGCCACAGGAGCCGGCCGCACAGCGGCAGATGCGCGCGCAGGCCGAGCGCCTCGTCGGCGGAGGTCACCTCGCGGAGGCGCGGGACGTTCACCTGTCCTTGTGGCGGGTGGGCCGGCGCCCCCTGGACGCGTTCAACGTCGGGACGCTGTCGCAGCGGATCCGGGACTACCCGACGGCGGCCGAGTACCTGACGCTCTGGCTGGGCCTGGTCGGGTCGCCGGAAGCGCCGAGAGGCCCGGCGCCCTGGACCGAGCAGGACCGGCAGAAGCACGGCCAGGCGCGCGTGGATCTCCAGGCGGCGCGCGAGCACGTGGGCGCGCTGGAGATCAACGTGAGCGATCCGGGCGCCGAGGTCCTGGTGGACGGACGGCGGGTCGGCCTGTCGCCGCTCAGGGATCCGGTGTTCGTGTGGCCCGGACAGCATCGGGTGAGCGCGCGGCTCGGCGGCGCTCGGAAGGAGGAGCTCGTCACCGCGACGGCGGGCGGCGAGCACACGGTGCGGCTGGTGTTGCCGGCATCGCCCGCCGAGGCGCAGATCGACAGGGCCCGCGGCCCTCGCGGCGCCGCCGGGGCGCCTCCTTTGGCCCCGCCATCGCCGGGGCCGGGCCCCGCGCGTCGATGGCTGACCGTGGGCGGGCTGGCCGCCACCTCGGCCGCGCTGGTCGTCTTCGGGGGGATCGCGGCCGGCGTGGCCGGCGGCGCGGCCGAGGAACGCGGCGCGGCCCTCGCGCGGGTGCAGGCCGACAGCTTGAGCGGCTGCCCCGGCGGCGCCGCCTGCGGCCAGTTCACGGATGCCGACGGGCGCGCGAAGACCTGGACGGCGCTCTCGGCCGGCGCGTTCGTCGGGGCCGGCCTGAGCGCCGCGGGCGCGGCGGCCGCCTACCTGCTCCTGGCTGCCGGTCCGGTTCGCGTCACGACCGGGGGCGCCGACGTGCAAGTCGCCACGTCCTGGTAGCAAGGCAGGAGCCGCGATTCGTTCCGAGAGCGGGCGTTGTGATGAGAATCTACGAACACTATCCGCAATGCGCACTGTGCCGCCGTATCGATCGGAGCTGAGCGGTTCCGGGAGATCGCTTCTCCGGTTGTCTGGTAATCTGCCGGCCCATGTCGAGGAGGCTCGGAGCGGGTGGGGTGCTCGTCGTGAGCGCGGTCCTGTGGATCGCGTGCGCCGGTGAGACGTCCGTGAGCGTGGACGACCTCGAGGGGCGCCCCTGCGACTCGCGGGACGACTGCGCGACGCACCTCGGCCTCGACTGCATCCGTGGAACCTGCCTATGCCCGACCGCGGGGGACAGGGTGTGCTGCCTCCACGATGAGGAGCCGTGCGGGCGGGAGTGCCGCCCCGCGAGCGAGTGCGCCGTCGCGCAGGATGCCGGGGCCACGCCTGGGGCCCCGACGACGTGCGAGACGCCTGAGGACTGCCCCAAACCCAGCAACCGGCAGTGTGGCATCGCAACGTGCAACGACGGCGTCTGCGGCCTCGATATCGTGCCCGAAGCTCGAAGCCAGCGAGAAGGCGACTGCGCCGTTCGCACGTGCAGCGAGACGGGCAGGGGATACGACGTACCAGATCCCGACGATGTCTTCAACGACGGCAACGAGTGCACGATCGACCATTGCGACCCGATCTTCATGACGAGGATACACACCCCTGTCGCGAGAGGTCCGTCACCAGAGAGCTCTGGTTTCTGCGACGGCAATGGGCAGTGGACCGAATGTTTGCATGACGACGACTGCGGACACCCGGAATTTGTATGCTCCGACGGAGGCTCATGCGTCCTGCGCCACTGTGAAGACGGATTATTTGATTCGATGCTCGGCGAAACCGCTCTTGACTGCGGTGGACCGTGCGATCCGTGCCCGTCGGGGCAGCCATGCAACACCGGCACGGACTGTGAGGAGCGTGTATGCGACGCTGGCCGGTGTGCTCGCGCGGTGTGCGATGATCACCAGCAAAACGGCGCCGAGACCGGCGTCGACTGTGGAGGCCCGTCGTGTGATCGGTGCCCGGCCGGGCAAGGGTGCGCAGCGCACGTCGACTGCACGAGCGGAGTTTGTCGTCGCGGCAAGTGTGCCGCGCCATCGTGCGATGATGGCGTGGAGAACGGCAGCGAAAGCTCGATCGACTGCGGCGGCCCCTGCCACTGCGAAACCGACACAGGACAAGACCCGTAGCGAGCGAGGTTACGCCGTGAGAAAAATCTACGCCGCGATCCTGGCCGTTGCCGCTGTCGGCAGCGCGTTCACGTGCTCTTCGGGCACCCCCTACTCCCCGACGCCGGCGGAGGAGTGCCGCGAGCAAGGAGAGGCGTGCAGCACCACGGAGGAATGCTGCGTCGCATACCCTTACGATTTCTGCAAGAAGACAGCGTGCGAGAGCGGCACCTGTGGGTTCGTCATCGCCAACAAGCTCACGGGCGATCTGCGCGGCGATTGCATCAGATACACCTGCCTCGCCGACGGCTCGAACGGCGAGACGTCAGACCCGGCGGACCTGCCCGACGACGGCAATCCCTGCACCGTGGACTCGTGCCGCAGCGATGTACCGTTCTTCCCTGGCACACCGAGAGGCCCTTCACCCGACGGGATCGGGTTCTGCGACGGCTTTCACAAGATCGAGTGCATCACGACGGCCGACTGCGAGGACACGGCGCTGTCGTGCTCGCCCGGAGGGAAGTGTGTCCCGCCGTGGTGCGTCAACGGCGCCGTAGACATGGATCGTGGGGAGACGGCTATCGACTGCGGTGGCGATTGCGATCTATGCCCCGTCGGAAGCCGGTGCAGCTCCGGGGCGGATTGCGCTGAAGGCGTATGTAGCCCTGGCAAGACATGTTCCGGAGCGCGCTGCGACGACGGCGTCAAGAACGGGAAGGAAACCGACGTCGACTGCGGCGTGGTCGCCTGCGAAACGCTGTGCGGCGATGGGGCCGGCTGTCAATCCGGCGCCGACTGCTGGAGCTCCGTCTGCCTGGCCGGCGTGTGCCAGGCGCCGAGGTGCGGCGACGGCATCTGGAACGGGCCCGAGAAAGGCTGGGACTGCGGGGGGCCCAGCTGCCATCCTTGCGAGTAGGCGGCGCGACATGGTGTCGGCGCGCCCGCTACGCGCCGCCGCCTACTTGCTGGAACCGCACCGCCTCTCCTGGTCAGCTCGCTCTCGCGCCCGGCCTTCGGCCATCCAACACCGGGCGAAGATGAACGGAGCGACTCCGTGCGGCGAGCATCACGAACCCAACGCGCAGTTCCTCGCCTGCCTCGGCGCTCGCGGCGACGCGCCTCAGCCACATAGCGGCCCCGGGCGGCCCTTCCTGGGCACAGGGGCGGGCGGAGCCAGCGTGCAGCGCGGACAGACGAAAGCGTTTTCGACACAGCGCAAGGCCTGTTGCCGCATGGACGTCAACCGAGCACAGACACCCTGATGAATGCCTAGCGCTCGGCATAGGGAAGGGGTACCGGCTCATGATCAGCGCTTGACTCGGGTCGCGGCGCCATGGCCTCCTCGGTGCGACGGAGGCTGCAATGGTGCTCGTTCCGCTGTATGTGCTGCGGACCCTCACCCCGCTCGTGATGTTTCTCGCTTGCATGCTCGCGCAGGCGGGGTGCCAGTGCATCTCCGGCGACCCGCCCCTGGAGCCGCCGGGCCTCGTCGCCTGCCGGACCCAGAGCGCACGCAGCCCTGCCGCGGCTCGCCCCGCGCCGGCGGTCGAGACCGTCGCCGCCGGCACCATCCCGGGGACGTTCTCCATCACGAGCACCGGGGAGGCCGTGTACACCGTGGAGCTGGCCTCCCCGCCCTCGCGCGCGGGCATGGGTCCTCGGATCGAGCTCGTCTATCGCAGCGACGGCGGCGACGGCGTGCTCGGCGCCGGCTTCGCCATCGCCGGGCTGTCCGCGATCACGCGATGTCCGAAGAGCCTCGCGCAGGATGGGGAGATCCGCGGCGTGCGGTACGACGGCGACGACGCGCTCTGCCTCGACGGCCAGCGCCTCGTCCCCGTAGGAGAGGGACCTGGAACCATCGAGTACCGGACGTTCCCGGATACCTTCGTCAAGGTGGTCGGGCACTACGGCCCGGAAGGCGGTGCGCCCGCTGAGGCGCTCTTCTTCGAGGCCCATCTGCCCACCGGCCGCGTCGTCGAGTACGGGCGCACCGAGGGCAGCAAGCCGCTTGCCCGGGGAGGCGTCCCGCGCGCCTGGCTCGCGAACAAGGCCCACGACGGCCGCGGCAACGCCATGAACTACGCGTATTGCCTCGCCGAGGCGGAGGACGGGCATGCCGCGGAGTACGCGGTGGACGAGATCCGCTACACGGCTTTCGAGGGAACGCCGTCGCTCGAGCCTTCGCGGGCGGTACGCTTCGTGTATGGGACCAAGGACCCGGCCGCCATTCGCACCGGCTACTCGGGCGGCATGGCGCTCCAGCGCTCGCTTCGCCTGGAGGAGATCCAGATGCTCGGTCCCGGCGACGCGCTGGTCCGGAGCTACGGATTCCGCTATGAGCTTAGCCCGACGACGAGCCGCACGCTCCTGACCCAGGTCGAAGAGTGCGCGAGCGACAGGGTCTGCAAGCCTCCCACACGTTTTCAGTACAGCCACGCGAAGCCCGGATTCAAGCGGGTGACGACGGAGATCGACAAGCCGGTCTCCGAGAGGGCGAGCCCGATGGTGTTCGACATCGACGCCGACGGGCTCGACGACCTCGTGATCCCGGACATGGTCGCGGGTCTCAGCACACCGAGGAATCCGATCACCGCATGGCGGGTGGCGCGAAACGTCGGGCCCCGCGTCTCGCCGTCCTTTCTCGCACGGGCGGAGCTCGCCTTTCTCGAAGAGTGGCCCACGGTCGCCGATCCGATGGGGCCCTCCGATCCCGCCCTTCTTCAGCCCGAGCTCGGGACGGTCCTGGACTACGACGACGATGGGCGGGCAGACGTGCTGCTCCATGACGTCTACGGCACCGAGGTCACGTGGCATGTGCTCCTGTCCCGACCGGACTGGAGCTTCGCGCTCCATGACACGGGCATCCGCAGGCCCTTCCCGCTCGGGGTCACGCCCGCGCCGCCGAGCCTGAGCAGCCCCGGCGCGTCGATGCACCTGGCCGATCTGGACGGCGATGGCGTGCCGGATCTGATCCAGTGCGAGGACCACGACCGCCTGGGACAGGCGCCGCTCCCGCTCGCTGCCGTGTGGGCCGTCCACCCCTGGCGACCTGCGCGCGGCGCGACGCCCGCGGGCTTCGACCCCGCGGGCGAAACGATCGAGCTGCTCACCGGCTATCCTTGCGATACGGAGCTCCAACCGCTCGACATCGACGCCGATGGCAAGATCGATCTCATCGTGCCGTCCCTGCGGCGGTTCGGTGACGGGACGGTCCTCCTCGGATCGAGCTACGACGCGATCATGCGCCGGGGCGAGGGACGCTGGGAGGTGATCGACACCGAGCTGCCTGTCGTGTGGCCCGGGGGCCGCGTCGTCTTTCTCGACGTGAACGGCGATGGGCTGCCCGATGCCGTCGAATCCGGCCCGGGTGATCACCAGCTCTATACCTACTTCAACACGGGGCCGACCTTCGTGGCCTCGCCGTTCCGGACCGTCGACGCGTTCAGCTTTGGCGATCTGTTCGGTCTTCCCGATCAGGACGCGTTCTTCCGGTTCGCCGTGCCGCTCGACGTCAACGGCGACGGGCGGCAGGATCTCCTCATGCCGGTTCCACCAGGCATGCTGCTGGGCGGCTCCGACGCGCTCCCGTCGTGGGCCGTCCTGCTCGCGACGGGCGACCGCGCGGGGCCGCCCTTCAGGCTGGTCGACCCGGGGCTGCCGTTCGAGGCCAGCCTCGGTGATGCCGTTACCCTGGCCGATCCGCGCGGGCCGCGCACCGGCGACGTCGACGGCGACGGCGCGCAGGACGTGATCCTGCCGCTCGGCGGCGTGTTCAACGTCTTCCAGAACCTCTCGGCCGATCAAGATCTCCTGGTCGCGGTCTCCGACGGGATGAACGCGCACGACCCGACCGAGCCGGGCTTCGTGCCCAACGTGAGCATCTCGTACGGGCATCTGACCGACGCGTCGGTGGCGACGGGCGACAGGGCGGAGGACCCGGCGCGGGAGAGCGCGCTGTACGTCGCGCGTTCCGGCGCTGCGGACGACTGCGGCTACCCGCGGCGCTGTGTGGTCGGGCCTCGGCGGGTGGTCAGCGCGTACGCCCTCAACAACGGGGCGGACCGACCGCGGCGCTTCAAGGTCAGCTACCGCGACGGGCGCTACCACCGGCTGGGCCGGGGATTTCTCGGCTTCGGCGAGCGGATCGTCACCGACCTGGATACGGGCGCCGCGACGCTCGACGCGTACGATCACGTCACCTTCGACGACGAGCTCCAGGTCTTTCCTTTCGCGGGGAGCGTCCAGCGGACATGGCGCTGGGCTCCGGGGCTGCCGAGCCAGCCGAGGCCGGAGCAGATCGAGCTCTCGTTCGTCGACGTGATGCGGACGCTCGTTCCGACGAACGACGGCGCGACATATTTCACGCTGCCGACCGAGCGCCGGGTGAGGCGAGCGCAAGGGATCTATCCACCCCCGAACGGCGCGACGCCGACGATCGAGGCGTACGTGCGGGAAGTCGAGGCCGGAGGCGACGGCGCGACGCTGCTGCGCGACTCGGTGTCGACGGTGACGGACTTCGACACGTTCGGCAATGTGCGCGCCGAGGAGGTCTCGACGAGCGGCGTCGACCTGACGTTCAAGGTCGCGCGGACGTTCAAGAACGACACCAAGCGCTGGGTCCTCGGCCAGCTCGAGACGCAGAAGGAGTGCAGCGCCGCGGCGGCGATGTCGCAGTGCCGGAACGTCACGCGAACGACCACGATCTACGGCGAGGTCGAGACCGAGTCCACCGAGAGCGACGACGGCCTGCCGGACACGAAGCTGACGATCGCCTATGCGCGCGACGACTTCGGGAACATCACCGGCGTCACGGCGAAGGACGCCTTCGGGCACCAGCGGACATCCAGCACGGACTTCGACGAGGAGGGCATGTTCCCCGAGAAGTACGTGAACGCGGCCGGGCACACCACGCTCGTGGAGTACGACGGCGCGCTCGGCGTGCTCCTCGAGCGGGTCGATCCGAATCAGCTCGTGACGACGTGGGCGCACGACGGCTTCGGGCGCCTCGGCGTCGAGACGCGCCCGGACGGCACGACGACGACGGTCGCGCTCTCCCGCACCAAGGACGGCGGCCCGGCGCAGGACGCGTGGCGGGTGAGGCAGCGAAGCACCACGACCGGCGGCGCCGACGATACGGTCGAGCTCGATGGCCTCGGCCGCCCGATCCGGTGGTGGTGGTACGGGCCCGAGCCGGAACCGGCGCAGGGGGCGAGCGATGCGAAGCGCATCCTGCAAGAGATTGGCTACGACGCGCTCGGAGAGCACATCGCGCGGCGCTCGGTGCCGGTCCGCGAAGATACCCCCGAGCGCGAGAGGCTGTACCATCGCTATGAGTACGACGCGGTAGGCCGCGAGGTGCGGCATACGACGCCGTGGAACGCGGTCACGACGACCGAGTACGACGGCTCGCGCGTGCGCGTCACCGACCCGCTCGATCACGTGACCGTGACCGAGCAGGATCCGCTGGGGCGAACCGAGTCCATCACCGACGCAGCCGACGGGAGCACCCGCTACAGTTACGGCCCGTTCGGCATGCTGCACACGGTCACCGATCCAGGCGATGCGGTGACGCGCACGACGCGCGACGCGTTCGGCCGCGTCCGGCAGCTCGACGACCCCGATCGGGGCACGACGGTCTCGATCCATGACGGCTTCGGCGAGCTGGTTTCGTCGACCGATGCGCTCGGGCGAGAAACCACGTGGGCGTACGACGCGCTCGGGCGACCGCGCACGCGCGTGGACCGGGACGGCGCCGAGCGCGTGACGACCACGTGGACCTGGGACACCGCGGCGCACGGGATCGGAAAGCTTCACGCGCTCGCGAGCCCCGGCGCGGAGAAGACGTACGGGTACACCGACCGCGGCCAGCTCGACACGATCTCGCTCCGCATCGACGGCGAGCGCGCTCCCCTGGGGGCCAGGCTGGGCTACGACGAGCTCGGCCGCGTCGAGGCGGTCACGTATCCGGCGCCGGCCGGCGCGGCGCCGTTCGTCGTGGCCTACGACCACGACACGCATGGCCATGTGATCGCCGTGCGCGACCGCGGAACGGGCTCCGCTTACTGGCGCTTGACGGACGTGGACGACGCGGGGCGCTTCCAGGAGGAGGTGTTCGGCAACGGCGTCATCACGGAGCGGAGCTATTTCGCCGACAAGCAGCGCCTGAGGCACGTGGCGACGCAGAGCGGCGCGGGTGAGGTGCAGGACCTCGACTATGGGTTCGACGATCTGCTGAATCTCACGCGCCGCACCGATGCGCTTCAGCCCCGGAACACGACGGAGCGCTTCAGGTACGACGCGCTCCACCGGCTGACCTGCGCGTACTTCAGCGAGGTTGAGAGAGCGTCGGCGCCTTGCGCGCTCCGCTACGACTACCACCCAAACGGCAACCTCATCTTCAAGTCCGACGTCGGCACGCTCGCCTACGACGATCCGTTGCACCCGCATGCCGTTACCGATGCGGGCACAGGCAGCAACTTTGGTTATGACGCTGTCGGAAACCAGATCGCGCGGTCGGGCGGCACGACGGTGCACTATACGCCGTTCGACCTGCCGGAGCGCATCACGCAGGGCGCGAGCACCATCACGTTCGGCTACGACGGCGACCAGCAGCGGATCCGCAAGACCACGCCGGAAAAAGAGACGCTCTACTTCGGCGATCTGTACGAGCGGGTCACCGATCGGGCATCGGGCACCGTGGAGCATCGGTACCACGTCCACTCGCCGGAGCGCGTTGTGGCGATCGTGACGCGGGGAGGCGCGGACGGCGGCACCCGTTACGTGCATGTCGATCGCCTGGGCTCGGTCGACGCGCTCACCGACGAGGACGGCGACGTGATCGAGCGGCGGAGCTACGACCCGTTCGGGCAGCGCAGAAACCCCGTGTGGGGAGAGCCCGCGCCGGCGTCGTTCTCCAGCGAGACGACGCAGGGGTTCACCGGGCACGAGAGCGACGACGAGCTCGGGCTCGTGAACATGAAGGGCCGGCTCTACGATCCCAGCATCGGGCGGTTCTTGACCACGGACCCGATCGTTTCGATCCCGTCCTTCGGGCAGAGCTGGAATCCGTACAGCTACGTATTAAACAACCCGCTCGCGTTCGTCGACCCGGGCGGCTTTCAGGAAGCGCTCCCGGAGGCCGGAGCCCGCTCACCGCTGCCCGCCGGCGCGGAGTTCAGTTTGGAAGTGCTCGACCTGCCGCCGATCGGGCTCAAGCTGATCATCCGCCCCGTCCCGCAGCACGCGGCGCGCTCCGACGCCGATACAAACACCGTGGCTGCCGATACGGGCGGCGCCATGCCGCCGATCGACGTCAGCACGACCGGAAGCGCGTCCGGGTACGTGCCGCAGCCGGTGATCGCGGTGCCGGAGCACACGGGCGCCGACGCCGTGGTTGGCCAGAGCTTGCTCGGCGCCGCGGAGGGGACGGTCGAGCTGGCGGCAGGGGTCGTGCGGTCGCTGGCGCTGAGCGCGCTCACGCTCGGGATCTACAGCGGCTACGAGCTCAGCAGCGCGGCGTGGGCGGGGTACGAAGAGGGCGGGCTCCTCGGCGCGCTGAACGCGGTGAACCCGCTCTACCAGATCGGGCGGGGCGGCGCGGATACGGCCCTCGCCATCGACCGGGGCGATTACCGGGCAGCGGGCGAGGCGGGGACGAAGACGGTGCTCCTCGCAGCCGCCACCGTCTTCGGCGCGGGAAGAGGGCTGGGGACGCTGGCAGAGGAGTCTGCAGCCGTGGGAGCTGCGAGGGTGGGCACCTATGGAGGTTTGAGGGCTGCCGGCGTTAAGGACGCACATCACGTGATTCAGGACGCCGCCGTCCGAGAACTGCCTGGATACAGCCGCAGCGCAGCGCCCGCCGTTGAGCTTCCAGGACCATCTACGCGCGTCGGAACGTCACATTACGCTGCAACACAGGTTCAGCGCCAGCCTGGCGGCGGGACCTACGGGGCGGAGCGCCGCATCGGATATAAGGCGCTCAGACGCGCAGGGCAGTCCCCGAGCGAAGCGCGCGCACTCATCGAGCAAGCAGACAACTACTTCCAGTCGATCGGCGTTACACCAACGACGCCGACGAGGATCCCTGGTAGCCGCTAGGAACCCGGTGACGCCATGAATAACGAATTGAGGAATGAGATCAGTCGATTGATTGCCGACCTCAGCGCCGGACGCTACGCTGAAATAGCAGCGGACGGGCGTACGGGGAGGTTGTCCGCCGAGGAGCTGCGCACCGCTGTAGAGCAATATGGAAGAACGTTGCTCCTCCTGCCTGATGGAGCATGGGATTTGGTGGATGAATACCCTCAAGTTGACGCTCCGAACACGGTGGCCGTCGATGTGCCGCTGTGGACGAAGGAAGAAGGCCGCAGCGATCTTACGCTGTCGCTCACCGCGACTAAGCAAGCGGATAGGTGGATTCTGCACGTCGATGATCTTCACGTCCTGTGACGTTCGGCGACGCACTTCAGTACGTTCGGCAACGTGCGCGCCGAAGGAGCACCGACCCGCCCGACAGCGCCACGCGCTTCCCCTACTGGCCTGACCGACATGGACGACGCAGGCCGACTCCGCGAAGCGACGAGCACGCACGGCGCGAGCACCATCACGTTCGGCTACGACGGCAACCAGCAGCGGATCCACAAGACCACGCCGGAAAGAGAGGCGCTCTACTTCGGCGATCTGTACGAGCGGGTCACCAAGGCGGCATCGGGCACCGTGGAGCATCGGTACCACGTCCACTCGCCGGAGCGCGTGGTGGCGATCGTGACCCGCGGAGGCTCGGACGGCGGCACCCCTTACGTGCATGTCGATCACCTCGGCTCGGTCGACGCGCTCACCGACGAGGACGGCGACGTGATCGAACGGCGGAGCTACGACCCGTTCGGGCAGCGCAGAAACCCCGTGTGGGGACAGCCCGCGCCGGCGTCGTTCGCCAGCAAGACGACGCAGGGGTTCACCGGGCACGAGAGCGACGACGAGCTCGGGCTCGTGAACATGAAGGGCAGGCTCTACGATCCCAGCATCGGGCGGTTCTTGACCACAGACCCGATCATTTCCCTCCCGTTCTTCGGGCAGAGCTGGAATCCGTACAGCTACGTGCTAAACAACCCTCTCGCGTACGTCGACCCGGGCGGCTTTCAAGAAGCGCTTCCGGAGGCCGGGGCTCGCTCACCGCTGCCGGCCGGCGCGGAGTTCCGTTGGGAAGTGCTCGACCTGTCGCCGATCGGACTCAAGCTGATTGTCGTCCCGTCCTCGGAGCACGAGGCGCGCTCCGACGCCGATATGAACATCGTGGCTGCCGAGACGGGCTGCGCTCCGCGTGGTGGAAGGGCAGGTACGGGGTCCGAGCGGGGATTCTGGACCGCTCCAGTCGTGATCCGCTCTGCCGATCGGGTCGTGGGCCATGAGGCCGGTCTGTGACAGTTCGATCCTCAGCTGGTCGCTCGTCCCCCGAGCGCCTCCCCGCGCGCTGGCGCTCGCCTACCGCGCCTCGTGCTCGCGCCAGAAGGCGAACGCCTCGTCCAGGTAGACCTCCTTGGCGCCGTGCCCGACCGGGTGCTCGGCGACGCGCACGGGCCATCCCGCGCCGCGCAGGACCTCGGCGAGGGCGCGGGCCGAGCGGCCCACCGAATCGTGAGCGCCGAAGCCGATGTAGAACGGCCTGGGCGCGAGCGTCGCGAGCTCGGGCGTCGCCCGGCCTCCGCCGCCGGACATCGCGCCGAAGCCGTCGGCGTCGATCCCGCCGCGCAGCGCGAGCGCCGCGGCGAAGAACGCGCCCGACGACGAGCCGGCGACGTACACCCGCGAGAACGCGACGCCGGCGATCTCCTCGAGCGTGCGCCGCTTCTCCGCGAACGTCGCCACGAATGCGGCGGCGTGCTCGTCGTACGCCGGCCCGCCGGTCGGCCAGCCCCACCAGCTCGCGTACCCCTTCGGCGCGAGGCCGACCTTGCCGCGCGGCATCAAGGCCGCGACGCCCGCGCGCCGGGCGGCGCGCGACACGACCGTCTCGAAGTTGGTCTTCTGCTGGCTCTCCTTCCCCGGCGGGACGATCCCGTGGAGGTAGATGAGCAGCGCGCGCGTCGGCGCGTCGGGCAGCACGTAGCAGGTCTCCTCGTCGAGCGCGTCGACGCCGTCGATGCACCAGTCCGTCTCGACCCGCGGCGGGCGCGCTCGAGGCCACGGCGCCTGCTCGGGCGGCGCGCTCGCGGGCGCCGCGGCGGCCGTCGGGATCGGCGGCGGCGCCGGGCCTCGCTCCGCGGGGGCGAGCGCGGCGCCGTCCTGCGGCGGCGCGCGCCCGCTCCTCGACGCGTCCGCCGCGCCGTTGCACGCGCAGGGGGCGACCGCGAGCGCGGCGGCGAGCCGCGCGATCCACCGCGCGGCCGAGCCAGAAGAGGTCCCCATGACGCGCAGGCCGACGCCGGCCAGCGCGCCGCTCGCGGCGGGCCGGCCCATCACCCCCCGCGCGCGTCGCTCACCGCGATCAGCGCCCCGAGCGCCGCCGCGCACACCGTCTCGGTGCGCAGCGTCAGCGCGCCGAGGCGCACGCGCTCGAACCCGAGCGCCGCGCACACGCCGAGCTCCTCCGGCGTGAACCCGCCCTCCGGACCGACCGCGAACGCCGCCTCCACCCCCGGCGACAGCGCGCCGAGCCGCGCGCCGAGCGGCGTCTCCGCGTAGGGATCCAGCACCATCCCCAGCGCGCCGCCCTCGCCGGGCCGCGACGCCCCCGCCGCCTCGAGCGCCGCCGCGAGGCTCATCGGCGCGTCGACGCGCGGCGCGTCCCCGCGGCCGCACTGGCGCGCCGCCTCGACCGCGATGCGGCGCCACCGCTGGCTCCTGTCCTCGCCCGGGCGCGCCACGCTGCGCGCCGAGATCGCCGGGATGATCCGGGTCGCCCCGAGCTCGGTCGCGTCGCGCACCACCGCGTCCATCTTGTCGCCCTTGCCGACCGCCTGGATCCACGTCACCCGCCGGCCCGGCCGCAGCGCCGCCGGCCGGGGCGCGTCGATGCGCGCCTCCGCGCTCTTCCGGCCGATCGACTCGAGCGTGGCGTCCGCCTCGACCCCGAGCTCCGGATCGAACACGACGAACCGGTCCCCCTCGCGGAGGCGGTGCACGCGCACGACGTAGCTCGCCGCGTCCGGCGGCAGCGCGATCACGCCCGCCGCGATCGACCCGAGCGGCACCCGCAGCAGTCCCTGGCCGCTCATCCCGACGCGGGCGCCGCGCCGCCCGGCGCGCGGAACAGGAGCGCCACCCAGCCCTCGCCGCCCGCGTCGCCCCGCCCCGCCGCGCGCTCGCCCCGCCCCGACGCGGGATCCGGCCGCGTCGCGACGTGCGCGAGCGGGCCGGGCAGCGAGGTGTACCGCGCCACGAGATCGTCCCGCTCGCTCTCGAGGATGCCCGACAGGATCAGCCAGCCGCCCGGCGCGAGCACGCGCGCGAGCTCGGGCGCCATCGGCCGGAGCACCCGCGCCTCGATGTTCGCGACCACCCACGGGAACTGCCGCATCACCTGCTCGACCACGCCGGCGCTCGCCTCGATACGGCCCTCGAGGCCGTTGCGCGCCGCGTTCTCGAGGACCACCTCGATCACGTCGTCGTCGTTGTCGATCGCGACCGCCCGCTCCGCCCCGAGCAGCAGCGCGACGAGCGCGAGGATCCCGCTGCCCGTGCCCACGTCGAGGATCTCGCGGCCGCGGAGCTCGGCCGCGTGCTCGTCGAGCAGCTCCGCCACGAGCCCGGTCGTCGCGTGCAGGCCCGTGCCGAACGCCCTCCCCGGCTCGAGCAGGAGCAGCCGCTCGCCCTCGCGCTCCGGCGCGCGCTCCACCCACGGCGGCACCACCGTGATCGTGGGCGTCAGCGCGAACGGCGCGAAGTGCTCCTTCCACGCGTCGCGCCAGGCGTCGCCCACCACCTCCTCCAGCCGCGCGGCGAGCGGCGGCTCTAGCTCCCCGAGCGCCGCGATCGCCGCCTCCGCCTCGCCGTGATCCTCGAAGCTCGCGACGAGCGTCACCTGGCCCGAGCGCGCGCCGCGCACGAGCGTCTGCTCGTCGCGCTGCTCGACGCCCGAGGCGCCCAGCTCGAAGAGCGCGGCGGCGATCTCGTCGGCCTCCGGCTCGGGGACATCGACTGCAACGAACGGGTATCGAGGCTCCACCTGGCTTGCTCCGTGACGGGCCGCCAGCCTGAAGAGCGGCGGCGGCGCGCCGCGAGCCTAACGAAAATCCCGCGCGGCGGGGCCGCCGATCGTGCGGAAGCCCTGGAGGACACGGAGCATTTTTAGCGGCCCACGTAGCGGCGACGCGCGGGGACCGAGACGAGCACCTCGCCGCGCAACGCCGGCGGCGGCACGCGCTCGCCGTCGTGGAGCACCATCGCGGTGAGGCGCCCCCCGTAGACGGCGCCCGTGTCGATCCCGGTCGCCCACGCGTGCATCTGCGGATCGCTGCGCGCGTTGTGGCCGAACACCACGTGCGGCGGGCCCTGGTAGGTCTGGCCCCACAGCGTCTTGCCCCCGCGGCGCTCGACCGGCTCGCCGTAGCGGCCGAGGCAGCGCACGTACATCAGCGTGTGCGGATCCTGCCGCTCGATCGGCAGCCCGGGGATCAGCCCCGCGTGGACGACGCGGAGCCCGTGCTCCGGCAGATCCAGCCAGTACGGCAGCGTCTCGAGCCACGCCCAGTCGCGCTTGCGCAGCTGCTGCGCGGTCTCCTTCGAGAGCTCCCCCAGCGGCTCGCCGCGCGGATCGCTGCGCCCGGCGCGCCACCGGAGCAGCCGATCCTCGTGGTTGCCCCGCACCGAGATCGCGCCGATCTCCCGGAGCAGATCGAGCGTTCCGCACGGATCCGGGCCGCGCACGATCAGATCGCCGACCATGACCACCCGATCGCCCGACGCGAAGCCGACGTGCTCGATCAGCCGCGCCAGCTCATCCCGGCAGCCGTGGACGTCACCAATGATGATCGTGCGCGGCATCGCACACCCAACGTAGCAGGGACGCCCGGCTCAGGGGGCCTCCAGGCCCCGGAACCCCCCGAGCTCGGCGGCGCCCTCCCAGCGGCAGCGCCCGCCGCCGCCGGGGGTCACGAGCCACATTTTCCTTGAATTTCGGATAGCTACGACGGTGTCGCCGGCCTCCACCGCCGCGGCCGGGCGGGCGGGCGGGCCCAGGATCGGCGCCGGGCGCCGGCGCGGCGCGCCGGTCAGGAGCGTTACGGAGAGTCGATCTTCGCGCGCTTCGGGATGACGACGATCCCGCCCTCGCTGACGAACCACTTCTTGCGGTCCTCCTCGAGGTTGAAGCCGATCTCGGCGCCGGCGGGGATCTCGACGTCCTTGTCGATGATGCAGCGACGCAGCTTGACGTGGCGCCCGATCTTGACGTCCTCGAACAGCACGCACTCCTCGATGTGGCTGAAGGAGTTCACGCGGACCCGGTTCGAGAGCACGCTCCGGTGGATCCGGCCGCCGGAGATGATGCACCCGAGCGAGACGAGGCTGTCCGTCGCGATGCCGACGCGCGCGTTCGCCTCGTCGCGGAAGACGAACTTGGCGGGCGGATCGTGGCTGATGCCCGTCCGGATGGGCCAGCGCGGGTTGTAGAAGTTGAACGCCGGCTGGATGCTGACGAGATCCATCTGGGCCGCCCAGTAGGCGTCGATCGTCCCGATGTCGCGCCAGTACCCCGCGCCCTCGTCCTCGCCGGGGACGCGGTTCTCGTGGAAATCGTAGACATAGACGCGGCTGCCGCTCTTCACCATCCGCGGGATGATGTCGCGGCCGAAGTCGTGCGCGCTGTCCTCGGTCGCGGCGTCCTGCTCGAGGACGTCGAGCAGCGCCGGAGTCTTGAAGATGTAGTTGCCCATCGAGGCGAGGCACATGCCCGGCCTGCCCGGCATGCTCGGCGGATCCTGCACCTTCTCGTGGAAGGCGATGATGCGCCCCGCCTCGTCGCACTCGATGACGCCGAAGGCGCGGGCCTCCTCCTTGGACACCGGGATGGCGGCCACGGTCACGTCGGCGCCGCGCGCGAGGTGATCGTGCAGCATCTGGCGCACGTCCATCTTGTAGACGTGGTCGCCGCCGAAGATGCAGAGGTGCTCGGGCGACTCGTCGGTGATGACGTGCTGCGTCTGGTAGACGGCGTCGGCCGATCCCTTGAACCAGCTCTTGCCCGTGCGCTGCTGCGCCGGGACGGTCTCGATGAAGCTGTCGAGCATCGGCGACAGGCGCCAAGCTCGGGCGATGTGCTCGTCTAGCGACGCGCTCTTGTACTGCGTGAGGATCTTGATTCGGTGCAGGCCGGAGTTGACGAAGTTCGAGAGGACGATGTCGATGATCCGGTAGCGGCCGCCGAACGGCACGGCCGGCTTCGCCCGGTCGTGCGTCAGGGGGCCGAGCCGGCGGCCTTCGCCGCCAGCGAGGATCATCACCAAAACCTTCGACGCTTCGAAAGCGGCGCGCAGGGTCGTCTCGCGCATGGGACGGAGAGGGTACTCGATCGATGTTGCCAGCGCGAAGAGCGGAAACGCGCCCTCCGCGGTTTCACGGACACCCGAGGGCCGGGAGAACGCCGCGAAGGCCCGCGTAACGAGCGCGCCCACGTGCGTAACGAGCGAGCCGGCTGCCCTCCCCCGCGCGGCCTGCGCTGCGGCCAGCCCGCGCGCGTCGGCGGCGCCCCGCGCGCTCCCTCGCCGGCCCGCGATCGGCCGCTCCGGCGGGGGGAGCGTCGGCCTCCGCCGCGGCGCGCCGCCGCGTCGCCGCCCGATGAAGAGAGGGGGACGTTTCCGTTTCTCTTTACGATCCGCTCGCGGCCGTGTTAGCCGTTTCCGCCGCCGCGCGCGCACGCGAGAGGCGCCTGATCCGCACGCGGCGCACCGCCGTCCGGAGGCTACTCCAGCGCTGGATCTTTCCTGCCGGATGCCCCCGTCACGTTGACCTTGGAGATGCCATGAACGCCCGATTCGGTCGAACCCTCGCCGCCGCTATCCTCCTCGTCGCGGGCACTTCAGGGTGCGGAACGGACGAGCAGCCCTACCAGGCCAAGCCCGCATTCAGCGGCCAGAAGCCGAGCCTGCCCGCGGTGCCGACGCTCCCCGCGAAGAACAAGAAGCAGGGCGACGCCTACACGGTGTGGGGCGTCACGCACGACCTCCGGAGCCGCGTCCACTTCGAGGACGTGAACGGCAAGAAGCTCTCGATCGTCGGCTACATCGTCAAGACGAACCTCGCGGAGGCCCCGCCCTGCGCCGTCCACAAGACGGGCAAGGCCGACCCGCCGGACTGCAAGGCGCCGGTCCCGAGCTTCGCGATCGCCGACGAGAAGGGCGAGACGAAGGACGTGATCGAGGTGATGGGCTGGGCCTCGAACTTCGCGCAGATCTACAGCCTGATCGAGGCGATCGACCGGGCTCCGCGCGGCAAGGAGAACGAGGCGAAGCTCACCGACGAGTTCTGGGGCCAGGATCTGCCGAACCCGATCCCGGCCGTCGGCGCGAAGGTGAAGGTCACCGGCACCTACGGCGTGACGTTCACGAAGTCGACCGGCGGCGCCGCGGCCAACCCGAAGTACGGCATCATGTCGGCCGAGCAGATCGAGTACCTCGAGCCCCCGACCGAGAAGGCCACCCTCCCCGGCATGAAGCGCAGGCCTTGACGGCCACACGTCGACGGCTCGCGCGAGGGCCTCTGGACCGGAAAGGGCGCCACGAGCGGAGCGAGACGAGCGATCTTCTCTGTCTCTCCTCGCTTGGCGCCCTCTCCGTTTTGGCGACTTCCTCTCTCGCCGCCCCCGACGCGGCCTCCCCGATCGGCCGGCGCCTCAGGTGAGGCCTCAGGTGAGGATCGCCCGGATCCCGCTGCCCGGCTCGGCCGCCGCGGACTCGAAGATGGCGTCGATGAGGAGCCGCCGCATCGCATCGTCGTGCGCTTCCCGGGAATCGATGCGCACCAGCGAGGCCGGCGCCTGGCGGATGATCGCGTCGAACGACGCCGGCTCGAACCGGTACAGATCCTCCGTCACGATGACCGCGTAGGGCTGCGAGGCCGCGATCGTCGGCCGGAGCGAGCGAAGATCGCACTCGCGCACCGCGACCCCGAGCTGCGCCCCCACCTCCCTGCACACGGCGACGAACTCGGCAGGACAGCCGGCCACGATCACGAGCGGAATGGGCGGAGCGCTCGGCACCACGGCTCTGCGCGGCTTCGTACCGTCCTCCATAGGCGCCTCAACGTAGGCCATGTCTTGACTACGCCGGCAAGGGAATTGTTTCATCGGACACCACGGCGCGCGGCCGCCCGGGACGCGGCCGCCCGGGGCGCGGCGCCTCGGCGCTCAGCGCGCGCCGACCCCCTGATGCACGTGCCACCCCCGGCCCTCCTCCGCGCCGATGAAGCGGATCCGCCCGGACCGCTCCATGTCGTCGACCAGCTCCTCCGCCTCGAGCTGCGAGATGTCGATGCGGTCGCAGAGCACGTCGCGGAACTGCGTCTTGCCCTGCACGTAGTCCGCGTCGATCAGCGGCCCCAGCGCGCCAGTCAGGATCTCGGCCGCCAGGTCCAGCGCCACCACGGGCGTGACCACGGTCTCGGCGGTCGTGCGGACGCTCTCATCCGTCGTCTGGACCGCCGCGTCGCCCATCGCGACGCTCTCGTCTCCGGTGATGAGGGTGCCGTACTCGACGGCGCTCCGATCGGTCGTCATGACTCCACCTCGTCCGCGCCCGGAACGGTCCGCAGACCGCACCCGCACGGCCTTCCTTCCACGCTATGGAGCGGGGGAGCGCCGATCGGAAGCCGACGCCGGGGCGTCCCCGCCGGAGAAGTCGCTCCCGGCGGCGATTTCAGGCGGCAACCCGCGGCCAGATCAGGGAAGCTACCGCCCCTGCCAGGCCCATCGGCGGGGGGGCGCGGGCCCCCGAGATCACGATGTCATCCCCCGAGGACCACGCTTCACGCCCGAGCCGCATGGGAGCGGCGGTGCGCACGCCGATCCCCAGGGCGCAGGGGCTGATCGCGTTCCAGCTCGTCGGTCGGGTGCTGCTCCACGCGATCCTCGTCGGCGTGACGGCCGGCATCGCCGGCTCGCTGTTCTTCGCCGCCCTCGAGCTCGCCGAGCACGAGCTCCTCGTCGCGATCACCGGCTACAGGCCGCTCCGCGCGAAGGGCGAGGCGGTGCTCACCGGCGTGCGCAGCGGGCCGTTCCGGCCGTGGCTCGTCTGCCTCGTGCCGGCCCTCGGCGCCCTCGTCGGCGGGCTGCTCACGGCCAAGCTCGCGCCCGAGACCCGCGGCGGCGGCAGCGACGCGTTCATCAACGCGTTCCACCGGCTGGGCGGCAACATGCGCCGCCGCGTCCCGGTGGTGAAGGCGATCGCCTCGATCTTCACGCTCGGCTCGGGCGGCTCCGGCGGGCGCGAGGGGCCGACCATGCAGATCGGCGGCGCCATCGGCTCGATCATCGGGCGCGCCCTCCGGGTGGGCCCGCGCGAGCGGCGGATCCTGCTCATCGCGGGCGCGGCCGCGGGCATGTCGGCCGTGTTCCGGACGCCGCTCGGGGCCGCGCTCCTCGCCGTCGAGGTGCTGCACCGCGACGACTTCGAGGCCGACGCGCTCGTGCCGTCCATCCTCGCGAGCGTCGTCTCGTACTCGGTCTTCATCTACTTCTTCGGCGAGTCGACCCTCTTCGCGCACGCGCCCCGCTACCCGTTCATCCCGAGCCACCTCCCGCTCTACGCCGCCCTCGCGCTCGTGGTCTCGCTCGTGGCCACGGTGTTCCTCCGGACGCTGCACACGGTGGAGCACACGATGCACCAGATCCGGCTGCCGATCTGGGCGAAGCCCGCGCTCGGCGGCCTCGCGCTCGGCGCGATCGTGGCCCCGCTGCTGATGCTCCTCGGGCCGCGCTTCGACCGGCCGGGGCAAGGGTTCGGCCTGCTGGGCGCGGGCTACGGGGCGGCCCAGGTCGCGATCACCGGGGCCTCGTGGATGCCCAGCGGGTGGACGGCGGTGCAGCTCCTGCTCGTGCTGCTCGCCACGAAGATCGTCGCGACCTCGTTGACGGTGGGCTCGGGCGGCAGCGCCGGCGACTTCGGCCCGTCGCTCGTGCTCGGCGCGCTCACCGGCGGGGCGTTCGGGCGCGCGGCGGAGCTCCTCCTCGGCGACCCGCGCATCGATCCCGGCGCGTTCGCGCTCGTCGGGATGGGCACGTTCTACGGCGGCATCGCGCACGTGCCGATCGCCTCGCTCGTCATGGTCTGCGAGCTCGCCGGCAGCTACGACCTGCTCGTGCCGCTCATGCTGTGCGAGGGCATCGCCTTCGTGGCGCTGCGGCACAGCACCCTGTACCGCGCGCAGGTCGCGACGAAGCGCGAGTCCCCGGCGCACCGCGACGAGCTCATCGTCGACGTGCTCCGCAGCATCCGCGTCGCCGACATCGTCATCCGCAGCCGCCCGTTCGTGTCGTTCGAGGCGCGGACGCCCGCGTCGGTCGTGGTCGAGCGCATCGCGGCGTGCGAGTGGCAGGACACCTTCCCGGTGCTCTCCGAGGACGGCAAGGTCATCGGGACCATCGACGCCGAGATCCTCCGCGCCACCGCGATGAGCCCCGAGCTGTCGGGGCTCGCGATCGCGCACGACATGATGGCGAGCCCCGCCTCGGTCAGCGAGACCGCGGACCTGCACCGCGCGCTCCAGGTGCTGCTGGAGCTCCGCGTGCGCGAGCTCCTGGTCACCGACGGCGACGGCAAGATCGTCGGCATCCTGGACGAGTCCGACATCACGCGCGCCTACCACGACACCACGGCGCAGCTCGAAGGTACGGCGCCGTAGGAGCCGCGCGCGTCGCGCGCGTCACGGGCGTCATCCGCGCGCGTCATGGGCGTCATCCGCGCGCGTCGCCCGGGGCGCGCCCCTCGGGAAAAGGCAACT
Source organism: Sorangium sp. So ce834 (assembly GCF_051521425.1). Lineage (NCBI taxonomy): Bacteria > Pseudomonadati > Myxococcota > Polyangiales > Polyangiaceae > Sorangium > Sorangium sp. So ce834. The sequence goes on from NZ_CP150351.1 coordinate 10,888,383, forward strand.
TTTCGGCGCCCGCGCGGCCTCGCCGCGAACGCCCGGGCTTCACGAGCGCACGCGGGCGGATGTCCTGGTCGCGCCGCGCCGCCGAGCGCGGTCTCGGGCGCAATGCCCACGCGCAGGGCCGCGGCCCGTTTCGGGAGTCTCCTGAGCTACCAATCTTGGATTCCACGCAGCGACGGAACCAGGGGCGTGGGGGATACTCTGGTTCATCCCTGGAATTCGATCCGGAGAGCGCGCAGGGGAGAGTGGGCATGCTGGTCGATACGCTCGGAGGTCGGACGGTGCGGCGCAACGCAGAGGTACGAACACGCTCGAGCGCGCCCAACAGCCGCGCCAAGCTCGTGGTTGTCGTCGACGATGAGCCCAGCATCCAGGAGGTCGTGAGCATGATCCTGGAGAGCGAGGGCGGCTACGAGGTGCGCTGCGCCTCGAACGGGGAGGAGGCGCTGGCGCTGCTCGACCAGATCGCGCCGCCGGACCTGCTCGTCGTCGACATCATGATGCCGGTGATGGACGGCTGGGGCCTGCTCACGGCGCTCCGGCACAACGAGAAGACGGCGCGTATACCAGTCATTGTTTCATCCGCGTCTTCAAAACATGACGCGACGAGCCTCGGTGTCGCTCGCGTGCTCCCCAAGCCGATCGACTACGACGCCTTCCTGGCCGCGGTCGACGAGCTCACGCACTGCCGGGAGCGTCAGATCCTCAGCGCCGAGTAGCTCCCGCCGCTCGCGAGCGCGCGCTCCATCCAATCGAAACCGCAAATGGCCCATGGACCTCGAGGGCCCTCCGGCGGTAGCTTCACTCCAGTGTTGTTAGAGACCCCGGGTGCCGGCCTCTTCGCCGGCTACGCTCCCCTCCCCGGCGCCTACGACGAGCTGTTTGGCCCAGACGGCGCCCCACGACCCGAGTTCCTGCGCACTGCCACGCTCCTCGGCGCGTTCGCGCCGAACGAGTTCGCGCGCGCGCAGCAGCTCGCGGAGCTCGCCCTGCTCAACCAGGGCGTCACCTTCTCGGTCTACGCGGACCAGCGCGGCGCGGAGAAGATCTTCCCGCTCTGCCTCATCCCCCGGATGCTCTCCGCGGCCGACTGGGCCCACATGGAGCGCGGCCTCGAGCAGCGGGTCCGCGCGCTCGGCCTGTTCCTCGACGACGTCTACGGGGACCAGCGCATCCTGAAGGACGAGCGCGTCCCCCGGGACCTCGTGCTCGGCTCGGGGCAGTACCTGAAGCAGGCCCACGGCCTGCGGCCCCCGGGCGGGGTGCGCATCCACATCGCGGGCGTCGACATCATCCGCGATCCGGCCGGGACCTTCCGCGTCCTCGAGGACAACCTCCGCACCCCGTCCGGCGTGTCCTACGTCCTGGAGAACCGGCTCATCAGCAAGCGCGTGCTGCCGCACCTGCTCGACAAGGCGCGCGTCCAGCGGGTCGACCACTACCCGGCCCGGCTCGCCGAGACGCTGCGCTCGGTGTCCCCCGTGAGCCCGGGCGGCACGAGCGCGGTCGTGCTCACGCCGGGGCCGTACAACTCGGCGTATTTCGAGCACAGCTTCCTCGCGCGCACGATGGGGCTCGAGCTCGTCCAGGCGCCCGACCTCTTCGTCGATCAGGATCAGGTCTTCGTCCGGACGACGCGCGGCCCGCGCCGGGTCCACGTCATCTACCGCCGCATCGACGAGGCGTTCCTCGACCCCGAGGCCTTCCGCCCCGACAGCCTGCTCGGCGTGCGCGGCCTGATGCGCGCCTACGCCGCCGGCAACGTCGCGCTCGCGAACGCGCCCGGCAACGGCGTCGCCGACGACAAGGCCGTGTACCCCTTCGTGCCCGAGATGATCCGCTACTACCTCGGCGAGGAGCCGATCCTCGAGCAGGTGCCCACCTACCTGTGCATGCGCGACGACGATCGCCGCTACGTGCTCGAGCACCTCCACGAGCTGGTCGTCAAGGCGGTCGACGAGGCCGGCGGCTACGGCATGCTCATGGGCCCGCAGTCGACCGCCGCGCAGCGCGAGGAGTTCCGCGCGCGCATCGAGGCGACGCCGCGCCGCTACATCGCGCAGCACCGGGTCGAGCTGTCGACCGGCCCCACCTGGGACCCGGCCGCCAGGGTCGCGGTCCCGCGCCGGCTCGACCTCCGCCCGTACGTGCTGACGGGCCGCGACGGCCCGTGGGTGCTGCCCGGCGGGCTCACGCGCGTCGCCCTCGTGGCCGGCTCGTACGTCGTCAACTCCAGCCAGGGCGGGGGCTCGAAGGACACCTGGGTCCTGAAGGGCCCGGGGGACGGCGCGGAGCGGCCCCCGTCGGTCGGCGCCCCGCGCCCGGCGCCCGGGGCCGCGAGCAACGGCGCGTCCAGCGCGCCGGTGCCGTCCTCCCCGCCCCCACCCTCCCGGCCCCCACCGTCCCCGCCCCCGTCCGACCCCACGGAGGCCCCGTGATCTCCCGCGTCGCCGATCACTGTTTCTGGTTCGGCCGCTACCTCGAGCGGATCGAGAGCGTGGCCCGGATCCTCGCCGTCACGCAGAACCTCGCGCTCGACGCCGAGCTCTCGCCGCAGCAGTGCTGGCTGCCGGTCATCATCGTGGCCGGGCAGAAGGCGCACTTCGCCGAGGTGCACGGCGAGGACGCCGCGGCCGACGGCGAGCTCGTGCAGCGCTACATGAGCCTCGACGAGGACAACCCGACGAGCCTCCGCATCTCGAGCTCCGCGGCGCGCTTCAATGCGCGGTCGATCCGCGAGGTCGTCAGCGTCGAGGCGTGGGAGGCCGTCAACGAGCTCCACCTCTGGATGAACGGCGAGCAGGCGCTCGAGGAGTTCAGGTCGAGCCGCTACGCCTTCTACCGGCGCGTGCGGCACCTCACGCAGCTCTGCCTCGGGCTCACCCAGAGCACGATGCTCCACGACACGCCGCTCGATTTCATCTGGCTCGGCGTGCTGCTCGAGCGCGTCGGGCAGACCGCGCGCACGCTCGACGTCCACCACCACGCCCTCACCGCCGTGGAGCCGCCGACGTCCGACGGAAACGGCGCGGGGCAGGGCGGCGTGCCCGGGCGCCACCGGGTGGTGGAGACGGCGCTCTGGCTCTCGCTCCTCCGCGCCTGCTCCGGGTTCGAGCCGTTCATGAAGCTGCATCAGGGTCAGGTGAACGCGCAGGCGGTCGCACAGTTCCTCCTCTTCGAGCCCCGCTTCCCGCGCTCGATCCGGCACTGCGTGCACGCGGCGTTCGCCCGGCTCTGCGAGATCCGGCCGCCGGAGAGCGCGACCTTGCCCGGCGGCGAGAGCGTCACGCGGCTGCACCTCCTGCACCAGTGGGTCGCCGACAGGGCGGCCGAGCCGTTCGATCCGCTCACGGTCCACGCGGCGCTCACCCATGTGGTCGACGAGACAGCCACGATCTGCGACGGTATCGGTCGCGAGCTGCTCGGTTACGGGCCGCCCGACAGCAGCCCCTCCGCCACGAGCCAGTAGCCAAGACCCGCCGACGTATCCATGCCGAATCTCCTCGCGATGTCGTTCGAGGGCGAGCTCGCCCCGTGCTTCGATCTCACGTGCCTGCGCCCCGGGGGCAAGCTGCCCGACGGCTGGGGCATCGGCTACTACCCGGGCGGCGAGCCGAGCGCCACGGTGCTCAAGGAGCCGGCGCCGCCGCAGGGGAGCATCCGCAGCGAGCTCGTGAAGGCGTGGGAGCACCTCGAGTCGTCGCTGCTCGTGCTGCACATCCGCACGGCGACGTGGGGCAGCATCAACGACGCCAACACGCAGCCGTTCAGCCGGAGCTGGGGCGGGCGCGACTGGCTGTTCGCGCACAGCGGCAGCCTGGTCGACCGGATCGAGGTCGATCCGAAGTCGCTCTTCCAGCCGGTCGGGTCGACGGACACGGAGCTCATCCTGTGCGAGCTGCTCCGCTGGATGGCGTCGGAGGGCCTCCGGAGCCTCGGCGACATCGATCCGGCCGTCCTGCGCGACTGGTTCGACGAGATGAACGAGCACGGCCCGCTCACGTCGGTGCTGGCCGACGGCCGCGACCTCGTCGTCTACGCGGACCGCGATCGCGAGGGGGACGCGTTCCTGTGGGAGGTGCTGCCGCCGTACGAGCGGCTCGCGTTCGGGGACGAGGACCTCGAGGTCGATCTCACCCGCCGGGGGGTCAAGAGCCGCAAGGGCGTCATCGTCTCGTCGGAGGAGCTCAAGGTCCACGCGGGGGCGCAGCCCGCGACCTGGAAGCGCGTCCCTCCGGGCCACCTCGTGGTGCTGCGGCAGGGCGCGCTGCGGGCCACGGCGACGCCGCACGTCGATCGCCGCCGGCCGGCGCCGTCGACGCCGCCGCTCTCGTCGCGCCCGGTCCGCCGCCCGACGCACGCGCCGATCCGCCGCTTCCAGGTGGTGCACCGCACGGCGTACCACTACGCGACCGCGGTCGAGCGCAGCACGCACCTCCTGCGGCTGACGCCGGCGCACGACCGGCTGCAGACGCTGCTCCACAACGAGATCAACCTGTCGGTCGAGGGCCAGCAGCGCGATTACGACGACGTCTTCGGCAACCGCGCGCGGCGGGTGCTGCTCGACACGCCGTTCAAGGAGCTCATCATCGAGTCGAAGTCGCGGCTGGAGCTCCTCGACACAGATCCGCTGAGCTTCCGCCCGCTGCGCGCCCGCTCGACGATCCCGCTCGTGTGGATGCCGTGGCAGCGGCAGATCCTGCAGCCGTTCCTCCTGCCGCCGGAGCTGGCGGAGAGCGAGCTCGCGGAGCTCAGCGAGTACGCGATGACGTTCGTCGAGCGGAACGACTACGACCTGCTCGACACGCTGCTCGACCTGAACGCGTCGATCTTCGACGAATACGAGTACAAGCAGGGCGCGACGAACGTGTTCACGACGGCGTTCGACGTGTACGCGAACCGCCGCGGCGTGTGCCAGGACTTCGCGAACCTGTTCATCTGCCTGACGCGGCTGCTCGGCGTGCCGTCGCGCTACGTGTGCGGGTACATCTACACGGGGCCGAAGCACGAGAACCACCGGCAGAGCGAGGCGTCGCACGCCTGGGTGCAGGTGTACCTGCCGGAGATCGGCTGGAAGGGCTTCGACCCGACGAACGGGATCCTCACCCAGACCGAGCACATCCGCGTCGCGGTCGGGCGCAACTACATGGACGCGACGCCGACGTCGGGCACCATCTTCGTCGGGGGTGGTGCGGAGCGCCTCGAGGTCGACGTGCGGGTCGAGCCGATCGATTGAGGGAGGGCGCGGCTCACGGCCGCTGAGGGAGAGCGCGGCTCACGGCCGCTCTGAGAGGGCGCGGCTCAGGGCCGCGTGGCGATCCAGTAGAGGAGCGCCGTCCGGCTGAGGCCGTCGTCGAGCGCGGTCTGCTCCTGCGCCTCCTCCCAGGCCGCCTCCTTGTCGACGGTCGCGTGCGCCGCGACGAGGAAGGCGTTCCACGGGTCCTCCGCGCCCGTCGAGACAGCCTCCATCGCCGGCCACGCGTAGCTGACCCACGCCTTCGAGATCAGCGACTCCGAGATCGGCGTGATCGGGAGCAGCTGGATGCCATAGACGTACTCCGGGTTCTCCCCGAACCACGTCCCGAAGTCGGCCTTCGTGGACCAGAGGACGCCGACGGCGCCGTTCTCCTTGAAGGGCACGTCGTAGACGGTGCCGTTCGAGGTGATCTGCCAGTACGTCTGCGCGGAGGCCGTCTCCATGGCGAGGAGCACCCGGCCGATGTTCTTCACGTCGTCGTTCTCGAGCGCCTCGCCGAGCAGCTTCATGCCGTACCAGGCGTTGACGGCCTCCGACGTCGACTCCTGGTTGCGGCCGTCCGCGAACGGGAACAGCCCCGAAGCCCACGAGTGCCCCCTGAACCAATCCATGTTGCGGAACGGCGTGAAATGCGGATCCTTCGCGCTCGGGTTCGCGATGTCGCGGACGAGCCAGAGCACCTTGTCGGCGTACTCGTCGCGCCAGTCCGCGTCGGCCTTCGCCAGGACGGCCGCGGCATAGAGGAAGTAGCCGTAGTGGAAGTGGTGATCGTTGTAATACCCCTGGCCGAAGTCGGCGGTCTCGCTCTCCAGGCCCTTGGTCGTCACGATGCCGCCCCAGGACGTGTCGTAGACGAAGGGGTTCTCGTTCGTGCCGTTGAGCCACGGGTTGAGCTTCGACTTGAGCCGCGCCCTGAGTTCCTCGGCGAGATCCTCCTTCTCGACCGCCTCGGCGATCTGCGCGAGGCGCGCCAGCTTCGCGATCTGCTTGCCCCCGAAATAGGGGTCCACGCCGGCGACGTCCTGAGCGGGCGTGAACGACCTCTCGTCCTCGAGCGCGTCCACGACGGCCTCGCTCCAGTCGTCCGAGACGCGGCGCGGCGAGTCCCAGCCGATCGTGCTGAGCGGGTACACGAGCTCCCAGCTCGCCCCGGAGATGCCCTTCATCTTGCCGATCACGGTCGGATACGCGATGTCCGCGCCCTTCGCCATCTCGAGCCGCTCCAGGTGGTGCGGGAGGGCCATGGTCAGGAGATCGCCCTCGCCCTCCGTCTTCCAGACGAAGCGCACCGAGGCGGTGTCCTCGGTGACCGTCGCCTCGACGTCGCCGCCGACCGGGATGACGGCGGCGTGCTTGTCGAGCTCGGCCTCCGCGTTCGGCCCCGGCACGAGCGCGAGGCGGAGCGAGCCCTCGTACGGCGCGCGCGCCACCATGGAGAGCGCGTCCCACTCGAGGGTGATCTCGGGGAACGCGTAGAGGACCCACGTCTGACCGTTGTTGAGCGAGATCTCGAATCGATCGCCCGTGACCTCGGTCGGGCTCGTCGACTCGCCGTTCACCGAGGTGATCGCCACGCCGTCGCCGGCGCGCACGGACGGGCGGAGCCCGGCGTAGGTGGTCGTGACATAGGGCATCCCGTAGACGATGGGCGCGGTCATGGTGCCGCCCTGCGCCTTCCACTCCACGGTGACCGAGAGCAGGTCGGACGACGTGACCGCGTGGCCGGAGAAGGCCTCGCGCGCGCTGAGGCCGAGATGCGAGACGTCCGCCGTCGTGACAGCCTTGCTCGCCACCGCGACGTCCGGCCGGGCGATCGACAGCCCCTGTCCGAGCGCCTTGAGGTCGTACGGCGCGGCGTTGATCCGCTGATCGCCGGCGCCGAGCACGAAGTTCATCCAGGTGGCGTTCGTGGGGAGCGGGGCCTTCAGGCGGGACAGGGCAGCGCTCGGCTCGAGCGGGTGCGCCGACTGCTCGAACTCCGGCTCGACCTTCGACAGCGGCTTGTCGCGGTCGAGCTCCCACGTCTCGATCACCACGCCGCCGGCGCCGCCGTCGCCCCCTCCGCCGCCTCCGCCGCCGTCATTGCTGGCCGGCGGGGGCGGCGGCGGATCGTCGTCGCCGCAGGCGGCGATGGCGCACAGGCAGCTCAGCAACGTGAAAGTCCGTAGCATCGGATGCTTCAACATCATTCTCTTGCTCCCTCGCTCCAGCGCTCATCGCTCCACCTGATGTGAAGCGGATCGAGAGATGAGCCCTGGTGTCGTGGTAATTTCATCGATCTGCAAGCAACGGAGCAAGATTCTTTCACGAAGCGCGGGGCCCGTCCAGCTTGGCGCGCGCGGCGGACGCCGCGCGGGAAGCCGTCGCGACCTCATCAATCAGGCGATCGCCGTCCCACAGGCCGCGAATCGCTACGTCATTGTCCGACGGTCGCGATCGCGCCTGCCCGGAGGGCAGCTCGCATGAAGGCGGTAAACTGGCAAGTTTATTGATATTTCATCGCACATCCCCGCCCTCGTGTCCCCGCCCGCGCCGGGCGGCGCGTCATCGGGGCTTGGCAGCGGGCTTTGCGGGCGCCTTTTCGGTGGTTTTCTTCGCGGGCGCCTTTTCGGCGGCCTTCTTCGCGGGCGCCTTGGCGGCGGCCTTCTTCGCGGGCGCCTTGGCGGCGGCCTTCTTCGCGGGCGCCTTGGCGGCGCCCTTCTTCGCGGGCGCCTTGGCGGCGCCGTTCGCGGCCGCGCCCTTCGTGGCTCCGCGGCGCGCGGGCGCGGGCGACGCCTCGGGCGCGTCGCCGCCGCGCACGAGCGCGAGCACGGCGTCGGCGTGGCCGTCGACCTTCACGGCGCTGAAGACGTGCTTCACCTCGCGGTCGGGGCCGATGATGAACGTGCTCCGGATCGTGCCCGTCACCTTCTTGCCGTACATCGTCTTCTCGCCGTAGGCGCCGTAGGCGTCGTGCGCGACGAGGTCCGGATCGCTGAGGAGCGTCACCCCGAGATCGTATTTGTCCCTGAACTTCCGGTGGCGATCGACGGAGTCGCGGGAGACGCCGAGCACGACGGCGCCGGCCTCGGCGAACGCGTCGAGCCCGGCGGAGAAGGCCTGGGCCTCCCGCGTGCAGCCGGGCGTGTCGTCCTTCGGATAGAAGTAGAGGACGACCGTCTTGCCCGGGAAATCCGCGAGGCCTACCTTCTTGCCGCTGTCGCTTTCGAGGGAGAAATCCGGGGCACGGTCGCCTACATTCACCATCGCTCGCTCGCTCCTTGTCTGATCGGGCGCAGGGGGGACTGACCCCCTCCGGCCCCACGGCGGGCACGATACACGCGGCGTCGCCGGCGCACCACAGAGCTGCCCCGGGGCCGCGCCCGCGGCCGGTCCGAGGCGGCGAGTCGGCGAGGCCTCGGCCCCCGAGGCGCGGGCGTCAGGGCCAGCCCGGGTCCGGCTCGGGCGGCGCGTGAATTCCGTCCCAGAGCGCCCGCACGGCCGGCGCGGGCCACGCCTCCCGGAGCCGCGGCCGCGGCGGGCCGCCCCACGGCGCCCACGAGCCGTCGTGCGGGTGCCGCCGCGCCCACTCGTACATCGCGTCGCGCGCGGCGCGGTCCGCCATGGCGCCGTAGATGCGCATCCCGGCGGCGATGCGCCGGTCGAGGAACGCGAAGCCGCCGACCCGGATCGGCGCCCGCGCGCACGGCAGCACGACCGGGGTCTCCTGCCCCAGCGCCTCGGCGAGCGCGAGGAGCGCCCGCGCGTTGGAGAACCGGGGGTGGTGCACGACGCGGCGCTCGATGACGTTCTGCTCGTTGGTCACGAGATCTCGCACGAGGGCGCGCTCGAGCGCGAGGTGCGGCTGGCCGGCCCCCCGCGCGGCCTCGTGCCTGGCCCACGCGTCGCGGACGAACTGCGAGCACCGGCCCGGCCGGAGCTCGGCGCTCTGCCCGAGCAGGTGGTGGAGCACATGATACCAGGCGTCGAAGAAGATGAGGTGATTGGCGCGCTCCAGGAAGAGGAAGCTCTCCCGCAGCGCCGACGGGGCGATCGCGCCGTCGCCGCGGTTCAGGGCCGCCGCGATCTCGGTCATCAGGGCGCCTGCGTTGCGCGACACGAGGTGCGCCATGAGCAGCCAGGGCAGATCCGGCGGATGGGCGCGGGTGAGCGCGTAGAGCTCCAGGTAGCTCTCCGTGCGCGCCACGTTGTCGACGTTTCGCGCGTCGAGCTCGTCGAGCAGCGCCGCGAGGCGCGCTGTGCCGATGCGGCCCGACGCTTCCGAGCACACCGTCTCGACCATGCCGGGCTCTCTGCATGAGGCCGGCCACGTCGACTTCGCGGCTTTCCGGATTTCCCGCGGCGTCGACGACGGAGGGAAGAGCCCGACCGGCGGGGAGCGCGCCGGCGGGGAGCGCGGAGGGCGGCGGAGGGTGGCGGAGGACGAACCGATGTGACGATGCGAACGCCGCCTGGGGGCGCGGCGGAGGAGCGCCCTGGGCCGGCTTGCCGCAGCGGGGCAGCCGAGGTACCAACAGGCACGTTCGCACGACGCGCCTGACCGCGTCATCGCGCGTCGTCGAACGCGACGTCGAACGAGACGACACCAGCGCCGCCGGAGGAGATCATGACCCTACCCGTCCCCGTGTACATCGTCGCAGCGGCCCGGACGCCGATCGGCGCATTCCAGGGAGCGCTCTCGCCCTTGCCCGCCCCGCGCCTGGGCGAGGTCGCCATCCGGGCGGCCCTCGAGCGGGCGAGCCTCTCCCCCGATGCCGTCGGGGAGGTCTTCCTGGGCAATGTCCTGTCCGCCGGCATCGGGCAGGCTCCGGCCCGGCAGGCCGCCATCTATGCCGGCATCCCGAGCAAGGTCCCGGCCACCACGGTGAGCAAGGTGTGCGGCTCGGGGCTCCAGGCGGTCATCTTCGGCGCGAAGACGGTGGCGCTCGGCGACGCCGACGTGGTGGTCGCCGGCGGCATGGAGTCGATGTCGAACGTGCCTTACTACCTCCCGCAGGCGCGCTCCGGCTACCGCATGGGCGACGGCAAGCTCGTGGACGGGATGATCCACGACGGCCTCTGGGACCCGTACGGCAACTTCCACATGGGCACGGCGGGCGAGGCGTGCGCCAAGGAGCACGGCTTCTCGCGCGAGGCGCAGGACGAGTACGCGAGGGAGAGCTTCCGCCGGGCGCTCGCGGCGCAGCGCGAGGGGCTCTTCGCCGCGGAGATCGCGCCGGTCGCCGTCCCGCAGAAGAAGGGCGACGCGGTGGTCGTGAAGGACGACGAGGGCCCGCCGGCCGGCAAGCCCGAGAAGTTCGCCTCGCTGAAGCCCGCCTTCCAGAAGGACGGGACGATCACCGCGGCCAACGCCTCGTCGATCAACGACGGCGCGAGCGCGCTCGTCCTGGCGAGCGAGCGGGCCGTGAAGGAGCACAAGCTCACGCCGCTCGCGCGGATCGTCGGCTACGGCGGCGCCGCGCAGGCGCCCGAGTGGTTCACCACGGCGCCGGCCGCGGCGATCGCGAACACCACGAAGAAGCTCGGCCTGACGACGGACCAGATCGACCTCTACGAGGTGAACGAGGCGTTCGCGGTGGTGGCGCTCGCCGTGAACAAGCTCGCCGGGATCGACGCCCAGCGGGTCAACGTCCGCGGCGGCGCGGTCGCGCTCGGCCACCCGATCGGCGCGAGCGGGGCGCGCATCCTGACCACGCTGCTCTTCGCGATGAAGGACCGGGGCGCGAAGCGCGGGCTCGCCACGCTCTGCATCGGCGGCGGCGAGGCGCTCGCGGTCGTCGTGGAGCGGTGATCCGGCCGCGGGCCATCGCGGCGGGCGCGGAGGCGTTCGCCGCGCGCACGCCGACGCTGCCGCCGGCGACCCACACGAACAGCTACGCGCTCGGCGGCCGCGAGGTGCTGCTCGTCGAGCCGGCCACGCCGTACGAGGACGAGCGCCGCGCGTGGCTCGCGTGGGCGCGCGGCCTCGCCGGCCAGGGGCGGTCGATCGTGGCGATCGCGGTGACCCACCACCACGCCGACCATGTGGGGGGCGCGCGCTTCTTCGCGGCCGAGCTCGGGGTGCCGATCTGGGCGCACGCCGAGGCGGCGCCGCGCCTGCCTGGCGTCCCGGTCGCGCGCCGCCTCTCGGACGGGGAGGTCGTGCGGCTCGACGGGCCGGCGCCGACGGCGCTGCGCGTGCTCCACACGCCGGGGCACGCGCCGGATCACCTCTGCTTCCTCGACGAGGCGCGGGGTATCCTGGTCTGCGGCGACATGGTAGCCGGCGTGGGGACCATCCTGATCGACCCCCGGGAGGGGGACATGGCGGTCTACCTGGCGCAGCTCGATCGGCTCGCGGCGCTCGGCGCCCGGGTCGCCCTGCCCGCGCACGGCGAGCCGATCGACGCGCCCGAGGCGCTGTTCCGGCGCTACGTCGCGCACCGGCACATGCGCGAGCAGCGGGTGCTCGAGGCGCTCGAGGCGGCGGCCGGCGAGGGCGGCGCGTCGCTCGAGGCGCTCCTGCCGGTCGCCTACGCGGACACGGCGCCCCTCGCCTGGCCGATCGCGCGGCTGAGCCTCGAGGCGCACCTGATCAAGCTGGAGCGCGAGGGTCGGGCCGCGCGCCGCGACGGCCTATGGCGGCGAGCGGCCGGCGGCGGGGCATGACGCCCGGCCGCACGGCCTGACGGAGGGCTCACTTCGCGGCGGCGTCGCTCGTCGCGCGCTGCGCGTCGCGCTCGCGCTGCCGCTCGGCGACCCGGCGCGCCCGCTCGGACCGCTCCGAGGCGATCTGGCTCGGGGACTTGGTGCCCGCCTTGATGGACTGGGCGGCCCAGAACTTCGCCGCCTCCTTGCTGGACATGGCGCACTCCTCGCCCTCGTTGCAGGCCATGCGGGGGCTCTGCCGCTGCGCGGCGTCCCGCGGCGCGGCCGCGCGCTCCTTCCCCTGCGCGGCCGGCGCCCCGGCCGACCGACCCGCCCAGGCGCGGCGCGCCCCGGCGCTCGAGGCGGAGCACTCCCCCGCGTCGCTGCAGCGCATGCGCGACTCGGCCTTGCTCCTGAGCGGCGACGGCTGCGCCGCCCTGCGCCCCGCCGCATCGGCGCGCGCCTCCGCGCGGCTCCTGTGGATCGCCGCGCGGGAGGGGCAGTCCACGCCGGTGTCCGAGCAGCGGATCCGCTCCTGCGCGTGCCCGCGGGCGACGCGGACCGGCTCGGGGCGCTCGGCGCGCGCGTGCCGCCCGGCAGCCTGCTCCCGCGGCGCGCGGTGGTGATAGACCCGATCGACCAGGTCGCCGCGCGACCTGAGGACCTGGAGGTGCCGCGGCTCGCGCGGAGCGCGGCTGCCCTCGGCGAACGCCACCCCGGCGCACAGGGACACCGCGACGAGGGTGGAAACCATTGCGGATATTTTCATTGGTGCTCCTCGCTCTCCACGCAGCGTGGGTGGACGACCCACGTCGTTTCCGGCGAGCGCGCCATGCTCGCGGGTGCTCGCCCGCCGTGATCGAGGCGCAAGCAAGAGAGGCACCAGCACGGAAGTACAGGAAATCCGGCGGTTCTCGGCGGGACCGTCACATCGCTAACGCCGCCGGGCGCGCGCGGGACGAGGCGGCGTTACGGCGGCTCAGGTCGGGCTCACAGGGGCACGGGCGCGTCGGCCTTCGTCGCGCGGCGCTTGGCCTCGGCCCGGCGCCGCCGCTCGTAGGCGCTCGTCGACTCGCGCACGATGTCCGGCCGGTCCCGGAACACGAACCGCGCCGCCGCGCGCACCGTCGATATCCGCGCGTTCAGGAGCCCGATCACCTTGTTGCGGAGGACGAGCGCGTCGCGCGCCTTTTCACCGAGCCCGGCGCTCTGGGTGACGTGCGCCCGGAGCGCGGCCGCGAGCTCCTTGGCCTCGTCGAGCATGGCCGCGTCGAACCCGCCGAGGCCGTCCATCGCCTCGCGGTGGGGCGCCGCGAGGGCGGCGTAGTCGTCGAGGGCCAGCGCGAGCGCGTCGGCGGTGGCGGGGTCGTCCGCGTGGGCCTGTCCGAGCTTGGCGAGCCTCCTGTCGTTCTCGTCCTCGACGCCGTCGTCGAACAGCCATTCGAGCGTCGCTGTGATCTCGTCGAGGACGACCTGCCCGCGCTCGAAGGGGCTCGCCTTCTTCGGGTCCACGGCGAGCAGGTAGCGCGTGCCCGCCTCCACGGCGGCGCGCTGGAGCGAGAGGATCTCCTCGCCGGTCTTCGCGGTCAGGGTGTTTGCGCTCTTCTTCTTGCTCGCGGCCATTTCGAGGCCGCGGCGCACCACCTTTCCGTCCTTCAGCTCCGGCTTCCAGTAGGTCTTGTGGAACCTCGCGACGTCGACCGCCTCGCCAAACAGCACGTGAAGGGGCACGGAGAGGGAGAGCTCGCCGTTCCCCGGAGCGGCGAGCGCCTCGTTCATCCACAGGTCCAGATCGGTCTTGGCTTTGGGCATCGGAATCTCCTGATGTACCGAGAGGGTTGTTCATGGGGAGTGACGTCCTCCCCGAGCGTTCCTCGGTTAACGACGTTCGCGAGGAGCGACAAGAGGTCGAGACGGGGTGGCGCGAGCAAAGCAAGAAGTTGGCGAGCGTGGCAATGTGAAGGAGCGACGAAGGAATCCAGCGATGGTGTCCAGGAACCGATCCGCCCCGTCCAGGAACCGATCCGCCTCGTCCAGGAACCGATCCGCCCCGTCCAGGAACCGATCCGCCCCGTCCAGGAACCGATCCGCCCCGTCCAGGAACCGATCCGCCCCGTCCAGGAACCGATCCGCCCCGTCCAGGAACCGATCCGCCTCGTCCAGGAACCGATCCGCCTCGTCCAGGAACCGATCCGCCCCGTCCAGGAACCGATCCGCCTCGTCCAGGAATCGAGGGCGTCGCTCTATCCGAGCGCCCGCCCCTGGCCCGCGTGCTGGACACGCGCGCCCAGGCGGTGCGTGCGGCTCACTCCGGGAAGCGCAATGTCTCGACCGCGATGCCGTCCTCGCCCCACGTCGCGGGATCCGCGGGGTTGCCGATGCCGCCCTTGCCGGGCTCGCCGAGCTCGAACGTGACGTTCTCCAGCACGATCTCGGTATCGTCGAGGTGGGCGATGCCGATGGAGTCCCCGCCGCGCCCGCCGCCGCCATAACCGCCCGGGCCCCCCAAGCCGCCGGCGCCGCCGTTGCACGCGCGGTCGTACCCATTGGGCGAGTAGGCGCCGCCCCCGCCGCGCCCCCCGCGGCCGCCGCTCCGAGGCTCCCCGCCGTCCGCGCCAGGCATGGCCGGAGCCGTGACGATCCGGCTGTCGCGCACCGTGACCTTGGCGTGGAGCGCGAGGATCCCGATGCTCGGCGTGCCATTGCCGCCGCCCTTCCCGCCCTTGCCGCCGCAGCCGCCGCCGCCGCCCGAGCCTCCGGACGGCCCCGATCGGGAGGCCGCGCCGCAGAGGGCGGCACTCCCGCGAAGACCGCCGCCGCCGCCGCCCCCCTGGCCCGGCGCCCCCCTGCGTCCGTCCCCGGCCCGGGCGCCTATCCAGCCCTCCTCGCCGATACGCCCGATGCCCTGGCCCGGCGCCCCGTCGACGCCCGGCGCGCCGCTTCGCCCCTGCTCCCCGTCCCCGCAGCGGCCATCGCCGCCGTCTCCGATGCCCCCGGCACCCCGGGGATAGGGATCCTCGGGATCGGGGCTCGGCGCGGGCGCACCGTCGCCGCCGTCGCCGCCTCTGGCGATCCCGCCGTCGCCTCCCTTGCCGCCCATCGACACGGCGCCGTCGTCGCATGGGCTCGTCACCGGAGCCCCGCCGGCCGCGGGGGTCGCGGCGCAGCCCTCCACACCGCCATTGCCGTCCGCGCCGTCGGGCGCCACCGGAAACTGCGGCGCGTCCTCCCCGCCCTCCGTCCTGAAGCTGTAATTCCCCTCGATCCCGCCACGAACGATCTCCACGGCGGTACCGGACCGAACGAAGAGCCCGACCTCGTTTCCGCTGTCCAATCGGACGTCGGCGAGCGTGGACACGCCGTCGGCGGCCCCTGTGTCGCCGGGGCTCGCGGGCTCGATGGTCAGCGCGATGATCCCCTTGCGCGTCGTCTGGAGGATTGCATCGTTGAGGTCGCGGGTACCGGGGATCGTGGTCCCCCGCTTCCAGTCGTTCAAGCAGTTGAAGCCCCCCACGATATCGACGCCGGAGGGCAGCTTGATCTCGCCGTCATGCGCGCCGCAGAAGAACACGCGCCCGCTCCCCGTGCGCGCGAGCTCGATGCCGCGCGGCAGGGTCCGCACCGGCGCGTCCCGCGTGCCGGGATGTGCATCGTCGCCCACGAAAAAGTGGACGAACACGCCGCAGCCGGCCTCCGCCTGGTCGGCGGTGAGGTACGCGCGACAGACCGACTCCGGCGGAGGAGCAGGCGCGCACGACGTCGCGCCGCCGCACGGCGGAGGGCGCTCCTCGTCCTCATAGGGACCGAGATCGATCCCGCACGCCGCCGCCGCGAGCGGCACCAGCAGAAGCAGTCGTTGGGCTTCAACCATCCTCATGGTGCCTCTCGATGTCGTGCGCCGTGCGTGGGAATCTTCATCGCGGTGGCTCCTCGGCCTGGGCCGCCGCAGCGAACACGACCCAGGTTTCCGATCTGCCGTGCTCACCCCCGCCCTCGTCCTCGCGGACACCTCCCCCGGGGCCGCCGTCGCCAGCGCTCTTGAGCCTGACATCCGCACCTCGTTCAAAGCTCACCTTTGTGACACCGACGGTGGCGATGCCGATCGAATGTCCACCCAGGCCACCCCCGCCGTTGCCGCCTTCGCCGCCGTCGCCACCATGGCCCCCGGGGCACGCGTCCCACATGTCGAGACCATAGCCGAGCCCACCTTGACCGCCCTTGAGCCCAGCGCCACCGAGTTGGCCTGTCCCGCCGGCCCCGCCATTGCCACCTCGGCCGGCCACCACCGTACCGGCCTCGACCGTGATCTCGGCGCCCCCCAGCGCCACGATCCCGATGCTCGATCCCCCATAGCCCCCTCCCTGGCCCGCCTTTCCACCACAGCCGCCGCTGCCTCCGGAGCCGCCGGCAGCGCCGCCCCGAGGCGCTCCGGGACGGCACTGGATCATGCCGACCCTCGATCGACTCCCGCCGCCGCCCCCGCCGCCCCGGCCGATGCCCCCGGGGCCGCCATCGGCGCCTCGAACGCCCACCCACCCGGTCGCGTCGAGGCTGCCAAGGCCGCTCGCACCGGGGCCATGCCGGCCGGGCTCACCGTCCGCGCCCGGCGCTCCGGCCGTGCATCCCGCGCTGCCCGCGCCGAGCCCCCCCTCGCCGGACTCCACCGGATTCTCCGCCGAGGAAGGCGCGCCCGGCTGGCCGTCGCCACCTTCGTCGACGTAGCCATCGCCGCCCTGTCCGCCGGTGGACTCGATGCCCCCGTCGCACTCGGTGACGACGGGTGGCGCGCCCGTCGCGACCTCCGCCGTGCACGCGTTCACCCCGTCCTCCCCGTACTCCCCGTCCTTCGCCCGGATGCGCGGGGCGTCTTCCCCCGGCTCCCCGTCCCGCCCGTCGGCCGCGTGGACGTGGCTCTCCAACAGCCGGAGCTTCGCCCCCTGGCTCAAGATCATCCCGATCGACGACTTCCCGTCGCTCGCCGACCCCTCGGCGGCCACGACCCGGACCCCGAACACCGTCGACCTCGCCCCTCCCCCGTCGAGGACCCGGACCGGGATCCCCGCCGGCCCCGGGGCGATCGTGGTCAGCTGGTCGGCCCCCCCGAACGACCAGTCCCCGTCGGCGCAGCGGCGGCCCCCCCAGAGGTCCACGCCCGAGGGCAGCACGACCGCCTCCTCGAACGTCTCGCCGCACGCGTACACGCGCCGGGTCGGCGCCTGCCCGTCGCTGCGTCCGCCCGCGGCGAGCACGATGGCGCGCCGCAAGGTCTTCACGGGCCTCTCCCGTGTACCCGGATTGCGGTCGTCGCCCTGCGCGCGCACGAACACCCCGCAGGCGTCCAGCGCCGGCGCCCTCCCTGGATCGCCGTCGCACGGCGAGGCCGCGGGCGGCGGCGCCGGGGGGGCGGGCTCGTCGCAGGTCTGCTCTTCCCAGCAGTGGTTCCCCAGGTACATGCACCCCGAGACCACGCTCCCGCCGCACGCGCCCAGCGCGGCGATCGCGAGCGACACCGCGGCCCTCCGCGCCGCCCTGGCCCGCCTCACGCTCGCCTCGCCATCCATGCCGGTCTCCAAGCCCCTCACCACACCCCCACCGCCACCAGGCCGACCTGCTGCGCCGCCATCGCCGGGACGACCTGAAAACCGCTCCGCGCCGGCGTCGATCGCAGCCACGAGAAGTCCACGAAGAACGACGCGGCGGTCACCGCGCCGACCACGGCCCCCGTCGCGACGAGGGCCGTTCCGACGGCGCCGGACAGATCGCGCTGCTCCCGCATGCGGCGGAGCTCCGGGCACGCCGAGGGCTGCGGCGCTGCGCTGCACGCGCCCGAGGTCCACGCCGGATCCCGGTGGAGGCCGTCGATGCGCTCGTCGAGGCTCCCGTCGAGGCGGTTCGCCCGGAGCATGAACACCGCCCCCGTCGACACGGTGGCCGCCGCGACGGCGATCCCCGCGATCCGCAGCGCCCCCGGCCACGACGCCCACGGCCCCGGCGCCGCCGGCGGCGCGTCCGGCGGGGCCGCCGGCGCGGCCGGTGCGCTCCGCGCCGCGACCGGATCCGGTGCGCGCGCGGGCGCATCGGCCGCGCGCGCGAGCTGCAGCGCCGCGCCGACCGTCAACCCCGCAGCGACCTCGACCCGTTGCGAGGCCTCCCCATAGCCCGACAGCCGGGCCCGGAGCGTGTACGCCCCCGGCTCGACGAACAGCTCGTGGGCCGCGGCGCCCGTGCCGATGGGCTTCCCGTCCACGAGGAGCTCGGCGTCCGGCGGGGAGGCCGCCACGTAGATCCTCCCGACGCGCTCGACGGCCCCGTTGAACGCGCGCGTGAACCTGCGAAGGAGCGCCTGATCCAGGGCGGCGTCGTGCTCGAGGCTCTGCCCGAGGTGCTCGGCGGCCTCCCGGTGCTTGCCCTGCTCCAGCTCGCAGAGCCCCAGATACCCGAGCACCTCGGCCCGCTGCGCCGCGGGCATCCAGGCCGCGCCGGGCACCGCCAGGACGGCCTCGAAGCTCGCCTCCGCCTCGGCCCACCGCCGCGCGAAGAAGGCACGCCGGGCCTGCTGGTGCGCGTTCGTCGCCGCGCTCTCCGCCGCCCTCGACCCCTCGGGCTCCGGCTCCGCGCGCGCGAGCCCGACGCCGCTGCCCAGCGCGACGAGAAAGCAAATCCCGCCCACGACCGAGCGCAAGCGCATCATGCGGCCGACTCTACCGACGAAGCCGCCTGCCCAGCAACCGCGCTTGCACGCCGAGCGCTCCGCTTTGCATGACAAATCCGACGCCACGCTCGTAACGTATTCCACCGAGACGCCGCCCGATCGTCACCCCCGTGTGGGCGCACCTTCGCGCACCGTTCCTCGTCGCGCCGGTCGATCGGGTCACCCGTTTTCGGGCCTGAAGCATCTGGACGTGCATGGACGTGACCACCTCGACGAGCCTGGACGTCACAGCCCCTTGTCCGCTCGGTTCGGATCGCTTTCGCCGGCTCGCGCGCGCCATGCGCGTGCCGGCTCAGGACATCGACGACGTCGTCCAGCAGGCGTGGCTTCGCATCCTGGAGAACCGCGCGCGCGTCGGCCTGGCGAGGGACGCCGCGGCGTATGCGGACCAGATCGTCAGAAATGAGGCGCGCACCAGCCGGCGGCGAGCGCGCCGCCGGGAAGAGGTGATCGCGCCGCTCCAGGACGAGGAGCCTTCGGACGAGCGGCCGGGCCCGGAAGCCTCGGTGATCGCCCGCCAGCGAGCTTTCGTCCTCTGGCGCTTCATCGACAAGCTCGACGACGCGCGCCGCACGGTCTTCATCGAGCACGAGCTCCTGGGCCGGACGCTCGCCGAGATCGCCTTGGCGCACGCGCTCTCGGAGAACACCGTCAAGTCACGGCTCACCGCCGCATGGGATAGCGTCGAGCAGGAGAGGGCGCGCTGGCAGGCAGAGCAGCGGTGGCGCGGGCAGGCCACAGTGCCGTGCCTGGTGCCGTTCTTCTCCGGTGCCTGGCTTCACGACGCCTTGCGCGGGCTTGGCCGATTCAAGCTGCATGGGGCGGCGGCAGCGGCGCTCGTGCTCGGGGCGGGCGCCGCCTGGCCCGGCCCGGCGGCTGGCTCCGCCGAAGCGCCCCTGCTCGCCGCCTCGGGGCGCGCGCAGCCCGCGATCGAGATCCCGGCAGGGCCTGCGGACGCGCGCGGCGTGGGGCCGGGAGGGCCCGAGAGCGCGATCGGGCGAGAGGCCGTGACGGCCTCCGTCGTATCCGCCCCTCAGGGCAGCTCCACGACGGCCCGCGCGGCATCCGCCGCAGCCGAGAGGTCGTCCCGGGGAGGCACCGGCGCGGAGCACGCTCGGATCGACCCGAGGCTCGAGCGCGCGCGAGCGATGCTCGAGCTCGGGACCACCGAGGGGCAGCTCTCGGCATGCCGTCTCCTGCACGAGCACCGCGAGCGTCGTGGTCGCGGAGAGCACGCCGCGGAGCGCGACGCGCTCCTCCGGCGGGTGCGCTGCGAGCGTCACGGGTCGCTCTGAGCGCAGGAGTGATCGCGTCGCGCACGGCAGCGCCGTAATCCCCTCATTGGTAATCCCCTCACTGTAGGCATGCATCGAGTCGCCGTCATGCTGGACATCGACTCCATCGCCCGGCACACGGCGACCATCGACGATGTACTGCAGCGCTGGCGCATCCCGAGCGGGGATCGCGCCGACATCGTCCAGGAGGTGCTGCTCGGCGCATGGCGAAGCATGCACGCCGGGCGGTTCCAGCCGCGGCCGGGGGTCCCGGACGCCGTGGCCTTGAAGCGGTGGATCGTCGGCATCAGCTGGCGGCACGCTTCCCATTACGTGACGCGCGCACACCGGCGGTACGAGGTCCTCGTGCCGAGCGCGGGTCGCCTCTGCCAGGATCACGCGCCCGCGCCGCTCGAGCAGGTCGAGGCCCGGAGAGCGCTGGACGATCTGAGGCGCGTCGACCCCAGGTTTCGAGCCGTCCTCGCCCTCACGGCGCAGGGATACACGATCGCGGAGATCGCCGCGGAGCTCGGGCACAACCCGAACACGACCTGGAATCGTCTGCGGCTCGGCCGGCTGTGGTTCCGGCGCGTACGCCGGAGGTGGCGGAGGCGCCGTCCGGCGGTGGCCGGCGCGGGATCGCCGGGAGCACCATCCACGGCGCTGATGGATCCATCCAGAACATCGAATGGTCGGCCGGAGACGCGCCGTTATATCTCTCCTCACCGAAGCGCGGCGCGCCGTGCGCCGCCGAAGAGGAGGATCCCATGACCGCTCACCCCACCAAGGCCGTGACACTCTCCCTCCTGGCCCGCATCGAGGCCAAGCCCGGCAAGGAGGCCGAGGTCGAGGCGCTCCTCCGCTCCGCCGTCGGCCTCGCGGCCGAGGAGCCGCGGACGGTGCACTGGTTCGCGCTGCGCCTCGGGCCGTCGACGTTCGGCGTCTTCGACACCTTCGCGGACGAGGTGGGGCGCAAGGAGCACCTCGAGGGCCGCATCGCGGCCGCGCTCATGGCCAAGGCGCCGGAGCTGCTCGCCGCTGCGCCCGTCATCGAGCACGTCGACATCATCGCCGCGAAGGCTTGACCGGCCGCGGCCGGGCAGCGCGCGCCAGCAGCGCGTCCCAGAAGAGCTGCAAGACCGGCGCCGGCGCGCGATCGCCCGAGCGCACAAGCGCGATGGTGCGCCTCAGGGCCGGGTCCACGAGCGGGCGCTGCGACGCCTCCGCCAGGAGCAGCGAGTGCTCCGGCATGAAGGCGAAGCCCAGCCCCGCGTGCACCAGGCTCTGGACCCAGTCCTCCCGATCGGTCCGGTAGGCCGCATACAGGTCCACGCGCCGCGCGGCGCACGCGCCCGCGACCTGCTCGCGCATCTCGCAGGCAAGCCGATCGAGGTAGGGCTCGCCGTCCAGATCCTCGAGCCGCACGCCCTCGCGCGCGGTCAGGCGGTGGCCGGGCGGGAGGACCACGACGTAGCGCTCCTCGTAGAGCGGCGCCACCACGCACCAGTCCGGGACAGCGTCGCCGAGGTTCGAGACGATGACGTCGACCTCGGCCTCCTCCAGCCGCCGCAGGAGCTCGCCCTGCGTGGTCACCGCGATCTCCAGCTCCACCCCCGGCGCCTCCGCGCGGAACGCCGCCAGCGAGCCCGCGAGCCGCGCGGGCCCGATGGTGCAGAGGATGCCCACCCGGAGCGGCACCTGCTTGAGGCGCCGGTGGTTCTCCGCGATCACCTGCACGGCCTGCAGCTCGTCCCGCAGCCGCAGAAACCGCGGCAGCACGCCCTGCCCCAGCGCGGTGAGCTTGGCGCCGCCGCGCTCGCGCAGGATGAGCGGCCCGCCGAGCTCCTCCTCGAGCTTCTTGATGGCGGCCGTGAGCGCGGGTTGCGAGACCGCGCACCGCTCGGCCGCGCGCGTGAAGCTGCGCGTCTCGGTCACCGCCAGGAAGTACCGGACCTGATGGATCTCCATGGCCGCGCATCTTCGCCCGGCGACGCCGCCCGCGCCATCCGTTGCCCATCTCGACGTCTTCGGTGCGACCGCCCGCTCGTCGCGATGGCAGGGGTCACCTCAGCGCGGTGGTGATCACATACCGCGTCTTGCCCGACTCCGGATCATCGCAGTGCTTGTAATACTGTCCGGGCCGGTGGAGCTTCCCGCAGATGTCCTGGCAGCTCCCGACGATCTCGATCATCCCGCAGCCCTCGAGATCCCCGTCCGCGCCCGGGTGGCCGGCGGCGCAGTCGCGCCGCGCCGCGCGCGCGACACCGACGTTCGCGTCGTTGTAACAGGCGCTCAGGTAGGGCGTCTTCGCGAAGAGGTTCCCCCAGAAGGCGCCTTCGACATGCGGGTACTCGGCGAGCTCGCCCGACTCGACCTCGTGGCGCAGCGGGTTCTGCGGGGAGCGCATCGAGATGAGGACCGATACGCCGTAACGGTTCGTGTGGGCCGCGAGGCACGCGGAGACCATCTGCTTGCCGTCCTCGTCGAGCGGGCGCCTGTCCCACCGGTCGGCGAGGCCGAGGTGCCCGGGGTAGACCTCGTTGTGGGTCGCGCCCGCGGCGTCGGTCCACGAGAAGCGGAACGACTGGGACTCGTTGAACGCGCAGCTGACCGTGTACTTCACCAGCGTCCGAAAGAGATCGCCGCCCACGCCGGGAGCCCTGAGGGCGGAGGCCGCCTCCGGCCTCAACGCGTTGTAGCTGAGCGCGTTGTAGCTCAGCGCATTGTAGCTGAGCGCGTTGTAGCTCAGCGCATTGTAGCTCAGCGCATTGCCGCTCTCGATCGCGTCAGCGCTCGAGCCGAGCTGCTCTGTTTCACCATCCTCTTCAAACGCCAGCTCGGGCGCGACGCAGCCATTCGCCACGAGAAGGACGCCAGCGCATCCAAGTACCGCTTTGATGTTCACGTGATGAGACCTCGGTAGCGGGCCAAGGGGAGCGCTCACGCTCCCCGATCGCAGCACGCCCTCCGGCCGTCGCTCAACCCAACGACGACCGGGAACTCTCCACGTCTATGGACATCGTACGGCGATTCACGTCGTCTGTCAGCCCTTAAATCGACGTCCCGTGCAGATTCACCCGTAGGAAAGCGGCGCTTGTTTGAGCGCAGTTGAGCGCAGTTGAGCGCAGTTGAGCGTAGTTGAGCGTAGTTGAGCGCAGTTCCGCGTAATTCCGCGCAGTTCCGTTCAGCTGCGCTCAGTTCCGACCCGCCCCGACCCACTGCGCCGCGAGCTCCAGGGTGCGGGCGTTGTCCGGGACGTGGGAGAGAAAGCGCCTGCGCCACTCGGGGTCGCGGACGCTCTCGGCCCGGCCGAGCAGCCTTTCGCGCGCCGAGGAGATGGCCACCGCGGCCCGGGCCGCGTCGCCGACCGCGGAGAACGCCTCGGCGTGGACCAGCCGGATCATCGACTCGCCCTCCTCGAGCCCGCCGAGCGACTCGAGCGCCGCCAGGGCCTCGCCGGCGGCCGCGAGCGCCTCGGCCGCGCGCCCCAGCCCGATCAGCGCGCGGGCGCGGATCGCCGTGGCCGCGACGCGCAGCGGCGACGCGCTCTCCAGCGCCTCGGCGTGGCGCGCCTCGCGCTCCGCGCCCGCGAAATCGCCGGCGAGCAGGGCGATCTTCGCCAGGTAGGAGCGCGACACCACCTCGGCGCGCGGGTCGCCGAGCCGCTGGCTCGACGCGAGGGCCGCCTCCTCGACGGCCCGCGCCTCGGCGAGCCTGCCGCGGTAGGCGAGGACCTGCCCGAGGCTGGCCTGCGCCGCCGCCGCCACCTCGTGGAGGCCCATCCGCTCCGCGGCCTCCATCACGGAGCGGAGCGCCGCCTCGGCGCCGCCGAAGTCGCCGAGCTCGCCGTAGCAGTAGCCCAGGTTCGCGCGGGTGATGCACGCGTTGCGCCGGTCGCCGACCTGCTCGAACGCCGCGAGCGCGGCCTCCAGGCCGGTGGCGCAGGCGCCGGGATCGCCCCCGCTCATGGCGCGGAAGGCGCGCGCCTGGTGGAGCCCCGCGACCACCTCGGCGCCCGTCCCGGCGCCGGTCGACGCCCCGTCGGAGAGCGCGCGCTCCACCTCCGCGATGAGCGCGTCGACCACCGCGGGCCGCCCGGCGAAGGCCAGCGTCGAGGCGCCCGCGCAGAGGCACGTGCTCCTCGCGCTCTCCGCGCCCGGGAGCGCGGGCGCGCCGATCGCCGCGCCCATCCAGCGCTCCACGCGGTCGAAGCCGCCCAGCTTGCTCGCCGGCGCGACCACCTGCGCGACGGCCGTGAACCACGGCGCCGACCCGGGGGTGAGGTGCTCCACCGCCGCCGTGCCCCGCTCCTCGGCGAGCGCGAGGTCGCCCCGCCACACATGCGCCTCGGCCTGGATCAGCCGGAGCGCCCCCACCACCGCGGGCTCCGGCGCGCACGCGAGCCCGCGCTCGGCCCGCGCGATCGCCGCGCCGAGATCGTTGCCCTCCAGGGCGTGCTGCGCCGCGCGCAGGTACGCCGCCGCGGCGCGCGCGGGCACGGCGCCGCGCTCGAAGTGCTCGGCGAGCGCCATGGCGTCGGGCTCGCCCGCGCCCTCCAGCCAGTCGCCCGCCAGCGCGTGGCCGAGCCGCCGGTCGGCCTCGGTCAGCATGCCGTACGCCGCCTCGCGCACGAGCGCGTGGCGGAAGCGGTACTCGACCTCGCCCCGCAGCCGCCCGGGGCCGCGCCGGTGGATCACCTCGCGCCGCTCGAGTTCGGAGAGCCAGCGCGTGACCCCGGCGCCGCCGAGCAGCGCGCTCACCCCGCTCGGCCAGAACGCCTGGCCGAAGACGCTCGCCGCCCGCAGCACGCGCCGCGCGTCCGCGTCGAGCGCCTCGATGCGCGCCTGCACCATCGCCAGCACCGTCTCGGGCAGGTCCGCGCCGTGGCCGGCCGCCACCGCCCGGACCTGCTCTTCGAGGTAGAACGGGTTGCCGTCGGCCCGGTCCACCAGCGTGGCCACGAGCTCCGCGCGCACCTCGTCGCCGAGCGCCGCGCGCACGAGCCGCTCGCTCGCCCGCCGCGTGAGCGGCGGCAGCATCAGCTGGTTGCCGAACCTCCCGTTCGCGAGCGTGGGGAAGATCTCGTGCACCTCGGGGCGCCCCAGCCCGAGCACGAGGAACGGCAGGTCCTTCAGGCTCCGGAGCGCCGCCTCCACCATCGTCAGCGTGGGCAGGTCGCCCCACTGGAGGTCCTCGAGGATGAGCATCACCGGCTGCTTCGCGCACTCGGCCCGGATGAACTCCTCCCACGACAGCCGCAGCTGATCGCCCATCAGCAGCCGGTTGCGCCGCGCGGCGCCGACCTGGATGTCGTCGTCCGGGAACGGCGCGCCCACGAGCTCGCCGAGGAAGGCGCTGACCCGCCCCACGTCGAGCTCCGGGTGGCGCTCGACCCGCGCCCGCACCTTGCGCCGCCGCTCCTCGAGCGGCTCGCCGTCGACGATGCCCATCACGCCCCGCAGCGCGCGCGAGAGCAGCCCGAACGCCGAGCCCGAGCTCATCGGGTCGCCCTGGCCGAACCACACCTCCACCTGCGCTGCGCTTCCGCCGTGGGCTCCGCTGGGACCGTGGGCGCCGTTGTGGCCGTGGGCGCCGTTCGCGCCGTCGGCCCCGCTCGCGCCGTCGGCCCCGCGCTCGCCGCTCGCGCCGCGCGCCGACACCTTGGCGAGGAACTCCTGCCGCAGGCGCGATTTGCCCATCCCCGCCGCCGCGACCACCAGCATCGCGCCCGCGGTCGACTCCTCGATGCTCCGGTCGAGCTCCGCGGTCAGCACCGCGAGCTCCCGCTCCCGCCCGACGCACGCCACCGGCTTGCCCAGCAGCGCCGGCGCGGTCGCCACCTTGTGGTCGTCGCGCGCCCCGTGCAGGAAGCGCGCGCCCCCCTCGCAGCTCGTCTCGAACCGCCCGCCGAGCAGCCCGGCCGTCACGTCGTCGATGCGCACCGCGGCCGCGGGCGCCGGCTCGCCCCGCGCGGGCAGCAGCTGCACCGCCCGGTCGATGAGCTCCCCCATCGGGATGCGCGACGTGAGCTCCGCCCGCCCCGTGACGAGAGAGACCGGCGCGCCGCCGAGCAGCGCGCGCAGCGCGAGCGCGCAGCGGGCCGCCTGCGCCGCGAGATCGGTGGCCGCCTCGGCGCTCGTCAGCACCACGAGCGGCGAGCGCGCGTCGATGAGCTCGATCTGGCCCTGGTAGCGCGACGCGAGCGCGCGCACCTCCTCGGCGCGCTCCAGGGCCCGCGCCTGCTCCTCCTCGTGCGAGCGCGTCTCCTCGTCGGGCTCCGAGCGCTCGTGCGCGAGCACGAGGCACGTGACGCGCCGCTCGCTGCTCGTGAGCTCCAGCACGCGCACCGGCGCGGCGGGCTCGCCCCCGGCCGCCGCGCCGGCGCTGCGGAGATCGATCGCGCCGAGCGCCTCGGCCACGGCCGCGCCGTCGCGGGGCCGATGGTCCGGCTGCTTCGCGAGCATGCTGGCGACCAGCGCGTCGAGCGGCTCCGGCAGCTCGGGGCGGAGCTCGCGGAGGTGCGGCGGCTCGTCGAGGAGCACCTTGACCAGCACGGCGAGCGCGCCGACGCCCTGGAACGCGGCGCGCCCGGTGAGGCACTTGAAGAGCACGCAGCCGAGCGCGAACACGTCGGCGCGGGCGTCGACGCTCCGCTCGCCGCGCGCCTGCTCGGGCGCCATGTACTCCGGGGTCCCGAGGACGGTGCCCGGCATCGTGATCTGCTGGTCGAAGCGGAAGCGCGCGATCCCGAAATCGAGCACCATCACCCGGTCGAGCCGCCCGTCGGCGAGGAGCAGGTTGCTCGGCTTGAGATCGCGGTGCACGACGCCCTGCCGGTGGAGGGCGCCGAGCGTCCCGGCGACCCGCGCGACCACATCGACGCTCTCGGCGGCGGTGAGCCCCCGCTGCACCATGCGCTCGGCGAGCGTCTCGCCGGAGAGCCACTCCATCACCAGATACGGCTTGCCGCCGGCCGTGAGGCCGTGAGCGATGTACCGGACCACACCGGGGACGCGCAGCGCCGAGAGCGCCTCCACCTCGCAGGAGAAGCGGCGCTGCTCGCCCTTGCCGGCGCGGCGAAGCACCTTGAGAGCCACCGTGTCGCCGCTCGCCAGGTCGCGCGCCCGGTAGACGTGACCCATCCCACCCGAGCCGGCGAGGCCCTCGATCTCGAACCGCTCGTCGACGATCTCTCCCACGCGCATCAGCGGCCGTGGATCCAGCGATATCACGCGCGAGGCTCGCTTCGCTGTAGGGCATTCCTGCTTTCGCGATGGCGGGTGGGCGAGCGACCGACATGCGGAGTCAGCGCGTCTGCCCGGCGCGGAGCGTCATCACGACCCCGGTGGGCCTCGTTACGTAAGACAGCTCATGGTTCCTCCCGCGATCACAGCCAGGGTGAAGCGGTCATTGGCCAGAGAGGTCGCTTACCCAGGTGGGAAGGCGAGACGATGATTCGGGTTTTCTCCCTACCTTCCCGCCGTCGCGTCCCGTGGACGGCGCCATCGCGCTGCGGACGCGACGGAGTCGGGTGACCTCGCGCCATGTCGCGAGACACCCTCGTCGCGAGGAGCGCGCGCCCGGGAGGCGGCATTCCGTTCGTGTGGCACAGTTTTCCAAGAAAAGCGCCGGTGAGCGGTCGCCGGGGCTGCTGCTGGATCGCCGGCCGCGCCGCGCGGGGGCCATCCACCTCCTGGTGCTCCGCTCGGCGGCAGGGACGCGCGCGCCGGCGGCGGCCGCAGGTTCCAGCTGCAGCGAATTTTTCATGCACGGTCCACGCGCCACCTCAACCTGGTTGCGT
Organism: Sorangium sp. So ce834; assembly: GCF_051521425.1. Taxonomy (NCBI): domain Bacteria; kingdom Pseudomonadati; phylum Myxococcota; order Polyangiales; family Polyangiaceae; genus Sorangium; species Sorangium sp. So ce834. The sequence continues at coordinate 10,916,051 of NZ_CP150351.1, forward strand.
CACCTCAACCTGGTTGCGTGCCTGCTCGTTGGCGTCACCTCAACCTGGTTGCGTGCCTGCTCGTTGGCCGGCCGGCCTCCGTCGGCGCCCTGGACCGCGCTCCGCGTCGCGGACGGCCCCCTGGCCGCCCCTGGCGGACGAGCTCATCGGAGCGCTCGGACGCGCCCTCCGGGCGGTACCGCCGCTCGGCGACCTCTCGAGCAGGCGCCTCGAGTGCATCGAGGGCGGCGGACGGGCGCACCCGCGGGCGCCGCCGCGACGGTTGCATGTTTAGCAAAATATTTCACAATCGCGCCGCGCTGACAGCCTGGGTGAGATGGCGCGGCGAACGTCATGGATGAAGTTTTCCCCCAGAGGCGTTATCTGCACCGGTGGAGCTTGCGAACTCGATCGGCGATTGAAGTTTTTGCCCCCTGACCTCGTCTGCGCCCCGTTGGTGTTCGCAGGCTCGCTCGGCGGCTAGGGTGTGTATTGACATCCAGCCATGGAGCTGCGATGAATGGGCGGAGCTTGCCCTTACCTGACAGGAGACGTCGGATGTCGATGAGCATGAAGCTGATGAGTGCCGTGTTGATGACCGTCGGCATTGGCTTTGCGGGCGCTGCGTGGGCCGCGGGTGGGGCTGCGGATGTCCCCGCTTCTGTTGCCGAGGGGAAGGATTTCGGTTGCGGTGCAAAGGGACAGAAGGCCTGTCCGATGCAGGGCTGGATGAAGACGGTCATGCAGTCCGCGACCACGAGCGGCGACGGCGCAAAGATCGCGTCGGCGCTGGAATACGTCGCGTCGAAGCCGCCGCCCGGGATGCCCAAGTGGGTCGCCATCTCGAAGGACGGCGTGGAGAAGGCCAAGAAGGGCGACATCGACGGCGCCAAGGCGAGCTGCAAGGCCTGTCACGATCTGTACAAGGCGGAGTACAAGGCGAAGCTCCGCGACGCAGCCTTCTGAGGCGTCTCTCTCCTCCTTCCCTCGCCCCTCCCTCCTCTACCCCTCGCGCCCAGCGCGCGCTCTCCTGGCCGCCCTGGCCGCAACCGCTCGCCAGGGCGCGCCGCAACCGCTGTCGGCCAAAACGCCGCTCGTCCGGCCCTGGCCGCCCATCGGCCGGGGCTCGCTCCTCGGTCCGCGGGCGCGGGCCGCTGCTCCCCCCCATCGACGCTGCTCCCCCCGGGCGCGCGGCCCGCGCCGCTCAGCAGGCGTTGCCGCCGGCGGCCGCGCAGATCTCCTCGGGCGCGAGCGTGCGGCCAAAAATGCGGAGGCTGTCGAGCAGGCCGTCGAACTCGTCTCCGCCCGAGGGCTCTTCCGAGCCGATGAAGATGGGCTGTTCGCCCGAGGCGAGCACCGCGCCGGAGGAGCTCCGGTCGATCTCGACGCCGTTCACGTAGAGGCGCTGCGTCTGGCCGTCGGAGAGACACGCGATGTGCGTCCACGCCCCGGGGACGATGGAATAAGGCACGTTCCGCTCGACCCCCATGGTGCAGCGGATCTCCCCGCTCGGCATCAGGAAGATCGAGGGCTTCCCGCCGCTGTCGATCACGGCGTATCGCCCGCTCTTCGGCAGGGAGGCCGGGTTGATCCAGACATCGATGGTCATCGCCGGGGCGGTCCACGCGGCGTCGTGGCGGAATCGGAGGCGGCTCCCCCGCGTCACCCGGAGCGCCTGGCCGCCCTTGCCGGGCTCGTAACTCAGGTTCTTCGCCTGCTCCGGCTTGAAGCGATGCAGCGAGCCGTCGCCGGGGTCCCCCTCGAACGCGAAGCACGCGATCAGCGACGGATCCGCGGCGTCGCACAGCGCGGCCGGCTCCTCCGCGGGCTCGTCGACGGGTTCTTCCGCGGGCTCCTCTCCAGGGACCTCGACGGGGTCTTCGGCGGGCGCGTCCACCGGCGCCTCGGCGGGAGCTTCACCGATGTCTCCGGCGGGCTCCTCGGCGGGTTGCTCCGGTCGAGGCTCGGCTCGCTCTGGCTGGCGTGTGCCCCTCGCGTCGAGGGCGCAGCCCGGCAGCGACAGCAGCAGAGCGGCCATGCCGACCAAGCAATGTGGAGACCGGCGAGAGGGATGAATCATATTGCGTCTCCTGCGGCCGGCAGCCTATCCCAAAAGACCGCGCCATGTCACCGAGAGTCGTACGAGACTTCGATCGACGCAGCGCGCTCACCGGGCCCGCCCGGCGCGCCGGCCGAGCCTCTCCCCCTTTCAGGTTGCCTGAGGCGCGCCTCGCGCCGAAATCGCGTCCCTTCGAGAGCCCATCGCCGTGCGTCGGGGCGCTGGACAGCCTCTCTGTAATACCCGTCTCTGGGACATCGAGAGCATAACTTTTCATGGCCATGAAGGGAGAGCTCATGTGCCTCGACGGGGCGTCGTCCTCGGTGATGGGCGCCCCGTACATCGCGGCGCGGGCTGTTCAATTCCAGCGGACGATGAGGTATGCTGTCGCCGGATGCCGGGGCACTCTTCAGGTCGCGCCGCAGGCTCAGCGCTTCGCGCGGGCTCGCTCGCCGCGGCGGTCGTCTATCGCTGCGGCGCGGCGCTCGCCCAGCCGGCGGCCACCCCGATCCCGGAGGAGCCGGCGCCCGTCGAGCAGGGTCCCGGGCGGGCGCCGGGGCTCCGGGGCGGGGCGCCGCTGCTCCACCTCGGCGCGCGCGACAACGCGCTTCGCACGAGCCGGTTCGGCTGGACCACCAGCGCCACCACCGACGTCTTCGGCCTGGGCGGCGAGCTGTACGGGGTCGACGGCGAGCGCGCCGACATGTCCTTCTCGCTCGCTCCTCGGTACTCGTTCGTGAGCACGAAGGAGCACTGGGCCTGGGTGGGCACGGACGTCACGCTTGCGCTGGAGCTCACGGACAGCGATGTCCCCGGCGAGGGCGCCGTCCCCCTGGCCGACCTTCCCCTTCAGGCGGCGTACAACTACACCTTCTTTCAGGACGGCAGGGGCCTCCTCCTGCTCGGCGGGCCCCGGCTCGCCGTCCTGTTTCCGACGTCGGCGGCGAGCCAGCACATCGGCGTCTACGCGCGCACGCGGCTCGGGCTCGGCGCTCTCGGGAACGTCCCCCTGCTCGAGGGAGCGTGGCTGAACGGGGCCTTCTTCTCGGCCGGCGGCAGCTGGCAACACCTGTTCTCGCAGGCCACCACGCCCGCGCACGGCGGCGCCCACCGCCCGCGGCAAGACCCGTCGGGCGAGGTGCTCCTCGACGAGCGGCTCTCGGGTCGCTTCCTGGAGCGCGATCGGCTCTCCGCGGGGCTGAGCTTCTGGGTCAACGTCTGGGGCGACCTGTCGGTCGGCACGACATGGGGGCTCGGGGCCGGGTTCCGCGATTCGCCGTCCGACGGCGAGTGCGTCCAGACCGTGACCGGGTGCGTGTCCGTGGAGCCGCGCGGCTCGTCGACAGCGACGTTGGCGTACACCACGTTCGGGGTGTCGCTGAGCTACCCGGCCGCGGACATCGCCTGGTTCGAGCTCGGTTACGACAACACCGCGTCCACCGTGGCGGAGGACGGTCGGCGCCCTTCCTTCTTCTACAGCCCCGGAGCGCAGCTGTACCTGACCATGACCCTGTTCCTCGACAGCCTCTACGCGGTGGCGACGGCGCCGCCGGCCGCCGCGCGCTGAGGGCAGAGAGGGGGTGAGGCGATCGAGCGGCTCAGCCCGCGGGCACCACCGTAGAAATGGCGATGAAGCGCGACCGGCCTGGCATCATCGTGGCTGTCCGCACGCCGGCCGCCCGCTCTCGAGATCGAACGAGTCGCCCGCGCTCAGCACGTGGAGCCGCACGTCGAAGAGGCTGAGCACGCGGTCGCCCTCCTCCTCGCCGATGTTCGTATGGCTGAGATTGCGCGCGTCGACGACGTAGACTGCGCCCGTTCCCAGCGCGCGCAGGCGGCGATCCGGCTCGATCACGGCGGCGGTGTCCTCGTCGATGCCGATCCCGAGCAAGCGGGGGTTGTGGGCCACGGCGCCGAGCAGGCGGCCGAGCCTGCCGCGCTGGGCGAAGTGCTGGTCGACGAGGAGATCGCGCACCAGCCCGAGGCCGGGCGCCATGCGCACGGCGCCGCGCACCTTCGCGGACTCCTCGCCCGCGCCGCCCACGAGCATCGTCTCGCTCATGACCGAGGCGCCGGCCGAGGTGCCCGCGATGGTGCCGCCGCGCCGGTATACCGCGCAGATCGCGTCGGCGAGGCGGCTGCCCCCGAGCTTGCTCGTGATCTTGAGCTGATCGCCTCCGGTGAAGAACACGCACCCTGCCCCCTCGAGCATCCCCAGCCAGCGCGCCTCGCCGGCGTCGCCGCGCTGGGCGATGTCGAGGTGGCTCACCTCGGCCGCGCCGAGCGCCCGGAAGACCCGCTCGTACTCGACCCAGAGCTCGCCGGCGACGTCGCTCGCGACCGTGGCCACCACGATCGGCCGCCCGGCGGCGCGCGCCACCACGTCGCGCAGGATCTCCCGCGCGCCCTCCTTGTCTTCGTGTCCCCCGATGAGCACCAGCGCGCCGCCCGGCCGCGCGCGCGGCCCGCCCGCCGGAGGACCCTTGTCCGGCTCCTCAACGTTCCTTTTGCTTCCGACCATCTCCGGCGCGACGGCCTCCCCGCCCTCGATGAGCGCGAGCATCAGACGGCCAGGAGCGCGTCCTCGCGGCGGCGCGAGCGGAGCCGGGTCCCGGACCGGAGCTCGGGCACCGCATTGACCGCGACTGCCCCCATCCGGGTGAGCATCTCTTCCATCGCGGGCGCCTCCTCGGTGAACAGCACGATGACCTCGCCCGGCTCCGCGGTGGCCAGCGCGTGCTCGATGGCCTCGTGCTCGTCCGGGATGACCGCGCTCGCCTGCTCGGGCCGCACCTCCGCCACGACCCGCTGCACGAGCGCCGGGAGCTCCCCGGGCGCGCGGCCCCGACGGTCGCCGTCGTCCTTCGCGACGATGCGGTGGAAGCCGCCCTTGGCGATCTCGCAGGCGCACGCCTCGAGCAGCGCGTTCGAGCGGTCGCCGGGCAGGCTCACGATGGCCGTGAGCCGCCGCCCCTCCCACTGGGCCGCGAGCGCGCACGTCGCCTGGAAGGCGCCGGGGTTGTGGCCGTAGTCGACGAGCACGTAGTTGTCGTCGAGCTGGTAGAGGTTCATGCGGCCGCGGTTCTTGCCGCACGCGTCGAAGGTCCGGAGGGCGCTCTGGATAGTGTCGACCGGCACCCCCTGGGCGCGGCACGCGGCGATCGCCGCCATGGCGTTCTGGACCTGGAAGAGCGCCGCGCCCGCGAAGGTCGCCGGGATCTCCGCCGCCCCGACGATGTGCCGCTCGCGGGTGCCCTCGAGCTCCACGATGGATCCGTTCTTCAGCGCGTAGCCCGTGCCGCCCTGGCCAATTGCCACAGGGTGGTCGATTGCCCCTCTCCGCTTCAGCTGAGGCTGGCATTCTGATTGCGGACGTTGCCGCCGCACGGCTGACTGCCGATCTCCTGCTCGGCCTCCTGCATCGGCTCTCGCTGCTTGCCGGCGAGAGTCGAGAGCCCGTCACGCCAGGATCGTGGGGTGAGCATGCGGCGTCGCGCGCATGGTCGAGCGCAGCGTCGCGCGACCTCGCGCGCCGCCGCCAACCCGCCTCACCCCGGCGTGCGCTTGGCGCGGCGGAGCTCCGCGGCCGCGCCCTTCCCCTCCTCGGGCTGGCAGGTCGGACAGTAGATCGCGTCGTAGCCGTGGAGGCTCGCGCGGCGGAGCTTGTCGCCGCAGCGCGGGCACGGCTGGCCCGGGCGCCCGCGGACCTTGAGGAAGTCGCGGAGCTTCTCGTCGAGCGCCGGCGCCCGCTGGGCGATGGTCCGGGTCGCGTCGCCGAGGACACGGGCGATCGCCGCGTGCAGGCGGTCGAGCTCCGCCTCGGAGAGGCCCTTGACCGTGGCCTTCGGGTGGATCTGCGCCTCGAAGAGCACCTCGTCGGCGTACGCGTTCCCCAGGGAGTCGAGCGCCGCCTTGTCCATCAGGAAGTCCTTGACCAGGCCGCGCCGCCCGCACGCGGCCGTGCGGAACGCGTCCTGCGTGAACACCTGCGGATCGAGGACGTCGAGGCCCACGCGCTCGAGCCCGGGGATCTTGTCGAACTCGCCCCGCGCGAGCACGTAGATCTTGCTCATCTGCACCTCGTCGCGGACCCTGAGCTCGCGCCCGTCCTTCAGGGCCAGCGAGAACGCGAGATCGGTCGGGATCCGCGTCTCTCCGGGCAGCGTGATCGAGAATCGCCCGGCCAGCATCGGGGCGACCACGAGATCGAGCGCCCGCGCCCCGGCGAGCTCGAAGACCACGGCGTGCGCCCGCCGCCCCACGCGCCGGATCTCCGCGCCCGGCAGGAGCGCGTCGAGGCGCTCCGGGAGCAGGACGCGCAGCACCACCGGACTGTCGGCCCGGGCCGCGGCCACGGTCGCGCCCGCGAGCTCGCGCGCGAGGATCGGGACGACGTACTCCAGGTCGGGTCGCTCCGGCACGAGCCCAGGATACCCATCTCGCCGCGGAGATCGCGCGCGACCTCGGGCCTGGCGGAAAGAAATGAGGCGGCGAGCGGCTCAGGCGCTGATCCGCGGAGCCTGCTCGCCGCGCGCGGCCTCCCGCCCCTCGCCCTCCTCCGCCTGCCGATCGCCGTGGGCCGCGAGATCCCGGCCGCGCGCGAGCGCGTACACGGCGCGGATCCGCGCCGCCGCGAGGGCAGGCCCCGGCTCCGGGTTCAGGAGCACGGCGCCGTCGTCGAGCTCCAGCGCCATCGGGATCACGCCCCGAGGCTCGAGCGCCGCCCGGAGCTCCTCGAAGGCGATCGCGCCGTTCGCCCGCTCCCCGCGGCCGGACGGCGGCGCCTCGACGCGCACGAGATCCTGCCCGCCCTCGCCGAGGAGCTCATCGTAAAGGGTCGTTACTCCCGGCACGAAGGCGCTGTGGACCATGAAATAGTTCTTGATGCGCTCGGTGCTGACGAGGCTGAGCCGCAGCCGATCGGGCCCGGCGAAGCCGCACTTGCCGGCGTCGAGGAGGCTCCGGACGTGCTCGCCCTTGGCCACCGAGGAGAACTCCGCGAGCACGTGCAGCCGCGCGCCGTGCGCGAGCTCGCCGCTCTCCAGCGCCCGCGCGAAGCGGATGAGCCGCATCGCCGTGCGCGCGTCGCGGTCGAGCCCCTCGGGCTCGCTCAGGAACACCGCGGCGGAGGCCGGCGCCCCGCGCGCCGCGCAGCGCACCGCGAGCGACGCGAGGTCGTGCCCGTGCTGCGTGTGCACCGTGGCGCTGCCGCCGCGCGGAAGCGCGAGCTTGGCCCCGTCCTGGCCCGGCGGCGCGCCGTCCGGCGCGGGCGTGACGCCGAGCGAGGCGAGCCGATCGGCGAGCGGCATCCGCTCGTCGCCGCGCTCGCCGAGGACCAGCGTCACCTCGATCCCCGGGACGAACTGCGCGAGCGCGTGCAAGAGCGACGGCAGCGCGGGGCTGTACCCGACGATCAGCACCCGATCGAGGCGGCTGCGGCGCTGCGAGAGCGTCGCCGCCCACGCCCGCGTCGCCCCCGCGCCGTCCGTCGGCCCTGCGTCGTTCGCCGCCGCCCCTGCGCCGTCCGCGCGCGCCCCCGCGCCGTTCGCCGCCTCGGCGGGCGCGATCCCCCGGCCCATCAGCAGCTCTCGCCCGTAGCGCCGGAGCGGCGCGTAGGTGGCCGACACGCCGATGAGCCCCCGGAGCCGCCGCGCCGGCACCCGGCCGGCCCGCGCGCCGAGCGCCCACGCCGGCGACCCCTCGGGCGGGTCGAGCAGCGGGTTCAGCCACTGCACGAGCCCCTCCGTCGACACGAGCTCGCCCGCGCGGCGCTCCGGCGCCGCGTCGCCGAGGAAGACGCCCGCGAGGATGACGTTGCTCTGGCAGGCCGCGCGCGCCATGCGCGAGAACGAGATCTCGCCGCCCGGCCCCTCGCCGAGCGCGGCGACGGTCCGGGCCGCCTCCTCGCCGAGGAAGATGTGCGTGTAGAACTCCGACCCGTCGGCGGTCATGAGGTCGGTGTAGAGCGCCTCCACGCCCGGCGTGATCAGGTGCTGGCACAGGAAGAAGCCGAGGAACCGCTGCATGTCGAGCGGATAGGTCCCCGGCCCGCCCACCGCCTGGAGGAGATCGCGGTTCTTGCTCTCCTGCACCTCGACGAACACGTGGCCGCGCCGGTTCTGCGTCCGGAACGAGGAGAGGGCCATCGCCGTCACGGCGTCCGCGTCGGGCCCGGCGTCGGGCCGCGCGAGGATCAGCGCCCGCTTCGCGCCGGCGGCGCCGACGAGCTCGAGCGCCTCGGGCTGCGCGCTGTCCCCCTTGCGGTAGGCCACCCAGCGCATCCTCGGCGCGTAGAGGTACGCCGGCGGGTCGTCCTCCGCGCCGAGGAGCGCCATCCGCGGCAGCGCGTGCCGGGTCGGCGGCGGACCGCGGCGGACGAGCCACACCCAGAGCTCCGAGAGCCGGATGCTGCGCAGCGCCCGGTGGCGCTCGTACAGCCGGACGAACTCCTGCACCAGCATCTCCGCCTCGTGGACCGGCCCGATCACGAGCGCGTGCCCGGCGTAGCCGACCGGCCGCCGCCGTGCCGCGCGCACGACCTGATCGACCACGTTGGCGCCGATGCCGATGATGAACGACGTGATGAAGACGCCCACCACCGTGAGGCCGAGCGACAGGACCGCGACGACGGGGTGCACGTGGAGGTTCGCGACGAGGTTGTCGGCGCTCTCCAGCTGCCGGAAGGACCACCAGATCCGGTCGAAGAACGTGGTGTCGGGGACCGGGCCGCGGCCGTCGTAGTCGTGGGAGATCGCGAGGTGGCTGAGCAGCACGGAGGCGCCGAACGCGAGCCCCCAGACGGCCAGCGTGACGAGCCCGAACTGCTCGAGCAGCTCGCGCCGGGTCATGATCGCGTAGAGGTCGATCGCGATCTCGCGCGTGAAGCGCAGGAGCAAGAAGAGCCGCGAGAGCCGCAGCACCGGCAGGGCGTGGGCCGCGTGCGCGTCGAGGAGCCGCTCGAGCGGCAGGAAGCTGAGCCAGGCGATGACGTCGAAGGCGAAGAGCAGGACGTCGAGGCGCGATCGCTCGCGCCCGCGCTGCCGCAGGAGGACGGCCCGGAGGAGGAGCTCGACGCCGAAGATCCCCAGGAAGTACGGGCGGAGCTCGTCTTCGAGGCCCGGGACGGGCAGGACCGAGACGAGGATCAGGAGCGAGAGCGCGGCCTTGACGGGGCGGGTCTCGAGCCCGCCGGCGAGGCGGAGGAGCAGGGGCTGGCGGGGCGCCATGGGCGCGAGGATAGAGGAAAGGCGCCCTCGCGCGGCCGCTCAGGGCGCCGCGCTGCCCGGACCGGCGTTGGCGTGCTCGTAGAAGCGGTTCGCGGGGTAGGTGCCCGCCGTGGAGCTGTAGGGGCGATCGACGGTCGAGGCGTGCCAGGGAGCCTCCGCGCGGATGTGGGGGCCGAGGGTCGAGTTTCGGAGGATCGCGTGGCCGTTCGGGTAGACGCCGCTCGCGACGCTCGCGGCGTACGTCGCGAGGTCGTTCTGCCCCTCGTCCCAGGCCCGGCCGAGGTAGACGAGCCCGGCCGGCGTGCCGGCCTCGGCGGTCAGCTCGCTGTCGATGATGAGGATGCCGTGGTCGTTGCGGGCATCCGTGCTGGGAGCGACGATGTACCCGCCCTTGTTGCCCTGCCGCGCGGTCAGGTACCTGATCGTGCAGCCGTCGAGCACGAAGGTGCCGCGCCCGAAGATGAAGTCCACGTCGCCCTCCACGTGGCAGCCCTTGAAGTAGGCGCGCGACACCGTCCCTGCGTTCGGCGTCTTGACGTAGAGCGTGTCTTGATTGCCGAGCAGGCGCACGTTCTCGAAGATCAGCCGGTCGGCCTGCGTCATCAGCGCGACGGCCTGCGTGCCGCCGCCGGAGACGGCGCCCTCGTCGGTGTCGTTCGCGATGGTGAGGTTCTTGGCCCGAAAATCGTCGGCGTAAGCGGCGAAGGTCGCGCTGCCGCTGGTCCCGTAGGTCGTCCCGCTCAGGTTCGGGTTGCAGGGATTGGCGGGCGAGCCCGCCCGCTTGGTCTTGCCGTTGTAGTTGTCGTACGCGATGACCGTCCGGCTGGCGTCGGAGCTCTTGCCGTACAGCGTGATCGGCGGGGCCGACGCCGGCACACAGACCACCTCGCGGTAAGCGCCGGCCGCGACCTCGATGTAGATGCGGCTCGTCCCGCCGGCGGCCACCGCCGCGTCGATCGCGGACTGCACCGTCCTGTGGGTGCCCCCGCTCGCGGCGACCGTGTACCTGGGCGTGAAGCCGCCGACGTCGCCGGCGCCCGCGGTGGGATCCCAGCGGTCGGTCACGAGACCCGACGCGAGGTCGCCGGCCTTCTCGAGGTGCTTCAGGACGGTATGGCTCGCCGCCTGCGCGCTCGTGAGCTGCGGTCGGGTCGCGGTGCTTGGCGCGGAGCCGCCTGCGCCCGAGCCGCCTGCGCCGGAGCCGCCCGCGCCGGAGCCGCCTGCGCCGGCGCCGCCCGCGCCGGAGCCCCCTGCGCCGGAGCCGCCCGATCCGGTCATGTCGCCCGTGGAGCTGCTCACGGGGCCAGCGCCCCCGTCCGACGAGCCGCCAGAGCCGGTGGCTCCGCCGGAGGACGAGCTGCTGGAGGCGCCCGGAGTGGCTGGACCTCCACCCGAGGAAGATGCGTCTGCCGGGCCCCCGCCGCCCGAATCGTCGCCGCCGCACGCGGGGAGACCGAGCGCGACGAGCACGAGAGGGAGCGAGAGCATCCGACGGGAATTGCCGGTCATGTCCACCGTTCGACCTTGCCTTTGCCGAGGTTGAGAGAAGCTCTGAGGTTGAGAGGAGCTCTGGCGCTGCAAGACACACACCACGCGGCGCGACGCCGCGCGGGCCCGCCCGCCGTGTCCACTCCGGGTTGACACAGTTGACAGCCGCGCGTGACAGCGCCGCCGGCGCGAATCGCGGCGCGTCTCATGTCCGCGGCGGCGCCCAGCGGCGCACGGTTGGACGGCCGAAGGCGTAGAGGGCGTCGAGCGTGCGGCGCGGAGGCTCGCGGAGGTAGGTCGCGCGGTGAATGGACCACGCGTGAAAGACGCACGCATCCCCGGCGCGCAGGGCGACGCGCACGGCGTTCGGCATGTCCGGCGTGGTCCGATCGGCGCCGCGCCGGATCCGGAGCTCGTGCGGGGTGTCCCAGCGAGCGTGGGAGCCGGGGACGATCTCGAGCCGGTCGTCGTCTTCGAGCGCCACCCGGAAGTGCACCGATGTCGTCGTCGCGACGACTGCGCGCTCGATTTCCGGATCGGGCTGGCCGAGCTGGCTATCTCGATGCCAGTCCCCGTCCCAGTCGCGCCTGGTCTGCTCGTGGTAGTAGTGTGCGTCCTTCAGGCGCGGCGTGTCTCCCTCCTTCGGACGCGCGAGACCGGAGAGCAGCTCGCAGACGCGCGGGGAGCCGACGAACGCGGCGATGAGCTCAAGCGCGCGCGGGTCGTCCTGGAAGCAGACGATGCCGTCGGTGAGGAGCGAGATCCTCGGGGTCGAGTGACCCGTCTCCTGGGAGAGCGCTCGTGTGCGAAGGAGCGCGGCGTCGCACGCGCGACGGAGCTCGGCGCGGCCCTCGGCGTCGAGGAAGGCGGGCACGACGAAGAAGCCGCGCGCGCGGAAGGCGTCCACTCGATCTCTCGTTGACGTGTTCATCATGACCTCGCGGCGATCGAGCTCGCGAAGATCACTCAATGGACGGTCCGAGGCCCACGCATCGCCAGCGCGACGAGGGGGTCGTGGGGAAACGGCCGCGGACGATGGGAGCTCGAGACGACGAGGCACGCGAGCCGCCCCGCGATCTCGAACGTCGCGAGCGCGGCCGGCGCGCCGAAGTACTCGATCGGCACGAGATCGACGCCGCGCGCGGGCGCCGGCGCGGAGCGCTCGTCGAGGATCCGCGCGAGGGCCCTCTGGTAGCCCTCGCCGGTCCTGGCCATCCTGGCCCGAACGTCCGCGCGCAGCTTCTTGTGGTGGTGACGGTTCCCCATCGGGCCTGTCCAGGTGATCTGCCGAGATCGATCCTTGTCGGCCGGCACCGACGGAGAGCGGCAGCATCACGAGCCAGGACCCCGAAGGGCAGCGCCCTCTTCGCCCCTCGCGCGAGCCGTGCCGGCGGCAGGCGAGGAGCCGGGCTCGGAGCAGCCCGATAGGCGCAGTATTCGCCGGACCGAGGCCGCTGTCAATGCACGTCAGAGGCTCACGCCGATGCCCGCCCGGAGCCGCGCGGCCAACGAAGGGGCCATCTCGGCCTCCTCGCTGCCCACGCGTCGCTGCTTGAGGACGTACGTCTGTGCTCCCCCTTCGAGGTGGAGGTAAAGCCCTCGGACGAGGTCGACGGTGACGCCGGCGCCGGCGCCGAAGGCGCCTGCGAGGCCGCGGCGTTCGGGCGCGCGCCCGAACGTCTCGAAGCGCTGCCTCATGACGGCGAGGCCGAGATCCACGCCGACGCCGAGGGTGATCACGGGGAGGTCCCATGCGTGGGACAGGCGCACGTCCAGGCCGAGCTCGTCGTTGCGCGCCGTGAGGCCCTCGTTCTGGAACCCGCTGCGGCACGCGCTGAGATGGGGCGCGATGCCGAGTTGCTGGAGCTCGATCCAGTAGCCGACGAACCCGCCGTGACAGAGCGAGTCCCCCCGCGACGAGGGGCGTCCTGAGCTGATAGCTGGCCACGGGCCCGTGCGCGACCTCGCGGACCCCGCCGCCCTTGCGCACGAGCCGGGCGAACATGACGCGGCTCAGCCGCTCGTCGCCCACGTCGATCGTTTGCCCGGCCTCGGCCTCGATCCCCCCTTCGAGGAGGAAATCGGGGCCTCGACCCCGCACGAAGTAACGGCGCCGCACGCGGCAAGCAGGAGCGGAAGAGCAAACGAGAGGATCGAACGAAGCTGCAAGCAGGAGCGGAAGAGCAAACGAGAGGATCGAACGAAGCCGCATGGCACTTCTCCGGGGTGAATGAAAAGGACAACGAGCGATGGTGAGCGCGCGGGCCAGCCGTCCGCGAGAGGGCGATGCGCGCAGCGCTGCCGTCGCCGCCGTGGGGCGGTCGTCGTCGCCGGAGCTCTCGTGGACGGACGGCGAGGCGCCTGCCGTCCCATGGCGCGGCGCCCGGGAAGGAACCGGGGGTCGCTCGCCCCTTCAACCTGGGTAGACCGCAGGGGGCCCGGTTCGGGCACGGAGCGGTGTCGATTCTTGTCGTTTCGTTATCGCTATATTTTTACGGCCCAGCGCCGTATGCGGCGGAGGGATCGCGAGACGCGAGGTCCTCGGCGATCCGGTGGTGAGCGGCGTGCGCACCCCGCTCGCGGAGGGCGGGCGTCGAGCGCGCCCTCCCCGGCGGGGCCGCTCACCGCTCGCGGAGCGGCCTCCCGCCGCGCGCTCGCTCCTCGCCCACCATGCGCCCGATGCAGTGCTTGAGGCCCGCCTGGAGGTCGGAGAGCGTCGTGATCTCGGCGAGGTCGAGCCCGAGCGAGACGACCGTCTGGGCGACGCTCGGCCGGATCCCGGTGATGATCCCCTCGGCGCCGAGGAGCCGGATCGCGCGGACGAGATCGACGAGGTAGCTCGCGGTCTTCGTGTCGACCGCCTCGACCCCGGTCAGGTCGAGGAGCGCGAAGCGGGCCTGGGTGCGCACGACGGCCTGGAGGAGGCTGTCCATCACCTCCGCGGTCCTCGCGCTGTCGACCACGCCGATCATCGGGAGCGTCAGCACGCCGTTCCAGACCTGGAGGATGGGGGTCGAGAGCTGGCGGATGACCAGCTGCTGCCGCTCAATCAAGGCGAGCCGATCGCGGAGCTCCAGCTCCGCGCGCCGCGACTCGGTGAGATCGAGGGTGATGCCGACCACGGCGCCCACCTCGCCGCGCTCGTCCTCGATCGGGACGAACCAGTTCTCGAGGGGCTTGCCGTTGGCCTCCGAGATGATGTGGAGCTGCTCCCCGCGCAGGGCGCGGCGCAACCCCTCGGTCTCGTGCTCCTTGTAGACGTCGAAGACGCTCCGTCCGATGAGCTGGCCTGGCTTCACGCCTGTCCCCGAGAGGCCCTTGCCGTCCAGGTAGGTGAACACGCCGCGGCCATCGGAGGCCCAGACGATGATCCTGAGGTTGTCGACCAGGGCGCGGAGGATCGCCTGCTGCTCGGCGTTTCGCCGGGACGCCTCGACCTCGGAGGTCACGTCGCGGCCGATGCACAGCACGCCGGCCGACGCTCCGCGGGGATCGAGCACGCGGTGGTGAGCCCACGCGCACGCGACGTGGCCGCCGTCGCTCCGGGGGTGGCGCAGGCGCCGTTCGCCGCTGTCCTCGTCGAGCAGGCGCCGCCATACGCCCTCGTCCTCGGGCGTGGGGAGCAGCTCGGCGATGGATCGGCCGACGGCTTCCTGCCTCGGCACGCCGAGCTGCCGCGCGGCGCTCTCGTTCCATTCCGTGATCGCGAGATCCAGGCCGTACTCGACCACCGCGAGCGGCGATCGGGCGAGCGTGTGCACGTGTTCCCTCATCGTCAGGAGCGCCGTCCGCCGGGTGCCGGCGGCTCGGCTACGCGCCAGCGTAACCCTGGGCCCCGTTGGCAGATCAAGCCCCGATGGAGGGCTGCGCGGGCGCGGAGACCACTTCTGAACACGGCGCCCCTGCTCGTCCGACAACGTGCGCGGGGCGCGGCGCCGGGGGGACCCGGCTCCGCGCGACGAGCAGCGGCGCCTCGCGCCTGGGGGCTCTCGAAGCCAGGACGAGCTCGAGAGGGGCAGAGCTCCCGAGGGCGGCCAGCGGCGTCGCTGAGCGTTCCGGGCCGGCGTCGATCGCCGCTGCCGCGGGGGGAGCCGTCGCGTTACGGCGAGCCGCCACCGGCCCCGGCATAGCCACCCGCGCCCCCGGTCCCCGGCCAGGAGCCGCCCACGCCGACGGTCGAGGTCTCGAAGCCACCCGCGCCGCCGGTCCCCGGCCAGGAGCCGCCCACGCCGACCGTCGAGGTCTCGAAGCCACCCGCGCCCCCGGCGCCCCCTTGGCCGTAGTAGTATTCGCTCGGGTCTTCGTAGACGTCGATGTTGATGTTCAGCTTGCCGTTGAGCCACAGCGCGCGGTCCCCGATACCGAACTGATACTGAGCCCAGGTCGTCGAGTGCGGCGAGACGTAGGTGTAGACCGTCTGCGACGACAGCAGCGTGGCCTCTACCGGCGTTACGGTCCCGCCTTGGACCTTCTCGAAGGTCCAGCCCGGCAGCAGGGTGACGTTGTACGAGCCCTGCTCGAGATCGACGAGGATGGAGCTCGCGTCGGGATCTTCGTCCTCGCTATTGACCGTCAAGACAAGGTTGCCGGGATACGAGGCACCGCCGCCGCTGGTGACGACGCCGACGCCGACGTTCTCGTCCTCGTAGTAGTAGTAGTAGCCGCTCCGGATCTCGAACGTGGCATTGCGCAGCCGATACTGCGCTCCGGACGGCGCCTCCGCCGCGAGCGGCAAGCTGATCGAGCCGAACACGTCTTCGTCATCGCCAGCCTGCGCGGTGCAACCGCCGAGCCCGGCCACGAGCGCCATGCCGGCCACCGCAAATGCCCCAAACCCCCTGAACATCTTCATCATTCTTCTATCCTCCCAACAAGCTACCGCTCGGGACCAGCAGTCGCGTGTGCCGCGGTCTGCCGCGGTCCCGAGCACGACCACTGCCAGGAGCAATTCGCGAACCAACCTGAAATTGCGGGAGATCCGCGCTCGCTTCCAGGGGCCTCCGCGACAGTGGCTCAAGTTGGCTCAGCCAGCTTGTGCCATCGCCGCGCGCGAATCGGTGAACCAGGCCACCGAGGACGCGCTCGCGGAGAGCGGGCTCGGCGCCACCGTCCTGCGCAACAAGGCGATCGCGCGTGGGACGCTGGATGTGGCCACGAACGCGGTGGAGGAGCTCACCGGAAGGCCCGCGGAGGACGTGCGGAGCTTCCTCGCCCGCCACAAGGCCGCCGTGCTCGCGCCGGTCGGGCCCTGAGATCGCCGCCTACCTTGCGTCGGTCGGCCAACCTGGGTGGGATCCTCAACCTCGGCTCGCCGGCCGGAAACAGGACAGCCGCGTTTGCGCCGGATCCTTTACGCTGACCTCCCGGCATCAGCCGGGAGGAGGCGTGTTCATGCGTCGATGGTCCGTTCTGCTGTACGCTTCAGCCGTCGTTGCTTGTGGTTCAGGGGACGGGTCGCCGAGCAGCAGCGATGCAGGCTCCGGGGGAAGCGGCGGTGGAGGGAGCAGTGGGCTCCCTCACGCGTTTCGCTACGGCGTCAACCTCGGTCACCGCAATGCGGCTTGGGGCGACGACAAGGAGGGGACGCTCGCGGCGCGAGCAGGCGTCCGCAGCCTCCGCGTCAAGCTCCCAGCGGCGCACCTCGCTACGTGGGGATACGATATCGAGCTCGGCGATATTCAGTCGTATGCGGCCCTGGGCATGGCCGACCATATCGGGTTTCTCATTGGATCCGAGTCGGTGGAGCTGACGACGGCGCCGCCCGGCGCGGCCGACTGGCAGAACGAGCACTATATCCCGAAGAGCCTCTACGAGCCGATCTTCGCGGCCGACGGGACGGTGAACCCGAACAACGCGTGGGCCTCTTACGTGTACCGGACGGTGGACACCTACAAGACCTGGATCCATGTGTGGCACGCGTGGAACGAGCCCGATTGGGTGGCCGACTGGCGCGTCACCCAGACGTGGGCCACCGAGCCGCCGAAGGCCGCCGATCTCCCCCGGTTCAACGGATCGATATTTGATTACATAAGAATGTTGCGCGTCACGAAGGAGGCCGCGCGCAAGGCGGATCCGAGCGCGCAGATCGCGACGGGGGGCATCGGATACCCGGCGTTCCTCTCGGCCATCCTGCGCTACACCGACAATCCCGAGGGCGGGGCGATCACGCCGAGTTACCCGGAGAAGGGCGGCGCCTACATCGACGTCGTCGACTTCCACTATTACCCGATCTTCAGCCCGAAGAGCTCGGACGCGTCCGTCGATGACCTCCTCGCATCGAAGGACGCTTTTGCCGCGGCGCTCGCCGAAGCCGGCGTGCAGGTGGAGGGGTGGAACGTCTCGGAGAGCGGCGCGCCGCTCGCGCCCACGCCGGAGTACCCGGAGGTCGGGAGCCCGGAGTATGCGCGCAACTACCTCATCAAGGTGATGACGCTGGCGCAGGCACACGGCATCGGCGGCGTCGACTGGTTCATTCTGTCCAACGGCGAGGAGGGGAGCGACGATGTGTTTGGGCACATGGGACTTTACAATGACGTCGGCGCGCTCACGAGCGTGGATCAGGCGACCAAGACCGACCTCGGCAAAGCATACACGACGCTCAACGAAGTGCTCTTCGGCGCGTCCTACGATGACGGCGCGACGAAGGAGCTCGCGCTGCCACGGGACGCGCGAGGTGTGGTGTTCGAGAAGGGAGGCAAACGCCGCATCGCCCTCTGGGCCGCGACGCCGAGCGACACGGAGGATGCGTCGGCGAACGTCGAGCTCGCGACGTCATCGGGGTTCGATGTCCATGCATGGGACGGCGCGCAGACATCAGCCGACGCGCGCGACGGCAAGGTGACGCTCGCCCTCTCGGGCAGCCCGGTGCTGCTGGTCGAGCGATGATCCGAGGCTCGACCCAGGCGAGACGCGCATGCCATGGGTGGCGGCCGGCAGGCGGTCGGCGCTGGTGGACGGCTGTACTACCCCAACCTGGGTAGTATGGGGTTACTGCCGATGCTACCCCCGCTACCTCGACCAGGTTGTTTCGCAACGCTGATCGCCCAACCCTGGGTCGGGCCGCTCAACCTGGGTCGGGTCGCAGGTCGCCGTGCCAACCTGGGTCGAGTCGCCGCTCACGTGGTAGCGTCCGCTCATGGAGCTCCGCTTGCGCGGCCTCACCCGCCTTGACCCGCTCGCCGTCCCTCTTCCCCACGGCACCGAGGTGACCACCCGGGTTGACCGCCTCCTCGGCGACCGCCGCATCCCCCAGGGCGCCGTCGGGCGCGTCGTCGGCTCGGCCGGCGCGGAGCTCGACGTGATGCTCATCGGCATCGGCGTCGTCCGCTACCGCCGCGACGAGCTCGTCCCGCGCAAGGCCGGCCAGGTGCGGCACGCCGAGCGGCGGAGCGCCGCCTGGGACGCCCTCCGGCCCGCCGTGGTCCTCGAGGCCGTCGTGGGCTCACGCGCCTGGGGCCTCGCGAGCGAGGGGTCCGACACCGACCGACGCGGCGTCTTCGCGCTCCCCTTCCCCTGGACCACCGGCCTCGCCGAGCCGCCCACCGACCTCGTGAGCACCGACGGCAGCGCGTCGTACTGGGAGATCGAGAAGGCCATCCGCCAGGCCCTCCGCGCCGACCCGAACACCCTCGAGCTCCTCTTCGTCCGCACCGCCGAGCCTCGCGACGAGATCGGCGCCTGGCTCCTCGCCGCGCGCGAGTCGTTCGTCTCCTCCGCCATCTACGGCAGCTTCGGCCGCTACGCCCTCTCGCAGCTCAAGCGGCTCTCGCAAGCGCACCGGCTCGCCGAGCACCGGGAACGGGTGCTCGACTGGCTCGCCGACGAGCCCTCGCTCTCCCTCGACGACGTCGCCCGGAAGCTCGCCGCCATCAGCCCCCGCGCCGCGCCGACCGAGGCGGACCGGGAGCTCCAGGCGAAGGAGTACGTCAAGCAGCTCTACCGCTCGCTCCACGACCAGGGACTCCTGCCCGCCCGCGACTTCGCCTCGCTCGCCGCCTTCGCCCGCGAGGGCCGGACCGCGATCGACCCCGCCCGCGACCTCCGCCCCAAGAACGCCTACAACCTGGTTCGCCTCATCGCCACCGCGATCCGCTGGCTGCGCGACGGCGAGGTCGACCTGGTCGTGCAAGGCGACCTCCGCGAGGCGCTCCTCGCCATCAAGACCGGCGCCTGGCCCCTCGACCGGACCATCGAGCTCGCCGAGTCGATGACCCCCGAGCTGGAGGCCGCGCGGCTCGCCACGAAGCTGCCGCCGCACCCCGACGTGCCCCGCGCCGACGCGCTCCTCCGGCGCGTCCGCGAGGAGGTCGCCCGGCGGCACCTCTCGGCGGAGCCGGGCCCGCTCGGCAAGGACGCTCCCCCCGCGCCGGTCGCGGTCTGGGACGCGGGAGACCCCGGCCCGGCGCGCGGCAGCGCCGAAGGAAAGGACGAGGGATGAACACACCGGTGCTCGAGGCAAAGCAGCAGGAGGTCGCGGCGCGCGTCATCGCCGAGGAGGAGGCCAAGCGGCCGCACCTCGTCATCGCCTTGAGCGGCGCGCACGCCTATGGCTTCCCCTCGCCCGACAGCGACCTCGATCTCAAGGCGGTGCACGTCGAGCCCACCGAGAAGCTGCTCGGCCTGCTCCGCAGCAGCGCGAGCCCCGCGCGGATGGAGGTCATCGAGGGCGTCGAGATCGACTACACATCGAATGAGATCCACCCCGTCCTCCTCGGCGTCCTCCAGGGCAACGGCAACTACATCGAGCGGATCCTCGGCCCCCTCCAGCTCCACGTCGCCCCCGACCTCGCCTCGCTCCGCCCGCTCGTCGCCGCCGCGCTGTCGCGCCGGATCTTCCGCCATTACGTCGGCTTCGCCACGAGCCAGCTCCGCGCCTGGGAGTCGGGCGGCCGCACCTCGGCGAAGAAGCTCCTCTACGTCCTCAGGACCACGTTGACCGGCGCCCACGCGCTCCGGACAGGCGAGATCGTCACCGACGTGACCGCGCTCCTCGACCTCTATGGCTTCAGCGCCGCGCGCGAGCTGGTCGACCAGAAGCGCGCCGGCGAGAAGGCGGCGCTCGCCCCCGACACCGCCGCGCGCTGGGCAGAGCAGATCTCCCGGGCCTTCACGACCCTGGAGGCGGCCCACGATCGCGCCGTGCTGCCGGAGGAGCCGCCCAACCAGGACGAGCTCAACGACTGGCTGCTCGCGCTGCGCAGGGCGCGGCTCTGAGGCGCGGCGGGACACCCCAGGATCCGTCGCGGAGGTCGCCCGGCGAGCGCCGCCTCACCGCGGCAGCGAGCAGCCGTCGCCGCACGCCTTGCGCCCGTCGCGGCACTTCACCGCGGGCCCCTGCCCCTGGCACGTCACCGGGCATGATCCCCCGGTATTCGAGCACGACACGGCGCACGAGCCCGTGCAGGTCACCTCGCACCCTCCGACCCGGTTGCACCTCACGACGCTCCCGTCTCCCACGACCGGAAAACACTTGCCCACGTCCTCGCAGGTATACGAGCAGCGTGCGCCGCAGGTGGCCTGGCAGGTGTCCGCGTTGCGGCAGTCGACAGAGCAGTTGTCCGCGCACCTCGTGTCGCACGCCTTGCTCTTCGCGCAGGAGGACTGGCAGTCTCCGGCGCAGCGGCTCTCGCAGACGTCGCGGTCGGAGCAGCTCGGCCTGCAGCCGGACGCCTCACCGCACGTGAGCTCGCACCTCTTCGGCGCGTTTCCCGGGCTGCCGCCCCCGCAGGTGCACGGCATGCCCGGCGCGCAGCTGGCGGCGCTGACCGCGGGCGCCACCGAGCTCTGGGCCTGCGGGATGTCCTTCAGGGACACGGAGGCCGGCGCCGCGCCTTCCCGGGCGCCCTCGTCGCGGGAGGGCCAGAGCAGCAGCACCGCCCCGATGCCCACGCAGAAGAGGAGCACCGCGACCGCGCCGACGACGGCGAGCTGCGGCGCACGCGGCGCGCCTACACCCGGAACCATCCCCGGCGAGCTCGCGCCCAGCGAAGCCGGGCCCGCCCCGGGATACAGCGCCGGCGAGCTCGCGCCCAGCGAAGCCGCACCCACCGGCGGTCCGCCCGGGATGCCCCTGCCGTGCGCGCGCGTGCGCGCGTCGGCCTCGGCCGCCCCCGCCGTCGCGAAGGGGGGCTCCTCGCCCCGGCGCACGGCGCGCACGTCGGCGAGCATCGTTTGCGCGTTCGGGTAGCGCCGCTCGACCTGGAAGGCGAGCGCGCGGTCCACGACCCGCGCGACCCGCGGATCCACGCCCGGCGCCACGGTCGAGAGCGGCGGCGCCGGCGTCGTGCTCATCTTGATGAGGAGCTCTCCCTCGGTGAGCCCGTCCGCGTCGTGGAGCCGCCGGTTCGCGAGCAGCGTGAACATCGTCGCGCCCACCGCATAGAGGTCGGCCCGCCCGTCCACGTCCCTCCCCAGGATCTGCTCCGGCGCCATGTAGCTCGTCGTGCCCAGCACCGCGCCCGTCCGCGTCTTCAGGCCGGCGCCGCCCTGCTTCATGCGCGCGATCCCGAAATCGAGCACCTTGAGCCGCCCGTCGCGCGTCACGAAGAGGTTGTCCGGCTTGATGTCCCGGTGGACGATCCCGGCGTCGTGCGCGGCCCGGAGGACCTCGAGCAGCGTGTCCACGTGGGCGAGGATCTCGGGCATCGGGACGCTGCCGAGCCGCAACGCGCGCTCGCGCAGGCTCTCGCCCTCGAGCAGCTCCATCACCAGGAACGGCTCTCCCTGCTCGGTCACGTCGATGTCGAGGACCTGCACCGCGGCCGGGTGGCCGAGCCGCGTGGCGGCGAGCGCCTCCTGCTCGAAGCGGGCGCGGAGCTCGCGGGACACGGCGCCCTCCGGGTGCAGGATCTTGATGGCAACGCGGTGCCCCACGTGATGGGTGGCCGCGTAGACGGCCGCCATTCCGCCCGCCCCGATCAGCGCGTCGAGCCGCCACTTGCCGTGGAGGGTCGTCCCGACGCGGGCGCTCAGCCGCCGGATCTCTTCCTCTTCCGCTTCCGACATCGGCGCCGAGCCTAGCACGGGCCGCCTCGCGGCCGGCTCGACCGCCAGCGCCGCGATGGCCCGGAGTCACTGGCCCTCTCCGCTCATCGACGCTCGCGGATCGCGGCCCGCTCCCCGATCGCAGGAGACGCGCGCCCCGCGCTCCAGCGAGATCACCTCGTGCGCGGTGCCGCCAGGGTGCTCGCCGTCACCTGCGCTCGGCGCGCGCTCCCGCGGAGGTGGCTCAGGCCCGGCCGCCGCCGGCGCGGCCGCGGCCCGCGACGTCCCACGCCGCCGCGACCGCCTCTTCCGCGGTCGCGACCGACGCGATGCGATCCGAGCGCCGGTCGTCCACGCGTCCTCCGGCGAGCTGCCTCGCCCAGCCGCCGCTCGTCGCGAGCGCGAGCATCGGCTTGCCGAGCTGCCAGGCGACGGCGATCTCGCTCAGCGTGCCCGCGCCCCCGCCGACCACCACGACGACGTCCGCCGCCGCGACGACCAGGATGTTGCGCCCGATCTGCATTCCGGTCGGAATGACGATGTCCACGTACGGGTTGGCCGCGGACGCCTCGTACCCGGGCAGGAGCCCCACGATGTCGCCGTCGCGCCAGGTCGCCGCCTCGCGCCCGCCGCGCGAGACGGCGGCCATCACGCCCCCGAGCCCGCCGGTCACCAGCCGGAACCCCGCCTCGACGGCGCGGCGACCGAGCTCGACGCACACGGCCTCGGTCGCCGCGTCCAGCGCGAGGCCGTTGCCGATCACCGCCATCACGGGGCGGCGCGGCACGTAGGGAGCGATGTCCCGCTTCGTGTCCTCCTCTTCCCGATCGTCGTCCATCACGGCTCCGCTCCGACGCCCGCGGGCCGACGCGTCACGTGGCGCTCGGCCCGGTCGCGAAGCGCATCCTGTCGCTTCCCGCGCAGCGTGGCAAGAGCGCTCGCCTCGGCGCGCCGGCCGTGCCGGCGCCGCGCCCTACTGCTGGCCGGAGTAGAGGCCGTCCACGGCCTCGGCCCAGAGCTTGTTCATGGCGACGCGCCCGGCGGGATCCGGGTGCACCTTATCGGTCAGCTGCTCGGGGTGGTCCTCGAACCACGCATACAGATCCGGCCCTGGAGTGAGGGCGTTTTCGGCCGTGAGCTCGTCGATCGCCTGGTTGAACGCGCCGACCGCGTCGTGGTGGCCGTCGGGCGAGAACGGGATGCGCGCGAGCACCGGGACGCGGCCCGCCGCCTGGATCTTGTCGATGAGCTCCTGCAGGTTCGACTTGAAGGTGCTCGGGTCGGTCTGGTCCCACGAGTCGTTGGTGCCGTAGCCGATGGCGAAGAAGTGGTAATCGGGGTTCATCTCCAGGACGTCATCGATGCGATCGAGCGCGCTGGGGCGGTCCGTGCTCCTCGTGAGCTCACCGCCGATGCCGCCGTTGATCATCGCGGGGTAGTTGGACTCGTGCGCTGCGTGCACGTTCTCCGCGAAGCTCGGCTGCGTGGCCGGCGTGTCGCGGTCGTAGGCGAACGCCGTGATGCTGTCGCCGAGGAAGAACCACGTGTCCTCCGCGCCGTTCGAGATGTCGTGCACGTCGATCTCGTCGAGCTGGACGCCGGTGTCGTCGGACGTCGCGGGGGCCGCGGTCACGACGAGCCGGACCCAGCTCTGGCCGCTGAAATCGAAGCTGTGAGCGCGCGTGCGGACCGGGTTGTCGGTCACCTCGGCGACGCTCTTCCAGGTGCCGTCCGAGCCGTTCGTGGAGTCGCTCGACGTCTCCACGCGGTAGGCGCCCGGCGCCCCGTATTGCACGTCCGTGTAGTTGTAGTTGTACGAGGCCGTCCAGCTCAGGAGCAGCCGCTCGTACCCGTCGCCGACCTGGATGGCGATCCAGGCCGGCGCGCCTGCGGTGGGCTTGCCCGCGATCCAGGTTCCCGCCGACCTGTACTTGCCGTCGTTGATGACCGACGCCGTTCCCCTCGAGGCGAAGGCGGGCTTGCCGCGCGAGATGATGGGGTTGGGCGTGATCCCCGGCGCATCGGGGCCGCCGCCGTCGCCGCTGCCGCCGCCGTCGCCGCCGCTGCCGCCGC
The DNA here is from genome assembly GCF_051521425.1 of Sorangium sp. So ce834. NCBI lineage: Bacteria > Pseudomonadati > Myxococcota > Polyangiales > Polyangiaceae > Sorangium > Sorangium sp. So ce834. Next base: position 10,939,859 of record NZ_CP150351.1, read on the forward strand.
TGCCGCCGTCACCCGTGCTCCCGGAGCCGCCGGTGCCGCCTCCAGCGCCGCCGCTTCCCTGGGCGGAGGTGCTCCCCGAGCTCCCGGAGCTCGCGGACGCGCCCCCCGTCCCCCCGGAGCTCGCGGACGCGCCGCCGTCATCGTCCGAGCAGGCCGGCAGGAGCGCGGCCGTCCCAAGCACAAGAACCAGGAAGGCTGACTGTTGGAATGAACGCAAAGCCATCGAAGCTGACCTCCAGGGCCGGGCACTCTGGGACATCGTGGCGCCACGATCAACAGCGGACGCGACCATCGCCATCAATAAGATGAACCGGTAAAGCGTGGCGGGTCGTGAGACTGTGGCCGGGGACCCCGATCGGTGCCCGCGGGGCGCAACTATCCACCGTAGCGGTAAAGCTACAACAACAACGCTCGTCGCGAGGTTGGCACGGCTTGATGGGCGGCGATGCGCGCGGGGTGGCGGGTGAGCCGTGGAGCGGGCGGGGAGCGAGCTTGAAGCGCAACCCCCTTCGGCGCCGGGTCCAAATGACCCGGCAGCTGGCGGAGGCCTGCGGCGCGTGCTCAGGCGCCGGTCGTGACGAGCAACTCCCTGGCGTCACCGACGACCGCCGCCCGGCGGATCCACCGGTCCAGCTCGGCCAGATCGGTGCTCGCGAGGACGCGCTCTCGCACCTCCGCGGGGATGTCGACGCCGCGGGACTCCAGCACGGCGAGCACGGCCTGCGCCTTGGCCTCGATCTTTCCCTTCGCCACGTAACTGCGCGCGAATTCACTCTGGAACACGTATCCGCTCTTCATCATCGCCTCCAATGTCCGCCTCGCCGCCTCGTTCATCGAGGATAGCACCAGATCTCCGTAGACAGCGCGTCGCTCCTCGTCGAGCCCGGCAGCCGCCGCCAGGAACGCCACGCCGATCGCCTCCCCCACGCCGCTGTGCCCGTGCGCCATCGCCGAGAGCACGACCACCTCGGGCGCGGCCTTGGCCTGCGCGGCGTCGGTGACGACCGGGACGCCCTCAGGCCCGAGCACGAGCGGCCTCAGCGTCCAGCCAGGGTGGCCCGTGCGGATGGGCCGCGAGCACCACCTCACCATCGCAGGATCGGTGGTCACGACCAGCAGCCGGGTCGGGCAGCGATGCTGGGCTCGTGTCTGCGTCATGTACACCGGCCACACGTAGGGCTTGTTCGGATCCACGCCGAGCTGGACCTCGATGACGATCCCCAGCGCGGGCCGCTGCTGCGCCCCCACGAGCACGACGACGAGATCTGCACGGCGGTCCGAGGGAACGATCTCGGTCAGATCCGAGGACTCGACACGCGCTTCCTGGAAGGTGGGGATCCGCTGGCCGAGCGCGCTTTGCAGCATCTCGGCAGCGAGCGTCGGCCGATTTTTGAACAGCTCTACCAGGGCTTCATGGGCAATTGAGGGCATCGATAGACTCTCGGGCAGTTGCGGTCATGATGGTTGTTCAAGCGGCTTGCCTGGCTCGCGCAGTGGATCCCGCACGAGCCGCGCAGCCGCCTCCCACCCCATCAATTCCGGGCCCCCTCGCAAATCCGTCACGCCGCGTGTCCGACGGCGCCTCGCCCCAGGCCTGCAGCCAGGCCTCGATGCTGCGCGGGGCACGCGCCGCGTGACCGATGCGCCGGGACATGTGACCGGTAGAGAGCCGTCGCCAGCCGGAGGCTGCACGGATCACGGGCTGCCGCCGCGCGGCCCTCTCGTGCCAGGCTCCGTCGCGGCGGAAGGCGCCCTCAGCGCGCCCGGAAGGCGGCGCACGGATCGCCGTCCGACACGCGCGGCGTGAACCACACGAAATCGAACGGCAGCGTCGCCGTCGAGAGCTGCGCGGCGTACCGGGCCGGCTCCTGCATGCCGCGCTGCACCTGCACGAACGCCAGGCTCAGCACCTCCGCTCCAGGCGCCTCGAGCGATAGCCAGTACGGCACGCCGCGGTCGCGCCGCGCGTGCCCCGCGCCGGCGATCAGCACGGCGCCGCCGGCATCCGCGCTAGCCATGGCCTGCGCCAGCTGCGCGTCGCGCGCGCGTTGCGCGAGCGCCATCGTCGGGATCAGCCGCTCGGGCAGGTGCCCGCAGTGCGAGTCGCGGAGCTCCTGCTCCAGCGACGCCTGCTCGGCGGCCGGGAGCGGCTGCTCGAGCCGCAGCGCGGCCGCCCGCTCGGGCGGGACGCCCTGAAGGCCTTGCCGCGCGAGCGCGCGCGCCTCGTCCTGCGCCACGTTGCCGCCCACGATCGGCAACCCGAAGCGAAAGGCGACGTCGAAGATCGGCAGGTACTCCGAATAGGGAGGCCAGCTCGTCTTCTCCCAGCCGATCCACGCGCCGAAGCCGGCGGCGTCTCGCCGCGCCGCCGCGTAGCCCTCGATCGCCGGCTGCTGCTCCGCCTCGAGCATCTCGAACACCACCCGCGGGCGCCGCCCTCCTGCCGCCACCTGCTCCAGCACGCGCGCCTGGAGCCGGTGGTGGTCCGGGTTGTCGTGCCGCTCGCCGAGCAGCACGAACCGCGCGGCGGCGAGCCGCGGCGAGAGCGCCGCGACGTCGACGAACGCGCCGGCCTTCACGTCCCACAGCTTGCCGACGAGCGCGTGATCGCGATCGAGCGTCGACCGCCACGGCTCCGCTTCGCCCGGCGGCGCCTTTGCTGGCGCAGCGCCGCCGCTCGGCGCGGCCGGAGCGCGCGCGGGCGGCGAGGGCGAACAAGCGAGCAGCGTCGCCGCGCAAGCGACGCTTGCGAGACGGCGCGCGCGCGACAGCGGAAAGCGTGGGGCGGCGTCGAGCGAGCACATCAGCTTCGTTGTCGGCATGGTCGTTCCTGTGGCCGCGCCAGCGTAGCAGCTCGATCGCGCGCTTCCCCTACCCGCCCTCCGCCACCACCTCGCTCCAGTCGATCTCGAACCGCGCCAGGTACTTCCGCAGCCGGTCCGCGTCGTTGACGCTCTTCTTCTTCGCCCGCGACGCGGCGAACAGCACCCGCCCCGCCTCCGACAGCGACCGCGCGCTCTTCAATACCCGCAGCACCTCGGCGAGCTGCACCCGGTCGAACGGATCGAGCGCCGCCGCCCGCCGCGCGCCGAGCGCCGCGACCACCACGTCCTCCCCGCCCTCCCCCGCTCCCGCGCCCGCCGCCGACGCCGGCCGCCACGCCTCGGCCAGCCGCGCGATCTCCTCCTCCACGATCGGCAGCCCGATGCGCCCCCCGGGCGCGAGCGTCGCCATCCGCGTCACGGCCGCGTTGAAGTCGCGGAAGTTGCCGGGCCACAGCGCCTCCCGCGACGTCGCGAACCGGAGGAACCGCTCGCGCGCGTCGCGGCTCATCGTGATCCTCACGCCGAGCAGCCGCGCCGACGCGTCGAGCTCGTAATCGAGGTTCGGCGCGATGTCCTCGACCCGCTCCCTGAGCCCCGGCAGCCGGAAGGTCCACAGGTTGATCCGCGCCAGGAGATCCTCCCGGAAGCGCCCCGCCGCGACCTCCAGCGACAGATCGCGGTTCGTGCCGGCGAGGAGCTGGAACTCGCTCCGCACCTCGCGGTCCGAGCCGACCGGCAAGAACGCCTTCTCCTCGATCGCGCGCAGCAGCATCGCCTGCTCGTCCGCGCCGAGCTCGCCGATCTCGTCGAGGAACAGCACCCCGTCGTGCGCCTTGCGGAGCAGGCCCGGGCGATCCTTGAGCGCGCCCGTGAACGCGCCCTTCGTGTGCCCGAACAGCGACGACATCGCCCCGTCGCCGCGGATCGTCGCGCAGTTCAGATCCACGAAATCGCCGCTCACCTGCCGGCGACCCTTCTTGAGATCGTAGATCTTCCGCGCGAGCTGCGATTTGCCCGCCCCCGTCGGGCCCATGAGCAAGATCGGCGCGCGCGACGCGATCGCCACGTGCTCGATCCGCTCGATCAGCCGGTTGTACCCCGCGTTGCGCGTGTCGATACCGCTCTTCAAGAACGACACCCCCTCGCGCTGCTCCTTCTGGAAGCGCGAGGCGATGCGGTCGTACTTCGAGAGATCGAGATCGATGATCGTGAACGACCCGGCCGCGAGCTCCGCCCGGTCGCGCTTCGGCGGCGACGTCTGGATGAGCCGGCCGGGGAGGTAACGCGACTCCGTGAGCAGAAACAGGCAGATCTGCGCGACGTGCGTGCCCGTCGTGATGTGGATGAGGTACTCCTCCCGGTCCGGCGCGAACGGGTACGCCCGCGCGAAGTCGTGCAGCGCGCCGTACACCGCCTCGAAGTCCCACGGGTCGTCCACCTCGATCACGTGACCGCGGATGTCCGTCTCCGGCGAGACGTGCCGCACGTCGCCCATCACCGTCCCGGCCAGGCCGTCGAACCGGCGCTGGTAGAGCAGCTCGAACCGGTCGACGATCAGGTCCTCGTGCTGGCAGAGCGCCACGCTCGGACGCCACCGCGACCAGCGCTCCGGCGTCTTGCCGGTGTCCAGCGTCGGGCCGAGCATGCCGAGGACCACCGTGGATTTGCGCGTCATAGAAGGTTCTCTAGACGATTTATACATGCAGATAAGCGCCGCGGCCAGCGCCCCGCGATCGCCGGGATTCCGGGTGGCACGCGCCGTGCGATATGCGGGAACACGGGGACGCCGGAACACCAGAGGACCGGAACGCCTGAACCGAACCACCCAGGCGTGACCCAACGTCACCGAACCCCGGGGCGCGCGCCGGACGGCTCGCCCCCTTCCCGGAGATCTTGCCATGGAGCGAAGCTACAACGTCATCCCCACGGACTCGGGCGTGCCCATCAAGGCGTGGACGGTCGGCGTGCCGTTCGAGCCCGCCGCCGAGGCGCAGCTCAAGAACATCGCCGCGCTGCCGTTCATCCACAAGTGGATCGCCGTGATGCCAGACGCCCACCAGGGCATCGGCGCGACGGTGGGGAGCGTCGTCGCGACGCACGGCGCGGTCGTCCCGGCGGCCGTCGGCGTCGACATCGGCTGCGGGATGATGGCGGCGCGCACGAGCCTCCGCGCGTCGGACCTGCCGGACTCGCTGCGCGGGCTCCGGACCGCCATCGAGGGGGCGGTGCCGCACGGCCGCACCGACAACGGCGGGAAGAACGACCGCGGCGCGTGGCGCTCGCCCCCGCCGGCCCAGCTCGAGGCGTGGGCCGCGCTCGAGCCGCGATACCGGCAGATCGTCGAGAAGCACCCGCGCCTCGGGCGCGGCTCGGCCGTCGAGCACCTCGGCACGCTCGGGACCGGCAACCACTTCATCGAGCTCTGCCTCGACGAGGACGACCGCGTCTGGGTGATGCTGCACAGCGGGTCGCGCGGGGTCGGCAACCGCGTCGGGAGCTACTTCATCGAGCTCGCCAAGCAGGAGATGAGGCGCTTCTTCGTGAACCTGCCCGACGCGAACCTCGCCTACCTGCCGGAGGGGACGAGGCATTACCACGACTACATGCAGGCGGTGTCGTGGGCGCAGGACTTCGCGGCCGTGAACCGGGAGCTGATGATGGCGCAGGTGGTGGGCGCGCTCCGCGCGTCGGGCGAGCTGCCGCCCTTCGACGCGGCCGTCGAGGCGGTGAACTGCCACCACAACTACGTGGCGCGCGAGCACCACTACGGAAAGGACGTCCTCGTGACGCGCAAGGGCGCCGTGCGCGCGCGGGCGGGCGATCTCGGGATCATCCCGGGCAGCATGGGCGCGCGCTCGTTCATCGTCCGCGGGCTCGGCAACCCGGAGAGCTTCTGCAGCTCGAGCCACGGCGCGGGCCGCGTGATGTCGCGGACCGAGGCGCGCCGCCGCGTCACCGTCGCCGAGCACGAGGCCGCGACCGCCGGCGTCGAGTGCCGCAAGGACGAGGCCGTGATCGACGAGACGCCGGCCGCGTACAAGCCGATCGACGACGTGATGCGGGCGCAGCGGGACCTCGTCGAGATCGTCCACAGGCTGCGGCAGGTCGTGTGCGTGAAGGGGTGAGCCGCGGCCCGGGGCCGTGGTATCGCTCGTCCAGGGAGAGTCGACTGCCATGCTGACCATCGATGGATCCGTCGGAGAGGGAGGCGGCCAGATCCTCCGCACGACGCTCTGCCTCTCGCTGATCACGCAGACGCCTGTCCGGATCACCTCGATCCGCAAGGGCCGCGCGCGCCCGGGGCTGATGCGGCAGCACCTCACCTCGGTGCAGGCCGCCGCCCAGGTCGGCCGCGCCGAGGTGTCGGGCGCCGCGCTCGGCTCGCAGGAGATCGTCTTCCGGCCGACGGCGATCGTGCCCGGCGAGCACACGTTCCGCGTCGGCAGCGCGGGGAGCACGACGCTCGTGCTGCAGACCGTCCTGCCGGCGCTGCTCCGCGCGCCCGCGCCGTCGACGCTCACGCTCGAGGGCGGCACGCACAACCCCATGGCGCCGCCGTTCGATTTCCTGGACCTCGCCTACCTGCCGCTCGTGCGGCGGATGGGGCCGGACGTCACCGCCACGCTGGTGACGCCCGGCTTCTATCCGGCGGGCGGCGGGCTCGCCCGCGTCTCGATCGCGCCCTCGCCCGCGCTCGCGCCGCTCGAGCTGCTCTCGCGCGGGGAGATCCGCGGCCGGAGGGCGGTGGCGACGGTGTCGAACCTCCCGAGCTCCGTCGCGATGCGCGAGCTCGACGCGGCGGCGGCGGTGCTCGGCTGGGAGCCGGCCTGCTTCAAGCCGAGCGTGCTGACGGGCGGCCACGGCCCGGGCAACGTGATCGCGATCGCCGTCGAGAGCGAGCACGTGACCGAGGTGTTCACCGGGTTCGGCGAGAAGGGCGTGCGCGCGGAGTCGGTCGCCACGAAGGCCGCCGAGGAGGCGCGCGATTACCTCGCGGCCGGCGTGCCGGTGGGCGAGCACCTGGCCGATCAGCTGCTCTTGCCCATCGCGCTCGCGGGGCGCGGCGCCTTCCGGACCGTCCGCCCGTCGTCGCACACGACGACCCACCTCGGGCTGCTGCGAGATCTCCTCGGGATCCGCGCGTCGGTGGAGCAGATCTCCGAGCATGCGTGGCAACTCGAAATCGGGCGTTGAGCGCCGGGCGGCTCGACAGACGACATCGGTCGCCGCGCCCGGGCGCGATTGACGGCGGCGTCCCGGTCGTGCCACATCACGGCGGGCGCGCGGCGCGCTCGTCGCGGGCTCCTCCGCGGCGGGAGGGCGCGCGCCCGGACGGCGGCGACGCGGAAGGCGAGACGATGGCGAAGCGCGACTACCTCAAGATCACGGACATGACCCTGGCCGAAGCGCACCGCGTGCTCAGGCTCGCCGCGCGCCTGAAGGAGGAGCCGAAGGGGCGGCGCGCGACGCTGCTCGCCGGCAGGTCGATCGCGGTCGTGCTGGAGAAGGCGAGCACGCGCACGCGCGTGTCGTTCGAGGTCGGGATCGCGCAGCTCGGCGCCCAGCCGGTCGTGCTGAGCACCCAGGGCAGCCAGCTCGCGCGCGGCGAGCCGATCCGCGACACGGCCCGCGTGCTCGCCCGGTACTGCGACGCGATCGCGTTCCGCACGTCGTCGACCGCGCGCCTGCTCGAGATGGCGGAGGCGAGCGTGCCGGTGATCAACGCGCTCTCGGACGACGGGCACCCGGTGCAGGTGCTCAGCGACATCTTCACGATCGAGGAGGCGCTCGCGGCGGGCGGCGACAGGAGCGGTATCGCCGGCCGGCGCATCGCGTTCCTCGGCGACTGCTCGAGCAACATGGCGCGCTCGTGGCTCGAGGCGGCGCCGCTCTTCGATTTCCACCTCGTGCTCGCCGGGCCCGAGGGGTACATGCCGCCCGCGGACGAGGTCGCGCGGGCGCGGGCGACAGGCCACGTCACCCTCGTGAACGACCCGCGCGAGGGCGCGACGGGGGCGGACGTGGTGAACACGGACGTGTGGGCGAGCATGGGCCAGGAGGGCGAGGCGGAGCGGCGCCGCGCCGCGTTCGCCGGCTGGACCGTGGATGCGGGGGTGATGGGCAAGGCCGCGCCGCACGCGATCGCGCTCCACTGCCTGCCGGCGCACCGGGGCGAGGAGATCGACGACGAGACGCTGGAAGGGCCGCGCTCGCGCGTGTGGGACCAGGCCGAGAACCGGCTGCACGTGCAGAAGGCGCTGATGGTCTGGCTGCTCGGGGTCGAGCTGGCCTGAGGCTCGGACCAGGCGGGAATCAGACCGCCCTCAGACGGTGCCTCAGACGAAGAGAGCGCCGGAATGCACTCTAGCCCTCCCCCTCTCGATCATGATCGGGGCGCCGGCGCAATAAGCAGTCAGGAACAGCCCTAGGTTCGACGCACGCGACAGGCGAGCTCGTGCGCAGCCCCTCCGACGCGGCGCTTTAACGCGCTGCTGCGATCGACGCGCTGCTGCGATCGACGCGCTGCCCCCAGCCGGGCGGCGTGCGCGGAATGATCTGCTCGTTCGATGGTTCGATGGTGCACGCGGTGAGTTCGTTCGTGGTGAACACGCCGCCGGACTCTGGTGGGCAATCTCGCAGCGGCCATGTGGTCTCACCCGATACCGCACGATGTACCCGCGATGGGCGATCTCATCTGTGCTTGAGACCACATCGCTCGTTTCGGGATCGCCCCGGGGAACAACGAAGGGTTCTCCCCGATTGCGACTCGGGCCGGTGCGCTCCACTGTGGCCGGTGCGCTCCACTGTGGTGGTCCACGCGATGAGCTGTGCCAGGGTCGCTGTGAGCAGCGTCGCGACGCGTGGTCGAGCCACATTTGACGTTGTTTCACAACGCAACGAAGGAGTTAGCACCATGCGAAATCGATTCGACAGGGACATGGATTACGGCCGAGACGAGCGCGGCTGGGACGAGCGCTACGGACAGGGCAGCGGGAGCTGGGACGAGCGCCAGGCACAAGGCAGCAGGTGGGACGAGCGCCAGGGGCAGGGCGGAGGCTGGGACGAGCGCTACGGCCATCCCCGGGGCAGCTTCCCGGAGCGCAGCTGGTCGCGTGACGAGCACCGCACCTCGGGCTACGACCAGGACCGCGACTACGGGCGCGCGATGCAGCGCGGCTATGGCGGCGAGCACACCTACGACCAGGGCCGCTTCTCCGGTCGCGACCGCGGCTTCGACCGCGATTACAACAGGAGCTTCGGCGGCGGGTACGGCCGCGACTACCGCGGCGAGTATAGCCGCGGCTCCGGCGGCGACCACAACAGGAGCTTCGGCGGCGGAGCTGGCCGCGACTACCGCGGCGAGCACGAGGGCAGCTTCGGCGGCGACTACAACCGCGGCGTCGGCGGCGACTACAACCGCAGCTTCGGCGGCGATTACAACCGCAGCTTCGGCGGCGGCTATGGCCGCGACTACCGCGGCGAGCACGAGGGCAGCTTCGGCGGCGGGTACGGCCGCGACTACCGCGGCGACTACAACCGCAGCTTCGGCGGCCCCTACGGCCGCGACGAGAGCCGCGGCTGGGGCCGCGACCAGGACCACGAGTACGGCCAGGACTTCGTTCGCACGGTCCGCGACGCGGGCCGCTCCGCGATGCAGAACGTCAGCGGCGCGCTGAGCAACATCGGAGAGCGCGTGCGCAGCGCCCTCGGCCGCGGGCCCAAGGGCTACAAGCGGTCCGACGAGCGCATCCGCGAGGACGTCTGCGAGCTGCTCTCGGATCGCGACGATATCGATGTCAGCGAGGTCACCGTCCGTGTGCAGAACAACGAGGTCACGCTGGAGGGCACGGTGAGCGAGCGCCACCACAGGCGCCTCATCGAGCAGATCGCCGAGAACGTCCGCGGCGTGGAGGACGTGCACAACCAGATCCGCGTCAAGCGGGCCACCGAGACGACGACCGCGATGACCGCGACGACCGGCATGGCCGGCTCGACGGCCTCGACGGGCGCGCAGCAGAGCGCGTCTCGCCCCATGGCGAACGACGTCGCCCATCGCTGACCCCGCCCGGCAGCCGCGACGGCAGGGCCAGCGCGGGGCGCAGGGCCTCGCCGGCTCACGGCCGGCCGGCGAGCTCCGCGACCACCTTCACCAGGCCGGCGGGGTCGATCGGCTTCGCGACGTGCTTCTGGAAACCGGCCGAGAGCGCCCTCCTCTGGTCCTCGATCCGCGCATAGGCGGTCAGGGCCACCGCGGGGATCCCCCGGATCTCGTCCCGGCCCGCCGCGCGCACCTGCCGTATCAGCGTGTAGCCGCTCTCCCCCGGCATGCCGATGTCGCTCACCAGCACATCGGGCCTCAGCCGCTCCAGGACGCCCATGGCCTCGCCCATCGAGCCCGCCGTGGTGACCTGCGCGCCCGCCCCCTCCAGCAGGAACGCGACCATCTCGCGGGCGTCCGGCTCGTCGTCGACGAGGAGGACGTGGAGGCCGGAGAGCGCCGCCCGCTCCCCCTCCTCGAGCGCGACGCGCCACGGCGCGGGCGGCGGCTCCTCGCGCGCGCTGGAGGGCGCCGCGTTCAGGGGGAGCGTCACCGTGAACGTGGCGCCGCGGCCCTCGCCCTGGCTCTCCGCTTCCACCGTGCCCCCGTGCAGCTCGACGAGGTGACGGACGATGGCGAGCCCCAGGCCGAGGCCGCCGTGCGCCCTCGTCGGCGAGGAGTCGCCCTGGCGAAAGCGGTCGAAGACATACGGCAGGAACGACCCGGCGATGCCCTTGCCGTTGTCGGTGACCGCAATCACGACCTGCTGCGCGTCGCTCCGGCCCACCCGGACCGTCACCCGACCTCGCTTCGGGGTGAACTTGACCGCGTTGGAGAGCAGATTCCACATGACCTGCTGGAGGCGATCCGGGTCGCCGCTCATCGCGCCGGGCGCGTCGTCGAGCTCGACGCAGATCTCGATGTCCTTCGCCCTCGCCGTGGGCGTGAGGGTGTCCACGGCGGCCTCGACGACGGCCGCGAGATCGACCGCGACCGTGTTCAGCCGCAGCTTGCCGGTGATGATCCGGGAGACCGTGAGGATGTCATCGACGATCTGCGCCTGCGCGTGGGCGTTCCGCTCGATCGCCGCCATGCCTTGCTTGACGCGGTCCGGGCCGAGCTCCCGCTCCTTGATCAGCCGCGCCCAGCCCAGGATCGCGGTGAGCGGCGTCCGCAGCTCGTGCGAGACCGTCGCGAGGAACTCGTCCTTCATGCGGTTCGCGTCCTCGGCCCGGAGGCGATCCTCCTCCGACTGGGCGAGCGCCTGCTGCTCGCGGCGGAGCAGGTCCGCGCGCTCTCGCTCGAGCTGCTTCAGCTCGGTGATGTCGACGACGGCGCCCGTCAAGAACAGCGGGGAGCCGCCCCGATCGCTGATGAGCCGTCCGCGGTCGTGGACCCACCGGATCGCCCCGTCGGGGCGGATGATGCGATGGATGATGTCGTAGACGTGCTGCTCCCGGAGGGCCCGCCCGTGCGCCGCGACCACCGCGTCGCGGTCCTCCGGGTGCACGCGGCTCAGCCAGTCGTCCATCGGCTGCGTCGTCTCGCGCTCTTCCAGGCCGAGGATGCGGTTCAGGCTCGCGTCCCTCGTATCGAAGAGGGTCGTGAGGTCGATCCTCCACGTGCCCACGTCCGCCGCCCACGTGGCGAGCCGGAGCCGCTCCTCTCGATCCTGGAGCGCGCTCTCGATCCGGAACTGCTCGCTCAGGTCGACCGTCAACCCGACCATGCGGATCGCCTCGCCGCGCGCGTCGCGGAGCACGGACCCGCGATCGAACACGTGGGCGACGGAGCCGTCGCCGCGGTAGATGCGGTATTGGTCCGACCAGCTGTCGCCGCTGCCGCGGAGGAGCTCCTCGAAGCCGCGCGCCACGCGATCGCGATCCTCGGGCAGCAGGCGGCTGAACCACCAGGCGCCCGTGGGCGCCGTCTGCTCGGGAGCGTAGCGGAAGACCTCATGAAACGTATCGTTGCGTTCGACCTGGTCCGTCCGGAGATCCCAGTCCCAGATCGGGTCCTTGACCGCTCGCGCGAGGAGGCGATAGCGCTCGCGCTGTATGTCCACCTCCACGCGCGCGTCGAGCTCGCCCGCGGCGGCCTCGCCAGCGCCCTCGCCCGCCGCGCCCCGGGCCGCGGGCGAGGGCACGGGAGGCGCCTGCCCGCCCGCGCTGGCGAGCGCCACCGCGGCCTGATCGGCGAGCGCCGCGAGCACCCAGGCATCCTCGTCCGAGGCCTGGCGGAAGCGCTCGACCGCGAGCACGCCAGAGACGCGGTCGCGGAGGATCAAGGGAGCGGCGACGACATGGGCCGAGCCGTGCAACGCGCGCGTGACCCCCTCGTCGAAGCTCGGCAGCGGGCGGCCGCGGAGCTCGGCGAACAGCGCCGGGTCGAGCCCCAGCGAGGACCGGACGACCGGCCGCTCCTCGTCGTCGTTCAGGATCAACACGGCCCTGCCGGCGCCGCTCAGCTGCCGCGCCGCCGAGAGGACGGTCTCCTGGATCTCGCGCGCGGAGCGCGCCACCGCGAGCGCGCGGCCGACCTCGGTCAGCACACGCACTTGCGACCGAGGTCTGCTCTCGAGATCGATCACGGAGGAACGGGCCTCGGCCGGATAATACGGGAACTCTCGCCAATGGTGGATGTGCATCCCTGACCGGACCAGCCGGGCACGCTCGGCGCACGGCGCAGCCACGGCAGAGCGCGAGCAGGCGGTATACCTCTTGTGAAACTGTAATAGGAGCGTGCGGACATGCGCGCCAGCCGGGCCGAGGACAACCGTGCGCACAAAACTTGGCCCGAGATCCGGATTCCTGCGCAAACGCACGCTGCGTGGAATTCCGCCACATACCGCCGGAGCTCCTCCTGGCCGTGGCCGGCGCGGCGCTCTTCTTCGGGCTGGTCCAGACGCTCCGGCTCGCGTGGCGGAGCGCCCGGCAGCGGCGCCGGATCGAGCGCTGCCGGGAGCAGGGCGCCGCGGGGGAGGCGCGCGCCGAGGCGCTCCTCCGCGAGCTCGGGTACACCATCGTTGGCCGGCAGGTCGCGGTCTCCTATGGAGTCCAGATCGACGGCGAGCCGATCACCGTCGGGCTCCGCGCCGACTACCTCGTGGCGCACGGCCAGAGGCGGTATGTCGCCGAGGTGAAGACAGGCCGGCTCGCGCCGCGCATCGATACGCCCGCGACGCGGCGGCAGCTGCTCGAGTACCGGCTCGCGTTCGACATCGACGGCGTGCTCCTGGTCGACGCGGAGTCCCGGCGGGTGCGGTCGGTGGTGTTCCCGCTGCCCGCCGGCGCCGCGGGGCGCGAGCCCCCCGGCGCGCGCCTCGCGTGGTTCCTGGCAGCGGTCGTGGCGGGCCTCGTCGCCGCGATGGCGGCGCGCGCCGCCTGGTGACGGGGGCGCGCCGCGCGGCCTCTACAGCGCGGCGCGCGAACGGCGCCGGCGGCCGGCGAGGAGCAGGAGACCGAGGCCGAGGAGGCCGACCCGGGCCGGCGAGCCCTCGGACGTCGCGCCCGCGCGGCAGGCGCAGGACGAGTCGGGCTTGGGAACGAAGCCGCCGTCCCCGCCGCCCGCGCCCGCGCCAGCGCCCGCGCCGGAGGTCAGATCCGGCGGATCGTCCAGGAACAGGCCGCCTCCGTCCTGGCCCCCGCTCGAGGCCGTGACGCCGCCGTTGACCGGCGGATCGCCGCAGACCCCGCGGACGCACGGCGCGTTGCCGGGGCAGACGACGCCCGCGCACGCGTCGGTGCAGCTCCCGCCGATGCAGAGCTGCCCTTCAGCGCAGGTCACGCCCTCGCAGCCGGCATCGACGCAGCGGCCGTCCGCCGCGCACGTCTTGCCGGTGGGGCAGGTGCGGCAGCCGCAGTTCGACTGGCAGATGCCGCGCTCGCAGACCGCGCCGTCCTCGCACTCGATCTGGGCGCAGAGATCCACGCACCGCCCGAGCTGGCACTCCTGGTTCGCCGGGCAGATGACGCCGTCGCACCCGCCCACGCAGGTGCCGCCGATACAGACCTGGCCGCCCTCGCATGCCACGCCCACGCACGCCTGCTCCACGCAGAGGCCCTCCTCGCAGACGAAGCCCTGGTCGCAGACGACCTCGCCGCGGCCGCAGTACGGCACGCACGAGCCGCGGTTGCACACGAGGCCGTCCGCGCAGAGCCCCTCGCCGTTGTCGACCTGGCCGTCGCAGTCGTTGTCGATGTTGTCGCAGCGCTCGCTCTGCTCGCCGGGCTCGAGGACCCTCAGGCACTCGGTCTCGCCCTCGGTCGCGCACCCCGTCCTGCCCACGGCGCAGGCGCCCTGCAGCCCCGTGTCGCAGATCTGGCCGCCGCCCTGGCAGGTCACTCCCGTGATGTAATAGACGAAGTCGTTGAAGTCGCCGTCGTTCTCGTACCCGCCCTGGCTCCCCTTCCAGCTCGTCGGGGTCACGGGCAGGTCCTCGAAGGCGACATAGAACGCATCGGGTGAGGCGGTCGACGTGTAGATCAGCGTCGTCACCCACGGCTCGTTCGGCGTGCAGCTCGTGCAGACGGTGTTCAGCTCGCGCTGCGAGAACTTCGTCTGCGTGCAGTAGGTGCCGGCCTTGCCGATGAGCGCGAAGCCGACCAGGCCGCCCTGGTACCGCCGGTCGTTGCGGATGTCGGCCGCCGAGAACTGGGTCGGCGTCCAGTCGTGCTGCCCCGCCTGGGTCGTCATCATCGTGGCCAGCGGGCAGAAGTCGTTGTCCTCGCACCGGAACGCCACCGACGTGTCCGCGGGGATCAGCTCGTAGATCTGGTTGTCCGGCGGGCGCACGCCGCTCGCCGTCGCGTTGTACCAGCCGAACGCGACCTTGCACCCGCCCCCGCGCAGCACCAGCTCTCCCGTGAACCCGCAGAGCGGCGAGAAGACGCCCGGCTCCGTGCTCGCGTCCGCCACGGGATCGATGTCCTCCCCCCGGTACATGAAGAGCCCGTCGAGCGTGACGGCGTTCTCCGGGAACCCGCGGCCCCGCACGAGGCCGAGCTCGGCCTCTCTGACGGGCGTGGGGAGCTGCGTGCCGTCCAGCTGCCGCACCGCGGCGCTCGCGGGTACAGCCCCCGCGAGCGGCGCGAGCGAGAGGGACAAAGAGAGCGCGGCTCGAACCGCGCGTCGGCGAGATACCATGAGATAAGGCTTTTGCGGCATGTGCGTCACTGTACACCCCCTCGTGAGCGCTGGGGGTAGATGATTCCATAGCTCCGCACCATCGGAATGTTGCAGCCCAGTTGTTCCCGCATCGTCGCGCGCGCCTGTTTTGACGCATGCTGTCACTACGGTGCACGCAGTTGAGCTGGCTGTCAGGCGTGTTTCGGCGGCCTCGCCTGGCCTGGAAGGCAATAGCCATCTTGACGCCCTCCCGCGGCGCGGCGGGGGGGAGTTGCGGCGGAGCGCGGACAGCGTCGTCTCGGCGTCTCGCCGGCGCGGGGGCGGGGTGTGGTAGGCTGGCGAGCTCCGGCTGCGCCTGAGCGCTGCCGCCGTATGACCAAGAAATCGCTCCGCGTCTATCTCATCGCCCACCACGACGGCCGCTTCACCGGCATCCTCCTGCGAACGTGGGCATTCGTCTTCGACCGGCCGGCGCCGTCCGCTTATGGCGCCTCCGAGGAGGACGTGCTGCGCAAGCTCGAGGTAGAGCTGCACGCGCGGGTGGCGACGGGCGAGGACGATCTCGATCGCTATCTGTGGGACGAGCCGTTCGAGGTGCGCACGCTCGGCGTCGACGTTCACCCGCAGACCACCGTCAAGCGCGCGGCCGTCGTCGGCCGGCGCCGCATCCCGCTGCGGCTCACCTACCTCGCGAGCAAGCTCGCCGAGGGCGGATATCGGGTGATGCTCCCGCGCTTCGGCTGGTCCGTGGTCCTGGAGGATCTCTCGATTGCGCCCGACGTGCTCCGCCAGCTCGTCACGAGCGCGCTGCTCGGCGAGTCGCCGCGGTCGCTCTTCGATTTCCGCCGCGAGGGAGACGAGACCGTGCGCCCCTGGTCGCCGCGCCTGCCATCGCGCGCCGAGGGCTCCAGCCGGCGCGCGGCGGACGAGCGCCCCACGCTGCGCGCGGTCGCCGAGGATCTGGTCGAGAAGGCCGCGCGCCAGCGGCTCCCGCTCGCCGTGGGCGACTCGGACGAGCTGGAGCAGGCGCTCCCGGGGCTCGACGCCGCGAAGGGCGCGCCGCTGCCGTCGATCCTGCTGGTGGGCGGCCCGGGGGTCGGCAAGACGACCTGGGTTTACCGGCTGGCGCGGCGGTTCGCGGCGTGGCGCAGGGACAAGGCGCGCGCGCGGTCGCCGGGCCTGTTCAGCACCTCGGCCGACCGGCTGCTCGCCGGGACGACGTATCTCGGCATGTGGCAGGCGCGGTGTCTGAAGCTCGTGGACGAGCTGTCGCACGAGGGGGATCTCCTGCACGTCGGCGCGCTCTTGCCGCTGCTCCGCCCGCAGCCGGACGGCGCGTCGATCGGCGACGTGCTCCTGCCGGCGCTCCGGGGCGGCGAGGTGAGCCTCATCGCGGAGTGCACCGAGCCGGAGCTCGAGGCGTGCCAGCGCCGCGCGGCCTCGCTCGTCGCGTGCCTCCAGGTCGTCCGGCTGCGCGAGCCCGATCCGGCCGCGGTGCCGGCGCTGCTCGCGGAGTACGAGGCGCGGAAGGACGCGCGCGTCCGGCTGCACCCGGCGGGCAAGAAGCGGCTGGTCCAGCACCTCGCGATGTTCCGGCGCGACGTGCTCTTCCCCGGCAAGGCGTTCCGCTTCTTCGACTGGCTCACGCAGGAGGCCGGCGCGCGGGCGGGCGCGGAGGCGCGGGCGGGCGCGGACGCTGGCCGCGTGCTCTACCCGCGGGACGTGTCCGAGGCCTACGCGCGCCACTCGGGGCTGCCGATCGAGCTCATCGCCGACGAGATCCCCGCGAGCGCCGAGGCCATCGCGCGCGGGCTCAAGCGGCGCGTGATCGGGCAGGACGAGGCGTGCGACACCGCGGCGCGGGTGCTCGCGCGCTTCAAGGCGGGCATGAACGACCCCGAGCGCCCGTGCGGCACGCTGCTCTTCGTCGGCCCGACGGGCGTGGGCAAGACGGAGCTCGCGAAGGAGCTCACGCGGTCGATGTTCGGCGACGAGGGGCGGATGATCCGGCTCGACATGAGCGAGTACCGGCTCCCCGGCTCGTCGGCGCGGCTGCTCGAGGCGGGGCCGGGCGCGACGACGCTCGCGCAGCGCGTGCGGCAGGAGCCGCTGTCGCTCGTGCTCCTCGACGAGATCGAGAAGGCCCACCGCGAGGTGTTCGACCTCTTGCTCGGGATCCTGGGCGAGGGCCGGCTGACGGACGAGGACGGGCGCCACGTCGATTTCCGGATGGCGCTCATCGTGATGACCTCGAACCTCGGCGTCGCCGATCGGCCGCCGGTCGGCTTCGACGACGGCGAGCGCGGCGCGCCGGCGGCGGCCGGCCCGCGGCGCGCGGCGCCGGCGAGCGTGCGCGAGCACTTCCGGCCGGAGCTCGTGAACCGCATCGACCACGTGGTGCAGTTCCGGAGCCTCGGGCGGGACAGCGTGCTCAGGATCGTGGATCTCGAGCTGGCCAAGGCCGAGGCGCGCACCGGGCTCGTGCGGCGCAACCTGAGGCTCCGCGTCCTGCCCGAGGCGCGGGCCTGGCTGGCCGACGCGGGGTTCGATCCGAGGCGCGGGGCGCGGCCGCTCAAGCGGGTGATCGAGGAGCGGGTGATCACGCCGATCGCGGCGCGCATGGCGGAAGATCCGGGGTGCAGGGACCGGGAGATCGTGGTCGAGGGCGGGACGGCCGGGCTCGCGCTGCGGTTCGCGTAGCGCGGAGGTTCGGGGTGCGGCTGCGACGGGGCGGGCGCGGCGCTCGCCGAGCGGCCGCCGCCCCGCTCAGCGCGCTTCGGCGGGCGGTTCGGCCGCGGGCTCGGGCTCTCCGTGCACGACGGCCCACACGAACTCCGGGATGAGCGCGAGGGAGTGCTGGTCCTGCGTGACGCCGATGAGACCGCTGACGAACTCCAGGGCGTGCTCCTGGCGCTGCTCGTCGATGAACCGCAAGGGCGCGCTGGTCAGCCCGGGCGGGAGCCGAGCGAACCCGGGCCCCTCCGGCTTCGCCAGCGCGGCGAGCGGGTTGCGCCGGGCCTCCGCGGCCCGCCACCGCTCGAGCCAGCCGTCGAGGACCGTGTTCGGGACGAAGTGGTCGGCGGGCCAGGCGCGCAGGTAGGGGAAGAGCACGTGGATCCACCCGGTGAGCTCGTCCGCGGCGTTCTCGTAGCGGAAGAAGGCGCGCCAGAACGCCGGATCCTGACGGCCCTCCGCCGCGGCGACGATCTGGTCGAGCACCGGCAGGAGGACGTGAGTCCAGCGCTCCGCGCCGAACGGGGCGAACGCCGCCGCGCGGTGGCGCACCCAGCGCCAGTCGTCCGCCGTGCCGAGCAGGTAGATGCGCGGGATTCCGGGGTTCGGAAAGCTCATGTCCGCGGGGAAGGGCGGCTGCCACTCGAAGTGCGGCACGAACGGCGTCATGACCGTGAGCTCCGACGCCACGCGCTCCACCGGTCCCGTGGTCGAGAAGCTGGCTGTCACGAGCTCCCGCAGCTTGCCGACCCGCGCGGCGATCTGGGCGGAGAAATCCGAGAACGCGACGGGCCACGGGTTCACCTGACCGAGCGTGAAATCCGGCCGGTCGATCCTCAGCTCGAAGTCGCCGTCCTCGAGGAGGACCTGGCGCCGCTGCTCCTCGTTCGCGGCGACGTGGAGCGTGAACCCCCGGGCCAGGCAGAACCAGATCACGTCGGGCGAGAGCACGAGGGGGTAGCGCTGGGTGAAGGCCATGTACGCCGCCTGGACGAGCGGGTGCACGTCCGTGCGCCCGACGAGGGGCAGGCGATGGCGGTAGGCGGCCTCGACGGGAGAGACGAGCAGGCTCTGCACCGTCGATTCCTCGTCGAACGCGGGCAGCGGCGCCGTCGCAGGCCCGAAGTCGGTGACGGCGATGGTCGTGATGCTCATGGATCCTCGCTCTCCTGGCCCTGCGCGACGGCTTCATGGGCCAGCGCTGCCGCTCCAACCTCGTACACAAGAGCGCCGCGCGAAACAACTCGCCTCGCCCACGAGCGCGGAATATTACAGCACAATCGTCGCGCCGGCGGATGCATTCGAGAGGTAGATTACCTGGTCGGCGGGGTGACCGCAATCGAGGGGCCTGTCGCGCGTCGCCTGAACGCATGCCGGGATCCGCGGCGGCGTTTCGACGGGCGAGCGCCGCAATGGGGCGAGCCGTTGCGGATCCGAGGCGCGGGGCTCGCCGATCCAGGCGCGGCGCCGAAGCGGTGCGCAGCGGGCGGAGCAGGATGCCATGGCGCGGGGTATCCCGCCGCGAGGCGCGGGGGCGAGGCGCTTGGCAACGCATGATTTTCGCGTCAATCATGGCTCATGAGGTCCTCGCGGAGCCGTTCGACGTCGCCAGCCACCGGGGTCCGGTCGGGGCTGGGCAACCAGATCAAGGGCTCAGGCCGTTTCACCCACCCCTCGACCAGCAGCAGCACCCCGTCCAGCAGCACGGCCGTGCCCGACGCCGTGAACCAGGCCGCGGCCCCGAAGCCGACCCCGAAGCCGGGCGCCTTCTCCGGCTGGGATCCCGTCACGCGCAAGACCGTGAGCCAAACGAGCTCGCCCGGCCCGACGACCACGACGACCACGGCTTCGGGAAGTCAGTTCGGGAGCACGACGGGCGGGAACAATGGCTCCCATGTCGGCCAGGCGCCCACCACCGCGCCGAGCTCGCCCACGGCAGCACCCAGGCCGCCGGCCTCTCCGGTCAACGTGCCTCCGAACCAGAGCGTGATGCCGGGCAGCGGCGGGTCGCAGTCCCCTGAGCTCCCCGGCTCCAGAACGCCCCCTGCCACCGCTGGAGCTCCGCAGCCCCCCGTCAGGCCTCAATCCTCGCCTGCCGGCGGCGGCATTCCCCAGGGCTCCACGCCACGCCCCAACACGCCACCTCCGAATCTCGGCAGCTCGGCCAATCCGCCTCTGGCCACCCAGACCCCCCCGGTCAGGCCTCAATCCTCGCCTGCCGGCGGCGGCATTCCCCAGGGCTCCACGCCACGCCCCAACACGCCACCTCCGAATCTCGGCAGCTCGGCCAATCTGCCTCAGGCCACCCAGACCCCCCCGGTCAGGCCTCAATCCTCGCCTGCCGGCGGCGGCATTCCCCAGGGCTCCACGCCACGCCCCAACACGCCACCTCCGAATCTCGGCAGCTCGGCCAATCCGCCTCAGGCCACCCAGACCCCCCCGGTCAGGCCTCAATCCGCTCCCTCCAACAACAGCGGCCTTCCTCAGGGCTCCACGTCACCCGCAAACCCATCATCACAGCTCCCGGGCAATGCTTCCCAGGGGAACACCAGCGCGACGACGCAGGGAGGTACGTCGCCCAAGGCCGGCGAGACGTCCCCAACGGCGCCACCGAAGGAGGTCGCCCCCAAGGACAGCACGTCAGCTCAGACCTCCCCCAAGGCCACCGAGACCGGCGGCAAGAGCTCCCCCACGCAAAAGCCCGCTTCCGCCGCCCAGGGCACGCCCGCTACCACGCAGGGAGGCTCACCCCCCAAGCCCGGCGAGACGTCCCCAACGGCGCCACCGAAGGAGGTCGCCCCCAAGGAGGTCGTCCCCAAGGACAGCACGTCAGCGCAGACCTCCCCCAAGGCCACCGAGACCGGCGGCAAGAGCTCCCCCACGCAAAAGCCCGCTTCCGCCGCCCAGGGCACGCCCGCTACCACGCAGGGAGGCTCACCCCCCAAGCCCGGCGAGACGTCCCCAACGGCGCCACCGAAGGAGGTCGCCCCCAAGGAGGTCGCCCCCAAGGAGGTCGCCCCCAAGGACAGCACGTCAGCGCAGACCTCCCCCAAGGCCACCGAGACCGGCGGCAAGAGCTCCCCCACGCAAAAGCCCGCTTCCGTCGCCCAGGGCACGCCCGCTACCACGCAGGGAGGCTCACCCCCCAAGCCCGGCGAGACGTCCCCAACGGCGCCACCGAAGGAGGTCGCCCCCAAGGAGGTCGCCCCCAAGGAGGTCGCCCCCAAGGAGGTCGTCCCCAAGGACAGCACGTCAGCTCAGACCTCCCCCAAGGCCACCGAGACCGGCGGCAAGAGCTCCCCCACGCAAAAGCCCGCTTCCGCCGCCCAGGGCACGCCCGCTACCACGCAGGGAGGCTCACCCCCCAAGCCCGGCGAGACGTCCCCAACGGCGCCACCGAAGGAGGTCGCCCCCAAGGAGGTCGCCCCCAAGGAGGTCGCCCCCAAGGAGGTCGCCCCCAAGGAGGTCGCCCCCAAGGAGGTCGCCCCCAAGGAGGTCGCCCCCAAGGACAGCACGTCAGCTCAGACCTCCCCCAAGGCCACCGAGACCGGCGGCAAGAGCTCCCCCACGCAAAAGCCCGCTTCCGCCGCGCAGAAGACACCCACCAGCCCCTCGGGCTCGAAGTCACCGCCCGCGGGGCAGGGCTCCCAGCAGCCGGGGCGCGATCGCCCGGGACCGCAGCCGGGAAGCTCGTCCACCACGACTGCCCCAGCGAAGGACGGTGAGGTGACGTGGATCGCGGCCAAGGCCGTCAAGGATAGCAAGTGGAGGACTCCCACGGGGAAACGAAGCCGCAGAGAGGCGAAGCGAGCCCTCCCGAAGCTCGGCGACGCGCTGAGCCACGGCGGCTTCCCCGCCAACCCCGTGAACGCGAAGAAGGAGATCGGGAAGCGCTTTCCCAAGGGAACGCTGTTCAGCGACGCCGAGTGGGACGCCTTCAAGCAGCTCTCCTCGACCCCGGAGGGACAGACCTGGCTCAAAGCCTCGGGCATGCTCCCGCACGACCAAATCGAGGAGTACCTGTCGAACGACAACCCCGAGAAGTTCCGCGGCTTCCACAAGCTCCACAAGCCGAGCAAGGTCGTCATGGCGAGCTACGTCTCGCGCCAGATGAACGGCGGCGAGGACGGCAAGCGCTTCGAGGGCACGCCTCCGGCGGCGGTGGCCCTGTCCATGGAGGCGAGGCACACCACCGACCCGGCGAGGAGGGACGAGCTCAAGAAGCAGATCGATCAGGGCATCGCCAAGGAATGGGCCAAGACGTTCGAGCATACCGAGCCCAACGACGACGCGAACACGGCCATGGACAAGGGCGCCGTGCTGGCTCCGAAGACGGTCAAGGACACCTTGACGCGCGCAGAGCCCAAGTCGCTCTCGAAGGACGAGGCGCTCGACCGGCACCGGCAGTCGATCGAGGTGCTCAAGAACACCTTCCACCTGCTCCAGGCCGGCGCCGAGATCTACGACGCCGGCTCGAAGAGCCATGTCCCGCTCCAGGACGTGCCGGTCGCCAAGCTCCTGTCGCACGGCGGCCGCGTCAACATCCAGATCCCCGCGGGCAGCCCGCCCTACGCGCTGACGGAGTTCATCGGCATCACCGACGAGAAGGGCAACCCCAAGACCGGCGTGTTCAAGCGCGACTACGGGACGCACCACGTCGCGCTCGGCAAGCGCAAATTCAAGGAGGAGGGCGGACGCGTCGCCATGGTGAAGTCCAAGCTCGACGACACCGAGCTCTACGGCATGAACCTCGCCATCGGCGGGCTCGGCCTCAAGGACTTCAACGGCGACGTCATCCTGCCCGACGGCGCTCACGGCCACCTGTTCATCGGCTACCGCCCGCCCAAGCCGGGCAGGCCTGGCGCGCTCCAGATCGGCCTCGAGACCACCGGCCCGGGCGCGCCCAGCACCGTCGGCTACGTCCACAACTGGCTCTCCACCGAGAAGACCGCCAACCCCATCTCCAGCGTCGGCGGCCTCAAGCAGGACAAGATCGGCGACGAGAAGGGCAAGAACGCCCGCACCGTGGACCTGCGCAAGCTCGGGGACGATTGGAGAGGGACCCTCGAGGACCGAGCGGACCAGTTCGAGCAAGACGCGAAGGAAAACCCGACAGAGGCGATCAAGAATCTCGTCGGCCCGCGCGACATTCCGCCGCCGGACACCGAGGATACCGCGCCGCGCGCCCCCGACGCGTCGTCCGACGGGTCCGACGACGAGTCGTCCGACGGGGCCGACGACGAGTCGTCCGACGGGTCGGATCGATCCGAGCGAGGCTCGCGTGCCGGCGATCGCCGCGATCCGCCGGGCGACGCCGCGTCCGACCCGAAGCGAGGCGCGGAGGACCCCGGGCAGAGCCGCTCGGATCAGCGGCAGCGCGGGGCCGAGCAAGCCCCCAAGGGCAACGAGCCCCGCGAGATGCCCGGTGACGCACCGGAGCAGATGACGGCCAAGACGCCGGAGGCCTCGAGTCCTCGCCCGGAAGCTGGAACGACGCAAAGCGCTCCAGGGAAGGCGCCGGAGAGACCTGGCCAGCCCCGGCCGGAGCGAACGATCGTCCGCGACCTCTCCTCGGAGAAAGCGGCGAGCGCGGACGACCCGAAACAGCTCGGTGAGGGCAAGACCAGCGACCCCGCGGACATGCTGGCCGGGTACAACCCCGCTGCGAGCAGCGGGGATGCAGCGGCCGACCCGCAAGCGCAGCTCGACGAGATCGAAGAAGAACCGGAGCCGCCGTCGGAGAGAGCGCCGGATCCGGAGACCTCCACCCCCGTCGAGGAGGTCACCTGGATCGTCGACAAGGCCGTCAAGAACACCCTCTGGCGCACCGACACCGGCATGATGAGCCGTGATCGGGCCAAGCACGGCCTCTTCGCGATCCAGGGCCCGCTGGGCAGCAGCGGCTTCCCCCCCGATCCCGCGACGGCCAAGGAGCGGCTCGGACGGCGCTTCCCCAAGGGGCCGCTGCTCAGCGACGCCGAGTGGAGCGCCTTCGAGCAGCTCTCCTCCACACCTCAGGGGCAGAGCTGGCTCAACGCCTCGGGCATGCTCACGCACGAGCAGATCGAGCAGTACCTGTCGGACGATCCGAGCAAGAACCCCGAGCGGTTCCGCGGCTTCCACAAGCTCCACAAGGCGAGCAAGGTCGTGCTCGCCAGCTACGTCTCGCGCCAGATGAACGGCGGCGAGGCCGGCAAGCGCTTCGAGGGCACGCCTCCGGCGGCAGTGGCCCTGTCCATGGAGGCGAGGCACACGACCGATGCGGCCAGGCGAGAGGAGCTCAAAAGGCTCATCGACCAGGGCATCGTGGAGGAATGGTCGAAGACCCTCGAGTACACCGAGCCCAACGACGCGGCCACCGAGGCCATCGACAAGGGCGCCGTGCTGGCCCCGAAGACGCTCGTCAACTCCCTGACCTTCACCAAGGGCAAGCAGCTCTCGAAGGACGAGGTCGTCGAGCGGCACGGGCAGTCGCTCGAGGTGCTCAAGAACATCTTCCACCTGCTCCAGGAAGGCGCCGAGATCTACGACGGCACCTCCAAGAGCTATGTCCCGGTCGACGACACGCCCGTCGCCAAGCTCCTGTCGCACGGCGGCCGCGTCAACGTCCAGATCCCCGCCGGCAGCGCGCCGTACGCGCTCACGGAGCACCTCGGCATCACCGACAAGAACGGCAAGCCCAAGCCCGGCGTGTTCAAGCGCTTCGTCGGCACCCACCACGTCGCGCTCGGAGATGGCAAGTTCAAGGAGCAGGGCGGCCAGGGCGCCGCCCTCCTCGCCAAGCTCGATGACACCGAGCTCTACGGCATCAACCTCGCCGTCGGCGGACTCGGCCTCAAGGACTTCAACGGCGACGTCATCCTGCCCGACGGCGCCCACGGCCACATGTTCATCGGCTACCGACCGCCCAAGCCGGGCAGGCCCGGCGCGCTCCAGATCGGCATGGAGACCACCGGCCCGGGCGCGCCCAGCACCGTCGGCTACGTCCACAACTGGCGCTCCACCGAGAAGACCGCCAATCCCATCTCCAGCGTCGGCGGCCTCAAGCAGGACAAGATCGGCGACGAGAGCACCAAGAACGCCCGCACCGTCGACCTCGGCAAGCTCGGCGGCGACTGGGCAAAGACCCTCAAGGACCGCGCCGAGCGGTTCGAGCAAGAGCTGGCGGAAAAGGGCAAAGACGCGCTCCACGAGCTCCTCGGTCCCCGCACCCAGCCGCCTCAAGAGCTCCAGGACGCCCAGCAGCGGTCGGGAGGACCCGAGCAGGAACCGCGGAACAGCGAGCGACGCGAGCCGCCCGGTGATGCGTCGGTGAACATGCTGGCCGGGTACAACCCCGCTGCGAGCAGCGGCGATGCGACGGCCGACCCAGAAGCGCAGTTCGACGAGATCGAGGAAGAGCCGGAGCCGCCGTCGGAGAGAGCGCCGGATCCGGAGACGTCCACCCCCGTCGAGGAGGTGACCTGGATCGTCGACAAGGCCGTCAAGAACACCCTCTGGCGGCCCGACACGGGGCTCATGAGCCGCGAGAAGGCGAAGCGCGGCCTCCCCACGATCGCCGCCCAGCTGACCAGCGGCGGCCTCCCGCGCGATCCCGGGGAGGCCAAGACGCAGATCGGAGGGCGCTTCCCCAAGGGGCCGCTGCTCAGCGACGCCGAGTGGAGCGCCTTCGAGCAGCTCTCTTCCACACCGCAGGGGCAGAGCTGGCTCAACGCCTCCGGCATGCTCACGCACGATGAGATCGAGCAGTACCTGTCGAGCGACCCGAGCGACAACCCCGAGCGGTTCCGCGGCTTCCACCAGCTCCACAAGGCGAGCAAGGTCGTGCTCGCCAGCTACGTCTCGCGCCAGATGAACGGCGGCGAGCACGGCAAGCGCTTCGAGGGCACGCCTCCGGCGGCAGTCGCCCTGTCCATGGAGGCCAGGCACACGACCGACTCGACCAGGCGAGAAGAGCTCAAGAGGCTCATCGACCGAGGCATCGTGGAGGAATGGTCGAAGACCCTCGAGCACACCGAGCCCAACGACGCGGCCACCGAGGCCATCGACAAGGGCGCCGTGCTCGACCCGAAGAAGGGCAAGAAGCTCTCGAAGGACGAGGTCGTCGACAGGCACGGACAGTCGCTCGAGGTGCTCAAGAACGTCTTCCACCTGCTCCAGGCAGGCGCCGAGATCTACGACGGCACCTCCAAGAGCCATGTCCCGGTCGACGACGTGCCCGTCGCCAAGCTCCTGTCGCACGGCGGCCGCGTCAACATCCAGATCCCCCCCGGCAGCGCTCCGTACGCGCTCACGGAGCACCTCGGCATCACCGACGAGCACGGCAACCCCGCGCCCGGCGTGTTCAAACGCGCCTTCGGGACACACCACGTCGCGCTCGGCAAGGGCAAGTTCAAGGAGCAGGGCGGCCAGGGCGCCGCCATCCTCGCCAAGCTCGACGACACCGAGCTCTACGGCATCAACCTCGCCGTCGGCGGCCTCGGCCTCAAGGACTTCAACGGTGACGTCATCCTGCCCGACGGCGCCCACGGCCACCTGTTCATCGGCTACCGCCCGCCCAAGCCGGGCAGGCCCGGCGCGCTCCAGATCGGGCTCGAGACCACCGGCCCGGGCGCGCCCA
This sequence comes from Sorangium sp. So ce834, assembly GCF_051521425.1. Lineage (NCBI taxonomy): Bacteria > Pseudomonadati > Myxococcota > Polyangiales > Polyangiaceae > Sorangium > Sorangium sp. So ce834. The sequence continues at coordinate 10,966,203 of NZ_CP150351.1, forward strand.
GCACCGTCGGCTACGTCCACAACTGGCGCTCCACCGAGAAGACCGCCAATCCCATTTCCAGCGTCGGCGGCCTCAAGCAGGACAAGATCGGCGACGAGAGCACCAAGAACGCTCGCACCGTCGACCTGAACAAGCTCGGCAACGACTGGGCCACGACCCTCAAGGACCGCGCCGACCAGTTCGAGCAAGAGCTGGCAGAAAAGGGCAAAGACGCGCTCCACGAGCTCCTCGGCCCCCGCACCCAGCCGCCTCAGGAGCTCCAGGACGACGGCGTGGGCCGCTCGGGCGATGCGCTCGCCGGAGCCGCAGCGCCGGGCGCGACCCCCTCCCCCACGCCGGCCAGCGCCGGAGGCACTGCCAAGGTCGAGCCAAGCGCCCAGAACTCAGGCAAAACGCTCGACGAGCTGCTCGACGAGCTGGACAAGCAGAGCCGCGCATGGTCGCAACCGGCCACCGACGAGAACAAGAAGGACGCCATACGGCTCCTGACCGGGCTGCTCCAGCGACAGAACGTGCGCCCTTCGGTCATCGACAGGCTGCGCGAGCTCATCCAGAATCCCGCCTCGCTCTCGCAGTCTGCCTTCACCAACTGCGCGCTCACCGGCATCCTCTACCCGACGCTGAAGAACGATCTCGCCACCACCTCCCACCTGGTCGCGGCGCTCTTCACCGGCAAGCCGCTCGGCAAGTTCGCGGATTCCCCTGCGGCCGGCTCCTCGCGACCGCAGGGCTCGGGCACGGGGGCGCTCAGCGACAGCCTGGACCTCGTCCGGCGCGTGATGACAGGAGATGTCCCGCAAGCGCTCGGCCCGGCTCCGACAAGGCCGCTCGTCAACGGCCTCCGGACCGCCAAGGCCAAGCGCGACAGGCTGAAGAAGGACACGGACCGAGCGGCGCTGGAGAGCCACCTCCTCGACCATCTGCTCGCCCGCGGCCTCGTCGAGATGCTCGGCCCCGACGCCCTCGCGGAGCTCGAGCAGCAGACCGACGGCGCCCGTCAGCCCGGCGTCGCCGCGGCGCAGGGCGATCTGCTGGCCTCGGCGAACTCCGTCGCGAGACTCTTCAACTCGGCGCTCGGTGCGAACGCCACCGTCGCCACCGGCAGATCCCCCGGGGACTACGACGTCGCGCGCATCAATGAGGCCCTGCAGCAGACAGACAAGGCAGGGTTTGCGATCGCCACTGTAAACGACGGCAAGGCGCTCTGGAGCACAGCGAAGCAGCATGAGGCCAGCTCCACGGCTCCTCACGCTCCCGGCGACGTCGCGCAGCGCGGCGAGCCCGCCACGATCGCGCTCCACCATGCCCCGATCGACGGGCCGATCATCGACCAAGGCGACTCCTTCCTGGTGCCGCTCCAGTCCTGGGGCCGCACCTTCCCCCTGCGGGTGAACAAGGAGGACATGCCGAAGGTCTTCGCGGCCATCACCTACGGCACCGCTCTCCCGCCGCGAGCGCCGTCCCCGACCACCTCCGCTCAAGTGCAAGCTCTGGCGGAGCTGCAGGCCGGGTACAACCCCGCTTCGAGCAGCGGGGATGCGGCGGCCGACCCGCAAGCGCAGCTCGACGAGCTCGAGGAAGAGCCGGAGCCGCCGTCGGAGAGAGCGCCGGATCCGGAGACCTCCACTCCCGTCGAGGAGGTCACCTGGATCGTCGACAAGGCCGTCAAGAACACCCTCTGGCGCACCGACACCGGCATGATGAGCCGTGATCGGGCCAAGCACGGCCTCTTCGCGATCCAGGGCCCGCTGAGCAGCAGCGGCTTCCCCCCCGATCCCGCGACGGCCAAGGAGCGGCTCGGAGGGCGCTTCCCCAAGGGGCCGCTGCTCAGCGACGCCGAGTGGAGCGCCTTCGAGCAGCTCTCCTCCACCCCCCAGGGGCAGAGCTGGCTCAACGCCTCGGGCATGCTCACGCACGAGCAGATCGAGCAGTACCTGTCGGACGATCCAAGCAAGAACCCCGAGCGGTTCCGCGGCTTCCACAAGCTCCACAAGGCGAGCAAGGTCGTGCTCGCCAGCTACGTCTCGCGCCAGATGAACGGCGGCGAGGACGGCAAGCGCTTCGAGGGCACCCCGCCCGCGGCGGTGGCCCTGTCCATGGAGGCGAGGCACACGACCGATGCGGCCAGGCGAGAGGAGCTCAAGAGGCTCATCGACCAGGGCATCGTGGAAGAATGGTCGAAGACCCTCGAGTACACCGAGCCCAACGACGCGGCCACCGAGGCCATCGACAAGGGCGCCGTGCTGGCCCCGAAGACGCTCGTCAACTCCCTGACCTTCACCAAGGGCAAGCAGCTCTCGAAGGACGAGGTCGTCGAGCGGCACGGGCAGTCGCTCGAGGTGCTCAAGAACGTCTTCCACCTGCTCCAGGAAGGCGCCGAGATCTACGACGGCACCTCCAAGAGCTATGTCCCGGTCGACGACACGCCCGTCGCCAAGCTCCTGTCGCACGGCGGCCGCGTCAACGTCCAGATCCCCGCCGGCAGCGCGCCGTACGCGCTCACGGAGCACCTCGGCATCACCGACAAGAACGGCAAGCCCAAACCCGGCGTGTTCAAGCGCTTCGTCGGCACCCACCACGTCGCGCTCGGAGATGGCAAGTTCAAGGAGCAGGGCGGCCAGGGCGCCGCCCTCCTCGCCAAGCTCGATGACACCGAGCTCTACGGCATCAACCTCGCCGTCGGCGGACTCGGCCTCAAGGACTTCAACGGCGACGTCATCCTGCCCGACGGCGCCCACGGCCACATGTTCATCGGCTACCGACCGCCCAAGCCGGGCAGGCCCGGCGCGCTCCAGATCGGCATGGAGACCACCGGCCCGGGCGCGCCCAGCACCGTCGGCTACGTCCACAACTGGCGCTCCACCGAGAAGACCGCCAACCCCATCTCCAGCGTCGGTGGGCTCAAGCAGGACAAGATCGGCGACGAGAGCACCAAGAACGCGCGCACCGTCGACCTCGGCAAGCTCGGCGGCGACTGGGCAAAGACCCTCAAGGACCGCGCCGAGCGGTTCGAGCAAGAGCTGGCGGAGAAGGGCAAAGACGCGCTCCACGAGCTCCTCGGCCCCCGCACCCAGCCGCCCCAGGAGCTCCAGGACAGCCAGCAGCGCTCGGACAACGAGCCCGGTGATGACCCGGCGGACATGCTGGCCGGGTACAACCCCGCTTCGAGCAGCGGGGATGCGGCGGCCGACCCGCAAGCGCAGTTCGACGAGATCGAGGAGGAGCCGGAGCCGCCGTCGGAGAGAGCGCCGGATCCGGAGACCTCCACCCCCGTCGAGGAGGTGACCTGGATCGTCGACAAGGCCGTCAAGAACACCCTCTGGCGGCCCGATACGGGCATCGTGAAGCGCGAGCTGGCCAAGCGCGGTCTCCCCAAGCTCGCCGCCCAGCTGACCAGCGGCGGCCTCCCGCGCGATCCCGGGGAGGCCAAGACGCAGATCGGAGGGCGCTTCCCCAAGGGGCCGCTGCTCAGCGACGCCGAGTGGAGCGCCTTCGAGCAGCTCTCCTCCACCCCCGAAGGACGGAGCTGGCTCAACGCCTCCGGCATGCTCACGCACGATGAGGTCGAGCAGTACCTGTCGAGCGACCCGAGCGACAACCCCGAGCGGTTCCGCGGCTTCCACCAGCTCCACAAGGCGAGCAAGGTCGTGCTCGCCAGCTACGTCTCGCGCCAGATGAACGGCGGCGAGCACGGCAAGCGCTTCGAGGGCACGCCTCCGGCGGCAGTGGCCCTGTCCATGGAGGCGAGGCACACGACCGATGCGGCCAGGCGAGAAGAGCTCAAGAGGCTCATCGACCGAGGCATCGTGGAAGAATGGTCGAAGACCCTCGAGCACACCGAGCCCAACGACGATGCGAGCACCGCCATCGACAAGGGCGCCGTGCTCGACCCGAAGGAGGGCAAGAAGCTCTCGAAGGACGAGGTCGTCGACAGGCACGGACAGTCGCTCGAGGTGCTCAAGAACGTCTTCCACCTGCTCCAGGCAGGCGCCGAGATCTACGACGGCACCTCCAAGAGCCATGTCCCGGTCGACGACGTGCCCGTCGCCAAGCTCCTGTCGCACGGCGGCCGCGTCAACATCCAGATCCCCCCCGGCAGCGCTCCGTACGCGCTCACAGAGCACCTCGGCATCACCGACGAGCACGGCAACCCCGCGCCCGGCGTGTTCAAGCGCGCCTTCGGGACACACCACGTCGCGCTCGGCAAGGGCAAGTTCAAGGAGCAGGGCGGCCAGGGCGCCGCCATCCTCGCCAAGCTCGACGACACCGAGCTCTACGGCATCAACCTCGCCGTCGGCGGCCTCGGCCTCAAGGACTTCAACGGCGATGTCATCCTGCCCGACGGCGCCCACGGCCACCTGTTCATCGGCTACCGCCCGCCCAAGCCGGGCAGGCCCGGCGCGCTCCAGATCGGGCTCGAGACCACCGGCCCGGGCGCGCCCAGCACCGTCGGCTACGTCCACAACTGGCGCTCCACCGAGAAGACCGCCAATCCCATTTCCAGCGTCGGCGGCCTCAAGCAGGACAAGATCGGCGACGAGAGCACCAAGAACGCGCGCACCGTAGACCTCGGCAAGCTCGGCGGCGACTGGGCCACGACCCTCAAGGCCCGCGCCGACAGCTTCGAGCAGGACCTGAAGCAGCGAGGAAAAGACGCGCTCCACGAGCTCCTCGGCCCCCGCACCCAGCCGCCCCAAGAGCTCCAGGACAGCCGGCAACGCTCGGACAACGAGCCCGGTGATGCCCCGGCGGACATGCTGGCCGGGTACAACCCCGCTTCGAGCAGCGGAGATGCGGCGGCCGACCCGCAATCGCAGCTCGACGAGATCGAGGAAGAGCCGCCGTCGGAGAGAGCGCCGGATCCGGAGACCTCCACGCCCGTCGAGGAGGTGACCTGGATCGTCGACAAGGCCGTCAAGAACACCCTCTGGCGCACCGACACCGGCATGATGAGCCGTGATCGGGCCAAGCACGGCCTCTTCGCCATCCAGGGCCCGCTGGGCAGCAGCGGCTTCCCCCCCGACCCCGCGACGGCCAAGGAGCGGCTCGGAGGGCGCTTCCCCAAGGGGCCGCTGCTCAGCGACGCCGAGTGGAGCGCCTTCGAGCAGCTCTCCTCCACCCCCCAGGGGCAGAGCTGGCTCAACGCCTCGGGCATGCTCACGCACGAGCAGATCGAGCAGTACCTGTCGGACGATCCGAGCAAGAACCCCGAGCGGTTCCGCGGCTTCCACAAGCTCCACAAGGCGAGCAAGGTCGTGCTCGCCAGCTACGTCTCGCGCCAGATGAACGGCGGCGAGGCCGGCAAGCGCTTCGAGGGCACGCCTCCGGCGGCAGTGGCCCTGTCCATGGAGGCGAGGCACACGACCGATGCGGCCAGGCGAGAGGAGCTCAAGAGGCTCATCGACCAGGGCATCGTGGAGGAATGGTCGAAGACCCTCGAGTACACCGAGCCCAACGACGCGGCCACCGAGGCCATCGGCAAGGGCGCCGTGCTGGCCCCGAAGACGCTCGTCAACTCCCTGACCTTCACCAAGGGCAAGCAGCTCTCGAAGGACGAGGTCGTCGAGCGGCACGGGCAGTCGCTCGAGGTGCTCAAGAACGTCTTCCACCTGCTCCAGGAAGGCGCCGAGATCTACGACGGCACCTCCAAGAGCTATGTCCCGGTCGACGACACGCCCGTCGCCAAGCTCCTGTCGCACGGCGGCCGCGTCAACGTCCAGATCCCTGCGGGCAGCGCGCCGTACGCGCTCACGGAGCACCTCGGCATCACCGACAAGAACGGCAAGCCCAAACCCGGCGTGTTCAAGCGCTTCGTCGGCACCCACCACGTCGCGCTCGGAGATGGCAAGTTCAAGGAGCAGGGCGGCCAGGGCGCCGCCCTCCTCGCCAAGCTCGATGACACCGAGCTCTACGGCATCAACCTCGCCGTCGGCGGACTCGGCCTCAAGGACTTCAACGGCGACGTCATCCTGCCCGACGGCGCCCACGGCCACATGTTCATCGGCTACCGACCGCCCAAGCCGGGCAGGCCCGGCGCGCTCCAGATCGGCATGGAGACCACAGGCCCAGGCGCGCCCAGCACCGTCGGCTACGTCCACAACTGGCGCTCCACCGAGAAGACCGCCAATCCCATCTCCAGCGTCGGCGGCCTCAAGCAGGACAAGATCGGCGACGAGAGCACCAAGAACGCCCGCACCGTCGACCTCGGCAAGCTCGGAGGCGACTGGGCAAAGACCCTCAAGGACCGCGCCGACAGCTTCGAGCAGGACCTGAAGCAACGAGGGAAAGACGCGCTCCACGAGCTCCTCGGCCCCCGCACCCAGCCGCCTCAAGAGCTCCAGGATGGCCAGCAGCGCTCGGACAACGAGCCCGGTGATGCCCCGACGGACACCGCGCAGCGCCCCAAAGCGCCGGCGAGCGTGCTGGCAGGCTATAACCCCACCTTGGACGGCGAGAACGTCGCCGCCGATGCGCGGCCGCACGCCGACAGCGCGCAGGTCGAGCCGAGCTCACAGCGCCAAGGCAGGACGCTCGACGAGCTGGTCAGCTCGCTCGAAGAGCAGAGCCGCGCGTGGTCCGGCCCGGCGAACGACAAAGTCAGACAGCAGGCCGCGAACAGCCTGGCAGGCCTGCTCGAGTCGCTGAACGTCGACCGCGCGATCGTGAACAGGCTGCGCGAGCTCATCGAGAACCCCGCGTCGCTGTCGCAATCCGCCTTCAGCAGCTGCGGCCTGAGCAGCGCCCTCTACACGATGCTGAAGGGCGATCTCGCCACCACCTCGCACCTGGTCGTCGCGCTGTTCACCGGCCGGCTGCTCGGCCGGCTCGCGCAGGCGCCCGGGGCCCGCGAGCTCGGCGCGCAGCCGGATCCGGGCAGGGCGGTGCTCAGCGAAGACCTCGACATCCTCCGGCGCGTGATGACCGGAGAGATCCCGCGCGCCCTCGGCCCGGCTCCGACACGGCCGCTCGTCAACGGGCTCAAGACGGCCGGGGCGAAGCGCGGCGGCCTGACCAAAGCGACGGACCGGCAACAGCTGGATCGCCACCTCCTCGATCACCTGCTCTCCCGAGGCCTGGTCGAGCTCCTCGGACAGGACGCCGTCGCGCAGCACGGGGAGCGAACCGACGGCGCCAAACAGCCCGGCGTCGCGGCGGCGCAGGGCGATATGCTCCTCTCGGCGAGCTCGATCGCATCCCTCATGAGCGACGCGCTCGGGGCGGAGGTCACGGTCAAGAGCGGCGGGCTCTCCGAGGGCGACGTCACGCGCATCAACGAGACGCTCGGGCGCACGGATCGATCAGGGTTCGCCGTGGCGACCATCGCGAACGGCAAGGCGCTCTGGGAAGCGGCGAAGCGGCACCGCGACGGCGGCGACGCGAAGCCTCACGCTCCCGCGACCGTCGCGCCGCTCCGCAAGGGCGAAGCCGAGAGCCGGCACCATTTCGCGATCGACGGCGAGATCACGGTCGACGGCGACGCCTTCATCGTGCCCGTCCAGTCGTGGGGGCAGTCGTTCCCCATCCGGGTGCCCAAGGCCGACATGCCGAGGCTCTTCGAGGTGGTCACCCTCGGAACCTACCCCCCGCCGCGCGCCCCGGCCCCGGGCACCTCCGCCGAGCAGAGAGCTCCGGCGCACCGCGCATCGCGCGAACCGTCCGGGACCGCGCACGACGGCGCGGACACGGCCGACCTGCTCGCGGGAGCTCCCGTGAAGCAGGACGGGGCCAGCCTCGATCCCGGGAGCGTCCAGCGCAACTCGTCAGGGCTGTACCGAGCCCTCCAGGAGCGCGTCCCACAGCAGCACCTGAACGAGGTGGAGCGCCTCGTGGACGACACCATCGGAGCGAGGCTCCTCCCGCAGCTCCTGGACATCCTGCCCATCGAGCTGCCCGCCGCCAAGCGGCTCGCCGAGGAGATCGTCGAGAAGTGGCTGCTGTTCCACCCCGGCGTGGGCCGCCTGCCCCCCGGCGAGCTGCAGCAGCAGCTCGCAGCGCACGTCAAGCTCGTCGTGCGCACGCTCAAGCGGGACCAGGGCCGCCGTACGATCAGCCGAGGCAACGACGCCGACAAGGACGGCAAGGCGCCTCCCGCCGCGGCGGAGCCGAGAGCCCCACAGCACGCCCCCCCTCCAGATCCGCAGAAGCACGAGAAGAAGCAGCGCAAACCGCAGAAGCAGGGCAATTTCAAGAAGCCCGCTCGCAACACGCCTGCGGAGCAGTCCATCCCCGATTGGATCTGGGGTATGCCGCAGTACAAGGGGCTGCAGGATAAGCTGCTAGAGCGCTTCACCGATGACACGGTGCAGCGCGCGCTCAGCGAGCTCCTGGCACAGGAGTCGTTGAGCTTGAATTCGTTCGCGCTGTTCCTGAGCGCGAAGGACAGCTCCCGCGAGAGCAAGAACGCGCTGAAGTGGTTCAAGAAGGTGCTTGAGCCGTACACAGGCGAGAAGCGCAGGCTGGCCTTCGACGTCGCCAAGGCGCTTGGCGCCCTCGACTCGCTCGAGAAGATGCCGGGCGTCGATCTCCCGGCCCTGCGCGACCCTCCGCCACCGCCGACGCGCGACGAGGAGGCACCGCAGGCGGTCGCCAAGCGGGGCAAGGAGGGACGCTGGGTCACCAGCGACGAGCTCAAGATCGTCGAGCGATCGATCGGCCAGCGCGCGTTCGCCGGCATGCTCGCGCGCGCCATGGACAAGGGCAAGGTCGCCAACACCCGCGGGATCATCGAGCACCTGGTCCGCCACGCCGAGCGCCTCTCGGACCCGGCGCTGTCGCCGCCGCTCACGTCGACCTCGCTGGTGGTCGACTCCAACCTGGTCGAAGATCTCTTGACGCCGCGCGACCAGCTGTCGCCCGCCAGGAGGGACATCCGCGATCAGCTGGAGTCGTTGATCCGCAAGGAGAAGATCACGGACCTGCGCCTCGCCAACATCAATATCGGAGAGCTGTTCCAGCACGACGACATCCTCGGGAGCACGTTCACCACGTCCGATGGGACAACGACGATCCCCTGGTACGGCATCCGGCGCGACCGCGGCCAGCGCGGCGACATAGACGAGTACGACCAGGGGTTCGATGAGCTGACGAAGAAGTCGGTCGGGGAGAAGAAGGGAAGCGCCGATCGCAGCATGCTCGCCGACGCCTTCTTCTCCGAGCGCGCCAGCGAGGGCGGCGCGACCGCGGTGCCTCATTTCGCCACCAACGACAACGGCATCCTGACGCCGCTCCTGGACTTCGCCGGGATTGACGCGGCGAAGCGCGGCGAGAAGCCGTTCGACAAATTCGTGGAGGAGAACTCCGGAGGAACTTCTTATTTCCGCCCGCGGCTCATGGACCGTGAGCTCAAGACTCATGCGATCCTCGCCCAGAAGAGGTCACCGAACACGACGACCGACGGCGCCGCGCCCGACCCGAGCCCGCCCATCGGCGCGTCCCTCCTCGACACCCCGGTCGGAGCCACCCACCATGTCCATGACCTGATCGCGCTCATCAATACCTACGGCTTCGACGTCTACATCGTCGGAGGCGCGGTGCGCGACGCCCTCAGCGGCATCGAGCCCAGGGACGTCGATCTCAAGACGAACATGCCCATGTGGATGCTCGAGGAGGCGCTGCAGAGCCACCCCTCGTTGAGGTTCCTCTCGGTCAGCACCGTCCCCAATCTGCGCCTGCTCCAGGTCGGGAGCGGCGATAACGTGGTGGACATCACCGCCGGCGACAGCGCCAGCGCGCTGGTCCCGTTCGACGTCATGGCCGACGCGCAGAAGCGCGACTTCCGCATGAACGCGATCTACGTCGACGAGAACGGCTTCGTGGTCGACCCGATCGGCGGCATCGAGGATCAGCTCCTCGGCAGGCTGCGCTTCGTCGCCGATCCCGGCCCCCCGGCGTCGGTCGAGGACCGGCAGAGCGCGGTCGTCGAGCACCTGCGCCAGGCGCCGTGGAACCTCGGCCGCGCGCTCAAGTTCTACCAGCGCGGCTACGCGCTCGATCCCGAGATCCTCCACGCCCTGCTCGACAACGCCGAGAGCATCCTCGCGTCGATGAAGGAGCGCGAGGCGCCGCTGCGCGACAAGTCGCTGCTCCTGCACCAGATGCGCGTGAAGTCGCCGGATCAGCTGATCGAGACCATGGAGGTGCTCGGCTTCTCCCCGGGCGCGATCCGCGAGCTCATCCCCGACGAGGTGGCCGGCCGCTTCGACGACGAGAGCCTCGCCTACGAGCATGACATCCTGCCGCGCTGGCGCGACACCCCCGACGACGACGCCAGGGATTACCCGCTGGGGGCGCCGGAGATGAAGATCGATATCGCGACCGGCCGGATCTATCAATACCGCTTCCACGCCCTGCTGCCGCCGCAGCAGCCGGGGCACGCGGAGGAGCGCGTCATCATCGACGTGGACCTGAGCGACCACAATCAGGCAGGCCACAACGCGCCGCACTACCACGTCTACCGCTGGCGCGACCGCGGCGGAAAGGCCACGTGGGACAAGAAGAAGAACGGCTTCTCGGACACCGGCCAGCCGGGCTATCCGCCGATCGACGGCGACTACTACCGCGGCCCGCAGCCGTGGCGGTTCGACGAGGAGCTCCACAGCAACAGCAGCGACTTCGTCCCGGCCGCCGAGAAGCTCATCGAGGACGCAGGCATCGAGTTCACGATGACCGGCGACCAGATCGAGCTCGGCGGGCAGGTCAAGCTGCACCGCGAGCGGCTGCGAGAGCTCCATGGCCGCGGGCAGCTCGGCAAGCTGCTCATGCTCGTCAAGAACCTGAACGACGGGATCCCCTGGTCTTCCAAGGACCAGGCCACCGTCGACCTGTCCGGCTCGCAGCGCGGCCAGGAGCGGCTGCGCTTCCGGCCGCAGCTCGACCTGGTCGTGCCCTTCCTCATCGACGCCGGCATCAAAGACCCCAGCTCGGTCGAGCTCTTCGCCGAGAACGGCCAGATGCGGCACGACGCGCTGCTGCGGCTCTATGACCTGGTGAGCGGCGAAGCGCGACCGGATCTGCGCCGCCCGGCGGCCGAATTCGCGCTGGACGGCGCCAAGAGCTTCAACGAGTTCGTCGAGCGCTTTGAGTTCTACGTCGCCTCGATGCAGGACAACCTGAGCGGCGCCGACGTCGATGCTCTCTGGCAGGCGCAGCTGCAGGCGGCGCAGGAGGCCGGCGCCGTGGGCGACACCACGCTCGGCGAGGGTGGCAATCTGCAGGAGAGGCTCGCGGCGGCGGCCGACCAGCTGCAATTCGAGTCGACGAGCACCGCCGCCTACCACTCCGCCAAGCACGCCGCCGACTTCCTGGCGCCGGCGGAGCTGGAGGCCGTGTCACAGGCGGACGTCGTGCGGCGTTACCTCGATGCCGCGCGCGACGTGGTCCGCAACGCCACCGCCATCGAGACGCGCACCGACGAGACCGGCGCGACAAACGTCGTGCTCTGGCACGGCGCGAACAAGGCCATCGCGCGGGTCAGGCCGGACGGCACGGCGCACCTCCTCACCAGCTACGCCCACGACCGCCGCAACATCGCGCCAGCGGCGGTGTCCCCCCCGCCGGCGGAGACCGGCGTCCACAACATCGGCAACAGCTGCTTCCTGTCGGCCGGCCTCACGATGCTCGCGCTCACCGACGCCTACTACGATCTGTTCGCGCCGCGCGACGGCGAGGACCTCGACGCCGCAGGCCCCCGGCTCCGCGCCGCGGTGCGCCCGATCCTCGAGCAGATCCGGGCCGGCACGCTCGTCGGAGCGGAGACGATGCAGGCGCTCGACGAGGTCCTGCGCGACACTGGCGTGCTCGGTGCGTCGTCCAGAACGACGCAGCAGGACCCCAGCGAGGTCCTCTTCAGACGCCTCTTCGAGAGAGCGAGCCTCGACACCGCCGGCGTGACCCTGGCCCAGAGGCAGCGGACCGACTGGAGGGAGGTCAAGCTGAGCGAGACGGGTGAAGCGCTGGGAGATCGCACCTCGCTCGACGACAACCTCGTATGGGACTCGACGCAGCCCGACGTCGTGCTCAGCCCGCTGGTCAACGGCAGCCGCACCCTGCAGCAGGCGCTCGACGCCCATTTCGGCGCGAGCACCATGGACGACGTGGCCGCCGTGCGCCAGGGCCGAGCGGTGACGGGCAGTCCATCGAGGCAGCTCCTCGTCGATTCGACCAACAACACGCCTCGGGCGATCACGATCGCGCTGCAACGCGGGGACGGGGAGAACGAGAGCGAGATCGACGTCCCCGAGTGGCTCAGGGTCAATGACCGATGGTACCGACTGAACGTGGTCGTCAATCACCACGGGCCGACGAGGGACGCGGGGCACTACACCGCGACGACGCGCAACGCAGCGACGGGGCAGTGGCAGGTACGCGACGACCGCAGGGTCTCCGACGCCGACCCGCGCGCGGCCGCCCAGCGCCGGAACCGCGGCTACCTGTTCACCTTCGAGCGCGTCGACGACGCGGCCGACGGGCCGGACGCGGCGGCCGAGGCCACGGCCGCGAGGATCGTCGGCACGGCGCTGGCGCCTCTCCCGAGCACCCCGTCCAGCTCCGCCGCGACCAACGGTGCTACCCGGCCCGAGGGCGAGGATCCGGCCGACCAGCTCGGCTCGTTCAGCCCGTGGAACGGAGCCTCGGATGCGACACAGGGCCCGCGAGCCCCGCAGGCGACGGACGCGCCGGCTGCGCTCGACGCGGTGACCATCCCCGCGCCGATCGACGCCCTGGTGCGGACGCTCGTCGCGAAGAGCGGCGCGTGGTCCTCCCCGCGCACGCAGGCCGACAAGCAGGAGGCGATCGCGCTCGTGACCGAGCTCTTGCAGCAGCTCGGCATGGACGCGAAGGTCGTCGACAGGGGCGGCGAGCAAGGCAAGGACTCGCCCGATTCCGAGCACTCCACCTGCACGTGCGTCCGTTAGCTCGCCCGTTTAAGCGGGAGCCTTGGCGCTGTTACCGAGCCAGCTCACTGATGGCCATGAAGTCCGCTTGGATCACCGGTTCGCGGATGTCCTCACGAATTCGATGAAGGCGCGCAGCGGCGCGGGGACGAGCCGGCGTCCCGGATAATAGAGGAACGGCCCCGAGAAGCTCTGCCACCAAGGCTCGAGCACCGGCTCCAGCGCGCCGGCACCAGGCGGTCGAGCAGCCGCGCCCCGGCTTCCGTGGGCGCGACGCTGCGCGTCGTGCGGTGGAGCAGCCGGACGCCGAGCTGCTCCTCGAGGCGGCGCACCGCCTCGCTGACCGCCGAGGCGCTGCGGCCGGTCGCCCGCGCCGCGTCCCGGAAGCTCCTGGCGCGAGCGACTGCGACAAAGACGTCGAGGTCGCCGAGGTCCAGGTTCATTGTTCGGTATCCCGCACAGCCCGTGCGGATTGTGCGCCATTATCGCGCCCCTCGCCAGGGCGTACCTTGGCCGGGCCTACCAAGGAGACCTTGATATGTCGAAGAACAACGCCACCGGGACCGCGAGGCTCGGCCACCGCCACGTGAAGCGGCTCGGTTACGGTGCGATGCAGCTCGCCGGGCCCGGCGTGTTCGGCCCCCCGAAGGACCGCGACGCCGCGCTCGCGGTGCTGCGCGAGGCGGTCGCCGCGGGGGTCGACCACATCGACACCAGCGACTTCTACGGCCCGCACGTCACCAACCAGCTCATCCGCGAGGCCCTGGCGCCTTATCCGGACGATCTGGTCATCGTCACCAAGATCGGCGCCCGCCGCGACGAGGCCGGCGCCTGGCTCCCGGCCTCCTCGCCCGAAGCGCTGACCGAAGCGGTGCACGACAACCTGCGCAACCTCGGGCTCGAGGCGCTGGAGGTCGTGAACCTGCGCGTCATGTTCAGCGTGCACGGTCCGGCCGAGGGCTCGATCGAGGCGCCGCTCAGCGCCCTGGCCGAGCTCCAGCGTCGGGGGCTCGTGCGCCACATCGGGCTCAGCAACGTAACGCCCGCCCAGGTCGCGGAGGGGCGGCGGATCTGCGACATCGTCTGCGTGCAGAACCAGTACAACCTGGCGCACCGGGCCGACGACGCCCTGATCGACGACCTCGCCAGGGAGGGCATCGCCTATGTTCCTTTCTTCCCGCTCGGCGGCTTCACGCCGCTGCAGTCGTCCTTGCTCTCCGACGTGGCCCGCGGCCTGGGCGCCACGCCCATGCAGGTCGCCCTCGCGTGGCTGCTGCGGCGCGCGCCCAACAGCTGATCCCCGGCACCTCGTCGGTGGCTCACCTGCGCGAGAACCTCGCCGCCGCCGCGCTGGAGCTGGCCGACGAGGCGATGGCGGCCCTGGACGGCGTGGGAGCGAGCGCGGGCGCGGCCTGAAGCCCGCCGCCGGGCGCAGGCCCGCAGCAGCTCGACGTGGTGCAGAGCGAGCCTGGGCACACGCGCGCTCGCGCGCCCCTCGGCGCTCGCGCCCGCACGGGCCATGTGCAGGCGGCGGTCGAGGCACGGATCCAGGCGGTGACGAGGCGCACGCGGGCCGCTTTGGCCGATAGGACGAGCCGGTCTCCTACTCAGGAAACCGAAGCGTCTCGATCCGCGTGCCGTCCTCCCCCGTTACCATGCTGCCATCGTGGTTCCAGCTGATGCCGCCGTTGCCGGGCGGACCGAGCTCGAACTTGACGCCCTCGAGCGTGAGCTGGTCCTCGTCGAGGTAGGCGATGCCGATCGAGTCGCCGCCGCGCCCGGGGCCGCCATAGCCGCCGTCCCCGCCTCGGCCGCCGCTGCCACCCTGGCATGACCACGTGCCGTCCCCCACGGCGCCGCCTGGCGCGCCTCGGCCGCCGTAGCCGCCTTCCTCCGGCTCCCCGCCGTCGCCGCCTCGTCCCCCCTCGTCACTTTCGATGACGCTGTTGCGCACCGTCACCTTGGCGTGGAGCGCCAGGATCCCGATGCTCGGGTAGCCGTTCCCGCCCCCTCGGCCGCCGCGCCCCCCACAGCCGCCCGCGCCTCCAGAGCCGCCGCCAGCGCCTCCCTTGGTGGCCACGCCGCACACCGCGAGCCCGCCGCGCCGCCCGCCGCCCCCGCCGCCGCCTTGGCCCGGCATCCCCCGGATGCCGTCGCCGGCCCAGTCGCCGTGCCATCCGGTCTCATCGATCCGCCCGCGGCCCTCGCCCGATACACCGGCGGCGCCCCACATGCCGCTTTGCCCGGGGACACCGTTGCTGCAACCACCGTCTGCCCGGTTGCCACGTCCTCCTTCCCCATCGTGGGTTGGGTTCGGCTGGGGTACGGGCTCGCCGTCCTCCCCATCTCCAGCGTCGTCGGCGAGCCCGTCGCCTCCCTTGCCACCGACGCTCGGGATCCCTCCCTCGCAGGAATTCACCGCCCGAGCCCCGCCCGGGACCGTCGCTGCGGAGCACGCGTCTGCCCCATATTGTCCGTCAGGTCCCGTCGCTGCCCGGCTCCGCCGTGGCTCGCCGGGGTCGCCCCCCCGTCCGCCGTCGGGGCGAATCCAGCTTCCGACGATCTCCACCGCGGTGTGCGACCGAACGAGCACCGCGATGCCCGTCCCGCTGGCGATGTAGACATGGTCGATGATCGAGACCCCGTCCGCAGCCCCGGTGTCGTCGGCCCGCGCCGGCGCGATGGTTAGCGCGATGTGCCCGAGCGGGGACCCGAGCTTGGCCATGGCGTGCTCCGGAAGTTTAGGCTCCGGCCGCCGTTCCCATTCCAACAAGTCGAAGCCTCCATAGATATCCACCCCGGAGGGCAGCGTGATGGACTCCACGAAAGCATGGCCGGTGAGGAACACGCGACCGCGCCCGGTGCGCGCCAGCGCGATGGCGCGTGGGAGGGTAGCAACCGGCCTGTCCTTCGTGCCGGGGTTCGCGTCGTCACCGCCGAGAACCGGATGGTTGACAAAGACGCCGCAGCCGTCCTTTGCCCGCCCCGCCGCGAGATGCTCCAGGCAGACCGAATCGGGGATCGGATCCCCTGCACACGTCGATGAACCGTCACACGGCGGCGCGCCGTCAGGGTCGTTCGCCCCCGGCGCCGTGCCGCAACCGGCGGCGAGCGGCAGAAGAAAGACCAAGAGGAGCGCAGAACTCAGTCGCATGGGCATCCCTCGCTGGCAGCGTCTCGCGAAGCGCGAATCATTGGGGCGGCTCGCTTGCCGGACCGAAACGATATAGCTCCCCCCACGGGCCGGGCGCGCCTTTGCCCACGTCGTCGCCTGGACTCGTGTTTCCCGCGGGACCGCCCTCTCCGGCGTCTCCGGCAACAATGTTGGTTCCGGGTCGAATGGCGAAATTGGGCACGACGTAGGCGATGCCGACGGATGCGCCGCCGAGCCCGCCGCCGGCATCGCCTCCGCGACCGCCGTTGCCCCCGTAGCCGCCGCTGCACGCAGGCCACATGTCAGGGCCGAACGGATGGCCCCCTGAGCCACCAGGCTGCCCGACGCCGCCTGGTTGGCCCCTCCCGCCCGCCCCGCCACGGCCGCCTTTGCCCGCGAACACGTCGCTGGCCGCGACCGTGAGCTCCGTGCCGTCCAGCGCAACGATTCCGATGCTCGCCCCGCCATAGCCGCCGCCATAGCCACCCCGACCGCCACAGCCGCCGCTTCCTCCCGAACCGCCGGCGGCACCCGCCTGGGGGCCGCCTGCCCGACACGCGACCATGTGGCCACGCGACTTGCTGCCGCCACCGCCGCCGCCTCCCTGGCCGGTGCCGCCTCGCATCCCGTCCTTGCCCCAGACGCCGATCCATCCATCTTTGCCGAGGTGGCCCACCCCCACTGCGCCATCCGCGCGAACGGCGTCGACGCCGTATGCGCCATCTCGCCCCATGCTGCATCGCGTGAGATCCGCGCCGGCCCCTCCGCGGCCGTCGCGCTCCGAAACCTCCGCGGGCGCCGGCTGTCCAGCTGCGCCATCGCCGCCGACGTCACGCCCGCCGTCGCCACCGTAGCCTCCCGTCGACTCTGTGCCATCGTCGCACACGGTGACGACCGGGAGGGCGCCCGTCACAAGATCCGCCGTACAGGCGGACGCGCCGTCGTT
Source organism: Sorangium sp. So ce834 (assembly GCF_051521425.1). Taxonomy (NCBI): domain Bacteria; kingdom Pseudomonadati; phylum Myxococcota; order Polyangiales; family Polyangiaceae; genus Sorangium; species Sorangium sp. So ce834. The sequence goes on from NZ_CP150351.1 coordinate 10,983,196, forward strand.
CCCCTCCACGCCGTCCGTCGCCCGCTCGGTGTGCGCGTCCTCGCCCGGCTCCCCGTCTTTGCCGTTCCCCGCGACGATCACGCTGTCCTGCACGATCGCCCTGGCCCCTGTGCTCAAAATCACCGCGATCGATGACTTGCCATCGGGCGCCGAGGCGTCCGCCGCGACAATTCGTACGCCGACGATCCCCGACGTCGCGCTGTCCCCCGCGAGCGCCGCATGCTCCACCCCGAGGACCCGCACCGGGATCCCCGCAGGCGGTGCGATGATGGTCGACGCATTCGGCCCGATGCCCGACCATTCATACGACCAATCGCCGCCGCCGTCGCAAAGGCGGCTGCCCCAGAGGTCGACCCCTGATGGCAGCGAGATCGCCTCCTCGAACAAGCCGCCGCACGCATACACGCGCCGCGTCAGCGCCTCGCCATTGCGTCGACCGCTCGCGGCCAGCCCGATCGCATGCTGAAGTGTCTTGACCGGCGCGCTCTTCGTGCCGGGGTTGTTGTCGTCGCCCAGCAGCTCACTGACGAACACCCCGCACATGTCGAGCGCCGGCGCCGTCGCTGGGTGGCCATCACAGAGCGACTTGGGCGTTGATAGGCAGATGCGTTCGTCATCGCAGCTATCGCCGTAGTAGCACCCGGAGAGGCCGCCAGCGCTGACCGTGGAGAGGGCACCCAGCGCCCACAGCAGCCGCTTTTGTCGAAGATCAGGAAAGGGCATGTCCGTGCTCCCTGATTACCACGCGCCGTGTGCCACGAGGCTGACCTGTGCCGGCGCGACCGTCGGGATCAGCGCGAGCCGAGCTTTCGTGGGTTCAGTCCGGAGAAAAGAGAAGTCCGTGAAGAACGACGCCACCGTCGCAGCGCCCACGACACCGCTTGTCACCACCATCGCCGTGCCGAGCCCGGCGAAGAGGTCGCGGTCTCGTCGGAGACGCGTCAGCTCGGAGCACGTCGCCGGTTTCGGTTGTTCCCGACACACGCCTCGCGAGACCCCCGCGGCATCGAGCTTCTTGTTCCGCTCGTCGAGGTCCCCGTCCGCTGTGCTCGCGCGTACCATAAACACGGCGCCGAGCGATGCGGTTGCCGCGGTCAAGCCGATGCCGCCGATGCGCAGCGTCCCCGGCCAGGACGCCCACGGTCCGGGTTCCTTCGGGCGCACAGCGGGCGAAGCGCTCGCGGTCTTCGGCACGGCCGGGGCCTCCTTGGCGCTGCTCACCGCCGGGCCCGAAAGCTTCATCGAGATCTCCTGCCTATCGCCTGGCTCGCCGTTGAACGCGTGAAAGCCGTCCTCGCGACCCGGCGCCCGGGCCCGCACCATGTGTCGCCCGGGCTCGAGGAACAGCTTGTAGGTCCGCGCGGTCCGACCGATCTTCTGGCCGTCGATGAGGATCTCAGCGTCCGGCGGGTCGACGGAGAGCACGAGCTCAACGACGTAAAACGCGGCCTTCCGCTGGCCGGTCAGGAATCGTTCCTGAAGCTGACTCGGCAGCGCCCAGTCCCGCTCAAGACTCCAGGTCAGGTGCTCCGCCGCGTCACGGTACTTGCGCAGCTCGAGCTCGCAGAGGCCTAGTTCGCCGGCGATCTCGGCGGGATCGAACGCCCCGCGGTCGACGTCCGCGCGGTCGAGCTTCATGCCGGGCGGCACGGTTGCGGCATCAAGGGCCGCCTTGTAGGCTTCGCAGGCCTGCGTCCAGCTGCCGCGATCGCGCGCTTTCCGAGCACGGCGAACAAGCTCCTTCACCGTCAAGCCGTTCAACCCGTCGCTTCTCTCCGAGGCCGGAGACCGCTGCTGAGCATCGGCCGATCTGACCAACCCCGTTGAAGCGCCAAGCGTAAGCCAAATGGACAACAGGTGCGCACCGCAACGCATGTAACGACGGTACTTACGCCGAGCACGCGACGTCAACCGGGAGAAAATGCTGGAAGCAGCGCTTTAGGAGAGAATTCACAGGAGCACGGCGGAATCGAATCATCCGTCCCATGTGTCGGCGATCTTCCAGCCGACCCGGGTGAGATGTAGCACCTTGCGCTACATTGTCCGACCAAAGTGATCGCGGCCGTGCATTTTGCTGACCCCGAGGGGATCGCTCAGACGTGCTACCGGCGTGGGCAACCCGTCGAGCATCTCCAGCAGTTTCGAGCTCTTCCGGCGCCTCGCGAGGCGCCTCGGCGTTCCGGCACGCCACGCCGAGGACGTGGCGCAAGACGCGCTCCTGCGCGGGTTGGAAGCGGACCAGCGGATTGCGCCGGGCGGCGACGCGGCGGCGTACCGCGTCACGATCGCCATCAACCAGGCGCGCGACCATGTGCGGACCGCGCGCCGTCGCGGAGAGGTCCTGACATCGTTCGACGAGAGCGAGCTCCGAGCCCCGTGCCCGAATTCAGAGGAGCTGGTACGCGGGAGCCAGCGGCACGCGCTCACGCGCCGTCTGATCAACCGGGTCGACCCGAAGTATCGACACCTCCTGATCAAGCATGACCTCGAGGAGATCCCGCTCGCCGAGATCGCCGGCGAGCTCGGCCTCACGACGGAGGCGGTGAAGACGCAGCACCGGCGGGCGCTCGAGCAGCTCGCCGAGGAGAAGCGCCGCTATACGGCCGAGCAGCATGCACGGGGACGGGACGCAGAGGCGTGCGTCCCCGCGGCGCTCGGCCTCTACCGTCGCGAGTCGTGGCTGGCCACGCTGCGGCGCCTGGTCTTCAGGATCTTGGCACAGGGCGCGCTCGTCGTCCTGACGGGCGCGCTGATCTCCGGGCTGTCGCACAGCTTGGAACCCTGGCTGTTGCCCGCGGTGGCTCGCGCGCCCGGCTCCGCGCCAGCCGCGCAGGAGGTCACCGCGTCTGCCCGAGAGGGCGGCGCGAGCGCCACCGCCGAGATCGGTGCGCCAACCGCGCGCGAGGTGGAGCCATCCGGGCAGCAAGGCGACGCTAGCGCCGTGGCCGCCGTGGATAGGCCCGCGGCGTCGGCCAAGGCTCCCCCCCGTGGCGAGGTGCCCGGGCGTGTCGTGCGCCGAAGCGCGGCGCCCAGGAGCGCCGTGCACCCCGCCGTCAGCGAGCGCGAGCGGCGCCTGATCCGCGACGCCCGCCGCGCGCTGGACGCCCACACCGCCCTCGCCGACCTCGAGGCGCGCCAGCTGCTCGAGATGCACAAGCAGGAGTTCCCGCAAGGGTGGCTGGCCTTGGAGCGCGAAGCGCTGCTCAAGCGGATTCGCTGACTCATCGGCTGTCGCTCGACAGCTAGCAGGCGGCGGCGCTGGTGATGCCTTCGGGCAGCATAAGGCCGAGATCCGCCTTGCGTCGGACACGAACGCTCACGACGAGGAGGCAACGTACAATGGAGGACATTCTCGGTGCGATGTGGCTCGCTTCACCGCTCGGCCTCGCGATGACGGCCTGTGTGGCGCTCGGCTTCGCTGTCACGGCGCGCGAAGCGCTAGGCCGAGAGCGCGGGCTGCGCGCGGCCGGCGAGCAGAGGCACGAGGACGAGGAGTCGGCCCTCGCCGACACGAAGGAGGACGCCGAGCGCGAGCTGCGGCGACACCAGCGCCTGCTGGACTGCCACGTGGATGCGCTCATCGCGGCGATAACCAGCCCACGCGCGCGCCCGGTGCCGTTGCCAGGCCGCGTCCTCGAGACGTTCTGCGCCACCATCCCCGGCTGGCAACGAAAGCTGGCCGAGAGCACCGGGCTGGTTCCGAGGGACCTGGAGCGGCTTCTGAAGAGCGACCTCCCGATCACGCCCGTCCTCGCGAGGCAGCTGGAGGCCTTCACGGGCACGCCTGCTCGGTACTGGGAATTCCTCTGGTGTCTGCATGACGACTATCAAACAGACGCGGAGGAGACGCAGCTGATCCAGCTCAGCGAGCCCGCCACCAAGCGCGAGAACTCGGCGCGTGCGCCGGCCGCGCCGGCGCCGACCTCCGCACGGCCGGGTCCAGCTGTGGTTCCCGAACGCGCGCCCGATGTCCCTCCGCCTGTGGTGGCGATCCCCGATCTGGTCGCCAGGAGCCCGCGGGCCAAGCTCCCGTCGCCTCCACAGCCGCGGCTTCGGTCTCCGCTCTCGGCCCGCGCAAGCTCGGGGGCCGAGCCCGAGCGGCGTGCTGCCAGGCTGACGAGCTTCCCCGTACAGCGCGATGAAGGCGGGTCCAGCACTGCTCACGGTGCCGATTGGGAGGACATGGAGGGGTCGCCCCTGAACACGACTCTGCCGGGCGTAGGAAGCGTCTACGCCGAAGGAATCCAAGCCGACTGAGCCGCGTCGCTTGCCGACGGTGGCGCGTTCGAGCCACGGTGCACCACGTTTGCCTGGACACGCTTGCGCGAGGCACGAGCCAGCTGCGCGGCGACACGGCCTGCCCGCGGCGTCTGGTATGCTCGCAGCGTGCGTCCCGCCCGCTACCCCCGCTCCGCCGCCGCGATCCTCCGTTCCGTGCCGCCGCGCGACCGAGCCATGCTGCTCTGGCTCGGCCTCGACTTAGACAACCCCGCCCACGCAGAGCTGTTCGTCGAGGGTGTACGCGCTGCGGACGACGCGATCGCGGACCAGGTGCGGTGGGAGCGGGAGCGGCTGCGCTGAGGGCCGCCCGTGTCGTTGGGTCCGCGAGCGCACCGATGCCGGCTCGGCCCAGGCCTCGCCCCTGGCGCCCTTCCGCGGGCGCTTCACCTGCGCGTCTTGCAGTAGGCCGGCGGGCCCGTCTGCAGAATGGGGAAGCGGGCGGGCGGGGGGCCCGTCCTGAAGGCGGGTCGGTTCCTTGGCCCATCAGAGGTCGTAAGTATACAACGGACATGTCGGACCTAGGTTATCGGGGTTCGGCCACGCCGCCCGTGGTGTTACCAGCACCCGCCGGCGTCAGTTCGCTTGTCCGGCGAGCTTACGTGGTCAGCATGGGAATGGCAATCGATACCCATGCTTGGCGACGACCCAAACGCGCCGCTCGGGTATCTGACAACGAGACGGTCGTCTCGTTGTCAGATACCCACGTCGCCGTCTTTGAAACGACTTCTGTTCGGTCAACGATACCGTATCGCACGCCGCCCTGACCTTCGAACCCATGAGTTGCAAGGCCTACGCCGACGAAGTGTCCACGGATCCACCCGAGCCCTGTAGTTATGCCCATCCATCAGCTTCCTCCCCTGGTTGTCAAATATGCCGGCCGTAGAAGGCCAGATTTTCCCGCCTCCGTCGAGCTGCATGCCGAATTGACTCCTGCAGAGCTCTTCGGAGAAGACGACCTGAGCGGCCGATTATCCGTGTCACCTCCAGGGGCTACCATCGAACTGACGCGCCACCCTCTCCACGGGGGGATTCGGTCGGTCACCCAAGGACGACTCAGCTCATGCGAAGCCGCTGCCCCTTTCTTTGACCTAGGCTTCCAGCTACGTGGACGAGTCGCAACCGTACACGGAACCCTGACGGACGAGGACGCACTTACGACCGCGGTTCGCCTTTGCGCGTTCTCTCTTCCTGGCTTTCTGTCGAATGCCCTACTTGTGCCTGTCGACGTCGACCGCATATTTGGAGAGGTTGGCGCGGTGCCGTTTGAAGTCGAGGCTGTAGGTACGTTCTACCGTGTGCTCGCTACGGACGATCGCAGCCAACGGATCGGACAATTTCTTACATCCATATCAAAAATCGACCCAGGTGCCACGGAGCGTGTATTCGCTGCGCAACGATACCTGCATCAGGCCCTCTGGCTCGGGTACGCAGCGCGGCATCCGCAGCAATTTGCCGGCGAACGATTACTCAATCTTCACAAAGCCATCGAAGTCCTCTACCCTTACTCTGGGAGCATCGACAATCTACGCGTAAGCTTGGCGGAGCAAGGTCTAAAGAAAGAGCTTGTTGAGCTCTTTGCGTCATTGGCGGTGCTACGAAACTCAGTCGACGTTGGTCATGTAAAACTCGGCACCATGACGTCGGCGGAGTTTAACTCTTTTCACAAATTTCTGCTGTACACAACGCAGCTTACGAGCTGGCTCATCGAGCGCGCAGTCGAGAGTAATGCGGCAAAGGACTTGGAGAACAACACTCTCGCCAAACCAGACGCAGGTTCGCCTAGTGAAGAACAAGATAGAACGTCGGATCTCGCAAAGACCATGAGCATGGTCGACAAGTGGGTTCAAGATGTGGACCCCTTGAAGCCTGCAACTTTTTACGCCGCTGACTCTCGCTCGCTCGTGAGCGAATATCGAGCTAAGCGCGAGCGCTCCGAGAAGAACAAAAAGAAGGCAAAGAAAAGGAGCTAGCCAAAAGCTTCCGAACGGTTTCAGGTGCGAGTGAGGAATCAATTACCCATCCAGCCAGATGAGTCGCTGAGGAGCGCCGGCGAGCGGCTCCGCCCGCAGAGCGGAAGCCGCTGCCGGCACGCAGCAGACCTCCTGTGGATCAGCCCGCGGTCACGTAGCAGTCCTTTCTTCGGCCCCACACCGGATCGCTGCCGAATGCCACGTTCGTACAGGCGATTCCCCCCGTGGCCGACTTGTAGATCCACACGCCGCCCCTACCATAGGCCACTGTACGTGTTCCGGAAAAGCTACAGTAGTCGCCCTCGGATGCGCACCATACGTAGCCGCTCGGCTGCCGGGAGCTTCCCAGCCTGGCGCTCTGATGATCGACGGTTTCCTCGTGGCCAATCTCGTCGGAGACAGTGGAGGTCCGCTCCGGCTCCGCGCCCGGGTCGACTGCGGCGACGCAGCCACTCAGCGCGAGCGCAACCCCGAAAAAGAATCGAGCCAGCATATTCGTGTTTTGCATGTCTTCACTCCCCTGCGATTGTGGTATCGCCGCTGCCCGCTCAGCAGCATGGCGTGCGCTCATGCTCTCCTCGCTGGATCATTCGGCTTGCAACGTATCATGCAGAGATGATACCAGCCGCCCTGGGAGCCTGGTGCACATCCCGAGCGCGCACGGGGAGCTGCGCACTACTTCCGTCTTCGGATTCCACTCGCATACAAGCAGAGCGCGACAGACGAGAATCGGAACGAGCGATGTGCTCACCCTCGTCTACATCTCGAGAAGGTCAAGTTCGGCAATTCGCTGGCACGCGGGCAGGCGACGTGAAATTGCTGAGAGCCGCCCGGTCGATCCGCGCCTCGGCGTCGTCGAGAGACACAGAGCAGATTAAGGCACGAGATCCGCGACGGATGGTCCAATTCGGTTCTCGGAGATTGTGCTCAAAAGACCCGCGGGCATACCTCACGTTCCGAGACTACGCTCAAGTCGAGCTGCCGTCGCGCCGCTCGTCGCATTTCTAGCGCGCGGTCCGCTACTCCGAGGCGGCCCGGGTACAAGGCGTTATGGGGACGTGACGTCCGCAACGTTGACTCTGCTGGTTCCCATTCCCACCGGCCGTGGCCGCGCAACCGGACACGTCGGAGGAGTTCCGCCGCCGCCTGGCGCGGGTGGCACCGTGATTACGCGCCTTCAGGCGCTTCGCCCCGCTGCGTGGACGCCTTCGGCGGGCTCGGCGCGCGCTGCGCGTGATGGCTGCAGGGCGGCGTGGGCGACGTCGGAGGGGCGCTCGTAAGCGCCCGACCAACGCCATCGTGACCGCCCGTGCGGCGCCGGTTAGCTGTTCCCATCGCGACGAAGGAGGAAGCGATGGCGACGAGAGTGGAGTGGGCCGAGCGGGTGCAGCGATGGGAGCGGAGCGGACTGAGCGCCGAGCAGTTCGCACGGCGCGAGGGGTACAAGGCCAAGCAGCTGTACTGGTGGCGCTGGAAGCTGCGGGCTGAAGTGGCCTCCCAGCCGTCGCCTCCGTCGGTGGAGGCGCCGCGCTTTCTGCCGGTGCACGTGGTGGCCGACACATCGCCGGCGGCGGCAGAGCCGATCGAGATCGCGCTGCCCAACGGCCGGGTGGTCCGTGTTCGGCCGGGCTTCGACCCGGCCACGCTCGAGCGAGTGCTGGCGCTCGCTGCCGAGGAGGTGCCGTGCTGACGCTGCCGCCGTCGGTGCGCGTGTACGTCGCGGCCGAGCCGACCGACCTGCGGAAGAGCTTCGATGGCCTTTCGGCGCTGGTCGCGCAGTGCTTCGGAGCCGATCCGCTCTGCGGGCATCTGTTCGTGTTCAGGAATCGGCGAGGCGACCAGATCCGGATTTTGTTCTGGGATCGCACTGGGTACATGCTTGTGGCGAAGAAGCTGGCGTGCGGAAGGTTCCACTTGGCGCGCGACGTGCCGCAAGGGGCGACGCACGTCGAGGTCGAGTCCGCGGAGCTGTCGCTGATGCTCGAAGGGCTGGACCTGTCGACCGCGACACGGCGCAAGCGCTGGCGCCCGACGAGGGCCGAGACGGAGAAAACTCCGTCTGAAAACGGAACGCCTTGTTTGTCCGGCGCGCCGTGGATACATGGCGCGCCCGATGACCGAGCCGCCCGCACCGCCCGCCAAGCTACCCGTCGACATTGAGGATGTCCGGCGCAAGCTCGAGCAGCTGGCAGCCGAGGGGCGCATCGCGGACCTCATCGAGCTGGTCGTCCAGCTGCTCGTCGGGCAGCGAGACACCAACACCGCGCTGAGCGTCCGGCTGGCCAACGCGCTTCGTGAGCTGTACGGCCGCAAGAGCCAGAAGGTCAGCTCCGAGCAGCTGTCGCTCATGCTCGCGGCGCTCGGCGACGCGGAGCAGAAGGGCGGCGAGCCCGCGCCCGCTCCCTCGAACGAGGCGGCAGCGACAGAGCCGGGCGACGGCCCCGTACCGCAGCCGCCTGATCCTCCGAAGCCTCCGCGCGGCCGCGGTGGCCGCGCGCCGCTGCCCAAGGACCTGCCGCGCGAGGAGCGCGTCATCCAGGTCCCTGAGGCCGAGCGCGCCTGCGAGCAGTGCGGGGAGACGAAACAGTGCATCGGCTATCGCACCAGCGAGGTCCTCGAGTTCGTGCCGGCCCAGTTCCGGATCATCGAGGAGAAGCGCGAGAAGCTGGCCTGCCCCGCCTGCCCCGAGGAGGGCGTCGTCACCGCGGCGAGCGAGAAGGTCATGGATCGGGGCCGACCGGGACCGGGCCTGCTCGCGCACATCCTCGTGCACAAGTACCACGATTCGACGCCGCTCTACCGGCAAACGCAGCAGTACGAGCGCAGCGGCGTGTCGCTGTCGCCCTCGACCCTCGGCGACTGGGCGGCGTTCGGGGTCGACGTGCTCACCCCGGTCGCCGACCGCATCTTCGAGCGGGTGGTCGAGGCGTTCTACCTGCATGTGGACGACACGGGCCTGCGCGTGCTCGATCGCGATCATCCCAACGGGGTCAAGCGCGGGCATGTCTGGTCGTTCGCGGCCCAGGTCGATGATGGCACCAAGCTGGTTGCGTTTCGTTATGCCCCGGACTGGAGCTCGAAGCGGCCGGCCGTGATGCTCGCCGGCTTCTGCGGGTACATGCAGGGCGACGGCTACGCCGGCTATGACGCGATGGAGGACGAGGACGGCGCCCCCGTGGTGCCTGACGAGCGCCGTCTCAGCTGCGGCATGCACATCCGCGCCAAGTTCGAGAAGGCGGCGAAGAGCGGCGATGCGCGCGCCGCCATCGCGCTGTCGTACTTCAAGACGATCTACCGGGTGGAGGCCGCCTGCAAGGCCGAAGGACTGGGGCCCGATGCGCGCAAAGAGCGACGCGACGAGCAGTCGCTCGGTGCGGTCGATGAGCTGTATCGGTGGATTCGCGAGCTGCACCCGCGGCTCGTACCGAAGACACCGCTCTACGAAGCGACCCGCTACGCGCTCGGTCAAGAGGCGGCGTGGCGGCGCTGCTTCACCGACGGTCGATTCGAGATCGACAACGGTGAGGCCGAGCGAAGCCTGCGGCGTATCTCGATCGGCCGGAAGAACTACCTGTTTGCCGGCTCGGACAAGGGAGCAGAGCGCCTCGCCCGTGCGTATACCGTCTTCGGCTCCTGCCAGCTGAACGGCATCGACCCGCTGGCGTGGGCCACGGACGTCATCGGCAAGCTGCAAGCCGGCTGGCCGCTGTCGCGCCTGGACGAGCTGCTGCCCGACGCCTGGGGCAAGTCGCCGGCGACCGACGCGTGAGCCGAGGCCCCCCCCGGGGGGGGCGGCGGCTGATCGAACAGATCGCGGGGAGCGCGAGAGCCGCCGCCTGGTGCGCTGCGGCGGCGCGGTCGCGTATGGCCGCGGACGGCCGCGGCTGCGCCGGGCGCCGCTCCGCGCGGGCCTCGCCGCCTGCGAACGCGCGCGCACGGCTCGCAGCGGCGAAACGGCGGAGCGTGCTCGCGGGAGCGCGACGGCACAAGATGGCGCCTGTCGGGCGGTTACGGGCGCTCCGCTGGCGGCTCGAGCAGCGACGCTGCCGCACGACCGCGAGCCGACGACGGCGACCCGCGCCGTCATCGGAAGGAGCCCGTCTCAATCCCGATCCCGGCGTCCCGAGCTGGCCCCATGAGGCCCCAAACTGGCAGATGTGGTTTTGGCAGCGATTTGTGAGATCCGGGGCCAGAGGGACGACACAAGACACGCATACAAAATCGTCCACGATCCGCACGCACCAGACCGCACCGGTTCGCCATCGCTAATTCGCTCTTGGGGAACGCTGTGTTAGGTCGGCCCACCACCTAAAGGCTTGCAGCTGCCGTAAACGCCGTCTCTGTTTTCATCGCGACAGTATACCTTGAGGCTCGCATCCGCCTCGGCCTGAGATGCATAAGTCCCCGTCCAGGTCCCAGCGTGATCGCTGCAGGAGCAGGAATAGCGAATTCTCTCTGCATCGATGCCCACATACAGCATTTCCTGGGAGGCGCCTGGCTCTAGCTCCCCTACTTCTTCTGCGCCGATTGCGGCCCCCGCCACCAGCGCCCAAGCAGCAAACATCGCAACTCCGACAGTTCGTTCAATACTCATGGTTACTCCCCGTAATTGCCGCGAGTCCAGCCGGTCACCGCCTGGCCTCGCTCTTTGAGAATGAGTGGCATGTCTTGGCCAACTGGCGGCCTATAAGGCAGACCTTGTGCCAGTATGCCGTCACTCGAAGTGCCACGGCACGACACAAGGGCTTGGACGGAGCGCTCACTGCGTTTGGTCGGACGCAGAACTGAGTTCGAGCGCACCAGACTGCGTTCATCGAGACGCTGGCGGAGCTCCGGGGACGCGTCATCTGCTACGCAGATCGCAGCTGCGAGGCTGCAGCGGAGCGCTGCTCAAGAGCGAACGTTGAGATCGTGAAGAGCGCGGGCATCCCGGTCGCGTCCACACAGTGTGGCGCTATCCTAGTGCGCGCTTACCCTCTCAACTCGGCGACCACGGCCTGCCTGGCGCGGCTGCGGCTTGATGGACGCGGTGTCACACGCGCACGCGGGACGCTGGATCCTCATGGACGCACTGTGATGCCCGGGGGGGCAGCGCGCGGGCCTGCGGCGCAACGGATCTCGTCACTAGCGAGGGGCACGTACGGTGCTCCACTCCAGCGTCGAGGAGGTTTATCGTAAAGCGTTTATATCAGCACTTTGATGTCTCATTTTCGCTCTTGTGCCTATTGGTTGCGGAGCCGATGCTCCCGGTACGGACACGGCAGCTGCGGCTGAGGTGGACACGACCGGAGGCACCGGCGTGCTGAACACGAGCGACATTGCTTCGGAGAGCAGCGCTTGAACGGAAGATGAGTTCTGCGAAGAGATTGGGGTCGAAACTGGAAATCTCGGCAAGCAGCTTTGGGCCGACTGCACGGTGGTCAAAATGGGCAGAAAGTCGTCTCCGAGCACGATGGGCGGATACGGCGAAATCACGGGCCTCGGCGGCTGCAAGAAGACATGTCGGAGAGCGCGAGGAGACGCCGCGTCAAAGCTCCCCCTGGCTGCAAGATCAATAACTGCAGCACCGCGGGCTGCTAGCGACGAACGACGAACGCACGGTCGTGCACGCGCGCGTCGGCACGAAGCTCCACCGGTCCGCGCGAGGCTCTCTCTGGCACCGCGCCGTGGTTCCCTTCGATTTCGCGCCCGTCAGCCGCGGCTCACTCCACCACGTAAATTTCGGCGCTCGACAACGCCCGGCCCTCGTCAAAGCCGCCGGTGACGAGGATCCGACCATCTGTGAGCAGGACCGCGGCGGCCTCGCACCGCTTGGTTCGCATCGGCGCGACGTCGATCCAGGCGTCTCTGTCCGGGTCGTAAATTTCCACGCTGTCCAGGCAGGTGGACGCGCCGCGACGCCCGCCGGCGACGACCACCTTGCCATCTGTGAGCGCGAGCGCCGCGGAACCGCAGCGCGGCGCGCGCATAGGTGCCGCGGTTTGCCACCGCCCGACCTTCGGATCGTAGATCTCGGCGCCGATTTCGCCGGTCGCCTCGCCATAGCCCCCCGCGACCATGATCCGGCCGTCGCGCAGCGACATCGCTACGCCCCCGCGGCGGGGGAAGGTGAGCGGCGCACCCGGTGTCCAGGTATCGGCCGTCGAGTCGTAGAACTCGCAGGAGCGCTCCAGCGTATGAGCGCCGTTCATCCCGCCGGCGACGAGCACGCGCCCGTCCGGCAGCAGGGCCGCGACGTGGAACTGACGCGGTGTCTGCATCTGCGCTGCGGCCCTCCACACGTCTCTTACCGGGTCGTAGCGTTCGGTGTCCGCGTGCAGCCCCGCGCCGTAACCGCCAACGGCGAGCACCTCGCCGCCCGGTAGGAGAGTCGCCGTATGGGCCTTTCGGTAGCTGCGCATCGGCGCCGCGGGCGCGAAGGCGTTCCGCGCCGGGTCATAGCGCTCGGTCGAGCGATGGACGCCGTCCGGGTGACCGCCGCCGGCGATCAGCGCCTCACCGGTGCCCGGCAGCAGCGTGACGCTGGCCATAGCGCGGCCCGGAGGCGCCGCCGTCATCAGGACCGGAGCCGCCCAAGAGTTGGCCCTTGGCTCATAGATCTCCGCAACGTTGATGGAGGTGTCGCGCGGAGCTCCCACGACGAGCACGCGGCCGTCCGACAGCAGCGTCATCGCGTGAGCGGCCCGGCCGGCGTACATGGGCGCAGCAGGCGTCCACCTCGGACCGACGGCCGCGCGCAGTTGCATCCCGCTCGACCCAGGGTCGAACAGATCGCATGCGGAGGCTTCGGCCCCGCTGCCGCCGGCCACGAGGGCCCGGCCGTCGACCAGCAGCGTCATGCTGGGGCCCGCTCGGCGCCGTGCCGGCGCGCCGACGGCCGTCCAGCGATCCTGAGCCGGGTCGTAGATCTCCGCGTCCGCGGACGCGGCGCCGCCCATCACGAGAAGCCGCCCGTCGAGGAGCAGCATCGCGGCGTGATGGGCTCTCGCCGTGTGCATCGGCGCAGCCTCCGTCCACCGCTCCGCCGCCGGGTCGTAGACCTCGACGCTCGCCAGCGGCGCCCCGTTGCTCATCCCGCCGGCCACCAGCACTCGCCCGTCGGCCAGAAGTGTGGCCGTGAAGCGATCGCGGCCGGTGGACATCGGCGCTGCGTGGGCCCACTCGTTCGCCACTGGATCGTAGAGTTCGACGCTCGGCGCGGAGAATCCGCGCGCGTCGATCCCGCCGAGGACCAGCGCCCGATCCACGCCCGGGATCCATAGCGCAGCGTGCGCGGCGCGGGCGATGCTCATCCGCGCCGAGGAGGTCCAGCGATCGGTCGCCGGGTCGTAGACCTCGCTCGTCGAGTGAACACCGCGCGCGTCGTGTCCTCCGGCGACGAGCACACGGTTGACGCCAGGAAGCCACGTCGCGGTCAACGCTGCACGTGCGGCGCTCATCGGCGCAGCGCTCCTCCATGTATCGGCCTCCGGAATGTACCGTGCCGCAACGGCAAGCCAGTCTCCGCGACTGACACCGCCAACCACCAGCACATCTCCGCCCGGGAGGAGGGTCGCTGCATGCAATGTCCGCGGCCCGAACGCGCCGGCCTTGATCCATCGATCGTGCACCGGATCGTAGCGCTCGGCGCAGTCGACGAACGCTCGAGCGCTCGCATCGTATCCGCCCACCACCAAGACCTCTCCGTTCGTCAGCCGCGTGGAGGTGTGCCCCTCGCGACCCCACTGCATGGATGCCGCGGGTGTCCAGCGCGGGGTCTCGGCGATCGAGAGCGAATGATCCGAGATGGGGCTTGACGCCGCTGCGCCAACGGCGGCGAGCGCTCGGCCCGCAGCGGAGGCCAGGTTACGCCAGCCTTGAAGTGCGCGCAGGAGCCCGTCGCGCAGGGCAGGGACCTCCATGGCGCCAGGCCTCCGCGACGGCTCCCGCTCCAGGCAGCGATGAAGATGGTCAGCAACCTCCATGGCGCCGGGCCTCCGCGACGGCTCCCACGCCATGCAACGCCGGGCAATCGCGAGGAGCTTACCAGCCACCGCCATCTCTTCGAGGATGACGCCCAGTGCGTAGATGTCGCAGGAAGCGTCGACTTGCTTGCCGGCCTGCTGCTCTGGAGCTGCATACCGCGGCGTCATCGGCGTCTTTCCAGTGGCGGTGAGGTCCGACGCGGCCTCAGGACACGCGGCAATCCCGAGATCGATAATGACCGGGACGTTACCGTTTCGCAGGATAATGTTGCCCGGCTTGAGGTCACGGTGAACGACACCGGCGGCGTGCAGCGCGGCCAGCCCGAGCGCGATGCCGCGACCGATCTTCGCGGCCTCGTCGGACCCGAAGGGCTTCTTCTCGCTGAGCCGCTCGCGCAGCGACGGACCATCGATGTGCTCAAGGACAATGAAGAGGAGTCCCCGATGCATACAGAGCTCGTGCTCGAGCAACTGCACGACGTTAGGGCTAGGGCCGACCTGCTCGACCCGTCGCAGGAGAGTGAGCTCTCGATCATGGAAGCGCTGGATAGTCTCGGGCGCATCCGCGTGCTCCGGGCGCAATACCTTGACGGCAACTCGGCGCAGCGGATCCGCCGTCGTATCGTGTGCAGAGAAGACCCATGCGTAGGTTCCTTCTCCGATCAGTCGCTCGACCCGGTAACGCTTGTCCATGACGTCGCCGACGGCGACCGGGCAGACTGTCGCGGACGCAGGCGCGGGAAGTGTTCTGTCGTGTTTCTGCTCAGGCGAGGGCATAGGCAGCGAAGCCGTTCGTGGTGATGAGTTTCCGTTCCGCTCGCGAAAGGGTGCTCTTCAATTCCGGTTGTCTGCTCCCGAGATCATTCGATGACCGCCGCAGCGTACCGTGTCCTGCCGTCCGGACGCTCCTTGGCAGCAGTGCTCCCGTGCCGCGCGGCGGCACAGCTCCCCGCGATCGGCTACACTCCGGGATGTGAACGACGACGAAGGAACATTGCCGATCGACCGCGCACCACGCACCATCAAGCTGCGCTCGAACAAGATCCGAATCGAGGTGGTCCAGGGCCCCGATGCTGGCACTATCGTTGAGCTCTCGGGCCCTGAGGCGCGCATTGGCAGCGGCGCGGATTGCGACCTGGTCGTGAAGGACCCGACGGTAAGCCGCTTTCACCTGACCATCCGTATCCATAACCATCTCCTCCGTGTCACCGACCGTGTTAGTCGCAACGGTACCGCTATCGACGGAACGATGATTCATGACGCCTACGCGCGTCCGGACTCCGCGATCGTGATCGGCGGAACCACCCTCCGCATGAGGATGCTGAGCGACGTGGTTGAGCTACCGCTCTCCGCCCGCGACCGCTTCGGCCGGCTCCTCGGCCGGAGCGTGGCGATGCGGCGGCTGTTTGCACTGCTCGAGCGCGTCGCTCCGACAGACGCCACCCTCCTCATCGAGGGAGAAACCGGAACGGGCAAGGAGCTTGCCGCCGAGGCCGTCCACCGCGCGAGTCCGCGAGCCGATCGTCCCTTCGTCGTGTTTGACTGCTCCGCCGTCCCGGAAGGCGCCATCGAGGGCGAGCTCTTCGGCCAAGTCCGCGGCGCTTACAATGGCGCCGCCCTCCGCGTTGGGCGGTTCGAGCAAGCCGATGGCGGGACGTTGTTCCTCGACGAGATCGGCGAGCTCCCCGTCGACGTGCAGCCCAAGCTCCTCCGTGCGATCGAGACCCGATGCATTCGCCGCGTCGGCGATGACAGGCCCCCGCGGCCTGTCAACGTCCGCATCATCGCCGCCACCCAGCGCGCCCTTGCGCACGAGGTCGACCGAGGCCGTTTCCGTGACGACCTCTATTACCGGCTCGCCGTCGTCAACGTTCGGATCCCGCCGCTCCGAGAGCGGCCCGATGACATCCCGCTGCTGGTCCGGCACTTCGAGCGGGAGCACACGCGCGCCGCGCGTCCCGCCACGCCGCTGTCCGAATCGGTTATACAAGACCTCGTCAATCGGGCGTGGCCAGGCAATGTTCGGGAGCTAAAGCATCAGGTCGACAACGCCCTTTTCCTAGGCGGCGAAGAGCATTCGGGCGAAGGTGAAGCGCCGGCGCCTGGACCGACGGTGAGTGGCGTGACCCTCGGCCTTCCGCTCCTCGTCGGCCGAGAGCACGTGGCAGATGCCTACGAGAAAGCCTACCTCGAGCTGGCATTGGAGGAGGTGGGCGGCAATGTCTCGCGCGCCGCGGAGCTCGCCGGTGTCGGGCGGCGCTTTATCCAGAAGGCGATGAGACGCCACGGATTGCGGGGCCGCAGGTAGTCGAATCCGGTCTCGTGGGCCGAGACGGCCTACGCTTTGTGCAGGGCATCAGGGTGGTTGGTGAGGGAGGCCCCTTAAATCTTGGATAGCTGGTTGATCATCGCGGAGAAGGACGAGCCCCTCTCCCTGCCCGTGGCCTAGGGGCTCGTGCTGGAGCTCGCCTACGACGGCGGACTGTTCGCCACGACCTGGCGGGCCGGGTGGTGGTGGTGGGTGGTCTAGATCGAGAGGCGTGACCTCCACGGATCGCCATGGAGTCTTGCGCGAGCGACTCCAGCACTTGAGCACGGCGGCGAGGCGTCGCCGCCCGCGGCGGAGCCCTGAATTGGACGTCGCGACGGTGCGGGCTCGAGTACCAGCGCTACCCTGCGCGCCCATCCGTGGCCTACGGCAGCCCGAGCAGCCGACCAATCGCCTCGTGAACGACGCGGGTCCCACCTCATCCCCGAGGGCGACGGCGCGGCTCAGAGTGCCACCGGGCGAGGCGATGACGGCCGCCCGCGACGACGGATAGACCATCGCGAGCTCTCCAGGTCCGGGGCTTGACCGTTTGGCCCGGGTTGGGCCCATGCCTCCCGAGGGCGTGCGATCCGTCGTCACACTCTCCCCAGCCTCCGGAGCATCTGACGGATCGCGACCGTTCGCTACGGCAAACTCGTCGCCTATGCTCGCGCGCGGTGACGGGCCCGTGGGCGGGATGGCGCCTGCTGCGTGGCCATGCGGTGAGGGGCCGTGAGTGCCACCTTCCGGCGGCCGTGAGTCTTGCTACCGGCGCCTGCCTGTGAAGCCCTCCGGTCCCGGCGTGAGGCCGAGAATCCGACCGAGCGCCTCGTGGACGACACGAGCCGCGCCCTCATCGCCGAGGGCGACGGCCCGGCTCAGGGTGCTGGCGAGCGAGGCGACCACGGCGGCCCGAGGCGACGGGTCGGCTGGCGCGAGCTCGCCAAGCTCAAGCGTCGCCGGTTGGGCCCGGGTTGGGTCCATGCCCTTCCAACCGGCGCGATCCGGGTTCCCGTCTCTCAAAAACACCGACGAATGTGACGGATCGCGACGGTTCGGTGCCGCAGAAGAGTCCTGGCGGGATTTCCGACGCACGGACCCAGCGCCCCCTCAGCCCCCCTCCCCTCGCGCGCGCTCCGCCTGCCGCCTCGCCAGGTAGCGGCTCAGCAGGACCCACCCCCCCGCGACCGGCACCATCAGGAGCGACAGCCCCGCCGCCTTCACCCCGAGCGCCGACAGCCCCGACAGCGCCCACGCGCTCGCGGCGTCCCCGCCCCGGAACGCCACGGTGTCGATGAAGCTCTTCGCCTTGTACTTCTCCTCTCGCGCGACCACCGTGAACAGGATCTCCCGCGCCGGCCGGTCCACCGCGTAGTGGATCGCCCGCCGGAGCCCCTGGAAGCCGGCGATCATCGAGAGGGTCGGCCGCGCCGCCAGCGCGAGGAACCCGACGCCCGTGACCACCGGCACCACCGCGAGCGCGACCCCGAGGCCCACCCGCGTCATGAGCCTGCCGGTCACGAGCACCTGCACGACGATGGTGATCACGTTCACGGTGAGATCGATGGAGGCGAACATCGCGGTCCGCCGCGCGGGATCCATCGATTCCGCGGCGACGATCCGCGCCTGCTCGAAGTAGAGCACCGTCGCGGTGATCGATAAAAAGAGCGTCTGCGCGCAGATCCCGAGGAGGTACGGCGACCCGAGGACGAGCGTCACCCCGCGGAGCGCGCCCCCGCCGATGCGCTCCTCCGCGGCGCTCGCCTCGGGCGGCGCCGCGGCGCCGGCGAGCCGGCCGGCGAGGCGGTTCAGCCGCGTCACGCAGAGCACGGCGAGCTCGAGCAGCGCCGCCGACAGGAGGAGGAGGTTCGCGGTCCCGATCTGCCGCGCCTGCGCGGCCGTGACGAGCGAGCCGACCAGCGCGCCGGCGCTGCCGCCGGCGGCGATGACGCCGAAGAGGCGCTTGCCTTGCTCGCTGCGCCAGACGTCCGCCATGAACCCCCAGAACACCGACACGACGAACAGGTTGAAGACGCTCAGCCAGACATAGAACACCTTCCCCACCGGGACGCGCGGCGCGCCGAGCGCGAGCAGCCCGAAGAAGACGAGGAGGTTCGACGCGAAGAAGCGATAGACGATCGGGATGAACCGCCGCCGCGGCAGCCGCGCCACGAGCGCGGAGAAGGCCGGCACGGCCGCGAGCATCGTCGCGAACACCGCCGTGAACAGCCAGGGCAGCTTGTCCATGCCGCCCGAGATGCCCATCTCCTCGCGGACGGGCCGCAGGATATAATAGCTGCAGAGGACGCAGAAGAAGTACGCGAAGCTCCAGAGCAGCGCGGAGACCTCGCCTTCCTTCACGTCGCAGACCCGCCGGAGCAGCGCGGCCGCCGTGCTCAACGGTTCGACGCCCTCCCCCCGGCGAGGCGTCGCTCCGCGGTCGGCGTGAGGCGTGGCGGCGGGCGCGGCATCGGACGACCACTGCACGACAGCCCGCCCCGCGCGTCAAGGCGCCCGCCGGCGCCGGCCGCCCGCGGGCGCGAACCTCATCGGATGAGCAGCGCTCCCGGCGCGGAGCGGCTAAGCTCGGGCCGCGCAGCCCATGAAGTTCGTCCACGCCGCCGACCTCCACATCGACAGCCCCCTCCGCGGCCTCGACCGTTACCCCGGCGCCCCGGTCGAGCAGATCCGCGGGGCCACCCGCCGCGCGCTCGAGAACCTCGTGAGCCTCTGCCTCACCGAGGAGGTCGACCTCCTGCTCCTCGCCGGCGACATCTACGACGGCGACTGGAAGGACTACAGCACGGGCCTGTTCTTCGCCGCGCAGCTCTCCCGGCTGCGCGCCGCCCGGGTGGACGTGGTGCTCCTGAGCGGCAACCACGACGCCGAGAGCCACATCACCCGTCACCTGGAGCTCCCCGAGAACGCCCGCCGGCTCGACCCGAAGAGCCCCGAGACGGTCGTGTTCGAGCGGCTCGGGGTCGCGGTCCACGGGCAGAGCTTCGCGACAAAGGCGGTCACCGACGATCTCGCCGCCGGCTACCCGGACGCGCTGGCGGGCCTGTTCAACATCGGGCTGCTCCACACCTGCCTGGGCGGCCGCGAGGGCCACGACAACTACGCTCCTTGCAGCCTGAACACCCTCGTCGGCAAGCGATACGACTACTGGGCGCTCGGCCACGTGCACACGCGGGAGGTGCTCTCGGAGGATCCGTACATCGCCTTTTCCGGCAACCTCCAGGGCCGCCACGCCCGCGAGACCGGCGAGAAGGGCGCCCTCCTCGTCACGGTGGACGAGGGCCGCATCGCCTCGGTCGAGCACCGCCCCCTCGACGTGGTCCGCTGGTGCGCCTGCAAGGTCGATCTCTCCCCGGCCGCGAGCGCCGACGACATCGTGGATCTGACGCGCGAGCAGCTCGAGCAGCGCCTCGCCGAGGCGGACGGGCGCACGCTGGCCGCGCGGGTGATCCTGTGCGGCGCGACGCCGGCCCACGCCGCGCTCCGCGCCGACTTCGAGCGCTGGACGGGGCAGATCCGCGCGATCGCCAACGACCTCGGCGGCGGGCTCTGGATCGAGCGCGTGCTCTCCCGGACGCTGGCCCCGCTCGAGGTGGGCGCGCTCGAGGAGCGGGACGACGCCATCGGCCAGCTCACGCGGTCGCTGCGCGGGCTGCGCGACGACGAGGCGGGCCTCTCCTCGCTGCTGCGCGAGTTCGCGAGCCTCAAGAACAAGCTCCCCGCCGAGGCGCGCGAGGGCGACGACGCCATCCGCCTCGACGACCCGGCGTACCTGCGCGAGGCGCTCGACGACGTGGAGCACACGCTGATCTCGCGGCTGCTCGGCGCCGGCGACGCGCCGTGAGCGCCGGCGCGGCGGCCTGGGTCGGAGCCGGCCGCGAAGGCAGAATAGTTCAATAATTTACGCAACTTATCGCGTTTCTTCTCGCTCGCCGCCCGGCCGGGCGTGACCACGGCCCGCGCGGCTTGACGGCACACCGATCTCCACCATGCACTCCTCCTGACGCGCCCCGCGCACGCGAGCATCGCCTCGGACAGCCGGACGCGACGGGACGGGGGAGTCATGGACGGGGGAGTCACGATCGACCAGAGCGCTTTTTCGGAGCTGTTCCGTCCGAGGGGCCGCGCCGAGCCGCACTCCATCTACGCGCGCATGCGGGCCGCGGGGCGCATGCATCGCCTCATCCACCCTCGCCTCGACGTGCCTATCTGGACGGCCACGCGCTACGACGACTGCGTGGAGCTCCTCAAGGATCCTCGCTTGATCCGGGATTTCCGCAAGCTCCCCGTCGAGGTGCGCGATCGTTACCGCCCGCTCGGCCAGCGCTCGATCATGCTGGATCGGCACATGCTCGACGCCGATCCGCCGGATCACACACGGCTCAGGGGTCTCCTCCAGCGGGCCTTCTCGGCGAGGGCGATGGAGGGTCTCCGCCCGCGCATCCAGGCGATCACGGGCGAGCTCATCGACGCGGCGGTAGACCGGCGTCGCATGGAGCTCGTGGCCGATTTCGCGTTTCTGCTCCCCATCGCGGTCATCGCCGAGCTCCTCGGCCTCCCCCTCGAGGATCGCGACCAGTTCCGCCGGTGGACCAAGATCCTCCTCGCCCCCTCGATCGATCGCGTGCTCCTGGAGCGCGCGCAGCGCACGACGGAGGAGCTGGCGGCGTACCTCCAGGCGCTCTTCGCGGAGCGCCGCAAGGCTCCGGGCGACGACCTGATCAGCGAGCTCCTGCTCGCCGAGGAGCAGGAGCACAAGCTCAGCCCAGAAGAGGTCTCGAGCACGGTGTTCCTGCTGCTCGTCGCCGGCCACGAGACCACGGTGCACCTCATCGCCAGCGGCGCGCTCCTCCTGTTCTCGCACCCCGAGGAGCGACGGCGGCTCGAGCAGGATCCCGGGCTCATCGGCTCCGCGGTCGAGGAGACGCTGCGCTGCGAGGGCCCGGCCGAGCTCTCGACGGTCCGCTGGCCGCTCGAGGACATCGAGCTGCTCGGCGTGCGCGTGCCAGCGGGAGAAGGGGTCGTGGCGGGGCTCCTGGCCGCGAACCGGGATCCGGCGCACTTTCCGGAGCCGGATCGCTTCGACATCGGCCGCTCGCCGAACCGGCACCTCGCCTTCGGGAGCGGGATCCACTTCTGCCTGGGCGCGACGCTCGCGCGGATCGAGGCCGCTATCGCCCTCTCGACGCTCTTCCGGAGGCTCCCGAGGCTCGAGCTCGACACCTCGCCGGACGAGATCGAATGGAGCGAGTGGTCCCTGATCCGCGGCCCGGCGGCGGTGCCCGTGATGTTCTGAGGGGCGGCGAACGAACAGCGCTCCACCGCCCCGGGACCTCTCGGCCCCGGGGGGCCGGCGCTCAGCCCGCCGAGCGGGCCGTCCGGGCGTAGGCCCGGAGCACCTCGGCCACGCTCCACGCCTGGGCGACGCACCCGCGGGGCGTGAACGGCGGCTCGGCGTCGAAGATCTCGCTGATCGAACCGGCGCAGGCCTCGTCGAGGTGCGGGGTGAAGCCCTCGAGCAGGCTCCGCGCCCCGGCGAGATCGGCGGGATACACTTTCAGCCAGGCATCGATGAAGGGGCCCATGAGCCACCCCCACACGGTGCCCTGGTGATAGGCCATGTCCCGCGCGCGGAGATCGCCGAAGTACTTCGGCTTGTAATCGGGGTGCCCCGGGGCGAGCGACCTGAGGCCCACGGGCGTCCAGAGCCGCGCCTTCACCTGATCGACGATCCCCTTCCAGCGGGAGGCGTCGAGGACCGGGTGCGGCAGCGAGATCGCGAAGATCTGGTTGGGCCGGAAGGCGTCGTCGTCCCCCTGCTCGCCGTCGAGCACGTCGTAGAGATAGCCCAGCTCGTCGGACCAGAAGCGCCGGTTGAACGAGGCCTTGACCTGCTCGGCGGCCCCGCCGTAGCGCCGCGCCGCACCGTCGCCCTCGGACTCGCGCACCCAGCGCTCGATGAGGCGCAGGGCGTTGTACCAGAGCGCGTTGATCTCCACCGCCTTCCCGCGGCGGGGGGTGACCACGTAATCGCCGACCTTGGCGTCCATCCAGGTCAGCTGATAGCCCTCTTCCCCTTGACGGACGAGGCCGTCCTTCGGGTCGACGCCGATCCCGAAGCGCGTCCCGCGGGTGTGGTGCTCGACGATATCGATCAACGTCGGGAGCACGAGCCGGAGCGTCTCGCGATCGCCGGTGTAGGCCAGGTAGCGATCGAGCGCGTGGAAGAACCAGAGGGTGGCGTCGGCGGTGTGGTAGAGCCCGTCATTCTTGCCCTCCGGGAACATGTTGGGGATGAGCCCGTCCTTCACGTAATGGGCGAACGTTCGCAGGATGTAGCCCGCCTCGGTGTGACGCCCGGTGACGAGCGTCAGCCCCTCGAGGCTGATCATGGTGTCCCGCCCCCAGTCGGTGAACCAGTGATAGCCCGCGATGACGGTGCGCACCTCGTCCCCGGCGGCCCGCGCGCGGGCGGCGTCCTCGACGCGGCCCGCGGGGGTGATGAGGAACTGATCCGCCCCGAGGATGAGCTCCGCCGGCGGCCCGGAGCGGACCTCGGGCGCCGCGGCGAGCAGGAGCCGGGTGCGGCGCTTGCGCTCGGCGCGCTGCACCTCCTCCGTGGAGAGCGCGTTGATCGTCTCCCAGGGCTCGGTCGACGCGACGAGGGTCACGCTGCCGGAGACGGGGAGCTCGAGGCCGAAGCGGCCGGGGCTGTAGAACTCGCCGACCGCGTCGTACCCGCGGCTCTGCTCGATCCGGTAGCGCACGTTGCGCAGGCGGGCGCTGTCGATCCTGAACTCGGCCCGGGCGCCCTGGACCTTGAGCCGGAGCGGCGGCAGGTCGCTCGGCGAGGCGAGCTCGTAGCGATCCTCGATCACGGTGAGCGCGTAAGGGCCCGCGACCGGCCGGTCGAGCGCGCCCTCGTGCGGGCGGAAGTTCACCCACGGCTGGAGCTCGATCTGGACCGGCCCTTCGCCCTCGAGGAGCGTGTACGTGACGTGGACCGTGTTCTGCCCGTGGGGCAGGAGGAGGCGCCGCTCGAACGCCATCCCGGCGCCCTCGTAGCGCCACACCGGGAGCCCGGCCTCCAGGCGGAACTCGGCGAGGTCGATGACCTGCGCGGCGCTGTCGTCGAGCCACGGCTCCTGGCCGCCCACCTGAACCACCTTGCCGTCCGAGGTGATGACCCGGGTCGACAGGTCGCTGAGCATCATGGTGCGGCCGAGGGGGGCCGGCAGCGCGGAGATCAAGAGTCCGTGGAAGCGACGGGTCACCGCGCCGGAGATGGTGCCTGACGCGTAGCCGCCGAGGCCGTTCGTGACGAGCCATTCCCGCGTGAGCGGGTCCGCCCCGTGCTCGGCGTCGTCGTGCGAGGCGGGGCCGGTGCCCCGGGACCAGACCATCATCCGGCAGATCTCGTCAGCGTACATGCTTTTTGGGCTCCTCTGGGCGAGGGTTGGCGCTCGTCTTCTCGGGCACCGGCGTCCCGACCACGGGGTGCAGGAGGATCGCCGCGTCGCCCAGGATGTGGACGCCATCCTCGGTGATGACAGGTGGACTGCCTTGTCCCCCGTAACGAGGGGATTCGCTGGACCACAACGTCTCCCAGCGGCGCCCCGGCGGCGGGGCGAAGAGCGGCTCCGGCAAGGACCCTCGATGGATGTCCCGCCCGAGGTTGACGAGGAGCAGACGGTCGTCGCCGTCGTCGCCGAAGTAGCGGAGGAGGAACGCGTGGCCCGAGAGGACGGCCCCGTCGACGCCGCGCGGGCGCTGGGCCCGGATCACGGGGTCGCGCCGGCGGAGCGCGATCAGGTCCTCATGGAGGGCGTAGATGCCGGCGTTGCGCTGGCGCTCGGAGAAGTCGAGCTTGCAGCGCTCGAAGGTCCGCGGGTCGTCGGGGGCGTCGAGCCGCGAGACGACCTCGGGCGCGGCGCAGGAGGGGAACTGCGCCAGGAACTCCGCCCTGCCCTTGCGCACGAGCGGCGCCAGATCGCGGTTGTGGTCCGCGAAGAAGAGGAACGGCGCCGACGACCCGAACTCCTGCCCTTGAAAGAGCATGGGCGTCCCCGGGGCGAGCAGGAGGAGCGCCGACATCGCCCGGAACTTCCCCGGGCAGGTGAGGTGATAGAGCCGCTCGCCCTTCGCCGTGTTGGCGACCTGATCGTGGTTCTCCAGGAAGAGGACGAAGCGGGCCGGATCCACGTCGAGCGCAGGGGTCCCTCGCCGCTGCTTCTGCCACTTGTAGCGCTGCCCCTGGAAGAGGAACCCCCGCTTGACGGCGGAGATGAGCTCCTGAGGGGAGCCCTCGTGATCCGTGTAGTACGCCTCGCTGTGGCCGGTGAGCGCCACCTTGGCGCTGTGGTGGAAATCGTCGTTCCAGATGGCGTCGAGCCCGTAGCCGCCCCGCTCCGGCGCGCGGATCAGCCACTCTTCCTGGGACTCGTTCTCGGCCACGATGAACGTCTCCTTGCCCTTCGCGGCCTCCCGGACGCGGCGCGCGATCGCGGCGAGGATGTGGTCCTTCGAGCCGTCGTAGATGTTCTGGGTCGCGTCGAGCCGCAGGCCGTCGAGGTGGTACTCGTCGATCCAGTAGCCGGCGTTCGCGAGGAAGAACTCCCTCACCGCCTCGGATCGCGGGCCGTCGAAGTTGATGGCCGCACCCCAGTCGGTCTTGTGGCGATCGGTGAAGTAGTCCTTGGAGAACTGGCCGAGGTAGTTGCCGTCCGGGCCGAGGTGGTTGTAGACGACATCGAGGATCACCCCGATCCCGACGCGGTGCGCCGCGTCGACGAAGCGGCGGAAATCGTCGGGGCTGCCGTAGAGGCGCGTCGGCGCGAAGAGGTCCACGCCGTCGTACCCCCAGTTGAACCGGCCGGGGACCTCGTTCACCGGGAGCAGCTCGATCAAGGAGATGCCGATCCGGGCGAGCTCGGGCAGCTCGCGCGCGGCGGACTCCCAGGTGCCCTCCCGGGTGAAGGTGCCGACGTGCATCTCGTAGACGACTTGCCCCTTGAGCGGGGCGCCCCGGAAGCCCGCGTCGCTCCACGCGAACGCGGCGGGGTCGATCACCTCGGAGGGCCCGTGCGGCCCCTCCGGCTGCGAGCGCGAAGCCGGATCGGGATAGAGCTTCTCGTCGTCGTCGAGCCGGAACCGGTAGCGGGTGCCGCCCGCCGCGGCCGGGACGAGCGCCGCGAAGTAACCGCCCTCCTCGGGCCGCAGCAGGGCGGTCTCGCCGCTCCCCGGCCCGGCCTCCAGGACGACCTCGACCCGGCGCCGGGCGGGCGCCCAGACGCGGAAGTGCGCTCCTTTTCCGGGCCCGGCGAGCACCTCTGCGCCGACAGGCAACCGTCTTTCCGTCTTCTCCGGCATTGAGTTACATTCTAAGCGCAACACACGTGACGTCCAGCACCGATAGGCTCGACGGTCCCCTTTGCAGCGGTCCTGTTTACCTGGCTCACCTGACGAGCGATAGCGCCTTACGGAGTCACCTGAAAGGAATCGGGGATCGACCGACGATGAGAGACGGCACAGACGAACTGGCCTGCATTGCATGATCGAGCGGTCCTGGAGCGCGCGCGTGCCTCACCCATGCTGGCGGGCTCCGATGAGGAGGGCATTTTCGATTCGCCTCATCGAGCGAGCGCCGACAGGAGCGGACTTCGCCCGCGACGCCTCCGCGGTCACGGGTGAGCGATGACCACGAGCGTGCGCGCGCGCCGGAGCACGCAGCGCAGCGCCTGCTCCAGCGTCTCGGGGTCGAGCGCCGCGAAGCTCTCGTCGAGCACGACCACCTCGGCGCCCTGGAGCAGCGCGCGCGCGATGTAGAGCCGGCTCCGCTCGCCGTGCGAGAGCTGCCAGCCCGTCTCGCCCACCACCTGCTCCAGCCCGGCGGGCATCCGGCCGAGCAGCTCGCCGAGGCCGAGCTCGCGGCAGACCTCCTCGGCCTCGGCGAGATCGTCGGGCCTCGGCGGCCAGCGCCTGCCCATCAGCAGGTTGTACGCGAACGTCCCGCCGAGGACGTAGTTCTCGTGGAACTGCGGCGCGGCGGCCACGCGGCGGCGCCACGCGGCGGGGCCCAGCATGTGGCGGTCGAGCCCGTTCAAGAGGAGCAGCCCGGCGTCGGGCGCGCGCAGCCCCGAGAGCAGCGCGCTCAGCGTCGACTTCCCTCCCCCCGAGGGCCCCTCGAGCAGGATGCGGTCGCCCGCGGCGATCCGCAGCGAGGCGTCGACCACCGCGGGGCGAGGCCTGCCCTTGTGCCGGAACGACAGCTCGTGCGCCTCCAGGACCGGCGCGGGCGCGCGGCGCTCGGCGTCCCCCGCGCTGCCCGCGCCCTCCTGCGCGCCGGGCGGCGTGCGCCCCGCGTCGGGCGGCAGCGGCGGCGGCGGCGCCCCGCCGCGGGCGGCCGCCATGAAGAGCGTGGAGACCTGCTCCCACGCGATCGCCGCGCTGGCGAGGCTCGACAGGCCGGCCGACAGGCCCTGGAGCGCGCGGCTCGCGAGCAGGACGCCGCCGAGCGCAACCGCGTACGCCGCGGTCGAGCCGGAGCCCGCGAGGAACGGCGGCAGGAGGCCGGCGATCCCCGCGATGAGCCAGCCGCGCGGCATCAGCGCGCCGATCTCGATCTGGCTCCGGTCGAGCTCGAGCGAGCGCGCGAGGTACTGGGAGAGCGCCTCGTCCTCGCCGTGGTGCCAGCGGCCGCTCCGCTCCTGGGCGAGGCGGGTCCGGTGGCCGACCAGGCGCTCGATGAGGTCGTGGGTCATCGCGAGCCGCGCGGCGGTCCAGCGCGCGCGGCGCCGGTAGAACCGCGCGCAGAGCGCGACGACCAGCGCCGCCCAGGCGACGAGCAGGAGCGCGTGGAGCGCGCCCGCCGCGCCCTGGGCGAGCACGACCGCCGCCGCCGCGAGCTCGAACGCCGACGCGACGGCCCCGACGCCGCCGCCCATCGCGAGCGCCTCGATCGCCTCGGACTCGATCACGCGCCCGAGGAAGCGGCCCGCGCCCTCGCTGCGCACCTCCTCGGCGTCGAGCGCGAGCGCTCCCGCGAGCAGGCGCTGCTTGATCAGCGCGCTGGCGTCGATCGCGACCACGCCGGACAGCCACGCCATGAGCTGGCGCAGCGGGACCACCGTCGCGAGCAGCAGCGCCCCGGCGTAGAGCCACCCCTCGTCGAGGTGGTCGTCGAGGATGCTGCGCCCCACGGTCGTCCACACCAGGATCCAGAGCGTGTAGGCCGACGCGTGGGCGGCCAGCAGGCCGAGGAGGCGGCGCGGGATCCGCGCGGCCGCGAGCTGCCGCCCGAACGAGGCGCCGGGCGGCGGGCGCAGGCTCCAGATGCCGTCGAGGACCACGGGCCCGAGCCGCTCGCGGAGCAGGGCCTGCCGCGCGCGGGCGCGCCGCCGCGGCCGCACGCCCGCGCGCTCGAGGACGCGATCGACCTCCGGGAGCACCTGCGCCTCGAGCGGGCGGGCGACGCGGCGGAGGATCGCCTCGACCGGCACGCGCGCGGTGGAGCGGTCGGCGCGGAGCACCGAGAGGGCCTGCCCGCTGCGCCCCACGACGGCGAGGAAGCGCTGCGCCTCGCCGCCGCGCAGCCACACGAGCGCGGGCGCGACGCGCAGGAGCGCGTCGCCGACCTCGTCGTAGCGCGCCGCGATCGGCTCCGCCTCGACGCCGAGGTAGCCCGCGGCCTGATCGATCCACGCGCCGAGCGCGTCCGCGCTGCGGAGGTGCCCTGCGGTGGGGATGGGCGCCGCGACCGCGCGCGGGCGGAGGCCGCCTTGCAGCGCGAGCGCCTCGAGCGCGTCGCCGAGGCGCTCCGCCGGCCACTCGAGGGCGCCGAGCGCGTCGGCCGCCTCGCCCGGCCGAGCGCCCCAGCCGCGTCGCGCCTGCGCTCCGTCCGGCGGGGCTCCCCACCCGGGTTGCGCCTCCGCCGTCACCTCCGCTCGCCCTCCGGCGCTGCCGCGCCCTCCGCCGGCGCCGCCGCGCCCTCCGCCGGCGCCGCCGCGCCCTCCGCCGCCGCTCCGGCGATGCGCCCGCGCACGACCTTCAGCCGGCGCCACCCGCCGCTCGACCAGAGCCCTCGCTGCACGGCCGCCTCGGCGTCCAGCAGCGCGCGGTAGCGCGAGCCGGGGCGCGCCGCGAGCTCGGCGGGCGCCCCGTCCTCGACCACGCGCCCGCCGTCCACGACGAGCACGCGCTCGAACGCGCGCGTCTCGCCGACGTCGTGGGTGACGCAGAGGAGCGTCGCGCGACGAAAGCGCCGCCGCGCCCGGGCGAGCAGGGCGCGGCGGCGCTCCCGGTCGAGGCCGCGGAACGGCTCGTCGAGGATCGCGAGCCGCGCCTCGCTCCGCAGCATCGCCCGGCCGAAGCGCACGCGCTGCCCCTCGCCGCCGGAGACGAGCCCTCCGCCCTCGCCGAGCAGGGTCTTCTGCCCTTCGGGCAGCCGCTCCAGCACCTCGCGCAGCTCGGCCTCCTCGACGACGGCGCCGAAGTCGGCCGCGTCGTCGGGCGCGCCATAGCGGAGGTTGTCGAGGAACGAGCGGTTCCAGATCTGCACCGCCGGGTCGACCCACGCGGTCTCCTCGCGCAGGGCGTGGAGCCGCTCGCCGTCGAGCGGGCGGCCGTCGACGAGCACCCTGCCCTCGCTCGCCCGGTGCCACCCGAGCAGCACCCCGACGAGGCTCGACTTGCCCGCGCCCGAGGCCCCCACGATCGCCACGTGGCTGCCCGCCGCGATCCGGAGATCGACCCCGTCGAGGATCACGTGGCCGGCGGCCTGGATGCGCACCCGCTCGAAGGCGATCGCGCAGCCCGCGCCCTCGGCGCCGGAGGAGCCGCGCGCCGGCGGCGCCGCGGCGGACGCGCCGCGGGCGCGCGGCTCCTCCGGCGCGCCGAGCGGCTCGAGCAGGCGCAGCGCCGTGTTGCGCTGCGCCGGGTACTGGAGCAGCGCGCCCGCGAGCGCCTGCCCGATCGCCGGCAGCGCGAGCGCCCAGTAGAAGAGCAGGAGCGCCCGCGAGAGCGCGCCCCCGCGGGCGAGGAAGTCGCCGAGGATCCACGCGGCGAGCGCGAAGCCGAGCAGCGCCTGCGCCCCGTCGACGGCGAGGGCCGCGCGGAGCAGCGCGCGGCCGGCGAGCGCCCACTCCCCGAGCAGGCCCGCGTGCTGCCGCCGCACGGCCCGCTCCGCCGCGTGCGCCCGGATCGGCACGAGGCCGAGGAGCGCGTCGAGGTAGAAGCTCGTGAGCGCGCCGGCGTGGGTGCGGACGCGCAGGTCCCGCTCGACGAGGACGCGGTTGCCCGCGAACGGCAGCGCCAGCGCGAGCGCGGCGCACGGCACGGCGAGGCGCGCGCTCGCGGGATCGATCCAGACGATCGCGGCCGTGGTGACCGCGAGATCGAGCGCAGAGCGCGCGATCTGCCCGCCGAACGCCGGCAGGGCGCGGAGCACGTGCAGGCTGTGGCCGCGCTGCGCCATGTCGGAGGCCGGGCGGCTGTGGAAGTAGCGATCGCCGATGCGCGGGATCTTCGCGAGGAACGCCATCCGCAGCCGCACCTCGAGGTGCCGCCCGAGCCGGATCACCCCGGTGGTCAGCGAGAGATCGATGGCGAGCTCCACCGCGAGGAACATGGCGAGGGCGCCGATGGCGGCGAGGCGCTGCTCGAACAGCGCGAGATCGTTCGAGATCTGGAGCAGCCCGCGGAAGAGGAGGCTCTCCAGCACCACCGTCGCGACGCTGAGCGCGAGCGCGCCGGCGAGCACGGCGGGGGCCAGCAGCCCGTCCTCGCGGATCATCCGGAGCAGCTCGCGCGCGGGCCTTGTCGGGCGCTCCGCGAGGGCGGCGGCGACGTCGGGGGGGAGGCGCGCCTCGACGCTCGGGCTCGCCTCGCCGGGGGGCGACGGCGCGGCCGCGGCGGCCCGCGGCGCGCCGCCGCGCGCAGCGGCGGCGCGGGCGTGGCTCGTCGGGCGCCGCCCGCGGATCCGCACGAGCACCGCGCCCCGCGCGACGACCCGATCCTCGCCGCGCGGGCCGGCCGGCATGGGGTGCGCCGTCCAGAAGGTGGGCGGGATCATCTGCTCCCGCGCGGCCTCGGGCCCCTGCTCGAGCAGCGCGCCCAGCACGCGCGCGGCCTCGCGACCGCGGCCCAGGCCGCCGGAGCGCACGAGCGACGTGACCAGGCGCGCGCCGGCGTCGAGCGCCGCGATCGCGCGCCACCCCGGCTCCGAGAGCGCCGCCTCGAGCGGCTGCGCCCCCGCGCCGAGCCAGGCGAGCCGGCGCCCGAGCGGCCGCGTGAAGCCGTCGCTCGCCGCCCAGTCGCGGAAGTCCGCCGCGGACAGGGGCAGCTCGTGCTGGTAGAGCTCGCCCTCGAGCTGCCGTCGCGTGAGCCAGCGACGCCCCGTGGCCGGGTCCATCACCTGCACGAGGCCGCCGTGCCGTCGCCAGAGCACGACCACGTGGAGCGGCCCGGCCGACTGCCGAACGATCGCCAGGGCGGGCAGCGCCTGCGCCTCGTCGAGCAGCACGTGCTCGGCCGGGACGAGGATCTGCTGGGCCACGAGCCCGAGCTGCCCCGCGAGATCCTCCAGGGTGTCGATGGAGGTGCCGTCGACGTCGGTCTGGCAGGCCTCGCGCAGGCGGCCGTAGCTCACGCCGATGCCGAAGCCCTCGAGCACGCACTTGAGCGTGGCCGGCCCGCAATCCATCGCCGAGGTCTGCACGACCTCCGGCGCGAGGAGCCGCCGCTCCGGGCTCGAGGCGCGGCGACGGGGGTTCGCTGATCGCTCCGGCGCGGATCGGGGATCGGCGCTCGTCGTCCCCTCCTTCACCCGCCCGCTCCGCCGCGGACCCTCACGATCTGCCCCGCGGCGCGCAGCACGAGCGAGGCCGGCGAGACGCGCTCGGTCTCGATGACGACGCTCCCGGGGAGCCCGTGCTGCATCGGGATCGGCGACGCCGGATCGGGCCGCACGCCGAGCTCCACGCGGATGCGGCCCTCCTGCGCCTCGCTGGCGACGCGGTCGACGGTGGTGGACAGGGTGCCGTACTCGGTCCACGGGAACGCGTCGAGGCGCAGGCGCCCCTCCTGCCCCGCGCGGATCCGCCCGACGGAGGCGGGCGGGAACTCCGCGATCACCCGGAGCTCGCCGGGCGGCACGACGGCGGCCACGACGTCCCCTTCGCGCACGAAGGACCCGGCCCGCAGCACCGCGATCTCGCCGACCCGCCCGTCGATCGGCGAGCGGATCTTGCGCCGGTCGATCTCGGCGAGCAGCCCCTTGATCGCCGCCCCCAGCACGAGCCGCTCCCCCTCGAGGGTGGCGGCCTCGCGGTCGAGCCGCGCGAGCTCGGCCTGCTGCTCGCTCTGCCCGGCGCGCCGCTCGACGTAGGCGCGCGCGGCGGCGCGGTCGAGCGCCTCGGTCGCCGAGCGCCTCGACTGCGCGTCGGCCGCGAGCCGCGCCGCCTCGGCCTCGGACACGAGCCCGTCCTGGCGCAGGCGCACGGCCCGCTCCGCCTCGATCTCCTGGAACCGCGCGCCTGCCTCGGCCTCCCGCAGCCGCGCCTTCGCCTCGTCGACGTGCGCGCGCGCCGCCTCCTCCCCGTCGCGCAGCGCCCGCCCCCGCGCCGCGATCTCGGCCCGGAGCGGCCCCATCTGCCCCGCGATCGCCGCGAGCCGGGCCTGCTTGTCGTCGATCTCGCGGCGGAGCGGCTCCACGTCGAGCTCGATGAGGACGTCTCCCGCGGCGACCTCGGCCCCGAGGGCGAGGTGGACCGCGGCCACCTTCCCGCCGAGCGGCGCCTCGACGCGGTGCGCCGCCTGGCCCACCTCGAGGCGGGCGCTCACGCTTGTCTCGTACCGCCCGACGCGCGCGAGGAAGAACCACGCGAGCCAGGCGGAGAGCAGGACCGCGCCGATCGCGACGCCGGCGATCGAGCCGCGGTGGCCGTCGGTGGCGATCGCGTGAATCGAGCGTGAGAACCCGGCGGGCATGGGTGGCTCTGCAAAGGTACACGAGCGAAGCAGGGTCAGGAAGTCACGCTCATCGCCCGGGCGAGGCGATGAGCATCGCAAAACTTAACGTGCGCAGCGGGCCGGTCGACTCCATCCTGTCCACGGCGGCTCCGCCGCGTGGCAGTACATCCACTCTGGAGGTTTCCCATGGCTGATATCGATCGTGATCCCGAGCAGACCGAGCAGGTGCCCTTCTTCGCTCGCTTCCTGGAAGATCAGAAGCGCGTCCGGACCGGCGTCAAAGCCGGCGGGTGTGTTACGACGCTGAAGTTCCCCTCGGACGGTGAGGATATTGGCGGCGGCGAGGCCGTCACCCTCAAGTTCCCCTCCGACAACGACGAAGATCTGGGCGTGAAGTGATCCGCGCGCCGCGTGCCGCGCGCCGCAGATCACGCGATCGAGGCGCCGCGTAACCAGGCTCGACGACACGCGACCAGGCTCGACGACACGCACCCCAGCGCAACGAACTTTAACAATATTCAACACAGCCGAGCACCCCGCGACTGAAAGACGACCGCAGCAGCGGAATCGGTCGCAGCCATCGTTATCAGGGTGCCCGCGGGCTTGCCTACCCGCCTGGTTGCTCGTTTAATTGGCTCTCTTATCCTCGACGGCGCCGCCGTCCCGATCTGGAGGTATCCCATGGCTGATGTCGATCTCCGTGAGCCCGAGCAGCAGGAGCAGGAGGCCGCCGAGGCGGTGCCCTTCTTCGCCCGTTTCCTGGAGGATCAGAAGCGCGTCCGGACCGGCGTCAAAGCCGGCGGGGGCGCCGCGACGAAGAAGTACCCCTCGGACAGCGATGAAGACTGCGGGCCGCCCATCTACACCACGCTGAAGTACCCGTCGGACGGCGACGACTCCGGCGTATGAGCCGCCCGGGCCCGCGAGAGAGAGGCAACCCGACGTGACGACCGCGGGCGAGCGCGTCCTCCTGGTCTCGCATTCACAGGACGACTTCGGGGTCGAGCGCGTGGCGGAGGCGCTGCGACGGCGCGGCGCCCGCCCCGTTCGCCTGAACGTCGACCGGTTCCCTCGCGACATCGCCCTCTCGACGGCGCTCGGGGCCGGCGGCGTGCGCCGCCGCCTGGAGGGCGCCGGGGCCGCGCTCGGCGGGGACGAGATCGCCGCGGTCTGGCTCCGGCGCGTCTGGGCGCCGAACCTCGGCGAGGGCGTCCCCGAGGCGTACCGCGCCGCCTGCGTGCGCGAGTCGATGGCGGCGCTGGCCGGCTGGCTGCGCGGGCTCCCCGCGCGGCGGTGGATCAACGAGCCGGCGGCCGAGGAGCGCGCCCAGGACAAGCTGCGCCAGCTCGCGGCGGCCGCGTCGGTCGGCCTGCGCATCCCCGAGACGCTGGTGACGAACGACGCGGCCGAGGCCCGCGCCTTCTTCGCGCGCCTCGGCGGGAACGTGGTCGCCAAGATGCTCACGCCCTTCTCGACGAGCCTCTCGGGCGGCGGGCCGTTCGTCTTCACGCACGCCGTCACGGCGGCCGACCTCGACGCCCTCTCCGGCCTGCGCCAGAGCCCGATGGTCTTCCAGGAGCGCATCCCCAAGGCGCGCGAGCTGCGCGTCGCCTGCGTCGGCGGCCGGTGCTTCCCCGGCGCGCTCGACGCCTCCCGCTACGAGTCGATCGCCGTCGACTGGCGCCACCCGGACGTCAGCGCCGCCGGGATCGCGTGGGAGCAGGACGCGCTCCCGCGCGACGTCGAGGCGCGGCTCGGCGCGCTCCTCGGCGCCCTCGGGCTCGCCTTCGGGGCCGTCGACATCATCCGGACGCCCGAGGGGGAGCACGTCTTTCTCGAGATCAACCCCGCCGGCGAGTGGGGCATGCTGGAGCGGGACCTCGGCCTGCCGATCGCCGACG
This sequence comes from Sorangium sp. So ce834, assembly GCF_051521425.1. Taxonomy (NCBI): domain Bacteria; kingdom Pseudomonadati; phylum Myxococcota; order Polyangiales; family Polyangiaceae; genus Sorangium; species Sorangium sp. So ce834. The sequence continues at coordinate 11,017,604 of NZ_CP150351.1, forward strand.
CGCTGGCGGAGGCGCTGCTCGCTCCGACGGAGAACCCGTGACCGTCCTCATCATCACGCACAGCGAAGACAACGAGTGCATCGCCCGCGTCGCCGCCGCGATCGAGCGGCTGGGGGGCCGGGCCTTCCGCTTCGACACCGACGCTTTCCCGCAGGGGGCGCGGCTCGCGCTCGCCGCGGGGCCCGGGGCGGGCCGCTCCACGCTGCGCACGGGCGCCGGCGGCGGCGAGCTCGATCTCGGCGACGTGACCGCCGTCTGGTACCGCCGGGTCGCCTTCGGCCGCGGGCTGCCCGCGTCGATGGACCCGCAGCTCCGGAGCGCGTCGGTCCAGGAGGCCAAGCAGACCGTGGAGGGCCTGCTGTCGGCGCTCCGCGTGCCGCAGGTCGACCCCCTGCCGGCGGTGCGCTTCGCGTCGAACAAGCAGGTGCAGCTCGACATCGCCCGCGAGGTCGGCCTCGACACGCCGCGCACGCTCACCACCAACGACGCCGAGGCGGCGCGGGCCTTCGCCGCGACCTGCCCGGGCGGGGTGGTCGCCAAGATGCTCTCGTCGTTCGCCGTCTACCGCGGCGGCGAGGAGCACGTGGTCTTCACGAACGCCCTCCGGGACGAGGATCTCGCGGACATGCGGGGGCTCTCGCTCTGCCCGATGACGTTCCAGGAGAGGATCCCGAAGGCGCGCGAGCTGCGGGTGACGGTCGTGGGCGAGCGCGTGTTCGCGGCCTCGATCGATCCGGAGGCGGCGCCCGGCGCCGAGGTCGACTGGCGGCGGCAGGGGCTCGAGCTCATCGACGCGTGGCGCAAGGACGCGCTCCCGCCCGACGTCGAGACCGGGGTGCTCCGGCTGATGGATCAGCTCGGCCTCAACTACGGCGCCCTCGACATCCTCCGCACGCCGGACGGACGGCACGTCTTCCTCGAGGTCAACCCCGTCGGCGAGTTCTTCTGGCTGGAGCGGAGCCCCGGCCTCCCGATCAGCGAGGCGCTCGCCGAGGTGCTGCTCGGCAAGGCGCCGCGCCGCGGCTCGTGGAGCGCCTTCCTGCACGCCCCCGTGACGCAGCCCCGCTGAGCCGGACGTACAGCGTAAAGCGCCGACCGCCTGTCCTCTCCAGCAGAATCCGCCTGCCCTCTCCGGCGGCTCCGACGGCCGCGCCGCGAGGAGCGCCTTGACATCGCGCGGAGGTTTCGCACTTGCTATCCGTTCAGGGGAGGGCACCGCCCCCTGGCCGGCGACCTCGTGAAGATCCTAGAGCTCCACCTCCTCGCGTTCGGCCCCTTCACGGATCTCCGGCTCGACCTCTCCTCGCCGTCGCCGGGCCTGCACGTCATCTACGGCCCCAACGAGGCCGGCAAGAGCACCGCGCTCCGGGCGATCCGCGGCCTGCTCTACGGCATCCCGCACATCACGCCCGACGCCCACCTGCACCACAACACCGATCTCCGCGTCGGCGGGCGGCTCGCGGGCAGGGGGGACGCGGCGCTCGCGTTCGTCCGCCGCAAGGGGCGCGTGAAGACGCTCCGCGACCCGGACGACAACCCCCTCGACGACGGGGCGCTCGCGCCGCTGCTCGGCGGCGTGACGGAGGAGCTCTTCCGCACCTCCTTCGGGCTGGATCACGACACGCTCCGGCAGGGCGCCGAGGCGCTGCTCCAGGGCAAGGGCGACGTCGGCCAGAGCCTGTTCGGCGCGGGGCTCGGCGGGCCGGGGCTGCAGCAGCTGCTCGCCACGCTGCGCCAGGAGGCGGACGAGATCTTCACGCCCCAGGCGAGGACCCGCCCGCTCAACGAGGCGATCAAGGCGTTCGAGGAGTCCAGGAGCCGCGCCAAGGCCGCCGCGCGGCCGCCCGCGGACTGGACGCGCAAGCGGCAGGAGATCGACGAGGCCAAGGCCGAGCAGGAGCGCGTCGACGCGGAGCTCCGCGCGCTCCGGGCGACCGACAAGCGGCTCCGGCGCGCGCTCCGGGTGCTCCCGCTGCTCGAGGCGCGGCGCGCGATCCTCGGCCGGCGCGCCGCCCTCGGCGACGTCGTCCTCCTGCCCGAGGGCGCGCAGCGGGATCGCGAGGATGCGCAGGAGCGCGCCGCCGACGCGGCCGAGCAGGCGGCGCGGCTCCGCGCCGACATCGAGGAGCTCGAGGCCCGCCACGCCGCGCTGCACGTCCCCGCGTCGCTCGCCGAGCTCGATCCGGGCGCGATCGACGGCCTCGTGACCCGGCTCGGGAGCCACCGCAAGGCCGCCGTCGACCTGCCGCGGGTCCGGGCGGAGCTCCACGGCGTCGAGGAGGAGACGCGCGCGATCCTCCGCAGGCTCGGGCGGGACGCCTCGCTCGTCGGCGGCGCCGAGCCCGAGCGGCTCGAGGCGATGCGCGTCGACGTCGCCACCGAGGCGCGCATCAAGAAGCTCGCCCGCGAGCGCGGCGCGGTGGAGGCCAAGCCGCGCGAGGTGGAGCGGCTGCTCGCGGCGAACCGCGCGCGGCGCGACGCGTGCGCGCGCCGGCTCGCCGAGCTGCCGCCGAGCGAGGACCCCGCCCCGCTCCGGGGCGCGCTCTCGCGCGCGCAGAAGCAGGGCGACCTCGAGCACCGCCTCCGCGAGGCCGCCGCCGCGGCGGCGCAGCTCGCCCGCGAGGCCGACGCGCAGCGCCACCGGCTCGGCCTCGGCGCGCCTGCGCAGCAGGCGCGCCTCAACGATGACGGCGCGCCTGCGCAGCGGGCGCACCTCAACGATGACGGCGCGATCGGCGACGCCCCCGCCTCGGCGGCGAAGCGCCCGCTCTCCGCCGCCGAGGCGAGCGCCCTGCCCGTCCCGCTCCCCGAGACGGTCGACCAGGCGGCGGCGCAGTGGGGCGCCATCGCGCGCGAGCGAGAGCGGCTCGCCGAGCGCGCGGCCGAGGTCGAGGCGCGCCTGCGCGAGAGCGCGCGCGAGATCGACGCCCTCCAGCGCGCCGGCGCGGTGCCCACGGAGGCCGACCTCTCCGAGGCGCGCGAGCGCCGCGATGCCGCCTTCAAGGCGCTGCTGCGCGCCCTCCAGGCCAAGGGGAGCGCCCGCGCGGCGGCGGCGATCCACACCGCCACGCTGTTCGACCTCGGCGCGGACGTGGCCGCCTCGCCCGGCGCGGGGCGCAGGCCGGCGCTCGGCGCGTCGGGCGACGCGGCCGCGCGCGGCAAGGCCGACGAGTATGCCGAGCTGGTCCGCGTCGCGGACGCCCTGGCCGATCGGCTGCGCCGCGAGGCCGACCGGGTCGCCCGCCTGGCGCGGCTGCTCGCGGACAAGGCGCGGGCCGAGGCGGATCAGGCGCAGCTCGCCGCGGAGCGCGCCGCGCTGGCGCGCCGCGCGGAGGAGGCCGAGGCCGCGTGGGTCGAGCTGTGGCGGCCGGCGGGCGTCGCGCCGCGCTCGCCCGAGGAGATGCGCGGCTGGCTCGGCCGCTACGCGGGCCTGACCGCCACGATCGACCGGCTGCGCGCGGCGGAGGCGGAGGCCGAGGCGCTGCGGGCGCGGATGCAGGCCCACGCGGCCGAGCTCCACGCAACGATCCAGGGCGCGCGCGCCGCGTCGGGCGGCGCGCGCGGGGACGCTGGCGGCGCGGGCGCCGGCCCCGCCGGGCCGCTGGAGGGCGCGGCCGCGCGCCTCCCGGCGCTCGTCGAGGCGGCGGAGCAGGAGCTGGCGGCCATCGAGGGCGCGGCCCGCGAGCGCCGCGAGCTCGCGCGGGAGCGCAAGGAGCTCGAGCGCGAGCTCGAGGACCTCGAGCGGGAGCGGGCGGAGCACGCGCGCGCGCTCGAGGCGTGGCGGGCCGACTGGGCGGAGCGGGTGCGGGCGCTCGGGCTGCCCGGCGACGCGTCCGCGGACGAGGCCACGGCGATCCTCGACGAGCTCGGCGCGCTGTTCCGCAAGGTGGACAGCGCGGCCCACGAGCGCCGCCGGGTGCTCGGGATGGAGCGCGACGCCCGGGCGTTCGCGGCCGACGTCGCCGCGCTCGCGGCCCGGCACGCGCCGGACCTGGCCGAGCTGCCCGCGGATCAGGCCGCCGATCAGCTGATCAAGCGCCACCACAAGGCGCGCGCCGACCTCCGCGAGCGCGGCGAAATCGAGGAGCGCCTGGCCGAGAAGCGCCGCGAGCGGGACCAGCAGGAGGCGCGGCGCGCGGCCGCCGAGGCGCGCCTCGCGAAGCTGTTCGAGGCGGCGGGCGTGGCGCGCAGGGGCGACGTCGCCGCCGACCTCGCGGCGCTGTCGCTGGCGGAGGAGCGCTCGCGCGAGGCGCGCCGGCTCGACCGCGAGCTCGTCGAGAACGAGGGCAAGCTCCTCGAGGCGGGCGAGGGCGCGGGCGTCGCGGCGCTGGAGCAGGAGACCGCGGGGGCGGAGCGGGACGCGCTCGCGCTCGAGCTCGACCGCGCGGAGCAGCGGCTCGCGGCGCTGGAGGACGAGCGGCGCCGGATCGATCGGGCGCTCGGGAGCCTGGAGCAGGAGCGCGAGCAGCTCCGGGCGACGGTGGGCGCAGCGGAGGCCGCGGTGGAGGCGCAGATCTGCCTCTCGCACCTGCGCGGCGAGGTGCGCCGCTACGTGCGGGCGCGCCTCGCGGCGGTGCTGCTCGAGCGGGAGATCGAGCGCTACCGCGAGCGCAACCAGGGGCCGATCCTGGCGCGCGCGAGCGCGCTCTTCCATCGCCTGACGCTGGGCGCCTTCGCCGGCCTGCGGGTGGGTTACGACGAGAGCGAGCAGGCGATCCTCCGCTGCGTCCGCGCGGCCCCGCCGGCACCGGCGGCGGCGGACGCGGCGGCGGAGCCCGCGAAGGCGCCGGTGCAGCGCGAGGTGGACGTGACCGGCCTGAGCGACGGCACGCGCGACCAGCTCTACCTCGCGCTGCGCCTCGCGAGCCTGGAGCACCACGCCCGGACGGGCGAGCCGATGCCGCTCATCCTGGACGACCTCCTGATCCATTTCGACGACGACCGCGCCCGGGCGGCCCTCGCGGTGCTCGGCGAGCTGACGGCGACGACGCAGGTGCTGTTCTTCACGCACCACGCGCGTCTCTGCGAGCTCGCGCGCGAGGCGGTGCCGGCCGAGGCGCTGCGCGAGCACCGGCTGCGGTGAGGGGCCACTCGGATCGGTGCGCCAGCCGTCGTTGCTTAGAGGCGCCCGGCGGTCGTCCGGTCCCAGGAGGAAATGGTCGATCATCTCCATCTCGGAGCATACCATCCAGTGCCGACGCACACCGAAGCGCTCGCACTCCTCGAACTTGTCGTGCTGGGCCCTCAGTCGGTCGGGCCCGCGCGGGGAGTGCACCTCGACGACGAGCGCGGGCGCCGACTCCTCGTCGCTCCCTCCGTCCCATCGATCCTACTCCTCGTCGGTGCCGGGCATGCCGTGCACCGCGAGGATCTCGCGCGGTCCGCACGATCTCCTCGGGCGCGGGTGGTGACCTCGGCCTTCGCGGAGGCCAGGGCGAGTTCCTGCGGATCGGTCCCCTCGACGCGCACCGCCGCGTCAATCCGGGCCGCCGCAGTTGGTGCCATCTGGTCGCCAAGAAGCGGACGTTCCTTGACCGCGTCGGTCACGAACTCGACCGATTACAGGCATTCGGGTTTCGGCTAGAACAACGGACAGGTTGAAAGTTAGCCAGGTTGCGGCCCCCGCCGGAGCCGTCGAGGAGCAAGCCGGAAGGGCACGGCATGCAGCAAAAAGAGAGACCGCAAGGGCGCAAGGGGCGCAAGGGAACAGAGATGGGATTGATGATCTCGACCTCGATCGTGACGACGACCGAGCCGAATGGCACCACAGCTTAACGGAACTTGCGGGAATGCTTCGGCTGGACGCCATCCCGACCTGGCTCGATCGGGCGCTCTCGACTAGGGAGCTCTGAGCAGGGCGGCGCTTGTGGAAGAAGAGGGATCCGATGCTGCGAGATGTAGAAACAGTCGTTCTCGAGTCCGGGCTTCAATTTCTGAGTCAAGGTGAGGCCTGGAGGTACGATGAAGATTGGCCGCACATTGCGACGTTCCACTACAAACTGGCGACCGACGAGGAAGATGGCGATCGACTCAAGACCCTCGGCGAGGCGGACGGATACAGGATTACTCAGGATTGGGCGGTCGAGAGCGATTTGCAGATTTGGGACGAAGCAGATGCCCTCGATGGCGACGTCGTGCGGTACGTCGAGGCTCTCATTCGCGAAGTGCGTTCGTGCGAACAGGTTTTCGACTCTGCTCCGTCCCTCACGACTGCGCAGCGCATCACGATCTTGCGCCATGTCGAGGCAGTAAGAGGCGTTGACTCGACGCAGCTCATGCAAGCCGCTGCCGCATCCTTGGCCATGATGGATGCGCCAGTTCTGATGCTCGTCGATCCCTGGCCCATGGCAGACGAGCGGCGCGGTGCGAAAGGGAAACTCAGCGGACGCAGCCACATCGCGACACTCCTCGAGATCGGATTCGTGCGCATGGTGGGCTCACGCTTTCTCTGGGCATGGAACCGGGAGCTGTCCGAAGGTCTAATGGCCGACTACTCATACGACAAGCTCCTCGCTGCAAAGCGGAAGGGCGCGCTCGACGAGATTCTGAACTCTCCTCTCTCGGAGGCCGTCTACGGGAGCCTTCCGAAAGACGTGGCAAGCAGGATCGACGTTCCAGATCCAGATGACCTGATGAGCGAATGAAATGGTCGCCGGAGAGAGACCGCCCACGCCGCGCCGAGCGCGACCTTCGGGAGGCTCGTACATCGCGCGTCGGATGACGTGGAGCTCATGGGCCGCGGCCGACTCCTTGGCACTGCGGCCGCCTCAGCCGGAAGCGGAGGTTCGGCCCTGCGGCGAGCGCGGCGGAGTGCCCGCATCGTCCTTCTTCTCTGCACCAACGAGCATCACGCCGCCGATCGCCGCCAGGGTGGCGGCCAGCCGAGGCCGCCGGCGACGAGAGCCGGCCGCGGCCCGGGGCGAGGAGGCGCGGGGCTCAGGGGCGCGGCGCGAGGGCCGGCGGGCAACACGGGGGGCTGCGGGCAGGCCCTGCGGGCCGGCGGGCGAGGTCATACGATAACGGATGTTGCTTCGCACAGGTGCGGATTTCCTCGGCGAGCGACGGACCTGAAGGAGCACTCCGGAACCCCACGTCCGGGCGATGGGTCCCCGCACCAGCACGAGCCTGTCGGTGGAAGCCCTGGACGCCGCCGACAGGCCATCTCCCGCGCGCCATACCCCCGAGCGTGCGCCCTTGTTCAGATCGCGCGGAGAGGCTCCGCCCCTCCTGCGTCACGACGTGAACAGCCAGGCGATGCTCGCCGCGCCGATCAGGAAGATCGCGGCCGTGAAGATCAGGATCGCCGTCCTGTCGGGCCGGTAAGCCCCGCGCTCGATATCGCTGTACGCCCGCAGGTACCGCACCGCGGCCCACGCCATCAGCGCCATCCCGAGCAGGACCATCCCAGCGCCGAGGCCGACGACCTCCCGCAGCATCGACCGCGATCCCACCTGCGCGGCCCCAGGCGCCGCCTCCAGGAAGTACAGGCTGAACCTGTTGAGCGTGATGCCGAAGCTGAGCAGCGCGATCGCCGTGCGCACATAGGCGAGGTGCGTGCGCTCATTGGCCAGGTGCTCCCGCGCATAGGCCTCCGTCCGCTTCGCGCTCTCCTCACCGGGCATGGCCGACCGCCCTCCTCACCGCACCGCGCGACAGCCGCTCACTCCCGGCTGTACCGGTCGTCGAACCACGGATACGCCGTGTTCGAATAGCCGCGGACCTCCCAGAACCCAGGCCGATCCACCGCGCTGAACGTGATCCGCTTGATCCACTTCGCGCCCTTCCAGGCGTAGAGCTGAGGCGTGATCATCCGCACCGGGCCGCCGTGCTCGCGCGGCAGCGGCTTGCCCTCCCAGGTGTGCACGAGCAGGGCGTCCGGCAGCATCGCCTCCTCGAGCGCGAGGTTCGTCGTGTAAGGGGTCTGCGTGCCGGGCGCGATATCGCTCGCCTCGATCAGCACGAAGCGCGCCTCCGGGAGCGGGCGCGCGCGCTCGGCGAGATCGGCGAACCGGACGCCGACCCAGCGGTTGTCCATGCGGCTCCAGGTGGTCACGCAGTGAAAGTCCGAGACGTCGAGCGTCTGCGGCAGCTCCATGAACTCGTCCCAGGAGTAGGTCCGCGGCGCCTCGCACAGCCCGTCGACCCGGAGCTGCCAGCGCTCGGTCGGGATGTCCGGCGTGTCGCCGAGATCGAGCACCGGCCATTTCTTCACCTCGCGCTGCCCCACCGGCAGCCTCGGCATCCCGTGCCGGTTCGGCGGCCCGCTGCCCATCGGCGCCACCCCGGCGAAGACGCCCTTGCCGCGCGCCGCCTGCCGCTCGGCGAACGCCTGCTTGCGCTCGATCAACGACCTCGTCCGCCGCCCAGCGTCGTCCTCCATGGCTTGACCATGGCGACCGCCCGACGCGCCCGCAAGCCCGCGCTCAGCCGCCCTTGCGCCCCGAGAGCTCCACCGAGGCGGCGTCCACCGACACCGACGTCGGGGGGCCGAACTTCTTCACCTGAACGGTGACCCCGAGGGCCGGCGTGTCGTCGAGCACGCGCTCGATGATCCGCTGGGCGAGCGTCTCGAGCAGCTTGTACGAGGCGCTCGTGCCCGCCTCGACGACCAGGTTCGCCAGCTTGTCGTAATCGAACACCCGCGCTCGCGCGTCGGCGCGGGGCAACAAGGCGACCGGGAGCTCCACCTCCAGGCACACCACGAAATCCTGGGGCAAGTCGCGCTCGGCGCGGGACACGCCGTGCTTGGCGCGAAAGCGGATGCCGTCGAGGCGGATCCGGTACGTCTGGATCGCAGACTCCATCCGCGCCCCCCTAGCACGCCTTCCGGCCGGCTTCCGCCGAAGGTTGCGCGGCCGCGGGCTCGCCCGCTCGCGGCGGCCCTCCCGGCGCGCCGCTCGACGTAGGCGCGCGCGGCGGCCGCGCGCGCGCCCCGGGCCCGGTCAGAGAGGCCGCTTGAAGCACACGGCGTCGATCTTCGCGGCGAGCTCGCTGCGCAGGAACTGCACCGGCTCCCAGCCCTCCTGCCCGAACCGCTTGAGGACCGGGTTCCACCCGGACGCGCTCGTCACCTCGAGGACCTGGGCGTCGCTGACCTGCGCCGTCTCGGCGTCCACGCACCGCACCTCCCACCGGGGCGGATCGCTCCCCGCGTGCACCGGCGGCACCAGGAAGCGCGGCGCCACGTACGACGCGGAGCAACCGAAGAGAAACGCGACGGCGATGGCTGTTCCGGAGCTGAGCTTCGGCATGAGCAATCCTTTCCTGCGAGGTCGACTCGCGAAGGCGTATCGGCGCTTCGTGCGCCACGTCAACAGGGAACGGCGCGCGCGAGGGCGCGAGCAGCCGCGCGCCAGCGCGCATGTCCAGCGCGACATGGCCGAACATCTCGCCGCTCGCGCCACCTCCGACGCCATCCGCGCATAGCGGCGCCGCGCGCCGGCGCGAGCCGCGTCCCCTACCGCTTCCGGGCGAGCGCCTCGCGATCCTTCACGATGAGCCGCCGCCCGGCCACGTCGAGCACCCCCTCCTTCCGCAGCGCGCCCAGCGTCAGCGTCACCGTCTCCCGCGTCGAGCCGATCACCTGCGCGATCTCCGCGTGCGTGATCGGCGCCGAGATCAGCATCCCCCGCGGCGTCGGCACGCCCCAGCGCTCCGCCGCGTGCAGGAGGAACTCGGCCAGCCTCCCGCCCACGTTCTTGAACAGCATCGACTCGATCCGGTCCTCGGTCTCGCGCTGCCGCGCGACAAGGAGCGCGAACACCGCCCCCCCGAACCCCGGGTGCTGGGCGCAGAGCTCGCGGATGAGCGCGAGCGGCACGCGGACCACCTCGGCCTCGTCCATCGCGACGGCGCGCTCCGTCCGCGTCTCCAGCCCGCCGAGGCACGACTCGCCGAGCACGTCGCCCGTGCCGCGGTAGCTGAGCGGGAACGCGGCGCCCGCCTCGTTGATGCGCTCGACGCGCGCCCGGCCCCGGCCGAGCACCACGAGCGTGTCCGCAGGGGCGCCCTGCTCGAAGATCGCCGCGTCGGACGCCACCACCTCGAGCACGGCGGCGTCGGTGACCGCGTCGCGCACCGCGCGGTCGACGTGCGCGAAGAGCGAGGAGAGCCGGAAGGCGCGCGCCACCCGCGCCTTCACGGGATCGGTCGGCTGGCGCCCGGTATCCGGCGCGTACTGGGAATCCAGATCGCTCACGGGTAGAGCAAAAGCGTAATCCATACTGCGTACGTTGGCACACAGGAATCCCCGGGACCGGGGCGATCGAGGTGGGCGCGCGGGCGCCGGGATCAGCGTCCGTCGCGGTCGAGCAGCACGACGATGTCCCGGTCGAGCGCGCCGTCCGCCGCGCGGGCGAACTGCTGAAAGCGCGGGTAGGCGTCCGGTTGCACGCGGCCCGCGGGCAGCTCCAGGAAGCGATCGAGGAGCAGCGCGCCGCCGTCGAGGCGATCGTTCACCCGCACGGTGCGCCCGTCGTCGTCCGCCGCAAACGGAGCGAGCCGCGTGGCCACGCGCGCGCCCTGGGGCAGCTTGACGCGGAGCCGCACCTCCGATCGGGTCGCGATCTGCTCGGACAGGTAGAGCGGCGTCTCCCGGACCGGCAGGCTGGCGAGGCTGGCCACGCGCACGCCGAAGGGCGGCGAGAGCACGAGCTCCGGGCCCTGCGCGCGCGCGAAGCTCGCGGCCGAGATCTTCATCTTCAAGGTGAGCGGCCGGTCGATCTCGGTCAGCTCCTTCACCTGGATCTCCTGGAGCCGCGCCCCCGGCACCATCTGCGGCAGGAGCCGCGACTCGACCGCGTCCCTGAGCTGCGCGTCGGGGAGCGACTCCAGCGCCGAGCGCAGCGCGATCGCGAGTTTGCCCTCGTAGCGCTGCTCGATCGACAGCGACGCCGAGCCGTCCCGGGCCACCTCGGCGACGCCCTCGGTGACCACGCCGTCGTGCGCGCCGGACGAGGGCGTCACCTCGCGCGGCGCCCCGGGCCGCAGCACGATCGCCGGCTGCCCGCGGAGGGAGCTCGGCAGGTAGCCGTACGGCGCGAACTTGTCGCGCACGAACATCCAGCGGGCCGCGCTCGCGCCGGGCTTCTCGCCGGTGTCGACGCGCACCGCGAGCGCGCTCCACGTCTCGGCCTCGCTCATGGGGCCGCGCGGCGGCGGCGCGAGCCGGTCGCTCACGACGCCGTAGCCGGCGTCGATCCCGACCAGGCGGCACAGGTAGAGGAACGCCTCGGTCCGGTTGCCGCTCTTGCCGATGACCACGCGGCGGCCGTCGTTCTCGCGCCCCGCCTCCACGTTGGCGAGCACCCACCGGTAGATCCGGCGCGCCTGCTCGTCCTTCGACGGCGCCGCCGCGCCGGCCTCGCCGCCCGCCGCGCCGCCGCGGGCGGCGGCCTTCCCCGCCGCGCCGCCGCCGGCGGCCGCGCCCGAGGCGCCCGGCGCGATCGGCGTCCGCGCGATCGACCGCGCGATGCGCACGAGCCGCGGGTCGCGCGGCGTCTCGTCGGCGGCCGCGTCGACCATGCGCGCGATCGTGTCCGCCACGGTGATGCCCCAGCCGACGCGGACGTTCGGCAGGAACTCCGCCATCGGCGCGCTCGCCGGCTCCTCGGGGAGCGCGGGGCTCTTGTCGACGCGGTAGCGGCGGGTGACGAGCGCGCCGGACTCGACGATCTCCGGGGCGGGCACCGGGCCGGAGACCTCCACGTCGAGGGGCCGGCTCTTCGGCGACACGATGATGAACTCGCTCCGCCAGTAGGGGACCTTCTCCTCGCGGAAGAACCAGCGCGGGCCCTGGAACGTGAGGCCGCCCTGGCCGTCGCCGCGCAGGACGAACAGGTTCTCCACCTCGATGTAATCACCGACCTCGAGGTGCGGCATCGTCACGGTCGGCTTGTCCTGGATGAACTCCGGCTCGTGGATCGACCCGTCGCGCTTGACCGTGCGCAGCTTGAGCACGAGCCCGTCGGGCACGCGCTGCTCGGCGTGCTCCTGGATCGCCTCGCGCGACTGGATCCGGATGATCTCGTGCTGGAGCATCCGCGCCGAGCCGTCCTCGTGGATCCACAGGGCCGCGTAGTCGAGCACGCGCGCCGCCGTGCCCGGCATGACCTCGCCCGAGGCCTCGTGCTCGGCGATCACCCGCCTCCCGTCGAGCCGGTAGGGGCTGAGCTCCGTCGTGCCGTCGAGCAGCTCGATCGCGTCGCGCAGGCTCGAGGTGTCGGAGCCCGTCCGGATCGCCTCGATGAGCGCCTTCTGGAGCGCGTCGCGCTCCCCCCGGGCGAAGCGCGCGTCGGCGAGCGCGAGGCGCGCGTCCGCGTCGTCCGGCGACCTCGCGAGCGCGCGCTCGAGCTGCTCGAACGACTCGGCGCGCTTGCCGGCGCGGGTCAGGAGGTCGGCGATGCGCAGCGCGATGTCCTTGCGGTCCCGGCGGACGGCGCCGAGGCGCTGGAGCTCCTGGATGGCCGCCGCGTAGTCGCGCCGATCGATCGCCCGCTCCAGCTCGATCTCCGCGTCGGGGTCGAGCCCCCGGATGCGGGCGGCGAGCTCGTCCGCCTGCGCGACGTGCCCGTCGGCGTCGTGGATGCGGAGGAGCGCGCCCAGCACCTCGACGTCGTCCGGGAAGCGCGCGGCGGCCTCCTTCACGGTGCGGACCTGCTCGACGCGCCAGCCGAGCCGCGAGTACATCGCGGCGAGCGTCTTCAGGAGGTCGGGCACCTCGCGGAACCGGTCGGCCAGCGCCTCGACCGTGCGGGTCACCTCGGACAGGCCCACCTTGTCGGCCTCCTCGAGCGCGAGCCAGAAGCGGGGGTACCAGAGCTCCGGGTCCTTCGCCGCGGCGCGGGCGCGTACGTCCTTCACGAGGTCGCGCCCGTCGGACGGCGGGAAGATCGGGTCCTTCTCGAGGAAGACGGCCTGCGCCGCGAGCGCGGGGCCGGTGGCGCGCGCCGGATCGGCCACGAGCGGCTCGATCAGCACCGCGCTCACGTCGTCCTGGCCCTCGAGGTGCGCGATCGTCGCGGCGAGGTAGCGGGAGATCGGGTCGTTCACGTCGCGCTCGGGGCGCGGCGCGCCGCGGAGCCCGAGCGCGCGCGCCACCTTCGGCGCGGGCTGCGGCGGCACCCCGAGCGCGTCGAGGAACGGCTCGATGGGGTTGGGATCCGGGAGGACCTCGGGCGGGAAGAGCGAGTACGGGGGCGTCGGATCGGCGGACGTGGCCACGCCGAGGGGCGTGCCGTCCGGCGCGAGCAGCCGGATGGAGGTCTCGCCGCTCCCGACGCGGGCGAGGATGCGGTGGCGGCCCGGGCCGAGGCGCAGGCGCGCGCCGAACCTGGGCCAGATCCCCCACTGCTTCATGTCGCGCGTCAGCACCTCGACGTCGTCCACGAGGATGGCGAAGGCGCCCTGGACCGCGATGATCATCTCGCGCTCGGCGGGCAGGTCGACGAAGGTCTCGACGTAGAAGATGCCCCTGGCCCTGCCCTGGCCGCGCGCGTCGGGCGCGACCGCGGAGAGCTGGCAGCCGCGGCGCTCGGCGCCGAGCACGCGCGGCGGGTCGGCGCGGCGGGGATCGCGCGGGAACACGGGCGGCCAGGGGCCGGCGCGCTCCGCCTCGTAGCGCACGCGGTGGTCGCTCTCGGCGAGGTGGCCGAACGGGCCGGCGAAGCGGGCGCTCTCGATGCACCCGTAGCGGCGCGCGGCGACATCGATGAGCGGCGCGGCGGGCGCGGCCCCGGGGCCGCCGGCGCCGTCCGAGCGCGCCGCGGCGGCCGCCTCCTCGGGCAGCCCCTCGATGCTCCACCACTCGACGAGCTCGCCCCGCGCGCGCCAGCCGAGGTTGCCGGGGCGGTCGATCGCGCGCAGGACGACCTCGCGCGACTTCTTCCAGAGGCCGACGACGCTGGAGCGCAGCCCGAGGAGGTGGTTGGCGGCGAACCAGCCCACGAGGGGGGCGTCGGGGTGCGCGCTCACCCTCGCCGCGTCGAGCGCCTCGAGGTAGGCCGCCGCTGCGCGCGCGTTGCGGCCGTGCGCCTCGTCGTCGATCGCGCGCCCGAGCGACGCGAGCATGGACTTCGCCCCGATCCCGTCGAGGCGCTTGCGCGCCGCCGCGACGCCCGCGGGCGTGCCGCCCGGGACGAGGAGCTCCCCGAGCAGCCAGCGGCCGACGACCTCGCCGTCGGTCGAGCGCGCGCCCGCGTCGCGGAGCGAGGCGATGGGGTCCGGCGCGCGGGGCGCGGTGGCCGCGCTGCAGGCGCCGAGCGCGAGGGCCAGGGTGGCGGCGCCGGCGAGCCGGAGGAGCGAGGAGAGGGGGCGAGGTGCGCGCATCAGCTCGGTCCTTAGCGCGACCGACTGCGTGCGCACAGGTGCCCCGCGTCACGCGGGTCGGGCGGGCCGCGGCCCGCTGCGTCCGCGCTCACACCCCCGCTTCGACAGCGCTGGCAACTTGCTGAAGGAGCACCGCCTGCTCGATCACCTCGGGCGGCACGCCCAGCTCCTCGCGCGCCCCGGCCACGTCGTCGCGCGCCGCGCTCGCATCCTGGCGCGCCCCGGCCACGTCGTCGTGCGCCGCGCCCGCCTCTTCGCGCGCCGCGCTCCCATCGTGGCGCGCCTCGCCGGCGTCCTCGGGCGCCGCGCTCGCATCCTGGCGCGCCTCGCCCGCCGCGCCCACACCCACATCCTGGCGCGCCGCGGCGGCCTCCTCGCGCTCCGCCGCCCGGCGCAGCGACGCGATCTCCGCCTGCGCGGCGACGAGCGCCTGCTCGAGCTCCTCGTGGAGCGCCTGGGGCGCGCCGGCCGTATCGCGCGACTCGGACAGCTCGCGCTCGAGCTGCGCGATCTTCCAGCTCGCGGCGCGCAGGTCGGCCTCGCTCGCGGCGGCGCTCCGCGCCAGCGCGTCGAGCTGCTGCCGCAGCGCCTCCACGGCGTCGCCCTGCCCGCCGTTCCCCGGGGGCGCCCCGCCCGGCCCGCCGCCCGTGGTCTGGCCCGGCCCGCCGGGCTCGGCCGTGCCCGACGTGAAGACCGTCCCGAGCTCGTCGACGAGCTCCTTACCCACGCGCTCGCTCTCGAGCAGCTGCGCCTTGAGCGACGCGATGACGTGGCCCCGGTCGCGGAGCGCCGCCTCGAGGCTCGCGATCTCGGCGGCGGCCGCCTCGCCGGCGTCGCGCTTCTCCAGCTCCGCGGCCCGCTGCTCCAGGGTGACGACGCGCTGCTCGAGCTCGACGATCCGCGCCTCCAGCAGCTGCCGGCGGGCGTCGAGGGCGCTCCGCTGCTCCTCCAGCGCGCGGTTCTCCCGCTCGAGCCGATCCACGCGCTCCTTGAGCCGGTCGCGCTCGCGCGCGAGCTCGGCCCGGGCGGCCTCGAGCTCCTCGTGCTTCGCCGCCGCGCGCCGCGCCTCCTCCAGCGCGCGCTCGCTCTCCTGCGCGCGCCTGCGCGCGGCGTCCCGGTCCGCCGTGATCTTCGAGAGCTCCCGCCGCGCCCCCGCCGCGGCCGCCTCGAGCTCCTCCACGCGCGCCGCGAGCGCCGGGTCCGGCGCCGCGACGGCGGGCCTCGCCTCGAGCTCGGCGATCCTGGCGCGCGCGCCCTCGAGCTCGGCCGTCGCGGCGTCGAGGCGGTCGCGGGCGCCGGCGATCTCCGGCTTGTTGCGGATCATGCCGAGCTCCAGCTCGACCTTGGTCCGCACCCGCTTCTCGTCGTCGAGCTGCTTGGCGAGCCGGGTCGCGCGGTCGCGCTGGCTGCGGAGCTCCTCCTCCATGTCGCGGATCTGGTGCGCCAGGCGCTCGGCCCGGACGTGGGCGTCGCCCGCCCTCGCCTCGACGTCCCGAAGGCGCGCCCCCCGCGCCTCGATCTCGGCCTCCGCCTCGGCGAGGCGCGCGGCCGTGGCGATCGCGCTCTCGGCGCGGGCCCCCGCGTCCTCGCGGTCGCGCTGGTGCCGGGTGCGCAGCGCGGCGAGCTCGCCCCCGAGCCGCTCCGCGCGGCCCTCGGCCTCGGTGAGCGCCTCGGCCGAGGGGCCCGCGGCCGCGACCGGGAAGTCGGCGAACGGCAGCTCGATGACGGCGAACGCGTCGAGCCGCGGCAGGCGCTCGCCGGCCACGGCGATGAACCACTCCGGCTCCTCCGAGCCGTCGAGGATCGACGTGTCCACGCTCACCTCGGGCTCGCCCTTCGGCGCGAACTCCGCGACCGTGTAGCCGACGAACGGCGCCTGGCCGACCATCCGCACCTGCTTGAACTGGAGCGCCACGAGGTCGTAGAGCGCGTAGTAGCCGGGCGCCGCGCCGCGCCGCGCGCCCGCGGGGAGCAGGCCGCGGGCGACGTCCGGGTTCGGCGACGCGATCACGGCGGTACCGCTCGCGGCGGTGAGGCGGCGGGCGCGCCGGAGGGTCTCGGCCGGGTCGGCGAAGATCGAGAGGTCGGGGATGACGAGGGTGTCGAAGGCGCCGTCGCGCACGCCGAGATCGCCGTCGAATACGGCGAAGCTCGGGTGCGGCTGCCGGCCGGGCGCCGATCGCGCGAGCTTCTCCGCGACGCGCGCGGCGTCCGGATCGTAGGCGTGGACGAGGCGCGCGCCGCGCTGGAGCAGCCGGTCGGCGAGGCCGATGGTGGCGTCACCCAGGACCGCGACCCGCCGGCCGCGCACGAGCGGCTCGAGGTATGCGCTCAGCACCAGCGCGGGGTGGAGCGCAGCGGGGGCGGCGTGCCGCGGCGAGCCGGCGGCGGCGAGGGGGGACTCCGTCGTCATGGTCCCGTCCTCTTACGGCGCTGGGGGCCGGGAGTCCACAAAGCGCCGTGCAGAGTTGCAAGGAGGCGCCTGGCGCCCGGCCCCGCGCCCCCCCCGCCTCGAAGCTCGGCGGCCGTCGCCCATGACGCTCTGCGTCTTCCCCGACCCCGTGTTCCCCAACCTCGTTCGTCGCTCCCGTTGTAATCTCCATGACACGCGCGCGTCATGACACGCGCGCGTCGTGGGCGGCGCTGCGATGTCCGCTTGCAAACGACCGGGCTCGACATTGCCCATGCACCGAAAGGACCCGGGAAGTCGACTTCTTGGCGCCTCGTCGCCTCGGCGGCTCAACGTTCCTCATCTCGATCACGTGACGAGCATCTGGTGACCAGCATCACGAGCATCTCGTGACCAGCATCGCTCCGACGCCGAGCGGGCTCGACCGATGGCGGTCAGGCGGCCAGGCGATCAGCGGAGCACGGTCTCGCAGCCGAGGAGGATCTGGATCTTCGCGACGGACGCGTTCCTCGCGGCGCCGCAGGTATCGGGGCACAGCACGAGCGCCGTGGGCGAGCTCGGGTTGTCGTAGCGCCAGCCTGGACCGTCGCAGCCGGGGCTCTGCGGCAGGATCTCCTGCGGCGCGCCGTCGAGCCCGAACAGGACGTTGACGTCGTTGAATGCGATCTGCCCGCCAGCCACCTCGGACGGGACCTCGTACTCGCACGGGAGCGCCTGCCCCGTCACCTTCGCGAGCGCGCTCTGGAACTCGACGGCGATGTTCGTCGACCCGACGAGGACCGCGGCGTCGGTGCCGCCTGCAGCCGCGATCTGGTTGGCGATGCTCTGGTCGACGCCCGGCAGCCCGATCACGAAGGTGCGCACCGGCGGTCGATAGCGCGCGCCCGCCGCCGCGAGGGCCGCGATGGCGGCCGGGTCCTCCGGGTTCGCGCCGCCGCACTGGGCCGCGGGCCCCTGCGGCTTCCCGTCGGTGACGAGCAGCACCGCGGAGGCCTCTCCGGGGTGGTTCTGCGCCATCTCGATGCCCTGGAGCAGCGCGCCGCCCAGCGCCGGGTAGATGGGCGTGCTCAGTCCGTCCGGCGACTCGTCCTCGATGGCGTCCACGATCGCGCCCGCATTGTCCGGGAGCGGACCGAACGGGACGAGCGGCGTTTTGTAGGCGTTTTGGTCACACGCCGGCACGGCGTCCGCGGCGCGCGGGAAGAAGCGCAGCGCCACGCGCACGCCGGCGAACCGCGCGTTGTTGACGAACGCGGTCAGGCCGACCTTCGCGCTATCCCACTTGCCTCCCTCCATGGAGGAGGATTTGTCCATCATGATGTAGAGATTGAGGGGGACGGCGATCGCCTCCTCGGTGACGAGCCCGCAGGCGGCGTCCGGGTCGGGGCGGGTATCGATGGGCGCGTCGCTCAACAGCCCTCCATCCGGATCGAGGTCTCCGCCCGAGCCGGCCCCTTCCGACGAGGACGACGCCGCGCCGATCCCCGAATCCGGGGCGCAGGCGCCGTGGAGCCCGGCGGCTGCAGCGAGCCCGAGCAGGGAGGCGAGCGAGAGTCGGTGGAGCGGTTCGAGGCGCATGGGCGTGCTGGCGTACGGCAGGGACGGCGCGGAGGCGGCGCAGGAGCGCAGACCCAGACTACCGGAGTCGGTGGCGGGCGCGAGGGGCGAATCGCGGGATCGTGAGCTGGCTCGCGGCGGCGCAGCGCGGCACGGCGGTGTCGGTGCGTGCGGCACGGCGCGATGGGGTCATGGGGCGCGTGGGGTGATTACCGCCAGCGTGACAAAGTCTTTCCGAAAAGCGCGCGAAGGTGCAGAATTAAGCATGCGCGTGCGCTCCCTCCTCGGAACGGCTTCTGTGCTTGCGATGCTCTCCGCGCTCGGCTGCGCCGAGAGCAGCTCGATCGACGGTCCCATCGGGCCGGTCTCGGGCACCGGCGGCGGTTCCGGATCGGGCGGAGCGCCGACCGCGAGCAGCGCAACGACGACGTCATCGAGCAGCAGCGCGGCTGTCACGAGCGGCTCGGGCGGTGACGGCGGCGCGGGCGGGGGCGAAGGTGGCGCGGGCGGGGAGGCGGGCAGCGGAGACGGGGGCGGCGGGGGCGAGGTCACCGACCCTTGCGCGATGGGGTGCCTCCCGGGCACGCACGATATCGACGGCAACCCGCTCACCGGCGAGTGCGGCTGTGAATACGCGTGTACGCCGACCTCGACGACCGAGGATCCGATCGACGGTGATTTCGTGGACGCCAACTGCGATGGCGGCGACGGGCTGGTGGAGCGGTGCGTCTACGTCTCGGCCAGCATCGGGGACGACGCCAACAGCGGGACGCGCACGGCCCCGGTGCAGACGATCGCCACGGCGATCCAGGTGGCGCGGGAGAGCGCGGTGCCGGCGGTCTGTCTCTCCGGCGAGCTGTACGAGGAGGCCGTCACGGTCGTGTCCGGCATCAGCATCTATGGCGGGTTCGACCACAACGACCCTGACTTCAAGTTCCGCAGGACCTCCGCGGTGACGACGACGGTGCGCGCGCCAGGCACGGTGTTCCACGCGCCGTCGATCGCGCAGCCGACGCACATCGAGGGCATCACGATCGAGACGTTGAAGGCGACGTCGCCCGGCGCGAGCACCTATGGAGTGCGCCTGGGCGGCGGGCTCGCGCAGCTCTTCGTGCGGTACAACATCATCCGCGTGCAGGACGGGCAGGACGGCGCCGCGGGAACGAACGGGGCGGCGCACACGGCGGGGACGGCGCCGGGGGGAAACGCGGGAGAGGTGGGCTGCAACGACTGCAGCGGCCTTGGGAATGCCGGCCCAGCGCCCGTGTGCGACGAGCCTGGCGGGAGAGGCGGGTATGGCGGACATGGCTCTGCGACCGGAGCGGCGGGCCATCCGGGCAGCCAGGGCGCGGCCGGCGGTGCGGGCGGCCCCTCGCACGACTGCGGGGATCCCAAATATTCAGGACAGAATGGCGCGCCGGGCATGGCCGGGGCGCAGGGGACGCCGGGGACGGGGGGCGCGACGCTCGGCAGCATCGCATCGGGCGTCTACCAGCCTGCGAGCGGCACCAATGGGTTACCGGGAACGAACGGCGGCGGCGGCGGCGGCGCCGGCGGCGGCGGCGGCGGCACGTGCTTGATCGGCTATAACGATCGCGGTGGTGGCGGCGGCAGCGGCGGATGCGGCGGGCTCGGCGGCCGCGCCGGCCAGGCCGGCCGAGGTGGCGGCGGGAGCTTTGGCGTCTTCGCGGCGGCCGGACGGGTGGTCGTCACCGACAACAAGATCACGAGCGGAAAGGGCGGTAATGGGGGCCGCGGCGGCAACGGCGGAGCGCGACAGCTCGGGGGGAACGGCGGTAATGGCGGCGCCGGTCCTGATGACGCCGCCAACGGCGGCACCGGCGGCCGAGGGGGCAACGGCGGCGACGGCGGCCCGGGCGCGGGCGGCGGGGGCGGTCCGAGCGCCTGCCTGGCGCGATCCGGGAGCGTCATCGCCACATTCGACGACAACAGCTGCACGACCGGCACCGCCGGGTTCGGCGGCGCTGGCGGCACAAACCCGAGCGGCGGCGCCGCGGGCGCAGGCCAGAACGGCACGGCGGAGCCGAATCTGCAGATCAACTGATCAGTGCCGCGCCTTTCGGGGACCTATCTCCCGACTCGCCGAAGGTCGACCTTCGCCACAACGGAGCTGAGCCCGCCGGCAGCCGCGATCTTGATCCCGTTCCCAAAGTCCATCGTCCCGTCGTTGATGCCAACGGCTACAAGCGCATTCGTCGCCGGATGGGTATCGATGCCGGCGATCCCTTGGCCTGTCGCAGCATCGCCGAAACGCCTACTCCAGATGTGCTCCCCGCCAGCGCTCAGCTTTGCGATCGTCCAGTCCCGATCCTGCCTCCCGCCGAGCAGCCCGCCCCCAAAGTCGATAGCGCCTGCAAGCCCAGCGCCAAGCACGATGTCTCCGGCGGTGTCGGCGGCGACGTGAATCCCGAAAGGTGACACGAAAGGGAAGGTCGCATCGACATCGAACTGGGGCAAAGCATCTCCGAATTTCAACGACCATAGGTGGGTTCCCGCGGAAGACAGCTTCACGAGCAGGAGGTCCGAATCTGCCAGTCCGCTGGTCTGCAGGGCGCCTCGAACTCCTTGCGTGGCTACATCGATCGCTCCTGTGAACGCCGCAGCCGCAACGAGATCCCCTCGCGGATCGACATCGATGTCAGACACCCAGGCATCGCCCTCTCCTTGGATGACAACGGACCAATCCCTCTTCCCGGTGGGCGTGAGCTTGAGGAGGAAGGAGCCAATCCCCGACGGGCTCAGGGCCGAGATCTCGTCGAAGCTGACCTCGGTGAATCCCGTGAAGCGGCCCCCCACGACGATATTCCCGTCGGGATCCACGGCCACCGCGGTTGCCTTGATGGTCGTCGTCGTGGCATTCGGATCTCCCAGCTGAAGGCTCCATCGCACGTTACCCGTCTCGCCGTCCAGCTTCACAATGAAGGCGTCCGTCGATGCGGTCGTCAGGGTCGACGAACCGAGGCTCACCTCTCGTCCGAAATAGCCGACCAAGATCACGTCACCGTCGGGCGTAGCCGATGAATCCACGGCGAAGAGGCCCCCCGGCCCCGTGAACAAGTTGTGCCGCCAGATCAGCTCGCTGTCGGACGAGAATCTGGCCACGAAGCAACCATCCTGATCCGGCGTCGGCGCCGCAAGCGTATCACCGGAGCCGAAGTCGATGCCCCCCTCATATGAGCCCGACAAGACGATGCTATCATCAGGCAGCACCGAAATGCGCGACATAATGGCGCCATCGGAGGTAGTCACCGACAGCCCTCGACTGAAGGCATGGGTACCGTCCGGCTTCAGCTTGGCGAGAAAGAAAGAGTTATGAGACGACATCAGCGGCGGGCCGCCGAAATCCGTGGTACCTCGAAAGAATCCTGAGAAGAGGATGTTCCCCTTCGAGTCGAGCCGAGCGCTCTCTGGAACGACGAACTCATGGCTACCGAAGCCCTTCGCCCAGAGCACTCCTGAGCAGGAATCTTCGTCGCAGTCCTCGAACTCGTCGAGGCCCAGGACCTGAGCACACGAAGCGGTGCCTAGGAGGCCCCCCAGACCGAGCACGCCGAGGGCGCGGACGAGGGGAGGCGAAGCGTCGCGCATGATGACGCATGAGGCCCCAAGTTCCAACGCCCGTCAAGGGTGAAGCAAGCCGCACACGAGCCCCGCTGACTCGCGCCGTCGCTCACCCGGTGCGCGCAGTGGATGCCGTCATGTCGCCGCCGTGTCCGCCGCAGCGACGGGCGAAGCGGAGGTGGGGGGACACCGGCGCCGGAGCAGGCCGACCCGGCCCAGCTCGCGCCCACATGGTCCCGCTCGACCCCTGTCGAGCCGTCGTGTCCGCCGTACGATCCCTGTCTTGCCAGGACGCACCTCGAGAGCGCAGCCCAGGAGGAGCAGCCCGTCGTCATAGCGGACGCTCGTCCGTTCGGGACGCCCGCGCCTCCAAGGCCGTGGAGGCGCCTCCGCTAGACTGGAGCAAAGTGACGGGCGGCCCATGTGAACGCGTTGCTCGCGCACGAAGGCCGGCTAGAACGGCTCCCCGGCTGCGACCAGCGCCGAAGACAGGAAGGCCCCCCCCATGACCACCGCGATGCAGATGCCCATGATGCCGCAGACGATGACCCCGATGATGTCGACGCCGGAGATGACCGCTGGCGCATCAATGATGCCCGGCATGGGTATGGGCATGATGCCCAGCATGATGGGCATGCCGATGATGCCCATGATGGGCATGCCGATGATGTCCAACATGATGGGCATGGGCATGATGCCCAGCATGATGGGCATGGGCATGATGCCCAGCATGATGGGCATGGGCATGCCGATGATGCCCAGCATGATGGGAATGGGCATGATGCCCAACATGATGGGCATGGGCACGCCGATGATGTGCAAGATGTCCTGTGAGATGACGAAGGACGGGATGACCTGCAAGTTGATGCCGGCCGAGGGCATGTCCATGGACATGCTCAAGGAGCGCTGCGAGGCCATGACGAGGATGATGTCGGCCGGGATGCCCATGATGATGATGTGCGGCGGGATGCCCATGATGATGGGAATGTCCGCCATGACCAAGTAGCACCGCCACCAGGCCTTTCTTTCTTGAATCAAAAGAACGCCGGCGACCGCCGGCGTTTTTATTCTCCCCTCCATCCCCCCGGGGAGGCCCGCCCTCAGGGCGCCGACAGCGAGTAGGTCATCACCAGGTACATCAGCGAGTCGACGTTCGCCGGGTTGCGGTAGACGTGCGGGACGTCCGCCTGGAACACGAGCGCATCGCCGGTCGCGAGCAGGAACCGCTGTCCGTCGACGCTGATCTCGACCGTCCCCTGGCTCACCACGATGTTTTCCATCGTGCCGGGCGGGTGGGGATCGGCGTTCTCGATGCCCAGCGGGGCCAGGTGCAGCTCGTAGAACTCGACCGTTCTCGGCGCATCGAATGGGAAGAGCGCGCGCGACGTGAACTTTCCGTCGTGAGACGTCAGCCGCTTCGCGCGATCCCCGCGCAGCAGCATCGGCCCGCTGGACGAGCGATTGCTGACGAGCGCCGAGAACGGCACGCCGAGCGCACGGGCGATCTTCCACACGACGTTGATCGTGGGCGCGCTGCGGCCGAGCTCGACCTGTCCCAGCATGGCACGGCTGACGCCCGAGACCCTGGAGAGCCGCTCCAGAGAGAGCCCGCGCCGCGTGCGGAGCCGCCGGAGGTTCTCCCCGACCACAGCCGTGAGATCGGCCGGCGAGTCGGGGTGGGCGACCTCATACGTCCACGACTCGTCCAGCTCCGGATCGCGCGCGCCAGGCTTGGCCTGCTGCACGTCGAGCGCGACCGGCAGCGCGCCGCTCACCGGGGGAAGATCGCTGTTCTGTCGGACGGATCTCATATCGATATGGGCGCCACTCTACACGGAAACACAAAGCCAGCAACACAGCCAAGTTCGTCACTTCGGCGCAACGACTGTAAGCGTCATCAGGTGATTTCCGTGACTCCTAGGATGATGCCTGAGGCCGCACGCAATGTCCCTGTCGCATTTCCTCTCGGGTGCGCTCGCCTCCCCAGCTGGCTCGCCCTCCCTCCCCCGCGCGCCCTCCCGCCCCGCGCCCGGCCGCCGGCCCGGGCCGCCGGCCCGGGCCGCCGTCCAACCGTCCCTACCGCCAGGGCGCCGGAGCGGCTACAACCTGAGCTCGTTCCGCGGGCATGCTGGCGCAGCGCGCTCGGAACAGCGAGGACTTGCCGATGGACCACGACATCGACGACGTGATCGACGGCCGGTACAGGCTGCTCGAGGTGGTCGGCCAGGGAGGCCATGGCGTCGTCTACCGCGCCCTGGACCAAGAGACCGGCACGCACGTGGCGGTCAAGTACCTGAAGCCCGAGTTCTCCAGCGATCCCTCCCTGAAAGCCCGCATGCGGCGCGAGGCCAGCGCCATGGGCACGCTCTCCGACACCAGCGCGACGCAGGTCTTCGCCTTCAGCGAGGCCCCCGACGGCACGCTCTACATCGTGATGGAGTTCCTGAAGGGCAGCGACCTCGAGACGACGCTGCGCCGGCTCGAGGCGCAGAAGCAGCGGCTCCCCCTCGCCCGGCTCCGCGAGCTCTTCCGTCCGATCATCGACACGCTCGACGCCGCGCACGCCCGCGGCATCGTCCACCGCGACCTGAAGCCCGCGAACATCTTCGTCCTCGACAGCGACGCAAGCGGCCCGCCCTCTTCACCCTCGCCTCGCCATGAAAGTAATCCAGGACACGCGATTCACGACAGCCCCCCGGCCGGCGACCCGACCCGTGCTGCGGGCGACGGCGCGCCGGCCGATCGTGGGGCAGCGACCCGGGGATGCGTGCGTTTGCTTGATTTCGGGCTTGTCAAGGTGATGCAGGCCGACCCCCTCACCCGCGAGGGGGCGATCCCGGGCTCGCCCAGCTACATCGCGCCCGAGGTCTGGAAGGGCCGGCCCCAGGAGATCGACCACCGGATCGACATCTACTCGCTCGGCGCGGTGCTCTTCCGCGCGCTCGCGGGCCGCGTCCCGTTCGCCGGGGCGAGCCGGGTCGACATCCTGCTCGCGGCCGCGCGCGGCCCACGCCCGAGCCTGCACGCCTTCCGGCCGGATCTGCCGCCCGAGGTGGACGCCTGGGTGGCCCGGGCGCTCGCCGTCGTCCCGGAGGAGCGCTTCCAGGACGTCCGCGCCCTCTGGAGCGCGCTGGAGCCGCTCCTCGACCGCGCCGCTCGGGCCGAGGCCGAGACGGACGGCGGCGCGATCCCGCGGTGAGCACGTTCCCTACCCGTGCGCCTTGCGACGCAGGAAGCCGCGCTGGTAGCGTGTTCCGGACCATGTCTCAATCGAGGGCCGCAGGATGAGCTCCTCGCCCGGTCTGCTGCAGCCGAATACGCGGTTTCGCGATCGCTATCAGGTGCTGCGCGTCATCAAGGCGGGCGGCATGGGCGCCGTCTACGAGGTGATGGACGACGTCACCGCGGCGCGCCGCGCGCTCAAGGTGATGCTGCCCAGCCTCCTCGACAGCGAGGAGCTGCGCGCCCGCTTCGCCCTCGAGGCCCGCATCACCGGCATCATCGAGAGCGACCACATCGTCCGGACCTCGGACGCCGGCGTCGACGACGAGACAGGCACGCCGTTCATCGTCATGGAGCTGCTCCGCGGCGAGGAGCTCGGCAGCCTCCTCAAGAAGCGCGGCTCCCTCCCCCCCGAGGACGTCGCGATCTACCTGTTCCAGGCCGCGCTCGCGCTCGACAAGACGCACGCGGCGAACATCGTCCACCGCGACCTCAAGCCGGACAACCTGTTCGTCACGGTCCGCGACGACGGCTCGCCGTGCGTGAAGATCCTCGACTTCGGGATCGCCAAGGTCATCGAGCAGCACCACGCCTCCACGCTGACCCGGCAGATGCTCGGCACGCCCGTGTACATGGCGCCCGAGCAGATCCGGGCCGAGCGCAACGTCGGCCCGCGCGCCGACATGTACGCGCTCGGGCACGTCGCGTACGCGCTCCTCGTCGGCGAGTCGTACTGGTCCCAGGAGGCCGAGGCGATCCCGTCGCCGTACCTGCTCGCGGCCGAGCTGCTGCGCGGGGCGATGGAGTCGCCCAGCGTTCGCGCGGCGCGCCGGCGCTCCATCACGCTGCCGAGCGCGTTCGACGGCTGGTTCTTCAAGGCCACGGCGCTCAAGCCCGAGGACCGCTTCGACCGCGCGTCCACCGCGGTGGGCGCGCTCGCCGCCGCGCTCGAGGTGCCGCTCCCGCGGGCGTCGCGCGTCGTGCTCCTGCCCGATCCGCCGTCGCCGCGCCCGAGCCCGAGCGTGAACCCGAGCCCCACCGACCCGACGCAGCCCTCGCGGCCCGGCAAGTCGGCGGGCTTCGCCGACGTGCCGACCGTCACCGTGCCCGAGCTGTCCAAGACGCCGCCGTCGCGCCGCACCCCGCTCTCGCCCCCCTCGCCGCCGCCCGCGTCGAGGGCCCCGGAGCCCCGGTCCCGGCCGTCGGAGGCGCCGGGCCGGACGAGCTCCTCCACCGGCGAGCCGTCGAGGAAGTCCGATCCCACGTCGCGGCGCGAGCGCGCCGGGCAGCGGCGGTTCCACGTCCGGGCCGACACGACGACGGGGGTCCTCCACGTGAAGGTGTGGGGGTTCTGGGACGTCGAGGAGGGCAAGGCGTACCTCGACGACTTCCGCCAGAAGGCCGCGACGCTGCTCAAGCTCGGGAAGCCCTGGTACGTGCTCGCCGACATCGCGGACTTCCCGCCGCAGAAGCCCGACGTGAGCCCCTATGTCGAGCAGACCATGGCGTACGCGGTCGAGCACGGCATGCGCAAGGCGGCGAACCTCGTGAACAGCGCGCTCTCGAAGATGCAGATCTCCCGCCTGTCGGCCGCCATGGGGCTGCCCGAGTACTCGTTCTTCACCGCGGAGGCCGACGCCCTCGCGTGGCTCCTGAAGGGCTGAGCGGCCCCGCGCTCAGCCGAGGACGAACCGCCGGATGCGCCCGGCGAGGCTCCGCACCTTCTCCTCGGCCTCGTTGTAGCGCTCGGCCGCGTCGCGCAGGTGGGCCTGGCGCGAGGCCATGAGCAGGCTGAGCTCGATCACGAGCTGCGGGCGCGCCTCGATGATCGGCTGCAGCGCCTCCTTCGTGATCTGATAGAGCACCACCTCGTCGACGGCGCGCACCGTCGCGGTGCGCTCCTCGCCCGTGAGCAGCGCGAACTCCCCGAAGACGGCGCCCTTCTCGAGCGCCGCCACCGTCGAGTCCTGCCCGTCCGGGTGCCGCACCAGGACCTCGACCGCGCCGGACGCGACCACGAACATCGACGAGTCCCGCTGCCCCTGCAGCACGATCCGGTCGAGCGGGCCGTACTCGACCCGGCGCACCTTCGTGGCGAGCTTGCGGAGCTCGCGATCGAGCAGCGGCTTGAAGACCGGCGTCCTCCGGAGCAGCGTCATGATGTCCTCGGCGCTCGCCTCCCGCGGCGCCTTGCTCGGCTCGTCGAGCTCGATCGACGCCGCGGCCCCGTAGCCGTCGCGCCGCTGCAGCGCGGCGAGCAGCGACGGGTTCTTCTCCATGTACGCCTCGAGCAGGCTCGCGTTCCGCGGGATGCACTCGTCGCCCGTGTAGTCCATGAGGTGCCGCTCGGCGGCCCAGCGGGCCACGTCGTTCATCGACCTGCGGTACTGCCGGCACGCGGCGGGGAAGATGCCGTCCTGATCGCCGAAGAGCGCGGTCAGCGCCTCGGGCATGAGGCTGAGCCCGAACAGCCGCACGTCGCCGCGCTGGTGCCAGAGCGCGAAGTCGCGCCACCGCGGGTCGAGGTGCGCGAGCTCCGGGAACGCGAGCACGCTGTTCTTGAGCACCGCCCGCTCCGCGTCGCGGAACACCCGGTGCCACGTCTCCTGCGCGTTCCACAGGTTGGGGCCGGCGAGCTCGATCGCCTTCTGCAGGTCGGCGTGGTGGGCGTGCAGGAAGGCGAGCGTGGCCTTCTGCTTGCGCATCAGGTTCGTCAGGCTCACCGGACCCGCCGCGAAGAAGCCGGCGGCGCGCGGCGCGATGTGCCGCAGCTCCCAGACCTGCTTCCACGCCCCGACGTCGACCGCGGCGCGGATGGGCGCGAACGCCTCGCCGCGCTCGAAGGCCTCGCGCTCCCCCGGAGAGAGCATGTCCGGGTACTGATCCTTCACCGCCTCGAAGATGCCGAGGCACGTGAGCAGCTCGAGGTAGAGCCCCACGCGGAGGAGCCACCGGGGGTCCGGGAGGTTGCGCCGGTGCTGCTCGAGGTCCTGATGGATGGCCCGGAGGTACAGGAGGGCCTTGTCCATGCCGATGGTGAGCACGGGGAACCACGGGTGGTAGCCGACGTGGAGCTCGTCGATCCCGAGCGCCTGCTGCTGGAGCTCGGTGTCCGCCTTGACGAGCCGGTCGAGCAGGCGCGCGTAGAGCGAGCCGAAGCGGCCGGTGTCGAAGATCTCGATGTCCGTCGACTCGGAGGAGACCGTCCTGCCCGCCTCGCTGAGCTTGATCTCGACCCGGAGCTGCTGCCGGAACAGGCTCGCGAAGGTGAACGGATCGGCGCCGTCGGTGATGCGCCGCCGGAACGACTCGGGCAGGTCGATCCAGTGATAGCCGCCGCCGGTGTCCTCGCCCGGGGGGTGCGGCACGAGCTGCCGCGCCGGGGCGATGGTGGCGACGTAGACCGTCTGGTGGAACGAGTTCCACGGCGCGGGCTCGAGCATCGGGACCGGGTAGGACGACGTCGAGACCATCTGCGGGCTGAGCGGCAGGTCGAAGATGCCGGGCACCGGGCACGGCTCGCCTTCGCCGGGGCTCGCCGGGAGGAACCACGCCGACAGGGTCACCTCGAACGATCGCTCGAAGGGCGCGACGAACGCGTAGAGGTCGCGCAGCCGGTAGAGCAGCCACACCTCATCGCCGAGCTCCGACGGGTCGCCCGAGGTGTTGATGCAGCCGACGCGCTCGCTGCACCCGTGCCCCGGGTAGAGCGCCTCGTCGACCGGCCGCTTGCCCGGCTCGAACGGGATGAGCTCCAGCGACGGCGAGAGCTCGGCCGACTCTTCCTCCGGGCTCTGGCGCGCCTCGAGCTGCCGCAGGTACTGGCGGACCCGGGCGAGCTTGTCCTCCCAATCCATGCCTTCAACGCGGCTCATCAGCAGCCGCTTGAACTGCCTCTGGAACTCCTTCGGGGTCATCATGGTGCGTCCACCTGAGTTGCCGGGGAGGCCGGACAGCCGCCCTCCGCGAGAGCTTACCGGCTCCGCGCGCGCCGCGCGCTGCGATCAGCGCCGGCCTGCGCCCGCGCGATCCCCTTGCGGCGCCGCGCCCCGGAAGGTACGGGCTTGCGCCGTATGGCCATCGAGATCCGCGAGCTTCGGAAGGGCGACAAGAAGGTCCTCAAGGACTTCATCAACGTGGTCGACACGGTCTACGAGGGTGAGCCCAACTATATCCGGCCGCTCGACTTGGACATCTCCGATCGGCTCGACAAGAAGAAGAACCCGTTCTTCGAGCACGCCGAGGGCACGGCCTGGGTGGCGTACAAGGACGGACGGCCGGCGGGGCGGATCACCGCGCAGGTCGACCACGAGCACCTCCGGGTCCACCGCGACGAGACGGGCATGTTCGGCTTCTTCGATTCCATCGACGACGCCGAGACGGCGCAGGCGCTGCTCGCCGAGGCCGCGGGCTGGCTGCGCGCGCGCGGGATGAAGCGCATGCGGGGGCCCTACTCGCTCTCGATCAACGAGGAGATCGGCTGCCTCATCGAGGGCTTCGAGCACCCGGCGGTGCTGATGATGCCCTACCACCGGCCGCACCAGGGCCGGCTCATCGAGGCCGCGGGGCTCGAGAAGGTGAAGGACCTCTACGCGTGGCGCTACGAGGTCGGCGACATCCCCGCCCGGGCGCAGAAGGCCCACGCCGAGATCCTGGAGATGCCCGAGGTGCACACGCGCTGCGGCGATCCGAAGAACCTGCTCCGCGACATCCGCATCCTCATGGATGTCTTCAACGACGCCTGGAGCGACAACTGGGGCTTCGTCCCGATGACCGAGAAGGAGCTCGTCAAGTGGGCGGACGACGTGCGGCTCATCCTGCTGCCCGAGCTCACGAGGCTCACGTTCATCGACGGCGAGCCGGCCGCCGTGTCGCTCGGGCTGCCCGACCTCAACGACCTGATCAAGGACTTCCACGGCAAGCTCCTCCCGACCGGGATCTTCAAGCTGCTATGGCGGCTGCGCGTGCGCGGCCCCAAGAGAGGGCGCCTCGTCGTGCTCGGCATCCGCAAGAAGTGGCGCCACGTGCGGCGCTACGCCGGGCTCAGCGCCTTCCTCTACGTCGAGATGAACCGCGCGGCGCAACTGCTCGGCATGACGGGCGGGGAGCTCGGGTGGACGCTGGAGGACAACGCCGCCATCAACGCGGGCATCCGGCTGATGGGCGGCCGGCTCTACAAGAAGTACCGGGTCTACGAGCGGGCGCTCTGATCGACAGGGGCGCGGGAGGAGCGGATCGATGAGGGTGCTGGTCACGGGCGCGAGCGGGTTCCTCGGCTCGCACGTCGCCGAGCAGCTCGTGCAGAAGGGGCACAGCGTGGTGGCCCTCGTGCGGCGCTCGTCGAGCACGAAATTCCTGTCGTCGCTGCGCGGCGTCGAGCTCGCGTACGGCGCCATCGAGGACGCGGAGAGCGTCCGCCGCGCGGTCATGGGCGCGCCGGGCGTCGACGCGATCGTGCACTCGGCCGGGCTGGTCAAGGCGCGCGACGAGGCGGAGTTCTTCCGGGTCAACGTCGGCGGCACGCGGAACATGCTCGACGCCGCGAAGGCCGCGCCGTCCATGAAGCGGTTCGTGTTCGTCTCGAGCCTCGCCGCCATCGGCCCGAGCCTCGACGGGCGCCCCGTCCTCGCCGACGCGCGCCCGTCCCCGGTGACGCGCTATGGGCGCTCGAAGCTCGAGGCCGAGCGGCTGGTCCTCGCGGAGAAGGACGCGTTGCCCGTCGTCGTCCTGCGCCCCCCGATGATCTACGGCCCGCGCGATCAGGAGTCGTTCGCGTTCTTCCAGAGCGTCGCGCGCCGCTTCCTCCCGATGCTCGGCGACGGCACGAACACGCTCAGCGTCATCTACGCCTCGGACGCTGCCGCCGCGTGCATCCGCGCGCTCGAGGCCGACGTGCCGAGCGGCCGGGCCTACTTCATCGACGACGGCAGCGTGTACGTGTGGCGCGACATGCTGGCGCACGTCGAGGCGGCGCTCGGCGCGCGGGCGCTCGTCCGCTTCGGCGTGCCGTTCCCGCTCATGCGGGGCGCGGCGCTCGCGAGCGAGGGGATCGGCCGCCTCACCGGCAAGCCCGTGATGCTGACGCGCGACAAGCTGAACGAGCTCGCCGCGTCGCACTGGGTCTGCGACTCGGGCGACGCCCGCCGCGAGCTCGGCTGGGAGCCGCAGGTGGGATGGGCCGAGGGGACGCGCAGGGCGGTCGCCTGGTACCGCGAGCACGGCTGGCTGTGACGTGACGCCGCGCCGCGCGCCGTTTGACGCTCGCCCGCGGCCTCCGTACGGTAAACGCATGTCCCGCTGTCCGCCGGCTGCCCCGGGCCTCGTCGCGATGGCGCTCGGCCTGGCGGCCGCGCCGGCGCTGGCCGACGATCCGCCTGGCGGCGGCGCCGCCGCGCCGCACGCGCCGCGCGACGGCGGCGCCGCGGCGGCGGAGGCCGCATCGGGCGCCGCGACGAGCGCCGCGGCGCCCCGGTCGGCCCTGCGCGGCGCCGTCGTCGTGGCGGTGGACGATGCGAGCGCCGAGGCCGCTCGAGCGCTCGCGCGCGCGCTCTACCGCGACCCCGCGCTGCGCCCGCCCATCGACGAGGCGGCCGCGCAGGTGCTCACCGGCGATCCGCCGCGACCCGACGCGCCGGCCGCCGTGAAGGAGCTCGCCGAGGTGCGCCGCTCCGCCGGTCGCGCCGAGTCCGAGCCGGTCGCGCGCAGCCTGCTCGCGTCGCTCGGCGCGGGCGCGGGCGCGGCGCTCGTCGTGGCGGTGACCACGGCGCACGGCCACCCCGTGGCCCGCGTGCTCCGGGTCGCGGGCGCGAGCTACGCGCCGCTCGAGCTCGGCGCGACGGTCCAGCGCGCTGCGGGCGGCGCGGCCGCCCCCGCCGCTGCGACGTTCGACTGGCCCGGCGCGGGCGCGGCCGTCCGCGCGCTGCTCGCCGGCGACGCCCGCGCGGCAGGCGCGACCGATCGCGCCGCAGCGCCGCCCGCGTCCGCCCACGCAGCGCCGCAGCGCGGCCCCGTGGGCCCTCGCGCGGGCGTCGACCTGACGGCGTCGAAGGCGCCGGCGGGCGACCAGGGCGCGCCGGCGCAGCGCTCGATGTGGAGCTCGCCCTGGTTCTGGGGTCCGCTCGCGGGCGTGGTCGCGACCGGCATCGTGGTGCTCGTGCTCGCCCAGACGAGCGACGGCGACGGCGACACCGTGCACCTCCGGGGTCGGATCGCTCCATGACGCGCTCCGGCCGGCGCAGCTCGGTGGCGTTGGGGCTGCGGCTCACCGCGCTCCTTTGCCTCGCGCTCGCCGCCGCGCCCTCGCGCGCCGCCAGCGCCGCGCCCCGCGTCTACGACGCGCCCGCTGCGGCGGAGAGCGGCGCTGCCGCTCCCTCCGTCCCGCCGCCCCCGCCGGAGTACCTCACCCAGGATCTCGGCTGGATCGAGCTCGCCTACCACCCGTCGACCCGCGATCGCGTCCGCCCCTTGTTCTCCCGAGCCGACGCCGTCCGCGCCGAGCTCGGCGCCCTGCTCGGCCGCGAGGCGCTCGTCGCCCCGGTGAAGGTCCGGATCGCCGCCTCCCCGGCCGAGCTCGACCGGCTCGTCCCCGGCAGCGTCGCGGGCCCGGCGACCGCCGTCTCCTTCGGCGCGCTGCGGCTCGCCGTCCTGAGCGACGCCCCGCGGCTCGGCGTCGACGCGCCCGATCTCGAGAGCGCCTTCCGCCACGCGCTCGCGCACCTGGCCCTCGACGAGACGACGGGCGGCGCCCCGATCCCGCGCTGGTTCCACGAGGGGTTCGCCGCCCACGCCGCCGGCGACGGCGTCGCCCGCCGCGCGCAGCGGCTCTCCATCGCCGCGCTCCGGGGGCGCCTCCTCCCGCTCGACGAGCTCGAGGCGAGCCTCTCGGACGCCGAGGACACGGCCGGCTCCCTGGCTCACGCGCAGGCGGCCGACGTCGTCCGCTACCTCGTCGAGGTCGAGCGCCGGCAGCGCTTCACGCGCGCCCTCGAGGATGTGCGCGCCGGGATCCCGCTCGAGGCCGCGCTCGAGGCCGCGTACGCCTCCACCGGCCGCGAGCTCGAGCTCGCGTGGCGCGCCGACGTCGCGCGCCGCTACGGCTTCGTCCCGGTGCTGGCCGGCTCGCTGCTGCTGGTCGCGCTGGTCGTGGCGGGCAAGCTGGCCGTGCAGCGGCTCCGCGCCCGCAGGTCGCTGCCGCCGCCGGCGCCGCGCCGGCGGCTCCGCGCGGCGCGCGAGGCAGTGGAGATTCGCCACCGGTCCTCGCGCCCGTCCACGGCCCAGCTCGTGGCCACCCTGGGCGCCCGGCATCGCAGCGACGGGGACGGCGACACGGACGTCCCGAAGGTGGAGCACAACGGCCAGTGGCACACGCTCCACTGAACGCCGCGGAAGAAGGCCGCCCCGGGCCCGGCCGCGCCCAGCCGCGGCGCCGCCTGGTCGAGCTCGCGCTCGGCGCGGCCTGGCTCGTCGGCCTCGCCGCCGCCTTGCAGATCGTCTCCGCGCTCCTGTCGTCCAGCCCGCTCGCCGCGGCGCTCGCCGGCGCCGTCGTCGCGGACCTTGTCGCGTCGCGGGCGGGCGTGCAGTGGATCGACCCGCTGGAGCCGGAGGGCCCGGGCCGCCGCGCGCGCCTCGCCCGCCGCGTCGGGCTCGGCGCGGCGCTGGGCGCCCTCGCCGTGCTGCTGACGCTCGGCGTCTCCGCGCTCCTCGGCTGGGCGACCGTCGACGCTGGCGCGCCCTCGGCGAGCTTCGGCTTCGCCGTGGCGCGCGCGGTCGCCCTCGCCGCCCGCGACGAGCTCCTGCTCACCGGCATTCCGTTCGCCACCGCGGCGCGCGCCGGCATCTCGAGCCGCTACGCGATCGCCTTCTCCGCCCTCGCGCACGGCGCCGCCCTCGGGCTCGCGCCGGGCGCGACCGCGTCGAGCTTCGCCCTCGCCGCGGCGCTCGGCGCGCTCGCCGCGGCGCTCTTCCTGCGCTGCCGCGGCGCGTTCGCGCCGGTCGCCGCCCACGCGAGCTTCACCGCGCTCGCGGGCGCGGGCCTGCGCGGCTCCCTGCTCGACGTCACGTGGGTCGACGGCGCCCTCGCGGCGGGGGCGCGGGCCTTCGGCCGGCCTGCCTGGCTCGCCGCGGCCGCGCTCGCGGTCCTGGCCGCGTTCGTCCTGCGCGCCGGCGCACCCCGCCCTCGCCGCCCGGCGCCGTGAGCGCCCCCGCCCCGCGGCCGCCGCCGGGCCCTCCCTGACGCTCGCCGCGCCGGCATGAGACGCCCCTCGCCCGCGTTGAAGCCCCGGACAGCGGCGCTCGCGGCGCCGCGCGCACCGCGGCCGCGCGCTCGACCTCTCCCTCATCTCCCTCATCCAACTTCCGGCGCTCGGCGCGCCAACGTCCGCCGAACCGACACCGACAGTTCACAGCACCGTGCGAGGACGGGCCGCGCCGCTGCGAAACCCGTGTAACGCCCTGCGCACCATCGCACAGCGCCTCACCACCCGGACACGGCTATGTCATATTTCAGCGCACCGCGTCAAATGCACGTTGACGCGACGCCTTCGCGGCATCAACGATCGGATATGCATTGGAAGGGAATCCGTCAGATTGCGCCGGTGACGCTGCTCGTTCTCGCGTCGACGGGCTGCGGCATGGCGACGATGGTCGACACGAACACGCGCTCCATCCAGGCGACCACCGAGGAGATGAGGCGCACGCGGTCGACGATCGAGGATTCGAATCGGACGCTGCGGGACTCGCAGCAGAGCCTCGATCGGCTGGCCGAGCTGCGCCAGCCGATGGAGAAGGTCGCCGAGATGCAGGAGGCGATGGAGCGGCTGGCCGAGCTCAAGGGGTCGATGGACGCGATGCAGCAGAGCCTGCAGGCGACCGCGAGCCTCGAGCAGTCGATGGACCGGCTGAGCGAGATGAAGGCGACGATCGCGGCGATGAACGAGAGCCTCGCGGGCATCCGCGCCCCGCTCGAGGACGTCGCCGCCCTGAACGCGCCGATGCGCGACGTCGCCGCCCTGAACGCTCCGATGCGCGACGTCGCCGGGCTGAGGCAGCCGATGGAGCAGGTCGCGACGCTGCGCGAGCCGATGCAGGAGGTGAGCAAGCTGTCGGCGCCGATGGAGGAGATGAGCCAGCTCGGGAGCGACGCCTCGCGCCAGACCGGCCTCATCGCCGCCGGCCTGCTCGGCTGGGGTCTCGTGACGTTCCTCGGCGTCTACTTCGGTGTCCAGGCCGGCACCCGCCGCCAGCAGCGCCTCGCGCAGGGCGACGACGGCGCGAGCGCGGCGCAGCCCAAGCCCGCGCCCCGCATCCTCCCCGAGAGCCAGCGCTTCGAGGGCCGGACGCCGATCAAGTCGGCGTGATCGTCCTCTGACGATCGCGCCTCGCCAGCCGGCGAGCTGCGGAGCCCTCCGCCGCTCGCCGGCTGCGCTCCCACATCATCTCCTGTTCAACGATACGCGTCCCAGAGCGCCGACATGCGAGCAGTCTGGCCCGCGGTGAACGAGTCCATGCACGCATCGTCGGTGTAATCCATGAAGTTCGTGATCGGGTCGAGCCCGCCGCCCCTGCAGGTGTCGCGGTTCATCGGGCAGCCATACGCGGCGCTGCGCTCAGGTTCGGTGTCGTCGATCCCGTCACCGCCCTTGGCGCTGCAGCCGCCCTGGAAGGTGTGGTAGAGGCCGAGCCAGTGACCGACCTCATGCGTCCCGGTATCTCCCAGGTTGTACGGCGCCGCGCTGCCGCCCGGCAACGAGGAGTACAGGATGACGACGCCGTCGTCGCTCGGCTTCGCCGCGTAGTCCTTGGGGAACGTCGCCCAGCCGAGTAGACCGCCGCCCAGGTTGGCGGTGTAGAGGTTGAGGTGGTCGGGCCCCCCCTTGCGGAGCGCCGTCTTGGCCTGCCGTTCGGCCACGGAGCCGAGCGACATGGTGTACCAGGTCGCGTTCGTGGTCCGGTCGACCGAGGCCAGAACGAAGCTGAAGCGCGTGGTCGCGTAAGCGTCGTTGAGCACCGCGATCTGGGCGTCGATCATGGACTGGGGCACGTCGCCGTTCCGTATACCCGTTCCCTTGTTGATGACGTGGAAGTGCACGGGGATCTCGACCTGCGCATCCGCGGTGAATCCGGCCGCCACCCGGCTGCGGACGAACTGGTCGACCGCATCCCTCTCAGCCTCACTCAGCTCGACGGTCGCGCAGCTGCGCCGGAGGGGAGCCGGCGCGGCCTCCACCTGCTCGGGCTCGGCGTCGACGACGGCCGGCGCTTCCTGCTCCGCCGGGGCCGAGGGTTCGCCGTTGCACGCGGCGGCGCTCAAGCCAGCGATCAAGACTAAGGCAAGTACTTCCGCACACGTCCGAGCTCGCATGGACATTCTCCTTGGTTCAGGCCCCGCAAAGGAAGCAGGAATATATATCCGCGATGACAATCAGTTCAATTCCAAAAGGGCTGATTTCACGCACGACGACATGGTGAGATTCCACGTCTTGGTCATCTTGCGTCATCTCGACGAACGCCAGCGGGTCCCTCGAGCGCGCGCCCCGATGACGCGGCGCAACGACGCGCGCGGAGCGACACCTCGGATGCTCCAACATGGAGCGATCGCTCCATTATGGAGCACGCGGCGAGACCGGCGCTTTCCAGGAGTGGCCCTCGAGTCGAGACCAGACGCAACGACCGGGACGATGGCGGTTCCGCCCGTTCCATGTCCTCTGCGTATTCAGCAGCAGGCTCGGGGAGCTCACCCAGGTTTCGAAAAGCCTTCTGAGGACACCGCGCCGCGGCTCATCCGCCTGGCCTGTGCAGTTTGAGCCACGCTCGAATCGAGACCCCACGAGGTTGTCCAACTCGCCATCTGCCATCTTCTCGACCTCGGACCCACGGCCGCGCTCGCTGTGCCGGCTCGCTCCGGGCTGCGTGGCGCACGCGCGCCCGCGGCCGCGGCGGGAGACGGCGCGCTCGCCGGCCTGGAGGTCCCTCGGCGGCGGCCTCGCCCAGCGCGGGCGCGGCGGGCGAGCCGCGCGGTGATCGGGCGATCTCGCTCGCCCCCGCGGCTGCCGGGGGCGCGCGTCCGGCGAGCTCCGTGCATCCCGATTGCAGTACTGTCCTGGCGACGGTAGATGTCTCGCATGGCGCGTACAAAAGCAGGTCAGTCCGCGGAGCAGCTCCGCGAGCAGATCCGGGCGACCGGCCTACGAGCCACCTCGCCGCGCATCGCCGTGCTGCAGAGCCTGGGCCGCTCGCGCACGCCCGTCAGCCACGCCGAGCTCGCGGCCGAGCTCGCCCCCAAGGGGTGGGATCGCGCCACCATCTACCGGAACCTGATCGATCTCACGAATGCGGGGCTCGTGCGCCGCACCGACATGGGCGACCACCTGTGGCGGTTCGAGCTGCGGGAGGGCAGCGGTGAGCACGCGAAGGACGAGCACCCGCACTTCATGTGCGATACGTGCGGAGATGTGCTCTGCCTCCCCGACGAGAGCATCGAGATCAAGGCGGCGCGCGGCGCGCCCCGTGCGCTGCGCCGCAAGGGTCTCCAGATCCAGATCAAGGGCCGCTGCGACCGGTGCGTGCAGCCCTGAGCCGGGCGCGCGGGGTCGCGCGGCAGCCCTGAGCCGCGCGCCGGGCTGAGCCGCGCGCCGGTCCTAGCCGCGCGCCGGGCTGAGCCGCGCGCCGCTCCTAGCCGCGCGCCGGTCCTAGCCGCGCGCCGGGCTGAGCCGCGCGCCGGTCCTAGCCGGAGCCTGCGGCGCCGCGCGCCAGCCCTGAGCTCAGGCCTGCCGGAGCAGCGTGGCGAGCCCGAGGCGCGCGAAACGCGCCGCCTGCGGGGACGCGACGGCTCATTGCAGCTCGATTGCAACATCAATTTGATGTTGATTGGGGTCCGTGGCTCGGGCATAGCCCCCGCGTCCATGCTCGCGCTCGCCGTCGCCCTGTCGATCGTCGGCCTCGCCACGGGGCCGCTCCTCGTGGCGCTCGGCCGGCGAAGGGCGCTGCCGATGTCGGCGCTCGACGGGCTGACGCTCGGGCTCGTCCCCACCCTGGTCCTCGCGCGCCACCTCCCGCACGCGGTCGAGGAGATCGGGCCGCAGGCGGTCCTCTGGACGGCGCTCGGGTACGTCGCGCTCTCGCTCACGGAGCACCGGCGGCGCGACACCGGCGAGGTCCTGGGCCGGGAGATCGCGTTCTCGGCGCTCGCCGTCCACGGGCTGCTCGACGGCGCCGGGCTCGCGCTGGCCGCGGCCGCGGTCGACGGCGGCGCAGACGGGCTGCTCATCGCGAGCGCCGTGCTCGTGCATCGGCTCCCCGAGGGGCTGTCGCTCGCGGCGCGCTTCCTGCCAGCCTGGGGGTGGCGGCAGCTCGCCCTGCGCCTCGGTCTGCTCGGGGTGCTCACGCTCCTCGGCGCCCTCCTCGGGCAGCGCCTCATGGACAGTCTCCCGCACGCGTCGCTCGAGGTGTTCATCGCGCTCGGCCTCGGCGTCCTCCTGCGGCTCGTCGTCCACACGCACGAGGCGCCGCCCCGGAGCCAGACGGCGCGTGCCGCGAGCGCCGTCGCCTTCGTCTCGGGGCTCTGCGCCGCGCTCGCGCTCCCCGGCGAGGAGAGCGTCTTCGGGCACTCCCACGGGTCCGAGCTGTCGATCGCCGAGTCGCTGGGCTCGCTGTTCGTCGCGACGGCGCCCGCGATGCTCGCAGGGCTCGCCGCGGCGGGGCTCCTGCGCGCGTTCCTCCCGCGTCGCGCGACCAGACGGCCGCGCGGCGGCGCTCCGGTCGCCGCGATGGTCTCCCTCGCCGCGTTCGCGCCGGCGCTCGACGTGGGCGGCGCGCTGCTGTCGCTGCGGCTGCTCGGCCTGCCGCTCACCGCGGCGCGCGTCGCGGGCAGCGCCCTCCTCGCCGTGCTGCTCGCGCTCCTCGTCGCCAGGGCGTCCGGGGCTCCCGGCGCGGCGCCGCGCAGCAGCGCGCCGGCCGGCGTCGCGGGCGCTGCCGCGTCGCTGGGCGCGCGACTCCGCTCCGCCGCCGCCGAGGCCGCCGGTCCGGCGCTCGACCGCGTGGCCGCGTGGTACCTCGTCGGCCTCGTGCTCGCCGCCGTCCTCGAGGCGACGCTCGATCCGGCCGCCGCGCGCGCGCTCGGCGCGCCGGCCGGCGTCGTGGTGAGCGCCCTCGTCGCGGCGCCCGTCTACGTGTGCGCGCATGGCGCGGCGCCGCTCGCCGCCGTGATGGTCCACAAGGGGCTCTCGGTCGGCGCGGCGGTCGCGCTCCTCGTGGCGGGGCCCTCGACCAGCGCCGCGGCGCTCGCCGCGCTGAAGCGGTCGCTCGGCGCGCGCGCCGCCGCCGCCTTCGCGCTCTCCAGCGTCGCCCTCGCCGTCGCGATCGGCCTCGTCGCGAACGCGCTCGTCCCCGCCGCCGCGGTCCCTGAGCTCCACGGCCTCGCCGCCCGCGAGCACGCCCCGATCGCGTGGATGTGCGCGGCGGCGCTCGGCGCGCTCCTGCTCTCGAGCTTCGCGCGGCTCGGGCCTCGCGCGTGGTTCGCCGGCATGCTCGGCGAGGGCGACGCGCCTGCGCCCGGGCCGGCGGAGCCGCACGCGCCCGACGCGCACGCGCACGCGCATCGCTGCGACGCGCACGGCGCGCCGGGCGACCGCCGCGCGCACGCGCCCGCCGCGAGCACCAGCGCGCCGCGCATCTGACGCCGAGCGCGCGCGACCCTTCGTTCCACGAAACGCCGCGCGCAGCCCGCGGCCGGCCCGCGCGCAGCCCG
The DNA here is from genome assembly GCF_051521425.1 of Sorangium sp. So ce834. NCBI lineage: Bacteria > Pseudomonadati > Myxococcota > Polyangiales > Polyangiaceae > Sorangium > Sorangium sp. So ce834. The sequence continues at coordinate 11,057,443 of NZ_CP150351.1, forward strand.
CCGCTGGCCGGCGCGGGAGCGCCGCTCGCGGTGGCAGGGGACCGCGGCCGAGGGGCGCCGCTCAGCGGGTCCAGTACCTGCCGAGGAGCACGAGCACCATCGCCCAGAACACGACGACGAGCCCCGCCGCGACGAGCATGGCCGGCGGAAGGCGCCTGCCGTGCTGCACGAGCCGCCCCAGCGTCCCGGCCGCGCCGCCGCCGCGCATCGCGGCGCTCTCCGGCGCGAGGGTGTCGCCCAGCACGACGTCCGAGGCGCGCCGCCCCCGCTGCCCCCGGAAGCGCGCGGCGCGCAGCTCGCGGAGCACGGCCTCGAGCTCCTTCGCGAGCACGCCCGCCGAGGCGCTCCGATCGTCGCGCTCGCGCCGGAGGCAGGCGTCGACGATGCGGCAGAGGCGCGGCGGGAGCCCAGGCCTGCGCGAGGCGATCGGATCGCAGTCCTTGCTCAGGATGCGGACCATGAGCGCGTTGTAATTCGGCGCCTGGTGCGGGAGCGTCCCGGTCAGCGCCTCGTACATGACGACGCCCAGCGACCAGATGTCGGCGCGGCCGTCGAGGTCCTCGCGCCCCGCGGCCTGCTCCGGCGACATGTAGGCCGGCGAGCCGACGACGCAGCCCGTGTGGGTCAGCGCGAAGTTGTGCTCTCTCTCCAGCACCTTGCTGATCCCGAAGTCGAGGATCTTCCCCACGAGCTCGCCCAGGTGGTTCCTGTGCACGTAGATGTTCGCGGGCTTGAGATCGCGGTGGATGATCCCCTGCTGGTGCGCCATGTCGAGCGCCCGCGCGAGGCCGATGAAGATCTCGACGAGCGTCTCCGGCTCGATCGTGTGCTCGCGGCGCAGCCACTCGTCGAGCCCCTCGCCGATGAGCAGCTCGAACACGAGGAACGGCGAGCCGTCCTCGGCCTGACCGAGGTCGAGGATCTCGACGATGCTGGGGCTCCGCACGCGCCCGCTCGCCTTCGCCTCGTTGAAGAAGCGCTGGAGCGCGACGGCGTCCTCGGCCACCTCGGGGCGCATCACCTTGAGCGCCACGTCACGATCGATGAGCTCGTTCTTCGCGGCCCACACCGACCCGCTGGCGCCTCGGCCCAGGAGCTTCACGAGCCGGTAGCGAGACTGGATGAGATCGCCGGGGTTCACTGCTGCGCCGAGGTGTCTCCGGGGAAGCTCCGGGAGGGGGATGCCTTACCCCCGACCTACATCAGAGACGGGTCGGAGGATAACCCGGCGCATGGGCGAGCGGTACCGCGGGCCGCTCGGTCCAGCAGGAAGCAAAAGTTCGCGAGGCGCGGAGACGGCAGCCGGCTTCGCGCCCCGAGGGGCCGCAGCGATGGACGGAACAGTACTTCGAGGCGCCGCGGCGCCTCTCCTCGGCGTCACCGGCGCTCGACGAACGGGGCGGCGAGCGATGAAGAGCGCGGGCAGCGAGGGTCACAGCGCGGTCTTCCGTGCGCCGGACCCTGCGCTGCCCCTCGGGCGGGGGCGATCAGACGTCGTAGTAGAGGAAGAACTCGTGCGGGACCGGGCGGAGCCGGATCGCGTCGACCTCGCGCTCGCGCTTGTAGTCGATCCAGGTCTTGATGATGTCGCGGGTGAAGACGTCGCCGCGGAGGAGGAACTCGTGGTCGCGCTCGAGGGCGCTGAGCGCCTCGTCGAGCGAGCCCGGCATGTGCGGCACTTCCTTGAGCTCCTCGGGCGAGAGCGCGTAGATGTCCTTGTCGAGCGGGTCGCCCGGGTCGATCCGGTTCTGGATGCCGTCGAGGCCGGCCATCATCATCGCCGCGAAGGCGAGGTACGGATTGCAGCTCGCGTCCGGGAAGCGGACCTCGATGCGGCGGCCCTTCGGGCTGTTGCCGGGCGGCAGCGGGATGCGGATCGAGGCCGAGCGGTTGCGGCTCGAGTACGCGAGGTTCACGGGCGCCTCGTAGCCCGGGACGAGCCGGCGGTAGCTGTTCGTCGTCGGGTTGGTGAGCGCGGCGATCGACTTCGCGTGCTTCAGGATGCCGCCGATGTACCAGAGGCCCGTGTCGGACAGCCCGGCGTAGCCGTCGCCGGCGAAGAGCGGCTTGCCCTCCTTCCAGAGCGACTGGTGGCAGTGCATGCCGCTGCCGTTGTCGCCGAAGAGCGGCTTCGGCATGAACGTCACCGACTTGCCGTGCTTGCGGCCGACGTTCTTGATGACGTACTTGAACCACATGAGGTTGTCGGCCATCGAGGTCAGCGTCGAGAACTTGATGCCGATCTCGCACTGCCCGGCCGACGCCACCTCGTGGTGGCCGACCTCGACCGCGATGCCGGTCTCGATCAGCGTGGTCATCATGTCGGCGCGCAGATCCGCGAGCGTGTCGGTCGGCGGAACGGGGAAGTAGCCCTCCTTCGACCGGATCTTGTGGCCGAGGTTCACGCCGGCCTTGCCGGTGTTCCAGACCGCCTCCTCGCTGTCGATCTCGTAGAAGGCGCCGCGCGGCGAGCTCTCGTAGCGGATCGAGTCGAAGATGAAGAACTCGGCCTCGGGCCCGAAGTAGGTCGTGTCAGCGATGCCGCTCTGGCGGAGGTGGTTCTCCGCCTTCTGGGCGATGTAACGGGGGTCGCGGCCGTAGGGCTGGCCGGTGACGGGGTCGCTGATCTTGCAGATCAGGCTGAGCGTCTTCTGGGCGTGGAAGGGGTCGAGCTTCGCCGTCGCCGGATCGGGCGTCATCAGCATGTCGCTCGCGTTGATCGGCTGCCACCCGCGCACCGAGGAGCCGTCGAAGCCGAGCCCCTCCTCGAAGATGTCCTCGTTCAGACGGGACACCGGGACGGTCGTGTGCTGCCAGATGCCGGGCAGATCGATGAACTTGAGATCGACAAATTTTACGTCGTTTTCCTTCGCAAACGCGACGACATCTTTGGCCTTCATGATCTTCTCTTTCCTCGCTGACTCGCTGCTCTCGCTGGATGTGATTCTACGGCGCGCGGGCTCCTGCTGGCTGCTAGCTGCCTGGGTTGTCGAGCCTGCGACCCGCCGCGAATGCCCTGTGACGCTCTGCCCGCGGCTCGCCTAGATGGCGTCCTCGCCGCGCTCCCCCGTGCGGATCCGCACGGCCTCCTCGACGGGGACGACGAAGATCTTGCCGTCGCCGATCCGACCCGTCTTGGCGCTCTTCTCGATGGCGTCGATCACGTCGCCGACCAGGCTGTCCGGCACGACGATGTCGACCTTCACCTTCGGGACGAAGTCGACGACATACGCCGACCCTCGATAGACCTCCTTCTTGCCGCCGGTCCGACCGAAGCCCTTTACCTCGGTCACCGTCATGCCCTGAATCCCGACCTCGGCGAGGGCGTCCTTGACCTCGTCGAGCTTGAACGGCTTGATGATCGCCTCGACCTTTTTCATTGCGCACGCCTGTGGTGACCGGGCGCCCGCCGGGGTAAAATCCCGGACGCTCACCCGAAAAGCCCCGCCGGAGCAGAGCCGGTAAAGGGGGGACGCCTCCGCCGGCGGCCTCCCGTCGATGTGCCGGGCGCCGCCCGGCCTCCGATCCGTGACGGGGTCCGCCCGGCCTGCCGAGCATTGCCCCGACGCTTGTCAACGACTCAGGGGCCCATCCAGCAGAGCTGGATCGGCGACCCTTCACCCCGGGCGCTGGCGCAGCAACCCGAGGTCCAGGCTGGTGTACTCAAGCTCATGTTTCCGGAATGTTTCGCGCACTGCGCGTGCGTGAGAAAAGTGGTTCCGGCCTCCGGAAATCAAAGCCCGCTTACTTTTTTCAGCGCTCCCGGGACCCGCCCCGGGGCGCCCGAGGAGGGCCCCGGGGCGGGAGCGCGCCCGCTCCCCTCGCCGAGGTGCCGGAGGTGGGGGGTCCGCCCCCTCCTCCTTGCCCAGGCCGGCGTGGACCCACCCCCCCCGGCGCCGTCCGGGGATGGCAGAGCCCGCCTCCACGGCGCCCCCGAGGGGTGGCTCCCCCCTCCCGGACGAGTCCCCCCGCGCTCGCCTTGTTCTTGCGACGCGGCTCGAATAGTCTCCGCTGGCGAATCCAGTCGCGGGATAGCCCTGCCTGATGGCTTTGCCGAACAAAGCGAAGATCCCGGTAGGCACGGTCCTCGCCGGAAAATACCGCATCACACGCGAGATCGGGCGCGGCGGCATGGCTGCCGTGTACGAGGCCGAGCACATCGACATCGGCAAGCGCGTCGCGATCAAGGTGCTCGCACAGGAGCTGACGACCTCCGCCGTTGTGGTCGAGCGCTTCCTCCGCGAGGCCCGGGCCGCCGCGTCGATCCGCAGCCCGTTCATCTGCGACGTCTACGACTCCGGCAAGCTCGACGACGGGCGGCCCTTCCTCGTGCTCGAGCTCCTGGAAGGCGAGTCGCTCTACGAGCGCATGACCGTGGTCAGGTACCTCGATCCGGAGACCACCGTCACGGTGGTCTCCCAGGTGTGTCGAGGGCTCACCAAGGCGCACGCCGCCTCGATCGTCCACCGCGACCTCAAGCCGGAGAACATCTTCCTCACGAAGGACGAGGAGGGCCGGCTCTGCGCGAAGATCCTCGATTTCGGGCTCGCGAAGTTCTACGCGCCCGTCGACGGCGGCGACGCGCAGGCGCGCCTCACCCGCGAGGGCGCGGTCTTCGGAACGCCGGCGTACATGAGCCCGGAGCAGGTGCGCGGACAGGGAGCGGTCGATCATCGCGCCGACCTCTGGGCGCTCGGCTGCATCACCTACGAGTGCCTCACCGGCCGCACCGTCTGGCAGACCGAGCAGGGCGTCGCGATGACGTTCGCGCAGATCGCGAACGCGCCGCTGCCGCAGCCCTCGGCGCTCCGCCCGGATCTGCCGCCGAGCTTCACCGCGTGGTTCGAGAAGGCGCTCGACCGCTCGATCGATCGCCGCTTCCAGACCGCGAAGGAGTTCGCCGACGAGCTCTCGATCGCGCTCGGCGTCGCGCAGCCGACGCCCCCCCGCGGCGCGGAGCCGTCGCAGGCGGGGCTCCTGCCGACCGGCGGCGACCCGCCGGCCGACGTGACGTTCGATCCGCCGGGGGTCGTCCGTGTGACCCCCAACGAAGCGCGGCGCACCGTCCCCTCGGGCCCGGCGGAGCGCGGGATGGATCCGTTCGCCGGGCTGGACTTCTCGAGCTCACCGGGCGGCACGCCGGCCGGGCGCGTGAGCCAGGGCGCGGGGCAGCAGATCACGTTCTCCGGGGGCTCGGGCGAGGCCTCGGTGTCCGATCCGCTCGCGCAGCGCTCGCCGCCGAGGCGCGGCGGCGCCGGTCGCGCGCTCGTCGTCTTCGGCGTGCTCGTGCTCGCCGCGGGCGCCGCGTACGCGGGCTACCGCCAGTTCCTCAAGCCGACGGCGCTGCCGCCCGTCTCGTCGAGCGCCGCGCCGCCGCCGGTCGTCAGCGCGCCTTCGTCCTCCGCGTCGGCGGCCGCCGCCGTGCCGGCGCGCGCCGACGCCCAGCCCGAGCCGCCGGGCCTGCAGTGGCCGCCGCTCGTCGCGCAGGCGCAGGAGTCGATCGCCGCCGGCGATCTCAAGGCCGCGCTCCGGTTGCTGAGGGACGCTCAGGAGAAGGGCAACCACCCCGTGCCTCGGACGTTGATCGAGCACGTGCAGGTCGCCCTGAAGGACGCGAGCGGCAAGGCGCCCTGCCAGCTCACCGGGCTCGCCCGGCCGCGCACGCACGATCTCGTGCGCGAGGGCGGCCGCGCCATCGGCGCCAGCCGGCCCTCGCTCGCGCTCGGGCCGCGCGGCGCGGTGATCACCTGGACGGACTCGCACGAGGGCACCGAGCACGCGTACACGGCGGCGCTCGACAGCGCGATGCGCCCGTCGTCCCCCGCGCTCGACGTGACGCCCGAGGGCCGAGCCATCGGGCGCCCCGAGCTGACCACCGCCGGCGATCGGCTGGTGCTCACGTACTGGGACGGCAAGGGGCCGGAGGCCGGCGTGTACGTGCGCTGGCTCGACGCCAGCGGCCGGATCGACGGCCCCGCGATGATGGTCGCCCGCTTCCCTCGCGGGGGGAACTCCTGGCCCTCGCTCGCGCGCGCCTCCGAGGGCTTCGTGATCGCGTGGTCGGACGACGGGGACAACGCCTCCTCCGAGGACCTCTTCATGCGCCGCCTCTCGCCGAACCTCGATCCGGTCGGCGAGATCATCCGGCTCACGGACGTGACGCCGACGGGCCCGTCGAAGCCGCGCGTCCGCTTGCCCTCGATCGCGGTGACGAGCGACGTGATGCACCTCGCCTTCCGCTTCGATCGCGATCCGATGCGGGTCATCCAGTACATGCGCCTGCCGCTCGCGAGCGCCGACAAGGGGCTCCCGCCGGCCGCGCCCGGCAAGCGGGCCGATCGCGCGCTCGGCGAGCTGTCGCTCGTGAACAGCGACCGGGCCCGCAGCGACAGCCCTTCGCTCGCCTGCGGCGCGGCCGGCTGCTTCGTCGTCTGGCACGGCGAGGCGCCGATCGGGGGCGCGTCGGCTGCGTACATCGATCCGGCCAAGGGGCAGCCGCTCTGGCGCAAGAGGTTCTCGAAGACCGGCGCGCGCCCGTCGGTCGCGATCGCGCCGAGCGGTCAGGCCCAGCTCGTCTGGTTCGAGCAGGGCCGCATGCTGACCGCATCGATCAACCGCGACGGCATCGGCGCGCCCACGAAGTTCGCCCGCGTCAGCGGCGATCAGCCGGCGCCATCGATCAGCCCCGGCGCGAAGCCCGGAGAGTGGTATGTCGCCTGGCTCGACTACGAGGCGGGTCATCTCGAGCCCTACGCCGCTCGCATCCAGTGCCGGTGACCCCATGCTCATCCTCCCACCTCGAAGCGAGGTCCGCGCCCGTCCCATCGAGACCGAGCGGCTGCTCCTCGTGCCGATCGATCCGTCGGACGGACCGGAGCTCTGGCTCGCGGTCAGCGGCTCGCGCGCGACGCTCCAGCGCTGGCTGCCGTGGGTGCAGTTCCACACGGATCCGGCCGCGAGCGTGCGCTTCGCCGAGGCGTGCGCCGCCGACTGGGATCACGGCAGGGCGCTGCGCTTCGTCATCCGCGAGCGCGCGCACCGCACGCTCGCCGGGGTGGTCGGGCTCGAGTCGTGCGTGCACCTGCACCGCTCCTGCGAGCTCGGGTACTGGCTGCGCAAGGAAGCGACCGGGCGCGGCCTGATGACCGAGGCGGCGAAGGCCGCGCTCGCGTTCGCGTTCGGCCACATGGGCGCGCACCGGGTGCGGGTCGCGGCCGCCACGGACAACCACGCCTCCCTCGCGGTCATCGGTCGGCTCGGCTTTCGCTTCGAGGGCATCGCCCGGCAGGCCGAGTGGTGCGACGGCCGCTGGCTCGACCACTCCGTCTTCGCGCTCCTGGCGACCGACCCCAGGTGAGGCGGGTCAGCCCCATCGCGCTCGGGGCGCCCGAGGCGGCCCGTCCGCCCCCCGAAGCGCGCTAGCATCCTGCCCTCGCCGTGGCTCGCCGTCGCCTCCTCCGCTGGCCTCGCGGCACGATGCCGCTCGTGCCGCTCGCGCCCGCGATCGTGATCGTCGTGGGGATCGCCACGGCGGTGGCGATCGCGCTGATCGGCATCCGCCAGCTCGCCAGGATGAGCGATCAGGCCGCGAGCCTGCGCGCGGAGGTGCTGGCCGCGACGCTCGCGGCGCGGCTCCATGGGACCGCCGACGCCGAGCGGACCGAGGTCCTCGGGCAGGCGGCGCGGCGGACCGGGTCGGAGATCCTGCTCGTCGAGCAGAACGGCCATGTGCTGGTGAACGAGAGCTTCGGCGCGCCGGCCAAGGCCGACATCTTCCAGATGCTCACGCGGGGCAAGGGCGAGGAGACGACCTCGCTCGGCCGCGTCCGGTTCGCGGCGCGCCCGCTCCGCCCGCCGCTGTCCCACCTCTCGGTGATCACCTTCGTCTCGGCGCCGAGCCCGCCGCCCGACTCGCTCGCCCTCGGCAACGCGGTCGCGGCGCTCACGACGCTGCTGCTCGGCGTGGCGGTCGCGGTCGCGCTCTCGTTCACCAAGGCGGCGCGCGATGACGTCGACTACCTGCGCGAGCGCATCACCGCGATGGCGCACGGCCACGGCCGGAGCGCGTCGAGCACCGACCTCATCCAGACCGAGCCGGTGCCGATCAGGTCGCTCGACCAGGTGGGCCTCCTGACGGCGGCCTTCAACCTGCTGATCACCCGCTTCGCGGCGGCGGAGCGCTCCTACCGGGCGGATCTCCAGCAGGCGTCCGCGATGGACCGCGAGCGCTCGGCGTTCCTCGCGGGGCTCAGCCACGAGCTGCGCACGCCGCTCAACGCCATCCTCGGGTTCGCGCACGTGCTCGAGAGCGAGGTCGACGGGCCGCTCAGCCAGGACGCGCGCGAGGCGCTGTCCGTCATCCGGCAGAGCGGCGAGCACCTGCGCACGCTCATCGACGACATCCTCGATCTGTCGGCGCTCGAGACGGGCAAGCTCCAGCTCTCCCGCCGCGCCGTCAACCTCCGCGTGCTCGTCGATCAGGTCATGCGGGAGGCGTCCGCCGCGGCGCGCGACAAGCCCATCCAGCTGCGCGTCACCGGGGACCACGGCCTCCTCGCGCACGCCGATCCGCGGAGGGTGCGGCAGATCCTGACGAACCTCGTCTCGAACGCCGTCAAGTTCACGGCGCGCGGCTCGGTGGCGGTCCACATCGCGGCGCGCGGCCGCTACGCGACCATCGCCGTCCAGGACACCGGCCCCGGCATCCCGCCGGAGGAGACGTCGGCGGTCTTCGAGGAGTACCGGCAGACCGGCGACGTGCGCTCTCGCCGGGCCGGGACGGGGCTCGGGCTCTCGATCGCGCGGCGCCTCGTGATGATGCACGGCGGGACGATCCAGCTGGAGAGCGAGCTCGGGCGGGGCTCGACCTTCACGATCACCCTGCCGCTCTGGGTCGCCCCGCCCCCCCAGCCCGCGCAGGTCCAGCCGCCCGCGCCGGACGCGGCGGTGACGCCCGTGAGCGAGCCGGGCAGCGGCCGGCCAGGAGGGAGGATCGCATGAACGAAGAGCGCATGAGGGACGACGCGATCCACTTCGCGCGGCGCGTGCTCGTCCGCCAGGCGCTCGTCGGCGTCGCCGCGTTCGGGGCGATCGCGGCGCTCGCGCCGAAGCTGCTCATCCTGGAGCAGGACGTCGCCGCGAGCGTGCTCTCGGTCGGCGCCAAGATCGCGCTCGCCGCGATCGTCGCGACCACGCTGCTGACGCTGCTCCGGCTGCGCACGCACCGGAACCTGCTGCGGTCGCTCATGATCGGCTCGCGCGACATCGATCACGAGGAGCTCGAGCGGTTCGCCGAGCTGCCGCCGTCCTTGGCGCTGCGGTTCGTGCTGGCGAGCTCGACGATCTCGAGCCTCACGATGATCCCGGGGATCAGGCCGGAGAAGCTCGACGACGGCCGGGCGGTCAGCCTGCTCATCCTCGCGATCACGATCCTCTGCGCGTCCGCGATCCCGCACTACGTGTTGACGCGCGCCACGACGTTCAGCCTCTTCGAGATCAGCCCGGTCGAGGCGATCGGCGCCTTGCTCGAGACGGCCGAATTTTACCAGACGCCGCGCCGGCGGGTCACCTACAAGCTGCTCCTCGCCGTCGCCGCGCCGGTGCTGCTCGTCGGCGTCGGGGCGGTGCTGATCGCGAACGCGCACCTCCAGACGTTCATCGAGCGGAGCCGGCGCACGACCGCGGGGCTCATCGCGCGGACGGCGCTCGATCCGTCGCTCGGGGCCATCGCGGAGGCCGATCGCAACGACGTCGTGGCCGCCGCGGCGGAGTACGGGTTCCTCGCGCGCGTGCAGCACGACTGCGTGAGCGCGGAGCCCTCCTTCGGCCGCGAGGCCGACGGTCAGATCGCCGTGATCACGCCGCTCGACGGCGGCTGCGCCAACATCCGGTTCTCGGCCGACCTCGAGCCCTCCGCCGCGATCTGGGGCGCGCTCGTCGCGCTGCTCGCGGTGCTGGTCGCCGGCGTGCTCGGCAACCTGTTCGGCCGCGTCCTCGCCGCCGATCTCGTGCACGCCACGAAGCAGGTGCGCCTGCTCGGCACGGACAGCGTGCTCCGCGGCGCCACGCAGATCGCCCGCCCCGCCCGGTTCGCCGTCGTCGCCCGGCTCGGGCACGCGATCGAGGATCTCGCCGAGCGCTTCCGCGTCTTCGCCGCGGCGCAGGAGCGCGCGCTCGAGGCCCGCGAGGCGGCGCAGCGCATGCGCGGCCTCCTGTTCGCGAGCGTGAGCCACGACCTCAAGAGCCCGCTGAACGCGATCCTCGGCTTCGCCGAGCTCGTGGGCCAGGAGGACCTGACCGCCGCCCAGCGCGAGAGCCTGGAGCTCATCTCGACGCGCGGCCGCGAGCTCCTCGGCCTCATCGAGTCGATCCTCGACGCCGCGCGCGTCGAGGCCGGCCAGCTCACGCTCGAGCCTCAGCCGACGTCCGTCGGCGCGCTCATCGCGGGCGCGATCCGCAAGGCGCGCGAGCTCGCGAGCGACGCCGACGGGGAGGTCGTCGTGGAGGTCGGCGACACGCTGCCGCTGATCCCGGTCGATCAGGCGTACGCGACGCGCGCGATCGCCGTCATCGTGGCGCACGCGCTCAGGACCGGCGCGGCCGACCCGTCCGCGCGCCTCGTGCGCCTCACCGCGACGATGGCCGGCGAGTTCAACAGCGAGGTCCGCATCGACATCGAGTACGGCAGCCGCGACGTGCCGCCCGACGAGCTGGAGGCGCTGTTCAGCCGGCAGACCACGGCGCGCGGGCGCGGCCTGACCCTCGGCCTCAGCCATGCGCGCTCGGTGATCGAGCTCCACGGCGGCTCGCTCGAGGTGGACGGCGCCCCGGACGGCCGCCCGCTCTGCCGCGCGCGTCTGCCGCGCGTCCCGCCGCCGCGCCGCCCTCGCCTGTCATCGGTCCCCGCGCTCGGCTGACCTCGCCCGCGGCCGCCGGCGGCGCGCGATCCACGCTCCTTCCGCGCGCGGGATCGCTTCCCTTCGCCCTCCGCCCGCGGTACTCCCGGGGCATGCCTGAACGGGCGCTCTCTCCTGCCGAGACAGGCGACGACGATCGCTTCGACCGCCTCTTCCGGCCTGCCTCGCTCGCCGAGTACGTCGGCCAGGCCAAGCACACGGAGAACCTGAAGGTCTTCGTCGAGGCCGCGCGCCGCCGGCACGAGCCGCTGGACCACATGCTCTTCTGCGGTCCGCCCGGGCTCGGCAAGACGACGCTCGCCCACATCCTCGCCCGCGAGATGGGCGTCACCCTCCACGTCACGAGCGGGCCGGCGATCGAGCACAAGGGCGCGCTGGCCGGGCTGCTCACCAAGCTGGAGCGCAACGACGTGCTCTTCATCGACGAGATCCACCGGCTCACGCCGGCGGTCGAGGAGAGCCTCTACCCCGCGATCGAGTCGTTCAAGATCGACATCATGACCGGCGACGGCCCCTACGCGACGACGATCCAGCTCGCGCTGAAGCCGTTCACGCTCGTCGGCGCCACCACCCGCACCGGGCTGCTCACCGCGCCGCTGCTGTCGCGGTTCGGCCACGTCGTCCGCCTCGATTTCTACCCCGTCGAGGAGCTCGAGCGCATCGTGCAGCGCAGCGCCGGCCTGCTCGACGTGCCGATCGACGCCGGGGGAGCGCGCGAGATCGCCGCGCGTTCGCGGGGCACCCCTCGCGTCGCCAACCGCCTCCTGCGCCGGGTGCGCGACTTCGCCGAGGTGCTCGGCGACGGCGCGATCACCATGGCGATCGCGCGCAAGACGGCGGAGCGGCTCGAGATCGACGCGGCCGGCCTCGACGAGATGGACCGCAGGCTGCTGCGCGTCATCATGGATCACTACGACGGCGGCCCGGTGGGCGTCGACACCCTGGCCGCGGCGCTCAGTGAGCCGCGCGACACCATCGAGGACGTGTACGAACCGTTCCTGCTGCAGCAGGGCTTCCTCGGCCGCACGCCCCGGGGCAGGATCGCGACCCGCCGCGCGTACGAGCACCTGGGCGTCGCGGCTCCCGCGTCGAAGCAGGGGGATCTCTTCTCGTGACCCGCGCCGCGCGCGCGGCGCCCCGATGCGCCGCGCCGCCACGCGTCGTCCGCCGCGCTTGGTGAGCGCGCCGGCGTTGCGCCGTGATCCGGAATTCTCTCATCGCTCCAGCGTGGAATCGATAAGCTTGCGGTGTGTCTCGCCGTGATCCTGTGCTCGTCGTGGATGACGACGCCGTCAGCCGGCAGATGCTGCTGCACGCGCTGGCCGACGCGGGCATCGAGACCGTCGCCGTCACCTCGGGCGCGGAGGCGCTCGCCTGGCTCAAGGCGAGCGTGCCCGCGCTCGTGCTGCTCGATCTGGTGATGCCGCCTCCGGACGGCTACGTGGTCCTCAGCGCCGTACGGGACGATCGCCGCACGCAGGACGTCCCGGTCGTCGTGCTGACGGCGCTCGACGCGGACGAGGAGGTCGCCCGCGCCTTCGAGCTCGGCGCGGACGACTTCATCCGCAAGCCGTTTCGCCCGGCCGAGCTCATCGCCCGCATCCGCGGGCAGCTCCGGATCCGCGACTACGTCGACGCGCTCGCGCGCAAGGAGCACGACGCGAAGGTCGTCCTCGAGCTGACGCAGGCGCTCTCCTCGACGCTCGACTTCCGGAACATCCTCTTCACGGTCGTGCGCCGCATCGCCGAGGTGGCGCGCGTCGACCGCTGCAGCATCGTGCTCGTGCGCGACTCGGGCGACGTCGGCTACGTGGTCGCCGCGAGCGACGACAAGGAGCTCCGCGATCTGCCGATCGATCTCGGGAAGTACCCGGAGATCCAGCGCGTCATGCGCACGGGCGACGTGCTCGTGATCGACGACGCCAAGGCGCACCCGCTGTTCGACATCGTGCGCGCCGAGCTCCCGGAGAACGCGTTCCGCTCGCTCGCCCTCCTGCCGATCCTGTTCGAGGACAAGCCGCTCGGCGTGCTCTTCCTGCGCGGGCGGCAGCCGGTGGCCCCCCACGCGCACGAGCTCTCGCTCGCGCGCACGGTCGCGAGCGCCACGGCGATCGCCCTGCGCAACGCGCGCATCCTGCAGTCGCTCCGCGATCAGACGCAGCAGAGCACCTTCGCCCGGTTCGAGGCGGAGCGCCGGCTCAAGGCGCTCCAGCGCTACGCCGACTTCTTCCACTCGACGGCGGACGGCATCATCGTCGTCGATCCCGACGGCCACATCCTCTTCTCCAACCCGCGCGCCCAGGCGATCACCGGGCGCACGGCGGAGGACCTCGAGAAGGCGAACCTGGCCGACCTCGTCGACCCTCGCGAGCACCCGCTCCTCGAGGAGATCCGGGCCGGCTTCGCCAAGGGGTCGTTCCCGCACATGGTGGACTTCACCGTGAGGCGGGGCGAGCCCGAGCACGAGAAGCTCATCCTGAGCTTCAGCTTCAGCAGCGTCCTCCGGGAGGAGAGCGGCGCCGTCCTGGTCAGCTTCCGCGACGTCACCACGGAGCGCGCCACCGAGGCGGAGCTCACCAAGACAAAGGAGTTCTTGGAGCGGGTCATCGAGAGCTCCGTCGACGCGATCGTGTCGGCCAACATGGAGGGCGTCGTCCTGCTCTTCAACCGCGCCGCCGAGCGGATCTACGGCTATGACGCGAAGGAGGTCGTCGGCGCGATGAACGTCCGCGCGCTCTACCCCGACCACAACGCCGAGCAGATCATGAGGCTCATCCACGCGAAGGAGCACGGCGGCCCCGGCCGGCTCGAGGGCTACCGGACCGAGGTCCTCGCCAAGGACGGGTCGCGCATCCCGGTGCACCTCTCCGCGGCGTTGATCTTCGAGAACGGCGTCCCGGTCGGCTCCGTCGGCATCTTCACCGACCTGCGCGAGCGGATGCGGATGGAGGCCCGCCTCACCGAGGCGCAGGAGGAGCTCCGCGCTCGCGAGAAGCAGGCCATCATCGCGGAGCTCGCGGGCGCGGCCGCGCACGAGCTGAACCAGCCCCTCACCAGCGTGCTCGGCTACGCCGAGCTGATCTGCCGCCGGATCGACGACGCGTCCCCCATCAAGGGGGCGGCGGCCACGATCCGCAGCGAGGCCGAGCGGATGGCGGAGATCGTCCGCAAGATCGGCAAGATCACCCGCTATGAGACGAAATCCTACGTCGGCGCCGCGAAGATCATCGATCTCGACAGATCGAGCGGCGACGACCCGAACAGGGTGATCGGGTGAGCGGGAGGAGCGCGGAGCGCCTGGGGAAGCGGCCGTTGTCCGACGCTCCCGTCACGCTTCGAAAGCCCCTCACCCGGGACCTCCCGCTCGAGTGGATCGACAACCTGCTGATCGCGTCGAGCGAGCTGGATCCGTCCGCTTCCGCCGAGCAGCGCGCCTCGGCGCTGCTCGGCGCAGCCGCGAAGATGCTCCCCGACTGCGGTCTCGGCGTGTACATCCCGGGCGCGACGTGCGCGCAGGTGGTCGTCCGGGTATCGCCGCGCCCGCGCCGCGACGACGGCCGCGATCCGGCGCGGCTCCTCCCGGAGTTCGCCTTCGAGCGCGTCGCGGCCATCGAGCCCGAAGGGCGCTCAACGATGCACATCGCGGCCGACGACGCCGGGCACCTCGACAGCGCGCCGATCCAGGCGCTGGTCGACCGGCTCGTGCTCACCCTGGGCGCCTCGCTCCGCGAGGCGCGCGCGCACGAGTCGCTGCGCGCCCAGGTCATCCAGGCCGAGAAGCTGGCCTCCCTCGGGAAGATGGCCGCCGGCGTGGTGCACGAGCTCAACAACCCGCTCACCTCGATCCTCGCCTACTCCGAGTACCTGCGCCGCAAGGGCGAGCGCAGCGGCTTCGATCCCTCGGACATCGAGCGGCTCGCGCGGATCAACGAGGCGGCGGACCGCATCCTCCGCTTCTCGCGCGACCTCATCACCTACGCGCGGCCGTCCACGGAGAAGCCGGGCGCCGTCTCCCTCCACGACATCATCGAGCGCGCGCTGGTCTTCTGCGAGCACCTGCTCGACCAGACCGGCGTCACCGTCGAGCGATGCTTCGGCGAGATACCTCCCGTGCGGGGCGTCATCGACCCGCTGACGCAGGTGTTCGTCAACCTGTTCACGAACGCCGCGCACGCGATGCACGAGCACGGCGGCTGTCTCGGCATCACCACCGCGATGTCGCCGGAGGACGGCTACATCACGGTGACCATCCAGGACGAGGGGCACGGGATCGACGTCGAGCACCTGCCGAGGATCTTCGACCCCTTCTTCACGACCAAGACCGACGGGAGCGGCACCGGGCTCGGCCTGAGCATCGTCAGGAACATCGTCGCCTCGCACGGCGGCAGCATCCGCGCGGAGGCGTGTGCCCCGCGCGGGACGGCCTTCTACCTCGACCTGCCCGTCGCGCTGCCGTCCTCGGGCCGCCGCTGAGCGGGAGCCGAGCGCCCTCGGCTCAGGGCGCGACCTTGATGCCGAGCACGAGCACGCCGCCCTGGTGCTGCTGACCCGCCACGAAGAAATTCTCGCCCGCCTTTGCGTTCACCTCGAGCAGCGGCAGGAACGTGTTGCCGCCTGGCTTCTGGATGCTCGCGCTGACGACGAAGCGCTTCGGCTCGTCCTGCTTCTTCGCGGCCACCACGTCCTTCAGCGACACCATGAGGACGCTGCCGTTCGGCAGCTTCGTGGTGGTCGGCTTGCCCTTCTGCAGGCTGATCTTCAGCCGATCGAGGAGCTTGTAGCTGTTGTACGCCGAGAACGGCGGCTTCCCGAGCTCGGGCATCTTGCCGATCTTCGGATCGATGCCCGACCCGTCGTTCGTCGCGTGGAGGACCACGACCTCGGTCGTGATCGCGGCGTCGGACGGCGCCGCCGGGGCGGGGGTCGGCGCCTTGCCTTGCGCGACGGCGGGGGAAGGGCTCACGCCGAGCGCCAGGACCATGATCGCGGTGATCGCACTCGCAAGAAATCTCATCACTGTCCTCCCGGACCCTCATCGGAGAGCCAAACCACCGTGGTCGTCGGGCCTGAGGCCGCGGCCTCCCGCGGAACGTAGAAGATCGATCCCATGCGCGCCCCGAAGTCGACCGCGGCGATCTCGACGCCCGGCTCGATCTCGCCCTCGGCGGTGGGCGCGGCGACGGGCTCGTGCGTCGGTGCGGCGGGCGGCGGGGCGAGCTCCGCGGAGGGCGCCGTCGCGGTCAGCGCCGCGCTGGGCGCCTCCACGTCGGTCCGGCCCCAGACCATCATCGCGGCGGCCGCGGCCACGGCGAGCGCCGTCAGCGCGAAGATCCCGCGCGCGTTGTCGTTGGCCGGCGATCCCTGAAGCCGCGCCCGCGCGCGCGGCGGAGCGGCCGGCGGCGGCGCCGCGAGCGGCTGCACGACAGCGCCTCCGTTGGCCTTCGCGGCCGCCCCCTGCCCTTCGAGGATCTTCGCCATGACCCCGTCGGCGATGCCGTCGGCCGCGCTGGAGGCGAGCGCGCTGTCCCGAATCATGTCGGCTGCGGTGACGAGCCCTGCGACCTTCGCTCGGCAGCGCGGATCGTGGAGTACATACTCCTCCACCTGCCGGTGGCGCGCCTCATCGAGCTCACCGTCGACATAGAGCATCAGCTCCAGATCCGTCGGCGGGGCGCTCGCATCCCCGTGATTCGCCTTGCTGCTGTTGGCGGTGCTCACGCGATCTCCTCCGGGTCCTCTGCGGCTCCCTTGCCCTCTTCCTCCGCGTAGCAGTCAGCGAGGGCGCGCTGAAGCTTCTGACGGGCGTGGAACAGGCGGCTCATGATCGTCCCCTTCGAGACCCCCATCGCCTGCGCCATCTCCTCGTAGGACATGCCCTCGACCTCCCGCATCAGGATCACGCCTCGGTGGTAAGGCGGCAGCGCATCGAGCGCGGCCTGGATGCGCCCGGCGATCTCCCGGCGGCGGACGACGTTGAGGGGGTCCGCGCCGTCGATCCGGGCGACGAGCGGAAAGTCGGACTGCTCTTCAGCTGCCTGGTTTTCCTGGAGCTCGACGTCGCGGCGCCCCGGCTTGCGCATGAGGTCGATCGCCAGGTTGGTGACGATCCGGTAAAGCCAGGTAAAAAACGAGGAGCCGCCCTGAAAGGAGCCGAGCCCCTTGTAGACGCGGAGAAACGCGTCCTGCACGAGCTCGCGCGCGTCGTTCTCGTCGCGGACGAGCCCCATCGCGATCGCGAACGCCCGGCGCTGGTGCCGCTCCACGAGCGAGCGGAACGCCGCCTGGTCCCCCTTCTGCGCCCGCTCGATGAGCTCACGATCTTCCTCCGCTTCCCGCCGTCGCGCCTCGCGATTGGACGCACGGGCGGAAGCGCTATTCAGGCGCGCGTGGAGCTGCTGCGCTCCGCGGTGGTCGCCCCCTGCGGGCAGGACGTCGCCCTCGATGTCGCGCGGCGCGTCGCCGGGATGGCCGGGAGGAGCGACCGGCTCGAGCTCGTCCGGGGAGGAAGGTAGAGAGGCCACGGGATCAGCTTACCTGAGGGGGCTGGGGGACGAGGAACGTCGCGCGGCGGATGCCCCGGCCGGGCGCGCGGCGGCCGGCGGGCGTGCCGGGCACAAGGTCGGGGTCGCCCGGCTCACGGCTCATCGGTCTCCTCGTTGAGCTCGGGGAGCTCGCCAAGCGTGAGGCGCACATCGAAGACCCGCTCGAGCCGCGCGACGCGGAGCGTAACGACCTTGTTCACGCCGGCGATGCTGGCCATCCACCTGAGCTCGTTCGGGTCGGAAATCGGCTTTCCCTCGAAGCCGATGATCACGTCGTCCGGCGCGATGCCGGCCCGGTCCGCGGGCCCCCCAGCCACCACGGTCTTCACCCACGCCCCCTTCCGATCCGGCCGCTTGAGCCGCCCCGCCTCGATCGAGTTGAGGACATCGACGATCACCCCGACCTGGCTCCGGCGGATCTTCCCGTCGCGCAGCAGCATCGGCAGGAGCTGCCGCACCATGTTGATCGGGATCGCGAACCCGATGTTGTTCGCGTTGGCGCGCACGGCCGCGTTGATGCCGACCACCTCGCCCTTGAGGTTCAGGAGCGGGCCGCCGGAGTTGCCCGGGTTGATGCTCGCGTCCGTCTGGAGGAAGTTGAAATAGCCGCTCGGGTCGAGCCCCTTCACGTCGTCCCGGGTGCGGCCCTTGGCCGAGAGGATGCCCGCCGAGACCGTGTGGGAGAGGCCGAAAGGGTTGCCGATCGCGACCACCCAGTCGCCGACCTCGATGGTGTCCGAGTCGCCCAGCGGCAGCGACGGGAGCCCCTTCTCCTCGACCTTCAGCACGGCGACGTCCGTGTGCTTGTCGCGGCCGACGACGGTCGCCTTGATGTCGCGTCCGTCGACGAAGCTCACGAGGATGTCCGTCGCGCCCTCGATGACGTGGTTGTTCGTCAGCAGGAAGCCCTCGGGGTCGTAGACGAAGGCCGTCCCGAGCCCCTCGGCGACCGTGCGGCGGCGGCCGCCCGGGTGCTGCTGCCGCTCGACGCGGGCCTTGACCGTGGCGACGGCTGGGTCGGCCCTGCGCGCGAGCGGCGCGAAGGAGCCGGGCATGCCCTCGGAGCGGACGATCGGAGGAGGCGACGGCGTAGGAGGAGACGGGGGGAGGCTGACCACCGGCACGGCGCCCGGAGGGACGGCGGAGCTGCTCGCGCCGGAAGAGTGGCCGGGAGAGGCCTTGCTGCACGCGGCGACCAGCCAGGCGAGGAGGACCCACGAAAGAGCCCTGACGCCGGCGGTCACGAGCGTTTCGAGACCTCGAGGTAGCGCATCCGCAGATCGTAGAGCGCCTGCTCGAGCAGGCGTTCCTCGTCACCCGTGAGGTTCCCCTTGGTCTTCTCCTGGAGCAGGGAGAGCAGATCGATGTCCTGATGCGCGAGGACCAAGTTCTGCTCTTCCCTGCCGTCAGGGCTGGGCGCGTCGCCCAGGTGCACGTACGCGGAGCCGATGATCGACAGCACGAACGTCGAGAAGTCGAGCGTCGGCAGCTCCGGGGGGCCCCCGGCCGGAGGGAGATCCTCCTGTTCCTTCGCGTCGCTCACTCGGACCCTTCGTCGTCGAGCTCAGGCTCGACCCGCGGCGCGTGCGCTGCTCCGCCGAGCGCCGGCTGATCGACCGCGATCGTCTCGGCCTGCTCTTCCACGTCCGGCAAGCTCGCGAGGTGCGTCTCGATGGTCGCAGCGCTGAGCGTACCGCTCGCCAGGAGGCGCTCGCGCACCCGGCGGTCGAGCTGCAGCTCCGTCAGCTTGCCCTTCTCACCTACGGTCATGATGTGATCTCCTCGGACAACCCGCCCGTTCGCGGCGGGCTTAGGACGACTTCTTCGAGAGCGTCACGAGCACCTCTCCATGGCCGTGCTCGTGGTCATGGCCGTGCTCGTGGTCATGGCCGTGATCGTGGTCATGGTCGTGATCGTGGCCGCAGCACCCGCTCTCGGACTCCTCGATGCGCTCCTCCAGCTCGGCTTGAGCCTGCGCGATCTCCTCCTCGCTGGCGGCGCGCACATCGCTCACCTGGACCTGGAAGCGCACCTTCTGGCCTGCCAGCGGGTGGTTCGTGTCGACCCGGAAACCGTCGGGGAGGATGTCGACAACCCGGAGCGCGACCGGCTCTCCGTCCGGCCCCTGGGCGACGAACTCGTCGCCGACCTCGACCTCGCCCGCGTCGGGGAAATCGGCCTTGTCGACCTCGAAGACGCCGGAGTCCTCGCGCTCGCCGAACGCCTCTGCCGGCTCGACGGTGATCTCGCGCTGCTCGCCGGCGCGCAGGCCCTCCAGGGCGCGCTCCAGGCCAGGCACGATCTGGGCATAGCCGTGCACGTAGATGAGCGGCTCCGCGGTCGACGCCTGGTCCACCGCCTCACCGTTTTCGTTGAACAGGACGTAGGACAGCGTGACGACCGTGTCCGTTGCGATGGGCAGCGACTCCATAGGCGGCGGTTGGTCTGCCATGGCGCTTCCGCGGTTTCAAGCGAGCCGCGCCCGCGCAGCGGCATGCTATGAGGACGTCCGATGGCCGATTCCATGGCTCGGGCGACCGGTCGCGACCCTCTCGACGCGTCGGCCCCTGCGACGCAGGCCACCCCGGAAGCGGAGCGCGTCCGCCCCGAGGAGGCGCAGCCGGGCGGGACCCGACCGGCCTCGGCAGCGCCTCCCCCGCGCGGCGGCGCGTCGGCCCAGGGCCCACGCGCGGGTGGACCGCCTCCCGGCCGCGGGCGGGAGAGCCTGGAGCAGGAGCTCGCGCGGGTGGGGACGAGGCGCTGGCTCGGGCGGCTCGGCGTCTTGGCGATCGTCGCCGCGCTCGTCGCAGGGATCGTCGTGTGGAGGATCCGGACGAGCCCACCGCCGCCGCCCCGCTACGTCACGGGCGACATCACGACGGGCGACGTGATCGAGGTGGTGCAGTCGACGGGGCAGGTCAAACCGCTCACCGAGGTGCAGGTCGGCGCGCAGGTCTCGGGGCGAATCACCAAGGTTTACGTGGACTTCAACAGCATCGTGAAGGCCGGCGACGTGCTGGCCGAGATCGATCCGACGCTCTTCGGGGCGCAGATCGACTCCAACCAGGCGCAGCTCGAGGCGGCCAACGCGAGCGTCGTGCGCTCCGAGGCCTCGCTGGGGACCGCCAAGCAGCGGCTCGAACGCGCGAAGAAGATGGTCGCGGAGGGGGTGGGCTCACAGGCCGATCTCGACACGGCGCAGGGCGCCTACGACGTGGCGCTCGCCGACCTCGCGGCCGCGAAGGCGCAGGTGGCGCAGCTCAGGGCGGTGCTCCGCTCCTCCACGACGAACCTCCAGTACACGCGCATCTTTTCGCCCATCGACGGGGTCGTCATCAGCCGCGCGATCGATCCCGGGCAGACCGTGGCGGCGAGCTTCCAGGCGCCCACGCTCTTCGTGATCGCCCAGGATCTGCGCAAGATGCGCGTGCTCGCCGACATCGACGAGGCGGACGTGGGGCGGCTCCGCGAGGGCATCGAGGCGGACGTCAGCGTCGACGCCTTTCCGGGCGAGACGTTCCGGGGGACGGTGAGCCAGGTGCGTTACAGCCCGCTCAACCAGTCCGGCGTTGTGACGTACGCGGCGGTCGTCGAGGTCGACAACCCGGACGTCAAGCTGCGGCCGGGCATGACGGCCACGGTCAGCATCCGGTCCTCCGAGGCCAAGGGGGTGCGGCGGCTGCCGAACGCGGCGCTGCGGTTCAAGCCGGCCCCGGAGCGGGACAAGGACGGCAAGGAGATCAAGGCGCCGCCCCTCGAGCCGCTCCCGCCGAAGAAGGGCCGCGTCTACGTGCTGACCGACGCCACGCCGGGCGCGGAGAAGATCGAGCCGCGCGTCGTCGACGTCGGGATCACCGACGGCATCTTCACCGCGCTGCTCACCGATCTCGGGCCGGTCAAGCTCGTCATCGACGAGAACGACGGTCCATCCACGGGCGGCAGGGGGCGCGGCCCCCGGCTGTTCTGAGGCGCGATGCTGCCCCAGAGCCAGGCCGTCGCCGCGGTGCTCCGAGACGAGCCGCTCATCGAGCTCTCGAGCGTCGGCAAGGACTACACGACCGAGGCGGTCGTCGTGAGGGCGCTCCGCCACGTGGATCTGACCATCCAGCACGGCGACTTCGTCGCCATCGTCGGGCAGAGCGGCTCGGGCAAGAGCACCCTGATGAACATCATCGGGTGCCTCGATCGGCCGACCCGAGGCACGTACCGGCTGGACGGGCTCGACGTGACCCGGCGCAGCAACGACGCGCGCGCGATCGTGAGGAATCGCCTCATCGGGTTCGTCTTCCAGGGCTTCAACCTGCTGCCGCGCACCACGGCGCTCGAGAACGTGGAGCTGCCGCTCGTCTACCGGGGCGTCGGCGCGGCGGAGCGGCGCGGGCGCGCGCTCGAGGCGCTCAGCGCGGTGGGGCTGGCCGAGCGCCTGCACCACACCCCGAACCAGCTCTCGGGCGGCCAGCAGCAGCGCGTCGCCATCGCGCGAGCGCTCGTCACCTCCCCGCCGCTGCTCCTCGCCGACGAGCCCACGGGCAACCTCGACACCCGCACGAGCTACGAGGTGCTCGGGCTCCTGCAGCGGCTCAACCTGGAAGGGATCACCATCGTCCTCGTGACCCACGAGCCGGACATCGCCGCCTGCGCGAGCCGCGTGATCACGATGCGCGACGGCGAGGTCCGCAGCGATCTCAGGAACGAGCGCCCCGTCGACGCGGCGGTGGCCCTGGCCGCGCTGCCGCCCTCCGGGGCGGAGCTCGACGAGCAGGCGCCGTGAGGGGCTACCTTGCCGCCATCCGCATCGCCCTGCGCGCCATCGTCCGCTCGAAGCTCCGCGCCGCCCTCACGGTGCTCGGCATCCTGATCGGGGTCGCGGCCGTGGTGATCGTGGTGGCGCTCGGGACGGGCGTACGCAACCGCGTCCTGGGCGAGATCTCGGGCCTGGGCGCGAGCTCGATCTACATCTTCCCGCAGTCGACGCAGGCCTCCGGGCTGAAGCGCCGCGAGGTCGTGCGGATGTCGGAGGCCGACGGGCTCGCGATCCTGAAGGAGTCGACCAGCGTCACCGCGCTGAGCCCGTTCAGCTCCACGTCGACGCAGATCGTGGCCGGAGAGGCCAACGTCGCGACCCAGGTCATGGGCGTGACGCGGAGCTACCTCACGATCCTCTCCTACCGCGTCGCCAAGGGCGACGGCTGGACCGAGTCGGACGAGCAGCTCAAGACGAAGGTCTGCGTGATCGGCGAGACCGTCCGGGAGAACCTGTTCGGCTCCGGCGAGGCCGTGGGGCAGTACATCCGGATCGGCAAGCACCCGTTCCGGGTCATCGGGGTGCTCGAGAAGAAGGGGCAATCGCCGTTCGGCGAGGACCAGGACGACCGGCTGCTCATGCCGATCGGCAGCTTCCGGTCGCGCGTCGTGCCGAGCGCGCCGGGCAGGGTGCAGATGCTCGTCGCGGCCGCGACCAGCGAGCGGACCGTCGATCGCGCGGTCGAGCAGATCGACAGGATCCTCCGGCAGCGCCACGAGATCGACCCCGAGGGCGAGCCGGATTTCGTGATCCGCACGCAGGCGGAGTTCCGGGCGTCGCAGGAGCGGATCCTGGACACCCTGACGATGCTCCTGTCGTCGATCGCCGCGGTGTCGCTCCTCGTCGGCGGGATCGGCGTCATGAACATCATGCTGGTCAGCGTCACCGAGCGGACGCGCGAGATCGGCATCCGCATGGCGATCGGCGCCTCCGAGGGCGACATCCTGGTCCAGTTCCTGGTCGAGGCCATCACGCTGTCGCTCATCGGCGGCGTGATGGGGCTCGGCGCGGGGCTCGTCGTCATCCAGCTCTTCGCCGCGGCGCTCGGCTGGAGCATGACGTTGCCGGCCAGCGCGGTCGTCGTCGCGGTGGGGACGAGTGCGACGATCGGGGTCGTCTTCGGGTTCTTCCCGGCGCGCCGCGCCGCGCGCCAGGACCCGATCACCGCCCTGAGGCACGAATGAGGTCGACGCTCACCCGCGTCCTGTCGGCGATCGTGATCGCGCTGCGCGCCGTCCGCCGGAACAAGCTCCGCGCGGGGCTCACGATCCTGGGGATCACGATCGGCGTCGCGGCCGTGGTCACGGTCACCGCGCTGGCGAGCGGCGCGCGCGCCAACGTGAACGCGCAGATCTCGAACCTCGGCTCCAACTCGCTCATCGTCTTCGCGCGCTCCGCGCGCGCCTCGGGCGTCCGCAGCACCACGGGCGCCCGGCTCTCGGAGCTCGACAGCCAGGCGCTCGTGCGCGAGTCGACGAGCATCCGGATCGCGGCGCCGTTCCTCAGGTCGAGCGCCCAGGTCATCTACGAGGGCCAGAACTCGAGCCCGACGCTCGTCGGCACCCGCCTCAACTACTTCGAGATCCGGAGCTGGAAGGTGGCGCGGGGAGAGCCGTGGAGCCCCGCCTCGGAGAACCTCTCCGAGAAGGTCGTCGTCATCGGCGCCCAGACCGCGCGCGACCTGTTCGGGTCGCTCGATCCGATCGGCCGGATGGTGCGGATCGGCCGACAGACCTACCGCGTGCTCGGGGTCCTGGAGGAGAAGGGGGCGTCGCCCTTCGGGCAGAGCCAGGACGACATCGTGCTGATGCCCATCACCACGATGCGATCGCACGTCGTCGCCACGCGGCCCGGGGAAGTGCACGCGATCCTCCTGAGCTCGACGTCCGCGGAGACGTCCGAGCGCGCCAAGCAGCAGGCCGAGGCGATCCTCCGCCAGCGGCACCGCATCGACGAGGGCGAGGAGGACGACTTCGCCGTCCGGAGCCAGGCGGAGTTCCAGGCCATGCAGGACGCGATCTTCGCGGCGCTCTCGGCGCTGCTCGTCAGCATCGCGGCGGTGTCGCTCGTCGTCGGCGGCATCGGCGTCATGAACATCATGCTGGTGTCGGTCACCGAGCGCACCCGCGAGATCGGCATCCGGATGGCCATCGGCGCCCGGGAGATCGACATCCTGCTTCAGTTCCTGCTCGAGGCGCTCGTGCTCGCCACGCTGGGCGGCATCGTCGGCAGCGCGCTCGGGTACGGCGTCATCCTCGGGTTCTCGACCGCCCTCGGCTGGCCGATGAGGCTCGAGCCGACGGCGCTCGGCGTCGCGCTCGGGGTCAGCACGGCGATCGGGATCGTCTTTGGGTTCTTCCCGGCACGACGGGCCGCGCGCATGGATCCCGTGAACGCGCTCGGGCGCGAGTAGCGCGAACCCCTGCGGACCGCCTCGGCGGCCGGAGGGAGGCGGGGGCGCGGCCGCGAAGGCGGCGCGCGCCTCCCGGGATCAGCTCTTCTTCATGAGGTCGGCGAAGGTGCCGAACTTGGCCTCGCGCGCGACGCCCGCGCGGTACTGCTGGTACGCCTGCTTCTCGGCGTCTTCCTTGAGGGCGCGGATCGACAGCTTGGCCTCTCCCCGGCGCGGATCCACCTCGATGACCTTCGCGTCGAACTGGGTCCCGATGGGGAACTCCTTGCGCAGGTCGGTGCCGCGCTGCGTGCCGGTGTGGCCGGCCGGGATGAAGCCGCGGGCCGCTCGCCCCGTCGTGCCGAGCACCCGGACGACGAGCCCCCCTTCGGTCACCTGCGTGACGGCCACCTTCACCGCCCTGCCCTGCTGCACGCGCTGTCGCGGCTCGCTCTCCTCGCCCTCGGGCGGGGCGGGGTGGAGCCCGATCCGCCGGCCCGCCGGGTCGCAGCTCGCGACGACCACGTCGACCTCGTCGTCGACCTTCACCACCTCGCTCGGGTGCTGGATCGGCTTCATCGAGAGGTCGGCCGTGTGGATGAGCCCATCGATGCCGGGCTCGAGCTCGACGAACGCACCGAACGGCTGCAGGCGGGCGATCTTGCCCTTGTGGCGCGAGCCCACCGCGTACTTGTCCTTCACCGCGTCCCAAGGATCGACCGTGGCGGCCTTGCGGCTCAGCCAGAGCTTGCCCTTGTCGTCGACGCGCAGGACCTTCACGTCGATCTCCGCGCCCGGCTTGAACAGGTCGGCCAGCTTGGCGCCACGGTCGTGGCTCGCCTCGCTCATGTGGACCAGCCCCTCGACGCCGCCGGCGTCGGGGAGCGCGACGAACACGCCCCACGCGACGACCTTGCGCACCACGCCCTTGTGCAGCGAGCCGGGCTCGATCGACGTGAGCGCCTCGGTGCGCGCCTTCCGGGTCTCCTCCTCGAGCATCTTGCGGCGGGACACGACGATGTCGCGCCCCTTCTTCGCGAACTGCGTCACGATGAAATCGAGCCGCTGCCCCACGAGGTAGTTGAGGTCGGCGCCGTGGCGCAGATCGACGTGCGACGCCGGCGCGAAGGCGCGGAGGCCGCCGAGGTCGACCTCGAGCCCGCCCTTCACCGCCCCGGTCACGAACCCTTCGATCGGCTCGCCGCTCTGGAGCGCGGCCTCGGCGCGCGCACGCGCCTGATCGAGCTGCACCGGCGCCCTCGACAGGAGGAGCATGCCCCCGCGCACGCCGGTGCTCGCCACCGTCGCGATGAACTGATCGCCCTCGACGGGCGGCTCTTCATCGAGGATCTCGCGGCGGTCGAAGAGCCCCGTGGCCTTCCCGGCGATGTCGATCCAGATGGCGTGGTCAGTGATCTTGCTGACCTTGCCGAACACCTCTTCGCCGATGCTGAAGGCCGGGCGCTCGCGCGGCGGCGGCGCTCCCTGCCCCTTGCGTCGCTTGCGCTTCTCGCCTCCGGGCTGGGGCTGTCCCCCCGCCTCGTCGGCCGCCTGCTCCTCCTCGCCTTCCTCGTCGCCAGCATCGGGCGCCTCGGCGTCGCTGGCCTCGGCCGCGGCGTCGGCCGCCTCGGCGCCCGGCTGACCGGCCTCCTCCGCGCCCTTGCGGCGGCGGCGACGGCGGCGCTTCTTTCCAGCGCCCCCTTCCGCCTCTGCGGCCGCGCCCGCTTCTCCCGCCGGCGCGGGCCTCGCGCCTTGCGCGGGCTTCCCGCCTTGGGCTGGCTTCGCGCCCTGCGCGGGCTTCCCGCCCGCCGGAGCGCCCCGCCTGCCCTGGCCCTGGGGGGCCCCCGGCTTGCGGTTGCCGATGTCATCCCGCGGCAGGCCGGGGACGCGGTTGCCGATGTCGTCGCCGGGCTGCTCTTCCCAGTCGTCGTCGTCGGCAGCGCTCACCGGGGCGGCGGGTGCCGCTGCGGCCGGTTCTGCCTCGGGCTGGGTCGAGCTCGCCTGCGGCGGGGTTTCTCCGCCGGACGCGCCGCTCGCCTCGTGCGGGGCGGTGGACCCCGCTTCATGAGCCTGGGCTGCTTGCTCGGACGCCGCGTTCGACGCCTCGAGCGCGCCGCCCTGGTCGGCCGGAGCTGCCGGCGCGTCCGCCGGCGTGGTGGTATTTTCGTGGGTATTCATCCGCGCCTCGCGCGACAACGCATGCCGATGGGGGCGAAACGTGCTCGCGTTCTCTCCAGCGGCCCCCTCGGTTCAATTGGGGGGAAGGGGCCGGAACCATAACGTACCCGGGACGTTTACGCGAGAGCCTACCGCATGATGGGCAGGTGCTTGTTCGTCCCCCCGCTCCGGTCGATGCGCAGGCCGCCCCCGCTCGCGAGGTTGTGGGCGCTGATCTGGCCTGCCAGCCGCTCCGCCACATCCAGGAACGCGCGCGCGATCGGGCTGGCCGGGGCAGCCTGAACGACCGGCGTGCCGGCGTCGCCCCACTCCCGGATGGCGGGGTCCATCGGGATCTGGCCGAGCAGCGGCGCCTCGGCGAACTCGGCGATCTTCTGCCCGCCGCCGGCCCCGAAGAGCTCGTGCCGCTTGCTGCACCCGTCGCACACGAAGTAGCTCTCGTTCTCGACCACGCCGAGCAGGGCGATCCCGACCTTCTGGGCCATGGAGACCGATTTGTACACATCCTGGAGGGCCACCTCCTGCGGCGTCGTCACGACGATCGCGCCCGTGGTCCTCATTTTCTGGGAGATCGTCAGCGCGATGTCACCGGTCCCGGGCGGCAGATCCAGCACCAGGTAGTCGAGCTCACCCCACTCCACATCGCGCATGAACTGGAGCAGCGCGTTCTGGAGCATCGGGCCGCGCCAGACGACGGCTGACCTCGGATCCTCCAGCAGGAAGCCGATCGACATGAGCTTCACGCCGAAGCGCTCGAGCGGCAGGAATTTCTGGCCGTCGGCGGAGGTCGGGCGGCCCATCACCCCGAGCATGGTCGGGACGCTCGGCCCGTACATGTCCGCGTCGAGCAGGCCGACCTTGGCCCCCTCGCGGCTCAGCGCCAGCGTCAGGTTGGCGGCGACCGTGCTCTTGCCGACGCCGCCCTTGCCGCTCATCACGAGGACGATGTTGCGCACGCCCGGCGACGGGTCGTCCGGGAGGATGGTGCGCTTCGGGACGGCGACGTCCCACGCGATCCGGACGTCCTTCGCGCCGGCGCCCTTCAGCGCCGCCTCGATGTCCGCGGCGAGCCGCTGCTTGAAGTAGCTGGTCAGCTCGACGGTGAGCGAGACGGCCTCGCCCTCGATCGAGAGCTCCCGGACGCGCCCGAGGTCTGTGAGCGGGCGCTGGAGATCCGGCGCGATGACCTTTGCCAGCGCGGCGAGCGCGGCATCCTTCGTGATGGGCATGGGGCGAAGGAGTTAGGACCGCTCCGGATTCCCGTCAACCGGCGAGCGCGCCACGCTCGCGGCCGCTCGATTTCGCCTCGCCTTCGCCTCGCCTTCGCCTCGCCGCGGGCGGCGCACCGGCCACCCCGCGTCCGGCCGGCCCCGTCACCAGCAGGACGTGACCACGGACTGCGGGTCGCTCGGGTCGAGCTGGCGCGACGGCAGGTAGCACCGCGAGTCCACGCACTCCCTGCTCGCGTTCGTTTCGACGCACACGCACGCGCCGGGGAGCCCGCTGGGCGACTTCGGGCAGACCTCGTCCGCGTTCTCCTGGGTGCACCGGATGGGGAGCGCCGCGTCGAGGCAAACGCGCTGGCCGCGCAGCGTGGTGGCGCACTCCATCGTGGAGTCCGCGTCGCCGCAGTCGGTGTCGTTGCGGCACGGATGGCAGAAGCCGCCGGGATCGCCGACGCAGCGGTCGAACCGCGGCTTGCACACGTCGCCGTCGCACCTGTAGTCGAGGTCGCAGTCGGAGTCCTCGCTGCACGACCTGGCGCACCGGCTCTCGCCGCCGATCGTGACGCAGCGCTGCCCCAGGACGAGCGAGCAGTCGAGATCGGAGCTGCACGGCGCGCACTGCGTGCGCTTGACGCAGGTCTTGCGCAGCAGGCAGAGCGAGCCCTCCTCATAGGTGTTGCCTTCGCCGAACGTGGAGGGGTCGATGCACTCCTCGTCGGTCTCGCCGCAGAAGCTGCTATTCCCCTTGTCGGTGCCGCAGATCGCGTGAGCGTCGCGGGTCACGGCGCACTCGAAGCCGCCGGGGCAGTCGGCGTCGCTCTCGCAATGCGGCTGCGTGCAGTACGCCTCGGCGTCGCCCTCTCCCTTGCCGAGGCACTCCAGGCCGAGCGGGGTGCACTGGTCGGGAGCGCAGGTCGGGATGAAACAGTAGCTACCGTCGCCGCACTTGCCGGCGGTGCAGGCGGGGTTGTCGCCGCACGCCACGGCGTCGCGCTGGCACTCGCCGGGATTACCGTTGCACTGCATCGGGTTGCACGGCGTGTCGTCGGGGCAGCGCCCGAAGTGCCCGCATTCGAAACCGAACGGACACGGTGCCCCAAAACCCACCATTTTCCCGTTCGGCCTACAAACGGAAATCTTGGCTTCTGTGTCGTCTTCCACGGCGGGCACACAGTCCTGGAGACCCGGGGTGCACTCGAGGTGGCTGCCGCACTCGAGCACGCAGCGGTTTCCGACGCAGGTGTTGCCCGCCAGGCAGAGCTCCGGCCTGCACTTGCCCTCACAGACGCCGTTGACGACGACGCCTCCGAAGCATTCGTCCCGCGGCGCGTCCGACGACGAGCAGGCGCCGATCGCGAGGGCCGCCCCGCTCGCCAGGAAGCCCAGCGTCAGGAAGGCGTGGATACGACGGAGACGGGGCCGACGGGCGCTGTGAGAGGCGACAACCTGCTGCATAGGACCTCAGCGCGGGAAACACCCGCGGATCGGGGCAGGCACGGCGGGCCTGGCCGGAGATTGCGGAAACGAGCCCCCGAGCGAAGCGGCGGCGACAAGGTTGCCCTTGACGCCCCCCGTGCCGCCCAGAAGAATGAGCACTCCTACACCATACTTCAGGCGGTGGCATCATGCGAATGGACGCAGTTCTCGTTTGGATGGGCCTTGGCGTCGTCGCAGCCCTGGGGCTCGTCGGCTGCGGGGGAGAAGAGGATCCCATCCCGGCTCCTCCTTTTCCCGAAGGGACGGGTCAGCCTGCGGCCAACGCTGCTCAATATCCGGCTGGGCCGTATGGGATCAGCCCCGGCCGGGTGATCGCGAATTATCAGTTCGTCGGGTACGCCAACGCCGCCGAACACAAAGACACGATGCAGCCCATTCAGCTCGCCGACTTCTACAACCCGACCGGGGAGGATGTCTTTCCCGAGGGCTCGCCCTACGGCGCCGGCGAGCCGAAGCCGAAGGTGCTGCTGATCGACGTCTCGTCCGTGTGGTGCGGCCCCTGCAAGATCGAGGCGGAGTCCGTCCTGCCCAGGCTTTACGAGAAGTATCAACCGCTCGGCGGCGAGTTCCTGGTCCAGCTCGCCGACGGGAGGAACCCGGGTGAGCCCGCGGTGCCGCGCGACCTGTACCGCTGGACGACCACGTACGACGTGCAGTACCCGTCGGCGATCGACCCTTCGTACAAGCTCGGCGCGCTCTTCCAGGCCGATGCGTTCCCGGCGAACATGCTGGTCAGGACGAAGGACATGACCATCATCGAGGTCGTCTCCGGCGTGCCCGCGGAGGACAGCAGTTTCTGGCGGAAGTTCGAGAAGATCATGAACGGCGAGCTCTGAACGAACCGCCGCGCGGGCGCGCCGCCGAGCCACCGTTCGGCGCGCCCGCGGGAGAACCTGTCAGGGCGCCTCTCGCGGCGTCCGCAACGTTGAGACCTCAAGCCGGTCGGCCGCTCAGGCCGGCCCTCCGCGACGGAAGCCCTCGATGAACCGAATTACCCGCTGCGCGCTCTCGCTGGCGTTCACTGTCCTCGGCCTCGCGACCACTTCGTGCGGCGCCGCCTCTGGCGGCCCGGCGGCGAGCCCTGCGCCGGACTTCTCGCTCCCCGCCCTGGACGGCAAGACCGTCAGGCTCTCGGACTACGCCGGCAAGAGCGTCGTATTGATCGACTTCTGGTCGACCACCTGCGATCCGTGCTTGGCGGAGATGCCCCACATCGTCGAGCTCTACAAGAAGCACAAGGACAAGGGGTTCGTCGTGCTCGCCGTATCCCTCGATGGACCGGAGTCCCGCGCGCAGGTGAGCAGCACGGCGCACGACAGAGAGATGATTTTCCCCGTGCTCCTCGACGAGGAGACGACCGTGGCCGCCAAGTACAACCCGAAGCGCGAGCTCCCGTTCTCCGTGCTCATCGGCCGAGACGGCTCGATTCTTCACAAGCGCGGCGGGTACCAGCCCGGCGACGAGGCGCTGCTCGCCGAGCACGTCGAGAAGGCGCTCGGCCAGCCGTAGGCGCGGAGGGCTCGCGCCCGGCGCCGCGCTGGGCTCCACGGGCGGTAGGTCCGTGGTAGGAAACCGAGGTGCGTTCCCTGCTCCACGCCGCCGTCGCCGGTCTGCCCGCAGCGTCCCTCCTCCTCGCCGCCGGCTCCGCGGCGGCGGTCGATTTCCAGGACGTCGGCGGCCAGCCGATGGCCGTCGACGTCGTGAACACCGCGGCCGCGGTGTACCACTTCGACAACCGAAACGACGATCCTCGCTACGCGTCGCGCTACCTCGACGACCACTACGGCGAGATCCTCGACCGGCTGGACGCGCAGATCAGCTGGTGGCGTCTTCAGCTCGGCGCCCGGATCGACGCCGCCTTCTATGTCGGCACGCCGTCGGCGACCAGCTTCGACCTGCAGCAGAAGATCCTGCACGATGAGGTCTTGTTCGAGCTCAACGACGCCAGGCGGGAGCTCCACTCGCGGTACCGGAACACGGTCTATCCGGCGAAGCTCTGGGTGACCTACACGCAGCCAGGCATCGAGGCGACGGCGGGTGATTTCTACGCCCAGCTCGGGCGCGGCCTGGTCTTCAGCGTGCGCAAGATGGACGAGCTGGCCATCGACACGACGGTCCGAGGCGGCAGGCTCGCGCTCGAGCACGATTTCACGCTGCTCCGGCTCAAGGCCACGGCCTTCGCCGGGCAGCTGAACCCGCTGCGCATCGACAGCGCGAGCGGCAGGCGGCTGCACGGTTCCGGGTCACCGCTCTTCTTCGGGTTCCCCGACGCGGACAGCGCGGGCGACCTGATCACGCACGAGTCGACCGTGGACCCGCAAGGGAATCCGCGCCCGGTCAGGAACGTCGCGGAGGCGCAGCCGAGCTACGTCGAGGACACCGTGCTCGGCGGAAGCCTGGAGGCGGCCGTGAAGGGCGTGCACCTCGCCGCGAACGGAGCGCTCCTCCGCGGCGAACTAGGCACGTTCAGCGGCTCGATCGGCGTCCCCTCCATCGCGGAGCACGGGGACGTGTACGTCGAGGTGGCCGGCCAGCCGGGCCGAACGGAAGAGGGCCAGCGCGTCCGGCCAGGCTACGCGATCTACGCGGCGGCGAACGCCCGCAGCGGGCCGGTCGCCGTGTCGCTCGAGGGGAAGCACTATCGCCGCTTCGCGTCGCTCTTGGCCAACATCGATGTCGACCCGCTGAACCCCGGCTTCAGCGCGCCCGAGTACAAGGGCCTCGCGTACAACCAACCTCCCACGGCGGAGCCCGTCTACGTCGAGCCGATCGGCTCGCCGAACGTCTGCGTGACGGGCGGGCGCGGGCGGGTCGACTACCGCTTCGATCGGAGCCTGGCCGTGTACGCCTGGGTCGGTCGTTACGTGAGCTTCACGGAGAAGGCGAGCGAGGGCTGCATCGAGGACGACGCGAACCGCACCGACACGTGGGACGTCGCGGCGGGCACCGAGCTCCACTTCGACCGCAGCCGCTCGCACGTGCGCGCGTGGGCCGGTGCTCGACACTCCGACGAGGCCGAGCCGGAACGCACCTTCTACAGCGAGGGCTACGTCCGCTACGACATCGTGAAGCACCTCGCCGGCGCGTTCTCTGTCCAGGTGCAGGGCAACAGCCGCCGCCGCTACAGGCCAGAGAATTTCGAGTCGTCCTGGGTCGAAGGGGACAACTACCTCGCGCTCCAGTGGTCGCCCCACCTGGCAGCAATTTTCGGCTACGAGTACACGTCTCAACCTGGTTGCGCGCCCGGCAAGGACGGCGAGCTCTGCCACTTCTTCAGCGGGGGGCTGCAATGGAAATCCGGCTCGAGGAGGACGGCGCTCGATCAGATCGTCGACACGGCGCAGCTCTTCGTCGGCCAGCGGCGCGGGGGACTGCGCTGCGTCTCCGGCGTGTGCCGGACCTTCCCGCCGTTCGAGGGCGCGCGGCTCGAGCTCGTCTCGAGGTTCTGAGCGGACGAGCGCGCCGCGCGCGGCCACCGGCGGCGGTCAGGACGCGCTGAGGATCGCGCAGGCCACCGCGCTCCTGACCCGGGGATCGGCGTCGGCGACCAGCGGGGCAGCGCGCGGGATCTCGCCGAGATCGACCAGGCCGACGCCGGCCGCCTCGCGGACCGGGATCTCCCGGGACTGGAGATCGCGCTCCAGGAGCGGCACGACGGACCTGACGCCCGCGCGGGCGAGGACGCCCCGCGCGAGCACCGCGCGGGTCGACGTGCCCGTGGCGAGCTTCGTCAGCCACGCGCTCGCGGCGGCGCGCTCGCGCGCGGCGATGAGGAGCGGCGGGGCAGCGACATGGCGGGCATGGACGGCGAAGGCGACGGCGTCATCCGGATCCTCCCGCGCCTCGAGGAGCGCGGATCGCACCGTGGGATCCTCGAGCGGCGCGGAGAGGATGGCGTAGACGCGGTCCCTCGTCTGGCTGGTGCGGATCGCGCTGACAAGGACGGCGACGGCTTCCCCGGCGCCGTCGCCGCCGGCGCGCACCAGCCCGCGCGCGGCGGCGATCGCGGGCGCGCCGCGCTGGGTGGAGATCGCCCAGAGGAGCTGCGCGCGCCCGCCGGCGTCGATCGCGCGCGGCGCGGCCCACGCCTCGGCGATCGCTTCACGCCCGGGTTCATCCGAGAGGGTCCAGAGATCGCGCAACGCCAGCACGACCTCTCGACCGCCGAGCGCGCCGGCGGCGCGGATCGCGAGCGTCCGCGCGAGCGGGTACGGGTCGAGGCGCGCCGCTTCGAGCAGCGCGCCTCGGTCGCTCGGGTCCGCCGCCGCGATCGCGGCGCGGAGCGCCGAGACGCGCACGTCCTGATCTCCGTCGAGCATCCGCGCGCGCCGCGCCGCGCCGTCCTCGGCTGCGACGAGGGCCCGCGCCTCCAGCGCGCGGAGCGCCGCGTTCTTGTCAGGGGACCTCCCCGCCCCCGCGTCGTTTGCGTACAGCTTCGCGCGCTCTGGCTCGGTGAGCCCTGCCTCGAGGAGGATCATCGCTGCGGCTGTCGCGACCGCGTCCGAGCCCGCGGCGCGCTCGGCGAGCGCGTCCTCCAGCGGACGCGCGCAGGTCCGGAGCTCGCGCAGGAGATCGACCCCGGACGGCGGCGTCGCGCGCGCGATCTCCCCCTCCGCGACCGCTCGGGCGATCGCGCGCGCGTCGTCGCTGTCGAGCGCACCGCGGCGCAGCTCGTCGTGGAGCGCGCGGCGCAGCTCGTCGAACCTGCCCGCCTCGGCCGCGCGCATCGAGGCCGAGCTCGCGCAGCCGACGACCGCGGCGAGCGACAGGAGGCCGGCGAGGATCGACCCGGGGAGCGCGCGGTGCATGAGGCGACTCTTACCGCGCCGAAGTTCGCGCTCGAAGCCCCTTCGGCTCGACCACCTGGGGAATCCGTTCTATACGGCGCACACGCCCCGGCACCATGCGTATCGACGTCATCGTCAACACCACAGCGCGCCGGTACCGGGCGAAGCCTTCGCTCATCGACCGCATGTCGGCCGCCTGCGCTGGCGCTGCGGAGCTCCATCCGACCTCGAACGTCGCGGAGCTCGCGGAGGTCTGCGACCGGATCGCGCGGCGTGGCACGGATCTGGTCGCGCTCTCCGGCGGAGACGGCAGCTTCATGGCGGGCGTCACGGCGCTCGCCCGCGCCTTCGGCGAGCGCTCCTTGCCGCCCCTCGTCCTGCTGCCCGGCGGGACCGTGGCGACCGTCGCGCGCAACTGGGGCATGACGGGCGATCCGGCCGTGCTCCTCGAGCGGATCATCCACGAAGCTCGCAGCCTTCGCGGTGGCGCCACCCTCCCTGGGATTGTCCGTCGGCCCACCTTGCGCGCGCGAGCGACGGCGCGCGGCGGTGGCGTCGAGGAGCGCATCGGCTTCATCTTCGGCACCGGGCTCGTGGCCAGCTTCTTCGATGTCTACTACGAGCGCGGAGGAGACGGATACGGCGCCGCCGCGCGCATCGTGTCGCGGGTCTTCATCGAGTCGTTCTACGGCGGCTCTTACGCGCGGCGCGTGCTCGAACCGCTGCCCTGCACGATCGAGGTGGAGGGGCGGCGGCTCGCCCCGCGCGCCTGGTCGCTCGTCTGCTCGTCCGTGGTGCGCGATCTCGGCATCCACATGCGGGTCACCTACCGGGCCGGTGAGGATCTCGAGCGCCCGCACCTCGTCGCCAGCGCGCTTCCCCCCCGGGAGCTGGGCCCGCGCGCCCCGCTCGTCCTCGCGGGGCGGCGGATCGGCGGTCGGGATCACTTCGACGATCTCGTCCGCGATTTCACGGTCCGGTTCGACGCTGTGCCCGGCGCGCCAGCCCCCGGCGACGGCCCCTATATCCTCGACGGAGATCCCCTCCGGGCGAGCGAGATCCGGATCTCCGCCGGTCCGGCCATCGACGTCCTGACCCTGCATCCCTGAGCCCGCGCGCTCGCCGGCGATGTGCGCTCGATCCACCGGGTGCCGGGCGGAGCGTTGCGTGACGGAATCATGACCGGCGTCGTGAACCCCAGTGACGGGCGTGCTCGATGCTCCATGCACCTTGGAAACCATCACGCAAGCCCCTGCATCGAGCCCCACACGAGTCGTCGTACCGAAGCCTGGCCCGGGCTTAGGTCAGGTCTTCAACGTGCTGGGGATCGTCGCGATCCACGTGGGCACCGTGGTCGCCATCGTCCGAGGCGCCACGTGGAAGCTCGCGGCGCTCGCTGCGGCGACGTACTTCGTCCGGATGTTCGCGATCACGGCGGTCTACCACCGGTACTTCTCGCACCGGAGCTACAGGACGAGCCGTGGCCTCCAGTTCCTCCTCGCGCTGCTCGGGACCACGGCGACGCAGAAGGGCCCGCTGTGGTGGGGGGGCACGCACCGCGTCCATCACAAGTACTCGGACACGGAGCGCGACGTTCACAGCCCGCTCCGTCGGGGGTTCTGGTACGCGCACATCGGCTGGTGGCTCGGCCGCGAGCACGAGGAGCTGGACCTGAAGCGGATCCCTGACTTCGCGGGCTTCCCTGAGCTCCGCTGGCTGGATCGCTACCACGTGGTCGGGCCGCTCGGCATGATCGCGCTGCTCTTCGCGCTGGGCGGTTACGATGCTTTCCTGTGGGGCTACGTCGTGTCGACGTGCGCCCTCATGCACGGCACGTTCACGATCAACTCGCTCGCGCACGTGTTCGGCTCGCGGCGCTACGCGACGACCGACACGAGCCGCAACAACTTCTGGCTCGCGCTGATCACGCTCGGCGAGGGCTGGCACAACAACCACCACCACTACATGAGCAGCGCGAACCAGGGCTTCTTCTGGTGGGAGATCGACGTCAGCTTCTACATCCTGCGCGGGATGGAGAAGCTCGGCCTGATCTGGGACCTCAGGACGGCGCCGGCGCACGTGCTGCAGCGGAACCTGATCAAGGAGGTCGGCGAGCGCTCGCCGCTCCTCGCCCCTCAGGCCGCGCCGGTCGAGCCGCTCGACGCCCCGCCGCTGGGCCGGCCGAGCCTCGGCGACGTCTGACCGCCCACACCGCTCGGCATCGAACCTCTCCCGGTCGGAGGCTCTTGGTCAGCCTTCGCCGGGAGCGCTCGCGACAGCCCGCTCGATCACCAGCGCCATCCCCGCGCATCTGCGGAGATGCGGCGACCGGAGATCCGCCGCGGATCTCCGGCGTGGGACGCTGACTAATTCACCGACGAGGCAGCTTGCTGGCTGTGAGCGGTGGCGGAATCACCGGGCTTCGGCTTCTCGGCCTTGCTGCGCTCGCGCTGGCGCTCCAGACCGGCGCGGACGAACCGAGCGAAGAGCGGGTGCGCGCTGTGGGGGCGGCTCTTGAACTCGGGGTGGAACTGACAGCCCACGAAGTACGGGTGTTCGCGCAGCTCGATCATTTCGACGAGCCGCTGATCGGGCGACGTTCCGGAGAGCACGAGCCCCTTCTGTACCATCGCCTCGCGGTACTTGTTGGCCACCTCGTACCGGTGGCGGTGCCGCTCGCTGATGCTCGTCTGCCCGTACGCCTCCGCGGCGACCGAGCCCTTGTCCAGCACGCACGGGTACGCGCCGAGGCGCATCGTCCCGCCCTTCTCGACGACCCCCTTCTGGTCGGGCATCAGATCGATCACCGGGTAGGGAGCGTTCCGATCGAACTCCACGGAGTTCGCTCCCGCCATGCCGCAGACGTGCCGCGCGAACTCGACGACCGCGAGCTGCATGCCGAGACAGATCCCGAAGAACGGGATCTTCTCCTCGCGCGCGTACCGGATGGCCTCGATCTTCCCCTCGGTCCCACGATCCCCGAAGCCGCCGGGCACGAGGATCGCGTCGAGGTTCGACAGCAGCTCGGGCGCGCCGCGCGCCTCGATCTGCTCGGAGTCGATGTACTCGAGCTCGACCCGCACGTCGTTGTGGAGCCCGCCGTGGACGAGCGCCTCGTGGAGCGACTTGTAGGAGTCGCGCAGGTGCACGTACTTGCCGACGACGCCGATCTTCACGATGCCGCGAGACGGCTTCTTGAACCGCTCGACGATGCGTTGCCAGGACGACAGGTCTGGCTGCCTCGCCCAGATGTTGAGCAGCTCCGTGATCTTCTCGTCGATCCCCTCGGCGTGGAGGACCAGCGGGAGCTCGTAGATGCAGTCGACGTCGACGGCCGCGATCACGCAATCGACGGCGACGTTCGAGAAGAGGGAGATCTTCTCCTTCATGCTGCGCGGGAGCGGCCGATCGCAGCGGCAGAGCAGGATGTCCGGCTGGATGCCGATCTCGCGCATCTCCTTGACCGAGTGCTGGGTGGGCTTCGTCTTCAGCTCGCCCGCCGTCGCGATGAACGGCACGAGCGTGACGTGCACCGAGATGGCGTTCTGCGCGCCCGACTCCACCTTGAGCTGGCGGATCGCCTCGATGAACGGGAGCGACTCGATGTCGCCCACGGTTCCGCCGACCTCCACGATCGCCACGTCGGCCCCATCCGCCGCGGAGCGGATGCGGAGCTTGATCTCGTCCGTGACGTGCGGGATCACCTGCACCGTCGCCCCGAGATACTCGCCGCGGCGCTCTTTCGAGATGACCGCCTCGTAGACGCGGCCCGTGGTGAAGTTGTTCTGCCTCGTCATCCGGGCGAGCGTGAAGCGCTCGTAGTGCCCCAGATCCAGGTCGGTCTCGGCGCCGTCGTCCGTGACGAAGACCTCGCCGTGCTGGTAGGGCGACATCGTGCCGGGATCGACATTGATGTACGGGTCCAGCTTGAGGTGGGTGACCTTCAACCCACGGGACTCCATCAGCGCCCCGATCGAGGCCGCGGCCAGTCCCTTGCCGATCGACGATACGACTCCGCCTGTGACGAAGACGAATTTGGTCCGCTTGCTCATGACCATCGCTCCGCTGCGCCGTGTGCGCGCCTGTAACCAGTTCCTCGGCGGCGCTCAAAGGTGAGCGCCGCGAGGTTCGGCTGTCCACGGCAAATACCTTGCCCGGCTTACAAGCCGCACGGCCCCGTCAACAGGACCGAAGCCGGAGGAATCCCCGCGAAGGGGGAGCCCGCGCCGGCAACAGAACCTGACCTGCCGTGCGAGCCCGTCTGCAACCGGATGAGCTCGAGGCAAGCCTGCGCGACGTGATGCCGCTCTGAATCCGCCGGCATTCTAGGCCGCTCTCTCAGCTCGTCAATGCAAAGGGCAATCCGATCTCCCAAGAAGGGGCCGGACCCCTCCGGATCGGCCCGACCGCGGCCGCGGGCGCGGGGGCTCCGTCGGCCCGGGGCTTCGGCGGACCGGGATGATACGCTCCGCCGGCTCTCCGCGACCTGGCCACGCCATGAGAATCGCCCACGTGCTCCAGCTCGCGACGTCCACCCCGATCGTCGCGCTGGAACGGGACGGCGCGCTCTACGACGTCGCGGAGCTCGAGCGCCACTTCGGGACGAAGCTCGCGGAGATCCGCGGCGTGTCCGACTTTCACACGCGCGTGGTGGCGCTCCGCTGCGCCGGCCTCCACGCGCTGGACGATCGGCTCCTCAGCGGAGATCGCCCCTCCTCGACGGAGCTGCACCCGTCCACCGTCCTCTGGCTGCCGCCCTGCGCCACGGATCGCGCGGCGTACATCCAGCTCGGCCCTTATGCGCACGGCGCGGAGCGCCCCTGGTACCGGTTCGGCAACAGCCGCGCGCTGCTCGGGCATGAGGCAGCGATCCCCTTCCCCGCGCTCGAGGACGAGCCCGACTACGAGCTGAACCTGGCGGCGCTCCTCGGCGAGGATCTGCGGCGCGCCACGCCGGACGATGTGGAGCGCGCGATCGCGGGGTACACCGTGCTGAACGACTGGACCGCGCGCGGCCTGGAAGCGCGCTCGCTGGCGTGCGGGCTTCCGCCGTCGGAAGCGAGGGACTTCGCGACGCAGCTCGGTCCGGTGCTGGTCACGCCCGACGAGCTCGGCCCGGTCGAGGTCCTGCGGACCAAGGTCCGCGTCGGCGCCGAGTCGCGCCCCTGCTCTCGCATCGGCGAGTGGGCCTTCTCGCTGGTCGAATCCGTCGCGTACATCAGCAACCACGTCGAGCTGCGCGCGGGCGACGTGGTCGGAGCAGGACGGGTCTTCGGCGGGAGCGCCGGCCAGCCCGTGCCTTACGGAGCCAGCGTGGAGCTGATGATCGAGCGCATCGGACGACTGAGCGGGAAGCCGGTCCGCGGCCCTGCCCCGTTGCCGTGGCGCCGCGGGTGAGCGCGCCGGCGCATCGCCGAGGCGTGGTCCTCCGTGGATCAGAACGTGCCGACGACGCCGACGCCCATGCCGGTCGCGGTGATCACCGGGGCCGGCCGCACCGTGACCGCTGCGGGCTGCACAGAGCGCGCCTCCGTGGTCATGAAGATGCCCTCGGCGACGAGGCCGAGGCCAGCGAGCTGCGCGAGCCCGCCGACGACGGTGAGCGCCCCGCGCAGATACAGCTTCGCCCCGCAGTCCGGATCATCCGGGGCGCAGCCGTTCTTGGCGAGCGCCATCCAGGGGCCCGCGACGGGGATCTTCAGCTCGCTCGACCCGGGCACCTCCGGCCACGAGGTCGCGGCCAGGAACGCCGCACCATAGGAGAGCGCCGTCACGGCCACCCCGCCGACGATGACCTTCGCGCGCGCCGACGACGGCGGGTACCGCGGAGGCGCCGCTGGCTCCTCCGCGCCGGCGGAAGCCGCGGAGAGCGCGAGCGCAGCGGCGATGGCGAGGGCGACGCTCTTCATGGGGCCTTCGTGCCGGAGGACGCGGAGCCGGACTTCTTCGACGGCAGCTTCACCGTGTAGGGGACCTCGAGCGGCTCGCCTTCGAACGGCAGCACGATCTCTCCGACGAAGGCGCGCTTGACGCACGCTTCGGCGGGCGTCCCTGCGAACGGCGGTCCGACCAGCACGTCGGTCACGCGCCCCTTCTGGCCGTCGAACACGACCTTGACCTCGCCCTCGCCGGTCGGCGCGTTGGGCACGACCTCGGCGCAGTTCGCCGCCTTGTCGCCGCCGCGCCGCAGCGCGATCTCCATCTGCTTCTTCTGGTCGGCGTTGAGCCCGCCGCCGCTGTCCGAGGGCGCGCTCGCCTCGGCGGCGTCGGAGCTGCCCGTCTCGGCCGGTGCGGCCTCGCCGGTATATGCCTGGTCGAAGTTGTAGTCTTCCCCTGCCTGCTTGGGCTTGGCGCCGGAGCATGCCGCCGCCGCGACGATGATGAGCGGCAAGAGCGCGCGGGTCGAATGCTGCTGGGACACGGTGTCCTCCCTTCGAACAGAGCGTGAAGGAGTGCCTGCGCGCACCCTAGCAAGCTCTCCTTTGCGAGGACAACTCCGAGAAGCATCGCCCCCCCGCGCCGAGCGGTCGACCGGAGGAGGCGCCCGCGGCGGAGACATTGTAGAGCCGGAGAGCCGTCATGCCTCGACACCCCCACCGCGCCCTCTCCGTGGTCGCGCTCGTGCTCTCGTCGATCCTCGCCCGCCCCGGCGGCTCGCAGCCGCTCGACGGCGGCGCGGCTCCCGCGGAGCGCTCGACCCGCACCGCGAAGCCCACGCTCGACGTACCCGAGGACCCGAGCGCCCCCCGCTCGACGCTCGGCGCGCTTGGGCCTCGAAAATTCGACCCTGGCCGTGCTCGGGAGCAGGTCGAGAAGCTCGCCGCCGACGTGCGCCGCGCGGGGGGGCGGGTCGGCGTGCTCGCGCTCGACGTCGCGAGCGGAGCGACCCTCGCCGCCGTCGACGAGCGCGGCCTGTACAACCCTGCGTCCAACGCGAAGCTCTTCACCGCGGCCGCTGCGCTGCGCCTGCTCGGCCCGGGC
This sequence comes from Sorangium sp. So ce834, assembly GCF_051521425.1. NCBI lineage: Bacteria > Pseudomonadati > Myxococcota > Polyangiales > Polyangiaceae > Sorangium > Sorangium sp. So ce834. The sequence continues at coordinate 11,098,766 of NZ_CP150351.1, forward strand.
TACCGCTACCTGACCGGCCTTTACGGGGACGCGTCGAACGGAAGCGTCGCCGAGCTCGTGCTCCGGGGTTCGGGAGATCCGTCGCTCAGGACGCGCGATCTCTGGGAGATGGCGCGCGATCTGCGCGCGGCCGGCGTCCGCAAGGTCGCGGCGATCGCGATCGATCAGGGCTACTTCGACGCGCGCTTCGTGCCTCCAGCGTTCGAGCAGCAGCCGGACGAGTGGGCGGCTTTCCGCGCCCCCGTCGCGGCGGCGTCGCTGAACGCGAACGCCCTGCTCTTCACGGTGCGGCCATCCAAGGCAGGCCAGCCCGCTTCCGTGGCGATCGATCCCCCGGGCTTCGTGGTGCTCCGTGGCGCCGTGACCACCGCGAAGCGCGACACACCAGAGCGGATCGGCGTCCGGCTCGAGCCGAGCGGACAGCGCCTCGTCGCGCACCTCAGCGGGCACGTCCCGGAGGGCGGCCGCGCGGTGAGCGTGGCGAGGCGCGTCGATGATCCGCGCCTCCTCGTGGCGTACACGCTCAAGGAGATGCTGCAGGAAGTGGGCGTCGAGGTCTCCGGAGAGGTGCGGCTCGGCGGCGAGCGTCAGAAGCGGCTCCTCGTGGCTCACCGCTCGGCGCCTCTCGGCGAGCTCCTCGCTGCCCTCGGGAAGGACAGCGACAACTTCTACGCAGAGACGATCTTCAAGACGCTCGCCGCCGAGAAGCGCGGGCGCCCCGGCACGGCCGAGGCTGCGGCGACGCTGGTCGGCGAGACGCTCGGCGAGCTCGACGCCTTCACAGAGGGCGTCGTCCTGCGGAACGGCTCCGGCTTGTTCGACGCGGCCCGCGCGTCGCCAGAGGCCATCGTCCGGCTGCTCCGCGCCGCTTTCCTCGATCCGGCGCTCGGCGCGGACTTCACCGCGCAGCTCGCGATCGGCGGCGTGGACGGGACCTTGCGCGGCCGCTTCCGCGGGTGGTCGAAGGAGCGCGCCATCCGGGCCAAGACGGGGACGCTCGCCTCGGTCGTGGCCCTCTCCGGCTACATCCTCCCGCCGCCCGGCCGATCCCCGATCGCCTTCGCCGTTCTGGTCGCGGAAGTCCCGGGGAAGATCGATCCGGTGCGGAGGGCCATCGATGACTTCGTCGGAGCGCTCGCCGACGAGCTCTGGCGGGATGCACGCGCGCCGTGAGGTCGCGGCCCGCCGCTGCCGTCACGTCGCTGCCGAGGCGAGCTCCCGAGCCCCGCTCGCCTCGACGCGCCGCACGGACGGTCGGGATCCGGCGGCTCAAGCAGCGCGGCCGCGCAGCATTGCGCTGCGCGGCCGCATCGTCTCACCTGCTGAGCTCGTCGCTCAGTAGTCGCGCATCTGCTTCCGGATCTTACCGAGCGCCTGCTCCTGGAGCTGGCGGATGCGCTCGCGCGACAGGTTGTACTTGTCGCCGATCTCCTTGAGCGTGAGCTCATCCTCATCGTCGAGACCGAAGCGCCAGCGGATGATCCGCGACTCGATCGGCGTGAGGGTGGTCAGGAGCCGTCGGACCTCGTCGCTCCACTTCCTGTTCGCCAGGTGATCGAACGGCGACAGCGCGTTCTCCTCCTGGAGGAAGTCGATGAACTTCCGCCCGTCCTCGTCGCCGACCGGGCGGTCGAGAGAGAACGGCGTCTCCGCGTAGAAGTCCTTCACCTTGTCGAGCTTCTCGCGCGGGACCCCCGTCTCCTTCTCGAGCTCCTCGATCGTCGGCTCGTGCCCCGTGCGCGCGATGATCGCCTGCGTCGCCCGCGCCACGCGGTTGTACGTGTCGAGCATGTGGACCGGGATGCGGACCGCGCGGCCCTTGTCGGCCAGCGCGCGGCTGATCGCATGCCTGATCCACCAGGACGCGTAGGTCGAGAAGCGGTAGCCGCGGCTGTGGTCGAAGCGCTCGACCGCCTTCATCAGCCCGATGTTGCCCTCCTGGATCAGGTCGATGAGCGGCAGACGCCCGCGGTTGTAGCGGCGCGCGATCGACACGACGAGCCGCAGGTTGGCCTTCACGAAGCGGTTCTTCGCGTCGTGCTGCGCCTGGAACGTCCGCTCGACCCGATCGAGGTACCGGCGGTAGGAGCTGGACATCGGGAGCCTCGGCCGCGTGGGACGCGTCTCCTCGGGGTCGCTCACGTCGTCCTCGAAGTCCGGCTCGCGCACGAGATCGCGCGCGATGGTGAAGGCACGCGCCATCCAGAGGCGATCCGAGTCCGGCAGCCGGACGGCCGCAGCGAGCTCCTCGGACAGCTGGGTCCACGGCTTCTCCTGCTCGGGCAGGAGCTTCCCCTTCTGCTTCTTCGCCAGGCGGACGAGCTTCTGCATCTCCGCGATCTGCGGAGCCTTCACCTCGTCCTCGCCAGCCTTGGCGACGTCCTCCTCGAGCGCGGTGAGGATGTGCTCGGCCGCTGGCAGGTACGAGAGGAGGGCCACCCAGTGGTCCACCTCGGTGCGCTCGACCGCGCGCGCGGTGTCGAGCTCCTCGTCCGGCCCCATCACGGGGTGCAGCGCCATGTCGCGGAAGTAGCGGGCGAGCATCGAGTCGCCCCCGCCGTCCTCGACATCCTTCAGCTCCCGATCCTGGTTCCTCGCCCGCTCGGGCTGCGGCAGCCGATCGAGCGGTCCGAGGTCCAGATCCATGAAGTCAGCCGACCGATCCTCGTCGAGGATCTCCGCCGGGCGGGGTCGCACGACGGTCTCCTCCGTCTGGTCGTCTTCCAGAAGGCTGAGGGCCGCGATTTCCGGCGTGGCCGTCCCACCCTGAGCGAGCGGGTCGCCCTTCACTACAGTGGCGTTGCTCTTGGTCGACCTCATGGCGGCTCCCTCCACGGTGGTAGCTCCTTGAAAGTGCGAGCGCGGCGACTGGCTGTCCCCGAATTCTTCGACATCGGAGACCCCCGGATCGGTGGTCTGCGATGCCGCCCGCCGGGGAGCCGATGCGGTCTCGGCTCCCTGCGAGCTCTTGGATGCCGCGAGCCGCGCAGAGGTACCTACAGCAGAGGACTTGGCGTTTCTCCGCGCAGTTTCTGGACGGCGGGCGGTCGACGTGCTCATCTTGGTCTTTGTGTCGGCGTTCACTTCTAAACGGCTGACCTTGCGAGATTGAAATGCCTCGCCACCTTTCGACGGCGAGCGAGACGATTTCGTGCCAAACAGGGAGCAGGAGCTGACCGAAGGAGCCCCTGTTGAAACCGGCAACCGCTGGTGCTTTCTTTTGATTCCGGTCGAACTCTTCTCGCCTGAGGCAGACCTGCTCTTGCAGAGTGATGCTCTCGAGCCGGCTCCCGATGGCAGCCCAACTCCAGAAGCAAGAACAGTGCCTTTTTTAGCGTGCGTTCCGTGTTCTCCCGTTTGAGAGCTCGCCCTGGGTGCGGTATGTAGAGTGGAAGGTGCCGTCCGTGTCGTGTCGAGCGAAACATTTCGCTGCGACCGAGCCGAACTGCATGGCTGGGTACGCTTTCGGGGACGCAACAACATCGGCAACCTGTCTCCTTGGGGACACATCGAGCTCGCCGGCCTCGCATGGGCGTGGCAGGGTCGACCTCGCGGCACGGGCAAGGGAATATGCTATCCTTTCCGGCCCTTAGAGGGCCGGACCCCGACCGTTGAGGCCGTCCTGTCAGTGAGCTTCGATGTTTCCTGAACCTGGGCCTCCCGATGCCAATGTCGAGCCCTCACCCGACAGCCGAAGGCGGAGAAGGTTATTTTTCCCGACAGATCGCCTGGAAAGTTAGTATTTCCAGGCGGCAGATCAGGCGCAGCGGAATTCGCAGCTACGTATGACCCCAGGGAGAAGGGCCGGGAACAGCCTTAGGCTCCTCCGGCCTCAAAGGTGCGAAGCGCCCGTCGCGAGAACGGGCGTCCAGCGCTGGAGCCGTCGAAGATCTGCGAGCTGGGTCTCGGATGACCCTGGCAGCAGGGTCATAGAGTGCCATCAAAGATGCGTAGCCGGCGTGCAGGATGTGCACACTGCGCATCCGTTCGGTGCCGATGGGCCTCACCGGCCAAGAACGGCAGAGCTGTTCGTACCACGGACGGGCAGCGGCTTGCCTTCACCATGAAGGCGGATCTGGACCTCCAGCCCACAGGGGCGGTGGCCAGGGCAGCCTGCTCCACCAGGCAGCTCGATGTGAAAAATGTCACACTTTTGAGATTCACGGCGCCAGATGGGGCGCTCTGGCAGGCTCTACCGACTCAGGCAGGTGCGGCCGGATGAGCGTGCAGACCGCCCGGAACCGTCACCTGGCCGACGAGGGCGCGGCGAGCTTCGCCACGGCACCGAACGACGCGGGATCGTGGATCGCGATCTCCGACAGGATCTTCCGATCGAGCGCGATGCCCGCCTTCTTGAGCCCGCTGACGAGGCGGGAGTAGGTCGTGCCATTCAGGCGCGCGGCGGCGTTGATCCGAGTAATCCAGAGACGACGAAAATCCCGCTTCTTGAGCTTGCGGCTGATGTAGCCGTACTCCCAGGCGTGACGCAGGACCTCGACCGCCTGGCGGAAGCGGTTCTTCCGGCCGAGGAAGTAGCCCTCGGTCTGATTGAGGACGCGGTTGCGACGGCGACGGGCCTTGAACCCTCTTTTTACACGCGGCATCGGAGCTCTACCTCACTGATCCAGGGTCAGCCGTAGGGAAGAAGCAGCTTGACGCGCTTCTCCATCGCCGAATCGACCATGTCGTTCTTGCGGAGACGACGCAGGCGCTTCTTGCTCTTCTCCTGCATGCAGTGGTTGAGGCCGCTCTTGCTGCGGCGAATCCGGCCGGAGCCGGTCACCTTGAACCGCTTGGCCGCGGCGCGGTTCGTCTTCATCTTCGGCATGACGCCCTCGATCCGAGTGCCTATCGCTCCCAGCGGCCACCGCTCCGAACCACCGGAGCGGCTGTTCTGTGCCGCAGGGATGCGTAGAGGGGGCGCTTTATGGCGACCCGCCGCAAGATTGTCAAGGCCAAGGCGGGGGCCGGAGCCGGCCGTCGACGAACTGCCAGGGCTCGGGCATGGGGTCCGGGCGGTCGCTCACTTGCCGAGCACGACCCGCTGGCCGAACGCACGGTCGGCGGTCTCGCAGAACATCCTGAACTCCATGTACTCGGAAGGCTTGATCCGGGACTTGGTGAGGGAGATCTGGCTGCGAACGACGACCTTCCCCGCGGACTGCTCGACCGAGATGGAGAACTTGCCGAAGGGGGTGTCCACGTCCTGGGGCAGCGGCGCCCTGGTGACGCGCCACCCCGCAGGGAGGCGGATCGACCACTCATCCCGGCGCGTGGTGAGCGCAGGGATGATCACGTCGCGGGTGCGTACCGACAGGGAGGCGAACTCCGTGGCGAGGCGCTGGGCGGGGACGGCGGGAATCGACAGGCTGTCGCCCTCCCGGCGAGCGAGCGCGACGGCCTTTCCCCTCGCCCGCAGCCTCACCGGTTGCTCGATGTCCTCGAGGTCGTTCACCTCGACGCCCGCCTTGCCGGGAGCCAGCTCGACCGTCCCGAAGTCCACGGCGAGGTCCCGACCTGCTCGATCGCGGCGCGTCCCCTCGGCCATGTAGCGGGTCCTCCACTCCGGCGCGAACGCGCCGGCCACCTGGACGTCGACCCCGAGCTGGGCTGACCCGTCAGCCCCGAGCGCGATGTCGACGTTCCGCTGCACGACGGAAGCTTCCGGCGGGGGCTCCGGGAGGCGAACGAGCTTCGGCTTGCCCTCGTTGATCTGAAGCGCGATCGCGCCGCGATCCATGATCGGCAGCTCGGTCGAGCCGGAGTGCTCCGCCGTTCCGTCGAGGTAGAGGTCGAGCGAGGGCACGTACGCGATCGCGTGGTCGAACGGCGCGAGGCTCGCGGGCTCCGGCTCGATGCCGCCTCGCATGCGGGTGCGTACGAGCACGATCGTCGCCGGGATGCCGACCTCGCGGAGCATCGTCACGATCAGCGTCGCCTTGTCCTTGCAGTCACCCCAGCCGCGAGCGAGCGTCTGGGCGCACCTCCTCGGGCGGATGCCTTCGATGCCGAACTCGAGCGCCACGTAGCGCGTCTCGGTCGCGTACTTGTAGATCGCGCGGACCTTGCTCAGATCGTCGCTGAGGCCCTTCGTGATCTCGCGCACCCGCTTGCGCACCTCGTCGTCCACATCGAACTGCTCCCGCGCGAGGCCCCAGTACCAGGAGCCGACCTCGTCCCAGCTCCTGAACGTCGAGACGTGGACATGCGCGAGGATCTCGGACCACGCGGGCATCGCCGGCTCGGGGGCGACCGCAGGGACCGAGGCGGCGGAGAAGCGGAAGATGCGCCGTTCGGCGTCTTCCTTGGTCTCACGCACGAGGCCTGGCAGCGGGGACGCGAAGACGTGGAACGGCTTCGCCTTCGGCGTGATCAGCACGTACTCGCTGCTGGCGATCGGCTCGTCGCTCTGGAGGTACTCGATCTCGCCGAAGTGATCGGCGATCTCGTTGCGAGGGCTGACGTCGTCGATGCGGTAGCGCAGCTCGACGACGTCGCCGGCGTTGAGCCGCGGGAAGCTGACGTAGAACGTGCGCCCCGAGGTGTACATCGCGAGCGCCGGGTTGTTCGCGCCCGCCTCGCCGCTCTCGATCGCCCCGTCGACCTTGCCGTCGGCCCGGTAGACCTTCGCGGCCCGGAGGCTCACGGTCTGGCGATCGGCCTGGTACTCGAACGCGTACTGCCGGGCGCTCGCCGCGGCCTCGTCCGTGAGCGGCTGGAAGACCACCTGACGGAAGCGGCTGGCGAGGCCGTTCGGGAAGACGGTGGTGACCGTCAGGCTGCGGAGCGTGCGCTTGGGATACTGTCGGTCAGCGCTGCGCCGCATCGGGAGGAAGCGGTCCGGCGCCCAGGCGTAGGCCTCGTCGGCGCGCGGCTTCGGCGGCTCGATGTGCTCGATGTACTCGCGCACGTCCTTCGCCTGAGGGCTGATCGCCAGGATCTGCTGCAGCATCTCGAGCTGCGCTTCCCGGTTGCCCTCCTCGCCGTAGAGATCCGAGAGCGCGCGCAGCGTGCCGATGTCCTCCGGCGCCATGGCGAGCGCGCGCTGATGGGCGGCGAGGGCGCGATCGCCCTGACCGAGCGCCCGGTACGTGCGCGCCGCGACCGACCGGGCCCAGACCGAGTCGGGCTCGCTGCGGAGGAAGCGCTCGATCCAGCGCTCTGCGCCGGCAGGATCGCGCCGCGCCACCGCGAGCTCGACCTGCTGGTGCAAGAAGCTCGAGTCGTCGAAGCGCAGCGCCGCGTAGCGCGCCTCCATCTCGGCGGCCTCCGTGTCGCGGCCGAGGGCGCGGAGCTGCGCCGCCGACGCGCGGAGCAACGAGACGCTGCTCGGCTGGCGCGACAGCGCTCGCTCCAGCGTGGCGAGGGCGGTGCGCTTCAGCCCCGCCTCCACGTAGAGGTCGACGAGCCCGAGGGTAGCGATGACGTGGTCGGGGTCTGCGGCCAGGATGCGCTCGTAGATGGGGGCCGCTTCCCGCCAGTTCGGGCTCGTCTGCGCGAGCCGCGCCTGGGCGAGCAGGACGTCGACGTCCTCGCGCCCGCGGCCCGCGAGCAGAGCGGCGCGCTCGATCCACGCGCGCTGCTGGTTCCTGTCCTCCGAGAGCTGGCCCGCGAGCAGGTAGCGGCGCACGCTCGGCTCGGCCTCGGCGGAGCGGCGCGCGAGATCGCGCGCCCTGTGCTCGCCCTCGGCGTCGCCTCCGGTGAGCATCAGGTAGCGCGCGAACGCCTCCAGCAGCGCAGGCGACGGCCGGGCGGCGCCCGCTGCGCGCTCGAACGCCTGCATGGGCCCCTCGACGGCGAGCGCACGCGCGGCGAGCGTCGCGCCCGAGGCCGGCGCTCCAGCCTGCGCCCGCGCGTCGCCCGGCCGCCTGGCGCCGCCCGCTTGCCCCTGAGGCGCCGTCACCTGCGTCCCGACGTCGGAGGTCACCTCCAGATCGAGATCCGGAGCCCCCTTCTCGTCGCCGATGCGGAGCGCGAACTTGGGCGCCGACGCACCTCCGCAGACCTTGATCGTCAGGCGGTTGTAGCCCGGCTTCAACGACACCAGCGCGGCGAACCGATCGATGTCGAGCTCGCGGTACCCCGGATCGGCGAGGACCTTCTCGCCGTTCCAGAACAGCTTGAAGGCGCCGTCCGCGCCGACCCAGACCGAGATCGGCCGAGGCGCGCGCGTCCCTGGCTTCGCGCGCACGAACGTCGTCGCGTAGCCGCAGACGCCCTCCACCGGCCGGATGAAATCGCCGAAATCGAACCACCCGTATTGCGGCGCCTCGGGCGGCACGCGCCAGCGGACCGCCCGCGCCTTGCCGTCGTAGGTCCTGCCCGCCACGATCGGCTGATCGAGCTCTTCCTCGGGCCCGAACGCGCGATCGAAGCCCCCCTTGTTCTCGTTGTCGAACGGGCCGATCGTCGCCCAGCGACCGATGAACCCGAGCCGTTGGACCTTCGTGACCGCGCCGTCGAGATCGCCCCGCCGCCTGCGCGCGTACGCCGAGAGGAGCTCCGCGTAGACGCGGGCAGGCGCGCTGGTCGCGCCGCTCTCCGCGATCGACGCGATCGCCTCCTCGACCTGCGTCGGATCGGCGCGGTCCCACGTGCGCCAGAGCTCGCGCAGCGCGCCGTAGACCTCCGGACCCCTCGCGGCGCGGACGGCCGCGTGCGCGGCGAGCACCTCGGGGTGGACCGCGCCGAGCTCCGCGCGAGCATCCGAGCCGATCGACGCGGCGCACGCCAGGGCCGCCGCCCCCGCGGCGAGCGCGCAGGAGAAGCGCTTCCTCGTCGTCCCCGCGTCGAGCTCGACTCCACGGGGCTCGGTCCGGTTGAGCACGTCACGCATCCACGGCGCTATCCCGTGGCCGAAGCCATCGGTCAAGCGCAAGCCTCGCCCGCACAGGCGACGAAGCGGCCCAGGTCAAGCGCTGACGCTCACGACCAGCAAAGCGCGCCGGCAGGCCGCGATCCCGGGATCTCGCACGTCGAGGAGCGCGTTCATGAGCCCGCCGCGCCGCCCGCGCTGATCCCAGGAATTTTCCGGACCTTCTGCCCAGCACACAGGAGCGCTGGTCGGCGCGCCCGCGGCCAGCAGGCCCGGACCAGGGCGCAGCGGCGGTCCGGCCGTCGGCCCGCCGCGCCCCTCGATCCTCAAAAAAGTCTTTTAATTCATATATTTAGACGAGAAGATCGCCCGGCCTGCAGCCGCGGAGCGGCGCCTGGAAAGCACCGGAACCGGGGCCGACGGGGGCAGGGGTGGGAGCGAGGTCCGTCGACCTCGAGCAGCGCTCGGAGGGGCCCCGCTGCGCGATCCTCCAACTTCCAGAAAGGGCCGCCTTGCTCCGCCGCACCTGCTTCGGATAGAAACGTCCCAAGATGTACGGGCGCACGGTCGAGGAGCAGCGGCACTGCGCGCCGCGAACCGATCATGCAAGCCCCAGGCAGCGAGCGTGGCGCCGCGAACGTGGTACCGGTGGTAAGGCAGACCCGCACAGCGGGAAGCCGGTTGGATGACGATGGTCGGGGACCGCACGTGCGGCGCCCGGTGATGACAAGGGCTACAGAGCCCGCAATGCCCAGGGCCCCATCGCGAGAGCGCTGGCGGAGGAACGATGGTCAACCCTCAGATGGTGATGTACGAGGAGGAATTCAATCAGATCCAGAGCGTGGTGGATCGCCTCGTCAAGGACGCCAATGCGAAGGTCGTCTTCATCGTTGACAAGAACGGGCAACTGATCGCCGCGAGCGGGGACGTCGACAACCTCGACACCACGTCGCTCGCCTCGCTGACGGCGGGGAACATCGCCGCCACGGGCGGCATGGCGAAGCTCCTCAAGGAGAACGAGTTCGCCACTCAGTTCCACGAGGGTGAGAAGGCGAACATCCACATCCAGCTGGTCGGGAACCGCGTCATCCTCGTGGTGATCTTCGACTCAAAGTCGAGCCTCGGGTTGGTGAGGCTCCGGGTGCGAAAGGCGAGCGAGGAGCTCAACCACATCTTCGAAGCGCTGCTCAAGAAGGTGCAGGAGCCGGGCGCCGACTCGCCGTTCGCCGAGATCACCGACGAGGACATCGACAACCTCTTCAACGACTAGGAGCGCGGTCGATGAGCTTCATCAATTACATGGCGCGCGAGATCAACTGCAAGATCGTCTATTACGGCCCGGGTCTCTGCGGCAAGACGACGAACCTGCAGTACATCTATGAGCGCACCAACCCGGACGCGAAGGGGAAGATGATCTCCCTCGCCACCGAGACCGACCGGACACTCTTCTTCGACTTCCTCCCGCTCGCGCTGGGCGAGATCCGCGGCTTCAAGACGCGGTTCCACCTGTACACGGTGCCGGGGCAGGTCTTCTACGACGCGAGCCGCAAGCTCATCCTGAAGGGCGTCGACGGCGTGGTCTTCGTGGCGGACTCGCAGCTCGGTCGCATCGAGGCGAACCAGGAGTCGGTGGAGAACCTCCGCACGAACCTGGCCGAGCAGGGCTACTCGCTCGACAAGATCCCGTACGTCATCCAGTACAACAAGCGGGACCTGCCGGAGATCGGCACCGTCGAGGAGCTCCGGGCGCTGCTCAACCCGACCAACGTCCCCGACTTCGAGGGCGTCGCGCGGACCGGCGTCGGGGTGTTCGACACGCTCAAGGCGGTCGCGAAGCTGGTGCTGACCGAGCTGAAAAAGGGCGGCCCCTAAGCAAGGGGCAGCCCCACGAGCGAAGCACAGCGCGGCGAGCGAGGCGTGAAGGCCCGCTCGCGCTCGCTGCAACCATCAGGCGCGCTGGTAGATGCGGTTCCGCCGGTTGCGGTTCTTCGCCTTCAGCTTGGACCGGTAGCGCTTCGACTTGGAGCGCGTGGTCTTCCGAGGACCTTTCGACAGCATGAGGAACATGGACAGGCTCCGTTGAGGCGCCCGGCGCGGAGGCGTCGTGCCGCCGCCGCCGGTGCGAAGGGGCGGCAAGGTACGGCATCGCAGGGCAAAGTTCAACCGGAGAGCACCTCGGCCCGACGACCCGCGCGGTACCAGAGGCGGCGAGCCAGGGGTCACACCGGGGCCGAGCTTTTCTGCTATCGGTGTTCGTAGCTCGTGCGGTTCAGGACCCTCCTCTGCCTCGCCGCCTCGGTGACCGCGTGCGGCGCGAGCATCAACGCGGTCTACGAGGGGGACGTACGCTTCGAGCACTGCATGGCGCTCGACTCGCTGGCCGACGTCAAGCCGACGCTGCGGCGCGCGTGCTGGGACGAGTGGCTCCAGTTCTATACGTTCGGGCAGACGCGCGATCGCGTCGAGTACGCCGCGCGCCGCGCGAGGCAGCTGAGCCACGCCAGCGACTTCGACGAAGGCGAGTGGAGCCCGCCCAGCAGCCGGGCTCCCGCCGTGCCGGAGCCGACGAGCGCGCTCGCCCCGCCGCCCAGGCTCCTGACCACCGACGTGGCCGCGCCCGCGGAGGAGGCGGACGCCGGCGCCTCCGACGCGGCGCCGAGCTCCGCCAAAGACGCAGCGCCGCCGGGGGCGGAGTGCAGCGCGGCGTGCGAGGCGAGCTGGAAGGGGTGCCTGCAGGACTGCAGGACCGCCGGCTGCGAGAAGGGGTGCTCCGGCAAGTACACGCGGTGCATGCGCGGCTGCTTCTGACCGGCGGCGCTGCGCTCTGCGAACATGCCTCACCTTGTCGCACCAAGATGGCCTGGAATCTTGACCCTCGATCGAGCGTAGGGCTATCCGCGTACACGATGTCCGCTTCGCACGCGCCCACAGAGCTCAGCAGCACGACTCCCGATCGCAACGGCACGGCGTCGCCCGCCGAAGGGCTCGGATCGAGCCCCGGCCCGGTGCGGGTCCTGCGGCCGCGCCGGGCGGCGCCAGCGGACGCGGTGCGGCCGACCCGCGCGGAGGTGAACCTCGCCCACCTGCGGCACAATCTCCGGGTCCTGGAGCGCGCGCTGACCGGCGCGAAGCGGCCGCAGATCTGGGGCGTGCTGAAGGCCGACGCCTACGGGCACGGCGCGCCGGCCGTCGCGAGGACGCTCGAGCGCACCGGGATCCCCGGTCTGTGCGTCGCGCTCCTGGAGGAGGCCATCGAGCTGCGGGACGCCGGCATCCGGCTGCCCATCCTCGTCATGGGCGGCTACTACGGCCCCCGCCGCGAGGGGTTCGAGGAGATCATGGCGCGCGATCTCGTGCCCGTCGTCTACGACGCCGGGCAGATCGAGCGCCTCGCGAACGTGGTGCGGCTCGAGCAACGCGGCCGCGTCGGCGTGCACCTGAAGGTGGACACCGGCATGGGTCGGCTCGGCGCCGCGAGCTCGGAGATCGAGGCGGTGTTCGCGATGCTCGCCAAGCACCCGGAGGTGAGGCTCGACGGGCTCATGACCCACCTCGCCTGCGCGGACGCCGACGACCTGGGTGTGACGATCGAGCAGATGAGGCGCTTCGAGGAGATCGAGCAGCGGGCGAAGAGCTTCGGCCTCGCGCCGCGGGTCCGGCACGCGTCGAACAGCGCGGCCATGCTGCGCCTCCCCGCCGCGTGGCTCGACGTCGTTCGACCCGGGGTCGCGCTGTTCGGCATCTCGCCGTGCCCGGGGCTCGCGCCCGATCTCAAGCCGGTGATCCGGGTGCGCAGCGAGATCGTCGCGCTCCGCACGATCGCGAAGGGCGACAGGATCGGCTACGGCCACACCTGGCAGGCGCCGCGGGAGAGCGTCGTGGCGACCGTGCCGATGGGGTACGCCGACGGTCTGAGCCGCCAGCTGTCGAACCGCGGGGCGGCCCTCGTGCGCGGTCAGCGCGCGCCGATCGCGGGCGCCGTGTCGATGGATCTCACGATGCTCGACGTGACGGACGTGCCGGGAGCCCGGGTGGGCGACGAGGTGGTGTTCCTCGGGACACAGGACGGCCCGCTCGGGCGCGCCACGATCAGCGCGGAAGAGATCGCCGGTCTGACGGGGACGATCGCCTGGGAGGTGCTGACGAGCATCTCTCGCCGCGTGCCCAGGTTCTACCGAGAGCCCTGAGCTCGCGCGCGGCGCCGCCCGCGCCGGCGCTGCCGGTGCGAACGGGCGTGGTACGCTGCTCTCCATGAAGACGGCCGTGAAGCAGCGCGCCGGCGTCCACGGCATGCTCTGCGGCCTCGCGGCCGTGTTCGCGCTCGGCGGCGCAGCGCTGTCCGCCTGCGAAGATGAAGGCCAGGAGCAGCGTCCACGCAACGGCGGCGGCCAGGGCGCGCAGGAGCCGGAGGACGAGTTCGACCCCGGACCCGGGGGCTCGAGCGGGCCGCCGCCCGTGGACGCGGGTGGGCTCTGCGGCAACCAGATCCACGAGGTGACGATCGCCGAGGCGCCGAACCTCTACTTCGTCCTCGACGCGTCGGGCAGCATGCTCAGCCCTGCCTCGTCGCGCGCGACCCGCTACGACAGGGTGCGCGAATCGGCGGTCGACCTCGTGCGCAACCTGGGCCCGCTGATCAACGTCGGCGCCGCCGTGTTCCCGCTGGACGCGACCGCCGATGCGCCGTGCAGGCCCGGCGGCGAGGTGTTCCCCGTCACGCCGGGGGATCCCTTCGCCGCCTCGCAGGAAGGCGCCACGACGTCGAGGTTCCGCTCGGCGACGCGCGTCGATCCGCTCGGCGGTACGCCTACCGCGGCGACGCTCGCGGCGCTCACGCCGAGCCTCGTGGAGCTCCCGGGCAAGACGATCGTCGTGCTCGCGACCGACGGCGGCCCGAACTGCAACAGCGCCGCGACGTGCGGCGCCGAGGAGTGCATCGCCAACATCGAGCAACAATGCCCGCAGGAGAACTGCTGCACGCCGTCAGGCCTCTCGGGGCCAGGAGGGTGCCTCGACCGCGACGATACGGTCGCCGCGATCGAGCGGCTCGCGGCGAGCGGGATCGAGGTCTACGTCGTCGGCATCCCGGGGAGCGAGTTCTACGGCGACGTCCTCGACCAGATGGCGCTCGCGGGCGGCACGGCGCAGTTCGTGAGCCCCTTCTATTTCAAGGTGGACGACCTCGACACTCTCGGCAACGTCCTCTCGAAGATCGCCAGCATCGTCGTCTCCTGCGAGTTCGACCTCGTCGACCCGCCGCCCGAGGACGGGCAGACCAACGTCTACCTGGACGAAGAGCTGGTCCCGTACGACCCGGAGGACGGCTGGCGCTGGAAGTCCCCCGCGGTCGTCGAGCTCCTCGGGGACGCGTGCCAGAAGCTCAAGAGCGGGCGGGTCGGGCAGGTGCAGATCGTCTCCGGCTGCCCCACGGAGGTGGCGAGGTGAGGCGCGACGCGGCGAAGAGCGCGCCCTCGCTGAGCCAGCTGACGGCCGAGTCCGCCGACGACGCCGCGCTCGACGAGATCGACGCGGTCGCGTCCGCGGCCTTCGACGTGCCGCAGTTCTCCGCGCGAGAGGAGCTGCGCCGCCCTTGGACGCGGTGCTGGATCGCGCGCGAGGAGCGGCGCGCGCTCGCCTTCCTGATCGCGTGGCACGTGGCCGACGAGCTGCACGTGCTCAACGTCGCCACCTGCCCGACCGCGCGGCGGCGCGGGCTCGCGACGGCGCTGATGCGCCGCTCGCTCGAGTACGCGCAGGAGCAGCGCGTGCGGCTGGTCCTGCTCGAGGTGCGCCGGTCCAATCGGGCGGCGATCCGGCTCTACCGGAAGCTCGGCTTCACGGCGATGGGCGTGCGCCCCCGGTACTACAGCGACAACGGCGAGGACGCGGTCGAGATGGTCCTCACGTTCGACCCCGCGACCGGCGCGGTGGAGCCAGGCCGCGACGAGATCCGCATCGAGGTCTGAGCGGCGCCGCTCAGCGCGGCGCGGCCGAAGGCGCCGTGGGAAAGCGGGAGGTAGCCGAGAGCGGCGGCAGCCGCGCGGCCACCACCTGAAGCGGGGTCAGCAAGAGCGGCCGGAGCAGCGTCTTGGCCCGCTCGTCGAAGGGCTGGAGGAGGGCGTCCGCCTGCCGTATCGCCTCGACCAGCCGCTCGGCCATGAGGCGCGCGTCGACGTTGGGGTTCACGTCCTCGAGCCGCTGGATCTCGTCGCGGAGGGAGCTGAGCAGCGAGATGTACCGCGCCAGCGGCGTGTCCGTGATGGGCGCGGAGCCGCTCGGCGCAGTGGGAACGCCGAACTCGACGGTCCGCTTGAACTCGTCCGGGACCGGGCTCGGGCGGTTCCGGATGAGCTTTACGTCGATGGGGACCTTGAACCTCGTCTTCTGCTCGATCTTCCTCTCGACGCGCTGCTTCCCTAGCTTGAGCAAGCCCGAGTCCTCGATCGCGCTGCGATCCCGCTTCCACTGCGTGTTGTCCTCGAGCGCGCGGAGGATGCGGAGGTACGGGTAGTCCGGCTTGGCGAGCTCCATGTAGAGCTCCTTCGCCTCCTTGAGGTTGGCCGGCATCCGCACGGTCAGGTCCGCCATCCAGTCGGTCCACTGCGCGATGTACCGGGCGTCGTAGTCGGCCGCGAGGCCGTCCAGGTCCTTGTCGATCGCGGCGCTCTCTCCGGGCGCGAGCGGCACGACCCACTCCTCTGCCCTCAAGAGATCGGCGCCTTGGCTGATCTTGTCGAGCACCTCGAAGTGCCCCCTCTCGGTGTACGGACCGTCGACCTCTTTCCAGCGCTTCTCCTTGGCGAATTGCTTGCTGCTGATGACCTTCAGCACGTCGGCGCGGTCGGCGAACATGTCGGCCAGCGTGAGCGGCGGGTACTTGCGGTTCGCGCGGCTGTTGTCGCCCGTCTCGTCGTACTTCTCCTCGATGATCGAGTTGACGAAGAAGTCGTAGTAGCGCTTCCGCACCGGCACGGCCTGCAGCGTCGCGCGCACGCTGGCGACCAGCTCCGCCTTGGGCGCGACAGGCGTGACCCTCTTCTGCTTGATGAGCGACAGGTAGTACCTGACGTGCGGCTCGATCTGCTTCTTCAGGTCGCTCTCGTTGAGGTTCGACGTCGACCGGAGCACCTCGGCCCAGAGCGAGGTGAGCCTGTCCTTGGCCCAGTTGACGTCGAGGTGCTCGACGTCGCTCAGCATCAGGTACAGCTTGAGGTCGTTCCGCTCGCGCAGGTAGTGGTCTCCCTTCGCGAGCTTGAGGCGGTCCTCGAGCCGCTGCTTGCACGGGATCACGAAGCCGTTCTGGAGGCTCGCGACGTAGACGTGCAAGAGCGGGGGGTAGACCGTCTCGCCCTGGAACATCGTCCAGCCCATCCCGTCCGGCGGCCCCTCGTCGCGCGCCCTGTCGATCTCTTGCAGCCGATCCAGCGCGGGCCTGAGCGCGGCGAGCTTGTCCGAGAGCGGCCGCGTGTCCTCCCACCGGAGCGCGCTCACGGCGCGCGCGTCGGCCTCGACCGCGCGCAGGAACTCGCGGTTGTTGCCAAACGACACCACGCTCGGGATCGCGAGGATGACCCCGAGGGTCGCGGCCGCCGCGCTGATCGCGCCGCGCACGATGCGCTGGCGCCGGATCTCGCTCGCGCTCCTCGCGGCGATGTCGCCGTCCGGGAAGACGACGTTCATGAACACGTCGTGGAGGAAGTAGCTCTTCGACTCCACGTTCTGCTGAGCCGCCGCCTCGTGCGTGCGGATGCCCATGGCCTGGCCCATGCGCTGGAGCACACGGTCGAGCGGCCTGCCCTCTTGCGTGCCGCTCGTGAAGTAGAAGCCGCGGAAGATGGGCGTGCCCTGGAACGCGTTGACCATGAAGACGGTCGAGACCAGATCGGAGAGGTTCCGGCGGATGCCCGAGAACTCGAGCGGGAACTGGTAGACGCGCTCGCGCACCTCCCGGCTGCGCTCCATGACGAGCCGCTTCAGCGCGCGGCCGTGGATCTGCTTCGCCAGGGCGTCGAACTCGGCGTCGAAGAGCCTCCCCGGGTCGGCCTTGTCCGCGCTCAGCTTGAACGTCGCCCCCCACGCCTGGGCGCGGTCGCTCTTGCGCATGTCGCCGAAGAACTCCGAGAAGCCCGCGATGAGATCGCACTTGGTGAACAGGAGGTAGACGGGCAGCACCATGTGGAGCTGCGTCATGACCTCGTCGATGCGCGCCCGGAGCTTCTTCCCCATCTGCTCGATGTGCTGCTCGCTCGCGTCGATGACGTCCGTCACGCTCACGGCGACGAGGATGCCGTTGAGCGGACGGCGGGCGCGGTGCTTGAGGAGCATCTGCAGGAACGCGATCCACTCGTCGTGGTCGTCCTGCTCGGTCGTGTAGCGCCCCGCGGTGTCGAGGAGGATCGCCTCGTTGGTGAACCACCAGTCGCAGTTCCGCGTCCCGCCGACGCCGCGTACGCCGCCGCCGTTGCTCGGGTGCGCGTAGGGGAAGACCAGGCCGGAGTGCTTCAGCGCCGTCGTCTTCCCCGCCCCCGGCGGGCCGATGATGACGTACCAGGGCAGCGAGTAGAGCGCGGCGCTGCCGTGCTTCTTGCCCTTGCCGAGCTTCGAGGTCTTCAGCGCGCTGATGCCGCCCTGGACCTGCCGCTGGAGCTCCTGGATCTCGGCGCGCCGCTCGGGCCGCGCGTTGAGCGCCTGCTGCGCCCCCTGCTGGACGATCGCCCGCTCCAGGGCAGACGCGGCGCGGCCCGCCTTGACGCGGCGGAACACGAAGAGCGCGACCGCGGAGAGCGCGATGACGACGCTCGTCGCGATCGGGACCGCGGTGGACAGCCCGAAGGTGAAGTACGCCGCCCACGAGATGAGGAGCAACAGCCCGAAGAGGACCCACAACACGACGGCGACGATATCACCGGTCGCCACCTCCTGAGCACGTCCCACGCGCCGCGCGGCGATCGGCGGCGCGCCTCGTGACGCCGCCGCGCGCGGGAGCGCCGCTCGCGCGCGGCGACACCGGGATCAGCCGTCGCCGCGCTCGTAGTCGCCCGGCTCGAGCGCGGCGTCCGTCTCCTCGCCGGCCGCGAGCCGGCGCGAGCGGATCGCGTCCATGGCGATGTCGATCACCTCGAGCCGCGTCGACGGGGCGTAGTACTCGTCCTCGGAGACCTGCGGCAGCTCCGCGAGCCTGGCGGCGACCGCCTCGCGGTCCTCCTCCTCCAGCTCGAGCGCCGCCGGATCGCCGCTCAGCGAGTCCTCGGCCAGGTCGCGCGCGGCCTCGCCGGCGCGGCCGCGCGTGAGCGCCTCCCGGATGAAGAGCACCGGGCTGAACGCGAGGTAGACGGACTCGAACTCCAGCTGCCAGTAGGTCGGGTCCTCGCCGTCCATGCGCCACCACGACGCGTGCCGGCGCCGGATGACCTCGCCGAAGTACACGCCCGCCATGTGAGCGACCACCGGCAACGCCTCGACCCTCTCCGACGTCGCCCCACGCGCCTGCTCCAGGTAGTGGTCGAGCACGGGCAGGGTCTCCGGCCGATAGTCAAGCCGTACACCCAGAGCGCGCTCCACGAACCGCACGCACCCCTCGGCGAGATCCTCCACGGCGGGCGGCGGCGGCGCGACAGCTGCAGCGGACGGAGCGGGCTCGGCCGGCCGCTCCGGAGAAATCGGAGAGGACCCTGCACCGTTCTGTTTGGTATCCATGGGCTCCACGCTATCCTTCTCCGGTGCGGGTGGCCGCTCGTCAACGTGGTCGTGCTGGGAGCGACTCAGCAAGCGCCTCCGCAGGCTCGGTGGTCGCAACGATCCAGACAGCTCCTGTGACTTCTTCAGGATTGTCGGGGTCGTCCGGCCGGGGTCGTCGGGTCGGATCGTTCGGATCGTTGGGATGGAACGGGAACGCCGCCGGCCCTCACTCCAGCTCGAAGGGGGTGCCGGCGCAGCGGAAGCATGGGCCGCCGAAGCTGCTCCGGAAAGCCGGTCGCCCTGAGCCCCGCCCTGACCAGCCCGGCCGTGGATTCGGGTTTGAATTCCTAACGGAAGTCGAGGCCATCGTGCTAAGCTCCGCCCTCGCGTCGAAATGAGACTCGGGATCTTCAGCGATACGCACGCCAACTACGAGGCGCTCAGCGCTGTGCTCGAGTCCTACCGCCACGAACGCATCGACGTCTATTACTGCCTCGGGGACACGGTCGGTTACGGCGGCTCGCCGAATGAGTGCGCCGACCTCGTCCGGAAGGTGGCCAAGAAGACGATCCTCGGCAACCACGATGCGGCCGTCGCAGGTCGGATGGACTACTCGTACTACTACGAGGCTGCCCGGCAGGCGCTCGACACGCACGCAGCGATGCTCTCCTCCGAGAACGCCGCGTGGCTCCGGAGCCTGACGTACCAGGAGAAGTTGACGGACATCAACGTCGACCTCTGCCACGGGTCGCCCGTCCGGCTCGAGGAGTTCGAGTACATCTTCGCCCCCGAGCAGGCGCGCGAGTGCCTCCCCATGTGGAACGAGCTCGGTCACATCACGCTGATCGGCCACTCCCACCTCTGCAAGGTGTTCGCGCTCACGCCGAACAGCGTCGAGGAGCTCCCGGCGGTGGACTTCCAGCTCGAGCAGGGGCGCAAGTACATCGTGAGCGTCGGGTCGGTCGGACAGCCGCGGGACTACGACAACCGCGCGAGCTACACGATCTACGACAGCGAGACGAAGCGCTTCGAGTTCAAGCGCGTCGAGTACGACATCGAGACGGCGGCGGAGAAGGTGCTGCGCGCCAAGCTCGAGCGCAACTTCGCCCACCGGCTCTACATCGGCGTCTGAGAGCGACGCGCGATCCGCGCGCGACGCGCGCGGCCCTCGATCTGGTAGACGCGCGCGGCTGCCACGTCCGGCGCGTGCTCGTGCGACGGCGACCCGCCGCCGCGAGGCGGGATCGCGCATGGCTCTGGCGCTGACCTGCGGTCCTGGTCTTCCCTCGGACGCCCGTCCGCGTCGCGGCCGCTCGGCGCTCAAGCGCGGCCGGGGCGAACAGAGCGCCGGGGCCGGCAGTGATAGAGCAGCATGCTCGTCTGGTTGTCGGGCGGCGCTGCGGAGAAGTCGCTGCGGAGCGCCGTGATCTCGAAGCCGTTGTAGTGGAGCAAGGCCTCGAGCTCCTGCGGGTAGAACTGACGATGGGCGAGCGGCGTCATCCAGCGCTCGCCGCCGTCGACGGGCGAAAACTCCATGGACACGAACAGGAGCTGCCGGACCTTGTCGTAGTCGAACCGCTCCGTGTACCGGACGACCGTGCCAGGGCCGTCCTTGTCGGGATACCGGAAGCGCGGCGTGGCGTAGGCGCGATCCGGATCGCGCGCGAGCTCGGCCGGCTCGGGCATGGACACATCGAAGACGAGCTCGCCCCGCGGCGTCAGGTGCTCGCGCGCCCGCGCGAGGAAGCGCTCGACGTCCGGGCGCGTGTACAGGTGCAGGAACGCGTTGAAGGGGCAGATCACGAGCGGAAAGCGGCGCCCGAGCCGCAGCGCCCGCATGTCCCCTCGCCGGACGCTCACGCGAGACGAGACGCCGCGCGGCTCCCGCCCGAGCTGTGCGCGCAGATCGCCGAGCATCGGCGCCGACAGATCCACGCCCGTGATCCGGACCCCCGCCCTCGCGACGGGCAGCGTGATCCGCCCGTTGCCGCAGCCGTACTCGAGCACCGGCCCACCGGACGCCACGGCGAGATCGACGTAGTAGCGGACGTCGTCCTGCCGGCGCGCGTACGTCTTCGCGTAGTACGCCGGGTCCTCGTAGTGGGCCGACGTCCCGGCCTCGAGCTCCGGATCGCGACGCTGGCCGGAGCGCAAAGGCCGCTTCGACCTGGGCGTGGCCGCACCTTTCATGGGAAGCAACGGATCGAGCGCAGCGCTGGCACTCGGGCGGGAGCGCCCCGAGAAGCCGGGCCGACGGAGGCGTGCGTCATGAGAGCACGCTCGCCCGATGCGCCCTCAGCGCTGGCCGCCAGCGTTCATCTGCTGGAGCCACTCGGACACGACCTCGTGGGAGCTCCGGTGGAAGTGCACCTTGCCCGCCGCGATCTCCCGAAGGCTGGTCACGGCAGGCTTGTTCTTCGTCTTCACGAGGGCGTCCGAGCCCTTCATGAGCTGCCGCGTCCGGTTGGCCGCAAGCACGACGAGAGCGAAACGGTTTTCCTCGCGCTCGAGGCAGTCTTCCACAGTCACACGCGCCATAGGGGGGCCGAGAGTAGCGCCCTGCTCCGGCCAGCGCAAGGTACATGCCGCTCGGCGGCTCCGCGGCTCTGCGGCGCCGCGGCGCGCTGCCGCATCGCTCCGCTCGCCCGTCGGCGGCGCACGTTGCTCGTTGCCCTCGACGCAGGTCCCGGCTACGAGGTGCCCCCGTGGCCGCTGAGCAGGATTCCCTCCTTCCCCCTCCCCCCCGTCCGGCCCCAGGGCTGAAATACCGTCGCATCGTCCTCAAGCTGAGCGGCGAGGCGCTCTGCGGCCAAGAAGGGGGGTTCGGCATACGCCCCGAGACGCTCCACCACGTGGCCGGCGAGATCGCCGAGCTCCAGCGGATGGGGGTGCAGATCGGGATCGTCGTGGGCGGAGGCAACATCTTCCGCGGGCTGAAGGGCGCGAGCGCGGGCATGGACCGCTCCCAGAGCGACTACATGGGCATGCTCGCCACCGTCATCAACGCGCTCGCCCTGCAGGACGCGCTCGAGAAGACGGGCGTGCCGACGCGCGTCATGACCGCGATCGAGATCCGGCAGGTCGCCGAGCCGTACATCCGCCGCAGGGCGATGCGTCACCTGGAGAAGGGCAGCATCGTCATCTTCGCCGCGGGCACGGGCAACCCGTTCTTCTCGACCGACACGGCGGCGGCGCTGCGGGCGATGGAGATCCAGGCGCAGGCGCTGTTCAAGGCGACCAAGGTCGAGGGCATCTACGACCGCGATCCCGTGCGCCACGAGGGCGCGCAGATGTTCGCGCACCTGAGCTACGACCGCTTCCTCGCCGATAGGATCGGGGTCATGGACTCGACCGCGGTCACCCTCTGCCGCGAGAACAAGATGCCCATCCGGGTGTTCAAGCTCATGACCCGCGGCAACATCCTCCGCGTGTGCAGGGGCGAGGAGATCGGCACGATCGTCGACTGAGCGCGCGCTCGATCGGCCCGCAGCGCCTCGCCGCGGGCGACGAACCGAGGCGCCCGCCGGCGCGAGCCAGGCCGGCGCGCCCTCGAGCCGCGAGGAAACCGTGCTAGACCCCGAGCCAGCAATGATCCGAGCTCCGGTGCGCCGACCCCTGCTCGCCATCTCGCTCGCCGCGCTCGTCGCGAGCTGCGATGAGCCCGCCCTCCAGGTCCCGGCGGACGCGGGGGAGCCGGTCCTCGGGCTCAGCGCCGAGCAGTCGGCGCGCGTGCTCGCGAAGATCGGCGATCGGGTGATCACCCTCGGCGACTTCGGCAGGACGCTCGAGCGAATGGACCAGTTCGATCGGCTCCGCTACCAGACGAAGGAGCGGCGCCGCGAGCTGCTCAGCGAGATCATCGACGCGGAGCTGCTCGCGCTGGAAGCGAAGCGCCGCGGCCTCGACAAGGAGGCCGCGGTCGAGGACGCGATCCGGCAGATCCTCCGCGAGGCGATGATCGCCCAGGCGCGCAAGGGCCTGCCCGCGCCGGCCGACATCCCGGCGTCCGAGGTGCGCGCGTACTACGAGGCGAACGCCGACAAGTTCAGCGAGCCCGAGCGAAGGCGCGTCTCCGCCATCGTGGTCGGCGACAGGGCGCTCGGGGAGAAGGTCCTCAAGGAGGCGCAGAAGGCCGGGAGCAGCAGCGCGTGGGGAGAGCTCTTCCTCAAGCACTCGCTCAGCGCGCCGAAGGACAGGAGCAAGGCGCCGCCGCTCGATCTCGCGGGCGAGCTCGGCATCGTCAGCCCGCCCGGCGATCCGCGCGGCGCTCACCCGCAGGTCCCGGAGCCGGTCCGCGCGGCCGTCTTCCGGATCGCCAGCGTGGGGGGCATCAGCGACGAGCTCGTCGAGGCCGACGGCCGGTTCTACGTCGTCCGCCTGAGCGGGCTCACGGGCGGGCACCGGCGCGCGCTCGCGGAGGCCGAGCGCTCGATCCGCGTCGCGCTCCTCCAGCAGAAGATGCAGGAGCAGGAGCGCGCCCTCGAGGACGAGCTGCGGAAGAAGTTCCCCGTCGAGATCAACGACGCGGCGCTCTCCTCGGTGAAGCTGCCGCAACAGCTCACGCAGCCCGGGAGCGCGCCGCAGCCCGATCTCGCGAAGCCCAGCGCGCCGCAGCCGGAGCAGGCCGGCGGCGCCGCGCCCCCGTCGAGCGATGCGGGCAAGTAGCGCGCTCGTCGCCCCGGCGCAGCTGACCCGGCGGCCCAGCGACGACGGCGCTGACGCCCGCGCCGTCGCGCCGCCGGAGCGCCCCGCGGCGCCCGCCGCGGGCGATCAGCAGGGCGCGCGACCGGCCCGCGCGAGGGCGCGGCAGAGCGACTGGACATGGCAGCTGCGCCACGCGCTCTCGAGCGCCGACGAGCTGCACGGGGCGCTGTCGCTCACGCCGGACGAGCTCGCGGGCGCGCGGCGCGCCGAGAACGCCGGGCTGCCCATCCGCGTCACCCCGTATTACCTGAGCCTCTGCGACAAGAGCGACCCCGCGTGCCCGATCCGCCGTCAGTGCGTGCCGCTCGCCGACGAGGCCGCCGAGGTGCCCGGGGATCTGGTCGATCCGCTCGGCGAGGTCGCGCACGAGGTCGCGCCCCACCTCGTGCAGCGGTACCCGGATCGCGCGCTGCTGCTCGCGACCGATCGCTGCGCGGTGTACTGCCGGTTCTGCACCCGCTCGCGCATGGTCGGCGACGGCGGCGGCGCGGTGGCGCTCGAGCGCCTCGCGCCGGCCATGGCCTACCTCGACGCGCACCCGGAGGTGCGCGACGTCATCGTGAGCGGCGGCGATCCGCTGGCCGTCTCGACGGACCGCATCGTGCGGCTGATCGCCCGGCTGCGGCAGATCCCGAGCGTCGAGACGATCCGCATCGCCACGCGCGTGCCGGTCACGCTGCCGCAGCGCATCACCGCGGAGCTCGTGCGCGCGCTCAGGCCGCACCATCCGCTCTGGGTGATGACGCACTTCAACCACCCGAAGGAGCTCACGCCCGCCGCCGAGCGCGCCTGCAAGCGGCTGGTGGACAACGGCTTCCCCGTGATGAACCAGACCGTGCTGCTGCGCGGCATCAACGACGACGCGACGACGCTGGCCGCGCTCTTCCGGGGGCTCGTGCGCTGGCGCGTGCGCCCGTACTACCTGCTCCAGATGGACCCCGTGCGCGGCACGGCGCACCTGCGCACGCCGCTCGCGGCCGGCATCTCCCTCATGGAGCAGCTCCAGGGACGGCTCACCGGCATCGCGCTGCCGAAGCTGATCGTCGACACCCCGGGCGGGATGGGCAAGGTGCCCGTCGGCCCCGACTACGTCGTCGATCGCCGGCCCGGGCGCACCGTGCTCCGCACCCACCGCGGCGTCGAGGTCGAGTACGTCGACCCCCCGCCGCAGCCCGGCGGCTGAGCGGCCCGCTCAGCGGCCCGGGCCGCGCGAGAGCGGCTTCGCGATCCGGAACGACAGGTTCAGGGCCCGCGTGACCCCGAAGAAGCGGGTGCGCGACGCGCTCCTGCACTGCTGCGAGTCCGCGGCCCAGCTCCCCGAGCGGGCGATGCGCCACGGGGGCGCGTCGCTGCCGGCGTCGGCGGTCGACTCGATCTCGCGCGACGTCTCCGTCCACGATTTCTCGCCGTTCACGTCGGCGACCCACTCGCGCACGCCGCCCGCCATGTCGCGCACGCCGTAGGGCGAGGTGTCGATGGGGAACGTCCCGACCGGCTCCGGCTGCGCGAGGAAAGGCCGCGACGAGCGCATCAGGCAGAACGTGGGATCGAAATGATCCCCCCACGGGTAGAACCGGCCGTCGGTCCCGCGCGCCGCCTTCTCCCACTCGAGCTCGGTGGGGAGCCGGACCTCGATCCCGTCGCGCTCGCTCCGGAAGCGGCAGTAGGCCACGGCGTCGAACCAGTCGATGAGGATGACGGGCAGGTTCCAGAGGTGCCCCTCCTCGGCCGGGAACCGCTTCTGCGCGTCGCCCTCGACGACGGTGGGCAGCGGCTCCCACCCGCCGCCGCTGGCCGGCCGCGCGACGTAGCCCTCGGAGCCGCGCGTCCCGTGCGGCGCGCGCTTGAGCGCGAGATCGAGATCGCGCGTCTCGAGCTCGTTCAAGAACTCGCAGTACTCGCGGAAGGTGACGGGGAACTTGGCGATCGCGACGTCGGGGACGTGGAGCTCGGCGCGGCGGAGCGGATCATAGGCCTGCGCGTCGCCGCCGGCGATGAACGTCCCGCCGGGGATGTAGACGAACCCCTCGCCGATCTCCGCGTCGGTGTAGAGGTTCACCTCGACGCGGTGATGGGTGCCCCGCTTGAGCAGCAGCGGGTAGCGCACGTCCCGGTAGCCGGCGCGCTTCAGGACGAAGAGGTAGCTGCCCGGCTTGAGGTGCACCTCGCGGAGCGGGGTGCGGCCGAGGGCGCGCTCGTCGCTCGCCACGAGGATGCGGTCCTTCTCGACGTACCGGTACGCGAGGACGCTGGCGCCCGGCGGCGACGAGTCGACCGAGAGGACCGCGTCGGCGGTGAGCAGCGCGGCGTAGCGGCCCACGTCGAACTCCGCGACGAGCGCCTCGTGGTAGATGCGCGCCGCGTGCTGGTGCTCCTGGTCCGCCCGCACCGCGCGCGACCAGTAGAGGTCCGCGAGCCCGGCGCGCGCCTCGACCAGGTCCGGATCGTACGCCAGCGCCTTCGTGTAGAGATCGATCGCCTCGGCCGCGGCGCGCGCCTGCTCGCGCTCGACCCCGGCCGCCCTGTCCTCGAGCTGCCAGCCGGCCCGCTTGCGCTCGATCGGCTCGTACTCCTTCACGTCCTTGAGCAGCCGCCGCGCCTCCTCGACGAGCCGCTCGCGCTCGCCGTCGAGCCGCCGGTCGCGCTCGAGCGGGGCCTTGGCGAGCTCGCAGAGCTTGATCGCCTCCTCGCGGCGGCGCATCCGCTCCTTGGCGCCCTCGAGGAACGCCTCGGCCTCCGCCGCGACGCGGTCGGCGGTCGGCGGCCGCTGATCGGGATCCTTCGCGAGCATCGCCAGGCAGAGGTCCTCGAGCAAGAGCGGGCAGCTCGGCGAGATCGAGCGCGGCGGCTTGGGGTCGCGCGTCTGCGTCGCGAGGATCACGGCGAGCACGGTCGGCGCGTCGAACGGGTGCTCGCCGGTGAGGATCTCGTAGAGCACCACGCCGAGCGCGAAGATGTCCGCGCGGTGATCGATCCGCTTCTGATCCCCGCGGATCTGCTCCGGCGCGATGTACCCGGGCGTGCCCGAGAGCGCGCTCGCGACCGCCTCGTGCCGCTTCCGGCCGAAGTCCTGCCCGCCCGGGTCGATGCTGATCGGCTCGCTCACCTCCGCCCTCGAGAGCAGCTTCGCGTTGCCCCAGTCGCCGAGGTACACCTCGCCGTAGTCGCCGAGCAGCACGTTCTCCGGCTTGATGTCGCGGTGCGCGACGCCTCGCCGGTGCGCGTAGGCGAGCGCCCGCGAGATCTGCACGAACGCGCCGATGAGCCGGACGAGCGGCCACTGCTTGCGGAGCTCGGGGTTCGTCAGCACGTTTTGCAGGCTCTGCCGCTTGACGACCCGCATCGAGTAGTAGGGCTGGCCGTTCGGCAGCGTGCCCAGGTCGTAGACCGGGATGATGTTCGGGTGCTCGAGCTGGGCCGTGATGCGCGCCTCGGTCAGGAAGCGGTTGCCCACCGCGGAGTCCGCCTCGGCCCCGGGCTTCAGCGTCTTCAGCGCCACCACGCGCCCGATCTCCCGGTCGCGCGCCTTCACCACCTTCCCGGCGCCCCCGGCCCCGAGCGCCTCGCCGACCTCGTAGCGGCTGCCGCCGGCGTTCACGGCGCGCGTGGCGGAGGTCGCGAGCGTCGGGAAATCGGCCACCACCTCCTCTCCGGGCAGATCGATCTCCCGCTGCGTGTCGAAGCGCAGCGCGTCCGGATCCTCGAACTGCGGCGCGAGGGCGCGCGCGGCCGACGGGCTGCGCCCCTCCTGCTGCGGCGCGAGGGCGCGCGCGGCCGACGGGCTGCGCCCCTCCTGCGCGAGCAGCTCCGGCAGCGTTGCCAGCTGCTCCGGCGTGAGGATCCCCTCGAAGAGCTCCTGGGGCGTCGACGCGCCGCCGAGGGTCCATCGGCAGGCCATGTCCCAAAGGGCGTTGGGCTCGATGAGCCCTCGCGCCACGGCGGCGACGGCCAGGGCACGAGCCTCGCGAGTCTGAGCGAGCTTCACTCGAGCGACCTCTCGTCCGAAACGATCTCACCGCGCGACGCGAGGCGGAAGGCCACGCTGGGACCGCTGAGCGCAAGGCGGCGCGCGCTGCGAGGGCGCAGCGCTCCCGCGGCGGATGCAGGGCTGCCGGTGCCGCCGCTCGGTGCGCGTCCCACGAG
The DNA here is from genome assembly GCF_051521425.1 of Sorangium sp. So ce834. NCBI lineage: Bacteria > Pseudomonadati > Myxococcota > Polyangiales > Polyangiaceae > Sorangium > Sorangium sp. So ce834. Next base: position 11,126,106 of record NZ_CP150351.1, read on the forward strand.
GCGGCGCACGTCAGCCGCCGTGGCAGGCGACCGCTCTGCTGCCACGCCGGCCTGAGCTGCCCCGTTGGAAGTCGCGACGCGGCAGGGCCGGAGCGGCGAAGGCCGCCCGCGCGCCCCGGTCCTCACAGACTCTATGTGTCGGAAATTCCTGCATTTACCAGCGATAAATGGGCGCTGCCCAGGTTACGTGGTGTCCCCTCGCCTGTGCAAGAGAGTAGGGCGGATGGCGTCCGGGCCCGGTCATTTTTCGTCGCATGTCCCGCGCGTCTCCGCGGTTCGCGCCTCGTGCCCCGCCCCTCGCCGCCCCTCGCGTGCTTGCCGCCGGCTCGCGCCTCCCGCACATCGGGCACATTTCCGACGACCTCGCCCATTGTCGTCGTTGTCGTACCAGCGGGTGGGCCCGTCCCCCGCGGCGCCGTCCGCCGCCGCGGTCGCGCCGTTCCGCCGCTCCGCCCTCATGCCCGCCCGCCGCCGCGCTGGCCCGCTGTCGCGCGACGGTGTTTCGATCCCCGGGGGGAGCCGTGGTAGGGCGCGGCATGGCTGATTCGGCGGCCCTGGGGCGTCCGGCGCTCGCTCGTCTCGACGAGATGAACCGCCGCGCGCTCGAGGGGGGCGGGAGCGATCGCGTCGCCGAGCAGCACGAGGCCGGCAAGCTCTCCGCGCGGGAACGCATCGACCTGCTCCTCGATCCGGGATCGTTCGTCGAGATCGACCGGTTCGTGGTCCACCGGTGCGCCGACTTCGGCATGGACGAGCGGAAGGTCCTCGGCGACGGCGTCGTGACCGGCTGGGGCCTCGTCGACGGGCGCAAGGTCGTGGTGTTCGCGCAGGACTTCACCGTGTTCGACGGCTCGCTCTCCGGCGCGTACGCCTCGAAGATCTGCAAGGTGATGGACCTCGCGATGAAGGTGGGCGCCCCCGTCATCGCGCTGAACGACTCGGGCGGCGCGCGGGTTCAGGAGGGGCTCGAGTCGCTCGCCGGGTACGCCGACATCTTCCTCCGCAACACGCTCGCGAGCGGGGTCGTCCCCCAGATCAGCGCGATCCTCGGGCCGTGCGCCGGCGGCGCCGTCTACTCGCCCGCCATCACCGACCTCATCCTGATGACCGAGCGGACGAGCACCATGTTCGTCAACGGCCCCGAGATCATCAAGGCGGTGACCAACGAGGACGTCACCGCGGAAGACCTCGGCGGCGCCGCCGCCCACGCCGCCAGGAGCGGCCTATGCCACCTCACCGCTCCCGACGACCGGGCGGCGCTCGCGCAGGTCCGCGAGCTGCTCTCGTTCCTGCCCTCGAACAACACCGAGGCTCCGCCGCGACGCGCCGCGGTCGATCCCGTCGACCGAGAGGTGCCGGAGCTCGACACGATGATCCCGATCGAGCCGCCCGGGCCGTACGACGTCAAGCGGCTCGTGCGCGCCGTGGTCGACGACGGCCGCTTCCTCGAGATCCACGCGCGCTATGCGCAGAACATCGTGGTCGGGCTCGCCCGGATCGGGGGCGCGCCCGTCGGGGTGGTCGCGAACCAGCCCCAGGTGCTCGCCGGCTGCCTGGACATCAAGGCCAGCATCAAGGCGGCGCGCTTCGTCCGGTTCTGCGACTGCTTCAATGTCCCGCTCGTCACGCTCGTGGACGTCCCCGGCTTCCTCCCGGGGCTCGACCAGGAATATGGGGGGATCATCGCGCATGGAGCGAAGCTGCTCTATGCGTTCGCCGAGGCCACGGTGCCCAAGATCACGGTGATCGCGCGCAAGGCCTACGGCGGCGCCTACGACGTGATGGCGTCCAAGCACATCCGGGCCGATTACAACCTCGCCTTCCCGACGGCCGAGATCGCGCTCATGGGCCCCGAGGGCGCGGTGAACATCGTCTACGGCAGGGAGATCCAGCAGGCGGCGGACCCGGCCGCCGCCCGCGCACGCTTCGTCGAGGACTACAAGACGAACGTCGCGAGCCCGTACAAGGCGGCCGAGCTCGGCTTCATAGACGAGGTGATCTACCCTCGCATGCTCCGCATTCGGCTGGCGCGGGCCCTCGACCTCCTGCGCGACAAGCGGGACAAGAACCCAGCGAAGAAACACGGAAACATCCCGCTTTAGTAGAATTTTGGGGCCACGGGGAGCCCCACGAGAGCCCGGCTCAGCGAGAGATCGGCCTGCAAAACCGCTTAGAACGCCTTGGAAGGAGGGAGCCGGATCGAGCGACGCCGTTGCGCGGCCGATCCCAAGCGTGTAAAAACAACTTGCGTGGCTGTTTTTCTTTGCTCTCCACGCGCGATGCTTCTCTCTGACCAACGATCTGCACAAGCGCACCCGGGGGCCGGTTGCAGGAGGACGGGTGGTTTGGCGGGCATACCGAGCGTTGGGGGGTCGCCGAGTATACGAATGAGGGGTCGGCTGGGTTCTGTGGAGGTATTGAGCATGAAATCTTGGGTATTCGCTGCGTTTTTGATTTCCGGTTGCGCCCTCGTGGCGTGCGGTGACGACAACACCGACCCGCCGAACACCGGCACCACCACCAGCAGCAGCAACGGGAGCGGCGGCTCCGGCACCAGCGGCGGCAACGGCGGCAACGGCGGCAACGGCGGCGAGGCCGGCGGCGGCGGTTCGGGCGGCGATGGAGGCGCGGGCGCCGCGAGCTCTTCCTCGACAGGGATCCCGACGTGTGATGACACGACGGACGAGTGCGGCCGCAGCGACAATTCGGGCTGCTACAAGTGCGCCACGGATGGGCCGTGCAAAGAGGCCCTCGACAGCTGCGTGAGCGACAGAGAACAAGGCGGTTGTTTGAAGCTCGCGCAGTGTGTCGATAAGTGCAGCGACGAGGCAGAGCCGGAGACGTGCATCGAGGGGTGCCGGACGGATCACGCGAACGGCGTGGAGGCCTTCGACGCCCTGATCCAATGCACGATCTGCCAGGAGTGCGCCGATAGCTGCGGTGCATCCGAAGAGCCGCTGTGCGCGATGTGAGGCGCTGACCAGCAGCAGGTCATCTCCGAAGGGGGCGTCCGATGGCCGCCCCCTTCGGCTTTTGTATGGCCGCCGGCACGGCGGGCGTCGCCCGGGCTCTGCAGCCTGCGTGGAATCTGCTGTGGCTGCATTCGCGAGACAGGCGCGCTCGGCGCGGGCTCGCCTGGGCCGGCCGGGACCATGCGGCGCGGGGGGCGGTGCGCGAGGCAGCACGGCAGGCGACGGCGGCAGGATGCCCGGGGGGGACGAGAGGACGGGGGCGGTCGGAGGCCGCGCAAGAGCCGGCCGCTCGCGGCTGGGAATACCCGTCCGGGGTTGGGGCGGGGGCGCCCGTCCGGGGTTGGGGCGCCGCCGTCCGGGGTTGGGGCGCCCGTCCCGGGTTGGGGCCTCGCCGTCCCAGGTTGGGGCCTCGCCGTCCCAGGTTGCGGGGCGCCCGTCCCGGGTTGGGGCACCGCCGTCCCGGGTTGGGGCGCCCGTCCGGGGTTGGGGCGCCCGTCCGGGGTTGGGGCACCGTCCCAGGTTGGGGCATCGCCGTCCCAGGTTGGGGCCCCGTCCCGGGTTGGGGCGCCCGGGGGCGCCCGTCCGGGGTTGGGGCACCGTCCGGGGTTGGGGCACCGCCGTCCCAGGTTGGGGCGCCCGGGGGCGCCCGTCCCAGGTTGGGGCGCCCGGGGGCGCCCGTCCCAGGTTGGGGCCCCGTCGGGGCCCCGTCCCAGGTTGGGGCCCCGTCCCACCGCCGCCGGCGCCTCAGCCGGCGCCGCTACGCGGTCCGGCGCCCCCCGGCCAGGGCTGGTCCGGCCCCAGGCGCCGCCGCGCCCCGGGGCCGGCAGCAGCAACCGCCGCGCCTCGGGGCGTCGCCGCGGATACGCGAGGTAGCTCACGTGCTGGCGGCCGGACCACCTCGGCGACCTGCGACCCCCCGACGCCCTCAATCGCGCAGCGCGCGCCGGGTTGCGCCTTCATGGCTCGGGCAACCCGTGGTAACGCTTGGCGGCGCCGCCGATGTGCGGCATCCGACATGGGAAAGAACCTTCTCGTCATCAATGTGGACATCCGCGAGACACGCGTCGCGCTGATCGAAAATGGGATCATCGCTGAGCTGCATCTCGAGCGGGAGAGCTCCAAGGGGACGCTCGGAAACATCTACCTCGGCAAGGTCAGCCGCGTATTGCCCGGGATGCAGGCCGCGTTCATCGACGTGGGGCTCGAGCGAGCCGCCTTCCTGCACGTCGAGGACCTCATCCGGCCCGACGACTTCGAGGCATACCTGGCTGGGCACCGCCGTCCTGCCGAAGAGGAGCGCGCCTCCTCCCGAGGCCGCGCCGCGCGCGCCAGCGAGGCGCCCGGGCCTGAAGAAAGCGAGGTTCACGAGCTATCCGGCGCAGAGGAGGCCGCGCCCGAAGGCCCCGACGCGGCAGCCGAACACCACGAGCCCCACGAAGGGGCGGATTTCGGGGCCGATGAAGGGTTCGAGGCCGAGAGCCCGCTCGAGGCGGACAGCCCGCTCGACGAAACGAGCGACGTGCCGATCGAGTTGCCCACGGCGCTCGACGTGCTCGGAAGCCCCTCCGGCCAGGCGTTCGCCGGCGTGGGCTCGATGGTGACCCTCGACGAGGCCGACGACGAGCCGGTGCCGGGGCTCGACGGCGGACACGAGCACGACGGCGCGGACGACGACGACGACGAGGAGCTGGTCGCGGCAGGCAGCGGCAGCGACGTCGACGAGGCCGGTCCGGAGGAGTCAGGGCCCGACGACGCCGGGCCGGAGGAAGCCGAGGCCGAGGACGACGACGAGCTCGACACGCCCGCCTACGACGTCGAGCCGGCCTCGCCGCCGCCGGAGGACGCCGCCGACGTGTGGAGCGCGGCCGAGGAGCGCCAAGAGGCGAGGAGCGACGCCGCGGATCGCGGGGAGACGGAAGCCGCCGCAGAGACCGCGTCCGCGGAGCCCGCTGCGCGCGCCTCCGGCGAGTGGCCGTCCGGGCAGGAGGCGGGCGCGTCGCCAGCCGCCGAGGGCGCCGTCGCGAAAGCAGCGCCCGAAGCGCCGGGCGACGAGGTGCCGCCGGCAGCGCGGGCGCGCAACGGGCGCGCGCGCGGGCGGCGCGAGGCGCGCGTGCGCCGCTCGGGACGAACGCGCGACCGGCGCGCCAACATCGAGGGGATCAGCGCCGCGCCCGAGGGGGCCGTCGCCACGGAAGCGCGCGAGGCGCCCCGCGAGGGACGCGAAACCCGCGAGGGACGTGAAACCCGCGAGGGACGCGAAACCCGCGAGGGACGCGAAACCCGCGAGGGACGCGAAACCCGCGAGGGACGTGAAACCCGCGAGGGACGTGAAACCCGCGAGGGACGCGAAACCCGCGACCGGGGCGGACGTGGACAGCAGGGCGGACGCGACGGACGCGATCGCGAGCAGCGCGGGCGCGGCGAGCAGCGGACGCGAGAGCGCGGGCGCGAGCAGGCGCGGGACGGCAAGGGCAAGAGCGCCGCGCGCGGCCAGCAGAGCGCGCGCAGCTGGCAGAACGAGCCGCCGCGCATCTCGAAATCGACCCCCATCCGCGAGGTCGTCCGCGAAGGGCAGGAGGTCATCGTCCAGGTCTCGAAGGAGCCCATCGGGACGAAGGGCGCCAGGGTCACGAGCCACATCTCCCTCCCCGGCCGCTACGTCGTGTACCTGCCGACGGTCGATCACATCGGGATCTCCAAGCGCATCGGCTCGGAGAAAGAACGCTCCCGGTTACGCGACGCCATCGAGGCGATGAAGCCGCCGCAGGGTGGGCTCATCGTGCGCACGCTCGCCGAGGGCCTCACGAAGAAGCAGCTCAAGGCCGACGTCGGCTACCTCGTGCGCCTCTGGGGCGAGGTGGCGAAGAAGCGCGAGAGCGGCGTGAGGGCGCCCGCGGTGCTCTACACCGAGCTCGACCTCGTGCTGAAGACCGCCCGCGACCTCTTCACCGACGACATCGAGAAGATCGTGATCGACGACCGCGAGGAGTACATCCGGCTGCGGCGCTTCGTCGAGATGTTCATGCCCGAGCGCGCCGACGCGGTGGAGCTCTACGAGGGGGCCGAGCCGATCTTCGACGCGTACGGCATCGAGGACGAGATCCAGCGCGCGCTGTCGCGGAAGGTCCCGCTCCCGTCGGGCGGGCACCTGATCATCGATCAGGCCGAGGCGCTCACCGCGATCGACGTGAACACCGGGCGGTTCGTCGGCAAGGGGTCGAAGGACCTCGAGGAGACGATCCTGACCACGAACCTGGAGGCGGTCGAGGAGATCGCCTATCAGCTCAGGTTCCGCAACATCGGCGGGCTGATCATCCTCGACCTCATCGACATGGAGCGCGCCCAGAACCGCGAGAAGGTGCGCCGCCGCCTCGAGGAGCTGCTCGCCAAGGACAAGGCGAAGACCACGCTGAACCGGATCTCCGATCTCGGCCTCATCGAGATGACCCGGAAGCGGACGCGCGAGAGCCTCGGGCGCACGATCCTCGAGCCGTGCTTCTACTGCGACGGGACGGGCCAGCTGCAATCGAAGCAGACCGTCGCGTACGAGATCCTGCGGCAGATCCGGCGCGAGCGGATGAACCTGCCCGGCTACTCGGTCGTGGTGAACGCGCATCCGGCCGTGATCGACCTCCTGAAGAACGACGAGCGCATCGCCGTGCAGGAGGCGGAGCGGCTGTTCCAGCGCCGGATCGATCTCGTGCCCCGAAAGGAGTACCACCTCGAGCAGTTCGATCTGCAAGGCAGGTAAGGCGCCATGGCGGACGATCAGGGTTCTCCGGAGAGCATCGACGCGAAGACGGGACGCAAGGAAGAGCGCGTCACCATCAACAAGGAGTTCGAGTCCTATGACGCGTTCATCAACGAGTACGTGACGAACATCTCGCGCACCGGCGTGTTCGTGCGGTCGAAGACGCCGCTCGCCGTCGGGACGAAGGTGAACCTGCGGTTCACCGTGATCATGGACGACATCGAGACGATCGAGGGCGTCGGCGAGGTCGTGCGCGTGCACGACGATCCGCAGGGGATGGGGGTCGTCTTCACCGAGCTGTCGAGCTACTCGCAGGGGCTCATCGACAAGCTCCTGACGAGCCAGGGGCACCGCGCCTCGAAGGAATAGGCAGAGGGGCTGCGGCGATGTTCACCGGGCTTGTCGAGACGATCGGGGTCCTCCGCCGCCGGAGCGGCGGCGCCGTGGCCCGCGCCCTCATCGAGGCGAGCCTCGGGCCGCTGACGCTCGGCGAGTCGGTGAGCGTGAACGGCGCCTGCCTCACCGTCGATCGCATCGCGCCCGGCGGGTTCGAGTGCGACATGTCCTCCGAGACCCTCGCCCGCACCACGCTCGGCGCGCTCTCGGTCGGCGCGCGCGTCCACCTCGAGCGGGCGACGCCGCTCGGCGCCCGCATGGGCGGGCACGTGGTGCTGGGCCACGTCGACGGGCTCGGCCGCGTCGTCGAGCAATCGCGCGCCGGCGACGCGCTCCGCATGCGGGTGAGCGCGCCGACCGATCTCGCGCCGTTCCTCGCTCCCAAGGGCTCGATCGCCGTCGACGGCGCGAGCCTCACGCTCAACGCCGTGTCCGCGCCGGGCTCCGCGGAGACGTGGTTCGATGTGATGCTGGTGCCGCACACCATCGGCCGGACTCTCCTCGGCGAGCTCCGCCCCGGCGCGGCCGTCAACCTTGAAGTTGACGTGCTCGCGCGCTACGTGGCGCGGACGCTCCAGGTCGCGTCGATCGCCGGCTTGCAGAGCCTCTCGAGCAGGGACGCGCGCGACAGCGATGCCTCTGCCGAGCGCGGCGAAGAGCGTGGAAATACGGGAGAGAATGCGGATCACGACGAACGACTCCTCGCAAAGCTGCGCGCGGGGGGATTCTGGTGAGGCCCTGTCAGCCTCGAGCGGCAAGCTCGGCCACGACATGACCTCCGGGGGTCCGATGCCTCACCGGCTGACCATCGACAAGGCGGTCCTCGACCGCGTGAACACCGCGCTGGACCACATCCGCTCCGGCAAGATGGTGATCCTGGTCGACGACGAGGACCGCGAGAACGAGGGCGACCTCTGCATGGCGGCGGAGGCGGTGACCCCCGAGGCGATCAACTTCATGGCGATGCACGGGCGCGGCCTCATCTGCCTCGCCCTCGACGAGGAGCAGGTCGCGCGCCTCGAGCTGCCGATGATGTCGGCGCCCGGGCGCAACGGGCCGCCGCTCGGCACCGCCTTCACCGTGAGCATCGAGGCGCGCACCGGGGTGACGACCGGGATCAGCGCCGCCGATCGGGCGCACACGATCCGGGTCGCGAGCGCGCGCGACGCGAGGCCCGAGGATCTCGTCACGCCGGGGCACGTGTTCCCGCTGAAGGCGCGCCGCGGGGGCGTGCTCGTGCGGACGGGCCAGACCGAGGGGTCCGTGGATCTCGCGCGGCTCGCCGGGCTGCGGCCGGCGGGCGTGATCTGCGAGATCATGAACGACGACGGCAGCATGGCCCGCATGCCGGACCTCGAGGTGTTCGCCGCGAAGCACGGCCTCCTGATCGTGACGGTCGCGGACCTCATCCAGTACCGGCTCCAGACGGAGCGCCTGGTCCGCCGCGTGAGCGACCGGACGCTGCGGCTCGACCTCACGGGCACCGAGTGGACCGCGTACGTCTACGAGGTGATCAACGAGCAGCGGCAGTTCCTCGCCCTCACGAAGGGCGTGGTCGCGACGCAGGAGCCCATCCTCTGCCGCGTGCATTCCGGCTCGACCATCGCGGACCTCTTCAGCTCGACGCCCTTCGACGGCGGCTCGAACCTGCGCGAGGCGCTGCTCGCGATCGAGGGCGCCGGCGTCGGGGTGGTCGTCTACATCCCGTCGCGCGGGGACCTGGGCCGCGAGCTGGACCAGCTGAAGGGCCCCGGCCCCGACGAGAGCGCCCCCGTCGTGCGGACGCAGCAGCCGTCGACGCTGCGGGAGTTCGGCCTCGGCGCGCAGGTCCTGGCGGACCTCGGGGTGCACCAGATCCGGCTCCTCACGAACAGCCAGCCGAAGATCGTCGGGATCACCGGGTTCGGGCTCACCGTGACCGAGCGGGTGCCGCTCGTGTCGATGAAGGGCGAGGCCTGACGCGCGAGGTGCGCTGGCGCGCCGGGTCGCGCGGAGAGCAAGGGCGCTCGGACGAGGATCGCGAGCGCGAAGGCCGCGCACCCAGCGCGGCGAGAGAGAGGAACGGCGGATGGCAGATCAAGCGGTCGGGCAGGCACAGGCGAGGGTGATCGAAGGCAACCTGGTGGTCCCGCCGGGGGCGCGCTTCGCGGTGGTGGCGAGCCGCTTCAACCACTTCATCGTCGACCGCCTGGTCGAGGGCGCGCTCGACGCCATCGCGCGGCACGGCGGCGCGCTCGAGCGGACCTCCATCGTGCGCGTCCCGGGCGCGTGGGAGATGCCCACCATCGTGGGGCGGCTCGCGCACAAGAAGAGCGTCGACGCGATCATCACCCTGGGCGCCGTCATCCGGGGCTCGACGCCGCATTTCGACTACGTGGCGGCCGAGGTCACGAAGGGGATCGCGACGGTGTCGCTCCAGACCGGGGTGCCGGTCACGTTCGGGGTCCTCACGACCGACTCGATCGAGCAGGCGATCGAGCGCGCCGGCACGAAGCATGGCAATAAGGGGTGGGAGGCCGCGGTCAGCGCGATCGAGATGCTCTCGCTCGGCGCGTCGCTGGACGCCGCCGGCCTGTAGACGAAGGTTCTGAGCGATGGGTGCGCGTTCGACAGGCCGCGAGGCGGCCTTGCAGATGCTGTTCGCGTTGGAGGCCGGCGGGAACCCGGCGTCCCGCGTGGTCGCGACCTTCTGGCGTGAGACGCCGGGGGATCCAGAGGGGCGCGCCTACGCGGACGAGGTGGTGCACGGCGTCGCCAAGGACCTCGCGGCCGTGGACGAGGCGATCCGCAAGGCGAGCACGAACTGGCGCCTCGAGCGGATGGCGCGGGTCGACCGCAACGTGCTCCGGCTCGGCGCGTGGGAGCTCATGAAGCACCCGGAGGTGCCGCGCGCGGTCATCCTCGACGAGGCGGTCGAGCTCGCGAAGCGCTACGGCAGCGAGGAGAGCGGCGCCTTCGTGAACGGCGTGCTCGACCGGGTCGCCGAGAACCTCGGCCGCATCGACCGGGATCGCTGAGCGCCGCGGCCAGCTGAGCGCCGCGGCCAGCTGAGCGCCGCGGCCCGCTGAGCGCCGCGGCGACGGCCGCTCACCACTTCAGCCACGCGACCGTCACGCCGTCGCCGCCCTCGCTGGGGCCGCCCGGGCGGATGCGCGCCACGTAGGGGCTCCCGCGCAGCGCCTCGCGGACGGCGTCGCGCAGGGCGCCCGTGCCGTGCCCGTGGACGAAGAACGTGACCCGGCGGCCCGCGCCGAGCGAGCGGTCGAGGAACTGCTCGGCCATCGCGACCGCCTCGTGCGCGCGCAGGCCGCGGAGATCCACGGTGTTGTCCGCCGTCTGGATCGGCACGTCGGGGTCCGCCGCCGCGTCCAGGTCGACGCGGCGCTGCGGCGGCGCCGGGGCCGCCGGCGGCGCGCCGGCGCCGCGCAGCTCGGCGATCGAGGTCGTGAGCTTGAGCGCGCCGGCGGCGACCCGCAGCTGGCCGCCCGAGAGGACCTCGACCACCTCGGCCTCGGCCCGCAGGCGGGGCACGTAGACGCGCGCGCCGACGCGGATGGCCGCCGGATCGACCGCCGGCCGCGCCGGCGGCTCGTCCTTCGGGCGGAGCTCGAGCTCGCCGCCGATCGACGTCTTCTGCCCCACCGCATCCATGGCGCGCGCGGCCGCCCGCAGGTCCTCCTCGGTGGGCTTGCCGCGCAGCCGCGACTGCGCCGCCTTGAGGTCCTCGCGCGCGCGCCGCAGGCTGGCGAGCAGCGCCTCCCCCTCCCGCGTGAGCACGCCGCGCTCCTTGTCCCGGAGCCGCTCGATCTCGCTCTCCAGCTCGCGCCGCTTCGCCCGCGAGGCGGCCGCCTCGCGCTCGGCGTCCTCGCGCGCGAGCTCGAGCGCGCGGCGCTCGGCGGAGAGCTTCTCGACCATCTGCTCGAAGGTGACCGCCTCCTTCGTGAGGAAGCGCTCGGCCCGCTCGAGCACGGTGCCCGGGATGCCGAACCGACGCGCGACGGCGAGCGCGCTCGAGGCGCCGGGCACGCCGACGACGAGCCGGAAGGTCGGGCTCATGGTGGCGAGATCGAAGCCGACCGAGGCGTTCTCGAAGCGCTGATCGCCGAGCGCGAGCGCCTTGAGGCCCTCGTAGTGCGTGGTGCAGACGACGGTGCCGCCGCGCGCGCAGAGCGAGTCGAGCACGGACGCGGCGAGCGCCTCGCCCTCGCGCGGATCGGTGCCGCCGGCGAGCTCGTCGAGCAGGACGAGCGCGCCGGGGCGCGTCTCGCCGAGGATGCGCCCCAGGTTCTTCACGTGGGCGCTGAAGGTCGACAGGTTCTTGTGGAGGTTCTGGTCGTCGCCGACGTCGGTCAGCACGACGTCGAAGAGCGCGACCCGCGAGCCCTCCCGCGCCGCGACCGGCAGGCCCGCGCGGATCATCAGGGCCGCGAGGCCGAGCGTCTTCAGGGCCACCGTCTTGCCGCCGGCGTTCGGCCCGGAGACGATCATCGCGCGGCCCGCGCTCATCGAGAGATCGCTCGGGACCACCTTCACGCCGTCGAGCGCGAGGAGCGGATGGCGGCCGCCGACGAGCTCGATGGAGGTCGGGCGCGCCGCGGCCTCGGAGGCGCCGCGATCCACGGCGAAGGCGCCCTCGGGGACCTCCGGGAAGGTGAGGTCGAGGTCCTTCGCGAGCCGCGCGGCGGCGGCGCGCACGTCGGCGTGGGCCAGCGCGCGGGCGGCGGCCGCGACGCTCTCGATGTCCTCGGCCACGCGGGCGGTGAGCGCCGCGTAGATCGCCTGCTCCTCGCGCGCGACCTCGGCGTCGACCATCTTCATCCGGTTGCCGGTCTCGACGAGCACCCGGGGCTCGACGAACACGGTGGCGCCGCTCGCGCTGGTCGCGTGGACGATGCCGGGGAAGCGCTCGTGCGCGTCGGACCGCACCGGGAGCACGTAGCGCCCGTCGCGCTCGGTCCAGTAGCGGTCCTGGAGGATGTCCTCGTGCTTGTTGATCAGGTCCTCGAGGCGGCGGACGAGCCGATCGCGCACCGCGCGCCGCTCCGCGCGCAGCGCCTCCAGGCGGGGCGAGGCGCGATCCGAGAGCGTGCCGTCCGGATCGAAGGCCGACGCGAGCTCGCGCGCCACGGCGTCGAGCTCCGGGTTCGTCGCGCACGCCGCGTAGAGCGCGGGCGCGATCTGGCGCCGGCCCTGCAGGTACTGCCGCGCGGTCCGGGCGGCCTCGAGCAGGCCGAGCACGGCGCGGAGCTCCTCGTTGGCGAGCGACGCGCCGATGCGCGCCCGGTCGAGCGCGTCCTCGAGCTCCGCGACGTCGCGCGCCGGCACCGGCTCCCCGGTCCGGGCGAGCTCGACCGCCTCGCGCACCTCCGCGAGCATCGTCATCGCCTCGGCGCGCGTCGACGCGAACGGCAGGGCCCGCGCGAGCCGCTTGCCGGCGCGCGACGCGCAGCGCTCCGCGAGCGCCTCGAGGATGCGGTCCCACTCCAGATCGGCGCGGGTCTTGGTCGGACAGGGATCTGCGAAGGGCCCTTCGGGGTTGTATTCCATCACGCTTCGGTCGGATCGCGGGCCACGCCGCCGGCCCCGCTCGGCATCGGGTTCTGCTCCTTCTCGAGGTAGCGGAAGATGGTGCGCGGGTCGACGCCGAGGTCGCGGGCGGTCTGCGTGCGGTTGCCGTTGTTGCGCTCGAGCGCCTCCAGCACGTACCGCCGTTGGAACTCCTCCTTGGCCTTCTCGAGCGGCATGATCGCCGTCTCGGCGCCGGGGCCGAGATCGAGGTCCTCCACGGCGAGGAGCGCCTGATCGCAGAGGACCAGCGCCTTCTTGATGCGGTTCTCGAGCTGCCGGATGTTGCCCGGCCAGGAGTACTTCTTGATCGCGGCGAGGGCGGCCGGGCTGAAGCCGCGCACGGGGCTGCCGAGCTCGTCCGCGTACTTCGAGAGCAAGACCTTGGCGATGATCAGCACGTCGTCGCCCCGCTCGCGCAGCGGCGGGAGCCACAGGTTCACGACGTTGAGCCGGTAGTAGAGATCCTCCCGGAAGTTGCCGGCGCGGATCTCGTCCTCGAGGTTGCGGTTCGTGGCGGCGACGATGCGGATGTCGACCTTCTCGGGCTTCGAGTCGCCGACGCGGAAGACCACCCGCTCCTGGAGGGCGCGGAGGAGCTTCACCTGGAGGTTCAGCGGGAGCTCGCCGATCTCGTCGAGGAACAGCGTGCCCTTGTCGGCGACCTGGAACTTGCCCGGGCGGCTGGCGATGGCGCCGGTGAAGGCGCCCTTCACGTGGCCGAAGAGCTCGCTCTCGATGAGGTTCTCGGGGATCGCGCCGCAGTTGATGGTGACGAAGGGGCCGCCCTCGCGCGGGCTGCGCCGGTGCAGCTCCCTCGCGATGAGCTCCTTCCCGGTCCCCGTCTCCCCCGTGATGAGCACGCTGATGTCGGTCGCCGCGACCTTCTGGAGCTTGCGGAACACCTCGAGCATCGACGGGCAGGCGCCGATGATCTCGCCGAACTTCTTGTCGTGCAGCTCGGCGACGAGCTTGGCCTTGTCGGCCCGGAGGGCGTTCAGGAGCATCGCGTTCTGGAGGATGAGCGAGGCCTGGGACGCGAAGATGCTGAGCAGGTCGAGCTGGGCGCGATCGAAGAGGTGCTTGATCTTGTCGTTGCCGACGTAGAGCGCGCCGATGATCTGGCCCTGCGACAGGAGCGGCGCGCACATCACGCTCGAGAGCTTCATCGCGATGACGCTGTCGCTCCGGCCGAACTGCGTGTCGGCGAGCGCGTCGGAGACGATCACGGGGCGGCCCGAGGAGATGACCTGCCGCACGATGCTGTCCGAGATCCCCCCGGCGGCGTCGGTGATGGCCTCCTTGCGGATGTTGCGCGACGCGCGCACCGCGAGCTTGCGGTCGCCGGCCGCGGCCGCGGCCGGGGCGCCGCCGCGGACCGCCGTGTCGGCCGCCGCCTCCGCGCCCTCGAGGAGCAGCAGGAAGCCCTTGTCGGCGTGGGTCAGCTCGATGACGTCGTCGAGCATCGCCTCGAGGAGCTCGTCGACGCTGCGCCGGTTGATGAGCTTCTCGCTGAACGCGAACAGCTTGCGGACGCCCGCGAGCTCCGACGAGCCCTGCGCGGGCGCGGGCCGCTCCGCCTCGCCGTCGCACGCGGGGAGCCGCTCCTGGACCGTCGGCGCCTCGGCGAACATCGAGAACCCGATCTCGACCGAGCCGAGCTGGAGCCGGTCGCCGTGCACCAGCCGCGCGCGCCGCTTCTTCTTGCCGTTGATCGCGATCTCGCCGTCGCGCTCGCACTCCTCGAGCACGAAGTCGCGCCCGTCGAACACGATCTGCGCGTGATGCTCCAGCACCCCGGCCCCCGCGACCGCGACGTCGTTTCCGAGCGCCTTGCCGATCGTCGTGACCGGCTTGTGGACGCTGTACAGGCGTGGCGCGCCCTCGGAGGCGAAATACTTCAGGGTCGGCATCGCCAGCAGCATAGCAGGCGCGCCGCGGCCCCATGCAGCCGTGTTGGCCTGCGCACCGCGGCTTACCAGAGCTCTCCGATGACGACGGCGCCCATGCCGCCCTGGTAAGGCACCACGCCGCCGCCGAGCACGCGCGCGAACGGGGGATCGCCGCGCTCCTCCGGCTCGTCCAGGGCGACCTCGCCGCGCGGGTCCGGCTTCCCGAGGAACAAGGCGCCCGCCACGATGCCGAGGGTGCCCGCCGCGCCCTGGGCGATGAGGCCGCGGCGCGGGTCGTGATCGCTGCCGATGTACGCGAAGTAGATGGGCAGCGACACCACCGTGCCGATGCCGAGGCCGCCCCACATCCACGCGAGCTGGTTCCACGAGGGCGTCCAGGCGATCGACAGGCCGACGGCGCCCGCGGTCGCGACGTTGAACCCGATCAGCCCCCCGAGCGAGATGCTGTCGTTCGCCTCGCTCCAGCCGCCGTTGCTGGCGGCGGCCCCGAACGCGCTGCCGACGAGGGAGCCCCACACCGCGCCCGAGGCGATGAGCATGTTGGTCTGCGGCTTGGGCCGGAGCAGATGGTAAAAGCCCCAGCCCAGCGCGCCGCCGACGGTGGAGCCGATCACCTCGGAGGTGGCGAGCCCGAGGAAGCCCCACTCCTCGCCCTTGCGCGCGCTGACGTACTGGTAGGAGGCGACGCCGAGCCCCTCGCCCGCGCCGATCACCATGCCGGTGGCGATCGCGGACGGCATGCCGCGCGGCATCGGCGGCGAGTCGAGGAAGTAGACCCCGACGGGCGCCGCGACGCCGAGGAGCGCGGGCGCGATGAACTGCACCCCGGGATCGTCGATGCCGACGAGCGCGTCGAACCAGATGCCGGTCCCCACGCCGTAGGCCACGGACGTGGCGTAGAGATAGCCGACCTCGAGCGGCGTCGACTTGGGCTGGCTCTTCGGCGGCGTATAGGCGTAGCCGCCGTACGGCGCGCCGTATTGACCTCCATACGGCGCGCCGTACTGGCCCCCGTACGCGCCGCCCTGCTGACCGTAGGGCGGCGCGCCGTACTGGGCAGAGGCCGTCCAGCTGACGCTCGACATGAGGATCGCGGAGAGGAGACTCACGAGAGGTCGCGTGTGCATCGCGCCGCCACTTTACACGCTCGCGCACGGCGAGGCGCGCGCGCGGCGCGAGAAAGCTCCTTCCCCCGAGCCGCCCCCGCGCCTCGCTCTTCCTCACTCCTTCGTCAGCGCGCGGGTCATGAGGTCGACGACGGCCTGCGGCGGCGGCTTTCCCTCGTAGAGCATGCGGTACACCTCGACCGTGATCGGCGCGCTCACGCCCAGCTTGTCCGCGAGGTCGTACGCGCTCTTCGCCGTCTTCACCCCCTCGGCGACGTGCCCGAGGCCCTCGAGGATCTCCTCGAGCTTCCGTCCCCTGCCCATCTCGAGCCCGACGGTGCGGTTGCGCGACAGCTCGCCCGTGCACGTGAGCACCAGGTCGCCCATCCCGGAGAGCCCCGCCAGCGTGAGCGGGTTCGCCCCCTTCGCCGCCGCCATGCGGCCGATCTCCGCGAGGCCGCGCGTGATGAGCCCGGCGCGCGCGTTGTGGCCGAGGCCGAGGCCGTCGCAGATGCCGGCCGCGATGGCGACGACGTTCTTGAGGGCGCCGCCGACCTCGACGCCCACGACGTCATCGGACGAGTAGACCCGGAACCGATCCGTCGCGAGCATGCGCTGCACCGCGTGCGTCTCCCGCGGGCCCCTGCCCGCGACCACCACGGTGGTGGGCTGGCCGGCCGCCACCTCCCGCGCGAAGCTCGGGCCCGACAGGTACGACAGCCGCGGCTCGGCCTCGCGCCCGAGCTCGTCGACGAGCACCTCGCTCATCAGCATCAGCGAGTCGTTCTCGATACCCTTCGTCGCGCTGCAGACGAGCGCGCCCTCCGGGATGTGGCGCCTGGCCTCGCGGACCACCTCCCGCAGCGCGTGCGACGGCACGACCACGACGACGAGCTCCGCGCCGCGGAGCGCGCCATCGAGATCGCCCGTCGCGCGCAGGCTCCCGGGCAGCTCCACGCCGGGCAGGTAGCGGTGGTTCTGGCGCTCGCGCTCGATGCGCTCGGCCAGCTCCCCCTGGTGCGCCCAGAGCGCGGTGGGGTTGCCCTTGTCCGCCAGCAACTTCGCCAGCGCCGTCCCCCAGGCGCCGGCCCCGATGACTGCGACGTTCGCCATGGAGCGACCCTACCACCACCGGCGCGCCGGGCCGAAAGCGGCGTGCCCCGCGCCCCCGGCTGAGCGGACGCACGCGGCGCGCCGCTCGATCCGCCGGCGTTTCGACTATGCTGCGCCCATGCTCTTCCGCACCGCCGCGCTGCGCGCGCTCGGCCTCGCGCTCTGCCTCTCCGTGCTCGGGACGGTGGGCGGCGCGTGCGGCCAGGGCGCGCTCGGCGTCATGCCGGGCGTCGTCAACGATCCGGGGAACCTGTCGCTCCGCAGGGCGATCCTGTCCTTCGCGACGAGCCAGCTCTGCAGCGAGATGCGGAAGCGGAGCGTGCCGCTGCGCCTCCGCGACGAGGATCCGGTGACCGGCCGGTTCTACCCGGGCACCTGCGTCGCCCAGGAGCTCGCGAACGGCAACCTCTTCCTCCAGTTCGGCGGCAGCGGCGTGGTCTGGACGAACCTGACCAAGCGCATGAGCTTCGATGCGAGCGCGGCCGTCGAGTACGATCACGACTTCCTGATGGATGGCGACACGATGTACGTGTACTTCCGTCAGCGGTCGACCACGGCGGCGAGCTTCACGACCAAGCTCATCGAGCAGCCCGCCGCGATCTCGCTCGGCGGCGTGTCGTTGGCCCAGGGCAGCGCGTACGCCAACGCGCTCGGCGCCCAGCTCGTGAAGACCGAGATCGCCCGGGGGTTCACGGTCATCCGCGACGACGACGGCGCGGTGCAGTTCGGCCTCGGCATCATCGAGAAGGGGCAGCGGCCCCAGGCCCCCTACGCGCGGCGCGACAACGGCCGGCTGCTCCTGGCGAACGAGCGCACCGAGGTGCACCAGGGCCAGCGCGATTACATCGGCCCGCTGGAGATCACGGACAGCGGCGAGGCCATGACGCTCACGGTCGCCGTCGACGGCGCGCCGGGCGTGGACGTGATCCTCGTGCCCCGGACCGCCGGCGAACAGTGGCTCCAGGCGTACCTGACGCAGGCCGCGCCGCCGCCGCTCTCCGCGGCGCCCCTGCTCGACGAGCCGGTGTACTCCGGCGCCCCCTGGCGGCGGACGGTGCCGCTGCCCCAGGGGCAGTATTACCTGGTCATCGACAACACGAACACCGCTGGGCGGACGCAGCCGACGACGTACGCCCGCGACGACCGGGCCGCCCTGGTGAGCTACGCCGTCGAGACGGGGGACGCGCCGTGACGGCGGCGGCGACGCGGACGGGAGCGCCGACGGCGCGGACGCCAGCGCCGGCGGCTCGGACGGCAACGCGGCCGGCGACGACGGACCGCTCGCCGCCCGCCGCGCCTGCGCACTTGCCGCGGCGAGGGTCGGCGTATACATAAGCTCTCTCTTGCCGCCGCGCCCCGATGAACAACCCCAGAGCGTCCCGTCGGTCGCGGCCAATCGGCCCGCAAGCTCGGAGTTCCGATCCCCGATGAGGGGCAGCTCGAGCTCGGAGCCCCGCGTCAGCGCGGCCAAGGCGACCGGAGGCGCTGATGCGCGTGGGGCCGGCGGCTCCCCTCCGCCGGGCGGCCGGGACGGCCGGGTGCTGCGCTTCCTGTTCCACCTCGTGTGGATCTGCCTCGTGCCGTTCGCGCTCGCGGTCGTGAACGTCTGGCTGCTCACCCCGTCGTCCGAGAGCGGGAGCACCCAGCCGCTCCGCGTCTTCGTCGCCGAGCAGCAGATCCCGGCGGGTATCGTGCTCTTCACGATCTTCGCGATGATCCTCTGGCGGTTCCGCTACGAGCTGCCGTTCGCGTCGGCGATCGGCGTCGGCGGCCGCCGGGACATCCCGCCGAAGGTGCGCGCCCGCTTCGAGGACGCCGCGGCGCTCCTCGAGGAGGCGCACCGGATCCTGCGCAGCCGGAAGCGCGACGTCGAGCGCGAGCTGACGAGCGGCGAGCGCGAGCAGGTGATGCAGGCGATCGCCGCCCTCGAGCGCGCGATGAGCGCCGAGACGTTCGACGCCGACGAGTTCGACGCCGCCCTCAGCCGCGCCGATCGCACGGTCGGCGAGCACCTCGGCCGCTGGCGCAAGGGCGAGATGCGCGAGTACGCCGAGTCGATCGGCATCGCCGTCGCCGTGGCGCTCATCCTGCGCGCCTTCGTCGTCGAGGCGTTCAAGATCCCGAGCGGCTCGATGATCCCGACCCTCATGGTCGGCGACCACATCTTCGTCAACAAGTTCACCTACGGCCCGCTCATCCCCTGGACCGACCAGCGCCTCTTCCCTCGCCTGCCGCCGTCGCGGGGCGACGTGATGGTGTTCAAGTTCCCGGAGAACAAGGAGCAGGACTTCATCAAGCGGACGATCGCCATCCCGGGCGACACGCTGGAGGCCATCAACGGCCGCCCCATCCTCAACGGCTGGCTCGTCCCCCACTGCCACGTCGGCCCCTACCGCTACGAGGGCCGGCAGGCGGAGCTGTTCGTCGAGTTCCTCGGGGAGAAGTCGTACTTCACGCTCTACGACACGAACCCCGACGAGACGATGTGCGTCGCGAACGACGACTGCACGCCGGGCTCCACGTGCCGGGGCGGCATCTGCGGCATGCTCCAGGGCCCCTTCAAGGTGGCCGCCGACGAGGCGTGGGTGATGGGCGACAACCGCAACAACAGCCACGACTCGCGCAGCTGGCGCGGCGGGCTCGGCGCGGGCGTGCCCTTCGAGAACATCAAGGGGCGCGCGATGTTCGTGTGGATGAGCTTCGGGCCGGGCGGCGGCATCGCGCAGGATCGCCTCTTCGTGAACGTGATGGGCCGCCCGAAGCTCCCCGGCGCGCACGAGGCGACGCTGCAGGACGGCCTCGACAAGTGCCTGCGCGAGCGGCCGCCCGTCTCCGAGACGACCCCGCCGCCCGCGCCCGCGCGCGGGCAATCCAAGCGCTGAGGCCGCCAAAACGAGCGAGCGTGGGGAGCTGCGCTCCCTGCGGCGGTCGTGTACGTTGCCCCGGCCCTCGGGCCGACGCAGCGCGTCCCCCGGCCCGAGGCGACGGAGGAGACGATGGCACGTGCGGTCGAGATGTGGAGCCTGGTGCTCGCGGGCAGCTTGCTCGCTGGAGCCGGGTGCAGCAGGGAGGAGGCCTCGACGACGAGCGCAGCGACCTCGGCGGCCTCGGCGCCCCCGGTGGCGCCCGCGGCGACGGACCTCGTCGGGTACGTGGCCACGTACCCGACCATGGAGCCCCAGCCCGGGCGCCGGCGCCTGGCGCAGCAGTTCGCCGTGTACCAGTCGGCGGACGCCACGTCGAAGGAGCTCGCGCGGCTCGACGGCGGCGCGGTCGTCGACCTCAAGGCGAGCTACCAGGACTGGATGCTCGTGGCCTTCCAGAGCGGGGGCCAGCCCACGCTGGGGTGGATCGAGCTCAAGGTGAACGACAGCCGCGCGACGGCCGTGACCGACGCCGAGCCCCGCCCGGCGGCGGCGTCCGCGTCCGCTGCGCCCAAGACGGCCGACGCGGGCGCGCCGACCGCCGGGGGCACGGGCACCGACGCGGGGACGACCGGCTCCGGTACCACCCCCGACGCGGGGGCGACCGGCTCCGGCACCACCCCCGACGCAGGGACGACCGCCGTCGGCGACGCGGGGGCGACCGGCTCCGGCACCACCCCCGACGCGGGCGCGGCGGACGGCGGCGCGCGGCGCAAGATCATCCTGAAGAAGCCGTAGGATTGTGCCGACGGGGTGAGCAGCCCGAGCGCAATTTTCTGATGGGCGCTCGCTCGTTCGCGCGCCACGCTACACAGGCCCGAGGCGCCCGAGCGCCAGCTGCGTGCGCCTCGAACCTCCAGACAGGAGCCTGGTGCATGAGCGACACGATGTGGGCGCTGACGTACAACCGCGAGAAGCAGCCGTGGGAGTCCACCGTCGGGCTGTCGAAGGACGAGGTCGAGCGCCCGGCGATCAACGAGGCGAAGGACTACCACGATCGCGCGAGCGTCCTGGTGAAGCCGATCATGACGGGCTTCTGCGGCTCGGATCGCGGCATCTGGTTCCGCGGCGCCTTCAAGGACATGATCTTCAAATCGCTCGATCGCGACCGGAAGGCGACGCGCACGATCGGCCACGAGCTGCTCGGCCGGGTCGTCGACCTCGGGACCGACGCGCGGCGGACCTTCGGGCTGGAGGTCGGCGACATCGTGTCGACCGAGAGCCACATCGCCTGCGGCGCCTGCTACCAGTGCCGCATCGGCGACACCCACGTGTGCGCCGACGACAAGATCATCGGGATCAGCGAGGATGGCTGCTTCGCCGAGCTCGTCAAGCTGCCGGCGAAGAACCTGTGGCGCACGGACATCGCGAGGATCCGGCCGGAGGTCGCCGCGGTGCAGGAGCCGTTCGGCAACGCCGTGCACGCGTGCACCAAGGTGAACCTCCGCGGCAAGCGCGTGGCCATCTTCGGCTGCGGCACCATCGGCCTGTTCGCGGTCGCGATCGCGCGCGCGATGGGGGCCATCTACATCATCGGCGTCGAGCCGCTCGAGCGGAACGCCGAGATGGCCCGCCGCCTGGGCGCCGACGTGGTCCTGCGACCGCACCGGGCGAGCCCCGAGCGTCCCCACGCGAGCGATCCCGAGCTGACGGAGCGGGTGCGCAAGCTGACGGACGGGGTCGGCGTCGACGTCGTGCTCGAGATGAGCGGCGTGAACAGCAGCGTGAACAACGCGATCCACGCGGCGAGGCGCGGGGGCGACGTGATCCTCTTCGGCCTGAAGAGCGGCGACGCGGTGATCGAGAACTTCGATCGCCTCATCGTCGACGGCATCAGCCTCCACAGCGTGATCGGCCGCCGCATGTTCGAGACGTGGCACATCACGCGCCACCTGCTCGAGTCGCGCGATCCGAACATCCACGACCTCATCTGGGAGGTCATCCTGAACCGGGGCCAGGAGACGGTGTTCGATTTCAACGACTACGACCCGGCGGCCTTCCAGGAGGCGATCTCGAACCACCCCAAGGTGATCCTCCGGTACTGAGCCGGTCAGCCGACGACGCCGAGCTGCCGGCCGACCTCGCGGAAGGCCTCGATCGCCCGATCGATGTGCGCGGGCTCGTGCGCGGCGGAGAGCTGCACCCGGATGCGGGCCTCGCCCTTCGGCACGACGGGGTAGGAGAAGCCGATGACGTAGATGCCCTCGGCGAGGAGCGCCTTCGCCATCTCGTTCGCGAGCCGCGCCTCGCCCAGCATGATGGGCACGATCGGGTGGATGCCCGGCTTGACGGTAAACCCGGCCTGCGTGATCCCCTGCCGGAAGCGGCGCGCATTCTCCATCACCTGCTGGCGCAGCGAGGGCTCGGCGTCGATGAGGTCGAACACGGCGATCGAGGCGCCGGCGATCGCGGGCGCGAGCGTGTTGGAGAACAGGTACGGCCGCGAGCGCTGCCGGAGCAGGTCGACGATCTCCTGCCGGCCGGTGGTGAAGCCGCCGCTCGCCCCGCCGAGCGCCTTGCCCAGGGTGGAGGTGATCACGTCGACCCGGTGCATGACCCCGCAGAGCTCCGCGGTCCCGCGCCCCGTCTGCCCGATGAACCCGGTCGCGTGCGAGTCGTCGACCATCACCATCGCGCGGTACTTGTCGGCGAGATCGCAGATGGTATCGAGCTTGGCCAGGTATCCATCCATCGAGAACACGCCGTCGGTGGCGATGAGCCGGAGCCGCTTGCCCTTCGTCTTGCGGAGGATGTCCTCGAGGGCGGCCATGTCCCCGTTCGGGTAGCGGTGCCGCTCGGCCTTGCAGAGGCGGATGCCGTCGATGATCGAGGCGTGGTTCAGCGCGTCCGAGATGACGGCGTCCTCCTCGCCGAGGAGCGTCTCGAACAGGCCGCCGTTCGCGTCGAAGCAGGACGAGTAGAGGATCGCGTCCTCGGTGCCGAAGAAGCGGGCAATCCTTGACTCCAGCCGGCGGTGCAGGTCCTGCGTGCCGCAGATGAAGCGGACGCTGGAGAGGCCGAAGCCGTGCGAGTCGAGCGCCTGCTTCGCCGCGCCGATCACGGCCGGGTGCGACGACAGGCCAAGGTAGTTGTTCGCGCAGAAATTGAGGACCGAGGCGCCCCCCTCGGTCCGGATCGCCGGCCCCTGCGGCGTCGCGAGGATCCGCTCTTCCTTGTAGAGACCCGCCGCACGGATGTCCTCCAACGCCCGTGCGTACAATGACCGAGCGACATCGAACATGGATGTCTTTATAAAACGGGGCTCTCAGCGGGTCGACGGGGGAACGCCGTACGGTCCTGCCGCGCGGCGCTGCTCGCCGGCCTGAGCGCCGGCGGGCGGACCCGGACACGAGAGGCAGGGTGCGCGCGCCTTTGTCGCGCGCGGCGCGGCAGAGGCCTACTCGATCCCGGAGCGCCGTGGCAGAACGGCCGCGTTCGGCGCCGCGCGATCGCCGCGCGGCGCGCGCGTGCGTGCGCCGACGCGCCGGGCGCACGAGCGCCGCCGGGAGGAGCAGGCATGACGGAAGCCAGGGGGGACTTCCGGCGGAGCGCCGGCGTGCTGTGCGCCGTCGCGTCGCTGTCGGCCGCCGCGGGCAACCCGGGTTGCAGCCGCGCAGAGGACGCGCCGGGACGGACCATCGCGGGCTCCGCCGCGGGCACGGTGGGCGCGACCACGACGAGCGGTGCGGGCGGCGGGGGGGGCGCAGGCGGCGATGCTCCCTACGCGATCTCGACGCTCGCCCCGGCGATCGCGTTCGACGCGACGCCGGACGCGGGCGCGGCGTACGTGTACTTCACCGGGATCGACGCGGACGGCAGGGCCGGCGTCTTCAGGACCAGCGCGCGCGGCGGCGCGGGCTCCACCGAGATCGCGGTCGGACCGCCCTTCGTCGCGCCGCTCGGGATCGCGGCGAGCGCGGACGGCGGCCGGCTCTTCGTGGCCGATCCGGGCGCGGGCAGCGCGGCGCTCGACGACGCGGGCGCGCTCGACGCGGGCGCGCTCTTCGCGATCGACATGCCCGGCGGCGCCGTCGCGCCGGTCCGCGGCGGCGAGGGGATGCGCGCGCGCGGCCTCGAGATCGTCCGGGGCGCGGACGGCGAGGAGCGGATCGTGTTCTCGGGGCGCGATCGCGAGGGCGGCCAGCCCGGCGTGTTCGCCCTGCCGGCGCGCGGCGGCGAGGCCTCCGCGATCGCCACGGGGAGCCCGCTGGTCGATCCGAGCGGGGTCGCCGTCGCCGGCGGGGGCGCCGTGTTCGTGTGCGACACCCTCGCGAGCCCCGACCGGACGGCGACGATCTTCCGGATCGAGGACGGCTTCGTGAGCGCGTTCGCGACCGGGCTCCACGTCGGCTATCCGTGCGGGCTCGCGCTGACGCGCGACGACGCGGCGCTGCTCGTGCTCGCGCGCGACGTGGCCCGAGGCGCCGACGAGGTCGTGCGGATCGAGGTGGCGTCCGGGGCGCGCTCGGCGACGCCCACCGGCGCCCCGGGCCACGACGAGCCCGGCGGGCTGCACCGGGCGAAGGGCGCCGACGTCTTCGCGTTCGTCGATCACAGGGCCCAGGAGCAGGGCTCGGTGTTCCTGCTCGGGCCGTGAGCTGCAGAGGAGCGATGGGAGGACCCGCACGCATGATCCACCGACCGTCGCGCGTCGCCGCCGCCATCGCGGCGTGCGCCGCGCTCAGCGCACCCGGCCTCGCCGCCGCGTCGAGCCACCGCGAGGCGCCGGCGATCGCCGGGGATCCGGCCGCCGACAACACCGATCTCTACGCGTGGGTCGAGGGCGCGAACCTCGTGATCCTCGCGAGCTACATCCCGCTCGAGGAGCCCGCCGGCGGGCCGAATTTCCACGGCTTCTCGGACGACGTGCTCTACGAGGTGCACATCGCCCGCGGGCCGTCGAGCCTCGAGGACGCGCTGACCTACCAGTTCCGGTTCTCGACCACGCCGTACCGGGCGGCCGATCCGGCGGGGCTCACGCCGGCGCCGAGCGGCGGCAACGAGTTCTTCGCGCAGCTCGCCGGCGCGGAGCAGACGTACACCATCACGAAGATCGAGGGCGGAGCGTCGAAGGTCATCCTGGCCGACGCGCCGGTCGCGCCGCCGAACATCGGGAGGCGGACGAACCAGCTCGCCTACCAGATCACCGGCGGCGGCTACCCTGCCTTCGCGACGTCCTCGAAGTTCCTCAAGCAGATGGCCGGCGGCGAGGGGCGCGCCTGGGCCGGGCCGCGCGACGACGGCTTCTACGCCGACCTCGGCCGCGCGTTCGACCTCGCGGGGCTGTGCCCGCTCCTCGCGGCGCCGAACCCGTCGTGCGCCGGGCGCGACAACCTCGCCGGCTTCAACGTCCACGCGCTCGCGCTCGAGATCCCGCTCGCGGTGGTCAACGGCGGGTCGGCGCCGACGCCGGGGCCGAGCGACCGGCAGACGCTCGGCGTCTGGGCCTCCGCGAGCCGCCGCAAGGTGCGGATCCTGCGCGCGAACGGCAAGGAGGATGGCCTGGGGCCGTGGGTGCAGGTGTCGCGGGTCGGCCTGCCGCTCGTCAACACCTGGATCATCGGCCTGCAGGACAAGGACAAGTACAACCGCGCGCACCCGCGCGACGACCTCGCCAACTTCGGGGCGTACTTCCTGAACCCGATCCTGGTGCGCGACGCCGAGTTCGCCGGCCTTTACCGGGCCGGCCAGCCGCTCGCGGGGTTCGATCCCGAGGCGCTGAAGCAGAACCGGACCGACCTCATCGATCTGTTCAACCTGAAGCCTGCGCGCCTCGGGGGGCACAACCTGGAGACGGTCGGCGACGTGCTCCGGATCGATCTGGGCATGCCGTCGGCCTTTCCGAACGGCCGCGCGCTGGTGCCCGGCGCGGATCATGAGCAGACCGACGTCACCGACGCCGTGCTCACGCTGCTCCTGACCGGCGCGCCCGGGACGACGGCGGGCGACGGGGTCGCGGCGAACGACGCGCGGTTCCTGCCGGCGTTCCCGTACCTCGCGACCGCCTGGGAAGGCGCGACCCAGGGGCATTTCCGGCCCTGAGCCGGCCGTCGCGGCGCCGCGCGCCCGTCACGGCGCCGCGCGCGTCACGGCGCCGCGTGTGTCACGGCGCCGCGCACGCGCGCCCGGCGCAGCGGCCGCGGCACTCGGGGTGCGCCTCGGCGTAGCGCGTCTGGCGGGTGACCGCGGCCAGCGCGTCGACGGAGAGGCCGCACGGGCCCGCGGCGCGCGGGGCGCGGCAGATGCCCGCGTCGGTGGGTCCGACGCCGTCGCAACGCAGCCCGTCCGCGCACTCGAGCGACGACCGGCACCGCGCCCCCTCGCCGAGCGCGCCCCGGACGATCCCCTCGCACGCCGATGGAACCGGGGCGGCGACCGGAGCGACCCAGTCGCACCCCTCGAGCGATCGCGCCATCGCCTCGACGCAGCGGCCGACCGCATCGGTCGACAGGGTCACGGCCTTCGCGCGGAGCGCGAAGCTCAGCGCGCGCGCGCACTCCGCGCCGGCATGGAAGCCCGGACCGCCGCCGCAGCACGCCGCCTTGCGCCGCGCGGGGAGCGCGTGCAGCGCCTCGCACAGCCGCGCCGCGAGCGGATCCGGCGCGCCCTCGGCCTTCGGGTAGACGGGGGCGATCTCGTCGCCGACCGGGGTGTCGGCGGGCGGCGTCGGTGAGGAGCCGCTCGGCGAGGAACCGCTCGGCGAGGAGCCCGTGTCCGGCGAGGACGCTGCTGTCGCGCCCGCGTCCGGCGGGGGCGCCCGGGTCTCGCCTGTGTCCGGCGGGGATGCCGCGCCCGCGTCCGCGTCCGGCGAGCTGCGCTGCGCGCGCGCGCAGGCGGCGCCGAGTTGCAGGATCAGCGCCGCGGCGCAGAGCCGCCGCAGGCGGTCGCGATCCGTCGAGACAGGCAATGCGATCTCCTCCGCGCTGCGCGCTGCTGGCCGATCGAGCGATGCGCTGGAGCGGCGAGCTTGCCGGCGCCGATCGGCGAGGCAAGCTCTTTCGCGATCGGATCGAGGTCGCGACGCCTCGGTGAGAAGCGCGGCTCGCCCCGGGCGGAGCTCCTGCGCGAAAGGAGGTCGGCGCTCCGATGCTGAGACGAACGGCTCGCCTCTTCGCCCGCGTTGTCCTGAGCGGGAGCCTCGGCTGCTCCGGGCGCTCGCGCGCCGACGCCGTCCCGGCCGCGCCGGCGTCGTCGGCAGCGCCAGCGTTGCCGGCCGCGCCAGATTTGCCGGCCGCGCCAGCGTTGATCGCGCGCCCTGACGAGGCGCCGGCGCCCTCGAGCCTCGACGCGGCGCGCAGGCTCGCGCTCGCGGCGCCGGCGGGCGCGAGCGCCGCGGATCGCGAGATCGAGGCGCTGGCGCGGCGGCTCGCGAAGGCGCCGGGCGGCGCGGATCTCTGGAGCGCGCTCGGCTTCGCGTGGATCGAGAAGGCGCGCGCCTCGGGCGATCCGTCGCTCTACCGCCGCGCTCACGCGTGCGCGGAGATCGCGATCGCGCAGGCGGAGGGCGATCGCGCGTCGCTCGCCCTGCTCGGCCTCGCGCTGCTCCACGACCGCAGGTTCGTCGAGGCGCGCGACGCCGCCGAGCGGGCCCTCTCGCGGGACGGGGGCGATACGCTCGCGCTCGGGACGCTCAGCGACGCGGAGCTCGGGCTCGGTCGCTTCGAGGCGGCGGTCGCGGCGGCGCAGCGGATGGTCGATCTGCGGCCGGGCCTGCCGTCCTACGCGCGGGCCGCGCACCTCCGCTGGCTCCAGGGCGACGCGGCGACCGCGAAGCGGATCATGCGCCTCGCGATCGACGCGGGCGATCCGCGCGAGCCCGAGGCGCTCGCGTGGGCGCTGACGCAGGCGGCCGCGATGTTCTGGCACGAGGGCGACCACGAGGCCGCGGACCGGGGCTTCGAGCGGGCGCTGGCCGCGCAGGGCGAGTATCCGCCGGCGCTCGCCGGCAGAGCGCGCGTCGCGCTGGCCCGCGGCGCGTGGAGCCGCGCCGTCGAGCTGCTCGAGCGGGCCCACCGGCAGAGCCCGGAGGCGGAGATCGCGTGGCTGCTCGGCGACGCGAGGGCGGCCGCTGGCGACCGCGCCGGCGCGGCGCGGGCCTACGACAGCGCGGTCGCCGCCGGGCGCCTCTCCGATCGCCGGACGCTCGCGCTGTACTACGCGACCAAGGGCCTGGAGCGCGACGAGGCCGTGCGGCTCGCCGCCGCGGAGCGCGCCGCCCGCGGGGACATCTACACCGAGGACACCCTCGCCTGGGCGCTGTACCGCGCCGGCAGGCTGTCCGAAGCGCGCGCCGCGAGCGACAGGGCGCTGGCCCTCGGCACCAGGGACGCGCGCCTGCTCTATCATGCGGGGGCGATCCGGATCGCGCTGGGAGACCTGGAGCACGGCGAGCGGCTCGTGCGCGCTGCGCTCGATCTGAACCCGAGGTTCGATTTGACGGGAGCCGCGGAGGCCGAGCAGCTCCTTGCGCGGCGGACTTCCCGCGGCGGCCGAGCCCGCTGACGGCGCGCCCAGCGCGCGTCAGACGGCGCGCTGGGCGCGCATCAGGCCGAGTCCGATCTCGCCGCCAGCGACCTCAGGTGTCGTATTTCACCGTCGATGGGATCACCAGCGGTGGAGGAGCGATCGCGGGCTGCGACGGCGCACGAGCGGGCTCATCGGCGGAGCCAGAGCCCGGCTGGCTCTTGGGTGGTTGGCCGTGGAGCTCGCGGAGCCGGGCGGGAGCGGGCTCGACCGCTGTCGGGGCCTCCTCCGCGGCCTCGCCCTCCGCGGTCGCGACCGGGGGTATGCTCACGGCGGGCGGAGGTGGGACGAACATCCTCGGCACCCGGATGGAACGGGCGATCGACGCGACCTCCGGGAAGCTCGTGGCCATCCGCTCGACAAACGCCGCACGGGCCGCATCATCGGGGGCGCTCGCAGACGCTTTCGCGACCCGCAGCGCCGACCAGAGCTCATAGTACCAGGCGGAGAGGGAGGCATGCGCTTCCAGCAGGTCACGAATGGTATCCTCGGAAACGATGATGTTCTTGCCCATGGGCGAGAGGATACATGACCGAGCGGCGCCTCCCACCTGGTTCGAACGGCACAATCCCCGAGGACTCGGCGCCTGACGGCCGCTCCGCGGGCGAGGCGCGCGGCGCGCGCCGCGGCGTCGCGGCGGCGGCCGACGGCGCCACGCCGCTCAGGATCATCACGTATAACGTCCGCTACTTCGGGCACGGCACGCGGGGCATCGCCTCGACCAGCGCCGCGATCACCCGGATCGCGACGACGCTGGCGCGGCTCTCCCCGCTGCCCGATCTCGTGTGCCTCCAGGAAGTGGAGACGCAGTCGCTGCGCTCCTCGACGATGAACCCGCGCTGGCACCCGGAGGAGACGCAGCTCGATCGCCTGATGACCGAGCTGCACGCGGCGCTGGTGCACGCAGAGCGGCCCGAGCGCTACGTCGCCTACTACTTCCCCGCGCACGCCTACAGGCTCACCTCGCGGACGAACATCTACACGACCGGGCTCGCGGTGATCGCGCGCGACACGTTCCGCATCGGACACCACAACGCAGAGCGCCCGCACGACATCACCCACCGGCGGAGGGTCAAGCGCCTGAAGCAGACGCGCATCTGCGCGCATGTGTCGTTCGAGCACGAGAGCGGCCAGACGTTCGATGTGTTCAACACCCACCTCAGCCTGCCGAGCGTGTTCTCGAGGGAGTTCTGGACCGGCGAGGCGCGGATGGGGTTCGGGCCGAACCAGCTCGAGGAGGCGCGCGTGCTCGCCGACTTCGTCCGCCGCGAGCGCCGGAGCGACAACTTCGTCGTGGTCGGCGACTTCAACTCGCTGCCGGGCTCGTCGGTCGATCGCTTCCTGCGCGAGGAGATCGGCTTCGTGGACGCGTTCGCCAAGGTCCGCTGCCTCTCCGAGACCGAGGCGCGCGCCTTCCCGACGGCCGGCTTCATGAACCTGCGCATGCACCTCGATCACGTGTACTCGTCCGAGCGCCTCGAGTGGCTCGACTTCGCGGGCACGCACCCGTTCGGGCACAAGGGCGCCTTCGCCGGCCTCTCCGATCACGTCCCGCTGATCGCGCGCTGCCGCCTGCCGGGCACCTCCGGCTGACCGCCGCGCCGCGCAGCGCTGCCGCCGTGGCGCGTCCGGGCGCTCACCCCGGCAGCCAGAGCAGGTCGTCCATGATGGGCTCGAGGCACGCGGAGATCTGCGGGCCGAGATCGCCGCCGCACGCGAGCTTGCCGAAGCAGGCGCGGACTTCCTGCCGGCCGCGGCTGTTCATCGCGCCGATCGCCCGCTCGAGCTGCGGGCCGAGCCCCTCCTCGAGGCTCTGCCGGCAGGTGTCGTAGTCGAGGTCTCCGCACCCGGCGATTCGACCGCAGAGGACGGCCATGAACGGCGCGAGATCCGACCGCGGAAGCGTGGTGGCCGTCATCGCCTCGGAGCCGCAGCGGCTCACCTCCTCCGCGTAGGCGGCGGTGAAGGGATCGCCCTCGAACCGCCTCAGCGCTGCCAGCGAGCACTCCGAGGTGGCGCGGAGCATCCTCGGCGAGGCCATCGTGGTCATCCGGGTGCATTGCTCGAACTTGGGCCAGCCCTTCGATTGCTCGGTGGCCCGCTCGTAGAGCGCCTCGAGGTACACGCACCACGCGCGCTGCGCCTCGCGCTGCTCGCGTTGCTCGCCTTGCGCGCGTTGCTCGACGGTCCCCCTCCGCTGCTCCCCCCGCCCGTCGCGCGCCTCGGGCGCGGGCCGCGCGGGCGACTTGGCGGGAGCCGCCTGCGGCGGTGAGCCGCCGCATCCCGAGGCCAGGGCTGCAGAGATCAGCGAGGCCGCGCCGAGCATGGACAAGGCGGCGCGGGAGCTGCGACCACGGATTGTGCGTTTCACGAGAGCCTCCCTTCGTCGGACAGGCTGCGAAGCAGCTTTCCTGGCCATCGAGGCCATGCGCGTGCAGAACCGGCCCAGCGACGGTGCACGTGCACAGCGCAGGCCACGGCCGCGCCGGCGGAGGCGGCCGCGAGCGAGCGGGGACGCTCGGGGGGCGAGCGCGGCGGGCCGGAGAGCGCGGCGGCGGAGCGGCGCGGGGGCTTTGCCCGATCAGCGGCCGGGCCGCTGGCCGATGAGCAGCTTGAGCTTGAAGAGCGCGCCGATCTGCCCGCGGTCCATGGCGATGCGCGGGAAGTTCAGGGGATCGAAGGACGAGAGCGTGCAAAGGCCGGAGTTGTTGGTGAAGCCGATCTCGAACCCGGCCTCCCTCACGGCGCGATGGAACGCGCCGCACAGGCTGTAGCCGACGGGGTACGCGACCGCGTGCACGGCCTCGTTCAAGGCGTCGGAGAGGACGCGGCGGGAGCGCGCGAGATCGCGCGTGGCCTCCTCGGGCGACAGCGTCTGGAGGACCCGGTGGCTGTGCGAGTGCGACTGCACGTCCATGCCCGCCCGCCGCAGCGCCGCGATCTGGTGCCAGTCCATGATCGTCCTGGCCGCGATCGCGCGCTCCTCGCAGAGGTCGATCGATACGCCCGTGGCGCGCTCGACCTCGTCCCAGAGGCGGCCGATGTCGACGCCGGACGTGCGCTTGATGGTCTGGCAGACGAGCGTCGCCGCGGCGACCGGATCGCGCTGCGGCTCGAGCACGAGCGTCGCTGGGTAGGCGAGCTCGACGCGCGCTCGCCGGCACCGGTGCATGAGGAGCGCGACGCGGTCCCACCAGAAGAGGCGCCCCTTGCCGGGGTACTCGGTGGCGACGAAGAACGTGGCCGTGACGCCGGCGCGCTGGAGGAGGGGCAAGGCGACGTCGTGGTTGTCGCGGTAGCCGTCGTCGAACGCGACCATGACGGGGTTCGGCGGGAGCTTCCGGCCCTTGGCGAAGCGCCGCACGTCCCGGAGCGACACCACCGTGCAGTGCGCCTTGATGACCGCGAGCTGCTCCTCGAACTCGCGCGCGCTCACCTCGGCGACGCCGGGATCGAGCTCGTCGACGTCGGAGAGCTCGGCGATGCGGTGGTAGGTGAACACGGAGAGCACGGGCAGCCGGAGCTTCGCGCGCAGCCACAGGAAGCGATCCAGGAGCCCGAGGGTGTCGAGCGCGCCGGCGGCCAGCGCGCGACGGCCGTGTGGCATCCCCCTGCGAACCCACGTCAGTGGATGTGCGACGACGTACACGAATGTATTCCAGCACACAAACAGCGTCCGTGCTCGCTCTCCGGAGCTGTTCCGAGGGAGCGCACCTGCGCGCCGGACGGTGGGCCGCCGAGCGGGAGAGTCCGGTTCGGCGGCGGACGATCCCGCTAGACTGGCGGCGATGTTCTCGACGGACGCGCCTCAACCTCGGTCGGCCGAGAATGCGCCCCAACCTGGGTCGGCTGGCGAGAGGGCGCATCAACCTGGGTCGGCTGGGGACGGGCCCCAACCTGGGTCGACCGAGGGGGCGCCCCAACCTGGGTCGGCTGGGGGCGGGCCCCAACCTGGGTCGGCTGACGGCCATCCGTCGAAGCCGCTCTCGCCCCAACCTGGGTCGGCTGGGGACGGGCCCCAACCTGGGTCGGCTGGGGACGGGCCCCAACCTGGGTCGGCTGACGGCCATCCGTCGAAGCCGCTCTCGCCCCTCGGCACCATCGGCGTTGCCCTCACGACGGCAGCGATCGTGTTTGCGCTGGGCGTCTACGCCGTCGAGACGAGCCTGCCCTGGCTCGCAGAGCGCAGCCGGGAGGCTCTCCCGGCGAACATGGCGGCCAGCGATCCCGCCAGCGTCGTCACCGCAGCCTCGAACACCGCAGCCTCAAAGCAAGCAGCCGCCCCCGTGCAGCTGACCGCCCAGCCCCCGACGAGCGCGACCGACGCCGCTGCGCAGGCCGCACCCCCGCCGCCTCCCGCCACGCCCCCCGCGCCTCCACCCCAGCCCAGCCCCGAGGCAGCGCCCGCGCCTCCACCCCCGCCGCCTCCCGCCGCGCCCCCACCCCAGCCCAGCCCCGAGGCAGCGCCCGCGCCTCCACCCCCGCCGGCCTCCCAGGCCGAAGAGAGCGCTCCGCGGAGCCCGCGCCGCGGCTACGGCTTCCTCAAGCTCAACTCCTCCCAGAACGCGACCGTGTACGTCACGGGCGTGGCGGTGGGTCCCAGCAATCAGCCCATCGAGGTGCGCTGCGGACGCTTTTTCGTGCGGCTCGGCGAGCCGACGCGCAACGGTACGCGATGGCTCGCCGAGGGCAGGACGGTCCGCATCAAGTGCGGTGCGCTGACAGAGGCGGCCTTCTGAGCTCGTCCCCGCCGCTCTCGGTCGTCGCGAGAACGAGATAGGTGACCGAAGCAGCCCCCGCGCCGAGGAGCGCGTCCCGGCACGCCGCGAGCGTGGCGCCGGTCGTGGCCACGTCATCGACCAGCGCGACCCGCCGGCCGTGCACGCGCTCCGGAGCGCGGACCCGGAACGCCCCCACCACGTTCTGCAGGCGGAGATCCCGCGGGAGCTGCGCCTGCTGCGCCGTGGGACGGACGCGGCAAAGCGCCCGCGGGGCCATCGACGCCGGAAGTCCGTCGGCGACGTGCGCGGCCAGCAAGGCCGCCTGGTTGTACCCCCGCTCGGCGAGACGGCGCGGATGCAGCGGCACCGGGACCACGAGGTCGGCGCTCACCTCGGCGTCGCGCGCCGCGCCGAGCAGCAACCGGCCTAGCGGGCGCGCGAGGTCCGGCCGATCCCCGTACTTGAAGCGCCGGATCCCCTCCGCGACCGCCCCGCCGAACGGCGCGAACGCGACGAGATCGACGCCCGCCGCGCTGGCCCCCACCGCCCTCCGCGGCGGGCGCTCCGCGTACGGCACGGTGGTCCGCGCGCAGTCGGAGCAAAATACCGCGCCAGCTGCGATGGCGGCGTCACAGGCGGCGCAGGCCGGTGGGCTGAGCGCACGCGCAGCGACGGCGGCCAGGAAGCGGATTGCGGCGACGAGGGCGCGGGAAGGGCTCATGGGCTGCCAGCGCGTTCATCGTCAGGAGCGGGCGCGCGGTTGCGCGATCGGACGAAAGAGGATCTCTTTGCAAACGACGCGCGGTACGATCCCCGCGTCGTGGATCGCGTCCTGAAATTCCGGCGCTCTCGCACGGGGAGGAGGGCCCGCCGTTGAGCGCGTGGCGATGGACGGATGAGCGCGGCGTCCAGCGGCTCGTGAGCACCGCCGAGCTGCGCAGCGCGCTGGCTGCCGGGGTCATCCCGGGCTCCACGCTCGTGTGGCGCCAGGGCATGGAAGCGTGGGCCCCGGCTTCCAAGCAGCCGGAGCTCGCCGACGCCGCGCAGCTCCGGCGCAAGCCGGAGGCGGGCGCCGCTCCGCCCGACAAGCCCGCCGCCGATGCCCGGGCGTCGGCGCGCGACAGCGGCGCGACGCTGGAGCTCGAGCTCGTCGAGGAGCTGGGCCCGGCGCCCGCCCGCCCGGGTCAGCGCCCAGCGCCCCCGGACAGGTCCGCGAACGAGCGGCGACCCACGGCGTCCCCGGGCCGGGCCACCGCGCGACCGCAGCCGCCACCCCCGCCGCCCCGGAAGCGCGAGCCCATGGCGACGCTCTCGGGGGTCGAGGCCCCGGCGAGCGCGCCGGCCAGCGGACAGAGCGCGCCGATCGTCGTGCCTTCGGCGGGCGGAGCGTTCGACGCCAGCGTCGCCCGCGCGATCACGCAGCTGCCCCGCTACGACGGTTCCTCGGCAGGCGACGAGGGAGCGCCCGCGATCCCGCGCGCGCCGAGGCTCCCCTCGGCGTCCGAGGAACCCGAGGACACGTCGGCCGGTCAGCGTCCGGCCGGCGACGCAGACGGCGCCGGCGGGATGACCGAAGGCGGCGAGCCCGCAGCGCCGAGGCGCGCGGCGGGCTCGGCCGCGCCCAGCAGGCCGGGCGCAACGCCGAAGGCCGCGGGCGGCCCGACCGCGCGCGCGGCGAGGCCGCCCCGGCCGCCGCCCCTCCCTTCAGGCCGCGACGGGGCGCCGGCCGGCGCTGCGCCGCAGGACGACGGGCGCAGCGGCGCAGCCGCCGATCCGGATCAGGGCGCCGGCAAGCCCCTCCCGGCAACGCCGCCCGTGCAGGCGAGCCCCAGCCGCGGCACGAAGCGGCCGACCAAGGGACGCTCCGTGCCGCCGCCGCCGGTGCCGGTCCGGTTCCCCGCGCTCGCCGCGAAGCGGCCCGCGGGCGCGCGGGCGCTCGATGCACCGGATCACACCGCGGCAGGCGCGAAGGCCCTCGTCCGCCTCGGAGCGCTCCCCGCGCCGCCGCCGCGCCCGCCCGCGGAGGCTCCCCGCGCGACGCCCGTGGCGGCGCCGCCGTCGCCCTCGCAGCCGGCCGCAGCGCTCCCTTCGCCCCCGGCTGCCCCGATCCCCTCGGCCGAAGCGACGCCCGTCTCGAGCGCCGCCGCCGCGGCGGCGATCGCGTCCATCGGACCTCGCCTCGCCAGCCCCGCGCCGTCCGGCGACGGTCCCCCGCTCCGCGGCGCCGAGAGCACGCCGGCCGGCGATGGCCGGGTTCCATCGGAGCTCAGCGCCGTCAGCGAGGTTCCCGAGCCCTCCACCACGACGGCGCCGCACCGCGAGGCCAAGGAGCACTCCGCTGCGCCCACGCCCGGCGAGACGAAGCGCTCCCCCCTGGTCGGCGACGCGACGATGGGGCGCCGCGAGTACGCGACGATCCCTTCGGCCGGCGTCGGCGCAGGCGCGTCGCAGGGGCGCCCGGCCATGCGCTCGTGGCCAGGCTTGCTGCCCGGGCTGCGCCCGACGTCCGCCGAGGCTCCGCCGGCGCCGGGCCCGCGCTCCGATCGCGGCTCCGCCCCGGGATCGAGCAACGGCCCGCCCGCGCTCGATCCGCGCGCGCTCGCGGCGCGGCGCGCTCAACCGCCCCTCGCGGGCGCGCCGGCGCGGGGCGACGGCCATCCGCTCTCCACGGCGGTGCCCGTGCCGATCTCGTCGCTCATCGGCATCTGCGGGGCCGCCGTGCTCATGAGCGTCGCCGCCTTCTTCGCGGGCCGCCACTCCGTCGCAGCCGCGCGGCAGCCGCTGGTCGCGACGGCGCGCCCCGCGCTCGGCGCCGCGCAGGGCGTCGCTCGCTCCACGATCCCCGCGCCGCTGAAGCCCTGCTGGGTGGCGCGCCAGCCGCAGCCATGGGCGCCGCTCGTCGCGAAGAGCATCCCCTTCGAGGTCACGGCGACGAAGGGCGGCAAGCTCCTGGTGGGCTACGCCAAGAGCGCCATGGAGGCCGTCGGCCTCGAGATCGATCCCGCGACCGGCGAGCGGAGCGAGAGGTTCTCGAACCGAGAGGCCGCCGACATCGTGAGCATCTCGCCGGTCGAAGACACCTTCACCGTCCTCACGTCGGCGCAGCACGCCATCCGCTCCCCGGTCAGCGTCCCGGGGCCCCGGCCGTTCGTCATCGGCCTGGCGGACGGCGCCGTGGTCGCCGCCGACGACCCCGGCGCCGCGCCCGCGCGGCTCTGGCCGGTGCAAGGCGACGAGCCGCTCGAGTCGCCGCGCGCCCTCGCGGCCGGGTCCCGCGGGTACGCCGTCGCGTTCCGCCGCGAGAAGGCCGTGTGGGCCGGCTGGCTCGACGCCGAGCGCAGGCCCGCCGGCGAGCTCACCCGCGTGAACGGCTCCGGGGGCGCGCTCGGCAAGCCTTCGCTCGGCTGGAACGAGCGCGCGCTCGCCGTCGTCTTCGCCGACCGGCCCGCGGACGGGCGATGGGAGATCCGCGCCGGGCAAGCCGCGCCGGGCGACATCCCCGGGTCGACCCAGGTGATCCCGCTCCCCTCCGGCGGCCCCGGCGGCGACGCGTTCGCGCCGGACATCGCGGGGCTCGGCGACGGACGCTGGCTCCTCGTGTGGACCGAAGGCCCTCCGGGGAGCCGCGCCATGCGCGCGCAGACCCTGGCCCCCGATTTCTCCCCGATCGGCGATCCGATCGCGCTCTCACCCCCGGCCGGGAACTTCGGGCAGGGCGTGCTCGGCGTGGCGCCGCGATCGGGCTACGTGGGCGTCGTGTTCCTCTCGAAGCCCGCCGCGAGCTACGAGCTCTGGGGGGTCATCCTCCAATGTGGATGACGAGGGCCCCGGACGGCGCGCGCCGCCTCCGGGCGGCGGCGCTCGCGCTGCTGCTCGCCGCGGCGCACGCGCCGCTGCTCGCCGCGTGCGCCGCGCAGGCATCGCAGCTCGAGCAGGGCCGGGCCCTGCGCACGGGCAAGCAGCCCTACGACGAGTTCTTCGAGGCCGCGCGGGCGCTCCGCGAGGAGTCGCTGAAGGCCGAGGCGCTCGCGGACGCGGCGCGGGCCGAGCTCGCGCGCGCGGCCGGGCTCGATCCGAGGTCGGCCGCCGACGCGGCGCTCGACGCGGCGCGCGCGCGCGCGGCGGAGCTCCGCGCGTCGGGCGCCTCGCTCCACGTCGAGCTCGTGCCGGAAGCGCGGCTCGTCAGCGCCCGAGGCGGGCGCTCGCTCGACGCGGACGACAGGGACGCCGTCGAGGCGCTCGAGGCGTCCTTGAAGAGCTCCCTCGCGGCGGCGAAGCAGCTCGGCGAGCTGTCGAAGCGCGCGGCGGAGCTCGAGAAGCAGCGGGCGTCGCTTTCGGCCGCGTGGGCCGAGACCATGGCGGGCGACCCGCAGCGCCGCGAGGCGAGGCGCGAGCTCGAGGCGGCCGAGCGCGTGCTCGCCGAGGCGGGGGCGGCCGCCGAGCGGCACGCCGGCAGGGCATCGAAGCTCGCGCTCGATCTGGTGCTCGCCGTCGACGCGGGCGTCGCGCCGGCGGGGCGAGGCGCGGCGAGGCGCCCCACGCCGAGGCAGCCTGCCGGAAGCGCCAAGGCGCCGCCGCGGCGCGGGAGCGGCGCAGGAGCCGCGCCGAGGCCGCCGAAACCGCCGCCGCCTCCACGCGGCGAGGACGATTTCGATCCCTGACGCCGCCGGCGCGGCGGCTCGCCTTGCCCGGCGGCAGCGCCGCCGGACAGGGGCGGCACTGCGCCCCATTCGGCAGCTTCCCCACTTGTCCGACGAGCGCCGGGACGCCTATCCTCCGCGAGCGATCCAGGAGCGCGGCCCGCGAGAACGCCGCGCGCCAGGCCGCGCATCCGCCGTTCGACGACCCCGCGCTCCGGCCCTCCTCGCTGATGATCCGATCCCTGCCGTTCGCCTCCATCGCTCTGGGATCGGCGCTCCTCGCGCTTGCGCTCGCGCCCCGGACCGCGGCGGCCCAGGCGCTGCCGCAGTCGGAGGGCGTGCACCTCGGCGGGTTCGTCTTCCGCCCGTCGGCGGAGCTCCGGATCCGGGGCGAGTTTCGCCGGTACCCCGTGGACACGGGCGGCGACGTCTACAGCTCGAACGCGGTGCTCGCCGAGGGCTTCGGGGGCGCGCTGCCACCGCTCCTCGACACGGGCAACGTCGTCAAGACCCAGTGGTTCTTCGCCCAGCGCGCGCGCCTCGGCCTGGCCGTCGATCGCGGGCCCGTCACGGGCGTCCTCACGCTGCAGGACGCGCGGCTCTGGGGGAGCGACGACGCGATCTTCGTCGGAGCGGGCGAGCCGTCCCTCCCGGAGACGGCGCCCTACGAGGCCTACGTCGACGTGCACACGCGCTCGGGGCGCCGCGCCTTCGTCCGGCTGGGCCGGCAGCGGATCGAGTGGGGGGACGGCCGCCTGATCGGGGCGGACGACGAGACGCTCACCGCGCGCTCGCTCGACGGGGTGCGCGCGGGGGTGCAGCTCGGCAACGTCGACCTCGAGGCGATGGCCGTGCTCCTCGCGGCGCCGGGCGGCGCGCCGCCCGAGGTGGCGGGGACGCGCAAGCCCATCTCCGCCGGCACGGGGACGCAGCTCTACGGCCTGAACGCGCTCTGGCGCGTCGCTCCCCTGCTCCACCTCGAGGCCACGGCGCTCGCGCGCATCGCCCGCGAGCCGCGGCCGACCTGGCTCACGCCCGGAGACACCGTGGTCCTCGACGCGCGCATCTCCGGCGACCGCCGCGGTTTCCGCTACGCGATCGAGGGGGCCTACGAGCTCGGTCGGGTCGCCACCTTCACGGCCGATCGCCCGCTCGGCGCGTTCGCGGCCGCCGCGCGGGCGGCGCTCGAGACGTCCCTCCCCGCCCGCCTCACCTTCAGCGCCCGCGGCGCGTACGCGACGGGCGACGACGGCGCGCTCGAAGAGGGCGAGACGCAGCGTCGCTTCGATCCGATCCTGCCCGACGCGCAGGACAACCACGGCCCGATGGGGCTCTACGCGTGGTCCAACGTGATCGAGGCGGGCGGAGGCGTCCGCGCCTCCCCCCTCGACGCGATGACCGTCGCCGCCGGGTACACGTTCGTCGGCCTCGCCTCGCCCGGGGGCAGGTGGGTGACCGCGCGGCTCCTTCCCGTGGGCGCCGTCAGCGACAACGAGAGCCGGGCGCTCGGCCACGAGATCGACGTCTCGCTCGCCTTCCAGCCGTGGGAGCCGCTGCGCTTCGCGCTCGGCTACGGCCTGTTCATCTTCGGCGACGGCGCCCAGGCGATCTTCAGCAAGGCGAACCGCGCGCACGACGACGGCCGCCCGGCAGATCTGCAGCAGTGGGCGTTCTTGCAGACGACCCTGAGCGCCCCCTGAGGCGGGCCGGGGACGCGTCGCGCGTCGCGCGCTTCGCTGTCCTGAGGGGAGGGAGTGAGGCGTCTCGGGGGCCGCGCCGTGCCGTGCGGCGCGCGGCGGCGCGGGGGGCTCGCCCGGGCTCACCGGGCGCGGCCCCCGCGCTTCGCGATCAGGTGCTCGGGGCGGGCTTCGGGGTGCCGAAGATGCTGGCCGCGCGGCGCTTCTCCTTCGCGGCGCGATCGCGATCGCTGTAGCTCGGGATCACGACGCGCTGGCGCTGCGGCAGCTCGCGGCCCGCGACGATGGCGTCGACCTCCTCCGCGTCCAGCGTCTCGCGCTCGAGGAGCGCGTTGGCGAGCCGCTCGAGGATCTCGCGGTTCTCGGTGAGGAGCCTCCGCGCCTCGGCGTGGGCGTCGAGGATGAACCGCCGCACCTCGTCGTCGATCTGGTTGGCGATCGTCTCCGAGTAGTCGCGGCGCCGGCTCGTGAAGTCGCGCCCGAGGAACACGCTCTCCTCGTCCGCGCCGTACGAGATCGGCCCGATGACGTCGCTCATGCCGAACTCGGTCACCATGCGCCGCGCGAGGTTCGACGCCTGCTTGATGTCGTTGCCCGCGCCGGTCGTGAACTGGCCGAACATGATCTCCTCCGCGACGCGGCCGCCCATCAGCACCGAGAGCCGCGCCTTGGCGAACTCGCGCGACATGCTGAGCCGGTCCTCCTTCGGCAGCTGCTGCGTGAGGCCGAGCGCCGGGCCGCGCGGGATGATCGTCACCTTGTGGACCGGATCCGAGAACTTCTCCAGGAGCTTCGCGACCAGCGCGTGCCCGGCCTCGTGGTAGGCCGTGGTCCGCTTCTCCTCGTCGCTGATGACCATGCTGCGGCGCTCGGCGCCCATCAGCACCTTGTCCTTGGCCATCTCGAAGTCGATCATCGTGACGACGTCCTTGTCCTGACGCGCCGCGAGGAGTGCCGCCTCGTTGACCAGGTTCTCGATGTCGGCGCCGACGAAGCCGGGCGTGCCGCGCGCCAGGATCTCCATGTCGACGTCCGGCCCGAGCGGGACCTTCTTCGTGTGGACCCGGAGGATGCCCTCGCGGCCGCGCACGTCGGGGCGGTTCACCACGATGCGCCGATCGAAGCGGCCAGGCCGCAGGATCGCGGGGTCGAGGACGTCGGGGCGGTTCGTCGCCGCGACGATGATCACGCCCTCGTTCGACTCGAAGCCGTCCATCTCGACGAGGAGCTGGTTCAGCGTCTGCTCGCGCTCGTCGTGCCCGCCGCCGAGGCCCGCGCCGCGGTGGCGGCCGACCGCGTCGATCTCGTCGATGAAGATGATGCACGGCGCGTGCTTCTTGCCCTGCTCGAACAGGTCGCGCACCCGGCTCGCGCCGACGCCGACGAACATCTCGACGAAATCCGAGCCGGAGATCGAGAAGAACGGCACCCCGGCCTCGCCGGCGATCGCGCGCGCGAGGAGCGTCTTGCCCGTCCCGGGGGGGCCCATCATGAGCACGCCCTTCGGGATCCGGCCGCCGAGCTTCTGGAACTTCTTCGGGTCCTTGAGGAACGCGATGATCTCCTCGAGCTCGTCCTTCGCCTCGTCGATGCCCGCGACGTCGGCGAACGTCACCTTGTTCTGCGCCTCGCTGAGCAGCCGGGCGCGCGACTTGCCGAAGCTCATCGCCTTGCCCCCGCCGGCCTGGAGCTGGCGCATGAACAGGTAGAACATCACGAGCAGGAAGACCGTCGGCAGGAGGTACATGATCGCCCCCGGCCAGAACGGCGACGCGTCCTCCTTCTCGAAGTAGACGGCGACCTTGTTGTCGACGATCGTCTTCGTGATCTCGTCGGCGTTGTCAGGCCCGATCGTGACCTTCTTCGTCTTCGCCCCGGTCTTGGGGTCCTTGACCCAGAAGGTGTACTCGCGGTCCTTGATCGTGACCGACTCGACGTGCGGATCCTTGTCCTTGGCCTCGACCTGGACCTGGGCCATGAACTCGCTGAACGCGACTTGCGTGGCGGGCCGGGAATCCGGGCTCAAGAACTGCCAGATCGCCAAGAACATCATGATCAGCAGAACCCAGAGCAGCAGCGTCTTGTGCGATTGCTTCACGAGGACCCTCTAAGCTCGCGCGGCGAGCCGGCGTGTACCGAAATTGTACGCGTGTTCCAGTCAGCATGCCACCCGTCGGCTCGGTCGTCGACCGCGGGTTTTCCCCGCGGCGGCACGGCGAAACAGGGGACTCGACAGGGGTCGCGGGTGGGGTGCATGCGGTCAGGCCCCGCGACGCTCGGACCTGTCCTCGATAAGCACGCTGGACTCCTCTGGAAAGCCCAGGGCGATCTCTCCGCCGCCGCGGACCAGGACGCGCAGCGGCCGCCCGAGCTTGCGAGCCCGCTCGATCGCGAGGCGCTGCGCCCGACCGAGCGGCATCGAGAGCGGCTCGCCGCCGTCGAGGACGGCCGGATCGCCGCCCGCGCGCCGATCTCGGCCGGCGGCGAGCATGTCCGAGAGCGCGCAGAGGTGCTCGACGATCGCCGGCGACAGGTCCTGGAGCAGCGGGAGGAGCTCGCGGCGGACACGAACGCGGGTGAAGCGGGGGTCCCCGTTGCTGGGATCCTCCGCGAAAGCCAGCCGATGTCGGCTGAGGTGGGCCAGCACGTCGGCGCGGCGGGCCAGGAGCAACGGGCGGATGAGCTCGACGCCGGCAGCCGCAGAGCCCGGCTCCCCGGCGCCCGGCGCCGCGCCGGCGGCGTCGGTCCACAGCGGCGCGCGCGGCGGCAGCACGGCCAGCCCTCGCGGCCCAGCGCCCCGCAGCAGGCGCAGCAGCACCGTCTCGGCCCGGTCGTCCGCGGTGTGGCCGGTCGCGATCGCGCGGGCGCCGCGGGCCGCCGAGGCCGCCGCGAGCGCGGCGAACCGGGCGGCGCGCGCCCTGGCCTGGAGGTTCGCGCCGGGCGCCACGTCCACACGGGTGCTGGAGTAGGGGACGCCGAGCCGCTCGGCCAGGTCGCGCGCGATCGCGAGCTCGGCCGCGGCCTCCGGCCGCAGGCCGTGGTCGACGCCGTGCGCGACGACCTCGTGGCCGATCCGCCGCCGGAGCATGGCGAGGACGTGCAGCAGCGCCGTCGAGTCGGGGCCTCCAGAGCAGGCGCAGAGGACCACGTCGCCGCGCGCGAGCAGCCGCTCGTCCCGGATCAGCCGCTCGGCCAGGCGGATCAGCGACGGGGGGTGCGACCGGCCCCGCCTGGGCGGCGGGGGAGGCCCGGGGGACGAGCTCATCGGAGCTCGAACGCCTTGCAGAAGATGATCTCGTCGCGATCGTCGAGCGACGGGCTCAGGTGCGGCGCGACCGGATAGCCGAGCGAGCAGCGCGGCGCGCGGCCAGGGGGCGCGGCGCCGGCCTCGTCGCGCTCGGCCTCCGCCGGATCGAACGACGCGCAGTCGGGGCAGGCGAACACGAGGCGGTAGCGCCGCGCTTCCTCGCGGAGCTGCTCGTCGAGGGGGTGAATCATCCCGGCCAGCGTAGCGCAAGCCGCTGGGCGGAGGCGCGCTGCGACCTCGCGCGCCGCGCGCGATCTCGGCCCGAGCTCGCCGGGGTGCGCGCAGGGTGGCGCGCCGCGCCTCCTCGCCGCGCGCCGCGCCGCGCCGCGCCGCTCAGCGAGCCGGCCGGCGGGCGCGGGTGAGGCGGACGATCGACTCGATGTGGCTCGTCTGCGGGAAGAGCTCGACCGCCTCGATGTCCGTGATCTCGAAGCCGCCGCGGAGGATGCCGCCGAGATCGCGCCCGAGGGTGGCCGGGTCGCACGAGACGTAGACGACCACGCGCGCGCCCGAGGCCGCGATCGCGCGCGCCGCGCCGGGCGCCCCGCCGCGCGGAGGATCCAGCACCACGACGTCGGTGCGCGCCGGGATCGGGACCTGGTCGGCGTCCGCCTCGATCGCCTTGCCGGCGAGGCCGCGGGCGGCGAGGTTCTGGCGCAGGCACGCGACCGCCTCGGGCGAGCGCTCCACCGCCGTGAACGACGCGAGCCCCGGGGCGGCCGGCGAGGCGACCTCGGCGGCCGACGCGGGTCGCGGCGCGCCGCGCGCGAGGAGCACGGAGAGCGTCCCGCTCCCCGCGAACAGCTCCAGCACGTGCGGCGGCCGGGAGGAGTCGAGGTGAGCGAGCTCGGCGGCGCGGCCGGCGAGCACGGCGGCGCCCTCCTCGGACGGCTGCCCGAAGCCACCCGGCGCGAGGACCAGCGGCAAGCCGTCGGCGCCCACGACCGCCGGCCGCGGATCGCCGAACGACGCGGCCTCGCGCGCCCCGTCCAGCGTGACGCGGGCGCCGGCCCACGCGCCGCGGGCCGTGCGCTCGTCGAGCAGCTGCCACACGGCCGGCGGGAGCTGGCCGCGCCAGAGGATCTCGACCACCGGGCGGCTCGAGGCGCCCAGCGAGACGAGGATGTCGCCCTCCCCCGCGGCCCCGCGCAGGACGCCGGGCAGCTCGCCGGCGAGCGGCGCGATCGGGTCGGCCAGCACCAGGCAGCGATCGACCGCCGCGACGGCGTGCGTCCTCGGCGCGCGGTAGCCCACGCGCACCTCGCCGCGCTCCGCGCGCGCGAACAGCCGCGCGCGCGAGCGGTAGCCGAGCGGCTGGGGCGCGGGGTGCAGGCGGAGCGGCGGCAGATCGGCCTCGGCGAGCGAGGCCGCGCGCGCGATCGCCTGCCGGACGATCTGCGCGTGCGCGGCCTGCTGCGCCTCGACGCGGACGTGCATCCAGTCGCAGCCGCCGCAGGTCTCCGCGAAGCGGCAGGGCGGAGCGATGCGGTCGGCGCTCGGCTCGACCACGCGGAGCAGCCTGCCCCGCGCCGGGCGCGCGCTCCGATCGAGCTCGATCTCGACGAGGTCGCCCGGCGCCGTCGCGGGTACGAAGACGACCTCGCCCGCGAGCCGACCGATCCCTGCGCCGCCGGCGGCCAGCGCGTCGATGCGCAGCTGCGCTCGCTCGCCGGCGCGCGCCCTGGCACCGCTCGAGCGGCGGTGAACAGCCTTCATCCCTTCATCGTAACGCGCCGCAGGCTCGCCGGGCCGGGGTGGACGAGAGATGCTCCGCCGGCGAGGGCGAGCGAGCGCGCGCGCTCGTCCCCCGCGGGCTCCACGTTCGCGCCGAGGCGCGGCCGGCGCGTGGTGGCCGCGCCGGTCGAGGCGGGCGGCGCAGCGTCGACCCCCTTCGGGGGCGAGGGCTGCACGGTCATCGTCTTCATGTAGATCAGCGCGCCGATGCCGATGACGCACAGCGCGGTGAGGGCGATGACCGCGACGAGCACGAG
Organism: Sorangium sp. So ce834; assembly: GCF_051521425.1. Lineage (NCBI taxonomy): Bacteria > Pseudomonadati > Myxococcota > Polyangiales > Polyangiaceae > Sorangium > Sorangium sp. So ce834. The sequence continues at coordinate 11,170,725 of NZ_CP150351.1, forward strand.
CGTGTTCCTGCCGTTCCCCTTGGACACCGCGTCCTGCGTGGCCGCCCAGATGGCCGCCGGATCGGGGCGCGGCAGCGAGAGCGCGGTCTCGATCTGCGACTGCGGAGGCTGCGCCGGCGCGGCGGGCGCGAACGGCTGGCCCTGGCCCGCGATCGTCGACGGCGGCGGCGGGAACGCCGGCACGGGCGAGCCGGCAGGAGGCGAAGGAGCGTAGCCCTGGCCGTTGAACGGCAGCGCGTACGAGGGCACCTGCGGCGATGCGCCGACCGCAGCGGCCCTGCTCGCGTGCCCGCGGCGCGCGGCGTCGCTCGGGCCCTGCGGGACCGGCGCGGGTGGCTGGGGCGGAGCCTGCTGCGGGAGCGCGAGCGTGGACGCGAGCGGGTTACCCAGATCGCTGTCCAGGAGGCCCCCCCTGGGGAACGGCGCCCGATCGGCCGAGCCGAGATCGAGCGGCGGATACGGGTTCGCCGGGATCACCGGCGCAGCGAGGTTCTGGCCGCCCGGCGCGCGCGGCGAGCCCGCGTGCGCGGGCGGGGCACCGGGCCGCACCGTGGGAAGGGCGGACGGGGCACCGGGCTGAGGCGGAGGCGCCAGCGCGAGCTCCGGCGCCATGCCGGCCGCCGGGCGCGGCATCGCGCGCTCGCCGTGCGGGAGCGGCCGCACCGGCTCGGCGTGCTCGCGCGTCGCGACCGTCGTCGGGACATCCTCGTCGTCGTCCATCAGCGACGAGGCCACCATCTGCTTGTCGGCCGCGTCCCTCGACGGCGTGCGTCCGACCGGCGCGATCCCGCTCGCCGGCGCGGCGTTGTGCCGCAAGACCTGCGGCGGCGTGAGCCGCTGGTACGGATCGGGCTCCCGGCCGCGGCTGCGGAGCCCGACGCTGTCGGTGGCCGTGGTCGAGCTCCGCGCGCGCACCTGCTCGACGTTGATCGTGGACGTCACCTCCGCCGCCCACGCGAGGTGCGCCTCGCGCTTCTGGATGCGGTCGGCGAACACCTGCTGCACGAACTGCGCGACCTCCTCGGAGCCGACGAAGATCCCGCTCCGCATCAGGAAGTTTTGCAGCGCTCGCGAAAATTCGCGCGCCGTCTGGAAGCGGTCCTGCTTGTGCTTGGCGAGCGCCTTCATGACGACGCTCTCCAGCTCGATCGGATAGTCGGGCACGATCGTGGACGGCGGCGGGACCACGCAGGCCTGCACCTTCTCGAGGGTGTCGAGATCCGTATCCATCCGGAAGAGTCGCTGGTTCGTCGTGAGCTCCCAGAGGACGACCCCGAGCGCGAACACGTCGGTCGTGCGATCGACCTCATTGCCGCGCACCTGCTCGGGAGACATGTAGGCCAACTTGCCTTTCAGCGTTCCCGCGCGGGTGGACGACAGCCGATCGGCCACCTTGGCGATCCCGAAATCCACCACCTTGGTGTAGCCGTCGTATGTGAGGAACAGGTTGTGCGGCGTCACGTCGCGGTGCACCAGGCCGAGCAGCTGGCCGTTCTTTCCGCGCAGCTCGTGGGCGGCGTGGAGCCCCTCTGCCGCATCGGAGCAGATGCGCGCAGCGAGCTCGGGCGAGATGCGCAGCCGGCGCTCCTCAGCGCGCCGCATCACCTCCCGGAGCGGCTCGCCGTGGAGATACTCCATGGCGATCCAGTAGGTGTTGTCGTCCTTCCCGAGATCGAACACCTGCGCGACATTGGCGTGGTTGATGCCAGCCGCGATGCGCGCCTCGTCCAGGAACATGTCGACGAACTGATCGTCTTCGACCAGATGCGGGTGGATCCGCTTGATGGCGACCCACTTTTGGAAGCCGCCCGGCCCATCCATGCGCGCCAGGTGGACGCTCGCCATTCCGCCCACCCCGATCTCGTCGACCACGCGGTAACGGCCCAGGAAGTAGGTCCCCTGCTGCTTCTCGGACTCCTTCGCGCGCGCGTCAGGCGATGAATTGGTCGACCCGGGGCTTGGAGGTCCGCCCATTCGCGATGCGGGTCGAGGCGGGGGTTGGGGCATGAGCGGTCACTACTTTACCGCGAGTTCGCGGCGCTTTGCCATGTCGTCTCGGCCGAGCGACCGGGCAGATGGTCAGCTTCAATCCACTAGGTCGCTGAAGGCCCGTGTCCTGACAGGTAGGACACCACCAGAGACCCAGGACGGAGTCGCGGCGAGCTCAGGGGAACGGTTGCCCAGGTTGGCCTCGCTCGAAATAGAAACGGAAGCTCCCCGTGACCCTCGAGAGGAGCTCGCGGGGGATGGCGTCCGCTGGATGACCGATCCCGGCGTCGCGCGGATCACCGACCCAGATGTCGAACGTCGCGTCCGTGAACTTGTCGACCGCGTCGGTCTCGTTGGGATCGCCGCTGAACAGCGCCTGGAACTTGATGGTCCCATCCACGGCGTAGAGCACGATGTTCTGGTTGTGGCACGACCGCTGGAGGTAGAGCGCCATGTGCACGAGCGGGGCGAGCCCCTCCGGCTTCGGCGTCGGCGGGGGCGAGCCCGGCAGCTCGACGCCGGGCGGGAGCCCGACGCTCAGGTCGACGTCGAGCTTGTTCACCTGCCCGTCCCCGCGGATGAGGCCGACGTCGTCGATGATGACCGCGAGGCCGTCCGAGACCTCCTGGAGGTCGCTGCCCCGCTGCACCCGGATCTGCAGCGTGGAGCGGTACGGGACCGCAGCGAAGAAGTCGGGGCGCATGTCGTAGGCGCCCTCCCAGCAGTCCGCCGCGAGCAGCCTCGAGCTGTAGACCTCGCCCTCCCCCTGCCCGAGCGAGCACCCGAGCGAGAGGGAGCACGCCAGGGGCACGAGCAGGCGCGCCGTCACGACGCCGCCCCCGCGCGAAGGGCGGCCCGGATGCGGCCGCCGCCGAGGACGCGGTCGCCCCGGTACACCACGGCCATCTGACCGGGGGAGACGGCCCGCACCGGGCTCTCGAACCGCGCCACGAAGCTCTCGGCGCCCGTCGCAGGGTCGCGCCGTCGCTCGATGACGCCGGGCGCCGCCTCGTGCCGCGCGCGCACCCGCACCTCGGCCTCCAGGGGGAAGACCGCGTCGTCGGACCACACGGCCTCGGTGATCTCGGCGCCCGCCGCGTAGAGGTCGGCCTCGTCGCCGAGGCGCACCGCGCCCGTCGCCGCGTCGAGGCCCACGACGAACGCCGGGCGGCCGAGGGAGACGCCGATGCCCTTGCGCTGGCCCACGGTGAAGCCGTGCACCCCGCCGTGCGACCCGACCACGCGCCCGTCCCGATCGACGATCGGCCCGGGCCGGAGCCTGTCCGCCGCGCGCTCGGCCACGAAGGGCGCGTAGCGGCCGGAGGGGATGAAACAGAGCTCCTGGCTCTCCCCCTTGTCGGCCCCCGGCAGCCCGCGGGCGATCGCCTCGGCGCGCACCTCCTCCTTGGTCGAGTCGCCGAGCGGGAAGAGGAGGCGCGACAGCTCGTCCGACCGGAGCATGTGGAGGAAATAACTCTGATCTTTGTGCCGATCGCGGCCGCGGTAGAGGCGGGCGCCGCCCTCCTCCACGACGACCCGCGCGTAGTGGCCCGTCGCCACCCACGAGACGCCCAGCCGCTCCGCCAGCGGGAACAGCTCCCGGAGCTTGACCGAGCGGTTGCAGGCCACGCACGGGCTCGGCGTCTCGCCCGCGAGGTAGGCGTCGACGAACGGATCGACGACGTGCTCGCGGAACAGGGCGCGGCGATCGAAGGTGTAGTGCGGGATGCCGAGGTGGTCGGCGACCCGGCGGGCGTCGTGCTGATCCTCGGGCGCGCAGCAGCGGCTCTTGACGCTGCCGTCGTCGGGGTAGTCCCAGAGGTGCAGCGTCACGCCGACGACCTCGTAACCAGCGTCGCAGAGGCGCGCCGCGGCGACCGAGGAGTCGACTCCGCCGCTCATCGCGATGAAGACGCGCGCCCCCGGGGAGGGCCGCTCGCCGGGCCGCGCCGCGCCGCCGGCCTCTCGGACAGGAGTTGCCATTTCCGTTCTTATAGCGTGAATCCCGCGCCGCGGTCGGACGCCGCGGGCACACACGCGCCAACACGCGCCGGCGGCGGCGCGCGGCCCGAGGTTCGGACCGGCTCGCCGCCATTCACCCTTGGCCACCCCCGCGGCGCGCGTGTACCGTCTGCCAGATGCCGAGCGGGGTCGTGCTCGTGGTCGAGGACGAGGAGTATGTCGCGGACCTGCTCGCCACCGCGATCCGCGAGGCGGGTTACGAGGTCATCTACTGCGCCACCGCGGAGGCCGGGCTCTCGACCGCCTGCACCCTGGAGCCCGAGTGCATCGTCTGCGACGTCGGCCTGCCCGACCACGACGGCTACTGGGTCGCACGCAACGTCCGCACCCAACCTTCGCGGGTGTCCGTCACCCCCTTCCTGTTCCTCTCCGCCCTCGATGACCAGCAATCCCGCCTCGAGGGGTTCCACGTCGGCGCCGACGTCTACATGACCAAGCCCTTCCGGGTCACCGAGGTCGTCGCGCAGATCGGGGCCCTCGTGCAGATGGCGTCCCGCCTGCGGCAGCGGCGGGACAGCCTCATGTCCATCCCGGCCTCCGTCGATCAGACCGCCATCGAGGGCGACCTCAGCCAGATGTCGATCGCGACCGTCCTCACGGTCCTCGAGATGGAGCGGCGCTCGGGCGTGTTCGAGGTGATCAGCAAGAAGCGGCGCGCGCAGCTCGACATCGCCGAGGGGTGCATCGTCCAGGGGACCGTGGGCGGCACGCGCGTCTCGGCGCTCGCCGCGCTCCGCACCATGCTGGCCTGGAAGGTCGGGCGGTTCGCGTTCGTTCCCGGCAGCCGCCCGGTGCCGTCGGAGCGAAAATCGATCGCCGCCTACCTGCTCGAGGCGACCCGGCTCGAGGACGAGAGCGCCCGCGTCGAGCTGCCGATGCCGCCGTCGCGGCGCCGTCCGGAGCCCCGGATCGCGACGACGGCGCTCGGCGGGCCGTCGTCCATCCCGGACGACGTCGCGCCGCCGTCGTCGCGCGCGCCGCTCGAGGAGCTCCTGCGCCGCCAGCCCGGCGTCGCGTCGCGGAGGGCGGCCGACGGCGCCCTGACGATCTCCGATGCGCCGCCGTCGCTCGAGCTGAGCTTCGAGCTCGAGGCCGCGCCGCCGACGCTGCGCTCGCTCGCCCGCATGACGGCGAAGCCGCCGTCGAGCCGGCGCGGCACGGACGAGAGCGATCCGCCCACGGTCCCGCGCGGCCAGGGCCGGCTCTCCCCGTCGAGGCCGCCGTCCCGCCGGCCGACCGCGCCGCCGTCCTCGCCGGGCCGCTCGGGCGAGCCGGGCGAGCTCTCCCGCGGGAGCGTCGCTCCCCCGACGACCCAGCCGGCGAGCCATGAAGAAGGTTCGTCGCGGTTGAGCCCGGTCCCGCAGCGACCAGCGCCCGCCCGGCCTCCCCGCCCCGACGCAAAGAAGCGCTGAGGTCCGCTCCGCTCGCTCCCTTCGGCCACCTCAGGCGGGGGTCCTCACGGAAGGCCTTCGTCCGGCCGGCCGGACGTGCCCGTCAGAGCGTCGCCTGCTGCTCCGCCTCGCCGGGATCGTGGTCCCGCAGGTAGCTGAGGTTGACCGCGTTCACGACGGCGTGCGCCACGAACGGCCCGACGAGCGAGCCGGTCGCGGCGAAGATGGCGCCGAGCCCCGCGCCGACGCCCACGGCCCAGCTGACCCACACCCAGCGGCTCGGGCCCCGCATCTGGTGCATCAGACCGAAGAGGAGCGCGCTCAGCGCCACGCCGAGCAGCGGCGTCAGGAGCCCGCGGAAGAGCAGCTCCTCCCCGAGGCTCGAGAGGCCCGCGAGGAGCAGGACCTGGCCGAGCGAGAGGTCCAGCGCGACCGGGCGGAGCTCGCTATGCAGGCGCCGCGCCCAGCCGAACCGGGCCACGGCGACGCGGGTCATCACGACGACCCCGGCCGCGAGCGTGAGGCCGAGCGCGGCGCTCGTCAGCAACGCGGCCAGCGGGGGCAGCGAGAGCCAGGGGCTCGGGTGGATCCACGGCAATCCATCCCGCACCACCAGGGTCAGCGAGATCGCCAGCGCCGCGAGGACGAGGTAGCCGGAGGCCGCCCGCAGCGTCGCGTCGGTCCGGCCGGTCCGCGCCCATCGCGAAGCCATGCCCCATCATGGCACGCCGCCGGAAGCCGGTGAAGCGGCGCGCACCTTCACGACCCCTGGCCGAGCGCCGGCAACCGGACTACGTGGACGGCCATGCACGCGACCGTGGTCATCTTCCCGGGCTCCAACGCCGATGCCGAAATGATCCATACGCTCCGCGACGTGCTCCAGGTCCGCACGTCGACCGCCTGGCACCGCGACGCCGAGCTCCCCGCTGGCACCGACCTCGTCGCGATCCCCGGCGGGTTCTCCTACGGGGACTACCTGCGCTGCGGCGCCATCGCACGCACGAGCCAGATCGTCCCCGCCATCCGCCGGCACGCGGAGCGCGGCGGCCTGGTGCTCGGCGTCTGCAACGGGTTCCAGATCCTCACCGAGGCGGGGCTGCTCCCGGGGGCCCTCACCCGCAACGCGCACCTCCGCTTCGAGTGCCGCGACGTCTTCGTGACGCCGCGCGCCGAGGGGCCGTTCACGAGCGGCCTGCCTCGGGTGCTCCGCCTGCCGATCGCCCACGCCGAGGGGCGGTACCAGGCGGATCCGGAGACGCTCCGCAAGCTCGTCGAGGATCGCGCCATCGCCCTCCAGTACTGCGACCGGGAGGGGCTGGTCGGAGGGGACGCGAACCCCAACGGATCCGCCATGGACATCGCCGGCATCTACGGCGGCCCCCGGCGCAACGTGCTCGGGCTGATGCCCCACCCCGAGCGGATGAGCCAGCCCTTCCAGGGGCAAGGCTGCGCGGACGGGCGCGCCCTGTTCGACGCCGTGCTCCGCAGCGTGAACGGCGCCCGCGCCGCGTCCGCCGCGAGCGCGCCGTGAGCCAGGCGCCGTCCGGCGACGCCCGCTGCCGCGTGTGCGCCGCGGCGCTCGCGCCGGGGAGCGCGCGCTGCCCGCAGTGCGGCGCGGACCGGCGCGCCGAGGCGTGCCCGCACTGCGGCGGGGTGGCCGGCGTCTCCGCGCACCCCGAGCTGCGCTTCCGGTGCGACGCCTGCGGCGGCCCGCGCGTCCCGGTCGACGGCGACGGCGTGAAGCGATCCGGCCGCGAGGTGCCGCCGCTCCAGAAGGCGCGCGCCGCGGCCTCGGCGCGCTCGGTCTGGCGCGCGGCGGGCATCGCGGCGAGCGCGCTCTTCGGCTTCGAGGTGCTCCTGTTCGCCGTGATGCTGCTCGTCCTCGGCGCGAGCGTCGGGCTCTTCGCCGCGGGCCTCCTGACGATGGCGCCCGTCGCCGCCTTCGCCCTGTGGGCGTTCCGGCGGGCCAAGGCGCGGGGCCGGGACATCGCGCCCGCGCTCGACGCCGCCTGGGTCTCCGTCGCGTCCGACGTCGCCCGGCAGGCCGAGCGCCCGCTCACCGCCGGCGCGCTCGCCTCGACCCTCCGCATCGGCGAGGCCCAGGCCGAGGAGCTGCTCGCGCTGCTCGAGGTGAACGACGTCGTGCGCGGCGCGGTGAGCCCCGCGGGCGAGTTCGGCTACGCGCCGAGGCTGCGCGTCGGCGCGGCGCCCGGGGGCGAGCCCGAGGCCGAGCGCGCGGCGCGCGCCCTCGCCGCCGAGGAGGAAGCGCTCGCCGACGTGCCCCTCACGCAACGGACCGCCCATGTCGAGCCCACGAAGCGCTGATCCCAAGCCGAAGCCGGGCGCCCCGCGGCGGAAGCCCCGCGCGCCCCAGGAATCCCGCGCGCCCCAGGAGGCCCGCGCGCCCCGGCCCGCGCCGCAGGCGCGCCGCGCGCTGACCAACGTGGGCGGCGAGACGCGGCTCGAGGGCGATCCGGCCGACGCGGCGATGCTCGCCCACGCGCTCGACGTGGCCAGCGCGAGCGACGCGGAGGAGGCGGCCCGCGCCCACGTGCACGGGTTCCACAGCTACCCGGCCCGGATGCACCCGGACACGGCCCGCCGGCTCGTCGAGGCGCTCTCGAGGCGGGGCGATCGGGTGCTCGACCCGTTCTGCGGCAGCGGCACCGTCCTCGTCGAGGCCCGGCTCGCGGGCCGCGCGGCGATCGGCGTCGACGCGAACCCCCTCGCCGTGCGCCTCGCCCGCCTGAAGGTGCAGGGCAGCACCCCGGGCGAGCGCGAGCGCCTCGTCGCGGCCGCGCGCGAGGTCGCGGCCGCCGCCGACGAGCGCCGCAAGGCGCGCGCCGGCCCGAGCCGCCGGTACGGCCCCGAGGACGTCGCCCTCTTCGAGCCGCACGTGCTGCTCGAGCTCGACGGGCTGCGCGTCGGCCTCGACCGCCTCGCGGGGCACGGCGCCGACGCGCTGCGCGCGGATCTGGAGCTCGTGCTCTCGGCCATCCTCACGAAGCTCAGCCGCCGCACGTCCGACACGTCGGAGCACGAGCTGCCGCGGCGGATCGCCGCCGGCTATCCGGCGCGGCTGTTCGTGCGCAAGGCGGAGGAGCTGGCCCGCCGCCTCGCCGACGTCGCCGCGCCGCTGTCCGCGAGCCCGCCCGCGCTCGTCGAGGAGGGCGACGCGCGCGTGCTGCGCGGCGTCGCGCCCGACTCGGTCCACCTCGCGGTCACGTCGCCGCCGTACCCGGGCGTCTACGACTACCTCGCCCACCACGAGGCCAGGCTGCGCTGGCTCCGGCTCCGGAGCGCGAGCTTCGAGCAGGACGAGATCGGCGCCCGCCGGCACCTCGATCCGCTCGGCCCCGAGGCCGGCCGCGCGCGCTGGCGCGAGGAGCTCGGCGGCGTGCTCGTCGCGCTGGCGCGCGTGCTGCGGCGCGGGGCGCCGCTCGTGCTGCTGATCGCCGACAGCGTCGTGGCCGGCGCGCCGGTCTACGCGATCGACGTGGTGAAGGCCGCGGCCTCCGGCGCGCGCTTCGCGGTCCGCGCGGTCGCGTCGCAGCCGCGCCCCCACTTCCACCGCCCCACGGCGCGCGCCTTCCAGCGCCGCCCGCGCCACGAGCACGCCATCCTGCTGATCCGCGCCTGACCGGCCGAAAATTGCCCCGCGGCGCGGGCCCGTGGCAGGGTGCTCCGCGATCGAGCGGGGCGTGACGCGGCCGGCACCGGACGCCGGCGGCGCCCCCGGGCGCGCGACGATGGCGAGAGCACTCCTCGGACTCCTCCTCCTGTGTGGCACCTGCGTCCTCGGCTGCGGCAAGGCCGGCGGCGATCCGGGGAGCGCCGAGCTCGAGAGCACCGGGGTCGACGCGTGCGACGGCTACCTGGCCGCGATGCTCGCCTGCGCCGGCAAGCTGCCCGCGGAGACGCGGAAGGGCCACGAGGCCGCGATCCGGATCGCGCGCGACGCGCTCGAGGCGAAGGCCGAGGCCGACGACGAGGCGCTCGAGGGCGGCGCGAGGGACGAGGCGCGCAGCGCGCTCGCGGCGGCCTGCCAGCAGATGAGCGAGGCGGTCGTCGAGCGCGCCCCCTGCGGCGGGTGATCGCGCGCGCGGCGGCCGGCTCGCGCGCGCAGCGGCCGGCGCGCGGCGCGCGGCCGCGCGCCGCGCGTCACGTGAAGGTGGGCACCTCCGCCGGATAGTGCTGCCGGAGGAACGACGCCCACTGCGGGCGCTTCTCGGCGTGGAACACGTCGCCCGCGAGCATGCTGGTGATGAGCTTGCGCATCGTGGGCCGCTGGTTCGGCTCGAACAGCGTCTCCCGGAAGTGGCCCTTGTAGAAGCCCTGCACGACGCCGAGGAACAGATCGACGGCGTAGCGGACCTCCGCCTCGTAGCCCGCGAACGCGGCGCGCGAGGTGTCCCCGACCTCGAGCGCGCGGTGGATCGCCGTGGCCGCCAGCTCGGCGCCCTTGATGGCGAGGTGCGCGCCCGTCGAGAAGAGCGGGTCGAGGAACCCGCCGGCGTCGCCCACGAAGAGCCATCCGTCGCCGGCGAGCTGGTCGATCCGGTACGAGAAGTCGGCGAGCGCCCCGACCGGCCTCACGCGCCGCGCGCCCGCGAGGAACTCCCGCGCCCAGCTGCTCTCGGCGACGGTGCGATCGAAGAGATCGTCGAGGCTCTCCCCTCTCCTCCGGCTCCGGATCCAGCTCGACGACACGACCGCGCCGACGCTCGTCACCTCGCCGCGGAACGGGATGAACCAGAACCACCCGTGGTCGAAGATGACCAGCTGGATGTTGCCCTGGTGGATCCCGTCCTCGCGGACCACGCCCTCGTAGTGGGCGAAGAGCGCGGTCTTGTCGAGCTCCGCCAGCTGCGCCTTGCGCCGCAGCCTCGAGGCGAGCAGCGTGTCACGCCCCGTCGCGTCCACGATGACCGGCGCCCGGAGCTCCACGACGTCGCTCGCGCCGGCGCCCTCGGACCTCGCGCGCGGCCGCGCGCGCACCCCGACCGCGCGCGACCCGTCGAACAGCACCTCGACGGCCTCCCACGACTCGCGCACCTCCGCGCCGAGCTCCGCCGCGTGCCGCAGCAGCAGCTGGTCGAACACGTCGCGCTCCACCTGGTAGGCGAACTCGAACTTCGGATCGAACGCGTCGGCGAAGCTGTACGTCCGCGTCCGCCCCGTCGACGAGCACAGGAAGCGGGCGCCGTATTTGCGGAGGAAGCGCGCGTCGAGCTTCTCGTCCAGCCCGAGCCGCTCGAAGACCTCGCGGGAGCGTGGCAGCAGCGACTCGCCGATGTGAAAGCGAGGGAACGTCTCCCGCTCGAGCACGAGGGAACGGCGGCCGAGCTTGGCCAGCGACGCGGCGAGCGTCGACCCACCCGGCCCGCCGCCGAGGATGATTGCGTCCCAGCGATCGGTCATGCCTCCGTCGTATAATGCGTGGAGACGCCCGCGAAAATGCGGTCGCGGCGCCAGCGCGGAGCCGACGCGCCCGCGCCATCGGAGCGGGGCCCCAGCCAGGGCGCAGGAGGAAGCGGCGATGCCCACGGTCGTGTTCGAGGCCAGCGAGCTCGGCCCTTCCGTCTCCGCCGAGGCCGGGGCCGGCAGGCTCATCGACGTCTGCGACGACGCGCGCGCGCCGGTCGTGTTCTCGTGCCGCGACGCGCGCTGCGCCACCTGCCGCGTCGAGGTCGTCGAGGGGGAGCAACACCTCGAGCCGCCGGCGCGCGACGAGCTCGAGCTGCTCGAGCGCCTCGGCGCTCCGCCGCGCCTCCGCCTCGCCTGCCAGGCGGTGCTCCGCGCCGGCCCTGGGCTGGTCCGGCTCCGCGTCGTGCGCGGCATTGGCGGGACCGGCGAACGGTGTTAAGTCAGCCCCCGTTCTGAGGCCCGGCTCCGAAGGGGGGCGAGACCCGGCGCTCCACGGCGCTGCCCGCGCGCGGCGACGGCGGGGGGCCGCTCGCTCGGGCCGCGCTCCGCTGCGCAGCGGGCGCGGTCGCTCGCCGGGCGGACAGCGACGAGGCCGCGCGGAGGAGAGGAGTGGAGCAGACGTGACCAAAGCCAGGAAGCTGCGCGAGCTCATGGCCCGCCCGGGCCCGATCGTCATCATCGGCGCGCACAACGGGCTCTCCGCGAAGATCGGCGAAGAGGCAGGGTTCGACGGGCTCTGGGCCTCCGGCTTCGAGATCTCTGCGAGCTACGCGGTGCCGGACGCGAACATCCTCACGATGGCGGAGAACCTCCACGCCGCCAAGATGATGAACAACACCTCGCTCCCCGTCATCGCGGACTGCGACAACGGCTACGGCAACGCCGTCAACGTCATCCGCTGCGTCGAGGAGTACGAGGCCGCCGGCGTCGCGGCCATCTGCATGGAAGACAACATCTTCCCGAAGCGCTGCAGCTTCTACGCGGGCGTGAAGCGCGAGCTCGCCGAGGTCGAGGAGCACGCGCTCAAGGTCCGCGCGGCGAAATCGGCGCAGAAGGACCGCGACTTCGTGGTCATCGCGCGGACCGAGGCGCTCATCGCCGGCTGGGGGATGGATGAGGCGCTCCGCCGCGGCCGCGCCTACGCGGACGCGGGCGCGGACATGGTCCTCATCCACTCGAAGAGCAAGGACCCGGACGAGGTGCTCTCCTTCGCCCGCGCGTGGGATCGCCCGGGCACGCCGCTCGTCTGCGTGCCGACGATCTACCGCACGACCACCGTCGACACCCTGCACAAGGCCGGCTTCAAGCTGATCATCTTCGCGAACCACGCGATCCGCTCCTCCATCAAGGCGATGACGGAGACGCTCCAGACGCTGAAGCGCGAGATGTACACCGGCAGCGTCGACGACAGGGTGGTGCCGCTCGAGCGCGTCTATCAGCTCGTGGGCGTCGACAAGATGAAGCAGGAGGAGTCGAGCTTCCTGCCCTCCGGCAGCCCGGGCGTCACCGCGGTCATCCTCGCCGCCGGCCAGAGCCAGGGCCTCCTGCCCCTCACGGAGGAGCTGCCGAAGCCGATGCTCGACCTGAAGGGCAAGAGCATCCTCGAGCGGCAGATCGACGTGCTCAACGCGTGCGGCGTGAAGGACGTCGCCGTCGTGCGCGGGTACAAGAAGGAGGCGATCAAGCTCCCGAACGCCCGCTATTACGACAACGACGAGTACGCGACGACGAACGAGGTCGCCTCGCTCTTCCGCGCCTCCAAGGAGCTGAACGGGCCGTTCGTCTTCCTCTACGGCGACATCGTGTTCGAGCGCGGCCACCTCGAGAAGCTCCTCAAGAGCCCGGCCGACATCTCGATCGTCGTCGACCGCGCCTACGCCGAGGGCCAGCGGCCCAAGGACGCCCGCGGCGTGCCGGATCTCGTGGTCCTGAAGGACGCGCAGGAGGCCGGCTACCGCTTCGTGGGCGCCGACGCGCCGCACCGGGTGGCCCGCGTCGGCCGCGCGATCCCGGCGAGCGAGGCGCACGGCGAGTTCGTCGGCATGGCCATGTTCACCGCGAAGGGCGCGCGCCTGCTCACGGACTGCTACCACCAGCTGCAGGAGACCCGCGCGAAGGGCAGCTTCCACGAGGCCGAGTCGCTCCGCAGCGCGACCTTCACCGACCTGCTCCAGGAGCTCATCGACCGCGGCGCGGACGTGCAGGCGATCGACGTCTATAAGGGGTGGCTCGAGATCGACACGTTCGAGGACTACCGCCGCGCCTGGGCGCTCATCAAGGAGTGAGCCGATGTCCCACGGTTCAGGAAAATCGTACGCGCCCGAGTTCGTCGCCGCGCTCAAGGAGGCGGGGTTCGACTTCTTCGCGGGCGTGCCCTGCTCGCTCTTGAAGGGCCTGGTCTCGCGGCTCGAGGCCGACAGGGACGCCCGCTACATCTCGGCGACCCGCGAGGACAGCGCGATCGGGATGGCGGTCGGCGCCTGGCTCGGCGGCCGGCTGCCGATGGTCCTGATGCAGAACTCCGGGCTCGGCGTCTCCGTCAACGCGCTGGCCTCGCTCAGCACGATGTACGAGGTGCCCACGCTGCTCGTCATCTCCTGGCGCGGCGAGGGCGGCAACGACGCCCCGGAGCACATCATGATGGGCGAGATCATGCTCCCCCTCCTCGATCTGATGAAGATCCAGCACCGCGTCCTCCGCGGCGGCGAGCCGATGGGCCCGCAGGTCGGGTGGGCGAAGGACGTCATGCTCTCCACGAGGCAGCCGGCGGCGCTCATCGTCCCGGCGGGGGTGCTCGAATGAACAAGCTCGAAGCGCTCAAGGTGTTCACGGCGGCGGTCGGCAAGGACGACCTCGTGGTCTGCTGCAACGGCATGATCGGCCGCGAGCTCTACACGACGCAGGACCGGCCCTCGAATTTCTACATGATCGGCTCGATGGGGCTCGGCCTGTCGATCGGCCTCGGCCTCGCGCTCGCGCAGCCGCGCAAGCGGATCTTCGTGCTCGACGGCGACGGCAATGTCCTCATGGGCATGAGCGCCCTCGCCAGCGTCGGGAGCGAGCGGCCCGCGAACCTCGTGCACGTCGTCCTCGACAACCGCTCGCACGCCTCGACGGGCGGGCAGCGGACGATCTCGGGCGACGTGAAGCTCGAGTCGGTCGCCAGCGCCGTCGGCTACCGCGCCACGCACCGCGCCGACTCGGTCGAGTCGTTCGACGCGTCGCTGCGCGCCGCGCTCGTGCAGCCGGGCCCGGTCATGGTCCTCGCCCTCGTCGAGGGCGGCACCGTGAAGGGCATCGGCCGCGTCGCCGAGACCCCGCCGGAGCTCGCCGCCCGCTTCGCGGCCGAGGCGCGCCGATGAGGGCCATCCTGCTCGCCGCGGGGCGCGGCCGGCGCATCGGCCGGGACGCGCCCAAGTGCCTCATCTCGATCGAGGGCAAGACGCTGCTCGAGCGCCACCTCGTGAACCTCGCCGAGAGCGGCGTCACCGAGCTGACGATCGTCGTCGGCTTCCGGCGCGAGATGATCGAGGAGGCCCTCGCGTCGCTCCGCGCCCCGCTGAAGATCGAGCTCGTCGATAACCCGCGGTTCGTCCACGGGAGCATCGTCTCGCTCCACGTCGCGGCCGATCGGCTGTCGGGCGGCGGGCTGTGGATGGACGCGGACGTGCTGTACCCCGCCGCGCTGCTGCGGCGCCTCGTGTCCTCGCCTCACGAGAACTGCCTGCTCGTCGACGCGGGCTCGGAGGAGAGCGGCGAGGAGATGATGGTCGGCGTCCGCGCCGGCCGCGTCCTCAAGATCGCGCGCCGCGTCGGCAAGGGCTGGGACGTGGCGGGCGAGACGGTCGGCTTCGCCAAGGTCGGCCCGCAGGGCGGCCGCGTGATGCAGCGCCTCCTCGAGGAGGAGGTCTCCGCCGGCCGCCTCGATCAGGAGTACGAGGCCGCGATGGACCGCGCCTTCCAGGAGGTGCCGTTCGGCATCGAGCGCGTCGACGACCTGCCCTGGACCGAGATCGACTTCGAGGAGGACGTGGAGAAGGCCCGCCGGCTGGCGAGCGCCCTCTGACGCGCGCCCTCAACGCGCAGAACGCGCGCGGGCCCGAGCTCGGCGGCGCCGCGGCGGCCGAGCTCAGGCCACGGCGAGCTTCCCGCGCCGGGACGCGCCGCGGAGGAACCAGCCGTTCAGCAAGATGACCGCGACGATCCAGACGACCCCGCCTGTCGCGAAGAAGACCTGACCCAGCCAGAGCTGGTCCGCGAGGAGCGTCAGCACCACCAGCGACAGGAACGCGTCCCCGTTCGATATCGCCCAGAGCGCGCCGATGAGGCGCGTGAGCGGCGATGTCTCCTCCCGGATCAGCTGTTTTACCTGATCCGCGCCGGTGGAGGACCGGCTCCGCTCCGGGTCGAACCACTCGTGTTCGAACGCGAGGTGCCCCATCCGCCCGATGAAGACCTCGGCGTGGGCAAAGAACGAGGACGACGGGCCGAGCGCCTGGATCTTGCGGCGCAGCACGTCCACCGTCTCATCGGTGCCCCGCTCGAAGATCGAGCAGTACTTGAGCTTGAAGTAGTCCGAGGAAAAGGAGCGCAGCGCCCCCTGGAGCAGCGCGAGCAGCAGGATGCCGTTCGTGGACAGGACGGCGCTCCACGGGCCCTCCGGCGGCGGGTAAAGGTGGAAGTGCCAGAAGATGCCCGCATAGAGGAAGGTCACACCGAGCCAGTCCGCCAGGGCGTCAATGGCGTGCCCGGCGGGGCTCGCCATCCGCTTGGCCCGCGCCAGCGCGCCGTCCACGCAATCCAGGATGGAGCGGAGCTCGAACACGAGCGCGCCGGCGGCGAGGTGCCGCGGATCATCGAACGTCACCAGGTACCCGGCGAGCGCCGCGAAGAGCGGCTGGACCAGCGTCACCTGGTTCGGGGTGACGGGCGTCCTCATCAGCGCTCGCACGATCCAGCGCGCGATCGGGTACCGGTAGTAGCGATTGAACGGGTCCTCCATGCGCATCTTCCAGCCGCCGGGCACACCGCCGGACGCAGGCGTGGAGCTCTCGGTGGCAGCGCACGGTTCGGGCATCGGCGACTCCGGCCCGGACTCTAGGGCAGCTTCCCCCCGAAGACCAACTGGATTGAGCGCTCCGCGGACGTCGTCCGACGATGAGGAGCACGGGACGCCCGTCGGGCGCTATGGTGTCCCCGTGGCAAGCAGGTCCTTCGGCGCGGCGCTCCTGCTCATGGCGGCCGGCTGCGCGGCGAGCGTGGGGTCCATCGGGGCCGTCCTGGGGAGAGACAACGAGTCGCAGGCGCTCTACGTGCGCGACGTACCGGGCGGGCTCGCCGCCGAGCGGGCCGGGCTGATCCCCGGCGACGAGATCCTCATGATCGATGGCGTCTACGTCCGGGATCTCTCCTCGGCCGAGGTGCGCGAGCGGCTCCGCGGCGCCGTCGGGAGCGCCGTCGAGCTCACGGTCGTCCGCGGGGGCGACGTGCGGCGCGTCCGCGTCGTGCGCAGCGAGCTCAGGGCGCACGAAGGGATCAAGCCGCGAGAGGAGCCGATCGTGCCGTGAGCCGCCGGGGGGCTCCTCACGGCGTGGCGAGCTCCACCAGCTCGGCATAGTGCTTGTTCGCATAGAACGAGAGCACGTCGACGGCGTCGCGCACCTCGCTCGGATCGAGGTCCTGGAGGCGGTACTCGACACTCAGGATCACGTCGCCCTCCTCGTCGGCCGAGAGCTTGGCCATGTTGATCTCGCGGTTCAGCTGGAGGAGGCGCCGCACGATCGCGTCGCCCTCCTCGGGCTCCATCGGGAGCCGCACGAACGGGATCACCGCGAAGACGACGAAGGGGGGCGAGAGCCGCACGAACAGGGGGAAGAGCCGCTCGGCCCCCTGGAAGTCGCTGCGCATCGTGTCGCTGGACACGACCTCCACAGCCCAGCCTTCACGCTCGAGGCAGGCCCTGATCTCGTCGAACGTCATGCGCGGCATCATAGCCGTTCACGGCGCGCCACCGGGAGTGCGCTGGACCCGAGGCGGGCGGCGCGCCGCGATCGCCCGCGCTCGCGGGCCGCCCGGCGCGATCCCGAGCGCGGCGCAGCTCCTTCGCCTGGCGGCGGCGCGCCCGACGCGCGCCCGCCCCGACGCGCGCCCGACGCGCGCCCGACCAATGCGCGCCGGGGAGCGAAGCGAAGTGTTGCCCAGGCAGCAGCGCGCGCCCACCTCGCGCGCGGGCCGCGGGAGCCGGCCCATTCGCGTTCGGGCCGCGCGAGCCGGCCCATCCGGCAGCTCGTCCGGCCGGCGCTTTTGTCGGCGGCCGGCCGCAGCCCGCGTTGACGGTGCCCCGCGCTCGAACTATGCGTAGAGGCCCGTTTTTCGAGCCCGCCGAAGGAGCGATTCATGCGCCGTTACCAGTTCACTTCCGAGTCCGTCACCGAAGGACATCCCGACAAGGTGTGCGACCAGATCTCCGACGCGATTCTCGATGGCATCATCGAGAAGGATCCGACGGCCCGCGTCGCCTGCGAGACCCTGGTGAAGACGGGCATGGCCGTCGTTGCCGGCGAGATCACGACCTCGGCGTGGGTCGACATGCCGGTGGTCGTGCGCAACACGATCAAGGACATCGGCTACACCGACGCCTCGATGGGCTTCGACTACGAGACATGCGCGGTGCTCACGGCCATCGAGAAGCAATCGCCCGACATCTCCCGCGGCGTGACCGAGGGCGAGGGCCTCTTCAAGGAGCAGGGCGCCGGCGATCAGGGGCTCATGTTCGGCTTCGCGACGGACGAGACGTCGGAGCTGATGCCGTCGCCGATCAGCTATGCCCACCGCCTCGCCCGCAAGCTCGCTGATCTCCGCAAGTCGAAGAAGCTCGATTGGCTGCGCCCCGACGGCAAGACCCAGGTCACGATCGAGTACGAGGAGCACACGCCCGTCCGCGTGAGCGCCGTCGTCGTGTCGACGCAGCACAGCCCCGAGGTCAAGCACAAGACGATCGTCGACGCCGTGCGGAGCCTGATCATCGAGAAGAGCATCCCGGCGAAGCTGATGGATCGAAACACGAAGGTGTACGTGAACCCGACCGGCCGCTTCGTGGTCGGCGGCCCCTTCGGCGACGCCGGCCTCACCGGCCGCAAGATCATCGTCGACACCTACGGCGGCATGGGCCGGCACGGCGGCGGCGCCTTCAGCGGCAAGGACCCGACGAAGGTCGATCGCTCCGCCTGCTACTACGCGCGCTACGTCGCGAAGAACGTCGTCGCGTCGAAGCTCGCCGCGCGCTGCGAGGTGCAGATCGCCTACGCCATCGGCGTCGCGCAGCCGGTCGGCGTGCACGTCAACACCTTCGGCACCGGCCGCGTAGGTGACGAGGTGCTCGAGAAGTACATCATGCAGAACTTCGACATGCGGCCGAAGGCGATCATCGAGCAGCTCGACCTGCTGAAGCCCATCTACCGCAAGACGGCGGCGTACGGCCACTTCGGGCGCGACGAGTTCAGCTGGGAGAAGACGAACCGCGCGGCCAAGATGGCCGAGGATCTGCTGCGCCCGACGCTCTCCGCGGTGCCCGCGGCCGTGAACGGCTCCGGCAAGAAGGAGCCGAAGCGCAAAGGCAAGAAGGAAGTGGGCGCCCAGGCCTGAGCGTCCGGAACATCCCGCCCGGCACCGGTCGAGCGGGGCAGATCCGGCGGCCCACGCCCCCTCGAGGGGCCCGAGAGCGCCGGCGCGGTGGAAGCGCCGGCGCTCTCTGCTTTGTCGAGGCTCCGTCGATGCGGTCGCCCCTCTTCGGAAGCGCGCCGGACACCCGCGCCTGGCCCAGAGCCGGTGCCACGATGTGGGCGTCCGACTCACAAAAAAGCACCGCGCTTCGCCGGGATGGGCTGACTGTTGCTGCGGCTTCTGCTGATAAAATCATCGCAGACTCCCGTATCGCCGGATCGACCTGAACCTCCTTGGCTCCATGCGCCCTCGAGGAGCACCGATGACGCGTTGGTTGGATTTCTTGAGCCTCATGACCGCGGCGGGGTGCCTGAGCGCGGCCTGCACCGGGAACATCGGACCGGTGGGCGGCATCGCCGCTGGCGGGGCGGGCGCCGCCGAGAGCGCCGCCGGCCCTGGCGGCAACGCGCCCACAGCGACGACCGACGCGACGACCATCACCACGGCGTCGGGCGGCGGCGGCGGCGCGGGGAGCGTGGGGGGCGCGGGGGGCGCGGACTGCGGCGGCTCGCTGGACGACGACGCGGACGGCGACGGCTACACGGAGCTGCTCGGCGACTGCGACGACTGCAACCCGCTCGTCAACCCGGGAGTGGTGGAGCTCGCGACGGTCGGCGGCGAGGGCGGCGCCGCGCCGGAGGCGGTCGACGACGACTGCGACGAATCCGTCGACAACCTGCCGAAGCCCTGCGACGAAGACATCCCGATCGACGACGCGGATCCGCTCAGCGCCGCGAGGGCGGTCGAGCTGTGCAAGATGTCATCCGGGCCCGGCGACTGGGGGGTGGTCTCCGCGGCCTGGGTCATGGTCGACGGCTCGCCGCCCCCGGCAGGGGCGGAACAGAACGCGAACTTTCACCTCGGGCACGGCATCCTGCCCAAGTTCGGGGCCAACATCCGGCCGAAGGCAGGCTCGCGGCTGCTCGCGCTCTCCAGCGGCACGGCGCGGCAAGCGAGCGACGAGGGGTTCGAGAGCCCGATGGGGTTCAACAAGAAATACGACGGCGAGTTTCCCGAGGGCTTTCCGAAGGACCCGCGCGACTGCGGCGATTTCGTGCCCTTGAAGCCGTCCGACCCGACCGCCGTCGAGATCGCGATCCGGGTCCCGACGAACGTCCGCGGCTTCTCGTTCAACATCAATTACGTCACCTACGATTGGCCGCTCGTCTGCACCGAGTTCAACGATTACTTCGTCGCGCTCCTCTCGCCGCGGCCGGCCAACCTCATCGACGGCCACATCCTCTTCGACAACAAGAGGAACGCGATGAGCATCAACAACGCCTTCATCGACGTCTGCACCTGCGAGGGCGGCCCGCCCTGCAACCTCGACGGCAGGGTGTACGCGTGCGCGAGCGGGACCAGCGAGCTGCTCGGGACGGGGTTCGAGGGCCGCGCGGGGACGGGCTGGCTCGTCACCTCCGCGCCCGTGACGCCGGGCGAGGTGATCAAGATCCGGTGGGGAGCGTACGACGCCGGCGATCACCAGCTCGACTCGACCGGGCTCGTCGACAACTGGGTCTGGCTCGCCGAGAAGGACGAGACCGTGAGCACGGTGCCCCTCGACCGGCCACCGCCGGCCCCCTAGCGACCAGGGCGCCCCGCGCCGGCGGCGGGTGAGCCGGCGGTTCAGGCCGCGATCGGCGCGTCCGAGGTCGCCGCGCCGACGCCGGCGAGCAGCGCCTTGTACCAGGCGGCCGCCTCCGCCGCGCGGCCCGGCAGCGCGCGGCTGCCCCAGAGGACCGAGAGCGTGCGCGTCGTCCCCGCGTGCGTCTTGGTCCGCTGCGAGTCCTTCACGGCGTTCGCGCACGGGCCTTCCGCGTCGAAGACGCAGAGGAGCCCCTCGAGGTCGATCTCCTGCCCCGACGCGTTGAACACGTAGCGGGCGCCGGCGGGCGCGACGTCGATGCGGAGCGGCGGTCTCGCGCGGTCGAGATCGATCACGCTGATGGGCAGCCCGGTGTGCAGCGACACGGCGTTGCACGCGTCCACGGCCGCGTTGATGGTCGCGAGCGAGCCGCCCTCCGCGGCGCGGATGAGGTACTCGGAGGCCGGCTTGCCCCGGCCGGTCGGCTTGTAGCCGCCGTGCCGGAGCAGGTCGCGGACCGCCGACCGCACGGCGTCGTCCGAGCGGAACGGGGCCGAGGCCTTGTCGGACAGGAGGGCGCGGAGCGCGTCGCTCACCGGCAGCTCGCCGAGCGGCGCGGGGAAGGTCGTGACGAAGGCGGCGGCTTCGAGCAGCGGATGTGCCGAGATCGTGAGCACGCGGCGCACTCTACACCAGCCGCGCTCAGTGGACCTCGTAGAACTCGACGCGGCGTAGATCCGCGCATTCCTGGCTGCCGTGCGGGTCTCCCAGGATGTGGATGTGGCCTGACTCGGGGACGGCGATCGCAAAGGCGGCCGCCGGCTCGTCGACCGAGACGTCCTTCCCCCCGTCCCGCTCGTCGAGCGCGACGCGCAGCGACAGCCCGGACGGCGAGCTCGAGACCTCGACCTGGAAGGCCTGCTCGCGCTCCCAGGCGAGGCTCTCCGTCGCCAGGCTCGCGGAGCCGTCGGCGCCCGTCACGGTCATCACGACGGCGCCGTCCGAGGCGCGGAGGAACACCCGGGTTCCGGAGTCGATGTAGAGGAGGTCGTGATCGGCGAGCTGCTCGCCAGAGGCGTAGTTGGGCGCGAACTCGAGAATCGCCTTGAACCACCCCTTCCAGATCAACCATTCGGCGTTGTTGGCATACAGCACGTCGGCCTCGCGCCGCCGCGCGCTGCCCGAGGTGGGGATGGCCGACGAGGGGTATCGGGCCGACTCGAGGCTCAAGAACGCGAAGCTCGCCGCGCTCTGCCGGGCGTCGTCGCCCGCGGCGGGATAGACCCAGATCTGCCCGGCGCGGGCGGTCTCGACGCCGGTGAGGTCGACGCGGCGCCACGCGCGCGCCGGCGCGGGCACCCTCGCGCGCTCATCGTTCTGGGCGGCCTCGTCGAACGCGAAGGCCCGTATCCACGCGAAGTCGCCCTCCTCTCCTTCGACGTCGCCCACCCAGCCCGAGACGGTCGAGGTCGACCCGTCGCTGCGGTCGACCGGCACATAGGCTGCAGCGGCCTGCGCGGTGTCTTCATCGGAGACGCGCCCGGCGGACACCTCGCCGTCCGGCCCGCGCGCCTCCGCGAGGCTGGCCTCGTGGAACGTGCGCCATGGGCGCTGCAACGGAGTCGAGAGCGGAATCCGGTTCTCGCGCGCGCTCTCGAGGCTGAGCCCATAGGGGCCGTCGTCCCGGATCCGGCGGGCGCGGGCCGCGTGCGCGGCGATTCCGCTCACGAGGGCGCCCTCGCCGATCTGCACGGTCTTGTCCGGAGTGGGGCTCTCCAGCGTCAGCCACCCTGGAAGCTCGTAGATCCCCGGCTGCGCCGGGGCGCTCGCGGACCACCCGTAGAGCATCCCGTTCGGCAGGCCGTCCACGCTCCCCTCGCCGCCGCCCCCGTCATCGCCCGGCGAGGCGGGGGCGCCGCCCGCCCCGCTCCCTCCCGTGCCCTGCACGTCGAGCGTGCACGCGGCCCCCGCGCTCGCGACGAGGACCGCGAACGGAAGGACCGTTGATGCGCGGCGGAGCGCGGCGGCTCTCATGGCGTGATGATTGTCCTCCCACTCTCTCGCTGTCAATCCTGGCACCGGGCCCATCGAGCCTGTCATGCCGTGATCGATCTCGTCCCTTCGCGACCGAGATCGACTACCCTGGCGGGCTGTGGATCCGGACTACCCCCGCTCGAAGCCGAGGTCGCCCATGGAACGCCGGCGCTCGATGGGCGCCGCG
Organism: Sorangium sp. So ce834; assembly: GCF_051521425.1. Lineage (NCBI taxonomy): Bacteria > Pseudomonadati > Myxococcota > Polyangiales > Polyangiaceae > Sorangium > Sorangium sp. So ce834. The sequence continues at coordinate 11,193,082 of NZ_CP150351.1, forward strand.
GCGTGGAGCCGACCAGGAGGCGCCGCGCCGCCGCTCGCCGAGCGGGTGATCCCGTGGCTCCTCGCGGCCGCCATCGCCGGATCCGTGCTCGCCATCGGCGCGGTCCATACGCCCACGCTGGCATTGGTGTCTTCGATCACGACGATCGCCGCCGCGCTCTCGCTCCGCGCCGGCGCGCTCACCGAGGGACGATCGTTGGTGAGGACGCTGCCCGTCCTCACGCTGCTCGGCTTGACCGCTTATACGCTGCTGCAGGCCGTGCCCCTGCCGCTCGCGTGGCTCGAGCGCCTCTCGCCCGCGAGCGCCGACATCTGGTCGCGCGCCCTGATGCCGCTCGGCGAGGCGGCGCCGCGGTACGCCAGCATCTCGCTCGATCCGGGGGCGACGCTGGTCGAGGCCGTGAAATGGCTCACGTATTCCGGCATTTTCATCGCCGCGACGTTCGTCGGCGGGCGGCACGGCGCGAGGCTTGGAATCACCTTCGTCTTCGGCAGCGCGTTCCTCGCCGCGCTCACGACGATCGCCCACGGGCTGCTCGGCGCGACGAAGGTCTTTGGCCTGTATCAACCGCGGTTCTCGGTCGCGGCGTGGCACATCGGTCCGCTGCTCAACCCGAACAACCTCGCCGGGTACCTGAACCTCGGAATCCTCTCCGGGGTCGGGCTGCTGCTCACGAGCCGGCCGCTCCTGCCGGCCTGGGCTGCCGGGGTCGGGATCACCACGATCGTCGGGGTCGGCATCATCGCGTCCTCGCGCGGAGGGCTGCTCGTGCTGCCGCTCGGCCTCGCCCTCTTCGCGCTGCTCTCGCGGCGGCGGCGCGGCAGGCGGCGCTCGGGCGCCCGCATCCAGCGCCCGGCGGCCTGGCTGCTGAGCTTCGCCATCGCCGGCGGCGCGCTCTTGGCCGCGCTCGCCACCACGAACCGCACGTTCTCGGAGATCGCGGACGACAACCTCAACAAGCTGTCGCTGTTCTACGCGACGCTCCCGCTGCTCGCGGACCACTGGCTCTTCGGCATCGGGCGCGGCGCCTTCGAGACGGTGTTCCCCGCTTACCGGCAGGAGCCGGGGAACATCGTGTTCACGCACGCGGAGAACTTCGCGCTCCAGTGGGCGGCCGAGTGGGGCGTCCCGGCGGCGGCCGCCGCGCTCGTCGCGCTCGGCGTCGCGTTTCGCCCGAGCAAGATCGCGCTCCGCGGGAGCACGGCGGCGCTGGGCGCGTGGGTCGGCTGCGTGGTGCTCCTCCTCCAGAACCTGCTGGATCTCGGGCTCGAGGTCCCAGGCGTCACCATCGCGCTGGCGGCGACCCTGGGCTCGCTCTGGGGCGAGGCCCACCGCGAGCGCCCGCGGCGCGGCGCTCCGACGGACGAGGCCGCCCCCGAGGGGTGGCGACCGTGGCAGGAGGCGGCGTGCGCCGCCGCCGCCGGGCTCGCGCTCGTCGCGCTGATGCTGCGCTTCGGCTGGCGCGACGTCGACCACGACCGCCGGGAGCTCCGCGCCGTGAGCGACGCCGGGGCGGCGAGCGGCGCCGGCTGGCCGCGCTTCCGCGAGGGGCTCCGCGCGGCGATGCTCCGCCACCCCGCGGAGCCCTACTTCCCGCTGCTCGGCGCGGTGACCGTGCTGCAGGGCCGGATCGAGAGCCCTATCCCGTGGCTCCAGCGCACGCTCGAGCGCTCGCGCCGCCACGGCCGCGCCCACCTCCTGCTCGCGGAGGTGCTCGCGTCGCGCGGCGCCAAGGAGCAGGCGCTCCTGAGCCTCCGCCTCGCGGTGGAGGACGACGCCAACGTCACCGGCACGGCCGCGGTCCTCGCCCGGCAATGGACCGAGCGCTGGGAGGAGCTGCTGCGGGCGGTGCCGGAGGGCAAGGCCGGGGTCGAGATGCTCGAGCGCATGGCGATCGTGGGGGACCGCCGGGAGGCGCTCGACGTGCGCCTGCGCTGCGCGGAGGAGGCGGTCGCGCGCGACCCGTCGCGCATCGGCGCGCGCTGGGCCGCGGGCACCGCGCTGCTCGCGATGCTCGAGGATCCGACCTCCGCCCGCTGCGGCGGCGACGAGGCGCAGCGGGGCACCTGCGAGCGGCAGGTCGAGGCGCACGCGGCGGCGATCCAGGGGACGAAGAGCGACTCGTACCTCGCGGTCCAGCTGCGGGCGCGGCTCCTCCTCGCGCGCAAGAAGAGCGCGGAGGCGGAGCAGCTGCTCGCGGAGAGCTGCGAGCGGCTCGACAATCGGCTCGGCTGCCTCCGCCTGCGGGTCGTCGCGGCGTCGCAGCTGGGCTCGTCCGAGCGGCTCCTCCCGGCGCTCCGCGACCTGATGCCGGCGGCGTGCAGCTCCCACGCGGAGTGCGCGTCGGCGGCGACCTGGGTCGGCGACCTGCTCGCCGCGCGCAAGGACTACTCGTCCGCCGTGACCTACTACGCGCGGGCGGCGCAGGACGAGCCGACGGAGGAGCGCCTCCGCAAGCTCGCCGACGCCGCGAGCGCGGCCGGCGCGCACGTGGAGGCCGCGAGCGCGCTGGAGCGCCTGCTGCAGCGCCGCGGCGGCAACGACGCCGAGCTGCGCCGGAGGATCCTCGACGAGCGGGGTAAGGCCCTGGCGCCTACGCTCGCGCCGTAGGTAGACTGCGCGCCCCCTGTGGTCATGCGCGACTCTGTCCGCCTCCAGCGAAGCGCCTCGTGAAGCTGTCGTCATTGCTGCGCGCCCTGATGCACGGGGGCACGGGGGTCGCGTTCGCCGTCCTCCTGCCGCGGGCCCTCTCGCTCGCTGCGCAATGGGTGCTCGCGCTCTCGAGCCAGCCTGCGGCCCTCGCCGCGCTCGCCAACTACATGTCGCGCGGGATGGTCGTCGTCTCGCTGGTCCACGCCGGCCTCTCCCCCATCCTGGCGCGCCGGACGCGCGCGCTCGCGACGAGGGCGGGCCGCGCGCTCGCCGGCGGCGCGCTCGCGATGATCGCCGCGCTCGCCTTCAGCATCACGCTCGCCCACGAGCTCGCCCTCGGGCTGGGCGGCACGGCGGGGCTCGTCACCGCCTTCTTCAGCGCGTGCTCGCTGCTCGCCGCGGCCTCGCCCAGCCTCTGGCCGCTCTTCCAGCGCGAGGGCCGGTACCTTCGGTCGCTCGCGGTGCTCCTCGTCTTCTCGCCTGGCGCGTCGATGCTGGGCGCGCTGGCCGGCCTCCCTGGCGCCGTCGCCACGGCCATCGGGCTCGCCGGCGCCTCGCCCGCGCTGCTCCTGCTGCGCCCGACCCGGCTCCGGCGCGCGGCCCGTTACGCGATGAGCATCATCCGGCGGTCGATCCCGTACTCGATCGCGACCTTCGCGACGGTGGTCGTCTATCCCATCTCGCTCAGCGTGAACCAGGAGCACATCGGCGAGCATCGCGTCGGGCAGCAGGTGCTCTACTGGTCGTTCGCCCTGGCCCTCTCGAACGCCTCCCAGGCGTTCGCCGCGCGTGCCGTCTCGGGCGCGAGCAGCTCGGGAGACGAGGCGACCTGGCAAGCGCGCGCCCTGCGCGCCTGGCTGCCGTCAGGGGTCGCGCTCTGGGCCGCCGGCGCGCTCATCTACGCGCTCTTTGCGATCCCGATTCCCGGGATCCCCCATACGGGGGCTGCGCGAGACGCCATGACGGCGACGATGCTGGTCTCCGTGGCGGGCCCGCTCGTCACCGACACCTTGTGCGTCTACTTCTCCGGCCCGCGCTCGCGCCGCGCGCTCCCCATCGGCAGCGTGCTGAGCAGCGCCTGTATGGCCGGATGCCTTCTTCTGGCGCCGGCGCCCCTGGTCCGCCATTTCGGCGTGTTCGGCCCGTCGGTGCTGGTCGGCGTGGCGCGCCTCGCCTTCGTGCTCGACGCGCCGGTGCGACGCTACACGCTCGGAGCGATGTTCCTGCTCATCGCCGCGTTCGCCGCCGCGCTGGCGCTCGGGCAGGGCGTGAGCTTCTAGAGCGGCGGTCACCCGCTTCGGATACGGGCCCATCTCGACGTTTTCGGTGCTCAGCGCACTGGAGTGCGCTTCCGCGCCGAAAACGCCGAGCTGGACCCGTCTCCTGTGCGTGTGACCGACGCTCTGTAACGCATGTACCAGAGACGGGCGAAAACCGCTCAGGATCGCGCGGCGCTTCCGCGGCGCGCAGCGCAGCGGCGCGCCGGAACGGCCGCCGTGGCGCGGGCCCTGGCGAGGGCGATGAGCGCGAGCGCGACGCCGCCGAGGCCGGCCGTCCACGAGGCGCCGGGCTGCCCGGGCGCATCGGAGCAGGCGCAGCCCCGGCCATAGAGGAGCGTGTCCACCGGCAGCGCGCCGTCGGCGCCGCCCGCGCTGGCCCCGGACCCTCCAGCGCCGCCGGCCCCCGCGCCGCCTGCGCCGGCCCCACCGGCACCCGCGCCGCCCGCGCCGGCCCCGCCGGCCCCGCCGGCCCCAGACCCGCCGGCGCCGCCTCCACCACCGGCGCCCCCTTCGCCCTGCGGCATGCGCACGATCACCCCGTCCGAGCCGCGGTCCGGGGAGAGCCCGGCGGCGGAGACCGCGCGGACGCCGACGTAGTACTTCGCCCCGTCGAGGAGCGGCAATCCGTCGATGGACGCCTCGGAGACGTCACCGACGTCCCGCCATGGCGGCGAGCTCACGTAGTTCCCCTGGCCGCCCACAATCGCCACCTGGTAGGACGTGGCCGTCGGGACCTTCGACCACTTCACGTGGAGGGTGTCTCGGGTCTCGATCTCGTCGACGTCCTCGCTAGAGCCGCTCACGCTCGGGTCGATCTCCCAAACGAACTCGGGCGCGGGCAGGATCTCGTGCCGCAGGTTGTAGAGGTAGCCGTCCGCGACGCTCACGACGATGTCGTCGTGGCCGTCACCGTCGGTGTCCGCGAGGATCGGCGAGCCGACCGGCTCGCCGAAGGCGTACGACCACAGGAGGCGCTCCGAGCACGCGTCGACCGCGTAGAGGAAGCCGTTCGTGGAGCCGATCACGACGGCGGGACCTGCGGACGGGAGCCCGGTGAGGTTCTGCGAGATCGCGGCGTCGCTGAGCTGGCCCATGACCGCGCCCGCCTGCTCCGCGGCCTGCTCGTCGGGGAACAGGGTATCGCCGGCGAGCACGACGGAGCTCGACTGGCCAGCGCCGGGGCCGTCGAGCTTGGTGAACGTGAGGCGCGCCGGGTGCAAGTACGACCCCTCGACGAGGAGCGACCTCCCCCCGCACCTCGCGATCGCGCCGTGCGGGTACGGCCGGCTGTTCGCGGGGCCCTTCCAGAGCGCGGAGCTCAGATCGTGCGGCAGCGTTCGCTCGGGGTTATATCCTCCTTGCAGCGTCATCTCGAGCTGCTCGTCTCCCGACACGTCGGCGAGGATCGGCATGAAGTAGGGAAACCGCTCCGTGCTCTCGCGGAGGGCGCGGCCGTCCCGGCCCGACAGCACCCGGGCGGAGTTGATCGCCACGACCACGTCCTCCCCCCCGTCTCCGTTCCAGTCGGCGATCGCGACGGCCTGCGTCCCGGCCGAGGCGCTGAAGTCATCCTTCCAACGCACCCCGCCGCTCCGATCGAGCGCGAGGATCTCGGTGCGGTAGGCGGCGTCGACCGTGAGCGCCACGAGCTCGGGCGCCCCGTCGCCGTCGAGGTCTCCGTGCAGCACGTCCCACGCGGGCGGCTTCTGCACCGCGGTCTCGCTCGTCTGCCTGCCGTTCGCGTCGAGCGCCACGACGGCGTACCTCGGCGGATCGACGAGCGGGTGGCGCCGCCGGAAGCACGCGAGGGTGGCTGGCGAGCTGTCATCGGCGGGCCAGATCGAGGCGCCGAACGCGTCGACGACGCGCCAGGCCGGCTTGGCCGGCGCGACGTTGCTCGCGTCCTCGGACGCGATCCGGAGGAGATCGCCCCGGCTGTCGACGACGACCACGCTGTCGGCCGTGTCCCCCGGCGACAGCTTCGCCGCGATCGGAGCGCGGCCGAAGTTCACGTACGCGCCGGGGCCGGCGAGGTAGCCGCCGACGCGCAGCCCCGGCACGACCTCGCGCCCCTCGTGAAGGAGGTTCGTCGGCGCGAGCGAGGCGTCGAGCAGCGTGAGGAAGCCGTCCTCGCGGGAGACCATGAGCCGCGGCGACGCCGGAGACGTCGCCGCCGGCGCGTCGAGCGCCGCGACGCCGACGCCGAGGTCGACCCGGTAGGCCGCGGCCGGCGAGGCCCCGCCTGCGCGCGTCGCGTACGCGGTGACCGCCACCGGCGCCGAGGTCGACTCGAGCACGAGCTCGCCGCGCCCGTCGCCGTCGAGATCCGGCATGATCAGCGACTGGCTGAGCCCTGTGTGCTGCGCTCGCTCCCAGTCGTACCGCGTGCGGACCAGCTCCCCGTCGAGCGACCAGAGCCGCTCGACCCGCTGCCCTGCCGCGCGGCTGAACCGGAACGCCGACACGCGCTCGTCGCGCGAGGTGAGGATCCACTGCTCGGCGCCGGCCTCTCCCGGGACCGCTCCCTGCACGATCTCGTCGGGGATGACGGCGAGCTCGGCGCCGGTGGCCGCGTCGAGCACGAAGGACGTCCACGTCTCGCCCATCTTGCCGCTCGCCAGCACCTCGAGCGCGCCGTCGCCGTCGAGATCCCAGGCGAGGCGCGTCGGCGCCCGGGCGTCGCCGCCGTCGTTGGGGCTGAGCGTCTTTCGCCACGCGACGGCCAGCGACGGGCTCTCGCCCGGTCTGTACGCGAGCAGGGAGACCTCGCGCGCCCCCTGCGCGCCGAACACCCGATTCTGAAAGCAGAGCGCTTGCTGGCGGCCCGGGGGGTCGCCCAGCGTCACGGCCTCGCACATCGCGCCCCCGAGGTGCATTCCGACGAGCCCGGACTCCGCGAAGACGTCCCCAGACCCGGAGACGAAGAACAGCCGGTCGTGAGAGGACACGAGGAGATCGGCTGTTCCGTTCCCGTCCCAGTCGCCGACCGTATCGATGGCGGCGTTGCAGTGCACGCGTCGCGGCGGCGGGGGCAGCGTCTCCACGGCGCTGAACCCACGCGCGAAGCTGTAGATGACGCCCGGGCTGTCGGTCTTCACCGCGCAGCAGCCGCACTCGTCGAGGAACAGATCGAGGTGGCCGTCATCGTTGAAGTCCGCGAGGCGCGCTGCGCCGAGCACGCCGAGCTCCGTGGCGTGCTCCATCCAGAGGATGACCCCGCTCGCTCCGTCGAGCACGGCCGCCCCGGCGCCGGTCACGGCGACCACCTCGAGCAGCCCGTCCCCGTCGAGATCCTCGACGGCCTGCAGCCCCCGGAAGTCCATCGAAGGGGTCCTCCAGCGGGTGAAGCCCTGCGGATCGGAGAGCGTCACGCGCCCTCCGGAAGCGAAGAGCAGGTCGATCTCGCCATCCTGGTTCACGTCGCCCGCGAACATGCTCCTCGACGTGAGCGTACCGCCCAGGTACGATCGCCAGTAGGGAGCCGGCTTGGCGATATTGCTCGTGGACGACGTGGCGCCCGTGCGCTGCGGGTCGTGACGGGCAGAAGGCCAGTCTGCAAACGCGTCGCTGCCGGCGAAGAGGAGCGCGGAGCACGCCGCCATCGCGCCTGCACGCGTGACCATCGATGACCGTGTCATTCTGCTTGTCCTCAGCGAGCGAGCGTAGCGCTGCGCACGCGGCCGAAGTGTAATCCATCCCGGAGGAGCGGCAGCAGCGAGCAAAAGTCCTCCCAGCGCGCACTTCTCCGCGCCGCCGCCCGGGCGCTCGGGCCGTGGACAGCCCGAGGTGCGCATGTTATACTACATTCCCGCCCAATTCGGAACGCCGGCTTGAATTTTGGGGACTTGGGGAGCACCTTAGCCCTCCGCGCGGCCCCCTACCCTGGGAAACGCGCCTAGAGCGTACGACTTATGGCTGACGAATTCAGAGCCCCCTCGCCTTCCCTGTCCCCGAACGACGCTTCGGCCGAGCGCTCGTTCGATCTCGTCGCCGCCTGGCGCATCGTCAGCAAGCACTGGGCCACCGCGCTCGCGACGATGATTTTCGTCGCCCTCAGCGTCACCTTCTACACGCTCGGACAGAAGAAAATTTATCAGTCGACGGCGACAGTGCTGTTCGATCCGAATCCTCCGCGGCCGCTCGGCCGCGGGGTCGACGCGGTGGTCGACATGGGCGCTGGGTCGTACTGGAACAACCGCGACTATTACGAGACCCAGTACAAGATCATCCGTTCGACGCGGGTGGCGCTCGCGGTCGTCGCCCAGCTAAGCCTGCAGAACGACACTTACTTCCTGGAGAACCTCCCGAAGGAGGCGGCGGCCCCCGCGCCCAAGTCCGTGACCCCGGAGGAGGCCGCGGACCTGCTGCTCGAGCGGCTCTTGGTCGAGCCGGTGAAGGACAGCCGCCTCGCGATCGTGCGTTACAACGATGCGGATCGCGAGCGCGCGCAGCGCGTGCTCGCCACCCTGATGGATGTGTACATCGAGCAGAACCTCGATGAAGCGGTCGCCTCGACGAACTCGGCCGTCGACTGGCTGAGGACGCAGCTCGACAAGCTGAAGAACGACCTGGAGGCGAGCGAGACCTCGCTCCACGAGTACAAGCTCAGCAACAACATCCTCGACGTGGACTTCGAGGATCAGACCAACCTGCTTCGCGAGGAGATGAAGCAGATCAACGACGCCCTCACGTCCGTGCGCACGCGACGGGAGGAGTTCTCCGCGCGGAGCCTCGAGCTGTCGAAGGTCGACCCGAACAGCCCGACCGACCTCCCCGCCTCCGAGCTCATCCAGAGCCCGGTCCTCCAGATGCTGCGGGCGCGGCAAGAGGAGTGCGTCCGCGAGCGCGACGCGCTCATCGGCTCCGGCAAGGGCGAGAATCACCCGGACGTCCGCGCGGCCAACGAGCGGATCGCCGCCAACAGGAGCGCGCTCATCGCCGAGGTCAAGAACGTTCAGGGAGCGGTGAGCCGCGATCTCGCCATCGTGAAGCGCCAGGAGGGGGGCCTCGCGGCGCTGCTCGAGAACGCGAGGAAGCAGGCCTTCGAGCTGAACTCGCTGAAGATCGAGTACGACCGCCTCCGCAGGACGAAGGACAACACCGAGAAGCTCTATCAGCTCGTGCTCGAGCGCACGAAGGAGAGCGACCTGCAGCGGATGATGCGGGTGAACAACATCCGCGTCCTCGACCGGCCGAGCCGCCCGATCGACCCGCTGCGCCCCCGCGTCGCGACCAACATCGCGGTCGGCATCTTCGCCGGGCTGCTCCTCGGGATCGGGGCGGCGCTCGGGCGGGCGTTGCTCGATCGCACCCTGAAGACGCCGGATGAGGTGGAGCGGGAGCTCGGGCTGCCCCTCCTGGGCCTTTTGCCGGCGTTCGACAGAGGGAACAAGCGGGAGGCCGAGCTCCGCAGGGCGAACCGCCGCGGCAGGCGCGCTGGCCAGCCGGGCCGTCGCGAGCTCGTCGTCCACGATCAACCGAAGAGCGGGATCGCCGAGGCGGCCCGCGCGATCCGGACCAACCTGCTCTTCATGGCGCCCGACCGCCCCTACAAGACGCTGCTCGTCGCGAGCGCCGGGCCCGCGGAGGGCAAGACGACGGCGTGCTGCTGCATCGCCGTCGCCATGGCGCAGGCGGGGCAGAAGGTCGTCCTCATCGATTGCGACCTCCGCAAACCGCGCCTCCACCAGATCTTCGGGAAAGGCATGGAGATCGGCGTCACGAGCGCGTTGCTCGACGACTCGGTCATCGACGACGAGAGCGCGCTCAGGACGGAGGTGGAGAACCTCTATGTCATCCCCGCGGGCCCCATCCCGCCGAACCCCGCGGAGCTCCTGCACAGCGATCGCTTCAAGGCGCTGCTCCGCAAGCTCCAAGGCCGCTTCGACCGCGTGCTCATCGACAGCCCTCCCCTGGTCGCGGTGACCGACGGCACCGTGCTGTCCACGCTTGTCGACGGCACCGTGCTCGTCGTGCGAGCGGCCATCACGACGCGCGACTTCGCGCGCCACGGCATCCGGGCGCTCTACGACGTCGGGGGCAAGACCGTGGGGGTCGTGCTGAACGCCGTCGACCTGAACCGGAAAGAGTACGGCGTCTATCACTACTACGGCTACAAGAGCGACGGTTACTACCAGACGCCTGCCGAACCGGCGCCCGGAGGCCCCGCGGAGCCGCCTCCGCCGCCCCTGCCGAATTGAGGAGCGCCGGCCCTTGCTGTCCTTGAGGCTCCCCGGCGGTCGGGGGCTCCCCCGCACCCGCGGCGCTCGTCGCGTCGTCAAGGCAGCCCCCGACCGGGCGAGGGCGCCCCGCGTCCGGCTCTGGGTGGCGATCCTCGTCGCCGCCCTCGCGGCGCTTGGCCCCGTCCTTGAGGGGTCGCTCGGCGACGGGCTCGGGTGGACGATCGGCCTCGTGATCCTGATGCTCGTCCCGTCGCTCGCGCGCGCCGGCGGTCCCCGCTTCCATCCGCTCGATCCGGAGACGTACGTGCCGGTCACGTACTTCCTCAGCGTCGCTTACACGCCCGTCCTGCGCCTGCTGATGTCCAGCACACTCCATCTGTCGAGCCGCGACGAGGCGGCCATGGAGGTGGCCTACGCCGGCGCAGCCGGATGCGCGCTCGTGTGCACCGCCCTGAGCCGGCCCCCCGAAGCGCCGAACCTGGAGCGCCTGGTGCCGATGCAGAAGCCGAAGGCAATCCTGGACCACGACTGGGGGAACATGGTGGTCGGAGTGCTCGGGCTCGGGCTCGTGTTCGCGTGGATCGCCTCGATCGGCGTGAGGAGGTTCTTCACGTTGAGCTACGCGGACACCTACCTCGAAGGGTTCGGCAAGGGAATCCTGATCTCGGGCTGGTACCTGATCCAGCTCGCGGCCGTCTACTTCTTTCTCCGATTCGCGTCGCTCCGCAAGGCCCGCCTACGGGTCCCGACGCTGGTGTCCGTCGCCGGGGCGTTGTTCCTCCTGAGCTTCCTGATCTATACGGCGACGGGGCGGCGAGGCGCTCTCATCTTTGCCGTCGCCTCCGTCGGGCTCGGGCTGCATGCCTTCGGTATCCAGATCCGGCGCCTGTGGCTGGCCATCGGCGTGGTGTGCGCCATCTTCTACGGCATTGCGATCGACGGCTTCCGCTTCAAGCAGGGCAGCGGGCTCGACGCGCAGCTCGAGTCGGCGGCCGCGCGCCTCGAGCAGACCGAGAACGTGCTGGATATTGTCGAGCTCCAGCGCGTCTACGACAACCTCGCAAGCATCGTGAACGAGGAGCCTCCCCTCGTGAACTACCCGGGCGAGAGCTGGGTCAACGCCGTGCTCATCCTTGTTCCCAGCCCGCTCTGGCAGGACCGGCCGCTCGCCCTGTCGCAGCGCTACGTGATGTGGAAGGATCCGGACTTTGCGCGCAGCGGCGGCGGCTACGCGATGAGCGCCGCCGCCGAGGGGTACGTGAACTTCGGCCTCGTCGGTACGTTCATCCAGATCTCGGTGATGTGCGGCGTCTTCTTCATGCTGCCGCTCGTCGTGGCAGCCGCGCGCGAGACGTCGCTCCTTGGCCGGGCAACCGGCGCGTGCCTCGCGTCCTTCGCGTACAATCAGTTCCGGGGCGAGCTCACCGCCCTGCTCAAAATCACGCTCACGCTGGGGATCGGCGTCCTCGTGGCGCTCGTGACGGCGTCGTTCGCCAAGCTCGTGCGGCGCAAGCTCGCTGCCATGGCTAAAGTGCGCCATGGATATGAGCGGCCCCTGCGCCACAGACGCCTCGGCCAGCCGTCCTCGTCGGGCCCGTAGGGCCTCCCCGTCGCCGTCCGGGTGCCGGCGGCCCGCTCCGCCTCGGTCCGAGGCTGCGGCGGCCGCGGGCACGAGCGGCTCCGCCAGGAGAACGGCCGAACCAACCCCCAACGAGGACCTGGCCTGAAGCGCCACGCTGATCATGCGCATCCTTTACGTCTCCCCTTACTTCCCACCCGAGCCGGGCGCCCCCGCGGCGCGCGTCTCGGAGCTCGCCCGAGCGTGGCGTCGCGACGGACACGAAGTCACCGTCCTCACAGGCCTTCCGAACCACCCGACCGGGGTCGTCCCGCCCGAGTACCGAGGTCGGGTCCGCATCGAAGAGGACTTCCATGGAGTGCGGGTCCTCCGCACGTGGATCTACGCCGCCCCGAACCGGGGCACGGTGCGGCGCTCGCTGGCGTACGGGTCGTTCGCCGCCTCCGCGCTGACGCTCGCGCAGCTCGCGTTGCCTCCGAGCGACGTGCTCATCGCGACGAGCCCCCACTTCTTGACGGCCGTCGCCGGCTACGGGCTCGCCGCGCTCCGCCGGCTGCCGTTCGTCTTCGAGGTGCGCGACCTCTGGCCCGAGTCCATCGTGGCCGTGGGCGCGCTCCCGGCAGGGCATCCGGTCGTGCGTGGGCTCACGGTCGTCGAGGAGCAGCTCTACCGGGCGGCCGACGAGGTCGTCGTCGTCACGCAGAGCTTCCGCGAGCGCCTCGTCGCCCGGGGCGTGCCCGCCGACAAGATCGAGGTCATCCGCAACGGCGTCGATCTCGGCCGGTTCACGCCGTCGCCGCGCGACACGCCGCTCCGGGCGAAGCTCGACCTCGGGGACCGGCTCGTGGTGGCGTACGTCGGCACGCACGGGATGGCGCACGGCCTCTCCGCGGTGCTCGACGTGGCCCAAGGCCTGCTCGCGCGCGACGACATTCGCTTCCTCTTCGTCGGAGAAGGGGCGGAGCGGGCGAGCCTGGAGGCGCGCGCCCGTGAGCTCGGGCTCACCAACGTGACGTTCCTCGGCGCGCTCCCGCGCGACGCGATCACCGAGGTGTACGCCACCGCCGACATCTGCCTCGTTCCCCTGCGCAAGACCGAGCTGTTCGAGACCGTGATCCCCTCGAAGATCTTCGAGATCCTCGCCATGGCGCGCCCGGTCGTGATCTCGGTCGACGGCGAGGCACGGGAGATCGTCGAGGAGGCGCGCGCCGGCATCTTTGCTCCGCCCGAGGACGTGCCGGCGATGACGCGGGCCATCGTCGAGCTCGCGTCCGACGCCGACAGGCGGCGCCGCATGGGGGAAGCGGGGCGGTCCTACGTCATCCGTTCGTTCGATCGCGACGCGCTCGCGCGCGAATACATCGAGGTGCTGGAGCGCGTGCTCCTTCGTTCGGGATCTCGAGGGGAACAAGGGAGAAACAGGGCATGAACCTCCCGCGGATCGCCCGTACCGTGGCGCAGCTCCACCCGATTCAAGTGCTCGCCCGCCCGCTCGCGCTCGGTCAGCGCGCGCTCGGCAAGGTCCCCACGTCGGCGCGATCTCCGCGCGTCCGCCCCGGCTTCGCCCCGCCGCGCGCGCGCTTCGCGGCCCTCGCGGACGCCGAACGAGCGCGCGGCGGCGCGCGCCTGGCCGCGATCCCCGAGGGATCGCTGCTGCATGCGTACGAGCGCGCCTATGGCTACGAGCTCGGGGCCGATCCGACGCTCGAGGCCCCGAGCGCGTGGGACGACCCCATCGCGTCGCACCCGTTCCCCGCCTCGGTGCGCGCCCGTCGGCTCGCGGTCGCCGCGCGCCTCGGGCGTCCTGGGCTCTCGGCCGAGCTCGGGCGCGCTTGTCGGGCCATCGCGCTCGGCCTCGAGCTGCACCTGCTCGGCAATCATCTGGTGGAGAACGCCATCGGGCTCGTGTGCGGCGGCGCGGTGACCCAGGGGATCGAGGCCGAGGCGTGGTGGAAGCTCGGCTCGGCGCTCCTCGCCTGGCAGCTGCCGGAGCAGTTCCTGGAGGACGGCGGGCATTTCGAGCTCTCCGCCTCGTACCACCTCGCGCTGACGGCCGCGTTGCTCGAAGCGATCGAGCTCGCGCAAGCGTCCGGGCGCGAGGTGCCCGAGCTCTGGCGGACGACGGCGGCGAGGGCGCTCTCGTGGGCCGCGGCGGTCCGCGCTCCGGACGGCACCTATCCTCTGTTCAACGACGCCGCGCTCGACGCCGCGCCCGAGCTCGATCGCGTCCTCGGCCTCGGCGCGGAGCTCGGCCTCTTCGAGCCGGCCCGAGCGCCCGGCGCAGCGCCGGACGACGCGCCCTCGCTCCATCGTCTCGCCGCGACCGGCTGGGTGATCCTGCGATATGGCGATCGGGCCTGGCTCGCGTTCGACGCCGGGGCGGACGGGGCGTCTTATCAGCCCGGACACGTGCACGCCGACGCGCTCACGTTCGAGCTGTGGATCGGGGGCGAGCGCGCCGTCGTCGATTATGGCGTCTCCAGCTACAAGGCGGATCGCGATCGGGAGGAGACCCGGGCCACGCGGGCGCACAACACCATCGAGCTCGGTGACGCCGACTCGAGCGAGGTGTGGAGCGCTTTCCGCGTCGGCCGCCGAGCCGACGCCGAGGTGCGCCGGATCGAGCAGGCCCGCGCGCATGTCGCCGTGGAGGCAGAGCACAACGGATACCGGTTCCTCCCCGGAGCCCCCGTGCATCGACGGGCGCTCGAGCTCTCCGAGCGGGAGCTCGCGATCCACGACGAGATCCTCGGCGGCCAGACGAGCGGGTGCTCCCGGCTCAGGCTCGATGAGGCCGCTTTGCGGGCTCGATCGATCGCGATCGAGGGCAGAGCGCTCACGCCGGAGCGGAGCTCGGGCGTGTGGTTCCCCTGCTTCCGGCAGCCGCGGGCGGCGGCGGTCTTCTCGGCGAGCTTCCAGGTCCGGGGCGGCTTTCGCGGCGGGTTTCGCGTCCGGTGGTGACGCGCCCCGCCCGAGAGCGCCCGGCCGCGACGACGAGCTCGCGGCCGAGCGCGAAGGCGCCCCCTACTCCCGGACGAGGCTCCCCGTGAGCGTGATGCGGAACGGCGCGAGCGCCTCGACCCTCGCCAGCAGCACGTGCAGCGCCACCGCTGTCTGGTGGATGCCGGGGAAGAACACCGTATAGGCCGGATGATCGACCCCCGTATAGAGCTTGTCCACGCGGAAGCCCGCCTGCTTCGCGATGCGGCGTACGGCCCACAGGGTGTTCATGCGGAAGTAGGTCTGGTACGGCTTGGAGTTCTTGCTGCCGCTCCACCTGCGCAGCCGGCCCACATAGAAATCGTGGAACCACTGCGGCGTCAGGTGCGTCGCGAGCCCCGAGTACGAGAGGAGGTTGGGCGCTGTGAACACGAAGCGCCCGCCCGGACGCAAGAGGCGATGCGCCTCGCGCAGCACCGCCTCAGGGTTCTGGAGGTGCTCGAGCAGGTGGTCCGCGGCGATCACGTCGGCGCAACCGTCCGGCAGCGGGACCGACTCGCCGAACGCGCAGATGTGCTGTGGCGCCGGGTTCCTCGCGAGCGCCTCCTCGTCCGGATCGACGGCGTAGATGGTCTTTCCGTCGAGCGGCACCGTCGCCACCTTGCCGAACCACAGCGGCCCGCAGCCGAGGTGGATCACGTCCTTCGCTGGGAGGACCGCCTCGTCCACGAACCCCTGGTAAACCTTCCAGTAGTGCGGGCGATCCGTGAACCGGTAATAAAGCGCGTTCGCCTTTGTGTTGAAGTCGACGACTTTACGAATGAGCTCCACTGTATCTCCTGGGTCGTCCTACGGGCGCGGGCATACGAGCTCCGAAAGCCGCTGGACGAAGGGCTCAAACCACCGACAGGCGCCCCTGCGGAAGCGGCTCGAGCGTGCGCGACGACGGCCGGCGCAACAGCAGCCGCTCCGCCGAGTCCGCCACGAGCTGCAGCAACATGTCCGCCTGCGGATTGACCGCGCTCTCCTCGCTGTCCCAGCGGAACCGCAGCTCGACGGTCTCGCCCGCGAGCTCGAAGGTGAACACCGCGGCGACCGCCTCGCGCAGCTGCAGCGGCGTCGCCATGTCCCGCGTCCAGGCCCAGGGCTTCACGCGCGCGCTGCCGTTCGCGCCCTTGGAGCTCACCTCCATGGCCAGGAGCCGCGCCTCGGCCGCGAAGCGCTCGAGCACCACGCGCAGCCGCTCGGGCCCGCTCGCGGTCTCGATCTCGATCAGCGCCCGCGGCACGGCGCGGCGCAGCGCCTCGACGACCGCCTCCCGCGAGCGCTTGGCGGCGGCGGGGCGCGCTCCGAAGAGCGCGAACGAGCCCGCCGCGCGCACCACGATGAAGAGCACCGCGCTGCAGGCCACCAGCGCGAAGCCGATCTCGTGCGAGCGGCCGACGTACGCCACGAGCGCCATCACGGTGAAGAGCAGGCTCAGCCCGTAGAGGATCAGCACCGCGCCGCGGTGCGAGTGGCCTTTATCGAGGAGCTTGTGGTGGATGTGCGACCGATCTGCCGAGAAGATCGGCCTGCGAGCGATGAAGCGCCGCACCATCGCCGAGATCATGTCGAAGATCGGCAAGCCCAGCGCGAGCAGCGGCACGAGGACCGCGAGCGCGGTGCCACCCTTGTGCGTGCCCACGCCGAAGAGCGGGATCGCCGCGAGCATGAACCCGAGGAACATGCTCCCGGTGTCGCCCATGAAGATCGTCGCGGGGTGGAAGTTGTGGAACAGGAAGCCGACGATCGCGCCCGCCAGCGTCGCCGCCAGCAGGCAAATCACCAGGTTGCCCGGGTAGCCGCCCAGGTATGCGGTGATGAAGTTGGCGACGCACGCGAAGAAGCCCACGCCCGCGGCGAGCCCGTCGAGCCCGTCGATCAGGTTGACCGCATTGATGATCGCGACGAACCACGGGATCGTCACGAGAAAGGACAGCGGCCAGAAGGAGACGTGGCCGAAGTACGGCAGCGTCACACACTCGAGGCGGAGCCCGAAGATCCACGCGATCGACGCCGCGAGGATCTGCGCGAGCAGCTTGTGCCGCGCGCGCATCCCCTTGGTGTCGTCCCAGGCGCCTGCCGCCGCGATCGTCAGCCCGCCCGCCAGCAGGCCCACGACGAGCGAGTGCTGCGAGAACCACTGAAGCGCGATGTCTGTCTGCAGCGCCACGAGGATGAAAAGCGGCAGCAAAAAGCCTGCAACGATGGCGAGCCCGCCAAGGCGCGGGATACGGCGGGTGTGCACGCGGCGCGCGGTCGGCTCATCGACCGCCCCCACAGCGAACGCAAACCTGCGCGCGAGCGGCGTCGCCGCCCAGGAGAGCACCAGCGCAAGGATGACCGCAGTGAGCGTACTTACCATCGCTCTCCTTCCCTTTGGGAGTCCGCCCCCCCTTTGGTGCAGCGCGGAGCGCGATATTCATAGCTCGTCATCATAAAACGCCAGAAAAGCCTTGGTCGATGTGCCCCTACTACCTCAATCATGCGCCCGAGACAACCCGTCGAGCAGGTTACGGACACAAGTGTGTGCTGCAGGTAAGAAAAAGCCCTAGTAAGCCAACCTTCCGTCGCGGTGAGAGATCATACATTTTACACCCACACTGTAAACAGTTGCATTATGAGGCATTTCGTGGCGGTCGCTGAGCGGAAAAATACAACCTCGGCGTCCGTCGATTCCCTTGTTGTCGCGCGGCTCGTCGGCAGCCAATAGGCAAGTCTCATTTGCTGATCGTTCGATTCCGACGGTCTGTGCGGCGAGCACAATGCACCTCACCGTTCGTCCAGGTGCGATGATCGGGAACGAGCTGCCGGCGACGTCGGTGCTCGGGCGCTCCCTAAACACGGCGGCGTTGGCTCGAGGATGGGATTGCCGAGCTCAGCCACGCCGGCCGGCATAGGCATCCTTGCATCACCCCAGGAATGTATCTTCCAGGGATGTCTCTTCGGTTGCGGGGATCCTGTCACAGCGTGACATCCTGGCTCCACCTGCAACGGAGAGTTCCGCCCGCCGCTCCGGCGCGCGCAGCGCCAGCGGCTTCGCCGTGATCCGTCGCTGGGCGCGATCGAGGCCGAGCTGCTCGACGTGCAGGGCCTCGTGCAGGGCCTCGTGACGCCGCGCGGGCGACCTTGCGACCTCAACCTGGGACGCGGGCGACCTCAACCTGGGCGACCTCAACCCGGGACGTGCGGGTGGCGACCTCAACCTGGAACGCGGGCGACCTCAACCCGGGACGCCGGCGGCCTCAGCCTGGGACGCTGCCGCGGCCGCCTCAACCCGGGACGCCGGCGGCCTCAACCTGGGACGCTGCCGCGGCCGCCTCAACCCGGGACGCCGGCGGCCTCAACCTGGGACGCTGCCGCGGGCGCCTCAACCTGGGACGCCAGGCCGGCAACCTGGGCGCCGCCCCGTGTCGGTAGCAGTACAAGCCGGTTGACAGCCTCCGTCCAGCGCCCTAGAAGGTCCGCAACCCTCACGCATACGTAAGGGTCATGGTTTCAACCTGGCGCACCCATGACGACCCGGCACCACCTCCCTGTCGCGCACGAGCACAGCATCGACGGGCCCATCCTGTCCAGCCCGTCCAGAACGGACGGCTCCCGGACCGGGGGCTGCGCCGAGGCTGAGGAAGACGAGCGCCTCCTGCAGGTGGGCGACATCGCCAAGGCGACCGGGAAGACGGTGCGGGCCATCCACCACTACGAGGAGGTCGGGCTGCTCAGGCCGCACGCCCGCTCCAAGGGGCGCTACCGGCTCTACGACCACGCCGCCCTCACCCGGGTCCGGTGGATCGGCAAGCTCCACGACCTCGGCCTGTCGCTGAGCCAGATCCAGCAGATCGTCTCGACCTGGGAGTCGTCCTCGTCGGCCCCCGGCGCCATGTCGCGCATCCGGGACGTCTACCAGCAAAAACTCGAAGAGGTGCGGGAGCAGATCGCGCACCTCGAGAACCTCGAACACGAGCTCGTCGCGAGCCTCGCCTACCTCGACACCTGCGAGACGTGCGACCCGGCAGAGCTCGTCGCCGCCTGCACGAACTGTAATCTTCACGACAAGAGCAAGGCTGAGCCCGAGCTCGTCGCCGGGATCCGCGGCGGCAATGGGCAGTGCCGCCAGGGCTCGAATCACCGCTGAGCGAGAACACCATGGCCATCCAACTTCCGATCTACATGGACTACCACGCGACGACGCCGGTCGATCCGCGTGTCCTCGACGCCATGCTGCCGTACTTCAACAGCAAGTTCGGCAACGCCGCGAGCCGGAGCCACGTCTTCGGCTGGACCGCCGAGGAGGCCGTCAGCCACGCTCGCGAGACGCTCGCCAAGTTCATCGGCGCGTCGAACCCGAAGGAGATCGTCTTCACCTCCGGCGCGACCGAGAGCGACAACATCGCCATCAAGGGGGTCGCCGAGTTCTACAAGGACAAAGGCAACCACATCATCACGAGCGTCATCGAGCACAAGGCGGTGCTCGACACCTGCAAGCGGCTCGAGAAGCAGGGCTACGAGGTCACCTACCTCAAGGTCGACAAGTACGGGATGGTCGACCCGGACGACGTCGCCAAGGCGATCACCGACAAGACGATCCTCGTCTCGATCATGCTCGCCAACAACGAGGTCGGCACGATCCAGCCCATCGCCGAGATCGGCAAGATCACGAAGTCGAAGGGCATCCTCCTCCACAGCGACGCGGTGCAGGGCGTCGGGAAAATCCCCTTCAACGTCGAGCAGATGGGGGTCGACCTCGCGTCGGTGACGGCCCACAAGATCTACGGGCCGAAGGGCATCGGCTTCCTCTACGTGCGCAGGTCGAAGCCGCGCGTCCGGATCACCGCGCAGATGGACGGCGGCGGCCACGAGTTCGGCATGCGATCCGGCACGCTCAACGTGCCCGGCATCGTCGGGTTCGCCAAGGCCGCCGAGATCCTCATGGAGGAGGGCGAGGCGGAGTCGGCGCGCATCCTGTCGCTGCGCGAGCGGCTCCGGACCCGGCTCTGGAAGGAGCTCGACGCCATCCAGCTGAACGGCTCGCCCGATCGGCGGCTGCCGGGCAACCTCAACGTTTCGTTCAGCTTCGTCGAGGGCGAGGCCATGATGATGGCGATCAAGGACGTGGCCGTCTCCAGCGGCTCGGCGTGCACGAGCGCCAGCCTCGAGCCCTCCTACGTCCTGCACGCCATGGGCATCGGCGACGACCTGGCCCACTCGTCCATCCGCTTCGGCCTCGGGCGCTTCACCACCGAGGAAGAGGTCGATCACGTCGCCGACCTCGTGATCCGCAAGGTGAACAAGCTGCGCGACATGTCGCCGCTCTACGAGATGCACAAAGAGGGGATCGACCTCAACTCCGTGCAGTGGGCGGCCCACTGAGCGTCGGATGAGCGTCGGCGCAGAGGGCGCCGGCCCGTCAAGGCAAGGTTTCGAGACGAAAGGAAACGGTCGAGGAGAGAGCCATGGCATACAGCAATAAGGTCATCGAGCACTACGAGAACCCCCAGAACGTCGGCACGCTCGACAAGAATGACGAGCGCGTCGGCACCGGGCTCGTCGGCGCTCCGGCCTGCGGCGACGTCATGCGCTTGCAGATCAAGGTCGGCGAGGGCGGCGTCATCGAGGACGCGAAGTTCAAGACGTTCGGCTGCGGGTCGGCGATCGCGTCGTCGTCGCTCGCCACCGAGTGGCTGAAGGGCAAGACGATCGACGAGGCGGAGACGATCAAGAACAGCATGATCGCCGAGGAGCTCCACCTGCCGCCGGTGAAGATCCACTGCTCGGTCCTCGCCGAGGACGCGATCAAGAGCGCGATCGCCGACTTCCGGGCCAAGCAGAAGGCGAAGAAGGAGCTCGGCGGCGCCGCGCCCGCGGGCGCCGCCGAGGGCACCGCGACGGCGAGCGCGGAGTAACACACCGGCTTCCGGGGCGGCCCGGAGCACCGGAGAGGGAGCAGCGCCATGCAGAGCAGCGAGGAGACGACCACGACCAGAGCCGCGGACAGCGGGGCCCACCCCGCGCCCGCCGCGCCCGCGCAGAGCAGCGGGGCCGCGGGAGAGGCCGAGGCCAAGCCGAAGCGGACGCTCTCGGTGAGCGACGCGGCGGTCCAGGCCATTCGCGCCCAGCTCGCCAAGCGCGGCACGCCCGAGGGCGCCATCCGGGTCGGGATCCGCGGCGGCGGCTGCTCCGGGTTCTCCTACGTCATCGAGTTCGAGGACAAACCGCCGCGATCCGGCGATCTCGTCCTGGAGTTCGCGGAGCCGGGCAAGGCCACGGTGCGCGTCCTCTGCGACAAGAAGAGCATCCTCTACCTGGGCGGCTCGGTGCTCGACTGGGAGAAGACGCTCATGTACCAGGGCTTCAAGTTCAAGAACCCGCACGAGGCGACGCGCTGCGGCTGCGGGCACTCGTTCACGGTGGCCTGAGCCGCCGCAGGGAGCGCCCGCCCTCGCCGCCGAGGCGCTCCTCCCCAGAGCACGTGATGACCGATCCCTTCGATATCCTGGGCGTCGAGCCTCGGTTCGACCTCGACCTGCGCGCGCTCGAGCAGCGCCACCGCGATCTCTCGCGCGCGCTCCACCCCGATCGCTACGCGGGCGCCCCCGCGGCCGAGCGGAGGCTCGCGCTGGGGCGCGCGATCGAGGCGAACGACGCCCTGCGCGTCCTCAGGGATCCGATCCGCCGGGCCGAGGCGCTGCTCCAGCGCGCCGGGATCGCGCGGGGCGAGGAGGGCGAGCAGAAGGCCTCCCCCGCCCTGCTGATGGAGATGATGGAGTCGCGCGAGGAGCTCTCCGAGGCGTCGAAGCGGCGCGATCGCGCGCGGATCGCGCGACTCGGCGACGAGATGCGGGCGCGCGAGCAGGCGACCCTCGCCGCCATCCAGGCGGCCTTCGCCGCCGCAGGGGACGACCCGGAACGGATGAAGGGCGTGCTCGCCATGCTGAGCGAGCTCCGCTACATCCGGCGCTTCCTCGACGAAGTGAGCGCAATCGAAGAAGAACTCGCGGATCAGACATGACCCTCCTCGAAATTTTCGACCCCAAGGCAAGGCCCAGCCCGATCGGCATCGATCTCGGGACGACCAACTCGCTCGTCGCCCGCGTGCGCGACGGCCGGCCCGTGGTCATCGACGACTGCAACGGCGAGCGGCTCGTGCCGTCGGTGGTGCACTACGACGAGCGCGGTAACGCGATCGTGGGCTACAGCGCGCGGCGGGTGGCGCAGAATCACCCGCGCGAGACGATCGTCAGCGTGAAGCGCTTCATGGGCCGCGGCGCGAACGACCCGGAGACGCGGCGGCTCGGGCCGTACGAGTTCGTGGAGCCGAAGGGCCCCGAGGACGCGAAGAGCGTGCGCTTCAAGGTGCGCGACCGGGTCGTGACGCCCGTCGAGGTGTCGGCGGAGATCCTGAGGGAGCTCCGCACCTCGGCCGAGCGCGAGCTGCGGTCCGTGGGCGGCGCGGTGATCACGGTGCCGGCCTACTTCGACGACGCCCAGCGGCAGGCGACCAAGGACGCCGGCCGGCTTGCCGGGCTGGAGGTGCTGCGCCTGCTCAACGAGCCGACGGCCGCGGCGCTCGCGTACGGGCTCGACAAGCAGCAAAACGGCCTGTTCGCCGTCTACGACCTCGGCGGCGGGACGTTCGACATCACCGTCCTCCTGCTCGACGACGGGGTCTTCCAGGTGAAGTCGACCGGCGGCGACAGCGCGCTCGGCGGCGACGATATGGACCGCGCGCTCGCCGAGCGGCTGCTCCAGGAGATGGGCGCGGCGCGGCGCACGCCCGAGGTGGTGCGGCTCGCGCTTGACACCGCCCGCAGCATCAAGCACGCGCTGACCGACGCGGAGCGGGTCGAGGTCGAGCTGCCCGTGCAGGCGGGCGAGGCGGGCGACGGCCAGCCGGCGTCGAAGCTCGTGACCGTGACCCGCGACGAGCTGAACGCGCTCATCGCGCCGATCGTGGAGCGCACGGGCGCGGCCTGCCGCCGCGCGCTCCGCGACGCGGGCGTCCAGGCCTCGGACGTCGACGGCGTGATCCTCGTGGGCGGCGCGACCCGCGTGCCGTACGTGCGCGAGTACGTGGCGAAGCTCTTCGGCAGGGAGCCGCTCAAGGACATCGATCCGGAGGAGGTCGTCGCGCTCGGCGCGGCCATCCAGGCCGACATCCTGGCCGGCTCGATGGAGCGCGCGGACGAGGTGCTCCTGCTCGACGTGCTGCCGCTGTCGCTCGGCATCGAGACGATGGGCGGCGTGGCCGAGAAGATCCTGCCGAGGAACACGACGATCCCGGCCGGGGCGCGGCAGGTCTTCACGACCTACGCGGACAACCAGACCGGGTTCGACCTGCACATCGTGCAGGGCGAGCGGGAGCTCGCCGCCGACTGCAGGTCGCTCGCGCGCTTCGTGCTGAAGGGGATCCCGCCGATGCCCGCGGGCATGGCGCGGCTCGAGGTGACGTTCCGCGTGGACGCCGACGGGCTGCTCGGCGTGACCGCGCGCGAGCTGACGACCGGGGTCGAGCAGAAGGTCGAGGTGAAGCCGAGCTACGGGCTCACCGACGAGGAGGTGGAGAACATGCTCCTCGCGGCGCTGGACCACGGCGAGGAGGACCTGCTCAAGCGGCGGCTGGTCGAGGCGCGGGTCGAGGGCGAGCGCGTGGCGATGGCGACGCGCAAGGCGCTCTCCGCGGACGCCGACCTGCTCGCGCCAGGCGAGCGCGAGGCGATCGAGGGCGCGCTGAGCGCCCTCGACGCGGCGATCCGCGGGGAGAAGCCGGGGCTGATCCTGGCGCGCACCGAGGCGCTCGACGACGCGACGCGCGCGTGGGCGGGGCGGCGGATGGACCGCGCCGTGGCCAGGGCGATCGCGGGCAAGCAGGTCGAGGACGTCGAGGCGAAGGTCGCCGCGGCGAAGGGCGTGGACGCGCACCTGGCCGAGCACCGCGGGGACGACGCGGGCCGCGAGACGGTCGAGGCGGGCGGCGCGAGCGCGGCGCAGGCCGCCGTCGAAGCGAGGAGGAGCTGATGGCGAAGGTCCGCTTTCTGGCGCACGGTCGCGCGTGGGAGGTCGAGGTCCCGGTGGGATCGACCGTCCTCCAGGCGTCGAAGTCCGTGGGCGCCCCCGAGGGCGACGCGTGCGGCGGCGTCTGCGCGTGCTCCACCTGCCACGTGTACGTCACGAAGGGGCGCGAGCTCCTCAGCGAGGCCGAGGAGGACGAGGAGGACATCCTCGACAAGGCGTTCGACGTGCGGTCGAGCAGCCGCCTCGGCTGTCAGGCGAAGATCCTGAGGGACGGCGATATCGAGGCGGAGATCTCCCGGGAGAGCCTCGATGCGTTCTACAACGAGCACCCGAACGTGAAGGATCCGCGCAAGGGCTGAGCCCTCCGCACGCCCGCCCAGCGCGGGCCGGCCAGGGCCGGGGTCACGACGGCGGTCTCGCCTTCGCCGGCGGCTTCGGCTCGCGCGGCGCGGGCGGCGGGTTGCGGAGCTTGTCCAGCTCGGAGCGCGCCTCGGCGGTGATGCGGCGAGCGATGTGGGCGAAGGCCGAGGCGGCCTCCCTGGCGGGCGGCGTCGAGACGATGGCGACGAGGTGCTGCGCGGCCGTCTTCCTGCCGATGGGGACGAGGAAGAAGGTCAGGGCGGCGAGGAGGAAGACGATGCCGTTCGTGAGGCGCTTGAAGAAATCGCCGACCACAGGCGCCGAGGGTAGATGAGCGAGCAGCCTGGGCCCAGTTCTTGGGGGTCGTTTGCCCTTCGACGAGGCGCCCAAGGCCACGCCGACGCCGAGCGCGCGCGCCGCCGTGCGGCCGCGGCGGGCCGCCCCGTGCCCGCTGCCCCTTGCCAGAGCGCCGGGATCTCACGACAGATCACGGGTGGCTCGACCGGGGTGCCCGTGCCGTGGAGCCCGGCCGCGCCGGGTCCATGCGGCGCTCGACGCGGCCGCCCGGCGGGGCCGGGACAAGGAGGGGACTGCAATGCTCAAGCCTGTTCTATTTACCATCTTGATCGGGACAGCGATCCTGCCGGCCTCGGTGGCTGCGCAGGGGCAGGGCTCGACAGGGCATCAGGGCCAGGCCGGCGAGGTCAAGCTCAGCAAGTCTGACCGGGAGTTCGTCGAGAAGGCTGGCCAGGGAGGGCTCCTCGAGGTGCGGCTCGGGCAGGCCGCGCAGCAGCGCGCCGCGAGCCCGGAGGTGAAGCGCTTCGCGCAGCGGATGATCGACGACCACTCCGCGGCGAACAAGCGGCTCGCGCAGGTCGCGCAGCAGAAGGGCGTGCTCGTGCCGCAGGAGCTCGACAAGGACCACCGCGAGAAGGTCGACAAGCTGTCGCAGAAGACAGGGACCGAGTTCGACCGGGCCTACATGAGCGCGATGGTCGACGACCACGAGCACGACGTCGCGGAGTTCGAGAAGGCCTCGAAGGATGCGAAGGACGCCGATGTGAAGGGCTTCGCCGCCGCGACGCTCCCGCAGCTCCGCGAGCACCTCGCGATGGCGAAGCAGATCCACGGCAAGGTGAAGGGGAAGTAGCGGCGCGGGCGCGCCGGCCGCGCGCAGCGCGGCCAGCGCTCGGCCGAGGGCCGGCTCAGGCGACCACGCGCGCCGCGCGCTCGGGCGCCGCAGCGGGCGGCGGGGTCGTCCTCGACCTCGCCGCGCCGCGGACCGGCGCGAGCTTGCCCCGGAGCTTCTGGTACGCGGCCGCGTCGATCGGCTCGCCCCGCACCCAGGCGCGGAGGAACGGCAAAACGCCGGTCTCCCACGCGGCGCTCAGGCGCAGCGCGAGGAACTCGCCGTAGAGCGCGGTGAAGAGCGTCTCGAGCTCCTCGATGAGGTACATGCGCTCGTAGAACTGCTCGTCCACGGCGTCCTTGACGACGCTCGGGATCTTGACACCCGCGAGCGCGAACGCGTCGGCGTTGAAGAGGAACGCGTACTCGAGCTCTCCGCGGGTGACGCGGACGCGCGCCTGCGACGGGAGCTTGCCCTGGCGCAGCGCCTCGTGGGCCTCGGGGGCGCTGCTCGGCGCCGCGCCCTTGAGCCGGCTCTGCTCCTTCTCCTGGACGAGCGTGATCTGCCCCTCGAGCCAGAGCTCGCAGACGCCGAGGGCGTCGAGGGAAAAGCGGCCCTCGAAGAGCTCGCTCTCGAACCAGAGCCAGACAAGGAATTCGCGGCCGACGAACCGGCGCTGCTCGATCAGCTCGGCGAGGCTCACAGGGCACCTCCAAGGGTCGATTCGGCGTGGAAGACGGTGGGCTTGAGCACCTCGAAGGCGGCCAGCTGCTCGGTCGTCAGGCCGAGCTCGCGGGCGGCCGTGTAGGGGCTCTCGGGCACGAGATCGAGCTCGAAGGTGTCCTCGAAGAGCTCCGCGAGCCCCTCGTGCGCGCGCGGCGACTGGTTCCAGAACCGCACGACGCCGGCCTCCAGGTTCCAGGAGAGGTCGACCACCTTCATCACCGGCATGAGCTGCGCGCGGAGCTTCCTCGACACGACCGCCCGGAGCTCCTCCTTCTCGCGCCGCCCGAGCTTCTCGCGGCCGCGCTTGGCGAGGTGCTCCCGCTCCGCCTCGGCGAAGTGCGCCTTGAAGAGCGCCGCGGGCACCTGCCAGCGATCGGTCCTGAGGCCGAGGTTGAGGTACGAGTTGAAGAAGATCTTGCCGTGATCGAGCTCGCAATCGAGCGGGTTCTCGATGGAGCACCACCCGGCGCGCTGCTCCGCGTCCTCGTCGACCGTCAGCGGCCGGAACGCGCGGAGCCGGATTCGCTCGACGAACTTGTCGCGGAACCCCTCGGGGAGGTCGCCGCGGACATAGAACTTCGAGAATGAGATGGATCCTTTGAGTGCGCCCAAATGATCGTCCTTTCGTCCCGTGAAGGCGAAGGAGGTAGCCGAGCGGATCCGGGGGGTCAAAAAACCGGACGCCGCGCTGCCGCCGTGGAGGCGGCGCGCGGCGAGGGCGCCGGCCACGGGGCGCGGCGGCGCGGCGCGCTCGGATCAGAGCGGCTGGGCGAGAGGCGGGCGCCGCCAGCGGCCCGAGAACGGGCCGGTGAGGTAGAAGCGGTAGCGGAGGAAGTACGGCCGCTCGTCGGGACCGCAGAACGCGACGGTGGACCGTACGAAGCGACCGAAGGCGTCGTCGCCGGGAGCCGCCGCGGGCCTGTGGCCGAGGGGCGGCGCGGGCGTCGCGGGGAAGCGGGGCGGCGCGCCCGCCGAAAACCCGTGCGGCAGCGCGCACGGCGCGGGCGGAGGAGGCGCCAGCGACGCGTCGCCGCCCGGGTCCGGAGCGCCCGCTTCCTCGGGCGGGACGTCGGCCGCGGCAACGACGCAGCCCGCCGCGGCGCCCGCCGGCGAGGTGAGGAGAACCAGCACAGACCACGCGCCGCCGCTCGCCCTGGGCACCGCCCTGCCTCCGTTCACGAGGCGCAAGGCCGGCCGGAACGCCGGCGGTCGGGGCCGGAACGCCGGCGATCGCGGCCGGCACACCGCGCCCGCGCACACGGCCGAGGAGCAATGGCGATGCCGCGCCGCCCGCGAAGCAGGGGCACGCGCACAGCAGGGGCGCTGCGCCAGCCAGGGGCGCAGCGCGCGCTCGGGAGGACCGGCGGCGGCGAGCGGGCGCGCTCGAGAAACGGACAGGTCAGACGTTGAAGAGAAAGTGCGCGACGTCGCCGTCCTGGAAGACGTACGTCTTGCCCTCCACACGCAGCTTGCCGGCGCTGCGGATGGCGGCCTCGGTCCGGTGCTCGACGAGGTCGTCCACGCTGTAGACCTCCGCCCGGATGAAGCCCTTCTCGAAATCGGTGTGGATGACCCCCGCGGCCTGCGGCGCCGTGCACCCGACCGGGATCGTCCAGGCGCGGATCTCCTTGGGACCGGCCGTGTAGTAGCTCTGGAGGCCGAGGAGCCGGTAGGCCTCGCGCGCGAGCGTCGCGAGCGCCGGCTCCTTCATGCCCAGGCTCTCGAGCATCTCCGCGCGCTCCTCGGGCGCGAGCTCGTTCAGCTCGGCCTCGAGCTTGCTGCACACCGGCACGACGCCGCTGCCCTCGGAGGCGGCGCGCTCGCGCACCTTCGCCGCGAGCGGGCCCGTGCCGGAGACGTCGGACTCGTCGACGTTCGCCACGTAAAGGACCTTCTTCGAGGTGATCAGCCCGAACGTCTTCACGACCTTCCGCTGCTCGTCGTCGAAGGAGAGGCCGCGGACCGGCTTGCCCGCCTGGAGCGCCTCGAGACACCGCTCCATGAGGGCGATCTTCGGCAGGAGCTCCTTGTCGCCCTTCGCCTGCTTCTTCGTGCGCTCCAGCATCCCCTCGAGCGAGCCGAGGTCGGCCAGCATGAGCTCCGTCTCGATCGTGTCGATGTCGCGGATCGGATCGACGCCGCCGTCGACGTGCACGACGTCGGCGACCGTGAAGCAGCGGACCACGTGGAGGATCGCGTCTACTTCGCGGATATGGCTCAGGAATTTGTTCCCGAGCCCCTCGCCCGTGCTCGCGCCGCGCACGAGCCCGGCGATGTCGACCACCCGCACCATGGCGGGGACGATCTTCTCGCTCTTGATGTACTTCGCGAGCGTCGCGAGCCGATCGTCAGGGACAGGGACGGCGCCGACGTTGGGCTCGATCGTGCAGAACGGGTAGTTCTGCGCCTCGGCCTTCGCGGCCGTCAGGGCGTTGAACAGGGTGCTCTTGCCCACGTTGGGCAGTCCGACGATGCCGACCTCGACGCTCATGGCGCGCACGTCTAGCACAGGCAGGGTCGCGCGGCCCGGCGCCGCGGTAGATCCGCCCTAAGGGGCTTCCGGACCCGACGATGCTTCGCCGCCGTCAGCGCCGCGGTCGGTCCGGCGCGCGCAGGGCGCCGGCGAGGTGGTCGACGAACGCGCGCACGCGCGCGGGCAGAAAGCGCGACGGGAGGTACACCGCGACGACCCGGCGGCGCACCGGCAGCCACCCGGCGAGCACCTCGCGCAGGCGGCCGGCGGCGACGTCGTCCGCGACGAGGTACGCGGGGAGCTCGGCCAGGCCGAGGCCGGCGCGCGTCGCCTCGAGGACCGCGAGGACGCTGTCGCTCGAGAAGACCGCGGGCACCCGCACCGGCGCCTCGGCGCCGCCGGGCTCGACGAGGCGAAAGACGACGTGCGACGCGCCGCCCGGGCCGTAGCGGAGCCCGGCGTGCGCGCCGAGCTCGGTCGCGTCGCGCGGGGCGCGGCGCCGGCGGAGGTAGCCCGGGCTCGCGTAGAGGCCGCGCCGGTCGTCCTCGAGCGGGCGCGCGACGAGCTCGGCGGGCGGGGCGGTGACCATGCGGACCGCGACGTCGATCCGCTCCTCGACCAGGTCGGCGAGCCGGTCGCCGCAGCGGAGATCGACGGTCACGCCCGGGTGCTCGGCCTGGAAGCACGCGCAGATCGGGGCGACGCGGCACGCGCCGTAGACCGCCGGCGCCGCGACGCGCAGCGGACCGCGCACCGCCTGGTCGCGCGCGGCGATGTCGCGCTCGAGCGACTCGACGTCGGCGAGGAGCTGCCGGCCGCGCGCGACGTACGCCTCGCCGAGGTCGGTGAGCGAGACCCGGCGCGTCGTGCGCTGCACGAGCCGCACGCCGAGCCGCGCCTCCGCGCGGGAGACGGCCTTGCTCACGGCCGACGGCGTGAGCCCGAGCCGCTCCGCCGCCGCGGAGAACGAGCGCAGATCCGCGATCGCGACCAGGAGCCTCAGCGCGTGCGCGGCCTCGCTCGGGTCGATGGATGAACCGAGCTCACGGATCCTCGTCTCCACGCGCCGATTGTACGCCGCGGCCGCCGGGGCTCGCCGTCCGGCGCTCGCTCGAGATGTCCCGCGCGCTCCTGCTCGCGCGCGGGAAGGCCGACCGTCAGCCGAAGAACGCGCGGATCGCGGCCGCCACGCGGGCGACCTCTTCCCCCGTGAGCTCGGGGAAGATGGGGAGCGCGAGCGTCTCGCGCGCCGCGGACTCGGCGACCGGGAGGGCGCCGGCGGGCGGGCCGAGCGGCGCGAAGCAGGGCTGAAGGTGGAGCGGCGCCGGATAGTAGATCTCGGTGCCGATGCCCCGCGCGGCGAGGAAGCTCCGCAAGCGGTCGCGCAGGGACGCGTCGTGCAGGCGAATCACGTACTGGTTGAACGTGTGCCCGGCGGCGTCGGCGTCCGGCAGCGAGATCGGCAGGCCCGCGCCGCCGAGGAGCGACGCGTACTGCGCGGCGTGGCCGCGCCGCCGCTCGAGGAGCGCGCCGAGCCGCGGCAGCTTGCGCCGGAGGAGCGCCGCCTGGAGTGCGTCGAGCCGGAAGTTGCCGCCGACCACCGTGTGGCGGTGCTTCTCGCGAGCGCCCTGCGCCCGCAGCGCGCGGACGCGCTCGGCGAGGTCGCCGTCGTCGGTGGTCACGAGCCCGCCGTCGCCGAAGCCGCCGAGGTTCTTGGTCGGGAAGAACGAGAAGCACCCGAGGAGCCCGAGCGCGCCCGCGCGGCGGCCCGCGCGCTCGGCGCCGAACGCCTGGGCCGCGTCCTCGAGGACCGGCACGCCCCGCGCGACGGCGAGGAGCTCGTCCATGGGCGCGCAGGCGCCGAAGAGGTGGACGGCGACGACCGCCCGGGTGCGCGCGGTCAGGGCGCGCGCCAGGGCGGCGGGATCCAGGTTGAAGGAGCCGGGGAGCACGTCCGCGAAGACCGGCCGCGCGCCGGTCCGATGGACGGCGCCCGCGGTCGCGAAGAAGGTGTACGCGGGGCACACCACCTCGTCGCCCACGCCGATGCCGAGCGCCATCAGCGCGGCGAGCAGCGCGTCGGTGCCGGACGAGACGCCGATCGCGTGCCGGACGCCGAGGTACGCGGCGCACTCCGACTCGAAGGCCTCGACCTCCGGACCGAGGATGTAGCGGCCGCTCTGGACCACCGACTGGAACACGGCGGTGAGCTCGTCCTGCATGGCGAGATCGCCGCGGGCGCGATCGAAGAAGGGGACCGGCGGCGTCATCCCTCGACGTCCTCCGCCGGGGGGAGATCGCGGTAATGGCGCGCGGCCGCGGCGCGGGGCGCCGGCAGCGGCGCGTCCTCGTCGAGGTCGAGGCAACGGACGATCTCGCCGCGGCGCTCATAGCGGTAGCCGCTCTCGGGGCAGCGCATCAGGCCGTCGCGCGAGGCGACGAGCTTGTGACCGTGGCGGCTCATCCAGCCGGTGCGCCGGGCCGGCACGCCGGTGACGAGCGCGTAGTCGGGGACGTCGCGGGTGACCACGGCGCCGGCGCCGATGAACGCGTGGCGCCCGATCGTGACGCCGCAGACGATGGTGGCGTTCGCGCCCACGGTGGCGCCGCGGCGAATGCGCGTCCTGTCGAGGAAGGCGCGGCGGTCGATCTGCGCGCGCGGGTTGACGACGTTGGTGAGGACGGCGGAGGGGCCGAGGAACACGTCGTCCTCGACCAGGGTGCCATCATAGACAGACACGTTGTTCTGGATCCGGACGCCATCGCCGATGACGGCGGTGCCCGCGACGAAAACGTTCTGCCCGAGGACGCAGTCGCGGCCGATGCGCGCGCCCGCGGAGACGTGGCAGAAGTGCCATATCCGCGTGCCCTCGCCGATGTCGCACGGCTCGTCGATGCACGCCGACGCGTGCGCGAAGAACGGCCTCGCGGGCTGGCTCACGGCGCCGCCTCCGGCGCCGGGTCGGCGGGAGGCGCGGGGCGCCGGGCGCGGTCCTCCGGCGCGCCGGCCGCCGAGGGCGCGGCCCAGAGCCCGAAGGCGCCGCGCGTCGCGAGCGGCGGGCCGGCGACGTCGAGCACGGGCGGCCGGACGCGCCCGATGAGGTAGACGGCGCCCAGCCCGGCGGCGCGGCGCGCGAGCGACGCGGGGTCGTCGAAGCTCGAGCGGACCGGAGGATCGCGGGGATCGATCGAGCGATCCGGGTGCGCGCCCCACGGGCGGCCCAGGGCGGCGAGCGTCGCGAGGTGGCCATAGTCGACGACCTCGATCAGGAGGGGCGCCGAGGGCGGCGTGAGCTCCGCGGCGGCGCGGCCGATGGCGACCTCGTCGGCCCGCGGGTTGAAATGCTCGCGGCGCAGGTGGGGGCGGAAGAAGAGGCCGACGCAGAGCACGGCCAGGAGCGCGCCGCCGAGCGCCCGCCGCGCCCCGGACGAGGCGCCGCGGAAGGCGCGCGCCAGGAGATCGCCGACGGCGAGCGCGAGCAGGAGCAAGGCGAGGAGGGCGGCGCGCTCGGGGTGATGCGTGGGCGCGCCGTCGCGCACGAGCGCGAGCGAGAGCGCCCCGATCTGAAAGGCGGCGACCGCGCCGGGGAGCGCGTATGGACGGGCGGCGCGGAGGAGCGGCGGGAACGGGCGGGCGGCCCCCGGCGCGGCGCCGCGGCGGGCGCGCCAGGCGACGAGGGCGAGGGCGATGAGGCTCAGGAAGAGCTCGGGCTCCTCGCGGACCATCGCGGCGGGATACGCGAAGAGCCGCAGCAGGGTGCCGTCGCTGCCCGGGCCGAGCGCGCTGCGGTACGAGGCGACGCGGGCGAGGAAGTGCAGCGCCTCCCCGTGGGCGACGCGGTTCCAGGCGATCCACGCGGCGGGCCCGGCGAGCGCCGCGAGCGCCGCGAGCGCGAGCGTCGCCTGCGCGGCGCGGCCCTGGCCGAGGCGGGCGGCCGAGAGAAGCGCCATCGCCGCGAAGACGGCGGCGACGGGCCAGGGCTCGTACCGGGAGAGCGTCGCCAGCGCGAGCGCGAGCGCGCCGAGCAGGGCGCGGCCGGCCGGGGGCGCAGGCCCGGCCGGCGGCGTGACGAGCGACGCCACCGCGAACAGCGTGAGCGCCGCGGTCGGCAGCTCGGGGACCGTCGCCACGCCGAGGCAGGCGCTCCACGGAAAGGCGCCGGCGAGCAGCGTGCCGGCGAGCGCGGCGCGGCGGTCGCCCGTGATCCAGCGGGCGGAGATGTAGATGAGCGCGGCCGACGCGACGCCGAGCACGAAGGCGACGGCGCGGGCGACCTCGAGGGTCGGCGCGAAGACGCGGAAGAGCGCGCCGTTGAGCCAGAAGGGGACGGGGAGCCAGCTCGTCCCGGTCGGGTCGAGCCGGGGCGCGTGGGCCCACGCCTGGGCGAGGACCACGCGCGCGAAGTCGTCGTCGCTGACCGCCCGGAAGCCGAGCGCGAGGACCAGCGCGGAGACTGCAGCCTTGGCGAGAGCGACGAGGGCAAGGTCGCGCGCGAGAGGGACGGCGGAGGCCACGGCCCCACCCGCGATCGACCCCGCGTCGAGCGCCCTGCCAGCCTCCCTCCCCGACGCAGGAGCGGGCCGCAGCACGCGAGCCTACTTCTCCTGGGATCGCTCGAACTCGCGCAGCTCGCGGTCGCCCGCCGACGAGAGATAGGCGAGCGCCACGCTCGTCGTCATGAAGACGGCGGCGCAGATGGCCGTGAGGCGGGTCATGAAGTTGCCCGCGCCGCGGCCGCCGAACACCTGGACCGTCGCGCCGCCCATGGCCGAGCCCATCCCGCCCCCGCGGCCCTGCTGGAGGAGCACGACGAGGATCAGGAACAGACAGACGAACACGTGCACGATGTTGAGGAACGTGTGAAGCATCGGCGTCTTTCTGCTGGGTCGTTCTGGCCTGCACGACGGGCCCAGGGGGCAAACGTACGAGAGGGGTGCGAGAGGGCAGGCCGGCGCCACCGCGGTGAGGCGGGGGCGGCCCGCCGATCTACCCCTGTTCGGCGCGCTCCGCCAGTCGGTGCGCGGCGTCGACGATCTTGGCGAAGCCGGCGGCGTCGAGCGAGGCCCCGCCGACCAGGGCGCCGTCGATGTCGTCCTGGGCAAGCAGCCCCTCGGCGTTGTCGGCCTTGACGCTGCCGCCGTAGAGGATGCGCGTGACGCCGGCGAGGTCCTCCGAGGCCTTCGCGAGCAGGCCGCGGATGAACGCGTGCACCTCCTGGGCGTCCTCGGCGCGCGCGACCTTGCCCGTCCCGATCGCCCAGACCGGCTCGTAGGCGATGACGCCGAAGCCGGGCTGCTTGGCGAGCTCGTCGAGGAAGGCGCGGACCTGGCGCTCGACCACGGCGAGCGTGTCGCCCGCCTCGCGCTCCTCGAGCGTCTCGCCGACGCAGACGATGGGGCGCAGCTCGGCCGCGATCGCCGAGGCGACCTTCCGGGCCACCGACTCGTCGGTCTCGGCGAACAGCTGCCGCCGCTCGCTGTGGCCGAGGATGACCCAGGTCGCCCCTGCGTCCTTGAGCATGCCCGAGGAGATCTCGCCGGTGAACGCCCCGGAGACCTCGGCGCTCATGTTCTGCGCGGCGATGCCGACCTCGCTCTTCGCCTCCGCGAGCTCGTGCGCCACGGCGGCGATCGCGGTAAACGGCGGCGCGACCACCACCTCGGCCCGATTGAGCTCGCGGGTCGCCTTAGCGACGGCCGCCGCCAGCGGGCAGGCGTCCTGCCCGCCGGCGTTCATCTTCCAGTTGCCGGCGATGAGCGGACGACGCGAGCCCGCCCGCGGGGCGGCGCCCGTGGCTTCGGGCGCGCCCCCGTCGTTCACGGGCTTCACTCGCTCACCTCGGCCGACCGGAGCGCCTCGACGCCCGGCAGCCGCTTGCCCTCGATGAGCTCGAGCGAAGCGCCGCCGCCGGTCGAGATGTGATCGAAGCCCTTGGCGATCTGCTCGCCGGCCTGCTTGACCGCCGCCGCGCTGTCGCCGCCGCCGACCACCGTGAAGCCGGACGCGCCGCTCATGATGCGCGCGACGTCGAACGTGCCCCTGGAGAAGGCGGGCGTCTCGAAGAGGCCCATCGGGCCGTTCCAGAACACCGTCTTCGCCTTCTCGATCGCCTTGCCGAACAGCTCGACCGAGCGGGGGCCGATGTCGAGCGCCATCGTGCCCTCGGGGATCGCGTCGACCGACGCGGCCTCGCCCTGCGTCGCGTCGATGCCCGAGGCGACCACGGCGTCGACCGGGAGCAGGAGCTGGATGCCCCGATCGCGCGCCTTGCTCATGATCGTGCGCGCGAGCGGGAGCTTGTCCTCCTCGATCCGGCTCTTCTGCACGTTCTTGCCCTGCGCGGCGAGGAAGGTGTTCGCCATCGCGCCGCCGATGCACAGGGTGTCGACCACGTTGAGGAGCGCCTCGACGACGTCGATCTTGTCGGAGACCTTGGCGCCGCCGAGGACGGCGACGTACGGCTTCTCCGGGCGATCGGTGAGCCGGGTGAGCGCCTTGAGCTCCTTGAGGAGGAGCAGGCCGGCGGCGCGCTCGCGCACGAGGCGCGGCAGCGCGTGCACCGACGCGTGAGCGCGGTGCACGGCGCCAAAGGCGTCGTCGACGTAGACGTCACAGAGCTCGGCGAGCTGGCGCGCGAAGCCCTCGTCGTCCTTCTCCTCCTCCTCGTGGAAGCGGAGGTTCTCCAGGAGACAGATCTGGCCCGCGCGCAGGTCGTAGATGACCTTCTTGGGCGAGTCGCCGACGCAGTCGTCGGGCAGGTGGACCTCGTAGCCGGTGAGCTCACTGAGCCGCCCACCGCACGGCTCCAGGGAGAGCCCCTCGGTCTTGCCCGGCTTCGGGCGGCCGAGGTGCGACGCGAGGATCACCTTCGCGCCCGCCTCCATGACGAGCTTGATCGTCGGGATCGCCTCGCGGATGCGCGAGTCGTCCGTGATCTTGCCCGTCTTCTTGTCGAGCGGGACGTTGAAGTCGACGCGGATGAAGACGCGCTTGCCGCTGAGGCCGCCAGCGTCGCCGGCCGCGGCGAGGTCCTCGACAGAGCGGATTCCGGTGAGCTTCACGGCGCTACACGCCCTTCTTCGCCACGAGCCGCGCGAGGTCGATCATGCGGTTCGAGAAGCCCCACTCGTTGTCGTACCACGAGAAGATCTTCGCGAAGCGGTCGCCGAGGACCGACGTCATGGTGGCGTCGAACGTGCTGGAGGCCGGCGAGCCGATGAAGTCGCCCGAGACGAGCTCCCGGTCGGTGTAGTCGAGGATGTCCTTCATCGGACCCTGCTCGGCGGCCTGCTTCATCGCGGCGTTGATGCTGTCCTTCGTGATCGGCTTCTCGGTCTCGAGGGTGAGGTCCACGAGCGAGACGTCGACCGTGGGGACGCGGATCGCGAGCCCGTCGAACTTGCCCTTGAGCGACGGGATGACCTCGGACAGCGCCTTCGCGGCGCCGGTGCTCGAGGGGATCATGTTGACCGCGGCGGCGCGCGCGCGGCGCAGGTCGCCCTTCCGGTGCGGGATGTCGAGCAGGTGCTGGTCGTTCGTGTACGAGTGCACCGTCGTCATCAGGCCGCGGACGATGCCGAAGTTGTCGAGCATCACCTTGGCGATGGGGGCGAGGCAGTTCGTCGTGCAGGAGCCGCACGAGATGACCGTGTGCTTCTGCGCGTCGTAGAGCTCGTCGTTCACGCCCATGACGACCGTGAGGTCGTGGCCCTTGGCCGGCGCGCTGATGATCACGCGCTTGGCGCCGGCGTTCAGGTGGCCGGCGGCCTTCGCCTTGTCCGTGAAGAGGCCCGTGCACTCGAGGACGATGTCGACGCCGAGGCTCTTCCACGGCAGCTCGGCCGGGTCCTTCAGCGCGAGGACCTCGATCTTCTGGTCGCCGATGCTGATGTGCTTGTCGCCGGCGCCGACCTTCGCCGCCTTGAACTCGCGGTGGATCGAGTCGTACTGGAAGAGGTGGGCGAGGGTCTTCGGATCCGTCAGGTCGTTGATGGCGACCAGCTCGATATCCTTCACGCCGCGCTCGTAGAGCGCGCGGACAATGCAGCGTCCGATGCGCCCAAAACCGTTAATTGCGATCTTCGTCGCCATCACGAACTCCTGGGAAAGTGGCCGGCGCGATACGTAGTCACCTCGCGCGCGACGGTCAAGCAAAGCCTCAGCGCGCGCGGCGCGGGCGATGAAGCGGCCTCTCGCCGCGGCGCGGGCGCGCCGCGGCCGGTTGGTCGGACGAGGCGTGCGATCGGGCGGGGCGTTCGGTCGGCGCTTCGGTGGGGCGGCGCTTCGTCGGGTGGGCGAGGCGCTCGGTCGGCGCTTCGGTCGGCGCTTCGGTCGGCGCTTCGGTCGGCGCTTCGGTCGGCGCGCTGGCGGGGCTTCGTCGCGCAGGCCTCCAGGCGGGGAGCGCCCGGCTCAGACGCCGAGGAGCTGGATCAGCTTCTCGCGGGTCGTGAGGCCGACCTGCTGCCCCTTCTTCTCGCCGCCCTGGAACACCATCACCGTCGGAACGCTCCGCACCCCGTACTTGCGGGTGGTCTCCGGAGCGCCGTCGATGTCGAGCTTGGCGACCTTCACCTTGCCCTGGAGCTCGTCCGCAATCTTGTCGACGATCGGGGCGAGCGCCTTGCAGGGCCCGCACCAGGTGGCCGTGAAATCCACGAGAACGGGGACGGGGGATTTCAGGACCTCGGCCTCGAAATTCTGGTCGGTGAGGGTGTGGACGTTCTGGCTCGCCATGTTTGTCTCCGTCGGTGCCGCGCTGTTCAGGTTCCGGGCCGCCCCCTGTGCCGAGGGTGCGACCCCACGAGTTGACCGAGGCTGCTCCAGCCGGTCGGCCCGATGCAGAGCGGACGCCCTGTCGGGCAAGGAAAGTAACTGGCGCGCACGTCTCCGGCAACCGCCAACCGGCACGGCGCCGGGCGCGCGCCCGGCGAAACCTTCCGCTTGCGCCGCCGTTTTGGTAGATCGACCGACCCGGATGTCGTCGGACGAGCCCCCCCCGAAGCACCTCGGCCGCCCGCGAGGCCGCGGCGCTCCCGCGACGGCCGCGACGGCCGCGGCGGCCGCGGCGACGACCGGCGGCTACGACGTCGAGGAGACGTGGCGCCAGACGGCCAGGGCGCTCGTCGTGCCGCTCGAGCGCGCCCTCACGCTCCCCGCGCTCCGCGCCGCCTTCGCGCGGCTGACCGCGGTGGCCGCGCGGCAGAAGCTCACGATCGCCGAGGATCCGCTGTTCGGCCTGAGAGGCGATCCCGAGAACGATCCGCCAGCGCGGTGGGGCTACGAGGCCGTGCTCCCGATCCGAGGCGCGGCCAGGCGGGAGGGCGACGTGACGGTCCTGCGCATCGACGGCGGCATGCACCTCGCCGCGACCACGCCGCGCGGCCTCGACGATCTGAAGCGCCTCTACGGCTACCTGCTCGGCGCGCAT
Organism: Sorangium sp. So ce834; assembly: GCF_051521425.1. Lineage (NCBI taxonomy): Bacteria > Pseudomonadati > Myxococcota > Polyangiales > Polyangiaceae > Sorangium > Sorangium sp. So ce834. The sequence goes on from NZ_CP150351.1 coordinate 11,230,885, forward strand.
TTCCCCGCGAAGCATCAGCAGCTGGCGCGGCCGTACATCCTCCACCGCCTCGCGGACGGCCAGGCGCGCGCGCCCGACGAGGCGACCACGGTCGCGGTCTATGCGCCGGCGGTGCTCTCGATCGCGCCGGTGCCGGTGCCGGCCGACGAACCGGAGGCCTGAGCGCGGGCGGACACCCGCGGACGCGGCGCACGAGGCGCACGGTTCGCCGCGCGACTGCCGCGCGACTGCCGCATGATTACCGCACGATTCGCCGCACGAGCGCCCGCTCGCGCAGCGCCGAGCCAGGATGGCCCCCCGAATCCTCGTCATCACGCCGACGTACAACGAGCGAGACAACCTCGCCGAGTTCGTGAGCTCCGTCCTCGCGGCGGTCCCGGACGCGCACGTGCTCGTCGTCGACGACGCGTCGCCGGACGGGACGGGCGCCCTCGGCGACGCGCTCGCCGCGCGCGACGAGCGCGTCCGCGTGCTCCACCGACCGGCCAAGCTCGGGCTCGGCACCGCCTACCTGGAGGGGTTCCAGCGCGCGCTCGACGGCGGCTACGACGTCGCGTTCGAGATGGACGCGGACCTCTCGCACGACCCGGGCCACCTGCCCGCCTTCCTCGACGCGATCGCCGGGGGCGCGGACGTGGTCCTCGGCTCGCGCAACATGCCGGGGGGTGGCGTCGAGGGCTGGGGCCTCGGGCGGCACGTGCTCTCGAAGGGCGGCTCGCTCTACGCGCGCACCATCCTGGGCGTCGGCGTCCGCGACATGACGACCGGCTACAAGGCGTTCACGCGGCGCGCGCTCCTCGCGCTCGATCTCGGCAGCGTGCGCTCGAACGGCTACGCCTTCCAGATCGAGACGACCTACCGGGCGCTCCGCAAAGGGCTCCGCGTCGTCGAGGTGCCGATCGTGTTCGTCGACCGCCGCGCCGGCCACTCGAAGATGAGCCGGAGGATCTTCGCCGAGGCGATCGTCGAGGTCTTCCGCCTGAGGCTCGACGCCGCGCGCGGGCGCCTCTGACCCCCGCGCCCGCAGGAGCGCGCGCGACCCGCCGTCAAGCGCCGCCCGTCCTCGGCGGCCTCGACGCGGCGGCCGACCGGGTCCGCCCGTCGGCCACCGGATCGTCGAGCTCCTCGTCCAGCGCCTCGTCGGCGTCGGCGTCGTGGATGCGCGAGCGCCCGGGGGCCTCCTGGTCCTCGAAGCGCACGCGCGCCGCCGCGCCCTGATCGCGCTGGGCGGCGCCCTCCGGCGGGGGGCGCCCGCGGACGGCGCGGGCGGCGCGGCGCAGCGCGAGCTCGGCGACGCGGCCGGCCCGGCGCACGCTCGGCGCCGCCTGCTCGCGCAGCACCCGGCCGAACACCAGCGACAGCAGCGTCAGCACCGTCGGCACGATCACCCCGAGCGCGAGGCCGACCGCGATGCGCGCGACCGTGAGGCCGAACAGCGCGCCCGCCAGCGGCAGGCCGTCGAGGCCGCGCCACGGCGCCGCTGCCTCGTCGTGCCCGCGCCCGCGCCGATCCTCCTTGCGGGCGCGCCGCTCCGCCTTGCGCGCGTCGCGGTACGCCTTGCGCGCGTCGCGCTCCGCCTTGCGCGCGTCGCGGTACGCCTTGCGCGCGTCGTGCTCCGAGGGGCGCCCGGCGCGCGGCCGCTCCGAGGGGCCGCCGCCCGCGTCGAGCCTCGCGAGCAGCGGCGCGATGCGCGCGGCGCGGCGCTCCGGATCGGGCTCCAGCATCGCGGAGAGGGCCCGGACGAGGCCCGGGTCCGCGCGGCCGCCGAGGGCCGCGGCCACGTCGATCGCGAGCCCCCGGTGCGGCAGGTTCTCCGGCTCCTCGCCGGTGAGCAGGCAGAGCGCGGTCGCGCCGACGGCGTAGACGTCCGACGCGGGCAGCGCGCGGCCCTGGAACTGCTCCGGCGCCATGTACCCGAAGGTGCCGACCACGGTGCTCCCGCCCTCGGGGCGCAGGCGATCGCGGACCGCGCCGAAATCGACGATCGCGAAGGAGCCGTCGGGCCTGCGGATCACGTTGTTCGGCTTGATGTCGCGGTGGATGACCGGCGGCGCGCGGCCGTGGAGGTAGTCGAGCACGCCCGAGGCGTCCCGCAAAAACCGGACGATCTCGTCCCGCCCGAGCACCGCGCGGCGGCCGCGCATCGCGCCGAGGCTCTCCCCGTCGATCTTCTCCATCACGAGGTAGAGCGCTCCGTCCTCCTCGAAATGATCGAGGTAGGCGGGCAGGCTCGGGTGCGAGAGCGAGGCGAGCACACGCGCCTCGCGCTCGGCGAGCTCCACGCCCTTCCAGCTCGAGGCGCCGCGGATCTGGAACCGCTTGATCGCGACGAGCTTGCCGAGCCGCTTGTCGACGGCCTCGAGCGTGTGCCCCTGAGCCCCTTCGCCCAGGGCGCGCGTGACCACGTAGCGCCCGTCGCGCAACGCCTGGCTCTGCTCGGTGCTCATCGCGGGAGCGAGGGTACACCGCCCGCGCAGCGGCACCAGGGCGAAGCCGCCCGGCGCGACCGCGGGCGTCCCCCGCGTCCGGCGCGCGCCGCCGCCGCGGAGCGCTCTGCTAGAGTCGACGGGCCATGTCCCTGATCCTCACCTTGCTCGCGACGTTCACGGTCGTCTACCTCGCCTCGGGGCTGCGGCAGATCAACCAGTGGGAAGCGGCGCTGCGCTTCACGCTCGGCAAGCTGACGGGCCGCGTCTCCCCGGGCATCACGATGTACCTGCCGGGGCTCCAGGAGCTCCGGCGCATCGACATGCGGATGAAGAACCGCGATCTCCTCCGGCAGATGGTGATCACCCGCGACAACGTGACCACGATGGTCGATGCGGTCGTCTACTACCGCGTCGTCGATCCGGAGAAGGCCACGCTGGCCGTCGAGAACTACGAGACGGCGATGAAGGACCGCGCCAAGGTCGTGCTGCGCGACGTGGTGGGCGAGACGCGGCTCGACGAGCTGCTCGCCCACCGCGAGGAGGTCGCCGCCAAGGTGCGCGCGCAGGTCGAGGCGGTCGCGGAGGCGTGGGGGCTGCACGTGGAGATGATCGGCCTCCAGGACATCGCGCTGCCGCCGCAGATGCAGGAGGTGCTCGCGAAGGGGGCCATCGCCGAGCGCGATCGGCGGTACGTGATCATCAAGAGCGAGGCCGACGTGGAGAGCGCGAAGAACTTCGCCGAGGCGGCGAGCATCCTCGCGCGCTCGCCCGGGGCGATGGAGCTCCGGCGCTTCGAGGCGCTGGCGAACCTGAGCCAGGGCAACACCAAGGTGATCTTCGACCTGGCGAAGCCGTACGACGACGTGCGGCACACGGCCGCGGCCATGGCGGAGGCGGCCGTGACCGAGGCGCAGCCGGTGCGGGTCCGGGAGGGGCAGCACCCGGTCGACGCCGAGGCGCAGCGCGAGGCCGAGGCGGCCCTCGAGGCGGACGCCGCGCTCGAGGAGCAGCGGACGGCGCGGCGCGGGCGCATGGGCGGGGCGTGATCCCGGCGCTGACCGCGCTGAAGGCCGCGGTCCTGGCGCTGCTCGAGGCGCGCGGCGAGCGCGGCGTGTCGGCCCTCGTCGCGGGCGCCGAGCTCGCGCTCGCCGGGCCGCCCCAGCGGTGGACGATGGGGTCGCGCGAGGTGAGCGCGCTGCGCCTCTCGCTCGCCGTCGACGCGCCCGCGTTCGCGGCGCTCACGGCGGACGGGGCCCGCCTCGCGGCGGCGAAGGACGCGTTCGCGAGCGCGGTGCGCACCCCGGAGACGGAGCTCGCCGATCTGACGCTGGTCCTGCGCCTGCCCGGCGTCGGGCGCGGCTGGAACCAGGTCTACCGGGAGGCCGCGCTCCCCGCCGCGACGGAGCGGCCGCCCCCCGACGCGGTCCTCGGCGGGGCGGCGGCGCTGCTCGAGGCCTCGGGCGACGCGCGCGGCGCGGCGATGCTCCGCCGCGCGCGGCTCGAGACGGCGCAGGTCCCGAGCGGCGGCGGGGTCGCGCTGGTCCGCTGCGTGGTGCGGCTCGACCCGGCGGATCGCGCCGCGCTCGATCGCGACGGCGAGCGCGCGGAGCGGCTGCAGCGCGCCGTGCGCAGCGCCGGCGCGCGCGCGGCCGAGGCGGTCGCTTCCGTGGAGCTCGCCACGGCGCTCGCCCCCCTCGGCGGGTCGCCGCCGCTCGGCCCGGCCGAGGCGCCGGGCGCGCGGCTCGCGCGGGCGCTCGAGGCGCGCGGCGCCGTCGTCGTGCCGGTCTCCCGCGACGAGGGCGGGCCGGGCGGCGGGGGCGTGGAGCTCGCCGTCGTGGCGTCCGGAGAGCTCCTGCGCGTCCGGATCGCCGCGTCCAGCCCCGGGCCCGAGCGCGGCCACGGTGGATGGAAAACCGAGGAGATCCGCGCAATTACGGTCGCTGCCCAGGACGCGGCGACGCCGGAGCGGGCCGGGGAGCTCGCCGCGCTGCTCCTCGGCGGCGGCGACCTCGCCTGACGGGGCGCGGCGCCAGGAGCACGCCCGGCCTCGCGGCGCGTCCTCGCGAGGGCGGCGCGCTGCCGCGCTACGCCCCCGCCCCGGCGCGCTGACCCTGCCCGAGGATGCGCCGGAAGGTCAGGTTGATGCGCGGCCCCGCGCCGCGCTGCTTGGGCACGCCGTGGCGGTGGTGGTGCTGGGTGGTCCCGCCCATCACCAGGAGGCTCCCCCCGCCGAGCTCCAGCTCGATCGCGGGAGCGTCCTTCCATTTCCGGGCGGGCTTGATGACGAAGCGGCGCGGCGCGCCGAGCGACACGGAGGCGATCAGCGGATTTTGCCCGAGCTCCTTCTCCGCGTCGGCGTGGAAGCCCATGGAGTCGTCGCCGCTGCGGTAGTAGTTCACGAGGACGCTGTTGAACGCCGGGCGCGACGCGCGCGGCGGCTCGGCCACGGGGAGCTCGGCGCACGCCGACTCCACGCGCGCCTTGAGCTCGGCGAGCGGCGGCGACCACGGCTCGGGCGAGAGCGTCAGCCCCGAGTAGGTGTAGATCGCGCCCGGGTCGCCGTACCACGCCGACAGCCGCGGCTGGAGGAACTCGCCGCCGAAGAGCTTGATCTTGTCCTGCCGCCACGCGACGCCGACCCGCAGCGCCTCGAAGAGCGCGTCCGCCTCGGCGCGCGGCAGCCACGGATCGAGGAGGGCGAACCAGCCGCCCTCGATGAGGTGCTCGATCCGCGTGCGCACGGGGACCGACTAGCGCGCTCGCCGCGCGCGCGCCAGGCCGGCCGCGGAGCGCCTCTGGCCGAGGGAAGCCGCGTGTCCTACATAGCTCGTCCGCCAACGATGCCGAGCTCGCCCATCCCGCGAAGGAGCCCCGGTTTCCTCGCCCTCATCCTCGGCGCGCTCATGGCGCTGGGCCCGCTCTCCATCGACATGTACCTGCCGAGCCTGCCGACGCTGCAGCGCGAGCTCGGCACCACCGCCTCCGCGGTGCAGCTCACGCTCGCCGCGTACTTCGCGGGGCTCGGGCTGGGGCAGCTCGCCTACGGGCCGCTGACCGATCGGTTCGGCCGCAAGCGCCCCCTCTACGTCGGCCTCGCGCTCTACGTGCTCGCGTCGCTCGGGTGCGCGCTCGCGCCGAACGTGCAGTCGCTCATCGCGCTCCGCTTCCTCCAGGCCACGGGCGGCGCTGCGGGGCAGGTCGTGACGCGGGCCGTGGTCCGCGACCTCTACGGCGGGGCCGCCGCCGCGCGGCTGCTCTCGCTGCTCATGCTCGTCATGGGCGCCGCTCCCATCCTCGCGCCGACCCTCGGCGGCTGGATGCTCCTCGTCGCCGGCTGGCGCGCCATCTTCGCGCTGCTCGCGGCCCTCGGCCTCGGCTGCCTCGCGCTCATGGCCGCCGCGCTGCCCGAGACGGCGGCCTCGCGGGCCGAGCGGCTCGACCTCCGCGCGATCGGCGCGCACCTGCGCGCCCTCGGGCGGGATCACGCCTTCGTCGCGTACACGTTGACGGGCGCCTTCGGCCAGGCCGGCATGTTCGCGTACATCTCGGGCTCGCCGTTCGTGCTCATCGAGCTGTTTCACGTCTCGCCCCAGCACTACGGCTGGATCTTCGGCGCCAACGCGTTCGGCCTCATCGCCGCCTCCCAGCTGAACCACCGCCTGCTCGCGCGGAGGTCGCCCGCCTCGCTGCTCGCGCGGGCGACGGCCGCGACCACGGCGATCGGCGTGGTCCTCCTCGCGGTCGCGGTCAGCCGCGGGGGCGGGCTCGCCGCCGTGGTCGGCTCGATCTTCGCGTTCGTGGCGAGCCTCGGCTTCATCAACGCCAACGCGACGGCGCTGGCGATGGACGGGCAAGCGGCGCGCGCGGGGCTCGCCTCCGCGGCGCTCGGCTCGGTTCAGTTCGCGATCGCGGCCTGCGCCTCGTCGCTGGTCGGTCTCCTGAACGACGGCACCATGCGGCCCATGGCGGCCGTCATGGCCGCCTGCGGCGCGGCCTCATGGCTCGCGGGCGCGGCGGCCCGGCGGCTCGACGCGAGCGCCGCGTCGGCCGCGCACCTCCTCACCGCTCCGCCGACCTCTCGGCGAGCCACGCCGGATATCCCTTCGAGTCCGCGGCCGCCAGCGTGAGGTCGGGCTGCTCCGCGAACACCGCCCGGCCCACGCCGTAGAGCGCCTCGAGGAGGGTCTCCTCCGCGCCGAACGCCTCGAGCCCCAGCGTCCACGCCGCCGGCGCGGCGTCGCCCTCGCCGTCCGCGAGGTCGACGCGGGTCAGCTCCACCGCACAGCCGGCGCCGGGGATCCTCCCGCCCGTCGCCTCGGCGACGCGGCCGCTCGCCAGCCCGAACACCCGCACCCGGCGCTCTTTCCTGAGCGTCGTCCACCCGCGCCCCCCGTCATCGGCGTCCCGCGACCGGTGAGACAGCTTGGTCCACCGCTCCAGCTCGCCCAGGATCGTGGGCGAGAAGTGGATGGGGCCGAAGGCGCAGCGCCGGAACTTCGTCTCCAGGCTCGCCGCCCCGCCGCGCACCTTGATCCCGAGATCGGCGCGCTGGACGCGGAGGTAGCGGTCGGTCCGCGGCGGCTCGGGGGACGACGCGCCAGAAAACCACGACGTGAGCCGCTGCACCCGGGCGTCGTCGGCGGGCAGAAACCAGCGGACCTCGAAGCTCTCGTAGAGATGCATGGCGTCCTCCCGACCCGTACGCAGGCGGCGCGCGCGCCCCCATCGCTTCGTGGGAGGAGACGGGAGCGCGTGCGTCGTCGGCGCGGCGGAGGCTGGGTCAGGGCCGGTTCAGGCTACCGTCACCGGGAGCTGCGCGCTCCGGGCAAGCGACCCTGCATACACCGCCGTGGGTCGCTGCATCAGGCCCTCGACGAGGCCCGGAACGAGTCGGACACGACCTTCTTCGCGAAGTCGATGATCTGATCCTTCGGGGCGTTCTGGATCGCGTACTTGACCACGTAGCCGCCGGCGAGGAGGGTGAGCTGGCGCAGGATCTTCGAGCTCGCGAGCACGCCGATCGCGAACGCCGCTCCGCCGATCGCGATCGGGACGATGTAGGGGACGTCCTTGACCTTGCCCTGCACGTCCTTGGCGAACTTGAGCAGCATGTCGAGGCTCATCCCGCCGTCGCCGCCCTGCGCCTGCTGCGAGCTCGACTCCTGCGAGCCGGCCTCCTGCGAGCCGCCCTCGTAGATCCCGTTCTTGTACCCGGCCGAAGTGTACTGGTCGTTACCGATGGTGCTCATAGCGCTCTACCTCGTCCTGAATGATCAGCCTCTGAGATGGCGATAGCTCCCGGCTCTATGCGAAGCACATACCAGTCTGGAGAATCGTGCAACGGGCGGCGCAGCGACGCCGCGTCGCGCTGCCTGCGCCAGCAGCAAGGGCGATCGCGTGCGCGGGCGCTCGACGACGATGAGGCAACTTGGCCGGGCGTGGCAAATGATCTCGCCTCAAGGGCTCACGCGCCCGCGGCGCTCCGACGAGGACACCGGGACGCGGACGGAGCCCGGCGGCGGTTCCGAGCGCGAGGGCGATGTGGGCGAAGGCCCGACGAGCGCTCGGCGGTTCAGAAAAGCACCTCGAAATCAGTGATTTACATTACATTGCCACACCCTCAACGAGGTTGCGCGGTCGATGACGTTGCCGGCCGGCCGGCACCAGGCGACCCGACGGCGAAGGCGACGACGAGAGCACCGAGGGCGTCCGCGGCGCGGCACGATCGCGGGGTCGTCTCCTGCTCGCGTGGAGCGTTCCGCACGACGCCGAGAGCGTAGTCGCGCGCGTCGTCGACTCGAACGCGATCGCCTGCGCCTGTGCTCGATCGGGCCGCGAGCGAGGCGCCGCGAGCAGCGGTCAGTCCGGCATCGATTCGGTCGCTGCCGGCCGCTCGCATGGAGCAGCGCGCGTGCTCGACCAGCATTGCGCTTACTTCGCTGAAATACCGCGGAGCGCGCGGCGATCAGCGTGTGCACGCCGCGCCCGGCGACGCGCGCGCGAGGGAGCTCTCCCGGGCATATCGTTTGCTCGGCCCTCACGCGCATGTCCCTCACGACGCTCCTGTTCGGCCGGCGGCTGGCTTCGGATGAGGAGGAGAAGGAACAGATAGGCCCGTTCTCCGGGATCCCGGTCCTCGGGCTCGACGCCCTCGCGTCTGCGTCGTACGGGCCCGAGGCCGCGCTCACCGTGCTCCTCCCCCTCGGCACGCTCGGCCTTCGCCACATCGTGCCGCTCAGCGCCCTGATCATCGCGCTGCTCTCGATCGTTTACTTCTCGTACCGCCAGACGATCGTCGCCTACCCGAGCGGCGGCGGCTCGTACATCGTCGCGAAGGAGAACCTCGGCACCTCTGCAGGCCTCGTCGCGGCGGCGGCGCTGCTCCTCGACTACGTGCTCAACGTCGCGGTCGCCATCTCCGCGGGGGTCGGCGCGCTCGTCTCCGCGGCGCCCTCGCTGCTGCCCCACACGCTGGGCCTCTGCCTCGGCGTCCTCGTCCTGCTCACCGCGGCCAACCTGCGCGGGCTCCGCACCGCGGGCCTCGTGTTCATGGCGCCGACGTACGCGTTCCTCGGCTGCCTCTTCGCGGTGATCGCGATCGGCGTCGGGAAGACGCTCCTCCAGGGCGGGCACCCGGCGCCCGTGGTCGCCCCGCCCTCGCACCCGGCCACGCTCGGCACCGCGAGCCTCGCGCTGCTCTGCCACGCCTTTGCCAGCGGGTGCACCGCGATGACCGGCGTGGAGGCGGTGAGCAACGGCGTCCCCGCCTTCCGCAAGCCGAGCAGCCTTCAGGCGCGCCGGACGCTCTCGTACATCGTGGCCTCGCTCGGCATCCTGCTCGCCGGGGTCGCGATCCTCACGCAGGCCTACGGCATCACCGCGACCGAGCCCGGCAAGAGCGGGTATCAGAGCATCCTCTCGCAGGTCGTGGCCGCCGTCGTGGGGCGCGGCCCGTTCTACTACGCGACCCTGACCGCGGTCGTGGCGGTGCTCCTGCTCTCCGCGAACACGAGCTTCGCCGACTTCCCGCGCCTCTGCCAGCTCCTCGCGATCGATCGCTTCCTGCCAGAGCCGTTCATCCACCGCGGCAGGCGCCTCGCCTTCTCCTACGGCATCGGCGTCCTCGCCGGGCTCTCGGCGATCCTGCTCGTCGCCTTCCACGGGATCACCGACGCCCTCATCCCGCTCTTCGCGGTGGGCGCCTTCCTCGCCTTCACGATGTCGCAGGCGGGGATGGTCGCGCACTGGAACAGGATCCGCGGCAAGCATTTCCGGCTCCACCTCGCCATCAACGCCACCGGTGCCACGGCCACGGCCGCGACGCTCGTCGTCATCATCGCCTCGAAGTTCTCCGAGGGGGCGTGGATCTCGACCCTGCTCGTGATCGCGGCCTATCTCATCTTCCGCAGCGTGCGGGCGCATTACGAGCAGCTCGACGAGGCCGTCCGCGCCCACCAGCCGCTCGACCTCACCCCGCCGCCCCCGCCGATCGTGGTGGTGCCGATCCGGCGCTGGGACCTCGTGGCGCAGAACGGGCTCCGCTTCGCGCTCCAGCTCTCGCCCGAGGTCTACGCGCTCCAGGTGATCCTCGACGACCCGCGCGTCGAGGACCTCAGCGGCGAGTGGCGCGAGCTCGTGGAGGAGCCCGCGCGGGCGAAGGGGATCGCGGCGCCGCGGCTGGTGGTGGTCCGGTCCCGTTACCGGCGGCTCTTCAGGCCGCTGCTCCGCTTCGTCACCACCGTCGCGCACGCCCACCCGGACCGGCAGGTGGCGGTCGTCGTGCCCGAGGTGGTCGAGTCACACTGGTACCATTACCTGCTCCACAACCACACCGCCTCGATCCTCAAATGGCTCCTGCTCTTCCGCGGCGGGAAGGGCATCGTGATCGTCAACACGCCCTTCTACCTGTACGACGCGCCGAAGGCGGCTTGACGGGCCGCGCGCCCTCGGAGCTCACCACCACGCGCGCTCTTTGGCGAGCGACACGATCGCGGACGAGAGCTTGTGGGGGTCGTGGCGGATCAGCTTGCCGCCGAACAGCAGATCGGCGGGGACGAGGAGATCGGAGGCGAGCCGCCGGTCCGGCGAGGTCACGACCGGCTCGGAGCCGGCGGAGGCGTACTCCGGCAGGCTGGCCGAGGGCCACACGTCGTTGAACAGCACCGCGTCGAGCCGGGCTTCGCCGAGGTACATCGCGATGGTCCCCACGAAGTCCTCGACCGTGTAGCCGGGCGTCTCGTTGGGCTTTGTCATGAGGTTGCACACGAACAGCGCGCGGGCGCGGCTCGCCGCGATCGCCTCGCGCACCCCCTTGACGAGGAGGTTCGGCACGAGGCTCGTGTAGAGATCGCCCGGCCCGAGGATGATGAGATCCGCGTCCGCGATCGCCTCGAGCGCGGCTGGATAGGCCTGGGCCTCCGGGTCCAGATAGACCGAGAGCACCGGCGCATCGAGCATGTCGGAGAGGTTGTCAATCGACGCCTCCCCGCGGATGGTCCGGTCGTTCTCGAGGCACATCACGAGATCGACCTGGTCCATCGTGACGGGGAGGACGCGGTTCTTGACGGAGAAGATCTCGTGCAGGCGCTCGACCGTGAGGGGGAGCGCGCCGGTGATCTCCTGCACCGCGGTGAATATCAGGTTGCGCAGGGTGTGCCCGCCGAGGCTCCCCGAGCGGAAGCGGTGGCTGAGCAGCTCCTTCAGCGCCTCCGGGTGCTCGGACAGGGCGACGAGGCAACGCGTGAAGTCGCCCGGGGGCAGGAGGCCGTACTCGTCCCGGAGCCTGCCGGAGCTCCCGCCCGAGTCCATCATGGTCACGATCGCGGTGATGCGGGCGCTCAGGTCGCGCAGGCCCGTGAGGAGCGTGTAATGGCCCGTTCCTCCTCCCACCGTCACGATCTTCGGCGTCGCCATGGCGGAGCAGGGTACCACGCGGGCGAGCGGGGCCGACACTGGCCGTCACGCCGCCGAGATCTCGACGCGCGGCTGCGGCATGCACTTCGCGAGGCGGCTCGAGGCGACGGCGTGGTACGCGGGCGCGATCTCGGCGCTGTAGCAGCGCCGCCCCGCAGCGAACGCCGCCACCGCGACCGAGCAGAGCCCGCCGAACGGCTCCCAGACGACATCGCCCGGATCGGACGACGCCCGGATGATGCGATCGAGCAGCTTGAGGGGCTTCTGGTTGCCGTGGACGGAGCGAGTCTCCTCCTTGAAGCGCTCGGCGCCGCGGACCGCGGGCTCGTGCCAGACGTTGGTCACCCCGACGTCGCAATGGAACTTGGCGCGCAGGCTCGACCATTCATGGCCCGTCAGCGACCGCTTGCCGTCGACCGAGAAGTAGGGCCGCCCCTCGGGGCGGCCGTGCGCGTTCGCGAACGCGACGATCCGCTCGAACGCCGAGGCGGGTGGGTAATACCAGCGATGGCAGCGCGTGAAATACTTCCTCGTGGCGGCGTTCTTCACGCCGCACGCCTCGTTCGTCTGGCGCAGCGGGAGGCCCGAGCGCTCCCATTCGTGCCGCAGCCAGGCCTTGAGGGGCAGCCGCGCGCCGCCGCTCTCCAGCAGGACCTTGCGCACGTACTGCACGCACACCTCGCTCACGACCGGGAACTTGCGCAGCGTCCGGGTGTTCGCGTTGCCGGCGATGTGGGCGATCCCCTTGTCCCACACATGGCAGCTCCGGTACTCCCAGCCGTGCTGATCGAGCAGCGGGTGCACGGTCGCCCAGCCGACCTCGGTCCCCCAGAACCACAGGGTGGCCGACGGCAAGGCGCGCTCCGACCAGACGGCGACGTGGGGCGCGTACCACGCGGCGAGCCCCTCGTGCGTCGGGGGGTCGCCGGGAAAGCCGGAGACGCCATACGCGCCGTCGGAGACGATCACGGTGGGCCTCGGCCAGGAGGCATAGTGCTCCAGCGAGTCGCCGAGCGTCAGGACGGGGTGGAGGTCGGTCGATGCGCGCTTCACGGGGGGCACGCGGCCATCCAATCGAACTGCGCGGATCTGTCAACAAAACGGCGGAAATAGGCGCCGGCGGCCCCGCCGGCGGGCCGGCCGGCGCGCCCCGGCGACCCGCCGGCGCGCCCCGGCGCGCGCGGCCGTCCCCCCTACCCTCGTGAAAGAGGCGCTCGACGAGGGCCGCCGGCCGCGATCGCCGCATCACCGCCGCTCCGCGCGCCCGCGGTGGGCGCCGCCGCGCGGCCCTACGAAGACGTGCACGGATGTCGTCCGGAGAAGGCGCGCTGTGGAAATGGAGGGAACGCTGTTCGAATGGAACCCTATGTAGCGAGTAGCGCGTGGCGAGTGGCGCGTGGACGAGCGATGCGTCGAGTCGCGCGGAGCCGAGCGCCGCGCGTGGGCGTTACTGCGACGGCTGCGACTGCTGAGACGGCGATTGTGGCGGCCGAGCGACCGGCGTATGTTGGGTAGCTTCGTACCCCACTTCGCTTTGCCGGAGCTCCGCCGCGACGCTCGCCGAGCCGCCGGCACCGGGTGAGATCACCCCACGCGGAACCATCGATTCCACACGGGAGGAAACCATGAGTGCAATGAAGTGCATGAGCTCACGATCCGTCGTTCGCGCGCTTCCAGCCGTCGCCCTGGCGGGATTGAGCCTGCTCGCGCCGCTCCCGGCAGCGGGCCAGTCGATCGAGGCGCCCAGCCATTTCTACTGGGCCGACACCCTCGTCGCGCACATCGCCCCGGAGAACAACGAATACGGCAGCGGCACGAGCTATGTTCACTGGGCCGGCGTCGAGGGGGCGACCGAGTACCGGAGCCGCAGCCTGTGCGCCTCGTTCGTCACCCACGTCCTCAAGCGGGCCTATGGCCTGTCGACCTACGACATCTCCGCGTGGTTCGGCAGCACGAGCCCCAACGCCGTCCTCTATCACGACAGGATCGTCGAGGGGGACGGCTTCGACGAGATCCTGACGGTGGACCAGATCCAGGCGGGCGACATCATCGCGATCGAGTATCCGCCGGGGACCACGGCCTCGGGGCACGTCGCCCTCGCGGCGGGCGCCGCGGTGCCGCGCTCGGCCACCTATCCGATCCTCGCCGGCACGACCCAGTACGAGCTCACCGTCCTCGACGCGAGCACCACGGGCCACGGGATGACGGACACCCGGCGCCAGTCGGACGGCTCCTGGCACCCGGGCGTCGGGCGGGGCGACATGCGCCTCTATGCGAGCAACAGCACCGGCGCGATCGTGGGATACACCTGGAGCCCGCAAGCTGGCTCGACGTACTACTCGAAGCAGATGCGCGATATCGTGATCGGGAGGCTCACGGACTGAGCGCCGCGCTCCCCGTGCCGCAATAGCGGCGCGCTCTCGCCTCCCGCGCCTCCCGCGCCGAGCGGGCCGCCGCCGCGCCGCCCGACCCCGCGCCTCGCCAGGAGCTCCGGTGGGCGGAGCTAGCGCGACCGCGGCGCCGCCGAGAGGCGCGCAACCCGCAGGAGCTCCGGCGCGCGCTCGAGCGGCTCGGCGTCGACATCGAGGCCGTCGAGCATCTCCGCCGTCGCGAGCACGCCGGGCAGCTCGGCCTCCGGCGCCCACGCCTCGACATCCATGACCTCTCCGCCGACGACCTCCGACGCGCGCATCAGCGCCCGACCCGCGTGCAGGCAGAGGTTCACGTGCACCCGCGCGTCGCGCCCCCCGCGCTCGGAGAGCTCGCGCTCGAGCAGCAGCGCGGCCTCGACGATCTCCCGCCGCGACGCCCGGTCCGACGGCGCCGGGGCGGCGAGCTCCTTGAAGAACAGCAGCGTATTGCCCGTCTCCATCGCCGCGCCGAAGCCCCGCGCCGCGAGGAAGCGCGACGCGCGCGGCAGCACCTCATCCATGTCGGCGAGCAGCGCGTCGTCGGGCTCGTCCGCGGCGCCGCACGCCGCGCGCACCTCGACGTGGATCGCGCCCACCCTTCGCTCCTCCGGGCTCCCCGACCGCGGCGCGACGCTCTTGCGCGCCGCGGCCACGGCCGCGCGGAGCTCCTCGATGAACTCCGCCGCCGTCTGGTGCCGCGCGGCGGCGTCCTTGGCCATCGCGCGGAGCACCACGCCGTCGAGCTCGGGGCTCACGGGCGCCTCGCGGCTCGGGCTCGGCGGGAGCACCCAGAGGTGCATGTGCAGGAGCGTCGCGAGCATCGAGTCGAGGAACGGGAGCTTGCCTGTCAGCATGTAATAGGCGAGCGCGCCGAGGGCGTAGACGTCCGTCCTCGGGTCCGCCGCCTGCCCCCGGATCTGCTCGGGCGCCATGCACGCCGGCGTGCCGAGCAGGTGCGTCGGCGCCGTGATGCCCGGCCCCGCGTCGTCGAGGACCTTGGCGACGCCGAAGTCGAGGAGGATTACGCGCGCAGGGCCGCCCTCGTCGACGATGAACACGTTCGAGGCCTTGAGATCCCGGTGCACGATCGCGCTCCTGTGGACCGCCGACAGCGCCTCGCAGACCGGCTCCAGGATGTCGAGCGCCTCCTCCGGCGAGAGCCTGCCGCGCGAGATGATGTACGACTGGAGATCGACCCCGCGGAGGAGCTCCATCGCGAAGAACGGCCGGCCCCCGGGGATCTCGCCGCAATCGAGGATGCGTATGACGTTGGGATGGTCGATCCGCCGGATCGCCTGGATCTCGCGCTCGAATCGCACGACCGCCTCTCGGGTGAACACGAGCTCCGGGTGGAGCACCTTGACCGCCGCGCGCGCGCCGCTCTCCGCGTGCACGGCGCGGTAGACGACGCCGAAGCTGCCGTGAGCGATGCTCTGCTCGACGAGGTAGTCGCCCACCCGGCTGCCCGCGGGGAGCGTCTGCGGGCGACCCGACGACGCGGGCGCTGCGCAAGTGTCCATGCACAAAACCGCCTCACCCGCGCCGCCGCCGCACGCCGTGTCGAGCGCGTCCCGCCCATCCGACACGGCCCTCTGCGCCGCTTCGTCCTGGGTCGGGTCCACCGAGCGAACGGTCTCTTGCCACACCCTCGCGGAAGAAGCACACCCCGTTCCATTGAGATGGCCAGTGCGGAGGATGCCTTCGTCCGGGCCGTCGAACCGGCTAAGCTCTTGCCCAAGGAGGCAGCTTGCCGCGCTGTCAGGTCTGCCATCGCCGCATTTCCGGCACGAAGCCCTGCCCGCGCGACGCCTGGCTCCCGCCGCCGGGCGACCCCCTCGACGCGGCGCAGGAGCCCGCCCCATCGCTGCCGGGGGTGACGCCGCTCGGGCGCATCGGCGCGGGCGGCTTCGCGACGGTGTGGGAGGCGGCGCGGGACGAGGGCGGCGAGCCCGTCGCGCTCAAGGTCGGGCGGTGGGCGAGCCCGATGATGGTGGAGCGATTCCGCCGCGACGCGGAGGCGCTCGAGCAGGTGGGCCCGCCGCACGTGCCCCGGGTGGTCGCGCACGGCGCGCTGCGCGACGGGCGGCCGTTCATCGCGATGGAGCTCATCCGCGGCAGGACGCTCGCCGACGTGCTCGCCGAGCTCGAGGGCCCGCCGGGCGCCGAAGCCGTCGTGGCGCTCGGCGCGGCCATCCTCGAGTCGCTCGCGGCGGCGCACGCGAAGGGCGTGATCCACCGCGATCTGAAGCCGGAGAACCTGCTCCTGGCCGAGGGGGGGCAGCGCCTCGCGCTCCTCGATTTCGGCCTGACGAAGCACGCGCGCGCGCCGGAGGACGAGGGTCTCACGCCCCGCGGCACGGTCATCGGCACCCCGGAGTACATGGCCCCGGAGCAGATCCGCGGCGACCCGATCCAGGACGAGCGCACGGACATCTACGCGTTCGGCGTGATCCTCTACGAGCTCCTGACGCTGCGGACCCCGTTCACCGGCGATCGGGGCGAGATCGAGCACGGGCACCTCGCGCTCCGCCCGCACCGCCCCCACGAGTTCGCCGCCGTGCCCGACGCGCTGGAGCGGCTCGTCCTCGCCTGCCTCGCGAAGGAGCCCGAGCGCCGCCCGCCCGACGTCGCCGCGCTGCGGCGCGCGCTCGAGCAGGCGTGCCCGGGCGGCGCGCAGCCCGCGCCGAACGCGCAGCCCGCGCGCGGCGCGCTGCTCACCGAGGGCCGCCAGCCCGCGGTCGTGCTCGTGGTCGAGGCCAGGGGCGCGGCCGCCTTCGTGATGAGCGCCGTCGCGGCGCGCAAGGGGTTCGTGGCGAGGCAGCGCGGGGGCCGGCTCGTGTGCGTGTTCTCGGGCCTCGACGCCGACGATCCGGTGAGCGCCGCGATCGCGGTCGCCCGCGAGGTCGAGGAGCGGCGCGCCGGGCGCGCGGCCGTGCACATCGCCGGGCTGATCGTGCGCCGCAAGGAGCAGGGGCCGCCCGCGGTCTACGGCGCGCCGGTCGAGCAGCCCGACGCCTGGATGCCGCGGGGCGACTGGAGCGGCGTCGTGCTCACCGCGGACCTCGTGCGCGCCCTGCCGGAGGGCGAGCTCCGCGGGGTCTCGCGCGACGCCGCGCTCTCGCCCGCGCCCTCCGCGGCGTTCTACCGGCTCGCCCAGCGCTCGCACCCCCCGCCGGGCTCCGCGAGCGCCGCGCCGCTCGTCGGCCGCGACGACATCGTCGGCGCGCTCGCGGTGAGCATGGAGGCGAGCCTGTCCGGCGGGTGCCCGGGCCTGTTCACCCTCATCGGCGAGGGCGGCCTCGGCAAATCGCGCCTGCTCGACGAGGCGGCCGCGCTCGTCCGGCGCATGCAGGAGGGGGCGCGGCTCATCGCCCTGCGCGCGGCCCAGCCGCTCGCGGGCGAGCGCGTGTCCGGCCAGCTCCTCGCCCGCGTGCTCGACGTGGACGCCGCCGCTCCGCCCGAGGAGGTGCGGGCGCGCTGCGCGGAGCGGCTCGGCGAGGCGCTCGCCGAGGAGGCGTGGACGGCGGTGGCCGCGGCGCTCGGGTGGGCGCCGCCGGACGCCGCCGACGCGTCGCCGTGGTCGCTGCGGCAGAGCACGATGCGCGCGATCGCCGAGGGGCTCCGCCGCCGCGCGCGCGAGGCGCCGGTCGCGGTCCTGCTCGACGACGCGCACTGGGCCGACGACGCGGCGCTCGACGCGCTCGAGCTCGCGACGCTCGACGCGCCGGGCTGCCCGCTCTGGGTGCTCGTCGCGGCGCACCCGAGGTTCGAGGACATGCGGCGGAGCTGGGGCGCGCGCGCCGAGCGGCACGATCGCGCGGCGCTCGGGCGGCTCTCGGAGCAGGACGCGATGCGGCTCGCGGCCGAGCTCCTCCTGCCCGCGGAGTACCCGCCCGAGGCCGCGCTCCGGCAGCTCGCGAGCTGGTCCGGGTACAACCCGTCCACCCTGACCGAGCTCGTCCGGGCGCTGAAGCGCACCGGCGCGGTCCAGCGGCGCCCGACCGGGGCCTTCTACGTGGCGACCGCCGCGCTCGATCAGCTCCCGCCGCTGCCCGTGTGGCAGTGGCTGGCCGCGCGCCGGCTCGACGCGCTCTCGCCCGAGCTCGCGGCCTGCGTGCGGCTCTGCTCCGCGCTCGGGCCCGACTTCACCCGGGAGGAGGTCGAGGCGATCCAGGACGCGATCGAGCAGGCGGGCGGGGCGAGCACGCCCATGGACGCCGGGGTCGGCCTGGGCGCGCTCGCCGCGCTGGGCCTGCTCGCGCGCGGCGAGCGGGGGATCTACGCGTTCGAGAGCGCGACGTTCCGCGACGCGGTCTACGACGCGCTCGCGCCGCTCCAGCGCCAGACGATCCACGCGCACGCGTTCGCGTTCTGGCGGGCGCGCGTGGACCCCCGCGCCCCGGACCTGCGGGGGCTCGGGCACCTCTCGCGGCACGCGGCCGCGTGCGGCGAGCGCGCGACGGCGGCGTCGGCCCACCTCGCGCTCGGCGACCGGGCGGCGGCGACCCACGGCGACGTCGAGGCCGACCAGCGCTACACGGCCGCGCTCGCGCTCCTCCCCGAGGACGACGCGCGGGGGCGCGCGCGCGCGCTCGCCGGCCGCGGCAAGGCGCGGTACTGCCTGCACCGGATCCCCGAGGCGCTCGCGGATCTCGCGCTCGCGCGCGAGCTCGCGCGGGAGCTCGGCGACGACCGGCTCACCGCGGAGCTCCTGCTCGAGGAGGCGACGGCGCTGGATCACGCGACCGACTACGCGGCGTCGGCGCGGCGCGCGTCCGAGGCGCGCGCGATCGTCGAGCGCCTCGGGGACGTTCGGCTCGACAACCGCCTGCGGATGGCGCTCGGCCGCTCGTGCTGGCGGCAGCAGCGGGTGGCGGAGGCGATCGAGCTCCTCGGCCGCGCGTCGGCCGGGGCCGCGGCCGAGGGCGACCAGGAGACGCGGGTCATCTCGCTGCTGCTCCTGTCGATGGCGCTCGTGATCGCGGGCCGGCTCGCCGACGCGGAGGCGCGCTTCTGCGAGGTGATCGCGCTCTCCAAGGAGCGGAAGGATCAGCTGCACCTCTGCTCGGCGTACGCCAACCGCGCCTACCTGTGGGCTGCGCTGAGCGCGCCCGAGCGTGGGCTCCAGGATCTGAGCCGCGCGGTGGAGCTCGCGCGCGAGATCGGCAATCCCGGGCCCGAGCACGTCGCGACGCACAACCTCGCCGAGCTCTTGCACTGGTGCGGGCGCGAGGACGAGGCGCTCGCGCTGGCGCGCCGCTCGCGCGTGCTCGACGAGCGCTTCGGCGAGCGCGACGCCCCGGACGACGCGCTGCTCATCGCCCGCATCCAGGCGGCGCGCGGCGATTTCGTGGAGGCGGCGCGCCTCGTCGCGTGGGTCGCCGAGCGGTGCAGCCCCGACGCCTCGGCGCCCGCGCTGTTCGCGCTGTTCCGGACGCTGAAGCTGGTGCTCGCGGCCGAGGGGCTCGAGCTCCCCGCGGGCGCGGAGGAGCCGGGGGACAGCTGGGAGGCGCTCACCGATTTCGCGGAGCGCGCCCTGCCGGTGGAGGAGCTGCTCGAGGTGCTCTATTTCCGCGCGCGCGTGGCCGCCTCCGCCGGGCGTCACCGCGAGGCGTCGGCGGCGCTCGCGCGCGCGCGGCCCGTGCTCGCCGGCTGCCGCATGTGGCAGCCCCGCTTCGAGGCGGTGGCGGCGCTGCTGCCCGCGCCTGCCGAGCCGTCCGAGGGCGATGCGCCCCCCGGCGCGCTCGCGCGCGGGGAGTGACGAAAGCTGCGCCCGGGTGAGCGCCGAACCCCGATGCAAATCGCCTCAGCGTGGCGAGAGGGTGTCGCGGCGCCGGCGTTTCGGGCGCGCGTCCGGGGGCGAGAATCCGGGCTGAAAGCGCGCAATGCGAGGGGCGCGGGGGCGGCGGGCCCTCTTGCTGATGCATTTCGCCTCAGTAGCGGGCATGACGACGATGTAGGGGCTACCGCGGACGTCGACCGGGGTGCGATGCGGAGCTCGACCGTGCGGCGTTCCACGTCGGTGCGACGCGGGCGGGAGCGGTCAGGCATGGCCCGACGATTGCAGCGATTTTCAGCAAACCCCACCGCACTCGAAGAGAGAGGCACCCCATGACACTTACCGCGCTACGGACGGTCGTCGCGATTCCCTGCCTTGCGTTGTTCGGCTGTGTCATGAGCGCCGATCCGGGCTCGGAGGAGGCGGTGGGCACGTCGGAAGAAGAGGTGGTATCGACGAACCGGCTGTCGATGAATCGCCTCTCGATGAACCGCCTCTCGATGAACAGCCTCTCGATGAACCGCCTCACGGCGGACGGCCGCACGGTGGCCACCACGGACTTGCTGCGCGACGCGGACGGCCGTGAGCTCCTCCGCTACACCATCGCCTGCGCGCTCCCCGCGGGGAAGTCGCTCGCGGGCGAGGCGGACGGGACGATGTACAAGTTCGAGGGGCGGATCGGCCTCGCGCCCGACTGGCTGCGCGCCCCGCTCCCCGAGAAGTCCCAGCGCTGGATCACGGCGTGCCTGCTCGCGCACGTGAACGGGTACGGCGTCGAGGTCGCGATCTCGCTGCGCGGCCGCAACCCGGCGCTGGCCACGGACAGCGCGGAGCGGCGGGACTATCAGCAGGAGGAGATCTCCTTCTTCGGCAACGTGTTCCAGCCGCTCGGCAAGCGCGACGAGCTCGGCGACATCGGCTCGCGGATGTACGCTTGCGGCGGCGCCTTGCTCCAGCTCTCGTGCGCAGGCCACGAGACCAACTTCGCGCCGGAGCGGACGTGCGCGTCGAAGGACGACTGCAGCCTCAAGTTCCTGGGCCCGTGCCGCGACCTGGCGGACGCGAAGGACAGCGTGTGCAAGAACGCCTCCCTCGAGGGCTACGAGGGCTGCGAGGCCGCGACGAGCACCCCCGGGGGCAAGTCCATGAAGACCCGTTACGACGAGGTCGTCACGGTGTTTCTGCAGCGGCCTGACTTCTCGGCGTTCTATCCGCTCTGCACGCCGCTGTTCCCCTGAGCGCGCCTGCCTGCCACGCCGCGCCGCCGCGGCATCCGCGAGGCAGCGCGGCGCCGCGCCCGCTCCGTCTCCGGGGGTTCCGCGCCACGCCATCGCAGAGCCCGCCCGTATACTGGCCTTCGTTCGTCCCCGCTGTGCGCTTTGACGCCCTGCTGCCGGCGCACCCTCGGCGCGCGCGTCGCCGGACGCGGCAGAGGGGCATACAGGTTGCAGATATTTCGCCCCGGTCCCACGGCACGAAGGCGAGGAGGGCGAATGAAGGCTCTTGTGTTTCACAGCCCAAAGCATGTCAGCGTGGACACCGTCGACGCGCCGGTCCTGTTGCGGGCGACCGACGCGATCGTGCGGGTGACGAGCACGGCCATCTGCGGCTCGGATCTGCATATCTTCAATGGGCTGATCCCGCAGGCGAAGCCGCTCGTCCTCGGGCACGAATTCATGGGGATCGTCGAAGAGGTGGGGAGCGAGGTGAAGAGGCTCCGCCCGGGCGATCGCGTGCTCGTGCCCTTCGCCATCGCCTGCGGGAGCTGCTTCTTCTGCGAGAGGGACCTGCCTGGGCACTGCGAGCGCTCGAATCCGGGGCATTACGGGCCCGAGGGGAACGTCATCAGCTCGAAGGGGGGCGGGCTCTTCGGGTACACCGACCTGTATGGTGGATATGCAGGCGGGCAGGCCGAGAGGGTCCGCGTGCCGTTCGCCGACGTGGGGCCGCGCAAGGTCGATGACGACCTGGCGGACGAGCAGGTGTTGTTTCTGACGGACATCCTCCCGACCGGCTACACCGCCGTCGACTGGGCCGGGATGCAGGGCGGGGAGACGGTGGCGGTCATCGGCTGCGGGCCGGTGGGCATCATGGCCATGAAGTGCGCCTGGCTCCGCGGCGCCGCGCGCGTGATCGGGGTCGACCGGGAGGAGTACAGGCTGGAAAAAGCGCGCGAGATCGCCTCGGCCGAGACGGTCAACGTGGATTCGGGGGTCGCGCCGGAGTTCATCCGAGCGGCGACCGGCGGCCGCGGCGCCGACGTCTGCATCGACGCCGTCGGCATGGAGGCGCACCGGACGCCGCTCGAGAAGATCTCCAACATGGTTCACGGGCAGATCGGCTCGTTCGTCGCCTTCAAGCTGGCGGTGAGCGCGGTCCGCCGGGGCGGGGTCGTCAGCGTGGTCGGCGTGTATGGCATGCCGTACGACAACTTCCCGCTCGGGCAGCTCTTCGACAAAGGGGTGACCGTGCGCTTCGGCCAGGCTCCGGTCCACAAGCACGTGGACAAGCTCCTCGGGTGGATCAGGGAGGGCAAGCTGCGCGCGGACGACGTCATCACGCACCGACTTCCGCTCGCCGAGGCCGCGCGTGGATACGATCTCTTCAATGGGAAGAAAGACGGCTGCGTGAAGGTCGTGCTGAAGGCCTGAACGCCCGGCCGACCGAGGCGCGGCAATGAGGCGGAGGTCCAGGCGCGAGATCATGCGCGCAGGCGCAGACGATTGACATATTCTCGTCGCCTTATCGCGCGCAATCGAACCCGCAATGGCGGTCCTTCCGCCTGCCGCTGCCGGCCCCGCTGGCGCGAGCCTTGGACAGCGTGGGTCGGGCCCCCGGCCCTCACGCAGCGTGGATCAGGCCCAACAAGGTCGTCTCGCGGAGCCCTCCGTTTCCGGTTGACATCCGCCACGGCGCATGGATCGACCACACTGCGCGCGTCCATGGCTGTCGAACTCGTGCGATACTCTCGCCCTCCGTGCCGCTGGAGAGCTCCCATGCACCGATCCCTCCTCGCCCAAGGCCTCGTGCTATCGCTCGCGCCGTTCGGGTGCTCTGCTAGCCCGGAAATTCCTGAAGCGTACGGCAAGGCGATCATGAACCTGAACGGGGAGGAGCTGGTGCTCGACACGGGCGATGACGGCAAGCTGCCTGTCCCCAGATTCGATGACAGCTGGGACGTTGACTGCTCCATCGTCAATGGCGAGACCAATCTGGAGCTGGTGGATCGCTCGAAGAGCAGGAAGGGCTTCTACTACCTCGATCTCCATCTGCTCGGGAGCGAGCGCCAGGACGGCGACGCCGCTGTCGTGAGCATGCGAATGTACGTCGACGATGAGCTTTTTGACGGCGCGTGTCCGGCCACGCTCAGGACGTCACAGCAGGGATCGCATGAATGCACGTTCGCTTTCGCCGGGTGCGATTTGCGCCTGTTCGACGGTGCCCAGGACGGTACCCAGGCGCGCCTCGAGCGCGCGTCATTCCACTTGAAATGGTGCTTCGTCCCGTGAGCGGGCGCGCCCGCGGTGCGCTCTGAGGAGAGCGCCCCCTGCGGCGCCGGGCGACCCGCTCGCGGATCGTCGCCGAGGGCGCGCGAGGCGCTCGCGGCGGGGCACGGCGGGCGCGCCGCGGCGTTCGGTGCGCCCGAGGCAGCGCTGGCCCGCGCGTCTGCCCACGGGTAAACATCGAACCATGGTGGATGCGTCCCCCCGGCGACGGTTCAGCGCCGCGTTCGCTCGCTGGTCTCGCCGCGTCCGGCGGCGGCTCGCGCTGGAGCTGATCCTCACCGGGGCCGCCGCGGGGCTGATGCTCGGCGCGGCGGGCGCAGCGGCCGCCTGGCAGGCGCGGCACGGCGCGCTGCGCCCCTGGATGGCGGGCGGCGGCCTGCTCGGCGCGGCGGCCGGCGCAGCGGCGGCGCGGCGGCGGCGGTGGTCGGATCCGGACGTCGCGCTGTTCCTCGACGGCAAGCTCGGCGCGTCCGAGTCGGTCTCCACGGCCGTGGAGCTCGCGGCGGCCGAGCGCGCGGTCGACGGCGCGCCCCGCGCCGGCGCGCCTCTGGCCCGCGACGTGGTGTTCTCGCACGCCGCGGCGGCCCTCGACCGGGCGACCGCCCAGGAGGTCCGCGCGCCGCTGTGGCGCCCCTGGCACGCCGGAGCGCCCCTCGCGGCGGCGGCCATCGGCTATCTCAGCTGGCTTCCGCTGCCGCCTGCCCCCGCCAGCGCGGCGCCCCCGCCCGGGGCCGAGCAGGTGCGCATGGCCGAGCTCGCCGGACTGGAACGGGTGATCCAGCTGGCGGAGGTCGACGCTCGGGACGCCGCGCAGCGCGATCGATTGAAGCGGCTCGCGGACGACGCGAAGCGGCTCCGCGAAAAGTTGAGGAGCGGCGTCGAGCGCCGCGAAGCGCAGGCCGACCTCGGCAGGCTCCGCGACGCGATCACGGCCGAGCGGCTGTCGCTCGGCGAGGGCGAGCAGCGCCACGGGATGGAGTCGGCGCTCGGCAAGCTCGGGGAGGACCCGCAGCTGAAGCGGGCGGCGAAGGCGCTCGGCGACCGCGACCTCGTGGCGTTCGACGAGGAGATGGAGCGGCTCGCGAACCGGGTCGAGAAGACCGATCGCGAGCGGGCCAGAAAGGCGCTCGAGGAGGCCGCCGAGGCCGCGAAGCGGGCCGGCGCCCCCGGCGTGGCGAGGGCGCTCGAGGAGCAGCGCGAGCTCCTGGATCGGCGCGGCCAGGAGGCCGACAAGCTGAGGGAGCTCGCGGAGGCGCTCGGCGAGGCGCTCGGCGACGAGGGGCGCGAGGCGCTCGGCGAGCTCGGTCGGACCGGGAGCGGCAAGGACGCGCGGCGGCTCGCCGACAGCCTCGAGAAGGCGCTCGAGAAGCTGAGCCCCGAGGAGCGCCGGCAGCTCGCCGAGCGCCTCAAGCGGCAGGTGGCGCGGTCGCCCGAGGGCGCGCCCGGGGAGGCCGCGTCGGAGGAGCAGCTGCGCGAGCTCGCGCGGCAGCTGGCGACGCCCGAGGGCCAGCGGCAGCTCGAGGAGCAGCTGCGCCGGATGGCCCAGGAGGGAGGCCCGAGCAGCGAGGAATCGGAGCGCCAGCGCGCGCTCGACGACGCGCAGCGCGGGGCGGGCGAGGCCGAGGGGCAGCTCGGGGGGACGCCGGTTCCGGCGCCGATCGCCGGTGGGTCGGGCAACGCGGGTCCCGGCGGCGGAGAGCGCGGCCAGGGCTCGCGAGCGGGCGGCGCAGGCGAGCAAGGGCGAGGGCCCGGGCAGCCAGGCCGCTCGCAGGGAGGCGGGCCGGGCAGCCACGAGGGGCAGACCGGCGCGATCGCGGGGGGCGAGCTGCGCTCACGCGCCGACGCGCGGATGAATCCGGGCAGGCCGATGCCAGGGATCGTGATCGGCCGGACCGCTGGGCGCGCCGGAGACACCGCCAACGTGCAAGGCGAGGGCGCGCTCGGCGTCGTGGGCCCCCAGGAGATCGGCGGCGTCGAGCGCAGCGACGTCCCGGAAGAGTACCGCGAGCAGGTCGGGCGCTACTTCCAACCCCGGTGAGCCCGGCGTGGGTGGCGGTGGGCTCAGAAGCTCGCGCCGACCAGCAAGCCCTTCGCGTCGGCGGTCACGAGGGGCACGGCGTGGATGCGGGTGAGCCCGGTCCGCGGGGCCGGCAGCGTGCGGCTCGACGTGCTGAGCGCGTACACGGCGGTCCCGGCGAGCACCACGCCGCCGCCGATGAAGCTCCAGAAGGAGATGTTGGCGAGCGTGGTCTGGCTGTCGCGCAGGTCGCTGCGCCGCTGGCTCGGGGACGGCTCCGCCGCGGCGGACTTGCCCTTCGCGGTGGAGAGGATCGCGAAGGTCACGCCCGAAGCGACCCCGAGCAGCCCGACCGCTCCGCCCGCGACCACCAGCGGGAGGTTCGAGCCGGCGTCGAGGCTCAATGCGATGCTCTGGTCCGAGCCCCTGGCCACGAGCAGCGAGGTCGATGTCCGGGCGCCGGAGCGGCGCGCCTCGATGGTGCGCTTGCCGGGATCGACGAACACCTGGGCCTCGAGGGGCGAGTGTCCGATGAGCTTGCCGTCGATGAGCACCTCGGCATCGTCGACGTTCACGCGGATGCGGAGCGTGCCGACGTGCGCCTTGGCCTCGGCGAGCCGCTGCTCCAAAAAGCGCTTCTTCTCTTCCTTCTCGCCGAGAGGAAACGTGTTGAGCGCGTACAGGAGGTGCTCGGCCGCCTCGCGGTGCTGGTTCACCTCCAGCTCGACGTTCCCGAGATTGCCGGCGACGTCGAAGCTCTGCTGGAGGTCCCACGCCGCCTGATAGCGCGCCTCGGCCTCGACGAACCGCGCCTCGTCATAGAACCTGTTCCCCTCCCGGTAGAGCTGCGCGGCGCGCTCGCCCGCGCTCGACGTCGCAGCCGGCGCGTCGCTCGGAGAGGTGGGCACGAGCCGAGCTTTGCCGGTCGCGGTCGCGACGCCCGGCGCCAGGACGACCATGGAGCACAGGAGGAACAGAGGCGCGTATTTCAAGAATGGCTTTCGCATGGTGACTGCCGGGGGATTGCACTCCGGAGAGGACGACGCCTCAGGGGAAGGGGCGCGGGGGCGCGGTCGTCCCCGGGGGCGTCGTGGGCAACGCAGAGGTCACGGACGGCAGCGGTGGGGGGAGCGGAGGGCTCACGGACGACGATTCGTAGACATCTTCCGGCACGGCAGGCCTGGGCGGACGCTTCGCCTGCGCCGCAGGGCGCGGCGTGGACGGGCGGGCGGCCACCGCTCCGGAAGGCGCGGACGGCGCGCTCGGCTCCGCCGCAGGCGGCGTCGGCGGCGCGTCCGATGCGGCAGGGGCCGGCTCCGGCACGGGAGGCGGCGGCTCACCGGTCGCCACCGGAGGCGGCGTCGGCGCCGGCTCGGGCATCGCGCTCGGCGTGGGCGCCGCGGGGCCGGGCTCGGGGGCCGGGGCGCGGCCGTCGGCGGTGACCGGGGCGTCTGGAGTGGCCGGAGGGTTGGCGGCGCGCCACAGCACCCAGAAGCCCGCGACGGTCGCGCTGCCCAGAAACACGAGCAGCGCGAACAGGCCCAGCGGGGCCACGCGGCGGCGCGCCGCGAGCGCTGCGGCGGAGGCAGCGGCGGCCACGGCGGCGTCGGGGCGCGCGGCGTCCTGGGGCAGGCCCGCTCGAGGAGCGGCGCCGGCGGGCTGGGGAGCGGGCGCAGGAACCAGCCGCTGCTTGCGGGTCGGCTCTTCGGGCGGCGGCCAGACGCCGCTGCCCACGCCGACGCGGGCCGTGCGCACGCCGGTGCGCGCGCTGCCTGGCCCCTCGGGGATCGCCTGCGGAGGGCCCGGCATGCCGTGCACGGGGATCCGGCGCATCGTCGGGCGGTTCCGTTCGTCGACGCCCTTCAGCAGCGACGGCGCGACCTGGATTTTCTGCAGGTCCATCGCCTGGTGCTCCCGGTTCGGGGGCAGGGTGACCGGGGGAACGTACACCTGCTTGTCGCTGGGCCCCGCCTCGCGATCCTGCCGGCGCCGCGGCCTGGGCTCGCCCCACTGCATCATTCGCTCGGCAGGCGGCGCGGCGGCGGCGGGCGCGGCCTCGTCGGGCCTGCGGCGCGGATCCTGGGAAAGCGCCCGCTGCTGCGCCAGCGAAGGGTGCTCCTGCGGTGCGAAGCTCGGCGCCTCGTACCCGCGCGGCGGCTGCTGCGGCTGCGGCTGCGGCGCGGCGTCGCCCGCAGCGCCTTGCCCCGCCGGCTGCCCTGGCGAGCTCTTGTTCGCGTTCCTGTTGGTCATGCCTGCCCCTCTCGCCACGTGCGTAAGGCGCGCTGCTGCCCCGCGTGGGCAGCAGCGCATCGAGCACCCGGTCCAAGGCTCCGCGTTGTCATGGGCGTGCTCCCGAGGCGAGCGGCCTCGACCGCTGCTCTGCCGACGGTGCGGCGGGCGCCGCGGCAGCGCTCCGGCCAGCGCGGGTGCGCCGCGGGCCAGCGTCGAACGTGCGCTGGCCGGTGCGCGACACCTCGGAGCTCGCTCGGGGGCAGGGCCACGGCATAGCCCCGAAGATACCCCACCCAGCCGTCGCCACCACGCGCCCAAGCATCACGACCCCTCCGCAGCGATACAACGACGGCGTCCAGGGATGCACCTGGATCGGAAGCCGCTGCCGTCGCGGGCGTGACGGAGGCGCTCGATGGCCGCGCGCATCGATGCCCCGGAACATGGCCTCGGGCGAGGCGCGGCCCTGCGGGCCGACCGAGCGCGAAGTTGACGCTGGCCATCCTTCTGCTGCCTTCCTGGAATTTGAGGGAGACGTCCATGGCTACGCTGTCGTGTCTGTTGTGATGCCGCAGCCTCGATTTATTGCATCCACCCTGCACCTGGCACCCCACCCGGGTTGAGCTGAGCGGCTCCCGACCCAGGCTGAGCGGCTCCCGACCCAGGCTGAGCTGCCCCGACCCAGGTTGAGCTGCCCCCGACCCAGGTTGAGCTGCCCCCGACCCAGGTTGAGCTGCCCCCGACCCAGGTTGAGCTGCCCCCGACCCAGGTTGAGCTGCCCCGACCCAGGTTGAGCTGCCCCCGACCCAGGTTGAGCTGCCCCCGACCCAGGTTGAGCTGCCCCGACCCAGGCTGACCCCCACCCAGGTTGAGCCTCCCGCCGGCGCCAGCGCTGCCCATCCATCCCACCCCCGCATGGTACCGGTTTCGTCGCCCCGGGTGAGGTTCCTCGCGACCGCGGCGATGGCGTCGCGGCCGCCCGTCAGCCCACGACGCTCACCAGCAGCGCCACGGCGAAGCCGAACAGCACCACGCTCACCACCAGCATCACCATGGCCGCCACGCTGGACTCCGCGCGCGCCGGGCGCCGTCGCGCGCGCCTCGCCCCGCCCCTCCGCGCCTCCGGACCGCGCGGCAGCGCACGTCCCGAGGCAGGCTGCGCCGCCCCGCCGGGCGCCGTGAGGCCGAACGCCTCCACCGTCGCGCTCAACGTCGGTGCGACCAGCGCGCGGACCGGCGGCACCGTCAGCGGCGCCGTGCTCTCCCAGCACGCCCCCGTCGGCAAGGCCGGCGCCGGCCCCGCCCCTCCCCCCGAGAGCGCCGCGGCGATGCGCGACAGCTCGTCCGCGAACGCCGCGGCATCCGGGAAGCGCAGCTCCGGGCGCTTCTCGAGCGCCCTCATGACGGCGCGGTCGAGCTCCGGCGGCACCGGCCGCGGCGCGTGGCAGGACGGCGGCGCGGGCACCTCGCTGGCGTGGGCGCGCACGAGATCGGGGACGCGCCTCACGTGCTCGAACGGGCCGCGGCCGGCGAGCAGCGTGTAGAGCACCACGCCGGCCGCATACACGTCGGTGCGGGCGTCGACGGCGAGCC
Source organism: Sorangium sp. So ce834 (assembly GCF_051521425.1). Classification (NCBI taxonomy): domain Bacteria; kingdom Pseudomonadati; phylum Myxococcota; order Polyangiales; family Polyangiaceae; genus Sorangium; species Sorangium sp. So ce834. The sequence continues at coordinate 11,259,762 of NZ_CP150351.1, forward strand.
CGCACGCCTGCTCGGGCGAGAGATAGCGCGGCGTGCCGACGAGCACCCCCTCCTCCGTCTGGTAGAGCGACGGCGCCGGCGCGCGGCTGTCGCCCCGCGGAGCGACCACCTTGGCGATGCCGAAATCCAGCACCTTCACCACGCGACGCCCCTGCACGTCCGCGTCGCACACGAACAGGTTCTCGAGCTTCACGTCGCGGTGGACGATGCCCGCGCCGTGCGCCGCGGCGAGGCCGGCCAGCGTCTGCGTCACCAGGTCGACCGCCTCCAGCGGCGGCAGCGCGCCCCGCGCCGCGAGCTCCTCGCGCATCGTCCGGCCGTAGAGCCGCTCCATCACGAGGAACGTCCGCCCCTCGGCCGTCCGCCCGAAATCGGTGACCATCACCAGGTTGGGATGGGCGAGCCGCGCCAGCGACTGCGCCTCGACGCGCATCCGCTCCACGAGCCGCGGCTCGCGGTTCAAATCGCGGTGCAGGAGCTTCACCACCACGGGCTTGTCGAGGCCCACGTGCGCGGCCTCGATCACCTCCCCCATCCCGCCTCGCCCGAGCCGACGCACCGGCCGGTACGGTGTTCCGTACAACAGCGTATCGCTCAGCTCGGACGCCGAGCACCGGCAGTCGTCGTGCGAAGGCAAGGCCATCCCCCGCGGGTCGAGGTCGCACCGCCGTCGCCACGCGACGCGAGGATCCAGATCCCCTCTCGCTCCCGGACCTCGAGCGCGCACGCCCTTTTCACACGCCGTCCCGGAGCGCTCAAGATTTCGACAGATCCGCGCGCAGGCGCATCATGAAGCATTCCCTCGAGACGATCCAAATTTCCACACGACAACGCGCACACGTACGATTTCAGCGCGCCCGCGGCGATGCGCTCATGCGAGGGTGCCCGCGGCGCTCCCCCCTGGCTCGGCGCGCTCCGGCGCGGCAGCCTGCGCCGGAGCCGCCTGCTCGGCCGCGCGCGCGGCCTCGTCTTCCTGGGCGAGGAGCGCGTCCGTCACGGCGAGCGCCGCGTCCCGCTGCGCGATGAGGGCGGCGCAGCGCGCGCGCGCCGCGGCGAGCAGGCCGAGCCCCACGGCGACCCAGGCGGCGGCCGCCGCGTGCCCGGCGACCACGACGGGCCCCGGATCGCCCTGCGCGGCCTTGGAGAGCATCACGAAGGCGTAGAACGGCGAGGGGGCCGCGACGAGGAGGGCGCTCTCGCTGGTGCTGAACTCCGTGACGAGGCCGGCGATGGCGGCGACGATCCACGGGCCGACCGCGATCGAGAAGAGGAGCGTCAGCAGCAGCACCCGCGCCACCATCGGCGCGGCGATCCGCGCGCGGAGAAAGGCGCCGAGCCCGACCAGGAACACATAGAAGGCGAGCGCGTAGACGGCGAAGTACTGGAGCTGCCGCGTCTGGCTCTCCGGCGTGCCGACGGATGCGTCGAGGAGCAGCTGGTGGCCGACCGCCCAGAGCGCGACGACGGCGGGGACGCCGGCCGCGAGCAGGAGGTACGCCGCGCGGGCCACGCCGGGGCCGAAGAAGCGACGCAGCCGGCCGGCGCGGCTCCTGGCCCAGTGCACCTCGACGCGGCGCGACGGGCCGACCGGATCGCCGGCGAAGAGGAACACGCAGAAGGTCAGGTACGAGAGCGTCGCGCACAGGCCCGCGAGGATCGCGGCCAGGCGCTCGGGCGGGTCCACCGAGAACGCCGGCACCACCGCGGCGGCGGCGACCACCGGCGTGCAGACCGCGAACCACGTCTTCAGGCCGGAGGAGCGATCGTCGCTCTCGCTCGTGAGGTTCGCGACGGTCACCTGGTAGAGGAACCACGCGGGGACGACGACCGCCGCGATCGGCAGGAGGACCAGGAAGAGCGCGTAATCGACGCCGAGCGGGACGCGCTGGTAGGCGACCGGGAGCCAGATGGGCGGGCCCTCGGGCACCTCCGGCCAGGCGAGGTGGGCCGCGTACGAGAGACCCGTGCCCCCCGCCATGAACAGGCAGATCGACAGGGGGAACGCGAGCAGCAGCGTGACGAGGATCGCCGTGCGGAGGCTCGCCATCTTCGAGCTGATCGCGAGGCCGAAGGCGACGCTGAGCAGCGCGATCAGGAAGAGGAACAGGAAGGCGATCACCACCTCCATCGCGGTGATCCCGCCGAACAGGAACGGCAGCGCCCCGACCGGCGCGAGCATGGCCACGTACATCGAGATCGCCGTGTAGGCGGCGAGGAACTTGCCGCGCGCGATCTCGCCGGGCGGGATGCCCGTCAGGAGCACCGCCTCCCAGGTGCGGCCCTCGCGCTCCGACGCGATGCTGTTCGCGGCGACCGCCGGCCCGACCAGCGCCACCACGAAGTACGCGAGCGAGAAGAAGACCTGGAACAGGATCACGCCCGCCTTCGCGGGCGCGATGTCCCTCGACACCATGCCGCCGATCGACGCCACGAGCAGCGTCATCAGCACGGCGAGCACGAGGAGGATGATCGGCGTGCGGGCGAGCCGCGCGGCCTGCTTGAGCTCGCGGATCCAGATCGGGTTCGGCTCGCCGAGGAGGCGGGCCACGCGGTGGCGCGCCCGATCGACGAGCCGCTGCGACGACGGGCCGGCGGGCGGCGATGAGCCAGTCTGCGCGCTCACTGCACCTCTCCTTGCGTGACCTCGAGGAAGATCCGCTCGAGCTCGTTGCGCTCCGGCTCGACCCCGATCACGCCGATCCCGCTCCGCACGAGGTGCTGCACGATCTCGGCGATCTTCACGTCGTTGCCCACGTAGCCGACGTGCACGGCGCCCGCGACGATCTCGATGTCGGCGATCCCGGGGCCGCCCCGGAGCAGGTAGGCCGCGGCCTCGGGATCTCCGAGGACCCGCACCTTGACCTTGCGCCGGGAGAGCGGCGACAGCCCCGGGTAGGCCGCCGGCTGCCCCGGCCCCGCGGCGTGGGGCGGGTGCGGGCCGTACGCACCTTCGGCCTGCTGAGGACCGACGGCGGCCGGATCCCCGGGCGCCCCGGGCCCGTGCGCGGCCGCGTGGCCCGCCTCGGCCGGGTGCGCGCCCGGCGCGGCGGCGTGGCGCGGCGGCGCGTGCCCGTGGGCCTGCGCGGCGCGCAGCGCCTCGAGCCGCGCCGCGATCTCGCCGATCGGCCCGGCGACGACGAGGCGGCCCTTCTCGAGGATGCCGATCGACGTGCACACGTCGGAGAGCTCCGTGAGGATGTGCGAGGAGAGGAAGATCGTCTTCCCCAGGCTGCGGAGCTCGAGCAAGAGGTCGCGGATCTCGATGCGCGCGCGCGGATCGAGATCGCTCGCCGGCTCGTCCAGGATGAGGACCTTGGGATCGTGCAGCAGGATCCTCCCGAGCTGGAGGCGCTGCTTCATGCCCTTCGACATCGTGGCCACGATTCGGTCCTGGATCTTGCCGAGGTCGGTCAGCTCCAGGACCGCGTCGACCACGTCGAGCGACGGCACGCGGAACGCGTCCGCGAAGAACTCGAGGTACTCGCGCACCGTGATCCGGTCGTAGACGCCCGCGTGATCCGGCATGTAGCCGATGCTGCGGCGGACCGCCGCCGGGTCGATCGTGACGTCGACCCCGTCGATCTCGACCCGCCCCGCCATCGGCTCGAGCAAGGTCGCCATGACCCGGATCGTCGTCGTCTTGCCCGCGCCGTTCGGACCGATGAAGCCGAAGATCTCGCCGGGGCCGACGTCGAAGGTCACGTCCCGGAGCACGTCGAGCGCGCCGAAGCGGTGCGAGAGGTGGCGGACGCGGATCGTCGGCGCAGGCCGCTCGATCCGCGCCGCGGGGGGCGGGGCGCCGCCGGACGCGGCGCTCACGGCCGACCTCCGTAGCCGACGATCCGCACGAGCACGCGGTCGCTCTCGATCCGCAGCCCGGAGTCGACCGCGCGCCCCTCGCCGCCGTCGAGCTGCCCGAGCAGGACGGGCACGCCCGCCGGGAACCAGTCGACCGCGTCGCCGGCCGCCTCCTCGATCGCGAGCCACGCGGCGCCGAGCCCCGGCGCGTCGGGCTCGAGCAGGGGGACCAGCAGGCTCCCGCCGAGGTCGTGGATGTCGATGCCGCCGACCCGCCGGCCGAAGCCCACGTGCGAGAGCCAGCCCTGCGCCTCGGCCCGCGCCGCGAGATCGACCCCCGCGCGCGACGAGACCTTCTCCCCGTCACGGACGCGGGCGAAGTAGCGGGCCGCGCCCTCCGGCAGCCACAGGACGCCGCCCCGGAGATCGCGGCCGCTCCGGTTGCTCACGACCACGTCGCCGCTCGGCTCGGCGACGATCGCGATGCCGTCCCCGAGCGGCGCGACGCCGTCCTCGCGCACGACCACCGTCTGCCACGGGAGCGCGGCGACCTTCGTCAGCCGGGCCCCGTCGCGATCGACGAGGAGCCGGTCGCGCCGCTCCGAGAGCTCGGCGAGCACCGCCGTGCTGATGACGCTGCTCGCGTCGGTCGTGCGGACGGTGAGCTCCTCCGCGCTGGCGACGAAGAAGCCCCGGAACCGGCGCACCGCCCCCTTCGCCATGCCGGCGCCGGCCTCGATCAGCGTGAGGTGCCGCGCCCTGCCGCGCACGCCCTTCGCGAGCAGGCCGACGCCGACGATCGCCGCGAACGTCACCGCCGCGTACACGGGCAGGTGACGGAGCGCGCGGAGCGGCCGCCCCTGCCGCGCGGCGCGCGAGAAGTTGATCGGGCCGGCGAGCACCGCGTAGATGCAGAGCAAGAGCGCCGAGACCCCGATCGCCCAGCGCGCGCTCTCGTTCGGATCGAGCTCGCGCCGCACCGGATCCAGCTCGAGGCCCATCGCCTCCTCGCCCGGGCGGAACGCGACCGTGGAGCGGCGGTCGTGGGCGCGGCGCGCGAGATCGGCCATCCGGATCTTCACCCACGGGTCGCCGGCCGCGGGCCTCTGCGTCGGGTCGAACGCGAGCAGGTGCACCTCGCCGAGGCCGTAGAACGCCGAGCTGCCATACGGGCTCGGCCGCAGGTTCCCGCCCGACCAGCCGGCGAGCGCCTCGGCCACCTCGGGGCTCGCGCTCGGCGCGGGCAGGAGCACGTTGCCCTGCTTGCCGAAGCCGCTGGGCGCGCCGGGCGGCACGATCTCCTCGAGGGTGGGCGGCGCGACGCCCGCCCTCGAGACCTCGCCGCCCACGAGCGCCGCGAGCGTCGGGTGCCGCAGCGCCTCGGGGCGCCCGATCGACAGCGCCAGCGTGCCGCCGGAGAGCACGTAGCCGGCGAGCGCGTCGAGCTCGGCGCCGTTCAACATCGAGAGCGTGTCGCCGCGCATCAGCACCGCGTCCGCCGCGCTGTACAGGGCCGCCCGATCGGGCAGCAGCGGATCGCCCGTCGCGCCGTCGTAGCGCGGCTGCCCGACCCACAGGACCGCGGCCGGCGACGACCCGGGCCCGCGGCCGGTCGGCGTGTACAGCGGCGCGACCGGCGCCTCGTGCAGGCCCGCGCGGAGGAGCGACGTCTCGCTGACGTCGAAGAGCACCACCGCGCGCTGCGAGGTCGACGAGAGCGCGTGCGAGGACACCGTCGCGCCGCCCTCGTCGAGCGCGCGCACCTGCACGTCGCCGAAGGGCGCCACCTGCACGGGCACGCGCACGTTGACCGACTCGCCCGCCCCGACGGTGTACGGCGCCGACGCGACGAAGACGCGCTGCTCGGAGTAGCGCTTCGACTCGACCTCGACCGCGCCCCGCGCCGCCTTGCCGCCGCGGTTCTGGATGCGGACGACGACCTGGTTCCACCCCCAGGGGATCGCGCCGCTCGTCCCGAACACCGGCGCCGCGTCCACGACGAGCTCCGGCGAGGCCAACGCGGGCGGCGCCTGCCCGGACGCAGGCCCCGCGGCGAGGAGCGCCGCGAGCCACGCCGCGCCGGCCGCGCCTTTCGCGCCCCTCGGCGTCGCGATCCGGAGCGCCGGCTCCCGCGCCTCGTCGCCGCGCCTCATCGCCGGATCGCCTGGGCCACGGGCTCGGGCCGCGGCTCGACCGCGGCGAGGAGCGCGGCGATCACCTGATCCGTCGTGATCCCCTCCGCCTCGCCCTCGAAGGACCGGATCATGCGGTGGCGGAGCACCGGCTTCGCCACCCGCTGCACGTCGGCGAAGGCGACGTGCGCCCTGCCCTGGAGCAGCGCCACCGCCTTCGCGGCCAGCACGAGCGACTGCGCGCCGCGCACGCCGGCGCCGAACCGGAGCGCCCTCCGCACGATCTCGGGCGCCCCCTCGGCGGCCGGATCGCTCGCCCGCGTCAGCCGCGACGCGTACCGCATCACGGGCTCGGCGACCGCGACGTCGCGGCAGAGCGAGCGCAGCGAGAGCACGTCGTCTCGGGTGAGCACCCGCGGCGGCGGGCCGCGGTCGTGGCCCGTGGTCCGGGCGAGGATCTCGGTCAGCTCGTCCTCCGTCGGGCTCGGCACGAGCACCTTGAGCAGGAACCGATCGAGCTGCGCCTCCGGCAGCGGGTACGTGCCCTCCATCTCGATCGGGTTCTCGGTGGCGAGCACGAAGAACGGCTCCTCCATCGCGTGCCGCGCGCCCGCGATGGTGCACGCGTGCTCCTGCATCGCCTCGAGCAGCGCGCTCTGCGTCTTCGGCGTCGCGCGGTTGATCTCGTCGGCCAGGATCACCTGCCCGAAGATCGGCCCCTTGTGCAGCGCGAAGTGGCGCGAGCCGCCTTCCGCCGTGACGAGCACGTTCGTCCCGATCACGTCGCTCGGCATGAGATCCGGGGTGAACTGGATGCGGGAGAACCTGAGATCGAGGCAGCTGGCGATGGTCCTGACGAGGAGCGTCTTGCCCAGCCCGGGCGCCCCTTCCAAGAGGACGTGCCCTCCCGCGATGATCCCCCAGAGCGTCTGCTCGATGACGTCGCCCTGGCCGACGACGGCCTGCCCGATCGCCTCGCGCAGCCGCGCGCTCGTCTGCTGCGCGAGCTCGAGCCTCGCCTCGAAGGAGGCAGGGGCCGATCCCTCTGCTCCGTCAATACCTGCGCCTGATTCCGCCGCCATCCGGTCGCCCTCGGGGCACGACCATAGCCGGCCGCGCGCCGGGCGTCGATCGGCGCCGCAGCGCGCCGCCGCGCCGCCGCGCCGCCGAGAAGACTCGACGTCTCGTGTCGGACCGAGATCGACGGGGCCGCGCCGGAGCGCCGAGCGCCCCTCCGGAGGCGCTGCGGACGCACGTAATGCACGGAAACGACAGGTCGATCGCCTCGGCGAGGGGCGCCGCCATGCTATCTTTCTCGGATGAACATGCTTATCCGGACCTGTCGCCGTGCAGTTGCCTCGCTCTGTCTCTCCGCGCGCGCCGGCGCGGCGCTCACCGCGGCTCTTTCGCTCGGCGCGAGCGCCTGCGCCACGATAGCCGGCGAGCATGAGGCGGAAACGAAGTTCCTCGTCAAGCCGACCTCGCAGTCGACCTTCTCCGGATGGAGCGAGGTCTCCATCTCGCAGGACCCGAATTCCGTCGACGGCGCCGAGCTCATGTTCATCCGGCTCGAGGCGCGCGACAACAACGTGCCCGACCTGACGTTCATCAAGAGCATCACGGCCCAGGCCGTCGTCGACGGCGAGTCGACCTTGATCGCCAAGAAGGCGCCGATGCCCGCCGGCGAGCGCATCGTCCCGCTGGATCGCAAGTATCATGGCGACATCCGGAAATTCTTCTATCCGGACGAGGAGAACGGCGGTTACACGGTGCACGTCGACTGGTTCGGTGAGGTCGATCTCACGAAGAAGATCCCGCCCGAGGGCGTCTGGATGAAGGTCATCGTCGCCGTCCGCGTCGAGTGATCGCGCCGCCGCGCCTCCCTCCTTCTCCATGCTCCGCGGCGCCTCCCCGGCGCCCCTTCGTTCGTCCTCCGAACGTCCCCTGAACCATCCAAGCTTCCGTCTCCTCGCTCGGTCGAACGTGCGAACCGCGAGCGCACCGCGCGCGAGGAGCGACGCCGGAGGGGTGGACTCCATCCGCCGGCGGCGCGCTCTCCATCGCGCGCCATGCGCCGCACCCCGGCGCGGGCAAGGAGGTCGATCCGTCATGGCCGAGATCCAGGAGAGCTCTGTTCTTTTCTCGCTCAAGCAGCTCATGAGCCTCGAGAAGCAGCGGGTGCGCGAGGAGGAGGAGGCCGCGCGCCGGCGCGCGCTCGCGGCGCAGGAGGCCCGGCGCGCGCTCGAGCAGCGCGCCCTGGCGGAGCAGGAGGCGCGCCTCCGCGCCGAGGAGGAGCGGGCCCGCCGCGAGGAGGAGCTCGCCCGCGAGGAGGCGGCGCGGCTCGAGGGGATCCGGGCGGCGGCCGTCGAGAAGGCCCGCGTCGAGGCCGAGCAGCGCGCCCGCGTCGAGGCCCTCGAGAAGCAGCGAGACCACGAGCGCAGGCTCGCGGCCCTCGCGGGCGACGCCCAGAAGCGGCGCCTCGTGCGGCTCATCGCGGGGGGGAGCGCGCTCTTCGTCGCCGCGCTCGCCGCGACGCTCGGCGCCTACTTCGGCAAGATCAAGCCGGAGGCCGAGCAGACGCTCGCCGAGCAGACGGCCGCGCGCGCCGCGTACGAGCAGCGGCTCGCGGCGCTCCAGAGCGACCTCGCCGCGAGCGAGCGGCAGATCGGCGAGCTCACGCTCGCGTACCAGACGGTGCGGAGCGAGGCGGAGAAGGCGGAGCTCGAGCGCAAGCTCCTCGCGGCGAAGCGCGACCGGGACGCGCTCCAGGGCAAGGTCGCGCGGCCCCAGCCGCAGCCGGCGCCCAGGAAGGCGGAGTGCGTCTGCAGGGAAGGCGACCCGATGTGCGGCTGCCTCCCCTAGCCCTTCGGCCGGGGCGCGGCCCCCCGGGCGCAGCCGACGAGCTCCTTGAAGAGCGGCGAGGTGACGTACCGCTCGCCGCCGTCGGGCAGGATCACCACGATCTTCTTGCCCTGCATCTCGTCGCGCGCCGCGATCGAGAGCGCCGCCGCCATCGCCGCGCCGCCGGAGATGCCGACGAGGATCCCCTCGGTCTTGGCGAGCCGGCGGGCGGCGTCGAAGGACTCGTCCTCGGTCACGGGCACCACCTCGTCGATGAGCTCGCGCCGGAGGATCTTCGGGACGAAGCCCGCGCCGATGCCCTGGATGAGGTGCGCCCCCACGCGGCCGCCGCTCAGCACGGCGGCGTTCTTCGGCTCGACCGCGATCATCTTCACGCCCGGCTTCTTCTCCTTGAGCACCTCGCCCACGCCGGTGATCGTCCCGCCGGTCCCCACTCCGGCGACCACGACGTCGACCGCCCCGTCCGTGTCCTCCCAGATCTCGCGCGCGGTCGTCATCCGGTGCGCGGCGGGGTTCGCCGGGTTCTCGAACTGCTGGAGCATCACCGCGCCCGGCGTCTCCTCCACGATCTGGCGCGCCCGCGCGACGGCCTGCACCATCAAGGACCCGGGCGTGAGCAGCACCTCGACCCCGAACGCCCGGAGCAGCGCGACCCGCTCCGGGCTCATCGACTCGGGCATCGTGAGGATCAACCGGTAGCCCTTCGCCGCGGCGAGCATCGCCAGCGCGAGGCCCGTGTTGCCGCTCGTCGGCTCGACGAGGACGCTCCCGTGCGTCAGCTTGCCCCGCCGCTCGGCGTCCTCGATCATCGCGAGGCCGATGCGATCCTTGACGCTGCCGCCGGGGTTCCGGCTCTCGACCTTGCCGATCAGCTCGGCACGCAGCCCCTTGCCCGCAGAGCTCAGGCGAACGAGGGGGGTGCGCCCGATCGTCGCCGCGATGTTGTCGAAGATTGAACCCACGTGCCGCCTCCGTGTTGACTGACCCCCGGGCCAGACGGAAGCGCCGGCCAGGTGGCTAGATGGAGTAATCTTGCACGAAGATCTTGGCGTCTCGGAGATTTACAAGCACCCGGTCCCCCTCGGACAGGGCGAGCTCGGCGACGCGGTCCTTGGTCAGCTCGACGGAGAGCGGCTGGCCGTCGGAGAGGCGGAGCTCCGCCTTGACCATCCATCCGACCCGCGACAGCCGCTCGACGCGCGCCACGCTGGCGTCGTCGGCGCTGGGTGAGCTCGACGAGTCGATCCGGGTGTGGACCTCGATGTCGTGCGGCCGCACGAAAGCGCGCACGCTCGCGCCGTCGCCCGTCCCGGGGGGAGCGTGCACCGCGAGGGTCCCGAGCGCGGCCTGGCCGTCGCGGACCTCCCCCTTGAGCACGTTGATCGACCCGACGAAGCTCGCCACGAACTCGGTCGCCGGCCGGTCGTAGATCTCCTCGGGCGTGCCGATCTGCTCGACCCGCCCCTTGTGCAGCACGATGACCCGGTCGGCGAGGTCCATCGCCTCTTCCTGGTCGTGGGTCACGAAGACGCTCGTGATCCCGCGCTCCTTGTGGAGCCTGCGGATCCACTCGCGCAGCTCGAGGCGCACCTTGGCGTCGAGCGCCCCGAACGGCTCGTCGAGCAGGAGCAGCGACGACCCCGGGGCGAGCGCGCGCGCCAGCGCGACCCGCTGCCGCTGGCCGCCGGACAGCTCGTGCGGGAACCGGCTCCCGAGCCCCTCGAGCTGCACGAGGCCGAGGAGCTCGTCGACCGTGGCCTCGATCTCCTTCCGGGGCCGCTTCCGGATCGTGAGGCCGAAGGCGATGTTGTCGCGCACGGTCATGTGCCGGAACAGGGCGTAGCTCTGGAACACGAAGCCGATGTTCCGGTCCTGCACCCGGGTGTGCGTCGCGTTCTTCCCGTTCAGGATCACCTCGCCGGAGTCGGGGCTCTCGAGCCCGGCGATGATGCGCAGGACGGTGCTCTTGCCCCCTCCGCTCGGCCCCAGCAGCGCGACAAGGGCGCCGCTCTCGATCTCGAACGAGACGTCGTCGACGACCTTGTTCGGACCGAACCGCTTCGTGAGCTGCTCGACAACGATTCCCATAAGCGACAGCTAACCCTCTGCCCGCCCCGCGCGCGCCTCGGACAGAAAAAACCAGGGCGCCCGAGCGCGGCCCAGCGTCGCCCGCCGGACGGGGAGGCGCAACCGGATTCAGAAGATACATCGGAAAGGTGGGTATTTTTGCAAAAAGCCCGTGGCGCGATCCGGCCTCTGGGGCTCGCCGGGCGGCGGGCGCGCGGGTGGCTGCCGGCGGGTGCCGGTCCAAGGGACGGGCCGAAGTGCTAGCATCCGCCGCGCCGCGACGCGGCAGGACCGGGACGGAGGCCGCGGGGCGGCAGGACGGCGAGGACGGCGGGCCGCGCGGCGCGGCGGGACCAGGACGGGAGACGGATGCGTTGTCTGGTGACTGGGGTGGCCGGATTCATCGGCGCCCACCTGGCGGAGCGGTTGATCGAGCTCGGGCATGAGGTGCTCGGGGTGGACCGCTTCACCGACTATTACGGCCGCGAGATCAAGGAAGGGAACCTGGCCCGGCTGCTCGGTGAACCGCGCTTCTCCCTGTCGACGGCCGATCTCGCGACCGCCGACCTGCGCGCGCTGCTCTCGACGTGCGAGGTGGTCTTCCACCAGGCGGCGCAGGCCGGCGTGCGCCCGAGCTGGGGGCAGAGCTTCGAGGGCTACCTGCGCGACAACGTGCTGGCGACGCAGCGGCTGCTGGAGGCGGCGAGGGCGCACGGCCAGGTGCGCAAGCTCGTCTACGCCTCGTCGTCCTCCGTGTACGGCGACGCGGACGACGTTCCCATGCACGAGTCCCGCCGCACCGCGCCGCATTCGCCCTACGGGGTGACGAAGCTCGCCGCCGAGAACCTCTGCGAGCTGTACCGGCGCAACTTCGGCCTGCCCACGGTCTCGCTCCGGTACTTCACGGTGTACGGCCCCGGGCAGCGGCCCGACATGGCGTTCCACCGGTTCATCGCCGCCGTGCTGAAGGGCGAGACGGTCCGCGTGCACGGCGACGGCGAGCAGACGCGCGATTTCACGTACGTGAGCGACGTCGTGCAGGCCAACGTCGAGGCGATGGAGGGCGGCGCGGTCGGCGTGTTCAACATCGGCGGCGGCTCGCGGGTGAGCCTGAACGAGGCGCTCCGGCTGCTCGGGGAGCTCGCCGGGCCGGTGCGCGTGGAGCGGGGCGAGCCGCAGGCCGGCGACGTCCGGCACACCTGGGCCGACACGGCGGCGGCGCGGGCGGCGCTCCGCTATGTGCCCCGGGTGCCCCTGCGCGAGGGGCTCGCCGCCCAGGTGGCGTGGCAGTCGAGGCGGCTCGGGCCCGACCGGTAGCGCGGCGGGGCCCCGCGTTACCGGGGGCCGGGGGGGTGCCCGCGGCCCGAGGGCCCCGCGTCTCTGCGCCGTTCAGGAGCCGGGCGCTCCTCCGCGGGGGACGACGTCGACGCCGCCGGGGGCGAGGTCGACGCCGCCGGGCACGAGGTCGACGACGCGCGCCGCCGGCGCGCGCGCGGCCAGGATCTCGCCCGCGAGGTCGATCCACTGCGCGCAGCGATCGAGGACGACGCTGTCGGACGAGATCACGCCCGCCGCCCCGACGAGCAGGCGGTCGGGATCGGGGACGAGCGTCGCCTCGAGCGCGAAGGGGGCGCCGGCGAGGCGCTCGAGGATCCGCGCGCGCAGCTTGCCCGAGCTGGGGACGGCGGCGTCGAGGAGGAAGCGCGCGCGCGCCGCGCCGGCGCCGGACAGCGCGGCGCCGAGGCGATCGATGGCCGCGTCGGTCTGCGCGATCGGCGCGTAGCTGCCGCGGAGGCCCGCGAGGTCGCGGAGCGCCCCCTCCGGGCCGCGCAGGAGCAGGCCGCCCGAGAGGGCCACCTCCAGGGTGATGATCAGGTTGAAGCCGTCGATGCTCGCCTCCGCGCCCCGGAGCGACGACGCGGGCGCGCGGCGCGCGAGGCGCGAGGCGCGTTGCGCGTCCGAGCAGGCGGACCGCTGCAGCGCGAGGCGCTGGCGGGCGGCGAGCTGGTGGTGGTCGCCGACGGTCCGGATCGCGGTGCGCGGCGGATAGCCGCGGCCGAGGAGCCACGTCACCTCCTCGAACGCGGCGCGCAGCTTCGCGACGGCCTCGGGGCCGAAGAGCCGCGGGTCGTCGGGGTGGCCGCCGCGCGGCGCCGGCTCGCCGGCCGGTGGGTCGTGTCGTTCGTCCGCCATTCGTTTCACCGCCACGTGCCTTGGATGCTCGGTTGGGATGCCCAGCAAGCCCGGATCCAGCACGCCGCGATCGCTCGCCCCGGCAGCGCTTCCCGTTCCTCCACGCACGATACGCGCGAGCGCTCCTGGCTCCCCTTCCGGCGCACCGGTCGCTTCCCATGGACGGAACCGCGCGCTTCCGCGACGATCCTGCTATCCTCCGCCGCCGTGATCGTGGACCAGCCCCCCACACCTGCCCCTACAGAGGTCCCGGAGGACCGCGTCACGTTCGGGCTCTCCGCCTTCGACCCTCGCCCGAGCCTGATGGCGCCCTCGGTTGCGCCGGCCACCTCGGCGGCGCCGCACGTCTCGGTGGTCGTCCCGGGGCTGAACGAGGCGGAGAGCCTGGCCGAGCTCGCGCAGCGCATCGACCAGGCGCTGCGGGGGCGCTTCACCTATGAGCTCATCTTCGTGGACGACGGCAGCACGGACGACACCTGGGCCGTCATCTCCAGGATCCGCGCGGAGAACCCGGTGGTGAAGGGCATCCGGCTGCGGAAGAACTTCGGCAAGGCGACGGCGCTGACGGCCGGCTTCCGCAAGGCGAAGGGCGCGGTCGTCGTCACGATGGACGCCGATCTCCAGGACGACCCGGCCGATCTGCCGAGCTTCATCGCCAAGGTCGAGGAGGGGCTCGACGTCGTGGTCGGCTGGAAGGTCAACCGGCTCGACCCCAAGAACCGCCTCGTCCTGTCCCGCATCTTCAACGGGACGGTCCGCTCGGTCACGGGCGTGAAGCTCCACGACATGAACTGCGGCTTCAAGGCGTACCGGAGCGAGGTGCTCCGCACCATCCCGATCTACGGCGATCTCTTCCGGTTCATCCCGGCGCTCGCCGCGTGGCAGGGCTTCCGGGTCGCGGAGATCCCGGTGCGCCATCACGCCCGCAAGTACGGCAGCTCCCGCTACGGCCTGGAGCGCATCCTGCGCGGCTTCTTCGACCTGCTCAGCGTCATGTTCCTGACCCGCTACTCGAAGAAGCCGATGCACCTCTTCGGCCTCATCGGCCTCGTGTTCGCGGCGGTCGGGGTGACGATCAACGCCTATCTCACGCTCCTCTGGTTCCTCGGTCACAAGATCGGCGATCGCCCGCTGCTCCTGCTCGGCGTGCTGATGATCCTCCTCGGCATCCAGTTCTTCTCGATGGGCTTCATCGGCGAGTTCCTCACCTTCCAGATGCAGCAGCGGCACCAGGCCGAGGAGCTGCCGGTCCGCGAGGAGATCGAGTGATCTCCGCCCCGCGCGCCGCTCGGTCCGGGCGCCCCGCGCCCGGGGCCCTCGCTCCTCTCCGGCTCTCCCGCCTCGCGGCCCCGCGCTGAGCGCGCCGCGGGCCTCGTCTCCATGCGCCGCACCGTCCTGCGCGCCCTCGTTCGCCTGATCGGGCCGCTGCTGCTCGTCCTCGTGGTCGCGCGCATGGACGACCGGGACGCGGTGCTCGGCGCCGTGGCCTCGGCCTCGGCCGCCCCGCTCGCTCTCGCGGCGGCGCTCAACGTCCTCAACATCCACCTCAAGGTGGTCCGCTGGGACGCGCTGCTCCGCGCCCGTGACATCGTCTACCCCCTTCGCCGGGCGTGGAGCGCGTACCTCACGTCGCTCTACGTCGGCATGTTGACCCCGGGGCGGGTCGGCGACGTCCTCCGGATCCGCTACCTGCGTCACGACCTGGGTGTCCCTTATGCGGAGGGCCTGGCCACGGTCGTGATGGATCGGCTGTGCGATCTCTACGTGCTCGCCGCGTTCGTGGCGGTCGGCGTCGCCCGCTACAGCGCGGTCATCGCCGGCCAGCTGGCCTGGCTGACGTGGGGCGGCATCGCGCTCACGGTCCTCGCCCCGCTGGTGCTGCTCATCCCTGGCCTCGCCGAGCGCATCCTCCTCGCCTTCTCGCGCAAGATCGCGAAGGACCCCGGAGACTCCGCCGAGCCTGGGGCGGCGAGCCGGTTCCTCGTGGCGCTTCGGGCCCACGTCGGGCGCGGGCTCCTCTTCACGCTTCCGGTCACGGTGGCGACGTTCGTCGTCAACTTCGTGCAGGGCTATCTGATCGCGCGCGCCCTCGGGATCTCGCTCTCGCTCTTCGACGTCACCTGCCTGCTCGCGATCGCGAACCTCCTCGGCCTCTTGCCGATCTCGATCGCCGGCGTCGGGGTTCGAGAGCTCTTCTTTTCCCTGGTGTTCCCCTCCCTCGGCTTCACCGCCGAGCACGGCGTGAGCTTCGGCCTCCTCGTCTTCGCGGTCATCTACCTCAACGTCGTCGCCCTGGGCTTCGTGAGCTGGCAGCTGGCGCCCCCGCCCACCGCCCCCGCTCCGCAGACCCCGGCTCCGCCGTGACGGCCGAGCCTCGAGCCACGCAATACCGCGTCACCCTGGACTAGAGAGAGAACCGCGTCGTGAGCGTGAGCGGCTCCCAGTCGAACGACGGCACCCGCGAGGCCGCCGCGCGGAAGGCGTCGACCACGCACTCGCCGACCTCGGTGCCGGCGTAGGGCGGCCCGTCCAGCTCCACCTGGGCGTCGCCGCCCGGCGCGAAGGTCACGGTCACGCTCCCCTCGCCGCTCGGGCCGTCCGGCTGCCAGCAGCGCTGCGCGCGCACCCGGCCGTGCTCGAGCGCGGCGCCCGCGGCCCTGCCCACGCGCAGCCGCGCGGCGTCGACCCGGCTCGACCAGGCGTCGTGCCCGTCGTGCGACCGCGGCAGCACCTCGGCCGACGCGGGGTACGAGGCGCCGCGCTGCGGGCAGTGCACAGGCCGCACCATCGCGTAGCCGGTCGCGGTGGCGAAGCCGCACACCGCGAGCGCCACCAGGAGGGCGCGCTGCCCGCCGGCCCGGCCGTGAGGGCCGTCGAGCGGGCCGTCGTCGCCCGAGCCGCCGCGCAGCCGCTCGACCTCGGCGCGGACCTCCGCGAGCTCCGCGTCCCGTGCGGCGAGCGCCGCCTCCCGCTCCTTCAGCTTGGCCTCGAGGGTTTCGATGCGCGCGCGAGCCGCATCGAGATGATCCCGGTAGTGCGACATGGGCCCATTCTACCGCGGGCCGCGCGCGGCGCCTGCCCTTCCCACGCCCCCGCGCGATTCCTGCCGTTCCTTGACAGCGGGGGGTAGGGTCAAGTAGCCGAGGACCCGCCTCCTCCATGCTAGAGCCCCATCGCACCAGGCTGAGCAGCGCGCTCGCGAAGCTCGACGGCACCCTCGAGCGGCTCGCGCGCGCCGCCGTGACCCTGGCGCCGTGGCCGATCCTCTTCGGCATGAGCATCGCCGTGTCGGCGTGGGTCTTCACCCACCCGAGCCGCGTCGCCCTGCTCTCGACGAACAAGCTGACCGAGCTGGAGCGCCGCTGGATGGCCGGCGGCGCCGTCGCCGCCATCGTGGGGGTCGGCCTCGCCTACTTCTTCGTGATGCTGGCGAGGCGCGTCTTGACCCGCTCGTGGGACGTCGTGGGCACGGTGGGCCGCCTCAACCGCGCCCTCGCCCCCCTGCTCGCGCTCCCCTTCGTCGCCGCGCTCAAGCTGCCGAACATCGAGAAGGACAGCCCGAAGACCGCGATCTTCTACGCCGTCCTCGCCGCCGCGACGGTGGGCGCCGGCGTCTACGCCTGGGGCCGCAGCGCGCGGCTCTCGCCCGCCCTCGACGACGCGCCCGCAAGCGGCAACCCGCCCGCAAGCGGCAACCCGCCCGCAAGCGGCGGCCCGCTCGCCAGCGCCGGCCGGTGGCTCGCGCCGCTCGCCGTCCTCGCCCTGTGGGCAGGCTACGCCCTCTTCTTCTCCCGGCTCGCGATCACCAACCACCACGCGCTGCACACGCGGACGCCGGACCTCGGGTACTACGACAACATCTTCTATCAGTCGATCCACGGGCGGCCGCTCGGCTGCTCCTGGCTCCGCGCCGGCTACCACGGCTCCGCGCACTTCGATCCCATCCTCGTCCTGCTCTCGCCGCTCTACCTCATCTACCCGCGGGCGGAGCTCCTCCTCGTGCTCCAGTCCGTGTGGCTCGGCGCCGGCGTGATCCCGGTGTACCTGCTCGCGCTCGACAAGCTCGAGCACCGCGGCAAGGCGGTCCTGCTCGCCGCCGTGTGGGCCCTCTACCCGGCCCTGCACGGCGCGAACATGTACGAGTTCCACTCGCTCGCGCTGATCTCGCCGCTCGTCGTCTGGCTCCTCTACTTCTACGAGACCGGCAGGGACCGGTGGTACTGGGTCACCCTCGCCGCGCTGCTGCTCTGCCGCGAGGACGTCTCGCTCCTGATGTGCTTCATCGGGCTCTACGCCATCTTCGACCGGCGCGCGGGCCGGACGCGCCTCGGCTGGGTGACCATCGCGACGAGCCTCGTCTACTTCGTCATCGTGAAGCTGTTCTTCATGACGTCGGCCGGCATCATCATGTCGGGCAAGGACGCGTACTCGTTCGCGTACTACTACGAGGAGCTCATGCCGAACCGGAGCGGGCTCGGCGGCCTCGTCGTCTCCCTCCTCACGAACCCCGTCTTCGCCCTCAAGGTCATGCTCGAGGAGCCGAAGATCCTCTTCCTGCTCCAGCTCTTCGTCCCCCTCTGCTTCCTGCCCTTCCTCGCCAAGCCCGGGCGGTGGATGCTCGCCTACGGGCTCCTGTTCTGCCTGCTCGCCTCGCGCGACGCGGTCTTCTCGATCCACTTCCAGTACTCGTCGATCCTCTTCCCCATCGCCTTCGCGCTGACGCCGATCGCGCTCAGGCGGGCCGAGGACTCGGCGCCGGCGGCGTACTTCGGGCTCGACGGGCGGCGGCTCTCGCGCGCGCTGCTCGCGGCGACCCTCGTGGCGAGCGCGCTCGTGTCGTGGAAGTTCGGCGGCCTCGTCGAGAATGCCTCGTTCAGGGGAGGCTTCCACCGCGTGGCGCGCACGCTGACGCCCGAGCAGGAGGCGACTTACGCGTGGGTCAGGCAGCAGGTCGAGTCGATCCCGCCCGGGGCGATCGTCGGCGCGACGAGCAAGATGGGGCCGCACGTGTCCAACCGGAAGGAAGCCTATTTCTACCCGGGCGACCGCGCCGCCATCGTCCAGTACGTGTTCCTCGACGAGGGGGAGCTCAAGGGCAAGGACCTGGAGCGCCACAACGCGGCCGTGAAGCGCGGCGAGCTCACGGAGCTCGGCCGGCTGAAGAAGATGGCGCTCTTCAAGCGGGTGAAGCCGGCGGCGAAGCAGCCGCCGAAAGCTCCGGCCGAGCGCGACGAGCCCCCTACCGAAGGCCCGGCTCCGGAGCTACGAAAGCAGGACAGAAAAGACGGCGGCGCGCCGCCCGAGCCCACCAGCACCGCGGAGCAAGATGAAGACCCTCCTCCTGGCCCATGACTTCGACGAGACCTCGGAGCGCGCGCTCGACACGGCGATCGAGCTCGCCCGCAAGCTCCCCGCGAAGGTCGTCGTTTCACACGTGTACAGCGTGCCCGTCTACACCTTCCCG
Source organism: Sorangium sp. So ce834 (assembly GCF_051521425.1). Taxonomy (NCBI): domain Bacteria; kingdom Pseudomonadati; phylum Myxococcota; order Polyangiales; family Polyangiaceae; genus Sorangium; species Sorangium sp. So ce834. The sequence continues at coordinate 11,278,278 of NZ_CP150351.1, forward strand.
GAGGGCTCGTCGTTGATCCCTTCGGCCGAGGACGCGGCGCGCCTCGCCGAGGCGGCCCAGCGGAGCCTCGATCAGGTGCTCGAGCGCCGGCGCGCCGTGACCGACGTCGAGATCTCGGGCACGCTGCGCGCCGGCGTCCCCGACGAGGAGATCTGCCGGCTCGCGGACGAGATCGGCGCCGACATGATCGTGATCGGGACGCACACGCGCGGAGCGGTCGCGCGGGCGCTGCTCGGCAGCGTGGCCCAGCGGGTGGTGCGCACGGCGAAGGTCCCTGTGCTGACGATCCGCGGCCCGCAACCCGCTGCCTGAAGCGGCCCGGTCCCCCCGCCAGCACCCCGCCGGCGGGTCGGGGAGCTTCCAGATCGGGTATTAGAAATTTCCCGACGTCCTGCCAAATGCATCCGGCCGCGGCTCCGAAACCTCGTTGAAACATCGGGCACGTTACGCCCCAGTCATGAAGATCGACACTGGGGATACGGCCTGGCTCCTCGCATCGACAGCCCTCGTCCTTTTCATGACGCCGGGCCTCGCCCTGTTCTACGGCGGCATGGTGCGCCGCAAGAACGTGCTCGCGACGCTCATGCACTCGTTCGCGGCGCTCGCGGTGATCTCCGTGCAGTGGGTGGCGATCGGGTACTCGCTCGCGTTCGGCACGTCGCAGGGCGGGCTCATCGGCGGGCTCGATTATGTCGGCATGCGGGGGCTCGCGGGCGTGGAGCGGGGCACCGTGCCGCACCTCGCCTTCGCGGCGTTCCAGATGATGTTCGCGGTGATCACGCCCGCGCTCATCGCGGGGGCGTTCGCCGAGCGCATGCGGTTCCCGGCGTATCTGGTCTTCATCCTGCTCTGGTCCACGCTCGTCTATGATCCCGTCGCCCACTGGGTGTGGGCGGAGAAGGGGTGGCTCTACGAGATGGGGGCGCTCGACTTCGCGGGCGGCACCGTCGTCCACCTCGCCGCGGGCATCTCGGCGCTGATCTGCGCGATCGTGCTGGGCAGGCGCTCGGGGTACCCGCATGAGCGGCACGTGCCGCACAACCTGACGATGACCCTGACGGGCACGGGCATCCTCTGGTTCGGCTGGTTCGGCTTCAACGCCGGCAGCGCGCTCACCTCGGGCGGGCTCGCGGCGCTGGCGCTGCTCGACACGCACGTCGCGGCGGCGGCGGGCGGCGCGGCGTGGCTCTTCGTCGAGTGGGCGCAGCGGGGCAAGCCGACCGCGCTCGGCGTCGCGTCCGGCATCGTGGCCGGGCTCGTCGGCATCACGCCGGCGGCCGGGTTCGTCGCGCCCTGGGCCGCGGCCGTGATCGGCCTGCTCGCGGGCGCGGTCTGCTACGTGGCGGTCGTCTCGAAGGAGCGCCTCCGCTACGACGACTCGCTCGACGCGTTCGGCGTCCACGGCGTGGGCGGCCTCCTCGGCGCCATCCTGACCGGCGTGTTCGCGGAGAAGGCCCTGAACGAGGGCGGCCGCGACGGCGTGATCGCCGGCAACCCCGGTCAGCTGGTCCCGCAGCTCGCCGGCATCGTGGCCGTCGGGCTGTACGCGGCGCTCGTGACCTTCCTGCTCCTCAAGCTCGTCGACAAGCTGATCGGCCTGCGCGTGGCCGAGAGCGACGAGCGCGAGGGCCTCGACGCCACCGAGCACGGCGAGACCGGCTACGCGCTGTAGCGACACAGGCTATCCCCCCCAGCCCCCAGCGTCGTCTCGGGCCTCGGCCGGGCTCGCTCTCCTGGTAAGGAGGGGGTGGGGCGCCGTCGTAGTTGCCTCCACCCGGGCGCACCGCTAGAGCGACAGACGGTTCGAACCGCCGGGGCGCCAGGGATGCCATGAGAGGTCGACGCTCTCTCGGCGCCTCCAGCGCCCCGACGGCTTCTCCCCCCGGACCGATCGGTGCTCCAGCTTGCGCCGAACCTTTCCCCTGGGCGCACGCCGAGCGAGCGCCCCGTCATCACGGAGCAGACAGGCATGAGCGGCCATTCCAAGTGGGCCACCATCAAGCGGAAGAAGGGCGCCCTCGACGCGAAGCGCGGCAAGCTCTTCACCAAGCTCATCAAGGAGATCACCGTCGCCTCGCGCATGGGCGGCGGAGACCCGAACGGCAACCCGCGCCTCCGGAAGGCGATCAACGACGCCAAGGGCCAGGCGATGCCCGCCGACACGATCAAGCGCGCCATCCAGCGCGGCACCGGCGAGATCGAGGGCGCGAACTACGAGGAGATCCTCTACGAAGGCACCGGCCCCGGCGGGACCCTGTTCCTCTGCGAGGCGATGACCGACAACCGGAACCGCACCGTCGCCGAGATCCGGAAGATCTTCGAGAAGAACAACGGGCAGCTCGGCGCCGGCGGCTCCGCGCAGTGGGCCTTCGATCGCAAGGGGATCATCCTCATCGCGAAGGACGCGGCGACGGAAGACCAGCTCATGGACACCGCCGTGGGCGCGGGCGCCGACGACTACAGCGACCAGGGCGAGGAGTGGCAGGTGCTCTCCAGCGTCGAGGCGATGGACGCCGTCGTGAAGGCCCTCGAGGACGCGAAGATCGCGGTGAAGTCGAGCACCGCGGGCTACGTCCCCAAGACCAAGAAAGAGGTCGCCGGCCGCGACGCCGAGGTCTGTCTCAACCTCGTCGACTCGCTCGACGACCACGACGACGTGCAGAACGTCTACGCCGACTTCGACGTCCCCGAAGAGGAGCTCGCGAAGCTCGAGGGGTGACGCCCCGCCCGACGAGGGCGCCCGCACGTCACGGGCGCCAGATCGGGAAGCTCACGATCGCCCACGAGAAGAACGCGTGGGCGAAGAGCGCCGGCGGCAGGCGGCCGGTGCGGTGCACCACGCGGCCCCACACGATCGAGCAGCCGAAGCCCGCCGCGACGAGCAGCGGGTTCGGCCCGGCGAGCGGATCGCCGAGCAAGAAGAGCGTGGGGAGGTGCGCGGCGGCGAAGAGCGCGCTCGACAGCAGCCAGGCGGTCACCTGGCCGAACGGCCCCTCGAGCGCCCGCATGACGAGCCCACGCCAGACGAGCTCCTCGAGCGCGGCCACGACGAAGACGATCGCGCCGGTGAACACGCGCGCGTCGGCCAGGGGGTCGCCGAGGTGGAGGTACAGGCGGAGCAGCCACGCCTCGCGCGGCGAGCCCCGCGGGGCGAGCGCCAGCTGCACCGCCATGGCCATGCCGTAGAGCACCGCCGCGACGAGCGCGCCGCGCGCGAGATCGCCCGACAGCGGGCGGAGCGCGGCGCGCAGCTCGCCGCGCCGGCGGAGCCACAGCACGGTGACCGCCGCGAGGACGGCGTAGAGCGCGCCGAGCGGCGCGAGCATGCCGGGCGCGCCCGCGCGATCGGGGTGGAACGCGTACGCGACCGCGAGCGCGACGCCGGCGGTGACGGACGCGGCGATGAGCGCGGCCTCGCGGCGCGAGGCCCGCGGCGGCTGGCGCGGGTCGGTGGCCGGCGGGTCGATCGGGGTCATCGCGCGCACAGCTGCACGACCCGGTCGAGGATGCGGTCGGCGAGCACGGGCTTGGGCAACACGCCGAGCGCGTCGGCGGCGTCGCGGGTCACGAGCGTGGCGCGGTTGTCGTCCCGGCCGAACGAGTCCGCGGCGTGGTTGGCGACGATCATGTCGACGCGCTTGCTCGCGAGCTTGCGCCGGGCATAGGCGACCACGCCGTCGTCCGAGGCGGTCTCGACGGCGAACCCGACGAGCGCCGGCGGTCGCGCGCCGCCCTCGCGCGCGGAGGCGTCGAGGCCGGCGCGCGCGAGGCCGATCTCGGCGAGCAGGTCGGGGTTCGGGACGAGCGGGAGCGAGGCGAGATCCGGCGTCCGCTTCAGCTTTGTCGCGTGCTGCTCGGCCGGGCGGTAGTCGGACACCGCGGCCGTCATGATCAGCGCGTCGGCGCCGCGGAGGTCCTCGCCGAGCGCCTGCCAGAGCGCGGCGCGCATCTCGAGCGCGCCGCGCACGTCGACGCGCCGCGCTCCGGGCGGCGTGGCGAGCGACACGGGACCGGCGATGAGCGTGACCTGCGCGCCGCGGAGCGCCGCCCGCTCGGCCACGGCGAAGCCCATCTTGCCGGTCGACCGGTTGCCGAGGAAGCGCACGGGATCGAGGTCCTCGAGCGTGGGCCCCGCGGTGACGACGAGGCGGAGCCCCGCGAGATCGCGCGGGCCGAGCCGCGAGAGCGCCGCGGCCGCGATCGCCGCGGGCTCGGCCATGCGACCGAGGCCGCGTTCGCCCGAGGCGACCTCGCCGAACACCGGGCCGACGAGCTCCACGCGCCCGTCGGCCTCGAGCGTGGCGACGTTCCGCGCGGTCGCGGGGTGCGCCCACATGCGGGGGTGCATCGCCGGCGCGGCGAGCACCGGGCCCTTCGCGCACAGGGCGAGCGCCGTCACGAGGTCGTCGGCGCGGCCGGCTGCGAGGCGGGCGAGCACGTCGGCGGTCGCGGGCACGAGGAGCACGAGGTCCGCCTCGGCGGCGAGCGCGACGTGCAGCTCGCCCGCGAACCCCGGGTCCCACATCGTGTCGCGCACCGGCGCGCCGCAGAGCCCGCTCAGCGTCATCGGGCCGAGGAACTGCTGCGCCGCGCGGGTCATGATCGGGAGCACGCGCGCGCCGCCCTGAATCAGGAGCCGCGCGACCTCGGCGGCCTTGTACGCGGCGATGCTGCCGGAGACCGCGAGCGCGACGGTCGGTCGCCCGCCGGCGGCGGTGTGGCCGGCGGCCGGCGGAGCGGGGGCGTCGGGGGGAGGCGCAGGAGAGGACGGCGTTCGGCCGGACATGACGCAGGTGCAGCGTGGGGGAGCCGCTTCGCGGTCCCCGGCCAACATCGGTCGGGAGCCGCTGCGCGGTCCCTTGTGAACATCGATCGGCGGCCGCCTCGCGGTCCACCTCCGCCCACCGTGGCACGAAAACCGGCAGCCGTACACGCTGCGCCGCGGGCGGATGCTACCCTCGCCGGGTGCGCTCCTTCGATCGGTCGCGGGGCCGCGCCCGGGCGGGCTCCGAGCAGCTCGTCACGGTGGCGACGTACAGCGAGTCCGTCGAGGCGCAGATGGGGCGCTCGGCCCTGTCCGCTCACGGCATCCGCGCCTTCATCGCCGATGAGCACGTGGCGACGCTGACACCTCATTATATCGGCAGGTCCCTCGGGATCCGGCTCCAGGTGCCGCGCGCGGATCTGGAGCGGGCGACCGAGATCCTGAAGCCGCCGCCCGTCGACGACGATCGCGAGCTCGACGAGGACGACGAAGCGGCCGAGCTCGATGGCCCGAAGTGCCCGGCGTGCGGCGCGCGCTACGCTTACCGCGAGTGGGCCCCGGGTCAGATCCTCGCCATCCTCTTGCTGCTCGGGTTGCCGCTCCTCGTCCTGAAGAAGCGGTGGCACTGCCGCAAGTGCGATGCCTACTGGCCCCCGGGAGCGAACGCGCCGAGGCGCGGGAATCCCTACCGCGCGCCGCGCGGAGCGGCGCTGCGTCCGAAGGGCCAGTGAGCCACCGGCGGCCGCGGCGCGCCCGGCGCCGCGCCGGAGCCGCCGTGACGTGGCGGGGAGAAATCCCAGGCGGGATTTCTGGCGCGCGGCAGTAGCATCCCCCACCGGGAGCTCGTCATGCTCCCTCAGAGGAACACGACAACGATGGCAAGCACCGTCCTCACCGGCATCAAGCCCACCGGAACGCCGCACCTCGGCAACTTCGTGGGGGCGATCAAGCCGGCGCTCGCGCTCGCGGGGACCGCGTCGACCGCGCTCTACTTCGTCGCGGACTACCACGCGCTCAACAGCATCCACGACGCGCAGAAGCTCCGCGGCCTGGTCCACGAGGTCGCCGCGACCTGGCTCGCGCTCGGCCTCGACCCCGAGAAGGTCATCTTTTACCGGCAATCCGAGGTCCCGGAGATCCTCGAGCTCACCTGGATCCTGTCGTGCTTCACCGCGAAGGGGCTCATGAACCGCGCGCACGCCTACAAGGCCGCTGTCGCCAAGAACATGGAGTCCCGGGCGTCGAGCGCCGCGACCGCGGAGGACATGGACGACCTCGACGCCGGGATCAACATGGGCCTCTACAACTATCCGGTGCTGATGGCGGCCGACATCCTCCTGTTCAAGACGAATGTCGTGCCCGTGGGCAAGGACCAGGTCCAGCACATCGAGATCGCCCGCGACATCGCGCAGCGGTTCAACGCGATCTACGGCCCGGTCCTGGTCCTGCCCGAGGCGCGCATCGACGCCCACACCGCCGTGATCCCGGGCCTCGACGGCCGCAAGATGAGCAAGAGCTACGACAACACCATCCCGCTCTTCTTGCCGCCGGAGAAGCTGCGCAAGACGATCTTCAAGTACAAGACGGACTCGTCGCCCCCGAGCGAGCCGAAGGATCCGGACACCTCGCCGCTGTTCCACCTCTACCGGGAGTTCGCGACGCCCGAGGAGACGGAGGCGCTCCGCGGCCGCTACCGGAGCGGCATCGGCTGGGGCGAGGCGAAAGAGGCCGTGTTCGAGGTGCTGAACCGCGCGCTGGAGGAGCCGCGCCGGCGCTACGCCGAGCTCATGGCCGACACGGCGCGCGTCGACGCGCTGCTCGCGCAGGGCGCGGCGCGCGCGCGGCAGATCGCGAGCGCGACGATCCAGGAGACACGCAAGGCGGTCGGCATCCGCTGAAGGCCGCCGCCGGCGCAGGCGGACGTGCGCTGACGCCGGCCGCCGGCGCCGGCGGGCGGCGGCCGATCAGCCGCCGTCGCCCTTCTTCTGGCGCCGCTTCTTGCTCTTGCCGTCCTTCGCCTCGTCGCCCGCAGGGTCCTTCTGGCCGCGGGCCTCTCTCGCGCCCTTGCCCTCGGGCTGCTCGTTCGAGGCTTGCACGGTGCTGGCGCCCTCCGCAGGCGGGGCGTCCTCGCCGCGCGCGCCCTCGCGCGCATCCCCCTTCGCTCGGAAGGTGCCGATCCCCGCGCGCTCGGTCCAGCCGCGCTCGCCCGTGAGCCCCGGCTCGCGGCTCTCGACGGTGCCGCCGCCCGGCTCGGGGCCGGTCACGCCGGGCGTGCGGACGTCCGGGCCCTGCGTGACCACGAGGTACTCGTCGGCCACGTACTCGGGGTGATTGTCGTCGGCCACCTTGACCCCCGGATCGCGCGGGCCGCTCCCGACATGGATGATCTGCGTGGTCGGCGGGTAGCTGTCGCTCCACTTCTCCCGCACGCCATAGGCGCCGTCGCGCACGACCCGCGAGCTCGTCGTCCGGAAGCCGGGGATGCCGCGCTGAGCGAGCGTCCGTGTCCCCTCAGGCAGCTTCGGCGTCGGGCGCTCCAGCTCCTCGAACGGGATGACCTCGTCGATGCGGCGAAAGTACGTGACCGTGAGCTTGCGCGAGGGGCCGAGGATCTCGGCGCGCACGACGCCGCCGGCCACTGTCTCGTGGAGCACGATCGGGAAGTCGAACGGGTTCCTGAAGCGGTAGTTGATCGTCGGATAGACGACGGTCGCGTCGAGGCCGAGCTTGATGTAGTAGCTCGGACGGGAGTGCGGGTAGCGCTCGACGATCTCGAGCCCCGCGAAGAACGCGGCGCCGTGGAGCGTGCCCGAGATCTGGCAAGTCCCGCCGCCGAGCCCGTCGACGAGCTCCCCCTGGGCGATGACCGGAGCGACCCGGTAGCCGTGCGCCTCGTCGCGCGGGCCGACCGTCTCGTTGAAGTCGAAGATCTCCCCCGGCAGGACCACCACCCCGTCGAGCTTCGAGGCGGCGAGCCTGAGGTTATACGTCCTCTCCTTGGACTTCGCCCCGGTCGCGTAGCGCGTCTCGAAGTAGCCGAGCACCTGGTCGAACTTGACGTTGCCGAGCTGCTCCGCGACGAGCTTCGGCGCGATCGTCTCGACGCTGGCCTGCGCCGTGTCCTCGCCCGCCCGGAGGGCGGCGTCGATCCGCGCGAGGGTGCCGTAGACGTCCAGCCGATACCCGATCTTCTCGGGCCTGAGCTGCTTCGCCTCCAGATCGACATAGGCGTCGACCGCCGGCGCGTCGAGCTCGACCTTGAGATCGAGCAGCTTGCTGATCGCCCGCTCGGAGTCGAGGAGGAGCGGGATCGGGATGTCGAGCGGGGCGTCCTCGTCCTCGCGCTCGTGCGCGCGGCGGAGCGCGCTCTCCGGGCGGAGCGCCTCGCGGACGAACTCGGCGAGGCGGACGCGGTTGATCTCGACGCCGAGGTCGTTGCGGCGCAGCGCGCGCGCGGAGCCGTCGGGGAGCACGATCCGGATCTCGCCGGTCGCGTAGCGGCGCACGAGATCGAGCGCGTTGGCCACGACGTCGCCGCCCGTCGGCACCGGCACCGCTGCGACGCGGAGGACCGGCGGAGGCTTCAGGCCGTCGTCCGGCGGCGGCGGCAGCACGAGGTACGTAATGACCAGGCCGCTCGTGACGAAGATCGCCACCAGCGCGGCGAACCGCCAGAGCTCCGGCGAGCGGCGAAGATCCATGCGAGGGCGGCCATCTTGAAAAGCCTTCCCCGAACCGTCAAGGAAACGCCGCCGCCGGCGCGGCCTAGCCGGTCACGGGTCGGCGCCCGCCCCGGGGGCCGCGGGGCCGCGCGGCGCCTTCGACGCGGCGTGCGCGGCCCGGAGGAGCGGCGCCCCGATGGAGCCCGCCCTGGGCACGATGAAGCCGCCCCGCCCGTGCGGCGCGCGGTTTGCGGGCGCGGACCGCAGGAGGTACGCGCCCGCGAGCGCCACGAGGACCGCGAGGACGACGGACGCCACGGGGACGAGCCAGCGCCGCGCGCGTCGTTCGGGCGGCGGAGCGCTCGCGCCGCGCTCGACGACCGCGCGCCCGGGGGGCTCGGCCGCCTGTGGCGAGCTCTGCTGGGGAGGCGGATAGTCCGGGTCGTTCGAGCGCTCGCGCGCGATCTGCATCGCCTCCTGGATCGCGGCGCGCCGGCGCTCGCCGCGCGGGCCGAGCAGCCGCTGCATCAGCGCGGCGAGCTCATCGGCGGTGGCGAGCGGCGTCGTCAGCGACGCCTGCTCGATCGCGCGGCGCAGCTCGGCCATCGACGCGAAGCGCTCGTCCCGCGGCTTCGCGAGCGCCCTCATGACGATGCGCCCGACGTCGTCCGGGAGCGAAGGGACGAGCGTGCGCGGCGGCTCGGCCGCGGCCTTGTCGCAGATGCGGCGCACCGTCGCAGGCTCGTTCTCGGCGAGGAAGGGGTGCTTGCCCGTCACCAGCTGATAGAAGACGATCCCGAGCGTGAACACGTCGGTGCGCCGATCGATGGGCTCGCTGCCCGCCTGCTCCGGCGACATGTACGCGTACTTGCCCTTCACCTGACCGACCTTGGTGCGCTGCAGGTTCGAGGCGGCCTTGGCGACGCCGAAGTCGAGGATCTTCACCGATCCGTCGTAGCCGACCAGGATGTTTTGCGGCGAGACGTCGCGGTGGACGAGGCCGACGAGCTTGCCGTCGCGGCCGCGCAGCTCGTGCGCCGCGTGCAGGCCGAGCGCCGCCTCGGCGACGATGCGGAGCGCGACCGGGAGCGGGACGCCGCCGCGCGCCTTGCTCTCTCGGAGAACCAGGTTGAGCGGCTCGCCGTCGATGAGCTCCATCACCTGATAGAGGACGCCGTCCTCCTCGCCCGCATCGATGGTCTCCGCGACGTTCGGGTGGTGGATCTGCGAGACGAGCGTGGCCTCGTCCAGGAACATCGCCTCGAAGTCGGGGTCGTCGCTCAGCTCGGCGCGCAGCAGCTTGACGGCGACGATCCTCGGGAGCTGACCGCTCGTTCGAGCGGCCCACACCGAGGCCATGCCCCCGAGCGCGATGGGGACGAGGAGCTCATAGCGACCGAGCGTGTGGCCAGCGCGTACTTCTCCCATGGTGCTCACGTGCCGCGTAACCCCGGAGCGGGGCTGTCCCCGCCGGGAATGGAGCCCGCCGAGCGCGGCCTCCATGAGGTCGGGTTCGCGAGGAGCGCTCGGTGTGCCAGGTGGTGATCTTGATCGAGGATCGACAGCGCGCGCCCGGAGCGAAGCCGGGCGCCTGATGTCCGGATCGTCGCAGAGAACGCCTTGGCGCTCAACCCGGAACGCTGTTCGGTCGCGGCGTGATCTTTACACCGGTCGATCGCGCCGCGGGCCCGCGCGCGCTCACCGGGTGAGCCCCGGAGCCTTCTCGGCATCACCGCCGCCCTCCTCCGGCGCGGCGGACGGCGCGGGCTCGGGAGACGGGATGACCTTGCGCAGCGCGGACAGGTGGCGCTTGGTCACACCGGCGACCGCCAGGATCTGCGCGTCGGTCGCGCGGCGCACGCCCTCCAGCGAGCCGAGCTCCCGGAGGAGCGCCGTCCTCACCGCGCTGCCGAGCCCCGGGATGTCCTCGATCTCGGAGCGGAGGCGCCGCGCCTTGCCCAGCCGCTTGCGCGCGTGATTGGCGAACCGGTGCGCCTCGTCGCGCGCCCGCGCCAGGAAGAAGAGGGCCGAGCTCGTGGAGCGGAGCGGGATACCGTTCTTCTGGCCAGGCAGGTAGACGCGGTCGACGAGCTTCTCGCCGGACTGCGTCTCGCGCTCCTTCGCGAGACCGACGATCGGAAGGTCGTGCAGGCCGAGATCGCGCGCCGCCGACAGCGCGACTTGGAGCTGGCCGCGCCCGCCGTCGACCACGAGCAGGTCCGGCAGATCCCACTCGGCTCCGCCGGACTGCGCGCTCTTCGGCGCCTCGCTGGCCGAGCCGGCGGCCTGCCGCTCCGCGGTCGCGGTCGCCTGCGCCGCTTCCGTCTCCGGCGGAGCGTCGCCCGCGCTCACCGGGTCGACCGCCTCTTCGGCCGCGTCCGCCTCGATCGCCTCGCCGTCCGGCGCCTCGTTCTCGATCGCGTCGTCGGGCGCGCCCTCGGCCGCGTCGCCCTCGGGCAGATCGCTCGCGTCCGCCTCGGAGGCGCCGGGCGCGGCGCCGCTCTCCGCGCCGTCCGCGACCGCCGGCGGGCTCGCCGGGCGAGCGGCCTTGCCGCGGCGGAAGCGCCGCGCGAGCACCTCGTACATCGCGGCGTAGTCGTCGCCGTCGGCCACGCTCTTCACGTTGAAGCTGCGGTAGCGCTTCTTGTCGGGCTGGCCGTCGAGCAGCGCCACGATCGATCCCACGGTGTCGCCGCCGCCGAGATGCGAGATGTCGCAGCACTCGATGCGACGCGGGAGCGTCGGGAGTCGGAGGCGCTCCCTGAGCTCCTCGAGGCGGGCCTCGAGATCGTCGGAGCTCCTCTGCTTCTCCCGGAACGCGTGAGCTGCGTTCTCGTTCGCCATCTTGAGCAGGTCGACGCGGGGCCCGCGCTGAGGCACGAAGAGCGTCACCTTGCGCCCGCGCCGATCGCTGAGCCACTCCGCGACGCCCTCGGCGCCGTCGGGCAACACCGGCACGAGGACCTCATCGGGGATCGTGGTGGACGCGACGCCATAGTACTCGTTGAGGAAGCCGCCGAGCACCTCGTCGTCGGGCAGCTCCATGTTGCGGAGCGAGAAGGACAGCGTGTCTGTCACGCGCCCCTGGCGCACCAGGATCACTTCGACCTCCACGAGCGTCCCCTCGCGGTAGAGGCCCACCACGTCTTGATCGACGTCCTTCACGTAGACGACGCGCTGCGCTTCCCGCACCGCCTCGACCGCCCGGAGCTGATCGCGGTAGATGGCGGCGCGCTCGAACTCGAGCTCCCGCGACGCGTCCCGCATTCGCGCGGTGAGCTCGCCCGTGAGCTCGTCGTGGCGCCCCTCGAGGAAGAGCGCGACCGAGCGGACCATCTCCGTATAGAGCGCGCGATCCACATCCATCACGCACGGCGCGAGGCAACGCTTGATCTGGTACTGCAGGCACGGCCGCCGCCGCGACGCCATCTCGGCATCGGAGCAGGTGCGGAGCTGGAAGTGTTTGTTGACCAGGTGGAGCGTCCGCCGCGCGCTCGTCGCCGAGTGGTACGGGCCGAAATAGCGGGCCTTGTCCGGCGCGGGGCGGCGGACCGTCTCGAGCATCGGCCACTCCTTCTGCGTGTCGAGCTTGAGGCAGAGGAAGTCCTTGTCGTCACGCAGCTTGACGTTGAACCGCGGCTTGTGCTGCTTGACGAGCTCGTTCTCGAGTACGGCCGCTTCCTTCTCGGTGGCGGTCACCACCGTCTCCAGATCGGCCACGATCTTCCGGAGTATCGGGATGAAGTACCGGGCGTCGCTCCCGCTCTCCTGAAAGTAGCTGCGGACGCGCGAGCGCAGGCTCTTCGCCTTGCCGACGTAGACGACGGCGCCCGTCTTGTCGATGAACAGATAGCAGCCAGGCTTCGTCGGGAGCGAGGCGAGCTTGGCTGCGAGGAGGGCTTCGGGATCCTGCTTGGCGCTCGGGTTGACCACGGCCGGAACGATCTAGAAGTCGCGCGCGCCGGCAGCAAGCGCCCCGATCACGGCCCCTCCGGCACAGCGGAACGGCGCTGCCGCGCGGTCCTCCGTGACACCTCGGAAACGCCGGCGCGCGGCGCGGCGCAGCTCGCGGCGGAACGCCCTGGTCGAGATCTCACGCCGGCCGCCCGAACGGCGCGAGCCGCGGAGGCGCGGTGGCCTGCGCGACAGTCGCGCCGCCCCGCTCGTCGCGCGCGACTCGCGTGAGCGCGACGAGCGGGGCGGCGCCGCGACTGCGCGGCTTCGTCTGGGGCACGCTCGCGGAGCTCGGCGGCGCGGCGCGCTCGCGCGCGCCGGCGGCGGCGCCCTCGTGATCACGGCGCCGGCGCCCTCGCGTGTGTCGCCATCGCCCGTGTGGCCGGCGGCGGAGACGACAGCGGTGGTGGCTCACCGCGCGCGGCTCGCCTCGAGACGCGCCCTCGATCCGAGAGGCGGCCGAGCGGCAAGATCTTCGCAAGACCTCCCAGGAGCAGGTCTCGGGTGTCGCGCGTTCCTCCTTCGTGGCCTCGCGGGCGGCGGCGTCTTCGCCTCGGTCGCAATCTTGCGCGACTCCTCGTCGCCTCATCGCGCCCAGTCCGTCTGGAGCTTCTTGGCCTTGAGAGAGGCCGCCCGCTGGAGAGCGAGGTTGCCCAGGCCGGCCACCGCTGCCCGCTTGTCCTCGCCGTAGCTGCGCTTCGGGTTCTCCCCGCAAGCCACTTTCAGCCCGCCGGGCGCCGCGGTGACGCGCGTCTGGGGACCATCTGGGGAGCATCTGGGAAGCATCTGGGAGGCCCCGATGCCCGGCCGGCGCTCCATCTTTACCGCGCACCCTCTAATCAGGTTGCCTGAACCCGAAAGGACTTGTATGGTCGTAACACCACCAGCGACTGCCCGTTCGATACCCGGGTCCTGTGGCCAGAAGGCATCGGCGGACTGAGCCTGCGGCGCCACCGGTCCCGTATCTGGTTCCCGTTCGTTGCCGTCCAGGTGCGCCGCTGCACCTGGTGTCGGGTGGAGCCCGAGGTGGGAGTGCGCGTCGAACAGCCGAGGAGCGACGAACTGTCAACCAGCGTCCATCACCGCCGCCCCGCTCAGGGGCTCGATGTCGCCCTCGGCGGCGGCGGCGCGCTCTGCGCCCGCGAGCTGGGGCGAGCCGCGGACGAGCGTCACCCTGGTGCCCAGCGCGAGTGTCACCGCCTGAGTCAGGATGAGCAGCTGAGCAGGAGCGGCGGCCTCGAGACCTCCCGCGGGCAGACTTCCGGCTTGCCGGGGCGGCGGCCGGGTCGCGGGCGCGGCGAGCGGTTTGGGGGACACGGCCGTAGGCTGGGCAGCTCCAGCACAGCCGCAAAAAGACGCAGCCACGCCCGAGGCGAGGTGGCCTCGGCGCTGCAACATGGGTGGGCGCAACCGCCTCGGGCCTTCGCGCCGCTCCGCCGGGGGGACGCCCCGGCAGGTGGGTGGGGTAGCCCTCATGACGTCGACAGCGCCGGAGGGCGGATCGGCGGCGGACACGTTGCGGTCGATCCCGGAGAGCGGCTCGGTCCGGAGACGAAAGCTCGGGCATACAGACACGCCGCCGGTGCAGAGCGGAATGCAGAAATGAAAGACCTCCGGTCCAGCGCACCGGGGTGGGCTGGAACGGCGGCCTCGTCCATGACAGCTTTCCTCGATGAGGGCGGCTCACCCGGGGGGGTCGGCCTCCTCCGCGCTCCCTCGGTCAGGCGCCCGCTTCGGCTGCTGCGAGGTGGGTCGCTTGTGTCCGGAGCACAGGAAAGCCAACCTTCGTGGGAATGTCGCTGGCTCCCCGCGGTTACGGGTCTGCCCGCGGCGCGCGCCGCGCGGCAGCAGGAGAGGCCGCAGCGCGGCGGAGAGAGGACCGCGGCGCTGTCCATCGCACCCCTCCTGGGTTTGGGCAGAGCCTGGCTTCGCGGATCGACCACCGGGCCTCGCCCCTCGGAGCGAAGCCAGCTGGCTTGGCTTCGCGGCGCGACGCCGCTGGGGAGACGCGCTGGCTGGAGTCCGGCTCGACCGGTCGCCCCAGCACGCCATGAGGGGACGGCGGGACGGGAGCTCGCGAGCGCGGGTTCCCGACGCGAGTTGAGGGGATGAGGGGGACACCTCTCGAATTATTTTCAACCAAGGTGCTGTTCAGCAGTTGACAACTCTAGCTATTCATGGGACGCGAGATCCAATGAGCAACGTCGAAACCGAGATCAAAAGCCACGTTGATGCATTCGTCTCTCAGCTGAGCGGACTTGTCCGCAAAGCGGCTCTCGAGGCCGTCGCCGACGCCTTGCGGGGGGAGGGCCAGCCGGCCGCTGCCGCCGCCGCGCCGCGCAAGGCGGGTCGGGCCAAGGCCGCTCCCCAGCCGGTTGCGGAGGTCAAGAAGGCGGCGGGGCGCCCCGCGCGCGCCGCGAAGCCCACCCGCAAGAAGGGCGAGAAGCGCTCGAAGGAAGAGCTCGCCGCCATGACGCAGAAGGTCCTGGAGCACATCCGGGCCAACAGCGGCCAGGGCGTGGAGCAGATCGCCAAGGATCTGGGCACCACCACGAAGGAGCTCACCCTCCCGATTCGGAAGCTGCTCGTCGAGAAGAAGATCACGTCGAAAGGAGAGAAGCGGGCGACCAAGTACTTTTCCCGCTGAAGCCGGCCTCGACACCCGCCGGGCGGGTCCGACCGAGCCGCCCGAGGTCGACGTCCAGCCTTCCTCCAAGCCCAGCAGGGGAACTCGTGGCCAGCCAGGAGCTCCCCAGGCAGGCGCGGAGGCGTCGCACATCGGGGCGGAGCAAGCTCCGCAGCCGTACACGCTTCCGGAACCCCCTCAGGAAAACTCCCCCAGCAATGCCCTCTCCGCGTAGCGCCGTGGAGAGCCCCGCGCGCGCGGCCCGAAAGCTCCCGCCCGACCGCTGCTGAGCGGATCCGCCCAGCGACGCAATGCGGGAGCTGCGCCCGACAGCCGCTGTGCGGCCAGACGCGCTCCGGCGCCCAGGACGCTGGGTTACCGAGCGGCCATGCCCGCGCTCCTGTCGTTCGCGCGGGAGTCGGGCAGCGTCACCTCACCCGAAGACCCCAACATGTCGTGGGGTGACATCGAAGGACCACCACATCTAGCTGTGTGGACCGCAAGTGGTCGGGATTGCCAAGCTGGCAGAGCACGATCGGCGCGGCGCGAGCGTGGCGGCTGTGAGCGCCTGGCCCGCGCCTCCTCCCTCGGGTGTCCCGCCGGGTACTGATGGTTGCGCCTGCGAGACATCGCCTCGCCCCAAGCGGGCTGGTGGCCAACGCACCTTCACAGACATCTGGGCAGGACGCCCCAGGCGGATATTGCGAATTTGCAACGTGGGCGAGCCCGGCCTCCAGCCGAAGAGGGCCCTCGGGCGCTCTCGGCCTCTGTGGATCAGGCACGGACACGGACAGCAAGGAGCGCCGCCATGCCTTGGTCAACGCCAAGGCATGGTCTGTGCCACATTGGAGTTGCTCAGCGGATACCGCGCCTCGTGAGCGGCGTGAACCGACGAGACCCAACTGCCACCGCGCTGGACAGGTTCTGACCATCTGCGATGCTCATCGGATCCCCGCGGCGCTCGATCGACAGTCGGTCCACCGGGCCGAGCTTGCACGCTGGACCGGGCGCCCCGGTGACACCGCCGAGGGGCGTCGCGACGGCGGTGCGTGAAGAGATCTCGGCGGGAAGCGCGACTCGGGCTCAGCGATCCGCCCGGGTCCCGACGATGAGGACATTCGAGAACGGCGTTTTCCCCCAGGCGGGCCTCGTCTCGCACGAGAAGCCGAGCTGCTCGAGGAGCGCGACGATCTCCCGGGCAGGGCGGAAACGCACCCGCTCGCCCCGGTTGAATCGAAGCGCGGTGAAGATGCGCTCCTCGAGGAGCGTGATCGAGCTCCTCAGGCCGCGCTCGGTGTCCGCCTCGCGGACGAGCAGGCGCCCTCCCGGTCGGACCGCGGCCGCCGCGCGCCGCACGATCGCGTCCTGCTCCTCCACGCGGAAGTAGTGGAGCAGGTCGATGAGCAGCACGGTGTCTGCGTCTCCCAGCTCGGCCTCGCGCGCGTCCGCGCACCAGAACTCGGCGGCCAGCGGAGGGGCCGCCTGGAGGGCGGGCTGCTCGCCGGACGAGCCGGGCGGCTCGGCCGAGGGCGGCAGAGGCGCGCCCGGATTGCCGCCGCTCGCGCGGCGCGCGTCCTCTATCTTGGCGCGGTCCCAGTCGAACCCGCGCGCGCGCGCGGCCCGGCCGAGCTCGAGCAGGAGAATCGGCAGCTGGCCAGCCCCGGTCCCGATATCGAGCACCTCCCCCAGCGCGCCGGGGCGGTCGCCGGCGATGTCGGCAATCAGCCGCGCGACGGGATCGCCGAGCAGCTTGAAGCGGACATAGTGAAACCGGGTGCGCTGCGCCGGCGTGGCGCCTTCTTGCGGGCTGTACCTCGCCGCGACGCGCTCGATCGCGTGGACCCACGGCGGCGCGTCCTCCGGGAGCCGATACGGCTCCATCCCGCCGCGCCGCAGCGAGGGCGCGCGCCGCCGCTTCAGCGCGACGAGCGCGAAGACCAGCCCGCCGCCGAGCGCGGCGAGCGCGAGCCCGACCACGGGCGCGCCGAGGAGCATGTACTCGGGGAACTCGGACAGTGCTTGCGCCCAGCTCATCTTCTCATGAAGGCGCAGCCAGCGCCCGGTGCGGAGGTACGCCCCGACCTGGAACTCGGCCGTGAGCAGCGCTGGTGCGAACAAGGGGTTGGAAATGTTCGCCGCGACCCAGGCAATCGCCGCGTCCAGACGGAACCACAGGCAGAGCAGGAGGACGAGCGGCGTGTGGCAGCCGAAGATCGGCTGCGATCCGATGAACAGGCCGATCGCCACCGCCACGGCCGTCCGGCCGGCCGACAGCTCGCTGCCACGGAGCTCGCGCCATGCGCGGCGCGCCTCCTCGCGGAGCAGAGAGTATTTCGCCAACGTTCAGGGGTTGCCTTCCGGTGTGGGGCGATCCGCGTCATCGGCCGCGTCGGCCGACAGCGAGGACAGGAGGTCGCTCACCTCCGTGGGGGTCGACTCGTCGAGCGCGTCCCAGGAGGCGCCCCGCGAGTTGGTCGGCGTCGCGTCGCGCGGCGCCGCGCCCGCGGTGTTCCCGCTCCGCTGCGCCTCCACCATGCGAAGGTACATCTTCGCCGTCTTGTTGTCGGGCTCGATCGCGAGCGCCTCGCGCCACTCGGCGATCGCGAGATCGTGCGCACCGAGGGAGTGCAGCGCGACCCCGAGCAACACGCGCGCAGGCGCGTACTTCGGGTTGGCGTCGCGCGCGGCGGCGTAGTGCTCGCGGGCGAGCGCCAGATTGCCGGCGTCGCGGTACATCGTGCCGAGGCGCAGCTGGAGATCGACGAACGTCGGGCACAGCGCCACGGCGCGCTTCAGCTCGGCGATCGCTTCCTGCGCGCAGCCCGCGTCGGCATAGGCCTGCGCGAGATCGGCATGCATGTTGGCGATCTTGCCGCGCGCGAACGGGTCGAGGACGCCGCCGTCCCCCTCTCCGCGACGGATGCGGGAGTAGACCTGTCGCGCCGCCTCGTATTTGCCGAGGTCGTTGTACGTGACGGCGAGGTTCAGCAGCGCTTCCGTGTAGTGCTCGTTGAGCTGCACCGCGCGCTCGAAGTGGGCCTCGGCCGCGAGGAAATCGCCGCGCTCGTGGAGGATGACGCCGAGCATGTTGAAGACGTCCGCGAACCGATCGGTCTTCTCGAGGATCTGCCGCAGGGCGTGCTCGGCCAGATCGTACTCGCGTCGCTCGTAGTGCTCCCTGCCGAGAACCAGAAGCTGCTTCAGCCTGTCGTCCATGAGGCCCGCCAGCTTACGCGACCGGCGTACGATGCGGTCGGTCTTCCGCGCAACCCTTGCGCGGATCGGGTGGCCGCGCGGTTGCAACCCCGACGATGCCTTGGTACGCACGTCGGCGTGCCGAGTGCAGTACCCCAGAACCCGCTCGAGGCTCCCGGAAGTCCGGACGCCGCGGACCGCTCCGAGGAGCGGAACGACGACGCCGGCCGGGCGTCGGGGCCCGGCGCCGCCGCCCTGCTGGGAGCGCCGCGCGCGGAGGCCGGCGCCGCGGTCCCGCAGGGCGCGCCGCGCGCGGAGGCCGACGCCACCCCGCGGGACGCGCCGCGCGCCGAGCCCGGCATCGTCCCGCATCCCGCGCCGCGCGCGGACATCGAGCGCAGCGGCGCCGACGACGTGACGGACGACGCGCTCGACGCCTCCAGCCGGCCTGCCACGCCGCCGCTGGCCGCGCCGCTCGTGGGCCACCGCCGGGCGGAGAGCGCTCCGGCCGCGCCCTGGTCGCGCGGCGGCGATCTGCGCGCGCGCTCGTCGCCGTCGTGGACGCAGCTCCCTCCTCCTTCTTCTCGCGGGCGCGGCGCCGCGCCCTGGTCGCGCGGCAGCGATCCGCGGCCCTCCCGCCCGTCGCTCGCGGACGGCGGCCCCTACGCGGGCTCCGGCGCGGCGGACGGCCCGCGTCTGCCCGCCGGCCTCAGCCGGCCGCCTCCGGGGCCGCACCTCTCGCCGCGCATGACCGCGGTCTTCGGCGGCATCTTCGGCCTCGCGACGCTCACCTCGCTCATCGCGCTCCTGATCCAGGGCGTCCCGGTGCGCGACGAGCGCGCGCTGGTCGCGGGGGGCCCGGCGGGCTCGACCACAGGCACGGAAGAGGCCGGAAAGCCCGCCGCCGCGCCCGAGGTGAAGGCCAAGAAGCGCACCCCGCTGCCGGGCCCGTGGCGGATCTCCGAGCTCGCGAAGGATTCGTCCGTGATCCTGGCGAGCGACGCGATGGACCGCCGGTCGTTCATCACGGCCCTCGACGAGAAGGGCGTGCCGAAGGCGCAGATCTACCGGATCATGAAGGCCTTCGACGGGCTGCGGAAGTTCGACAAGTGCGGCCGCAAGGATCGGTTCACGGTCGCGATGGACCGCTCCACGCGCCGCGTCCGCGCCTTCGAGTACGAGGTCTCGGCGAGCGAGATCTACCAGGCGCGGGAGGACGCGGCCGGGCTGCTCTCGGGCACCACGCTCGACATGAAGATCGCCGAGGAGGAGGTCGTCGCCGCCTTCTACGTGGGGAAGGATCTCACGAGCGCGTACCGATCGGGCGGCCTGGAAGCGGGCGTGCTCGACGTGATCGACGACGCGCTGAGCGGGCGCATGTCGACGGAGAGCTTCGAGGAAGGGAGCATCGTCCGGATGATCGCCGTCGAAGAGACGGCGCTCGGGATGTTCTCCCGGTACAAGAAGATCATCGCGCTCGAGTACCGGCCCGCGGATCCCGCCGAGAAGCCGGTGCGCATCTACGATTTCAAGGGGCAAGAGGCCCGCGGCTACTTCGACGAGCGCGGCCGGCAGCCGTACGCGGGCGGATGGCGCGCGCCGGTCCCGGGCGCGCCCGTGACGTCGAGGTTCAACCCGCAGCGGATGCACCCGGTGTTGAAGAAGAGGATGCCCCACAACGGGACGGACTTCGGCGCGCCGACGGGGACGCCGGTGTACTCGGCGTACCGCGGCGTCGTCGAGTGGATCGGCCCCGCGGGTCCGAGCGGCAACCTCGTCACCGTCCTGCATCCGAACGGCGTCAGCACCGGCTACGCGCACCTGTCGAGGTATGCCGCCGGCATCAAGGTCGGCATGAAGGTGGGCACCCACCAGCTCGTCGGGTATGTGGGGTCGACGGGCCGCTCGACGGGCCCGCACCTTCACTTCAGCGCGAAGAAGGACGGCAAGTACTTCGACGCCGAGACGCTCCAGCTCGACGGCGAGCGCGTGATGCCCGGCGTCGATCGCGCGGCGTTCGCCGCGGCGAAGGAGGCGCTCGACGCGCGGCTCGACGCCATCCCGCTGCCCGAGCCGCCGCCCGAGCCGGTGAAGCCGGAGGTCGCGGAGCCGACCCCGCCGCCCCCCGCAGCGGCCGGCAGCGAGGCCACGGTCACCGCGGCGCCCGCGGTCGGGCCGAGCGGGCCGGCCGAGCCCGAGCCGAAGCCGCCCGAAGGCGCCGGGGACGATGAGGGCGAGCTCATCGAGGGCCCCGATCTCAAGAGTCCGCCGGAGACGATGTGACGTCGGGCGGACCGAGAGGTCCGCCCGAGCACGGCGAGCTCATCGAAGGCTCCGATCTCGAGAGCCCGCCGGAGGCGATGTGACGCCGGGCGGGCCGGGAGGTCCGCTCGAGCACGGCGAGCCCATCGAAGGCCCCGATCTCGAGAGCCGCCGGAGACGATGTGACGCCGAGCAGGCCGAGGGCGTCCGCGCGAAGAGCGCAGCGCCTCCCCCGGCCGAGGACAAAAAGCGTCGAGGACGCCGAGGGAAGATCCCTCGCGTCCTCGATGGCGTCGCCATGACAACCGCCCCGATGGGCAGCTGCCGGGCCTGCTAGCGCTTCGAGTACTGGAAGCGCTTGCGGGCGCCGGGCTGGCCGTACTTCTTGCGCTCCTTCTTGCGCGCGTCGCGCGTGAGGAAGCCCGCGCGCTTGAGCGACGACCTGCGCTCCGGATCGAGCTCGCACAGGGCGCGCGCGATGCCGTGCCGCATCGCCTCGGCCTGGGCGCTGTGCCCACCGCCGACGACGGTCGCGTTCACGTCGAACTGTTCGAGCAGCTCCAGCAGCTCCAGCGACTGGCGCATCACCATGCGCGAGGTCTCGCGGACGAAGTACTCGTCGGCGGGCCTCTTGTTCACCTTGATGTTGCCGGTGCCCGGCGAGAGGAAGACGCGCGCGACCGCGGTCTTACGCTTCCCAGTGGCGTACGTTCTCGTTTCCGTCATGGCTTTGCTCAGCTGTAGCTAAGGGGCTGCGGCTTCTGCGCCGCGTGGGGGTGATCGGGACCGGCGTAGACCTTGAGCTTGGTAAGGAGCTCGCGCCCGAGCACGTTCTTCGGGAGCATGCCCTTCACGGCCTTCTGGATCGGGAGCTCCGGCTTGCGCTCGAGCAGATGACCGTACGCCTCGGAGCGGAAGCCGCCCGGCTCACCGCTGTGCCGCACGTAGTTCTTCTGCTGGAGCTTGCGACCGGTCAGAAGGACCTTCTTGGCGTTCACGACGATCACGAAGTCGCCGGTGTCGACGTGCGGCGTGAACGTGGGCTTGTTCTTGCCGCGAAGCACCATGGCGATGCGGCTGGCAAGGCGGCCGAGGGGCTTGCCTTCCGCGTCGATCACCCACCACGTACGCTCGTTGCGGGCCTCCGCAGGCTTGGCGGAAAAGGACTTGGGCTGAGGATTCATTGGGCGAAAAACTCCGGAAGGGCGCCTGCCAAAAAGGGGCGCAACTTCTACAAGGCGGCCCTCCGCCTGTCAAGCGTCTCGGGCCCGCTCGTGGCGCATCGTCATCGTCGTCATCGTCACGTTTGTCGTCCGGCGGGAGCCTTGTCGTCCGGCGCGAGCCGGTCAAGGGCGCGTCGGTCGGCCGCCTGATAGCACAAGCGTTCGCGCCGGTCGCTTCTTTCGTTTGCTGCGCGTCCTTTGCCGCGCTCGTCCGCCGCGTTCCTCGCGCCCTCGCGCCTCCTGCGCGGCCTTCACGCGCCCACGCTCCTCGCCCAGCAGACAGCGCTCGCTTCGCCATGTCCTGCGCGGGATGGTCTCCAGATACCGCCCCCGTCGCTCGGGATAGATCTCCGCTTCGGCCCGACCGAGGTTGAAGGCGCCGCAGCTCCGCGGGCAATCAGCTCGAGGCGACGCATCCAGAAGCCGGGCGTCGCTCAGCGACCGGCCACGACTTCCGAGCGCAGCTGCCGCTCGGCCTCATCCTCTTTTTTCTCGTCGCGAACTTCCCGCGGGCTCGTTTCGGAGGAGCTCACCACCAGGAGTCGACAGACGGTTCAGCTTGGCGGAGAGGGCGGGATTCGAACCCGCGGTACGTTGCCGTACACACGATTTCCAGTCGTGCACCTTCGACCACTCGGTCACCTCTCCCGATACTTCTTCGACGCGCCCCGCTTCTGCCGGACCGGCGCCGCCCGCGAGAGAGCGGGCGGTCAGAGCCCACCTGGTTCAGCGGGGGCAAGCAGCCAAGCGTAGCGGAGAGAGCGGGATTCGAACCCGCGGTACCCTTGCGGGTACACCTGATTTCGAATCAGGCACCTTCGGCCTCTCGGTCACCTCTCCGCGGGCGAACATGGCAAAGCGGGGCCGGCTGGTCAAGCATCTCCTGACACGGACCGACGCGTCGGCGCGCTTTCGTGGCCGGGACCCTCCGCCGGGCCCCCGGAACATCAACGAGCGTCCTCGCGATCGCCCTCGGAGAAGGCCTCGCGCCCGAGCGCCGCCGGGCCTCCAGGTCCGCCCGCCGCGCGCGGCGAGGTCGAGCGCGCTCCGCCCTCGCCCTCGGCCCGCTGCGCGGCGCGCGCCGCGGGCGTGCCCGCGCGCGGGAGCCGGACGACGAAGCGCGCGCCCCCGAGCGGGGACTCGAGCACGTCGATGGTGCCGCCGTGGTCGACGACGATCTTCTTCACGATGCTCAGGCCGAGCCCCGTGCCGTCGTACCGCGTCGTGACGTAGGGATCGAACACCGAGTCGCGCACGGCGGGATCGATGCCCGGCCCGTCGTCGTCGATCGCGATGAGGTGGCTCTGCCCCTCGCTCCGCGCCGAGACGCGGACCCTGCCCCACAGGGCGCCGGGGCGCGCTGCGGCGCCCCCGCCCGGCGCCGCCCGCTGCGCGTCGCGCAGCGCCTGCGCCGCGTTGCGCACGATGTTGCCGAGGGCGCGCCGGAGCATCTCGCGATCGAGCGCGGCCGGCATCGGGCCGGCCGGCACGTCGAACTCGAGATCGACGCCCCCGAGCAGCGCCTCGTCCGAGGCGTGCTCGCGCCCCGCCTCCTCCACCGCGGCGAAGCGCTCGCCCTGCTCCCGCAGGAACTCCGCGAGATCCGCGGGCTCGAGCTCGGCCTGCGGGAGCCGCGCGAAATTGGAGAACTCGCCGACGAGCCGGCGCAGCGTGCCGATCTCCTCCTCGACGACCTCGAGCGTGGTCTGCAGCAGGCGCTGGTAGGCCGGGTCGCTGCCCGCATAGCGGCGGTGGCACTCCTCGACGGCGAGCTGGATCGGCGTCAGCGGGTTCTTGATCTCGTGCGCGAGGTGCCGCGCCATCTTCTGCCACTCGCCCATGCGCTTCAGGAACTCGATCCGCGCGCGGCTGCCCTCGAGCTCCTCGAGCATGCGGTCGAAGGCGCGGCCGAGGTCGGCGACCTCGTCGTCGCCCTTGAGCGCGACGCGCACCGAGAGATCGCCCTCGGCGACGGGCCGCATGGCCGCGGCGAGCCGCGCGACGCGATCGACCACGGGGCGCGCGACGAGCACGCCGGCGAGCACGGCGAGGACGATCGTCGCGCCGAGCAGCGCGGCGAAGGCGTCGCCGTAGCTCTCGTCGACGTACTCCTTGCGATGCTCGCGCTCGAGGGCGCGGTACGCCTGCGCGAACGCCTGCGCGGACTCGAGCTCGTCGAAGCGGGCGCTCGGCGCGGCGAACGTCGCGACGAGCGCCCTCGCGTCGCCCTCGCAGTCGCCGGCTTCGGCCGCGGGCTCCGCGGGGGGCGCGGGCTCCGCGGTCGAGCCGGGGGCGCGCTCGATCGCCTTCCGGACCGTGAGCGTCTTCTCGCGCGCCGGGTCCACCGGCCGGCCGCGCTCCCGCGCGCCGACGAGCTCGCCGCCGCAGCGCTCGACGCGCAGGGAGACCAGCGCGGGGTGCGCCACGATCAGGTGCGCGAGCACGCCGCCGAGGAGCTCCGCGTCCCCGGCGAAGGCGCTCCGGCGCAGCGGATCCGCCGCGGCGATCGCCTCGGCCTCGGAGCGCATGCCCTGCTTGATGGCGGCGGCGAGCTCGGCGTACACGCCGAGCGCCCTGTCCAGGTGGACGCCGAACTCGGGCTGGAACGCCGTCGCCGACACCCGCGCGATCACCGTCCTGGCGACCACGATGCTGGCGACGAGCGGGATGAGCGCGGTCACGAGGATGGCCGCGACGACCCGCCGCTCCGTTCTGCCGGGGATGCGCATGCGCGCAGCATAGCCGCGGCCCCGCGCCGGCGCGCACGCGGGCCGCCCGTGCCGCCCGGCTGGGCCGCCCGCGCGCCGGAGCGGCCCAGCCGCGGGGGAGCGCCGCTACTCGACCGTGACCGTCTTCGCGAGGTTGCGCGGCTGGTCGACGTCGTTGCCCTTCAGGTTGGCGACGTAATAGGCGATGAGCTGGAGCGGGAGCACCGTGAGGAGCGGCCCCACCTCGTCCGGCACCTTCGGGATCCAGACGTGGTGCTGCGCGATCTCGAGGATCGACTCATCGCCCTTCGTGGCGATGGCGACGACCTGCCCCTCGCGCGCCCGGACCTCCTGCAAGTTGGAGAAGGTCTTGTCGTAGTGCGCGTCGCGCGGGCAGACGACGATCACCGGGAGGTTCTCGTCGATGAGCGCGATCGGCCCGTGCTTCATCTCGCCGGCGGCGTAGCCCTCCGCGTGGGCGTACGAGATCTCCTTGAGCTTGAGCGCACCCTCGAGCGCAATCGGGAAGCCGAGCCCGCGCCCGAGGAAGAGGACGTCCTTCGCGTGGACGAGCCGCTTCGCGATGGCGTGCACGTAGTCGGCGTCGCCGAGCACCTCGCGCATGTGGCTCGGGGTCTCCCAGAGCGCCTGGAGGATCTCGCGCCCGCGATCCGCGGAGAGCGAGTCGCGGCGGCGGCCGAGGTAGACCGAGAGCAGGAGCAGCGCGGCGAGCTGCGTGGTGAAGGCCTTGGTCGACGCGACGCCGATCTCGGGGCCCGCGTGCGTGTAGAGCGCGCCGTCGGCGAGGCGCGGGATCGCGCTGTCGAGCACGTTGCAGAGCGCGAGCACCTTGGCGCCTTGCGCCTTCGCCGCCTTGAGGGCGGCGAGCGTGTCGGCGGTCTCGCCCGACTGGCTGATGGCGATGACGAGGTCGTCGGGGAAGAAGATCGGCTCGCGGTAGCGGACCTCGCTCGCGAGCTCGACCACCGTGGGGACGCGGGCGAGCTGCTCGAGCCAGTAGCGCCCGGCGATGCCGGCGTGGTGGCTCGTGCCGCAGGCGACGATGTAGACCCGGCGCAGCTCCTTCGCGAACTCGGGCGTGACCCCGATCTCGGTCGCGTGCACGTCGCCGGCGGCGAGATCGATCCGGCCGCGCAGCGTCGCCTCGACGACGTCGGGCTGCTCGTGGATCTCCTTCAGCATGAAGTGCTTGTAGCCGCCGCGCTCCGCCTGGACGGGGCTCCAGTCGATGCGCTTCACGCGCCGCTCGACCTTGTCGCTCCCGGCCACGGTCTCGATGCGGACGCCGCCGGCGCGCAGCTCGACGATGTCTCCATCCTCGAGGAAGATCATGTCGCGGGTGTGCGAGAGGAGCGCGGGGATGTCGCTGCCGCAGAGCATCTCGTTCTCGCCGACGCCGACGACGAGCGGCGAGCCGTAGCGGGCGGCGACGATGACGTCGGGCTGGTCGCGGGAGACGACCGCGATCGCGTAGGCGCCGTGGACCTGCCGGAGCGCCCCGCGCACGGCCTCGAAGAGCGACTTGGCGCCCTTCTGGAGCTCGCGGTGGACGAGGTGAGCGACGATCTCGGTATCCGTGTCGGAGAGGAACTTGACGCCCTGGCCCTCCAGCTGCTGCCGGATGGCCACGTGGTTCTCGATGATGCCGTTGTGCACGACGGCCACCGGGCCCGCGGAGTGCGGGTGGGCGTTGACCTCGCTCGGGCGGCCGTGCGTCGCCCAGCGGGTGTGGCCGATGCCCGTGGTGCCGTCGAGGGTCCGCTTCTCGAGCGCCTCGCTGAGCTTGATCAGCTTGCCGAGCGTCCGGACGATCTCGATGCCCTTGCCGTCATGAATGGCAATGCCGGCCGAGTCGTAGCCCCGATACTCCAGCTTGCGCAGCCCTTCGACGATGATCGGCGCCGCCTTTTTCGACCCAACGTATCCGACGATCCCGCACATGCTCGCCTCGTTTAGGTAATGCCCGCGCGCGCCTACGCGTGCTGCGGAAAACGTAACGTTACTCCTGGCACCGGGAGCCGACAGAAAAAATTGAGCTCCCTGACAATGAACGCCGCGTCGATCGCGCGAAGGTCACAGCCAGGACGAATGCTATCGCGGCCGTGATCGAGGCGACGCCGAACGTGAGGGCGCCGCCGCCGCGCTTGTAGAGCTCGCCCCACGCCAGCATTCCGATGACGGATCCAGCGCCGGCGCTTGCGGAAAAGAGCCCCTGCGCCGTGGCGAGGATCTGCGGCGGAGCGCGATCTCGCGTGTAGGCGAGCGAGGCGACCCACATCATGGCGAAGGAGACCGCGTGGAGCGGCTGGAGCGCGAGCAGGGCGGGCCAGAAGCGCACGTACGAGAGCAAGGCCCAGCGGAGCGAGGCGCCGGCGAAGGCGACGGCGAGCGCCACGGGCGGCGCGAACCGCTGGAGCAGGGGGCCGGAGAACGCCATGAGCGCGATCTCGCCCGCGACGCCGACGGCCCACGCGACCCCCACCAGCGACTCGGGGAAGCCGACGTCGCGCAGGTGCAGCGTGTAACAGAGGTCGTAGGAGGAGTTCGCGCTCTGGGCCAGGAACGAGGCCGCGAGGAACAGGCGGAAGTCGCGGCTCCGGAGGAGGGCGCGGGCGCGCTCGCGCACGGAGCCGCCGGCGGCCGGCGCGCGCGCCGCGCCCTCCACGCCCCGCGCGGCGCCTCGCTGGCCGAGGCGCTGGAGCGGCGCCTCGGCGCCCGCCGGGAGCGCCCACGAGAGGGCGAACGCGACCAGCAGCGCGGCGGTGATCGCGACGGGGAACGCCGCCGGCCGCGCCGGATCGATGAGCGCCCCGCTGGCGATCGCCATCAGCGCGAAGCTGATCGAGCCCCAGAGCCTGAGCCGGCCGTAGGCGATCCCGGAGGTCAGCGACGCCTCGAGCGCGACCACGTCGGCCATGGTGAACATCGGCGCGCGGAAGAACGCGAACGCGAGCGCCGCGGCGAAGAGCCCGCCGAAGCCGAGCGAGACGCCGAGCGCCGACGACAGCGCGAGCAGCGCGAACACGGCGAGGGCGCCGGCGCAGGCCGCCCGGATCAGCCACACGCGCACGCCGAGCGCGTCGGCGATGAGGCCGAACACCGGCGGCGCGACGAGCCCCATCGCGGGGAGCGTCGCCGCGATCGCCCCCATCGCGAGGCCTCGGGCCCCCCGCCCCTCGAGCCAGCTCGGGAACAGCGGCAGGTACACGCCGAGGACGGCGAAGATGCCGAAGTAGTAGAGCGAGATCGCCCGCGGAGACGGTTTGAGCTGCAAAGAAATGGGAGATGGCATCGGCGGTGAGGGCAGCGCACCAACGAAAACGGCGGCGCCTCCCTGGGGAAGCGCCGCCGCATGAACGTCGTCCTAGCTCGGATCAGTAACGATCGCCGCCGCGACCGCCGCGGCCGCCGCGACCACCGCCGCCGCCGCCGTAACCGCCGCCGCCACCGCCACGACCGCCGCGGCCACCGCCGCCGCCGCCGCCGCCGTAACCGCCGCCGCCGCCGCCGCCGTAACCGCCGCCGCCGCCGCCACCGCCGCGCTGGACCCGCTCCTCCGCCTCGTTCACGCGAAGCGGACGGCCATCCATGAGGGCGCCGTTCATCTGCTCGATCGCCTGCTGGGCCTGCTCAGGCGTGCCCATCGTGACGAACCCGAAACCCCGCGACTGCCCGCTCTCGCGGTCGGTCACGATGTGCACATCCGTCACCTCGCCGCTTTGGGCAAACGCAGCCTGCACGGAGGCCTTGGTGGCGGAGAAGGGGAGATTACCAACGTAGAGGCGAGTACCCATGACACTGATTCACTTCACGGCTCTGCGAGATGCGTCAGCTTCGGTGCCGAACAGTGCCCTGCCGCCCCGATGGAGCCGTGGGGGATCGAGGGAGGGCGGCGCTGGGGAGGAGCCCCCGGTGCGCCACACGTTGCGTCGTCCAGTCCGCGATCAATCCGCGATCCCCGAGAAGAGAAGCGTCGTGTCGAGTGCCAGTGACGTTCGTGACCAGCCGATAGTAACCAAATGTCCCCCCGGCGCAAGCGCTGGAAGCAGCCCCTCCCGCCGGCGCAGCCGCGCACCGCCCGCCCGGACGTCCCGACCGAACCGCCGCGATGCGGCAGCGTCTGCTGGCATTGGACGCGCCGGTCGCGTCGGTCGCGTCCGTTGCACCTGCTGCGTCCGTCGGTCGCGCCTGCTGCCCCCGTCGGCGGGCGCATCAACGCCCGGCCGATCGACGGAACGTGGCGCCGAGATCCCAGCCCTCGCCGCCCCCGGCGCGCGCGAGCGCGACGTCCGGCAGCACGCCGCCCGCGATCCGGACCTCGGCGATCACGCCGAGGCGGAGCGTCGTGGTCAGCGAGCGCGGCGCGGCGGTGGGCGCGAGCCGGGGCGGGTGGCGGGCGAGGTCGAGCGCGCGGACGCGGTCGTCGGCGGTCGCGAGCGCGAGCAGCGCGTGGAGAGGCCCGGGGCCGAGCGGGCGCACGAGCTCGATCGCGAGCGCCGCCTTGCCGCGGGCGCGGCGGCGCCCGAGCTCCGCGCGCGAGACGGGCTCTGCCGTGACCTCGTGCCCGGGCCGCGAGAGGATCGGCGCGACCGCCTCGGCGACCTCGACGAGGTGCGCGGCGGATTCGTCCACGAGCAGCTCGGCCGGAGGACCGCCCCACGCGGGATCGCCGTGCGCCCTGGGGAGACCCGAGAGGCCGAGGTGCGCGAGGCGCTCGGGCGGCAGCGCGTCGACCAGCCGCTGCGCGACGCCGGGCTGACCGAAGGGGCCGGCCTCCGGGCCGGTGGTCAGCACGATCCAGCCGGCGACGCCGAGATCGAAGCGGACAGCGCCGCGGCGGTTCGCGTGCAGCCCGGCGCCGAGCCACCCGAGGTCGTCGCGCTCGGTCTCGAACGCGCGCAGCGACGTCGTGAGGTCCTCCGAGCGGATCACGTCGATCGCGTCGAGGAAGGCAGCGCCGCGCGCGGCGACGTCGTTGCGCGTCAGCGTGATCTGCCGCGGGCCGAGGTCGGCCCGGAAGGCGCCGGTGCCGTCCGGCGACGCGGGGTCGAAGCTGCGCGGCAGGAGCGCGACCATCGGCGACGCGAGCGCGCGGGCGACGCGGGCGGGATCCGCGCGCGGGAACACGGCGGCGAGCGGATCCTTCGGGTGCCGCTCGGGCCTCGGGACGTCGGCGAGCACCGCGGCGGCGCCGCGAGCGCGGGCGCGCTCGACCGAGCTCACGACGTCGCGGCCGTCGAGCTTGACGAGGCGCGCGGTGCGCAGCCCGTCGCGGAGGCGCACGACCGCGGCGTCGCCCTCGCGCGACGGGAGCGCGGACGTGAGCGTCGGGTAAGGGTTCCCGGACGCGTCCAGGCCGTAGAGGCTGTCGGCGATCGCCGACGCGAACAGGGCCGCGGCAGGATCGCTCAGGTCGTGCGGGTCGAGCGAGCTCGTCGGCCACGGGAGGTGCATCGTGATGCGGCCGCCGAGCGGGGTGCGCCCCATGGCGCGGGCGCGCCCCGGGAGGGCGGCGGCGCCGAGCAGCGCGCCGGCGCCGCCGAGGAAGGCGCGGCGCGGGAGCGAGCGGCTCACCGCACCACCCAGATCTCGTCGGCCGTCGCGACGGCGAACGGGGCGCGCCCGGGCCCGTCGGGCGGGCAGACCGCGAGCGCGCGCACCCCCGCCGGCGCCGGGAGGCGCAAGATCTCCGGGGGCGCGGCGCGGGAAGGGCCGCCGTGATCGCGCCGCCACGAAAAGACGACGACGGCGTCCTCGAGCGGATCGAGCACGTCGAGGCTGGCGAGCAGCTCGGGCTCGCCGTCCTGATCGAGATCGCCGATCGCGAGCTGCGCCCCGGCGCTGCCCACGAGCTTGCGGCGGCCCGCGCTGTCCCGGAGCTCGACCGCGCCGCGCTCGCGCGCCGCCCAGACCGTGAACGGCTCGCCCCGGGCCGACAGGAGCTGCGCCGACGCGAGCGCGTCGTACCGGCCGGCGAGCGCCGGCGTCGCCGGCGGCGGATCGGCCGGGGCGCACGGCGCGAGCGGGCCGGTGAGGAGCGGCCCCCACGCCGTCGTGCAGGCCGAGCCGCCCGCGTCCGGGATCGCCAGCCCTGGGAGCTCGGCGAGCGCGTTCAGCTTGCCGTCGAAGCGGACGCTGCGAGCGCGATCGGTGAGCCCGACGTCGGCGAACGGCGGCTCGGGCTCGCCGTCCCGCTCGCGCTCGACGAGCGTGGCGAACGCGAGCGGCTCGCGGAGCGGCGACGGGTGCACGGCGACCACGTCCGGCCACGAGCGCGACGCGAGCGGCACGACCCGGCCGCCGCGGAGGCGGAGCGTGGTCACGCGCCGCCGGCTCACGCTCAGGATCTCGAGCGCGCCGTCGGCGTCGAGATCCCCGCACGCGAGGGCGACGACGTCGCCCTCGAAGTTCTTCGCGCGATCGACCCGGGCGGCGACGAGCGGGACCGGCGCGAGGTAGCTGCGGACCTCCGCGTCGAGGGGCGCCTCGGCGTACGCGTGGGCGATCGGCCCCGGCTCCGGATCGCGGATGCGCGCCCAGACGGTGCGCGGCACCGGGTACACGTCGACCGTGACGCGCAGCCGACCCGCCGCGACCTCGACGGCGAGGTGGACGAGCGCCGCGTCGTCGCGCGCGGCCTCGCGCGCGAGCGGCAGCGGGATCGGGTCCTTCTGCGCGCGCGCGCCGGCGCCGAGCTTGCCGGCGAGGTGGGCGGCGAGCGCGGCCGCGAGCTGGGCGCCGCGCGGCGCCGGCGCGTCCGAGACGAGCGGGCCGGCCGTGACGAGGACGCGGCCGGGGACGGGGTCGAGCGAGCGCGCGAGCGCGTCCACGACGCGCGCGACGGCCGAGCGCGGCGGCTTCGGGGCGGGCGCCGGCGCGGCGTGGCGCGGCGGCGCGGCGGGCGGCGGCGACGGCTGCGCCGCGGCGGGGCGCGCGAGCGCGAGGAGGGCGACGAGGAGGAGGCTCCGGGGCGACAACGCCACGATGTTACGCGCGCCGGTGGGGTCGGGGCCAGAGCCGCAGCCCCGCCGGCACCACGACGAGCGCGACGACGAGGCCGACCGCGCTGCCGAGCGCGCCGACCCGGCCCAGATCGCGGAGGCCGTCGAAGCGGCAGAACGCGAGCGCGGCGAAGCCCGCGGCCGTGGTCAGCGCGGTGGCGGCGATCGCCGGCCCCTCGTGGCGCAGCGTCTCGCGGATCACGGCGTCGCCGCCGCCCGCCGCCTCGATGTCGCGGGCGCGGTGGAGCAGGAACATGCCCTCGTCCACGGTGATCCCGAGCAGCACCGGGATGACGAGCGCGTCGTACGCGTGCAGGGGGATGCCGATCGCCCGGATCAGCAGGAGCACGAGCGAGATCTCGGAGGCGACGACGAGCGCGGCCAGCGCGACGTCCCGCACGCTGCGGAGGGAGGCCGAGAGCGCCAGCAGCACGAGCGCCCCGGCGACGATCGCGATCCGCGGCATGTCGTGGGCGAGCGTCTCGCGCAGCGACGCCTCGAGCCGGGTGTAGCCGGTGAGCATGGCCTTCGGGTCCTCCTCGCGGATCGCGCGCTCGATCCGGTCGACCGAGCCGGCGTCGCGGGGCCGGACGTACAGCGCGACGAGCGCCTCGCCCCCGTCCGCGCCGAGGTAGCGCGAGAGCAGGATGGACGCGGGGCCGCGCTCGAGATCGGCGAGCGTGACCTCCTGCCGCGGCGGCGAGCGCATCCCGTCCAGCACCGCCGCGAAGCGCTCGGGCGCGAAGCCCGTGTCGCGGAGCGCCCGCTCGAGCTCGCCGGCCTTCGCGGGCAGGTCGAGCGCGTCGCGCGCGGCGAACCGCGCGGCCTGCGTCGAGGGGGCGGGCGCGAGCGCGGTGAGCGCGTCGACGGCCTCCACGTCGGCCTTCATCGAGGCGAGGCGCTCCGCGAGGCGATCGGCCCGGGCGCGGGCGCGCTCCTGCTCGCCGTCCGCGAGGAGCACCACCCACTGCCCGCGCCGCCCGCCGAACGCGTCGAAGATCGCCTGCTGCACCTTGAGCGGCTCGAGCTCGGCGGGCCGGATCGCGACGATGGCCTCGGCGAGCGGCGGCGCGGCGCCGAGGGCGACCGCCGCGATGGGGAGCGCCGCGAGCGCGGCGAGCGCGAGCGCGCGGCCCCGGGTCCGGGTGAGCCGGTAGAGGCCGTCGGGCCAGCGCGCCGGCGCGTCGGGCGGCGGGGCCCCCCGCTCGAGCCAGGCGCCGACGGCCGGCGTCACGAGGACGATCGCGATCGCCGTGAGCACCTCGCCCGCGGCGCACAGCAGGCCGAGCTGCCGGAGGGCGTTGATGTCCGACAGCGCGAGCGCGCCGAACGCCGCCGCCGCGGTGACGGCGGCGACGAGCACCGCGCGGAAGGTCCGCGCCCTCGCGGCGCGACCGGCCGCCTCCGGATCGAGGCCCTCGCGCCGCGCCTCGAGCAGCGCGGCGTAGACGTGGACGCCGGTGTCGACGCCGACGCCCACGACGACCGACATGAAGGCGACCGCGATCGCGCTGAGCCCGCCCGGGAGCGCGGTGGCGAGCCCCGCGGTCCAGACGGTCCCGAGCACGAGCGGCGGCATCACCGCGGCGAGCGCGCGCATGCGGCGGAAGAGCAGCGCGAAGACCGCGGAGGCGAGCAGCATCGAGAGCGTGCTCGAGACGGCGAGATCGCGCGTGAGCATCTCCTCGGTGGCCGCGGCGATGGCGTGCCCGCCGGTGAGCCCGAGCGTGAGCCGCGGGTGCGCCGCGCGGATCGGGTCGAGGACGGCGTTCGCGTCGGCGACGAAGGCCCGTGCGTCGGCGCCGCGGAGCGCCTGCCCGGCCGGCTGCACCAGGACGAGGTGCACCTTGCCGTCGTCCGTGGCGAACGCGCCGTCGGCCTGCGTGCGCACCCCGGAGCCGATGTCCGCGGACTCGAAGACGAGCTGCGCGAGCCGCAGCGGGTCGGCCGCGATCGCCTCGGCCGCGGCGCCGCCGCCCGGCGCGAGCAGCATGGCGCGCGTCTCGGCGAGGCGCTCGCGCATCCCCTCGGGCGAGAGCGCGGCGGCGAGCCGCT
The DNA here is from genome assembly GCF_051521425.1 of Sorangium sp. So ce834. NCBI lineage: Bacteria > Pseudomonadati > Myxococcota > Polyangiales > Polyangiaceae > Sorangium > Sorangium sp. So ce834. Next base: position 11,311,750 of record NZ_CP150351.1, read on the forward strand.
CCCGCACGCGCGCGTCCGCGTGCCGGAAGGCGAGCCACGGATCGAGCGCGCGCGAGGCGTCGATGCGATCGGCGGCGCGCTGCACGGTCGGGCGCGCCGCGAGGGCCCGCGCGATCTCGGCGGCCACCGCGGCGCTCTCGTCGGGGTCGTCCCCCTTGACCATCACGACGCCGAGATCGCCGCCCCCGAACCCGCGCACGTACCGGCGCAACGCGGCGGCGTCGCCGCGCTCGGGCAGGAGCGAGGCGACGTTCGGCTCGAGCTGTAGCCGCAGCGTCACGGCGGCGAAGGCGGCGAGCGTCAGCGCCGCGAGGGCGAGCGCGACGGCGAGGCGGAGAGGCCGGCGCGGGGCGCGTGCGCGGGCCGGCGAGGGCGGAGGGGGCGCTGCCATGGCGAGCCGGGCCGGGCCCGGGGCCGCTCCTCTACCCTCACACCCGCCCCGCCGCGAGGACATCGCGCGCGCCGCGCCCCCGCCGGCGGCGCTTGCGCCCGCGGGCGCGCCGGTTCATCCCGGCGGCATGGAGCTCCCCCCGATCGTCCTCGCAGGCAGAGCCGTCCTGCGGAAGCCCGCCGCGCCCGTCCCGCCCGAGGAGATCGGGACGAAGCAGCTCAAGCAGCTCGTCTCGACGATGGTCGCGGTCATGCGCCAGGCGCCCGGCGTCGGGCTCGCGGCGCCGCAGATCGGCGTCGGCCAGCAGGTGATCGTGCTCGAGGATAGCGAGGCGCTGATGTCCCGCCTCACGCCGGAGCAGCGCGCCGAGCGCGGCCGCGTGCCCTTCCCGCTGCAGGTGATCGTCAACCCGACGCTGAAGGTCCTCGCGCCGTCGCTGCCGGGGGCGGCCGACGCGGCGGGCGCTGGGCGGGCGACGTTCTTCGAGGGCTGCCTGAGCGTTCCGGGCTACATGGCGCTGGTCGAGCGGGATCTGTCGGTCGAGGTGAGCGGCGTGGACGCGGACGGCAAGGAGGTCCGCTGGCAGGCGACTGGGTGGCCCGCCCGGATCCTCCAGCACGAGGTCGATCACCTCCGCGGCACGCTGTACGTCGATCGCATGATCTCGCGATCCTTCTGCAGCAACGAGGAGGCGAAGGTCCTGCTCGGCCAGTCGGTCGCCGAGGCGCGGGCCGCGCTCGGCGCGTGACCGCGCGCCCGTCGGGCGAGCGCCCGCGAGGCGCGCGCTCAGGGCGAGGCGCCGGCGCCGCGCCCGGCGAGCTCTTCTACGATCCGCTCCATCCTGATCCCGCGCGAGCCCTTCACGAGGACCAGATCGCCGCGCTCGACGATCTGAAGCGCCCGGCTCGCGGCGGCGCTCGCGTCGCCGGCGAACCACGCTCGCACGCCGGCCGCCTCGGCGGCGCGCGCGATCCGCGCCGCCTCGCCGCCGACGGCGACCAGCGCGGCGGGGCGCGCGGCGCCGACCGCCTCGCCGAGCGCGTCGTGCTCCGCCGCCGCGAGCGCGCCGAGCTCGCGCATCTCGCCGAGCAGCAGGACCAGCCGCTTCCCGAGCGCCTCGGCCAGCTCGACCGCCGTCCTGAGCGACGAGCGCATCGACAGGGGGTTCGCGTTGTAGCTGTCGTCGATGACCACGGTGCCGTCCGGCAGCTCGCGGACCGACAGCCGCCCGTCCCCCGGCGGCGCGAGCCCCGCGGCGGCGCGGGCCGCCCGCTCCGTCGAGAGCCGCTCGCCGAGCGCCTCCTCCACCGCAACGACGGCCGCCGCCGCGGCCAGCGCCCCGGCCTCCCCGAGCAGCGGGACCACGATCTCCAGCGCCTCCCCTCCCCGCTCGATCCGCACCGAGGTGCCGCGCACCCCGACCGGCCGTCGCCCCGCGATCCGGATCTGCGCGCGCTCGCCGAACCCGTAGGTGATCCGCCGCGCGGCGCCGGCGCGATCGAGCTGCTCGACCACCTTCGCGTCGTCGCCGTTGCCGAGGGCGACCCCGTCGGCCGGCAGGGCGGCGAGCAGGTCCCCTTCCTCGGCGGCGACGTCCTCCAGCGTGCCGAGCCCCTCGGTGTGCTCGATGCCGATGGACGTCAGCACGGCGAGGTCCGCCCCCGCGATCCGCGCGAGGGCCGCGACCTCGCCGCGGTGGTTCGTGCCGATCTCGACGACGGCGAAGCGATGGCGGTCCTCCAGCCCGAGCAACGTCATCGGCAGCCCGATGGCGTTGTTCAGGTTGCCCGCGGTCGCGTGCACGTCGCCGCGGCCCGCGCCCGCGAGCAGCGCCGCGATGGTCCGCGTCGTCGTCGTCTTGCCGGCGGAGCCGCCGATCGCGACGATCGCCCGCGGCCCGTCCGGGTGCGCGCCCCCGCGCCACCGCTCGCGGTGCGCGCTGGCCAGCGCCCCGAGCGCCGCGAGCCCGTCCTCCACGAGCACCGCGCCGCCTCCGGGCGGCAGGTCCACCTCCCGGGAGACGACGAACGCGGCCGCCCCGCGCTGCGCCGCGGCGCCGATGAACCGATGGCCGTCGAAGGTCTCGCCGGTGAGCGCGACGAACGCCGCGCCGGGCGCGATCGTGCGGCTGTCCGTCGAGATGCCCCGCGCCGCCGGCCCGGCCCTCAACACGCGCCCGCCGGTCGCGCGCGCCAGCTCGTCGAGGGTGAAGGGGGCAAAATTCTGCGGGATCGGCGTCGCCATCGCGGGCGATCACCAGCATGGAACGGGGCGCAGGGCCAACGAATCGCCGGCGCGCGGCCCTCGCGCGCGTCGAGCCGCCTCAGCGCCGGGTCTTTTCCTTGTCGATCTCGTCGTAGATGTCGTCGCCCTTCGGCCGCGGGCGCGCGGCTGGCCGGGGGGCCGCGGTCGCGGTGGGCGCTGCGGTCGCGCTCGGGGTGGGCTCGGCTGATGTCTCGGCGGTCGTCGGGGGCGGCTCGGTGTAGTCGATCGCGATGGGCCCGCCGCCGCGCATGCTCTGCCACAGCGTGATCCCGACGAGCGCAAGGAGGGCGATCGCCAGGATCACGCTGAGCACGATGATGAGCGTCCTGCCGCCCTCGCGGCGCGGCGCCGTCACGGCGGGCGGCTTCTGCGGCTCCGCGCGCTCCTGCACGAAGTTCGACGGGAGCGCCGGCAGCTCGAGCCGCGCCGACGTGGTGGCCCACGGGCTCTCCGCGGGCGGCATCGCCGCGTGAGCCGCCTGGGGCGCGCCGGCCGCCGCCGCGCCGTCCCAGCCGCCGGCGGCTTGCGGCGCGCCCGCGGCGGCCGCGCCGTCCCACCCGCCGCCCGCCGGCGGCGCGCCGGGCGCCGCCGCGGCGGGCGCTGCGCCCATGGCCGGAGCCGGCGCGGGCGCAGCGGCCGAGGGCGGCCCAGCTGGCGCCTGAACGCCCGCGTGCAGCGAGGGCAGCGGCATGCGCCCGGCCTCCTGGACAGCGGGGCCCGCGGAACCGAAGCCCGGGCCCGCGAAGGCCGGCGGCGCCGCCGGAGGGGGCGGCTGCGCCGCGTTCGCGGCCAGCATCCGCTCCGTGTTTGGCGCCGGCTGGAACGACATCTGGCTCGGGGGCGCCGGATCCGACGGCGGCGGCGCCGAGATGAACGGGAGGCCGCTCGCAGAAAAGACGCCGCTGGCCGACAGCACGTCCTGCTGCGAGACGAGCCCGGGCGGGAGGGTCCCTCCGCGCGCCGAGACGTTCCCCGCGGGCGGCTGGGTGTAGCCGGACCTCGCCGCCGCCGGAGGGGAGGCGGGCGCGGAAAACTCGGGCGTCGACGACGCCGGCCCAGCGAGGCCAGGCGCCGACGGCGCGGGCGCTGCGAACGCGGGTGGCGACGGCGCGGGCGCTGCGAACGCGGGCGCCGACGGCGCCGGTCCGGGATACGCCGCCCCGGGGGCGGCGGGCCCGGCGAGCCCGGCCGCCGAGGGCGCCGGTCCGGCGAAGCCGGGTGGGCTGTGCTGCTGAAGCTGAGGGCTGAGCGCGTACTGGGTGGAGAGCGGGCGGAGGGCCCCGGGCGCCATCAGCGGCGCCACGGGCAACGGCCGGAAAGGGATCCCCGATGCATGCGTAGATGCGAGCGGCCGGCCTGACTGCGCCGCCATCTCACCCTCGGGGGCTCCCCATGGAACGTGTTTGTCGGTCATCCGCGCGCCCCGGAGAGACCGCCAACGCGGCCCCTCCGCCTCACACTGAAGCGGAACAGCGCTCTCAATCTACCCCCAAGTCTCGGCGTCCGGCCATCCTTCTGACGCGTCGCCCCGCCCCTGAGGCGGCGCTGCGCCGCGGATGCGCAGCGCCGCGGCGCGACCACGCCGCCCGTTGCGGACGAAGGAACAGCGCGGCGCGCTTCCCGGGGCTCGGCCTGTCGAAGATGGACCTCGTCCTCCGCCCTGCGCGGAGCGGACCACGTCCCCGGCCCGCGGCGCGCCCGCATCCAGAGCGCGGGGACGCGCGCGCCGTCAGCAGCCGGCACGGAGGCTCGCGGGCGCGTCCGACGGCAGAGCTCGCACCCAGGGGGCTGTCCACGCTTGCCGGGAACTCTCGACATGGCGGGGCGCGCGCCGCGGACGGGTGACGGCGAGCCCGCGGGGACGCGGGCTCGTGCCGCCGCAGGGCGGCTGTCGATCGCGGCAGCACAGTGCTATGGCTCGTCGCGCTATGGCCGCCGAGACGATGGGCCCCCGCACGTCCACCGGACCTTCTTCCAACGAGCCGCGCGAGCCCGCGCGCTACGATCACGCCGCGGTCGAGCCGCACTGGCAGCGCGCGTGGGAGGAGGGCGAGACCTTCCGCGCCGTCCGCAGCGCGGGCGGCGCGCGCGAGAAGCGCTACGTGCTCGACATGTTCCCCTACCCCTCGGGCTCGGGGCTGCACGTCGGCCACCCCGAGGGGTACACGGCGACCGACATCGTGTCGCGCTACTACCGCATGCGCGGGATCGACGTGCTGCACGTGATGGGCTGGGACGCCTTCGGCCTCCCGGCCGAGCAGCACGCCATCGAGACCGGCACGCACCCGGCCGACACCACGGCGCGGAACATCGCGACGTTCAAGCGCCAGCTCAAGATGCTGGGCTTCAGCTACGACTGGTCGCGAGAGCTCGCCACGACCGATCCACGCTACGTGCGCTGGACGCAGTGGATCTTCCTCCAGCTCTTCAAGAAGGGCCTCGCGTACCAGGACGAGGTGAGCGTCAACTGGTGCCCGGCGCTCGGCACCGTCCTCGCGAACGAGGAGGTGATCGACGGCAAGAGCGAGCGCGGCAACCACCCGGTCTACAAGACGCCGCTCCGCCAATGGATGCTCCGCATCACCGCCTACGCCGACCGCCTGGCGGAGGATCTCCGCCTGCTCGACTGGCCCGAGGGGACGGTCGCGATGCAGCGCGCCTGGATCGGCCGCTCGGAGGGCGCCCTGATCACGTTCGAGGTCAAGGCGTGGAGCCAGGGCTCGGTGAGCGTGTTCACGACCCGCCCCGACACGCTGATGGGCGTCACCTACGTCGTGCTCGCGCCCGAGCACCCGCTCACCAGCTGGCTCACCTCGACCGAGGGCAGCACGTCCGAGCCGCGCCGCGAGGCCGTGCGCGCGTACGTCGCCGCGGCGTCCAGCAAGAGCGATCGCGAGCGCCTCGCCGGGGCCGCGAAGGAGAAGACCGGCGTCGACACGGGCCTGTTCGCCGTGCATCCGATCACGGGCGCCGAGGTGCCGATCTGGGTCGCGGACTACGTGCTCGGCGGCTACGGCACCGGCGCCGTGATGGCCGTGCCCGGGCACGACGAGCGCGACTTCGCCTTCGCCCGCGCGTACGGGCTGCCCATCGTCGAGGTGGTGAGCCCCGACGGCGCCCTGCACGATCAGATCGAGGCCGCCTACGTCGACCCGGGCGTCGCGGTCCGGAGCGGCGAGTTCGACGGGCTCACGACGGAGGAGTGCAAGCGCGCGGTCATCGAGCGCCTCGAGGCGCTCGGCCGCGGCAAGCGCGAGGTGAACTACAAGCTGCGCGACTGGGTCTTCTCGCGCCAGCGCTACTGGGGCGAGCCGATTCCCATCTACTTCCCCGTCGAGCTCGCCGATCCCGGCGGAGATCCCAGGAAGGGCGACGCGCACACGATCCGCTACGACCAGCCGATCGCGGTGGACGAGGCCAGCCTGCCGCTCGAGCTGCCGCCGCTCGCCGACTTCCGGCCTGGCGACGATCCGGCCGGTCCGCTGGCGCGCGCGGTGGACTGGCGGTTCTTCCAGAAGGACGGCGCGTGGTACGCGCGCGAGACGAACACGATGCCGCAGTGGGCGGGGTCGTGCTGGTACTACCTGCGCTTCCTCGACCCGCAGAACGACGCCGAGCCGTTCTCGCAGGCGGCGTACGACGCGTGGATGCCGGTCGACCTCTACGTCGGCGGCGCGGAGCACGGCGTGCTGCACCTCCTCTACGCGCGCTTCTGGCACAAGGTGCTGTTCGACCTCGGCCACGTGAAGCACCCCGAGCCGTTCATGAAGCTCGTCCATCAGGGCATGATCCTCGGCGAGGACAACGAGAAGATGTCGAAGTCGCGGGGCAACGTGATCAACCCCGACGACATCGTGCGGGCCTACGGCGCCGACGTGCTGCGGCTCTACGAGATGTTCATGGGCCCGCTCGAGGCCGTGAAGCCCTGGCAATCGGCCCAGATCCAGGGGGTGGTCCGGTTCCGGGATCGCGTCTTCGCGACGTGCACGCGGCCGCTCTCGGACGTGATGGACGACGCGACGAGCCGGCAGCTCCACAGGACCATCAAGAAGGTGACCGGTGACGTCGAGGCCATGGCGTTCAACACCGCCATCTCCGCGATGATGGTCTTCGTGAACCACCTGAGCTCGCTGCCCTCGCCGCCGCGCGAGGCGGTGCTCCGGCTGATCCTCCTCGTCTCGCCGTTCGCGCCGCACCTCGCGGAGGAGCTGTGGCGGCTCACGGGGCATCAGCGCTCGCTCGCCTACGAGCCCTGGCCGACGTACGACGAGGCGCTCTGCATCGATGACGTCCTCGAGATCCCGGTGCAGGTGAACGGCAAGGTCCGCGGCCGGGTGATGCTGGCGAAGGCGGCCTCCGAGGAGGAGGCCCGCTCCGCCGCGTTCGGCCTGGAGAGCGTGGCCGCCCTCGCCGCCGGCAAGCAGGTGAAGAAGTTCATCTACGTGGCCGGGAAGATCGTGAACATCGTCGTCGGCTGACGCTCCGGCGCCGCCCTGGGAGAACGAGCGCCGGCGCTGCTGCGACGTCGCGAACGGACGCTCCCAGCGGGCGGCGCGAGGCGGCTCTTCGCGGATCCCGACGCTCCGCGCTCGCCCATCGTCCCTTCACGAGAGGATCGATCGCGGAGCCTCTGGCTCCCTGCCGGCGCCGAGGTCGGGCGCTCGGATCCACGTGAGCCCGATCGGCGCGCCGGCCGCAGCGCCCACCACAGCGCGGCGCAGCTCGGCGGGCGCGTGAGCTTCCTCGGAAGCAATCCTCTCCTGCCTCGAGGAACGCGGCCCATGCACAGCCCAGGCTGGCAGGTGCCGTGCAACGGCGGCTGGCCGTGTGCCGGAACAGCACCGCGTGGTGTACCCGAGCTGGATACCTCCTCGCCGCCGCCGCGCTGGCCGGCTGCGCGGGCGACGCGGGCGAGCCTCCCGCGCGCGGGGAGGACGCGGACGAGGCTGCGCTGGAGATCAAGGGAGGCTATCCCGACACGGGAGATCGCGCGGTCGCCGGGCTGATCATCACGGATCGGAAGGGCCGCGTCGCGCGGACCTGCTCGAGCACCCTGATCGCGCCCGACCTGGTGCTCACGGCGCAGCACTGCATCGCCGAGGCGCCGAAGCTCATCTCCTGCAGGACGGCGGCGTTCGGTGAGCCGGTCGACGCCTCGCAGGTCTACGCCACCCTCGGCCGGGCCATGTGGGCCGGCGGCGCGCCGTGGCTCGCCGCGCGCGCGGTGCTCAGCCCGCCCGACGGCAACGCCGTGTGCGGCCGCGATCTCGCGCTCATCGTCCTCGCCTCGCCGGTCCCGAGCAGCGACGTCACGCCCCTCGCGCCCCGCCTCGACCGGCCGCCCGAGGAGAGCGAGGTCTACTCGGCGATCGGCTTCGGCGACACGGAGGGCAGGGCGCGCGACGGCGGCGCGCGCCGGCGCCGCGACGGGCTCCACGTCGAGTGCGTCGGCTACGGGTGCGGGACGCAGGAGCGCGTCACGGGCAGCGAGTGGCGCGGCGAGAGCGGCATCTGCAGCGGCGACTCGGGCGGACCCGCGCTCGACGGCGCCGGGCGGATCATCGGCGTGACCTCGCGCGGGCCGTCCGGCTGCTCCGACCCCATCTACGGAGGGCTGATCGCCCATCGCGACTGGCTCGTCGCCGAGGCGGCGCGCGCCGCCGACGCCGGCGATTACAGCGCTCCCTGGTGGGCCACGGCGCACGGCTCGGCGGAGCGTTCGCCGTCGCGTCGGCCGCTCGACGAGCGCTGGCTCTCGTGCGCCCACGGCCCCGTCGCCGGGGGCGGGGCCGGCTCCGCGCGCGCGCTCTTCGCGCTCGTCGCGCTGCTCGCGCTGAAGCGCGCCGGGACGGCGGCTGCGCCGGCGCGCGCCGCGCGGCGGAGCACGATTTCCGCCTGATCGACGCTCCGACGCACACCTCGCCTGCTAGGATGCGCCCGTCCAGACCCTGCGGAGTGTCCATGCCCAGCTCGCCCATCATCCGTCCGGCCGCGCTCCTCGCGGCGCTCGCGCTCGCCTCGACGTCCCTCGGCTGCGGGCCGACCTACGTGCGCGGCAACCAGGTCGAGGGGCTCGACGACGCCGCGATGAGCACGGGGATCGACAAGCGCGACATCGAGCAGCTCCTCCACGAGAACCTGAAGTCGCTGATGGCCTCTCCCATCGCGAAGGCGTGGGCGCAGGAGGGCTCGCGGCCCACGCTCGCCATCTACCCGCTGTCGAACCAGACGAGCGAGCACATCGACAGCCAGCTCCAGGCGCTCCTGTCGGACATCGAGACGTACATGGTCAACACGGGCCTCGTCACCGTGGTGAGCGTCGAGCGCCAGCAGCAGATGATCGCCGAGATCGAGAAGCAGCACGGCGGCGGGTTCGATCCGGACCACATCGCCGAGTACAACCGCCAGCTCGGCGCGAAGTACTACATCACCGGCAAGGTCTTCACCTCCGACGAGCGCACCGAGGACGAGCGCCGCGTCCAGTACTTCATGTTCATGCAGCTCATCGAGGTCGCCACGAGCGCGGTGGCCTGGCAGAACAAAGCCGCCTTCACCAAGGCGCTCATCCAGGAGTGATGCGCTGGCGGCACGCGAGCCTCCGGGGGCGCGGGCGCGCGGTCCTTCTGCCTCTCGCGCTGCTCCTCGGCGTCGGACAGGCCGCCTGCGCCGGCCACGAAGATCGCGTGCGCACCGCGCTCGCCGCGCTCGACCGCGGGGCGCCCGCGGAGGCGGTGGCCGCGCTGAACGAGCAGATGGAGGTCGAGAGCGCGGCCGAGCTTCCGGCGCTCACGGGCGACAACGCGCTCCTCCTGCTCGACCGCGGCAACATCCTCCTCGGCATGGACCGCTACGAGCTGTCCGCGCGCGATCTCGGGGCGGCGGACAAGTCGATCGACCTGCTCGACATGTCGCGCGGGGCCGCCGCCGAGCTCGGCAAGTATCTCTTCTCGGACGACGCGGGCCCGTACAAGGCGCCTGCGCACGAGAAGCTGCTCATCAACACCATCAACATGATGAACTACCTGGCCCAGCGCGACCTCAGCGGGGCCAGGGTCGAGGCCCGCCGCCTCGTCGTGATGCAGAAGTACCTGCGCGATCACGAGGGCGAGACGGCGCTCATCGGCCTCGGGAGCTACCTCGCCGGCTTCGCCTTCGAGAAGAGCGGTCAGCTCGACGAGGCGCTCCTCTACTACGACGACGCGCTCCGCCACGGGCCGTATCCGTCGCTCCGCGCCCCGCTGCGCGCGCTCACGCGCGGCGAGCCGAGGACGCCCCGCATCGCCGCCCTGATCGAGGGCGTGGAGCCGCCGCCGCCGCTCGACGAGGCCGGCGAGGCGGAGCTCGTGGTCGTCGTCGGCTTCGGGCGCGTGCCGCAGAAGATGCCGCAGCGCTTGCCGATCGGGCTCGCGCTCACGCTCGTCGCCGACGACATCAGCCCGACCGATCGCGCGCGGGCCAACGAGCTCGCGGCGAAGGGGCTCGTGACGTGGGTCAACTACCCGACGCTCGCCCGGGGCAAGGGCGGCTACGCGATCCCGACCCTGAAGCTGGATGGGCGCTCCCAGCCGCTGGAGCAAGCCCTCGACATCGAGGCGCAGGTGCGCTCGGCCTGGAAGACGAGCGAGGGCACGATCATCCTGTCGGCCATCACGCGGACGCTCGCCCGCGTCGCCGCGGGCGAGGCGGCCCAGGGCGCCACCGAGGCGGCCGCGGAGGACTCCGGGCCGCTGGGCCTGCTCGTCGGCCTGCTCACGAGCGCGACGCTGACCGCCCTCGACACGCCGGACACGCGCGGCTGGTCCACGCTCCCCGCGCGCATCGCGATCGCGCGCACCCGCGTCCCCGCGGGCACGCACGAGGTCGTCGTGAGCGCCCGGGGCGAGGTGCGGCGCGCCCGGGTGAGCGTTGCCGCGGGCGGGTGGGCCTTCGTCCCGGTGATGGTGCTGCGCTGAGCGGCCCCGGGCGCGGCCCGGAAGGGTTGCCGGCGCATCCCTCCCGCGGCAGTCTCCGCGCCGATGCGTAGCCTTGCTCTCCGCGCCGTGCTGGTCCGCGCGCTCTCGGCGTGCTCTCCCCTCGCGCTCCTCGGCGCGACCGCCTGCGGGACGCTGGCCACCTCGCCGTCCTGGGTCGGCGGCGGCCTCGCGGTCTCCGCGCCGATCCGGGCGGCCGAGGAGGACGCGGCGCTCGAGCGGGAGCGGGCGATCGTGGCGAGCCAGCCGAAGCAGATCGGCGCGCGGCACATCCTCGTCATGCACGACGGCTCGAAGAGCAGGCCCGAGGGCGTACGCCGCACGCGCGACGAGGCGCGCGCGCGCGCCCAGGAGGCGCTCCTCAAGATCCGTGGCGGGGCGGCCTTCGAGGACGTGGTCGCCGAGTACAGCGACGAGCCTGGCGCCAAGGAGCGCGGCGGCGACCTCGGGGTGTTCGAGCGCGGCGTGATGGTGAAGGGCTTCGCCGACGTCGCCTTTGCCCTGAAGGTCGGCGAGGTGAGCGAGGTCGTCGAGACCCCGTTCGGGTTCCACATCATCAAGCGCACCGAGTAGCGCCGCTCGCGCGGAGGCCGTGGGCTCGACGCCTCCGTCCGGGTCGCCTACCGTGGCGTGCATGACGAGGACCGCCCGCGCCGCGCTGACCGCCGAGCACCGCCGCCTCGAAGAGGAGCGCGAGCGCGTCTTGCGCTGGAAGCACTGGGGCCCTTACCTGTCGGAGCGCGCCTGGGGGACGGTGCGCGAGGACTACAGCGCGAACGGGGACGCCTGGGCGCATTTCCCGCACGAGCACGCCCGGAGCCGCGCCTATCGCTGGAACGAGGACGGCCTCGGCGGCATCTGCGATCGCCACCAGATCCTGTGCCTCGCCGTCGCCGTCTGGAACGAGAAGGATCCGATCCTGAAGGAGCGGGCCTTCGGCCTGACGGGGCCCGAAGGCAACCACGGCGAGGACGTCAAGGAGATCTACTACTACGAGGACGCGACGCCGACCTCCAGCTACCTGCGTTACCTCTACCGGTACCCGCAGCGCGAGTTCCCGTACGGAGCGCTCGTCGCTGCCGCGCGCGAGCGGGGCCTCTCGGAGGGCGAGGTCGATCTCCCCGATCTCGGCGCCTTCGACGGCGATCGCTACTTCGATGTCATCGTCGAGTACGCGAAGCGGAGCCCGAGCGACATCTTCATGGTCATCACGGTGGTGAACCGCGGCCCGGAGCCCGCGCCGATCCACGTGCTGCCGCACCTCTGGTTCCGCAACACCTGGTCGTGGAGCGACCCTCCCGGTCCGGTCCCGGAGATCCGGGCCATGCAGAGCGGCCCTGGCCACGTGATGCTGCGCGCGGCGCACCCCGAGCACGGCGCGCATCACCTCTACATCGAGGGCAGCCCCGAGCTGCTCTTCACCAACAACGAGACGAACCTCGAGCGGCTCTACGGCGCCCCCTCGCGGACGCCCTACGTGAAGGACGCGTTCCATCACCGGGTCATCCACGGCGACGCGTCGCGGGTGAACCCCGAGCTGCGCGGCACCAAGGCCGCGAGCTGGCACCGCCTCGAGGTGCCGGCCGGCGAGCGCAGGCGGATCCTGCTCCGGCTCGCTCCGGACCCGGTGGAGCGGCCGTTCGAGTTCGTGGACGAGCTCGTGGAGGCGCGCCGCCGGGAGGCGGACGAGTACTATCTCGCCGTCCAGGGCCCTCATCTGTCCGAGGATCGCCGCGCCATCCAGCGGCAGGCGGCGGCGGGGCTCTTCTGGACGATGCAGTTCTATCACTACGACGTCGACACCTGGCTCCGCGGCGACGTCGATGCGCCGCCGCCCGAGCGGCTCTCGGGCCGCAACGGCCAGTGGCGTCACGTCTCGGTCGCCGACGTCATCTCGATGCCGGACAAGTGGGAGTACCCCTGGTTCGCGGCCTGGGATCTCGCCTTCCACGCGATCGCGCTGGCCTCGCTCGACATCGACCTCGCGAAGGCCCAGCTGAAGCTGATGGTCAAGGAGTGGTACCAGCACCCGAACGGCCAGCTGCCCGCGTACGAGTGGGAGTTCTCGGACTTGAACCCGCCGGTGCACGCCTGGGCGACCTACCAGCTCTACAAGATCGAGCGGAAGCAGCGGGGCGAGGGCGACCGTGTGTTCCTGGAGCGGGTGTTCCACAAGCTCCTCATCAACTTCGCCTGGTGGGTCAACAAGCGTGACGCCGAGGGGCACAACGTGTTCGAGGGCGGGTTCCTCGGCCTCGACAACATCTCCCTCTTCGATCGCAGCGAGCGGCTCGCGCCCGGGATGCGCCTGGAGCAGGCGGACGCCACCGCGTGGATGGCGATGTACTGCCTCGACCTCATGCGCATCGCGCTCGAGCTCGCGCTCGACAACTCCGCGTACGAGGATCTTGCCAGCAAGTTCTTCGAGCATTTCCTGCGGATCGCGCACGCGCTCCACCACGCGCAGGGCGGCAGGCTGCCGCTCTGGTCCGAGGAGGAAGGCTTCTACTTCGACATCCTGACCGTCGGCGGGAAGCCGCGGCACGTGAAGATCCGGTCGGCCGTGGGCCTCATCCCGCTCTGCGCCGTGCACGTGATCACGCCGGAGATCTACGGCAAGCTCGCGAACTTCCGGCGCCGGACCGAGTGGTTCCTCCGCAAGAACCCCGCGCTGGCCGAGGCGATCACGGTGCGCCCGGACGGCCGGCAGGTGCTCTCTGCGGTGACGCCGGGGCGCCTCGAGCGGGTGCTCGCGCACCTGTTCGACGAGGACAAGTTCCTCTCGCCGTTCGGCCCGCGCTCGCTCTCGAAGGAGCACGCGGCCGCGCCCGTCTCGCTCGGGCTGGAGCCCTGCCATGCGCAGTACACGGTCGGTTACGAGCCCGGCGAGTCGATCACGCGCATGAAGGGAGGCAACTCCAACTGGCGCGGCCCGATCTGGTTCCCGCTCGGCTATCTGCTCTACCGCTCGCTGCTCCGGCTCGATCACGGCTTCGGCGACGTGCTCACGATCCCTTCGATCGGCAGCCACGGCCCTCGCACGCTCCGCGACGGCGCGCACGAGCTAGAGCGGCGTCTGATCGCGATCTTCGAGCGCGATCGCGAGGGTCGCCGCCCGGTCCACGGCGAGCACGCGCTCTTCCAGCACGACCCGCAGTTCCGGGATCGTCTCTTCTTCTTCGAGTACTTCCACGGCGACACCGGCGCCGGGCTCGGCGCCTCGCACCAGACCGGCTGGACCGCCCTCGTCGGCGATCTGATCCTCCGCGCGGGCCGCCACGACCTCCCCTATTCGTAGCGCTCCACACAAGATGCACGGCTCGGCGCCGTTTCGTGGTCGATCCGTGCTAGGAGGGCGCCTGTGTCGCTGGCGTTCGGCGTCTCGCTCCTCGCGCTGGCCGTCATGCTGGGCGGCATTGCGGCGCTCTTCCGTCACCGCAGCGAGGGCGCGATGTCTGCGCTCCGGACGTTCGCCCTGGTGGGGGCGGCGTCGATAGCGTTGCTGCATCTCTTGCCGGAGGCGCTCGGCGAGATTGGCTGGCCTGCGTCGATCGCGGCGGTGGCGGGCTTCCTGGCGCCGGCCATGCTCGAGCGCCTCGTGATCGGCGAGGCGGGCGCTCACCGGACGCCCACGACGGCGCTTGCGATGGGGTATGCCGCGGTGCTGGCGCATCAGTTCGGCGAGGGTGCGGCGGTGGCGTCGCTCTCGCGGGTAGGTCAGTTGACGCTGCCTGTCGTGCTCGCGCTGGCGGCGCACACGGTGCCGCTCGCCATGGTGGTGGCGATCCAGGTCCTCGAGGTGAGGGCTGGTACAGGCGGCAAGGGCGCCATGAGCGCGGCGCTCGCGGGCATTGCGCTCGCCACGGTGGTTGGCGCCTTCGCGACGCGGCTCGTCGATGTGGAGCACTTTGAGGCGGTCGAGCCCTGGCTGCTCTCTGCCGTCGCGGGCCTTCTCTTGCATGCCCTCTCGCACGAGGCGGTGGCGAGCGGCCCAGCGACGACGGTCAGCCGGGCTGGCGAGGCCGTGGGCGGCCTGCTCGGCCTGGTGCTGGCCACGATCGGCATCGATGAGGAGGAGTGGGTCCAGCAGATCCCGTTTCAGCTCCAGATCGCCGCCCTGGTCGTCCTTGCGGGGCTCATTCTTCTGCGCAGCTACGGCCCGAGGCGCGCAGCCGAGCGCCCCCACTGACCACGCCCGCGACGGCAGCGGTACCGCCGCTGCCCCGTCGCTGTCTGGACCGAGCCCGCGAAGCGCACCGCTGTCGACATGCCGGTCGGACGTCCACGACCACCAGCACGATCTCCGATCGTGCGGCGAAACTGTGGGGCCTGCTGCGCCGCCGAAACAGCTCTCCTGGACGAACGGCTATCCAGCGACCGAGCTCAGCCCTCAGCGGACGAGCTCAGCATCAGCGCGGGTCCGTCGATCCCCACCACCATCGCCGTTCTGACGGACGGTAGGCCCCCAGCGGGGGTGCTCGCCGGGCGGCGCTGCGAGAGCCGGTGTCTGAGCCCGACTGACGTTTCATCTCCGGCGTGCGCAGCGCGCCGGGGATGAAACGTCCCAGGCGAGTTCGGCTCTCGCAGCGCCGCCCGGCGAGCACCCCCGCTGGGGGCCGGGCTGCTCAGAACGCCCTTCCCCCGCCCGGCTCCGCCGCCGCCGACACGCTCCCCGGAAGCCGAGATCGGCCCCGTTGCCGCGTCCGCCGGCAGCTCCCGAGGCCCAGCAGGACCCAGAACAAAAAAAAACCTGCGCATGGCTCGCACCATGCGCAGGTTCGAAGAAAATCCCGGCGGCGTCCTACTCTCCCACCAGGTTGCCCTGGCAGTACCATCGGCTCCAAGAAGCTTAACTTCCGAGTTCGGTATGGGATCGGGTGTGACCTTCTCGATATCACCACCGGAAACTTGTGGGTGCGTCCAATCGGAACCCTGCGGAGCCCGCTTTCGCGGCGCTCTACTCTTTTACGCAGGGCCAGCTGTGTCACGCTGCTCGTCACCCGAACTCCGGGCGCGATGCTTCGATGTTTGCCTTAGAAGTATGGTCAAGCCGCACGACCTATTAGTACCGGTTAGCTCCGCCGATTGCTCGGCTTCCACACCCGGCCTATCAACCTCGTGGTCT